>CAVZQN010000001.1:0-739791 GCA_963777505.1 uncultured bacterium
GGGTTGTTCATCTAAAACATCTGATTCATGAAAAAGGGCTTTCAATTCGAGAAGTAAAACGCAGTCTTGCTGCAGATGAAGATCCTCAAAGAATACGCGAAGAAATGGATTTACTCCTAAAAGTGACAGAAGAATTAACTCAAGAAAATTTGATGATCAGGAAGAGCTTTGAAGATCTTGCTCAACGGTTAACAGCCCTTGAAGATGAATTGAGAAAAACGAAGAGTGGATTCCGTTGGTTTAAATGAACATATGAAAATAGCGAAAAACATTTTAGAACTTGTAGGCAACACTCCGCTTGTATATTTGAACAAGGTTAAGTCTTTAAAGGGCGCAAGAATTGCGGCCAAGCTTGAATCTGCAAATCCAGGCGGCTCAGTTAAAGATCGGATCGGTCTTTGGATGGTTCAGGATGCTCTCCAACGTGGAGCACTGAAACCTGGAGGGACGATCATTGAGCCAACTTCTGGAAACACTGGCGTTGGTCTCGCTCTTGCGGCGATTGTTCATGGCTGCAAAATGATTGCTGTAATGCCTGATAAAGTTCCTGTGGAAAAAATTCAACTGCTCGAAGCATATGGCGCTCAGTGCGTGATGTGTCCAACTGATGTAGATCCAGAAGATCCTCGCTCGTACTATGAAACTTCCAAACGCTTAAATCGTGAAACGGAAAATTCATTTTTGCCGCAGCAGTACTACAACGAAAAAAATATGGATGCCCATTACAACTCAACAGGCCCTGAGATCTGGCGCGATACAGACGGAAAAATTTCCACTTTTGTTACTGGAGTCGGAACCGGTGGAACTATCAGCGGAACCAGCAAATATTTAAAAGAACAAAATCCGAAAATACGCACCGTAGGTATTGATACTGTCGGTTCAGTCATCAAAGGTTTTTTCGAAACCGGAAAAATCGAAGGGTATCATCCTTATCTTATTGATGGCATCGGTGAAGATTTTATTCCAGGGAATATTAAATTCGAATTCATTGATGAAGTGATTCAAATACCCGATAAACTCGCATATCAAACCACGATGAAATTGGCGCGAGAAGAAGGGCTCTTTACCGGATCATCGGGCGGCGCGGCCGTTGCCGGCGCAATTCAGGCTGCTGATAAACTTCAGCCAGATGAATTAGTTGTTGTGCTACTCCCAGATACAGGCGCTCGCTATCTTTCTAAGCTAAATGACAAATGGCTGAGCGATAAAGGAATGCTTTAACCGCAAGGCTCAGAGTTTTTGCTTTTTTGTTTTTGATCTGTTAGCATCTACGCCTTAGTTCTTTGAAAATAACTTAGAACCCGCCTGCAATTGAGGGAAGCGTGGTAAAAAAATCCACCGCAGCCCCCGCTGCTGTATACGGGAACGAAATTCGGAACGTCGAATTTTCATTTAACGATCGGCGCGAAACCACTGTCTGTTTTGTAAAAAACGGATGGGAAGGTCCGAAAAGTAGGATGATCCGTGAGCCAGAAAACCTGATTGCAAGTGCAAGTTGCGACCGATCTTCGGAGGGAAGATACCAGCGTCATGAAACGCATTGATGCGCTCCATGGCACCCGGCAGGATCGGCCGGGTTCCACTTTTTAAATGGAGAAAAAACAATGCGTACCCTTCTCACAATTCTAGTTACACTTCTTTTTGCTTCAGTTTTGTCTGCAGATGAAACAGAAACAACTGAACCGGAATCCCCGGAATATCAAATTACAGTAACCGGCGACCGTCTTGAAGAACCGATCACGGACAAGACTGACGCAATCACGGTCATCACGCGCGAAGAAATTGAACAACAACAATGGCATCACCTTAATGATGCTTTAGAGCAAGTTCCAGGTTTGATCCTTTTGCAAAGTGGTTCGCCTGGAAAAGTTACGTCCGTTTTTCTTCGCGGGGCAGGCTCATCTCAGGTTCTCGTTTTAGTAGATGGCATTCAAGTAAACAATCCTTACTTCGGAGGAATCAATTTTGAAGAATTGACAACCGACAATATTGAACGAATTGAAGTGATTAAAGGACCTCAAAGCCCTCTTTATGGAAGTGAGTCTATTGGAGGTGTGATCCAGATTATTACGCGCCGTGGGTCAGGATCACCCACAGTAAATGCTTCATTTGAAGGCGGCAGCTTTGATACATTTCGCGAAAAAGTTGGAGTCTCCGGATCCCAAAACAATCTTGATTATGCTCTGGCTTTTTCACGCCAGGATTCAGATGGGATTTTGGAGAACGATGAATTTAATGAAAATAGCTTTTCCGCACGCGCTGGATATCACTGGAACAATGAAACTGCGTTGGATTTCACAACGCGCATTCATGATTCTGAAGCCGGACTCCCCTTCGATTTCATTTTCCTCCCCGCCCTTTTACAAAATCAGGATACATCGCTGAGACTCTTCGGAACGAATTTTACTCATCGCAACGGAAATTTGCTTAACTTATTAGCATCATTCTCTGTTGCCGACCGTGATTATCATTTCGAAGACCCGGAAAACACATTTGCTCCGATACAAGACAATTCCTCACGTTCCTATGAGCTTACTCTTCAAAATAACTTTCAACTCAATGAAGAAAATACAATTACGGCTGGCTATGAATATGAAACGGATGATGTCGAAGCTTCGGATTCAAATGGACCATCCCTGGATGAAACCATCGAGAATCATGGTTTGTTTATTCAGGAAAAGCTTGAAACATCGCATGTGATTCTTACAGCCGGCGTTCGATATGATCACTATAATTCCTTTGGCGACACAGTGAACCCAAGACTTGGTGTTGCCTATCGTTTTACAGAGGAAACCAAAGCACGGGCGAGTTATGGTACGGGTTTTAGAGCGCCATCCGCAGGCGACCTGGCGTTTCCATTTTATGGCAATCCGGATCTAGAACCGGAAAAGAGTCAGTCATGGGAAGTCGGCGTCGATCATTATCTGACTTCGCGCACATTCATCAGCGCTTCATGGTTTCACAATGATTATGAAGACTTAATCACTTTTGACCCGCAAACGTTAATCGCAGGCAACGTTGCGGAAGCAATGACTCAAGGCCTTGAATTGTCTGGATCCTTCCGGCATGGACCGTGGAATTTCACAGGCGGGTATACGTACCTGGATACGGAAGACGAAACGACAGGACTGGAATTATTCCGCAGACCAAAACACTCCGGTAATTTTCGCCTCGCTTATCAGACTGAAAATTGGGGAGCCTCTTTCGCTACGTATGGCTATGGCGAACGTTTAGAAGCAGATTTTCGAGTGTTCCCATCACAAAATGTTTTCAATCCAGGTTTTAGTCAGAGCGATCTGGCAGTTCACTATCAAATCGTTCGTGCAATTCGGATCAAAGCTCGTGTAGAAAATTTATTTGATAAGGATTATGAGGCGGTACTTGGATTTCCTGCGCCAGGAAGAGGCGCGTATGCTGGAATTGAGGCATCATTTTGAAACTGCAGAGACGCAAAGATTAAAATGAGAAAAACCGGCCTTATTGTTTTCATAGTACTTTTCGCCCAGATATGTTCTGCGCAACCTAAAAGGATTATTTCGATTGCACCAAGCTTTACGGAAAGTCTGTATGCATTAGGTTTAGGATCCAATATCATAGGGACTACAACCTTCTGTGATTACCCGCCTGAAGCGCTTAAAACAGAAAAAGTAGGAGACATCTTAAATCCTAATATTGAAAAAATAATCCGCCTGGAACCGGATCTGGTGGTCTGCGGCGCATGGAAATGGCAAGTACCTGAGAAGCTTCGCAAGGCTGGTATTCAGGTGCTTGAAATGAAGGATGCTGAAAATCTGCATGATTCGTTGCAACGGATTCTGCTGCTAGGAAAAGAAGTCGGTAAGCAAAAAGAAGCAGAAACTCTTGTTAGCGAAATGAAAAAACAGATCGAAACAATCCGTGCAAGATCCAGCAAACGTAAACCCGTGAAGGTTTATATTGAATTGGATGCAGGACAATGGACCGTGGGAGGAACCTCATATTTGACCGAGGTGGCAAAAATCGTAGGGTTGCAAAACATATTTCAAGATCGAAAAGAACCCTATTTGATGGTTACAATGGAATCAATTCTTGCAAAGGATCCTGACGTTCTTCTTTCATTAAACCGTACAAAAAATGAGTATCAAGAAATGCAAAGCTGGCGGGCTGCACGTTGTGTGAGAGAAGGCAAGATTATCGACAGACTATCAATTGATTGGAATGCAATCACCCATCAAAGCCCACGGATGCTGGAAGGAATTCAAACATTAGAAAAGCGTGTTAATGAAATGTTCGGTTTGTACTAAGGCACGCGGTAGGGGCGGGTCTAAGACCCGCCCTGCGAATTACTTTTAAGCCATGAGAATCATTTCACTCGTACCATCCATTACAGAGACCCTGTTTGAACTTGGTTTGGAAGACCATATCGTTGGGATCACAACATTCTGCCATCATCCCAAAAACAAAGTTCATTTAAAAACAAAAGTGGGCGGCACAAAAAATCCAGATAGGCAAAAAATTCTGGAATTAGAACCGCATGTGATCCTTTTGAACGAAGAAGAAAACCGCAAAGACGATGCTGATTTTTTCAGATCACATGGAATTCCTCTACACATATCCTTTCCAAGCAACGTTGTAGAAGCATCAGAACTTGTCAAAGAACTCGGAGATAACTTTGGAGTTCCTCAGAAGGGAGAAGAACTTCGAAACAATATCCTTCTCACCTGTAAGAACCTCCAAATTTCACGCCGATGGAAGACGTTGATCTTAATTTGGAAAAAACCTTACTGGAGTGTAAATTCTTCAACGTATGTTCATTCCGTTTGTGAAACTGTTGGGCTTGAAAACCTGTTTGGCAATTCCCCGGATCGTTATCCAAAGCTCACAGACATCGATATTATGACGTCGGATCCGGAAGTCGTTTTGTTTCCTGATGAACCCTATGTATTCAGAGAAAAAGAGGTCAACGAGTTTAAAGATCAATTTCCAAATTTGAATGCTGTGACCCATCGCCGGTTGTTGAAATTAGATGGCTCATACTTAACATGGCATGGCGCAAGAACCTTAAAGGCGCTCCAGGAATTACCTGTCATTGTCCAGAATCTGCAAGAAAATTCATGAGCCGTAAAAAACCAAATACAATGATCGCAATCCTGCTTTTGCTGCTTGCAGGTGCCATACTCATTTCACTGACAACCGGTGAAATTAAAGGATGGAATGAGACTGTAATTCTTTATATCCGTCTTCCACGTGTTTTGCTCGGACTGGTTGTAGGAATTGCTCTGGCAACAGCTGGAACTGTCTACCAAGGACTGCTGCGAAATCCTCTGGCGGATCCATACATACTTGGAACATCAAGTGCCGGCACGTTTGGGGCGCTTCTTGCTGCAATTCTGAACTATCACTTCAATTTTACTGTGTACCTCTTCTCAATCGGGTCTGCCTTTCTAAGCATGATGCTTGTGTATCGAATTGCATCTGTACAAGGTCGAACCCCGGTACAAACTCTGATTCTTGCAGGCGTTATCTCAAGCACTTTTTTTGGAGCACTCGTCCTTCTGTTGTTTACACTCTTTCGGCGGGAGTCATTTTCAATTTTGTTTTTCTTACTTGGTTCTCTCTCCGGAACTGGCTCTCCGATTTTGATTGCTATCTCCGGGGTTCTGGTTTTGATTGGTGCCGGAACTTCCCTTTTTCTTGCGCGAGATCTCGATGCGATGAGTTCAGGCGAAGAAGATGCTTTGCATCTTGGCATTCCTGTAGAAAGAATCAAGCAACTTCTGTTTTTTTCATCATCGTTACTTGTTGGAGCCAGCGTCTCGCTTGCAGGATCAATCGGATTTGTCGGACTAATCGTTCCTCATATTTTACGTCTTCTTATCGGCCCATCACACAGAAAACTGATTCTTGCAAGCGCAATTGGCGGCGCATTTTTCCTAATCTTAATGGATGTTCTTGCACGTACAGTCTTTTCACCGCTTGAAGTTCCTGTTGGAGTGTTTACTTCATTGTGCGGCGCACCATTCTTTGTCTATCTGTTGAAACGGAAACAAGAGGAAACTGCATTTTGAATTACTCGATTACAACGAACAATTTAACGGCAGGTTATCCCGGCTCTTTCCAGATTCAAGATCTGAATTTTCAAATTAAAGAAGCAGGATTCTGGGGAATAATCGGGCCCAACGGCTCCGGCAAATCAACATTGCTGAAAGTATTAAGCAAAATCATCCCCATTCAAACAGGCACGGTTTCCATTCAGAACGTTCCGCTTGAAGGTCTCTCATTATCAGAACTCGCTCGCCACATGGCTGTTGTGGGAAGTGAAGCTCATTTTACTTTTCCATTTCGCGTGTTCGATGTTGTCATGATGGGAAGAATCCCTTTTGTAGGCAGACTCGGATCGTATGTTGAGCGGGATCGAACGATAACAGAAGCGGTCCTCAAAAGAACTGAAGTATGGGAATTCCGCGACCGAATGATTCATCAACTTTCAAGCGGTGAAAGACAAAGAGTTCTTCTAGCGCGTGCTCTTGCACAGGAACCAAAAATATTACTGCTTGATGAACCAACTGCGCATCTTGATTTGCATTACGAGATAGAAATTTTCCGTATTCTAAAAGGTCTAAATATTGCAGATGGAATTACGGTTGTTACCGTGTCACACAATTTGAATCTGATTGCTGAATTCTGCAGAACGATTATCGTATTGCGAAAAGGCAAATCTGTTGCGATTGGATCTCCAAAAGAAATTGTTACACCTGAGTTGCTCAAGGAAGTATTTCGAATTGAGTGTCAGATCACTCAAAATCCATTCTCAATGGCTCCCACAATTTTTCTAAATACAAAATTCTGAAGGCATTCGCTTAAGAAGCCGGCTTCATTTTTGCGTGGGATTGAATATCGCTTGATAAATAAATCCTTCCTGGTTCTCCCCAACTGGCACGATAAACAAATCGAAGCCACCAATTATTTCATGATGAAACTTGTAAGTATGTTGATGCAGAAAATTTGTAGAAGGACCAAGAAATAGCAGCGAAAATGCCTCCGAATATGGATGGATCATTTTCACTTCTGTCAATTTAAGTTCAATGGGATCTGCTGCTTCAGATTTTGCAGTAAAAAAAGTGTTCAGCTGCTTTGAAAAGTTTTCTTGAGTGAACTGTTTTGACATGCAAAAAATTAAAGAGTTAAGATGGATACTCGATAGCTATGTGCGGGTCTTATGGCGGTGATTGAACAACTTCCCTGCAGATATCGACCATACTCCCCCTCTCCTGTTGATTGAGTTTACTCCGGCAGAATGTACTATGCAAATTGGTAATGGCGTTTTCCCGTTGTGAGGAAGAAATTATCGACGGGCGGGGTTAAGACCCGCCCCTATTTCATTTCCCAAAAACTTTTTTAAAGAAATTTTGCATTTCTTGCCAGGACTTTTTATCAGCTTCCGCATTGTAAGCAATAGGAATACCAGCAGTTTTTGCTAGTTCATCCGCTCCTGGATTTGTAAAACCATGTTTTGCTCCTGGATAACTGATGAAGGTTACATCTGCACCAGCATCCTTCATCTCTTTCTGGAAAGTCGCAATTTCCTCTGCAGGAATAAAGCTGTCATCAGCGCCATGACAAACAAGTATTTTCGCTTTGATTTTTCCTGACTCCGCTGGTGTCTGTAATTTTAATCCACCATGAAAACTGGCTACCGCATCCAAATCAAGACCTTGTCTGGCCATTTCCAGAACAACAGAACCGCCGAAACAATATCCAATTGCCGCAATCCGATCAGGATCAACAGTTTTTTGAGCCTTCAATACATCCATAGCAGCGAGAAATCGTTTTTTCGCTTTATCCATATTCTCATTTACTTCGCCCGAAAACTTTTGAGCATCTTTCGGATGGGTCGTGTTCTTTCCATCTCCATACATATCTAAAGCAAATGCCGTATAGCCAAGCTCAGCGAGCATTCGCGCGCGATTTCGGACATATTCATTGTGTCCCCACCATTCATGCACAATAAGAATCCCAGGCCGTTTCTCTTTGATCGCATCATCATAAGCAAGGAAGCCTTTCATCGTGACGTCATCGGATTTATAACTAACTTCTTCAGTTTTTATCCCAGCCGATGCGATGACCGTAACAAAAAGAGAGAGTAATATTCCAAAAGAAAAGACTCGATACATGGGGACACCTCCTGCCGTAAAGATTACGAGAATAGATGTTGAAATCAAGAGGGCCTGTTACAAGTTGCAGCTTGGGCTTCTAAGAATAAATTGGAAGATGGATTCGTTGTTAAGAGTTTAGATATCGAACGCCGGAGGCCCAAACTGCTTCCCACTTGTCGCAGAAAGCCCCGGCGTTTGTTTTTGGTCTCAAATTCTAGAATAGGAGATGAGAAATTATGCCAAACAGATTCAACGATCGTGAAAATGGAGAAAGCGAATATTTCCCCAAAAACTATCTGGAACATCACAGATTTGATTCAACCGGCGAAAGCACCGAAGATGAGAGGCTTGCGCAACGGAATCGTTTCAATCGAAGCGGAGAATTCGATCAAGAAAACAGCTCGGGCCAACGACACTCACAATACGAACAAGGTCCATATTTCGGGCGAGGTCCAAAAGGATATCGTAGATCAGATGAAAGGATCGAAGAAGATATTAACGAGAGACTCACTCAGCATCCTTTTCTAGATGCTACGGAGCTCGAAGTAAGCGTTCAAAACGGCGACGTTGTCCTGAGTGGGATGGTCGATGACAGAAATGCAAAACGCATTGCCGAAGATATTGCAGAATCGGTCTCTGGTGTTAAAGATGTGCAGAACCAGATCCGTGTTATCAAGAATTCTTATCAGAATAAATAAGCTCAGAATCTAAGGTATTAGTAGGGGCGGGCTTAAGACCCGTCCCTACTTCAGACAAAAACTAACGCAGCCAAACCACCCGCAAGAATAATCGCTGTAGCAATCGCAATCAGTATTTTCATTTTTCCTTCACTCAGTACCAGAACGAGACCGCATTTCACAAGCGTGTTTGAAACCGCAGCAATTGTGATCGACGTAACCGCTATTTTTGTATCTCCGCCACCGGCGGCGTATTCAGCCATCGAGAGCGTGATCGCATCAACATCCGTTAATCCTGCAAGGGCAGCGACAATGTAAAATCCCTGTCCCGGATAGTTCTGCTGAACGTACTTTACAAGTAGGGTTATGATTGCGAATAGTGCTGCAAATTTTAACGCTGAGATTAAACTGAATGGATTCCGAAGTGGAACAGATTGAGGTTCATGTTTGCTAGCTTTATCCCCTTCGCTACGATAGTAAAAAAAAGCGACAGCCGCTGCCAGTAACGACATTGCAATCATTGGAACCAATAACGGACGAAGCAAGGAACGATTTACAACCGTGACCTCAATTAGGATTCGGATAAACATTACACTCCACGCAATCAGAAGCCCTGCAGCAAGAACATTCATCCATCGAACACTCCCTTTTGCTTCCTTGCTCTGCCTCGCAAAAGACAACGTCACAGCAGTCGATGAAACCATTCCTCCGAAAAGTCCGGTCAATGACGTCCCTTTTCTCTGACCTAACCATTTTGTTGCAACATATCCAACTAAAGAAAGTGATGAAATCAAAATGACAAGCAGCCACATTTTGTATGGATTGATTGCCTGCCATGGATCGATCGTTTTGTTCGGAATGACTGGCAAAACGATGAATGTTGCAAAGAGTAATGTTAGAACTGCATAAATATCATTTTCTTCGAGTTTGCCAACGAAGCCATGCAATGGCCGTTTATATGCAAGAACTGCCGAAGTTGCGATTGCAAGTGCGACTGCAATTTCTTTGTAGCCAAACAAAGTTGTCCCACCCAGTAGAAACACAATAATCCCGGCTGTTTCTGAAGTAAGACCAATTGAGTCCTGATCATTCGACCGATTTTGAACGATGTAACCGACAAGAATAAAGGTGGAAACGAAAAATCCTGAAGCGATAAAAATCCATACGGTTTTCAGATGAAGTGAAAGGTATGCAGAGATAGCTCCTGCAAGCGCGATCAGAATAAACGTTCGAATTCCGCCAAAAGCTGATGCTGAAGCATCCTCTGATTTCTTCTTTTCACGTTCAAGTCCAACCAGCCCGCCAATCAGAAGGGCGACTGCAAAATTGATTGTTTGATCCAGCATGGTTTCAAGATTAAAAATTAAAGATCAAAAATAAAAAACTAATTTTTGATTTTTTATTTTTCATTTTTTCTATTAACTATATGCTGCCAATTTAGAATGCCATTCCAAAGGAATCGATAATCCGAATAATTTAAATCGCGATGCATCGGATTGAAATTGTAAACAAGGAAATGACCTTTGCCTGATGGGATGTCCAGAATCGCTGGACGTCCTTCCATTTGCTCAACCTTTTTTCCACCACCGCTGAGTATCATCGGTCCGGAGCTTGCGTCATCCGATTCAAATCGCCGTGTACCCCATTGCATAACCATGTGACGAAGATCCCATGGGCCATCTAAACAAGAGGTGCAATACGATGCTGTGAGCCATCGTTTAGGTGGATCATAAATTCCGTAGTTGGAACGGAAAGCCGATGTTTCAACCGGATAGCCATAACTAATAGGATGTTCTGGTTGAAGAAATTTTGCGCGGAGTTCAATGCCCGGCGTTGAAACACCATCTAAATACCGGCGGCGTACATTGCGTACAAGACCAGATTCTAATACGAGTTGGGTACCAGTTCCGAGCGAGATAAACACTCCACCATCTTCCACGAATTGCTGAATGTTCGCGAGCCCTTTAAAGCCAATTCCTCCAGTGATGTCCTCCGATTCAGCAGGCGTGCCATGACTAGGTGTCTGCGGAGTCTTCTTATATGGCATGGGTCCCATGACATTTTGTAATCCATGAATTTGTTCCTGCAGTGCCATTAACGCTGTGCCGAAAATAATTACATCAACAGAATTCTTTAAATTTCCCGCTTTGATTTCCTCATCACGGATGTATGTATATGGGATCTTTCTTTGATCTAATGTGTAACGGATCCAACCCGCCGAATCAGTATCGGCCCATGGTACCCAAACGCCCAACCGCGCAGGAGGTGCATCATGTTGACCCACATCAGGAATTGAATTCACTGCATCAAAATCAATTCCAAGACCGCTTGAAGCATTTTTCAATGCATCACCCAAACCTGACTGATCTTTCACGATCCAGGATCCTGCCGGATATTTTGTATTTCCCGCGGAAAATTCTTTTTCTGCAATCGAAATCTTAAATCCTGAGAGTGCGTATCTCGCCGCGAGCAATCCCTCTTGACCACGATCTGCAAGCACAAACGTTGTTCCCGAACCTGCAATCTTTCCAGACGTGTGAACATCTTCCGCAATCATCTGAAGTGGAACATCAAGAATCGCACGATCATCAATCCGTATCGTTTGCAGTCCGTAATTTACTGGCAATGCCCATGACACGTCATCATAGGGTTGATACTCAGCATTTTCAGGAAACTCTTGTGGAAGCAACAAATCAACCGCGTAATTTCTGTAAGGTTGATCTAGCCTGATCACATAATCGCCTGCGGAAAATTTGCCTTCTTTTGTTTGGAAATTTCGATCCGCTCGTTGTACTTCGATGTGCTGAATGCGCAGCCGATTAATCATGTGATCAACACTTGCTTTGTCTGCTTGATTGGCTGGAATTACAAATGCAAACGGATTTCCTGCTTTTCCTTTTTGCAAGGAGTTATTTCCTTTGCGATAAAAATTTCGCAACAACAGCTCTGCTTGCCTCGCCGAATAATCTAAAATTGATAACACCCCGGTCTGTGAATAATTCACACCATTGCGATGCGACCACACGAATTCACGAGGCGGGGGTGCAGGACGATACCATTCAACCGTTGTATCACCCGGGTCCGTGCTTCTTAAATATGTCCCCGGTGTTGTATTTCCCATGGTTTCATATCCCCGGCCTATTGAATTGTGATTCAATGCAATCGATTCGGTGAAAGGCTGACCATATCCTTCACCAAAATTCCAGGTCCAAACGCCAGGCATATTAAATCCATTCATCTGACTCATTTCATGAAAGCTCATCTCCAAAAATTCACTGACTACGATTGCATCCATTCCAGGATTATATGGACCCGTACCATTCCATGTTTGAAGCAGCGCAAAAGCTTCATGAAGGTCATGAATTACGGTTGGGTGATAATCAAAAAACATTTTGTGAACGGCACGTGTTGTTGAAAGAGCAAGCTGATGAGCGTCGCGATTTGCATCTACATAAACGTATTTTCCCCAGTAAGGTGGTGATTGCCGTGCCAATAATCCATAGTCAGTAATTCCCTTTCCTTTATGAAAGCGTTTAAACCAATCCACTAACTTTTCACGGCCATCGGGATTCGCAACAGGATTAATCAACACAATGAGGTTTTTACGAATTTGCTGAATCATTGGAGTTTCGGAGACAGCAAGCCGATATGCCAGCTCAACGGCCATATCGGGACTTACACTTTCATCCGCATGGATCGCACAATTTATGAAATAAATCGGCCGCGCAGTTTGAATGATTTTTTCTGCCTGTTCTGGTGAAGTGCGTCTTGGGTCAGCCAGATCGGCAGTTGCTTTTTTTAGTGCAGACAAATTGCGGATGCCTTCTTCATCTGCAATAGCAACCAGGAGAATTTCACGATCTTCTTCAGTTTTCCCTATCACTTCAACGTGAACTCGATCGGAAGTTCGATCCAGTTCTCTCATATAGGCAAAACTTTGCGTTGAGCTAACAAGTTCATCATTTGCACCAGCGATATGGCCAAGGAAGTCGGTTGGGGAGGGAACAGTTTTTGATTCAGGCACATATGAAACCCAGGAGCTCATGAATCTTGGTTCGGTCGTATCGCGGGCAATCGCTTCAACCGATCCTGCTTCCGGAACATCGGGTGAGTAACGATCTTCCATCCATGCAGATGCGGTTAACAAAACAACGAACGATGTTGTTAGAAAACAGATTCGAAAAATACTCACTGTAGCCCTCCCTGGTAGAGGGGCGGGTCTTAGACCGCCCATTGCTTCCCGAACCGGATTTGCCGGGCGGCCCAAGGGCCGCCCCTACTATTTCGGAATGTTCATCATCTTCTTCATCTTCTTCTACCGGATGAATAAATCCAGATCTCACCGGCGGTGGCATTACTGAATTTGCGCCACGAATCGATTTCCAAAGAATTTCATTCATTTCGCGCATTGGAGCGCGATCTACATCAACCAAATTCATCGACATTGATTCTGCTGCTCCATACGCATCATCACCATTTTTCTCTGTTATTGAAATTTTTGCGGGCCGATGAACGTACGGTTTTGTATCAGGTTGTTCTTGAAAAGAAGCATATGCTGGTTGCGCGGCCGCATCGTACTGACTCAACGGTTCCAATCCCAGAATCAATTCCATCGTGCGAAGGATTCCAGACGTTGTATACATTGTGCTGTCTACAACTCCTTTTCGCACATATGGACTGATGATTAAAGCAACCGATCGATGAGAATCAACATGATCGGGACCATCTTGCGCATCATCTTCAATCACAAAAATTGCAGATTCTTTCCAAAATTTACTTTTCGAAATTTCTTCAACCAGACGACCCAGAGCTAGATCATTTTCCGCAACCATTGCGCGTGGAGTTGGATAACCTGGATATGTACTTGCTGTGTGATCGTTTGGTAACTGAATTAGGGATAGCTGCGGCAGTCCTCCTTCTTTCTCGAATTTACGGAATTCTTTTAGCCAGATGTCCACTCGAACATTGTCAGGAATTTTCAAATCATAAGCCGGGTAATCCGGATGAACGAACCCTTTTAATCCAGGAACGAAAGCATCGACAGGCCCTTTACCGGAATCTTCTTCATCGACAGCGCCTCTGTGTGCGAAAATTCCATAACTCCGTACTGATACTCCTGCACGTTTAGCTGCGTCCCACAAATAACCGCTTGGTGGAGCTGCGATGTTGCCGTAAGGAGTTCGTTGAGGTCCTCTCTCCTTCTGTAAGAAAATCCGCGCCGCGCTCTGCATAATTCATTGGCCACGTTTTTTCGATAAAATCGTTTGCATAGGCTCCCATCGAAAATGCATGTCCATCTGCACTGACCTCAGCATCCACATAAAAGTTATCCAGCAACACAAATTCGCGGGCGAGTGCATGAGCATTGGGTGTGACTTCTTCACCGAACAAACATAGATAAGGGTCACCATTCCCCTCTTTCATATCGCCAAAAACCTGATCATAGGTTCGATTTTCGCGAAGTATGTAAAACACATATTTGATCGGAGAAGGTTCACCAACCTTTGCTGGAATCGGTGAATTTTGCGGGAGCTCTAGCTGGAGTTAACCGGATGTTGTCCGAGTACGGCGTTAATTCATAAACAGTCTTCGTGTATGCAGCGAGTTGATTGTCATTCGGTACTTCAAGCATCGAAAGAGTCCCAAGAAGAAGCTGTCCAATATAATTTGGTTCCTCGGGACCTCGGGGATTTGCGGTTGAAGTTAATCCTTTGCCGCTTAGAATTACGATTTTTTTGCCGTGACCTGTAAAACGTGCCGCAGTCGGATACCATCCAGTTGGAATAAACCCCCGAACTTTGCTTTCTCCAGGTTTAGAAATATCGACAACTGCGACAGCATTGTTATCTGAATTTGTTACTAGCAGCGTGGAACCATCCGGTGAAATTCCAAGCCCTGAAGGTGTCGAACCCATTGGAGCCTGCGGATACAATGCAACTGAGACTTGCTCTTTTGGGTTTCCTGTCTTCAAGTCAATCACCCAAACACTATTTGTATTTGCACATGCAACATACAGAAGCGAATTATCCGAAGACATCAACATCGCATTCGGATGTTCGCCGGTTGTAAAACTTCGTAGCACTTTCAAAGTTACTGTGCTGACTTCCAAAACTTTTGAGCCACCCCAAAGAGAGACAAATATCGTTTTGTCATCAGGACCTGCAAGAACAGAATAGGGTTCTGCTTCAAGTGAAAGTGTTCGAAGTGTTTTACCGGAAGTAAGCTCAACTTCGTTTAGAACATTACCCAGGATCTGAACTGCAAACAAACGTTTATTATCAGAATGAATCGCAATACCGCCAACGAACGATGTTCCGGTTGGCTTATCAAGTTTTATATTTCCTTTCGGTTTCAGTTCGCCGTTCGTAAATTCAAATGACTGAATTCCGCCATCTCCTGCGCTTGAAGAATAGAGGCTTTTGCCATCAGGACTGAAAGCCAGGCCAAGCCATGCATTTTTCACTGACACTCGATCCAGCACTTGAAATTGATGCAAATCGACGACTGTCAGGATTGGTGGTGAGTAGCCGTTGTTCGTCACGATTAAGTAACGTCCATCTTTCGATTCGACCATTTCAAGTGGCAGATCACTGAGAGGGATATGACGTCCGGCAGGTTGAATCTTCCAACCATTTGGTAGAAGAATTACCCCCTTTCCCTGAAGTCCAGGTTGCTCTTCTGAAGTCGCTACTGAGGTCGTAATTACGAATGCAAAAAGTATGATCAAGAATCGCATGATGTATTTAGGAATGAATCTCGAGAATTCTACAAAGGATCTCACCATAAGGGAAGCTGTCTTAACGACTCGATAGGTCTATGGTATGCTCATCTCATTCACAATTTCGTCAACCCTATGTCTTAAAAACCTTCCGACAGGAGGATAGTCTTCATGACTCAAGAAAACCTCAATCCTTTCGAAATTAGCCAACAACAAATTCAAACTGCTGCACAGATCTTAAAACTTCCCCAGGATCTAACGGAGGTCCTTAAAAGGCCAAAACGCCAATTAATTGTCTCAATTCCAATTGAAATGGAAGATGGCAGAATTCGAGTTTTTGAAGGATATCGTGTTCAGCACAACATTGCACGAGGTCCAGCAAAAGGAGGCATTCGCTACCATCCCAATGTGACTTTGGATGAAGTAAAAGCGCTTGCTTCATGGATGACGTGGAAATGCGCAACAGTCAATATTCCTTATGGCGGCGGCAAAGGTGGGATTATTTGCGATCCGAAGAGTATGAGCAAGCGCGAATTGGAACGTCTCACACGCAGGTATACAAGTGAGATTATTTTGATTATCGGACCAGATCAAGATATTCCTGCACCAGATGTATACACTGATTCACAAACTATGGCGTGGATTATGGACACCTATAGCATGACAAAAGGCTACTCATGTCTTGGTGTTGTGACTGGAAAACCAGTTTCACTTGGCGGTTCGCTTGGACGGAATGAAGCGACAGCAAAGGGGTGCTTTTTTGTAACGCAGGAAGCTGCACGCGCAAAAGGGATTCCATTAGCCGATGCAACTGCCGCGGTGCAAGGATTCGGAAATGCGGGCGCGATTTTGGCACGCTTCTATCATGAAGCCGGAATGAAAGTAATCGCTGTAAGTGACACAACCGGTGGAATCTATAACCGTAATGGCCTGAATATTCCCGCAGTACTTGAGCAAAAAGAGAGAACAGGAAAACTGAAGGGCTATCCAGAAGCTGAACCGATTCATAATGACCAGTTGCTGGAATTGGATTGCACAGTCTTGGCTCCTTCAGCTTTGGAAAATGTAATCACACTAGAAAATGCTGACCGCATTAAGGCCAAGATTATCGCTGAAGCAGCAAACGGACCGACAACTCCTGGCGCGGATCGTGTTTTATACGATAAAGGGATTTTTGTGTTACCCGATATTCTTGCAAACGCCGGAGGCGTAACGGTCTCCTATTTTGAATGGGTACAGGATATGCAAGGATTTTTCTGGGAAGAAGACAACGTCAATCAACAACTGCAGCGCATAATGACCCATGCATTTCATGACGTTTATACAACGAGCCAGAAGTTTAAGGTTGATATGCGTACGGCTGCATATATCCTTGCAATCGACCGTGTAGCTTCTGCAACACGCGTGCGAGGTTTGTTCCCGTAAATTTTTTAACCGCAAAGACGCTGACATTTCCTCGCCGTCTTTGCGGTTTTTTCTTGACACAAGAATAGGAATGGTTACTATTTTACGATTGCAAGGAGAAGATTTATGGCCCTGAAGGGTTCGAAAACTCATGACAATCTAAAAAATGCATTTGCCGCCGAATCCCAGGCCAATCGCCGCTACCTTTATTTCGCACGACGCGCAGATATTGAAGGGTATCCTGATATCGGTGGATTGTTCCGCGACACATCGGAAGCTGAAACAGGTCACGCTTTTGGTCATCTGGATTATTTAAAAGAAGTCGGTGATCCCGTAACAAACATTGCAATTGGAGATACAAGAAAAAATTTACAATCAGCAATTGAAAGCGAAACTTACGAATATACAGAAATGTATCCCGGCATGGCACGTACAGCCCGCGAAGAAGGTTTCGAAGAAATTTCTGATTGGTTTGAAACACTGGCGCGTGCTGAAAAATCACATGCCGGACGTTTTACGCAGGGATTAAAGAACCTGGAAAACCTCTGATCCCTTCTACAGAAAAATAAATGCCCTTATACCCCACCGCATCAATGGGGAGGCCCTTCTTTGTGCCTTTGTGGTTGAGTGCTTATGAAAAAACTTACGCGCCACGATATCTTCTTAAACGAAGAATATTTAAAAGAACGCGAAGAGCGCCGGAAAATCATCATTGCACTAAAAAGGAATCGTAGAGTGCAAGTGGGTCCTCGTCTTTCAGTGACATTCGAAAATCGCGAAACGATCCGTTACCAAATCCAGGAAATGATGCGTGTAGAGCGGATTCAAGATGAAGAAAAAATTCAATTTGAAATTGATACGTACAACAGTTTGATTCCAGAACCAGGGAACTTAAGTGCAACAATGTTCATCGAGATTCAAGATATGAATCTAATTAAGGCAATTCTGGATAAACTTCAGGGGCTTGATCAAACTGGGGTCGTGCTCTTAAAATTGGGAAGCGATGAGATCCCGGCTGAGTTTGAGCCCGGCCACAGCAAAGAAGATCGCATTAGCGCTGTTCACTATGTAACTTTCCGGTTTACTCCGGAACAAAGGAAACGTTTTATTTCATCTCCTGTGGAAATTCAAGTAAGACATCCTGAATATGCTGCAAGTGCAGCATTAACAGAAGATCAACGAAATGAAATTGGAAACGATTTAAAAGAAGATTAAGAAGTTCTAATAACTGGAGGAACTATGCCGATTGAAGTTGGACAACCTGCTCCTGATTTCAAATTAAAAGATCAGAATCAAAAAGAAATTTCACTCAATGATTTACGTGGAAAAAATGTGGTACTCGCGTTTTATCCACTTGATTTCAGCCCCGTCTGCAGCAAAGAACATGCATGTTTTAAGGATGATTTCAGCCGCTTTCAAGGTTTGAATGCTGAAGTTCTCGGCCTCAGTGTCGATAGCGCATGGGCACATAAAGCGTTTGCAGAAAAACTTGGGATTAACTACTCGCTTCTTGCTGACTTCCATCCCAAAGGAGATGTTGCCAGGAAATTTGGGTTGTATCTTGAAGAGAAAGGAATTACAAATCGTGCAACGGTGATCATCGACAAAGAAGGAATCGTTCGCTATGTAAAAGTTTATGATATTCCTCAACAGCGCGAGAATGCAGAACTTGTCGATGCATTAAGCAAACTTTCATGATTACCGCCATATTGAAGAAGGCATTCGCTTGTTTGTTCTTGCTCATCTTCTTTCTCTCTCCCATATTTGCTGCAAATGAAGCGGAACAAGTCAGAAAAATCCTGAAAGAAACGCCATTGATTGATGGTCATAATGATCTGCCATGGCAATATCGTGAAAGCTGGAAGAATCACATCGCTGAAGTTGATTTACGTTCCGATACAAGCACCTTAAAGACTCCATTGCACACGGACATTGCGCGTTTGAAGGCTGGTGGTGTTGGCGGACAATTCTGGTCTGTGTATGTTCCGGTTGATTATAAGGAAGCGAAAGCTGTGCAAGCTGTCATTGAACAAATCGACATTGTTCACCGTTTCACGCGCGCGTATCCTGAAGCATTTGAAATGGCGTATACCGCTGCCGATGTGCAACGCATTCAGAAAAAAGGGAAAGTTGCGTCAATGATCGGCGTTGAAGGCGGTCATTGTATTGGGAATTCACTCGCTGTACTTCGCGAGTTGTATTTACTTGGTGCACGCTACATGACACTGACGCATTGGGACAACACAGATTGGGCGGATGCAGCCACCGCAAAACCTGCCCACAATGGTTTAAATGCGTTTGGCGAAAAAGTAATCGGCGAGATGAATCGTCTTGGAATGCTTGTGGATCTTTCACACGTTTCTGCGCAAACCATGAACAAGGTGTTGGATATCACAAAAGCTCCTGTAATTTTTTCGCATTCTTCGGCACGTGAAATTTCGAAACATCCGCGGAACGTTCCTGATGATGTTTTGAAACGACTTCCACAAAATGGTGGAGTCGTCATGATCAACTTCGCACCTTCTTTTATCTCAGAAGAAGTACGGCAATATAACGGCCAGGAAGATGCTGAAACGGCACGATACAAGACTTTGATGCCTGGCGATCCGGACGGCGCAACGAAAATAGTAGAAGAATGGCAGAAGAAAAATCCGTCTCCAAAAGCTACACTTCAACAAGTTGCGGATCATATTGATCACATCCGCAAAGTTGCCGGGGTTGATCATATAGGGATCGGCTCTGATTTTGACGGAATAACAAACACGCCGACCGGCCTTGAAGATGTATCAAAATATCCGGATCTGCTTGCTGAATTAATGCGGCGCGGTTATACGAAAGATGAAATTCGAAAAATTGCCGGATTGAACGTATTGCGAGCTTTAAAGAAAACAGAAGAAATTGCTGCGGGTCTTCAGCAAACTACGGTGCCTTCAGACGTTCTGCTGGAAGAGTTGGTACCCAAGAAGTAAGACTCTGCGTTTTTGCGGTTAATTTAAGCCCCACGTTTACGGATAAGGGAACTTCTGTTACCGTTCACAAGTACTTCAGCAGGTCGCGGGCGAATATTGTAATTGGAGCTCATTGAATATCCGTAAGCTCCAGCATCCATCACTGCTAAAAATTCACCAGGCAGCGTCTGCTGAATCGTACGATCCGTCGCAAGAAAGTCTCCTGTTTCGCAAACAGGCCCTACAATATCTGCAACAATCTTAGATCGACGATTACGTTTGACTGGAATAATTTCATGATAGGCGCCATATAAACTGGGCCGTAAAAGATCGTTCATTCCCGCATCAACAATTACAAAATCGTGATCGTCTGTTTTTTTTGTGTACAACACCTGCGTCAATAGTATTCCAGCATTGCCAACAATTGAACGGCCCGGCTCCAGCACAATCTTGAAATTTCTTTTCCGTAATAATGGCTTGAGTTCTGAAGCAAGCTGCTTTGCCGGAATCTCAGAATCACCAGGAGAATATGCAATGCTGAGACCTCCACCGATGTCGATGATTTGAATGGAAATTCCGTTTTCATTCAGACGCTCAACCAGAGACACAATCTTATTAAATCCCTCAATGATCGGTCGTACTGAACTGATTTGAGATCCTAGATGCATATGGATTCCTACAACATCAAGGTTTTTCAAACGTTTTGCAGTTTGATAACACTCAAGAGCTTGAGTCATCGGTATTCCAAATTTATGACGTTTGAGTCCCGTGGAAATATAAGGATGAGTACCCGGATCAATATCAGGATTCACACGCAGGCCAATTGGCGCTTTAACTTTCAGTCTCTTAGCGATTGAATCCGTCAAAACTAATTCTTGTTCAGACTCAACATTCAGCATAAAAACGCCGGCACGAAGTGCGGCTTCAATTTCAATTTTTGTCTTGCCAACTCCTGTAAAAACAATTCGGCTTGCAGGAATTCCAGCCTTTCGAGCAAGACGAAGTTCACCTACAGAAACGATGTCGGCACCACTCCCCTGCTTCGCTAATAGCCGCAATAAGTGTGGATTCGAGTTCGCTTTCAAGGCATAACAAATCGTTGCAGGAAGACCGCGAAAGGCATGTTGAAATTTCCGGAAGTTGGAAAGAAAAGATTCCTGGCTATAAACATAAAGCGGTGTTCCATATTTTTTCGCCAATGCTTCTGCTGAGATTTTCTCAACAAAGAATTTTGAACCCCTGTATGTCATATTTTAAGAAACAACGCGGACATCTCTCAAAGCAGCACGAATCGCAATAGAAAGAGTTGAAGGATCATCTGTTCCGATGCGAAAAACACTACCCGATTTCAATTTCACTTCAATTCCATCTGGAAGCGAAACATTATAAAGCCAACCATGCGCAGTAAAGTGAATTCCAATTCCGTACCACCAGGGATTTTTGATTGATTCGACACTCTCAATCTCATCCAAGCGCCATTTTCTCTTAACAAAACCCGGACCAAATGCAATCCGCAAGAAATGATCCGTTATCTCAACGGTCAGCGAACCAAACAGCCACCACGCTATGGAAAGAATGATCGCAATAAGAAGACATATTGGATTCCACCTCGTCAATGGAAACAATACGATCGCCAAAACGATCATTGGAATCCACAGATACTGCAGACTCTTGCTCTTTTGCTTTATACGATATCGGGTCACTTCATCCATGCTATTTATTCTATCTATAAAGATAGAAAAGGAAGGTATGGATAGTTTTGATTCCAGGTTTGTCCTCGAAGTGTTGATGGCATAGGGCTTGCGATACGGGTGCTCAGAGGTATAGCCATGCATCAACGTGCCTTTCAAGACGCAACACGGTTTCACAAAAGTTTCCTTGCAGATGCGGAAAAAAAGTGCCTGATACGGATTGCTTCTTCACTTCCGGATAAGGTTCATTCTGACCATCTAACAGTCTTAGGCTTTTTAGGAATGGTTGGCGCTGGAATGAGTTACTGGCTTTCATCGTTTAACAAGTACATGTTGATCCTTGCTGTATTTTTTTTAGCAATCAATTGGTTTGGAGATAGTCTTGATGGAACACTCGCACGCGTTCGAAATCATTTGCGGCCCCGATATGGATTTTATGTGGATCACATCATCGATGCGATGGGCGCCATTTTTCTCGTTGGGGGCTTTGCCCTTTCGCCTTATATGAGTCCCGCAGTAGCAGCCGGACTGATCATTTCGTATTTTTTATTATCGATTGAAATTTATTTAGCTACGTACTCTCTGGGTGTTTTCAAGCTTTCATTTTGGAAATTGGGGCCTACTGAGCTACGCATTTTAATTGCTATCGGCACCCTCTTTCTTTTATACAAACCAAAAGTAACGATTGCCGGACAACAGTTCTTGTTATTGGATGTGGCTGGCGCTTGTGCAATGGCAGGGATGATTGTTATCACAATCATTTCTGTATTCAAAAACACTTTGACCTTATATAAAGAAGAGTCCTCTTCTTGATTTAACTCGGCGTACTCGGCGTTAAAAAAAACACATATACTGTTTTTGTGAGAAAGCTCCTGGAATGGCTCAGCCACGCGATTGTTCGGATTTTCTTTCGGGAAATCAATATCGAAGACGCTGAAAATCTGCCGGAATCCGGTCCGATCATATTTACACCGAATCATCCAAATGCATTGCTCGATCCACTACTCATGCAATGTTTATTGAAACAGTTCCGGGTTCGATTTGTTGCCAAAGCAGAGCTTTTCAAGATTCCTGTTTTTGGAAGCATTCTTCGTTCCTTAGGCGCCATTCCTGTTACGCGGAGAATGGATGTTAAGAATGCGGACGTTGATTACTCAGAGTTCTTTAATGCGTGCGTTGCCTCTTTGAAAACAGGCGACTCTATCGCAATCTTTCCTGAAGGCCGTTCACTTCCTCAGCCGTTTCTTGCACCACTACGAACTGGGCCTGCGCGTTTATTTTTTCTTGCTCGCGAAAATTCGATTCCTGTTCGGATCGTACCTGTCGGCCTGAATTACGAACGTGGCTCACTCTTTCGGTCTGCCGTGTTACTATCCATTGCTTCACCAATAGATACAACGCAGCATGAAACCGAATATTCAAAAGATTCATCTACTGCAGTTAGACATCTGACAAATGACATTGCCAACTCATTGGATGAACGTGTCTTTCAAGCGGAAACATATCGCGATCGTGAATTAATTTTGCTTTTGGAACGATTGTATTCAACAGATGAGGATCGCGCTTCATCATGGGCTGATCGTTTGGAACGATTACGCATTTTCGAAGACGCTATCGATGACTTACGCCACACGCACTCAAAGCAACTAGACCGAATTCGTCATCTTCTTGCGCGCTATCAGCGCATTTCCACAACATTTCAGGTTGATGCTGTTGGATCTTCTAAATCGAGACGCTCTACCGGCATGTTTGTGGTGACGTTAGGGTTTCTTGTGGCTTCAGTTGGATGGATTCTAAACGTTCTGCCTTACCTGCTCACCGATTCTATTGTGCGCATGACACGCAAAGACGAATCTGAAGCAGCAACATTCAAAATAGTGTGGGGCTTAATTCTATTCCCTCTCGCTTATGTTCTTGAAGGATTTATCCTGTATCATTTTTTAGGCGGTCTTGCAGTAGTGTTATTCGCTATTGCCATTGTTCCATTGACTTTATTTACATTGCGCTTTTTTGAATGGAGAGAAGAGATTGGCGGGTCTTTAACAGAAGCATCAGCAGGCATGGGAACGCCCGCACGAGCGACTACGAATTTGCACCGTTTAAAAGAGCGGATCGTCAACGAAGTGGATTTACTCGCAGCGGAACGCGAGAAACTTCGTGGCTAAGTTTTCTTAGAAATGGAATTTAGCGCCTAACATCACGCGACGAGGCGGCACAAAAACCGAACCGACACCGAAAATATCCTCTGTTCCAGGACCTGACAATGTTGTAGCGACATCATAAAATGCATCGCTATTGAACAAATTAAAAATGTCGGCCGAAATACCAAACCGCATATCTTCGGAGAATGAAAATTCTTTCTCAATTCGAATGTCTAGAAGACTAACATCTGAAGTACGGCGCGATCCATCGCGCTCTTCCGCAAAAATAATCCTGGCACCCTGATTTAAATCGGTAACCGTGATCTGTCTCGCATAGGGACGTCCCGTCATCCATGAGTAGTTCCCACTAAGCTTAATTTCATACGGAAAGATGTAAGTCCCCTGAAGTTTGAAAATATAGGTTCTGTCCCCGTTCAGCAGACCCTCTGCATTAATGAAATCATTCGGATCTTGCCCAAATCGAGCATTGTCTAGTGGAAAGAACGATGAATCCTGATCCGCCGCAGGACCGAGACTGCTTCCGGCATGAAATCCTTTTGCTTCCGAAATTGTAAGTGAACCATTCATCATCCAATTGGTCGTCAATCGCTTGTTTAAAGAGATGAGGAACCCATGATAATCTTCGAAAAAGAAATCCGGATTTGTAATGAAGAAAATGTTCTCCGAAGATTCATTCAGCTGATTGAAAACCATGATCGCTTGTCCAGTGACTGGATCACTAAATGGAATTTGCTCATAGACTCCGCCGGTGTTTACAGTACCAATAAAATCACGCGACTTCTTGTAAATGTAACTGGCACTCAATGCCAGTGTCGGAGAGAGTTCACGATCGATTCCAATAGCAAATTGATCTGTATACGGATCGTTCAAGTCCGGATCAATACGAACTTGCTCTTCTGGATTTAATTCAAAGTTCAAATCTGTATAGCCACCAGTCTCTTCATTAAACAGAAATCCTTCAATTCTTGCCCTCGATGGCGAAGCAAAATGAAGATACGGTGTCAGCATTGCCTGATAATATCTTCCGTAATGACCTCTGATTTGTGTGGCTCTCTCCCACGGAAATTGATAGGTAAAGCCTAATCTTGGTGAGACAACATTCCATTCAGCAAGATCATCGAATCCACCGATCGTTGTGCCGGTTTCTTCCCCAGCCGCATTCAATTCTGCGAAATCCGGAATGGAACCTGTGCTTCGATCGAATCGAAGTCCGAGATTAATCGTAAAATTATCGGCAACTGTCCAGGTATCATCGGCAAAAAAGCCAATGCTATTTACATTTGCGCCATAGTGATACGGAAGTTGAAAATATGCAGCATAAGGGGCGTTGTTGTAATCGTAATACTTAACGCCATTTGTATACGCGGAAATATAATCATTTCCTGCATTCGTATATTGAACGCCGAAACGGAAATCATGATCCCCTTTGATGAAATCATTTGCGAAATACGAAAGCTTGCCACTTACCTGCGTTTTCCAGATATCTCCGTCATACCAGTATGGAATGCCTTGAGAATAGTAGCCTGTGTACAGATCATAATGACCGGAGTTGTATTGACCGTTTTGAGGTTCGCCTACATCCTTACCATAAAATCCGGCGTAACGGACTTCCAGATAAGTAGCGTCATTCACTACGGAACTCCACATAAGGTTTGGTGTGGGGTTGTTTCCAGTCTCAGTTAAGGCAGTATCAAATGGTCTGGTAATACTAATTTCGCCAGGAATCTCGTAATAGTCATTGTGAAGACTAAAGGTCAGTTTGTTCTTTTGATTTATATCGGTGGTAATTTTGAAAAAATACCGGTCGTCATTTTGTTTCTTGGGAAATTCGGGCGGAGTGCCTGGTTCTGAAAAATGCTCACGGCGTGATTGCCATCCACCAAAGATCCAAATTCTTTCTTTTACGATGGGACCACCGATCTGAATTGTCCCGTCAATGTATTGATCGCGATGATATGGAATGCCATCAATTAAAGCATTCTCACCGGTTAACCCATCCGATTGAAAAAAGATATTTGCGTCACCATGAAACTCGTTGCCTCCGGACTTAGTAACAACATTCACTACGGCGCCTTGATAGTTCCCATATTCAGCCGGAGCACCGATATCAAGGATTTCAATTTCTTCAATAATATCTGTGTTTGGAAAAGGCCAGGCCGCACCGGTTAAAGATGAAGTGAGATCGGTGCCATCCATTTGATAGGCATTTTCATTTGTGTTTGAACCCAAAATCGAATGCGAGAATGCAGTGTTATCAAATCGCATCGGCGCGGATCCAGGAGCCATTTGAACAAAATCAAAAAATGTAAATCTTGCAATTGGAGTATTTTCTAAATATTCCTGCGTATAGTTTGTTGAGTGTCCAGCTTTTGTTGGATCAATCATCGGAGTTTCGCCAGTAATAATCATCTCTTCAGAAACTTTGGAGAGATTCATCACGACGTTTTGTTCAATGCTCGTGCCAAGAACAACGCGAATGTCGTCATATGCGACTGGCTGAAAACCTTCCAGCATAAAACTTAGTTTATATGCGCCAGGTGGTAACGCTGGAAATCGATAACTGCCGTCTGCATCCGTTACCGCAAGTTGTGAACCACCCATCAGTGTTTCGCCGGCAACGGTAACATTTACGCCAGGAAGTGGAGCTCCTGAATCGTCTTTAACATCACCACGAATTGCACCTGTAAGGCGCTGCGCATAGGCAAAGTTGTTTATTAGAAGAAGGAATGCACAAAAGAGCAGAATACGGCGTCCGATCACTCGACCCTCCGTTCAACTTAAGTCATTAATTACCATTCCTAAGTTATTTTGATTGTTACACAAGTGGAATCAGAAGAAAAGGGTGTAGTAGGGGCGGGTCTAAGACCCGCCCCTACTACTGCTATTAATACCAACCGATCGGTTGTTCGTTTAAATTGATGAACACTTGTTTCGTTTCTAAATACTCTTCAATTCCCCACTTTCCAAGTTCTCTGCCGAAACCTGATTGTTTGTAACCACCCCACGGAGCTTCAACATAGGTGGGCTGCATATGATTGACCCAGACGATTCCAGCACGTAATTGTTTTACAGTACGAAGAGCTTTATAAATGTCACGCGACCAAACTGCAGCTGCAAGACCATACGGACTATCATTTGCAATTCGCAAAGCATCTTCTTCATCTTTAAATGGAATTACAGCAGCAACAGGACCAAACACTTCCTCGCGTGCAAGCGTTGAATTGTTGTCTACATCATAAAAAACTGTCGGTTGTACAAAAAATCCCTTGGCAAGTTCTCCATCTGTAGCGCGGTTCCCACCGAATGCTATTTTCAGCCCTTCTTTTCTACCTACATCAAAATAATGTTCGATACGATCGAGGTGTTCCTTATTAATAACGGGCCCCATTTTTGTTTCACGATTGATACCAGGCCCGACCAGAATTCCTTTTGCCTTTTCCGTCATTCTTTGAAGAAATTGATCGTAAATCGATTTCTGTACAAGGATGCGGCTGCCTGCACTACAGACTTCGCCTTGATTGATAAACACACCAAACAGCGCGCCGTCTACTGCCGCTTCGAAATCTGCATCTGCAAAAAAGATGTTCGGGGATTTGCCACCGAGCTCTAAAGAAACACGCTTCAATGAGTCGGCAGCATTCCTCATGATCGACTTACCAACGGGGACACTTCCAGTGAATGCAATCTTATCTACATCAGGATGAATCACGATGGCGTGTCCTGTTTCACCAAAGCCTGTAAGGATGTTCACAGCGCCCGGCGGCAGCCCGACTTCTTCAAAACTTGAAGCAAGCTCCAATAAAGTTATAGGAGTTTGTTCCGCCGGTTTGATTACGCAAGTGCATCCCGCAGCGAGTGCCGGTGCGAGCTTCCATGCAGCCATCAACAACGGATAGTTCCATGGAATGATTTGACCTGCGACTCCAACCGGTTCGCGAAGTGCAAGACTGATTGCATTATCAGGAACGGGCAAAACTTCACCATGAATTTTAGTCGCGAGTCCGCCGTAGTATTCAAAACAGGTTGCTGTATCTGCAATATCAAATTCCGCTTCCACAATCGGTTTGCCTGTGTTGAAACATTCCAGCTTGGCTAATTCATCTGAGCGTTTACGTATTATTTCTGCCAGCCTCAACAAAACCCGTCCGCGTTCCTGGTGCGTTTTTCCAGGCCAGGCACCGGAATCAAAACATTCTCTTGCTGCCTTTACAGCCCGATTGACATCTTCTGTATCCGCTTCAGGAAATACACCCAATACTTCTTGATTCGCAGGATTAATTGCTTCAAATGTCTTTGAAGAATGAGGCTGGGCAAACTGACCATTGATATAAAGTTGATATCTTTTAGCTGCCATATAACGACTCCTTTTCCTTAGCATACACCAGTATTTGAAAAGTATCCGTCCAGTAGTATTGTGAACTCAGCGACTTTGTTGTGAATTCTTAACAGGAGGATTCAAATGCACTTTGAACTCAAAATTACCACTTGTTTCATCATCGCACTTTTATTTCTTTATCCCGTTTTCGCACTGGCACAGCAAACAGCAAAGCCTGTTTTGCATGGCCAAAATTGGATGGCAATCACAGGCAAACCGCTCGCAGCAACTGCCGGAGCCATCACATTTCAAAAAGGAGGTAATGCTGTTGATGCAGCTTGTGCAATGATTGCTGCAACCTGCACGATGTGGGATGTTTTGAGTTGGGGTGGTGAAACGCAGGCCCTGATTTATAACCCTCACACTGGTAAAGTGATCGGCATCAATGCACTTGGTGTAGCTCCTACCGGGGCAACTACGGATTTTTACAAAAAACAAAATGTGAAGTATCCACCAGAACATGGTCCTTTATCCGCTGTAACCCCAGGCACACCGGGCGGAATTCTTGTAATGCTTGCGGAGTACGGGAAATTGTCACTAGCCGAAGTTCTTGATCCTGCTATCAAACTCGCAGATGGTTATCCAATTGAAAAACAAACTGCAGACATCATCGAACGCGAAAAAGAAAACCTTAAAAAATGGAATTATTCGAAACAAGTTATGCTGACGCATTCCGGATCGACGCGAGAAGCTCCGGAGCCTGGCGAAATTTTTAAACAACCCGATCTTGCTGCCACGTTAAGAAAACTTGTCGATGCAGAAAAACAGGCACTTGCCGCTGGTAAAAATCGAAAAGATGCAATCTTAGCGGCTTACGATCGTTTCTACAAAGGTGATATCGCACAAGAAATTGCAAGAAGCACACAAGAACAAGGCGGATTAATTACACAAACCGATCTTGCCAACTGGAAAGTCCGGATCGAAGAACCTATTAAAACAAACTACAAAGGAATTGATGTTTACAAACTGACAACATGGACTCAAAGTGGTGCGATGTTGCAGGCGTTAAACATTCTTGAAAATTTTGACCTGAAATCAATGGGATACAACAGTTCGAACTACATTCATACAGTTTATCAAGCCATGAATCTCGCTTTCTCAGACCGTGATTTTTATTACGGTGATCCTTATTTTCCGCCCGAGGAACCCGTGCGCGGTCTTCTTTCAAAAGAGTACGCAAAAACACGCGCAAAGTTAATTCAGCAAGAGAGTAACAATAAAGAAATGGGTCCGGGCGATCCATATCCATTTCAAAACGGGAAGAATCCATACACAGAATTGTTGAAGAATTGGAAATCACAACCAGACGATACAAAAACAGCCGATGCGAAATTTTACAAAGACTTTTATGCTGGAACTACCTCCGTTCAAGCAGCCGATCGCGAAGGATGGGTCGTTTCAGTAACTCCCAGCGGCGGCTGGATTCCCGCAGTAATCGCAGGCCGAACCGGAATTGGATTAAGCCAGCGCGCCCAAAGTTTTGTTTTGGATGCGTCAGAAAATCCATTTAACGTAATTGAACCTGGAAAGCGGCCGCGAGTAACCTTGACTCCTTCCCTTGCATTAAAAGATGGAAAGCCTTTTCTATCGTTCGCAGTTCAAGGCGGCGACAGTCAGGATCAAAACCTTCTACAGTTTTTCCTGAATGTTGTTGAATTCGGAATGAACGTTCAAGAATCAGTGGAAGCTGCCAACTTTAATAGTTATCAAATGCGTAGCTCATTTGGCGAACATGAATCGCGTCCGGGAGTCATCCTGTTGAATGATTCCATCTCACCCTGGGTTCGAAAAGAATTGAAAAACAAAGGTTACGAAATGGAATTTGCAGCACGAACTTCCGGTCCGATTAATGCAATCTTTTTTGATCGCGATCATGGAACATTTTGGGGTGGATCAAGCCATCATGGTGAGGACTACGGGATCGGTTGGTAAAAAAGTACGAATAACGAATAGCGATTTACTAATTACGAATTTAGCTCAACCACAAAGACGCAAAGATAAAAGAGGGCCGACACAAACGCCGGCCCAACGATCACGAGTTAAATACCTAGTTTGATGTTGCTGTATTGTTATTTTCATTTCCTTCAGCAACTTGATTTCCGACATCTACTACAGTTGTATATATCGGATCGGACCAATTAAACGGAGCCTCCTGCAGGTCGTAACATTTTGCACAATTCAGATCACGCATCAGCTTCCTTCTATTTTCGGGTCTAGAGAAGCTGAGAATTTTGTGATCTCCCGCGGCGAGTCCAGTTATCGTGTCTTCTTTCAAAACGTTGATGCCATTTTTGAGTTGGACACGAAATGTACCTGTTATCGGGAATGCCGTTGGGTTGGTAATAATGTAGACAATGCCGCCGAGGTTGCGTACTTGTTCAATATGAGGATTTTCAGGCGTTGGATTTGGAAGAGCTCCAACTAATTGTGTGCAGAATTGATCGGCGGTAACAGCAAAAGTACCGTTTGCACATCCCTCTGGCTGCTCCAATCGATAAACGCGTGTAGCTTTTCCTGCAACGAGATCTGGATCACCTACGGTGTAAGCCAGAGTGCCGTTGCCAACGCCACTTGCACACGTCTCCTGGATACCTTCGTTTGTCATTGAAGAATCGAAAAACCCTACGCTATTTAGATTCAGATTCTGTTGAGCATTTCCTCTAAATGAAAAAGTCGTGTTGTTATTCGTTGTAACATTTGCAAAATTTGTGAATTTGTTTTGAAAAGTTGAAGAAAGCCGTAAAGCATTCAACCCTGCTCCGGTTGCAGTTACTGTAACCAGAGTCCCCCTCTGGATTTGAGCACCTGCTGGATTCGAAGCGATTGTGTTGACTGACAGTGGACGGACATTGATGTTAAAAACATCCGGCCCACTTACTTCAACCAAATAACGAAGCTTTACCTCGCGATTGCCTGTGGTTGCTGTGGGGCTCACATTCAAAGTCAAAGCGACCGAGGTTTGGAGTCCACCGCCACCCGTTTTTTGTCCGACCGTAACTGTAACGCCAGCCGGAGGATCTACTCGTGTGATTGTGTTTACCAGATCCCCACGAACGACGATGGTTGCGTTGCGACCACGAAGTGTGGGGACGGCTTCATTGGGACTAAACTGACCAGCACAATAGTCCAGTCTCTGGATTGTTGCTTCGGCTGAAACTGCTACAAACAGTCCAACCAAAACAAAAAGTGAAATTAAGATTCTCATTTGCGTCATTTCTGCGCCTCCTTGAGTTCATTGCGCTTTGGGTCATTGCAACGGTCATACCAAGTTGGCGATTCAAACTTCTTCGACGGAGACTGATCACAAATGAGAATCTTGGAGGCAACTCAAATTGTTTTTCGCAACTTCAGTTGCTTTTACCACAGAGACTTTGAGACTCTGCGGTAAAAAATTCCGGTTTTCGAAAACACAAAGACCGATCAAGGTCTTCGAGCAAATCTTCGATATCTTCAATTCCAACAGACAAGCGAATTACGCGTTCGTTTATACCTGCTGCTTCACGTAATTCTGGCTTCATCGATGCATGACTCATCGTGCAAGGATGCTCAATCAATGATTCAACGCCACCCAGTGATTCTGCAAGAGTGAAAACGCTGACCGATCGCAGCACATGCGCGACTTCATCAATCCCGCCATTTACTTCAAACGAAACCATCCCTCCAAAACCATACTGTTGTCGCGTTGCCAAATCGTGATGTGGATGACTTGTAAGGCCGGGATAATAAACTTTCCCTACAGAGTTATGGAATTCCAGGAATCTTGCGATGGCACGCGCATTGTGTTCATGTTCCTTCATGCGTGGAACGAGAGTTTTGATTCCGCGAAGCACAAGCCAGCAATCAAATGGCGAAGCGCCTTGACCTAAAGCATTGGTCAGCCATTGAATCCGTTCGGCAAGATCGACACGACTGCTCACGATTGCGCCGCCAACAACATCACTATGACCATTCAAATATTTTGTTGTGGAATGCACAACAATATCTGCGCCAAGTTCAATCGGACGTTGATTGTGAGGAGAAAGAAAGGTGTTATCCACGATTGAAAGCGCACCATGTTGATGCGCAATTTCAGACACCGCCTGAATGTCAATGATATTGAGCAGCGGATTACTTGGAGTTTCAATCCAGATGGCTTTTGTTTGCGGCTTGATTGCTTTTGTGATTTCTTCCAAACGGCTCATATCGACATATGTCGTTTCGATTCCAAATTGTTCTTTGTACGTTCGAAGCAGGCGGTCTGTTCCGCCGTAACAATCATGTGTGCAAATCACATGATCACCGCTTTTCAGCAGATGAAGCACAGTTGTGATCGCAGCCATTCCTGTTGCAACCGCCGAAGCTCCATAGCCGCCTTCCAGTGAGGCAAGATTTTCTTCCAATGCTTTTCGAGTGGGATTGTTTGTGCGTGAGTAATCGAAACCTTTCGTCACTCCAACATCTTCAAAACGAAATGTAGACGTTTGGTAAATCGGAGTGATTACGCTGTTATAGGCTGTGTCTTTGTCGACACCTGTGTGAATGGATTTAGTTTGAAAACGCATGTGACACCTCGTATTCGTTTGTGCAACCTCTTCGGATGATCGGAAGAGGCTGCTACGAAATGCACTTGCGTCTCCCTCCCATCTTTCCCATAAAACTCGTGCAGTTTTATAGGCAGGAATTAGCACCTGGCGTTTCAGGAGGTTGATTCCAAAACCGGTTGCTAAGGCGTCATCGGGCCTGTTCCCTCGACCTTTCCAGATAAGAGAAAACTAAATTGTGAAAGAACGGACCTTGTTTATATAAAAATTCTGCGGACTCTGTCAAGTCCTTTGCGCCTTTGTTGAATTTCGTAGCCCCCGGCGTAAGCCGGGGGTAACAGGATTGGAGAAATGATCTAGCCCGCCTCAAGCGGGCGAAAGACCATTGCTTCAGAAGACTCTTACGCCCGCCTGTGGCGGGCTGAATCATTACATGCATACTGAACCCCCGGCTTACGCCGGGGGCTAATTCTTTGTGGTCTGTTTTTTTTGAGCGACCCAGAATAAAACACAAGCTAAGACCCAACATAAAAACTGTGCCAACAATCACAGTTAATTCGAACTCCAGTACATTTTCGGTACCTGAAGATGGTATGAATACAAATGCAATTCCAAATAATGTTGCGGCGACACCAATCAGTGCCAGCACTCGCTGAATTCCAAGCTTATATTGACCGGCAAAAAGATAAACAAATGGAATCAACTGAATCACAATTGAACATTTGAGTAATTTTTCGTAAACATCACGAACAGTAGATCCGTACAAGGAAATCAAAAGCAAGATTGTACAAACCACACCTTGAACCAACAGTGCATTGATTGGAGTGCCCCATTTCGGATGAGTTTTTCCAAGTGCTTTTGGAAGATAAACATCAACTCCCATAACAAACGGTATTCGCGCGGAGCCCGCAAGCCATGCGGAACAAACTCCAAGAACTGCAAGCGATAAGATCACTGCAGCAAATGGAATCAAAGCTGTTAAATTCAAACGCGTTGCAACACTCGTTACGGCCTGCATGACACCGGTCACCGCTCCAATCTCATTCGCAGGAACAGCCACAATCAATGCAACAACACCTATGATGTAGAGTGAGATGCTGATTATCCCAGCAACAAGAACAGCGCGACGGATAATTTTTTCGGTATCTTTAATTTCATCACCCATCACCGATCCTAGTTCAAGCCCAACAAGCGAATACATCGCAACGCTCAACACAGAAAGCGAACCATATTCATGAAGTGAAGGAAGTGCCTCACTCCACTGAAATGGAGTCTCTGACGATCCTGTTTTTAAGTAAGCCAGAATTCCGATCACCGTAAGAAATGCAAGGCTAACCCAAACACCGAAACCTCCAATATTGTTCAACCATTTGCCAACACTCAATCCGCGAATATGCATCAGTGTGACAAGCCACAACACCGTTATCGAAGAAACAATCATGAAGTTAACGTTGTCTGCCAATTTTGCAGATTCAGGGCCGCCAACGTAAGTCAAAACACCAACGATGATGAATACAACCGAAGGAATGTAGAAAAGATTATTTGTCCAATAACACCAGCCGGATATGAATGCGTGAAAGTCGCCAAAACATTCGCGGGTCCACAAATAAATCCCGCCTTCTCCTGGATATCGTTTTCCAAATTCGGCAACCGCAACACCCTGAGGTACCAGAAAAAGGAAAAAAGCGAGAATGTAATAAGAGACAGCGCGCCAACCTTCTCCTGCAATCAACGGCAACGCGTTAACGTTGACAACAGCGACGACCATCAACAGAACAAGATCGCGGAGGTTTAGCTCGCGGCGAAGGTTCAAAGCCTAACCTTGCGCACTTAACTTTTGAGCCTCTTGAAGTGCAGGGACAAGCTCACGAAATGTTTTGAGATGATGATCGATGTCAGCTTCTGTATGAGCGACGCAAATCGTCCATTGTTCATCCCATGCGTACGCTTGCGTTAATATTCCGCGACTCAGCATCCCATACCACCAAACTTTCCACATTTCAGCATCTACATTGAGCCAATCACGGTAATTTTTTACTTCACGTTCGCAGAACTGAACGGTACCATTGCATCCGGCGCCGACAGCATATCCTTTCAAACCATTCTTTTTCAGAATGTCATTGTATCCATCAATCAACATTTGATTGAGTTTACTGATGCGCGGATAGATATCTGAAGTTAAAACTTTCGTAAGAGTGGCAAGTCCGGCGGTAACGCCAACAGATTCGCATTGTATGTTCCTGCATGAAACACAATTCCCTTTTCGAGAACTTCCATCACATCTCTGCGCGCGCCAAATGCTGCAAGAGGAAATCCGCCACCGATCGCTTTCGCAAGACAAACCATGTCAGGCTTTATTTTGAAATATTCGCAGGCTCCACCGCGCGCAAGCTTAACTCCAGTTTTCACTTCATCAAAAATTAACAACGCTCCATTCTTCTTACAAAGATCATGAACACCTTGCAAATACCCTGGCTCCGGCATCGCGATTCCAATGTTCATTTGAATTGGTTCAACAATCACCGCAGCAATTTGTCCTGAATTCGCTTGAAACGCAATTTCTGAACGCTTCCAAGATCGTTAAACTGACACGGCACCGTATTTTCTGCAGTACCATCAGGCACTCCTGCTGAAGCTTTTACCACGTTTGGATGTTTAGGATCACCGGCTTCTTCGACAGGTGGTTTGTAGCTGACCAGAACGGAATCATGAACGCCATGATAAGCGCCTTCCATTTTTATGATTTTGTCGCGGCCTGTAAAACCGCGTGCTATGCGGATCGCATGCATCGTTGCTTCCGTTCCGGAATTTGCAAAACGGATTAGATCAACCGGAAACCGCGACAACAATTCTTCAGCAAGACTTTGTTCCAGCTCATACGGCATTCCATACATAGTGCCCAGTTCAAGCCTTTTTGATACTGCTCCAGTAATTGCAGGATGGGCATGACCGGCCAATAAAACACCAAATGATAAATTGTGATCTAAATATTCATTTCCATCCAAATCCCGAAAACGGCCGCCATTGGCAGATTTTACAAAAACAGGATGAGGAGGATAAGAACGAAAATTGCTGGATACTCCAAGCGGTAAATATTTTTTCCCTCTCTCCAAAGCCGCCCTGGATGCGGGTGTTCGCGAGGCAAAACGTTCAATTTCAACATCTGATGGTCTCACTTGAAACTCCTTGACTTTCTTACAAAGATTTAATCATAAAGATCACTGAGCACAAAATTGTGAATAAGGCGCTTGACAGAGGAAGTGCTCTTGTTATTATTTGTAAATGTCTCGACGGGTGAGACTAGGTTCTGAAACTCAAAACTCTGCCCGAATCCGGCAAGTACGCAGTCAAGGAGGGCTGTAATGGCACAAGAAAAAGTTACAAAAGCTGGTGTGAAAAGAGAATCTGGTTATTTGTATTTCCTCGATGGTGATGGTGATATCAGCCGTGCCCCGATGGTCCGTGGCCGTGGGAAAGGCTCTAAAGGCAAACCGGAAAAAGTTACTAAAACTCAAGTTAAGAAAGACGCCGGTTATATGTACTTTATTGACAAAGATGGCGACGTAGCCAGAACGAAAATGGCACGCGGTGGAAAAGGCAAAAAATAATTCATCAACATAACCGCAGAGACACAACGTTAAATAACCTGGAGTCTCTGCGGTTCTAGCTTCTTCGGAGTTGTTCTGCACGCTGGAGGTGTTGTTGCGCTTCGCGCGCGCGTCCTAAGCGATTGAGTAAATCCGCTAACAAATAATTCCCTAGAATTTTGTTTTCGGTTTCTTTACTTTTCTCAATTCCATCCGCAGCAAGCTGTTCTGCTCTATTTAGATCGCCACCGGTGTCCATCAAATTCTTAGCAAGATAGATGTACGCCACACCATAATCCGGTTTTGTTTTAATACACTCTTCCAGTTCGCGTCTTTCCGAATCTATATCCCCTGCTTTGCGAAGGATTCTACTGAGATTAAATCTCGCAGGATACGATTCTGGAAATAATTCCACTTCTTTTTTGTAATCTTCCATTGCAAGTGCCCATTGATTCCGTGATTCATAAACCAGGGCTCGATTAAAATGGGCGTTGGGGAATCGATCATTCATTTCGAGCGCTTTATTAATTTCCACTATCGCTTCTTCAAAACGTTCCAATTCTAAAAGACAAGCGCCTAATCGATTTCGAAACGCGGCCGATTCAGGATCAATTTCTAAGGCTTTACGGAAATGGGACAATGCGGTTTGTTGTTGTCCTTCTGCTGCTGCGATTTCGCCTAAATGAAAATAAGCTTTCGTATCACGTGGATCCATTTGCAAGACACGTTCAAAGCCGGTTCGGGCTGCATCCCATTGTTCATCGCGTTCAAATGCAACTGCCAGGCTGAAAATGGCTGCCGTGAATGTTGAATTCAATGCAATGGCAGCCTGGAAACTTTCACGCGCTTTTGCAAATTGATCTTTCTTCATCCAAATGTTGCCTTGCACAAGATGGGCTTCTAAGATGCCTGAATCGATTCGAAGAACTTCGGTAATATCGGCAAGAGCTTCGTCCGTTTTTTCTTCAGCGGATTTCCATTGCGCAAGTTTTAGCAGATTGTACAAACTGATTTTGTCCTTTGGATCTGCCAGCGTTCCAGCTTCACCAACAATGGGCGCTGTATAGGTGCCGATGTAGCCTAATGCTTGCAGCTTTTCTAAAGCCTCATCATCCATCGGTTTTGGCCCCTTTAATTCGGCGCCTCCGGCTTTCACAAGCTGCGTGATTTGATTTTTGAATGGTTCAGCACGGCGCGTCTCGGAACTGTAAAGATTGTCCGACTCATCAGTGTCCTGCGACACGCGATACAGTTCAGGTTGTGGAGCTTCTATGAACTTGTATTCAGCTGTGCGAAGCGATTTCAGTTCATTCCAACCATAATGGAATCTTGGATAATAGGATTCGCTGTAAGCTGATAGCGGCGCTGGCAGTTTTTCGCCCTGAATGAGCGGGATCAAACTGACACCGTCAAGTTTCGATGGGGGTGGCACTTGAAGCAGCGCGCAAATCGTTGGAAAAAGATCGACAGTTCGAACTTGATCGCGAACGTGAATCGCTTCCCCTCCGGGCACAAGAACAATCAAGGGTACATGCGTTGTTGCATCATAAATGAAAAAGCCATGGCCGGTTTCCTGATGCTCTCCAAGACTTTCCCCATGATCCGCAGTAAGTACTATGGATGTAGTACTACTTAGATTGTTCTGGTCCAAAAAGGCCTGAAGCTTTCCAATCAAATAATCCGTGTAAGCTATTTCGCCATCGTAAAGCCCAAACTTCTGGTTAGCCCATGGCGCGCGAAATGGATCGGGTGGATCATAAGGCGTGTGGGGATCATATAAGTGAATCCACGAAAAAAATTGACGATCCTTAACTCCGTCCATCCATTTGATGGCCGCATCCATCGTTTCATCCCCTCTTCTTTGAACGGAATCGAGACTTACTGCCTTATATTTCGAAAGTTCAAAATGATCGAAATACTCATCAAACCCTTGAGCAATTCCCCATTTGCGATCCAGAACAAATGCACTGACAAACCCACCAGTAGAAAAACCGGAGCCTTTCAATGTTTCTGCCAGGGTCACCCAATTATCTTCAAGATAAAAGCCGGCATTGTCTCTCACTCCATGCGACACAGGATACATTCCTGTCATGATTGAAGAATGCGAAGGAAGTGTAAGTGGAGTTGTAGCAGTCGCATTTTGAAACAAAGCTCCTTTTTGTGCCCAGGCATCAATATTCGGAGTCTGTGCCCGCGTATATCCATAACAACCCAGGCGGTCTGCGCGAAGTGTATCAATCGTGATCAAAATCACATTCTTTGGACGGCTTAATTCCTTCTTAGCCGGCCGGAGATACCATGCACCGACTCCAGCTGCCACAACGAGAACACCTACAATGAGCCATTTCTTCATAAGGCTTTAATCATAGTGAATCTAAAGAAAAAAATTAAGGGATAGTGAAATATTCTCGTAGTGAGGGGCCAAATATTGAAAATTGCTCACTTTTCCATACATTGGAGATGGAGGATTTTATGCAAATGAGAAGAAGTATAGGCTTCACAATTCTTGCAATTATTTCAATTTTCAATTTTGCGCAGGCCGACAACCAGACACAAACTCAGACGCAGACGCAACTTCAAACGATGCCTGCACAGAAACTTGAAGTGAACAAACGCGGAACGCCTGTCGCAACATTGAAAGGAACTGGCGATCAAACAACAAAAGAATTTCAGCTCAAACAAGGCTCTGCAACATTCGATCTTTTGCTCGATTGGGAAAAACGGGATCCCGATCTTCAGCCCGGTGAAGGAAAATTTGAAGTGGTTCTAATAGACGAACAAGGACGAAATGTTGAACACGTCATTGGAACTATCGGTCATTTTGATGGCGCCAGAACTGTTCAGATTCCTAAAACTGCAAAATACAAGCTCAAAGTTACAGCACCAGGACCCTGGACTATTGATATTGCGCAGTGATCTGGCACTGAATTCGGTATCCACTCATTTGCAATAGTGAGAACACAATAATACCTTTATGAGCATGAATTCCCCTCTTTATAAGAGATTCTTGAACACAAGAGCGGCTACTGAACGGCTTTGCCAGCCGCTGCAAACAGAAGACTATGTGATTCAATCCATGGATGATGTAAGTCCGCCCAAATGGCACTTAGGACACACTTCCTGGTTTTTTGAGACGTTTCTTCTGAAAAAGTTTAAGAAGGATTACGCGCCATTTCATCAAATGTACGATTTCATTTTCAATTCGTACTATGAATCTTTGGGAACACGCGTTCAACGTCCGCTTCGTGGTTTGCTTTCCAGACCAACTGTCCGCGAAGTTTATGAGTATCGTGCAGCAGTCAACGAAGGCATGACCCAATTGATGAACACTCTGGACGATCGTGATCAAAAGAATTTTGATATCTTTACAGAACTAGGAATTCATCATGAACAGCAGCATCAGGAACTGCTATACATGGATATCAAAAACATTTTGTCCATCAACCCCACTCGACCGATATACAAACCCCGCGAAAAAACGAAGAATAACGGTACAGTCCCCGCATTAAAGTATGCCGGATTTGACGGCGGCATTTATACGATTGGACATAACGGAGATACTTTTTGCTTTGATAATGAGTTGCCTGCACATCAGGTTTTGCTTCAAAATTTCAAAATCGCAAATCGCCTGATCACGAATGGCGAATACTTAGAATTCATCAACGATGGAGGTTATTCAAATCCTCTTTTGTGGCTCTCGGATGGATGGAGCACAGTACTTCAAAATGAATGGAAAGCTCCAATGTACTGGAGTCAAACGTCGGATGGCTGGGAGATTATGACTCTATCCGGTTGGCATGCAGTGGATCCAAGTGAACCTGTCGTACATGTCAGTTTTTATGAAGCGGATGCATTTGCTCGATGGTCAGGAAGAAGGCTGCCAAGTGAAGCTGAATGGGAGGTAGCGGCCGGCAAATCGGGTGCTTCGATTGAGCTCGGCAATTTTGTAGAAGATGGTCTCTTTCATCCAGCGCCTTTATCTGAAGAAGATCGCGAGAACAGTCTGCAACAAATGTTTGGAGACGTTTGGGAATGGACTTCGAGTGCATATCATGCATATCCAGGATTTAAGCCGGCTGAAGGTGCAATCGGCGAGTACAATGGCAAATTTATGAGCAATCAAATGGTACTACGCGGCGGCGCATGCATCACTCCTAGAACTCATATCCGTACTACCTATAGAAACTTTTTCCAACCAGATAAACGCTGGGCATTTAACGGAATCCGGACAGCCAGCGATTCGTAAAATTATGCCAGCCACATATAAAGTCCTCGATCATCGCGATCTTGCCGGACTACTTGGAATTAAACAAACATTCGCACTGGATGTTCTGGTTGGACTTTCAGAACCCAGGAAAATGATTCCATCAAAATATTTTTATGATGCGGAAGGCAGCCGGCTATTTCAAGAAATTACAAGATTGCCTGAATATTATTTGACGCGGGCAGAATTTGAAATTCTTGAAACCAGTGCACGCACAATTGCAGGACTTGCTTTAAACAACAAATGGAATTTAGTTGAGCTGGGCCCTGGCGATGGCCATAAAACCGATCTTCTCCTGACGCAATTCATTGATAAAGGGATTGATTTTCATTATGTCCCGATCGATATCTCCGAATCTGCAATGAAAAACCTTGTGAATAATATTCAAAACAATAAGAGCTCGATTGAAGTTCGGGGTCTCGTATCGGACTACTTTAATGGACTAAAGTGGCTCAACAAGCTGAAAGATGACAACCGCAAGAATTTTGTTCTCTTTCTGGGTTCTAATATCGGCAACTTTAATGGCGCACGAGCACGAGTGTTCCTTCGTAGTCTGTGGAGCACCTTGAATCATGATGATCTTGTTTTGATCGGATTTGATATGAAAAAGGATATTGATTTGATGCTAGCAGCCTACAATGACAACCAGGGGGTTACAGCAGCATTTAATTTAAACTTGCTTCAGAGAATTAACCGCGAGCTTGGTGGGAATTTTGAAGTTGACCGATTTCAGCATTTTGCAAATTATGATGTTTTTTCGGGAGCTATGGAAAGTTATCTTGTAAGCCAGGCGGAACAAAAAGTATTTATTGGGGAAATTGGCCAGGCTTTCCGATTTCAACCGTGGGAACCAATTCACACCGAATATTCCTATAAATTTCTGAAGACAGACATTGAATCACTCGCCATTGAGACTGGATTTGAGATAGAAATGCAACTGCATGATTCACGACGTTTTTTCACCGATTCGATCTGGAGAGTTTCAAAAGCCAACAAACCCTAAGTGACAAAAACCTGCCTGACATTCAATAGTCCGTTTGTATAATCCTCAGACACTAAGCACTTATCTACACCTCAGATTATTTCAGTACATCTTTCGTAAATGTCTGCTATTCAACGAGATAATGCCAATTTATATCCCTTATCCCAAGTTGGAATAGAACTTGCTTTAGATTTAGGTGGACCAGAGAAATGAGGGAGGAATAAGAAAATGACACAATCAATACGAGCAGAAGAACCATTCGATCTGAATAAAGCAATGAGGCATGTGGACTACGATTCAAAGCTGTTTAAAGAAATGGCTTATCTATTTCAACAACGATATCGTTTGCTTTTGGACACTGCACGAAAAGCGATTGATGCGAGAGATGTGAAAGCAATTGACTTTACGGCGCACGTGATTCAGGGAACAGTTGCAAACTTTGCGGCTTATCGCGCACAGGAACTTGCCAGAAAATTGGAAGAAACTGTTAATGAAAATCAGATGGACAATCTGGATGGTTCCTATGCAGAGCTTGAACAGGAAATCGAAAAGCTTGCTGATGCCATATCGAGATGTTTGAAAGAAGGATGGTATGAAAGTTCTGATTGCAGAAGATGACCCAATTTCAAGCCGTTTGCTTGATGCGAGATTATCAAAGTGGGGTTATGAGGTTGTCAAGACTTCGAATGGCCGTGAGGCGTACGAGCAACTGAGTGCGAAGAATGCACCTCGGATCGCGATTCTGGATTGGATGATGCCGGAGATGGATGGCGTTGAAGTATGCAAACTCATTCGGTCTCAGACAGGTAAAGAAACGATTTATATTCTTTTGCTTACTGCTAAATCGACGAAGGAAGATATTGTTGAGGGCCTGATTGCAGGAGCAGATGATTATCTTTTGAAACCATTTCATGATGAAGAATTGCGAGCACGGCTTCAGACAGGAGTCCGAATTACCCGGTTGCAATCAGATCTTGCTGCAAGAGTCATTCAACTTGAGGAAGCATTATCAAAGGTGAAACAATTGCAAGGATTGCTTCCGATCTGTTCGTATTGCAAAAAAATCCGTGATGATCACAATTACTGGCAGGGTGTGGAATCTTACATTGCTGAACACACACAGGCTGAATTTACACATAGTGTCTGCCCTGAATGTTACAAGGATCATCTAGCTCCTGAGTTGGAGCGGATTAAACTGGAAAAAACTCACCCCTCCGGCAAACGCCCTTAACTTCCCCTCTTCTCCCTGCTCCTCCGCACCTCCGCACTGCCGCGTAGCTACAAGTTCCCTTCCCTTCTCCCTTTCTCCCCTGCTCCCCTGCTTTTGATCTTCGCCGCAATTTTGTAATTCCCACGAAACCTCGCACTCCCACAATCCGTGATATATGATATTCCCTATGACTTTCTGGTCACAATTTCACGGTCCGAATGCTGCCTATGTGCGGGAATTGTATGAGAGATATCTGGCTGACCCGCAATCGGTCGACAATGCGACGAAAGAATTGTTCGAAAAAATTCCGGCACCGCCTGAAGAATCGATAGCATTTGCTGAGGCAGGGACATCAGATCTAAACAAAATTGTTGGTACAGTCAACCTTGCGCAGGCAATTCGCGAACATGGACATCTTGCGGCACAATTGGATCCTCTCGGCAATGCGCCCAAAGGAGATCCTGCTCTTGAGCTTGAGACTTATGGTTTAACCGAACAGGATCTCGAAGCTCTTCCAGCAAGTTTAGTAGGTGGCCCGATTGCAGAAGGCGCAGCCAATGCATTGGAAGCCATTCGATCTTTACGAAAAGTTTATTCTTCCAGGACAGGTTACGATTACGATCATGTACGGAATCCAGAAGAACGTTACTGGCTCCGTGACGCGGCGGAATCAGGCCGTTTCACTTTTGCAGCTGATCCTACGGATCCAGTTCAGTTATTGAAGCGGCTGACGGAAGTAGAAACATTCGAACGTTTCTTGCATCGTATCTTTCCGGGCAAAACGCGTTTTTCACTTGAAGGTCTGGATATGATGATTCCGATCATGGATGAAGTTGTTGCTTCAGCCGCCGAATTTAACATCCGCAATATTTTGATAGGCATGGCACATCGCGGCAGATTAAATGTTCTTGCGCATATTCTGAATAAACCCTACAAGCAAATTCTTGCAGAATTCAAAGACCCGGTTCAAGCGCGAAATTTCCGGGATGATTTAGGTTGGACCGGTGATGTGAAATACCATGCAGGCGCGCGCAGAGCAAAACAAGAAGGAGAAGCAATCGATCTTGTGATTGCGATTGCACCGAATCCAAGCCATTTGGAAGCAGTGAATCCTGTAGTGGAAGGAATGGCGCGCGCGACCGGAACGTTATGCGATCAACAAGGGCCGCCCAAGTTCAATCATTCCGTTACCTTACCAATTTTGATTCATGGTGATGCAGCATTTCCCGGACAAGGAGTCGTTGCAGAAACATTAAACCTGTCGCGCATTCCTGGTTATCGCACTGGAGGGACTGTTCACATCATTGCAAATAATCAGCTGGGTTACACAACGCCTCCTGAAGCTGCACGAAGTACTTTATATGCCAGTGATATGGCGAAAGGTTTTGAAATTCCGATCGTTCATGTGAATGCAGATGATCCTGAAGCTGCAATTGAAGCAGCTCGTCTTGCATTTGCCTACCGCGCAAAATTTCAAAAGGATTTCTTGATCGATCTGATCGGTTATCGCAGATATGGCCACAATGAAGGCGACGAACCTGCATTCACGCAGCCATTGATGTACAAAAAGATCGAAGCCCATCCAACGGTTCGCGAACTCTGGGCAAATTCATTAACACAGAATCAGAGTATTCAACCTCTGGAAGCGGAGGAATTGGTCCGGGCTCAAATGGAAAAACTTCAGCGAGTGTTAGAAGAACTAAAAGCTGAAGAGGATATTCAGATACCTCAGTCAGAACCGCCGCCGCCAGGTGCAGCAAAGCGCGTCAAGACTTCAGTTCCGATTGAACGTTTGCGAAAATTAAATGAAGCATTATTGCAACTGCCGGATGGATTCACGCCTCATCGCAAGCTGCAAAAAGCCATGCAAAAGCGCAGTCATATTCTGGATAATCCGGATGAAGCTACCGTGGAATGGGCCGCAGCAGAAGAACTTGCATTTGCTTCGGTGCTTGAAGATGGAATATCAATCCGTTTAACAGGACAGGATGTTGAGCGCGGAACATTCAGTCAGCGTCATGCTACTTTTTACGATGTAAATACAGGCAAGCCCCATACTCCGCTGCAATCGATTCCTCAAGCGAAAGTCGCATTCGAAGTCCGCAACAGCCCTTTATCCGAAGCGGCTGCAATTGGTTTCGAATATGGATACAACGTCCAGGAACCAGGAAGGCTTGTAGTTTGGGAAGCTCAATATGGTGATTTCATTAATGGCGCGCAAACTCACATTGATGAATTTGTTACTTCGGCACGCGCAAAATGGGGACAAACTCCTTCGCTGGTGCTTTTATTGCCTCATGCATATGAAGGTGCAGGTCCAGATCATTCCACCGGACGTCTCGAAAGGTTTTTGGAACTTGCAGCGGACACAAATATGCGCATCGCTAATGCAACAACCGCTGCACAATATTTCCATTTACTGCGCCGTCAGGCTTTATTGCTACAAACAGATCCACTACCGCTTGTAATCATGACTCCAAAGAGTTTACTGCGTCATCCTTTTACAGCATCGATGCCTCGCGAGATTGCAAAAGGAAGCTGGCAGCCTGTATTAGATGATGACTCTGCTCGTTCCCACGCACAAAAGGTCCGCCGCATTCTTCTAACCAGCGGCAAAATTGCTGTCGATTTATTTACGAGCGACGCTTATTCACAGACCGAAGAAATTGCAATCATTCGTGTTGAGCAACTCTATCCATTTCCTTCTGATGTATTAAGGCAAGTCATTGATGGCTATCCTGCAACCGAAGAAGTAATTTGGGTTCAAGAGGAACCGGAAAATATGGGAGCATGGAATTTTGCGCGATGGAACCTTCTGGAGATATTGAATGGACGTTTGCCTCTTTATTATATCGGCCGCAAATTTCTCGCAAGCCCTGCGGAAGGATCTGCTTCGAGGCATGCGCTAAAACAGCAGGAAATTATTCACAAAGCACTTACAATACCTAAGATGAAGTTGAGATCAGAAGAGTTAGTTGGAAAAGAACAGAGTTAGAAGAAGATGAATCGATTGAATAACCACGGAGTCACTGAGAACACGGAGATAACTAAGAAAAAATATTAAAACTCCGTGCCCTCCGTGACTCCGTGGTTATGAGGATTGATGAGGCGATAATGGAAACCAAGATAGTAGTGCCTGCATTAGGTGAATCAGTTGTTGAAGCGACCATTGCACGATGGTTGAAAAAAGAAGGAGATCGAGTTCAACCTGGTGAATCACTTGTTGAACTTGAAACGGATAAGGTAAATCTCGAAGTTGGTGCAGAGAAAGCAGGAGTGCTCGCGCGCATCGATAGAAAAGATGGAGATGATGTAAAGGTTGGCGAAACTCTCGGTGTTTTAACCGAACTTCCTGCCTCTGCGGACTCTGCGGTAAAGCCCGCTCCCACGGAGTCATCAAGCAGTGTAAAACCTAACCTTCAGCCACAACAACCAACAGCGTCCGCAGCAAAACCAAAGGCGACTCCCTCAGCCCGCCGATTTGCGCAAGAAGTTGGCGTCAGTCTTGAAGACATTTCAGGCACTGGATCGGGAAATCAGATCACGCGCGAAGATATCCAATCCCACATTCAAAAAGAAAAAGCTCCGGCGACCCCGCAAACTCCACAGATTCAGCAGCCGAAAATCATCCGCACAGGCACTCGCGAAGAAGAACGGATTAAGATGTCGCGACGGCGCAGAACGATTGCAAAACGACTCGTTGAAGCGCAACACAATGCCGCAATGCTTACAACGTATAACGAAATCGATATGTCTGCTGTAATGGAACTTCGCAAACGTCATAAAGAATCATTTCAAAAAAAGCATGGCGTTGGTCTTGGCATTGTTTCATTTTTCGTTAAGGCATCCATTGGAGCGTTGAAAGAATTTCCGCCAATCAACGCAGAACTGCAGGGCGATGAGGTGATTTTAAAGAAATACTATGACATCGGAATCGCAGTTGGCGCAGAAGAAGGACTTGTTGTTCCGGTGCTCAGGAACGCCGATCAACTTTCGTTTGCAGAGATTGAACAAACGATTAAGGATTTTATCCAAAAATCCAACGATGGAACTCTTTCATTGGACGATCTTCAGGGCGGCACTTTTACAATTACAAATGGCGGAGTGTTTGGCTCTTTGATGAGTACGCCGATCTTAAATCCGCCCCAGGTTGCAATCCTGGGTCTGCACAAAATTGAGGAACGCCCGATTGCTGTAAACGGACAAGTTTTGATCCGTCCGATGATGTATGTTGCGTTAAGTTACGATCATCGAGTTGTTGACGGCCGTGAATCCGTACAATTTCTCGCGCGAATTAAACAACTTGTTGAAGATCCCGGCGCATTATTACTCGAATGAAACCTCTGCGTCTTTGCGGTTGTAAATGAAAGCTTGGGTATACAGAAAAGATTCTGTTGATGATCGTGGGTTGCATTTATTTCTTGAAGACATTCCAAAGCCTAAGCCTTCAGCCGGTCAGGTTTTAGTTCAGATCAAGAAAGTGTCGGTCTGCGGCACCGACGAATCTCTTTTTAAAGGCGATCTCAAACGAGTTCCGGATGGGATCGTTCCTGGTCATGAGTTTTATGGCGAGATTGTAGAACTGGGCAGCGGAGTTGATGGATTAAAAGTCGGGCAAAAAATTGCAGGCGAATCGCATTATCATGTTCCTGGAACGGATGATCAAGGGATTATTGGACTCTGGGGCCCTGAAATTCACAAAGGCGAAAGCCTACCTGCATTAAACGGCGCTTATGCGGAATACTTAACAATCCCCGCTGAATGCGCGTACCCGGTACCTGATGAATATGTCGGAGATCATTTCTGGCCTTCACTTTTCGAGGCGATCGGAAATGATTATTTCCTGATTAAGCATTCAACAAAAGAAAATAATATTGAAAAACTTGGAGTGTTCGGGTGTGGTCCGCACGGATTATTCGCACAAATCTTTGCAAAACATTTTGGAATAAAGAGAATTGCGGCATTCGAAATCGATGACTTTCGCAGAGACTTTGCGAAACAAATGGAAGCGGCGGATGGAGTTTTTAATCCGCTAACGAACCTTCAAGAAACTGTACGTGATTTTACGAATGGAAATCTTTTTGATGCAACACTGGACATGGTTGGAAAACAAGGACAGGGATTTCAATCGTGTTGCGATACAACGCGCGATGGCGGCACTGTTTATCTTTTTGGACTTTTTACGGATAAATTTGCGATTGCGGGAATTCAAGGAAACGAAATTATATTCAAAATGAAAACGCTCGATTATGAGTATCAAAACAAACGGCTTCGTATCGAAGGAATTACCGGCCGTGAAGGGATCTGGCATGAATTAATCGAAACAGTTTGCCGCAACAGAGATTTGCAAGATCACTTGATGCGTCCAGTAAAAGTCATGGGCGCCCTCGATCAATTAGGTGACGATAATCGAAATCCAAAACCAGGCATCATGAAGCGTGCCTATTATCCATTTGCTTAGCGCCTTTGCGGTGAAATTATGTACGGAAAATTCAAAGAGCATCTAGAAAAAGAACTTGCGGGCATTCAAGAATCGGGAATGTTCAAAGAAGAACGTGTGATCAAATCTCCGCAGGGTTCAGGAATTCAGACCACAGCAGGTCCGAGTGTAAATTTTTGTGCAAACAACTATCTTGGGCTTGCCAATCATCCTGAAATTGTTGAAGCCGCATCAAAAGGACTGCATGAACGCGGATTTGGAATGGCTTCGGTCCGGTTTATTTGCGGAACTCAGGACATCCACAAAGAACTTGAGAAAAAAATATCCGACTTTCTCGGAACTGACGATACCATTTTGTATAGTTCATGTTTTGACGCGAATGGCGGCCTATTCGAAACGTTACTTGGTCCTGAAGATGTAGTGATCAGCGATGCACTCAATCACGCAAGCATTATTGATGGAGTCCGTCTTTGTAAGGCAGAGAGGAAAGTATATCCACACGGCGATATGAATGTGTTGGAAGAAAAATTGAAAGAGAGTGCAAAATCGCGTTTCAAGTTAATCATTACGGATGGAGCATTCAGCATGCATGGTGATCTTGCTCCGCTGCCTGAGATTTGCAATCTTGCGGATCAATATCAGTCACTTGTCGCAGTGGACGATTCGCATGCGACAGGATTTTTTGGACCTACCGGCCGCGGTACACCAGAACATTTTGGAGTTCAGGATCGCGTTGACATCATTACAAGCACGATGGGTAAGACACTAGGTGGAGCCACCGGAGGATTCACATCGGGACGCGCGGAAATTATTACAATGCTGCGACAACGGTCGAGGCCTTACCTCTTTTCAAATAGCGTTGCCCCTCCAATTGTATACGGAACAATGAAAGCATTTGATCTCATTGAAAGACATCCCGAATACTTGAAGACGTTGCAAGAAAACACACGACACTTCAGAAAAGAAATGACGAATCGCGGTTTTCAAATTCGTGAAGGTGTCCATCCGATCGTTCCGATCATGTTGGGAGATGAAAAACGGACTGTGCAAATGGCAAAAGAAATGAATACCCGCGGAATCTTTGTTGTCGGATTCAGTTTTCCCGTAGTGCCGCGCGGTGAGGCTCGAATCCGGGTTCAGATTTCAGCCTCTCACACAAAAGAACAACTCGATAGAGCTATCGGGACATTTGAAGAGGTCGGAAAACTAGTCGGAGTCATTCAATAAGCCGAAATAACAAGACACTTCCGGCGTAAAAATATTCGAAAAGTTTAACAAACGGAACTTAAGTCTTGACGGCTTAACTAGTTTATTTCTTGAACCAATTCGCGTTCTTTTCTATATATTCTGTCCATTTTTCCGGAACATCTTCATTCGGGAATATTGCTTGAACGGGACAGGCCGGAACACATGCACCGCAGTCAATACATTCATCAGGATGAATATACAGCTGCGTCTCCGCGGCAAATGGTTCCTCGTCCTTGCGGGGGTGGATACAATCAACCGGACACACATCTACACATGCGGTATCTTTTGTTCCGATGCAAGGTTCAGCGATCGTGTATGCCATGCACTTTCCTCCAATTCATTTAAGAACCTAAATATATCGAATCTGCTGCCCGTCGTCAACGGATGTCGATAGCCTCTTCAGCCACCCGCTTTGCAATCTGCTAACATCACTTTTGAAAAGCAAAACGTAAATCAGGTATGATCGTTTGTGCTGGGAAGAAGCTTAGCAAAGCGTGCGGTCCATCGGCGCATTTCGGCGCGGCTGAATTCGAGCGTTCAGCAGCAATATGTTTGAAATAGTTGTTGAGGATATCTTTTCTATAACCGGGGAACTGTCTTTGCGGGTAAGATTCGATCGGGATCGATTTCGATTGGCGATCCCGTTCTCTGCAAGACACCATCTACACAAATACAGACTCGAGTTATTGGCCTGGAGAAACTTGGAACACGCAAGCAGATTAGAACTGCCGAAGCCGGCGCAACTGTTGGCGTTCTTTGCAAATACATCGCGCATGAGTCTTTTAAGGATGCGTTTGAAGGGGAAGGCGAAAACGCTAGATTAGTCGGCGTAACGCTCATACTTGGATCAAAGAAAAGTTGGTGGCAATTTTAAATCAGTTGGTCTGTGATCATCTAGGGAAGTTAGGGCAAGAGAATATCCTTGGTTATGAAACATGCGAAGTGCGAATTCCCGGAACGTTTACATGCGGGAAAGAAGATTGATGCGACTCGGAGGAGATTATGGATACGCAAACGTTGATAGCTACTTTAGAGGCCGCACCTGGCATTATCATTGGCCTCGTCCGCGAGGTGCCGCCCCAGAACCTCAAGCGCCGCCCTGCGCCGAACAAGTGGTCCGCTCACGAGCATGCCTGCCACATATCTATCGGGCAGGACGTATTCCTCTCACGCCTGGAGTTGATGCTCTCTGACCCGCTCCCCCAAATAAAGTCTATGGAACCATCACCGGACGAGGAGGCCGGCTCACTACTGAGCGTTGATCTGGACGAAGCGCTGGGCCGGTACGTGCGGGAGCGGGCGCTGGTCGTTAAGCGGTTGAAGGAGCTATCCGCAGAGGATTGGCAGCGGACGGCCGAGCATGAGGCGTTCAGCCACTACTCGGTGCATATAATGTTCAGGCACCTGCTGATGCATGAGATGCTTCACGCATACAGGATAGATGAGCTGATGCTGAAAAAGGATTGGGAGTAAACAACTGGCGCATCAATTCACCACGCGGGTATTGGTTAGCAGATGACCGCCGTTGACGCAACGACCTTCCCAGGCAGAGCCTTACCCTGGCTTCTTCTCCTTTATTGCGGAGCGAGCCTTCTGCACTTCGCACACAACGCCGAATTTATAGCAGACTATCCGAACCTACCCGCATGGATATCCCGCGCGTCGGTATATTTCTCTTGGTGCGCGATCTCTGCGATTGGTCTTTGTGGCTATTTCCTTTACCGTCGTAGCCGCTCGCCCTTCGGTCTCTTGCTACTCGCAGTCTACACGACCCTCGGTTTCGACGGGCTCCTTCACTACACCAGAGCCCCGATATCGGCACACACCCTCAGCATGAATCTGACGATATGCACGGAAGTTGTGAGCGCCGCACTGGCGTTGGGCGCCGTGTTATGGCTTGTCGCGATATAGACTGCTACCAGGTTCCAGAGCGAGAAACGCATAACGCCAAACTACATCTAACAGCGGAGTAGACGCCCGATGATCAGTAAAACTTTTAATGCTATGATCGTTGGTGCTGCGGAAGGCTAGCATAGCGGTCACTTTCACTAACACGATTCAGAGTGGCTGAGTTCCATTGTAAAAATCGCGGCAGGATGAACTCAAGATGATGGTTCGTGCAATTATCGTCGGCATAGCCGGTGCTGCATTGACTGCGCTGATTGGGTGGTCGTCCTTGATTCCTGATCCACTGGCATTTCACACTGTGGCTCTGACTATGATTGGAGCAATCTATATGGGCTTCGCTTTTGCGGATGGAAGACTCTCAATTGTGATTCTGGAATTGTCAGTTGCTACCGCGTTCATCACGCTTGCCCTGCTTGGTCTCTGGGTGGCTCCAATGTTTATCGCTGCGGGCCTGGTTCTACATGGCTTCTGGGATCTTGCACATCGACCGAATGGAGTTACAACGAAAATTCCAAAGTGGTATCCTCCATTTTGCGCAGGTTTTGACTTTGTCTTTGCGGGAGTTTTTCTATACCTCGCAAAGGAACTCGCGGCGCGCACCTAATAATCGCGCCATTCAAAAATTGCCATTTCTAATTTATTTCAATATCGATATCCCAAGGAGAAAAATTATGGACATTCAAGTGATTTCAACTTCAAATGCTCCTAAACAGATTGGTCCTTATTCCCAGGCAACAAAAGCTGGCGGCTTCATCTTTTGTGCTGGTCAAGGCGCAACCGATCCCTCAACTGGCCAACTTGTCGAAGGCGATATCCGGGCACAGACAAGCCAGGTAATACGCAATCTTGAAGCGGTCTTACAAGCAGCAGGAAGTAGTCTGAATCGTGTTGTTAAAGTAACAGTTTTCTTACATGACTGGAAATATTACAAAGAGATGAATGAAACATTCGCAGAATTCTTTGAGAACAATCCACCCGCAAGATCAACCATTCAAGGTGCACGCTGGCCTGAGGGATCTTTGGTTGCAATGGAAGCGATCGCACTTGCTTGAATAATGTTGGAGGTTAAATAAATGGGACGATTTGTGATCGTTGCATACAAACCGAAGATTGGAAAACATGAGCAGCTTTTGTCAGCGGTGAAGAACCATTTGCATGTACTACGAACGGAACAATTAGTTACAGACAATCCCGCCTATGTCATGCGTGCTGCAGATGGAACAATCATTGAAGTTTTTGAGTGGCGATCTACTGAGGCAATCAGTCAAGCTCACAGCAATCCCGCAGTACAGGCACTGTGGGCTGACTTCGGTGCATCGTGTGATTATGTACCACTCAACACACTGAGTGAAACTCAACAGATGTTTGCCGAATTTGATGCAGTGCAACTGTGAATTATCGGATGATGCGAATCTTCCTGGCTCTATTCCTGGCTTTTGTATCCGGCGCCTTTGGATTTACTGCGGGAGTTGGACTGACCGGTTCGCTCATTGCCGCAATCCCAATTGCAATCCTATTTATTGCGCTGACTTGCCTGGCCATCTGGAAATTTTCAATCATCGATCTTGAACGATCCGCATACACACGTGGACTTCAATTTTTATCGATCTTTGGAATTGTAGTGGCGATTGTTCAGCTCTTGCGTCTCACAGTATTCATGATCGACCCTTCTCAAGAGCAGTATTCCACTATGCCGTGGAGCAAATGGGAAATTCAACATTCCTGCCTATCGGCTTACCATATTGCCGATACATCGACAGGACGTGTGCCGGATATTTATAGCAATCAGCTTTACTCAATGCCTGATGATGATCCTAAAGCGATACGAAAACCGCGTATGCTCGGCTCCTTCCGTATTGATGTTTATGAATATCCACCACCTTTTTTATTGTTACCGCGAGCCGTTTCATTTCTTACGCCTGACTTCCTTCGTTTGCGCATGTTGTGGTTTGCACTCAATGGCATAGTAGTGCTCATTGGGATGTTACTTGTGGCTCAAGCATTGGAACCGGTCGTTAGAACACGCGCGCTTTTGTTGATTCCACTAGTTTGGGCAGCACTCCCAACACTTGGAACACTACAAAAAGGCAATGTGCAGATGATTATCATTGCACTTTCAATGATTGCGATGCTCCTTTTTGCAAAGCGCAAGTTTGCTTCAGGCGGTACGGTGTTGGCGTATGTCACAGCAAGCAAGCTTTATCCGGCAATGCTGCTTGTGTATTTGTTAATGCGACGCCAATGGCGCGCATTTATTTTTACCGCAGCCGCAGGAATTATTCTTGCGATCATCGCTCTGTATGTAACAGGCTTGCAATCTTACGCTGCATTCATGAAGCACTTACCAGGTTTGCTTAGTGGAGAATCCTTTCCGGCATTCCGCAACCCATTTGCCATGGCTATCAACTTCTCAATACCTGGAATTGTTTTCAAACTGAAACTGTTTGGTTTGGCAGGTATGGACTTCAATGCAGTGAAAATTGTCGGATGGATTTATAACCTGATTCTTATTGTGATCATTTTTATTGTCGCACGCCGAAATAATAAAACCGGAGAAGAGAGCCCAATTCAATGGCTGGCAATCCTCATCCTTGCTACCTTGCGAAGCCCATTCCTTCCGCAAGGTTATGCTGCGTTTCCGCCACTCTGGCTGCTAACACTATTAGTAGCTACTCAGATACCGACTCCAAAAACGCTCGTTCTCTTTTTTCTTGCATGGCTTTGTTTGAACATCAACATCCCGACCGACTCAGGGATGGATCCACGACTAGCTGCTGTTATCATCTCCATACCCCAGTCGATTACGATTGCAATCGCACTACTGGCATTGCGACCCACTCGGCACCTATTGTGGAAAAATTCGATAGAATGACTATTGTCAAATTTGTGATCCAATGCTGAAAAATATTGAGTTTCAAATCAATGGCACGACACATCGACTCAAAGTAAATTCGGAACGGAGCCTCTTAAGTGTATTGCGCGACGATCTTGACTTAACTGGCACAAAGTACGGCTGCGGAGAAGCACAATGTGGCGCTTGCACTGTTTTGATTAATGGAGTGGCTACGAGATCCTGTGTAACTCCCGTTGAACATGTGAATGGCAAACCGATCACAACAATCGAAGGTTTAGAAAAAAATGGCAAGCTCCATCCGCTGCAAGAAGCATTTCTAGAAGCAGATGCAATGCAGTGCGCCTTTTGCACATCTGGAATGATCATGTCAGGCGTATCGCTTCTAGCCAGGAAGGCGCGTCCAACACGCAATGAGATCGTTGAGCACATGAACCGGAATGTCTGCCGTTGCGGAACATACGAACGCATTATCGCAGCTGTCGAAATCGCTTCCGGTCAATCCCGAAATAAAAGTGATGAATAGTAAAACTGATCGCCCAAATCAATTCATTGAAGAAGAGCGTTACGAGCTTTTTGAAAAACAGCGTTACCACTTCGAACTGAACCGCCGGAATTTCTTAAAATTCTTCGGCGGTGGAATCGTTCTGTTTGTTCCACTGAACCGATTGAACGCTCAGCAAGGCGAATCTGGTAGATCAGGTGATGATGACGTTCCGCAAGAAATTAGCGCATGGATCCATCTTGATGAGGACGGCTCCATCAAAGTCTTTACTGGAAAAACTGAAGTAGGCCAGAACATTCGCACGTCGCTTGCGCAGGCTGCTGCAGAGGAATTACACGTTCCTGTTTCTATGATCCGTATGGTCATGGCTGATACGGCTCAGACACCATTTGATATGGGAACTTTTGGGAGTCTGTCAACGCCTTTAATGGCGCCACAACTCAGGAAGGCCGCTGCAGCTGCAAGAGAAATGTTGATCGATCTTGCGGCACAACGATGGAACGTAAATCGGAATACAGTGCACATTGTGAATGCGCGTCTCACAGCCGACCATACAAAGGAATCGCTTAGTTTCGCTGATGTTATCAAAGGACAGAAACTAGCAAAGACGATTCCGAATGATCAGCCGACTCTTGCGCGAACGGAATGGACAATTGCAGGAACGTCGGTTCCAAAAGTTAATGGGAAGGATTTCGTAACCGGTAAACACAAATACACTTCGGACATGAAACTTCCTGGTATGTTATTTGCGAAGGTCGTTCGGCCTACAGCATTTGATGCGAAAGTCAGTTCTGCGGACATATCAGCAGCGGAAGCAATTCCATCAGTAAAAGTTGTGCGTGATGGTGACTTCATTGCGGTTGCTGCTCCTGATCATGAAACTGCAATGCGCGCAGCCGAACAGATAAAAGTTGAATGGAATGCGCCGGCTCAACCATCGAATTCAGAATTGTTTGAGTTGCTGAAAAAGCCTTTACCTCCCAACGAAAGCCAGGGCAGGCGACGCAGAGAGCCGGTGATTCAGGGTTCGATTGCGGATGGTCTTGCATCAGCTGAAAAGAAGCTTGAAGAAACATACACGGTTGAATACATTGCGCACGCGCCGCTTGAACCGCGTGCAGCAGTGGCTGAATGGAAAGATGGCACATTGACTGTATGGACCGGCACACAGCGTCCTTTTGGAGTCAGAGGTGAGCTTGCAGAAGCGCTGAGTTTGCCGGAAGAAAAAATCCGAGTCATTGTACCGGATACTGGATCCGGTTATGGCGGAAAGCATTCCGGTGAATGTGCAGTCGAGGCCGCAAGAATTGCGCGTGCTGCAGGTAAGCCGGTAAAACTTGTCTGGTCGCGCGAAGAAGAATTCACATGGGCATACTTCCGCCCCGCTGGAGTGATTCAAATAAAAAGCGGCGTTAAGAATGACGGCATGATCACCGCATGGGAATTTCATAACTACAACTCGGGTTCATCGGCAATTGAAAGTAAATATGACTTTCCCAATCAACACCTTCAATTTCATCCTAGCGACTCCCCGCTGCGTCAAGGATCGTATCGTGCGTTAGCAGCAACAGCCAACCATTTTGCACGCGAATCACACATCGATGAACTTGCACATAGCATCAAGATGGATCCGCTTGAGTTTCGACTTAAAAACACAAAAGATGAAAGGCTCCGTGATGTACTTGAAGCAGCGGCAAAATCATTCGGTTGGAAAAATATGAATGCTGCAAAGGGTCATGGTATCGGTATCTCATGCGGTTTCGAAAAAGATGGTTACGTCGCTACATGTGTAGAAATTGTGGCCGATTCAACGAAAGGCACAGTAAAAATTCTTCGAGTGGTAGAAGCATTTGATTGTGGACCGGTGGTCAATCCGAATCATTTAAAGAATCAGATTGAAGGCGCAATCGTGATGGGACTTGGCGGTGCACTATTTGAAGAAATTTTGTTTGAAAATGGCAAAATCCTGAATCCACGCTTTTCGAATTATGCAGTACCGCGCTTCAGCGACTTGCCTCCTATTGAAGTTGTGTTGGTGGATCGTAAAGATATTCCTTCATCCGGTGCTGGTGAAACTCCGATAGTCGGAATTGCTCCTGCAATCGGAAATGCCATCTTTGATGCTACAGGCATTCGCCTTAGATCGCTGCCGCTTATTCCGAATGGATTAGCATCAACATCTAGCTCAACCGCAAAGACGCCAAGATAGAATCTTCTAGTCTTACAATTTGCAATCGTACAATCTGCAATTACTTTCAAAGAGGTGCTAAATGTTGACTCAAGCAGAAAAAGGAAAACTCTTCCGTTCTCTTCATAAAAGAAGCGACGCATTTATTATTCCAAATCCATGGGACATTGGAACTGCGCGCTTGTTAGCACATTTGGGATTTGAAGCGCTGCAACGACCAGTGCGGGGTATGCATTTTCTGCTAGGCCAGCAAGACAACTCGATAGACCGCGATCAAATGATGATGCATGTCACAAACATTGTTTTAGCTACAGATTTACCTGTCAGCGCAGATCTCGAAAATGGATTCGGAGATAGTCCTGAAATTGTTGCACAAACGATCCGACTTGGTGCAGCCACTGGACTCGTTGGCGGCTCAATCGAAGATATGGCTAGCAATCACTCGATTTATGATCTCGAACTGGCGTCCGACCGTATCCGTGCAGCCGCTGACGTTGTGCGTACATTGCAATTTAATTTTACTTTAACTGCGCGTGCAGAAAATTATCTTGTTGGACGTCCTGATCTGAATGACACAATCAAACGCCTTCAAGCTTATCAGGAAGCCGGAGCAGATGTTTTGTATGCCCCAGGTTTGAAAAGCAAAGAAGAGATCGTTTCAGTTGTTAAATCAGTTGACCGTCCGATCAATGTCGTCATGGGATTACAAGGCGTTCAGTTGAGCCTGAAAGAATTATCCGACATCGGGGTGAAGCGCATTAGCGTTGGGAGTTCACTCTCTCGCACAGCACTCGGCGCTTTTCTTCGCGCGGCAAATGAAATGAAGACTCATGGCACATTTGCTTACGCCGATGAAGCGATCAGCTTCCGCGAAATTAGTGCAATGTTTAATTAAGGAGTTATTTTTAATAAGTGTCGACATGCTTAACGCAATCGAGAGTATTCAAATAAATCAGAGCGCAAAGAAGTTTCAGATCGGGGATTTATTGTTTGCGCAATTTGATTGTCACGCGCAAAATGAGCCACTTGGGCTTTGGGCTGAGACAGACCACCTGCTTCACGTACTCAATTCAAAACTGAGTTGGAAGACTCCTTCGGGGATCTGCTCAGTTGAAGCCGGGCAAAGTGTATTTTTTAGAAAAGGCGCGTATGTATCACTCGAACATCCTGACGGAGAAGCTTGTATCGAAGTATTTTTTATTCCGGACACTTTTGTGCGGGAAACAGTGATAGAACTTGCTGAGGATTTGCCGAGTTTAGCACATGCCATAGATTCGCAAGAAGCTGCAATTTATGTCAACCATGACGTTGGTTTGTCAGCATTCTTGCAAGCCATGACAATTTATTTTACAGCGGATGAAAAACCGCCGGTTGCGTTACTACGCTTGAAACTCAAAGAGCTTCTCACAGGGATTCTTGTAGGACAGAGCAATCCAATGCTTTCTTCGTATCTTCGCTCGCTGGCCGCAACCGATGCTCCTTCAATTCAGGCAATCATGGAAACGAATTTTGCTAACAACCTTTCTATTGATGACTTCGCTCGAATGAGTCACCGTAGTCTTTCCTCATTTAAACGGGAGTTTCGTAAGCATTTTCAAACATCTCCTGGAAGATGGTTACTTGAACGTCGATTGCAACATTCACACTCCCTGATGCAGACCACCGGGATGAGCGTTACTGAAATCATGTTCGAATGTGGGTTCCAGGATCTTTCGCATTTCAGTAGAGCTTTCAAAAAGAAATTCGGTTGTCCGCCGAATGCAATATCGCGAACTCCATAGTTTCAGCTCACCATAAATAATTAACCACGGAGTCACGGAGAACACGAGGCTCTAAAAAATACACAATCTTACCTCCGTGCTCTCCGTGACTCCGTGGTGAAACCCCCTGAACCTTTAACTCAAGTTTTTGAGCTTCTCAGCCAAGCGCTCGAAGTACACCTTTTGTATTTATTAAGAAATTACAGATGAAAAGGAGTAAAAAAATGATCGCACATGATCTTCAAGAAACGAGTGAAAAATGGAATCACATTGCCAATGGTTATGACAAGACAGTCACACCATCGCATATGTGGCTGGGAAACGAAGGACTTCGCCGCGTCAAAGTTCAATCAGGTATGCGTTTCCTTGACGTTGCATCAGGCAGCGGTGCACTCAGCATTCCTGCAGCGCGTCTTGGCGCAAGAGTAACTTCAGTGGATCTATCTCCCGTCATGCTTAGCTTGCTGGAGAAACGGGCTCAGAAAGAAGGACTTCTTGTGGAAACACATGTTATGGATGGCCATGACCTTCAATTTCAAGACAACACTTTTGATGTTACCGGATCACAGTTTGGTGTCATGCTTTTCCCAGACATGCCGCGCGCATTACACGAAATGGCCCGTGTTACAAAACCAGGCGGAACAGTATTAATGAATGTTTATGGCCCGCCAGAAAAAATTGAATTCTTTGGCTTTTTCGTACGGGCTATTCAAGCAGCCTTGCCTGAATTCACCGGCCCTTCAATGGATCCACCTCCCCTTCCATTTCAACTACAGAATCCTCAGAAGTTATCTAAGGAACTTGAGAAAGCGGGATTGAAAAATGTTCATGTTGAGACAATTACTGAAAAATTGGAATTTCAATCAGGACAAGATCTCTGGTTCTGGCTGATCAACAGTAATCCGATTGCAGGCGCAATACTTACCGATCTGAATCTAACGAACGAACAAAAAGATGTGATTCAGTTGGAATTAGAACACATGGTCCAACAACGTTCGAAAGGAAGTGACAGGGCCGTTTTAACGAATCCGATCAACATCGGCATCGGAACAAAATAGCATCATCTCATCCCTTTTATTTTAGGAGAATACTTCGAACTTGCCCGAATTCGCATTTGGTTAGCATCTTTTTAGGAGACTTTTGTCTTTTCGTTGTGGCTGATTTTGGTGTTACAGTTATGTGTATTTACAGTCCAGGGAAGTGTGATCGGGGAAACCGTTTCGCATTACCGCATTCTAAATAAGCTCGGTGGCGGCGGAATGGGCGTGGTGTATGAGGCGGAAGATCTGAGCCTCAAACGTCATGTTGCGCTGAAATTTTTGCCGGAGGAATCTGGCAACAGACTCCCGAAGCGCTGGAACGATTTCAGCCGTGAAGCACAATCCGCATCGGCACTGAACCATCCAAACATCTGCACGATCCACGAAATCGGCGAACACGAAGGGCGTCCGTTTATCGCGATGGAGATGATGAAAGGAAAGACGCTCAAGCACGCGATCAACGGAAAGCCGATGGAGATCGATCAGGTTCTGGATCTGGGATCACAGATTGCCGATGCACTCGATGCGGCTCATGCAAAAAAGATCATTCATCGCGATATCAAGCCGGCCAATATTTTTGTGACCGAACGCGGACAGGCAAAGCTACTCGACTTTGGTCTGGCCAAACAAACGATGGAGATCGCATCAGATACGGAGATGCCTACAGCCAGCACACCAGAACATCTGACAAAAAGCGGATCAACGATGGGAACGGTTGCCTACATGTCTCCCGAACAAGCGCGCGGAAAAGATCTCGATGCGCGCACCGATCTTTTTTCCTTTGGTGTAGTGCTCTATGAAATGGTAACCGGCACACTTCCCTTTGGCGGTCAAACCACCGGTGAAATGCTGGAAGCAATTTTTACGAAAGAACCGGTTGCACCGGTGCGATTGAATTCGAATGTGCCTGCAGAGCTGGAACGCATCATTATAAGGCAATGGAGAAGGATCGCAATCTGCGTTATCAAAGCGCAGCGGAAATGCGCACCGATTTGCAGCGATTGAAACGCGATACATCTTCGCATGCAGTGCGGGCGTCCTGCCCGCAGCGAAGCGGCAGTCTGAGACCCGCCCGCTACAACAGAGCGTAAGCTATGGATCGCTATTGCTGCTATAATTGTAGTACTACTTGCAGCATGCATTTCTTCTCTCTTCAAACGCGAACAGCCGAAAGCGACTGCGCCTGTTGCAGCAACCAGCAAGACCGCGATTGCAGTTTTGCCGTTTACAAACCTGAGCACAGACAAAGAACAGGAATACTTCTCCGATGGATTGACCGAAGAACTGCTGAATGTGCTGGCAAAGAATCCGAAACTGCAGGTCACTTCCCGCACTTCCGCTTTTTCATTTAAAGGAAAGGAAGTCGACATCAAAACGATTGCGCAAAAGCTGAACGTGACGCATGTGCTGGAAGGAAGTGTACGGAAGGCAGGAAACCAGTTGCGGATCACGGCGCAGTTGATCGAAGTGGCAACCGACTCGCACCTCTGGTCGCAGACTTACGACCGGCAGATGGAAAACATTTTTGCGGTGCAGGATGAAATTGCCGCATCGGTGGCAGGAGCGCTGAAGGTGACACTCGAAGGAGGCCAGACTCCCAAAGCACAGCAGACAAATCCCGAAGCCTACAACGCCTACCTGCAGGGGCGCTACTTCTTCGATCGGCGGAGCAAGGAAGATCTGGAAAAGGCGATCGGCTACTATGAGCAGGCGCTGCAGATCGATCCCAATTATGCGCGCGCCTGGGTGGGACTGTCCGCGGTCCACACCCGTCAGGCAGGTTTAGGCTACGTGCCGATGGACGAAGGCTATGCAAAGGCGCGAAAGGAAGCAGAAAAGGCGCTGGAACTGGATCCAAATCTGGCTGAGGCTCATGCACAACATGGGATGGATCAAGACGATCTACGACTGGGACTGGACCGGTGCGGATGCAGCCTACAAGCGGGCGCTGGAGCTGGAGCCGGCAAATGCGGATGTGGTCCGGGGCGCAGCTGTGCTGGCAGCAACGCTTGGCCGTTTCGATGAGGCGATCACACTCGACCGCCGGGCAATCGAGCTTGATCCGCTCCGAGTCGCAACACACAACAATCTGGGTCTTCACTGCTATTACGCCGGACGAATGGCATGAGGCCGAAGCAGCCGTTCCGGAAGGCTCTGGAACTGAACCCGCAGTACCCGGCTGCGCACTTGCTTCTGGGCCGCATCTACCTTGCGCAGTCGAAAACTGCAAGAGGCGCTTGCCGAGATGCAGAAGGAACCGGAGCCGGTCTGGCGCGGATACGGACTGGCGCTTGCCTATCATGCAGCAGGAAAAAAGAAAGAAGCAGATGCTGCACTGGCGGAGTACATCGAAAAGTATCAGAACGATAGGGCCTTTCAGATTGCTGAGATCTACGCCTACCGCGGCGAAACGGACAAAGCCTTCGAGTGGCTCGAGCGCGCCTACAAACAGCGCGACGGCGGCCTGTCCGAAATGAAAGGCGATCCGCTGCTGCGTAGTTTGCAGCGCGATCCGCGCTGGACCGCCTTCCTGAAAAAAATGAAACTGCCAATTTAATTTAGGTTTTCAGATTGCAGATTTCAGATTGAAATGTGATGATTGGAAGGATTGAGAGACAGTTTATCAATCTCAATCCTCAAATTTCAATCTGAGATCCGAAATTTGAAATCTTAAATTTCTTTTTATGATTGGCGAAAACGTATCGCATTACCACATTCTGGATAAGATCGGAGGGGGTGGGATGGGTGTGGTTTATGAAGCCGAAGATACACGGCTCGGGCGTCACGTTGCGCTTAAATTCCTTCCGCAGCAACTGGGAAATGATACTGAAGCTTTGGAACGCTTTCAGCGGGAAGCCCGCGCAGCTTCAGCATTGAATCATTCTAATATCTGCGTAGTCTACGACATCGGAACATACGGCGATCAACCCTACATCGTGATGGAACTCCTAAAGGGCCAGCCATTGCGTCGCGTCATCGGTGAGAAGCCGATGGAAATAGAGAGGGCGCTGGATTTAGCTGTGCAAATTGCCGATGCATTGGATGCTGCACATGCGGAAGGGATTATTCATCGCGACATCAAACCGGCCAACATTTTTATCACCGATAGGGGTCAGGCAAAATTACTTGATTTCGGTCTGGCGAAACAGACTCTTGATAAAAGAAAGAATTCAGATCCGGATGTTGACGATCATCTTACGATGGTAGGCAAAACAGTTGGGACGATTGTTTATATGTCCCCCGAACAGGCACGCGGTCTTCCATTGGATGCACGCAGCGATCTGTTTTCTTTCGGAGTTCTGCTTTACGAAATGATGACTGGCGTTCTACCTTTTGAGGAAGGTACGAACGCACAAACTTATGAAGCAATTCTGCACAAAGATCCGATTCCAGCGATGGAAAAGAATCCGAAAGTGCCGGCGCGGCTGGAGCGGATTATTTCGAAGGCTTTAAAGAAGGAAAAAAAGGAACGCTATCAAACCTCAGCCGAAATACGGGATAACCTGAAAGAGTTGTTGCGCGAAACTACCGCGGGCAGAGCTTCACCGGTTCAAGAAATAATCGCACAAGCCTCACTCTCCGTTTCGCGTCACAAGCTTGTTGCTTCCCTGCTCTTCTTGTTCACACTTGTTGCGATTGCGGGTGGGATCTGGTACCGCACATCAAAAGCTCGCGGACAGGAGACAACTTTGCAGTCCGGCATTCCGGCGATCGCAGTCCTTCCCTTTCGCAATCTTAGCGATGACACAGAAAATGAATATTTTTCCGATGGATTGAGCGAAGAATTGTTGAATGTACTGGCTCAGAATCGCGGTTTGCGCGTTGCAGCCCGCAGTTCTTCCTTCCAATTCAAAGGAAAGAATGCGCAGTTGAAAGAGATAGCCAGGCAGCTGCGAGTTTCGACAATATTAGAAGGAAGCGTTCGAAAATCAGGGAACCGTGTGCGCATCTCAACACAATTGGTGAATGCTGCAGATGGCTTTCAACTCTGGTCCGAGACTTATGATCGTGAACTGAACGACATCTTTGCTGTTCAAGATGATATTGCGCGTTCCGTAGGCGAAGCGCTCAACGTCAAGCTTCTTGGAGCGAAGATGCCCGGCGCGAAATCAGCAAATGCCGAAGCATACAATGCTTATCTTCAAGGACGTTACTTTTCGGAACGACGGGGTCAGGAGGATCTAAATCATGCGGTCGAACATTACGAAAAAGCACTTAAAATCGATCCGGGTTATGTGCCCGCCCGCGTTGGACTTGCCGTAGTTTATTACCGCCAGGCGGGATGGGGCTATGTGAAGGTGGATGATGGCTACCGAAAAGCGCGTCAGGAAGTTGAAAAAGCGCTGAAGCTGGATCCGAATCTTGCAGAGGCTCACGCTGCTCTGGGATGGATTAAGTCACACTATGATTGGGATTGGGCCGGAGCTGATGAATCATACAAGCGCGCAATGGAACTGGAACCGGGGAATGCGAATGTTGTCCGGCATGCTGCCGGTCTTGCGGCCACACTCGGGCGATTCGATGAAACGATCGCGCTGGATCGTCGCGCTGCTGATCTCGATCCGCTGAGTATTACCGTCCATTATTATGCCGGAATCCATGCATACTATGCGGGAAAGTTGAATGATGCAGAAGCCGCATTCAGGAAAGCTCTTGATTTGAATTCGGAATATCCAGCCGCCCGTGCTTCACTCAGTATCGTTTACGTTTTGCAGTCGCAACCGGAGAAAGCTCTCACGGAACTCCAAAAGGAGCCAGAGCCTTTCTGGCGTCTCTACGGTCTGGCACTCGCGTATCATGCCGCCGGCAAAAAGAAGGAAGCCGATATGGCTTTAGCTGAGATGATCGAAAAACATCAGGACGTCGGAGCCATACAAATAGCGGAAGTGCATTCGTATCGTGGCGAAATTGATCCGGCTTTTGAATGGCTGGAACGAGCCTACACCCAGCGTGATGGTGGTTTATCTGAAATCAAAGGCGATCCGTTGTTGAAGAACTTGGAGCGCGATCCCCGCTGGACAGTATTTCTGAAAAAAATGAAACTGCCAATTTGATTTTGGAATCCCGCAAACCTGTGCTCATCACATTTGGAAGCAACAGGTTATTGTTGTTCTGGAATGTACAGGTAACTTGTCCAGAATTCCAGAGTACGCTGTAAACAAACGCGCAACTCTTCTGCGTTGACAGTTGTATAAGGGTGGTTCGTTAAAGAAGAGCATGGACCGCCTGCAGCAGGCATCATCACTCCGCTTGCATCCGTTAACACTGGAATATTGCATGAGACACTTACAGAATCCAATTGGCGTGATGCAAATTGACCGGCCCACTCAGGAGTTCTTCCGGCTTCAATCGCTTGAACCCAGCGTGAAACGTAGGAAGCGGAACCTTTCACGATTGCCTTCTGGCAGGTTACCTGTTGTTCCGGAAAAACATTCTCCCTTAACGCAAGTAAGTTAGCATTTGAAAGTTGCACAACGTGAGTTGCTAAACGCAAATTCACCTGTCGATTGTGGCTAGAAGTATTTTGGTACTGCACTGCTTCGCGAAATTGATCGCGAATTGAGGAACGTGGCAGAAAGAGGTCCGCCGTAGCAGCTGTCGCTGCCAGGAGAACAATCATTGCAACGAGGAACAGCTTAAATTGAGGACGCATCCATCCTCCAGTCTCTGAAACAATTTATAACACTTCATTGAATTTACTTCAATGAATTTGACCTAAAATCGGGCGGCCAAAAGGGCCGCCCCCCACATTCAAATATAATTACGCGGCAAGCCTTTGTGGATCATAGCCAAGGTTTGCAACAGTCAAAGCTGCTGCTTCTTCGCCCATTCCCGCGCGAACAAGCGCAAGTCTTAACAGATCCATTTCATAGGGTCCTGCAAACTCCACTGGAGTTTTCACATATGTAAGCGAACATCCTTTTTCAACACAAGTCGGTTCATTCTTCATTTCAGAATTAACGATATTCGGTTGCCCAGAGTTATTCCAGTAAAGCGTGCTGTAGCACCGATCACAGTACGAAATTATGTTTTGGAATTCTTTTGTCATCTCTTTTTCCTCTCGAGCCTTGAGTAAAGCAAGGCGCGTGCCAATAGCTTATTCTCGAGAACCCTGGCAAAGAAGACCACTTTTTAGGACGTTTTAAGATCAGACTTTATAGAGGTGATAAAGCATCAGGTAGATGATGACACCTGTAATGGAAACATACAGCCAGATCGGAAGTGTCCATTTTGCGATTCTGCGGTGTTGCTCCCATTTTTGTTTCAACGCAAATCTTAGCGTAATGATGGCGAGAAAAGGCACCAAGCGCTGCCAAAATTGTATGCGTCAACAGAATTGATAGGTAGACCGTTCGAACGATAGGGATATCAGGAAATCTGGTCATTCCTGGATGCGCGGCATGGTACGTAAGATACGATATCAGGAATAAAACTGAAGTTATAAAAGCGGCAATCATGCAGATGCGATGGAGAGCTACGTTTTTGCGGCGGATCATCAAATAACCAGTCACCAAAAACATTGCTGAAAGCGAATTCAGAATAGCATTCAATGTCGGAAGCGAAGAAATCGGAATCACACAGCTTCCTTTTGCAGCGCAACAATTGCACGCAGAAGTCCCTTTTTTCCTTCCTCAGTTCCGCTTTCAAAATAACCGCGGATTCTTCCTTTGCGATCAATGAGAACAAACTTATCGCTGTGCAGAATCGGAGTTTCCTTCCCTGCTTTATCAACACCCAGATGAAACCCTTTGATGGCTAACGCATGAATGAAGTCTTCTTTGCCTGTCAAAAATAACCACCGATTCTTATCGGCTCCATACTGGTCAGCGTAGGTACTGAGCACTTCGGGAGTATCCCTGGATGGATCAACTGAAAATGAAACAAGCCGGATGCCGTGCCGTTCAGCGGTCTCCTGGAGGTTCTTCATACGCAGTGACATGACTGGACACACATCAGCACAATGCGTGAAGATAAAATCGGCAACCCAAACTTGACCTTTCAGATCTGAAAGCGCAACTTGCTTCCCGCTGCGTTCAGTCAACTTGAAATAAGGGACCGAATCATAAACTGGAAGTCCGGAACCTCGCATCGCACGTTTAAAGAAAACGTAATACGATCCCAGACTAATAATGCCTGCCAGGAACACGATTAAGAAGAACCAGATCTGCTTCTCTTTCACTTTCTTTGCGTCTTTGCGGTTACGTCTTTGCGGTTACAGAGTTTGATCCAAAACAAGCAAACTCAATAATAGAGGCAAATACAAAACTGAGGCTAATAGAAGTTGACGCGCTGATAGGCTCGATTTTGTTTGAGATAGCCGAATTCCCATTATTAGAAAAAGAATTCCGAGTACAAGGGCCCCCACGAGATAAATTTTGCTTGATAATCCAACGAAGGACGGAAGGACGCTAACAACAACAAGAGCGATTGTGTTGATAATGACTTGCCGGCTTGTCTGGATACAATCAGTATCCGTCACAGGAAGCATCGGAAATCCTCCGCGAGCATAGTCTTCGCGATACAGCCAACCAATTGCAAGAAAATGTGGAAGCTGCCAGAGAAATAGGATGCAGAAAAGCCACCATGCTTGAAATCCGATGGAGCCTTGAACAGCAGTCCATCCCATCATCGGTGGTATGGCTCCAGGAATCGCTCCCACTACAGTGCACAACGACGTCTTCTTTTTTAAAGGAGTATAGGCGAATAAATAAAGAACGATTGTTATTGCTGCCAACGCGCTTGTTAAAGGATTCACAAAAATAACAAGATACAAGAGACCCATTGCGGAAAGGATCGCTCCAAAAGAGAGCGCCTGTAGACCGCTAAGACGGCCTGATGGGATCGGACGATTTTCTGTCCGCTTCATCCTTGCATCGGCATCGGATTCCAAAACCATATTCAGTGCACTTGCACCCGCTGCAACCATTGCTGTTCCCAACATTGTGTGAAACAGCAATCCATATTCGATCGGTCCTGCGGAGGCGAGCAGAAAGCCAATAAAAGTTGTCACGATTACAAGGAAAGTAATCCGAGGTTTTGTGAGCTGGACATAATCCATCACCGAAAAAAACCGTGCTGAGGCCGCGGCAGTCTTCATGACGTTTTATATTCCTGAAGAATCCGAGCTGGGGCAGCATCCTGCGCGGTCCGGGAGACTTCTAAATAGCGATAAGCCCGCAAACATAGTACTACACTTGTAGCAAGGATTAACGCGCCAACCGCGACGTGAGCTGTTGCGATTGGAACGGCTGTTTGCGACAAAACTGTCCAGCCGCCTACCACAATTTGGATGAGTACGAGCGCCATCAAGAAAATCGCAGGCCTTACAAAATGTTTTGAACTACGATAACTTTTAAAAACACGCCACACTGTGTGAATGCTCCAGATCAGTACCGCAAGAGCTCCAAGGCGATGGATGAATTGAATCATAACTTGAGGTGAAAAAAATAACGGAATCAAGCGTCCTTGAGCCAACGGGAAGTCTGGAATCGCCAAAGCGGATCCGCTGTGACGAACAAGTGCCCCAAGAATTAATTGAATGTAAACGAGCGCAGCCATAATCAAAAAGGTTCGTCTGTGAGCTGCAGGCGCAGAAATTTGCTTTGGTGAAGTTTTCCATTCATTCGAGGTGAAAAAGGCAAGACAAACTACCAGAGTGAAAAAGGATTGAGCCAGCGTTGCATGAGCGATTGAAATGGGCATCGGTAAAAAGTACAGAACTGTAATTCCGCCCAAAATTCCCTGAGTGATCACGGCTCCCAGTGCAATGAATCCGAGAACCTTCACCCATTTTCTCTTTTCCTTCAACGCAAGCCAGATAGCAAAGATGACGGTTAGCATTCCAACAAATGATGCGACCATTCTGTGCCCATGTTCAAACAGAACGCCGCCAACCATGGGTGGCATCCACATGCCATAAGACTTTGGCCAATCAGGAACAGCGAGTCCGGAATCCGTGCTGGTGACAAGTCCCCCTGCAATGATCAGCAAGAATGTTGAAAATACTAAAAACCAATTAAAACGGTTTAACCACATGAATGAATTCACTGAGGAAGGTTTTCGCCACGGAGGATTGATTGAACCTGGACCCGTTTTGCACGTCGTGACCAAAATATCGCAACCGCAAAGATCCCGCCCAACACAACCACTAAGACTCCCAGCATGAATGCTACTCCAGCCTTGGCTCCCAGTGTCAGCGGCGAACTCGGATCCCCAAAACAAACTGCACAGGCTTGTGCAAATCCGGGACTCGATAAAACAAATGCGGTAATCGCAATCAGAAATCGTTTCATAAATAACTCTCGTTTTTTAACTTCCGTAAAAACCATCGGAAATACCAGATTAACAAGATAACGCTGATAAGCGAGCCGATTGCCATCAACAAATAGCTTGTCATTCCGGTATGCAAATAACTGCGCAATCCCCAGTACCCAAACCAGAGTGTAAAAAGCGTCGCGACAACGATAAAAAAAACATGAAATGCTTTTAACGACATCTTAATGCTCTTACATGGGCGAAGTTGCTACAGGAGCCCAAAGCAACACTGCAAAAAACAACACACAGATCAAAAGGATGTAGTAAATTACCTTCCTTTCAGAAATCAGATGCATGAAATAGCACGCAACAAGCGAACCTTTTACGGTTGCTACGACCAACGCAAAAAGGATCGCCCAGTGAGTCGGAAGGTGCAAATAAGAGATTCCTACTGTAACAATCGTTAAAACAGCAAGTGCCGCGAAAACAAGTAAATAAACTCTTACGTGTTTCTTAATATCTTCCGCACTTTCACCACTCATGCTCTCTCCTATAAAAGATATAGAATTGGGAACAAGAAAATCCAAACGAGATCAACAAAATGCCAGTACAATCCAGAAAATTCTACTCGATTTGCCAGACGATCCGGATCTTTTTTCAACGCTCTTTTTCCGGTCAACAGAAGATAAGCGTTGACTATGATTCCACCAATTACGTGTAATCCGTGTAATCCGGTCATCGTAAAATACGTTGCAAAAAACATATTCGTGCGCGGATAGTGTCCATGATGAAACTTGGCAGTGTATTCGAAATACTTTACAACTAAAAATACAAATGCCAGCACAATGGTCGCAGCCAGGTAGAGTTGGAATTTCCCGAACTGATTCATTTTTAATGAAGCCCAGGACATAACCATCGTTACGCTGGATGTAATCAGAACGAAAGTATTCAAAGTTGCAAGTGGAATACTCAGTCCTTGATCAACGCCATGCGGCCAATGATCAGCGCCAACACGAAGCAAAATTAACGCTGAAAAAAGAGCGCCAAATAACATGACTTCCGATGCAAGAAATAGCCAAATCCCGAGTTTGCCATTCGGGATGCCGGTTATTGGATGCGGATGAACTGCATATGGAATTTCCATTTATTCCCCCTTATCCTTCTTGCTGTCATCATCTTTTTCAAACTGCGGTGAATAATCTTTGGGTTTATCCGGAACACTGTATTCATAGGGTCCGCGATAGACTTCCGGAGGAGTTGGAAAATTTCCATGCGGTGGTGGAGTCGGAGTAGCCCATTCGAGAGTTGTGCTTTGCCAGGGATTATCCGATTCAACTCTTCGTCCTTTCCAGATGCTGTAGAAGAAATTAAAGATAAATGGAAGTTGAGACAGAGCTAAAAGCCATGCTGACCATGATGTATAAACACTCAAGCCCTGTACAGCTTTGCCATGTTCGTAAATAGTTTGATCGTACAATCTTCGAGATAGTCCGGCCATTCCTTGAAACAGCATTGGGAAGAATACGCCGTTCATGAAAATGAAAGACAGGAAGAAATGGATTTTACCCAGACCTGCATTCATTTGCCGTCCGGTCACTTTTGGATACCAGTAGTAGATTCCGGCAAATAAAGCGAAGATGGTTCCCGGTGCAACTACATAATGAAAGTGTCCGATGACATACCATGTATCATGCAAGTGAATGTCGGAAGTTGTTAAACCTAACGGCAAGCCTGTCAATCCACCGATTGCAAACATTGGAAGAAATCCAAGCGCAAAAAGCATCGGCGTGTTATAGCGGATAGATGCGCCCCATAAGCTCAGTAGAAGTCCGGTCAAGATGATGACCGATGGAATTGAAATGATCATCGTTGTCGTTTGAAAGAACGTACTCATCGTAGTTCCCATTCCAGTCATAAACATATGATGAGCCCAAACAACAAACGACATCACACCAAGAAAGATGATCGAATAGATCATCGTACGATAACCCCAGAGGGGTTTGCGTGTATTGTTTGCGATGACTTCAGCCACGATTCCAAGTGCGGGAAGAATAAGAACGTAGACTTCAGGATGTGCAAGAAACCAGAATAGATGCTGCCATAACAATGGATTCCCGCCGCCGCTGATTTGCAACGGAGTACCGCTAACAACAAGTCCACTTGGCAAAAAGAAGCTTGTGCCGGCCACACGATCCATCAATTGGAATACAGCGGCTGCTTCCAGTGGAGGAAATGCAAGAAGGAGCAGGAAAGATGTTACAAACTGTGCCCACACAAAAAATGGTAAACGGAAGAAAGAAAGTCCCTTTACGCGGAGCTGAATGATTGTAACAAGAAAGTTCATTGAACCGAGCAATGAAGATGTGATCAGAAACACCATTGCTATCAACCACCAGGTTTGTCCTGGAGGAGCGATATCAGATAATGGCGGATAGGAAGTCCATCCTGATTGTGCAGCGCCACCAGGAACGAAGAAGCTGTACAGCATCACAACGCCGCCTACAAAATAGACCCAGTAACTTGCCGCATTTAATTTTGGGAACGCCATATCAGGCGCGCCAATTTGCAGCGGCATCACGTAGTTGCCAAAACCACCCACAGCTAATGGAACAATCCCAAGAAAGACCATGATGGTCCCGTGCATTGCGCCAAGCTGATTGTAAAACTCAGGCAACATGATACCGCCGGGCATCCGTGTTTCACCCAACAAACCGCCCAACCATGCGAGGGGCTGATTCGGATACGCAAGCTGCCATCGCAGCAGCATAATCAGCGTGAAACCAAACAACAAAAATACGAGTGATGTGATCGTATATTGAATACCGATGACTTTGTGATCTACAGAAAAAATATATTTGCGGATAAAGCCCAACTCTTCATGATGATGAGCCTCCGCCGCATGACCATGATGAACGACTTCACTCATTGGCTCGCTCCTTGTAGCTCGGCTTCTCTTTCAGAAAACCATTTTTGATAATCTTCAGGCGTATCAATATATGCTGTGCCTTTCATTCGATAATGTCCAAGTCCACACAACTGTGCGCAAGAAATATCGAAAATCCCCGTTTGTGTTGCTTCAAACCAGATCGGAATTCTCATTCCAGGAACAGAATCTTGTTTTACTCTAAGAACGTTAATCCAAAAACTATGAATCACGTCTTTCGAGGAAAGATCAACAATGATTGTTTTGTGTACAGGAAAGTGGAATTCATTCAATGATACGATGTCATCTTTTCCTTTTGGATCGGCTGGATCAAGACCGACTGAATTGCCTTGATTGTTGATAAATTTTGGATCTGTGGCGCCAAAAATGCCGTCCCTTCCGGGATAATGAATGTTCCAGGCAAATTGTTCACCGATAATACGCACCCTTAAAGCGTCCGCAGTTTTGGGTACTTCTTTATATTTTGCCCAGGCCGGCATTGAGAGTCCAACCAGAAGAATAGCTTCAACAACAATGACTCCAATTTCGGCATATTTTGCGGGTTTGGCTTTAATTGGTTGATACTCAGCCTTATGTCCTTCACGCTGCCTGAACCTGACCATGCAATAAACAAAAAAGATACCCCATGCTACAAACATCGCAATCATAATCCAGTGAATGATTATGATTAGTTGATCGACTTGATAGCCATGAGTAGAAAAATCAGGGGGCAACGGGAGCCATTCATATTTTGATTGTTCCATTCCGCCTCCACCAACACCCTAAAGGAACGGCGCCCTCCTTTGCGGAGAGCGCCTACAATTTTACATTGCTTTGAATGTGAAATTCGCTTCTGCTGCCTGATTATCAGTAACTGTTATGCTTTGTGTCTGTGCTCCGAATTTTTCGTGCCAGGCTTCAATTGTATATGTCCCTGCTGGAAGGTTCTTTAACGTGTACGTGCCATCCGTACCTGAAACGCCATGAAATGGATGACTTAACACACCGATGTAGGATTCCATCCAACGATGTACATCACATTTCACCGGAATCATGACTTCAGTCTTGGTGAATGTCTTGGTTGTTTCCATATTTTGAACTGGTTGAGCAAGATTGAATTGCTCGTTCAATTTCGGCTGTGGATGGATGTTATGCAGAGTCGGATCGCTATTCTTAATCTTCAGTGGTTGATTCACCATCATCCCGACAACATGCGGACTATAGAGACAACCATGTTGATCTAAAACGACCGGTTCTGTTGGTGTAGGATACGACCATTTATCAGCGCCTTCCTTCACATAGACGAATACATTTTGCAGAGTACCATCATCGTTAACAATAACACTCTGATCAAGAACTGCCTGTGTATGAGCTTTATTGCAAACGGGATCAGCGGTCATTTGAATCTTTACAAGATTTGGTTTTGCTCCATCAAAGGTAACTTTCCCGGCGATAGAAGCAGTCGCTTTTGAAGCGTCATAAGCATTACCGCCTGTAGGAGCTGCAGGTGCCGGCGTAGATGTTGATTCTTCTTTACTGCCGCCGCCGCACGCAATAACAAAAGAAAGCGCTAACAGCAAAGCGCAGTAAGAGAGTTTTCGAAGATGCATGTGATTTTATCCTCCGGATAGAATGTGCAATTCCTGCCTGTGGGGTTAATCAGTCGAATGAAACAGGCAGAGAAACAGAATTATATTCCAGAACGGCTCTTACGCCAATACCGAACAATTACATCAGGCTCGCTTGAACAGGAACGATTTTGTGAATCTTTGAGGCTCTTTAAAGAAAGACTTTAGACGGCTCCAGAAAGCCTTGATGAGGATAAACATCGATTTCTTTGGTTATTTGAAAACCATGAGTCTTAAATTGTTCTTGGAGAACCTGCTTCGAAAAGTAGATTCGGGGAGTTTCAATATTGTACTGTGCTCCAATGACATACTCCTCATTTGGCAGAGATGTTAAAGGGCATCTGTGCAAAATAATGTAATTTCGTGAGACACGGCACAGCTCGGAAATCGCCTTCTTATAATCAGGGATATGTTCCAGAATTCCAGAAGCCATGACCACATCGAAGCTGGCATCGGAATAGCTCAGATTTGTAAGATCCTCTTCATCAAATTTAATCTCTGGATAGATCGCCTTCGCGGTTTCAATCATGGCCTTGGAGTAATCACAACCCTGGTATTGAATCTTTCGCGAATCAAGAGCTTTAATGACCTCAGAGTAATATCCGCTTGCGCAAGCCGCATCAAGAATCGTGAATTCGCGAAGTGAAATTCCGGCCAGAATGTTAGTAAATGAAGTAAACACGGGGTCGACGATTCCATTTTTCAAATTTTCAAGCTGTAAATTTACGACCTGTCTTTGTAGAGAAGGAACATCCGAATTCTTCCAATTTCCTGAGATTTGGTTCATCTCGTCAACAGAGGCCGATCTCTCCTCGTTTTTCAGGAGTTGAACTTCTTCGTATTTCCTATAAACCTTGCCGAGCTCGTCTTCCATGAATAAAATTCTAACAAAGAAATGTTCGTAAGTGTGCATATATAATGAAGGAGAGCTTAATGAAGGGCGGAAGAAGGAACGAGAATAAATGTTATTAAAATGTCCTTCTTGCGGTGCTCACATCCGGTTAACAGACCCGGTACAAGACGACAAGATCCGTTATTTATGTCAGGAGTGCAATCAGATTGTTCATCTTGACGTTCATTGGGATTCGGTTCCAACAACATCCTCGCCTCCTCCAAATCCAAGCTTGCAGCACACGCCTCGCGTGTTGATCGTTGATGACAGCGAAACCTTTCTCGCGCTGGCGGGTGATCTGCTGATGAGAAACGGGTTTGACGTCCTAAAAGCAAGAGATGGTTTTGAAGGCTTGAGGAAAATTTCAGCTGAAAAGCCTGACCTTATCTTGTTGGATTTATCCATGCCAGGGATGAGCGGCTTTGAAGTGTTACAGGCATTACGTACAGATTCAGCCTATAAGGCATTACTCCACATACCTATTCTTGTAACCAGCGGTGTTTACAATCCTGCCGAGATTGAATTGATTCGTGATTACGGCGCAAGTGGGTTCTTGAATAAAGAGTCCGTGCAGGATTTACTTGTTTACCGCGTCCAAAAGTTATTAGCCTCTAAGCCGCAAGGGAGCGCGGACGTCCCGTCCGCATAAGGGACCGCAGGGGTCTCGCCTGCCTTTGTGTCTTTGTGGTTAAATCTTCTGCTTTTCACCGAAGCCGATTACCACGTACGTTCCCGAACGAACATCTTTTTTCAACTTAACAATTCCGTTGCGCGCGGCATCTTCCAAAACTTCGGTAAAGTTGCGATAACCATGATAAGACTCATTGAATGAGGGCAGCTTTCGCTTAATCGAATCCTTAATCATTGAGGAATGGAGCACTTCTTTATCTTCGCGAACAAGACCTTCGATCGATTGAACAAGCAGTTGAAACACCTGTTTCTTTTTCTTTGGCAAATCCTTGTTAATTTCCGGAGCATTGCCAATCGGACGTTCGAGATCTTCGTAATAGATAAATTCATCGCAACTCGCGACCAGCAGATCTGAAGTTGAATTCTTTACACCAAGGCCGATGACATGTTTTCCATTTTCCTTCAGCTTGGAAACGAGCGGAGAAAAATCACTATCGCCTGAAAGGATGCAGAATGTATCGATGTGTTCTTTGGAGTAGCAAAGATCCATTGCATCAACGCACAAACGAATATCAGCAGAATTTTTTCCAGCCTGTGTGCGGTGAGGAATTTCAATCAGTTCAATTCCGGCTTCATGAAGATCCGCTTTGAAATCATCATAGTCCCCCCAATCCGCATACGCCTTTTTAACGATCACTTTACCTTTTTCAACGAGCCTATTGAGCACTCGTTGAATGTCGAAACTGGATCGTGGTTTATCGCGAAGGCCAATCGCTATGTTCTCAAAGTCAACAAACATCGCGAGGGTTCTTGATTCGGGCATTTTTTCCTGACTTATATTAATACGGAATCCGTCATGCTTTACGCAAGACCTTGCCAGGGCGTGCGCCGGTATGTTTGCCGTCTTTGACGACCATAACGCCATTCACGAAGACATGCGCAACTCCGGTGGGATATTGATGGGGAGAATCGAAGGTCGCATTATCCTGAACGGTCTTTGGATTGAAAATCACAAGGTCGGCTTTTTTGCCCTTTGCAATTCGGCCGCGATCCGCTAAGCCTGCCTGCTCAGCAGGCATGCTTGTCATTTTCCGGATTCCTGAGGGCAGTTCTACGATCTTTCGATCGCGGATGTAGTGTGCGAGAAAACGCGGATAGGTTCCGTATGATCGTGGATGCAATTTTTCCTCAAGAGCTTTTCCTTTTGCAGCAATGCTATAACCATCGGAACTAACCATCACAAGCGGATGAGATAAAACGAGCTCAACATTTTCAGGACTCATTGCGTGACCGATATAACCGACTGATGCTTTTTCTTCTTCAATCAAACGTATGCATGCATCAACGGGTTCCATCTTCCACATTTCTGCAATTTGTACGATATTTTTCCCAATGCAGTTCCGATTTTTTTCTGAGGACACATTGCTAATGACAATTAAATCGAAACCTCCGGGCTCTTCCGAAACATACTTGATTACTTCGCCACGGATCCGCTTGCGTAGTTCCGGATCCTGAAGTCGTTTGACAAGAGCATCTGATCCACCTTCTCGCGCCCACGAATACATCACAAGATCGAGACCCGTTGAATAAGCTGTATATGGATATGCATCTGCAAGAACTTCAACGCCTTCTTTGCGTGCCGACTCAATTAAGTCCAGAGTTGCGCCTTGTTTGTGCCAGTTGGAGCGTCCACAAACTTTAAGATGTGAAACCTGGACGCGCGAACCAGTTTGGCGTCCAATATTAATAGCCTCATCAACTGCTTCCAGTACGTATGTAACTTCATTACGGATGTGCGAGGCGTAAAAACCGCCGTATCGCGCAACGACACGAGTCATATCGATAATTTCTTCAGTTGGTGTGAATGTACCGGGTAAATATTCGAGGCCTGTGCTAAGACCAACCGCGCCTGCATCCATTCCTTCTTCAACGGTTCGGAGCACTGTCTTTAATTCGTCTGCTGTTAGTTTACGATCCGCTTCTCCAGCGATGTTGCTTCTCAGAGTTCCTTGCCCTAATAGCAAGGCTTGATTCAAGGACATCTTCATTTTTTCAAGCGCGAGAAGATACGATCCAACATCCTTCCAGGAAAGATCAACACCATATTCATCCAAATAATATTTTCGATTGGCTTCGATTGATTCGCCTTCAAGAGGCGCTGCTGACGATCCGCAATTTCCTGTGATTTCAGTTGTGATGCCCTGCCGGACCCGGCTATCAGCATCTGGATATGCAACGATGCTGCTATCGGAATGGCTGTGAATGTCGATGAATCCTGGTGAGATGTACCATCCTGAAATATCGACAACATTTTTCCCGTATGAAGATGCAATGTCACCTAAGGCTGCAATCGCATCTCCTTTTATTCCAACATCGCCCTTCCAGGCTGGACCACCGGTGCCGTCCAGAATCATTCCGCCGCGAAGAACTGTATCGAATTCAGACGAAGCTTCAACGCGGCTGCCCGGTACCAATGCAAATGCAGCAGCAGCACGAAGTGAATTTTTGAGGAAATTTCTTCGATCCATAAAAGTGTTGCGAGTAAGATTTTAACATATCATTTTTATATAGGCACGCATTCGAACATCAATATTTGTTGTGCTACAATCGTTAAATCCCACGAAATACATCATTCGGTTTAATCCGTTGACACAGGGCAGGACGTTGAACCAGAGAGGGGAAAATCTGGCTTCATACCTGCCCTGTTTATTACCGCAAAGACTCAAAGATCACTGCGTCTTTGCGGTAAAAATAAAATGAATTCCAAATGAACCTCGAAGTTAGAGATGTTACAAGCGGCTTGTGGATATGGCGCACAGAACATCCAGACTGGCAGTCGAATCAAGGGTGGGATCCAATCGTAGCTTCGACCTGTGTAGAATCCGGCGGTGAGATTCTGATAATTGATCCGATCGCTCCGCCAAATTCTGCGACTAAATTATGGGAAAGATTCGATGCGCGGCCACCAACAGCAGTCATCATACTAAAACCGGATCACGTTCGGCATGTGGATTTATTCGTGAGCCGGTATCATGCACGCGCATTTGGCCCGGATCGTTTCGATCGTTACGATATTCCAAAGACAGAACTGGAACCAATTTACCCTGGCAGCATACTTCCCGGAGGAATTGTTGCTCTGCATGACGGACGCGGCCGCAACGAAACACCGGTGTGGTTACCTGAACAACGTGCGATTGTATTCGCTGATGCGCTTACAGCGCCTGAGGGAGAACTTCGCATCTGGTCAACACCATGGCACCAGGAACGTGCATTGCCGGCGATGCGTAAACTGCTTGAACTTCCATTCGAACTCGTAATCGTCTCACACGGTGAGCCAGTTCACACTCGAGCGGAATTTGAACGCGCATTAGAACGCACTCCCTGGAACAGCTTCTAACAATTTTAGATTTAGGATTTCAGATTTCAGATTGAAATTTTTGATTGCAGATTGATAGAAGGACTGAGCTATGAGTTTTGTAAAATTACTCTTATACAGAAAAGAAAATAAAGAAAGGCTGGAAACTATTAAATTCTTGATGAATTTTATCCCTTCTGTTCGGCTAAGGACAATTCGCATGAATTTCAAATCAGAAATTTGTTCAATTTCAATCCGAAATCAAAAATCTGAAATCTAAAATTGCGGCCGAAGGCCGCTACAAACTTCGTGTCTTAGTGTCTTCGTGTTGAAGAGCTTTATTGAATTTGCATTGCAGATAACGCGCGTGCTTTCAGTTCAGGGGCAATCGCTTTCAAAACATCTGTATCTTGATCGTTGCGAACCAGTTCCTCGATTTTTCTGCCAGTAGTTTTAAGATCTTCCTGGTAAAACAGGATTAATTCATGTTTCCGGGATTCATCACCAAGAGTTAGAAATCTTGAAACAATCCAGGCTTCCGGAATTTCATAGCCTTTTTTCTGCAGAAATGAAGCTGTAACAGCCGCTTCGCCTTCAGGATTCTCTTTCTTTGCTTCAGCATTTGTAAAAACGAACGTACTATGGTTGAACTGATGACCACTCATATTGATTGCGTTTGCAAAACTGTATCTGTAAATTTCCGAACTTTCAGGCAGAAAACTTTCGAACTGGGCTATGACTAACCTCTGAATCTTTTTCTCTTTTGATTCTGCAAAAACATAGCGTTCTCCCGCAGCAATCTCTTGAATCTTAAATGGAAATGAGCCGACAAATTGAATCGCAGGATCGACTTTGATTTTTATTGCGGGCAAAGATTCGGAGATAAGAACATTTTCAGAAACATTTCTTGGAGATGAACTCAGCAACACGTTCAACTGAGTCAGAACAAACACTATCAGGAACATGACCTTCAGATGGCGCATGAAATTTTACTTATGGCTGAGCAAATAGACGTCACCTTGTGCGGTAGGTTTGGCATAGACCAGCGTAGAAAGATCGCGGGTAAAATCAAATGCATTGCCGCGATACTGTAAAGGGAATTTAGGAGCAATCTTTCGCAGAACACTTGCGGTTCCCGTCACTTTGCCATTCTCATAAGGTAGACTATAGAAAGTGATTTCTTCCGGAGCTGCTACCGTATACAGAATCGCTTTTCCGCCCTCCGCAAAATAAATATTTAAAGAATTTATATCTTCCACAATCGCTTTTGTCTTTTTATCTTGAGTAGAAAATAAACCGATGCCATCATTGTTTTCAAACTCACCAGATCCTATCAGGAACATGTCATCTGGTGAGGAATCCGAGAAAATAATGGGGGCAGCAAACCCTTCGATGTTCTGACCATTAACATCGGCTTTCCAGCCCATCCTGGAGCCAGCAGTATTGATACCGGCTACGTAAACTGTTTCGGCGTTGTTGGAAAAAAAGACACTGTTCGCCTCAGAGATATTCTTGATGGGAATTTCTCGAAGATTACGTCCATTTGAATTTGCCACAAATGCTTTATTGTCAAGCATGAAACCAATCTTGCTTCCGTCGCGGGACCAGGAACCTGTCGCTACAGTTGAAGCGGCGGCAATTCTCAAACGGTTGGTTCCATCCAGATTGGATACCCAGACTTCCTCGTTCCTTCCGGGTTGAACAAAATGTATATACATCAATCGTTTTCCATCAGGGGACAAACAAGGTTGGGATGCCAACTCAGAAAAAATTTCTGTAGAAGTTTCGGTCTGCATATTGAGTACATGAAGGCTGCCGGATTCTTTGCTGGTGACAAAGTAGATCCCTTGATTTGCAGGATTTACCATTGGGAAAATATCATCGCCTGGACCAAATGAAACCTGTCTCATTTCCTGATTTTTCAGGTTGTATTCCCAAATATTTGAAATTCCATCGACTCTACGGCCTAAAAGAAGCGTTTTTCCTGGAATTCCCCAATTGGGCCGTCCATTTAAATCTTTTAACTGTCCGATCTGCTTGGCTTCTCCTGTGATCAAATTGACATTGAAGATATATGCATCATTCTTAACATCCAGTCCAACGACTAACAGTACGTTTCCTGTCGGATAGAAAAGTTTTTTGTTAGGAACAATTGCCGATGGAAATGTACAGACAACTGATTCTTTAAAACCGGAACGATCGCTCTTAAACAACGAAAAATTATTCCGTTTACTGTAATAAAACGACTCTCCATCCGGAGACTGGACTGTATCGATACCCACAAGTACACGCCTGGAATCTCCACCCAGAGCCGGAACGGCCCAAGTTTCCTGGCGCTCTGCATTCCAAAAAAGAATTTCGGTACCATCTGCGGAAAAACTGGACACTCGTTTGTTCAGAGAGTCTTTGGTTAACTGAAGTGGATCACCGCCTGTTGCTAATAAAAGAAAGACTTGATTGAATGCCATCGACTGGAGAAGTAAATGCGATTGCTGTTCCGTTTGGAGAAAGTGCTGGACTGAAAATTGGCTTATTCCAGCGACTGATTTTTGAGAGCTTTGTAGGAAGAGGCGCTACTCTGTTCATCCATATGAAATATCCGGCAATTGCAGAAATCAAAAGTGCGGCGGCAATGATCGGTACGATTATTTTTTTTCTAGATGGCGCGGCGCTGACTGCCGGAATCGCAGTTTTATCTGACATATGAGCATCGGTTGAAACCGATTCGTGAACGGGCAAACTGGCCGATGAACGCCCCGAATCCATTTCACGTTTTAACCGTTTCAAGTCAGCGCGCATTTCGCCTGCCGTCTGGTAACGCAAATCGCGATCTTTTTCAATTGCTTTATTAATGATGCGTTCCAACTCCGGAGGCAGATCAGGATTGATGCGCAATAGCGGCGTTGGCATCTTGCTTAACAATGCTTCAAAGATGACTGCGTTGGTGTTTCCTGCAAATGGATTACGGCCCGTTGCCATCTCATAAAGGACAGTTCCAAACGAAAACAAGTCAGTGCGTGCATCCAATTCTTTACCGCGCGCTTGCTCCGGTGACATATATGCAATCGTTCCAAGAGCCATTCCTGGACTGGTGAGTGACTCTTCAGGAACACCTTGAGTTTGCAATGCAGATGCACCTTCTGCGACTTTGGATCGCTCCGGCATCAGTTTAGCGAGGCCGAAGTCCAAAATTTTTGTCTGATTGCGTGCAGTTACAAAAATATTCGCCGGCTTGATGTCACGGTGGACGATTCCTTTCGCATGGGCTGCATCTAACGCGTCAGCAATTTGAATTGCCATCTCAAGCAGGTCTTCAATTCCAAAAGGATGACCTTCAATTCGATGCTTTAACGTCTTGCCTTCCAGAAGTTCCATTGCAATGAAATGAACTTCGTGTTCAGGATGATCCGGATCTAGCTGTGTATCGATCGATGAAGGAATGCCGGAATCAATATCATAAATTGTGCAGATACTGGCATGATTCAGCGCTGATGCTGCGCGGGCTTCGCGACGGAAACGTTCAAGGGAAATCGAATCTTTGGCAAATTCATCCGGCAAGAACTTTAGCGCAACGCCACGCCCCAGCCGTAAATCTTCAGCTTGATATACAACTCCCATCCCTCCACCGCCCAAACGTTCGATAATACGGTAGTGAGAAATTGTCTTCCCTATCATGTGCGGCTTATTTCATCATAAGGAGCGCGAATCACCAAACTACATTTCAATCCACGCGATACGAATTTCGTTCAATATTGAAATGGAATCCTCTATCCTCTATTCTCTATCCTCTTGGGAGTTTTTCATGAAAGTAGTCTTATTCACGTCAGTTGTGGTGCTTGTTTGCTGTATTTCTGCTTCTGGAATGCCACAGCATATTACATTTCCGACTGAGGATGGCGGAACGATTTCTGCTGATCTTTACGGAAAAGGCGAACGAGCCATTCTTTTGACTCATGGAGGCAGATTCAACAAAGAAAGTTGGCAGAAGCAAGCATCCATATTAATGAACGCCGGATTTCGTGTGATGGCAATGGACTTTCGCGGGTATGGTCAATCGAAGGGTCCCGGTCAAGCGGATCCTATGAGCGCACCGCTGCATTTAGATGTGCTTGCCGGAGTTCGATACCTGCGAACAACAGGAGCAAAAACAGTATCGATTGTGGGTGGAAGCATGGGAGGTACCGCAGCAGCAACCGCATCAATTCAAGCAAAATCAGGGGAGATCGATCGGATTGTTTTACTTGGAGCTGCGTGTGATTGTATTCCTGAAAAACTGAAGGTGCGGAAATTATTCATTGTTAGCCGTGATGATACACGGGGTGATGGAGTTGTCCGGTTGATAAAAATTCGCGAACAGTTTGAAAAATCGCCAGAGCCAAAAAAGCTTGTGATCCTTGAAGGTTCGGCGCATGCACAAGCCCTTTTTGAAACGGATCAAGCTGAAAAACTGATGAATGAAATTCTGCAATTCCTTTCCGAACCATAAGCATCTTTTGGTGTTGAATTACTTTCTTCAATCCTCTATTCTCTATTCTCTATTCTCTATTCTCTATCCTCTCTGCTCTTACAATTCACCTTTGTCCTTGCGTTGTTGCCCCATCATTAGACCCAGACCGGCACCAATGCCGACGCCAATCGCCACGCCAATCGCAATATTGTTTAGGGCTACTCCAAGTCCAGCTCCGAGTCCAGCGCCAAGGGCTATTCCGAGGGCCAAGCCGACACCGATGCGCTCAGTCCCCTTGGGTTGTTGGTCATTTTGATTGCTCATTCGCTGCCTCCAAAAACTGAAAGAATGAAAACTCTTGTGTTGCAAATAGCGGCACAAACGATGATAGCCGATTTATGTTTTGTTTTTCAAAAATGTTTTTGAGCGGATTGCAAAGCGGAATATCAATACTTTATTGCTTTGATTCTCTTGTTATTTGCTTAATTCGTTCGCGCAGCATTTTGCAAATTTTTTGCTGGAGGAATCACAATGAAAAAAAATGAATCAAAATGACTTCGCAGTGTTCGCAAGCCAGCTTCCAGATTGCCGAATGGCTTTTCTTTTTCAGCTGCAATTCCTTTCCGAACCGTAGCATCTTTCGGTGTTGAATTACTATCCTCAATCTTCTATTCTCTATCCTCTCTGCTCTTCTCTATGGAGGTGAGTGTGTGCTGGTGCATGCCCCGGTCTTCAAAATCGGTGGGACTTATCGAAAGGTAAGTTCGGTGGGTTCGATTCCCTCGCACCTCCGCCATTACACTGGAGAAAGCTGAAAGGCTTGGACCAAATTGCATTGGATAATGTTATCCGGCTTGGATGATGCGGAGGAGCAGGGGTGCAGGGGAGGTTTAGTCAACTATTTTCGCAGTGATGTGCCGCTTCTTGGTGATCAAAATAAAGTCCTCGTCCGAATGCAAGTAATCTTTTGATTCTGTCTCTTGAACTGGAGGAAAAATGAAACGAAGTCCAACAATCATACTCGGTTTAGCATTCCTTTTCGTCTCCTTCACACAAGCGCAGGCAGAAATCCTTGTACATGCCGCCGCTAGTCTTACAGATGCCCTTACAGACATTGGAAAAATGTATGAACAAGAATCAGGAGAGAAAGTTCTTTTTAACTTTGGTGCTTCCAGTTTTCTAGCTAGACAGATTCAGGAAGGCACACCCGGTGATATTTTTTTCTCAGCCGATGAAGCAAAAATGGATGGAGTCGAAAAGAAAGGACTCATTCGAAAAGATACAAGAAAGGCATTGCTGTCTAATACTTTGGTGATTGTTGTATCAACGGATTCGAGACATCAGTTTTCATCTGCCATGGATCTTGTGAAAGTAAAAGGAAACATTGCGATTGCTGAACCGCAAAGCGTTCCCGCCGGAATTTATGCAAAAGAATATTTGAAGAAAATTGGTATCTGGAGCAAGGTTATTGATCGCCTCATACCAACTGAAAACGTGCGCGCTGCACTAGCGGTTGTTGAATCTGGGAATGTAGAAGCTGGAATTGTTTACAAGACCGATGCCGGGATTTCAAAACGAGTCAAAGTTGCGTATGAAATTCCCAGGGCAGAAGGACCGAAGATCAGTTATCCCGTGGCAATGCTGACGGAATCAAAAGATTTTGCCGCAGCAAAAAAATTTTACGATTTTATGCAAGGGCCTAAAGCATTAGAAGTTTATCGCAACTACGGATTCCTTTTGCCGGAGTAGTACGGAGCGCGGACATCTTTGTCCGCATTGAGGGCCGCAGGCATCCTTGCCTGCAAGAAATTGCGGACTGGAAGTCCGCGGCCCGAAATGCAGGCTGGAAGCCTGCGCTCCGTAAGCTCACAGGTTGAGTTCAGGGTGGCGCAACTTGAGCACCGCTTTCCGAACGGCTTCAAATTGTTCTTTGTCTTCCGCGGATGCATCTGGATGCTGGATGATCACAGCAAGACGTTCATAGTATTCATTGAGTTTCGGATCTTTCGTAGCTTCAGATTTATCCTTCCCGTGAAGCGCATACGCATGGTAAGCGGATTCCAATTCTTCAGCAGATCTCATGGCATCACCTAATGTTGTTTCGGGAAGACCCTGAATACCATCTTTCACATTCCATGTAGAGGTCTTCTTAAACAGAGGGTCTACCTTGCTTGGATCATCACCATCTGTCACCGATTCCCATTTTTTCAAATGTTTCGGCGCTTCCTTTTCTGCCGTTGGAGAATACGCGTTGTAAGCAAATGCACTTTTCAAATGGGGGAATGCGCTTCTTAAAGTTTCGAAGTGAGTCTTGCCAGCACAGAAGCAGGCAGAAACAGCGACATGCTCAATTTTGTTTGCTCCTTTCGGAAATACTTTCGCCAGAGCTTCCACATCAGTCAATTTGAATGCGCCATTACCATCGCCGCCGATTTCGCCATCAAAACCGTGACCCGAAATGACCAGCCTGTTGATTTTCGCCTTCCCTTCACCGGCTTGAAAAAATTTCAATCCTAATTGTGATAGCTCATCGCGCGATGCTGGATTCTGCGTCTTTAGAAAATCAACAAACTTTTGTGCTTGCTCCTTCGGCATCTTGTCCGGACCAGAACTCAATGACTTCTGAAATGCACTCAGACCTGCATCAGTCCGGAGGTCATGCATCTTACCGTTATATTTGATCTCTCCATCGGTTTTGTATCCTTCAATTCGATGAACACCACCTTGTGCTTTCTTATTTCCCTTTTCCAACGCTTTTGCTTCTTTGTCAGACTCCTCACGCATTCCAAGATGGATTACACCCTGTGCACCGGCCTTTGCACGATTGCGATTCACTTCTGATTTCAAGGCTTCGTGGATGAGTCCACTTTTGGTTTGATCACCATCTTTGTCGCGGGTAGCAAATGAGGAACGCGAACCGTTATGATCGAATTTATCTACTGCCTTGAAAAGCTTTTTGAATTCTTTCGATCCGCTGATCCTGCCATCCTTTCCTGCAATTTTTGCCAATGTGGCATCTGAGACGCCAGCTTCCTTTAACTTTTCTTTGTTTTCAGGAGCTATATCGTTGACATTGATTCCGCCTTTCGAAAGATCGTTGACGAATTTGTTGCGAGTTATGGTGCTCATGATTTTCCTCCAGTGCTTTACTCAACTGTGAATCGTTAATGTTATCGGCACCTGACGGATTTCTATTTGAACTGTGGATGGGGTTTAAGCCCTATATTTTGATAGGGATGCGAGCGAGATGCGGGATGCCAGATTATTCGCTTGAACAAACGGCAGTTTCAGCGGCGGAGAGAGTTACACTCTGAAAGCCGGCTGTAGCTGTGAAAAATGGAACGGGAATTTCTTCCAATACAATTTCTGAACTGGTCAAATTAATATTGGCTCTGGAAAACGGAAAAGTTGTAAGCCTGGAACAGCCTCCTTGAATTTGTCCATTTGACTGCATCTTTAGAAAAATCGCATCCATGTTGTTGGACTCACGAGTCCCGGCACAACCAGTCACCAGGATCGATCCATCGCTTGATGAAACAATTGGCCGTCCTACAAAAACCGGGCGTGAATCAGGATTCACTCTTTTGCGCCACAGAACATTGCCATTTGCATCAAGGCTCACAACAATTCCTCGCGAGTTGCTGCCACCAGAAGCAGTGATGTTCCCTGCTAATAACAAATTGCTACCCGCTTTCGAAACGGATGCATTCAGACTTGAACCCGGTGATTTATAAAGCCGTGACCAGACCGGTATCCCATCTGAATTTAATTTTGAAAGCAATGTATCTGATCTTTGTGAACCTGAAGGCGCAAAACTTTCCGTAAAATAATAACCACCATCAGCGGCTTGAAACGCAGATAAAGCAATGTGATTGCCTGACGAACCATACATTCGCGACCATTCTATCGAACCCGTTGCACTGAACTTCGCAAGTACAGAACGAACACCACCCGGAAAATTAGCAGCGATCGCAACGATCGCACCATTATCGGACGTCAATCCCAGGTCCGATGCATGATCGAATCCAGCTGCCGAAATTACTTTTCTCCAAACCGGGCGGCCGGCAGAATTGAATTTTACAACCACAATATCATTCAGATTCGGATCATGATCCGCATCCCCTAACACAATGAAACCCCTATCTGAAGTCTGAACGACTTTTACAAAATGCTCATTACCACTCGTCCCGAATGTGCGTTTCCATGCGACCGTTCCGTTGGATCGAAGCTTTAAAATAAATGCATCCAAGAGCCCTTCACCAAAAGAGCCTGTGTTTCCAACGACAACAGCACCGCCATCTGATGTGCTAACGACTGCTTGTGCTTCATCAGCCGATGAACCGGCGAATCGCTGAGCCCTCAGGACATCACCACCAGAACTGAGTTTGAACAGAAGTGCGTCGCTTGACGTATAGTCAACACCTACAGCGACAACCTCGCCGGATCTTAGTATCGCGGCTGAGCCAAGACATTCATTGCCAGGAAGCTGAATTGTTTCCAGATAATCCGCAGCACCAGCAAAACCAACGAATAATGTAAAAACGAACAGAAATAAATATTTGATTTTTCATAACGACTCTATGATAACTCATCCCGCATCCGCATCCCTATCAATGCTATTTACCACGAAGTCACGGAGAGCACGGAGCAACTTTATTAATAAAAACACATCTCCGTGTTCTCTGTGACTCCGTGGTGAAATGAGTTTTTGCTTATTATTACCGCGAAGGCGTAGAGTACACTAATCGCCCGCCGAGAAAAGTCATTTCGACTTTGACATCACGAATTTGATCGGGCTTGATTGCAAAGATGTCTCCACTCAGCACAACCAGGTCTGCAAGTTTGCCCGGAGTGATCGAGCCTTTTTGATTTTCTTGAAATTCCGCATACGCAGATCCCATTGTGTAGGCATAAATCGTTTCTGGAAGCGTGATCTTTTCTTCGGGGATCCAACCGTTTGGTTGTTTTCCATCGAGTGTAGCGCGGGTCAAAGCCGCGTACAGACTTTGCATCGGATCCAGCGGTGCGACATTCCAGTCAGTTCCAAATGCAAGTTTGACTCCGTTATCAAGAAATGTTCTAAAGGCATATGTTCTGGTGCTTCGATCGTGTCCAATTCTTTTTTCAGCCCAGCGGCCATCATCAATTGTGTGATACGGCTGCATCGATGCGATTACATTTTGTTTTGCGAATCGCGCAAAATCTTTTGCCGCCATGTGCTGCGCATGTTCGATACGGAAACGGCGATCTCGCGAACCATTTTGTTTCGCCGCTTCATCAAAAAGATCCAGAATGATTGAAATGGCTTGATCTCCAATTGCGTGAACGCAAACTTGAAGTCCTGCTTTATCGGCGCCCTGAATCTTCGCTTTCATTGCATCAACAGGTTGCATTTCTTCAGACAACAATCCATGGTTTTTGGAGTCATCATCGAACGGATCAAAGAAGAATGCTGTTGATGAACCGAGTGAACCATCTGCGTAACCTTTCAACGCGCCGGTTCGCAGTAATGCAGAGCCAAAACTGCGTCGCAAACCAACTTTCGCAAGATCAGCCCAGCCTGCAAGTGGTGGAGCGGCATAAACTCGCGTTAATAATTCGCCGCGTTCAGCAAGATCCGCGATCGCTGCAATTTCCGCATAAAGCATTCCCATGTCTTGAATGCTTGTGACTCCAAGTGAAGCCGCATGCTTTGACGAACGAAGCGCGATCTTCAAAAGCTGATCGTGCGTTGGTGGCGGAATAACCTTATACACATAAGTCATTGCAGCATCTTTGAGTGCTCCAGTTGGTTCGCCTTTTGAATCACGCACGATTGTGCCGCCGGGAGGATCTGGTGTTTCTTTTGTAACGCCTGCAAGTTTCAACGCAAGCGAATTCGCAAGAGCCATATGGCCATCATAGCGATTCACAAAGACAGGATGATCCGGAGTCACTCCATCGATGAGTTGGCGTGTCGGCATTTCAACTGGAGTAAATCGCTGATCATCCCAGTCACCGCCAAGGATCCATTCACCCTTCGGACGCGATTTCGCTCGTTCAGCAATTCTTCTTGCAAACTCCTGGTGTGAATCGGCATTTTTTAGATCGACACTATCGAGTTGCTGACCACCGCCAAAAAAATGCACATGAGAATCATTGAATCCAGGCACAACTCGTTTGCCCTGCAAATCGATCACTTTAGTTGAAGAACCGCGCCACGCATTCACATTTTCGGCTGAACCAACTGCAACAATGCGTTCACCAAGAATTGCAACTGCTTGAGCTTCCGGCATCTTTGAATCAACGGTCCAGATTTTGCCGTTCGTTAAAATCAGATCGGCTGCAGGTTGGTCTGCGTGAAGAAGAGCGAAACACGAAAAAAGAAAAAACAGCATGCAGACCAGAGGTCTGCGGTCCCTTATGCGGACCAGACGTCCGCGGTCCCCAAGAATTCTGCGGTCCCTGGTTATATTTTTCATGCAGCTATGTTAACTGTAATGGTGGCAGATAGGAAGAACTGATTCTGTTCATATATCCGAAAACTACTTAAGATTCAAATTGGAGGAATTCATATGAAGAATTCGCGACGCATTGAAACTAAATTAATACACTCAGGTGAACCATCTCCGAAAGTAAATGGTGCCGTTGTTATGCCGGTCTTTCAATCTGCAATGTTTGAATACGCCGGTGAAACGGATTACAACGATTTGAAGTATATCCGGCTGAATAATACGCCTAACCAGGAAGTCGTTGCCGCAAAATTAGCGGCACTTGAAAATGCGGAAAGCGCAATTGTAACAGCAAGCGGTATGGCCGCAATCAGCGCTACATTATTAACATTCCTCAGTAACGGAGATCATCTGCTTGTTCAGCCGAGCTTGTACGGCGGAGTGCAAACGTTTGTAACAAGAGATTTTCAGAATTTTGGAATTCAATATGATTTCATAGAGCCGAATCGTCCTGAAACCTGGAAAAACAAGCTGACAAAACGCACTCGCGCAATTTACGTAGAAACAATCTCAAACCCGATGATGCATGTTCCCGATCTCAAAGCTGTCGCGGCTTTTGCGAAAGAGAATGGAATCATCTCTGCAATTGACAATACATTTGCGTCTCCGATTAATTTTCGTCCGATAGAGCATGGATTTGATATATCACTTCACAGCGGAACGAAATATTTGAATGGACATTCCGATATTGTTGCCGGTGCCGTCATTGGCAAATCGGAACTTGTTATGAAAGTATTACACCGGCTGAATCATCTTGGTGGATCGCTGGATCCACATGCCGCGTTTTTATTGCATCGTGGAATGAAAACGCTGGCGCTCCGAGTTCATCATCAAAATCAAAGCGCTTTTAAATTGGCGCATCTTCTGGAACATCATCCGGCCGTGGAGCGGGTCAATTATCCCGGGTTGGAAAGCCATCCTCAACACGGTATTGCGCGAAGTCTTTTTGAAGGTTTCGGCGGAATGCTGAGCTTTGAACTCAAAGAAGGCGCAAAAGGAGCAGCAAATTTTTTGAGCCGCGCTCAAGTACCGATTTCAGCTCCAAGTTTAGGCGGTGTTGAAACCCTGATGACACTGCCTGCAAAAACTTCCCACGCAGGACTCAGCGCTGAAGAAAGACGGGCCGGCGGAATCAGTGATGGTTTGATTCGGATTTCGGTCGGTATCGAATCGATCGAAGATTTGATGGAAGATTTCCAGCAAGCGCTTGGGTAGTGAGCTCTAACCGCAAGGGACCGCAGGCCTCAGGCCTGCATTAGGACCGGGACCTCTGGTCCGCAAATTTGCAGCGAGACGCCTGCGATCCCCAATGCGGACGGGACGTCCGCGCTCCCCGAAAAGACACAGAGTATTAATTCTCAAAGCGGGCGGCGATCTTTTTCAATCGTTCTTGAATATTACGAAGCAATGTCGCTGCTTCAGCAGATCGTGTTGAGGACGGATCAATCTTTTGAACTTGTGAGAAAGCTTGCTCCGAAAGTTCATCAAGATGGACAAGCTGATTCTGTAATTCCGTCAGTACTTGAAAAGTCTTTCGAATCAGGACTCCGGCTTCATCGGAAGTAGGATCTTTTTCATCATGAAACATCTGGCATGAGTTTCTGCCGAACTGCTTCGCGAGATATAACGCTACATCGGCTTTTTTCTGCAATGCCTCGACCGACTCTTTCGTGTGTTCCGGATAGGCTGCAACTCCAAGGCTTACTGTTATCCGGGAGGAACCATCAGGGATCGTCATCTGTGAAACACCACTCCGAATTTTTTCAGCAACTTTCAAAGCATCAAAGGCCAATGTTTCAGGCAATAAAACTGCAAATTCATCTCCGCCCACACGTGCGAGTAAATCATACGCACGCAAATTTCGTTTCATTAAACCAGCAATAGCTTTTAAAACCGCATCTCCTGCATCGTGGCCGTGTTGATCATTAATATTCTTGAAGGAATCTACATCGAGGAAAATTAAAGATAAAGAAGAACTCTGCCGGGCTGCTCGCGCAAATTCGACTTCCAATCTTTGCTCGAAATATCGGCGGACATAACACTGCGTTAGTTCATCCACAATTGCTTGTTCGTAAAGATGTGCATTCTCGATTGCAATCGCCGCCATATTTGCAAACGATTCCAGGAGCTTCAAATCGTCCTGTTTAAAGACATTCTTCGCGGATCGGTTGTCTGCATAGAGGGTTCCGATAATTTCGCTATTCTGGCGCGATGTTAAAGGCACACACATCAGACTGCGGATCTGTAAGTTCATAACTGAATCCGATTTTGTGATACTTTCATCGCGAACTACATCGCGGCTCAAAATTGATTTACCTTTATTTACGACATCATTCACTACTGTTGTGCTGAATTGCAGCGCATCACGCAGCGTTGTCGAATCAATATTTGCGTTGGAATATTCAATACGAAGATCGCCAGTAACTTCGTGCCGCAAAATTACCAGGACACGCTCTGCATTCATGTTACGGGTTACTGCTTCCGAAATCTTACCGAGCAACTGATGTAAATCAGTAATAGCGATTAACGATTGTCCAATATCAAGGAGGGTTTTGTATCGGTCAGATTCCTGCTTTTGGTTTGACGTCTTTGTCATTCAGGATACTTTTTATCACGAAGTTAACGAAGAAGCACGAAAAATAAATGTAAAACATATGAACCGCAGAGTCGCAGAACTACTGGGGTAATTTGGCCAGGAGTTCTTTCAATCGGTCGGCATATTCGCGCGTACACACCAACGTTTTACCATCTTTTTGAATGACAACTATGTTGCGCAAGCCTGCAGTCGCAATGATCTGCGAATCTGAGTAGATGATACAGTCCTTTGTATCGAGCCCGATGTGTTCACCCCAGCTTAGATTTTTTTCTTCATCGAGTGGAAGGATCCGGCTCAATGAATTCCAGGTTCCAACATCGTCCCATGGAAAAGTTGCAGGAACGACTGCAACATTTTTCGCTTTTTCCATGACGCCGAAATCAATCGAAATACGCTTCAGTTCAGAATATTCTCTGCGGAAAACTTCCTTGTCTTGCTCTTCTTTCAGCCGGTTCAGAGTGTTCCAAACATCGGGTAAGTGTGTTGCAAGCAATTCCTGAATTGCAGACACTTTCCACAAAAACATGCCGCTATTCCAGTAATAAGACGGATCGTGGAAAAAATGCTCAGCCCGTTGTTGATCCGGTTTTTCAACAAAACGTTCTACAGCAAAAACAGGGTCATCTTGAGTTCCGAGATTTTCAGGTGCGGCATTGACGTAGCCATAATTCGTTTCAGGCCGGATCGGTTTAATCCCGAATGTGACCAGCATATCTTTTTGCAATACAAATTCGACTGCTATCCGCATTGTATTTACAAAAGCATCCGTATCAGGAATTAAATGATCTGCGGGAAGCACAAGCATTAATGCATCGGACGGTAAATAAAGAGACGCATAACCGATAGCTGCCGAAGTATCGCGTCCGGTTGGTTCCAGCAAGAGATTGGATGATTGAAGTGCAGGCAACTGTTCACGTGATTGCTGCTCATGTTGTTCCCCTACAACTAGAAAAATGTTTTCATCAGGAACAAGACGTCTCGCACGGTCGAATGTTTGTTGTAGAAGTGAGCGCACTGAAAAGAAGCGAAGAAAAGGCTTAGGGTTTTCCGGAGTACTTAACGGCCAGAACCGCTCTCCTTTACCGCCAGCCAGTATAACGGCATATACAGCCTTATTCATGAAGTCTTTGCGTCTTTGTGGTTAATTTCGGACGTTGTCTTTAACAAAGCGGACGATCTCATCAAGAGAACTGCCTGGCAAAAAAATTCCCCGCACACCAAGATTCTGTAATTTCTTAATATCCTGGTCCGGAATAATTCCGCCCATAAAAATCAAAACGTCATCCATTTTGTTCTCTTTCGCAAGTTCGACAATCTTTGGCATGACATAGTTGTGCGCTCCAGAAAGAATACTAACGCCGATTGCATCGACATCTTCTTGAAGTGCAGCTTGAATAATTTGTTCCGGTGTTTGTCTGAGCCCCGTGTAAATCGCTTCCATTCCAGCATCACGCAGCGCACGTACAATCACCTTCGCGCCACGATCGTGACCGTCTAACCCTGGTTTTGCAACAAGCACTCTTATCTTTTTCTCTTTTGCCATCTCTGTGTCTCTGCGGTTATTTAGACGATTTCGGGTTCGCGGTATTCTCCAAATACATCTCGCATTGCATTGGAGATTTCGCCGAGGGTTGCGTAGGCTTTCACGGCTTCCAGAATCGGATAAATCATATTTTCGGTTCCACGCGCTGCGATGCGCACAGCATCAAGTGCTTTGTTCACTTGATCATTGTTCCGTCTTTTGCGCAAGGATTGAAGCCGTTCGATCTGCTCGCGTTCGACGTTTTCATCGATGTATAAAGTTTCGGGAGGAGCCTTTTCTTCATCGACAGCAAATTCATTGACACCAACAATGATCTTTTCCTTTTTCTCACAAGCGCGAGAATAATCATAAGATGCATCTGAAATTTCTTTTTGTGGATAACCGCGTTCAATTGCATTCACCATCCCGCCCATCGCATCAAGCTTATCAAAGTATGCGTAAGCGCCCTCTTCCATATCTTTCGTTAAGCGTTCAACAAAATAGGAACCGGCCAAGGGGTCTACTGTATTTGCGACACCACTTTCGTGAGCAATGATTTGCTGAGTACGGAGTGCGATCGTAACGGCTGCCTCTGTTGGAAGCGCGAGTGTTTCATCCAATGAGTTTGTATGCAGTGATTGAGTGCCGCCCATGACTGCTGCCAGGGCTTGAATCGCAACACGAACAACATTGTTATACGGTTGTTGTCCGGTCAGAGAACATCCTGCAGTTTGGGTATGGAAACGGAGGATTAAGGATCGCGGATTTTTTGCGTTAAAGCGTTCTTTCATAACGCGCGCCCAGATTTTTCGCGCAGCGCGATACTTGGCAACTTCTTCAAAAAAGTCATTATGCGCATTAAAGAAAAACGATAATCTTGGCGCAAATTCATCAATATCAAGCCCGGCTTCGAGCGCCCATTGAACGTATTCGATGCCATCATACAAAGTAAAAGCAAGTTCCTGAACCGCAGTCGAACCCGCCTCACGAATGTGATATCCGCTGATGCTGATCGAATTCCACCGAGGCATTTCCTTTGCGCAATATTCAAATGAATTCACAATCAATCGCATCGATGGCCGGGGTGGATAAATGTACGTTTTTTGCGCGAGATACTCTTTTAGAATGTCATTTTGGATTGTGCCGGACAATTGTGCGCCATCGATTCCTGACTTTTCTGCAGCCGCACGATACATGGAAAGCAATATATTTGCGGGAGCATTCGTAGTCATGCTTGTTGTAACTTTGTCTTGTTGGATTCCTTTGAAGAGTGTTTCCATATCTTCAAGAGAATCGATTGTTACACCGCACTTTCCCACTTCGCCGCGTGAAAGTAGATCGTCAGAATCACGTCCCATCAATGTGGGCAGATGAAATGCAATACTCAGTGCATTGGTCCCTTCTGAAATGAGATATCGAAGTCTCTCGTTTGTTTGAGAGGCGGAACCAAATCCGGTAAATTGCCGCATACTCCAGAGTTTTGATCTATACAGGCTCGCATGAATGCCACGTGTATATGGATATTCGCCTGGCCATCCAATTTCTGTTTCGAAATCAATGTCTTGAATATCGTCAGGGGTGTAAAGACGTTTGATTGGAACGCCGGAAACAGTTGTGAATGGAACATTCCGTTCGGGAAGTTTTCGCAGGGTTGGTTCAAGCGTTTCCTTTTCCCAGCGCTTTTTTTGTTCCGACGTTTCGGTGCCGTTCATTACGGCGGTCCCGCCATTTTTCTTTTTCATATTATTACCCCTTACTTCAATAAACTGCGCGCAATCACCATCCGCTGAATTTCGGATGTACCCTCATATAAAGTTGTAACACGCGCTTCACGATAATACCGTTCGACAGGATACTCACGCGAGTAACCATAACCGCCATGAATTTGAATAGCTTTGTACGTAACGCGGTTCGCCATTTCTGATGCATATACTTTAGCCATCGATGCCGCTTTCGTGAATGGTTTTCCTTGATCACGCAAGAAAGCCGCATGATGTGTTAACAATCTGGCTGCTTCGATTTCAGTTGCCATGTCGGCAAGCATGAATTGAATCGCCTGAAACTCAGCGAGCTTTGAATTAAAGGCTGTCCGCTCTTTCGAATACTTCAGCGATTCTTCGTATGCGCCTTGAGCAATACCCGTTGCCTGCGATGCAACTCCGATCCGTCCGCCATCAAGCGATGTCATCGCAACCTTGAATCCAATTCCCTCTTCACCAAGCCGGTTAATCACTGGTACTTCTACATCTTCAAAAATGACCTGATTTGTAACGGATCCATTCAAACCCATCTTTGGCTCATTTCTGCCGATCCGCACTCCGGGTAATTTTGTTTCAACGATAAATGTTGTAATCCCCCTCGAACCTGCACCAGGATCGGTCATGGCTTGAACGATAAGAATCTGCGCTTCCTGACCGTTGGTAACCCAATTCTTGGTGCCATTAATAATATAATAATCGCCTTTTCGAACAGCTGTTGTCTGTTGTGCTGTTGCATCGGAGCCCGCATTCGGCTCAGTTAATGCAAAGCCTCCCAGGATTTCGCCTTTAGCGCAGGGTACAAGATACTTTCGCTTTTGATCCTCATTGCCGAAAGTGTAAATGGGAAAGCAGCAGACTGAACAATTTACGCTCATCGTAATCGCAAGACTTGCCGAGACCCGCGATAATTCCTCAACCGAAAGCGAATACGCAATATTATCGGCTCCAGCCCCGCCATATTCTTCCGGAATGATCAGCCCCATCAATCCAAGATCCGCCATTTTCTTGACAAGATCACGAGGGTATTTTCCTTCGTATTCAATGGATTGAATCCGTGGACGAACTTCGTTCTCAACAAAATCGCGAACCATGTCGCGAATCATCCGCTGCTCTTCGGTATACTCAAAATTCATGATTGGATTCGTAAATGTGGAAGGTTCCTGTAAATTATTAAGTATAAACTAGATGTGCCTACTGGAGCAATAATGAGCTCAACCGCCAAGACGCCAAGTCGCCAAGACTTTTCCATGTTGATCTTAGAAAATTAACCACTGAGTCACGAAGGTTGGATCGTTGCCGATTTCGTTCGCGCAGCGAACGAGGCTGAGAATAGAGCTCAAAACAAATCTGACCTGGATTCTAAAGCGTCAGTCCTCTTAATAAAAGAAAATTTGTTTTGAGCTCTATTCTCAGCCTTTCAAAAAAATCGGCAACAATCCAATCACACGGAGTTAGCTCCGTGCTCTCCGTGACTCTGTGGTTGCTTTTGGTTGTACCCATAAGCTACACGGGTTCTCTTTGAGACAAATAGTACTTGGCGTTCTTGGCGTCTTTGCGGTTGATCTACATCCGGAGTAGGGATTCGGCGATGACCAGACGCTGGATTTCGGAAGTACCCTCGTAAATTTCGGTGATTTTGGCGTCACGCATTGCGCGTTCCACAGGAAATTCCTTGCTATAGCCGTAACCGCCATGAATTTGGACCGCCTTTACTGTATGTTTCATTGCCGTTTCTGCTGCAAATAATTTCGCCATCGATGCTTCTTTGCTGAAGCGTTTCCCTGAATCTTTTGCCCGGGCTGCACGGTAGGTAAGAAGACGAGCAGCATCAATTTCAGTTGCCATATCAGCAAGCATGAATTGAATCGCTTGAAACTCGGAGATCTGTCCACCGAAAGCGGTACGTTGTTTTGAATATTGCAGGGCTGCTTCGTAAGCGCCTTGTGCAATTCCAACTGCTTGCGCAGCGATTCCGATGCGTCCGCCATCCAAAGTTGACAGTGCAACCTTGAATCCTCCGCCTTCTTCACCAAGCCTATTTGCGACAGGCACGCGGCAGTTTTCAAAATGTAAAGCTGATGAAAGTGCTCCGCGAATTCCCATTTTGTCTTCATGTTTGCCAACAGAAAAACCAGGAGTGCCTTTTTGAATCATTAAAGCAGTAAGGCCATGACGGCCCTTTTCGCGATCCGTTACTACGAATACAAGTGACCATTCCGCTTTTGGCGCATTCGTGATCCAAACCTTCTGGCCGTCAATAACGTAATCTTCGCCATCACGTACTGCCATCGTCCGAAGATTTGATGCATCGCTGCCAGCCTGAGGCTCTGTTAAAGCAAAACAGCCGAGAGCTTTTCCAGACGCCAACGGTGTCAGGATGCGTTGTTTTTGTTCGTCGTTAGCAAATTTTACAAGTGGATCACAAACGAGGCTGTTATTAACGGATAGTATTACACCTGTAGCAGCACAGCACCTGGAAATTTCTTCGATCGTGATCGCGGTGGCAAGGCTGGGAAGTCCCGATCCACCGTATTGTTCGGGTACACAGATGCCTGTAAGTCCCAGACCGGCGGCTTTCTGCACAATTTCATCGGGGAACACTGCGTCACGATCGGTAACGGCTGCAATAGGACGAACTTCCTGTTCGGCAAATTCGCGGACCATCTGCCGCAACATCTCAAGTTCTTCCGGAAGATCGAAATTCATAACAGATTCGAACCGCAGAGACGCAAAGTTATTTTCATTGCGAAAAGTATGGTTTCAGTTTTTGCAAGGTGGATGCAAAATCTTCGGGAATCACACGCGTTTCGGCAAGTGCAGTCATGAAATTCGTATCTCCGCTCCAACGTGGGACTACGTGCATATGATAATGACTTTCTATACCGGCGCCCGCAGATCTACCGATGTTCATTCCAATATTAAAACCATCAGGATGATAAACCTCTTGCAATGCATGAAGAGCTTTTTGGGAAAGGAGCATCATTTCTGAAGCGACTTCAGGCTGCGCTTCGGCCGGATTCGCAAGATGATAATACGGCGCAATCATGAGATGTCCGTTATTGTAGGGATAACGATTTAAGATGATGAAATTATGGATGGCGCGATAGAGAATCAACGATTCATTAGGATCTTGAATATCCAATGCATCACAGAAAATGCACCCACTTTCTTTTGCGGCATTGACCACGTAACGAAATCTCCAGGGGGACCAAACGTGATGCATAGAAACTCAGATCCAGGATGCAAGATACATGATACAAGGGACGTTCCAGCGAACTCTCAACTGAAAAACCCTACGAGCGCGCCATGCATCTTGGATCTTGTATCTTGGATCGAGCTTTAGACATTTGCTTTGTTGATGAGTTTTTTCAGATCCTTCCCCGGCTTGAAGTAAGGTACCTTCTTAGCAGGGACTTGCACCGCTTCACTGGTTCGCGGATTGCGGCCGACACGGCTATTTCGACGGCGAAGCTTAAATGAACCAAAGCCACGAAGTTCAATTTTCTCGCCGTCTTTCAATGCGTCGACAATACCATCCAAAAAAACATTAACGATATTTTCCGCATCCTTTTTAGAAAGTTCAGCGGCCCTGGACACTTCTGAAATCAAATCCGCTTTCGTCATCAACTTCAAACCTTCCACAGCTTCCCTCACTTTCAATCACAGAAACGGAACTTTCGTTAAACTAATCCTTATCCATCGGCTTAATTAATTCACCACCCGCAAGATCCAGAAGAGTGACTGTATCGCTCGATTTATAACTTTCCAAAAGCTGACGCTCTTCCTCAATCTGCAGTTCTTTGATGCTTAAACCGATTTTTTTATCAGCTTGATCCATCTTTATGATCTTTGCTTTTACAACATCACCGAGCTTGAAATGATCTTGAGGATTTTCAACTCGTTCCATTCCCATTTCAGAAACGTGAATCAAACCTTCAATTCCTTCTTCGAGCTCAACGAATGCTCCGTAATTGGTCAAATTAACAATTTTGCCTTCAGCATTATCACCGATTCTGTATTTGCGGAAAAACTCCGACCAGATGTCGGGCTGTATCTGCTTTAAACCCAGGGATAGACGCTGTTTGATTGGATCAATTTCCAGAACTTTTACTTCAATGCGTTCCCCTTTCTTCACATATTCAGCAGGATCTTTTGGGCGCTTACTCCAGCTTAAATCACTGACATGAATGAGTCCGTGGATCGCTTCTTCAACTTCCACAAATACTCCAAAGTCTGTGAAATTTTTCACTTTGCCCGTTATCACAGTTCCCACAGGATATTTATCTTTCAAAACCATCCAGGGATTCGGTTCTGTTTGTTTTAACCCGAGTGAAATCCGCTTATTGGATTTATCGATACTCAAAACGACTGCATCAACCCAGTCATTGATTGCAACAATTTTGGAAGGATGTTTTACTTTTTCACTCCAGGACATTTCAGATATATGAATCAGACCTTCAACGCCTTTTTCCAATTCAACGAATGCACCATAATCTGCAAGGTTAATGACACGGCCTTTTACTCTTTGGCCAATTGGATACTTGTCTTCAACCGTTGACCATGGATCCGGCTGACATTGTTTGAATCCAAGTGAAACTTTGTTGTTGGCGGGATCATAATTCAGAATGATCACATCAATTTGATCACCAACATTAAATAATTCAGATGGATGGCTGATACGTCCCCAGGACATATCCGTAATGTGAATAAGTCCGTCAATGCCACCGAGATCAACAAACGCGCCGTAATCGGTAATATTTTTTACACTTCCTTTTACGGTTGCACCATTTTGAAGCGCATCGCTCACTTCTCTTCGCCGGCTTTCAAGTTCTTCTTCAACAACAATCTTTCGCGATAAAACGATATTTCCTTTCTTCTGATCAAGTTTGAGAATGCGAACGCGGATGGATTGATTGACGAAATGATCCAGATTGCGGATCGGTTTTATGTCTACTTGCGATCCAGGCAGAAATGCCCGGACACCAATGTCAACTGACAAACCACCTTTTACTTTTTCAACTACGCGGCCTGGTAGGACTTGATTTTCTTTAAACGCTCTTTCAATTTGGTCCCACACACGAATCCGCTCTGCTTTTTCTCTGGAAAGTTTTAGATATCCATCAAAGCTGTCCTGATCTTCAAGCAGAACAGCAATTTCGTCTCCAGCTTTAACATGAATTTTTCCGTCCGATCCAACGAATTCATGAATCGGTATGATTCCTTCTGACTTATGGCCTATATCGACAATAACTTCTCCCGAAGTGACTTTAATCACTCGTCCGTTGATGATGTCTCCTTCGGCAAGATTTTTGAACTTATCGTCATACTCCTGTAAAAGACGATCGTATATATCCGGAGCTAACTCCGTATCTGAAGTGCGTGGCGGATCGTTCCGTTTTTCACCTCCCGTGATGGACGGATCCTGCCTTTTTGTTGTTTCAAGCATGTTGTTGTGGTTCCTCCTTTGTTATAACAAAACCAAAACTCTTAGCAAGATTCTCAGTAGAGACAATGAGGACCGCGCTCAAAGTTTTGTGAATTGGTGAAACTTTAGATTGAACTTCTCTACTCCTGCGCCCTTAGCGGCATCAACTCAAGGATGCGTATCAGGCCGATTTTGCGCGGCCTTAACCGCCTTTTGAGGAAACGCCATTATATAGATTTCAAAGCCTGAGTGTCAAGCGGAAGATGCTGCATTTTCAATAGATAACGCTTCATAGCGGTATCACAATCTTCATTTTTTTGGATGCAGATTTTGGTTTATGAATGAGTCCTTCCGTTCTTTCGCTAAGCTATACTACACCCCATGTGTTTTCACCAGCTAAGCCGAATTTTATTGCTATTCCTGTTGCTGGCATTTTGCTCAACCTGTTCGAAAGAGCCAACGGAAATCGCGAAAAAACCCGCAATTCCTCGCAATATTTACATGATTACAGCGACGGGACTCAGAGCTGATCATTTGAGCAGCTACCTGTATCAGCCGATCCAAACACCTGGCCTGGATTACCTGGCATATGATGGAATCCGTTTTACAAAAGCATTCTCAACATCTACCGATTCTCTTCCTGCACATCAATCAATGCTCACCGGTTTATATCCGACACGAAAGCCTCTGCTGCAAATGTTCGAATATTTCCAAACATTTACGAGTGAATCCTTGCCAGAAATAAAGACAGCCATTCCGTTGATGCTTCGAAATAAAGGCTATCGAACTGCAGCGTTTGCCGCAGACCCTGAACTCCGTTCCTTTGTTTTACGTTCCGGATGGTTTGATAAGGCTTATGCAGGAGATTCCATTCTTCCACCATGGCAACCTTCATCGGACAATAAAACCATCCAAAGCTTGACGATCGATTGGATTTCTAGAATGCGGCGTCAGCCTCACTTTGTTTTGGTAAATTTCTCTGAGCCAATGCCACCCTATTCGCCGCCGGAACCCTATAGCCATCACTATGAAAATCATCCATATGATGGGGAAGTTGCGGCAATCGACCAGCAAGTTGGGAATTTTATTCATTGGTTGAAGCAAGCAAAACTTTTTGATCATTCGATCGTAATTTTTGCAGCTCCTTACGGTGAAAATGCCGAAAGTCTTGGCCGAGCGGGGTCCGCTGAAGACGAAAATTTTGAGATTCCTTTGATGATTGCAGCCCCCGGACTTTTACCGAGGCAGCAAATGTATGAAACCGTAGTCAGTCTTGTGGATGTGTATCCAACACTTTTGGCAATGCTCGATTTACCGGCGCCATCTGAAATCGATGGAAAGAAACTCTTCGAAAAGAACAATGACAAGCAAATCACACACGAATCCCTTTACGGCAGCACACTGTTTCCTATGCATTTTGGTAAACCTTCAGTGACTTCAAAAGTGATCGATTCCTCAAACCATCAAAATCCGGTTGATAAGGACCTAATCAGACTTGAGGAAGCGATCGTTCTTTCAAGATCCTCCCGTTTTGCGGATGCTTTAAGCTTGCTTGAGGATCCTGGATTGCCCGAAACACCATCAATTCTCAGTTTCCGATCTGCGTTGCTCGTTTCATCCGGACGTTTAGACGATGCTGAAAAAGAATTACGGCCGGTGCATCACCCCGAGTTGCTGATACAGATGGCCGATCTTCAAGTCAAACAGGGCAAAATCAAACAGGCCTACGAAACAATCTGCAAATATAAGGGAATGATGTCGTATGATGTGTATAGTATTATGTCTATAATATTTAGAGCTGCAGGCAATTTCGAGGCAGCGCAGAAAAACGCAGAGCTTGCATTGAAGTTAAACTCTCGATCGGTGGCGGCCTTTCACCAGCAAGCTTTGATTTCGTTTGCGCGCCAGGATTTTATCAGTGCCGAAGGATTGTTGCGGAAGGTTTTGCAGCTGGAGCCAAACAATTTGGAAGTCAGTTTGGAACTTGCAGAAACGCTGATGAAATTAGGGGAAAAAGATGAAGCAAAACGCTTAGGCGCAGCTCTGTTGATCCAATCGGAAACTCCAGAAATTCGCGAAAGGGCGAAAATACTTCTCGCGGAATAAATTGCGGCTAACGCGCAGTTTCGTGAATCAAACGCGCAAGAGTATCCCGCTGCTCACCAGTTAATTCCCAATGAACAGCCAAACCATACTTGTCGATACCCCGCTCATCAAGCCGAACAACTACTCCCCTTCCGGTTACTTCATCATCTGTCGGTAATATCAAATGAACCGTGACTTCTGTACCGATTGAAAGATGTTTTGCAGTTTCAATCAAGATACCAGTTTCACTGAGATTTACCGAAGTGCCCGTAAATACATCCCCATTTTTGCGCCCCTCCATCTGAACACGGATCGGTGAACGAGGCGCCCGTCTACGGTCTTTCATATCCCAAGTATACACCGGTCTCCCTTTCTCCCTGTCACCCTTTCACCCCTTCATTAAGCGAAAGGGAGAAGGGGGGACAAGGAGAAAGGGAGAATGGGAAACACCCGAATTATGTCTTCAATACATCCAGTATTTCTTCTTTTGCGTGCGAAATGATTTTGCGGATCCTTTTCATTTTTTCATCGGTCAGGCCATGAGCATGCATTTTCATCCGGACAAACTTTTTCAGATCAGCAAGATCTTCAAATAAGTCATTTAAGTCATCCATCCGAAAATTCTTCCAACGTTCCGAACGATCACGAAAACTCCCAACCCTTTCTTTCTGCTTCTTTACTTCTTGACGACCTTCCTCTGTAATTTCATAGGTCCTTTTTCCATCTTGCTCTTTCGATTTTACGAATCCTTGATCCTCTAACATTTGCAACGTGGGATAAACGGATCCAGGTGAAGGAGAATAAAAGCCGCAAAAGCGGGCTTCCAATTGCTTAATAATTTCATAACCATGTCTTGGCTTTTCTGAAAGCAAATCCAGAATTAGATATTTCATGTCTCCACGCTCAAACCATTGACCCTTGAAAAAAGGTCCAAATCCCCCACCGTAGAAACTACCAAAACGTACCATCACAACACCTCCTGAAGTATCACGATATATCGTAATAGATCTTGGCGTTTGGATGCAAGCTTGACCAGAGTTGTGGTTTGATAGGTGAAATGATGATTTCCTTTATCATTCCTGCCTACAATGAGGAACAGCTCATTGCTTCCGTGTTACAACAACTGAATAAAGTTGTGAGGGATGTTGGAGAGCCATACGAAATCATTGTGGTAGATGACGCTTCATCGGACCAGACTGCATTCATTGCGAAACGTGAAGGTGCACAGGTGGTTTCGGTAAAGCACAGGCATATTGCGGCAACACGAAATTCTGGCAGCCGAGCTGCTAAGGGCGATCTGTTGATTTTCATTGATGCCGATACCTGGGTAACCCAAGAAGTAATTCAAAGCGCATGCAATGCCGTTAGAAATGGTGCGGTTGGTGGAGGCTCAGCGGTACAATTTGATGAGCCTATCCCCTTTTATGCGCGCGTGGTGCTTCCGCTTCTGCTTTTTATTTTCAGAACGACAAAACTCGCTACTGGATGTTTTATTTATTGCACGCGAGCGGCTTTCGAAAACGCTGGAGGCTTTAACGAAAAAATGTACGGAGCAGAAGAGATAGCAATGAGTCGCGCACTGAAACGTCAAGGGAAATTCGTTATCTTGCGCGAACGTGTGACTACCTCTGGACGAAAACTTCGCGCACATTCCGGCTTGGAATTATTGCATGCAACGTTCCGTCTCGCACTGCGTGGACCAAAAGCAGTACGGAGCCGTGAAGGGTTGGAATTGTGGTACAAAGAACGATAAATTTGTGATTCTTTGTGTCTTAGAGACTTCGTGTTGAAAGTGCCATCGAGTTTTACTTTAACTCTATTTAAGGAAACTATATGGAAGGCTAAGATGAGTCAGGAAAATTTGAGTCGACGCAGTTTTCTGCAGATGGGTGGCATCGCTGGAACCATATTATTTGTAGGAGGATCGATGGACGCAACTGAAACTCAAATTCCAGCAGTCGAAGCGGTAGATCATTTACTACTTGCAATCAATGATCTGGATCATGGAATTGAATGGGCAGAAAAATCTTTGGGAGTGAAAGCGATCATAGGAGGGAGTCATCCAGGAGGCGGTACCAGAAATGCTCTTCTTTCATTGGGTGGCAAACGATATCTTGAAATCATTGCTCCTGATCCTGCACAAAAAACATATACATTTCCAATTGATGTTCGAACGATCACACAACCACAATTGGTGATGTGGGCTGCAGGCGCTGCCAATATTCAATCTCAGACTGAGAAAGCCAAAAAAGCGGGCGTTCAGATGATGGGACCCTTTGATGGCTCACGCGCACGGCCAGATGGAAAAATTTTGAAATGGAAAACATCATTTGTTCAACATTACTTTCGCAGTGGCAATGTTGATCCGATTCCATTCTTCATTGAATGGGCAAAAGATTCAGTTCATCCATCACAAGATTCACCGCAACGATGCACCTTAACATCGTTTGAAATTGAGCATCCACAAGCGGACAAAGTTCGCGAAGCGTTGAAGGGTCTCGGATTAGATGTAATAGTCAATCAATCGGATGCTCCAAAACTCATTGCAACAATCAAAACCCCGAACGGGGAGGTAAAGCTTTCCTAGAGCAGTCGAGCAGTCGACAGTTAATGCAGTATATTAAGTCCCCTCAAGCTACACCGAATGTAGTACTACAGAGCCATGACAAAGGCTAGGACCTTATTGTTCGGTTTGGCAACGATAGTCTGGCCGTTGCTTGTTCCGGGAGTCGCAATGCTCATTCAAATTGCATTCCCTAACTTTCGTTATGGGATCATAGCCGGCGTTACTGTGGGCTGGTTCTGTTTTACTGCACTATTTGTTTACATCACCTTTCATGCAATGAAAAATCCAGCGCTTCCTGCTGCAAAAAAATCACGATGGATGATGTATCTTCTTTTCTGTAACATTGTGGCCGTACCCGTGTACTGGTATCGCTATATCTGGCGGACAAAAAGTTCTCCGTGACCTGTGGTAAAGCGTTGACTTCAAAGGGTGCCTATAGTATCTTGACGCGGGAGATTTACCACGCTGCTGGCGTGGATCAACAAGCCCACAAAAAACCGTCATCTGTGAATCTATGCTTGAGTATATCTGGCTGATTCCTGTCTTACCTGCTATTGGTGCGCTGCTGAATGGATTATTTGGAAAGCGCTTACCAAAGTTTGTCATTCATTCCATTGCCTGCGGTACAGTTTTTTTAGCGTTCGTTCTTTCGATTGTCTGTGTCGCCGAACTTTCAGGAATGCAGACTCATGTTTACGAAACGACTCTCTACAACTGGATTCCCGGCGGTTCAACAATTCTGAATAAAGGTCCGAATGCGGGCCAACGTGCTGAATTAAATATCCCCCTCGGCTTTTTATTGGATCCTCTTTCCTCAGTCATGATTCTGATCGTTACAGGGGTAGGTTTTCTTATCCATATATATTCGATCGGCTATATGGCTCATGAAGATGGTTACTACCGCTTCTTTACATACCTGAATTTATTCATGTTCGCTATGTTGTTGCTCGTGCTTGGAAACAACTTTCTTACGATGTTTGTAGGCTGGGAAGGTGTCGGTCTTTGTTCGTATTTATTAATCGGATTTTATTTCGAACGTAAGTCTGCAGCCGATGCGGGCAAAAAAGCATTTATCGTAAATCGGATTGGTGATTTCGGTTTTGTTCTGGGGGTCCTTGCGATTTTTTCAGTATTTGGATCGCTTGGATTTACCGATGTGATGCAGCGTGCACCTCAAGTTTTGCATTATGGCGAATCTCTTGTGATGATGATCACCCTTGCATTGTTTGTCGGTGCTACAGGAAAATCTGCGCAGATTCCGCTTTATGTGTGGCTTCCAGATGCGATGGAAGGCCCGACACCAGTCAGTGCATTAATCCATGCAGCAACGATGGTGACGGCTGGCGTTTACATGATTGCACGATGCAGTCCTCTGTTTTCACTTGCTCCGGGAACGCTGCAAATTGTTGCAACCATCGGCGCCCTCACAGCGATTTTTGCAGCTTCCATTGGCCTTGTGCAAAGAGATATTAAGCGCGTTCTTGCCTATTCAACCGTAAGCCAGCTTGGATTTATGTTTCTTGCGATGGGGGTCGGAGCTTACGCTGTCGGAATTTTCCATTTGATGACTCATGCATTTTTCAAAGCACTGCTCTTTCTTGGAGCCGGCAGCGTCATTCACGCGATGAGCGGCGAACAAGATCTGATGAAAATGGGTTCCTTAAAAAATCACATTCCAACAACATTCAAGACAATGTTGGTTGGCGCTATAGCCATTGCAGGAATCCCTCCCCTGGCAGGATTTTTCAGCAAAGACGAAATTCTGTGGCTTTCGTTTCAGAAAAATTGGGTATTCTGGCTTATTGGAATTACTGCCGCAACGATGACTGCGTTTTATATGTTCCGTCTAATCTTTCTTGCTTTTTATGGAAAGCCGCGAATGGATCATCACACACAAGAGCACATCCACGAATCACCACGATCGATGACAATTCCGCTGATCATTCTTGCATTCCTTTCCATCATCGGTGGTTGGGTTGGAATTCCGAAAGCATTACACATCCCGAGTATTCCTTTTGATTTCTATCACTGGCTTGAACCCGTTACGGGATCACCGCATGCTGCGGGTGCTGCGCATGATTCTGCAACAATGGAATATCTGTTGATGATTTCATCTGTAGCCGTTGCAGGTGCAGGTATCTGGCTTGCGTATCGAATGTATATACAGAAACCTGAAGTAACACAATTTATGGCTGCAAGTTTTCCACGGCTCCATAATCTGTTGTACAACAAGTATTACATTGATGAAATCTATAATGCTGTAATCATTCAGCCAATCAAAAAGCTTTGCCTTGCGCTATCATGGTTTGACCTGAACTTCATTGATGGAATTGTGAATGGAAGCGCATTTGTAACTTTGAAAACCGCAATCGTCGCAGTTTGGGTTGACATTAATGTTGTCGATTTGCTTGTGAACCTTGCTGGAGCCATTGTAAGTTTCGTCGGTGGTTTGCTGCGCCGTATCCAAACAGGGCTTGTACAAAATTATGGACTGATCAGCCTTTATATGTTTTTTATTCTGCTGGCGGTCTATCTCGTTTTTTATACTAAATAGGAGTCGAAGAAATGCCTGAAAGTTATCAATTCAGCAACGTTCTGAACTTTCCGATCCTGTCGCTGATCACTTTCCTGCCGCTTGCAGGTGCGATCATCATTATCTTTTTCTTGTCAAAAGATGGGTTGATCAAGTGGTTTGCAAACATCGTTGCTTTCGCAGACATGGCACTTTCCTTCGTTTTAATTCCTTATTTTGAATCCGGCACATTAACGATGCAGTTTTCCGAACGTTATAAATGGATTCCACAGCTTGGAGTCGAATATTTGGTAGGAATTGATGGGATTAGTTATCTGCTGCTTTTGTTGACAACGATTCTTGGATTTATTGCAATCCTTTCTTCGTGGAGCGCGATCACCACACGGGTCAAAGAGTATTACATATTCATGTTGATCTTGCAGACAGGAATGATGGGCGTTTTTGTCGCGCTTGATTTTGTACTGTTTTACATTTTCTGGGAAGTCATGCTTGTGCCGATGTATTTCTTAATCGGCGTTTGGGGCGGACCACGAAAACTTTATGCTGCCATCAAATTCTTCCTATATACATTCCTTGGCTCAGTGCTAATGCTGTTAGGTATCCTTACGCTTTATTTTTATAACCAGAGTGTTACCGGAACCTATACGTTCAACATCCTTGAACTGATGAAAATCGGATTACCCGGTCATATTCAATATTGGGTTTTCCTTGCGTTCTTTGTCGGGTTTGCGATCAAAGTTCCGATGTTTCCATTTCATACGTGGCTCCCGGATGCTCACGTTGAAGCTCCAACAGCAGGGTCGGTCATTCTGGCTGGTGTTTTGTTGAAAATGGGAACGTATGGATTTGTTCGTTTTGCACTCCCCTTCTTTCCTGAAGCGACGGTCCAATTGCTCCCATGGATGCTAGCACTTTCAGTCATTGGAATTATTTACGGAGCGTTGGTTGCAATGATGCAGCCGGATATGAAAAAGCTGATTGCGTATTCCAGTGTGAGCCATCTTGGTTTCTGTATGCTGGGAGTCTTTGTTTTAAACGAGCCGGGCATCAACGGCGCAGTGATGCAAATGCTAAATCATGGGATCAGCACAGGAGCGCTTTTCTTGATCGTTGGTTTGATTTATGAACGCCGGCATACACGAATGATCAAAGATCTCAGTGGTCTAAGTTCACGAATGCCTGTTTATGCAGCGATCTATGCAATTATCACGATGTCTTCGATCGGCTTGCCTGGCTTAAATGGTTTTATTGGTGAATTCCTTGTGCTGCAAGGAACATGGTTACATCCGGAATATTGGTGGCTTGCATTTTTCGCAGCTACCGGAATGGTGTTGGGCGCTGCATACATGTTGTGGTTATATCAGCGCGTAATGTTTGGAAAAGCAGAAGGCGAAAATGCGGAAGTCATGGACCTGAATTTCCGCGAGAAAGCAACTCTACTTCCTCTCGTCGCATTGGCATTCTGGATTGGAATTTATCCGGCTCCATTTTTGAAAATTATCGAAAAGCCAGTGAAGTTCATCGTCCAGCATTACGAAGAATCAAATAAACAATACCTGGCCGAGAGATAACTTACCGCAAAGGCTCAAGTGAAATATGTGGAAGGTTGATGCGCGCTGGCTTCGTGATTATGCTGACTACTTTTACATGGGGTTAATGTTTCCATCCTGCATTGCAGTTGGAGCCGCAATGGGGTGGGTAGTCGATCACTTTCTTTCCACTGATCCTTGGGGTAAACTCGCAGGCTTCCTTTTCGGAGTGGTTGCAGGATTTGTAAACTTTATTCGCGATTATCAGAAGCTACAACGAAAGAAAAATGAACCCAAGAAATATTAAGAAACTGGCTATCATTCTTCCAACACTGGCGCTGGCCGTTCTGGTAGTTCAACGAAATTATGATTGGATCTTCGGTTTGATGATCGGCTCTGCTCTTGCATTCTCATCTTGCGAACTGATTCAGAAGGCAGTTGCAAATAGTTTTGTCCGGAAATCAACGAGGTCTGGAACTTTCTTTTTGATTGGATTTTTCTTCCGGTTTGTTTTCTTTGCAATTTTGCTTTATTTTGCGATCGTGTATTTCAAAATAAATCCTATTGCAATTGCTGTCAGTTTCAGCATAATACAAATCTTCTATCCTCTTTATCTTGTGAAATCATTGGAGAAACGGAATCAGCATGTTTGAACATAAGATACCTTATATCGAGTGGTTGACAGCTAAGTTTTATGCGATCACTGAGAGCTTGGGGTTGCATCTTCCCCATAAACCTCTGGACCATGTCTGGATGGTGCTGTTTATAGTGGTGTTTTATGCAATTTTCTTCACCCTCTATAAGAAGAAGCTCAATATTTATCCGACTTTTATCCAGCAACTACTTGAAGCCTATTTCAGCTTCATTGAGGGCTTAACGAAAGACATTATCGGACCTCAAGGAAAACGTTATATCCCCCTTCTTGGTACGCTTGGGTTGTTCATTTTGACAGGAAATTTGCTGGGATTGATTCCAATTTTCAAATCTCCGACAGCAAATATCAGTGTCACGTTTGCATGTGCAATAACAGTTTTTGTTTATTATCATGCTCAAGGAATTCGAGAACAAGGTGTGCTGAATTACTTGAAACACTTCGCAGGTCCTGTACCCTGGCTTGCGATCATTTTTGTTCCGATCGAGATCATCAGTCACTTTGCGCGGCCCCTTTCATTATCACTACGATTGTTTGGAAATATCTTTGGTGAAGATACAATCATTTTGATCTTGTTTGGACTTTTTCCATTATTTGTACCATTGCCGATGATGTGTCTTGCAGTTTTTACAAGTTTGATTCAAACTCTTGTGTTCTTGATGCTTTCTTCCGTGTATATTGCGGGTGCAATCGCGCACGAGCATGCGCATGAAGAGCATGAGGATCATGGCGCGGAAATGGTTCCAGCGCCCGCTTAAATCTGAATCTAATATCTGAAATCTGAAATCCATATTTGGGGGTTTACAAGTGGCAAAGAAGATCCTGCTTCTATTTTTTATGTTTTCGCTCTTCGCATTAGTTCAGCCGGCTATGGCTCAAGGTACGGCAACGGATACCGTATCCATTAATAAATGGATTGCGATAGCCTGCGCATTCGGTCTTGGCCTTGCGTCGGCTGCCTGTGGTATTGCTCAGAGCATCGCGATCCGTGCCGCAGTAGATGGCATTGCAAGAAATCCAGGCGCGGCAGATAACATCCGTGGCGCTTTGATCATTGGTCTCGCACTGATTGAATCATTGGTCATCTACGTTCTTTTGATCGCCTTTATGCTTTATTTCAAATGGGCATAAGCTAATTTTTTTCAGGGGGGCCGTTTCATGCGGCCCCTTTTTGTTTAGCAAGGAGAAGTCTTCAAAATTATTTCAACATCTGCAAGAAAAAGGAATTTCGGAACAAGACTTGAATCGGATAAAATCACCTGCCGGCTTGGAACTCGGAGCACTTTATTTTGCTGCCTTCACTGGAAAGAAACTTTCGAAAAATCTCCAGCTCAATATGCTTGATATGAATTACAAGGATCCCTAGCTCTCCAATCGTAAAAATGTGAAAACAAAAAAGACTCTACCAAATGATATTGACCAGTACATTGCTGGGTTTCCAAAGAATGTTCAGGAAATTCTGGAAAAGATTAGAATCACGATCCGGAAAGCTGCGCCTGAAGCCGGAGAAAAAATCAGTTATCAAGTACCAACGTTTACTCTCAGTGGTAATCTGGTTCATTTTGCTGCTTTCAAAAATCATATTGGGTTCTATCCAGGGCCTTCAGGAATTAGAAAATTCAAGAAAGAGTTATCGGCCTACAAAGGAGCTAAGGGTTCCGTGCAATTTCCACTGGATCAAAAAATTCCGTTCAATTTGATCACCCAAATTGTAAAGTTCAGGGTAAAAGAGAATCTCGACCGATCTGCTGCTAAATAGAAGAAAGGAGAATGAGACCTGGTTATTTTTTTAGAAGCTCACTTCTGGATCGGAAGTTTATGAAATTCTCCTTGGACAGTGAGCTTTTGCGATGCATCAAAACCGGCTTGGGCAGTAAATTGAAAATTGCCGGAGAACTCCGGCCCAGCTGAAGTTAAGTTCAGTGTTCCTTCGGCTTTCAAGCAAACGATTTCCGGGCTGCTGAATGTGGCACCTGCGCCCGTAACTTTTCCGGTGCCATCAAAAATCTCTTCATATGCGCCCAACTTATGTGTGCCTGCTTGAGTTTTTGCCGGCAACATAATCAACACTGAAGTTACCGGCGTATCCCCTTCCTGCGGTTTGATGAGTTGAATCCCCCAATCTCCGCCAGGAGATCGAAATACATGCGCTTTTCCTGAAAATTTCAAATGAACATGACCGGATACTTCCGCAGAAAATGTACCGGGCTGAAGTGAAACTTTTGCCGCTTGTTCCGCAGCATAACACTCTAGACTCAAAGACAGCACAATTAGAGAACAGAACAAAACACTTTTCCAGTTCAAGTGAAGATCCTCAATCAACCGTAGCTACCAGCTGTACGAAACGCTACCAAGAGCGCGTCGCCCAAGAAGATCGCCACCGAACGCTTCCCAGTGCTCATTGTCAATCAAATTCGCTACATTGACACCGACTTTCCAATGGTCAGTAATGAGATAATTGCCGACCACATCAACTGTTGTGTAAGACTCCACATCACCCTGAAATGGCCCAACTCCCCAGCGGAAATCATCGACCCAGCGAAGTGTAAATCCTGCATCCCACCGTGGCTGACGATAACCTAAACCAACAGCAAACTTGTTCTCCGGAGAATTAGGAAGTAGGATCCGGTCCAGGCCCGGCTGGGAATCACGGATTTCGAAGTCAAACCAGGAATAGCTAAAAGACGCCGTCCAATCGTCCTGAAAATAATAGTTAACTGCTATATCGATCCCCTGCGTGTCTACTTTACCGAAATTTGTATAAGAAGCAGCTGCAAAATATTAGATCCATCTAAATTATTCGAAAGCAGCGGAACTTGCGCACGGATCGCTGCTTCAACAGCATCCGGTAGTCCAGCAGGACCCTCCCAAGGTCCAAAATTTGGATTGATGCGCCCAAGTGCGGTTCCAAGTTGAGGCAGTAGATCAGTAATGAAGTTATCCGAAACTGCATTATAGTAATCGACCGTTAGAAACACTTTGTTTTTAAGAATTCCACTGTAACCTATTTCCCAACTTTTTATCTTTTCCACTTCCAGATCGACGTTTCCCAAGGCAAGTGCCCGGGTAATGCCAAAGCCGCAATCCACACCAAAAGGTGTGCAAAATGCATTCAATGCTGAGAGATTGACTGGAGCTGCAGCATCAGCCTGCAAGAAAAATTCAGAATAGTTCGCTACCTGGAAAGCGCGATTGTAGGTAAAACGAAGGACGTTGTCTCGATTTACGGAATAAACAAGTGCACCTTTCGGGGAAAACTGCTCATCATGTAAGCTGCTAAAATCACCACGTGCTGCTAATACTAACTTTAGCGAATCTAAAATGTGATACTCGAACTGGCCAAAAATAGCTTGCGAATCAGACTCAACAGGTTCGAAGATCAGTGTCTCCCGGTTTAAATCCTCATCAAAACTGTCAATATTTTCTACGCCGGCGGATGCTCCAGCAATAATTCTGATTGAATCTCCGAAGCTCCAATTCGTCTGACCCTCTACAACAAAGTTTGACTCATCAAGCACCAGGTTAGAGCCTGAGCTGAGAGCCAACTGGCGGTCGGCCTTGCGGCCATTATAGTAAGTCAGAATGTTGAATCGTTCGCCGCTGAAACTGGCACGGAACCATGGACGTTGCGCCTCAACAACTTGAACGCGTCCGATCCCCGTCTGAAATAGTGGACCGGCGATGTCTGCATACCCACCTTCAGCAGTTAACACCATATCATCACCAAAATATTTATCGATTCGCGCCCCAAAAAAATAAATGTCGTCATTATCTTCCCTCTCTAGAGGAACGCGCTCTTGGGGTAAGCAGTCTGTAGTAATCGCAGGTGGAGCACATGGACGCGAATATTCTGCCTGGCCGTTCCGAGAAACAGCGAAGTCTCCAGTATTACGAGAACCGGCTACAGTTTTGGCATACCAATCACCACCCAGTGAGCCAGCCCAACGGAAGTCGAAGTTAACAGTATCGAGTTCACCTCCTGTAAACCGCAAAAAACCTCCCTGGCTGTAACGTGGAGGCTTTGTCGTTATGTTGATAACGCCGCTGGATGCGTTCGCACCATATAGCGCGGCACTCGGACCACGAAGATACTTCGAGAGTTGCGATATCATCGAGTGGAAATGAGATAGCAGCCCACTCCTGTGAACCGAGAAATGGCACCGCAGGATCGCGGCCATCGACAAGAGTTGCTACACGCCGATTCAAAGAACTATTGAAGCCGCGAGTATTGAAGTTGTAATCGTAAAGTCCACTCTGAGTTACTTCGGCTCCTGGAGTAAATTCAAGCAGCTTTGGAACTTGTCCAGTCGCAGCTTTTTGTTGGATCTCCTCTTCACTCACACTGGTTATTGCTGCAGGAGCTTCAACGATTCGTTCAACCTCGCGAGAGGCAGAAGTTACTGTAATACTTTCTGCAATTCCAGCCACCCAATCAACATTCTGTTCCAATTCCGTTGTGGCATCTGCGGTCACAGAAACGTCGGGAACTGTAGTTGTGTTTTCACCGAGCGCAAGAGTAATCGAGTACGCACCTTCAGGAACATCATTTAAAAAGAACGCACCGTTCGCATCAGTGATATCAGTGGCACCAATTTCGTTGAGAACTACGCTAACGCCGGCCACTCCACTCCCATCCGCGCGAATCACGCGACCTTTGATGCGACCATTTCCCTGTTGAGAGAAAGCGTAATCTGAGGTGAGGATGCTAACAACAAAGAGTGAAGCAATAAAAAGCCAGCAGAATCGGTTCATCTTTCCTCCATCTGACTGCGATGCTTTAAATCTTTTGCCGATGTTAACACAGCAGTAACATATGGACAATTGCTAACAACAGTTGATTTTGGCAGCTGGGGTGCGTTCGGTTATCATCCTTGAAATGAAATCTCCGATCATCGGCAGTGGGCATAGCATTCACCGCAGTTATTGCAATCGTTTCAATCTACGTGTGGCCCAGCGTCCCCTGGATCTATTACATTTTCAAACCAGCAACTACGATCCTCATTCTGCTGCTTGCACTCTCCGCCCCAAACAACCGATACAAAATTGCAATCGTAATCGGACTTTTTTTCGCTTTGATGGGGGACATCTTTCTGATGCTTCCTTCGGATCAATTCATGGCGGGATTAATATGTTTCCTGATCACTCACATTTGTTACAGCGTTGCATTTTTGTCTGATTCAAAATTTGGACGGCCGGTCTGGACATATCTGCTGCTTGCAACGGTTGGAGTTTTGATTTTTAACGTGCTATCAAAACACATTGAGCCAGCGATGAAATTGCCTGTAGCAATTTATGCGGCCGCTTTGTGTTTTATGACTTCTCAGGCGATTGCACGAAACTTACAGCATCGAAAGAAAGGCTCATTGATTGCTTCTATCGGTGCTGTTCTGTTTCTGATTTCCGATACAATTCTTGCATATGACAGGTTTGTTTTTGTCTATGTCATTTCGCAGGCAATTATTTTAGCCACTTATTTTATGGCTCAATATTTGATTGCTTTAAGCACAAAGATGCAGAGTTAGCTTAGTTTCAAACGCTTGAGTATTTCATCAAATCGGGGATCTGAACGAAGGTCATCAACGAGTGGATTTACTTTAATCGAACTTAATCCGTTTGCGCGCTCTGTATATGCTTTATCCAGCCAAGCAAAGGCTTCATCTTTTCTTCCTAAGGCTCCATAAAAGCATGCCAAATAATATTCGGGCACATATTGTGTTTTTGATCGTTCCAGCAATTCAGAAAGAACGGCTTCGGCTTCCATCATTTTTCGTGCTTTCGCGAGGCCCATTCCGAGGCCCGACAATGCTACAGGCGCACGATTCGAATATTGAACCGCCTTCTGTAAAGCTTCCAATGCTTTGTCGTAATTCTTTTTCGCCAGATAACTCAAACCCAGCCAATAGTAGGGACTGGGATAGGTTGGCGCCATTTCATTGAGACTCACAAGCTGCTCAATTGCAAGATCATATTCACGCATCCAATTGTGTTGTATTCCAACAGTCAGAAGCTTGCTAGGAAAATAACCGGGATCGAGTTCTTTAAAACGTTTCATATGTATGCGTGCTTCATCAAATCGTCCCAAAGAAACCGAGTGAAAAGCAAGAACGGTCACGGTTAAGGAGTCATTTGGATTTAATTCTAATGATCTTTTTAATTCTCGTTCAGAACCCTCCCAGTCAAAATCATAATTTACATGAATATGACCTAGCGTCCGGTGAGGTTGTGCCAACGTTTCATCAAGCTGTATCGCTTTTAGCGCAAGCTCTTTCGCTTTAGGCATCACTTCCTTTGGTGGAAGACCACCGAGAATTGCTCCATTAATGCCCAGGAAATTGTAACAATCAGCTAGTCCATCGTAAGCCAACGCATATGTCGGATCTTTATCGATTGCGTTTTGAAAAACACTCATTGCTTTTTGAACGGAATCAGGTGTTCTTTGGAGCAGAAAAAATTGACCTTTCAGAAAAAGTTGATACGCTTCCGCATTTGCTGTGTATTGTTTGGCAACAACGCTTTCTTCTTGATCTGTAAGTTTAATGCGAAGTTGATTGGAAATTTCTTTCGAGATTTCAGATTGCAAGGAAAGAATATCCGCAAGCTTACGGTCATACTGACTGCCCCAAATCTGAGTACCATCGCGGGCATCAACAAAATCGACTGTCACTCGCAACGACTCCCCTTCTTGCAAAAGCTTTCCAGTTACTACACCATCTACTCCTAATTCTTTTCCAGCCTGCCGCGGGTCGACATCTTTATTCTTGTAGGTAAATACTGTTCCCCTTGCCATCACTCGAATTTGACTGATAGGTGAAATGTTGTTGATGATGCTATCTGTGATCCCATCGCTGAGATATTCCGTTTCAAGATTGACACTCTTAAATGGCAATACAGCCAATGAACGGATTTCCTTTTCTCCGCTTGAACCTGAGCGATAAAAGAATATTGCTGCTGCGATTGCAGCAACAGCAAGAATGGCTGCGACAGGCAGCCACAATCTTTTTTGCTTCGATGGAAAAACTGCTGTTGGCTCAGATTGTTGTTTCCCTGAATCTAAATCGCGTTTTAGATTTTTTAAGTCGACTAGAATTTCTGAAGTTGACTGATAGCGATTGTCAGGATCTTTCTCCATGCACTTTCGAATAATCCGTTCGAGTTCTTGCGGAATGCTGTAGTTCAAACGGCTGATCGACTCTGGCTGGCTATGGATGATTTTATCGATTGTTTCTGAGGGATTGCTTCCAGAAAATGGCTGCTTCCCTGTTGCCATTTCATAGAAAACAATTCCCATACTAAATACATCTGTACGATGATCTATCGTTTTACCTAAGGATTGTTCAGGGCTCATATACGCAACAGTGCCTATGACTGCTCCACCTTTAGTTTTGCTCCAGGTGTCTACTGCACTGATCTCATGCGCCGGAGCCGCTTTTTCAATTCGTGCAAGTCCAAAGTCCAACAATTTCACATGACCTTTGTTTGAAACCATTACATTGGCTGGCTTCAAGTCACGGTGAGTGATTCCTCTGGAGTGAGCCTCCGACATCGCATCAGTTAATTGAATTGCATATTGCAAAAATTCATCAATGGACAAAGCCTTACCATTCATTTTGGATCGTAAGGTCTCGCCTTCGACGTATTGCATTACAATAAAATTCACATCATCAAATTGATTTATTTCGTAAACATGAACGATGTTTGGATGATCTATAGCAGAGGCAGCTTTCGCCTCCCGCACAAAGCGTCCCATTCGATCGCGGTCGGATGAGAATTCAGAGGGCAAGACCTTAAGTGCTACTTTGCGATCCAGTTGTGTATCTTCAGCTAAATACACTTCTCCCATTCCGCCGGCACCGATGGATTTGATGATTCGATAATGTGAGATTGAACGTCCAGTCAGGTCTTTCGAATCCATTCACATGATTATAGACCGATTGGACATGATGCCCGGCCACCGGGTTCGCGAGGCCGGGTCTCAAGATATAAGCGCTGATTTAGTTCGAAACGCCAGAAAATTTCTTTGTGCGCGGAGCATCCCCGGGTTGAGTCTTTTCTGCAGCGTGTTCTCTTAAAATGTTGGCGGCTTCAGCTTGCATCATTTTTTGATATGCGTGCCCTTTGGCAGTTCTAGCTTCGCCGGGAGCGTGTTCCTGGGATTCTTTCATTTTTAAATACGCTTGTCCCTTCGCAGTTCGTGCTTGACCGGGACCCTGCTTTTGATCCTCTAACATTTTTTGATATGCAATTCCTTTTGCGGTCCTTGCCTCACCCGGCGGCAATTTATCAGCACTGGTTGGACCAGAAGCGAAATTGTCAAATGCATTTTTTTCTTTTGGTGTCTCAAATGTGTCTTTTGCCGCTTCTTTTGTGACTGAAGTCTCAGTCTTAGCAGGAGCGGGTTGCTCCCCTGTTTGTTGAACTTCAATTGGTTTTGATCCTGGTGGTACTCCATTAATTCCTGACATCGTATCCTCCTGTGAACCAGTATCAATGTAATGCCGATACTAAAAGCGCACCTCTACCTGGAGTTATAGAAAAGAGTACAGAAAAGGTTTACCGCAGAGGTTCAGAGACTAAAATACCGAAATCTACAAGTTTTCGAAGCTGTTGATTGTCTACGTGTAAGCCCTTTTCTTGCAGGATTGTTTCGATAGCATCTTGTGTGGGACGGCCATCAAAGTAGGGTAAAGAATCGAGGATTTGGCGGGAAAGATCCATTGGATCGTATTGATTGTAAGTCCAAACACGATACACATCCGCACTTATAGGTAGCACCTTTTTCCACTGGGCTATGCGAAGAGCTGACGGTACATCAACTGAATACAAATCTGCGAATGCTTTTTGTGTAAGCCGGGCAATTAGCTTCAATTCGGATCCGCACAAATGTTCGACTTCTTGCCAATTAAGAGTTGCGACAAGTTTTGCGCATTCAACAAAAAACTCGCGTTCGCGGCCTTGCCACTTACCCCAAAACAATTCAGGGTGACCGCTAACTCTTTCCGATGGTGGCGGCGGAAAAAGAAGTTCCATTGCATGCGGCCCAATATCAAGTTGAAGAATGCACCAGTGTGATAGCAGACGTTCTGTTTCTGACAGGAGTTGATCCATATACTTCCAGAAAATTACGCCGACTGATCCGCGAACATATTTGCAAAACCATGTTGCACAACGTGAATTACGATGCTTCCAGATTCCGCACTTACCACCTTCATCCGCAAAAAAGTAGGGACATCGCAATCCTGGAGTCTGTCCAAAAGCAGAATTGCTAGTCGCATGGCGATACATCGCCCAATATTCACCGGAAGCAGAAACTCCAAGCGGGGTTGCAATCAAGTGGTTTTGAAGCTGATCTTCAAATGCGGATTTTCCTCTTGCAAATTCAGGATCCTCATCCAGCAAAATTTGACCGGCAAGAAAATTGGGAAGCTCTGGAATATATGTGCAGCATTTCGTTGTGACATCAAAGACAAAGTCAGATTTGTTCTTTTGAGAATCCTGTGAACACATCGGACAATCCTGACACGCGGCTTCGGTTTCATTCGGAATCGGTTGTCTTAAAAGCTCATCCATCCACCGGCTATAAAGTGGCGGAAGGACAGCAGCATTCTCAGGTGTGAGCTTCATAATCAAACTTCGGAATATCGTGTGATTCTTTCTGTCACAATCATTCCACGCTGCTTGCATCCTTCGATGATCTGCCTGCCTGGTATTGCCAGTTCAACCGGAATTGCACCTGGCCGAATTTGTTTGGCTGCAAGCGCAAAAGCGACCATCGCGGCATGAAATCCAGTCGTCCTTTCCATCGAAGTAAATTTTGTTTCAGGATCGTAATAATCAAAAAGATCGACAACTGCTTCAACTCTTTTTCCATCTTTCATGCCGATACACTTCGCGCGGATAATACAAACATCTTCTTCTCCGGATTTTGCAATGATTTTAGGATTCAAGACAGCTTCGAGTAAATCACGCGGACGAACATTCGCCGAACCTAAAGCTACAGGTGCTTCATCAAATAAACCCGCATCTCTTAGCGTTTTCCATTGTTGAAAATGACCTTTATAGCGAAGCGTCTTATTTTGATATGTCTTTAATTTACCCAAAAATGTGCGCGGAGCAGTTGAGGTTCCCCCTGCAGTTGTAAAGGCTTCCAGCTGTCCGGTCGGTTCGGGAAAATCGACAAGCTCGTATTCTTCAAAACATGGAACCGATACGATCTTTCCGTCGCGCAAGAATTCCGTTGTGCCGCAATATTCATTGATCAGCCCTTCAAAATGAAATGTCAAAATATAATTCCACGGGGGTTGCGGGTTTTTCGGAATCCCACCATCATATAAAAACACTTCTTCAGGTTGATCAACAAGGCTCATCGCATACGTACAAACTGAAGTTCCAAGGCCTGGAACCATTCCACAATCAGGTACGATCGTGATTTCACGGCTTCTGGCTTCTTCATCGAATTCCAATTCGCGAAATACAAGCTCTGTATTTCCGCCCAGGTCACACATCGAAGTTCCAGCTTCAATTGCACATCGCGCGATTTCTAAATTGTTATAGTACGGGACCGCACTCAATGCTGCATCGGCCTGCTTCAGAAGTGAAACCAGATCTTTTTTGTTTTTAACATCAACTCTTTCTGCAACAGCGACCGATCTTCCGGCAAGATTATTAATTCGTGAGCAAGAAGCTTCCGAACGATCCTTCAATGCATCTGCAATCACTACTTTTTCTGTTTGAGGATTTTTTGCCAGATCATATGCAGCAGCAGTCCCCTGCCGTCCTGCACCGATGACTAAGAATTTGTAGCTTTCTATCGGCATGAAGCTAATGTATCACAGGTTTTCTTTGCATCTTTGCGGTTGAGTTCAATCCAAAACGAAAGGTACTTCCGTACAAACACTTGATGACTCAGTTAAACGTTTTTCCTTTGCCTTGGAGGTACCATGTTTCACCTTACACTTACAAAGCAGGCATTGCGGCTGCTAATCCTATTAACCCTTCCTTTTCTAGCACTTTCTTTCATGCAAACAGAAGCCTCTGCGGAAAGCATGACAGTCTTTGCTGTAACAACGACAAATCAGCTTCTTGCTTTTAACAGCTCTAATCCCGGGACAATTCTAAGTACAAAAAACATTACAGGTCTTCAAAATAATGAAACGATTGCGGGAATTGATTTCCGGCCATCCAATTCAATGCTTTACGCAATCGGAAGTTCTAGCACAGTCTATACAATCAATACGGCGACCGGTGCCGCGACTGCGGTAGGCGCAGCATTTACGCCGGCACTTTCCGGAAACGATTTCGGAGTCGATTTCAATCCCGTTCCTGATCTAATCCGCATCGTAAGTGATGCCGAACAAAACTTACGTGTCAGCCCGGTGACCGGAGCTTTGGTAATGGCGGATACGACACTCGCGTATGACGGCACCGATCCAAACGCTGGCGCCAATCCGAATTTGGTTGCTGCCGCATATTCCAACAACTTCTTCGGAAGTGCGGTTACAACTTTGTACGGCATCGATTCCGATCTTGATGTTCTGGTGACGCAAGGAGGTCTTAACGGAACTCCATCTCCAAATCTTGGCGCTCTTTTTACGGTTGGGGCATTGAATGTCAATGCAACTGGAATCGCAGGATTTGATATTGCTTCAAACGGCGCAGCCTTAGCTGCTTTGAACTTAAGTGGTGAATCAGTTTCGAAACTACATTCAATAAATCTTGCAACTGGCACAGCAACTTTGATCGGTACGATTGGTGGTAGCGGCACGATTCGAGATATCACCGTAGTTGTGCCGCAGGCTCCGCAAGCGTATGCAGTGACAGTCAACAATAATTTGCTGTCATTTAACACAGCGGCGCCTGGAACAATTCTCAGCACCGTCGCAATTACAGGATTGCAATCGGGAGATTCAATTGTTGGAATCGATTTTCGTCCTGCCACTGGCCAGCTTTACGCCATGGGAAGCAATAGCAATTTGTATACGATTAATCCGCAGACTGGAGCTGCGACACAAGTTGGAACCACATTTGCTCCTGCGTTGAGCGGGACAAGTTTCGGTTTTGATTTCAATCCAACAGTGGATCGTATTCGTGTTGTCAGCGATGCAGAACAAAACCTGCGACTGAATCCTGTTACAGGCGCGGTAGTCATGGCTGATTCAGCTCTTGACTACGATGCAGCGGATCCAAATGGCGCAGCTGATCCAAATATTGTTGCTGCTGCGTATACCAACAACTTTTTTGGTTCAACATCTACGACTCTTTTCGACATCGATTCGAATCTGAATATTCTGGCAAGACAAGGAGGTCCCGGCGGGAATCCTTCACCAAATCTTGGCGGACTTTTCACAGTGGGTGCATTGGGTGTGGATCCTACAGCAATTGCAGGCTTCGACATCGCTTCCTCTGGTGCAGCCTTTGCAGCTTTGCAAATTAATGGCGAAACAGTTTCAAAATTGTTCCGCATCAATCTTGTAAATGGCGCGGCAACTTTAATTGGCGCAATCGGCTCAACAGATTTGATTAGCGACATAGCAATTGTTTTGCGTCAAGCACCGAATGTTTATGGAATTACAAGCACAAACAATCTCGTTTCATTTAACAGCTCCGATCCGGCAACGCTCTTAAGCACAATTGCTGTCACAGGTTTGGTGTCTGGAGACAATGTCGTAGGCATTGATTTCCGTCCTGCTACGGGTCAATTGTATGCGCTTGGCAGCTTGAGCAATCTGTATACGATCAATTTGCAAACAGGCGTTGCCACTCAAATTGGAGCAACCTTTGCAACACCATTAACAGGAACAGAATTCGGTTTTGATTTTAATCCTACTGTAGACCGCATCCGTGTAGTCAGCGATTCGGAACAGAATTTACGGCTGCATCCTGTCACAGGTGCGGTAGTAATGGCAGATTCAGCATTGGATTATGACGCAAATGATCCAAATGATGATGCGGATCCGAATATAGTTGGCGCTGCGTATACAAATAACTTTTTTGCAACGACTGCAACAACGCTCTACGATATTGATTCCGACTTAAACATTCTTGTAACTCAAGGTGGTCCAGGCGGCAATCCTTCTCCAAATCTTGGCGGATTGTTCACCGTAGGCTCACTGAATGTGAATCCCTCCAGTACTGTCGGATTTGATATTTCCGGTACCGGCGCAGCCTTTGCAGCGATCGTACTTGAAGGCGAAAGCGCTTCAAAATTTTATTTCATCAATCTTTCAACCGGTGCAGCAACTCTGATTGGATCGATTGGTGGAACAGATGCGATGCGCGATATCGCAGTCGTACTGGATCGCGAAACACTACTTGCGAATAATTTTGATGATGGAACTTTGGATTGGAATGCGCTGAAAGGTAACTGGCAAGAAACGGGTGGCGCGCTTGTTTCGATTAGTTCAAAAGGAACTATTTTTGCCTCCACACCATGGTCGCCTTCCGGATTGTCTGACTGCAGCATTTGTACGATAGAAGTTGACATGCAAACGAGTGGTGGTCCAAATGCGCGGGTTACTTTGCAAGGATGGTTTTTGAATGGACGTAACCGGGTCGATTTAATTATGAGAGAAGATAAAAATGTATGGATGCTCAGACAGCGCTCAAACGGCGCATTGGTAGCTAAAGCGAAAGCATCTGCAACAATCGATCCGAATGTGAACTACCATGTCTTGCTAAGTTTTGATGGAACAAACTTTCAATTAATTGTTGATGGTGCCGTTCTCTTTACGGTTCCTGCAGGCGCCACGCCATCAGGAAATGTCGGATTTAAAGTTAAAAATACGACAGGAACATTTCAAAGCATCACCATTTACTGATGTAATTAGTAGGGGCGGGTCTAAGACCCGCCCGCATCTTTCTCTCTGTCTTTGTGGTTCAAAACTTCCTATGATTTATTCAAGGAAATTACTATGGAAAAACCACAAATTACTTTACCCGAAGTTGATGAAGCAAGTATCACACTCATCGTAGACAACTGTGTTGATCTGCTGATGGCAAGCACTGATATAGCAAAGCGTTTTCGATTAGGCGAGAATCCTTTTGAACGACTCTTGCCTGTTGCAGAGCACGGCTTTTCGGCTTTGATTCGCGTACGCAAAGAAGAGCGTAAAGGTGTAGTACTTTTCGATACTGGTGTTACTAAAAAAAGTATTTTGCATAATTTGGATACTCTGGAGATCGATGCAAAGGACATTCAGGCAATCGTTCTAAGTCATGGACATCCCGATCATGCCATGGGATTGCCAGGCCTTGTCGATCGGCTTGGTTCGCGTAACGTACCGTTAGTGCTTCACCCGGATGCATACCTGGAACGAAAAATAGTTCTACCCGATGGTTCACAAACGAATCTTCCTGCGCCACGCACCGCAGATTTCCGCCGCGAAAATATCGAGATCATTGAAGAACCTGGACCTTCCATGCTTGTTGATAACATGATTCTCGTTTCTGGTGAGGTAAGCCGAACAACTTCATTTGAAAAAGGATTTCCGATTCATTACTCAAATCGCGCGGGATCCTGGGAACCAGATCCTTTGATCATGGATGATCAGTGTGCCGTAGTGAATGTGCGCAACAAAGGTCTCGTAATTCTTACCGGATGCGGACACTCAGGGATCATCAACATTATTAACCACGTACAAAATCTCACTGGCATAAAAAAGGTACATGCGGTTGTAGGTGGCTTTCATTTATCCGGCAAGATTTTTGAACCAATTATTCCAGCAACTGTTTCGGCGTTGAAAGAAATTGATCCGGATGTGGTGATGCCAGGCCATTGCAGCGGCTGGATTGCTCAGCACAGAATCGCGCGCGAAATGCCTGACGCTTACGTTCCGAATAGTGTTGGGACTACACTGCTGTTTTAGTTTTGCTTTTGATTTGATGCTTGCCGCATGAACCCCCAGTTGATTACCGGGGGTTCGAAGCAGTTTTCATTTAGATCAGGCATATCGAATTAAAGTTCGTTGATCGGCTAATACCGCACTCATTTGAGGATTCGTGATTGCAGCAATCAAATCTGGTGATTGTTCTGGACATTCAGAGCTTTCTATCAGATATTCAGCCATCGATTGAATGTCCGCACCAAAACGCTTTTGCAGCTCTCGTGTGGATTCTTCGAGTTTTTGGAACTGTTCCACTTCATTTTGAACATGTGCGATTCGGCTCAAGTTCGCATGATACGCATTTAACGACTTTTGCCAGTCTCCAGTTGCAAGGTGCGCAAGCGCATTAAACATGGCAAGCTGATCAGCGACTCCGCTGGTCAATGGATTTTTCTGCAATTCTTCAATTGCGCGCTGATAGTCACCACGCATCATGGATTGAATGAGTGGTTGGCCTGCCGCAAGCATCCCGGAAAGAGCTGTGCTATCAATTCCGTTAACATTATTTAAAGCTGCGCGAAGATCGCCGTTTCCCAGCGCTCCAAGAAAGCGGCTTCCTGAACGTGTAAGATCCATAACAGATTGAAGGGCATGAGACTGGACGAACTGATCCGCAACTGAAGAAACTTGCGACATGGATTCCGAAAGTCCAGAGTTTGTCATTCCATTGAGAAAGCCTGTTACGCCATCTTTCCCTTGCAAAGCTTCAACAACTTGCTGTGTACTACCACTGCCCATTGCTAACAGCAGGTTCGATGATTGAGACATTGCTTGAGTAAATGCAACAGCCGCAGGTCCAGAACCTAAGAGTTCTTGATTTGTTATCAAGCCGCCGAGTGCTTTGCTATAGTCGCCTGTGCGCAATCCTTCAATAAATTTTGCACCATCGTTCACCATTTGTAATGCTCTTGCTGCATCAGGATTATTGGCAACTAAGGGACCCAGCTCACCTGTAGCTATACTTAGCGCTTTACTCATATCTCCGCTGGCAATTGCATTAAAGAATGGAACTGCTTTCGGCCCATATTGCATTACGCCTTGCACAATCGGATTTTGAACAACGCCTTGTACTGCTGGATTGCTGGAGAGTGGACCTAGCATGCCGCCGGCTGCTCCGAAAACAGCTCCGGCGTCACCTCTGATGATACCGTCAGCCGTTCGAATTCCAGTTTGAGCATAGTTGAGTGCTGTTGCACTTCCACCGATTCCAGCTATTCCTGCCATTCCAGTTAAACCGCCAAGGGCACCAACAACATTTCCTTCCGCAATCGATGTACCTACTCCGATACCTGCCTTGACTAAGTTGCCTCCGGTTTTAATCGCAGCTCCGGTTGCGCCACCAATTGCAGAACCCAACCCCGGAACTACGCTTGCGACGCTTGAAAACATTCCCAGTACATCACCTTTGGCCGCTGCAACGATCGCCTTCACTCCGAAATAAACACCACCGACGACCTGTCCAACTCCAGGAATTAAACTAGCGATCCCCGCAGCGATATCCGCGATAAAGCTGAAACTATTCACAAAGTCCTCAGCAAAACTCGGTGGAACAGGGAACATGCTCTTGTAAGTTGACCCAACGTTATCGAGATGCTGCGCATAAGCTCCGGTCGCATTATCAAATTTTGCAATTCGTGCGCGCAGTTCGTTTGCTTCTGGACTATTCGGCCCCAATGTCCGCTCAATCACAGCGAGTTGCTGCTTCATTGGTTCAACAATCGCTTGGCTATAGCCAGCCATTTCTTCAGCACCTTTTGTATGGATCTGTCCCATTCGTTGTGTCACGAGCGTTTTCATTTGCTGTTCAGTCAGACCATGTTTCTTTGCTAGCGCTTCCATGTGCACCGTTACATATTTCTCGCGAGCCTCCTTCAAATCCAGGTCGTTCTGCTTCGCATATTCATTCACCTTCTTATCGAAGTCAGGATCGCTTGTAACTTTATCTGCTTCTGCGGTGAGGCTGGTCCAATCCAGCATCGGTTTTCCATTCAGTTCCCGTGTACGGTTTTCAAGTGCAAGCTCATTCTTTGACTGAGGATCCCAATCGATGTCGTACTTTTTATCTTGCATATTTTTATCAACAGTCTGTTTTGCTTTCGCACCGGCTTGCATCAGTGGATCTTTGTCGTTCGGATCGAATTGATGGCTTCCATCAACTTGACTGAGCTCAGCCTCGGTTGGCTTGCGAGTTGACGTATACTTCGCTTTTTTTTCTGGATCAGCAAGTACGCCCTGATATTTTGATGCTTCCGCTTTGTCATCGGCCATATCCGTTCGATCCCAAGCGCCATAAAGCCGGTTTGTATTTACGCGGCTTTCTTCGAAGTCCATGTCCTTCAGAATTGCTGGACCGCCTGCAAGTTTGACTACTTCATCAAATTCTTCTTTGCTGGTGCAACTCTTCAAAATCCTGTTAATCGCTGCATCCTGAGAATCTTTTGTCCAACCGCGTTGAAGCTCTACGATCAACTTCGCCTTTTCAGTTGGTGTGGCAACCTTCATTGCATCTCTGTCTTCGGACAATTTGACCGCAAGAGCTGAGTCTTCTTTAACTGCTGCCTGATTAATCTCGTCCCGTTTCTGTTTTACGACTTCGGGTGCGATGCCATCATAACCAAGTGCCGGCATGTTAAAACGTTTTGCTACTGCATCAAGCCGCTTGAGCAACTCAGGATCCTTAATCTGATTCTTGAAGTCGAGACCACCAAGCTCCGCCGCAACTTGTTTTGCTTCTTCGGGTGTTTTGCATTTTTCTAACAGGCTAATTCCATCTTTGCCGGACTCACCTTGCGCTTTGTTCCATTTACTTTCATGTTCACGAAACCAGGTTTTTGCCTGGTCATTTTCAAGCTCTTCGAAAACTTTATGCCCTCCGCTAAGATGCAGAACCTGGTCCCATTCAGCTTTGGAGTTAACACTACCCATGATCCTGGCGATTGAGCACTCCTCACTTCCATCTGTACTTCCGTCCATCAGTTGACGAATTAGTTTGGCTTTTTGCTCAGGAGAGAGTTTCGCCAACAACTTTGGATCGTTAGAAATCGCTTCGGCACCACCATCATCGGCCTTCGCAATTAAGGCATCTATATATTTTTGGTCAGCTTCCGAAAGTTTTGGCTGTTTCGAGTCTTCGGGTTTAGTGAGCCCTCCACCTGCTCTGAGCTTTTTCGCTTCATCAAGAAGCTCCTGACGTACTTCTCCACCACTGGAACTCGATTCATCCATTCCACCCTGATCAGCAGCCACGTTCGCTTCCTTCATCTTTGAGGTGCCATCTTTTGGCTGAAATGCACCGGCCGGGTACCCAAGAGGTTGTTGGCCAGGACGTCCTTGTAGTCCGGCTAACATTGCCGCGAACTGCTGAAGAATTTGCATGAATGGATTTTCTGAATCGGAAGGCATTCCGGTCGCTTCCTGAGGAGCATTCGAAATCGTGTTATGAAGAATGTTTTCCGCCTCAGCAGATGAGCCAACAATGTCGAGTGCCGTGCGCACATCCATTTCTGGCGACAGAGATAGTTCGCTCGCGAGATTCAGCATTGTTTCGATTTGACTGAAAGATTCTGCCATCTCAGATTCGGGTTGATCCCCTAACCTTTCTAATAAGCGTTGAAGGCCGCCGCTGAATTCGGACAAAGGCATGCCGGGTGTCGATGCCTGGCGCAGTACGTGCGAATTCGGTAGACGATTTGCCAACGAAGATGCAAGCGTTTGATACATTTGCCCAGCTAATACGGCATCTCCCATTCTCGAAATTGCATTCTGCTGCGATGCTTTTATTGATTGCGCATTCTCCGGTAACCGACTTAACTCCGGTTTGGTAGAACTAACTGCATCCGGCGTAGACGATTGAACTTTTTCATTCACTAGCGAATTTGCTGCCCGATCTGTTACTCTCATGTTTTTCTCTCCTCAGAATTCGATGTACGTACGCACTATTAGCAATCACCGTGCCGAGTTCGTGGAAACCCGGACCTCGAGGATGAGCCGGCTATTAGACTGGTAATTTTTGGCGTAAAGGCAAAAAACTTTTGCGATTCGGCAAATCCGTAGGAGCGATCAGCCTTGAATGATGCTCCTTGACTTGAAGCCTGATCTGAAACAACTTCAATTGCATACTGACCAATAAAGGAGAAATCGATGGTAAAAGTTGGATTGTATGTTCGGTTAGAAGCAAAACCAGGAAAGGAAAAAGATGTGGAGAATTTCTTGAATCAAGGACTATCGCTTGTGCAGCAGGAACCTGCAACAACCGTTTGGTTCGCAATTCGGATGGGTCCGTCTACATTCGGCATTTTTGATGCATTTCCAGATGAAAATGGAAGACAAGCTCACTTAACAGGTGCGGTGGCATCGGCATTGATGGCAAATGCTGCAGAACTTCTTGCGGAACCTCCAAATATCGTAAAGCTGGATATACTCGCTTCAAAAGTCTAACTCTGCGCCTCTGCGGTTGATCAAATTAAGATTTGATATAGGGGTATTTCATTTCTGTGGCATGATTTAAATGCATGCTGCCAAGGTTATTGAAGTACTGCGTTGTCATTGTCTTCTTTTGCGTGAGCTGTTCGAAAGAAGTTCCCCCTGCCGAAAAACCCTCGAATCAATCCGATGCTGGCGAAATTGTCGTTGTTGCCACCCAGGATTTTCATGCAGCACTTGATCGAGCCGAAGGATTGGCTTCTGTGATCAATGATCTAAGAAAACAGTATGGGAATCACATGATTTATCTGGATGGTGGAGACCAATTTCAAGGTTCGCTTGAAGGGAACATTAGCAAAGGGCGAGCGGTAGTTGGTTTTTTTAATTTGTTACACCTTGATGCAACGGCCATTGGCAATCATGAATTCGATTATGGTCCGGATGTTTCCAGCAGGATCACTGTTGAATCTGGTGAAGATGGAATGGGAAATCTAAAAGCCAGAGTAAATGAGGCAACGTATTCATTTCTGTCCGCAAATTTAATTGTGGATCCGGTGGAGTCATGCAAGCAAGGTCCGCATTGCAATGCGCTTGGACAAACAACTGTATTCGAACCCCATATAATTCTGGAACGTGTTGGGAAAAAGATCGGAATCATCGGAGCAACAACTGCTACTGCGCAACATCGTACGAGTCCTGCTTATCTAACCAGAGCGAAATTTGAAGAAATGTTGCCTGTCGTGCAAGCGGAATCAAACTTCCTTCATCAAGTAGAAAAATGCGATTGGGTTTTGCTGGTTGTTCATGCGGGACTCCGTTACGAAAAAGATGGAAAAACTTTAATGAACACGGAACTGCTTTCCATGCTTCAAAATTTGCAGAACCCACTTATCGATGGTGTCTTTGCCGGCGATGTTCATGCTCAGGCGATGCAGCTAGTTCGTGGAATCCCTGTTGTTCAAGCCGGCAGCGGAGCAAAACATGTTGGCGTTCTGCATTTAAAAGACGTTGGAGGCAAAAAGCAGCATCGCTTTGGTCCGCCGGTTGTAGTTCCAGATGTAGGGGTTTCGTTTGAAACGACCGAGTTTATGAAACCGTACAGACGGAAAGCATTGGAACGGAAACGCCAGTCGCTCGCAAAAGCAAAAGCACCTTTTCCACTGGATAAATCAAAAGAGACTGCGTTGGGCAATCTTGTTTCAACTGCTTTTCTGGAAGCAGGAAAAAAACGCGGCGGTGCTGATGCTGCACTGATTAATGCCGGAGCGCTTCGGACGGATCTTCCTGCAAATACGATTACATACAGTCATGTCTTCAAACTCTTTCCGTATGATGATCATCTCGTAATTGCAGAACTTACTGGACAAGAATTAAAAACATTACTTGAGATTGCATTTAGCGGATCGAAAGGAATGCCATCTATTGCTGGTCTTCGAGTGACGATGACTCAACCTATTCCTCGCGATCTAAATGGCGATGGGGTTAACGAAAACTGGGAACAGAATACTCTGTCAGATATTCGCGATCGTAGAGGAAATAAAATTGACAATAAAAAACTATACCGGATCGCAACTCTATCGTACCTCGTTGAAGGAGGCGATTATCAAAATTATGTTTACGATCGAGTTCCTCAGTCGCGGATTCATTGGTTCGGTGAAATCCTGGCGCGTGAAATTATTGCGGATTACATGAAGAAAAAATCGCAACTAATCCCAACTGATTATTATTCAAAAGCAAATTCCAATATTCTAACCGCTGAGGCGCAATGATTCGTTCGGAGCGCGGACATCTTGTCCGCATTAAGGGCCGCAGGCATCTTGCCTGCCAGGGAATTGCGGACTGGAAGTCCGCGGCCCGAAATGCAGGCTTGAAGCCTGCGCTCCTATTCATTCTCTTTCTGGCTGTAATACCTGCGCAGTTTGCTATTTCAGAGACTCTTTTGACCGAACCGGAAATGCGCGCTTTGAGTGAAGAAATATCCGGAGAGCTTGCTAAACGGAATCTGGAATTTATTTCCCGTCAACATCGCATGCGCGGATCGCAGGGGTATTTGGCCGCCGCAGAATTTATTGCACAAGAGCTTCGGAAATATGGTATTCCGGAAGTCAGGATCGAAGAATTTCCTGCCGATGGAAAAATCTTTTACGGAACTCAACGATCTCGTCCACCATGGGATGCTGAATTCGCAGAACTCTGGGAGCTAAAAGACGATAGTAGTCCCACTACACGCATTGCTTCATGGGACGCTGTTCCACTTTCTCTCGCACAAGACAGCGAATCCGCTGATCTCACTGCAGAGCTGATCGATGTTGGGAAAGGAACCACTGAAAATGATTACAAAGGAAAAGATGTTAGAAACAAAATCATTTTGATCTCTGAACAACCTGAAAGTGCAGCCCCTGTTGGAATTGAACAACTTGGAGCAGCTGGAATTGTCAGCTATGCACAAAATCAGCGGACTGCCTGGTGGGGAGAAAATGAAAACCTGATTCGTTGGGGGCATCTGGATACATTTGCAAAAAAACCGACATTCGCTTTCATGATTTCATTAAAACAAGCACGCACATTTCAAAAGCGTCTTGCTGGTGGTGAAAAAATTTTGTTGAAAGCAACAGTGCGTGCCGGAAAACATCCCGGAAAGTATCACGTTGTGAATGCAGCGATTCCAGGAGCGGATCCAACTTTGAAAGAAAAAGAAATTGTATTCAGCTGTCATCTGGATCATCCGAGACCTGGCGCAAATGACAATGCGAGTGGTTGTATGACAATCCTCGAAGTCGCAAGAGTTTTTTCGAAACTTATTGCGGAACGAAAGATCGAACGGCCAGCGCGCACACTCCGTTTCATATGGCCGCCGGAAGTCGAAGGAACGTTAACACTGCTGAATGCACGTCCAGAAATCGCGGCTCGCATCCTGAGCGTAATCCACATGGATATGGTAGGAGGTTCAACTGAAACTCAGGCTGTCTTCCATATCACACGTGGGCCAGCGAGCTTACCTTCCTTTATATATGATGTAGCTGATTCATTCGGAGAATTTGTTAATCATCAAACTGATGATTTCGCGAGCACTGGTTCAGCACAATTTCCACTGCACTCTACGGATGGTGAAAAAAGACCGCTTCAAGCAGCTCTCGCCGGATTTTCTATGGGGAGCGATCATCAAATCTATACCGATTCCTCTTTCGGAATTCCGGCGATTTATTTCAACGATTGGCCGGACCGTTACATTCACACAAGCTTTGATACACCTGCAAACATCGATCCAACAAAATTAAAACGCGCAGCATTTCTTGGCGCCGCAAATGCATATTTTCTGTCTAATTTCAGAGAAACAGACCTGGAAATTCTTTGGCCTACACTTCAAAGTGCAAGCTTAAAAAGAAGCGGAACATTTCTAAAACGAACACAGCTCCTTTCCCCAAAGGACAAACAAGATGCGGCGCGCTTTCATGTGTGGTATGAACGTAAAGTCTTTGATTCATTTGAACGATATTTTCAGGTCTCCGAAAAAACAAAAACTGAAATCAAGAATTTCTTGGAGCTGACACAAAACATTATCGGCAATGAACCATCTTCCACAGCAGCATCCGGTGACTCAGCCATTGTTTTTTCCCGGAATCCGAAGTTGAAAGGCCCAATGGAGGCCTTTGGCTATAGCTATCTTGACGAACATTACGGTAGTGAAAAAGTGAAAACGTTACGGTTGCTGAACTTTACTGGACAACTTGCTGATGGATCGACTTATGCTTACGAAGCATTGAACTTTGTTGATGGACATCGGAATGTTCAAGAGATCGCAAGCCAGTTGTCAGGAGCCTATGGTCCGATTCCTGTTGAGCTTGTTATGGAATACCTTCGGGCTCTTGAATCGATCGGCGTTGTAGCCAGGAACGGCCGTTAATCGACTTCGATTTGATCGTACCTTCCAGTACCTTTCTTAACGCGGAAACCGACTGTTCCACTCGCGGATGCACCGGACGGAATTGTCAGTAGAAGATTGCCATTCACGCTTACGGTGAAGTCAGTTCCATTAAATGAGAGTCCAATTTGATAAGGAACATTTGGATTCAGAATAACACTCGCATTCGACTTCGCGACAATGGATCCGTTGGATCTTTGTTTAAATTGAATTTTGTCTTTTGCAGGCAGAAGAACTAGCTCTGAATAGTTCTTATTATTTTGATACCAGACCAAAACTGAAACACGAACTTCAGCCTCACTTCCAATCCGGACAGTTGTATTGATGGTACAAGTGCTGCATCCAGAAAAAATCGGATTCGCAATTACCTCTGCTTTTTTTGTCGTATGGGAGCCCACTAACTCACCACCGGTTTCGTTCCAGGTCCCCTTAACATAAGTCCAGTTTGGATCGACGACTCCATTATTGAAATCGTCACAGAACAAGCAGGAGCCGCTTCCATTGATCTGGATTGTATAACTGCGACTGCCTGTATCCGAATTTGTGTCGGTAGCCGTAATTGTGAAATTGGATGAGCCTGTCGCATCGGGCGTTCCGGATAACGTGCCATTGCTGGCCAGATTCAGTCCGGATGGCAACGAACCCGATGTGACTGAAAATGTATATGGAGCAGTTCCGCCACTCGCAGTAATCGTTTGATTGTAAGAAGTGCCTTGAGTTCCGGACGGAAGACTTGCAGGATTTACAGTAATTGTAACTGCACTTGAAAATTCGAATCCACCCATATCGAATGGACCGCTTACCGGACGTGATTCAAATTGTTGATGCTTCACATATTGAAAGTCCACATCGGGAGCCGTGCTTGCGAGCGTCGTTCCTGCATCGATACAAGCTGAGCCGCTTGCAAGATGGAAGTCTTGAGATGCGAAATCAAGAAATCCAGGAACGGTCCCTGTGATATTTCCACCTTGATTATTAATTGTCCCCGAAACACCACTATGGCTGTTTACGTATCCAGTCTTGAACCAATTATTTCGATAGTTGAAAACTCCCGCGCCATCGATTAGCGCGAGTCTGTTGCCGGTGTCTGTAACGTAAACGATATTGTTGCGAACATCGGCCGTTTCATCATTTGTAGAAAGCCGGAGCAATGTTGTGTTTCCAACCCTGTAGGAAACGATTGTGTTGTTATAAAAATAAAGTGTGCCTTTCCGATATTCGTCTGTATTTCCGCTATCGCCGCCATAATGAACAACCTGGTTATTTAGACCGTCGTTTAATTCAACTAAGACGTTTCCGTAAACGTAAGTCTTGTGAAATTCAGGAAACTGCGCCACTCCCCCACCGTCATCATCAACTAGATCCATTGTACGATTACCACCTTCAATCCAGTTATAACGGATTACAGTTCCTGCCGAGCGATCCTTAAGATTGCTGCCTCCGCATCCGGGACGGAGCGGCCCAAATCGATTGTATTGAAAAATAATTCCACGCGCTGCGGTGTAATTATTATGTTCAAAAATACTTCCATTATTTCCGTTGTTATAGATGTAGTTTCCTTCTACCAGAATATCTTCAGTCTCGCCATCCCATGCGCCAATAAACAAACCATTCCCGCTGTCATGCAAAATGCAATTTCGAATCGTCAGATGTTTTACTTTTTCAACGTAAATCGGAGCTGCATTGTTTATATAGGTAGAGGTGTTTCCATTGTCATTAGTGAAATTAAATGGAGGACGTCCGCTTCGAATTTCCAAATTTTCGATAACAATGTATTGAGGCATCGTATCGGATGGCGTATTTGCGCCGCCGATTTTGATGACTCCCCGTTCTTCATTCCAGAAATTCAACGGAGATGGAGTCGTTGCACCATTTCCATCAATTACCGGCAGTTCTCCATTTGGCCCTGGCACACCTTGAACGACAATTGGATTTGCTGCTGTTCCTTGCCGGCAAATGACCCACTTTTCTTTGTACGCATTCGCACGGTAATGAATCCGAACCACATCACCGGCTCCTAATGTATGCCATGGTACAGCCCCAATGGATGCTAAAGGCTGACCCGGTCCTACGTCATATGTAGTTGCATGTGCGGAAACTGAAACAAAAATCAAAACGAGCAAGCGCCAATCTCTTCATTGAATAAACCAAGCCCTACAAAAACTAGCAAGAGAGGTGCCAGCTTAAGCTCGAGGAGAGCTACATGCGTAGCGACAAATTTTGACGCCAAAACCGTAGTTCATGTGGGCATTTTTTGTTTTGAACGATTGTTCAGCGATTTGTAACGCCGGCTTCCAGCCGGCTCCTAAATTTTTTACGACGAAGATCACGAAGCGTCACGGAGAGTTTATAAATAAATTCAGACTTCGTGCTTCATCGTGATCTTCGTGGTTTAATTTCTGGCCGGCAAGATGCCAGCGTTACAAATCCCTTGATAAACTAAGAACATCAAAATGAAGCTTAGAAGTCCACTCATAATTTTCGCAATCTGGACGCTTCTCGCAATCCCATATGCCAGCCATTTGTATCTTTACCTTACAATGCGGGGATACAAAACTACATGGGAACTTCAGTTTGTTGAAGCTTTAGCAGGGACGTATACATGGGCATTGTTGACACCGTTCTTGTTGAAGCTAACGAACAAATTTCCTCTGTTGTCTACGAAAGCCTCAAGGCTCGCCGTTCATTTGCCTGCGGCTTTTGGAATTTCACTTTTACAGGTAATTTTGCATACACTCGCTGATGGCTTCCTGGTACATTGGAATGAGCCACTACAACTTTGGGATCGCTTTTCCAGTATTTTTTCACGAACTTATTTCTTTAATTTAATCATTTACGCCATTGGATTGTGTTTGCATGGTGTGTTTGAGTTTTATAAAAGAAAAGAATTGGAAAGCGCTCGGATTCGCGCAGAGAGCGCCGAAAGTGAACTGAAATTGTTAAAGGACCAGCTGCAGCCTCATTTTCTTTTTAACACGCTCAACACCATCGTTTCGTTAATTTATCAAGATCCTTCGAAGGCGCATGTCATGATTTCAAAGCTAAGTCATTTATTGAGAATGACTCTCGAATACAGAGCGGAGCATACAATTTCACTGGAGCAAGAACTGCAATTAGTAAAGACGTATATTGAGATTGAAAAAGTCCGCTTTCAAGATCGACTGAATGTTGAATACGAAATCGATCAAAAGTTATCGAACGTATTCATCCCCTGTATGATCTTGCAGCCTCTTGTTGAGAATTCGATTCGACACCGTGTAGAGCTTTCCGAATCCGACACGAATATTAAGATTGTTGCAACACAACATGATCAGAGCTTGCAGCTTTGCGTACGTGACACAGGCGTGGCTGCTCCTTCTTCCAACAATTCTTCAGGAATAGGGCTCAAGAATTTGAAATTACGTTTAGAAAAACTGTATGGAGATAAGGCGCAGTTAAAAATAGACCAGCTTGTTCCTGACGGATTTGAAGTCAAAATTCTTCTGCCTTTAATATGCGAAAACCGATAGAGTCTCTTCGAGTATTAATTGTTGATGACGAAGCGCCCGCTCGGTATCTTATCCGGCATTTGCTCTCCACCGAATCAGGGCTCCAGATCGTTGGTGAAGCTGAAAGCGCAAGTCAGGCAGTTGAGCAAATTCGATCAAAAAAAGTGGATTTGATTTTTCTGGATATTCAGCTGCGCGGCAAGGGAGCATTTTCAATCATTCAAGAAATTGGTCCTGCCCAAATGCCCCTCGTGATTTTTATTACCGCATATCGCGAACATGCTTTTGATGCTTTTCAGCTTCCTGCCGTTGATTACTTGTTGAAGCCTGTTGATCCGGAGCGTTTTCATGTTGCAATAACACGCGCGAAGGAGCGGTTGACCAACCGGAATATCAACAACATAAAATCGATGCTGTCCAAGGTATTGCCCGATTCTGAAAATAATCAATCCGATCGAATCAGCGTTCACCATGGAAATAAGTGGATCGTAGTTAGCTTGAAAGAGATTGCATGGATGAAGGCAGAAAGAAACTATGTCCGTGCTTTTTCAAAAGATTCGAACTATAAAATCCGCCGTTCAATATCTTCAATTGAACAACAGCTACCGGAACAATTTCTTAGGATTCATCGATCAACGATCGTCAATATAGACTTTGTGCGCGAGATTGTCAGGTTGCTGCATGGCGAATACAGACTCATCCTCCAAGATGGAACGCAGCTACATATCTCAAGGAAATACCGCACTCGACTCCAAGAAAAACTGCAACTTGTGACTCGGGGTTTGTAACGCCATCTTGCCGGCTCCTAAGAATTCTAAACCACGAAATCCACGAAGTAGCACGAAAAATTTGATATTTAGTGCATAAGCTTCGTGTTTCTTCGTTGACCTTCGTGGTTATTCCCTTTTTAAAAGCCGGCTGGAAGCCGGCGGTACAAATTGCTATCCAAACCCATTTCGTGTTGATTCGGCCTCACTATCCACTTCTTCGTTCCAAAAAGAATCAACAGTTTGAATGGATCGATTATCGTAGACATCAACTTAAGTTTTGATTGGAGGATATTCAATGCGTTACACGGCTTGTTTGTTTTTTATTTTGTATAGTTCAGCATTGGCCTGGTCAGAGGGTGGTCCGCTTTCAAATCCTTCTATTCTCTTTTCACATGCAATTGAAGCAGAACCAGGGCATAACGACATAGGTTTCGATGTGCTGCCGTTGGCAAATGGAGCGATTATCTCCGGATCTACTTCTGTAAAAGGAAAATCAGTTGATGGATTACTCATGCATGTAAGTGAAAAAGGTGAGGTTCTCTGGCGCAAAGGTTTTCGGTGGAACAGGAATGGATCTTATCTTTTCGGCTTTACCAGATGGAGATGGTTTCATCTGTGTAGGATTCAAATCGCCAGGCGGTGAAGCGAATATGAAGGCGATGGACGGCTGGATTCTGCGAATCGATTCTAAAGGAAATTTAATCTGGGAGCATACTTATGGCGGACCTGGTGAAGACCGGCTTACTGGAATTCGAAAAATCTCTGATGGTTGGATGGCAGTCGGACATAAAGAAACTCAAGGGAAAATAGAAGCATGGGTTTTGCGCATTGATCCAAACGGAAATGAGATGAATTCCTGGACTTACAATTCTTCACTACCAACGAAAGGTCTCGATGTCATACCTATGCCGGATAGCGGCTTCATTTTTGTTGGCGGTGAAGGAACAGAACGAGAAACTTCAGATGGGTTTGTGATTCGGATCGATGGTAACGGACGCCAACTCTGGAAGCACTTAATTTCCGGGTCTGGCTTTCAAGTGGGGTATCACATCCAGGCATTTTCTAACAATTCATTTCTTGTCATCGGTTATGGCGAAACAGAAAAGAATAAAGACCATCAGGCCTACGTTTTAAGAATCGGAAGCGATGGAAACGTTTCGTATCACAAAAATTTCGGAGGTCCTACTCATGATCGCGCTACGAATGCATTGATCCTTGAGAATGAAGCTGTTGTTGTCGCCGGACAAACACAGCGGCCCGGATCTGTTGACGATGATTCTGGTTGGGATATGACTGTGTATGTGTTGGATTCAAAGGGCGAGCAAGTTTGGTCCGGACGATTTGGCGGTGATGGTGTCGAATTTGGAAGAGCCGTAAAAGGAGAAGCCGAATAATCTCTGGATTATCGGACATACGACATCACAACCGAGCGGCAGCAGCGCACTCATGATCCGCATGGATGTGACAGATATTTTTCAAGAATCCAAATAATTAAATTGAAGTACGATTAACGAACAGCGATTTCCGAATTACGATTTTTCGCTCCGCTTTTGAATATTTCCACGCGTTCTTATTCGGAACTCGCCCCGGCGTAAGCTGGGGGTCAAGTGCGATGTTAATGATTTAGCCGGCGGAATGCGGGCGTAAGCGTCTTCAGAGGTAACTGGACTTTCGCCAGCTCGAGCGGTCTTATTCTTTTCCAGAGCTTTACTAACGGGTTACGCGGGGGGCTATGATTTCAATCGCGATCATGTGATACTTCGTGGTTCGATCAAATCATTCATTCACCAGCCAGATTGAGGTTATACTGATTTTAATGAACGAATCGCCCATAAACGAATGATCCACAACGAGGGACTGGATTCCTTTTCGCTTTCTGAATATTACAATCGGGGCCGTTGTGAACTTCTCGATAAGATTTCGACTTCTTTGCTCATCATATTGATTCTTTATACTCCTTTACCCTTTGGTTCCGTTCAGTACTCTTCTCTACTTCTTATTGAAACTATTTCTGCAAGCTGCTGCCTGCTCTGGCTGGTGAGACTCTTTTTATGCGGCAAGAAGGATCAACTTGCTGTCTTCCGGAAACTTCATGCTGCAGAAAAGAAAGCTCGAGAGGAATCACATTTCTTTCACCGGCACCCCGCGTTGTTCCAGGCCCTTCAAATTGTGACTTTCGGAAAATGGCCGCGAAAGAACGTTGCTTCAAATGTGGTGATTGAAAACGATCAGTCTGTGACTCGAAACTCTCGTTATTTCTCTCTTTTAGGTTACCCGGTCAGGAACACTGGATTTGAAAAAATCGGAATTCTGTTCTTCGTTTTAGTTTTGTTGCAATTGATTCCTCTTCCCGAACTTGTGCACACTACAATCTTTCCCGCTACAGCAGAACTTTATCGCAGCGCTGCAAAATTGGCAGGAATCTCTAACCACTCCCATCCAGTTTCTTTGAATCCATTTATCACTTTTTCAAAATTTCTCGAATACGCTTCTTATTTCATGATTTATCTTGTTGTCGTAAATACCATCAGGACCAGAATCCATTTCCAAATCATCTTTCTTGCATTTTTTGTTTCAGCTATTTTTCAAGGTATTTACGGTCTTTATGAATTTCTTAGCGGAAATCAGCAGATCTTCTCGTACGACAAAAAATTTAATCTGGATTGCGCCACGGGAACGTTTATCAACCGGAATCATTATGCAGCGTATCTGGAATTGTCTCTTCCTCTGTTATTGGCGCTTGTTGTTGGAAGGATAAACCAGATAAAGGCTTTAAGAGGGAAAATTCTTGTACGAATCGCTCATGCGCTTGAAACGGAGGGAAGTAAGATATTGCTGCTTTTGTTTTTGATTTCACTCGTAGCAGTAGCGCTTGTTTTTTCGCTTTCGCGCAGTGGAATTACATTTGCGATTCTGTCATCTATCATTTTCTTTTTTCTCTATTATCTGACAAACAATCAGCTGAGCCGCAAAGCTTACTTAATTATGACGGCTGCCTGCGCCGTAGCTCTTTCGGTCTGGATTGGTTTGGATCCACTTCTCGAACGCTTCTTAAGAATCTCCGATGAATTTTCAGACAAAGGAGCTCGACTCTCTCTTTGGAAGAATACGATCGACATTTTTCTCCATTTTCCTGTTTTAGGAACTGGGGCAGGAACCTTTAAAGAGGTTTTTCCAATGTACCGGACCTTTCCAACTCACCTTTCATTTAATGAAGCACACAATGACTATCTTCAATTCCTTTCAGAAACCGGGATCTTTATGCTTTTTCTGATTCTTGCATTTTTTAGTCTTTTATTTCGTCGTGTCCGCGAAGTGACTTCTCAACGGCTAAACCGGATTGTTGTTATACAAATCGGATGTTTCTGTTCAATCCTGTCATTGGGATTGCATAGTTTGACTGATTTCAGTTTTCAAATTCCTGCTGTTGCGCTCGCTGGAACGATCATCACGGCTTTATTTTTCGGAAACTATTATGCCGAAAGAAATCACATTTTTAACTAGACATCGATCCGCGGTTTTAACTAGCGGTTCTGCAATCGTATTCCTTTTTTACGTTCTTGCATGCCTGGTTGTTTTTCGTAACAGTGACTTTATCGAAGGCATGAAAGGCAAACCTGTATCCAACTCATTGGCAGAACGCGAACTTAAAACTCCGGCTGGACATACTGGAACCTACTATCGTGAAGTAGCAGAAAGATTGCAGTTTTACTCTCACAACCCTGACCTCGTAAGCGAGTTATACAAGATGGCTCTAAGAAAAGCTCCAGCGGATTATAGAATTCCGTCTTCCTATGCCTACTACCTTGTCTCGCGACGATGTTGCAAAGAAGATGTTGCCGCACTTTTAGAAGAAGGTTAAAGAGAAATCCGACTAGCTGGAAGATGCATCGGTTTGCAGCAGCTTATCTTCTGTCCATCGATCAATTGAAAAATGCGTTGCCCCATTTTAGAAAGGCAATTGAACTGCAACCACATTCAGCGCAGGAACTTTATGAACTCCTGGTACAGAAAGGAAGTGGATTCGAAACTCTGTCACAAATTACTCCCAATCGCGCCGATACGCAGCTACAGTTTGCTTTTTATCTTTCAGCAAAAGGAAATGCAGGAAAGCAAGAACTGGAAAATATTTTGGATGGCCTGCAGGAAATGCATTTAAAGCCGGAGCAACGAATCGCTACAGCGGAGATTGCTCTGCGAGCGGGACGGATTCAAATCGCTGAGAAACAAGCATCCCTTGCACTCCAATCGAATGAGACCAGGGTGAACGCATTTCAACTTCTGGCGGATATAGCATGGCAACAAGAAAATTGGCGCGAGTTCGAAAAACGATCGGCTGAGTTGGAGAGATTTTATCTACAAGCCGGAGAACGTGAAAAAGCCGCCGAATATGCCTTGAATACAGTGAATCGGCTCGCACCTGTGAAAACCAAAGGAGAAACAAAAAAGAACTTATTGAAGGTATTAAACGACCATCCTCAATATGCCCCTGCCTATGAGCAGATGGCGAACTTTTCACAAAATGAATCCGAACAAGTAACGCTTTACTATTTGAAAAAGGCAGTGCAATTGGCACCTGACCGGCTGGAATACAAAGATCGACTGGCACAGCATTATTTGAATCAGTCACGAATCAGTGAAGCGGAAACTATTTACAATGAATTGGTCTTGTCCGCTCAAGGCACTCAGATCGGCTATCTGGGCTTATCACGATGCAGTCTGGCCAGAAATAACCCGCTGATGGCAATTGCAATCCTTGAAGATGGATTACAAAAATCAGGAAAATCAGTGGAATTGTATTTCGAGTTAGGCAAGGTTTTTAATACGATTCATGATTATCAAAGAGCCGCAGAATCATACCGCGAATTGAGTAGTCTCTCGCCTGAAAATATCGAAGCGTACATTCTGGCAGCCGATGCTTATCGAAATCTGGGAGATTACACATCTGCGCGGGAGTTATATGGACAAGCGCTCAAACGCGATCCAGAAAATCAACGTGCGACTGAATCTTTATTACAACTCGAGCCCGTAAATTGAAAGACTAAGTTCGCGTAGGTGGAGGAGGCAATGCCGCTTCGGTCTGATTCTCTTCTTTTGCATAGGTGTAAGGATAATTTGAAAAGTAACTGTAGTAATAATAAGGATCACTCAGATCAATACTATTGAGCACTGCTCCCGCTAAAACGGCGTCAGACTTTACAAGTTTTCTATGCGCCATTTGGACAACCTCGCGTGGAGTTTCACCGCCGCGGATCACCATGACTACGCAACTGCACTTCGCTGCCAGAATAAACGAATCAGCCACAGGCATCAGAGGAGGAGTGTCTAGAATTACGTGATCAAAATTCTCACGAAGACCTTCAATCAAGTGCTCCATCCTGCTGGAAGACAGTAATTCAGCTGGCCGTGGAGTTTTTCTTCCACTCGTAATTAACGATAGCCCCTGAACATTCGTTGGACGCAAAACATCTTCAAGTGGAGCATCACTTGTAAGATAACCGCTAAGACCAATATCGTTGGGCACATTCCAAATTGCATGAATGCGTGGATTACGCATATCTGCATCGATCAACGCTACCCGCTTCTGCATTTGGGCCAGTGAAATAGCCAGGTTGCATGCAATAAAAGTCTTCCCCTCACCAGGACGGCTGCTTGTGATCAAAATATCGTGAGGCGGTGCACCAGGGAATGAAAGCAACAATGATGTGCGAACAGTTCTGAAGGCTTCGGTAACCATGGAATCCGGATCATGAAGTGACATCAAATCAGCAGGAGACTGACGAGAGGAACCCAAACGTTTTATAACGGGCTTTATAGATCCGTTGTTTTCTTCCTCTTCACCAAAAACATAACGAGGAACGACTCCTAAAAAAGGAACATGGACATAGCGATCCACATCATCAGCGGTTTTGATGGTTCGATCAAAATATTCCAATAGAAATGACAAACTGACTGCAACAACAAACCCAATAAGAACTGAATACAGCAAGTTACGCTTGATATTTGGTTCAAAAATTCCAGAGGGCATTTCGGCCCGATCTACAACCCGAATTGTAGTCGCCTTCTTTTCTGTCAGCTGTGCAGAGACATCCGTTTCATTTTGTCTCTTCAGTAGAGATTCCAGCAGTTGCTTTTTACCATCAATTTCAGATGCCAGCCGCCCGTAACTGAATTCCTTTCGGTACGTTTCCGCTGATTCTCGTTTGAAATTCTGCATCTGATTCTTAAGAGCATTCTCATTCTGCAATGCTTCTTGATACTGAGAATGTGCAGTCGCTAAAACTTTTTTGTAAATTTCAGTGGTTTCCTGATCAAGCCTTTTTTCCAACTGATCCAGTTGTGATTTAAGTCTTACCATTTCTGGATAATCAGGTTTATAAGTTCTGGACTTTTCTGTGTACTGCTGCTCCAGCGATGCATGTTCAGTTTTTAACTGTTGAACAATATGACTCGTTGTAACATCAGGCATAGCATCCATACTTCTAAACTGCAAATCCTTATAATGAACCTCTTTGGAAATCCGTTCCTGTGTGGCAACCGACATTGCATTATTTAAATCTTCAAGTGTCTTCGAACTCATCGAACGATCCTGATCCAACTTGACTACTTCTTTTTCCAGGCTGTAGTTCTGTAGGCTTTTTTCCTTTTCCGCAATTTCTCCTTGTATAGTCTTTACCTGTTCTGACAGTAACTCTTCAGCCTTCTGCGTATACTCATATTGGGAAGCGAGCGAATACTCGACATATTCTTCGGCCCATGCATTTGCCAGTGTCATCGAAAGTTTTGCGTCTGGTGTGGTAAAAATAATTTCACAAAGGTTTGTACCTTTGACAGGAGCAATTTCAACCATTCCGAGCAGCTGGCCGGTGAGATGTTTGATCTCTTCTTCCCGCTTTTCTCCTACGAGGGTCGTCTTAGCATTTGCTTTTTTGGCAGGAGGTGCGAGATCAATTGAAGTCAGATGAAGCCTATCAATGACTCTTCTTGCCAGGCTTTTACTTTTTAATAATTTGTACTGAGTATTGAAAAAGGATTCGTATTGCTGCCAGTTATAGGCTTCAGAAATGACGTCCGGTACAAAGGCGTAACCAGATCTATCGATATATAAAGAAGCAGTACTTCTGTAAAGGGGAGTTTGCCGAAAACTGTAGATCGTTACTCCCGTAACGACGAGAGCGAGGACAATGAAAATCATCCATCGCCGTTTTACGAGAACAAGTAGATATTCCCGTAGATTAAGCTCCTGATCTTCAAACTCATTTTGCCGATCAGGAGGCGCGAGTCCCCTGTCCTCCATATTAATTAAGCATCATATTATATTCATAGTGCTTGAGTCAAAAAAAAATTCATCCTCGTCGACCTTCATTATGTTACACTTTATGCATGAGGTCGGGGACTCTTGTGAAACTGATCACTATTTCTATCTTCTTTCTAAATCTCCTTTTCCAGGCATTTCCATTATCAGCCGCCGACAAAAAAGACGCGTACATCGCGGGAAAAGTTTATGACGAACCTCAATCTCAAACACTGAAAGGTGCAGCCGTTCGTATCGTGAATTTGGATACTGGTGAAGCACATCAGACAAAGACCGACGGAGACGGATGTTATAGTTTTAAAAAGATTCAAGAGGGATCTTATTCATTATCAGTTTCATGGAATGGTCAGGACCATTTACTTGCGGAAAAGGTGAAAGTTGAGAAAAACGCGGAGAAGGATGTTGTTGTGTCGATTTGTACAGCACTGGCAAGCAAAAGCGCTTTAGTTCAGTTACAAAATTGTCAGATATGTTCAAAAGTTATTCCAGCTTGGGCACTAATAGTAGCGGCTGGTGCTGGCGGTATTGGTGTAATCTCTGCGATTATCATCTCAGATGATCCGCCTGCGAGCCCATCAACACCATAATGGGACATGTTGTTTGACAGCCGCAAAAAGTTGACGGTATTATTTCAATTAAATTTTGGGGGATAGGGGTTATTTTTCACTGGGGAAACTCAAATCGATCTTTCCTAGACTCTAGGAAAATTTTCATTCGTAACTTTCTTTTGTTGGCGTTTGTTTTGTCAATTGTTCCCTTAGCTTCTGCAGATGGGATCATCAGGAAAGGATCATTCGCCAAATCTACAGCAACCGGCAACCAGGTCATTGCTCATGGACTTGGAGTCACTCCGAAAGCGATCATTTTTTGGACCACAGGACGGAACAACGAATCATTTGGTACCAGCTTTCACTATTCATTCGGCGCTACCGATGGAACAAATAGCCGCTGCTCTTCCGCTGCTAGCCTGGATAATGCGGGAACTACGAATGGGAGCCGTCGTATTTCCACGACTCCTATTACAATTGTGGAATGGGGAGAAACCGTCATTGCTGAAGCATCATTTGTTTCATGGAATGCCACGAATGTTACGTTGAACTGGACCACCAATAACAATCAAGCTTACGTCATCCATTTTTCGGCGATCGGAGGATCCGACGTTTCAGCCAGTGTTGTTGGTTGGACGATGCCAACAGATCCTGGAAATTTTTCAGTAACAGGTGTTGGATTCCGGCCGAGTTTAGTAATCCATTCACATGTTGGAAGCGGATACACAGGCGCTGTTGGCTCAAGCGCAACAAATGCCGCAATCGCAACTGGGGTCATGGATTCTCAGGGAGACATATGGTCAAGCGAAATCCTTATTGTGGATAATGTTGGAACCAGTGATACTCAGCGAAATCAAAGTACAGCTGCTTGCTTTACTGCAATTAATAACGGACTTGGTGTCACGAAGCAGGCAACTTTGGCCTCAATGGATGCGAATGGATTTACGATGAACTTCAGTGTGGCCAACGATAATGCAGCCAGAGCGTTTTCGCTTGCCTTGAGGGGTCTGAACTCGCAGACAGGTGCTTTTAATAAATCGACAGCTGCAGCGCCAGCATCGCAATCGATCACAGGTGTCGGATTTACTCCCACCTTCGTTATGTTTTCCAGTTTTATGGATACGGCACAGGGTTCACCAGTTGCTGAAGGACGCTATGGAATTGGCGGATCGGATGGCACCTCAGAAGGAAGTTCGACATTTCAGGATACGAACGGGGTGGGATACTACCAGCATTGATTCAATCGACAAGACAAGCAAAGTCTTCATGAAGGTAAACAACAATACGCCTTCAATTAATGCAGAAGCAGACTTTACATCTTTCAATGTGAATGGTTTTACACTGAACTGGACTACAAATGATAATGTTGCTACGCAAATTCTTTATTTAGTTCTTGCTCCACTGGCTCCGACAAAGGTCAGCCTCAAATCTTTTCAAGCATTTCAAAAAGGTTCTCAGGTTCAACTTCGTTGGCGTACAGGATATGAAGTTGATAATTTAGGCTTTTCAATTTATCGCGAAATCAATGGACATCAGACAAAGCTGAATCCTTCTATCATTGCCGGAACTGCAATGACTACCGGCGCATCCAAACCCGTTCAAGCTGGATGGTCTTATTCCTGGAAAGATTTGTTGCCAGCCAATACTTCAAACGTGAAGTACTGGTTGGAGGATATGGATCTAAATGGTGAACTGACGCGGTATGGTCCGATTTTTCCAGAATCAGTTGAGTCGCTTCCAGGTTCTCAGAATGTCCCGCTGTTAAACCAGATCGCGAATACGAATCAGCCGGCTTTGAAGAAATCGATCCCTGGACTTAAATCAGGCTCCTCAAAGAGTCTCAAAAAACAGCAGCAGCTCGCGGCAAGCAATGCAATCAAAATATCAGTGAAAGAGAATGGATGGTACCGCATTTCGCAGCCACAACTCATCTCTGCAGGTCTTGATCCTGGAATCGATCCACGTAATTTTCAACTTTATCTAAATGGAAAACAACACGCGATTCTTGTTACGGGTCAAACTGATGGAAGTTTCGATCCGCAAGACACTGTGGAATTTTACGGCACAGGTCTCGATACTGCCTATACAGATGAACAGATTTACTGGTTGCTTCCAGCATCCAACAAAGGAAAACGGATTAAGATTTCATCTGGCTCAGGAACGCATCCACCCGGTGAGACAAGTTTCCCACTAACAGTGGAACGTAAAGATCGAACGATTTATTTTGCAGCACTGACAAATGGCGATACTGAAAATTTCTTCGGAGCATTAGTCAATACAACTGCGGTCGATCAAACATTGCAGCTTCCCAATCTAGACGTTTCCGCAACTTCTGATGCACTTCTGGAAGTCTCGCTTCAAGGCGTTACTGAGTTGCCGGAATCAGAACCCGATCATACAGTTGCTGTCTCGATCAATAACAATGCCCTTAGCATCCAATCGTGTTTGACGGTCAAGAGCTTATGAAGCAACAGATTCCAATTCCTCACTCATGGCTGGTTGAAGGACAGAATACTGTAACTTTAATGGCGCAGAGCGCTCAAGATGTGTCTCTTGTTGAATCGATACGCATCACTTACTCGCACACATATGAAGCCGATGACGACTTTTTGATTTTCACAACACCAGGTAATCATGAAGTCCGAATTGCTGGATTCAGCTGGACCGCAAATCCGCCTTTTCGACATTACCAAACCGAACGCGGTGCGCGAAATCTCAGGCACAGTCGTTTCTGAAGGTTCAACATTCACAATCGTTTCATCATTAAAGAAAGGTGGAGAGCACACATTATTAGCTCTTTCCGAAAACAAAATTGCATCTGCATCCGGACTCAAAATGAATTTGCCATCAACGTGGCATGATAACGGAAACAACGCTGATGCCTTACATCTGACTCACAGCGACTTTATTGCAGCAGTCACTTCACTTCAGCAATTCAGACAATCTCAAGGAACTTCGGTTGTCCTTATAGATGTAGAAGATATCTATGACGAGTTCAGTTACGGTATTTCCGATCCGTTGGCCATAAAAAGCTTTTTGAATACGGCAAGTACAAAATGGTCTACGCCGCCGCATACTGTTTTGTTTGCAGGAGATGCTAGTTTCGATCCCAGGAATTATTTAGGACTTGGCGATTTCGATTTTGTTCCTACCGGCACAGCTGCCACAAGTACAGGCGAGACTGCATCGGACGACTGGTTTGTAGATTTCGATAATGATTCACGCCCCGAAATGGCGATCGGAAGAATCCCGAGCCGTTCTTTGCAGGAAGCATCATCGATGATCAACAAAATTATCCAGTATGAGCAAACGCCGGCTGGAGGTTCGTGGAGTGATGAAGTTTTGATGGTTGCTGACAACAATGACCTCGTAGATTTTGAAAGCGCCTCCACTGAGTTGGAATCTACGATTCCTGAAAATCTTTCGATTACCAATATCTTCCTGGGACAATCCGATCCGTCAACAGCACGCAGTCAAATTTTAAACGGAATCGAAAATGGAAAGCTTCTCGTTCATTACCTTGGCCATGGCTCAGTGGAAGTTTGGGCTGAGGAAGATCTGTTGACATCTACGGATGCAGAGGCATTTTCAAATGGCTTACGATTGCCTTTCGTTGTAGCACTCAATTGTTTGAATGGTTATTTTCACGATGTATTCACAAACAGTTTGGCTGAAGCTTTTTTACGTAACGCAAACGGCGGAGCTGTTGCTGTTTGGGCTTCCTCTGGCTTTACCGAAACAAACCAACAGACTACCCTGGGCCGGACAATGCTGCAGTCGCTTTTCAACGAAAATGAATCTTTAACTCTGGGTGAAACGATCTACCGCGCAAAACAAAATCCATCTGATAGCGATGTTCGCCGCACATGGATTTTATTCGGCGATCCTCTCACACGTATTTCGCCTTAGTGCACTTTAGTCTCAGTTTTGCAACGCAATATCATATATATTGTTTGACAGCCATAAAAAGTTGAAGGTATCATTTCAATCAGATTTTTGGAGTTAGGAATTACTTTCCACTGGGGCAGACCCAAATAAATCTTTCCAATCATTGATTCGCAATTTCCTTTTGTTGGCGGCTGTTGTGCTCCCCTTCGCTGCCGAAGCTGGAATCATCAAAAAGGGATCATTCATCAAATCGACATCAAATGGCGCGCAAGTCGTCTCGCATGGACTTGGAGAAACTCCGAAAGCGATTATTTTTTGGACTACAGGACGAAATAACGAATCATTTGGCGACGACTTTCACTACTCATTTGGCGTTACCGATGGAACAACCAGCCGCTGCTCATCTGCTGCCAGTCAAGATAATGAGTTAAGAACGAATGCGAGCCGTCGAATAGCTATTGCCGCCATCACAATTGCTGAATGGGACGAGCAACTTATTGCGGAGGCACTATTCGTATCCTGGAATACAACTACTTTTACTCTGACGTGGACCACGAACAATAACCAGCCATACATCATTCATTTTGTCGCAATCGGAGGTCCAGAGGTATCAGCCAAGGTCGTTGGTTGGAATATGCCAACAGATCCTGGAAATTTTTCAGTTACAGCGGTTGGATTTCAGCCGAGTGTGGTAATCCATTCTCATGTCGGCAGCGGATACATTAGTGGTCCAGGAACGGTCTCAGCAAATGCGGTAATCGGAACAGCGGTCATGGACAGCCAAGGGGCTGTTTGGTCAAGCGAAATCCCGGTTTTAGATAATGGCCGGGAACTCGGTTTCGGCGCAATCAAAGTACAGCTGCTTGTTTCACTTCCATGACGATAACTTTAACGTTGGGATTGTAAAGGAAGCGACATTTACTTCGATGAATGCCGATGGTTTTACGATGAACTTCAGTATAGCCAACGATAGTCCAGGCAGAGCGTTTTCGCTTGCTTTGAAAGGGGTGAACTCACATACAGGTAGTTTTAACAAAACGACATCTACCCTTCCGACATCCGACAGTTACTGGCATTGGATTTACCCCTACATTCGTTCTGTGCTCTTTTCCAGTTTTATGGATACGGCACAAGCTACGGTTGCTTTGCACGCACGGTACGGAATTGGAGGATCGGATGGAACGACAGAAGGAAGTTCTTCATTTCAGGATACGGCTTCTTGTCAACAACAAGTGTAAATTCAATCGATAAAACAAGCAAAGTCTTTGTGAAGGACGACAATAGTATTCCTTCATTGATGCCGAAGCCGATCTGACGTCGTTGAACTACGAATGGATTCACACTCAATTGGACTACAAATGATAATGTACCTACAGAGATTCTTTATCTGGTTCTTGCTCCACTGGCTCCCACAAAAGTCAGCCTCAAATCTTTTCAAGCATTTCAAAAAGGTTCTCAGGTTCAACTTCGTTGGCGTACAGGATATGAAGTTGATAATTTAGGCTTTTCAATTTATCGCGAAATCAATGGACATCAGACAAAGTTGAATCCTTCCATCATTGCCGGAACTGCAATGACTACCGGCGCATCCAAACCCGTTCAAGCTGGATGGTCTTATTCCTGGAAAGATTTGTTGCCAGCCAATACTTCAAACGTGAAGTACTGGTTGGAAGATATGGATCTAAATGGTGAACTGACGCGATATGGTCCGATTTTTCCAGAATCGGTTGAGTCGCTTCCAGGTTCTCAGAATGTCCCGCTGTTAAACCAGATCGCGAATACGAATCAGCCGGCTTTCAAGAAATCGATCCCTGGACTTAAATCAGGCTCCTCAAAGAGTCTCAAAAAACAGCAGCAGCTCGCGGCAAGCAATGCAATCAAAATATCAGTGAAAGAGGATGGATGGTACCGCATTTCGCAGCCACAACTCATCTCTGCAGGTCTTGATCCTGGAATCGATCCACGTAATTTTCAACTTTATCTAAATGGAAAACAACACGCGATTCTTGTTACGGGTCAAACTGATGGAAGTTTCGATCCGCAAGACACTGTGGAATTTTACGGCACAGGTCTCGATACTGCCTATACAGATGAACAGATTTATTGGCTGCTTCCAGCATCCAACAAAGGAAAACGGATTAAGATTTCATCTGGTTCAGGAACGCATCCACCCGGTGAGACAAGTTTCCCACTAACAGTGGAACGTAAAGATCGAACGATTTATTTTGCAGCACTGACAAATGGCGATACCGAAAATTTCTTCGGAGCATTAGTCAATACAACTGCGGTCGATCAAACATTGCAGCTTCCCAATCTGGACGTTTCCGCAACTTCTGATGCACTTCTGGAAGTCTCGCTTCAAGGCGTTACTCGAGTTGCCGGAATCAGAACCCGATCATACAGTTGCTGTCTCGATCAATAACAATGCTCTTGCTCCAATCGTGTTTGACGGTCAAGAGCTGATGAAGCAACAGATTCCAATTCCTCACTCATGGCTGGTTGAAGGACAGAATACTGTAACTTTAATGGCGCAGAGCGCTCAAGATGTGTCTCTTGTTGAATCGATACGCATCACTTACTTGCACACTTATGAAGCCGATGACGACTTTTTGATTTTCACAACACCAGGCAATCGTGAAATCAGAATTGCGGGATTCAGCGGACCGCAAATCCGCCTTCTCGACATTACCAAACCGAACGCGGTGCGCGAAATCTCAGGCACAGTAGTTTCTGAAGGTTCAACATTCACAATCGTTTCATCATTAAAGAAAGGTGGAGAACACACATTATTAGCTCTCTCCGAAAACAAAATTGCATCTGTATCCGGACTCAAAATGAATTTGCCTTCATCGTGGCATGACAATGAAAATAACGGCTGATGCCTTACATCTGACTCATAGCGACTTCATTGGAGCAGTCACTCCACTGCAGCAATTCAGACAATCTCAAGGAACTTCGGTTGTCCTTATAGATGTAGAAGATATCTATGACGAGTTCAGTTACGGTATTTCCGATCCGTTGGCCATAAAAAGCTTTTTGAATACGGCAATTACAAAATGGTCTACGCCGCCGCATACTGTTTTGTTTGCGGGAGATGCTAGTTTCGATCCCAGGAATTATTTAGGACTTGGCGATTTCGATTTTGTTCCTACCGGCACAGCTGCCACAAGTACAGGCGAGACTGCATCGGACGACTGGTTTGTAGATTTCGACAATGATTCACGCCCCGAAATGGCAATCGGAAGAATCCCGAGCCGTTCTTTGCAGGAAGCATCATCGATGATCAACAAAATTATCCAGTATGAGCAAACGCCGGCTGGAGGTTCGTGGAGTGATGAAGTCTTGATGGTTGCTGACAACAATGACCTCGTAGATTTTGAAAGTGCATCCACTGAGTTGGAATCTACGATTCCTGAAAATCTATCGATTACCAATATCTTCCTGGGACAATCCGATCCGTCAACAGCACGCAGTCAAATTTTAAACGGAATCGAAAATGGAAAGCTTCTCGTTCATTACCTTGGCCATGGCTCAGTGGAAGTTTGGGCTGAGGAAGATTTGTTGACATCCTACGGATGCAGAAGCTTTTTCAAATGGCTTACGATTGCCTTTCGTTGTAGCACTCAATTGTTTGAATGGTTATTTTCACGATGTATTCACAAACAGTTTGGCCGAAGCTTTTTTACGTAACGCAAACGGCGGAGCTGTTGCTGTTTGGGCTTCCTCTGGTTTTACCGAAACAAACCACCAGACTACCCTGGGCCGGACAATGCTGCAGTCGCTTTTCAACGAAAATGAATCTTTGACTCTGGGTGAAACGATCTACCGCGCAAAACAAAATCCATCTGATAGCGATGTTCGCCGCACATGGATTTTATTCGGCGATCCTCTAACACGTATTTCGCCTTAGTGCACTTTAGTCTCAGCTTTAAACGCAATATCATATATACTACTGCTGTGCTTTTCTTAAGAAGGGAGATAGTTTTTTTTGACGTGTTACACCAGGGATGAAAACGTTGTCGACCGGTCTATAGCCGGCGAAACAATCCTCGTACCCATTAAAGACCGCATCGGAAATCTCGGATCTATTTACACTTTAAATGAAGTGGGGTCCTTAATCTGGGAAATGATCGATGGTCACACACCACTTCACAAAATTGTTGAATCCGTAGTCACCACATACCAGGTCAGTGTTGATGAAGCACAACAGGATACTTCTGTTTTCTTGAGTATGCTTGAGAACGCAGGCCTGATTCACGTCACACAAGCTAAGGAGAAATGACTTTGCAACAAGAACGTTATGGTGACTTCAGTCTTGATTTACACCAACGGGTTGTAGCGCACAGAATTCCGATTACCGGAACGATCGAAGTCAGCAGACGCTGTCCCCTCGCTTGCGCGCACTGCTATAACAATCTTCCAATGGGCGACCGAGCTGCCCAGCTTGGCGAACTAACCTTTGATGAGTATTGCAGAATTCTGGATGAGATCTCACAGGCAGGCTGTTTCTGGTTGCTTTTCACTGGTGGGGAAATTTTTGCAAGAAGAGAGTTCTTAGATATCTATACATACGCCAAACGAAAGGGCTTTCTTATCACTCTTTTCACCAATGGCACTCTAATTACTCCAAAAATTGCAGACTATCTCACTGAATGGCCGCCGTTTTCTATTGAGATTACGCTTTACGGCCGAACTCGAGAAACCTATGAAAAGCTGACCCAGGTTCCTGGCTCTTACGATAAATGCATGCGTGGAATTCAACTGCTCAAGGAAAGAGGTTTGCCATTAAAACTAAAAACGGTCGGCGTTAGCATTAACAAACACGAAATCGGTGATATGAAGCATTTTGTTGAAGAAGAGCTCGGGCTAGAATTCAAGTTTGATGCAATGATTAATCCGCGTATCGATTGTTCTCAAAGCCCACTCAACGTTCGATTAAAACCGTATGAAGTTGTAGAACTTGACTTGCATGATTCTGACAGAATGTCGGAATGGCAAAAATTCGGTCAACGATTTAATGTGCCCGTTCACAAAGAAGAACACAGTGAGGAGTTATACCATTGCGGCGGCGGTATCAATTCCTTTGCAATCGATCCATATGGAATGCTCAGCATTTGTGTCTTATCGCAAGTCGATCAATATGATCTACGTAAAGGAAGTTTTAAAGAAGGTTGGGAAGGATTCTTATTTCAAGTACGTCGTGGAAAAAAGATCACCATACTCAACAAGTGCGTCAAATGCGAAATCAAATCCATGTGTGGAATGTGTCCTGCGAATGGCGAACTTGAAAACAAGGATCCGGAAAAACCTGTAGATTTCCTGTGTCACGTTGCCACATTTGAGAGCTCATACGTTCGATTTTCCAATTAAGCCGCACGGCGACTGTGAATATTGTCCAGGTGGAAAAGGCTACTCGGATCTAATGGGCTCCATAGATGAATTAAAGAAAAATCCAGTTGATAGAAAAATGAAATTGGATCAGCCAAACTTGAACATTTTGGATCAAAATCCATCAACAGGTTGTTCAACAGGAGGATGTTCCTCCTGTGGATTAGCGTCCGTGCATCATCCTTAGAAGTGTTTGGGGGAAAATATGTCAGAGAAAACTGCTGAAGAGAAAAAACCATATGTTAAGCCGGAGATTAAAAAAGTAGAACTAAGGCCCGAAGAGGCTGTGCTCGGTAATTGTAAAACCGGAGCCTCAGCAGGTCCTGGGTCATCAACCTGTGATATACCGTCAGCCTGCAGCGCTATTGGTTCGTAATGTATGCAAGGGTGCCTCTTAGGAAAGCAATTTCCTATGAAAAAAGATATTTCATACGTTAAGAATCAATGACATCGGCCAAACGATTAAATCTGGGGAGTGGAATGCAGCGACAGATCGTGGATGCTGTTAACCTGGATATTGTCCCGAACAGCCGGGCCGATGTGATCCACGATTTGAATGAATACCCTTGGCCGTTCGAGGATAACCGGTTCGAGGAAGTCTATTGCTTCGATATTCTCGAACACCTGAATGATATTGTGCTTTCCATGCAGGAAATCCATCGTATCTCTTCCCATGGCGGCAAAATTGTATTGACAACTCCGCACTTCTCTTCGCGTAATGCCTACACGGATCCAACTCATAAACACTTCTTCGGCATTCATTCTTTTGATTATTTCCTGGATAACGGCCATTCTGAATATTCGAAAATGAATTTTTATTCGTCCGCGCGTTTTCAAAAAACCAGGCTACAAATCTATTTCGAGCACAGTTTATTCAACAGTCTTATCGAGCGAGTTGTAAAAATCTATCCCGATTTCTGGGAAAAGAGATACTGCTGGATCTTTCCGGCGTGGTACATGGAACTTGAGTTGCAGACGGTTAAATCAATTGACCCCTCTTAGTCTTAAATCAATATGGATGAATCGAGTAAGCATGCAGCGCTGTTGGTTGGTAATGTGATGCAAGAACACAAAAATCCGAATCAAGAATGTCATTTTTCGATTGCAGATATTTGTGTGCGCGTCGTAGTCGTCAGATCCGAAGCTCATACAGGGAGCGATACAGGCGCGGCACGATTTTATTGTGAATGAAAAGACTCCTGATTCCATCGTTTTTGCAGACGTTAAAGACTCGTTAACAGATATATCAGGCGAACCGCTTTTTGATTCCGGAGCTCTTTGGAAGCTTTATTTTCAAGAGGATCAATACCATTTCAGTTTCATATCACCGCTACTCGGTTCGCAACCTTACAAGCTTGCTTCCTTTAACCGGGATTTCACGTGTGGTCATATATCAATGCAACGAAGGACGGACCGCTTGGATCAAAATTCAGACCCACTGGAATATCCGTTGGATGAATTGCTAATTTTGCATTTGTTGTCTCAAGGATTGGGAGTTGAAGTCCATGCGTGTGGATTGATTGATTCATTCGGAAATGGAGTTCTTTTCGTAGGCCAATCTGGTGCAGGAAAAACAACGATGGCGGGGTTGATGCAAAAGCAGCCGCAGGTCAAAATTCTCAGTGATGACCGGATCATTCTTCGAAAAAACAATGGAAAGATCTGGATGCATGGAACTCCGTGGCATGGCGAGTCAAAATATGCAGCACCAGAAGAAGCTGAATTGAAGAAGATCTTCTTTTTGAAGCAGAATCCGAAAAACGAAATTCTGCCGTTAAAAAAGTCCGATGCAGTGGCTCGTCTCTTTGCATGCAGCTTTCCGCTTTTTTACAATACCTCCGCGGTGGACTTTATGCTTTCATTCTATGAAGAAACTGTGAAGGAAGTTCCATCTTTCGAACTGCGGTTCGTGCACAATGATGAAATTATTGAATTCATGAATCCATCAAGAAGTGCCATCGAGTATGTCGAAACTGTTTTTAAATATTAGCGCTGATCTGCTGAAATCAGGGTACGGTATAGAATTCCATGCAAATGGAAAAAGTATGTATCCTACGATAAGAGATGGGGAGATGATTACAGTAGAACCGATTGCGGCACCGGAAATAAAACCCGGTGATATTATTCTCTACCGAAATCAAACTGGAGTTGTGGCCCACCGCGTCGTTTACCTTGAACAATCAAGTCATGGCCATCTGCTTCTGCGCGGAGATGCTTCGAATACATTCGATGCACCGATAATGCCGTATCAAATCCTTGGCAAAGTCATTTCCACAAAACGTTCCGGCAGAAAAATCGCCCTCAATAAGAGAAGGCCGAACCTCGTGCATTTCCTGCGTGTACGTCTGAGACAGATGATTCAATCTGTAGTTGTGTTATTTTTATGAAATTTTTAGCGGCCGCAATATTACTCATTTCAGTCATAGTTTTTGCTGGCGAAGAAACTGAAAATACTGAGCCAAAAGCAGAACCTTCAGAAACTACATCCAATTCAACTCCTTCGGAAATTGATATTCACATTGGATCAGAAGATCTGCTAGAAATCACAGTTTTTGAACTTCCGCAGTTCAATGTCACATCACGCGTATCGGGTGACGGTACAGTAACGATGCCATTGGTTGGAAGTGTTGAAGTTGGAGGGCTAACAAAAAAGGAAGCGGAGAAAAAAGTTGCAGCTGCTTTAGAAACGAAATATGTAAACAACGCAAGCGTATCGATCAATATTAAAGAATATAAGAGCAAACAGGTTTCAATTCTGGGTGCAGTCAAGAATCCGGGAGCTTATTACATCCTGAGTAATAGAACACTGTTACAGTTGCTTTCCGATGCCGGCGGATTAGCTCCACAGGCCGGCAAAATCTGTTTTGTTTTCCGCTCTGGAGCTCCAAAAATTGAAATTGATCTTGATAAATTGATGAACAGCGGTAACGAGGAGTTCAATATTCAAGTAAGGCCTGGAGATGTTATTAATGTCCCGCTAGAAACTAAAGTCATCGTATATGTTTTGGGAGCAGTCCGTTCACCTGGTGCAATCGAAATGACAACAACGTTACCGGTAACTCTTCTCGCAGCAATTGCAAGAGCGGGTGGCCTCACAGACGAGGCAAGCAAATCCAATATCCAGATACGGCGCAAGGATGATCAGGGAGCAAACTCAGTGATTAAAGTGAATTTGAAAGACATTTTGAAAGGCAAAACCGCTGACATTCCACTTTATCCTGGAGATACGATTAACATTTCTGAAAGTTTCTTCTAACTTTTTACGTAATAACGGAATGCTTAAGCGATATTTCGATGTATTCCTTTCAGGAACAGGAATTCTACTTTCTTCACCTCTTTGGATTCTGATTGCAATCTTTATCTATTTAGAAGACCGTGGAAAAGTATTTTTTACTCAAAATCGCGTGGGACTGGGTGGTGTTCTTTTTACTGCATATAAATTCCGTTCGATGAAAACTGGTACAAATCAGGTTTCTTCTGAACTACAAGCCAGTGAAAATGATCCTCGCGTAACGCGAGTTGGCAAAATTCTAAGAGCCACAGCAATGGATGAACTGCCACAACTGATTAACATCCTGAAAGGAGATATGAGTTTTGTTGGACCGCGAGCTATTCTGCCCACGGAAATTGAGATTCATCAAAAAGGAAAAGACGAAAGAAATTTGGAGGAACTTTTCCAGAAGCGTTGCAGCGTAACACCAGGCCTTACAGGAGTTGCTCAGATTTTCTTACCTCGCGATGTTTCAAGAGAGAAAAAATTTCGTTATGATCTTGTCTACATTCAAAAACAAAGTTTTTTGTTTGATCTAAAATTGATTTTCCTATCTTTTTGGATAACACTGAGAGGCAAATGGGAAAGTAGAGAAAACAAATTGGGACAAGCTGATAGAAGTTTCTAGATTCAAACTCCGTGTACTTCGTGACTCCGTGGTGAATTTATATGTATGATGTTGCCGTTATAGGCGCAGGGCCGTCTGGTTCGATGTTATCCCGTCTGCTGGCAGAGAAAGGACATTCGGTCGCGCTGTTAGAAGAACATGAACAACCCGGCCATCCGGTGAATTGTAGCGGCATCATTGGGCTGGAAGCATTCCAGCGTTATGACTTACCTCTAACGCCTATTATCCGGGAGATTGATTCATTTCAATTTCATTCACCGGGTGGAGCTATGCTTCAGTACAGCCATCCGCAACCTCTTGCTTTAGCAGTGAATCGCGCAAAGTTTGATGAGGGAATGGCGGCACAAGCGGTTACTGCCGGTGCTCAGTTAATGACTTCATCACGCGTAAATGAAATTCGGATTGAAAATGATGGAGTTTATCTCAACATCAATCGAAGTGACGTCAGTCTTAAAAGCAAACTACTGGTCATCGCCACAGGTGCAGGCTCCAAACTTATCAAACAAGTCGGGCTTGGTTCATCTCAGCAATACGTCTTCGGCGCTCAAACCGAATGTGAGACGATTGATCTGAAAGACGTAGAGATTCATCTCGGCAAGGATGTTACACCTTTTAACTTCGCCTGGATCATTCCGCTTCAAAAGGGCCGTGCAAAGGTTGGAATGATCTGTGAAAAGAATGCGACTGAGTCGTTGAGACGATTTATAGAAAGCCTGGCACTCGCCGGAAAAGTTGTTCCACAAAGCACACCCATTCAGAACAGCTTGCTCCCATTAAATACAATCCGGCGTAGCTACACGGATCGCACTATTGTTATTGGTGAAGCGGCTGGCCAACTCAAGACAATCACTTGCGGCGGAATCTACTACGGATTACTTGCGGCAGAAATAGGTGCAAATGTTCTTGCTGAAGCCTTGGAGCAAAATCATTTCAGCGCTAAAGCTTTGTCGCTTTATGAGCAGCAATGGAAAAAGTTACTCGGCAAGGAATTAGAAATCGGCTTACGTCTTCGATCTGCGTTCAGACATTTTTCGGATTCCAAGATCGATTCACTTTTTGAAATCGCCAGCAAAGATGGCCTGATGAAACTCATTCGTGAAAAAGCAGATTTTGACTGGCATTATGATCTTATATCTTCCATCTTTCGCCATTCCCTGACTCGCGCAATTTTCGAGCCCATTACTTACAGTCGATTGTTGTTTTAATAAGAGTTTGTAGTAAGGCACGCAGGCTCATTCGCGAAGCGGATGAGGCAGTGCCGTATGATCTATGAACGGCACGGCCTCGCATTCGCTCGAGTGCCTTACTACTAACCTGATAAAATGACAAGTGTGAACTCGTTACTAAAGTCCGCTCTTCTAGGTGAATCTGTTTCCTGGAACGATTCTTCCAACACCAATGACCATCAGCGCTTTCTAGACTTCACACTGCAGAACGGGATCCAGCCGCTGCTTTATTATTTTTTGCGCCAATCAGGATCTCTGGAAAAATGGCCTTCAACGATACGCACTTCTATCGAAAATGAGGCAAAAAGACAGATCGCAATTGACGTCCTGAGGCAGGCCAATCTCCAGGAGGTTTTAAAAGCTTTTGCGGAGCAAAATATTTTCCCGCTATTGATTAAAGGGACTCCTCTCTCATATATCTATTACGCTGATTCCAGTTTGCGGCCGCGCTGCGATACGGACCTGCTAATCCGAAAAAATGATCTGAATACTGTAGAAACAATCCTTGCGAAATTCGGATACTCCCGTTCCAATTCTGTTAGTGGTGATTTCATTCGGCATCAATTTCTGTATTCAAAACCAGGCCCCAATGGAATTGGTTGTGATTTAGATGTTCACTGGAAGATCAGCAATCCGATTCTCTTTGCCGACATGCTTACGTTCGACGAACTTCAATCGAAAGGAATCGGAATCCCCAGCTTAAGCGAATACGCTCGAACAGTATCACCTGTTGATTCGCTACTGCTGGCATGTCTTCATCGAGTAGCGCATCACAAGAGCACCGAACGGCTGATCTGGCTCTACGATATCCATTTGATGGCAGACAGAATGACAGAAAGCGAGTTTGACGAATTCTGGAAAAGAGCCTCACAAAAAAAGCTTAAGAGTATTTGTCTGGATGGATTAATCACGGCTAAATCATGGTTCAACACGAAATTCCCGGAAGTTCAAACCGATCAACAGGGTGGTCAGAGAGTTTACGACTCGATAGAACCATCCGCACAGTATCTTCACTCAGATCTCCGAAACCTTGATTTGTTGCTGATGAATTTACGGCATCATTCAGGCTGGGACAAAATACAGTTGTTGAAAGAGAATCTATTCCCCCCTGCCAGCTACATGCTGCAACACTACAACGTTTCAAAACGACTTTTGCTGCCTGGGCTTTATTTGCATCGAAGCATAACCGGAGCCTGGAAGTGGTTTCAAAAACCACATCAGAAAGGGTGAGCGAAAGATTATTTCTCCGCTACTACAAACGCGTGTAATGCGAACCACTTGAGCAATACATTTGCATAATCCAAAAAGTGAAGCCTGATCGGAGGTCTGCCTGGAAACGGAAGATAATGGCCAATTCCCTGCACCCGTTTTACTTTCAAACCAGCTTGTTTTGTCCAACCCAGCAACGTAGGTAAGAGGAAAAAATTATTAATCGGCTGCCCGTGTTCTTTATATTCACGGCCTCTTGCCTTCAGATAAATGCGGTAGAGTCCCATTGTATTCATATAGTTTGGGCAAGTTAAGATTAGTTTGCCTCCACGTCTAAGAACTCTGGCAAGTTCAGCAAGTGCCTGCTTTGGGTCAGGAACATGCTCAATAGTTTCCAGCGAAATCACTGTATCAAATGTTCCATCGGAGTGAGGCAGATTTTGTATGTCACAGACCTCCCATTTGATTTTCAAATCGTTTTTCTGCGCAAATACTTTGCCCATGCTGATCGCGGTCCTGGAAAAATCTGCAGCGGTAATAGAGAAAGGCTGAAAATTTTGACGTGCAAGCCAGCAAGAAAACCCACCTCTGCCGCAAGCAATCTCCAACACATTTTTTTCGCCCGTGACATTTTCATTTTTCATGAAACCCTTCACAAGTTGATGCCACGGTGCATTTGTATCTTCATCTATTGCAAGAGAGGAATGCCATTCCTCGTACTCTGCGCGAACATTCATACGCTTTCCAAATTAACCGTCATTCTCGCATAGTTAACCAGCGATTTTTCAAAAATACGAATCCTGTTTTCGCCTTCAGTAAATCGATTCTGTGTTATGATAGATTCAGTTGTAAGTGGTTCAAATCAAGCAACTTACTAGCAAAATATCCTGTAAGTGAGGGGGCGGAGCTCTGAATTTTGGGGTAAGAGCCAGACTTGGTGTAGGTTCCTGGCTTCGTTCGTAGGGATGTTACGATCGATCAGTCTCTTTCAAGCTTCTGGAAAGAAGAGAAAATGAGACGGTTTTTGGATACGAAAACCTATTTCAGATTTCTCTTGTATTGATCTTTCTCCTCAATTTTTTCCTCCTCTACCCTCCCACCTACGCGATTTCAGACGAAGCGATTTATTTTGCAATGGCTCATGTAATCAGCGACGGTGAATTGTTCCCTGACGAAACTGATTATTTTGTTCCCAACACACTGCAAGGAGCCGGGCATCGTCTTAGCTATCCGCCTTTAGGTTGGCCTGTCCTTCTTTCACCGCTGCACATATTTGGCTGGAAATCCTTTTTCCTTTTACCTCTAGTCCTTCACCTCATTGGATATTACTACTTCAGAAAGATTCTGCTCCAATTGGAAATCGATTCGGCTTTTTCTTTTCTTTACCTGCTTTACCCAACGTTTGTTTTTCACAGCAGAACCTTAATGGCCGATCTTCCGGCTGCCGTATTCTTCTTGATCGGGTTTTATTACTCAATTCAGAATCAAAAGTGGGAGTTGTTACTTGCAGGCATCTGTTTTGGAATAAGCCTGTGGATTCGTTACGCCTCGGTTGTGGTCATAATAGCTTTGGTTGCAACACTTGTTTTTCGCGATTGGAAAAACAACGAATCTGTCAAAAACCATCGAATCATTCCTTTGTTATGTGGATTTGCTCCATTCGTTCTATTATTGGCGGCTTATCATTCTCTTGCGCTGGGAAGTCCATTTGTTACTGGATATCACAGGATTGGCATTCCGGTTGCAAGCTCCTTTTCAGTTGATTATTTTCTGCAGCATTTTCCGAAATATTTCTCGATCTTAAACATCATTTATCCCTTAATGGCCATTTCATTGTTCTTTTATAAAGGCAAGCGAAAGGCTGAACTTTACAGTTGTATTCTTCTGTTGTTGCTATTTTATTCCGCTCGCTTCTGGTTTGATTCAGGCACAAATATCATTCAAACAGCAATTAAGAGTTTGCGTTTCCTTCTTCCGATTATTCCGTTGCTTTTACTGAGTTATATGTACTGTTTAGATACTTATGTTTTTAGCAGAATAAACAATGGCAAGAAATGGGGGCTTGCGATTGTATGTTCAATTTGCCTGAGTGCTGTTGCATTTGGCATTCAATATAAACATCAGGAATATTTGATAAGACAAAAGCACTTTTCTGACTTAATTTACGAAAAAACTTTGGAAAATTCCTCAATAATCGCGAACATGGAAATAATCGAAATGCTTCAGACCGCATGGGGTAACCGTAAAGTTATCGAATACGATTTATCTGCGATAACAAAAGCTACAAAAGAAAGCGGAGCTAACGTTTATTTTATTACGAACAATAAAGCAGAAAGACAGGAACTGAAAAATCAGAATTTGTACTTCCTGGCGGAACTACAAAAGCATTATTCTGTAAACGAAATTTCAAGCATTGATGATAAAGGATGGGAGTTAAGTATTTATAAGCTTTCCGCTCACAAGACTTTTCCCTCTCAGAATTAAAGGAATTCTCGCAAAAACACCTCTCGTGAAAATACTTTTTGTTATTCACACGCCAAAAAATCCTTTTACCGCCGTTTATACTCTCCACAGTCAATTACAGACTTACCTGGATGCCAGAGGTCATCAAAACTCCATGCTGGCTCCACAAGATTTTTCAACACTAACTCGATTTCCAGCACGGTTCTTTCCTCTCTTGTATCCATTTTGGGTAGCCTGGCGGCTAAGGCAAGAACGCAGCACTTACGATCTTGCAGTCTTCCATAGCTATAGTGGCTGGTTATTCAATCTAATGCGACGCCTTATTCCAAGTTATAGAAATATTAAAACCATCACATCGTTTCATGGATTGGAACCTCTGTACTATGAAGCATTAAAGGAAGAGACGCGAATCAATGGTCGTTCGCTAACGCTGCGCTATTCGCTTGTCCATGGCAAATTAATGTTGTGGTTGATCCGTTTAAGTTGCCGGCTCTCTGACAGGGTCCTTTGCCTCAACTCTGAAGAGCAAACCTATATGTTGAAAAACAAATGGGTCGATAAATCCCAGATCATGATTCACTCCAATGGTGTTCCTCAACAATTCTTCATCGATCGGCAGCATCCAATTCGCGCGCGACGTTTACTTTTTGTCGGACAGTGGCAGGAAAGTAAAGGAATACGATATCTGATTGAGGCTTTCAAAATTCTCATACGCGATTTTGATGATCTCGAACTGAATTGTGTCGGAACATTGACCGAAGATAGCAAAGTCTTGTCCAGTTTCCCGGAAGAATTGCGAAGCCGGGTGGTCAATCGTTCCAACGTATCGCACACGGAAATTTCGGATGTATATAAAGATGCTGACATCTTTGTTCTGCCTACACTCTTCGAGGGATTCAGCATCGCCTTACTTGAGGCAATGGCTACTGGTACTCCAATTGTAACGACTCCAGCAGGCGCATCTTCAGAACTTCTGACGAATGGAGTGAATGCGCTGGTTGTAAACAAACGTGATCCCGTTGCACTTGCGGAATCAGTACGAAGGCTAATTGAGAGTCAAGATTTGCGCCAACAAATGGGTCGTGAGGCTCAAACAACAGCATCACACTATGAACTCGGAAAGGTACATCAACGAACCCTTTCCATTCTTGAAACAACTCTTCAATGAAGATTGTTCACATCTCTATCGAATGTTCTTCGAATGGTGGCGTGGGTACGTACATCTGCAATCTTCTCCCTTCACTTCAATCTGCTGGTCACGAGGTCAGCATCATTCATGCGGACGCAAACTCAGATCCTTCTTTAAAAGAAGTGCAGCAATTTTATGTGAAAGACTTTGACAGCAATAAAAATGAACGATCAGCTTCACATGTCATCGAAATTCTAAAGTCCATCAACCCTGGTATCGTTCACATTCAGGGTTGCAATAACTTTTATCTTGAATCTGAAATCAGGAAGCAATTTCATTCGATTAAGACTCTTCATGTCTACGATTTTTGTCCCAGTGGAAACAAGTTTCACCATGCTTTACAAAAAGCCTGTGTTCACCCAACTGGTGCAATGTGCGTTCCGAGAATGATTTACAAAAGATGTACTTTGTCGAAACGCCCATCTGTAATTTGGAAACACTACCGGCGCGCAGTAGAAGCGAATCAAAACAATCTTCAATACAAGAGACTGATCGTTGCATCCGAACACGTGAAAATACAAGCTGTCGCTTCCGGGTATTCCGCTAATCAAATCGAAGTTGTTCCTTATTTCACAAAGCTTCCTCCTATAAATTCCATGACCTCATCGGGAGAAAACAAAGTGCTTTTCACCGGAAGAATCGTTCGGGAAAAAGGGGTGAGGAAATTACTCGCCGCGTTCAAACAGTTACGTACACCCGCGCAACTGGTAATCGCGGGTGAAGGCGCCGACCTTCCCAAATTGAAAAGCTTGAGCAAAGAATTCGGAATTGGAAATAGAGTTTGCTTTACAGGCTGGGTGAACCCCGATCAAAGAGATGAACTGTACAGAAACTCATCTCTTGTTGTTGTCCCTTCTGTTTGGCCTGAGCCGTTCGGAATTGTGGGTATCGAAGCAATGAGCTACGCAAAACCTGTCGTAGCTTTTCAAGTAGGTGGTATTTCAGAGTGGCTCGATGATGGCAAGACCGGCTTCCTGGTCGCGCCATACGATGTAGCAGAAATGTCAAAAAGGATTGATTCACTATTGCAGCAAAAAGATCTTGCGCGCGAAATGGGAATGTTGGGACGCGCGAAAGTAGAACAACAATTTAGCGAAGCACAACACATTCACCGCTTGTCAGAAACATATAACAATGTGATCGATTCACGAAGCCTGAAACGGATCTCAATTTGACCAACTTTGTTCTTGATCCACACCGCTGGAAACGAAACAGCATCTTCATTCTGCTGAATCAGTTTCTGGGACTAATCATTACGATTTTGATGGCACCCCTGATTGCACGCCACTTAGGACCAGCTTCGTATGGACTGATGAACTGGGTAATCGCGTATGTAACATTTTTCCAGGTTTCAACAACAATTGGTTCGGCACAAATCGGAATTAGAGAAATATCTCAGAATCCTGAAGAAAGTTCCGACCTCATGATTCATTTGTTTCTCTTAAATCTTTTCGGTGGGCTCATCGGTTATCTTTTGGCAATAGCATTATCGCTGCTTGTTGGATACTCCTTCTACCAGCTTCAACTCGTTCTGCTCTGGGGACTCTGTTTAGTATTGCTCCCTCTTGGAAATCTTGGTCTTTTTTTAAGCGCTTCTTTGCAATCCGAACGTCTCTTATGGCCTGCTATCGCAAGTAACACTGTCCTGATCATTGCGTACTTTGAAGCGCTGCGACGAAATGGTGATGTTCGTTTTTTTCTGCTTGCTTCCTTAGGGTCACAACTACTTCTTCAGATTTTTACTATCTTCGTTGGCCGGAAATACCTTCACCGAATCAAACGATTTGATTGGTCAAAGATGCGGATGTTTTTTTGGGAGTCGCTTCCTCTAAACCTGATGACACTTTTGATGTGCCTGGTAAATCGCGTTGACATAGTGCTTTTGGAACGATTTTCTGGATCGCATGATGTGGGAGTTTACTCTGCTGCAGGCAGAGTAATACAAGCTTTTACATATGTACCTCAAGCTGTGGCGGCTTCACTCCTTCCGGCTCTCGCAATTGTTGGAAAGCAGAAAGATACTGGCTCCATTCAGGCCTACAGAGAATCCCGGCAGATTCTGCTTGCTCTAGGATTGTTCGTTCCAGTGATGGCTCTTTTTCGCGGCGACGCCATTATGAAATTGCTTTTTGGTGAAGCATTTAAAGAATCTGTCATTCTTTTTCAAATACTATCTTTCACCGTTCCAATGATCTGTATTGGAATCTTACCGAGTAACCTTTTAACTGCTCAGGGAAAACAATGGCAGAATCTTAAATTCGTTTCCGCAGCTGCGATTCTTTCAACCGCAGGAAACATTCTGTTAATTCCTTATCTTGGTATGACCGGCGCTGCAATTACTTCAAATGCCGTATATTTCGTTCTCGTTTCGCTTCAGGTAAGAGCGGGACTGTCATTACTACCACAGAGTTCTACTTTCCTGAAAGATTTTTTCGTAACGCTTCCTGCTTTAAGCGTTGCCGTGCTTGTCTTCTTTTTCACAAAAGAGTGGCCTGCGATTCCTGTGCTGGCTTTAACGGCTCTTCTTTATCTGATTATGTTACGTGTTGTCGGCCTCCCTTTATCTTTAAGTCGGCGAACAGCTTTCTCTGAGCAATGAAAGTTCTCCATATTACTCCAACTTTTTTCGATGACCGGTCCTACATTGGTGGTGGCGAGCGTTATCCTTATGAGTTGGCAAAAACAATGTCGGCTCACGCTGACGTTACTTTTCTGAGTTTCGCGGATCACGCATCATCAAGCAAAGACGGCAATCTCAATGTTGAATACATACCCAGAAGCATCCTTTTCAATAAACATCCTTTGTTTGGCAATCCGCATTCAATAAAACTGCTGAATCGCATTCGATCGGCCGATGTAATTCATTGCTATCAAGTCCACATGATTGTCACGGACATCGCAATTGTTCTTTCGAAAATGTTTGGAAAGAAAATTTTTGTTACGGACTTGGGCGGTGGCCACAAATATGCACCTTCGTCTTATTTTCCGATCTTAAAACTTCCTGACAGTTTTCTGCTGATCTCGCAGTATTCAAAGACTCTATGGCAACAACCGGATTCCGGCGCGCCGAAAAGAATTGAGGTCATTTATGGCGGAGTAGATCTTGAAAAATTTTCACCTGGTCCAGAGTGCAACAAGGAAAGGGCTCTATTTGTCGGTCGAATTTTACCCCACAAAGGAATTGATTATTTAGTTGATGCCATCAACAACCATCTATCGCTGGACGTAGTTGGAAGGGTTTATCACAAGAAATATTTTGATTTCCTTAAAGAAAAGAGCAAAGACAAGGACGTTCATTTTGAAACTAATGTCAACGATGAAGAGCTTGTCAAAAAATATCGCAGCGCTCAGGTGACTGTTCTCCCGTCTGTTTACACAAGTTGCTACGGTAACACAACTATCATTCCGGAATTACTTGGGCTTGTCGTACTCGAATCCATGGCGTGTGGCACCCCAGTTATTGTTACGGATGTAGCTGCATTGCCGGAGTTTGTAGAAAACGGTGTAACTGGTTTTATCGTTCCACCAAATAACCCAAAAGCCATCGAAGAAAAGCTGGATTATCTAAGAACAAATCCTGAGATGGCAATTGAAATGGGAATGCGTGCAAGGGAAAGCGTGAAAACAAAATTTACATGGAATGCTGTCGCAGAAAGATGCTTGAACGCATACCGTTCCATCTTAATTAGTTAAACGCAGTAGTATGAAGGTCTGCATTTTGAGTGGCGCTCCATTGAAAGCAAGTGATGGTGTTGGAGACTTTTCTTATGCTTTGGCAGAAGAACTGAAAACAAAACATACCGTCACCCTTCTGGCGCCAAATGCAGACCAAATAAACGCAGACTTCCAGACTTATAGATTACAAGGCAGCTGGGGTTACCGTGGTTGCATGGAAACGCTTCGGCTAATTCAACGTCTAAAGCCCGATACGATTCTCGTTCAGTTTGTACCGCAGCTTTATGGATTAAAAGGAGCCAGCCCTTTTTTTTCACTTCTCCTTAATACGCTCAAAAGAAGAGGTTATAACGTTGTCACAGTGGCTCATGAACTGAATTCTCCTTTTGGACGAACGCCAAAAACAATTTTGCTAGGGACGGCTCATCGCCTTATGCTTCGTCTCGTTGTGAATGCGAGCAGCAAGATCATCGCAACAACTCCCTTTCGTTTAAATCTTCTGCGAAAACGTTTCCACAAAAGAGAATCCTCTTTTCATTGCATCCCGGTGAGTTCTACCATCACTCGATTTCCGGTTGATAAGCAAAAGCAGGCAGCGCTTCGCACCGAGTTAGGGCTGACTTCAGAACATTTCATTGTTGCAACTTTCGGTAACATGGCTGGAGAAGCAGTCGTATTTTTAAAAACATTTCTAACGTGGCTAGCCAATGAAAATTCTTTGGCGCGGTTCTTATTCTTAGGAAAAGAAAGTAAATCTTTGAAACAGGAATTCAAAGGCGATATTGCTCTTCATGAAAGGATTTTCGCTACCGGGCAAATTAGTGAAGAGCAAATTTCTCAATCCTTGTCTATTAGCGATTTATATGTGGTCTTTTATCCGGACGGAGCGTCAACCCGAAGAACGTCTCTTATGGCCGGACTTGCACATGGTATGGCCACCGTTTCAAATTCCGGAATTCTTACAGATGCAGATCTCGCATCATCGCAAGCTGTTTATTTGATCAGAGATTTTAGTGAAAAAGAATTCACTGCACTCAAGGAATCACTTAAAGACAAGAAATGGCTGGAAAATATGCGCCACCAAGCCTTTCAGTATTTCGAGAAGAATTTATCCTGGCCTAAAATCTCAGCTGATTATTGTCATCTGTTGAAGGGCTCAACATAATGAATCGTTTGGCGCGCCTGTCGGTTTACTTCATCCTGACTTATACCTGTGTTGAAGGTTTGGTTGTCAATATTCTTTATCCTTCAAAAATGCCCTACATTTTTAAAGATTTTGTAATATTGGCTGTCTATTTGTTGTTATTGTTAACGTATAAATCTCGTTTTTTTATACCCTCACCCCTAATGCATCCCATGGTTCCGCCCCTGCTGTTTTTTTCTCTGGTTATGTTGATTTATCTTGCGCTGCCAAGTGTGGAATTGATGGGAAAACTTGTGGCCATTAAACAGCGCCTGTTCTACATTCCACTCATTGGTATTGCTTATTTCTGGATCCGTTCCGAAGACGATATCAAAAAGTTTTTATGGCTTTTGACACTTAGTGCTGTAATTGTCTCAGTTTACGGAACGTATCAACACTTCATGGGACCGGGATCACTCAGGCAAATTGGAGCTAATTATTCGGCCGAAATATCCACTCCGGTTGCAGGCTCAGGAGATCAAGTCTACTGGCGCGTTCCAGGCACTTTCACTTCCCCGGGTCAATATGGAGCTTATCTACTGTTTAATGGATTAATGGTCACAATATTTTTTATGTCAGGTTTAATCAAAAGGAAGTTCCGAATTTTGGGTTTGATTTCGGTTGTTACAATCTTTTGTGCACTCCTTTTTTCTGGCTCCCGAGCGCCTTTCATTTTATTGACAGCATCTTTGGCCATTCTTTTTTTAGCAGTCAGAAAAGCCGGTAAACTCTTAAAGTTTGCAGTCATCGGTTATGTACTTCTTGCATACGGTTACTCCTTTCTCGGTCCAGGAGTCAAGGATCGCTTCGCTTCAATTGCATCTTTCGAGCACATTGAAAGATTTCAATCCACTTACTTTGGTCAGCTTTTCTTACCGAGATTAATCGAAAAACCGATGGGTACAGGGCTCGGAACCGCCACAATTGGAAGCAGACACTTTTCCGAATTTAACGAAATAGAATTGGTCGAAAGCTATTTTGGGATCATTGCCTTCGAAACAGGAATACTTGGACTCTTTGCAGTGCTCTGGCTTGCTATTGCGATTGTACGTTTCCTTTTCCTTTCCAAACGCTTTTTTGATCGATCTCCTTCATCTTTACCTGCGCTTGGATTTGCTGTTTACGTGTTTTTCACAATCCTCATCCTGCCAGTCAGTGGCTGTATTGACAGCGCACCCAGTAATCTCTATTTCTGGTTCTCAGTTGGAACGGTCATGAAATTGGCTGATTTGGAACGCAGAAAAAGGAAAAACTTTCAAGCTCCAGCGGTCGTTCAAAGAAAACGAGTGACTCTGATCGCCAATTGAGAAAAAATTTGAAGACTCGGATACTCTATGTTTTGCCAGCCGGAGAACGCGGTGGAGCTGAGGTTTTGTTTCTGAATATTCTGGAGAATCTCAATAGAAACCTCTTTGAACCGTATGTGATCGGGTTACAGGACGGACCGTTCATCGCTGAATTACAAAAAAATGGTTTAGCGTCACTGATAGTAGTAAAAACGAATCGTATTAGAAATCCGAAAGGGTTCTTTAAAACGACAAAATACATTCGCGACTTTATCAAATCGGAACACATTGATGTCGTTCACTGTAATGGAACCGGCGCACAGATCTATGCTGGTTTTGCAGCTGGTCTTGCGGGAACTCCGTGCATTTATCATCTTCATGATGCTGTAGAGTGGTCCTGGAATCGGCAAGGGCTTGTTCACTTCCTCGCACAAATTTCACTGCCGGTTTCAACATTATTTTCACGAAAGCGCAGACTCCTACAATTCGTTGCCGTTTCAAATTATGTAGCGGAGAGATTTCAGCACAGTTGGGGTCAGCGAAACAACATTCACATCATCCATAACACAATTCGCTTTACGAACCCGGCTGCGACAGTAAATGAGAATTCTAGACCAGAAAGTCCCCTTGTCATTTGGATTGGAAGACTTCAACGGTGGAAAGGAACTCACATCTTTTTAAGGGCCGCCGGAATTGTTCATGAAAGATTTCCGGAAGCTCAATTCTGCGTTATTGGCGGCTCACTTTTTGGAATAGAACCTGACTACAAAAAAGAGTTAGAAGATCTTGCTGGATCCTTAAGTTTGGGGAACTCCTTAAAATTCGCAGGTCATCAAACTTCCATAGAGTCTTTTCTTGAATCTGCAGATATCGTTGTTCATTCTTCAATTCGACCTGAACCATTTGGGCTCGTGCTTTTAGAAGCGATGAGCGCAGGCAAGCCGGTTGTTGCTTCCAATAAAGGAGGACCAGTTGAGATTGTTGAGGACGGAGTGACCGGGTTGCTTATTCCTCCGAATGATCCGGATGAGCTAGCAAATGCAATCATTACACTTTTACAGAATAGAACGTTGAGAACAAAGATGGGACAGGCAGCAAAAGAACGAGTCGAGCAACATTTCAATCCATCCAAAATGATGCTTGCGCTGGAGAATTTATATTCCGAGCTCGCATGTGAGAGCACTAAGTGAGTAGTATTAGAAACAAAATGTATCGTGCGGCCTTTGGCAGGGATTACACTCCTCAAAAACTGGAAATCGGTTTTTTTCAGTTATTCAGCTATCTGTGGAAACGCGGCGGAAGAGCCCGTATACGCGGCCTTTTTGGGAAACATAAATTTCGAGAGTGCGGTCAGCGATTGTTCATTGGAAAAAATACGAATCTTCAATTTCACAAATACATTTCGCTGGGAAGCAATGTTTTTATTGGAGACTACACATACATCAATGGATTCTCTTTGGAAGGAATCCGTGTTGGAAACAACGTTCGGATCCGTGAATTCGGCTGGATCCAGGCCACCAGTGATTTAAACGATCCCGGCAAAGGGTTGCAAGTTTCGAATGACGTTTACATTGGACCTCGTTGTTATTTCGGCGCCGGTGGCGGAATTACGATTGGATCGAAAGTAGTCATAGGCGCCGGCGTAGAATTATTAGCTGAAAATCATTGCTTTGAAGACTCTGACACACCGATTCAGGATCAAGGCGTTTCACGTAAAGGAATTCACATAGAAGATGATGTTTGGATAGGAAATCGAGTCATTATTCTGGATGGTGTACGGGTTGGCCGGGGGGCAGTGATTGGAGCAGGATCTGTTGTTACAAAAGATGTTCCAGCTAACGCAGTCGTCGCAGGAAATCCAGCACGAATCATGCGATATCGTGAAAGCAGAGCCGGGCATCTGATCAACAAGTCAGAAATTTCATGAAAGTGGTTCTCTTTCGCGCTTTTCCTGATTCATTCAGAAAAAGCATGCAAATCTATGCTGATCAGCTTATAAAACGGATCCGCCCTCTTCTTCAGAATGAAGAACAAGTTGAAGACTGGCTCCCTTCGGGAATTCGATTAAATGGGAATTCTCGTTACTGGGATCAGTACGTTCGATATCAATGGTTAAGCCGCGATGCTCAAGGCGATGTGAATCATATTATTGATCATGGTTACGGTCATTTACTTCACAGCCTTTGCAAAGAAAGAAGTATCGTTACGTTTCATGATTCTGTGGTGAACAAGCTTGATGGAATTTCATGGCGCACACGATTGTCAGTCCGGTACAGCTTTCTTGCATTGCGCAAAGCAGCACGCATTATTACGGATTCCAAACTATCTCGCAACGATTTCCTGAATTTAGTTGATTTTCCAGAAGAAAAAGTCCAGATAATTTATCCTGGAGTCGATTCTGCTTTTCAGATTTTGCCAGATCGCATGGAATTAAAGAAACGCTACAATCTTCCGTCCGCATTTATTCTTCATGTAGGAAATAATCTTCCTTACATGAATGTGGACAGCGTGCTGCTCACACTGGAACATTCAGTAAAACAAGGACTCGATATTTCCCTTGTAAAAGTTGGCGATCATTTAACGAAGAAACAAGAAGCATTTTTGGACAAAGCCAATTTGAAAAGCAGAGTCATTCAACTTGGGAAAGTTCCGCTGGAACATTTGGTCGCAATTTATAATTGTGCTGAGTTGCTGATTTACCCTGTACTATACGCAGGGTTTGGTCTTCCACCTCTGGAGGCAATGGCCTGTGGAACGCCTGTGATCTGCTCAAATCGCGGTTCGCTTCCTGAAATTGCCGGTGATGCAGCACTGATGGTTGATCCGGAAGATCCTGTGAAGATAGCGGAATCAATTGCTTTGTTGTTAACCGATTCAAAGCTGCAGGAAAGTTTTCGAGCGAAAGGCCTGAAGCAGGCAAACCTCTATTCATGGGACAAGACAGCCGCGGAAGTATTGGCTGTATATAGAAACGTTCATCAAGAAAACTAACTTGTTCAACATTGCCGTCATTCAGCGTTTTCTTCCAAGTCTTTCTAGAGGCGGTGTCGGTTATTTCACGCATGGACTTTGCAATGCCCTTCGCAAACGGTCGCATTCGGTAGCTGTATTCAGTCAGGATCCAGCTCCCAAAGATGCTTTGTATCAAGTCAATCGCATAACGCCTACTTCTCGATTCGGCATACGGTTTGCTCCCTTTGTGTTCCCATTTGATATTGCAAAGCAAGATTTCTCTTCTTTCGATTTGATTCATGCGCAGGGCGATGACCAGTTCATTTCAAAAAATGCACCGCCCATCGTGCGCACGATGCATGGATCGTCACTCTCAGAAGCAATTCACAATGGCATTTACCGCATTTCCCCCAAACATTTTCTACTGCACATATATTTTTATTTTTTGGAACTAATCTCAATAAGTCGGGCTGACTCTGTTATTGCAGTCTCCGGACAAACCGGGAAACATTACTGGAAAGTTGATGAAGTTATACCCAATGGAATTAACGTAGAACATTTCTCCGGAAAAGAAAGAGCAAAAAGTAAAACTCCTACAATTTTATTTGTTGGCGATTTATCAAATCGGAAACGTGGAAAACTGCTTCTGGACAAATTCGTCAATAGAATTAGAAAACAGATTCCCGAAGCAGAACTATGGATGGTCTGTCCACAAAAAATCGAAGCACCTGGAGTTCGCACTTTTGATCGTATAGATTCTGAAAAGCTTTCCGAATTGTATGCGCAAGCCTGGGTCTTTTGTCTTCCTAGTTCCTATGAAGGTTTCGGCCGTCCGTATATAGAAGCGATGGCTGCTGGGACTCCGGTTGTTGCAACTCCAAATCCAGGCGCAATTGAAATTCTGGACAATGGCCGCTTTGGGATCATTACAAACGAAACCCAACTGGATGAGGAACTCCTCAAGGTATTGAATGATTCTGCGATAAGAAAAAAGTTTGAAGAATTAGGCCGTACCCGCGCCCTGGAATACGATTGGGATAGCATTGTTACGCGCTACGAACGCGTCTACGAAAAAGTATTGAACCAAAACAAAATCTCGTCAGTGAATTCTGTGCCTTCCGTGCTTCCGTGACTAAGAAAAGAATTTTATATCTACAATCGACTTCAGAAGTCGGAGGATCAGACATTTCTCTTCTGCGTCTTATTGAAAGACTGGACAAAACTCTGTTTGAACCTTTCGTTATTTTGCCTCACGAAGGACCACTGGTTGAAAAATTACGAGAGCACACACATGAAATTCACTTTATGAAGGAAATGCTAAAGCCAACAACGCGTAAGGGCAAAACATTCTATTTCCATTATCTGCTGAACTATCCATTCGCTGTTCGGAAAATTGCTCGATGGATTCAAGAACGAAAGATTGATCTGGTGCATACGAATTCAGTCCACAATCTCTATGGATCTCTTGCCGCAAAACTAAGCAGGCGGCCCTCATGTCTGGCATGTCAGAGAAATTGTTTTTCAATCAAAGTTTCTATGGATGTTTGAAAAATTTCTTTTGAAACAATTTTCAGACCGCATCATTGTGACCAGTGAAGCCGTTGCTGAAATGTTTGGTAAGGATAGAAATACTCTCCCCTTACGAAAAATCCCGAATGGTGTGGATCTTGAACGCTACCATCCTGACAACGATGGGCAATATATTCTTGAGCCGCTGGAAATTTCATCCACTGCTCCAATTGTTGGAATCGTTGCAAGATTGGATCGCTGGAAAGGGGTCGATATTTTTCTACGTGCAATTTCGATTTGTAAGGCAAAATGCCCGGAGGCTCAGTACGTAATCTTTGGCGGTGAAATTGAAGGGAGTACAGAATATGCGAAAAAGCTTTACAAGCTTGCCGCAGATCTGCATCTAAATGAAATCGTACATTTTGCTGGATGGCGTTATGGGCCAGAAGACATGCCTAAAGTTTACGCTGCACTGGACATTGTAATTCTTGCATCGACTTCGCCCGAACCCTTTGGCCTGGTCATATTAGAAGCGATGGCTACAGCAAAACCTGTGATCGCCACGAATCATGGAGGACCGAAAGAAATTTGTATTGATCAGGAAACTGCATTGTTGATCCCTCCTGGCGATCCGGAAAAACTTGCAGAAGCTATCTTGAATTTGATTCAGAATCCACAAAACGCCAGAAGGATGGGTAAAGCTGGCAGGAAACGTGTTGAAACGCATTACGATCATAAGCTTTGCGTAAGATCGATTGAATCCTTGTATAAAGAACTTCTTTCAATGGATGAACCATGTGTGGAATTGCAGTTATAGCCGGTGATTCCAGAAACACAGTAGCGAGCCTGGAATCTCAAGCTCGAATCGTCAGCAATAGTTTGGCGCATCGTGGTCCTGACGATTCCGGAATAGAAATCAGAAAATCACTCAACAATCAAACTGTTGTCTTGATTCACCGGAGACTTGCAATCATCGATCTGAGTGCGCGGGCCCATCAGCCAATGGCAACTCAGGATAAGCGATTCTGGATCGTGTACAACGGCGAGATTTACAACTTTCAGGATCTGAGGACCGAATTGGAAAGGAGCAAAACGGCTCTGCATTCCAACTCTGATACGGAAGTCATTCTCAATCTCTACGCAAAAGAAGGTCCCGATTGTTTGAAGAAACTTCGTGGCATGTTTGCCTTCTGTATTTGGGATGAACTCAAAGGCGAAATATTTTTTGCAAGAGACCGCTTTGGAATTAAGCCGCTCTATTATGCAAAACAACAAGGCAGCTTTTTGGTGGCATCTGAACTCAAAACTATTTTGAATTCCGGCCTGGCTTCTACAGAATGTGATAAAGAAACAGAATCAATCTTTCTTCGGCGTGGCTCTATTCCAGCACCTCACACTTACTACCGGAATATTCGATCGCTTGAGCCAGGAACGTGGGCAAATTTTGATGGAAACGAAGTAAAGGTGCAAAGCTATTGGAAGCTGTCCGAAGCTTTTCAATCTGCATCAGAACAAACGACGACTACTTCGGATGTCGCTATTCAAATACGAGATCGTTTCGTGGATTCGGTGCGGACACACATGGTGAGTGATGTTCCCGTAGCTGTGTTTCTTAGCGGCGGATTGGATTCGACTGCCATTGTTTCAGCGATTCGACAGTTTTATTCAGGCGCACTCAAAACGATCAGTATTGTCTTTCCGAATACAGCATTGGATGAAAGCACTCTTGCGAGAGATGCAGCAAAGCATTTTGGAACGGATCACACTGAAGTTGAGATTACACAAGATGATTTCGTTAACAACCTGGATGATATTTTCCAGGCTATGGATCAGCCAACCATTGATGGCGTCAATACCTACTTTGTAGCAAAGGCAGCCAAACAAGCCGGAGTGAAGGTCGCCCTTTCCGGTATTGGCGGGGATGAAATCCTTGGAGGTTACAAAAGTTTCGTTGATATTCCGCGATTGATCCGTTCTTTGAAATTGACGAACCAGATGCCAACACTGTCTCGTCAGGCTGCAGCTTTGGTAGAACATCTTCCTGTAACATGGGGACCCAAGTTTGCGGAGCTCCTGAAGAATCATTCGCTGAATCTCTTCCGTATATGGCAAGATCGGCGTGCTCTTTTCACGGAAGAGCAAATACGATCCCTGATACCCGATCATACCGTAGCAGATTTTCCTGATTTACCTGAAACGTTGAAAGATCTTTTCTGGTCTATTTCATATCTGGAAATGCAGTACTTCTTGATTCCACAACTTCTTCGTGATTCGGATGTCTTCACTATGCATCATGGAGTGGAGTTGCGCACACCTTTTGTTGATCATCTGTTCTTGAACTCCGTTTTAAAATCAGGCTTATGGAAAAGGGATGGAGCTTCGACTTATAAAATTGCATTGTTCAAAAAAATGGGAGACTTTATACCCTTCCAACATCTTCGAAAAGGCAAAAGAGGATTTACGTTACCATTCAATAAATGGCTTAGAGAGATGCTTCAGAATGAAAAAGCGGCCAACAATCCTATGTCAACATTTTTGAGGCGGCCAGAGAACAAGCTCTACTCAAATCAATTTTTAGATAAAAAACTTCATTGGTCCAGAATCTGGGCTCTCTATGTTCTAGATAGATTTAGAACCGGAAGAGATGGAACTTTCGATAATCATCGTTAATTACAATGCTGCGCCATTTTTGAAGCGCGCGATCGAATCGATTGAGCTTCATCTCAAGAATGTCTCGCACGAAATTTGTGTTGTTGATAATGCTTCAACAGATAAAAGTTCTGATGTTTGGTTGAACTTTCCGCAAGTTCGTGTAATTAGAAACGACAACAATCTCGGATTTGCTGCTGGGATAAATCAAGGGTTAAAGGACACAACTGGATCATACGTTCTATGGTTAAATCCCGATGCGGAATTACTGGATGACGGTCTTGCAACAATTCTGCGCTATATGAATGATCATCCGAATGTTGGAATCATTGGAACTCGTATCGTGAATTCCGACGGTAGCATTCAGCTCTCATGCCGTTCATTCCCTTCATATCGTGCAGGTTTGTTCAACCGCTACTCTTTATTAACACGATGGTTTCCAAAAAATCGTTTTAGCCGTAATTATTTGAAATCTGACTTCGATCACAATGTCATTGCCGATGTTGATTGGGTTTCCGGAGCTTGTCTCTTGCATCGAAGGGAACTCGTCAAACGTCCCGGCCTTCTGGATGAACACTTTTTCATGTATTGCGAAGACGTGGATTATTGCTTCAGAGCAAAACAAGAAGGCTGGAATGTCCAATACCATCCGGGCGCTGCCGTACTGCATCATATTGCCGCAAGCAGCAAACAACTACCACGCAAGACAATCTTGGAACGGCACAAAAGCATCTGGCATTACTACACAAAACATTTTAAAAGAAATATCGCAAAAGACATTGCAGTTGGAGCCGGAATCCTTGGTAGATGTGCAATGCTATTGGTAATGAACCGATTGAAATGACAAAGGCTGGCCGGCCGTTAGTAGAAACAACCGGTAGTATCAACTACATTTGGCGGGCGTCCACAAGGGCCACCGCTACCTTACTCTTTCTTGCAATATGCACGTTTTTCTTTTCTCATTCATTAAGCGCTCAGCCAGAAAATAAAATTCGAGATGCCATCTTTAACCTGTCTGAGACCCACCCGCTGCGAGTCTCGATCTTCCGTATTCAACCAAGGCTTATTGTTGGTTCCGCTTACGATTCCAATGCATATTCAACTGAAGACTTCGAGGCATCGGATTACTTCGGATCGATTGCTCCAGGAGCCAGCGTAGCTCTAAAACTCGGACACCGCGCCTATTTTGTTTTTCAAGAAAATATAAATATTCTTTTCTATCAGGAACAAGATCAACTGAGCGATGTATTCGACACAACTTCAGGTATGTTCGGCATCGGTTCAAGGCGCCTTCTTTTCAATATAGCCGCAAGCTACTACAACAAAAAAGCAAGGATTGATGAAGAATTTGACCAACCTGCACAACAACGATTAATAGATGTGAATGCACAGTTTTCATATGCACTTCGAAAACGAACTGGAATTTACGTTGCGTTCAAGCAAAATGAATCTCGTTATGAACTAGACGCAGAGATTCCAACAGAGTTACCGATTACGCCTGATACGCGAATATATGAGTACGGTGGAGGTTTTGATGAGGAAATTGGGAATCATATCCGGCTTGTGTTTGGAGCTTCATTCGGAACGATTCATTTCCTCAATCTAACCCTGCCAGAAGCAGAAGCAGAACCGGAAAGTACTTTTTGGAAATCACTCATCGGCTTGGAGTTTAATGGCAATCAATTAACAGGGAGAGCCAAATTTGGGTTTAATCAAACAGAATCCATTGATATAAATGGAGATTCGTTTAACGATTTGATCATCGATACGGAAGTGAATTACAAGCTGGGAAGAAGACTTTATGTTGGCGGATTATTGAAGCGTGCACGTTCTATTTCTGGCTTATCGGAAACGAATTTTCGGCTGACTACACAAGGAGGCGTCACAGGTTGTGCCCCGCTTAACCAGCGCCGGAAGTTGTTTGTTGATGGCATGTGGATTGTAGGCCAGAACAACTATGGTGATCAGATTGTTCTAGATGATCAGACGATTACAAAAGATACTTTTCATCGAGTGGAATCTGGATTGAATTTCACACTTCCTAAAAATTTGGTATTTAGATTTGGAACAGCCTATCAAAATCGAGACTCCAATATTTCAACCCTCACCAAAGATCGAATTACTTTCAATATTGGCCTTGTTCTGGAGGCGCGACGGACTCGAGTCAATGGCGAGGTCGAAAGCTGCCGGACTGAGGGGGTCTACTTCGAACGCTAATACAGTCTTAATGATGAGCCTTTCGTTTATCCAGCCAGTATCCTGCAGCGGCCGGCATCAATAGTAAGAACAACAGAATCGGCCAATAACTGCTCCACACGACCACCCCAACCAGCAGCAAATTGCCGGAAACATATTCAAAAAGAGTACAGGGTTTGGCACCGGCTAGCCAGGGAAGGTAGCCACCACACTTCCCGTCGTATGATCCCGCCAACAGAACCGCGTTTACAATCGTTGCAAGGATCAGGATCACGATTGGAATAAATAAGCCCAACATGAAATATCTATGTCTGGACTGTTTGGCGGAATTCATATTCTTCCCCACATAGAATAAGACAAGATCTAACGATAAGTTGCCATTTTATTTGAACTGCACACGTGATGCGACTATCGACATGTTGTACGTGGGGGTTTGTAACGCCGGCATCTTGCGGCAGAGCTCGTTACCGGACTAGTTCTGGATGCCGCAACTTAAATACTTCCTGTCTGCGTGCTTCCACTTCAGCCTTACGCGCAGATGTAATATCGGGATGTCTTAACAAATCAACAAGCCGCGCATAATACTCATTCAACTCGCGATCGCTTGTTCCTAGCTTCGGGTCTTTGCCACCTGATTTGTAAGCTTCGAATGCGGGTTCTTTATCCTTTGCATTCTGTTCGGCTTCCGATAATGGAATTTTCGGCAATCCCTGAGTACCATCCACTGAATTCCATGTTGCGGTTTTCGCAAATGGAGGATCGACCTGGCTTGGATCCTCACCATCAGTCATGGATTCCCATTTTTTCAAATGTTGCGGCGCTCCGCTTTCTGCTTTTGGAGAAAATTCGTTATATGCAAACGCGCTCTTTAAATTTGGAAAAGCGCTTCTGAGAGTTGCGAATGACTCTTCACCGGCGCAAAAACAAGCAGACACTGCAACGTGTTCAATCTTTGCGGCGCCTTTTGGAAATACGTTCGCCAGTTTTTCAACATCCTTTAAATGAAACACTCCCTTGTCGTCTCCGCTGATTTCTCCGTTCATTCCATGACCCGAAAGAACCAGACGATTTACAGGCAACTTTCCTTCTCCTGCGCGATGGAAATTCAATCCGAGTTGTGCCATTTCATCGCGAGACTCTTTCTTCACACCTTTTAAAGTATTCACAAAATCCTGAGCCTGTTTGTCTGACATCTTATCCGGACCACTTTTGAGCGCGTCGCGATACGCATCTAATCCGGTATCTGTTTTCAGATCAAAGTCTTTACCTTCGTAATTAATTTTGCCTTCTGACTCGTATGCTTTTATTTGAGTCACTCCACCATCACTTTTCGGATTAGACTTTTCCAAAGCATTCGCCTCGTGTACCGACTCTTTACGCATTCCGAGGTGAATCACACCCTGCATCCGGGCCTTCGAAGCGTTTCGATCAATCTCTGATTTCAATGCTTCATAAACTTCTCCACTTTTTGTTTCAACACCCGCCGAATCTTTCGATACAAACGAATTTGCGGAGCCATTCTTGTCAAAGCCGTCAACTACTTTAAAAAGCTTGTTGTATTCAGCCTGACCGCTGATCTGTCCATCTTTGCCAGCAATCTTTGCCAGATCTGACTCCGATACTCCTGCTTTGGCAAGCTTGGCCCTTGTTTCCGGCGTCATGTCATTGACATTGATGCCACTCTTCGAAAATTCCTTCATAAATTGCGAACGATTAATTGTAGTCATGCCTCTATTATCGGCAGTCCGAATCTTGAGTTGCGTATGCTTGAAGCTGCGTCTATTGTGGAACAATATTATATAAATGGACTTATGCGAGGATTTACCACAAAGTCACGGAGGGCACGAAGTTATCAATGATAAATTCAAATCTCCGTGTTCTCCGTGACTCCATCGTGAATCTTCAAGTTATTGTTACTAGATGACTAGCATCACAAAGGAGAATACATGCAAAGCTTGAGTCTTCGATTGACTCTAATATTCGTCATTTTAATCGTCGCGCCTGAGGCGTGGGCGAAGCAGCAAGATCAGGCAGATAGCTTTCCTTCAGATGTTGCCTCCGTGTGGTTCGATACTTTATATGACGTCATTAAGTCGGAGGGCACTGCCCCGCCTTCAGCTTCGCGGATCTATGGCGTTGCGTCCGTCGCGCTGTATGAATCCATCGTGTCCGGGACAGGGAGAAACAAGTCGCTCGTTGGACAACTCAATGACCTGGATTCTCTCCCAAATGTCAAAAAGAATAAGAAATACCACTGGCCTACCGCAGCAAACGCAGCTCTGGCGAATACAATTCGCGGGATTTTCACATCGTTGAAACCTGAAAACCTGGAGGCGATCAACGCGCTGGAGGCTGACTTCAATACGCAGTTTGAGGAAAAAAAGAGGTTTGAAAAGTCAGTCGAATATGGAAAGAACGTTGCCGATGCGATTCTGGCATGGGCTGCTACAGACGGCTTTGATGTTCTTAACAACTGCCCCTATGTACCAGTACCTGTGCCTGGAGCCTGGGAACCAACACCGCCGGCATTCAACCCGAACCCGCTTCAACCATGCTGGGGACAGCTTCGCCCAATGGTAATAACTTCACTTGCGGCATGCGCCCCTTCGGCTCATCCTTCATTTGATACAGACCCCGCGTCGGAGTTCTTTGCTGCCGCTCAAGAGGTGCACGATGTGAGAATCAATTTAACTGATGAACAGAAAACAATTGCTGATTATTGGGCAGATGGTGCAGTAGCGACCGGAACACCTCCAGGTCACTGGATCGCGATCATAGGCCAGTTCGCTCGAAATGATCCGCTTTCGCTTGCAGCTGCGGCAGAAGCTTATGCCCGCGTTGGTATTGCAGTTCACGATGCCTTCATACAGAGCTGGAATGATAAGTATCAATTTAATCTTCTGCGTCCCGTAACGTACATTCAGGACAACATCGATTCGAACTGGCTGCCATACATCGTTACACCAAATTTCCCTAGTTACACCTCGGGGCACTCAACACAGTCGGGCGCCGCAGCATTCATGTTGACTGATATGTTCGGCACCCGGACGTTCACGGATACTACTCACACTGACCATGATCTGATTCCACCGCAAGTCCCGCGCACTTTTGCCTCTTTGGACGAAGCTGCGGCAGAAGCGGCGATGTCCCGTCTTTACGGAGGGATTCACTACTCATTCGACAACAACGATGGCCTCGCCTCAGGACAGTGCGTTGGATTAACGATCACTGACAACGTAAGGTTCACCCGCAGAAGATTTTAGATCTGAGATTTCAGATTTCAGATTGAAATTTTTGATTGTAAGATTGATAGAAATCATGAAGTGCGACAATTCAATCAAGAATTATTCAATTTTCCATCCGAAATCTAGAATCTGAAATTGCGGCCGAAGGCCGCTTTGTGTGCTTTGTGTCTCTGCGGTTAAGCTTCGCTCAGGTTCCGTTAAAGTAGTTTGCAATATCTGTGTTTCAAATTTGCATTGAGTGCAAAGCTTCATTGGCCAACTCATCCTAAAATTACCCAATTCAAACCTGGTTCGCGTTTTGAAAAAACAAACTAGAACTGTTGCTCTCGATAGCAGATTGAGCAAGAAATCACCACGGAGTATAGAAACTCCGTGGTGAATGATTGTGAACTTATTTTGATCCTCATTAATGAAGGGGTTGAGGCTCACCATACAGGAAATCATCCATCATAACGATGTCTTTCTGATCATCATCTGGTCCTGGCTTGGATGATCCGGTCCTGATCTTTATGCGGGCTATACTGGCGTCCTGAAAGACGATGCCATAGAAGGACAGACTTCCATCGCCAGGTGAGTTTGGAACGAAACCGGCGAAGATGCGATTTCCACCTGCATCGAAGTATTCGATCCGCGTTACGTTGTCCTTGTCAACATCTGTGAATATTGCGCCGAACCCTGTCACCACTGCTGCAGCAGTTCCATTAGTCCCCGGCACAAAGAAGGAACCTTCGGTCACCCGGCTGCCTACAGGAGTAAACAGACGCTGAGCGCTGAATGGCGTAAAGATATCGGCGTAGGTTGGATTGTTCAAAAGCACCGCAAGACCGCCAGTTGGGCCACCCGATGTCGGAGCCTGTGATAGTCCAGCCCCTCGCGTAGTGAACTGCGCGCCGCGACTATTCAAGAAGACGTCAAACGGTGTAACGGGGTCTGTTGTAACATCCGATCCGCCACCATCCCAATTGATCTCACGACGACCGTTCGCTAGTGGGCCAGGGTTGCTGGCATTGTTGGGATCTCCCAGAGCAGCGCGGTACGCATCCACTGTGCCCTGAATTGATTCAATTGTTGGTCCTGCCGCTTGGAACACTATTGGCTGAACTACATCTTCAGCGAGCTCCTGTGCTTGGCCTGCAGGAATGGCCATCGTTAGTGTCATTGCTACGACTAAGAAACGTGTAAAGAGTTTCAGAAACATGTTCTTCATTGTTAAACCTCACGAATCCTTTTTGTTATTGTTTTTCTTTTCCGCAATAGCCCAAAGCACAGTCTGTGCCATTTGCAATCCACTGATTTTGTTTCCTCAGTGAGGTCCTCAAGAAAGTGTATTGATACTGAATTCAACGCGATTGAATCAATCTAAACCATCACGAAACAAACTGCGTCTCAGTACGAGACAACTTTCCATGGAATCGAGGGTGAAGGTGGCTTACAGTGCCGTGAAGCGCAACTGTGGTACATTGATTTCCTGGTCATGTGGCTTAAACCGGGGGATAAACTTGGGCCTACGATTCTATACATATTTTTCCGGCAATCAAGTGACTAAAATAATTCTTGTAATACTATACTCTTAGTACTATATATTATGTCAAAACGCACTGTTTTCTGGCTGCTCTGGATCCTGATTCTCCCAACGATTGCTACGGCCTCCGATGTGATAGCGATCCGTGCTGCACAAATAATAGATGGAAAAGGCGGTTCACCATTTCGCCCTGGGATCGTTATCGTTCGCGGTGACAAAATTGAATCCGTAGGAAGCAGTCTGCCAGTTCCGGAAGGTGCACAACTCATCGATTTAGGAAATGTTACTCTCCTTCCGGGATTAATCGATTTGCATACACATCTAACAGACGAAGTCGGAACCCACTGGGAAGAAGTGTTGTTAAAGACCACACCCGGACGTGCCGCAATATTTGGCGCCAAAAATGCGCGCGATACATTGATGGCCGGCTTCACAACATGCCGCGATATGGGACCAACCTGGCCGTATACAGATGTTGATTTACGGTATGCAATTGATAAAGGAGCAGTGCCAGGCCCTAGACTTCAGGTTGCCGGCAATTATGTATCGTCAACTGGCGGTGCTGGTGATGCGCGGCAATTTTCAATCTATGTGGATGTTCCGGTCGTTCAAAATCTTGCAGATGGTGTTGATGCAGTTCGCCGTGCAGTACGCACGAATTTCAAACATGGAGCCGATTTTGTAAAAATTCTTGCTACAGGTGCTGTGCTTTCAAAAGGAATTCCACCTGGCTCACAACAATATTCCGATGAGGAATTAGGTGTGGCGGTTGAAGAAGCGAATCGTTGGGGACGATTCGTTGCAGCGCATGCTCATGGAGCGGGTGGAATCAAGGCCGCAATTCGAGCCGGTGTGCGAACGATCGATCATGGTTCGATGATGGATGATGAAGCCATCGAGATGCTGAAATCCAGGCAAGGCAAAGTCTATTATGTGCCAACATTGTACGTTGGAGAAGTCATCGATAAAGAAGGTGAACAATTCAATGTTCCTCAATCTGAAATCGAGCGTTCACGCAAGATGAAGGAACTTAGACCTGCAACTTTTCGCAAAGCTTTGAAGGCGGGATTACAAATTCCTTTTTCCACGGACGCAGGCGTATTCCCACATGGACATAACGCTCGTGAATTTGCAATTCGTGTCCGTGAAGGCGAATCAACAATGAATGCAATCATCTCCGCAACTCGCATTTCAGCCGAAGCGATGGGCTGGGCTGATCGCGTTGGAACAATCGAATCCGGAAAATTTGCCGACTTCATTGCTGTATCCGGCGATCCGCTGAAAGACATTACGGAATTAGAACGCGTGAAATGGGTAATGAAAGGCGGCGTTGTTTATAAGGACGAATTGAATGACTAGAAAGCTTTTTGTATTCTTGTCCGCTATTTTGATTTACAGCTCAGCTTCTGCTGAAAATCTCCAAACAAATACAAAACGGATGGAAGAAAGGATTCAGGCGTTATCACAATTCGGTAAAAATCCTGAAGGTGGAGTGAGCCGTGTTGCGTTCAGCGATGCAGATCTTGAAGGAAGAAAATACATTATTTCACTTATGAAGAATGCGAAACTCGATGTTCGAATCGATTCAGCAGGAAACATTCTTGGAAGACGCGCAGGTAAAAATGATTCACTTCCTCCTATCCTTTTTGGTTCTCACATCGATTCTGTTCCAGGTGGTGGAAATTACGACGGCGACGTCGGCACAATTGGAGCAATCGAATGCATTGAAGTTTTGAATGAAAAGAACATGGTTACTCAACATCCATTGGAAGTGGTCGTGTTTTCAGATGAAGAAGGTGGATTAGTTGGCAGCCGCGCAATGGCTGGAGAGTTAAGTTCTGAAGCGTTGGACTTAAGTACGCACAGTGGAAAAACAATTCGCGATGGAATCCGTTTTATCGGAGGAAATCCGGATCAACTCCCGGAAGCAGTACGAAAAAAAGGAAGCATTAAAGCATTCTTGGAATTACATATCGAACAAGGCGGCATTCTTGATACTGAAAAAATCAATATTGGAGTGGTGGAAGGAATCGTTGGAATCAATTGGTGGGATGTAACCATTGAAGGCTTTGCAAATCATGCAGGCACAACGCCGATGAATCAACGAAAAGACGCTTTGCTTGCTGCTGCAAACCTGATTACAGCGGTAAATCGGGTAGCAAAAAGTGTAGAAGGCCGTCATGTTGCAACCGTTGGAAAGATTAAAGCGGAACCCGGCGCGCCAAATGTGATTCCAGGTAAAGTTGTACTGAGTCTCGAAATCCGTGATCTCGCATCGGAAAAGATTCAGATGATTTTTGAAAAGATCAAACAAGAAGCAGTCAAAATCGAAAAAGAATCAGGAACAAAGATTCAGTTCACAGCGCTAGATACAACAGCAATTCCTGCACTCAGCGATGAGCGGATCCGTGCAGTCATTGCTCAATCTGCAAAGGATTTAGGATTTACTTCAAAAGTAATGCCGAGCGGAGCCGGACACGACGCGCAAGATGTAGCACGGATTGCTCCAATGGGAATGATCTTTGTGCCAAGTGTCGGTGGAATCAGTCACTCACCGAAAGAATTTACAAAACCTCAAGACATGGCAAATGGTGCAGCCGTCCTTTTACAAACAATTCTGAAAATTGATCAAGATTAACCGCAAAGGCGCAGAGGCTCAGGATCGAGAATCAAGCATTGAATCCAACACGACTTTCATGAAAGCGAACATAAGGGGTTTCAAGTCTTCACGAACTTGAAATTCAGGCTGTGGTTGTGTGATTCGCATCAAGACATACTCTATCAGTTTTGGCTCTCTCGAATCAGGAAGTATCGAGACTTTTTCATCTGTCAGAGTCATCATCAAATGATCGTCCATTTCATTTAGCTTTTTCGGTGAGACTTTTTTTACAGATCTGGAATTCTCTACAAGCACCATCCACAGGACAAGAGCTGTCGTGAAAAAAATATCTTGTTCATCTTCATTCAACTCTTCACGCTGGCTGATCGCAGCAAGATATACAAAGACGGCGGGCTGCTTCTGCTGAAATTTCACAATCAATTTATTTAAACCTTTTTCATCCACGTTGCGGATCGTGTCTTCAATTCCAAGAATACTTTCCATCGAAATCATGATTTTGTATCGCTTTGAACCATCGGAACATCGGAACGGATGAAGAGCCAGAGTACTGCAGCCGTTAAAGCAAAAATAGCTCCGCTCGAAATCGCGACAGGCCATCCGAAATACTTGGCAATGACTGGAACTAACAACGCCCCGACACCACCAACAACGTTCCCGCCGGTGTTGAGAAGTCCGCTTGCAGTACCAGTGTTCCTTCCCGCAACGGATGCAATGGCGGCCCAGTACGATCCTTCAGTTAGCTGAGTACAACCTAAGGACAAAGATAGAAATGCAACAGAGGCATATGAGTTTTGCGAGTAAGCACCAATCACCAAAAATAACGCTGCCAGGATCAAAGCCGGGATGGGGACAATTTTGTAGCCGCGACGCACGCCCAACCGCTTTGCAAAATGATCTGAAATCAGGCCACCGATGGCCGCTCCAACGGCTCCGGCAATCCATTGCGCAGAAGTGAGAAATCCGGCTTCTTGATGTCCAACTTTTCTAACGTCAACCAGATAAAAAAAAACCAGTTGAACACAAGATAGAAGATGTAGTTCATGCAGAAATAACTGAAAGTCAGAAGTAAAATCTCACGATTTTTTAAGGCAGCCTTCCATGCATATCTTGTGGGCTCGTCTGAAGTTGATTCCCTCTTTTGATTGATTAGTTGAAGTTCGGCAGCGCTTACCGAACGATGCATAGCGGGATAATCCCTGCCATACCACCACCAGATTGCGGCAATAAAGAATCCAAGAGGTGCGGTATAAAAAAAGCATTCCCGCCATCCATAGAGACCCGCAAGCCAGACAATCAATGGAGCCCCTACAGCACTTCCCAGTGTTAGCGCTGAGCTTGTTAATCCATTTGGAAATCCCCAACCTCCCACAGGAAACCAATTTGCAATGACTGCGCCAATGACTGGAAATATAGGTGCATTCAAAGCGCCAACAAGAAAGCGGATGACGATCAAAGATACTAACAGCACTGTAGTTGTAACGAGTGGCGGAGTAGGAACGAGTCCAGTTAGAATTGTGAGAACTCCCCACGAAAGCGCCATGAACGTAATCGCTTTTCGAGATCCTACAATGTCACCAAAAATTCCGCCGGGAAATTGAAAAATCGCATAACCCCATGCAAAAGCAGCAAGAACATGTCCTAATTGAATTTCAGTAATGCCAAATTCTCGAACCATTGTTTCACCAATGATTGATAAATTGGTCCGTAATATATAGGAAATGCAGGAAGCGAGTGAGATGAGGATGAGAATTTTCCAGCGTACGTTTGTCAGGCTTGTATGTGGAAGGTGATCAGCTTTTTCTATCACGCCGGTGATGATATCACGAGAAGTTAATTTTTCGGATTTAGTTCAACCGCAAAGCCACAGAGGTCCCTATCGTTTGCCGATTAGAACGAAGGGAGCCCAATAATATGGATGGCTGTATTTGTTGCTTTGAATCATTTCGAGACGCGCTGCACGTAACGCTGCAGCTTTATTCAAATCCTTAGTCTCCAAATTTCTATAAAAACTTGTCATCAGATCTGCAGTTGATCGGTCATAAACATCCCACAAACTTACGATCACACTTGGAGTTCCTGCGCATAAGAAAGCTCTGGAGATTCCTGTAATCCCTTCACCGCGAATTTCTTTACCCAATCCAGATTTGCACGCAGATAACACCACAAGATCTGCATTCAATTTAAGATCAAACACCTCACGCATTGTAAGAAAACCATCTTCGCCCTGGTTATCTCCTGTCAATACAAGAGCTGAAAATTGAGGCTTTTCTTCATCGATCAAACCATGGCTCGCGAAATGAAGTCTCCGGTAATCCTGAAGAGCCATCTTTTTCAGATTGGCTTCGCTTGCTTCAATTCCCATTGCTACTGTGACTTCATCTTTTTCAAACAATCTCGCAATTCCTTCAACTTCTTCTCGCGCGTGCGGCAATGGTGTTAAAGTTCCAGCCCAACTTCGAACGTTTTTAGCCTCCTGAGATGTGCTTCGAACGCCTTTTAATACAGGGTCTGCAAATGCAAGGAGTTGTTTTTGTGCTGGAACAGTGTTGTCACCATTTTTTCCGATCGATGCAAGCACAGATATAGAAGGGACATAATCAATTTCGAAATCTCGGGCCATATAAGGAAGCTTTGAAAAAACAATTCCAGCTGGCTTAACCTTTTGAGTGAGCAGAGCTTCGAAAGGCAAATAACTTAATGCTCCATCTGGAGCGATCACTATGCGCAGCTTTTTCTGCAAAATTGATTCTGCGGGCTTGATAGTTTCAGAATAAAGAGCATACGCAAGATTCACATACCTGGTGTATGTATTTTCTGACGCCTGATACACTGCGTCAGGTTTCATAATCACATCACGCAGTTCGTTTACAAGTTTTGCAATCTCTTTTTCACTTTTAAGATTAAAAACATTGACATTTTCGCGTGATGCGACAAAAAGCAGTGATTCGGTGGTGCCAAGGAAATATTCAAACAATAAAGTTTGATCATCGAGAAGCGCTTGTGCTTCAGCAAGTTTCAAAGGCTGCGGATATTGAACTTCTGCATACATCGGATTCTTGATTCGGATCTCTTGAATCAAATCCGCATATTGCTTTTCTAACTGATTCTGTTTGTTCTTGATCTGATTTATTTTGGAAGTCTCCGGATTTTCCTTACTCTTTTCATCCTGAAGATTTTTTTGACTCTTCATGATCTCCGCAAGGATCTTTTTCCTGCTTTCCTTGAGATCAGGATTGAGGCCGCTATCTGAATCGACTTGTGCTTCTGCTAGCATGTCCAGAAATGATCGGGCTTTGGATCTCTGAACATACTCAAATGCTTCCGGAATTCTGTTGAGCTGAACCAGCAAAGGTATTGTCTCTTCGTAAACATGAAGCCTGTCCTGCAAATAACCCGCTCTTAGTTCAACGTCTTCCACAGTTGTCCGCATTTTTTCAATTTCGTGTGTCGATTCCTCAAGGAGAGATAACGCTTCTTCGGATCGGCCTGCGCGTTTGTAAACAAGTCCTTTTTCATACAAAGACTGCCAGAGCGTATTAGCTTGATCTGCTTCTCTTGCAAGATCAATCGATTTAGATAATGCTTTTTCGGCTTCATCCAGTTGATTTAAACTGTGATAGGCCATACCAATCATTCTGTAATTTTCAGATAAATTCCAATCTGCTTTGATCGATTCGACAATTTCCAATGAAGAATAAAATTCTTTTAGTGCATCATCGTGTCGATTCATATTGGAGTAAGAGTACCCTATACTTTCGTGCATTTTGGCAATTCCTCTTTGTTCATCCATTTCCTTGTATAAAACAAATGCTTTTTTATAGTATTCAATTGCCAACTGATACTTTCCATAGTGGTCATTCACATGTCCGATCGCGGCAAGTGCATAGGCTTCTGCCCTTTTTTCGCCGATCTCTTTTGCAATGTCTAAAGCACTTTTGAAATATTCAAGCGCGCGGTCCCAATCTCCAGAAAATTTAGTAAGCTTTCCCAGACCTTCGTAGCAAACTCCCATGAGCCCCTTATCACCCATTTCCTTTGCCTGAGATAAAGACTCCTGGAAACTATTGAGTGCTTTCTCATACTCTCCTTGTTCCATCAGCATCAGTGCGGAATTGTAATAGTTCGTTGCGATCGATGCTTTGTTTGCTGTCTTCGTCGCAAAAGCCAATGACTGTTTGGTATGCTCCAGCGCAAGATCCATGTCGCCTTTATTCCAATAAACAAGCCCCATATTTCCATGGACACGACCTTGACCTGGGATGTTTCCAAGTTCTTGAAATATCCCTAATGCCTTTTGATATTTTTCGGTTGCCAAATCCAAATCACCTTTCTTCCAATAAGTCGAACCTAGAGTTGAAAGACTATTGGCTAATCCCTCCCTGTCATTGATCTCTTCACAAATTTCGATTGATCGTCCGGAAAAATCTAAAGCCTTTTCATAATCTCCTTGATAATCATGAACGATCCCTAAGTTTCTGAACGCAAGAGCCACACCTTTCTTGTTCCCAATTTCTTTAAAAATCACAAGAGATTTTTCGGAAAGCGAAATCGATTTTTCGTAGCTGCCTTGCCGCCAGTAAATGTTCGCAATTAACGCTAAATCATGAGCAATTGATTCTTTGTCTTCAAATTTCTCATGCAATTGCAAACTGTGATTGAGTTGTTCTTCAGCTTCTGAATGTTTACCGATTGAAAACAAGGCCTTACCATACTTGAATTCGGCAGCTGCAAGTCCTTTCTGATCATTTGTCTTTTTGTAGAGTTCGATTGCTCGACTATATTTCAGCAAACCGGCGTCGAAGTTAAACTGGGCGACTTCAGAATCTGCTTCTGTTACAAGCGTGGCTGGATCTTCTATCTCTGTCGGTTGGACCACAGAGATTGCAAAAAAATGAAAAAACAGAAGAACGATAAAAACTTGAAAAGACACTTTCTGCATAGTTCTCGCCTCATTAAACAAGACGGTTCAAAACGGAAATGAACCGGAACCTAAGAACTTTATTGTAACTATTTTAAACTCAATAACTTACAGACATCAAACATAATAATATTTCGAAAATAGCTCAGATTCAGAATAATATATTGCATTTTAACAATATTTATACTATTATTTCGCATATGAAAGTAGATGAAGTAGATTTGCGCATTTTGGAAGTTCTCCAAAAGGATGGCAGGATTACGAATTTTGATCTTGCGAAGAGGATCGGGCTGACTCCTGCCCCGACACTGGCACGGGTAAAAAAGTTGGAATCATCTGGTTTCATTCGGAAGTATGCAGCGCTTGTAGATCAAACAAAACTTGGGATGTCTGTAACAGCATTTGTTCATGTGATTTTGGAATCACACAAGAAAAAGACAACTCTGGATTTTGTAAAAGCTATAGAAGCGATTGTCGGAAGTTCTGGAGTGTCATCACATTGCAGGAGATGAAGATTTCTTGTTAAAAGTGGTAGCTTCGAGTCCGGCTGAATATGAATCGTTTGTATTAGAAAGACTCACAAAGGTTGAAGGGATTGAAAAGGTCAAGACTACCTTTGTTTTATCTTCATCGAAGCTGGAGACAGCGATACCGGTGAAAGGAGGTTTGTCATCATGAGACTGTTAACTACATTTGATATTGATTTTATGTTTCTTGCCTTTTCATCGTTATTTTCGATCATTAATCCGATATCGGCAGCACCGATTTTCGTTTCATTGACTGATGGACCAGGATTTGATCGAAGGAAGTCGGCATGGCGCACAAGTCTTTCAGCTGGAGCGGCTCTTGCATTGTTTGCTCTCGCAGGTGGAGCGATCTTTGCGTTTTTTGGAATTACAGTTGCTGCTTTTCAAATTGCAGGTGGCATTCTGTTTACGTTGATGTCGATTCAACCGCTGCTCAGCGATAAAGCTGAAGTAATGGAAGACAGCCCGAATCAGATGGACCCATCGATTGTTCCGCTGGGAATTCCATTGATTGCAGGCCCTGGCGCAATTTCAACCGTCATGGTTCTGGTTGGTCAGGCACGCGATACATTTCATCGTGTGGCTCTTGGTGGAGCTATCGCTTTGAATATTGTATTGACCTTACTTGTTTTGCTTGTGTCACCCTGGATTGTTCGAAAAATGGGTGCAACTGGTCAGCGAATCGTTGCAAAAATTATGGGATTGATTACTGCGGTTATCGGTGTGCAGTTCATTATTAATGGTTCAACAACCGTGGTAATGGAAATCCTGAGAGCGTCGAAAGGTTAAGTAAGGGCGGCGGGACTTAGACCCCGCCCTTCTGTATTCAAAGTTGCTTCTGTTGGCAATTCCGTTAACATGGATCAGGGAGGGCCTATGTTTTATTTACTTCTTTCCTCATTCTTCGTCTTTTTGTTAGCAACATCATTAATCGCAAGCCCGGTGGAAACCAATACTTATCAACCAGAGAGCGTTGAAGTCTTAGAGCCGGAAGATTGCAGTAAATGCGATTTTTCTGTGGCCGCAGAATTGCCAAAAGAACGGACACACGTACAAGGTAAATTCTTCGATGAACATACGTTTCGTTTGATGAAGGAACACGCCAGATACAATCCAAATGCCCCATCCGGAATTTTAGTTAAAGAAGCCAAGCAGATGGAAAAGGCTGCGCCGCCGTTACGATCTTCCTTTGATGGTATCAATCAAGTTTTTTCAGGTTTTTTTCCACCTGATACTCAAATCGCTGTCGGTCCTAACCATGTGTTGCAGGCAACCAATGGAGGCATCAGGCTTTCTTCAAAAACAAATACAAATGTTTCACTGGTTAACTTCAACACTTTTTTCGCAAAACCAGGTGTATTTTTGTTTGATCCAAAAATATTTTATGATCCGATCGGACAACGCTTCTTTGTAACGGTTCTGGAATTCAAAGATCCACCTCAGGTTTCAATTGTACGTTTTGCAGTTTCACAAAGTAGCAGCCCTGCCAGCTTGACTCAAGGTTGGTGCAGATATTCATATTCAGGAAAGGTTCAAGGAACCTGGGCAGATTACCCATCAATGGGAATGAATGAAAAGTGGTTCGCCATTCATACGAACAATTTTAAGTTCAGCGACAATACATATACACGTTCCCTTGTGAAAGTGGCGGACAAATCAAAACTTGTAAACAATTCAACAACATGTCCACGTATTACTTTTTCTACGTTTAACTTTCCCTTTCCAAGCTCACAAATCAGCGGAACGATTCAATTTGCTCAAACAATGACAACTACGACTCTTCCTGGGACTCCTCTCTTTGCTGCAAGCACTCTTGCAGGGGATTCAAACAGATACGAACTTTGGCGTGTCATTGGTACCACCAGTCCTTCTATCGCACGAGCCACAATAATTGGCCGTCCTTATTTAATCCCTCCCGATGCGAAACACAAAGGTACAGGTCCTGAATTTGACACGGATGTACCACGCACGTTATCCAGTATAGTGCGGGATGGCATCATTACATTTTCATTTACGACGGGATGCAATTTTGGGAGTCTCCCCAACGAAAGCTGCATTCGCGTGGTTCAAATCTCACCGACCGATACCGGTGGAAATATTTTGTTTGAAGGAGATTTTGGCGGTGGTGCTGACAAGTTCTTCTGGATGCCTGCGGTAACTGTTAATTCGGCTCGTGATCTAGCGGTAATTTTTCAACAAAGCGGCAAAAACGCATTTCTTGGAATTGCATATACTGGCAAAAAATCTACAGCTTCGAGTCTTGAACCTTTTAAGAATCTTCAAATAGGAAAATGTAATCTCGTGAACGTGGATGATTCAGATCGGAATCGTAGCGGAGATTATGCTGGGATGACTGTCGATCCTTCTGATAATCGAACTTTTTGGGGTTCAGCAGAATATACTTCAAACATCAACGGCCGTTGTGTTTGGAATACGCGTATCGGCAAAATGAGTTATTAACCGCAAAGTCACTGAGTCTTATTTCTGCTTTGCAAGACGCAGGTGTTGCATCTCCAGATCGCGACGTCCCATTCGATTATAAATATCAGCCAGCACAAGATGGCCGAGCGGTCTATATTCCGGACCTGGATCGAGCGACAATCCTTTTTCGGCATATTCAATTGCTTTCTGAGTTTCTGATCCCCGTTCAACGAGAGCTTGTGCTAAGAAAAGATAGCCAAGTGCAAAATCCGGTTCATCCTCTACCGATAAATTCAGGTGTTGAATTCCTTCATCTATTCTTCCGGTGTTGATCAACAGCCGCCCAAGATTTAAATGTGCCTTAAAATTCTTTGGCGAATTTTGCAGCTCAGCAAGATATTCTTTTTCTGCTTCCTGAAGGTTTCCTTGTTTTTCCCGCAGTTGAGCCATATTAAAATGTGCCATATTAATTTCAGGATTGAGCTTTAACGCTTTCTGAAAATATTCTTCCGCCTTTGCTTGATCTTGCTTTTGCAGATGAGCAACGCCGATGCCGTTATAAATCCAGCTCGGATCGGATTCAGTTTTCAAAGCTCGGTCGAAATATTTCAAAGCACGATCAGGCTCATTCATGCCGAGATAAATTTCGCCAATCTTATAAAGGACCTGGGTATTATCGGGCTTTTTAGTGAGGAAGTGTTCAAAACCTAAGAGAGCTTCTTCAGTCTTCCCCATTTTTCGATATGTATTCGCAAGGTTAATCATTGCAAAATCATAATCGGGCTTTAACTCAAGTGCTTTTTTGAATGAATCAAGCGCTTCTTCATAACTCTTTTTTCTATAGTATTCGTTGCCCAGCATGAAATGTGCATCGATAATCTTCGGATCTTGCTCGACTGTCTTCTTGAATTTTTCAATAGCAGATTCTGCATTGCCTTCCAATGAGTCTTGTCTTGCGGATGCAATCAGGTTAAATAGATCAATTTTGTCTTTAGGATCGGGCAGAGTCATTGGATCCTGAGTGACCGGTCCAGAAAATGCTCCTACATATCCTAAAGCAGCGAGTTTTTCATGTGCTTGATCATCGATGGCTCCAGGCTGCATTACGGCTTCACTTACTTTTTCGTTTTCAATTTTCTTTAGTTCTTTTTGCATCTTCTGAGCTACTTCTTTTTGCTGATGATAAATATTCGTTTTTTCGCCGGGATCAGAATCGAGATCATATAATTCGGGACGCGGCAGATCGATGTACTTAAATCGAGAGTTTCTAAGTGAAAGCAGACGGCTCCATCCAAAGTGATACTGTGGGTAATAGGATTCCCCATAAGAATACGGGCTTTCCACATCAGAACCCTCCAGCGCATAATGCAATAAACTTCTTCCTTGAATTGCCTCCGGAACGCGAATGCCTGTCATTTGTAAAACGGCTGGGAAAATATCAATGGTTCGAACTTGTTGCGAAACGCTCTTGCCATGAAGTTCGCGTTTTGGAGTCCAGAGAATCATCGGAACATGCAGAGTCGCATCATAAATAAAAAATGCATGTGTTGATTCTCCATGTTCTCCTAGGCTTTCACCATGATCTCCGGTTAAAACGATGATTGTATTCTCACGCAAGCCCAGAGCATCAAGATGATCGAGCAATTTTCCTACAAGCGAATCGGTATACGCGATTTCGCCGATGTACGGACGTCCTGGATATATTTTTTTGAATTCAGGAGGAGGCTCATATGGAGTATGCGGATCGTAAAAGTGCGTCCAGAGAAAAAATCGTTCTCCCTTATGCTGGTCAAGCCACTGGATTGCATTTTGAAGGACATCACCACCTTTTCGTTCAACACTTCCGAGACCCACACGTTCCTGCTTCGCAACGTCAAACTTGTCATGATAGGTATCGAATCCCTGATTCAGTCCCCACATTGAATCAAGGACATATGCTGCTACAAATGCAGCGGTTGAAAAGCCGTTTTGTTTGAAAATTTCTGCGAGTGTGTTTTCGTTTTTTGAAACATAAAACCCGCCATTATCGTGAACACCATGCAAAGCAGGCAACTTCCCCGTCATCATTGAAGTATGCGAAGGCAACGTGAGTGGTACATGAGCTGTTGCATCCAGAAAGAGAGTGCCTTCTCTCGCTAAGGTGTCAATGTTAGGAGTGCTGATCTCTTTATAACCGTAACAACCGAGTCGATCAGCGCGCAGAGTATCCAGTGTTATCAGCAGGACGTTGTATTTTTTCTTTGACACATCCTGAATAATTTCTGGAAGTGTTGGACGCCTGAAAAATAACCATCCAGAAAAAACTGCAGCAACAAACGAAAGTACGATTAATACTTTAAGACGCACCTTTGCTCCTCAACACCCCTGCTCCCCTGCTCCTCCGCAGTCCTAATGCACCCGTCTTCCATTCAACAAATCAAGCGCATGAAATAGAATGGGCTTCAGTACTTCGACAGAGTGCGCCATTGCGCCTGGATTGCCTGGTAGATTGATGATTAGTTTGGTCCCTGTAATTCCCGCTTCACCCCTTGATGTCCATGATAAAGGTGTTTGTTCTGCTCCACTTTGCCGCAATAGTTCAGCGATTCCATGTGCCGGACGTTCGATGACATCTCGCGTTGCTTCAGGCGTCACATCCCGCACTGAAAACCCGGTGCCTCCGGTTGTGAGAATCAAATGAATGTCCGAATCACCGGCATGTTTTTGTAAGACACTTGCTATTTTGCTGCGTTCATCAGGAACAATTTCCTGTACAGACACATTGATTCCCGCTTTTATCAAAGCTTCAACAAGAGCAGGACCTGAACTATCTTTTTGTTCATTGCGAAAACAACGGTCACTTACAGTAATCACTGCTGCATTGTAACGTTCGTTATCGCCGCTCATTTTTGTCCTTTCTTGAGCGGGCGCAGTCTTAGACCCGCCTTTACTTTTTTTATAAAGACCGCTTTTGCCGCCTTCTTTTTCTAACAATTCAATTGGACCAATCACCATTCCTTTATCGATACCCTTACACATGTCATAAACAATTAATGAACCTACTGCGACTGCGGTTAGAGCTTCCATCTCGACTCCAGTCTTCGATTCAGCATTTGCTTCGGCCCGAATCTCTAACTTATTTCCATTCAATTCAAAATCAATACGGAGGTGTGTTAATGGAATAGGATGACATAACGGTATCAGTTCAGAAGTTTTTTTTGCTGCTTGAATTCCGCCAATGCGAGCAATTTCAAGAACATTTCCTTTGACGGTCTGATTCTTTCGAATTGCATCTGCGATCGCATCTGTAAGCTGAATCTGCCCTCCAGCGATTGCCCGTCGGAATGTTATGGCCTTATTTGAAACATTCACCATTCGGGTTTGACCTTTAGAATCGATATGACTTAACCGTTTTTTCATCTTGCTCTTTGTAGAATGGATCTGTACAATCGTGAGTTTACTTATACCATGGAAAATTCTGCAGCTTCAGCAATACCGCCAGCGAGTGTGGGCGAAAGACTCAAGACATACATTGATTTAGCCCGCCCGTTTACTCTCCTTGCTCCGATGCTCGGCTTTGTTTCAGGAGGAGTGACTGCATGGGGCGCACACCCGATTACGCCAGCTCATGCTTCCGTTCTGGTTTCTATTTTTCTTGGATCCTTAATGGCTGCAACATTAAATGCTGGTTCGAATGGAATAAACCAGGTCTATGATCTGCCGATTGATCGGATTAACAAACCGAACCGGCCAATTCCGGCCGGCAAAATGTCAATCAAGGAGGCGTGGATTGTTAGCGCAGTCTTTTATGTCATTGCCTGGATTCTTGCCTGGTTTGTAACACCCTATGGCAATCCTGATGATCATTCTTGTTTTTGGATTGTCCTGATCGCTTCATTTCTTACCTATGTATATTCAGGACCGCCTTTCCGAACAAAGCGTCTAGGGATTCTTGCAAACATTACGATCGCAATTCCGCGCGGATTGCTCCTGAAAGTAGCCGGTTGGTCTGCGGTAAAACAAATCTGGGGTGTCGAGCCCTGGTACATCGGGGCGATTTTCGGTTTATTCCTTTTAGGTGCCGCTACAACCAAAGATTTTTCCGACATGAAAGGAGATGCTGCCGATGGATGCAGGACACTTCCTATCTTATATGGTGTGAAAAACGCTGCATGGATCATCAGCCCTTTCTTTGTTGTGCCATGGATTTTGATTCCGATCGGTGTGCATCTGAAAATTCTTACTGGCAACCAGCTGATGCTTTACATCCTCGGAATCGTGCTCGCGATTTACGGTGCATATACTGTCTACACCATGGTACGTAAACCCGAAGAGCTTGCCACAGACTCCAATCATGTTTCATGGGCTCACATGTATCGGATGATGTTTGTCGGTCAGATAGGATTTGCGTTAGCATATCTTGTAGAATTGTTTTGAACCGCGGAGACGCAAAATGAAACACGTATTACTTGTAATTCTTTTGTTTATTCTACCTGGACTTGTCATTGCACAAGTCGAACAAATCAATGTAAAAGTTGAAAATGTGACTTGTTCACTTTGTTTTAACGTTGCTCAAGCAAGTCTGCATCAACTACCGAATGTGAGTAATATTTCAGCCGACATGAAATCGGGAAAAATAGAAATCGCAACAAAGTCAGGAGTCTCGGTAAAAGATGTGATGGATCGGGTGAAAGTCGCAGGGTTCAAAGAAGGGAGTGACTTTGAAATTGTTGTCAGCGGAAAATTAGAAAAACGCGGCAACCGCGTTGTGCTGGTTGCTCCAGGCCAAAAAGAGTTATTCATTGTCGAACCAAACGACAAAAGCCGTATGGCCGCAAGTATGGCAGAAGAAAAAAGTGCTGCGCGAGTTGTCGCTTCACTTTCCGGCAGCGGAAATCAATACAAGCTAAACGTCATCCAGATGCGTAAGCCAAAATAATCTAACCACATTCATTTCTCGAAAAGACTATATTCTTTCGCATCGTCTTCCATTTCACGGGAAAGTATCCAGTACACTGCTAATGTGGAACCGATCAGCGCGTTGCTCAAAATACCGGAAACGATTCCACCTCTCATCATTAATAGAAAAAACAGCGCGACAGGGATTCCGATGAAATACGCGCCAAACAAAATCATGTTTTTTCTGAGCGACTTAGCCACAAAGAGCGCTACAACCGCATAGACAACATACAGGATCAAAAAAGAAATTTGTAGAACGCGCTCACTGTTTACCAGCATAGGAATTAGCGATTCAGGCAGATACTTGAGAAGAAAAGGAGTGGTGAGTAATCCGATGATGAGCGCACGCACTACAAATACGAACGCATAGATACTGAAAATTCGGTTGAACCAAATTCGAAGTGTTTTTCGATTCAATGGATACTGCAATAGATTACTTATTATTTATTGTTTTTCGGCGCAAGACTTTCAAGTCTAAGCTCGGTTGCAGCAGAAGTTTATTTATTGGATAATCATTTTCTCCCATCAAGTCCCCGAGTCTTTTGACGTCAAAGGAGCATCAATGTTTAAAATCCAACCTCAATATTGCATCTTTTCTTTGTTGATGCGGACGGTCGTAGGTCTGGCCCTCTGTTCACTTATGGCCTGCAGTAGCATCCTCAAGAGCCCGGAGCAGGCCAGCATCAAGACCTGGCCCGAGATCCGATCCGATTATCGCGTGGAATCCCTGCGCGCGAGCCTGTACGAGTACTCGATCACGTTCGCCGCGGAAGTCGAACTCGCGGCCAGTTCGATTGAGCAACAGACCGCCGATGAAACGGTCCGTCGCAACGCCTTGCTCTGGCGAATCCGCGCTATCCCTGAAATGCGAAAGGCGTGCTTTCGGATGGAACCGGTGAGCGCCCTCGTCGACGCGTGGACCCTCGCCCGCCAGATGGATCAGCTCTTCAGCGAAGGCGCGGGCGCCGGTGCGTTCGGCACATTTCAACCGGAGGCCGTCGCGGTGTCGCGCCGCCTCGTAGACCAGCTGCGCGAGATTGGGGGGTCGATCGCCATGTCTCCCGAAGCAAGAGCCGATTTCGAGCATCGGATCATCGATCCATGGGTCACCGAACATCCGCTCCGCGACATCACCTTCGTGCGTGAATCTCCGGTTGCACGCTTTGCGGAACAATCGAGGGAACTCGGCGACGCATCCCAGTCCGTCGGCACAATGGAGGAACTGGCAATCAGCCTTTCCCAGCAGGCCCGAATCTATATGGCGGACATGCCGCGACAGATGCGTGGAGAAGCCGACCTGTTGCGTATTGACATGCTGGCGTCGAAAGATCTGGCGTCGATTCAAGGGGACCTGCATGTGGTTTCCGAATCGGCGGGTCGCATCGCGTCGACCGGCGAAAGCATTTCGGCGCTCGTCGAAAACGAGCGACGAATCGTCCTCGAAGAAGGGAGCCGGCAGCGAGCCCTGGTGATGAATGCCTTGTCCGACGAGCGGAAAGCGGCAATGGACGTGCTTATCCACGCGCTGGCCTCGGAACGCGGTGAACTGCTACGCGACGTCGAAACGCAGCGGTTGGCCACGCTCGAGTGGGCGACGGCCGAGCGCCGAGTGGCCATCGAGGAAGTGCGCCGCGAGCTGGCCGGAGCGATTGTCGCCTTGCGTGGTGAGCGCACCATCGTAGTCAATGACATGCGTGGCATCGTCAATATGGTGATGCTGCGTGTGGCGATTTTCCTGATCGCGGGCGTGGTGCTCGCGCCGCTCGTCGCCCACGCTTACGCCCGTGTCTGGCCACGGCGCTAACGCGAGCCGGACAATAGTCGTCAATCATAGCGTAATCCAGAGTCCAGTAACTCCATGCTAAAATCAGTCGTAATTTAGGGATAGCCTTCAGGACTTAGGTTGGGGAAGCCTTTGGATGATCGTTTAACAGGTCAGACGGTTTCGCACTATCGAATCCTCGCGAAGCTCGGTGGCGGCGGAATGGGAATCGTCTATGAAGCAGAAGATATTTCTTTACGCCGGCGTGTTGCGATCAAATTCCTTCCTGACAATTTACTCGATAGCTCTGATGCAATCGAACGCTTTCGACGCGAAGCACGTGCAGCATCTGCTCTGAATCATCCGAACATTTGCACGATCTATGAAATTGGTGAGCACGAAGATCGTCCTTTCATCGTGATGGAATTGATGAAGGGTCAAACTCTAAAGCATCGCATCGGTGGACATCCGATGGAGATCGCACACACACTGGAATTGGGAATTCAGATTGCTGATGCACTGGATGCCGCACATGCTGAAAGAATCATCCATCGTGATATTAAGCCTGCAAACATTTTTGTGACCGATCGCGGTCATGCAAAATTATTGGACTTCGGATTAGCCAAACGCACCGTACCTGCGTAGATGAAAACCGGACAGATCACCGCAAGCTTTGAAGAGAGTCTTACGAAAACGGGTTCCACAATGGGAACGATTGCGTACATGTCACCCGAACAAGCTCGGGGTAAGGAACTCGATCAACGTACCGATCTTTTTTCCTTTGGCGTGGTTCTTTATGAAATGGTCACGGGGGCACTGCCGTTTTCAGGAAATAGTTCTGTCGAAGTGTTGGAAGGAATTCTTACAAAAGCTATACGTTTCGCCAGTCCGATTGAACACAAATCTTCCCGAAGACCTGCAGCACGTTATCGAAAAATCATTAGAAAAAGATCCTGCCCTGCGGTACCAGCATGCTTCTGAAATGCGCAGCGATTTGCAGCGGCTAAGGCGGGATACCAGCTCAGTAGTAGAAAAACATACAGCCACTCTCACAGAAACTTTGATTCCTATCGTGAGCGAGAATACACAAAGTGCTCGCAGTCGTTGGCCTTTATATATAGGAATAGCGGCCGCACTCATCGGAATTGGGCTAGCGGCACAATCTTTTTTTAACGATCAAAAACCTGAGAAATCGCAGACACAATCTGTATCAGTCCAAAATCCATCCCCTTCCATTGCAGTCCTACCCTTTGCAAATATGAGCGATGACAAAGCAAATGAATATTTTTCGGATGGCCTTGCAGAAGAAATTCTGAATATGCTTGCACAGATTCCTGATCTTCGCGTTACAGCACGCACTTCGTCATTTCAGTTCAAGGGTAAGAACCAGGACTTGAAGAGCATCGCCCAAAAACTCAACGTCGCTAACATATTAGAAGGAAGCGTACGCAAAGAAGGAAACCGTGTAAGGATCACAGCACAGCTCATCAACGCAACGGATGGCTTTCATTTGTGGTCTCAGACTTATGATCGTGAAGTGAAAAGTATTTTTGCTGTGCAAGAAGAGATCGCTCATGCAGTAGCAGAGGCACTCAAAGTGAAGTTACTCAAGAAGCAAGGTTACATCTTCCGGTACAACGAACCCTGAAGCCTACAATGCATTTCTTCAGGGGCGTTTCTTTGGCGAAATCAGGACGAAAGAAGGCCGGGAAAAGGCAGTTGAGCACTATCAAAACGCAATCGCACTCGATCCCGAATATGCGCTTGCCTGGGCTGGATTGGCTGAAGCGCAAGCTTATCAAGCAGGCAATGGTTATGTGCCAAAGGAGGTTGGTTTTAAGAAAGCAAAAGCCTCAATAGAGAAGGCTCTTGAACTGAACCGTGATCTTGCAGAAGCTTACGCCACTCTAGGCTTGGTCCATATGTGGAGCGATTATGATTGGGAGGGAGCGGAGCAGGCGTTTCAACGTGCTTTGGTTCTTAACCGGAAAAGTGCAGTTGCGGTACGAACAATGGCTCTGTTTTATTTGTATGTCGGCCCTCTGGAGAAGTCCATTGAATTGGGTCATCAAGCACTTGAGCTTGACCCGTTAAGTGCCACTACCCATTACAATCTGGGCCGTGCTTATTATTCCGCCGGACGTCTTACTGAATCGGAACAAGCCTTCAAGAAAGCGTTAGAGTTGGCACCAACGCATGCAGGTGCGCGGAATTTCCTGGGGCGGGTTTACCTGGCACAGAACCGGCTGGAGGAATCACTCACTGAAATGGAAAAAGTCTCAGACGCTGATTGGCGCCTTTTTGGTTTGGCCATTGTGTATCATGCGCTTGGCCGTGAAAAAGAGTCTGAGGCGGCTCTCAACGAACTCATTCGAAAATACACCGAAAATTTGCGCTTACCAGATAGCTCAGGTTTACACACAATTAGGCCGGAAAGCTGAGGCTTTCGAGTGGCTGGAACGGGCTTACAATGAGCGCGACACGGGAATGGGACTGATGAAATTCGACCCATTATTTAAGCCGATTGCACAAGAGCCCGAGTTTGCAGCGATGCTGAAGAAAATGAACTTGAATTAGATTCTGGGGACGTTTGTGTATTTTGAGGCGGGAGTCGCGCGACCGAACGCCCAACTGCGAATTTTCTTCATCTGCTCTTCCATCGTTTTCGAAAGAGGCACTGTTCGCGAAGTATTCCGAGTAATATCGGTGATTTCGAAATCCTTTCCTGCATGATATGCATCAACACGAGCTCCTGCGACTGCTTGCTCAATTTCAGCGCCAGTCCAACCTTTTGTTGCAGCCGCGAGAAACACCAGATCAAACTTCGCAATATCGGCTCCATTTCTACGCAAATGGATATCGAAGATCTGCTTTCGTTCTTCATCATTCGGAAGATCGATAAAAAACACTTGATCGAAACGGCCTTTGCGGATTACTTCAGCAGGCAGAGCATGAATACGATTCGCAGTAGCAGCGACAAAAACCATCGGTGGCTTTTCTTGCAGCCATGTTAGAAAAGTTGAAAAGATATGTGTGTTTGAGCCTGACTGCCCTTCATCCATCCCAAGGCTGTTTTCAATTTCGTCAATCCATAAAACTGCAGGCGCCATTGCTTCAATTGCGCCAAGCGCCTTATGGAATGCATGCTCCGCATTTCCGTACATCCCGGAAAAAATAAGATTCATATCCAATCGAAATAAAGGAACCTTCCAAAGTGTGGAAATGGTTTTAGCAGAAAGACTTTTGCCGCATCCGCTCATTCCCATTAACAAAATTCCTTTCGGGACAGGCATGCCATCTTCTAACGCTTGTTTGCTAAATAATTTTTCGCGGCGGATTACCCAGTCTTTCAGGTTATCCAGACCACCGATCTGAGACAGATCGTTCACCGGAGGGACAAATTCCAGGTACCCCGACTTCTTAATCATCATTTCTTTTTCAACAAAAATTTCCTGAAGTACTGCGGAAGGTTCCTGTTTTTTACTGCGAAAGATGCGATTCAATGTGTGATTAATTTCATTTAAGGTGAATCCTTTCAACGCGAATGAAATTTGGCTTTGCACTTCAGGTGGAAGTGATAACTGGGGAAATTGTTGCTGAATTCTTTTCAACTGTTGTAGAACTTCCTCTTCATCTGGAAGTCCAAGGTCAACAAGTAGAATTTCTTTTCTTAGACTTTCCGGAATTTCCAACTGAGAGGAAACAAGGAAAATATATTTATCTTTATTCTGTAGCGACTGATAGGCATCTCTCAGGCCGCGCAAAACAAAAGGGTCAGAAAAAAAAGCAGTAAAATCCTTCAGAACATAAAAGCCCTTCTCAGGGGAGGCTTGAATCGCTTGCAAGGCTTTCAAAGGTTCGCGCGAGTCTGGAAATGATCCAGTCGGAGTAAAACCTGAAAGACACGTCCATATATAAAGCGGATGATCAGCGCCAAACATTTTGGAAGAAAATCCTTCCAGTAGTTGCATGGCGCGGTTTTCTTCCCATGTCAACAGATAGACAAGCGGATAGCGCCCTAAAATAGCATTCTTAAGACTCTCAACAACCCCAGACAAATTTCACCGAAAACATTGTAACAGATCTGATCCAGCATCCCGCATCGCGCATCTCGCATGATGTTATAATTCTCACCTTATGGCGCATTCGGAACACCTCCGCTTACTTTTAACTGATACCTGGAATCAATGGCGGAAATCGAATCCAACTACTACCCCCGATTTTGTAGGTTCAGATCTCACAGGAGCCGACCTCACAAACAAAGATCTTCACGGTGCTCATTTTTCAAATTCCACTTTGATAAAGACAAATTTTACAGGCGCTGATCTGACAGGCGCAATTTTTTCCGGGGCAAAACTTGAAGGCGCACGATTTTTCAAAGCTCGAATGGAAAACATTCAGCTTGATTATGCCGAACTCTCATCCAATGACTTTGCTGGTGCAATTCTTAAAGGTGCACTTCTTCGTTACGCCAATCTGACGGAAGTAAACTTGAGTGCCAGTAATCTTTCAGGCGCAAATTTTGATGGTGCCAATTTAGCGAAAGCAAATCTTTCCGTTGCGAATCTTGAAGGAGCCATGTTCCGGAATGCAAAAATGCAGGGTGCTAATTTATTTGATTCCAATCTGAATCGAGCAAGTCTGGAAAATGCCGAAGCAGCAGGCGCGAACTTTATGAAGGCCGATGCGACAGGCGCCATTTTTACGCATGCCAAACTCCAGAATACTCGGTGGCAAGGCGCGAAAATCAATCAATGTCTTTTGAAAGGCGCCGATTTAACTGAATCGTTTTTCCGTCAATCTGAAATTCATGATTCCGTCTGGGATGGTGCAATCGCAGCCAGAAGTGATTTTTCGCTTTGCTCGATTAAGAAGTCGAACTTTCGGCATGCGGAAATCGAACGAATCAAACTGACAGATGCTGTTATCGAGGAATGTGATTTCGGTGATGCATTGTTAAACAATACTGACTTTCGGTTCACCAGGGTACATGCGTGTAAGTTTGCACACGCAAAAATGGCGAATGTATTGTTCTTCAGGCAATCATTGCAGCATATGATCTTTGATGGAGCCGATCTGACTGCGGCGGATTTTCGCGAGTGTATGATCGTTGCATCTTCACTTCAATATGCTAATTTAAGTGGCTCACAATTTCGCAAAGCAACGTTCAAAGATTGCAATCTTTTCGGAATAAAAGCGGCTTCTTCCGACTTCGGAGGTGCGCAGATGGCGAGGTGCAATCTTGGAAAGGCCGACTTCGCAGATGCGGATCTGCGTTTTGCTGTTTTAATCGGAGCCAACTTAAAATCCGCAAGCCTAAAGCATGCGAATCTTATTTGTGCTGACTTGCGGGAAGCTCAACTCGTCGGAGCTAATTTTTGGGGAGCTTCGCTGAGGAAGTCTCGCATCCAGGGTTCAACACGAATTTCAATCTTGCCATATGTTGCTCTTGGAAAAATCTTTTTTCCTATCCAAAAAGTCTTGAAGAAAAAACAGCAGAAAAAGCTACAAGAACATCAAGAACGAGTTGAAAAACTCGTGAAAGAACGCGTGAAACGGTAACTCGATGCTTGATGCGTGATGTAGCCCCCGGCGTAAGCCGGGGGAAAAGAATGCTTGTTAGCGTTCCAGCCCGCCGAAGGCGGGCGTAAGAGTAACCAAATGCAACGCAATTCTCCCCCAAGGCTAACGCTTTTGGTTATTCTCCTTTTCACAAATTTTGCGCTCGCGTCCGATCCGATTTCAGACTTGATGAATGCAGATCATGATGTCCGCCAGAATGCGGCAAAACAAATTCTGCAATCCAAGGATTTACGTTACGTCCCTTCACTTGCTGAGGTTGCATTTTTCTGGACAATCAAACGGAACCGCGAGTCGGTCGATGAGATTAGCAATGTCCTCCAGAAACTTACCGGCGAGAAAGAGCAGGAAAAATATTTTGAATGGCTTCAATGGATCGGGAAACATCCAGAAATCAAACCATTACCGAACTATGTCGCCTTAAAACGCAGTGTTTTTCAAACAATCGATCCGGCCTTAGCTTCATTTCTTGAAAATGAAAGCTCAATTCGAATCAGGCCTGAAGAGATTGTTTGGGGTGGAGTTCGCAAAGACGGAATCCCCGCGTTAGTAAATCCTCCGAATATCTCTGCGAGTGAAGCCGGCTATTTGCGCGATTCAGATTACGTATTCGGAATCGTTCTTGGCGGTGAAGCCCGCGCTTACCCATTGCGAATTATGGATTGGCATGAAATGGCGAATGATGTTGTCGGTGGGGCTCCAGTATCAATTCCGTACTGCACACTCTGCGGTTCTGCGATTGCATACAATCCAAAAATTGGCGAAACAACTTATACCTTTGGTTCATCGGGACTACTTTATCGGTCAAACAAATTGATGTACGACCACAATACCCAAAGCCTTTGGAGTGCACTAAGCGGCGAACCTGTGGCAGGCAAACTCGTCGATCGTGATTTGAAACTCGAAGTATTACCGATTGTGCGAACGACCTGGGGTGAATGGAAACGTAAACATCCTGAAACTACAGTACTCGATATTCGTACCGGACATGACCGCGACTACAACAAGGAACCATATAAAGAATATTTTGAAAGCAGTAAAACGATGTTTCCTGTGCCTGTAGAAGATTCAAGAGTTGCTTTAAAAGAGTTTGTTTTTGCACTTCGAATTGGAAAAATACGCAAAGCGTATCCATTGAAACTCTTGGCATCGAACCCTTTCCTTCATGATACCGTTGGCGAAGTCAAGGTGGCTCTTGTCACGCAGGCGGAAGCAAAATCGGTTCGAGCATATCGATGTGATTCGATTCAAGCAGAATCATCATGGAAAGCAGAAGAGGAATTTCTAATTTCACCTGATGGACATACGAAGTGTCCACGTTTAGGTGGACACCTCGCGTATTGGTTCGGATGGTTTGCGCAATTTCCGGATACGGAACTTTTTACCGCAGAGAACGCAAATTAAATCATTTCCGTGCTTTTTCGAATTCGTCACCAGGCTTCCAACCGGTTTGTCCGGACATTTCTGCAACACGCCAGCCTATATAAACTCCAAGCCGTGCGAGTTGTTTACCTGATGAATAATCCCAATTCGAATCGATTTCATCGGAAGGCTGATGATAATGCTTTTCGTTGTATACCTTATAAAGGTTTTCACCATAATCTGCAGGTTTACCCTTAATTGAGTTCCCCAGATCCAACGAAAATGCAGGGACACCAACACGAGCCATGCTGAAGTGATCGGATCGATAATAGTATCCGGCTTCAGGATGTTGTTCCGGTACAATCGATAATCCCATAGCTTTTGTAATCTCCTGAACCAAAGGCCAGACAGAAGTCCGTTCAGAGCCGGTTAAAACAACATCAGTGGTTTCACCAGCTAATGTGACTCCGTCATAATTCAGGTTCAGCATCATCTTTTTTGCAGGCATAGTTGGATTTTGTCCGAAATATTCTGAGCCTTTCAGGCCGCGTTCTTCACCTGTTACAGCAAGAAACAAGATCGAGCGTGGCGGCCTAACAGATGAGGATGCAAATGCGCGAGCCAATTCAATAAGAAGTGCGGTACCGGAAGCATTGTCCAGTGCACCATTGTAAATATTATCTCCATCCACAGGCACGCCGACACCTAAATGATCATAATGTGCGCTATAAACAATTGCCTCTTCCTTGAGTTTTGGATCAGAACCTTCCAACTTACCAACTACATTCTCTGCATGAAGTGGGCGTGTTTTAGCAAGAAGTTTTCCTTCAACTCGCAAAGGAAGTTCTATAGGCTTGAAACCTTTCGTTTTTGCTTTATCAAATAGCGAAGTAAGATCGGTTCCTGAAGCAGCAGCTATCTTTTTCGCAACATCTTCATGGATCCATCCTGCCATCGGTACTGCATACTGCCCTTCCGGATTTGCAAGGAAAGCTTGTTCACCGGACCACGAATTGCGAACCACATTCCAACCATAACTTGCCATCGCTGTGTTATGAATTAATAAGATTCCGGCAGCTCCCTGTCGCGCAGCTTCTTCATATTTATATGTCCATCTGCCGTAGTAGGTCATTGCTTTACCGCCAAACAGTTTTGGATCGCCTAGCGGGGGATCATTGACCAGGGCAAGGACAACTTTTCCTTTCGGATCTATTCCGCTGTAGTCATTCCAACCAAATTCCGGAGCAGTGATTCCATAGCCGACAAAAACGAGAGGTGCATTGATTATTTCTTCACTCTTGTGAGTGAGTGCATTTGCAATGAAGTCATCCAAATATCTCAACGGCATTGGATCACCCTTTGAAGGCACAAGCTTCAAGGTCGTTTCAGGTGATGTTATTAAGCCGAGCAAGGGTACTTCTTGCATATAGGTTCCCTTTTCTCCGGCTGGTTTCAACCCGGCTTGTTGAAATTGTGTTGCGATATATGCGGCCGCAATATCTCCCCCACGTTGTCCGGTGCCTCTTCCTTCAAGCAAATCGCTTGAAAGAAATTGAAGATCCGCCTTCATACGATTTGTATTGAATGCATCAGCAATCTTCTGAGCAGCAGGTGGAACAGTATTCGTTTTTTCAGCAGCAAGATATGCTGTTGTTAACAGGATCGCAGCCAGAGTTAGCTGCATCAATCTCTTCATCATTTATAAACTCCAAGAAAATTTTGTGGTAGTAGTACGCTGAGGCCCGGCTTTGCGGAGATGAGGAGCGAAAGCCGGGCCTCAATATTCTAATACAAAAAGCCCGGCCCTCGCACCCTGCATCCGCAGGGCGGGCCTTAGGGCTGATTATTTCTGTGCTGGGATTGTGAGATTCAGTTTTACAAGTCCTGAAGTTTGAAACGACTGTCCAGGAGATGTAAATTGTGCAATTGTGTACAAGGCTGAAAATCGATATCCAGGCATATTCGCAACTGCAGGCAAAGTGATCAGCTGCGTTGTGATCGCGGTATCCGTCGCAGAAGTCGTATCCACTCTTATTGGTGCTCCCAGCGCTGCGCCGTTCGCATCCAGAGTTTGAGCCCAAAGAGTAGCGGCACCTGTTTCGCTGAACGGGTTCTCTATCGCCAGAAGGATCCCACGTCGAACTGTATTCACGGTATTAAAAGCTACCGACGGATAGAACAATTTTGTGTTATTTTTCGGCGGGCGGAATGCAGTAATGACTGCCCCACTTAACTTTCCGGCTGCATCAATTTTACGCCTTCGAATGTTTGCCGTATCAACAAAAAACAGATTACCGGCAGTATTCGTTGTAAACGCGATTCTGCTTCCCCATGCAAAAGCCCCGGTAATATCAATCGCTGTACTGTTTACCTGTGCAAAGTTCGAAGTAGCAATTCCTGTGAGATCAGCATTCAAAGTGCCCAATGAATAATTGGCTCTGGCGCCTTGAGTACCGCTTTGAACCTGAACAAATGAAATCAGTAATTTATTATTTCCAGGATGAAATACAGCATCTTGTGCAATCGGTCCCCATAATCGATTGGATTCAATCACTGTTCTCTGAATGAGTACAGCAGAACCATTTAATGAACCTCCACCTGTGAGCAGCGCACCAACCAGGCCGTTGGTTCCATCATCTGCCTGACCTGAATTTACAATTTCACGGATCCATAGCAGCACATACGTAGAATTTTGGGCATTGAAGACAAATCTCGCACTAAAATTACCCATCGTAGAAGAGACTGAATCTGTCGAAACTTTAGCAGCAGTACCTGAAGGACGCCCTTGCGCATTCAAACGCAAAACATAAACATCCGAACGGATCAATTGAATTTGTGGATTATCATCGTAAGCCAGTAAAAATTCGTTTCGCGTCGGATTATAAATGACAGCCGGATGAGCCGCATTCGCTGTACTTACAATCGTAAATCGCGGTGAGGCAGGAATCCCTTTAGCATTGATAAGACGACCCAGGATCTGACGTCCGGTACTTGTCACTTTTTCCCAAACAACGAGTGTTACTCCAGTGCGGGTATTGGTTGCCACAATCTGATTGGCATGAAATGTATTGGGTTCCTTAGCTATAAATGTACTTTTTTGAGTTTGAATGGACTGAGCTTCTGCAACCGTACTCATTATTAAGACGGCAAGAAGCATCATAAATCGCTTCATGGAATCTCTCCTATTATGGTTTCGACCTTTATCATAAGTAATTCTGTTTAGAGTGTCACTTCTCAAAAAACTGAGACTCAACCGCCAAGTCTCCTGAGTTCTTGATGCTCGGCAAAAAAGCTTGTATGATCATGATCTCCCGGAGGTTGCTTTCATGCAAAAGGAATACCATTCTTGGCACAGCCCTATTCTAGGGATGACGATGCCTGTTGTGGTCTATGGACATTATGGTGCGCCATTATTACTCTTCCCGACCGCAGCGGCCGACTGTGAAGAATACGAACGTTTTGGCTTAATCGATTCAATTGCCCCTCACATTAATGCCGGAAAAGTTAAGCTATATTCCATAGACAGCATTAACCGTCATAGCTGGATGAACAAACAGATCCATCCTGCTGAACGTGCCAATCGGCAGGTACTATATGATGCGTATGTCTATCAAGAAGTTGCTCCATTTATTGAAAATCATTGTAAATCTCCGAATATCGGAATTGGAACATCCGGTGCGAGTTTTGGTGCATTTCACTCGCTCAATACTTTGCTCAAACATCCTGATAAATTTCGCTGGACGATTGCGATGAGCGGCGCGTATGATGTCCGCAGTTTTGCCGATGGGTATTATGATGACAATATTTACTTCAATAATCCCGTAGATTATGTGCCCCAAATGATGGATCACAATTTACTTGAACAAATCCGCCAAACAAATATCAATATTGTTACTGGTCAAGGACAATGGGAAAATCCAGATTTTTCTCGCCGGATGTCACAATCCCTCTGGGATAAAGGGATCTCGCACAATTTAGACCTTTGGGGACATGAATGGCAGCATGATTGGCCAACATGGAAAGTCATGCTTGATGTTTATTTCAAAAAATTGTTTTACTAAACATTCTCATTTCACTAATTAGGAGTCCCTCATGGCAGAACCACTAAAAGTTGGAATACTTACCGGGATGGAATGGTCCTGGCCGCCTGCATTTATAGAAGAATTAAAAAAACGCGATGAAGGTGTTGTTGCCGAATTCATAAGGCTGGGAGGCACTGAAGAAAATGCACCGATTCCATATCGTGTGATCGTTGATCGCATTTCGCACGAAGTGCCTTATTACAGATCGTATTTGAAGAATGCGGTTTTACAGGGAGTTGCCGTCATAAACGATCCATTCATGTGGACATCGGACGACAAATACTTTGGAGCATCTCTTATTACAAAGCTGGGATTGGCCTCTCCGAAAACAATTGTGCTTCCGAACAAAGATTACATTCCAGGAATCGATCGCAGTAAAAGTCTTCGAAATCTTGAATATCCGTTGAATTGGAATGCAATCGTTGATCACATTGGACTTCCGATGGTCCTCAAAGATGCACATGGTGGAGGCTGGAAGGAAGTTTACATTGTTCACACAATGGATGAATTATTTCGTGCCTATGATCAAAGCGGATTGTTGACAATGATTGCGCAAGAATTCATTGATTGGGATCACTACATCCGATGTATCTGCATTGGCCGTGAGGAAATTTTGCCAATTAAATACAATCCTAAAGAAAAGAAATATTACGTTGAGCATGAACACATGACACCGGAGCTTGGAACACGTGTGGTCAATGATGCACGTACAATTTGTCGCGCTTTCGGATACGACATGAATACTGTTGAATTTGCAGTGAGAGATGGAGTTCCTTATGCAATTGACTTCATGAATCCAGCTCCCGATTTTGATATCTATTCACTGACTCCGTTTTACTTCGAATGGGTTATCGACAAGATGGCAGACCTCTGTATTAAGCTTGCAAAAAATGATCGCGCCACAGGCGAACGTTATGAATGGTTTAAAATGGCAAAAGATTATGAAAAAGGAAGCCGTTGATTATTTTCACAGTTTACTGAATGAGAAGGTGGCCGGCGAAACATATGCCGCCATGGAAACCCTCCTCAAAGAGCGAAGACTGTTTTTTGGCGGACGTCCTTTGTGCGTTGTTTTACGACCACACTTTTACACGCCTGATCAATTCGCATATTTAAAAAAAGAGACTGAAATCATTTTGGGCGCCTTTTCAAAGGCACATAATGCTGCGATGGAACAACCCCAGCTGCGAGCCGATTTTTTTCTCGAACCCTGGGAAGAAGAAATGCTGCATGTTCAAAAAGGTTCCCAGATTCCATGGACTACATCGCGTTTGGATTCATTTTACAGTTTGGAGCACAACACCCTTCAGTTCATTGAATACAATGCTGAGACACCTGCAGGAATGGCTTACGAAGATGTTCTGGCCGAAACATTTCTTGATCTTCCTGTCATGAAGTCGTTTCAACAAAAATACAGCGTTCAACCACTGAAAGTTCGCCACCAATTGCTCGATGCATTAATGCAAACGTATTCGGATTGGCTTGGAGGTGTAACCTCTGAAAAGCCGCAAATTGCAATCGTTGATTGGGAAGATGTCCCAACACGAAATGAACATCACCTTTGTAACGAATGGTTTGGATCTCATGGTGTACGAAGTATTCTGTCATCGCCTGAAAGGCTGGTGTATCAAAATGGCCATCTCTGGGATGGTGATTTTAGAGTAGACCTGATTTACAAAAGGGTCCTGGGTCAGGAATTGTTTCAGAAAATGGGACGCAACGATGCAATTTTTCGGGCTGTACGGGACGGCGCAGTTTGTATCTCAAATTCATTTCAAGCATTGCTGCTTTACAAAAAGTCGAGCCTTGCATTCTTGAGCGATGAAGCACATCACCATCTCTTTAATCCGGAGGAGTTGCGAGGGATTAACGAGCACATTCCATGGACGCGTGTGGTAGCGGATAGGAATACGTACTATAATAATAGTACTATAAACCTGCTGGATTTTATCAACACAGAAAAGGATCGTCTTGTGTTAAAGCCGAACGATTCATACGGCGGAAAGGGTGTCGTTTTGGGATGGGAAGCCACGAAAGACGAATGGGATGCAGCCATAAAAACCGCATTGAGCGAACCTTATGTTGTCCAAACAAAAGTAAATATCGCCAGCGAAATGTATCCTTTTTTTTCTGACGGTAAGCTTTCTATTCAGCGAATGTATGTCGATGCTGACCCTTTTATTTTTATGGGCAAAACAGCCGGCGGCGTCCTGACACGGTTGTCATCCGCTGCTCTGCTCAATGTCACTGCAGGACAGGGTTCTGCTATACCTAGCTTTATTATCGAAAAAGTGTGATAGACGCGGGCGAAGACGCGGCGTTACAAAACGGAACGAAAAATATGGAAAAATGGATAGAAGCAGAATGGGAAATCAATCCCAACGGTTATCTTGAAATTGAATGGCGTCTGAATCCCGAAGCGCTTGAGTTCATCGAAGGCGTAGGCGACGTTCTTACGTATGGCCAGGGGGAGCGAATAGTAACACAAGGCGAAACGGGCAACGAGATGTATTTAATCCTGCAAGGAACTGTGCAAGTGATGCGGGATATCGAAGTGGGACAACAATTCCTGGCAAAACTCGGACACAATCGTTCTTTCGGAGAAATTGCACTCTTAACTCATTCACCACGCACTGCAACTGTGATTGCAGAAACGCCTGTGCGACTTATAAAAATCAGCAGCGAAAATATCAACCGCTTGAGTATCGAAAATCCAAGAATCGCACTCCAAATTTATCGCATTCTTGCAGAATCTCTCGCACAAAGTCTCCGCCAAACCGGTACAATTCCCAGCCAGCTTCGATAGAAAAGTTTATAATCATCAGCTTGTATGAAAACATTACTCTCTTTAGTTGTCATTTTATGTTTCCCTTTTGATGCATTTACAGGGGAAATCAAAGTTCACTCCAATGGGAATTTGAAACCCATTTTGATGGAGATCAGTCATTATTTTCAGACCCGGTATCCGGAAGGCAAAGTCATCATTGAAACTGGAAAGGTTTCAGACATTCAAGAAAAACTCGAAGCACAAGCTGTTGGCGATGTATTAATAGGCGATGAAAAACTATTTGAGATGGCTGCTGAAATTAAGGGAATTGACAATGCGAGCCGAAGCATTTTATTTACGGATCCTGTTGTGGCAGTTGCCGATGTCGATAGTGATGTGGAATTAACTGATCCAAAGGAATTAAATGTTGATAACTTTAAGAAAATCGCCCTGACAGGAGAAAAAACTCCATTAGGAAAGCTTGTTCGTGCTTATCTAAATCCAAAGGGATTAAAAGATGCGCCGGCAGAAAAGAAAGTTGATGTTGCAGATGCAAAAGCAGCCCTGGATGCTGTAAAAATCGGTGAAGCCAAATGGACTCTTGTCTATTCAAGCGATGCTTCCAGACGAAGACTGAAACATCTTTTTCGAGTCCCGGCTAGCGATATTCCTGAAGTTACGTTTTCAGTGGCAATCATTAGTCATAGCAAGAATAAAGAAGAAGCCGCAAAGTTTGTTGAGGCATTGCAATCAACGATTTCGAAAAAATTCTATGAGAACGCAGGGTTTGTTGTAAAAGGATCAACTTCAGGCCCAATGTCCAGTTCAACAAAATCAAAAAAGCAAACAGAACCTCAAACTCAAACACAGACTGCGCACAAACACAGACTGCCCACAAACACAAACCTCACCTCAAACTCAATCAAATTCGCAAGACACAACTAAGGCTGCAAAGAAAACTGAATCGGAAGAAGATCAAAAGAAGAAAAAAAAGAAGAAGAAAGACAAAGATAAAAAAGACAAAGATTAGTGCACTCAGTGTCTCTGCGGTAAACATATCTCAGCAAAAAAGTTCAGCGTCCCGCTGGGAGAAGCGGGACGCTGATTTCAAGGGAAGTGGAGGGGGACCTACTTATCCTTGTTAGAAGTACTCTTATTGCGAGACGATTCTTTTCCGAAATCCTGCCCGGTTTCCTGATTCATACCAAAACTTTCCTGATTTTTGCTTTTAACTCTAATTTGGTTTTGCACATCATGAACACCGGAAATGCTCTCTGCAAGATCTTCTGCCCTTCTTTTAGCCTGACGATTCTCTACTGTACCTTGCAAAGTCACTTCACAATTTGTGACCTGGACTTCAATCTCACTTGCATCGAGGTCTGGATCCTGAGTTAATCTTTCATTGATCTCTTCTAGAATCCTTTCATCTGAACGGCGATATCCTTTGGGACCGCGACCGGAAAAACGTCCGGTTGCCTGTTGACCAAAGGACTGTTGATCCATCTGACCGCCTCTCCAAAGTTGATTGAATTGATTTGTTCCCTGACCAAAACTTTGCCGTTGTCCAAATCTTTGGTCTTCCAAGCCGCGATCATACTCTTCTGAATAGGGGCTAGATCCATAATTAGATTGCTTGAACTGGCGTCCCCAACGTGAAGCATCTGTTGGCTCTTGCCATGATTGATTACCACGTTCATATTGAGGCTCGCGGCCAAAACCACGATTCTGTTCTCTGTTAAAACGTTCTTGTCCGCCAGAGCCTGACCGTTCAAAATCAGATCCCATTCCGCGATTTTCTTGACCTCCTGCATATTGCCGAGAGGGGTTCTGTGCTGCCTCAAACCAGTCGGAGTCTTCCTGATTTCTATATCTTTGTTGTCCTTCTGACCTGAAACGTTCACGATCTCTGTGAGGAAAATTGTTTTCTTGTTCCATATCGCGATCATAGGAGCGATCGCGATCGTTATGTCGATTAGCCATTTCTTATCTCCTTTTTTCTAATCCAGCCTTCCAAAAAAGACTGGGCGTTAAGTTATTAGTTAACGAGCTGAATCAGTTTTCAGGATTGCTTTTCAACGCAGGGAGAGATGTCTTTACTGTTCCTTAAAGGAAAAGGCATGACACTTCACTCTCACCGCCGAACTTTTGGGCTGATTTTCTACTTTTATATTCAGCCCTATTCCGAAAATATTCCTGAGCTTACCTTAATCAAGATCCGAAGGAATCTTGCAGGTACGATCAATAAAAGCAATCCGTCAATTTAAAAAGGATTCAGCTGTTCGTGTGACCCGGTAAATTTTTCTGTCTCCATATGAGCCTTAAATGTGTGCAAATCCTCTTCGATCTGGGTCTCTGCATTTTCACCAAACAATTTTGCAAAGACAGCTCCGAGTTTTCCTGCGGGCGGAAGGTACTTCAACGTCACATCAACTTGAGTACGGTTATCATCAAGAGACTGAAAGTGGACAGAGCCCGCATGATCAACATCAGCAGAATCTAACGATTTCCATCCGATCCTTTCATTAGGCACATCATTTATGATTTCGGCATACCATTCAATTTCCATTCCAGCAGGACCTCGGACTTTCCAATGACTATTTCTGTTATCAAGCATTCGTACACTATCAAGATGCTGCATAAAATTTGGGAGATTCTCCAGGTTCCGCCAGAATCTGTAGAGTTCAGATGCCGGCCGTTCAATAATGACTGTCTTCTCGACTCGTATTCCTGTCTCAGCAGGTACACTTGTTGCCGCTGTACCTTTTCCAGCGGTACCAATGCCCAAGGCCTTATAAATGCATGAGCGTCCCGTTGCTCCGCGATAAATCAAAGCTCCAGCGCCTAACAACGATAATGCTGTTTTTGTTCTTGATGGTTTCATCAGACCATAAACAATCAGACCGGCGCCGCTAAGTGTTGAAATTAGACGCTCGACTTTTCCTACATTTGGCGGACGATGGGCTAAACCTACTTTCTGTTCCGGCTGAAAATTACGAAACTCTGACTGCATCAAAACACCTCCACTGTTTAATCAAAGAAAAATATAAACCTCCATCGGGGGTTCGCTAGTCATCAAATCTGTTTTTGTTAAGGAAATGCATTGTGTTTTGTCGTCCAAAAATTAAAAGAATGTAAATAGTATTACGACACTTGTTGACCTCTCCTAAGAAGATCCTAAATTTAAAATCAAATGTGAAGGGGGATTACTGAAAAATGCCACGAACGATTCATATGAATCAAACTCCGCGTCGTTCAGCGCGAAAAGCTAGACTGCGGTACACAGCTGATTTAGAACCTGGAATTCAAAGAGTCAAAAACGGGGAGACTTTTATTTATAAATTTCCAAATGGCAAAAAAATTCGCAGCAAAGTCATTTTGGAACGCATTCAAAAGCTTGTAATTCCTCCCGCCTGGACTGATGTCTGGGTATCGCAGGATCCGAACGGACATCTTCAGGCGACGGGTCGTGATGCTCGCGGCAGAAAACAATATCGATACCATCCAAAATGGTCAACGGTTCGTGATGAAAATAAATTCAGCCGAATTGTTTCATTTGGCAAAAAAATTCCACAGATTCGGAAATGCATTCAGGATCATCTCAGCTTATATGGATTGCCCCGCGAAAAAATCCTCGCAACCGTGGTTCAACTGCTTGAAAAAACATTGATTCGTGTAGGAAATGTTGAATATGCAAAAACGAACAATTCCTACGGTCTTACCACAATGAAAGATAAACATGTGAAGATTTCGGGCTCTTCAATGGAATTTCAATTTCGCGGGAAAAGCGGCAAAGAAGTTAATGTTGGAATAGCAGATCCGCGTCTTGCTCGAATTGTTAAGAAATGCCAGGAACTCCCAGGTCAGCAATTGTTTCAATACATGGAAAATGGCGAACGCAAAGCAATCAGCTCATCAGATGTCAATGAATATCTCAGAAATGTTGCAGGCGAAGAATTTTCAGCCAAAGATTTTCGAACTTGGGCAGGAACTGTATTAGCTGCACTGGCACTTCAAGAGTTTGAAAGCTTTGATTCGGAGACGCAGGCGAAAAAAAATGTTGTTGAAGCCATACGGAATGTTTCAAAACGACTTGGAAATACGCCTGCGATTTGCAGGAAATGTTACATCCATCCTGCCGTCATGGATGCTTATTTAGATGGAGATATGGCTAAGATTTTGAAGACACGCACAGAAAAAGAACTTGTAGATAACTTAACCGACCTTTCCCCCGAAGAAGCAGCCGTACTCGCGTTTCTGGAAAAAAGGCTTCAAAAATCCGCCGCGTAACCTTAACGCGAATAGGAAGAGACTCGATCTAACATCGCTTCGATCATGCTTTTCATTTCATTTGCCGATGCATGTGCGCGTCTGCCATGACCTGGTAAAACCCACTCAAAATTGTAATCGAGAAGCTTCTGCACACTTTTCACTTGCTCGCTCCAGGAATACCAATTCATACTTTGCGAAGAATTCAAGCCTTCATATCGATCTGACCACCAGATGTGATCTCCTGTAAACAAAAAACGATTGTTATACAACAACACCATATGACCTTTGGTATGCCCTGGTGTTGGAATGATCGTTAAATCCTCACCAAGCTGAACCGGATCTTGATCTTCGATTAGGCGTTCAATCCGCGTGCGCAAACGCCCAGCATCGCCTTTATGCATAATGCGTTCCGCTTTGAAATGCTGCGCCCACAAATCGTGATCCGCAATGTCATCAATGTGAGTTAGAAAAATGTAACGGATGCCTCCAAGTTCCTCAATTCTTTTTACTAGTGGTTTTGCAAATCTCGGCGAATCAACAAGCACATTCCCTTCCGGTCGTACAATTAGATAGCTTGCAGCGCCAAAAGAACTTTCAGCAGCATAACCACAAAAATAAACTTGATCTTCAATTGGTTCTGGAAAATGATTGGCTGCTATCGCAGCAACCGGGGTATGAGGCCCGCCGATCGAAGCCGTTGGACATGTTACCAGCGCTCTGAATGCATCAAACGTTTCCTGCTCAGTTTGCGGCTGATGAAACACCGTAGATTGTTCGCCTGTTTGTTTAAATGACAACGGTGCAAGCTGACGACAAAGATCACAATCTATACAAGTCGAATCAACAAAGAAATCGCCGGGAACATTATCAGGAAGTTTAAGAGATGCCTGAGCCATAACTAAAAAGCTAACCACAATTTAAGAAAGTTGCCACAAACAGTTTGTAGTAAGGCACGCAGGCTCATCCGCGAAGCGGATGAGGCAGTGCCGTTCCGTGATTTGACGGCACTGCCTCGCATTCGCTCGGCTGCGTGCCTAACTGCGAACATTGGATTAGACTCATATCAATGCAAAAGATTTCACTTATTGCCCTCATTCTGTTCGTTTGCTGTACAGATTGTGAAAGTAAAGAGAAGTATCAGCAAGTTCGGATTTCTATTCCTAGCAGTAATGCATGGCGTACACTGACCAGCCTGGGAATTGCTCTGGAAGAAGGGGTTCGGCTTTACGAACGTGAAATCGAAATGATCGTCAATTCCAATGAGCTGAAAAAATTACAGGAAAATGGGTTCGCATTCGTAGTCATCCAAAACGATATGGAAGCTTTGTTTCGAAAAAGGCTGGCCGCGCAGACTCGCGATTCGTTTGCAAATGGAAGTATGGGTGGTTTTTATACTTTAGATGAAACCTTCGACTTGCTTCATGATTTCCGCATGCGATACAAGACACTGATTTCGGCACCCATCGAAATTGGCAGGTCTTCTGAAGGACGCCCTATTTTTGCGTTTCGTGTTTCAGAGAATGCAGGTGTTGATGAAAATGAGCCTGAGGTGCTGTACACCTCTCTGCATCATGCGCGAGAACCTCAGAGTCTCATGACGCTTCTTTACTTCATTGAAAGACTCCTGCAAGGTTACGGGAAGAATGCCGAAATAACGTACCTGATGCGGAACAGGCAGATGTGGTTTGTACCAGTCGTTAACCCGGATGGGTACATTTACAATGAACAAACCAATCCAAGCGGAGGTGGATTGTGGCGGAAGAGTCGGAGTGCGAATGCCGATGGTTCCTTTGGAGTTGATCTCAACAGGAATTATGGATTTAAGTGGGGTTACGATAATTTAGGTTCAAGTCCAATACCCGCTGACGAAACGTATCGCGGACCGTCTCAATTTTCTGAACCCGAAATTCGAGCAATCCGTGATTTTGTAAAATCGCGCAAATTTGTTCTTTCGCTCAACTATCATAGCTTCCGCGATATGCTGATTTATCCGTGGGGTTATAAGAATGAAGAAACAATACAGGCTCCGATTTTCAAAGAATACGCTACATGGATGACTCGAATTAATAAATACGGAATTGGAACGACCTGGGAAACCTTAGGTTATTTAACAAACGGCGAAGCAGACGACTGGCTTTATGGAGATGTGCAAGGAAAAAATCGAACTCTTTCAATGACACCGGAAGTTGGAGGTTTTTTGGAAAGTTTCTGGCCTCCGCAGAGCCGCATCAAGCCTCTTGCAGCCGAGAATTTTCAAGCCAACCTTGCACTCGCATGGTTGGCGGGTGGCTATGTGATTACTAAGCAAACCAGATCAACCGAATCTGCAGGAAATGGAAATGGTACGATTCAACCAGGCGAGCGAGCAAAAATTCGAATCACACTGCGCAATATGGGTTATCGATACACCATGAAAAATATTACAGCAAAGCTTCGAAGTTTGAATACTGCAGCATCAGTATCAACCTCCGTTGCAAATTTTGGCGAATTGAAACCTTTTCAAAACGCAGAGGAACTTTTTGATGTTGCTTTTGCTCGAACGGCAAATGTCGATAGTCCCATTCAGTTTGAAATTTCAATTTCGTCACAAGGGACGCTTCTTCGAAAGGATTTCTTTTCGATCAGACTTCAACGATAAATTGGTGTAAACCCTGCCGTGTGAAGTGATCGTTCGATTGTCTTTAGATTGGTACGCTCAATATCAACCCAGAGTGTTACTTTTCTGTGAGATGGATCGAGTTTGATTTCAGCAACGCCTGGTAAATCCTGAAGCGCCTGTTGAGCCGAATCCATTTTGTTTTCTTGAAGTCCCTGCAAGTGCATACGAACCACCCGGATCGATTGCGTTTGGGAAAGGGAAACATTTATAGGATTCGCATCGGCGGAATTTTGATTGAGATAAGATAGCGATACAAATAGCAACACGGCAAGCGCTGAAAATGCAATCATTTTCAGCTGTACATTCAAATTCACCTGTTCACTTCGAAAGTACTTCACTCGTGTTCACCTCTATTAACTTTTCGTCCTATCCCGGTCATTGTTGCCTCTCTTTCAAGATAAACCTTAGGGCGAGCTTCTGGTAGTGCAATTTGATGTAAGTCCAATGAGGTTGTTCCCTCGTCTTAACAAATGAAACACATGATGTGGAGGATATAAATGAAGAAAGGATTATTGATCGGATTGCCCTTAGTGGCACTCTTAATCGCCGGTGGAGTCGTTTTTTCTCAGCCGGAACCTGAAGAAAGCGATTCGATCCATAAACACATTACAGACAGCTTTTCGAGAGGCGGATTCCGTCTCGGAATTGTTCTCGATGATACTCGGGGCGAGAGCGATGGTGTTACGATTGCCGAAGTTGTCCCCAATGGTCCTGCAGACAAAGCTGGCTTTCAATCCGGTGATGTCATCGTCAAAATCGACGGAAAATCAGTTACTACAACGAACCAGATTCGTGAGTCTTTGCGGAATCTTGAAGAACAAAAACAGATTGAAGTTGAAGTTCTGCGCGACGAAAAGCCAGTCACTCTGACTGTAACACCTGAGAAACGTAGAATGGCATGGCATTTTCCAATGGGTCGACGTTATATCGGAGTGAATCTCCAGGAATTGGATTCCGATCTTGCATCGTACTTCAAAGTCGATCCCAAGGCAGGATTACTCATCACCAGAATAGAACCCAAAGGTCCTGCGGCTGAAGCAGGAATTCGTTCAGGTGACATCCTGACACATATCGATGGCAAAAAAGTTACGGATGCCCGTCAAGTCAGCGACCTGATCGAAGAAGGAACTTCGGAAAGCGTAGAAGTTACAGTTCTTCGGAACGGAAACGAAATCAAGATGGTTGTTAAACCATCAAAACGAGAAATGTTTGACCCTTCCGAAATGCAACATCTAAGAGATCTTCCAAACATGCTTGAAAGTCCTGAATTTAAATCCGAGATGGATCAGCTAAGGAATCAACTCAAAGAGATGAAACAGGATTTAGAAGGGATCCGGAAAGAAGAGCTTGAATCATTGCGCGATGAAATTCAAAAAGAGCTGAAGATGGAAATGGATAAACTTCGCAGTGAATTAAAAGACAAAAAGAAAGAGCTGTAAAAATGTACTTTTGTTAAAGGGTTGGCCTTCTGCCACCCACAGGCGACCCCGCATACCCGGACGAGGGCGGTGCTTAACGCTGCCCTCGTTCATAGTTTACGCAGCTTTTAGATATTTATTCAGAAAATCCAGTATTGCTTTATAACCTTTTAGCTGATTTTCCTTTTTGCTAAACCCATGCCCCTCACCTTCAAACACAAGATATTCAACAACTCCATTCCGTTTGCGGATTGCATTAACAATATCGTCTGATTCTTGTTTCAGGACCCTTGGGTCGTTGGCTCCTTGAAGAACCATTAGAGGTCTAACAATTTTATCTGCATGAAATAAGGGTGAAGTTGCCAAAAGTTTATCCTTGTCCTTGGATGGATCTCCAACCTCTTTGTAAAGTGCTTTTCGAAAGGATTCCCAGTAAGGCGGAATTGATTCAAGCGTGCGAACCCAATTTGAGATTCCAAACAGATCTATCCCGGCAGCAAACTCTTCAGGCTTGAGCGTCAGTGCTGCTAAAACCATATATCCGCCATAGCTGCCGCCAAAAATTCCAATCCGTTTCGGATCGACAAAATCCAGGGAGGAAAGATATTTTTTTCCTTCAACGCAATCCCATAATGGTTCGTAGCCATGCTTCCCATCATCCGAGGTAAAGAAAGTTTTTCCATAACCGCTGCTACCGCGATTGTTCACGCCTAAAATTACATAGCCATGATTCGCAAGATATTGCATCAATGAACTATAACCTTTGCGTGTTTGCCCGCCTGGCCCTCCGTGAACCCAAACGATTGCTGGGGCTTTGCTATCAACGGACGCTTGATGCGGTTTCAATAAGATAGAAGGAATTTCGAGACCATCAAAGGATTTGTAACGAATTACCTGGGCATCGATAAGATCATCAGGGTTAATTTCAGGATTCTGAGTGTCCGTAAGTTTTCGATATTTCTTGTCTTCAAAATTGAAAACATAAAGGTTCGAAGGCGAACGATCACCATTGAAATAAAATGTCATCAATTTTTCGGTGTCGGAAATATTAACGCTTGTAATATCGCCAAGTGGAAGGTCAGGCAAATTTATTTCTTTGCCCGTGTTTTGATCAACCAGCTCAATTTCGGTTCGTGCATCTTCGTTTATGGCGTCGACTCTGTATTTACCTTTATCAGATAAATAGGAATACATAATGTCCCAGTTTGCTTTCTTTACGCTTTCTTTCTTTCCAGTCGCAATATCATAGCGCTCCAGGTGGGCAAACTGTCCGCCTTCATCTGTTAAGTAATAAAGAGATTTGTTTTGCGGATCGAAATCCTGAGCCGTAAAATTAATTTCCCCTTGATGAGGCGTAAGATGTTTTGTCTCACCCTTCTGCAAATCAACTAAATACATATCCGAATCTGCTGTAGTATTGGTGCGAATAAGCGCGATGTATCGGCCGTCATTCGATACTGCAGAAACCGTAAAAGCTTCCTTGTTTTCGTAGATCAATTTCTTTTCATAGGTTGCGGCATCCATGCGATACAAATCAAACATTTTGGGATCGCGTTCATTGCTCACATAAAAAAATGTTTTTCGATCATGACTCCATCGATGAAATTGAATTGTAAACTTTGTTCCTGGTGTTAAGTCTTTAATTGTTCCGTCAATTTCACGAACGTAAAGATGATAGTTTTCGTCTCCGCCTTCATCCTGCTTAAACAGGATTCTGTCATCTGTAGGAAAGAACGACTCTGAATACGTTGTTTTAGAAAAAGTCGTTAGCTGCTTTGGTTGTCCACCAGAAACGGGGACGGTGTACAGATTGAAGACTCCTGACTTATTACTTGTGAAAAGAATTTGGGAATCATCATGGGAAAAGGAACTTCCTGTTATCGAAGTAGTCGTGAGAAATTGTTCAATCGTGTATTGTTTAACGGATTTTGCGTCGGCCGCAAAAACCACAAGTACTTGAAGGATAAAAATAATCAAGATGTTCCGTTTCATATTTACCTCTGTTATTTTCCGCTCACGCGGTATTCGAATTATTGCCAACGGCGAGATTCCAACGTTTCATAACCCGACGAGTACTTTCTGATCCAAGAATGCTTACAGAGGCAGTGTCCAGCATAAAAAGGCCAGCGGTTACCGGAGCCAATCCTAACCAGCAGCAAGCAAGTACGCGCAAAAAATGACCATGCGAAAAGAGTGCAACATCTCCTTTTGCGTTTAAGATGCGTTCAATCGTACGTTGAGCCCGTTGTGCGACCTGCTCCAACGTTTCACCGCCTGGAACTCCATTACTCCAGATCGTCCAACCAGGAATTTCCTGCCGAATTTCCTGTCGAGTTCTGCCTTCGTAATTGCCGTAGTCCCATTCGGCGATTTCGGATACGACAATCGCATTCTTTGCATAACCCGCAAGGCGACACGTGTCCTGAGCTCGCGATAACGGACTTACCAGAACCATTTCAAAGGATTTACCGTTTAAGAATTTACCTACAGCCATCGCATGACTTTCCCCAGTTTCAGTCATAGGAATGTCACGCTTACCAGTATGTTGCCCTGTAACGGTCCAGGCAGTTTCTCCGTGCCGAATTAGCCAGATTTCACCCATGTATGTGTCTTCTTGAGAAGAAGCATTCTACCATGTATCCTCGAAGAGCCATGATGAATGCTTGGAATAGGAAAGAATCACGGAAATGGTTTCTTTTTATCGGATTGGCTTTCCTTTTTATCTACGGCCTGAGCACTCTTCCTTTACTCGGCCCCGATGAACCAAGATACACACAGGTTGCGCGGCAGATGTTTGAAAGCGGTGATTGGATTACTCCGCGGCTTGGAGCTCATCCATGGTTTGAAAAGCCGGTCCTGCTTTACTGGCTGATGTCCGTGTCGTTTGCAGTGTTCGGAGTCAATGAATTTGCCGCCAGATTACCCTCTGCATTGTCCGCTTTTTTTTGTATTTATATCGTGTTCCGAATTGTAAAAATTGTGATCGAAGAAAATCGTGCATTGCTTTGTGCCGGAATCCTTGGATCCTGCGCATTTTTTATCGGCTTTTCGCATGCTGCCACCTTCGACATGCTTCTGACTGCGTGCGTAACTGCTTCTTTATTTTACTTTTTTGAATATCTGATTGTTGACAGACAAAGGAAAAAGATTTTTGCAGCCTATGCATTTTGTGGTCTCGGCATTCTTGCAAAAGGTTTTGTAGCGCCAGCCGTGATCGTTATTGCTGCTGGAATTTTCTGGTTTCTAGAACGGGGATGGCGCGTAAAAATGCATTTCATTATTGGAGCCTTGATCGTAATCGCTATTGCCGGCATCTGGATGGTTCCCGTAACATTGATTCACGGAATGCGTTTCTGGGACGATTTCTTTTTCCAGCATCACTTGCAGCGATATACAACCAGCCAGTTTCATCGCTCTGAGGGATACTTTTTCTACCTGCCAATGCTTGCACTTGGAATGTATCCATGGACTGGCGGAATCTTTTGCGGCTTTAGAAACATACAGAGTGAAACAGAAAGCAAGCTCATTCGATTTGCTTATGTATGGCTGTTATCAGGATTGTTATTCTTCAGCTTTTCACAATCAAAATTACCTGGATACATTCTGCCCATTGCGGCGCCATACGCTGTACTCTGCGGACTCTCATTGGTCGATGCCTGGGTCAGCAACAAAAAGTTACGGATTTTGATTTGTCTCGGGATCTTTCATGTTCTCACCATTGCTGCGCTCTTGTGGGGAATCAATAAATTCCAGGTTCCACACACTCCAGTGTATCTAATGGCCGCTGCAATTTTGACAATCATGATTGTGTCTGCGTTTTTGTTGTTCAATAAAAAGCCGGCTGCAGCATTCATCGCCCAGTGCGTTGCTCCTTTGGCTGCCATTTTTATCGCAGTGCATGGAATTTATCCAGCATCAAACTGGAATGAAACTCGGACGCTTGTAAAAGCTGTCGAACCCGAACTGAATGATCACAAAATAGCGGTTTTTAACATTTACGATTTTCCACTTGTGTTTTACGCGAATGCACGTGTCGAACTGGATGAACTTGGTTACTTTGTTAATTTAAAGAATGATAACGATCTATTTCAATATCTTTCCACTCGCGAGAAAGGCTTCATCATTACAAGCAATGAAGACCTTCCGTGGATGCAGCGAGCTCCATTTCTTCAGATCATTAAAGTAATTCCAGGACCTGAACGATCAATCGTAATTTTGAGACGTAAGTAGTCAGTAGGGGCGGGTCTAAGATCCGCCCACCACTCCGTAGCTTGATCACATCGCATATTTCCAGCACAATGTTTCTGATGAATGATGAAGTTTTTCAAGGAATCGATGTCCCGGAGCAATTTAATTTAGCCGACCATTTACTGGATGCCAGAGTCCGTGAAGGACAAGGAAAACGTCCGGCAATTATTACCGACGAACAAATATTGAATTACTCGGATGTACAAAAGCTTTCCAATACGTTTGCAAATGTGCTTCAGAATCTTGGAGTAGAACAAGAAAATCGGGTATTGATTTCACTTCCGGATATTCCTGAATTTGTGGGTGCTTTGTTTGGCATTCTTAAACTTGGCGCAGTTGTTGTGATGGTTAACCCACAGTTAAAAGTAGAAGACATGGAATACTTTCTGGATTACACGCGCGCAAAAATTGCGATCGTATCGCAGGAAAGTTACGATGCGCTTAAAGAAGCAGGAAAAACTTCCAGACACTTGAAAAAACTTTTGACGATTGGAATGAAAACGAACGATTCTGCCAGTGTTGCATTTGAAGAACTGCGGAAAAATGCTTCTGCTGAATTCACCACGGTTATGACGCACCGAGACGATCCGGCAATCTGGTTATTCTCCGGAGGCACAACAGGCCGGCCAAAGGCAGTCGTGCAGACGCATCTTTCCTTTGCCAATACGACCGAATGTTACGGCAAACGTCATCTTGAATATTCAGAACTGGATCGAACACTTTCAGTCCCAAAACTATTTTTTGGATATGCAACAGGCAGTAATTTATTTTTTCCATTTTCAGTAGGTGCTTGTTCAGTCTTATTTCCGGAACGATGCACTGCTGAAGTACTTTTCGAAAAAATTCGAAAGCATCGTCCCACTATCTTGATCAATGTTCCTACGATGGTAAATCAAATGGTGAGCCATCCTGAAGCTTCCAAACAAAATCTTTCTTGTCTTCGATTCGCAACTTCTGCTGGTGAAGCTCTCCCTGTAGAGTTATACGATCGCTGGAAGAAAAATTTTGGTGTCGAATTATTGGATGGTCTTGGCACCGCTGAGATGTGGCATATTTTCATTTCGAATAAACCAGGCGAAGTGAAGCCTGGAACTGTCGGACGTGTCGTTCCAGGATTTGAAGTAAAAGCTGCAGATGAGGAAGGTCATGATGTTGCCCCTGGCGAAATTGGAATGTGCTGGGTTCGAGGCAGATCCCGCGCAATCGCTTATTGGCAAAATCTTGAAAAAACATCAGGTGTGTTCCGTGGTGAATGGTACGTTACAGGCGATTTGATTCGGCGTGATGAGGATGGATTTTATACCCATTGCGGCCGCGGCGACGACATGATGAAAGTTTCAGGCAAATGGTTATCTCCGCAAGAATTAGAAAATTGTTTGCTAAAACATCCTTCTGTTCGGGAATGTGCTGTCGTACCAATAACAGAAGCATCAGGCCTTACGAAACCTTGTGCCTATGTGGTGGCTTCGGAAATAAAAACAGGGCTGGATGAAGAATTAAAAGAATTTGTTAAGAAAAATTTGGAACCATACAAATATCCACGCCAGATTTATTTTCTTGAAAGCCTGCCGCGGACGCATTTAGGAAAAGTAGATCGCGCTTCCCTCAAGAAAACCGCAAAGACGCAATGACACTAAGATAAAGTCACAAATACTAAGGGAGCGCGGACGTCCCGTCCGCATTGGGGATCGCAGGCGTCTCGCCTGCAAAATTGCGGACTGGAAGTCCGCGGTCCCTGATGCAGGCCAGAGGCCTGCGGTCCCCTGCCCCTTGCAGTGAATTATTTCAAACCATTGTACAGCGATTCCATCGAAAGCAAATATTTTTTGATTTCCAAACCACCGCCGTATCCAACCAGTTTCCCATTGTGTCCAATGACCCGGTGACATGGAATCACGATCGGAAGTGGATTCGCGCCATTTGCTGCGCCTACAGCTCGCACGGCTTCCGGTGTTCCAATCTTTTTGGCCAGATCAAGATAACTGATCGTTTCTCCATATGGAATCGTTTGAAGACCTTCCCATACCCTCATTCGAAACGGTGTTCCATGAGGCACTAGAGGTACATTAAATTCAAATCGTTCACCACGAAAATATTCTTCAAGCTGTTTTACAATTTCTGTCTTCAGACGGTCGACACGTTTCCAGGAACCGTTGTGAGGTGGTTTATCTTTTTTGTGGAAGTGAATCGCAAGTACGCCAGATGAATTTTCAGCAATCTGCAATTCTCCAACCGGACTCTTTAGGCTCAAATAACAAACATCTTCACTCATATTGATATTTTACTCGGCGTACTCGGCGTTAAGAAGAGCTTAATCTGCCAAACTTGCCCACAAATAAAGCACTGCATAACTGCGCCACGGACGCCATCGTTCCGCGTATTTTATTAACTCAATATCAGTTAACTCTTTACCAATTAGCCTTGCTGCCGCCTTACGTAACCCAACATCGCGCGGCAAAAATACATCGGTTTCTCCGAAGGCTCGTAACGCAATGTAATGAGCCGTCCATGGACCAATTCCCGGCAAATCACAAAATCTTCGAATAATTTCTTCAAGAGGCAGTCCTGGTTCAGGAATTTGCTTTTCAACTGTTGCTTTCGCAAGCATGCGGAGTGTTTCTGCTCTTCGCGCAGGAATTCCAAATCCATTCAGCGGCGCATCTAAAATCTGTTCCGCAGTCGGAAATAATCTGGCTTCTGTTCCGATGGCTGTTCCAAACTTTTGTACAATCCGTCCAGCGATCGTTCGTGCTGCGCGAACTGTAATTTGTTGCCCTAATACAGCCCGCATTGCAATCTCAAACCAGCTCCATGCCCCCGGAAGACGGATCCCTGGATACTTTTTTACAACTTTGCCGATTGATGGATCCTTATTCAGGATTCCGGAAATTGCTTTCGAATCAGCCTCTAGATCAAAGACGCGGCCGACAGTGCGTACTATGTTAGTAGTACTATTAGTAAGGGAAGCAGGAATTTCAACTGAAATGGATTGCTGGTCGGGATTGTGTCGTATTTTTAGGATACCGGAGTTCCCATCAATAGAAAGAGTACGGCTATAAGAATCTGAATGAACCCATTCAACAGGTTCAATCGCGCGTGTTCCAAAAAAATGTAGAGTATGCTGCCAGTTCAATGGCGATTTGTAGGATATTTCAACGTCCATTTTTACCGCAGAGAGGCTAAAGATTTTACACGGAAATGAGTAGTGGTATCGTTCTCAAACAAATCCTGTGGTGAACCTGTAAGAATATTCTTTCCATCTTCAAGAACGACTACACTGTCGCAAAGGGTGACCATATCATCGGGATCATGACTCACATACAGGATCGGAATACGAGGCACATCACGGATCCACAAGATGAGCTCACGAATCTTTTGTTTTAGCTCAAGATTCAAATTGGACAACGGTTCATCCATCAACAACAAGTCAGGAGAAGCAAGGACTGCACGTCCAAATGCGACCCTTTGTTTTTCGCCGCCGGAAAGCTGATCTACATTGCGATGTAAAAGCGGATCAAGCTCGAGAATTTTTACGAGCTCTTCAAAGGAAATGGATTTCGACTTATTTCGGGAATTGGAACCGTAATGAAGATTTGATTTCACAGAAAGATGCGGAAACAGTGCTAGATCCTGCGGCACGTATCCAATATTGCGCTGAAAAGCAGGAATAAAAATACCTTGCGATGTATCAACCAGAATTCTATCGCCAAATTGAATTTTACCTTTTGCTGGCTTTCGGAAGCCCGCGATGAGCTCTAACAAGGTTGTCTTTCCTGCGCCTGAAATTCCAAAGACCCCTGCAATCCTTCCATTCAAATTAAGATCGACACTTAAATGCAATTTGCCTGCGATATATTCAAGCTCACGAATTAAAAGGTTCATGATTTTTTTCTTTTAAAATACTGCTCGCTTACCCAAAGAGTTACGAATGCCAGAACAACGGAATAAAAAAGCAACCGGAATGCATTCTCATCATGGCCCAGTTGGATTTCGTTATAGATCGACACAGAAAGTGTCGCAGTTTTTCCGGGAATATTTCCTGCTACAAGAATCGTTGCGCCGAACTCACCTAACGCGCGTGCGAACGCAAGAACAAACCCGGCAATGATTCCACGTTTTGCAAGAGGCAAAGTAATTGAAGTAAAAACCCGGAAAGGTCTCGCGCCTAAACTGTATGCCACCTGTTCAAGTCGTGGGTTTACTTCCTCAAATGCAACACGCGCTGCTCGAACAAGTAATGGAAAGGACATGACAGCCATCGCAAGAACAACTGCTTTCCAGGTAAAAACGATATTGATCCCAGACCATTCAAGAAGCGATGATCCAAACCATCCTTTTCTTCCAACAAGACGCAGCAGAATTAAACCGGTAGCAACAGGAGGCATTACAAGAGGAAGTGTGATGATCGTTTCAAAAAGGCTTTTGCCGCGAAAGGAAAAGCGTGCAAGGAGCCAGGCGGCAAACACTCCTACAGGCAAGATTAATATAGCTGCAAAAAACGCGGTTCGTATGCTAAACCATACAATCTGCCAGTCGGAAATGTTCATGCAGGTGAATTTATTGGCTCAACCGCCAAGACGCCAAGTTAAAAAAAAAGACCTTCCGCTTCGTTTGAAACGGAAGGCCTTTTGGAAAAAATTACCAGCGCGGCTCTCTTTTTTGGTAACCGCCGCCACGGCCGCCACCACCACCACCACCACCGAAGGATTTCTTTTCCTGCGGGCGTGATTCGTTTACAACGAGATTACGTCCACCTAATGAGTAGCCATTGAAGCGCTTAATAGCTTCCGCTGCTTGTTCTTCAGTAGACATTTCTACGAAGCCAAAGCCACGGGATTGATTTGTGAATTTGTCGTGAATGATGTTAGCCGAAACGACTTCACCTGCCTGAGAGAAAAGTTCACGAACTTCTTCCACATCTGTGTTGTAGGAAAGACCGCCTACGAAAAGTTTCTTCTGCAAAGTAAGATACTCCTAAATTTTTTTTCAAAACCGAAAGATTTTTGAAGGTTGACCGCACTTCATCAGGATCGCGGCCCATCAACAACAGGGCAGGATTCTCCGAGTAGCGGAAAGCGTTCAAGAATGGTACTTCCAGTCTAAATGTTTCGCGACAGTTCATTCTGCCGCGTAATTAAGTTATTACGAATCGTAGTCAGTTGCAAGTGTCATCTTCGAGAGAGACTCAGAGAAGCGGGCTGCGAACAGCTTTATCGGCGGGAATGTGATATAACAAAAGCCTTGCCAATGGCTCAGATCATTCTCGAACTGCTCAGCGTGACAAAGCGTTTCGGAAACTTTACAGCAGTTGACAATGTTAACCTTCAAATTGAACGAGGAGAATTCTTTTCCCTTTTAGGCCCAAGTGGTTGTGGCAAAACGACCTTATTACGCATGATTGCGGGGTTTGAAACGACAACCGAAGGTCAAATCCTTATTAATAATGAAGACATTGCCGGGCTGCCTCCTTATAAACGCCCGGTCAATACCGTCTTTCAACATTACGCATTGTTCCCTCATCTAAATGTCTATCAGAATGTCGCTTTTGGACTGGAGCGCAAAGGTCTTTCAGCCGATGAGGTTAAAAAAGCGGTAGGCGAAGCTCTCGAACAAATGCGCCTTATTGGTTTTGAAAAGAGGCGTCCTTCGCAATTGAGTGGCGGACAAAAACAACGAGTCGCATTAGCAAGGGCGCTTGTTTTAAGGCCGCAGGTCCTTCTGCTAGATGAACCGCTCGGAGCGCTGGATATGAAACTTCGCAAAGAAATGCAGGTTGAATTGAAAAACCTTCAGGAGCGGTTGAAGATCACATTTATTTTCGTGACTCACGATCAGGAAGAAGCGCTGGTTATGTCCGATCGCATTGGCGTGATGAATGTCGGAAAACTGGAACAAGTTGGTAAGAGTTGTTCAGAAATTTTTGAAAGACCACGGACTGAATTTGTGGCCAACTTTATGGGGGCAACGAATCTATTCGAAGCTACGCTTTCGAAAAAGAATGATAGGAATTACTTAAGCATGGCTGATGGCATTCAATTTGAGACGAATTCGAATGGACATAGTGAAGGACCTGTAAAATTTATAATCAGGCCCGAAAAATTGATTCTCTCCGCTGAGCCGATTCCGGATCGGATTAGCCTTAAAGTCAAAATTGTAGATGAAGTGTTTCAAGGACAGGTTACAACCTGGGTTGTTGAACATGCCGGGAAAATTTTCACGGTGCTCGAACAAAACAGCAAAGTTACTGATGAAATGGGACGCTTCTCCCGCGGCGATTCAGCATATGTTTCCTGGAATCCAAAGCATGCTGTAGTGCTTGAAGATCCGATGAAGCAGTCCGCAGAAATAAAATGACACATGCCTTAATCCATTTCTTTCAACGCTTCCCTACCCTGCGGCCGTACACACTACTCTCACTGGCAATATTAGTTCTAGGAATTTTCTTCTTTTTTCCACTGCTGATTATGCTGCTCTATAGTTTTGCCCAACGCGACACTTACGGCGGAATCAAGGTGATTCAGGATTTCGGCGCGTATCTGAAATCAATGAATTGGCTTAATAACTACATTCGTTCTTTTGAACCGATTTATCTAGAAATTTATTTCCGATCGCTCTGGATGGCTGTTCTAACTACAATTCTGTGTTTGATCATCGGTTATCCAATCGCATACTTTATTGCTCTCCGAACAAAGCCAAGCTTGAAGAACACACTTTTGACACTTGTGATCATTCCGTTCTGGACTTCATTTCTGATCCGCACGTATGCATGGGTCATCATTCTTCGAAGCGAAGGTTTAATCAATCAGTTCCTGATCGGCGCCGGTCTAATCTCGAGCCCGATTGAGACTCTTTTGTATTCTGAATTTGCAGTGATGCTCGGTCTTGTTTATGGCGAATTGCCTTTCATGATCCTTCCTCTATATGCATCAATCGAAAAACTGGATACGTCATTACTTGAAGCGGCAAACGATCTTGGTGCAAACAGCTTTTGGACATTCTTCAAAGTCACTGTTCCTTTGACAATGCCTGGAATTGCAGCCGGAATCATACTTGTTTTCATTCCAACTATTGGAACCTTTATCACTCCCGATCTTCTAGGCGGAGCTAAAAGCATTCTTGTGGGAAATCTCGTCCAAAATCAATTTGCAATTGCGCGCGATAAACCTTTTGGTGCTGCAATTTGTTTCGGGCTTACTGCTTTTGTGTTAATTGTTTTGTATTTTTACTCAAGACACTCTTCAAAAAGAGAAAAGGCGATCTTTGTATGAACCAGAGCCGGTTGTCTCGATCATTTCTGGTTTCTGAATCATTCCTGGTTTATGCCTTCTTATATGCGCCAATCATAATTCTTGTCATCTACTCGTTTAACAGTTCGCGATATTCAGTCTGGGAAGGCTTTAGTCTTCAGTGGTACAAAAGCTTGTTCCACAATCAATTGATACTACGCGCTTTGCGGAACAGCCTGATTGTTGCTGTAGCGTCTACCATCTTTTCTGCGATCATCGGCACTCTTGCAGCGCTCGGGATGCAGCGATTTGAATTTCGTGGAAAGAAAGGGATGGAAGCACTTTTCTACTTGCCTGTCATCATTCCCGAAATCGTGATGGCAGCATCGCTTGTGATTTTTTTTGGCTTCGTCAAGATGACACTCGGAATGAACACAATCATTCTGGCTCATGTGGCCTTTTGTGTGTCCTATGTTGTGATAGTTGTCAGGGCGCGCCTGGAAGGATTTGATAGAACGCTTGAAGAAGCGGCAATGGATCTTGGCGCAAATGAAATTCAAACCTTTTTCCGTGTCACGCTTCCTTTAATCGCTCCTGGCATTTTGTCAGGCGCGCTACTTGCTTTTACCCTTTCAATTGATGATTACATCATTACATCGTTTGTCGCCGGTGTAGGTTCCACCACACTACCACTTCAGATTTATTCCATGGTAAAAACAAAAGTGACTCCGGAAATTAATGCGGTATCAACCTTGTTGCTAATCCCAACAATTTTGCTGATTATTCTCTCGGACAGGCTTCAGAGAGGAGAGAAATGAAATCAAACAGGTCTTTACTTTGGAGAGTGCTTTCAGTTGCTTTAGTCATATTTGTTGCAGGATGTTCAGGAAAAAATGGAGATACAACTGAAAAGCGTCTGAATCTTTACATCTGGTCAGCCTATGTTTCGGACGAAACCCTTGCAAAATTTGAAAAAGATACGGGAATCAGAGTCCGATATGACACCTATGATTCGAACGAAGCTTTGCTCGAAAAAATGCAATCAGGTGTGGCTGATTACGATGTAATTGTTCCTTCGGATTACATGGTTCGGATCATGCGTCATCAAAATCTTCTTGAAAAAATTGATTTGAATCGCCTGCCGAACTTCAAAAACATAGGGCAGAAATTTCGGAACATGTCTTATGATCCGAATAATGCTCACTCGATTCCATTTCTATGGGGAACAGCTGGTATCGGCTATAACAAAACTAAAGTAACAGAACCTGTCGATTCGTGGTCAATTTTATGGAATCCAAAATATAAAAATCGGATCTTAATGCTTGAAGATCAGCGTGAAACTTTCGGCGTCGCTCTAAAATGGAAAGGACATTCGATCAATACGAAAGACATTGCACAATTAGAAGAAGCTAAAAGCCTGCTTATTTTGCAAAAACCGCTTGTTAAAACTTATAGCAGTTCGAATTTTGATGAAATTCTTCTAAGTGGAGATGTGTGGCTGGCACATGGCTGGAGCGGACAGTTAGCAAAAGCAGCGGATCAAAATAAGAATCTTGCCTATGTTATTCCAAAGGAAGGTTCCACACTTTGGGTTGATAATCTAGCGATGCCCCTTTCTGCGAAACACAAAGAAGAAGCGTATGCTTTTTTGAACTATTTTCTTGATGCTGCAGTGGCCGCTGAAGTCACAAATTATTCGGGATACGCAAACCCGAATGAAGCAGCAAAGCCGTTCATAAAACCAGAAATATTGAATGATCCAGCGCGATATCCCAGTGATGAAGTTCTGGCCAAATGCGAACTTCTGATGGATTTGGGCGAAACCTCTCAAACGCTGGATCGCATGTGGACCGAAGTGAAGTCTAGATGATCTAAGATTTCAGATGTTAGATTTCAGATTGAAATTTTAGATTTTAGGATTGATAGAACCTTAGTGGATGGAGAAAATTCTTAACCAACCAAAGTCTTTCTATCAATCTATAATCCTTCAATTCTCGAAGTCTGAAATCTGAAATCTAAAATGGTGAAGAATGGTAGGACATTGGATCAACGGAAAATTCGTAGATAGCGCATCCGGACAAACGTTTCCGGTTGTTAATCCAGCAACGGAAGAAGTCATAGATCATGCAGCGCGTGGAAATGCTGAAGATGCAGATCGCGCCACTGAAGCTGCTTACGCTGCATTTGCTCATTGGAAAAAGACTCCCGGGCTCGAACGAGCCGAACAAATGCACGAATTTGCGCGACGTCTCCGCGCAAAATAATCGCAAGATTGCAGAACTTCTGACACGTGAAGGCGGCAAACCTCTAATTGAAAATCTGGATGAAATTGAATGGGTTGCCGCGTGTTTTGATTATTACGCCGAAATTGGACGCGATCATAAAGGGAAAGTTCTTGGTCCTGTTGCGCATCACCAGTTGAACTTCACCTTAAAAGAACCGTACGGTGTGGTTGTCACGATCGTGCCATGGAATTATCCGCTTCTTTTGATGAGCTGGAAGGTTGCAGCTGCGCTTGCAGCAGGAAACACAGTCATTATTAAACCTTCTGAATTCACACCGCTTTCAACTCTTGCTCTTTCTGAAATGTTTGAGGCTTTTCCTCCAGGTGTTGTCAATATTATTTCCGGTTACGGAAAAGAAGCCGGCGAACCACTTGTAAAACATCCAAAGGTAAGCAAGATTGCATTCACAGGCGGGATTGATACTGGACGCAAAATTGCTGTTTGGGCCGCCGAAAATTTGAAAAAAGTTTCACTGGAGCTAAGCGGCAATGATCCGTTAATCGTTTGTGATGATGTTGATCTTGATATAGCCGTTCGCGGAGCGGCATGGGCATGCTATTTAAATATGGGACAGGTCTGCACTTCTGCAGAACGTATTTACGTATTTGAAAATGTTGCTGATAAGTTCATTCAGAAATTTGTAGATTTTACTCGCACATTGCGAATCGGAAATCCAATGGGTCCCGATGTTGATTTAGGACCGATGGTCAATGCCGATCAGCGCAGAAAAGTGGAAGAGAAACTTGAACGCGCAAAGAAAGCGGGAGCTGAAGTACTCATTGGCGGCAAAAGGCCTGACGGTTTTTCAAAAGGTTTCTACCTGGAGCCGTCCGTTGTTACAGGCGTAAATCATGATATGGAGATCATGAAAACAGAAACATTCGGTCCCATTGCTCCAATTATGCCTGTCAAAAATATTGAAGAAGCGGTCCGGCTTGCGGATGATTCCGATTTTGGTTTAGGTGCAAGTATTTATACAAACAATTTGGAATATGCCATGTATGCAATGGAAAACATTCATGCCGGTACTTTCTGGATCAATGATCCACTTACCGATAATGATGCAGGCCCGTTTGGTGGTATGAGGTTAAGCGGACAAAATCGCGAACTAGGAATGGAAGGTCTCGATAATTTCCGCGATGTGAAACACGTTCACCTCGATTACAAAATCGAACCCAAAGCATACTGGTATCCATACAAATGGAAATTGGAGTAGCACGTGGCGCGGACGTCCCGTCCGCGATCAGTTCGGCTTCACACCAACAGCACGATATAGCTCGGCGGCATCATACATAACACCACCCTTAATCACCGTTTCCACGTTTCGTATATCGCTGATATTTTTTGTGGGATCACCATCAATAACAATCATGTCGGCCAGTTTTCTCTTTGTAATCGATCCGAGCTCGTTGTCCTTTCGTGCTATTCGAGCCGCTGTGAGAGTCGCAATTTGAAGTACCTTTGCTGGTGGAATTCCGGAAGCGGCATAGAGTTCCAATTCGCGATGTAAAGTAAAGCCCGGAGTGCTGTCGGTACCTGCTACAACTGTAATATTATTCCTATAGAGCTCACCTACCAGATCCACCATCTTTTGAAATGAATCGTGATAAAGCTTTTCCTTACCTTCAGGGATTGGAAAACCGCCGGAAAGAAACTGGCGTCTCACCTGCGGCGGAAGCCTCGGTACAACAGACTTGTATCCTTCGAGGACTTCACCTGGTTTCGAGGTAAGGATCACTTCAAAGATCGAGACAGTAGGATCGATTGTAATTTGCTTTTCTTTTAACAGATTAAGGAATGATTTCCATTTGTCCGATTTAAGATCCATTCCAGCTGCATTTTCTGCTACAGCTGTAAAACGTAAAGGTGTCCGGGTGTCTTTTGCAATATCAAACAGGAAATTCAGAAACAGCATATTTGCATGTTGAATTTCATTGTAACCAGCATTCACAGCTTGCTCTGCAGTCATAAATGCAGGAATATGCCCACTGACTCGCATGCCATGTTTGCGGGCTTGATCCACGATTGCCGGCACTAGTTCCGGTTTCAATGAGCTATATAACTTGATTTGGATACATCCAAGTTTTGCATACTTATCGACTTCGGCCCGGGCTTGCTCTTCGGTATCTACAAGAACTTTCGAAGGTCCTGCATAAGGGCCTGGGCCATCAATGAAGCCGGCCATGACTATTCTGGGTCCGATTAGTTCACCTGAATCAAATTTCTGTCTGGTTCGAATTAATTCCTGCGTATCGTTTGCAAGATCACGAACTGCTGTCACACCGGCAGCTAAATGCAACAAACCGTCAGAACTTCCTATGTGTACATGCATGTCCCATAATCCAGGCATTACAAATTTGCCGTGGAGATCGATCACTTTTGTTTTAAATGGCGCTTTCAACTCTGCATCGACTCCGACAGCGCGGATTTTATTTCCTTCGATCAAGATTGATTGCCCTGTTTTTGTTTCACCCGTTTCCGAATCGAAAAGCCGCGCATTCCGAAGCATCAACGCCTGGTATGATTTTTTTCCAAGCTCTTTTGCTAATCGCGCAAGCCGAGCCGACTGTGCATCCTCCTGAGCTTTCAGGATTGCTTCCATCGATTTCTCAAATCCTTTCCGTACGACAAAAAAGAAACTTCCGCCTGTAGCAAAGAAATTTTGATCGGCATCCAACCAGATGGTGGCTGGAACAAAATCCAATCCACGAATCGCATACTGAAAGACTTTTGATTTCGCGCCGTCCGCTTCGACTTCAAGTTCCCCAGATTTTTCAAGGCTTGCTTCACCTTCCGGGAGCAAACCTAGTTTTTGTTCCGGAGCTTTCAATAACGCTTTTACAAGGAGTGCAATTTCGAAAGGCACCCCCGTTTGGCTTATGTAGAATTCATTCCCTTGAAATTCTTTTTCACCCTGCTCTGCTTCATTTTTCCAGGCCGCCCTTGTGCCGGTTACCTTAAATGTTTCAGTGATGGGCGTCTTAAAATAATTATTGCCAGTGTTTTCGATGCTTACCGGTACTCCTTTTTCATTCAAAACAATACGAGTAGAAAGTTTGGGTCCTCTTCCTCGATCGTTGTATTCATATGAGATTTGGAATTCAGAACCTGTAGCTACATTAATGCTTTGAAAACCCGCGGGATTGCCCCCACTGAGCACCGTATATTGCAAAGGCGACGAGGAATCAGAAGTGCTTGAAAACAAAGCAGATATGACAATAATAAGCAGTAAAAAACGAGGCATGTTAGGCTCCTCCATCAGGGATTTTATTGTACTCCGAATTTAGGAAAGTCATTCGGTTTGGGTTATAATTATTGCGTTAGTGTTAATGAATTAGGTGGAAAAACGTCAAGGATGAACGTTCAGGTTCTATAGCGTTAAGCGACTTCCCGGATCCACACCCCCCACGGCGTCGCGAGACGCTGTCTAGATCTCTGGCTTTGTAGTTCTAAGGCTTTGTATGCCGAAATATATCCGCTTGAATACTCGAATTCCCGGCCCTAAGTCCCGGGAATTGATGGAGTTTCGCAAGCAGCATGTTCCCTCGGGAATCTTCCATTCAACCCCAATTTTTATTGAATCAGCAACCGGTGCTCTGCTAAATGATGTTGATGGCAATACTCTGATCGACTTTGCCGGCGGAATTGGCACTCTTAATGCGGGACATTGCAATCCAGAAGTTGTAGAAGCCGCAATCAAACAAACGGCACGATTAACGCACACCTGTTTCAGTGTTGCGCCTTATGAGAGCTATATCCAGCTTGCCGAAACTTTGAACCGCATTACGCCAGGCAATTTTGTGAAGAAGACAATGCTGACCAACAGCGGCGCTGAAGCTGTTGAAAATGCAGTGAAGATTGCGCGTCATTATACAAAACGGGAAGGAGTCGTCGTTTTTGAGCACGCGTTTCACGGACGAACGTTGCTTACTATGAGCATGACGGGCAAAGTGAAGCCATACAAATTTGGTTTCGGTCCTTTTGCGCCGGAAATTTACAGACTTCCCTATCCTTATGAATACAGAAACGAACCGATCGACCTCGAACAATTTTTCGGATCCAATGTTGCTCCTGAAAATGTGAGCTGCGTCGTTATTGAACCGGTGCTTGGAGAAGGCGGATTCGTTCCAGCACCTGGTGAGTATTTACGTAAAATCCAGGAAGTGTGCCGGAAATATGGAATTCTATTTATTGCAGATGAAGTGCAATCCGGATTCGGCCGGACTGGCGCTATGTTTGCCTGCGAACATTACGGAGTGGAACCAGATCTCATCGTGCTCGCAAAATCTCTAGCCGGCGGATTCCCTCTGAGTTCTGTCACAGGTCGCGCTGAAATAATGGATAGCGCGCAAGTCGGAGGGTTAGGCGGAACATTTGCCGGAAATCCTGTTAGTTGTGCAGCCGCTCTAGCCGCCATTCAATTCATTGAACGGGAAAATTTACCTGCACGCGCGCGCAAAATCGGCGAAATTGTGCGACAACGCTTCAATAATTTCCATGAAAGAGATAATCGCATCGGTGATGTGCGCGGCTTGGGTGCGATGATGGCATTGGAATTTGTAAAAGATCGCCAATTCAAAGAACCAGATAAAGATTTGACGAACGAACTTATACGACGGTGTTATGAGATGGGATTGATCTTAATTGCTGCCGGTACGTATGGGAATGTGATTCGAACCCTGATGCCACTGGTCATTGCAGATGATCAGTTGGAAGAAGGATTGGATGTGATAGACCATGCTCTCAAAGAATCATCTCGCTCCGTTTGAAGCTCGCGACTATTAGCAGTTGCACTCGTTCAGTAACGATGCAACACGGCTAATTGAAGTTTCAAATTGGAGTGATTATGAATGAAAAAGAAGTCTTAAAAGAGTCACAAAAATGGCTCAACATCATCGGTTCCACGTCTCTTTCTGAGGAAGAAAAGCACGCCCTCATTCAGGAAACTGTCGAAAATTTTACGTTCTATTACAATCGCGGTTATCTGGACTATAGAAAATCAGTCATTGAAATGCGCGAAGAACCTGCGCTTGAATGGATCGGAAGTGAATCGATATTGGAAGATATTCTTGGTAGAAAATTTATCGATTGTTTGGGCGGTTTCGGCATTTATAGTGCGGGTATTAAGCATCCAAAGGTTGTCAAAGCTGTAGCTGACCAGCTTCAAAGGATGCCCCTTTCAAGTCAAGAACTTTTAGATCCGCTGCGTGGGGCGCTTGCGAAGCTTCTCGGCGAAATTGCTCCGGGAGATTTGCAATACTGTTTCTTCATTAATAACGGGACAGATGCAGTTGAAGGCGCAATTAAGCTCGCACGTGTATATACAGGAAAAACCAATTTCATCAGTTCATTGCGAGGCTTCCATGGAAAAAGCTGCGGAGCTTTGAGCTTGATGGGAAAATGGGAATTTCGTGAACCTTTTTTGCCACTTTTACCTGGCATTCAATTCGTTGAGTTTGGTGATGCAGATGCAGTAGAAGATGAATTGTACAAAGCTGATGCAACAGGCAAAGGCGTGGCAGCCGTCATTATGGAACCAGTCCAGGGTGAAGCAGGAGCAGTTGTACCGCCAGACGATTTTTGGCCGCGCATCCGAAAAGCATGTGATGAATATGGTGCATTACTGATCGCGGATGAAGTACAAACGGGAATGGGACGTACAGGCAAGATGTTTGGTGTTGAACATTACAACACAGTTCCTGACGTAATGTGTCTTGGCAAAGCTCTCGGTGGTGGTGTGATGCCGCTTAGCGCGTTTATGTCTACGCCTAAAATCTGGCAACATCTTGAAACAAATCCATTCATTCACACATCAACGTTCGGCGGAAATCCATTAGCCTGCGCAGCCGGTATTGCGGCAATCAATGTAACTCTAGAGGAAGATCTTCCAGGTCAGGCTTATAGAAAAGGGCGATATTTGCTTGGTGAATTGACGGCTTTGCAGATGCGTTATGACCGGCTAATTAAGAAGGCACAAGGAAAGGGTCTTCTGCTTGGAATGGAATTTGTAAACACTGAAATCGGTTACAAAACCGTAGCGGGGTTATTTAAGCGCGGCGTTCTTGTTGCAGGAACATTGACAAATTCCCGAGTTGTACGAATTGAACCTGCATTGAACATACCGGATCCAATGATTGATGAAATTTTGGAACGATTGGAAGATACTCTGAAAGACATCGATCGGAATACAACCACCATCACACCCGAAGAAGACGATTAAATTCTGCTGAATCCGTAGAGGGCGGGCCTCAGTGCCCGCCGATGATTGGCGGGCAGTGACGAACCCGCCCCTACTATTCCGAAATAATCGCGTTTTACACCATTTCTATTGCTTCCGAATCCCGAAAAATGAAACACTGACTGTAATTCAAATGAGCATCAGTTTTCGAAAGACATTTGTGCTGGCGTTTGCACTTTGGAGCGCAATCAGTTTGATCTTCTTTGCGCAAGCCTATCTTGAATATCGCTCCTACGGAAAGTCACTGCCTATCCTTCGATCGCTTGGATGGGAAATGCTTGGCTGGTATCTCTGGGGAATTTTAACTCCATTTATCTTTGCTTTCGCAAAACGATTTCCTCCTCAAAAATACGTGCTTCTTCACCTGGGTGGAGTTCTTATTTTCGCAACGATTCATCTTGCGTTTCATGTCGGTCTATTCCGAATTGCAGAACATATTTTCGCTACTGTTTTACCACCTTTGCAGATCCGACCTATCTCAAGATTGGCCTGGCGGATAATGATTTATTCCATAATCCTGTTAACGTGGTATGCGATTGATAGCCAAAAACGGGCGCGCAGTGAAGAAAAAAGAGTATCTGAACTTTCTGCTGAGTTATCCAGCGCACAACTTCAAACATTAAAAATGCAACTTCATCCGCATTTTTTATTTAACACATTGAACGCAATTTCAGAATTAATGCATCATGATATCCGTGCCGCAGATGAGATGATGGTTCGTCTTGGGGATTTCTTACGTTTAACTCTGGATCCATCTATCTCGCAAGAAGTGACGCTTCAGAAAGAACTTGAATTCTTGAAACATTATCTTGAAATTGAGCAAGTTCGATTCAAAGATCGTTTGAAAATTGAAATGCGGATTGAACCAGAAACGAGAGAGGCGCGAGTTCCATATCTGCTTCTGCAACCTGTTGTTGAAAATGCGATCAGACACGGCATCTCTGGAAAAGCGGAAGGTGGAACAATTCAAATTAGCGCCGAAAAGGAAGATCGATCGCTTTTGATTTATGTACAGGATAATGGCACCGGCATTATTGAACCTCAAGCTCCACTGAAAACAGGTGTTGGGTTAGCGAATACCCGGAGCCGTCTTGAAAAAATGTACGGTGATCGGTTTCAACTTGAACTCTCGAGTTTACCCGGATCCGGTACAAGTGTTCGTCTAATAATTCCTTTTGTGAAGGATCCTTTGCAATGAAATCTTTGAGCGTTTTAGTGATTGATGATGAGCCACTCGCTCGCACACGCATGAAGCGGATGCTTCAGAATATTGGAGATATTGAAATTGCTGGTGAATGTACAAATGGCCGTCAAGCAGTTGAACAAATCCCGAAAATCAAACCCGATGTACTTTTGTTAGATGTACAAATGCCTGAAATGAATGGCTTTCAGGTATTGGAATCACTCGGGAAAAATATACCTTATGTAATTTTTGTCACTGCTTACGATCAATATGCCATTCAAGCATTCGAAGTTTATGCACTGGATTATCTTTTGAAGCCTTTTAATGAAAACAGACTGGAACGTGCTCTGATACGCGCACGCAAACAAGTAGCTCTGGAAAATCAAACTGGCTTCTCAGATCAACTGACTGCATTGGTAAAAGAGTTGAAAGGAGAACCACACCTTGACAGACTTGTCATAAAAGATGAGCGCAAAATCTGGTTCGTTCCTATTGATTCGATTGATTGGATCGAAGCAGATGGCAAATATGTTCTGGTTCATGCAGGCAAAGAAGCTCATCTCCTGCGTGAGAGTTTAACTGCGCTGGAAACAAAATTGAACCCAAAAAAATTCACACGAATTCATCGTTCGAGTATTGTAAACATCGAACGCATCAAGGAAATGCAGCCCTGGTTTCATGGTGATTATCGAATTGTCCTGGACAATGGAAAAGAATTAATCCTTAGCCGCACTTACCGCAAAAAATTCCAGGAATTAATCGGGGATGGGTGAGCTCAACCGCAGAGACGCCAAGGCGCCAAGAAATTTAACCACGGATGACACAGATGAACACGGATAGCTGCTGCTTTCTCAAAGCTCTTATCCGTGTTCATCCGTGTGTATCTGTGGTTAAAACAAACTTTGTGTCTTTGCGGTTCAAAGAGGACTGTAAGCCATTCCGTCTGGCTCTTTACCCGCTTTCAATTTTCCGGAAATCTTCCCTGTCTCCAGATCAAGGACCGTAATAAGGTCAGCATTGGCGTGTGCGATATATGCGCGTTTTCCATCTGGATGAATCAAAATGCCGACAGGAACTGAACTATTCCCGAATTGTCCACCAAATAATCTTCCGGTTGTATCAGAAGCTTCAACAGGAATCTGAATCTTCTGCAGTTCTTTTTTCTCTGCAGCATCAAACACTGTTATATCGCCAGATTTTGCATTGGTAACATAGACACGTTTGCCATCCGGTGTCGATTTCGCACGGATCGGAAAAGATTTCGAATCCAAAGTTTTTACAACTTCCAATGAATTGGCGTCGACAACACTCACAGTATCAGACTCCCTATTTGTAACCCAAATCCAGGATCCATCCGGCGTAATGTCTATTCCTTCAGCTCCCTTTCCAGTTTCAATCGTCTTAACGACTTCACCTTTCGTCAAATCAATCACTGAAATCGTACCTGATCCGATACTTGCGACATAAGCTCGCGTCGCATCAGGGGATAAGCGCACCATATGAGAAACGTCTTGCCCGGTAATGATTTTCTTTTCTACTGTTCCCGTTTCAACATTGACTAACAACAATGCTTTGTTTTCTTCAGCAGTCACAGCGACACGTTTGCCATCTGGCATCCATTGAATTCCGTGCGGCCGTTTGTATTCGCCTAGATCCAAAGTCTTGATTGCTGAGCGTGAGCTGAGATCAATGACAGTCAGCGAATTGCCAGGAGCTTCAGCAGTACCATAATTTGTAGCCACGGCCAGCTTGCCGTCTTTGCTGACTGCTGCTTCATGGGGACCATTCCCGGTTTTAACTGTTGCGACTATAGCGCCAGACTTCAAATCAATGAGTGAAGCAGTCGCTTCAGCCTTATTTAACACAACCAGAGTTTCAGAAAAGCTCAGCGAGCTGAACCCCAAAAATACGAATAAGAAGAACAATGATTTTTTTCTCATAATTTCCTCGTTCAAAGATTATAAACTGAACCGCCAAGACGCCAAGAAATTGAACACGGATTTAACCACGGATTACACAGATGAACACAGAAGGCCGCCGGCAGCAAGCTCCTGCTTTCTTAAAATTCTTAGTTAAAACCAATCTTGGCGACTTGGCTGTTGAGCTGCTTGCAACGTGTGAAGATTGCGTATACTTTGGACATATGCACGAAAAAGAAATTGATAAAAAAGCCGTTGTTAACATATTGAACCGCATTCTGGAAACAGAACTTGCGGGTGTTGTTCGTTATACCCATTACTCGTTAATGGTTTATGGTTACACTCGGATTCCAATTGTTTCATGGTTGCGTGAGCAAGCAACAACTTCAATTGCACATGCTCAACAGGCCGGTGAACTCATCACGGCGCTTGGCGAACATCCATCACTCGGAATGGGACCTCTGTTGGAAACACACAATCATGACATTGGTGCCATCTTGAAAGAATCGTTGGAATTTGAGCAGGATGGGCTGGCTCTTTACAGGCAATTGTTAGATCTTGTGCGCGACAGATCCATCACTCTTGAGGAGTACGCCCGGAAGTTAATTGCAGAAGAGCAGCTTCATGTCACTGAAGTAGACAAAATGCTGCGAAAACCTGGCGACGTTGCCTCAGTAACTTCTTAATTAATAGGGCGACCACAAGGGTCGCCCCTACTAATCAACAATTTTGTGTTTGAATTTAAATTGCGGACCATGCCCTTCTTCAATTTTATAATTTGAAGGCACCTGAAATAATGAAGCTTCGGGTTCCCCACGCTTAATATTTGTTAAGCGATAGATCGTTTCGCCAAAACGTGGATCTATGTGCCGTGTCATAACATAGAGTTTCAATTCTTCTGAGTACCATTTCTCAGTAATCGTTTCTATCGGACGTTCATTTCCAATCTCGCCTGCCGCAATTGTTCCAACTGTGCGAGATCCCTCAACCTCTACTCCTTCCATTGTCTGCTTTCCCAAAGATTCTTTTCGCTCATTTTCAGGCTTCATTCGCATGCGCATCCTGTGACGAATCGCAGGTCCATGTCCAGGAGCCACAGATGCTTCATGATCACCTTCTTCAGAGGCACCTTTTTCTTTCCACCGAAATTCTCCTTTTTCAGAGAGCTTTATTTTTCTCGCAATTTGATTTTGAGTCTCCAACACATAATGAAATCCAGCAACAGGATCTTTAATAAAGATATGACGCTCAGGTGTCTCGGCAGAAACCCAGTTTCCGATCACACCAAATTCTTGTTCGCGCCGGATTCTGCCAGCGGAATCTCTAAATACCTGCGAATTATTTTTGTGAACGATTCGATTTCCATCACTCAATGTTTGAATTCGTTCCGTTACTGCTTCAGCGGAGTAAGGAGCGCCTTTAACAACCTTGTCTCCCATTTCAAACAAAGATGAAATGAAGACAAAAGATCCGGGTGCAGGTACAGCCTCTTCAAAGGGCATCATCGCTACACCCTCTGGCGCAGTCGCAATTACCTCGCGTTCGATAATCACATCTTCTTCTGCTGCGATAGCAAAACTTGAAAACGTTAGAGACACTGCAAACAAAATCAATAATCTGATTGCTCTCATTAAAACCTCCTAATATTTCATTGATCTAAACTTACAAATCGAATCGCTTGAGGAAGGCCGTCATCACCTACTACGATGTCAGCCTGGATCGGCCGATCTTCCCATTCCGGCACTCGCGGGAATCCCAACTCTTGAAGAGCCGATGATTCCAGTTCAATCCGTACAACCTGCCAGCTATTTACAGGATGATTATCATACTGAAGCTGAATGAATTCGCCGTCATACTCAACGCTTTGAACATCTTTAGTTGCTACCTGACTACGAGAGTCAATCGATCGGTACCACATCCATCCACCCAAAACTGCAAGAATCAGTACTGCAGCACGTGCCCACAAAAGGAAATTGAGATTCCGTTTGTTAGAACTTTGCGAATTACGAAAAGCATTTAGAAGAACTGCTGGAATATTTTCTGCATGCTGCGGATTCGGAACGCGATTCAACATTTTTAGTTTTTCGCTTAGCTCTCGCTGTTCCTCTAGCTCGGCGGAGCATTGACTGCATTCTTTCGCATGCATAAGCGCATCATGCGATTGATCGCTTTGTAGACCGCGCGCAAGATCAAAAAGAATTGGTTTCCAATGTTGGCAGTTCATATTTGCTTACTCCATTGCCTTTTCCGAGACCTTCCCGCAGGTTCTTTGCAAGAATGGATCGCCCTCGATGCAAGCGCGATCGCACAGTTCCAACAGCGCAATCAAGAATTTGCGCAGCCTGTTCATAACTGAATTCATGAATTTCACAAAGAATAATGACTTCCCGATAGTGTTCAGGTAACAATTGAATCGCACTACGCAATTTCGAGATTTCTTCTGCTTTTGAATACTGCATAAGAGGATTAACATCACTTCCCGCAAACTCCGTTTCCAAAGAAGCGACGTCTTCTCTCTTGTTTTCCCGTAACCATCGGAGAATGTGATTGCGTGCGATTCCGTAAATAAACGACAAAGCAGCACCCCGTTGAACATCAAATGCTGCAGCGTTTTTGATGAGTGTCATAAATACGTTTTGCGCCACGTCCTCAGTACTGTTTGAGGGGATCCCCATGTGTCTGACAAAGCCTCTCACTCCTGAGACATAGCGCGTGTAAATCAATGTAAATGCGTCCTCATCGCCATCTTTAACTCTCGATAACAGATCTTCAGGCGTATCCGTCAATGTTGATCCTTCATCTGTATATTGCCACTTAGGGAGCAAAAAGTTCCCATTGGTAAGACTAATTTTTTAACCACAAAGTAACACGTGGCCGCGCAGCGGCCGAACAGAAATGAATGAAATAGCCCCCAGCGTAAGCTGGGGGTCAATTGGGATGTAATGATTTAGCCCGCCGGAAGGCGGGCGTAAGAGCCTTCATAGTAAATGGTCTTTCGCCCGCTTGAAGCGGGCTGGTTCTTTTCTAATCCTTTTTACCCCCGGCTTACGCCGGGGGCTAGCGATTTTCAAAGCAGACACAGAGTACAATGGTTATATATGGATATAGAGAAGATTCCGATTGCGTGCGATATGCATGCGTTTGATGATCTACAACGCGAGCGATACCAGAATTTGCGCAAAATACTTCTGGCAACCGTGTGTGAAATTCGAGAAGAGCCTGATGGCTACTCATTTTGTTGGAATCATGAAGCTTCCACGCTTGTTCAGATTTCAGAATGGATTTCATTAGAAAGATTGTGTTGTCCATTTCTTCAATTCACGATTGAAGTTTTGCCAGCCGGTGGGCCTATCTGGCTGAAGCTTGGAAAAGGACCTGAAATCAAAAACTTTTTGAAGTATGAGTTCGGACGTGCTGCTCAACCTGATGTTATAACTATCTCTCGGCCTGTCACTGAAAATTCTCGATGATTTCACTGCTGATCTTAATTGCATTAGTTGTGCTTATTGCTGTGATCGCTGCATTTCTGTTCACATCCAACAAAAAACATCCGCCGGAATAATAAACATGATTAAAGCCGTAGTTTTAGGCGCGGCCGGCGCGATGGCTGCAGTCGCTATCAAGGATTTACTGGAACTTGGAGGCGATGTGTCGATCACTGCGGCCGATTTACGCCTGCCTTCTTTCAACGACAAGCGGATTCGTTCAGTCACTGTCGATGTTAAGGACGTTCAAAACACCGGAAGAATGTTGGAAGGACATGATGTAGTGTTAAATTGCGTCAACTATTACTTCAATGTTCCGGTGATGAAGGCAGCACTGATGGCGCGTGTGCCATACATTGATCTAGGCGGACTGTATCACGGCACTCTCAAACAATATGAACTTAATAATGAATTTAAAAACGCCGGAATTCCTGCGTTGCTTGGAATGGGGTCAACTCCTGGCATCACAAATGTAATGGCCGGTGAACTTGCAGAAAAATTGGATGCTGTTGAAGAGCTTCATGTTCGGGTCGCCTGTTACGATGAAACCGCATCCGGTCCGCTGCCGGTTCCCTATGCACTTGATACAGTTCTGGATGAATTTGCAATGGAGCCAATGGTTTTTCGTAATGGCAAACCAGAAGCAGTTCGTCCGATGAGTGGAGCAGAAACACTCAGCTTTCCCCCGCCTGTTGGTGAAATGGAAGCGTTATATACGCTGCATTCGGAAGTTGCGATGTTTCCACGATCCTATCCTTCGTTGAAGGAGGCAAGCTTTAAGGTTGCTTTTCCAGCCAGCTTTACTGAAAAGATGCGGTTTTTGGTTGAACTTGGAATGGCTTCGCGTGAAAAAATTATAAACGGAGTTTCGCCGCGTGAAATGCTTCTTGCGCTTGCAGGAAATCAAAATGTCCCGCCTGATGCAATTCCTCGCGATTGTGATGCGCTTCAAGTCATTGCAAAAGGAACTAAAAACGGCAAGATTGTAACCTCCATGGCGCAATCGATCATTTTTCCTCATCCGGAATGGAAAATCGCCGCAGGATCTCTGGATACTGGTGTGCCGTTATCTATCGGTGCAATGATGTTGGCACGCAATGAAATTTCAGAAGCAGGAGTATTGTGTCCTGAAACTTCTGTTCCCAGACAGCGTTTCTTTGAGGAATTAAAGCGCCGGGGAATCATTGTCACTTTTTCAGAATCGATCTAACTTCCTGAGATGAAGAATCGTATTGCCCTGTTGCTGATTTTTCTGGCACTCGCCGTTCTCGCACAAACACCTGCAACGAAACCTAATGTTGTCTTAATTACGATTGACACATTACGCGCTGACAGACTTGGATGTTACGGATACTCAAAAGCTCAAACTCCAAATCTGGACCGGCTCGCATCTGAAGGCGTTTTATTCACAAATGCTGTTTCGCATGTTCCATTGACGCGTCCTTCTCACGCAAGCATTTTTACCGGGTTGTATCCTTTTGAGCATGGAATCCATGACAATATTGCTTCGCCACTGAATTCAAAATTTCCGGTTCTTGCTGAAACCTTAAAAAACAACGGATATCGCACAGCAGCATTTGTCGCTTCATTCGTGATCAACTCGCAGTCCGGCCTGCAGCGCGGCTTTGATACATATGAAGATCGGTTTGATCCCAAAAAACAACCAACGGATTTTGCGTTGACTCTTGAAAAACGTGGTGACGAAATCCTGGAAGAATTCAAGAATTGGAAATCGACAACTACGCGTGCGCCTTATTTTGCATGGCTGCATTTTTATGATCCTCATTTTCCATACTCGCCTCCCTCTCCCTATTCGAAGCCTTTTGCGGAACGTCCATATGATGGTGAAGTCGCGTATACGGATGAGTTGATTGGAAAAACATTGAAGCTTTTCGATAAAAACACTTTGCTGATCGTAACTTCGGATCACGGAGAAAGCCTGGGCGATCATGGAGAAAACGCACATTCATACTACATATACGATGCCACTCTTCATGTTCCATTGATTTTTCATTGGCCGAATCGTGTTGCTTCAAAGCAAAAGGTGACAATTCAAGCGCGCTCGGTCGATTTGTTTCCGACAATTCTGGATCTGCTTTCAATTCAACAACCTTCCAAATTTTCTGGCGTTTCATTAAAACCGTGGCTCAACGCGCAACAACCTTCAGACCCATCACATCCTTCGTACAGCGAAGCTTTTACTCCGTGGCTTCATTTCGGATGGAGCCGTCTGATCGGGGTACGTCAGAATGGTTGGAAATACATCGAAGCGCCGCGGGCGGAACTCTACGATTTATCGGCTGATCCCGGCGAATTGAAAAATTTGTATTCTCAGCAAAAAAACCGGGCCGGTCAAATGAAGCAATGGCTCTCAAAAGCTGGAGCGCTTGACGTTAAGCCGATACCTGCAACTTCTCCGGAAATGGATCCTGAAATGATAGAGAAACTCGCGAGCCTTGGTTACGCAGGCGGAGGCGCAACTCCAACTGCAACAGGAAACTTAGCGGATCCAAAAGATAAAATTGATGACTTTAAGCTCTTTAACCGACTGGTTCGTGAAGGAGTTGAAGATTTCCAGAATAAACGCTACACGCAGGCTGCATCGAAATTTCAAACACTGCGAGACAAACAGGTTCCCAGTTTTGAAGTGCATTACTATCTGGGCCGGTCCTTGCTGCTATTAAAATCATATGACAAAAGTAGTACGGAGCTGGCGCTTGCCATCCAGAAACTTCCTCACTTTCTGCCGGCATATCGCGATCTGGCAGATGCCGAAGAAGGTCGTAAACGCCCGGCCCAAGCCGAGAAAGTCCTATTGGAAGGATTAAAGATGGCGCCCGGAAATCCAACCCTGACGCAGCCTCTGGCATGGCTCTATCAGCGGCAAAAGCGATACAAAGATGCAGAGCGTGTGCTGATTGAACAACTCAAGAAATTTCCAGATGACCGCGAAGGAATGTATCGTCTGGCTGCAGTTTATCGAGACACTCAAAGAGAAGATCAGGCATTAGTGCAGCTACAACAAATCGTAAAAAAATATCCGCAAGAAGCCGAAGCTCACAATCAAATTGGAATGATCTATGGTGCACAAAACAAATATGATCAGGCACTTCGTGCGTTTACCACAGCGGCAAAGATCGCGCCTAACGATGAACATATTCGAAAAAATCTGGAACTACTGAAGAAACAGATGCCCGCTCCGGCCGCAACTACAATCCGTTTTCGAATCATTCAGACTCGTACGCGAACTGCTGCCGAAACGATCCTTCGCAAACTGCAACAAGGTGCGGCATGGGAAGAAGTCGCACGTGATTATTCGATTCATCCATCCGCACGAAGTAATATCGCCGTGCTTGAAACATCGACAGCAGAGCTTGATCCTGCGCTTCAACAACCGCTAGATGCACTGAAACCAGGCCAGGTCAGTCCTGTGATTGAAATTAAATCCGGCTTTTTCCTGCTACGAAAAGAAGAATAATTTTTTATTAGCTCAGCCGCCAAGACGCCATGACGCAAGAATTAATAAATACTCTCCAAACTTGGCGCCTTGGCGTCTTGGCGGTTGAACTGTTCTTTACAGTTATTGAATCCTCCAAAATAGAAAATCGTACAATTTGCAATATGAGCTAAAAAGATAACCGGCAGAGGCTCTGAGTCTCTGCGGTTAAAAATTACTCAATCCAGCCCCACGGTACACCGGACTTTCGCGCTCGTTCCGTAAATTCATCCCAGCGCAACAGTGCTTCGTTTAATTGCGATTGAACCTCATCGAATCGCTTGCATTCCGGAGGCTTCTCAAATGCCTGACTTAAATCACTTGGACGCCGATTGCCACCATAAATTTGAGTGGATTTTTTTTCGCGCGCTTTCGCACACGAAAATTCAGCCGCAATTTTTCGTTCGCGCAATCCTGTCAGCTCTTTACGCAAATCAGCCGCAGCCTTTCGCCAATACGATTCATCCAAATTCTTATCCTTTGGTACTTCAGATGCGGTTCCAGAGTCATACTCAGGATCACTTCCAACAGAAATTTCAGGAACTCTGTTCAAATCATCCTTTGTATAAACCCGTGAATTGCCCGTACGAGTTGCATGCAGCTCACGCGCAACATCGACAACACCCTTTTGTTGAGGTTGCGCCGGATCATCCGGAGGGATTGAATGCTCAGAAGGACGTCCCTGAGTATTCGCTTTTAGAGTTGCATCCAGATCGACAATGGTTTTCTTGATACTCAAAAAGACGCCGGAGGAATCATGAAGCTGAATCGTGGATGAATCCTCGCCAACAAGTTTTCCATGCAATTGTTTGCCTGAAAGCAAGACAACCGTGTAAGCGTTACAGACACTGACAAAAAGAATTGAAACAAAAAGGAAGGAATAGAAACGCACGGCAATATCCTTCCCGCCGTTTCAGTAGCAATTTAGAGGCTGGTTATTTCTTGACTGGAGCGCTGAGCTGCTGAATACGCTCTTGAAGCCGTTGAATTTTTGCTTCAAGATCGTTCTTTGTAAAAACAAGCTGTGCTTTCAGCTTCTCCTTTTCCTGATTCATGGACTGAACCTGGCTTCGGAGCGTTTCAATCTCGTCACCACGCATCCGAAGATCGTCCTGCAAATGGCTGATCGCTTCATCTTTTTCTGTCATTTCAGACATGTGCTTAGAACGAGATTCATCATAAACCTTTTTAATTTCTTGCAATTCTTGAATTTTCGAAAAATCCGATAATGGTGCTGCCATTAGATCCTCTCCTCCCATGGGTGATGAACCCATCTCCATAAAATCACTTGCAGATATTTCGCCCATTTCACCGGTATGTTCCGACTCTGTCTTCGCGCCAAACAAAAACTTGCGAAGCTCAAGGTCCAAATCTGCAGGATTTGTTGAAACTGCCATCGCCGTTTCCTTTGTGATACATCCATTCAAAATCAAAGCGATGAGGGACTGATTCATGCTTTGCATTTTGAAATACGCAACAGACTTTTCCATCTCTTCTTCGATTTCACCCACGCTGCCTTCAAGTATCAACTTATGAATGCGAGGGTTATCACGTAAGATTTCTACTGCCGCAATCAAACCAGGCCCATCACAACGCGCAACTAGCTTTAATGAAATAATTCCTTTCAAAACCTGCGATAGCTGAATTCGAATTTGCCGGTGCTGACCCTCAGGAAAGCTATCGATAATACGATCAATACTCTGTGCAGCGCTATTTGTGTGAAGTGTGCTAAAGACCAGATGTCCGGTTTCGGCTGCAGTCATGGCTGTAATAATTGTTTCCGAATCACGCATTTCGCCAACCATGATGACATCAGGATCCTGACGCAAAGTATTGCGCAGCGCTTGTTGGAAAGTAGTTGTGTCATCTCCAACTTCGCGCTGACTGATTGCGCCGACAGCATCGCGAAACAAAAATTCGATAGGATCCTCAATCGTTACAATATGGACAGCCCGTTTTTCGCTAATCTCTTTAATCATTGCCGCAAGCGTTGAGGATTTTCCTGATCCTGTCGGACCAGTAACCAGAACTAACCCTTGAGGCAGCTTACAAAAGTCATAAATGCTTTCGGGAAGTCCCCAATCATCAATACTTGGAAAATTGAATGGAATCCGGCGGAAAACTGCACTGGGCGTTCCGCGTTGATAAAAGACAGTTGCTCGAAAGCGAGAAACTCCTGGCAAACTGTATCCAAAGTCTACATATAAAGACTCTTCGAGATGTCTTTTCTGTTTTTCGGTAAGGACCTCTTTAATCAATTTATCGATGTGTTCAGGGGGAAGCGGTTGTGCTTGAATCGGTGTGAGTCTGCCCTCGATTCTTAGTAATGGAGGACGCATCGGCTTCAGATGCAAATCTGAGGCCTTCTGCGAAACCATGAACTTTAACAGGTCATTTAAATGCAAACGAGTTCCCTTCTTGTTTTGCTATTATACAGAACAATTTAACCGGCAAACAGTCCCCGGGACTTGAAGATCTCGAATAGAGGATAGAAGATAGAGGATAGAGGAAAAATGGCGTGAATCTCAAAACCCTGGTAAGCACACTTAAACAAATGCTCCAGCAAGCAATTTCGGGGCAAAAAGGGAACGTTCTCGTCGAAGGGTCCCAGGCGCCAGAATTTGAGATTAACGACGAAAGCGGCAAAAAGCATACCTTAAATCAATATAGAGGTAAGAAAGTAATTCTGTGGTTTTATCCTCGTGCGATGACGCCGGGGTGAACTGAAGAAGGAAAACGATTCCGGGATCGAATCGATGAATTTACTAAACGAAATAGCATTGTTTTGGGAGTCAGCACGGACACCGCGGAAGACAATCGCGCATTTAAAGCGAAAAACGCTTTCCCGTTTCCCCTTCTTTGCGATGTTGATGGAATGCTTTCACTAAAATATGGAGCTACAAATTTCAAAAACGCTGCTTTCTCGAACCGGATCAGTTATTTGATTAATGAACATGGAGTTATTGAAAAGGCTTTTAAGAAAGTCATCCCCGCAAATCATGCCGAAGAACTACTTCAACTTTTGTAAGGTCTTTGTTCTCTTAATACCCTTCCTCTTTCCTATCTCGGCCTTATCAGCAGCACAAGATCCACTCTTACCGCCCCAGTTAGACGAATTGAGAACTCAAGGTTTCACGCATCTTTTCAACATGCGGTATCAAGAAGCCCAATCCAGTTTTGAATCGATGACTCAAGCAGATCCCAAACATCCAGCGGGGTACATTTATACAGGGAATGCAATCTGGCTTCACCATCTTGCGGATCTTCGAAGACTGCAATCGAATGTATACAACAAGAGCGATGCTTTCTTTGATAATGAAAAACAAGAAAAAGCGAACCCAAAAGTCGATACGGAATTCCGCAAGAACATGAATAAAGGAGTTGAACTAGCTGAGTTAAGACTCGAGAAAAATCCAAATGATATTGAAGCTATCTATTTCCTCGGAGTTGCAAAGAATATCCTTGCCGGCTATGAAGCGACAGTCAATCGAAGTTTTTTTTCAGCCCTTCGCAATGGATCAAAAGGTGTGGATCTTCACAGAGATCTAATCAAACGGGATCCCGCATTCATTGATCCTTACCTGTCCGTTGGAATGTATGACTACATTGTTGGAAGTTTGCCGGTTGCAGTAAAAATCCTCGTTTTCTTTGGCGGTGTTCATGGGTCAAAAAAGAATGGACTTGCTGCGGTAGAAAAAGTGTATCGGGATGGAGGATATGCCCGCGATGAAGCCGCAGTCCTTCTGGTGATGCTCTATAACCGTGAAAAACGGCTTTCGGATGCTTTAAATGTAATGAATTATGTTTCTGAAAAATATCCCGAGAATTCACTCTTTGCGCTTGAACGTGCGATGACTCTTGCGCAGCTCAAAAAGTTTGTACAAAGCCAGGAAGCCTTTGATTCGATTCTTAAAAATACGAGAGCAATGAGTTACATGCCTGATGTTATTTACTATCAATATGGTGAAGCATTGTTTTCTGCAGGAGATTGGGATACTGCCGCCTCAAGGTATGCGGAAGCAGCGAATTCTCCAAAAGCACCCGCCGCTTTAAAAACGATGGCATTACTGAATGAAGGCCGATGCTATGATGCGATGGGAAAACGCGAACTTGCGTTGAAACGCTATAGCGAAGTCTTAAAAAGACCCGATGTATTTGAATCACACAAAGCCGCCAAAGAGTTAACAAAAACTCCATTCAAACCTTAACCATTCCTGCCCGCGATTCAATATCAATTTGCAGGGTGATTTTCCTAACTTTAGTCAGGGTTGCCATGCTGAGCCCGAGTCGATAATGAGTGCAGGAGGAATCATCACCATGAAGGTAACCCGGAACGTCAATTTAGATTCTGTGAGTCAGATTGAATCAAAAAGTGTTCAGAATGATGCGAAGACGTCTCAAGCTTCAGTTAATAAGGAAATTGCGGCTCCTGCCCAGCAGCTCTCTGTTCCTGAAAGAAATGCAAAGCTTGCCCATCTCGATCTTGAAGGAACTACAAAACAATTTTCGTTAAAAACTAAACTCGATTCAGATCAAAAATCAATCGAAACTGTTTTTAAGGATGTGAAACTTTATGCGGAACCGAATGCAAAACACGAAGGCGTAGGCCCCTGTGGTGCAGTGGGACCGTGCAATGTAACGGGGCCGTGCAATGTAACAGGACCGTGTGATAACGAAGCAGTTGGGCCCTGTGACTAAAAGGATCTGAGGACCTAACCATGATGCTACTAGAGGAAGAAAATATTTCGGCTCAAACTCAGCTTGCTGCAAAGTTCAGTCTTTCGCGTGACTTTTGGTATGGCTTTTTTTTGCAATCGTGGGGAAAGTATCCGCGAATTCTAAGAAAGCCATTGTCCAACTTGCTTGCCGCTCCTGAAGAAGTTTTAAAAGCGTTGATTCAAGCTTCGGATCAGTATCGTAAAGGTGAACTCAATACTCCGATCGGATTCTTTGTTGAATATGCAAAGCAATTGGTAGACGTTCCAACATACCTTCCGGAATCCTGCGATGTTTCATCTGGAAGCGTATGCAAGGCGTGTGGATGAGCTATTGAGACACAGGAAGTTTGGTTTGATAGCCGAACATTTTCAAATTCACGATTCAAGCATCTGGTTCCGCATCCGTGAATTTCTTCAAGGCCTTTACGAATTTACAGGCCTTCCAGGTGAAGATACGAAGGCAACGATTTTCATCGGGAATTATGATCGAACGCCTCTCGGACTTCACAAAGGCAATTCGCATAATTTTATGTTTGTGCTTTACGGCCGCAAAAGAATCCGGCTCTGGCCAAAGAAATATTTTAAGAAATCAGACCGCATTGAGCATTCGATTGCTTACGATAAATTCAATGAGGATTCAGTTTTGCTTGAAGGAAATCCTGGCGACATTCTTTACTGGCCATCCGGATACTGGCACATTGGAGAATCGGCTGAAGATCGTGAACTTTCGATGGGTCTTAGTCTCGCGCTTTTCATGGATTCACGCCGCTCAGTCGTTGGTTGGAATACATTAGCAAGACTCCTTCACGCCCGGATTCAAGCTAAGGAAAGCGGATCGAATAAACTGTTTGGTCTGAAGAGTCATAAGCAGAATCTTGAATCGCTTCCGGATCTCGCGAAACAAACAAAGCTGGCGATTCGCGAGTTATCTGATGATCCATCATTGGAAAAAGCTGTTGAAGTAACAGTTTTGAATTACCTGACATCGATGGGATTTACACGCGTACCGGTTCTGAACTTCGAAGAAAATCTGGAAGAACATGACACGATCAGCGGCGTTCCGGGTTCGCCGATTTTGTGGATTCCGTGGAATGATGATCAGCTCTTATGTTCTGCAAATGGTCATGCCTTTACAATGCCTGACGCGGAAGATTACTTACAGATTCTTGAGAAACTAAATCGAGGTTCTTGCAGGACCGTAAAAAAATACATTTCCAATTGCGAAATGCCCGCCATCGCACATCAACTTCTTCAAAAGTTGTACAGCCACGGTGCAATTAGTGTGTCTTCGAAACAGAGTCTCTGCGGTTAATCCTTTTCGGGATTCTGCTTGATCATCGGATAAAATGGAAATATGCGACCGGTTTGTCTAACAATCTTCATCTTCTTTTCTGTACAACTGGGATTTAGCGCACCAGCTGCCGATCTGATTCTGATCAACGGCAAAATCATCACAGTGGATGCAAAAGATTCCATTGCGCAAGCAATTGCGATTCGTGAAGGGAAGATTCTGGCTGTTGGAACCAACGAAGAGATTCGAAAACAAGCCGGGAACGATACTCGTATCATCGATCTTCATGGACGCACTGCGACACCGGGTCTCATTGACACACACTGCCACTTTGATGCGACAGCTGATTTGTATGCGATTGATCTGAGCAACGTGAAGAGTATCGGCGAATCAGTTGAGCTTGTGCGGAAAAAAGTTTCGGAAGTTCAACCAGGTACCTGGATTCGCGGCCACGGATGGGACGAAAGTAAATTGAAGGAGTTGCGTTACATCACGGCTGCGGATCTGGATAAAGTCTCACCGAATAATCCTGTTTGGCTCTGGCATACCACGTGGCACTACGGAGTCGCAAATTCGAGGGCTTTGAAGCTTGCAAAAATTACTGCAGAAACGAAAGATCCGGAAGCAGGCACCATCGATCGAGATTCAAATGGCCATCCCACTGGCGTTCTAAAGGAAGATCCCGCTATGGATCTTGTTGCTCGACTGATCCCACCTTATACACGCGAACAGCAGCGGGCTGGCATTTTGAAAATAATGTCGGACTTCAATCGTGAAGGCATGACAGCGGCAAAAGATCCCGGCATTCCGCCGGAACATTGGAAACTGCTTCACGAACTTCTTCAGGAAAAACTGTTTACGGTCAGGATTTTTGCGCTGCTCCTCGCAGGTACAAACATGGAGTCCGCGAAAGCTGCGCTTGCCCAACTCCAACCGCTTCCAAGGCCTCCCAAATCATTTGATGAAGGGATGCTGTTTGCAGGCGGCGTGAAAATTTTTATGGATGGCAGCGGCAGCGCGCGCACAGCCTGGGTTTATGAACCATGGCATAAGAAGTCGGTGGAAATCGATACAGGAAACACCGGATATCCTTCGCTCGATCAAACTGTGTATCAACAAATGGCCAGGCTATTTCACAATGCAGGAATTCATATCGGTACTCATGCCGTTGGTGACCGTGCGATCGATTGGGTTGTAAACACCTATTCTCAGTTGCTTCAAGAAAAACCTGTAAAAGGGCTTCGGCACAGCATCATTCATTGCAACATTCCAACCGATCATGCAATCGAGACGATGGCAAAGCTTCAAAAAAATTACGATGCAGGTTATCCCGAAGCGCAAGCGCCGTTTATGTGGTGGATTGGTGACACCTACGCAGGAACATTCGGTCCGAAACGCAATCTTCGACTCATGCCGTTTCGGACGTATTTGAAAAAAGGGATCCTGTGGGCCGGCGGATCCGATTTTTCGGTCACGCCATTTCCTGCACGCTATGGACTCTGGTCCACTGTCGAACGAAAAACACTCAACGGTATCTACGGCTCACAACCTTTCGGGACCGATGAATCAGTGGATGTTCGTGTCGCATTGAAATCATTCACAATCTGGGCCGCACGACAATTGTTTCTGGAAGATAAAATTGGCTCTCTGGAAGTTGGAAAAGATGCAGACATCGCTGTATGGGACCGCGACCTCTACACGATCCCATCGGCCGATCTAAAGAATCTGAAATGCGAACTGACACTCCTGAAAGGCCGCGAAGTTTACCGAGCAAAAGACTCACCACTGACTGGAATCTAAAAGATATTAGGAATGAACTTCTTCAAGTAGATTAACCGTAAATCAACGGAAAGAATGATCCTTTCCGTAGTCCCTTGATGTCGAACTGAATGAGGATATTGACCTCCATCTTTAAAGGCTAGCAACTCTCCTTCAACCCAAGTCTGAGTTTCATCTCCAACAGTAATTTCGCATGCCGGGTCGCACTTTAATCCGAGTTGTACTCGCAAGTAGGTGAAGCACCAACCGTGATGTGGCTTAATGTAACTTCCTGGTTTCAACCTGCTGACAAATGCATTGGCAAGATTTCCTTGTTGCTCCAACTCACCAATCATCTTTGTTGTGAACGGGCATTGAGATCGAGTCCATTCAGTGTAGGAGACAATGTCGAATCCGAGCCGATCTTTTGATATGTCCATGAAATCTTCATTAAACACTGACAACGGAAAGGCCTTCCAATAATTTTCATAGAGACAGGTTTCTTGTTTTTGATCAACGGGATTTACATATGAAAATTGCGGATAATCTCGCAAAGGATCTTGAGTTTTTATGAAGTTCAAAATCTCATCTTTGATTTCAGCGTAATGCGATACTAAGCTGTTACAGATAGGAATTCGTTCCAGATAGTCATTCCAAAATCTACACTCCTCTGCCCTGCTCATTTTTGATCTTGCGGAGCCGTTCCAATAGCTTCTGTCACTTTTTAATCACGTCCCGAACGGACGATGCGTGCCGGGCAACTCTATCTGGAATTACAATCTGGAATTCTTCTTCCAGTTCAAAGAGAATTTGAAGTCGATCGACTGAATCAATGTCGAGTGAATCAAAAGTAGTGTCGATATTGATGGGGATTTTTTTTCGGCTACATCCTTTAGAGATTGCAGAAATGGCGCGTTCTTCTATCGTCCTATCGTTCATACATTCTATTAGGACGTCGCGATCTTACTGACCAAAAATGTTCGGGTTAATTGCCACTTCTGGGCGTGCGCATTCTGCACGTATAGAAATGCCATGATCCTCAATCATAGGATCTAGAAACTTCATATCCTTAGGACCTGAAAGGGATGGATCTAAATCTTTGGATTGATAGTGAAGCGGTTTATCCAATTTAGCAGCCAAAGCGCCAGCATCCTGAAACTTGCGAACCTCACTTTCCGGCAGACGATTGAGAGTAGCATTCTGATCCGGCGTCAGCGCAAAGTTCGTTTTGACAAAGCCTTTGAAGTCTTTGAATGCTTCCGGATATTGCTTTGGAGTCAGACCAGATTGAAGCACATGATTCATTGAAGCATCGCTCATGATTACTTTGCCTTCTGATTTTCCAGCTAAATAAGCCGTGCGAAATGAATCCACTTTTGAAGATTCAAATGAGTCATTTGTATTAGCGATACCTGGTTGCGATTTAGCGGGACTTGCTGGTTGTTCAGTGTTGCTTTGAATCTCTGAGTTTACAGGGGCATTCCGGTTAGTTCTTGAAAGAGGATCCATTTAACCTCCACATTCCCATCTGGAATTATTAATGCTGAGTATACTTCGTTTCGAAGGCTCTGCAAAAGTTCACGTCAAGCCTTTGACAGTTCATTTTCAAGATAGCGACGACGCATTTCGTTGCGGCGTATTTTACCGCTCGATGTGCGCGCAAGAGAATTTGGCAAAATAAAAAGAACTTCCGAAATTTGAATGCCCTCTTCGCGATTGATCGCTTCTGAAATCGCTGTTGCGATCGCCTTTTGAGTCTTTTCTGGAATTGACTGTTTGAGTTCCTGTAAAAGTATGAGGCTTTCATTTCCAGAATCAGAATCAATCGCAAATGCAGCAGATGGCCGCTGCTGCAACAAAGGGTGAGCAGATTGTGCGATAAATTCTAGATCCTGAGGCGCATAATTCTTTCCGCGAATGATAATCAGATCCTTGATTCTTCCCGTAATGAATAGCTCCCCTTCATCATCGAGAAAACCAAGATCGCCAGTTCGCAAATAATGCTCCGCGAGATGATGAACAAAGTTTTCTTGCGTCGCTTCTGGATGATTCCAATAACCGAGTGCTACACTTGGACCTGACACCCAGATTTCTCCAATATTCCCGGAAGTACAATCTTTTTGAGTTTCGTTGTCAACAATTCGGAGTTTCACACCTGAGCAGGCTTGTCCGCATCCAACAAAAACCTTACTGGCAACAGAAGACTCAGTTTCGATTACCTTATGATCAGCAAGCGCTGCCAAATCAACGCGCTTTTGTTTCATCGGCCGGGACATATCGCGTCCACTAACAATCAATGTGGCTTCTGCAAGTCCATAACATGGAAGAAAAATATCTTTACGCAGATTAGCGGATCTAAAACGCTCATGGAAGTCCACTAGTGTTGAGGAGTGAATCGGCTCAGCACCGTTAAATGCGACGCGAAGCGAAGAGAGATCAAGCTTCTCAATGTCCTCTATCTTTATTTTTTGGACACAAAGATCGTAGGCAAAATTAGGTGCAACTGTAACCGTACCCCGGTATTTTGAAATAGCCGCTAGCCAATGCAAAGGGCGAATCACGCTTGAAGGGGGCATCAACACAGTTTGCATGCCTGAATACACAGAGTGAAGAATTGCGCCAATCAGTCCCATATCATGGTACATGGGTAGCCAGCTAACCATGATGTCGGTTTCATTCGCACTCATCGCATCGCTGATCATGCGAAAATTATTCAGCAAGTTCGCGTGACTCAATGCGACACCTTTCGGGCTACCGGTTGACCCTGATGTGTACTGCAGCAATGCCATCGAGTCTTTTGCTGTATGCGGATCCTCCCATTCAGTCGCCATCGAATTTTCAACAGAGTCCACTTCGATCCATTGAATACTTGAGGTTTCAGGGAAATTTTCATCAATTTCTTTTACGAAATTGAACATCGCTGTTGTGACTAATACATTGGTGGCCCGTGAGTTCTGAATAATGGAAAACAATCTTTCGAGTTGCTTTCTGGAAAAAGGAGGATAGAGCGGAACAGGTATTGCTCCGGCGTAAATACATCCGAAAAAACTGGTTATAAGATCGAGTCCACAATCGAAGATCAAAAGAGCTGGTTTGGCGTTCCCTCCAAGTTGCTGAATGCGACTTGCAATAGCTCGTGCACGATTATCAAGTTCGTTGTATGTGATCGTCTCAACGCCTGAGCCTGTAAGTCCCGCAAGATATGTAAAAACAACGCGATCAGGATGAGCCTCGGCGCGGGAGCTTAGCATTTCTATTAGAGTGTCAAACTTTGTTTTCATCCGTTTGACCTTGCTTGAATCGCCCTGAATATGTAAAATTCTGTGTGCTTGGCAGGCACCCCTCTGATCCTTATTATAAGGATCTTCGTTTAATCACCTGTATGCCGAAGTGGTGGAATTGGTAGACACACCATCTTGAGGGGGTGGCGGCGCGAGCCATGGGAGTTCGAGTCTCCCCTTCGGCACTCTCACCTTCGAACCTCCAGCTATAAGTTGTAGCTTCAAGTGATCAAGACGATCTAGTTACACTCAGCAACCACCGCCGTTCGCGAAATTCTTCAAAATCTACTCCAACGTTGTAGTTGGCCCAGAGGAGGAAGCCGGATCGTTTCTGAAGCAACACCTGTCAATGTGCCTGACTAGGGGATTTAGGACTGAACTGTGCGTTGTTATGTAGGAGAAATAATAATCATGATCGGAAAACTTCAAAACGATGTCATCAAGTCAGTCGGAATCTCCGAAGTGGAACAAGCACAACCGGAACAAACCGCGGAAGTCAGAGAACGTCCACAAACGCAAAGCAGTACGTCCGTAGTTCAGCAATCGAAACTAGCTTACGGAAAAATGAATGAGTCAGCATTTTCAAGTTCTTTGCAAAGAGCAAAGCTGGATGCAGCTTTAGTTGTCGCGCCTGAAACAGCTGCTCAAACTCCCGCTCCAGTAGGAGCCACACCGCCGGATGCTGAAGGAATAGTACTCCCAGGGCAGGCGTTAAAGCTGAATGACAAAGGTGAAGAGGTTCATCAGTTGCAACTAGGATTGAATCGCTGGCGTACAATGAACAATCTTCCTCCAATTGAGGCATCGGGAACATTTACTAAAGAGACTGAAGACGCGGTAAAGGAATTTCAACGAGCAATGAATCTGAAGGACAGTGGAGTCGCTGATGAGAATACAACCATCCGAATGAATCTTGAGTTACGACCTGAATTTCAGGAACTCAATGGTGACGTAAAGGAAAAAATCAGTGGCGCTTACAGTGCACTTCAAAACGATCCCAAAGGACGTGATAACTTATTAGATCTTATCGATGAAAAACAGTTCCTTTATACAATTTCTCCAGAAGCTCAGGAAGCGGCAATAAATGGACTGATGAAAGACCCTGGCAATAAACACGTGGCTAATTCTATTAAGCATTATCTCACTGATGCCGCAATACTTGAGAACGATCCTGATTACGACAAGCTTCCCAATGAAATCAAAGAAAAAGCGATGAATACAATGTTTTACAGAATTGCACTTTATGGTGGCGTAAGTTCCAGCGGCCGGCATAACAGCATCTCGGGGCTCGTTGCTGATCCAAATTTTGGGAAAAGATCATTAGCTGAACAGAACCAGCTGCTTGATATTGTAACTGCTAATAATGATGCCCCGATTGGTATGAATATTACAGGACATCATCTCACCACTCGATGCTTAATGATCCGTCAGTTTCAAAAATTGAGTGCAGAAACGCAGACGCAGGTAATCGACATTATGCATAACAATGTGGAGCTGGCGGCTCACTCCGGAAATTGGCCCACAAAAGATAATGTTGAAAATATGAGAGAGTTACTTCAAAGTCCTGCATTCAGGGCAGCTTCGGAGGAAGAAAAACGGCAAATGCTTGAAGCACAACGTAAGAAGATGAACCACGCTTAAACCGGCAACAATTACAACCTCCAAATCGTCGAGTGGCGTTTTCAAACGTCTCCTTTTAAGAAGCAGTGATTTGGAGGACAAGCTATGGGTGATGCTGGAAGAGTAGCAGGTGGTGGACTCAGAAATGCGCCAGGTTTCGATAACCTTGATGAGGGGACTTCAACAGTTCGCGAGACCGAAAAAGTTCAACAGGACGGTTCAGAAGTAAAAGCACCTGAAACATCAGAGCCGCCACCCACTAATCCATTTCCAATAAAGAACCAGCCAACAGGTGGTGATACTCGCAAAGGTGAAATGTTCCTTCTTGGTCAGTTGATGCAGGCCCAATTAAAAGCTGGCCCTTATTCGCCGCCAGATCCAACACCTGATAGCGTGATCAAAGACAGTACCGTAGGCGGAAAGCTGGATACAGACAAGCTTGCGAAAGAAATGTTAAAAGCTGCCGAAACTGGCGTGTCACCTAAAAAGTTTATAAACGAAACTTTCGATAAGCTGCCTAAAGCGGACCGCGACAAAGTTGCAAGGGCGATGGAAAAAAACCTTACTGATACTCAATTGAAAAAATTGAGATCTAGCTTCGATGGCCAGGAAGTACTGGGTCGAATCATAAATGAATATTCAAGTAAGGATAAAACTGACCTGCAAAAAATGGCTCGTTTGCACAATGCAAAAATGCAAGGGAGTTTTGAGTCGACCATGTCCTATCGAAATCTTTCACCAACCGGAAGAAAGGCCGTGTTAGATGAGTTACAAAAGGATCCAACACATTTCTCAAAAAATGAATCGTTGGTTGAGCTTGCCAAATCACTCGGTTTTGCGCGTATATCTGACGCAACTCGCAAAGAGTTATTCAAATATGTGGAAGACAATTTGGGCAGACCGGAATTTTTAAAGGGGTTAAATCAAATCGTAGACAACGAGGCTTTCCAAAAACTCGGAGACACGGAACGTTCGAAAGTACTAAAAGATCTTTGGAATTTTACGCAAACGCCAAACTACCAGCGAGTCTTGATGGAGACCGACAAGACTTCTGCCATTAAAGTTCTGGCGAACAACTTTCCCAGTCTCAACGAAGCGCAACGTAAGACCGTTGTCACAGATCTGAACAAATTCATGAAGACGAAAACTTACATCAACATGTCGAACCCCGACAAGGATTATGCACTGCGCCTCATTGGTGATCTCTCTACTCATTCCGCAAAAAATCCCACTTTTACTACAGCTAAAAATACCTTGAATCAATTCTTAAATGAGAAAATTTCCATGAAGTTCGTAAATTTTGGGAAGTCAAATATTGCTGCTCAGGCAGACGATGGATTGATGCTATTTAATATTGCAGGAAGCGGGCGTAATCTGATGGATCCTGATAAGGTAGTCGAAATAACTGCACATGAAGTGAATCACATCCTGAATGGGAAGACTGCGATCGGAACATCTGAAAGATTCTTAGATGAATATCGTGCATATTACATGTCACGATCAGCTCTAGGCGAAAATCCTCCGAAAGCAGATCACATGAAGCGTGCGTTGAAATCTCTTGTTAGTGAAGGAACACCGGACGATGGTTATGAACATTTGCGGCAATTGTATAAGAAAAATCCCGAATACAAGAAGGTGGTTGATAAAGTGATATCTGACCTCAACCGCACTCCGCCAAAATTCACGGATCCCGAAGATCTTCGTTTGTTACTTCGAGCATTGCCAGGTAATGACAAATCACCTTATCTAAATAAGCCCGCTAATATGGATAATCGTTGAAATTTACGGAGGATTTATGACTTTGAATATTGAGCAGGCAATTATCAATCATGCAAAGGGACAACTCTCTATTCCACAAAATAAAATTTTCATTTCCAGAACTCCTATTTCGGAACTGCCACAGAATCTCGATGTTTATTATTTGGAAGTCGATGGCAGCTACGGAAATGTTTATCATCACTATATTGTTTCAAATGACGAGCTATTTTGTTCCGCAGAACAAGATAGCCTTGAAAGGCTATTAAAAAGCGAACGCTATTTGGAAAGGAAAAATCTGAGCGCCGATCAACTTATGATTCTATTCCGCATGCTTAAAGTGCCAATGCGCGACACACTGACGATTCACTCAAATGACCTGATTACGAATGTTGAACTAAAGCCATTCGCTGATGAAATTTCTGAGCCTTTTTTACAAGAATCTAAAAGCGGAATTGAAATTGTTTTCTGGACAACATCTCTGCGCAATAGCTCACCCGAGAAATGGACTGTTTCGATCTCGCCCGATTACAGCGTAAATTACCAAGCTGAACAAGTTACCGCACAAACATAAGCAGCATCTTAACGCCGAGTACGCAGAGTAAGATAATTTTTAACTCGGCGAACTCTGCGTTAAATCCTTTTAGTAACTCCGTAGAACCCAGGTAGGATAGAATGTGAAGTATGTCTAGAAACGCAATCCTCTTTTCCACTTTGCTTCTTGTACTTTCTGCCAACTTTGGATTCTCCCAGAACGAATTGAAGGATTTGAAAAGCATTGATGAACTGCAAAAACAATTTACATCCGATGCAGGCAAAGTGCGGATCATAACTCTGCTTTCTCCAACTTGAGGCTTATGCCGTCGGGGGTACTCCGATATGCAAACGATTCTAAAGAGTACAGAAAGCAAGGATGTTGTCGCGTACTTTGTTTGGCTTCCCATTCAAGGTAATGATTCGAAGTTGGACGCTCTCGAACGAGCGATGGAATTTGATGATCCACGTGTGAGGAATTACTGGGACGAAAAAGGAGTCACCGCTTTAGCCTGGCAAAAACGTTTAGAACTTGATTCCGTTGCATGGGACGTCTATTTCCTATTCGATCGTTCAGTAACGTGGGTGACAGAAGTTCCGCAGCCCACTTTCTGGATGCATCAACTAAGAGGAATTGAAAAAGCCCCTTATCTTGATCAAGAAGAATTTCAATTCCGTTTAAAGAGTCTATTGGAAGTAAAGAAATAGCTGCGACTCCTAATTAAGATCGGACTTTTTCAAATTCCTTTCGTTTGAGGCTCTTGTTTTGGTAGAGAGGAAATCAAATTCATTGCTGCTTCAGCAAGAGTTTTCTTTCCATTTACATAAGGAAGCCAATGGGTCTCGAGTGCTTCACGATATTCCACCCAGCCGTCTCTTTTGAAGATCTCGTAAAGCATAGGAGAGTAGTCCGGCTCGCCGCGTTCGTTCAGGATACTTCGTACGGCTTCACCAGTTGTATAGAACAAAACTACGTGCCATAAATCGTTCGGGAGAGACAAATCGATTTTTTTCGCAGCAGTTTCAAGTGCCTGCCTCACTGGATCGCTCCGATCCATGAGTGTATGAGAGGCCTCATGGAACACTGTTTCAAACGCGGCCGCGCCTTCGACCGCGCTTGAGATTAAAACGTCACCTTGACCTTCATCAGACCAGGATGTGTTTGCGCCGCTCCAATCCACTGTTTGCACAACATCCACCAAAATCGGCAAACGCTTCCATTGTTTTTGATACAGTTGCTCAATCCGTGCAGCGGTTTTCTGTTCGTCTGCAGCCAATCTTGTTTTGAGCTTCTCAATCCACCGCCGGTTTTTTTCGTCCTGCGCAATCCAACGACACGCTTTGTACGCAGGAGTTGCTGCAGCCCGAAAGCCTCGTGCAATTTCAATGAATTCGGTACTACTATCATCCTTCCCTTCGCCCTCGAAGCCAACGAGGTCCATTCGCAGTAGAAACTGTTGGCGGTCACTCCACCCATGTGGTGAGATGACCTTCATGTAGTAATCGACTGCACTATCCCATGCGAACCGCCTGGATGGAGGAAGTTTTTCGAAGCATGTGGTTTCATCGCCGGAGTGAAACAGCTCAGGTTTGCTGTCTTTTCTCGCAAGACCCGCAGTGACCAATGCGTCGTTCAGGTTGGTCTCAAAGTCACTGTAGAAGTTGAAATGAGGTGTTGTAATTACCGGTTTGCGCTCAGCCGTCTCTCCCACGCATACGTTTGCCAATGAAAAGACGATACACAATCCGAATATGAAGACAGCACTCAAAGGTCTTCTCATTCTCAGCCTTTGTATGTTTTAGAACATTTTTTCATCTGCAGATGGACCATAAATCGAAGGTACCGAAATATTATTCAACCGCATGTAGATTGTTAGTTGTCCGCGATGATGCACAAGATGGTTAATCGCTTGACGAACATTTTCTTTTTTTGGAGAAGTAAATAGAACCTTGCCCTCACTCTTCAGAGAGAACGGCTCGGAGAGTGCTTCATCAGAAACAGTCTTCAATGCCAGTCTGGCTCCTTCCAAATTTTCATCAAAATGCTTTACAAGATCCGCTGTTGATTTTGGCTGACCATGATCAAAGGTTGCAAGATCAATGACACCTTTCTCAATCATGAACGTAATCCATCGCGGAATTTCAGCAACTAACAAAGCCAAATATCCCGTCGTCATTGATCGTTCGTGAGGCTTCCATGTGAATAAATTTTCTGGGATTCTTTCAAGACAGTTTCGAGTGGATTGAGCTTCCGATTCTAACTCTTCTAAATATTCTGTTCCAAAGGTATTGTTATTCATTTCTTTCTTACCTCATTTGATTAAGTGAGATTAGGAAACGGGAGTTGAATAGCGTTCAAAGACTTCTCGGTTTGACTGAATGTGGATAGGGAGATGCCTGCCAGGCGGATCTTGACTCTACCTGCGTCAGTGCGAGACAAGAGTTCGCGAGCTATCGCAAATATTTCATCGGCTGTGCCAATGTAGTCGTTCAGTGTCCGGCGGCGAGTGATGGAACGAAAGTTGTGGTACTTGATTTTGAGGGTCACTGTGCGTGCGCGTTTTCCTTCTTTCGTTAACTGATCGAAAACACTTCGAGCGCAGTCTTTAAGATAGTATTCAATTTCGCGAACGTCCAAGAGATCCTGCGCGAACGTTTCTTCTGCGCCTAACGATTTGCGCTCCCACGATGTGGTGACCTCGCGTTCATCAATGCCTCGTGCGATTTCCCAGAGATATTGTCCGAAGGATCCGAAGTGCACGTCAAGCCATTCGCGTGTTTGTGTTGCAAGGTCCGCTACTGTGCGGACGCCCAACTTCGCCATATGCGCATCCGACACGGGGCCAATGCCTGGAATACGACGAACAGGTAGTGGGCGAATGAATTCCAGGATTTTTTCTGGCGGTACAACCGTTAGCCCATCAGGCTTTTTGTAGTCGGAAGCGATCTTGGCAACAAACATGTTGGGTGCCACTCCAGCGGAAGCAGTCAGGCCCGTTCGTTCAAAAATTTTCTTCTTGATTTCCCGGGCGACTCGTGTTGCGCTTGCCTCTCCCATCTTGTTTAGCGTGACATCCAGATATGCTTCATCCAACGAAAGCGGTTCAACGAGATCAGTGAATTCGAAAAAGATGGAACGGATAATCTGCGAGTACTGATGGTACTTTGGATGGTCCGGTTTGATAAAGATGCATTCAGGACAACGGCGATACGCCTCAGCACAAGACATCGCAGAGTGGATGCCATACTTTCGCGCCACGTAGTTAGCTGTCGTCACAACTGAACGCGATTTCGGTGAACCACCTACTACCACAGGCTGGTCACGCAGTTCCGGGCGTTCCAACAATTCCACTGCCGCATAGAACATGTCCATATCTATATGGATAATCTTTCGAACCTGTCCCTGATCCGCCATATGTCTTTATTGTATGTCCTCAGATGCAAACATAACCAAATCGCCAACAGTGAAGTCTGTCATCTAGAGGAGTAGTCGCCAATCAGAACGAATGGAGCCCAATAATATGGATGGCTAAATTTATGGGATCGGATCATTTCAAGCCGAGCTTGCTTTAACGCTGCCGGGTGTTCAAGGTTTTTATTTTCCAGGTTATTGTAAAAACGGACCATAAAATCCGATGTTGAAGCATCGTATACATTCCATAAACTTACCAGTACTTCCGAGGTACCGGCTGAAAGAAATGCACGGGACAACCCATTGACTCCTTCCCCGCGGATCTGCTTTCCTAATCCCGTTTTGCAGGCAGAAAGGACAACGAGATTCGCATTAAGACGCAGATCAAAAACTTCGCGCAATGTCAGATATCCATCTTCTCCACTACCAGGTTCCGAGGCGAGAATAAGCGCGGAATATTGAGGATTTTCTTCATCAATTAATCCGTGACTTGCAAAATGGATGTACCGAAATTTCTCAAGATTCGAATGCTTTACCTTATCTTCAGTAGCATCTTGCCCAAAATACAACAAAGACTGCTCATCAGGGTAGAGCTTGGAAATTGTTTTCACTTCATTGCGTGCAAAGGGCAACGGCGCGAGAGTTCCGGCCCATTCGCGAACTGTAGCATTCATTGGAGTACCGGTCGTTTCTGGCAATGCTGGATCGGCAAATGCGATTAGCTGCGCCGTAGCAGTATCACTGCGCCGCGTGACGCTTCTCAGTGAGCCAAGTACAGAAACAGACGGCACATAAGCGATCTCATATCTGCTTCCAAAGTAAGCCAGCCTTGAAAAATCAATTGCTTTTGGTGAATTAGATTCTACAAGAAGACTTTCGAAAGGAAGATAATGCAACGGACCATCAGGTGCGATAATAATTTTCTGTTTTTCATTCACCATGAGTTGCCCCGGAGCAATCAGGGATTGATACAACCAGGCAGCCTTCTGAACATAATCCGAGTGTGCATGCTCCGTAGTTTCAAACATTGCATCAGGCTTTTGAAGAAGCTGCCGTAGCGAGTGTACCGCCTGCGTTAATTCTTGATCGCCAGGAAGTGTGTGCGCTACGAGATTATCTGATGTAAGGACAAACAGAACCGAATTCTTTTTGCCGATAAAGTATTCAAGAAGTATCGAAGTTGGATCCAGAAGTTTTTTAGCATTCTCAAAACTTAGGATCTTCGGCCTCTGCAAGTCTGCAAACCGCGGATCAAGATTGCGAATCTCTATCATTACACTCGCATACTGTTCATCAAGTGCTTTTACTTCATTCTGAAGTTTCCTGATTTTTGTAGCATCCGGATTTTCACTTTCAAGCTCATCCTTAAGTCGGCTGTTTGCGGTTGTAGATCCGCGGATTATTTTTTTCTTTTTTAAGTCCAATACAGGATCATGAACCGGATCCTGAATTCTTGCTTCAGCTAAAAGATCCAGAAATGCCCTTGCTTTGGATCGCTGTACGTATTCAAATGCTTCAGCAGTCTTTCCTGATTGAACCAATTGTAAAATCAGATCCTCAAAAATTTGAAATTTGTTTTCAAGAAATCCTGATTTTTGCTCAGCCAAAAGCACGTGAGAACGCATTTTTTCGGTTAGTTCAATCGCTTCTTTCATGAATGCGATCGATTCTTCAATTTGGCCTATTTTGCTGTACAGCATTGCTTTTTCATAAAGCGCATCACTCAGATTCTCCGTTAGATCCGCCTTGCGAAACGTTTCAATCGCTGTGGACAATTCCTGCATCGCTTGGGTATTTCTTCCCATTTTCGCCAGAATGCTTCCGACGTACATCCGGCTTAAACCTTCATCTAGTCCGTGACCAATCGATTCCATCATGGAAAGCGCTTTCAGTTGGGAGGCAAGTGCTGCGTCATACTTTCCGAGCCGGCTTTGAACATTCGAAATATTGCCGATGGCTTGAGCAATCCCTCTCTTCTCACCCATTTCTTCGTATAGCTTCAAGACTTTTTCGTATTGAGACAATGCCTCTTTATAATTTCCTTTTTGTTCATTGATGCCGCCAATATCAGTAAGCGCATAAGCGGCTGCTCTTTTTTCGCCAATTTGTTCCGAGATCTTGTAGGCTTTTTGAAAATATTGCAACGCACGATCTTCCTGATTGAGCGCCCAATAAATCCTTCCTAATTCACTGACCGTTACTGCCTCTAATCCGCGATCCTTTAATTCGATCGATAATTCATAGGCACGCTGAAGGCTCTCCATCGATTTTCCATAGTCTCCCAGGTTCATATATACAATTCCCATATTCAGCAGATTTGTACCCATGCCGGGCTTATCGGAGGCCCTCACAAAAAACAGTTGCGCTTCATTGAAATCTCTTAATGCAGCATCCAGATCACCTTGATTCCAGTAGACCAATCCGCGATTTCCCAAAATCATATTTTTTTGAAACTCTAAATTGTGTTCTCCTGCAATCTGAAGGCCTTTCCCATAAGTATCCAGTGCTAACGAATACTCACCCTGGATCCACTGCACTGCACCCACATTTCTAAGAGCCGATACTATTACTGCAGGAAAAGGAATTTTTTCTGCAAGGTGAAGGGCTCGTTCAAAGTATTCGAGTGCTTCAGGAAATTTTCCCAGTCGGTTTAAGAGCGCTCCACGATAATCAATTGCTTTTGCGAGTTCTTTTTGGTTACCACTTTTTTCGATGATTGCGATTGCCTGCTCGGATACTTTGATTCCTTCTTCGTAAGCGCCGGAGCTTAGTTTAAAACGCGTCAGTAAATTTAAGGAGCCTCCAAGACACTCATCGTCTTTTATTTCGCGACAGATTTTCTCTGCCCGTGCTTGTGCCTTTTCTGCCTCTGACTTTCTCCCAATAATTTCGAGTGGAAAACCGATCATGATCAGAGATTTTGCAATATTCCTTTGATTTTTCGATTCTTCAGCGAGTTGAATCGCTCTTGAACATAGATCCACAGCTTTCTGAAAGTTACCCTGGTCGGTTTCTTTTTCCGACATCGCCAATAGATCGGAGTCTTTCGATTCCTGATCGCCGGGATAAGCAATTGCAGGAAAAAGAATCAGAATTATGAAACAAATTTGCCATAAGAATGCGAGTCGAAGCATACGGATACCTCAAGGACTAGTGCACACACCATATCATATAAGGCGGTTTTGAAGACTTACGGTTATGTCGCTGTGGCAACAGCTAAGTCAAATGTTCAAGCTGGTTGGAGTTTGAGGCGATATTGATGTGGTGTAATTCCAAAAGAACGTTGAAATGCTCGCCGCATAATATCGGCGCTTGTGAATCCGCAGGAAGATGCAACTTGTTTGAGCCCGCGATCCGTTCGCTCAAGTTGAAGCGCTGCCGCTTCAACACGAACTTGTAACAAATATTCGGATGGAGTTTTTCCGAGCTCACGTGCAAATACACGTTCCAGGTTTCGAACGCTCATAGCGACACGATCTGCAAGGATCTGGATCGAAAGTTTTTTGTGAAAATTCTCAGCAATCCAAAGTTGAAGTTCCTGGATCGCTTTCATTTCCGAAGCTTGAGCTGACAATAAAACACTCACCTGAGTTTGAGTGCCGGATCTTCGCAAAAACAATACGAGTTCGCGTGCGATTTCCTGAGCGACTGCTGCTCCGCAATCTTCTTCGACCCATGTCAATGCTAGATCCATTCCTGCGGAAATACCGGCAGAAGTGTAAATGTTTCCATCCTTCACCCAGATCGGTTCCGTTTCCACCTTTACCTGCGGATACCGTTTTGTCAATTCACGTCCGAATCTCCAATGAGTCGTCGCCCTCTTTCCGTTTAACAAACCAGCTTCTGCCAAAAGAAAAGATCCGACGCATACAGATCCTAATCGTCGAACTACTGAAGCCCTTTCTCTCATCCATGAAAAAAGATTTGGATCGCGTTCTGTGCGGGTTCCAACTCCGCAAACAAGGAGAAGCGAATCAAACTTTCCTTTCACATCTTGAAAATGTCCGCTCGCAGCGAAAGTGAGCAACCCTTCCTCACCACGAACGATCATTTCTTTTTTGTTCGTTACGACTTCAACTTCATAGACTGGTTTTTTTGACAGCCGGTTCGCGGCGCCGAAAACTTTCATCGGTCCGACTAAATCAAGTTCATCCACAGGTGGCACAACAATTACGATGATCCGTTTTCGCTTGCTGCGTGATGCTATATCGCGGTCAGTCCTTGGCATTGTTATCCAAGTATACTCATCAAAAATATTTTCCTCAATCGTTTTCCTTCTTTTTTGGCGTAAAACAGCACCATCCTGTCGTTAAACGCCGCTGATCCATCTATACAATTTTCAGTTGTAACTTCTCGAAGGAGGAAACATGAGTGAGACATCGCAGCAATACACACAGCGGATCCTGAATCATCTAGGAACGTTGGATCCACTTAACGTACTCGAATCAACTATCACCAGATTAGAGACTCTCACTCGTACGCTGGAAAAGAAAGGACTTCAGAAGGAGTCATTACCAGCTAAATGGACAGCTGCGCAGATTCTTGCGCATCTTGCGGAAGCTGAAATTGTATGTGCTTACCGATATCGCAAAGTAGTGAGCACCAGCGGCGAATCAATTGAAGCCTACGATCAGAATGAGTGGGTCAAAAATTCCGGATCACTCCAATCTGATCCGTATTTGGCGCTATCTCTTTTCCAGATCTTACGAAAGGCAAATATTGCATGGTTGAAATCGCTGACATCGGATCAATGGGAGCATTACGGAATTCATTCGCAGCGTGGAAAGGAATCCATTTCGCAAATGGTCCGAATGATGGCAGGACATGACATCAATCATCTGCGTCAGATGGAACAATTATGAAACATCATTGGCTTTGGATCATTGCGGTGTTTCTTGTTAGCAATGCACCTTTTGCGGATCTTGTTGCTCAAACCGAACGGGGCCCATATGCGCGCATTGCAATCCTGCGTCCACATGATGGAAAAACTGTCGACTTTGAAGCAGGATATATCCGGCATCTTGAGTTTCATCGGCAAGCCAAAGATACATGGGTCTGGTTTGGTTGGACCATTTGGGCTGGTGAACGACAACGATGGTTTGTTTATGCAACATTTGGACACACGGGCGCAAGTTTAGACAATCCAATCTTACCGGCTGAAGACGAACGCGATAATATTCTCAACGTCACGCCGCACGCGCAGTTTGTGGGAAACGCACTTTACGAGTACCAGCCGGAAATGTCACGTGGAAATGGTGAACCGCAACCAGCAGCACGGCTCGAGTTCACAACCGTTGAGCTCGCGCCTGGTACAGCAAAAGCTTTCGAAGCAGCTCTCACTGAAGATAAATCCAAACTGCAAGAGGAAACACTCTGGTATCGAATGATCGCGGGTGGAACTACTCCGCGCTATGTCAGACTTCGTCCACGTACAAGCTTGTCAGCAATTCTTGATGGAAAGAGTGAACAAGTGCTCCCAGACAAAGTCAACGAATTGATTGAGAAAACGACAATTGAGATTTTGAGCCTACGACCAACGATGAGTTATGGAGTAACACCAACTCGCCAATAATATTTCAACATCATGGAACCATTAATTCAGGATATTCGATATGCTGTCCGACTGTTGCTCAAGAGTCGCGGATTTACTGCTGTAGCAATACTCACTTTAGCTGTCGGCATCTGCGCAAACACGGCAATCTTCAGTTTGGTTAACACTATACTGCTGCGTCCGCTTTCATATAAAAAGCCGGACCAATTGATTTGGATTTGGTCGAGCCGGACTGATAGAGACAAAAGCACTTTTTCACTTCCGGATTTTATCGATTACAGGGATCAGAATCGAACGCTGGAACAAATCTCCGCTTTTTCGACATGGAGCGCTAATTTGCTAAATGCCGGAGAACCCGAACGTGTGTTTGGAGTTCGCTGCTCTGCAAATATTTTCAAAACACTCGGAGTCGAAGCCGAAATCGGACGCACATTATTAAATGAAGATGACAACACTGGCAATCCGCGAGTTGTTGTACTCAGTCACGGTTTTTGGAGCCGCCGTTTCGGAATGAATCGCGAAATTGTTGGCAAACCGCTCACCTTAAATGATGAGAACTATATAGTAGCCGGAGTACTCCCATCCAACTTTTCTTTTCCAGGAATGGAATCTGACATTGTGGTTCCACTTGTCCCGGATGCTGACCCACTGCGCAACGAAAGAGCATCTATTAGTTTTCTACGCGTTATCGGAAGATTAAAACCAGGAGTTACATTCAAGCAAGCAGAATCGGATTTGAACGGCATTGCAAGTCATTTGCAACAATTGTATCCGGTTACGAATGCGAGCAAGAAAGGCACGAAAGTAATTCCTTTGCACGAAGAACTTGTTGGAAATTTTCGGCTGGCATTTCTAGTTCTATCGGCTGCAGTTGGTTTGGTGTTGCTAATCGCCTGCGCTAATTTAGCGAACCTCGTGCTTGCGAGAGCTTCCACGCGGTTTAGAGAAATGGCGATTCGACTCGCCCTCGGCGCTTCCCGCGGACGCCTTATCAAGCAGCTCTTAACTGAAAATATTTTGCTTGCTCTACTAGGCGGTGCGCTGGGTCTTGCATTAACAAAACCTGCCATGAAATTGATGATCGCGTTCAGCCCTGCTTCGCTTCCTCGCACGAATGAAATTGAGATCGATGCAATGGTCTTGTTATTTTCTCTTTTGATTTCTCTGGTGTCCGGTGTGTTTTTTGGGTTCATCCCAACGACTTCATATTGCAAGAGCAAGTCTTACTGAAGAATTAAAAGGAAGCGGGAAAGGCACATCTGAAGGGAGCCGCAAAAACAATATGCGCAACCTGCTGATACTCAGCGAAGTGGGAATTTCAATTTTATTGTTGATTGCCGCTGGTCTATTGGCAAAAAGCTTTCTTCGATTACAGTCAATATCGCCAGGGTTTGATGTTAAGAATTTGCTGGTGATGCGTCTTTCTTTGCCCAGGGCACAATATTCTACTTCTGAAGTAACCGTCTTTTATGAACAACTTTCCAACGCAATCGGAAATTTGCCTGAAGTTCAATCTACAAGCGCGACATCAGCGCTTCCATTAAGTGGATCTAACGTGCGGGTCAACTTCACGATAACAGGACGGCCTCCATTGATTCCAGGAGAGCAACCCATAACCCAGTATCGAATGACCGGTCCCGATTATTTCCGGACTATGAATATTCCCATTCACTCCGGCCGTGATTTTACAAATAGAGATACACTTCGCTCTCAGCCTGTCGCAATCATCAGTGACTCTTTTGCACGCCGCTATTGGAAGAATGAAAGCCCAATAGGCGCGCATATCAAGATTGATGATAACAATGCAGGTCCCAGAGAAGTTGAAATCATCGGCGTAGCAGGAGACGTAAGACATGGAGGATTACAAGAAGAGCCGTCTCCGGAAACGTATGTTCCTATATCACAAATTCCCGAAGAAAATGTTTCACTGCTAACGAACAATATGAGTTGGGTCGTAAAAACTTCCCGAGATCCACTAAGAGGGGTGAATGCAATTCGACACGAAATTCAGTCCGTGAATGGGAACATCGCAACGAGCAATACAAAAAGCATGGAACAGTTTCTTTCTTCGTCGCTTGCACCAATCCGTTTCAATCTTTTTCTCTTAGGAATATCTGCTATCGGTGCTTTGGTATTAGCAAGCATGGGAATCTACGCTGTGATCTCTTATTCTGTGGCTCAGCGAACCCGGGAACTTGGAATCCGAATGGCATTAGGCGCTAAACAGCGAGATGTACTTACACTGGTGATCGGAAACGGATTGAAGATCGTTTTGATTGGCGTGTCATTGGGATTGGTCGCCGCATTTATTTTGACGCGGGTGTTGTCGAAATTACTTTATGGGATCAGCGTTACAGATCCATCCACTTTCGTTTTGATGCCGCTGCTATTCATACTTATTGCTATCTTCGCAAGTTATGTACCTGCACGCCGGGCAACTAAAGTAGACCCGATCATTGCTCTCCGTTCGGAATAGTCTGAAGATATTGGACTAAAGGTCAATATATCCTTATTATTTAGAATGTTATCCTTATTCTGTTAATGGTGATTCCTCCACTCGCACTCGCATGGTAAATACCATGACGCCTTAAAGGAACATCTCACGGCTTTTTCAGGTCTTTGACTTGTTTTTTCATAGCCCTAACATCAGGAGGGCTTCAAAAATGGGTATCTTGTCTTGGATTTTGTTCAGCTTAATTCACTGCTCTGTCTTTTCGTATATCGAAAAGCTAAAACTCGCTAAAGGAAAATAACATGTTAAAAGAAAAATACAATTCTGTTTTGGAACTCGGAAAAAATTTAGATGTAAAGGGAGGAGACGTTAAGGAAGAAGGCGGAAAACTTAAGATCGATGGTACAGCTGCCTACCAATTGGATAAAGATCTACTATGGGATGCGATCAAGAGTATTCAAGGTTGGGAGAATGAAGTTGTTGCAGATATTAAGGTCGCCAATAAAGACATCTTCGGAATTTATACCGTAAAATCCGGAGATACACTATCAAAGATCGCAAAAAAATATCTCGATAATGCGAATCGGTACAACGACATTTTCAAAATAAATACGGACATCTTAGACAACCCTGATCTCATCAAGGTTGGTCAAAGATTAAAAATCCCAAACGCGTAAAATTGTTTTCATTAATTTAACAATAGCGGACATTGCTCCGCTTTGTTGGAGGTGCTATGGATTTGATGCAACTCTTAATGCAACAGTTATCAGGCGATGGTGTGAAACAAATCAGCCGGCAGATTGGTGCAGATGAAGGAACAACGAATCAGGCAATTACTGCGGCGTTACCGGTGCTGATTTCAGCTCTAGCAGCAAATTCGTCACAACCGAGTGGTGCCGAATCACTTCAGCGTGCACTTCAAAAGGATCATGATGGAAGTATCCTGGATAATTTATCGGGGTTTTTAGGCGGCGGCAATACAACATCAGCAGGTTCATCGATTCTCGGCCACGTTTTGGGAAATCGCCAGGGAAACATTGCGGGCGCACTATCAAATCAAACTGGATTGAACACCGGTACGATCATTCAACTATTGGCACTGCTGGCACCCATGCTGATGGGAGCATTAGGAAAGACACAAGCTCAAAACCGTTTCGATCCAGGTTCATTGTCTGGCTATCTAAATGGACAACAACAACGATCGCCGGCTGAACCGAATATGATGGACATGCTGACAGGCTTGTTGGATTCAAACAAAGATGGAAGCGCACTGGATGATCTTACCAACATGGCCAGCAAATTTCTTAAGAAAGAATAGTCCCACAGAATCTTCCTTTCACTCTACTAGTTTAATGAGGGCCGTTAGAGGTTAAGGGTAGCTTGTGCTTTGATGCACAGGCTCAGAATCATTAAAAGCTAACTGCCGTCACTTTCCACAAAGTGCCGGCCTACACGTCAATGGAGGAACCAAAATGTCAGGAATACTAGATTCGTTTACTTCCATGTTTACTCCTGATGTAAACGAAAAACTTTCTAAAACGCTAGGCGTTGAGACATCTCAAATCAATAAGGGTCTTACAGCGGTTGGACCGCTGGTACTCGGAAGCCTGGCAAAACAAGCAAGCACACCCGCAGGTGCGTCTTCACTTCTGAATGCGCTTCCACAAGAAACTGGAAGCGGTTTGATCGGCAATTTGATCGGTTCGATTAAAGGCGCAGGCACACAAGCCAGTATGATGAGCTCATTACTCGGTGCGGGAGTCAATTCAATCGGCGGCACCATTAGCCAAAAACTTGGGTTTAATGTGCGTCCCCTGCTTGCATTAGCAACACCGACAATTGCAGGTTTCATCGGAAATATTGCAAAAAAGGATAACCTTGATGGACCTCGACTCGCCACTTTATTGAAAAATGAAAACGATTCATTTGTGAACAATCCGGCAAACCGGGAAACTGCTGAGCTTGTAAAGTCGGCGCTTGATGCCGGTGATAAAGCAACAGCTTTACGGAATACCTTTGATGATGCTCAGTGGATCAAAATGAGAACCGCTCCAATGGCGGCTATGTATCTGGTTGCACTGGCATCGCCATCAGGTCCGATCGGACTGTTCAAAGAGATTGATTCAGCATCGGACGCTGTTAAGGATTCCATCAAAGATGCTTCACCCACTTCACTCGTTGGAAGTGCATTTGGTGGTGGCTTTTTGAAAGATGAAGTGGAACAGATCAAGAAAAGTACACCTTCCAAAGAAGGTGCCTTGAATAGTATTAAGGAAGGCCTGGAAGTCGTTTCGCAAAAAAGTCCAGGCGACGTTCAGGCTTATCGTGAGTTGGTCTTAAATGTAGCTCAAAAGGCAGCCGAAGCCTCAAAAGAAGGAGGTTTTCTCGGAATTGGCGGTACGCTTGTAAGCAAAGAAGAAGAACAAGCTATTGCGTCAATCAAAGCTGTTTTGGGATAATCAGAAGTGAATTCGAGTTTAGATACCAAAGGCCCGCTGAACGCGGGCCTTTGATTAATACAAAGAGATAAGGAAGATAATGCGTACTATACTTGTAGTATTATCAATTATTGTACTTTTCCATGTGAGTTGTTCCGATGACCAAACTCCGAATATGACTCCAAGTACAACATCTGGCATTGCTGGCACATCATGGCAGTTTGTCCAATTTCAGGGAGGCGATGATCAGGTGCTCATCCCTGATGATCGATCGAAGTACACAATCACGTTTGCAAGCGATGGCGTAGTCAATGTTCGATTTGATTGCAATCGTGGCCGCGGAACATGGGAATCTGCCGTAGCGAATCAACTTGAGTTTGGCGCGATGGCGTTAACGAAAGTCAAGTGTCCGCCTGAATCGCTTCACGATCACTTCGTCAGTCAATGGCAGAACATTCGATCCTACACTATAAATGATGGCCACCTATTCCTTTCATTAATGGCTGATGGCGGCATTTTCGAATTCGAACCGATGAACGAAACAAAATAACCTTAACGCACGCCGCCAGCAGCAAAGATCTTCGTCAAGTCTTCAGTTCAATTGATTACATTGGATGGCAATTCGGAGCGCGGACATCTTGTCCGCATTAAGGGCCGCTGGCATCTTGCCAGCGGAAATTGCGGACTGGAAGTCCGCGTCCCGAAATGCAGGCTGGAAGCCTGCGCTCGGATTTTTATTCGGCTGGCGTCTTTTCTGACTTTCCCTGAAGCATAATGGCCGTGTGCATCAACCATTTTGCTTTCGTTTCTCCATCCAATAGTAAACTGCCGGAAGTACAAGCATGGTTAATGCTGTAGACGTAATCAATCCTCCAATCACTACTGTGGCAAGTGGGCGCTGCACTTCTGCGCCTGTTCCAGTAGAAACCGCCATTGGAACAAATCCAAGACTTGCAACAAGGGCTGTCATCAACACAGGTCTCAAACGGAGTAGCGTACCTTGATGGATTGTTTCTCTTAAGTGCATCCCGGCGTTTTCAAGACGCAACTGATTCAAAAATGTAATCAACACGACTCCATTTAATACGGCAACTCCGGATACAGCAATAAAACCGATTCCAGCGCTCATAGAAAAATGCATGTTTCGAAGCAGCAACATTAAAATCCCTCCAGTGACAGCAAAAGGAATTCCTGTGAAAACCAGAAGTGCTTGTTTAAAGGAATGAAATGTTGTGAAGAGCAAAAAGAGGATTAGAAGAAATGTGACAGGAAGAACGACTAAAAGACGATTGCGTCCGCTTTCCAAATGTTCAAAGGTCCCACCCCACTCAATCGTATATCCTGTGGGCAACTTCACTTCATTTTGTACTTTAAGTCGCGCATCGTTTACAAAAGACCCAATGTCCGTACCCCGAATATTCGCTTCAACGCTGATCAATCGCTGCCCATTTTCCCGGCTAATTTCTGCCGGACCTTCTTTGCTCTCAATTTTTGCAAGATGACGTAAAGGAATCAGTTCATTTTTAGATCCGCCCACCAACAAAGCGCCAATGGTTTCCTCATCCTTTGAGGCCGCTACAGGGAACCGCACCATCAAATCAAAGTTCATAAATCCTTCATAGATTTTCCCCACCTGCGTTCCGGCAACTGCGGATTGAATTACGGAATGCACATCCTCAACGTTGATTCCATAATTCGCGATCGCATCACGATCGATTTGAATTTCAAGCACAGGAAGTCCATGCACTTGTTGAACTTTAATGTCTTCGCCGCCTTTAACTTCTCCTAAAGCTGCTGCTACTTGATTTGCGCTTCGTGACAACTGATCCATATCGTCACCAAAAATTTTAACAACAACATCAGAACGTGCTCCTGTTCCTTCAATTAACTCCATCATTCTGAATTTGATCGGCTGTGAAAATGAAGCCGCTACACCTGGCACTGTCTCCATCACTTCTGACATTTCATCTACAATTTTTTCCTTCGTTTTTCCTCTTCGCCATTCCGATTTTTTCTTTAGATATACATATGTATCAGCCATATCGGGCCCCATCGGATCGGTAGCAATTTCAGGTCGTCCAATTCGGCTAACCACGGTTTGCACTTCAGGAATTTCCTTTAAAGCCTTCTCAATCAGGGTTGTCTGACGTATGGATTCTGTTAAAGACACACTTTTTATCCGGACATGATTAATAGCAACAGCGCCTTCATCGAGTTCTGGAAGAAATTCAGAACCAAGAAGTGGAAATAGCGCAACACAGCCAATCACAAAAATCAAAGCTACAGTTACCGTAAGGCCCTGATGCTGTAGTGTTTTCTCAAGAAATGGCTCATACACTTTTTCCAGAAAATTCATGAGTTTGTTTTTGCCTTCTTTACGCTCTTTTAAGAAAATCGCACAGAGCGCAGGAATGAGTGTGAAGCTAAGAATCAAAGCACCTGAAAGCGCAAGGATTACCGTGAATGCCATCGGGCGAAACATCTTCCCTTCAATTCCCGTTAGAGACACGATAGGTATATAAGCTGCGATGATAATGAGTTCCCCAAACTGACTTGCAGAACGAACTTCAACCGTGCTTCGAAAAATCGTTTCGATTCGTTCCTCTTTTGACAAAGCTCTTCCAATTGATTTTGTCTTTTCCGAAAGATGTCTTACACAGTTTTCTACGATGATTACGGCGCCATCCACAATCAAACCAAAATCGATTGCTCCGAGGCTCATTAAGTTGGCAGAAACGCCAAAATAATTCATCCCGATAATTGCAAAAAGCATGGACAATGGTATTGCGGAAGAAACAATCAGCCCGGCTCGTAGCTGCATCAGAAACAAGAAAAGAACTGCAATGACAAGCACTCCGCCTTCGATCAAATTCTTGCCGGCGGTGTTAATCGTTTGGCTGACAAGTTCGCTTCGATCGGCGAATGGATAGATTTTGACGCCTGGAGGCAGAGAGGGTTCAATTTCCTTGAGTCTCTGTTTGACTCGATCCGTTACTGTTCTGCTGTTTTCGCCTTTCAAAAGCATTGTCATTCCAACAACAGTCTCACCTTGCCCATCACGAGTCGCAGCACCTTGTCTGATTTCTGATCCGATTGATACAGCCGCCAAATCAGCTATATGAATCGCAACTCCGTCTCTAGTTTCGACAACAACTTTTTCAATATCCGAAACAGACTGAATTAAACCGACGCCGCGCAAAAGTTGCTGCTCTCCAGCTTTTTCAATGTAAGCACCTCCGGCATTTGAATTATTTTTTTTCAATGCCTCAAAAACTTGTTGAAGCGAAATCTTGTGACTTACAAGCTTGTCTGGATTTACACGCACTTCGTATTGTTTTGCTTTTCCACCATAACTGTTTACTTCAACAACTCCAGGAATTGTTCTGAGCTCTGGTTTAATAAACCAGTCAAGCAATGTCCTTAGATCTTGAAGAGAGTACTTACCTGCAACACTCTGATCGGCTTCAATCGTAAATTGATAAATTTCTCCCAATCCTGTGCTGATTGGCGCAAGCTCTGGGGTAATTCCTTCAGGTAATTCTTCTTTCGCTTCCAAAAGCCGTTCCAATACCATTTGCCGTGCCCAATAAATATCAGTTTTCTCTTGAAACGTAATCGTTACTTGAGAAAGCCCAAATTGAGAAATTGAACGGATTTCTTCCTTTTCTGGCAGATTGCTCATTGCAACTTCGATAGGAAATGTGACATATTTTTCCATTTCCAATGGAGCAAACGCGGGAGCTAGAGTATTGATTTGTACCTGGTTTGTTGTTACGTCCGGGACTGCATCAATGGGAAGTTTCGCAGCAGAATACAAACCCGCGAGAACCAGAAGGACTCCCAAAAGACAAATCAAAATTCGATAGTGAAGACTGAAACGAATTATGCGATCGATTATCATTGGTCCTCCCTCTAATGGCCGTGCTCATCTGAACCAATTTCTGCTTTCAAGAATTCGGACTTCAATGAAAAACTTCCATCGGTTACTAATGTTTCGCCTACTTTCAAGCCGGAAAGGACTTCAATCTCAGACTCCTTCTTTTCACCCGTTTCAATATTTCTTATAACAAAGTGATGTTCATCACTCCTGACAAACACTACAGGCTTGTGGTCAATTTCCTGGACCGCAATAGCTGGAATCAACAAAGCCTGGCGTGTTTGTGAAGTTGGTATCATTACATGAACAAACATTTCCAGTTTTAATCGTGTATTTGGATTTGCAACTTCACATCGAACCTTGACTGTTCTTGTAGAAACATCAAGCATGTCACCGATCTTTGTAATGGTCCCTGAGAAAATTTCATTCGGATACGCATCGGACCGAATCTCGGTTTTTTGATTGGGCCTCACCAGAGTCAGGTCCGTTTCATGCACATTTGCTTCGACCCAAATACGTGACAGATCAGCGATTGTCAATAATTCCCTCTCCGGATCGACAACTTCACCAGTTGCCGCATCGAAATGGATGAGAACTCCATTTGCAGGAGAGCGTAGAATGCTAACAGGTAACTTTGAGGATTCTGTACTCGCAGATTCCCTCAACTGGGAAGGCACGATATTGTAACGTTGAAGCTTGAATTCTATATTCTGAATTTGAGCGAGTGAATTTTGGTGATCTGCTTTCCGTTTTTCATATTCAGAACGTGGTAACGCCCCAATTGAAGAAAGATGCTCGGCTCTTTTGAGTGCTTGTTCCGAAACTGAAGCGCTTGCATGAGCCTTTACATAATCGTTCTGTAATTCTCCCAGCTCAACATAATCGAATGCGATCAAAGACTGACCTTTCGTCACAGCACTTCCCGGAGTTACAAAAATCCTATCGATTCTTCCATTTGCCAGCGGACGGAGGTGAAAAACTCGTGATTCGTCAGAAACAACTTTTCCACTTGCACGAAGTAAATTCGTAATCTGACCTTCACGAACTTTCTCAAACTTTAGACCCGCCTTTTGCTGGGCCTCTGTTGTAATTTCTAGAATCCCAGCTTCATCGTGATGTTCTTCTTCTTCATGCTTCGTACTTTTTTCCTGACTGCTACATGCATAAACCGTTAAACAAAGAATCGCGAGAAAGCACAAAAATACTTGTCTGAGGCTGTAACTCATAAGTCCTCCGTCTGCTTTAATCCCGATCCAGTTAGAAATTCGAGCTCTGCGGCAGCTAGAAAGTAATCCTTTGCGGCAGCAATATATGCCTTTTGAATTTCGAGAGTACGTTTTTGCTCATTGATCCAATCCAAAAAACGAAGTTCACCGGCCTCAAACGAAATACGCATGATTTCCATCTGTTTTTCTGATTGTTTGATGATCGAGTCCTTATAGAGTCCGTAGGTCTGTCTGGCTATTTCATACTTTCGAAATGCCAGCTCAACTTCATGTTCAATAGTTTTTTCCAGCAGTTTTGTTCTGAGCCTTGATTGATCCAAACGTGCTACGGCAGCAGATGTATTTCCTTGATTTTTAGAAAAAGGGAGTTCGAAGGTTATCCCGGTTGAAATAATTTGATCCGAATCCTTTATAGGAACAAGAGCGTTATTCGCGCTGATACCAAATGCATCAAACTGACTTTTTTCATTCGAGTATGCGAGGAAGACATCGAGGTCCGGTACACCTTCAGCTTTCGCTAATGAAACGGCAGCTTCTGCTTGTTGATATTCAAACTTGGAAATCAGCAGTTGTGGATTTTTTTCCTTAACGTTGCTTAGGATGGCGGTCAAATCAATATTTTGTACAGGAATATCTTCAAGGAATGATCCTCCTACGGATTGTTCTTCATGAAGCCCTGCTATTATTTTTAGCTTGGAGATTGTCGCGGACAATTGTGCCGTTAGAGTTGCTTGTTCCAGCTCAAGCCGGCTCAGTTCGATTTCGCTCAAATCCTTTTCGACAGCGGCAGCTTCACCTAAATTTACTTTTTCAACTGTAAACTCATGAAGCTTTCGGTGTGCATCAACTGACCGGCTTGTTGCTTTCAACAGTTCCTGATTTGAAAGAACATCAGCGTAAGTCTTTTTAACTTCCAATATGAGGTTTCTTTTGCGGTCTTGTAGTTGCTGCTTCGCAATAAGCAAACCAATCTCGGCAACTGTTAAGCGTCTTCCGCGTTTTTTCCCAAGTTCGATTGTGTGAACGTACGCAACAGACCATTCTTGATCGCCGGATTCACCCAGGATCGATGAAGTTCCAAATGATGTTTGAATCTCGGGATTAGGACGCAATCCAGCCTGACGCAATAAACCATCAGCTTCTTGTATGCCGCTTTCACTGGCTTGAATTTCCGGATGAGTAATTAACGAGCTCTCAACGATGCTGGCCAAACTCAGTGTTGATGAATCATCAGCATTAGTCTGGGCCAGAACAAAAGAGCTCGATAGTACAAAACAAAACAATAGAAATAGAAAACGCATAGATAGTCCTTAGTTGAAAACTCATGCAAAGAGTTATTTAAGAATCTGGCAGAAAAAACGAATCGAGCTAGAGACTAGTTTTTGGTGGGTGGTATATTGTGGACTGATACGAAAGCGTAATAGTTTTTACATTCTTATTCGGCATTTGCTGACAGCTATCTTCAACCGCAAAATTGAAATACTGTTCCACTCTGATATGGCTGCAACAGCAAAAGCAACTCGCGTCATCTTCACTACTCGCACTTACTTCGTCGCCGCAGCACACACCTGCAAAACTGATATCAGCAAACGCGAAAAGAGTAAAAAATAGGGCCAAAAACAGACGAACCCATCGTTTTCGCATCGCTAAGACTATAATCCCTCATCAAATGAAGATCAAATAAGTAACTCGGCGTGAAAAAGCTGAACTTAATTGGTTGGCGCTCTGTCAGACTTTCCCTGAAGATAGTGGCCATACCAGGCGAGATATCTTTCGTAAAGATCCTTTACGTAATATGGTGAATCAATTCCGTGATTCTCACCCGGATAAACAATCAGCATTGTATCGACATTCAATCGCCGAAGAGCTTGATACATTTGTTCCGAATGGATCAAAGGAACATTCCAATCTTCCTGGCCGCACAAAAATAATGTAGGTGTCTTTACATTTTCAACTTGAAAAAACGGTGAAAGTTTTCGCCAGTGATCAAAATTGCGCCAGGGCAACTCAAGCTCTTTCTCCCAGGCGTGTTGCCATTCATCTGTTCCGTAACCAGCAAAATGATTCGCAATACCCGCACCTGAAGTAGCTGCTTTAAAACGATCAGTTTTTGTAATCACTGTATCGGTTTGCATCCCGCCATAACTCCATCCACCTACTCCCATTTTTTCAGGATCGATGAAGCCTTTTGACACAATGTAATCGACACCGGACATCAAGTCTTCATAGTCCTTAATTCCCCAGGCAGACCAGATCACTCTTGCGAATTCCTCACCATAACCAGTAGATCCGCGTGGATTCAAACCAGCGACGACATATCCGTTCGCAGCAAACAATTGCCAATCATAATAAAAGCCTTCATTGTATTGATCGTTTGGTCCGCCATGAATTCTCAGTATGAATGGATATTTTTTTGAAGGATCAAAATCGGGCGGAAAAGTCAGAAAGCCTTCGATAGGAATGCCTTCATTATTCTTGAATTGAATCCGCTCTGTTTTTCCAAATTCTACAGATTGCAGCAGCTTCGCATTCGTCTGCGTCATCTGTTTGGATCCTTCATTTTGATTCCAGATAAAAAGTTCCGATGGAAAGTCTGAACGCTCGGAAAGAAATGCGATAGAACCGCCTGGCCCGGCATCAAATTCTGTAACGACATTAACTGAGAGTACATCTCGATTCACTAACCCGCCTTCAACAGGCACGCTGGCTAGACGATGAGTTCCGTGATCTTCCAACAGGAAATAAATAAGACGGCTGTCGCTGGCTGAACGCAATGTTGAATACATTTCGATCTAATTCACGGGTGAGAATTTTTGGCGTACCGCCTTCGGAGGAAATCACAGCAACTTCCAGAGTGTCGTACCAGATGATGTCCGGCTGGACCGATGTTGAATAGACAATCCATTTTCCATCCGGACTCCATGAAGGCGTTTCATCCGGCCCTTCATTTGTTGTTAACTTTTTCAATTCTCCGCCATCGCTTGAAACGATAAATAAATCCGTATTCGTATTCGTGTCAGGATCTTTGGTCCGATTACTGACAAAGAGAATTGTTTTTCCATCAGGACTCCACCTTGGTGAAGAATCATCGAATGCTCCTGAGGTAATTTGCTTCAACTTACCTGTACTCAGATCAAGTGTGTACAGATGTGAACGCAGATCATTTAAATATCCTGTGCCATCCCGTTTCGTCTGTCTGCGTGTAACGACAATCGGTTTTTCGAATCCTAATACTTCTGATTGATCTGCATCCGTCAAGATCAATGCGAGCTTATTTCCATCCGGTGACCATTCGAATTCATCAATGCCCTGCTTGATGTCTGTGAGCTTGCGGGCCTCGCCACCACCAAGGCTTAATTCGAAAACCTGCGATTCTTCGTTCTCACGCGAGGACAAGAAGGTAATACTGTTTCTATTTGGATGCCATCTTGGTGTTGAGTCTCTTTTTGGATAACTTGTAAGTTGGATTGGCGCTCCTCCACCCGATGGAACCATCCATAGATCCTGATTCTTTCGATTTTTTTTGACATCGAATTGTGTTGCTTCGTATGCAACCCATTTTCCATCAGGGGATACTTGTGGAGAAGACAACTGTTGAATCGAAAAATAGTCATCAACAGTCAGGCGGCGCCGTGATTCAGAATAAGCGGACTGTAAACTCACGCAAACCAAAAGAGCTGAAAGCAAGATCTTGTTCATATGTGCCAATAGCATGCCATGACACAAATCGGAATGGAAGATTCCAAAATAAATACAGGTTATGATCGTATCGTTATGAAAATCCAACCAACTCTAATGATTTTGGTTTTAATTCTATTTTCTGTCACTGCTCAAAGCTTCGGTGAAAGTGCAATTGCGATTACACATGTAACTCTTATTGATGGGACCGGCTCACAACCTAAAAAGGATGTCACTGTAGTCATATCAAATAAGCGCATCATTGCAATCGAACGTTCAGGCAGTTCACAAATACCGCAAAATGCAGAAATCATCGATGGCACAGGGAAGTTTATAATTCCGGGATTGTGGGATATGCATGCACATCTTACCAACTACACGGAACTGGCATGTCCTGCGCTTGTGGCTAATGGTGTAACAGGGATTCGCGATGCAGGCGGCGATCTTGAGTTGATCGATTTAATCAAAGAACGGATTGCATCTGGAAAAATTGTTGGACCTCAAATTTATCGCGCAGGTCCATTTGTGGATGGTTCAAAGCCTGGTGTCCCTGATCGTCTTGTTGTTTGGAACTCTGATGATGCCCGTGATGCTGTTCATTTTTTGAAAAAGCGGGGTGTGGATTTCATTAAGACTCACACTGGAACGCCATCGGAAGCTTATTTCGCGCTTATTGAAGAATCACAAAAGCAAAATCTTAAAGTGATCGGCCACATTCCATCGGAAGTAGATCCGGCTAAAGCAGTGGAGGCAGGACAACATAGCATTGAACATGTTGTTACACTTTTTGAAGGTCCATTTCAAAAGGTGGTAAAAAGCGGCAAGTCACAGGAGCAAGCAATGGCGGAATTTAGCGATGAATACTTTCGATCGCTTGCACGCCTTATGGTTTCTAAACGCACATGGTTCGACCCCACGTTGATTGCTTATTGGAATCGTTCTTTTCAATGGGACGTCAGAGCGCGAAAAGATCCACGCGATCAATATATTACTGCTTCGGCAAAAGAATTCTGGAAAGTTTTTCCCGATCTTCCAGAGGAAAGAAAAGAACTCTTAGCAAAGGCATACAAACGTTTCAACGAAATAACGATGATCATGCATAGCGAAGGAGTTCGTTTCCTTGTGGGAACTGACCTTGGAGCTAAATATTCACTACCTGGCTTTAACGTGCATGATGAATTGGATCTGTTGGTAAAGGCTGGCCTCACGCCAGGTGAAACGCTGGTGGCAGCAACGCGTAATTGTGCCGAATCGCTGGGTATCCTGGATCGTACAGGAACAATTGAAACCGGAAAATCGGCCGATCTCGTTTTACTCGATGCCGATCCGCTGGCCGATATCACTAATACCAAAAAAATTTCCGCTGTAATTCGAGATGGCAAAGTATTCAAGCGCGCGGATCTGGACGAATTGCTGAAACAAGTTGCCGCAAATGCACCAACACATTAAGTTAAATATGATTAATTTTTGAATTTTTTATCGCCTGACAGGACAATGCATTTCAAGACTAAGTTACCAGAATTTCACGATGAAGTTGCATCATTACTCGAACGGATCCAGAGAAATGATCTGCGAAGTCAGCTTCCATATTTAGAAATTGATCAACGCTGTCCATGTACCGACTTTGGATGTGCAAGCTTTACAGTTTCCGGAAGTTCAATATCTGATCGATTCGAATCACCGGGAGAACGACGACGAATGACCTTCACGAAGAAGCTGGATATAAAATCTGACCGGGGAAAAATCGTTTTGAATTTGGATCAATTAGGAAGAATCACAGGCTTTGAAGTTTTGAACCGCAATGACGTCCGCCGGCAGTTATTCAAGCGCTAATCCATCCGCTGAAAAAAAAGCAACAGAGAGCCTCCGATCGCAAAGTGCGACCGGAAGACTCCCTGTGCTGAGTATGCAGCGAGATTGTTCCTATTTACGGCAAAACTGTTGTAACCGCTGCTGCTGGCGTAGCTACAGTCAAATCCGCTGAATAGTCCGCTTGATTTGTAATGATCGTTGTCGGAAGAACAGTCGGTTTGATCTGTGCCTGGACCTTTAATGTTCCAGTAAAGCCAACATTCACCGTTCCGAGATTCCAGGTTACGGTGCGAGTTACCGCATTATAAGTTCCGCCATTGGTTGCTGAAATAAAATTCAATTCTGCAGGCAATACATCTGTAACTTTTGCATTGGATGATGCAAAAGGTCCTGCATTCGAATACGTAAGCGTGTACTCAATGGTCGTTCCGCGTGATGCAGTTGCTGGCGCAGTCATAGTGAACGTAACAATCGGGTCCATCGGCGGCGCGCTTGCTGCTGCACCGAAAACCTGAAATTCTGCAGCCCGTACATCGTTATCGGCCGGTGGAAGCATTACGCCACCGTCACCAACTCTGCAATCCGTTGAAAAAAATGGATCGTTGTCTTGTTCGCCCTGGAATGCTGTTTGTCCTGTGCACTGATTGTTTGCAACCCGGAATTGTACGTGAGTTGCTTGCGTATCTGGAACATCGAATTCGCGCAAAATCAAATCAGGTGCTGCTGGTCTCGGCACAGAGGCTGGAAATGCATTCGCAGGACTTGTATAGATGAGAGTAAATCCCGCTGGAATTGTGCCCACACATGTTGGATTGGAAATGTTTCCAACTTTGCATGTCAGTACTTGAAACTGGCGCAATGCTGTGAATCTTCCGCCTTCATCCGGATCAAGCATGGCGCTGACTTGAACTCTTTTTATGGTTTGCAATCCACCTGCAAGTGCAATCGTAACTTGATCGCCAACCGCATCATCAGGAACATCACCTGTGGTCGATGACCATACTGTGTCTTCAGTATCGTCAATCAGATTATTTAGCGATGTCACTCCGTCACCAGCGGCTACAGCTCCGTTATTCACGGAAGCCAAATTTTTCGCCATCTTTACTGTGAGTGTGTACGTATTTCCCGCGCCTCCGGACCATGCATTTCTTGGGAAACGAAGATGACCATAACCAGGCGCTTGAATCAGGAAATCGTAAAAATAATTCGTGACCAACCAAACTGTTCCGGTCATTCCGGTAGCATCTGAAGTTGCAACAGGAGTTGTGCGTGCTTCATAATGTCCGACAAATACTTTTGCGTTGGGAATCGCAGTGACTCCATTGGAATCAACAATCTTAAATTTGAATCCGATTTCTGCTTCATTCGGAGATTCGAAAGATGCTTTTGGATCCACATCATCGGGGCTCGCTGTAGAAGCATTGATCCCCATACCGCGCCGGGCAAATACACGCCACAATTCGGTTTGGTTTGCACTTCCAAAGCGCATCAAATCCGCAGCAAGATAGGCATCGCGTGCTGAAAGAAAATCCACATCAGATGACATCAGCAAGAATGCATCAAACATGATTTGAATCCATCTGCGATTTCCGGGACACTGATTTGCAGGCAATTTTCCGTTTGCACAATCACGCTGCAAGGCTTTGTTTGATTCGGGATAGGAGCCGTTGTATTTGGTGACTAGAGCCTTGCGAATGTCATAGTTGGTTGCACTCCAAATTTCACCGTCGGCATGCCGCTGCGCATACAGAGTGCATGCTCCAAGATCGTCCTGTTCGCAAACGAAATCGTAGCCAACGTTGCTGTAGTTCAATGGATTGTTTGTTGTCAGCGGGCTTGTGGGAGCTAATACTTGCGGAGGCCCACTGTGGAACCCGGCAACCGCTACGTTACGACTCATGTTGTAATTGCGAATTCCGCGTTCCTTATTTCCTGTCGCATACGGTCCAACTGCAAACGGATTTTCGTTGCTCGTTGGAAATTCGTTTGGACCTCCAGGAATGTAATCTGAATATTCATTCACTATTTCCACTCCGGCCAGATCGCCCCACGATTCACCCATGGAAGCGCCTTGTTGGCTGAGAATGCCAGAGTCTGGTCCTCCGATCATGCGGTTTGAAATTGCGTGAGTGTATTCATGACCAATAACGGACATATCGAAATCGCCATCAACGCATGGTGCGTAGAATGCGCCGGCGATCGGCTGCCACAAATACATGTTTGTGATTCCAGGAATTCCATCTTGCAATGTAATTTGATTTGCATTGTCTCTTCCCAGAAATGATGGATAACCGCCAACGAGCGCGCCTGCTTGAACATTCCCTGTCTCAGGATCTTGCTCGCCACCAAGTGGAAATGGACCTGGAGCAGTTAATCCGAAATTGTTCGTTTGCATGTTGAAATTCCGTTCGGTAAATCCTAAGAAGTACGACCAATCGTGCATTCTGTTATGTTCCGAAAACAGATTTGCGGTTGCAGCATCGACATCGTTTCCATTGGGTGGAACCAACGCTGCAGGATTGCATTTCTGGGTATTCCATTTGTTTTCCCATGGAAATAAATAATCGCGAGTCGGTGAAACCGGCCGGTAATTTTCTGCAGGAGTTAAAGGACTGGCCCACGCTTGCGAAGAACTTGCATTGTTTCCGATGGTTGTGTTTGTCGCTGCATTTGCAGTGACACTGTGATCCCAGGGCACACGGGATGCTAAATTTTCAAGTGCAACATCGCAGTCGGAAGTATCTTTGTTTAAGTCGACACCCGATGTAACCCAACATCCACGTGCACGGTTGTCAGTGGCAGACAAATCGAGTGGCGGATTTGCAGGAACGAAATCCCATTTTGGTGGAAAGAAGAATCCTTGTGCTCGCAACAGGACTTGAGGTGAATACGCCGCCATAGTTGTAAGGAGCAGTTTGAGGAACCGTACCAATGAACGGACAAACCTCAACGCTGAAATTTTCGGCAACGGCAGTTGGAGGCGAAAGGGTTTGATTCACGACCGCTTCAGGACTGGTTGCTGTATCAATTGCTTGAAGAAGTATTCCTGTAGTGCAATCACCACGATATAGTTTCAAAACAATGTCATTTGTTACGATTGCTGCGGATGCAACTACGTTAATACTCGCGGTCCCAATCGGTACTGCAAAAGTGTGGCATACGCCGCACGTATTTGGATTAACGTTGTAACTTCCATTAAATACATTGACGGAAGGTGTTCCGCCTCCAGACTGTTGTTGTTGTCGATTGGTTCGCAGAAGGATTTGGCCGGATTGGGCATCAACAAAAAATGTATAAGCCATCGAGATTCCGCCTTGAGAGTTCAATACGTTTGTTTCATAGGCGGGGCGTACTCCATTGCTAACTGTTGGAAAAGCAACAAGACGCGATCTCTGTGGGTGTGAAAAACCGAGAACATCAAAAACTGTCCAGCTATTTTCCTGGCGTGTCGCAGATATATTTGCAAGCGATACAACCTGGCCGATGCTAGTTGCAGCATTCAACCATGCAGTAACAGGATCCAGAACCGCTCCTCCAGGAGCTGCTTGATCACCGGTGGCGGAAGAAGAAACATAAGCAATTTTTCCACCGGTTATGCCAACTGTAATGAGTCCATCCATTCCGGCTGGCAAAGTTCCATACTTCTGCCGGAAAATGACGGCATGGCCATCATATCCAGCCATGAGTGAGTCATTCAAAAGTTCAAGCGAATTCGAGCTTGTATCTGACAAGCGAAACAGAGCCTTGTTAACGTTGATCCAGTTGCGAGCAGCAGTTACAGGACTGCCACTTAAACCGGTCGCAAGATAGCCACCATGTTTAATGAGTGACTTTGGAGTTCCAAATTTGTTCCATTGCGCTTTTGCACCAAGACTACTGACAATTCCAATTTGCTGCGATGTCGGCGCAATTGATTCCGATCGTGAATCGAAATCAGGCAAAGCGTTGTGAACATCGATGACCTTAGCAGCGCTCCATACATTTGCGCAAAACATTAAGACAAAAAGCAGTGTGATGATCGAACGGTAGGTTCTAGTGCCTCTGTTACCTGACATTGAATTTCCTCCAATTTTCTCAGGAGGCTTCCGAAATGCCGTTTTGAACAACCTCGCGAGCATTTTCTTTGAAGCTCAGCCTTTCAATTCCAATGTACTTTGCGCAGGGATCTGAACCAATGAGGGAAACACCCTAAAGATGGAGGAAAAGGACCTCAATTTGATTTGAGATAGCAGATTTCAGATAGGAGATTGAAATTGGAGGATTGAAGATTGAAAAATTTGGACTAAGACACGCGACGTTTGGAACGGATCGTAGAAATGGCGGCGAATCCCAATCCAAAAAAAAGACCAACCCCCAGACCGGCCCAAAACTTGGGGCTTTCAAGAACACTGGCAATAACACTACCGACCGTAGGTGCAGGAGGTTTTTGAAGCAAATATGACGCTATGACCTCTGCTTGTTCGCGCGTTAGATTGAGGGGTGGCATCTGAGCATTCGGTTCATCAAAACTAGGATATAGAAGTCGATTAATTACCCATAATTTCACGCGGTCTTTATGTTTTGCTGAAATCACTTCTTTGCGTGCAACCTTACTTGCTTGTATCTTTTTATCCGGATTTGCATCCAGACGCGCAATGAGAGCCGCATAGGAAGGATCAAGTACTCTTGATTCCACACGTGTTTCCAAAGAGTTTTTATCAAGTGACGGCCCTTGAGTATTTCCTACGCCATTGAGTGAATGACACTTCAAACAACTCAGTGAGTTGATAAGTTCAGCGGGCCCTGTGCCAGGTCCAATGATGCTGGAATGAGCGCGACCTGGTTCGTATCGCATCACCATAACTACTCCACTGTTACCAACAGGAAGGATCGGACAGAAATAAAGACCCTCAGTTGAAAGCGCGAGGCCAACAACTCCCTGGCCATGCTTTTTAGCTACAAAATGTACTAGGTATTTCGGGCTTCCTATGACCATTTTCTGGTTCAAATCAAATTCAACTGAGACGACTCCAGGGTTAAGTCTTTTAGTCTCGGAAGAAGCAATCAGAAATCGAGGATTCTGTTTCTGTTCCAATACATTTTGTTCCACTGGAGCAAACGCTACCTGGACTGGACAAATGGTTGGAGAAAAAACCGCTGCAGCGTTCGTTGCAATCGAATTATCCGTACCGTCCCATGCATAGTCCCGGCCCGATTGGATCTCTAAAAATCGATCCAAACTGACACCATTTTCAGCAACAAACACGCGATCATCTACAACGGTCAAACCAAATGGATTGCGGAGACCAAATGCATAAACTGACGCAGGCTTTACTCCCGAAGAAGCAAAAAGATTTGATGGATGCGGTTTGCCATCCAGGGTGAGACGGAGTAGTTTTCCAAGCATCTTATCCAATGAGCCCGAACTGGAAGGATCACCTCCATCTCCCACACCGATGTAGATGCTGTCACCATCTACAACGCAACCGCCGATCTGATGAGAAAATGCAGATACATCGTCTTTGAATAATTCCAGATAGTCCTGCCGTTCTGATGCATTTCCTTCGAAAGTATGCGGTGTTGCGGTAAAACGAGTGACTCCGTTTCGCAACACACCCAAATTGTCGCGATATGCATATGTAGTGAATACGTAGCCATGTTCGTCATCAAGACAAAGGCCGGCCATCCCTGCTTCTCCCGCCTCATCCGGCCATTCGGCTTTGGGTGAAAATGTTGGAATTCTCGCGAAAGTTGTAACAGTCGAATCGTTCGAAACCAACTTAATGACTCCGCGCAGTTCTGTAACGAACATTTTTGGAGATTTCGGATCTGATTTTGGATTCTTAATGATGGCGATCGCTGTCGGAAGTTGAAAGCCACTGGCGGCAATTTTCAGTGAGTACCCTGCTTCTACTGCCCACTGCGATAATGGATCAAGTTTAGTATCAGTCATCGCCGCAACCGGCTTGAAAAATAGAATCAAGCCAGCAAGGAATACAGTAAGCAGGAGTTTTCGCAGCAAAGACATGATCAAGAGAAGTGATTTTAACACGGGAATCTCTGCGTCTCTGCGGTTTAGGGTTCGCGCTTCTCGTGTGATACAGTATGGCCACAATGCCTCTAGCTGCAGGCCAAAAGCTTGGTCCGTACGAAATCAGCGCTCCTCTCGGAGCAGGTGGAATGGGTGAGGTGTATCGAGCGAAAGATACACGTCTGGGTCGTGAGGTCGCGATTAAAATTTTGTCGGATGAATTTACTTCCAATCAAAATCGAATGGAACGATTGCCGGCATTGTTCATCCCGATTTGAAACCTGAAAACATCATGATTTCCAAAGATGGTTTTGCCAAGATTCTTGATTTTGGGTTGGCGAAATCAATGACACAGGATCATCCGCAGGCATCGCGGCAGCATTCTTGTTGAATCAAAACCAGGTAATAGTCGTTTCAAAGTTCGACTGCCTTTAAAGCAGCCCAACTAGGTTTCGTTTTCTTACATCTAGTGTAGCTTACTTCAATTCAAGGTGTCTTCTTTCCACCACCAGAGTTTTTCCAAGCATGTCGTGTAGTACCTTGGACATTCGTACGCACCACTTCCACTGTGTTCTCCGAGCCCCTGGTGGTTCTAATTACCTCCATAGCTTCTTCCGCAGACATTCCCGCGTCCTGAAATTCTTTAATAGCTTTCTGTTCTGCTACCGTGAGCTCGCCGGCGGTTGCATTAGGCTTCACATGTACAGATGTTCCACTGCCTTGTCTCCAGGAGGTATTGTGGGTTTTTACACCAGTCTTGTCTGTTCCTGATGCAATCCGTTTTTCACCCGAGCGGACAACAGTTCCAGTTTCAGCTTTCATTACTTCTTTTTCAGCCGTGCGAGTTGCGGCTCCCGTTTCAGTTTTCGTTACTTGTCGTTCAGCGGATCTAACAATCGCGCCGGTTTCGGCTTTAGTTATTGATGCTGTCTCCTTTGCCAAGAATTCTTCGCCGAATTGCAAGGCCTTTTTTCCCAGGAATTTTGATCCCGCGTATGCAAGAGACGCATAGTCAACGGGACCGTCAGTTGGGATCGCCTGTCCCGCACCGCGCGACCATCGCTCCTTAAGCACGTTTCCATTCCTATCGTAATATGTTGTTTCAATGCCCCTTTGCACTTTATAGGCTTGAACTTCATTAGGGCCTTTCTTGCCGGAAGAGTCTACTTCCAAAATGGGACTCAAGTTCGTGATTGGATCCTTATCACCCTTCTGTTTGATATCCCATTCCGAAACCATTCCGTTTTCAAACGGAGTAAGCTCTTTGCCAAGATTGAGTTCCTTTAGCCGATCCTGCAGTCCAGACTGAGTCGCTGTGCGGGATTGAGTTGGGTGGAAATTCCGCGATTGGATATCTTTTAGGCCCAGATTATCGGCGTGTTCACGGGTCTTCGTTTGGTTGGTTTTTCCGGGATTAATAGTTTCGACTACGAACAATTCCCCACGTACCATATCCTGTGAGTACTGTCTTCGATCGAGCTTTTCTATCTTTTGTTGTCGGCTTTCAGGTTCGATAGTGTTTCCATTACGGTCGTAATATTTTGTCTCAAGACCCCTTTGCACTTTGTATGCTTCAGTGGGTCCTTTTGTTCCTGTCGAATCCAATCCAATAATGGGACTTACAGCCGTAATGCCTCCTTCTTTCATTTGTGGGTCCCATTTTGAAACCAATCCTTTTTCAAAAGCAGTGAGATCTTTCCGTTGATTGAGTTCTTGGAGACGATCCTTCAAACCTGATTGAGTTGATGTGCGGTGTTGTTCCTGGTGATATTTCCTCGAAGCCACATCGCCCCTACTCCGATCTTCAACACGTTCAATGGTTTTGGTTTTGTCCGTGTTTCCTGGAGTAATCTTTTCAGCTACGAACAATTCACCCCGAACCATATCCTGTGGATATTGATTTTTGTGTAGTTTCTCCACTTGTTTCTGGCGAACGCCATCCGCACCGTTTTCGGCGATTGCTTCTGCCGTAGCTTTGGCAGCAGCGGGCAACTTTACTGCAACAACTTCCGCAGCATTTTTCATGCTTTCATAAACGGATCCTGAGTCGCGATTCGCGACTTGTTTTTGCAGATTTTCCTTAACAATCTGAGCTTGTATGTTATTTTGGCTCATGTGTTCAGTCGCGTTTTGTTTTGAACCTTGAGCCGCTCTTGCAGTTGCCTTAAAGTCTTCTGGCTCTTTTTTTTGTTGTGCTGGCGTGCCTGATTTAGCTTCCTTTGCTTGTGTTTTTACGCCACTTGCATCTGACGATGATGTCGACTTCGCTACGTCTTTCGATTCATCTTTCTGAATTTCTGGTGGCGGCGCCTGCGGAACTGTGGGATCCGGGTTCAGCCTTTGTGATTTGTGGTGGCATACTTCCTCCAAAATATTTGCATTGCTACTTTCAAAAACCGCTTACAAGTCGGCAAGACATTTTTGAAAGAAATATTTCATTCATTGTTGCGTTCATTGCTTTTGTCTTTCAATTTCTTCCATTTTCCGCTCAATTTTGAGCTGTTTATTTCTTATCGTTTCGTCGTCAAGAGTCTTTTGTGCCTTTTGCTGGTCCATGACTTTCTCGAGTTCTTGCTGCTTTGAAGTGCCTTGCATATTCAATTCAAGATTCTTTTGAGCCTTTTGTTTTGCATCATCAATCGTGTATTTCCTGATGTGATCGTCTTTGTGGTCAGGGTTAAGTGTTTTTAGCAATTGTTCTCTGCTTCCTGTGGAAAGGCGGTAATGAAATGCTTCTGCAGTTTTGGTACTGTCGGTTTGCAACATCTCATACATGTATTTTTTATTCTCAGGAGAGAGACCCTGAAACTGTTTTTGCAGTGAATCGACTCGAGCCCGTGCTGCTTTCCAATCTCCCTTTTGAACGGGTTGATTCAAAGTTTTGTGCAGATTGTTCACTTCCATATTTTGCTCATTCGTAATCTTCACTTCTCCTGGCGTAAGCTCTTTGCCATCATCCATTCTTTGCTGATTCCAATAAGGGTCGGTTGTCGGTAAATTTGGGGAAGGATGTACTTTCGGTGCCATACTTCTAAACCTCCAAAAAATTTTCTTTTTGAGCGCTGTATCGCCCCATACAAGTCGACAAGACATTTTTGGCAGAAGTATTTCAGGTAGGAGTTACTTTTTTTGAAGATTTAGAGAGGCAACCACTGGCCGGATTCAATGAAACTGGCCCAAAAGAAGGGATGAGCGGTGCGGGAGTTTTTCATCATTTTCAACTTCACAGTGCGTAAAGCTTCAGCGCGTCCCAAACCTTGTTTAAGGTTCTTGTAGTAATTGGTCATAATTTCGCGAGTTGTGTAATCACTGACAGACCACAAGCTCATCACAAGCGATTCAGTCCCAGAAAGAAAAAACGCACGCCGTAATCCGTATACACCTTCACCATTTTGAACTTGACCAAGACCTGTATCACAGGCGGATAATGTGACGAGTTTTGTTCCCCAAAGATTTAATCCTGAAGCTTCCAATGCTGTAAGAATTCCGTCATCACTTCCACTTTGACGCGTGTTTGCTCCCGCAAAAGCAAGACCTGAGCGCAATAATGGATTTTGAATCACAGCATTTGAACTGTTAAGCGCTGGTACATCCGTTAAGAAGAATCCATGAGTTGCAATATGCAAGATTTGCGGAGCAACAACCTGCTTTAATTTGGTTTCGGTTGCGTTCTTTCCCGTAAAAACATTCAGCTTCAGTGAAAAATGTTTTGATCGCTTGCGCTTCTTCACCCGTACCAGCTAATGGAGCAAAGTATACATTCGAAAGATCAGAAGCTGTGGTTACGCTCCTGCGATTTTTGTTCATTGCGATCTGTGCTGAATCCGAAATTTTTGGGTTCATGAGAGCGCGTGGGCCAAACATGGGATTTGCTAGCACAACAGGCTTACTTTTTGTTTGTCGTTCAAACTGAAGCCGCAAAAGATCTCGGCCGCTTGTCAAATACGAACATAAAAAGCTTTCGATTAGATAATGATCCTTTTCATCAACAAGTACTTCAAATGGAAAAAGATTCAGCTTGCCATCAGGTGATATCAGGAGGTGCTCATGCTTTTCAAGATAGGGAAGAATTGGCTGAATTATTTTTTCATGAACGATCCTCCCGAATTGTTTCACGTCTTTGCGTGAAGGATCACCCAAACTTTGTCGCAATTTATCAATCGATAAATCCACTTCATTGGCTTTACCTAAATCCTTTGAATGTATCTGTCCCTGATTAGGAATGACATAAGCAACATAACGCAAATCGTCTCCATCTTTGGAGTGATAAAGCGCAAACTCGATTAACACGGATCCGTTTGGAATTGCTTTGCGAATAGAGTCGAGTGTTATCGGCTGTTTCTGTGAAGAAAATTCTGCGTTGCGTCTGCTGATCTGATCTTGAAGCTTTTCAATTTTTTCTTCCAACTCGCGGCTTTCAGCTGTTGTTGAAAGTTCCGACGCATACAGTATCCGTTGAGCTAACTCAGAAGCCGATGCATTTATCTCATCCAACAGATTTTGATCATTCGGATCAGAATGGCTCCGCAATGATGAAAATGTATCAGCCATAGAATCAAGAACTCGGCCTTTGAACCGCATTATTACTGTTGCAGCAAGATCAGCGGCCTTCGAATCTTCGGGTGCGCTGTTCATATGGAGTGTAATATTTCTGCTCATGTTTGTAGCAGTGGCGATAAGAGAACTTAGCTTTTGGCGTTCGGAACCGGCCGCGATAGCAAGTGCCAGATGATGTTCGACTACTTCATTCGCGCGGGATTGATACTCAATTGCTTGCGCAATGTCATTCCTTCTGATGTAAACATCAGCGAGACCATTGAGCGGCTCAAGTAAAGTTGGCGATTCAGCACCCTCAGATTTTTCGGTGACCATAATCGAGCGACGGAACAATGGTTCTGCGGCATCGAATTCACTTTTTAAAACAGCAATTTGTCCGAGTACATTCAGCGCTTCAGAAACGTGCGAATGATATGGGCCATGCATCTTTTCGTAAATCGAAAGAGCACGCCGGCTTACTTGCTCCGCAGAAGAATAATCCTTGAGCCCAATATAGGATGTAGCAAGTCTGGTAAGTACATCACCAAGTTGGGATGTATCATTTTTCCAGATTGTCTCCACAATTGATAGCGATCGCTTTAAGTATAATTCAGCGGCTGCAAAATCTCCCTTGGAATTGTTAATTTCACCGAGACTTACCAGAGCGTGCGCAATTCGCATCGGATTCGGTTTCGATGCCTTTTCACGTTTTTCCAGGATCTCTTTGTACATTTCTTCGCTATGCTGATAATCTCCCCTGGAAAGATATATGTTTGCAAGATTCGATTGTGCAACAAGAATTCCATTTTCATCATTCAATTTTTTAGCGATCTCCAAAGCGCGTTGATAATATGTTTCCGCTTCTTCGTATTCTCCCCGCCAGTAATGCATTCTTGCAATGTAATAAAGAACTTTCGAAGCCGGAATGCTATCTTTTCCTTTGGCATTTTCCACAGACACCAATTCGCGATGATAAAACTGCAGCGCAGTATTGAAGTCGCCAATGCTATCATGCAAATAACCGATACTGTGAAGCGCTTTTGCAAATTGCGGATCATCATTGGCAATTGAATTTTCCAGGATAGAAAGAGCGCGATTCAGCATTTCCTTGGACTCTGCGAATTTTTGAGAATCAAGAAGATAGTTGCCGTAATCCATAAATGCATAGCCGGTAAGAAAGTGATTGCGATCAAGAGTCTTTTCTCGAATCATTACGGCCCGAGATGCAAATGATTCTGTTTTAGACTGATTTTCAGTTTGACTATAGAAGCGCGCAAGATCACTGCACGATTCAGCAACGGCGGGGGATTCAGCACCAAATAATTTTTCTCTGATTTCCAGTGCTTCAAGATAGAGCGGTTCGGCTTGTTCGTATTCTTCTTTACTGGTGTGAATATTTGCAAGTGTGTTCAGGGCCCGTGCATAATCTGAATTTTCCTTGCCCCAAGTTTCTTCGAAAACACGCCTGCTTTCCTCAGCAATCGGAAGGGCATCATCATAATTTTCTTCCTCAGCCATCCGTGAAGATTGATAGAGATTCTGACGTGCTTTGAATATTAAACGATCATCGGAAGCAGCCGTACGGATTTTTTGTAGATAAATTGCATATTGCCCCTGCGCATTTTTTAAAGTAGGTTGTATCTCAATCCGATATTGGCCGGATTGATCAGCAAAAAAAGCCAACTGCTCTCGACCTTGATTTCTATTCTCTTGATCAAAAACCAAAATTTGTTTTCCATCGACGCCGTTTAATTTGATTACCACATCAACATTCATTTGTTCCACAACAACACATGCAAAATCACCTTCAGCAAGATTGATTTCAAACGATTGAGTTGTATTGCCGGAAATTTTGTTAGAAACGGTCTTTTCTGGTTCAAGTGGCGAGCTTTGAGCATTGAGCGATGATGAGAACAACACCAGAATCAATAAGAGGTATGCAAACATCGACGGTCCAGAATTATTGAATTAAGACATGAAAAGGATAACCGCTGATGATTTCCTTATTCCCTCGTTCAGTGATGCCAAGAACTTCCAAGACATAATCCTCCGACTTCAAAATCTTTGCAGGGAATTTCACTTCAACGGTGTGATTAATGCTTTGCTCTGCTTTGCTCTGCAATAAAATTTCAGCCGTAGCCGAATTTTTCAAAACAGTTTTGTACATTGGAAAATCATCGCTTTCGAGTTTCAATGTGACTACAAGGAACTCAGTCGCTGCCGGAATTTTAATCTCCGGGACCGTGGAGATCTCTCTTTGCTGAGGCGAAAGCGTAAATGCAAATAGCTTCACTGGCGCGGAACCCTGATCTGCCATTTGCTTCTCCAGTGCTTCAAGTTTTTGTTTGGTGATAGCAAGTTCTGTTTCTTTTTGTCGATCCAGAGAATTACGTTGAGTAAGATCTCGCTGCAATTGTTCTTCGCGCTTTTTCAAGGCAGCGTGCTCTTCTTTCATCTGCGCAATTTGATCTTGCAATTGAAGGTTGCTTAGCAGCAGAAATCCAGCAAGGACGAGCATTCCAATAGCCGCTGCGATCGCGATCCACTGGTATCTCCGTGAAGGTGCATATCGCTCCGAGCGGACCCACTCTCTCAGCTGAGCAGAACTGTCGGCATTGTCAGCACGTCTGAGGATTGTCCGCGCAACCGCAACCTTTTCAAGTCGTGTGGCAGAAGTGAGATAGTGGGATTCAAACTGAGCCCGCCTATTTTCCGGAAGCTCACCTCTGATGTAATCATCTATAAGTTCGCTTTCAACTGCTTCCAGAAATTCGGCAAACTCATCATCGGTCACACTTAATTGATCAAGCCGACTGGCTTCAGTTTCCGGCAAATCGCCGAGAAGATAATCTACGATCAATTGTTCGTTCAATGAAGAGTCAGGCAACACTCTACCTCAATAATACAAGACAAAATTTTGAGATTTGTTTCACTTATCATTGTTTAAACATTTCCGGATGCATGATTCGAGCTTAATTCGAATGCGACAAGCTCGAATGGTGAGGGCGTTCATCGAAACACCTAATTTAGCCGCAATTAATTTGCGATTTTCGATCCGCACACGGCGTTCGCCTTGATAGTACCCAAGGATTACAATCCGCTCTTCCGGATCCAGGGTTTGCAAACATTTATCCAGGCAATTTGAGCGCTGCTGCTCCCATTCTCCTTCTTCCTGAAATTGCGGAGAACTAGCTAGATCTTGATGAAGAGGTTCGTTATGCTCGCGTTGTCGCAGAGATTCTAAAAAAACATAACGGGCAGTATTGAAACAGAATTGGGAAGGGGTGCTTCCGGTAATTTCTCCTTCTTCTTCCAATCTTCGCGCTACGCGATTCAAAGTCTCATCGGCTAATTCTTGAGGAAAAGAACAATTCTTTCGATCGAAATATTGAACCAGACGACGACGTATAACAACATAACGCTGACCACCAGATTCAAGGCTCTCATCAAGCCAACCTATTAAGCGCTGGAATGCACTTTGGGTCAGCACAAATCTTGTTTTTCTGTCCGGCTTTGGGAGATTCGCCATGTTTGTTATCAAGACGATCGTGTTACCGATTTTCTAATATTTTGATTGTATTGCCAATGCTTGGCGGATGAAACCAGCGGGTTTATTTAGGTCTCAACACGTGTGATAGAGTATGGACACAATGCCGTTAGCTGCAGGCCAAAAGCTTGGTCCGTACGAAATCAGTGCTCCTCTCGGAGCCGGTGGAATGGGTGAGGTGTATCGAGCGAAAGATACACGTCTGGGTCGTGAAGTCGCGATCAAAATTCTAACCGACGAATTCTCTTTGAAGCAAAACCGGATGGAGCGATTTGAACAGGAAGCCCGGGCAGCTTCAGCCTTGAACCATCCGAACATCATCACAGTCCATGATATCGGTGTTCATAATGGCGGATCCTATATTGCAATGGAACTGATTGATGGCAAAAGCTTGCGCGAAATGCTGCAAGCCGGCGCATTGCCGATCAAACGAGCTGTAAGCATCGCAGCTCAGATTGCCGATGGACTTGCCAAAGCGCATGAAGCAGGAATTGTTCATCGCGATTTGAAACCTGAAAATATCATGATTTCCAAAGATGGTTTTGCCAAAATTCTCGATTTTGGTTTGGCGAAATCCATTGCTCCGGCTGTAGCGGACGGCTCTCTGCTTTCAACTATGGCTAAAACCGGAGAAGGTACGATTCTGGGCACAGTCGGTTATATGTCCCCCGAACAGGCGTGCGGCAAAATTGTTGATTTCCGATCTGACCAATTTTCATTTGGATCCATTTTGTATGAAATGCTTTCAGGAAAACGTGCATTTGCCCGCGATACAAACGTCCAAAGTATGTCGGCAATTATTCAGGATGAACCCGAGCCTCTTCAAACCCTGAATCCGCAAACTCCGGCGCCGCTCCGGTGGATCATCGATCGGTGTTTATCGAAGGATCCTGCAGAACGTTACGCTTCGACGCGCGATCTAGCGCGAGAACTTCAAAACATCAGGGATCATTTTTCGGATTTAACAAGCTCAACCGATGTGGTTTCACAACAGACACTTGCTCTACATCGTTCTCACGTTGCGCGATCCTGGCTGAAGTTTCTGCCATGGGCATTGTTGATTGCTGTCATTCTTTTGTTTGCCGGGTGGATTGCACGCCAGAGAAACAGTTCCGGTTCCAGCAGCAACTCGAAGGCTTGAAATATCAATACCAGGCGGTTACCAGCTCGCTCCGAATGCGCCGCTCGCTATGGCTCCAAACGGAAGTGCAATTGTATTTGGATTGCTGGATCGTCAAATGCAAACAAAATTATGGCTGCGATATCTGGATAAATTTGATCTTCAAGCTCTTGCAGGAACTGATGGAGCAAGCTTTCCTTTTTGGTCACCTGATTCCAAATCGATTGCGTATTTTGTAGAAGGCAATTCCACATTACGGCGGCTCGATCTTACAACCGGGCTTGCTCAAATCGTTTGTAAAACCCAAGGCTCGGCGCGCGGTGGTACCTGGGGACCTGATGGAACGATCCTTTTTACTCCCGGAACGAACAATCCTTTACAAAGAGTTCCGGCAAAAGGTGGCATCCCTGAAGACTTTACGAAATTGGATCCGAAGATTGTCGATGGTTCGCACCGCTTTCCTGTTTTTCTTCCTGATGGACAACACTTTCTGTTTACGCTCTGGAGCAACCATCTTGAAACTGCATCAAAGATAGGAGGAATCTATATTGGTTCCCTGAAAAATAGTGAAATTCGCAAACTGAGTTCAGACTCTTCGCAAGCCATTTTAGCTGGAAACAACCGTCTTTTGATTTACCGAAACGAGGCTTTACAAGCAATTTCGATCGATCCTGAAAAATTGGAAGTCACAGGCGTTCTGGAAGAAATCACTCAACATCCGTTATTTCTTCCTGCTTCAGGCGCTCTGGGAGCTTCCGCATCAATCTGCTGGTGACATCGCGTATGCGCTTTCATCCGGTGAAGGAACTGCCCAACTTGCATGGGTTGAAGCAAACAGTGGTAATCAAAAAATCATTCGTGATGATCGTCTTGGTATCCAGAATCTTGTCATTGCTCCTGATGGAAATCGATTCGCAGGGCAGTTTGTTGGCGCCGCTGGTGCTGAGATTTGGGTCGCAGATTCACAAAGACCAGTGATGACACGACTTACGCGAGGTGGATTAGACGCAACCGGACCTGTGTGGTCTCCTGACAGTCGTATGGTTGCATTTTCCAGCCAGGCTTCAGGTGCAGTAAGTGTATATCTTCAACCTGCTGATGGAAGCAACCAACCCGAACTATTTTATTCACAACCAGATCGTGACCTTCGTGTTTGTTCCTGGTCCGCCGATGGCCGTTCGTTGTTCCTGGAATCAAATGCCAAAGGAAAATCGGACAGCGCGGAAATTTGGATGATCGATGTAGCAACAAAAAAGGCGTCTTCAGTTTTATCCGATCCGACGGCAACTCTTCGCAGTCCGGTTCTTTCACCAGATGGTCACTGGCTCGCTTATTCTTCGAATGAATCAGGCCGTTACCAACTTTATGTGCGTCCTTATCCAGCACTCGATCGCAAGTGGCAGATTTCGCAGAATGGCCTATTAACGCAATCAAACTTTTTTGCTCTGGTTGCAACTACGTATCATCCCCACTGGCGTAACGATGGTCGCGAACTCCTTTATATTTCTCTGAATGGAACGGTCGATGCTGTTAGCATTGAAACTGAAGGCGGAAATTTATCAGCTACAGAACTGAAAACACTCTTCAAACCCTCTTTTCCGTTGATCGCTATTGCTGCTTCGCCGGATCACACAAAATTTCTCGCAGCAATTGTGCCGGGCGATGTCACTTCCGAACCGATTCATGTTGTGCTTGGACCAAGATAAAATATTCACATGTACGACATCGGCGAAGTCGATGTCGAATCGATAGGCGAGAATGTACCCGCAAACGTCTTCTGTTGCTGCCACGGAAGGTGGATGAAGCTCGTCGTTCGTGCTGAAACTGGGCTCTTCTCGTGTGATAACAGTATTGGCCACAATGCCTCTAGCTGCAGGCCAAAAGCAAATTATGCATCAAGTGTTTAGGGAGAAACCTTGAACAAGATAACAATTTTCATTCTGTTTTTCCTGGCAGTCTGCACTGCATCCGCACAGATTGCGGATCGGCTGACAGACAAGGACATCAGAGCGCTCATTGAAACGATTGAACAAGATCGTGATCGCTTCGAGGAGTTACTGGAAGATAAGATGAAGAATGCCTGGTATCGCAGCCCAAAAGGTGAAATGAAAATAGCTCTTGTTCTGGATGACTTGAGAAAAAATGTGAAGGCCATGAAGGAAAGTTTTACGAAAGATTACTCAGCGAGTAACGAAGCGGCGAACACATTCCGGCACGCTACAATCATCGATAGTTTCATCAAAGAACATCCGGACACTAAAGCGGCAACTGAGTGGGAACATTTTTCCGTTAATCTTCGAACATTAGCCTATGCTTACGGAACGGATTTTCCGTTGCCTGCCGATGCTACGGTCCGAAGAATTAATGATCTTGAAACAGCGATGGCAGCAGACGCACTGATAAGGACGGCGAAGCAGTTTAAGAAAGAAGTTGAACGCAACAACACCGTTCCAGAAGAAATGAAGGAAGCATACAAACGCGATACTGAAGAATTAATCAAGCAAGCCATAACTGTGAGAGCGCGTACATGGGATTCCAAGCCTGCAAACATGGAAGCAAAAGCAATCATGGATCTTGCAATGCAAATTGGGCAATCACTTCAACGCGATCAGATTTCTTCATCAATTACTTCCGCATGGAATTCGATGCAGGCATCCTTGCAGAAACTTTCATCTGCTTACGGAATGACTGTTCGTGGGTCGTAGCCCTTAATTGATTCTTATTAATAGCACATCGGTATTATCCAAGCAGGCCTTTCTTTGCGGCCCAACGCATTAATTCCGATGAGCTGTGGACATTTAGCTTTCGCATCAAATGTGTGCGGTGATTATCAACGGTTTTCGGTGAGATGAATAACATTTCGGCAATTGTTTTGTTCGTATGACCTTCCAAAATGAGCTGCAAAATTTCTCTCTCACGATTGTTCAATCTTTCGTAAGGATCTTCTTCTTGCGAAGTCACATCTCTGTATGATTCCGCCAAAATTTTTGAAATCTGCGGACTGAAAAAAGCTTTTCCTGCAACTGCATTGCGAATCGCTTCAATCACATCTCGTGCAGCTGAATCCTTGAGCAAATAACCAGAGACCCCGCTGCGAATCATCTTCAAAGTGTATTCCTCTTCCTCATGCATCGTGAGAATGATGATTTTCGTTGCAGGATGTTCTTTCTTCAAACGTCTTGCGACTTCCAATCCGCTGAGTTTCGGCATACTTAGATCAAGGAGCACTACAAGAGGATGAAGTTGCTCCACTTTTTTCATCGCTTCCAAACCATCTGAAGCTTCTCCAACAACCTGAATGTCATTGCACGTTTCCAGGATCTTCATCAGGCCGTCCCGAAAAAGACGATGATCATCGGCAATCAAAACAGTAATTTTATCCACGATGAACTTTCCTTTTCGTTTCGCTTTTGCTTACTGGAAGCCGAAGCTGTAGCACGGTTCCCTGGTTCAAAGTTGAACTAATCGTAAATTTGCCACCAAGAAGCGTAACTCGATCTCGCATTCCTTGGATTCCTGATCCTTTCAATTCAGATGAAGAGTCCAGAGTGAAGCCTTTTCCATCATCACAAATCTCCAGAACAATTCCGGATGACGAATCCAACAGTTTCACGCTTACATTTTGTGCACCGGAATGTTTCAGAATATTATTCAACCCTTCTTGTGTAACTCGAAACAGCATGGTTTCAATTTCACGATCCAGTTGTTGCTCGAGTTCTGCAGTGAGTGAGATTTGAATTCCAGTTCTTTCTGAAAATGACTTTACATACGAGCGAAGCGTCGGTAGCAAGCCCAGGTCATCCAGTATTGTTGGCCGCAACAAACGGGATAAATGCCGTACTTCTTCAAGTGTTTGTTGAGTGAGCGTTCTTGCCTCATTGATGACTGCGTCCGTTGCAGATGGATCCTTTGCAATCAAATCCAAATGAATTTTAATGGCTAAAAGCGCTTGACCAACCCCATCGTGAAGTTCTCGCGAAATTTTGGCGCGCTCTTCTTCTTGCATTCTTAAAATGCCTCTTGAAATGCTGCTCATCCTATTTTCATTCGCAAGCAATTGTTCAAAGAGTTGTGAGTTTCGTTTCGCAAGCTTTTCTCCCTCTTCTGAAAAACCTCGTAGTGTCGCCTCGAGACGAATTTTTTCGTCAATAAAATCCAATAGTTCGAGAAGTGGTTTCAGTTGTTCCTTGGCGGCCTCATACTCTTTTTCGCTGACATACATCAACTTCAAAACAGATCCATTAGGATTTGAGAATTTCAAAATGAATTCTGAACTCGTTGAAGAATTCATTTCGGCTAAAGTTGTCTGATCAGGATCGATCCATTGGCCGGCTTTTGCTGCAGTTTCTTCACAAATCGCAGAAAGGATCTTTTGGTGAGTCAGCGGTCTTGTTTTCAAGCATTTCAGAAGTGCGTGAAGAAGATCCATCTACAGCACCTTCTGAATGGACTTTGAAATAGTTTTTGCACTTTGACTATGCGCCTCTGCTTTTGTGGCGTCGCCTCTGGCTTTGAAGGCAGCGCTTAAAATTGAATGAAAACGATATTGGTAAGGAAGAGAGCCGCAAGAATCTGCAGAAGCTAACCCTGATTGCGCTGTTTTGATTGCCTTAATCGGATCACGATTTTCAAGTTGTGAACGGGCCAGCGAATTCTGAGATTCCAAAATGATCCAAAGATTTCTAAGATCTACAGCCTGAGTGGACGTCCGGCTTAAAATTCGAACTGATTCCTGTGGATTTGATTTTTCAAGCATCAAGCCTTTTGTAATTTCAGCCTTTACTCTTCCATATTGATAGTCGTGTTCATTCGCAATCGCCAGTGCGCGATTGATATGACCTTCGGCCTTCGCGGAAGAATTCTTAGACAAGTAAAGCCGGGCCAACAAGACTTCGTTTTCACATTCCATTTCGAAGCTCTGTATCTCTTTTGCGAGTTGTAATGCCTTATTCAACTCAGCCTCTGCCGAAGTCAGGTCTCCCATTTCAAGAAAAGTGTTTCCCAATAATCTTGTATACTCTGCAATTCCTTTCTTATCATCTAATTTCTTCAAGATTTCGATCGCATCGCGGTACGTATCGATGGCTCCTTTATATCTCCCCTGATATTGATAAATGGTTCCAAGGTTTCCTAGCGAAACTGCAATCGCATTTTCATATTTGATTTTCCGGCTCTGCTGTAAAGCATCGAGAAATGATTTCATCGATTGATCGAGTTTGCCTTGATCGAGTTGCAAGAATCCCATGTTTTGCAAAGACAGGATGATTCCACTCTCTTCACCAATTTGTTTCCGCAGAGATAAGGCCTGGTTCCAATATACTTCTGCGTCATCATATTGACCGGTGAGAAAATAGATTTGGCCTACATTGTCATAGCTTTGCGCTGTGAGCCTGTCATTGCCTATCTGCTTTCGAATTTGCAAGGACTTCTTGTAATATTGCAGCGCTGGTTCAAATCTTCCTTGATCTTCGTTCATAACTCCAAACATATTCAGCACATCCGCTTCTCCCGGGGCGTCTTGAAGCTCTGAATATATTTTTTCTGTTCGATTAAGAATTTTTGTCGCTTCAGAATATTTCCCCTGATAGGAGTAAATCTTTGCTACATTCGAAAGACTTTTTGCTTCGCCTTTTTTGTTACCAATGCGCTCTTTAATTGCAATTGAATCGTTGTAATATCGGATTGCATCATCGTACCTCCCGAGTCTTTCGTATCCAACGCCAATCGCATTCAGCACATCGGCTTTTCCGTATTCATTATTGAGCTGTGTTTGAACGGCAAGAGCCTTCAACAGATATTCATGAATACCTTTTTCGGCTTCACCCATCAAAACAGTATCTTTTCCCAGGTGGAATGCAGCTTGTGGATGATTTGGATCGATTGAAATCAGCTTTGTAAGTGTTGTCGCGGCATTTTTCAAATCACCTTTTTCTTCATAGGTTGTGGCTAGCTGAAACAGTGCCTCTGAATTATTCGGATCCTTCTGACACAGAGCGTTGTACTTTTCGACGGCTTTATCGAGGTCTCCATTCAAGAGTGAATGGCGGGCTTGTATCATCAGCCTGGCTTTTTCATCCTGGGTCCCGATTTGTTGAAGAGCTTTTTCCAGCACACTCAGTGATTGTTCTGGCTCTCCCATTTTTTCCAAAGCAAGACTGAGCTGAAGGTGAGCCTTTGCAAAGTTGGGAGCACCTTTTAATGCTTGCTCATAAAATTTCGTAGCTTCCAAAAACTTTCCCATTCGATATTGATCATTCCCCTGGTGGAAAAATTTCAGGGATTGCACGGACAGCTGTGGAGTTTTTGTTGCGGATTCGGTTGAACTTTTTCCTTGTTGAAATTTTTCCCGGATTTGTTGCGCCAGACTCTCGGTCATTTTGAAAACATCATCTGGTTTTGCGGCAACGCTCTTAAAATACGTATCATTCCCGGGCTGAGTCATATCGATAACCTTTAGATCCGCACGAAGCAAACTTCCAGCCTGGACGATTGTTCCCTGAACTACTATTTCTGCATCAAGAATTTCTGCGAGTCGCATCACTGAATTGTCATCAATGTTTTGGGAAGAAAATTTCAGATCTTGAAACGTCTGATGAATACGCTCGGAGCTAACCAGTCTAAAACTTTTGTTTTCGAGATCTGTTGCAATGAGATCAGCCATAGCCGACTCGATCCACTTCATCTCGTCATTTCCCGTACGATTTGCGAATGGAAAGACTGCAACCGATCTTGCCGAAGCCACTTGATCCGTCTTCTTCGGAGGCTGAGACGGAGAAGCGTAGAACTGACGATACGCAACAATTCCTGCAGCAATGAGAATCAGCACCCCAATGACAATGAAGGCGAATTTCTGATTGATTTGTACCGGCGTTCTTCTGGCTGTTTGGGTCTTGAGATCGTCAAGTAACGCTCTGCCATTCGTGTAGCGCAAAGCCGGATCCGGATTCAGGCATCGCTTTATTATTTCTCCATAGTAGGATGGAACATCAGCCTGGACTTTTTTAAGTTTGGACGTTACATCTCCTGGCCCTGTGTTTCGAAAGCGATTCACATTTTGATTATCAAAAGGAAGTTCACCGGCGACCATTTCATACAGGATTAGACCAAGAGAGTACACATCGCTTCTCGTATCGATATGTTCCCCGCGCGATTGCTCCGGTGATAAATAGGCGGGAGTTCCAATGATGTGACCAGTTTCGGTTCCGCCGGAAAATTCCAACGAACGAGCAATTCCAAAATCGGTAACAAACACCCTGCCGTTTTCGTCCAGTAGAATGTTCGCTGGTTTTAGATCACGATGAACCACACCTTCTTCGTGCGCTACAGCAACGGCTTCACACAACTGCAAAGCAGTTGATTCCGCCCTCTGCATTGGAAATGCGCCATCTTCTTTCAAGACCTCCTTGAGTGATTTGCCTGGAATAAAAGACATGGTGAGATATTTTTCACCATCCGCCTCACCAATATCATGAATCCGTACAACATTTCTGTGGGAGACTTTCCTGGCATTTAATAATTCGTTTTTGAATCGATCAATCGTGTTTTGGCTTTCCAAAAGATCTTTGCGGATTACTTTCAAAGCTACTTCGATATTCAGTTCATTATCATGCGCCAAATACACACGACCCATTCCTCCCGAGCCAATCAACCGGATTATTTTGTAACGTGAGCCGAGGGTTGAGCCAGGTTTTAGCTTTTGAATGGAATCGTAGTAAGTGGATGTTTGATCAGGGCGTGGAGGTTGATCTTGCGGCATTTAGAATTAACCACCGGGACGCTACGAACCCAATTGTATCTTATCTTTCTTCCGCCAGAGATAACGATGCGAGAACATTCCTTACTGATGTTTGCAATCCTTCATCGAGCGAACCTTTTTTGTCTACTTCCTTCAAAACAGCAGAAGTCTTTTGAATTAACATCTGAATTTCGCTGCTAACTCGCGCGTTTTCGATAGCGATTCCAGCATTGGAAGCAAGTGACTCTAAAACCTGTACGTCCAGCTCGGTCATTTCCAGTTCGCTTTGAATGCTATCGGCATAAAGAAGACCAATGACTTCGTTTGACATTGCAGGAATTGGAATACAGGTTAATGCTTTGATACCCAGGTCGCGAATGCTTGTATGAAAGCCGAAGGAAGTGTCGCGCTGAGCATTTGAAATGACAACTGGCGATTTGGATTCCAATGCTTTCTGAATTGCAGTCCGGCTAATGATAAAGGAGTCGGTCTCTATTTCTTGTGATTCAATATTGACGGACCTCTTCAATTCCAATCGACCGCTACTCTCCTTTAGTAGAAGAAATCCCCGGTCAGCCTGCGTTAAACTCATTAAAGCCTTCATTATTTCGCTCAGAATTGAATCAAGCAATTTGCCGGAGTTGATTGAACGATTGAATTCAAGTACAGATTTGAATTTGGTCAGGCTTTGTTCCATGTCCTTCTTCACCTGATCCATTTGAACATGTTGAAAGATGAGATCGCATCCGGCAATTGTAATCTGATCGTGATCTTTTAAAGGCACTTCGGTGATTGGAAGTCCGTTTACGAGTGTGCCATTTTTGCTTTTCAGATCTTGAAGGAAATAGTGGTCTCCGTCGTAATGAATTTCTACATGCTGTTTTGAAATACTGGAATGATTCAAAATTAGCTGGCAGTCATCGGTTCTTCCAATAATAAATGGATTAGAATCGATTAATACATGCTTGGAAGGCTTGAACGGTTCAGAAATGACCAGTTTGGCCAGAGACATCAAAACCTCAGTGGATCATAGCCTTAAGCTGAATATTAGAGTGGCAGCCCTTCTTCGAAGGTCGCCTGCAACATTAATTATAGTGGGATCGTTAGCACGAAATGTATTCGGAATAGATTGTCCTTCATCAGCCTTAATCAGGTTAATGAAGTCGTTCAGATATGCGACTGCATCGTCAACTGATCCAGAATGGTAGCTTGATTTGGAAGCAGCCAGCTTATCTTGCAGACTAGCAAGCATATCAGCAGCTATCCTGGATGAATGCGTAGCTAATGCATTTTCCAATTTTGTGTATTTATCAATTACGACAGTATTTTTAGTTCTTAGATCGGTGAGGATCAGGAAATCGGAAAAGTCACCACCCGTTCCACGAACGCGGTAACTTCCAATGCCGGAAAATGTTGTAATGTCGATAAAATTGCCGCCATTAGGAGCAGTAAAGAGACGATACTTAGGATCGAATGAAAGATTGGATGTAGAGAGTTCAATTTCATAGACGCCGGTAAAACTCAAAGTACTTGCCGCTGTGGGTGTTATATTAATCAAAATTGGCAATTGAGCAGGAATACTGAACAAGTTTTGAGATCCGATCCGGCCTAATAATGTGAGATCCAACGGATTGACCTGAGTAACATTGAACAAAAAAGAATTGGAGTTGAGTCCAATTGCATTTTCAAACGTGATCGTAAGGTTAATACTAAATGTTTCGGCGACTTCAATGGATGCGCTTAGTTCATTATCCTGAACTTCTACTTCAACTACAGGGTTTGAGAAAGAATAAGGAACGAACAAAACCGAAACTAGGAACAGCAATGCCAGCTTTTTCATGATCTACCCCTAAATCAGAATGAAAGTGATTACTGCCACAGAAAATGGAATGATGTCTAATAATATAGGCAGCATCATAACACCTTTCTAGGGTGCATTTCTACCGACGAGGAATAATGCCAGGACAGGCATACTTCCCTCAATTTTCCCTCTTCCTCTACGTATGATATTATCCTCATCGGGATCTAAATATCGCCACCAAATATAGGGAGTCATTCATGCCAAAAAAAGGGAAAAAGGATAAAGGAAAAAATAGTCAAGATGCAAACGAGGTCTCGTTGCCTGAGGATTCAAAGAAAAGACGAGAGCTCAGCAAAAAGGAATGTGATAAAGAACTTGCAAAATTGCACGTTGAACTTGTGAAGCTTCAGGAATGGGTAAAGTACAAAGGTCTAAAGGTAGTTGTCATTTTCGAGGGACGCGACGCCGCAGGAAAAGGAGGAGCGATCAAGCGGATCACGGAAACAATGAATCCACGCATCTGCAAAGTGGTTGCGCTCCCTGCACCCACCGAACGGGAAAAGACTCAATGGTATTTTCAACGATACGCCGCACATCTCCCAGCTGCCGGTGAAATGGTTCTCCTCGATAGGAGCTGGTATAACCGCGCCGGAGTCGAGCGGGTAATGGGCTTCTGTACAGATGCGGAGCATACGGAATTCTTACATTCATGCCCGCAGTTTGAACGGATGCTGATTCGATCAGGAATTATTCTGATTAAGTACTGGTTTTCAGTCAACGATAAAGAGCAGGAAAAAAGATTTGCCCAACGATTGAATGATCCTACAAAACATTGGAAGTTAAGCCCCATGGATTTAGAGTCGTTGACACGCTGGGTGGAGTACTCGAAAGCAAAAGACGAGATGTTTTCTTATACGGATATTAAAGAAGCCCCTTGGTATGTGGTCAATGCTGACAACAAACGGATTGCTCGTTTGAATTTGATCCGTCACTTGTTAAACACGATTCCTTATAAGGATATGAAACGCGACAAGATTGAACTGCCACCTCGCAGTAAACGGGGGATGGGTGGATATGTGCGCCCCCCGATGACTCAGCAGACTTTTGTTCCAGAATATTATAGTCCTGCTAAAGCCGACGAGTAGTACTATCGATTATAGTACTACTCCGTAGCATAGAACTCCCTTACGGCTGGTAATGCGGAACGGGACATTAGTCCTTCAGGATAAAGGATACGCGCAAGAAAACACGGTATTCTGTGATCTTTCCTTTTTGGACTACAACCTTTTGATCTTTAATCCAGGCTCCCGTTACATTCGCAAGAGTCTTATCTGCTCGTTTAACTCCTTGATTTACCGCATCTTCAAAACTCTTTGCAGATGAAGAGATAATCTCAGTCACTTTAGCTATAGCCATTCTAATTTTCCTCCAAGTTCAATTCATTTGAATGTAGTTCGTGCAACGCATTTATGCCAGCCCCCGCCGCTCAAAACAAATCCATTCAGCATAAGAGCCAGCAGTCACTTTTGTATCGTAGGCGGAGCATCCAATGCTGGATTGCGATCGAAAAAATTAAACGGGCGAAGTGTAATCGAATGCCATCCCAGATTATAAACAGGCCAGTCTTCAGCTGAGGGTACATGATGGAAGCCCATTGTGTACCAAAGAACAATGTCCGTATTTTCAATGTTCCGATTGCTTGAAGTCCATTTTGGAAGACCTTCCCCAGGCATGGATTGGTTCGGATAATCTCCTGCGGCATAACGTTCTTCATTTGTGTAAGGCGTAACCCACAGATGGTAATTTGCGAACACTGCACGGCTTAGTGGAAGTTCGTTTACATCCACTAAAGGAAGAGCATTTCCTTCGGAGTGAATCATGTAAGAAACAGGATATCCCAATGCATTTGTTTTTTGATGGTTCATCACATGCCACATTGCAGGATTTTCGTAACTGAGTTTGAGCTTCGCTTCTGATTCAGTTTTTGCAACTTCCTCTTTGACACGCCACAGGCTGGGACGCGGTCCTTCACGAAGTTTTTCAACCACCAAAGGATTGCGCATAAAAGTATTTTGTTGTCCATCAATATCCAGATCCAAACGCAGCGACAAAAAGTGATCGTGATTGATACCGGCTCTTCCGGCGGAAATAAGTGGACCCCACGCGGTATCTCTTTCTGCAGTCTCATCGCTGAGCTTTTGCGCTTTTACACCTTTTACTGCATCGATTCCAGTAGCTCCAGCTTTGTATGTAATATTTCCTTTTTGATCAAAGATCCAATCGAGTACATAGTCATAGTTGCCAACAGTTGCGATGTATCGAACAACCACTTCTGTTGCGGGACGGCTCTCCAATGCTTGTGTGATCAGATCGTAGTGGCGCCACACCGGTTCACCCGTTGATCGTTCAAAAACACAAACGCGATTCTCCAGAGTATCTACACCTCCTGAAACATTTGACATTACTGGCGAAAGAAACGTCGCAGAGGCAGGACAATCCGCTCCGGGAACCAGAGGTGATGCCATCGTTCCAAAACCAAAATCTCCTTCATCCATATAATTTCTGTAAAACCACCCTTTCGTTGGATCCTGATACGGCACAAAAATCTCGGATAAATATCCTTGATAAAGTACAGAACGTGGTTGATCCTTTTCGTTGAAACTTGCCATGGAGATGATGACACCCGCCCGGATGTCCCAACGGATGTGAAAAGACCATTTCTGCCATTGAACAAATGACCCATCCAAATTGATATTGCTTCCCTCTGGCGAAGATTGAATAACTGGTTTCACATTTTTTTGAACACCCGTTGAGGCTGGATCTAATTCGGAATTTCCGCCAGGTATCGGAACAACTCCCATGTCGGTTACTTCAAGAACCTTTTTTTGATCAAGATCAACTGTGGCGAATAGTCCTTCGATCGGATTTGCAAACACATCGCTTTTGACGTTACGAACATCAAAACAATCCACCTTACTCAGCCGCTTTGTTTTCTCAATATCATTTCCGAAATTTCCTATGGTACGAGGCGCGCAAAAGACTTTCGTAAAATCAGTAATCCCCCGTTTTTTCAGGCCTTCCTGTATCAAGGGATCAGAAACCACCAACTCGATTGCAGCCAAAATCTCAGACATTGTTAAAAAAGGTTGTGCTCCGGGAATTTCCTTATGCGATACGACTGAACCACTAATAAGATCGACGACTGCTTCATATGTTTTTGCATTTCTCCGTAAAATTGCAGCGGCTGCTCTTGGAATCGACTTCCCTGTTTTCCAGGCAAGCACAACCGACTTTTCCGGCTCCTCAAGTTTTATTGAAGCAAAAAGTGTTTCCTTGTCTGCATGACCCGCAGACTGAAGAATTGCAGTAGTTTTTGTAATTTCAGCTGCCGTTAAAGCATCGAGCGGATGTTTTACAGAAGCACACAAATGTGCAGTCAACAGAAACAGAAATGTGGTGAGAAAAGCGCCAGTTTTCCGGGACATTCCTATCCTCCTTAACGATACAAAAAGATCCGTTCGTTCCTATTTATTCGCCTGTTGTGGTCTATGGCTTGACAGTCCTACCGTATCCGTTTAGTCTCGCAAATTCAAGCTAACATGAGAACTATGAAACTTTGCCGCAAATTTGCCTTCCTGTTCCTTGTACTGATTGCCACAACAAGCAACGCCGCAACTACGGATGACGTCTTATCAAAAGATATTAAATCCTGGAAAGAGTTTATCCGTACAAACACAGCGACAGATGAAACCTCAAAATACATACGCGAATCATCAGAACCTTTATTGGTGAAAGCCGAGCAAGCTCTCGCGGAAGGAAAACGATTCTATGCCCTTCATGTACTCGCCGTTATACGCGGGAATCTCTCCGCAATTAAATACATGGCAACTCTTCCCACAAAAACCAGGAAAGAACTTCCTGCATTTGAAGAGGAATGGAAAAAGATCGGTTTGACACTTGCTCCTGTTTTAAGCGGCAAAGAAAAACCCAACTTTGACGGTTTATCGGATGCCACGCGTGCGATCGCAGAAGCGTCTTATTCGGAAATCAAAGTCTATTACGACTCAAGCCTTGATTACGGTCGCGATACAGATCCGGATTCAGGCCTCTTTTATTTGGGAGTTGCACAAGGACAACTGGATTTTGCGCGCTTCTGCGCTGAACTAAAAGATGCAAAGCACTCGAAATCGCGCACTCCCGATCAACTCTCAGATGAGATCGACCAGTTTGAAAACCTTTTACTATCGCTATACAAACCACCGGCATCAATGGAACATCATCCGATTTTTATCCGTTCAAGTGCCATGATCAAACAAGCCCATGAATTGATTGCCGCAAATATGAAGGATGGTGCTTTTTATCGTTATCTTGATGCGCGCAGACGCTTATCACCGATCACCGGAGCCGGCAAAACAATCAGCGCTGAAGAAGCGGCTAAACAAGCGAGTGAAATTGAAACACGCTTAGACAAAACTGCGGAAGACAACAGCATCGCACAGCTTTTTCTTGAAATGGCTTTAACTGAAGCGGCTGATACAACTCCAAATACAAAAGGCGGCGAAACTGCAAACGTAATTTTTACTGATGTTCTCCCGCATTATTTCACTGCACTTGAGCCAGGTAAAAAGAAAACTGCTTCCTCCGAAACCTGAAATTACAGTAACTCTTGTACGTTGGCCATACACTTGAAATGTTTCCGATCCAGCAGGTTTGCTGACACAAAGCGTCATTCAAAGTTTCAAAGGAAAGGTCAATCTTGTCACTGAAAATTATGGAAACTCCGAGCTTGCAAAACGATTTGGAGTAACACGATATCCCGCAATTTTTGTTGATGACATCTTAGTTGCAAAGCCCAAAGACTTCGGCTTCTACGGAAAAGGAGAAGGAAGCGGCGACGGACGCTATACGCCATGGAAAGACGTCAATAGTCATGAGCGTTTCAGAAAAGATCTCACAACAATGCTCGAACGTGTTCTTGCCGGAGAAAAAGAAACGCTACGCCAGCAGACTGAATCAACTGAAACTGCCGAAATTAAGACGCTTCCGGCTTTCACATTGAATGATTTCTCTGGCAAACCGATCCGCGCAGAAGATCTGAAAGGGAAAGTTGTCCTGGTGGAATTTTGGGCAACCTGGTGCCCGCCTTGCCGTAGTACATTAAGCTGGCTAGGTCAGCTAAAGAAACAATATGGCGATAAGCTGGAAATTGTTGCAGTCGCAATTGAGTCTGATGAACCAGAAGTTAAGAAAGTCGCGGAAAAACTCAACCTTCCACTGCGCTGGACAATGGGATCAGCGGATGTCGCGCGATCATTCGGGGACATCAGCGCGGTTCCGACGCTCTATTTATTCAACACAAAAGGCGAAACCGTTGAAATCTATTATGGTGCGCCACCGGAGCTGCACGATTTGGCTGAACGCGACATCGCCTCTGCACTGAAGTAGCATAAAGCGAACGCGGATGTCTGGTCGCATCAGGGACCGCAGCCGTCTCGCCTGCACTAAGAATTGAACCACGAAGCTCACGGCATCACGAAGTTTATTTTTTAGTGGTAAGCTTCTTCGTGCCTCTTCGTGAACTTCGTGGTTTAAGAGCCGGCAAGATGCCAGCGTTACAAATTGCTTGGATGAATAAAATCCTGACTGCTCTACTGTTGATCTTTTTTACAGCTTTTTTATTTGCTGAAGATCCGCAAGTTACAATCCTTCGCGCCAAGCGTATGCTCGATGTAAAGTCGGGCAACATCATCAATGATGCTGTACTTGTGATTGAAGCTGGCAAGATTACATCGGTCAATTCGAACAATCTGCCGGCTCAAGCAAATACGATTGATCTTGGTGATGTCACTTTGCTTCCAGGATTGATCGACATGCATACGCATCTTACTTATGATTCGGCCGATTTTCGTCTTGATCTTGGAAAACACCCAGGAGCCGCTACGTCAGGTAGAGCGTTATTGGGTGCGAAGTTCGCAAAAATCACATTGATGGCGGGATTCACAACTGTCCGCGATCTTGGGGCGTGTTGTTATTCTGACATTACTTTAATGCGAGCAATAGAAAAAGGAATCACTGAAGGTCCTGATATATTTCCATCCGGTTACATCATTGCAATCACCGGAGGACATTGCGATCAAACAGTTGTAAATCCAGATGTAAAAGATGCGGGCCCTGAAGAAGGAGTTGCCGATTCACCTGAGGAAATCGTTGAAGCTGTGCGTTATCAAATTAAATATGGAGCAAAGGTCATCAAAACTTGTGCGGATCAAAAACAATTCAATGAAGATGAATTACGGATTATGGCGGATGCCGCGCACAGAAGCGGAGTCAAGCTTGCGGTTCATGTCTGGGAAACTGAAAGCATTTCTAATGCAGTGAATGCCGGCGCTGATTCAATCGAACACGTCTCCTTGATGAATGATGAAATCATCAACAGCATGATAAAAAAAGGAACCTACCTGGTTCCAACGATGTATACAGTTGACGGAATGGATTTCAGCAAATTAAAGCCTGAGATGAAAGCATTGCTTGAAAAAGAAATGCCTGAATATGAAAAGAGTTTGCGAAATTCAATCAAACGCGGAGTTAAGATTGCATTTGGCAGCGACACCGGCCAGATCTCACATGGGGAAAATGCCAAAGAATTCTCAAGCCTTGTTAAATATGGAATGACTCCACTTCAAGCGATTCAATCAGCTACAATTCACGCTGCCGATCTGCTCGGTGTTAAAGACAGGGGTTCGCTCGAAGCCGGATTGCGGGCTGACGTTATAGCCGTAAAAGGGAATCCTCTCGAAGATGTAAAGACGCTTGAAAACGTTCAGTTCGTAATGAAATCGGGCACCATATATAAGAAGCCGTAAGTGATGCTACGATGAGTGCATGAGCTCTGAACTGAGGCCCGAGCTAGTTTCACTGAGCCACGATTTTTATCGGAGAGGCTGGACACTTGCTACCAGTGGAAATTTTTCGGCACGGATCGATCCACAGCATTTCATCATCACTGCATCGGGAAAAGATAAAGGTGCTCTTCAAGCAGATGATTTCGTAGAGCTGGATCTACAGGGCCATTATCGAAAATCCGGTGAAGCCCGTCCCTCAGCCGAAACGCTGCTGCATGCGACTCTCTACAAAGAGCTTCCGGATATCAATTGTGTTTTGCATACGCATTCGGTCTTCTCAAATGTGCTTTCAATGAAAGGACTCAATGAAGGAAGACTGCTGATACAAAACTATGAAATGTTGAAAGCGCTTGATGGTGTTTACACACACGAGCACACTGAAACACTCCGGGTCCTCCCAAATTCCCAGGACATGGTTGCGTTGTCGGAAAAAATTGCAGATCTTGTTCATGATGAGCCTGAGCCTCATGGTTTCTTGATTGCAGCCCATGGTTTGTATACCTGGGGAAAATCGATACGTGAAGCAAGGAGACACCTGGAGGCTCTTGAGTTCTTGCTCGAATGTGAGCACAGAAGAGTAAAATAGAAACATTGGAGGAAATACCAATGAGTTTACTGCGCGTCTATTCTGAAAAAGATCCACAGATGTACGATGAATTCAAGGATCATGAAAAAATCGCTGATGTAATGAAAACTTCTGGAATCCGATTTGAACTCTGGAAAGTCGATCAACCTGTTTCAGGTGACGCCACGCAGGAACAAATTTTAAAAGCCTACGAAGGTTCGCTGGATCGGATCATGGCAGAGATCGGAGTCTCTACCGCAGATGTGATCGCTGTAAACTCACAAATGCCCAATCATCCCGAACTGCGAAAGAAATTCCTGGATGAGCATATGCATGATGAAGATGAGGCGCGCTTTTTTGTAGATGGCAGCGGTATCTTCTACATTCACAAAGACGGAAAAGTATTTTGTTTGCTCTGTGAAAAAGGTGATTTCGTAAACATTCCAGCAGGAACTACACATTGGTTTGATATGGGCCCAACTCCTCTTCTGAAATGCATTCGCACTTTCAATACGCCTGAAGGATGGGTAGCGAAATTTACCGGATCAGACATTGCATCTCGTTATCCACGCTATGAACAAATCGTTCCTTTACCAGCAAGAGTGTGAAACCCTCAGTCATTCTGTGCGACATTGAAGGAACTACGAGCTCGCTGTCTTTTGTTCATGATGTTTTGTTTCCACTTTCCTACGAACAAATGGAGAGTTTTATCAAAAAGCATTGGAAAAGCGGAGTTATTTCTGGTGAAATTAATTCCTTTCTCACTCAGAATCAGGAAACTGGAGCTGAGGATTTCATCCATACATTACGATCCTGGATTTTGGAAGACCGCAAAGATCCAGTATTAAAATCGATTCAGGGAAAGATCTGGAAAGAAGCATTTGAATCAGGATCAATTCAAGGACATGTTTATCCCGATGTTCCACCAAATTTTCGCAAATGGAACGATGAGCAGATTAGAGTTTGCATCTTTAGTTCAGGATCTGTGCAAGCACAAAAGTTGTTGTTTCAATATTCCGAAGCAGGAGACCTTACGTCTTTAATATCTGCCTATTTCGACACGACAATTGGAACGAAAAAGAACAAGGCTGCGTACGCCAGCATATCGGAACAATTGGCAGTCACTCCTGCAAAGATTCTTTTTTTGAGTGATGTTGAAGATGAACTCAATGCAGCGCGTGATGCTGAATTGAAGACTATTCAGGTCTTACGCGAAGGCGTGATTTCAAATTCGTCCGGTCATGTAATGGTAAATACCTTTGATGATCTCCGTTCTTTTGTGTCTTCAAGGTAAGATTTCATGATGCCCATTTCGATTCGTCCATACAGACTTGATGATGCTCCAGCTCTTTATGAGGCAGCGATCGAATCTGTAAAAGAGGTTTACCCATTCATGGCCTGGTGTCATCCCACTTTATCTATCAATGATTTATGGAAATGGGTAAACGACCAAATATCGGCGTTTGGTGCAAGAAGGCAATTTGAGTTTGTAATTCAACGCGAGGATGGCCGACTATTGGGTGGATGTGGTTTAAATCAAATTGATGGCGAAAATCGCCGCGCAAATCTTGGATATTGGGTTCGCACTTCAGCCACTGGCCAGGGAGTCGCCAGAAGTGCTATTCGGGAATTAGTTGACTGGGCATTTCAAAATACAAATTTAATCAGGTTGGAACTGATTATATCTTCCCAAAATTCTGCAAGCCTTCGCACTGCTGAAAATGCTGGCGCAGTAAAAGAAGGGATTTTGAAAAATCGTTTGCTGCTTCATGGAAAACCTCATGATGCGGTTGTATTTTCATTCACTCGCACCATCTAGTAAATCTCCCCTCGGAATCGCATTCAATCCGTCCTGAGCCTATATTTAGTCATCCGTATATGAGGGGGATCTGTGCAATGCCAACTTTCTTAAAACCGACAGTTCTAAAACGTTACAAAGATATAGTTTTGCTTTTTCTGAAATATGGTCGCTCCGATCTCTTTAAAAGTGCCGACCTTGAAGACATTTTACAGGATGGTGAAGATCAGCAAGAAACGAAATCGTCTCCAGAAAATCTTGCAAAAGATCTTGAAAAAATGGGTCCGACTTTTGTCAAGCTTGGACAATTGTTATCGACACGTGCTGATCTTTTGCCAAAGCCTTATCTGGAAGGGCTTAGCCGCTTACAGGATGATGTAGAGCCTTTCCCCTTTGCCGAAGTTGAACAAATCGTTTCATCAGAAATTGGCCTGAGGTTGTCTAAAGCGTTTCAATTTTTTGAGGCAGAACCAATTGCTGCAGCATCCCTCGGACAAGTTCATCGTGCCGCATTAAGAGACGGGCGTCTTGTTGCGGTAAAAGTCCAACGTCCTGGAATTCGAAAAATTATCGCAGGAGATCTTGAAGCTTTGGAGGAAATTGCAGCCTTTCTGCAGAAGAACACAGAATTTGGAAAACATTTCGAACCTTCAAATGTTCTTGATCAATTTCGAAAAGCTCTACTGCGAGAACTTGATTACTTGCAAGAAGCACGGAATATGGAAATCCTCAGAACAAACCTCAAAGAATTTCAGAAAATATTTATCCCCAGCCCGATTGAAAGTTATACAACTTCGACGGTTCTTACGATGGATTATGTCCAGGGGAAAAAAATTACTGCGCTCGGGCCACTCGCTCATACTGAACTCCATGGCAAGGACCTTGTTGATGAATTATTTAAAGCCTATCTTCATCAAGTCTTAGTGGATGGTTTTTTTCATGCTGATCCACATCCAGGAAATGTGTTTCTTACAGAGGATGCAAGGATTGCATTAATCGATTTAGGAATGGTGGCGGTAATCTCACCGCGTATGCAGGAAAATTTATTAGGCCTGCTGCTGGCGATCAGTAATGGCCGAAGCGAAGAAGCAACTGCAATTGCAAACAAAATTGGAGAAACTCGAGAGAATTTCGACTCACTGCAATTTCAAAGAAGGATTGCCGACATCATCGGAGAAAATCAAACTGCCCGGCTTCAACAAATTGAAGTAGGTAGGCTTGTGATGGAAGTCGCGCGGATCTCGGGAGACTGTGGGATCAGAATTCCTTCTGAAGTAACAATGCTAGGAAAAACTCTGTTGAATCTTGATCATGTTGCAAAAGTACTCGATCCTGATTTTGATCCAAATGCAGCAATTCGCAAACATGCATCAGAAATCCTAAGACAACGAATGACAAAAAGCATGACACCTTCTAATGTTCTTGCAACTTTCATTGAAAGTAAGGAATTTATTGAACGCCTTCCTTCACGGCTGAACAAAATAATGGATTCAATAGCAGAAAATAAAATACGGGTGGAAGTCGATGCATTAGATGAAGCTCAATTGATGGCGGGCTTTCAGAAAGTAGCAAACAGAATTACTGTTGGACTGATTCTCGCAGCCTTGATCGTTGGGGCTTCAATGTTAATGAGAGTCGAAACTTCCTTTAGAATTCTTGGCTATCCTGGTTTTGCAATCCTCTTCTTTGTTGCGGCTGCATTGGGAGGAATTATACTTGTGATTAATATACTTTTTTCCGATGAAAATCCGCCAAAGAAGAAGTCGTAATAAATATACGGGTTACGAGTCTGGCGGGAAAACTTCCAATACCGAAAAATCTACCCAGTAAATTCCTTCAGTGTTAGGAGCGACTTTTAGAATCCGTTCACCGATTTCTTTTGGTGGATCTTTTAACTGAATCCACCATGGCCGATCCGAAGGATATCCAATTTGATATGCAACAGGCGCTGGTGCAAATGCTTTGGCCCACACAGCAAATTCATCGATCATCGCATCCATGGAAGGCAATATCTGACTATCATCTACGAACAATAATCCGTCGCGCAAAGTGGGCGGCATCTTTTCAATCAACCAATGCTTGAGGAATAACCTGTATTCAGGATTGTATGATCGAGCGATAGAAAGCCACTGACTTGCAAGAGCGTCACTCACAGGTTCGCCTTGATCCGGATCTAAAGATTTGTACCACTCCACATCAATCCCAACCCCAACCACCGAACGATGATGTCCATATTTTTTCAGGATAAGGTGAAGCAATTTGTCCACTGATGCAAATCTTGGCTCAACCTGAAGCCAGATACGAAAATTCATCGTGTCAAACAGAGTCAATGCCTTTTCAGTTCTATCATCAACATCCTTACCTGTTATTAATGGATCACCGACATCGTCGATGCTGAAAGGTAATTCGACTCCTCGATCGGTCTTTTTTCCTACGATCCAAATTGCTTCCGGAGTTGCGCCTGGAAACTTTGCTGCCATTTCACGGCCTACACGTGCCCAATATGCAGGACCTGGATCGTATCGCGGACCATAAATAGAACAACGAAAACCAGCCCCTAATCCTCGTCGCGTAGTACTATTACTATAGTACGTAGCTGCTGTTAGTGGAACGGGTGATTGGATCCATGCCAATAATTCTTTCGCGCTGACCACTCGCACTTCCGGTTTTGAAAGCGCGTAATCAAAAAATTCCTGAATCGCCTCGCGGCGTTCTCGAACATTAGCGCCGGGTGGTTGTTCCGGGCTGCTATCCGCATAAATGGCGCTATGCAAACCCACTGTTAATGGACATCTGTTCCCTTGCAAACGCAAATCCAGCGTATACTTCAACGTTGCAAGAACCTCTGCTTTCGTCATGCCGTATTCAAACCATAGATTCCAATCCATTCCTGTCACTTTGCCCTGATCCGCTTCAAAGTACTTCACTTTCTGCTTCAAACGATTACGTAAACCAGCCGCAACACCGTAGGCTTCACATTGATCATCGGGCGGCACAATGAATGCATACACCGGCAGCTCCCATAATCCAGGATGTTCGCGCACGCGAGGCAAACCCTGTGTCTTATACGTTGCTTGATTACCTGGACTGCCGTGATTCAACAGATAAGGCCAAAGAAAATTCCGACCATCCTGATCATGCTGAAATCCTTCTTCGATACTGCAATCGTAAAGAAATCCCTTATTTCTCGCAGCTTTGAATGTGCGATCGCCATACTCAAGAAACGGTGTACGAAAACCAGGGAACTGACCGCTTTGAATGCCAAGCCCATCTGGCCGCGTTAAATAATCCATGCAAAGCTGCATTTCTTTTTCCCATTCGCCCACGCTGAATTCACGCCCATGCGGATGAGAATGAGTATGAATGCCTATTTCGTGTCCGCGATCCAACGCTTCTTTCCAGGATTGTTTTACGAATGAAGGATCTTCCTGTCCATCTGGAGTTATGTAAATCGTATTCACATAAAATGAATAATGTGGTTGTTGGCCGTCAAAATTGCGAAGGTCGCCTGTCCCTGCTGGATTCGCTCGCGAAGAAAACAGTTCAGTAAGAAAATGCATTCCACCACTGCCACCGGATCCTTCTAGCCCAGAGTAAGGATTGTCATCCGTACCAAATGAAACAAACAGTGGAACCTGCTCTACGTTCAACCCACCCGGAGGCTTTTGCATTGTTGCCGCTGGGATCGGAAATTTATGTGCGCCGCACGATACGACGCCAAGTAAAACTATTACTAGAAAAGATTTGGCGATAACACTCATTCTTTTATTCATTCCAATTCCGATAGCCATTTTCCTTCTCCAGCAGACGGGACGTCTGCGGTCCCTTATCTGGTTTCGGTGACTTTGTGGATTCCGCGAGGGGATTCCGTATCGTAACCTTTTACACGAGCAAGGTGATAACAAAATAATTGAGCAGGCACAATTGAAACTAAGGGATTCAGCCATTCTGGAATTCCATTTGGAAGAGTCAGCGAAGTATGTGCCAGATTTTGTGCTTCATTCAAATCTGAGATCACAAGCAATTCTGCTGATCGCCCAAAGCGCAATTCGCGAAGCACATCGATTACAGATTTGGCAACAGCACCTTCAGTGACAACTGCAAAGATAGGAAAGCTGCCATCGACCATCGCGATTGGACCATGCATAAAGTCGGCAGATGAAAACGAAGCCGCCTTAATGTATGCAAGCTCCTTGAGTTTCAGGCCCCACTCATATGCAGTTGGATAGTTATATCCGCGTCCGAGTACAACGCAATCAGAAAGGGATCGATAATGTTGAGCTTTTACATTGACTTCGTTGTCTTGTTGAAGCGCAATTTGAATCCACTCTGGAACCTTATCTAATTCCTTCCATCTGGCCCCATCATGTTTCAACGCTGATGACAGCATTGCGATTGCCATCAATTCCGTGCTGTATGTTTTTGTCGCAGCAACTGCATTTTCGTCGCCAGCGCCGATATCGAATACAAAATCGGCCTCGTTTGCAAGCGGCGAATTGACTTCGTTTGTAATTGCAAGAGTTAAACAACCCTGTCTCTTTCCTTCTGTAATTACGCTCACAATATCCGGAGAGCGACCAGACTGTGAAATTCCGACAACTAAAGCAGAACGGAGTTGTGGCGGCTGATTGTAATAGGTAAACAAAGATGGAGCAGCAAATGCAACAGGGAGTTGATTTTCCGCACCCCATAAATAATTCGCATATCGTCCCGCCGTTTCTGATGTCCCCCTTGCGGCTATGAAAACAAATCGGATGTCCTTCTTTTGAATTGCTGACGCAATTTCTTCAGCCGCACGCCTTTGTGTACGAAGCAGCCCTTCCAAACAACCAGGTTGTTCGTGAATTTCAGAATGAAGGCTCATGCTATTTTTTTCTCCATTGCATCAAGGTGTAGAGCCGCGGCACCCAACAATGCGATGTCAGGCAATTCAGATTTTTCTATAACAAGACGCTTTAAGACATGTTGAAATGCGAAAGTCGAAGTTAATTTCTCCATCATGCTTTTTTTGAAAAATTCAAAAGCGCGGCTGATGGATCCTCCAAGGATTATGATTTCAGGATCATATGCATATAAGGCGATTAACATAACATGTGCCATTTCAATTCCAAACTTTTCAAATGCATGAATCGCATCCGAATCACCTGCAGCAGCACGTTCGAATACGGCTTCGCCACTCATCCCATAGAATCGTGTAAAGAATTCTCCACTGCAATAATTCTCGATCGTACGTTCTTTATATGGGATGGTTCCAATTTCTCCTGCCCCGCAGTTGGTTCCGCTGTACAAACGGCGGTCGATAATAATTCCCGCTCCCAATCCAGTTCCGATGGTAATCCCCACAACGTTTCGAAAACCGCGTCCTTTACCGTAATGACACTCGCCCAATGCAAAACAATTCGCATCGTTGTTCACATGAACTGATACCTGGAACGTACTTTCAAGAATTTCTCGCAAATGAACTTCCTTCCAAGAGGGAATATTTTGCACCGAATAAACGATTCCATGATTTACATCGACAACACTTGGAACTCCAATTCCGATCCCGGAAATTGTGTCATCAAAAACAGTATGAATCGCATCGATTAGTTCCTTGACTACAACCTGATCGTTATCAGTTGCAGGTACCGGACGTGAACATCGCTCGGTCACTGAGTCCTTTTGTACTTTACCAATCCGAAGGTTTGTTCCTCCAAGATCAACGGCGATTAGTGCGACTTCTTTCATGCTCTTGCAGTTTCTGGTTGAGATTTTTTTCGAATCGTTGCATTTGTAATCAGAGGGCGTGCCCAGAATCCAATGCTCAAAATGTATCCAAGGGTCAGATATAAGAAAATCATGCCGTAACGCAATCCAATCATGTCTCCAAGCCACCCGATTACGAGTGGAACAATCGCACCGCCTACAATTCCCGTACACAATATTCCAGAAAACGAACCATGGTGCCGGTCGAGCGAGTTGAGCGCAAGCGAAAAAATGATCGACCACATTACGGAAACACAAAATCCAACGCTAGCGAATGCAATTTTCGAAACATTTGCCGGTCCAAAAAGCGCTACACTGAGCATTGCGATCGAAAGCACTCCAGAACCGATCAATACCGACCTGCTATCAAAAAGCTTCAAAAGCACCAAGCCTACTGCGCATCCAATTGTCATCAATCCCCAAAACCATGAAACCGCCTGAGCTCCATCTACTTCCGGACGCATACCGTGATATCTTCTCAAAAATTCCGAAATCCAATTTGCTATCCCTTGTTCCGTTCCGACATAGGCAAAAATTCCGATGAAAAATAGGATCACTGTACGATTCTTGAAGAGTTGCAGGTACGTTTCTTTCGCTCCTGTTTTTTCATCTTCCTTTAATTCAACTTTCGGCAATCGATACAATGCGAGCATCATAACCATGAACAAACAAACTGCGGCGAAGACCCAGTAAAGCGATACCCATGGGAGATCCGGTGGAACAAGATCGCGGAGAGTGGCAATTAGCCAGCCATCAGCTCCCGGAGGCTGTTTTAGATTCGTAACGAGGTACGAATAAATCTTTGGACTTATGTAGGACGCAAGTCCAAAAACCAATTGTCCAAGCACTGAAAAAAATGCGAAATGTTCTTCCCCGCCCGCCGTCCTTAATAATGGATTAATTGCAACTTGAAGCATGGCCATTCCAATACCAATTGAAAAAAAGGAAACAAGAGCCACATGAAACACTGGCCTCATCGCAAAAAATAAAGACGCAACAAGAGCAATGACAAAAGAAGCAATCAGAATCGGCTTTTCAGTAAATTTTTCCAGTAAAATTCCGGCGGGAATTGACATCGGACCATAGGCAATGAAAAACGCAAATGGTAAAAACCCGGCAAGTACAAGGCTGAGTTTGAATGCATCAATGATATTCGGCACAAGCGGTCCGATGATGTTAGTGAGCAACGAGATCACGAAGAAGATAAAAAAGACAAGGGCTACGACTGCGTTGTTTCTAACCACGATGTGCTCCTTTTGTAGCGGACGGGACGTCCGCGGTCCCCAATGCAGGCGAGACGCCTGCGGTCCCTTACGAACATCATTTCACGTTCCAGCCTGAATACATCAGGGTTGGTTTTTCTCCGTTTAAGTTTTCCAGAGAGAAACGGGCGGAAAGTTGTTTCGTTTCACCTGGAAGAAGCGAAACATAATTGTCATCCCAAAGCACCGGAAGAATTGTACGGCCGGTTTTATCTCCTATCACTTTTAGTTCAATGAAAAACGCAACCTTCTGTGTGGGATTTTTTAACGTTACACTGACTCCGTTGTCATCCCACTTTTGTTCTACTGAGACCTTCACTGGCTCTAATTTAGAAAATGAAGTGAAGTCAGCGTGCTCCTTGATGGGCGTGTAATACCAATCGGTTTTTTCAAAATCAAGAACATCCGGTTTTGACGAAAGCCAATAAAAGTTGTCAGCAACAACTTTGCCATCAGCATCTTTCAATTTCAGACTTAGAAACTGAATTGGTGATGTGTTTTGCCCGGAAGGAAGTTCCAGAATTTGCTTAGATTCGTATTCCCCGATTGACGTTTTTAGATTCTGCGAAAGCAATTCTTTCGATTCAAAAGAGAGCAACTTAATCTCGGCATTCAACGAAGAATGAGATTGATAGGTATCATTCACAATAAAGATTGAACGCTTTCCGTAATCAAAAGAAATATTGAGCGGCTGATTCGCTTTTCGTGCTCCATAGAATGATCCGCCAGGCATTAAGTAATAGTCATAAAGCTGCCAGAACATTTTGGGCCATGCTGCGTTGAGCATCCACATAACAATGCCTGTTGAAACTGGTTTTCGAGTTCCAAAGGCTTCATACATTGCACGCACAGCTTCGTAATTTAGTGCTTGTGCTTTTTTTGCAAAATCTTCCAGATCTGTAGCAGCGCCATAACGTTTGTTAAAAGCCTTCATGTAATAGTCCATTGATTTGAATTCGTTACGGCCGGAATGGAAATTCCACACATCATTGATCGGCCAGTGATGCTCTTTTGCAAATTGCTTTTCGATGCTTTCCATCGGAGGTGGCTGCGCTCCAGGACTTGTTTCCGTATTGAATCCGTATGCGCCGCCATTTTCAGTGTCCACATACCAGTAGTTTGGCGTCACATATTCATAAGGTCCCAACATTTTCACAGCAGTCGGACCACTCACTTCACTTGTATATCCTTTTGTGGCACTAAGGATTGGACGACCTGGATCGATTTGTGCGAGCAACGCACGATACCGTTTTTCCAATTCAGGATTAGGCAACATATCACTCGCAAGCGCCCACACAAAAATACTGGGATGCTCTCGCAGCCACAAAACCTGATGCCTTAAATATTCCACCGCAAGTTTCATGTCCTCTTCAGACATGATTCCGCCGAATTTTTCATCGACTTCCTTTCCCAGATATCCTTTCCATTCCCATTGGCAGCTGAAGCCAACCATCAGCATGATTCCGTATCGATCTGCCAATTCATAAAGTTTTTCACTGGAGCCCCAAATTCCTTCAAGGCGAACTGTATTCAGATTCAAATGCTTTACATATTGAAACTGTGCTTCCAGATTCTTTTCATCTTCATACAGAAACAAGTCATCTACCCAGCCGCCGCCGCGAATCAGAATCTTTTTGCCGTTTACAATGTAACCACGGTGTCCTTGCTCATTCAGATAATCTTTAAATTCACGAATGCCAAAGGTAAGGTTTTGTTTATCAGAAGCTTTTTGTAAATGCCGTACGGTGACTGAAAGCGAATAGAGTTCAGGACTACCAAGATTGTTAGGCCACCAAAGACGAGGATTTTTAACAATCAAATCAGAAAACTCTGACGGAAGGATCCGGAATTCCTTGGTCTCTTTCGGTCCAAGTGAGTAATTCTGTGTGAATTGAATACCTCCTTCGATTTCTCCGAATATCGTTCCTGAAACGGCTTGATTGCTGTGATTGACTAGCTCACCGTTGATTGTTAGATGTGCTTCGTCTAAAGATTCAAGCTTACTGTCAACAAAAAGATTCTCAAGTGAAACAAGTCCTGTGCTTTTCACTTTCACTTCGCGGAACAAACCCATATTTCTGTCCGGGGGTACTGGATTCCAATCAACAAATCCGATTGTGAGATCTCCGGGCTTTGGAGGAAAGACTTGAACAGAAAGTACATTCCCTTTTCTGCGGACAACCGAAGTAATATCAAAATCAAATCGTTTGAAAGCTCCCGAAGCTTCATCTGCGGAAGCAATCTTTTTTCCATTCAGAAAAATATTTGCACTGTAATTAATGCCATCAAAAATCAGCCTGACATTTTCCAATCTGGTTGCCGGATCCAGATCAAATTTGTTTCGATACCACCAGGAGACTTGAAACGGTTCATACGAAATAGTCGTCAGGTTTTTGCCGAAGTATGGATCTCGGTAGACACCGCATCGAACCAGGGCCGCCAGAACAGTATTAGGAACAGTTGTCGCACACCATCCAGAAGTGTCAAAAACAGGCTTTGAAAGTTCTTCAGGTTTAGCAGAAACCTCGGAAGAAGAACGGATGCTCCAACCTGCCTTCAGTAATTGTTCAGCCGCTTGTGTATCAGAAAATGAAATCACAAGAACTACAAGAAAGAGCCAGCAACATTTTTTCATATTATTTAATCTCTTTGTGTCTCTGTGGTTAATTTCTTATCTGTGCCTTATATTGGTTTGCACTGGCCAAAGCCTCTCTGACCTGTTGCGGTTGTTTTTTCCGGTTATAAATATCAGCGAGCAAAAAATAACCCATCGCTTTGTGCGCAGGATTTCTTGCGAGCGATAATCCTTGATCTGTTAATTTCAAAATTTCATTCGTATCCGCATTTTGCTGCAATAAACCGCGCGCGAGAAATAAGTAGCCCATTGCATTCTTTGGAGCAGTACGAACGACTTCACGCATCTGTACCATATATGCTTCTTGATCACCGCGGCGAAGCTGAAGCCGTCCAAGATTAAAACGTGCCATAAAACAATCCGGATACAGTTCTAATTCCTTTTCGTATTCACTGTAGCTCTCTTGTAATTTCCCCTGTTCTTCATAAAGCAATCCAAGATGAAAGTGCGCTAACGGAAACTTAGGATGATCCAGAAGAATTGCGGTTAAGTTCTTTTGCGCTTCATCATATTGCCTTAATCCAATCAGGCATGCGACGTAATTCAATTGGTTTTGTGTTAACTTGGGCTGGATTTCCACGGCTTTCTTCAACGCAGGCAATGCATCTTTGAAATTCGCCATATCCATGTAAGCTTGTCCCATCAACGCCAGCGCTTGCGTATTCCGTTCATCGACTTCTATCGCTTTCTTGCAAAGCTGAATTACTTCATCTGACTTCCCTTCATCCTGAAGAACCTTCGCAAGACACACCAGGGCACGAACATTCACAGGGTCTTCCTCAAGTAAGTCGCGCAACAGAGAAGAGGCTTCATCCAATCGCTTCAGTTCCACATAGTTTCCAGCAAGAAGCAATCGTGCTTGTGGATTTTGGGGATCTTCCTTCAGAATTTTTTCCAAAACAGCCGCAGCTTGTTCGTATTGATCGTTGTTGCTTAGCTCGCCTGCTTCCTGAATTGCCTCATGGACAACCAGCTTGTCTTTTGGATCAATTAAATTGTGAGAATCGCCGTCCGGCTTTGTAGAAACAGCTGCGCCGATGTAGCCAAGCGCTGCAAGACGTTCAACCGTTTCGCTATCAAGATTGGCCACATTCGCACCGGGAGCTCCTTCCGATGTTTCTGCCACAACTTTCTTCAGAGACTTGTTGTAATCGCCAGCAGTCTTTGAGAGTTGTTGATGAATGTCGCTTTTTTCCGATGGATCACTTTTCAGATCGTAAAATTCTGGACGTGGTGCATCGATGTATTTGTATTTGGAAGTACGCAGACTCAGAAGCGGTGACCATCCATACTGAATGCTTGGCGCCATTGATTCGCTGTATGCATAAAAGCGATCCTCACTGCGCCCACCATCTTGAATCAATGACCACAACGATGTTACCTTGAACATTTTTAGGAATTGCGATGCCGGAAGCCTGCAACAACGTTGGATATAAATCGATTGTTCTTACCTGAGAAGGGATTTCCAATCCCGTCCCTGTTTAATTGGAGCTGAAAGAATAAACGGAACATGCACTGCATAGTCATAAATGTAATATCCATGCGATTTTTCACCGTGATCACCTAATCCCTCACCGTGATCGCCGATGACTGCAACGATTGTTTTTTCACGCAATCCTTTTTTTTCAAGCCAATCCAAGCATCGACCAATCTGTTCATCCATGAAAGCAATTTCACCATCATAAAGTCCAATCATGCTATTTGAAGAAGGCCGAAATCGATCTGGTGGTGAGTATGGAGTATGCGGGTCATAAAAATGCAGCCATGCGAAAAAGGGTTTATCCTTTTGTTCTTCAAGCCACGCTAACGCAGCATCAGCGATTTCATTTCCAGGTCTTTGAACCAGACCGAGATCGAGCTTCTTGAATTTTTTCAAATCGAATTGATCATCATAGTGACTGAATCCTTGATTGAGCCCCCAGCGTCCATCCAGCACAAACGCGCCGACAAATGCGCCAGTTTGATAACCGTTTTCTGAAAATGCTTCAGCCAGAGTAAGATTTTCTGATGAAAGAGCTGTGTTTCCGTTAATCCGCACTCCATGATAGGTGGGATATGTTCCAGTAAATATGGAACAATGCGCAGGAAGTGTAAGTGGAGATGTTGTTGCGCACTGCCGAAACAGAATTCCTTGCTTTCGCTAAAGAATCCAAATTCGGGGTGCGAATATTCTTGTAACCATATGCCGGAAGATGGTCTGCGCGAGTCGTATCAACCGTGATCAGAAGAACGTTCGGTTTTTTAAGTTTTTGTAATCCAGCAATGATGTTCTCGTTTGAGGTTCGACAACTGAACAAAAGAAGAATTGAGGTCGCAACTATGCTGAGCAGCGAGATGAGGAACAGTCCTCGCGTAGGTGCTTTTTGCATAGTTATCCTCTTACCCTATTCGAAGAAATGAGGGCGGCCCACGATGGACCGCCCGAAAAAATCTAAGCTTTAGAACTGGTACGACAAACCTAATCTGAACTTTCGTGAAGGGCTTGTCAAAGCTGTTACTGTTCCTGGAGAGGAATAATAATCAGCATTTGTGGCCACACCTGTATTGAAAATGTTAAAGACATCCAGTGCAACCTGAATGTTTTGCCGACTCCCGAGGTTGAAGTATTTTGCAAAACGGAGATCGAGAATCGTTGATGAAGGTAGAAAGTTCGGATCATTAGGGTCCTGACCAACCAGAATTGGCGTGCCCGGAGATATTACCGCTCCTGGCGGAGGAGTTGCAAAGTTCCACGACTGCAGAGTTTGAAAATCCTCCAAGAATAATATCGGTCGGCCTGATTGATAGCGTAAACGCATTCCAAAATCTGCTTCAATCTTCGGGACTAAATAGGAACCCGAAAATTTGAATTCGTATTTTGGTGTAAACGGAAGCACACCTTCAAGGTTGTTGATCGAAGCGTTCAGGCTGCTGAAGAAGTTGGTATCAATGATCATCGGACCTTGAATGTTGATATCCTGGAATGGAAAATCTCCGCGATGCGCTATGCCATCAGAGGTTGAGTACAGGAAGGATCCAAGCATCTGCGCTCTGGTCGAAAACCGTTTGGAAACTACGAATTGTAACCCATCGTACGTACGCTTTGGGCTAAATCCGTCCATTTCTTCCAGATTCCTGACCTCGTAATCTACATTGTCGTAGATGAATTGAACGTCGCTACCGTCTACAACACCATCTCCGTTGTAATCTCTTAGCACAATGCTGTAAAGATTGACGTTTTGCCCATTGGCCGTTGTATATGGTACGCGCTCATATGCAAAGGGCTCTCCGGAAGCGCGATCCACCGGAATGTTCACAAGAATATTTCCTGTAGTTTTGTGGAGGTATGTAACCCCAAAAGACATATCCGGCAGAATTTCACGTTCGAAGCCTACAGTGAATTGATCCACATACTGATTCTTTGCATCCGGATTCACTTGTGCTTCCCAGGAAGCATCCGACGTTCTCCATGTTTCAGAGATAGGCGAAAATCCAGTAAGCAGTCTTGCGGTGTTGGTTACTTCATCTGGATCGACAAATCCATCATGATCCACATCCACAACATCCCATGGAATTTCGTAAATCAATCTGCGAATATCGCGTAAAGGTAAGTCAGGACCTAAACGCCGCAAGTTTTCGAGACCCACAGGCGCGTAGTACCTTCCGTAATTCCCACGAATCACTGTTTTACCATCGCCAGTTACGTCATATGCTGCACCAATACGAGGTGACCAATCATTGAATTCGTAAACATTTTCAGTACCCTGCCGGTCTCTGGCGACTTCTAACTGATCAATATCAAAATGGATGGAGTCGGGTTGAACAAATACTTTGCCGGTTCCATATTGGTTGTTCATGTTGTCAAAGCGTAAACCGAGGTTCAACGTCAAACGTGAATTCACGCTCCACTGATCATCAATGAAGAAACCGGTTTGTTTGAAACTTCGAGCCGTTTCAAACGGCGGAGTGTGAGTCTCATCCACAAACCACTTCATTCCAGTATCACCGTACCACTCGCCAGCGTACTGAACGCTTTGTGTATATCGATAAGGATATGCAAAGTTGGCATAGCCACCAAAATATCCACCTAAATCATTTCCACTTCCTGTGGTGAACTGAACGCCGAATTTGATATCCTGCTGCCCCAGAAAATCTTCTACATACTGGGTCATATCAGCTTGAATCGTATGACGCTCTGCGTTGTTGGATTCGATATAAGGGAAATGCCCATTTACACCAAACTCTTTCCACTTCCACCAATTGATATATCCGGAGTTGTCTGGTGCATTATCTGGAATAAACGGATGAGCCGCGGTCCAGAAACCAAGATATTTTGCAGTTACGATACTCTTGGCATTAGGGAGCCATTGCCACTGAGTTGAAATCGTATCGTTCTTTGTGTCTGCACCATACGTGAGTGAAGAATCCCACGGAACTGCATTTCCCCATGTAGCACCTTCGTTGTCATTTCTCTCGAAATGATACGAAAACCATGCTTCATGATTTTCTGTGGGTACTGCAGAAACTTTAAAATCGTAATACTGATCATTATTTTGGAGGAGAACCGGCCAGAGTGGTTCTTTCGTATCTTTGCCGAGTAAATTTACGCCACCAAAAAACCACACACGATCCTTCGCGATTGGTCCACCTACCGTGAAACTGAATTCGCGATCCCTTTCCGTGCGGCCGATCAAACTCGTAGATGGATCCAGATTGAGCCATTCTTCGCCAAGATCATCACCGGCATCCGGTGAGTTGTCATCTGGGTCTCCTAATTGACTGTAGACACTTGCTTCACCGTGATAGGTATTGCTTCCAGATTTTGTTAAAACGTCTACCGCAACACCTGTCGCACTACCGTATTCCGCTTTCGCACCCAATGCGACAATACGAACTTCTTCAACAGTGTCATAGTTGACATTCACAAGCGATCCGAAACCGCCACCGCGCGGAGATGTTGCATTCACTCCATTGACAAGGAATGCATTCTCATTCGTACCACTTCCATATGCTGTAGGGCTGGGCAACCATGAAGAATCTCGACCCGTGTCGAACATGCCTGGAGCAGTCAACGTCAGATCGTACCAAGCATCACGTGCAGTCGGGATTCGGTCAATCATCTCTTCGTTAAAAGCGGTATTGACCACCGAGTTCTTCGTGTCAACGATTTCCCCTTCAGCCGAAACGGTAATGCTTTCCTCAATCTGACCCATTTGCATTGTGAAATCGATCGTGACAACTGTATCGGCAGACATATCGACATTGTCACGTACCATTGTTGCAAAATTGGGCCCTGAAGCTGTCACGCGATACGTTCCAATCGGAAGATTGAGAAAGATGTATGTGCCGCTTTCTGATGTTGTTGTTAATCGTTTGCCGGAAATTAAGGCTTCACTTGTAAGTTCAACCTGAACTCCGGGGATAGGTTCGCCTCCCTCATCAGCAATCGTTCCAGTCAGTTTTCCTGTCTGAATCGATTGCGCAGTCAGCGTTCCACCGTTCATAAACAAAACTGTGGTTGCTGCTAGGAGACAAAGGGAAAAAATAAGGGACCTGCTACTCATTTGTCACCCCCTGAAGGTGTGGTCTGGTCCGAAACTTTGAATGTTAAAACGGGTGTAAAACTGCAACCATATATATGAAGCAAAAATGTTGTAATTACTTCGCAATGATTACCTCGACACCCGCAGCGTCCAGGGCGTCCAGCATTTCCTGTGGAATGCCCTCGTCGGTTATGAGTTTGTGCATCGCATCCAGTTTGCCGATGATCGATAAACTTCGTTGCATAAACTTACTTGAGTCGGCCACAGCAATGACTTCACGCGAAACACGGATCATGAGTGCACTCAGTTGTGCTTCAAGTACATCCGGTGTTGTTAAACCAACTTCAGGATCAATACCATCAACACCTAAAAACATGCGGTCTGCATTCAGATTGCATAATGCTTGTTCCGCATGAGGTCCAACCATAGAAAGCGCCCCACCACGTAAAAATCCACCAAGCATGATGATTCGTACTTGCGGTAGGTTGGCTAACAACAGTGCGATGTTTAACGCATTCGTAATCACTGTGAGTGATTCCAAACGCAAATCGGCCACACATTTTGCGACTGCTGCCGTTGTTGTACCGGAATCAAAAATGACTGTTTCGCCATCCTGAATCATGTTGGCTGCAATTGCGCCGATGCGCGCTTTTTCGTTTTGACGAACTCTTTCTTTTAGACTGATTGGTAAATCAGGCGCGGGGGAAAGTGATTTCACTGCGCCACCATGAGATCGCACAAGCGCTCCCATTTGTGATAACGCTTCAAGATCAGCACGAACAGTAACAGCTGAAACTGAAAAAATCCCTGATAGTTCGCGGACTGTAACGCGCTTAGATTTATCTAATAAATCAATTATGTGCCTGCGGCGCTCTTCGACAAGCATCCTCTGTTGATCCTCATTCACTTCAATAAGGGCTGAACTCTGACCTTGCGTTTGGTTTCCGTTTCCGGTCGCTTTCACTTTCGTTCTCTTGCGATTTCTTTCATTTTATTCAGAAACGAAAGTAAATGTCAATAGATGAAAGTAAAGACAATTTTATGGGACCCGTGGTTTCTTAGAAGGAATAACCGATTGCTGCCGTAGTGGTCATGAGCGGCTCCCAGCCGAAACGAAATTCTGGTGCTATAAATAGTCTTTTAGTAAGGAAAATTCGTGCACCGATTCCACCATTTGCTGTCAATTCATAACTAGAAAATTCATCAATGCCGAAACGCTGGGTATGTCTCAGCAATCCTGCCCCTCCAACAACATAAAAGGTAAATCTTTCCCTGGTAGTCAGATTGTAGATAACATTTCCGGTCAAAGTTAAATCTCGATCGGATCTTGGCCCCTTCATATATAGAAACTGTGGTTCCAAACTCAATTTATCACTGATGCGGATTGGGATCGATCCTCCCATGATTGAATGATCAAACGGAATATCTTCATCGATAAACGCCGACGTTCCAAAAATGAACTTGCCTTCTAATACATGTGAACTTAACGGTTCATCGGAAAAAGCGAAGGATGAAAGAGCAATCAAAATGAACGTTAAAACAAATTTCTTCACAAGCGCCTCCGTAAGTTCAAAGCTGTTGAGCAAGTTCGGTGCCGTTACGCTCTGAGAAGGGAACGAAGAATTATGCTCAATCGTCTTGTATTCCGGATAGTTTCTAATCCCATTTAGATAGTGGAGAGGTAAAGCTCATGGTAGAAAACTATTGGCGTCCTTCGTTCATTCTCCGGCTTGTCTTGATTTGGCTAACCATTCTCTTTGTTATCGGCTGGCTTCCTATGTTGCGCGGCGCATTCGATGGTCCCACATATGAGTGGGGCAATTCATATTTTGGAAAGCAATTTTCAGGCAAAGGGACTGCTGGGGATTACTGGTTTTTGATTGTCCAGGCAGCACTTGGAATTCTAATCCTTTTTTTAGGTTGGCGAGGCGCACGTCCTCTTTTTCTTGGACTTGCATTGACATATCAGACAATCAGTTTGGTAAATGCGATACAAAATTCGATTGCAAATCCTGAACAATATCGATTTCAAGGAGACACACTGGGTGTTGATGTCAATCTTACATGGATTGCGCCAGTACTCTATGTCTTCTTTTTGTTCTTGACGATTCTTTGGGCTGTGCGCAATGCAAAAATAGATTGGCAAAAACCAGTTGCACCATGGTCAAGCAGAAATACAAAATGGCTTTTGGGATTGCTAGCACTTCTCCCAGTTCAGTATTATCTTCTCCATTATGGTTCTCCGCCGTCAACTGAAGATAAAATTGGAGTCCTGATTACTATTTTCCAATGGTTACTGATTGGAAAAGCATTTAGTGCAAAACCAGAAAAGAACCGGGAATGATTAGATTTCTTATTTCATTGCTTCTTATCACCCAAGTTTTCGCGGCTGAAGAAAAAACATCTTTGAGTCGCGCAAAGCTTGATGGTGTTGAACTTGAGTATGAAATTCGTGGAACGGGTGAACCAGTTGTATTCGTTCATGGCGGTTTTTTGTATAACGCGTTCCAGCCCTTGATGGATGATCCCAACCTGACCAAACGTTATCGAATGTTAAATTATCACCGTGTAGGTTATGGTGGGAGCACAAATCTTCCGGGCGCAATCAGCATTTCTGATCAAGCCAGGCACTTACGACTCCTGATGCAATCTCTCAAGATTGAACAAGCACACATTGTTGGTCATTCATCAGGCGGAATGATTGCGCTTCAACTAGCTCTCGATTCACCTGGTTTTGTGAATTCGATCGTGTTACTTGAGTCCGCTCGGCCATCACCGACATCTGACCTTCAGAAAAAATTTTCCGAAACTGTTGGACAGGTAGCGATGCAAAATTACAAGTCAGGAAATAAAAGCGAAGCTGTCGATATCTGGATGCGAGGTGTGTGTTCTTCTGATTATCGTAGTGTATCTTGATAAGGCGGCACCGGATGCGTTCGATCAAGCAGTAGGCGGTGCAGATACATTTTTCGGGCAAGAAATGCCAGCGATTCGGGAATGGACATTCACAAAAGAGGAAGCAACTCGGATCAAGCAGCCAATTCTCGCAGTACTTGGTGAAAAAAGCATTCCGACTTTTCGTGAACGGCGCGACTTAATTTTGGGCTGGTTCTCAAACATTGAACCTTATAACCTTCCTAACGCAAACCATCTTTTGCATATTCAAAATCCGAGCGGCGTTGCAACGGCGCTGACTCAGTTCTTTTCAAAATATCCGATTACAAAAAGGTAATTTGGGGAACTACCTTGAAACACTCTTCTAGCGTACAATCTGCAAGACATCTACCTTATGGAAGCAATTCAAACAGAGTCCGAACTAAAAACTGCGTCGAAGCAAAGGCTTTTGCGGATTTTGGGAGTCGGATTTGGAGTTGCAATTCTCGTTGGTGGAACAATCGGCGTCGGAATTTTGCGTGCACCGGGTTCGATCGCAAAACAACTTGGAACGCCCTGGCTCATTTATTCGGCTTGGATCGTTGTCAGCATTTACACTTTGCTGTGCGCCAACTACATCGCTGAACTTGCAACCATGCTGCCCAAAGCGGGCGGTCCTTATGTATATGCACATCGCGCATATGGAAACTACGGCGGCTTTCTTGTCGGTTGGAGTGACTGGCTGGGAAATGTCACCCCAATTGCATACCTTCCCATCGCATTTGCAGAATTTTCAACGGGGCTTTTCCCATCCTTATCAGGACGCACCCACAATCATTGCAATCGCTGTTTTGATTCTATTTACTGCGTTGAATTGGGCTGGCTTGCGTCTGGGAAGCAACACCCAAAAGTTAATTAGTTCCATTAAAGCAGTCGCATTGCTGGCTTTCGTAACTGCTATGTTTTGTTTTCGGCGGGCAGAAAACCAATTTCAAGTTCCGCTGTAACGGCTCCTGCAACTTTTGGCGGACTCTTCCTGGCATTTGCCTTGTCTTTTCAGCTTGTACTCGGAACGTTCGGTGGATGGACTTCTGTGATTTATTTTGCTGAAGAAGATAAGAATCCTACACGAAATATTCCCCGTTCATTATTTGGCGGACTTTTATTGGTGATTGCAATTTACATACTTGTTAATGCAGCGTTGATTTATGTGTTGCCGATTTCAAAACTCGCTGCTTCAACGCTGCCAGCAGCTGATGCAATGGTGCAAATATTTGGAACAAAAGGCGGAACGATCGTAACTGTTTTAGCATTGATTTCATTGCTGGGAATTTTAAATGCCGCTTTGATGTTTGTACCCCGGACCCTATTTGCTCTTGGACGTGATGGATTATTTTCCTCAAAAGCAACCACAGTAAATAAAGGTGGAACACCAACTTTTGCCCTCGCAGTTACGGTCTTGTTAGCAATTTTACTGATCGCGACGGGCACATTCGAAAAACTATTTACAATTTATGCATTCTTTGCAACCGCTAACAACGTTCTGTTGATCGGATCGCTCTTCATTTTAAGAAAACGCGAACCGGATTTGCCACGGCCATTTAAGACATGGGCTTATCCGTATATGCCGTTGCTGTTGATGGCTGTATCAATCATTCTTTTCATAAGCTTTGTTATCAGCGATTTCAAGAATGCTGCTTACGTTCTCATCCTGATCGCAGCGAGCCTTCCTCTTTATTTTTTACTGTTCAAAAAGCGGTAAAACTATTTTGGACGCGGGTCTTCTAGGTCTGCGTCAGACCTTTTATATTTACCGTTTCGGATTTGGCGAACCATTTTGACTAAAGATAGAGCTCGATTCTTTACTTCGGTTTGAAAATCTTTATCAAGGTCGAGATCATCGTGGCTTGTTGCATAAGGTTTGTAGTAGCCAACATAGCGGCCTAAGCCAGCATCCGGGCTTACAGGAATCAATTGCATGTCAGTCAACCAATCGACTAAATTTCGCTCAAGATTTTCAACTCCGGCTGCATCCCCATGAACGATAACGGCGAATGCTCTACCTGCGAGATGTTTCGGATAGGGCCAGCCTTTCAGTTCCAGCTTTTTTGCAAGCTCAGGACCCTTCCACCGCGTTGTTGTAGGATCAGGATTTCCGCCATCAGCACAAACGAGTCGATCTATCATGAGTTTGAGTGCGCTTGGAGATTGATACCAGTGCACCGGACATACAATTAGTACTCCGTGTGCCGAAACCCACCGCGGATAAATCTCATTCATCCAATCTCCAACTTGCCCCAATGCATGATTCGGGTAACAGGAACAGGGCCAGTGACAAAGCGGCATCGCTGTTGAAACGCAAGCTTTACAGGGATAAATAACTCTTCCATATTCGGATGCCAAACGGGATAAATCGAGAACGTCTACTTCGAAGTTTGATTCTTTTTCAATTGCTTTTCTCGCGATTTCCACAAGGCGCCATGTCTTTGACATTTCACCCGGACATGTTTGATCACTCCGTGGCGCTCCGTTAATTACTAGAATGCGTGATCGTGATTTTCGACCGCGATGATTCCGTTCTGCTTTCTGAATTTGCCTGCGTGTTTCCAACCATTCAACAGGCAATGGAAACTCAGGATCTGAAAATCCTTTTCCCGCGTTCTTCTTTCGTGGATTTTTTCGAGATTCAGAGTAACCTTCCCAAGCAATTTCAAAAAGAACGTCAATTTCCTTTTTCGCTGAATCGAATGCGGGATCATAAAAGCGCTGCAAAAAGCGCTCGCGATATTCATCTTTAGTAAGCCGAACAGACTTCATGCCAGTTACAACGCGTGGTTTGTTTTTCTTGTCAGTCATTAAGCTATTCTCCATTGATCAATATATTCTGAGGAAATCAAAAGTCGTACAGAGGAGCAGGCAAGATACCTGCGTTACAAATCTCAAATCATCTCGCGCTCCCTAGCTCTCGAATGTGATAATGTTTTATTTGCATGAAAAGTTCGAACATAAATAAGCTTTGCTGCCCAGCTTGCCGTAAACGTTACAGTCTTCGCGTTGTAAATAGTTCTAACGATCGAATCGAGACCGCTCTTCTAACGTGTTCGCGCTGTTGTATTACAATTCCGGTGCTTCGTGGGTTCCCCATTTTCGATCAACAATTCCTTGTTGAGAATCCTGATCTCGAGGACCTGACAGCAAAACTGTTTGGCCCTCCTGAGGAATATCTCGAATTTCTTGATCGCAAACATGAAAAGCCTGTCTATGATTTATATGCCGCATTTCAGCCATTCAATGAATCCACACAAAGCATTTTTCCCCTCCTTCCTTTATTAAAAGAAGTCGTAAAACCAGGCGATCTGATTTTGGATTTATGGTGCCGCACCGGTTGGACTGGTGAATTCTTAAGCTCTATTTTTCCGGAGCAAGAGGTCATCTCCATTTGGGAAAGTTCATCCGGGCTATTGGGGTTGAAAGGATTTGATTTCTGGCTTGGTTCAGGAAAACGCCGTGAAAACCTCGATATTATTTTTCATTCTCCAAATCAGGCGCTCCCTTTTGCGAATGAAACCTTTGGAATTGTTCATGGTCTGGACACACTTCATCGATATCATCATGTTCCTTTGATTTCGGAATGCTTAAGAGTGGTATCGCAAGATGGGATTTTAGTTTTTCCACACAACCATCTAACGAACTCCGAACCGGATCCATACTTTGACCGCGGAGAAGATCAATTCCATGGCAAAGAATATAAGAATTACTTCGAACGACTGCTAAAGGGATCCAATGACCAGGCATTTGTGCTCTCAGAAAAGACTTTATTTGACGCAGGAACGCGATATCAACTTGCAGATGAATCCGATACCGATCATTACAATGCTTGCATCTTAATCGCACCTAAGAAATATGATGGGCAAAAGTTCACGCTTCTAAAAAAGAATATGAGTGAATATCGCGGAGCATACATCGTTTCGAATCCGCTATACAAAATTGATTGGGTTAAAGGAGAAGCAGTTCCAGCTCCCGAAGCGATGGATTTCGGAGTAGAGACTCTCTTTTTCAGACATCCTATGTATCAAGAGCGTCTGCAGAAGCACACTCCGGTGCAATTGGATGAACTCGATCGATTGATCCTTTATTGGGCAATGAGGATTAAGTCTGTTGACGAAATTGCAATTCTTTTAGACAAGGATGTCAAAGAAATTTTAAGCCGGCTTTTGAATCTTGAATCAAAAGAACTGATTCAGGTACAAAACATTACTCAAGCGATGGCAAAACTGCAGTCTTATTATTGGCGGCAGGAAGTTCCTTACACAGGTGAGGATGCTACTCTGCCGGCGCTCTGGAACCGGACGATACTACTTCATAAAGATCAACCATTCATCATATGGCCTGCGGATGACAGCATCTTTACTTATTCAGATGCAGATTTGATTGTCCGCATGTCTGCTGCATTTTTGGCAGCACAGGGTGTGAAAGCGGGGGACAGGATTGTAATTGATGCCATTTCGCATCCGGAATTCTTATTTATTTTCTGGGCCGGCATTTTGCTGGGAGCGGTTGTAGTTCCAGTAAATCCCGATATGAAAGATGATGCCTACGCAGTTGTTCTTGAACGCACAAAACCACGGTTGGTGTTCACAGGCCATGAAAAAAGTGCTGTATCAGAGTCAGTTTCATTTGGCGTGAATGAAAATTCCGATTCTTACCGGGGTTCATTTTCCGAGAAAGTCACCGAATTCGAACCCCATCAAGATTTTCCGAAATGTATAGAAAAGCAGGATGCAGTCATACTTTTTACATCAGGCAGCACAGGTAAGCCGAAGGGAGTTGTACTTTCGCATGGAGCTTTGTTCCGTACGAGTCAGATTATGGATCGCGCTTATGGCTGGCGCCGCAATGATCGCTTTTTGAGCGGCGGTTATTTTCATACGATGAGCGGCTTGAGAAACCCCGCGATCGCCGTCGTGCATTCAGGAGGGTCAGTTATTGTTCCAGGAAATGAAAACATCCAGGATCCAATGAGCTTGATGAACGTGTGCATGAAGTATCAAGCATCGATCTTGAATGTGCCTCCTGCTTTTCTTGCGTACTGGAGAATTGCGGAAAAGAAAATTCAGTATTTCCAGTCGCACAAGCTGCGCATGGTTCTTTCAACCGGATCCGCATTACATTTCGCACATCGTGAAAATTTTGAGAAGAGTTTTCGTGTTGTGATCTACGACTACTACGGACTCACTGAGACTACCGGCGCGTGTATTTTGCAGACACCGCATCATACAGGTGATGAGGAAGTTGGCATCGGCAAACCCAAAGGATGCCTGGCAAAAATCGTAAATTCAAAGGGTGAATCTGTAAACCCTGGCTCTACAGGAGAACTCGCGATCTATAGCGACAACTTAATGCAGGGCTATCTTGGTGAAGAAGCAAAGTCTCGAAAAAGGATCAAGAATGGTTGGTTTATGACCGGAGATACCGCACGTATTAATGAAGCAGGTTTCATTGTTCTTTCGGGCAGAATGGATCGCATGATGATCGACAAGAATGGAGAAAATATTTATCCGGAAGAAATCGAAAGAGAAATTTGCGCATCGGAAAGCGTCAGCGATGCGTACGTAACGCAGATTCAAGATCAAATGCAAATGGATCAGATTGCTGCGCTCGTACAATTTGTTGAGATGACTGAAAATCGGGATGCACTTGTTAAGGAATTAAGGAATACACTGGCCACAAAACTTCCATTGATGCAGATTCCATCGATTATCTTAGCCGTAGAAGAAATTCCAAAAAGTACAACAGGAAAAGCTTCAACCACAGATTGCAAAAAGATTATTGAAGAATATTTAACCGCAGAGACTCAAAGATGAATTTGTAGGGGCGGGTCTAAGACCCGCCCGCATAGTGCGTGGCGAGAATTAACCCCGGGCGGGTCTTAGACCCGCCCCTACCGCAGAGAAGACGAGATGAAAAACATATTGGAAGGGACAGCAACTCTCACCTACGAAGAGCTCGATCATCGCACAAATCAACTCAATGCTTTCATGAAAGAAAACGGCCTGAAGCCTGGAAATAGAGTTGGAATTGCATCGACAGATGAGCGCGAAGCGACGGGCCTTATCCTGTCTTTTCTGAGGTTAGGTTTTCCAATTGCAATGATTGATCCAAACGCAAGGAAAACAGAAGCATCGGAACTGCTTCGAAGATTGGAGTTGAAAGCGTTATTTCTCGATCAGGAAATTTTAGAAAATTGGTCCACAGCGATTGCTTTTAAAAATTCAGTCCCTCATGTCTGGTCAATTTCACGCCAAAAAAAGAAGCTTCTGAATCGGCTCCTATCAAGAAAAGAAACGTCAGTTACATCAACCCAAACGTATCCGGATTGTTTGAACGGATACGACTCAGGCGAAGCTCCGCCTGCAATTCAAGCTTCTGATCAGGAGGCTCTTTTACTTTGCACATCAGGCACAACAGGGCTGCCAAAAATTCTGAAGTTGAGCTCCGGGAATTTGCTTGCGGCGGCAAAAACAACGTCGGACACGTTAGGATTAAATCAAAATACGAGATTGTTGAACTTGCTTCCGCTGACACATTACGATGGCATTGTCTCCGGACTTTTCACAGCATTTTATAACTCAGCGACGCAGATCAGGCTTGGACCTTTTTCTGTTTCGCTTCTTCCCGATATTTTTGATGCAGTTTACAAATATCGCGCCACACATATTTTGTTAACACCATCTATCCTTGCATTGATGTTAAGACTTGGCGAAGAAGTCGAAGAGGTATTTCGGCCGCATGAGTTTGAGTTTGTCATTTCGGTGGCAGCATCGCTCCCGGCCAAAATCTGGTCGGAGTTTCATGAAAAAACCGGCAAGAAAGTTGTTAATGTTTATGGCTTATCCGAAACGGGAAACAATTTATTTGCGGGTCCGGATGAAGCCAGTTACAAGATTGGATCGATTGGTAAACCAGTGGACTGTAAAGCGTTGATTGTGAATGACGCAGGCGAGACTGCAGGTGATGATGAACCCGGTGAATTGCTTTTGCAAGGGTCGAGTATCACATCAGGATATCTAGGCGAATCAGTCGCGAGCGTTACAGTTAAAGGCGAACAATGGTTTGCCACAGGTGATATCGCACGCTGTGATGAATCGGGTGTTTACTGGCTTTCAGGCCGAAAGAAAACCATCATCATCGTAGGTGGACGAAATGTTTACCCGGATGAAATTAACAACGCAATTCTTTCCCATCCTAAAGTTATCGAAGTTGCAACCGTTGGAATCCCAGATGAAATCTGGGGCGAGCGAGTTGTAAGCTGTATTGTCGGAAGACCTGGAATCACTTCACATGAATTAACAGAGCACGCCTCGAAATTGTTAACTGACTACAAGGTCCCGCGCGAAATTCATATCGTCCCTGAATTACCAAAAGGACGTTCAGGAAAAATTCTGGTGAATGAACTCATTTCACGCTTGATTGAAGGAAGCCTGAAAGAGACTGAAAAAGCGCAAGAGAAATTGGACGAAAAGATTTTGAGGCTCGCCTCTGAAAGCTTTAGAGTTCCGATTGAAGAATTATCACTTGCGACAACACCACAGCAATGCAGCCGCTGGGATTCAGTAGCGCATATGGATCTTGTTGTAAATATTGAGCAAGCTTTTCGTATCGAACTTCTGCCGCGTGAAGTAATCCGCATCACTTCGCTTGAAACAGCAGTACAGATTGTTCGCGAAAAACTTTCCGCAAAATGAAATCCTTTGTTCCATCTCCCCTTCTTGTTTGGATTCTTGTTTCAGTAACGCTTATATCTGGAATTTTCATTCTGTCTGAAGTTGATCCGGTTCGAGTTCACATCAAACAACGAAGAGAAGAACTTCCTAAGAAACTGGAGAAAACGAAGAAAGCCAAAACGCAGACCGATATAGTCTTTTTCGGCGATTCACTGCTGCAGGCGGTGATTCCTTCCACAGAAATCGAAATGAATGAAACCCTATCACGCGTAATTTCAACGCCTGTAAAGGCGGTCAATCTTGCAATGGATGGACGCACTCCATGGGATTTGGAGCGTCGCTCGGATCAGATCTTAGGGCTGAACCCCAAAATAATTGTCATTCAAAGCGACATGATAGTGAAAAGAAGAATCCAGCGAGAAAAAAGATTAAGTTATTTTGAAGTTAAAAAACAAAGGCTGAAAAATTGGATCAGCTATTTAAAAAATCCGTTAATGCAGCCCATTTACGGAAGCTCAACAAACAAAACAAAGAAGCTGCTGAACGCCCTTTCTTCGCCTGCTCAGGTCGATATCAAAATTCTGAAAGAAAAGAGTGAGCAGGATGAAATAAAACTTGAACGAATTCATCAGCAAAGAGCGAGGGAACATTGGAGTGGACAAATCATTGGCAGAAACTCACCGGAATTTAAATCCTCCAGTCGATTCATTGAGAAGGCATTTTCAAAGGGAATTCACATCATTGTAGTTGAGACCCCTATCAGCGAAACGGCTTCACGTTATGCAACTGAAGAATTTCTCCAACGGCGGAAAGAAGTTGTTCTATCGCTGCTGAATGAACCGGATTCATATCTTCAATACCCAAAAGTCCTTCCCGATCGTTTCTTTGACGATTACAGTCATGCTAATGCCAGAGGACAAAAGGTTTATTTCAAGTGGCTGACAACTGAACTCGGTAAGACGCTGGAGAAAAAATAAATGCCGCAGATGTCGATTCTTTTTCTCACTTTTTCTGCGGCAACAGTGCTTGTTTACTGGTTGATTCCCCGGAAACGGCAAGGATTGTTTCTTGCGGTCGCAAGCTCCATATTTCTTGCGAGTCTTGATTTAGTTTCATTTGCTCTTCTGGCTGTCCTTACGCTGATTGTTTACTTCTCTGCGGAAAGAAAAAATGTATACGTTTTGAGTCTGGCAGGATTGCTTTTACTTTTTTGCGGCGTGCGGATCGCACAATTGCTTCAAAGAACGGATCAAATAAAACACTGGCTCGTTCTGCTGGGTTTCGGTTTTTACATTCTAAAGCTTATTCACTACAGGGTTGAACGCCAGGCAGGAACATTTCGTGACCATCATGTCTTGCAATTTTTTAACTACATGCTCTTTTTTCCAACAATTACGATTGGGCCGATCAATCGTTTCGAAGATTTCTTGCGATCAGAACGAAGACTGCGTTGGGATAGCATTCAATTTGCAAAAGGCATGGAGCGAATTCTATATGGATACGCAAAAGTAGTAATCGTAGCGAATTGGCTGATCGCAGTTCAGCTCTTGCCTTTTCTGAACCAGATGATTCCGGAAACGGGAGCCCTTTCATTGCTTGTTGATTCAGCCGTATATGGCTTTCTTTTGTATTTCAATTTTGCGGGCTTTTCAGATATTGCAATCGGACTTGCATTGCTGTTCGGTTATTCCGTAGGTGAAAATTTTAATCACCCATTTCTTAAACCAAATATCGGTGAATTCTGGCAATCGTGGCATATGAGCCTTTCCGCATGGTGCCGGCAATATGTTTTCTTGCCCACGTACACAATGACGCGTAATTTGGCCATTGCAATGATCACTGCAATGATGACCTTGGGGTTGTGGCACGAATTTTCGCTTCGCTTTCTTCTATGGGGCGTCTATCACGGAGCAGGTCTTGCGGCATATCGTTGGTATCAACACCGGCTAAAGCCTAAAATGCCACTTGTTCAAAGCCCATTTATGAAGCATATTGCTCATGGCGCAGCCGTTGCTTTAACATTCGCATTTGTCATTGTGGGATTTACGATTCCACGAAGTTCGTCTTTCACCGAAATCGTTAACAATTTTAAGGTGTTGTTTGGTTTGTAGTAAGGCAGGCAGCCGAGCGAACGCGAGGCATTGCCGTAGACTTCGTGTCATCACGGGCTCTAACGGCACTGCTTGTCCGCATAAATGCGGACAAACTGCGTGCCTTACTACAAACGAGGAATGAGCATGCTGCGTCTAACACTTCGATATTTCTGGTACTTGTTTCTTCTGATAATGATCATTTTATTATTTCAGGGTCCGGAGCGAGGGTTTCGCTATCTTGGACTTTAAACAAATATGTTTGAAATCATTTTAATCCTTGCTCTCCTTATCCTTGCGATCGTTCTGTTTTCAACGGATCACCTTTCATTTGATGTTGTCGGATTGCTGCTTCTATCCGTTCTTCTGGGAACCAAAATTCTGACGCCTGAAGAGGCATTTCGCGGATTTGGAAGTGACACGATAGTCATGATCGGCGGCTTGTTTGTTTTATCTGCCGCATTGCTGCGCACTGGTTTGATTGATCGCGTCGGAAAATTATTACAGAAACATGCCGGCGATAATCCGCATTATCTTGCGATTCTGATCATGATAACCGTTGCGGTGGCTTCGGCTTTTATTAGCAACACCGCAGCAACCGCTTTTTTTCTTCCGGCTGTTATTGTTGTTGCGCGCCGCGCAAAAATATCTCCTTCAAAATTGTTGATGCCTCTTGCGTTTGCTTCCATCTTAACGAGCAGTGTTACCCTGATTTCAACATCGACGAATATTGTAATCAGCGGATTGCTTACTGACTACAAAATGGAAGCGTTGGGGATGTTTGAGCTTGCTCCTGTCGGAATTCCAGTCGCAGTTGTCGGTCTAATATACATGTTTACGATCGGGATGAAATTAGTTCCGGATAGAGCCGAGCAGAAATCTCTGGAAGAAACATACAACCTTCGTGAATATTTAACTGAAGTCATCGTTCTTCCCGAATCAACCTTGATCGGGAAGACAATTGAACAGATCCAGTGGGGGGCCGATCTAAACCTTGTGATTGTGGGGATCATCAGAGATGACAAGCGGATTATGGTTCCCCGTTCCACAGAAATGATACAAACATCAGACATCTTATTAGTCGAAGGTTCTGCTGAAGACATTATGAAGATTAAAGACACGGCAAACCTTGAGATTAAAGCTGATTTTGATTTGCCTGCCGATACATTTCGATCAGATGACGTGATGCTTGTTGAGGCTATGGTTATGCCTGGATCAAAGATTCGTGGACGAACGCTGAAAGAAGTTCACTTTCGACAAAGGTTTGGATTGACGGTTCTTGCTATTAATCGTCAGGGAATTACGCTTCGATCCAAGCTTTCGCAGATCCCGCTGCGGATTGGAGACGTTTTATTGATCGAAGGAAGTAAAGATCGCATTAAACAAGTCGTTGAGGAAGGCGATTTGAATTTTCTTGGTGAACTTTCAGAGATTCGCGGACGGCCTGAAAAAGCTATATATGCAATTAGCATTTTTGTTCTAACAATTGCTGTTGGTACTTTTAAAATCATGCCTTTTTCATCGGCAGTCGTGATCGGAATACTCCTTATGTTTTTATCAAAAACGATTACGCCAGCAGAAGCCTACAATTCTATTGAATGGCGGATTTTGATTTTAATTGGCTGCATGATTGCATTTGGCGCAGCGATGGAAAAGTCAGGAGCTGCTGAGTTTCTTTCAAAGCACATGGTCGCCTTACTTGGAAATTATGGTCCGCTACCGGTCCTTGCGGGATTTTTTGTTCTAACAGTATTGCTGACGCAGCCGATGTCAAACCAGGCAGCAGCTCTTGTTTTGTTACCGGTTGCAGTTCAGACCGCAACTCAACTTCAGTTGAATCCGAGAACGTTCGCAATGATGATTGCCGTAGCGGCAAGCTGTTCGTATTTAACACCTCTTGAGCCATCGTGTGTGCTGGTTTATGGACCCGGCCGTTATCAATTTCGAGATTTTTTAAAGGTTGGCTCCCTGCTTACAATTTTGATCTTTATAATTGCCATGCTTCTCGTTCCCTACTTCTGGCCCTTGAAGGTGTAGTACTGAAGGGACCGCGGACGTCTCGTCCGCATAAGGGACCGCAGGCATCTTGCCTGCATAAAAAAAATGCGGACTAGAAGTCCGCGGTCCCTAATGCAGGCCTGAGGCCTGCGCTCCCCACTCATTCCACCATTATCTTTTTTTCCAATATCATTGGCTCACCTCCCGGCGGAGTATCAGAACCAATGCGACGTCCCCATAGACGGATGATTACCTCTCCCGGCTTTTTGAAATTCAGAGTCGCTGTGTGTGAAAGACGTTTGAAGATCATCGTGCATGCGACTCCAGGCTTGGTAGCTGAAGTGAAATCATAGACAAACACTGATGCGGAGGTCTCATCAAGGATCACACTCGTATCGCCTTCACGTTCGCAACCGCCGCCTGCAGTTAAAATCTTCACTTCGAAATTTTCGCCAGCCTTTATTTTCTTAGGAGTCTCAATCACATTTTCGCTCTGACTGTTTAAATCAATGACTCCAATAACACGCACCTCAGTGGGCGTGTTTGTTTGATCTGGATCAGCGGATACCACCACACTAGAAAAGAAAAACATCAGCAGAAAAATTTGATAAACCGAATGAATTTTTCTCATTTATCCTCCTTCAGTTTCTATCGCTGGCTTTCAGCCGGCAAAATGCAAAATAGCTCTGCCGGCAGGATGCCAGCGGTACAAACCCTTAACGGGCGTTACTTTTGGGAAATAAGACAAGATCAGGTCTTTGATTCAAGCGTTCAAGCATTCTCTTGGTCATATTCGTTTTTACACGTCCCGATTGCTTCGGATGAACAAGATACCGCACGATAGCATCGATCCAGGTGTTTGCGGTTGGTATAACCGAAATAAAATTACAGGAGCTTCTTTAACATCAAGTTCATTTACCGGAGTTCGGGCTAGAAGACGTTTGAATACTTGCACTCGCTCCATCATTTCCGAGCCGATTTCTTCTGCTGCAATTTCTTGCATCGTATTTGCGACAAAGTTTAAATCGCTTTCATAAGCAATACTGAACTTAATTTCATTCCATATATATGGAAACAAGGGCCACGAATAATTGTAGACAGGTTCGGTCAGAACATTTGAATTTGGAAACTTAATGAGCCTTCCGCTTGGATGATCGGAGGATAAATATTCGCCTCCAAATTCCCATAAGGTTGTATCAAGATAGCTGACATCGATGACATCCCCCGTTGCTTCTCCGATCTTAATTCGATCACCGACTCGATACGGAGTACGTACAAGTATATAAACCCATCCGATCAAACTCGTAATAGGAGTTTGAAGGGCAAAACCCAGAATCAAGGATAGTAAGCCTAAAGAAAGAAACGCTGTATACCATTTTACAAAAAGAACAGAGATAACAACGAAAATAAGAACAACTAAAGTTATTAGTGTAAGAACTCTTCGAAGGTTGTATCGAGAAACTCTGCTGGGAAGACTGCTGATCAAATAATTCTTTATGATCTGGCTGATACAAATGATTCCGGCGCAAAGAACGGGCCAGCCAACAGAAAACGAGAAAATTTCTCAGAACCACGAAATACGATGGTACCGTTTTCCACCATAATGTAGGCGGCGAGAAAAATAACAAATATCAAGACATAAACAGGCAGCCAAACCTTTGCTGGAGCTCTTTCGGCCGGAACTTCGGAAGGGTCCTGTTTTGTTACACGTTTCAATTCCTCCTGAACTTGTTCGTGTTCATCTGCTTTTTCAACCGGATCTGCAACTGGAATACGTTCATCCATATATCTGTGTAAACTAAGTCAAAAAGAACCGTAAGCAACAACGCAATGATTATTTTCAAATGTTTTGAACACGGGCGGCCACAAGGGCCGCCCCTTACCAGTTTCCAGTGACATATAATAAGAAATAGTGATTTTAGGGTGATCACATGAAACACAAATTGCTATTGGTCTTGTTTTTGGCAATTTTTGGATGCCGTGAGGCAATGGAAACACCAGATCCAAATCTGGCACCGGAGATATCCGGATTGCAAATCGTACCTGAAGCCGTTTGTGGCAGCGCAGACGTAAGTTTTACGGTCAGTGATCCGAATCAAGATATGATACAGTGGGATGCGAATATGAATGTCTCTGCATTCGGGAACGTAGAGCAAACGTCAGGCAGTGGAACCAGTGGCAGCACAATTACAATAAAATTTAACTCGACAACCGATTTTCAACATCGCCATAGGGTATCCTTAACTGTCACAGCCCGTGACAGCGCTGGAAACGAAGCTCAACCAGCACGATTGGAGTTTCTTATCTTTTACCCATGTTGAAATCTTTCATCCATTGTTTTATTGCGATCGCCTTCATTTCCAGCGCGTCCGCAGATTCAAACTTTTTCAAAAAGTACCCTGGACAGGGTTCGAATTGTGGTTACGCATTAACATTATCGTCTGCCGGAAATATTGCTGTGGCGGGTCTACAATTTGGCGCTGCTTCAAACAGAGTTCTTATCCATGGTCAACTGGATTCAGATGGCAAAGGAACGACACTCTATAGTTATGATACCGGCAGAACCGACGATACTGTGAGTGCTATCGCTCCAACGCGAGATGGCGGATTCATTATCGCCGCCAATACAAGCGGTATCACCGCACAACGTGACATTTTAATATTGAAGATAAGGTCAAATCGAACGATCGCGTGGAAGAAACGGATTGCAACTGACAATCATGAAATCGTTTATGGAATGACTCCAGTCGCCGGCGGATATGTTTTGATCGGCGCCAGCGCGGTCAGTTCAAACATCGATGTGCTTCTGATCAAGATCAATGAATCAGGCGCTATTGTTTGGAAGAAAACATATGGCGATAGTGAAGCGGAATTCGGATATTCGGTCGCGACCACAGATGACGGCGGTTTGATCATCGCTGCTGTGAAAGAAGATTCACCATTCGTTTTGAAATTAAATTCCAGCGGACGTCGGATTTGGGGACGAATATTCCCTGATCAAATTTTTTCATCAGATGGCAGAGTCTCCATTGTGAAAAGCGCAAGCTTTTATTACCTTGTCGGCACTAGCATCAGAGGAGAACATTCGCATGGCGGGCCGGAGCATACAGGTATTAGTGTTAGCAAGCTCACTTCTAATGGCGAATTAGTATGGACGCGTGAATATCATTCTACAGATGCATCTGTTGCATGGAACGCAACGGCAGGAATTAATGGCAACATCATTATTGCCGGACATTCCGGCGCAATTACATCGAAGGCGCTGGTTTTTGAACTGAATCCAGAAGGCAAGATCAAATGGAAACGCGCGTATTATCCCGAAAACAGCGCGGCGTTTAATGTCGTACTCAGCGATACAAGCACTTTTATTACCGGATGCACCGGCAGAGATCGCCTTGAACTTTATGTCGCCAAAATAGATTCAAAAGGCAACATTCCACAAGCGTGCGGCCGGTGGCGAAGTATCGGAGTAAGTATCGATATCATTTCGGATGAAATGATTGGATTCAGTCCGACAGAAAAATCTTTTGCCGGAACTTCGACTTCCACCACGATCACAACCGGAAATATGAATTCCGGAACAAAAGACCTCTGCAATCGCTAGTTCGGGTCCGTGATCGGAACTCGCCACCAAGACGCCAAGTCGCCAAGAAATTACTAATGTATTTTTCTTACCTGGCGCCAAGTCGCCACCTGGGAATCTTGCACTACGTCCCTTCACTTCGGCTTATAATATGAATCATGTCTCAAAAAAAGAAGTCAAGAAGCGATCTTCTTGTCCGTCGAATCGAATGGTGGCATAAAAGACTTGCTCCGAAATACCCGGAGATCGACCCCCACGATTTAGATCTGATCATTGCATCCATCCTAAAAACGCCAAAACAAAGAATGGAACTAATGTTCTTAAAGAAGCGTCCTGATGGCCGGTATGTCTTTTGATGAAAGCTTTCTTTCTGAACTTCTAGATGCTCTTCAAGAAGCAGGTCTACAAGTAATCATAATCGGAAATACTGCCGCAATTCTTCAAGGAGTTCCGGTTATGACCCGCGACATAGATTTGTTCGTTCGGAAGCATGAACAACTTGAAAAAAAACTTAACCGATTTGCCAAGCTTTTTGATGTTTCTTTTACTGAACCTTACCCCTCAACGTCGAACATGATTCGTGCAGTTGGGCGGCCCATCCATATTGATTTCATGCAGGCCCTTTCAAGCGGTAAGAGTTTTTCTTCATTAAAATCGCGTGCACATAAAATAAAAATTGGCCGGCATACTGCTCTGGTTGCCGACTTGCAAGATCTAATCGAAGCGAAAGAAGCTGCGGGAAGAAACAAAGACAAACTTAGCATCGCTCAAATGAAAGAAACGTTGAAACTTCGCAAGGCAATGAAAAAAGAATAATACTCGGCGTACTCCGCGTTGAAGAAAAGTAGTGGCGGCTCTTGAGCTTCGCCATTTTCTCATCTAGATACGCTTATGAAGTCGAATCCCGTCCTTGCAAAACGAATTCTACGGCCTAATGTTTGACCTAATCATGAGCGAAGATCCGAAACGACCGCTAGCTCGCATGTCTACAGTGGGCTGCATTCTGGCTATTTTGTTTATCGGTATCGTGCTTTTTCTGATTTATTACAATCGTTAGTCGTCTAAACTGCAAATCATTCCAGATATAGTCCAATTTAGCACAGGCGGATTCCCTCTTGTGTCTTTCATTGATTGTAAGACATTTCGTAAAGCAATAATCTGTCATGCGAATCCTTAACCGGTCGATCTTTTACATAGCTATTGTTATCGTTTTAAACACATTCCTCTCTACTTCGTACGCTGAAGATTGGCCACGTTGGCGCGGAGCTGCATTTGATGGCACGGCGAGTCCATCTTCGCATCCATTCTCAGGTCCGTTCGAATTGCGCGTGCGATGGAAACGTACGCTTGGTGCGGGATATTCCGGCGTCGTTGTTGCCGATGGGCAAAGCGGTAACTATGTATTCAGATGGCAAGAACGATTACGTTGTTGCGCTTTCTTCTGACACTGGCGAAGAACAGTGGAAGTTTCTCTTAGGCGAAGCGTTTCCGCCGCGTGATGGTTCCAGTGGCGGACCGGTATCCACACCTGCAATCGATCGGGGTGTCGTTTATGCGCTGGGTCCTCGCGGCAATTTCGTTGCGCTGAATCTAGCAACCGGGAAAAAACTTTGGCATCACGATCTCGTTGCCGAACTCAACGCACTCACTCCGCATTGGGGCTTCACGACATCACCTTTGGTGGTTGCAAATCGTGTCGTAGTGCTCACCGGTGGAACTCCCGAACACCTGGTCACTGCATTCGATTGTGAAACCGGTGCAATTGCATGGCGAACAGGATCCGATGAAGTAAGTTACCAATCACCAATGATTACAAAGCTCGGTAATCGGGATGTCATTCTTGCTGCTGGTGACAAAACTCTATTCGCACTTGATCCTAAGAGCGGAAGCAAACTCTGGAGCTATGAACACAAAGGTGAAGGATTTTACGGACAAATTATCAATCCCGTGCGCATTGGTGAAAACGGATTATTCATTACAAACAAGCTGGAAGAGTCGACGCTTTTACGTGCAGGCACGAAGGTTGAACCGGCATGGCTCACAAAAGAAATAAAAGGAAGCTACGCAACTCCGGTCGTTCATGGTGATCTTGTATTGGGTTACTCCGGACGTTTCCTAACAGCAATCGATGCAAAGACAGGAGAGCGACGTTGGCGTTCACGCCCGCCTGGTGAAGGATTCCCAATCATTGTCGATGGACATCTTGTTGTGATCACCAGACGCGGTGCTGTTACTGTTTCAACAATTGCAGCAGATGACTATCATGAAAAGGCCTCGTTACAAGTCTTCAACAAACTCGTTTGGACACCGCCATCGTTTGCTGAAGGACGCATCTTCGCTCGTGACTCGTACGCAGAAATTGCTGCAATCGATATCATTCCAACAGTGACTGCTTCTGCAATAAAAACTGACGTAAATCGCGGCATCATTCCCGGTTCATCATTTGCACGTTGGGTTACTGAAATTGAAAAAGCTCCAAATGCTACTGAGCGTGTGAAGCAATATCTCAGCGAACATCCAACTTCACCTGTGTTTGAAGGGAAAAATGTGGCGCACATTCTTTATAACGGTCCCGAAAAAGAAGTCGTCTTGCGTGGCGATTTTTCCGAAATCGGTGATGAAATCGTGATGCATCGTGTCAGTGGGACCGATTTGCATTATGCATCGCTCGAGCTTGAACCTGATGCGCGAATTATTTATCAACTCCTGCGGAACACTGAAGACGCGATCGCCGATCCACGGAATTCAATGAAGGGTGAATCGTTAAATTATCCTGGTGCAGTCTCAGTTCTTACAATGCCTGAAGCGAAACCATTGACTGTTCAACCCGCAACTGCGACGTTACGCGGACGCATCGTTGAGCTTGAACTAGAATCACCCGAAACATCAGCCGAACATCTGAAATGGGGCGGCAAGCGCGCGATCAAAGTATATTTGCCTCCAAACTATGACAGCTCACCGAAAGAGCGTTATCCTACCGCTTACATTCTGTTAGGCGAAGAAATGATTAAAGGTGCCAATCTTGCTGCGCTATTGGATCGTGAGATCGGATCATCGATGAAGCCTGTCATTGCAGTCTTTGTTGCATCAACGAACGCGTACGAACTCGCAAGAACATTTCGCGAGCCTCACATAAAGATGATCGCAACTCAACTTGTGCCATGGATTGATGGTCAGTTCCGCACAATCAATGAACCAGCACAACGGATGATTCTTGGCGCCGATGAAGCTGGATTTGCTGCGGTGGAAATAGGACTTCGCAATCCGCAAATCTTCGGTGGCATCGTCGGCCACTCAATCTTTCCACTCACTGGTGGTGATCAAGAGTTGCTTGCGTTGATCGATCGCACATCCAAAACGGATCAACGTTTCTACATTGATTGGGGACGTTATGATCCGCGGCGCAAAGTTGATGGTCTCGATGTTCCTGGTTTTTCACGAACCACAAGCGAGCGCTTAAAGACACGCGGACAAACCGTTTCGAGCAAAGAATGGAATGACGGTTCCTTAATCTCGCTTTTAGGTCCACGAGCTGTTCTCGCAATCCAAACACTGATGAAAGGATCATCATTGTAAAAAGCGGATCGATTGCGGAACTCACCGCAAAGACGCCAATAAAGTAGGTGTTAAAGCATTTTTACTTAGCGCCTCTGCGTTAAAACGCCTATGGTTCCAGCGCTGGATTGTAAGTCGTGACAACCGTCATGAAGTTGCTGGCTTCGATCATATCTTTTGGATGATATCGGATCGAGTGTGCATCCAATCGTTCCACTCCAGGTAAATACGCAAGCACCTCTGCCGGTCGATAGTTTTTGAATGTAATATCGAGCGTCAGCGGAGATGCAACCTTAAACGGCTTGAATTCCTGAAGTTTTCCGAATGCCGCTTTGACTTTGTCTGCAATGAGTTGTTGAGAGGCTTGTGGCGTTAGAGTTTTCGCAGAATGGAACCCGAGGTTATTCTTCACGACTGCGCCTTCAATTTGTCCGATTTGAGTGCGCACTTCTGCAACTGCCGCATCATCGCCTGATATCATGACAACCGGCACACCAAAGTGTCCCGCAATCGCCGCGTTCCACGAACCTTCTGTCATATCCTTTCCATTGATTGCAACCCGTGCGAGCGTTGCACTTGAAAAAGTATGAGCACGAACGCCTTTAGGATTATTGGTAGAAGCGTGATAGCCAATAAACAAAACGGCATCAAATGTTGAATCAATTCCCGCCATCATCGAAAGCTGACGCGGCCGTCCGCGAATAATTTGCACATCTGTGGGAAATTTTTCGATGAGCAAATTTTCCATATTGCCATGCGAGTCGCTAACTAAAATTTCCGTTGCCCCTGCTTCCTTCGCAGCGGTTATGGCTGCCATTGCTTCAGCAGTCATAAACTCTCGAAAGCGTTGATACTCAAATCCCTCCGGACCGAGCTGACTGTCGGTGACTACCCCTCCAATTCCCTCCATATCGACCGAAATATATGTTTTCAATTTCTTCTGTTGTGCACTTAATGGATGCGCAAGGAACACAATGATGATTAGCGCGAAAGACAAACTTAAATATTGATTCAACTTTCTCATGTTGGCATACCCCTACCGTTTTGTATTTTCGTCTTAAATATAGCATTCAACTCAGCGTCTCTGCGGTAGAATCTAAGCCGTGGACTCTAAAACCATCTCACACTACAAAATTCTGTCCAAACTCGGAGAAGGCGGAATGGGTGAGGTTTATCTCGCCCAGGATGAAAAGTTAGATCGAACTGTCGCGTTGAAAATTCTGCCCGCTGAATTTGCTTCCGATCCTGCGCGGATGCGTCGGTTCGTTCAAGAAGCCAAAGCGGCGTCCGCATTGGATCATTCCAACGTTGCTCACATTTATGAAATTGGTGAAGCCGATGGAATCAGCTTCATCGCGATGCAATACATTGAAGGCGAAACGCTTGATAAGAAAATTAAGACAGGGCCCCTCTCTTCAAACGAAATCATCGATATAGCAACGCAAGTCGCAGACGCTCTGGATGCCGCCAACTCAAAAGGAATCATCCATCGCGATATTAAAGCGTTGAATATCATGATGACTCCAAGAGGCCAAATCAAAGTTCTGGATTTTGGTCTTGCGAAGATTGAAGCTCCTCCTTCATCACAAGCTGAAGCAAGCAGAATGGAAACAGCCGCAGGAACATCACCAGGGATGCTGATTGGGACCGTTCAATATATGAGTCCCGAACAAGCGCTTGGAAAAGCCGTAGATCATCGCTCCGATATTTATTCGCTCGGAATTGTTTTGTATCAATTGTCTACGGGACGTCTCCCCTTTACCGGAGAGACTCCGAGTGAAATTTTGAATCGAATTCTGAATTCACAGCCAGATGCGATTGCGCGATTGAATTACAACATCGATGCAGAGCTTGAACGGATCATCCGAAAATGTATCGAAAAGGATCCGGAAAGACGGTATCAATCTGCGCGTGAGTTATTGATCGATCTGAAAAACTTAAAAAGGGACAGCGAATCAGGTGCGCGAACTCCAACAACACCACGCGCTCCAGGTCGTTCCAACATACTGCGAATCGTGGCTGCAGCCGGAGCTCTCGCAATCGTTGGAGCACTCATTTATTTCATGAGCCTTCGGAACAAAACTGAAATCCGTTCGCTTGCAGTATTACCGTTTGTTAATTCCAATTCCGATCCCGAAAACGAATGGTTGACCGATGGCATTACAGAAAGCACGATCAATAGCCTTTCGCAGATTCCGGATTTAAAAGTTATGGCACGCAGCACTGTGAGCCGCTTCAAAGGAAAATCGTCGGATCCGTTAGAAGCAGGGAAAAAGCTAAAGGTCGATGCAGTTCTCACAGGAACTGTAGATCAGCAAAAGAATGATCTGGTCATTGGTGCGGAGTTAGTCAATGTAAGCGATGGTTCGCTGATCTGGGGAAAGAATTATCGAAACAATATTTCCGATCTGTCGATCGTTCAGCGCGATATTTCTGAACAAATTTCTGATGAACTTCGCAAAAAGCTTTCAGGTGAACAAAAACAAGAAATTGCAAAAGAATTTTCGGTAAATCCTCAAGCATACGAACTCTATTTGAAAGGCCGGTTTAATTGGAATCTGAGATCTCCGGATGGAATCATCAAATCAATTGATTACTTTAACCAGGCTATTCAGAAAGATCCATCTTTTGCGCGCGCATATGCTGGATTGTCGCTTGCATATGTTGTGCGGAGTTCCCCATTTTCAAGAGAAATCCGATATGAAAAAGCGGTTGGCCCGGCAAATAAAGCGGTAGAACTGGACCCGTCGTCTGCCGAAGCGTATGTAGCGCTCGGCGGGACAAAAGAACTTCAATGGAAATGGAAAGAAGCCGAACAGTTGTATCGTAAGGCGACTGAGTTAGAACCGAATTATCCGACCGCGCATCAGTGGCTGGGTGAAACCCTCAATACACTCGGCAAGAGTGATGAGGGAATTCGTGAAGTGAAAATGGCACTTGAATACGATCCATTATCGCCGATCATCAATACCAGTCTTGCTCATATTCTTTATTTTGCCAGGCGTTATGATGAAGCGGTTGCGCAATATCGTACATCCATTGAGTTAGATCCCAAGATGCTACACCCACGCGAGGGTCTCGTTCAGACCCTATTGATAAAGAAGCAGTACTCAGAAGCGATTGCAGAGTATGAAGAACTCGCCCGCATGACTGGAACTTACGATCAACAAAAAAACGTGATCAAAGAAGTACGAGACGCATTTCAAGCAGAAGGCGAAAAAGGTTTTTGGCAGAAAAAACTGGAACTGGATTTGCGCGGCGGTATTGAGTCCGCTTTTGATATCGCCTGGGACTATGCCAGCCTTGGCAAGATTGATCAATCCTTTGAATGGCTCACAAAAGCGATTGAAATCCGCGATCCTGGTTTAGATGAATTGGGAGTCGATCCCAGATTTGACTCATTGCGATCCGATCCGCGATTTAAAAATTGTTTACGATCAATGAACCTTGAATAAACCACGGTCATTTATTGCAGATTGTACGATTGCAAATTTTAAATTTTATAGTCATTCAGTTCCGGTGAAATTCAAATATAAAATTGTACAATCAACAATCGTACAATTTGCAATAAACTCCTAAGAGCTTTTTGTTGAACAATTTTATGCTAATATCTTGAGCTATGTTCGATCCAAAAACCCTCCTTTTGGTCGCTCTCGGAATCGTAACAATCTGGTTCATCTTTACATGGTGGCGTCTCGCTAAAGCCCTTCCCCAAGATCCAAATGATCCAGCCTTGAATCATAAGTGGTACCACCATCTCGTCGGTTTTGTCATGAATTTTTTTGACACGCTTGGAATCGGCAGCTTTGCAACGACATGTTCGGCATTCAAATTCCGGAACTCAATGGATGATAGAAAAATTCCAGGCACGCTTAATGTTGGTCATGCCTTACCTACCGTTGCACAAGCCCTCATTTATATTGCGACAGTTCAGGTAGAAATCTGGACTCTCATTTTAATGATTGTGGCTTCTGTGCTGGGTGCATGGTTAGGTGCGGGAGTTATTTCGAAATGGTCGCGACGGAAAGTGCAAATTGGAATGGGATGCGCTCTCATCGCTGCAGCGTTGCTGATGTTGCGCGCACAGCTTTTTGCGGGGCAAGGTGGCGATACAGGCTCACTCGGGCTCACTGGCCTGCTTTTAGCTCTTGGATTAGTTGGCAATTTTGCACTAGGTGCATTGATGTCGCTTGGAATCGGCTTGTATGCACCTTGTTTGATTCTCATTTCTTTGTTGGGAATGAATCCGCGTGCAGGATTTCCGATCATGATGGGATCATGCGCATTCTTAATGCCGATTGGCGGCGTTCGTTTTATTAAGGAAGGTAGTTATAGTCTGCCCGCAGCAGTTGCTTTAGCTGTTGGTGGAATTCCTGCTGTTCTGATCGCTGCTTACATCGTACGCTCTTTACCGCTAACTTATGTGCGCTGGCTCGTGGTCATTGTTGTCATTTATGCTGCTATCGTTATGCTCCGTTCAGCAATGCGAGATAAAGCGACTGAAACTGTAGTCGAAGCAGCTTCCAATCCAGCTTCAAAATAAAATTTCGAACGCTTACTACCTGTTCAGGTGGTTACTTCTTTTTTCGAACATTCCATAATCTATCCGCACTTAAACAATGCGATTGATGTTATTAATGCTAATGAATTAAAACTGATTCAAAATAAGATTTTTGACGATATCTCATTCATGTAAAAAGAATGGCTTTATGAAGCCTCAGGCGGTTCAGAAATGACCCTTTTATCGACGACAAAAGTACCCAACGAATTAATCTGCTACAACATCAAGAATTGTGGTATAAAGAATTCATGAAACTGGATTCAAGAGTTGTGGATACGTCTGCAAATATTACCGTACTGAGCGTTTCTGGCAGTATTAAATCCGGGCATATGGCTCCGTTAGAAAAGGAATTAAAGAAGATCTATCAGGGCCGCCCAGTTAAACTGATTTTGGATGTTCAAGGCACCGATGCCATCGATAGTTCAGGAATCGGCGAACTGATTAAAGCTCGCACTTTCATCATTGAAAAAGGCGGAAGAGTCGCTTTGGTAGGTGTGAATAGCCGCGTTGAAATGATGATCAAAATCTCGGGATTGGACAATTATTTCCCGATCCTTCCCACGGAGGGAGAAGCCGTTGAATTCTTGAAGGCGCCTCCGCCTCCAGAGCCACCGAAAGAGCAAGCTGCCGAAACACCCACAGAGGAACCCGTAGAGTGAACCCGTTTGCTATTCTATGTCCGCTTCGAATCCAGATCTCTGGATTCTTCTCGAGATAATCTTATCCCCCTACCTGTTCAGGTGGGGACGTAGAATTGCAAGAAACTTAATATCGTCGTTTGACGATAAATGATACGAATGGCGTAGGCGCCGTCACATAGTAAAGGAGATTGACGCATGACGAAGATAGGATCAGGCATTCCAGGTATTCCAGGTTTTCCAGGTGGCTCAAATGAGCCGATAGTAATTCAAGGGGGTAGCGGTAATGACAAAATTAACGTTACTCCAGGTTTTGGTGGCGGGGTCAACGTAACTGTAACCGACCAGCACGGTAAATCCTCCACTCAAAGTTATACAGCAGAAGAAGCCTCACGTTTAGTCATTAAAGGCGGAGCCGGTAATGACAACATCTCAGTCGATCCCAGAGTAAAACAAGGGATCACTATTGATGGTGGAAGAGGAAATGATACGATTCGCGGCGGCGGCGGAAATGACCGTATTACAGGCGGCCGCGGTGATGATTTCATCGACGGTGGCGCAGGACATGATTCCATTTCCGGTGGAAAAGGGAGAGACACCCTTCTTGGTGGTCGTGGTAACGATACCATCGAAGGTGGAAAAGGAAATGATTGGATTTCCGGTGGAGCCGGAAACGATAGCATCAAAGGTGGAAAAGGAAACGACACAATCCATGGCGGGAGTGGTCGCGATTCCATCGATGGTGGACGCGGAAATGATTGGATTTCCGGTGGAACCGGAAACGACAGCATCCAGGGTGGACGCGGAAACGACACAATCCACGGCGGAGCAGGACAAGATTCGATCCAGGGTGGACGCGGCAATGATTGGATTTCCGGTGGAACCGGAAATGACAGCATCCAGGGCGGACGCGGCAACGACACAATCCACGGCGGAGCAGGACATGATTCAATCCAGGGTGGACGCGGAAACGATTGGATTTCCGGTGGAACCGGAAATGACAGCATCCAGGGTGGACGCGGAAACGACACAATCCACGGTGGAGCCGGACATGATTCACTCCAGGGCGGAAGCGGAAACGACAACATAACAGGCGGACCTGGATTCGATAATATTTCAGGCGGACGTGGATTCGATAGAGTTAATTACGGTTTTGGTGGTCCACAATACTCACCCCTCAATCCAGGCTTTGCTCCTCGTCCCTATCCCGCAACCGGCCCGATTAATATCGGTGGCGGACGTGGCGACGATACCATAAACGTAACTCCTGGTAGAAATGGAGGCGTTAATGTATCGGTTACCGATCAATATGGTAGAACATCGCGTCATAGTTTGACCGCTGAAGAAGCTTCTAGATTGAATATTCGCGGCGGAGCAGGCAACGACAAAATTACGGTCGATCCAAGAGTCACTCAGGGAATTAAGATTGATGGTGGACGCGGAAACGACGTCATTCAAGGCGGAAGCGGCAACGACACCATTAAAGGTGGCAGCGGAAACGATGTAATTTCTGGCGGAGCCGGAAGGGACAACATTGATGGCGGAAAAGGAAATGATTTATTGCTCGGTGGAAGCGGCAACGACACTATTAAAGGTGGTAGTGGACGCGATGTAATTTCTGGCGGAACCGGAAGTGACAACATTGATGGCGGCCGCGGGAATGATGTATTGCTCGGTGGAAGCGGCAACGACAATATTCAGGGCGGCAGCGGAAAGGATTTCATCGACGGTGGAGCCGGTAACGATCGGATTCGCGGTGGAAGAGGCAACGATGTAATCTCCGGCGGAACCGGAAACGATAACATTGATGGCGGCAGCGGAAACGATTGGATCGGCGGCGGAGCCGGTAACGACAGTATTCGCGGTGGAAGAGGCAACGATGTAATCGCCGGCGGAACTGGAAGAGATAACATTGATGGCGGCAGCGGAAACGATTGGATCGGCGGCGGAGCCGGTAGTGACCGGATTCGCGGTGGAAGCGGCAACGATGTAATCTCCGGCGGAACTGGAAACGATAGCATCTCCGGTGGAAGCGGTCGCGATAACATCGCAGGTGGAGCAGGCAACGATTTCATCACTGGCGGAAGCGGAAATGACAACATCTCTGGTGGATCCGGAAACGATGCCATCTTAGGTGGATCAGGACGCGACAATATTAACGCTGGAAGCGGCAATGACTTTGTTGCAGGCGGAACTGGAAACGATAACATCATCGGTGGAGCCGGAAACGATGTTCTTCTAGGTAATGCTGGAAACGACACAATCCATGGTGATAATCCAACACCAGAAGAGTTGTTACGTAGACGTCGCGGACCAATCAGAGGATAATCCGCACACTTCACAACTTAGAACTAGATAAGTACTCCGGAGCCGCCCACTCGGGTTGGTTCCGGAGTTTTTTTGGCCGCATCGTGGCAATTCAAATTCTTTCGCGTTAAATTCAATTTTAAGAAATGAAAATACATCGTTTAGCTCTTTTGATACTTTTACTTGCAACAACCGCATTTGGCGACGACGATTTCCAGGAAGTTGTTTCTGTTCAAGCAGTCAATGTATTTCTAACAGCGCGTGATGGCGATGGAAAAATGATCCGCGATCTTAACAGGAAAGAGATAACAGTATTGGAGAATGGAGTAACACAACCGATTCTCGACATTTCTAACCTTGCCTTGGAACAAACAGATAAATGGAGCGGAAAGGATGTCCCATTAAGTGTTACTTTTGCAATGGATATTAGTGCGAGCATGCGCAGCAAAGAAGGAAATGGAAATCGAATGGACGTTGCAAAAAGTGCAGTTCTAATGCTCATGGATGAATTGAAACCAGATGATCAAATGATGCTCACTTCATTCGGACGCTTTCCAAGGATTCTTACTGAAAACACGGTCGATAAAAAACTTATAGAAGATCTTCTTCTATTGCAGAAGCCGAATGAGGGTAAGACTGCACTCTACGACTCGCTTTCTGTTGTATTAGATAAGATGGAAGGTTTTCCTGGAAGAAGGATCCTGGTTCTATGTACGGATGGAGATGACAATTCAAGCGTGATGAATTTTACAAGTTTTTTGAATAAACTTGCTGGAACTGATGTTTTGATTCTTGCTTTTACAGTTCCTTCCTCAAATCCAACGCACAACAAATACGAAATACAAAAGATGGCTGAGGTCACAGGCGGTTATGCATTCTTTCCAGAGAATGTGCAACATCTTCAAGAAATTCTCGCACAACTAAGGCGCGCCATGCGGAGTCAATATTCACTCTGGTATCGATCTTCAAATAATTCAAAGGATGGAAATTGGAGAACAATTCAAATTCTCTGCAACCGGCCAGGAATTGAGGTCTATCATCGGTCAGGATATTTCGCCCGCTGATCTCACCAAAATATGATACGCTCAGAATATGAACCCTATAGAAAATCTTTCAGGATATGCAGGTAAGTGGAAAGGCACAAACCGGCTTCAGAATCCTAATACGAATGCAGCAGAGGATTCAGAATCAGTATTAACTTTGAACCCCATTCTACTAGGCAGATTCATTCGAATGGATTACACCTGGGATTCTTTAGGGAAACCGCAAGAAGGATCGATGCTGATCGGGTACGACAAAGAAGCTAAGGATGTAACCATCCACTGGATCGATACATGGCACAATGGCAATAACGTAATGGTATCCCGTGGTAAAGCAGATGAGGACGGAAACATTTCTACCTTTGGTACGTTTCCAGCACCACCTGATCCTGATTGGGGTTGGACAATAAAAATCACACCGGCTCAGAATCAGTCAATTCGGATTGTAATGCATTGTGTTCCGCCAGAAGGCAGTGGCGATGCATTCTTCGCCTGCGAATCCAACTACAAGAAGATATAACAATCGGAGCGCGGGCATCCTTGCCCGCATTACGGGCCGCAGGCATCCTGCCTGCAAGAATTATCTGCAGGATTTATACACGCGGACTGGAAGTCCGCGTCCCATAATGCAGGCTAGAAGCCTGCGCTCCGTAATAGAATTACTTTGGTAGTTGCACCGGCAACACACCTACAGCAAGTGCTTGCTTATTGAATGCCGCTACATCTGTAGATAGTACTGCTTCCAATTTTGCAAGCTGGGCATCAACAGCCGTTTCAAGATCTCGAACCCGATCTTTTTGCCCATCTGTTGGGCGGCTATCTGTTCCGTCCAGATGCATATAGACATAAGCGAGCTGGTTGTCCAGCTTGGTGGGATAATTTTCCGTATCTTGATCGGCTTCGTTTTTTGGCTGCATCAATTCTGATTCGATTGCGCTGAGTTTATCCCACAATGCATCAGCCGCTTTTCGTAATTCACTTGAGTCCTTTCCTGATTTTGAAAGTCTGTCTACAACATCGCGAGCCTGGTCACGAACGAACCGGATCTTTCTAACTCCACCATAAATCTGATTTAAACGATTCTGTATTTGATACGCAAATGCAAACTGTTCATTCAACTCTTCTTCCGAAGCAGAAGCTCTTGGATCTTTGATCACCTTGAACGGCTGAGTTTGTTTCCAATTTCCAATTGCCAGAGTCGCTTGAAATGTGCCGGGTGCAACTCGGGTTCCACCAACAAATCCCCATACGATTGTACCTTTTGGAAAATCGACGGCAGGATAGCGAAGGTCCCAAACAAAGCGATTTGAACCAATATTTTTTGTAAGGATCCTATCTCCGGAAAAATTCCCCATGAAACCATACGGAAAATCAACATCCGGTTGAGATTTTCCTTCGCTGGAAAAAGTTTGAATCAACTGACCTTTCGAATCTGAAATTGTCAGAGTTATTTCACCATTCACTTTTTCTGGCAGAGTATAAAAAATCATTGCACCGCGAGGCGGATTGGAATCAGATCCTGACAGCTGCATTCGCACTGTATCACGCGGCTTAAAAAGCCATGGCTCTTTATCCTTCGCAGCACCATCTGCAAGTTGATGCACGACTGTTACATCATCAAGGATCCAGAAACTTCTTCCTTGCGTTGAAAGCACAAGATCATTTTGGTGTACTTTCAAATCGGTGACAGGCACGACCGGAAGATTCATTTGAAATGATTGCCAGCTGTTGCCATCATCGAAGGATACATACATTCCGGATTCAGTTCCTGCATAAAGCAATCCTTTTCGCACAGGATCTTCGCGTACCACACGTGTTGGATTGCCTGCAGCAATTCCGTTTTTGCCGTTCGCAAGAGAGGTCCAATTCTTTCCGTAATCTGTCGTCTTAAAAATGTATGGCTGAAAATCGCCAAGCTTATGCTTTAAAACTGTGATGATAGCCTTTGCAGGATCATGCGGCGAGGGTTCAATGCTGTTGATGCCTCCCCATTCCGGCACACCTTTAGGAGTTACATTCCGCCAGGTCTTGCCATGATCATCAGAAACATGGACTAAACCATCATCGCTTCCTGCCCAAAGCACACCTGCCTTCACAGGCGACTCTTCAAACGAAAGCACATTGGAATAAACTTCAATGCCTGTATTTTCGTAGGTTATCGGCTCGCCAGAATAGTCTTGTTTTGTTTTATCATTGCGCGAAAGATCAGGACTGATTACTTCCCAACTTTGTCCTTCATTTGTTGTCCGATGAACAAATTGCGATGCAAAATAAATCTCTTTTGGATTGTGACGGGATACACGAAGCGGCGCATTCCAATTAAACCTGTAACGTAAATCCTTCGGCGCCAAGCCAATTTCCATTTCAGGATAGGCCATCACATTACGAAATTCATTCGTCTTTTGATTCAAGCGTGTAATTTCACCGCCATAACTTCCGGCATAAACAATATCGGGATTACTGTAAGCAAAACCGATGTGTCCGCTTTCACCGCCGCCCATGTTACGCCAATCTTCAAAAGACGTAAGCTTTCCAGATTCCAATCTGCTTGGTAATGAAATTGTGCTGTTATCCTGTTGCGCGCCATAGACTCGATACGGAAATTGATTGTCCACAGCAACGTAATACATTTCTGCGGTTGGCTGATTCAGCAATGTGGACCAGTTTTTGCCTTCATCAAATGTAACGGAAGCACCACCATCCGTTCCCATGACCATAATTCGCGTATCAGAAGGATTAATCCAAAGATCATGTCCATCACCATGAGGGACGGCAACCTCTTCCCAATTCTCACCGCCATCGCGTGAGCGGAATTGATCTACATTTAAGACGTACACTTTTTGTTGATCTTTTGGATCAGCATATATATGCATGTAATACCACGGACGCTGATAGAGTCTTCGAGTTTGATTTGTTTTTAAGAGCTTCCAGCTTTGTCCACCATCATCAGAACGGAATACACCTCCCTTCTCAGCTTCGACAAGAGCCCACATACGATTCGGATTCGCGGGAGATATTGTCACTCCGATTTTTCCAACGACACCTTCAGGCAATCCGCCTGTAACTTTTTCCCATGAATCGCCGCCATTCATGCTTTTATACAACCCACTCTCCTCACTTCCAGAAATAATGGTCCATGGCTTGCGTTGCATAGTCCACGCTACTGCAAATAAAATTCGTGGATTCGTCGGATCCATCACAATATCGTCGAATCCGGTTTTGGGGCTGATATTTAGAATTTTTTCCCAATCTTTTCCGCCATTTTTCGAACGATATAAACCACGTTCTTCGTTGTGTGCAAAAGGATTTCCAAGTACCGCAACATAAACCAGATTCGGATCATCAGGATGAATTACGATTCGCCCAATTTGTCCGGCTTTGCGCAATCCTGAGTGTGTCCATTTTTTTCCACCATCGAGCGATTTATAAATGCCAACACCTACAGAAACATTGCCTCGAATTGTGGACTGCCCTGTTCCTACGTAAACAATATTCGGATCTGATTGCGACACAGCAATCGCACCGATCGAACCGCTTTCAAAAAATGCATCCGAAATGTTTTCCCATGTTTGACCCTGCATTTTCTGTTTTCCAAACACCACCCGAATTTCCCATCAAGAATGTATACGTTTGACCTGGAACGCCCGTTACCGCGCTGCATCGCCCTCCGCGACTCGGTCCAATACTTCTGTATTTCAAAGCTTGCAGTTTTGATTGATCAATCTCTGCTTCAGCAGAAACAAAACCAATTAAGATTGCACAACAAGTCAGAATGAATTTCCTCATAATTTCTCCTCGTACTTTCATGTAGATACAACTGGCTCACGATACAGCGGTGCTAATACAGATACTTCATCAATAATCTTCATAAGTTCATCACGAACAGGAAATTGAAGGTGTTTGTTCAGGGCCGATTCTCCTGCGCGTTGAAGGGATTTACGTAGTTGCTGATCAAAGAGTACTTTTCGAATCAGCCCTGCAACGATTTCTGGATTTTTTTCGTGAAAAAGAAGCGCACCGCCATCAGCGGTTTCAGGAATCGCTCCCGCAGCATACGCTACAACTGGGACTTTAAAATGAAAAGCTTCCAAAATTGGAACACAAAAACCTTCATGTTCACTGACAACCAGCAAAGCATCTGCAAGATGATAAAGAGCATTTAAGTCCTCTTGCGTGATGAGGCCAAGAAAATCACATTTTGCTTTGCACTCACGCGCTGCTTCCCTGACAGCAAGATAATATGGCACTGCGTCTCGGGAAGTTCCAACAATAACGAACCTTACATCGCGGAACAATGATGCAATTCTGATTGCATCCTCTACTTTCTTATTTGGCGCAATCCTGCCTACGACTAAAACTTTTTTCTCTTTTCCACTGAAGGCCTGCAGCGTCACAGGATCGGGAGGCAGCTCAAGCCGCTTAATGTTGATTTGAAGCGGAAGCCACGATGTTCTCTGCAAACCTCCATTCCGAAGATCCTGAAGACTGAATTGTGAAAATGCGACACCATAATGAACAAATGGAAGAATTTCAGCAAGATCACTCTTTCCGCGAAGGCAATGAAAAGCCGCCAGCGCATTGATGTTCATCCAATACTGATATGGTGTAACGTTGTGGTAAAAGAGAATTTTTCTAGCCTTGAAGAAAGGAAGTGTCACCATTCCCATTGATGCGATTGAATAATGTGCTATCAAAATATTTTCTGGTGAATCCATAAATGGATAATTACCCAGATGAAGACATTGACCGGTATACTCAGATTCAACTTGTTCTGCAAAGATTTCGGATTTAAATCCTTCCTTTCTTAAAAGAGTTTGAAGAGAAAATGCTGCATTTGTAACGGCATCGCCTACAGCAATTGAAGTTACAAGTTGATGAATTTCCATGGGATTTTGCGGCTTGATATTAACACGAGTAGCTTTTTTTACCGCGAAGGGCGCAGAGTTTTTAGGCGTGTACTTGAGTTTGCGCCAGCTTTGCTTGTTCGCCCCAGTATGTCTGGCCTGCTTCAGGCAGCGTATAAACCGGATCGTAGTATTCGTACATGTGAGACAACGCATCTGGATCGCTTTCTTCCATAATTGTGCGGTAATTTTTTGTCCAGTAACTGATTCCAAGCTCACGATTGTAATTCTTTATTTGATGAACCCATCGTTTGCCAACAAATGGAACGTCACAGACAATTCGTGGTGTCGCAAAACCCGGAACATAACCCATAATGTCATGCTGAAGCTGCTGTGCTTCATGAACCGCCAAACGCCAGTGTTCAGAGTTCGGAATCATGTCACACATATAAAAATAGTAAGGCATGATTTTGGCGTGATCCAACAACGTAAAACAAAGATCGAGTAAATCTTTGCTCGTTGAGTTAACCCCGCGCATCAAAACACCTTGATTCCGCACATCGCGATAACCCATCTCAAGCAATTTCTTCACAGCTTCCGCAACAAGAGGCGTCAGTGAATTTGCATGATTCACATGTGTATGAACAGCAAGATCAACTCCACGCTCCCATGCCTTTTTTGCCATTCTTTCAAATGCTTTCAGTACATCATCTTGTAAGAAGTGCTGTGGAATACCCATCAGACCTTTTGTTGCAAGACGGATATCCAGAATGTTTGGAATATCCAGCAGTTGTGAAACGAAATCTTCCAGGACTGTGATCGGGACATTTGCAATATCACCACCAGAAACGACGACATCTCGAACAGAACGATTACTCCGCAGATATTCAAGCATCGCTTTATAGCGATCCTTTTGATTCAGCTGAAATTTATGTTTTTCAACTTGCGGAACACTGTTACCAACAAGATCCATACGCGTACAATGTCCACAATACTGAGGGCAGGTGCTTAACAATTCAGCAAGTACCTTTGTTGGATAACGGTGCGTGAGACCTTCGACAACCCACATATCACTTTCATGCAAAGAGTCGCGCGTTGCTTTCGGATGGCTTGGCCAAACAGGATGCCGGTCTGCAAATGTAGGAAGCATGTACCGGCGGATTGGATCGAGCCAAAGATCTGAATAATCCATTGTATTCAGCATTTGCGGTGGGACGAGAAGCGACATAGTGGCACGTTCACGCTGATCTTTTTCAATAGCTTCTGCAAGCGGATCCGGAAGGAGATTTCCCAGAGTATTCTTTAACTCTTTAATATTTTTTATTGTATGTTTGCGCTGCCATAGCGCACTTCTCCACTCTTCCGCTGATACATCGCGGAATGCTGGAATCCTTCGCCAATCCGGTTCAACGAATTCCCTTTTTAAAGGATACCGGTATGGTTGCGCCACTTTTTTATCAATATTGTCGTTTGTCGTCATGAATACACCGCCGTCTACGCTCGCAAGGCTGGGAAGAATGTAAGGCTTTACTATGCCGGTTGCAAGCCCTTAATTATACAACGGCATTTGTAGATAGCCACGCAGTCCAGACGCATGTACGCGGCCGAACAGTGCCGTTAAATTCTTCAAAAAATCTCGAATCTCACGGCACTGCCCCGCATTCGCTCAGCTGCGTGCCTATCTACAAAAAACGTTGAAAACTTGAAGGTATTATCGTAAGGTAAAGGGCCGGAGACAATGATTTGAACGAACAACACTATAAGGTCATCGGATGGAGTATTTTTATAGCTTCAATTGCCCTTGCTCTCTATTGGTGTCTGAACGAAAACGGACTCACGGGATGGTTCATTCGCGTCGGTGAACAAGCCGCGGGGCAACGCCTGGGTTTGATAAGCTGGATTCTTACAATTCTGATCGTTGTCTTGCCTGGCTACATTTTGAAAAATTACCTTTTGGCAATGGCCTGGAATGCCCATGTGGATTCGCTACCACCCCCAGACCCGATACAATCCGCACGACGGAGCAAATATGTGAAAGATGACGTTGTTGCACCGTTAGCGCCTGCAAATCCGGTTCGAATTGAAAGCCTTCCTCCGAACCAAAAAGAATTTATTGCGACATGTCCTGCTTGTGGCAATCTTTTTCCAGCTCAGCGAAGCACGAAGGAAATAAAATGTCCTCAATGCGGGGAAAAAGTTTCGTAGTATGTATAGGATGAAATTATGGGATTAGATGTTACCTTGATGCCGGTTCAGCGAATTTTGAGCCATCCAAAACGGTCGATTGAACATAACGCATTTCTAAAACAAACTGGGTTAACGTTGCCAGAAGGCAGTAGTCAGGATTTTGGCTACACAGAAAAAGTTGGCCCATATGCAGTTTTTCACCACCTTTGGCGCTATGCTGCTCATTTAGAAATCCGAGGTGAACCGCCTACCGAACCAGGAACGCATCCTAAAGATGACTCTTGTTATCAGCAAGCGATGGCAAAACCGGAAACAAGATTTGATCAGTTGCTGCGCCATTCCGATGATACCGGTTACTACTATCCGATTGATTTTAACAACGTTTTTTCGATTACGCCTGAAGTTCAAAATCAAGGCGGATTCATGAAAAAAATTTTCGGCGGGGGCACTAAAGAAACAATGCAGCCTGTCACGTTTGGTTCAGCAGTTCAATTGCTGAATGAACTTATGGAAATCAACAAATATTTGCAGGTTCCGGTTCGTGACGAAGTGCCATCTGAAACATATGAAGATGGAATTCATGGCGACGAATGGGGCGATGAAAAATGGACTTGGTGTGTGCTCTATTTCATGACCCGTAAAGCCATTGAACACGGCCAAATCGTAGTCTTTGAATAAGATTTTTCAACGCCGAGTACGCAGAGCTTTAATAAACAATTAATTAACTTTGTGATCTTTGCGTTAAAAAAATTATGATTCGGCTAGAAAACGTTTCGATTGTATTTCAGGGAAAACCACTTTTTTCTGGAGTGAACTGGCAGATTACTGAACGCTCTAGAGTCGGGCTTGTTGGTGTTAATGGTTCGGGCAAATCTACAATCCTGAAAATCCTTACAGGCTTGCAAGAAATTGAATCTGGCCGCGTAGTTCGCGCAAGAAATTTCACCACAGGATATCTTCCACAAGAATTACAAGGGAGTTCGGATCGTCCTGTTTTTGAAGAAGCACTCTCAGGATGCGGCTCCGCTCAAAGTCTTCAAAAACGTATCGATCAAGTTGCTGAAACAATGCAAGCAGCAGATCCTGCATCCGATGATTATTCAGAGCTTGTAATGGAGTACGGACGCTTGCAGCGGCTCTTTGAGGAAGCTGATGGTTTTAGCGCAGAATCCAAAACAGCTCGCGTGCTGCAAGGTCTCGCTATTCCACAAGAATGGTGGCAGCAACCCATGAATCGTTTAAGCGGTGGATGGCAAATGCGTGTTCATCTTGCCAGACTTATCCTGACAGCACCTTCGCTTCTGCTGCTGGATGAACCGACCAATCATCTAGATGTCGAATCGATCTTATGGCTTTCATCGTTTATGAAAATGTCCGGAGGCGGTCTTGTTCTGATTTCACATGATCGCTATTTTCTGGATGAAAACATCAATGAAGTTGTTGAACTATGGGGTAACAAACTTCATTTTTACTCGGGCAATTATTCCTATTACAGGCAAGAAAAAGAAAAACGTCTTGAACTCTTGAAACATGCTTATACAAATCAACAAGAAGAGATACAGAGGATCCAATTATTCATCGATCGTTTCCGTTATAAAGCCACTAAAGCCCGGCAGGTTCAAAGCCGTCTCAACATGCTTGAACGTATTGAACGTATCGTACTTCCTGAAGATACTGCTGCGATTAGACTTCGCATTCCGGATGCGCCGCGTTCAGGCCGTGTCGTTTTAGAATCAAAGAATCTTGGTCATCATTACGAAGCGAAAGAAGTCTTTCATAATTTGAATTTCCATCTTGAAAGAAACAGCAAAGTAGCACTTGCAGGCGTAAATGGCGCAGGAAAAACTACACTGTTGAAAATACTTGCTGGTGAGTTGAAGCCAGCTGAAGGTGAGTTTCAATTGGGACACAATGTGTTTCCTGCATATTATGCGCAGATGGTAACGGACCAACTGGACTTGAAAAACACGGTGCTTGCACGAGGTCGAACGAAGCGCAACAAACGAAAATCAAACGACACTCCGTTCAATTCTTGGTTCATTCCTTTTTTCCGGTGATGACGTTTATAAGAAAATTTCGATGCTTTCCGGAGGAGAAAAAAGCAGAGTCGCACTTGCTAAAATTCTATTGAAACCATCCAACTTATTACTGCTTGATGAACCAACGAACCATCTTGATATGCAATCGAAAGAAATTTTGCTTCATGCTCTTCAGAATTATCAGGGAGCCATTCTATTTATCTCGCATGATCGTTACTTCATGGATCACCTTGCAGAAAAGATTATTGAATTAAAAGACGGTGTTTTGACTGAGTATCTTGGAAATTATTCTGAGTATTTGAAAAAAATCGCCGAAGATGAAGAGCCGGTTGAAACAACTCCTGTTACGCAACCCTCCAGCGTATATAAAACAAAAGATCAGAAAAAACAGGAAGCAATCGAACGCCAGGAGCAAGCACGCTGGAAGAAAAAGTATCTAAAACCGATTGAAGATCTCGAACAACAAATAGTAAAAAATGAGAATCGACTAAGAGATTTGGAAAAGATTCTTGCTGACGAGGCAACGTATCAAGATCAGAATCGATACCTCCAATTGATCGATGAGTACAAAAAGCTAAAATCTGCAATCGAAAGCTCCTACCTCGAATGGGAACAGCTTCAAGCACAACTGAATCAATCTAAGTCACAATAAAACTCCTGGTCGTCTCGAGTCGAGACACTCAGTTGCTTCCGAAGTGACCTCACTTCCCTTAAGTTATTGGAAACAAAAGACTGGTCTGAATGGCATTCTCTTTGCGTTACAAATTGATTGAAGGAAGATGCAAATGAATTTTTGGACTAAGAGAGTGATTGTTTTCCCGGACATAACGTCTGTTGAAAGTGAAGAATGTTTGACTGAACCAGGAACTGTTTTTCAACGGGATGTTCGTGCATTTGCCATGCAATTTGAGGCGAAAACAAAAGCAAACCAAAGAGAAACACCAACGTATTCGCAAAGTTATTTGAATGACCTGATTGTGCGATTTAGAGAACACGCTGTTCCTGCACTGGCTCAATCTGAGGAGTAAGGGAACGTGATTGCAATAGAAATATTAAATGGAACTCCGCGAGTTATGATCCTGCGGAGGTCACGGAGGTTGGGGCTTTCTACCTGGGATGGAAGCCCCCCTCAGTGTCAAGTCATGCGGACTTATCCTTACCATGAATGTTAGCCTGAACGGGAAGGGCTCAGAAAATGAGCCCAACCCGAACTTATCCCGCATCCAGTATCCGCATCCCGCATCGCGTTCTATGCTTGCCAGAAGAAGCCAAACTGGCTATAATTCGTTCTTCTTACAACGAGGTAAATCCCTGTGTTACTAACAGTTTTGATCATTATTCATGTCATTGTTGCATTGTTCCTGATTGGCGTTGTTTTGTTGCAAACAGGAAAGTCTGGAAATATTGCTGATGTTTTTGGCGGCGGTGGGTCGATGGCCGCTTTTGGAGCACGTGGTGCAGCAACGGTACTTTCAAGAATCACGTGGGTAGCAGCGGCACTATTCTTAATTACATCTCTATCATTATCCCTTGTTAAAAGTAGTTCATCGTCCATTATGCAAAATGTGCCGGTTCAGAAAGGCCCTGCAAAGACACCACCGAAACAACCAGCACCCCAGCAGCAAACTCCACCTGCGCAGAAGCCGCCAAATCAATAGTTGGAAATCATTACATTTCATAAAGTTTCTGCATGATTGAATTTGCCGACATTTTAGATGCGGCGAACCGCATTCAGGGATTAGCCCACAAAACGCCAGTTTTACATTCACGCCAATTCGATGAACGGGCGGGATGCACAGTCTACTTTAAGGCCGAAAATTTCCAACGTGGGGGAGCCTTTAAGTTTCGCGGCGCCTGCAACAAAATCCGTGCTGAATTAGAAAAGCGAAAGGTTGAAACTGTCGTAGCATTTTCGTCTGGCAATCACGCTCAGGCTGTTTCATTGAATGCGAAATTGATTGGCATTTCAGCAGTAATTGTGATGCCCGCAGATGCTCCAAAGGCAAAAGTTGAAGCCACTCGCGGATACGGCGCAGAAGTGATTCTATATGATCGCTACAAGGAGAGCCGCGAAGAAATTGGCCGTCGTATTGCGGAAGAACGCAAAGCATTGCTTGTCCCACCTTACGATGATCCACTTGTGATAGCAGGTCAGGGTACAGCAGCACTTGAATTATTAACCGAAGTTCCAGATTTAGATTATTTATTAACGCCGATGAGTGGAGGCGGATTAATGGCAGGTTCCGCTATCGCTGCAAAGCACTTGCGGCCAGAAATCCATTTAGTCGGTGTTGAACCTGAAGCAGGAAATGATACGTATTTGTCTTTCCAATCCGGACAGCGTGTCACGATTGATGTTCCAAAGACAATTGCAGATGGTCTTCAAACTCCAGCTCCTGGAGAAATAACGTTTCCAATCAACCACAAACTTGTCGATAAAATTTTGCTTGTCAGCGATGATGAGCTGATCAAGACGATGCTTCTGATGCTGGAAAGAATGAAAGTATTGATTGAGCCCTCAGGAGCGGCAGGTGCTGCAGCCGTTTTACATAAGAAGGCTGACTTCTCCGGAAAGCGTGTGGGCGTAATCCTGAGCGGTGGGAATGTTGACCTCGCCAGTGTGAAAAATTATCTTATGAGCTCAAGCGAGAATCACGCTTAACACAGGAAAGGTCCCTTTGACATATAATTGAATTTCAACATGGAATCATCGGAAGAAACAGAAAAATACGAAGTCACGTGCTACACATGCAAAGCACGATTTAATGCAATCGATTCAGTTTGGTGCAATTGTCTCATCGGAGAACGATCGCTCGTTTGTCCGAGTTGTTTAAACTGCTTCTGCAAGTCGAACACTTCATATAAGGAAAGATTCTGGGCAAGCGCGCCCCAAGAATTGTGGGATCGCAAACTCGAAGAACATCGTAGAGATTTTGATAAACCGAATCCGAATCCTGAAGCCGTAACCCGCCCTCTCGTTCTTGTTGTCGATGACGAAAGAGAAATTCAGAAAGTAGCTATCAGAGACATAGAAGGTCTTGGTTATGGGGTGATTCTTGCGCATGATGGGATTGAAGGTTTTGAGCTTGCAAAAAAATACAAACCAGACCTCGTGCTTTCAGACGCCTTGATGCCAAAAATGGATGGCCGCGAAATGTGCCGGCGCATAAAAGCTGATCCTGAGACCTCCAAGATCAAGGTTGTGATCATGACTTCGCTATATACACAGTCAAAGTTCAAGACTGAAGCGTTCAGAGAATTTCGTGTTGATGATTACTTAGCAAAGCCGTTGGATTTCAATCAACTCCGTACTGTCCTGCAAAAACACCTCGGTTAATCTCAGCTTACTCTGCGGTTAAAAACCTCGCGCAAAGACGCCAAGCCGCAAAGAATTTCGTTTAACTAAATTCACCACTCCTTTAATTGTAGCAGGCAAGGATGCCTGCGGCCCGTAATGCGGGCAGGATGCCCGCGCTCCGAAATTACTCGGCGTACTCGGCGTTAAAAAAACCCTATATTGGTTTGCATGAGTTCTGGAAAACGTGAAATTCTATGGCAGCCCAAACAAGAATCTGGACTTGAACACCTTGTCCTATCGTGGAGTGACACGGGAGTCGAGGCCGATGGATTCGTTCTTGGAATTCACAAAGGACAGCCATTCAGATGCCAGTATCGCATCGACCTGGATACCGCCTGGAAAGTTAGTTTAGTTTCAGTAAATGTGTGGAATCCAGATCTGCACGAGCTAATACTGAAATCGGATGGAAAAGGCAATTGGTCCGATCCGAAAGGATTAAGTATTCCGGAACTCGACGGCTGTATCGATACAGACATCGCAGTTACGCCTTTCACAAACACAATTCCCATCAGAAGACTTCAACTTCAAAAAGGTCAGTCAACTGAATTGCTCGTAGCCTACATTAACGTTCCTGAATTGAAATTAAGCGCAACAAAACAGCGATATACGTGTCTGGAACAAACGCCAACAGAAGCTTTATACCGGTATGAGGGTCTCGCTACTGGCTTTCAAGCTGAGGTACGTGTGGATGAGATGGGGTTGGTCATTGATTACGGAAAGATCTGGAAACGGGTTTATCCGTAAGCTTTTATTTAGCAGGCTGGAAGCCTGCAGCCCTTAATGCGGACAAGGATGTCCGCGCTCCGTATGCGGTCCCTTGATGTACGCGCTCCGTACTTAAGCGGCGATGATGCGTTTACGTCCCGCAGCTTTCGCTGCATACAATGCTTTATCAGCCGCTTCAATCCACTGAGGAAGAGTCATGCGACGTTTGAGGACGGCGATTCCAGCGCTAAAAGTTACATGGAAGAGTTTATTGTCCGGCGCGTGGTGATCAATCGCAGAAAATTCTTCTAATAATCGATTCATCAATCGGACTGCCTCATCCTTTTTCAAATCATCAATTAAGATTGCAAACTCTTCTCCTCCATAACGTCCGATTGTATCCGTCTGACGCAGCCTGCGGCGCAAAAGAGAAGACAAAGAAACAAGAACTCGATCGCCAACGATGTGTCCATATGTATCATTGACGGTTTTAAAATTATCGAGGTCGATCAAAACTAACACGGAAGTCCGATTGAGCCTTCTGCTTTTTTGTCCGACAACTGCGCGCGCTCGTTCCAAAAACGCAGTATGAGTTAAAAGTTTCGTCAGTCCGTCGCGATCGAGAAGACTTTTTAGAAATCGGGATCGCTCAATTCTTGCGGCAACAGTCGAAAGTAAAAGTCCGGGAGCAACAGGCTTTACAAGGTGATCATCTCCACCTGCACGCACAGTTTCGATTCGATCCTGCATTTGTCCTTGCATGCTGAGAAACAAAACAGGCAATGTTGTGTATTGCTCGTGCTGCCGGAGATATCTTGCCAGATCGATCCCTGTAATATCAGGAAGAACAATATCCATAATTACAAGATCCGGACGGAACGAAATTAGATGCGCTTCAAACAACCGTGGATCGTTGCAAATTCGAACTTCGTATCCGGCAGATTGAAGCACTGCACGCAAGAATGCAGCCTGATCATGATCATCTTCTACAGAAAGAATTCTTGGCGGGTCGGAACGTTCACGCATCAAAAGATAGCGTAATCTTTGAATCAGCACTTCCCATTCAACAGGCTTTTCAAAAAATCCATCTGAGCCGCAACTGATCGATTCTACTTTGTCATGAAATCCGGAGAGTGTGCTGATGACAAGAATTGAAGGCTCATCACCATCCGGAAGATTGCGGACATATTTAACAAACTCATAGCCCGATCCATCTCCTAAAATGACATCAATGATCATGCCATCAGGCATAGCATCAGCGACAGCTTTTTCTGCATCCGTTTTACTATGCGCAACACGGACAACCATTCCCTCTTCTTGCAACAGAATGGAAAGTGATCGGCAAATATCACGATCATCATCGACAATCAAAATATTAAAAGGATGCAGAATTCTTTTATGAGGTTCGTCCCTTTTGCCTAAAGCGCTGTCATCAATACTTCCCTTTTCAAATTCTTTACGCAGATCTTCGGAAAATCCACGCCACCGATTTAAGTGATCCAGTGTTGGGGAAAGTTTTTCGCGCAGCAGGCCATCACATTCTTGTTCGCCCCAGAGACCAATTTCAGTAACTTGAGCGAAACCATATGTTCTGCCTGAGCCGCCAAGACCATGAAAAAAGCGTCTCAGTTCTTTCAGCGCGACTTCATCGGCAGGTTGGATTTCTAATACATCAAGAGTTCGATTAATACTAGCCAGTCGATCTGAAGAACCACGAATGTATTGTTCACGAAGCTCTTTAAGCGTTTCATCCCAGGACATTGATCATCTGCCTTTGAGAACCGCTTCCACCTCATCAGCAAGCGTGATCGGATCAAATGGCTTATTCAAAACACCGGCTGCACCAAAACTCTTGAGTTTATTTAATTCGGATGGGCTTGATTGTGCAGTCAAAAAAATCACCGGGATTGTGGATGTTCCCGGGTTCTTACGCAATTCTACAAGTGTTGCAGGGCCATCTAAACCAGGCATCAATACATCCATCAAAATTGCATCTGGCTTTTCTTCAGCCGCGATCCGTACGCCCTCAGTTCCATTTTCAGCCTCAATCACTTTCATGCTTCCAACCTGACTTAAGGCAAAACGTGCGATTTGACGAATATCTTCCTCGTCATCAACAATCAAAATCTTCATCTTCTAACCTACTTCCCTGAAAGGCACAAAGTATTATAACGAAAAATCATAAGTTTTCTCTGACCTTGATGCCTCTTTTTTTCAATTCACGCCTCACTGCGGATTTCACATCTTCTCTTAAATAAGGAGCATTGTTCATCTTTAATAAGTCAGGTGGAGAAAGAGTGGGAATCATATCCATCACCATTGCGGCAGGTGTTCTTGGATTCATAAGAACGGCCGCACGGATCGGCTCATGATTCATCCATGCTCGATTTCCCGCGATCATTAAAAGATTTTGCATTGGAACACCTGCGTTGCGAACCATAAACGCAATTTCCTGCTCAGTAATTCGGACATTTCGAAGCAGGAATTCATTCACCTTGGAATTATTTTCCTGCATTAGAATTCGGCGTTCCATTAGATCCGCTTTCATTGCAAGTGTCACCCGTTCAGAAACTGTTAACGCGCGGATCTTTTCGAATTGAGATTTAGCAACCTCGGGTTGCGAACCTATATCCATTTCGGCGGACTCTTCTTGAACTGGTTGCAACGTTACGCCTTTTTCAGCAGTTTTTTCAGGTGGTTTCAGAGTAAGAAAAACAGTACTTTTTTCACCTTTTGGAACGACCTTAACAGGCTTAATTTTCCTTGTACGCGGACTTCCTAAAACTCGCGCGCGGAAAACAGCGCCATACTGAACTGAGGAATCCGGAATGTCGAAGCTGCCTTTGCGGTCTGCTTCATCGAAAAATGATTCAAATTCGTCGAGGCTTTCAAACTCGAGAATAACTTCCTTAACCGACTCCCCCGGAAGCACATGCATGGATATATGATACCCGATCTTGAAAGGCGTTTCACGTTGTGAAACGCCGTTCCATCTCGTGAAACTAGCTTGTAATGCTGCCGATTTGCAGCATTTCGTTTCTGCTCGTTTGACGGATGGTTGCATTATCGATATTCACGGCGCAAAGAGTTCCGCACATTGTACAAACTGCGGAATCATAATCCTCGCTTTCCTTGCGCATTTGACGTGCTTTTTCGCCGTACAAACCAAGGCGATACATTCCTTCCCAATCGAGTAATTTTCTTGCGCGAGACATTTCAAAATTTCGCTCACGCGCGCCTTTTACACCTTTAGTCACATCACCGCAGGCAGCTCCAATTTTGAATGCGATAATTCCATCGCGCACATCATCAACAGTTGGTAAACGCAAATGTTCAGCCGGTGTGACATAGCAAAGCATATCTGCACCTGCAGACGCTGCGACCGCGCCGCCGATTGCACCAACAATGTGATCGTAGCCTGCACCAATATCAATTGGCAATGGTCCCAGCACATAAAATGGAGCATTGTTACAGAGCCGCTTTTCAATTTGCATGTTGTATGCAATTTGATCCAGCGGCACATGTCCCGGACCTTCAATCATGGCTTGCACACCAGCTTCATGTGCGCGTCTTTGCAATTGACCGATGATGATCAACTCCTGCAATTGGGGCCGGTCTGTTGCATCTTCAATTGCGCCAGGACGTAAACCATCTCCAAGGCTGAGTGTCATATCGTACTTTTTGCAAATCCCTAACAATCGATCAAATTGCTCGTAAAGTGGATTTTCAGCATTGTTGTAACGGATCCAATGCGCATGAATCGATCCGCCGCGGCTAACAATTCCTTCAACCCGCGGAGAGTCTTCCAGACGCGATACAGATTCTCGCGTTACACCACAATGAACCGTGACGTAGTCGACTCCCTGCTCACCCTGCTTTTCAATTTCATTAAACAATTCATCAGGAGTCCACTTAATAATGCTGTTGCCACGTGCAACGGCATAAATCGGAACGGTGCCGAGCATCAACGGCGAATTTTGAACCATCTTAACTCTCATCTGATCAAGATTGTCGCCTGTACTCAAATCCATAACTGCATCGGCAAGATATTCCACGCAAACCTCAAGCTTATGCAGCTCTTCATCTTCATTCTGATGATCCGATGAATGTCCGATATTTGCGTTCACCTTAGTTGATAACCCTTTGCCAATACCACGAGGACGAAAGTTGTGATGAATGTTTTTAGGGATGACAATTTCGCCGAGCGCAACGCCCTGACGTATGATTTCAGGATCTAAATGTTCATCTTCGGCAACCATCTTCATTTCTTCGGTAATGGTGCCTTCTTTTGCAAAAATTAATTGAGTCGACATGGAACCACCTCACATCAGAATTCAGAACCTGAATTAATCTTAACCAGAAAACCGCAAAGAAACAAAGATTGGTTGAAAACCCAGCAGACTTATCCACATGTTATAATCCGACAATTAGATGAAATTACGGCTTACGATCGAAAGCGGCTCTCTTGCCGGTCAGGAATTCGAATTGGAGCAAGGATCGATTGTCCTCGGCCGTGGTACAGATTCACACATCAAATTTGATTTCAAGCACGATCCAGGTGTCTCTACCCGCCATGCTGTTATTCAATCAGAAGATCATAGCTTCCGGCTGATTGATGAAGGCAGCACCAATGGAACTTTAGTGAATGGTGCGATTACACAGAATAGTGTTCTACAGAATGGAGATACGATTCGTCTGGGAGCGCAAGGCCCTCAAATGCGCATATCGATTGAGGAAATAATCAAGCCAGCGGAGCGGACTCAAGAGTTTCCTGTAATAACACACTTTGATTCTACGACTCCGGAACCTCCACCACCTCCGCACCAGCCTCCACCCCTTCCGCCCTATACTCCTCCTGCTGCCTCTGAAAATTACACACCGCACAATGCAGCGTCTTCATTTTCGCCGCAGCAGATCATGCAAACCCGCGAGGGACGCAGATCATTAATCGGCTGCGGGATCTCTGTTGTAATCGGAGGATTCTTAATGCTGGTTGTCATGGCATTAATGATTAGCCAGCTGGGATTCTTTGCAGCATTTGTAGGCACGATTGTAGCTTTTGCGCCGGTACCGTTTTACTTGTTTGCAGTATTTTGGATCGACCGCTTCGACCCCGAACCAGGATGGGCGATTGTTGCATCGTTCGCATGGGGCGGTCTTGTCGCAATTCTTGTTTCATTCGTGATGAATACATTGTTCGGCACAACCATGGGAGAAATCGCAGGAGCCCAGCAAGGGAGTACTCTATCTGCGATTATTTCGGCACCGATCTTCGAAGAAGGAAGCAAAGGGATTTTTCTTCTTGTTTTAATGCTTTTCTTACGCAAAGAATTCGATGGAATTGTGGATGGCATTTTTTACGCTTGCGTAATCGCGTTAGGTTTTGCGACGTTTGAAAATATTCTTTATTATGGCGGACAATTCCTGAAAGGTGGGATCGGCGCATTGATCAGCAACGTCTTCGTGCGAGGTATCCTTTCGCCGTTTGCTCATGCGTTATTTACATCCATGATTGGTCTTGGCTGCGGGCTTGCGCGAGAATCACACAACAAAATGCTTCGATTGTTGGGGCCACCGGCCGGATATGTGTTTGCAATGATTCTTCATGGATTCTGGAACGCAATCGCATCGGCAACCGGAGGCATCGGTTATTACATTGCTTATATCTTTGTATGGGTACCTTTGTTTCTGATTTTTGTAGGCGGCGTCATTGCAGTCGTACGGCGCGAACAAAAAATTATTAAGCGCACACTGCTGCCGCAAATAGATCAAAACGTGATAACGAAAGAACAATACGACATCGTTACATCCTTGAAAAATCGAACGGCCTGGGTTCTATCCAGTTTCAGTGATATGACTAAGCTGAATAGGCGACGCAGATTTCTGCGATACACAACGAAGCTTGGTTTAGGATACTGGCACATGGAACAAGCAGCCAAAGAAAATAGCAGCACGATCAGCACTCAGATGCTGGCGGAGTACAGGAATGAAGTGCAGCGATTGCAACCGCTAGTGTAATGTCAGTTTAACCACAAAGACGCTGAGATTAACCGCCGATGGAGTACATAGCGCGAGGAGGTTGTACGAAATCAGGATCGTTGATTTTGTGTCCGGCCCATTTATCCATAACGGCTGCCTGAATTAACTTTGTCAGCACGTCGGAACCGGCACCCTCACGTAATGGTTCACGCAAATCGACTTCACTGATCGCAAACAAACATGTCCTGAATTTTCCGTCTGCTGTGATTCTAATCCTGCTGCAACTTGCGCAGAATGGCTGCGTAACGGACGGGATTACACCGAAATGATCATCGGCATCAGGCGCGATAAACTTAGCAGAAGGACCATCATCTTCTGTTTGCTTATAGTCCGCAAAACCTGATGCATTCACTTTTTGTAAGATTTCTTCTTGTGTCAAAACTCTTTCACGGCTCCAATGATGATCGCCATCCAACGGCATGAACTCAATGAAGCGTATTTGTAAATTTTTTTCTTTTCCCCAACGTAAGAAATCGACAATCTCATCATCATTGAATCCACGAATCGCAACACAGTTGATCTTAATCGGATCAAAACCTGCTGTCCGTGCCGCATCAATTCCAGACAGAACGCGATGGAAGGAGTCAGATCCCGTAATTTCGCGAAACTTGGTCGCATTCAGTGAATCGAGACTGATGTTGATTCTGCGAATACCGGCATCATATAAATCCTTGGCCTGTGTCGAAAGATAATATCCATTGGTTGTAAGACTCAAATCCTTGAGTCCTTCGATTTTAGAAAGTCTGGAAGCAAGTAAGGGCAAATTACGACGAACCAGCGGCTCACCGCCAGTTAAACGGATACTATCTACACCCAGGCTGACAAACAAACGCGCCAGGAATTCAATTTCTTCGAAGTTTAATATTTGTGGTTTAGGCAGCCATTCAACATGGGTGGGCATACAGTAGACGCATTTGTAGTTGCAACGATCCGTCACACTGATCCGAAGATCTTTAGCTTGTCTACCGAACTTATCAATCAACATCTTTGAGTCTCTGCAGTTAGCTTTTTTCCTCCAACCACGCCATTTGGATTGCTTCTAAAATTTTTTCATTCGATTTTTTTGCATCATCTTCAAAATCCGGAAGTTCGGTAACCCATTTATGCAAATCAGTAAACCGAACAGTAAGTGGATCGGTATCCGGAAATTTTTCTGAAAGCTGAAATCCAATCTCTTCGACGTCGGTCCAACTGAGTTTCATCTTTTTCACCAACTATTGTTTGTGTGTTGTTCGCTCTGCTTCTTCTTCCAGCTCATCCAGGGTTTTATCTTTTAAGGCCCCTGCAATCGTGCTGTCCATGATACCTTGTGCAAGTTTCTGGGTCGCCTGATCTAATGTTTCAATTTTCTCACGGATTGCACTATGGCTTGTTCCTTGATGTGCCTCGCGCAATTCGCTTTCCGCGTTTCGAATTTGTCCTTTCTCCTGTGTTGAAAGAAATTCATCAGCTCTTCTCATGGCCTTCTCTGTCGAACGCAGTACAATATCGGCGTCATTGCGAGCATCAATCAACATGCGCGCTTCAAAATCTGTTTCAGCAGATTCCATTGAATCAAATAGCATCCGTTCAACTTCTTCATCGGTGAGGCCGTATGAGGGTTTTACTTCCAGAGATTGCTGTTTCCCGGTTCGCATGTCGCGCGCAGTAACATTTAAGATTCCATTTGCATCGATCATGAATGTCACTTCAATTCGTGGAAGCCCCGCAGGCATTGCATCAATTCCTTTCAGTTGAAAACGTGCCAGGCTGCGATTATCTTTCGCAAGTTCACGATCTCCTTGAAGCACATGAACGTCAATTCCGGTTTGATTATCAACAAAAGTTGTAAAGTATTCGGTCGCTGAATTTGGAATCGTTGAATTGCGTTCAATCAGCTTTGACATTGCGCCGCCATACGTTTCAATCCCAAGCGAGAGTGGAGTAATGTCGAGCAGCAGCATGTCATGTACGGACGTTCCAGCCAGAATATCTGCTTGAACTGCAGCGCCAATCGCGACAACCTCATCAGGATTTAATTCGCTTTTCGGTTTCTTACCAAACAGTTCTTGAACACGCTGTCGCACCAGAGGCATCCGTGTGCTTCCACCAACCAGAACCACCTCATCAATCGCTGATGGCTCAACGCCTGCATCTGTCAATGCCAAACGCATCGGCTTTATTGTCTTTTCAACGATGTCACCAACAAGAGCTTCAAAATCAGGCCTCGTAATCGCAAGTTCAAAATTCTTATCACCTAATGGAATACTGACTTTGGCTTGTTCCGCATCAGACAGATCCCATTTCGCACGCTCTGCAGCATCTCGAATTATTTGCTGAAGGTTTGCATCAATCTCACCGGTCCAGCCAAATTTGCGGATCATATCGATTAAGAATTGAGAAAACCGGTTATCAATATCATCGCCGCCTAAATGCGTGTCACCATGTGTTGATAAAACTTGAAAAACACCGTCTTTGATTTTTAAAATTGAGATGTCAAATGTCCCGCCGCCAAGATCATAGACTGCAATTGTTCCTTCTTTGATTTTGTCCAAACCATACGCAAGGGCCGCAGCAGTAGGCTCATTCAAAATCCGAAGCACTTCTAAACCCGCAAGCTTTCCTGCATCCTTTGTGGCCTGGCGCTGCGCATCATTAAAGTAGGCGGGAACTGTAATAACGGCTTGAACCACAGGACGCTTTACTTCTTTCTCTGCTATGAATTTCAATTCTTTCAAAATCATTGCTGATATTTCGGGCGGAGTGTATTCGCGTTGATTGACGCGGATCTTTACCATTTCCTGGCCATGGCCAACTACTTCCCACGGAAAAAATTCCAGTTCACTAGCAACATCATCAATACCGCGTCCCATTAAACGCTTGATAGAAAATACCGTATGCGCAGCATCCGTTAATCGATACTTTCTTGCTGCGGCACCCACAAACATATTGTCCGGCTGGAAAGACACAATCGATGGAACAAGAGTCCTGCCATCGGGTCCATTAATGACTTCAGGTGTTCCGTCCTTTACGAATGCAACAAGACTATTTGTAGTCCCTAAATCAATCCCTACGGCAAGAGGTTTTTCTTTCGCCGCAGTTCCAATTCCAATTTCTATACCCATGCTTTCGCTCCAAATGCGGAATGCGTGATGCGCATCTCCTAATGAATAATCGGTTCTCCGCCTCGCACAATATGATCAATTTGTCTCAAGAATGACCGTATGTAGGCACGTTCATGTAAGATTTGCTTTATTTGTTCAATTTCTTTTTGATCACCAGTCTCATCATACTTTGCAAAATGAGACTGCAATGAATCTTCAATGTCCTGAACCTTTTTGCTTAACTGCTTTTCTGCGTTATCAACTTCCTTTAAAGCACTTTCTGGTGGATTACCATCTGAGTCACGGATCGTATCCAGTACGTCATGAATTTCAAAAAAGAACTCCGCCATTTCGGCAGGAACCTGTGCGGATTTTTCTTCCAAGGAACCAAGTTTCCGTTCCACAACATATTTTGCGCGGGTAATAGGATCCTTTAACGTGCGATATGCATTGTTCAATGCCGAGGAATACTCATGCGCAACTTCTACTTCAGAAGGTGATTTGTTTGCAAAACGGTCAGGATGATATTTACGGCTTAACTCAAAAAAGCGTTTTTCAAGTGCAGCTTCATCAATCGCAAGCCGGTCTTCAGGAAGTCCGAAAACCTCAAAATGAGATCGTTCGGAAGGAGGCAAAATCCGCCCACATTGCGGACAATTTTCCGCATTGGAAACCTCTTTGTGACAATGAGGGCATATCATGTTTCGGCCTTTGCAATAATTTTGACTCTTTTGGGTGTACTTTGTGTCTTGTGGTGAATCTTAAACGGAGAATGATGTTCCGCATCCGCAAGACTTTTTGGCGTTGGGGTTCATAAATGAAAACCCGCCATTTAACGGATCCGTAGAGAATTCTAGCGTTGTTCCACGCAAATAGAGATAACTCTTGAAATCAACAAACACTTTAACACCGTTGATTTCAGCAATTTTATCGCCTTGCTTGGTTTCGTTTTCGAAATCAATGTCGTATGTCAATCCCGAACAACCACCGCCCTTTACACCCATACGTAGACCGTAACCTTGGAGTTTCTTTGAATCAAGAAGGTGTCTAATCTGCGTAGCAGCAGTATCGGAAATACCTAAATCCAGTGCCATTGAACTATCCTCGCTTATACCTTTTTCTTTTTGTAATCAGAAATCGCTGCCTTGATGGCATCTTCCGCAAGAACCGAACAATGGATCTTAATAGGAGGCAGACTCAATTCTTCAACGATTTCCGTATTCTTAATCTTGAGCGCTTCATCAATTGTCTTGCCTTTCACCCATTCAGTTACCAGGCTTGAACTTGCAATTGCGCTTCCGCATCCGAAAGTTTTAAACTTGGCATCTTCGATTACGCCGCTATTTTCATTAATCTTAATCTGCAACTTCATCACATCGCCGCATTCCGGCGCACCGACAATACCAGTACCAACGCTGGGATCAGCCTTGTCCATACTTCCGACATTACGCGGATTTTTGTAATGATCGATAACTTTATCTGTATATGACATTAAAGCCTCCTTGTGCTTTCCTCACCTTATAATGACTTTTATTCTCCGGCTCCTGACCAGGACACCTTTTTCAAATCGATTCCTTCCTTAGCCATCTCATACAATGGGGACATTTCTCGCAATCGATTCACGTTATCCACCACTTTGTTCAACACGTATTGCACTTCTTCTTCGGTGTTAAACCGGCCAAGCCCAAATCGAATTGAAGTATGCGCGAGATCTTCGCCTACACCTAATGCTTTCAATACATAGGATGGTTCCAACGTTGCCGATGTGCATGCAGAACCTGACGAAACGGCAATATCATCCATTCCCATCAGCAGCGATTCCCCTTCCACATATGCAAAACTCACATTTAAATTATTTGGCAGACGTTCAGTTGGATGGCCATTCAAAAACACATCTTCAAGCGCGTTTGTTATACCGTGATGCAGTTTATCGCGAAACCCGGCGAGCTTTTTTGATTCTTCCGGCATGATTTCTTTTGCAATTTCAACGGCCTTACCAAATCCAACCATACCAGGAACATTCAACGTTCCAGATCTCATGCCGCGTTCATGACCACCGCCATCCATTTGAGCAACCAGCCGGACGCGTGGACCTTTCTTTCGCACATACAATGCACCGATCCCCTTGGGACCATAAATTTTGTGCGCAGTTAATGACATCAAGTCGACATTCATCGCCTGCACATCAACCGGCACCTTGCCGATCGCTTGAACAGCATCACTATGAAACAGGACGCCCTTTTCTTTCGCGATCTTTCCGATTTCACCAATTTTTTGTAACGTTCCAACTTCGTTATTCGCATACATAATCGAAATCAGAATGGTTTTATCGGTGATCTCTTTCCTTAATTCATCAAGATCAATCTGCCCATACTTATCAACCGGTAAGTACGTAACACGTTTGCCAAGCTTTTCAAGACGTTTGCCGGTATCCAGTACTGCCTTATGTTCTGTAACGCAGGTGATAATGTGATCACCTTTTTCTGCGTACATTTCAGCAACGCCTTTTAAAGCCAGATTGTTTGATTCAGTGGCGCCGCTTGTAAATATGATTTCTTTCGGATCCGCATTAATGAGTGATGCAATCCTTTCGCGTGAACGTTCTACTGCTTCTTCTGCGCGCCAGCCAAATGCATGATTGCGGCTTGCAGCATTCCCGAAATCTTCGGTGAAATAAGGAAGCATTTCTTCTAAAACTCTCGGATCTACCGGAGTCGTTGAATGATAATCCATAAAAATTGGCGTTTTCATCTCAGTTCTCCCTCCTGAACAGGGAAGTCAGAATATGTATTAAGTGTCTCTTTCTTAGGCAGCTGCATCTTTTTCATTTTCTTTATAATGACCTCGCGATCGGCTTTCTTCATTCGTTGTGTAAACACAATTCCATCCAGATGATCGATTTCATGAAGCAAAGCGCGCGCTAAAAGAGCTGTTCCTTCAAGTTCAACAATTTTTCCTTCCGGATTGTACCCGCGAACCTTCGCAATATTCGGACGACTCACGGTTGCAAACAATCCAGGAAAGCTTAAACAGCCTTCCTGACCTCTTTGCTCTCCATCTGTCAAAACCACGACTGGATTAATCAGAGTCAGTTGTTTACTACGATCCTCACCACCACTTGTATCAATGACAAGCAACCGTTTATTGACTCCAACTTGAGGCGCAGAAAGTCCTACGCCATTTGTAAAATACATGGTTTCGAACATGTCTCTTACAAATTTCTTTAGATCAGCCGTAAAATCCTCAACCGGCTCTGAAACACGTTCAAGCCGGGGATCACCGTAATAGACGACATCTAAAATTGCCATTACTGTACTCCCAAACCTATTTGCTGGAGTTGAACCGGAGATTTCTGATGGAATTCCATTTCCGCTGCAAGCTGACCGATTGTTAATTTTTCAAGCATATTGTCAACGGTCTGCTGTATTTCGCGTATGTGCTGATTTACAGAACATTTCCGAAAACGATTGCAATCAAAATGATCCATCAAACATTCCTGCATATGAGTTTCACCTTGAATCACATGCAAAACTTCTTTCATCGTTGTTTTTTCAACATTCCGTGCGAGCCTGTAACCACCTTTCGATCCCATTTGCGAAGCCAGGTAACCTGCTTTATGCATTTGCTGAAGCACTTTCGAAAGATAGCTCTGAGGTGCATCCAGGACATTCGATAAGGTGTGAAGATCAGCAACTTCACCTGATGGCCGCGTCTGGAAATAAATCAAAACATAGACTGCGTACAGCGTTCCGCGTGTGACTTCCATTGGTATCCTCAGATAGTCTCGACGAGACTATAATGTTAGACTTATCAACTCCAATATTGTTAATTTACAGATAAACTGCGCCAAAGTCAAGCAATTCTATTGACGAGGATTAAGGAGCTGTCGAGGAAACGGTTTTTTGGCCAAATATGGCTCTAAAAGCTCTTCGGATGGCCCGGTAGAGCTTAGGAGCAAACCAGATAATCAAGGCAATGAAACCGAGAACAATTCCAAGAGCAATAAATGGATGATTGTATACAAAGTAAAGAGAACCGATAACTACTGCATCTTCAGCTATGCTTAAACCAATATTACTAAACGGCTCCGCTGGTGAAACGATATTCGTTGAGAGTCGGGTTCCAGCTTTTGCCGTATGTGAAGTTAATGCCAGAGTTCCACAAATCACCGCTGCAATGATTTTAAGTTTAGGATCCTGGTCGCCCAATACATGTAATGAAAGGAAAACTGCCGCAAGCGGGCGCACGATCGTGTGAACTCCATCCCAAATGTTATCAACCCAGGGAATTTTATCGGCAAAAAATTCAAGCGCATACATCGTACCGCTTACGATTAAGATTGACGGATGTGACAAAACATCCAGGGATTCCAATGCGGGAATTAGTTTTAGCCACCCAAAACGGATCGCCAGGCCGGAAACAAATACCACAGCGTAAACATTCAGACCCGAAAAGAATCCAAGGCTGAATAATGTCGCCAGAACGGCATATGATTCCATTTCTTATTCCTTTAGACCGATCTCAATCGCTACAGGCTTTAATGAATTCGCGATAAAACTAATGAGCTCATCAAGATCCGCTGGAAGTTGCTCGGCAGCCTTGTAGACTTCTTCGCGATTTACGGTCCGCGCAAAAGATTTATCTTTCAGTTTTTTCCGCACAGATTTCGGTTCAATTTGTGAAAGACTCTTATCAGGTTTTACAAGCGTGCAAGCAACGATAAATCCTGTCAGTTCATCCAGGGCGAAAATTGCACGGTCCACTAAAGATTTCCGTTCGAGTCCCAGATAGTCAGCGTGACATTGGATCGCGTAAATGATGTCCTCTGGAACCTGTCGCGAGCGCAAAATTTCAGAGCCTTTTAAGGGATGATCGGGAACTGTAGGATGCACCTCGTAATCAAAATCATGCAGTAATCCGACGAGGGCAAACTTGTGTGGATCATCACCATGCTTTTCTGCAAAAGCCTTCATTACCGCTTCAACAGCAATAGCATGTTTTCGAAGGCTGTCAGTTTTTGTGTATTCGTGCAGGATTTCAAGCGCCTGTTCGCGCGACGGATAGGTCAATAAGGTACACCCAGCTTCTCATTCTCTTCAGGCATGACTGCCCAAAGAATAATGTATACCAGAATGCCGGGGAACGCCGCTGAAAATAGTGACGCAAGAACATAGGTGACACGGACCAGAGTTGGATCCCAGCCAAGACTCTTTGCAATACCACCACACACACCTGCAATCATTCGGTCTTTTTTGGAACGTTCTAGTGCCATTGTTACAACCTCCTAGGGGGTTATCATTAATAATAATACGCAGAAAATGCCGGAGTGTTCCCCCCGTTTCTTGCTCGACAAAAGCATTTGCTTCATACTAGCTTCAACAATTGAACACAAGAAAGGAAAATCTGGTCCTCTTTGTCAGTGTTGTTTTTTATACTCTCCCGTTTTACCTCCTTTCGCTTCAGTGTTTCTTTCACAATGACGATTTAATGAGCCTGAATACGTACGTCTTCCAGCCATTCAGCAACCTAATAATGGGGAATATATTTTTTTGGGATACGACCTATCGTCCTTTTGCGGGTGTGCTTTATTCAACTCTATTCCACTTTTTTGGAATGGATCCACTTCCTTACTACATAACAGGCTTTGTAATCCGGGTCGTAAATCTCGGTTTGCTTTTTTTACTTCTTACAAGAATTACGCAGAAACCCTTATTAGCTGCAATTACAACTGCCCTCTCAGCAATTCACTGGGAAACAAGCGATGCAATCTATAACTTTGGGTCGGTTTTTGAGCTTCTCGCATTCTGCTTCTTCCTTGTCAGCTTCAATTTGTATTTGTCTTTTCTAAAAAGCGATCGAGCCGGACGAAAATATTATTTAGCTGCAGTCCTTGCATATGTCTTTGCGCTAAACAGCAAAGAAATCGCAATTACATTGCCGGTCATCATTCTCATCTATGAATGGATTTACAAACCTGGCGAAGAAAAACAGTGGAATCGCTTTCTGTGGCTTTTGCCTTTTTTTGGAATTGGAATCATTTATGCGTTAGGAAAGCTGTTTGGACAAGACACATATCTTGAAATTCCTGCATTTGAATATGTATGGGATGCTGAAGTTTTCAAAAATTTAGAGAAATATGTCGAAAAGCTTTTTTATAACCAGGTGGACTTGAATACTTTTGGCGTGCTGCTTTTACTTCTGGCAGGTCTTGGTATTGCGCTGCTACTTCGCAGCAAAGAAATGACATTCGGGTTGATTTATTTTCTGATCACTTTGATTCCAGTAATTGGCTTGCGAAGATTCTGGGGACTTTATCTTTATATTCCGATGGCAGGCATCGTTTTGTATGGCATCGCATTTTTTGTAGAGCTTGGGAAACGGATCTTCAAAAGCCCTGTTCCAATGAAATTTGTTTACGGGGGGTTGATCCTATGGTTTGTTTTGTTGCTGACGATTCAATATCCAAAATTTGTTTCAGCAACTGAAAAATATTTCATTGGGCCGGGGAAGGCTAAACGGAATTTTTATCAACAGTTGCTCCGAGCATATCCCGATGTCCCACATAGTACAGCATTCGCATTTAAAAACGCGCCGTTGGATGGATACAATCTTCATTTTATTGTGTGGCTAAGTTATAAGGATCCATCCCTTCAAGTGTTCCGAGTGCCGGAGCAGCAGCATCAGTTTTTAGAAGTTAGGAAAACAGTGCCGTCTCATGTTTTTGAATACAACCCCAAAGACACCAAAAATTAGTTCTCTGCGACTCTGCGGTTCGAACTAATTTTTAACGCCGAGTACGCCGAGTTTTTATTTTTACTTGGCGTCTTGGCGGTTGAGCTAAATCAATTCCTCATATCTTTTTCAGAATTGTCTTCCACCGTTCCCAGCCTTCAGTCCTTGCTTTCTTATTTGCTTCAGTGCCTGCTGGATCTTCCCCGCTTCGCATAAAGCCGTGTCCGGCTCCTTCATAAGTGACTGGTTCAAAAGTTTTCCCTGCTTCCTTCATTGCTGCAGCGGTATCGGGGATTGTGGCATTGATGCGTGCATCATCGCTGCCGTAGAAACCGTAGACAGGACTTTTGATTCGTGCAATTTCATCTTTTGTGTGCTGAAAAGTCCCATAGAAAACGAATGCCGCTTTTAGATCCGGACGTCTTGTGGCAAAACGTAAAGTTTGACCGCCGCCCCAACAGAATCCTCCTACTGCAAGTTTGCCATTGCTTGCTGGCACCTTGAGTACATAATCTGCTACGGCATTCAGATCACTTTGAACCTGATCGGGTTGAAGCTTTGAGATCCCTTCCCTTGCCGCATCTTCACTGGCAAAGTCACTTGTCTTTCCACCGTTTGGTCCAGTGCCTGAAAGGAGATCTGGTGCAATCGCTATATAACCAGCTTCAGCCAGTTGATCGGTTACGCCCCGGACCCAATCAGTTAAGCCTTTATTTTCATGGATTACTACAACTGCAAGAGTTTTGTCTTTCGATTCAGGGTACGTAATAAAGCTATGAATCGTACGATCACCGTTCTTAACTTCAACCCATTCATGATGGCGTGGTGATTTTTCCAATCGTTCTTTGACAAAGTCTTGAGCCGCAAGCGGAACGGTTAATGTGAGTAATACGAATAATGCGAATGCTATTTTCATTCGACCTCCGTCAGGTTCTGGTTTAAAGAAATTAACGCGCGTGAAGGAGTTCCACTTGTTCTTCGGCATGGTACGAGCTGCGGACAAGCGGACCCGATTCAACATGTCCGATACCGAGTGCTTCTCCTTTTGCTTTCCATACTCGAAATTCATCAGGATGATAAAACTTCTGAACCATGGCGTGCTTTTTTGTAGGCTGTAAGTATTGACCGAGAGTCAGAATATCCACTCCGACAGAGACAAGATCGCGAATCGTCTGTTCGAGTTCGGCATCATCTTCCCCTAATCCCAGCATGATTCCACTCTTTGTAATTGAGTCCGGATACCATGTTTTGGCCCGCCGCAAAAGTTCGAGTGTGATCGCGTAATCTCCACCCAGCCGGATTGTTGGATAAAGGCGCGGAACAGTTTCTGTGTTGTGATTTAAAATGTCTGGCTTCGCATCCATCACAGTTCGCAAAGCATCGGCATCGCCCTTGAAGTCGGGAATTAAAACCTCAATGTTGCATTGCGGAACGCGTCGCCGAATTTGCAAAATCGTTTGGGAAAAGATTTTTGCACCACCATCTGGCTGATCATCGCGATCCACCGATGTAATAACAGCATGACGCAATTGCATCTTTTCAACCGCTTCTGCAACGCGGGAAGGCTCTTCCAAATCTAAAGAGACAGGCTTCCCTTTTGCGACCGCGCAGTATCTGCATCCGCGCGTGCAAGTGTCACCCAGAATCATGAATGTTGCTGTGCCGCGGTTCCAGCATTCGCCGATGTTCGGGCAATGAGCATCTTCGCAAACTGTATTGAGTTGAAGATCGCGCATAATTCCTTTCAAGCGATGATATCCATCGCCCCCAGGAAATCGCGCTTTAATCCATTCGGGAAGTCGTTGGCGTGCGGGTTTCGTAGCGTCCATCTAAATCAGCGCAGCAAATCCTTAATATGATAGATCATCCCCTCGCGAGTGTAGGCAGCCATTTCCAAAATTCCGGTATCCATTCGGATCGCGTCTTCAGGACATGCTTCAACGCACAATCCGCAAAATACGCAGACACCGATATCAATATCAAACCGGACCGGACGCTTCTCGATATTCGGATCAGGATGATCTTCCCCTACGATGTAAATACATTTTGCCGGACAAATTGTTTCGCACATCATGCAAGCGACACATCGTGGAGTTCCATCTTCCCGTTTTGTGAGTCTATGCAAACTCCGTACTCTCGCTGAAAGCGGCCGGCGTTCTTCAGGATACTGATACGTTACTGACCCACGGCTCTTGGGTTTTAATCCAAATAAACGAGTTATATGAATACTTAAATTGACAAAAAAATGTTTAGCCGTGATTCGCAATCCACGCATGATTTCAGGCAAATAGGATTGCTCTCGCGCAGACCGCTTGTTCACCGGCGCTACTTTCATTACTTTAACTTTCAGTTCAGCTTTAGCCATGATAAGAATCCCAGATCATCAAGATAACCGCGGTTAAAAGAATATTCAACAGTGACAATGGAAGCATGACTTTCCATCCAAGCTGCATCAGTTGATCATACCGGAAACGCGGTAGCGACCAACGGATCAACATGAACAACCACATAAAGAAACTTAATTTGATGAAAAATGACGTAATTTGCAGAATAGAAACCCAGATTGGCGCCATCGTCATCACGTTGTTGCCGAAATGAAAACCATCAGCATGCAGAAATGGAACCTGCCATCCCCCAAAAAAGAGAAGTGTTGCAAGCGCGCCGATTAAAACAGTTTCAAGAAAATCGACAAGCATAAAGACGCCCCATTTCAAACCACTGTACTCGATAAAATAACCGACAATTTCCGCTTCTCCTTCCGGCAAATCAAACGGATTGCGTTTCGTTTCAACAAGCCCGGCGGTTATGAACAATAGAAATCCGAGCGGCTGCAAAAATACACCCCATTTCGGATAAAAACCGAAAAGCAGCCCTTGCTGCTTCATTACAAGTTCCTGAGTATTGAAGGTCTGAAAAATCATCAGCAAGCCGATCACTGTAGCGCCGAATGTAATTTCATATGAAAACATTTGCGCACTACCACGAAGACTTCCAAGCATTGCATAGTTGTTGTTAGATGAATAACCGGCAAACACAACTCCATAAATGCCAAGCGACATCATTGCAAAAATAATTAACAGCGCAACACTGCTATTTACAATTACAAGATTCACTACATTGCCCCCAATCTGAATCGTGTTTCCGATCGGGATCATCGCGAAGGAAACCAGAACACAGAACAAGGAAATCATTGGCGAGATTGTGTGCAGAAACTTATTGCCGCCCGGCGGAACCCAATCTTCTTTGAAGATCATTTTTAAAGAGTCAGCCGCAACTTGAAAAAGACCGAAAGCTTTGAATGGTCCAATATTCGCGCGATTTGCACCAATACGATCTTGCATTACTGCACTTTGTTTTCGTTCCACCCAGGTCAGCAATGAACCAAGGTTCATCACCCAGAAAATCGTCACTGCGATTTTGATCACTGTTTCGATTACAAGTGATTTCATTTGATGTTCCTAATCGGCAGCTACAGCACCTTCAGGCACTTCATTAATGAGACGCCCTGAAAGTCCGATCGTCACATAGCTCATTCCTGAAAATGAAGCGAAACGGGAAGCAAGTTCGGCAAAAATTTCCGACGCTTGCGCCGATTTAATATCGGTACCTAATTTGCGTCCAATATCCCGAAGGATTTCGAGAGTCGTTCGCGAGTCTTCAAGTGGCGCTACCGCAGGAAAAATCCGTTGCACGCGTCCTTGAAAATTCGTGAAGGTGCCTTCTTTTTCAGCATATGTTGCCGCTGCAAGCACATGCGTTGCGAGTGGAACCGTTCCATTCAAATTTGTTCCGTGATACACGACAGTTTCAACATTCGCAAGAAGCTCGCGCACAGTATCATCACCGTAAATAGCGGCAAGATCAGAATGCATAATATACAAGAATTTCAAACGGCCGCTTCGCGCAAGATCCAAAACAGATTGAACTGAATAATTGTTTTGTTCAGCCAGGATCAATTCCGCGCCTTTTGTATTTGGGTTCCTGTCCTTACGTAATAGAAAGCCATCTTCTTTTGCATCTTTTGGAATTGGCAAGGCATAAGACAGGCTGGGGATGCTGAGATGTTCAAAGAAAATCTTACGAGCGAGATAAAGCTCTTCATTTGTCATTTGAGGTGAGGTTATGATTGCAGCTGCAGCTGGACCACCTTCGAAAAGCGCTCGTTTCAAGCCATCAGCGACAGATGTCAATACGGTATCCCAATCGACAGGTTTTTCACCTTCCTTCGACTTGATCAAAGGTTCAGCAATCCGATTTTCATCCAGCCAACGATAGTTATAACGGCCGACATCGCACATCCAGTATTTATTTACATGATCATTAAAGCGCGGCTTTAAACGCTGAATTCTTCTTCCTTCCGTTTTATAAGTGCGATCCGTGTTGTAGTTGATTCGGATATTGCAACCGGTTGAGCATCCAGGACAAACCGAAAATTGCTCTTTCAAATACCAGACACTCATCTGGTATCGGAAATCACGATCAAGCAATGCACCTACTGGACAGATATCAACCACATTCCCTGAATAATTGTTATCGAGTTGGCGTCCAGGATAGATATTGACTTCAGACCATGTACCCTTATTGAAGATTCCCAGTTCACCGGATTTTGAGATTTCATCTGTGAAGCGGATACATCGCGAACAAAGCACGCAGCGTTCTTGATCCAGCATGACATGAGGACCGATTGGAAATGCTTTCTTCTTTTTTACTTTATCTTCACGCAGACGGCTATCATGCTGGCCGAACTTCATATAATAATTTTGAAGTTCACATTCACCGGCACGATCACAAACAGGACAATCCAGCGGATGATTCAATAGCAGAAATTCAAGCACCGAACGGCGGGCTTCTTTTACTTTGTCGGATTGTGTCCAGACAACCATTCCATCGTTTGCAACTGTGTTACAAGCAACTTGAAGCTTTGGCATCTTTTCGATTTCGACAAGACACATTCGGCAGGATCCAACGACACGTAAGCCCGGATGATAACAGTAACGTGGGACTTCGATTCCAAGCTCTTCGCAAGCCTGAATTACTGTCCGGCCTTTATCAACTGTAATTTCGTGTCCGTCAATTTTGAATGTAGCCACGTTTCAAAACCAAAAATTAAAAATTAAAGATCAAAAACGAGCTCCTCATTTTTGATTTTTTATCTTTCATTTTTTATTTTGTTCAGTGGTCTAGTTCGCCACCGATCATATTTATTGAACCAAACGCCGGAATAATATCTGCAACTGAGAGGCCCAAAATCATTTTAGGAAATGCAGCAACAAAGTTATAGCACGGTGGGCGAACCCGTACGCGATACGGCTTATCACTGCCATCACTTACGATATAAAAACCAACTTCGCCATTTCCACCTTCGACGCACGCGTAAGCTTCTCCTTTCGGCGGACGCACTCCATGACCATACATGATCAACTTAAAATGATTCATCAATCCTTCGATACTTTTGTACGATTTTTCCTTGGGAGGAATGACAACTCCTTTGACATCCGGATTTACGTTGTAATACTCATCTAATTCCTGTCCTTCAAGATTGGGTGAAACATTCACTTCGCGATCTGAAATTCCTGAGATACGCCCCATCTTTGCTTCATCGACTGTTACTGCAGACTCAATCGCCTTACCTTCCGCATCCACATTCACGGCGCCGCCTGGCATTTTTTCCAGCGCTTGTTCGATAATCCGCATGCTTTGCTGCATCTCTTCCATACGTACAAGATAGCGATCGTAACAATCACCATTCTCACCAACAGGAATTTCAAAATCCAATTCATCATAAACATGATATGGATACGCGCGGCGTACATCATATGGAACCCCGCTGGCACGCAGCATGGGTCCGGTAAATGCATACCCAATTGCATCTTCTTTAGAAATAATTCCAATACCTTGCAAGCGATCCATAAAAATTCGGTTTTTCGTTACAAGCCCGTCACATTCTACAAGCGTTTCGCGAATTCTTTTGAGTTGAAAACGACATCGATCATTGAATCCTGGAGGTAAGTCTGCTTTTACCCCACCAACGCGTGCATAACTTACTGTAATTCTTGCGCCGGTCACATCTTCAACAAGTTCATAAAGCCACTCGCGCGCTTTCATCATGTACAAAAATACAGTGAATGCATTTAACTCCATGGCAGAAGCACCAATACAAGTCAGGTGATCGGTGATTCTTGAAATTTCACTCATGACTACCCGAACGTATTCGCAACGTTCTGTGACTTTAACACCCAGTAATTTCTCAACAGCCATGGCATAGCCAAAGTTATTAATCAGCGGTGAAACGTAATTCAGGCGGTCTGTCCATGGAATAACCTGGTTATATGTAACGCTTTCCGAATGTTTTTCAAATGCGCGATGAAGGTATCCGATTTCCATCTTCGCATCGCGGACGACTTCACCTTCCAATTCAAGTACAATCCTGACAATTCCATGCATTGCAGGATGTGAAGGCCCCATGTTTAGCATCATGTTGCCAGATGGTTCTTTTGCAATGAGCTCGCTTTCTATTATTTTTGGTTCTGTTTTGCTCATCGAATGCCTTTCCAAATTGGTTTCACACGAGGTTGTCGTTTGTTAATCGGATAATCTTTGCGAAGTGGATGACCTTCGAATTCCTCATACATCAGAAGCCGGCGCAAGTCAGGATGATTTGTGAATTTGATTCCAAACATATCCCACACTTCACGCTCTAACCAGTTCGCAATCGGCCACAGCGAAACGACAGATTTGACTTCCTCACCTTCTGAAACGGGAGTCTTAATCCTGATGCGGATATTTTTCTGCAAAGAATTCAAATGATAGACGACTTCAAAACGGGGCTCCTGACCAAGATAATCTACAGCGCTTAGATCGGAGAGCATGTCGAATTCAAATTCAACTTTTAAAAGCTTCAGCACATCAAAGACGCTTTCGCGGCGCACTAAAATTGTGTCATCACCACAGTAGGAATGAAAACCTAGAACATCTTTGGATACTTTCGCACGGATGGCTTGAATTAGAGTGCTTTCTTCCATCGGATTAATCTCGCGTTATACAATCGCCTGTTTTTCGTTCTGAATTTTATTTTGTAATTTGATTAAACCATCCAGGACAGTTTCAGGCCGCGGAGGGCATCCCGGGATATACAAATCAACAGGTACAATTGTGTCAATACCCTGGACCGTTGCGTAATCATCGTAAAAACCACCGGTACATGTACAGACACCAAAGGCAACAACCCATTTCGGATTACACATTTGTTCGTAAACGCGCTGAAGTACTGGAGCCAGTTTGTGACTGATTGTTCCAACAACAAATAAAACATCCGCCTGCCGCGGTGAAAATCGAGGAAGACCTGCACCAAAGCGATCGATATCGTAGTGCGCGCAACTGACAGACATATATTCCATGCCGCAGCACGCAGTTACGAAGGGATATTGAAAGATTGAAAACTTGCGCGCCCAACCGATCACATCGGAAAGTTTTGATGTAAAAAATCCATCACCAGCCAGAACTTTATCTACTTGTTCCACGACAAGACTCCTTTCTTCCACGAATACACCAATGTCAAAAACAATAGTCCTAAGAATATTCCCATGCTTATGAATGCTTGTATTCCAAGTTCTCTAAAAACAAGTGCCCAGGGAAATAAGAATGTTAATTCAACATCAAACACGACGAAGAGAAGAGCAACAAGATAAAACTGAACTGGAATGTGCCCTTTTACGATCCGGAAGGGTATCTCACCCATTTCAAAAGGTTCCGCCTTAACAGGCGACATACTTTTTGGACCTAAAACACTTGTGATCCAGATAACAAGGCCGGCGAGTCCACCGACAATCAGTGCCATCAGCGAAAGCGCAACGAGATTATTCATTCGAGTGTTTCCTGAAACCGCACGCTGCCCGCTGCGGGGATTGCAGGCAATATAAAGTCCGCTTTTAGAAGATCTTACGAGGCGAACTTCAATGGAATTATAGAGAGTCGCGTACGAAAAGTCCAGCTACTGAAGAGGCTTCAACATCGCCGATAATCGCGGCATCTGACACGCCTTTTTCTTTCAATTTTTCAACCAATAAATCGGCTTTTTCAGGCGCAACAGAAATCATGAGTGGTCCCGATGTTTGAGGATCGTATAGAATCATTTCCCGTTCACGTGGAAGTTCTTTTTCTAGTTGTATGCAGCCTTCAGCAGATTGTTTGTTGGACAGTGTAACGCCAGTACGGATTCCTTTTTCCATCATTTTAACGGTGGCAGGATAAATATTCACAGAAGCCAGGTTGATATTAATCTTTACTTTGCTTCCAAGAGCCATTTCACAAAGATGCCCAGCAAGCCCAAAACCTGAAATATCTGTGCAGGCATTTACGCCAGTTTCGAGCATAACTTCACAGGCGGTTTTGTTCAGCTTTCGCATGCTTTCAAGTGCGGGCTGAAATTCTTCAGGGGTTAGCAAATCGTTTTTTGCACCGGTTATGATCACACCAGTGCCAATCCGTTTTGTGATCACTAGTTTGTCGCCAGGTTTGCATGAACTGTTACGAAGAACACGATCGGGATGAACTACGCCGGTAACCGATAAGCCATATTTCAGTTCTTGATCTTTTACAGTGTGACCACCAAGCAGAGTCGCTCCGCTTTCAAGAATTTTGTCGTAACCTCCGCGAAGTATTTCTGCGAGCACGGTTGGTTCACATCCTTCGCTGGGAAAGCAACAAACATTTAATACATTAATCGGCCGCCCGCCCATTGCGTAAACATCACTTAAAGAGTTCGCCGCAGAAATCTGACCATAAATGAATGGATCATCACAAAGAGGTGTAATGAAGTCAACCGTCTGTACGAGCGCGATTTCGTTCGTCAATTTGAAGACACCTGCGTCGTCTGCAGTTTCGATTCCAACGATCAAGTTTGGATCGCGAACTGCTTCAAGATTTAAATGTTGCAGTATTGTCTTCAAGTCCACCGGACTGAGTTTGCCCGCTCAACCACCAGACTTTGCAAGCCGCGTTAAACGAAACGCCTCTTCCATAATGACCTCGCTCAATTCTGGACAAAATTAGTCCAGAAAGAAAGTTAGCTGAACTTCGCCCAAGTTGCAAGATTGCCTCCTTGCATCCCGCATCTCGCGACCGCGTTTGTGGTACACTGAAAATGCAGTACGCATCGCAGCTATGAATGATAAAAATCCAACCCTTGATGCGTTGAATAACATCCCCATTGAGCCTCATCAGGATTGTCCTGCCGAGAAGAGTGAAGATGCGGTCTTGTGCGACCGTTGTCTACAACCTATGTTCCGAATGAGAGCTGTTTATTGGTGCGTCAACTGCGGTTATAAAACAGATTGTTGCGGCCACTAAACAACGTAACTCTGGATTGCTCCGTATGAGTTTCAAATGAAAACGGTTGTCCAGTTTCAAAATGCTTACCGTAGTTTACGCAATGGAGGGGCCTTACGCATTTCAGATCTAAAGATCCAGGAACGTGAGAGTGTCGCGTTTTATGGCTTGCTTCCAGAACATATTGAAACACTCGTGAATCAAATTTCGGGAGTGCATGAACTTGAACATGGGAGTCTGACTATTCTTGGAAAGAATACAAGAAGAATGGATGAGCGCTCCTGGTTTCAATTTGTTGAAAAACTTGGAATTTACAATTCACAACCTGTATTTCAAGAATCCGCATCAATTGGTGAAAATGTTGCAAGCTTGTATAGAATGAGGAGCGATCTAATGGAAGAACCTCAACTCAGTGCTTCAGTGCTCTCGCTTGCAAACCTTGTTCAGTTAAGTATTACCGATCTATCGCGCCAGATGTCTGAAGCGACGCCAGTACAACGGATGAAAGTCCGGATGAGTCGTGCTCTTGCCTATTCACCGTTGTTGTTGATCGTCTGCGATTCAGAGAAGATGCATTCTTCAGAAGTCACACATAAACTTGCGGAGCTAATCCGTAAAGCAAGACGAAAACTGAAGCTAACTTTGTTGCTCTTTTCATCAGATTTATGGCTGATCGAACAACTCGCGGAAAGAGTTGTATTTCTGAATCCAAACAATGGACAATTCGTTGAAAACCAGCTTCGGTGGTGGTACCATAGGCTCCTTCCGTTTTTAAAACCTTCGCCTGCGCCATTGCTTCAGCTTTCGTTTAATGCAATGCAGCATAGTTGGATCATGAAGGAATCGGAAGATCGCATAAAGCGGCATTAACCATAAGAAGCATAGCCGCACGGAGGATCAATGGGAGAATTTAAAACAGTAGCTAAAGCAGTGGATATACAGCCAGGTTCCGGAATGGTTGTTGATATTGATGGAAACTCGATTGCAGTCTGGAATGTCGGCGGAAATTTTTTTGCGTTTCAAAATGTTTGCCCCCATCGAGGCGGTCCAGTGGGTGAAGGCGAACTCGAAGGGAACGTAATTACATGTCCCTGGCATGGCTGGTCGTTCGATTTAACAAGTGGAGTTAGCCCTATCAATCCTGCAGCGAAACTAACCAAATACGATGTGAAGCTCGAAGGCGAGGAAGTAAAAGTTAACCTTTAATTGAAAGTGCCTTTGCAAGGCGAGTTAACGAAATATCGTATCGATATTGAATGTTAAAATGCCCTTCTTCGAATTCCTCATACTCATGCGGGATCCCAGCTTTCTTAAGAGTTTCTGCGAAAATTCTTGCGCCCAGAAATAGAAAAAACTCATCACGACGCCCGCAATCCAGGTAAACAAGTTTAAAGTCTTTCAAGGATCTCGGATTTTTTCTCAATACTTCGATAGGATCTTTTTCTTTCCATCTTTTCCACACCGCGGGAAGGAGTTCTCCTGTATATTCTCGAAAAGGCAAATCAAATTTCGTTTTCGCCTTGCTGTTCGGCGAATAGCAGGCTGACATCGCAATAAGATTTAAAGCGGCGTGATCTTCACGGCTTGATTTCGGCATGGTGTCAAATTTTTTGATATACGGAACGAGCCCACCGGCTTTTTCCAAAACACGAAGGGCAGGTGGAAATTCAGGAACAATATGCATATTCGAAATACATATCTCCTGAATGACAGGCAACTGCAGAAAAAAGTTCAGGGCATTCCATAGAAAGCATGATTGCCCCATAACCTCCGCTGGACTTGCCCATCACTCCACGCCCCGATCTTTTTCGGATCGTTCTGAATTTTCGATCGATGAATGGAATCAATTCCTCCGTTAAAAAGGATCGATATTTGCCTACCGCAGGTGAATCCAGATACTGACTGCCCCCATATTTTGTGAAACAATCGGGAAAAACGAGGATCATTTCAGGCATACCGGCAGCGATTAACATGTCCATCCGTTCATCCATCGATGGAATCCATGCCTGAAAGTTGAACCAGGACATCGCGGAAGAAGTAAACCCGGGAAGGCAGTAAACGGTTGGATATGTAGTACTACCTCTGTAGTACGATGGAGGCAGATAAACAGGAATTTTGCGGGTTGCAGGGTCGCCGAGCGGATTTCCGCGAAGGACTTTGCTCTTTATCTCTTCAAATACTAGTTTTCCTTTTCGACTCAAAATTGCTTCATAAGACCGGCTGTATAACGGAGGCCCGAAAGATCATTGGTAACAAAATAAAAACGTGCTTCGGGACGGAAACCCCAGCTATCTGAAAACCACCAGTTTATTCCTGCACCGCCCGCTGCTCCGCCATTAATTCCAATATCACGAGTCGGAGTCAAAAATACACCTTCCGGTCCAAGTTCCTTTTGTTCTTCATATCCGCCGACTAAACTGATCGCAATAAACATACTGTTGCGATCACCAAATCGTGCAAATTTTGCCATGAACGTTCCGCCACCCCAGATACGTGTCCGCTGAAGCTCAGGTACAAAAATCCCAAACAAAGGATCAATCCGTGCCGGAAGTGTTTCCTTCGATCGAGCATACGTACCTTCCAGCTCAAAACTCCATGTATCTCCCATGGCACGGCCAAATGATGCTCCAAAGGCATAACCATTTGGACCAAAGCATCCAGCCTCATCACAGAATGCAGCCCCGCCGCCAAACATGGTCAAAATCCAGGGGTAGGAAACATCATCCTGTGCATGAGCGAAAACAGGACACAAAAAGAGCACGATCATCAAAGCTATTTTCATGCGGTTACCTCAAACTTAAGTTGTAAGGAAAAAATTGTTCATCTCCAGGTCATGGATAGATCCGTACTTGCACATCATCGATTACAGCAGCCGAATCAAAATCGCTGTCAAATTGATTGCTCAGCGAAAATTCAATTGCCATTGGTCCTTCACCCATTCTAGAACGGACCGATCCTCGAAATGTACGATAATACGATACCTGTAGCAGACCCGTTTCATATTTCCAATTTCCTGAACATTCGCTCTCCCGAAAAGAATCATCACCCGTAATCATTAGATTTTTCGATCCCGGCGAAGCTCCGGAATCATCAAATGCGGCAACAACAAGAGGTCCTGCCATCGTCAGAAGACGTACCGTCAACAAGTCGGTGCCAAGATCGGTAGATGTATTTTCGTTAGTCAGGAATTTTACTTTAAAGTCGACGCGGATTCGGGAAGGTTTAAATGACACTGGCAAATTAGGCGAACGAATCACTGATTGAATCCCCTGCAGTGATGAACCCCCGCACATCGTGAGAGTATCTTTGTCGTCGTTTGTGCTTAATGCAACCCAATAACGCCCGGATGGTTCTCCGGCACAAAATACCGGTGCCACGCAGACATCCCCTGCGGTACGCCATCCTGCTAATAGAGCGTCATCGAAGCCCGCATTCAGTAATAATTCGCCAGCCGATTCACCAAAAACAGGCACCCAGCCTGTCATCAGTAGAACCAACACCCATACGATCCGCTTCATACCGCGAAAATTATAGCACGATGCTGCCGTGATGCAGGATGCGGGATTTAGCTCAACCGCCAAGACGCAAAGAACGCCAAGAAATAAATTTTTATTCTAATACCTTGGCTTCAGCGGTTTGAGCTATTTCTTTTTAACCTCTGTGGGTTTTGGATTTAGTTTCTTGAAGTCTTTCAGAAAATCGGTTTGCTTTTCTTTCTTCGGTTTTTTCTTTTTTTCTTTCATTTTCAAACTTCCAAAATATCGCCGACATTGGGAATCATCACCTGAAGACCTGATTTTTTGATCAAGTCTTGAATTTCACTCCATTTGTTTTTCCGAATTCCTCTTTGCAGGTGTGTAAGACACAAACGTCCAATGCCTTCTTCCTTTGCCATCGCAAGAACCTCAACAACATTAGCGTGTGTCTTACTTTCCTCATCAAACCAGTAGCTTTCGTGCACCAGCAAAGTGCATCCACGATAAAGGACGCGTGTATAAGGGTTAAAGTTTCCGTCGCCACTATAGGCGTACCTGCGTTCACCCACGGAAACGGACAATGCATAGTTCAGAACAGGATGAGAACTTGGAGCAAACTCCAATCGCGCTCCATGAAATTCAAAAGTTTCTTTCCATGAAACTTCACGAAAAACTACATCAAAACCGAGCTTTGGCAAGATGCCTTCGTAACCATAATCGATCATCTTCACAATCACATCCTGCATTCCTTGAGCGCATACGATTTCGATTTCACGTTTGCGCCCATCTTCCGCAAGCCGTGTTAAATACGAAGGCAGACCAAAATAATGATCCGCGTGCCGGTGGCTGATATAAATTGCATCAAGGTAGTCCGGTTCAGGATGCAATTTCCAAATTGAATGGGGTACAGCATAGCCACAATCGATCAGCATTCGAAAATGATTCCATTCGAGCACCTGCGAATTATTCGGAAGCGTTTCATCAAAAGCTTCACCGACACCGATAAATTGAACTCTCATATGTTTAGTATGTTATGAATAACTGCGGAGGAGCAGAGGTGCGGAGGGGCTTTCTCCCCTGCTCCTCTGCTCCTCTGCTCCTCTGCGGTATCCATAAGACGCAATCTGCTTTCCGATTTCAGTGATATTATCACGACGATGACTGACGAACAGGAACCGAAGCCTGGTGGACAAATTTTAGGATGTGTTTTCGCCGCCGGTCTTGTCATGTTTATTTTTCTATTCTTATTTATATTCATGCGTTCCTGCGCATAAAAAAGCAATGAAACTCAAATTTGTAGGTCTCGGTGGAAGTTTTCGTACAAAATCGTCAAGCTCAAAAGCACTGACAGTTCCATTGAACTATCTGAAAGAACGGGGTCATGATACGAACATTCTTTTGCTTTCCGATCTTAAACTACCTGGATTTGAAACCTCCGAAGAACTTGAAGACTATCCGGAAGGCGTTCGTTACATGCTCGATGAAGTTCGTTCAGCAAATGGATTGATCTTTGCGACACCGGTTTATCACGGAACGTTGAGCGGCGGCTTGAAAAATGCTTTGGATTTTTTCGAATATCTTTCCGCCGATAAACCACCTTACTTAACAGGCAAAGTGATCGGGCTCATTTCAACTTCAGGAGGAATTCCTGGAATCAATGCCATCAACACGATGGATTATGTCAGCCGTGCTTTACATGGCTGGGTTTGTCCAACAACAGTTGCCATCGCAAACAGCTGGCGTCAGTTTGATGATGACGGCAACCCTAAGGAGGATGTTTTGCGCGAACGCCTCTTACAACTCGGACGCGAACTTGAATTTGCTGTCACAAAATTTCAATCATGAAAATTTCATTTTTAGGCGCGACGCAAACCGTAACCGGTTCACGCTTTCTTGTTGAAGATGATGGAATCCGCGTTCTTGTTGATTGTGGATTGTTTCAAGGACCCCGTCTGTGGAAAGAACGGAACTGGGCTGCCCAACCTGTAGATCCAAAAACCGTTGACTGCGTCGTTCTTACGCACGCACACATCGATCATGCAGGCTTTCTTCCCAGATATTACCGGCTGGGTTTCCGCGGACCTGTTTACTCTACCCCCGCAACAGCCGAACTTTCGGAATTGATGCTGCCTGATTCAGGACATCTTCAGGAAGAAGATGCTGCATTTGCGAATAAAAACAGACATACTCGTCACGATCCTGCGCTTCCTTTATATACGGAAGAGGATGCACATCAAGTCTTACGCCAGTTTCAACCAGTTGAGTTTTATACCCCTTTTCAACTTTCGAAAAATCTCTCATTTCAATTTTTGCGCGCTGGACACATTCTTGGCTCAGGAATGGTGGAAATGAAATCGAAAGATCCATCCATTCAGTTGCTTTTCAGTGGTGATCTTGGCCGACCAGTTCAGTACATTACGAAAAAGCCTGATGAAGTTGAAAGCGCTGACTACTTAATTCTTGAATCAACGTATGGCAACAGAAAACATCAATCGGTAGATGTGCGTCAAGCAATTGCAGAGGTGATTCGAAAAACTGCAGCACGTGGCGGAGTTTTACTTGTCCCTGCTTTTTCAATCGGACGCACTCAAGAATTGTTATTCATTTTACGGACGCTTGAAGAAGCCCGCGAAGTTCCAAAGCTTCCTGTTTGGATCGATAGCCCGATGGCGATTCATGCAATGCCTATTTATCACAGGCATGATATCGATTTCTCTGCTGAATTAGAAAAGATCGCCGTTCATGATCCGACACCATTTGTTTGTCATCATATTCACACCGCTCAATCGGTAGAGCAATCAAAGGAACTGAACAATATCAACCATCCTGCCATCATCGTTTCTGCAAGTGGAATGGCTACAGGCGGAAGAGTATTGCATCATCTTAAACAGAGAATTGGGGATCATCGCAACACAATCCTCTTTATCGGATTTCAAGCACAAGGAACCAAAGGACGTTTGCTTGTTGAAGGCATAGAAGAAATCAAAATTCATGGACAGTATTACCGCGTTCGTGCGGAAATCATCTACATGGATGGATTATCCGCTCACGCGGACTACGACGAGATGCTGGATTGGCTCGCGTATTTTAAGAAACCGCCGAAGAAAGTATTTTTGGTTCACGGAGAAGAGGAAGCAAGCCATGCAATGGCTTCAAAGATTCGCGAACGTTTTCAGTGGAACGTTCACGTACCCACCTATAACGAAACCATCGACCTTGCTTAGCGCCTCGCGGATTAGTCGGCTGATTCAACACAAAGGCCAAACACGAAGAATCAATTATTAATTCATTTAATTATTTGAACCTTTAACTCGGGCCTCGCGAAAGTCACTGTCCAGGAAGTTTCTTAGGCCTCTACGGTTATTATCCTCATATCGTTGGTTGATTTCGCGTTCTTTTCTGCGCTGACGCGCTTCGGATTCAGCGCGGGACCAATAGTAGTCGTTGTAATCTACAAATCGGATTGTTTCGGCAAGTTGCGGATGTTGATCACGAATCGCATCCATCATCTGTTGTGAAATACGTCTGTAGCTTGGATGTCCTTGAGGTGTAGTTCGTAGCTCAATCAAATGCATCGCTTCCCGGAAATTCATTCCCATCGTCCAACGGATTTTGAATCCAAACAGGACAGCATATTGTGCTAACTCGGGTGATAACTCGCGCGACATCCGTTCATGCAACTTCGCCGAACGGTCATAACACTCAAGAACGCGTGCAGTAAAACCAATCTTTTCGATTTCCTCAGCAACATCAAATCCAAGATATGGGACTGAGAAGCTGACGCTGTTGTGTCAGCATCCGATGACGCTGTAAGTCACGATATGCACCAAAATCCGCCTGAATATCAAAGGTCAGAGGATATCCTGCTTCAAAAGCCCTTGCGGGACGATCCCGCCGTGACTTTCTTGTGCCCGTATACGATTGCAATAATTCACTACGCTTATCATATGATAGTTGTCGTACTATATCCAATAATTGCCGGAGGGGGTGCCTGCAGTAATCGTAGAGACTTAAGGCCAAAGTACGATCCAACAGATCTTGACTCGATGAAAGCAGGGGCAGCAAAACGCAGGGGTCTTCATCGGCAGGAACAATTCCGTGGAGCAATTCGGCGGTAAAAACCCGCATCTGGCGTTCAACCTGGGCCGAATATTCATCTCGTTTTGCCCGTTTAACAAATTTGGGAATAACTTTGTTTAGCTCAGCATGAGCATCAGCCGCACGCCGGCTGCTTTCCGGAAGTTCCTGGCTGTACAAGCGAGTCAAAAGATTTTGATAATATCGGCCGTTCCCAAATAACCCTACGTTTGTCAGTGTAGATGCAGGAAGAAGGTCGCGCAGGATATCACAAGCTTTTGTACGAAGATCTGCAGTGTAAGTAATTCGAAATTGTTTTTGCAGAGCTTCACTGTCCATCTGCGAATATTTTTCTCTAGAAGAAACGTCACGGACTCCATACTCTGCTTCTTCCATCGGCTTCAACTTTCTGAAATATTCAGACAAAGGCTGCACGGCCGAAGCATATGTATCGAAAATGAAATCCATCGTTTTGATGTAATCCCCGCCTACTTGGGAATCGAGAATTTCTTGACCGCGGTAATACTTGTATTGCCCGTTTAGATCTTTTTGATCGTAAAAAACATACCGTGTTGATTGTTCAATCGGTGAACCGCCGATCCTTCGATCTTCGACAACCTTTGTAAGGACGTTTGAAATTTGTTCAAGTGCTAGATGTGCGCCTTCAAGTTCGCCCACACTGTCGTCGCCGTATTCATTCAGAATGCGTTCAATGAGTTCTTGCGTACGATTCACATTGAGCTCACCGTCTTTTAGAAATTCTTTTAAAAGTGTACGGCGAAGCCCTGTTATTGCACGGCTGTAACGTGCATAAATCGGCCCTGCAAGCCCGGGAATCGTTACACAAAACGTATTGCCGGTTGGATTTGTCACATACCGCGAAAGGATTTGAATTTCTTCAGATGTAAATTCCTCAGACATTAGGAACTCATTCTAACTAGAAAAATGTGAAACACAAAAACGACTTTGCCATATAAAAATTCGTGAGAGAATCTTAGGCTTGAAGAAAAGAGAGAGGATAGAGAATAGAGGATGGAGGATAGAAGCTCATCTATTCTCTATCTTCTATCCTCTATTCTCATAAATAAGGAGGCGCGTGATGCGTTTAACCGGAATCCTTGTCGTGATCGGACTTGCAATCTTTTCCAATCTACTGTTTCCATCAACTGATAAGCCCTTGCTGGGTTATTCTGAAAAACAAGCTACAGAGCAGTTCGCTCTAGAGTCGAAATTCGACAGTCAGTTAAAAGCTGAAAATCTAAAAACCTGGATGCAGCGTTTAAGCGCAAGACCGCATCACACAGGTTCCCCATATGGAAAGGACAATGCAGAATTCATGGCCGGATTGTTCCGATCGTGGGGATATAAAACTGAAATCGAAACTTTTCACGTCCTCTTTCCAACTCCAAAAACACGCGTTCTTGAGATGATTGAACCTGAAAAATATTCAGCCGTACTCACAGAACCTGAGATAGCAGAAGACAGCACCTCAGGTCAACAAAAAGAACAGCTTCCAACATATAACGCCTTCTCACGAGATGGTGATGTCACAGGCGAACTTGTTTACGTGAATTATGGCGTGCCCAAAGATTACGAAGAGCTGGAATTACGTGGAATTGATGTTCGTGGAAAAATTGTAATTGCGCGTTATGGCGGTTCATGGCGCGGAGTCAAACCAAAAGTAGCCGCCGAACATGGCGCGATTGGTTGCATTATTTATTCCGACCCGAAAGATGATGGTTATTACTTTGGAGATGTATATCCGGCCGGTGGTTGGAGAAATGAAAATAGTGTTCAACGTGGTTCTGTTATGGATTTCTCTGAACACAGTGGAGATCCGCTAACACCTTTTATTCCCGCCACGAAGGATGCAAAAAGAATTCCGCGCGAAAAGTCGAATAATATTACCAAAATTCCAGTGTTACCGATTTCGTATAAAGATGCACTTCCTCTGTTGCGCTCGTTGAAAGGTCATGTGGCTCCTGAAGCATGGCGCGGAAGTTTGCCGATTGCATATCATCTTGGGCCTGGTCCTGCGCGAGTTCATCTCAAATTAGAATTTAACTGGGACATTGTACCTATATATAACGTGATCGCACGGATGCCTGGACGCGAATTGCCGGATCAATGGATCATCCGCGGAAATCATCATGATGCATGGGTTAATGGCGCGACCGATCCAATCAGCGGAATGGTTGCCTTGATGGAAGAAGCAAGAGTCATTGGTGAACTTGCGAAAACTGGTTGGCAACCAAAACGCACGTTGATTTTTTGCGCATGGGATGCAGAAGAACAAGGACTTCTTGGTTCGATCGAATGGGTGGAAGCACACAGGGATGAACTTCTTCAGAAAGCTGTCGCTTATATCAATTCAGACAGCAATTCACGTGGATTCCTATCGGTTCAAGGATCACAAACTCTTGAAAAGTTTGTCAATCAGATTGCCCGTGATGTTGAAGATCCGTTCAAAAAAGTCAGTGTTCTTCAGCGAAAACGTGCAAATCTGGCGATAGCAGGAAGCTCCGAAGATCAGAAAGAAATCAGAAAGCGCGACGATCTGAGAGTACCAGCCATAGGATCTGGATCTGATTACACTCCTTTTATTCAACATTCTGGAATTGCATCGCTTAACATTGGCTTCGGTGATGAAGAAGAATACGGCCAGTATCATTCCATCTATGATTCCTTTGATCATTACATAAAATACATGGATCCAGGCTTTGAATACGGAGTTGCCCTGGCAAAGACGGGCGGACGAAGTGTACTGCGTCTTGCGAATGCGGAAGTACTTCCATTTGAATTCACCGGAATATCCGAAAGCATTTCCGGATATGTAGATGATTTGAAAGAACTGGCAGATAAAATGAGGGATGAAACGAATGAAAAAAATCTTCGAATTAAGAACAAAGAATATGAACTGTTATTCGATTCAAGAAAAAAGTTCGTAGCGCCTTCTTCACAGGATCCTGTCCCTTATTTGAATTTTGCACCCTTAGAAAATGCAGCCGCAAAACTGGAAGAAAGCGCCAAAAATTACAAACGCAAATATGATGCTGACATCTCATCAGGAAATACTCCTGGCAGTGAAAGTTCACAGAAGTTGAATGCAATCCTTATGAAGACAGAACGAGCATTAACACGAAAAGAGGGATTGCCTGGTCGCCCGTGGTGGCAGCATCAAATCTACGCACCGGGAGTTTATACCGGCTATGCCGCAGTACCATTACCTTCTATCAGTGAAGCGATCGATCAAAGGAAATGGAAACTTGCGGAAGAACAAATTGTAGTCGTTTCAGATACGTTGGAGAAATTCGCAGCCGAAATCGACCGCGCAACAGAAACATTACAATAGCAATTTGTAACGCCGGCGTCTCGTCGGCTTTTCTAGATTTACCGCTGAGTCTCAGAGCCTTTGCGGTAAATTATTAATAAGGAGGAACTATGGCTACCAATGTAAAACCAATTCCTGATGGATATCATTCGATCACACCGATTATTCAAGCGGCTGGCGCATCTGAATTTATCGATTTTTTGAAAAGCGCTTTTGACGCCAGAGAAATTAAGCGTTACGCAGATCCAAACGGTACGATCATGCACGCAGAAATTCAGATCGGCGACTCAAGAATAATGCTTTCGGATTCGTCGGAAGAATTTGAAGCATGGCCAACTCGCATTCAGCTATATGTAAATGATGTTGATACAACTTACAACAAAGCCCTGGAGGCAGGTGCCACATCACTACGCCCGCCTACCGATCAGTTCTACGGAGACCGCAGCGGCGGAGTGAAAGACAAATGGGGCAACCAATGGTGGATCGGGACACATAAAGAAGATTTGACACCGGAGGATATCGAGAAACGGATGAAACATTAACCAAATGTAAGGGGGACCGATGCCTGCAAATCTTGTTGTATTTGCAATCTTTCTGACCTTTGTGATTGTGCTGATATTTCGCAGCATAAAGATTGTTCCAGCTACAAAAAAGATGATCGTGTCCCGATTGGGCCGTTTTCATGCAGTCCACAACTCCGGGATGGCAGTGCTTGTTCCGTTTATTGATAAAGGAACACTTGTGGATATGCAACGCCAGACGATCGAATTAAAAATCGATAAAGCTTCAATCCTGGATAGTTCGCCTGTGAATTTGACGATTCAAATTGGATATTCTGTTGTTGATCCAGCAAAGGCCACGCTGAATGTCGCCGACTACAAATCTGCAATTTTGACACTGTCAGAAACGCAAGTCAGAAATAACTGTTCGGAAGCAACCCTTACAGAAGTGCTGGCGGAACGGCCTAAACTTCAAGAGAAAATTCGAGATGCTGTGAATGCCTCCGCACGGGAATGGGGTATCAATGTTGATGATCTTGTTATCAGTTTTGTAGATGTTGATGAAAACGTTCAGCACGAATTGCGCCGTAAGGCTGAAGCCGAACGCTTAAGACGTTTGATGACGGAATGACTACCCACAATCGATTACTCGCATAGATTTAGAAATATGGAACTACAACTTTTTCGCATCATAGCAGGCGCGTTATTGTTATTGTCAGGACGCCGTCTCTTCTGGCTGTTTGTTGGTGTTCTTGGATTTTTGGCAGGGATTACATTTGCGACTCAATATTTTTCAGGCCAACCTTCATGGATGTTATTGCTAGTAGCTGTGGGGTGTGGACTTATTGGAATTTTACTAGCAGTATTCCTGCAAAAACTTGCTATTGCGATTGGAGGGTTTCTCGCCGGAGGATTGTTCACACAAACATTCGCTCAATCGATCGGATGGAATATCGCTCCACTGATTCCATTCGTACTTGGCGGCATACTTGGCGCGATTCTTCTGTCAGTACTGTTTGATTGGGCATTAATTTTCTTGTCTTCCATCACAGGAGCAATCCTTATCTCTCGCGCGCTACCCTTAGATCCGACAATGAATCTTGTCGTGTTCGTTGTGTTGCTGATCTTTGGTATCTTTGTTCAATCCCGATATTTTGCTCCGCCAACGGCTGATAGAAAGCTTGCTTGACATCCGAGATCAATCATCGTCATCATCCTTTTTTTCTGCTTTTGCAAGTCCTGCTGATGCCTCAGCAATGCTTTGCATTTGTGCGTTCAGGCTTTCGGAAATCTTACTCATCGAAACCATTTTCTGCAGATAGTACTTTTTGTCTTCGTTAGAATCCTTGATACTCTCTTTCATTACTGAATGGAGAGCTTCCATAATGTTTTTATTCTGTGCGCCTGGCTTTAGTTGATCCGCCAATTTCACGGCCTCATCCTTTTTCTGGGGTGAATCGTAGTCTCTGAGATTCTGCAAGTATTCTGTGACTTCCTTTTTCGCTGTATTGAAGTACTTCACCTTGTCTGCATAAAATCTCAGATCTTCAGTAGTTTGCATGTATGATTCGCGCAGCACATCTTGAACCAATGCATTTGGATCGACGGCACCCCCTGAATTAGCACTTTCAGTAACGAAGCTATCCCAATGGCTTGCAATACCACGATTTGTTTTTTCAGCTTGTATTGGCTGAGTGGAATTATTCGATTTGATTTCCGTTGATTGAGGCTGAACAGCGGGTTGATCCGGTTTTATTTTCATGGCGAAGGCTCCTAAATGCTATTCTGATCTATCTCGATGTCGAATTCAACGATTGTGCAATTTGATCGAGAATCGACAGGGTTTTACGGACATCGTCTTCTGTGGTTCGAGGATTGATGGGACACAAACGGAGTACGATCTTTCCCCGAATTTGCGTAGTGAGAACCAGGGCAAAACCATTCTCAGTCATACCTCGAGCAATTTCTTGGTTTAATTTGTTAGCATCCTCAATTGAAATTCCTTGAGGTGCATAACGAAACGTCACAATCGCCATTTGAGCTGGCGTAACAATCTCCCAATCTTTCATTCCAGAAATTAACGACTCCGCAAATTCTGAAATTCGAAAACCATGTTCGATTGCTGCTGCGAAAGTATCACTGCCGAATACCTTTAGCGACATCCATAATTTCAGAGCCCGAAACGATCGTGTCAATTGAATACCATAGTCACAGAAGTTTATTTCTTCCGCACCACTTTCAACATCTTTCATATATTCTGGCAAGATTTGAAATGTTTGTTTCAACCAGTTACGATCGCGCACCAGAACACATCCAATTTCAAAAGGTTGAAACAACCATTTATGTGGATCCATAGAAAGTGAATCTACTTTGTTGATCCCTTGCAATAATTGCTTGCCGCGTTCACACAACACCGCAGCGGCCCCGTAAGCGCCATCAACATGCAGCCAGATATTTTGTTCTTTGCAAAAGTCTGCAAGTTGCGAGATGGGATCAATCGCACCTGTATTCGTTGTTCCTGCATTTGCGACAACACAGAAAGGACGTTTCCCTGCCCTGCGATCAGCTTCAACTGCTGATGACAACAAGGAAAGATCGATCCGCAATTGATTATCGCTTGAGATTTTCCTAAATTGATCTCGTTGAAAGCCAAGTATACTTACGCCCCGTTCGATCGATGAATGAGTTTGATCCGAACAATACACAATCGCGTTATCCATCTTTCCACCAAGATGTATGTTTCTTGCGGTCGCGATCGCTGTAATATTTGCAACAGATCCACCGCTAACAAATAAGCCGCCACCTTCTGCAGGAAGGCCGCAAGCATCACGAAGCCATTCAATCGTTAACAACTCCACTTCAGCCGGGCCTGAAGCTTCCAGCCATGTTCCGGCAAACACATTTAATCCCGAAGCAAGCGTGTCGGCCATTGTGCTCACAAAATTCGAAGGGCTTGGAATAAATGCAAAAAAACGAGGATGATCGGGATGCATCATTGCATCCTGAATCTTTTGCTGAAATTCTTGAAGCACTGCTTCAGCAGACATTCCATTTTTCGGAATCGGCTCCCGCAACCTTGTTTCAAGCTCATTACGACTCAGATGATTTGTAACAGTTTGATTGCTGATAGTTTCAAAATGATCTACAAGAAGATCGATTACACGATAACCAAATGATCGCATTTCTTCGCGGCTGAGTTTTAGCATCATGTCATTTTAATCCACTCTGTCCATCTTTGTGTCTTTGTGGTTGAATATTTTCTGAGGTGATTTATGACCCAACAAAATACCTTTGATTCAAACAAAGCAGAGGCTTTTGCCGGAAAATTAATGACAACACTCAACAATGGCGCGCTCTGTTTAATGATTTCCATTGGACATCGTTCGCGTCTGTTTGATGTAATACGAAATTTATCGCCCTCTACTTCTGAAGAAATTGCATCCGCCGCAGGATTAAACGAACGTTATGTCCGCGAATGGCTGGGAGCGATGGTTACATCAGGAATCGTTGATATAGATCCGGAAACAAATCGCTGTTCTCTTCCAGCGGAACATGCAGCATTTTTAACTCGCGCAGCTGGAGCTGACAACATCTCAGTCTTTGCACAATACATTGCAGTTTTGGGCGAAGTTGAAGATGAAATTCTGCATTGTTTTAACAACGGCGGCGGCGTTCCATATTCCAAATTTCCAAGATTCCACGAAGTTATGTCCGAAGATAGCACTCAATCCGTTCTCTCTACGTTGGAATCACATGTCCTTCCTCTTGTGCCTGGATTGAAAGAACATCTCCAAAAAGGGATCAAAGTTCTGGATGTTGGAAGTGGAATGGGCAGAATTATGATTCAGCTGGCACGGCTGTTTCCAAAAAGCAACTTCACCGGAATGGATCTTTCGGAGGAAGCAACTGAAAATGCAAACAAAGAAGCATCAAAACAAGGATTGCGAAACATACTATTCATCATTAAGGATTTGAGTGACTTTAATAAAACAGCTGAACCTGAAGCGTTTGATTTCATTACCACATTTGACGCGATTCATGACCAGGGGAAGCCATTAAATGTATTGAAAGGGATCTATCGCTCGTTGAAACCTGATGGAACTTATTTAATGCAAGACATCAGTGGAACAAGCAACATGCATAAAGATAAGGATCATCCAGTTGGAACATTTCTTTACACAATTTCGTGCATGCATTGCATGACGGTTTCACTTGCTCAGGGAGGCGAAGGCTTAGGAGCAATGTGGGGTGAAGGCAAGACTCGTGAATATCTTCAGAAGGCAGGTTTCCGCTCAATCACTACAAAAAAACTTGCACACGATATTCAAAATAACTGGTACGTCATCACGAAATGAATGAACCGCAAAGGCGCAAAAAGCTAACGTTGCCAGGCGTAGGAAACTTTAAAAAAGATTGTGCGATTTGTGCGAACAAGCGAATTTGAATTATCCACAAGTCCACTATCTCCGTAACCAATAAATAGATTGGTTTGCCAGTTCAAACGATACCCGTAAAGAATCGATCCCAAAAATTGCCCATCTCTTTCAGGAACTTCGAAAGAGTAAAGATTCTGGTCTCGCGTAGTTGTAACATACTGGCCGATCGCACGAATAAACGAACGTGGGTTAAATACATAAACGCCTTTCAGCCTTGCAATGTTAGCTGTGTAAAGGCGTCCTTCAACAACGGAACTTTCATTGATATCGAGCCATTCGCGCGTAGCATCCGCCACTAGCGTTAAATGATCAAAAGGCCGTACATTCGCTTGCAGAGTCATGCTTGTGCCGGTACCGACACGCAAATTATCGAAATCAATTTGCTCCCCCGCCCTTCCTAGAAACATAATGCGCGGGAATCGTCTGGATGGATCAAGTTGAATGAAGTATGAAAGGTATCTTTGCGTCAGGAGCTGATCAGCAACCTGGACTTTGTTATCATGAAATTCAAATTCGGCTGTTAGATTTCGGCTGCCTTGTAAAAACACGCCGCCAAAATAATCGTGCCCAAGATCATCACCATTCGTGAAGAAGAATTGATCAGCAACTCCATACGTACGGATAAAGCTGAAATATTTACCTTCTGGATAGAAGCGTAAGCCAAGACTTGCAAGACCCTCTCGAAAACCTACTTGTGGGACAAACCCTGTGTCTGCACGAAATTCATTACCAAAATCGTTATACCGAAAACGCCAATCGTATCGCGTAACCTGTCGATCCCAGGTGACCTGTGCAGCATGCGAGCTGAACTTTTGTCCTGTAAACAATGGAAAAGTATCCGGCTGGTCAGGATTTTCTGTACTGCTGTACACGAACTGTCCTGAAAATACATCAGAATTTGTGGGACGCCATTGAGCATCAGGACCAAACACGCGATTGTGTCCGCCTCCTGAAATTTCGCGATCTGTAAACATAAAACTTCCAAAAGCTTCTCCGAAATCCTGGCGCACCCGGCCTAATGAAACGATCGATTCGAAGTCTTGCGGCGCAAACAAAGAAAATTCTGGGCCCGGCAACACGAGTAGTCCTCCCCCTAGATCCTGCGCGGAGAGAATTGTGTACGATGTGTTTCCAGCTTTTCCAGTTGCACGAACTCCCCAATTTGGATCTGTGATTGTTCTTGTATACACAATTTGAATCGGAGAATTTAGCAGATCTGCACCTTCAAGAAAGAATGGACGCTTTTCAGGAAAAAATAATGCGAAGCGTTGGTTGATTGCAATTTGTGGAACATCTGATTCCACTTGCGAAAAATCGGGACGAATCGTTGCATCAATCGTGCTGTTTGCTGTCGGATTCCATTTAACATCCACACCGGCATCGCCTTCTGAGTCCCTTTCAAAGCTTTCGTTTTCACCAAAGCGATTCTGTTCAGTTGAAGCGGTTGCAAAAGGCGCAACAACGAGATGACGCGATGACGGAAGTTGTGTTACGCCTGTTAACTCATGCATGTGACAGACGAAACAATTGGAACCCCGATCCATTGGTGCGCTATGAAATGCATAGCGGAAATCTCGTGGATAATTTCTCCACACCCAAAAAGCCCACGTTTGTGGATCGGTCTTTGGATAACGCAAAGTAGTGAGTGGAATACGAAACTCACCTTGCCAGCCTTCGGATGTTATTTTCGCGGCAGTGTCATAAAAAAAATCGGGCGAGAAATCCTCGGTGAATGTGGCATCATCAAAAATTCCGTCACTCTGAATCCCCCGCGGATTAATTCGAAACTCAAGCGCACTTCGTTTATCGTTCTTGGTGTCGATGAAAATTGCGATGTTATCATCCGTGCCAATGACCTGGTCACGCTCAACATACGGCGCACGAATTTTTGACGGATCGGGGTCGTCTGCTTTTATACCTACATAAAAGTACTGATCATCGTACGTTACATAGGCAATCGTTTTCACTTTCGCTGGAGTATTGTTGCCAGGCGAAGTTTCATAAAATCTATCGAAATATGTAGCAGTCTTCCAACCGGCATCCGTAAGATCGCCATCAATAATGATTTGTGCGTTCGTTCGCTTTAATTGTTGCGGCTCCGGTTTAGGAATTGGCTCCTCAGCAACTGCTGCTTTTGCTGAAAGCAAAATAGCGACAATAGTCCCCACCCTGGCGATAAAACTTTTCATGACCTTTCCTTAAAACAGTTGGTTGATTTTGAAACCAGGAACACTTCACCCAATTTTCCATTAACTAGACGTAAATCAGGCAAAATTGTTCGTCAGTGTTATTGGACGAGCTAAACCGGCAAATGGTTGGCTTATACTGCAAATTAAGGTTCTAAACGGGCAAAGAAGCCACCCGATGCGTATTGTCCATTCCGAACACGAAGAACGATCTGATTCTGGCCAGCTTTTAGTGGGATTTCTATTTTTCGACCTGCATGATCTGGATTCTTCCAAAAATCAAACCAGGCATTCCAGTCATTACCCTCGGACATGTACCCGTCCCGATAAATGAAAGTCAGGAACTCACCATTCACAAAAAGCGCAAGTTCATCGATCGTCGTCACATGCAGAATAGCACTCTTATTCGTGTCTGATGAAATCTGGGTTCGAAAGTATGCAACGGTTTTTTCTCCTCTATATTCTGTGATGCGCGCCGTAATCACAGCTCCTCGCGCGTCCGTATTAAACGGCTTCCAATTCGCCACTGTCGTTAAATGCTCGATTGATTCGTTAGGCTTCGAAAAGGGACCAAGTACTTGCCAATTCGTTAGCAGCATTTCGGGCTGATATGCGATTGCCGGAATTTTTTCACCATGATAGCTAAGCTTATCGATTGAGCTGACTTTGATGATTATCGATCCAAACTTCTGTCCCCACTATTCTTGGCTTAAAACCGATCATTCCTGAAGTGAGTTCCAGCAAATCAAAAACAATTTTCGGCGTGTTCATGTCATTGACATAAAAGTGGCAAACAGTACCCATAACTTCCACTTTGAATCTATGCCATGAATTGATTCGAATCGCTTCGCTATCCTTTAATGGTGTTTTATATTCTTCATACAACAAACGTGAGGCGTTGGCATCTCTCCATGGATTCACAACCAGATAGCTGTCGTTTCCTTTGATATAAATATTGCCAAAGTCTCTACGCCCTCCATTGTCGGAATAGTTATATATGACTCCTAAATAGTTATCGCCATCATCCGGAAAAAGGACTTCACCTTCAATCCTGACGGCTCCCCATTTTTCGGAGCCCCTGATCAATGCATATACTTCGCCATTTGGTTGAAGTTGCATTACCTGTCCGTGATTCGGATCTTTCGAATTGATCAATTGAATTGACTCCGAACCAACAAAAAGCCAACCAGAAGTTTCTTGACTTTCAAAGGAGTCTACAAAAAGCTCCTTTCCATGAGCGATGCCAATGCTTCCAATAAAAATAATGGACAATACGATTCCAGCCAGAATTATTTTCGTCATCATGGGGCAAGTCTAGAGAATTATAGATAGACTGTATTGTATAAATGGGTCATTTTACGGTCGGAATTGAAGTGCTTGGTAAGCAATGTCGTTGGATTTGCCGAAAAAATATTTCGATATGAAAAGCCCGAATACTTCTTCATCTCACGAATCAGATGAGCTTGATCATAGAAGCCGCATTCTGTAATTAATTCTGGCCAATCAGCTCCGCACTTTCTTCGATAAAGAGTCTTTTGAAATCGAACGATTTCGGCGAATTCTTTTGGACCAGTCCCCACTGTTCGCGCAAATCTCCGATGAAATTGACGTCTGCTCATATTCAATTCTTTTGCCAGAAGACTAATTGAGAGATTTCCCATTGCTCGATTCATTCTTTGAACAGCCCCCACAATAAGCGGGTCACAACGTTTCGCATTCAGCTTTTGCAATAAAAATGATTCAATCCGACGGATGCGTTCGTTTGATGTGGAGTGTTCATGAATCTGTTCTTCCAGTTCTCGAACTGATTGTTTGCAAGTAAGCAAATTCAAATCGATCGATACATTTGTCGCTTCATCAACCGAAAAATCAAAGAATGGTGCAAGACCCCAGGGAAAGAAGCGCACTATGATCATTCCGGTTTTACCTGTTGGGGCAACTTGAACGGGCCTGGTTTTTTGGCCGGAGATATACGTTAAAGGAAGCAGTTCACTTCGATCAACATTTACCTGAACGAAAGGATCGGCGTAAATCAAAATCAAATCGATTGTAGTGGTGGGAAGAACCGTAGTCGGCCGATTATTTTGAGAGGCCTCTAAATTTTCCTGGATCCAGAACTCCTCAATGAACGGGTGCAATTCGATTGATGGTTTTATGATGTGATAGTTGGCCACTGATGCCTCATTGTCTCACACGCTACTACTCCCACTAGATTGTACGTCCACCGTGTGATTTTGTTTTTTCCGGCTCGTACTGAAATACTTCTTCAAGCGGTTTGTTGAATACAAAAGCAATACGAAACGCGAGATCGAGTGAAGGAGCATATTTACCTCCTTCAATTGCGACGATTGTTTGCCGCGTGACACCAACCTTGTTAGCGAGATCCTGCTGAGTCATCTCTCCTGCGTCGAATCGCAGCCTTCTAATATTGTTATGGATTTTGCCCGGTTCCATATCAATATCCACGTCTGTAGCTAACTACCTGAATGAGATAGTGTGCTATTTCAGCTGCTACAAAACAGAACAGGACCACCTGACTCAAAAACGCCGAAATCAGCTTTTGTCCATGGAGTGTAGGCGCCGCGACAACATCAAAAAGAAACACTAAACCGACCCCCATAAATATGAAGCATGCAAAAACGTAGTATGCGTACTTAAAAGCCTTTAATTCGATCATGACATCACGCTCATCTCTTTTTTCCTCTTTCGATCGAATTGAAATTGCGATGGATGCCCCTATCAAAAACACTGTTTGAAAAAACACAGCCGCAATAAACGGCATGACGAGCGCAGCTGCCGTCAGTTCTGCCCGATTCAGCAACCGCATTACATATGTGAAATAGGGAACGAAGACCACTATTGTGGTTATCAAACATAACCATGCACTCTTTTCTCTAAATGACATCTTCTCCTCCTGAATGTCTAAAATATGCGACATATAGTACGTTAAATGATACATTATGTCAAATTTACCAGACACAGCGAGTGTGGCCTCAAGAGTGAAGATCGTGAGGGTCTCTTTGAACTGAAATCTTAAATCTGAATGAGTTTTTATTTTCGAATCGTGCGGATTTTAATTTTGAAATTTCTTATAAGAATTTCAATATTTGTACTTGCGTCATTTTCAAAAATCCTTATTATTGTGAAGCTCCATTCTTACCGAGGGGATTTACTATGGGTTTTAAGATGACGATCGTAGAGAAAGATGGGTATTTGCATTTCCGTGTTTCGGGAAAAAATACTCCAGAGAATATTATCGACTACCTCGCTGAGGCTTATAAAGAATGCGTGAGACTGAACTGTCCTGTCGTATTAATTGAAGAGAATCTTCTTGGACCAAGCGTCAGCATGGCCGCAGCGTTAGATATTGTGGCAAAAGCCACCAAGCAGACATCTGAGTACGTTCAACGAGTTGCTTTCGTTGATGTGAATCCTGAACACTCCAGTTCGTTGTTGAAGTTTGCAGAAACCGCTGCAATCTCTCGAGGCCTGAATATCCGGGTATTTTCTTCACTTTCGATTGCAGAAAAATGGATTTGCTTCCCCGATACTATGAATTTTGAATCCCCTCTGCTCTACTAAAATGTAACCCTTTGAAATAAAATCGGCGATGCATTCGCTCGGCAAGCAGCTAGTCGGAAACGCGTCAGTTCACGACGCGTAACTGAATTTGATGTTACGGTGTCTCTTCCGGGTTGAATGGAGAATAACTCTTAAACTCCCACCGCAAATTGATGGCATGTGAACTTTCAATTGCTTCAATCATTTTGAATTCAACGATTCGTTCAGCCCCAGGAAATTCTTGAAGACGATTTAAATCCCAGATAATTTCAACCTTGCCGGTTAATTGCAAAGTGCTGCCGCTCTCAAAATCAATAAATAACAAACCGCAACCCGGATCAGCAGTTAGATTGCCCAGAGTTTGAAACATAGTATTTCCTGAATAATCCGGGAAAATGAACGTCTTCGAATTCTTAACTCGTATAAATCCTGGATTCCCTCCGCGATGGGAAGCATCTGCTCCTCCGTCCCGATGATGACTCGCAATGAAAAAAGTATCGGCATTCTGAATCAGTATTTTCTGGCTTTCACTCAGTTCGGCTGAATGCTGAACTCCTATGTTAGAAGGACTATTTCCTGCAACGATCTGCCACGTGCGTGCTTGAATGTACTTTGGACAATTTGCATAGACTTGTTCTGTGTGAATATAAATTTTAGAATCGTCACCGATTTCACCAATTCCATTGATCCGCATTCTGCGGCGCGTTGCAAACTCAATTACAATCATCCCGATTTCCGATTTTGTCTTGAGATTTTTCATGAGCGGATCATCACGCAACGGTAACGCGTTGATTTGTACAGTCCGCTCATTAAGAGTACGCATGAATCCAGGATCGCCTGTTAATATCGATGCCCAAACCCTTCGATTTTGGTCAACTGAAGCAATAACAACCATCGGTTGGCTGCTCAGAAATTCTTGAGCAGCTAAGGGGATAGACGCGTGGATGGATTTACCGATTCGTGCTGACATCTCGCGAACACCGGCTCGCGTTTGAACCGCGAGTTCACCTTCGTGATAAATAGGCTTCATGGTGTCACACCTTCCTAAAAAGTTTAATAACCATCTATATTATGTTTTACAGGTTATACACGTTCATATAACTTGTCAAGTGCTCTTTTGGAGGTTAGAATCACATTGAAATGACTAAGAGATTCATTATTATCGGAGACAATCTGAGTCTGGATTTTCTGAATACCCAGATTGTTGACGAAGGTAAGCCGAAAGATTTGCTCGCAAATTTTGAGGACTTTCTCGCCTGGCAGATTACAACTCGATTGCTTGAAGCATCGGAAGCTGATGAGTTGAGTAAAAGGTGGGCTAAGCGCAGGGAGACTCAAGAACTATTTCGAGAAATTATTGATTTTCGAAAAATGCTGCGCAAAACTGTCGACTCACTGATCAGAGGGAAATCCATTCCTTCTTCTGCACTTCAGAGGATCAACGAAGTCTTGCATTTTGGATATGGCTATCACGAACTCGTAAAAACAAAACGAGGTTTTGAAAAACGCCTCAGGACCGACTTTCAAGAACCCAAAGAGCTCTTGCTGCCGATTGCAGAATCAGCTGCCGATTTACTCTCTTATGGTAATCGAGCTAATTTAAGAAAATGCGAAAATTCACAATGCATTTTGTATTTTTACGACACGACAAAAAATCACAGGCGCCGCTGGTGCAGTATGAGTGGCTGCGGAAATCGCGCGAAAGCAGCCGCATTTTACAAGCGTAAACGAAATCAGTCTTGACGAGACAAACATACCTATCATTTGATAGGTGCTCTTTTAGTCCTGGATGGCTAGAATTACTCAATGTTGTGCTTCAGAGATTAATTTCACTGAAGAAGAAAATAATAGTGAACTCTGCAACAAACCTCGACTTGGAGGCAACTATGAAAACTCTATCAATTTCTATTTTGTTATTTTTTGCAACAACTTTTACTGCATTTGCAGATTCTAAGCACCAGCATTCCTCTTATGGAGACAAGCTAGGGACCGTACATTTTGAAGTTTCCTGCAATGATGAAGCAAAACCTTTTTTCATGAACGGGCTCGCATTGCTGCACCATATGACTTATGAAGGCGCTGAGGCCGAATTTGGAAATGCGATAAAAGCAGATCCAGATTGTGCAATGGGATATTGGGGTCAGGCGATGACATATATTCATCCGTTATGGAATGACCCTCCAACAGAAGACAAATTCAAGAAAGCTCAATCTTTGTTGTCTGAAGCAAGAAATCGTGGAAAGAAAACTGCGCAAGAGATAGCGTACATCGATGCTGCGGACGCATATTTTTCAAAAGGGAAAAATCCAAAAGAGACTTACAATCTGGCCGGCTTTGAAAAAGGCTGGGAAAAAGTTTACACACAGTTTCCGGAAGATCTGGAAGCTGCTTGTTTTTATGCTCTCTCACAATTAGGTACAGCAGACCCGGGAGATAAAACTTTTTCAGCACAAAAAAGAGCGGGTGAAATCGTGGAAAAGGTTTTAGCAAAAGAACCGGATCATCCTGGAGCGCATCATTACATCATTCATGCATATGATGTGCCTCCGCTTGCTCCGAAAGCTCTGAATGTGGCGCGGACTTACGGAAAAATCGCGCCGGATGTTCCGCATGCTTTGCATATGCCGACCCATATTTTTACGCGCTTAGGACTCTGGCAAGAATCGATAGACTACAACACGAAATCTGGCAACACCGCACTTCATCATCCTGTTGGAGGCGCAATCTCGCTGCACCATCTTCATGCACTCGATTACCTTGCTTATGCATATCTTCAAATCGGAGAGGATCAAAAGGCAAAAGAAGTTTTGGAAAGCATGCGGCAGCTCAAAGGACCATTTCAAGTTGAAATGGCAACACCCTACACACTTGCGGCGGTGCCCGCACGAATCACAATCGAGCGGAAACAATGGTCTGAAGCTGCGGCATTGAAACCGAGAACTCCGGAAAACTTTCCCTGGGAAAAATTCCCTGCACTTGAAGCAATCACTTATTTCGCAAAGGCATTAGGCGCTGCACAAATCGGCAATACTGCAGAAGCACAGAAGTCTATCGATCATTTAAAAACACTCCAAGATCAAGCGGCAGCGGCTTCCCCTTATTGGGGCAAACAAGTTGAAATTCAACGGGAGTCAGCGATCGCATTGTTGAAGTATAAACAGGGACAAAGAGAAGAAGCGCTTGTAACGATGCGCCATGCTGCAGAATTAGAAGCTTCAACAGAAAAACATCCTGTCACTCCGGGGGAAATCATCCCTGCACGTGAATTATTGGCCGGCATGCTGCTTGAAATGAAGCAATACAAGGAAGCGCAAACAGAATACGAAACTGCCCTGGCAAGAAGTCCGAACCGATTGAATGGATTGTATGGAGCAGGCCGTGCTGCGGAACTTGGTGGCGATCAAGAAAAAGCAGCTTTGTACTATAAAAAGCTGCTAGAAATTGCTCCGAAAGCAGACACGCTCGAAGATGTGCAGAAAGCGAAAGCATTTCTCGCTTCAAAGTAACTGGTAGGGGCGGCCCTTGTGGCCGCCCTCAGCCATCGTTCACAAGTAACGCGGGCGACCACAAGGGTCGCCCCTACAAATGCTATTCGTAACGCAGGGCTACAGTAGGATCAATTTTTGTTGCACGCCGTGCCGGAATATAGCAAGCAAAAAGTGCGACAACCATGAGGAGTGCAGGCACACCTAAATATGTGATAGGGTCAACCGCACTAAGGCCGAACAACATATTTCGAGTGAGTCGTGTTAACGCTAATGCAATGGCCAGTCCAAGAGTTGCACCGACTACAACCAGTATCATTCCCTGTCCGATAGTGAGCCGCATCACATCAGCTGCTTTGGCTCCTAATGCCACGCGTATTCCAATTTCCTGTGTGCGAGTTGAAACCGCGTAGGACATCACTCCATAAATTCCAATCGCTGCCAGAATAAGAGCTAGAATTCCGAAGGCCCCCAAAACAGATGCTGCAACGCGTGCAGGCATAAGCGGTGCGCTCATCTTTTCGATCATTGTTTTGACGCTTGAAAGCGGCATATTTGGATCAAGTTTTTCAATCTCTTTACGAACCACAGAGATCAGTCTTTGCGGCTGCGCATTCGTTCTAACGATTACTGTCGTAGAGCCTGAATAATCCTGCGTGATTGGGCGGCAATAATAGAGTTGAGCTTTTTCATTCAAGCCGCCGTATTTTCCATCCTGAACAACACCAATAATTTGCATTTTGGGCTCTTCTGAACTGCCAGCACTGAATCTTTTTCCGATTGGATCCTGGTTAGGCCAGTATCGCTTCGCAAAGGTTTCGTTAATGATTGTGACGGGTTGCGCATTTTCATCATCTTGATTTGTGAAGTCACGGCCGCGAACGATGCGAGTATTCATTGCTGCAAAATAGCCAGGGCTGATCCGGCTTGTCATAGCGTAAGGCGCCTGCATCTTACGCACCGAAGGTTGTCCTTCAACAAAAATTGCTTCCCTTGAAAAATGAAGATCCACAGGAACAAGATCAACAATTCCCGCAGCTTTTACACCGGGCAGAGCGCGTAGACGTTCTAACAATTGTTTTTGGAATTCACGGCCGCGCGCCTGATCATAACCTTGCAATCGAAGATCGAATGAAGCAGCAATTGCATTTTGAGGATCAAACCCGAGATTGATTGAATATGCACGTTGAAGCGCGCGCAGCATCAAGCCAGCACCCACCAGGAGTACAAGCGAGAGCACAACCTGAAAAACAATCAAACTGCTTTTTAACCATGATCTGCGATATGAGCCAAATGAAGATTTATCCTTCAATGCATTTTGGACATCGACCTTCGTTGTTTGCAACGCAGGAAGCAATCCAATGAGCACAGCGGTAACAAGTGAAATCAGAAACGTGAAAATGAGCACACGATAATCGATATGTAAATCAATATTCAGCGGAACATCCATTGGCGGCTTGAATACGACGGCAAGTCTTACAAACCAGAATCCGAGCAACAGTCCGCAGATCCCGCTGCCGATCGCGAGAAGCAAACTTTCCGACATTAATTGCCAGATAAGCCGCGACCTACTTGCGCCTAACGCAAGATGCACAGCAATTTCTTTTCTCCGTGTCGTAGCACGTGCCAATAAAAGGTTCGCAAGATTCGTACAGGCAAGCATCAGCACAAATGCAACAACTCCCATTAAGACTCCTGTGAATCCAATCACCTTTCCTCGCATCATCCCACCCATGAATCCCGGCTTTCCTAGCGAAGCTCTCTTGCCTTCATTTTCATTCGGGTGCTCTTTTTCTAACTGCGCAGAAATTGCATGAATCTCTGCTTGGGCACGTTCATTAGTCATTTCAGATTTAAGACGACCCTGCACGAAAATGCTTTGAGTTTCCCGATCATCTAACCAGTCTCTTCCAATATCAATTTGCGCTTGCATCATCATTGGGAACCACAATTCAGGCGCAGAAATTATTTCCGTTCCATAAAAACCTTTTGGCGCAACACCAATCACAGAGTAGCTACGGCCATTCACGATAAGATTTTTTCCAATGATTTTTGGATCAGCGCCAAAACGCTGCTGCCATGATCGATAACTGAGGACTGTAACTGGATGACCACCAGGAAGTCGATCATCTTCCACCGAGATGACACGTCCAATAGCTGCCTTGATACCGAGAACTTGAAAATAATTGCCGCTGACAAGATATCCCCAAACTCTTTCATTGATCCCATCGTGGCTGATGCTCAATGGAGCAAAACGATATGCGATCAAGCCGTCAAAGACTTTGTTTCTATCACGAAAATCTTTGTAATTTGGATATGAAAATACCGGGAACATTCTGTTTTCTACCGAATTCGTTAATGAAACCAGCTCAGCTGGCTCTTGAATTGGCAAAGGACGCAATGCTGCAGTATTAAAAATGCTAAAAATTGCGGCATTTGCTCCGATACCCAGAGCAAGCGACAAGATTGCAATCGCTGTTATTCCGGGACTCTTGCTCAACCGTCGCAGACTGTAGCGAAAATCTCTAAGGATGGTCTCTATCAATGGAATTCTCCTTTGTGCGCGATGATTCTCTTTTGTCGATTCGATCCCGCCTAACTTGATCACTGCCTGGCGCCGGGCTTCATCGGGAGCCATTCCTGAACGTACGAAGTCATCGATATGCATCTGAAGATGGCACTCTAACTCTTCTTGAAAATCACGATCCTGTTTTTCGTAGCTGAAGAAACCACCTAACCGCACGAACCAGGATCGCAAACCTCGAAGATTCACCGAGACTCCTTTGCTGCGTGAAAAAACCGCGCAACAATGGCTGCTGTTTGGTTCCAATCGCTCGCTTCCTTTGCAAGTTGCTTGCGTCCTGCACGTGTTAATCTGTAATACTTCGCCTTACGATTATTCTCAGATATTCCCCATTCTGATTTGATGTACGATTCTTGTTCCAATTTCAACAGCGCAGGATAAAGCGTCCCATAATTGATAGAAAGAAGTTCTCCACTGATTTGCTCTATGCGTCGAGCGATACCGTATCCATGCAACGGCCCCATCACATCCAGTGTCTTTAACACCATCAACGCAAGAGTACCCTGCAAAACGTCAGTTTTATCCGACATAGTTGACTCCTATGGTTTTCAAATAGGAGAATCTCATACTTCCTATTGGAATTCAATAGGAACAAGGATCAGGATTGCGCTTCGTGTCACATTTCGGGCGACGCGTTTGCACTAATCTTCGCAATATCGTTCGAACATTCTTTATGCCCACGACAAAAGCAATACAACTGCACAGTTTCTTACGTAAAAACGACCTCTCGCATATCTACTATTAGAATTCAGCATGAAAAGACCATTTTTTGCGCCTAATTTAAGATTGTGCAGGTTGATTCTGTTGGTTATTATAGAGTCAACCACATTCCAGGACCGGACCAGATTTAGTTAGGAGGAAGAAGAGATGCTAGAGGCGGGATCTTTGTGCTTATGTGCATCTCGAGGAATTCGTCGCAAGATTTTTGCGCTGTTCTTCGTCTGTACGATCTTACTTGCAATTCAACCAACACACGCTGCAACATTGCAGGCAGGATTTCAAGAAACAATTGTATTCACCGGGTTAGTGAATCCTACGGCGATTCGTTTTGCGTCTGATGGCCGTATTTTTATCGCTGAAAAAAGCGGACGGATTAAAGTCTATACCAGCCTTTCGGACACAACACCGGATGTTTTCGCCGATTTAAATGTAAATGTCTACAATTTTTGGGACCGAGGCTTATTAGGCTTGGAGCTTCATCCCCAATTCCCAACCGTTCCTTATGTATACGTGCTTTATTCATATGATGCAGAAATAGGAATGCCGGCTCCGAAATATGGAACTCCCGGAGTTTACTCGGATACCTGTCCTAGTCCGCCCGGCGCAACTGCGGACGGATGTGTTGTTGCCGCGCGATTATCCCGTCTTGAAGCGAACGGAAATTTTATGACAGGATCGGAAAATGTTTTTATTGAAGATTGGTGTCAGCAATATCCTGGTCATACCGTTGGAAGTATGGCATTTGGACAAGATGGTGCCCTTTATGTGAGTGCAGGAGATGCTTCCAGTTTTAATTTTGTGGATTATGGTCAAGATGGTTCGCCACTCAATCCTTGTGGTGATCCGCCAGGAGGTGTGGGGGGTGTTATGACACCGCCGACTGCCGAAGGTGGTTCTTTACGGAGTCAGGATTTGCGTACATCGGGCGATCCCGTTGGTCTGGATGGTTCAATCGTGCGTCTCGATCCAGCTACGGGTTTAGCATTACCGGATAATCCGCTTTTTGCTGATTCAGATCCGAATGCACGCCGAATCATCGCACATGGCTTTCGAAATCCATATCGCATTACAGTACGGCCGGGTACAAATGAAGTTTGGGTCGGAGATGTCGGCTGGAGCATTTGGGAAGAGATTAATCGGATTACGAATCCTACCGATTCAAGTGTTGATAACTTCGGATGGCCCTGCTATGAAGGTGCGGCAAAACAATCAGGATATGACAATGCAAACCTAAATATTTGCGAAAACCTCTACAGCGAAACGGATGCAGTCATTTCGCCGTACTTTGCATACTCACATTTCGCAAAAGTTTTGCCGGATGAAACCTGTCCTCAAGGAAGCTCTTCACTTGCTGGAATAAAATTTTATACAACGGGTACATTTCCCGAAAATTTTGACGGAGCATTATTCTTTGCTGATTATTCACGCAACTGTATCTGGGCTATGCAAAAAGGTGACGATGGCCTGCCGAATCCCAATACGATTGTGACTTTTGCAGCCGGTGCTGCAAATCCTGTAGACATACAAATTTCTCCATCAGGTGATCTGTTTTATCCTGATTTTAATAACGGAACAATTCGACGTATCCAGTACGTAAGTACGACTCAACCTCCGTTAGCTGTTGCTGTTGCAAATCCAACAAGCGGAATCGCTCCGCTTCAAGTACAGTTTAATGGTTCCGATTCTAGCGATCCCGATGTTGGCCAAACACTCTCTTACGCGTGGGATCTGGATGATGATGGACTATTTGATGATTCAACAAGCGTGCAGCCAACATTTACTTACACAACGGCTGGAACTAAAGTTGTGACCTTAAAAGTAACAGATAGTGACGGGATGTCCGATATCGATTCAGTCAATGTTACGGTTAATATGAACAATCCCCCCACCGCAACGATCCTGACACCAACGACCGGAACACTATGGAAAGCAAACCAGGTTATTTCATTTTCAGGGAGCGCAACTGATCTGGAAGATGGAACATTTCCCGCATCAGCGCTCAATTGGACTTTGTTGTTGCATCATTGTCCATCCAACTGTCACGTTCATACATTGCAACAGTTTGCTGGTGTAGATAGCGGAACGTTTACGGCACCAGATCATGAATATCCATCACACCTCGAACTCAAACTCACTGTAACAGATTCACTGGGTTTACAAAGCACCAAAAGCTTGATACTGCAATCCGAAAACTGTCGAGCTCCGATTAAGATCAAAACCAACAACGCAAATGTTTGATCTTGTATTTAACGGTACAACAGTACCGTCGGGCACTAATCGAAGAGTGATTGTTGGTTCGCAAAACACAGTCAGCGCAATTTCGCCTCAGATTAAAGGAGGCGTTTCATATGTGTTTAGCTCCTGGTCTGATGGAGGCGCACAAACCCACAATATTGTTGGGACCTGATCTTGCGTTCCAAACTTACTATGCCAACTTTGTACCAGGAACAGGTGGTGGAAGCGGTAACCCTACTGCAACGATTTCGACACCAGCATCCGGCACACTCTGGCAAGTAGGTCAAGTCATTTCATTTTCAGGAAGCGCAACGGATCCGCAACAAGGCACATTACCGCCATCAGCACTGACGTGGACTCTGTTGTTGCACAATTGTGTATCTACTTGCACTGTTTCTACATTGCAACAGTTTAATGGTGTGGCTAGCGGATCGTTTACCGCGCCAGAAGCTCCGTATCCATCGCACCTTGAACTTCGCCTTACTGCAACGGATTCCGGAGGTCTACAAGACACGAAAAGCTTGCAATTGAATCCGCAAACTGTCGAGCTCCGGCTTAGAGCAAAACCAACAACAGCAGTGTTTAATATTGAATTGAACGGTACTACATTCCCTTCAGGCTCCAATCGAAGAGTGATTGTTGGTTCGCAAAATACAATCAACGCGCCTTCGCCTCAGACTCCTGGAGGCGTTTCATATGTGTTTAGCAACTGGTCTGATGGTGGTGCACAAAGCCACACTTTTATTGGTCCAGCACTTGCCTTCCAAACTTACACAGCCACGTTCGTGCCGGGAACAGGCGGCGAACCAACCGCAACAATCTCAACTCCCGCGGCTAGTACACTCTGGCAAGTAGCTCAAGTCATTTCATTTTCAGGGAGCGCAACGGATCCGCAAGAAGGGACATTGCCGCCATCAGCACTGAAGTGGACTCTGTTGTTGCATGATTGTTCATCTACATGCACCGCTACTACTCTGCAAGAATTTATTGGTGTGGATAATGGAACGTTCGCGGCACCAGATGCGCCTTATCCATCGCACCTTGAACTTCGACTCACAGCAACGGATTCCGGAGGTTTACAAAACACAAAAAGCTTGCAGTTGAATCCACAAACTGTTGAACTCCGGTTCAGGTCAAAACCAACAACAACTGTATTTAATCTTGTGTTTAACGGTGTTACTGCAACGACAGGTTTTAATCGAAGAGTGATCGTAGGTTCGCAAAATACAGTCAGCGCCATTTCACCTCAGACTGCAAGCAACGGCCTGACATATGTATTCAGTTTCTGGTCTGATGGTGGCGCAGAGACGCACACTATTGTTGGCCCTGCACTAACGTTCCAGACTTACTATGCCAACTTCGTGGTGCAATAATGACAGGTGATTAGAATTTTTGAACAAACAAGAAAAATGGAGTTTCTTAGCATAACTTATAGGTATATACGCTTTGCTTTTATTCATTGAGTCAAACCATTCCTGGATCCTAGATTTGCGCGAAGACAGGAGGGAGAGATGCTAAGTGCAGCCTCATTGTGTTCTGGTGCATCTCGAGGAATTTGGTGCAAAATTTTTGCGCTGTTCTTCGTGTGTACGATCTTACTTTCAATTCAGTTCACTTTTGCAGCAACATTACCCGCAGGATTTCAAGAAACAGTAGTATTCAGCGGGTTAGTCAATCCTACGGCAATTCGCTTTGCATCTGATGGCCGTATTTTTATCGCTGAAAAAAGCGGCAAGATAAAAGTCTATAACAGCCTTTCAGATACAACACCGGATGTTTTTGCAGACTTAAATGTGAATGTCTACAATTTTTGGGACCGAGGCTTACTCGGCTTAGCACTTCATCCCCAGTTTCCAGCCACACCCTATGTATATGTCCTTTATTCATATGATGCAGAAATAGGGATGCCGGCTCCGAAATATGGAACCCCTGGAGTGTATTCGGATCCCTGTCCTACTCCGCCAGGAGCTACTGACGATGGATGCATTGTTGCAGCTCGATTGTCCCGACTTCAAGCAAACGGAAATTTTATGACGGGAAACGAAAATGTATTTATTGAAAACTGGTGTCAACAATATCCCGGTCACTCAATTGGAAGTATGGCATTTGGACAAGATGGTGCCCTTTATGTAAGTGGTGGTGATGCATCGAGTTTTAATTTTGTAGATTATGGTCAAGATGGTTCGCCACTGAATCCTTGTGGTGATCCGCCTGGCGGTGTAGGGGCTGCTCTAACACCACCGACTGCGGAAGGTGGTTCTTTGCGGAGTCAGGATTTGCGTACATCAGGCGATCCGGTGACTCTGGATGGTTCAATCCTGCGTCTCGATCCGGTTACGGGTTTAGCCTTACCTAATAATCCGCTTTTTTCTGATCCCGATCCAAATGCGCGTCGCATCATTGCATACGGTTTGCGAAATCCATTTCGAATAACCGTACGGCCAGGTACAAATGAAATTTGGCTGGGAGATGTCGGTTGGAGCGTTTGGGAAGAGATTAATCGCATCATCAACCCGACCGATTCAATCGTTGAAAACTTTGGATGGCCCTGTTATGAAGGCGCGGCAAAGCAATCAGGATATGACAATGCAAACCTAAATATTTGTGAGAACCTTTACGGCGAAGCCAATGCAGTTGTTCCACCATACTTTACGTACTCACATTTCGCAAAAGTTTTGCCTGACGAAACCTGTCCGCAGGGAAGCTCTTCAATTGCGGGATTGAGTTTCTACACAACGGGTCCATTTCCCGAAATTTTTGATGGAGCGTTGTTCTTTGCTGATTATTCCCGTGATTGTATTTGGGCTATGCAAAGAGGTGACGATGGCTTGCCCAACCCAAACACGATTGTGACATTTGCAGCCGCTGCTGCAAATCCTGTAGACATACAAATTTCACCATCAGGCGATCTGTTTTATCCAGATTTTAATGGCGGAACAATTCGACGTATCCAGTACGTAAGTACGACTCAGCCTCCTCTGGCTATTGCTGCAGCAAATCCAACCAGTGGCATTGCTCCGCTGCAAGTACAGTTTGATGGTTCTGATTCTAGCGATCCCGATATCCAAGCACTGTCTTACGCGTGGGATCTCGATGATGATGGATTCTTTGATGATGCATCAATCGTACGGCCAACATTTACATACACAACGTCAGGAACTAAAGTAGCGACCTTAAAGGTAACTGATACAGATGGGATGTCTGATATTGATTCAGTCAATGTTACGGTTAACATGAACAATCCACCTACCGCAACGATCTTGACGCCAGCCGCCGGCACACTATGGCAAGCAAATCAGGTTATGTCATTTTCAGGAAGCGCAACTGATGTGGAAGATGGAACATTTCCCGCATCAGAACTGAACTGGACTTTGTTGTTGCATCATTGTCCATCCACATGCCACGTTCATACATTGCAACAATTTGTTGGTGTGGCTGGCGGAACGTTCACGGCACCTGATCATGAATATCCATCGCACCTTGAACTCCGGCTCACCGTAACTGATTCCTTAGGATTATCAAGCACAAAAAGCTTGATACTCAATCCGCGAACTGTCGAGCTCCGGTTCAGATCAAGACCAACAACAACAGTGTTTGATCTTGTATTTAACGGTACGATAGCAACGACAGGTTTTAATCGCAGAGTAATTGTTGGTTCAAAAAATACAATTAGCGCCATTTCACCTCAGACTAAAAACGGCATTACATATGTGTTTGGCTCATGGTCTGATGGGGGCGCACAGACCCACGATATTATTGCTCCTGCACTTGAGTTCCAAAATTACTTTGCCAACTTTGTTCCGGGGACGGTTAGTGGTGATCCACCAACCGCAACGATTTTGACACCGGCATCCGGCACACTATGGCGAGCCAATCAAGTAATTTCATTTTCAGGAAGCGCAACTGACCCGCAACAAGGCACATTACCGCCTTCAGCACTTACATGGACTTTGTTATTGCACAATTGTGTATCCACTTGCACGGTTACTACATTGCAACAGTTTGTAGGTGTAGCTAGCGGAACGTTTACAGCACCAAATGCTCCATATCCATCGCACCTCGAACTCAGGCTCACTGCAACGGATAACCAGGGGCTGCAAGACGTAGAAAGCCGTTTACTGAACCCTCAAACTGTCATTTTGACATTCAAATCCAAACCAGGATCCCTGAATATTTCGGTAGGTGGCACAACAGGAGTTACAACTTTTACGCGCACAGTAATTGTTGGTTCGCTAAATACAATCAGTGCCCCTTCCCCTCAGATTAAAGGAAACGGGACGTACATCTTTAGCTTCTGGTCTGACGGCGGAGCACAAACCCACGATATTTTTGCACCTGTAACCAACACAATCTACACCGCCGATTACAACAGGCAGTGATACAAGCGTGAACTTTGATTCTTACGGATCCTGGTGCAGGTTCTAGAATTTCGCGCTCAACAATTTTTCGAATGGACCATTCGGAGGAGATCCTTGTGGGCCTGGAATTCATTGGACAAATGACCAGCTGACAATAATAATTCGCCAGTCATAGTCTTCACGTCGCAAAATCCAAAGGTGATTACCCTCATAAAGCGTAGACTCCGATTCTGAATCGGATCTTACATGTGTGGCGAAAGATGCAGTTTTGTACGCAAGATTGCCGCTGACATCAATCACTAAATCCTTGATTTCTAATCTTTCGATTTTTTGAACATCGTTTTGTAACAAGATGCCTACTGCACTTTTCCCTTCAATCGGAGAGGAACCAGGCGGATAAAAACGGATTTCTTCAGAACACAGGCGTAACATAGATGGAATATCACCACGAAGCTCTGCTTCCACCCAGGAATGATGAAGCTCCAAGATCCGTTGATAATCGGGATTGTCACGCATTTTGAAATAATTAAGCAGCGGCTTTTTCTTGTTGTACTTTCCACGCTTTCCAATAATTCTTCAATCGTTTGCAAAATGATTTCGGTGTTTCTGCGTATAATTGAGGACCCATTTCTTTCGCTTCATCTTGAAGTTCTGCGCGTCGCTTTCCGATCAGATTTGTTAGTAATTCCCTATCTTGATCCGAAGTCACATCTTTCATCTCACTAAGAAGTAGCTCTTCTAAAACCGCCAGATCATGATCCAAGCCTAAAGTGTCAGCAAGTTCATGTGCCTGCTCTGCCATTTCGATCATGACTTCCGGCTTCGTAGCTTCTAAGAATTCCAATTGATAACGAAGATACTTCACTGACTTACGCCATTCGTGCAGATTCTCTACTGAAAGATCCTTGAAAGCTGTATCGAGCTCTTCTTGTCCGCGTGTATAGACTTTACGTACACCTTTCTTTAGCATTCCAAATCTATCCGGAAATTGCGGCCATTTCTTAATGTTGTTTTGTATTTGTCTGGTGAGACGAAGGACCGTTGCCATCGCTTTTTCTTTTTCAAGAACTTGCTTCCAGATTTTTGTTCGGCGTTTCACTAATTCTGAACGGAACTTTTTGATTGAAACCTTCCTGCTTTGCTTTTTGAAATGCTTCATCAGCTGATCCAGAGTTTCAACCATCACATCCGCGTCACGGACCTCCGATAATGGACGACCGGCGTCACGTAATACTGTGTTCTCTCGCCTGTAAATGTCTTCTCCTAATTCATAACGGATCAATCTCAACATTCCACGTAATTGCTTAAACTTCTTGCGAGCAATATGTACACGCTCGCCAACTTTTGTGTTTCGTTGGCGGACGAGAGTCTTTTGCGCCTCTTTCAGCAAGTTGGTTGCAATTTCTTGAAATTGCTTGGCAAGATTCTCTTTTTGCTTTAGTTTTATCGACATTCGTTCCTTCTTATGTATTCATAGTAGGTTGTAATCCAGAAAACGCGAAATATCTTTTGAAATATGAATGCATTTAATCGAGTCTTGAAATTGCGCAAAGGAAGTGCCTCTCATTATCTTAAGATTACTGCCATAGCGATTGGTGCGTCCGCTGTCGGAGCATTCGCAATTGGAGCGCTTTCCATCGGGGCACTCGCCGTCAGAAATATCGCCGTAAAAAAGCTGGCTATCCAAAATACTAAGCTGAAAAAGTTAGAAATCGACGAGTTAACTGTCGGCCGTCTAAGCTTAAAAGAATACCCTGAATCAGTGTTCTCGCAGAAGCCTGAGCTTTGATTTATTATAGTTGAAGGAAAAGATTATGCTTACATTGATTCGCGGCCGCACAAATTGATGACTGCCTTCCGAAGAATTTAGAAAGATCGTATCCGCCTTTGAAGCCGTTGTTGTCGACATCGGTACCGGGGATGGATTGTTTATCTACCATCAAGCCAAACAAAATCCGAACAAGCTTTGCATCGGTATCGATCCTAATACGAAACCGCTCGAAAAAATTTCTACTAAGATTTGCCGGAATCCTGCGAAAGGCGGAGCTCCAAACGCTCTATACGTTCAGGCTTCTGTGGAAGACCTTCCTGAAGAACTAAATGGAATTGCAAATGAAATTCACATTCTATTTCCCTGGGGCAGTCTGCTTGCCGGTGTTACAAATGCTGGCTCCCCCATGTTGGAAAACATAAAGAAAATCTGTACGCCAGGAGCCACTCTTCGGATTATGATGGCGTTAGAATCGAAGAAAGACCAGAGTGAAATACAAAGACTTGACCTGCCAGAGCTTTCAAAGGAATTCGTTGAATCATTTCTGGTTCCGCGTTACGAATCAGCAGGATTTAATGTACTTCAAACGCAATCGATTTCATTCTCCGAACTCGCCGCTCTTCCAACTACCTGGGCAAAAAGACTGCAGCATAATAAGGAGCGATCCGTATTGCTTTTGACTGCAAGTCGAAGCGTTGTAGGCAGTATCAAAAGATAGCCAGCCATTTGCAACGTATATGATAAAGTACTCTGCACATGATAGGCGAAACTGTATCCCATTATCGCATTCTCAATAAACTTGGCGGAGGCGGAATGGGAGTTGTTTATGAAGCGGAAGATACCGAGCTTGGCCGCCATGTTGCGTTAAAATTCCTGCCTGATCACATGGGAAATGATCAAATTACGCTGGATCGTTTCCGCCGTGAAGCCCGAGCAGCATCAGCACTCAATCATCCGAACATTTGTGTGATCCATGAAATCGGGCAGCACGAAGGACGTCCTTTCATCGCAATGGAATTGATGGAAGGACACACTTTGAAATATGCCATCGGCGGCAAACCGATGGACATCGATCAGACGATTGAGTTCGGAATCCAAATTGCAGATGCGCTCGATGGAGCACACTCGAAAGGGATTGTTCACAGAGATATCAAACCTGCAAATATTTTCGTTACTGCACGCGGACATGCGAAACTTCTCGATTTTGGATTAGCGAAGCAAACCACATCCGAAACAGAACCCAATACTGAAAATGCAAACAGCCAGCGTTCCGGATCAACTCACAAAATCAGGATCCACAATGGGAACCGTTTCATACATGTCACCGGAACAAGCGCGTGGAAAAGATCTGGATGCGCGTACTGATCTGTTTTCATTCGGTGTTGTTCTTTATGAAATGGTCACTGGAGTCTTACCATTCTCCGGACAAAACCCGGGAGAGATTCTGGAATCCATCTTTACAAAGCAACCTGTTGCACCAGTACGATTGAATCAAAAAGTTCCCGCCGAACTTGAACGGATCATTAATAAGTGTTTAGAAAAGGATAGGAATCTTCGATACAGCAGTGCTGCAGAATTACGAACCGATCTTCAGCGGTTAAAAAGGGATACAGTTCATTCCAGCATCTCAAGCGGTCAAACAGCTGCATCAAAACCATCACGAAATAGATTATGGCTTTTCGCAGTGATCGGTTTCATTCTGTTAGCTGCAGGAATTTCCTGGTTCATGCGAGACAAATCCACGGAGGTTTCATCTACACAAAAGTAAACGTACCATGCTTGCGGTTCTTCCTTTTGAGAACCTCGGGACGGCGGAAGATCAATATTTTGCAGCGGGAATGACCGATGAAATTACCAGCCGTTTATCTACCGTTCCTCAACTTGGGGTCATTTCACGAACGAGTGCAATGCAATATGACAAAACGAAAAAAAGTCTAAAACAAATCGGGCAGGAACTTGGAGTTGATTATGTGCTGGAAGGAAGCATTCGATGGAGTCATTCAGCAGATCTCAGTAAAGTTCGTGTCACACCACAGTTAGTTCGCGTAGCCGACGATACCCAAATCTGGTCCAATATTTACGATCGCGTCATCAATGATGTATTTCAGGTTCAATCAGAGATTGCGCAAAACGTCATTACACAACTGGGAATTACATTGCTTGAGCCGCAAAAAGCTACGTTAACCGAAGCGCCAACTCAAAATGTCGAAGCGTATCAATATTACTTGCGCGGCCAGGAACTCGCTATTTCGCCTTCCTATGATCTGACTATGTTCGAAGAAATGATCCAGAACTTTCAAGATGCTGTAAGACTGGATGCTAATTTTGCCTTAGCCCATGCGAAGTTAGGAATCGCGCAGCTTCAACTGTTCCACGAAGGCTACGATACATCAACTCAACGCTTAGAGACAGCGAAATCGTCAATTGATAAAGCGCTTCAGCTGAATCCGAATTTGGCGGAGGCAAGGCTTGCGCTTGGGTATTACTACTATTACGGATTCACAGATTATGAACGAGCATTGCAGGAATTTAATCCAGCACTGGCCGCATCTCCGAACAATACGGAGGTATTATCTGCGATTGCATATGTTGAAAGAAGACAAGGAAAATTTGAAGATTCCATCCGTCATTTGAAAAATGCCATGGAACTGGATCCTCGCAATCCCAACATCGCTGCGAATATTTCTGTGGTCCTGGCGCGTATGCGCAGGTATCAGGAAGCCGAAACGTATATAGACATGGCGCTCCGTCTCGCTCCTGATCAAGTTTATACCTACGGGATGAAATTGTTGAATACACTTCACTGGAAAGGGGACCTCAAAAAGTGTCGAAGAATTCTTGAACGAATGCCTGAAAGAGAACCCGCATTTTACAATTGGTTCTGGATATTCCAAGAAACAAATGAACGAAAATATGAAGCCGCTCTAAACCGGTTAGACCGGATACCCATAGAAATATTTCAGGAAGAGTCTAGATTCGCACCAAAGTCTTTAATGCGCGCTGAAGTACTTTCTCTGATGAAACAAAACGAAGCTGCGCGTGCGGAATACGAAAAAGCTCGAATTTTTCTGGAAGAAGCAGTAAAGGAAAAATCGGACTATGCCGCTGTGTATTCATCATTGGGTAAAGCATATGCAGGGCTCGGACGAAAGGAAGATGCGATCCGCAATGGCAAAAAGGCGATGGAATTGGTTCCATTGTCGATCGATAAGTTTATGGCGCCAGATTATATAGCTGACATGGCTCAGATATATGTCATGGTTGGCGAATACGATCAGGCACTGAATGAAATCGAAACGCTGTTCCGTGAACAATCCTGGTTTTCAGTCAATGGATTGAAACTCCAACCCATGTGGGATCCGTTACGAGACCATCCACGCTACAAACAAATCATTCAGAAGTACTCAAAAAATTAGGCTGCACAGTTGCGTTCTGTTTTGCATAATCGGTTGAACTGAGAACCACCATCAAGAATATTACACAGCCAATTCCATAGAGCGATAAAAATATTCCATCAATCGATAACCATACGTTCAGGATTTGCTTGTTAGGAATGTAATAAAATGCTGGCGAGATTGAATCAAGCAAACGATAACCGAAAATTCCGTTGAGCAGTACACCTAACACAGCAGTCACACAACAGTAAAAGTGCGACTTCGCTAAACGTAAAGATGGTGATCTACCGTTTGACCATCGCGGAATGGCATTGTAAACAAGCCCAAACAATGTCATTCCGATCCAGCCAAGCAGAGCAACATGTCCATGAATGGGCGCCCATGGGCATGCAACTTTAACGCCTCCCATCAGGTAGTGACCAAGCGGGCCATACCCTGTCAGTAACCCAAGCACAAGAAGTCCTGAGCCCCACCGGATAAATCGCAACGCCAGCGTTTCCATGATTGCACCTCCAATCAATAGAATATCCGGAATCGCGATTTGTGATTAGTCGCGATTGATCCGGCACGCGAAACATCCATAGACAGGAAAACGCGCATCAACAAAGGCAGTTTCTGGTAACGCAAGAAAACGCTCCAGCACATTTTGGGCGTCAACATTTTGAACAAGAGCAGCATCAATAATTTCTTCCCGCTCATTGTATGCACGTAAAACGAATTGTTCGCGCAAATAAGGCTCTGGTTCCGGCTGAGTCAAAGGCAATTCGTTCCGTCGAACTTCTTCATCCGAAGGTTGTGCGAGCACAAAGATCGGCCCGTATTCTTTGTACGGTCCGCTTTGAGTGAATGCACAAAAGCTGGCGAGGATTACTTCTTCACCCGGGCGTGAGCGTCTCAAAACATCTCTGCACGGATCACCTCCAGTTTCCGATCGATAGCGTTTCACCGGTTGATTCTGCGCATCCAATCCAGTTTCTCTGACCTTCACAAGAAAATCTGCTGGAATCTCATTGATGTAAATTGCCGTCTTCACGATATTCATTTTCGATTCCTCCGTTAGAATCGGGCGGGTCTTAGACCCGCCCCTACAGTTGGCATTTTAGTCAGCCGATGAAAGCTCATCTATCCGATTCTTAGGTTCAAACTGAGATACCCGTTTGTATCAATAAACGCGTTATCCAAACTGTATTTCTCTCCGGTCAGGGACGATTTGGATGACGAAAAACTCGGATCGGTGTAATACTTCTATATATGAAGCAGCTCTCACGACGCGTCTTTGTGCAACAATCATTGTTGACGCTGCCTGCATTTTGTTTTTTGAAATGTGGAACGCAGGCAAATGCGAAAGAGGCAACTATGGAAGATGCTATGGATGAAGCGCTGGAAATGCTGGCGCGAACAGGACCTGAATATCAAGGCGGTCTTGCCAACCATGGACCTATGGCTGCCGAAGCGCTTGTCGCAATGGATCGTCCGAATTCAGTAACTCCGTGGGTGGAACGATATAAGAGTAGCTTGCAAGATCATCCATCGGCACGTACAAAAATATCCAAAACAGAATGGCGGGAAGAACTTGGTAATTTCAATCTGGCAGCTGAATGGATCGAATTCTTCGACCGTGAATTAAAAGAGAATTCATGGAAATCAGTTGTTAGTGAATGGGTCACGAATCTTGCTCCTGGATTATCGGCTGCTGCAGGTCACGGACTTCTGCGAACTGCACACATCATTCGTCGTTTAGAAAAGAAAGAAACAGAAGCGAGACGGCGTGAATTGGCAGAAGGTCTCGGATACTGGGCTGCACGATATCAAATACTTCCGGTTTCAGATGTAAAAGCATCGAAAGTATTACAACCATCTCAGGCTCTCAAACAAGTTCAGCTCTTGCCGTCCGAACAACGTGGCAGAGGTGGTTCCATCACTGGCGGACTTGTTCGCCTTGATGACTTCCCTCCATTTGCTCAAGCAATCAATCTTGTTGATGTATCGGTTAAACCTGATCAATTTATTTCAAACTTAACTGAAACTTTCGCGGCGCTCTACGTTGAAAATCCTTCACGCCGTTTCATTATCGCTTTCATTCATGCAGTGACAGCGCCTAGTGCGATTCGATTGCTTCTTCCTTACTTGACACCTGAAGCGCAAAAAAGTGCGTTACGTTACGGATGGCAACTTGCAGCAGGAATCTACTCTGTATTTGCGGACAGTATGATCAGCGCTAAAACAGCGACACAAAAATACGACAAGGAAGATCTGATTGATCGTGCGGTTAAAAATGGAGATGAGCACGCAATCAAATTTACTGAAGCTTGTTTGCGAGAGTATGCGCTGAATCCAAAACCCGTGTATTTGGAAGCGGCGAAAATGGTTTCTGATGAGCTGTAGTTTTCCTGCTAGTGAATCGATTCAGGATTGAATCGGTCTTTCCCAATCCAATACGAGACATTGTGGACAATCCTGATCTTCAGGATAGTCAATTCCTTCCTGGTGTGGACATCCCACGATTCCATCTGAAGCGACAACAGACTTCACGCCACGGCTTGTTAAATATTCAGTGATTTCCATTCCTATCTTGTCGATCATGTCGAACGTCTTCTTTATCCGCGAACCATACATTCATTTCTGGTTCTGCATTTTCAGATTCGATAAAGCCGACGGCCACTTTATTCGCAAAATTCTCGTCAGGACCATAAAATGCGAGCGTCCCTATAGGATAGCCATAAAACCCACTATCAAAATCACCCTCTTTCTTATTTTTCTTCATCTTGAATCCTGTATCCCGAAGCTCACTGGCAAACAGATTGTGGATTATCAATAAACTTCTGAGGTGTACCCGCGCGTTTTAGACGAGCCGCCAACAACATGTTTTTATTAAGGATTTCTGCCACGACATATGGCTCAAAATATCCTTCAAGATTAAAAAATGTTTCTATCTTTTCTGCATTAGGCGGCATTAGAACCATCGCAGGACTTTCCTGGAGGCCCAGCTTTTCAACCAGAGGTCTTGATTGTGGATTGGTTATGTCGAGTCTTACAAAGATCGCACAAGGCACAAGTGACGCCATGTAAGGACTGTAGGGTACACTTTCCTCAAACTTCTTGTTGGAAGGCCCTTCCTGATAGAACCAAACGATAAGAAATAGTTGACGCTCATAAGCAAGGTTGTATGCTTCGTTAAAATTAGATAGCCATTCGATCTTATTGTTTGAGGATCTTTGCCTTTTCAGCCGATCGATCTCGGTTTCCCAATAAGGTCGCAAATCGTTGTTTAACTGAAAACATTTTTCGAAATCATTTTCGGCCATCGGATCTATTCTCATTCGAAGGAAAAACACTGCCTCTAACGCAATATGCTTCTGCGACTTCCGGATTTAATGAAATTACTTTTTTAGCATCCTCAAAAGCAAGATCAGGGTCTCCAAGATTCAGATGCGTTAAGCTTCGACCAAAGTAAGCATCCATAGAATCCGGATCCCTCCTTACCGCTTCATCAAAGTCATTGAGTGCGGCGCCGAGATAACCAACAAGATAATTCGCAACTCCACGTGCACCATAAGCCGATGAAAGGCTCTTATCTTTTGTTTCAAATAACATCTTGCCCTTTAATGATTCAATGACTTTATCCAATACGACGATTGCTTCCTTGTATTTCCCTTCCTTGATTAACGCCACGCCTTCTTTGAGATTCTGCTGTCCTTTAAAACGCTTCTCTATGTCTTCCCTAAACGTCTGCGCGTGAAGCGTGCTAAAAGAAACCACTATAAGAATCAAAATTGTTACGGTCTTAAATGTTGTTCTCATTTTGTTGATCGGTATTTTATCGACTCTTTTTAATTTTTTTAGAACGTTTTTTCGGACTGCCTTTTGCGGTTTTCTTTTTGACAGGTGAAGCTTTCATCGATTTCGGCCTTGCATGACGCGGCTGATAAACGCCAAGTTTTCCACCGCCTGGCAAAGTTACATTTGTCAGGATTCCCCAGCCTTGATCCTCAACAGCTGCGCATTTGATTCCACGTTTCCGCATTTCTGAGACAAACGAATTAACGTCATCACACATTAAATAAAATTCGTGGACGTTGTTTTTATCAGAAGGATGAAAAGCTACTTCCGCAGGCGGCAATCCAAAAATCAACCATCCACCACCTACATCAACACCAGGAAATTTCAATACATCGCGCAGGAAGGCCCGATCCGAATCAGGATCTTTACTATAGATAATAGAATGCGCACCAATTATCATTGTCGCTTCTCCTTTACCGGCGATGTTAGCATAAAATAAATGGGAAATAATGTTCGTTTTTGAACATCAAAAATCCCTAATATGAACATTTTCAGGCGCAATTGGAAAACTCTTACGACCTGACCCGATTGGCATTTCGCTTGCTGGGCTGACAAGCATGGAAACCATATTTCAAGATATTCGATACGCACTCCGCATGATGTTCAAAAATCCGGGCTTTACCATAATTGCCCTTCTAACCCTGGGATTAGGAATCGGAGCGAACACCGCAATTTTCAGCATTGTAAATACCTTACTCCTTCGTCCATTGCCTTATGGAAATCCCGAAAGGATCGTAATGGTCTGGCAGGATTACACAAAACGAACCGGCCGAGAGCGCGAATGGACATCTCCTGATACTTTTTTTGATTGGCGCGCACAAAATCAGGTTTTTGAAGGAATTTCTGCTCTGGATGCATGGCTTCCAACAATTATTGCAGAACAACCAGAACAGCTTGCAGGTGCGCTTGTGAACTACAACATGTTTTCGATTCTTGGAGTTCAACCTTCACTCGGACGGAACTTCACTAAAGAAGAAGACGTACCGAATGGCCCCAGGGTTGTAATTTTGAGCGATGGTCTCTGGAAAAGGAAATTTGCGGCAGACTCAAAAATAATCGGCAAAAATCTGCTGATTGATGGACAACAATTTAACGTCATTGGAGTCATGCCTCATGATTTTGAATTTCCGATGGAACCCTCTGCGCAACTCTGGACACCAATGCAGGTGGATTCAACAAATTCTTGCGGCCGTGGATGCATCACACTGCGAACAATCGCCAGATTGAAACCTGGCGTGAGTCTACAGCAAGCAACATCCGACATGAAAGTGATCACAAAAAGATTGGCACAGCAATATCCTGAAGAGTATCGCGACGTTGGAATCATATTACTTCCATTGCAGGAACAACTGACTGAAGATATTCGGCCAGCACTTCTTCTTTTGCTTGGCGCAGTGGGTCTTGTTCTATTGATTGCCTGCGCCAACATTGCAAATCTACTTCTTGCCCGAGCATCAAAACGACGCACTGAAATTGCAGTCCGTTCCGCTCTAGGTGCAAGCAAACTTCGATTAATGCGCCAACTCATGACTGAAAATTTATTGCTTGCTCTTATCGGTGGAATCGTTGGAATTTTTCTTGGGGTTCAAGGATTGCAAATTCTGATTGGGCTTTTGCCGGACGATATTCAAATCATAGGACTTAGACATATTGGTATCGATATAACTGTTCTTGGTTTCACACTCGCGCTTTCATTGATCACTGGAATCATTTTCGGATTACTGCCACTCATACAATTTACTGATCCAGGAATGGGAGAATCTCTAAAAGAAGCCGGCAAAAACCGGGCCTCAGCAGGCGGAAGCCGCATTAGAAGTATTCTTGTCGTTTCCGAAGTTGCATTCGCATTGATGTTACTTGTCGGAGCTGGATTGCTCATGAAAAGCTTTCTTCGCCTGATTAACGTGAATCCAGGATTCCGTGCAGAGAATGTTTTAACCATGCAGCTCAATCTTCCCGAACTTCGATATCCGGAACGAGAACAGATTAATGCGTACATTTATGAACTGCTTGAAAGAGTGCAAACACTGCCCGGAGTTCTAAAAGCAGGAACGACTTCCGTTCTTCCACTCGGTGGGAATTACACTGATACAGACTTTCTCATTGAGGGCCAATCTGAAGATACAGCAAAAGATCAGGGTGTCTGGTTTCAAATGATCAGCAAGGATTATTTACAGACTCTTGGAATTCAATTATTGAGAGGGCGTAATTTTACTGATCAAGACGGTGCAGAAGCACCAAGAGTCTTGATTGTCAGCGAATCATTTGCGAAACGCTATTTTCCAAAAGGCGATGCAATTGGAAAACGATTAAACTTCAACAATCCTGCAAAGCCATTGTGGCGTGAGATCATTGGAATCACGGCAGACGTAAAACAATTCGGTTTGGATCGCGAAATTCCTGTTGCACTTTACTTTCATCAAAAACAAAGCGCATCTCCGTTTGTAACACTTGCGGTACGAACGACAAAAGATCCTTTAAATCTGACAAATGAAATTCGCTCTCAGGTTTGGTCCCTGGATAAAAACCTTGCAGTTTCAAACGTGCAGACGATGGATCAAGTTGTTGCAACTACTGTAAACACGCCGCGAATCACACTGATTTTGATTGGCACTTTCGCTGCTGCAGCCCTTTTGCTGGCAGGGTTAGGTTTATATGGGGTGATCAGTTATTCAACGGCTCAACGTACAAATGAAATTGGAATCCGAATGGCGTTGGGAGCCGAACGTCGTCATGTGTTGCAAATGATTGTAAAGCAAGGAATCATCCTGACTGCAATAGGTGTTGTGATCGGTTTAGCAGGAGCTTTTTCACTAACTCGGCTTATGGAACGCCTTTTGTTTGGAGTTGAAGCTACGGATCCGCAAACGTTTATTGCGATTTCCGTTCTGCTTGCGTTAATCGCCTTAATTGCAAGTTATATTCCGGCCCATCGTGCATCCAAGGTAGATCCGGTGGAAGCTCTACGGTACGAATAATTATTTAGGCCTTCGGGGCCGTTGCTTTGCCGAAACCGATTTTATAATTATTTTACGCGTGGCATTTTGTTCAATTCCAACACGGGCACTCTTTAGCGCAAGATTCATCATTGCCTTTACATCCGGTTGATCTAAATCTTTTGCACTTTCCAGCACAATATGCCGCACGACATTGCCACTTCCTTTAAGTAATTTCTTCGGATCCGCAAGGCTTGCTCCTTGTAGAAAAAATAAATTTATCCATCGCGGATACAGTACGATTGAGAAAATCGCATCCGATGCGCGTTCATTTGGACCGAACCCGATTACAAGAGCATTGTAGTTGTCGTACACCATTTCCACGGCGCCAGGTAAACGTTTGCGCATTTTCTTAAGCGCTTCTTGCGCCAATTTAGCAACTTCAGGTGTAAATCGAGCTATAAAACGATTCAGTTCTTTATCTGCTGTTTTTAACATTCCGCTCTGAGTCTCATAAGCTTTGAGCCTTTGCGGTTAGACATGATGTTGAACTCGTCGCCATGGCGCCAAGAAGTACGACAAAATCAATTCTATTTCCCAATGAAGACGGCGAATGGAGCCAGTGTGATATCACTCAACGGTAGTTCACTTTGCTTTTGGTCTGGACTGGTCAGTATTGCGGTTTCATAAATTTGATTCAACGATTCCATGCTGGTTAAGGTCGACTGCAACTTTTCGCGGTTGTGAGCTCATGTTTAACGCAACGAGTACTACATCACGGGTTGAAGGAATTTCTTCGCTGACCATGGAGAGAACATGTTGGTCTTCACGGTTCAGGGCAATGTATGATCCATTTCTTAACGCAGGACTTTGACGGCGCAGATTGATTAATTGTTTGTAGAAATTCAAAATTGAATTTGGATTTTTATCGTCTACAGCAACATTTCTTGTTTTAGAACTTTCGGGTACAGGAAGCCAGGTTTTAGATTGCACTGCTGAAACCTGGTTTAAGGTTGTGTCCACATTGCAAGCACAATCAGTGAGCGCTCTCCGACACGTTCTTGGTCAGTGGAAGCCAGCTTTGGTTTACCAACCGGATCAGCTCAACAATCCTTTCAACGCGTTTTAGAGCGTGTCATGATCCCGATTGCATCTCCCTAATAACGTGCGGTTAGCGCGCGTGGCGATAGGAAAACGCCGTTGCTGCAATTTCCGCAATTGTGATGCATTCAAGTTTTTGCGCCATCACACGAACTACTCGGTCGCTGCATTGCACTTTGTTGACTCACTGATTGCAGATAGCAGGAAATCGGAGTTGTCCAGCGGCTCACGTCATCGGTGACAATTCGATCGCTCCTCAATTTGCGGACGAATAGCCGATGAATGATTTACAAGCGCAAATTGAAAATCCATCGGCAATTGAACCTCATCATTCTGTCCATACATTTTGCAAGCTCTGCAATGTTAGGCTGATCTGCCATCACGATATAGGTCCGGATGTCTAGGATAGCGATCCACCGATTTGCGGCATTTCGCGCAAGAGATCATGCACTTCAGGAAGATCATCTGCGTAATGCTGATCGATTTCAGGACTTGCCATACGCGTCACTTTGCCTGGCAACAAGATCAGGCTCAGCCGCTGAAATTCGGATCCTTCAAGCCAAATCGCGAAATCGCATCAGCATGATTCAATCCTGTACCGACATCACGATGCTTCTTTCCATAAAGCTTTGTCACCTGCTCCAGCGAAGATCTTAACTGAGGCTCTGCTGCTTCATACGAACCAAGACCGTAATACGTTTTTCCTATTGTGCTGCGAACAGCCGCTTGAATTTCAGGCTGGCTTGAAAGCTCCAATTCAACTCGCTGCGAAGCTTCGTTCAAAACTTTCGCAACAGTAACATCCTTACCTTGAACTTCCGGATCAGCAGAACTCAACATGGTCTGAATGAATTGATTGATTTGTGCAGCCTTTTCCGCTTCGATTCGAGCTTTATCCCTTTGTTGAGCGCAATCTTTGCCTGTGTAATGTCGATCAAATCCACCGATCAATGTCAGAACTACAACAGTCGCAACAGCAACAGCCATAGTATTACGTTTGATAAATTTGCCGGTACGATAGCTCAAGGTATCTTTTCTTGCTAATACTGGCATTCCTTCGAGATGTCGTTCGATATCTTCTGAGAATGTTGGACCGATGCATAACGCCTTTGCTGGATCTTACTGCAGGCCAAATGTTCTCCAGACCACGAAGGCCAAATCTTCGGGGGCTGATCGGAGCTTTTCCATCACGCCAGATGTACCGATCACGTTGCTCGGATTTTTGCGAGCCGATTTCGATTCCTTGAACCAGGAATGTTGATCTGAAGTATGATTTGGAACAAGATCCACAATGATCCGGATATTTCTTTTCTTTCCTTCGGCAACCAAGCCGAGTCAAAATCTGCCATTGTGCCATATTGCGAATCGATACTATGTGATCTGAAACATCGTCAGCCAAAGTCTACTTGCGGTAAAGACGGCGAGCATTGGTAGTAAGTCATCACAGTATTGCATCGATAGGAGTCCACTTCAACATAATCCAAGACCAAATATCGTGAATGCCCTTCATTGGTCTTACCGCCATCCAAAAGTCTTGCGATGTTAGGATGATCGAGATTTGCGAGGATTTGCCTTTCTCGGATGAAACCTTTGAAACCTCAAGTACATCATCGACGCACGGTTTCATCAACTTAATTGCAACATGCTTCCTAAATCTGATTGATCAGCGCGGGCGGCGAGTATGAAACTGCACCCATCGCACCATAACCGAATTTCAGAATGATCTTGTAAGGCCCTATTCTTTCTGTGTGAATCGAGTCCGTTAGGCATAGAGGGATAGCGATTGAACTGCTCGAACAATATACTACAGGCTTCCGACATTCATTTTGGAACTGTGTACTGGCTTTACAGATTTTGTGATGAAATAGTCGCAGCAAGACGATCGTCAACTAGGAGAAAACAATGGCCTATTTCATTCTGATTCTTTTTCTTTTGTTTACCGCAACTGCAAATGCACAGAGAGATGATTTCAGTAAGGTTGAAATCAAAGTGACACGCGTTGCTGGAACGGTTTATATGCTGGAAGGCGCTGGCGGAAATATTGCCGCTTCAGTGGGCGAAGATGGAATTGTTATTGTTGATGATCAATATGCGCCGCTTGTGGAAAAAATCCGCGCCGCTCTTAAAGGGATCACTGACAAACCAGTCCGCTTTGTTATCAATACGCATTATCATTTTGATCATACAGGCGGCAATGCTGATTTCAGTAAAACATCCACACTCGTCGCACATGAGAACGTTCGAAAACGTCTCGAAAAAGGCGGCGTCGCAGGAAACGGCGGCTCTGTTCGCTTTGATCTCAAACCAGAACCGAAAGAAGCGCTTCCAATCATTACCTATTTGCACGATGTTTCACTCCATTTGAATGGAGAAACGATTCGCGCGTTGCATTATCCTTCCGGACACACAGATGGCGATAGCATCGTCTATTTTGAGAAATCGAATGTGGTCCATATGGGCGATAATTTTGTAACTTACGGTTTTCCTTTTATCGATATCATGGCCGGCGGCAGTGTTGAAGGGATGATTAAAGGAGTCGAGTCTGCTATGGCTCAATTTCCAGCAGATGTAAAAGTGATTCCTGGCCACGGCCAGATCTGCAGTAAAAGCGATGTCACGACTTATGTAACCATGTTGAAAGAAACATCCACAGCTGTAAAAAAAGCGTTAGCGGAAAAGAAAACTCTGGAAGAAATGAAGAAGCAAAACATTCTGGAACCATGGAAAAAGTACAGCGGAGACTTTATCTCTTCCGACGCCTTTATCGAGACTCTCTACAACTCATTCACAGGCAAAAAGGATTCAGCCTTCATAAAGCATTGAGCAGTGGTTGTTCCAATAGTTGCTTAAGAAGTGACGATAGTTGCTCTATCACCTGGAAAGAGTATCGCTTCTACTCGGAATGCTGTTTCTAAATTCTGGCATGTCGGTTGCTTCCTGAAGCTGTATCGAAGCAAAAGGAGAACGACATGCGAATCGAACATGGTAACAATGTATATAAAGCTGCTCAAAAACAGGAAGAATCTCAACATCCATCTAAAGAAGAGATTGTAAAAAGAGTTCAAGAGAGTTTTGATCAATTCGACAACAATCCAAGAAACATCTCATATGATGATATTGTCAGCCATTTCACCACTCCTCCGACGCCTCCAGAAGTTGTTGGCGCAGCAAATGCTGCTGACATTCCTGAAGAAGCGCTTGATAAACTCAGGCAACAAGTAGCAGTTTCTGCTGATCAAAATAAGTCTGAGAAAAAAGATTGAGTCACCCCGGCGTTTAGTCGTTTAGTTTTATCGTGCTTTGTCTTTGCCTATTCACAATCAGTTGCGTGACATCTGGCCGTGAATAGTGTCCGACCGGATCAAAGTTTTGTCTTTCTTCGCGAACGTGGCGGTGATTGATTGTTGCAACCAGCAATTTGTCTTGATCGGCAAGAGGTTCAATGATCCATTGTCCATCCGGTCCTGCAAGACAGGATCCTCCATTCGCAAGGACATCCGGAACATTAGCCAGGATTTTTTGAAGATGAGGTGTTTCAGGTGGAAAATCTTCTTTACGCATTAATCCGCAAACCGACATTACAAAAGAGCGTGATTCCTTTGCAATGAAGCGGGTGATGTCTTGTGTGTTATGAGTTCCACCTGGCCAAATGGCTACATGGAAATCTTCACCCTGGGCGTACAATGCAGCACGTGGCAAGGGCATCCAATTTTCCCAACAGTTCAGACCGCCAACTGTGAATGCACCCAAACGGTGTGTTCGCAATCCATGTCCATCACCGGGGGACCAGGTCAAGCGCTCTTCATAAGTTGGCATCAGCTTGCGGTGTACGGATCCGATTTGTCCTTGCGGATCTATATATACTAATGAAGCGTACAAACTATGACCGCCGCGATCTGCGGCGCGTTCGATGCATCCAACGATTACGGCAATACGATTTTCAGCAGCCGTTTCACAAAGCGATTTCAAGTCACCATTTTCAATCTGCACCGCTTCATGCATATAAAATGCATGAATTTCTTTTTGGACGCTTGAGTTGAATCGCGCGCCATCGGTATGTTCAATCCAAAATGGATAGCCGGGAATAAGCGCTTCACCAAATCCAACGAGATGGCATCCCTGTCTTGCTGCAAGTTTTATTTTTTCTACTACCTTGCCTAACGTTTTTTCGCGATTGAGCCAGACAGGCGCAATTTGAGCCAATCCAACGGTTAATAATTCAGGATTATCAGTGCGTATTTGATCAACCATCATTCACCTCGTGAAGGTATAGCTTATCCAACTTTGCCAAGAAAAGAGAACTCGTGTAAGTTTCATAAAAGTGATTTGAATTCGAATCGAGATGAATCGCTTGCCATTATAGGCACTTCATGAGATCGTTCCTTTAATATTCAAGAATGATCCAAACTCCCGGAGGTTAAATGAAAGAACTAGAAGCGATGCTTGGCTCAATCAGTAATTGGGTTTGGGGACCACCCATGCTAATTCTGCTAGTAGGCACCCACATCTTTTTAACCTTCAGGTTAAAAATCATTCAACGGTACTTGGGAACTGCCATCAAACTTTCATTTAAACGAACGAAAGAAGGAACGGGAGATGTCAGTCAATTTGGAGCGCTCACCACAGCACTCGCTGCAACGATCGGAACGGGAAATATTGTGGGTGTTGCTACAGCGATCGCCGCAGGTGGACCAGGAGCTGTTTTATGGATGTGGCTTACGGGCGTTTTCGGAATTGCTACGAAATATTCTGAAGCAGTACTCTCGGTAAAATACCGCATCACTACCGATCAGGGAATGATGGCGGGCGGTCCAATGTATGTGCTTGAACGGGGGATGAACAAGAAATGGTTGGGCACTGTTTTCGCTGCGCTGACTGCTGTCGCTGCTTTCGGTATTGGCAATATGGTGCAAGCGAATTCGATTTCAACTCTGGTTCATGAAACTTTCAACATTTCACCCTGGATTAGTGGCATTGTAATGACTGTTTTTACGGCTGTTGTGATTTTAGGTGGAATTAAATCGATCGCTACAGTTTGCGAAAAGCTCGTTCCATTTATGGCCATTTTTTATGTAATTGGCTGCGCGATCTTATTGGTGATGAAATACTCAACCATTCCTGAAACCATTCAACTCATTTTTAGCAGTGCATTCACTGGACAAGCAGCGATTGGAGGATTTCTCGGAGCCGGAATGAAGGAAGCGATCCGCTATGGCGTAGCGCGTGGACTTTTTTCAAATGAATCCGGATTAGGAAGTGCACCGATTGTTGCGGCTGCAGCACAAACAAAAAATCCAGTACGGCAAGCTCTTGTTTCCTCAACCGGAACTTTCTGGGATACCGTTGTTGTCTGCGCGATGACTGGACTGGTCCTGGTTAACTCTGGTGAATGGACTCGCGGATTACAGGGCTCTTCATTAACGAAAGCTGCATTTTCTGAATTACATACGGTCGGCCCGATTGTATTAACGATTGGATTACTGACTTTTGTATTCTCCACAATTCTTGGATGGTCTTACTACGGCGAAAAAGCTGCCGAATATTTGTTCGGATCGCGAGTGATTAAACCCTATCGTTTGTTGTGGGTTGTTGCTGTAATGATCGGCTCGGTTGCTTCTCTACCCGATGGTTTGGTCTTTTGCAGATATCGCCAATGGATTGATGGCTATTCCAAATCTCATTTCCTTGCTTGTTCTCAACAAGGTAATTGTGTCAGAGACAAAAAAATATCTATGGAGCGAGAATCTGGATCAATCTGCTTGAAGCGTTTTTAAACGCCGGGTTACTCCACTTGCATTAATCCTTCATCGTATTTTTCGCGAGCCCTGTCGGCGTCCGCTTTAGTGAGTGGTGCGAATCCGGAGCCAGTCTTTTTCATTTGTTCGATGTAGTTATTGTATTCAGGTGATCCGCCATAGTGGATTTGAGGTTTCCCAGGCGTGGATTCAGGATCGTAAATAAATGTGCGGCCTTTATCGTCCTTGCCTGCAACGACCCAGTGATTGGGTGATCCGTCGCCATCAGTATCCAGGTTGACCGGCCAGCTTTGACCGTTTTTGAAAATTTTATCCGGAAGCCCCGGCCCTGCCGGTGGAGTGAGACCGGCAGCAGTATAAAGCGAATGCATATCTCCATCCAAAACTCCTTTTCCACCTTTTGGATCGGGTACAGCGTATCCGCTATGAATCATTTCGCTTAGCTTTGCTAAATCTCCGTGCGTTGCCGTTTTGTCTTTTATCCGCTTTTCGATTTCATCGAGTTCTTTTGATGGTGGTAAATTCTTTTTCATAGCACCGGTAAGCTTCAGTAGTCCCTGTTCTCCACCGCTGTTAATGGCCGATGCAATTACTGCAGTCCCGCCGCATCGATCTTTATCTTCCGTAGTTTTTGGATTTTGATCATGTTGCGAAAGGTTTTGCAAAACTTTTTCGCGATCCATTTTGCCACTGTCGAAAATCGGCGTATTGTCAGGTACACGTGCTTCTGGTTTATAAGGGACTCCTGCAGGAGATGACGGCTGCGATGAAAGTTTTTCGGTGACCCAACCTGAAACTTCGACTTTCTTTTCAACCACTGGATAAGTTCCACCAATAAGATCACTCGTAGTCGAAGCTGAAGCGGATTTGAACGACTCTTGAAGAGTCTGGCGCATCACTTCACCTGAAATTTGCGATTCAGATGTTTTCGCTGCTTTTCCTTCCGATGTTAAAGGCTGAGTGGTAGAAGAATTCTGCTGCGCATTGCCAGTAGTCTTTTGCGTCTCCGGCGATGACTCACTCGAAGTAGTTGCCGATACCGATTTGTTGCTAATGCCTTTAATATCGCTCATTGGGAACCTCCACAAGAAAATTCGATGACTCATTTTTATTTTCGCCTGGAGCGAAAAAAAATCGCCACCTGTACAGGTAGGTGCGGGATGGTGGAGAGACCAGCCTTTCAGGAAAATGAGAGAGCAGCGCTTGCGGCTTCTTTCAAAGTCTTCATCGCCTGGAGATACGGATATGGACCATAGCTAATACGGGAAACTCCCACTTCAGCAAGTTGTTTTGATGAAGGTGCATCCGGTTGATACATAATATTGATCGGCAGAGGTGAACGTTCGCAAAGCGTTTCAATGAATGCAATATTGATCAATCCCGGAACAAAAAAGCCAGTCGCACCGGAATCTGCATAAGCCGAAGCCCGGCTTAAAGCTTCTTCGAGTTGGCTCTCATTGTGAGGAGCAGAATCGGCATTTAAGAAAATATCTCAAGCCGGACTGAAGCGAACCAAAGCCGAGTTATGTTTGCGTTATCGTGGTGTGCGAATTAAATCAGTCCAGTTCAAAATTACGTTGATTGGAGGACTCGATTGCGCTGTCGCTGTGGAGCTCGAAACAAGAAAGCGCTGGCCATCTGCTGTAACATCGTAATCCGAGCCATACGGATAAAATGTAGAGGCCGTTATTGGAGCTTTGAATAAAACACGGGGAACACCGGCAACGAAATTTCCTGCGTTGCCATTCACTTCAACTGCAACGACTTTTCTATCCAACGATAGATAGAACAATTCTTTTCCGTCGCGGCGCCATCTTGGCTGGGCTCCGCCATCCGCAGAAATTCGCCATTTTTTTCCTGATACAGGAAAGGATTGTACGTACACTTCATAATCTCCAGATTCATCTGACGTATACGCGATCCATCCTCCATCAGGTGAAAATGAAGCTTGAAATTCATCGAATTCGGTTTGCAGATAAGGTGAGATTTTCTTTTCTAAGAAATTCATTACCCATATGTCGTTTCTTTTGCCGTACCTGTAGCCGGCTATAAACTTACCATCAGATGACCAATCGCTAAGATAAAGGGACTCTTTTAGCAGAACCTGTTCTTCGCCAGCTCCGGTGGAGGACATCAGCAAGATATTAGGTGTATTCGTTAAAGTTGCTCTGCAATACACAACAGATTTTCCATCGGGAGACCAGACGGGGGTTTCATCAAATTCAGGACGGTATGTCAGGCGAGTTGATACATTGCGCGAAATATCGGTCACCCAAACATCAGGGGTTAAAGCATCGGGATCACCGCGCAGCCAAGCAACTTGAGTACCGTCCGGGGACAGACGATGGAATCGTGAATCAACACTATTTTCTAGCTCTCCAACCTGCCCTTGCTGAACACCATTTCGGCCATACCATAAGAATTCAACATCCGACAGTTGGCCTGGCCAATATGCAATCACGCCATTATCGGAAACTGAAATCGCAGACTGGCCCGTTGCACTCATCCGTCCACGTTTCGCGATCGGAAACGCTTCGCCCTGAATCCGAAGCGATTGGGGATCAAACGATTGCGCCAGCATAGCGAAATCTTTGAGATACAAAAGATAGCCGGGAGGCGCATAACTGACCCTGGAACCAGAATCCAACACAAATCTTTTTTCAGAGGAATCCAGTGAACCAGAATAGATACCTTGATTCTTTTTTGTAAACCGGATCAGATATAGAAAATGGCGCCCATCTGGCAGAAATACTGGAAAGCGGTGCGTAAGTTCCCCCGCTGATTGATCTAGTTCCGTAACTTGTTTTGGTTTACCTCCATCAGCAGGAACCTGATAAAGTGGACCATTTGGTTGATCAGCAAAAATGATGATGTTGCTGTTTCCCCAGAAGCCGCCTCGATTTCGAGATGCGTCACATAAAACTTGGGGACGTCCGCCTGAAATCGATATCTTCATTAATTTGCCTCTTGCAAAAAACGCAATATACCGGCTGTCGGGTGACCAGAATGGGTTCGTGGAATGTTCTGTGCCTGGAAGCTGACGAGCTTCAGGCTCTTTCAACGGACGCAGCCAGAGCGTTCTTCTACCATCTGCATTGTTATTAAAGGCAACATACTTACCATCCGGTGAGATTGCTACGGGGCCTGTCCCGGTAAAAAAGGCGCTGGGATCCGGAGGATGAATCGACAATTGGATTGCAGATTTTTGATGCTGAGGTAAAGATTTGGAAAAATATGCGACTGCAAAGGCCGCTGCGGCAAGTGCTCCCAATGCTGTTAAAACCCATGGTAGCTTTTGAAAACTCCTATGAGAAACCATCGCAGTCGCTGATGCTTCAGGCTGCGAAATGCTTTCTAAAATTCCTTGCAGTTCCAGCATGACATCATGTGCAGTTTGCCATCGCAAATCAGGATCCTTTGCAAGACAAATTTTTATAAGACGCTCAAGCGCGCGTGGTGTTAACGGCTGAATGCTGGAGATTGGGTGGGGCTCAGCAGACATGATTGCTGTGATCAAGCTTGCGCGGCTTTTTCCTATAAATGCTTTTTTGCCTGTAGCCATTTCGTAAAGCACAGCACCAAGCGCAAAAATGTCTGTGCGTGTATCTGCTCTCCCTTCTTCTAATTGTTCCGGAGACATGTATTGAAATGTCCCCATGATTGTTCCTTCGGCAGTGAGTTCTCTCTCTTCGGTTGCAAGCTCCGATAGTGAATCTGATTTCAATTGAGCTGCAGCTTCAAATTTTGCTAACCCAAAATCAAGCAACTTTGCGCCCGATTTTGTCAACATGATATTGCCCGGTTTCAAATCACGATGAACGATTCCTTGCTTATGTGCATTGTGCAGAGCATCAGCAATCTGAATTCCATAGCGAACTGTTTGTTCAATCGGAAGAGCGCCTTTCGTTAGTTTTTCTGCGAGAGTCTCCCCTTCCAGGAATTCCATGACAAGATAATCGATTCCATTTTGATGACCGATATCATGGAGAGTACAAATATGTGGATGGTTCAAGCTTGAAACTGCACGGGCTTCACGTTCAAAGCGCTGTTTCAAATCAGTATTTGCCGATAAGTGCGAGGGTAATACTTTGACAGCAACTGTGCGGTTTAATCGCGTATCGATCGCTCGATAAACTTCACCCATTCCACCGGCACCGAGCGCAGATTGAATTTCAAAGTGGCCAAGCTTCGTACCGGCTTTTAGTGACATCAACTCATTTCAACATAACAACCGCAGAATGCCAAACAGACTCACGAAATCATCAAGCTCAGATTGTAATGTCCGTGTAATGTTTGGGTAATAATCCAGCATTATCGTACCAACGACAGCTTGAAGCGTATGAATAAGCGAGGAAATTATGAATATTCAAAAACTTGTGTTGAGTTTATTAGTGCTATTGATTTTCACTGTGGCTCCATCTCTGTCATGGTCGAAGGATCGGAAAGCACAAATTCCCCTTGATGACGCCAGGATGATCATTGAGTTCAACTCCACGGATGAGGATGTCGGTATTCAGGTTTTCCTTGATGGAGAACCCTGGCAGAAAGTCTCAATCGTTAATCCGAATGGAAATAAAATTCTTGATGTATTCGGCAGGAATAGACTCTCGGGTCTCGCTTAACAGAACTTTTTTTTGAAAGTAATGAGCCCTCCCTTGATGAAATGCCACTGCAGGAGTTCCTGGCATTATTTCCGGCGGGACAATACAGATTTACCGATGCAACTGTTGAAGGCGAAACATTGGAAGCTGTTGCAACGTTCACACACTATATTCCTGATGGACCCTCGATTGTTGCACCCGAAAGAAGGGCTGTCCTCGATCCAAAGAAAGCGATTATTCGATGGGATCCTGTTACAACACCGGCAGGAATTCAAATCAGCGGTTATCAGGTCATTGTGGAAGGTGGAACACCACTACGAGTATTGAGTATCGATTTGCCGGCTACGGCAACAAGCGTAAAAATTTCAGCCGAATTTTTAGAGCCCGACACCAATTACCAGTTCGAAATTCTGGCAAAAGAGGCAGGCGGAAATCAAAACCATTTCGCAAAGAGCCTTCAGTACTCAGTAAATCCCAAGATGATGCGTGGCGAACAACCAGCCTTTCAGGAAAATGAAAGAGCAGCGCTTGCGGCTTCTTTCAAAGTCTTCATCACCTGGAGATACGGATATGGGCCATAGCTAATACGGGAAACTCCCACTTCAGCAAGTTGTTTTGATGAAGGTGCATCCGGTTGATACATAATATTGATCGGCAGAGGTGAACGTTCGCAAAGCGTTTCAATGAATGCAATATTGATCAATCCCGGAACAAAAAAGCCAGTCGCACCGGAATCTGCATAAGCTGAAGCCCGGCTCAAAGCTTCTTCGAGTTGGCTCTCATTGTGAGGAGCAGAATCGGCCTTCAAAAAAATATCCGTGCGTGCATTTATGAAAAGGGGTACTGACAAACGGTCAGCCGTTTTGCGAATTGCTTGAATCCGTTCCCCTTGGTTCTGAATCGAATACAGGTCAGTTCCACCAACGATTTGATCTTCAAAATTGATTCCTACCGCTCCGGCTTCAATTACTTTTGCTATAGACACCTGGAGTTCAGCAGGACTCGTTCCATAACCTCCTTCAAAATCGAAAGTAACTGGAAGATCCACATTTGAGATAATTCGATTTAGATTTGCCAGTGCAAGTTCAAACGGCAGTTTTTCCCCATCTTGAAATCCATGTGCTGCCGCAACAGACCAACTACCGGTAGCGATTGCCTTTGCTCCAATCTCTTGTACGATTTTTGCGCTTCCCGCATCCCAGACATTAAACAAAATCACAGGGTTTCCTTTTGTGTGAAGACTTTTGAATGTATTTGCATGTTCTTTTTGCTTCGTCATTTGATCCTCTTTCTTTTGCTTCTTTGTAGTGAGTTACTCATAATAAATCATGAAGGTGCAAGATTAGGTTACCCTCAAAAAACCGATGTATAATCCTACAGTTTTCATTGTCATTACTTAAATAAAAGCCCAAACCGGAGTCACGACAACATGAGTTCTTTGCAATCAGGGGAGACGATTCTTCATTATAAGATCCTCGAGAAAATCGGTGAGGGTGGAATGGGGGCAGTTTATAAGGCAGAGGACCTGAAACTCGGAAGACAGGTCGCATTAAAATTTTTATCTTCGGAATCTCCTGAAGATAAAAAAGCCAAAAGCCGCTTGTTGCAAGAAGCCCGAGCAACATCGGCCCTCAACCATCCCAATATCGTAACAATCTATTCCATCGAACATGCCGACGGTTTTGACTTTATAGTCATGGAATATGTGGAGGGGGAAACTCTAAAATCGGTCATCGATCAGGGTTTGTTAGACACCTCCCGGTTGATGGACCTCGGCGCAGAGATCGCGGATGCTCTTTTTGCAGCACACTCTGCCGGATTCATTCATAGAGACATTAAGCCATCAAATATTCTGGTTACTCCGCGCGGTCAGGCGAAGATACTTGATTTTGGTCTCGCAAAATTGGTCCCATTTGTTGATGAACAGCTCAGCGGTGAACAAACGATGAGCAAACTGACAAGGACCGGCATGATCATCGGCACGGTAGCTTACATGTCTCCTGAACAGACACGCGGTGAGCCTCTGGATTTTCGTACCGATATTTTTTCGTTAGGTGCTGTTCTTTATGAGGCAGCTACCGGGGTAGTGCCATTTAGCGGGCCAAGCGTGCTGTCGGTGCTTCATGAGATAGCCACTCTGGATCCGCCAACACCAAGCACGTTGAGTCAGAGTGTTCCGCAAGGACTCGATACCATTATCAAACGCGCGCTGGCAAAAAATAAAGAGCAGCGTTATTCCTCTGCTGCGGAATTAGCCGAAGCTTTGCGCTCACTTCGATTTGCAAATCGTTATCAGATACTCCGTGAAATTGGTCGCGGTGGAATGGGTGTCGTTTATCTTGCTCGCGATCCTATGTTGCAACGCGACGTTGCAATCAAAGTCATCACTCCAGAATTCCTTGGATCAGATGCTGTAGAACGATTTAAACGAGAAGCACGAGTGGTCGCCAACATGGATCATCCATCCATTGTTGGCGTCTATGACATTGGAGAACACGGAGGATCACTCTTTTTTGTTATGCCTTTTGTGGCAGGAACGAATTTGCGAGCATTCATTAAAGATGGAGCGTTGAGCCTTGGTGATGTACTGAACATCGGAATTCAAGTAGCTGAAGCACTTGATTACAGTCACTCCAAGGGGGTTGTTCACCGGGATATCAAGCCGGAAAACATTTTAGTCTCACAGGATGATAGTACGACCGAAGGGATTCGAGTCAGAGTGACTGATTTCGGTCTTGCGATGGCATCAGCACAAAGCCATCTCACAAAAACAGGAACGCTTGTAGGCACCATATCATATTTAAGTCCCGAACAACTTTCATCAAGGGAACTTGATGGCCGTTCCGATATTTATTCGCTTGGAATTGTTTTATATGAATGTCTTGTCGGAAAGTCGCCTTATTTGGGAGAGCTGCAATCCGTTCTGTACAGAATTGCGCATGAAATTCCCCAATCACCCAGAGCATTGGGAGCAGAGATAGCAGAAGAATTGGAACAAATCATCATGCGATCGTTGGAAAAGGATCCCGGTAAAAGATTCCAACGCGCAAAAGAAATTGCAGAGATGTTAAAGCTCCATCGTGCAAAATTACGTGAGAGCGAGAGACTACAAAAGCTTTCCGTAGTTCAGCGCGCTTCGACTTTAATCCAACGTCCGACACAATCTCCTTTTATAGGACGCGAAAAGGAGTTTACTGAATTACAGCGGAGTCTGAATGCAGCGTTGCATGGAGAATGCCAGTTTGTAGTAATTGGTGGAGAAGCAGGAATTGGAAAAAGCAGGTTGTTGGATGAATTGGAAAATCTGGCAAGAGCAAAAAAGATCAGGCTTCTTCACAGCCGATTCGTAGAACAAGATCAAACCTTTCCATACCAGGGCTTCTCCGAAGCAATTCAAGAATATTTCAGAATCAAAGTAACTACATCATCCGGGCCTGTGGATTTTTCTGATCTTGCTTCAGATCTCGTTTCCCTATTCCCCGTTCTTGCGGAAATGGCCGAATTCACAGGCGGTCAAAAGCTAGTCGTATCAGGCGAAGTGAAGAAGACACAAGACCGTACTTATATTTTTGATCTACTCGCAAGATCGTTTGCCCGTATCGGCGGAGGCAAACCACTCATCATCTTGTTTGAAGATCTGCAAAATGCCGATGTTTCACTCGATGCTCTTCAATACATCGTTCGCCGTCTCGGTCCAACACCAACTTTGATGGTGGGAACGTATCGTACAACCGAAGTTGATAAACACCATCCGCTGACAAAGATGCTAAAAAGTTTTCAAGGTGACAAACGTTTTAGCCAGATTAACCTTGAACCTCTATCCATTTCTGATTACCGGCCCTTTTTACAAACACTGATTGGCGGATCTGATATGGAACAACATTTTGTGGATAAACTCTACGAAGCTACGGAAGGGAATCCACATTTTACAAAAGAACTAGTTCGCTCATTAATTGATTCCGGAAAAATTGCCAAAAATGAAACAGGGGCATGGAGTTTGAGCGGTGAAACTGCACTTTCTTCGGAAGAACTGCCGCCGACAATTCAAGAAACAGTTGAAAAGCGAATTGAACGTCTTCCCCAGGATTGGCGGGAAATTTTGTCCACAGCATCCATATTAGGTAAAACTTTTGATTTTCGTGATCTTGAAGTATTAACCGGAAAAAAAGAAAACATTGAAGATGTAATTGACGGTTTAATCACATCTGGTTTTATAGAAGAAGAACGCCGGTCACGCAGCGATCAGTTTATTTTCTCCAGCGGTATTGTACGTGATGTACTTTATGCTTCTGTACCCAGGCGAAAGAGAAGAACACTTCACAGAAAATATGCAGAGGATCTTGAAGAGCGTAATGCCGGACGTCTCGAACGGGTTTACTCGCTTCTTGTGCATCATTATTCGGAAGGTGATGTCCCTGAAAAGGTAATTGAATTCGGAATCCAGTCCGCAAAAAAATCACTGGAAGCTTTAAGCTCCGAAGATGCTCTGCGCACGACAAAAGTCGTACTTGAATTCCTCCAGGGCGAAGAAGATTCCAACAGTGAATTAGAAGGAGATGTTCGCATGCTTCTTGCTGAGGCTCATCGTCTTGCAAGCAACACAGATGCAGCCCTTCAAGAATTGGAATCAGCAGTCAGTGTTTTCCAAAAAAGTCAAAACACTGAGCGCTTGATTGAATCAATCGTGATGGCGGCTCAGACGGCATGGGATGGACGTAAAGCGGATGACACGCGGCGTTGGGTTGAACAAGGATTGAGCTTAGCGCGGTCCAGCGGAAAAGTTGAAGCTTTAGTTGACTTGCTGTCCGTTGGAATCACTGTTGCGAATCTCAGGGGCGAATTCGATAAAGCCAGGGAATATATGCAGGAAACGGAACGGATTAAACCTGCAATGAAAGAAAAAGAAGAATCCGTTTCACAGGGTGGCAGGCTTGCTGTAGGAATCCCCACTCCTGTTACGACAAAACATCCAGTCGATATTCTCATTATGGAAGAGGCGGAGATCCTGGGAAATGTTTTTGAACCCCTTCTTGCTATGGATGAGCATGGTTATGTGGTTCCGTGTCTCTGTGAGAGTTGGGAAGCTCTCGAAAAAGGGAAATCATTTCTGTTTAAACTGCGGCCGAATGTTCTGTTGCACAATCAACAGCCTCTTACTGCAGAAGCCGTAAAACGTTCTTTTGAAAAAGGAATTCAGTTAACAAAAGACCGCTTACCTGCTTCTTATTCATCCATACGAGGTGTTACCGAATTCTTAAATGGATCATCGGATCATGTTGAAGGAATCATAATCCATTCGCCTCATTCTTTTGCAATTGAACTTCTTGAACCTCTTCCTATTTATCCCTCGCTGTTGACAGATAGCCGGGCTGCAATCTGTCTGGATCAGGATAGTCGTCTTAGCGGAACGGGGCCTTTCAAAATTGTATCGTTCAAACCGGATCATGTTTCGATGGAACGAAATGAAAATTACTGGAATGGCGCGCCGGCTCCACTGGATGGAATCGATTTCCGTTGCGGAGCAACTTCTGCTGAAATGAGATCGGGTTTACTTTCCGATGAACTTGACCTGGCAAGCAATTTACTTCCGGAAGATCTTGAATCCCTTTTACAGAATCCGCAATTCCGATCCGGCATTGTTGAGGCACCAAAGAAAACAATTTATTTTGCATTCTTCAACAGCTATAGTAAGTTGGGCCAAAACGCTGATCTTCGGAAAGCACTGAGCGGAGTCATCCGCGTTCATGATTTGATTCGAGGAACTCTCGGACGCTATGCACTTCCAGCAGAAGGTCTCATCCCTCCTGGAATATTAGGTCATGATCCTGGCAGAAGGCGTCAATCACTCTCGCAAGAACAAATACACGAACTGATAAAAAATACAGGATTTGAGTTACCAATCCGTGTTCGAGCGTCGGTTCATCCGCTTTTACTCGATCGATATTCCGCTTTAACGAAAGCTATTTTTTCAATTTGGTCCGAAATCGGTGTGGAAGTAACGAATACAGCTGCGAATATGAATCAATATATTGGTTCATGGAAAAATAATGAAGATTACGATTTATTGATCGGACGCTGGAACGCTGACTATGATGATCCCGATAATTTTACATACACACTTTTTCAATCAGAATTCGGCGAGTTCCGAAGTTACTATTCATCGAAAGAAATGGATCAATTTATTGAAGAAGCCCGCACCGAACCGAATCCACAAACTCGCGAAAAGGTATATCGCAAAATAGAGAGTTTTTTATTAGATAACGCCTTTGCAATTCCTCTGTTTCACGAAATTGATTATCGTGTTGCGAATCCAAAAATTCGGCGGCTCAAGCTTCATAGCAGTCCTCCGTTTGTTAATTATTCAAAGCTTGGGAAATCCGAAACAGCAAAGCCGGCAGTGGTCCGGAAAACTGAAGGAGGGCTCGTACAGGTTGCAATGGCCGGCAGGATTGAGAATCTTGATCCTTCATCGTGCACCACCGTTGCCCAGGGCGATGTGCTCCCCAGTATTTATGAGGGTTTGACCAGACAAGCAGAAGACGCCCAAATCATTCCATGGCTCGCATCGGAATTTAAAGCAGAAGAAGGCGGAAGAAAATTTCGTTTCCGTTTACGGGACGATGTACGCTTTCATGATGGACGACGTCTTTCCTCACGCGATGTCCGGTTCTCGTTCGAACACACTTTGCAAAATCCAACGAATCCGGCACGTTGGATGCTGGGCTCAATTCGTGGTGCCAAAGCTTTATCCGATGGTGAAACGAAAGAATTAGCGGGATTTAAAATCATTTCAGCTCTGGATTTTGTAGTGGAGTTGGATCAGCCTCTTTCCTTCTTTCCTGCCCTGTTGAGTTATCCAGCAACTGCCATTATCCCGGAAGGAACACGAGACATCAGCGGTAATTTTCTGAATCAATGTATTGGAACAGGACCTTTTCGCGTAGCGCGTTTCGAACCCGGACAACTTCTTGATCTCGAAGCAAATCCTGATTACTGGCGGCGCGGATATCCGAAAAGTGATCGGCTCGTTATGAACATGGGGCTTTCACCGCAGGATATATTGAGCGGTTTCCAATCCGGTCGCTTTTCGGTCGTTGGAGATTTATTTCCTGGAGATGTTGATACTCTTCGTCATTCAAAAGTACCTTTCAAGTATGGCGAAACTCCACAACTTTGCACCTACTATCTTTTTCTCAATACTCATAAACCACCATTTTCTGATGAAAAAACACGTCACGCACTCATTCAATCCATTGATATTGAAGGAATGGTTCGAAGAAATGTTGGCCGGTTCGCTTTTCCTGCTCACAGTCTCATTCCGCCCGGACTGCTCGGATATGAGCCCAAACGTGCCTATAACAAAAAAGCTGCTGCTAATGCTCCAAGTATGGATAATGTGGAACTAAACGTTATTTTGGGTACCGTTTATGAGGGCCCTTATTCATCCCTTTCTCAAGAATTCTTTCAGTTGCTTCGGCAAAAAGGATTTCAAATAAAAAAGGAAAATAAAAAGGCCGAAGATTATTTCCTTTTCGATTCTGTTTCGGATACTGATCTTGTCATGACGCGTTGGTTTGGAGACTACCCTGACCCTGATACGTTTTTCTATGGATTGCTGCATCGAAAAGAAGGAATTCATGGCGCTTTTTCCGGATCTCCTGAATTAGACCAACTCATTGAAAGAGGCCGAACTGAAACGCTTCCACATTTAAGACATAAAATTTACCAGGAAGCGGAGCAATTGCTTGCAGAACATGCCATCTTGGTTCCACTCTTCCACGAAAAAACATACCGGTTTGCTTCTCCGGATACGGAATCGTTTGAATTAAATCTTGCCATCCAGGTTGTTCCCTACGAAAAACTCTGGATCCGTAGATAATGAGATTTCTTGCGGTGAGGGCCGCCACCAACTTCGGGCTATTTAGACGCCGATGCTTCTAAGGCCACCGGTGAGGCAGTGGGTTGCTGGGCTGGGTTTAGACAATAGTTTGTAAATGTGGTTGAAATCTCCCGTGTTTCGGAATAAATGAATAACGCTTTCACCTTAAGGTTCAAGTGAAGAGAAGCCGGAAGCATTGAATCGCCGTATGGCATCTGTGTGTAATCAAAATCTAAATTCGTTACCTTTGCCAGACCAAAACCGAAACCGACATCATCGTTGAGACCCGCCTGCAATCTAACAATCCGATATTCCCGATCCACCCACATCGTGCCGTCAAGATGATTTAACACCTTTTCTATTCGATTGCGAACCGGTAATTTGGTTTTCTTATGTTTAAACAACAAAACATAAGCCTCGCTGTGATCGTTCGAATCAATGGTGAAATCATATTTCTGCAATAGTTCGTGCCAGCTAAAGGGAATTCGCTGCGAATTGTTCCCGTTTTGCACCGACTTTTGCCATTCCTTTTTGTTCTGAGCTTCTTCTTTTTTCTGCTTCTCGTTTAACGGACGATTGTTGATTTGATGCAGTTCAAGGCGCGGTTTTTCCTGATTCCACAAGGTTCGATAATTTCTTGTTTCCGTCTTTTTCGCATCCCCCTTCCGGTTCAACGAACGAATATTCATCGTTACGTCGTAACCATAATTCCGGATATTTGATTCATTCTCTGAAGCCTGTTGGGCAATTTTCTGAATAAGCTCATCATGATTCTCCGCCCCTTCAAGTGGCAGATATATAGAGCCGATTGCAATGAAGACTAGAACAGTTAGAGGTAAGATTCGAAGCATCTGGATCTTTTGCTTCCTCATATAGATAAAGAATACTTACCTGGTCAATTTGAAATAGCGCACATTTTCCATTTTTCTTGAAACAGTAGACGAGGGTCAGACTGTCGCAGAACGAACGACATAAATTAGGCTTTAGAGTTTTTCGGGGAGCGCCGACGTCCCGACCAGAGGCCTGCGCTCCCGTTTAAAAATTCTCGGAATCAATTGCCAGGACCAATCGTTCCGCTTCCTTATAATATTTGGACTCGCTCGGAGCCGTTTGCATGATTTTGTTGCAATGGCTTTTTGCAATGTCCCATTCACGCAAGGATGCAAATGTCAGGGCAAGATTCATCAACGGTTCAGGACGCGATTTATCCAATTCATTTGCTTTTTGGAAAAACGGGATCGCATCATTCCGATTCTGCCCGTTCTGTAGAATCCATACGCCCATGCCATTGTAAGGTTTCCATTCATCTTCACCTTTGGTCAATGCGGATTCATATTGCTGGCGCGATTCCTCCACTAAATTGGCTGCTGAATAAAGTTCGCCAAGATTGTAGTGAGCTTCCCAATTTTGAGGATTTAGTTCCAGAGCTTTGAGAAATGCTTTTTCAGCTGTTTCGAATTGTCCTAGTATGACGGAATAAAGCCCAAGACGAAGGTGGTCGTCATAAGAATTCCGTCTTCGAATACATTCGTAGGTTTCATCGATGGCTTCCTGAAACATTCCTTGAGAGGCGAGAAGTCCGCAGAGCTGTTCGCGCAGTAGGTGTGCATCAGGCACATATTGAAGTCCTTTTCTGTAAACGTCTATCGCCTCTTCCGGCTTTCCTGCCAAAGCTAAAAGCGCACCCAGGGCAAAATAACCTTTTACAAAAAGCGGATTGCTATTTACCGATGCTACGAGATGTTTCAATGCATCAACTACTTTTCCCTGATCTGCACAAATACAGGCCAGTTCATAGTGACCAAGCGTATCCTGTGGGTTCATTTGAATCGCTTTTTGAGCTGCTTGTTCGGCTTCCTGCTTCCTTCCTAATAATGAAAAACAGCGAGCAAAATACCCATGAATTTCAAGCCGCGGATTGGACGCTTCGGCTTTTGAAAAATATTCGAGTGCCTTTACGGTATCTCCTTTTTCCAGTTCACTGATGCCGCGAAATGTTAACGCTTGAGGTTCAGCGGAATTGATGGAGATCGCTTCGTCCAACAAGCGATCTCCTTTTTCAGTATCCCCTTGTATGAATGCAATTCTTCCAAGCCAAATAATTGCATCCGAAGAACGCGGATCCATCGAAAGAACTTTCGAGAAACAATTCTCAGCATCTTTCAATTTCAAATTACGTGCGAATTCCGTTCCTTGATCCATCAATTGGGTAGTGTTCATGATTTCTCTCCTTATACCGCCGGCTGCGTGTTACGCGTTCTTTTATCATTCAATTCATTGGTCTTTTTATTCTGACGCTCATCGGACTGATCTGACGGAACATCAGATTTACGTGATAGGCTGAAGGCGATATCCAATAGAGCCATCAACGATCCTCCATTCACGCCGAGGACGTGCCCTACGTCTTGCAAAAAATCGCCGGCAGGATAAAGCACTTCATGAGCGTCGGGTTTCCATGGCCATGGAAAATTCTCCTCCCATACCCAGACCACAGGACGGCCTGTTGCATCCTTCACCATGTTCTCTCCGAGCTTTTCGAACTCAACAACGTTGACGGAGAAGCCCACATTGTAGCCAGCGCCATATATGGCGGCCAAACCAGCTCCACTGCTGAAAGTGAAAGAGCCATCTTTAAATCCAACATCCAAACCTGCACCTCCACCGACACCCGCATATGCATCACCTTTACCGTAGACGCTTGCGAATTTCCCTAACGAGCTTCTGCCGGAAATGGATGCAGTTGCAGTTGCAAAAGCTTGTGCACCAAGCCGCAAAAATCCATCGCCTTTCGTGACATCAACATTTAGAGTGGCTTCTGCTTCAGCAATAATTCCCGCATACGCATCAACGTTGATAATGGAATGCAATGAAGCATCGCGGCCGAAAAATTTCACACTGGGAGCATCGTGTTTCAATTCAAGATGGAATCCGATGACTTCCAATGAACCTTGCAGCCCCAATCCGAGTTTCGCAGTTAAAGTTTCTAGCTTAAAATCAGCCACTCCGAATCCACGCAATCTAGCTGATAGAAAATCCAAACGGCCTGTTGCGGAACCGGTTCCTGCTTTCTCATCCTTCAATTTCCGATCAATCGGATGCCGAAACACTGCACCCGGATCCAAATCAAACAAGGTCGTCCCTTTTTTCCAATCAAGAGAGCCCATCACATTGCTGTATTTCTTTTTTAATTCTTCATTTGTGCCGGCAGATCGTGAATCTTTTTCTTTTACTTTGTCACTGTCGCCCCAAACTTCCTTTCCTGCTGCACCTTTGGGTGCAGCTTTGGAAACCATATCTGCTCCCATCCGCGCTTTGCGCAGTTGGTCTTCCAGATTGAAAACGTCAAGCTGATTCAACCCCTTGAGTTCCGGCAGTTCGGGAGTATTTAACAATCCGTTGTTCAAAGGATTCTGGGATGTAACTTCTTCAAATTTGTCTTTTACGAATTCAGAGGCTCCTTTTAGAATCGAAGCCGGGCTTGTATTTGTCTTTTTGGTCCGGGTTGGCGCCCGGGACATTCTTAAGAATGTCTTTCAGGTCGATTTTCATTGCGTCTCTCCTTTGCGTTTTGCGGTCCATTGGCCTCTATTGCAAGCGGAATGCCAGCTCTCAAATAACGCTTTTACGAGGAGAACGCGACTTTCGTTCGAGCAATCATTAGACAAGAGTTGCGCGACAGAATAACAAACGTTGCTTTCTGGCGTACAAAGGAGATCGCGACAAGCTTGAAACTGCCGTCGCTCTTATGCTCAAACGGATCTATTCATTATGAAGCGCAACCAAAGGATCTACGCGGGATGCGCGCCATGCTGGAATAATCGATGCGATCAAAGCAACTGTTACTAAGAACAGTAATGACATTGATATTGTAAGAATATCCGTTGGGGATACACCAACAAGTAAATATTGAATCGCTCTGGTAGCAAAAATCGCGATCGGCACACCAATTAGCAGTCCAGGCAAAGTTTTCTTCAATCCGTTTAGTACAATCATCCGCAAAACCACTGGTTGTGATGCACCAAGCGCCATTCGAACTCCAATTTCGTGGGTCCGTTGCGAAACCAGTAAGGCCATTACTCCATAGAGTCCAACAGCAGCCAGAGCAAGAGCAATAATTCCGAATCCACCAATCAGGCCTGTACCGACATCATACAAACGCATTTTTCCATATCGGATGTGCTCTTCAAGCGTACGAACTTCCGATAACGAAATTTCGGGATCGATTGCACGCACTTCCGATCGAACAGCGGAAATAATTTCCGCAGGTACGCGCAAAGTATGAACATGCAAAACAGTATCAGAACCAAAATGTTGATGGAAAGGCAAATAGAAGATCGGTGTTGGGTCTTCAGCCGGCAAAAGGTATTTTCCAGTTTTTGCAACGCCAACGATTTCGACTGGTTCTGAATCCCGTGTGTTAAAGCGGAACTTTTTCCCTAACGGATTCTCTGCTGGCCAATATCTCTTGGCCATTGCCTCATTCACAATCGCAACTTTTTTACTAGCTGGAGTATCGTTTTCACTAAAGACGCGGCCTTGTAAAATAGGCATTCCGACGGTCTTGAAGTAATCGGATGAAATAACATTGAAGAGTTCTTGTTCGGACCCTTCGATCCGCTTTGTCTTGCCTTCAATGAAAACTTCGTAACCTCCATTTCGAAAGCCGATTGGAAGGTAGCGTCCATACGCGGCAGATTCAACACCCGGGATTGAGCGAACTCGTTCAAGAAGGTTACGGTAAAAAGTTCTTGAACGATTCTCATCATAGTGTAATAGTTCAGTATTCATCGCCATCACGACACGATTTTTTGTTTGTACTCCGACATCCTGTTTTGCTGCATTCATGGTTGATTGAAGAAACAAACCGGCGCAAACCAGTAAAACGAGTGAGACTGCGACTTGTGCAACCAATAACACATCGCGAAGTCTTTGACGGCCAGCTCCAACTGCGGAAGTACGGCCTCCTTCTTTTAATGATTCAACAAGATTTGTAGTCGATGCGCGCAATCCTGGCATCAAGCCCGCTAAAACACCGCTGATGACGGCGATCAAAAGCGAATATCTCAGTACTGTTGAATCAAGAGAGAAATTCATATCAAGGGGAATGTCCGTAGCAAAGTGCACATTTCCAAGCAAATTCGTTAACCAAAAGGCTAATGCAATTCCGGCTACCGAACCGAATAACGCCAATAAAAGACTTTCCGATAAAAGCTGACGCAAAATCCGCATGCGGCTTGAACCTAAGGCCATGCGGATAGCGAGCTCTTTTTGTCTTCCGGAAGCACGCGCATACAACAGACTTGCAACATTTGCACACGCCGCCAGCAGCACAAGGCCAACAAGAGTCATAAATATGATTGCGACAGGAGGCAGAAAGGATGCTGCGGCGGGCTCTAAACGCGTTCGTGGTTCAGGATACAGGATCGCGCGTTGACCTTTATGAATTTCACTATATTCTTTTTCGAGTCTAGCTGCTTGAACGTTTAGCGCTGATTGTGCCTGTTCATGACTGACGTTTTTTCGAAGCCTTCCTATAAAGAAGACGTCACCCATGCGACTTCTTTGTGCAAGGGTCTTTGAATAATCAGGATATAAATATTCCGCCGCGGTAATCGGAACATACAGCGTTTGTGCAATCAGACCTGAATTACCACGAAACTGCTTTGATACGATGCCAATGATGGTGAATGAGGTGCCGTTAATTCGAATGGTTGAACCCACGACACCTGGATCACCGGCAAAACGTTTTTTCCAGAAGTTATATCCAAGGATTGCAACATTGGATGCACCTTGTTGCTGGACTTCTTCAACAGTGAAACTGCGGCCAAGACTCATTTTCACACCAAGAACTTGAAAAAAGTTTCCGGTAACCATTGGAAACATGATGTGCTCGGCATTCTTTTTTTCGATCTGAAGCTGACCTTCTACGATTGCCCAGCCTGCCGCATCCTCAAATACATTTTTAAGAGAACTGTAGTCTTGAAAGGTTGGATAACTTAGAGGCCAGGGCATTCCGCCTTCTTTTTCTGCCAAAACAACTGAAACCAGTTCATTGGCATTGGATGCACCCGGAAGAGGGCGAAACATGATCGAATATACAACACTGAAAATTGCGGTATTTGCCCCGATTCCTAAAGCCAGGGCAAGCACGGCAAGAATTGTAAATCCGGGGTTTTTCTTTAAGGTTCGAAGACTGAATTGAAGGTCTTTCAAGATTGAGTTCACGGAGTCCTCCGCATCACTTTACCAGTTAATACGGAAGACGAAGGCAGAATGTTTTAGCAATCATGACTGTCCCCCGGCTAGAAAACACAATACTGTCTTTGCGTCTTTGTGGTGAGTCCAAAAACGAAAATTGGGGTGGGTTCCCGAGAGGCGAACCCACCCCAAACCACTCAATCGTAGTTAAAACTTTAGCAGTTAGACCAGCCGCAGGCGTGACATTTTTCACAGCCTTCCTGTTTTACAGTTGGGCTGCCACATTCCATACAGAGGTTACCGGTTGCAATCCCTTCGGCCGGTGTCAGAAGATCAGGAGCTAATGTCTCCTCTTGTTTTGGCATTTCTGATTTCGAATGCAAATACGTATGCAACGCACGAGCTATGGCGTCAGGCACTGAACGCACACGTTTTTGTCCAAAACCTACATCACGCGATCCTCCGATTCCTTGCAAATGACGCACGATCAAATCAACGCGCTGTTCGGCTGTCAAATGTGAAGGCATTCGCAGCATTAATGAGAGACTCCTGCCCAGCGCTTCTGCATCAGCGGCGACATCGGATCCGGCTTTGCCCACATTCACGAATATTTCGAAAGCTTCCCCGTTGCCGTTCTCATTCACCGTTGTATATACAGTTCCATGCGGAGACTCTACTTTTATCGTCCGGCCTAGCAACACATCCGGACGCCCTTTCATCGTCATCTCTTGGCGAGGCGTAACTTCCGCCGATTTTGCGACGGTTCCATGTGTCAGAACCTGCATCGGCTTACACCCATCTCTATAGACCGTAATCCCGAGACATCCAGTTTTATATGCCTGCATATAGGCATCACTTATGTCTTCAGGACTTGCTTCATTGGGAAGGTTAATGGTTTTTGAAACAGCATTATCAGTAAATTTCTGAAATGCTGCCTGCATTCGCACATGATATTCCGGTGGAATTTCGTGCGCGGTCTTAAAAAGAGTCTTCAGCTCCTGCGGAAGATTTGTTCCGCCGATTGTGCCATGTTTACGCACATGTTCTTTCAACGTTTCCGACCAATATCCTTCTTCTTTCATCACCTGTTCAAAGAATGGGTTAAAAAATTCAAACCCAAGGCGATGTTTGAAATAAAGTCCAAAGATCGGTTCAATCCCGCTAGAACATCCAGCAATAATGCTGATTGTACCTGTCGGTGCAATCGTTGTTACTGTGGAATTTCGAAGTGGATAGCGGTCTTTGTAAATCGATTCATTCCAGCGCGGAAAGACACCCCTTTCTTCTGCCAGTGTTCGCGATTCATCGTGTGAAACTTCTTCGATGAATTGCATGATTTTTTCCGCAAGTTGCAACGCTTCTTCGGATTGATACGGAATACGGAGTTGAAATAACAAATCGGACCATCCCATTACACCAAGTCCGATCCGGCGATTATTTTTTACGATCTCATCAATCTGTTTCAATGGAAACGGATTTCGTTCGATGACATCGTCAAGAAAACGTACCGATAAACGTACCGTACGATCCATTTCCTTGTAATCAATTTCCCCATCTTTCACCAATAAACCCAAATTCAGTGAACCGAGATTGCATGATTCATAGGGATAGAGCGGTTGTTCACCGCAAGGATTCGTAGATTCTACTGGACCACAAGCTGGAATCGGATTTGACGCGCCTGAATTCACGCGGTCAATGAAAATCAAACCCGGATCTCCGGTTTGCCATGCAGAATCTACAATCTTTAGAAATACCTCCCTCGCATTCAATCTCCCCACCTCTTTGCCTGTCTTGGGCGAAATAAGAGGATACGTTTCATTGCGCTCATACGCGCCCATAAACTCTTCAGTCACAGCACAGGAAATATTGAAGTTACTGACTTCCCCCGATAACTTGCAGTCAATAAACTCCATAATGTCCGGATGATCAATCCGGAGTATTCCCATATTGGCACCCCGTCTCGTTCCCCCTTGCTTTAACGATTCGGTTGCCGCATCAAATACTTTCATAAACGAAACAGGACCCGATGCAACGCCTTTGGTTGTTGAAACCATATCGTCACGCGGACGGATCCTTGAAAATGCAAATCCGGTTCCTCCACCAGATTTGTGGATGATCGCAGCATTTTTTATGGATTCAAAAATCCCTGAAATGCTGTCCTCAACCGGCAAGACATAGCAGGCGGAATATTGTAAATTGTTGTTTTTGCCCGCATTCATCATTGTGGGTGAATTCGGAACAAACTTCCGCTCAACCATCATCTTGTAAAACTCACCGGTAATGTGCTCTGCTTCCTCCTTACTCTTCCAGGAAAGTTCAGCTCTACCAATCTCTACCGCTACGCTCCAACAGCGATCATCTGCGGATTCGATCACATTGCCGTCTTCATCCTTTAAGAGGTACCTCATTCGGAGAATCTCCAGCGCATTATCCGGCCATGAGCTTTTCACGTTTGGACGTCTGAAAAGGGTCACCATGGGGGATCAGTCTCTCCTTATTTTTCTATTGTTTTTTGCCCTGTGCCCCTACATTTCTTCGGGGCGGAAAGTAGACTGATCCAATATACACAAAAGTTCAAAAATCCACAACTATTTTTGTATGGTCGAGACTACACCACAATATATAGTGTTTATGCGGGTTCGGCAAAAAGTCACGAGGATGGGGCTTTTTTAACGCAGAGGACGCCGAGTTTCTAACGAGAATTCAGCGAACTCGGCGTTAAAAAATAACGGTCATATTATCAGCATAATATGATGTCACTTGCTGGCTTTTTCGAGTTCGGTAACTTTGATGGCGACTATTCGATCGAGACGCGTATCTTTCGCGCGATAGACCTCACCCATACCACCTGAGCCAGCGATCGATATAATTTCGTAAAGTCCGAGAGTGGTGCCGGGGGGAAGGCTCATGCTCCGATTTTACCGCAGTGCACACAGAGATTCCTAAGCGCTTTTTGAAGAATAAAAATACGGATTCAGCTCTGGATCAGCTTCCTGCGCCTTTCCAGGTGTGTCAAATAAAAACACGATACTAATACGATCCGACATACCACGAAGTGGCTGTACTGAATGCGGGCATCGATTTGCTTTCATAATGACCAGTTGTCCGGCTTCAGGCTGAATTACTGAATGTTTTTTTGAAAAAAGCCATCGTGAAAATTTTGATAGCAAAAACTGATCAAGGACTTTTTGAGTTGAAGACAATGGCATGGAACTCAGCAACAGCCGGTAATCTTCAAAAACTTCGACCTCGCCTCCATCAACTTGATTCAAATAGAGGATCGCTTTCACGGCTTTACTTTCGTAATGCCATGGAAGTGCTCTACCTGGGTAAGTGAAATGAACCTGAATGGCTGCTTTTGCGGTTGGGTATAACACAAGAGGAGTTTCTGAAAAATCATCCACAGCTTTCTGCACATTTTGAATGAGTCTGGCAAACGCCGGGATTTGTTCCGAAACAAAAGCACCATCCAAAACGCGAGCACGAAACATCGAAAACCTCTCCTTAACTAAATAAATGCTAGTAAGAAGTCTTGTACATTCTGTAGGGCTTAAAAAGTACTGATCCAAATAAAGGTTTGCATTTTTCATAGAGTCTTCCTTCCATAGAGAGAAGACGTATGAAATCAGGAGTGAACGTCGAAAAGTTTAAAGAACCTGTTTTCGCAGAGGAATCGATACTACACGCTGAGTTTCAAATGCTCAGAAAAATATTGGGACAACGACTTCCGCACTTAAATGTCTTCCAGCTAAACCGACGTAACAATCGGGTCGTAACAGATAAAAGGAAGGAATCGGAATGTGCATTCGAGCAAGTGCTTGATCATTACCATACGCGGTTGGAATTTCATGAACCTGAAGCAGTTCAAGTTTCCGAAGCGTGGAAGGAACTGGCGTTTGACCGACAATCATCAGATTGAAGCATGTATCATCAATTCGTTGGAATAAATCATCTGGGGGATCATCCGCAGAAAATTTGAGTTGTAACCATGGAAAGCGATCGCCTGCCCGCGGCGCTTCTTCGGGCCAATCTCCAAGTGTTTCAGAAAGGGAGCTTGCACGATATTGGATACCAATTTGTGAGATTGTGCGAAATGCCAGTTTTCGAATTCGATCGAAGCGCATCGCAAATGCAGCCACTTTAGCAATCACTCGCGTTCGCAAAATCCTACTGATCATCCGATCGGAAACAATCATTGAAAAGGCTCTATCGGTTCCGCGGAGTAGTTGATTTGCGACCGGAAGGCGCTCTTCTTCGTACGAATCAAGTAAGGCTTCTTGGGAAGTCACCTTTTATGACAAGCGCAAGTTTCCATGCAAGATTATAGGCATCCTGTAAGCCGGTGTTCATTCCTTGCGCCCCGACAGGGCTGTGAATATGCGCTGCATCACCCAGTAAAAAACAGCGGCGGTCACGAAATCGCTTGGCGCGTCGATGATGAATCCGGTATGTTGAAAACCAACTGCATTCTTCAAATTTCAGTCTAATACCAGCATGCTTCGTTATGGATGGCGTTACGTGTGCGAATTCAAGATCATCGCGTGCGCGCAATTCTGGCGGCACAATTCCAACAATGCGCCAATGATGGTTGCCGCGCATTGGAAAGAACAAGTGGAAACCATCTTGCCACAGATAAACGTTAAGCTCATCGGGCACCATAGATCCCGTAGCAGTGGTATCAGCCACAAAAAACACGTGATCGTAAGGTGCACCTTCGAACTCAATACTATTCAGATTACGAACGGCACTGCGGGCACCATCGCAGCCAACCACCCAAAGAGCGCGGATTTCATAAGAGCGAACCATCTGGCTGTCTAATGGTTGTTATTACATGATCGTTTTGTTGTGTAAGCCCTGTTAATTCGGTATTCCAGCAAATCTCCACATTTCGTTTGCGTAAGAGTTCTCCAAGCAATTGTTCATTATCATCCTGACCCAAAATCAAAAGAAACGGATACGGACTTAAACCACGGCCGATGTCGCTCAGCGGAATCCTTGCTCCATGACGTGCATTATTCCAAAAATTAGCTCCCGCCGTAACCTTCCCCAATTCAATCGCCCGATTTGCAATTCCAAGATGCGAATAAATTTCAATTGTGCGCGCCTGTACCCCGAGTGCTCTTGTCTCGATCGTAGGAGCGGGATGGCGATCAATGATCATGAAATCTACGCCATGACGTGCCAATTGATTGGCCAGCATCAATCCAGTTGGTCCAGCACCGACAATTAGCACATCAGTCTCGGTCAGCAAATTTCATTCGGTATGATGCTCAACTGCCCGTTTTTTTGTTTTCGGCCGCGGCAAGAAGTTGGAGTTCCTTTTCAAGCTCTGGGGTTTCCATGCTCGCGATTTTTCGTTTCAACCGCTGTAGACGCTCATCCGATCGCAGGTAGCTGCTTTGAGCATCGCGGATATGACCTCCGATTTTGGTGAAGTCATTCTCAAATCGAGCCATATCATTTTCAAGCTGTTGAAGCTGCGCCAGGATTTCTTTTGCTTGATCCGAAATTTGTAAACCGCGAAGTCCCATCAAGATGACCTGCAAATATGCATAAAACGTGTTGGGTGAGACGGGAATCACTTTTTGCTTTAAACAATGTTCGTAGAGCTGGCTGTCCTCACGAACAATTAATTCGTAATAGACATTTTCGGCAGGAATAAACATGAGTGCAAAATCAAATGTATTTTCGTCCGGATTGATATATCTTTCTGCGATGTCATTGACATGCTTTTTTACATCATTCAAAAATGTTTTCCGAAGCATCTTTTTTTCAGCTTCTGACTTCCACGGAAAACATTCGCTTAAAATTTTCGAGAGGAAATTTTGAATCCACACATAAAATACGCTGACCTATAAAAAGTGCCGCATCAACGACGGTACCTCGTCCGAATGAATGCTGAATTCGAAAGGCATCGCTTTGAAGACATTGCGACAGCAGATCTTCCAGTAAAAATTCTCCAAGACCGCCACGCATTTTTGGAGACTGCAAAATATTCTGTAAGGATTTAATATCCCGCGCCAAATCCATAATGTGGCGCGTGGACTCTTTCATTTGTCCTAAATCACCTTGAACTTGCGCGATTACGTTTGTAGTATTACTGACCTGATTGTTGATCATTCCAAGATTGCTCGATAACGTTTGAGAATTCGATTCGAGTCTTGCAGAAAAATCTTGCTTCATCTGGTGAATCTGCGTTTGCATATCGCCTCTTACCTGCTGCATCTGGCGATAAACAAACAACAGGACAACGACTATCACGACCGAAAGGATCAAAAGTGCAATCGTAACTGTTTCCATCACTCTCCTTTATAATCTTTGTGGCTCTGCGGTTCAATAGTGAACTGCAAAGACACAGAGATCAAGTGAACTTAAGAAACAAAGTAATTGTAATCACAGGTGCATCGAGTGGAATAGGCCGAGCTACGGCTATCGGTGCTGGTCGTGCAGGCGCCAATATTGTTGTTGCTGCGCGAAGATTCGATCGGCTGCAAAAAGTTGCTGAAGAAATTGAAGGCTCAGGTGGAAAGGCGCTTGCTGTTGAAACAGATCTATCCGATCCATCACAAATTGAATCATTGATTGCAAAATCGATAGCGAGGTTCGGATGCATCGATGTGCTGATCAACAACGCCGCAATAGGAGTCTATGCAACTGTCGATGAAACAACTCCAGAGCAGATGGAAAAACTCTGGCGCGTGAATTACATGGGCACATTTCATGCGATTAAGAATGTTTTGCCTTTGATGCGAAAACAAAATTCCGGCCAAATTATTACAATCGCTTCCATGTCAGGACGCCGCGGCGCTCACTTCAAGAGCGCTTATTGCGCTACCAAATTTGCGCAAATCGGATTGATGGAATCACTAAGAATGGAATTAATGGGTACAAAAATTCATTGCTCGTTGATTTTTCCAGGGGGCACCAACACTGAATTCTTTCAAGTCATTGATAATCCCGGAAATCGTGATGTGAAATTACATGGAGCTGTTCAAAGCGCCGAAGAAGTTGCGAACGAAATTTTGAAAGCGATTGAAAAGCCTCGTACGGAGGTGATCACGCAACCTTTGGGTCGATTACAAATAATACTGAACGCTATTTCCCCAGATTTTGCTGATTGGTTGGTAAGAAAAAGAAAACCGCAAAGACTCTGAGTCTCTGCGGTTCAGAATTACTGCTGCAAACGACGGATGTAGATGTTGCCGTTTACTGTTTCGAGATTGATGACTTCCCCACCCCCGCCAAGCTGATACGTAGCGCGGATTTCACGCATATCATCATCTGTTATATATGAAGCAGATTTGAAATCAGAAGACACTGCATAATCCTCTTTCGAATCTTTCCAATGTCCACGAATACGGATCCGTGCTTCAATTGTGGCTTTTGAATTTTCAGGGATAAACAATGTGACATCCCCTCCCGCAGTAGCAAGCCGGCTTCCGCCGCTACCAGATGGTTTAAGTTGCGCTTCAACATCACCACCTGCAGTTTCTCCCATCACCGAACCGGTCACATTTTTCAGATGTAAGTCGCCGCCAGCAGTTTTTGCCTGCACAACACCGCTAGCGCCATTCAGAACTATGTCACCACCAGCAGTCCTCATCGTTGCGCTGCCCGACACTTTTCCTACTTGAATATCACCACCGGCAGTTGACACATTTGCTTCGCCACCAACATCACCAACAATCACGTCTCCACCGGCCGTGGAAGCTTTTAATGTTTTACCTACATTACCCACGTGAATATCGCCGCCGGAAGTATGAAGTTCAACTTTGTTTGTAATTGTTTGAACTTGAATGTCGCCACCTGATGTGTGAAGTTTTGCCTCACCATCAATTTTTCCTGCAGTAATATCACCGCCGGAAGTACTCATATCCAACTGGCCATTGATGTCACCGAGACGGATATCACCTCCCGATGTATTACCGGAAATCCTGCCCGTTAAATTTCCTTGCAATCGGATATCGCCACCCGAAGTTCGAAGATTCATATCGAACTGACTTGGGACTTGAATATCAAACCGCACATAACCGGACCATCCATGTGAATCATTAAAACGGATTCGAACTACGTTTCCAGATTGGCTCATCTGAAGACTGTCAAGATCTTCATCTGCAATCCCTTCGACTTTGATCGAAACTTCATTCTTTTCCCAACCGCTGATCCAAATATCTCCCGATTCAACTCCAACCTGGAGTGTATCTCCCTTGTTTACACTGAACGTTTGCGTCCTCGTGTTTGCACCTGTGGAATGTTTTTCGTTTTTATTTCCTGCATCTGCGATCGGTGGAACCAAACCTAACACCACCAGTACCAGCAGAGCTTGCCAACGTCTCTTCATTGCTGACTGACCTCCTTCAAGTAATCTTTCGCTCTGCGGCGAATGTAACTGTTATTGTCTGATTCACTTTTTTCTCTCAACACATCTAACATCTGTTTATCTTGAACTTTACTGCCTTCTAAACTTTTGATGGCATCGATGCGCAATGATGCATTTGCATCACTCTCAAGCACAGCCAAAAAGGCTGCCTGAATTTCCTGATCAAACTCATACGTCTTCAGAACTACCATCGCTTCTTTGCGAACAGCATCATTGGAGTCTGATGTGAGCGCTGTAATTAATGCTTGTTTCACCTCTGGATCTGCCGTGGCTTTTTTCTGCGCGCCGATTGTATTGACTGCGCGTAGTCTGACGCCGTCATTTTGTTCTTTTAAAAGCGCGTACGTTAACATCTCCTGAATATTTGGATCGTTAACTGGTCCTTTGAATCGCATCGGCCGAAACGCGTCAAATGCAAATTCAACTTGACCATCGCTTGGATCCGCATCCATAAAACGGATATTGGAAACTTCGATATCAGGCTGAGCGATCAACTCTTTGAAAGCAACATTCGTTTTAAAGGGATCTTCTTTTGTTACTATTGCAATCGGATTTGATGAAGGAACTTGCGATTTGAACAATACATAACCAGATAGGAGACCAACGATAAGCATCGAAGCGAAGCCCAGAGCAACTCGCGGAGTTGGAATCAATCCGGAAAACCATTCGCGCAGACGCGAAGAGCCAGTTTGCTTGTTGCGTTCGTTACGCAAAGCTGCGCGCAGTTCCTGCCGTGCTTCTTGAAGCAATGACTCCGTTGGAATTTGTACAGCATGATTGTCCATAACTCTATGGAGTCGTTTCAGCTGTTCCAATTCCTGACTGCACTCCTGGCAAGCATTCAAGTGGTCTTCAGTTAGATTTTTCCGTTCCGCATCCAGCTCTTCATAAGCCAGAAGATTTACCCATTCTTTCCATTGTTGATGATTCATGTTCATCGCTCCTTCACCTCTCGCGCGTCAGAGAAGATCCCTTAACTGATCGCGTAATTTTTCATTTGCAACGAAGAGGTGTTTTTTAACTGTTCCCTCTGCGCAATTCAACATTTCAGCAATCTCCCGCAATTTATAACCCTGATAATGTTTCATCGTAAAAACCATTTTTTGCTGGGGAGATAACGTTTCCATCGCTTTTTGTACCTGTTCTGTAATTTCCGAATTCACACTTTGTTGATCCGGCGGCGTACCATCTGCCAGTACATCGGAAAGCGAGTACGCCGTGCCATCGTGTCGCGCGATCTCCTGATCGATCGATTGATGTTGATGACGCTTCGTCTTTGTACGATGCGTCAAACAAACATTGGTTGTTATCTTGTGTAACCATGTCGAAAATTTGCTCTCAAATCGAAATCCCGGTAATGCCCGGTAAACCCGAATAAATACTTCTTGATATACATCTTTAGCGTCCTCAGCGTGATGTGTATAACTAAGCGCTATCGATAAAACTTGTTGATCGTAGCGGCTTACAAGTCGTTCAAACGCAATAGGATCTCCGCTCTGGGCATTCTGCACCAGTTCCATCTCATCTGGAATCATCACATCAACCACATACATTTAGACCGGAAGTTATTGAAAAGGTTGGTTCCCAATACGTTACATGGTAGGGGCGAGTCTAAGACTCGCCCGCAAATTGATTGCGGCAATAAGAGGGCGGGCCCAAGGGCCGCCCCTACGAATTATTATTCTACAGAATATTTTACGTTGCGAACTCGGGCGCTCGAAGTTCCCGCAGGTGGTTCATACGATCCGAAGTCACGGGTATCTCGAGGAGAAAGCCTGCAATCACCCTTGCAGCCTTCATTCCGTTCTTCGATTGGTGCGCCTTTGGAGTTATAAAAAACAATAAGAATTCCACCCACCCGGATGGCACGATCCGTATCATTCTGAATGCGGACCCAAAACATCCCTTGATCGTCCTCCCACATCGTGTACACGACATCTCCAGCCATAGCCGGAAGACTCAATAACACTATGGCTACGAGCAGTATCGAATGTCTATAGTTCACCTTGATGCCTCCACTGCTATCTTACTATACAAAGTTCATGCCGAATTAGCCACGACGAGCCCCTGCTCCCGTCTGCTCATACAATAGGACACTTTGCCTTACAGCAAAGACACAAAGTTTATTCAAAGAGGTTTTGAAATGTCTCCCAGGGTACGGGAGAAACTTTAGCGGTTTCCAGATTTTCTTCTGCATGCGCAGGAGTACCCATTCCGATTAAGGCAGTGGTAACTCCAGGTGTAGATCGTACGAACTGAATGGCCTTTTGCGCATCTGTTTTCAAGCTTCCAAAAAATTCCTGAATCGAAGAAGGCAAATTACGCGAGAGTTGTCCTTGTAGTATGGAAGCGCTTGTCATCACGATCATGTCTTGTTTCTGCGCTGCTTCTAACAAGGAAACTTTGCTGCTTCCAAAGTTTTGATTCTGCAACGTAAAAGCCTGAGACATTCCAAGATTGTATGGAAGTTGTAACACCCGAAAATGGTGATCATCTCCTTTTCCAGCAACGCGCGCGAGACCGATCATTTCTTCAAGCGAAAGATAATTCTGCGCACCAGGCTTACTTCTGTAACCATCCCATGTTGCGGTTCCGTAGAATTGGATCTTGCCAGCATCAACTTGTGTTTCCAGAAACTGGAATGCCGCAAGCATCCGCTTCAAAAAATCCTGTTTTGAAATTTCGGAAAGTTGCGTCTCAGGATTATGAATAAAGTAAATATCGATTGTTTCCAGTCCAAGATTTTCCAGACTCTGATTGAGCTGGTTTTCCAAATAATTTGGAGTCATACAATGACAGTTCGCGACGATATCATCCGCAGAACAGATGCCTTTTTCAATGTAGGTATCATGAAAGTATCGGGAAGGATTTGGCGGATACGATCCATCAAATGTCAGGAACCCACCTTTAGTAGAAATGACTACTTCTTCGCGGCTAACTACACTTTCGTTGATCGCTTTTCTTAGCGCTGTGCCGATCGTGCGTTCACTTCGCATAAAGCGATAATTGATGGCGGTATCGATAAGATTTGAACCGCTTCCAAGAGCTTTCAAAATTGAACTTTCGTAGGCTCGATCACTTTCATCATCAGGATTTCCGAGATAGGTTCCCAATCCGATGGACGAAATGTGTAATCCCTGAGCCTGACGGAAGTGATCCGCCGGTATTTTTCCACTGAACCGGTTAACGTATCGCGTTGTACCTTCCGGTGTTGCTTTTCCAGTAATTTTCACTTGTGTAGTCATTTGAATAGTATAGGGGCACAAACAATAAGACGCTATGTTGGATTTATGATAGAATTGTCGAGGGGACCAATCCTTACATGGTTGATAGAAAAAGTACGATCGGGCGGTTCGAAATTATTGAAAAGATAGGAGAAGGCCCGATCGGGTCCGTTTATAAAGCACTCGATCCTGTCATTCGCCGCACTGTAGCAATCAAAGTCATCAAACTTTACGCTCTTGAAGAATCGGCAACATTTGCCGAAGTATTTGAAAAAATTTACAGGGTTGTTCGTACTTCTACATCACTCAACCATCCAAATATCTGCATCATTTACGATCTAAGTGAAGAAAAAAAGATTCCATATATAACGATGGAGCATGTTGATGGTCATGATCTGGATTGGATGCTGCAAAATAAGCATCAATTTAAGAGGTCGGAAATCATCAATGTTCTGCAGCAAACTTGCGATGCGCTGGATTTTGCACACAAGAAACAGGTTATTCATCAAGATCTTAAATCTACAAATATTATTTTGACACCCGATTTACATGTGAAAATTACTGATTTCGGAATTGCAGGCCTGGATGAAATTGCTGCAGCACAAACGAAAAAACTTCTCAGCATTCCTTACTACATCGCTCCTGAACAAGCACTTGGCGAAAAAGTAACTCCATCGAGTGATCTGTTTTCGCTAGGTGTGATTATGTATCAAGTGCTTTCGGGACAACTTCCGTTTCCTGGATCGAGCGCAGCGAATGTAATCATGATGATTGCTCGCGACAATCCCAGCACGCCAAAAGATATTGAAAAATCTGGAATCAACGCGGATGCCTGGAGTTCATTCTTCAGTGTAGCCCTTGCAAAATCTCCGGAACAGCGTTTTAAGACTGCCAATGAAATGTTTTCTGCATTTCAAAAAATATTGCCTTCATCTGAAACTTCATACTTTCCTTACTTTGTGGAAGGAGGAGCAGGTGATTCTACCGGGAAGTTCGAAAAGACATATGTAGGAGATTCTCCAACAATGTTAATCGATCCTTCAACAGATGCTTGATGAAGGACCGGATCAATATGAAAGTTCAGGGGCAACGATCTCGATACCAGCTCCAGGAAAATCTCCGGCAGCTGCTTCAGAACTGACAATGGCTTACAATCCTGAGCCTGAATCGGCATATCAACTTCTGGAATCCAGTATGCCTGATCAGGAGGCGCCAACCGGTTCGATTCGAGCTTCGGAAGCTAGCGAAACAATGATTGTTAATACAACACCGGAATCTACGGTGCCGCCTTCGAAGTCGTACATGCCCGAAGAGGAAGATGCTTCTCCGATGGCGCCAACTCAAATGATTTCGATGTCTGAACTTCCGAAAACATCAACGGCGGAAAAGCCGCCTCATCAGACTCAATCGCGTTCACCAGCTCCACCAATACCGCCTCCTCCTCCAAAGCAGCAGACAATTCCACCTGTAAATCGACCGCCGGTGCTGCCAACTCCACCGCCACAGAAATATGAAACGTACAATCCTCCTCCATTGGAAGATTCCGGCGTGGAAGAGTTGGAGATGCCAGCAACACAAATGATTTCGATGCCTCAAGCCACAACAGGAGTAAAGAATCCGCCGCCACCAGCACCCACACCCTCACCAATGCATGTGCCTCCTCCGCCGAAGCAATCTATTCCAGATTCACCATATTCATTGCCATCATCTCCGAAACCAGCAGGTGCGGCTGCTCCTCCAGGAGCAAAATCCGCGTTGAAAATGTATTGGATTGGAGCTATTGCCGCTGCACTCATCATTGCTGTTGCAGGTGCATTTTTCTTACTCCCAAAACTAAAAGGGCCTGAGAAAAAAGAAGTTGTTGTAACTCCGCCAGAACCAAAACCGATCCAGGTAGAACCGAAACCAAAAGAACCTGAGGTCGTTGTTCCTGTAATTACAACCGGGAAAATAATCGTTAACTCGGAGCCAGTCGGCGCGACAGTTCTGCTGAATGAAGAAGATAAAGGAATTACACCAGTTGAACTTCCTGAATTACCATTCGGCACATATATTTTGAAACTGCGATCAAAGGGATATCAAGAAGTTCAACAGGAAGTAGTCCTCAGTGCAGATAGTCCCGAGTTTACTGTCGGCCCGGTGGTTTTGGAGAAAGTAGTTCCTACCTCCGGAACTCTTGTTGTTGATTCGAACCCTAGCGGGGCTTTCATCATTATTCAAAATAAAGCGCTCGGTGTTACTCCGAAGACTCTTGCTAATCAGAAGCCAGGCACAATAGACATCCTGCTTCGTAAAGATGGTTATCGTGATTTTTCGGGATCCGTAAAAATCACTGCTGGAAAGAAAGCTTCATTCTCTGGAAATCTGGAAGAAATCAAACAGGTCGTTGAAAAGCCAGTTGAAGTACCGAAACCTCAGGAACCGACTATAGCAACGGGGTCTCTAGTACAAATCTCTGATCCTGACGTTGTACGTCCGAAACCAATAAAACGGGTGGCTGCAAAGTATCCTGAGATTGCAAAAAAGCAGAGGGTAGAAGGCGTTGTGATGTTGAATGTTCTGATTGGTGAAACTGGCAAGATTCTCGATGTCAAAGTGGTTCAGACTGCAAGCCCACTCCTTGAACAAGCTGCAATCGATGCAGTTCGGCAATGGGTATATGAACCGGCAACAAAGAAGGGTGTCAAAGTTAAAGTCTGGGTCCCCGTTCAGATGTCCTTTAAGTCAGGACGTTAATTTCTTTTAAAAGCCTGTGTCCCTTGATTTGGATATGTACGCTTGTATGCTTCGTAGTTTGTCCGGACGATCATGACGTACGTGCGTGTTTCTGCAAGATCGATGTTTGAAAAGAATTCGAATGTCTCATCTGTTGATGTACAATCCAGCCAGCGTCTCACATTCGATTCACCGCTGTTATAACCAGCAGCAATCACTTCAACACGTTTTCCAAATCTTCCGCTTAAATCCTGAAGATAACGCGTCCCCAAATTGATGCTCACTTCAGGAGTATAAAGGTGTTCAAGCGAAAATTCCTTCAGACCAACGTCTGATGCAAGACGGGTTGCAGTGGAAGGTATGATTTGCATTAGACCACGCGCAAACGCCGGAGAACGTGCAAAGCGTTTAAATTTACTTTCCTGCCGCATTATAGAAAGTACGAGAAACGGATCCAGATTCCGAGCGTTTGAAAAACGATTGATCGGTTCGTGATACGGCATCGGAAATAACGTGCGAAGTACTTCTTCAGGAGCCGAATACAATACGTTCAAATTTGAAAAACTCTTCACAAAAAGTTCTGAATAGTATGTTGCTGTCCCATAATTCTGTCCGAGCCCTGCAATATGTGAGATCATTAAATATCTTTGTTTGCGGTTGGCAGGATCCACGTCCAGAAAGTTCCAGGTTTCATTTGAGAGCTCTGGTAAAAAAGTAGCGGCTTCGTCGTAAAGGCGTAAATACAATAGTGCAGGCACCACTTCGCCTTTCGCATAAAGCTCTTGAACTTTTTCGCGCTTTGAAGAATCCGGCAAAGAACCGAGCTTGAACTCCGCGGTTGCAGGCATCTTTACGAAAGAATCACGGCTGTGCAATTGATTGAATTTTTCGGCGGCAAGCAGCGAAAAAAAGTCATTTCCGATTGCAATCCGCTCATACAACTTTACAGCTTCTTCTGGCTGGCCCATTTTTTCCAGCGCGAGCGCTTTCCAAAATAGATTTTCCCTGCTTGGAACCACGCTACTCTTTATCAATGAATCAAAATCTGTGTAGGCTTCCTTATAATGACCACCTTGAAAGAAAGTTTTACCTCGCAAGAGAATTGCCTCATGGCGATGTTTCTTAATGTTTGAACTGCAGTATGGATTTATGGTTTTGATTGCCTCTGCAATTCTTGATTGAGCGCGTAATGCATGAATATATTTTTCAGTAGCATCATCAAGACCTTTCGCCGGCGAACTGCTTCGTAGTTTTGCAAATATTTCACTTGCTTTTTGATACTGCCGGGTACGTAAACAAAGATTTCCATATTGTTGCGTTGCAACTTTTGCCATCGGATCCAACGGCCATGTTTTGACTGCATCTTCATAGAGTTTGGCTGCGGTTTGTGTATCACCAAGGAAAGCGAGCGTTCGAGCATACAGGTAAGCATTGTTGATGTTTTCATTGGAATGAGCTTTTAGGTATTTTTGTGCGAGCTCAAAATTCCAAACACGATACGCAAGCCGTCCGCGAGTTATCGACTGTTCCGATGTTAGGTTCCCAGAATCAAGACTATCAAGCGCAGTAAGAGCCTGGCTCGTAATATCGTCTTCTTTTTTTGCGGAAATAAGATTGAGCAACGCAGCACGCCCAGCTCCTGGATCGTTCTGCAAAAGATGAACCCGGGCAGCGTAAAACTGCGTAACTCTTCCAAGCCCTGCTGATGTCCCCACCTGTATACAAAGCGCCCTTAGAGCTTCTGGCTTTTTATTGATCCATGCGTATTCCAGGGATTCACGTGCAATCGTTGCATATTCAGGATGAGCACGATGCTGCAGGGAAAGACTGTAAAAACGTAAAGCTTCATCCTTAAAATCTAAGCTTGCAGCAAGTCTCGCCGTAGAAAGTGCAACGGAGCGAGTTAAATGCGGGATTGATGCAAGCACTCGATACGAATGGATTGCCCGTTCGGATTGTCCTGATTGTACAAGGGCTTTTGCATATAAGAATTCGTACGGCAGTGATTTGAATCCATCAGGATCTTTTTGTCTAAATTGTTCCAATAACTTTATTGCTTCCAGATAACGGCCTGCGCTGTATTCTTCCAGGATTTGTTCGGACAATGGCAGCGAAGTTGTGGGAGAAACAACAGGAGGCGAAACTCCATTCCCAGCAGGCGAAAACCCTGCGAGGAAAATCAGAAACAATAACGCCCTTAACCTCATGTACACCATATCTTAACAAAGCGGCGGCCAGTTCGGCCAGCATAGCTGCAAGAAAAATGAAACATTTTAAGGAAATCGCAGTAAACTAATTACACTCGGTGTTACTGAGACAGCACCCTTTCAATATAATTCTGGGCCAGAGAGAATCGATGAGAACACTATTCGTTCTCGTTGCTATCGTTTGCTGCTTGTTGCAGCCTCGTCTAGAAGCGCAACAAGATCCAGAGGATTATGCCTTCATTGATGTCACCGTTATTCCTATGGATCGCGAGCGTACCATTTCTCATCAAACGGTTGTAGTCCATAAAAGTCGCATCGTTGAAGTGAAGGACTCCAACAAAGTGACGTTACCGGATGGAGTCGTTCAAATAGATGGACGCGGAATGTATCTCATTCCGGGCTTTGTGGACATGCATGTTCATGCTCACTCGCCACAGGATCTTGCCCTCTTTGTTGCCAGAGGTGTCACATCGGTTCGAAATATGCGCGGATCACAATATCATCTTGCACTTCGTAATTTGATTGCTGAAGAAAAATTACTGGGTCCAACTCTTTATACTTGTGGTGCAATTTTTGATGGCGCTCCCCCAACAGGTGAAAGTGTTACCGTTGTCGAAACCGAAGACGAAGCACGTCAGATGGTGGCTGAGCAAAAACAAGCTGGATACGATTGCATAAAAGTCTATACACGATTATCACGTCACGTTTATAAAGCAATCATGAGTGCTGCAAAAGAACATGGAATGACAGTCGCCGGTCATGTTCCTACGGATGTTGGATTAGATCTTGCGCTGGCGTTACATCAGAACAGCATTGAACATCTTACTGGCTACATGGGAGCAATTAGTGATGGGAGCAGTGAACCTGTTAATGGCGCCAAAGTTATAAAAGAATCTGACATTCCTTTAGTTTCAAAAGATACAGCACAATCCGGAGTATGGAATTGCCCGACTCTTGTAGTACAGCAGAATTATGCCTCTGCAACCGAAATCCAAAATGATAAGAACAATCCAGGATTGAAGTACATACCTCCTGTCCGGCTTGCGATGTGGGATCCTTCGCGAGAACGACGTTTTGAAGGCACAGATTTTCAAGCAATAAAACGAGGTATCTCTGTTTTACAGAAAATGGTGTATTCGTTACAAAAGCAAGGGGCAGGACTTTTACTTGGTACTGATGCTCCTAGCCGATTTGTTGTGCCTGGTTTTTCCGTACATCGCGAGTTGAAGAATCTTGTGGAATCCGGACTGACTCCGTATGAAGCCCTGACGACGGCTACTCGCAATCCAGCAATTTTTATGAAAGCCGCTTCTGAGTTCGGCACAATTAACAAAGGCAAACGCGCAGATTTTGTTCTCCTTAAAGCGGATCCTTTGAAAGATATTTCACACACGGAAGAAATTGCTGGAGTCATGGTGCGTGGCCGGTGGTTCGCGGAACCTAAACTGAATGCGATTTTGCAGGAAGTTCAAAAAGCGTACACGCCGCCACAGAATCGTTTTTCAGAAATGGAAGATTTGCCGGTAAGTAGCAAAACTCTCAAATATCAAATTTTTAACAGCGGTATTGTCATCGGCGAAGAACGGATAGCAGAACGAATACTTGATGATGGACGTTCCGAAATCATAAGCCAGCAAGTTGGAGATCCTCCGTCTTTCGGAAAGTACTCTGCGCGGATAATCAGAGAACGTGATGGATCCATCAATCACTTCGAATTGATAGCAAAACGTCCTGAGGGCGAAACGTTAATCACAATTCATAATGAAGACAGAAAGTTTACAGGGCGTGCACAAGTGCCATTTCAAAGTGAAAAGATGTATCTCGAAGGAGGAATCCCATATCAGGTATACATGGACTTCTCCATGGCAGCTTCACGCACCGCAATCATGGAACAGCTTATTGAAATGAAGCCGGGAGATACCATTGAACGTGAAATGCGTGAGCTGGATTTCTTCACAGTATTTAACAAGGGATTCAAAATCGGCATGATCAACTGGAAGATCACGCGACAGAACAATACGACTTATGTCCACAACGGAAATGAAATCCCTGTTGGAGTTTTTATTGTGGAATCTTCAAAAAAACACTCAAAGGAAACAATTAAAATCCTCGCCGACTCAAGTGGTGTTCCCGTCTTAATCCAACGCGGATCTTCCCTTTACAAGAGGATTGAGGATGAGTAGAGATAGAAGATAGCAGGAACTCACTATCCTCCATCCTCTATTCTCTATCTTCTCCTAACAGGATCGTCACCGGGCCGTCGTTAACAAGAGAAACATTCATGTGCGCGCGAAATACGCCGGTCTTTACTGAAATTCCTTCTTCTTTCAACTTCTCTGCAAAAAACAAATAGAGACGATCGGCTTCTTCGGGTGGAGCTGCGCCAATAAAGCTCGGACGCATCCCTTTCTCCACATCCGCCGCTAAAGTGAATTGAGAAATCAACAGAACTTCTCCTTTGATATCAAGCAGTGAACGATTCATTTTTCCGGCGTCATCCGGAAAAATTCGAAGACCTGCTACTTTATGCGCATAATGAGCTGCAAGTTTTTCATCATCGTTATGTTCAATGCACAAAAATACCAGAAGGCCTTGGCCGATTTGACCAACAATTCTGCCATCAACAGAAACGGAAGATTCAGACACTCGTTGAACGACGAGTTTCATCGGACTCCGGTTTCGACCTGATCACGAAGCTGGCGGGCATGCTGCAGGGCTGACTCTGTCACCTCACTCCCTGAAATCATCCGTGCAAGCTCCAGAATCCGCTCGTCCTCTGGAAGGTTATCTACTACAGTTATAGTACGATCCTTTTTTACTTTTTTGGCTACTCTGTAGTGATGTTCGCCAAACGCGGCAACTTGCGGAAGATGTGTAACACAAAGCACCTGAGCATTTTCCGAAAGACGTTTCAGCCTTTCTCCAATTTGGAAAGCGATTCTTCCACCGACACCGGCATCGATTTCATCGAAGATTAAGCAACGTCCTTCAGCAGTTTGCGTCACAACTTTTAATGCAAGCATCAAACGCGATAACTCTCCGCCGCTAGCAATCTTGCCTAAGTCGCGAAATCCTTCTCCCGGGTTCGGTTCAATTTGGAAAACAACACCTTCCCGTCCATGTGCTGGAAATTGCGAATTCACGAGCGCGTCATCATTATCGAAAGCTTGATCAGTAGACGGCGACAAAATAACCCGAAATTTACATTTTTCCAGAGCAACATTCTTGAGCTCACTTTCAACTTTTAGTTCAAATTCTGTCAATCCCTTGTTGCGCGTTGTTGAAACTTTTTCGGCTAGCTTGTTGTAACTTTCAGCAGCCTTACGCAGCGCTAACATAATTTGCTCAGCGCGCCATTCAGCCTGAAAATTCGTATTCAATTCTTGTTTGCATCGCGTTGCATGTTGTAAGACTTCGTTAATTGACGGTCCATATTTCTTCTTCAACCGATCAAGGACATCCAAACGCGATTCAATCTCATCAAGTGATCCATCTTCGAATTCGAGATTGTGTTTCATGGAATCTACTTTCCGGGCAAGCTCATTGAGTTCGTCCAGCCATTCCATGCAGCGTGTGACATACGTTGAAAATGGCTCCTGAAAATGCTTGAGTTCCTGAAGTTGTTTTCCGACCATTTCAATCCGGCCTAAAAGGCTTTCATCGCTTTCAACAATGTCTTGCAGCAAAGCATCACAAATGTTCTTGATTCGCTCGCTGTTCTGAATGACAGCTTTTTTTGTTCGAAGAGCTTCTTCCTCGTCTTCTGAAATTGAAGCACCTTCAATCTCACGAATCTGATATTGAAGAAGATCCATATTCCGCTGCCGTTGCTGTTCTTGCTCACGAAGAATCCTGAATTCTCCTTGCAATGTGCGAATTTCGTCTGCGACTGCGGCAAGAGCCCGTACTTCATCGTTCAATCCAATTGAACGATCGTAGAGTGCACGCTGTGAAGATGAATCAAGCAGTCCCTGATGTTCATTCTGCCCATAAATATCCATTAAAAATGGAGCAAGCTCTTTCAGTTGGGTAAGCGTAACCGTACATTGATTCACTACCGCACGGCTTTTGCCTCCGGGCTGAATCTCACGGCGCAGAATTAATTCCTTATCCTCCAGTTCAATGCTCCATTTCTTCAAAAGGTCATTGAATGCGGAAGGAATTGTGGATACATCAAAAATGGCTTCAAGAATGGCACGCGATGATCCTGCACGAACATCATCCTGACTCGCTCGAGCTCCAAGAATTCGGCAAATTGCGTCAATTAAAATCGACTTGCCAGCTCCAGTTTCGCCGGTAAAAAGTGATAGACCGGCTGAAAAATCAATCTCAATTTCCTCAAGCAAAGCAAAATTTGTGATCCGCAATCGCGTCAACATGATGGCAGTAAGAAAATGATAACATATTGACGGATTCCTCATTACGTTTTACGTTTTATTCGAGATGCGGGATGCGGAAAGGGTTAAACCATGATTAGAACAATTGAGTGGAAAGACGGCTCTGTGCACATGATTGACCAACGTCTGCTTCCAGGCGAGGAAGTCTACAACGAATACAACGATTATGAAGACGTCGCTCGCGCAATCGAAGATATGGTAATTCGTGGAGCACCGGCAATCGGTGTCGCTGCTGCGATGGGTATTGCACTTGGAATGAAGAATGTCAGTTCTGACATCGATAAAAATTTCCAGAAGATTTGCGAACGGATGTCAAAAACAAGACCCACTGCTGTCAATTTATTTTGGGCGATTGACAGAATGAAAAAGAAATACTCCGAATTAAAAGGACATTCAGCCGAGCAAATCAAACAACAATTGATTCTTGAAGCACAAAAAATTCATGTGGAAGATGTTGAAGCCAATCGCAGAATGGGAAGTTTTGGAAATGAGCTGATTCCAGAACAAGCAAACATTTTGACACATTGCAATGCAGGTGCCCTCGCCACAGCCGGATTTGGAACGGCACTTGGAGTGATCCGTTCTGCAGTTGAGAGTGGCAAAACGATCCAGGTTTTTGCAGATGAAACGCGTCCGTTTTTACAGGGCGCGCGCCTGACCGCCTGGGAACTTCATCAAGACAAGATTCCCGTCACGTTAATTACCGACAACATGGCTGGCTATTTCATGCATAAGAAAAATGTAGACCTTGTAATCGTTGGCGCAGACCGGATTGCATCCAATGGTGATGTTGCAAACAAAATTGGAACATATTCCGTAGCTGTTTTAGCTCGCGCAAACGAAATTCCATTTTATGTTGCCGCACCTTTGTCCACCATCGATCTGAGTCTGACAAATGGAAATCAAATTCCTATTGAAGAACGAACGTCGAAAGAAGTAGTCGAAATTCATGGCAAACGTACGGCTCCAGAAGGGATCAGCGTTCGTCACCCCGCATTTGATGTAACGCCTAATGAATATGTTACCGCAATTATCACGGAACAAGGCATCGCACGCGCGCCTTACACTGAATCTTTGGCAAAACTTTTTGCTAACCGCAAAGACTCAAAGTCCAAATAATTTCTGTTACTTTGTGTCTTTGCGGTAAAAACTTAATACTTGAGGTTTGGTTCGGCATTCAAGTGTCAGTGGATCACGAATACCACGTTCCAATTTGCGATGAGCGATGGAAGCAATCATGGCAGCATTATCAGTCGATAGAATTAACGACGGAAAATATACAGGTAGATTTTGAGCGCCACCCCAGTTTGATGCCACTTCGCGCAGGTAACTATTGCAGGCAACTCCGCCCGAAAAAGAAATGCTCCGCGGTTTAAGTTTAGCAGCAGCCCGTTTCAATGGACTCATCAGCATTTCTATCGCGACAGTCTGAAACGATCTACAGATCGTTACGATCTCTTCACTGTATTCTCCGCTGGTATAGGAAGGAATATTGTTGCGATGAACATAATACAGGATTGCTGTTTTGATTCCGCTGTAACTGAAATCAAAAGTTTGCGAATCAAATTGTGCATGAGTTAATCCAATTGTATTTTCTGCTTTCTTATCCGCTATCCGATCGATGATGGGTCCACCGGGATAACCAAGACCGAGCAACTTTCCCACTTTGTCGAATGCTTCGCCGATCGCATCATCTCTGGTTTGGCCCAGCATTTCAAAATCATCGCGCGTTCGCATCAAATAAAGGCTTGTATGTCCACCCGATGCAATAATCGAAAGCATTGGCAGTTCGGCATCAGGATGTTCTAGAAAAATCGAATGCAGATGAGCTTCCAAATGATTGACGCCAACGAATGGAACATCGATCGACACAGCAAGACTTTTTGCTACATTCAATCCGACAAGCAATGATCCAACAAGTCCTGGGCCATAGGTGGCACCGATCCCTTGAATATCCTTCAACTGAAGCGTCGAACGATCCATCGCTTCTTGAAGCACAGGAATGATGTTGTCCAGATGATGGCGCGAAGCGAGTTCTGGCACCACGCCTCCATATTTTTCATGTATTTTCACCTGTGATGAAATGATATTGCTCAGAATTCGATTGCCATCCAAAACCGCGACGGATGTTTCATCACAAGAAGTTTCAATTCCAAGTACGATCATGCGTTGTAATTGTAAATTATGGCTGGATTCTGCGCCAATCATTTGACTTCACACAAAAGTCCGAATAGCCTTGGTTTTATGATTGATTTTGAACTATACCATCAGCAGCTCACGGAAAAAGGATATCTAGCACCATATATCGTTCAACTTTTGTTTGAAGAAGGTCCACAAATAGATAAGAATTCTTTGCTCGAAGCTTTACGCGAAACACAGTGAAGATGTTGAACCGATAGAAGAACAATCGGGAGTTATTGGTTTTACGCATAAAGAAAAAGTAGTTCGGGAAGGACAGGCACCTGCTCAATCCTTGTTTGGTACGCCTGAAGTCTGCGAAAACCCTGTCAAAATTTTCTCGGATTCGCTCACACAGACGTGGGATTGGCAGGAAGCAGAGCAAGTTTTGTCAAATGTAAAGGCCGTTGTAACGATTACGTTTTCCTTTACAGAATCGCACAACCGAAAGGATCGGCTAGAACTTGTTCACAACTTTGTGCTAAAGGCGACCAACCTTTACTCGCCAGTAGCAATCCACTGGCTTCCATCACAGCGGATTGTGAGTCCTTCACGTTACAAAGAAGATCTGTCGCAAGGCGGTCAGCTTTTTTCTTCCGCTGTAAATGTTCGAATGTTCAAAGTTGAAAACAGCGATGAACGAGTTATGGATACCCTGGGTCTTACCGCGTTCGGTTTGTCAGACATTCAATGTAATTTCACAGGTTTGGATCCAAAACGCGTAGGAGTTTATCTGTACGAGTTAGCCGATTATGTCTTCCAACGTGGAGATATTTTTCAAGAAGGCGATACGATCGATGGGCTTCAAGCCGGAGAAAAGTGGACAATTCGGAAGGAGCAATCCTATGTCAATCCCAGCCGGCGCGTGATCGACATTTTGCCAGGACAAAACGCGCCTCAAACGACTCAAGAATAAATTCGCAACCTAACCTGGTAAGAGTTCGGAATTGGAAACACCGAACGAAAAATGCGCTTGAATAATTTTCCATTGTTCGCCGATACGTGCTAAAGCTCCTGTCATCCGCGCATCCTGAGCGATACTCGACTCTCCATATCTTGCGGAAAGCTCGACTTCATCACTGAACAAAGCGACGTCTCCAATCTGGTGTACCACCAACTTTTTGCTCATGATCGTCCACTTTCCATATGTACTAAAGAGTTCTTCAAAAAAGGAACGGATCTGATCATTTCCATACCATTGCTCATCAGGATCTGTCCCGAAATAAACGGCACGACTGTCCTGAGCAAGAAATGCAAGGAATTGATCCTTACGACCTTCCGATGCAGCGTAATACCAATCACGAATCAGCGTTGACAATTCATCTTTCGGGATTTCGTGGATCATTCTGTGCTCCTTTCTTCATTTTATAATATTCTGGAAAATCAAATAGATACCTGTTGATTTAGACGAAGAATTTGCGTCGGGGCTTATCACACGGCAGGAACGCGAGCCCGAATTTGCTGCAAATGGCTGAGATCGTGAGCGGCAAGATGCGGAATTATTTGCGCGACTGTAATCAAACCGTACTCAGGATGTTTACCCTTCCGTTCAAAGAGTGACGGTTCTACAGTTTGAAGCAGTTCCAGATTAACCCGCCGCAGCGGTGTAAATGCGCGAATGAGCTGCGTAGCATCCTGATCGCCATAGGTAAAGTGATCTACCCAGGCATTTTGATCAAATGGCGTTAAGGTTGGATCTTTTTCAGCCATGATGACACGATAACGAAAACCGTATGCAAATTCGGTATCGATTAAATGAATTAAAATTTGACGTGGCGACCAATCTGAGTCTGATGGCTTTTTTGATATCGTTTCGAAATCAACTCCATCGAGAAGTTCACGCAACGTATCGGGAGTCTTTCGCAAGATTTGAAAAGCTGCATCACGATCAAAAGGATGGTCTTTCTTGCAAAATACACATGCCATCAGCACACCTCTCCTTTTATTGTACTCGAACTAATCAAAGCCTTCCATCCAGTCAGCAAAACTGGCAAGAGTAGGACGATTAAAAGCCAGGCGAATATTAGGGTCTCGAGGATTTTCCTGTTTTCTATTAATCCAGGCGACATCAATTCCTAAACGGTTACACGGAACAACGTCGTGATGATAACTTTGCGCCGCGTGAATCCACTTGGCATCTTTGATCTTTTTCCGCGCTTCCAGGAAATGCTTTTGTTCTGGCTTGTAGGATGCAACCATGTCAGCGGTAACAATCAACTGAAATGGAACCGTAAAGTGTTTGCGCGTTTCACTGAGAAGATCTTGGTCGATATTTGAAAGAATTCCGAGCTTGTAGGTACGTGCTAATCTTTCGAGAGCTAAATTCGTATCTGCAAATGGGCGCCATCGTCCGAGAGTTTCGGAAAGGAAGGAATAATCTGATGTTTTATAACCGAGATCGATACAAATTCGACGGGCGACGCGATTCAGAATTTCCCGATAACGTCTGTATGTGAATTCCTCTTCGGATTCGTATTTCTGATAAAGTGCAAGAATTTTGGCAGGATCGAAAGCGTTTCCGGTTAATTTTGCCGTGCGTTCAAAGGCTGCAGTGATTCCATGTTCCCAATCGATCAGAGTTCCGTAACAATCAAAAGTGATCCATTGATAATCCTGCATCATTTAGTCCCGAACCTTAGAAGGAAATGTCAGTCGGTATCCTTGATAGGTTCAAATTCGCCGGTGTCATCCTCTTTGGATGAGTGAAATGAGCCCGTATCCTCGCCGTTGTAGCTTTTGGCCACGTCATCGGTAATCAAATCCGAGAGCTGGTCGATTTCATCCTTGGAGAAAGAGTTTGGGTCTGTGTTCCCTGTTGAAGGTTTTTGAGTGACGGATTTCTCTGCCATAGAACATAATTATATCAGTAATACTCATACTCGTGATCGTGCTCGTGATCTTGATCGAAGAGCGAATAGATCACGATTACGACTAAGAGCACGAGTACGAGTATAATAACGATGAATTTAGCAACAGGGGGTCAAGCGATGATTCCGCATGAAGTAATGAGTATTTCGCGCCACATAATGGAGCAGCAGAAAAAATTTCCTGAGGCGCGAGGCGAATTTTCCAGTCTCTTAAATGAAATCGCTCTTGCTGCAAAACTCATCGCGCGTGATGTCCGTAAAGCCGGACTTGTGAATATCCTTGGATTGACAGGCAGCGAAAATGTACATGGCGAACGTGTCACAAAACTTGATGATTATGCCAATCGAGTCTTGTATGAAATTCTCGGTAGAAGCGGCCAGGTTTGTGTACTCGCCTCAGAAGAAGAACATAACATCATTCCAACACCCAGTGGTTATCCCTTTGGCAAGTATGCATTCTTGTTCGACCCACTCGATGGTTCCAGCAACATCGATGCAAATGTAACGATCGGAACAATTTTCTCAGTACACAGACGCATCAGTCCTGCAGGTCCTGGACGGCTGGAAGATTGCCTCCAAATAGGACGCAAACAAGTATGCGCGGGATACATTTTGTATGGATCAAGCACAATGTTTGTGTATACGGCAGGAAATGGTGTTCATGGATTTACCTATGATCCAAGCTGCGGCGAATTTCTTTTGTCTCATGAAAATATTCGTATCCCAGAAAACGGTAAATATTACAGTGCGAATGAGGGAAACTATCATTCGTGGACTGACGGCACAAAAAAATACATCAACTACATAAAAGAAAGTGATCCGGATACGGGCCGGCCTTATGGATTACGCTATATCGGCTCACTTGTAGCCGATGTCCATCGTACTCTTTTATACGGCGGAATTTTTCTTTATCCGGGTTCCGTTAAAAAGCCCGCAGGAAAGTTGCGGTTGCTTTACGAAGCTGCCCCTCTTGCGATGGTTATAGAGCAAGCGGGTGGAAAAGCGACAAATGGCGCCAAATCAATTCTCGATGTCGAGCCTACTGAATTGCATCAACGAACACCGCTTGTGATTGGAAGTCCTGTTGATGTTGATGCAGCAATGAAGTTTCTAACTTCGTAATCAACAAAAGATGACCCGTCAAAAAACTTACCTAATTCTTCTTTGCATATTTTTCGCTGTATTGATCTGGTCCGGAATTAATCCAAAAGGTTATTTCATCTGGTTTCTGGAAGTCATTCCTGCTGTTCTTGCCTTAATCTTGTTGCTGGCCACATTTAAGCGTTTTGAATTCAGCATGCTCAGTTATGTCTTAATACTGATCCACTCGATCATCTTAATGGTAGGCGGACATTACACATACGCTGAAGTTCCACTATTTGACAAAATTCGTGATCTGCTTGGCACCGCACGTAATTCCTATGATGGTGTCGGCCATTTTGCGCAGGGTTTTATTCCGGCGATCATTACGCGCGAAATTTTAATCCGTTCAATGAAGTTGAATAGCCGCAAATGGCTTTTCTTTCTTTCTGTTTGTATCCCTCTCGCATTCAGTGCATTTTATGAACTGATTGAATGGTGGGTTGCTATTACGACCGGGGAGGCGGCTGATGCGTTTCTCGGTGCACAGGGCGATCCATGGGACACTCAAAAGGATATGGCGCTTTGTCTTGCAGGTTCGATCGTTTCACTGTTGCTTTTATCAAAAGCACACGATAAGTCCTTACAAAAACTCTAGAGCGACACTGGTCGCACTAAAATTTGGACCTCAGAGCGGCCCGTACCGGAATGCCCGCAGAACTAATTAAACGTCAAGGCCGACTGATCGCATTAACGCAAGAGCATTGCTTCGTTGTATAACACCTGGCTTCAATTTGTAATCGAATGCAATTTTCCCGTCTTCAATATGATCTTCAAAATGCATATTCGAGGCCGATGAACCAAGATCATCAACGATTTTAGAAAGTGCAAGATCATGTGTTGTTACAATTCCAATTGCATTTTTTTTCTGCAAGCCGCGCACAATTGCTTCAGAACCAATCAATCGATCCGCCGAATTTGTTCCATGCAGAATTTCATCAAGCAGATACAAAACGGGAATCGGTCCATTTGCAAGATCCATAATTTGTTTGATCCGCATAATCTCTGCATAAAATTTTGAATAACCACTTTGAATTGAATCCTGAATGCGAATTGAAGTTCCCAGGGCCAAATGGGAGACGCTCATCGATCGTCCGCGTATGGGAGCTCCTGCAAGAGCAAGTACTACATTCGTTCCAATTGTTCGCAAAAACGTACTTTTACCTGACATATTTGAGCCGCTCAGAATTAGGATTGATGAAGTATTGCCTAAGGAAAAATCGTTTCGGACGCAGCGATTTCGCGGTAATAATGGATGTCCTGCTTCTTCGACTTTCAGCACAGGTGTTTCTTCGGTAATTTCAGGAAATGGGTCTTCGGGATGTTCGTAGGAATAGCAAGAAATCGACAAGAGTGCTTCCATTTCACCGATTGAATCGATCCAGCTGCGAACAAGATGTCCATTCATACGCCGCCATTCGTCCACGGCGAAGCCAATCTGTGTCCGCCACAACAAAAGACCTGCGAAGGTGGCGAAATATGGATTGCGTCCCCAATCATAAAATTCAATCAGGCGATTCAATCGACCGATCCGGCGGGATGGCAATTCCCCTTCCGCTGATACCTTGGCCCTCCAATTTCGGAGTAATTTTGATTCGAAGGATTCTTTTTCAATCCGCGCGAGAATTCCAGACAACAATCGTAATTCCTTCCCTGCCCGTTCCAGCCCAATTAATGATTCCTTAATTCTTTTCCGGAAGATGGAAGCAAAAATAGCTTCCGCAAAAATCGCAAGAATGAAAAAGAGAGGTCCCGTTTTGAAAGCAATCCACGCTATGAGTGAAACGAGAGTCAGAATTGTAAGACCCAGACCGATTTTTGCGCCGGCTTGCGGCAATCTCGATAAAGTTTGCTCTGCCCATCGAATAACGAAATCGATAGAAGTCGCCTGGCGGGCGGGTCTTAGACTTGCCCCTACTTCAACGATTGCCAGATCTTCGCGGAGGATAACACGATCCCGCAATTCACTAACTGCTTCTTGACGATCCCGCACAACGTCTCTAGATGCCGCCGTTAAAAGCCATTGCGCAAGAGTATCAATTCCTGAAAGTGTTCTTGCAGTGCAAAGAAGCTGAAATAAAGATTTCGCACCAAATAAATCCAGGTCCCATGCATACAGATGATTTGAATTCACCTTTACATCGTAAACGGGATCATCTCGTTCCATCCACGTATCTTCAATCCGGCTCAATCCACGTTCATAAAACTTAATCGCTAGCGAAGCCTGATCACGAAGCCGCAAAATACGATCGTGTTTAACAACAAGGACAAAAAACAGAATTGCGGGCAACAGCAGCCATACTGCCGAAAAAAGCGATGCGCCGGCAGATAATCCGAACAAAATTACACCTGAGATAAAAACAATCAATCTTGCAATTGAAAAAAGTCGTTCTTGAAATTTATAACGATTCAGAACAGTTCCCCAATTTTGAAGACGGGATTGATATTCAGTTGAAGGGTGCATGATTTTTTAACCGCAAAGGAGCAAAGTCTATTTCAGAAGTTGAGCAATCACCAGGTTGCCTTCTTTTTCAGCAATAAAAGCAGCTGTGGAGCCATCATCGCTTCGAATCGCCGGGTCAGCACCTGACTTTAACAGAAAGCGGACAACATCCTCCCGATTGTTTTGGGCTGCAATCATCAGACATGTCCAACCTTTTTGATGTTTTAAGTTTACGTTAGCGCCTGAGTCAATTAACAGTTTTATGATTTCTAAATTGCCCGCAAGAGAAGCCTCACTGAGTGCGCTCCATCCATCGCCATCAACATAATTCACATCGGCTTTATCTTCTAACATCCTTTTAACCATCCATGCATCACCTGAAGCAGCCGATAGAATCATGCGGGTTTCTTTGATCCCTTTCACACCTGCTTCTTCAAACGCTTGCACCAATTCAGCATGACCATTGATCATTGCAATTTCCCAAGCTGGACCTGCAACAGGATCGCGATACTGAGGATCTGCGCCTGCTTTTAACAGAGCTCGAACTATTTCCGCCTTCCTCTTCAAATGCTTTTGCAGATGCTCATAAGGACCTAATGTGACAGCCTTTAAAAGTGCCGTCCCGTGATTTTTATCCTTTGCATTCACATCTGCATTTGCTTCAATCAACAGACGTACCATTTCAGCATGCCCATAGTATGCACCGGCCATGAGTGCGGTCCATGCGGTCATTGGATGGCGGACATTCACATCAACTCCGCTTTTTAGAAGTGTTTGAATTTCGGAGATATCCCCTTCTGTGGCGGCTTTCAAAAATGCTTCCGCTGAATCAGAATTTCTCTCTTTAGCATGAAGCGATTGCAGAATGAACACTGCGCAAAGAAAAAACAGCAGAACTTTCTTCATTAACTATACTTTTCAGCAGTCAGAATAATCTTTGCAAACGGATCGGCTTTTAGACTTGCTCCGCCAACGAGCGCGCCATCAATTTCCTCTTCGCGGATAAAACTATCTATGTTTTCTGCATTTACGCTTCCACCATATTGAATCCGGATTGCCTGAGCCGTGTTTGCGTCAAACAAAGTTGCCAGCGTGTTTCGAATCATTGTATGGACTTCTACTGCATCGTGAGGAGTTGCAGCTTTTCCAGTACCGATTGCCCATACTGGCTCATAAGCAATCGTAAATTTCAAAGCCTGATCCAGAGTAAAACCATGCAGACTCTGTTTTATCTGCTGCTCAACAATTTGTAGGGCCATTCCCCCTTCACGTTGCTGCAATGTCTCTCCAACACAGACAATTGGAAAAAGATTATGACGTAAAGTAGCTGTAATCTTGCGGTTCACATCTTCATCAGTTTCCTTAAAGTACTGACGGCGCTCAGAGTGCCCTAAAATAACATAGCGGCATCCCATGTCGTTCAACATTCCGGCAGAAATTTCACCTGTATATGCGCCCTGATCTTCCCAAAAACAATTTTGCGCACCAAGCTCAATCTTTTTCTCTTTCAACATCTCAGCAGCTACATTTAAAACTGTGAAAGGTGGAGCAATCATCATCGTAGTTTTTGATATTGATGCAGTTGCATCCAAGAGAGCGTTGATCAGATCACGCGTCTGTTGAATGTTACAATTCATTTTCCAGTTGCCGGCTATAAATTTATTTCTCATTTATTTATCCGTTAACACTGCAATACCAGGAAGCTCTTTCCCAGCAAGAAATTCTAAACTTGCGCCGCCGCCCGTTGAGATATGAGTCATCTTATCTGCGACTCCGGCTTTTTCAACAGCAGATACTGAATCGCCGCCACCAATCACGGTTGTTGCTTTGCCAGAAAGTGAAGCAAGTGTGATTGCAATTGCATTGGTTCCAGCCAGCAAATGCGCCAACCTCAAAAAGGCCCATCGGACCGTTCCACAAAACGGTCTTCGCATTTTGTAATTCCTTGGAGTAAGTCTCGCGAGTCACAGGACCAATATCCAGACCCATCCAGCCTCCAAAATCATTTCCTGTTGCAACAATTCGTGTAGTCATACCCTCTTTCGGTTCTGGCGCCAGCACGTGATCTTGCGGCAACATGATTTCTCCGGAACTATAGAGCTCAGTTGCAAGTCCAAGTTTATCTTCTTCACACAACGACTTTCCAATATCAACGCCTTGAGCTTTCAAAAATGTATATGCCATTGCGCCGCCAATCAAAAGACGATCCACTTTTGAAAGCAGTGATTGAATGACTTCGATCTTATCGCTGATTTTTGCACCGCCAAGAACTGCAACATAAGGCTTATCGGGATTCTTCAAAAGTTTTCCCAAATACTTCAGTTCTTTTTCAATCAAGAAGCCGGCAGCACGTTTTTCAAAGTGTTGAGCCATTGCGACTACAGAAGCATCCGCGCGGTGAGCAGTTCCAAAAGCATCACTGCAATAACGTTCTGCAAGACTGGCAAGTGCTTTTGCGAATTCTGGATCACCTTTCTTCTCGCCTGGATGAAATCTCAAATTCTCCAACAAAAGAACTTCACCTTGCTGAAGATTGGAAGAGGCTCCTTGCGCTTCCGGTCCAACAATATCTGACGCAAATTTGATTTGCTTTCCAAGAAGTTCGCTCAACCGTTTTACTACAGGCTTCAAGCTGTATTTTTCTTCAGGCTTGTCTTTGGGTCTTCCAAGGTGTGACCCAAGAATGACTTTTCCACCTTGCTTTATGGCAAATTGAATCGTGGGAACTGCGGCGCGGATTCTTGTATCGTCTTCGATTTCATTGCGGTCATTTAATGGAACATTGAAGTCAACCCGAATGAAGACACGCTTGTTGTTTATATCGAGATCTTGAATCGTTAATTTGTTCATAATGATTTGCCACCAATTTTATTAAATCTTTTACACGGCAGGAATATCCCCATTCATTGTCATACCATGCAAGCACTTTCGCCAGCGTTCCATTCAGAACGGCCGTATATGGACCATCGATTACGGATGAATACGGATTTCCACGATAATCAATGGAAACCAGTGGTTCTTCCGTATACGACAGTATACCTTTCATCTCCGTTGCTGCCGCATTCTGAAACGCAGAATTAATTTCCTGAGCCGTTGTACTGTGATTCAGTTGAACAACGACATCTGTTAAAGATACGTTTGGCGTTGGAACACGCACCGAAATGCCATCAAGTTTTCCACGTAATTCAGGCAAAACCTCTCCTACACCCAGGATCGCCCCCGTGGTTGTTGGCACCATCGACAGCGTGGCCGCTCTTGCACGACGCAAATCAGTATGTGGCAAGTCAAGGAGTCGTTGATCGTTTGTATAAGAATGCACGGTTGTCATGAATCCGTGAAGAATTCCAAAATGATCATTCAAAACTTTCGCAATTGTCGCAAGAGAGTTTGTAGTGCAAGAACTATTCGAAATAATGTGATGCTTTGAAGGATCATATAACTCCTGGTTCACTCCCAAACAAATCGTGACATCGGCTCCCTTGGCCGGAGCAGTAACAATAACTTTTTTTGCGCCACCCTCAAGATGCTTCATTACGTCTCTGCTGTTCGTGAAGTGACCGGTGCTTTCGATAACCAGATCTACTTTCAAATCGTCCCATGGAATGTTTGCCGGATCTTTTTCAGTGAAAATCTGAACTTGATTACTGCCGATTTGGATAGCCTTGCTTGTCGCTATGATATCGATATTCAAACTTCCATGGACCGAATCATATTTAAAAAGATGCGCCAGAGTTTTGGCGTCTGTAACATCATTGATTGCGACAAAATCAAAATCACTTTCGTTAAGCGATGCACGTAAAATGCTGCGCCCGATCCGTCCAAAACCGTTAATTCCAATCCGAATACTCATACTGCCTCCGAAACATCAAGAGCCAGTATAGAAATGGACTCCGTTGCAGTAAACGCACAGTTACCTTCATTCATTGCCAACACAGAATTGTTTGTAGGGGCGGCTCTAAGAGCCGCCCGCATTTTAGGTGAAACAAACAACAACGGGCGGGTCTTAGACCCGCCCCTACAATTAGCGGTAAAATAACAGTATGTCTACAGCATTACTATTCGACGATATCTATCTCAAACACAATGCCGGAATCCAACATCCTGAAAATCCTCAGCGGTTGCAGGCCATTCTAAGTGGACTAAAAAAAACAGGTTTGTGGGAACGCCTCGTTCACATTAACCCGTCAGCCGCTTCTGAAGATCAAATTCTGCTTTGCCATACACGCAAACACTTAGAATTTATTCGAGCCGCATCCCTTCGAGGCTCGTATCAAATCGATCCGGATACTCATGTTTCTTCGGAATCATTTGATGCCGCAATGGTTGCAGCAGGCGCAGCGGTTCGTGCTGTTGATGGAATTATTGCAAAGGAATTCTCAAACGCATTTGCAGTGGTTCGGCCTCCAGGTCATCATGCAACACCGGACCGAGCTATGGGATTTTGTCTTTTTAACAACATCGCCATTGCTGCAAGATGGCTGATCCAACATCATAAATTAAAACGGGTACTCATTATGGATTGGGATGTGCATCATGGAAATGGCACTCAGGATATTTTTTGGAGTGATCCCGCTGTCATCTATATTTCGTTGCATCGAAAATATCACTATCCCGGAACAGGCTGGGAACAGGAAAGCGGCACCGGAACAGCTGAAGGAACGAAAATCAATTTACCGATCGATAAGCCATCACGATATATGGAATTTTTCCAGGCTGCACTTGAGCGAGCTGAGAAATTCGAGCCTGAATTTATTCTGATTTCTTGCGGATTTGATGCACACGAAAATGATCCGCTTGGAAACTTAGAATTGAAAAATGAAAATTATGCTGAAATGACGCGCTTGATGTTTAAATTCGCTAAGAAATTCGGACATCAGAGAGTTTTTTCAATTCTTGAAGGTGGCTATGATTATGACGCTCTTGCTAATGCAGGCGCAGCACATGTTCAAGTCTTGATGGAACATTCATGAAATTTCCCGCCAGAATATTTGTGATACTTTTACTATTCCCTATCGCGTGCGCAGGAGCGCGTATGCAAGCAGAAAATTCAGGATTGCCTAAAGAATACTTTCCCTTGAAGACAGGTTTGTATTGGAAGTACCGCTATAGCGGAATGCCACGGCAGCCAGTAGACGTCGAAATAAGAATTGGTGAAGAGAAAGAAATCAATGGCAAACGCTATTTCCGTTTTTCCACCTGGTTTTTCCTGGTACGAAGTGTTCCATCCGGAGAAGTCTGGGTAAGCTGGCATGATGGAAGTATTTATGTGTATGACGGCAAAACTGAAATTCGATTGATTGGAAACGGCATCGAACAAGCAGAAATGAAAAAGAATGATCCAGCAACTCCAGTAGAGATTGAGTCAGGAAAGTTTACCGATGTTGTTCTATTTCAGGATTGCATTGGATGTGCCGATTCAGGCGGCCAATATTATTTTGCGCGAGAGAAAGGAATCGTTCTTGTAACAATGAGTGCCATTTGGGGCGCCGCAAAATATGAACTCGTCGAAACGAATGCTCCTTAAGACTACGCTTGATTCTCTGTATAACGAATACAGAGAGGCGTACATGGGAAGTCCGCAAACTTTTTTCGAACAACGGCGCGATCCTTTGCTCTTTCCTCATCGTTATCGCTCATTCCATGATCAGGAACTTGCTGCATTTTTGGCAGCAACCTTTGCTTATGGAAATGTGACAAGCCTTTGCAATTTTGTACAACGGCTACTCGCTGGTATGGGCGATGCGCCTGCTGCATTTTTGAAGCGCCGGGATGGGCTGGATAAGCTGAAAAAACAGAAGCTCTATTACAGACTTCACAAACAGGACGAGATCTTATCGTTGCTTCGAATGCTTTCGCTTGTTTATCGTAATCATGGTTCACTGTATGAAGTATTTCTACCGTACTATAACTGTAGTACTATACAAATTGCGGCATCAGGATTTACATCCAGGCTGCGGGAAATATCAGGAGAGTCGCATTCATTTCTGATTCCTGATCCTGCTTCAGGCAGCCCTTGTAAACGATTGAACCTATTTCTGCGTTGGATGGTACGCCGCGATGGATTGGATCTAGGACTGTGGGAAAAAGTGTCCCCCGCTCATTTGGTCATGCCTCTTGATACCCACATCGGCCGTGTTGCTTTCAATCTGCGGTGGATTTCTACTCGTTCTTTAAGTTGGAAAAAAGCGGAAGCCATTACTGATGTGTTACGGAAATTTGATCCGGATGATCCGGTACGATACGACTTTTCGTTGTGTCATGAATCGATGTCAAAAAGCGTTTTGCTGAAGGATCTCACCGCTGAGACGCAAAGAGTCTAATATTCGTAGAAGCCGCGTTTTGATTTACGGCCAAGATGGCCTGCATCCACCATCTTCTTCAACAACGGACAAGGTCTATATTTCGAATCCGAAAAGCCTTCATACAATACGTTCATGATGGCCAGACAAACATCCAGACCGATAAAATCCGCAAGTTCCAGCGGTCCCATCGGATGATTCATCCCAAGCTTCATGACCTGATCGATGGATTCGCGAGTTCCAACGCCTTCCCAAAGTGCAAAAATTGCTTCATTAATCATCGGCATCAACACTCGATTCGATACAAACCCCGGATAATCATTGACCTCAACCGGGCTCTTACCAAGTTCGCGAGCCAGCGATTCCGTGATCGAATACGTTTCATTGCTCGTTTGATGCCCACGAATCACTTCAACAAGCGGCATCAATGGCACCGGATTCATGAAATGCATACCGATGCATTTTTCCGGTCTGCCTGTAACCGCTGCGATTTTTGTAATTGAAATCGATGAAGTATTGGATGCCAAAATGGTTGAAGCTGCTGTGATCTTATCCAGATCCCTGAAAATCAAAGCCTTACCATCGAAATCCTCGATGATTGCTTCGACTACAAATTCTGCTTCAGCCAGTTCATTCAAAGATTCAGTCCATCGGATACGACTGATGGAATGCTGAGCTTCATCCTGTGTTAGCTGTTTTTTCTCAACCCGTTTTTGAATTAACTTGGCAATTTTAGTGATCGCATTTTCTCGCGCAGGCACAAAGCTTTCGAAGGCGAGGACTTCAAATCCTTTTTCTGCAAAGGTCTGAATAATTCCGGAACCCATGGTCCCGGCACCAACCACACCGATTTTTTTCATTGCTTTTTTAGGAGGTTAGCTTACCGATTGTAAGTTGCGGTAAAGCGTATCACGTTCAACAGGTTCACAGCCTGCTTCTTTGATCATGCGGATCAAATCAGATCGAGTGATTGCTTGTGGTGTTTTTGCACCAGCCGCATGCGTAATCCGTTCTTCAGCAACTGTGCCATCAATATCATCAGCACCAAAACGGAGAGCCATCTGCGCGATTTTTGGTCCGACCATGATCCAGTACGACTTAATATGCGGAAAGTTATCCAGCAAAAGTCTGGAGATTGCAATATTTTTCAAATCATCAAAGCCTGTTGTTTCTGGAAGATACTCCAACGGAGTATTCGCTGAATGAAATGCAAGGGGAATGAAAGTCTTAAAACCGCGTGTTTCATCTTGCAGTTCGCGCAATGAGATTAAATGATCAACACGCTCTTCAAATGTTTCAACATGTCCATACAGCATCGTTGCATTGGAGTGAATCCCCATTCGATGTGCAACGCGCACGACATCGAGCCATTCCTGGCCCGAAATTTTTCCTTTCGCAACCAGATTGCGTGGACGTTCCGCAAAAATTTCAGCTCCGCCTCCTGGCATGCTGTCAAGTCCCGCTTCAACCAGCTGACGTAAAGTTTCCTCAATGCTTATTTTTTCAAGCTTCGCAAAAAAATCGACTTCAACAGCGGTGAATGCCTTTAAGTGAATTTGCGGAAGCCTCTCTTTGAGGCCTTTCAGCATATCCAGATAAAACTGAAATGGCAGATCCGGATGCAAACCGCCTACAATGTGAAACTCTGTTGCGCCTTCCTGTGCTCCTTCTTCAGCCCTGCGATAAATTTCATCAAGTGACATGGTATAGGCTTCTTTGGAACGAACATTCTTCGCAAAGGCACAAAGCCCGCACTTCAAAACGCAAACATTTGTCGGCTCAATGTGGCGATTCACATTAAAAAATGCTTTATTTCCGTGAAGTTTTTCGCGGACATAATTGGCAAGTGAACCAATTGCGAGTAATTCGTTCGAATGGTAAAGCCTGATTCCATCTTCACGATTTAGACGTTTTCCGGAATAGACTTTTTCGGCAATATCTGAGAGTTCGGTTTTCTGGATGTATGCTTCTGCAATCATAAATTGCTAATTATAAAACCACGCGCGCTGGCAGTCCAACAAAACCTAAAAATAGAGGTCTAAACTGGCAAAAAAGAGCAGAAGTACCCCTACAGCACCATTAATTGTGAAAAATGCCTCATTAACACGACTTAGATCCGCTGCGCTTACGAGAGTATGTTCATAAACCAGAAGCGCCCCAACAAATCCGACTCCAAGGTAGTACAGCCAGCCGAGTTGAGCCGCAGCTCCAAAACCGATGAGTAATAGGATTGTCATTACATGACAAATACGCGAAATCATAAGAGCTGTTGGTATTCCAAAGCGGGAAGGCACTGAATGCAATTGATGAGTCCGATCGAATTCTGCATCCTGGCAGGAATAAATCAGATCAAACCCGGCAACCCAAAACAAAATTGCAAAACTTAAAATCACCGGTTCGCGATCCAGCGTCCCTTTAATTGCAATCCATGCTCCTGAAGGTGCAATTGCAAGGGCGAGACCGATGAACCAGTGGCTGAGAGCCGTGAATCTTTTTGTAAATGAATACCCAAAAATGATAACAAGCGCCAGCGGTGATAAGGCAAAAGCGAATGGATTTAATCGATATGCAGCATAGATAAAAATTGCTGAACAAACACAAACAAAAATAGCAACGAAAGGTACAGAAAGGAGTCCGGCTGCAAGCGGCCACTTTTGCGTTCGCGGATTCAAGCTGTCGTACTTTCGATCTACGAGTCTATTAAAAGCCATTGCACAGGAACGCGCAGCAACCATCGCTACAAGAATCCACAAAACCTGTGAAGGTTTCGGTAGGCCGTTTGAAGCAACAAGCGCGCTGATGAGCGCAAACGGCAGAGCAAAAATGGAATGCTCTATCTTGATCATCCGGAACGTTAACGCGAGTTTTGAAATCATCTTTTTAGAAGTTACTCTTTGCCCCAACGTTTGCTGATGTTGTGTTCCAGGCCAAACTGATCCAGGATTCTTGCAACGACAAAATCGATCAAATCAGCGATTTGAGCAGGACGATGATAAAACCCTGGGGCCGCCGGAAGGATCACTCCACCCGCCTGGGTAATTCGCAAACAATTTTTAAGATGGATTAAAGACAAAGGCGCTTCTCGAATGACAAGAATCAATTTGTGTCTTTCTTTTAAAGCAACTTCGGCACCCCGTTGAATTAAGTTGTTAGAAGTTCCTGCAGCAATATTTCCAAGGCTGCCAGTGCTGCAAGGCACAACGATCATTCCCGAAGTAGGATAACTTCCGCTTGCGATAGGTGAGTAAAAATTAAAATTATCGTAAAAACTGAATTTTGAGCTTTCTCTCCCCAGAATCTTTGAAATATTGAAATTCTGTGCAGAAACAGAAATCGACATCTCTTGCTTTAGAAGAATGAAGCCATTCGTAGAAATTACCAGATGAACTTTTTCGACTTGCGGAAGTTCATCGAGTACTTGAAGCAGTCGAACTGCATAAGGGGCTCCGCTCGCGCCTGAGATTCCAACACTAAGTTCCATGACGATAAATAACCTGAACTGTTATAATAACGCATTTATGATGCCTACTTTGACCCGAACAGATTTCCCGGGAGTCTCGATCGTAATTCCTGCATATAACGAGGAAAAAGCCATAGCAGGAGTTGTCGAAGAAATCCAAAAAGTCTGCCACGAACAAAATCTCGATTTCGAAATTATTGTTGTAGATGACGGCTCAACAGATCAGACCTTGCAGACGGTTTCCGGAAAATCGATCAAAGTTTTGCAACATCCGGAAAATAGAGGTTATGGAGCCAGCATAAAGACTGGAGTTCTGGCCGCAAAACATCCATGGATTCTGATTACAGATGCTGACGGCACGTATCCTGTTTCTGAAATTCCAAAACTTCTTCAGGATTTTGATCAATATGACATGGTCGTTGGTTCTAGAACCGGTGAAGATGTCAACATTCCTGCAATAAGAAAGCCTGCAAAATGGATGTTGAATAAACTCGCTAATTTCATGGTTGAAGCTCATATTCCTGATTTAAATTCTGGATTCCGCCTATTTCGAAAGTCTTCGTTTTTGCGATTCGCAAATATTTATCCGGCCGGTTTTTCCTTAACTACGACGATGACACTTGCTCTTTTGAGCAGCGATCAGGCCGTCAAATATGTACCGGTCAACTATTACAAACGTCAAGGGCATTCGAAGATTCGTCCGTTTCGGGATACATATAACTTTTTCCTGCTTGTGTTACGAACAATCATGTATTTTGATCCATTGCGTATTTTCATGCCTGTTGCCCTCATTCTTTTTTTAATCGGCGTCCTGTTTTCCGCATGGGAAATTTATGTTTTTCAAAACATAACAACTGCTGCAACAATTGTATTGTTTGCGGCACTTCAAACTGCGATTCTAGGATTGCTGGCGGATTTAATCGTAAAAGGCCGGCGATAAACTCAGGAGCCGGCACAATGCCGGCGTTACAAAACCCTTGGAAGAATCTGTAGTCACTATCGAAAAAATGGTCTATGGCGGCAAAGGCCTTGCCCGCTTAAATGGTCAAGTTGTTTTCGTTCCATTCACATTACCTGGTGAAAAAGTCCGGATCCACATCACAAAAAGGCATCGCGACTACCTCGAAGGTGAAGTCATTGAGGTAGTGGAGCCTTCGGCATCAAGGATCGCACCTGATTGCGCTTATTTTGGCCGATGCGGTGGATGCCAGATCAGTCATGCTACTTATGAACATCAGATTCAAACGAAAGTAAGTGTTCTGAAAGAAACTCTGAATCGCAACCAGATCAGTTTTCCAGAGCCTCAGGTGGTTCCAGGAAGCCCATTTCATTACAGGCATCGAGCACAACTTAAATACAGTGCACGTAAGCGGGAACTCGGCTTTTATGAAACCGGTTCAAACCGGATTGTGGATATTCAGAAATGTTTATGTCTGACTCCGGGTTTAAGTCAGCTCATGATTGCTTTACGAAACGAGCTTGCGACGACACCTGTTCAAAATTTAAGTGAGATTGAGTTGTACGAAAATGAGATCGGAGAGACCGCCGCTTATTTCAACTCGAAACTTCCATCCGTGTTGCGTGAACGATTCTCAAATGTCACACGCGTCTTTGGTGCAGATGATGTTGCTCAAACAAGTTTGATGTTGAAGTTTCGTGATTCGCAATTTCCAATGCAGCCCGATATTTTCCTGCAAATAAATCCAGGGCTATGGAAAGCGATGATTCAAGAGGTTGAAAGTCATTTTGAAAATAATCCATCTGCAGTCGTTGCAGAATTCTATTGTGGTGCAGGTTTTTTTACAGTTGTCATTGCGCATCATGTTCAAAAAATTTATGCGAGCGAAGAAAATCAGAAAGCCATTGAGTTTGCGAAAGCCCACCACAAAGAAAGAAACATCGAATGGATACAAGCGCGAGCTGAGGATTACAAAATTCCAAATGATGTGACCGCAGTTCTTGTGGATCCGCCTCGCGCCGGGTTACAGAAGAATGTCATCGCACAATTGCTCAAAAATAGACCGAGACAGGTCACGTATGTTTCCTGCGATCCAACGTCTTTTGCACGTGACTTGAAGCAGTTAAGTTCCGTGTATGAAATAAAACGCCTTGTCCTGCTTGATTTATTCGCTCAGACCTACCACTTCGAAACTATTGCTCTGCTTCGCATCTCTGCGGTTTAATAAGTTCCGAAATGATTCAGCCGATCAAGCTAGGAAAGTTCGCTTTATATCCGTTACTGGATAGTCACTTCAAATTGGATGGCGGATCAATCTTTGGCGTTGTGCCCAAAACTTTGTGGAAACGTTTTTACTCGGCCGACGAATTCAATCGGATCCGGCTTGCTGTGCGGCCGCTTCTGGTTGAAGCGGCAGGCAAATGGATCTTAATTGATACGGGCATCGGGGACAAATTTGACGACAAAAAGAACAACATCTATGCAGTCGAGCCTCAACCAGGATTAGCTGCGCAGCTTAATGAGGTTGGCATAACACATTCTGATATTGCTGTGGTGATCAATTCACATCTTCATTGGGATCATGCTGGAGGAAATACAGAGCGGCGGAAAGATGAATGGATCCCTGCCTTCCCTAATGCACGTTATGTGGTACAGCGTGGCGAATATGATTTTGCGACGCACTTGAATGAACGAACCCGCGGGAGTTATCGGATCGAAGATTATGTAGCTCTTGAGAAACTGGGATTGTTTGATTTTGCCGATGGTGACACAACAGTATTGCCGGGCGTGCGCGTACTCCATTCCGGTGGACATGTTCCGCATCATCAGTGTGTTCTGCTGGAATCTGATTCGCGAACTGCATTTTTTTTAGGCGATTTACTACCAAGTCATGCGCATCTTTCATTGCCTTACATCATGGCTTTTGACATAAATCCATTAGAGACGCTTGAAAAAAAGAGGGAGTATTTGGAAAAAGCATCAGAGGAAGGCTGGCTTCTGTTTTTCGTACACGATCCCGATCAGCCGTATGGTCAGGTAGTAAAATCTGATTCTGGATTCTCCTTGAAGTTATGAAAGAAAAAATCCTGATTGTCGATGATGATCCGGCAATGTTGAATTTGCTGCATACAGAGCTTTCGTCCGAATACGAAGTGCTCAGGGCTGAGAATGGCGAGAAAGGATTGTTACTGAGCATGCAGCACACCCCACGGCTCATCATTTCAGATATCAACATGCCTGAGCTGAATGGCTGGGAGTTTTGCTATCTTACGAGACAAATCCCATCCACGAAGACAATTCCTTTCGTTTTTTTGTCGAGCCGTTCAGAACTTCCAGACCGGGTTCAAAGCCTCAGGCTTGGCGCAGATGATTTCATTGCGAAACCATTTTCGATGGAAGTCCTTCTGACCCGGATCCGAATCGTTTTCGAACGAGTGCGCCGCCGGCAGATTGCTATCGAGAGTAAAGCTGCGTTCGATGATCAAATCAATACTTTGATGATTGATTTGCTGGAATATCTGCGCGCAAATAAACGTTCAGGAATCGTCGAATTTAACAGAATGGGCCAACACGGGACAATTACGGTATTTGAAGGCCAGATTATTGATGCAGATTTTGAAGAAAAAAAAGGAGAAAGCGCGCTTCGGATGATGATTTCATTGGAGTCTGGCGAAGTTGCATTCAAAGAAAGAAAAACGATAAAAGGTGTTCCATTGATAAAAGACTGGCCAGGCTTTCTTGTTTCTTTTTTGCCAGATTAGGCAAGTGAGGCTATAGTTAAACGCTTTTGCCCGATTTTGGGCAGTTTAGAATGCGCGCTAGTCCGTTTACACTGAGGCTCGCTGGATTGCGTTCTTTTGCGTTGACACGACGGCGGTAAAGTAGTAGCATACAAATTTCCTATTGGCGGCAACGTCCAGAAGAGGACTTAAGTCCCATCCGCTGCCGACGGCTACTGCCGTAAAACATGAAGAATTCTGTCAGGAGGACGCTATCGATGGCGGACCAGAGATTTACGATAATTGTAGTTCCGCACGCTAGATCCAGCCTACGTAAATGTCAGATTTCAACCCGTATTTTATCTTATGCTCTCATTGCGCTTTCCGCTCTGTTTTTGGTTGGAATCGGTGTTTTGGTTCATTACGTGAAGCTGTATCGAGATGCTCGGAACTATGTACTGCTTGAACAACAAAATCAAGAATTACGAGCAAATTTAGAACAATCCCAGCTGTTAACTCAGAAGTTAAACCGTAAGCTTTCATTTCTCACTGATCTGTCAAATAAACTGAAAGTTATGGCGGGACTTCCGCTTGAAGTTTCAAACACAAAGAGGCTACCAAAACCGGGAATCGGTGGAGTTACGATGTATACCACAACCTCAGGTATCCCGGACTCAGGACGTTTATTGCAGATCGAAAAACGCGCACAGTATCTGGAACAAAGCTTCGATGTCCTGAATGAGTACTTCCATCACCAGAACACTGCTCTTTCCTTTACTCCCTCAATTCTTCCCTCTGCGGGATTTCTGTCGTCGTATTTTGGTGCTCGACGGAATCCCTTTACGAATGCTCCTGACTTTCATGAGGGTATCGATATTACGAATGAAACCGGAACGCTGATTGTTTCACCGGCAGACGGTAAGGTTTTGTTCGTTGGTCAGAAAGGTAGCTACGGCAACGTTATTGAAATCATGCATCGTGGCGAAATTAAGACCCTTTTCGGTCATATGGATGAAGTACGGGTTAAAGTTGGCCAGGAAGTAAAACGCTGGGACGTTATCGGAACTGTGGGAAATACTGGGAAAAGTACAGGTCCTCATCTGCATTATGAAATCCATGTTGGGGAAAGTCCGGTAAATCCACTGCCCTACATTCTGAATCTGGATACTTTGGGTTAGCGCAGCTTTATTTGCCCAGAGCTTTCAATTCTTTTGCAGCGTGCTGATTTGACGGGTCGCGTTTCAAAGCTTCTTGAAATTTCTGTCGCGCTTCTTCCTTACGGTTCATAGACTTCAGAACAAGGCCTTCTTGATGGAGAACCTGTGACATCCAGAAGTCATCCGTGTGCAGCAAGTTCTCAGCTCGTTGAAGGAATCCCAGTGAACGTTCGTAGTCTTTTTGATTCGCAGCAATGACGCCAAGATAATAATAAGGCTTGCCATTTGTCGGGCTCACTCTCAAGGCCTGTTCAAAAAGCTGTTCTGCCTCTTCCAAATTTCCGGTATTCAGTTGCTTGACTCCTCCTTCCATTAATTTTGTAGACGCGGGGTCTGCCTTTGAAGGCTGCCGTGGCTTCATCTGCGGCGCTTCAAGCGGAGGTTTCGTTGGCTTTGGAGGCTCCTCCGGTTTTGGAGGTGGAGGCTCAGGCGTTGGAGTTGGTGACTCAGGTTTCGTCGGCGCAGGCTCCTGCGGAGGATCAATCGTAGGTTCACCAGGAGGAAGTCTTTTTGGACCGCAACCGGTCACGGTCACGAAAATTAGAAAGAACACTATAAGAACAACAAATTTCACCTTAATAATCACAAATTACTCCAGCGTCAATAATAGGTCTTTCTATTTCATCTTTCAGCGTTCATCGTTACCCAAAAATGTCCCACCATCGCGAACCATGTTCTTCACAAGTTTGGGAGGGCTCAGTACCAACTACAAATTTTTCAGGAATCGCTGAAGGACAATCTTCGGTAGCAAGTTGTCCGGTAAGTGGATCAATCATCCTTACAGAAACACCTTGCGGACTCGCGAATTCTTCCGAAGGCATACTTTGCAGTGCTTTCTTCATGAATTGAACCCAGATCGGCAAAGCGGCTTGAGCGCCGGTCATCTTAATTGGTGTATTGTCATCATAACCAGTCCAAACTACACAGAGTAGATTGGGTGTGTAACCAACAAACCACGCATCACGATATTCATCTGTCGTTCCTGTCTTGCCGGCCGCAGGTCTTGTAAAACCCCATTTACGTACGGGAGCGCCTGTGCCACTGCTGATTACAGTTTCCATCATGTCTGTGATGATGTATGCCGTTTGAGGATGCAGAATCCGCTCAACACCAATCTGACTCCGTTCTAGTGTTTTTCCATCCGCACCCGTCACTCTTTGAACAGTACGCAGTTCTGTTTTCACACCACCATTTGCAAAAACTGTATAGGCTGTTGCAACTTGCCATGGGCTCACTTCAAATGCGCCAAGTGCTAAAGAGGGATAAGGTTTGACTGAGGTAAATCCAAGTTTTTTTCCAAGGTCTGCTATATCTTTTAAGCCAACATCAATCGCGAGTTTCGCGGTCGCGACATTCATCGATTGTGCAAGCGCATTTCTAAGAGTTGTAGTTCCATGATATTGACCGTCATAATTTTTTGGCTCCCAGGTCTGATTCGAATAATGTAGGATCCACGGCTCATCCACTACAATCGATGCAGGTGTAAAAACGCGTGACTGTTTTTGCTGGAAAGCTTTTTCCATTGCAGCTGCATACACAACAGGCTTAAAGATGCTGCCAGGCTGCCTTGAAGCCTGACTGATCCGGTCAAACTGACTCTTGGAATAACTACGTCCGCCAACAAAAGCGCGGATGTAACCCGTTTGTGGCTCAATCGCTATCAAACATCCTTGAACGTTTTGCTTTGTTCTTTTAAAACGGACTTTGTCGATTTCATTAAGTCCCTTGAAAAGCACTTCTTCTGCCAGTCTTTGCATATCCAGATCGAGAGTTGTGAAAACATGAAGATTCTGCGTATAGATTGTTTCTTCTTTGTATTTATCAAGCAGTTGACTCTTTACAACATCTCCAAAGTAGGGTGCGAGATTAATTCGAGCATCGTAAGGATGAACAACTAACGGAACCTTTACATATTTTGCATATTCATCAGGTTTTAGCGCACCCGTATTCTTCATTGCAAGAAGCACAGTATCGCGTCTGCTTCGGGCTTGAGCAGGATTCTTGTATGGGTTATATGAATTGGGGGCCTGAATCAGACCTGCAAGAAAAGCAGCTTCGGGAACCGAAATGTGCTGAACATCTTTTCTAAAAAACAGAAGGCTCGCTTCCCCAACACCGTTGATGCTCATCGCTCCTCGTTGACCAAGATAAATTTCATTGAGGTACATTTCGAGGATTTCATTTTTTGTTTGCTTTTGTTCCATGATGAACGCCATCATCGCTTCGCTGATCTTTCGCCGAAGCGTTCGCTGGGGAGTTAAATAGAAATTCTTCACAAGCTGCTGCGTAATTGTGCTGCCACCTTGAAGCTGCTTTTTCCCAAATACATCGTTGACGATCGCTCGAAGAATCGCTTTAGGATCAATTCCTGAATGCTGATAAAAACGGCGATCTTCTATTGCGAGTACTGCCTTAATCAAATGAGGCGGTAGATCCCCATAACGCACAAGTGTTCGTTTTTCCCACTCAGAGCCAAATAGACTGCTGATTGCTGCTGGTTCCAAATCAAATGCTGGCAAATCTTCTTTTGAATCCAGATTTGTAATGCTTGCAACGCCAACATTATCGAAGCTGACCAATACAGCAGGCAAACGCGGCTGTTTCATGAACAACGCGCGCTTCCGAAACGCTAAGCCTTTTTTCAGAACGGCATATTGCCCGGTTTGCGGTAGAGCTTCATCAGTCTTTTGATAGTTAATCCGTTGGAGATATTCCACCAGCCACGATTGTTTTAGCGGCATCCCCGCATAAAGCATGGGGGCATCGGCATAGATTGTTGAAGGTAACGACCAGCGTTCCGATTGAAGATGAGCGTTAACTACTTTGCGACAATTGTTGTAGAAATTAGCAAAAACGATGAGCCCGGCAAATGCCAAACAGAAAAACAAAATGAAGACTGGCCGCAGCCACCGCCTTTTGGAGCCATTTGAAACTGGAATGCGGCGTTTGATGCGTCGGATGATCATTCGACCGTAATTTTGTTCTGCTTCCTGCATTTTGTCAAAGGTTACAACTTATTCTGAAGATTGAATTTAAATACTATTCAGAAAAATGTCATGGATTTTTTTCAAAGATCACAATAAAGTGCTTTGCAAACTTCCTACCAAAGCATTTCTGAGAAGCGTAGGGAAATAATTGTGACTTTATTTCCACACATTGTGGGTTGTGTTCACAGCGCAGTTTAAAAATCAGAAATTTGAAGGCTCACCGTCAGAAATTCGGATGCGTTTCAGCCTCTATTGTCGATAAGAGACCGGGCACAGCCTTTGCTTACTTCACCGAAAGAGGAATAAAAATGACCAGGATCTTTTTAATTGGAGCCTTTGCGATACTTAGTTTTTGTTTTACAGGGTGTGATTTTCTCGATGATGACGTCGTGCGTTTTGAAATAATTTCAGAAGGTTCCTTTTCCGGCATCAATACAAAGACGGAAACCGTAGTTGATTCACAGTCTCAATGGACAACGCTGTGGGATCAACACGTCAGCATTCAGGTTCCAAAGCCTGCCTTACCTTCGGTCGACTTTAGTTCATCGGTAGTCGTAGCGATTGTCGCAGGAAACAAACCCGACTCTTGTTACAACTTATTTCTACGCGAAGTATCTGAAGATGGCGACAATGTGAACATTCGTTATGAAATCGTCACAAGCCCTCCTGACTTAGGTTGTGCAGACGTCATAACCCAGCCGTTTACGATCTTTCGTATTCCCAGGCCGGAAGGAAGTATCAGCATTCAGGAAGCAGGAAGCCGATAGCATTAACTATTTTTCGCGTAGTCTTAGAACTTAGACTTTTGGAATTCTTCGATTGTGGTGACGCCTTCATTGATCCGCTGAAGGCATCTTGAACGCAGCGAAAGCATTCCATCTTTAATCGCTACTTTTTCAATCTCGAGTGCCGAAGAGTTACGGGCAATTTCTTCAGCCACTGCTGGAGTAACTGGGAGCGCTTCAAAAATAGCTATACGCCCGTTAAAACCGATAAAATTGCATTCCTTACAACCCGTTCCTGCATATGCATTCAACCCCTGTGCTTCTTCTTGAGTCATTCCCATTCTCACTAGCAGTGATTCAGTTACTGGAGATTTTGAAGAGCAATGAGGACAAATTCTCCGGATCAATCTCTGGTTGATCACGATTGAAAGCGATTGAGACAGCAACGAAGCTGAAGCGCCAAGTTCGCGCAAAAGCACAATTGCATTCGCTGATGAAATCGCATTTAGTGATGCGACAACAACACAGCGCGCCGCAATCTTACAAACAGTGGCGGCAACTTCCGCGTTTGGAATATCAGAAATAAAAATGACGTCTGGATTTGATCGGATAATCGAATTCAATCCTGTAATGAAATCAAATCCTGCCGATGGATTAATTTCGGATTGATGAACGTGGCGGATCGTTGCAAAAATCGGAGACTCTAACGTCATGATTTTCCGCTGAGAACTCGCCAGATAACGCATCATCGAATATTCCGTTGTGCTGACTCCATTCATCAGCGGACCGCTCAACAAAATCAAACCAAAACGGGAATCTAATGCAGATTTTAATTTTGCAAGCTGATCATCTGTGAAGCCGACCTCATTCACGTTTCTTAAGAATGTTGAAAGTGAAACAATCTTGATGCTGATACTTTCACCGTGAGGATTCGGAAAACTCAAAATATTCAGCTGATATCTTTGTTCTCCCAATCGCAGCATGATCTTGTTTGTTTGCGGAATTCTTGTATTTTGAACATCCATCTTTGCGAGTCTTTTGAGGCTGGCAATCAGAGATAGATGATCTTCCTTTCGTGGAGATTTGATTTTGTATAAGACTCCATCAATGCGATAGCGAACACTCAGTTCATTTCTATCTGGTTCAATATGAATATCGGAAGCATGACGCCGGATTGCGTCCATGATCAGCCTTCGAATCAGTGTCTGCGCGTCCAGGCTTTCCTGTTCCATGATGCGAACGCCGCCGGGTGGCACATATTTTTTTAGAAAATCGCTGATCGCTACCTCATCCGCATAAATTGGCACAACATGCATTTCCGCCTTTCTGCCCGCAATCTCAACTGTGGAAATATCCTGAGGGTTCGACATAGCTAAAGCAAGAAATGATCGGTTGCTTCCCTGGAATACCTGGAGAGGCAGAATTTTTCGCTGAACACAAAATTCAGGATTCAACTTCTGTAGTAAATTCGGATCGGTATATTCGTCTGTAAACTCAGCAGGCAATGGTATGGCTTGCATCTGAAGAAATAAGTCCAATTCTTCAGAGGTTAAGAACTTGCTCTGAACAAGGATTTGTCCCAGTTTCTCATGCGTTTGGCCCTGCTGGCTCAGCGCATTCAACATATCTTCAACTGTTACAATTTGAGCACGAACCAATAGTTCCCCAAGACGATCTTTGATTTTCCGAAGTGACGCTCGCTCTTGTTGCAATGTATTCGGAGCATATTCCCAAAAGCGTCTTAAATACTCATCAGAAGCAGTACAAAAACACTGCAAGCAATAAGGACAAAGTTTGGTGGGGTTTTTTGGGTCGCAGCTACACCAGACAGACGAGACGGAGTCGTACTCTCCTAGACAGCTCCAACACTGAATTATGTACTCTTCGCTCACTCCTCCCTCGACTTAACCAATTGAGTGTACAACACTTCCGGCTACTATGACAGGCATCGAACGTTTCACAGATTATTGTAGACGATCGATCTTCATCATGTTTGTCGCTCCACGAACCGGATTTGTGCCCGAGACAATTACGATAACGTCCCCTTTATTTACAGCTCCCGTTTGAAGCAAAATTTCTTCAGCACGGCGGATCATTGAATCCGTGTTTGGGATCGAGTCAAACAACATTGGCAGAACTCCCCAAACCAGCGATAGATGGCGGAAGGTTTTTTCTTCCGGAGTAAACGCGTAAATAGGAGCTGGCGGACGCTGACAGGAAGCAAGATGAGCCGTCATTCCTGACTGAGTAAAAACAACAATCGCCCGCGCTTTCATTTCAACAGCTGCAGCCCGTGCGGAATGGACGATTCCATGCGTAAAGTTCGTTTGTTTTTGTGGCCGAATAAATTCAATTTTCTGAAACAATTCCTCATCCGATTCTGTGTAACGCGCGATATTTGCCATTGTTTTTATAGCGCGTATGGGATACTCCCCTACAGCAGTTTCCTGCGATAGCATCAGGACATCTGTGCCATCCAGAATCGCATTCGCAACATCTGAAGCTTCTGCCCTGGTCGGACGAGCACTGTGAACCATACTTTCGAGCATTTGAGTTGCTGTAATTGCCAGCTTTTCTGATTTATTCGCTCGTTCAATGATTTTCTTTTGAATCAAAGGGACTCTTTCTGCTGGAAGCTCGACACCAAGATCGCCGCGAGCAACCATGACTCCATCTGTCACTTCCAAAATTTCACGAATATTTTTCACAGCTTCCGGCTTCTCAATTTTGGCAATGATCTTCACATCGGGATAATTCCATTGATTTAATAGATTCTTCAAGACCAGAACATCCCATGCAGTACGAACGAAGGACAGGGCTATGTAATCAACCTGCATGTCTACACCAAAACGGGCATCGGCGATGTCCTTATCAGTCACACTGGGCGCACTGATTTGAGTTCCAGGAAGATTGATCCCCTTTTTTTCGCCAAGTATTCCACCGGTTATGACTTCTGTAGTGATATTTTCAGAATCAATATCTAATACTTTTAATTCGATTGCTCCATCGTTGAGCAGGATGGGGTCACCAGGCTTCACATCAAGAGGCATTCCTTTGTAGTTTGTAGAAACTTCGGTATCTGAGCCTTCGATTTCACGAATGGTGATTGTAAATCTTGCATCAGGATGAAGAGTGACGGACTTATGTTCCTTGAGTGTGCCGGTTCGGATTTTCGGACCTTGCAAATCTTGAAGGATGGCAACCGGCTCCTTCAAACTAGCCGCAACCGATCGAATCCGATCAACGATAGGAAGGAAATATTCATGACTGCCATGGGAAAAGTTTAGCCGGAAGCCATTTGCCCCCGCCTGAATCATTTCTCGAATGGTGTCAGCTTCGATGGAAGCGGGTCCAATCGTAGCTAAAATTTTTGTCTTTCGCGGACTGGGATGCGCCAAATTACCTCCTGAGGCACCTGTATGCTAATTCCCGATTCGGTCACAGTCAAGAAACATAAATCATACCTCATTTATTTGATTCTGATTATCGTTTTCAAAACACATCAATAACATCGTCGACAACTAATCTTCATAACTTTCGATTCGTAACGATTCCGGATCTAGATGAATCCTGATCGTGCCCTGCAGGTCAGTCCTTAGTACCATTGAATGCCTTTCGTTTAGGTTTCGGAGAACCTGCGGATGTGGATGTCCAAACCAATTGTTCCTTCCGGCGGAAATGACACTGATCCACGGCCGAAAGTGATTTAGAAAATCTGCGGATGTTGAGGTCTTGCTTCCATGATGAGCTACTTTCAATACACTGACTTTCAAGCTGGGTTCTAATTTCATCAGAATCTCTTCCGTGGACTTCTCTGCGTCCCCTGCCAATAGAATCTTATGATTTCGGTAACTCAGTAGCAAAACCAATGAATCATCGTTGGCAACTCTTCGTGTATATTTGCGATCCTCAGGCGCAAGAACACGGATTGTCACATCTCCCTGTTTGAAAAGCATTCCTCTCCGAATTCCCTGGATTCGTACCTGACTTGATTGCAAGAGCTTTTGAAAACCAGAATCAGCAATGGGTCTCCGGGTACAGTAAAAGAGATCGGAGCGTATATAGCGGCTTAGTGAAATTAAGCCATTCATGTGATCAGCATGGGCGTGCGTTAAAAAGATTCTATGCAGCCGGACAATCCCTAGATGGGAAAGATACGGGAGTAGTACGGCTTCTCCGGTGTCGAGTGCTTCTGTATTCCAAAAACCGCCACCATCAATAAGATCGGCTGTACCGTCCGGATATTGAATCAGAATCGAATCTCCTTGCCCAACGTCTAAAAAGTGTAGAACCAGCTTTCCTGTTGCTTGAGGTTGTCGCGTCAAAATCCATAAGAAACAAACAACGGAAGCGAATGCGGCAATGATGCACAAGAGTCGTTTTTTACGAAGCAGTAATGCTGTAAGAATCGAGGCATAGAACGCAAGCACCAGAAATAATGGAGGCTCGGGTAAAGTGGTAAGCCACATACCGCTGAAGAATTCCGAGCTTTCAACAAACCATCGAACAGGAAATCGGATTAGTGGATTGATCATCGTATGAAACAAATTGGAGGGTAATGCGCCTGTGCCTGCAGCGATTAAGAAACTGCTCAAAGGTATTGCAGCAAAATTTGCCAGTAATGCGCCGAATGAAATCCGATGAAATATGAAGGCTTGATACGGCGCCAGTACAAATTGAATCGAGAGCGAAACAATAACAAAGCTCCATGCATAGTTATAGATCTTTCGTGGCATGCGAATTACGTTACAAAGTGGTAGCGCAACAAACAGAATTGCCGCAGTAGAGAGGTAGGTTAGATGAAAGCCAGGATCAAAAAGTTCAAGAGGATTCCACGCGACCTGTAAGAGCGCGCACAATGCCAGCACGTTCGCCATGGCAGGACGTTCTTGTCTATACACCGAAAATGCAAGTACCAGAAATGTGAGTACGGAGCGCACAATCGAAGACCGTCCTTCCAGCAGAAACAAATAAAACAACAACAGCGCGCTTAGCAATCCCATCGCGACCGGAAAGTGGACTGTACGTTTCAAAGCCCAGAGGCAAACGAGAAGCAGGACTGTTACATGGAAGCCAGAAATTGCCACCACATGGAAAATGCCAGCATCGATCAGAGTTTGTTCGGTCTCCCGGCTAATCCCTGAACGATCGTCCAGCCAGAGTGCGCGAAGGATACCGCCTTCTACAGGTGAAAATCCACCGCTAACCCGCTGAATCATTCTCAAACGCATCGATGACATCCAGTGTTTGAAACCAGTTCCAACCTCAACAATTCTGATCAACTTTGCAGATTTAATACTTCCAAGAACATGAATGCCTTCTTTCTGCAAGTAACGTTCGTAATTAAAGCAACCCTCTGCGCGAAAGCTCGTTGGCATTCTGAATCTTGCATAGGCCTCCAGAACATCTCCAACGACTGGCGTTGGATCCATTTTTTCAGGCACGGTTAGTCGCGCAACTCCGCTGATGGTTTTGCCGGAAATCGAAAGCACGTCTACACGCAGTACCACAAAATCCGCATGGATTTCAGGTGTTTGCCGTAGACGCACTCGAATTGCGACAGTTTCATTTTCGTTTGTAATTACCCATGTTCTCAGCGTACTTTTGTGATACTTCAAATCGGAGTGCTTATATGTGAAGCCTCCAACACAAAATAAGAAAAGTATTTGTGCGGTAAATGTAGTTCGGAATGATTTTGTTCGAAAGGCTGCAGCCGCCGTGATCAGAGCCGCAATGAAACATATTCCGGGAATATCCAGATACACTTCGGCCAGGATACCCGCCGAAAAAGACAAAAAGATATAAACGAATGGCGCTGACATACGTTTGCCGTAGGGCGAGCCTCAGTGCTCGCCAAAGGGTTATTGCCAGGTGTCAGCTTTGCATGTAAAACAGACTGAGGCGAGGAATGCCGTATTGTTTCCGGACTGCTTTAATTAAAGCCCGGCGCAGCATTTCTTGATAAACACTAAATTCAAGCTTCTCTTCAAACGATTTTAGTTCGCGCATGGAATCCTCCTTATAACGAGCAATGTCGTTGGCCGGCACAAGCTGTAACAACAGCTGCTCCAACTCCTTTTCTATGCCGGTAAGTTTTTCTTCCACACGCTCACGATTCATTGATGAATTTGTCCTGAATTCACTTAATATTCCGTTGCGAAGCGATGCTTCCTTAAGTTGAAGCATTTGGGCCAGTGCATCATTTCCATTTTCCGATGCTTTCTTTGCACTTTCGGAAAGCTGAACTGAAAGCCTTTCCAAATATTGTTCCACATCTGCCGGAGGAGGTTCTAAATGCCGTCCTGCAGCAGCAGAATCTCCGGTTCCTTCCATCGATTTCAAATGACGTTTGAATTCGCTTTTCACAATCCGTTTGCAGTACATCAGACTTGTGATTTCGCTGTCTGCATCTTTCTTTCTTTCAAAGGCACGGTCAATTCCACGAATAACAACTTCGCTAGGAATTTCCTGTTCATACCATTCGCGTATTAACACCCATTCTTTTGGCGAAAGGAGCATCGGATTACCGCGCTTTTGCAGGAAATAATCTTCAATCAATCGAAAATATTCCTCTTCATCCATCATTGATTCATTTCATATAAAACTTGCAGACCTTTCAGGATTAGATCCGGATCAGTATGTTGAATCTTTGGAGTTCTTTTTGCAATCAGGGGAGCGAGACCGCCTGTAGCAATTGCCTTTGCATCATTTCCAAGCTCGCGACGCATTTCAGTAATGATTTTTTCTATCAATCCCAGGTATCCAAGAAAGATTCCAGATTGTATTGCTGAGACTGTATTGCGGCCAATAACTTCTTCTGGTTCTTTTATTTCAACACGTGGAAGTTTTGCTGCTCGCTGAAATAGCGCTTCCGCGGAAATCATGATCCCTGGTGCAATCACTCCGCCTAAGTATTCACCTTTTGCAGAGACAGCATCAAAAACTGTTGCAGTTCCGAGATCAATGACAATGCAAGGCCCGCCATACAAGTGGAAGCCTGCAACAGAGTGCACGATCCGATCGGCGCCTACTTCCTGAGGATGGTCATATAAAATCGGCATTCCAGTTTTAATTCCAGGCTGAACCACAAATGGCTCGCCGCCGAAATATTTAATCGACATTTCGCGGATGGAAGGAAGCAATGGAGGAACCACACAGCTAATCGCAATTGCATCCGTTTTCAAGTTGTCATACCCGGACAAAGTCAGGAGGTTTTTGATCAGAACACCATGTTCATCGGACGTGCGATCCCGAACTGTTGTTAACCTCCAGCTATCGACAAGTTTATTTTTCTTAAATAAACCTACTACCGTATTTGAATTCCCTATATCAATCGCTAAGAGGCTTGGTGTTTTTTGCGGCATGCTTTTACTTCGCCTGAGTAAATAACGATCGGTCCATTTGCGGTCTTCAAAATCAGACCACCAAACGGATCCAATCCTTCCGTTATTCCTTCTGTTATACCATTGGACATTCTTATCTCAACGTAACAATTCTTGAAATATGAAGAATGCTTTTCAATTTCTGCAGAAAAATCACTCCAGGAAGTCGAATTCATTTTTTCATAGAGTTCTTCGAATTCAAAAAGAAGATTTGCGAGAAGCTGTTCTCTTCTGACGGCGGCTTTTTCAAGTGCGATTGAAGAGGCTGTTGACTTGAGCTGCTCTGGAAAATCAACCACATTAACGTTGATACCGATTCCAACAATCACATATTGAAGCATTTCGCCTTCCATCGCACTTTGCGTCAGAATCCCCGCAATCTTTCGGTCTTCGATTAGGACATCGTTAGGCCATTTCATATCAGCCTTCAAATTGTATTCTGATAACGCCCGAGAAACTGCAAGACCTGCAATAAACGGAATACGATGCAGATTCTCTCTCATCGGTTTCAAAAGCAAAGTGGAATACAAATTAACTCCTTTGGGGGAATACCATTGATTCGTGTTCCTGCCACGCCCTGAGCTTTGCGAATTTGCAAGCACGAGAGTTCCTTCCCGATGATTCTGTTTTGCAAGTGTTTCACCAACTCGGTTCGTACTGTCAATTTCATCGTAATAAAAAATCTCGGATCCAAACTCACTTTTTCTGCGATGTTGAAAATCGGCTATATCAAATGCGTTCATCGGGGATCGTTAATCTCCATAGAAATATCGATACTTTTCACACTGTGTGTTAATCCACCGATTGAAATCGCGTCCACACCATGAATCAAATACTCTTCGAAGTTGTCAGCGCTGATTCCTCCTGAAATTTCATAACGTGTGCCTTTCTGTTTGATACTGACGCACTCCCTGATTTGATCAGGGGTCATGTTATCAAGCAAAAACCATCGAGCGCCTGCTTTCAACGCTTCGCGAAGCATCGAAATATTTTCTACTTCAATTTCAACTTGCTCTGCGGAATATCCTTTCAGCTGGAAAGCTTCCAACACATCGCGAAAGTTACCTTGAATTTTCAAATGATTGTCCTTCACCATCGGTGCATCAAAAAGCCCCATTCGATGGTTCGTACCGCCTCCAGCCTTAACTGCGTACTTTTCGAGAACTCTTAATAATGGCGTGGTTTTACGTGTATCGAGAATCTGAATTCCAAACGGGCGCGCCTGGCGCACATATTGAGCCGTTGTTGTTGCGATGCCACAAAGGCGTTGAAGAAGATTTAACGAGACGCGTTCTCCGGTCAAGATTGCTTTGACGGACCCTGCCACGCGGCATATTTCGGACTTTGTTTGAAATTCGTCCCCGTCTTTTAAAAATTCATCGACTTTAACACCAGCGTCCAGCTTTCTAAAGATGCGCGATATAAGCGGAAGACCCGCTAGAATACCTGGCTCCTTCGCAATGAAGACTGCAGAATTATGGAGGCTGTTTGTAACTAAGGTAGTAGTAGTAACATCACCTTGGCCAACATCTTCTTGTAATGCGCGCTGAAGAAGATCATCGATTTCTTTCGAATCCCAATCCATATCTACATTGACGATTCAAGAGATTTCAGTGTGCTCTCAGTTTTTTGCTTCTTTGCTGTAAGATCAGCAAACTTGGTTTTATGCTCTTCAACAATTTCGGCCGGCGCGTTCTTAATGAAATTTTCGTTGGCCAGCTTCTTTTCAGACTGCTGTAACTCAGTGTCTATTTTCTTTAACTCTCTTTTCAATCTCTCTACCTCGGCAGAAGTGTCTAAAACTCCAGTCAAGTCGATTCCAATTTCACAGTTGACTAAAATACCGCGTGCGAGGTGAGATGCTGCAGGAAAATTTTCGACAATTTGAATCGACTCGGCGCGTGCGAGCTGCAAAAGTTCGGTAAGATAAAGGTTGATCAGATCCACATTCACTTCGCCTCGAACATAAACTTTCACTTTTTTTGCAGGCTCGATGTTCATTTCGGATCGTACCTGACGGATCTTGCCGATGAGCTCCATCAGAAACCCAAAATCCTTCTCCGCCGTTTCATCGATATTTTTCTTACTTGTTTCAGGAAAACGAGCCCGAATGAGAGCTTCATCTTTGCGAATCGACAACGGAATCTGTTGCCATAAATATTCTGTGATGAAAGGAATAAACGGATGAAGTAAACGCAAAACATCGGATAGACGGTGTAAAAGTAGAGCTTTTCGTGCGCTGGCATCAGGCTGATCATCTGCAAGGTGAGGCTTAATCCATTCAATATACCAGTCACAGAATTCATGCCACAGAAATTGATAGGCTGCATTCGCTGCGACATCGAAGCGGAACTCCGCCAGAGCTGTATTCATTTCACCGGCAACACGATTCAAGCGTGAATAGATCCATCGATCGCCAAGATCCCATCGATCTTCAGGAAGTACAGTAAGCTCATCGCCTTCTGAAACCTTCATCAATGCAAAGCGTGCTGAATTCCAGAGTTTGTTCAGAAAGGCTCTGTAACCTTGAATCCGTTTTGGAGCAAGTGGAATGTCGGGCGAAGGGACAGCTAAAACCGCAAGCGTGAAACGTAACGCATCAGCACCATACTCATTGATCAACTCCATCGGATCGAGTGTATTCCCTTTTGCCTTCGACATCTTTTGTCCAAATTCATCTCGGACAAGCCCATGAATGTAAACGTCAGAAAACGGAACATCATCCATGAATTTAAGTCCGAACATCATCATTCTCGCGACCCAGAAAAAGATAATATCGAACCCGGTAACCAGAACATTGGTCGGATAGTAATACTTCAAATCCGGAGTTTTTTCCGGCCATCCAAAAACAGACATTGGCCACAAACCGGAAGAAAACCATGTATCTAAAACATCAGTCTCCTGACGTAATTTTTCCGAACCGCAAGTGGAACATGTTTTTGGTGTCTCAACTTCAACTGTCATGTGACCGTTGTCGCAGTACCATGCCGGAATTTGATGACCCCACCACAGTTGTCTGCTGATACACCAATCACGGATGTTCCGCATCCATTCGAAATATGTTTTTGACCATGTTTCCGGATAAAAGCGTGTTCGTCCTTCTTCAACAGCTCGAATGGCAGGTTCAGCCAGCTGAGACATGCGTGCAAACCATTGAAGTGAAAGCAACGGTTCAACGATTGTGTTGCAACGGTCACAATAGCCTAAAGAATATTGATGCTTTTCCTGCTTGATCAAAAATCCTTGCGTGGTTAAATCCTCGAGCACACGTTTGCGTGCTTCGAAGCGATCCAGAGATGCATAAGGTCCTGCGGCATCAGTCATTTTGCCTTCCCCATCGATGACCAAAATCGATGGAATGTTGTTGCGCTTTGCTGCCGCAAAATCGTTTGGATCATGTCCGGGCGTAAGTTTCACGGCTCCGCTTCCGAATTCTCTGTCTACAAAAGAATCTGCAATAATTGGAATTTCGCGATTCAACAATGGAAGTACTGCAGTTTTTCCAACAAGATTTTTGTAGCGCTCGTCATCCGGATGCACCGCTACTGCGGTATCTCCAAGCATGGTTTCAGGGCGAGTTGTGGCGACTTCAATAGACTGCGAAGAAGTTTTTACCGGGTATCGAATGTAATAGAGCTGGCCATCTTTTGTTTCATGCCTGACTTCAAGATCGGAAATTGCAGTACGGCATCGCGGACACCAGTTAACAATGTAGCTATCCTTGTAAATCAACCCTTCGTTGTACAGTTTTACAAATGCTGTACGGACCGCTTTCGATAATCCTTCGTCTAAAGTAAATCGTTCGCGCGACCAATCTAGAGAAAGTCCGAGTTTGTGAATTTGGCTGACGATTCTCTGATGACTGTATTCTTTCCATTCCCACGCGCGCTTCTGAAAGGCTTCACGTCCAATTTGCTGTCGTGTTTTTCCTTCTTTTGCAAGCTCACGCTCAACTACCATCTGAGTTGCAATTCCGGCATGATCAGTCCCGGGAACCCACAAAGCATTTATCCCGAGCATTCTTTGCCAACGGGTTAAGATGTCCTGCAAAGTTAAATCAAAGGCATGGCCTACATGAAGATGACCTGTAACATTTGGAGGAGGAATTACAATGACAAATCGTTCGCGATTCGGCTCCACTTCGCTGTGGAAACTTTCATTACTCAGCCAGTATTGATACTGAGCATCTTCAATTAACTTTGGGTCATACACTTTTTCCATGTGTAAATTCCTTTGTGTCTCTGCGGTTCAAATATGCAGACACAAAAAGTATATAAGTATACTATCGTTGGCAAATGTTGGAGTGTGAAGTAAGTCGGGCTATTCTTCGCCGGCGTGCAGTTTTTCCAATTCGCGGCGGATCATCTTTTCCGCTAAATCAGGGACTACCTGCCATACAATTTCTGAAACAAGCTTCTCCGAAAGTTTCGCCACAACTCGATCTGCAATTTTGTTGATCAGGTCTTCCGTAATTTCTACCGTAGTCAACGCTGGAACAGGAGAGCTGTCCTGAGCTACTACCGGTACCGGTTCCGTAATCATCTGTTGCGTCGCCGAAACTTCAGATCCATCAGCCTGTAATTCTTCCGACTCTTCTACAGAAGGAACGCTATCAGCGACAGGTTCACCATCGAATAATTCCTCAGCAGTTCGTTCTCCCGCAAGTGAGCGCTCGCGTGACCATGTATTTTCACCGAAAGTAGCATTCACTTCTAAAGAACTATCAAGTTCTTCAATTTCTTCTTTCGGTTCTTCAACCGGTTCCTGAATTGATTCTTCAATCTGCTCTTCTACTTGAGGCGTTTCGTTCTGCCCAACAATCCACAAAGCTTCAGGAGGTATAGTTAAAGGTCCGGTGTTTTCGACATCGGCAACCGGCGCTAGCTCTTGCTGAACTTCTTCGACAGGAGCAGGTGGAGGAGGCGGCGGTTCGGGTAAACCGAATGGAGAATCTTCTTCCGATGCAGTAGTAGTCCATTGCGCCGTCTCAGGTGACTCACCAAATACATCACCAAAAGGCTCATCTTCAGGAAGAATCACGGCTGGCTGCGGCATCGTATTTTGATCGTCGCGTGAAGCATCAAATATAGGCTCACCTATAGGTTCACCACCTTGCGGCATAAGTAGTGCATCTCGATTAATGATCGTTGCATCCGAACTGTCGAATGTAAATTCAGGTTCTTCGTGAGTTGTGAATGCAGGTTCATTAAATTCCATTTGTGGAGCTTCAGGTTGTTCTGAGGTCGATGGTACAAGATCATCTTCAAAAATCGGCTCATTCATTGGAGTAACCGAGTCGATATTTACTGTTTCTTGTTCTAAATCGGCTTCTGCTTCAAATGGTGGTGCTTCAGCAAACATATTGGCAGAAAAAATTGGAGGTCCCGGTAGCATCATTGTCTTTTCAGTATCGTATGCTTCACCGCTGATTTCACTTATCGAACCTGTAATCGTATCCTCTTCAGGATGAAGGGATTCAGCAAAAATATCCTGGGGTTTCGAAACGACTTCTTGTGTGCTTTGGATGGGCGGAGCAAAGATGCTCATCAAATCTTTTACTTTTGTTGTTAGAAGTTGAGGATCAAATGGTTTTGAAAGGAGGTCATTTGCACCGACTTCACGCACTTTTTCTTCAACAGCTTTAGCGCGTTCTTCATCCATCGTTTCATAAATGCCTGCAAGTAAAATCACGGGTGTTTGTGCAAAACTTGCATATTCGGGATTTGTCCGCAAAATTTCACAAATCTCGTAACCGCTACGAACCGGAAGGCTTATATCTGCGAGGATAATATCTGGGCGGATTTGAGGAATTGCCTCCAGAGCTGATTGCCCATCATTCACACATCTTATTTCATATTGATCATCAGAAAATGTGAGCTCCACAATTTTCTGAATAGTGATGCTTTTATCAGCAAGTAAGATCGTGTTCCCCATATATTGGCCTCCTCAGACCGAGCCCTCTTTTTCCTTATTCTAAAGTATCTTAGACCGTTCCTCAATGGCCTTTTTTAGCTTCGAGTATAGAAAAGCGTCTTCAGCCCAATATTTTCGGCTTTCTCGTCGTTAAAAGTTACCCCTTTGTCATGACCAGACGAGGTTCAGCCGGGTAGCGGATATTATACCGTTTCATCATTTCATTGAGTGTTGTAGGTTTGATCCGCAGAAGTTTGGCAGCTTCCTTTTGCACTCCATCCGATTTTTGCAAAGCGTCCATAATCAATACCTTGCGATAGTGATCCACTTTATCTTTGAATGGAAGATTGCCATCAGTAACCATGAAAGTCTTCGCCCGTTCACGAATGATGTCTGGAAGTAGATCGGCTGTAACTGAATCCCCTCTGCAAAGTACGACAGCGCGCTCAATCACGTTTTCGAGTTCGCGCACATTTCCTGGCCATGAATAGTCCATCAACGCATTTAAGGCTTGCGGAGTTAAATGCAGTGACGGTTTTTCATTTTCTTTGCAATACTTTTGAATAAAGAAATCTGCGAGAAGAGGAACATCTTCCATGCGCTCCCGCAATGCGGGTAAATGAATACTGATTACATTTAAACGGTAATATAAATCTTCGCGGAATCTTCCTTCCTTCGTCAGCGCAAACAGATCGCTGTTGGTTGCAGCAATAATTCTGACATCAACATGCATCGTATCAACGCCGCCCACACGCATAAATTCCTTTTCCTGGATTACACGAAGCAGTTTGGCCTGAGTATCAAGATTGATATTTCCAATTTCATCGAAAAAGATGCTGCCGCCATCTGCAACTTCAAACAAGCCTTTCTTCGCTGCGATGGCGCCTGTAAATGACCCTTTTAAATGTCCGAATAGATTGCTTTCCAAAAGGTCCGGCGGCAAACTGCCAGAGTTCACAACAACAAATTGTTTTCCTGCGCGCGTTGAGTGGAAATGAATAGCCTTTGCGATTAATTCTTTACCGGTTCCGCTTTCACCTGTAATCATAATTGTGCTGCGACTTGGCGCGACCTGCGAAACAAGGTCGAATACTTTTCGCATTTGTTCACTGTGGCCGACAATATTTTCAAAACCATAAATCCCTTTTAGCTGAGATTTCAGGTTTTTGTTTTCACGGAGCAGCAAACGCTGTTTTATAGCTTTTTGAACGGACAGCATTACAGCATCATTCTTGAAAGGCTTTGTAATGTAATCAAACGCACCTTGCTTCATGCATTCAATTGCATTTTCAAGCGAAGCGTAAGCCGTCACCATAATAACGGGAATGTCTGGATCACTTTTTCGGAGTTCTTGAAGCGTGCCTAGACCGCCGATGCCATTCATCATCACATCGAGAATTACGGCATCATATTCGCGGTCACGTGCCATCCGAAGGCCTTCCTCACCGGAAGGACTGAAGTCTGCTAAATACCCTTCTGACTTCAGTAAATGTTGAAAAATTTCACGGACCACGTCTTCATCATCAATCACCAGAATACGCTCTAGACTGCTCATGTACTTCCCTCTTCATCGGTAGCTTGATTTGAAAATGTGTCCCCTTACCCTCTTCTGAAAAAACGTCGATCGAACCTTTATGTTCCTGAATAATCGTGTACGTTATTGCAAGACCAAGCCCTGTTCCTTTTAATGACTTCTTAGAAAAGAAGGGCTCATAAATGTGCTTCAGTGTCTTTTCATCCATTCCAATGCCCGTATCAACTATGTTGATAACAACTTGTCCATCTTCCGTTTCAGTTCGAACCAACAACCGTCCACCGCCATTCATCGCATCTCTTGCATTCAAAAATAAATTGGTGAATACCTGCTGCAGTTTTCCTTCGTTCCCTGAAACTTTGGGATTTAACGGATCCCATTCTTGAACGATTTCAACGGGCGAGTCTTTGAAATGGGGCTGTAAAAGTACAAGGGTTTCATTCAACAATTCATTGATATCAATATTCTCTACGGCTGCAGGTTGTTCGCGAGAGAGATCGAGCAATGTATTAATAATTTTTGAAGCACGAAATGTTTGTTGCTCGATTTTCTGTAGAATTTCTTTTGTTTCAGGTTGAAGCATTCTATTTTCAAGCATCTGTGTATAACTTGAAATACCTGTCAATGGAGTATTCACTTCATGGGCGACACCGGCCGCAAGAAGTCCAAGCGCAGAAAGTTTTTCGGATTGCGTAAGCTGTTCTTCCAATTTCGCCTGATGAGTTACATCATCCAGAATTAGAATTGTTCCGTATTCAACATCCGATTCGTTGATTAGTGGAACAAACGAAAGGTTCATAACTGCATCCTGGCCTTTGAAATTTTCAGCCATGGTTTTGTAGAAACGGGCGCCTTCGAGTTTCTTACGCGAACTTTTCAAATTGTAATTTTTGTATCGGTCCACAATTTCCTGCGGAAAAATCTCTTCCAACTTATGACCAAGAATTGAAACACGGTTCATACCAAGGAATGATTCCAGCGACTGATTGCACGCAACAACCTTTCCATTTTCATCTAATGTACAGATTCCAACATTAAGGCTAAGTAAAATATTTTCGTTAAAATTCTTCACACGCTCCAGTTCATCTGCCTTGTTCTTTAGGGTAAAGAAGAGCCTGTGGTTCTCAATAACGATAGCAAGCTGATTTGCGACGGTAACAAGCAGATCGAGATCTTCGCTTGAAAGGTAGTCCCCTTTTTCTTTTTTGGAAACAGCGACGATGGCAACGATATTATGCTTGAATCTGCAGGGGATAAAGTAATTCAGATTCAATTTACGAAGGATTTCTTCATCTTCAAGAAGCTCGGCATCAATATTGAAGTACGTATCCACAAAGATAAATGGATCTGTGGAAAGTGCTGTTAAAAATCCGAGGCCTGGATTGATCGCGACATTCTGGATCTGTTGATGATTCAAACCGGTTTAAGCCCGTTTTCAGCAATAGATCCGCACGTTCGCTTTTGAAGGTTGAAACCAGGTGTTTGATCAGGGAACCGGAGAGTTGTTCAATGTCGAGAGAAGATGTCATTTCCCGGCTGAACTGAATTAGTGTGCGTCTGTAATCATAACTATCTTTGTAATACACACGATCTACAAGTGACCGGACACGATCTCGTAACGGTTGGAACAACAGTGCTGCAAGCAATGTTGTCAACGATGCGATTGCTACGGTAGTAAATCGTGTCGCATCGGGCATCAGGAATTTCACAGTAGAAACTGTGAGCATGAGATACATGATGAAAAGTACGAGGGTGGTGAGGGTATAAATCATTCCCCGCTTGATGATGATATCGACATCCATCAGGCGGTATTTAAACAATGCATACGTCAAAGAAAGGGGAATCAGAATCTGCGGCATTAACGCAGCCTCAAGGGCTTGATTCGGAACACGAACAACGAGCGAGAACAGCCACAGAGTGCAGAATGGGGCAAATCCCGCAACGATACCCGCCAGCACAAGCTTTAATTGCTTTCTCTGGATGACATCTTCAGATTTTGCATAGGAATAAATCAAAACAACGATTCCAGCGAAAAGGCCGACAAACAGGTAGAAAAGCTCAAAGTTTTCGAACGCTAGATAACCTTCGATACTTGTAACATAAGGGCTTGAAGGTTTTAAGAAATAAAACAATGTAAAAAGAATCCGGGCGCTGATAAACGTAATCGACGGTAGATAAAGAAAAAACAATCGATCTTTTGGGATCCCTTGTCTTTGACCCGGAAAATAAAATGCAAAGTGCAAAAACAGAGGCGGAAGTAACAGAAGAAAAACTTCATCAGCCCAGAAAAAGACCCAATCCAGCAGATCGAGCCGGCGAGTGAACGAGAAAACATATGCGCCGAAAAATGCAAGACAAAGTAAGAAAAAGTGTAATGCAAACGAACGGCTATGACTCTTTAAGAATGCGAATAGCCCTATGGCCAAAATGACAAAACCAACTGAGGCAAGATAAAAATAAAAGCTATTTGTGCGGGGTTTTGGCGTTACTCAAAACGACAAACGATTCATCACCACGAACCAGGTCGTATTGAAGTGGCCTGTTGGCGGCCATTTCTTTTTCTGCAATCGCTCCGACATCCTGCGGAATTCGGACTTTTCGAAGATTGATTGCAGAGATCTGATCCCCTTTTTGAATTCCAGAGTCGTCACCGGCGGAACCAGAAGCAATAGTGTCAGCAACAACGACACCCCGGAAGAAAATCCATTTCACTCCATCGGTAACAGGTTTAGAGTTCCATTGAGCAGCAAAGTTCATTGCACCCAGAGTTGCAATGGCAAGCGTAAAAATTAAGATCAAAACTTTTACGCTTTTGGTATGTTGCCCTAAACTCTCTTTCAACAGAAAAATCTCCTCACCTCCAGCCTGCAAAGCTTATGCCTTCAAAGCACTATATTGCCTTTTCTGCTAAGTTACTGATTTAGTTGATGATAACATATCTATTCAAAATTTTGTATACTCGATTGATTCAAAATATTGAATAATTCAAGAAATTCGATTCAGAGAATTGTATGCGTGTAAATCGTTGAGAAAGAAGAGTTACAGGAATTGAGGGGGATTAAAACTCGATCAGAACTCCGCCGGCGATTACACGAGGCATATCATACTGAAGGGCGCGATAATAGTCTGCATTTTGGCTCGAATCCTGTGTTTGATCCAGAACATTTTGAATAGCAACAAGCAGTTTTAAATCCGATTCTGAAAAAAGTCCAACTGGAATTCCTTGATACACTTCCACATCCAATGCCGACAGCGGACTACTTGAATCCTTCCGACCGAAAACGATCGGGCTACCAGAGCTCCACTTCCAATTTGCTGCCACTTGAGTCTGGGTTTGTTGAATATCTGCTCTTATTCCTGCGGTTACATCGTGGAAGCCTTCCGTTTTTTCACCACGCCTGAAATACATTTGATGGGCCGAGAATGTTCCCTTTTCGACAATGTACATCGGAACTGTCTCGGTAATGTTGTAACTGGCACTGGCTGTGAGCAGATCAGAAATCCGCTTTTCAAACTGCGCTTCGACACCATGCGATTCTTGATCCTGTGCGTTAAAAATTACAAATGGACGCAACGTTTGTAGTTGCATACTGACAGGAGTATTGCGAACATCCACTGTTGCAATTTTGTCTTCGACATTTTCATATGTATACATAACCGCAAATCGATAACCATCTTGCGCATAATTGACACCAGATTCAAATCCCTCAACGATTTCAGGGACAAGGGTGGTGCCGTAGGGTACGAATGCAATTTCATGAACGTATGATTGTAAACCTTCGGACTTTGGTGAAATGTTTCCTGGAGCTAAGGCATTCCTGAAGTATGCTCCGTGTAAAGCGAGTCCAGGTGCTATCTCCAATGAAGCTCCAACACGTGGTGAATATTGCACTGCGTCGCGTAAATAACCGTAATAATCGATCCGAACCCCATAGGCAATGTTCAACTCATCCAGAACTGGCCAGTTGTCCTGCATGTCGATGGACGTAATCCAACGGGTATCTGCAATTGATTCTTCTGGAGACTCGACGAAACGAGCAATTCTCTGACGTGTTAATAGCTCTGGATACTGTGCGAAAACAAGATCGTTGGTTGTGAACTTTACGTCAAGATTATGATTGAAGAGTTCATAATCCATTCCACCATGTGCAAAATAACTGGTATGAAAACCATCGAGATAATTACCATTAAAGAACCAGCTTACTGAATCGTCTAAATGTCCTTGCACAGCAACTTTTGCCAGCTGATGAGTCATCATATTTTCTTCAAATCCGCCGCCGCCGACACTTAAATATGAAACTGCGCCTTCAATACCATTTGCCATCTGGAAATTACGGAGAGCAGCGATTAAACCATCTTCGTTGGCTGAGGGTTGATCAAGTCCGACATCATTGCGGAGTGGATTTCTTTCCGCCATCCGGATCGTCCACTTAAATCGCTCCCAACCGTTATGTTCTTTTTCTTCCGCACTGCTGACCAGTGGACGTATATCAATGAAAGTCGGCGAACCTGTTGCGACCTGTACACGCTTAAACAGGCCCTTCATCGTGCCAGCGTCTACGGTAATCAGATATAGACCAGGTAATAAATTCGACAAAAGGAATTTCCCTTCCTTTCCTGTGATTGTGCGTGCGACTTCTTGCAGACGAATAGAATCTACGAGGCGAACCGTTACGCCTTCACTGGCAATTGTTTTGCCACCGGTAAAAGTACCAACGATACTAGACTTAAGGTCTAGCTCTTCTCCGGTCACAAATTGTGCCGATGCGAAAAGCATAACCAGAACTGTTGTAAGTGCGATCCTGCGACTCATCAAAGCTAATAACTCAGATAGAATTATATGTGGAGTATGAAAAGAGTGTCAAGCAAAGGTGACGCAATTCTCGTCTTTAGCAAGGGCTTAGATCCCATTAATGTAAAGACCCGCCTTCACCCTTTTGTGACACCCCAACAACGTTTTGAGCTTCACTTAGCATTTTTAAAAGATACTCTTGAAAAAATAAAGCATCTTTCCGCTGCTGGCTACCTTTTTGTTGCTGGCAGCGCTGATTTCCCATTTCAATGTGATTTGCCGACCTTTGTTCAAGAAGGAAACGATCTTGGTTCGAGATTGGCAAATGCTTTTGATTTCGTATTGAGTCAACACAAGCGTGCGATTGTGATCGGAACAGATTCTCCTGACCTTCCTGTCGAACGTATTCAACATGCCTTTACAAAATTAAGCGATGCAGACGTAGTTTTAGGACCCGACTGATGATGGCGGTTATTACCTTTTAGGATTATCACGATTGTTGCCCGAACTTTTTGAAAACATTTCTTGGGGAACGGACAAAGTTCTGCAACAAACTTTGCAACATGCGGGAAATTTCAAAGTAAATTTGCTTGAATCACATTACGATGTTGATGTAATTGAAGATTTATTACGGCTAAAACAAAATCTGGAATCAAATGAAAAAATTGCGCCACACACAAAACTTTGGTTCACCAAAAATAAAATATGAAAAATCAAAGATAAAAAATAAACTCAAAAAAGCCCTATATTTTTGATTTTTGATTTTTAATTTTTGATTTTTTAGACTAGGTGGCACGCAGCGAAATGACCGGGAGTCACTTCACGTAATGCCGGCTCATCTACTTTGCAGCGATCTACCGCAATCGTACATCTTGGATGAAAGCGGCATCCACCTGGAGGCTTAATGGGTGTCGGTATCTCGCCTTTCAAATTTTCCCTTTTCTTTCTTATTCTTGGATCAGGAACAGGTATCGATGCAAGAAGCACTTTTGAATACGGATGTAACGGATTGGCAAACAGTTCTTGACTTGATGCAAGTTCGACAATTTTTCCAAGGTACATAACCGCAATCCGGTCGCAAAAATATTGAACGACGCTCAAATCATGCGCAATAAACAGAAATGCTAAATTCAGCTTTTGCTGAAGATCCTTTAACAAGTTCAAAATTTGTGCTTGTACAGAAACATCAAGGGCCGAGACCGGCTCATCTGCAACGATCAGTTTTGGCTGAAGAGCCAGTGCGCGAGCGATACCGATCCTTTGTCTTTGACCTCCGCTGAACTCATGCGGATACCGGTTCAACAACGCGGGATCAAGACCAACCATGCGCAACAATTCTGAAACACGTTCTAATCGTTCTTTTTTATTTCCAACGCGATGGATGATCAGGGGTTCTTCTAGAATTCGGCGGATAGACATTCGCGGATTCAAGGAGGCATAAGGATCTTGAAAAATCATTTGCATGTAACGTCGCATCAGCCGTAACTCTTCTTTATCAAGGTTGATAAGATCTTTGCCGTCAAACCAGATTTCGCCCAGGGTTGTATCAATTAATCTTAAGATGCAACGGCCTGCTGTAGTTTTGCCGCAGCCCGATTCGCCAACTAAACCAAACGTTTCTCCAGGCGCAAGAGCAAATGAAATTCCATCAACTGCTTTTACAAGATGGTGAGTTCTTGAAAAAATTCCGCGCGAAACTGAATAGTGCTTCGTTAAATTTTTTACCTCTAGCAAACTGTTCATCTCTGTGTCTTTGCAGTTCAAAATTTGTAGCAATTTACACGGTGTGAAGGATTGATCCAAACTGTTTCGGGATATTGTTCCAAACAGCGATCCATTCTTTCGCCACACCGATCGTAAAATGCACATCCTGGAAGAAGTTTTGACAAATCAGGGACCGTACCTTCAATCGCTTTTAATCGGTTCCGTTTTTCTCCACTTCCTTCAATTTTCGGAATAGAATCCAGTAATCCGACTGTATATGGATGGCGTGGCTCTTCAAAAATTTCCAGCACTGGCGCTTCTTCTACAATTTTCCCTGCATACATAACAAGGACTCGATCTGCAATTTCAGCGACTACTCCGAGCGCGTGTGTGATCAACAGGATTGAAAGTCCATATTCAAGCCTCAGCTGATCCAGGAGTTCAAGAATTTGCGCCTGAATCGTGACATCCAATGCTGTTGTAGGTTCATCGGCAATCACAAGAGCCGGACGACACGCGATTGCCATTGCAATCATGACACGCTGTCTCTGACCTCCGCTAAGTTGATGCGGATAATCTTTAATCCGTTGGGCAGGATCTGGAATTCTTACAGCTTGAAATAATCGGACGGTCTCTGTGCGTGCTTCCTTTCGCGACATTCCTTTGTGAAGAATGAGACTCTCTGCCACCTGATTTCCAACTGTCATTACCGGATTTAGCGAAGTCATTGGTTCTTGAAAAATCATCGAAATCTGATTTCCCCTGATGCTTTGCATTTCAGTTTCGGTGTAATGCAGCAAGTCTTTGCCGCGAAAAATGATTTCGCCTGAAACGATTTTTGCGGAGGATGAAAGAAGCCTCATCACGCTTAAGGCTGTCACACTTTTGCCGCAGCCCGATTCTCCAACCATTCCCAATATTTCGCCGGGATGGATCGAAAAAGAAATGCCGTCGACTGCGCGAACGGTCCCCTCATCAGTATAAAATTTTGTTCTTAAATTTCGGACTTCGAGCAGTGCTTCCGTCATACTATGGAAGCCTCACGATATTCTCCAAAATGCCGACGGAGCAAATCTGAGACTTCACCAAGAGTAACGTTTGCTTCCAGAGCCTCGATCAGCGGATTCATGATGTTTCCGCCATCGAGGACCGTTTGTTCTAATGTTTTCAGCGATTCCTCTACTTTTCGTGCGTCACGACGCTTTCGTAATGCGTGAAGCCTGGCGATCTGATCTTGTTCCACGTTCAGGTCGATCTGCAAAATTTCCCGGATCGGCTCCTCTTCCTGCCTGAAAACGTTCACACCAACCACGAGAGCTTCCTGTTCTTCCAGAGCCCTTGCATAACGGTAAGCACTCTCCTGGATTTCTTTCTGAACATACCCCGCCTCAATTGCCTTCAGCATTCCACCCATCATTTCGATCCGATCCAGATATTCTGCCGCTTTTTCTTCTATTACATCTGTAGTACTCTCAATGTAGTACGACCCAGCGAGTGGATCCGCCGTAGAAGTGACACCGGATTCATAGGCGATAACCTGCTGAGTTCTCAAAGCAAGCAGGGCCGAAGGTTCTGAGGGCAATGCCAGGGCTTCATCCCAAGCATTTGTATGAAGGGATTGAGTTCCGCCAAGAACTGCGGCAAGAGCTTGTAAAGTTACCCGTGCAGTATTTACCTGCGGCTGTTGAGCGGTTAGTGTTGAACCCGCGGTTTGTGCATGGAAGCGAAGCTGGCAGGAACGTTCTGACTTAGCTCCGAACTTTTCTTTCATAATCCGCGCCCACATCCTGCGAGCGGCGCGGAATTTCGCGACTTCCTCAAGAAGATTATTGTGGGCATTGAAAAAGAACGAAATGCGCGGCGCAAAATCATCCACCGCCAACCCCGCTTGAATGGCCGCCTTCACATAGGTAATTGCATTTGCCAGCGTGAACGCAACTTCCTGAACTGCATCTGATCCTGCTTCACGCACATGATAACCAGAGATGCTTATCGTATTCCATTTAGGAACATGCTGCTGACAGAACGCCATGATATCCGTAACAAGTTTCAACGAAAATTCAGGTGGATATATATAGGTACCTCGCGCAATGTATTCCTTTAAAATATCGTTTTGTACAGTTCCTGAAATTTGATCCAGAGGAATGCCGCGCTTTCGAGCTACGGCAATATACAGGGCAAGCAAAATAAAAGCAGTCGAATTGATCGTCATGCTTGTGCTGACTTTTTCCAACGGAATGCCGTCAAACAGACGTTCCATATCTTCCAACGAATCAATTGCAACGCCAACTCGCCCGACTTCACCTCGTGCAAGCTCGTGATCAGAGTCATATCCCATTTGGGTTGGCAAATCGAAAGCCGTACTTAATCCCATCTGTCCTTGATCAAGCAAATAACGGAATCTTTTGTTCGTATCTTCAGCAGAACCAAAACCAGCGTACTGTCTCATTGTCCAGAATCGATTGCGATACATCGATTCCTGAATTCCGCGTGTAAACGGATACTTCCCTGCATCCCCTAATTTTTCCGGGTAATTCCAATCTTCAAGATCTTGAGGTTTATATTGCTCTTTGATTTCTTCTTGAAACGATTGTTTAAAGGAAGGCTTTTTACTCTTTTTGTCCTTTGCCATGATGTTTTAAGTCTAGTATAACGCTCATTGAAGTAAGCACGCAGACGGAATAAATTTGTGAAAGAAATCTAATCCAGGAGCAGAAAATGGCAAAGAACAAACAAAAAGGATCACGTGTGTACAAGAGAATTGAACTGGTTGGTGTCAGTGGAAAAAGCTTTGAAGATGCAATAGAAAGTTCTGTCTCAAAGGCCAGTGAAACATTGAAGGGTTTAAGCTGGTTTGAAGTGAAAGATATGCGTGGGTCGATTCTGAATGGAAGGGTCCATCAGTACCAGGTCGTTTTAGTACTCAACTTTGAAGTTCTTTAGGGTTGGAATTATCATCGACCAGAACTCTCCGGCGGTGAAGTTCCGCATTTAATTCACATCCCATCAAAACGGAAAGCGACGTCAGGTACATCCAGATCATCAGAATTAAGAAAGCACCCAGCGCTCCGTACGTGCTGTTATATTGAGGAAAGTTCCGGAGATATAATCCGAAACAAAATGTAAAAAAAAACAAGAGGAGGGAAAAGAATACCGCTCCTGGCAATACTTCTTTTACTTTTTGTCGCACGTTTGACATCTCAAGATACAGAAACGCGACGAGAAATGTGGTTGCAATAAAAGCAAATGGTAGCCGGAACCGGCGGTATCGAAAACTGCAATATTCACATATTGCCCTATACTGTTTTCGAGATAGTGAGCAAATTGCAATCCAAGCAATAACAAACTTAAGACAATTCCGATTAATACCGTGGCAAGAACTGCGGCGGTAAACGCAAGTCCGCGAACCCTCCAGAAAGAACGTGTTTCTTTTGTCCGATAAGCACGATGAAAACTCTTGCTGAGTGTTACCATCAAAGTAGACATCGTCCAGATCGTACCGATGAAACCCAGCGTTAGAATTCCTTTCGTATTTGCGGCCGCAATTTCAACGATTTGCCCGCGGATGACTGAATAGATTTCAAAAGGCATAAACGTTCCAAGGAAGGCAATGATTGAATTAAAAACATCAGGGTCCGCACTAAGGATGCTCAGGATAGCGACGGCAAGAATCAAAGCCTGAAAGAGAGCGAACATTAACTGAAACGCAATTTCAGCTGCCATCCCCCAGACATCGTCTCTATCTGCTTTTCGCAAGACATGATAGAGAAAGCCAAAATTCTTTCGGAGAAATACTTTCAGTACGCTCATCGATTTGATCTTCGTGACTTTGCGGTAAATTAAATCCTATTGATGGTATATTCGTTTGAATTAAAACGGTAGCTTTTGATCGTGATCAAAATCCAGCAACATTGCGATTTCGAGCACGTACTATAAGAGATATGGATTTCATATTTCGTTGGATTGTAATTTTTGCTTCGGTTTTCGCGGCGTTCATTCCGATGGTCGTCTATCTATTCCTCATTTGGTGGATGGACCGCTATTATCGACAGCCAGTCTGGCTGGTTGGCAGTGCGTTTTTATGGGGAGCCCTTGGAGCCGTTTTAATCGGAGTTACGGGCTCGCGCTTTTTCACACTTCCCATTGCAGCTCTTTTTGGAGAACGATTTTCGTCGACTGTTGGAACAATACTGATCGCCCCTTTTGTAGAAGAGATTGCGAAAGGTCTAATCCTTTTAATAGCAATGCTTCGTACTGATTCAGATGGACCTGCTGATGGAATCGTATTAGGCGCAGCGGCAGGTTTAGGATTCGGTATGACGGAAAACTTTCTTTACTTTACGCAAGTTTACGATTCGTCAGGATTCCTGGCATGGGCACGTAATGTGTATGTTCGGACACTTTACTCTGCTGTCGTGCATTGCGTTTGCACTGCTACCGTGGGAATGGCAATTGGTTTAGCATGGAATTCCACAGGACCGCGCCGTATTCGCATTGCCATAGCGGGTCTTCTTGACGGCGATGGGAATTCACGGCTTTTGGAACATTTCAATGGTAGCCGGGCCAAGATTTCGGACAGATATGCTGATCAGTGTTGCTTTCACAGTGATGCCAATTCTCGTTCTGTTGTTGTTGGTTGCGTATCAATATTTTCTCTACCGTGAAGGTCAGTGGATCCGTACTGAATTGGATGAAGAAGCAATCGAAGGCACGATTCCATCTGGAGTTGTGAGCTTGCTCGTATCACCTTTGAATCGTTTTCGGAAAAAAGGTGCATCAGCGAAACAATATGTTGATACGGCTATGAAGCTTGCATGGAAAAGACGTCATTGGAAAAGAGCTGTTGGTTTCAAGAAAGAAAGACTCTGGTTATCCATTCTTGAGTTAAGACAAACGCTGAAGCGGATTCCAATTTTTGAACAGTAGTGTCCTAACATTGAACAATAAGTGTCTACGAATATTGACGCCGGACTTAGAAGGCTCTATGATGACTATTGGGTTGTCGTCGATAAGACAACTGGAGGGAACTTTTTTGAGGGATCTGACGACAATATCTGTGTATGGCATGCAGATTGCTGCCCTAACAGTTGAGGAGGTTGAGGCATGTTGGATGCATATATCATCGACCAGCTTAAGAAAGAGACGGAAGAAGTCCAACCACTTCCTTTGACATTGGAATTGCCCAATTTTGAGGAACAAGAGGAAGAAGGGAACAAGGACCAGAAGAAAGATCGGACGCCTGAAATTGCGGCTGTGATTCGCTTCTAACATCTCTTCCCAGATCAACTCTTGGGGGGCGTGCGTCGATCAGTTATGATGATGTCGGGGTTTTGCCCGTGCATCAAGATGCTGTAACTATCTTCCAGGCTGCTATCGACTCTGTACGACCTTCGAAATTACTCCCTGATCTCTTCAAAAACTCCACTGACGCAGATTTAATTCACTGGCAAAATTCACCAGAGCGGTGGCTGCTTTCGATCGGAAAAGCAGGCATGTCGAGTGCAGAAGCCATCCTGCGCAATCGAACTGTTTCTGATTATTTTGTTGTTTCACCTCAAGCAATGATTCCATCATCCTTAGATCCTTCAAAAGTCCATTTCGGATCGCATCCATTGCCAGGCGAAAAAAGTTTTGCAGCAGCGAAGGAAATGCTGAAATGGATTGAACAGATCCCGAATCATTCCCCTCTTCTTGTAGTCATTTCCGGAGGTACATCATCGCTTGTTGCGAGTCCGGCAGAAGGAGTTGCGGAAGAGTCAAAGACAATTTTGAATGATTTACTAATCCGAAGCGGCGCCAATATTTCGGAAATCAATACAGTGCGTAAACATTGTTCGCGTGTTAAAGGCGGACAGACAGGGATTGCTTCCTCAAAACTTCAGACAAATGTTCTTGTAATTTCAGATGTGCCGAATGACGATCTATCAACAATCGGTTCAGGCCCTTTCTATTATGATAATACTACATTTATAGCAGCCGAAGAGATTCTAACACGTTATGAAATCTGGAGCTCACTGCCCGCCGATATCCGTCACCGGATTGATGCAGGTGTCAGAGGCGAAGTTCCCGAAACACCCAAGCGTGGAGCCCTTTCCATTCCTCATCGGATTGTGGCATCGAATGCAATCGCGCGCGAATCAGCAAAACGGAAAGCGATTGAGCTTGGTTATGATGTTGCAGCAATTCCCGAACTGCTGGTTCAACCTGTTGAACTTGCGGTGGAACAGCTGAAGGATCGGATCAACGGAATGGAGCCTGGATCCGCATTAATTTTCGGTGGAGAGATTACGGTTCAGGTGCGCGGGAATGGTGTTGGTGGGCGGAATCAACATTTTGCTTTGCTAATGAGTAGCGCCTTATCAAAAAGTGATGTTGTTTTTGTTGCGGCCGGTACTGATGGAGTTGATGGCAATTCATCTGCAGCCGGAGCATGGACTGATGGAAATACGGTCGCAAAAGCAAATGGAATGAACTTATCAATCGATGAGTTCTTGGCTGATTGCAATTCTTTTCAATTCTTCAAGACATTAGATCAGTCAATCATTACAGGTCCGACTGGCACAAACGTAATGGACCTCTACGTTCTATTGCGAGAAAAGCCTTCCCATTAAATAGATGCGTCCCGCCCACCACATCGGTGTGAAGGTGCGATGTTTTGGCAAACGGGACGCCTCAGAATCTATATAGCGGTATATCGGGCTCCGGTTCAGGCATTGGATCCGCTTCAAAATCAATATCAAACTCGGGCTCAATTATTACTTCCGGCTCAGACGGTTCTTGAGCGGCCCATATTTCTGGCATAGGTACTTCTGGAGCTTCTGGAGGTTCTGGAATTCCCGCTAGTGGCGCTACTGGTACTACTGGCGCTTCATTCGGTGGTAGCGGTTCGAGCGGCGGAAGAGGATGCATTTCCGCATGTCCTGGAACAATTGAGGTCCGTTTTCGATATTGTTTCCTTTGAATATCGCGTTCCACTTTACGCAAAATCTTTTCTGACCTGATCACAACCGCTTCATGATCTGTATCACTATCATGATCAAATTCTTCATGAATCATGACTTCCGCGGCACGGTCTTCCCCATGTCCTGCGTGTCTCATTGCCTCGGCAGCTTGGAGCATTTCCTCACGAGCTTCTTCCATTTTTCGTTGCGCTTGCTCCATCCGTTCGGAGGCAGATTCATAGCCCTCGGTGTTAACTTGAACTACTTTTTTATCAGCCGCCTGGGCTTGAACAATTTTAGATTTTTGATCAGGGTCAGCAACTGCCAATAACGGATTGGAATTCGATACCCAAAGCACAACAGCCGAGATTAAAAGGAGTATAACAATTGCCGACAGAGTCGACATTCCAGAATTTTTCTTTGATCGATTTAATAGCATATCCACTCTCCTGCTTAATTGACTGCTTGCAGAAAGTAGCGGTGAGCCTGCAAGCGGCCTGGAAAATTCAGCCAATCGCGTTAAACAAAGTGCATAGGACTGCGGAGTCCCGCCTGCTTCAACCACAGAATCATCACAAGCAATCTCACGTTCAAGATCCATTCGCTTACTGATCCATATGACTGCCGGGTTGAAAAAGAAAATTGCTGATAAGAATTTTTGGATTAGGATCGTCCAATCATCATGTCTTTTTAAGTGGGCAATTTCATGAAGAAGTATCTGTTGAATTTCTTCGGAATGGAGGCGCATCAAAAGCTTTGCTGGAAAAAGTACAACCGGTTTAAAAAATCCCGCCAAAGCTGGCGCCTGAATTCTAGTTGAAAGACGGATTTGGATTTTACGTTTTATTTTCGCATTCGATGCACAGCGATTTAGCAAATGCTCCAACCATCGCGGTGCGGCGGTAGATTCTCTTCTAAATAATGCCAGCATTTTAAAGGCATGTACAAGAAGCAACAAACGAAAAAAAGAAATCAAAAGGATTGTTGCTAAAATTCCGGCGGCTATCGTTAAAGGAATTTGAATCGGGGATTCTCGTTCTACGATTGAATTAACCTTGTAAGCAGTGAAAGGCATATTCTTTTCGGCCGGAAATCCGAACGATCCTGAAACAATGAAAGGAATTGAGCAAATAGCCATGAGCATCAACAACCACAATACATGGCGGCTTCTGGCGTTGAATCGAAAAAGATTTAACAAGATTGCTGCAGAAAAAGCGAGTAACAACCCACGCCACAAACTCTCTCCCAAAGCAGGGATTACAAAATGTGACAGTTCAGCAATCCAGGATAAGATTGCTCCAATCATCGCTTACCTCGTATCCTTTATTTTCTTTCGCAAATGCTCCAGTTCAGCAATACTTAACTTTTCCTGATCCAGAATATTCAAGACGAGCTGCCCTGCTGAATTCTTAAAGAACTTGCGAAGCAGATGCTGCAGCGCACTTTGTCTGGCTTCACTCAAATCTACAACAGCGGAATACACAAAAGCACGGCCTGATTTTGTATGAATGACGTATCCTTTTTGTTCAAGAATGCGCAATGTGGTAAGCACAGTGCTGTAAGCAAGCGGAATTTTCCGCGAAAGCACTTGCTGAACTTCGCCAACAGTCGCTTCGTCACGCTGCCAAAGCACTTGCATAACTCGCAATTCAGCATCAGTTAAAGTTGTTGATTTTTTTCTTCCCATATAAATGAACTATTATGAAATTAATAGTAATTTAACATTCACAGTTTTGGTTGTCAACTAAATCTTTAATAGTTCAAAAAAAAGGATAATCGGATGGTTAGATTGATGGATAGAAGAACCGGCAATGAAGAAACGGTTACTTTGACTTAATAAGGCCGCTATGGGACACTAACACTTGAAACATTCAATGGTTCTGACAAGAAATCAAGGCTAGAGAAAAGGGCGCCGGTTCTTGCAGAGCATCAGACGTTAAGATCCACATGGCAAAAAAGCTCGCAGGTTCGGGTCGGTTCAAATCGCGTAAAGCAGCTTCCCGTGAGAACTCAGGAGCTGCACCCAAAATTCATACCTCCATTGAAACGATTTATCTGGCAGTAGATCAAAATCTTTTGGAAAAAACTGCAGCGCCGTTTCAAGAGCAAATTGTAACCAGCCAAATCCTTTACAAACCAGGAATCCTTTCAATTGCTCGTGTGACTTTTGAAGGTACAAGATGGGAAATTTTTCATGAGCGCGATGTGCCTCGCGTGATACCGTTTCCTCCAGCAGGACAAATGGCGGATTGGGAGAAAGATCTTGTAGAAAAGGTCGACCTCTCTAAGACTCGTCCATCGGCAGAGCCAAACTGTTCATTTGAGGTAGACGCAAATCAAGACTTCTCACCCGCTCATATTCAATCGATTCAGGAACAATTTGTAGAATACCTAACTACAAACGAAACACTTGAACTTGCCTTTAATCCTCATCTTCGTATCTACCGCAAATTGGAAGAAAATGAGGAGATGTTCTTTAATCGTTGTTTAGATAGTTTGCATGAAGAACATGAACAGGAACGCAGGCAGCTTGTAGAAACGATATTAAGGCAAGAAGAGCGGCTGAAAGAACGATTGGAACGGGAATATCGTGAACATGGAGTCAATCCTTCAAGTGTCAGCCAGACTGATTCATCGGCAGCTAAGGATGCACAAACGGGAGTACAGTCTGCGACATCGTTGGCTGAGGTACAAGCTGCTCTTGATGTACAGGATTCGGTTGTACATATGGGACAAATTCAGCGTGAACTTGTTGCAATCCAAAAAGAGAAAGAAGACAAGTTGCGTGAGTTTGAAGAAAACCTGGTTGCGCTCGCTAAACAACGTGAAAAAGATATTGTCCGGGTCAATCGTGGTAATGTAAAAATGCTTCGCTTCGCAGTTCTTTGGCTTCCTTTCACAGAATTCATAATTCAAGAGGATTCTGGACGCCGCATCGAACTACTTAAATCTTTTGCCTGATACTTTCTCCGTCGACCGCAAGTTCATTTATCGCACTTCGTGATATTCCTGCCTTTCGTTTATATAATTCGTGTCATGAATACACCGGAAGCCCGTGGGCTGTTTGAGAGTGAAGAAAACCGGGCGAAAGCCCCGCTTGCCGACCGCATGCGCCCTCGCAATTTTGAAGAATTTCTTGGGCAAGAAAATTTAACAGGGCCAGGAAAGATTTTGCGAAGAATGGCTGAACAACAACAGCTTCGTTCCGTAATTTTCTGGGGACCACCAGGAACCGGTAAAACGACACTTGCGCGATTACTTGCAAACGCGACGAAAGCACACTTTATCCCATACTCTGCGGTCACTTCAGGCATAAAAGAAATCAAAAGTGTAATGGTTGAAGCACAAAGACAGCGCAAATATTATGGACGCCAGACCATCTTGTTTGTCGATGAGATTCATCGCTTTAACAAGGCTCAACAGGATGCATTCCTACCTTACGTTGAAAGCGGAGACATTATTCTTCTAGGCGCAACTACGGAAAATCCTTCATTCGAGATCAATTCCGCATTGTTATCACGTACTAAAGTCGTAGTACTACATCCAATGAAGCCAGAGCATTTACGCGAAATCATCCTCCGAGCTTTACAGGATGCCGATCGAGGCCTCGGAGGTTCCGGCCTGAATCTGTCCGAGGAAGGACTCGAAGTACTCGTACGAATGTCTGATGGAGATGCTCGAGCAGCATTGAACCTTCTAGAAATTGCTGCAGATATCGTTGGGACTGGTGAAGCGAAGGAAATCGGCGCGACAGAACTGGAGCAGGCTTTTCAACGAAAAATACTGCTTTACGATAAAAAAGGTGAAGAACACTACAACATTATTTCTGCACTTCACAAGAGTTTGCGCAATAGCGATCCGGATGCGGGCTTGTACTGGCTTGCACGAATGCTCGAAGCCGGTGAAGATCCCATGTACATTGCACGAAGGCTTGTTCGATTTGCCAGTGAAGACGTAGGAATGGCCGATCCTCAAGCGCTTGTAGTTTCAATGGCGGCTCAGCAGGCAACGCACTTCATCGGAATGCCGGAAGCGAATACAGCTCTAGCTCAAGCTGTTGTTTATCTTGCAACTGCGCCAAAGAGCAATGCATTGTACGAAGGATATACACGTGCTGCGGATGTTGTGCATCAAAAACCGGATGAGCCTGTCCCATTGCATATTCGTAATGCCCCGACACCTCTGATGAAAAATCTAGGTTATGGCAAAGGTTATAAATATGCACATGACTTTGAGGACGCGATCACCGATCTTTCTTGTCTTCCCGATTCACTCGCTAGCGAGACTTTTTATGTCCCTACCGATCGTGGTTTTGAAAATGAAGTAAAACGACGACTTGAAGAATGGGCGAAAAGAAAGCGGAATTTGTCTGGAAAAAAATAGAATTACTCTCGCCAAGTCTTAAATGTTTATGGCAGAGTCGTGTCGATTGTTGATTTGTTTGCGTGTTGGGTTTTCCAGAATGACGTCCACATCGCCCGGATCCTTTCTACTCGAGCAATATCAGCCGGTGCTGGTGTATCTTTTTTTGTAAAAAATATGAAGGCTTCGCGAAATTGTTTCTGTGATGCAGCGCTGTTTGGAATGCGCGGTCCTTCCGCGCGAATAATATCCTGAATTGAAACTGGCACTTTCGTTCCGCGAAGAGTCACATTCGATTGTGGTGGACGATCTGTATCCGAACTTCCGGTTACAACAAAAGTATTTGGGACAGCCCCTGGGGCAAGGAGTCCCATCATGTATCGATCTAACTTACTATAAATTTCATTTGCTCCAGTTGTGATGAATGTACCATCGCCATTATCCCGGATGTCATTTCCTTCCATGCAAGAAGCGTCACTATCCATATAGAAGTTCCAGTGAGAATCTTGTCGGCCAAGCAAGAGATTTACAGGTTGTCCTGGAATACTAACTTGTGAGAAAGCAAGCCATCGATGTCCATTTTCCTGAGCGAATACCTCAATCGTACTATTACCGAAAAGAAATTCAGTATTCGGATCCTGTGGATATTTTACAAGAGCATCCATCATCAGAATGCCCTGCAGCTTTGGGCTTCCGAACGCCTTAGAGAAGTTGTAATTGTCGTCTCCAATTCCTCTAATGTTGTTTTGAACAGGAGCATAGAACGCAAAAGCCCCGGTACCTGTTAACGCAGGAAAGTCGGTCCAAACAACTACAAAATCAAAAATAGGAGGATGAGTTTGATGAAATTCATTGACCAAAGCAGTGAAATCAATTTCTTGTCTTACTGCAAAGCGCTCCAGAATCGTATTTGTAACGCCGGTAAGATTCGAAACTCCGGAATAATTAACAAGACGAACGTTCGAAATGGATGTATTTCCTTGACTGATCCCTACGATCGCAGCTTTGGCATCAACTCTGGTTCCATAAATGAATTCAATGTTTCCATTCTTAAACAAGTTCAACTGAAATGTGTTGCTGTTGGTTCCGGAGTTCAGAAATTCTGAAACGTCGTTCCAGGTAACTGTAAATTTCGTAGAGGACTGCAAGACACGAACCTCTCCCCTTGCGTCAGGATTTAGATCATTGAAAAAAAGTGCAACCCTTGGTGGACCAGTAATGATTCGAAACACATCTCTATCGCTGGAAGCGTTGTCGAGTTGTTTGAACGTCAAATTACCATCTGAATTAACAAAAACAGAGGTGTAGGTTGTGCCATAGTAAGGGAAGTTGAATCCACTTGTGAAGTTCACCCGTTCGGAATCATCATCTGAAAGCGTAATGGCACTTCCTTGATTACCCGAAACCGAACCTGCACCCACTTTAACGTCGAAACCGCCCTGCGGATTTTTGGTATAGGTGATCTTCTTTCCTTTCAGATCGAAATTATTTATAGATGTTAATGTGGATGGAGTGGCTTTAATGACTGCAATTTCACCGATATCCTGATGATAGTCCTTAAGAGTTGTAGCCGACATCTGACGTGTTCCAAATTCTTTCTTTCGAAATTCATGATTCTTTATAAGGTACTCTGTATTAGTAGTTCCTCTCGTACCACACCATCGGCGTTCATCAAAACGTGCGAATGCATCCGGTGAAAAAAATAATACTGTCAGTACAGCGACCAGGACTTTTGTTCCCATGGGTGAATCTCCTCAGAACGTAAAAGGTAATCCGTTAACGTAAGAATCGTCCAGTGATTACAGGCTACGCATTACGAATTATGTTTACGTATTACGCTTTACGTATTATAAACTCTTTCTGTAGGCGCTGACAAAAAGTCGCAGGCAATAGAGGTAAACAGCGCTTGCAAGTTTTTCCGTGTTCTTCATCAAATCGGGTAAATGTTTCTTCTTGATGCGGAATTTTAACTGAAGAATCACATCTTCCATTTTTTTGGTAACTTTGCTTTCTTCTTTTTTCTTCTTTGTGGCAATTGAAACATCATTTTCCGCTGAAAACTCAAAGAGATCAGCATATTTGTATAGATTTGAATCGGGGACATGCTGATAATCCGGATCCTCCGCAAAATTTTTCATAATGCCAGGAGCAACTGAAGCGCTCAATTCTTCGCGAATCCGTTCGCGAAAACGATCAAGATTAAAACCACTCGAATACACGTTACCTGAAACTTCAACAAAAACATCGCCATCTGACGAATAAGATTTCAGTCCGAAGGTATAGCCCATAACAGTTACGAGTGGTGCAACGAAGTCTGGACGACTTCGTAACGGGACGCTGTATTCATCCATATTAATACCAGGTCCGAGGAAAAAGTTACGATACCTGTGCATTACTTTTACAAGCACATCATCGACTTTCTCAGAGACAGAGTCTTCTTTCATGAATTCTCCAAATGCTGAGTAAAAGAAAGGGGTTGAGATTTCATTATAACGGCTGTGTAACGAGCAGGTCAATCAAACAGCATTGGGAATCTCGATAAAAATCAAAAACTTGTGGTGATTTTCATTTCCCGCTACTGCCGATAAAACGTACATTTCGAATCTTCAACGCCGGTGCCACCGTGCAGGATGGAATAAGAGCACCATAGCCTTCAGGGTCATGGACTCGAACAGGCTCCGACAACATTTCAATTTGGTTAAAAGATTCGACGACACTCTGAAGATACCGCAAATTAATAACAGGAGAGACTATCTCTCCATGCTCAACCAGGAAAGTTCCATCCTTCGTCATTCCTGTCAAAACCACTTCTTTTCGATCCGCAATGTTCGTGTAGTGAAATCGCGTTATATAAATGGTCGGTTCTTCCGACGATGCAATCATAAAATCCAGCGATTGATCGCCCCCTTCCATCATGATATTCAGTGGGATTGCACCAATGTGACGCTGCCCTGCCCCGAGGGAGTGTCCTGTACTGGGAATTTTCATTTTTGCGGCCAGTAGACCATCGGTCGCGACTTTCAAACCGATTCCACGCTCAATGAGAGTTATTTTCGATTTAGGAGTGCCTTCAAAATCAAATGGCAGGATGTAACCTGCTGGATTATTTCCATCATCCCAAATTGTAACGTTATCTCCCATGATTTTTTGTCCAAGTTTTTCAGACAAAAAGCTTTCCTCTTCCAGATAGCTTAATCCGTTAAATCCTGTATACGAAAGAAAATCAAGCCACTCTGCGGTCGCTGCCGGTTCAAGAATTACATCAAAACGGATTTCCTCACCCGTTTTTTTTCCTGCAAAAAGATCGCGAGGTGATTGGTTCTGTAATCGGCATTTGGCAACAAGATCTTCCGCGAATTGTTCAATGTTTATTTCATCAACTTCTTGTGATGCTGCATTGGCATATGAACTATCGTTTTTGCCCGTTAGTATTCCGGTAATATTTGCGTCTGTAAAATTTGTATAAACGAATGTCCCCATTGTATTTGCAACAGCGATTTCTCCGGCACCTGTTTGAAATTTTGCTGAAGTTGTTAAACCAGCAGAGGAGGCTTTATCAATCAAACCCTTGACCCAGCGTGCACGATCCTCTGGACTGAAGTTGGCTGTCTTCTCTGAATAGCGGCCTGGCATGACACCATGTGGAAATTGTTCCAATTTTAGGCCTGCAGGAAGCTGTGCTTTGTGATGTGTTGAATCCATTGCGGCATCGATTGCTTTACGGAGCGAATCCTCTGTCAGGATATTCGTGGATGCTGAACCAATGCGCAGATTGTGAATAATATCGACTGCCAGAGATGCTTCCGATTCACCAACGTTTTGATGGATTTGTGAATTCGCAACGCGGGTAACATACGTATCCCAACTCATGAGCAGAAATTCAGCGTAATCAGGCTTTTTGCTCTGTGCGTACTTTAAGGCGGATTTTAGAATTTCAAAACAGCGTTTTTCACCAAGCATAATTTCTAACCACAAAGACGCAAAAAATCATTTCTTCTTGCTGCCGACTTTCACATTTTTAAAGCGGGCTGGCGATGCACCATGACCGACGAACATAATCTGTCCAGGCTGACCTTTTCCACAATTGGGAGTTCCATACATTTCCCACCACTTGCTGCCACAAACTGCATCACAACTATTCCAAAATGAAGGAGTAATTCCTGTATAAAGTGCATTTCTATATAGAGGACCGATCTTACCTTTCTTAATTGGCCTGGCAACCTCCACCGCAAAACTAAAATTTTTCCGAAGATCATCAATACTCCAGGTATAGTTGGTGTCCAGAATCATGCCATTTTCTGTGGAGCTGATCAGATCATCGAAATTCGTTTCACCTGGCTCCATGATGATGTTTGTCATCCTGATCAAAGGAATTCTGTTTGAGAAAGATGCCCTCATAGTGCCATTACTGGATTGAAAATAATCTTTCCCTAGAAGCTCATTGGCCTCCGCAGCCGTCTCGCGGGATGTAAGCAAGTCCTTCCAAATACCTTTAGTGATAAGCGGAAATTTTCTTGCTTCAACTCCTTCATCATCAAACCCGAAACTTCCGAGACCTCCATCAAGCGTTGCATCGGCAACAATATTTACAAGTGGTGAACCATATTTGAAACTTCCAATTTGAGGAAGCAGCGGTGTGAGAAAACTTCCACCTGCATAGGTGATTTCCGTACCAAGAATTCTATCCAGTTCTACTGCATGTCCGATCGATTCATGAATCTGCAAACATAACTGGCTCGGCATCAGAATTACATCGGTTTCTACTTCTGGACAATCAGGAGCTGCAAGCAATTCTTCAACTTCGGAAGCAATTCGCGGTGCATGTTGAAGCAAGTTCATTGCTTCAATAAATTCATATCCCTTGGCGGCAAAATTCCCTCTAAAACTATTTGGATAAGACCGGGTCTGGACTTCCTCTCCTTCCACGGCGCGGGCGCTAATTCCTCCGCCGCTTATGACAATTTCTTGACGAATGAAGCTTCCTTCTGTAGAAGAAAAAAATTTGATTAAACGATTAAATGTCAGATCACATTCAGTAATTTTTACCTTGCTTGATTGCTTGCGCATCAATTGATCAGCCTTCACAAGCAAGTCTACTTTTTCTTCCAATGATACTTTGAATGGATCGATCGAATACGAACCTTTGTATTGCGCATTTTTCCAGATCAATGCCGATGATAACTTTACTGGTTTTTTGCGCGTCAATGCGCTCGCTTTTGCAATCCTTAATGCGAGTTCAACAACGCGTGGGATTTCTTTTTCTGTTGGATTGGATGAAGAAGCAAATCCCCAAACTCCATCCAGGAGCACGCGAACACCGAATCCTGCAGATTCTGTGTATTCGAGATTCTCAACAACACCATTCTTTACTGAGATATCTTCGGTTGCCGAATAGGGAATGATACGCACGTCGGCATAGTCTGCGCCTTTCCGTATCGCTACATCCAGCGCTTTATCGCAAAATTCACGTTCATCCATACTTAATGAATTATTCTATCGTGGGTCTGTAATTTAAGAACTTAACTCTAGCGTAATTCTTTTCAACCTCGATTAGTGAGATTGAAGCCGGGTCGACTTCAATCCTCCAGATAAGGTCTATGGGCATGCCCAAAAAATGTAAAATTGCTAACCGCAATGGATCGCCATGACTCACAATCGCAATCTTTTTATCCGGATTGGCGTCTCGCAACCTTAAGAGTTCCGAGACAACTCGATGTTGAACATCGATTGCAAATTCTCCATTTGGAACACTCGCTCCGCTTCGAAACTTATTATAATTTGCCCATTGCTTGGAAGATCTGATTTCTTCAAAAGTTAAACCTGTCCAATCACCATAATGTACTTCACCTAAAGATTCACTGACGCGTACAGGGCGCAGGTTCCATCTTTCAGCAAGAATTTCTGCGGTTTCAATCGTGCGCTCCAACGGGCTGCTGTAGATTAAATCAATTGATGATTCCTTAAATAATGCGGCAAGCTTTTCAACTTCGTCTCGTCCGCGATCATTGAGATGAATTCCTGGCTGCCAACCCGCAATTCCTTTTTCAAGCCAGTCATGACTCCCATGACGGATGAGATAAAACCACGTCACAAACTTCTCTTTTCAATATCGCGCATCGGAAAATTTACTTGCCGCCAAACTTCGCTGGTCGTTTTTCGAGAAAAGCGCGGGTGCCTTCCTTCATATCTTCGGTAGTACAGCTTAATGCGAATAGATTTGCTTCGAGATTGAGACCTTCTTCCAGTGTCATCTGCAAACCGCGATTGACACCCTCGATTGTGAGTCTCAATGCAACGGGACCGTTCGCCAGCATCTTTCGCATCATTTCTTCGGCTTTAGAAATTAGTTCAGTTTGCGCATAGACGCCATTTACAAGTCCGATCTCATATGCGCGTTGAGCGTTGATCGGTTCACCTGTTAAAAGAAGTTCCAACGCTCTGCCAGTTCCAACAATTCTAGGCAAACGCTGTGTTCCACCATAACCTGCAACGATCCCAAGCTTCACTTCTGGTTGTCCAATCTTTGCGTTCTCCGATGCAAGACGAATCGTGCACGCCATTGCAATCTCACAGCCACCGCCCAGAGCGTAACCATTAATCGCAGCAATAACAGGCTTACCAAGATTTTCAATGATATCCAGAATATGATGGCCACGACGCGATCGGTCCTTTCCTTCAATTGGAGTTTGTGTGGCAAGTTCATTAATATCAGCGCCAGCAATGAAAGCTTTTTCACCGCTGCCTGTAAAGATCACACCACCTGCTTCTTTTTTATGACGGACATCAAGAAACGCGTGCTTCAATTCTTCCATGGTCTGATCGTTTAAGGCGTTCAGAACTTTGGGACGGTTGACCGTTATGTAAGCAATTTGGTCACGAATCTCGTAAAGAATATTTTCGAACTGCATAATGATCTCCTGCGAAGGTAGGTTATTTTTTGGAGTAGTCGTAAAAGCCTTTTCCAGACTTTTTGCCATAATGTCCGGCCATGACCATCCGTTTCAGTAAGGTCGGCGGCGCATAACGTATGTCTTTGAATTCATCAAACATGATGTTCGCTATGTAGTACGTCGTATCGAGACCCACAAAATCAAGCAAGGTGAATGGACCCATGGGATATCCGCACCCGAGCATCATGCCTTTATCAATGTCTTCAATGCTTCCAAAGCCTTCTTCGTACGCACGAATCGCATCGAGTAGATACGGGACCAATAGCCGATTCACGATGAAGCCCGGCTTATCGGTTGCAGCAATTGGTTTTTTCCCGAGTGATTCTGCGAAAGCAAAAGTTTGCTGGAATGCTTCATCTGAAGTCAAAATCGATCGAACAACTTCAACGAGTTCCATACGTGGAACTGGATTAAAAAAATGTAAGCCGAGGAATCGTTCTGGATGTTTCGTTGATACGGCCATTTCAACGATCGAAAGCGAAGAAGTATTGCTGCAAAAGAGAACATCATCGCGGCAAACATTGCTGAGGGTTGTAAAAGTTTCTTTTTTTAGATTGAGGATTTCTGGAACGGCTTCAATAATGATGTCACGATCGGCCATATCCTCCAGCCGCGTGATGCCGCGCAAATTCTTCATGACTTCATCGGCTGAAATTTTAAGTTGTCCGCGTTCCGCCATTTTTGCTGCAAATTTTTGAATACCGTTCAGGCCTTTTTGTAATAATTCTTCGTTGACTTCACGTACGAGTGTGTCGTAACCGGCTTGTGCGCATACTTGCGCAATACCTGCTCCCATTAATCCGCATCCAAGAACTCCAACTTTCGTTATCTTCATCTTCACCTCTTTGCGTTTCTGCGGTTATAGAGCTTCAACAATCATTGCAATGCCCTGACCACCACCAATACAAGCAGTAGCAAGACCATACTTCTTTCCACGCCGGCGCAATTCCAACAACACGGTCAGCACAAGACGTGTACCGGAAGCTGCAAGCGGATGACCAAGAGCAATCGCTCCGCCATTTACATTTGTACGATCACGATTCAGTCCCAAAACTTTCTCTACTGCAAGATACTGACCTGCGAATGCTTCATTCACTTCAACCAGATCCATATCTTCCACTTTCAATCCTGCTTTCTTTAGAGCTTCCTGCGAGGCAGACACAGGTCCGATTCCCATGATCGATGGATCTACGCCGGTATATGCCCATGAAACAATTCGGCCAAGCGGACGCCAATTGCGATTTTCCGCCTCACGGCTGCTTGCAACCACAATGGCAGCAGCACCATCTACGATTCCACTAGCATTGCCAGCGGTTACAAAACCATCTTTGCTGAAATGGGGTTTGAGTTGCGCCAAACCTTCCATCGTAGTTTCAGGTCTCATGTGATCATCATGATCGATCGTTATATTGCCTTTTCTAGAGCTGATTACAACAGGAGAAATTTCATCCTTAAACTTTCCTGCTTCCAACGCAGCGGCGGCAGCTTTCTGGCTTCGTAAGGCGTACGCATCCTGATCTTCGCGGCTGATTTGATATTCGCGCGCAAGATTATCCGATGTTTGCGCCATGTATAGTCCACAATATGAATCAAGAAGCGCAACCTGAAGCATGTCTTCTAACTTTCCTTCACCCAGACGAAAACCTTTTCGCGCTCCGCGAATTACATGAGGTGCCTGGGTTAAAGATTCCATTCCACCGGCGAGTACAACGTTTGCTTCGCCTAGCTGAATGAGATGCGCGGCTTCAACGATTGATTGAATTCCAGAACCACATAATCGATTGACAGTTAATGCCGGCACTTGTACTGGCACTCCAGCCTTTAATGCAACATGACGCGCTCCATAAATTGCATCGCCGCTTGTTTGCAGCGCATTGCCAAACACAACATGCTGCACATTCCCTGGATCAACACCTGTCGCTTCAAGTGCAGCTTTTGATGCAATGGATCCAAGATCGATTGCGCTAAAATCACTGAGTGCGCCGTTATATTCAGTCATCGGCGTGCGTTTGCCGCCCAGAATTAATACTTCAGTCATAGTTCGTACTCCAACAATTCGAGTGTTACTGCGTCTGCCCTAAATTTCGCTCAATGTTTGATTTCATTTCCTGCAACAATTTCTGCTCAGATGAGCCTGAAGGCAAATCCTCAAACATTTGAGACAGGCGAAATGAATCTTCCGCGCATTTCCAGTTGCGAAGATTGTAGTGTGCAAGCCCGATATTATAGTAAGGATAATAATCGATAAACCACATACCATAAATTCTGCTGAACTTTTGCGGACGGTCACGAAAATCTAACGCACTGATAAAGCTATCAAGGGCCCTTTGCCAATCATTTTTTTGCTTCAACACAAGACCCAATTCATAGTGATAGTACCAGGGATATGTTCGTTCATCGGCTTTCGGAAGGTTGCAACGCTGGCGGATATCTTCTTTCATTTTCTGAACAACTTGGTCAGACAAAACGTAAGGTTTTTTGCTGAAATCACGAATACCCTGCTCCGAATCTTGTCCATTTGTCGCATTCTTTGTTTTGGATAGCTTGTCACGATAATCCTTCATCAAATCCTGTCCGGATTTACTCATCGTGATTGCCGAAAGTGAATTCTCCAGGTCTAGAAATTCTTCGGCAAGCTGCATCTTACCCAAATGGTAATAACTGATACCAAGTTGAAGATAGGGAAGATATTCCAATGCTCCAGTATTCTTCACAATTTCAGAAATCGGTTTGTCAGCAACCGCCATCTTTAAGTATGCAATTCCATCGTCATATTTTCCCTGAGCGATAAATTGCAGTCCTTTGGAATAATTTACACGCCAAACAGGATCGTCAGCGATTGCGATAGCCGCGAAAAAGAAGCAAACAAGTGTTAATTTCTTCATCCTCATTAGACCTCAGATTCCGGATTATAACGCTAAGCTGTAAACTGCGCCATTGTGATCTAAAGAGGAAAGTATCTGGGCAGATCCATATCAATAAGACAATTGCGGAATGGGGGCTATGAGCGATAATGTGAGGCTAAATCTGATCTGCGCCTAAACACCTGACGTTCCAGGCACCTTGAGGCTGAAGTGCGCCGGGATAGTCAACATCCGTTACCCGTACGCCTTCAAAATTAATTTTGAGTCGTACATCATTTCGGGACGTCCACTTGCCGGTTCGATGAATCCCTAAAATGAAATTCAGATAGTAGCTTCCAAACTGAAACATATTAGGCAGGAAAGTTACAGTCGAAACATATTCGCCGGGACTTCTTTCGTTCAGTCCCTGGACTGTGGCGTCATATGTTCGAAATAAATGAATACCTTCAGCAGAAAAAACATCAAAGCCCAATAGGACTCGAGGTACTGCTTTCTTAACGGTGTAATAAACGTGAACTAAGACTTCATCGTCCACGCGAAGTGGTGCCCCAAGACTGTATCCATCTTGTTCTACAACGATCTTCTTTACTTTTATGTTTTCGTCTTCAACAGAAAGATCAATCGATTCTTTAGTATCCACGCTTGATCCACGCAAATAACTGACAATGACTTTTGACGGAATCCCACTCTCAACCAGATTGCCTGATTTCAATAAAAATATTTTTGTACAAAGACTTTGCATTGCGCCCATGTTGTGACTTACAAACAAAACTGTCCTTCCTTGTCTGGCAACATCTCCGAGTTTTCCTAAACATTTCTTTTGAAATTCAGCATCTCCTACAGCTAATACTTCGTCCACTAACAAGATTTCAGGTTCGAGATGGGCCGCCACAGCGAATGCAAGCCGGACATACATACCGCTTGAATAGAACTTAACTGGTGTATCCAAAAATTTTTCTAGTTCAGCAAAGGCTACAATTTCATCGAGTTTTCTATCAATTTCAGCCTTCCGCATTCCGAGAATCGCACCATTTAAATAGAGATTCTCCCTCCCACTGAGCTCCGGATGAAAGCCAGTACCAACTTCAAGCAAAGAGCCTACACGGCCTTCAATTTCAACTTTCCCTTCAGAGGGTGCTGTAATTCGAGAGAGAATCTTTAACAGTGTACTTTTTCCGGCACCGTTACTTCCGATAACACCAATGACTTCCCCTTGCCTAATATCAAAAGAGACATCTTTCAGGGCCCAAATAAATGGATTTCCATTGTTGCCAGAATCACGATTTGCTTTTTTCAGGAGTTGGAAAGGACTTTGAACTGCGCGTGCGAGTGTATCGCGCAAAGTATTATATTTCGCAGTCGATCCTTTTTGGGTAATACGATACTTTTTTGAGAGCCCACTTGAACGAATTGCAATGTCTGTCATTTGTAAAGATGAAATCCTAAGTCAGAACGGCCTAATCGCTGATAAGCATATGCTGAAAAGTTACTTTAGCAAACTTTATTAGCGTCTGATCAAAGCCCTGTGTTAGTTGCGCATTTCTCTTAATAACCACGCTTTGGCCAAGCGCATTTCACGTTTTACTGTTGCTTCGGAAACTCCGAGGACTCGCGCCGTCTCAACTACACTCATCCCTCCAAAAGAACGCATTTCGATAATACGCGCTTTACGTTCATCAAGTTTAGCAAGTTTCCGAAGAGTTTCATCAAAATCGAGCAGATCTGAGGCCTGTTCATGAGTAAAGATCGGAGCTTCATCGAGCAGAATCTTGGATTGGGATACTCCGCCGCGTCTTTGAGCAGTCCGGGTCCGGGCATGATCTACCAGAATCTGCCTCATCAGACGAGCTGCAACTCCAAAAAAATGCGCACGGCTTTCCCACTCGGGCATGTTTTGCCCAACAAGACGTAAATACACTTCATGAATCAGAGCAGTAGGCTGTAAAGTATGGTCGGAACGTTCCGCCCGTAAATAGCTACCTGCTAATTTTTTCAGCTCTTGATAGACGAGCGGCATTAAATCATTGAGTGCATGCTGATCGCCTTTACTCCAATCCAGAAGTAGTTTTGTAACCTCACTAGGAGGGTGTGCCTGCATGATTCAGCCCAACATCTCTAATTATACAACCCAAAATGATCCTTGAACCGTCTTTTTTGCGCATTTCTAAATGAGCCAGGATCCTTGGAGGCGAATATGTGGATTGGACGGTTTACTCTCAAATTCGCATTAATACTTTTTTGTATCCCAGTTCTTGAAGCTGATGACTATGAGTCAAAGTGCGACATGATCGCCAAGACTTACCTCTTATGGTCGGATTCAATGTTCGGTCAAGACGCGACGCATGAAACAAGCGCATGGATCGTTCGAAATTCAGAAGGCATAATGGAATGGAAACGATGGCCAGCCTCAAGAAAATGGCGAATGGAATCATGGAAAGGACCCGCCCCCAAAAATCTTGCGGCACAGATTCACACTCATACAGTAAAAGCAGATCCACGACCCTCCAGCAAAGATTCTCTTCTTTCTAAAAAATTGAATGTGCCTTTATACACGGTAAGCCGTAAAGGGATCTGGAAAGTCACACCAGATGGACAAATTTCAAGAATTGCCGACGAAAGCTGGTACACAAAACCGTGCAGGCAGAAACGCCATATTTACAAAGTCCAATCTTGCTGTAATCCTGAAAAGAGCGGAGAAACGTTTGCAAAAATCGAAAGCACTTCTTTTTTGGAGCAGCGGCAAAGATAGCGCATGGTCTCTTCAAGTTCTTCGTCAGCAAAACGAGATTGATGTTGTCGGCCTTGTAACAACTGTGAATGAAGATGACCGAGTTTCCGTGCACGCACTCAGGCAAAATTTATTGGAAGAACAGGCAGTCTCCATCGGCTTACCTCTTTGGAAGGTTCCAATTCCAAAACCGTGCAGCAATAAACAATATGAAGAAACGATGCAGACGGTTATCGAAAAAGCAAACCGTGAAGGGATCGCTATTGTCGCTTTCGGCGATCTATTTTTGGAAGATATCAGACAATACAGGGAAAAATTTCTTGAAGCTAGCGGCCTGACCCCCTTGTTTCCAATCTGGGGACAAAACACTTCGCTTCTGGCACGCGAAATGATTCAAGCTGGGCTTCGGGCGAAAATTATTTGTGTGGATCAAAAACAATTATCGGGTTCTTTCGCTGGAAGAGAATTTGATTATTCGTTTTTGAAAGAACTTCCTGAAAGTGTTGATCCATGCGGAGAGCGCGGCGAGTTTCACACATTTGCCTATGGCGGCCCAATGTTTTCGTACGAAATTCCAATCTTAAATAATGGAACTTATGAAGAAGAGAGCTTTTTGTTTGTTGACTTAGACTTAAAACCTTAGAGTGAACTCACTCTTTTCTAGCAGCAAACAAAATATCGACCGCGTTTCGCACATATTGTTCATCGGTGAGCCCCTCGACTAATTCGGCAGGAAATTCTACAGCGTATTTGAAGCGATCTGCTATTTCACTAAACAATTCGAGTCTTGCTGATGATTCCAATTCATCGCGCCGCATGAGCGCTTCCAGTGCGATGGTTGCCTCTTGAGCAGAGATCCGCTGTCTTAAACGAGCCGCAAGATGAGGATACTCGCGGAAAGAATTGAATTTGCCAGCCATCACCTGTCCAATGTCAGGCAAAACAAGTTCAGGCAATCTAACTACGATTGTGTTGGCTGCCAAATCACCCAGCCGCTGATAATGTCTTGTTAAAAGGCATGTGATTCCACCAACTACATAAAATAGTGGAAGTGAATCAACGAAACGCAGCAGGTTTCGAATCGCAATTTGGCTAAATTGCAAACGAAGCCCTTGAACGTCCATGACTCGAATACCGAACATTCTCTTCCCGATTGTTTGACCTCGCCAAAACCATTCCGTGATGATCGGATATCCTATCGAAAGCGCGAAATAGGCAATGTATCCAAGTGCCATTGAAAAATCGAAGATTACGGTGGATAGCTGATTGATTACAGATATGACTACAAACAAAGCGACTGTCACACAAAGTTGATCGATCGCTAAAGCAAAAAATCGGACGATGGGGCCGGCCAACTGCAAAGGAAATGTGATCCCTTCAGGCGTCTGGATGTTCATCGAATTGGAACGCGCAGTCTGAATCATACGTTTTGTTGAGTTTGTAATTTGCTTTCGGTGGGAGCGGTACCCGCGCGCGATAGGAATGCGATCAGCAATATCAATTCCACAAATCCGAATGCTATTTTTGCCCAATATGGCAACACCGGTTCATGATATTGTGAAAGAAATGCTTCAATAATTCCTGCCCAAATCAGAAGAAAAGCGACTCCTCCAATTAAAGTAAATAGATCATTGGTAATTTCGCGAAGCCGGATTCGGAGTGGCATTCGATTTCCGCGTCCGATCAGTGCCCGGGCAAGTACCAGACCGGCCTGCCCTGCAATAAGAATGGCTGGAATTTCTATGACTCCATGAGGCATCAACCAACCCATTAGAAATTGCGCTTGACCATCCAAAACATAATCTGCACAAACAGATCCCAGAATCACACCGTTATAAAAAAGTAAGATAATTGTCCCAATCCCCCACGTCATCCCCAACGCAAGTGTGAGAATCGATACCTTTGTATTGTGAGTCATTAACATCGCAGAAAATGCAGTTTTTTGTCCTTCCATACGATCGTTTTTCGCTTTCTCTTCCAGCGCAACACGCTCGGATGGTTTGCCCTGTAAATGCGGGAACGGCATCAAAATTTGTTTGGAATCATAATCGAACGTAATGACTGCTGCACCGAATGTTGAACCAACGATTGTAATAAGCAATGAAAGATAAAACGCGCGAACATTTGCGCGAAATACTCTTGGAAAAAATGTGAAGAACCAATAAATCGGCCGGACTTTGTGCGGTTTACTTCGGCTTTCGTGAATTTCGCCATACGCGCGAGCCACCAACGACTCCAGGTAACTTCGAATTTCTTTTTCTGCTGCAAATGTAGAAATCCGTGCAAGATCAGCTGATGCCCGCTCATAGAGATAATGAAAACGTTTAAGATTCCGCAATTCCATTTTCCCACTGGTATCATTCTTCAAACGATTCAGTATCGCTTCGAGCTCCTCCCAATAACCTTTTTCTGAATCAACAAAACGATCTACGTCAATAATCATAATTTTTGCCGTTGCTTGACCGCGAGATACTGGCTTACAAGTTCGGGAGTGAGTCTTGAATCTTCAAGAAGAGAAAGAGCAACTCCATGTCTTTGTAAAGTATTTTGGAGTTCGCGCGTATCCTGCCAGAGCAAATGGCCAGCAAGTTTTTCATACAATGAATCAACGGACACTGCATCCGGTTCGGAAAATAGCAAACGAGATTGCGGCGGCCGAACCATATCAACTAAAACAAGATGCTGACGTGCAATCAAATTTGATCCCTGAACAAAACGTTCAGCAAGTACTGGATCGCTTAAATCGGTCAGAATGATAATCAAAGCACGGCGTCTCAAACGTAAACGTAAGAATGTAAACAAATCATCGAAGTCGGGAGTTACAAGGCGCGGGTGAAGCGAAGTTAAAAGCTCTCTACACGCTGTGTAATGCGCTTTCCCATTTCTAGCGCGAAGAAATCCATCAACTTGATCGCTGAATGTTACAAGGCCAAAAAGATCTCCCTGCCTTTGAGTAACCATTCCAAGAACCAGTGCAGCTTTTAGATGATGCTCCAAAATCGTTTCAGAACCTGCTGGTCTTGCGGAAAGCCGCGAAAAATCAATTGCAACATAAACCTCTTGTGTTCGTTCTATTTGAAAAATCTTGGTAATAGGACGTCCCCGCTTCGCCGTGGCTCTCCAGTGAATTTGGTCATAGCTATCACCGTGTATGTACTCACGCAACTTTTCAAATTCGCGTCCCTGCCCGATCATTCGTTGAGAATGAATTCCGATAGAGCCTCGATTTAGAAATAATGCAGCAACCTGCTTTCTTTCTTTGGTCAAATCAGGATAAACGTAAATTTCTATTTCAATTTCAGAACTCGCACGGCCATTCCAAAATCCAAGCGGTGAGGAAATTTCATAATAAATACGATTCATCAAAAATCGTCCGCGAAGAGTTCCCCGGCACAAAAATGAAATCTGAGATGCAATCTGGCCATCTGGTAAACGAACTGTCATAACTTCTTTTTCCGGCTCAAGGTGAGATGGAAAAGGCAAGCCTACACGAATGACTTTTTCATGCGAAGTAGAATTGTGAATGTTAACTAAAATTTCACCATCGTGATTTTTTGTAAGTCTGGAAATTGCAGACGCTTTGAATTGCAAACCTTGCAGTAAATGTGGAGCCCGCCAGCCATCAATAGCGGCAACTGCAATAAAGCCGATCAAAATCGCAATGCACGGAACCAACGCAGCAGCGTAAAAAGCGGGAAGAAGAAGAAAAGGCAAAGCAAGACCGCACCACAGAATTAAACGAAATCGCGGAGCAATCATTAAAGTAGTATTATCGCGGCACTGCAACTTCCTGCAGGACTTTTTGAATGACTTCAGCTACAGTCAAACCTTCCAATTCGTATTCCGGACGCAGAATTAATCGATGTTCCAATACCGGCTGAGCCATTGTTTTTATATCATCGGGATTCGTGAAATCGCGGCCTTCAAGAATTGCATGAGCCCGGCTGGACAACAACAAAGATTGTGTAGCTCTTGGTCCGGCACCAACAAGAATCGAACTATTTCGCCGAGTCGCTCGAATTAACTCTACAGCGTATCGCACGAGCTCTTCACGCATCACAATACCTTGAAGCACATTCCGCATTTGAGTTAGAGATTCATCATTAATAACACTCCGGATTTGTCCGGCTGCCAGCACAGCCTCAGGCGAATTTGAACCAAGCGTTCGCTGCGCGAGTTCGTACTCTTCATCGGATTCAGGATACGTCATCGTAATTTTGAGCATGAAGCGATCTTTTTGAGCTTCCGGCAACGGATACGTTCCTTCGTATTCAATCGGATTCTGTGTTGCAAAAACTGTAAAATTCGGCGAAAGTGCATGACTCTCGCGATCAATCGTGACCTGCCTTTCCTGCATTGCCTGAAGAAGCGCCGATTGAGTCTTTGCAGGCGCTCTGTTAATTTCATCCGCAAGAAGAAATGTTGTGAATACCGGACCTTTTACCAAAGTAAATTCATTCCGCTGCAAATTAAAAACGTTTGTTCCTGTAATATCCGCAGGCATTAAATCAGGTGTGAATTGTATCCGCTGACTGGGACAACCAAGAACATGGCCCACTGTTCGTACCAGCAACGTTTTAGCAATCCCTGGAACACCTTCGATCAGTGCATGATTGTTTGTAATAATCGTTATTAGAGCCTGGTCTATAACTTCACTCTGACCGATGATGACTTTGGAAATTTCATTTCGTACATCTGCAAGCACCTGTTTCAATTTTTCAGTGCTTATCTGCTCCATGTGATGACCCCCATTATGCAAAACACAGTCGTTAACGCTCCCGCAGCATTTCGCTGATACGATTGTAAGTAGCTACAGGATCTTTCACTCGAACCAATTCTTCAGATCCCTGCGTAAGATATTCTTCTACACGCTTTACTCTTTTATCCAGATGCTTTTGTTTTCCTAACGATTTCTTCCACTCAGAAAGACAAAGCGGAAGAATATCTTTCATTGAAACGCTTCTACGAAGAAGGTTTGATAATCCTGAAGCCGTATCTTTCCCCGCCATTGTCTTTTTCTCTAATTCCGCAGCACTGGAATAAGCGGGTACAAGACTTGTGCTATTCATCCAGACAAACAGTAACGCCATGATCAAGAGTCCAGCAGCTAAACCGTGCAAATGATATTTCTTGGCAAGCGAAACAACTCCTTGACTCGTTGCAATTCCATGATGATATTCATCAAAAATGACTTCCTTTTTGCCGCCAATCAGCCACGCAAGAAATTCAGGCTGGCGATCTCTTAACATTGCTTCATTCGAAAGAAAGAATGTATCGGACACAAGCACGAGACTCCCTTTTCCGAATTTGCGCTCTGTCACTACAGGCTGCCCTTCTCTTGTGTAAAACACATTCCAGTCTTTACCTTCCAGCTCAAAATAAACCGGCGAATGCCATGTCATTACCTTCGGCAACGTTGCTTTTGTTACAAGCCTGGCCTGACCAATTTCTTTGTTCTCAAACTCTTTGTATCGAAGCCCCCAGAGTTTAGAAAGCTTTATGGTCTTAATTAACTCTTCTTCAGGTGATTTTTCAGGCTCTTTCTCCTTTTTCTTTTTATCTTTTTTTTCTTGCTCCTTCTTTTGCTCCTGATTCATTTCCTCCATAGCTTGCGCAATAATTCCAGAACGCACATATGTAACAATCAACCGTCCGCCGTTTTTCATATAAGCTTCGAAATCATTGAAGTACGAAAGAGGAATTTCATCAGGCGGCACACCCGAACCCGCAAAAACCAGCGCACTTTCAGATCGATCTTTAACTTTGTGCAAACCTTCGAAATTTCTGGAGACTTTAATATCGCAGCAACCAGACAGACTTTCATAAAAAGCCTTTGTACCGAATGGGTCGCTACGGAGAGATGAATATTTTGGAAAGACATCTCCCGATGTGTAGCGCATCAGCAAGAGCTGTAGAAGAGCATATGCGCAGATAGCAATGATGATACCAGCCGCAATTTTAGTTCCTGTATTCTTATGCAACAGTCCTGATCCTTTCCTGATTTTGATTAAATCTTGTTAGTGTTTCGGTATTTACTTCGTGTTCACCATACCAGGAACGTTCAAAGAGAAGTAGATTTTCCTGAAATGCATTCAGTAGTTCGGTATTCATTTGCGCTTTTCGTTGAAGTTCACGATTGTATTCCCGGTTGGATTTGTATTTTGTAATTGTGATCATCCCGCGCCGCGATAATAAGGCTAGAGTAGAGAGATACAATGCGCGCATTGCAAGGCGGAATTCTCCTCGATCCATATATTCGCGCGCAAGACTAAGCCATCCTTCTTCCGGGTACTGATCAGCAATTGTGCTTTCATCTTCTAAATCCAGAATGGCGGAAGGAATCTCTTCAGCGACAACCAGATCTTCTTTTTTACGTTTCTTCCACATCCTGTAAATCAAATAACCCAAAAACACGGCTGCTAATGCGATTAAAACTGAAAGAAGAATTGTCTGATCTGAAAACGGCACACTGTCTTCATTAAAATTCTGATCTTGTTGATTCAAGAGTTTTCGAAGTATCCAATTCCAGGCTTTTTTGATGTATCGCCCCACCGGTTCTAACCATTGTCCTAATGTTTTATTCACACCCAATAAGAAATCAACAAAGACATTGTTATCACTCTCCAGATCTTTTTCATCGCGTGGAATACGCCATTGATACTCTCTTTGCTGAATAACCTTTTCGATCGATTCATTTAGTTTTTCAGGTGCAATCTTTTCCTGATCTGCACTCGCTATGCCGGAAACAAATGTTATAGCCAGCAAGACTGCAGAAAACACAAGCGATTTGCCTGACGAAACCACCCCTTCGCGGCGTTTCAGATCCGGTAAAGACCTCAACTCTGCTTGCAGATCTGCACCACTCTGAATTGCTTCTCCATAAAATGTTCGAAGAACGTAAGCCGTTTTTATGATCGGGTTGACGCAAAGATATGTAAGGGCTGCGACGATTGCGAAAAACGTCGAATTCATCATTGGGATAAGGCCGCCCCTGGTGAAAACTGATTCAACGCCGAAGAGTGTATCGATCAAACTGGGAATAAAAATCATCAATATTCCAATTCCGGCAAAAACCGCCAAAGAAAAAACAATCATCAAAAATACAAATCCGTTGTTTTGCCCATGCCATTGGCCTGAAAGCGACCATGCACGTTTTAGAGCTGAACGTAAATCATTGTGCACGCCATCACCTGTAATTGAGAAGGTGTGGAAAAAAGCGAGTGCCATAGGAAAAGGAAGAAACGCAAGCAAACAAAAAGGGATCAAAAACAAACTGTAAGGCTGAACTGAAAGTTGTGCCGTGATGATTCGAAAGATACGGGACGCTGAAAAACGTTCCGGAAATTCACCTCTTAAGTTTGAAAGAAGCCGGATCGAAAAAACTGAATGCCAGAGCTTCATCCATACATACAAGGCCGCCATCCCAAATGCAGCCTGGCCAACGTGTTTTGCGGCAACAGGGCTGCGACTCATATCAGTCCAAAAATAAAGAAGGCCATGTACAAACGGAATCGAACCGATGAGGTAAGAAAAGACAATAGGAGCAGGAGAATGTCTCAGCAGGTACAAAGCTTCTTCGGCTAGATCAATTCCTGATCGTTTTTGTTTTTTGTTCCGCTTCCATCTCATCATTTCACGAAATCAGTCCAGGACGTTCCTTCATGCAGCGGGGATGGAATTGCAAGCAAAATTTGAGCGATGTAATAAAAAACGATCCACAAAATAAGAAGGCCGGCAAAGCTTTGAAGGAATACTGCAACTGGACGAAAATTTCTTTGAAGGCCTATATGAGGCTGCGCAATTTTAGCCAAACATGCAGCACATAACAAACGATCTTCGTGTTCTGTAACGCATTCGCGACAGTAAAAGCGTTTGCATTCCGGGCAGCGGGCAACGGCTTCCCGTTGATAATGATAAAAACAACGCTGACGGCTAACATTAATCCCTTCGGATGTCATGCTGCATCGCCTCCTGCAATGACTTGCTGTTGCTTCACACGGCGACGTTCGCGAAAACGAAGCAAACTAATAACGCCTGAAATTCCAAGGACTAAAGAACATACAATTGAAAATATCGATAGAAAAAGAAGCCATGGGTGATCAAGCGGAGAGATCTCCCACATTTTTTTCATCCAATCCCACTGGTTTGTCCCCATCGAAGGATCTTGCATCGCAAGAATCATATAGAAGAAGTAACTCAATGCATAAAATGTTGCTCCGTAAATCAATACACCCCAGGTTATCCCTGATACTGTTCGAGGCAAATCACCATGTCTCTGCTTCACAAGCGCAATCATAATAAGCAGCCATAAAACTCCGCTGGAGATTGTTCCGATAATCAAAAACGCTTTATGTCTATCAAAAATTGAAAACAAAGTTACAATCGCATCAAAAACAAGAAAGATAAAAAGTGCAAGATGCGCAGTTCCTTCATAATTCGAAACAACATTCTTTATCATCCCCTTAATGGGAGGTGGACTTAAAACGGGAGGCGCCTGGATGCCAGGATGCTGAAGAAGAACTTCTTCCGAAAGCCGCCCTTGAACTTCTTCAATTTTGCCGCGCAAAATATTCATCGTACGCAAAGAGGTTCGCAAGCGGCACATCGATGAAATGGCTTCAGAATGCACTGCCGTGTGAAGAGTGGTAGAACACGTTGCGCCTTTTAAGGCGTTGATTGCTAGAAAGACAAAAAACAAAATAGTCCAGGGTCCCAAAAATATGTGACCAAACTTATCCCATTCCCAAACAACCATCCCTAAATAATGAAGAAGAAGACAGGATAATAGGATGATTCCAAATACAGTATTAACGACAAAAAAAGTGGCAGTTTTTCGGATCACAACCCCATGAATATCCGGAAAATAAAATCGTTTGTAGTCTTCAACATAGCCACGCCTCTGAAGAAGCATTACATGATCGTCCGCAAGCCAGAGTGAGCTTCGCCCAAAACCAAACGAAAAACTTCCTGATCCAGGCAATCGACTATATTCAGATCGGACTTTCAAATGTTTTTCCTAATCTCCGATGCGCGATACGAGAAAGACTGCAAGCGTTATCCACCCGCCTACCTGCATCAGCGCAATCCCTATAGCAACCAGCATTCTAACTTTGCTCTTTCGGGGAATGATGCTGGTTGGAGTATTCCAGTGGCGGATCGCAAGAAAAATTGCAATTGGAGCTGTTATAACTGTGAAGAAAAAAGAAATTAATGGGAGGATTGCAAATGCCAGAGCCATATCATCATATAGAACGCGTCTGTTCTCTACATTTTTTAAGCTCTTCTTCTTTCTACCTGCTTCAATGCAGGTAGCGCAAAGATGTTGTCCATTGAAATCGATATCGCATAGTCCGCACAAGAAACGTCCACAATATTCACAGGCAACGACTGCTTTTTTTTGCTGGTGATAAAAGCAACCGGCATCATCTGCGAGAAGAATTTGTTCACCCGGTTTACTCTGTGCAATTGGCTTGAGGAGTGCTGGAAATGCGAATGCGTACATATCTGCAAAACAGACAGGACATGTTACAGATGAATCTTTGTTAAAAACGTCCAGAGGCAGAAAATTGCGGCAGTTCGAACATTGCATGGAAGACTTTTGAAGCGAGTTCACCCGTTATTTCCTGACCACACGCGTATTACAGATCCGGTCATGCAGGGCTCTTCTCTCTTCATCAAATGCAGCCATAATGTAGCCGACGAAGCATGTCAGCGCGCTAACAATCTCCGCAAAGAAACGGCCAACAGCAATTCCAGCTGTAAGCGGCTCCCCTTCAGCTGTAACAACCTTTAATCCAAGCGCCATTTTCCCTGGTGTGGCTGAATACTTCACAAGAAAATATACGGAATAACCGACGTTAATCGCCAGCGATAACACATATCCAATGATGTATGCCGCACCTTGAAGTGTTTCGTTTTTCGTAAGAAACATGGCCGGAATAATCAGACCAAATTGAACAATACCGGAGGCAACATTCATGATAATGCTATCGATCAGCTTTGCGCCAAATCGCGGCCAAAAGTTAGCATATTCAAGACGCCCGGGAATAGCGCCACCTTCTTTCAATTTTTGAAAAAACAATGGCTTACACGATGCACAAACCCAGGAATCCTGGTAACGGATCAAATCAGTTTCAGGAAATTGACGATAGCATTGACTGCACGTTGCTTGCGGAGCTGGAATTGTATCAACTCCCATAACACTTTGCCGGTTCCAATCTCCATAAGACTGCCAACCTCTCATCGATTCATTCCAAACCATTGTTTCGGAAGAGACACGGCCAATCTTCACATGACCGTCAAATTCCTCTTCCGTCAATGGCCCGATCTGAAGTCCACTATCTTCGCGATAATACCAATCCATCTGTCTCCCCTTAAAAACAGTTGTTTTTCCTCAAAATGTTAATCACATTGTATCCAGAAAACATACAGGATGCACGATTTGATTCCTGTGTAATGCAACATTCTACGAACATGAAAACGAATATTTATATATTCTTGTTCCTGTAGCTTTGCCGTTAGAGCCGAATGCTAAACTATGACGATGAATATGCTCGACTATAGACGATTACCCGGAATCAATTCATTATTCCTGGATTACGTCGGAAATGCAGAAAGTGCTCAGCAATTTTACCCTCCTCGGGACCGCTTTCGGAGTTTTGACCCTGCACATCGTACTGAACTTTGCGAAATACTTCGAAATCAAAATCGTCGCTTTCAAAATGAGGCTGCTCAATCGTTAATTGAAACCTTGTCCCGTCGTGGAACAACCTGTGTCGTTACCGGCCAACAAGTGGGTTTACTTACAGGACCGATGTATACGCTTTGGAAAGCGCTGACTGCAATAAAGGTTTGCAAAGATGTAGAAAAGAAAACTGGAAAACCGTGTGTTCCAATCTTCTGGATGGCTACCGAAGATCACAATTGGCACGAAGTAATGAGTTTTGGCTTGCTGAAAGGTGATTTTGAACTTCTGAAGTTTTCACTTAAAGACCATTTTTTTATGAAACGGGAGCCGACTGGCCAAATTCCCGTAAATCACAGTGAAGTTCGGAAAATCCTTCTCCGTGCGTTGCACGAGATAAATCTGCCAGAGATTTCGTCATTTTACTCAAGTGGGACTCTTTCTGATGGATTTGCTCGCACGTTGCTCTGGCTAATTAAAGATTTTCCGATCGTACTTCTGGATCCATCTGATCCTGCATTAAAACAACTTGCATCCCCTTTCTTTGAAACGTTCTTTAAAAAGAGTGATGTTCTTCAAAATCTTTTAGAGCAACAAAATGGAATTCTGCGTTCAAACAATTATCCGACTCAGGTAAAAATGGAAGAGAATCAACTTCCATTATTCTTCATTGATTCGAGTGGACGCAGCCAGGTCAAGAAAAATGGATTGCCTCCTGATACTTCGGTTGAACAACTAAGCCCATCGGCACTATTACGTCCAATTTTTCAAGATTATCTTTTGCCGACTGCGGCTTATGTCGGAGGTCCGGCAGAAATTGCATATTTTGCGCAGATGCATCCGTGGTACAACGCGCTCGGAGTTGAACAGCCTCCCGTATTACCAAGAGCCAGTATTACTCTTTTGCCTCCGGTAACCGTTCGGTTCTTGCAATCTTCGAATCTCACTCCAGAAGAAATATACCTGCCGGAAGATACACTGGCTGATGTGCTGATTCAACATACAGGTCTGGACAAAATCCGCACGTCGGTGCGGTCACTGGCGGCGACAGCGGAGGAAAAAATCCGAGCAATTCAAGCTGAAGCTGAAAAAGTGGATCCTACACTTGCAAAAGCCATTGTCACAGCCGGAAGCAAGATTCAATTCCAAACACAAAAAATTGAACGGAAAGCTCTACTTGCAGTGAAACGGAAAAATCTGGAACTGCTCGACAAAATCAGAAAAGCAAAAAATGTGATTTATCCGGACGAAAAATTACAAGAACGCTGCTTAAACATCTTTTCCTTTCGTGATCGTCTTCCCGATTTGATTCATGAGATTCATGACAAAATCGATGTCTATGCACCAGCCCACCAATGGATCGAAATCTAACTTTGTGTCTTTGCGGTAAAAATCATTAGAATTAATACCTTTAGCTGGAGGGAATTATATGACTGAGCTTCAGGGGAAACTTGATGTACTTGCATTTTCAGCGCATCCGGATGACATTGAACTGGCAGCCGCAGGAACAATCATTAAACTTGCGAAACAAGGCTATGCCGTTGGAGTTGCCGATATGACTCGCGGCGAATTTGGAACACGCGGATCCAAGGAAGTCCGTCAGAAAGAAGCTGAAGAAGCGGCAACATTAATGCGGATCAAAGTTCGTGAATGTCTCGACATTCCAGATGGAAGCGTCACCGTGACACGCGAGAACCACTTGAAAGTCATCCAACTTCTGCGTAAGTATCAGCCGAAGATTGTAATCAATCATTATTGGAAAGCCCGTCACGCGGATCATATGGCAACATCACAAATCGTTACGGAGGCCTGTTATCTTTCAGGGCTTGCCAAACTCGATACCGGACAGCAGCGATGGCGTCCTAAAAGAATTCTTTACCATCAAATCAATTATGATGTGATTCCTTCGTTCCTCGTTGATGTCAGCAGCGAAATTGAAGAAAAGTGGAAGGTTGTTCGAGCTCATAAATCGCAATTTTATAATCCCGACAGTAAAGAACCTGAAACGCTTTTAAGCGTTCCTACATTTCTGGAGATGATCGATACCAAGATGAAATATTGGGGTTCTTTGATCGGCGTAACTCATGCCGAACCATTTCTGACAACTGAACCTTTCGCGATTCCAGATCTTGTTGAAGCCTTAGGATAAATTTAGATGCCACGAAAAATCGGAATTACCTGTTATCCAACTTATGGAGGAAGCGGCGTAATAGCCACCGAACTTGGAAAAGAGCTTGCAAATCGCGGGCACGAAGTCCATTTTGTTAGCTACGCTCAGCCCATCCGCCTGGAAAAATTTCACGAACGTGTCTTTTTTCATGAAGTGGATATGCTTCCATATCCATTATTTCAATATCCGCCTTACGATCTGGCTCTTGCAGCAAAAATGACTGAGATTGCAAATTATGCGCGCCTGGATCTTTTCCATGTGCATTATGCATTGCCACATGCAATCAGTGCATTTCTTGCAAAAAGCATGATTGAAGATCGTCAGGTAAAAGTAGTTACAACTTTGCATGGCACAGATATTACTCTGGTTGGCGCTGATAAATCTTATTTCCCAATTACAAAGTTCGGAATTTTGAAAAGCGATGGAGTGACAACGGTTTCGGAACATTTGAAGAAAGTTACATTGCAGCAGGTTGGACCGAAAGAGATTGAAGTAATTCCAAATTTTGTGGATACACAATTCTTCCGCAAGCCGCTAGAGGAAGATTGTTCAAAAGGAAGGCTGGCTCCAAAAAAGGAATCGATTCTGCTTCATATTTCGAATTTCCGTCCTTTGAAGCGGATTATGGATGTGATCCGTATCTTTGAGATTGTTGTTGCGCAGCATTCGGCCCGCCTTATTTTTGCAGGGGACGGCCCTGAACGATCGATGGCAGAAAAATATTGCCGTGAAAATGGTTTGATGGACAAGGTCATGTTTTTAGGAAAGCTTGATAATGTTCCCGATCTCATGGGATGCACGGATGTGCTGCTGCTTCCGAGTGAATTCGAGAGCTTCGGACTGGTTGCTCTGGAAGCGATGAGCTGCGAAGTCCCTGTGGTTGCGACGAATGTCGGTGGAATTCCTGAAGTTGTTATCCATGGTGAAACAGGCTTTTTAGGAGAACTTGGTGATGTGCAGACGATGGCGGCATACGTTTTAAGAATTTTGAAAGATTCTGATCTAAAAGCGCACATGGCTGCTGCAGGACGCCGCCGCGCTGTCGAAGTTTTTGAGCAAAGAAAAATTGTTCCGTTATACGAGCAATATTACGAAAAGGTTTTATAACGCTTGGGCAGGCTTTGCGGAAATTCGAAAGCCTGGCCTCTGAAATAAATTTTGTCGGAGGCCGGGCCCTCGCTCCTCACCGCCGCAGGGCACGGCTCGGAATTCATATGAGTAAAGAAGAAAGTTCGATTCGTTCCTTGCACCGGCTCTGGCCATATGTGCGGCGGTATAAATTTCCCATGATTTTTGGGATTTTTTGCGCAATGGCGACTAATGCAGCGGCTGTCATTTGGCCGGAAATTCTAAAACAAACGATCAATGCCTTGCAGGCTGGAACCAATTCAGGTTTTGAAAAGTTTGCCCTAAAGATCCTCGCGGCAGTTTTCATCCAGGCGATATTTTTGTTTCTGATGCGAAGGGTCATGATCGGTGTTTCTCGCGAAATCGAATACGAGCTCCGTAATGATTTATATAAGCATATGCAAGTACTATCCTCATCGTACTACAACCGAATGTTTACGGGCGACCTGATGTCTAGAAACAACAACGATCTCAGCGCAGTAAGGATGGTGTTAGGCCCTGCAATTATGTATTCGGTGAACACCTTTTTTACATTTGTTTTTGCGCTGTCGATGATGCTTCGCATCAACTGGCTTCTGACCCTTGTAGCCTTGTCGCCGCTGCCGGTTGTGTCCTGGCTTGTCACAAGGTATGGCAGAGTGATCCATCGGCGCTTTAAAGAAGTACAAGAACAATTTTCACGTATCAGTACAGCAGTTCAGGAAAATCTGAGCGGAATAAAAGTCGTAAAAGCATTTGGAAGAGAAGAAAAAGAAGTTGAGGATTTCAAAAAGGCCAACCTTCAATACTTACAAATGAATAAGCAGCTCGTAAAAGTTTGGGGCATTTTGTATCCGATGGTTGAACTGCTTGCAGGTATTGGAGTTCTAATTGTTCTCTGGTTTGGAGGCCGCCAGGTAATTCTGGGTCGTTTAACGCTTGGCGAATTTGTAGCGTTCAACAGTTACCTTGCAATGTTGATCTGGCCATCGATTGCACTTGGTTGGGTTGTTAATATTACGCAGCGCGGCGCAGCATCCATGTCCCGCTTGAATGAAGTCTTCGAAGAACAACCTGAGATTACAGATGCGGAAGCATCTCGAACAATGCAGGATTACCGCATTGGAGGAAAGATCGAATTTAGAAATGTCAGCTTCCAGTATCGAAAGGATCTGCCTGTTCTGGACAACATCAATTTTTTGATTCGGCCTGGCACGACTGTGGCATTTGTCGGAGGCACCGGCAGCGGAAAATCTTCACTACTTCAATTGATAACGCGTATGTATGAAGCAGATAGCGGCGAAATTCTAATCGACGATGTTCCAATTGAACAGATTCCGCTGGCAATACTGCGAAATCAAATCGGTTTTGTACCTCAGGATTCATTTTTGTTTTCCGATACGATTGCAGAAAACATCGCGTTCGGAATCGATTCACGCGAAAAAGACGAGATCGAGGAAGCTGCACGAATGGCTTCATTTGAAGCAGAAATCGGATCTTTCCCAAAGGGTTTTGAAACAATTATCGGTGAGCGTGGAATCACACTTTCAGGCGGACAAAAACAGCGCGCTACAATCGCGCGAGCTTTAGTAAAAGATCCCTCAATTCTTGTATTCGACGATTCGTTCTCAAACGTCGATACCTACACTGAAGATAAGATCCTGCAAAACTTACGTTCGTTCCGCAAAGGACGAACGTGCATTATCGTTGCTCATCGAATTTCCACGATTCAAGACGCTGATTGGATCTTCGTACTTAATCAAGGAAAAATTGGCGAACAAGGAACGCACTCAGACCTCCTGGAACAACGTGGAGCTTATTACGAGCTTTATCAAAAACAGTTAATCGAAGAAGAATTACATATTCGGAGAATCAGCTAGCTATGCAAGATGAAGAAATAGAATCTCGCGAATATGACTGGAATTTGATGAAGCGGCTGCTTGTCTATATCCGCCCGTATAAATGGAGAGTCATCTCAGCAATCGCTTTGATGCTTGCAACTGCAAGTTTACAAATCTTAACTCCATGGCTCGTAAAAATTGCAATTGATGAATACGTTTCTAAACGCGATTTGATGGGGCTTTATACGATCGCTGGTTATTACTTGCTCGTGTTACTCGCCGAACTGGTCTTGAGTTACTTGCAAGTCTACATCATGCAAATGACCGGACAGCGGATCATGTACGACATGCGTGTACAGATTTTCCAGCATCTTCAAAATCTTGAGCTGAAATACTACCATCGCAATCCTGTTGGCCGGCTTATGACCCGTGTTACAAACGATGTCGATGTTTTAAATGAATTATTTACATCAGGTGTCGTCTCAATTTTTGGCGACATTCTAACTTTGACCGGCATCATCATAGCGATGCTGTTGCTCAACGCACATCTTGCACTGGTTATTTTGTCTGTCGTTCCTTTGTTATTCATCGCAACTACGGTTTTTCGAAAGAAAGCGCGCGCCGCATATACGGAGACCCGTTACTGGCTTGCGCGCATGAACGCCTTTCTGCAAGAAGCAATTTCAGGAATGGGTTTAATTCAAATTTTCAATCGCGAAAACAGGATGTTCGATAAGTTCGATAAAATCAATCACAAACATTACAGTGCAACACAAAAATCAGTTCTCGCATACGCAATCTTTTATCCAGTGGTGGAATTCATTGAAGCAATCGCGATTGCTTTGCTTGTGTGGTACGGCGGAAACCGTGCAGCACTCGGTTTTGTTTCCTTTGGAGTATTAATCGCATTCGTTCAATATACTCAACGTTTTTTCAGACCGATTGCGGACTTGAGTGAAAAATACAACATTCTGCAGTCTGCGATGGCATCTTCAGAAAAGATTTTTAACTTGCTTGATACAAAAGAATTCATTGACGCACCTCGAACGATGGTGCCGCCTGAAGATCGTCTGGTGGAAGTGGAATTTCAAAATGTAAGCTTCAGATACGATGATGATTCTCCTGTCCTAAACAATGTCTCATTCAAAATCCGGGCAGGCGAGAAAATCGCGATTGTTGGTCCGACGGGTGCAGGCAAAACAACGATCATCAGTTTATTGCTGCGATTTTACGATCAATATACAGGACGCATTTTATTGAATGGAATTGATCTGCGAAACATTCCTGAAGAGCAACTTCGACGCGATATGGCTGTTGTTTTTCAAGATGCTTTTCTGTTTTCGCGAACAGTGATGGAAAATCTTACTTTTGACCGGCCGGAGATTACGGAAGATCGTGTGCATTCGGTATCGCGGTATTTGCTCGCAGAGCCATTCATTCAAAAATTACCGAAAGGTTACAGTGAAATGCTTTCAGAACGCGGTTCCAATTTGTCTTTCGGTCAAAGACAGTTGATTACATTTGTCCGTGCGCTTGCAGCCGATCCTTCGATCGTGATCCTGGATGAAGCAACTTCGAGTGTTGATGTGGAAACTGAATATGTGATCCGAAACTCATTGCGACGCTTAATGGATGGACGAACAGCTATTTTGATTGCACATAGACTTTCAACAATACAAAACGTCGATCGCATTTTTGTGCTACTGGATGGCGAATTAAGGGAAGAAGGTACACATCAGGAATTGCTTGCGCAAGGCGGATTGTATTCAAAGCTGTATCAGCTTCAATATAAAGAACAAGAACTCGAACAAAACTAAAAACAAACTCGGCGTTCTTTGCGGTAAAAAAGCCCCGTATGAAACTTCTCGTTTTCTCGCAGGCCTGGAACCCATTCTGGAATATTCCAAAAGCTTCCGTTTCAACACTCCCCGCGTTGTTTCCAGAAATCACTGTAACGTATCCCGATAATGAACAAGATTTTTCCAGCGAGCTAAAAGATGCAGATATATTTTTCGGGTACAGGCTGGATCCTCCTCATATTGAAATTGCAAAAAAGTTGAAGTGGGTTCATGTTCCAGCTGCAAATGTTTCGCAATTCATAAGACCTGATTTTGTTTCACGCAAGATTCTGTTAACAAATTCACGCGCAATGCATGCGACACCTGTGGCCGAACATATTATCGGCTGCATGATTGTTTTCTCACGAAAATTTATGACGACCTGGGAATTTCAGAAGAAGGCTCAGTATGGCGCCTCTGACTTGATCAATAACGGTTATCCCCTTTCTGAACTTCGCGGAAAGACCCTTTACATAATTGGGCTGGGCGGCATCGGCAAAGAAACAGCTCGCCTTGCGAAAGCATTTGGAATGAACATTCTAGCAACTCGTAAGAAGAGTTCCGGAGTTGAAGAAAATGTGGATGAATTATTCGACTTGACTAATTTCAGAGACGGCTTACGGCGCGCGGACTATGTTGTACTTTCGTTGCCTCTTACTTCAGAATCTCGAGGCTTAATTGGAGAAAATGAGTTATCACTGCTAAAACCTGAATGCGTATTGATCAATGTTGCGCGTTCCGGAGTGCTGGATACAAACGCACTCATTCGATATCTTCGTGAAAATCGGATCCGCGGAGCTTCGCTTGATGTATTTGATCAGGAGCCTTTGCCGGATGGTTCAGAATTATTTTCTGTGCCGAATCTTTTTCTAACCCCGCATGTTTCCGGAGTCGCAGCATTGGAACACTGGGATCGCATGCTCTGGTTGTTTCAAGAAAATCTACGGAGATTTCTCAGCGGCAAAACGCTTCTGAATATCGTAGATCCCAGCATCGAGTATTAGGGGTTTGTAACAAATCGCTATCCAAATGATTTTTTTTCGATGATGTTTTGAAGAATGGTTGGAAGTGCATCTGCATCAAATGGCTTCAATATGTACTGCACATCGTCCCCAGGCTGGCTTGCAGTCAGAAACAAGACAGGAATAGCCGATGTTGAAGGATCAGAAAGCAGCGCACGGTAGGCTTCAAAGCCGTTCATAAGCGGCATTTCGGCATCCATCAAGATGATATCGAATTTGGATTTTTGCGCTTCTTGCAACGCTTCTTTTCCATTGCCGACGGTCACAACTTCGTAGCCCGCTTCGCTTAAGGTCATTTCCGTAAGAAATCTAAGATCCGGATCATCATCTGCAAGCAGCACACGTTTTGGCAAATTTCACCTCTTACGGCACTGCCTCACATTCGTTCGGCTGCGTGCCTTACTACAAATGTTAAAGTGGAAGGCTGAACCAGAATGTAGCTCCTCCGCCCGGATTATTAAGAACACCAATTTGTCCGCCATGCAGATCAATCATTTGTTTTGCTATGGAAAGACCTAAACCCGAACTCTTCTCTCCGCCGGTGGGTTTGTTGCTCAGCTTTGCATATTGATAGAAAACTTTATTCATATCTTCATCCGTTAAGCCTGCACCGGAATCGGAGACTTCAAGTACGACTGAATTTGAATCGGTTCTTGTTCGTATGACCACACGTGATCCACGCGGCCCAAACTTAATTGCATTGCTTACGAAATTACGAACCACTTGAGTCAAACGAGCAGAGTCCGCCTGGATTAAAGGCAATTCAGGATTTAATTCAAGAACGAGTTCCACTCCTTTGCTGGCTGCATACTCATTGTTGCTGTCTATTGCATCATGCGCGATATCGTTCAAACTAATGCCTGCTTTATTGAGGCTTAGGCGGCCGTCTTGCAGAGCCTGAAAATCAAGAAAGTCTTCGATAATATTTTGCATCTCTACAGATCGTTTTGTGATTTTGGAAAGCAACTCGTGTGCTTCTGGCGTCATTGTCGATCCAGGCGGCACATGTCGCTGGACCATTTTTACGGTTCCAAGAACAACTGTAAGAGGATTCTTCAAATCGTGAGAAGCAATCCTAAGAAAATCATCTTTTAATTTTGACAATCGCTTCAAAGCAAGTTGCGTTTGAACGCGAGCCAGTACAACTGGAAAATCGAGTGGTTTGGTCACGTAATCATTGGCACCGAGTTTAAGCGCGGCAACAATGTCTTCACTCTGATCTTTTGCCGTTGCCATGATGATTGGCAAATCCGCAACAGTGAAAGTTTCACGTAACTTCTTTAAAACCTCCAAACCACTGATTCCAGGCATCATGATATCAAGCAATATTAGGTCGTATTTTTCACCTGCGATCTTATCAAGTGCAATGTGTCCATCTTCCGCAACTGACACGGAATAACCCTGCTTCTTTAAACGCCGGGAAAGCATATCGCGATTGTCTTCGTTGTCATCCACAACAAGGACGCTGGCTTCTGTAGCAACGCTCATTTATTTTCCCTTTGTTCCTAGTAAATTTTCGATTTTAGAAAGCAATCGCGTTAGTTCAACCGGTTTTACATCATAATCATCGCATCCTGCTTCCATTGCTTTTTCGCGATCACCCGACATTGCATGAGCTGTCAACGCGATAATCGGAATGGCTTTTGTCGAATCCATTGATTTCAACTTGCGCGTTGCTTCAAATCCATCCATCACAGGCAGGCTAATATCCATTAAGACCAGCGCGGGCTGTTCCTTATCAACAACTGTAACTGCCTCTTCACCATTGACTGCAATCAGAACTTCATAGCCTTTGCGAGTTAACCTTCGCGAAAGCATATCCCTGTTATCTTCGTTGTCTTCCACCAATACTATTTTCGACATCGTCCCTCCCTACATTCGGCCTAACGTTAGTCCCCGCCGGCCATGCATTATAAACCACGAAGATCACGAAGAAGCACGAAGCGAGAATATTAAAAAAAGAAAAACTTCGTGGTACTTCGTGACCTTCGTGGTTAAAGAATTTCATTTTTTTCTACTTATTTTTGCTGATCTAGATACGGCTGAAACAGCATCCTGATTTCATCTAAATTGTCCTCCTCTAAAAATGAGGCTATATACGCGGCAACAGAATCAAGTGCGACTAAAGCATTCAAACTCGCATCTTTTACTTTGAGTCCACGCAGTCTTTTGAAAAAACTACGATTTACAATTTGAACCTCATTGCAAATTTGAAGAAGTTTCCTCAACTCCCAATCGGGCTTTTTTCCTTCACGCATTAAGAAGTATTGAGCGAACAAATACATACTCAAGACTCTGTATAAGGACTCTTCCATATTTGGAAACGGAAGTGCGACGCGCATCATCGGACGGAATTGGTCCATAATCGGACATCCACTCGTAACCATAAAAATACCTACAAGCGATTTAATTGCTTCTTGAAGAGGAACGGTCCCTATAAAAGTTCGACTGCCACTTTCAATTGAGATGTAGGTTTTTTCGTAAGAAACAAGATCCTTAAAATAATCGACCACATCGATGACACTCAAAGCAATCGGACAATGTGGATGCTTTATCGCGTCGAGTGGACAGTTCGGGCACTTGTTGTATTCAAGCTGAGTCCATGAAGGTGGATTCTCAGGCCTTGCCGCTATTAGTTTCAGAGTTCGCGGATCAAGAGTTATCAAAAACTCGCGAGGCGTACCCTTTGCAAAAGAGAATTTATATTTGAGAGTTAAATTCTCTCTATCTTTAGTCATGTTCTAAAATCGAGCAAACATATCATTCACGTTTGGAAAGATCAACTCAAAGTGCGAAGCTCACGAAGAACGTATTTGTTCAGGACTGCAGCAAGTTGCTCTCGTTGAATTGGTTTCGACATAAAATCGACAGCCCCGAGCAAGAATCCTTTGTTTCTATCTTCTTCCATCGTAATTAAAATTACTGGAATTTTCGCAAGATCAGGATCAGCTTTTAATTCCTTTAAAACATTCCAGCCATCGATGCCGGGCATTAGAACATCGAGCGTGATCAAGGCTGGCTGTAGATCACGCGCCAGGCGGAGCCCTTCTTCTCCACCCCAGGCAGTGACAACCCGAAACCCTTCACGGGAGATCATTCGTACCATCAAATCTCTTGCCGAACGATCATCATCGATTACCAAAACAATTCCTCTTCCATCAGGAATTCCGTAAACAGTGCGATGGGCAGCCAAATCACTTGTAAATTCTGAAAGTTGTAATGCTTCTGTCTTCAAATCCAAAACAACTTCAGGCAGGCGAACTATAAACGTAGAGCCTTTCCCTTTTTCACTTTCAAATGTGATAGTTCCGCCCATCATCTGGCTGAAGCGCTTACAAATTACAAGCCCAAGACCGGCGCCGCCATATTTTCGAGTGGCAGTTTCGTCCACTTGTGAAAATGCGTGGAAGACTTTCGATTTTTGTTCATCACTCATGCCGATTCCTGTATCGGTGACGCGAAAAATGATCCAGTTGGTTTCTTGATTTGATTCACGCAAAGCTTCTAATTTGATGGTTCCATTTTCCGTAAATTTTCCGGCGTTGCTCAACAAATTGAGTAGCACTTGTCTGACACGTTTAATGTCCGCGCGCATTGAACCAATATCTGCGGAACAATCGATCTTCAAACTATTGTTATTTTTTTCAACCAATGGGGCCGCAGTCGTGCCAAGATCTTCAATCATCATTGAGACCTTAAATGATTCGATATACAAAGCAATGTTGCCTGCTTCAATTTTTGATAGATCTAGAATATCGTTGATTATGCTAAGCAAATGTTTTCCTGCATCACGGATTTTTCTTAAATCAGGAACCAAATCATGCATTCCTTTGTCTTCTGCATCTTCATGAATCATTTCGCTATAGCCAATGATTGCATTTAAGGGCGTACGCAATTCATGGCTCATGTTCGCTAAAAATTGGCTTTTTGCAATTGTGGCTTCTGCTAATTCGCGGCTTCGCTCGGAGAGTTTTGAATTCGTTTCAGAGAGTTTTGAATTTAGCTCAGAGAGCTTTTGATTTACTTCCGAAGTTTTCAAAGTTTGAGCAGTCAACTGAGTTGTTCTTTCCTCAACACGATTTTCGAGATCTGCGCGAAGCGTATCGAGTTCTGAATGAACACGAAAAAAACGATTTGAGAGAGAAACAGCCATAGACAGAATAAAAATTGCGAAGCCGTATGGCATCAACCGGGAAGACTGAATCAGACTTCTGTCAACTGCAATGTCATTTAGGATAGTCGCAATCGTGATAATGAGACCGATTGCGATCGTTTTAGATTCAGGATTTCCCTTTACGGCATTTTTAATAATGAGATACAAAGGAATTGGCAAAAACAAAACAAGGGCAATCTCCCATATAGGAAGAAATATTAAGTTTAGTTTCAAGCCAGGAGTTAGACACAAAACTGCTACTGCGATGTTTAGAAATTGATAAAAGCGCAAAGCTCCCGATATACGCCGGTTCAAAAGGATCCACAAGAATTGGATGAAAATTGGAATGACCAAAAACGCCGAGAAATATTCCAGCTCTTTTAGAAGCATGAAATTATCGGTTAATACAAATCTCCATTGAGATCGGAGGAACGTGTAGAATGCTGCACTAAAACCCGAGAGTAATCCAAACCACAGGTATTCCTTTAAGTTTCGTCTGCGCAGATAAAGATGAATGTGATAGATGCCTACGAAAAAGAATAAAGTTGAAAGTAGAAGCGAGGGAATTTCTTGTAAGAATCCTTGATGAACGAGCCATTCAACAGGACCTATTATGAACTTGCCCGCGTACGGGCCTCCAAGATTCGGATCTTTTTCTGGAGACTTCCAAACTCTTAACGAAAGTACGATTGAACCATCTGCGGCAAACGACTCTGGAGGAATTTTGAAAGTAGCGATACGGTCATATTCCATTTTGGGGGAAGGTGGAAGATTACCTTTGCCTCCGATTTTGTATCCGCCTGCATATATTTCGTAGCTGCTGTCCACAAAACCAAGAGTTATTCCCGGATATAGGGAACGAAGTTTTTCGGGATCAATTCGTATTTTTTTTCTGTACCATGCCATACCTGAATAGGCATAGTGACCCTGACGGCCCCATGGAATTGGGACATGGAGTTCTTGCCAATTCGCATCATCAAAACCAGGATCAGCCCACCGTAAATCGTCGCCTGTTTTGAATTTCCACTTATCTTGTAAATCAATTGACCAGCTGGATGAGGAAATTTCATGAGGTGTGGCAATCAAAAATCCTGAAGGAAAAACCAATGTGCACAGAACGAGTAAGCTCAGCGTGTAGCGGTTAAAACTTTGGCAGGATAATCCTATTGCGTTAATCCGCTGTAACTCTAAAATGAGATCCCCCCGGATTATTGTACAACTTTGAAAGGAGAAATGTTCAGAAGGCTTCATTTCCTCGTGAAGGGGTCTGTTTTGTTTGACACTCGAGGAAAGCGTATGGTACTTTTTTACAGTCTGAAACAACTTCCACCATAGTAAAGGGGGGCTCTACATGGCGAAAAATCGTGTTTTAGTGGTCGACGACGAACCCGATGTTTTAATGCTTACGTGTACTGCGCTTGAGGATGCAGGGTTCGATGTCATCCGCGCCAAAGACGTTCCCCAGGCCAAGAAACTTCTACTTTCGGAAATCCCGGATGTAATCGTTACTGATCTGATGATGCCGGATGAAAGCGGGTACTCCTTAATCAAATATGTCCGCGAAAACTCGGGAATAAAAGACACTCCGATTGTTGTGACATCAGTACTTGATTCGGAAGCAGAAATTTATCAGCAGGGAGCTAATTCATATCTCCCAAAACCTTTTACACCTGAAGAATTAATTAAAATGGTCAATGATCTTGTAAACAAAGAAGAAGTTCCTAAACTGCTTGAAAAAGCCAGAGACCTGATCAAAGACAAAAATTACACAGAAGCTCAAGAGTTACTCAGCCAAATTCAAAAAGGCGGTGGGGACGAATATTATCTGGCATTTGCTTCTTTTTATTTAGGAGAAATCAGCAAGCAATCAAACAAAGCGGAAGATGCTGAAAATCACTACAAGCAGGCAATTCAGAATAGCACTCAATTCTGGCGCGCTTACAATGAGCTTGGAAGCATTTATCACGCCCGCGCTGACATAAGGCGTGCTCTTGCATACTGGGAAAAATCTTTGTTAGTGAATCCTGACCAAAAAGAATTAAAAGAAACGGTCAACCGGCTGCAGAAGGAAATCATCACGTAGATGGTTATCGCAGCCTCAAAGTGTGAATTCTTACTTCGAAAAATTTAGCATTCTCCAAAATAAGGAGGATGAGAGGGCGTGAGGGCATATGGGCGAGCGGCCAAAAGCTGCTTCTCTGCTAAGTCATTCGGTTAAGACTCCATTAGCATCAATAAAAGTCGCTGCGCAGCTTTTGCGCAAACATATTCAGAGTCAATTAAGCGAAAAAGATACCGAACTCCTTGATGCTATCCTCCGCAATGCTTCAACACTTGAAGCCCGTTTGAATCGCATAATCGAACTTGCTACTCCCTGGGAAGATAGAATTTTCCTGGAACTAGAAGAATATCAACTTGAAGAAATCCATTCTTTGAGAGTTGATGGCAATCAATCATCAGCCGTCAAGGAAGAAAACAAGAATGTGCCGGATCCTAACAGAGTCGTGATTCATGCTGACCCTGAAATTGCTGATTTGATTCCAAAATTTCTTGACAACAGACAGAAGGACATTCTTGCGATTGAATCGGCGCTTCAACAAAACGACTTTGAAACAATCCGGATGCTAGGACACAGCATGAAAGGAGCAGGCGGCGGATACGGCTTCAATGGTGTTACTGAAATCGGAAAGACGATAGAAGAAGCCGCCAAAGAAGAAAATTTGGATCGAATTCGAGAAGGAGTTCTGGAGCTTTCAGAATATCTGAAAAATGTTGAGGTGATATATGACGAGCAGTGATCGCCCGCTGGTCATGAGCGTGGAAGACAATCGGGATACGCAGCAATTAATTGAACGTTTGCTTGCAGGCAGAGGGTTTGACGTTATTGTTGCGGAAAACGGGTTAAAAGGCCTTGAAATGTTAATTACGCAGAATCATCGGCCTGATTTAATTCTGCTGGATATTATGATGCCGGAAATGAACGGTTATGAATTCTGCGCAAAGCTTCAGGAAAACGATGAGCTCTCTTATATTCCAGTCGTATTTTTAACGGCATTGGGTGATGAACAGGATAAAGCAAAAGCATTCGCAGTTGGAGCAGTTGATTACGTCACAAAACCAATTTTCAAAAACAAATTATTAGAAGTAGTTGATAAACAGCTTCAAACGAAATCCAAATGGCGTGCTCTTCAGGAAAAATCCAACCGCATCAGCATGGTGGATTTTTTGAACTTCAAACAATTTTTGTTTGAGGAGCTTGGTCTTGCGTCAGAAAAGCGGGACAAACTTGCAAATCTTCCGGCTTCACATCTTTATAAATTCACAGTTGACCTCGGAATTAACTCAACGCGGCTCGCGCGTTACATTTCAGAATTTTTGAACCTGAAGTATGTGCAATCGGTAAACTCTTCAGACTTTCAACTCGGTGTACTTCCTGCACCATTCTGCAGGATGAACAGTATTGTTCCGCTTCGTGATGAAAACGGAGCCGCGGCATTCGTACTGAGCAATCCTTTTAATCTAGAACTGCTTGACCATTTAAATTCGCTGACCGGCGTTCAGCAAAATTCACGATTGATCATTACGGATCCCGAAGTCATTGCCGACATTTTGAATCCTGTTAAGGGACAAAGCGGCGCCGCAGTGGATCCTCTTGCTGCTGCACAGGAAAAATTTAAGAAAAGGCAGGAAGTTCAACCCACAGTCATCAACACTGATTCGGCAACCGAAGAATCGGAACCGATTATCCGCCTCGTCAATCAGTTTATTGAAAATGCTTACACATCGGGCTCTTCCGACATCCATATTGAACCCTGGGAAAATGAAGTTGTTGTTCGCTACAGAATCGACGGCGATTTACGGATCGTAAATAGATTTGGCCCGCAAAATTTGATTTTGCCAATCGTTGCGCGTCTTAAAATTATGAGCAATCTTGATATCGCTGAAAGGCGCATGCCTCAAGATGGCCGTATCGTTTTTAAGAAGTACACCAAAAAGAATCTTGATTTTGATCTTCGTATTGCAACTTCTCCAATGAACTTTGGAGAAAAAGTTGTAATGAGAATCCTGGACAAACAAAAGTCCACGCTGCCGCTGGATAAGTTAGGATTTTCGGCGCGCAATCTGAAAGTCTACCGTGAAAAAATTCTAACGCCGTATGGAATGATTTTGCATGTAGGTCCAACCGGTTCCGGAAAATCGATGACATTGTACGCGGCCTTGAATGAAGTACAGAGACCGGAGATCAATATTCAAACTGTTGAGGATCCAATTGAGTATACGCTTGCGGGTATTAATCAATTGCAAACGCACAAAGATATTGGACTCACATTTGGGCGCGCATTGCGTTCTTACTTGCGTCAGGATCCGGATGTAATTCTCGTTGGTGAAATTCGAGATCTTGAAACTGCCGAAATTGCCGTTGAAGCTGCCCTGACAGGTCATTTACTTCTTTCTACACTTCATACAAACGATGCACCGTCAACGATCACACGGCTCGTTGAAATGGGAATTGAACCATTTCTGGTGAGTTCAACAATTATTTGTGTTGTAGCTCAAAGATTGCTGCGCAAACTCTGTTCCGAATGCAAGGAACCTTTTGATGCGGATGAAGCACAAAAGCTGCTGGTTGGTTTAGACACGAAAATGGAGGTTCCTCTTTACCGCGCGAAAGGTTGCAAGGAATGCAATGGCATCGGATATAAAGGACGAATAGGAACACATGAAATTTTTGTGCCGGATGATGCTGTTCGTTTGGGAATCAGCAAAGGCACTCTCACTGCAGAATCTTTGAAGCGGATCGCCGTTGAAGAACTCGCGATGACCACACTCTATTGGGATGCAATGGAAAAGGTACGGAACGGCGTTACGACAATTGAAGACGTATTATCGAAAATTCGCAAGGATGAATTCGATTCGCGTCCGGATTGGATGTTTGAACAATTTCAGATGCAGTGTCCCGCAAACCGCGACAAAGCACTCATTTAATTCTCTGCATTTTTGCGGTTAAAAGTTCTTTAATTTGTTGTACGACCGCTCCAACACCTTGATGCTTAAACACAAGCCGTACTGAATTTTCCACAGCATGTTGAAGATTGTAATCCCGTTTTCCAGTAAAAACGATAATCGGGATGGTTGCTGTATCCGGATTTAGACGAAGCCTGCGGATTAGTTCTTCTCCGTTTATTTCAGGCAACATTAAGTCCGTCACGATCAGTCGCGGCTGAAACCGGAAAATTTTATCGATGGCTTCTTTTCCATCCCAGGCTGAAATGACTTCGTAACCGAGACTTGAAATTGCGCGGTGAAGCAACCGGAGAGTAAGCGTATCGTCTTCAACTACGATAATGCTTTCTTCAAAAACACTCTTGTATTCAGGTAATGCGAAACAAAAACAAGCTCCTTCACCCTGCTCTTTAAGCCATATTTTTCCGCCATGAGCTTCAATAATTTTTCTCGTTATATAAAGGCCCAAACCGATTCCTTCTATTCGTCTCGATTCATGAATTCTTGCAAAACGGCGAAATAATAAATCACTTTTCCCTGGTGGAATTCCGATTCCCTGATCGGAAACTGAGACAAGCAAAAACGTGCCCTGTTCAGGTTCAGTTTCAAAATGTTTCGCAACATCTTTTTTCAAAACTTTTTGCAAACGGATCGTTACGTTACCTCCGTCAGCCGAATATTTGATTGCATTACCAAGGAGATTTTCCATCGCTTCCTGCAGCCTTCCGGAATCAGCCTTGATAATCGGGAGATCTTTTTCGGCTTTCACAATGAAGTTGTGTTTTTCGCTCCATGGAAAGACAAGATGCTGAAGAAAGGAATCAAAATCAGTTTTCTCGAAGTTGAATGGAATGTCGCCGCTGTCAAATCGCGAAGCTTTCAAGGTCGCATCAGCAAGTTTTTGCAGCCGGAATGCCTGCTGTGAGACCGTTTGCATAATTTCTTTCTGCTGCAAATCCTGCCATTTTTCTTTTCGTAACAGTTGATCCATGTAACCGCGGATTACGGTAAGCGGTGATCGAAAATCATGCGCAACTATCTGCAGAATTTCTTCTTTCAATTTTGACGCTTCTTCCAACTGCGCGTTAATGCGTTCTAAATTCTGATATGCATTTGCGTTCTGAATTGCACTTCCCAGCGCGCTGGTAACAGCTTCAAGAACCATTCTGTCAGAGGCATCAAATGAGTTCACTGTATCGCTTTGGATTTCCAGTACAGCAACAACAGAGTCCCCAATTTTCACAGGGCTTGTCATCACACTCTTCACTTCAGGCGAAAACAGCGGATCCGATTTCATGGCAGTGACATTTTTCGAATAAATCGTAGCGCCTTTTTGAATGGCCTTTCCTGCAAGCGTTTTGTTGATCGGAATCCGAATTTCCTTTTTGGAAGCCGCTCGTGGGTTTCTTGAAAGCACATGTACAAAGCGGACTTCCCTCGCCGCTTCATCAACCCAGCCAGCAGCGACAAGATAGTACGAAAAATGCTGCTGAATCCTTTCGACAGCTGTCTTGAGGAGTTGATGACTGTTACGGATTAACGAAATTTCCGTGACAAGTTCACTTAGAAGATTGAGCTGGTGAGTCCGGCGTTTTTCGTTTCCACGAAGTTGAAAATTCACAATCATGGGTCCAGCTTGATGCATCACAGCAGATAGCAGATCTGAATCGGCTTTGGTAAATCCGCCGCGTTTGTTAACCAGCACGATCAATCCGGCAATTTTGCCCGAAAAAACGATCGGGGCGGCAATCAGGTTTCGGATTTCACGAGATTGCACAAAATCAGAACTGAGACGCGCGTCCCCAGATGCTTCGTTGGAAAGCAAAATGCCCCGCTTGAGAAAGTTCCAGCGACGGGCATTGGCAGGGTAAGGTTGTGAGATTTCAAGGGAATCAACTCCCGGCGCGGCATTTTTGCCGATAATTGTAATACTACTATTGTAGTACGAAATCACAAAAGCCGATTTTGCGCCGGTGAGCTTTGTCAGTTGCAGCCCTAGCTTTTGGAAAAACTCCTTTTCGTCCGGAATAAGACTGAGCGTTTCAGTCACAGCTATCAATTGCTTAAATTTCTGCCGCAAGATCTCCCTTTCAGACATCTTCCCTCAACCCATGCCACAAGGATGGTCCATTCCATGCGCAGGGCCCATTCCCGTTTCAATTATTATAACAATATCAATGGTAATGGCCTTAACGGCGCTTGAAACTCAATCAGGTACAGGCGAGTTGTAGTAAAAACGGAAAACCGCAGGCAATAAAGGGCGCGGAAAATCAGCCGGTAAAGGCGGAAATGGATCTGTAATCATTAAAGCTTGAAGTGCAGCTTGATTGTATGATGGAACATCAGAACTCAATACAATTTTCGGATTTAATATTTTGCCGCTTCGATCAACTTGAAATGAAATTCCTACAATCCCTTTCAGTCCGAGATCGGCAGCGACTGGTACAATCCAATTTTTTCTCACCATTGCGATAACACGATTGGCCCATGGCCCAAGATCATAGCCTTGAGTATCAAAAAATACACCGGAACCTGTATCGCCTGTTGGGACCGAACCGATTTCGTCTCCGCTGCCGCTACCTGTACCGGAACCGGAATTGCCTGAGCCGATAAAACGATCGAGATCTTTTAATGCACCCTCTGCAAGTTTTGGCGCCGGTTCACCTGCAGGATCATTGACCTTTGGAGATTCCGCAGAAGGTTGTAACTCACGCGCCGTTGGCTGCTCGCCTGTGGAACGTTCAACAACTTCCGAACCACCGGAACGTCCTTTCGATGAAGCATATTGCTGCACTTTGGGAGGTTGAGGTTTAAGCTTATTTGGTTCTATCGGGCCGGCTTTGCGATTCGCATCCGAAGCATATTTCGCTGCAGGCGACGGCGCTTCAGCAGCTTTTGCATTTGGAGGCACTTCTACAAAACGCATTGTCACCGGAGGTTTTGCCGCGGCTGCAGGCACAGGTGTTGCTGCAACCAGAGGATTGTACTTCATGACAATTCCAAGAACCGCATGAAGCAGCAATGCAACTGATATCGCTACTGTGAATGAAGCATCCTTTTTCATATTTGTCGCAGCTTCACTCTCCTTCCACAGCAATACCAAACTGAGTGACTCCTTCATTCCGGACAATATCCAGGATCCGCATTACGTCTCCATGAGCAACACTTCTATCCGCCCGCAAAACCAAACTTAAATCCGGCTTTTCTTTGATGAGTTCCCGAATTCTTCCAGCCAAATCCTGTTCTGTGACTGGCGCATTATTGAGAAAAATTTCTTTTTTTGTATTGAGCGTTAGATAAATTCTGCGGTCTTCTTCTTTTGTAGCAGCGCTTGCGGATGCTTTTGGAAGATTGACACCCAACGAGGGTTCAGAAATAAATCTCGCAGTAACCATAAAAATGATGAGCAATACGAGAGTGATATCTACAAGCGGTGTTACGTTGATCCCTGTGATTGCATCTTCTTCAACATCAGATTCTTGCATGGTCATCCACTCTTCGTTTTGATTCGCTCTTCATATATACAATCAATATTTTCGAGGCAGCTTCCATTTGTGTAACAGCTTCTTTCACTTTCCGTTGAAAGTAGTTGTAGGCCATAACTGCAGGAATCGCGACCATCAAGCCCGACCGCTGTTGCAACAAGTGCTTCAGAAACACCCGCCATTACGACAGAAGGATTTGAATTTTCAGCAACTGACAAATCATGAAATGCTTTAATAATTCCAAGAACGGTTCCGAATAATCCGATAAATGGCGCATTGTTCCCTAGAGTGCCTAAGATCACAAGCTTATTTTCCATCTTAAACTTCTCGGCGATTTTCTTCGCGATCATCATTTCTTCGACAGCTTCGGGTCCTTTTTCTAAATTCTGTAATCCGGCTTCAATAACGCGGGATGCCGGAGCGGACTGCTGCCGTACATAATCAAGAGCCGCTTCAGGATCGTCCCTGTTTAAGAATCCTGTAAGCATCTCGGTAAATTCTTCCCAATGAATGCGATTTTTGTAAATGTAAATCGTTTTCTGGATCATTACTGCAATCGATAAAACGCTGCTTAATATAAGTAGATAGAGAACCCACTCGCCGCCGACGAGTGCGAGATCGAGAAAAGTCTTGACAATATCCATATGCTAAATATTTGATTTTATTTGGTTTGCGGCAAATCAGTCAATTTTTTGCCAGATTCAATTAAAGGAGGTTTTATGAGTCGGAAATTGTTCATCGGAATACTAATCCTTATCACCCTTGGTATTTTCGGTTTCGAAAGCATAGCACAGTACACCGGGCACGACGTTGAAAAAATGACACCTCCTGACCACTATCCAAAACCTGGTCCTGGCGATGTTGCAATCATCCGCGAACTTCAGGAAACAAACCGTCTTTTGCATCAACAAGCGGAGCTTTTGAAAGAACAAAATCGCTTGCTGAAAGATACGCTCGCAAAACTCGAGCCAGTCGCACCGAAGACTGAATCTTCTCCTTCTAATTAGACGCGGCAAAGTCGTAATCGATGCATCCTATAAGATAGCGATTTCTCCTTTTCTAGACATCTGCCATCCAAAAAGCTGATTCATCCGTCGATCAGAAATACGCCGGGAATGGCATTTCTCCTCCCTGCTTCGACGTGATTGATATTGGTATACGAATTGCTAACGCATCTGAATGGAAGATGCTCCAGAACAATGGAGGTTCGAGAATGAAGAAGGTAGTTTTGCTGATTCTGCTATCCGTAGCGGTTGCTATTCCTGCTTCCGCCGGATCGTTGAATGTACTCGCGGGATATGCTCAACCTGCAGGTGACTCCGATGTTTTCGAGCAAAATGAGAGAGAAACGACTTTTGAGAAAGATGACTTTGCTGCTTTCGGCGGGACAGTTGGGTACGATCATTTTCTTGGTGACTATGTAAATCTCGGAGGCAGTATCTCTTTTCTTTATAGCGAGACGGATGCGTTTGATGTGGATTTCGAGTTTGAAGATGGGGGCCCTATTTTCCGAACGCTCCGACTTCAAGTTGTACCACTAGAAGCGAATATCCGTTTTCTGCCTACCGGCCGTGATGCAGCCGTTATTCCTTATTTTGGCGGCGGCGCCGGTTTTTATTTCTGGGAATATGAAGAATTTGGGGATTTTGTGATTAATCGAAATACCAATGATCCTGAAATCATTTCAGGTACGTCATTTTCAGATGGAGCAGACCCGGGATGGCATGTTGAAGGAGGGGTGTACATACCCATTGCACGTTCTACTGCTATTGCAGCTGAAGCTAAATACTGGAAAGCAGAAGGAGATCTAGATCCGGAAGGTTTTGATCCGTTATTTGAACCGTTGGATTTATCAGGGTTTCAAATTTCGGGCGGTATTTCTTTCTGGTTTTAACGCACTCTCACATCATATACACTGCCAGGCCCCGCCGCTTTCGAGCGATCGGGGCCCTTTTTTTGACCGCAAAGTCGCAGAGCTTTATTCAGGAGACTCAGAGAATATAGAATTCTTTCACCCCTGCACCCCGGCTCCCTTTCTCCCCTGCTTCGCGAGCGGGCACAAATCCTATCGATTCCACTTATCTCGAGTGTTGTAATATGGTCAGTAAATGAATGTCCGGTGGCAAAGTCTAAAAGTTCGTTACGCAATCATAGCCAGCTTTTTTATCGCTGTGATTTTGCTTGTAAACGCTTTCATTCTTGTATGGTTTAAGTACAAGGAATTTGAGAAAGATATCGATCAGCGCGCATTTTCATTTGCCAGCCTTGCAGTAAAACCTGTCGCAGATGGTTACGATGCCTACTACTACTCTGGTTATTTCAAATTCCGTGAATTAATGAACAAACTGATTTCGTACGAACCGGATCTAATCAAAATTTTGCTGGTCGATGTAAACGGCAGGATTTTGTTCGATAGTGACAATCTTAAACAGAGTACTTTCATCCCTGAAGCCGGAACTGAATTGCCGCGTGTGAAGGATCAATATTATTTAAACGCAATTCGAAAACTTGAGATAAGCCACCGATACATCCCCCGGCGTAAAGGCGATAAGGTTCTGGAAATTGTATCTCCATACATCGAAGAATGGGGACGTCACAAGAATTCTGTGATCATGACTTTTTCCTATGACGCACTTAAACCACAGGTGCGTTTATTGATTTATCAAATTGCGGCACTGACGCTTCTCAGCATGTTGTTGACCAGCTTTATTGCCTGGGTTCTTGCAGACAAAATTACTCTTCCGCTCGTTGCTTTAACGGGAAGAGCCCGGGTCATGGCAAGCGTTGCTCCAGGCGAGATTCAAGTTGAAGAATCAGACAATGAAATCAAACTATTAAATGATGCCTTTAATGCGATGTCTGCTCACATCCATGAAAATATCCGGAAACTGGAATTGAACAACGTGAAACTTGCAGCGCTTAATGATGAATTAAAAGAATTGGATCGAATGAAATCTGATTTACTCGCCAATGTTTCGCATGAACTCAGAACTCCGTTAACTTCAATCAAGGGATATGTTGAATATATTCTGGAAGGAAAACTGGGTCCGGTTTCAAGCAAACAAGAAAAAGGGCTGGGTGTAGTTCAACGCAATTTGGACCGGCTCTCAAAATTAATTACTGCTCTGCTCGATTATTCGCTGATGGATGCAGAACGGATGGTGTTGAATATCAAACCATTTTCTCTTCATACGCTTGCAAGACAAATCACTGCAACTCTAGCTTCCGAATTAGAAAAACGTGCACTTCAATTTAAGTCCAATATTCCGGAAGATTTGCCCCTCGTCATGGGTGACAAAGACAAACTGTATCAAGTCCTGGAAAATCTAACGATTAATGCAATCAAATTTACCGAGAGCGGAGGAACGATTACTGTTTCTGCATTTGCGGTTACGCATAACGACCAACCCTGGATTGAACTGCATGTATCGGACACAGGAGTAGGGATTCCAAAATCTGAATTAGATCGTATCTTTGATCGTTTTTATCAGGTCGATGCTACAAGTAAACGCAAGTATGGGGGGATCGGACTCGGACTTGCTATTGCTCGCTCCATCGTCGAAGCGCACAGAGGAACAATTAACGCCCGAAGCGAAGAAAACAAGGGGACTACATTTATCATCCGGCTTCCAGCGGCTTTCGAAATCAATACGGAATTGGATCAAGAGTTTCTTGAGCACAAGACAGTTTGATAACGCAAGAGTGTTTGCCGCGGCGATTTAAAGGGATATGTTATAATCGGCGCCCAGAAAAACATGCCCAAGCAGAAAATCCTTCTTGTCGATGATGAAGAAGATATTCTCGACTTTCTTGAGTTAATTCTCGAAGAGCAAGGGTATGTTATTCTTAAAGCTGGTTCAGGAAATGAAGCACTTGCTTCAGCTCAAATGAATCATCCGGATCTTATCTTGCTAGATGTAATGATGCCGGACATGGATGGTTGGGAGGTTTTGAAGCTGCTGAAAGCTGATGAAGACATCGCTACTATTCCCGTCGCGATGCTCACTGCGCGTACAGAAATGAAAGATAGAATACAGGGGCTTCAAGAAGGGGCAATCGATTATATTTGCAAGCCTTTTGCAACGCGCGAGTTATTGGAAAAATTAAACGTTATTTTTGCCCAGGTCAAAAAATAAATCTTTCGATTTAAAGCCGCCAATCTTAATGCGGCTACCCGGCCTGCCAGTGAGAGTAAGCAAGGAAGGCGATGCCTGGCAATGTGAAACCCGATTACTTCCACCTTCGAGCCGAATGGCTCAAATTCAAAAGCAATCTATTCGACAAGAATACGAATCTTCCCACACTTGCAATGATCCTTGAAGATGCCCGAAAATTAATTGAAGATCATGGGACGATCGGACTTTTCTTACTGGATCTAGGAAAGCAAAGAAACTTCGAAACAACCTATGGCTGGCAGGTATACGACTCCATCATTCAACAAATAGCCGAAATTCTTCAAGAAACGAAAGAAGAAATCCTTCACAAAACCGATGTCATTGCGCTTTCTCATGTGCGAGGCGATGAATTCGTTCTGTTGTTAAGTCCGCCATCGAAAAAGAATTGGGATGACAAATCGCTGGAGTTAATGAATCAACGATTAAGAAACTCAGTTCGAAAGAAAATGGAACGCTTCAAAAGACAACGCTGGCATTCCAATTTGAGCTTTCATACAGGTTATTCATTGATAAATCCAGATCCTACGATCCGCATCGAACGAACCATTCAACGCGCAATCGTTCACGCGCGTGAAGTGAGTGGACACGAAATTGAAAATGAGATGATCAGTTATCACATTTCGTTGCAGCGAATGATTTCGATGAATTCGATCCTTACTTATTTTCAGCCGATCGTTTATCTCGATTCGCTGGAAGTATTAGGTTATGAGGCGCTAAGCCGCGGTCCTGACGACTCCGGGTTTGAAGGAACCGAATTGTTGTTTACATTTGCAGAGAGTACAAATATGCTGCTCGAACTTGAGCGGCTTTGCAGGAAGAATGCATTGCGTTCGGCTCAGGACCAACATCTTAAAAAACACTTATTCTTAAATTCCTCTGCGCGTTCTTTTGAAGATAGTCACTTTACGCCCGGACAGTTGGCGGAATATGTTCATGAATTGGGATTACGTCACGATAATGTCGTCCTTGAAATTACAGAACGTATTGCGATTCATGAGTGGGATAAATTCAAAAAGGTGCTTCGGGAATTTCGTAATTATGGATTTCATATCGCAATCGATGATATGGGCGCAGGTTATAGTTCGTTGCAAGCCATTGCGGAATTACAGCCGGACTTTCTGAAGTTTGATATTTCGCTTGTCCGCAATATTCACGAAAACTTGATTAAGATTGGCTTGCTTGAGACCCTTGTAGCGTTGTCCGACAAAATCGGCGCTCAGGTGATCGCTGAAGGCATTGAGGACCGGCGGGAGTATGATGCTCTGCGTGCGCTCGGTGTCGAACTCGGACAAGGCTACTACTTCGCAATCCCCTCACCCGATTTTCCTCACATTAACATACCAGTTGGTTGATTTGTTTAGCTTTGTAGATAAAACTGCGCTTCTACTCACGATTGAGATCGTACTATAATGATGTTAGATGAACCGCTATGACATTGCTTCTGTTTTAGCGGAGGGAGCACAAGGGCGGGTCTACCGGGCGACGGATCGCATTACCGGACAGGCATGTGTTTTAAAAACCGGTGAGACCGTGAGAGCGGAAGCTTTGCTCTCACTTCAATTGAGCCATCCTTATGTCGCTCGTCCGTTTGATGCAGGAATTGATTCGTCATTAGGTCAATACGCTGCTTATCCCGAATACACTGAAACTCCTTTGCTGGAGTGGAGTCGAGCTTCCGAACCAGGCGAATTACAACGCGTGGCTTTACAGATCGCAGAATTTCTTGCGTTCCTTCACCGGCGTGGATGGCTTTACCACGATTTCAAGCCTGAACATTTCTTAGTCGCACGTCAAAGCATTCGCGTTCTCGATCTAGGTTTAGCGCAGCCAATTCAGGAATCCTCTCAAACTTTTTCCGGCACTTTTCCTTATATAGCACCCGAACGATTGTCTGGGCGGAAGTGTGATGCACGTTCCGATATTTTTGCGCTTGGAATGCTTTTGCTTCATGTTTTGCAGCCTGATGAAACGTGGGATTTTGAACCTTCTGTCGAAGTTTTGCAAAACCTGCAAAAACGGACCCGCAAGCTCAATGGTTTTTGGAAAGATCTTTTAAGCGAAATGATTTCTCTGGAGCCGTCTCAACGGATTGAATCGGCTGCAGAACTCTGGAAACGATTACTTCCATCCAGCGCACGCGGAAGCTTTTTGTTTTTTCCAATGCCTGCCTACTTCACAATTTCTGAAAACCTTCTTCAAAAACAAATTGTTACTGTTCAAACGGCTAGCAATCTGAATATTTCAGAAGCTGAAAAAATTACGCTGCAGGAAGCCTGGAAGAAAGGGATCTTTACTGCCAGCTTTGACCTGCGCCACAAAACTCCGGAAGAAGTTTTTCGGACAATATGCTGGGCACAACTGAATCTGCAGGCATCTGATTTGTTTTCCGCAATTGAATCCTTGCAAAAGGCATCAAACCTTGAGCCCTTTACAATTGTTCTTCGGCATGCCGAAGCATTGAATCCTTCACAGCGTTCATTGCTCGCATACGGACTGTCTGCACTTCAAAGCGTTTCATCGTTGCACTTTGTATTTATCGGAAACAAACAAGCCATAGAAGTACCTGATGAATCTTCAGCCAAACTCGAAATACCACTTCTGACAAAGCAAACATTGAATGACATTCTGCCTCAAGCTTTTCCGTCTGATGGTTTAAAGCAGGACCGTTTAGAAAAAGCACGCGCTAGAGGATACTCCTTACCGGATCAGTTCCTTGCCGATTTGCGTAAACAACTTCCTCAAGATGCTTTGCTTTTGTGGCCAGCAGCAGCCAGAGATTTAGCACCAGCAGCAGCGCTTGAACGTTTAAGAGCCACTGAGATGCGGATCCTTGGTTCGCTCGCGATTGCAACTTTGCCATTACCCAAAGATTGGTTATTTCAAGCATTACGTTTGACAGAAGCTCAAGGAATGGAATGGATCGAGAGTCTGCAAGCCAGAGGTTATCTGCAGATGCGAGATGAATCTCGTTAGCATCGTGATCAACCCGGATAGTGTGATGAAACGTTTGCGAAAGGATCGTGTGCGGCAAATTGCTACCTCTTTGCTTTCCAATGCTCCGCTCAATGCAGATCCTGAAATTTTGTATCGTTTTGCGAAAGCGTCACACAATAAAAGCAATGCTACATTTCAAGCTCTGCGTGTTGCTAGCAAGTTCCCCGAACGATCCGATGCTGCTCAAGAATGGTACTGGAAGGCATTTTTAGCCGGCGCCGAACTCCCAAAAGCAAACCTTTTCAGATTGGTAATGGTTTCTATGCGTGCTGGACAATCTAAAAGAACGAGAGCGGATTCTGAATTCTATCCGAAAGAGATTTGGGCAGATCTTTCAAGCTGGCTCGTATGTGGCTTGATTTTTATTTAAGAGCTTCAGGCTTCACATCCGGCGAAAAGCTTGCGGTCAAAAATGGCAATTATTGCGAAAAGAAAGAATAACAGTTTACAGAATCATTTTTTTACAAGCCATGGCATGCCAGATCTTATGATTCTACAAAATAAGCTATCAAGGAAGCAGATGAAATCCTGAGTAAATTACAAACAGAGCCTTCAGATTATAGCCAACAAAGAAGTCTATGGCTATTAGATTCATAACTACTAGGGCTTATGCTGCTTTTATAAAGGAAAATTTGATGAAGCATTCAAGTCGTTCAAGCGCGCGATCTGAAGAAACATCCTTTCAGAACTCAGCAATGCGTTTATGAATTTGGGAATAGTTTTATCTGCAGGTTGGGACAGCTTGATCAGGCAGAAAAATGGCTATCGAAAGCAGTGCTGTTTTTCAACGACAAAATGATTCTGAAAGGCTTTCCTTTGCGTTCGGAAATCTTAGGCATACTGCTCAAACAAAAAGGAAAAACCGCCGAAGCAGAGATCTTGCTATTTCAGAAGTTTGCAGCTTAGTCGTATTTACAAAAATGTGAATCGGTGCTACAGGGGCTCTTATTAACCTCAGTGCAAGCTATGAAATTGAAGGACGTTTAACGAAAGCTCTGCGCTACGCGAAACAAAGCCATACAAATCTGGCGCAGGACGCAAAACTTTCTCAACAAATTGCTTATGGTTTAACTCATGCTGGACGAATCTATGCGATTTTGGGAAAATACAAGTTATCCGTTGTGTGCTTAAAGGAAGCAATAGACCTTCGATATCGCACTTAAACATACTGCGGAACTAGCAGTCTACTTCATGAAACATTTAGCTTTAACTTATATGTTTTCAGGACATTTAGAGAAGCAATCATTCAGTTTTCTAATGCCTCCGAGCTATTTGAAAAAGCTAGATCCACCCTTGATTGCAAAAGAGTTGGCCCTTTTTACAGCCTTAACGACTAAATGATCATGTACTCTGTTGAAAACATGGATGTGAATGTACCCGAGGAGTCGTTTCGAATCGGGATATATCATTACTGTAGCCGCCAGAGCTCAGGATAGAGTCAAAAACGAGCAATGATTCCGAAATATCAAGCCACCTACATGAGGCTGAAAGAATCTTCCGAAATGTACCTTCTTTGTTCTGGCTCGGACGGGTTTTAAAGCTTAAAGCTGAATACAGTATCAAGAAGGATCATTATTGAAAAAGCAGGAATCCATTTAGAATCGGCGTACAATATTTTTTCAAGACTTGGAGCAAGAAAAGATTCTGAAGCTTGAATCAAATGAATATGACTATCAAGACTTCCTCGGAATCTTCTAAGCACAATGGCAGAAGGTCTTCCTTACAAAGTGCTAACAATGGTGAAGGAGGTTGTTATCCGAACAAAATCCTGATCGGATGATCAACCGCATACTTTCTAGCTCTCTTAGAATTTACGGACATGGAACGTGCGGTTCTGATTCTGACAGAAGATCCGCCACGAATTTTTAAGTCTGTGACACTTAGATGACAGTACCGTGCAAGAAATATATGAAATCAGCCAATCAGCGTTAGAAGAAGCATCAGATTCTCAAAAGCCATACGTCAGCGTTTGAATGCGGTTTCAGACCCATATCTAAAAGCAAAACCCAGTATTCTGGCTAGCCGGATTATGAGCATTGTTTGTTTACCGTTGCGTCGGGAGATGGTTTTACTGGAGTTTTGTACCTTGATAGTCGCGAAGGAATTGAGACATTAGCGAAAACAGAAACCGTTCTTCTTGAAATCTTTGCATCAATTATTGGAATTGCGTTGAGCAATTCAATGGTTCTTGAACAATCACTCGCCGAAAATGAATCTTTAAGAGCATCGTTAGGTCTTATTCATTTCCCAGAAATTATTGGAAAGAGTGAATCCATATTAAAGGTTTTGAAAACAGTCCAACATCTTCTGGAAACGGACCTTCCCGTTTTGATCACAGGAGAAACGGGAACCGGGAAAGGAACTGATTGCACGTGTTCTTCATTTTTCAGGAAAACGAAAAAGCGGACCATTCCTTGCAGTCAATTGTTCGGCGTTAACGAAAACACTTTTGGAAAGTGAATTGTTCGGACATGAAAAAGGATCGTTTACCGGAGCAATACAGCTAAAGAAAGGATTATTTGAACAAGCAAAACAAGGAACTCTTTTTCTTGATGAAGTAGGAGAAATGCCTCCTTCCATGCAAGTGAAACTGCTTGCGTGTGCTTCAAGAAGGAGAATTCAGGCGAGTCGGTGGAACGGAAACCCTCATTACTGATGCAAGAGTCATTCTTGCTACGAATCGGAATCTCCCAGAAATGATTCGTCAAGAAAAATTCCGTGAAGATCTCTACTATAGAATTAGAGGCGCACAAATTCATATGCCTTCCTTAAGAGAACGCTCTCAGGACATTCAACTGATTGCTGCACATTTCATAAAAACAGCCGCCGCAGCCGCCCGTAAGAAGATCTCTGGCTTCTCTCCTGAAGCGTTAGAGCTCATGAAAAAATATGCCTGGCCAGGGAATGTCAGGCAGCTAAAAAATGAAGTCGAAAGGGTTGTTGCCTTTGCCCAATCCGAATGGATAAAACCCGAAGATCTCGACGCTGAAATCCGGGAAACCGAGAAGTCCTCTGCTCCCGCGAAGGGAACGCTAAAGGAAAGAGAAAAGCGCATTATTTTAGAGGCTCTAAAGGACCATAGTTGGAATATCCTCCAAACAGCCAGAAGTCTTGGCTTGACAAGGAATGGACTTTACGGCAAGATGAAACTACATGGCATTACTTCGAAATCTGATCTAAGGAAGTAGTGTCAATACTTTAATAATTTTTAACCTTGGAAGTTTAGGTGTTGCAGTAGGATCTCCTGGCGGTTTTTCCAAACTGCCTCGTCTACTGTCGAATGCAAACCGGTCAACGGGCCGAGGGAATTGCTATGGCGGCAGTAAACAGTGTTAACGGATTGAACACAATGTCTCCTCTATTCTCCTCCCATTTTCTGACCACACATTCGACGACAAATAAGTTTTTATTCTCGATTTGTTGCTCATAGCGTGAACAGTTAAAACTGTTTCACGTTTTTAATTTTTAGTTTGTATCTGCAATCTTTTCAGTAAGTTAGTGGTTGAATGGTTTCATTGGCATTGCTCTTGCGAGTGAAACCGATGTAAGTCGGGGAGGTCTTGGAGATGCTGTATGCGCTTAGACCGTCTATATTCCCTGGCAGTCATTAATAAAAGAATCCCTTTCAGTCAAAAAACCCCTTTTAACCCCATTTCCGCGTCTATTCGTCTGCGGAAATCTAATCCTTGGAGAGACACCTTGAGAAAAAAATTAGGCACAACAGTTTTATTAATAACCCTTTCTTGCGGAATTGCAAGTGCAGATTACTTGGCACCTCAACGGACATGCAAAATCAACAACTTGGGTCCAAAAGATCGACAACGCATTCAAAATGTTCCGAGCCTGGTTATAAACGGAGGAATGATAATGCTATCCAATTCGCAGGTTATTCTCGAACTTCCCGAGGAGAAGGACATCGAGACTGTGGAAGAAATGTCCATGCCGTCGAACCCTGGCTTAATACGTAAAACGATCCGTTATAGAAATGGGGTCACGGCAGTACTTTTCCAAGATTTTCAGGAATCGGTATTTAGCATTCAATTGAAGTCCGATGATCCGTTTTGGATTAGCCAGAATAGAGTTCTGAAAGTTAGTTAAAAGGACACAGTCTGCAGAAAATTAGAGTTTTTTGAGCTCAATGAAGAAAGCTCAAAAGGCTGTGTAAACGATTTGAGCAGTAGTACAAAGGGCTAAAAAGCCCAAAAAGACTGCTGTTTCTCGTCGAGTACCGGACTCTGCTCTGGGATCCCTTTTGCTCATTCCGTTAGCACCTACGCCCGTAGTGTTTTTACACTCCTTCCAGATATAAACTATTTATTCACAATCACTTACACCGACGCTCTAGGACTTGGCCTGGCTTTTGATATAAGGAAGGTCATGCAACCACGCATACAGATGGGGGAAAGGGCACTCGGCCTACAACCACTAGAAATAAGAAAGAGCAATAAGAGAAGTATCGGTTCTGACGATCAGCAGATGGATCCTTATGTGATGACCGCGGAATGGCTGCGGTTTAAGAGCACGCTGTTCGACAAGAACACGAATTTACCAGCACTGCCGATCGTCATCGACAGTGTACGCAAGATGGCCGACGAATACGGCACATTGGGGTTAATTTCTGTAAACCTGGGCCGCCAGGAAAATCTTGAAAGCATGTATGGCTGGCAGGTTTATGACGAAATGATTTCCGAATTTGCTACTGTTCTGGATCTTGCAAAGGATGAAGTACTCCACAAACGAGATTTAATCGCAGTGACTCAGGTGAGGGGGGACGAATTCTTAGTATTCCTGACTCCGCCTTCGGGGGGAACCTGGAATGAACATACACTTGAGCTCACAAACGAACGTTTGCGGAATGCTGTGCGTAGACGGATTGAACAGATGAGTCAGCAGCGCTGGCATCATCTTTCGTTTTACACAGGTCATGCTTCAATCGTCCGCGATCCTGCGGTACGAATTGAACGTTTGATCTTGAGAGCAATTTCGCGCGCGCGTGAAGTAAGCGGACAAGAAGTTGAAAATCAAAAGATCCGCCATCACATCGCGTTGCAGCGAATACTTTCGAATCGTTCGATAACAACGTATTTCCAGCCGATCGTACATATGGAAAGTCTTGACATATTGGGTTATGAAGCTTTAAGCAGAAGCCCGGTAGACTCAGGATTTGAAGGCTCTGAACTACTTTTTGCATTTGCTGAAAGCACAAACATGCTGTTGGATCTTGAACGGCTTTGTCGCGGTAATGCATTAAGAGCCGCCAGAGAATATGGTATCGATCGGAATTTATTCCTGAATTTCTCAGCAAAAGCTCTGCAAGATTCACAGTTTACACCGCATCAACTTTCCGATTCCGTTGTAGAAAGCGGGCTGAGACAGGAAGACGTAGTTCTGGAAATTACAGAGCGCGTTGCGATACAACAATGGGCTGGATTTAGAAAGATACTCCATCAGTATCGCGATCGCGGATTTCGCGTAGCAATAGACGATATGGGCGCGGGCTATAGCTCGTTACAAGCGATTGCAGAACTCGAACCAGATTATCTGAAGTTCGATATTTCGCTTGTCAGCAATATCCACGAAAGCCTAATTAAGGTGGGACTCCTGGAAACATTAGTTTCTCTATCATCAAAAATCAATGCCAGGGTAATTGCAGAAGGAATAGAATCTCGGGAAGATTTTGTCGCTCTGAAAAACCTTGGCGTTCAACTCGGGCAGGGGTATTATTTTGCGGCTCCTGCACCAAATTTACCTGAGATTGACACACATGATGCTTGTTGAGGCCTTTTAACTACTTCCCCTCTCTGGTCCAAAGGTGGGGCGTACTTGGTACGCCCCTCTCTCTTCTTTCCATTTGCAGTCGTAATTCATAAACCTGTCATTCTTGGCATCTTTGCGTCTTGGCGGTTGAGCTTTACTATTGAGATGTGAAACATCGGACCGCTCTTGGTTCCATTCCGCTTTTCAAAATCTATGGCATCCCGATTGAAATTAACTATTCGTGGATTCTGATTTTTGTTCTGGTTTCAATCAATCTCGGCTCGGGCTGGTTTCCAGCGACACTTCCCTGGATTTCAACATCGCTTTCCTACGTGCTTGGCGCTGTCTCTGCCCTGCTGCTTTTCCTCTGTGTTCTCGCTCACGAATTGAGCCATTCATTGGTTGCACGCAAGGAAGGATTACATGTACATGGAATTATCCTTCATGTTTTTGGTGGCGTTTCCTTAATTCACGAAGGCGCGTACAAACCCGCAGTCGAATTCAAGATAGCAATTGCAGGCCCTCTTCTTAGCGTCATTCTAGGCGGACTATTCCTCATCGTACGTAAGGTCCTATTTACGAATCCAGAGTCTATTCCTTTTGCTCTTTTCACCTACCTTTTTTTAATCAACTTTATGCTCGCAATCTTTAACCTGCTTCCGGGCTTTCCTTTAGATGGCGGAAGGGTGCTACGTTCAATTCTTGTTTTCTGGAAAAAAGATCTCATGACCGCTACAAGAATTGCCACACGTGTGGGCGTAGCCATTGCATACTTATTGATGATTTACGGAGGAATAGCAATTTTAAGAGGGTTTCTCGGTGGTTTCTGGACGATCTTGATCGGAATTTTTGTCAAAGATGCAGCAGAATCCAGTTATAAACAAATGGTCATGAATCAACGTTTTGAAGGAAAGCTTGTTGAAGACATTATGCAGAGAAATCCTGTGGTTATCCCGCCGGACATCACTGTGCAAAATTTAATTGATGATTACTTCTGGCGGTATCAGTATGGAAGCTTCCCTGTTGGCGATACTCATGCACTCGGAATCATTCCTTTCACAGATGTGAAAAAAATTCCGCCAGAAGACCGCGACAAGACAACAGTCCGTTCTGTTATGCACCCGATCACAGATGCTTTACAAATCAGTCCTGACAAAACAATCCTTGAGGCTTTTGAAAAAGCGAGGGTTAACGGAGTCGGCCGATTGATCGTCACAAACGAATCAGGAGAGATTTTAGGTTATATAAGCTTGCGAGATATCGCTCGCGTGTATCAAGAAAAGAATTCTTAGTTTATTGATCGGCAGAAATTTCGTAGAGCGGCTTTCGTTTCTTTACGCCTAAAGTATCCAGCGCTTTTTGATTCTTTGGATCCAGTTGAAGAATGATATTCAGGTGCTTGAACGCTTTGAATTTCAAGCCTTGAGCTTGATAAAAATCAACCAATGCAAAATGGTTGTCCAGACTGCGAGGTTCAATTTCAAGGGCTCGTAAAAGGTGCTTTTCCGCATCCAGGGCCTTTCCGGACGTTTGTAACATCTTTCCCAGAGCGCGCAAAAGAATCGTATTGGCTGGATCTTGATCGATCTCGTCCTCTAAAATATGCAAGTTTTCATTATCACCATTTGATGATCCGCTGCCTGGAATTGCTGTATCTTCGTTTTCCGGCGTGATCTTATTTTCCATCGTATTCGTCCGCATTTTTTCCGGAAACATCTCACCATTCAAATCATCACCGTCCGATGATTCCGATGACCCTGGTATACCGAACTCAAGCGGCTGGAGAGCCGCTTCCCTTTGCATTAAGTTGTGATGCGCCTGCGCCATCCGATCAATAATTTCCTTCAATGTGTCTTTTAGATCACGGAACCTTTCGAAAGAAAAATAAGGTGGATGAAAGATACTGGTCAGGTTATTGTATGCCTTTTGAATTTCATCGCTGCTGAAATCCGGCAAAACATTTAGAACTTCTTCATCGGTTGCATCTTTGAGTCGCTTTTCGGTCGCCAGAATCAACTCTCGTAATTCATCTTCATTATGAGTTTTCAAACGAGATGCCTGTACGGGATTACCTGGTGGATATTCACCTGGAGACATCGGCTTTGTGTTTAAAGGCGCATGTCCCTTTGCAATCACAGCATCTGCATTCGTGAGCTCTTTTAGTTCTTCGCAATGAACCATGCCCGATATCAAAAGGCAATACAAAGCGCGGCCAAATTCATGGGGAGGAAGTCGCGTGATGGAACGAAGCTGGCGGATTGTAGTTTTGTCATCTACACCTGCTAGGATCGTTTCCTCAGAAAAGTCGAGATTCGTTCGGGGAAGACGGCGTGTTGCCGGACCTAGTAAAACAATTCGATCATCATCCGCTCCGATCCCCCTTTCCAAAACAACCAAACTGGTTATGTTCCGGATACCATCAATCACAACAGCTGGTGTGGAGACTTCCACCATAATATCTTCAAAAACCGGACGTTCTCTTTCAACAAATTCATAATCACCCGAATCCCAATTAAAAACAGAAAACAAAATTTGCTGAAGCTGATAATTCACGGCCTGAGTAATTTCTGAGGCTGAAAGAATGCCTTTTTGAAGTAGAAGCTGACCTAAACGACGACCTTCTTCCAGTTCGGATGAAACCTGATTGAATTCTTCTTCAGTGATCTTTCCGAGACGCAACAACACTTCGCCCAATCGTTCATGTTTTACATTTGAATGAACGAAGACAATTCTTCCGGATTTGAAATAGATACTCTTTTTGATTCCAGCCTGGCTTAAACGTAAAATTCCTGTTTGAGCCGCCAGGTGGAATTCGACTGCTAAGTCGGCCACATTTACATGGGCCAAACTGCCATGTTGAAGTTCCATCCCCGCCTCTACTCGCGCACTTTTATTTTAAACTAAACTCGCTGCCACGGTCAAGTCTATAAAAATCAATAACTTAGAGGCAGCAAAGCAAGGTTGAGGAGTCTACGACAATCGCTCGACAGTTTCCGCAACGGATTCTGCATATACGGAACCTTGAAAACTTGCTCGAGTTTCAAGCTCTCTTTCGATTGCTGCGACGATTTCTCTTCTTCGATTACACCAATTTGGGGCAACGAGAAGTTTTTCCGGACAATCCGCCGTGAGACGCAGAATCAGCATTTCCGGCGGAAGCAATTCCAATATCTTCGCGACAATTTCCGCATATTTTTGCATTGTCAATAAACGAAGCGGCATCCGTTCGTGCATTTTTTCAAGAGCCGTACCGCGAACGACATGCAAGTTGTGGATCTTGATTCCATCTACGGGAAGAGCTGCAACTTCGCGCGCGGTTTGCAGCATTTCAAAATCGTCTTCCCAGGGAAGCCCTGTAATAATATGAGCGCCAATTTTGATTCCACGTCCGGATGTTCGTAAAACCGCATCTTTAAAGTCCGCAAAAGTATGGGCGCGATTTAATCGCTTCAATGATTCATCACTGCTCGATTCCAATCCATACTCCAACCAGACTTCATGCGTTCCAACGAAGCGTTCGATGACTTGCAAAACATCTTCGGGAACACAATCGGGACGGGTGCCAATCGCCAATCCAACAACTTCAGGAAAGTCATAAATCACGCTGTAAAGCTTTTGAAGATGTTCCGGCGATCCATATGTATTTGAATAAGCTTGAAAGTACGCGACGAATTTATGCGCTCCGAATCTTCGTCTACCCCGTTTGATCCCGGTCTCAAGTTGTTCACGAATCGGCGCATCAAGGCTGAAGTTAAAGCTGTCGTTGTTGCAATAAATACAGCCGCCAACCGCTTTGGATCCATCTCGATTCGGGCAGGTAAAACCGGCATCTAGAGACACTTTCTGAACTCTACCACCATAACGCTCGCGCCAATATTGATAAACCGGACGATACAATTTCTTTTTCATCGATACTGCTTGGATTTACGATTCAAGTTAGGATCATCATCGCCTGTAATTTCAAGATACTTACGTAAATGCTCTCCTGATCGTGGAAAATCCCGCTTCTGCTCATATGCAAGAAAAAGCAGGTAATGCGCTGAAGATAGATTCGATTTTAGAGCGACTGCCCTTTCGTTTTCCAAAATTGAAAGATCCACTTCCCCTTCATGAAGATAAACGAGTCCAAGATTATTGTGTGCTTCCGCAAAATTTGGATTGATTTCGATCGTATTCAAAAAGGATCGTTTCGCCTTTGGATAATCCTTTTTACCTAAATAAATTGTGCCGAGATTATAGTGAGCTGATTCATTGTTTGGTTCGATCCGCAATAATTTTTCATATGTAGAAAGAGCCTTGTCGTAATCCTGCATGATCATGTACGTTTCCGACAAACCTTGCAAAGTAGCGCCTGAAGACGGATCTATTTCACTTGCCCGCAAAAACGCTGCTTCAGCATTTTGATAGTCCATACGGTCACGCAAAATAAATCCGATCTGCTGCCAGGCTTTATCCATTTTGGGATCAATCTCAACTGCCTGTTGATACGAAACAAGAGCTTCTTGATTGCGCAGCAATTTTTGTCTTGTTGCTCCCAGAAGAAAATGAACGCTCGCATCGTTAGGATGATTTTTTATAATGTCTTGAAGAACAGTCGACGCTTGCTCGTAATCCTTTTTTTGAAACAGATTTTTTGCGCGAGCTAAATCCTCTTTATAGTCCCTGGGTACTTCAACATTGCTATTCGTATTTTGATTTTGATTGACGTCGACTCTCACCGCTGTTTGAATTTGCCGTGTCATCTTTACCATTACGAATGACGAAATAATAAAATCCACCTGCTACTGCAGAAACAGCAAGAAAAGAGACAAGCATCATTGCGCCAATCTTTAATACATTCCCCTGTCCTTCTATTGGTTTACCGGTTGGAATTCCCGTTGGCCCTGGAGGGTGAGAGTAACGGACGGAATCTGGCGTCGTTGTAGGGCCGGCATCCATTGAAGTTGGTGTTCCTCCCAAAACGGTTGGTGGAAGCGAAGAATTCGTCATTTGAATTGAGATATTTCCTGCCGTATTTGGTCTTTTCTCATCTGTTTCTACTGCAGTAGGAGCCGGTGCGATGTGATATCGGGAAATCATTTGCGTGTGAGTAATTCCAACAACAGTCGCATTGTTCATTTCGCGATAATGACGCCTGGCATCTCGCAGCAAATTTGCCATTTCTGCTGCCGTTTGAAGCCGTTTACTTTTGTCTTTCTCAATACAACTATCAACAATCTTCTGCACTGGAGTTGTATCTACATTCATGAAGGTCGACAGCGGTTTGGGTTGTTCATGAACGATTTTGTAAAAAACACTCGCCATATCTCCAGGAAAGGCTTTTTCGTAAGTTAATACTTCGTACAAAATTGCACCGAGTGCAAATACGTCACTTCTACCATCTACGCGTAAACCGCGCACCTGCTCAGGCGACATATAAAATGGCGTTCCCAGAACTGTCCCGGAGGCAGTCATGTTGGAATGCTCCATCTTCGCGATTCCAAAATCCATAATCTTTACAACCCCTTCTTGATCAACGCGGATATTGGAGGGCTTCAAATCGCGATGCACAATTTGATTCTTATGCGCATAGGAGACCCCTTCGCAAACTTGAATCATCATGTTGAGACGGTCTTCAATGGATAATGCCGCTCGAGTCTTAATCATTTTTTCGAGGTCATCACCCTGAATAAACTCCATTGCGATGAACATTTGGGATTCAACTTCACCGAGATCGTAGATGGTAACGATGTTGGGGTGGCGTAAACCGCCGGCAGCTTGTGCTTCGCGAATGAACCGCTCACGAGCCATTTCGTCGTCAAGGGAAGGACCGCGCATGATCTTCAGCGCAACATATCTCCCCAGCGCAGGATCGTGAGCTTTATATACCTCACCCATTCCGCCTCTTCCGACGACGGAATCTATCACGTATTTACCGACTCTTTGCGGTATTTGGGCCATAAGTTTAGACAGACTAGGATAACATCTTTAAGTCTATGGGGTTAGGGTTGTTTAACCGCCAAAGTGCGTTTTATGCAAATTTTCTACTGTTTCCAGCGTATCAATCTCGTCCGGTTTTTTATCCCATCGAATTCTTTTGATGCGCGGAAACCTTAGCGCAAAACCGCTGGAATGCCGATCGCTCCGATTAATCCTGTCAAAAGTCACTTCCAAAACGACTTGAGGTTTCACCTGATGATAATAGCCGCGGTTCCCTGAAGAAATTTCGTGAAATAAGGATGATAATTGCTGCATTTCAACGTCAGTGATCCCTGAATATGCCTTTCCAATTGTAAGTAACTCCCCTTTGTGCTGCACTGCAAAAGTGTAATCAGACAAAACACCGGCTCGTTTGCCGTGGCCGTACTCTGCAGCGACAACAACGACATCAAGCGTTGCCAATGTTCGTTTCAATTTCAACCAGGTTTTTCCGCGTTTTCCGGGGGAATATGTAGAATCGGGATGTTTAATAACAAGACCTTCATTGTTGCGATCACGTGCGCCTTCAAATGATTCTTCCAAACTTTGAGGATTTTGAACAATTTTAGAAGTAGAAGGAGAGAATGAATTCTGATTTTCCTCCCACAATGAAAACAACCGGCTCTTGCGCTGGGTCAATGGTAGAAATATCAACAAATCACCTTCTATATATAGAAGATCAAAAGCAAAATAACGCGTTGGAACAGCTTCAAGAATTTCTTTCGCGATTAATTTTCGACCCAACCTGATTTGAAGTTCAGCAAAACTTAAAATCTGTTCATCACGATACGGTACGATTTCACCATCCATTAAGAATGATCCCGGAATTTTTGCAATCGCACTCACGATATCAGGAAAGGAGGCTGTAATATCATCTAGATCCCGTGAATAAATCCGAATCTCATCACGATCCTTGTGCACCTGTGCTCGAATCCCATCATATTTATCTTCTGCGAGTCCGGTTCCGTTCATGTACTCCAGAATCTTGGAGACGTCTTCTTCTGGAGAAGCAAGCATTGGCTTTATGGGATGCAGCAATTGCATTTGAGCTTGATCCAATTTTCCGGCTCGAGCCATTAATGCGGTTTCACCAATGTCGCCAATCAACATGTTCGCAAATTGAACCTGCTTTAAAGTCCTGTTAAAAGCTTTAGCAATCGAAGACTCAACAAGGCTCTCCTGCAATCCAATCCTCATTCCACCTAACAAAATTTTCGTGATGTACTTTGCTTCCAACGGAGTTGAACGTTCCAAAATTTCTCGCGTAAAGGCACGCTTCTTTATCAAGGATCCCGTTTCACCAAGAGCATGATAGTACGCTTGAACATCCAGCAAGCGGAGTGATGCAGGCACGTTATGATTTCCCGCTTTGAGGACTTCAAAAATAGCTGTTCCTGGGTCACCGGTTTTTAATAAAGCAGAACCGAATTGCTCCAGAGCATGAGGTGCAATCTCCAGCAAAGCCTCACGGACAACAGCAAACCCCGCATTCGTTGTTCGCTGTTCCCGGAGCGCAAATGGAGAGCCGGACATGAAAATCGCAGCAAGCCGGAGATCCTCATCGGTCAATGAATGCAGGTAATCCGCGAGAATGCGCTCCTTTTCAAGCTTTTTCGTTGTCGCTGCAATCTTTTCGCAAGTCTCAGAGAATGTGTACATGGTTTTAATAATCTTATTAATTTAGTGCACTTTGTGCCTTTGTAGTAATCCTTATACTCAGAACAAATTAAACTGGAAAGCGTATAGAATGAAGGATATCTTTGTCCTTTGGAGGAATCATGCTCAAAAATCTCCTGCAATACCTGCTGTTTTCCTTGCTTTCCTTTGTTGTGTTTTTAGTGGCAATCGTAATCATCGCAGTAGTAACAATGGGTCCAGATGTCAAAGAAAACAGCATCCTCGTATTAGATGTTTCAGGTCCAGTTCTTGAGGAAGGTCCGCAGGGATTTATAGAAAAATTCATGGTTGGAGATGTTTTAACGACTCGTGAAATTATGACTTCTCTTGAAAAAGCAAAGAATGACAGCCGCATTAAAGGGGTTCTCGTTACAGCTCTAAACTCTCAATTGGGCTTAGGAAAGGCGCAGGAAATCCGATCTGGCATCAAAAGATTTTCCAAATCCAAACCGGCATATGGCTACATCGAAGAGGGTGATGCCAAAGAATATTATATGTGCTCTGCTGCACAAAAGTTGTTTTTGGCTCCTGCAGGTGAGGGTGGAATTAATCTGACTGGTTTACGTGCGGAAATGCCATTCTTAAAAGGCACATTAGATAAACTCGGAATCATTGCTGAGTGGGATCATATCGGTGAGTACAAAAGCGCAAGCGAAATGTGGACTCGTGAATCAATGTCTGAAGCGAATCGCGAAGCGACCGAATCACTTTTAAACAGTCTCTATGAACGGCTCACCGGAGATATCGCGAAAGATCGAAAACTTTCGCAAGCAAGAGTTAAGCAAATCATCGATGAAGGCCCTCCGATTCGAACTGAAGCAAAGCAAAAAGGACTTGTTGACGATTTGCTCTATCGCGATCAGGTGGATGAAAGGATCAAGAAAGAGTTAAAACTGAAAGATATCGAATGGATCGGGATTCGTAAGTACAAAGAGCCGACATTTACAGAAACATACAGCGGGGCCGGCAGCAAAATTGGAATCATTTACGCAACGGGTGCAATAACGCCTGGTGAATCCTCAAAAGGATATTCCGAAAGCACACTTGGATCGTCAACGATTACCCAGGCGATTCGGCAGGCCCGTGAAGATAAAACCGTAAAAGCAATCGTTCTCAGAGTCGATTCTCCGGGTGGCTCAGCAGTTGCTTCCGATCTGATCTGGCGTGAAATCGTCATTACCAAAAGCAAAAAACCTGTAGTCGTTTCAATGGCGGATGTCGCTGCAAGCGGTGGATACTATGTGTCAATGGGAGCATCAAAGATTCTGGCTGATCCTTCAACCGTAACAGGCTCAATTGGTGTTGTATTCGGGAAGTTTTATATGAAGGGTCTGTACGATAAGATCGGAATGACAAAAGAAATTGTTAAAAAAGGGGAACACGCAGATCTATACAGCGATTATGTTCAGTTTGATGAAGAGGAATGGAAAATGATGCGCAATCATATGGCCGCCATCTATGATGCGTTTACACGCAAAGCCGCAGAAGGCAGGAAAAAAACGCAACAAGAAATTGATGCGATCGGTAGAGGCCGCGTTTGGTCAGGCGATCAAGCTCTGCAATTAGGACTCATTGACCAATTAGGTGGACTTCAGGATGCAATCTGGGAGGCTCGTAAACTCGCAAAAATTCCGGAAAAAGAAGAAGTAGGAATCGGAGTTTATCCCGCTAGAAAAGGCGGATGGGCAGATATTGTTGCCACCGGAACTCAAGCGAATATTTCATTACCCGATGAAATTACACGAATGCTGACTCTAGCAAAGATTACGGACCGCGAAAATTTGATTTATTTCATGCCTTACGATTTCAAACTGGGCCGATAGTCCTTTTTGCTATGGCGCGATAGAATAATCACATGAAAAGTGTTGCATTTGTTGAAGGCCAGTTTGTTCCGCTCGAAGATGCCAAAATTAGCATCATGACCCATGCGTTCCTTTATGGAACAGCAGTTTTTGAAGGAATCCGCGCATACTATAACAAAGATCAAGATGAACTTTTCATTTTCCGTGCTCATGACCATTTTCGTCGATTTAAAAATAGCTGCCGTCTGCTCAAGATTGAGCTTCCGCTAAACGAAACACAGCTTGTGGATCTCACCGTCGATTTACTTCAGCAAAACGAATTTCATGAAGATGTTTACATCAGACCGGTAGGGTATAAATCTTCGCGCAGGATCGGCCTCAAATTAGATGATCAAAATGATTTTCTGCTGTTCTCAGTTCCGATGGGTTCGTATCTTTCACGCGAACATCCTTTAAGGCTGATGGTGTCTTCCTGGAGACGGATTGAAGACAACGCAATCCCAGCGCGATCCAAGATCAATGGAAGTTATGTGAATCTTGCTCTGGCCGCAAATGAAGCAAGGGAAAACGGATTCGATGAAGCCATACTTTTAAATGAAGACGGAAGTGTTTCAGAAGCCGCAGGAATGAATCTCTTTATTGTTCGTGATGGCACTCTTATTACAGCACCGGTTACCGATAATGTTTTAGAAGGCATCACGCGGGATACAATTTTCCAAATTGCAACCAACCTGAAAGTGCCACATATCGAACGAACAATTGATCGCAGCGAATTATATATAGCTGACGAATTATTCCTTTGTGGAACGGGTGCGGAAGTTTCAGCGGCAGGCTTCGTAGATAATCGTCCGGTCGGAACAGGTGAAGTCGGGCCAATTACATCACAAATCCAAAAGTCATATTTCCAGATCGTCCGGGGCGAGGGCGCAACACATCCGGATTGGCTTACTCCAGTTTTGAAGTCTGCTCGGGAATTGAATGTTCAGAAATCCTGATGATTCCGTAATCCGCGATATCCTTACAAAACATCGTACTATAGCTGTAGTAGGATGTTCTCCTAAACCGGTCCGTGATAGCAATTCTATTGCCCGCCTTTTGATTTCACGCGGAAATCATGTCATTCCTGTCAACCCCGGACATCGCGAGATCCTTGGATTGCCTTGCTATCCCAACTTGCTTCAGATTCCTGAAAAAGTCGATATGGTTGATGTGTTCAGAAGGTCTGAATATGTTCCTGAGATTGCAGAACATGCTGTATCGATTGGCGCAAAAATACTCTGGACTCAATTAGGAGTCGAAAGTGAAGAGGCAGCAGAGCTCGCACAAAAAGCTGGCCTTATAGTCGTAATGAATCGTTGTCCCGCAATTGAGTATCGCCGTCTCGGAATTTGAACCGGGATTAGTGCAACACGAGTCCTGCATATCCAACAACAGATTGATAGTCATTGGTTACATCACCCGATGTTGCATACTTCAGAAGTGATCCTTTCCTACAGTCAAGATCCTTCGCAGAAATCAACGTGGAAGTGGTTGGTAGATAGCCGCACATAGAAATTTCATGATTATGAATCGTATCGTATAGACCTCTCGCGTTCAGTTCTTCCATTTGTTTTATAGCCAAGCGATCTTTACGATTTGCGGATTCCTGCGTTTCATAGTGCGTCATGTCAGTGCTTGAAATGATCAGGACTTCCCGCGGAAAAGTTTGAACGATATCTGCAATTGCGTGCCCTAGCTCCTCAAGGTATTCATATCGCATCTGCCTCACACAAATCGGAAGAAATTTGATATCGCCTTTTAGATATTGCAGAAATGGAAGCTGAACTTCCAGAGAATGTTCTCGAATATGTGCGCGGCCATCTTTAGTTGCACGCGGAAAACGTTTGATCAATTCGCGTACAAGTTCCTGATCGACATAAGCCGAACCCAGCGGTGTCAGCCATTCTCCTTCTGGGTAAATATCAAAATCACTTCCCTGTCCCGTATGATTCGGACACAAAATAATGAACGTATCCGGAAGAATGACTGATGCATACACTTCACCGGCTACAGCACCTGAATAAATGTAGCCGGCATGGGGTACAACGATTGCATCTGCCCGCATCTTTTCACGTTCGGGAAGCAGTTTTTCAAGTTGTTGTTCCAGTTCTGATTTAGTTCCAGGGTAAAAATACCCGGCCACAGCCGGCTGTCGTTGCATATTTTCCTCTATAGCGCGAGTCTAAGACTGGCCTGCTCATTATTGCCATTTTCAATTATGATAGACGAGTATGGAAAAACACAAATTGCCGGATATTGAAGAGATTTTGAATCTTCTTCCACATCGGTACCCATTTGTTCTTATTGACAAAATTACTTCGATGGGGCCCGGCTGGAAAATTACCGGCATCAAAAATATCACATACAACGAATGGTATTTTCAGGGTCTTCCTGCGGTACTTCGAATTGTGCCTGCACTCATTTTATGTGAAGCAGTCGCACAACTTGGATCATTGCTCGTATTCCAGGAAGAGGAATCCAGAGGAAAAATTATTTACTTTACAGGTATTGAAAGAGTTCGCTTTCGACGCCCCGTTCGCCCAGGTGATACCTTGCATCTTGCCGGTGAGATTGTGCGTCGTAAAGGGCGCGTTGGCCGCTTTAAAGTTGAAGGCAGTGTTGACGGTCGAATTGTTCTGGAAGGAATTATGAGGTTTGCAATTGATAAGGGTAATGGAGGAATGGAATGAAACCGCTTGAAACACTCGGTTTTTTCCAGAGCTTGCAAGAACAAATGATCAGCAAGCTAAAACAATGGGTTGAAATCGAATCACCTACTACTGATAAATCTTCTGTTGATCAATTTGGCGATGAAGTTGCGGCATCGCTTGGTGAATTAGGAATGTCAGTAGAGATCGATTCACAACCATCACGCGGAAATCATATTGTTGCCAGATGGATCGGTAAGGGCCCAAAGATATTAATCATTGGACATATAGACACAGTGTGGGAATTAGGAACACTCGAACGAATGCCTTTTAGACGCGAAGGAGAAATTGCATACGGGCCCGGAATTTTCGACATGAAAGGTGGAATCGTTGTCACCTACTTTGCTTTACAGCTTTTACGCGAACATGGCCTTCACCACAGTAATGTCACACTTCTTCTGAATTCTGATGAAGAAGAAGGGAGCGAAACCTCCCGTGGGTTAATTGAACGTGAAGCACAGAATGCTTCTTGCGCTTTCGTTCTAGAGCCTTCTGGCCCCGATAACGGCTTAAAAACAAAAAGGCGAGGCGTTGGAGAATACCTCATCCGCACGTTTGGCAGAGCTGCACACGCGGGAGTCGAACCCGAAAAAGGTGTCAGCGCGATCGAAGAACTCTGCCGGCAGATTTTAACAATTCAAAGCTGGAACAAAGAGCGATCCGGGATCAGCGCAAATGTGGACGTAGTTCATGGTGGCACGCGATCAAATGTAATTCCTGCAGAAGCTCAGGGAATTGTAGATGTTCGTTGTGATTCTCCGGAGGATAAAAGTTGGATTGAAGAACGCTTTAGTTCATTAAAGGCGATCCATCCTGGTGCGCGTCTTGTGGTTGAAGGTGGAGTGAATCGTCCTCCTCTTGTTCGATCGGCTCAGGTCCTTGAATTATTCAAAGATGCTTCAGAAATCGCTGCTTCTTTCAATTATTCTCTAAAAGAATATTGGACAGGTGGCGGTAGTGATGGCAATTTCACATCGGCTCTCGGAGTTCCAACTCTCGATGGTCTTGGAGTTGAAGGTGAAGGAGCCCATGCGGATCATGAACAAATTATTGTTTCTTCCCTTCCCCGCCGCGCAAACCTGCTCTATCACCTGATCCGTAAAAAAACAGGGTTGGTGTAAGAACATTCAGTCTCTCAGGTGTTATGAGCCTTTGATGAGTGGCAGAATTTTCTTAAATTCGGGCACATCGCTCCTTCCAAGTAACTCATAGATCAACATTTCGCTGGTTACAGGTAGGGCACCTGCTTTTACCATCCGCTCGAGACCCCTGATGTGATCTTCTTCTCGCCTGGCACCGACAGCATCGGTTACTACGGCTACATTTTTTCCTTGCTCAAGTAGATCCAATACTGTCTGAAGCACGCATATATGCGTTTCGATCCCGGTAACCGCTACCCATTCTTTTGAATGTCGGTCCAACTCCTGTTTAAACCCTGGGTCGGCCCCGCAACTAAAAGTCGTCTTATCAAGAACATTCCCCTTGACTTTTGATCGAAAAATTTCGTCCAAATCGCCTAAACCCTTACGGTACTGGGTGGTCACAATTGTTGGAATTTGGAGTACTTCTGCTGTACCGATTAGTGTTCCGGAATGCGCTACTATTCTTTTCGCAGCTGTAATCAAATCTAAGAGCTTCTTTTGTAAATCTATGAAAATAAATAAGATATCGTTCGATCTTAATCGTGGTATATTTGTCATAATACGTTCCTAAATTGACCGAAATCATACTACATTTATGATTCTTATTGATTCATTTCATCGTTCGGTGTATATTCTCAACGGACAAAAATGACCGTTGAAGAAATCTACATAAAGTTGCGCGATGAATTAACGGCAGAGAACGAGAGCAGCAGTTCCCCTGAGCGCATTTTCATCAAAAATGATGAACAAACGATTTGTACGCTTGGGATGAATCGCAGCCACGAAATCATCTTTGTCGAATTTAAGCCGGCTCCGAAGGATTTGCACGAAATTGAACGGGAAGGCTTCGTTCACCCGCACCCTGTTGAAATGTTGCATGACGCTGGATGGCGCCAGGCGCAATTAACAACCTGGGAGGAATCGGGAAAGCTCCTGGAAATCATCAATCGATCTTATAAGAAAAAGAAGCCTAAACCTGAAATAGCTGGCGCCAAAAAGGCAGTCAAAATTCCGCTATTAAAGAAGCCTCCTGGAACGTCGATTCAAGGTAAGATCGGGGGAGCGGCAAGCAAGCTTGCTCAGCTGGCCGCAATAAAGGTTGTTGGTAAGCCTGGAAAAGCTCTCAAGCCAGCACCACCCCTCCCGGCGAAAGCAAAAGGTAAGCCCGCGCCTGCACCAAAACCAGCACCCAAAGCAAAACCGGTCGCAAAAGCAAAGGCCACGAAAAGCGTAGCCAAACCAAAAGCAAAAGCAGCTCGCCCAAAACCCTCCAAATCAAAGAAAAAATAAGCAGTAGTTTTCAACACGAACGCACCACGTCACCAAGCACACGAATTCATTTAAATTAATTATTAGTGAACATTGTGCCTTAGTTTTAGTCTTGAGGAGTCTCTGGCTGGGATTCAGCAGTCGCTTCGAGTTCTTCTGGCTGAAGCGGGATAGCATTTCCATGATGTTCTGGCCCGCACATCTGACGTGGCTCAGAACCAGCAATAAAAGATTCAATGATGACATCAGTACAATCCGCGGTAGCCCGCAATCCGGTGTGTCGATCGATAGCAACCGTGATGATGTTGCTTGTAGCTTGAAATTCTTCGACTGGTTTGTCCGCGAGAACTTCTTTCATGAAATCAATCCAAATAGGCAACGCAGCTTCTGCACCAGTTTCCTTTTTGCCTAAAGTCTTCTTTTCATCAAAACCAACCCACACACCAGCAACTAAAGATGGTGTGTAACCAATGAACCACGCATCGGTGCAATCATCGGTTGTTCCTGTTTTGCCTGCTAACGGACGCTTTAATGATTTCGCCTTGACAGCAGTGCCGCGCTGGATCACACCCTGTAACACATCAGTCAGCAAATAAGCGATGTCTGCCCTCATCACTTCTTTTGCGCGAGGCATATTTTGTTCAAGAGTATTGCCGCTTCTATCAAGGATTTTCTCAATCATCATTGGTTCCAGCATTAATCCTTGATTTGCGAATGCACCATAAGCACGAACCATGCTGAGTAATGTCGCTTCGCTTGCTCCGAGTGCGAGAGGCAAGTATGGTTGCATCTTTTGAACCGTATCGAAATGGCCAATGTAGTCAATCGCGTATTTAACTCCGACTTGTTCCAGAAGTTGTACAGCAACGGTGTTTCGCGATAACTCTAAGGCCCTTCGCAAAGTCATAGGGCCCATGAAATCTCCCGTGTAATTTTGCGGCGACCATGTTTCTTTCGAGTAGGGATCATAATAAGAAAGCGGTTGATCAACCATCACATCAGAAGGTGTGTAGCCTCTTTCGAATGCAGCCGCATAAATGAATGGCTTAAAAGCTGATCCTGTTTGCCTGTAAGCCTGTATAGCACGATCGAATTTTTTTGTGGCGAAATCGGAACCACCGATTAGCGCCCTTATCTTTCCGGTTTTTATTTCCATTGCTACAAGGGCGCCATCCACAAGAGGAACTTGATCGAGTGAAATTGAAGTGATTTTTCCATCCACTACTTCTAGAATTTTGAAATCTGTTAAAGTTCCGTGCTTTAGAATTGCAGTTGCAGTTTTCTTATGTGTCCAGGCCCAGCCATCCGGCAGTAAAGGGACATCCTGCCTACCAATCCGAATAGTAGCCAGTCGATCAGTCACTTCCATCGCAATTCCTTTTACGATCTTTCCTGGTGTCATTTCTGACGTCCAGCTTGAATCCCGAAAAGATTCAATCTGTGCAGGTGTCAGAATTGAAGTGACCGGTCTCCATCCTTGTTTTTTATCAAGTCTTCTTACGCCTTTATCAAGAGCACGCTCGGCAGCCTTTTGCATTTCAACATCTAACGTTGAATAGATTTCGAGGCCGCTTTCGTAAATTCCGGCGTAGCCGTATTTTGTTTCTAAATACTTCCGAATCTCTTCAGTGAAATAAGGAGCCAGATAAGTTTTTGGTAATGGCTGAATTGCACCAAGCGGCGCCTGGAGACTTTGCTCATAAACTTGTTTTGTTATGAATTTCTCATTGAGCATGCGCTTCAAAACATGATTTCTTCTTTGTGTCGCCCGTTGAGGATGAACATGCGGAGAAAACTCCTGAGGAGCTTTTGGAAGAGCCGCAATCATGGCTGATTCCACAACATTCAGTTGAGATGCAGGTTTTCCGAAATAGTAACGTGCAGCCGCTTCAACGCCGTATACACCATGACCAAGGTAAATTTGATTGCAATAAAAAAGGAATAATTCTTGTTTCGTATATTTCCTTTCCAGCTGAACTGCAAGCATAGCTTCCAAAATCTTTCTTTCCATCGTCTTTTCAGGACGAAGAAAAAGCATCTTTGCAAGCTGTTGGGTGATCGTACTACCTCCTTCAACAACCCTTCCGGTTTTTAGATTTGTATACAGCGCGCGAAGAATTCCCCAGGGATCCACACCGGGATGTTCGAAATAATGTGCATCTTCTACAGCGATCAGTGCGTTTCTTAAGTCAGACGAAACATGATCCATGGAACGCAAAACAACCCGTTTTTCGACAAAAAATTCGTCGATAGGTCGAGCATCTGCTGAATAGACATGAGTTGGAATGCTTGGTTGAAAATTTTCAATTTGTTGAATTTGAGGCAGTCTGTTGAGATACGAAAGGAAGAATCCGAACAAACTTCCGATAGAAATGCTTAGAAAATAGAGGAGCCCGACAAAAATCGTCCGAAAAAGCTTTCTTTTCTTCGTCGGCTCAACCTGAAGATCGCTTTCAAGTACTTCATTCATATACAGATCAGATGATAAAGCATGCACGTCAAGACGGCAAAGGTCAAATATTGATCCTTGTGTTTTCCTTGGCGCTGTGGCGGAGAGTATGATATAAAACGATGGAATGATTGAGGCCCACGGTAAATCCGATATAGGCAGAAAGCGTCAGCGAAACGAAGATTCTTTTGCCGTAAGTTCTGATGCACAGGTCTTTATCGTCGCTGATGGAATGGGGGGACACAATGCAGGAGATGTTGCCTCCCAAACAGCAGTGCGGACGATTGAGAGCTATATGGTACGTACGCATGAAGAACGTGAACTGAGCTGGCCTTTTGGAATTGATCCAAAATTTAGCTTCGACGGTAACCGAATTAGAACAGCTTTAAAGCTTGCAAATCATAAGATCTGGCAGCTTGCCGATGCAAATCAGGAATATACAGGAATGGGCACAACTGTGGTCTGTTCGGTCATCCGTGATGATGTTGCAGTAATCGCCTCTGTTGGTGATTCTCGTGCTTATCTGGTTCGTGGAAATCAATTGGCAGTCTTAACAAGAGATGATGTTTGGCTGAACGAAACATGGGTACGTAAAGCATTTACTGAAGATCAGCTTGCTCGTCTTCCTTTAAAAAATGTTCTTTCAAAAGCAATTGGCTCTAAAGAAGATATTGATTTTCCCGTTCAGGAGTTTCAGCTCCAGGATGGAGACATTTTGTTCCTTTGCAGCGATGGTCTTCATGGGCTTGTTACCTCCGAAGACCTCCTCACAATATGCCGCCAGCATAGCAACGATCTGCAAACTCTTTCAAAAACCTTAATAGACCTGGCTAATGAAGCCGGGGGCAAGGACAATATAACGATCGTCGTATTGAAATATACGAAGTAGCGTGTCGGAACGTACTGACAAAATCATCCGTAAGATGGGGCGGTACACCCTCGTTGATAAGCTCGGACAAGGCTCAATGGGCGTGGTGTATAAAGCCTACGATGAAATGCTCGATCGTTATGTCGCATTGAAAACCATGGTCAGTGATATGACCACTGACACTGAACTCCGAAAACGTTTCTATCAAGAAGCACGACTGGCCGCAAAGATTAATCATCCTTATATCATCACTGTCTTCGATCTTGGCGAAGTGGAAGGCCAAATTTATATCGCAATGGAACTTCTTGAGGGCGAAGATCTGAAGTCATTCCTCAAAGAAGGAAAGCCGCTTTCGATGGAACAAAAAGTGGATTGGATGATTCAACTGGCTGAAGCTTTCAAATTTGCGCACGATGAAGGGATCATACATCGAGACATCAAGCCCGGAAACATTCACATTCGTAGTAGCGGGGATCTGGTAGTTATGGATTTTGGTATCGCACGAGCCGCATCATCAGACATTACCCGAGCAGGCGCTATTATCGGAACTCCAGAATACATTTCTCCTGAACAGATCCTTGCAATTAAAGTGGATCATAGAGCTGATATTTTTTCACTCGGGCTTGTCTTTTATGAAATTCTGACACGTACACATCCATTTCGAAGTGCGAATCTTCCTGCCACAATCCACCGGGTCTTGAATGAAAATCCTGTGCCGCCAAATCAGGTTGATCACACGATTCCTGTACGTCTAAGTGACCTTGTAATGAAAGCCATGGCCAAAGATGTTGCAGATCGCTATCAGAACTGTAAAGAGATTCTCCAGGAGTTGCTCAATTGCCGTGAAGAGTTTTCACGTCAGGCTCGAACGCTTGTGAATGCCCGGGATATTTTAAATCACGAAACGATTACTTATATCACTCGTCTTCAGGATTTATATCCACGCCGGGAATTCCTCGAGATTTGCGAAGAACTTAATTACGATCCATCAACGGGACATTTGAGCGATCCACCTTTGCCGCAGGAACCTACGTACACGCAGGCGAGTGAGTTTTATGCGAAGTCTCATCAGAGAATGGTGCGGGCAAAACATTACATTGAAGGCTCAGCACAAATCGAAAGTATCATGCAAGCTGGTAAGGCGCTGTATGCAGCGGGGAATTATCAACAATGTATCGAACAGATGAATATTATTCTTGCTTATTCACCGGGTCACGAACTTTCTGCCGAATACATTCAACAATGCCAACATCGAATCCGCGAGCAGGAAGAACTTCAAGAACGACGGCGATACATCATTCAGGCTGAACAGGAAATTATGAATTTTTTTCAGGCCGGCGATATCACAAACTGTCACCGCGGCGCTCTAACGTTGTTAGGAATTGATCCTGAAAACGGCATTGCAAACAGTTATCTGAAAAAATGTGAAGAACGTCGTAGCCGCGAAGAACAAGCATCCGAACGAAAACGCGAAATTGAAAGTTATCTCGAAAAAGCTCAAGAACTGTTTGATCAAAAGCATTTTGAAGAATGTGGGGAGATGTTGAACCAGTGCGAAGCTATAGAGCCGCGTAACCCTGCAGTTCGTTCTTTGAGGGCCCGTTACCAAAATGCATTGCGTTCTGCAGAAAAGCGCGAAAAACAACAAAGTGAATTTCTAGACACGATGAACCGTGCAATCAGCCTGCGTACGAAAGGTGAGTTGAACAAAGCACTTAATTTATTTCTGATCGCTCGGAAACTTCATCCCGATTCCCAGGATGTTGCAAGAGAAATTCAAGCAACTGAACAAGAAATTCGCTCCGGCGAGGAATATCGCGAAAAACTAGCGCGTCCTCGCTCTACATCAATTTGGGTGTATCCCTTAATCCTGATTTTGTTACTCGCAGCCGGTCTTTATTTTTGGCCGAAGTCTAATGTCAGCAAAGATGAAACACAGAAAGTGATTTCAACAGCGCGTGAACAAATGCAGAAGGGAGATCTGGAAGGCAGTCTTAAAACTCTTCAAGACTTCACTGCCAAGGAGCCCACGAATGCAGAAGCAAGAAACCTGCTTCAAGAAGTTAATAATCGGATAGCTCAAAAACAGACGGCCTCTCAAAAAGATCAAGTTGCCAAACTACTCGAAAATGCCCAGCGCGAAGAACAACAAAAAAACTATCAGAAAGCAATCGGATATTATGAAGACATTCTCAAAATTGATCCGTTGAATGAACAAGCACAAAACGGATTAACAAACGCAAGAGTTGAACTTGCAAATACTACGAGCCGTGAAAAGCTTCAAGAGGAAATCGATCGAGCTTATAGTCAAGCGAGGAAAGATTTCGACCAACGCAAATATGCGAAAGCCAAATTAGAACTGACTCAGATTCTTGCTCTGGAACCAGGAAATGCAAAAGCAAAAGCGTTGTTAGCTGAAGTGGAAAAGAAGCTTGAAGGGCCGCCAGTAGAGGTTCCTGATACTTCAGCCAAAATCAATTCTCTTCTGACTTCCGCTAGAAATGAAATTCAGAGGAAAAACTATGATCGAGCCAAAGCCGCATTAGCTGAACTTGCCAAGTTAGATCCAAATCATCCTCAATTGGGGCCGCTGCGCAAAACGATCGAACAAGAAACATCGGGCCCTCGATATGGGTCCATTACAATTAATTGTGAACCGTTTGGAAATGCTTTTCTTGATGGTCAGCCGATTGGCGAGACACCGATTCCCTTGCGAAAGATTCTTGTTGGACAGCATGTGATCAGTGTAAAAAGGCCCGGGTTTAAAGAGGTATCAAAAACAATTAATGTACAGGAAGATACCGTCCAACATTTGCAGTTTGCTTTAGAAAAGGAATGAATCAATCCACCAGGTGATTTTGAATCGCATAACGGATGAGTTCTGCATCTGTCTTCATATTCATTTTTTCAAGAATACGCGTGCGGTATGTATTTACCGTACTGACACTTAAAAATAGCTCACCGGAAATTTCTTTTACGGTTTTGCCGCTGGCGATCAAACATAACACCTGATATTCACGATCAGACAGTGATTCGTGGGGAGGTCGATCCGATGCAAGATCCAGCTCAGTCGCTAATTTCTCCGCTAGCGTTGGACTAACATATTTTCGTCCCTGTATTACCTTTCTTAGAGCCAGGATCAGCTCCTGAGCCGCGCCTTCTTTCGTAACGTAGCCGGCAGCTCCGGCCTTTAACGCGCGCACCGCGAAACGATCTTCAGGATGCATACTCAAAATAAGGACAGGAAGTTGAGGATAATCTAGCTTGATATCCTTAAGCAGTTCTAATCCACTTTTTCCCGGAAGTGAGATATCGAGTATGACTACATCAACCTCGTGTTTCTTTAAACCTTCAAATAGCTCACGTCCGTCCCCTGCTTCACACACAACATTCATATCGGGAGCTTCTTTAAGAATTTTTTTAAGACCTTCTCTGATTAGAACATGATCATCTGCAATGAGTAGTTTTGTCATATGTCCCTACATCCTATCTCGTATCCGTTTTAATCGGAACTCGCACTTTGACGGATGTCCCGTTTCCGGGTGAGCCACTTACTTCCACATCTCCCCCCAGAAACAAAGCCCGTTCACGCATACCCAAAAGTCCGAATGAACGACTTTTGGAAAGATCGTCCATCGTTACCCCGCGGCCATTATCCTTTACTTCCATGATTAACTCGCCATTGTGTCTCGTTAAGAAAATATCCACCTGACTTGCACCAGAATGACGTGCAACATTTGTTAATGCTTCTTGCAAAATCCGGAAAATTGCAGTTTCGCTCTCACGGTCAGTGACATCAATAAAATCCATTGTGGGATCCAATTTGCATTCAATACCAGATCGAGACTGGAATTCTTGTGCCTGCCATTCGATTGCAGATCTTAATCCGAGATGATCTAAAACTTCAGGTCTAAGCTCAGTAACGATCTTTCGTACTGATTTGATCGTTGCATCCACTTTTTTCGTCATTGACTTAATTTCGTCATGCAGTAGACGCCGCGGCAAAACGGCGCTGGATTCAAGCAATTTATGACTTAAGAGTGAGAGATCCATTTTTAAGGCTGTTAAAACTTGCCCGAGTTCATCATGAACTTCACGTGCAATTCTTGTCCGCTCTTCTTCACGAATGAATTGAAGGTGAGCTGATAAAGCGCGCATTTGTTCCCTCGATGCACGCAACTGTTCATCGGCTCTCTTCCGATCTGTTATGTCCTGAGAAGTACCCACCATTTTTTGAGGTTTCCCATCCGAACCAACGACTACTTCGCCTCGTCCCTGAAGATAACGAATCTCGCCATCGGGCCAGACAATTCGATATTCGATACTAAAAGGACGTTGTGCGCGTCTTATTTCTTCGAGCGTTGGGAGGTCTTCCGGATGCACTCTCTCTAATATTTTTTCGCTCGAAATCTGCTCCGCTGGATCGAAGCCAAAAATACGATACATTTCCTGGGACCAACTTATTGAATTCGAATCAATATCAAATTCCCAACTCCCTATTTGTGCAATTCGCTGAGCAGATTGAAGTTGCATTTCATTTCGCCGCAATTTGTCTGCAGCCATCTTCTCTTTCGTAATATCGCGCACAATTTTTGAAATCCCAACCACTTCTCCTGCTTTGTTTCTGATAGGCGAAACTGTAAGGGAAACATCTATTCGTGTACCATCTCTTCGAAGTCGAACAGTCTCCAAATTTCCTACAGCGCCACCTTCCTTCAAAAGTTCCATATTCAAACTATGTTCCAGTTTTTTATCATCAGGCACAATGATACTGATATGAGATCCTAATATTTCAGCTGCGGTATGTCCGAACATGAATTCTGCGGATGGATTCCAACTTAAAATGATTCCATCCAAAGATACACTGATGATCGCATCGTCAGAATACTGCACAATACTTGCAAGCTGAGAAGATAGCACTTCTGATTCTTTTCTTTGTATGGCGGTTCCAAGCATATTCGCAACTGTTTGCAAGAAATTCACTTCATCCTGATTGAATTCTCTCGATTTTTTTGTGTGCGCTCCGAGCACTCCAAATGGTTTATCGTGTCCCAGAATTACAACATTAACTCCGCTGTCAATTCCTAGATCCAACAAATATGGTGCCGGCTTAAATCTGTTTTCGTTCCTTAAATTCGAATAAAGGAGTGGATCTTTTTTTTCTAACGTAAAACCGGCATTTCCACCGCTATCAAGTGAACGAGTTTCTGAAACTTCAACAGGCCAACCGGAAAAAGCGCGAAGGTTAAGTGATTTTCGATCTGCCGAAGTTTCAACAATGTCACAAAACTCAACATCCAGAATTTGTGAAATCAAGAAGCAAGATTCTCTCATAAGCCCATCAAGATCTGCGCCACTCAGCGCACGCTGTCCGAGCTCAGCAATAACGCCATGCTGCAAGACTTGTCTTGCGAGTTGATCATCACTCTTTTGTAATGATGAGGATATCTCGAAGAGCACCTCATCCGTTTTTTCTAGAGCGGATGAAATTGAGTCGTAGGCATCATCGCGCTTCCTAAGAACAGAATTAACCTTGCTTAGTTCACCTTCGGCATCTTTTAATGCACTGGATACCTTGTTCAGTTCACTAGCTGTTCTTTCTATCTCAGAGGATGCACGTAGGATTTCCTGCTCTTTCGATTCCAACAGCTTGCGGCCTGCTATAAGATTCCGCAAAAATCGTAACATGCATACAATTTAACCATTGGCACAAAGAACACGCAAAGAGCTACGTTGCGTTTTGAGTTTAGAAAGCGCACGACATTGAATCTGACGAATTCGTTCTCTCGAAAGTCCAAGACGATGCCCGATTTCCTTCAATGTCCGGGGATGATCGTCGTCCAGTCCATATCGCAAACGTAAAACGGTTTCTTCGGTATTGTTTAAGTCGCTGAGAGCCATATGAACGCTTTTCCGCGCAGATTCGCGCATGAGATTTTGTTCAACTGTGTCATCCGTTCCTTGCGAAAAAACCTCTTCAAGTGCACGTGCTTGTTCTGCACTGGCTGGATGATTTAAAGAAATTGCCTGGCCACCGGCGTCCATAATTTCACGCAAATCATCGGCAGGAACACCCAATTCTGCTGCAATCTCCTTGACTGTCGGTCTACGGCTTAGCTGCTCTTCCTGTTTCATCGCAGTTAAACCTGCCCGATACAGCATATAGTTGACCTTTGCAGGCAAACGTACAGGGTGACCGAGGTTAGAAATGGCTGTCACAAGGGCTTGTCGGATCCACCAAACAGCGTAAGAAATGAACCGAACATTTTTGGTAGGATCATAACGACGAGCAGCTTCAATTAGTCCCATATTTCCTTCATGAATAAGATCTAAAAATGATACTCCGGCACCTCGATAGTTCTTTGCAATTTTTACAACAAATCTCAAATTGGCTTCTACTAAACGACGAAAAGCCTCTTCATCGCCCATTTTCTGAATTCTCGCTCCAAGAGCCTTTTCTTCGTCACCTGTCAGCAATGGAGTCAACGAAATTTCCCTCAAATACACCCCAAGTGTTTCACGTCCTTGTTTTGCTTTAGTTTCTTTAGAATACATGTGGCACCTCAGAATCTAGAAGTTTTTGTGTAGGATAGTGTCGATTTCACCGATATCAGAATACGGAATTGGGATACTCGTAGGTATCAGCAGAACAATCAATTGTGTGTCGTTAAAATTGCTACGTCCCCTCGTAAAACCATCTAAATATTGCGATTAACAACCGCAACATGTATCTTTATCCTCTGCAATGAAATCATTCTGGTTTTTCTTTCTTATTATTGTTGCCCTGCTGCTTTTGATGCAGGTTTACCTCGGCAGAAGCGTTCATTTGTGGTTATTAACGTTACCTATCTCGACAGTAAAACGCGTCTGGATTGAGCGTATCTTGATTGCCTTGCTAATTTACTTCAACTTGTCAATTCCTCTAAGAATCCTTATCAGAATGTCAACAAATATTGACCTCACATTTTTAAAAAATCTGTTCGTTATTCCGGGAACCACCTGGCTCATCACGATGATGATGATGGTGTTCTTTTTTTTGGCGAAAGATGCAGCGGGTTGGTTCTTATCGTTATTTAAAAATGAAACTGTAGATTTGAGCCGGCGTGCCTTCTTACAAGCGGCCGGGGCAGTCAGTATCGGCGCACCGCTTGTAATAACTGGATACGGCGCTCTAAAAACGTCTCGTGATTACGACATCAAAAAAGTCACTATTCCATTTGCGAATCTGCCCAGCGCTTTTGATGGTTTCACAATTGCTCAAATCAGCGACATCCATTCGGGTGCTTTTATGGATGAAAAGGAAATGCTGAAAATTCGCGAGCTGATGGATGCACAACATCCACAAATTGCAGTTATGACCGGTGACCTGGTCGATACACTTGCTAAAGAAATTGAACCGGTAGCACGCGTATTTTCAAAACTGAAAACAGAGTATGGGATCTTCGGTTGCATGGGCAATCATGATGTGTTTGATGATTATCGGGTTATTTCTTTCGCAATGAAAGATTCAGGAATTCAAATGCTTGAAAACTCCAATCATGTTTTACGCCTCAATGGCGATGAACTCAATTTACTGGGAATTAACGATGCAGGAAAACGTCGCAATCTTTCCGATTTGAAAAAGAGTTTGCAAGGAATTGATCCTGATGGATTTAAGTTACTGCTTTCGCACAGGCCTGAATTTTTCGATAGCGCGGTTAAGGGTGGAATCGACTTGCAATTATCCGGGCATACACATGGCGGACAGATTGGTCTGAGTTTATTTGGACTTAACCTCGCCCCAACACAATTGTTTCAGGATTATGTCAAAGGTCTGTATCAAAAAGGAAAATCGAAATTGTATGTAAATCCAGGAGTGGGGATGGTTTTTGCTCCGGTAAGAATTGGAGTACGTCCTGAGATTACTTTGATTACTCTTCGTTCTTTACCGATTCACGGTTGAAATTCCACGCAGAAAAGAATTCTCGGAATTTAGGATCTTCGCACAATGCTTTATTCAATCCGTAATACATTCTGACAAGATCATCAGTCTTTCGAATTTTTGAATTCAGATTTCGTGCGAGTGACTCCCAAAGCTTTTCAGAGATTTCTGTACTGCTGGAAAGTAAAGCTTTAAAGTCAGCCCTGGTTAAGGTAACCACTGAAGTACGTTCTTCAGCTTCCACTGTTGCAACTGCGGCATGATCGTCGATTAAAGACATCTCACCGAAAAATTCACCGGGACCAAGCTTTGCTACTTCAATTTGTTCCTGTCCGAAAGAGAGAAAGATTCTGACTCTTCCCGTTACAATGATGAAAACAGAAATCCCAACAATTCCTTCTTCAATGATGTGCGTGCCGGGCTCGAAGCTTTCTTCCCTGAGTAATCCTTTGATCAGAGTTAGCTGCCGGTCTTCTAAATGCGAAAATAAGGATACGTTTTGTAGAAAGTCATCATCGATCATGGGCAAGATTATATCCCCTGTCGCGATAGTTCACCAAGAATACCTGATAGCTGTTTGATATTCTCAATAGCATGATGACCGTCGTCTACAGGTTTTCCATCGCCAATAAGAACTGTGTTCATTCCCATTTCGCGAGCAGGTTTCAAGTTTCTTTCCATATCATCAATTAATAACACTTCATTGGGTTGTAAACTCAAATAGTTGATGGCGGTGCGATATGGTTCAGGATTTGGTTTCGGGATAAAGCCCATAGCTTCAATGTCAAAGATTCTTTCAAATTGATCACGGACTGCAAGAGCGTCCAAAACACGGTTGGCATGTTTCATATCGCTGTTGGTGAAAATTAATTTTCGCGCACGAACCTGATCAAGCGTCATTCTTAATTCTTCATCCGCTGAAATGAATTCATGCACAGGTACATCATGCACATAATCCAAAAAATCTCGAGGATTAACGTTATGATGAAGCATCAATCCACGCAAAGTAGTTCCATATTTAACGAAATAATTGTTTCGAAAATCATTTACATCCATTGGAGAAACTTGAAGATTTGCAATAAGCCAATCGTTCATCCTCTGGTCAATTAAATCGAAAATGCCGCAGCTTTCGGAATAGAGCGTATTATCCAAATCAAATAAAATTGCCTTCAACATTTTTTACCTTTTTTGTAGTAAGGTACGCAGTTCGGACGCATGTATGCGGCCGAACAGTACCGTGAAAAGCAATGGCGCTGCTTCTCTTGCTTGCGGCACTGCTTCGCTCCGCTCAGCTGCGTGCCTTACTACAAACATCTTTATAGCCTGACTGTTGGATTATCCGTCTCAAGACAGGCTTGAATATTTCTGTATAGTCTTGAAACTAGATCTTTTTGATGGTCTAAAGTTGCATTTGCAATTGTTATCAGTTGATTGTTAAAAACGATTAATTCCAAATAATTTGCTAAGTTATTGCAACGCCGTGAAAGACGGATTCCTTGTTCGAGCACATTATCAACAACTTCAAGATCTTCCATCGCAGGAATCATGTCTCGAACATTTTCGGACAGGTCTGCCAACAGCTTTAAACTATCCTCAACCATCCGCATTGCATCTTCGAGTTTGTTGATCCACTCCCTATGATCCTGGCTATAATCAGAATTCTCCCGAATATTTTGTTCAAAATTGTTGGCGTGTATCCGAACCGATTTATAGAATTCATCTAACCGCGAATGTACCTGCGAAAGAATCGTCCATTCTTTAAGCGGCTGCAAGCTTATTTCAAGTACTGATGATCCAATTCCGATTTTGTCACCCGGGTTAATTAAAACGCCATCATCAACATATTTTTCATTCACCCTCACATGAACTCCTGGTTTTGCGAAATCTATTTTCCAGTGACGATCTTTGCGAGTTAGGTTTAGATGACGTCCCGATACGCTCGGATCATCGATTGGAATATGATTTTCTTGCAAGCTTCGACCAATTTTGAGAAAGGGCTGGCTAATGAGAAGCCTCTGACGAATCACACTGGCTGGATCTTGAACAATGATTTCGGGTAAAGAGGGCGGCGCATTCACAAAGAAAACGATGGTATAAGCATCGAGCCTGATATAGTCTCCAGTTTTCAATTCTTTTCTTTGAATTTTTTCACCATTAACGTAAGTGGAGTTTGCGCTTCCAAGATCTTCGGCACACCAAATGCCATTTGCATCAAAAATGCGTAGATGGCTTTTTGAAACCGTAGGAAAATTTAGTTGAAGATCTGCCTCTGGAGAACGCCCAATGACAACCTCTTTTTCAATTGGGTATTCAACTCGCAGGGTTTTGTTTATAAGGATTGCCATTGGGATCTATTTTAACCATCTTTGTGTCCGTGTAGTTAAACAACATCCGCAAATGTCCGTTCCATTCTGCGGAAGTACAAAGCCCCGGTTACAAGCAGGAACAAAGCAGCACCGGTTGAAACGGCAAGGATTGGCCCCAACGATTCAGGACGTCCCAGCAAGGCCCAACGGAAGCCTTCAACAACGCCAACCATCGGATTCACTCCGTACAGGGTGCGCCATGGTTCGGGTAACATACTGCTTGGGTACGCCACCGGCGTTGCGAAGAGCCAGAATTGTGTGAGAAATGGAACAATGTATCTGACATCACGAAATTCAACATTTAAAGCTGATAACCATAATCCGGCTCCAAGTGCAGTAACAAGTGCAAGAAGAAAGAAAAATGGAATCACAAGACTTGCAAACCCAGGAACAACACCGTAATAGATCATCATTCCAAGAAGCACTGCAAACGCTATAACAAAATCCAAAGCTCCTGAAAGAACTGCAGACACAGGAATCACAAGCCGCGGGAAATAAACTTTGGTGATTAAGTGTTGACTGCCTACAAGACTATTTGAAGATTGAGAAAGTGCATTTGCAAAAAAGGTCCACGGCACTAGACCGGCAAATGCAAACAACGGGTATGGAAGTCCATCTGACGGCACTCCAGCAAGACGGCCGAAGAAAATACTAAATACAACCATTGTGAAAAAAGGTTGAATTACTGCCCACGCAGCTCCAAGGACGGTTTGCTTATATCGAACCTTCAGATCGCGCCAGATCAGGAAGTAAAATAATTCTCGAAACTTCCAAAGTTCGCGGAAATGAATACCAACCCACCCTTTTACCGGTTGGATACGAGTGATGATTAGCGATTCATCCATTCCATCATTCCATCATCCATCATCCAATAGTCCATTCTCTTATTGAACATCAGTATCAGTGATATCTATTTCGAGTGCAGCAGACTGCTGAATCAAATCCACAGAAAGAACAAGGAGATGCTTTTTGCGTTTCGAGAGTACGATTCCTTCAACGCCTTTTAGTGGACCTCTTTTGATTCGAACTCGCATTCCTTCTTTAACATAAGGATATGGATCATACTGCAACCCACTTTCAACGAGCTGACGCACGGCATCAATTTGATCTTCTGGTATTGCAACCGGTGTCCCTTCATGCGAGACAAATTGCACTACACCCGGGGTACGCAAAACGGGCAAGCGGTGTTCGGAAGTAGTATGGACAAAGACGTATCCGCCGAACAATGGGAATTGCACCTCTTTTCTGCGATCCTTCCAACGGCTTATAACCGTTCGCAAGGGCAAAAAGACATCAATACCCTTTTCGTTCAGATAACCAGCGACCTTCTTTTCGTGTCTGGGCTTTGTATAAATCGCGAACCACTCAAAAATCATCTCGAAAAATTTTAGAAAAGTGAAAGTCGAATCCGCAAATATTGCTTTGGATCCTGCCGAATGTCACGGATTAATAACTGCAGCTCCTTAACTGTATTATTTGTGTTGTCATACAGTTCTTTATCAGAAAAAAGTTTTCCGACAGTGCCTTCACCTTTTGACATGCGCTCCGTTAATGGCTTGAGATTTGCCATGACCTGATTCAGATTGTTATAAAGAGCTGGATCGCGTGAAAGTTTGCCGAGTGTACCATCGCCTTTTTCGATTCGCACAATCACGCCTTCAAGTTTTGCGATTGAGTTCGAAAGTTTTTCCCCCATTTCTTTATCATTCAACAATTTCCCGGCAGTACCCTGACCAGCGCGCAAATTTTCAGTAGCAGCGCGTAGATTAACCGCCGTGTCGCTTAAATCTCGATACAATTTGTCGTTATTGATGAGACTGCCGATCGTACCTGAACCCGAATGCGTTTTCCTTAGGATTTCGTTCAAGTTTTTATAAATATCATCGTCTTTCAAAAACTTGCCCACTGTCCCTTTTCCTTCTTTCATCGCCTGGGTTATGTCTTTAACATTAATAACAGTATCGCCAAGATTATCGAAAGTATGATTTGCTCTTGCGATCATTTCATCAATATCAAGAGGCGGCGCCCCAGTAACAGTTTCGTATTCTTTTAGAGGACGCCCATCGCGAGTGCCCTGGCTGATCTCGATGTATTTATCACCTAAAAGACCGAGGCTACTAAGATGCGCAATCGAATCAGTTCGAATTCGTTCTCTGTATTTTTCCTGAATGCGCAACTCGACACGTACGCCTTTTTCAAGTTCTACAAATTCATATCCATTAACATTGCCGACTGTCACACCTTCCAACATCACTGGTGAATCCTCACGTAGGCCTCCAATGTTTGGCATATACGTATACAGTGTGTATCGTTTCGCAAAAGGTGATTCAACACCCAGCACCAACACTACAATCCCAACAAGGACCGCAAGCGAAATGATGATGAGTGCTCCCACCTTCAGCTCAGACCAGGCAAGAGCTTTCTTTGTCGGCATATTTCCTCCACTTAATTGCTGAGTGCTGAACAATGAGTGCCGAGCACTATCGAATTACGTTGTATCACCGCGAAATTCCACGATATACGGATCAGTAGAATTTCTGAATTCTTCAACAGTTCCTTCAAAAATTTTTTCACCTTCGCTGATCATATAAAAAATGGTTTCACTTAAATGACGTCCGGAAGTATCACGAATCATCCGTATATCATTTCCTTCCGCTGATACAGAATTATAAGCAAGCTTGTAACCATCTTCGAGCTTGTGTGAAACAAGAATCGACGTAACATTTCGAAGATCTCGAAGTTTAATCATTTGTTTAATAACTGTCTTTGAAGTAACGGGATCAAGACCGGCTGTCGGCTCATCGTACAACAACAATTTCGGATTGGCGGCCATCGCTCGGGCGATAGCAACACGCCTCTTTTGACCTCCACTTAATTCAGCCGGCATCTTATCGATCATTTCTTCAAGCTCCACAAGTGTCAAAAGCTCCAAAATTCTTGCTTCAATGTCTTCCTCAGGCATTGTTTTCCGTTCGTACAGAACATAACCGATATTTTCGCGTACAGTTAGCGAATCGAACAATGCGCTTTCTTGAAAAACCATTCCCAATTTCTCTCGTACGGGAAATAATTCATCTTCCGTATATCGACTGATTTCTTCTCCATCAACGAATATTTCTCCACTATCCGGTTTAATCAAGCCTAAAATCAATTTTAGAATCGTGCTTTTACCGGCGCCACTTTGACCAACAATCATCATAGAAGTGCCTGTTAGCACACGTAGATTGATGTCTTTAAGGATGTGAGAATCACCGACACTGAAATAGACATTACGAAGTTCGATCATGCAGCTATCTTTGGGAGATATTGCTGGAACAGGAGAGACAATCGCTGTAGTGTCGGCCTCTTTCATCAAAGCACCGCAAAAAAGAGTTTTGTCAAAACAAAATCAGATGCAAGCACTATGACAGAACAAACAACGACAGATTGTGTTGTTGATCGGCCCACACCTTGGGTTCCACCTGTGGTTTGCAGGCCCATGTAGCAGCCCACCATGGCAATAATGTAACCGAATACTATAGGCTTTATCACGCCTCCAATAAGGTCACTTGCGGTAAGCGCATCAATTGAAGATTGAAAGTAAAGTCCACCTGGTATTTGCAATACAAGAATACTAATCAGCCATCCGCCTAATAATCCAACGGTATCTGAAAGGATTGTAAGAAGGGGCACCATTAAAACACCTGCAACTAGCCGCGGCACAACAAGCTTACGAATCGGGTCACTACCCATAGCGCGCATAGCATTAATTTGATCGGTCACCATCATCGATCCAAGTTCTGCAGCAATTCCGGACCCGACACGCCCAGATACCATTAGTGCGGTTAACACCGGGCCTAGTTCGCGAATCATTGACAAGCTCACAACACGACCCACATAGTTTTTGGCCCCAAATGTTTCAAGGCTGAGCGCTGTCTGTAAAGCAAGAACCATTCCGGTAAAGAGCCCGGTTAGCATTACGATGTTCAAGGAACCGACACCTATCGAATCCATTTGTAGAATCATTTCTTGTGGAAAACGAGGGCGCGTAAAAAGCGCACTTATTGCACGAGCACAGAGGTGAAAGAACTCCTGTACTTCGTAGACCCAGACTTTGAGTGTTTCCATAAAGGAAAGATTATATCCGTCCCGGCGTGAAAGAGTGCATGAGGCTATTTTCTTAAAATTACACGAGCCGGTGCTCCGTCCATATCTGATAATTTGAGTGGAAGACACGACATCTCGTAATCTCCTTCTTCAACTTCAGATAAATTTAGCCCTTCTATGAGAATCACCTCGTTTCCCAACAAATAGCGATGGACGGGAAATTCTGTGTTGCCGTATTCTTCCACCGACAAATAGTCAAACCCGATCAGTTTAATTCCGTTCTCAACCAAATATATCGAGGCTTCAAGAGTCAGGTAAATGTATTTCCTTTGAAAATTCTTTTTGCTCCCCCAAAAAAGAGAATTACGGGTCTTGAAAAGAATTCGAAAATCATCCACACGGACAAGATTAGTCAACTCTGAGACATCTACCTTCGTTTTGTCATGAATTTCTACAACCCGCACACGACCATTCAGAATTTCCAAGGGCAGCTCTGAAACAGTCGCTCCATCTTTCAAAAAATGTGACGGCGCATCAACATGCGTACCCGTATGATTGCCAAGCGAAATTTGATGCAACTGATATTGATCGTTTTCAAGAGTTTTAAGCTGACGAGATTTGAAACGTGGATCACCGGGAAATGTATGCATCCCCATTCGAACATCCACACTAATATCGTAAATTCTTGATGACATGGAATTCACTTAGCGATTTATGGAATCAACTCTAGACGGTTGAAAAAGAATGGAATTTCAGTCGAGGCAGTCGCTTCGGCATCTGAGCCATGGATTACATTTTGCTCAACATTCGATGCTAAATCTTTCCGGATTGTGCCCTCTGCAGCTTTCGCAGGATCCGTTGCACCCATCAAAGTGCGAAGCCGCTCAATTGCATTCTCCCCTTCCAGCACCAATGGAACTATTGGACCTGAACTCATAAACTGAATCAGACTTTGGTAAAAAGGACGTTCTTTATGAACAGCATAAAAAGCACCGGCTTGTTCTGACGAAAGTTGCACAATCTTCATTCCAACAATTCGGAAGCCTGCCGTTTCTAAACGTTTAACGACTTCACCGATCACTTTTTGCCGGACTCCGTCCGGTTTCACTATGGCTAATGTTCTTTGCATTTTCATACTCTCAACAGGATCATCTTTCGTTTATGTTTTATTGATTACTTTTTGTATGGTCGAACCTATATCTGCAGGACTAGGAGTCACTGTAACTCCTGCAGCTTCAAGAGCAGCGATTTTTGATGCTGCAGTTCCGGTACCTCCCGAGACAATCGCACCGGCATGACCCATCCGTTTATCGGCTGGCGCTGTTGTTCCTGCGATGAATGAAACCACCGGCTTTGTTACATTGCTACGAATAAAATCGGCAGCCTGTTCTTCCGCAGTACCTCCGATTTCGCCAATCATAACAATGGAAGTCGTTTCGGGATCCGATTGAAATAATTTCAACGCATCAATAAACGATGTGCCATTGATTGGATCACCGCCAATTCCAATGCATGTGGATTGTCCAAGATTCAGCGCACTCAATTGCCCTACTGCTTCATATGTCAGTGTCCCACTCCGGCTGACAACACCGACATTCCCTTGTTTATGGATGAAACCAGGCATGATTCCAATTTTGCATTTTCCAGGCGAAATGATTCCCGGACAATTTGGTCCAATTAATCGTGAATTCGATTCGTTCAAATGGCGCTTCACTTGAACCATATCGCGAACTGGAATTCCTTCTGTGATCGCAATAATCAATTCAATACCGGCATCCATTGCTTCTAAAATTGCATCCGCTGCAAAAGCCGGCGGAACGAAAATAACGGAAACATTCGCCTGTTCTTTTTGAACGGCTTCACGAACTGTATTAAATATTGGGATCGCCTTTTTGCTTGCAGGAACTTCAGTAAATTGGGTTCCACCTTTCCCCGGAGTTACTCCACCAACAATATTTGTTTGCGCATAATCCATGCAGTGAAATGTATGAAACTTCCCTTCTTTACCCGTAATGCCCTGCACTATGATGCGGGATTTTTCGTCCACTAATACGCTCATCGTTGCTCCAATTGAGAATAGAGAATAGAAGATAGAGAATAGAAAGAAATGCTTCCATATTATTTAGAGCCTCGGCAAAAGTCTGAGGATTTATCAATCATTCCTCTAAGCATTCCTCCGATCTGTTGCCATGACGTATCAAGGTCAGTAAATTGTTTCAGGCTTATGTATTTGCAATCTAGAGCATGATCTAGCCATGCTTGGGTTTCCATTGCTTCTCCTAGGCTTCATCTACTTTGTTCTTAAATGCCGCGACATAATATCGTCTGGCCCACGCTTCCGCGAGCATTGCATTTACTGCTCTTGATGACCGCCTGATTTGACTGACTAATGAATATTTTTCTTCCGAAGGAAATGAGCAAGTGACCCTTGATAGATTTCAGAAGAACTTGTGCGAGCACGTTGATAAACGTTAAGATCTTGAAAACTTTGAATTAAGGCCTATGATTTTTCCTCCTTAACTCCATCTCGCTATCCACCGCACCAACTCTCCTTCTATCCTCTATCTTCTATCCTCTATCTTCTCTGCTACTTATCCTCTACTTCGCTAAAGCAACTACTTTCTCTGCTCCATCCTTCATATTCTCCGCGATCATCAATTTAAGATTTGATTTCCGTAAAATCTCTTTACCTTGCTCAACGTTTGTACCTTCCATTCTCACGACAATGGGAAGCGTCATCTTCAATTCCGCAGCGGATTCAACAACACCTTGAGCAAGAACATCGCAACGAAGAATGCCGCCGAAAATATTAATAAAGACAGCTTTTACTTCAGGATCCGATGTAAGAATTCGAAACGCATTTGTAATTTGATCCTTTTTTGCGCCGCCGCCAACATCTAAAAAGTTTGCAGGCTTTCCACCGGCAAGCTGAATAATGTCCATCGTTGCCATCGCAAGTCCTGCACCATTAACCATACAGCCGACGGTTCCATCCAATTTGACGTAATTCAAATTGTATTTGGAAGCTTCAACCTCAAAGGGATCCTCTTCACTGATATCTCGCAGTTCCAGAATGTCACGATGGCGGAACATTGCATTGTCATCGAAGTTTATTTTCGCATCCAGCGCCAGCACATCACCCTGTTTCGTCAGGAGCAATGGATTGATTTCAGCGAGTGATGCATCTTTTTCAATGAAGAGCCGAAATAATTCGGTAACAAAATGAATGCCTTTCTGAATACTTTCCGCAGGCAAACCCAATGAATACGCGATTGATCGTGCTTGATACGGCAGAAGACGTTCGCCTGCTACATGAATTCTCAAAATCTTTTCAGGCTTTTCTTTGGCAAGTGTTTCAATATCCATTCCACCTTCTGAACTTGCCATGATTACAGGCATTGAAGCCTGACGGTCCAAAACAATTCCGAGATAATACTCTTTTGCTATATCCAATCCTTGTTCAACAAGAACTTTGTGAACAATCTTACCTTCAGGACCAGTTTGCGGTGTGATCAGGGGTTTCCCTAATAACTCTTTCGCTTTTGCGGCAGCTTCATCCGGACTCTTCGCGATCTTGATACCGCCACCTTTTCCGCGGCCCGCCAGCATGAATTTGCGCTTTTACAACAACGACAGGTGTTCCGAGTTTTTGCGCGGCAGCTTTCGCTTCTTCAGGAGTTGTTGCAACAATCCCGTTTGGTACGGGAATTCCATAACCTCTGAAAAGTTCCTTTCCCTGATATTCATGAATTTTCATGTTTCACCACAAAGGCACAAAGATCACAAATATTTGTTTTTGGTAAGAACGTCGATTAGTTCTTGAACAGCTTTGATTGATTTGATCAATCCTTCTCTTTCTTCAGGCAGCAACTTTATTTCAATAATCTCTTCGATTCCCTGTGATCCTAACTTCACTGGTACGCCAAGAAAAACACCGCTAACGCCGTACTCACCTTCCAAATATGTTGCGCATGGAAGGATTTTTTTCTTGTCTTTCAGAATTGCATTAACCATTTCTACGGCCGATGAACCTGGAGCATAGTAAGCGCTGCCCGTTTTTAACAAGGCAACAATCTCTCCGCCACCTTTGCGTGTTCGTTCGATCAACGCATTGAGTTTATCCGGAGGAAATAATTCTGTGATCGGAATTCCTGCAACAGTTGTATAGCGGGTCAACGGAACCATCTCATCACCATGACCGCCCAGGACGAAGGCGTGAACGTTTTCCACAGAAACATTTAATGCTTCTGCAATAAATGTACAAAAGCGCGCTGAATCCAGTACTCCGGCCATCCCTATCACACGATGTTTTGGGAAGCCGCTTACTTTCAGTGCGAGCTGTGCCATGGCATCCAGGGGATTTGTCACCATGATCAGAATTGAATTTGGCGATCGCTTAGCTACATTCTCAACAACATCCTTTACAATCGCGGCATTTTTCAAAAGCAAATCGTCACGGCTCATCCCTGGTTTTCGTGGAAGGCCGGCAGTAATCACGACAATGTCAGAGTTATCAGTAATATCGTAACTATTTGATCCTGTGATCTTTGAGTTATAGCGCTCCACAGGTCCTGCTTCCAGCAAATCAAGAGCTTTTCCTTGAGGAACACCTTCAATGATATCTACCAGAGCAACATCAGCGAGTTCTTTTTGAGCAACTTGCTGAGCAACTGTTGCACCAACATTTCCTGCACCGATAACTGTGACTTTTTTTCTCATGATTTCCTCTTAGAGATTTTCGATGATTGCCGTTGCAAATTCCGATGTCTTTAATTCCTTTGCGCCTTCCATCTGTCTTGCAAGATCATATGTAACTTTCTTTTGTTGAATCGTTTTTGCGAAAGCATGCTCGACCGCATCTGCTGCTTCTTTCCAGTTCATGAATTCAAGCATCATAACTGCCGTTAAAAGAAGCGAACCCGGATTTACCATATCTTTGTCAGCATATTTTGGGGCGGTGCCGTGGGTTGCCTCAAATAAAGCTGCCTTATCGCCGATATTTGCACCTGGTGCAATGCCAAGTCCTCCGACCTGTGCAGCACAAGCATCGGAAAGGTAGTCGCCATTGAGGTTTGTTGTAGCAATAACTTCATATTCATCTGTGCGCGTGAGGATTTGCTGGAACATAGAATCCGCAATGCGATCCTTGATCACGACTTTTCCGGATGGATCGCCGCTTGAAAGTTGTTCTTCGCTAATCGTACTATTTGCAAATTCGGTGCGTGCAAGTTCATATCCCCAATCGCGAAAAGCACCTTCTGTATATTTCTGAATATTCCCCTTGTGAACAAGCGTTACGCTTTTTCGTTTATGTTGAAGTGCATGCTGAATCGCCATCCGAACTAATCGATTGCTTGCAAATTTGGAAATCGGTTTGACGCCAACACCTGAATCCGGTCTAATTTCCACACCTAATTCTTCTTTTAAAAACTGAATGACTTTTTTTGCTTGATCGCTTTCCGATTGCCATTCAATTCCCGCGTAAACGTCTTCTGTATTTTCCCGGAAGATCACAACATTCATTTTTTCAGGATTACGCACAGGCGAAGGAACGCCTTGATAGAATTTAACCGGACGTACGCATGCATAGAGATCAAGAACCTGACGCAGAGTGACGTTCAAACTGCGGAAGCCGCCGCCAACTGGCGTTGTAAGCGGTCCTTTAATTACGACTTTATAGTCCGAAATAGCCTGAATCGTATCTTTGGGCAATAGTTCGCCATACTTTTCCTGGGCTTTTTCACCCGCATAGATTTCGAACCATTCTATTTGACGTTTACCGCCATAATTTTTTTCTACAGCGGCATTGACGATTCGCTGCGTAGCTTTTGTAATATCGCGGCCAATTCCATCGCCTTCGATAAATGGAATGATCGGGCGATCAGGAACTTGAATTTTTCCGTCACTCAGCTGGACCTTACTGCCAGTTTTGGGTTCTTCAAGTTTATCGTAGGACACTCTCCACCTCACATAAAAACTAATTCGTAACGCGTAATCCGTAACGGCAGTACAACGCAGATACGCATTACGTATCACGCATTACGGATTACGTTCACATGACAAAGCCTTCAATCGACGTTTCTACTACACAAATCGCGTAAAACGAAAACTGTGGATTGAAATTAGTAGTTTAAGCGGATTGCCTGCGGAGTTTGCGGCGCAGCCGTTTCCGGGCAGAAGCCTGTTTAGCTCTTTTCTTTTCACCAGGCTTTAAATAAAAGGAATGTTTCTTAATTTCCTTGATGATGTCTTCTTGTTGTACTTTGCGCTTAAAACGTTTTAAAGCGCTTTCCAGCGATTCACCATCCTGGATAATAACTTCAGCCAACCAATTCACCTCCTTATTATGAGACGGCAAATTCTATCATAAAGTATCAATAAAACGGTAGCGGCGGGTCTAAGACCTATCCGCTTTCCAAAGCGATTTTACAATACCTCGCCAGCCCCTACATTATTTCAATGCAAATATATAGCCAGTCTCGACGGAAACCAGCTCGACAGGAGCATCGATCCTGACGTGATCTCCTTCCTGCGTCTTCAATCGACCCATACAACGGAGTCCTGCATCGAGTTGTATGATTGCAAGGAAATACGGAACACTCTTCTGAAACTCCTCCGGCGCAACATGCACGCGAGTGAAACTATAAATCTTTCCTGATCCAGAAGCATTTTCCTGTAATGTCTGAACGACTTGCGGACAAGCAGGACACAAATCAACATCGTCCAGATAAATCTTTTTGCATGAAGGACAACGGCGGATAACAATTTCCATTGTTATGCCCTCCTCTGCAAAATATGAACGACGCAGCTGGCTCCGCTTCCTCCAAGATTATGTGAAAGTGCGATTTGAGCATTTTCAACCTGGCGTGCACCGGCTTGACCACGCAGCTGCAAAACCAGTTCTGCAACCTGTGCAATTCCTGTGGCTCCAACCGGATGACCTTTCGACTTGAGTCCGCCACTTGTATTCACTGGAATCTTTCCACCGATCGCTGTCATTCCTTCATAGCTGAATGGACCGCCCTGACCTTTTTTACAAAAGCCTAAATCTTCAATCGCGATGATTTCAGCAATGGTAAAGCAATCGTGAACTTCAACTACATCGATGTCTTCGGGTTTTACTTTTGCCATTTCATACGCTCGGCGTCCGGCAGCAATGGTTGCATCAAAGCGCGTAATATCTTCCTTCATATACATACAGAAGGAATCTGATGCCTGTCCGTGACCAATGATATCAACTGGAATTGCAGAGTGTTGTGATGCAAGTTCAGAAGCACAGACAACAACTGCGGCGGCTCCATCGGTAATCAAAGAACAATCGAAAAGATTTAAGGGTTCCGCTACGAGCACTTGCGAGTTCATTGCCTTATCCAGGGAAATTTCTTTTTGCATATGCGCATCGGGGTTTTTTGCGCCATTCGCATGATTCTTTACAGCGATGCTGGATAAATGTTCGCGTTTCGTTCCAAATTCATGCATGTGTCTTTGCGCCATCAAAGCAAACATGGATGGAAATGTTGCTCCAATTCTTGCTTCCGAATGCCAATCTGCAGCCTGTGCAAGATATTCTGTAACCCGTGGAGTTTCTACAGTATTCATTTTCTCCACACCGCCAACAAGAACGTAATCGTATAAACCTGCGCCAACTGCAATCACGGCTTCGCGCAAAGCAGCTCCGCTTGAAGCGCACGCTGCCTCCGTTCTTACCATTGGTACATTGGGCAAACCCATCGCGGTTCCAGCATAAGGAGCCACATGATTTTGTTTGTTGAATCCTGTTGCTGCAAAATTACCAAGATAAAATGCTTGAATGACAGAAGATTCCAGCCTTGCATCTTCTAAAGCTTTCTTGCCTGCTTCTGCCATCAAACTTTTTAATGAACGATCGGGAAAAACGCCGAACTTCGTTTTTCCTGATCCGATGATTGATACTCCTCGCATTTCTATCACTCCATTAATCCATCAATCCAATAATGCATTTAATTTAGCGGACGGGAGTCCACGGTCCCCGATGCAGGCAGAGGCCTGCGGTCCCTTATTATGGTGGGGGTTGATTCAATATTTTCTCAAGTTCCTTTAACAATTGTTGTTCATCCATCGCCGGACCGACAGAATTCCCTTCCATAATCGTAGCTAATAAAGATTCCATTGAACCTTCACCGATATCTGCATCACCATGCTCTTCTTCCATCCAGTGTTTGAAAACTGCTTCGAGTTTTTCTTTATTCTGGGGCTGAATTGACTGAGCTGTCTCTTTAAAATCATAAGGCCCTGCTGTTTGAAACCAGAACTTGGTGTAATACTTTTTCATCGTTGCAAAGAACGCTTCATCTCCCATCGTTTTACGAATATTGTCGAATGCAAGCGCACCTTTGCCATAAACAATCGCAGAATATTCAAGAGGTCCGTTATAAGCAGAAGCGGGAAGCAGCACAGGCTGATCGGATCCGCCAAGCATTCGGTGCATTTGATAATTCAATTTCATTTGCATCGCCATCTGTTTTTCCGCAGCTTCACGGCCATAAAAATGTTCGAAATATAAAACTGCTGAATAATTCGCCATCGCTTCATCAATGAACGGATATTTTTTTGAATTGCTTCCAACGACAGCATTCCACCATTGATGAGCAACTTCATGTGCAACCACAAACTCGAGGAGCTGATCAAAAACCGGGCTTTGTGATAACAATTGTTGAATCGTGCTTGAATCAAAAGCCGCTTCATCTTCTTTGTAGAGTATGGAAGATACAGTAACGAGGCCTGGAAACTCTACTCCGCCGGCACCGCCATACAATGGAGCTTCGACAATATCCAGTTCTGAATATGGATAGGGCCCAAATTCCTGATAAAAATATTCAAAAGCCTTAACAGCAGTATCCAGAGCTTTTTCTCCGCTGCCGCGATGCTTCGATAAATAATAGGAACGGATTGATGTTTGGCCTCGAATTGCATTTTTTTGTTCGAATTGATCGCTGAGTTCAACCACAAAATCACGAGTCAATTTCGCTTCGATATGATGCACAAGCTTGCCTTCTTTGCCAGGGACTTTCTTAACAGCTGATCCGGTTGTAACCACTTGATATGCCGCCGGTGCGCTAATTCGAACATTGAAAGAAGCTGGATCAAAATAACTGACATCGCCAATTCCTGCATAGGCTTCTTCATCCCAACCTTCTTTATCAAATTTTGAAAGAGCTACATACCAGAGTCCAAGATTCAAAATGTCTTTGTTTGAACTAAAAATTCCATAATCAGGCTGCTCTTCTTTAGGATTGAGAATATTTGTGAGTTGATCCATTGCTTGGGAAAAAAGGTCTTTCGCTCCTGATTGTTGTGGGATTTCCGCTTGAAAATCAAATTCCACGGTAACAGTCTGTGAAGTCTGAAGCGCTTCTTTTAAATAAACTCGCAAGGAAGGCCCTTTTTCTTCAATTTTCGCCGCAACGCCATTCGCAGTTACATTCGTTACAGTTAGAAAGGGGTCCCGTGATTTCGTTAAGGCCGGGTCATTAGGATAAATAAAAAATAGCAGGTAATTTGTGGATTTTTCCTGGCGATTTGTAAATGAAACTTTTTGATGGCCGGAGTATTTCAATCCTTTTGGATCAATGTCCACATTAATGTCATAAATGGCGATGGGCAATAAAGTCGCAGCCTGTTTTTGCGCCAATCTCGTGAGTGAAGCTGAGGCAGACTGGATTACAAATAAACTTATAAAAATTGAGAATACGATCCCTTTCATCTTTTTTCTAATACCCAGCCAATGTAGAATATTAAACTTCCAATTCCTAATGCCGCCAGTTCGAACTTAATCAAACTATATTGAATGCCGAATAGAAAGCCTGAGGCAACAACAATAAGTCCCACAAGTTCGAGAAACTTCCCAGTAGACTTCATTCTTGGTCATGAGCACAGGCGCCAATCCATTCCTCGCCTGATTCCGAAACTTCCTTTTTCCAGATCGGCACTCTGTGTTTTAACTCATCGATGCAATATTTGCAGGCTTCCAGAGCTTCGCGACGATGCTCAGCCGAAACTGCGACAATCACCGCAAGATCACCAACATCAAGCTTGCCAATCCGATGCTCAATTGCCACTTTTTTCAGCGGCCATCGGGAAAACATTTCTTCCACAATTTGATGAAGCTTCTTTTCAGCCATTGGAACATGACATTCATAGTGAAGATGACGAATCAATTTCCCTTCATTATGACGTCTTACTCGGCCAATGAATGTTGCGATTCCACCTGCTTCATCTTCCGAAACCGATTCGATCGCACGTTCGACAGAAAGTGGGGTCTCATATATATATTTCGGCGCGCCTCCACTCACCGGAGGAAACAAAAGGAGTTGATCGCCATCTTTCAGCTGTGCCTCAGCAGAAACATATTCATCTCCTATTGCGAATAGCGGAGGAATAGGAGAAAGTTTCGGAAATTTTTCGCTGACAACTTTCCAGGCATCGTGGCAGGTCATGGATTCACGAAAAGGCAGAGAAAGTTCACGCATTCCTGCATATTCTGCGAAAGCTGCAAAAAACTTGATAGTGATCATGAAGGCAAATACTAAACTTTTTCGCGCGGATCAAACAACTTCATATATTCATCAATCGCAAAACGGTCTGTCATACCAGCTATGTAATCGCAAATGACACGCTCTTTGCTATCCTGCTTCATCCGGTTACGAATATGAAGAGGCATCAGATCAGGATCTTCTTGATAAGCCTTAAAGAGCGCCTCCAGAATTCTGCGCGCCTTATGCTTCATTCGATTCACACGAAAGTGATTGTAGAGATTCTTATAAAGATGCACTTTTAATTCACGATGTTTATCGCCGATTTGATCGCTAAATGAAACAAGCATTCGTGGCGCTTTTCGAATATCCTCGAGCGTCTGAATTCCTTCTTTTTGGATTGTTCGTTTTATGTTTTCGATGAGATCAGTGACTTCCAAATTGATCAAATTGATAATCGTTGCATTGATCAACAATTTCAGTGGCGCTGCAGGATGTTTTGATTTTGCCTCACGGAATAAATCTCCAAAAATCGGAATCTTCTCTACAAGTTCGTCAAGATTCAGCAGTCGAGACTCCAAACCATCATCTAAATCGTGATTGTTGTATGCAATTTCATCGCACAGATCCACAATTTGAGCCTCAAGCGGCGGTAAATCATCAAGAGCAAATCTTTTCAATGTGTCAGGTTGATTTTTCATCCCTTTATACACAGTGCTGTGTTTGACGATTCCTTCGCGCGACTCAAATGTCAGATTCAATCCTGTAAATTCAATGTATTTTTCTTCTAGCTGCTCCACGATTCGAAGCGTTTGCAGATTATGTTCAAATCCTCCGTAGGCTTTCATCAGTTCATCCAGAACATCTTGTCCGGAATGTCCAAAGGGAGGATGTCCCATATCGTGAGATAGCGCCAGAGCTTCAGCAAGATCGGAGTTCAGACCAAGATCGCGTGCGACCGTTCGAGTAATTTGGGCGACTTCCATGCTGTGAGTCAGGCGCGTTCGATAATGATCGCCTTCATGATTCACAAAAACTTGAGTCTTGTATTCCAATCGTCTGAATGCACGAGAATGAATAATACGATCGCGATCTCTTTGAAACGGAGAACGATAGGGATGCTCAGGCTCTGGATAAACTCGACCCCGCGTTTGATCATCCCGAATTGCATATTGAGCAAGCATAGATTCAATTTAACCGCAAAGCGTCGAATAAACAAAATTACTCAGGGAGAACAACAATTTTTCCAAAGACGTTCCGGTCCTCCATTTTTTCCTGCGCTTTACGTGTTTCTGAAAGCGGAAAGACTGAATCAATCACAGGACGAAGTTTGCCTTCACTGACAAATCGCAGCACTTCTTGCAAATCGCGTTTACCACCCATATAACTTCCAAGGATCGAAAGTTGCCGGCTATAAACGTAACGCAAGTCCATCTTCGCATTTGGACCCGAAGTTGCACCACACGTTACAAGCCGGCCAAATCGGCTCAAGCTGAGAATATTCTTTTCCCAGTTTTCCTGACCTGTATGTTCAAATACCACATCCACCCCGCGCTTATTTGTGATCCTGCGGATCTCTTCCAGAAAATCTTTTTCTTTATAGTTAATTAAGATGTCTGCTCCAAGTTCCTTCGCTTTGTCTAGCTTTTCGTTTGTACTGGCAGTTGCTATCACGCGAGCGCCGATCAATTTTGCGATCTGAATGGCAGCAATTCCGACTCCGCTTCCGGCGGCCTGCACCAGGACATCTTCACCAACTCGAAGGCGCGCTCGATCAACTAGCATATGCCAGGCTGTTTGGAAAACGAGTGGAATGGATGCTGCCTGTTCATAAGAAAGCCCTGAGGGCATAGAGTACAAAGTATTTACGGGTACTGAAACTTGCTCCGCCAGAGTTCCATAACGATGCACTCCTAACATGCCAAAAGAAAGGCAAAGACTATCCTGATTCTGCAAACAATATTCACAACGTCCACAGGAAAAAGATGGGGTAATCATAACCGCATCGCCAGGTTTGAACTGAGTAACTCCGGTTCCAACACGCAATACATCTCCTGCGCCTTCACAGCCTGAAATATGAGGCAGCGGAGTTGGACGTCCCGGAATTCCTTTGCGAAGCCACAAATCAAGATGATTCAGCGCGGCAGCACGAACTTTGACTACAACTTCAAGGTCGCGAACTTCCGGCTCAGGTACAGATTCATAACGTAAGACTTCCGGCCCGCCATGCTCGTAAAAGATGATTGCTTTCATATTTCCTCCGCTTAGTAGGGGCGGCTCTATGACCGCCCGCGACTCAATCTCAACAACTCGGGCGGTCAAAGACCCGCCCCTACTAAGCTGTCGCCCGAAATGTCATAATATATGGAAAAGTTATGCAACGCTTAGTGACATTCCTGGTATTTCTAATTTTTGTTTCCGTATGCGTGGCACGTCCCGGCACAGAGCTGCTTCAACAGGGCATGAAAGATTACCAGCAAGGGAACTATGAAGCCGCAATTTCAAAATTGAAGAGTGCTACAGAACAACTGGATTCGGCTGAAGATAAGGCGTCCGCACATCTTGCTCTTGGCATCATTTACCAGCTTCTAAACGATGAAGAACAGGCTCGCGTTCAATTTGCAAAAGCAATCATTGTTAATCCAAATCTGAAATTAGATCGCGATTTTTATTCCGCAAAAACGATTGAATTGTTTGATCAAGCAAGATACGAAGGACTGGATCGAGTCAAAAAGGGAAAGAGTCTTTATTTGGAAGGAAAATATGAACCGGCGATTGAGCAAATTAACACCGGTATCAATCTTCTACTAACAACGAGCCCTAAAATAGAACGTCATATCATCATTGATGGCTATCTTACTTCCGCAAAAATTTTTCAACTTATGGCGAAAAATAATCTCGCTGTATCCGAGTTTCAAAAAGCTTTACAGGTAAATCCAGAGCTCACCCTGGATCCTGAATTGTACTCGCAATCCACCATTGATTTGTTTCAACAGGCCAAGTCGGAAGGCGATCGTACAGTCTCAAAAGCGCGTGAGCTTCTTGCACAAAATAACTATTCAGATGCCATCGAACTCATTGAACAAAATGACAACAAATATTATTCGAAATCAACTCGCAAAGAGGCAAACTACTTGCTTGCGGAGGCGTATTACTCCAGCAAACAAACAGGCCGCGCCGAAACACTCGCAGCAGCAGTATTAAGAATGGATCCCGCCTTTTCTCCAGCATCGAATGTGAGCAACACGACCTTCAAAAATTTCTTCGAGGATCAACGGCGTAAAACAAATGGTGAAAAGAACAGAGTTCTAATCATTCGTGGTGCTGACAACCCTGTTCACACTTTGGCAATTGAAGGATTCAAGCAAGAAGTTTCGACCACTGAAACAAAAGAAACTGATGCTTCAAAAGCTGCTGAGGCAATTAAGAGTTTTAAACCGAAAGTCATTTTTGCAACCGGAGCAAATTCTCTTCAAGCTGTTCGCAAAACGGAAAAACAAGTTCCTGTAATTTTCGCTAACGTTTTAAAAACGGAAGCTGGAAATCTGATCAATAGCAACGTTGGGGGAATTTTTTGGGAAGTGCCAACCGAAGCCCAACTTTCGTTTCTTTATGGAGTTTTACCGAAAGGGAAACGGATCGGTGTTGTTTACAATCCGGATGTATCGGAAGCGAATTTGAACGAAGCTAAAGCTATCGCTCCGAAATATGGGTTTGAAATTATTGGACGAACAGCGAAAAGTTCGGGTCAGATGGAAGAAATACTTTCAGAATGGGAAGGAATCGATATCTTATGGGTTATTCCTGATAAATCCCTTGTGAATTCACCGGATGTATTCCGCAGAGTATTGGTAATCACAACGCAAAGAAGACTACCGGTCTTTGCTTATCATGAAGCCTTTGTAAAAGAAGGCGCACTTCTATCGGTCAGCAGTGACTTTGGTTTAATGGGAAAACAAGCAGGTGAACTTGTTCAAAACCTGCTTGATCAAAAAACAGGAACAAACCTTCCGACACTTTCCCCGACCCTTTCGAAGCTTGCAATTAATTTGAAAACGGCGAAACGTTTGGGCATCGAAATTGATCCTAATGTTCTGATGAGCGCTGCCGTCGTATATAAGTAAACTTTTACCGCAAAGACGCAGAGTGCTAAAATGCTGGCAGGAAAAGGAGGGTTATGAGAGTAGTCGCAATCCTCGGATTCGTGATTCTAATTGTTGGAAGTGCCACCGCTCAAGAATCGCAAGAAGTAACGCTTGAAGACATTTTTAATCTTGTTGCTGAAGGGAAAGTCATCACTGCAACCAGAACCGAACGCCTTCTAAAAACAGCACCACAAGCAGTTACAGTTATTACACGCAGTCAAATCAGAGACCTCGGAGCTTCAACCATTGGTGAAGCCTTGCGCTTCGTTCCTGGAATGAACGCTCGAATAACCCCAATGGGAGGAGTTTTAGGAATTCGATCACTCGGACCCTCTCCTTTTACTGAACGTGTTCTTTTCCTTATTGATGGCACGCCGTACAACAGTCCTGATAAGGGCGGCTATCCTGGTCATCCTGCATATGAAGATTTTTTCCCGATTGAACACGTCAAGCGCATTGAAGTGATTAAAGGTCCAGGTTCGGCGTTATACGGACAGAATGCATATTTCGGGATCGTTAATATCATTACGGAAGATTTCAAAGATGATGGTACGCGTTCGGCCGTTATTCAAGCAGGAAGCCGGGATAATGCACGCTTCGCGATGAGTTACGGTGACACCGTAGGTGATTGGAATTATTCAATCACAGGCAAATACAAAACTCAAAGTGGACCAATGAGTTTTCTTGAAGAAACTGAAATCAAAAACGGTGACGTTTTTCTAAAAACGAACTATAAGGGTTTTGCACTCTCTTATTTATTTCACAAAGATGAAAGCAGTGAATTCACAATGGATTCCACACGCAACATCAGAACTACCGGCACACATCAGACATTGAACTTTATTGATGCATCGTATTCAAAGAAATTTTCGGAAGATTGGAACTGGCGCGTCAAAGGCTTTTTTAATCGCCGCGATGGGAATACCTGCGAAAGTTGTCACAATCCCTTGTCAGTAGGACATCCGGCGAATCTGGTTCAAAACGAGGATGAACTCAATCAGCGTCTGTTTTTCAATACGCAATTGGATTGGATCGTTGCAAGTCATCGCGTCATTTTCGGTGTAGACGCTCAATCTGATAAAACAGAAAAAGATATCGCCAGGCTTGCGAATGCGGATGAAACTGTCAACAATGTTGCCGGTTATGCCCAGGGCGAATTTAGTTTTGCGGATGGAAAAACAATTATTACTGCTGGAGTACGGCTGGATCAAAATGAAGTTACAGATACTTCAATTAGTCCAAGTATTTCAGGAGTTTTTCTTCCAACAACCAATCTTGTTTTAAGAACTTCCTATGGCCGCGCTTTTCGGCAGCCAACATGGAATGATCTATTTATCGATATGAAGTTTCTTGCCGGCTTTCCAGATATAAGACTTACGGGAAATCCTGATCTGGAAACTGAAAAGATTGATACGTTCGAAGCTGGAATGGAATACTTTTTTAATCCTGAATTTTCCGCAAAAGCAGATTTTTTCTATAGTGACGTTCAAGACTTTATTGAAGTAAATGCAGGCTTGCCAACAGGGTCTACAATAAACCGCCAGAGCGACATTCAGCTAACAGGTGTCGAATTAGAAGCTCGCTACAGACCCAGTTCCAAATTTTCCGCGATTTTTGGCTACGCGCTGCAATCTACCGATTTGAATTCCAGTCTTCCGGGTCCAGATTCCGCAGGAGCCTATGCGCCTGAACATAAACTAACCGGGATTATCAATCTCACTCCTGTGGATTTACTCAGTTTTAATTTTGGAATCAACTATTGGGGTGAATTTGATTCCAGACGGTTTACTTCCGGGACAGTTAATTTCGGAGAAGAAGTTGGCGAACCATTTACCTACGCTAATTTTCAAACAATATTACACATCCCTGTGCAAGGTCAGAGATTGAATTTAGGCTTTCTGATTAAAAATGTTTTTGATGAAGAAGTTCAATTGACTCCGGCTGTCGGTGTTGATGATTCACTTTATGGAAGGGAATTCTACGGCTCACTCTCGTACGATTTTTAGTTTATAGTTTGCCGCTTCAGTAATTCCAAAAGGCGTCGCGCTTTGTCAGAAGTGATGCTGCCTGATCGCGCAGCAAGCTCAACTGCTTCTTGACCTAAAACTCTGTAAGAATCCAAAACCCCTGAAGGCAATTCTTCCAAAGTCTTCACATGTGTTTCAATTGTTTTTTCATCACCGCGTGAAATCGGTCCGGTTAACGCACTAGCAGTTCCAAACTCTTCAATGTTTTGCAGGGCACTTACCATCAAAGGAAGAAACGCTTGATACGAATCTTCAGGGGATTCTCCGATTTCTTCCATAATGGTGACTGCAAGATGAGCAAGAACGACCAGGTAATTTGCGGCAAAAACACTCGCAGCATGATAAAGCGGCTTACGAGCTGTTGGAATTAAAAGCAATTTGCCTTGCAGCTTGTCTATAAGCTTGACCGCCCAACTCATCGCACGATCATTTCCTTCAATTGCATAATAAATGCCGGGCAATGTTTCGAGGGCTTTTTCCGGATTTGCGAAAACTTGAAGCGGATGAATCGATGCGATATCTGCACCTTTTTTGTGGAGAGGTTCGAGAATCGTTGATGCAATCGAACCGCTCGTATGAAAATAATAATGCCCAGCTAACGAACCTGGCACATCTGTATCGAGCGTTTGAACAACTTCTGAAAGCGCATCATCATTCGTTGTGATGAAATGGACTGTTCCCGAAGTTGCAGCTTCAACAATGTCCGTCCCGGGCTCACCATCACCAATAAATTCTACTGCCGTTTCGGCATTCTTCAGATTCCGACACACTACCATACCAATTGGATAACCAGCGATTCTACAGGCTTTCGCAAGCGTCCTCGCAACGCGTCCGCATCCTATCCATGAAATCTTTTCGAGCGATGTCATACCACTATTATGCTATTAAATCTTTAGTTTGTCGTTCCTTTGCGTCTCTGCGGTTAATTTTTTACCCCCAATTGGTTCAGCATAAGGGCATAATCGAATGCATCATCCTTCAGGGAATTATGCTAAACATCCTTCATTTTCCATGCTTATGATGATTAAATAATTCGATGAATTTATCAGCGGGAACTCAAATCGGGAATTATGAAATTCTTGGTTTGCTTGGCACCGGTGGAATGGGACAAGTCTTTCGCGCGCGCGATATTCAGCTCGGACGACTGGCTGCGATCAAATTTTTAACAGATGTGGGAGTTGGAAGCGAAGGAGGTTTACGCCGGTTCATCACTGAAGCAAAAGCTGCTTCGGCCTTGAATCATCCGAATATCCTGACTGTTTATGGAATCGGTGAACATGAAGGCAATCCATTCATTGCAATGGAATTTGTAGATGGCTCAACTCTTCGTTCCATGATTAAGGGGGCACCTCTACCGTTAAAGCGCGCGCTTGAAATCACAAGGCAAACTCTAGCCGGACTTTCCAAGGCTCATTCGATCGGAATCATTCATCGCGACTTGAAGCCTGAAAACATCATGGTAACTCATGATGGATTGGTTAAGATTCTGGATTTTGGCCTTGCGAAACTTTTGAAAAGTGATGCACCCGATCAAACTTCGGGACCGCTTGAAACGATTGGACAGTCCGATACAAAAACTGGAATGATCCTTGGTACTGCCGCATATATGAGTCCCGAACAAGCTCGCGGTCAAAGTGCCGATCTGCGTTCCGATATTTTTTCGCTGGGAATCGTCTTGTACGAAATGATTACGGGCATCAATCCGTTCCGCCGCGAAACTACAGTCGATACGATTAGCGCAATTTTGCGCGATGCTCCCACGCCGGTCGGTTTACCTTCAAAAACACTCCCCCCAGGATTGAATGCGATTTTGGAAAAAGCGCTTGAAAAGAAATCCGAAAATCGATTTTCCTCCACTCGTGAAATGGAAACTGCGCTTCTGCAATTGCGAACTCAGTTAAGCTCTCTGGAAGATTCTGAAACAGCGGCATACTCGACTGTTTCTCCACCAACATTACCTTCACAAGCACCACCTGCGGAACTAAAACAACGATCGCAAACGATGCGATGGGCCCTGATGGGATTAATATCGGCCGTTTTACTCGGAGGTGCTTTCTTCATTATGAAGAAACCTGAAAAGCATCTCATGGCAGGATCACCTGTCATTGCCGTCATGTCTTTTGAAAATCAAACGGCCGATCCAGAACTAAAACAAGCTGATATAGGTAGAATTTTATCCGATGCTTTCGTTCAAGTGCTTTACGATTGCAAAGGTGTGCAGGTGATTTCACCCTGGCGTGTGAACGGCGCAGCGATGGAACTTGGAAGATCCTATTCTGATACTTCCCGTGATACGGCTCTTATTAAAAAATTAAGCGAAAATTTAAAAGCCAATGTAATTCTTTCCGGTTCACTTTCGCAGGTCGGACAAACTTTTGTGCTGAATGCGACTCTGACCGATCTCGTCAGCGGAAAATTATTAGGAAACTTTAGATCCGATTGCAACGGAAAAACCGAAATCTTAAGCAAACTGACAACCGATGTTTCGAATGAACTCAAAGCGAGTCTTGTCGAAGCGGGAGTGACAATGTCAGGAGGCCGTGAATCAAAAGATATGGCCACTGGCTCGCTGGAAGCCTATGCGCACATGTTGAGAGCGAAGGATTTTAACAATGAAGGTAAATGGAATGAAGGCGTAAAGGAACTGGAAAAAGCTCTTGAAATTGATCCCAATATGGCGCTTGCATGGGCGGAACTGGCGTGTGCATATTCATTTGCTGGAGATGATGCTCGTTCAAAAGCAGCCCAAATAAAAGCTTTTGAATTGAAACCACGACTGACAAGAAAAGAACAAGAATGGCTTGAAGGAATTTCAGTATGGCTTTCAGGAAGCGGCCCAGAATTCAGACAGTCAATGCAACAATATATGAAAGATTATCCCGATGAACGCGATGCTCACTTTTATATTGGATTGTCCTGGCAATGGCTCGATCATGATTGTCAGAAAGCGCTCGAATCATATGAGATAAGCTTCCGGTTGACTCCAAACTACTATCCGGTTACAAAAGCGATCGTAGATTGTCATTTGGAAATGAATCAGAAACAAGAAGCGATCAACAGTTTAAATCGATATTTGAAACTTGTTCGCTCCGGATACGGACATCAACAAGCCAAAGATCGCTTAACGAAAATCCACTAGGGGAGCGCGGACGTCTCGTCCGCATCAGGGACCGCAGGCGTCTCGCCTGCATTTTTATTGAAAATTGTACAATTGCAAATTGTACGATTTTATATTTTCAGCTCCCGGTATGTTCGGAATTATTAAATTTACAATTTGCAATCGAACAATCTGCAATACTTCGGTTAAGGGAGCGTGACCTCTTACCGGCAGGAAAATGTCGTGCGAATTATGGATTTCTTACTTGCGTTATGTATGCGTATATTTTTTCGCTGACTCAGTCGACTGCTAGAGAAGCCTCCTCGGTTGTGTAAAACGTTCGCCACAACCTGCAAAGAACAATATCAAAAGAACTAATGGCCGAAATTTCGATTTAATGTTGTGTCCTTTTACTGTGCCGTCCGAACGATTTCTTGCGCTGGTTCATTTCGAAATTCTGTTACTTGTACGCAAAAATTGCGGACTGGAAGTCCGCGATCCCCGATGCAGGCTGGAAGCCTGCGGTCCCTTATGCAGCTCCGCTTCTTTGTGTCTTTGTGGTTAATTCGTTACACCCAGTTCGGCCAGCATAAACGCATAATCGAATGCATCTTCCTTCAACGAATCATATCTACCGGATTGTCCGCCATGCCCGCCTGCTTCGATTGCAGATTTTAGCAAGATGACATTTTGATCCGTTTTTAGTGCACGTAACTTCGCAACATACTTCGCACCTTCCCAATAAGGCACCTGGCTGTCATAAAACGAAGTCCGTACAAGCATGGCAGGATATTTTTGCGCCTTAACGTTTGTATATGGACAATACGATTTCATGTAAACATATTCATCTTTCTTATTTGGATTCCCCCACTCAAGATATTCCGGAACTACAAGTGGGATTGTTGGATCAAGCATCGTATTAATAACATCCACATACGGGACATAATTCAAAACAACTCGAAACAAGTCGGGTCTCTGATTCATTACTGCGCCCATCAATAACCCGCCTGCACTTCCGCCTGTTGCAGCTAAATGATCCGGTGATGTGTACTTTTCAGCGATGAGATGCTCTGCAACAGAGATGAAGTCATTGAAAGTGTTCTTTTTATTCATCATCTTCCCTTGCTCGTACCATTCCTTGCCAAGATCTCCACCGCCGCGAATGTGCGCGTAGGCGCAAATCATTCCTCGATCCAACAAAAGTAATCGGTTGCTATCGAAATACGCGGACATCGAAGAACCATAAGCTCCATAACCATCTAATAAAAGTGGGGCCGAACCATCTCTTTTCACACCTTTGCGATAGACAAGTGAAACAGGAATCTTTACACCATCTTTTGCAGGCGCATGTGTGCGTTCCGAAACATAATTGGCAGAATCAAAACCACCAGGAACTTCCTTCTGTTTCAATAAAGTTTTCTTACGTGTATCCATGTCGTAATCAAAAATCGAACTGGGAGTCACAAGTGATTGATAACTGAACCTGACAATGTTTGTATCGAAAACATTGTTTGCTGACATATACGCAGAATAGATGGGTTCCGGCATTTCGATTTTGTGGGAGTCACCGGTTCGAAGATCAATGACACGCAGACTAGGAATGGCATCCTGGCGATACGAAATCACACAGTGATTTGAAAAAAAGTTCGCACCCTCTAATAGGACCGATTTCTCATGCGGAACAAAATCTTTCCAGTTCTGCATTGATGGATCATTCATCGGAACGGAAACAATTCGATTATTTTTCGCATCTTTGTTCGTAAGAATGTAAAACTTACCCTTGTAGTAATCGGGGTAGTATTCATGATCGGTTTCGCGCGGCAAAATCATGACCGGTGTTTCAGAAGGTTTTGAACTGTGGAGATATTTGAATTCAGTTGTATTCGAACTCGCCGATCCTACAAAAATAATTTCTTCCTCTTTCGTGGCATACGCAAATAAACGAAACGTTTCATCCTTTTCTTCTTCGATCAGTTCATGCTTATCAGTTCCAAGCTCGTGTCTGTATAAACGAAAAGGACGTTTCGCGGGGTCCGTCGTTGTATAAAACAAAGTTTTGTTATCCAATGCCCAAACAACGGAACTAACCCGTTCAATCTTTTCAGGAAATAAGGTTCGAGTACGCAAATCCATAATCTGAAGTGTGTAATCACGGTATCCCAAAGAATCCGTTGAATATGCCATTAAATTCCCGTCCGGGCTGATTTCAATTGCTCCAAGAGACATAAACTTTAAACCTTCGGCAAGCTTATTTACATCGAGAAGTATCTCTTCAGGCGCTTCCAAACTACCCTTTTTTCTGCATTGAATGGCATATTGCTTCCCCTCTTCGGTACGGGTGTAATAAAAATAATCCCTGTAACGAAAAGGAACTGTGAGATCTGTTTCCTTCATGTGGCTCAACATTTCTTTATAAAGTTTTTCCTGAAGGCCGCTTGTGGGTTTCATAAATGCATCGGCATACGCATTTTCTGCAGCAAGATATGCTTTAACATCCGGATTATCTCTCTCCCTGAGCCAAAAATAATTATCCTGTCTCGGATCATCATGAATTGTCATTTCTTTTGGAATTTTTTTTGCCATTGGAGGTTCAAGCGATTCCTTCGCAGCTAACGTGAACCAAAAGGCAGCAATGATGATGACAGTGAAAGCAGTTTTCTTCATTTTTTATTGCCCTCCAGGAGTTGTGTTTTGTAGTAAGGCACGCAGGCTCATGAGACAGTGCCGTTCTGGCTTTTTACGGCACTGCCTTGCATTCGCACGGCTGCGTGCGTTACTACAAACATAAGTTAGACGAGATCATGACATCTTTGGTTTAACCTACCTGGATTAAACCAAAGCGATTGTTCCAGTATTTTTGGAAAAAGTCGTTAAGTACAGCAGGTTTATCTCGAAATGCATCCATATAGCTGAAAGCTTCCTTCCTCGCAACTTCTAGAATTTTTTGATCCAGAATCAGATCAGCAACTCGAAATTTCGCCATGCCCGATTGTCTGGTCCCAGTTAATTCACCGGGTCCACGGATCTGTAAGTCGGTTTCTGCAATGCGAAAACCGTCAGTCGTACTGATCATAGCCTGAATCCTTTGTTTAGCCTCCTGCGTTAACTTCGATACATTTGGAATTAAAAGATAAGAAAAAGATTGTTCTGAACCGCGTCCGACACGGCCTCTGAGTTGATGAAGCTGTGAAAGCCCAAATCGTTCAGCATGTTCAATGACCATTATGCTTGCATTCGGCACATCGATACCGACTTCTATAACAGTAGTGGCAACCAGGATCTGAATCTTTCGTTCTAGAAAATTGCGCATGAGAATTTCACGTTCAGCCGATGGGATCCCTCCATGAATTAATCCAAGAGATAAATCCGGATAGGCTTTATGAAGTTGAGCGTAAAGTTGTTCAGCCGCCGAAAGCTGTAACTTTTCCGATTCTTCAATCAGCGGACATAACACATAAGCTTGTTTGCCGGCTTTTACATCCGCAGCAATTCTGCTGTAAAGCTCTGCTTTCTTTTTGATCTCAACACTTTTCGTGATGATTGGTTTCCGTCCTGGTGGCATTTCATCCAGAACAGAAGTTTCAAGGTCGCCATAAACTGTGAGCGCAAGAGATCGAGGAATCGGCGTTGCGGTCATAATCAGGCAGTCAGGCTGCTGTCCTTTCTGAAGCAGTCTTTCACGTTGTAACACACCAAAACGGTGTTGTTCATCAATGATGACAAGCCCAAGACGATTAAACAAAACAGGATCCTGAATTAAAGCGTGTGTACCGATTACGAGATGGCATGCTCCACTGGCTACTTCTTCAAGAACTCCCGCACGTTCTTTGCGCTTTTGACCGCCGCGAAGTACACGTACTATATATGTAGTATTACTAAGGATTTGGCAGATTTTACTAAAATGCTGCTCCGCGAGAAGCTCTGTTGGAGCCATGATTGCAACCTGTAACCCATTTTCGATAGCCACCATTGCGGCCATTAACGCTACAATCGTTTTTCCGCTGCCAACATCTCCCTGCAAAAGCCTGTACATGACGACCTCGGCTTTCATGTCTTCTACAATTTCCCGGATCACTTTCTTTTGAGCTCCCGTAAGACGAAAAGGCAGCGCTTCTTTTATCTTGCGCCGGATCCGATCATCGATATCGATCCGGTGATCTTTCTTCGGCCTTGCTTTTCGCCGATATGCGAGACCAAGCTCCAAAAGATAGAACTCTTCGAAGATCAATCTACGATGTCCTTGCGAACGGCGAGCATCCAACTCATCGATCGTGATATCGGCTCCTGGAAAATGAAGCTGATTGAATGCAGTTTTGCGATCGACAAGACGATAGTGTTCACGAATTTTTTGTGACAATGGTTCACCGAATGCTCCAGGAGGAAGCGCTTCAAGACAGAAACGGATAATATAGCGAAGCATTTTCGGAGTAATTGTTCCAATTCTTTCGTAAACAGGACGCAGTTGAAGATATTCCGAAACTTCTTTTTCTTTCAGAAATTCGTACTGAGGGTCTTTGATTGCTGGACCGGATGAAATCGCCTCCATTTGAGCAATTCCATGCACAATCACTCTTTTCCCTTTTTCAAACTGGTCCTTTAGATAAGGTTGATTGAAGAAGCGCAACAAAGCAGAACCGGTTGTATCGCGGACCGTAACATCGAGAATTCGAAAACGCTGGCGGGATGTGATGTGTAAGTTTACGCGAGAGACTGTTCCTGCAATCGTAATAGGCTGACCATTCTTTGCCTCGGATACTGTATTGAGATGCCGCCAATCTTCATAACGGAACGGCAAATACCACAATAGCTCCTCGATTGTTCGTATCCCATGATCGCGCAAAACCTTTCCCCGTTTTTCGTTGATCAGCGGAGCGCTTTCGATGCTTGAAGATAGCTGTAATGCTTTCATTCTCTTTATTGTAACTCTGCGTCTCTGTGGTTCAGAGCTAGTGGATGGGAAGTGAAGTTTTTTTCAATGAATATTTACGTATCTTCTTTTGGAGTCCCTGCCTGGTTAAACCTAACTTTCGAGCCGTATAAGAAACATTCCAACCATTTTCTTCAAGGCTTTGCCTGATAATGTAGGATTCTACCGAAGAAATTTTGTCATGCAGCGATCCGCTTTGAACAGGGACGGAGACGGGCATATTTACGCCCGTTAACGATTTAGGAAGATGCAAAGGCTGAATGATTTTGTCTGCTGTTAAGATCACAACGCGTTCAACAATATTCTCAAGTTCGCGCACATTGCCTGGCCAATCATAATCTTGAAGAACGCTGATTGCTTCCGGAGATATACGCTTTCCAGGCAGCTCGTTTGAAATACAAAATTTTTCGACAAAATAATTTACCAGTACGGGAACGTCTTCCTTTCTTTCACGCAAAGGAGGAATATAGAACGGCACGACATTGAGCCTGTAATATAAATCCTTTCTGAACTTTTTTTCGGCCACAAGACGTTCCATATCCTGATTTGTTGCGCAAATAATTCTGACATTTACCTTTCGATTCGGTTTATCTTCGCCAATCTTTTGAATTTCTCCATATTGAACTGCGCGCAAAAGAAGCGTTTGAAGTTTGATACTCATATCGGCAACTTCATCGAGAAAAAGCGTCCCTTGATGTGCCAGTTCAAATTTTCCCATTTGATCTCGAATGGCGCCTGTAAATGAGCCTTTGACATGTCCGAAAAGTTCATTTGCAAGAATCTCTTCGGCCATTCCACCGCAGTTTACAGTGATGAAAGGCATGTCGCATCGTTTGCTATTGAAATGAATTGCGTGAGCGATCAATTCCTTCCCAACGCCGCTTTCCCCAAGAAGCATTACCGTTACATTGGATTGGGCTACCTTTTCAACGAACTGATCGACTTCTTGCATGATTTTACTTTTTCCAATGATCGTAATTTCTCCGCCTTTCAGTTTGATATATTCACCAAGCTGTGCCCGGCGCAGCAAAAACACCATTTCATCAATCAGTTTTTGCAAGGATTGAACATGATCAATTGTGAAATGATTCAATCGTGTAGATTCCAAAAGTAGTACACCGATCCCACGGCCTTGAAAAATAATCGGGATCCCAAGATTCGATTGAATATTACGGAATAATGTTACGTAATGGCGGTCTTTGGAGACATCACCGCAAATGTAAGGCGCCCTTGTGCGAAGGACTTCAAAAGAGATTCCGGAGCGTTGTCCCGCTGAATACTGTAATCGCGATGGAGGATTCTGAAAAAAATCACCTTTGCTTGCTAGCTGCTTGATAATGAGATCTCCAGTTGATTCCTCAAGTAAAAGGATGGTGCCATGGGCGGTTCCGGTTAATTCAAAAGCAAGTTGGAGAATATTTTTCAACAGTTGATCGAGTTGATTACTTTGAAGGGAATTCATGGAAAGAATCTTTGATGTCAGTTCATCGCGGAGTTGGTTCTCTTTTTCTAACGCTTCAAATCGTTGCATTGTTTTGATCAAGCGTGCAGTTTGAGAACAAAATGCAAGAAGAAATGCCGCATCATCTTTGTTGAAGGCTTTTGCCTTATCAGATTCAATAACCAATATTCCGGTAACAGTCGTGGGAACTTTCGGTTCACCTGGTTCAGAACCCTTAACCGACACTGCAGTTTGCAATAGGGTTAAAGGGATATAGATTCCTGAGCGCGCACCGCGATAAAAAGGCAAATGGAAAGAAGAATCCGAATAGTCCGTCACAATTTCATGATGACCTTCAAACGCAATTTCCTTGAATACAGGCTCCATTAAGGCAAGGAGAGTCGTTTTTCGGAGAAGATCGCGTTCGGTTTTTGCGCGTATATCCAGACATTCTTTTTCGTAGTCAATGAGCGCAAGCAGTCCGAAAGGAGCGTCTACTGCTTGCAAGCAAAATTCAAGAACACGATTCAGAAGTTCATTCAGGCTGGACATCGAATGAAGTTCAAGAATCAGAGGATAAATCTGCGCAATTCGATCGTCTTTGGTGACGGCCATGGGTGAAGCCCCATATTAACATAGTCTTTGAGTCTTTGCGGTTCGTATTAAGATATGAGTTATGGATTCACGAACCTTACTTAAGAAACTGGAAAAAACACTCGAAAAGATCGAGGAATCGCCCAACATCGCAACCATGCTTCATACAATCGTTGAGTCGATTGTTCAAGCTTTTCCCGAATTAGGAATTAAAGGCGGCCGCATTTACGAACAAACAAACAGTCATTATCAATTAGTTTCGCAAGCAGGCGATTCACATGTTCCTCCGGATTATTCAATCTCGATGGACTATTACGCCATTCAAAAGCTCCGGAGTGAAGGCCAGGTATTTATGTGCCCGACGGATGAAGGATACGATCCAAAAATTGAAGGACCACTTGGGATGGAATGTTTTGCTGCGATCAGTTTGGGTGAACATGATGAGTGGTTCATTTCATTCTCACTGATTGAGCCGATCGATGAACAAAATGTTCATTACATGCTGACAAGTATTTATTTTGTTGCCAATCTGAAAATCCGCACCAAAAGGCTTGAAACGTACATTGCGGAAGCGCGAAAAATTCAAATGAGCTTGCTTCCAACTGAGTTTCCACAATTCTATGATTTCGATATTTACGGCAGAAGTATGCCTGCGGCAATTGTTGGTGGCGACATCTTTGATTCGATTCCGATCTCTGAAACAATTCTTGGTCTTGCAATTGCCGATGCAAGCGGTCATGGACTTCCGGCTGCGCTTCAAGTCCGCGATGTGTTTATAGGATTAAGAATGGGACTTGAAAAGGATCTAAAGATTGTTCGGACGGTACAAAAGTTGAATTCTGTTCTTTCAGCTGCTGGCAAAAGCCATGAATTTGTCACACTTTTCTATGCCGAACTTGAAGATAATGGCAACTTTTTTTATGTAAATGCCGGCCATCCCCCTCCAATTTTTTTTGGCAACACTACAGTTCACGAACTCACACGTGGCGGACTCATTCTTGGACCTTACCCGAGTGCGAAATATGAACGCGGATTCGTCTTCTTTGAAAAAGGGAACACTCTTGTCATGTATACAGATGGTGTAACAGAAGCCACAAATACTGTCGGAGAAGAATTCGGAACAGAAAAATTGACTGATCTCATTCAGAAAAATCGGGATGCCACTAGCAAAGAACTTGTCGATATTATCTTTCAAGAAATTGACAAATTCACAAATTCCTATACGCCTGCCGATGATCGAACGCTTTTTGTAGTGCGCAAAACTCGTTAACTCAATCGCACCACAAAGTCGCAAGAGCACTTGCAATTTTTCATCGTCGAAACAAACTTTTAATCTAGCTGAAAACGAGCCATGATCCACGATTTGCACGCTGTTCACGAGAAATTCACAGAACCTGTGGAAAACTGTGAAATTGCAGGATGATGAAAGATACTAACTGTAACGCGGGCAAGGACTTATGCGTGATGCTCAAAAATGATGCGTTCAGATTTCGAGGTACTCCACAATTGATGGTGGGCGGCAATTGAATTAAACACAAGATAACCGTATCATAGAGGACAATGGGGTAGGAGAATTGCACTCACAGCTTAAACTTTCAAACCGAACGATCAAGGGCGGGAACATGCGACATAAAAATGATTCCACCAAACGGTTTTTAGAAGAACTTTCCACTGTGAATGAGTCCGTGCCAATTATCGTTGAGGGCTCCCGCGATGTTCAAACGCTGAGAGCGTTAGGAATTCGCGGCCGCATCGTAACAGTTCATTCAGGCAGAAGCATTCAGCAGTTTTGCGATGAATATTCGGAAGAATATGGCGAAGCTGTCATATTGACAGATTGGGATTCGCGAGGAAACCAAATCTTTTCAATGCTGACACGTTTTCTTGAAGCTGATTGGGAACGTTACAATCATTTTCGGGAACGATTAATGCATCTTGCTGGAAGCTCCTTTCGTGAAGTTGAAAGGATGCTTGTTTGGGAGCATCTTGCGCTTTCGAATCCAGCATGAGCATTCTGACTCATGATGAGATTTTAAAGGAAATAAAGTCAGGCGCGATCAGAATCGAGCCATACCATCCGGAATGCGTAGGCCCGGCTAGTGTAGATCTTCATCTGGGAAAGGAATTTCGTGTATTCCGCAAAGTTCATGATGTCGTTCGCGTAACTCCTGATTCAAATTACGAAGAAATCACCGAACGGATATTGGTCGATGATCATCTTCTTTTAATGCCTCAGGAAACTGTTCTGGGAATTACCGAAGAAAAGATTACGTTGTCATCAAACTTATGTGGATGGCTCGAAGGACGTAGCCGTTTTTCAAGACTTGGTTTGCTTGTGCATATTTCCGCAAGTTTCATGCAGCCTGGAATTGCAAACAAACAAGTGCTGGAAATCAGTAATCAATCACCGATGCCACTTGCGTTATATCCAGGCATAGCAATCTGCCAATTTATTTTTCAACGAACGATTGGTGAAGCAACGTATCAAGGTAAATTTAAAAATCAAAAGGAAGGAAACTTCTAGGTCTCGGCGCCTCTGCGGTTAATCTGTTCGCCAGTTATCAGGCAAATCTAAAACGATCGCTTCAGGCGATTGTTCAGCAAGATTATCGAACGTTAAAACAACCCGTTTCCCCGCCTCATACCAACCTAATCCTTCCCAATTCATGGTCTTTAGATGATCAGGGATTTTGCTTTTCAGATCGAATGGTTCGCCGAATCGTTTTCCTGCCTGATCAAAACGCTGAAGCCAAAGATAACGATATTCGCGTACTGGTAGCCCATTTTGTGAAGACAACAATACAATGAATCCCCATTCAATGGTGTCATCTTCTTTCGGAAGACGGCTCCAAACAAGATCCGGCGCGCGAAATCGTTGCGCTTCCGGTTCAGACCCAGAAAATTCGAAAACTTGCAGTTCCAAAATCTTCAAATCCTTCGTTTTGAAGGTTAGATTTTTTTCATTGGATTGAATGTTACTAAGAATGACCAGAGGTTTGAATGCTATTTTTCTAACTGACTCTTTCAGTTGATATGGAATTTTTTCCGCTTCAGGATATCCACCTTCCCAAACGAGTGCTACATTGGATGAACCGTCATCGTTTTTGCGAACAGTTACGCCTTCTAAACCGATCCCACCGAATTCAGTAAACGATTCCGGGTATTGAGCCACCATTCCTGTTTCACTGATGAGTGAAAACAAAGTTTCAGAAAGAACGACCACCCGGCCGTCTGCGAGAACATTGATCCCTTCCAGGTCGAGTGCGACTGCAGTTTCACCGAGGACTCTCTTTTCCAGCTTTTCAGGAAGCAATGCAATTCGAAACTCATTTTCATCATTGAGCGGGAAGCGGAAATAGGAACCAGGCACTTTGTCCGCAGCAATGAGCAGACGTATTTCCGTCGCGAACGATTCCTGAAGCTCCAACTAAAATTGGATCGAGAGCGGCGTGAGAAAAGCGCAGAGTCAAACAAACTAGAAGTAGAGAAAGTAGAAGCCGTTTCATTTAAGAACTAACGCGTGGTGATATTTAATCGAGCATCGGAATCTTTATGTTTTTTTCAGTTGCGACAGACTTCGCTTCATCATAACCTGCATCAACATGGCGAATGACACCCATTCCTGGATCGCATGTCAAAACGCGCGAAAGGCGTCGCGATGCCGCATCTGACCCATCAGCAACAATGACCATCCCTGCATGCAATGATTGTCCGATTCCAACACCGCCGCCATGATGATACGAAACCCATGTAGCTCCTGAAACTGCATTCAGTAAGGCGTTTAAAATTGGCCAATCGGCAATTGCATCACTTCCATCTTTCATCCCTTCCGTTTCACGCCGCGGCGATGCAACAGAACCACAATCTAAATGATCCCTCCCGATAACAATCGGAGCACTGACTTCTCCTTTTTTTACAAGATGATTGATTCTCTCGCCAAATTCTGCACGCTCACCATAGCCAAGCCAGCAAATCCGCGCAGGCAATCCTTGAAACTGAACCCGTTCGTTAGCAAGTTTGATCCAACGAGCGAGTGATTCATTCTTTGGAAACGTTTCAAGAATCGCACGGTCGGTGCGATGAATATCTGAAGGTTCACCCGATAATGCAACCCAACGGAATGGTCCTTTGCCTTCACAAAAAAGTGGACGAATATAAGCATGAACAAAACCAGGAAAATCGAATGCCTGTTTTTCTCCGTTTTGAAATGCCATTCCACGAATGTTATTGCCATAATCGAATACAACTGAGCCACGCTTTTGCAATTCCAGCATGGCTCGCACTTGTTCTGTCATTGCTTCCATCGAACGGCGAATGTATTCCTTCGGATTTTTTTGTTTTAGCACCGCAGGATCTTCATCAGGCAAATTATTTGGAACATAGCCATTGAGCGGATCATGAGCGGACGTTTGATCGGTGACTATATCCGGAATAACATCGCGACGAACAAGTTCCGGAAATATATCTGCGGCATTGGCCTGTAGACCGACCGAAATCGCTTTGCCTTGTTTTCGTGATTCATCGATCAGTGAGAGCGCTTCATCCAACGTACCTGTAACAACATCTAGATAGCGTGTCTGCAAGCGGCGTTGAATGCGATTTCCATCAACTTCTATGCAAAGGATTGTTCCTTCATTCATTGTTACAGCCAGGGGCTGAGCACCACCCATACCCCCTAAGCCAGCAGTTAGAACAAAACGGCCTCGCAGCGTTCCACCAAAATGGCGGCGCGCAATTTCCGCAAAAGTCTCATATGTCCCCTGCAAAATGCCCTGAGTACCAATGTAAATCCAACTTCCGGCTGTCATCTGCCCATACATGATTAAGCCCATCGCTTCCAACCGCCAGAATTCTTCCCATGTTGCCCACGCAGGTACAAGGTTGGAATTAGCAATCAAAACGCGCGGAGCATCTTCATGTGTACGAAAGATTCCCACCGGTTTTCCAGACTGGACTAACAAAGTTTCATCTGAATCGAGGTCCCGAAGACTTCGCACAATCGCTTCGAAACAATCCCAGTTGCGCGCCGCTTTGCCAGATCCCCCGTATACGATCAATTCTTCCGGCTTTTCGGCGATATCAGGATCCAGATTATTCATTAACATTCGCAATGCGGCTTCTTGAAGCCAACCTTTACAGCTAATTGTCGATCCTCGGGGCGCTCTCACTGTTCTCATGAAGGCTATTTTAGTACACAAAAGTAAATTGTTAACTCTGTGTCTTTGTGGTGAAATTGAATCCATGAAAGTTGTTATTGATGGAAATCATTTATCTATCCCAGACATTGCAGCGGTTGCCCGCGATGATGCGGAAGTATCCATTGCTCCCGAAGCAATGGATCGCATGATTCAATCGCGTAAAGTCATTGATCAAATTTTAGAAACGAATCAAGCCGTGTATGGAGTGAATACTGGATTCGGCAAACTTGCTGATGTTCGAATTCCAGCGCATCAGGTCAATGAACTTCAACTGAATTTGATCCGCAGTCATGCTGCCGGAGTCGGCAATCCATTTTCTGTTGTTGTTACGCGCGCTATTATGCTTTTGCGCGCGAATGTTTTAGCAAAAGGAAATTCAGGAATTCGTCCGAAGGTTGTTCAGCTTCTAACAGACATGCTGAACAAACGAATACATCCCGTGATTCCGGAGAAAGGTTCAGTAGGAGCGAGCGGAGATCTTGCACCGCTGGCACATCTGGCGCTTGTTCTTATCGGCGAAGGGAATGCTTTTAGCGGTTCATCGATTCTTCCAGGCAAACAAGCTCTTTCAGAAAGAGGATTAAATCCGGTTGTGTTGCAGGCGAAGGAAGGTCTGGCCTTAATCAACGGAACACAAGCGATGACTGGAGTTGGTGCTTTGTGCTGGCTTGATTTATTCAGGATAGCGCGAATCGCAGATGCTGCAGGCGCATTATCTGTTGATGTCATGCGCGGGACTGATGATGCATTTGACGAACGGATCGTTAATGTACGTCCGCATGCCGGCGCTATTACTGTTGCTCGAAATTTAAGAGATTTGATGCGCGGCAGCAGGATTCGCGAATCGCATCGACAATCCGCACACAAAGTGCAGGATCATTACTCGCTACGTTGTATGCCGCAAGTTCATGGAGTCGTGCGCGATACTCTGCAAACAATAGAACGATGGATCCAAATTGAAATCAATGCAGCGACCGATAATCCACTGGTTTTTCCGGAGGATCATGCTTTGATCAGCGGAGGGAATTTTCACGGCGCTCCAATGTCAATCGGCTTCGATTTTCTCAGCATTGCGGCCACACAACTTGCAAGCATTTCAGAACGCCGCACTGCCCTTCTGGTTGATCCTTCTCAAAGTGATTTACCTGCTTTCCTGATGCAAGAAGCCGGTTTGAATTCAGGGTTTATGATGGCACAGGTTACGGCTGCAGCCCTTGTCTCCGAAAATAAAATTCTGGCACATCCCGCAAGCGCTGATACGATTCCAACTTCTGCTAACAAAGAAGACCACGTTAGCATGGGAGTTACGTCTGCACTGAAGTTGCAACAAATTATTCAAAACACCGCATACGTTGTTGCCATTGAATTACTTTGTGCCGCACAAGCTGCTGATTTGCTCGCGCCGCTAAAAACTTCTGAATCCCTGCAGATTTTACATCAACGGATTCGCTCTTATGTTCCCAAAATGGAAAAAGACCGCGTCCTATCAGAAGATATTGCATCGATTGTCCGCATCATGGAAACCAATTCGTTCTTGCGCGACATCGAAACCGAACTCGGACACCCACTCTGAGTCTTTGCGGTAAAAATTGAATCAGGTTTGATACAATAACAACGCTATGCCGAATTTAGCTATTGTTGGAGCTCAATGGGGCGATGAAGGGAAAGGGAAAATTGTAGACCTTGTGTCACTGCATTTTGATTACGTAGCCCGTTACCAAGGCGGCCACAATGCAGGTCACACAGTAATGATTCAAGGAAAGAGTTACGTTCTGCAGTTGATTCCCTCAGGCATGTTTCGCGGCGGGAAGCATGGAGTGATTGGAAATGGAGTCGTCATTGAGCCATCTGCTTTAATGGCAGAAATCCGCCGGATGGAAGAAGCAGGTTTTACGTTTGAAAATCATCTTCATATTTCTGACCGGGCGCATGTGATCCTTCCTCATCATCGATGGCGTGAGCAGGAATCCGAAAAACAACTGGCAATTGGCACCACAATGCGAGGTATCGGTCCTGCATACGAAGATAAAGTCGCACGCCGCGGTTACAGAGTCGCTGATTTGGTCCGCGATGACTTTGAAGAAAAGATGAAGGAATTATATGAAGGAAAACCTCAAGCTGCTGAATTTTTGCAGCAAGTTCGGACCTATCAAAAGGAATTTTCAAAATACATTTGTCATTGTTCTTCACTTTTGGCAGAGGCGATCCGTGAAGGCAAAAAAATTCTTTTTGAAGGAGCACAAGGAACAATGCTGGATGTAGATCATGGAACTTATCCGTTTGTTACATCAAGCAGTTGTGCTGCCGGCGGCATCGGAACAGGTCTTGGAATCGGTCCAGGAGCTGTCCACAAAGTTCTAGGCATCTCAAAAGCATACGTAACACGCGTTGGTGGAGGTCCTCTAACAACTGAATTGAACAATGAAATTGGTGAACTGATCCGAACAAGAGGAAACGAATTTGGAGCCGTTACAGGGCGTCCACGAAGATGTGGATGGCTTGATCTGGTCGCATTAAAATACGCAGTTCAAATCAACGGACTCGATGCGCTTTGTATCACCAAACTGGATATTTTGGATGCGTTGGATGAAATTCAATTGTGTGTTGCCTATCGTGGCCCATCAAATGAACAGATTCAGGAATATCCAGCATCTCTTGAGCTCCTTTCACAATGCGTTCCAGAATACAAAACCTTCGAAGGTTGGAAATCAAATACATTTGCAGTTCGAAAGTTAGATGATATCTCTCCCAAGGCCCGCCGATATTTGGAATTTATCGAAGAATATTTACAAGTCCCGATTGCGCTTGTTGTCGACATCACCGGAAAGGGACGACACGGTGTTTTATCCAGCGTTTGATGCCTTGATATAACGCAGAGGAGCAGAGGTGCAGGGGAGCGGAGGAGCAAATACGTTGTGAATGAGAAGTGGTATGGAAATGGATTGAAGTTTGAGTGCACGCAGTGCGGCCATTGCTGTACCGGTGCACCTGGTTACGTATGGGTCAGTTTGCCTGAAATTTATCGAATTGCCGAATTTTTACAAATGGATGATTACGAATTCAACAAGAAATACGTAAGGAAAGTTCATCAAAAGTTCAGCCTAATCGAAAAGCCAAATGGTGATTGTGTTTTTTACGATAAAGGTTGCACAATCTATCCAGTGCGTCCAACACAATGTCGTACTTTTCCGTTTTGGCCTGAAATTGTCAAAAGCTCCACTTCCTGGAAAGTTGCGGCTGCAGAATGTCCCGGGATGAATGAAGGAACGCTCCATTCAGCCGAAGAAATCGATACTGCAGTTGCGCAGAACAAAAGTTAGACTTCGTGACCTTCGCGGACTTACTCATAATTTCCAAACAGTCTTAAACGGATCGACCGTACAGACCCCATTCCTGTTAACTTCCGCGTGGCTTCAAAATACCCATCATTGGAATCGCCAATAATAAACAGTCCGCTTGGGCCAAGCTGTTCATCGACAACGACTGACTTCAAGATGGCGCCTCCTGCATCAAGAAATTGTATTTCAATCCGTTCGAGCAAAAGCGCAAATGCAATCAAATCCGGCGGCTGATGGCGGAAGACTTCAATCCGCAATTGCGTTTCCTGTTTGTTGGTCGGTTGAATGTGAAAGCGAACCTGGGCTGCACCATTTCCCAAGTTTGGATCATGAAACAATAATTCAGTGCCTGCGGAAACTCCTAGTTGAAAACTGTATTCTTCAAGGAGCGGTAATCTGTTTGAGCAAGTACAATCGATGCAAAGAAAGATGAAAATACTAACAGTCGCTTCATAAAATCCTCCTGACCTAAATATAAGTTTGTAGTAAGGTAGCAGTTCGATCGCATTTATGCGATCGACCAGTCCCGTTTATGATTGATCAAACAATTCGAACTTACGGCACTGCCTCGCATTCGCTCGGCTGCGTGCCTATCTACAGACCGTGTGTTAATATATTTACCTTATGGATAAAGTCACCGCACAGATTGAAGCACGGCATCGGGTAGATTCGCTTCTATTTCATATTTTTGGAGCTTTACTTTTTGCATTGCTAACAGTTCTGGCTGCTCAGATCCGTATCCCGCTTCCATTTACACCCGTTCCAATGACGCTTCAAACGTTTATCGTCCCACTTGCTGGCGGCTTTCTTGGATTGCGATGGGGCATTGCGTCGATGTTGTTGTATTTTGTATTCGGGTTCCTGGATACAAATGCATTTGCTGCCGCAAGTAGAGGGGCGCCATTTCTGCTGGCTCCAACGGCTGGATACCTTGTAGGTTTTGTTGTGGCTGCTGCCATGATGGGGTGGGCGCGCGATCAAAAATTCAGCAACAGCGCATTGTTTGCTGCGTTGGTCGCTGCAAATTTGATGATCTTCTTTTGCGGAATGATTGGCCTCATGATTAATCTTTCAATGACACTTCCAGAAGCATGGCTTAAGGGAGTTGTTCCGTTTCTTGCGGGCGGAGCCTTGAAGCTTGCCGCTGCGTATCTGGTACTTGTTTCCTACCGTTCACTACGCAAAGACTAAGCTCTTTTCAGACACAAAGACGCAAAGACACAACGTGGCCAAACCACAACCAAAAAAACTTACCACGGAGTCACGGAGAGCACAGAGCTAACTCCGTGTGATTGGATCGTTGCCGATTTTCTTGAAACGCTGAGAATAGAGTCCCAAAACAAACCTCTTCATATAAAGAGATGAATTTCAAATTCTGTCAGATTTGTTTTGGGACTCTATTCTCAGCCTCGTTCGCTACGCGAACGAAATCGGCAACGACCCAATCCTTCGTGACTTCGTGGTTATTTCTTTTCAATTAACAGGAATTTGAGCTTTAGTACTATAAAGACAAAACGGACACTAATTTTTATTGAATTAATATTTGTGAACTTTGTGCCCTTGTGTCTTCGTGTTGAAAGCTACTGTTCTTTCAGCACAAATAAACCGCGTTCTATATCGCTGATCAAAATATTTCCACTGGGCAGAAATGGAAACACACCCCAGGCGCCATTAAAACTCACTGCTCCATGCCCCGGATGCATCCGTTGAGGTCCGCTGTCTTCTTTATCGTCTTCAGGATGAGTATCGAAAAAGGCAGTTTCTCGAATTTTAGTAGGATTGGTTACATCCATCACAACAAGACCACGAGTGTAATGGGAAAGATAAAGCTTATTTCCTACAACGTAGCCGTTATGTTCAATCGATTTTTTTCTGCCATGAAAGGTTCCAGCAACCTTCAGGTTTCTAAAATCTTGAATGTTGATTGTAAGAATCCGTGTGTTCCCTCCAGAATCGACTTCGTCGAATTCATCAAAATTGAACAGCCAGTTTTTGTTGGACGAAATCCAGCTTGAGTGGGCATACCCTATTCGCGGATATGCAAACCGGTCCAGAACAACTGGATTACTCTTGTCTGTAAAATCGATTGTCCGCAAATCGCCCCCTGTTGATGCAAAAACAATTTCACAAGGATCATGGCCAGTTGCACATTGTCTCGCGCGAACGCCTGTAAATGTTTCGGCATAAATGTCATGGACATACGTTTCGTTATATCTTCCAATAATTTTCGGATTCTTCGGGTTCTTTAAACTGTAAGCTAAAAGTCCTGCTTGATTGCTTCCTTGAACATAAAGGATCGGGGTTAGCCCTTCGATTCGTTTTCCACTGACAAAATCCACATTCGCGATAAACAACGTATGAGAAGTGGAAATTTCACGATCGGTAAATGCAAGTGATACTCGCCGCGGAAGCTCGGAAAGATCAATAACCTGCAGACCGCCATTAAATGCCTCTGTAGAAACGTATACATAGCCGTCCCACTTCTTCGTTTTGTCATTAAAAACGGAATAGACTTTTAATTCGCGCCAGTCAGAATCTTTTGCAGGAACAATCCCTACAACTCGCGGCTTAATTGGATTTGTAACATCAACAACACCTGTACCGTTCGAAAGACCAATGATTGCATATTCATGTCCATCATCGGGATCGACATAACCCCAAAGATTACTCGCAGCTCTTGGAAGGGAACGAAATCCATCCAGGGTGACATTGGCCTGCTGCGTTACGCTTCTACAAGCATAGACACCACTTTTGCCGCTGGCGCACGGAAGTGCACCGGCATTGAGATCATGAATCCACAACCCGAAAATTATAAGGAGTAAAATGATTCTCATATCGAACTCCGCCTTACCAATATGTGACCTTTTGTAGACTTTCATTACATCTTATCAGGATCCAGCTTCAAAAAGTTTTCCATGACCCATATTTCGCTGCTATCCGTTACAGTCCAGATTGCAATCCGCTTCCCATCTGGATGGATCCTCATGTCATAAATATATTCACTGGATATTCCAAGGTCTTTAGGATTGCCACCGTTTTTTGAAATACTCCAAAGCCGGTGCGGACTATCAATCAAATCCCTGCGGCCTGTTGAAAATATTAAAGATTCACCATCAGGCCTCCAGGCTAAAGCCGAAATCCACTCCGGCATTTTTAGTGTGTAGATAGACTGGGTGTCTTTACCGTTTGCAGGAACAATTCGTATCGAGCTGATTCCTTTATTGATATCAGTACTCATCACTGCTAACCAGCGGCTGTCGTATGAAAGGTCGAAATCGGCCGCATCATCATAAATTTTCTTTTCTTTTCCCGTTGAAATTTCTTTTTCAATAATTGATCCATCTTTATTCATGAGATAGAAAATGGAATTGCCATCTGAAGATGCATGATATTGGCGTACCGAATTTGTTGGACGATCTGCTATAACTCGAGATGATTTACCTGTATTGACGTTAATCGTATAAAGGCCGGGACCTTCATTTTCACTGCTACCTCGAAATAGAACGGATTGCCCATCTGGAGAGAATCTGGTTCGTCCTCCTGCTGAAAGAACTTCCGGAAGAACCTGTCGAACTTCACGTGACTGCAACGACACAATTTTCAAAGCAACCTGCTGCTGCTGAAACGAAGTCCAACGCGATGACAATGGATGGGACAATGATTGAAAGATCAGGAAATTTCCATCTCTTGAGAAGTCTGGAGCTCTGCTGAATCCAACATCACCTTCGGCAATTCTGGTAGGTGCTGAACCGTTGTCTAATGTCGCAGTAAACACATCCATTCCGGACATTAGATGCGCATAGTAAAGTGATCCATCTTTCGTAATTTTCATCGGTAAAATCTGACCAATATCTTTTCGAATTAATTCCGGAGTTTCCGCCGCTTTACCATTCATAATGCGCAAACTCCATGCATCATTTGTAGCTGAACGATCGCTTGCAAAGAGAATCCTGTTTCCATCCGGTGCCCATCCGAGCAAATAATCATTCGCGGGATGCGTAGTGATCCGTGTTTCGGAGCCATCCCTTAGTGAAACTAAAAACAGATCGTGATTCGGAGAACTCTTGTCTTGATGTAAGTCGTAAGCAAGATAACGGCTATCAGGCGAAAAACTGATTTTCCGAATTCCCGTTGAATGAACTTCCTTCAGGCTTCTCAGTGATCCATCTTTAACCGATACTACACCGATGACAGCAGTTCCATCCTTGCGTAAAAGGTGAGCAGCGATCTGTTGGCCATCTGAAGACCAATCCCGTGGAGTAATCCAAAATTCCTTGGAACGAAATAAAGTGCGTATTGTCCCTCCGGATGTGCTGACACTTCGCAATTCGGAACCAATACCAGATGATGGCCCGATGGAGTATGCGACTTGTTTTGAATCCGGAGAGAGAAGAGTAATCACGGGATGAGGAATAAAATCAAAAGGATGAAACCAGACGTTCGATTTCGTTAGCAAACGTTTTTTCTTCGTAACAAGATCGATGGCCATTACGTTGGCTTTTTCCCAATCAATGTCGATCAAAACTTTGCCATCCGTTGATACGGCACCTGGAGGAGTCCCCGTTGCTCCGGTCCAGATTCTTTTTGCGATCACTTCCGAACTTGATTTATTTGGTGATTGTCTTGTTTGCCAAAAATATGCAATTAGAAAAATGCCGATAAGAAGAACAGAAAGACCAAGAATCATGCGGCTGCGATGACGTGAGGGGATTAGCGGCATCGTTGTGACTAAAGATTTTTTTGTGATCGCATCCATCACTTCGGTTGCGTTTTGAAATCGATGCTTTGGATTTCTTTCTAAACAGCGAAGGATGATCCGTTCCCACTTCCTGCTCAGATCAGGAGCGATTAACTTTGGCGAAGGAGCATCTTCACTGATTCTTTTAGCGGCAACTGTCAGAGGTGATTCTCCCTCCAGTGGGAGACGTCCGGTCATCATTTCGTACAGGACAAGCCCAAGCGCATAAACGTCGGTTGCAGGTGTTATCTGTTCCTTTTTCAATTGCTCGGGGGCCATGTATTGAGGTGTCCCTAAAACCTGACCTGTCTGCGTGACATCGAGCGATCCGCTTGCTGCAAGTCCGATTGCAAGACCGAAATCGGTGAGCACCGCACGGATGCCGTTTCCATTTGGGACTAAAAGGATATTGCTCGTCTTTAAGTCCCGGTGAACAATACCAAGGCGATGCATTTCTGCAAGGGCTTCCAGAATTTGTAATACTATATTTGTAGTACTATTTTCTGTATCTGGGCCTTTCTGTTTGATTTTCTGGTGCAGGGTTTCGCCCGGCAAGAGTTCCATCGTCAGAAAAAGCTGATCGTCGTGCTGGAACAAATCAAAAATCCGGCATGCATTCGGATGTGTGACTTTACGAGCCAGATTTATTTCGCGGTGAAATCGCTCCCGAGCCGCTGAGTCGGCGATTAGATCCGATCGCATCGTCTTCAATGCTACGGTGGATTCAAGTTCTTGATCGTATGCCTCATAAACGGTTCCCATCCCGCCTCTTCCAAGTTCGCGGATGATTCGGAAACGTCCCGCCAGTAACGTGTCGGGTTCGAATTCAAGACCTGAGGAGGTATCAATTGCTTTCAGCAAGCCAAGTTCTTGATTGACCATTCCTTCAAACGCATGACCATTATTCATTGCAGCAGACAAAAGTTCTTCGACTTCGCTTCGTAATTCTTTATCAACTGATTCGAGAAAGTTTTCGCGTTCGGCAGGATTCAATTCAGACGCTTGATGAAAAATGCTCCACAGTTTTTCCCAAGCTTGTGGCGATTTTAGACTTCCCCCTGTGGAATCCATCTTCTAGATCATAGAACAAAGTAGGTAGTAGGGGCGACTTCATTCCGAACGTGGACTGGTCAGCCCGCTTTGCGGCAAGCCGCGGCGTGTGACAAGATACACTGCGAAGCTGCCAAGCCAGTGCCCCCCTTCGTAATGTTCACCCGTTACAGCCTTCAGGCCTGATTTACGATGAATCGCAGCCGCGGATTTCAAACTCGCAACGCGCAGTATCTTCCGGGGGAAGGCCTGACGCAATTCCTTCCAACATCCAGGCGCGACTGAGATTGAGACCATCCAGATGTGCAAGTTTTCCATCTGTGGGATCGGTCACAACTCCCGGAACAAGCCAGCCGCCACTGCCATCCATCGGAATGGCCGGAAGGAAAGCCTTCAGCCACGCGGCAAATTCAACCGGTGAGAGAATTCTGCGCAGAAGATCAGCTTCTGCAATGCAAGGAGAAAGAAAATCCTGCCCCGAAGGTTCATAGGAAATCGGACAGTTGCGATCGTTTTTATAGAGTGCAATGATTCGTGAAATCAGCAGCTCCTTCATTTCAGAATCGGCAGCAATTCGCGACCAATCAAGAATGAGCCCGAAAGCGAATGCTGTTTGCGGATGTTCCCCCTCACGAATAGGGTACGAAAGTTTCGGAAGCCAGTTTTTCAATCGCAGTGCCGCTGCTGATTCCAAAGGTTTCAGAGTCTCGGACCATTGTCGCGCTTGAGGATCATTCCATTCCCGCAATTCAGCAGCAAGTTGAAGCAACCACGCGAGCCCGTAAGGACGCTCGAAAGTTTCTCTGCCTTTTCTCTGAAGGTATTCGACCTCCACCGCAATATTTTCCGGCGTCAAACTCTTTGCCAGTTCCGCGCGACTTCGCTCGGTGAAATTTCCATCCGGAAACATTCGCATTAGCCGGACGAGCAGCCAGTGACCATGCACCGCCGAGTGCCAATCGTAACAACCGTAGAATGCAGGGGTCAATTCGCGCGGCGGTTTGGCATCCGCATCGCTGTCGAGTGTGTGCGCAATTTTGTTTGGATACTCTTTGTGAATGCAGGTCAGCGCAAGTCCCGCAAACCGCTCCGCCGCTGCCTGATCAAATTCCGACACCGCATCTTCAGCAAACAACTTGCTGGCCAACAAAATGATCAATGCACACAGATGCTTTTTCATTTCTGGATTTTATCATCTCATTGACTGCGCCACGATTTATAACACGCCTCATCATCATGCCAGGCAACGCCAAAAAAAATTCACCAAGTCCAAAATGAGAGCGCGCGGTCAGTTGCGACGTGCCGTCCGGCGCGCGACGCCTGCCACACTAACAGGCGAGCGTGGACGCCCCACTTCGGCATTGACGACTGAAACAAGACCGTCGTTGCCGCGAACCGAGAGCAGTTCTGCCAACTCAAGACCACCTACCACGATGAGGGCAAGCAGCAATAGGACCTGAATTTTCTTTGATATTCTCATTTCTCACCTTCCATGATGAAGTTGCTCGGAAGCTCACCAGCGTCCTTTATCTTCTTCAGTTCGTCATGAGTGATCTTCCGGGCATTAGCAGGCGCCGTAAAGCGGAAATCCGTTGACGGGACGTCATCGCCGGTCTTCCAGTTCCGGATTTGAATACTATACTGCGGGCTGCTGGCCACGGCCTTGGTCGTAACAACGTACCGGCACGGATACGGACGATCTCCCTGCGCGATCCAGATCTGCCAGTCCACTTCGCGGCTTCGAAATGCGAGGTAATCGCACTCGGTGCCACCGATTACGCCACTGCCCAGATCCTTGACGTCGACAACGTCCGCCATCAGTTCGTCATAGGCTTTCGTAACAAACAAGTCGGCCGCCGGCAAAGGACGGTCGTACTTGTTCTGCAGCTCATCGATCATGTGATCAATCGAACCGGGCGTTTCGACCTGCGCGAAAACGTTCCTGTTCCGGCCGAGCACGGTTAGCATCTTTCCATCGAAGACCATCTCGATATCAACGAACCCGCCGGACCGCGTAAAGCGGGCCTTGTCTGGGCGCGCCATCGCCACCGTCCCAGAGGCCGCCAGCGCAAGTTTCTGCTGGTCCTTCGTAACAACCTCCAGGATCGAGTCGTATTCGAATGAAATCGTCTTCTGCCCCGCGACGTAGTCCGCCATTGCCTTCAACAGACTTTTCGCCTGGGCTTCGTCCGCGTACAAACACGGTGACATCGCCATCCACGTCAACAGCGCAAGCGCCGATGCCACCGCGAACGTGATCTTCGGTTGACTCTTCATTTCAACCTTTCGAGACATTTTTTTCATAACCAGTCTCCTTATACTTTGCATTCGTTGGTCCCTTTCACGATTGTATTTTACTAGAAAGTGGTCGACGTTCCATAAGCAGCAATGGAAGAATTAGTAACGTCTGTATCTAAAATCATTTTTGCTGTGCCAAATTTTCACATGATTTTATTTCATTCCATTAATTAGCCCGTATATTGATGGGATAATCTTGCCAGCGGCCAGATCCTGAGGTTCAAGGCAGATTTCGTGGAAGAACTCATCAAAGGAAATCCAGAAACTACACTGCTCAATCTGAACGATTAGAAGCCTTGTGTCAGGACCATCGATTGCTCGTATTATTTGTGCTCCCAGTCTAGCCGCCCAAGCTTGGGAACAGTCAGAAAAATCCTCGTAGGAACATTTGCCGATAGCGATGGAGTGTTGACCTGATGCCATCGATTCAAGGCGTGGATAACCCGGTTGGATTATTTTTGACATTTTTCTTCAGGCCGCCGAACGCCGGAATTCAGCGGCAACGCCGAAGCGAGAGCTAGCAGCTTGCTTGCTTTTTCCCAGCGTCCACCATTCTAACGCATTAGAGCTTTTTCTTCCACACGTGATACTTTGCCGATCCCAAGCGGCATGCGCGAGCAGGGCCGCCAGGTGTTGTCGCTGGAGAGACTTGTTTGGCTGGCCTGTTATCGAAGGCGAAACAATTTTCTTTTACCCTGATCATCAAATTTTTCAATAACAACATTTTCTGCAGATTCTATGCAAACGGTTTGCATACGACCAGGTTTCTCGACCTCAAATGGACACACTGTAAAGTCTGCATAAATATGGGTTCTAAAGTTTAGATATTTGTAGAGACGATTGGGAACTATTGGATCTTCACCATATGCAGCGCCAAGAATTCTTTTCGTAGGGACAGGCCAAATTCGAAAAGTGGGCGTGCCGTTGTAAGGAGACATCCTGCCATGGACTTGAAAGCAGGAAGAGACAACTTCTCTGTTGTTGATGCGGGACTCAGCGGCACCGCCGAATCCGATGCAAGAGCATGCCCTTACTTTTGTTGCCCGGTACAAAACTATTCTAACGGATTAGAGTTTTCCCTGCCACAAAGTAATTTAACTGAATGCAAGCCGCATGCGCGAGCAGAGGCGCCGGTGTTACCCGCTGCAGCGATTTTGTTCGGCCGCGCTAAATTCGAACCTCGCGTTGGGATGCCCCGACGGAACCCCTTCTAATGATCACTTTTGCATTTCTACATAGTGGGTATTCGCGCAAGACGGGTTCGATTGCGGCAAACAATAATTCAGCATCCGGGCCGTACAAATAAACGAGCGTTTCACCAGGTCCACTCTCATTGCCGTCATATTCGCCTAAACCATCACGAACTACCGATTGTAGTTTTTCTTCAAGAGTCATGAGATCGCAAGTGGCGTAGATCTCATCAGGAAGATTCATACCATCAAGATGGATGATAACCGCCTGCTCGTTTTTTAAAAGAGCCTTCGCTTTTTTCCCAAATAGTTGATCGAAAATACCCATATATTCCTGTGCGGCCCAACGCTCCGATTCAGCGGCGGCGCAGCGCCGTCCGCTGCAACCGGTTGTTAGGCGGCGCTGGCATTGACAGATCGACTCCTACGCTTGCGTCGAATCGACCAGGCGATTGTTGGCACAGCCAGGACGATCACGAGGCTGCCGAGACCGATCAGGCGAAGCATCCCCGGGATCGCCATCGTGAACGCGAGGAAGTCCACGTTGCCCGTTTCCCAGAAGACCCACTCGCCGGCCAGCCGCGTAGCGAGGAGGGGCTTACCGGTCTCGAGAATCACGATGCCGTTGCCGGTGGCCGGGTTGAGACGTGCGGCGGTATTTATCGCAGGCTCGTTGTTGCCGTCATGACCGACGACGAAGCCACCTTTGTTGTTGCTGGCGTACAGGATGGTTCCAAGGCCCCAGATGTCTTCCGAAAACTTGGATGCGTGCGGCCGCCACATCTCGTTGATGATTGCTGGCGCAAGCACGCCGCGCCCAATCGGCTCGCCGTTCTTTCCCGGTAGGTGGGCCTGAACGAAACGCGTGAGGTCGGACACCGACGTGTACAGCGACGTAGCCGCAACCGCCGAAAAACGATAGTGAGTCGACGGTTTGGAGTCGACGTCGTAGAACGTCGCGAGTGTCGATCCCTCTGCAGGTGTCCAACTGTATGACGAGCGAACCATACCCAAGGGTCGGAAGATGACGCGCTGCATGAAGCCCTCGAACGATTCGCCGCTCACTTCTTCGATCAGGAGCTGAAGGATTGCATAGCCACCTCCCGAGTACCGCCACTCGGACCCGGGCTCGTATCCGACCTCTATAGTGCCGCTGGCCCCGGGAGACACATCCGCGGGTCGCTTGAGGGATTCTTCCAGTGACTGCACGGCCGCGTTGGGCGCGAAGCCGGCGTAGCCAAGTCCGTCGGTGAGCCCGGCGGTGTGACTCAGCAGCCGCCGCACCGTCACCTTGTTGTTGTCGAACTTGCTTTCGGGGAGCGCCCACCGGGTCAGGTAGGTGCTAACGGGTGCGTCCAGGTCGAGCTTTCCCTCTTGGACGAGCGCCATAACACCCCAAGCGGTGATCCACTTGCTGAGAGAAGCGGTTTGGAACACGGTATTCACGTCCACCGCTTCGCCGACGGAGACGGCATGGACGCCGTGGACAGAGCCATCGTCGATTACGGCGAACACAGCGTTGCCTGTGTTGCTGGAATCGACGAGCTTGGCAGCGGCGTCCATGAACCCGGCGGTGTCACCGCGAGGAGCGAGTGTCTGCTTCCACCAGCCTTCCGAGGTCCCAACGAACACGACGACGGCCCACAGAACGAGGAGCGCGAGAGTTGCTAAACCGACGCGAAACACAGCTTTCATTTGATCCTCTCACTCGTTTCGATACGCTGATCTTGTTCTTGCGACGCGTCGTCTTTCTAGCCAGCCGCAGCCGCCACAGTGAGAGTCGTACGCCGCCTAACGCTTGAACTCAGCGGCGCGAATCCGCGGATGAGCGAAGCGAAGACGCGGTGAGCGTCCGCTGCAGTGAATTGTTCTATGAAAGGAAGTCAAGTCGAAAGATAGTTCCCTTCATTGTGGGCTTTCCTAGAATAGCACCCACTGCGGTTGTATTTTACTGAAAAAGTCGGCAATGCTCCAAATGAGTCCTTTGTTAAGGGAAGTTTTTTTAGCAGACGTTGATTTTGCAATCACTTTATTTTGTGCTGAAAATTTTTTCTTACTGATTTAGCCGAAAATGATTTTTGGTAACCAAAGTTCTATTTGTGGCTCAAAGGCCAACGGCCATTATCCGTTTATCCGAAGGGGCATACCGTTAGGCAGGTGCCTGGCTGGTTGTATAGCCGGCTGACAACTCACTTTGATGCTCACCTTCGATTGGCAGCAATGAAAAATTCAGCAACGCCTGAATTCAGCAATGAATCGTGGCTCGCCTGTTTTCCATCGCTAATTGAACGAAATCATTTTTGCTGTACTAAATGTTTCACCTCGCTTCCAAAGAATAAGAGTGATTGATGCAAGTTTTCTTGCAATCGAAAGGATTGCCATTTCGGCCCGAATCCCTTTGGCAATCTTTCGCCGGTACAATGTTTTCATCGGATCTTTTCGGATTGCTTCCACTGCCGCACTCTTAAAAACCATTTTTAGAATGCGATTGTAATCGCGCGTAAGACCGCGAGTGGCATGCTTGTGCTGTTTTCGAATGACCGGCCACCGATGATGTCATGATCAGAACTGGAATGAATGACAACCGATAATCCACTGTAACTGCAAAGCTGACGGTCGGTTCGAAAACGGTGCGGAGTACCAATGACAGCTATCATAAACGCTGCGCGAATTGGACCAAAACCGGGAATCCCACGCAAAATCCTTTGTATTGGATAACGCCTGGCTTCCTTTAGAAATACTTTCTTGATTTCTTTGCGTTGTTCTTTGAGTAAATCTAACTGAGTGTAGTAAAGAACAGCTCGCATCCTACTTTCATCAATTGGAAATTTCGAAAGCCACTCTTGCCGATTTCGTTTGTAATAAACATCTCGACCCACACAGCAAATCGACCAACCTCGGTAAAGCGCCTTGATCCGATTCATCACTCGAATTGAATCACTGACTGTGGCTAAATAACCATGAGCCAAGTCCCTCAGTTTGCGAGTGTTTCGATCCCCTTGATAGATTTTGTTTAGTTCGCCAAGCCGTAACCAATTTGCTATTAGTTGTAGTTTCATCAACCACAGACTAACACTCAGGGGTGCCCTTTCTATATATCCGTTAGCCGGCCTGACGGGACAACGGTCGTTTTAACGACGGGAGGCTCCCGCCGCGCGGGCCGGATCCGGGTTCAGCCGATCGAGACCCACTCGCCCATTGCTGATCACGAGCAGTGGGTCTTGCACGGTGGTAATGTCCTCGAGCGGGTTCTTTTCGATAGCGATGAGGTCTGCCTCGTACCCGGCTTCAACCAACCCGATCGACTTTTCCAACTGCAGCATTTCAGCAGCACGGATCGTCACCGCCTGAATGGACTCGAGCGGTGTAAAACCCAATTCGACAAAATACGTCATCTCTTGCCCGATGCGGATAAGACTGTTTGGCTCGTAATTTGTGTCCGTGGCAGCGACTATTCTTGTCCCGATCCTGTGCGCGCGCTGTAGCATGTCGCGTGTCCGCGGTAGCATATGCTGTCCTCGGATGCGGAGTGCCGCCGAGTCGAAGGCGCCGCCGGCATCGCGCACGTCGATTATCACTCCGTAGGTGGCAACCAGATATACACCCTGCACCTTCATGAGCTCTAGTGTGGCGTCTGACAGGTACGTGCCGTGCTCGATACTGCGCGCGCCCGCCCTGATCGCCGCTACTGCGCCTTCATCTCCGTGTGCGTGGGCCTGAACCGGCACGTTCTTGGTGGCGGCTTCCTGGACGATTGCGCGAATTTCGTCCTCGGTGTAGACCTGTTTACGGGGATCGGTGTCGGCTGTGGCAGCGCGCTCCGTGGCATGAACCTTGATCCAGTCGACGCCGTGCGAGAGATTCATCCGGACCGCCCGTCGTATGCGGTCGATTGTCGTGACGCCGGCCATCAAATCCCAGTACTGGGGATCGGATAAGAAAGCTTCGTTCGCGAGCTGTGGACGCACATGGTAGCCGGCGGCGAGGACGTCTGGACCGGCTAATGCGCCCGTCTTCACGAGCTCGCGGAAGCCGACGTCGGTGTAATTAGACACGCCACCACTACGCGCCGTAGTCACGCCCGATTCGAGTGCGCGCCGGAACGCCTCCAGGTTCGCTGCGTGCATGTGCGCGTCGATGAGCCCGGGCAATACATACTTCCCTTTTAGATCGACCCTCTTTGTATCGGCTGGTGGCGGATTCGAGCCGATCGATTCGATCTTTCCGTTGCGCAGGACGATCGTCGCGCTTGCGGTAATGCGACCGCTGCGAACGTCGACGATGCTCGCATTCATCAACGCGAGAGGGTCATCTGAGTTTGTCGTTAGTACCTGTGCCGTCGCGCCAACAGAAAGGCAGATAGCGGCAACGAGGCAGAGAGCAGTCACTATGAGTGGTCGCATGAAAATACCTCCTCCGGACAGAACCCTAGCGTCGTTGGGCGTCCGGCTAACTACGCATTATACGGCAACATGGCGTATAACACGCCTTTGGAGCGTATTAGACGCCAAATTGGCGTCTAATTCCATTATGGACGGAAGAGGAGACAACACCAAGAACCGTTCACTATTTTGCAGTTTGGCTAATTTCGCGCGACAACCATGCGCGCGCGGCAGCCCAATGACGATCCACATTTCGTGGAGAGATTGACATTGCTAGCGCCGTTTCTTTTACAGTCAAGCCTGCAAAGCATCGCAATTTCACAACATCAGCCATTTGCATATCTTGTTCTTGAAGTTTCGTTAAAGCACGGTCAAATGAAAGAAGAAGATCAGGATTCGATTGCACTGCGGCCATATCATCAGTCAATGTGATTCTTCTTTGATTCCCCGCGCGTTTCAGACTGGCTCTCCGGCGCGCGTTATCAACAAGAATTTGACGCATAGCTTCGGCTGCAACTGCAAAAAAATGTCTACGATTTTCCCAGCGCGGTTGTTCAGATTGAAGCAGCCGCAGATAAACTTCATGAACCAACGCTGTCGCTTGAAGTGTTTGCCCTGGTTGTTTGGCCATCTGAGCCCGGGCCATTTTACGGAGTTGTTCGTAAACTAACGGAAATAATTCCTGAACAGCTTCCTTATCCCCCAAGCTGATGGATTCGAGGATTTGAGTAATCTGGTTACTCGATGGTTCCGTCATTCTGAAAAATCTAATCCGCGTTCATCTTATCATGCGATCATTAACCACGGAGTCACGGAGGGCACGGAGATAAGATACATAATTTTTTATAAGCTCCGTGTGCTCCGTGACTCCGTGGTTAATCCGTTATTGCACGACGGCAACACGTTGCAATTGTTTGGAGAATTCGCGGAGTTCTTTTTGGTAGGCTTTCATCTCTTCGGGATCAAGCAATCCGTTAGCAAAATATGTGTCAGCAAGATAATGCACTTTGCCGGCATCTTCTTTTAATTCCAACGTATAAGTGATGTAGTTACCGGTTTGTGATTTCTTAAATGGCGCCGTAATCAGTTTATGCCCTCCAAGATCAACCGAAGATTCAGCAACAATCCGTTCGGGATCTCCAAGCGAATAATATTGATCAGGCTGAGGATCGTACGCGAGACCATCAAGCGGTGAATAATTTAATGCGTTAAGCAGCAACATCTGATATGCATTGGCACGGTATACCGGAACGCTGTAGCCAATCGATAGCGTGCGATCGCTTTCCACTTTGGTTTCCATTTTCCGAACAGGTAAACCGCTGCGGATTACGGTGTTATAAACATAGTGTTTCACCATATTTTTCATCAAAGCATTTTTCATGACTTCTACAAGCTGAGTTGTTTGACCTGAAGTTTCCATTCGGCCCTGGAATTTCACTTCCTGTTCATTGAATGACCCTGAAAGCGAAAGTTTCGTAACATTTGAATTCAGAAAATCACGCGGAATTTCGATGAGCTTGTTTGGACCTACAACAAGAGCTTGCTTGCCTTGAATGACTGCCGGTACTTCACCAAGTCTGAAATTCTTGACAGTGCTATCGACCCAGGTTCCGTTTCGAACCCCCGGAAGATAGGCAATGCAGTGATTAAACTGTCCCGGGCTTGGAAAATCTTTATAAAAAAATCGATTGCTGCGCGTATCAACAAGAGCGGGAAAACTTTCAATGCCTGCTTTTTTCAACAGTGTCACATACAAAAAGGTTAAGTCTTTGCAATCGCCATATTTTTTCTGAAACGTCTGGTTTGTAAATCTAGGTTTAAAACCACCAATTCCGATTTCAATTGCAGTGTAGGCATAATTTCCTTGAATGTACCTGTAAAGCGCATCGGCAAGTTCGTCTGTAGATTTTGTTTTTGATTTGGCTTCATCAATGACTCGATCCATTAATGGATCCCATTGGTAAGAATGTTTTGAAAGTTCTGTGTACCATGTCGCAACACTTTCCCAACTCACCGTTGATAGAGTCCACTTATCCGTCATACATTTTTCAGGCAAGAAGTCGACGCTTTTGGTGACATCCCCGTCTGAACGGGAAGATCCGAAGAGCGAAATTTCTTTACGATTTGAGCTGTCAAATTGAAGAATTGTTTTATCGCCTGTCGATGACTTCTGAATCTTAACAAGATCATCCTGTCCACGATATTTGATAGGGACAGTTGAAGGGAACGAAATCGTACAGGAAGATTTCTTTAATGGAACATCCGATGCGTAAAGACAAGAACTTATGTAGAGTAACGATGTAACTGCGCGGTCATATTCAACCGTAAATGTGCTTCCTTTGGTTAGCCATGCCGGAGAAACGGCTACCGCTTTCAGATCGGTCATCATTTCGGATGATTCAGAAATCGGCAATTCTAAAATGTCTTCTTCTTTGATCTTCTCAACTTTGCCATTTGGAAGATTGACCGATCCTGAAATATTTCGCACTTGAATGTAAGAATTTACCGGTAATATTTTCTGATAACCGGTGCCGTTTTCCGTTAAGATCCTGACAACTTCACGATGTCGCTCTGTTGCAAAGGCATTTGATTGAACATTAATAGTTACCGACTGATCGACGATTTCATAATCCGAACAAAATGCAGTTGCGGCCCACAACAAAATGAAGAGCGCCTTTACTTTCATCATTTATCCCCCGATGCCGCCAACGTAATTTTTTGAGGTGCAGGTTGAGTTGATGGCTTGAAATCAGGAGACATCAAAATCATCCAATAATGATTCGCATGATAGCGATCAAGGAATTCAGCAAATTTGGGAAAGAGTGATTGTCGTACAAGCATGTCTCGTATCGATAAATTTTCGGTGATACGAAGCTGCTGATTTGTCCGGCTAAATTGCAATGAGTATCGAAGCGGAGTACATAAAATTTCAGTTGATGCCGGAAGTACTGGCACCATCCCGGGTTCAAGCTGAATTGTAATTGTTGATGAAAGTTCACCAGCAATTGGAAGAAGGAGTGGATTAGAGCGTCCTTCTACCAAAGATTGTCGGAATACAAATCCTGGATCCCAAAATTCATTAATGATAGTTTCCATGCTCGGGACGCCTTTGTTCCGTTTTGAAGTTCCTCTTCCCTTCACTTCAATTCCGTTACCAACAAAACTGTATTCAACGTTCTGTAATTGATCTGCATGAATTCGGCTGCGAGCTTCAACCGCAAGGACATTTTTTAATACTGCATCACCTTCCTGTCTGTAGATATCAATCCATTTCCTTTGGAGCTCTCCGCCTAAATACCAGCGGAAATCAAGATTCCATGCATCCGCTGCAGGCACAAGATTCAGATCCAAATGCATTTTGTTTCCTTCGCGAAACAACATGGTCGTTAAGTAAGGAGTCATTGTCCGGGTATTAACTTCAGTACCGACAGGAACTACAAGTGCAAAACGGTTCATGGCTGCAGATGAAATACCGCCAGGCGGCATGCCATTCCCATTGCAATCAAGCAGGAATTCGGCCTTCGCGGTTTTAACGTTCAAAAACATAAGATCAAGATCGAGTGGAAAAGCATTTTCCTTGTTTGCGGCAGGACGTCGATGTGAATTGACAAGCGCAAGTTCCGAATCCATTTTCAGAAACTTCAAACAGGATGCAAGAAAAAGCGCAAAGTCCTGAGGCGTTCCTACTTTTTTCTCCAATGTTTTTTCTGGATCTTGAAATAGAAAACCGGACTGAACAAGCGTTTTCTTTACAATCGTAATTTGTTGATCAGCCTTTCTGTATAACAACGGAACAGCCAAAGCAGGATTTGTTTCTTTTCCAACTGCCTCCCTAACAAACTGTGCCACTTTCGGATTTGCAATCGACGGAATTCGGGCCATTTCAGAAATAAATGAACCAAATTCAAACCAGTTATTCAGGAATTCGATTTTTTCGCCAAGCCTTCCATCCATGACAAGACGCACACGCGGCTGTCCTTCGTAGGTATCCGGAGAATGTGGTTCGGGTTCAACGGCTTTCACGTTTTCAACAGTAAACATGGTCCGCAGTCTTCGAACCTGGCCTTCAAGATACTGATCGTTCTTAACCCCGATCTGAGCATTTGCGCCTGTGCGAGTGTAAAAGTACGAATAATCTTCTGGATGAATTAAAAGGAGAACTCCTTTGATGACTGGATACGGTTCAGCAAAATAAAAATCGTCAATATAAAACGGATAATGAAACGTGACAGTTGCCTTAAACTCAATAATGTCGCCTGGCTCCACAGCAGGTAAAGCAAAGCGAACAAAAGATACAGGTGCTGCATATTCAGTAATCCGTTCGGTGCGCATTAAATCGCGCGATGGAAGATTTACAATTGTGCCATTCGACTTAATCGTCCGGCCATCAAGCCGGCATGAAGAATAACAAGGGATACGAACACGCGTATGTTCCTTACCGGCTGCTGTAAGAATTTTGATGACCCTGTGGATCTTTTGTTCATGAGTGCTGCCGATCTGATTGTATTCAGTCACTGAAAGCAAGCCGACTGCAGGTACGTCTGGATAATCGGACGCTTCAGGGATACGTAATACGTTGTAACGGGCTAGCGTATCTTTTAAGGGCTCAAAACGTTGTGTTGGAATTGCATCCGCTGAAAAAGCGACGAAGACTAAAACGAGAACCAAACAAACTCTTAGAGTCATAAGGTTATTAGAATGCCGATATTATGACACGAATTAATGTTTGTAGTAAGGCGACGCGGTTCGGCCGCATTTCTGCGGCTGAACAGTGCCGTCAAAACTCCCCAGCTCACGGCACTGCCTCGCTGGCGCTCGCCAGCGTGCCTACTACAAATGATCCTTGATGTGTTTCACGGCAGAACGTAATGTCTTCACACGTGCCCACCATTTGGAGTTCCCTTCGACTACGATCCATGGGGCATAATCAGTGCTTGTTCGATTTAGCATTTCGGAGACGGCCTTGTAGTAGTCATCCCATCTTTTTCGATTCCGCCAATCGTCATCGGTAATTTTGTAATTCTTATAATCCAGCTTCTGTCTTTCTTTAAACCGGCGAAGTTGTTCCTCTTTACTAATGTGAAGCCAAAACTTGATCAAAATGACACCTGAGTTTGTCAGGTGTCTTTCAAACTCGCGAATTTCTTTATATGCGCGGCTCCATTCCTGTTGTGTGGCAAATTTTTCAACTCGTTCTACAAGAACTCGGCCATACCAGGACCGATCAAAAATGCTAAACATTCCGGCAGGCGGAACTCTTTTCCAAAACCGCCAGAGATAATGATGATTTTTTTCTTCTTCAGTTGGCGCAGAAACTGCGGATACTTCAAACCAACGCGGATCAAGTTTCGCTGTCAGTCTTCGAATGTTACCGCCCTTCCCTGCAGCGTCCCATCCTTCGTAAACTAAAATTACGCTATGTTTCTTCTCTGCTATTTTGAATTGTAATTCCCGCAGTTCGTGCTGATACTCATTCACACTTTTTTCATACTGTTCTTCAGTCAGATTCTTGCTCAAGTCAGCACTCTTTAGCCTGTTATCAGAAATTTTTCGTTCAACAATCTCAATACTGCTTCGATTTGAATTTACTTTTTGTAAAGCTCCCGATAAGCCCTCTATTACATGATGGAATACTTTTTCAGCAGCGAGATCAGAATCGCGCGCCGGGATCACAGACCATGGCGCATGAGCCGTACTCGTAAGCTCCAACATCTGCTCAACAGCAACCAGATATTTGTCATATTTCTTTTGACGCTTTATTACATCAGGACTGACCTGCCACTTTTCAAACGGATCCTTTGCAAACTTTACCAGTCTCTTTTTCTGATCCTTTTTCGAGAAATGAAGCCAGTATTTCAAAATTAATGCGCCATCATCTACAAGATGCCGTTCAAATTCGTTGATCTCTTGATATGCAGATTTCCATTCTGTTTTTGAGCAACGTTTTTCAACGCGATCACCAAGTACACGGCCGTACCATGAATGATAAAAGATGACAATTTCTCCACGAGATGGAAGACGAAGCCAGAATCTGCGCATGAATGGATATTCAGCTTCTTGTTCTGTGGGTGGATAGATCGGATACGAACGAGCCCCACGTGGATCAAGACGTTCCGAAAGCATTCGGACAATCCCGCCCTTTCCAGTAAGATCCCAGCCTTCGAAGACAATCACTACAGGAATGTGTGCTGATCGGATTTGTTGCTGGAGTTGTCGAAGCCGATTCTGAAGAGCCGGCAGCGAATTCTTGAGTTTCTTAGCCGAAAGCTTTTGCGAAAGATCTACCTTATCAAGCATGTGGATGCAATATTGTACCCTCACCTCCTTTGCGGTTAAAGAGAATCATGTAAAAATAACGCTCTCAGGAGTCCGCCATGAAAACAATTCTTTTTATTCTGGCATTTGCCCTATCTACTCTTTCCTTCGCAGCCGAACCTGAAAAGAACCCAAAACTTCATGCTTTATTCGATGAAGAATGGCAGTTCCGGCTAAAAGAAGATCCGTTATTTGCAACGAATGTTGGCGTTCACACGTACAACGATAAACTCCCATCAGTTACACAAAAGGATCAGGAACGTCGTGCACAAGCTTCGCAACAATTTCTGAATCGTTTGCATGAAATCGATCCAGCAACGTTAAACGGTACTGATCGTGTCAGCTACGAATTGTTTGAAAGGCAGTTGAAGGACAACATCTCTGAGGTTGAATTCCGCGCATATCTGATTCCATGGACGGCCGACAGCGGATTCCATACTGGTTTTGCTCGCCTCAGCAAACTAGTCCCATTGAACACTGTAAAAGATTATGAAAATTACATTGCACGGATGAACGCGTGTCCCGCTTATATGAGTCAATACATCGAATTGTTACGCGAGGCAGTCAAAACAGGAATGACTTTGCCTTCTGCTGTCCTGGAAGGTTATGAACTTTCGATGTCCACTCATGTGGTTGAGGATCCAACAAAGAGCGTCTTCTACGCTCCTTTCGTAAAATTACCTGTAACTGTAACTGCAAGCGAACACGAACGCCTTCGAAAACAAGGAACCGATGCAATTCGGAATGGTGTTGTCCCGGGATACAAATCACTTCTGGATTTTTTCCTTACTGAATATAAGCCTAAGGCGCGCAAAACTCTGGGTGCATCTGAGCTGCCAAATGGACGGAAATTTTATGAACATCTGGTACGCCAGTTTTCGACACTCAATCTATCTTCTGAAGAAGTTCATCAAACAGGATTACGCGAAGTCGAACGCATTCAAAAAGAAATGTATGAAATCATCGAGAAGGTTGGATTCAAGGGCGACTTTGCAGCTTTCTTGAAATTTTTGAGAACCGATCCGCGCTTCTATCCTAAGACTGCGGAAGATTTGCTGAAAGAAGCTTCATACATTGCGAAGCGGATGGATGCCAAACTTCCTTCTTTGTTTAAAACGATGCCAAGGTTGCCTTACGGTGTTGAGCCAGTTCCTGCGGAGATTGCGCCTAAATATACAGCCGGACGTTACGTCAACCCTGCAGAAGGAAGCACTGAACCCGGTTACTATTGGGTTAACACCTACAAACTCGATAGCCGCACTCTGTATACGCTTGAAGCGCTGACCTTACATGAAGCTGTCCCAGGGCATCATTTCCAAACAGCGCTCGCAGCCGAATTAAAAGACTTGCCGGAATTTCGCCGCTTTACTTATCTCTCTGCTTTTGGTGAAGGTTGGGGACTTTATTCGGAATATCTCGGCCGCGAAGCAGGATTCTACACAGATCCTTACAGCGATTTTGGACGCCTCACTTATGAAATGTGGCGCGCTTGCAGGCTTGTTGTCGATACAGGGCTTCATGCAAAAGGTTGGACGCGCGAGCAAGCTCTCGAATACCTCGGCTCACATACAGCACTTTCGCTGCTTGAAGTGCAAACGGAAACAGATCGTTACATTTCCTGGCCAGGACAAGCTCTTGCGTACAAAATCGGTGAATTAAAAATTCGCGAACTCAGAAAGAAAGCAGAAACAGAACTCGGCACAAAATTTAATGTACGCGAATTTCACGATGCGGTTCTGCTAAACGGTTCCGTTTCCCTTCCAATTCTCGAACGCTTGATCAACGAATACATCGCCAGGCAAAATAGTACGGAGCGCGGGTCTTGCCAGCCCGCAATTATTCTTGCAGGCAAGATGCCTGCGGCCCGAATGCGGACAAGGAGCCCGCGCTCCGTAAAAATCTAATTCACGTCTTTTCCTGACTCTAGCGTCTTAATCATATTTTGCAGGCTTGTCTTATTGATTTCATCTGGCACTTGTTGAAGCGCAATCTTTGCATGCTTGAGTGCTTCTTTGTAGTCGCCTTTAGCTGAATGCATGCGCGTTAATCCAACTTCAACCGGCCATTGATTTGGAAATCTTTTGGCATTCAATTCAAAAATTCGATTCGCGTCATCCGTTTTTTTCTGAGCTTGAAGAGATCGCGCGAAACTATGAAGATCCATTGGACCAGCAGTTCTATGGTTTAAAGCTTTCTCTAACGTTTTCTTCGCCTCTTCAGTTTTGCCAGTTGCTTCCTGAAGCTGAGACAAAGTCGAAAGTGTTGTGAAATTTTCTTGACCAATAAATGGAAAACTTACAGCACCTTGAGCCCACTCAAGCCCCTTGTCAAACTTTTTCGCTTGCAATGCCCATTGTGCCGCTGCATCCCAGGTTTGCCAGCTAAAACCAGGGCTATCTCGAAGTTCTTCATCAATCACTTTTACATAATAATCATCAATATTATCTACGGTGATTGTGAACGGCAGCTGCAGTTCCTCCCATCTTAAAGCGACGGTTGCTTTATTAGGTTGACGATCCGTGAATTCATACGTCAGCCATTCGTGGTATTCACTTTTTTCTGGTTTTGCTTTTACGCGAAGCGCATCTTCTGCGACTTTGTAAGTAAAACTTCCCCAGGCTGTGGAATTATTGGAGAAAATAATAGTCCATTCATTTTGATCTGGAAGAAAATGCAAACCATATGCGCCAGCTTTTAATAGCTGACCTTGCACTTTAATGTCATGTGAAGTTTTGAAAACTGTATTTTCATTTGCACCGCCACGCCACGGACATTGGTCGCCGCAGGTGCCAAAACCAAGATTCGCCATTCCATAAGGGACAAGAGTACCCCAGACCTTGCCGCGACGATCCGTTCCATCGGGTGCATGAACATCAGGACTGCTGTAATCAATTGAAATTTGTACGAGACCTATATGTTGGGTAACGGTCGCTCGCTGATTGTCTCCGCTGGGAGGTACGGTGATACCACGAAACTGAGCATCAGCAACAAATACGATTCCAAAGATACATAGAATAGAAACACCAACTGCCAAAATGTTTCTTTTCATAATTTTCTCCTAAGGTTTGTTTTAAGTGGTTTTACAAGTTGTCGACGAAACATGCGATTCAAATGTCGCAAGCGGGAATTTTTGAGAACCGAAAGGGTGAATTTATTGCTTGATCAGTTCGAGCATTTCGAAGGCCCGTTCACCCAGATATCGGCGAATCATTGTACGAAGTGATCCCGTTTCATTCATCTGTTTGAGATGCGCATTGATTGCATTCCGCAGGTCGCTATTTTGTTGAACGGCAAAACCATAGTCAAAATGTTCAGGAAAATGAAATGCCATTTTTAGATCCGGATACTTGTCGATATTGCCAATGACTGCAGATGAATCGAAAATACCGAAATCCGCTTTCCTTTCAGTGACCGCCTGAAACTGAGCCGTTGTATCTTCAGCATCAATCAATTGAACGTTTTTTACGGACTTCATCCGCTCTTCCATAATTGTGCCCAGCGTCAAAGAACATTTCTTGCCTTCAAGATCTTGTTCTTTCGCAATCGAACTCTCTTTTCGCACGACAATCATCATTACTACCGGGAAGTATGGATCGGAAAAGCTGACAATTTTTTCACGCTCTTGGGTGATCGTTACTGAACTTGCAATCACATCTCCTTCGCCATTCAGAAGCGCCGGAATTAAGTCCTTGAAATTCTCAAGAGGTTTAACTTCAAGTCCGACACCCAGACTATTGGCTAGAGTTTTCATGATTGCGATATCGAGTCCGTCATATTTTCCCGGTCCAGTTTGATAAACAAACGCGAGTGGATCTGGATGCGACAAGACAATCAACTTCTTCCGTGCTTTTATTTCATCCACACTGGCAGCATGTGAGAAGGCTGCGGATAGCAGAATTAAAACGGCGAGAAATATTTGACGTTTTGCAGATTTGCTCTGAATCATTCTCCCCTTCACACATCTTAACGCGCAAGACATTGAGTTACAATACACATATGCTAAAAACAACCGCGCACGCCATTTTTCTCATTTTGATCCTCCTTCTTCCTGCATACAGCAAGGAACCGATACAACCAAAAGCCGATCGCATTTTCACGGATGGAAAGATCTGGACCGGTGATCCCAAAAATCCGTGGGCTCAAGCTCTGGCAATCAAAGATGATCTTCTTTCAGCGGTTGGATCGAACGAAAGTGTAATGCAACTCAAGGGAGATGAGACAAAAGTAATTAATTTAGGCGGAAAGCTGGTTGTGCCCGGATTCAACGATGCTCATTTACATTTTCTAGTGCGCGACCAGGTCATGCTTGAAGAATCTGATGATCTGAAAACAATTCAGAAGCGGCTCCGCGAATTCGCAGAAACGCACAAAGATTCTCAATGGATCCTGGGCCGGGGCTGGGGCTATGCATCGTTTCCGAATCAGCATCCGCATAAACGTTATCTGGATGAAGCCATTTCGGATCGCCCTATCGTTTTGGAAGAACGAGACGGCCACATGGCAATTCTGAACAGTAAAGCGCTAGAACTTGCAAAAATTACTGCGAAGACGCCCGATCCAGAACATGGACGTATCATTCATGATGAAAAGGGAGAACCTACTGGTGAATTGCAAGAATCCGCAATGGATCTTGTCGATGCCCTCATTCCTCCTGCCAGCGATGAGGAAAAGTATCACTCATTAAAACGTTTGCTCGATCAAGCTGCATCATACGGACTCACTTCCGTACAAAATGCGTCGTTTAGTAAGGATAATTTGCCCGCTTACGATCGTGTTCTAAAAGAAAATGGATTAAAAGTGCGATTTTACTTTGCTACTCCATTTAAGAAAGATGCAACCGCGGAGGATTTCACTTACTTCCGTTCATTCAGCAAAAAATATCCAGAAAAAATGATCAAGTTTGGCGCTTCAAAAGGGATGCTGGATGGCGTTGTCGATGCGCAAACCGCCGCAATGTTTGAGCCTTACACAACAGGCAAAAACGGAATCGCGATGTGGAATCAAGAAGATCTGAACAGAGCGGCTGTTCAATACGATCGTGAAGGGTTTCAGATTTTTCTTCATGCAATCGGTGATAAAGCAATTGCAATGGCTCTCGATGCATATGAACACGTTTCCAAAACCAATCCACCGAAAGATCGCCGTCATCGCATCGAACACGTTGAAGTACCGCGATTGAGTGACGTACCAAGATTTAAGCAGCTGAATGTGATTGCATCCACACAAGCACTGTTTGCAAATCCCGATAAGACAACGCTTGAGAATTACGCCCCATTACTCGGTCCGGCGCGTGCTTCTCATGCGAATGCCTTTAAGATTTTTGATGATGCAGGTGCTGTACAGGCGTTTGGAAGTGACTGGCCTGTTTTTTCGATGGAAGTTCTTCGTGGAATTTATTGTGCAGCATCACGTACAACGCCAGAAGGAACTCCAGCAAAAGGTTATTTTCCGGAACATCGCATTTCAGTGGAAGCAGCCTTGCGGCATTTCACCGTAGATTCGGCGTACGCTAGTTACGATGAAAAAGTGAAAGGGATTCTAGCGCCTGGAAAATTTGCTGACTTTGTCGTGTTGTCAGAAAATATTCTGGAGCCGCCTGTTGAAAGAATTCTGAAAACGAAAGTAATGTTAACCGTAATGGGCGGCAAAGACACGCACGGAAGTCTTTAACCGCAAAGACTCAAAGGTCTAGCGGTCAGCGTAGACAAACACTACGGGTTCGCCGGCATCGTTCAGATAGCCACGTTTGACGCTATCAACATTCACAAAAGGTGTAGCCATATTCCCTTTGGAATCAAGCGCAATGACTCCGCCATCACCACCAAGATCAGCCAGCATTTTCAACACGACAGTTTCCGCAGCCTGAACGACGCTTTTGCCTGCATATTCCATCTGTGCTGAAATTTCATGCGCCGCAGCTAGCCGGATAAAGTATTCGCCGGTACCTGTTGCTGATACAGCAACCGTTTTATTATTGGCGTATGTCCCGGCACCAATGATCGGCGAATCTCCGATGCGTCCAAATCGTTTGTTCGTTGTACCGCCGGTAGATGTTGCCGCAGCAAGATTGCCGGAAAGATCAAGCGCAACTGCGCCGACAGTTCCATGCGGTTTGCTTTGTATTTCGTTTTTCTTTTCCTTTTGTAAAGCATCCCAGCGTTTTTGTGTGAAAAAATATTTAGGATCTACAAATTCTATTCCTTGCTCTTTTGCAAATGCTTCAGCACCATCGCGAGCCATCATGACGTGCTTTGATTTTTCCATCACGAGCCGCGCAAGACTGATCGGATTCTTAATTCGTTTGACACCAGCTACGGAGCCAGCTTTCAGATTTGAACCATCCATAATGGATGCATCGAGCTCATTCGTGCCCTCAGCCGTAAAGACTGCACCTTTACCTGCGTTAAACCATGGCGAATCTTCAAGGATCCGTACAACTGCTTCAACAGCGTCCAGGCTTTTTCCACCTGATGACAGAATCTTTTTGCCTGCCAGTAATGCTTCCGTTAACGCTGCCCGAATTTCCTTTTCTTCTTCAGCCGGTAGAGCCTCTGAGATCGTTCCGCCATGAATCAAAAGACGATACTGAATTGCAGGCATTTTCTTTTCTTCTCCTGTCGAAAAAGACACAGTTATGATGAGTAATCCTGCGATGATGAGAATCTTCCACAACATATTGCGCTCCTACATCACGTTCCCTTCGTTTGTAATTAATATCCAGGGAGTCTTCAAAATAATTTTAAAATCAGACCAGAAGGTTGCATCTTCGTAATACTCAACATCCATTCGGAGTTTTTCAGGAATCGGGAGAGCTGCCCTTCCGTTGACTTGAACAAAACCTGTCAGGCCGGGCCTATATTTCAATACTTGTAACTGGTAGTCATCGTATTCTTCTACGATCTCAACAACTTCAGGTCGAGGGCCAACCAGACTCATTTCGCCATTTAAGACATTAAAGATTTGCGGTAGTTCATCCAGAGCTGTCCTTCGCAAAAACCAACCGACTTTAGTAACCCTGGGATCATTTTCTTGAGTTAGAATCGGCCCAACTTTGTCCGCATTCTGGATCATCGTCCTCAACTTATAAACCTCAAACGGGATTTTATTCTTTCCAGCTCTGAGCTGTTTGTAAAATGGTGAACCCTTTGATTCCAGTCTGATTGCAATTGCACAAACGATTATTAACGGCAAAGCAAACACGAGTCCAAGAAGCGATAATATTACATCGAAAAGTCTTTTTAGAACGCTGTTTGAATACATTTCCCCTTACACAAAGAAATCACTTACGATTAACTCCCCCACTCCCACAGATTGAAATTATCTTACATCATTATATTTACAATGGTGTTATTTCTTTCTGGTAAACTCAACGGTCATTCCTTTGTCCATGGTCGGATCGCTTGTTGTCCACGCCTGGCTCATGTGATCGGCATCTTTGATCGTGAGTACGAGACCTTTAATATGCGGTGCTTTTGTGTCGGTCAAGTTGGTTGCATCAAGATAGCTAAACTTGTAGGAATTCCCTGAGACTGTGCCTTCAAATCGGGGTTGATTATTCATGGCACAGTAATGAGTCATCATCAATTTAGGACCATTCATGTGATAAATGCTGACCATTTCGGTATCGCCAGGCATTCCGAGTGTTTCCTCCAGTGCAGTACCGTTAGAGATTAATTCATATTTCACATATGCGTCTTTTCCATCTGTAGTCTTACCTTCCCATTCACCAACAAGAGTTTTCAATTGATCAAAGTTGGGATCAGCAAATGCTGAGAGAGATGCAAATAGAAAAATTAAGATAAAACTAAATCGTGTCATACCTTGAACTCCTTGGAATGTCTTTATTTTACTTAACGTTTTTGACATTTGAAAACCCTTCGCTAATTACCCTAAAGTACTATTGCATCTTTTTAAGGAGAGTGTATGGTTATCGTGAGACATCTGTCCAGATCATTGTGGAGGTGACCTGAGGATGCCTGAGGTCAAGGTACTACTTGTGCAAGAAATAGGAACCATGACTGGTGAATTCTTGAATATGATGAGAAACGCCGGTCTTGTGGTTCTTGGCGTCGCCGAAACAGGTGACGATGCAGTCCGGATTGCAACTGAAAAACATCCGGATATTGTGCTGATCGATACCCGGCTAAGGGTCGGGATGACGAGTGCTCAGGTTGCAGACGCATTTTCCGTATTAGATAATCCGCCAGGCATCATTTACATCACTTTTAACAAGAGTGATGTACCCAATATTCCCGCACATCCATATGTTTTGAAGCCATTTTCGTTGGAAGAAATTACGAAGAAAATTCACGAAGTCCTAAAGATTCAGCCGTAAGAAATTTGGCCTAGTAAATCAATTGTTAGCCCCCAGCGTAACGCCGGGGCTATTTTCTTTTGGCAAATTATGAAAGGGATTTAGAAATTAAAACCAGGGTTGCCGGGGTTTCAATGCCAGCAAAACCCTGGTTTAGAAGATGCTTTAAAGCACAAACTCAATTGATAAGAACTGATTTATATATTGCCTGAAGTTACACCCTCGCGAAATGACTTTCAACGTCTTTATCAATTAATCTCAGGATGTCTTCAACGCTCATTGCCGTTGCTTCTGAAGCATTGATTACATTTTCCATGAGCTTGCACACTTCCTCATCATTAAGAAAGTTCAGTATGAAGAAATTGTCTCTTAACCACATCAGGTCGAGCATTCTGCACCTCCAGTGTGTGCTGATTCAATTATTTTCCTGGATAAAATCTGGATTAGAGCAGAATTTGCAGAAGATTTGTCATATGGATTGTTACAAGTAAGAACCCTATACTTTTGAGGACTAAAACGTATAGCGGAGTTCGTAATAGATGCGATCACTTTGATCGAATCTGCCAAAAACACCTAGTGGATCACCGCTCAGGAAATCAGCACCACCTGTCAGGCGCCAATTCTCATGAAAGTACCAGTTCAATTTAAGGCGGACCATAGAATCATTCCGGGTCAAGCTATAAATTACGAGTCCTTCCGGTTCCAGGCTTTCGTGAAAGGCTCTTGTCGATGCATAAAATGAAACTCCCGTTTCAAATTCCCGCAAAAACATATCTGGGTCATGGGATGGAAACCAGCGCTGAAAAAATTGGAAGTTGATCTTCGATTCTTCAGGAAGCGGGCGTTCCAAACTTAGAACGTAATCGAGAAAGTTTTTTTGAACTACACCATCTGCATCGCTTAACAGATCGAGATTAAACCAGCGATCCATTGTATAAACTCCTTCCCCCTTAAATATGAAGGAGCCAAAATCCTTTGAAGTTGTCATGCCGAATTGTTGAATCCGATCATGATCCGGTTGATAGACAAATACAGGATCGGTCCCGCTTTGAATGGACCTTGAGAAAAAAGGTGTAGCATCAATGCTTCCATAATAAAACCCAGAAACGTCCCAACCGCCTTTTAAAATTGAGAGCCGGGCACCATACGCAGAATTTTCAAATGAATTGTCAGGTTGACGTTCATTAAGAATTACTGTGCCGAACTCGGGCGGAGCCGGTGGAGGGAATGGATAAAATTCGCTACCAGGCACGCCGATTTCGTCATATGTCATATACGGAATAAGAATAAATTCGGCATGAAAGTCATCTTTAAAATATTCAGCACGAACAGCCCATTGTGGAATGCGAATTAAGTCAAAATCAAGTAACACGAATTCGCGCAAATCTTTTGCAGAAACTACATCCGCGAAAAATAAACCGATGACTTCACCCCAGATAATATGTTGACGGCCAAACCTGAAATCGAGATCACCAGCAGAAATATCAAGATAAGTTTCGTGAAACAATGCTTCAAATTCTTGATCATCACGAACTGTTTCAGGATAGAAATCGTTTAATGCAAAAATTGCATCATAATAAGCGCGTCCTGAAATTTTGTACTTCACGTTTTCACTGATGTCGCCTTCGATTCCAAGTTCAACTCGATTCTTAAACTTCGATCCATGCTCCGGATCAGCGATCGTATATGCCGCTTCATTTTGTAAAAAACCGGCGACTCGAAATCCTGATCCGCTTTGCATGTCTTCAAGCATGACTGGCGCTGGTTCTTCTTCAGGCATTGCTAAAGGAGGCGGCTCCGGTTCAGCGGGCACAGGGTCAGCAGGTACGGCCTCGGCGGCTGGTGGCTCAGCAGTTTGGGTTGGAGGTTCTGCGGGCTGCGGGGGTTCGGGTTTTTTAACTTCAGGCGCAGGTGGTGTCTCAACTTTTTTGCTTTCAACCTGAGGTGTTGATGGCGGAAAATATTGCCGAACGAAACCTTTAATTCCAATATGGCGCAATTGAATCATCGCTTTTTCGGCTTCTTTCTTAGTGATATACGGACCCGCCATTACAACTTGAAGCTCAGTGTGTTCTTTCGTTACAAAACGTTCGAGTACAGTCGTATATCCGGCAGTCTTTAGACGTTCGACAGCCGCATCAATGTTGGCTTGTTCTGCGTAGGCTCCGATTTGAACTGCGAAATCGGCGCTGCAAATGGAACTGATGATCAATAAGACTGCACTTACAAGCAGCGCTAGTCTCATGAATTTATGACTTCGCCATCATTCATTCGAACCACTCGATCAGCTAGTTCCATAACCCTGGGATCATGAGTTGAAAAAACAAAGGTCGTTTTCTCTGAACGATTAATTTCTTTCATCAATTGAAGAATGCTTTCCCCCGTTTTGTGATCTAAATTCGCCGTTGGTTCATCAGCAAGAATAATTTTGGGACGAACAGCAAGTGCACGTGCTATCGCGACTCTCTGCCGTTGTCCGCCACTCAACTCATTCGGTTTGTGATGTGCAACACTGGATAGACCGACAACAGCTAAACAATGATTCACACGTTCTTTCCTTTCGAATTTGCTGATTTCATCAATTTGCAAAAGTGGATATTCAACATTTTCAGCAGCCGACAACACGGGGAGCAGATTGAAAGTCTGAAAAATAAATCCAATTGTACGCGCCCTTAGATCCGCAAGTTCATCGGATGAAAGACCGTTTACAACGCGGTCTTCAATCGTAATTGTGCCTCCGCTGGGTGTATCAATGCATCCGATCAAATTCAAAAGCGTTGTCTTTCCGCTTCCTGAAGGACCGGCAATTGCAAGAAATTCTCCGCTCTTCACACCCATTGTCACATTCTTCAATGCCTGGACCTGATGATTTCCAAGTGTGTATCGCTTGGAGACTCGATCAATCGAAACGAGCTTTTCAACCGCTGCGGCAGCAATTTCAGGAAAACTTAGAAGCTTCGTATGGAATGTCAGAAGAAAATAATGGATCAAGAAAAGATCTGATAGTGCAGCATTCTGATTTGCGGAAAGAGTCAAGAATTGCTTTTTGATAAAGTGATTGTTGACTGATTGGAATTCCAAGATCTGAAAGCCATTTTGAAGCATCATCAGCATTCATTGTGGCAACGCCGCGTTTCTGGGCCAATCGCTCAAGCAAGTACGAATAGACTTGTTCGGAAATATTTTTGACGCTGTTGAAATCCTTATTGCTGATCGCCGTTTCGAGATATGAAAACAAAACTTGAACCCGAATATCTCCAGCAAATATTGCTGAAGTTGCGGGAGGCAAATCAGTGACAGGTTGTATTTGGGGCGATGTCACATCAAGTAATGACTGAGTGACAGGTTGTGTTTGGGGCGATGTCACATCAAGTAATGACTGAGTGACAGGTTGCACAGTTACAGGATCAGGAACTGAAGAAGTGGCTGGTTCCTCTTGTATTTCCGGGAAGGTAGGCATTGGTTCTGCAGATGTCTCAAGATCGGGAACCGCAGGTGTTGCCGGTTCGCGATCAGGTTCTGCATCAGCAAATACAATCGTTTCTGATTCTTCTATTTCATGGGGAATGACCTGTTCTTCAACGTCTGCAAAGACCTCTTCCTCGTCTAAGTCTGTAAACACCGGTTCAGGTGACGGCTCGATCATGACCGCAGATTGCACTGCTTCACCTGGTTGAGCCTCAAGCTCCTGAGTGGTTTCATGCTCAGATTCTGGTTCGGCCTTGGGAGCGATCTTGTCTGCTAGTTGAAGAAGCTCTTCAAATTCAAACTTCTGTTCAAAAGGAAAGGCGGCTATTGGAGAGTTGCCATAGTCTATTTCTATTTCGTCCGGGTCGGAAGAACCATATTCGATTTCAAGCTCCTCAAATTCATGACCCTTGCTTTCTTCGGTTTCTTCAACCTGAGTTTCATTTGCTTGCTGCAACAATGTCAGTGCTGAATTTTCATCTGAACTTCCAATGACTGAAATTCCAGGCTCATTCATTGATAACGCTGCATTTTTTGAAATCGAACGCGCAGCCCCGATCAAAATTCCCTTATTATTCAAATCATTCCAAACAAGAGCGGTAATACAGTCTAAAGTCTCAAGAACGCCTGAACCAGAAGTGGCGCAAGTTTCAAAAAATTGCACGTTATAGGAATTCAGAAATAAATTCATTTTCCCAACAGGCAGAATATTGGGAAGATCCATTTTGTTGTATTGGATAATCATTGGAAATTCTTTCAGAGTTCTGCCGCAAGCACGAAGATCTTCTTCCAGATTTTGATAGCACTTAAAGTTTGCAAACTGACACGAGGGTTGCATGTCCGCAAGAAATACGCAGCCATCAGCGCCGTTGACCAGCGCATGTCTCAGCAGGTTATTTGTTACCTGGCCGGAAACAGTGCTGAGTTGAATTACAAAATCATAGTTGGAGGAACTGAAATGATCAGGATGGTATTCAAAACTGATTTTGGATCCTTGTTCTGTCGCGAGGGATACTAATTTTCCCCGATTCTTCTCCGGAACATGATCATAAATATAAAGAAGCGAAGTATTCTTTCCTGCCTGTTCGGGACCATAATAGATGATCCGGGCGGTGACTTTTTTGTCTGCTCGATTAATAAACGCCATGACACCTTATGCAGGCAAGATGCCTGCGGCCCGTAATGCGGACAAAGATGTCCGCGCTCCGATATTTGATGGATTGTTGGGAAAATTCGGAGGTAGTAAATAATTCATTCTTTAGTCTCATGCCTTAATAACTGTCCCCCCACTGCAAGAGTCCAAAGAAAAAACCGTTTCGTAGTTGAATTAGTGTACCACAGCTTTTATCATTCCTTTTCAGATTACAATAGACGTTCTAACTCCGGCTAATTGAACTAATTATGAGCAATGAAACTGTCGAAATGGCTCTCATCCAAAGCCTAAAAGGTGTGTTCAGAGATACCAATGAACAGGAGCAGTACACTCGGGATGGCTGGCGAAGAATACAGGTAGTCCTTGATTTACTCGCAGATCTGAAGAAAGAAGGCGTCAAGAGTGTTCTGGAGCTGGGCTCCAATCCGTATTTGCTGACGAGTCTAATGAAGCACCGCTTTGATTTCGATCTTCATCTCGCGAACTTTTTTGGTGATGATGTGAACGGCATTCATCAAACACATACTGCAGAACTGGATGGAAATCCAATTGAGTTTCAGTATTCACACTTTAACATTGAGCGTGATCCTTTCCCTTATGAAAATGAAAGTTTCGACTGCGTGATCTTTTGTGAAATTCTGGAGCACCTTTTGCTTGACCCGGATCATGCAGTTGCAGAAATGGCCAGGATTCTTAAGCCAAATGGATTTCTAGTCATCTCAACACCCAATGCCACACGATTAACAAATCTTTACTTCATTGCGCTTGGGAAGAATATTTATGATTGGTATTCTGCGAATGGCGTATATGGACGTCACAATCGCGAATATACGCACAGCGAAGTTGTTGACCTGATGAATCGCCACGGCTTCAACATATTCCGATCACATGTTCAAAATATTCAACCGCTGGCAAGAAGATTTACTTATCTACAAAAGCTGCGTCCAGAAGTCTGGTACGAACATCTTTTTATTATTGGGAAAAAGACTCAGGCAGGAACTTGAGCTTTCTTTCGTATGTGAATTCGTGTGGCTTTTGGACTGTTCTTCCTGATCTGCTGTACATGATGCGCTCTCGCTTTCATGTTTTGTACAGCACGTTCGAAAGCTATTTCAAATTGTTCGGCAGGTACTGCAATTTTTAAATCCCGCATGAATTCAAGCTGCTTCATTTCGCTTTGAGCTCTATGAAGTCCTTCTCTCACTTCTACGTTGATTGTTGGTAAATCAACTGCAACCTGAACGAAATCAGCTTTGTTCATAACCGCAACCGCTACTGGACTAATGACGGCTTTCTCTGGTTGCATTTCATTGCACTCAGGTTCCTCAGCGAAAGTCATGTTAGTCACAGTCGATTCAACCACCGGAATGCTCTCAATCTTTTGGGCTATTGTGGATGGAGTCTCGACGTGCGGATTCAAAACCAATTTGAAAAAGCTGATTCCGTAAGATAGGCTGTTTTGCATATCCTGCGGAATATACTTTTGGGCCATACAAATCGGAAGGGTGAGCAAAACACAAACTGGAACAAACGTAGGAATTACTCCTGAAGCTATAAATGCAATTATTTTTCTCATGGTTAATCACCTTCTCAAGGTATAAGACGCTATAGACGATGAAAAGGTTTACTCGGAGTTACGAGAGAGGGGCGGGCCGTTTGACCCGCCCTAAAATTGCAAACTTAAGTTTTTAGGAGAGGTCGACCTTCAGCGTCGACAAACTTGTTTGTAATGATGTTAATCAGGTCTATCACCACCCAAACGACGCAGCCGCCGCATGTCAATAACTGGATGACGCCTTCTTTTGTATACCCGGTGTAAAAACGGTGAGCCCCTACGCCGCCCAAGAATATACAGAGCAGCAAGGTCGTAAGCCATTCTCTTTGTTCTCCTGGCATTATGCCTCCCTTCTGAATTGAACCTTACATATCAGGCGACATTTTAGCATAGAGACAAACTTTTTTACCGCGGAGTCGCCGAGAGGGCTTTTTGATAAAAGGACTGAAGATCCTTTTTCTGTTGAACCAATGATGGCTTATGAATGTACATCATGTGACCGGCTTCATAGTAATGCATTTCAATATTGTTCCGGAGTGAAGGATCCAAACCAAGATGATTAAATGTATACTCCGACGCAAAAAATGGAGTCGCAAGGTCGTAGTATCCATTCGCAACATAAACTTTCAGGTTTGGATTGATTGTCATTGCTTGTCTCAATCCTTCTGAACTATTGATGTAACGATCGCGGAATGCCTGGCCCGGATTCCAATCTTCGATTAAGGCAGAAATGATTTCGTAGGAGATGTCGTTTTCGAATTTTAAGTCAGTTCGAACGTAGTCGTTCAAAGTTGCTGTGAAATTTCCTTGAATCGCCGCATAACTTGGATCGTATTCTGCGTCTTCGCCTGCTGCATCTCGATCACGTCCAGTAAAACGGCTATCCAGACGTCCTACAGTAATGCGTTCGGAACGGCGGAGTTCCTTAAAAAAACGAGAATCGCTGATACGAAGATCGCTCGCTTCAACGAAACTTTCCGATAAGCCTGTGTAACGTGCTACTTTTTGTGCAATCTTTTTTCGTTCTTCTTGACTGATCTGATCCCCTTTTAGTAAGGCTAATGAATATTCCGTTAACGCAAATTGTTTTGATTCATCAACTGCTTTTTTCAAATCTCCTTGCTGAAGATCTGCCGGTAATTTCTTGTGATACCAGGCGGTAGCTGTAAAAGTAGGCAGGAAGAAAATATAAGGTGACTCGTTACCTGGCTCAAATTCCAGAGTTTGAAAATCGATTGCAACAGAAACCAGAATCACGCCGTTGAAATACATTCCATGACGATCCTGCAGCCAGTGAACTAAACCAGCTGCGCGTGTTGTACCGTAACTTTCACCTGCCAGAAATTTCGGAGAGCTCCAACGTTTTGCGCGTGTCGCAAAAATTCGCATGAATTCGCCGACAGATTCAATGTCTTCCTGGTAACCGTGATATTGCTTCCCTGCTTCACCCGGAACCGGACGGCTATATCCGGTTGAAATGGGATCGATAAAAACAAGATCAGTTAAATCCAAAATTGAATATTCATTCGGCTCGAGAGTGTACGGCGGAGGATATGGATTTCCATCGTCTTTCATTCGAACGCGTTTTGGCCCAAAAATGCCAAGATGAAGCCAAACAGATGATGAACCAGGTCCACCATTGAATGAGAATGTTAAAGGTCGCGTTGATGAATCCTTAACGCCGTCTTTTGTATAAGCAATGTAAAAAAAGTTCGCTTTGGGTTTTCCTTCTTCAGTTTTTAATACGATATTTCCTGCGGTTGCAGTGTATTGAATCGTAGCCCCACCAATTGTCGCAGAATGTTTTGTTTCCGATCTGACTTCTTTAGGAAATTCCGGTTTGAACTCGGGCTTATCAGACTTTTTTTCTTCTTCGCTCCAAAGGATCATGCATGAAAACAAACATAGAAAGATCCCCAAAAGTAGTTTTTTCATTGTGGCTCCGTAGGTTTCTTCGCGAATCGCAAAACTATATTCTACGATAACTTTCTTTTTTCAAGACCAGGCTTTGAGTAACGAAAAAATCAGATGCGCCAGGAGTCGACTTCGTGTGCCGCTGAAGGCTGCACTTCTACAATTCCGGAAGTTGTATCGGTTTCATACTTCACTCGAGCAGTTGCCATCCCGTCAAGATCACTGTAGCGTGCTGTAATGCCAGCAGCGATTTGTATTTCATTTTCACCGATATTTCCTTCGACAATTGTGACAGGACCCATTACATCGATGCTGCATAACATTGCACGGCCTTCGGTTGCATAACGTTCAAGGAATTTGTTTTCCACTTCATCGCGGCCGACAACGATTTTTAGATTCGGAATCGGACGGAAATGGCGTCCGACTTTTAAAAGGATCACATCATCCAAATCCGGAATTTTTCCATTCTCCATATGATCCAGAAGATCACGCATTCTTAACGCGTAATTTTTATCTGCAAGTGAGCAGCAACCACCGGCAGGCTGCGAATATTCAGTCACACCCATTTCTTCAGCCATTCGATATTGTTCGCGCCGTGAACGTCCTGAAATGGCTCCAAGTTTTTCGCGATCCAACCATCCATTGGTTTCTGGAATCGTTGGAGGCAATAGTCTTGCTGATAACGGACGCACAAGAAGTCCATCAAGGCCGCTTTCTTTTGCAACGATGCCCAATGCCTTTTTGTGTTGCGACATCGGACGCTGTCCAAGAACTTCACCTGTGAAAACAAATTGAGCGTTCTCTTGTTCCATAATTTGTTTTGCACGGGCCAACATATAACTTCTGCAATCAAGACAAGGATTAATCGCACTTCCAAACCCGTATTTCGGTTTGATTAATACATCTTGGATGTACGTAGCAGAAATATCGATGTACTCGATTTCTACTCCTAGTGATGCAGCCGATTTCAGGGATTCGTTGTAATAAACCTTTCCTTTTGCCTTTTTACGATTCACCTGACGGCGAAAATCGGTTGTACAAAAACCTGTATAAAAATTGATGGCTTTGATTTCGATATCTTGTTGTTGCATCAGACGGACCGCTATCGAGCTGTCGAGACCGCCGGAAAGAAGTCCAATTGCTTTAATTGTCATAGCTCATTTTACCGTAAGTAGGGCGGGTCTTAGACCCGCCCGTACAATTAAGGACAAAATAGTCGCAGGGCTCGAGGGAGAATTTCAAACTTCATCGGTAAATAACCGATTAATTCACCATCCGCCTGAACAGGGATTTCACCAGCGCCGCTGGCCTCGATGGTTGTGACTCTAAAACTCTCCACCGATTTCAAGGTCAAATGCCGCGCTTGCCATGCAAAAAGAACATAACGGATTAAACTGCCCAGGCCTGCTTCTTTGAACAACACAATATAAAGATATTCATCCGAAATATCAGCATCAGGTGCCAATCTAAAAAAAGCTGCATATTCACGAGAGTTGCAAATCACTGCAAAAATGCATTCCTTTTCCGAACCATTTACCTTGAGAGTAATTTTCGGATATTTGTAATCCATTGCAGTTTTCAAGGCAGCAAGGCCGAATGCAAAATAGCCGACTTTGCGTTTTAGATGCCAATCAACATTCCGAATCACTTCGGAATCAAAACCGATTCCTACCATTAAAAGGAAATAACGTTTATTGGCTCTTCCTATTGAAATTTCTGTTGTTTTCCCTTCACCAATAATTCGAATTGCATCATTGATTGGCTGCGGGATGTTGAGTTCTCTTGCAAGCAGATTGGCCGTTCCTCCCGGAATTAAACCGATTGGAATTTGCTGGCCAAACATTCCATTGACGATTTCATGAACCGTACCATCTCCACCCCAACTAACCAGTAAATCCGGTTCATGGGTTAGAAGTTCTTGTACCATAGAAGGAATACTGACGTCAGCGAAAGTCGGACTCGGAGTGATATCGATGTCATATTTTTCGAATTCTCGAATGACATCGCTAACACCGGCATTCGATTTCATTCCTTGCCCCGCACCAGGGTTATAGATAAGAAAACCACGTTTCATAATTTTGATTTTACTTTCTGACTCTGCGGTAAATTTTTAAGCGGCAGTGGCGGGACCTGGTGTATGCGAAATTGCGTCAACGTAAGGTTTTGATACCTGCAGGCTATTGACTGCCCAAACGGTAACCACGCACAACAGCATCAAGATCCAGGAGAGGCCATATCCTATCAAGCCCGGCACATAATAATCCGCTGCCACAACAAAAATATTTGCAAGAGCAAGTGGCAGCAAGAATTTCCACGCAAATGCCATTACCTGATCGATTCGGAATCGAGGAAAAGTCCCACGGAACCATATTAAAACAACAAAAAGTGAAAGCGATTTGATCATAAACCACAGCCAAGGTGGAAGCAAAGGACCTTGCCATCCGCCCAAAAACAGAGTGGTCGTCATTGCAGCAATGGCAAAACCGCTTAAGAATTCAGCCATCTGAAAAAGCGCAAACTTCATTCCGCTATATTCTGTGTGATAACCCGCAACTAACTCAGATTCACCTTCAGGAGTATCAAATGGTGTACGGTTAATTTCAGCAACACCGGTGATAAAGAAAATAATAAAACCGAGAAACCCCCAGGAATGAAAAATATTCCAATGCATTCCTAAAAATCCGCCTTGCTTTTCAACGATGTCTACTGTTGACATTGAGCCTGTCCACATGACAATGGCAATCACAGACAAACCTAAAGGAACTTCGTAAGAAATTGCTTGAGCAGCCGCTCGCATTCCACCAAGCAAAGAATATTTACTTCGACTCCCCCAGCCGCCCATCACGACGGCTATAGTTTCAAGAGCCGCGATAGAAATGAAAAACAAAACTCCGATATTCAAATCGACTGCAACCATCCCTGCGCCAAAAGGCAGTACGGCAAACATCATCAGCGAAGGAACCACAACCATGATCGGTGCAATCCGATGTAATACTTTATCTGCGACTGCAGGAGTAATGTCCTCTTTGCAAAACATTTTGATTCCGTCTGCGATGGGTTGCAGCAATCCGAAAGGGCCAACTCGATTCGGCCCCCAGCGGTCCTGCAAACGTGCAATCACTTTACGTTCCAGCAATGTCAGATACATCATCAATACAGGTGCGAAAAGCAGGATCGCAGCCATATTAATGACCATCGTAAGCAAATCGATCCAGGATCCTTCAAGAATCTTTGAAGCAAATTGAAGGATTGTTGACTGCAATGTTAGAAATATTTTATCCAGCATTACGTCCACTCCAGATCGCGCTTCTTCCAAACGTAAACAAGACCGAGGAACAAAATACCAAGAAAGATCGCCATTTCAACAAAAGCAATTGGGCCAAGTTTTTGAAAAACAACAGCCCAGGGGAAAATCAAAATTACTTCAACATCAAAGACAATGAAAATAAGAGCGTAAAGATAATACTGAATTTTGAATTGAATCCAGGCATCACCCACTTTCTCCATACCGCATTCATATGGATCTAACTTACCAGGGGATGGTTTCTTCGGCCGTACAATTCGAGCAACAATGATCGGCATCGATGCAAAAACTGCAACAAGCAGAAAGAAGAGTCCGAGAAAAGTGTAATCCCATTGATAACCGCTCATGATTGTTTGCCTAAAGCTACCTTAACAGCTTGAAGATATGGACCCGCTGCCTCATAATTTTCTTGCGCTGTTCCCAAAAGTTTTTGAGCGCGGATCAAGTTATCCACATGCGACTGTTCTAATTTTCCATTCTTAACAAAATACTCTTCCAGTACTATAACAAGACAGCGGAACCCTGCAACTTTGTATCCAATTGAATGCAATAAAGCCATAGTTGCACAGTACATGGCTTGGTAAGATTTGTTCAGCATTTCAATATCTTTTTGGTCCGGTGCTTCTTTCAAAATTTTTTCAGCGTTTTCAAGATCTTTCGGAATCAATGCAACCGCAGTTTTGTCGTACCACAAATATGGACTCTCCAAGCAGTAACAGAGGTCTTCACTGCGCATCATGATGACGGCTCCTCTTTCTTTTCTGGTGCTTGTTTTTCAGGCGCAGCAGCGGCAGGCTTGGCCTCGTCTGCTGTTGCAGGTTTCGGAGGAACTGGTGCTGCAGGTGTCGTTGCTGTTGGGGCAGGTGCTTTTGGCGCTTCAGGCGCGGCAGCAGGTGCAGCAGCTTTGCTGCGGGAGCAGTCCTGCGGCCTCAGCAGCTTTTGCTGCGGGAGCAGTCCCTGCGGCCTCAGCAGGCTTTTGCTGCGGGAGCAGTCCCTGCGGCCTCAGCAGCTTTTGCTGCGGGAGCAGTCCCTGCGGCCTCAGCAGCTTTTGCTGCGGGAGCAGTCCCTGCGGCCTCAGCAGCTTTTGCTGCGGGAGCAGTCCCTGCGGCCTCAGCAGCTTTTGCTTCAGCTGCGGCTTTTGCTGCATCTTCAGCCTTCTTTTTTAGCGGCAGCCGCTGCAGCAACTTCCTTCGCTTTCTTTTTCTTTTCTTCTTCCTCTTTTACTGCTAGTTCTTTAGCCCATGCACGGGGATGGGTCTTTGCATAATATTCCGTTGAAACAAGCAGATCCTGCAGATCGTACACATGCGAATCGCGCCGCTCATAATTGCTTAATTCAAATTGATGATCCATTTTGATTGCATCAAATGGACAGAACTCGGAGCAAAATCCGCAGTTCATGCAAACATCCATATCAATGAAGAACTCGGTTACCTTTGGCTTCGGCTTACCATCTGGCCCGCGTGTTTGAACCATCCATATACATTGAGGCGGGCAAACTTTAGCGCAAATTCCGCAGGAAGTGCATCGCACGTCACCATTCGATTCTTCGTAAATTAATACAGGCAAAACACGAAATCGTTCAGGAATTTTCAGTTTTTCTTCAGGATATTGAACTGTGAAGGATCCAATGTCTTCCGGTTTGTTCCGAAAGACTTTCTGGCGATCCTTTGCTCCGAACCAAAATCGAAAATCTTCGACATAGGTTTTAAATAAATGGCTGGCCGTGATTGCCATTCCACCGAGGATGTTTAAGCCGTACAATTTCATTTGTTCTTTTAACGCCGAGTACGCCGAGTTCTTTTCTTATTTTTTATTTTTTATTTTTGATTTTTTATTTTTAACGATCCACTTCACCCAAAACGATATCAATGCTTCCTAGAATTGCCATTACATCAGCCACAAGGTGGCCGCGGCACATATGTTCTAAAGGTGTAAGGTTCACGAAACTTGTTGCGCGAACATGATACCGGTATGGATGTGCTTCACCATCACTGACTACGTAATATCCAAGTTCGCCTTTCGGATTTTCAACACGCCCATAAGCTTCACCGGCAGGAACACGAATTTGCCAACCTTTTTTGCCCTGGAAAATATCGCCTTCGGGAAGTTGTTCAAGCGCTTGTTTCAAAATCTTTACCGATTCCCGCATTTCATCGATACGAACCATATAACGATCATAAATATCACCGTTTGGATACGTTACGATGTTGAAATCAAACCTGTCATAAATTGAATAAGGATCTGCTTTCCTGACATCGTACGGAACGCCGCCGGCGCGAAGAACAGGACCTGATGCGCTGAAAGCAATTGCATCAGCTCCCTTTAAGACTCCGACTCCTCTGCAGCGATTTAAAAGAATTTCGTTGTTCGTTAAATAGCTATCGATTTCATCGATTGCACGAGGCATGCGTTCGTATACAAGTTTTCTTGCAAGCGGAAGAAATTCTTCCGGCAGATCTTCGGCAACTCCACCAAATCGGAAGTAGTTGCACATCATCCGTGAACCGGATGCCATTTCAAATAAATCCAAAATTAATTCCCGTTCCTCAATCGCGTAGAGTGCTGGTGTAAAGAATGCACCTAAATCATTTAACAAAAATCCAGCAGCCCAAAAATGATTCAGTACTCGCGTTAATTCCGCCATGATCACGCGAATATATTCGGCGCGTTCCGGCGGTTTGATGCCCATCAGTTTTTCGACAGCTAACGAATAACCGAAATTATTTCCCATTGAACAGATGTAATCGAGCCGGTCGGTAAACGGCATGTTCATCAAATACGTATTCCGTTCACCGATTTTTTCGTGGTTCCTGTGCATATAACCCATGACTGGATCGAGCGCTTTAATCCGCTCGCCCTGTATCAGGAGTTTCATTCGGAACACACCATGGGTGCTTGGATGCTGTGGACCAACATTTATAAGAAGAAGATCAGGCTCAAGTTGTTCAGTTGATACTGCGCTTGCAGGGACTCCGATATCATCACCCGATGGTGTCCAGTCATCGGGATTCCATCCTTTCGGATACATGACATTGCGATGGAATGGAACACGTTCTTCTGCACGTTTGTGATACCCTTCGCGCCATCGAGTCGAAAAAATTTTCCCAGGTTCTTCGTAATATGGCTCAAGCCAGTCTTTACGAAGCGGAAATCCTTCAAAATCGTCCCATAACAAAATCCGTTTTAAGTTCGGATGTCCTTCGAAGTTGATCCCCATCATGTCAAAGACTTCTCGCTCCTGGAAATTTGCTCCAGGGTAGAGCGGCGTTAGGGATGGCACCTTCGGATTTTCTTTATCAGCACGGATCTTGACACCTAATACTGGTCCGCCTTTTTTCGTGGAAACAAGATGGTAAACAACCTCATAGCTATCTTCGTAATCGACGGAAGTGAGATTCGTGAGGTAATCATATGAAAGCGTATCTCGTAAATGCTTGAATACATCCAGTGCATGCTTCGTATCTATTACGAGATTTTCTTTTTGAGCCTGAACAGCGTTCTCTAATCTCAAACTCTCATTTAAAGAACGCGCAAGATCTTGAGCGGATGTCGGAGTTTCTTTTACTTCAGTATCGATTGGAAATGCGGCGATCCGTTTCGGCATTTCCTTTATTTCACGCTGATACTTTTCCGGATTCTTGCAGGCATCACGAATTTCATCAAGCTGACGCGGGTCAACGAGATCAGGACCAAGAAGCGGAACAGCGCATCGCGGCAGGAGCCTCTTTGTCATACCATCGAACTTTGCTGATTGATTCACCATCAATCTTTTTTTGCAGCGTAATTAAGCCATCTAATAAAGCTTGAGGAGTAGGAGGACAACCTGGAATGTAAACATCAACAGGCAGAAATTCATCGATACCACTGACAACGTTGTAACCTTCTTTAAATGGTCCACCGCCTGTAGCGCAAGCTCCCATTGAAATTACATATTTCGGTTCAGGCATTTGGTTATACAAACGCACGATCATTGGAACCATACGTTTTACAACTGTGCCGGAAACAATCATCAGATCAGCCTGGCGCGGAGATGCGCGAAAAAGTTCGGCACCAAATCGAGCAATATCAAAACGGGATGCTGCAGTGGCAATCATTTCGATCGCACAACAAGCCAAACCGAATTGAAGCGGCCATATAGAAGAGCGACGTCCCCAGTTCACAACTTTGTCCAGAATACCAACCAGACCAGGCCAGGTTGTGACTGCTATATGACGACGGACTTCTTGTTCAAGAACCTGTTCTTCGGATAATTGTTCGGCCATAGGTGAAGAGAAGGAATTATAACAAGGAAATTACCATTTGTAACTCACCGCAGAGTCACAAAGCAAAATAAAAAGGCGCGGATTTTTGCCGCGCCTTTGTCAGGTCTTTTGATAGTGGAAATTTTGATGGTAATTTTTTTATATTTTTTTTATTACTTGGAACCGCCTCCAATTACTTTCGCATTGAACTGAACTCCAGTCGTGTCAACTAGCGATTCAAACTTGGCAGACATTGATGTAACAGTTTTCTTTGGCGGTAGCACCCCGCGTGCTATAAATTCGTCCTTTTCCCATTCGAGCCACACGGAGTTGCAAAAATCGAGAAAACACTGTCGATCCCCAAAAACCATCCCGTCTCTCCTGAGCATGGTCCCATGCTTTTTCCCACAGATGTCGCAGACCTCAATGACAATTTGCATTGGACCCTCCTACGTGCAATCCAATGGATGTTTCTTACAACATCCTACTCATTTAATTTAGGTACATCTTGGCAGCAAGCAAATTCTTTTCCAAGATTGTGGTGAGTAACTCAATTCTATTACTTTTCGAGTATTTATACGAGAAAATTAGTGTTTTCGGTTTGTCCTCGAATCGACCTAAACAAAGGACAAACGACTCCTTCCTATATATTTGACATTACCCTCTGTCCAAAAAGATTCTCGCCTGGAGAGATTGATAAGTTGCTATCAGAATTACTTGACAATGACAGACTAAGATTTTATATTTTGAATTGAAATTTTACTGACGCTATAGTCGCGAAAAAGGAGGCGTACTGCAATGAGTAAGATAATCGGAATCGATTTGGGAACAACTAACTCCGTCGTTGCTGTTATGGAGGGGGATCAGCCCGTCGTAATTCCTAATCCCGAAGGTGGGCGGACGACCCCGTCCGTCGTCGCATTTACAAAGAATGGGGACCGTTTAGTTGGCCAGGTTGCCAAAAGGCAAGCCATCACGAATCCCGAAAATACAGTGTATTCAATTAAACGTTTTATGGGACGTCGTTTCCGGGAAGTTCCTGATGAAATTAAGATGGTCCCTTATAAGGTAGTTGAATCTTCTGGTGGCGATGCAAAGATTGAAATTCTTGGAAAAGAGATTCCACCTCCCGAAATTTCGGCACAAATCCTCAGATATCTGAAAGAAGCAGCCGAAGCGTATCTTGGTCAAAAGGTCACCAAAGCAGTTATCACGGTTCCTGCTTACTTCAATGACAGTCAACGCCAGGCCACAAAAGATGCAGGAGCAGTCGCTGGCTTAGAAGTCATGCGAATTGTGAATGAACCAACCGCGGCTGCGCTTGCCTATGGAATGGATAAAAAGAAAGATCAAACAATTGCTGTTTTCGATTTTGGTGGTGGAACATTTGATATTTCCATTCTTGAAGTTGGTGAAGGCGTAGTCGAAGTTAAATCCACAAATGGCGATACGCATCTTGGTGGAGACAACATTGATCAACGTGTAATCGACTGGATTATTGATGAATATAAAAAGGATCAAGGAATTGATCTGAGCAAAGACCGGATGGCATTGCAGAGATTAAAAGAAGCTGCTGAAAAAGCCAAAATGGAACTTTCAACAGTTCTTGAAACGGATATCAATCTTCCTTTTATTACCGCTGATGCTTCAGGACCGAAGCATTTGTTAATGAAACTCACACGCGCGAAGCTTGAAAGTTTGATGGAAGATGTTTTACAGCGAGCTGTTGGACCCTGCAAACAAGCGATTACTGATGCGGGTCTGAGTGCTTCTGAAATCGATGAGGTCATTCTTGTTGGAGGTTCGACTCGTATTCCACGAGTTCAGGCGATTGTTAAAGAATTGTTCGCACGCGAACCACATCGCGGTGTAAATCCCGATGAAGTTGTTGCCGTAGGCGCTGCAGTACAGGCAGGTGTTCTCAGCGGAGAAGTGAAAGACATCCTTTTACTTGATGTAACTCCATTGTCTCTGGGAATTGAAACTCTGGGTCATGTTACAACCAAATTGATTCCGCGAAACACAACGATTCCAACACGCAAGAGCGAAATTTTCACAACCGCCGCAGATAGTCAGACAGAAGTTGAAATTCACGTACTTCAGGGCGAACGCGAAATGTCGTACGACAACCGCACATTGGGAAGATTTAATCTTGTAGGAATTCCGGCTGCGCCGCGTGGTGTGCCACAAGTTGAAGTTACATTCGACATCGATGCGAACGGAATTGTGAACGTTTCTGCAAAAGATTTAGGAACTTCAAAAGAACAAAAGATTACGATTACCTCTTCAAGCGGTTTAAGCAAAGATGAAGTCGATAAAATGCTTAAAGATGCAGAATCTCATTCCGATGATGATCGCAAGAAAAAAGAAGAGATCGAAATTCGTAATCGCGCAGATTCAATGATCTACAATACCGAAAAACTTTTGAAAGAAAACAAGGAAAAGCTTCCAGAATCAGAAGTAAAAAACATTGAAGCTGCAATTGAAGCATGCAAGAAAGCGGTAGAATCCGGAAATCGCGAGGAGATTCAAACTAAACTTGATGAATTGACTCGCGCTTCTCACAAGATCGCTGAAGAAATGTACAAAAATGCAGGGGCTCAGCAACAAACGCAGGAACCAGCAGGAGAACAGCCTCCGCCGCCGTCATCTGGTGATAGCTCTGATGGCGTCATTGATGCCGAATATGAAGACGTAAATAAAGGCAAATAATTTTTGTATGGGGCGGGTCTAAGATCCGCCCTGTTACTTCGCAAAAATTCGGGAGACTCTGATGGCAAAAGAAGATCTGTATCAGCTTCTTGGCGTAACCAAAAAAGCAACGCAGGAAGAAATTAAGAAAGCGTATAAGAAGCTGGCCCGTAAATATCATCCCGATTTAAACCCAGGGGACAAAAAAGCGGAAGATCAATTTAAAAAACTTTCGCATGCTTACTCTATTCTTTCGGATTCAAAGAAACGAGCTCAATACGATCAATATGGATCAATTTTTGGAGAAGGTCAGCAGCCTCCCGGTCCGGGTGGATCCGTAAATTTTGATTTTAACGGATTCGATTTTAATAATGTCGGAGGTAGTTCATTCGGTGATATTTTTTCTGATCTTTTCGGATCGATTCGTGGCGGCCGCAAATCTCGCCCTACGTACGAAGAAAGACGGGCTCCCGAAAAAGGACAGGATCTCATTTATCCAATTAACATCAGTTTCATGGATGCAATTCGCGGAATCACACCTGAAATTCACATCAATCGCAATTTGACCTGTACCGTTTGTAATGGTCATGGATATTCACCGAGTTCAAAAGCAACAGAATGTCCCGAATGTAAGGGTTCCGGTCAGGTAAATCGCGCTCGCGGATACATGCGTTTTTCTTCGCTTTGTAACGTTTGCAACGGTGAAGGTGTGTTACATTCACCCTGCAGCGGATGCGCCGGTCGTGGAGTGATTCCAAAAGAAGAAACAATCCGTGTAAACATTCCAGCGGGTGTTGATAGCGGATCGAAAGTTCGAGTTGCCGGAAAGGGACATGGTGGTTACAATGGCGGTCCGCCAGGTGACATTTACCTAACTGTAAATGTCGCGACTCATCCGGTTTTTGTTAGAGAAGGTGACAACATTAAAGTCACTGTGCCTGTGACATTAACAGAAGCTGCATTAGGCGCTCGCATTGAGGTTCCCACAGTTGAAGGAAGTTCAAATATGAAAATACCACCAGGCACACAAAGCGGACAGGTTTTTCGTTTGCGCGAAAAGGGGGCGACTTCCCTTCGTGGACGTTCTCGCGGAGATCAATTAGTGGAAGTCAAAGTCATTGTTCCGCCTGTACGCGACGAACGAAGTAAAGAACTTTTAAGAGAGTTGGAGAAACTAAATCCGTCCAATCCGAGAGAAGAGTTGTTGAGGAATCGAGTATGAGCAGAAAAAAGGACGAGAAATTTTTTGCAATTGGTGTAGTCGCAAAGATGTATAACATCCATCAACAAACGCTGCGACTATACGAAAGAGAAGGATTACTGAAGCCGGCACGTTCTGATGGAAATACACGGCTTTATTCAGAAAAGGATTTAGAGCGCTTAGAACTGATCTTAAATTTAAGCCGCGATATGGGTGTTAATCTTGCAGGCGTAGAAATCATCTTGAACTTGCGCGAAAAAATGCGTGACATGCAATCGCAGATCAATGAGATGGTTCAGTTTCTCAAAGAACAGATTGAAAAGAAGGAACCTACCACCGCTGAGCCAGGTCAAAGAGGATTGGTGAAATCTCCAGCGGCCAATTTGATCCGCTTTTCACAATTTGTGGCGGAAGAAAAGATCCGGGCAAAAGAAAAGAAAACTCAGCGCGGCTGAAATCCAATTAGAGTTACGGATCGCAGCCGCACTATTTATATTTGCTGCTGTCTATTTCGCGGGCGCTGCGGGCATGCTGGTATTCCAGATGTCACGATAAAGTTTCCAGTCGCCATTTACTTCTTTCCAAACTACAACATACTTGCCGTGATCTACGGTTTTCCCCGATGGATCAGTAACTGTAAATTTGCCTACTTCGACTCCGAAATCATCTTCAGTTTCGGTATCCACTATTTCTAAGGTCAAGTTCATTCCAGCATCCATGAACCCTTTCCAAAAAGTTTGAATCGCAGCTCTGCCTTTAATCAAGTCGGAATTAGGCGGTAAAGCCATTGCATCTTCAGCATACATGGCTGCCAGCTTGGCATCGTCCTTGGCCTTAACCGCTGCTGAAAAATCTTTTGCAGCAGCTTGAACTGCATCTTTGAAATCGTCAGCGGTTGCTGTGTTTATAAGAATCGCACATGAAAGTAAAACCAAAAATATAGGAATCGCCTTTTTCATTTATCACACTCCCGGTTTGTTTGGTCGAAATATACCATGGAATTTATTTACCGCAGAGACGCAGAGTCGGCAGCAGGTTATTTCTTGGCGGGTACGAGTTCCAGTTTAACTTTTACCTTCTTGTTGCTTATGGTTGAAAAGAAATTTTCAAATACAAAATAATATGTTTCTTCAGGCAAGGCATCGACTGTAAAGCTGGCTTCCTTTTTCTTGTTTATCCTCAAGGCATATTCACAATCATATTTGCTATACCACCGCACATAATTCTGTTGAGTGAGTACATACAGATTAATGTCATCGTTATATCCGCCTGAAGTACGAAAACTACCTTTAAACTGCATTTTCTGGTTTTCGTGGACGAGAAAATGGAATTTTGTAATATCATTTCTCAACACTGCGATTTCTTTGTCGATTAAGACTCTGCCCTTCGGTTCCGTACTAACTAACGGAACACATATAAGGAACGTCAATAAAGCGATCCAAATTTTTCTAATCATTCTGTAGTTGGTGAGTTGCGATTAAGCCTGGCCTTCTTTTTTACTACGCAAGAAGTCCCCGCCGGCTTTTCGCACATCTTTTCGAAAATCAGGGCCATCCAATTCCAAGGTAGTACACATTTCATAAAGACGCGAAACAACCCGATAACCCAACCGGTCCTGTAAAGTTTCCTGAGCCGAAGCTCGTGAACCTTCCATTCCCAGATTCGATGTGACGATCAATGGTCTCCGGTGGTTGTATCGAAGGTTAATAATATGAAATACAGTATCTTGCATCCAGTCGGTCATCCGGATCGAACCAAGATCATCCAGCATTAAGACTTCAACATTTAGAATCGGATGTAGAATTTCGTACTCGGAAGTCTGGGCAATTTCATCGTAACTACTTCGGATCTCGGACAAAAGCTCATGAAAATCCACAAACTGCGAAGGAACACCTTTTTTCAATAACGCTTTTAAGACAGCAACGCCAAGATGAGTTTTTCCTCGTCCTGCGCCACCCGTAAATAAAAGGCTTCTCTCCCGAAATGTTTCTTCATCGAGCAATGGATAATCCTGAGCATAGTTCATCATAAGATTTTTGATCTTGCCCTGATTAAATGATTGTGGGATATACGTTTCAAAATCGCAGGCAGCATAACGCGGCGGAATTTTAGCGGATGTAAACAACTTTTCGGTGTCCGCGCTCATGGAACACTGGCAGCGGCGAGCGCGGGAAATTCCCCCTTCGGAGACTACTTCCCAACCTGTATCCGCACAAATTGGACACAATTCAGAAACACTTTCATCCATGGATTTAGAATACCACGATGTTTGCTGGTAAGGGGCGGCCGCTTGCGGCCGCTTTTATGGTTCGGACACTGCCGGGCGGGCAGCCACAAGGGCCGCCCCTACTAACATTAACGATTCAATAAAATTTCGAGCAATTCCACATCAGCAATCAAGCAAAATTGGCATCTGGCGCTGCCATCAATCATGAATTCAGAACGCATGACCAGCACTTTCTTGTGCTCAATCGAAGCATCATCCAGCAGTGACTTTATAGCAGTATTCCATTTGTGATGAAATAATCCCGGCGCTGATGGAATGAAGATTTTACCAGTTATCTTACCGATGGCGTTCAGGTAAGCACCTGCCAGAATATTGCCAATTTCCTTTAATGCGGAAGCTTCAAATTCGTCAGATTCATTTCCTACCAGAACGTGACTCGTGACCTTTTTAGCATCCTCATCTGAAAAGATGATGAAGATCGTCCCTTTCGCGCCTCTAGTAAAACGAAAATTCAAAATTGTTTTTCTTTTTTCAGGTTCATCCAGCACAAATTGACTGGAAAAAGGTTTCCATTCCACACAAGTATTTTCAAGAAAAACCTTTTTGTTTAGAAGTTGTGATAAAGCAGCTGATGCATACTCTGAACCGGCTTTTGCTAATTCTTTAAGCAGAATAGCCTGTTCTTGGCTAATTGTTTCCACGTTTCCTTCCCCCCCTTACTCAACCGCCATGACGCTACGAGCGCCAGGACAATTCTAATTCTTTGTATCTCTATACAGTTCTTCCATATCCAGTACGGGCACAATTTCACCTTTCCCCAAAAGTGTTGTGCCGCTATAACAGGATATAAGATTCAATGGTTCGCCTAATGGCTTCAATAAAATTTGCCTGCCATCAATTAATTCATCAACGCACCATGCAATTTTCCTGGATTGGTGTTCCGTAACAAATGCCGGCATTTCATCCGGGAAATTTCCAGGATCGGTACCACTTAGAACGCTCGCGAGCCGTTCCACATGCAGAGTTCCAGTTTCCGGAAATGCAAGTA
>CAVZQN010000002.1:0-51475 GCA_963777505.1 uncultured bacterium
CAATACGATAAGCGCTGGCAAAAAGGGTGCCAAGTGTAATGAGGAAATAGTGAAGTGACAGTACCGCGAATCTTTGGTGATTGTCCTTGCATAATTATTTCTCAATTTCATTGCAGGCGACGCCTGCGGTCCCTTATGCGGACGAGGACGTCCGCGCTCCCTTAAATTCATACAGCCTGTGGTTGTAATTCAACGCCAGCTTTCTTCAGAAAATCATATGGCAATTCGCCACCGGCAAAAATAAATACTGCTTCATTTTCGATTTCTTCAACTCCACTTTCGGTCTCCAAAAGAATTGATTGCTCACGTATTTCCTGTACGTTTGAATTAAAAACGAGCCGGACGACTCCTTTGCGAACCGCTTCATGAATATGTGTTTCATTTCGATCCTTGATCCGGGTAAATTCCCCTTTCCGATACGAAAGCGTGACAAATGTCCCGGGCTGTGAAGAAAGAGCAATCGCTGCCTCCACCGCAGAATCACCTCCACCAACAACCAAAACCTTACAACCTTTGTAAGATTCTGCTTCAATTAACCTGTAACAAACTTTCGAAAGTTCTTCGCCAGCGACTCCAAGTTTGCGCGGCGTACCTCTTCGTCCAAGAGCAAGCACAATATGCTTTGCGCGATATTCACCTTTAGAAGTTATGAGCTGAAATGCGGAATCTGTGCGCTGTATTTCATTCACTTTTTCATTCGTACGAATTTCTAATCCAGTTTTCTCAATGATTTTGTCCCACAGATCCAGCAGCGATTCCTTGGGTACCTCTGATAATTTGATGCGTCCATATATTGGAAGATCAGCAGGTTGGGTCATCACGATTTTTCGTCTTGGATATTGAAGGATCGTCCCCCCTTTGTCGCCTTGTTCTAACACCGCATATCGCAAACCATGTTTCATCGAAGCAAGTCCGGCAGAAAGCCCTGCTGGTCCTGCTCCAACAATTGCGACATCCAATACTTCTCCTGATGCACGTTCGCGATTGGATATATGATCAACGACTTGAATCCCTTGACGAATTGCATTTCGAATTAAACCAAGACCGCCTAATTCGCCTGCAATAAAAATCCCTGGCACATTCGTTTCAAGATCTTCATTTAGAATCGGCAGGTTCGCGCTGCGTCCTGGCGTACCGAGTTGAAGCTTGATTGCCTCTACCGGGCACTGCTCTGCACACAACCCATGCCCAACACATTTTGCTGCATGTACAAGCGTAGCTTTTCCTGAAACGAGACCCAGTACACCATCTTCTGGACAAGCCCGGACGCAAGCTCCACAGCCAATGCACTGTAACGCATCGATATGAGGATGCATACTCAACGGTACGTTCATCTCAGTACCGGCTGTTTTTTCAAGCTTGCGCCGGGTTTGCTTCTCTGCTGCTCGGTATTTCAAAAACCGTGGCAGCATGGAAGAGACCATCAAAATAATTGCTAAAAGAATCGTGTATAAATTGTCCATGATTGCACCACCGAAACAATTAGAAGCGATATGTAATTCCGCCCAGGATTCTATTTTCTTGGGCTGAATCAGTTTCTGTGAATTCTCCGGTGAGCAATACGGTGAACGTTCGTGTCACGTAGAACATTGAAGAGATTGAGTAACGTTGCGATGAAGGACGTTCTTCAACAATGACGTCTTCCTCTCCTTCAAATCTCAAGATTGAAAGAGAGGAATTGTATTCACCGCTTAAATAAACTTTTGAACCAATCATCCTTCCAATGGAAGCATTCCAGGAATTGTAGGCTGAGCCATCATTTCGTTTTCTTCTTGATATAGAAACCTGCGCATCAACTCCGCTGCGGAATAAATCGCCTGAAAAAAATCCGCCAGTCAGGCGGTCAGCAAGATCTTCCCCTTCGTTGCTGCGATCGACTCCATATCCGGCATACAAACGCAATCCTCTTGCCGCCAGATAAGTGAGACGTCCTTCGGTTGAATCAAACAGAAATCCGCGTGCATCTTTATCGCTGATCGGACGTCCATTGATTTGATCCAAAGTTAAATTCCGAAAATCGATTGAACGTCCATGATGAAACGCGCCCTGAAATTCAAGTTTCTTAAGCACTGTATATCTGGCATTCGCGAAGAAGTAATTCATTCCCAAACTTTCCCTATCAACCCCGAACGTATCAAACTCGGCGGCCTGATATAGAAAGAAGTCGGACCCGATCGGAACAAAATTCGTAAGAATAAAAGTCGAACGTTCCATTTGTCCGTTATTCCGAACGTTGACATAACCCAGCACGTGACTTCGCCCTTTTTCTCCATCAAGTGCCAGGTAACCACCTAACTTAGTTATACCGGTTACATACCCGACTTCAAGATTTTCGGGTTCGAGTCCTCCAAATCCACCGAGTCGGAATTGGCCATAGGATGTTTTTCGTCCTTTTACTTGTCCAAGAACACCTCCGAGCGAACCGAGTGCTCCCAGTTCGTTCAGCCACATTTGTCCGCCACGCACAGAGAAACCATTTTGAAATTTTCGCCCTACGTAAGCGTTATATATGGATACACGGCGGTTGATTTCTTCCGTGGGATAACCGGCAAGGCGTAAATCGGCCGCATATTCAAAGCCGTTTTCGACTTCACCAGACTGGAGAGAAAGCGAGGAGACAAGCTCCTGAAATTGCGATTCAGTGCCGTCCTCCTGAAGTGTATTTGCGGTCTGCGCAAAAAAGGCAATCCGTCCATAAGATTGGGAATAGACGCTCTCTGCGCCGATCAAAGAGATTGCCAAAATCGATAGGAACAGGCTCCGGCCAGGCCGGAAAATTATTGAAGGTTTCGTCATGGTTTTGCATCCTCACGAGCTATACGAGCCCTGGGATGCAAAAAAAATACACTTTGCGTGCGGAGCGCGGACATCCTTGTCCGCATTACGGAGCGCGGACATCATTGTCCGCATTACGGATCGCAGGCATCATGCCTGCATAAATTGCGGACGAGACGTCCGCGGTCCCTAATGCAGGCTAGAAGCCTGCGGTCCCCTATGTTAACTATTGCTTCGATATCGCGGATTTTCCTCCGCGCAGCAAATATTTTTGGACTTTACCGGTTGCAGTTTTTGGAAGTTCAGTTAAAAATGTCACACCTTTCGGAGCCTTAAAATGTGCCATTTTCTCGCGCGCAAATTCGATAATTTCCTCTTCTGTCGTTTTTGATCCTTCACGAAGAATCACAAATGCATGCGGCGCCTCTCCCCAGCGTTCATGAGGCAAACCAACAACTGCGACTTCCTGAATCGAAGGATGCCTCAATAACATTCCTTCTACTTCTACCGATGAAATATTTTCGCCTCCACTGATAATGACATCCTTTAAACGGTCACGAATTTCAACATAACCATCTGGATGAACGACAGCGGCATCTCCGCTAAAAAACCAGCCATTACGAATCGCTTTCGAAGTAGCTTCCGGATCTTGAAAATATCCCTTCATTACAACATTTCCTTTCACAGCGATTTCGCCGATCGTTTCACCATCATGAGGTATCTCATGGCCATCATCATCCAAAACCGAAAGTTCGCCCGACGTAATCAGTTCGACACCCTGTCTTGCTTTGATCGTTGCTTTTTCTTGCCGTGTTAGATGTGCATGTTCAGGACGCGGTTCGCAAACCGTAATAAACGGCGCAGTTTCAGTCAGTCCATATACCTGCATAATTTGCCAGCCAAGATCATTTTCAATGCGCTCAATCGTTGCAGCCGCAGGCGGAGCACCAGCTGTGAGAATTCGGATTCCAGCAGGCGCGTCGCGACGCACTTCCGGAGAAGCGTTTGCAATGGAAATTAAGATTGTAGGCGCGGCACAAAACATTTTGATGCCTTCGGTTCGAATCGCATCAAATATGGATGCAGGCTGAACATTTCTTAAGCAAATATGTGTTGCACCTACAGCAGTGACAGTCCAAACGAAAGTCCAGCCATTCGCATGAAACATCGGCAAGGTCCACAAATAACGATCCGCACATGTCATGTGACAATGGATTAAGGTTCCCACGATATTCATGTACGCATTACGATGCGTAATCATCACGCCTTTCGGACGCGATGTTGTACCGCTCGTGTAATTGATCGTGATTAAGTCGGTTTCTTCAATTTGAGGTGCTTCATACTTGTTGGCAGATTCTTTCAGCACCGATTCATAATTGATCCAACCTTCTTTCGTACCTTCCAATGCAACAAAACGTTCAACCGTCGTTAATTGAGAACGGATACTATCCACTGCGTCCAGATAAGAAGAATGAACACAAACAATGCGTGCGCCGCTGTGATTCAGTAGGTATAAGAAATCGTCTGCAACCAGGCGATAATTTACCGGGACAAGAACTGCACCAATTGCAGGAACGGAATAAAAGGATTCAAGCTGAGCATGAGTATTCGGAGCAATATACGCAACCCGATCTCCTTTTTTGATTCCAAACTTCTGCAGCGCGGCTGACCATCGATCGCAGCGATCAAAAAACTGCTCGTAAGTCAGTCTCAGATCTTCATCAACTACCGCTTCTCTGTTTGCATATAACTTTCGAGCGCGTCGAATAAATTCCAGCGGCGTTAGAGGTACTTCCATTCTATGTTCTCTGCGGTTAATCTTTTTATGATCATATAACATCAATATGTGATTTAGGAGAACGTTTGAAGTCTGATTATTCCAACGATTTCGGACCTTTTGAAGGAGCGATCTGGCTAAACTGCTCACATCAAGGGCCTCTCCCAAAAATTGCGGTGAAGAAACTAGAAGAAGCAGTTTCATGGAAAGTCGCTCCTCAGAATTTAACTCAAGAACGTTTTGATCGCATTCCAATTCATTTAAAAGAAACGATCGGCAAACTTGTACGCCGTCCGCCGGAAGAAATTATTTTGGGAAATTCTGCATCCTATGGATTGCATCTGATTGCAAATGGAATCAATTGGCAGGATGGAGATGAAGTTGTCGTGTTGAAAGGCGATTTTCCAAGCGACATTCTTCCCTGGCTGGGATTATCAGATCGCGGAGTCAGAGTGCGCTTTATTAAAAGTGTAACCATTGAAGAATTGAATGAAGCATTCACACCGAATACAAAATTATTTTGTTGCACATGGGTTCACTCATTTACAGGTACAGCCATCGATGCAACAGCCATTGGAGAGTTTTGCCGAAAACGGAATGTCCGTTTTGTAATGAATTGCTCGCAAGGTCTCGGCGCGCGTGTTTTGGACCTATCGAAGTTGCCTGTTGATGCAATCACATGCGTGGGATTCAAATATCTGTGTGGGCCATATGGTACAGGATTCTGCTGGATGCAGCCCGAGCTTCTTGATTCAATCCGCTACAATCAAGCCTACTGGCTGAGTATGCAAACAGCAGCAGAACTTGGAGCCGATTCGGATGAACCTCCTGTCATTAAAAAACATGGAGCCCGAACGTATGACATTTTCGGCACAGCAAACTTTTTTAACTTTGTGCCCTGGACTGCTTCGCTGGAATACCTTTTAGATAACGGGCTTGAAAATATCGAGGCGTATGATCAATCAATGGTTTCGAGGTTGATCAGTCAACTGGATAAAAAGAAATTCTATTTGATCAGTCCTGAAGAAGGACCTTCACGTTCGACTCTTGTTGTTTTTTCATTGCACGATAGAACTCAGAATGCACGCATTTATGAAATGCTGAAAGCAAACAACATTTACATTGCCTTCCGACGCGGTAATTTGCGGATAGCGCCTCATCTATACAACACTGCAGAACAAATTGATCAGGTGGCTACACAACTGAATTCATTTTCCGGCGGGTCTTAGACCCGCTCCTACTTATTCAAGGTTTTAATCTCTGAAGCATTGTTTTTGCACGAGTCAGTGTCGGATCTATTTTCAGCGCCTTCTCAAAATATTCCTCAGCCTTAGTTTTGTTCTCCATGGCAAGATAGACTTCACCCATATCGCTGAGAAGTGGTGCGTTCTCCGGGTGAATTTCTACCGCTGCTTCCATGATCTTAAATGCTTCATTTGTCTTTCCTGCATTGGCCATTTCTTCGGCAAAATCGCTGATCCAATCCGGCTCAGCGGGACTCTCCGAATCCAATCGATAAGCTTTCTTCAAGTATTCAATTCCACGCGCCTTATCGGAAACTGCCACAAGTGAAATCCCATAAATCGAAAGCTGACGCGCAGACTCGGGATACAGTTGCACGCCAAGCTCGCCTGCCTGAAGACTTTTCTTATTGTCACCTTTCAATAAAAGATCCCACGTAAGATCGCTGAACTCGCGGCTAAAATCGGGATATACCGCTTCATTCGAAAATGTTTTACGAAGCAGCGAATCAACCTCATCCAGGTTTGAATCGGAGTTAATCCTCAACCAGTAGATTTGATCTGCATTTGTTTTTTTCCACGATTCATTCCACTGGGACACGGTTCGATTGAATGTGCTATCAAAGCCGCATGCTGAAATCTTCTTTTGTTTACACAAACTCAAGTAGTCATTAAAAAATGAAATAGCACCGGATGAGTGATATGCCTTCAGATCTTCGGTTCCTTTTTTCTCCATCAACATCTCTGCCATATACGAACCAACTTTCGTGTAGGGTTGGTCCGCAGCTGGATGAGCACCATCTTTTACTAATTTCTCATTTTCTTTTTGTATCGAGCGTTCAAAATATTCGAACGCTTTTCCCAATTCTTTCTGGTCTTTTGTTACTGCCTTATCGTATCGCTCAAAATAAGCAAGGCCTGAAGAAAAAACTGCACTCATTGCTTGATAAACATTTTGTTGTTCTTTGACGTAGGCACTCAAACCATATCTTTCGTCCATCAAAATTTCGTACAATCTGTTGGCAAACACGGAAGCGCTGCCATCTTCTTGATTGATTGCACAAGCGATTGCAAGTTTCATTGCAGGAAAGCAAAACAAAACTGTTGAAGTTTCTTGCTGAGATCCTGAATGTCTTAACGTGAAATGACCGTTAACCGGACGAGTTCCCCAGCCCGCGCTATAGTCAACATAATGCCCATCCTTTGTAGCCAGAGATGTATAAACCAGATCCAGGCTCTTTGATGAAAGCAGCTTGCCTTCAACAATCCCCTTAGCAAACTTCAATAAATCAGGAACTGTAGAACGCTTTCCACCTGCACCTAAACGACTGCTGATATCAACAAATTCTGAATTTTTGATTTCACCATTCAGGATCCGGTAACCACGGACACGATTAGGAATTAAATCGGAAGGATCATCCATACGCGTATTTTGCGTCGCTATTGGACCCCAAACGTTCTTCGTCATGTATTCACCGAATGACATTCCTGATGCGCCTTCGACAACTGCGCCAAGCAAGTTGTAGCCGTAGCTTGTATATGAATATTTCGTACCAGGCTCAGCAATCAGATCAAAATTCTCAAAAATTGCGATCGCTTCACGCGTTGTTTTGTGTTCCTTAATTCGGCCTTCTGTATCGTAGTTTTTGTAATGACTGATTCCACCAATATGGGCTAGAAGCTGCCGCACTGTTACAGGCCATTTCTTTTTTGGAAAATACGGAACGTACGTTTGAACTTCCGCATCAAGATCAAGCTTGCCTTTCTCGGCTAGCTGTAAAACTGCAATGGCTGTCATTGGTTTGCTGACTGATCCAAGACGATATGCGGATTCAGGCTTTGCTGGAATTTGATTCTCAAGATCTGAATATCCGAATGCCTCCACCCAGACAGACTCATCGCCATCTCCCCAACGCATAAAACCGATTGTCATGCCAGGAACCTGATCCTGTTTCATTTGTTGAACCGCAAATTTGCGGAATTCTTCCAGCTGCGAGTCGGAAAGTGCTGCTGCGGAGAGAAGACTTGTGAGACTAAGAAGGAGAAAGAGAAGAGCAAATGAACGCTTGTTTATCATGAGATTATCCAGTTATCCATTAATCCATTAATCCTCGAGTTCAGCAGGCTAGAAGCCTGCGGCCCGAAATGCGGACAAGGATGTCCGCGCTCCGTTTTCATATTACACTTAATAAGAATCATGCGAATACTATACATATTTCCTCATCCGGATGACGAATCATTCGGACCTGCCCCTGTAATCAAAAAACAAATCGATCAAAGTCATGAAGTTTATTTGCTAACTCTGACTCGTGGAGGTGCAACGAAAGTTCGCCACACGCTAGGTCTTACTGTAAGCGAAATGGGTGAAATCCGATACAAGGAAATGTTGAAAGTCGAAAAAGTATTACAACTTACAGGGATGACTGTCCTTGATTTGCCTGACAGCGGTTTGTGTGAAATGGATCCGCGAAAAATAGAACAGGAAATCGTCAAACACATTGATAAAATCCGACCGCAGTTAATCGTGACTTATCCAGTTCATGGAGTCAGCGGCTTTCACGATCATCTTGTAACCCACGCCATTGTGAAACGTGTGTTCCTTGAGCTCAAAGATGAGGGAGCCAGCTACCTCAAACGGCTTGCGTTTATAACGCTTCCGAACAAAGTTACTGAACCGATGCAAAAAGGCACTTTTCTCATGAAACAAAGTGAACCACATTTGATTGATTGTGAAGTATCTTTAAACGACAAAGACAAAGAAGTATTAAAAGCAGCATTAAGCTGCTATGAATCGTATCGTGAGACGATTGAAAAATCGGGTGTGGCTGAGGCAGTTGGAGATAGAGTCTATTTTGAAATTTATGGCGAAGACCATAAACCACCGCTGAACGATCTGACTGAAAAACTTCCTGATTAGGTGGCCTCTCTCAAGCTGGCAGAAATATTTTGTAAACCTCTACGAAGTTCCTCTGTTTTTGGCCAACCATAACCGATCCGCATGTAACGGCGATCCATTTCAAACCAATGCCCCGGCCCGACAAATGTTTTGTACTTTTCGTTTAGAGTCTTGTAAAACCGCTCAACATTGATTCCGCTTTTATCTGCAATTCTTGGAAAACAAACAACTCCGCCCGAAGGTTCTATCCATTCCAGATTCTGCTCAGTCTGCATCCAATCTTTCATAATTTCAAAATGCGTTCGGATTTTCTGCGTGATTTCTGCTAATCGCTCTTTTTTGCGCTTCAAGAATTGAAATGCAATCTCTTCATCCACAACGGAGTTGCAGATCATGATCTGTTCTTTTGCTGCTAAAAATGTTTCCATGAGTTTAGGATTGCGGCATGCAATCCAACCGATGCGAATGCCTGGAAGTCCGTAGGTTTTAGAAAGTGAAGATACACCGATTGCATTCAAAGAAAGCTCGGCAGCTGAAGGTAAAATTTCTTGAAACGACATTTCACGATAGGTTTCATCAAACAATAAAAGAACGCCGCGTGATTCGATCAAATCCAGAATCTGTTGAAGTTCACGGAGACTTAATGTGCTTCCGGTAGGATTATGCGGATAGGTGATGCTGACCAGTTTTGTCTGCGGAGATATCATTGCTGCAAGCCTATCGAGATTTATTTTGAATCCTTCTTCAAATTTCAGATCCAAAAAGTCAATTTCTGCACCGATCGCGCGAGGTGTTTCGATATTTGTTGCGTAGTTAGGCCGCGCAACAATCAGCCTGTCGCCTGATTTCAGAAGCGAAGTTGAAATGATAAAGAGGGCTGTGGCTGCGCCTGCAGTTATGAGGAAATCCTTCGATTTGAGATGCGAATACTCAGAAGCAAGCAATTCACGGAGTTCATTCTTGCCTGTATGACTGCCATAGCAAAGCGCGAGTTCATTGAAATTGAAGTTCAGATCATTCAAAAATGCATCGGAGAATGAGCTTTCCGTTAAATTACAATCAATTTTGTCATAGCCCATTTCTTCCGGTGATTCAATTTCAATGGGCATCCTTCGATATTTCACCGATTATTTCTCCTTCATCGAATCATGCATGCCATTTAATGCCTTCATTCTTGGGAGGAATTTTTTTGCAATTTTTGCAACGACTGTGTAATTCGGATCAACAACCTGCACGACGTCCACTTCACCTGCTTGTGAACAAAGCTGATACGCATCCATCATTTCGAAACCGTATTCATCCACAAGCCATAAAACCAATTCTTTGTAAGCAATGCGAAAAGCATCTTCCAGTGGGCGATACGAACCTGTCGTCATGATGTAGTCATCATTTTCGATACGCGGCCATGCGATCGTTTTGCCTTTAATCAAATCGATTTTCAGTTTCACGTTTAGAGCGGCTTCGAGTGCGGTGCCGATAATTTCGCCTTCACCTTGCGCGAGATGTCCATCACCAAAATGAAGAAGCGCTCCATCAACATTCACAGGCAAATAAACAGTGGCACCGTTGCGAATCTGATAGGCGTCCATATTGCCGCCATAAGCTTCCGGAGTGACGGTCCAGCGTGCTTCTCCACGTTGTGGTGCTGTTGCAATGCAGCCCAGGAACGGATTAATGGGGATTTCAAAAGTCCGGCTTCCTAATTTTGTAGTAGCCGTCCGCTTTTGCTTATCAACCGTATACCACCAAACCTTTTCAGGAAGATTTGGATTCAGAATCGCAGTGTAGTCGGTTCCACTCAATGCTCCGAATCCAGGATACGCACTGCTGATTGCATGATCGCGAGCCGGCTGCAAATCGATAATGTGAACAGCAAGAGTATCGCCTGGTTTTGCTCCTTCTATATAGAATGGACCTGTTTGTGGATTGTCATGACCAATGGGAGCAACTTGTGATGGGAGATCGGTCGGTTTTTTGACGGCGCCATCATAACAATCCTCGGTCCATGATTCGAGAATTGTGCCCGGCTTCAGATTCATCACCGGTTTGTGCGCGGCAAAAGTATATTTGAGCTCTTCGTGTTTAGGAATGTAACGGACAGTCTCGGCCAAAGAAACACTGGCAAACAGAATACACAACAACGTCATCCATAGCATAGGTTAAGGTTGCTCCTAGTTAGGCGACCTTTGTAATCGCCTGTTTGTTCGTCATACAGAATTCGAAGGGCGGCCACAAGGGCCGCCACTACCACAATGATAGGTGATCATACCTAGCGCCCCTACTGCGGTTGCGTTCGCTTTTGATCTCCCAGCAAATCTTCGAAAAGTTCGCGGAAATAAACCATCACCTTACGAAGGTCTTCGATGGTTGCTTCACCACGCGAATTGCGTTGCACAATAGGATCCGCCGCACGATAGTTTTCGACGACTCTCTGGTGATCGACCGGAATATCCGCCGCGCGCTGTTCAAGATTGCCGACTGGAAGGCCGCAAGCATTCATGGCATCTCTCACCACATGATCCGCTTCCATTACCGCCCGGGAAGGTTGATCCACAAATAGAGCTTGAAGAGAACGCCACCGTTCGGCAAGCAATCGATGTTGTTCATTTGAAAGCCGCCGCAGCCTAAAAGTTTCTGAACGCTTCTTGCGACGCAAAAGAATTACCGTTAATGCGACTACGACGAACAAGAATGTCAGCAAAATGTTGACATTGGAATCCACTTTGCACCTCCACGTGCGTGAACTCTCTTATAAATATGTTTGGTCTAATATAGACTGGATTCTCGTTTACGGCCTGTAAAATCCATATATACGGTTTTTGTTTCCGTATAAAATTCAAAAACTTCCGTCCCCATTTCTCGAGGTCCAATCCCCGTAGCTTTGGTTCCACCGAACGGCGCCTGCGCTTCCCCGCCAATTGTAGGTGAATTAATGTGAACTTTGCCCACCTCAGCAAGTTCAACGAATTTCAAACAACGATTGATGTCGCTGGAGTATAGCGAAGCTGACAGTCCAAATTCAACCGAATTCGCTAACTCAATACATTCTTCAAAAGTTTTTGCACGGATTACGCTGACGACTGGACCAAATATTTCTTCCTGTGCAATTCTCATTTTCGGATCAACATGATCAAACAAGGTGGGCTCTACAAAATAACCATGTTCGTAAGGAGAATTGGATAAACGATTTCCGCCACAGACTAATTTTGCTCCTTCCGATTCACCGATCTGAAGATAATTCATCACGGTTTGCAACTGCGATTCGTCAACAAGTGGACCCATATTTGTTTGCGGATCCAAACCATCTCCGACGCGAATACGTCCCATTCGTGCCGTCAACATCTCAAGAAATTGATCAGCAACGGCTTCTTGAACGACGACACGGCTTGATGCTGTGCATCGCTGACCTGTCGATCCAAATCCACCTTGCGATACACCTTCCGCAGCAAGCGCAAGATCGGCGTCATCCAGAACGATAACAGGATTCTTTCCACCCATTTCGCATTGAACACGAATTCCGCGCCGCGATCCTTTTTCATAAATGCTAAAACCAACTTGATTTGAACCCGTAAAGGAAACTGCGCGAACGTCAGGATGATTCACAAGTTCCTCACCCACTACATTCCCGCTTCCAAGCACAAGATTCAATACTCCCGGAGGCACTCCGGCTTCTTCGAAAATTTCAACAAGACGCACAGCGCAAAGCGGAGTCAACTCCGCAGGCTTAAATACAACTGTATTTCCTGAAACAAGTGCGGGTGCAATTTTCCAAACGGGAATTGCTATTGGGAAATTCCATGGTGTGATCAGCGCAACAACGCCAACCGGTTGGCGCAATGTATAAATGAAGTTGTTCGGAAGCTCAGAAGGAATTGTGACACCACCCAGGCGTCTTCCTTCACCTGCAGTAAATTCAAGGATGTTGATTGAACGTTGAACTTCACCCCGCGAATCAGCGATCGTCTTCCCTTCTTCGCGTGTGAGTGTCGCTGCAAGCTCTTCGAGTCTGGATCGCATCAGTTCGAGCGCACGGAATAATATTTTGCCGCGAACAGGCGCCGGCGTGTGACTCCACGATGGAAATGCTTCTTTCGCTGCTTCAACAGCGGCCCGCGCTTCTGTCGCTGCGGACAACGGAGACCGGCACAAAATTTCGCGCACATTCGCAGGATTCAAATCAGGCATCTGCATCGGCGAAGAGGATTCCACCCATTGACCGTTGATGAAGTTTTTTAGCAGCATACGTTAAGTAATAACTTGCTCATCAGCGATCCGCAATGCAGAATCCAATGCATCGATTCCGGAGTCCAGCTCTTCGCGAGAAATAATCAATGGAGGCGCAATCACAATATGATTCACCCATCCAAGCGCGTACACCCCATTCTTCATCATTTCAGCAGTAACACGATCCACAACTAGCGGTTGATTCGTTACTTTGTCCTTGAATGTATTGAATTGTTCGCGGGTCTTTTGATTCTTCGCAAGATCAACGGCCCAAAACAAACCAAGACCGCGAACTTCACCCACTGAAGGATGCCGCGCTTTCATTGCTTGCAAACGTTCACCTAAATAATTTCCCATTTCCTGCGATCGTTGAATCAGATTTAGCCGGTGATATTCACGAACCGATGCAACACCGGCAGCCAGCGTCAGCGGATGCGCTTCATATGTATGTCCATGCGCGAAATAGTGATCAGCAAAGTGATCTGCAATCTTTTGCGTTGTTGCGCAAAGACCCAATGGAATATACGCAGACGTAATTCCTTTGGCGGTCGTAAGAATATCTGGCACAACATTCCAATGATCCATCGCGAACCATTTTCCTGTACGACCCCAGCCTGACATCACTTCATCTGCAATCAACAAAACATCATGCTTGTTGCAAATTTCGCGAAGCCTTGGCATATACTCCGGCGGAGGAACGATCACGCCATTCGTTCCAACGACAGGTTCCACAATTACAGCAGCAACGTCCCCTTCGTTTTCGATCATATGATCGATGTATTCAACGCAAGCAACACCGCATTGTGGATATGTGTGCTTAATCGGACAGCGATAGCAGTACACTTCAGGAGCGAAAATCACATTGTGAATTTTACTTGCTGGTTCAGCTGACCATCGTCGTCGGATCTCCTGTCGCCGCAACGGAACCTGCAGTGGAGCCATGATAGGAACGATAACGCGAAATAATCTTCGAACGGCCTGTGTACATTCGCGCAATTTTGAAAGCAGCTTCATTTGCTTCCGTTCCTGAACATGTAAAAAAGAATTTTTGCAGCCCGCGTGGCAGAACTTCTAAAAGCAAATTGCTCAGCTCGGCGCGTACGGTCGTTGCAAAACCAGGCGATACATAAGCCAGCTGTTGTGCTTGCTCCTGTATCGCCTTTATCACTGCAGGATTTTTATGGCCCAGTTGCACACACATTAACTGAGATGAAAAATCCAGATACTTTTTGCCGCTTGCATCGGTGAAGAAACAACCTTCTGCATCGACAACATGAAGTGGCTTCCAGTTTTTCTGATAACGCCAGGTTCCGTACGTAAGTTGTGCTGTCAAATCGGAAACACTTTGTTCTTGCATGATCCGAATAAAACAGAAAGCTACGTATCAGTCAAGCCATAGGGAAAACCACGGAGTCACGGAGAACACCGAGCTAGCTCAGAACATTCCTTTCCGCAAATTGATTCCGTATTCGATGTATGCCTTCAGTGAGCAACTCATCTGCATCCATCCCTGGCAGTTTCCGTAAGAGCTTTCCAATCCTTCCTGAGTTTCTTTCCATCCGGATTCGGAAATCGTCACTAGAGTCGAATTAGGATCGATCGCTTCAAACTGCATTTCAACCGTTGTGTCATAAGGATCTTTGTCGCTTTCGTAAGCTTGCCACTGAAAGACAATCAGCTTGTTGGCAACGACTTGTTTGACATGAACCGGGAATGCTCCAGGATAGTCTGCGAACTCCCACATCACTGTTTTGCCTTCGTCCAATGGAGCGCTGGCACCAGCAGTTGTAAAATAACCACTTAATTTTTTAGGATTGTAAACTGCATCAAAGACTTCGCTCACCGGTTTTTGAATTTTTGACTGAACTTTAAATCGAAGATCCATAGCATTTTCCTCCGTATACGTGTATAATATGTTATAATATTATAACATGTCAAGAATCAATAAAGATGATCTGCTTTTTAAGGCGCTTGCCGACCATCGCCGTCGGGAAATTCTCGATCTCCTGAAAGACAACCGGAGAACGACCGGTGAAATATGCGCTCATTTCAAGAAACTGGATCGTTGTACAGTGATGCAACATCTTGGAGTTCTTGAAAAAGCCGGATTAATCACTGTGAAAAGAGAAGGACGATTCCGTTGGAACTATTTGAATGTTGTTCCAATCAAAGATATTTACGACCGGTGGATCAATCAATATGCAGTATCAGCGGTAAAACTACTCGCCAAATTGAAGCATGATCTGGAAGCTGAATAAAAGAAGTCGCATGATAGACTTTTCAAACATCCATGGCACTCAATACTGTAGATCGTTGGGTCGTTGCATCCGTAATTTTGTCTTTCATTGGAGTCGCTTCGGCCGCATTGGTGCACAATCCCCTGCCGATTGGCATCTCAGCGTTTATCATCATTGCAATTCTGATTCTTGCTTGCGTCCGAACGAAAAGTCCACGATTAGGATGGCTATTAATTTTTGGATTGATCGCCGGAGTTGGAGAACTCTGGGCAGATTGGATTCATGTTGAATATTTCCGCTCCTTGGTCTATCTCGATTATTTTGGATTTCGGATTGTCGCCTCTCCATCTTATATGCCGGTTGGTTGGTGGATCACAGTTGTTCAATTTGGTTATCTCGCATTAAGACTCACCGATCGGTACCCTGTCTGGATTGCAATCGCAATTCCAACTTTTTTTGGAATGTTACTTCCACCATGGTATGAGCAATTCGCAGCACCTGCGCGTGCCTGGTACTACACGCCGCATGGCGTCATGCTTTCCAATACACCGCTGTGGGTCATTCCTACGTATGGCGGTTGTATGTTTGCTGTAGCTTGCGCAGCTCTGTTTCTTTACAATCCTCATGCGCGAAGCACAGCGATCCTGGGCGGATTTTTCGCAAGCGCTTCTTTCCTTTTTTCCAGCGTATTCTGGTTCGCTTTGTTGGGTTAATGATGTTACCGATCGAAAAAGCATGTTACTGGATGGCGACTGCCCCCACCTCAAGTTTGCCGTCTTTGCAAGAAACTATCAAAGTCGATGTTGGAATCATAGGTGCTGGATTTACAGGACTTTGGACGTCGTTGTTCTTGAAAGAATTAGATCCATCGATCGATGTTGCGATCGTAGAAAAACAAGTTGCGGGATACGGAGGAAGCGGACGCAACGCCGGTATTCTTGGCACAACGATCGATCATTCTCATGAACTTGCGATCATCCACTTTGGGCACGAGGAAGCCAAACAACTCGCAATTTTGGGTCAACAAAATGTAAAAGAAATGCAGGATTTTTTCCAGGAACAATTAGATTGCGATTACGAACCAACAGGGCGCCTTCTTGTTGCATTAACTCAAAATCAAGTCGAAGAATGCAAGCGCGCAATCGATGCTGCTGCAAAACTTGGAATCAACCACTATACACTTCTAAACGCTCAAGAAACGCAATCTGAAATTCAGAGTCCGTTGTATTTAGGAGGGATCGCATCTTCAGGCGGCGGAGTTTTGAATCCAATGAAACTCATCAACGGCCTGAAGCATGTTGCACAACAACGTGGCGTCCGAATTTTTGAACAGTCTTCAGTCAACAAACTGGATGCAGGCATCATTGAAACTGAGAAAGGACAAATTGAAGCAGACAAAGTCATTCTGGCCACCGATTCCTATTCACATTTTGTCGCGCCTCAGTTGCTTCATCGCTTCATTCCTTTGTACGACTACATTATTGTCAGTGAACGGTTGACCGATTCGCAAATGAAATCGATCGGATGGAAAAATCGGCAAGGAGTCACCGATGCTCGGACTTTTTTCAATTATTACCGCTTGACCCGTGACAATCGTATTGTTTGGGGTACTAGCGAAGCACAATATTATTCGCCTAACCGGGTTGATGCTTCATGTGATCATTCCGAGGCGCACTACAACGCGCTCAAGGAAAGTTTTGTGAACCATTTCCCCCAAATCCGTGAGTTAAAATTTGAGTTCGCGTGGGGTGGTCCGATTGCTTCAACAACACGTTTGACTCCGTTTTTCGGAAATCTTCATCACGGACGCACGTTATATGCGCTCGGTTATACGGGTCATGGAATCGGAAGCACGCGATTAGCGGGCAAAATTCTCGCGCACACAGCATTGGGAAAAAACAGTGACTTACTCCATCTTGCAATCGTTCGGAACAAACCGATGCCCTATCCACCGGAACCATTTCGGAAATTTGCAGTCAATGCTGTAACAAATGCGTTGCGGACTACAGATCGCGGAGGCAAAGAAAATTTGCTTCTGAAATTCTTAAACCGTCTAGGGATAGGCTTCTCTTCTTAAAACTGCGGAGGTTGAGTCAGTATGCGGCGAGAAGAATGAAGATCATAAGCGCTCCTGATCAAAGTTCGCTGCGAAAATGGGCTAAATGCGAGAGGCGCAATAAATGCAAATGGCAAAAGCTCTCCCCACTTTAGAGAAAGGCTAAGTGGTGAGATTGCCCAGATCGCATCCAAAATAAAAAACACAGGAAATGCTTGCCGATATCGCACGCCGGTTGAAACATGATCAAGCAAAACAGAACTGATCAAATATAACCGGACAGCCATTCCAATTGGTGCTGTAATCAAAAGGATCCACGCAACGATCTCCCCAACTTGAGCTCCCAAAATATTCTGCAATCCTAACTGCAGTGGAAGCGCCCATCTCAGTGCAGCAACATACATCGCGACATAAACAAACTGCAGAACGACAAATAGCACTCTTGCCGGTGTGCGCCGCAAGTCATATTCCGGACGTCGAACTACATGAATACTTCCAGCGGAATCTCCTGCAAGCTGATTCTTAACCGACTGCAAATCGTGAATAATCTCTTTCATGTTTTGATAGCGTTCAGTAACTTCTTTTTTTAGACACTGCGAAATGATTTGTACCAGGTCCGCAGGAAGATCAGACCTCAACGATTGAATTGGTTCCGGATCACGATACAAGATTTGCCCAAGGACAGCCTTGAAATCTTCGCCTGAAAACGGACGCCGTCCTGAAACCATTTCATAAAGCATGACTCCGAAACTAAAAATATCGGAACGGTGATCCAAATCTTTTCCAAGTGTTTGTTCCGGACTCATGTAATGCGGCGTACCCAAAATCATTCCACTGCTTGTTCGTGTCGGAACTTCAGAAGGCGGAACCGCTTCTGCTGTCTGAACTTTCGCAAGTCCAAAATCCAAAATCTTTACCTGGCCTGAGGGTGTCAGCATTACATTCGATGGTTTGATATCGCGATGCACAATGCCACGGTCATGCGCGGCTTGAAGCGCTTCCGCAACATGCAAAGCAATTTGCAAACTTTCATCAATTCCTAATTTTCCATGCGTTAATCGCGATTCCAGTGTTTCTCCTTCAACGTATTCCATCGAAATGAAATGGATTTCGCCCTCTTGAGCGATTTCATGAATTTGAATGACTGAAGGATGAGCCAAACTTGAAGCAGCCCGAGCTTCTCGGAGAAAACGTTGGAGACGTCCCGGATCTTTGGCAATTTCAGCGGGCAAAACTTTTAAGGCAACTCTACGATCCAATTGTGGATCGAGCGCTTCATAGACATCGCCCATTCCACCGGATGCTATTTTGCGGAGGATTTGATATCGAGCAATGCGTTCCACAGGAACAATTGTATTTCAACACGAAGACACTAAGACACTAGCGTTTTTGGAAATAATTCACCACGGAGTCACGGAGTATTGGATCGTTGTCGATTTCGTTCGCGTAGCGAACGAGGCTGAGAATAGAGCCCAAAACAAAATCTGAATGGTTTCAGAAATTCAGTTATTCTTAATTAAGAAAGTTTTGTTTTGGGCTCTATTCTCAGCCTTTCCGGAAAATCGACAACGATCCAATCCCACGGAGTTAGCTCCGTGCTCTCCGTGACTCTGTGGTAAATCTTTTTGGTTACCCTTTTGCTTCTTTGTGCCTTAGTGTTGAAAACCGATTCAGCGGGCGAAGTAGCCTTCGCGGTAACGGAGATCGATACCTTTGCGTTTGCAGCTAATTTTGATCTGACGCCACGCACCATCTGCTGCTGGATTGCTGGAACGATATGCGAGTGAATATTGACTTCGAACAAAACTCCTGATCAATTCTTGTACCTGCCCGATTTGTTTCCGATTCTCCGGAAAGAAAGCGTATCCGCCAGTTGAATCTGCGAGGAGTTGCATATTATCTTTTCCTTCGTGGGCCTTGCGACTGGCACCGTACCAGTTATATCCATAGCTATACGTAATTGTCCCCAGCACGACTATAGTCAAGTCCGATGAACCGACAGCTTTTTCCAAAACATTTCTCATTTTCTTGCGGCTCAGGTTGTCTTGACCATCCGAACAAATCACCAACACCTTTCTTCCAGATTCTTTATTCAAACCGTCAATTGCAAAATCGATTGCGTCAAATAAAGCAGTATGTCTGAAGTGAATTCGCACTCCATGAAGAAGTTTCGATAATTCACTCCGATCAGCCATAAATGGTGAAGCTGTTGGAGTTTCGTGGAATGTAACAAGCTGCATGCGATCGAAAGTCCCAAGTTCGTTCACAAGCAACAAGCCGGCATCGCGAGCCATATCCAGCTTCTTAATGTCTTCGATGTCTTCGTCCATGCTAGCGCTGCTATCAAGAACCAGGCTTAAAGTCATTGGAATTTTATGATCCAAACCAGCAAAGCTTTCGAAATGTGTGATCTTTTGAACGACACCATTCTCCCGAACAGTTAAGTCTTCCGCCTTAAGGTCAGGAATATATTTGCCTTTTTTATCGACTGCACTTATGTACAAATCGACAAGATCGACACTAATGCTTTCGTTGATGGAATCGGGTTCTGATGACTGTGAGTCCAGGTGTGAATAGGGCAAAACAGCCAGAACAAGAGTCAGACTAGCAAGTAGAATGCAGCTAAAACGGTTCATAGTTGATGAAGCATTTCAAGAAAAGTTTAAGTACGCCAATGAATTCCGTCAAGCGGCTTTGTGTCTTAGCGGTTCAATCTTTACCTCTCAAAACTTTTGGGGTCGATCTCCGGATTTGTCTTGAATGCTTCAATTATAGTGGTTTGAACTTTTTCCCCGGTCTTCAGATCGTATTCTTCCGAACGGAATGAGCGCAAAACTCCATCCTGCATACGAAAATCGAAGTTGCGGGATTCAGCCCATCTCTTTGTAGGATCCATATCTGGATGGAGCGCTTTATAATCCCGGCTGCGTTCAATTCTCCAATTTTCGGGATGAATGTAGTAAAACTTCTGAAAACCATCACTCAGAGTGAGTTTGAGGAGATAGTAATTTATGTTGTCCAGTTTTTCCCTACCTTCCAAAGTTACTTTATTCCCAATCGATTCCATTTCATGCAAACCGTAGAGCTTTCCTGGCAAGACTGTTCCGTGCCACAGTGCAGCCGAACCTTCCTTGCTTGATTCTTCACCTGGTCCGGTTTCAGTCTTACGCTGCCAACCCGTCTTGCCATTATGACCTTCACCAAAAACCCATTTCCCTTCATTGTAAATATCGATGCGCATGCGACGATTGCGATCGGCTACATAGGTTCCTGTTACGGTAAATTTTGGTTCGATGATTTGAAGTTTTATTTCTGCCGACTTTACTTTTTCGATTGCTTCTTTTCCACCGGATGCCTTCGTATGGTTTTCGATTATTTCCTGCAAAGTGATTTCCTTTTCAGCAGCCGCAGCAACAAAAGACAACAATGCCATACCAAGAAAACTCAATATTTTCATTTTTTCCTTCCTCAATTGATTATAGGGGCGGGTCTAAGACCAACCCGAAACAACTACTTAGACGGTAGATCTTTCGGAAAGGATCACGCTGACCATCGAACTATTTGAAACTATTTTGCGTAATTATTGTTGTAGTTAATCGCTGGAGGTGTGTATATGGATAAACCTGGCGTAGCCGCAGTTCTGAGTTTTTTCATCCCCGGAGTCGGACAGCTCTACAATGGCAAAATATTAAGAGCTTTGTTCTGGTTAATCATCACGCCCGGATTCTGGATTGGTACCGGCGGAATGTTAGGATGGGTTTGCCATGTGATTTCGGCCTTCACTGCATACAGATATGCGCGAGCTCAAGAACGATTTCCTTTGGCAAGTTGAAGAATACAGCCAGAGCATTTCCCCTCAAATGCCCTGGCTTATGTTTTTAAGTTTTTGTGATAAGGACAACTCTTTGTCATAAATTACTGTTAACAATGAGCCGGCTCCGCTGAAGTCATTAAAACGGGCGATTCATTTTCCGAATTTTTTCCGACTTCTTGAATCACGAGGCTACACCCTTCTTTTAAACAAACTAACAGATTTTCATCTCCGAATCGTGTGATCCGTGGATTCCCGATAGCATTCCAAAAAATCGTGGAACGACAACGGAGGCAGATCGTATACACCTGGCGCATCTTTGGATGCCCGACTCCTGAGAAAACCGGATTTTGTGTCAACATCATGGAACCTCCATCAGGCTTCTCGCCTGCATACACCTATAAGAATGTTTTCCCTGAAGCTGACAGGTATAGAAAAAGTTAGCGACAATGTGTCGTAAAAACTCTACGTAGGGTGTCGACATTCATCCTTCGTTCGTAGCTATAAAGTCATGCTACCCAAGTAGTTGCTCTATCGAAGGTAAATGCACTCAATATATAGTACTATATTAATAGTACTATTTCGGTCCGGAGCGGCTGCTTCCAGGTGATCTGAAATGTTTCGACGTCAGTTTCCATATTCAGGTAAAAGGGTTACAGCCCGGGGAGACTTTACATGAGAAGGATCTCGATCATTTTTGCATTCATTTTTACCACCTGGACCCTCCTGAACGGCGCGCCTTTAAAGCCTGATTCCCTTTGGCGGGACTTTCAGTCAAAAGAAGGCAAGGATTGGCGTGCTTCCTTTCGCGGCTCAGGATTACTCCGGACACTTTACGCGACGAGTGCCAGGTCTGCGGTCCGAAAGGCAGATCCCCAAGCACTGATAGAAACTTACTATGGCTTATTTGGAGCTGAACACGCAGAAGATCTTCGTTTCGAACGAAAAGTCATTCATGAGTCAGGCATCGAATATGTCTATCGTCAGATTATTTCCGGACTGCCCGTTGAAGGCGCCCAGGTTCATTTGCATATGGATGGCAACGCTCAACTGATTGCTGCAACAAGCACCGTTTCTCCAGGAATTCAAGTTCGCTCCTCAAAAATTTCTGCTGCACCCATTGCGCAAGCCCGTGCTTTACGATTGTTTGGTGGCCGCGCTACGGCTGGAAGAGCTTCTCTTGTGCTCATTCCTTCGGGAAAGTTTGCAAAACCCGCATGGAAAATCGCTGTTGATCCATTCGAAATAAATGAAGGATCTCGCCTTATGTACGTTGATGCAGAGGATCCACGAGTTGTTTTACGCATCCACAATACATTTGCATATGCTGAAGGACGTGGATCCGTATTCGCCGAAAATCCAGTAATCACACCCAGCATGAGCACTGAGACGTTTCAATACATGGACGCAACAACGTCACTTTCCGGGAAGTTTGTGAAAACATACAACGCAAATTTTGAGCAATTCAGCCCAAGCAGCAGTTCTGCTGCGGATTTTTCAGCCTATACCACTGCAAGTGATACCGCACGCCAATTCAACTATCCAATAACGGATGCTCGTTTTACTGAAGCCATGGCATATTTCCACATCAATCGTGTCCACGATCAATGGAAGCGTTTTGGGTTCAATCGTTTGAACAAAAGAATGCCTGTTTTTGTAAACATTATGAGTAGATCCGGAGATTTCGGCTACGATAATGCGTTTTACAGACGAAGTGAACGATATCCAACAGGTCTGGTTGTTATGGGTGCAGGAAATCGTTTAGAAAATTTAGGACATGATGCAGACGTTTACTATCACGAATATGGTCATGCTGTGTTAGATCATGCAAAGCCTGAATTTTTTGAGTCGATTGAAAATAATTATTCAGGAGCATTTCACGAAGGGTTCGGCGATGTCTCGGCTTCTGCCATTACAGGCAATTCCAAATTAGCAGAATACGCATTGCGTCTAAAATCAAATCGAAAATTCATTGGACGAGATTTAGAAAACAACAATCGTTATCCCAACAATGTAATTTACCCGGCCTTCAGACAATCAGAATCGCATCATACGGGTCTGATTTTTGGCGGAGCATGGTGGGATCTGCAGAAACGGATCGGTTTAGAACAAGCGCAACGCGTTCTTTATAAAGGTGTACAGATGCTGCCGCAGGAAATGAACTTTTTTGACGTACGGGATTCAATGCTAACTGTTGATCAGAATCAAAATGCCGGACAGAATGTGTCAGCGATCAACGATTCATTTGCAGAACATGGCATCACAGGCCCTGATCCAGGACAACCCGGGACGGTTACAGTCAAAGCCTTAAAAACAGCAGAATTACGATTGCCGAGCGCCAAGTTTGTGATGAAAACAAAATTCAAAAAGGGCGACTTCATTGTTCTTTTTGCAAATTACACCGGCACAGGACTGACCCCTGGTTATAATCTGATACCCATTCGTTTTGAGTTCAATGGCCCGGATGGCGGTCTGATTGATGCATATGCCTGGTATGGCGAAGTCTTAAACGGCAACAACAACGGCATCAGAGGCGCCTATCAGGGTGAAATCTTTACATATCCTCAAACAAAAAGCGGCACATACACGATTACATTGCAATCGCGTCTGGGTGGAACATCGATACTTACGGAAGTAAAAACCGTTTCCTTCCAAGTTGTCGATTAAATCCGCCTGACATTTTCTGTCATTCGAAAACTACCAAATACTGGCAGTGTCGGGCCAGTTTCTCGTCCATCAGTAGCACGAAATTTCATGGTTAGTATTTTGCATAAAAGTAGTTTGTGAGTGTTCTGTATTAACTGTGAGAGGGAGCGTTCCAGGTAATATTTGGAGGCTCCATGATTCGCACTTTCGTTAAAATATTTCGCCTTAAAAAACCTGCGCGTATCAAAAAAGCCCACATTGAGTTGAAAAAATAAATCCTGTATTCGGAGTTATAGATAGAACCACAATCATACATAGACCGGTAGCGCAGAATCGGCAATCAGAAGGATTGGCATCTCGTGCACATCTCCTACTGTGTGCGAGATGCCTTTTGTTTCAGGCAACTCTCAATCAATTGATATATAATTTCAATCTTTGCGGTGAACATTATTGAAATTGCCTGCCACTGACTTTGTTTATCAGGAACCATTTCCCTTAGAAAAAGACGATACAGAGTACCGGCTTCTCACAAAAGAATTTGTTTCGATCGACTCTTTTGAGAATCAGGAGATATTGAAAGTAGATCCTGAAGCGCTGGTTCTTCTTGCAAATGAAGCGATACGCGATATTTCTTTTCTGCTGCGGACAAAACATCTCGAAAAAGTAGCTGCGATTTTGCAGGATCCTGAAGCTTCAGCCAATGATCGTGGTGTTGCGATGGCGATGCTGAAGAACGCAGAAATTTCATCGAAAGGGATTCTTCCGTTTTGTCAGGATACAGGGACCGCAACTATCATCGGTAAAAAAGGACAACGTGTTTGGACCGGCGTACGCGATGAAGAATTTCTTTCGCGCGGGATTCAAAAAACTTACAAAGAAGAAAACCTGCGGTACTCACAATCCGTTCCGCTGACTATGTATCAAGAAAAAAATAGCGGAACAAATTTGCCGGCTCAAATCGATTTGTATGCTACAGACGGAATGGAATATGAATTTCTTTTCGTTGCAAAAGGCGGCGGTTCAGCCAACAAAACTTTCCTGTATCAACAATCAAAAGCTCTACTCAATCCTGAAAGTCTCGAAAAGTTCATGGCTGAAAAAATGAAAACGCTTGGGACTGCTGCATGTCCGCCCTATCATCTTGCATTCGTAATTGGTGGCACTTCAGCCGAACAATGTCTGAAGACTGTGAAGCTCGCTACTGCCGGATATCTGGATCATTTGCCTGCAACGGGAAATGAATATGGACGTGCATTTCGTGATGTTGAGTTGGAAGACAAGATGCTGAAATCTGCGCATCAAACCGGAATCGGTGCTCAGTTTGGTGGAAAATATTTTGCATTGGATGTTCGGATCATCCGGTTGCCACGCCATGGAGCATCCTGCCCTGTTGGAATTGGAGTATCTTGTTCAGCCGACCGGAATATTAAGGCCAAAATCAATCGTGAAGGAATCTGGCTTGAAGATTTAGAACGGAATCCAGGCCGTTTCATTCCACCCGAATTGCGAGCAGAAAGCAGAAGCGATTCTGTTGCGATTGATTTATCACTTCCGATGAAAGAAATACTTGCAGAGCTAACGAAACATCCGATCACAACAAGACTTGCTTTGACTGGCACACTTGTTGTTGCCCGAGACATAGCGCACGCAAAACTGAAAGAGCGGATTGATCGCGGAGAAGGATTACCTGAGTATTTTAAAAATCATCCAATCTACTATGCAGGGCCTGCGAAAACGCCTGCAGGGATGCCTTCGGGATCATTCGGACCAACAACTGCCGGGCGCATGGATTCCTATGTTGATCAATTCCAATCGTTAGGCGGATCGATGATCATGATTGCGAAAGGTAACCGGAGTTCTGAAGTTCGCGAAGCCTGCAAAAAATATGGCGGCTTCTATCTGGGCTCAGTGGGCGGTCCGGCTGCACTGATTGCGCAAGAACACATCACAAAAGTAGAAGTGCTTGAATATCCCGAACTCGGGATGGAAGCGATCTGGAAAATCGAAGTTGTTAACTTCCCTGCTTTCATTTTGATTGATGACAAAGGCAACGACTTCTTCCGTCAGTTGATTTGAATCACCATTGACAAACCTCCCAGCAAGACTATTTATCACAGGTGGTGGAGGTCATTACATATGAGTTTTAGCTTATATCTCGTGGGTTTCATTCTGCTAGTGGGAGGACTCGCATACGGCGCCTCTCTATTGGGACTTGCTCCTCAGTGGATTGCAGTCGGTGTAGTGATTTTGTTGGGGATCGGAATTTTTACAGGCGTAACAAAAACGCGCCAAAAAGATCCAGCCGAAAAAGTCTAGGAATTTACCACAAAGGCGCAAATGTCTTTGTGGTAATTGGATTTACTCCGTCATCGGAACGATTAATACGGTCACCTTCGTTCCGTTTACTATTTCTGTGACGGCATCACTCCAATACAGACGTTCAGCCGTTTGCGGTCCAGGTGCGCCAATTACGATCAAATCGTATTCGTCGGTTGATGCCTCTTCTAGAATGTATTCCACAAAAGGCTCTTTTCCGATTTTACTCGTTGCCGTTACTCCGAAACTCTCAAGAGTCGACAAAGCTTGTTCCAGGTGAAGAGCTGTTCTGTTCCGCTGATCTTCAGTTTCATCATCGCTAACATGAAGAACTGTCGTTGATGCCCCTAACAAACGCGCAAGACGTCCTCCAACGCGAACGTCCGCTTTACCTGGTTCACCAACCGCACTACAAATCAGCATGCTTTTTATTTCCTTTGTAGGCTTTTGAACGATCACAACAGGAACACCTTGATTCAAGATCATACGCACAGTTGTTCCTAGAGCCGTCATTCCTTTGATGGGACGTTTCTTTTTTCCAACAACTACAAATTCATAATGGCCTTCTTGAGTTTCAAAAAAGATTTCTTCTTTCGTAGAACCTTTTCGGACTCGAACATCCAACTCTGGAACTCTCTCCAACCAGGCTTGCCGTACTTTTTCTAATCTAGCGCGTGTGGACGCGACTTCATCACTGGAGTCAGTTACACACAGCAATGTCGCACGACTTCCTGCCTTCTCGGCAATATACAATCCAAAATCTGGAACAGCCTGAGTTGCATGCGTTTCATCCGTACATAAAAGTAATTTCGGCCAGAACGTTTCAAGAACATGATATTGCTTGAATCCAATCCAGAGTTGATCTCCGGGGTTGAAACGATTTCCATTTTGTTCGCTAGGCTGCAATGCTTCAATTTGCATTGTACGTTCTCCGAAATCCTGCGCATAGGGTCTGATTCCGCGTGGACGTTCAACCTCAAGTCGAATGCGCTGAAAAGAGCCTACAAACATCCTCTCGATCACTTTCCCTTTTCCAAGTACATATACATCGCCGTTGGTAGTAAACGGTTCTGTTTGAAGCAAAACGGTTTCCGGTCTGAACAAAATTCTGACGCGTGTAAGCTGTTCTGCAAGATCGGCAGGAACAGGCAATTTAGTCGCGCCAAGTTGAATGGCCCCTCCATCGACACGTCCGATTAAGACATTCTTTCCACCGATAAAATGAGCTGCAAATTCGGTTCGGGGAGTGTGATACAACGATTCAGGCTTATCGACTTCAATTAAGTTACCGCGATCAATAACACCAATCCGATCCGCCAGCTCAAAGGCTTCTTCTTGATCATGAGTTACAAGAATTGTGGTGACTTTGAGCCTTCTTTGAATGTCTTTTAAGGTTCTCCGAAGTTGCCCTCTGATTTTGACATCGAGTGCTCCAAAAGGTTCATCCAAAAGAAGAACTGAAGGTTGATAGGCAAGAGCCCGCGCCAGTGCAACACGCTGTTGTTGTCCGCCGGACAATTGATGCGCAAAACGGTTACCGAGTCCGCCTAATCCGACAAGGTCTAGCAATTCATCGCGACGCCGCCGGCGATCTGAAGAAGATGCCTTCCTAATCTTCAATCCGAATTCAATATTCTCCGCAACTGTCATATGTTTGAAAAGGGAATAATTCTGAAACACAAATCCGGTCCCTCTTGCTTGCGGAGGAAGTGTCGTAACATCCTTTTGATTCAATTCGATTTTCCCTGAATCAGGACGCGTTAAGCCTGCAATCATTCGAAGAACGGTACTCTTGCCGCTGCCGCTGGCTCCAAGCAATACGAACAGTTCACCGTCTTCAATCTGCAGCGAAAATCGATTTACAACAAGAACATTTCCAAAACGTTTTGAAAGATCAGTCAGAACAATTGACATTCTCCCTCGTAGGGGCGGGTCTTAGACCCGCCCGGTAATATGTATCTCCGTAATGCGGGCGGGTCTAAGACCCGCCCCTACTTACTTTAAGTGACAAAAATTTCTTTAATACCAGAGTAACAACAGCAAGAAAAGTTAGCAAAGAAGCTACCGCAAATGCTGCAGTAAAATTGTATTCGTTATACAGGATTTCAACGTGCAGCGGCAATGTGTTGGTCTTTCCTCGAATATGTCCCGACACAACAGAAACAGCACCAAACTCGCCCATCGCTCGCGCATTGCACTGAATCAATGCATATAGCAAACCCCATTTGATATTCGGTAATGTAACTTTTAGGAACGTCTGCCAACCGCTGGCTCCAAGAACGAGAGCCGCTTCTTCAGCCTCGCTTCCTTGAGCTTGCATCAATGGAATGAGTTCGCGAGCAACAAATGGAAAAGTAACAAAGATTGTGGCCAGAATCACTCCGGGAACTGCGAAAACAATCTTAATGTCATGTTGATTTAAAAAGGGACCAAGATAGCCTTGTAATCCAAAAAGCAAAACAAAGATCATGCCTGAAATCACCGGCGAAACCGCAAACGGCAAATCGATTAAAGTAATTAAAACGCTTTTTCCAGGAAAACTAAATTTACTGACAGCCCATGCTGCACAAATTCCAAAAATCATATTTGAGACCACTGCAGCAACTGCGGTTAGAAGCGTCAACCGGATCGCAGCTAAAGCAACAGGTTCAGTAATGGCGGAACGATATACACTCCACCCTTTTTTGAAAGCTTCCACAAAAACAGCTGTTAAAGGAAGAAGAAGGAAAAAGCCAAGAAATGCAAATGCAATTCCAATTAAGAGCCACCGAATGAAGCGAGGTTCAGTCATCTGAACTTCTTCTAGCTGGATCGATCGTGGCTGCATTTTATCCTGCTGTACGTTTCCGTGTTTTTGCTTGAAGCAAGTTGATGATCAGTAAAAGCAAAAACGAAAGAGCGAGCATCCCAAATGCAAGTGCCGTTGCGCCAGCATAGTCATAATTTTCAAGACGCCCGACAATTAGCAGCGTTGTAATTTCAGTCTTCATTGGAATATTTCCAGAAATAAAAACAATGGAGCCATACTCGCCAAGCGCTCTCGCAAATGCGAGGGTAAAACCAGTGAGCATAGCAGGCCAGATTTCGGGAAAAATTATGCGGCGAAGAATCTGTAAACGATTCGCGCCCATGCTTGCTGCCATTTCTTCAGTAGACTTGTCGAATTCTGCTAGCACCGGCTGAATTGTGCGAACAACAAATGGCAAACCGACAAATGTTAGAGCAATCGTAATCCCGAGTTGCGTGTAATTTACGTTGATCCCATTCGGCACAAGAAATTTTCCAATCCAACCGACAGGTGAAAATAACGTTGTCAAAACAATCCCGGCTACAGCAGTTGGAAGCGCAAAAGGTAAATCGACTAGCGCATCCATCAGTTCCTTCCCCGGAAAACGATAACGCACCAGAACCCAACCTACAATGGATCCAAAAAAAAGATCCACAACGGCTGCATAAAAAGATGTGGCAAAACTGATCTTGAATGCCGAGATCGTCCGCTGCGAAAGCATGATCTTCCAAAATTCATCCCATGACATGGAGAAAGTCTTCAACAGAATTGTTGAAAGTGGGATCAGTACGATCAGACTCAAATAAAACAGCGTAAATCCCATCGTTAGCCCAAAACCAGGCAGAACAGAGGCCTGTGCCGGGCGGGTTCGCGCGTTTGGCATTCTTATTTATTTTCCAGGCTGGTAGATCTGATCAAAAACCGCACCATCAGCAAAATGGGTTTCTTGTGCTTTTTTCCAGCTTCCAAAAATCTCATTGATTGTAAACATCTTGAGTTTCGGAAACTTCGACGCATTCTTTGCTTGAATGCTGGCATTACTGGGACGGTAATGATGTTTTGCCGCTAAATTTTGACCTGTTTCAGTGTACAGATACTCCAGATATGCTTTTGCAACATCGGAAGTTTTATGTTTCGCTGCGATTTTATCAACAACACTGACCGGTGGTTCCGCAAGAATACTTAAAGAAGGATAAATAATTTCAAAGGAACCTTTGCCGAGTTCGTTTACAGCAAGCAGAGCTTCGTTCTCCCATGAAATAAATACATCTCCCATTCCACGTTGAACGAATGTCGTTGTCGATCCGCGTGCACCTGAATCGAGAACCGGTACATTCTTATATACCTGACTCACGAATGCTTTTGCTTTCTGATCGTTTCCACCAGGTTGGCGCAATGCATAACCCCAGGCAGCAAGATAATTCCATCTCGCCCCACCGGAAGTTTTTGGATTCGGAGTTATGACTGAAATTCCTTGACGCGCAAGATCGTTCCAATCTTTAATTTTTTTCGGATTCCCTTTACGCACCAAAAACACAATTGTTGATGTGTAAGGTGAACTGTTATTTGGAAGCCGCTTTTGCCAATCTGCCGGAATTAATTGAGCTTTCGCAGCAATCTCATCGATATCATGAGCAAGAGCAAGCGAAACAACATCTGCTTCTAAACCATCAATTACGGATCTTGCTTGTTTACCTGATCCGCCATGTGACTGATTAATTTCAACCGTCTTACCTGTTTTGCCTTTCCAGTATTCAGCAAACTTTGCGTTGAATTCCTGATAAAACTCACGGGTAGGATCATAGGAAACATTTAACATTGTGATATCGGCTGCTTCCGAAAGACAACTTATTGCGAAAAAGGTCACCAATATTGCGAATAACTTTTGTGTGTTCATTGATAGCTCCTTAAAATGCGACCTGAAGCCTGGTTAAGATGGCGTTTTCTGTTTCACGATCACCAGAACCTGTGCCGCCATTAAATTTGGTCCGTTCGTAGTTAAAAACAACTTTTACATTGCGATTCCAGTACCAGTTAACTCCAGTCGTGAATTGGCGTGCTGATTTAGCTGACTTTGTTGGATCTGCAAAACCCAGAATGAATGCATCTTCATCAATATCCAATTCTGAATAACGCAAAGTAAATTGAAGAGTACCCCAGGTTCCTTCGCCTGGATCAAAAGGATGTTCAGGCTCAAAGTTCCTTAGAACTGTTTTTTCTCCTGTTAAATTAACGCCACCTGCGATTTGCCACGCCGAATTTCTAACTTCGCCGGATGTCTGAATCCGCGTTATGTCTTGAGAGGATAAGACATATTCGCCGATTATTATTACAGGACCGTTAAGGACTTGAAATTGCGGTGAAATTCTATAACTTCTACCATCGGCAAGCGCATCTGAGTTATAGGCAAAAAAATTGATTTGGCTCGGGGTTCTATAGCCTGATAAAGCACGTGATTGTTCTCCATAAGTGCCTGAAATGCCAAATCCGAATCCTCCAAGAAAAGTAGATTTGGCATTTGGATTAATAAAAATTCTTGCGGCGCCATCTTTTCCATCATTTGTATCGACATCTACACTGCTTCCGTCTGCTGTGCCATTCAAAAAAGCGACAGAATAATGTAGAAGTGAATCATTTGTATCTCCAGAAACCTGGAGTCCGATATCTCGATTTGGAACTAAACTTGTAGGAAAGGCGCGTGCGACAAATAATAAAGCCGTTGCGGAATATAACCTTTCGAGACCGACAGGTGCTTTGAATTTGCCAACACGCACTTTGGCCTGGGGAAAAGTGGTCCATTCAAAATATGCATCTTGAATCGTCGCTGTTCCTGCACCAAAATCCGGCATAAAACGAAACGCCATGTGTTTGTAGAAAGTCGCATCAATTGTTAATCTCGCACGGGTCAATTGAAAAGTATCGACTCCCGCATTTGAATCATCGCTCAAAAGGAATCGGGAATCGGCATGGATATAACCGCCAATCTTTAGCGAAAATTTTTGGTCAGGTGATTTAATGACGAAACCCTCTTTACCAGCCTGAACTATGACGGAAGAATCTGACTTCTTTTCGTCTGCATGAACGACCGCAATTACTGTTAACATCGCGACAATAGTTGTAAACAAGCCAACCTTGAATCTCATTTTGAAACAAACTCCTGAGGTTCATCAGCATCCGCCGGTTGACCGGTAGGTTAGCTTTGGGTTAAACGATTTTCTTCGTAATTTTAGTTACGTCAGATATTTTGTCTTTTTCAAAACGTATCTTTTCACGGATCTCAATTTGAACAATTCTTGAATCATGAATCGTAATTTCTACGGAGCCGAACCGGATTGCATCCAGAGCAGTTACGATCTTTTTCATTTCATTTTCGAAACTATCCACTGTACGCCTCCTGTACTCCTAAAGTCTTGCTTTCTAGTAGAGTTTATCGGTTCAGATATTAGTGGAATGACCTCTTTTTCATTTGTGTGGATTTTGCCAGTTCAGCTAGTGTTGTTGAATCCAGAATGTTGGAAATCGAGTCGCGGACCCGCTTCATTACAATCCGGATTGCGCAATTCTTTTCATCTGTACATTCGGCACATTTTTCATAAGCAGTTTCACTCACACATCCAATGGGTGCGAGCGGACCGTCCATAATCCTTATGACATGACCGACCCTGATCAGCTCAGAAGGTCTCGCTAAAGAGTATCCGCCGCCTCTTCCCTTTTTACTTTGAAGAATCCCTTCGTTTTTCAGCTCCAATAAGATCAGTTCCAAGAATTTCTGCGGGATCCGTCCTTTCTTTGCAATCTCTGAAATCAAAACCGGTTCACGATTCTGTTTGTGGGACAGATAAATCAAGGCGGACAATCCATACTTCGCTTTTTTCGATAACATCAGTCTAGTAACTTGATAGAGTTTATTCAAAAAAATCGTAGAGTCAAGAGTCTCTTTGCGGCTTTGTGGTTACAGTATAATCATGCATCATGACTTTGAACCAGGGAGACCAGTTAGGTCCGTACGAAATTGAAGCTCCGATTGGCGCAGGTGGTATGGGAGAAGTATTTCGCGCACGTGATACACGGCTCGGGCGCGAAGTCGCAATTAAGGTTTTGGCTTCAATGCTTGCGAAGGATCCTGACCGCCTGCGGCGTTTTGAACAAGAAGCTCGCGCTGCAAGTTTGCTGAACCATCCAAACATTCTCAATGTTCATGACATCGGGACGCAAGGTGAAATCCCCTATGTAGTTTACGAATTACTGGAGGGTGAAAATCTTCGAAGCCGAATGCATTCAACAACCATTTCACCCAAAAAAGCGATCGATCATGCATTACAAGTTGCAAGAGGATTGGCTGCTGCGCATGAGAAAGGAATTGTTCATCGTGATTTAAAACCTGAAAATCTTTTCATAACACGCGACGGGCACATAAAAATCCTGGACTTTGGTTTGGCAAAACTAACACAACCTTTGGATTCAGGCTCCGCAAGCAATTTGCAGACCGCAGCAGGAACTGAAGCTGGTGTCATTATGGGCACCGTTGGATATATGTCACCAGAACAAGTTCGCGGTCAGGCCGTCGATCATCGTTCCGACATTTTTTCGTTCGGCGCAATCTTATATGAAATGCTTAATGGCCAACGCGCATTTCAAGGTGATTCCACGGTTGAAACGATGAATGCAATCTTGAAAACAGAACCGCCTGAAGTTCGAATCACAAGCGGTGCCACATCATCCTGCAGTGGATCGAGTTGTCAAACACTGTTTGGAAAAAAATCCGGATGACCGCTTCCAATCGGCTCATGATCTAGCATTCGCACTTGAAACATTATCGAGTATTTCTTCATCAGAGCTTCCGCAGCAAACATCCGTATCCCCTGCACCAAGAAGAATTTCCTCATCACTGCTTTTTTTGCTAGCACTTCCGTTATTGCTCATTGGGTTGGCTTCAGGCTACTGGCTTACAAAAAAGAAAGTTCCGGAGGTTCAGCTTCAGCGTTTAACCTTTCAACCAGGAACAATATACAGCGCCCAATTTAGCCCCGATGGCAAAAACATTTTTTACGGCGCAAGTTGGAATGGTAAACCAACAAAGGTCTATCAAGTTCAACCGGGAATTCCTGAATCATCAACTATCAGCCTGCCAGATGCAGATCTCGTTTCAGTATCACCAACAGGTGAACTTTTACTTCTATTGAAACGACGTTTCGTACAAGGTTACGTTACAAGTGCAACTCTAGCGCGTGCTCCGGTTGCCGGTGGAACGCCCAGGCAAATTATGGAAAATGTGCAAGCAGCCGATTGGCATCCAACAACCGGAGAAATAGCAGTGGCACATGAATTTCGTATCGTTGATTATCCATGTGGCAAAAAGTTCTTTGAAACAAAAAACTGGATTAGCTCTCTCCGCTTTTCACCGGATGGTAAAATGATTGCACTTGTTGAACACACAACGTTTGGAGACAATGCCGGGTTTATTTCTGTTCTAGATGAAAAAGGAAACTCCAGAGTACTCACAAAAACATTTGGTGCAATTTTAGGGATCGCCTGGCATCCCCAAAAGCATGAGATTTGGTACACCGCTACATCAGGTGGCGCCAGACTACAGCTCCAAGCAATCACAATGGATGGAAAAAACCGAATTGTTCATAGCATCCCAGGAAGTGTTCAGATGCATGACATTTCAGATCAGGGTGATGTTCTTGTTAGTGTAAGCACTTCGCGCCGCGGAATCAGTGCGCTTCCGCCCGGCGAAACATCAGAACGTGATCTTTCCTGGTTTGATTGGTCTTTCGTAACTGACATAACTCCGGATGGAAAAAAGATTCTATTCATGGAACAAGGCGAAGGTGCCGGTCAAACTTATGGAACCTATATCCGTGAGACCGATGGTTCACCCGCAGTAAAATTAGGAGAAGGATGGTCAACCCAACTTTCACCTGACGGAATGCAAGTTGTTCTCATCTCATATCCGCAGAATGATCAAATCTCATTAATCCCAACAGGTACAGGGCATCCAACAAAGATAGAAAAACACTCAATTGTTACGTATGAATGGGTAACCTTTCTTGGTCAGAACAAAGTTTTGTTTGTAGGAAGTGAAAAATCTGTGCCCCAGGGCTTTTATGTACAAGACATTCCTTCAGGGCAGCCCCGGCTTATTACAAAGGATATTGCAAATATACAATGGGCTGTGTCACCAGATGAAACGCGAGTGATCGCATTATCGGAGGAAGGAAAAGCTATTATTTATTCAACTGAAGGAAAATCGTCTGAAATTATTCCAGAAGTCGTAAATATGTTCCCAGTTAAATGGACTGATGAAGACATCATATATTTTGTTCACCAGGCCGATGTGCCTGCGCGGGTCTACCAGTTCGATCTAAAAACACGCAAACTGACCCTATGGAAAGAACTCGCTCCGCCTGACATCGCCGGCGTTCAATCTGTAGGCTTGGTAGTGATGGCACCTAAAGCTTCGAGTTACGCGTACAGCTACCGACGAATCCTCTCAGATCTTTATTTGTTTAAAGACTTAAATTAAGTTCAGATTTTTACTTTTACCTTAGAATTAGGTTTTACGACGCAAGTATTGTTTCAGTGCAGTGGCAATTGCATCAGGAACACTTCTGATCTGTTCGTTCCCGGTATCTACGTTTTTGCTTCCAGCAATACCGGATAGGTGACGGATAATAACTTCAATCCGTTTTAATTCAGGAATTGGTGATGGAAGGCGAAGAAGAAGGGAACAAAGCCTGCCGATTGCTTCTACATCTGCAGTAACATCAGAACCACATTTCCCTGCATTAAGAAAAAGTTCAAAGGGACGGCTTTCATCCGTTTCATTGAGCGTCACGAAGATCGTACCAAACGGGCTTCGAACACGAATTGTCTGGCCTGAAAGAACTCGTGGTCTATCAAATTCATTCCAGTCGTTCGTACTTGCCATGCAATAAGCATAGGCGAAGAAAAAGCGAAAATCAAGTGGAAAATTTTCTACACCGTTTTTGTAAAAGCAGCGACACATTCCACTAACAGCAAGCATATTTTCGGCGTTAGGGACAGATCCTCATTGTTGTTAAGGAAACCGCAAGTGATGATGCGTCGTGATGATGGGATCTGTCCTTATTAATGGAGGAAACAATGGCAGATCAAAGAAATCAGTGCTCTCATCCGGGCTGCAGCTGTGCAACCCAACAAGGTAATGCATTTTGTAGTGATTATTGCCGCGACCATGCGTCGGCCGCAACCGAAGCAACAGGATGCGGTTGCAATCATCCGGATTGCGGAGACAAAAGCTAAATCAATTTCAAAAGTTTGTTTAGCTGAAAGGGTGCTGCTTCCATCAGTTGATCATATGTACACTGTTCAGGGGGTTTATCGGAGCGCCAGCGTTTAAAAGTAGCTGCATGTCGGAATCGATTTCCTTGCATATGATCATATGAAACCTCACAAACAAGTTTCGGTCGAACAGCTACCCAGCTTAAATCCTTATCACCGGACCAACGGCTTGGCCCACCGGGCGAACGTCCTTCTCCAAAACCGGATTGATCTTCGGTTGTGCGATATTCCTTAAGCATCTTTGCGAGTTCAATGCGTTCCGGTAATTTGAAACTTGAAGTGTGTCCAACATAATTCAAAACACCATCTTGATAGAGCCCTAACAATAAGGAGCCGACTGCAACATTCTTTTTGTCTTTAGCCCAGCGAAATCCACCAATAACAACATCCGCAGTCCGCTGACGTTTTACTTTAATCATCACACGTTCGCCTGGCATATATGGATCGGTCAGCTTCTTGGCAACAATCCCATCCACACCGATTGAATGCTCAAACTTCTCAAACCATTTTGTCGCTTTGGAAAAATCGGTGGTTGCCGGACTTACATAGATTGAAGGAGTCGTCGATTTGAAAAACGACTCAAACTTCTTTCGTCTGACCGCGAGCGATTTATCCATCAGATTTTGAGTGCCTGTTGTTAGCAAATCAAAAGCTACAAATGATGCCGGAATTGTTGCTGCAAGTTTGCGGATTCGAGATGCTGCCGGATGGATCCTGAGTTGAAGCGAATCGAAGTCGAGTCCATCCTCAGACGGAATTACAATTTCACCATCAACAATGCATGGACCCGGGAGTTTTGATTTCAGATTCTCTTCAAGCTCAGGAAAATACACATTCAACGGTTTCAGGTCACGGCTTTGGATAAACATATTTTTACCGTCCCAAAATACGATAGATCTGAAACCATCGTATTTCAGTTCGTAAAGCCACTCCTTTCCTTTCGGAATTTCTCTGGAAAGCAACGCAAGCATTGGAGGAATCGGCGGCTTTACAGGAAGTTTCAAACGCATATATGAACGATAGTTTGTTCCTGGATACGTGTCCAGAATAATTTTCTCAGCGCCTTGCTATTTTTTCTCAGCGTCTTTGCGGTTAAATACTAATCGGTGTGAAATGCGGAAACTGATTTTTTATTTCTTCCAGGCTATCTAAAGTAGGAAGGTCGGCAATTTTTCCCATCGCTTCCCAAACTTTTGCCACTTCAGGATGCTGATGTGCAAGTCCAGCCGATTCCCCTGTACGCCATTCGAAAATTTCGATATATGTTCCATTTTTTGATTTCACCAGAACTATTGGACGGTCAGTGATCAACTCAAGCCTTCGTAAAGTGGGGGCATGTTGTGCAATTAATTTTTCAAGCTCGGCATCTTTTCCTTCATGGGGACGATACAGCGCAAATACGATTTCGGGTTTCATTTTTTACTCCTTTGTGGTGGCAGTTCGAACCAATTCAGCCATCCGCTGACCACCTCGCGGACACGCTCGGTTTGAAGAACGTAAACCCATTCACGGCCCCGTTTATCAACACGAACAAGACCTGCATCTTCCAGAATTCGCAAGTGACGGGTAGTCGTGGGCCATGTACAGGAAAATCTTCCAGCAATCTCTCCTGCTGTCATGCTGCCGCCACGAGCATTGAGTACGATTAAGATGTGACGACGTGAAGCGTGAGCTAACGCCTTAAATACAACTTCGAGATCTTCAAGCTCCTTTAACCCACGAGCTTTTGTCATTTAGCAAACCAGCTAAATAATATCATGATATTTAGCAAAATGGCAAAGTATTTTTTTGGTGTTAAAATTCCGTTAATCTCGATCATGATGTGTCCAAATTGTAATAACTCCAATCCTGCTGAGGCTCGATTTTGTGCCTATTGCGGAGCAACTCTGACTGCCAGAAAGCAGCCTCCACCCTTTCCAGGTGATGCGATCCATCAACCGCCACCCAAACAGTCGAAGAGTTCTAGCAGAGCTGGAGTCGGCATTGCCATTGCAGCAGGTTGTTTTGTTGTTTTTATGATTGTTGGAATCATTGCTGCAATTGCGGTTCCAAATCTCTTAAATGCAATACAACGCGGCAAGCAAAAACAAACGATGGCGGATATTCGTGCGATTGCGACTGCATGTGAAGCGTATGGAGTCGATAATGAGATGTATCCAAATGCAGATTCCATCACTAAACTGAAACCATTTTTAGTTCCTGAGTATATTCGCACACTTCCGGAAAAAGACGGATGGGAACACAATTTTGAATATCGAGCATGGAAGGCCGATGAAACTCAAAAAGGCCCTACAAGCTATATGATCGTCAGCCTTGGCAAAGACGGGAAAGTAGACGCTCAAAATTACTATGAAGGTGTAACAACAACATCATTTAATAATGATATCGTGTTTTCGGATGGCACCTTCTGGCAATATCCCGAATACATCCAACCATGACTGCATATTAAATTTCTGTTATTTCTTTTGCTCAATAAGTGTCTGAAGTTGTTTAGCCATAGCGGGATCGAGATTGCTTAGAATTTTATGTTCCTGCAGTGCTGCTGCATGATTCCGCATCGCGACATAGGCTTGTCCCAGATATAGGTGAGCTTGAGCATAATTGGGGTTGATTCGAATTGCCTCATTCAGACTTTCAAAAACCTCGGGCATTTGTTTCATCTTTGCATAGGCAACACCTAAGTTGAAATAGGCTTCTGCGTAATCTTTTTTCTTATCAATCGCTTTGTGAAAGTATTCCTGAGCCTCCGGATATCGCTCCAACTTTGCCAGAACAACACCCATTCCAAAATAATTTTCGGCTGCAGGATGAGTTTCAATTGCGGAACGATAGTGTTCTGCTGCATCCGAATATTTTCCAGCTGCACTGAAGGCTTTAGCCAAATCTTCGTGAGATTGAGCGTCGGGCCGGAGTCGTAAGGCTGTTTGAAACTGAGTAATTGCAGCATCGTAAAGTCCATTCTTAAAATACTGGCTGCCTCGAAAACTGTACCAGACTGAACTCTCCCCTTCTGCTACGAGTTCTCCGTAAACTGGATCAGCAATATCAGTTTTTTCACTAAAGCGTGATGCGGTTGCCGAATTTTTTGAAACGCATTCCAAATCCTTTTGTTGTCTGCAAACCGAAACAAGCAAGTTATAGGCTTCACCAAAGTTAGGATTTATTTCCAAAACTCTCAGTAAATTTATGCGGCTTGTCTCTAAGTCTCCTTCGGCGAATGAAACTTGCGCCAAACTATACAGAGCATGAGCGCATTGAGGGTCGTAAGCGAGCGCTTGTGTGTACTTTTGAACAGCTTGATCCTTTTTACCAGACTGAACGAGCGCATCTCCATATTTAACAAGAAGCGGAACATATTGCGGATCGATTTTGCTTGCACGTTCAAACCACTCAAGAGATTCCGGCTTTCCTTGCTCGGATAACACGATTGCACAAAAATATGGCCACCTGAAATTTGAAGGATCCAGCGTTGCTGCTTCGTTATATATAGGAAGTGATTCATTTTTGAAATCGTGAGCATCTAGATTGAGTGCTAGCTTTCCCCAAGCAGCTCCTGATTTGGGATTGCTTCTTACTTGCTCCTGCAATGTCTTAATTTTGTTGACGACTTGCGGTTCAATTCCGCTTAAATCCAATTGTGAGAAGGAGGCCAGCAGATTTCGTTTGTTTGCATCAATGTAAAGGAATCGATGCCATAAAAAACCCGCAACAGCAAGGATTGTGGCAATCAGAAGGATAAGAATCCAGGGCTTGAATGATTTCGAAGACTTCGCAAGTTCACGCGGATTTGAGTCTTTTTGTTTTCGTTTTGCTTTTTTTGTCATCATTCTGAGTCTGCGCCCGCCTTCAGCGGGCTGGAACAGATGTCACCTTCTTAACCCCCAGCTTACGCTGGGGGCTATATCCCGCATCCCGTATCGGCATCCCGTATCGCGCATCGCGTATCGCGCATCTCGCATCGCGCTGGGAAGTATGTTAACGTAATAATTCCCAATTGACATTCCCTTCGATGAGGAAATCTCATGCTCCGCACGAAGCTTGTCTTTTTACTCGTCTTTTTGTTTCCGCTTAGCGGTTTCTCAGAAGGATCATCCGATCCGACTTTCATTTTAGAAGCAAACAGTCTGCAGCCATATTTTCCAGGTTATATCGGCAATGGGCATTTTAGTTTGAGTACGACCCAGCTTGGTATTACTGATGCTCCCTCTTATATGGCAAGGGTTTTCGATCATGGTCGCGATGATGTTCCACGGATCGCCATTCTTCCCGCATGGAATGGTATTGATATTCATAATGGGCAAAGCTGGATCAGCAAAATAACGCCATCGGAAATGAGCATCGGTACATATCGTCAGCGGATTGATATGTATCAAGGAAGCTTACAAACGCGTTATCAATGGAAAGATGGGAATACCATAACAGATGTTGATGTTGAATCGTTCGTTTCAAGATCCAATCCTAATCTTGCTGCCATGAAACTGACAGTCAAACCAAATTACAGAGGAACTCTTAGCCTCTCCTTCACATTGCGTGATTGGCCCGATCCAAAACGGATGCCTCTGGAAAAGCTGGAAAAATATGAGCCAGGTCCGAACGAAAAATGGCCGCGTGTCTGGTATCCGGGAAATATGATTGTGAACGACAGAAATTCGAATGTCACTGAAAGCGGCGGAAAAGCGTCGATGACATCCACTGCTGAAGGAAGGAAAACCAAAGTTGCACAAATGATGGAAATCCGTTGGCCATCAGACCTGGAAGGAATCAAAACAAAAACTGAAAATGTCGATGGATTGATCAGGATCGATATCCAATTTCAAGCGACAGAAAACAAGCCTTATATGTTTTACAAATTCGTAGCGATCGAGTCCTCGCATAAGGCAGCTGATCCAATCAAAACAGTCACGAAAGTAATCGATTCGTTGAAATCACAATCGTATGATTCGATTTTTACAGAGCACGGGCGCGCATGGCGTGACTTGTGGGAAACAGATGTTGTTGTGGAAGGAAATCCGGAATTACAGAAGATTGTTCATTCCATGATTTTTTATCTTCTTTGCAGTCTTGGGAAAGACACAGATTTCGGCATTCCTCCGATGGGTCTTTCGAGTGATGGTTACTATGGTCACATTTTTTGGGATGCAGACACCTGGATGTTCCCTGCCCTTCTTGTGATGCATCCGGATCTTGCAAAATCAATCGTGATGTTCCGTTATCGAACTCTGGATGCTGCGCGACAAAAAGCAAAGAGTTTAGGGTTTCGCGGTGCGATGTATCCATGGGAAGCTGATGAACTTGGTAATGAAACCACTCCCTATTTTGCAAATCAGAATGCATTGAGCGAAATCCATATCACTGGAGATGTGGCTCTGGGACAATGGCAATATTATCTGGCAACAGGCGATAGAAATTGGCTGAAAGAGTTCGGATATCCTGTGCTTCGGGAAACAGCCGATTACTGGGTAAGCCGTGTTATGTTCAATAAAGAAAAAAGTCGATATGAGATCGACAGAGTTGTTTCGGTGGATGAAGGATTGATCGATATCAAAAACGACACGTATACAAACGCGGTTGCGAAAAAAAATCTCGAACTTGCGATTCGTGCGAGCAGCGTTCTTGGTATTCCGGAAAATCCTGAGTGGAAGAAAGTGGCTGATAAAATGTTCATTCCTTATAACGAAGCAGGTTCCTATCATCCACCTTTTGAAAATGCACCGCCAAAAACGCTGGGGTCGGTCGTTCCACTATTAACGTATCCTCTGGAAGTTCCAATGAGTAATGAGGCTAAACGGAACAATATTTCACAATCGGCGAATCGGGTAGAAAAAGAAGGATCTGGAGCGATGATGGGAACCACGCTGCTAACAGTTATAGCTGCCGAGTTGGGTGATAGGGAACTTTTTGAAAGGTTATTTCCGTTTAGTTATACAGGTTATTTTCGTCCGCCTTTTAATGCATTGGCAGAAACACCACGCAATGATGGAACGAATTTCATTACAGGTGCAGGAGGATTCTTACAACAGTTGATTTTCGGCTTTACAGGTCTACGTTTTAATGAAGACGGTTTAACGAAAAAATTCTCTCCGATGCTACCTTCGTCCGTCCAGAAATTGCGATTGAAAAACTTTACAGTTAGAAACAAAAAGGTGAATTTTGAATTTGAACAGCAAAGACACCAAGACTAAAATGAAAGGAATCCTATGAGACTTCGCATCGCGCTTGTTGTGTTGTCGTTGATCCTCAGTGTATTGATCGGGCTTTCGCTTTCAATGGGGGGCCGTAACGTTGCAGGCAGCAGTGCAGCTGCAAAAGATGAAATTCTGATTGGTCTTTCGATGGACACATTGAAAGAAGCAAGATGGCAAAAGGATCGCGAACTATTTGTAAAAGCAGCTGAAGCTCAAGGCGCAAAAGTGCTCGTACAATCGGCTAACAGTGACGATACGCGTCAAATGCAAGACGTTGAAGCTTTGTTGAGCAACGGTGTGGATGTCCTTGTTATTGTTCCGCACAATGCGCGCGCGATGGCAAAGGCAGTCGATAAAGCGCATGAGGCAGGAATTCCTGTAATTGCTTACGATCGCATCATCACTGATACCGATCTTGATCTGTATGTATCGTTCGACAACGTAAAAGTCGGCGAGAAGCAAGGTCAATATATCATTGATCATCTGCCGAAAGGCCGTAAAGCCCGTATCATTCGAATCTTTGGTGCAAAGACGGATAACAATGCATTCCAATTCAAGCAAGGACAGGATAACGCGTTAAAACCTTATCTGGAACGCGGACAAATTGAAATCATTCATGAAGATTGGGCTGAAAATTGGAAGCCGGAAAACGCAAAAAAAATCACGAATGCAGCGATCACTAAATTTGGCCCTAACTTTGATGCAATTTTAGCTTCCAATGATGGAACGGCCGGAGGCGCGATTCAGGCGCTTCAAGAAGAAGGTCTGGCTGGAAAAATTTTTGTAACCGGTCAAGATGCTGAGCTGGTTGCTTGTCAGCGAATCGCGGGCGGGCTTCAGGCAATGACAATCTACAAACCGATCCACAAACTTGCCACCGCAGCAGCGGAGCTGGCAGCCAAGTTAGGAAAGAGATCTCCTGTGATTGCAACAGGGATTACCAACAATGGAAAAATGGATGTCCCTTCAGTCTTGCTTGAAGTGATTACTGTAACGCGTGAGAATCTACGAGAAACTGTAATTACCGATGGATTTCATTCAGAGGCTGATGTCTTCAGGAATGTTACTCCAGAACCGAAACCAGCAGCAAAATAAGGCATGTCAACTCGCGCTGTCGAACGTCCGATTCTTCAAATAAAAAATCTTACCAAACAATTTCCAGGTGTTATTGCTCTAAAAGATGTCTCCTTTGATTTGCATGAAGGCGAAGTCCACGCACTCTGCGGAGAAAATGGAGCTGGCAAATCGACATTGATCAAAGTTCTTTCCGGTATTCATCCATTTGGAAGCTATGAAGGAACGATTCAGCTTTTTGATCAGCCTGCGCAATTTCATAACATTGCAGATGCTCAAAAAGCAGGCATCGCGGTGATCTACCAGGAACTTGCTTTGATCCGCGAAATGACAATCGCGGAAAATATTTTCCTTGGCTCTGAACCACGAAAGGGTTTGTTAATTGATTGGAATCTTCTTTATTCCAGGGCTCGAGATCTGATGAATCGATTTGGCCTTGCGCTTGATCCGGCAGCGCGTGTTGGAGATTTAGGAGTCGGACAGCAACAGCTTGTTGAAATTATGAAGGCTCTTTCCAAAAATTCCAGGATCCTGTTGCTTGACGAACCAACAGCAGCTCTTGCCGAATCTGAAGTTGAGATTCTGCTAAATATCATTCGCGGTCTTAAACAAAAAAAGATCACCTGTGTATATATCTCACATAAATTGGATGAGGTTTTTTCGATTTCAGATCGCATCACTGTGTTGCGAGACGGCAGGTCCATCACAACATTGCAGACGGCACAAACCAATAAAAACGAAGTCATTCGTCATATGGTTGGAAGAGAAATTAACGACCTGTTTCCGCGTCAAGCTTCAGAAAAAGGAGAACCGTTACTAAAGGTCCAGAATTTGAGTGTTGGGATTCCTGGCAAATCGAAACCGGTTCTGGATCAAATTAATTTCGAGGTACGCGGTGGAGAGGTTTTAGGAATCGGCGGATTAATGGGAGCAGGCCGCACGGAATTATTGATGCATATTTTGGGGTTTTACGGGAAAAGGCTCTCCGGTGACATCTTGATTCAAGGGCTGCCACTCAAGAGTGATCTTCCGGCACACGTAATTAAAAATGGAGTTTTTCTTGCTAGCGAAGATCGAAAACGTTTCGGACTGCTGCTTACAAAATCCGTAGGCTTCAATTTGTCCCTTGCTTCCTTGCGGCAATTTACTCGTAATAATCTAATCGATCAAAATTCAGAAATGAAAAGTAATCAATTTTTTATGAAGGCTTTAGGAATTAAAGCGCGCGGACAAGATACGCCTGTGCTGATCCTTTCAGGAGGAAATCAACAGAAAGTAGTTTTGGGGAAAGCTTTGATGACTCAACCTAGAGTTATTTTGCTGGATGAGCCAACGCGTGGAATCGATGTTGGGGCAAAGATTGAGGTCTATGAAATTATTAACAAACTGACGTCCGAAGGAAAAGCAGTTGTTCTCGTTTCAAGTGAACTGCCTGAGTTGATGGGAATGAGCGATCGAATTGTCATTTTAAGTGATGGCAAAATCGGCGGCACATTCAACAGAAATGAAGCGAATCAAGAAGCAATCATGAACGCAGCCATGAAATATCATTAGAGGCCCGGCTTCCGCACCTCGCCACCGCGAGGCCGGGCCTCAAGAATCAGGAGGATAGTTATACAAGGGAAATTTTCGATTCGAGACTTTTCAATCGGCTTTGCTTTGATCCTGATATGGATCTATTTCGCTCTTGCCTCAAATGTATTTCTAAGTGCACGAAATCTGTCGCTTCTTTCAATTGAACTTGCAGTAACAGCAACCCTTGCACTTGGAATGTTGCTGGTTTTGCTTCCCGGAATGATCGATTTATCCGTAGGAAGCGGAGTGGGTTTGATCGGCGGCATCGCCAGTGTTCTCGTATTTAAACATCAACTCCCTGCCCCTCTTGCGATGGCTATCGGCCTGGTGTTTGGAGTGATTGTCTGGTCTTTGATGGGAAAACTGATCGTAGGATTGAGAATCCCTGCTTTCATTATTACTCTCGGTGGACTGCTCGTGTTTAAGGGAACTTTCTGGCTCGTCATTGAAAATGAAACGGTACCAGTGAGCGCGGGTACAACTTCAAATCTGTATTCGATACTGACGACATACTATTTTCCAAAGTGGTTTGGTTTTCTGCTGGTTGGCTTAGTCGCGGCGGCGATGATTATTTCCAAAGTTCGATCCCGTAAGCAACTTCTGAAACATGGCTTTGAAGTTGAAGATGGTGAAATGTTTTTCCTTAAGTTGTTCGTTAGTCTGCAAGCCTTGTTTCTGGCAGTGATTGTAATGAATCAATATCGTGGCGTTCCGTTAGCCGTTTTGATTCTCGCTGCTCTTGCATTTGTGGTGTACATGATTACACAGCACACTCCATTCGGACGCTACCTTTACGCAATCGGTGACAATGAGGAAGCGGCTGTATTATCCGGAATTCCTGTCCAAAAAATAATCGTGGGGGCATATGGAATTTTGGGAGCTATTGTTGCGCTGACTGGATTTATGCAAACGTCCTATTCAGGCGCATCAACAACGACTGTTGGTGATTTAATGGAGCTTGATGCGATAGCAGCTTGTGTTATTGGAGGCACGAGCCTCAAAGGGGGCCGTGGCACTGTACTCGGTGTTTTGTTTGGAGCATTGATTATGACCAGTCTTTTAAACGGGATGACACTGCTTGCCGTTTCACCCGAAATGAAATTTATCGCGCGAGGACTCGTTTTAATTTTGGCAGTGTGGATGGATGTAACCCTTTCGAAAAAAGCATAAGAACTCCCTCCGCGACTCTGTGGTTTAAGATCTTGTCGGCATTAGGATTAACCGCAGAGTTCGCAGAGAAAAACCTCAATCTAACTTCGATTACAAATCTTCAAACTGATTTGCCAATCGTTTTGGAGCGGTATTACGCCAGGCGGTTTCAAGCGCTTTTTTGACACTACCTTTTTTTGCGGCAGGCAGGTCGACGCGAGTCGCGCCTTTTTTGCCCCAATATCCCTTGATTGGCTGAAATACATTTGGTTCTGATTTCACAAATGCCGCCTGCTGTTCAACAATTAATTTCACCATCCCCCATTGATTGTCAGGCCAAAGCGTCGCAAAGATTTTCCCACCCACACGAAAATCAGGATGATCCATGTGAGAAGCTTCTACAGCTTCCGGAAGACTAAGCGCAAGTTTCCGAAACTCATTTGCAGTCAATGAATTTTACCGCAGAGAACAGAGGAAGGAATAAGGGCGACCTTGCGATCGCCCTTCCAAAAATTTATAGAATTCTTAAAAGCTGTATCTTGCCTCAATTGCATAGCGACGTGGCAAAATTGGACGAGCGTTGAAGAAGAAAACAGCGGATGGTCTTGAAGGATCGACTCGAGGATCACCTTCTTCAAAACCCTGCGATTGAGTAAGGTTTAAAACCCGACCCGTGATAGTAATTCCGCTATCTTCAATTTCGTATGCTGCTCCCAGGTTTATATACGTGAAAGCCTCCAGTTTCACCGATTCGTCTTCATTCTTTCGTTCGCCAACAAAGTGCCAGTCAAACAAGAGCCGTGCATCGTCACCGATGTTATATGCCGCTTCGAAATCGAGTATGGCGGGAACGAATCCACGATAGATGGTCCCCGTATTTCCGGGAGCATCTATATCAATCAAAGTTGCAATGCCGCGAAGTTCTAATCCACCTATCGGACGAGTTACAGTTTCGAGCTCGAAGCCCCATGAACTGGAATCAGGCTGCGGCGTTGTTACGAAAATAGGATCACCCGTAACCGGGTCGAATTCTACCCCGCGACCGATTATGTTGTACACCTTGCCGTAAAAGAAGGTGCCTGTAAAAGCGACTTCCGGTCCGGAATACTTCACTCCGGTTTCAAAGACTCTGGATTTTGACGGTTCAATCAGTTCAACGATCTCCTGTCTTTGTTCGAAGAGAAAATCATCCAGGGCGTTGAATCTGAAGCCGCGAGTGAACGCACCATATACGGCCAATGTATCCTCACTTAGTTCAAAATTGGCACCTAACGAATAGGCTGTATCGTTAAGATCAAACTCAAATTGTCTGAAAGTATTGTTGCCAAAAGCTTCTCTGTCATAAATGGTTCGTGGGTCCTCATCGAGATCGAATGTTGAGCTGTTTTCAGCAATCGAGACGTAATTCTGACGTTCGTGGCGAATTGCAAAATCAAGCCGGAGTCGATCTCCAATTGTCACTTCATCCGAACCATAGATAGCGAACAGAGTGTTGTTCCCATCCCCATTAACGTATGTATTGAGGAATTGCCGAAATCCGTTCAAGGTTACATTTAATTGTGATCCATCCGGTTGGGTAACGACCATATCCACGAAACGCGGATTATCTCGAACGTCGGTGAGGATGCTGGTGAAGCGCCACTGATTCTGTTGCGTGTAGTATGCGAAGTAGCTTCCCACTCCAATCTTGTGATCACCATATATTTTTCGGACCGACAGTTGATTCGCAAAGCTGGAAATAGGCTTGTCTACACGGAATTGCTGACCTGCATTAATCAGTCCGTTTTCTGTGCTAAAAGGAACTTTTGCTCCGGTGTTCGGATCACGACCAAAGTTCGTGTACAGAAGTTCAAAGGTTGAGCCTGCTGGCACGGTTCCATCGTTAACGAGACCATTTAAAACACCTTGGGCCCATTCATTAGCAATCTGAGGTGCATTCGGGACCATTGCATTCCATTGATGATCGACTGACATAGTCTGAATAACATCTTCAAATTGCCAACCGTCACCGAACTCTAAATTTATCTGTCCCTGTGCCCAGGCGCCATTGGTGTGGATGCCGTCATCCAATGGGAAGACCAAATCCTCGCCTCGGACAAGTGGGACCGAGATGTCCACTCCTTCTTTGCTGTGGTACCCTCCCGTCTCAGAGAACCCTTGAACCAGTTCAGGATCATTAGGATTTTGGTGAGGAAGTGGCAGGATGAAGAGGTTCCGGTCATCAAGATACTTCACAGAAAGCCTGAAAAATCCGTTATCCATAAGCCGGGTGACGTTGCCTTTTAGCTGACCACCCTTAACGGCTGGATAATCAACATCCCGAACAGCGCCATCATAGCGGTAGAAGCCACCAAAACTGAAACGCCATTCATCTGTGAGGGGTCCGTTGAGATTAAAATCAAATCGACCCAAGCCGCGTGTGCCGGCGGTTAATTTCGAGACACCATGAAGTACGTCTCCTCCTGTCTTATTGAGGAAGTTCACGGTGGCTCCTGTTGTGGTAGACCCAAAAATCGGAGAAGTTCCACCGCGCAATACTTCAATTGAGTCAATATTTTCATCCGGTCGGATCAAATTATCGGCATTCATGAAGAAGATGTGCATGGTGGGATAGACCTGCATCCCATCTTCCTGGAGATTTACGCTTTCTACTCCAAATATACCGCGAACGCTAAGATTTTGATTGACCTCACCGCCAGAACTCTCCACGCGTGTAAACCCGGGAACTCGCCGTAAGTACTCAGTTGCACTGCGCGGAACGGAGTCATTGAGCTCCTCTGTGGTTAGTGTGCTAATTGCAGAACTGGATTCGATCATCCTTTCTGGAGTCGCTGTGCCGGTGACAATGATTTCTTCCAGTGATAGAAGATCGATTCGTAAGGCAAAATCTTGGGTTACAGTTTGCCCGGCATTCACCGTTACTTCCGAAGTACCAGAACGGTACGAGTAAGTGCTCGCCTGAAGAGTGTGTGGCCCGCTAGGCACATCAGGGATTGTGTATGTGCCATCGGCATCAGAAGTGACTCTTATCTGGGTACCAACAACTTCAACAACTGCACCCGGAAGAGGTTGTCCTTCATCATCCGTCACCTTTCCCGTAATCGTACCAGTTTGTGCAAATGCAAGTGTTGCAGTGAAAAGGAGCATGAATATGAACATGGATCGAAATTTCATCTGTCGACCTCCTTCGGCTTTCAATCGCTAACCATTAGCGCCGTATTAATCTATCTTTAACAAAGTTGAAAAAAATTGTCAAAGATTTTTGACACAAGTTTTTAATTCTGAACTGCTTGCCGGAAGACCCATTCTGGTGCAATTAGTTGATTTAGTTTTGCGCGAATTTCATCTGGCAGGATTCGCAATGCTAACTGATAGGAAGCATTTGTCCAACCAAATCCTTCGCGCGTAATATACGAGAATTTCGTTCCGACATTTCCATACTCAGCAAAAACTTGATGCGATCTCGTGACCACATCAAATTTCTCGGGGATCGTACCGTTATAATATGCAGCATTAACGGTAATCGTATAAAGCCATCGATACATTAGACGGTTGGCATCATTCGTGAAGCCATAATTATTTAAGCCAACCCAGGCAAGAACTTGATGGGGGGACCAGCCATGTGGATAATCCCATTGTCTCAATGGATGATCTGGGGTTATTGGACCACGTGATTCTTCTGTGGAGCTTACAATCCCGCCTGGCATTTCTAATAATGGCAATGCTTTGGCAATCAATTGTGCTGCCTGTTCCTTGCTGGCAACACCCGCCCACAGAGGATAAAGCGTCGTTGCACTGACATAGTTAATCTGTTTGCCGTTTACGAAATCATAGTCAAAGTACATTCCGCTTTCGGCATTCCAAAGATAACGATTGATGAGTTCTTTGCGCTTTTCTGCTCTCTTTTTCCAATCTAAACTTGTTTCTTTCGTTCCGTTGGCCAAACTCAATAACCCACCGAATTCATTTTCCAGTGTTTCAGCGATATCAATCTCGATTTTGTAAAGAAGCGAATTTAAATCTACAGTTGCCAGATCTGCACAACGGTTTTCTAATCGATAACTCGTATCATGCCCTGATTCCCGCATACAGCGGTCATGCACGAAATATATATCCAGTTCGGGAACTTTCAATTTTCCCGATTTATATGCCTCCTCAAGGGCTTTCGGTTCCATGCCATGCTTCTTGGAGTATTGCGCATATACGACGTCAAAATGGCCCGGCTCGACTTCTGGAGGCTGACCAAATCCGGAATCAAAATAGCGGCTCAGTCCGACTTTGGTAAGCCGGTTTGGATTCATCCAGACATGTCGATACTCCAGAATTGCCGCCTGCAATACATTACGAAGCCAGGTTTTACTCGGTTCATTTTTTGGGAGATGTTTATAGACTGCGAGTGCCATCGAGGTTAGAAAAGGTGGTTGAGAGCGAGTCAAGTAATACGTCCGGTTTGCATTGAGGATTGCACCATAGAAAGTGATCTCGTAGACAAAATTGTCTACCATTGATTTCGCCAATTCCAAACGGTTATCTTCGAGAAGTCCCAGTGTTATGAAGTAGCTATCCCAGCCATACATCTCATTGAATCTTCCTCCAGGCACAACAAATGGAAGCGCATCCGGTTTTCCATTGTTCGAAGCAACTCCAAGACTTAAAAGTCCATGATAACCATCGAGCTTTCGCACGTATTCAGGAGTAATCTTTTCGGGTAACACGTCTACTTTCATCTTGAGATCCGGACGGGATGCAAGAGCGGAATAATATTTGTGAGCGATTGGGTCGGACTTCGGTATATATAAATGATGAAAACCATCCTGTGTTTTCGTTTTCTCATCAGTTAAAGTTTTACTTAAACCTTTTTCATCGATGCGTCGAGTCAGTCCATCCCAGTAAAATTCACGGATCGATCTGGAAATTCGGTCAACGGGTGGTTCAAAAATTCTTTCCACCCGAATATCGGCTTTATCTTTGGAGGCTTCCGAAGCCAGACTGAGTTCCTGTAATAAATTCGAAAGATAATAAGTCCCCGAAACTTCATATCTTTGGCCATTTGAAATTTCGATCCAGAATCGTTTATCTCCCCGTTCAGTCCCTTTGATGCGAGGATCCTCGATGGTGATTTTCTTGTCATCATCAGTGTCTTCATCTTCAAGGAGCTGCTGAAGTGTTTTTTGAACGTTTGTGATGGACTGGGAAAATAGAACATTATTGGAAAAGCAGAGCCACACCATGATCAGGAGGGCGGGCCTCTGTGCCCGCCGATTAAAAATCATAAAAATCCCAAACCTCAACCACCGCCAAATGGATTTTCCTTGTACCAAGCCCATTGATATTTTTCCACTCCAAATCTTTTCCATGGGTTATCCAAAATATATTTCACGCAAGAGTAAAATTGTTCG
>CAVZQN010000003.1:0-702143 GCA_963777505.1 uncultured bacterium
CGCGAGTGTTAACAGGAAGGCACTCATCTGTAGAAGGTATTGTTGCTCTTTAGCTGGGTCATAATAAACTTCTGTGGCCCGAGCGCGCTCTGCAAGATAACGGATCAACTGACGTAATAACTGAATTGAAACGCCGGACCAATAGTAAACGAGATTCCTGATTGTGTGACGGTTTGACATGATGAAGTCATATGCCGATTTGTAATTCGGTTGATTCGATGTTTCAAAAATCTCACGCAAGTCGCCATCCAACATCGGACCTAATTGTGAAATCTGTTTCGGAAAATCCTTACTTCTATATTGATCGTAATGTTCGCGGATCGTCACAGTGAGTTCGGAAACAGGTCTATCCTGTTCAAAATCATCACCCTTTGGAGACATGCTTCCGATTTCATTCGCAACTCTGTCGATATACTCTAACTTTCTTAACGCTTCCCAGCCTTCATACTTTTTGCGCCAATCCAGATCAGGAGTAAGCCAAACAGCAAATGTTTCTGCAAAATCTTCATCGGGATGTTTTTGCGCATACCATCCTTGCATATGTTTTACATACTTCTTGCTTAATGGGTTTGGTTTGTAATCTTCTATATATGGACGGCTAAACGGACCGAAAACCGAATGCCAATCTTCAGTCATATATAGATCATATGCATAGTTGAAGGCGTGTCCGGCTTCATGCCGAAGATATAAAATAATTTCTTCCTCTTTTTCGAGATTCTCCGTATATTCTTCTTCAATCCTGCTTAAGTTTTGATCAACGAGATAAAATGGAATTCCTATTATCGGAATTCCATCCGGACATCCCCATTCATCTGATAGATAACAACTTGGCCTGAAGACAAGGCCCTTTGCTTCCATCTCTTGATACAGACGTTGAATTTGTGTTTCCAAAAATGTCCCTTCAATTTTTAAGGGAAGTTCGGAAATTTTCTTTGCAAGTACTTCCGCTTTTTCTTCTTCCCATGCTTGGGTTGGCTTTTTGTCAAGAACCGGCGTTTCCATTTTGATAATTCCTTTATAAGTGCTGTGTTTTTGATTTATTCAAAACTGATAAATGTGAGGCAATATAATCATACAACTTACTCGCCAGAGCGGTAGGAGAAATATCAATATTCTGTAAGATATTGAAAATACAGCATTTAACCTGTCTTGCGAGCATAAGGCTTTATATGTGGAACAGATTCAAGAGGTTGGGGGAGTAGTGGAGTTTCACCATTCTTTTTCAGCTTTTCTGTGGGATCTGATTTTGCCGCTAAAATGCGCATGAAACGATAATCTAATGTATTAGTAATACCGGGATCTGATTTTTTGGTTGCAGTTTCATTCTCGAAAGTCCTCGTTTCGTAGCTCGAATTCCTCCGGTCGTGTCTTGATCGTAGACAATTGTCGTCGTCCAGCCGAAGATGGTCGCAGTTGGTTGGAAACCGAAGAAAGTGACAGACCCTTACCACTTTCTATCGTGAAACAGAGTCGACGGAGGCGGGCGACCCGGCTCCGTACGTGACGGCGCAAGTTCAAGGGCGTAACGGATACCGCCCTTCAACTTCCTGGGTGGATAGCTGGCACGTACGCAGCGGGTTCCGCCCGCCCCCTCCTGAATTCATCTTCCCAATTTTTTTAATAGAAAAAAATAAAAAAGTTTTGTCGAAGTGTTGACAAAATAAAGACTCATCGGTACTATATATAAACTTACTGATTGAAGTGAGGCAGATTTGTCTCTGCTGATTCTTGAATGAGTAAACAAAAAAACCTAGGGTAACGACCCGGGGCCGTCCTCTTGGCGACCCTAATGTCGCCACCCACCGTTCTAAAAACAGATCTGAAAAAGAGAGATTTGTTAGTTTTTTTTTGTTGACAATAGAAGAAAAAAGCGTATTATCGGAATACTTTTTTTCCTAAGTCTTCCGGGGACAAAAAATCTCTTTGATTCTTTATCTTGAATCGAAGATATTTTTTGTCTCAATACAGTCCGTTTGGACATGTAGAGATCTTTGATAATTGAATAGCAAGAAGGGCACAACCGGAAAGTAGCACTGATAGTCACAGTGTTTCGTTTTAAGTTAGTGTGACGAGAGAAAAGGTTATGGTCAAGCTACTAAGAGCATACGGTGGATGCCTTGGCACTCAGAGGCGATGAAGGACGTGGCAGGCTGCGAAAAGCTGACGGTGAGCCGCGAGCAGGCTTTGACCCGCAGATATCCGAATGGGGCAACCCGATCAGGTAAATCCTGATCATCCTTTACTGAATTCATAGGTATTGGAAGCGAACCAGGGGAAGTGAACCATCTCAGTACCCTGAGGAAAAGAAAACAAGTTAGTGATTCCCCAAGTAGTGGCGAGCGAACGGGGAGCATGCCTAAACCATTTCTATGTAAGCTTACGGGCGTTGTAGAAGTGGTGTTGCAGGTGAAGATCTGTTTGGTCCGTAAACCGAACAAAGAGTAAAAAATCTGAATAGAAATTGAAAGGTTTTTGGAAAAGCCTACCAAAGAAGGTGATAGTCCTGTAAATGAATGATTCAGACTCTTGATCTTCTACCTAAGTACCACGGGACACGAGAAACCCTGTGGGAAACCGGGAGGACCATCTCCCAAGGCTAAAGACTACTGAGTGACCGATAGTGAACAAGTACCGTGAGGGAAAGGTGAAAAGACCTCCTGCTAGGAGAGTGAAATAGTACCTGAAACCGTATGTTTACAAGCAGTGGAAGCACTATGTTCGGGTTCGCCTGAACAGTGCAACCGCGTGCCTTTTGCATAATGAGCCGGCTAGTTATTGTATGTAGCAAGGTTAAGCTTTAATAAGCGAGCCGTAGCGAAAGCGAGTCCGAATAGGGCGCAAGTAAGTTGCATGCAATAGACGCGAAGTCAAGTGATCTACCCTTGGCCAGGGTGAAGCGTACTTAACCGTACGTGGAGGCCCGAACCAGTGTTGGTTGAAAACAGCTTGGATGAGCTGAGGGTAGGGGTGAAAGGCTAATCAAACTTGGTGATTGCTCGTACTCCCCGAAATAGCTTTAGGGCTAGCGTCAGGATGATGGATAATGCTGGTAGAGCACTGAATGGGCTAGGGGCCTTACCGGGCTACCAAACCCAATCAAACTCCGAATGGCATTTATCTTAATCTGGCAGTCAGACAGTGGGGGATAAGCTTCATTGTCGAAAGGGAAACAGCCCAGATCGCCAGCTAAGGTCCCCAAATCTATGCTAAGTGGCAAAGGATGTGGAAACGCTCAGACAGCCAGGAGGTTGGCTTAGAAGCAGCCATCCTTTAAAGAAAGCGTAATAGCTCACTGGTCGAGTGGTTCTGCGCCGACAATCCAACGGGGCTAAAGCATAGTACCGAAGCTGCGGACTCATTGATTCCAGCACAAGGCAACCCATACCAATTCCTTCTACACACTTGCACCTTTTGTGACTTTGTCACCGCTTGCGACTTTGCCAGATGGCAGAGGAGCAGGGGTGCAGAGGAGCTGAGGAGCAAGAAGTAGAAGAATTTCCAATTTTCTCTCCCCTGCACCCCCGCTCCTCTGCTCCCCTGCGTTTAGCGTAGGGAATGAATTTTGGAGGTGGCGAAGCGTGAAGTGTGGGAGAAGAAGTTGGCAAGTATGGTTGCGCTTGTGCTGGAATTAATGATTGGTAGGGGAGCATTCCAAACCTGGAAGCCAGACCGTGAGGACTGGTGTGCGGTTTGGAAGAGACTCTGCCGGCACGAGTAGCGATAAACAGGGTGAGAACCCCTGTCGCCGAAAACCTAAGGTTTCCTGAGGAAGGTCAGTCCACTCAGGGTTAGCCGGTCCCTAAGGTGAGGCCGAAAGGCGTAATCGATGGGTTAACAGGTTAATATTCCTGTTGCTACTGCAATTCGTTTGGACGATGAGGTGACGCAGAAAGATAAATCTACTGGCCATTGGACATCAGAACGAGCCAGGCCGCAATTCAAGGTGGATTTCACAGGCAAATCCGTGAGATCATTTCAACACTGAGGAAAGTGGGGAAGCGCGCTCTTTGGAGCAAGCCAACTGATTGAATCTATGCTGCCAAGAAAAACCTCGATTCGGAGAAGAAGCAGTAACCGTACCGCAAACCGACACAGGTAGGTAGGATGAGAATTCTAAGGCGCACGAGTGATCTCTCGTTTAGGAACTCGGCAAATTGACCCCGTAACTTCGGAATAAGGGGTGCCTCATTAGTGTGTAAGGTTTTACATCTGAAGCACGAAGAGGTCGCAGAGAATAGAGTCAGGCGACTGTTTACTAAAAACACAGGGCTCTGCTAAGTCATAAAAACGACGTATAGGGTCTGACGCCTGCCCGGTGCCGGAAGGTTAAGAGGAGCGGTTAGCTTGCTTCGGCAAGCGAAGCTGTAAATCGAAGCCCCGGTAAACGGCGGCCGTAACTATAACGGTCCTAAGGTAGCGAAATTCCTTGTCGGGTAAGTTCCGACCTGCACGAATGGCGTAACGATCTGACTGCTGTCTCAACGAGAGGCTCGGCGAAACTGTGATACCGGTGAAGACGCCGGTTACCCGCATCAAGACGGAAAGACCCCGTGCACCTTCACTGCACCCTAGCTAGGTGTTCCGGTGCGTTATGTGCAGGATAGGTGGGAGACTGTGAACTGGTGGCGTCAGCCATCAGGGAGTCAATGGTGAGATACCACCCTTAATGTTCTGAAATTCTAACCTAGATCTCTGAATCGAGATCAGGGACATAGCTAGGTGGGTAGTTTGACTGGGGCGGTCGCCTCCCAAAATGTAACGGAGGCGCTCAAAGGTTCCCTCAGGCTGATTGGAAACCAGCCGTAGAGTGTAAAGGCAGAAGGGAGCTTGACTGTGAGATCGACGGATCGAACAGGTAGGAAACTAGGACTTAGTGATCCGGTGGTTCCGCATGGAAGGGCCATCGCTCAACGGATAAAAGGTACGCCGGGGATAACAGGCTGATCTTGCCCAAGAGTCCACATCGACGGCAAGGTTTGGCACCTCGATGTCGGCTCATCGCATCCTGGGGCTGAAGCAGGTCCCAAGGGTTAGGCTGTTCGCCTATTAAAGCGGTACGTGAGCTGGGTTTAGAACGTCGCGAGACAGTTCGGTCCCTATCTGATGTGGGCGCAGGATTTTTGAGAGGAGCTGTCCCTAGTACGAGAGGACCGGGATGGACGAACCTCCGATGTACCAGTTGTTCCGCCAGGAGCACTGCTGGGTAGTCGTGTTCGGCAGAGATAAACGCTGAAAGCATCTAAGCGTGAAGCTTGCCTCAAGATTAGAAATCCCGGGACGTAAGTCCCCTAAAGGCTCGTAGAAGATTACTACGCATATAGGCTGGATGTAGAAGTAGCGACCGCAAGGATAGCTACGCAGCTAACCAGTCCTAATCGCCGTGAGGCTTGACCATATACTATGGTCTAATTCATAACCTTAAAGTAACCAGGAAAACTGGATGGTTGTGTTCCTTCGCTATTCAAATCAAAGTGCACTGATAAAAAGTTTTTGGTGACTCTAGCGGTGGGGAAACACCCGTTCCCATTCCGAACACGGCAGTTAAGCCCGCCAGCGCCGATGGTACTAACTTGTACGCGAGTTGGGAGAGTAGGTCGTTGCCAAGATTAATTTAAAAAAAAGGCCAGTCTTCGGACTGGCTTTTTTTATTCTTACATGCAGAAAATCCTCTTACCTTGTTTCCTGCGCTGCGAACTTTTCCTAACGGTTCTTTTGCTTTGATTGAAAGCAAATCATTTTTGCAGATTGGCTAAAACATTTGCGTAATTGCAAAAGAATTTTTACGGTCTTACGTCGATGGAGTGGCTGGCATGTCCCTTGCTCTAGGAAAAAGCGATCATCCCTGGAGGGACGAAATGTCAACAAGAATTGATTCCGAAAGAACGAATACGATAGCGCAAACAGAAATCCTTGAGACTACGCATGCTGAGCCAGAAAGATTGCAACCGGCTGAGGACAGCTCGATCTCGGATTCAGGAAGGCAAGCCCTTGTTTCGAATGCGACGGCGCGAGCCGCAGAAAATCAAATTACTGGTCGAATTTTAGCTTCTCAGTTACAGGATCAAGTTACTGCTGCAGGATCGGACACCGCACCAAAGGTTCCATCACAAGGAAAACTGTTGGTTGAAGGCAATGTTGATCCCGCCGTTAAAGACTTTCAGAAGGAATTGAATGTATTCCGGAGTCAAAACGGTTTACCTCCCCTCAAAGAAGATGGAATTTTCGGACCTCAAACCAAAGCTGCTGTTCTTCAGTTTCAAAAAGCCACCGGACTGAAAGACGATGCCAAAGTGGGAGACAACACTCGAAGTCGTTTAAGACTTGAAAACAGTTCAAGCTTTCAGGGTTTGAATCCTGATACCAAAGATCAGATTCGTGGAATGATGAACGGTTTTCAAAATGATCCCACAAACCGACAACTTTTAACCACAATCGGATTGGATGAAAATTTTGCGAAACTTTCCAAAAGTGAACAAGAAGCTGCACTAAAAGATCTCAGTGGTTCAGCCAGCTCACTCTCTTTGAAGACCATGCAAGGAATGAGCGACGATGAACTTTCAAAGATTGGAGAATCTCCCGGTGGTCAAGAAAGACTCAACGGAATGAAGTTCGCACTTCAACAAGGACCGGTCACTCCCGAAAGTTTAAAAGAACTGGATCGTTTGAATTCAGCTACGTTTACACCGGGCGTAGGATTACGAGTGAATGGAACGCCGGAAAATCAGAAAGATTATCTCAACTTAGTCCGGCGTGAAATGCTCAGATCCCCTACGTTTGCAAAGACGATGAATGAAATCAACAACGATAAGGCTCATCGTCCGGTCATTGTGAACGTTGGACGCGATATGCCCAACGTTAGATTGGACGTTGATCGTAATGGAACGCAGGACATTGACTTAAATGACTTCGATAAACTTCCAAAAACTCCTGGCGCAGATAATCCTGATGCAATTACACAAGGAGAAGTTCTTTCTCATGCAATGAGAGAAGCGCGTGAAAGAGTTCTAGGAAAAGATCATGATCAAGCTCATGAAGCTGCGATTATTGAAGAAAACAAATTTCGAAATGAAATCGGACAAACGTCGACTCGCCTTTTACCGCCATTCGATGAAATTAGAAAGAAAAATGAATTTGGAGATACGACTCTTATCATTCCTTTTGAAGGCGCGAAAAGTCAAAGTCTGGTGTTTGATCAGAAGCAAAGCCTAGTTGAAGTGAAATAATGGAGGAATTATGGAAAACAAAAAAGTAGCCTCTTCAGCCGCGAAAGAAGAAGAACGCTTGCAAAGGATCACTCACAAAAATGATCTTATTTTCATCGGTGTCGTCACTGATATTGGTCCCGCTCCTCAGAATTGGGCAGGCTATAATTCTTCATATCAATTTGTTCGCTATGCGATCGAGAAAGCGATTAAAGGAGAACATGGTTCACCCGAAATTTCAGTGGAGCATGTTGTCGTCTTTGGAAGTAAAACTGCTCAACAAGCTGAAACACCTGGTCTTTCTAAAAAGATCTTTTATCCAGGGGCGAAGTTGATCGTTTCTGCTCAAAAAGTCAGCTTTGATCAATGGAAAAGTTTGAATGAAGTCATTGGTGCTGTACCTTTTTCGCCCGACTGGCTGAAAAGAGTAGAGGCTTTCGTTCCGATAGCAAACTAAAGGTCCGCCAGCGGTGCTATTTTCTTTCCGCTGGTGGTTTCCAATTTACGATCACATAAAGATGGCAGGAGTGGTGCTGAGTATTTCACTCAAAACTTACCACTTAAAAAAAAGGCCATTCTTCGGCTGACTAGCACGCATCCTGAATCCCGCATCGCGTATAATGTTTGCAGCGTATCTGTACAGCGATGAAAATACATCCCGGGAAAATCACTCTGCTATTTGTTGTCTTGATCGTTATCTCACTTTCGCTTTCCGCGAATCAACAGCAAACGGCAGACTTGATTCTTGCACAGACCCAGATTTGGACGGCAGAAGCCGATATGCCGTGGGCTGATGCCGTTGCGATAAAAGATGGTCGAATCCTTTATGTAGGCTCTACGGAAAAAGCAAAGGCATATCGTGGGACGAAAACCCAGTGGATCGAATTACCTGAACGGCTCATTGTTCCCGGTTTCAACGATTCGCATATCCATTTGATTGGCGGTGCTTTGTCACTCGATCGTATAGATTTGATGGAAGATCAAACCTTGAGAGCGATTCAAGATCGTATTCGAAAATTTGCCTCTGCGAATCGAGAACGTCCATGGGTACTGGGTCGTGGATGGTTTTACAGTGCCTTTCCCGGTGGACTACCCACAAAAGAACAGCTTGATGCTGCTGTACCCGATCGCCCCGCATATATGGAATGTTACGACGGCCACACCGGGTGGGCCAATTCTGCAGCATTAAAACTTGCTGGCATCACAAAAGACACCAAAGATCCGGAAGATGGTCATATTGTGAAAGACCCGCAAACGGGAGAGCCGACAGGTGCCTTGAAAGAATCAGCAATGTACTTAATCGATACTAAAATCCCGGTGCCGGATGATGAAACTACTTATCAATTACTGCTTCGTGCTTTTCAACAATTGAATGCAAACGGGATTACTTCGGTTCAGGATGCCGACGTTTCTCTTAAAGAGCTTGACCAGACTGTAAAACTTTTGGAGCGTGCAAAAACTGCAGAAAAGATGACGGTACGGATTAAAGCGGCGGTGCGGATGCAGCAAGAAGACTTCGCCTCTGCGATCACCCAAGCCAGGCGTTTATCTGAGATGCATGTCAATGATCTCCTTCGATTCGGAACTGTAAAAGGATATGTGGATGGCGTCATCGAATCGCGAACTGCAGCAATGTTGGAGCCCTATGATGGTTCAACCGAAAAGGGAAGTTTGAATTGGGATCCTGAAAAGCTAAAAGAGGCAGTCACTCTGGCAGATCGTTCCAAATTGCAAATCTATTTGCATGCTATTGGCGATCGTGGAGTACGGACCGCTCTAGAGGCGTATGATGCAGCAGTTCAGGCAAATGGTTCTGCTGATCGCCGCGGACGAATCGAACATATTGAAACCGTTTCTCCAGCCGATTACGAAAAATTTAAGACACTTGGAGTGATTGCATCAATGCAGCCTTTGCATGCGGATCCCAACCAAAATATTTTCGATGTTTGGGCTAAGAATGCCGGCCCTGAAAGATCGACTCGTGCATTTAGCTGGGCTAATTTTGAAAAAGCAAAAGTACCATTAGCCTTCGGAAGCGACTGGCCAGTCGTTACATCCAATGTAATGCGTGGACTCTATTGTGCGGTTACACGGAAAACAAAAGAAGGCAAACCTGAAGGGGGATGGCATCCTGAACTTTCGGTAAGCATAGAAAATGCACTTCGCCACTATACGATCGATGCAGCATATGCATCATTCGATGAAAAAATTAGAGGCTCTATTACGCCCGGTAAATTTGCTGACATCACTGTGCTTTCCGAAAACTTCATTAAGATGCCGCCACAAAACATTTTGAAAACGAAAATCCTTCTTACAATCCTGGATGGCAAAATCATTTACAAAAATAAAGAACTGCTTTGATCCTTTTCCGCAGTGTTTATTGGACCTTTCAAGTACTTTTTGCCATACCCTGGCACGACTCGATTTCGGGTTCGAGAATCCCGCCCGTCGACGACTTAGTTGACATAATGACCGGTCTCGGTCCCATCTATCCCCCTTAAAAAGACCCCCGGGATGGTCGATACAATCCTCGAATGGGACTAAAGTCCAATATTTTTCTTCTTTGAGTGGCTGATATTCTTTTGTTGAGCCCTATATTGTTATTAGTGAGGTTTATCCCGGGTTCTACAATCAGTCAGTTGTTAGAGCCTATTTGTTAGAGACAAGTCCAGGATGGTGTATTAATGAACAAGATAAAGGTTTTAGTGGTGGCCTTTGTTGTTGCCATGTTCTGTTTGAGTTGGACAGAAGCAGCGACAAAGATTTCAAGACTCGGTAACCCGAAAACAGCTTTTTACCTTCCACCTTTGAAGACCCCAGCAGATCTTCAGAAGATGGTTGGTCTTCGAAAAGCTGATATTGAGCAGATCTTGACTCGAAGAGGTCTTGGTGGCATATCCGGTGATTTGATCCGGGCTGTTGAGCAAGGCACGATTCAGGAAACAACAATAGCACCTGGAACCGAGTTGCCATTTATTTCATACCGGCGCGGAGGGAGCCCAGGATATTTTGAAAACGTTGTTTGGGCAGGAAAGTCTCCATTTCCAGCTTATTACGTAGATTTTGAATCAGGTGGAAGCGGCTATCGTGCGTATTTTCCAAAGCCGTGCAGCAACTTCTGGGTTGAGACCCGCCAGTTGCCAGCACCGCCACCACCACCACCTCCGCCTCCACAACCGACTCCAACTCCACCCCCACCTCCAGCTCCCGAGCCGGAACCTCCTCCAGCTGTAGAAACTCCAGAACCAGCTCCACTTCCTGTTGAAGAGCCAGGTTTGTTCTTTATCGGAGGATTTCTTGGAAAAGAACGTCGACAAGAAGAGCTTGTTGGCGGCTTCTTTGATGCTGATTGCACAGCATTATTCGGCGTTAAAGCTGGCATACTTCCTCGAATAGGCGATAGTGCCGAATTCGAATTGTCCGCCGGTTTAAAGTGGGAGCTAGAAGACGATGATGATGACGTTGAATTAGATGATGACGAAGATGATTCTTCTATCGATGTCTATATCGATGCCGCTATTAACGGATACTTTGGCGGTGGATTTGTAGGCGGCGGCGTGAGTTTCTGGGATCTAACCGAAGAAGATAGCCGAACTGTTGCTCTTCTGATACAAGCCGGCTTTGATTTAAGTTCGAACAGAAGATTCCAGCTTGTTTTTGAAGGTCGAGCGCCATTTGAGGATATCGACGACCTCGGAAATAATTACATGTTCTGGGGTGGAATTAGAATCCGACCGTAACTGATTTGATTTAGATTTGAAAAGGCCCGTCATGACGGGCCTTTTTCATTTTCATCAGTCCTGTCAATTTACTTCATTCGAGTTTCGCTTTCTAACCTGTAAAATTAACTCACCGGTTAGAACTTTCTGAATGATTCTGTTATTCCCTTCTCACTGTTCTAGTTTTCTCTGAACCTCATCATTGAGTTCACTGAAGTGATTTTCAGAAAATTCTCCTGCATGCAACCACAGAATTATTCCTGAACTATCCAATAAGGCGAGATACGGATCATCTTCTTTCAATGCGCCCAATCGTTCTTTCCACAGTTTTTCATCTTTGTAGATCAGTAAAGCCTGTGAATGTTTGGATTTTGGAATTCCTTTCTTAATTCCTGATGAAACCATGCCGCGTAAAAGCCGGGGAACTCCTTCAAGAAACATAACGGTATAGGATTTTCCATTTGGATTGCTGCCGAATTCTTTATCAAACCGTTCAACCCATTTCCGTGCGAAAGATCCTCCTTTTTTGGTGAAGCTAAAAACGATGAAACTAATCTTTTCAGTGCCTGACGGCAATTCCTGAGATTTTCCCGCAAGAGTTTCACCTTGAATGACCGGAAGATTCTCTCCGGTTTTCAAAGGGTTCGTTGCCGCGTAAACGGAATTAAGAAGGATTAGAAACAACACAGGAAGGAGTTGAAAGGTTTTCATCCGGAGTTCTGAATGATGATGCTATGGTGAAACAACAAAGCCAGTCAAGCACAGGCGCTCAACTGGCCTTGTTTGTTTTATCAGTGGTCTCAATAATCAACCTTACTTTCTCGTTACACGCAGAGCAATTCTCCTATTTTGCGCACGCCCAGCTTCAGTTGAGTTATCAGCAACTGGGTGTTGTTCGCCATAACCTTCAGCTTCCACGCGACTTGATGAGACGCCTAATCTTGCTAGTTCATTACTGACATTCGTTGCACGATCCTGCGAAAGTTTCATGTTCGATGCAGGGTTTCCGGCATTGTCCGTATACCCGCCTATCTTCACATTTACATTGGGATACGCTCTCAAAATTTCTGCAATATTATGTAGTTGTTCTTGAGATTCTGGTTTGAGAGTTGCTGAACTCGATTCGAACAGAAGCCGGTCGAAGTTAATCCATGTAGTCGAATCGACTGATTTCGCCGGGTCTTCGATAAAATTAAGCAACGAGTTTTCCATACCACGATCGGGAATATTCAGTTCTATTTTGGTTGGAAGAGAGCGTTTAAGATACGTACCTAAATCGGGCCATTTTATGTTTACGTCTACTGGTTTTGGCGCTCTGATTTCTGGTGCCACTTGCGCTGTAACTTCCGGCTTATTGGAACGTCCCAAGAACCACGAAAGCAGACCGATCACTCCGATTCCTAGAAGTAAAGGTACAACCCAGCGCGAAAAGGATGATGCTTCTTCAGGGACTCTCGGTATTTCTGTCGGAATGCTGATAGGGTCATTCAGACCAGTCAAGCCAAGAACGCTAGAAATACCTGAAGGAAGTGCTGAATAGATGTTGCTGGCTCGGCCCTTCAAGAGATTCTGTAAACCACTCAGGCTTAATCCATCTTTACGTATCTTGTTGCCTAGAAAAAGCATCAAAAGCGAAGAAACAAATCCAAGTATTGCATTTGCGGAAGAACGTTTTATGCCAGCATGTTCCGCCAAATAGCCTTCGAACGCACTCTGGCGATTTCCTAACAATGATCCGAGAAGCTTTGTGGATTGAGAAGCAAAACCTGGATTTGTCTTTCCAATATCGAGTAAACCACTTACATTGTTAACCACATTTCGATCATCTGCCGAGTCACTGAGAAAACCAAACAGTTGACTCATTATTCCTTGATCGCTCGTCTTGGAAAGCATTGCTCCAAGAACAGAAGGGATCGCGGCACTGAATCCTTTTGAAATGGCTCCCTCAGTTTCTCCTAACGCTGTCGCCGTTTGGGTTACGACCTGAGGCGTAATCAGCGATCTCAGAGAATCAAGTAAATTGTCAGCCATAGAAGCACCTCCTTCGAAAGCCAACGGTTGAATGTCTTAAAGATCTGAGGACCTTTTACGTGAGGATGATCCACAAAGTAGAGTTTGTGTTGATGGTTTCTGTTATCACCTATAGACAATATCGCATTCAAATTTGTTAGTGCCATGGGACTTTAGTCCAATACATTCACACAGCGTGATAAAGACTATGCTCACACGAATTGTCGAAAAGAATGCAGTGCATTGATTATGCTTATTGCTTACTAACGAATAATAGCTACACACTGTTCTTCGCTTTTCGACTTCGCCTGTGTCTGTACTATGGTGAAAGAACGTCATATTCTCTGAATGAAAATGCGGAGGTTTTTTCGATGAGTGATGATAAAGAATATGTCTTAGGAACTCACGATGAAGAAATTTCACGTTTAGGCCTGCAACACCGGGTATGGAGACCGCGTGCTGCGGATGCATGGCGTCGGGCTGGCTTCACGACCGGTCAAACAATTTTAGATGTTGGATGTGGACCAGGTTTTGCAACTCTGGATCTTGCAGAAATCGTAGGTCCTGCCGGACGTATCATTGCAATCGATAGATCAAAGCGTTTCATCATGACACTTGAAGAAGCAATTCGTCTGCGCGAACTTAACAATGTCTCAACTTTTGAGCTTGATCTGGATGAAGCTGATTTACCAACAGTTCATGCAGATGGTGCATGGTGCCGCTGGGTTTTTGCTTTCGTCAAAAAACCTCAAGACCTCTTAGCACGCATTACGAATAAATTAAGAAGCGGCGGAACGCTCGTGGTTCATGAATATTTTCATTACTCAACATGGCGAATCTCACCACGCTCTACTGAGCACGAAGATTTTGTGCGCATTGTAATGGATACGTGGCGAGCTGACGGCGGTGAGCCGGACATAGGACTCAGTTTGCCTGCATGGCTTAAAGAATATGGATTTGAAATCATTAGCCTCATTCCAATCATTGATATAATCTCTCCGTCCAATTTCGTATGGCAATGGCCGAAAGCATTTGTTCAAAGCGGGGTTCGGAGGCTTGTTAGTCTTGGTTCGATTGATCCTCAACGTGCGGAAAAAATATTGGATGCATTTGCAACCGCCGAAAGTACATCACATGCATTAATGGTGACGCCTGCTGTGGTGGAGATCATCGCGAGACGGAGCTAGCCCTCAACGACAGTTAAGGCCCTGATTAACGACGACACCACATTGCCAATATGCTTGCTATTAGACAGAAATGCGGGAATGACCAGGCTGGTAGATTTATCATCGATAAATCTAAAAATCACTTGATGGTGTTTTTTGCAGAGGATTCTCGCGTTCTTTAGTGTAGGGAAACTTCAGGAGGAGTTATGTTGAAAGGTTGGGTTTTGGTTTGTGTAACGTTTTTCTTTCTTAGCAGCTTTAGTTTTGCTTTAGATTCAGACCTTGACGGACTGAGTGATGATGTTGAACTCAGGTTAGGATCCAGTCGGCTCCATAAAGATATTTTCGTTGAGATCGACTGGTTTATTGTAAACGGCCGGAATTTAAGACCGAGGCCTGGCTTTGTTCCTTTGGTACAGTCAATATTTGCATCTGCGCCTGTTCTGAACCCTGATGGAGTCAGCGGAATCCGCATTCATCTTGAACTCAGTCAAGGAATCCGAACAAATCGAACTGTCTTAGGATTTGGTAATCCAGATGGCACTTACAACTGGGGTGAGTTTGAAGCCTATAAGAACGTGTATTTTAATCCTTCTAAAAGGGCCACTCATCATTACTGTTTATTTATAGCGGACATGGGAGATGAGAATGGTCAACCGTCATTCATTTCAGGACGTTCGCGTAACTCTCCCATCCCATCTCAGTTTGGTCAAGGGGCGAGTGATTTTATTGTTGCCCTAGGCGGCCCAGCTTGGTATAACGACCCGACTCCCGGACGATACAAAGAAACTCAAGCCGGGACTTTCGTACATGAATTAGGTCATAACCTTGGCTTAAAACATGGAGGCACAGATCATGTCACGTTTAAACCGAATTTTTTAAGTTTATTGAATTATTCATTTCAAACGGAAGGAATCCCTTACACAAGATTCGATGGGGTACGTTTCCGCATCTATGATTATGAACGTTTTTTTCTGCCACCATTAAACGAGAATAATTTGAATGAGGCGTTTGGCCTTGGACCATTTGCATCAGATTCTGCCGGCGTTTACGGGACAACCTGGTGGCTTACTAAGGATGGTGTGAACTTCTCGGAAAAAAAGACATACAATGCTGTGTCATTTGTAGATTGGAACCAAGACGGCAGGATCGGTTTTGTCCGGATCAATATTAATCAGGATTCTAAGCTCAGTACGTACCGGGGTACTCCACAATGGAACAAACTAGTTTATGGAGGGGGCATGATTGGCGCTGCGGACTTATCGAAAGCTGCTGCTGCCTTACCCAAGGCAACTACTTTACGCTGTCTGCATGCTAAAGATCGCCCCAAACGTGAAATTTCCTCAGATGATGCAAATATTCGGGTTGGGTCATATATGGATATCTTTAAAAAGTAATTGTTGTTAGGAGTTGGTAGGGGCGGCCCGTGTGGCTGCCCTGCTAGCTCTTTAAGATATCAGCCAAAACTGAAGAGTCAATATTTCCACCCGAAACGACACACACAATTTTTCCAGTGCCTGCTTTTCCGGAAAGTGCGGCTGCAACAGGTGTAGCGCCTGCGCCTTCGGCCACTATGCGATTCCGTTCAACTAATAACTTGATTGCGGACGCAACGGATGTAAGTGACATTACGAGCGAGCCGTCCAATAGATTTCGAACCATTGGCCACATTTCAGGCAGCAAGCTTTTTCCACCAATTCCATCAACAAAACTTGCAGTGTAAGTTACTGAACGAGGTTCTCCTGCTTCGAAAGAAACTGATAAAGGGCTCGCTGTTTCAACTTCGCAGGCATAAATTTTCGTTTCTGGTTTTAAAGCTCTGATCGCAGAGGCAATTCCACAACTAAGTCCGCCTCCTCCATAAGGAATCAATACCGTATCTACATCAGGCAAGTCTTCCAGAATTTCAAGGCCAATGGTACCGTTTCCAGCGATTACATCATGATTGCTAACCGGATGAACAAACATTCCGTTGCATTGATCGTATTTCCCTGTCATCAGAATTTGCCACCATTCATCAAATGGAACTTTTATGATGCTTCCGCCAAGCCGGCGCACTGCCGCGAGTTTTGTTTCGGGTGCATGATCAGGTACAACAACAGTGCAGGGGATTCCCAGACGCATTGCGTTCCATGCAACACCCTGCGCCATATTCCCAGCGCTTGCTGTAAAAACTCCGGCGGCAAGCTGTTCGCGCGGAGCGAGTAGCATTGCATTTCCGGCACCACGCAATTTAAAGGAGCCGATCGCTTGCAAGTTTTCAAGCTTCAGGAAAATTTCGGCAGGCGAATCTTGTATTTGCAAACGAACAAGAGGTGTCCGCATGGCAATGGATTGAATCCGTTTTTGTGCTGCTTGAATTTCCTGAATTGGAATTGGTTTAAGTGGATCCATGCCCGCGCGTGCCTCCAATTTCTACCGCTTCCCCTGCATCTAATTCACAAGCCCGGTCATATATGAAATTTGCGCTCGCTAAATCTTCAACTGCAATTCCAAGAGACTTAAAGATGGTGATTTCATCAGGAGAGTTTCTGCCTTTGATTCGAGCGAGCAATACTTCTCCAATTTCCCCTAGAATATGATTATCATCAATCGCCCCTTCTTGTTTTGGAATCAAAAAATCTCCAGCTTCGTTCATTGCAGATTCAATTCGATCAACAAACAGCCGGGATCGCACGATTGTTGTTGTGTCCAGTTCGCGGGTCGTTGGAAAACATGCGCCAACAGCATTGATGTGAGTGCCGGGGGAAACCCAATCCGATTGAATCACCGGATCTTTTGAAGAAGTAGTGGTGCAGATCAGATCGGAATTCCTGATTGCTTCTTCAGCAGTACTTGTGCTTTGAACTGGAATTCCATGCCGCTTGGATTGAAGTTCAACAAACGTATCAAGATGCTTCTTATTTGGACTCCACACGCGGACGCTTCGAATCTTGCGCGACAAAAGCATCGCTTCTAGATGCGTGACCGCTTGAACTCCGGATCCCAAAATTGCAAGATCACAAGCATCCTCCCGCGCCAACAGTTTTGTAGCGGCGCCGCTGACTGCAGCAGTCCGGATCGCAGTTACTGAAGAAGCGTCGACAATTGCGAGCAATCTTCCGTAAACCGGTTCGAATAAAAGAATGACACCTTGATGAGAATCATATTCAGTCACAGTATTTCCAGGGAATACACTAATTACTTTCACGCCAAATGAGGCAGGATTCATCAGATAGGAGGGCATCATTGCGAGCACGCCATTCTTTTCAGGTAATCTCAAGACAGGGCGAAGCGGCAGAATTGCTTCACCCCTGGCCAGCGCCATTAATACCTGTTCCATCAATCGAATGCAGTCCCGCATGGTGAGCAGTTCTTCTACCACCGCCTGACTTAAGATTCGAACTTTCATTTGTAGTAAGGCACGCAGTGCCATTCAATGTTAGTAAACGGCACTGCTTCGCCTTCGCTCAGCTGCGTGCCTATCTACAAATTACATTCTTTTTCATAGCAATGAAAGGCTGCGACCAATTTTATGAGTCCTTCTTGAGTCCACTGTGAGCCCACTCAGTCCGAATTAATTTTAAGTGAAATGTTTTTCCTTTTATGATGATCGCTCAAATGGGGGCAGCCCCTACCAATTTTCGGATAAGTTTAAAAATAGATGAGGAAGTGTATGAAAATTTTAAAATTCGTAATAGTGGCTTTGTTCGCAATTTATTCTCGATTCTCAATCGCAGATACACCAACGAAACACGATTTTGAAATGACCAAGGTCGCCGAAGGCGTTTATGCATTTATTGCAAACGAATCCAATTCAGGGGCGGTTCAGGGCAATGTAGTCCTGGTTATTGGTGAAAAAAGTGCGCTTTTGATTGACTCCGGCCAGTTTCCTGCATTGGCAGAACGGATGGCAGCAAAAGTTCAAGAAGTAACCCAAAAACCAGTTCGTCTGTTAATTAACACTCACTGGCATGGAGATCATTTATTAGCCAACCATATCTTCCGCGAAAAATTTCCAGGCCTACTGGTCCTTGCACATCAAAACGCAAAAGATCCGATGCGAAAATATTATGAAAAGTGGGACGAAGAAGTAAGAAGTTTTCCGCAAGTAATCGAACAAATGCGCGCACAATTAAAAAGCGGATTGCGGAAAAGCGGAGCCCCACTGGATGAGGAACAGAAACTCGGATTGAAGATGGATAGTGATACGCTCGAAGCAATCTTACCGGAAATGACTAAGACGAAATTCGAATTTCCTGACATGTACTTTACGAATGAACTTTCATTTGAGCTGGGGAATCGTGAAGTTAAAGTGAAAAATTACGGATGGGGAAATACCGCAGGTGATGCAATCATTTATGTGCCAGACGTAAAAGTATTGATAACAGGCGATACGGTTGTTTATCCAACTCCATATTCGTTCGGTTCCAATCATAGCGAATGGATCAAAATTCTGAACCAGCTGATTTCAATTGGTGCTGAAAAAATTGTTCCCGGTCACGGTCCTATCATGTCTGATGCATCATATATAAAGACTTTGATTTCTCTTCTGGAAGATACTCGAGCTCAGGTGCGTGCCGCAGTTAAAGAGGGTCTAAAGTTGGAAGACGTTCGGAAACGAGTCACTTTGGAAGATTGGAAAACAAAATTAGCAGGAGATGATAAATTTCGGCGTCGCGCATTCCGCGATTTTTACCTCAACCCTGGTATTGAACAGGCCTATAAGGAAGCTGTAGGTGAACCTCTAAGCGAATAAAAAGATCGGAACAAGACATTCACTCATTGCGTATAGAATAGGAGCACAATGAGAAGACAATGAGTGAGAAACCGCGTATTTCATTGATCTGGTTTTTCGTAATCCTTTTTGTTGTTTCGTGGCTTGGCGCGCTTCCAATGGTTCTCGCGTCCCATGGACATAAACTTTCCACACCTGTGCGGTTGCTGCAAATTTTCATGTTTTTCGGCCAAGGTCTTGTTGCGGCTCTTTTTGTATGGATCAATGAAGGAAAACCGGGTCTTCGCCTCCTTTTTGGAAGATTACTGAAATGGAAGGTTGGTTTTCACTGGTATCTCATAGTGCTTTTTCTGCCTGCGGTTATTAACTTAATTGTCCGGCAGATTGGATCAATGATGGGATATAAAATTCCATCGCTCGCTGCTCCGGAGACATTGTTAATTTCGTTTGCCACAACTTTTGTTGCTTACTTTTTCTTAAATACTGAAGAACTTGCCTGGCGCGGTGTTGCACTTCCAAAGTTGCAGGAACGCTTGAATCCACACACTGCAAGCCTGATTATTGGGATAATCTGGGGAGTCTTTCATGCCCCGATCTTTCTAATGAAAGGCGGACATCCGGCTGGATTCCCTTTTCCTCTCTACATGGTGATGGTCGTTGCAATGTCCTTTATTTTTACGTGGGCATTCAATGGTAGTGGAGGAAGTTTGCTAATCGCTCATCTTTTACATCAATCAGTAAATACATGGGCTGAAGTTCTCCCATCCTACCCAAAAGCTGTAGATAGTAATATTCCGGCAATATTCAGCGCAGCGTTTCTTGTGATTTGGGCAATCGTGGTTTCACTTCCAAAAAAGAATCACAGTGATTCGAAAGTAAGCGCTGTTATTTGATCAGCTGCGAGTTGGATTCGATCCACTGAGCTGCTTCAGCTTGAGTCTTAACTTCACCTTTTAAGATTGCCAGAACAAGATCCGCAGTCTTTACAGTTTGAAACAGTACATCGAGATTAATGCGAGTTGTTTGATACGGCATTTTTAGAAGAAATGGAACATAACGACTTTGTTTGCCGCTGAAGACGGTTGCGTCACTCCATGGATTGTCAGACGTTAAGATTATGGCAGTTTCATCCCATAGTCCCGCATCTTTCAACGTCAATTTAAGCTGTCCAAAAGCACGATCAACAAGAGCTACATTATCAACATATCCATCAACATTTGAAAAAGTGACTGTTGTAAGTTTTTCGCTGTTTCGATTGTAAATTGCAGGAGGATGTGGAATCGGAAAGTGAAGGAAAATAAGACCCGAAGAACTCTTTAAGACTTTTTTAGAGTCCTCCAAAATGTTGCGATATGCGTGAATGGCTAAACGTCTTCTATTAAACGGATAAATTGTTGCAAGTTGATCGGCCATTGCACTCAACAATCTTTTTTCATCGGCGCGTTTTTGACCGGTAACAGTCTGAAATACGGGTTGCCATGAACAGCTATCAAGATTTTTTTGAAATAACCTACAGTAAGGGTGGTACCAACCGATTGCAGTTGTTGCAAAACCAGCTTCCTTTGCGCGGCTAAAGACATTTGGAAGAGAACTCAGAGTCGTCGGTGTTGAAGATCCTTGTGGCACAACGGCTAATTCTGATGAGCTCTGAGGATTTGATTCGACCAATGTTGTAGCTGTGAGCAGGGAGGGGATCGAAATCAAAGTGAGATTAGAGGGCGTTTGTGCTTTTTGAATACTGATTGATGTCAACCAGAATGCATCCAGGTCAGATGTGTAGAATTTCTCTGGCCGGTTTTCATAAAGAAGATTCCGATCCAGTTCATCAAAGATGATCCAGACAACTCGCGGCCCTTTTTTCAAGGCTTTGTTGATAACTAACTTTTGGGAAGAGTCGTGATAACGCGATTTCAAAGTGAATGCTGTGATTAATCCCTGACCGGTTGTGATGAGTGCAAACGGCGCAAGAAACAGAACTAAAATCGTAATTACTTTGAAAATCTTACGCCTGAAATAAAACAAGGCTATTGCCAGGAGTACGACAACGATAAGAGCAGGGATGATCATTCCTGATTTTGAGATCCGCGCATGTAGTACTCCGATCCCAAAATTCGTGGTGAATTGAAAACGGATGATATTGAGGACGATCAGCATTGATCCTATAAAGACAATTCGAACAACAGTCTTGTGCCATTCATTCCCCCAACGCTTGATGATTTGAACAAATCCAAAAAAAAATGTCCCAAGTAGAATCGTATTAAACACTGCTGCAAAGTAATCGGATGCGGCCGGTGGGGAAAGCATGTAATATGCAGCCGTACTGCTTGTATAAAGCAGTTCAGACCAGACTGTAAGAAGCAAAAGGTTGGCAACCGAAAGACCAAGCGACCAATCGCGCCACCAATTCCTCATCGGATAGATACTACAATTCTCTGGATATCTCTTGATACATCCATTTTGATTTTCTCTTAAACTTTGCAACTATTATTATCAACGAGGAGGAGCGATGGTACCAATAACATCTTTGTTGATTCCGATTTTGCTTTCAGCGGTTATTGTTTTTCTGGCAAGTTTTATCCTGCACATGGTACTGAAATATCACAGTAATGAGTTCAAAAAACTTCCGAATGAAGACAGTGTTCGTGACGCCATCCGTTCTGCCAACGTTCAACCGGGATTTTATGCATTTCCGCATCATTCAGGTCCCAAGGAAATGAAATCGCCCGAAATGGTTGAAAAATTTAATAGAGGTCCAGTTGGATTCTTAACGACGATTCCAAATGGGCTGCCTCCGTTTGGAAAGTTTCTCGTCTTCTGGTTTTTGTATTGTATTTTGATTGGCATATTCGCAGCCTACATAACTGGCCGTACAACACCAGCAGGTGCGGAGTATCTTACCGTATTCCGTTTAACAGGAACGATTGCATTTCTGGGATACGGAGTTGGCTACATATTAGATTCAATCTGGAAAGGTCAACCCTGGAGCAGTACGATAAAACATCTCATTGATGGTTTAGTTTATGGGCTTCTGACCGCAGGAACGTTTGGATGGCTCTGGCCTAAATCATGAATCAATTCGCTGGAATTGGTTCACGCTTTTCAGAATAAATTGCAGTGATTTTTCCATTGTTGATTTCGAGAGCCGAGGCGCGACCGTCCGGAAAATAACTTGAAAGCATTCCTGTGTCGATCAAAATGATCTTTGCGTCAAACCGAGAATTAATCTGACCCGCTGGCTGCACCGAATGACCTGTAACAAAACGCGAGGCTTTGTATTTTTTAAGCAATTGATCTACCTGCTGCGCTCCCTCGGTGTCGCTCCATTTAGCAAAGCCGCGAAACCACAATGGGCCTTCTGAATGAATGCTGAGCCACGAATCAATATTCACACATTCTTCAAGCTGCTTCGAAACTGAGTTCTCTACCTCAATTTGAGGCTTACTTTTTAAAACATCGACTTCAGCGCGCGCGGCTTCCAAAAGTTCGTCCATTGTAAAAAAAGGAAGCGCGGCTTTTCGTTGCTGAAGTAGTTGTGAGCAGCTATCAAAAATTCTGATTTCCTGTTGAATCCTGCGATTCATCTGATCTATTGAGTTTTCGCTTGTGGCCGGACTGATCCCTCCATGCAAAAAAATCGATCCATCGATCGTTTGTAATGCATTCAATTTGCGAAGCCACTTGCCATATTTTCCATTGCTTGCAAAAGCTTCTCTATGTTCAATGAAACCGGGCGGATGCTTTTTTTTCCATTCTTCTGCAGTTTCCAGTGGCAGCTCCTTCCCAAGCTTTTTTGTCCGCTGCTTCAAAAAATTCTCGTAAGCTTTATACGACGACTCCTGGCGTTTTGCAGAACCAGAATCCGAATAGCTAGCATATTCTTCAGGCGATACATACCGTAAATCCCCGATCAAGTTCATGATTTCATGATTCCCGAGAAGTGGAATGACTTTCCCTTTTTGCTTTGATGCTTCTTTTTCAAGGGCCATAAGAAGGTCCATTACTTTTTTGCTGTCCGGACCTCGATCGAGAACATCCCCCGTTTGAACTAAAACCGCGTTTCCTCCGGACCATTGATTCTTGTCGTTGATTAACTGCGCCTCACGAAGAATATTCGTGAAGGCTTCAAATGCTCCATGTACATCTCCAACAGCGACGATACGGACAGGTGATGCCCCATCTACAGGAAATACGCCGGGTAAAAAGAGAAAAAGAGCGACGACCAGAATCGTTAAAAAGCGGATGAAAGGAATGCGACTTGCCATTTGACCTGTTTAAATGAGAACGAATAGAATCATACTAACACTCATAGTGATAGGGTCATTATATGAGACGCGCAACAATATTAGTTCTTCTATTTTTTCTATCGTTCTATACGTATGCTCAAGATACAACCTCCACGGTTTCTGCACAGCAAGTAACACTCAACCCTCCCAAGCTGTGTTTCCCCTTCACTTCATATTCCGAAGTTGAAGAAGCTTTACGCACTGCAAGGATTGTTGATTCCAAATCAATAGGCACCGGCATTACAAATCCGGTCAAGTTATATCTGAAGACACAGACAAAAGAGTTTAAGGCAGTATTCAAGAGTGTGAATGAGAGAAAGTTCGGCATTACATCCACGCAAAAGGGGAATGAAGTTGATTTCAAGGATTCATATTTGTTTGAGATTGCTGCATATGAATTGGATAAACTTCTAGGTTTGAACATGGTGCCGCCAACGGTTGAACGTTCATTCAATGGGAAAAAGGGTTCTGTTCAACTTTGGGTTGAAAACTGTATGACCGAAAAGGACAGAAAATTGAAGAAAATGGATCCACCCGATCTGGCTATATGGAATACCCAGATATTTCAGGTGCGTCTTTTTGACAATCTTCTCTACAACATTGATCGTAATCTTGGCAATCTTTTGATTGATGACGAATGGAAAGTTTACATGATCGATCACTCTCGCAGCTTTAAGAATCTGAGCCTTGTAAAATCACCAGGAGATCTTTCAATGTTTTCAAAGGCAACTATGGAAGCGTTGGAAAAGCTGAGCGAACAACAAATTAGAATTTGTTGCGGCCGATACCTGACGGGTCCTGAAATCAATAGCCTGGTCAAGCGGCGCGAATTGATCATCGCACATTTTCAAAGCTTGCTGGCTGAAAAGGGAAGTTCAATCTTCCTTCCCTAACAATTGTAGCCCGCTACTTAATTTTCTTGAATTCTAGTTCCGTAGGTACTCGAAGAATTACTGCCGTTACCTTTCCCGTTTCGTCTTTCTTAAATTCTAAAGTAAATTCCGAATCTTCTACAAAGAAAGCAGTTTCACTCTCAGGAATTAAATCTAACCGGTAGGCCGTAAACTCGCTGATTAATTTTCCGTCAACAACTGAAACTTTCATATTTGTACGGTCTTCGAGGCGATATTCACCTTCATACATTTTCAAAACGGAAAGGTCGAGATTAACTGCCTTGCGTTCAGTCAGCATTAAATCTGGATCGTAATAACCTGCGACTCGGTGTGCGATGTAGGTTGGATCTCCGCTTGCAGAATTGGTCAAAACGACGACGCTGACTCCATCTTCAATATATCTTGCGATATGTGTAGTAAACCCCTGCCAGGCGCCTGCGTGTTCAATCAGCCTATGACCCGATGCAGTTTTTTCTACGCCCCAGCCGAAACCATAACTTTCCTTTTTACCATCATTCAGAACAAATTCTGTCCACATCTTTTCAAGGCTGCTCTTCTTTAAGAGTTTTTCGGTATCAAGTGCGGCATCCCATTTCGCCATATCTTCAATCGTTAAATATAACGATCCATCTGCGGTTGTGTTAAGAGCCGGAGATACCCATTCCTGATTCTTGATTTCTCCTTTAACAAGTCTGTAACCGGCTGCACGATTGGGGATAATATCCGGTTCATTAATAATACGTGTGCTGTTCATTCCCAGAGGTTTAAAAATACGCTCTTGCAAAAAGTCACCATAAAACTTGCCGCTTATCTTTCTTATCAGAATGCCGAGCGTTACATAGGCAAGATTGCTATAGCTATATTTTTCACCCGGTTTAAATTCCAACTTCTGATCCGTTATCATTTCGAATAATTCATCTTCTGTGTAATCCTTCTGGAGCGAAAAACTCTCAGGATAATCACCTAGACCTGAAGTGTGCGAAAGCATGTGAGCGATTTTGATCTTCTTCCAACTTCCTGGAGTCTTCAAATATTTTGATATTGGATCATCCAATTGAAGTTTTCCGTCTTCTACAAGCATCATCACAGCAGTGGCGGTAAATTGTTTTCCAACGGATCCGGATTGGAATATTGTTTCTGGCTTCACAGGCACCATGTGTTCCAGATTTGCAAAACCATACCCTTTCGACAGCACAATCGTTCCGTTTTGCCTAACGAGCACCGCAACGCCAGGAATTTGTTTCTTTTTTATGTACTGATTAACAAATTCGTCGACTTTTTCAGTTGAAGCAAAAAGATTTGACTGGAAAATAATTAAGCATACAAAAAGCAGACAAGATTTTTTCATATGCCCAAAATGTATCACTGGTTTTGATTGGATGGAATAGCAAGGTTAAGAAAATACGGCACTGTTCAGACGGAGGCTGAACTGCGTGCCTAACTACAAATGAATACCGAAGTGTTGTTGCAGTAGGGCTGAAAATTCATCCTGCCCTGAAAGGTCTTTTTCTTGTCTCTGGCAGTTTGAGGTAAGAATTAATTTTTTGTCGGTTAGCGTAATACGTCCATTTTCGGTTGCGAGAGAACAAACCACCTTTTGAGTAAACGTAGATTCAGGAGAGGTTTGATGATAATTAGACATCGGATCATATTCGGCGAGTTGATGAGGAGCCAGTTGAAAAAGATATTGGTTCATCCATTTCTCTTCAAAAGCTTGATAAAGCATGCTTCCATCGTCTTGTGAAATAATTCTGTACTTTTTCCCCATTTGAATTTGTTCTTCATTTAGATCAAGCTTCAGTGGTTCAATAAATGACTCTCCGAAACCTACATCAGCAATCCAACGGTCTTCGAGTTCCACAAGCAATGTCATATGATCAAAGTCAGGACCAAAATCGACGGCTGATTTTGCAACTCGTGCTGAAAGTCTTGTCACTTTAAAACCCAGCGTTTCAAGCAATTCCGCGAAAAGCCCATTGAGTTCATAGCAAAAGCCGCCTCGATTTCGCTTAACAATTTTCTCGAAGAAAGCATCGGGATCTAGTTTAATCGGACGCTTCAACGAAATATCAAGATTCTCAAATGGAACGGCCAACAGATGTTTATGGTGGAGGTGTTTGAGAGTTTCCTCGTTTGGCGCAAGGCTGCCGTTGTAGGATATTCGTTCCAGATAACGTTTGAGATCAAAAGCCATGAGACTATTCTAATCATTCAGAATCAAGAACGCTTCATGAAAAAATCGACTTGTAGACGCAAGCTATTATCTATAAACCAATCCAGTGCTATAGTCGATCCATGATTAACAGACGACAATTCCTTCGTTCAATGGGTGGGTTTGCACTGCTACCACTCTGGCAATCAGGCCCCGATTTGATCCTTTATAACGCGAACATCATGACAGTGGATCAACGGAAACCTCGTGCGCAAGCTTTAGCCACCATGGGGGATCGCATTTTTGCAGTAGGAGAAAACGATCCAATTCGAAGCATGGCAGTTTCTCATACACGCCAAATGAATGTTGAAGGAAAGACAATCGTACCTGGATTTATTGATGCACACACCCATCCTGTATATGCAGGCCGATATCATCTCCGCTATGTTGATTGTGATCTTCGATCCATTGCTGAAATTCAGGATGCGATTCGAAAAAAAGCCGCGAATACAACCCGAGGTGAGTGGGTGCTTGGATTTAAATACGATGACACGAAAACGAAGGAACGCCGTTTCTTAACTCGAGCTGATCTTGATAATGCCGCGCCTTCACATCCTGTTTATATCCTTCATCGTGGTGGTCACACAGCTTATGTGAATTCCCTGGCTCTTCAGCGAGCGGGTATTACTGAAACAACGGAGGATCCATCCGGCGGGAAATTTGAACGCGATCCGAACACCGGGAAAATGACCGGACGATTGTTAGAGCTTGCAACAGATAAAGTGCAGCAAGCAATCCCTTCTGTTTTTACAAGAGCTGACAATCAGAAAGCGGCTCAGTTAATCACATCAATGATGTGTCGTTCAGGAATTACATCCGCTCATGATGCATATGGAGGTCCGGAAGATTTGCTTGGCTATCAGGATGCATACACAGCGGGAGAACTCTCCACTCGCATTTATTGCATGATCGGTCATTCTCACATCGATTCAATGATCGCGAGTGGAATCAGGACAGGTTTTGGTGATGAATGGGTTCGAGTGGGCGGAATGAAGCTTACTTGTGATGGCTCTATTTCTGAACGAACAGCTCGACTCTCCAAACCATATATAGGACGGCCTGACGACTTCGGAATGATCGTTATGGACGAAAAGCAATTGTATGAGCAATGCATTAAAGCGCATCGCGCCGATTGGCAAATTGGTATTCATGCAAATGGTGATGTTGGGATTGATATTGCGTTACGCGTTTACGAGCAGATTCAAAAAGAACATCCACGCGCTGATCCCCGTTTCCGTCTTGAGCACTGTACTGTAATAAACGAAGATCTGGTTCGCCGGATCAAAGCACTGAATGCAATCCCCAACCCGTTTTCAACATACGTGTATTTTCATGGTGAGAAGATGCGTGAATACGGTGAAGAGCGCCTTGAATCGATGTTTGCTGTCCGTAGTTTTTTGGATGCTGGAATTAATGTCACACAAACATCAGATTACCCACCCGGTCCATTCGAACCAATGATGGCACTGCAATCAAGTGTGACACGTACTGACATCAATGGAAAAACTTGGGGCCCAAGTCAAAAGATCACTGTAGAAGAAGCGATTAGAGTGGGCACAATAAATGGCGCATATGCTTCATTTGAAGAAAATGAGAAAGGCTCACTGGAAGCAGGGAAGCTTGCTGATCTGGTTGTACTTGGCGAAGATCCTACGAAAGTTGATCCTATGTCTTTGATCAAAATACCGGTCGAACGAACAATGGTTGGCGGTAAATGGGTTTACGAAATGTAATTCGGAGCGCAGGCTTCCAGCCTACATTTCGGGCCTCGGACTTCAGTCCGCAATTTTTTCGCAGGCAAGGATGCCTGCGACCTGTAATGCGGACAAAGATGTCCGCGCTCCGAAAGAATCTAAACTCTATGACGTTCTGCCGAGTCCAATAAACGTCCAGGTACGGAGGAAATTTGAAATTCAAAACGCGGCTCGCCTTATTTGTCTTCATAACTCTCCAGATTCTACCTGTTCCATCGTACAGTGTTTCAACAACAGACTCGAAGGGATACGCTTCTGCGATTGAAACAGGCACAAACTTTATTACTCATTTTCGCGACATCGGGGAAGTACCTGGACTCGGCGTTGCTGTAGGAATTAATGGAAAGTTAGTATGGGAGCAAGGATTCGGATTCAGAGATCTTGAGAATAACCTTGCAGTTAATGCAGAAACTCGATTCCGTCTTGGAAGCGTTTCAAAAATTATTACAGCTGCAGCAGCAGCTCGCTTATTTGAGCGCGGCGTTTTGGATATTGATGCGCCGATCGAAAAATATCTTCCTGCAATTCCTGATGCTTACAAGAAAATTACTACCCGGCAATTGGCTGGTCATCTTGCAGGAGTGCGTCATTACAAACAAACCGACATTGGCTTGGAAAATCAACATTATGAGTCAATCAAAGATTCACTAAAGCTATTTACAGGTGATCCTCTTGTTGAGGAACCAGGCTCAAAATACCTTTATTCCACTTTCGGGTTTGTTTTGCTTTCCGCTGTTATTGAATCTGCATCAGGTAAGGATTTTCTGAAGACACTTGATGATGAAGTATTTCATCCCTTAAAAATGAATCATTCAGGTCCTGATCAAATTCGAGAAATCATTCCTCAACGAACCAGATATTACGAACGAACAAAAGACGGAGTGCGTCATGCCGTTTATGAAGACCCCAGTTATAAATGGGCAGGTGGCGGATTGATTTCGACTGCCGGTGATTTAGTTCGATTCGGATCGAGCTATCTGACTCCCGGCTATCTTAAGCAACAAACTCTGGATCTCCTTTTTACTTCTCAACGCACTGCCGATGGAAAGGAAACAGGTATCGGGTTTGCGTGGCGGATTGGTACTGATTGGAAAGGAAGACGGGTTTATCACCACGCAGGCAATATTGCAGGCGGTCGAGCAGTCCTCGTTGTTTATCCGGAAACCCAGCTGGTTGTCGCTCTCGTTTCAAACGCTTCTGGACAGCCAGCCTTCGCAGAAAGCACAGCACAGATGCTTGCGGAATCATTTCTCAGCAAGAATGAATCTGATCACAACATTCCAAAAGATCTTGCCGGTTCTTTTGAGTTGACTGGAATCGATCAGGAAAAGCCTTTTACTGCAAAACTTGAATTGAAACAATCAAAGAAATTTTATCAAGGCTCAATCAAAGGAGATCTGCCTCTAATTTCGGCTGCATCAAAAAATGGACTGTCCGAAAGGCTTGAAATTGCTAGTGTTTGGATGAAAGACAATGAGCCTGTCCTTGTTCTGGTTTCACCATTTGGGCTCGTCGATATGCAACTGATCAAGACTCCGAACGGATACAAATATTCTATAGAGGAAGGTCCGGCAAAGTTTCAAGGTGAGTTAACCCGGATCGGAAATTGAGCCAGCGTTCTTGCCCTGCATCTTTTGGAACATATCTTGTACGTGAGGTAAGTTCCATTGGGATTAAAGACTAAAAAATTAGAAACCGATTTTTCAAATCAGACTTCGGGCAGTAATGAAACGTACTGGCTCGACTCAAGTCCTGGAAAACGTTTCGAGACCTTACAACAAAATGTGAGAGTCGATGCAGTTGTCGTTGGGGCGGGGATCGCTGGTGTTACGACAGCTTACGTTCTATCTAAATCCGGGATCAAAGTTGCTCTGATTGATGATGGAAGAATCGGGAGCGGCGAAAGTGGACGAACAACAGCTCACTTAGTAAATGCACTGGATGATCGATACTATGATCTTGTGAAATATTTCGGTGAAAAGAACGCAGCATATGCTGCGGAAAGTCATACGGCGGCTGTAAATTTTATTGAGAGCGTCGTTCGCAAAGAAAAAATCAATTGCGAATTCGAAAGAGTCGATGGCTACCTTTTTCTGGATCCAACTGACACGATCGATTCGCTAAAAGAAGATCTAGAGGCAGCTCACAAATCTGGCCTTAAAGGGGTTGAGTTGCTGGAACGCGCGCCAATCGATTCTTTCGATACAGGTCCTTGCTTGCATTATCCAGAACAAGCTCAATTCCATCCGATGAAATATTTGAATCGACTTGCAGAAATAATTGTCGAATCTGGTGGCCAGATTTTCACAGAAACTCATGTTGAATCATTCACAAAGGAAGGAATAAAAACACAATCAGGGCATGAAGTTTATGCAGATCATATTGTAGTTGCGACGAATACTCCCGTAAACGATCGTGTAACAATGCATACGAAGCAAGGCCCTTATCGAACTTACGTGATTGGCCTTCAGGTAAAAAAGAAATCGATCCCGCACGTTTTATTGTGGGATACAGGAAATCAAAATGAAAAACCTTATCCATATCATTACATCCGGCTGCAAAAACTTGATTCGACCCACGACCTGTTAATTGTCGGAGGTGAGGATCACAAGACAGGTCAATCGGATGATTTTGAGGCTCGATTTTCGAACCTTGAAAAATGGACTCGTAAACATTTTCCTAGCGCAAAGAAAGTAATTTACAAATGGTCTGGCCAGGTAATGGAACCAATTGACAGCCTGGCTTTCATCGGAAGGAATCCAGGTGATGACAATATTTACATTTGCACCGGTGATTCAGGAAACGGTATGACGCACGGCACGATTGCAGGAATGCTCATACCCGATCTGATTTTGAACAAACCAAATCCCTGGGCTGAAGTATATGATCCTTCGAGAAAAACTTTGCAAGCGGCTTCCGACTTTTTGTCTGAAAATGTTAACGTCGCGGCACAATATACAGATTGGGTCAAAAAGGGTGATATAGAAAACATTGAAGAGTTGAAACCTGGTGAAGGGGCGGTTCTAAAAAAGGGACTCAAGCCGGTTGCTGTATATAAGGATGAACAGGGACAAGTATTTCAATCTTCAGCTGTTTGTGTTCATCTTGGCTGCATCGTCCAATGGAATCGTGCAGAAAAGACATTTGATTGTCCCTGTCACGGGTCACGATTCACTTTTGCAGGCAAAGTTGTGAACGGACCCGCCAACAAAGACCTTAATCCCGCGTCAGATTAATCCAGCCTTCTCTGCGACTCCGCGGTACCAGGAATCTAGAATGAGTAAACTTTCTTAGGTGGCCGTTCGTCTATTATGGCAACAAAATATCCGAGGATAACAACAATGATCAGGATCATTCCTATCGTCTTACTGTTCGCTTCGCTTTGCGCTGCGGAAGATTTTACTGTCGAAACGATCGATCGAACACTACCTATTACAGGCCGTCCAACCATTATTTCGAGGAATCTGGATGGTCATACGATTCTTAAAGCTGGACCGGACGGGGAAGTGCAGGTTCATGCCGTTAAAGAGGTTCGGCATGTTCGTGACAAACAAGAAGCGGAGAAAGAAGCCGCGAAGGTTCCGATTCGAATTCAAAATGTCGGTTCGAATATTGAGATTATTGCAGATTATCCGAATAACTGGGGAATCCACTTTGGAAAAGGTCCCGAAGTTCTCGTTCATTTTGAAATCACAGCACCCGCTGGTTCCGATATCGATGCCAGAATTGCAGACGGTCGTATGGAAGCAACAGGATTCGATGGGATGCTTTCGTTAAAAACGGCAGATGGACACCTGAATGTGAACAATCTCAATGGTGATGTACGTTTGGCATCTGCTGATGGGGATATCAAAGCAACAAAATGTTCCGGAACAGTGGAAGTATCGGTAGCGGATGGCGATATTAATGCGGATTCATTTTCAGGAAGCATCAGATTGCGTTCTGCGGATGGCCGGATTGTTCTGAATAATTCGGAAGGGATTGTTGAAGCAAAATCAGCAGATGGCCGTGTAACTCTTGAAGGACTGTTCAACTCAGTCAATGCGCGAACTGCCGATGGAAGATTAGAAGTGCGAGCTCGTCCGGGTTCCAGTGTTGCAAACCCATGGAGCCTTAAAACTTCAGATGGCAATTTGACCCTGCATCTTCCAGATTCAATTCAAGCTGATTTTGATATCCGAACTGGCGATGGCAAGATCATAACGGATTTGCCTATATCCATCCTTGGAACTGTGACCCGTAGTCATCTTTCAGGAAAAATTAATGGAGGAGGATCATTGGTTATGATCCAAACTGCAGATGGCTCGATCACAATTTCACGCACACTTCAGGAATGATTTTAAGGGCGGCTCTTAGACGCGCCCCTACTATTTTGATAGACTACAGTTTCCACCCCGGCGTATAGCCCACCCGATTTGAGCCGTACATATTCCAGGAGGACTAATCATGGTTTCAAGAATCGATTCCGGAAAGACAGGTCCAGTTTCACAACCTGAGCCTAAGGAAGTAGAAGTCAGTCAAAAATCAAGTGATACTGCAGCGTTAGAAAATCAGGCTACACCAGCAGAAAACAAAACTGCACTTGCCTCAAATGCAGCCGAAAGAGCAAGTGAAAGTTCATTAACAGGACGCATTCTAGCAAATCAATTGCAATCTCAAGTACAAGCACCGAGCACAGCTGTCGTACCATCTCAAGGTCCTCTTTTGTTTGAAGGCAAAAATGAGCCCGCTTCAACGAAGGATTTTCAAAAACAACTCAATGAATTTAGATCGGAAAAAGGCTTACCGCCGATTAAAGAAGATGGAATTTATGGCCCCGAAACGAAAGGCGCTGTAAAACAATTTCAGGAAGCAAATGGTTTAAAAAATGATGGAATCGTTGGAGACAATACAAGATCAAGATTAACACTGGAAAATAATCCTGACTTTAAGAAACTTGATCCGTCGGTTCAAGATCAGCTGCGCACTCGGATGAATGATTCCCAAAAGGATCCAACCTCCAGACAGCTTCTTCTAACAATTGGCACCGATCCAACATTCGCAAAACTTCCAAAAACGGAACAAGATGCTGCATTAAAAGACATCAGCACTTCGGCAAGTTCGTTAACGCAAAAAACACTTCAAGGGATGTCGAATGATGAATTGTTGAAGATTGCGGATTCTCCTGGGGGCCAGGAGCGTTTAAACGGAATGAAGTTCGCATTGCAACAAGGCCCGATCAGTCCTGGATCCTTGAAAGAACTGGACCGGCTTAATTCGGCAACATTTACTCCGGCAGGTGGATTGAAGCTGAAAGGAAGTGAAGCTGATAAAGCTGCTTACTTAAGCATGACAAGAAGGGAAATGTTAACTTCGCCAACCTTTGCAAAGACCATGAATGAAATTAATGCCGACAAAGCTCATCCTGTAACTGTGAATGTTGGTCGTGACATGCCCAACGTCCGCCTGGATGTGGATCGTGGCAACGGTCTTCAAGACGTTGATTTGAATGATTTCGATAAGTTACCTAAAACTCCCGGAGCCAGTAATCCACATGCGATTACTCAAGGCGAAGTCTTATCCCATGCGATGAGAGAGGCGCGGCAAAGAGCGCTCGGTCAAAATCATGATCAAGCCCACGAAGCTGCTATTAATGAAGAGAATCAATACAGAAAGGACATCGGTCAAACGAGTACCAGGAAATTGCCGCCAAATGATGAAACAAGAGTGGACAATGATCTTGGCGATACAACTCTCGTGATCCATTTCAATGGAGCACCAGATGAAGAACTAAAGTTTGATAAAAAACAGCGGCTTCAATAAGGAGGAATTATGGATCAGCAAAAAATAATAAGTGAAAAACAAAATCCACCTCTTGCTATGACTGAAGAAGAGTCATTGAAAGATCTTGTGAAGCGAAACAATCTCATCTTTATCGGTTCATTACTTGAACTGGGCAAACCACCAAATGATTGGTCAGGATGTGGGAATGCGTTTCAAAGCGCTAAATATAAGATCGTCCGAATCATTAAAGGACAATATGGTGCTTCCGAAATTTCTGTAGAGCATGTCGTCGTTTACGGAAGTAAAACCGCTCAACCAGGCGAAACTCCTGGATTATTAAGTTCAATGTTCTCACCCAATAATGAACTGATTGTTTTTGCAAGGAAAACTGATTCCGGAAAATGGAAAGATACCAACGAGGTTCATGGCGCTCTTCCTGCAACGGACGAATGGCAGCAGAAGGTGGAAGCCGCCTTACGCTAATCAAGAGAGGATAGAGAATAGAGGATAGAGAATAGCAGGTCCTTCCATCTTCTATCCTCTATTCTCTATCCTCTATTCTACTTATGCCCACATATCTCATTTGGTAATACTATTAAAATAGTACTACAGCCTTTCCTTCCAGGCTGGTCGTGTCAGATAGTGAAACTTAATTGACACAGAACGAGGCGGACGGCTACAATAGGTTCATCCCAGGAACTGGTCCCATTGAGGGAGAGTGTGAAGGCATTTCCTGAATCAAATATCGTTTCGTTTTCTGGTCGAGAACCAATCCATTTGCATCTGCCTCCCTGCCTCATTTCACAGCTTTGCGGGATCATCAAGCATGCTTTCGATACTTCTGCTACTGCGCGAGAAAATCACAAGTTAGAAGTAATGCTTGAAGCTTGAAACATTAATTCACAGGGGAGTTCAATATGCTGCGTATCAAAAAATCAGTTGGTCTTTCATTAGTTCTTTTGCTTTTTGCAGTCATGCTGGCATATGGTCAGTCAAGAGAAACCGGCGCAATTCAGGGATCCATTACAGACTCAGAAGGTGCCCCAGTTCCGGGTGTAACTGTTACTGCGACAAATATGACTCTGAAGGGACGCGATGCCACGGCGTTCACAGATGAAAAAGGAAAGTATCGATTTCCTTCACTTGCACCGGGAACCTACCAGATTCAAGCAGAGCTGGAAGGTTTTCAAACTTCAGTTCGTTCAGACGTTCGATTGTTTGTAGGCAACACCGTTGATGTAGACCTGAGCATCGGACAGTCTGTCACAGAGACAATCGAAATTTCAGGCGAAACTCCTTTAATTGATGCAACAACAACAGCAAGCTCGAAAACAGTCCCCGTGGAAACGATTGAGAGTTTGCCGAAAATGTCCTTTGCGTTGGATCTCTTCACGCTAACCCCCGGAGTTGGAGATCTCAGCTATGTGGCTTACGGAGCGGGTGGATCGCAAGCCAATGCGTATTGGTTTGACGGTGTCGACATTAGCAATCCTGTTGATGGAACTTACTGGATTTATCCAAATTACAACTGGATTGAGGAAGTCCAGGTTGTCGGTATCGGAGCTCCAGCGGAATATGGTGGTTTTTCCGGAGTCATTACCAATACTGTCAGTCGTTCCGGCAGCAACGAATTTCATGGCCTCGTTGAAACATTTTTTCAGAACGATTCGCTGCAGGGTGAAAATGTCGATGAACCCGGTTTAGAAGACTTAGGATCAGATACAACGGATCTGTTCACCGATTCGACGATTCAGGTGGGCGGCAGGCTTATTCACGATAAGCTCTGGTTCTTCACAAGCGCAGAGTACTACTACGATCGATCAGCACCGTTTGGATATCCACCGGACAACTCAAATTCGTTTGTAAAAGTAACGCAGCCACGTATTCTCAACAAACTGACGTACAAAGTAAACGACAACAATACCATGCAGGGCTTTATCCAGTGGGATGATTATGATCTGGACGGTGGCAGTGCAAGTCGGTTTACACTTCCAGAAGCAACAAGCGTAAATGGCGGACCAGAGTGGTTCTACAACGCCTCATGGATTTCGATTCTCAATCCGGAAACCGTGCTCGATGTTCGCTACAGTGGTTACAATTCGAAATACGACACCAATGGACGGAATGGCGACATCCCAGGACACGTCGATCAAATACGGACATTTCCAACACCAATTATTTTGGAATCCGTTTACGAGATCGCATAGAAATCAGATTAATGCCAACGTTTCTTATCATGCGAGCGATTTCATCAAAGGCAATCACGATTTCAAATTCGGTATCGAATATGAGCATTCCAACGCGGATACGGTCCGAGGGTTGGAATGGCGACGCATATTACTATGATGGACTTGGACAAAATTCTTATGATCCGACGAGTCCCAATTTCTATCGCACTCTTTGGGAAGGCTATGACTCTTTGAGCCGGATCCGTCGAACGAGTTTCTTTGCGCAAGATAACTGGAATGTTACAGATCACGTGAATCTCAGTGTCGGCGTCCGCGTCGATCGCAATCATGCGTTCCTTGAAGAAGCAACTCAAATTGAATACACAACGACTCCAGTCGCACCTCGTGTAGGTATCGTTTACGATGTGGGCGGTGATGACACCACCGTTATCAAGGCTCATTACGGACATTTCTACGACAAAGCGATCTGTTTCTATATCGACGGAATCGACAACTTTGGAGATAGGACGTACCAATACTGGTATGGAACATATTGGGGAACCTATCGATTCTCTCCCGGGGATAGTTTCTTTGTGGTCGATCCTGATTTAAAACAAACGTATGTTGAGCAATTCACGATAGGAGTGGATAAAGCCTTACCGGAAGGGGTTACGCTCAGCGCGCATTACATATACCGGGACTTTCATAACATTGCGGAGGATGTTGAAACAAACGGAATCTATGAAGAGGTACCATTTGTCAATCCTGTTACAGGAGAGGCGATGACTCTTTTTAACCGGCTGAACCCTGACACTCCCGACTCCTTCTTCATAACGAACCCCGACGGCCTATTCCGGAACTACCATGGGATTGAAGTTTATGGAGGAAAACGCTTTGGAAATGATTTCAGTTTAACAGGTTCCGTTGTTTGGTCGCGAAGCAGAGGAAACACCGGCAACAGTGACACTGAAGCGGACGGCTTTACAACGCTTTTCGATGATCCGAACAATAATATCAACATCGATGGAAAACCGACACACGACCCAACATGGGAATTCAAAGTAACAGGTATTTTTAAGATGCCCTGGGAGATTTTAGGGTCTTTCTATTTCCGACATTTTACTGGGGATACGTTCACCACGACTTTTCAAACTGGACGCGATGATCTGAGTCAAGGGCGTGTAATCGTCCGTGCGGTTCCTCGCGGGAGCGAACGCCTGGATTCGAGAAGTGTTTTCGACTTACGGTTTGAGAAAGGAATTTGCTGTCTCTGACGGCAATCTGAAATTTACATTCGATTTTTTCAATTTGTTTAACAGCGGATATGTGACCAATTTGGAAGAACGTTTCGATCTAGTATCGTTTCTCGAACCAGAAGAATTTACTGCGCCTCGTCAAGTTCGACTTGGCGTCCGCTATCAGTTCTAAAATATAAGCAGGGGCGGGTCTAAGACCCGCCCGCGTCAGATTTTATTTTGCAATGGAACGGGCGGGTCTAAGACCCGCCCCTACAAACTTTGAAGAAATACCTTCTTTATGCTTTAGCTATCATTCCTTTACTGTATCTCGCATATCGGACTTTTGAACGGCCAAAGAAGCATCAGAAGATGCAACGATTCTGCATACAATTTGATTCTGATTTCAATCGACACGGTGCGTGCCGATTATTTGCAGATATATAACCCTACCGGTGTGCCAACACCAAATCTTTCGAAAATAGCGAACCATGGTTATCTGTATACGAATGTAATTGCACAGGTGCCGTTCACGCTTCCTTCTCACTCCAGCATGCTTACCGGTACGTATCCTTTAAAACACAGAGTCCAGGAAAACATTGGCGCAAAATTAGGCGATGACGCCGTAACCCTTGCGGAAGTTTTGAAAGAAAATGGTTATCAGACCGCAGGATTCATCGGGGCACTTGTTCTGGAATCAGGAACTGGTATTGAGCAGGGGTTCGATACATTCGATGACGTCTTTGTCCGGGAAGATAAAGTGATGGACGACCGCAGCGGTATACAAAAAGATGGCGCATCCGTAAAGCGGTCCTTCCTCAACTGGCTTGATCAAAGACAAACAAGTTCTCCTTTCTTTTCATTCATTCATTTCTACGATCCTCATACACCATATAATCCGCCGCCTCCTTTTCGTCCAACTGAAAACGAACCGCGTGCTTTGTATCGTGGGGAGCTTCAGTATGTGGATGCCGTCATCGGTGAACTGGTTGACGATCTGTCTCGCAGACAGTTGTTGAATCGAACGATTCTTGTGATCACTGGGGATCATGGTGAAATGCTGGGTGAGCATGGCGAAAATGGACACGGATTTTTTGTCTACCAGGAGGCTGTACGTGTTCCATTGCTGATTTCGCTACCCGATGGCTCCAAAGGCACGTCGAATGAAGTTTTGGAACTTGTTGATTTAATGCCAACCGTTTTGGAGCTGCTCAAAATTCCGGTTCCCAAAACAGTTCAAGGAAAGTCGTTTGCTCAAAATCTCACTGGAAAAAATTCATCATCGGGTTTTGCATATGCAGAGTCTCTTACAGCGACACAGCATTTTGGCGCGGCTCCACTTCTAAGCTTGCAGGATCACCGGTTTAAGTACATCGAAAGTCCGCAGCCGGAACTTTATGATCTGAAGGAAGATGCGCATGAACTAAACAACATCGCGGTCAAACGAAAAGAAATCGCGAACAAGATGAAAACAGTTTTACAGGAATTTCTCGGCAAAAATAAAGACACAAGCGCGAAACCGGTAGAGCGGGAGATTTCACCTGAACAACAGGAACAACTGGCTGCACTCGGCTATATTGGGGGGACTTCAGCAGCTGACTATCGGGATTCAACTCTGGATGCAAAAGAATGTATTGAGAGTTGGAAAGACCTGGGCATCTTGAGCGAGCTGGTAACGCAGCCGCCTTGTGAGGAGTGTATTGTCCTTGTAGACAGAATTCGGAAGCGCGGGGTTTTGCCGGTTCAAGCACGTATCTTTGCAGCACGCGCTTATGCCGGGTTGCAAGATTACAAAAACGCAATTTCCGTTTTGCAGGACATTGTTCAGGAGAACCCGAGAAATACTCAAGCTCAATTGGTTCTTGCTTATTCACTAACAAGGGCCGGCGATCATCCTTCTGCACTTCGAATCTATAAACAATTGATGGAAGAAGATTCTCTGCTTGGATTGGAAAATTATGCAGAGCTGATGATCCGGTTAAATCGAAAACAGGAATTGCATCAAACAATAGAACAATTTGCTGCTACGCATAAACTAAGCGAAAAACATTATCCGGTTCTCGGTGAAATCTACTTGCTTCTACAAAAACTCGAGGAAGCTCGAAGTTATTTGATGAAGGCGATGGAAACATCACCTGAAAATCCTTACGTTTATATTCATCTTTCAGCGTTAGTCGATGCTGAAGGAAAGACCATGGAGGCAATTAACCTTCTTGAACAGAGGCGCGGACAATTTGAGACTGCAGATTATTTAATGCAACTTGGGAGGCTGTACGCGAAAATAGGAAATACTCAGAAGGAACATGAAGCTTTCCAGGAAATGGTACGATCGTATCCGAATGATTCCAGAGGTTATTTCTTCCTTGGAAAAATCATTCTCCAACAACGTGGAGATATGAAGCAGGTAATTCAACTGGCAGAGAAAGGACTGAGCCTTAATCCCGATCCGGAATTCCAGTCTTTCGGATATTTTCTCTTAGGAGATGCATATACGGCACTCGGGGAGTCAGCGAAAGCCCAAAGTTATTTGAAAAAGGCGGAACAATTGCGGGCTCAGTGAACTACTCGCCTTAATATTCAGTTAGCACATGAGATCAGTAAAATTAAAACTGTTGGCGCCGGTTATTGCTATTCTCCTGGCAGCAGCCTATTACATCTGGCGGGGCAGCACGCCCGGAATTACCGGAGTTCCTCCAATCTGTCGCAAAAGAAAAGTACAACGTTTTACTCATCACGGTTGATACAATCCGCGCCGACCGGCTCGGATGTTATGGTTTTCAAGACATTGAAACACCCAACATCGATGCGCTTGCTGCCTCGGGAACTCTTTTCTTGGATGCGACCGCACACGTTCCTTTAACACTGCCATCACATACTTCAATTCATACAGGACATTTTCCTTCCTTTCATGGAATTCATGATAACGGTGGCTTTTACGTGTCTAAATCTCAAACCACACTCGCTGAAATGTTCCGGCAGAATGGATTTGTAACGGCAGGATTTGTCGGCGCTTACGTTCTGGATTCAATCTGGGGACTCGATCAGGGCTTCGACACTTACTTCGATAATTTTGAGATTTCAAAACAGAAAAGATTTAGTCTCGCGAGCGTGCAACGAAAGGCAGACGATGTTCTGGACCAGTCACTGGAATGGCTTGGCGAAAACAAGGACAAACGTTTTTTTCTTTGGACACATTTTTACGATCCGCATACACCTTATGAACCTCCCAAAGAATACGAGATGAAATATCCGGATCGGCCTTACATTGGTGAAATCGCGTATACAGATTCCGTAATCGGTAAAATGCTGAACTATCTCGATCAGAATCAGCTACGGGACAAGACAATCATTCTGCTAACCGGTGATCATGGAGAAAGTCTGGGGGAACATGATGAATCAACGCATGCGATCTTTCTCTATGATTCGACGTTGAAAGTTCCAATGATTCTTTCTGCGCCTGAAAAATTAATTCAAGGCAAGCGGATTCAGCAACAGGCGCGTTCCATCGATATCGCGCCCACTTTGTTGCAGCTTACCGGGATTCCGGTACCTGAAGATGTACAGGGAAGAAGTTTGCTCCATTTGATTTGGAACGAGCAATCGCCTTCGACGGTCTCGTACGCTGAAGCATACTATTCGCAATATCACTTCGGTTGGAGCAGGCTGCTTTCACTGCGTACTTCCACGTTCAAATATATTGATGCACCAAAACCCGAACTGTACGACCTGAAATCGGATCCAGGTGAGTCCGTAAATTTGTATGAATCGAAAAAAGAAATCGCCAAACAGATGAAATCTGAGCTCAGTCAAATTGAAAAGCAGAAGCAACAGGATGCAAGCATGCGTCCGGGAGCGGTAGATGCGGAAGTTCACGAAAAGCTTGCTGCACTTGGTTATGTTGGAGCTTTTGTCGAAACTCCAACAGAAGATCCAACTGATCGCGCAGATCCGAAAGACAAGATCTCCATGTTCAATCTAATTCAAGATGCGCAGGAAGCTTCTCTGGATGAAAAAACTGAGGAGGCGATTGCGCTCTGCAAAAGAGGTTCTGGAACTGGATCCCGGGATCGTGGATGCTCAGTTCCTACTGGGAAACGAATACTTTCGAAGCAAACAATATCCGCTCGCACTCGAAGCGTTCAAAAAAACACTCGAGTTGAAACCCGACTACGATGCAGCAATAGTGAACCTTGCCAATACGTATCGCCGAATGGGACGAATAGAAGAAGCCCTTGCTGGATTCCAACACTTTTTGCAAAAGAAACCAGATAATGCACAGATTCTTCATCTGGTTGGTGAGCTCTATCTGGCCATGGAGCGTCCGGAGGATGCGCTCGCCTCGTTTCAAAAAGCGATCGCTGTGGAGCCTGATACAAGCTGGCTCTACAACGGAATTGGCGCTGTCTATTACAAGCAGAAAGAGTATGTCAGGGCTGAGCAGTTCTTCCGAAAAGCGCTGGAATTAAATCCGGAAACTGCGATGACGCATTTTAACCTCGCGCAACTTTACGAAAAGCTGGGACAAATGGATCGTGCCATCGAAGAGTATCATGCAGAGCTTAATGTGGCCGCGCAAAATGTGAAGGCGCATTTCAATCTTGGCAGATTCTATATGAAAGAAGGACAGATAGACTCCGGTATCAAGCACATGCAAGCCGCCATTGAAGCGGAACCGGATTTTGCTATCGGTCATCTTTTTTTAGCGCAAGCCTTTGTAGAAAAAGGAGATTTGACGAAAGCAAAAGAATTGGCGGAAAAAGGTCTTTCACTGAATCCCGATCCTGAATATCGGCCGTTAGGGCACTTCGTGCTTGCGGACATCTACAACAGGCAGGGACGTTTTGATCTAGAACGGCAGGAACTTCGCAAAGCGAATCACTAATCGAATGGAATGGCGCCTGGTTATGTCTTGAATTTCTTTTGTGCGGAACTAATGTTCTAGTAGATGATTCGTAAACTAAGAAACGGACAATACAGGCTTTACTCGCGCAAGAAAGATCCGAAGACCGGGAAGCGCCGCAATTTAGGAACTTTTCCCACCAAAGAAGCAGCCCAAAAACACGAACGGGCAGTTCAGTTTTTTAAACACAAATAGTCTTATTGCGACCCCCTGAAGGAAACTTCTTTCTTGTTGTTAACAGCTCTGCGCATTTTTGCGAGAGTTTTTACATCAATGCTATTAAAAGAAGTTGTCCGGTGACTAAATCCTTTACCTCAGCGACTGGTGAATTTGAATATAGTTCGCGCATTTGTTCGGCCAGGGTCTCCACAGTCAACTCTAGCGTATCCGAAAGGTCAAGGTTCTGTTCAACCTCTCCTCCTTCATTATCAGATTGTCCTGCACCTATTTCCAAGTTCATACTTCCTCCGAATAACGAATCATCAAACGCAGTTAGAGTAAATCGAATAATGTCCACCTGCATCGGCCTAGAGTGCGACTAGTATCTATGAAAATAGGTGAGCGTGTAACTCCAACTTAAGTTATAGTTGCGAAAGCACGGCTAGAACAGCAGAAACAACGCAGAGCAAATCTTTAGTAAGCTCCCTACCTACCGAATCAATATTAGGGGGTCAGTACGATTTTGATGCAACCTTCTACACGATCATTAAAAATCTGATAACCTTCGGCTGCATCTTCAAGCTTCATTGGATGCGTGATAATGAAGCTTGGATTGATATCGCCTCGGATCACAAGTTCTAAAAGCCTTGCCATATATTTTTGAACATTCGTTTGTCCCATTTTGAAGGTTAGTCCTTTTGCGAACGCAGCTCCAATCGGAAATTTATCAATCAACCCGCCATACACACCAGGGATTGATACGGTTCCACCTTTTCGGCAAGCCAAAATTGCTTCGCGTAGCGCGTGGGGCCGATCGGTTTCAAGCCTTACAGCTTGTTTTGCATAATCATAAATGGCGCCAATCGTACGGCCATGAGCTTCCATTCCTACTGCATCAATACACGAATCCGGACCCCTGCCGCCGGTTCTTACTTTCAGTTCATCAATCACATCGTAATCATCGTAATTGATTACATCAGCACCTACATCCAGAGAAGCCATTTCAAGCCGCTCTGGAATTCTATCAATCGCAATGACTTTTTCTGCTCCAAGCAAATACGCACTTTTTATAGCTAGCAGTCCAACAGGACCGCATCCCCATACAGCGATGGTATCTCCAGGTTGAATATTGCAATTTTCTGCAGCTGCATAACCCGTGGGAAAAATGTCTGACAAAAATAACACTTGCTCATCCGTTAATTCCGGGGGCACCTTGATCGGACCTACATCGGCCATTGGAACACGCACAAATTCGGCCTGTCCGCCAGAATAGCCGCCATACATGTGTGAATAGCCGAACAACCCTGCACCTGTGTATTTATAGAGCAACTCCGCCATATATGCGTTTGGATTTGTGTTATCACAAAGAGACCAAAACTCATTCTGGCAGAAGAAACAACTTCCACATCCAATATTAAATGGCACTACTACACGGTCGCCGACATTCAGGAAATGATCCTTCGATCCAACTTCTACAACTTCTCCCATGAACTCATGGCCAAGTACATCGCCTTTTTTCATGGTCGGAATATATCCGTTGTAAATATGTAAATCTGAACCGCAAATCGCGGTGGATGTAATTCGAATGATTGCATCTCGTGGATTAATAATGTGCGGCTCCGGCACATTCTCCACACGTACATCATTCTTTCCATACCAGCAAACAGCTTTCATAAATCCTCCTTGAACAATTCTTACGCTGCCGATCTTTTTCTTTTTCCTCCTTCAGGTTGACCTTCAGTTGTTGGAATTTCACCAGTCTCAATTAATTGTTTGAACCGGCGGAGATCTTCCTGGAGTTGAAATTCAGGTACTTCACTTAACATCTTGGACAGAGCTCCTCCAAGTTTTCCTGTTCCAATGGCATAGTTCACTTCAACTTTTACTTCTGTGCCAAATCGGTTTTTGATCGGCTTAAAAGTGACTGATCCTGCATGATTGATTTCTGATTCCGGTAAAGTTCTCCACGCGATGAGTTCATTAGGGATTTCGTTGTAAATTTCAGCCTTCCATTCAACGATTTTTCCTGGGGGAACTTTTGCTTTCCAAAGAGAAACACGATCATCGATCAATTCAACCGAGTCTAAATATTTCATGATTTTTGGCAGATTTCTGAAGTCACGCCAAAATGCAAATAGTTCCTCCGGCGATTTGTTGATTGTTACCGCTTTCGCAATCTTCTTGCCTTGATTGTGTCCAACAACAGCATTGGGAGGAAGTTGACGGGTTGTGTTGATTCCTAAGACGTTGTAGAACGCAGAATTTCCACGCAATCCGCGATAAATGAGACCGGCTCCGCTCGCGGCAGCTAGAACTTTCAGCGCTGTCGGTCGGATCCGGAACGCCCCAAGGAGTAAGAGGGTTCCTCCAAGTACTCCTGAAACACACCGTTCTGCATTTCCTATGTTTTTAGATGGATGGTTTGTGTTCATAAATACCTCTTTGTCTAAAATCTAAACCGATGTTCGGAAGGTTCAAGAAAGATCTTGAGGAAAAACTTGTAGTCTTATTCGCGACAGAACTTCTTTGATTGCAGGAACGTAAACATTTAGCGATGAAAACACCATGGCGTAAACTGATCTTCTTTTTTGCGCTTGCTTTTTTACTTTCGTGGTATCCATGGATTATTGCGTTATTCAGAGGAACAATAACCGGGCCGAATCCGCTTGGACCATTCGTCGCTGCTTTGATCGTGCTTGGAATAACAGAAGGCAGAGGAGGAATTAAGCAATTACTTGCAAGAATTGTTCGGTGGCGAGTTGGAATTCAATGGTACGCCGTCATTTTTTTATTGCCCGTTGTTATAAGTGGGGTAGCACTTTTGACCAATTTAGCTGCCGGAGCTCAGATCAAGTTGGTAAACGAAAATCTGTTTCAGTGGAAAGAAATTCTAAGCAGCTTCATTTTCATTTTTTTGTTTATCGGGTTAGGTGAGGAGCCTGGTTGGAGAGGATTTGCGCTAGAAAAACTTCAAAAATTATTTTCGCCGCTTCGTTCCACGTTGATCCTGAGTGCCATCTGGGCAATATGGCATTTGCCTCTGATGGGTTCCGAATTCCCATTGCCTGTAATCCCTGCCTTCCTTATTTCTTTAATGGGTGGGGCACTCGTACAGACTTGGGTGTATAACCGCACAAATGGAAGTGTCTTGCTTATGATGCTGTTTCATAGCACTCTGAATACAGTTGCAAGTGGAATGGTATTCCAATTATTCCAGGGGAATGATGTGACTCGCCTTTGGTATCTGTACGCCTTGGCCTGGCTAACAGTTGGTGTTGTCGTTGCCAGAAAAATCACCACAAAGACACAAAGTTTTGTGCCTTTGTGGTGGAAATAAAAACATTAGTCGTCAACTAACTTTTTGGCTTTAAACAGCCTTTCCTCAAGGTCGATGAAAGACTCTTGTTCTCTGTATTTGTCCGCTTGAAATATAGCTTCACGATATTCATTCGGCTTGTCATTTCCGTTTTTGTATTGCACCGACATTTGTACCGGTTCGGACCAGGGATTTAACCAGATTTCATTCTGCCATGTCCCATTATTCCTGGATAACTCAGGAGGCGGACCACCCTGAATCATTGATTTGTTATTTGGACCCTGGCTATTTGCATGAGTCCCATCAACCGTTGTGGTCCAATGGTCGAAACCATTTGGCAGCCTGTTGCAATGCATCGTGACGGAAGAATCTTTGAATGCACCATGTGATTTCAGCGCTGCAATTGTTGTTGCAACTTGAGAAGTGCTAACGCCCATTAAGTTGGGATTAGATTGTCCGCCGATCGGCATGCGTTGTGCCATTCGATACATTACTTGCTGCATCTGTTGTGCATCTTGCGGACTCAACACGCCTTTCTCAAACCTTTTTAATGCGGCTTGTTCATCGCCTGACATCTTTAATGGAGGTTTTAAAGATCCTGCAAGATCCTGAACAGCTTGCGCATTTGCCTTTGCTTTTTCAGGCGTCTTGCTTGAAAGGATCAATGCATTTGCAACTGCCGCACCGCCACATAAACTTGGACCATTGCCCTGTGCCGTTGAAATTGGGTTGATCTGTGGCGCACTTCGTAAAAGCCCATTCCGCGCTTCCTGACTCGATGTTATGTCTACTGGCTGGTTTTGGCCGACTTTGGGCGCATCTTTTTCAGCTACTGCAGCGTTCAGACTCACTGCACGCATTTGCCCGGTCAAAGCGGTCTCGGCCTTCATCTTATGTGGATCAGAAGCATCTTTTTTCGGAAAGACATCTGCCGTTTTCGTTTCAGCCGCCGGAGGCCTTTCCTCCATTGCCGTCGCACTTTGAACGGAACCAGTTGCTTGTCCTGCACCTACTTTCAGATTCATATCTCCTCCAAATATTTGCGAACTATGAACAGCAATAAGAGTAAGGTAGGCAGACTCCGGCTGCCTCTACTTGGAGTGCGAATTCTGTCTATGAAAATAGGTGAATGAGTCTCTACAACTTAAGTTATAGAACTCAAAGCTTGTGAAATTCTCTTCAGCCCTTCAGTAAGGACTTCGTTTTTGCAGCCGATCCCAATACGGAAGTGATCAGGCTTGTCAAAAAAGGAGCCAGGGACGACCAGAGTATCAAAGTCTTTCAAAAGTGTTTTGCAGAAATTTTCAGCATTTCCATTTTTCAATTTTGGAAATGCAGTTGTTCCAAACTCTGGCTGAATTACATCAAGAAAACGGGAATTTTCTTCGAAGAATTTATTAAGGTAGCTCCGATTCGTATCCAACAAAGTTTTAGCGCGATCGGCAACTTGCGAAAGCTTTTGCAGTGCAATAACGCTAAGCCTTTCTGCAGAATGAGCCGGAATTACACCAAAAAGATCATTCAACCGCCAGACCTTGCGGATGAATTCAGGTTCCGCAAGAATCCAGCCGCAGCGTAATCCATTCAATCCATATGCTTTGGTCAAACTGTTTGTGGTGATGAACTCTTCGCCAAGATGAAAAGCAGAAACAGGCAAGCCTGGTTCAGTAAACAAACATTCTTTGTAAACTTCATCTACCAGGACTTTTGCGCCAACTTCCTTCGCCAGCAATCCTATTTTCTTTAATGTCTCAGCATCAGAGAGCATGCTGCTTGGGTTATGAAGATCTGTAATAACAATTAGTCTTGTTTGCCGTGACATGCGTGTCCGAATTTGTTCAGGATCAATTGCAAAACGATTTTCATGCCTTCGTTGAAACCGCTTGATTTTTGCATTCAAGTACCGAGCAACTGCTAGGATAGGATCATATGTGGGTTGCTCGATTAAGACTTCATCTCCTGGATTGAGCCATGCGGCCATTGCGAGATGGTTGGCCATTGATGTTCCAGTAGCTGCTGCAACGCAAGACGGATCCACAGCACATTTTTCAGCTAATGCCTTGTGCAAGGGCTCATATCCGCCGTAGTTGGATGGACCATTGATCTCAATATCTCCTATCGATACATCGAGATCCTTGAGCGGATAAAATTCAACACCACTGCTTGCAAGATTAAATTGGGCGGTTTGTGTTTTCGCCCAGTGCATATATTTAGAACTTTTATACGTCGCGTTTTCGGCCATATTTTTTCCAGATGAAATAAGCAGGAATACCCGCTGCGAGCAGCCCGATGCCGATCAAACTGTCTGCCGGGAATTTAATGACTGTAACGACTACAATAATCCATGAGACCGCGATAAAGAAAAGAGTCGTAATCGGATGGAATGGAACTTTGAAAAACATTTCTGAATTATTCTTTCCGCGTTTCCGAAGTAAGAATATGCAAAGGCCTGTTAGACCAAAGAAAATAAAATCAGTTGAAACAACATAGTTAAGAATCTGCTCATATTTTCCTGACAGTGCAATCACAATCGCCATGATCCCTTGTAATGCGATCGCGATCATTGGAACGCGCGTTTTTGGATGAACACTGGCGACTTTATCAAAGAAAACTCCATCTCTCGCCATTGAAAAATAAACACGAGGAGCAGTGAGCATCGATTGGCTTAGAAATCCGAGTGTAGAAATTGCGATTGCTGTTGCGATAAATCTTGCGCCGCTACGGCCAAACGCAACTCCCATAACGTCGGAAGCAGGAGTCGTGGTCGATGCTAATCCGAGTGGACCCAGCACACGGACGCAAACGAAATTTACTCCAACATAGAGAATAACAACTCCCATCACACCGACGATGAGCGCCATCGGGAGATGTCTGCGTGGATCTTTCATTTCGGCAGCGATGAATGTGGATGTCTGCCACCCTCCATATGCGAAGAGTACAGGAATCATTGCTGCACCCATTGCCATTAAAGATGATGAGGCTAAAATTTCTTGTTTGGCTGAAGATTTGGCATCTGGCAGAAACAATCCACAAAGAATCAAAGCTGCAATGGATCCGACTTTTAGCACCATTAATATGGACTGCAAAGTACTTCCTGCGCGAACTCCGAGACAGTTGATTACTGTTAGCGAAAACAAGATGATGACAGCGACAATCCCATCCGAAATACCAAGCGGCACAAATTCAAGAAAATAACGCGAGAATGTCAGGCTGACTGCAGCCATTCCGCCGGATTGAATCACAAGAAGCAAAGCCCAGCCATAAAGAAATGCAGGTAAAGGATGAATCGCTTCCCGAATGTATGCGTATTGTCCACCAACATTCGGCATCCGCGAAGCAAGTTCTCCATATATAAAGCTTCCGGCAAGTGCGACCAATCCACCCAAACCCCAGACGGCAAGAATTAGAAACGGTGTTTGAACATATTTTGCAACAACAGAGGGATTCATGAAAATGCCGGATCCGATGATCCCTCCCATTACAATCATCGTGACGTCAAAAAGGCCAAGCCGTCGCGCTAATCCGGTATCTTCTGCAGTAGCACTCATCGTTAATGAAGCTTTCATAATATCGTAATTACCACGGAGTCACGGAGGGCACGGAGGTTATTTGTTATTTTGCTAGTCTAACTCCGTGTTCTCCGTGACTCCGTGGTTAATCTTAGCCACTAATGTACTTTGATTCTCTGCGGTAGAATCTTTGTAGTGTCGATCGGAACAAATCCTCCAGAAACACTCAAGCGAAAGCTTGGGCTAGCTGCCGTTTCAGCTATTGTGATCGGCGATATGCTGGGATCCGGTATTTTTTTCTCACCCGGTCAACTTGCCCTGGTGGCACATTCAAATTGGCAAATTTATTTCTTCTGGGCACTCGCAGGAATTATTACATTATGCGGTACATTGACGTTGGCAGAAATGACGGCTTTACTGCCGAAAGCAGGATCGAGTTATTACATCATTCGAGAAGGTTTCGGGCCATTTTGGGCATTCTTGAAAATTTGGGTAGAGATGTTTGTCAGTGGGCCAGGGTCTATTGCAGGAATCGCAGTCCTGTTCGGCGAATTCTTGAAACACTTTGTTGATCTTCCGCCAACCGTTCTTGGTATAGCTGCAATCCTTTTTTTTACAATAATCAATTTGTTGGGCGTTCGCTGGGGCGGTCGGACTCAAATAACAATTACGGTTATAAAAGTAATCGCCTTGTTCGTCTTGATCATCGGAAGCATTTTTATTGCAAAACCTGCGGCGGTTGCTGTTACAAATACCGGAATTGAAGCATCTTTGGAGTCCTTACTTCGATTCATCGGGCTTGGGATCGCTGCAGTGTTGTTTACCTATGATGGTTGGACTGATGTCACTCATGTTGCAGGAGAAGTAACCCATCCGGAACGGAATCTCCCGCGCAGTTTGATTTTTGGAGTTGGTGGAATTATTGGATTGTATATTCTGGTCAATTTTGCATTTCTTCGAGTTGTTCCACTTGAAGCAATGAAAAAAGCTCCGGATCAAGTTGCTACGAATGCTGCGACGGCTGCATTTGGTTCAACGGGTGCCGACTTTCTGCAAGCATTGATCACAATTTCTATTCTTGGTGCGATGGGTGGCCTGATCATGACCATCCCACGTTTGTATTATGGAGCCGCACTTGAATACCGGAACCGCAGCAAATTCTTTGCATCGATGTCACGCGTTTCAATAACGGAAGTTCCGTATGTTTCAATTATTTTCACAGCGCTGATTTCGATTCTTGCGATATCATTTTTTACTTCGTTTTCAAGGATCGTGAATTTCTTTGTTGTTGCATTTCACTCGATTAATATTCTTATGGTCGCATCGATTTTTAAACTTCGAAAAAGAACTAAAGGTGAAGCATATCGAACACCGTTGTTTCCAATTACGCCATTGATTTATATCGTTGTTATGGCTGGCTTTCTGATTTCAGCAGTTATATACAATCCGATAGACACCCTGATTGGTGTGGCTTTGACAGCCACAGGTGTTCCCTTTTATTTCTTAATCAACCGCAGAGAGGCAAAGATTAATCGACAAGAATAGGGCAGGTCATACAGTGAGGACCGCCGTTGCCAGCGAACATTTCATCAGCAGGGAAGCCGTCGAGTTGCCATCCAAATTCTTTCATCGCTTCTTTTACACGTTTGCCTTTATCAAAACCGACGGCAGTTTTTGAACGCTGTGTTACAACCACATTCAAATGCCCTCCCAGGCGTTCTTCATCTGTAATTGGAATGAGTTGAAACCCTCGTTTATCCAAAAATTCTTCAAACATTACGTGTTTGTAGTCCGTTTTACCTGCTTCATAAAGCCGGCAGGGAAAAACACGAAATGATTCGGAATGAATTAATGCGAGTCGCTCATCGAGCACCATAAAAATTCCATCAATATGGATGTGGCCAAATGGCAATGGGACTTCGAGGAAATAGCGTACATCCTTTCCAAGAATTAATTCACGCAATGTCCGTGTTCCGCATTCATTTGCGCGATCGCAAAGTGAAACAACGGCAGTATCTTCGCCGATGATTGTTACTCCACCGCCTTCAAGATAGCCGGGTGATTCAATTGCGCCGATAACAGGAACCCCAATGTTTCGAAATGCACGGCCAAGCATTTCCTGATCTCCTTTTCTTCCTTTCAGGTGAGGTCCCATTAAGATTGCGCCATTTGAAAATACCGATGCAAGATCGCGAGTGTAAGTCATATTGGGACGATGCGCGATGTAGTTAAGCGCATCCCGGTCATTCTTCAAGATTTCATGAAGCAGCAAAACTTCTGTCCCATGCTCTTCAAATAATTTGAGCATGCCTTTGTATTCTGAAATGAATTTTTCGGAATGAACCGGCTTTGTAAAATGAAACTCAAGCAAGTTTTCAGGGGTGACTACTTTTAATTCCTGTCCGGGTAAATGCATAATGACTTTTCGCAAAGTTCCATATGCATTCCCAACGCCAAATGTCTTCATATAGGATTACTTTCCTGTACTGATTATCTCCAATATCGTAATGTTACTTGTGAAGTTCGTCCCAAAGTTTTATGTGTTGCGTATCTTTCAAATAAATTGATCCGATGATCAATGTCATCAGTGCAATTGCTATTGGATAAGCGAGACCCGCAAAGATATTTCCAGAAATAGTAACGATGTAGGTAGCAATAAATGGAGTGAGTCCGCCGAACCAGCCATTTCCAAAGTGATAAGGAATTGACATGGATGTGTAACGGATCCTTGTCGGAAATAGTTCTACAAGATATGCAGCAATCGGACCATACACCATTGTTACGTAAATTACTTGAATGAAAATAAGCAGCACTAACATGAATCCATTTGGGTTCAAGGCCTCCAGTACTGCTGGAATCGCTTTGCCTGCAGCATCGACAGAAGCTGCTTTGACGATTGTCGTATCTCCGGCAAAGTGATGCATGGTTTTGTAAATCGGATAATACGTAAGAGCCGCGATCGCGCAGCCAAACATCATGATTTTTTTTCTGCCAATCTTGTCTGATAGTGCCCCGAAAACAATGAAGAATGGCGAGCCAAGAGCAAGCGCAATTGCCACGATGATGTTGGCCGTTACAAAATTAACTTTTAATGCAGTCTGTAAAAAGAAGAGAGCGTAGAATTGGCCGGTATACCAGACGACAGCCTGTCCCGCAGTTGCGCCAAGTAAAGCCAGGATCATGATTCTCCGATTTTCAGGATTGCGAAAAGTTTCACCTAGCGGATTCCGCGAAGTTTTGCCTGCGGCTTTCATGCTTGCAAACAACGGCGATTCTTTTAACTTCGTCCGGATGTAATACGACATTGCAACCAGCAGCACAGAAAGCAAAAATGGAACGCGCCATCCCCATGCTTTGAATTCCGCATCTCCTAGCCACAAACGAGTCACAAGGATGACTCCGAGCGATAAAAATAATCCGAGTGTTGCAGTTGTTTGAATATAGCTCGTGTAATATCCGCGTCGATCATCAGGAGAATGTTCGGCAACGTATGTTGCAGCGCCGCCATATTCACCGCCAAGAGCGAGTCCCTGCAATAATCGAAGCGATACTAATATGATCGGAGCAAAAATGCCGATCTGTCCGTATGTCGGTAACAATCCGATGGCTGTGGTTGCTCCACCCATGATGAGTAGAGTTAAAAGGAAGGCATACTTGCGTCCGACCATATCACCGATGCGGCCAAAAACAACTGCACCAAAGGGTCGAACCAGAAATCCTGTTGCAAAAGTTGCCAATAGCACAAGGAATTGAATTGCCGGATCTCCAGGTGGATAAAAAAGCGGCGCAATGATCGTTCCAAGACTTCCGAAAATGTAGAAGTCATACCATTCGATCATCGTACCCGCAGAAGATGCAGCTATAACCTGCCAAATCTTGAACTGCTTCACTTCTTTTGCGGGAGTCTCGGCGTCTTTGTGGTTAATCAAGCTTTTTGTTTTTTCTCAATCTTGGCCCATGTATCTTTCAGGGTCACAGTCCGATTGAAGACTAAATTTGTGTCAGTGCTGTCACGATCCATACAATAGTATCCTAATCGCTCAAACTGGAATGTATCGCCAGGTTTAGCTTGCGTGATATGAGGTTCAGCTTTCACATTCTTGATCACTTCTAACGAATTCGGATTCAGGTTCGATTTGAAATCCTGACCTTTTTCGAAGTTGTTGGGATCTGGTTTCATAAAAAGGTGATCATAGAGTCTTGTTTCAATCGACACCGCATGATCGGCAGATACCCAATGCATTGTGGCTTTTACTTTTCTTCCATCAGGTGAATCTCCGCCTTTAGTGGCAGGATCATATGTGCATCGAAGTTCTGTGATTTCACCTGTTTGTGGATCTTTAATGACTTCTTTGCACGTAATGAAGTAGGCGTATCTTAATCGAACTTCGCGGCCTGGTGCGAGCCGGAAAAATTGTTTAGGAGGATCTTCTCGAAAATCATCTTGCTCAATGTACAGCGTTTTCGAAAATGGAACCAAACGCGTTCCGGCGGATGGATCTTCCGGATTGTTGATACACTCAAGCATTTCCGACTTGCCATCGGGATAATTCTCGATTACAACTTTCAACGGCTTCAGCACTGCCATTAGACGTGGGGCGCGTTTATTCAAGTCTTCACGCAAAAAATGTTCAAGCAGCGAAAATTCAACAACACTTTCTGCTTTTCCTACTCCGATCCGATCGCAAAATGTTCGCATTGCTTCAGGCGTATATCCACGTCTGCGTATTCCAGAGAGCGTCGGCATTCGCGGATCATCCCAACCATTCACGACACCGCTATTTACAAGATCGAGAAGTCTCCGTTTGCTCATCACTGTATACGTGAGATTCAATCTTGCAAATTCAATCTGACGAGGATGATGAATTCCGAGCTGATCGATACACCAGTCGTACAACGGACGATGATCCTCAAATTCAAGTGTGCAAATCGAATGTGTAATGCCTTCAATGGAATCGCTTTGTCCGTGCGCCCAGTCGTACATAGGATAAATGCACCATTTATCTCCACTGCGTGGATGATGAGCGTGAAGTATGCGATACATGACCGGATCTCGCAGATTTAGATTTGGAGAAGCCATATCAATTTTTGCTCGCAACACGCGTGTACCGTCCGGAAATTCACCTGCCTTCATTCGTTCAAACAGGTCCAGATTTTCTTCCACACTTCTGTTTCGGTATGGGCTTTCTTTTCCAGGCTCAGTAAGCGTGCCGCGATATTCGCGAATTTGATCCGCACTTAAATCATCGACAAATGCTTTTTTATCTTTGATCAGTTTGATAGCCCATTGATACAATTGGTCGAAATAATCCGAGGCGTAATACTCGCGATCTTCCCAATCAAATCCGAGCCAGCGCACATCACTTTTAATGGCATCGATATATTCCTGTTCCTCTTTTGTGGGGTTTGTGTCGTCAAATCGCAAATTGCATTTGCCGGAATAATCGCGCGAGATGCCGAAATTTAAACAGATCGATTTAGCATGCCCAATATGCAAATAACCATTTGGTTCGGGCGGAAAGCGTGTATGAACGTAAGTAAACTTCTTATCACCAAGATCCTGATCGATGATTTCACGAATGAAATCAGTCCTACGTTCTTCTGCATTATCGATAGAAGGAGTTTCTGGTTCAGCCATTTATTAGAAGCACCTCTTTGCGGGATTTGTTATTTTACCATGGCATAGAAGACGGCACTGCCTCGCATTCGTTCGGCTGCGTGCCTTACTAAACATCCCCCGAATATACCCGTAAAAACAACCTTTGTAACTTGTCTGAGCCCGAACGTGTCTCTGTTGTTGTCCCAATTTTCAGCTCTAGGAAATACTGTCGCTCTAAACGGAGGTGCGAACATGTTTCGAACGATTAGTCTTTCCATCGCAATTTTTGTGGCAGTGGTTTTTTTCGCAATCTGCAGCAACTGAAATCAAAGATATTCCGGTTACAACATCCTCTAAGGAAGCATTAGGATTGAACGAAAAAGGTCAGTACCTGCTTGACGTTGGAAGAGCGCAGGAGGCAAAGGATCTTTTTGATCGTGCAGTGAAATTGGATCCAAAATTTTCAACCGGTCATCTCAACGTGGGATTGTCCGCCGCAACACCACCTGAATTCAAGAAAGGTCTCGATTTGGCTATGCAGACTATTCAAGGAAAGAGCGAAGGCGAAAAATTGCTTGTAGAAATCAATCAGACTTTCATAAGCAATGATGCGGATAAAAGAATTGAACTTTCCGAAAAACTTGTAAAGCTCTATCCTTCCAGTCCAAGAGCATGGGCAAACTTAGGAGCGATGCAGGGAACACTCAATCAAAATGAAGCCGCAAGACAATCGACCTCGAAAGCTCTGGAGCTGAATCCTAACTTCCTGCTCGGTCATCTTGTTCTTGGCTTTAACTATATGTTTGGGGTCCCAAGAGATTTAAAAAAAGCTGAAGTTCACATGAAGAAGTGCGCAGAACTGGCTCCTAAAGAAGCCAAATGTTATGAGAATTTAGGCGATGTTTATCGCGGGATGAATAAGCTTGAAGATGCTAAAGTCCAATACTCAAAAGCGCTCGGGCTGGATCCAACACTGAGTGTTGTCAGCTTAAAGAAAGGTCATATCAATTCTTTTTTGGGACATTATGATGAAGCATTTGCTGATTATGACAAAGGAATTGCTGGTGCAAAAAGCTCGAATAAGATTAATTACGCAAACTACAGAGCCTTCACTCATGTTCACGCGGGTGAACCCACAGCAGCAATTCAGGAGCTATCGAAACTTGCTTCCTCAGCGGATTCTATCGGATTAACGCCTGCAGAAGTTAGCGCCGTTAAGATCTTTACACTTACAAACGAAGCGCAAATCGCGTTGCATCATAATTTGTTCGATCAATCAAAGAGCATTTTGAGCCAGCTCGAAGCAACGATGCTGGATGCCGGTAAGCAAATGCAAGATCCAAATTTCACAAGACTTCAGAAAGCAGCACTCGTTCTTCTTCAAGGACAACTCGCCGCGCAGCAAGCTGATTACGCAACTGCAAAATCAAAAGCTGAAGAAAATCGCAAATTAATGGAAAAAGATGCAAATTCCCGCAAGCTCGAAGGTTACTATGCGCTGCTTGGATTGACTTCATTTTTGCAGAAGGACTATGCAAGCGCTGTCGAAAACTTCAAAAAGTCCGACCTTACCATTATCTATAACAAATACTATTATGCTCGATCCCTGGATCAAGCTGGAAAAAGAGATGAAGCAAAGCGGCTCTTCAAGGAAATTGCTGAATGGAATTTCAACTCTGCCGACTTTGCATGCGTTCGCAAGGATGCCATAAAAAGAACGACCTAAATTGAGGCCCGGCCTCGCGGAAGTGGGAAGCGGAGGCCGGGCCTCAGACATCCACGGAGAGATTTCTGTGACTCTGCGGTAAGTAAACCTTTCTTAATACGCCAGGTCTAACCTCGTATGAGACGAAGTATCTGGAGTTGTCTTCTTCCAATTCTTTGTCTAATTCCAATCATTGCCTGTTCACAAGATGAGGCTGACAAGCCAAATCCTGCGGAGCGATGGCACTTTCATTTTGAAGAACTGCAAATCCAAACTTTGCAGAATTCGCTTTCCAAAAAATACAAGCCCGAAAGAGTAGCTTTTGTGAATGCGAATCTCATTACGATGCGAGATGACAAAATTCAGCCCGAGCAAACAGTAATCGTTGAAAACGGAAAGATCATTTCGATTGGGCCATCCAAAGAAATTTTAGCCCCTGAAGGCTTTTTGAAAGTTGATTGTACCGGCAAATACTTAATGCCTGGCCTTGTAGATATGCATGTTCACAATCTAGTCTCCAGCAGCCAGCATCTGTTAAATCTTGCAAATGGCGTGACAAGCGTGCGTGACATGGATGGTTTTCCATGGATGTTAGAAATGCGAGATCAGATCAGCGCAAACAAACTGCTGGCGCCAAACATGTATGTTGCAGGCCACATTTTGAATCAACGTCCTTTGGGAATGTATGCAACTGTTGTAACTTCGGCCGATCAAGCACGAAAAGTTGTCCGTGAGCAAAAAACGGCAGGTTACGATTTCATAAAGATCCATAACAGTATGGATCTCGAAATCTACTCAGCGATATTAGATGAATCAAAGAAACAAAATATTGATGCAGTCGGTCACATTCCGCATTTCATCACAGTCAAACAAGCCGTTGATCACGGACAGAAAACATTCGAACACTTCAAGGGCTACATCTTGGATCGAGGTCTTGAGCTGACGAAGGAAGATTACGTTCAAGCCTCTCGCAACATTGCGTCATGGAATTGTCCGACGTTCTATACGTATCGTGAACATTTACGCGGTGATGATGCGCGCAAACTGATTCATGAATCTGACGAAATGAAGTATGTTTCCTGGAGAGATAAAAAAGACTGGCTTGAACTCGCAAAGGAAAATCCCGATAGCCTTCAACAAAATATTCTTCCTCTGTCGATAAAAATCTTTAAGGATTTAATTCCAAGTTACGATAAGTTTTTAGCCGGCACAGATTCGGGTGGTGGATATCCTTTTATGACCCCGGGCTTTTCTTTGCAGGAAGAGCTCAGAATCATGAACACGAATGGTCTTGGTCCATATCAAACTCTCAAGACTGCAACGGTCAATGCAGCTCAAGCCATGAGTCGGGAAAAAGAATTTGGGACGATTGAAACTGGAAAACGAGCTGATTTATTGCTTCTGCGAGAGAATCCATTTAAAGGAATTTCAAACCTTCAGGCGATTGATGGAGTTGCAGTGCGAGGTATCTGGCTTTCCCGGAAAGATCTCGATGAAATTCTTAGTGAAATTGAACGGATTTATAATCCAGCAAAAGAAAAGCAAATCATTCAAAATCCAACACCTCAGCAGGTTGAATCATTCTTGAAATCAATCGATCAGTTAAAGACGGAAGGATTTATATTCCGCTCCCATGATGTTGAAGAAATTGCGGATATTCGGAACACTTTTCAAGCCGTTTCCGTAAATACTGAGTAACTAAACGTAAGGACCGCGGACCTCTGGTCGCAATGCAGGGAAGACGCCTGCGGTCCCTTATGCAGACGGGACGTCTGGTCCCCTGAAGTAGGAGCATCGTAATGAGCGCATTCAGTCAGGATCTTCACTACGGATTTCGGATCTTCACACGTAATCCTGGATTTACCATTATCGTCTTAATTTCTCTGGCGTTAGGAATTGGAGCCAATAGTGCCATTTTCAGTCTTGTAAATGCAGTTTTAATGCGACCTCTCCCATTCCATGACCCTGAAAAAATTGTAATGGTCTGGGAAGATGCTTCCTGGGTCGGTTTTCCGGAAAATACGCCTGCACCGGCAAACTATGCGGATTGGAAAAATCAAAATCATGTTTTTTCGCAAATGGCGGCTTTAAGACCTGACAGTTTCAATCTAACTGGCAGCGGAGAACCACAAAAGCTGATGGCTTATGAAGCGACTGCTAGCTTTTTTCCGCTCCTTGGCATCAAGCCAGTACACGGACGCGTCTTTACAGAAAAGCGAAGATACTCCCGAAGCAAATAAAGTTGTTGTTTTAAGTCATGGATTTTGGAAATCACGTTTTGCCGGAAACAAGAGCATCCTCGGACAAGACATCATTCTAAATAACGTTAAACATACGGTAATTGGTATTCTGCCTTCTAATTTTCAATTCTTCGATCCTGAAGTAAGTGTCTGGACACCAGTTGCATTTACTCCCCAACAGCTGCAGGAGCGGAATAGTCACAATCTTGAAGTAGTTGCACGTATCAAAGATGGAGTTTCATTTGAGAAGGCCCAGGCTGAAATCAAGACGATTCAGAAAAATATCGGTATTGAATATCCTGATGAAACCGGTGAAGGAAAACTCGGAGCTTATATTATACCGTTGCGAGACCAGCTAGTCGGCGATGTAAAACGTCCCTTGGTTCTGCTTCTTGTTGCGGTGGCTCTTGTACTTCTCATTGCGTGTGCAAATATTGCGAATCTTCTGTTGTCCGTGGCCGCATCTAGAAAAAAAGAAATTGCATTGCGTGCAGCCCTGGGTGCTAATCGATTCCGATTACTACGGCAGATGATCACCGAGAGTCTTGTGTTAGCCGCAATAGGCGGGATTTTAGGATTATTATTCGCCTTCTTATCATTCTCATTTTTGAAGCAGTTAATTCCCTCAGCGTTATCGATATCTACAAGTTTGTCCATCGATTTCAAAGTTCTTTTATATACGCTTGGCATTTCTTTGATAACAGGTTTGATTTTTGGAATGGCCCCATCGCTTCAAGCCACTAAACCTGATCTGAATGAGACTTTAAAATCAGGAGGCGTTCGTGCGGGTTCAACATTCGCAGCGACTCGATTGCGAAGCATTATGGTCGTTGCTGAAACTTCACTTGCATTGATACTACTTGTTGGAGCAGGTCTTTTAATTCAGACGATTCAAAGACTGCAAACTGTCGATGTGGGGTTTCAGCCTCAAAATGTGATCCGTTTCCGTACGGTTCTTCCTGTTTCCAAATACGATGCGCATGAAAAACGTGTTGCTTTTTACAATGAGGTTTTAAGCCGCGTGAAGTCTGTTCCGAGAGTTCAATCAGCGGGATATACAACTTCAGTTCCGCTCGATTGGAAGGGAGGCACCAGTGGTTATGAGTGGGAAGGAAAACCTCTGAAACGAGGTGAAATTCTGGATGCAGCTCATAGGCAGGTAACTTCACAATATTTACAAACATTAGGGATTCAGGTTTCGGAAGGCCGTTACTTCGATGGAAGTGAAACGACGGATTCAATGGATGTTGCAATCATCAATGAAGCAATGGCACGATCCTATTCATCGACAGAAAGTCCTCTTGGAAAAAGATTCCGTCTCGGCCCGCGTTCACCCTGGTTTACTGTCATCGGTATAGCGCGCAACATCCGCAATATGGGATTGGAAAAGGAAACAAAAGCTGAAATGTACTTTCCTGAGGCGCAATCCGACTTTGGTTTTGTATACTACGCACCGCAGGATCTGGCCATTCGTACAACATCCAATCCAATCAATATTGTGAATGATGTCAGACAAATTATCCGATCCATCGATCCGGATCTGCCCGTTTCAAATGTGATGACTATGAATGAGCTGCTGAGAACCGAATTTGCGCATAAACGCTTCACAATGTTTTTATTGGCGGCCTTTGCAGGTCTGGCACTGTTGCTGGCATGTCTGGGTATCTATGGGGTTCTTTCGTACTTTGTGAATCAACAAATTCCTGAAATTGCAGTTCGCCTTGCCCTAGGAGCGAATCCGTCATCAATTTTGTATCTGGTTCTAAAGAGGGGAATGGGCCTTGCATTAATCGGGATTGGAATTGGTGCATTGGTTGCTGTCGGCTCGGCAAAAGTGATTCAAGGCATATTATTTGGAGTAAGCGCAAGGGATCCACAAACATTCCTTGGTGTAACGATCATACTGTTTTTTACAGCTCTTCTCGCCAGTTTATTGCCTGCTCTGCGCGCGATGAAAATCAATCCAGTTACCGCACTTCGTTACGAATAAATATTTGCAGCAGAGATACAAAGGATTGCCCTGACCTAAAATCTTCCTAGATTTCATTGGGAGATTCTTTTATTGAAACAAAATGACAGAAGAGTATCGAAAGCCGCAGTCTTTTTGACGAGCCGTCATCTTCGTAGCAGCACTTTATTTTGCAAAAGAAGTATTCATTCCACTTGCTCTTTCTATTTTGTTGACCTTTCTCTTGACGCCGGTTGTGCTACGGTTGCAAGGTTGGGGCGTTCAAAAAGTTCTTGCTGTAGTATTCACAATTTTTATTGCTCTTTCGACAACCATCTGCCTGACCGTGATCACAGCTTCGCAGTTGTATAGTTTTGCGAGGGATACTTTCACAATATAAAGGCAATTTGCGACAGAAAATTCAATCGATTCGAGGTCCCGGCAGGTCTAGGACTGGAAAAGACAACTGAAACTGTCAAAGAACTCGGTGAGGAACTTTCAGGTGATCAATCGAGCACCGCACCGACGGCTACTAAGGTTGAAATAGTTGAACCATCCACCCAATGCAATTCAGCTTCTTCGCGGCGCAGTTGGCCCACTAGCCAGACCGTTTGGAACAGCTGCAGTCGTTATCGTTTTTGTAATTTTTATGCTTTTACACCGTGAAGATATGCGCGATCGCGTGATCCGATTGATTGGTGTACGAAGGTTAAATGTCACCGTTCAAGCTTTTGATGATGCAGCTTACAGGGTCAGCCGTTACTTATTTATGCAGTTCTTAATAAATGCCATTCAAGGAACGGTCGTTGCAATCGGACTTACCTTAATAGGAGTTCCAAATGGAATCCTCTGGGGTATTTTGACAATCGCTTTGCGATTCATTCCATACCTCGGGCCTCTTGTAGCAGCAGGAATGCCAATCCTAGTTTCGCTGGCAGCATTTAACAATTGGACAGGCCCGCTGATGACTATCGTTCTTGTGTCTTCTCTGGAAATTATTAGCAACAATGTTTTGGAACCATGGCTTTATGGAAGCCGAACAGGTCTTTCACCGGTTGCCCTGATTGTTGCCGCTGTATTCTGGACCTGGCTTTGGGGTGGAGTTGGTTTGTTGTTATCGACACCTTTGACCGTTTGTCTGGTTGTAATGGGAAAATATATTCCGCAATTGGCATTTCTAGGTATTTTGCTGAGCGATGAAGCTGTTCTGAGTCCAAAAATGAGACTTTATCAGCGATTACTTGCTTCGGATTTGCAGGAAGCAGAAACAGTCATCAAAGAAGTTGCAAAGAACTTATTCATCCGTTGAACTGCTGGATCGTATGCTTATGCCAGTAATCGTGATGACAGAACAGGATTTTAATCGAGGTTTCTTTGACGAAAACCGCAGGGATGAAATCCTAAAAGACATTGATGAGCTTGCGCAAAAAGCTGCTGAGATTTTTAAAGAGGATTTTCCTCAGACCGACGATGCCCTGGTTCTATGTATTCCAGCGCGTGGCAAAGGGGATGAACTTGCAGCCACGTTATTCATTCGACTTTTGCGGACCTATGGCATCTACTGCTAATTTTGTTCCTGTTGCAAGACTCGCTGGCGAAAGTCTACAGATCTTGAAAGAAAAACAACCAGAAGCCGTATGTTTATCTATAATTCCTCCTTATTCGGTACTGCATGCAAAATATTTTTGCAAGAGAATTCGAAACCAATTTCCAAAGCTTCCTGTCCTTGCAGTGGTTTGGAAAGGGGGCAAAAATTATTCTCAACTACGTGCACGCTTGGAAACAAGTGGTGCAAATAGAATTGCTAGAAGCGCTGCAGAAGCCATTGAACAAATTCGATACTTCTTCCCGAATATCCCGTTAAGTCCTCCACTTTCTTCACGGCACAGCATGCAGCATTCCTGATGAAAATTTCAGATAGTGATGCGAATCATTTACATGCCTGAATCTCGGCTTCCGAATCGACATCCTCCGCAAAGGTTAGCAACTCCGTGACTCCGTGGTGAATCAATAGTGGCAGAAACCTTCACTCGAGCATAGTTTGCATTACGGTGGAGGCTAAATGAAGTTTTGGGACCAGTTCTACTATTACGTCAATTATCCCCTCCTGAAGGTTGGTGAGACCCAGATCACTCTCTGGATCATCGTTTATTTGGTTCTGTTTCTCTTCTTGCTTTTTACAATAACGTCGCGCTTGAAACGATGGGTCGTTGATCGGTTATTTGTAAAAAGTCCTGTCGATTATGGAGTCCGGCAAGCGATTGGAACTATTGCATCGTACATTGTGATAGCAATAGGGACTCTTATCATTCTGGATACAGCCGGAATCAACCTGAGTGCTTTAAACTTTCTTGCCGGTGCTCTCGGAATTGGAATAGGCTTTGGACTTCAAAACATTACTACCAATTTCATCAGTGGGCTGATTCTTTTGCTTGAGAGGCCAATCAAGATTGGCGATCGCGTCGAAGTCGAAGGAACCCAGGGTGATGTAGTGAATATTTCGCTGAGAGCTACAACCGTTGTTACAAATGACAATGTTGCCGTTATTGTTCCAAATTCGGAATTCATTTCGAAGAAGGTTGTGAACTGGAGTTATCGAACACCGGATGTCCGAATCAATATTCCTGTAAGCGCGGCGTATGGCGTTGATCCATCTATTGTGCGCGAAATTCTTCTAGAAATTGCAAAAAATAATTCAGGTGTTTTGCAAGAACTCACTTCTGACGTGCTGTTGGATCAATTTGGAGAAAGCTCTCTAAATTTCATTTTGCGAGTTTGGACGCGTACTTATACCCACAAACCGGGCGTACTCAGAAGTGAGATTAACTACGAAATCGTACGAAAGTTCGAAGAACGTGGAATCGCGATCCCTTTTCCTCAACGCGATGTTTTCGTTCGCGGTGGGAAAATTCAAGTTGAAAAAATGGATGATGATACAAAACAAAATTCGAATTAGATCTTTGCGGTAAATCGGGTGCCTATTTATTGATGCTGATGTTGATTTTTCCTGTTTTACGAAGGATCGTAACTCCAACATCATCCTTGTAATTTTCCAAAAGTAAATCGATTTTTGCTTGTCCTACCTGAATATCACAGAGTTTTATTTCATGAAGAAACTCAGGCAACTGAGGGCGATTGAAAGTGATTTTTGAAGGTTCAGCTTGAATGGACATGCCAAGACAAGCCTGAAACATCATAAATATGGAAGCAGCTGACCAGGATTGGGGGGCGCACGCAACCGGATACTCGACTGGGGCTTCGCCTGTTCTGCGCACAAAACCACAGAACAATTCAGGAATGCGATAGAGATCCAAAAACAAGCTCGTATCATAAAGTCCATTCAATAAACGTACCGCTTCTTCTTTAAAACCGTACCCACTCAAACCAAATGCAATCAGAGCATTATCATGCGGCCAAACCGAACCATTGTGATAAGACATTGGATTGAAGCGAGGTTCTTTCATTCCCAGAGTTCGAATTCCGAATCCAGAAAACATTTCTTCACTCATTAATTGATCTGCTAATTTTGTTGCGTGTTTTCTGGAAGCAATTCCTGCAAATAGTGCATGACCTGCATTCGATGTTCGGACACGGCAAGGCTTTTTTTCACCATCAAGAGCAATCGCATAGGTTCCTAAGTCCTCCAACCAAAAAGCCTCTTGAAATTTGTCCCGTAATACTTCGGCATCCGAAAACCACTCAGCCGCTCTTTTTTCATATCCGAGTTTTTCGGCCAGCTGTGCTGCGGCGCGTTTTGCTGCATAAACGTAAGCTTGTACTTCGCATAATGCGATTGGACCTTGTGCAAGCGTTCCATCATCATGAAAGATTGAATCATGAGAATCCTTCCAGCCCTGGTTCACAAGACCTGTAGGAGAGAGGCGATAATATTCAACAAAGCCGTCGTCATCTGGATCACCATACTGATCAATCCAGTTCATGGCTAGCAAAACATTAGGCCAAATACTTTGAAGAAATGTCAGATCTGAAGTCCGCTCTAAATAATTTCCAGCAAGCATAATAAACAAAGGTGTTGCATCTACACTTCCGTAATACGATCCGAATGGAATTTCCTTGAGTGCTGCCATTTCACCGTTTCGTCGTTCATGCAAAATTTTCCCCGGTTGTGCATCTTGAAATTCATTGAATTCACGGGCTTGCGTTTTTGCAAGGTACGTAAGTACTCCTTTTGCTAACGCAGGATAGATCCATAAACACTCCATTGCCGTAATAATCCCATCTCTGCCGAAAGGCGCACTGTACCAGGGTACTCCCGCAAATGGATAGGAGCCTTCCGGACTCTCAGTGATCATCATTCCAATATCAGAAATGCAACGGCGGATCAGGATATTACTTTGTGGATTAGAGGTGCTGACGTCACAAATCCTTGTCTTCCAGTGATCTGACGTTTTTTGCAACTCATTCCAGCCGCTATTCCAATCTAACGGTTCAATTTCAGCATCACCATTTGAGCAAGCGATCGAGATGTAATAATCAGCTTGTTCCATAGGTTTCAAAACCTTCTCGAACACTGCACCGGATTCATTCATTTCGTTTGGAGATGGTGAAAAATGAAAGTGAGTTCGACGGACGATTTTATCTAAACCCTTATACGATAAAGTAATCCGTTCCTTTTCTATTCTTGGCTCGAGATATTTGCCCCGCTTTTGCCGCTTGACTCCACGAACTTCAAAAATATCTGCGAAATCAGCTTCCCATTGAAATGCAAAACTTAACGCAATTGGGATAAGGCCATAATTCCGAAGCCGTAAATGCTGATACCAGCAGCCATTGAGCAGAAAATGGGATCGAAAAAAATGAAGTGATCCGCGCGCAATTTCGATTCGGTTGTTGATAGAAGTATCATTGTTCGTTAAATCTACGGTAAGGAGAGCATTGTCATCCTTGGTGGCCGAACTAAGAAGCAAAGGCCTTTCACCGTTGATTGTTAATACAAAACGCGATACATATCTTGTTCCTTCATAATAAAGGCCTTGTTCTCCAGAACCCACAGCATTGATATCGCCATATCGATCTAATACTGTAAAAGCTTCATTGTGTTTCAGGACACGCGTGCGTTGATCAACTAATGAAGAAGTCGCAAGTATGTAAAACTGATCTTCGACTTGAATAATTAAGTTTGAGGAAAGCTTCTTATCTTGAACTGGCATATCTGTTGTTTTTCTCCAGAATATGCTGATAGAGGTCCACGTAGTCGTGCGTCATCCGTGTGACAGAGAAACGCTTGATGAACTCTTCACGGCAACGCCGGCGATCCAAATCTTTTATTTTTGGAACACATTGAAGAGCTTCTTCAAGATTGTCTACGATATATCCATTCACTCCATCAGTAATAATTTCCGGAACGGAACCATTTCGATATGCAATAACAGGCGTACCACACGACATCGCTTCAATCATTACAAGACCAAATGGTTCCGGCCAATCGATGGGGAAGAGCAAAGCAGTTGCATTTCCCAGAAATTCTCCTTTATCCTTTTCACCAATTTCGCCGATAAATTCAAACATAGGATCATTCATAAGTGGTGACACGCATTTGTCAAAATAATCCCGATCGACATCGTCCACCTTGGCTGCGATGCGGAGAGCAACATGACTGCTTTTTGCAATCTCAATAGCGTCAGCAAAGCCCTTCTCAGGAGAGATTCGTCCCAGAAAAGCAAAATAAGGATGAGGGTTTTCATGAAATGGATAGGCATCTTCAGGAAGTCCATGATAGACAGTACTGATCCAATTCGCATGCGGTATTGGAATGCGCTGTGAATCCGAAATTGAAACAACGGGTTCATCGGAGAATCGGTGATATAAAGCATTCAGTTCCGGCAAATCAAGCCTGCCATGCAATGTCGTAAGTCTTTTTATATTTAAACGCTGCGAAATCGGGTAGTGCAAATAATCTATATGAAAATGGATAATATCGAATTGGCTCCTTTCAGAAAAAACCTTATCCAACTCAATCATGTGATACGCAAGTTGATCTACACATTGTGGATCTAAACGGAGAGATCTGTCGCTGCAGGCTATTAATTTTGCAGATGTTATGGAATCACCGCTTGCAAACAGCGTAACATCGTGTCCCTGGCGCACAAGTTCTTCTGTCAGATAAGAAACAACTCGTTCGGTCCCGCCATAATATTTTGGAGGAACACTTTCATACAGTGGGGAAACTTGAGCAATTTTCATTTCAATCTCAAAAATACTTATTAAAGTTAGGTGTTCTTTCTCGAAATGACAATTGTTTGAGGAAAACTATATGGCGGGCTTCTTTTCGTTAATATTTTTCACGGGAACTACATGCATCTAGTTGTCCAATGGAAAAATAGTCGAGATTAATAACCTGTCCCTCTTTGGAAGGCTTAATTGTGAGCAGATGATTTCCAGCGCGAATGGATCCAATTCCCGTCTCAGCTATTTTCCATTCTTCAGGTGAATGCCCAAAACCTCCTGAACTCTGAAAAATGATTACATCAACAAGCTTATTATCCAGGTAGAGATAATACGTTTGAGAAATTGGCTCTTCGTAGGAATATCGTATGGAAATTCGTGCATTGGAAATATTATGTGGTGCAGAAAATTCATAACTGGCGTAATCGGAAAGGTTATATCCCCAATAATCGGCAAGTGCATTTCCGTTCGACGTGAAGTCCATACTAAAAACATTGCCGCCGGATTTGTTTGAAAAGGATTCCGCTTCGAGCCGCAAACAAGATGGATCTATGGGTGAATTAATATTTGAAGCACCCAATTCATAAATCAAATAGACTGGATTTCCATCGCTTTCGTTAATCGATGTTGAGAGTGAATACTCATGTCTCACGTTGTCCAACGCCTTCTTGAAATAATGAAGTGATGGTTGAGATTCATATTTCGGAACATAAAAGATGAATAGTGCATTGGGGATTTCAAATAAAGAATTCATTTCTAATAACTTTTCCTCTTCAGTAGAAAAGTTTCTAAAATCGATAGCAACTTCTTGTTTATTGATCCGTTTTCTATTCAGCACAAGTAAGGGATTGCCAAGTCCCCAATCCATTAACAGGAAAGTTTTATCCTTCCGGGTCTCAGCATATTCCGCTAACTTATAAATTGAATCCGACCATGCGCCTGCGCCCCCTTTTAATGCAAAGGAAGTAAGGTATCTGGCATCTACTACTAAATTTGAAAACAGAAGAAGGATGAAACAGAAAGCTTGAAGATATTTCAAAAAGGGGATGCCTTTTTTAGAATTGTCAGGATGAACAGGATCAGTTTTTCTCGCAAATAATAATCCCGCGAGCAATATCTGATGAAAAGGGTAGAGCATCATTATATGGTGCGGGCCGGTTGCCATTTCCGTAATATAGATGAATGATGCAGTAAGAATTAGCAGCAAAAAGTAAAATAGAAAATATCTCCGGTTCTCAATCCAGTCTAATAAAGTAACTATCGGCACCAGGAGCACTATCAATATTGCGCCATAAGCCATCAAAGTTTTCTGAAGTGGAAAGCGTCGCAGCAGTTCATCAAACCTCGTCATTGCGTCCGTTGAAGTTCTTGTTGGTTTAGAAAAGAAGAATTCCGAATTTACCCATTCATAAATGGCAATGCCATTCAAAGTGTCATTAAAAAGAACACGCCGATGCTCAAATGTTTTTATGATTTCAGTATTAAGGACTTTTCGCTCATTAAAGATGTTCCAGGAAGATCTGACATTTGAAATGATTGAGGGAATCATGAAAGGAACAATGATGAGCGCACAAAGAGCCAATTTCTTCCAGGTCAGAATCGTTTTTAGATGCGGCCAAAAGAGCACTGTAAATGAAATCGTTACCGCTGCTACATACCAGAGAAAAACGGCTTTATCAAAGATCCCCAGGCCGATCACGAAGGCTGCCAGATACAAATAAACAGGTTGTCCGTGCTTCAGCCATCGAAATAGTAAAAAAAGCGAAAGCATTTTAAACAGCATCATCAAGCCGATCGGGCCTAAATCAAGTTTGTTTATGAAAATAAAAGCAGGATCGGTCGCAAATAATACGATTGTTGCGAGGGCCGTTCTTAGCCCAAGAGTGTTTCGCACAGTTAGAAATGTGAGTGCGAAAGTGATAAGGGCAAGAAGAATGGGTGGTATTCGAACCGTTGCAGGACTGGTTCCAAATATTTTAAAAATTGGAAAGTAAAAATATGATTTCAGCGCGCCAATATATGGCATTAGCATTACTGGAATTCTGTATGGCCCGATTGGAGCTTCTAAATCGATGAAACTTCCATCTTCATTTCCTAACGCAACATTTACAAAAAGAGTTTCATCGTAGTACAGGCCAGGCTTATCAATATAAGAGAGTGAGCAAATCAGATAAATCGCTATCGCCAGGAAAGCGAGAAATTTCATTTTAGAATTGACCGCTCAAGAGTTTCGAAATCGCTCCTGGCGGCTACAAATGTGCTCATTTTAGATCAAATTCAACGTGCATTTACGGGATATCTCCAGAATTCACTCTGGCAAACATATTGCACAAGAATAACCTAAAATTTGTTTATTTGGAGATTTGTTATGCAAAAAATAATCAAGTTCCTGTTCGTAGGGCTGATTGGTATCCTTATGGCAGGTTCAATTGTAGCTTGCGGTCCCAGCTATGGCCATCGTTATGAAAGGTATAACGACAGCTATCGTGGAAATTATTATCAAGAAGAACGTAGAGCGTATGAGTACGGATATCGTGAAGGATCTGACAATGGCCAATCTGATCGACGAAAAGGTTATGGTTTTGATTACCGGCATGATAGAAGGTACCAGTATGGAATCAGCAGAGATGAACGTGTGAATGATGTTTTTCGTGAAGGCTATAGACGTGGATATGAAGCAGGTTACCATGGTAGAAGATATTAAAGTGGATACGAATGCAGAAAACGATAAAAGTGAGTACCGATAAACGAAATGGACTTTACGACATCACGAATGAAGTTCGCAAAATCATAAAAGCGAGCAAGATCAGTGATGGATTGGTGAACATATATGTGCGGCATGCTACAGCTGCAATTATGATTCAGGAAAATTGGGATGAATCGGTTCAAAATGATGTTGTAAATCTTTTGAGCCGGTTGATTCCCAAAGGTGTATGGGAGCACGATGCACAGGATGGAAATGGAGATGCACATCTTAAATCGGGTGTAATTGGTCCATCTGAAACGATTCCTCTTATTGATGGAGATTTAGCACTCGGCCGCTGGCAAAATATTTTTCTGTGCGAATTCGATGGACCCCGCTCAGACCGGCAAATTGTTATAACAGTCATTCCAGATCTGCAGTAGTCTCTTTGACTCTGTGGTAAATTCTTCTGAGCTTATGCCCAGGAGGATCAGTGACTACAAAACTAAACCGTCGTGAATTTATTGTCGGCACCGCTGTTGCAGCAATTGCGACGAATGCATTGGGACAAAGCCCAACAATTATCTCGAAAAAGAATATTTCACCTGTTGTAATTTCTTCATCCAACGGCAACTTTTTCAAAAATGGTGGTTCGGAAACGTGCGTGGAAAAAGCGTTCAAGATGATGACTGAAGGCACGGATGTGCTCGATTCAGTAATTGCAGGCGTCAATATCGTAGAACTTGATCCAGAAGATTACTCTGTAGGTTACGGAGGGGTTCCAAATGCAGATGGAGTTGTACAACTCGATTCTTCATGCATGCACGGTCCAAAGAAGCAGGCTGGTGCAGTTGCTGCGCTTGAAGGTGTGAGAACGCCCTCTCAGGTTGCAAGGGCGGTCTCTCAGTTTACGGATCATCATTTGCTTGTCGGTGAGGGAGCACAACGATTCGCTCGCAATTTGGGCTTCAAAATTGAAGATGATCTGAATACAGATCTCTCACGCAAGTTATGGTTGGAATGGAAACGACGTATCGATCCAGGTCATTACCTCGATCCTGCGAAACGTTCTGAGGCAATTCGCAAAGCTACCCAACAAATGGTAAGTGAAGGATTGATTAAAGCTCGTCATATGTATGGAACTATAAACTGCGATGGAATTAACTCGAAAGGTGAAATCTGCGGAGTTACAACAACAAGTGGTCTTTTCTTCAAAATCCCTGGACGTGTAGGAGATTCGCCAATTCTTGGAGCCGGTCTTTATGTTGATGGCTCTGTCGGAGCTGCAGGTTCAACAGGAAGAGGTGAAGCAAATATATTTGGATGCTCTTCATTCTTAATCGTAGAAAATATGCGACGGGGTATGCATCCTAAAGATGCCGGCATGGAGGCATTGAAAAGGATCAGGGCAAATACAGTTGAAAAGCGTCTTCTGAATAGCAGAGGAAATCCAAATTTCAACATCAATTTCTATGCCCTGAATGCGAAAGGGGAATTTGCAGGTGTCGCAATGTACGGCGAAGATCCTGAAGAAAAGGGCTGGGCAGGCCAAAAAGACTCACAGTTTGTGCAATACGCGGTCTGCACGGAAAAGGGACCACAGACTTTGAACTGTGACGCCCTCCTCGAAGGCATTCCTATAGAAAATTGAGCGACTATTTTATTTTGTAATAAACAGATATATCCTAATTATCAAGCCATTCAGAGTGGTACTTTCACTCGAGGTCTCGATGATTATCGGAGTACCTGTTGAACGCTATCCTAATGAACAGCGCGTCGCGCTTGTTCCAGCAACTTTACCTGCCTTAACAAAAGCAGGGCTAAAAATATTGGTTGAAAGCGGCGCAGGAACCAAAGCAGGTTTTCCCGATTCAGCCTTTCAAGAGCAAGGCGCGACAATCGCTTCCGATCAAGCGCAGCTTTTCTCCGAAGCCGATGTCATTGTTCAACTTCATGGATTCGACCAATCCTCAAATATTTCCGTCTACCGGAAAAAACAAATTGTTGTTGGACTGCTTGACCCTCTTGGTACTTCGGCACCATTTGCGAAACTTGCTCAAAACGGTGTAATTACTTTCGCGCTGGAACTTTTGCCTCGCATAAGCAGAGCGCAAACAATGGATGCTTTGAGTTCAATGGCAACCATTGCCGGTTACAAAGCTGTTCTTCTTGCCGCCGATACTTCAAAGAAAATGTTTCCAATGATGATTACTGCTGCAGGAACAATTACTCCTGCTCGTGTATTCATCATTGGCGCCGGCGTTGCTGGACTTCAAGCGATTGCTACAGCTCGCCGCCTGGGCGCAATAGTACAGGCTTATGATGTTCGACCTGCTGTCAAAGAACAGGTTGAAAGTCTCGGCGCAAAATTTGTTGAACTTCCTCTTGAAACTCAACAAGCGGAAGGCTCTGGCGGATATGCAAAAGAAATGGGTGAAGACTTTTTAAAGAAGCAGAGAGAAATGATGACAAAAGTCCTTGCAGAAAGTGATGTAACAATCACTACTGCTGCCGTACCCGGAAAAAAAGCACCTATTTTAATTTCGAAAGACATGATTGCTGCAATGCGAAGTGGTTCTGTCATTGTTGATATTGCCGCAGAAACCGGTGGAAATTGTGAGCTTACTAAACCAGGTGAGACTATAAATGTTGATGGAATTTCAATTCTAGGCCCAATTAACCTTCCTTCTACAATTCCTTTTCATGCAAGCCAAATGTATGCAAAAAATGTCTCTACATTTCTTCTAATGCTTTTCAAAAATGGTGAGTTGAATCTCGATCTTGAAGATCCTGTCATTCGAGAGACTTTAGTTACTTATGAAGAAAAAGTGTTCAACCAAAGAGTGAATGAGGCGCTGGGTACGGCTCGAACGCAATGACATCTGAATTAGAAATTGGATTTTACATCTTCATGTTAGCCGGATTTCTCGGCTATCACTTAATAACTCGAGTTCCTCCGCTTCTGCATACGCCATTGATGTCGGCTACAAATGCAATTGCAGGCATCTCTCTTGTTGGATCGCTCGTTGTTGCAGGCGGCGATTACGGTCCGATAAGCACACTCCTGGGATTTATTGCTGTGACCTGTTCTTCCACAAACGTCGTTGGCGGTTTTCTAATTACCGATCGAATGTTGAGAATGTTTCGGAGAAGCGATGATGATGTTTCACCTGAACGCCGTGCCAGAGTTCGCAAAATTGTAATTTCCATTGCAATCCTTGTAGCCATCGCGATTGCAATCCTTATATGGAACCTTTCGCAGCAATCTGATCCAGGGATATTTCTACATGAAAAATTTTCATCAGAAGCTCTAAAGTATTCTTACATTTTTTCAGCTGCATTATTCATTCTAGGTTTGAAGGGTCTCAGCTCTCCTAAACATGCAAGAAAAGGAATGTTTGCCGCTGAATTTGGGATGTTCCTTGCTGTTGTTGGCACATTGTTTCATCACGAAATAGTGGAATATCAGTGGATTCTCATTGGATTCGTAATCGGAGCCCTAATAGGCGGCTGGATGGGATTAAAAATTCCTATGACTGCTGTGCCGCAGCGGACTGCGCTTTCACACTCTCTTGGTGCATTGGCTGCTTGCCTCGTCGGAATTTCTGAATATTTTCGCCATCATGGCGAGCTGGGTAAGGTCGTAATGACAGCACTCGGTTTCGAAGTAGTTATTGGAGGCTTAACTTTTACCGGAAGTTTAATGGCCGCTGCAAAATTGCAAGAATTACTGCCTGGTCATCCCATCACATATAAGGGACAAAACATTTTCAATCTCACTTTACTTGCTGTAATTGTCTCAAGCATGATCTATCTCGTTTTTGTCCCAAATAATCAAACTGTTTTTTATGTGATGGTTGCTCTTGCTTTTACGTTCGGGCTTTTACTCGTAATTCCGATCGGTGCTGCGGATATGCCTGTTGTGATCGCACTACTGAACTCGTACGGCGGTCTCGCTGATGCAGCAATGGGTTTTGTTTTGATGAACAAAATTCAAATCATTACAGGATCACTTGATGGAACATCAGGATTCCTGCTTTCATTGCTTATGTGCAGAGCAATGAATCGTTCCGCATTTAATGTTTTATTTGGGGCATTTGGCAAAATTGAAGCTGGAGAAGAAGCAAAAGCTATAGATTCCAAAGGCAGCGTTCGGAGTATCTCCCCTGATGAAGTGGTCTCGCTGCTGGATAGTTTCAGATCTGTGATCATTGTTCCAGGTTATGGAATGGCTGTTGCGCAAGCTCAATATGGAGTTGCAGAGTTGGCAAAAGAAATGATGAAGAAAGGTATCAATATTAAGTATGCGATCCATCCGGTGGCAGGGCGAATGCCTGGCCATATGAATGTTTTGCTTGCTGAAGCCAATGTTCCATACGATCAGTTGTATACAATGGAACAGATTAATCCTTACTTCCCGGAGGCAGACCTTGCACTTGTCGTTGGCGCGAATGATGTTACAAATCCTGCCGCCAGGAGCGACAAAAATAGTCCACTGTATGGAATGCCTATTTTAGAAGTAGATCGTGCCAAATCGATTATTGTATTGAAACGCAGCATGCGTCCCGGTTTCGCAGGCGTTGATAATGAGCTATATTTCGATTCAAAATGTATGATGCTTTTTGGTGACGCAAAGGAAAGTTTGAACCAACTTTTTAGTGCATTAAAGTCTTAGGGAACTGTACAAAAGAATGTTTAGCGATTCTCACCCCTTGGATAAGGGGGGAGTTAGAGGGGGGTTGATAGAGCTTTCTTTTATGGGAATTTTTTCAACCCCCTCCTAACCTCCCCCTTATCTAAGGGGGAGGAACACGATAGAATCAGGTATTGTTCAAGCGATATGTTTTAAAGGATCGGCGAATTAGCAACGAAACGAGGGTAAAAGTATGATTAATGTTAGGGACATTCTTCAAGACAAAGGTAAAGAAATCTGGCGTGTTTCCCCTGAAACAAGTGTCTTTGATGCTTTGATGCTTATGGCTGAAAAAAACATCGGAGCTTTACTTGTATTGGAAGGAGAAAAGTTAGCCGGAATTTTTTCAGAACGTGATTACGCGCGCAAAGTCATCCTCAAGGGAAAAGCTTCAAAAGAGACACTCGTAAAAGAGATCATGACATCTGTAGTCGTTACTGTTCGTTATGGTCAGACTGTTGAGGAATGCATGTCATTGATGACTCAGTACCGTATACGGCACCTTCCTGTAGTGGATGGCGACACATTGACTGGCGTAATTTCGATCGGTGATGTTGTGAAAGCAATTATTTCCGATCAGGAGTTTACGATTAAGCAATTGGAAAATTACATCACTGGCGGTCCATCCGCGTAAAACGTAAAAATGGAATAATGGATTTTTGGATTGATGGATGTTGGAGATGATTTATGGGTGAATATAAGTCAGTGGTTGTTTGGAATCGTAATGGTGCTGTTTTCACTGACAATCGTTATAGCCGAGGCCACGTTTGGCAATTTGATGGCGGGATAGAAGTTCCTGCTTCATCTTCACCTCATGCAGTCCCGAAACCTTTGTCTGTTGCTGAAGCCGTCGATCCTGAAGAAGCATTTGTTGCATCCTTATCGAGTTGTCACATGCTAACATTTTTGTACATTGCCGCAAAAAGAGGATTTCTCGTGGAGAAATATCGCGATGAAGCAATTGGCGTCATGGCTAAAAATGCAGAAGGTAGACTCGCAATGACTAAGGTAACATTTCGTCCTCAGATTGAATTTGGTGGAAATAAATTGCCGAATAAAGAAGATATTGATGCGATGCACCATCAAGCACACGAAGAATGTTTCATAGCCAATTCTGTTAAAACGGAAGTTGTAGTGGCATAGTACTTGTAATTCATAAATTCTTGAGCAGGAGATCAATATGGCGGATTCCCGGTGGATGATAACAATCGATGGAAAGCAGCAGGATGGAGATTACAGCGCAGAAGAGGCGAAAGAAATACTTAAGAAGAATGCAGGTAAACATCTTCTAGTCTGGACGGTTGGGATGGCGCAATGGTCGGATCCTGCAACTGTTCCGGAATTCCGCAAAATGCCAGCCAAAGTGAGTGAAGCGGAAAAAGAGCCTCGTCCAAAAATCAGTTCAGATGAAATCAAAGAAAAAGCTGGATTGTTTAAAGGATTGTTGGATTTCCGTTTTCAAAATCTCGTTGCAACGAAAATCATTCCTATTTTGTATATATTAACTTTCCTTTTGATACTTTTAGGCGGTCTGTTCTATTTCTTTGTTTTTGGTGGAGCAGTAATCTTTGCAGGAATTAGAGCGCGGTCAATGTTGTCAATTTTTACAGGTTTTGCAGTTATGATTGCCACTCCACTTGTTATGATCCTCTATATTGCACTGGCGCGTGTTTGGTGTGAGTCAGTAATTGTCTTTTTCCGCCTTAAGGATGATGTTGCACAGCTTGCTGCGCGACCTTCATCAACATCATCAAGTGAGAAGAAATAAAATAATATGAAAGCGCGTACCGAAGATGTGAGTCAGTATTGATGGAATCATAAAAGCTTTCTACGAAATTGTTTCGGGGCCTGCAGGCGCCGCTCGAGATTGGGATCGTGAAAGAACCTTAAGCATAGAAGGCGTCCGTTTTGTACGTTTATCAGCAGGCGAAAAGAGAGAAGCTCCCAAGGTTACGATCATGAGTCTTGATGATTGGATTCAAGGGGCTGAACCAATTTTGCTGAAAGGCTTTTATGAATGGGAAATTCATCGAATTACGTATGCATATGGAAATATTGCGCATGTATTGAGTACTTATGTATCGCGTGAGACAGAAAATGGGCCGATTATTGACCGCGGTGTGAATAGTATTCAGCTTTTTTTTGATGGGACTCGTTGGTGGATTGCAGGCGCAATTTGGCAACGGGAAACAAAAGATCTTCCTATTCCCTCAACTTTTCTACCATAGCGTCTTTGCAGTTAAAAGAAAAAGGAATAGCGCCAGAAATTCGCATTCGCGAATTCACTGGCGCTATATTTGCCTCGAACGAAGGAGGCGTACAATGCCGATTATTCTTTTTCGTTCGGATCTTTTGTTTTGTCGCCCGATTTGATTTTGATCTTAGTCGCAAGGTTCGCGGCGTCAGCTTCTATTCCAACTCTGTCGCCGGCTTTCAGGGTTTCAAATTGAATTGACTTGTCGTCCATTGACCTGAAAGATGTTTTGTCATCATATGTGAAAACCCTGACTTCACCCGATTTATCCAATTTCACAGAAATTGTTTTTGCAAGGGGATCAACTTTATCAATCGTTCCGACCATCTTACTGTTTTTGCTCATATCCGCTGTATCTGAGCTTGTGCTAGGTGGCTCAGTCGGCGTGGAAGTTTGTGCGCTAACTGCCAGAATGGCCACAAAAAGCCCTAAAAACGCGAACAAAGCAATTTTCTTATTCATTCATTCACCTCCGGAACTTGGGAGTACCCACGAGAAACTGGTACTCTGTTTTTTGTGAAATTTTTTGATCTAACTTCTAAAACTAAGCCTCAATGCAGTAGTTGCAAGTTTTTCAACCTTGAAAAAAATAAAAAAAAATTATTGGCGATTTGTGGCATCGCCATAAACTTTCGACTAGAATTTGAAGCACTGAGGAAAACGAAATGAGAAAAATTCAGCTATTTGCAGTGATTCTGCTTTGTGTGGCCGTATTTGTGACTTTTGCCTGCAAAAATCGTAACGAAGAAGTCATTAATGGCGTAATTTATGCCAAAAATGCTTTAACTTCAGTTGGCGCCAATCCGCTTGTTCAGGCTGGATATCAGGGTGTTATTGCACGTGGAGGCACACCTGTTGATTACATTAAATCGACATTACCGAAAGAAAATCCAGTTTTTGATAGCTGGGAATTTGGAAAAGAGCCTTCAAAACCCTGGACGATTGTTATTCGGCCAGGAAGCACTCCAAATGAGTTTTACATTGAAGGGTATGGCGCTGATAAAAAGAAGCCGCTCAGAGTGGAACACGTAGTCGTTAATGTTCCGCTACCAGAAGAAGAATAAAAAATTACCACAAAGACGCAGAGAAGGTTTACGCTAGCTCTCTAATTGCGCGAAGCGTAGTTTCAATTTCCGCTTCATTGTTGACAAGGCTTGGCGCCAACCTCGCATAGGCTGCACCATAAGGTGTAACGCTTGCGATAATTTTTTTGCCCAACAATTTTTCAACGACCTGTTCTGGTTCCATCCCGTTTACATCAAAACAAACAAGTCCCGATGACAACTTTGCGCTGCGAGGCGTGTGAAGGTCAACATGTTTCATTTGTGCTAACCCATCTTTGCAGACTGTATTTAATTCATGAATGCGATCCATCACACGTTTTTTCCCAATTTGCATATGGAAACGGAATGCATCAGCAATGGCCCACTGATGTTCATATGCCTGAAATCCTCCAGGGGTTATCCACGAAGCTTGCGTACTTCCTTTTGGTACTTCGTTATCCATCCATGCGCCATACAGGTCATTGTTATCGAAAGTTGGAATCGTTGGCGTGATTTCATTCCATGCGCTTTTTTTACCCCAAATGATTCCAGTCCCTCTTGGACCGAATACCCATTTATGAGTGCCTGCAACAAGAAAATCACAACCTAATTGTTGAACTGTGGTGTCTTCAACACCTAATCCATGAACGCCATCGACTACAAACAAAATCCGGTCAGCTGTTTCACGATTTTGATTCAATTCTTGAATGACCTCGCTGATTTTGCTGATCGGAAGCTTTAATCCACTGGATGAATGTACCCATGTGACACCAACGGCGCGAGTCTCAGGCGTAATCGATTTGCGGATTCGCTGAATGATATCTTCCTCTGAAATTGTGTCAAACCTTTCAAAGAGTGGAATCTTGCGAAATGTTGCGCCATTTTTTTCAACAGCCCATCGGATCGATTCATGATGTGAATAGTGATCATGATTGGTTGTAAGGATCTCCTGACCCTTTCGAATTTTCATTCCGTTGTATACAAGTGCTAACCCTACTGTCGTGCTCGTTGTCAATGCAATTTCATCGGGCGAAGCTCCTAAGTATTCTGCCGCTGCTTTTTTTACCTGCAGCGGACGATTATCTCCATCTGGCCCAAACAATCCATGTTCAACAACAAGAAAAGGATTGTCATCAATTTCGCGGCGGTATCTTTCAATTGCGTCACGAACCGGTTTTGGATGCGAAGCAATAAAAAATGATGCAAGGTGAATATAGCTGCGATTTAAAGTAAATGAATCGCGTATCTCCTCATAACTGCCCTGTACGGCTGCTGTGTTTTGAGCTGATTCTTCTTTTGCATTTAGATGAATCGCTGCCGCAGCTATGGACAGTCCTGTTGATGTAATAAAACCTCGTCTGGAGATTTTCATAAGCTCCTCCTGGAAATAATGAAATTATACGTCAACCTTTCGATCTTCCATCTCGTCTAATGTACAGTGAGCAGATCATGAAAGACTATCCGAAAAACAAAAAGCAAATGATGCTCTTCTCTATCCTGATGCTTATGTTTGTCACCACGGTCATGATAAAAGTTGCCGCCGCCCAACAGGAACAAATCGATTTCACGAAGGCGATTTTTGCGAAAAGGAATGTTTTGATCGTGAAAATTCAGCAAAATCTGGTTCAAATTTTGTTACAGAATGCAGCCTCCAGATTTCAAGATTCGGATTCAAAACAGACTCTGATCGGACATGGGCGTCCTGCCGTCAGGTTGACACGACAAGCAACGGTTCAATAGAATCCTACAAAGATCGGAAACGAGCTTCCAAAAACACACCCGATTTCTAAATAAGATAGATGGAATTTTCATTCCTAAGAAGTATATTGAACCTCAGCACAAGGAGGCTGAATATGAAAAAAAGTATCTTCTTTGTTTTTGCCTGTACTCTGTTGTTCTCGTACGCACTTTTTGCGGAAGATGTTGTGATCTCGATGAATTTAATCAGTCCAGAGGGGACTGGTAAAGCGATTGGTAAAATCACAGCAACCGATAGCAAAGACGGACTCGTTTTGAAGCCGGAGTTAAATAGTCTGCCTCCAGGAGTGCACGGATTTCATGTACACGAAAATGCAACTTGTGATCCTGCTGATAAAGATGGAAAAATGACCGCTGGACAAGCCGCAGGTGGACATTTTGATCCAAAGAAAACGGGGAAGCATCTGGGCCCAAATGGCGATGGACATTTAGGCGATCTTCCGCCAATTGAAATTGCTGCTGATGGGACAGCGACCAAGGCAGTAGTTGCTCCACGTTTGAAAGCCGCTGATTTGAAAGGGCATGCAATTATGATTCACGTACACGGTGATAATTTTATGGACACTCCTGAACCGCTCGGCGGTGGTGGTGGTAGATTGGCCTGCGGTGTAGCAAAATAAGTTTTTTCACCGCAAAGGCGCTAAGTTTTTACGCCTTGCCAAGGACCATGGCAAGAAGTGCCATTCTTACGTATAAGCCGTATTCCATCTGGCGGAAATAGGCAGCACGCGGATCACGATCAAGGTCCATCGAAATTTCCGTCACGCGTGGAAGCGGATGCATAATCACCATTTCCTGTTTGGCTCGCTTCATTATTTCCGGATTAATGACATATGCATCTTTTACAGATTCATATTCTTCAGGATTTTCAAAACGTTCACGTTGTACGCGCGTAACATACAAGACATCCGTTTGAGGCAAGACTTCATTTAAGTCCGAATATTCTTTTTGCTCTATACCGGTGGCTTTCAATTCTTCAATTAAAGGTTTTGGCATTCGTAAAATTTCTGGTGAAACATAATTGAGTTTTGCGCCATATAAACGTAAAAGTTTGGATAGAGAATGAACAGTGCGTCCGTATTTCAAATCACCCAGCATCGTTACAGTGAGCCCTTCGAGGCGTCCCAGTTCCTCCTGAATCGTAAATAAGTCCAGTAAGGCTTGAGTCGGATGTTCTCCGGTGCCATCTCCCGCATTGATTAATGGCTTACGAAGATAACTTGCCGCTGTTTTGGCCGCTCCGGTTTCCGGATGGCGTAAAACAATTACATCGCAGTAGCATTCAAGTGTTCGAACTGTATCCGCAAGTGATTCACCTTTTGCTACTGAAGAATATCGAACTTCGCTGATAGGGATAACGCTTCCACCGAGACGTTCCATTGCAGCAGTAAATGATGATGAGGTTCGTGTTGATGGTTCATAAAAAACATTAGCAAGAATTTTCCCTTTCAATAAATCAAATGTCCCGACACGTTCAACCATCGAGCGCATTTCATGTGCGACCGCAAAAATATATTCAAGGTCTAAGCGCGTAAACTGTGCAGTAGCTAAAATGTGTTGTCCATAAAAACGTTCATCCCCGCGTTCACCAAGCGGCAATTTGACGCCCGCCGGTGTTCTATTTCCTGTTGTCTGTGATCGTGTACTCACTGTTAATTCTCCTGTTCTTTATTGAACCACAAAGGCGCAGAGATTTACATTCGAGGCACAGAGTTTTTTGTATCACAAAGGCGCCGAGTTTTTAACAGGCAAAATGCTGGCCTGACGCAAACGCCATCGATCTACATAATGATTTTGCGACGGAAGCGGATCCAGAATAATTGTGATTTTCCAAACTTCTTTCCTTGGATAGGCCTTTAGAATCTCTTGCCGTTTTTCAGGTAGATCCCGAATAAAAACACGATCTCCGTTCGATGGATTCAAATTGTTAAAAAACATAAATGTCCTGAGAGTGTATGGATCACCAGCAAGTAGAATCAATGCGCTCTTTCCTACAGGCGCCTCATCCAACATCTGAACAAAACGGCTGCTTTGCCCGTGATAAGTCATAAAGTGGTCGCTTAATTGCTGCGGCAAAGCGCGAAAAGGGAGTCCAAGGATAGGCAAAATGATCAGCAATCGAATTGCGCGATTTCGAATTAGATCCAACAAGAATTTCAATGACCCCGCAGCAAGAACACACAAAAATCCAATCATTTCAAAAGCATATCGAGGGCCCGAATAAACGATGTCTCTATAAGAGAAGAATGAATATTCAAATATCAGAGTGAAGGAACATGCAATTAAGATCCAATGGAATTGAGTTTTCGGTTTAAAAAAAATGAAAGGAATCAAAATCAATAGATCGGGCCATGGCCATCGCCACACTGATCCACTTAACGTTCGAATGTACCAGGAAAAATTATCAAAAAAGAATCTGCCGGAGAATGTAATCGGCTGCCATGAAGAGTCTTTCGGATATCCTGCAAGAAGTGGATCGCCAAAAGCATAGGAGTTGTATGCGAGAAATAGAATAACAAATGGTATACCTCCTAAAACAGACCACAGAGTTTGCTTTGGAGTTCGTATCGCACTCCATAAGAACGCAGGGAATAAAAAAATACTGCTGAAAGGGCGAATTAAGAATAAGATTCCCGCCAGTATACCTGCGAGGAAATAATTTTTGATTTTTCCGGATTGAAATGCTGCAAACAATTCTGCAACACACCAGATTGCGGCACACATTGCTGACGTATGCGCCATCTGCCCGCTACCCATCAGCAGGACAAAAGGCGATACACAGAAGAGCGCACTTGCAAGCCATGCAACTTCCTTGTCAAAAACGGTTTTGGCAATTCGCCACACTCCAATTGTTGCAATAAAAGTAATGATCGGATTGATGATCCAGGGGTTTCCAAATAACCAACCGATTGAAAGTAAGATCGGCCATCCAGGTGGATACATCGAATGCCATCGGGACTCCGTCATCAAAATGTGATCCACCTTAAAGCCTGAATGAACCGGAGGTGGAAGTACCCACAAATTACCGGACGCCAAGATTCGTCCTTGAAATACATAAGACGTTTCATCGGGAATATGAGTGATAAAGCCGAGTACATGCCGGCAAATCAAAAATGAAAGTACACCCGCTGATACAGCAAAGGCGAGAGCAACTAAATCAAAACGGCGATTTATTTTTTCTGGCAAGAATTAGATGGCCTGAGATTTCGAAACAAGTTTATCGCGGAATACTTCTTCAAGTTTTTTCATCTTTGGACGAATAATGTAAGTACAATAAGGCTGATTCGGATTGTTGTTGTAAAAATTTTGATGATATGGCTCGGCCGGATAGAAATTCGTGAAAGGAGTTATCTCTGTCACGATCGGACGATCCCAAATTTTTGCAGCATCCAGTTTCTTTTTGTACGCTTCTGCAAGCTTGCCTTGCTCCTCTGTATGATAAAAAACAGCGGAGCGGTATTGCGTTCCATGATCATTCCCTTGCTGGTTCAGGGTTGTAGGATCATGAGTCTTCCAAAATACTTCCAACAGCTCATCGTATGAAACCAGCGAAGGATCATAGGTGACCTGAATGGCCTCCGCATGACCGGTTTCGCCACCACAGACTTCCTGATACGTAGGATTTTCTACAAAACCTCCTGCATATCCGGATACAACACTTTCTACCCCTTTCAACCTTTGAAAGACGGCTTCAGTGCACCAAAAACATCCTGAACCGAAAGTCGCTTTTTCCATAGTTCACTCATCACTCGTTGCTCAGCACTCGTTGCTCAGCACTATTATTGTTGTGCTGTTGCTCCTGCTCCAGCTGCTTTTACTTCTTTAAACGATTTTACAACGTTGTCCAATGCATACTTGTTTTGTTTGAACTTTGCCTGTGGACTCCACGCTAAAATTTCATGGAAGTAATATGGTGATTCCACGGTTGTATGCAGATAGCTGATTTTGCTATTGCCCGAAGTCGTTCCACGAATCTCATGTTGGATTGCGTTGTTCCCATCTAATGTTAATTGAACTGATGGCTGAGCTTTCGAAACAGCCAGCGTTTTCAGGAGATTGTTGCCAGTTGTTTTCGCATACTCATCAAGTGTGAGACCTGGATACATATCTTTCTTTTCTGTGAAAACAACTATATACATTTCTTTAAAAGGATTCGATGCTTGAAGCTGAGCCTTTTTGTGCAACCCTTTCGTGCTTTCCCAACCACCTACAGCTGTAATTTGCGAAATTCCATCGGTACTGGTAATAACTTTTCCACCAGGATCGGGATTTTCTGCAGCTGTTTGCGCTTCCTCAGCAGGCGCTACTTCCGCTTGCTCTTCTTTTTTTGAACACCCCGCAGCAATTACGAAGATCAGTAGAACTAAAAAAGGTAGAAATTGCTTTCTCATACACACTCCATTTGCTTCTCTTATTTTATTCCAACTGGAGTGTTCAAAAAAGATCTATACGCTCTTGTATGCGGGCGCAAAGACCTCGGTAGCGAACTCTTCCAATGTGGTTGGACTTGTATTTTCAGGAGTCCGTTTCTCAGCCTGAATGGTACCATCATTAAAAGCACGATACATTTCGATATAAAGGTCAGCCATTTCCGTTGAAAGTCCGGATTGGATCATGCCATTTCTTCCATCTTCATAGCTAAATTGAATGTACTGTAGATCAGGTTTGCCTATCGCATTGCCTAAAACCTTAGCAACTTCTGCGTGCGTATAATCTCTTGGGCCAAGAAGATCAGCCCATGACTTTCCGCTAAAATCCAGACGATCGAGACGGTCCGCTGCATATGTTCCTATGTCCTTTGTAGCAATCATTGGCATAGCCAAATCCGGATGGGCTGGCGAACCCAGAATATTCATTTCGCGAATCATTGGAATGTTTGACAAAAAGTTTTCCATAAAAAATGTAGGCCTTAGATGCAAAACGTTTGCATCTAACTGATTCAAGCGTTGTTCTTGATTGTGCAGGCCAACAATCGGCCCTGTACCGGATGACAAATGTGCGCCTATACTACTCAAGAACACAACATTACGAACATTTGCTTGTTTTAGGGCCTCTGTAATCGTTTCGCCAGCTTTGTTCATAAATGCTATGACGGATTTTGCCTGAACATCCGGTGGAATCAAGGTATAGACTGCTGAAGCACCCTGAAATGCTTCCGACAAGAATTTCTGATCTTCCACTGAGCCGGGAGCAATTTCAGCTCCCAGATGTGTAAGAGCGTTTAATTTATTCTTGTTTCTTGCGACGGCGCGTACTTTTTTGCTGCGGTGTAACAAAATCGTCGCGATTCTGCTTCCAGTATTTCCAGTTGCACCTGTTATTACGTACATGATGAACCTCCGTTGTAAGTTTAAATACTAGAGATAATGCTAAGCAATTTCATACAATAGTTTTAGTTTGCAAACAGCAGAATAGACACTATGAAGATAATTTCACTCCTTTTCCTCTTGATCGTCTTTTGCGGATGCTTATCGGCTGAACATGAACACAAACAATTTTCTGCCCGCACGAACTACTGTCCTCAGTGGTCGCCCGATGGAGGGAAGATCTTATTTTATTCACAAATTGGCGAACGTTGGCAAATCATGTCAGTAAATATTGATGGAAGTCATATGTCGCGGTTAAGCAAAAGTGATCATGATGATTTTTACCCGTCGTATTCGCCACGAGGCGACCGAATCCTTTTTTACTCAAGACGGGATGGAAACGAGGAAATTTATGTTGCAAATTCTGACGGAACTGAGCCGGTACGTTTAACGAACGATCTGAAGAGGGATCGAAATCCTCGATGGTCACGCAATGGAAAGTACATCGCTTTTGTCTCAACGGATCAAAAAGGTGCGGCGGCGATTGAAATCATGGCGCCAGATGGAAGCGGGCGGACCCGATTAACAGATGTTTCAAAACATCAAGTTGTATCGAGATTGAGTTGGTCTCCTGATAGCTCGCGCGTGATCACTTATTTTTCCAATGATGGAAAAGAAATGAGCGGCGAAAATTTATGGTCACTTTTTTCTATCTCACTGGATGGAAAAAAGGTTGATCAGATTGATGATGCATGGCGAAGAGATTCCAATCCAGATTGGGGAGATTCCGGTTTGATTCTGTTTGATGCCCACAAGCAAGGTTCGTGGGAATCCGACGATGGAGGCTGGGAGATTTTTTCGACAAAGTCTGGCGGAAAGAATCGAATGAATCTCACACGGAATGATAAACAAAATGATTGGAGTCCTGCGTGGTCACCGAATGGAAAACAGATTGCGTATTGTTCGGGAATGGATGATCGTTACGAAATCTTCGTTATGAATGCCGATGGCTCCAATCCCCGCCGCCTTACATTCAACGTCCGATAAACTCTGAGCCTTTGCGGTTTAAATTTATTGTCGCGGGATAACAGGTAAGATCAAACGGGAAGGATGATTCTTGCCGAAATGGATTGTCTGTGTCGCAGGTTGAAGTTTTGATTCCGTCGCAATTTCAGTTCCTGTATTTGGATTCGGATCATAGTGTGGAGCTTTGCTGCTTGTAATCAGAAAGCGAATGCGGTGTCCTTTCTGGAACAAATTTGATGTATACATCTGGCCGATCCGTATCTTATAAACTTCACCCGGTTTCATAAGCTCCTGTTTTTCGAATCCATTGCGATAACGCATTCGAAGAAAGCCAGAATCAAATCCATGAACATTAATTGATTTGCCGTCCGGATGGACGTCGGTGACGTTGATCGCAAAATCAGTATCAGGCGCTGAACTGCTGACAAAAAGTTCGGCAGCAACTTCACCGGTGATTTCAACATCTTCAGTTAATGGCTCAGTTGTATATACAAGCACATCGCTTCTACTTTCAATAGATTTTTGATCGTAGGGCACCGTGTTTTCAAAGTGAACATCCCAAACGGGATTTTGTGGATCAAAAGTGTATTGCGATGAACTGTCGTTTTCAGGCGTTTTGGCTATCAACGTTCCTGCTTTTCTATCGCCGCCAATGTAGTAAGAAGTTTGAACTGCGCGAGAAAGCGGCCACTCCGACTCTGATCTCCATCGGTTCTCGCCCATAATGAAGATGCTGACAGGTTTCGAATCGCTGACACACATTTCTCTTAATTCGCAGTCAAAGAATCGGAGATGTTCGTCTTCAAAATCTACACCGGCAGATGGACCGAAGTCTACTTCACCAAACTCTCTTTTCGAAAGTGTTGGTATCGTATGATTCCATGGACCTAAGATCAATCGCGAATGGGTTCGCGCAATTTCGCTGCCTGCATCTTTGCGCATCCGATTGAAGCCTTCCGTTGCGCCAATTAATCCATATACAGAATCGTACCAGCCACTGCTTAAAAAGACGGGAGCTTTCATCTTTGAAATTTCATGATCTACGGAAACAAAATCCCACCATTCGCTTTTGTCAGGATGAGTCAGCCAGCCATAATACTCAGGTGCATATTTTTTTAACAATGGCATATCAGCAAGCGGACGATACTTATACCAGCTTCGTTTTTCTTTATTCCACGACTCTTCCGCTTCCCCTGAATCCCATGTTCCCGTTTTGTCGTTTGCCCGTTTTCTTTTATCCGGAAAAATGTTTGTTATAAACCAGTCATACCAGGGAAGCGAAAACCCTCCGCCTACATAAAAAAAATGATGACTGCTGATCGGAGTATTGTGCGGTGCTGCCGCTTTTAAATGCGGTGGATCTTGCGAAAGTGCAAGCCACTGGACAATTCCCCGGTACGATATTCCAAATGTGCCGACTTTGCCGTTGCAATATGGAGACGTGCCGATCCATTCAATGACATCGTAGCCATCTTTTTTCTCATTGTGGTACGCACGAAACTCGCCTTCACTCGTGAATCGACCTCTAACATCAACAAGAAATACGATGTAGCCATTTTTTGCTGCTCTTAAAGGAAACGTAAGTCTCGAATCATACGCATCTTTACCGTACGGTGTTCGTATAACAAGTGCAGGATATTTCCCCTCTTTCACAGGACGATAGAGCGTGGCTCCAAGATTGACTCCATCACGCAGCGGGATTCTAATTTCTTCCCGAACGATATTTTGATTTTCGTATTCGTATGCGCTTAAGAATGGAGTTACTAAAACGATCAGGAAAACGGCTACGCGGAGTTTTTTCATATAGAAAGGGGTTGCTGGCAAATGCATTGTATTCAAAGATGTATTGCTCTTCAAGAGACACCGGGAATTTTGTAGTGCGGCTGGCATCCTGCCGGCTCGTAATAGAAGAGGAAAAGTACGAATAACGAATAGCGAACTCCGAATTACGAAGAGATTCCAGTCAACAGAATCAGAACTAAGTTCCATTTGCGCCGGTTTCATAACAGTGCTGTATGGGATAGAATCCAAGGACGGAGTTTTTCATCATGGCTGATCAAGATCATTTGATTTTAATTGCAGTCGGACCGGATAAAGTTGGATTGGTTCAAAAGATTTCGGAATTTATTGTGAATCACGGCGGCAATATTGAAGACAGCAGAATGGCAGTTCTAGCAGGAGAGTTCGCTCAGATTTTGCTCATTACAGGTGAGGAAGAAAACCTGCAGAAAATCTCAAAAGCTACATCCCATCTCGGTAAGGAAACAGGACTTACAGTCTGGCTAAAAGAGCCTTCAGGTAAAAAGGCTTTGAGACCATCACTTCCGTATCGGCTTGTTGCTTCGTGTATGGATCATCCCGGAGTTGTTTACAGGATTACTTCCACATTAAGTCAGTTTGAAGCCAACATCGAATCGATGGAAACACAGACATATCCAGCACCGGTCACAGGTGTGCCGATGTTCCGTCTGGAAGCGATTGTAACAATTCCTGCGGGTCAGCAAAGAAAGGGTGTACGCGAAGCGCTTTCAGCAATTGAACACGAAGAAAATATCGATCTTGAATTTGATCCTGTCACCGACTCCTCAATCTCCTGAATTAACTTTGCGACTTTGTGGTGAAATCTTTTCCGGGAATCGCTTCGCAAGATAATAATTCAGTAGAAAAAGTCCTAATGCAGATTCGGCCATTATAAATAACCAGAATTGCCAGTAGTTTGAAAACAATTGTTCCCATTGCATGTAAGGTGCAAATGCAACGTTGATGTTGAGTTCTGCAGGCGTAATCCACCGGCTAATTTGCTGAATTATAATTCCGTAAATCAGTGCAGGAATCCATACCATTTTGTTCATTCCGACTCGTGGCAAACAGATTAAGCCGACTATGAGTGCTCCGATGTGCGAAAGGATACTAGTCAACGGCCAATCTCCATACATCCACGATTCAATCGCCCACAATGGCAGCGCAGGGATTAGCCACAAAATTCCTATTTGAGTTAACAACTTCCACCCGCTCAGAATTCCCACTGCAAGCAGCAAGTTATTCAGATTACAAAGCCATAAAATGTAAGCTGGATAACCTTCATTAGCATGATGAATAAGATGAGCGAGGAAGAAACAAAGCGGAATTATGCCGATCAACCGGTACAGCATTGATGCAATTGTAGAGGTACAACCTGAACTCGCAAAGTGGTTATAATGAGTCTATGCGAACCAATATTGCCCGGCCAGATGTCTATTTAATGCGTTATGCAATCCGAGAAATTGTCGATGTAATGCAAAAGCTTTCCGAAATTGATCCTGAGTATCGTTTTGTCCGTGAAAACATTGGTGATCCGATCGTGAAAGGCTGGCCTGTACCTGATTTTGTCAAAGATGCCCTGATAGAGGAAATTCAACGAAAAGATAATGCCGTATTCGGTTACAGTCATTCCAGGGGAAATCCAGCGGTGCGAAAATGGATAGTCGAATATGCGAAACGATTCTCCCCCAATTGTGTGCTCGATTACGAAAATGTTCTATTTACAAATGGACTCGGTTCTGCAATTACGGCTCTGTATCACATGCTTCCGCGTGGCGCACGCATTCTTCAACCTGCGCCTTGTTATCCTTCACATGCTTCAATGGAATCGTTTGCAGCTGGCGATGAACCCCTTTTATATAACTTAAGTTCTGCAAATGGATGGCAGCCTGATCTGGATCATATGGAAAAGCAGATCAAGACACATCCTGAGATCGCCGGAATTCTTGTCATCAATCCTAATAATCCGACTGGCGCTGTTTATAGCCGCGAAGTCCTTGAAAAAATCGTCCACATTGCTGAAGCAAATCAGCTTGTTGTGATTTCAGATGAAATCTATTTCCGTATGATTTACAACGGGAAAAAACATGAGCATTTAAGTGAACTGGCTGCAGGACGCATTCCATTGGTTATTCTAAAAGGGCTTTCAAAGGATGTTCCCTGGCCTGGAAGCCGTTGCGGATGGATTGAATTTCATAATACCGATATTGATCCGACATATCGTGCGTATACTGAGGCCGTTAAAAAGCGGATCCTTCTGGAAGTTTGTTCCACAACAATGCCGCAAATGGTGATTCCGAAGATTTATGATCATCCGAAGTATGAAGGATGGTTGCAACAAAACAATGCAGCGCTTCAAGCAAATGGAAATCGGATTGCAGAACTTCTTTCAAATGCACCAGGCCTGAATGTTCATCACCCAGATGGCGCTTTTTATATGATGCCGCTTTTTAAGAATGGAGTTCTAAATCAACGCCAAACTTTGCCGATCAGGAATCCAAAAGCTCGCGCATTTATTGAATCAGAACTTTCAAAAGGTGAAATTCCTGTGGATAAGCGCTTCACTTATTATTTGTTAGCATCAACAGGAATTTGTATGGTGCCTGCTTCAGGCTTTAACTGCTCTGAATCAGGATTCCGTTTAACCACTTTGGAACGGAATCCTGAACTTCGAGATGATACCTATAGCCGTGTTTCCAAGGCCATTGCTGAATACATCAATTCCTGAACTTCAAAGCGCAAAGATTAATTCGCACCTTCTGTGAATGTGACTTTGCGATTTCCTGCGACATCGTTGTGAGCTTCCTGTCTACCGCTAGGCCAGATGATAATAATGTTCGCTGTAGTTGAAGCCCCAAGTCCAAATTCCAGAGGCAATGTATCCTGGCTATTTCCATTTCCAGCAGTAACAACAGCAGCTTGCAGGATAATACCTGTCCGCACAATCACTTTGGCTCCAATTGCTGAACGATTACTTGTGGTGCCTTGAAGTGTGATTGTGATCCAATTGTTGCCGCCGCCTCCTAAATTCTGAAACACTGAATCGCCGCTATCCGCTCCACCATCGCTATCGCCGATAGCAACATCCGAATCTCCGTCGTTGTCAGTGTCTCCGGAACCTGATGAAGTAGGATCATCGGCATTACTAAGATCAACGTTTGTAATCCGATTAAATCTGCCTCCACCAACGTTGCTAAATAGCAGATTACCGCCTGCAGATTGAGTGATAATTACGTCGAGATCGCCGTCATGATCATAATCGGAGAAGGTTGCAGCACGCCCCTTCTTGGGTCCGGTCAGTCCTGCTGCACCTGCAACATTTTGAAATTTACCATTTCCCTGATTCCTGAACATGAGTGATGGACCATTGTTATTTACAACAAACAAATCAACGTCTTCATCTCCATCATAATCAATTGCAGCAGCGTGCTGAGAAGCTCCGGAAAATCCAACCCCTGCAGAGGCTGTTGCATCGCGAAATGTTTCATTTCCATTGTTGAGATACAGTTTGTTCGGCTTTTGGAAATTCACAACATACAAATCCTGGAATCCATCATTGTTAAAGTCGGCCGATACGGCTCCTCTGCCGGGCCCGGTAAAATTGACGTGCGCTGCGTTTGCAACGTTAACGAATTGGAATGCTCCAACATTTTTGAAGAGCTGATTTGGCGCACCTTCTTTTACAACGAAGATATCGAGCCGGCTATCATTATTAAAATCAAACCAGATTCCGCCGCGAGATTTGGGAGTGTTATCGGTTGCAAAAATACCAAGCGATCCGCCTTGATTTGCAAATACACCATTATTGTTTTTCAAAACAGCCGATGGGGCGTTGAAATTCGCAATAAATGCATCGAGATCTCCGTCATTATCAACATCAGCCCATGAGACTCCACGTGCATCTGCGCCATTATTTCCAAGCTTGTTTTGATTTGTGGAATTCGCAAACACAGCACCGCCTGTGTTTTTGCACATTAAATTTCCGTCAAAGCCTGTTAAATAGAGATCTTCTTTGCCATCTTTATCAAAATCGATCAATTGAATTGCGCTTGTTTTGTTGGGATTGCCAATGATTTTGGAGCGCAAAGTACGGTCCGCAAAACCAAACGCGCCTTTTTGTGCAGAAGCTAAAATCGTAATTTGAAGTCTAGCTTCGTCCGGATCATTGCTGTTGATGATGTACTTCTTATTTATGTTGCCCACAATGTCTGCGATGAACTTAAGAGCAACCGTCGCATTTTTACCAGGTTGAATTCTTAGATTTGAAGGCGTCGATGTTAAGAATGCGTCGGAAGGCATCGTAACTTGAAGTTCTGTTCGACCGGTGTTTGAAACTGTAATGTTTTGAGTTTTGAAAGTTCCGGCATCCATCGTCCCATAAGGAATTGTCGCGGGTGAAACTGAAATATCAGGATTTCCTGCTGATCCCGATCCGGACACAGAAACCGAACCTACAGTTTGAGAACCTACTTTAACTGATAAAGTACCGTTGAATGATCCTGATCTATTTGGTCTGAATGCAACAGCCACACTTACTTCGGAACCCGCGCCCAGGTTTCTAGGAAATGAAGGTGAAGTTACATCAAATGCACTGTTGTTGCTGCTGACATCACTAATTGAGACCGCAGATGAACCGTTATTTTCAATCGTAAAATTTTCTGTAGAAGATGATCCGACACTCACCTCACCGAAATTGATTGAGCCAGGACGTACATCGATGTCTTCACCGCCCCCGCCTCCTTCAATGCCTCTGCCGGCAACATCGATATCGACATTTCCACCGGATGTTTTTACACGGATTCTGGAAGAGAACGGAATTGCTTGATTCGGAGTGAATCGAACCTGAATTATTCTACTTTCGCCACTATCAAGACAGAAAGGCGAATCGTTATTTAGAATTTCAAATCGACCATTGAGCGAAACGAGTTCAACATTCATTTCAACTTCTGGATCGACATTTTTTACCTCGAAGGTCTGTATATCACTTGAGGTGCCGACTTCAACTTCACCAAAGTTCAAAGATAGAGGCTTAACCGATGGTGAGCCTGATACATCGATACAGGGCTGGGATGAAACTATTGGGCTATATAAAATGGCGAGAAATAGAATAACAAGAGCAAGACTTCGTCTCATAGTGATCCTCCACGCGGTAATTCCTATTCTATCAGCTATTATTCCAATCAGATTATCGTAAAATGCGGTAGTAATGTTGCGTAAAAACTTCTTAGTAACTGTATTTCTTCTTGTAACCTGCTCTGTAGCCATCGCTTCCTCCTCGCTAGACGACTTTATAACAGCCAAAATGACTGAGGGCAGAATGCCCGGTATCTCCATCGCAATTATCAAAGACGGACGAATAGCACTGGTGAACGGATATGGATGGGCTGACATATCACAACAGATTCGTGTTACTCCGGATACGATTTTCATAATGGCGTCAGTTTCGAAAACAATTACAGGAACCGCTTTGATGCAGCTTTATGAACAAGGACGCTTACGTCTGGATGAAGACATTAATCGCTATCTTCCGTATCAGGTTCGGAATCCTAGGTTCAAAACTGTACCAATTACGACACGGCAATTGTTGAGTCATGTTTCTGGAATTCGTGATCGATATGCGGTTTACGATCGTGTGTATTCGATCGGAGATTCGCCGATTCCACTTGGCGATTTTTTACGAGACTATTTTGTGCCCGGAAGGAAATTTTTTCGGCCATCTAACTTTTATAATTTTGCGCCGGCTAAAAGTTATCAATACTCCAATATTGGTTCAGCATTGTCAGGTTATGTGGCAGAACGTATCAGCGGAATTGATTTCGGGGAATATTGCAAACAAAACATTTTTAAACCTTTGAAAATGAATCATTCGGGATGGTATCTGCGCGATGTTCCTGCATCACGTTTAGCTTCGCTTTACGATATTGATTCAAATGGCAGTTTTTTAAACTGCAACAGTATGGATATCCTGATTATCCAAACTATCAACTTAGAACAAGCGCGCGTGAACTCTCACGATTTTTGATCGCTCATATGCAGTTTGGTAAGTACGGCAATGCAAGAATTCTGAAGCCTGCCACAGTGCGCGAGATGAGAAGAATTCAGTTTCCGGAAGTGGATTCTGCGCAGGGACTCGCGTTTTATTATTACTACGACTCCGATGGTTCTGTTTATTTGGGACACAGCGGAATCACCGATGGAACAACAACAGAAATGTGGTTCCGGCCTTCGGATCGTGTTGGCATCATTATGATGACCAATCGATGGCTTTATACAACGCAGGAAAATCGTGCGTGGAATGACATCTTCTTCCGTTTAGCTGACGAAGCCAGCTTACTTTAACCACAAGGGACCGCAGGCTTCCATGCGATCCTAATGCCGACAAGATGTCCGCGCTCCTTATTCTTTTAATTTCTCCAGAACTTTTTCGGTATGCCCATCGACTTTTACTTTTGGAAAGATGTGTGCAATTTTTCCTTCTTCATCGATTATGAATGTCGTGCGTTCAACACCCATCATCTTTTTGCCATACATATTCTTTTCTTTCCAAACATCATACTTTTGAATCGTCTCGCGATCGGGATCACTCAACAGTGGAAAGTTTAATTTGTATTTGGTTTTGAATTTTTGATGTGATGGAACGGAGTCCGCACTGACTCCCAGTACCACTGCACCTGCTTTGCGCAAGGCACTCGAATTTTCTGTAAAACTGCACGCTTCTTTTGTACAGCCGGGAGTATCATCCTTGGGGTAGAAATACAGTACGACTTTTTTCCCAGCAAAATCTTTTAAAGTGATATTTTTCCCTTCATCCGACTGAAGTGAAAATGATGGAGCTTTTGATCCAACTTTTAACATATTTTTGTTCCTTTGTTTTTGATTTTTGATCTTTCATTTTTAATTTTTGATTGTGTCTGACTTGTATACATAAATCTTTGTTTTGTTTAAATCATTAACAGGTACAACTTTTGTTGGTTTCCAATCTGGAAATGTAAACGTGTTGCTTAAAATCCACACACCTGGTTTTAATTCCGTTTCGAGTTTTGACTTCAAGTTTCGCATTCCATTCCTATACAAATACACAACCACTGAAGATGCATCAACAACTGATGTTTTCAAAATGTCTTCCCGGCGAAAACTAAGATTCGGAATTCTATACAGCATCCTCAAGAAACGCGAAATCCAAAATGGCACGGGTGAAGATTCAACACCGATTACGGCAGAATTTGGGAAACGTTTTGCGATCGCAATAGCCAGGGTTCCCAAGCCTGAGCCAAGGTCAAATATAAGACGTCCAGGGTCATCTGGTAGATTCTGCAGAATGCATCTGGATTGAAGTCTGCTTGTTGGCATGGGCACGATTCCATTTTTAATCGACCAGATCATGACAGAGAGGAGGATTCCCACTGGTACAAGAATGCCCAGCAGCCGAAAAAGAACCATGCCATCCAACAACATCATATTTTCCTTCGAGATTCCTTTGACTCGGCGAATTCGGCTTAAAAAATCACTAGTTTGCCTGCAAGAATCGGACTTTTTTTGTCCTTGTGTGAGTTTACTATCAGACGTGTTGCAGAGAAATAATCTCACGCGATAATTAGGAGGTAGGAAATGCAATTGGCAAAAATTCACGATACTGAAATTGAAACATTCTGGCAAGCCGTTGTTGATCGAGATGCGTCTATGGATGGCCGATTCTTTTTTGCCGTAGAGAGTACAGGCGTGTTTTGCAGACCTTCCTGTCCTGCGAGACGTCCAAAGAGGCAAAAGGTGAGCTTTTACGAAACAATTTCCGATGCTCTATCGGCAGGGTATCGGGCATGTTTACGTTGCAAACCGGATCAATCGATTGTGAATGAGGATCGTAAACGGCTCGCTGAGCGAGCCTGCGAACTTTTGAAAGAGTATGCAAATGAACCTTTGGATCAGTCATTGAGCTTGACAGAATTAGCTGAACGTCTCGATGTAAGCCCTTTCCAACTTCATCGCGCGTTCAAAGAAAACTATGGACTTACGCCAAAACAATATGCGTCATCGCAGCGGCTTTCGCGATTTAAGGAAAGTGTCAGGAATTCAAAAACAGTAACAGATGCTTTATATGAAGCGGGATATGGTTCGAGCAGCCGGTTGTATGAAAAGAGTTCAGCAAGACTTGGGATGACTCCGGCATCGTATCGCAAAGGCGGAAAAGGAGCGAAGATCCGTTATTCAATCCGTTCCTGCGAACTTGGATTGTTATTGACTGCTGCAACAGATCGCGGTTTATGTTCGGTTCGTTTTGGTGAAAATGAACGGAAGCTTAGACAGGAATTGAAAAATGAATTTCCTCATGCGGAACTTGTGAGAGATGAGTCATCACTCGCTGATTGGTCAGAGCTGGTGAATGATTTTATTAACGCAAAAAGTTCCAGCAAGAGTTTGCCTTTGGATATTCAGGCCTCAGCATTTGAATGGAAAGTTTGGAATCATCTGCGAAGCCTTCATACCGGTGAAACCAGAACATATGGAGAAATTGCACGAGCGATCGGACAACCAACAGCGAGTCGTGCTGTTGCTCGCGCCTGTGCAGCAAATCCAATCGCTGTTGTTATACCCTGCCATCGTGTCGTTCCGGCTTCGGGTGGTCCTGGTGGATACCGGTGGGGAAGTGATCGGAAAAAGAGGCTCCTTGAATTCGAGAGCCGTTCGAAGAAATCGTAGACTCTTCGGACTCAATTTTTTCATCCTCAGTTGAGCGGCACAATTGTGGACTCGTGAGGATTGCGATCACGAACGCTAGAATCCCGATTAAAGAAACCGCAAACACTAAAAAGGAAATAACCTCGCTAAACATGGCCAATCCTCCTTTCTGATACTCGAAGTATCAGAAATTTCTGTCAATAAAGAAATTACTGTAAATCATGGCCAAAGTCAAGTTTGTGCTCGTAGTAGGGAGCGGCCGGCTTGTGAGGCCGCAGCTTGAGCATCGGTGCATCCGAAGGTTTGAATGGGCCGCACACAAGGGCGACCGGCCCCTACAAATTATTTCGTGGCGAAGGGTGGCCGGGTAATTTTTGAAGCGCAGGAAAAATCTAGTGATTCGACAGAACCTTTCGAAATGAAATCTGCAATCACCACATCAACACAGCCAGCCATTCTGTTAAATGAATGACCACCTTGTTCAACGACAAAGTGTTTGCTGTTCGGCAATTTCTTCGCAGCTTCCTCTCCCCAGCGCGGAGGCGTTACAGGATCCAAACCTCCTGAAATCAAAAGAACGGCTGCTTTCGATTCAAACTTTTTGTTTTGAACAGGAGGTTTCCCTTTTGGCCAAACAGTGCATGCGTTGGCGATCTGCCTTACCCAATAGTCACCATGGAATGTGTTTGCAGTTTCCTTGCGGATCATATCTTCTGAAACCAAAGGAATATCCTCTGTGCAATACACAGTAAGAAACATGCCGAAAGAAAGTTCGGTCTGAAATTGTTTGCGCATCATGAGTGTCATCTGTGCAAGCGGAGTGAAATTTCCAGTTGCAGCTTGATGAATCATCAAAGGAAGTTTTGAAGCGGAATCCGGGGCATGCAGCAACGCACGCAGAGTTAGACCAATTTGCTCCCATTTGAGTTTGACAGTCGATGCTTCTTTTGTTTGCGGATCGACTAGCTGCACTTCTGCAGGTTCCTTTCGAAGACGCTCCGCTAGAGCTTGATATTCAGCTTTTAGATTTGGGAAAGCTTGATTGCAGCTTTCCTCTTTAGCGCAATCTTCAAAAACGCGATCTAACGCGCGCTGAGCATCTGCGGCTGTTGTTACGCTGACTCTCATTGAATTCAGTGGTGCAACTGCTTTGAGTACCGCGCTTCGAACTCGATCCGGGAATTCCTGCAGATAAACAAGCGCCGCGGCTGTTCCATATGAGGTTCCGTAAAAATTGAGCTTCTCATATCCCAGTACTTCACGAATTTCATCGAGATCGCGCATTCCATTTAAAGTTGTGTACTGAGACAAATCGGCAACTTGCTGCAAATTATTTTTGCATTCCTTTACTTTTTCCAGTGGAAGAAAGTCCACAAAATGTTCCGCTGTTGATGCAGAAGGATCGATCAACTCGCATTTCAAGCCATTTGATTTTCCTGTTCCGCGTTGATCGAACAGAACGATGTCACGATTTTTTCTAACTTCAGCGAAAGTTTTTGAATAAAAATCCGCAAGTTTAGTTCCAGCCTGGCCCGGACCGCCCTGAATTACCCAAAGGGGATCAGGAGCAGGGTTGGCGTTGAATGCCGGTAGTACAACAACATAAATACCAATTTTTCTTCCATCACGAACTTCTCGATTTTCGGGTACCTGAATGTATCCACATTTTGCTTCGCCTTCAACTTCGGGGATAGTACAGGGCTCCAATTTTGAAGTTGCGGCTTCGGCTGATTGAAGTGCCAGGATCAAAAAGAGACAAAAAATCCATCGTATATGCATTGTCATCACTCCAAAATGAGTTTAGTAGTCGGTTTTTTTGAAACGGAAAACTGCGGCAGTAAAACTGAATACTGTCAAAAGTACGATTGTTACGATTGGGCGCCAGGGAATTCCCGTTGCGGCGATTTGAGTCACCAAAGTTTCAGGCATCCATGGATCGATTTTCACAAAGTAATCCAATCGGTTTGAAAAAATTAGAAAGGCGAAGGTATATAGAAATGCTCTGATACTGTCGCCTGTGATTGAACTAAAGAAAAACGTAACAGCTATATAAGGTGCAGCCGTCAGTGTGAGCAGGATGGTATTTACCAGTGCATATCCAATATGTATTGGCTGGTGATAAATCAAACCTCCTGCGATCAAAATTGGAAGAGCGATCAAATTGAGAACAAATAAAAGACCTAAGACAACAATAAATTGAACCTGAAGCCACTTTTCGCGGCTCACAGGCAAACTCAAGCTCAATAAAATTGTGCGCTGTCTTGCTTCTGTTAGGATTCCTCCGAGCGCAAGAATAATTCCAAACAATACATTCCTTTCAATTTCATGAAACCAGCGCCAATCTGTATATTTTGCAAAGTCCTCTACGATGTTCTTCACATCTGATAACTGTGAAGTGTCAAGATCCACCCAGTTGAATAAGCCTTTCATGAGCGGGAAAAGTGAAACATGCATGATGGCAATCGCCAGAATAAAGAACAGAGTTCCATAGAAGCGTTTATGAAGGTCATGCCAAACTTTCCATGCAATCATCGGACGGCTCCTCCTTTATAATCTGTAGCTGCCAAATAAATTTCGCGAAGATTCATGTCTTGAATTTCAAGATTTGAAACGTGATATCGCTCGCGGAGTTGTTGCGCAATCGACTCAGCATTTTTTCGAATAATAATTTGAACTCGCATTCCTTCTTTCATGACCTTCTGTATGTTTTCCATGTTGCGGATTTCTTCAGCAGGCAAATCGCCAATTGCATGAAGCATCTTCCACTGACTTCGCAAATCATCAAGATCATCTGAAAGGAGAGCTTTCCCGTTGTCGATGATCGTGACACGGTCACAGATCCTTTCAACTTCATCGAGGCGATGAGTTGCAATCAATGCTGTGTTGTTGCCTTCCGCTGCCCAGGCGGCGATCAAGGAAAGCACCTCTTCGATTGCTGCAGGATCGAGTCCATCAGTTGGTTCATCAAAAATGAGCAGTTCTGGTTTTCTCGCGAGTGTTGCTGCAAGAAGCAGCTTTGCGCGATTTCCTTTTGACAAGGCTCCTGTTTTTTTGTCGTTTGGAATATTCCAATTGTTGATAAGCCGTTCCGCATCAGCTGCTGACCATGATGGATAAAAAGAGCCATAGAATTGCAAAAACTGTTCTGCGTTCATGTTTTCGTACAGGATCTTGTCTTCGGGTATAAAGGCGGCAAGGTTTCGAATTTCAACCGATTGAGTTATCGCATTCAGCTTTCGGACATGTGCAGATCCTGATGTAGGTGCTGTCATCCCAAGCAAAATTTTCAAAGTAGTCGTCTTGCCTGCGCCATTAGGACCTAGCATTCCGCAGATTGATCCGGCAGGAACGCTCCAATTAAGACGATCTATTGCCCGCGTATCACCATACAGTTTTGTAAGCTGGTTTGTTTCAATCATCTGTTCAGTCATAACAACTCCGTTGCTTCAGGAACTCGGAAATTTTTTTATTGCTTCGCGTAAAAGTTCCATCAGCTCTTCATCCGTAAAATTCAAAACTCGCGCTTCTGCAACTAATTGCTGCAAGAATGGCTGCAATCGTTTCTTGCGTTCTTCGCGGAACAGTTTGGGCGGCGCGATTTTCACAAATGAACCGCGGCCGGCAGTCGTTTCAACGAGGCCTTCCCGTTCCAATTCGCGATAGGCACGTGAGACTGTGTTCGGATTAATCACCAACTTAGCAGCAAGTTCACGAACCGTAGGAAGCTGATCGCCTTGTTTGACGGCTCCTGTGACAATCGCGTGTTTGATCTGCCTGATTAATTGCTCATAAATTGGCTCACCTGACTGTGGCGTTACCCGAAACAACAATCACCTCACTTGTACGGAGCGCGGACATCTTGTCCGCATTAAGGACCGCTGGCATCCTGCCAGCAAAATGCGGACTGGAAGTCCGCGGCCCGAAATGCAGGCTGGAAGCCTGCGCTCCAACTTGTATTAATGTCTTAATACAATACGCGAGCCGTGTCAAGTTTGTTCTGAGGGCGTTGTACGGCCGAGAGCGCAGAGATAAATGTGTAAAGAACTCGGCGGCCTCTGCGGTAAAAAGGGCCTACCAACAACTCTGACTTTATGGTTTTATTGAGACGGAGGATCGGATGCGAAAAATTCTTCTCTCTCTTTTGCTTTTGTTTCTTACTTGTATAGCGGCCGAAGCAGCTTCAAAAAAAGCGCTTGTGGGTGGAACTCTCATTGATGGATTTGGCGGAAAACCGATCCGCAACAGCGTGATTCTAATTGAAGGTGACCGGGTTGTATCTATTGGCCAGGTTGGAACGCTGGCTGTGCCTTCTGATGCCGAAGTCATTTCAACCGAAGGGATGAGTGTTTTGCCAGGTCTGTGGGATATGCATGTTCATTTGATGATTAATGGACATTCGGATTATGAACACTGGGATAAAACCTACATCAATCGTTTTGGAAAAGAAATCATGCCGGCCTCAGCGAAGCAGTTGTTGCTTGCAGGAGTGACAAGCGCAAGAGATCTTGGAGCACCACTTGAAGATAGTATCTCCGTTCGCGATGCAATTAATTCCGGAAAAATTCCGGGCCCAACGATGTACATGTCGGGTCCTTTTATTCAACATGAACCCTATCCAGGAACGGAGCTTTTTCGATGGGGTGTCAAAGGCGCGGAAGATGCGCGAGCGAAAATTCAGAAGCTTGCAAAAGCTGGAGTCGATGTCATCAAATTAATCGATCAAGATCAAATGACAATGGAGGAAGTTCAAGCGGTTGTCGATGAAGCGCACAAAAACAAATTGCCTGTTGTTGCACACTCTCACCGGCCGGAAGAAATTCGCCGCGGTTTAAAAGCCGGCGTAGATTGTTTCGAACATACCGGACTTGCAACTGCGCCTGAGTATCCTGAAGATGTTCTTCAAATGCTTCGTGAACGAACAGCGCAAATGAGTTTAGGTCCACTGTACTGGACTCCCACAATCGAAGGTTTGTTTAATTACGAATACCTCCGGGATAATCCCGAACAACTGGATGATCCTGCATGGCATGAAGGAATGCCCCAGGACATTGTTGAAGATATCCAGAAGTCCATTCAACATCCTGGAAGACTTCCATATTTTCAAATCACTCCAAGCAGGCGTCCAACACTTGAACGAAAGTTCAATCAACTTCGCGAATCGGGTGTGGTTCTTTTAGTTGGAACTGACAGCGGAATCCCAATGAAATTTCACAGCTCTTCAACATGGCGTGAGCTGGATATCTGGGTCAATCGTCTTGGTGTTGATCCGATTATGGCAATCAAAGCTGCAACATACTGGCCTGCTACGGCAATGAAAGTTGATAAGGATTATGGAACCATCAGCGAAGGGAAGTTTGCTGATATTATTGCGGTTCGTGGTGATGTGCTACGATACATCACCTTATTGCAAAATGTTGATTTTGTTATGAAACATGGCGTTCGGTATAAGTAATCAACTCAACCGCCAAGGCGTCAAGACGCCACGGAAAAAAAAGAAGTAGCATTTTCATCAATTGGCGCGAATTAAAGTCCCGCTCAACTCTGTAAGGTTTCAATTTGATATTGAAGCTATAGAATTGATAAATTCCAAGATCGGAGTAGAGCTGTGAAATCCATATTTTTCATCCTTTTGATGTGTGTTGCGCCATTGATTTTTGCGGAAGATATTGCATCTCTTGTGCAGGCAGAAAAAGATTTTTCCAACCTGAGTATAAAGAAAGGTGTGAATGAATCTTTTGTAACTTTCTTTGCAGATGATGCTGTCGTCCTTCGTCCAGGGCCTGTGAATGGAAAGAAATGGTATCAAGATCGCAAACCGTCTTCCGGACAACTTTCCTGGGAACCAACGTTGTCAGAGCTTTCAGCGGCGGGTGATTTGGGTTACAACACTGGTCCATGGGAATTTAGAGCAAAACCAGAAGATCAGGATCCGGCAGGGCATGGTCAATTCTTTTCTTTCTGGAAAAAACAGCCGGATGGAAAATGGAAAGTCGTCATCGATCATGGTCATGACAATCCGAAACCAAATCAGAAGCCGACACCAGTGACGATTCCTTCGCAGAAAATTAAAGCTTCAGTAAACACGATAGAAGAACTAAAAGTGCTGCTAACAAGCGATCGTGAATTTTCAAAAATCAGCAATGTCAAAGGCACATCAGAAGCGTATAAACAATTTCTCGCTAAAAAGATACGAGTGATGAGAACAAATCATTTTCCGGAATCAGATCGTGAAAAAGCTCTCGCAATCGTTTTCCAGGAGAAGGGATCAATTAAATGGGAACCTGCGGGTGGAGATGTTGCCGCTTCAGGTGATCTTGGATACACGTACGGCATGAGCGAACGGACGGTCGATGGGAAAGTAGAGAAAGGAAATTATGTTCGCGCATGGAGAAAGGAAGACGGTCAATGGAAAGTGGCCGTTGAAGTAATGACACCTTACTAACCGGGCGGATCTTAGACGCGCCCCTACTTCTGCGTATTTTGCCGTGAATGAGCTATCTTTATTGGATGGCACATCCGGACGAATCTACATGGAAAGAGCGCCGCGAAGCGCTTCGCTATATTCCGCCATTCGTAAGAATGGTTTGGCAAACCAATCGACTTTCAACTGCTTCCATGGTCGTGCTCCGTCTGATACGCGCGTGGATCCCTGTAGGCGCACTCTGGGTTGGCAAGTTAATTATCGATACAGTTGTCGCCTCTCTTTCCGGTAAGCAAGATTTAACGCGCCTTTGGAAATTGGTTGTGCTGGAATTTGCAATTGTATTTGTAGGTGAAATTTTAGCGCGTGTTTCCAACGTGATCGAGAGCTTACTTGCGGATCGCTTTTCAAATATTACCAGTCTGAAATTAATGGAACATGCCGCGAAGCTTGATTTGTATCACTTTGAAGATCCGGCATTTTATGATCGTTTGGAACGCGCACGCAGGCAAACAACAGGACGTCTCGGTCTACTCGCTCAACTCCTTACGATCGGGCAGGACTTGCTCACACTTTTTGGCCTGGCTGTAGCTTTGTTGTTTTACAATCCATGGTTATTGCTGCTTCTTGTAGTTGCAGTGGTGCCATCCTTCCTGGGTGAAACTCATTTTGCCTCGTTGCAGTATTCGCTGTTTTATCGATGGACCCCTCAGCGCAGACAGCTAGACTACATCCGATATATTGGAGCGAGTGACGAAACTGCAAAGGAATTGCAGCTGTTCGGGCTGGCACGATGGCTCATGCGCCGCTTTGAAACTCTAGCTAACAAGTTTTATCAGGAAAACAAACGCCTGTCGATCCGAAAAAGTGTCATCTCAACTTTGCTTTCAGTGATCGGGACACTCGGTTATTACGGTGCGTATATTTCAATTTTGTTGCGCGCTGTTAGCGGAGCAATATCGCTGGGAACTCTTACATTTCTCGCAGGCTCGTTTATGCGCGCTCGTGATTTGATTCAGCGTTTACTCATGGGAGCGAGTGATATTTTTTATCAAGCACTTTATCTGAAAGACTTGTTTGAATTTTTTGAAGTGAAACCCTCCATCATTTCTAAAGTGGGTGCTCCTACGGTTCCAAATCCAATCCGCGAAGGCTTCGTCTTTCAAAATATAGGATTCCGCTATCCCGGCAGCGAGGAATGGGCGGTTCGTGGCCTTAATTTTCACTTGAAGCCAGGTGAGCGCATCGCACTTGTCGGTGAAAATGGCGCTGGAAAGACAACCATTACAAAACTGATGACAAGACTTTATGATCCGACTGAAGGAAGCATTTTGTTGGATGGAGTTGATTTGCGTGATTACGATCTGCAATCTGTTCGTAATGCGATTGGGGTCTTGTTCCAGGATTACGTTCGATATGATCTACGTTTTGATGAAAACATCGGCCTGGGTGAAATTGCTGAAGTAGAAAAATATTTAGATCATTCGCGGAACGGTAATCGCGATGAGCAGATTCCCGAAACGATCAAAATTGCAGCAGAGAAGTCTCTAGCATCCTCATTAATTCCAAAATTCAAAGATGGTTATGCGCAGATGCTGGGACGCCGATTTGATGGTGGTGTGGATTTATCAGGAGGCGAATGGCAAAAAGTTGCACTAGGCCGCGCATATATGACAAATGCGCAGGTAATAATTTTGGATGAACCAACTGCCTCATTGGACGCACGTGCAGAATACGAAGTGTTTCGAAGATTTTCTGAACTTTTCCACGGAAGAATGGCTGTGATTATTTCACACCGGTTTTCAACCGTACGTGTTGCTGATCGAATTCTCGTTCTAACGATGGGTCATGTTGTGGAATCAGGAACTCATGACGAACTACTTGCCAAAAAAGGCCTTTATGCCGATCTGTTTGAACTCCAGGCTGAAGGCTATAGGTAGGATTCTCAGCGACTCTGCGGTTAAAATAATCCATCCAAGGAGAAAGGAATGACCAGAAAAATCCTGATTATTTTGACTGCCTATCTTTTTGTACTCAGTTTTGTATTTGCAGAAACAGAAAATTCATTTACCACCATCATTCTCGTTCGTCATGCTGAAAAGACTACGACACCGAAGGACGATCCGGTCCTGACGGATGCTGGCAAGGTCCGTTCAGAGAATCTCGCAAAATTGTTACGTGCTGCAGATGTAAAAGCGATTTATACAACCCATTTTCAGCGCACACGTTTAACAGCGGAACCGCTTGCGAAACAACTTTCTATTACTCCAACTGTCTTTGATGCAAAAGACAGCACAGTATTTTCTAAAGCAATTCGCGATAAAAACGCAGGTCAAACAGTCCTCGTTGTTGGTCATAGCAACACTGTGCCGGAGATTATTCATGGGTTGGGTGGTCCAGCAATGGAAGAAATTGATGAAACGGAATTCGACAATTTATTTATCGTTACGATGCCGAAAGAAGGCAAATCGTCGATTTTGAAACTAAAATACTAATATATGGAAGAAAAAAGCCTTCAAGAAACGTATGCTCCACAAAACGCATGCTTTGGATGCGGCCCTTCAAATGAAAAAGGATTGAAGATCCGAAGTTTTGTTCAGGGCGATGAAGTTGTATGCTGAATGGACTCCTCAAAAACATCATGAAGCATTTCCAGGCGTGTTGAATGGTGGAATTATTGGCGCACTGTTGGATTGTCATTCGAACTGGACAGCCACCTGGCATTTGATGAACAAGGCAGGTGAGAGCCATCCGCCTTGTACGGTGACTGCCGATTTTGCGGTGAAGTTGTTTCGTCCAACTCCAACGGATGGACCGGTTCAACTCAGCGCAGTTGTCACCGAATCAACTGATGATCGCGCAATTGTTGAATCGAAATTAACGGCAGGTGGTAAAGTTTGCGCAACTTGTCGTGGAACTTTCGTTGCAGTAAAACCGGGACATCCGGCGTATCATCGCTGGTAAAAATGAATTCACCACAAAGACACAAAGAACACAAGCTATAAGCAAAACTTGTTAATAGTTTTTGTATACTTTGTGCCTTTGTGGTGAATTCATTTTCTTATTCATCTCGCCCATCATTCTTGCAAAATTTAACGAAATCAATATAGTAAGAAATTGTCAAAGGGATTTTTCTTTGACGTAGGTAAACGTTAAATCGATGCTGAAAAGCCTTCTGCTATCAGCTTTCCGCGATTCGCAATCCTGCCCTCGTTCGAAAGGGTCACGATTCGTGTGCGGGAGTTTGAAAAGGCCCTTCAGTTTTTAAAGAGGAGTAACTTTGCAAAAGAAACTTTTTGTGGGTGGATTGCCCTACACAACCCAGGAAGATGAAATTCGCGATCTCTTTGCCCAGGCTGGCGAAGTAGTATCAGCAAATATCATCCGCGATCGTTTCACAAACCAGTCGCGTGGTTTTGGTTTTGTGGAAATGGCCACAGAAGATCAGGCGGCAGATGCAATAAAACGTTTTAACGGGGTCGAGTTTGGTGGCCGTAGCATGGTTGTAAATGAATCGCGACCGCAGGAACGTAAGAATACCGGCGGCGGTGGATTCAGAGGAAAGCGCGACCGATATTAGCTTTCATTTGTTTTAGACCCTCCGGGCCCAAACTGGAGGGTCTTTCGTTTTAAGGTGTGTTTATTTGAAGCTTTTACATTATTGCTTAGCTATACTCCTCGTACTCCTTTTTGGAACTCATTTCACATCTCTTTCTAAAGAACCATCCGGTAAAGTTTGGATCTTCTTCAAAGAAAAACCGGATTGGAAGCTGAAGACCGCGAAGTCTTCTTCGGTTTTGCAATATACAGATGCTGCATTGAAGCGACGGCTGTCGCGAGGGATTCCTACTCTGGAAGAATCAGATTTTCCAGTGGACGCTTCTTACATCAATTTGGTTCGAAGTTCAGGCGCGGCAATACGAATGGAATCACGATGGCTGAACGCAGTCAGCGCATTTTGCAACGCAGATTGTATTTCAAGAGTACGCTCACTTTCATTTGTTCGATCGATTGAACCCGTCCGGACTTACTATCGTCCAATCGAAACAGTAGAACGAGTTTCGATAACGCCTCAACTGACACCTCAGTCGCCTGATGCACTTTCGTATGGATCTTCGCGCGATCAGCTTGTTCAAATCAAAGTTCCACTTGCTCACAATCGCGGCTTTACTGGTAAAGGTGAAATTGTTGCTGTATTTGATACCGGCTTTCGTAAGGATCATGTAGTCTTCAGAAATCATAGAGTTATCGCGGAACGTGATTTTGTTTTTGGTGACAATAATGTGACGAATGGCGGCGAATTCGATTCGCATGGAACGTCAACGTGGTCTTGTGTCGGCGGCGAATTAACAGGAAGTTATTATGGCCCCGCATATCAAGCGGATGTTTTGCTCGCGGCTACAGAAGATATCAGATCGGAAACTCAGGTTGAGGAAGATAACTGGGTTGCTGCTATGGAATGGGCCGATCGGAACGGCGCAAGTGTCATTAGCAGTTCGCTTGGTTACAGCGATTGGTATTCATCTTCGGATTATGATGGCCAAACGCCGGTTACTTCACGCGCAGCGAGTACAGCATTCAGAAAGGGAATTGTTGTTGTCACGTCTGCTGGAAATGCAGGACCATTTTCGCCGAGTTTAGGTGCGCCTGCTGATGCATTTAATATTCTTGCTGTCGGTTCTGTAACTGCGCAAGGAGACATTTCAAGTTTCAGTTCACGCGGACCAACTGCAGATGGACGGATCAAACCGGAAGTTGTTGCACGCGGATCTTTAACATATGTAGCCAGCAGTTTTGGAAGCAGAACATTCGGTCGCTCGAGCGGTACATCATTCGCATGTCCGTTAGTTGCAGGAAGCGCTGCAGTTTTACTTTCGGCGCGTCCTGATTGGACTCCTTTGCAAGTCAGAGAAGCTTTGATGATGACTGCAAATCATGCATCGAATCCCGATAATACTTTCGGCTGGGGAATCTTGAATCTCAACAAGGCAATCGATTTCCTTCCTGCAAAATCTGTTGTCATCGATCACAAGCCATTGAAAGATATGAACCAAACTCCTGCGCCATACAGGGTTCTTGCAAAAATTCGCGCTCAACGCGGCCTGAATCCCACGCAGTCAGTACTATTTTGGAGAATTCAGGGAGGCTCTTTCACAAAAGTTGTTTTTCAGCCAGCTTCTGGAACAACAGATCGATTTCAAGCCTTGATTCCACCTCAACAAGTAGGAACGACAATCGAATATTTTCTTGCCGCAAAAGATACTGCTGGTAAACAAACACGTTTTCCTTTTCCTGCGCCAAACGTAGTCCGGTTCACAATACGCTGACAGTCTGGCGCATGCCCTTCAGAAAATTTCTAATCCTCTTTCTCGTTCTGACAATCACAACTTGCAAGCAGCCATCGGTGTCGCCAGTTCTGCCACGAGCCAACGCTCAAGATGTTGGTTTGTCTTCTGAGCGTCTCAACAGAGTTCAGCGGTATGTGAACCGTCATATCAATGAAAGAAAGCTTCCAGGTGCCGTAACCCTGATAATGCGAAAAGGGAAGATTGCTCATTTTCAGGCCGTTGGCAAGATGGATGAAAGCAAGCCGATGCGTGAAGATACTATTTTCCGGATTGCTTCTATGACAAAACCGATCACGAGTGTAGCCATCATGATGCTTTCAGAACAAGGAAAACTTTCGATTGAGGAGCCGGTTTCAAAATATATTTCGGAATTCAAAGATATTCAGGTCGGCGTGCGTGGAAATGACAATTCATTGAAATTTGTTCCAACAAAAAGTCCGATCACCATTCGTCATTTGCTCACTCATACTTCAGGAATTACTTATCGTTTTGCAGATATGGAACCCTGGTCAACGTTGTACAAGGCCGCCGGCATTTCCGATGGATTGTCGCAAACAGACGGCACGATTCGTGATGAAGTGATGAAGCTGGCGAAGTTGCCATTGATGCATCAACCGGGAGAAACGTTCACGTATGGTCTTTCAACGGATGTTCTTGGGTATTTAGTTGAGGTTGTTTCAAAAATGACTCTTGATGAATTCTTTCGACAGTCTATTTTTGAACCCCTAAAGATGAACGATACATATTTTTATTTGCCTACTGAAAAACGATCACGCGTTGCAGCTGTTTACAGTCAGTCTCCTGACGGAAACATTCAAAAGATGGGTGACGATCCTGTGGAAGAAGGGAATCTTGAATATTCGGCATCGTATCAATACAAAGGACCTAAAACTTACTATTCCGGTGGTGTAGGGCTCGTATCGACAGCAACTGATTATGCACGGTTTCTTCAGATGATGCTTAATGGAGGCGAACTCGATGGAGTCCGAATCTTAAGTCAAAAAACGATTGAACAGATGACCGCAAACCAAGTATCTGCATTGCAGGGTACTCGATATGGTTTCGGTTTAGGTTTTGGCTTATTTCATGATCATTCCTCGACCCAATATAGTTGGTCAGGATTTTTTCATACTACATTTTTTGTTGATCCTCAGGAAAAATTGATCGGGATATTTCTCTCTCAAATGTTTCCATCTGACGAACGGCTTCATGACAGGTTTCGAGTTCTGGTATTGGAATCCATCAGCGATTGATTAAGAAGGCTTCAAGAATTCTTCAACCTCAACAAGCTGGAATTGAGGCGAACATTGCGCAGCATGACGCAAAATAGGCAAGTGCCCCGCTCCAATTAAGACCAGAATTCGATCGTTTGGTGATTGAGCCATTCTTGCTAAGTTCGCAAAAATTCGAAGATTCCGGTTATACCACCACCCGGTCACAGAATCGACACCCGGATACTGATCTTCTTTTCCGACTTCAAATTCTCCAATGAGATAGTGACCATGACCGATTCGGATCCGTTCTTCGGAGTTTATATAATGAAGATGTTCCCAGAGCTTCTGTTTTGTTTTTAGTTCATCATCGTGTTGATAGAGAGCTTCAAATCGTTTATTCCACGGACTTTCAAGTAGTTGTTGTTGACTATTTTGTTCTGCAAATGTTTTAACATCTGGCTCAGGATCGTAGGCACGACCTTTTACATCGATCGCCTCCACACTTTTCAAGCCGTTCGACTTTGCGAGTCTGAATCCGAGTTGATAAATTTCATTGGATGGAAGCGTATATTCGCCTTTCAAATAATTTGAATATCGTTCGTTGATCAAGTCTTTCTTTTCTTTTGGGACTTCGAGTCCAATTTTTGTTGGACGGAATTTTGAGAGTCTTGAAACAACCTCTTCAACTTCACGTTGTCTTTCAGGTGAAAGGATATCGATGTCGAATTTTGGCTTGTATCCATCCAGTCCCGCATCTTTGAAATGAAATGAACCAAGCAAAAGGAGTTTTGTCCTTGTCTGTGGATCTCCTAAAAAAGTCTTTTCGGGATCGAGTTTATTCGTCTGAGTACTGGACATTCCAGCTACGAAAAATGCGAGACAACAGACCAGGGTTACGTATATCCATGAAATTCGCATGAGTCCTCCTTTTCTCTTCTGTTTGACCCTGATTGTGTGAAGCCAGTTGGGGCAGTGTTATACTTGACAACCTTTGACGGAATTAATACATTGGTTACTCGCCAAAACAGCAATTTTCCGATGGGCCTATAGCTCAGTTGGCTAGAGCGCACGCCTGATAAGCGTGAGGTCAATGGTTCAACTCCATTTAGGCCCACTCTTTGGATTTCAGATTTCAGATGTGAGATTTCAGATTGAAAGCGCTCTTCAATCTAAAATCTGAAATCTCACATCTGAAATCTCGATGGGGATATAGCTCAGTTGGGAGAGCGCCTGCTTTGCACGCAGGAGGTCAGGGGTTCGAATCCCCTTATCTCCACTTCAACTCAACCGCCAAGACGCCAAGGCGGTTGATCTTTAGCTTAAGTTTCCTTCCACAAGCCGCGTTTTTTCATAGCTTCTTTATACTGAAGAACTGTTTTTGCTTGTTCGCTATTCGGATGCTTTTGCAAAAATTCTTTAATGATAGGCGTCGCTTTTTGGTATTCCCCCAAACGTATATAGGCTTGAGCTAGACCTTTCAGAACCGAGGCGCGGTAAAAAGCTTGGGAAATTTCTGTACAAGGGTTCCCACCTTTCAACTATCATCAAGAGCTCATCACGAAAAGACTCTGTTGAACCCAATTCACCAGATTCCATCCTTTTAAGATAATCTTTGTATAAGAAATCCTCTTCAATTGTTGAATTATTCATTCCCAAAAATGAGGACCATACGTTTCCAGATTTCCATAACACCCAGGCAGCATACGTCGATTTCGGATAATCTCTGAGAATCTCATCCGCTCTTAGTTTGAGGAACCAGGATAACTTCTCCGCTGAAGTAGCCTCTTGAGGTGTTGGATTCAGGTTCAGCATTACATTCTGATCAACTCCTTCAGGATTCTTTACAACAACCACTACCTCATTGGATTGAATTTCGCCAAGCCAAATTCCGTCGACAGGGCGAATATCGTCTTCTGAATAACGATCAAGATAAGGGCCTGTAGAATGATATTCTGCAACAATACGAAATCGACCGGCTGGAAGGTAGATTTCATCGCCAGTTACAGCAACGCCTTCGTATACTGTCTTTGCTTCAGAATCCAATGGATTTTCCTGAACCTGAAAATTTCGGCACATTTCTTGTTCGATATCTATTGTGGTTTCAGATTCGTCTTTTGCCAAAATCGTAGTATGTTCACTGCAAAACCCAAATTGTTTATGCAAGACAAAAGGTCCCTCGGATTCTAATTTCATCGTTAATTTAAGTGGCACTCCCAAGATGACTTCTGTAGGTTCCACTTCCAAGGTGTAATGAAATGTTCTGTGCAATACAAAGCGCAGGAATCAACAATAAAAGCAAAAACCCAAGTGTGATTCTCAAAATCCTTCCTTGGCGACATGGCGTCTTGGCGGTTGAGCTAATCGCATGACTTCAATTTCAATCTGCATTGGAAGGCTTTTTCCCGTTGCGGGTCTTTTTGTTGGTGAAAATAAAAACGTTTCAACAGTCTGTAATCCTTCCTGACTCTTTCATCCGAAAAGTCATTCATATTCTGAATGTATTGATCTAACACGGGCAGAAAATCAACGAAGTTCGCGCCACGCTTTTTCAATTCTTCCATCAACGCGGTATCCCAAAAAAGAATTCGACCACGAACTCCATCGAATCCGATCGGATAAGGGGGAATATTTTGATTTAAGTTCAGCGCTTTTTCAGCGAGTTCTCCAAACATGAAATGTACTCTTCTCTGGTTGACCAGATAATCAAACGGCGGCTTTTTTTCGTGCCCGATTCGGGTGCGCACATAAATCGGCTGACGAGCAATAAAGTAATCGGTTAATCCTGTTTCAGATTCAATGGCTGTTATGTCAGCCATGTAATACATTGTCCGGGCTTCACCACCCAGATATCCCACCTTTACTGGTAACCCGTTGAAATATTTGTTAAGAACCTGTGCATCGGACGAAGATTTCTTTTTGTAATTCGGCAGCAAAAACTCATAATAAAACCACTCATTCATAATTCCATTAACTGCGAGAATTCCGATTGGACGATTCGCCTGATATACATAACCGATTGTCATGATTCCGATGAGTATATGAGCGAGCCTTACACGTTTTATCAAAAGAGGTAGAAACGCCATTTCCAGTGCAATTGCAAGAAATGGTGTGAGTGGAATCAAAAGCCGGGCATACATAAAATCCCCGCCAACGCGCATCACATAAAAAATGTAAATCAAACAGAAGGCCGTACAGATCAATGTCTCGGCAAAGACCCGTTTTTTCGAGAGTTCTGCGGGAAATATTTTTCGTGTGATTAAAACAACAAAGAAGGGAAGTATCAAAGCGGCTGCTAAAACCCAATACTTCTGAAAATAAAGCGAAACATACAAAAATCCTTGAGAATACCAGGTCAAATTCCCTGATTTTGCATAAAAAGTATTCGGAAAAATATCACCATAATAGTTAAGGCGCCAGAGCAGAAAAAGACCGCAAGGAATAGAATAAGCAGCTCCGTAATAGATTAAACGGCGAAAATTATATCTTCGTAACACGAGCATTGTTAAAAAACATACCCCAAAGAAAAGGACTGCATCCTGTCTTGTTAGTGTTGCCATTGCAGCAAATAAGCCGGCAAGTACCGGCGAATCATTTTTTCGAAACAGCAATAAGAATGAACAAATCAACAAAAATGTAAGAATTGAGTTTTCTAATCCGCTTGTTGCATAGATTTGCCAGTCCGGATGAAGTGCGCCAATCGTCACAGCGATTGGTACAAATTTCGTGCCTATCTCTTTTTGAATTTCTAGATCGTGAAGGAGAAGTAGGATTAAGCTTCCGGCATAAAAAACAATCCCCCAGACAAGTGCCCACGTTTCAGCTTTAATATTTAACCAGAGCCCTAAAGCTGACCAGATGGTCCAGAGAAAATTTGTGTAGCCTTCTACTCTTTCTCCAACATTAAAGACAAGCCCATTTCCCTGAACGAGATTATGGGCATATCGAAAGGTTATGAATGCGTCATCACAGAGCCAGGAGTAGGCAATGGCGCTAAAAATGCCAAAGAGGATCGCACCAGCAGGAATTAGAATGAACAGGTTTATCTTCTTTCGTGAATCCAAATTGTTCGAACCCAAAGCTCCCATCAAGGTGCAGCCAATATTCTATAACAGTGGGTCGCGGTTTCTCATCGGGTAAGGGCTTCGCTGAGTTGCCGGGCTTCGTTTGGATCCAGAAAATATTCGACCGCAGTAACTGCACCTAATTTTTTTACTGTGATCACCAGGCGATAGCGCCCATCTTCCGTTTTCTCTAACTGTAGAGCTTTTGGTTCACGGAAAGTTTCATAGATCATTTCTGTTTTCATTTCTTTATCATATATAGCATGTGGAGTTCTGTAACCATTCCAGGCATCCCACGAATATTATTGGCGGATCTTACCGAAGATTCTCAAGGATGGGAGTTCACTTTCACAAATCGACTCTGTTTAGCTTTAAGAAAGAGTGGGTTGGATATTGAAAGGCTAGAAAAGGTTGGAGAGCTTCAACAGTCCGATTTCAACTGTCTGCTTGTATTGGCTCATTCACATTCAAATTTTCTGGATACGCTTCGTTCGCAACAGTTGCCTCCATATTTACTTGCGATTTGTGGCACTGATGACTTCTCTCCACAACTAAGCGAATCTGTTTTGAAATCGACTCCAGCAATTACACCTCTTGCGATTGCACCGTTGTCCCCGGTGACTCCGCGTGAAGCAGGACTCTTCTATCTCAAGTTTTTTACTGAACTAAAATTGCATTCTAAAGATGACATCAGCGGCAAAATGGTTTGGTTTTCTTTCTCAAAAGCTAAAGAACTTTTGAAAAGACGGAGGTACACTGGGAAATATGGAGCGCGCTGTTAATTCAAACTGATGCGGAGGAAGTCCGCGGTCCCCTATGCAGGCTGGAAGCCTGCGGTCCCTTAGGTGGATTTTTTAACGGCATCGAGTGCCATTTGGGCTTCTTTCAACGATGGATCCATTTGAATGGCTCGTTCCAGGTCTTTTTAGCCTTTTGTATTGCCCCATAGTAGTCTCCTTTTCTTAAACGAGAAAAGCTTTTACTTTTGGCGCGTTCGAACCGTTGTTGGCGATCTTAACACTCGGAAGGAATTCCGGAGGACGGCGAACTTTCGTCGCCTGCTCAAAAGCATACGCAAGCTTGATCAAAGTTGGTTCACTGTAGGCTTGAGCAAAAAAGGAAATTCCGATCGGCAATCCTGAAACATAACCTGCAGGAACTGTGATGTGCGGATAGCCGGATACTGCAGATGCTGATGAATATCCGCCAATAAAGTGATCGCCATTTACATAATCTGTAAGCCAGGCCGGACTTCCAGTTGGAGCAATCAGCGCATCGAGTTTATGCGTTTGGATCGTTAGATCGATTCCTTTCTCGCGCGCAAGCTCTTTGTTCTTCTTGACTGCATCCAGATATTCTTTGCTTGTGAGTGGCCCTTTCGCTTCGGATTTAATAAAAATATCTTGACCAAAGAAAGGCATTTCCTTGTCTCGATTTTTTTCGTTGAAATCTATAGCTTCTTTCAGCGAATGAATCAGCGCTTCCGGGCCAAGATTTCCTAAATATGCATTCAGATTCGCTTTGAACTCGTACAAAAGTACTTCAAGTTCTGTTTCATAAAAGTCACCAGGAATGTTCATATCCGCGGGGTCAACAATCACTGCGCCACGTTCTTTCATGACTTTGATCATGTCAGTCATCAGTTGATCGACATGTTCATTGAAGCCGAATGTTTTTCTGTTTACGCCAATTCGTGCGCCACGCAATCCGTCTTTATCTAGAAATTTCGTATAGTCCGAATGCATTTTGCCCTGGCTTTCATTCGTGATTTTATCGCGCGGATCGATTCCGGTTAGAGCCCCCAGAAGTATTGCAGCATCTGTGACGTTTCGTGTCATTGGGCCTGCGGTGTCTTGAGTATGCGCAATCGGAATGATTCCGGCGCGGCTCACTAAACCGAGTGTGGGTTTGATTCCAACAAGTGAGCAGTGCGTTGAAGGACAAACGATAGAGCCATCTGTTTCAGTTCCAATTGATCCGGCACACAGATTCGCTGCAGTAGCTGCTCCCGAACCGGAACTCGAACCGCAAGGATTCCGATCCAAAGCATATGGATTTTTCGTTTGACCACCGCGTCCACTCCAGCCGCTGGTGGAACGGCTTGATCGAAAGTTGGCCCATTCACTCAAGTTCGTTTTGCCAAGAATGATGGCTCCAGCTTTTCGCAATCTTTCCGCAACAAATGCATCCTGCGCAGGTTTGGATCCAACTAACGCAAGTGAACCAGCAGTTGTCATCATCCGGTCTGCGGTGTCGATGTTGTCTTTGATCAAAATCGGAATGCCGTGAAGCGGACTTCGTGGTCCTTTTTCTTTCAGTTCGCGATCAAGAGCTTCAGCAATGTCCATCGCTTCCGGATTGATTTCAATAACAGAATTGATTGTGGGACCATGTTTATCAACCTGATCAATTCTTTTGATATACGCTTCAGTAAGCAATCGTGATGTGATCTTTCCGGATTTGAAACTACTTTGCAATTCAAGAATCGTTGCGTTTTCAAATTCAGATAAATCCAGTTCCGCAGTGAATGAAAAACTATTGAAGATGGGATGTGCAATTGATACGGCGCAAGCTGTTGCAGCCGTTTTCAAGAAATCTCTGCGCTTCATCAAAGACCTCCTGTCTGTTTTTAGTAGCTCAACCGCCAAGACGCAAAGACGCCAAGAATTAAATCAAAAAAATATAACTTGGCGCCTTGGCGTCTTGGCGGTTGAGCTAAAACAGGATGCTACTTTGCAAATGCGCAGAAGTCAAAGGATTACCACAAAGGCACAAAGATAACTTCGTGCCTTTGCGGTTAAAGACAGTCTTAGGATTTTTGACTGAAGAATTCTTCAGCCCGTTTTTTTATTTCCTCATCTGTGACATCTTCTTTATGGGTAGCAATTGACCAATGATGACCGAATGGGTCAACAAGTTGACCATAACGATCACCCCAAAAAGCATCCATTAAAGGCATCTTCACTGTTGCTCCGGCATCAACAGCCCTTTTAAAGGCCGCATCAGCGTCCTCAACATACACATGAACAACGACAGGACTGGAAGCGCCAATCGACAATGGAGAAAGAGAATTCCATTGAGGATTTTCATCAACGAGCATTAACATCGAATCTCCGATCTTCATTTCAGCATGCATGACGCTCTTTCCATCCGGTCCATAATTGATGCGTCCACTCTCGGCGCCAAATGCTTTTTGATAGAAATCCATTGCTTTTTTCCCATCTCTAACAATCAGATGAGGCGTGAGCGTATTAAATCCTTTTGGTTTCGCTTGTACGTTTTTATTTGGCATCAATGTTCTCCTTATTGATTAATAGTGCTTTGAAATACTAATAATTCTCACAGAGCTTTGCCAAGGAGTTCATCAACTTTTTCGCGATATCTCCGGCTGATTGTGAGTTCTGTTGAGTTACGTAGAATGACGCGGAAATCTCCGTGAAACAGAGGTTGAAGCTCTTTGATTTGATCAATGTTAACGATGGCAGATTTGTGAATGCGAACAAACTTTTTCGGATCCAATTCGGATTCGAGATTGTTCATCGCATCCCGTATCAAGTGTGACTCTTGTCCGGCATGAATCATGACGTATTTGCCCTGTGCTTCAATCCAATCGATTTCATCTGTTTTAAGAAACGAAACTCTTCCTTTACTTTTGATGATCAATCGATCCAAATAATGTTGATGTACTTTTAGCTCTTTCAACAAAGCTACAAGTTCGCGATTACTTGAGCCTTCATGATCCTGGGAGACTTGAGCTTTTCCACGTTCGAGAGCTTCCTGAAATCGTTTTTTGTCGAAGGGTTTCAAAAGATAATCAAGAGCATGGACTTCAAAAGCCTGAATCGCATAGCGATCGAATGCAGTAACAAAAATTACGCGAGGCATGTTGGACGAATCCAATGATTGCAGCACCTCAAATCCATCCATTTCTGGCATTTGAATATCAAGAAATATCAAATCCGGATGAAGTGTCCGGATGCTTTCGACAGCATCTTCACCATCGTTACACACTTTTATTATTTCAATTTCAGGATCCTCTTTTAGAAGACGTTCAATCCTGCGGCAGGCAATCGGTTCATCATCGATGATGCAAACCCGAATCAGTTGTTTTGTTTCAGTCATTTTCAAGTTACCTCATTGATGCAGGCGAGACGTGCATCCTTCGTCTGTGGTCCCTTGTGAACCGGAATTTCGAGTGTAACGCGTAGGCCACCTTCGGGCGCATTTACCATTTCGAATCGATAGTCATTTCCATACAACTGCATCAATCGTTCTCGCGTATTTGAAAGTCCTAAACCTGCACGTTCAGGGTTCATTCCTCTTTTCAATTTAGGCAATCCAGGGCCATTATCCTGAATACTGACTGTCAACATCCCATTATTTCTCCTGGCACTGATATCAATTTGGCCCGGTGTTTTTCGTGGCGCAATCCCATGTCTGATTGCATTTTCAACAATAGGCTGTAAAACCAGGTTCGGAACAGATACTTTCATTGCCTGCGCATCTATATCCATTGTGACGCTAAGTCGATTCTGAAAACGCACACGTTCAATGGCAAGATAACAGTTCAAAAATTCAAGTTCCTTTTCAAATGGGATTTCATGCACTTGATTGCTGTTGACCGTCAGATGCAGAAAATGTTGAAGATTCTCAATCATTTCCTTGGCCGCGCTGGGATTCTCTTGCATCAATTCGGAAATTGAATTCAATGAATTGAACAAGAAATGTGGATGGAGTTGCATTTTTAACGCTTGCAGTCGCGCACGGCTCAGTTGAGCATTTAGCTTGGTGGTTCGTATTTTCTCTGCTTCAATTCGGCGGTGATATCGGAGAGAGTTTTCAACAGCAACGATTGTTAGATAACAAAGAATGTCGAATGCAAAAGGTGTCCGGGCAACATACACGGGCAATATTTCTAGAAAATCATAGTGTCCAAACTGGGCAGCTGAGAGTACCACGGCATAAGTGCCGGCTGCCAGGAATAAAACACAAATGAACCCAAGTAGATGGACCATCATATGTTTCCAGCGATGCTCTTGCTGAAGAGGGAATCTGGCAGAGAGTTTCAAAACAAGTGGAGTGAATAATGCCCAGATGTACCATCCGGTTGAAGCAACCATTTGTCCGGCCCAGTCGAAAGTCTTTCCTGCGCTGGCATCCCTGATTATGGCTTGAATCGCGAAATAAACAGCAAGGATTGTAAAAATTCCTGTAATCACAAGCCATCTTCGAACGGTATTCGATGGTTCTGAATTAAACTCAACCGGCCGGATGCTTTCTTCTTGAGCTTGGTGTTGAACAACTTCATCAGATTTTCTTTTTTCAAGGACAAGAGGGATTTCGATCCGTGTCGTACTTTTTTCGGAAAGATTCGAGATACGAACAGCAATCGAAGTTTGATATAAGGCGTTAAGCCTTTCTAATAATTGATGGAGGCGAGGACTTTCAGAATCCGTGTAAAGGTCTGTAATTGTCAGCACAAGAGACGTTTCGGTTTTCGAACTTACGATAACCAAATGGAGCGGATCATTATCACGTCTGCGGCGGATGGCATCTTCGATCGGTGCGTGCAAAATTAAGCTAGGTACGGTGCATTCCAGCGAATCGCGATCAAGATCAAATTTGATTTCAACACGGTTCGACAATCTGATGTTTTCAATTTCCAAATAGCATTTGAGAAGATCAACTTCTTCTCGTAGAGTTACTTCAGAATTTCCCGAATTTTCAAGCGTCATCCGAAGATAATCACCCAGGCGGGCCACCATATCATCCGCTTCGTCAAGATTGCGGTTCATCAGGTTTGGAAGTTGATTCAAGTTTTTGAAAAGAAAATCAGGATCGATTTGCATCTTCAACGATTCGATTTGCGATCGAATAATGCTGTCTTCAATTCGCGAAGAGTGAATTTCTGTTTCAACTGCGGTCCGATGATAGTTCAAGGCCAGGCAAACCGACAAAATCATTTGGTAGATCAGGAAGCGCCACATGAAGGAATTGACAAAGGACGCAGTCAGCATTTCGCTAACAGTTTTCAAATCACGTTCAGGATGAAATGCCCATTCAGTGAACAGGACGTAAATAATTCCATGGACTGATGCCAGCAATAATCCTGCGAGAAAATGAGCCAGCAGGCTTTTCAATCTTGATCCGGTATCGAATCGAAACCTAGCTGCGAGAGCCGCAATGATCGGAAACAATGCCGCCCATAGATACCACGTCGTAATTTGACGCAGAAGTTGATCCTTCCATTGAAACGTTACATTGGCAAAAGTCGAGGCAATGTAATACTGGACTACGAAGGCCAACGCGATGATCGTGGCCATTCCAACAACACTCAACGCGTGTTTTTGTCGCATTTTTTGAACCTGGACATTCATGCTGTAATTTTATATTCGCTATAAACGCACCCAATTACAAACGGAATAAGGCGGATATTATCTGGCTTAATGTGGAGATTTTTGTGCAGAAAATCAGGGGCGGTGATCAGGCCGCCCCACCATGGAGGAGCAATGCAGGGGCACAAGACTCTGTGCCCCTGTATGTACTCTTAAAAACTGTATCGAACTCCCAAGCGCAAAGCCCTGGGTGAAATCAATTCATCGATTCGATTGAACGAAGCGGAGGATACGTTTCGGAGTCGTCGAACAACCGCATTCGTATTCGTTACATTAAACAGATTTGCGGACACGGCAAGACGACCATAATTCGCGAAATCGAAGCCTTTTTCAAACTGTAGATCCAGTGTAAAAATGTCATCGAATCGCCGGTCGCCAAATGGCTCAACAAGGATCAGGTGATTTGTAGTGCCCAAAGAGGAAGCCAGTGAATCATCACGGATCGTTGCAAGCAGAACGTAAGGATAGCCCTGCTGATAACGGCCAAAAGCGCCAACAGAAAAATCCCATGGCAACTGATAAACACCGCTCATCTTGAATTGCCATTCTGAATAAGGATAAACACCCGCTTTTCCGCTTCCACCGGGAGCAAAAGCATAGGGATGACCATCAAGAAATGGCAAGTTTGTTGGATCGAATGGAAATACCTGACCGCTCAAGCCGCCATCACCAATGTAGAACGAAAGTGAATCACCACCATCATAGTTAGCTTTTTGTTTCTGCAGGGTTAAGCCAGCATTCACCATGAAGTTGTTGCTCATCCGTTTGCGAGCGGTGATATCAATCCCGTCATATTTAGTTTTGTAATCATTCGCATTCGTCAAGATCTGATCGCCATCATCAACACCGCCGTAAACGAAATACGGAACGTTGAAATTTCCCAGAGCTGTATTTGCAGTAAACGTACCACCAGGGACAAAGTCAGCTTCTGATATTCCGAAAGGTACGATCACAGTGTTATCACGGTAGTCGCGATGAGTGTAAGTGGCACTGACTGATAGATCTTGCATGAGTTGGCGTTCGAACCCAACGATGTATTCCCAGGAACTTGAATTCCTGAGATCCTCATCGATCTTCCTGCTATCTTCAAATGCAGCCAGATCAAATGTTGGCCCATTCAATCCGCCAAAATAAGAAGGTGGTCCGGTAATTTCATCCGGAGTAATAACACGATCACCGTTGCTGTTTTCGAATGGCAGAATCGCACCGTTGTAAACGAAGGTGGGATTCTGATACGAAATGAATGCGTTATTCAACGCATCGTAATATCGTGCGAAATTTCCACGAACGATGGTCTTTCCATCTCCGGTGAAATCGTACGTCACGCCAAGACGCGGCGAAATGTCATTGAATGAAATTCCGGGATCATTGCCCGGATATTCCAGCTGACCAACAAGCGATTCGAAACCCGGTACTCCCGGAATTGATGAAGCTAGATTTTTTCCGGTTTGATGATCAAAGCGGAATCCAAGATTTAGAGTCAGCCTGTTTCGGCGATATGTATCTGTCGCGTAAAAACTAGCACGATCTAAATCAACTCTTCCATCAATCCAATGCTGGGCATAAAGGATCCCTGAAGTCAGTGGCCCTTGTGGCGTAGTTTGGTTGTAGTCAACAATGAACACACCATTTCCATACGAACTGAAGGTGTGAAGATTTGCTGATTTGTATTCGAATCCGAACTTAAATTCATGATCGCCACCCATTACGTTTTCGCTGAAGTAATTTCCATCAACAACGAAATCATGCGCAGGGCGATCAATGGGGGCCGTGTAAAACAGAGTGTCTTCGTAGCGTGGAATGGCGGCCAGGTAGATCATCGGTATATCTTTTCCACCATTCGGTTTTAATGTGAATCCGAGACCGACGTATCCGTAACGTCCGGTGACAATCATTTGATCGCTGGGGATCCAGGTATGTTGTGCTGTCCAGATGCCTGGAAGGATCGTATCGGTACCGGCTTGTTCCCAAAGTGTTTCCGGAGCTTGCAGCGCAATCGAAATTCCTGCTCTTCCGGATTTCGTTTTTTCGCCTTGGAAGTATCCGAATTGCGATTCATGAGCAGGAGACCAACTCGCGTTTGCTTTAAAGTTGAAATCTTCGAGTTCAGTGAGATCAGCAGTATTCGCTGTTGTAATCAAACCAATATCGTTTTTGCGATACGCACCCCAAACAAAGAATTTGTCTTTTATGATCGGTCCGCCGATATCAAAACCATAGTCTTTAACTTCATCGAGCCGGTTTGATTGAGCTCCGATCGATGCGAGTTCATCAGGTGTGTTATCGCCTTGAAGACTATCACCGGCGTAAAAATAGGAAGCACTTCCTTCCCATCGATTACCACCACGTTTTGTGACAATGTTAACGATCACACCACCGGTCGGTGCGGACGCATCATTTCCACCGGTAGAAATTTGCAGTTCTTCAAATGCATCGAAATCAAAATAGGTTGGTGATGCACCCATAGCTCCTGGGTCGGTTGCATTCACACCATCGTAATTGAAGATTGTATTGTCATCGTTTCCGCCTCGCGCAATAAACGATGCTTGCTGTCCAGACTCAGAACCTGCGACATTGTAACGATCTGAATCAACACCAGTAGTTTGATCGATGATGGTCCATGGGTCGCGAGCACTGGGAACATCTTCCAAATAATCACGACTGTACGTATCGGATGTGCCTGTTTTTTTGGTATCGACAACAGGTGTTTCGCCGATTACTGTAAATTCCTCAGCGAGCGACGGCCGCAATGTAATTTCAAGCTGAACCTGCGAGCCAGTGCTGATGCGTACTTCTTCCTGACGTACTTCCGTAAATCCTTCGATTGAAAAATTCACAGAATAAACTCCAGGAGGCAGATTCGCAAAGCGGAAACCGCCAGAAGCACCAGACGTTGCAGTCTGTGTAGGAATTTCATTTGATTCAAGCGTAATCAGTACGCCAGGTAGTGGACTGCCTTTATCATCTACAGCTTTACCGTAGACGGAACCCGTCTTCATTGAAACTTGTGCGAAGAGGGGATAGGCAATTGCAGAAGCAAAGAGAACCACTACCATTAGTATGAACGATTTAGTTTTCATAGCTTCTCCATTTGGTTAGGTTATTGTTCAAAGAACCTTGAGCAAGCCCCATGCCAGTGAATCAATCGACGGAGAAATGAATCAGCCACGCGATGAAAATCAAACTTTTGTTCCGTGTAAGTGCGCTTGCCTTTCTTGATAACGAACAATTCGTTCCTCGAAATGCATCAATCGTGGAATTTTCCGAATCGCACAGGCCAAGAACTGAAAGTTGAATGGCGATTAGCTTTTTTGTGTTTCTTTGTGGCTGTGTGGTAAAAGGATTTACCGCAGAGTCGCCGAGGGTGCTGATTTGAGTGCGGGCAGTTTCGATTTGCGGCTTAAAACAAGAAGAGTTCCATCTTGAAGCACGACTTGATAGGTTCTGCGGTAATTCCAGGGTTGAACACGTCTCACGCGCTCAATGTTAACAATTGTAGATCGATGAATTCGAACGAATTGCACCGGATCTAATTCCGCTTCAAGCGCTGAAATGCTGATCCTTAAAACAAGAGATTCTTTTCCAATATGGAGACGGACATATTTTCCATCCGCTTCAATCCAATCAAGTTCATCGCATTTGATAAAATTTACAGTCCGTCCGGTTCGTATTGTTAAATGTTGTTGGCCGCGCCTAATCCCAATTGAAGGGACTTGACTCTTGATGCGTTCGGCTTCACTGCGAGCGCGGTCTAACGCTTTCAAGAAGCGGCTTTCGCTCAAGGGTTTCACAAGATAGTCAACTGCTGAAACTTCAAAAGCGCGTGCAGCAAAATGATCAAGACTACTAACAAAAATTGTAACCGGGCGATATTTTTCTGGAAGCGAATCCAATAGCGCAAATCCATCAATGCCCGGTGATTCGATTTCGCAAATTAAAATATCAGGTTTGAAGTCTCGCACCATTGAAATCGCTTCCATTCCATTTGCACATACTTCAATCTCTCGCGTGGAAGGTTCATTTGTTAAAGTTTCAATCATTGTTTGCCGTAACACTGGATCGCTCTCAACGATAAGGAACCGAAGTTTCATATCTAAAGATTTATCTGTCATTGCGGCTCTCATATTAATTTCCCCACAATTCACGCAATTGACGATCCCGGCCGCATTGAATCTTATACTGTTTATAACGGCGAGCATTCTTTTTATAAAAATCCTGCTCGCTTTCTGCAACCGCAGAAAATTGCATTGCCGGGAAAATTGGCGTAACAATCTGCTTATTCAGGATTTTTTCAATTTTGAGTTTCGATTCTTCAGCCAGTATTTTTTGGCGGTCATCATGATAGAAAATTGCGGAACGATATTTTGGGCCGCGATCGCAGAATTGACCATCCGGATTTGTTGGATCGATATTTTTCCAAAAGACTTCTAGTAATTTCTCGTACGAAATTGTTTCAGGATCATATACGATTTCCACAGCCTCGACACTTACTGTTTGTCCGGATGAACCAACCACTGAAAAACCCGTTGTCGTTGAGAGAACCCCATCCAACGTGTCAAAAGGTTCTTCCATGCACCAATAGCAACCTCCGGCAAAAGTTGCCTTCGCAGTTGTGGCCTGTGCCGAAACAATTTGAAAAGCAAGTAAAAAAACAACTAAGAATCTCAGGATCATAAAGCGAACTCCTTCATCCATTACAAATTAATTGGCATTGAACAGCGGAACAATGGTTTTGCCGCGACCGGTTCGTTGCGTGGCGCAAGTTAGAGAAACACGCCGCATATGGGCTAAGAATATTTTCGTGTTGCAAGGGAGATGGGAAGTCCGACACAAAATATATGTATGGTCAAACCTACAAGAAGCCACGCAAAAGCGAATGAAGTTTTGTGGGGAAAAGCAGAAAGAGGTAACACGATCAATTGCATAAAGAAGTAAACAGCAATTCCGTAAAGGATGCCGCAAACAACGGCATGTTGCACAAGGAAATGTAACCTGCGACTTAAAATAAAAAAGACTGTAGCCGCACTGAACGCAATGAAGAAATGTAAAAAGACTCCCAGCGCCGCAGTAGCCAGATCGCCTTCATACGATTTCGCACCGAGAAGTCCACTTGCTATGGATTGCATGATCAGGACAGGACTTCTACCTCGCAGCAATCCATAAACAATGATTGCCGCAGTCAAGTCCATCGCCCCGCACATCAAGCCGCCGATCAGAATTGCACGATTTGTTTTTGAAGCGATTGCTATATTCATTGCCATTGCCGAAAGATACGTTACGCTTCTTCAACGAGCAATTGTTTTGGTGCAAGCGGTTTCTTTGCGTGCCCAAGTGCGAGAAAAATCGGGGAGAAAGGGAGGTGTCTGCTAACCCGACTCAGTGCGAACTTTTCGGACAGCACTCATCAGTTGTTGAACGCGTTCAAAGACTATCTGTTCGTGAGCGGCTTTACTATTTTTGAGGGAGGTTCCAACGATCGCGCCATCAGCATAACGGAATAAAGTGCCAACATTTTCCGGAGTTGTTCCGCTGCCAATCAAAATAGGAAAATCACCAGCCGCGTTACGGACTTCCGATAAACTAACCGGTGTAGGAGCTTCACCGGTTATATTGCCGCTCACGATCAAAGCATCGGATTCATGTGCAATCGCTTGATTTGCGGAAGTGCTCAAGCTTTTACCCGATTCCAGCAATTCACTGTGTTTCACCTGAATATCCGTTAATAAAGCAACATTTTGTGCGGAAATCTTTTTGCGATAAGCGGTAACAGCATCCGGTTCAGGATTGATAATGCCTGCAGCGATGCGAACCGTATCTACGAAAAAATCAAGACGGACAAATTGGCAGTCAGTTTCTTTTGCAATCGTAAGAGAAGCGCGCCAATCGTTTAAAAGCACTTGCACACCGACTGGAACTTTTGTTCGTTTGACTACTTCTCGCGCAATGTGTGTGATCACATCAACCATCTCATTTCCAACTGTTAACTGTTGAGGTTGATCGTAGTCATTCTCAATACAAACGCCATCCACTCCGCCATGTTGTAGAGTATCCAGATCATTGAGTGCACGCCGAGTCGCAGCATTAAGAAATTCTGGAGTTAATTCCAATGGAGGCAGTGCAATCATACCGATCACCGGTTTTGGATTGGGGAAAATTTTGCGAAACATCATTTATAGATTATCCAATAGCACCATAGTGTTGAAGTACATTCGCTGCATGTTGTGCACCCTTTTGCAATGCATGTGCGACGTTGCGCTCATTCCAGTATGAAACTGTAAAGGCTGCTTGAAATGCATCGCCGCATCCAGTGGAATCAACAACATTGGCTACCGTTAGCGATGATTGATATAACGATTCACCTTGATAAAGGGCCATACTTCCTTCAGCGCCAAAAGTAACAACGATCAAACACTGGCTTGCTCGCGAAAGCGGACGCAAACGTTCTGCCGTTGTAGGATCGCCACTAACAAATGCAATCGTTAATCGATCGATGACCTCTTCCAAAATCCGAGTATCCTTGTTGTAGTCAGATAGATCTAGAAAATCTGCAACTCTCCATCCATTGAATTCAGTAAAGTTTAACAATTGGAAAAAGAGCGGTTCCATTTGCTTGAACAAAGGTGACGCTAACAGATTGTGTTGTTGGAGAAAATCTAGATCATCGTTCTGAAGTTGATACCCTTCAAGTACACCTGACTGATAGCCACCGGACGGAAAGATCCTCTCGCCTCCTGCGCCAAGGGTTATGTTTTGTCGCGCAGTAGCGCCAGCTGCAGTCTTGACGTGAGTAGAATCGACGCCTTCTTTCGCGAGTGCATTCAGGATTCGCTGACTATGATCGTTGCCGATGCGACTGACAAGCGATACATTTTCGGCTCCATTGCGTTTGCAATGAACGGCGAAGTTTAGAGAAATGCCGCCGACAAAATCCTGGTTCAGATCAAGATAGTCGTCAATCGTACATTCGCCAACAGAAACAATACGGAGTGACCCTTTCACTGTCGCGCATTATACCGTATAACATTTCTAGATCTCACGCAGGAGACATCTGTGGACTACACATTAAAAGACATAGCCCATTTAATCGATCACTCACTTTTAAATCCCATCCTTACCGCAGAACAACTTGAACAGGGAATTCAAACGGCACTCAAGTATGAGGTCGCGAGTGTTTGTATTCTTCCTTATTACTTGAAACGTTGTGCACAGCTTTTAAAAGGAAGCACTGTAAAAAGCAGTACCACAATCGGCTTTCCACATGGCGGACAGACAATCGCGGTGAAAGTAGCTGAAGCACACCAGGCATTGGATGACGGCTGTGAAGAACTCGACTTTGTAGTAAACATCAGTCAGGTTCTCAGCGGAAATTGGGATTATGTACGCTCCGATATCAATGCTGTCATTGATGCAGCTCATGTTCGACAGCAAAAAGTAAAAATTATTTTCGAGAATTGTTACTTAAATTACACGCAGAAAATGAGATTGTGCGAAATCTCCGGTGGATTAGAAGCTGATTGGGTAAAAACATCTACAGGTTTTGGCAGCGGAGGCGCAACCATCGAAGATGTAATACTCATGCGGAAGCACTCACCGCCCCATGTTCAAGTGAAAGCTGCCGGCGGAATTCGTGATCTCGATACAGTGCTTGCGTTTCGAGACCTCGGAGTGACCCGAATCGGCACTTCGCATACGCTAGAGATTTTAGAGGAATGCAAACGCAGACGTGGCTAATCCTTCTCCGTTCTCTATATTAATTTGTGGAGAACATTATGATTTATCGCACTTTTCTGATTTGTATTCTTATTTTTCTTTTTAATGGAATTGCTGAATCTGCGCCGCTTCAAAAGATAACAGTTCCGAATGCTGCCTCCAGACAAGCTGTTTGCAATGATGGAACTCCTGCAGTGTATTACTTCCGACAGGGATCAGGATCTGGCGCAAACAACTGGGTAATTTTTATGTCAGGGGGCGGATTGTGCTTTTCCGTAGAAAGCTGCAATGAACGCAATGTGCAATTTCCAGAGCTGATGACATCGCGTGGCAAACCTTCGACTTTTGTCGGAAACGGGATACTGTCCGATGTATCTTCGCAGAATCCGGATTTTTTTAACGCGAATCATGTTGCTATTCCTTATTGCAGCTCGGATTTGTGGAGCGGGGATCGTGAGCAAAGTGGAGCAACTGGCGGATTTGAATTTCGCGGAATGAAAATTGTTCGCGCGATCGTCAATGATCTACGAAATAAGTCAGGCAATAATCTTACTTCCGCCAACCGAATCCTTTTAACCGGAACTTCCGCGGGAGGGATCGGCGCAATGGTGCATCTTGATTGGCTGGCCGCACAGTTTCCATCGAAGGAAGTGAAAGGTTCCAACGATGCAGGCTGGACCCCAGCACAAGCGCTTTCGTTACCAATTCCAGGATCCGTATTTCCAGTACAACAAGCTTTGCAATTATGGAACGGAAAACCAGATGCTAGCTGCGCTCAAGCAAACTCCAATGCTAAACATTTATGTTACTCCTCAGGCGTCTATCCATTTTTGAATGCGCCGTTAATGGTTCAAATGTCGCAGTATGATCCGATATTTCTTTCTGGACTCGGAGTGAGATTTCCATTCAATCCTGCCGAAAAAGCGATTGCCGATCTCTTTGCATCTGCAGTCCGCGAATCATTAACAGATGTGGATGCAGCTTTCAGCCCTCGAACAAATACGCATGGTGTTCTTCCATATAAGCGATTTACAGGATTAAAAATAAATGGTTCTTCACTTCAGCAGTTGTTGGGAAACTGGTTTTTCGAAAGACCGGGACCGGTGAAGGAGGTTAGGTAAGGGGTTCGCTGGAGGAGTTATCTGAAAGGGCGAAATTGTGGTCACGTGAAAATGCAGGGGAGAAAGGGAGCAGGGGAGCAGGGGAGAAGGGGAGCAGGGGAGAAAAATGCTACTCGTAGTTATCAAGAAGGGTGCGGAACGTGATTGAGTAACGCAGCGTTTTCACCGGCGGAATCGAGTGTTCCCAATTCGCGCGCACATCACCTTCCATCACGTAAAGTGATCGCGGCTCCAAAGTGATTTTGAACGTTCTTTCTGGATCTATCTTCGGCCGAAATCTAAAAATACAGGATGAGGCAAGCGACACACCAAAGACTAAGGGACCAAATTGAGTCATGTCACTGTGCCAGCCGATCGTCGCTCCTGGTGGATAACAAGTCACTACACATGCCACAAAATCTTCTGCCAATACATTCGCTTTTTCTGCCGCAATCGCCCGAAGCTTTTTCAATTCCGGTGAAAGTGGTTGAACTCTATGATGTGTCCCTCCGATCGGTCCATAATCATGACCAAAACGTACGATCCCTCTCCTTGATGCCTGACCCCGCATTACATAAGGTTGAAAATCCAGTTTCCTGACGAAGGTTAGAAGTTCATTTTCTTGTTCTTCGGTGATCGCATCCTCATAGTATCGAAATCCGGTGGTGGGTGGTGACTGAGTCATTGGTTCCATATCTAATATAAGATTAAAGAAAGGGGGATTCTGAGTGTTCTTGAAGTTTAGCAAAGAGCGGGGAGCGCTTCGATGTCCTTTTTGCCGAGATCCAATTTATCCCGCGCCAAGTGTTATCCGTTGCTTAAAATGTAAGACTGTTCATCACGAAAAATGCTGGGAAGATCGTGGGAGTTGCAGCATTTATGGATGCAAAGGAACTCCGCAACTAGAGTTAACAGATCTTTTTTTTGTGGAGTTGTTTCAAAAACGCCGGAAAAAATTACGTAATTCAAAGTTTGTTGCTGCAATAACAGCTCTGATTGTATCGACCATTTTGTTTTTCGTGTTGAAGCCTGTTTTGCCAGTAGAAGGTCGACTTATTTTTTCGTTCGCCGTTATAATTTTTTTGAGTATCTTAACTGTCCTCGCTGGTTATGCTCAGTATTTATGTCCAGCATGTGGTCACCAACCTAGAGCAAGCCACAGTAGTCCGCTGCCGCAATCCCAATTTTCATTGTGGTGGTCTCTTTTTTGGGTGATGGGCAAAAAAATGTCGGAAGGCGTTCCAGAACTACAATTAGATCCAAGCGAATGTCCGAATTGTCATATCCGTTTACGTGCGGCTTAATATTCGCTGAGTTGTTTTCGCACGGCTTGAATGGAACGAATCCTTTGCTTCAATGCCTCTATATATATGGATGCTGTGGTAGTCGTGTTATCAGACTGTAAAGCAATCCCGGTGAAAAGGTTTCGATCGGTAATTTGTCCATTCAGTCCAGAGGGATGATAGAAATCCCGAGCAATGCGATAGATCATTTGATTCATTTTTACGAGCTGCCCTTTGTTGGTTTTCTTTCTTGCCGGTCTTCCTAAAGCTTCTTTCTCATCATTAAGAAGATTTTTTGCCTCTTGTTCCCATTGATCTATCAGAGCGAGAGCTTCTTGAATTTTCAGGCTTTCATGATCGGTTTCTTTTGTACTTTGCTGTAAATCTCGATATGCCAGACGCCAATAACGAGCTTCTGTTGCGTAGTCCAATGGAACCAGATCCGCATTTGCAAGCCGCAATCCAACGATTCCCTGCAATTCGGTCATCAACTTGTGATACTCAAATGTTGGATCAACAACGGTCTTCATCCAATGAAAATTTTCGTAGATTGAATGATACATTCCATAGTCTGCGCCGTAATACATATCGGACGCCGGAAGCGCGAGGAAATTAAAAAACGGTGCGGCATCATCATAAGGCGTTTCGAAAAGATAAGGTTCTGTTAGTGGTTTTTCTGGATCGAAATAATCACCCCAACCATCAACGCCGGGGACTTTTCGATATGCATTTTGCATATCGGTCCAACTTTCAAAAAGGCTTCGTTTGCTTTTCGGATCTTGTATATCGCGGCTTGCTGCGCGGAACAGACTGTGCAACACGGGATGAGCGCTAACACTCAGCGGACGATCGTGTGTTGAAGACTGCAGAATCCATATTGATATACGCGACGGCTTTTTCTAATAAATCCTTCGTACGATCCTCAACGAATTCTGTGCTGCCACCGTAAAGCATTTCTTCGGCATCCCAAAAAGTTAGAATCACAGTTCGTTTTGGCCGCGATCCTTCTTTTGCTAACTTGCCAAGCGCTTCAGCAAATGTAAGTAAAGCTGCAGTTCCACTGGATGGATCCCCAGCGCCAAAAATCCACGCATCATGATGATTGCCAAGGATTACCCATTGATCCGGATCTTTATTCCCCTTTAATCGCGCGATCACATTCCACATCGGCCGATCGCGATTATCCATGACTGTTTTTAAATAAACTTCGGCGGGTCCTGGACCTACTTTGTACGTTAAACCAAGAGCACCTTGCCAATCATAAGGTGCGACAGTTCCACTTAAATGACTGAGGATGCGTTCGGCTGTGCGATACGAAATTGGAAGCACTGGTATTTTTGGCAATGCAACATCTTCAGGACGCTTTCGCTTTGCTCCTTTAACGGAAGCAATTCCAGGACTCAGTGGATCACCCGAATAAGGTAATGAGATAATTGAACGCCGCATGATACTTCCGGGCGGTCTCCAATTTCCTTTTGGATACACATCACCAAACTTGAATCCATCTTCTGCGGGATCTGAATAAAGAACGACTGCCGCTGCTCCCGCTTCCTCGGCATTTCGAACTTTTTGCCCTTCCCCGGTGCCGAAATAACGCATCAATAAAATTTTGCCTTTCAGATCGATGCCGAGTTTTTGAAGGGTTTGAATATCTGAATTTGAGCCGTGATGCGCATAAACAATCTGTCCTTTTGCTTCGCCGGAGGGAGAAAATCCATTCCAGCCAGGATGATCATTCACAAATTCAGTAAAAGGATCTCCATCGATTTTTTCTTCGACTACTGGCAATTTTTCTTCAACAGGCTTGATCAAACGAATTTCGGTAGAAACTGGCGCAGGTAGAAAGCCTTCATAACGAACCATTTCCACATCGAAGCCATATGCTTTTAGATTCCGCAATATGTAATCAGCCGTTTTCTTGGCGCCTTCGCTGCCAGCACGGTGAGGAAAGCTGGTGAGCCATTCCAAATGTTTTTCAATTTGTGCGGGAGATATCTTGTCCTTAAGTCGTTTTTCAAACTGCAACTGGATTCGTGAATTCTCTGGCGAAAAACCATCCAGCGTCTTTGAGTCTTCTCCAAAGGCAGGAGTTAAATAGAACAATATGGAAAGAGTGATCCATACGTAGTTGTATTTCATTTAATGGTGGCTTGGAAGAGTTTTTCATAGCCATCTGCCAGATCCAACAGAGCTTGTTTGCCATTTCCTTGAAATGCAGGACCGTGCATCAATGCCAGAGTTGTTGGTGCAAATTCTGCCAATCGTCGCATCGTTGGTGCAGTGTTACTTGAAAGTACACTTGCGCGATACAGTTCTTCTGTTTTAAATGCTGGACCAATTAAATCTGCGTCTGTGATTGCGACCGTGTCGCCTGTTTGAGTAAAAAGATCACCACATAAAAGAGTTTGTGTGGTTTCTTCGAAAAGAAGACCTGCATCCCAGCCATGTGGAACATGCGGAGTATAAATATATCGAACTTTTTTTCCGCCTAAATCAATCACATCTCCATCCTGCAAGGGTCGAGGTTCTCTTAGTGCAAGATCTGCAACAGACACCATACATCCGATTTCACCAAAAGCGACACGAGATTGTGGAGCAGCTTCAAGCCAGTTATTCATAGCGCCGCATTCATCGGCTTCTACATGTCCAAAAGAGATCCAGCGCAGCCGGTCAACAGGCATAACCTGCGTAACAGCGGCAGATACTAAAGGGAACAACTTGAGCAACCCGCAATGAAATAAAAGCGGCTCTTCCGCATCAATTAAATATTGATTGAATCGAAGATCTGCCGGCTCAATATATGTGGATAAGCGATAAATTTTGTTCGCAATTTCAGTGACTGTAGTATTCAAATAACCTCCAGAAGAGAATATTCAGTGCTATTCCAATTCCGATAAAATGACAACGGCTCTACGGATCGCCATCTTACTTGCATCTTCATACAAACGATCGAAATTGGCCATATCAACTGAGGCTGATCCTTCCATTGGGCCTGGGCCGGGAGCCATAAGCCCGTCTCCTTCGGTCTGAAAACTTTTTATCGATTTTCCTTTTTCGAGGTCAACAAGCTCAAAGTAGAATGCAACGAATACACCTGAAGCCGCTTTGGTCGTCTTACGTTGAGTAATCTCTCCCCCTGTTACAGTATTTACAGTGGATTGCCATTTCATAAGCGATCCATAAAGCCCATATTTTGCAGGGATTTCTCGAAGTTGCGATTCAGCCTCTTCGTTTAATCGTTCATCCTGCCATTCAGCATTTTTTACTATTTTTTGTACTGCCTTCCGATCTACAGGTTCAAATCGATCGTACTTTTTCAGATCGGTTGACATCCATGCAGCTAGATCAGTTCCATTAAAATGAAGAGCTGATTCACTTCTATTCTTAAACTCAATAACAGCAATCGTTTCTTTTTCTGCTGCACTAAGATTGAAAGCGAACACTAGCAAAAATAGAACACAGAGTATTTTTGTAAATTGCATAGATTTCTCTCGTCTCAAATGGTACTAATGAATTCTATTTTTCGCAATCGGATCAAAGCGATGATTTCTTAATTTCTGGAACATCGACGGCTTTGATTCCTGTGTATGGATTTTCAATGCTTATCACTAATGAAGCAATCATCTGTTTCAGTGTGACCAGTCCTAGCCGTCGCGCGGATTCTTTTGTAGAGGGCACTCGTTCAAGAATCCAATAGAAGGGGATAAGCATATATGCCCAGCGATGACCTGGGCCGAGAACATACCATGGACGTAAAAATGTTGCGTTCAATCCGGAGTCACGAATGTGTTGCTCGGCTTCCATTCGCGTTTGCACATAAACTTTCATAACAGAAGCCGGATGTGCAACACTCAGATAAACAAAATGCTGAATTCCGGAAGCTGTCGCAGCCGCAACCGAAGCCTTCGCTGCAGGTAAATCGATAGTCCGGAAAAGCTCTGCTTTAGATGGACTCGGATGTGCGACACCTACTAAATGAACAAAAGTGTCTGCCGGTTGAATCGCTTCTTTATAAGTTGATTCGTTTAAGGCATCACCAGAAACAATTCTGCATCCGGGATAAACTTTTGCTTCAGAGCCTTTGCGAACGAGCACTGCAACTTCATGCCCTCTCTCCAAAAGAATCGGAATCAGATGGCTTCCAAGATAGCCGGTACCGCCGGCAATGAAGACTTTTCTGACTTTTGTAGTCATATCAGTCTTCGGAATATTATCATGCAGAGGAGCGGAGGAGCCGAGGGGCTGGGGAGCAAAGGGACAGTGTTCGTTTGCGGGACGTTATTGTCGCGGGTGCGAACACAAATTTTCATAAGGGAAATACTCATCGTCGAAAAGATTAGGAGCATACTCGGCACGAACATTGCTTTATACGACGGAACTGGAGTTTTTGGATGAAGACTTTTTTGAATGATCTCCGTTATGCTTTCCGGCTTTTGTTGAAGAGTCGCGCGTTTACGATTGGAGCTTTGCTTGCGTTGGCGCTTGGAATCGGCGCAAATACCGCTATTTTTAGCGTCCTATATGCAACTTTAATTAAGCCTTTGCCTTATCAGAATCCGGACAGAATTGTATTGGTTTGGGAAAGTAGTCCGAACGACGCAGATGATGAAAATGTAGCGAATCCCGCGAATTACGCCGACTGGCGCGAGCAGAACAAAGTATTTACAGATATTGCTGCAACTGTAGATAATTGGGGCCACATAACTTCACATGGAGATCCTGAAGAAGTACCCATCCAATTTGCAACTCCAAATCTCTTTTCGGTTCTAGGCGCAAAAGCATTTCTCGGACGAACGTTTACTACACAGGATGAAAAAGCTGGCGAGCCTTTAGCCGTTTTAAGTTACGGACTTTGGCTTCGCAGGTTTGGCGGCAATCGTGAAATCATTGGCGACACGATTATGCTTCGTGCAAGAAAAACAAAAGTAATTGGCGTGATGCCTCCCGATTTCAAATGGTTTATTAAGAAAGGTTCATTTACAGCAAAAGCAGCCGAGATCTGGATTCCATATCCAATTACATCTGAATTGAGAGTCAGACAAGGACGTTACCTCACTCCTGTCGCGCGATTGAAAGATGGAGTTACTGTAGAACAAGCTCAATCGGAAATGAAAGTTATTGCGGCAAGGCTCGCACAGCAATATCCAGACTTCAATGCAAAGTGGGGAGCGAGCGTTACTCCGGTTCGTGAGCAGATTGCAGGATCAATCCGCAAGGCGCTTTATGTTTTGATGGCTGCAGTCGGATTTGTATTGCTGATTGCCTGCGGAAATGTTGCAAATCTAATTATGGTCCGCGCTGTTTCGCGAAGTCGCGAGATTGCAGTCCGTTCAGCGTTAGGTGCAGGACGTTGGCACATCATCAGACAGTTGCTGATTGAAAGTGGGTTGCTTGCTTTTCTTGGCGGGGCTGCGGGTTTACTTCTTGCGTATTGGGCTCTTCAAGCGATGCAATCGTTTCGCCCTGTGTATGGAATCGAATTTGGAGCGGTCAAGATTAATTCTGTAGTTTTGTTGTATACGCTTGCAGTTTCGGTGCTGACCGCGTTTATTTTTGGGCTTTTACCAGCACTGCAAGCAACACGTTGGAATCTTCAGGAACAATTAAAAGAATCGTCACGTGGAGTTCACCTTGGCTCTTCTACAACACGCAACTCATTTGTTGTCGCTGAAGTAGCTCTCGCATTAATTCTTTTAATTGGTGCTGGCTTGCTCATCCGAAGTTTTGTAAATCTTCTTAATGTAAATCCGGGGTTCAATCCAAAAAATGTTTTAACTGTGAGGGTTCTTTTGCCCCGCTTGAGATATCCGGAAGAGCATCAAATCATTCAGTATTTTGATCAAGCAATTCAGCGCGTTCAATCTTTGCCCAATGTGCAGTCAGCTGGTGCGACTACTTTTCTCCCTTTTGCGGGGCCAGCCTCAGGCACAAACTTTTTTATTGAAGGAAGACCAGACCCGCCACCAGGCCAGGACAACGTTACGGAAGTGCACATCACGGACGCCAATTTTTTTAAGACCATGCAAATTCCTTTAAAACGCGGCCGGTTTTATACGCATTCCGAAGTTTTGGAATCCAGAAAAGTCGTGCTTGTCAATGAGGCTCTGGTGCGGAAATATTTTCCAAATGAAGATCCAATTGGACGGCGGCTAACAATTAATATGAAGGATCCGAATGTACCTACGGAAATTATCGGAATTATTGCCGATGTGAAACACGATAATCTTGAAAACGAAATCGGCCCGGCTATTTATTGGCCTCTTTCAGAACTTCCAATGGGTTTTATGACCCTGGTCATTCGCATGAAGGGAAATGCGCTTTCAGCCGTTCCCGATGTGTACAAAACACTTCGCCCGATCGATCCACAACTGGCATTCAGTGAATTTCGTACATTGGAAGAAGCAATGGGTGATACCTATGCCAAAAATCAGTTCAACATGGTTTTGCTATTTATCCTGGCGTTTGTAGCTGTTGCGCTTGCCATCATTGGAATTTATGGAGTCATGTCCCATTCAGTTGCTCAACGAACACAAGAAATGGGAATTAGAATGGCACTCGGCGCGCGTGCGGAAGATGTATTGAAATTGATACTCAAACAAGGTGGGAAACTGATTTTCATTGGAACCCTGATTGGACTTGCTGGTGGACTTGCTGTAACTACTTTGATGGAAAGCTTGTTGTTTGGAACCAGTACAACGGATCCAAAAACGTTCCTTTTTGTGTCTCTGACTATTGTGCTCGTGGCACTTGCTGCTTGTTGGATTCCAGCCAGACGCGCATCCAAAGTCGATCCTATGACCGCTCTTCACTACGAGTGAATCTTTTTCACCGCAAAGACACGAAATTATTTGCCCGTACGTTGCGCCAAAAAAATCACCGGGTTCCAGGATGGTGGATTATCCGCGTTTGCAGTACGCAATCCTGCTAAAAAATTTGCACGAATCAATTTGATTCCTGAATACCATTCCAAGACTGTTGCTATTTTCATTATCATTTTCCTCAATGCAGTCTTCATCATTATAATGAGTCCTGCAGGAGATTAAATGTCCGAACCCGGTACCGGTATGTCCAGTTTTTTAAAGGCAGCGATCGTGGTCATGATTGGATTCACTTTTTTTGGAACCATTCTATTGATTGCTGGATGGTACTGGTGGCGAAGTAATCAGAAAGGGATTATGCAAACTTCAACAAAGGCGAGACAAGAGGGAATGAAAATTGGGGAGAATCTTAATGAGCAGCAGTGTTTTGATACGTCAATTAAACGGACATCGGAAGGAGTTGGATTTACAGATATGATTTCGAATGGAGTTTTTCTCGGTGCTTGTTTGGAAAGCAGCAAACCCGTTGAAGGCTTTTGCAAGGATGTTCCAACTGAAACGGAATTTGTCCGCAGTATTCAGTGGCGCAAAAACAGGTGCAAAGAAATAAAACTTGAGCAAAATCAATGTTCTGCATTGCTCAGCGTTGTTCAACGTTATTGTCATGAAGACCGGAAACGTCTCGGTAAGACATAATTGGGCCCAAGTCTGACAGGGCAAGCCCAAGTTTCTGATATATATTACGAGAAAGTATGGAAGTGCGTGGAGGAAATCGACTATGAGATGGGAACGCGGTAGGCGCAGTGAGAATGTTGAAGACCGAAGGGGAATGGGTGGAATGGGCGGTGGAGGTTTCAAGCTTGGAGGATGTGGCCTCATATTACTAATAGCAATTGCTTTATTAACCAAGACAAATCCACTGCAGTTATTAAGTCAAATCTTAAATCAGCAACCAGCGCCGCCCCAAAGTGGTCCCCAACAGATACCCGCAAACCCCGGAGAACCCCAGGCTTACGATGAGGAAAAGGAATTTGTCGCAAGCGTTTTAGGGGATCTGGAAGATACGTGGAGTAAGGTTTTTGCGCAAATGAATCGTACCTACGAGCCGGCAACTCTTGTTCTTTTTGAGCAAGCAACTCAATCAGGATGCGGATTTGGTTCCGCAGCAGTTGGGCCTTTTTACTGTCCTTTAGATAGAAAAGTTTATATCGATCTCGTTTTCTTCCGACAGTTACATGAACGATTTGGAGCGCCAGGAGACTTTGCGCGAGCCTATGTTATTGCACATGAAGTAGGTCATCATGTTCAAAACCTGCTAGGAATTTCCAGTCAGGTTCAGGACTTGCAGCAGCGGGGCCCACAAGAGGATGCTAATTCGCTTTCGGTGCGATTAGAGTTACAAGCCGATTGTTTCGCAGGCGTTTGGGGCTTTCATTATGACAAATCAAAGAATCTACTGGAACCCGGTGATTTTGAGGAAGGACTTTCAGCAGCCGCAGCGGTCGGGGATGATAGAATCCAACAGGACGCAGGTGGGTCCGTATCTCCTGAATCATGGACTCATGGATCTTCTGAAATGCGGAAACGATGGTTTGTTCAAGGATTTCAATCCGGACAGGTGAACAACTGCAATACGTTCGAGACAAACCGGCTTTAGTTAACCGCAAAGACTCAGAGTTATTCCTGAATTCTTCGATCCATCCTACGAAGGCGCTTTGCAAGGATCCGCATCATTTTTAATGCAAAAAACGGTGTCTGCTCAACCAGAAAACTAAACCGGTTTTCATCAATAATCGCTAATTTACAATCCGTGCGTGCAATGGCTGTTGCTGTACGCACATCCTTTTCAATCAATGCCATTTCACCAAACATTCCACAGGCTTCAACCGTTTCAACATGATCCCCATTTATATACAAGTCTACCTGGCCTTCAACAACTACATACATATAATCGCGAGGTTGACCGCTTTTAAACAATACAGTTCCTGCAGGATAAGACACACAACTATCATCTTTATCAAAAAGGTGAATCGTTGCATCGATTTCTTTTTCCATCCGTTTTCTCCTGAGGGAATTCGAGCACTATGATATTCAAAATATATTTCGTGATTGTTACAGGCAGGTTAATTTATTTATGTATGTAAAAACTAATAGGCAGCGCGGACACTCGGCGTACTCGGGTTTTAAAAAATGGTTTTCTATCGGGACTTCACTTCAGTCCAGTATCGGTCTCGCAATTGTGCTGTTTCACCAGAGGGTGTGACCACGATTTCGAATCGTTTCATGAGTTCTGAATCAGGATAAATTGCGGGATTCCTTAACAACTCAAGCGGGATAAAAGCCTTTGCAGCTTCGTTCGCGGTTGGAAAATGATTAAAAGTTGTAACAGCTGCGCCGATTTTTGCACTCAAAAAGTAATTGATAAATATATGTGCTTCCCGTTTATGTGGAGCATTCCGTGGTATCGCTAGATAATCTATAGAAACGGCGCTTCCTTCTTTTGGAATAGCAAAAGCAATGTTCGGATTACGCTCAATAATTTTTGCAATGTCGCCATTCCAACCATGAGCAATCCAAACATCTCCAGCAGCCAGAATTTCATCATAACTGGTGCTGTTATAAACCTTTACTAAAGGCTTTTGGCGGAGCAAAGCATCTCGCGCGGCCTGTAACTCTTCGCGCTTTTGAGTATTTAACGAATAGCCCATCCATTTTAGAGCCACAGCAAAGCAATCCATCGGATCGTCCAGCATCAGGATTTTGTCTTTATATTTTGGATTCCAAAGAATTCCCCAGGAATCAACAGTCTCCTTCACTTTTGTCCGGTCATATCCGATGCCTGCAAAGGACCACAAAAAAGGCGCGGAATATCGTGATTCAGGATCGAACTCCGATTTGCGAAAACGTTCAGCTGTATTGGAAAGATTATGCAGTTGGGAATGATCAAGTGAGTCCAGCAATTTGGAACTGATCAATGCTTTCAAAATGTAATCACTCGGATTTACTACATCGTAATCGGATACCCCTGCCATTAGCTTTTCCATCAATTCTTCATTGGATGCGTAGGTATCAAGTTGGACTTCAATTCCAGTATCTTTTGTAAATTGAAGCAGCTTATCTGGCGGAAAATAATTTACCCAGCCATAGAGATTGACACGTCTGGATGATTCACTGGTTGCTCCCCCGCATGAAATTATCAGAGCTGACAAAAGGAGCGTCAGAAAAATGGAGGCTACTTTTCGCAAAATGAAACGTAAAAGTACGTCCATGAAATTGAATAAATCCTAACAGATCGGAGCGCAGGCTTCCAGCCTGCATTTCGGGCCGCGGACTTCTAGTCCGCAATTTTTTTCGCAGGCAAGATGCCTGCGGTCCTTAATGCGGACAAAGATGTCCGCGCCCCTAATCTAACTGCGGCTGTAATTTGTAACACAGTCAGGAATCGGAGCATTTTCCGCAACACGATCGTCTTTTATTGGAGTGCCAGGAACGAGACGCAACGGCAGCACACCTGCCCAAATTGGAAGAGCATAATCTGGTTCATCATCGATTGGCGGACCGGTACGCACTTTAGCCGATACTTCTTCCAAAGCTAACTTCAACACAAGAGTAGCTTTCATTTCTTGCTCATCTGGTAATCGCACTTCATCCCAGCGGCCGGGAATAATGTGTTCGCTCAAAGCGCGAAGTGCTTCGATTTTTTCTGCGGGATCTTCAACGGGAAATGCTTTTCCTAAAACGACAACAGATCGATAGTTCATTGAGTGATGAAAGGCAGAGCGTGCGAGTACGAGTCCATCCACAAGAGTCACTGTCAAACAAACGTCGACACCGGAAGAGAGTGTTCGAAGCATTCTACTTGCCGATGATCCATGAATGTACAGAGTTTGATCGACTCGTGCATACCCTGTAGGAATTACGAGTGGACGTCCCTCGACTGTGAATCCAACGTGGCAAACAAATCCTTCATCCAGAATTGCATGCACAGTCTCGTGACTGTAATCACCGCGTTTTGGCAGCCGCTTTAATGTGGTTCGATCCGTTATGGTGTATTGCATAGTCATTTCCTCAACATAAAAGTACCGCCAAAAGTGGACTTGTACAATATCCACTTTTGATCTAAAATGACAGTCCACTTATGGAGCTAGCAATTCGGCTCAATTCAAAATCTGCTGAGGCGATGTATTCCCAATTGTATGACGCCTTACGGCAGAAAATTCTCTCAGGACTGCTATCGCCTGGGCAAAAGCTTCCTTCAACCCGGGCCCTTGCTGAAAGCCTAGGAATATCAAGAACGACAGTTTCACTTTCCTATGAACAACTGATTAGCGAAGGATATATAGAACCCACTGCAGGCTCCGGTACATATGTCAGCAAGCATTTGCCTGAAGACATGCTGCAGACAACGAAACGCAATCCAGCGTTTTCGAATAGGCTTCATTCAAATCTCAGCAAGTTAGGAAACATGCTTGCAGAAGAAGGCCCATATGAAACTCGGATTGACCCTGCACTTTTTTTATTTCGTCATGGAAGGCCTGATTACAGCGTTTTTCCATTAAGAAGATGGCGCAGAATTCTATTTCGTCATTGCCGTTCGCTTCAGCCGGAAATGCTGGATTACAGTTCGGACTCGCGTGGATATTTACCTTTGCGCGAGGCGATCGCGCGTTATCTTGGACGCTCGCGTGATGTACGTTGTCATCCGGATCAGATTGTAATCGTAAATGGATCTCAACAAGGTCTTGATCTAATTGCGCGAGTAACATTGAATGCAGGAGATCGAGTTGCAGTTGAAGATCCAGGGTACCTCGGTGCACGCCGGGCATTTCAGGCATCCGGTGCATTGTTACAACCTGTACCTCTTGATCATTCCGGTATTAAAGTTGTCCGGCTTTTACGATTCAAAAATATCCGCCTCGTTTATGTAACCCCATCTCATCAATTTCCCGCCGGTCAAGTTTTATCTTTAACCAGACGGCTGGAGTTGTTGCAATGGGCAAAGCGGAATGATGCATGGATTATTGAAGACGATTATGACAGTGAATATCGCTATGAAGGGAAGCCGATTCCTGCGCTTCAAGGACTTGATGAATCTTCTTCTGTCATTTATGTTGGAACCTTCTCGAAAGTTCTTTATCCTGCATTGCGCGTTGGTTACGTTGTGATTCCAGAGAAATTAGGACCTGTATTTGCGAGAGCAAAATGGTTAACAGATCGTCAAACACCCTTGCTCGAACAGTTTGCGCTTGCTGATTTCATCAATGAAGGATATTTGGATCGACATATCAGAAAAACGCGCAAACTTTATAATCGCCGGCGGCAAGTCCTGGCGGAAGCATTACAAAAAGAATTCGGCAAAAAGGTAAAGATTCATGGCGGAAATGCCGGAATGCATGTCTTAATCCGTTTTAATTTGAAGTTATCTGACAATGAAATTGTCAGGCGCGCTGCTGAAAATCAAGTAAATCTTGTGAGTGCGCGTCCATACTATTTAAGGAATGCACCTTCCGGTGAATTCATTTTTGGTTATGCAAATCTGCTGGAATCCAAAATCCGTGAAGGCGTTCAACGGCTGGCGAAGGCCATTTTGTAACGCCGGTATCCTTACTACAAACGGGAAAGGACTCTTTGCAATTCCACAATTTCAGCGCGGATCGCCGGCGATTGGCTTTTCTCCTGCGCCATCCTTTGAATCTCCAGCGCTTCTATATAGTGTCCATACTGCCTCAGAACAAAACCGTACATATATAAACCCTCCGGATCATCCGGATTTCTTTCTGATAAAGTCCGGAATAATGTAAGAATTTCTTGTTCCATCAGCGCAGGATCAAGTGATTTCCGGAGCGCTTCGCGATAAATTTCCGCCGCCATATGAAATTGTTCCGTTCTAGACATTCCTGCTGCAAGCATGACCCTTATTCTGCGCGATTCGGGGAGTTTTCCAACAAGGTAAGATAAGGAATGCATTGCTGTGTTCGTTTTCCCAAAATCCAATGCAGCCTGACCAAGAAAAAATTGCGCATCAATATCATCAAAATAGCGGAACAGTTGGTTCCGCCTCGATTTTTCTCCGGTAATTATAGCGAGAGCCGATAAACACCATGGATCACCCGGTGCACGTACTAAAGCATCACGTAGTCTTTTTTCGGCTTCTTTCTGATTTCCTCTGAGCCAGGAAGATCGTGCCAAAAAGTACAACGGCTGGGAAGATTGATATTGATCAAGTTTGAAAGAAACTCCGGATTTCAGAACTTCTCTCAGTGAGATTTCAGCCTCACCAGGTCGATTTGCATAAATACAAACCACTCCTCTTCCAAATAAACCTTGTGGAGTATCGACCGGAATGTAAGCTAACGCGGAAGAAAAATAATCAACATCGATGAAAGGCAGATATGCAGGACGACGTAAATCCAACAGGAAAGGTGCAGCTGCGAGAGATCGTGATGCATTTTCTGAAGCTTCCTCCCACTGCTCTGCGGTTCGGTTCCGATAAGCATTTGCGATGTGTTGATTTGATATCCGGATACTGCGTTTCAGCCACGTTTCTTCATTCATCAATTCTGTTTTTGCAAAAAATACCCAGGCTAGCGGAAAAACGATTAAAATCCAGATTAGTTTTTTATACGAACTATAAAAGGCAGAAACTGCAGCACACATAAAAATGAAGAAAAGAGGAAGAATCGCAATACGTTGTTGTGCTGAAATATTAACAATAATCATGAATAACAGTTGCCAGATAAAAGCGACATAGATCAACAGCCATTTTCGCCATTGCCTCCATCCCAGAAACATCCCCGTTAAACCCAGGGCTGATACGATCGCGAATGGTACTGCGGGTATACCGAATTCACGGAGATAATTTTCAGTTCCGAATGCAACCGGCGACTCATGCCATTGATATTCATGGAAAAAATAACGAATCTTGTTGCTCATCATTTTCATCAAGTAGTTCGGATGATCCTTTCCAAAGTGAACAGCTTTCGTCAGCCAATATCGATTTACTTCCGAAAAAGTAAGATCCAACCCGGTTATGGAGCGAGCAAAATTCCGATAGACGTCCGTTGTATAACCAGCCTCTCCCGGTTTTAGTGTTAGTGCTTCATCTACCATTGGAAGTGGAACGGCAACAGCTCCCTGAGTCAAAGGATTGTTTGCTTCATAAATAGCGATACCTGGATTCATCCAAACGAATGAGAAATAGCCCGTGATGAATGCAGTATGGATTATCAGAAAAGTGATTGCAGCCATTGCGGGCAATCCACAAAACAAAATCGACTTTGAGACTGAACGTCCTTCAATGCGATTGAAAAAAGAGTACACGGGGATAATTGCAACTAAAGGTGCGAAGTTCGGACGAGTGAGTATTGCGAGCGCAAGAAATACTCCTGCGAGAAGATGGCTCTTTTGAGATGATGCTCCGGCAAAATAAAGAAACATTAGAAGAAAGAAGAGTAAAAAGGGTTCAGGTTCGAGCAGTTGCGTATAAACTATTAAACTTCGCTGCAGCAGCAGTGCGATAGTCGCCGTCACTGAGAGCCATAGTGGAAAAAAACGCAAAACAAAGTGAAAAAATACGAAGATTGCTCCGGCTGTTAAAGCAATTTGAAACCATTGCACAGGCACATCAGGATGCTTGAAAAAGCGCAAGGCGTTTACATGTACTTGTAAGTAAAGGGGACTTAAATCTAATATGCGTTCATCTGCAAGTCTGCCATTTTTGTAATCTTCCGCTGCTTTCATGTACTTTTGTGACTGTGTCGGCGGAAGTAATCCAAAGATAATGATTGAATAAAAAGAAAATGCAGCGGCAAGAAGTATGATTGAAACAATCCCGATAATATTTCGCTGAGCTGACATAAAAGATCAAAAATGAAAGATCAAAAATCAAAAATGAAAAAGCAAAAAATGGTTCAATACACACAAGCTAGTATAATTGCTACTTCGCCAGGGAGCGACACATCTAAGAATTAATGAAAGTATTTTTGAGGCAGCAGACATTATTTGAGTTATTGTCCGTTATTATCGCAAGTCTTCTTCTAACGACTTATTTCTTGGAACTCTGGAACGTTGATTGGCGTATCCCTTTCCAATATTCCGGCGGAGATGCGTTCCAATCGCATGCCGTATTCAAAAGTATCATTGATACTGGAACGTATTTAGAGAACCCGTTTCTTGGTGCACCCGGCAAGCTTGAATATTATGATTTTCCTCGCACAGACCACATTCAAGTTATCATCGCGCGCGATTCTTTCCTGGTTCTCGTCGGATTTCGCTTTAAACATAAACATCTTTTTCGTCCTTACATTTCCATTAACGGCTGCAATTGCCTTTCAGGTTCTTCGGTATTTCGGAATTTCATTTTTATCAGCATTCGTTTGTAGCCTGCTTTATACGATGCTTCCTTTTCATTTTATTCGCGGGCAGAGCCATCTTTTCTTGAATTTCTATTCTTTTATTCCACTAGGCATAGCGCTTGCGTTATGGGTGGGACGTGATGAGTTATTTCTCAAAAAAAATTCAAGAGACAAATTGCGGCCGACTAAGGTCGGATTGGTAGCGATTCTATTTTGCTTTCTTATCGCATCGGCAGGCACTTATTACACGTTTTTTTCATGCTTCGCTGTTTTTATCGCGGCATTATATGCGTTTTTCAAAAATCGAAATCGGTCACATCTTTATAAGGCAGGATTTACTGTTTTGCTTTTGGTCGGTTTTGCGCTGATCAACCTGATTCCTGTGCTGCAATACTGGCAGCGTGAAGGGAAAAATCCTACTGTAGCAACACGGCCTGTTTTTGAAGCTGAGCTGTATTCGTTGAAGCTGGTTGGATTGCTGCTTCCAGCAAATGGTCATCGCGTCGCGCAGCTAAATAAGATGATGAGGCAATATCCGTCGTCATTGATAAAAGAGAATTACGCCGCGTATTTGGGTCTTGTTGGAGTTGCTGGATTTCTGATTCTTTTGAAGTGGTTATTTTTTGCACCCGCAAGCCCAGGCATAAATGAATTACAAGAACGCCTCGCAGTTCTGAATGGTAGTTTTGTTTTGCTTGGACTCTCTGGTGGAATCGGTCCATTGTTTGCATTTGTTTTTTTCAGCCAGATACGTGCCTATACCAGAGTCAGTATTTTTATCGGATTTATCGCCCTCTTTGCGGTTGGAATCGTTCTTGATCAGTTGCGGACTCATTTCTCGAAATCAAAACGCAGCAGTCTGATCGCTGCCTTTGGTTTGTTCGCAATTCTTGCGATCGGATTGTGGGATCAAACAATTCCGGCGTATGCGGTAAAAAAGCCAAAACAGATCGATGACTTTAAAAGTGATGCATCGTTCGTAAAACAAATTGAATCAATGCTGCCTCACGGAGAAAGCATTTTTCAACTTCCGTATCATTCATTTCCAGAAGCTGCAGGAAAGCATCGCATGAAGGACTATGATCATTTTCGCGGCTACCTTCATTCGTCTGAGTTACGATGGAGTTATGGAGCAATCAGAGGGAGAAAATGGGATACATGGCAGCATCAAATAGAAATGCTCCCAATGCCGGAGTTTCTGCAATCTCTAAGGGCGGCTGGTTTTCGCGGACTGTACTTTGACCGTTTTGGATATCAACGAAGATCGAATAAGGAAAATGAGTTGAAGTTGCAGCTTGGAGAACCGGTTCTTGAAAGCAAGGATCGCCGTCTGATCTTTTTTTTACTCTAATATTATACAATCAATGTTGTCTATTAATCCCACTTAAGAATTCTTCAATCGATTTTGGAAGGCTATTCATATCGCAAGGTTTGTTGAGAAATCGTATCGATTCTGATGGTAGCCTGGAAAGGTGCGGGAACTGATCTTGTGAATATGCCGTCAGAAAAATAATCGGAACTTGCTTAAAATTACTATAAATTGATAGAGCCGCATGGATACCATCCGTTTTTCCCGCGAGTTTGACATCCATGATAATGAGATCAGGATTGATCAGGGAACATCTGGAGACTGCTTCCTCTCCGGATGAAATAATGTCCGGGACAACGTAACCGGCGTCTTGAATTATTTCTCTCATATTTTCTGCAACAAGCACTTCATCTTCTACAATCAACACTTTTAGTTTTCTACTCGCTTTCGTTTTCAAATCAACGGAATCTTCCTTTCTGATATTCTGCTTAGATGAACCAGCAGATAAATTCCGTTTCGAGCGGTGTCAGTTCCCTGGTTGGCAAATCAAAATTCATTTTGTTCTCCGGTGCCAAGAAAGATCTTGAGTTCAAATGCTGTTCCTTCGGACTCCGTTAGGTGAACCATCGTTGCGTTGATTTGTTTTGCGAGGAGTTTCACAATTTTGAATCCAAAACTGCTTGCGCTGGCGAAATCAAAACCGGGAGGCAAACCCATGCCATTGTCAGACATTCGAATGACTCTTTTTTGATTTTCCGTAAAGAAATCAATCTCTATCACACCTTCATTTGCACCATTAAACGCATACTTCAATGAATTTGTAATCAACTCATTAAAGATCAACCCCAGCGAAACTGCCTTATCAAGACTGTAAGACTGGTCATTACCTGTGATATTAATCCTTACTGATTTTTCAGGAGCATATGAATTCAGGAGCTGTTTACTCAATGTACGCAAATAAATCAAAAAATCCACTTTGTCGAGGTTTTCGGTTTTGTATAGGCTCTCGTGAATCATGGCCATAGCACGAATGCGGCTGATGCTTTCAGAAAAGGCAGCCTGAAGCTTTTTTGCGTCCGGATCAAGATGACGAGATCTCAGCTCAAGCAGGCTTCCAACTACCTGAAGATTGTTTTTGACGCGATGATAGACTTCTTGTAAAAGTACATTTTTGTCTTGCACTGTACGTGCAAGTTCCTCAACCAAACGAACGCGTTCTTCTTCAGCTTTCTTTCTAACAGTAATATCTCTGGCAATAACTGAGATAGCTATGAGTTTGCCTTTTGAATCTAGAACCGGGGACGCTGTTAACGAAACGTACACTTCTTTATCATCTTTTGTAGTCCGAATTGTTTCGTAATGGTCAATTCGTTCTCCACGTTTTAAGGTTTCTATGATTATGTCGACTTCGTGTTTCCGATTTACTGGCACTAAAAATGAAATATGTTTTCCAACGGTTTCGTCCGCGCTGTAGCCATAAAGTGTTTCAGCGCTTTTATTCCAACTCAAAATCAAACCATCAAGGTTTTTGGAAATGATTGCGTCATCAGATGAATCAACAATGGATGCAAGGAAATTTCGGATTTCACGGGACCGTTTTTCTTCGGTAATATCATAAGCGACTACAGAAGCACCGATTGTACCTCCCGAATCGTCAGTTACAGGTGAGACTGAAAGAGAAATATCGATAAGAACGCCGTCCTTTCGTTTGCGAACGGTTTCATAACGATCAATCATTTCTCCGTTTCTAATTTTTTGAAGTATTTCAGGAATTTCATTTTCTCTGTCTGGAGGAGTGAGAATTGATACTGATTTGCCAATGATTTCTTGTTTTGTGTAGCCATAAATCCGTTGTGCGCCTTGATTCCAGGTGAGTACAATACCACTCAGGTCTTTAGAGAAAATTGCATCATGGGCGGTCTCGACGATGTTCGCTAACGCTTTTTGAAGGATTTCCTGGCCAGATATTTCCAAACTGGTGCGGTCTTTTGTTAAATTGGGCTTTTTCTTTAGCTTCAACCCTGATTGTTTCTCCAAATTTTTCATTCCTTGACCTATTGTATACTGATCCTACTAAGATTCTTTTAGTTAAGAAAAATCCATGTACAGCTTATCGTCTTTTTTTCGGCGTAAGTCTGTTTTAGGACTCACACTTCAAGTTATTCTTGTTGCGTTCATATACTACTTTGCCGCTCGATTTGGTTTAACGCTGGCATTTCGTGAAACAAATGCTTCACCAGTCTGGCCTCCAACGGGTATCGCCTTCGCTGCTGTAATGCTATTAGGCTATCGGATTTGGCCTGCGATTTTTGTCGGTGCATTCTGCGCCAATTACATTACAAACCTGAATCCATGGGTTTGTTTTGCGATAGCTATTGGAAACACTCTGGAAGCTGCTGCAGGTGTATTCCTGTTTCAAAGATTTACTGGCGGCAAATCCATTGTTGATAATGTTAGGAACACTCTGACATTTCTGGTCCCAGTTGCAATGGGCTCCACAATGATTAGTGCGACCATTGGTGCGGTTAGCATTGTAATAGGAGGGTACTCGAGCGGAGCCCCTTTTAATTATGTTTGGTGGACATGGTGGCTCGGAGATACTGTTGGAAATATTGTTTTTGCTCCATTAATCTTAAGCCTGGCAAACTTCAAAACCATCCAATGGAATCCAAAATCATTTGGGGTTTTTGTCATCTTACTTTTGAGCTCGATCTGTCTTAGCTTTTTTGCTTTTGGTTCCTGGTTTGAACAAGGACGAATGTTTCTTTACTTTACTCTGGCTATAGTCATCATTTCACCTTTTCATCTTTCGGTTCTGGCGACCACAATTCTCTCAACTTTAGTTTCAATGATTGCCGTATGGGGAACAACTTCGGGATATGGTCCATTTATTCTTGAGAATATGAATGAATCGCTGCTTTTTTTGCAACTCTATGTTGGAACTATTGCTGCAACTGGCCTCATCCTCTGTGCCGTATTAAACGAAAGAGAAAAAGCACTTAATGATTTGCTTACAACACAGAAGAAGGCTACATCAGTCGCCGCTGAGAAAACAGTTTTATTGAAAGAACTCAATCATAGGGTTAAGAATAATCTTCAAATCATCATTAGCTTGCTCAATATGCATGAACAAAGAATTGTAACTGCGGAAGCAAAGCCCATTTTCAAGGAATGCATAGACAGGATCATGGGGATTAATAGTATCCATCAATCTCTTTTTCAATCGACGCAGCCAGATTTTGTGGATCTTTCGGAATATCTACCTTTTCTTGCGAAGAATCTTGTCGGTACTCATCAATCGGATACATCCAAAATAAGAATCGAAATTACCGGAGAACGGATATCGATCCATAATGAGAAAGCAATGCCTATAGGGATGATTTTGAATGAATTAGTAGTTAACTCGATTAAGCATGCTTTCTTGTCTGAGCAGGAGGGGTTGATCTCTTTAAATCTGAAGAGCAATGGTGGGAAAATTGTTTTGTCTTATTCAGATAACGGGCTGGGGATTCGGACGGCCATCAGGCGCGGAGATTCTGGTTCCATAGGCATGCAGATTATTAATCTGTTAGTGAAGCAACTAAATGGAAGCATTCATTTTGATACTTCCAGCTCAGGTTCGATCTATAAAATTGAATTGCCCACAGATGTACAGAATTGAAATAGGTCGTTTATCTTAATTACTCTTCAATCCGGATTTCTACAGTTGCAAGCTCAACTTTTAAGACATCGAATAAGAAAAATCTGATTGTCTGCTTAGACAAAAGTTGTGGCTTTTTGGCAACAAAGATGGCTGCGCGATTTCGAATCTGAAGCAAGAGTGTAGTTGGCAGCGCTTCAAAGAGTGATGAAAGTAAACGTTGTAAGGATTCCCTCATTTTCCCTCCTCGTAAATCTTAATTATGCCTACCCTGATAGGCACATCGAGTGTTGAAAAGTCTAGCATATTCCATGAATTAGTCAAAACTCGAGACAGAGGATCCTGGAGGAGAGCTCCGAACACGGATAAACACGGATAATCACTTCGGATAACCTGTTCTCGCTGCCAGCAGCTATCCGTGTTCATCCGTGACATCCGTGGTTAAATCCGTGTTCTATGTTCTTTGCGTCTTTGCGGTTAATCTTCGTTCTTGGATTGGATTTCAAAGATTTGAATTAGTTGATGTCCGCCGTTGTAGTAGTAACATTTCGGTTTTGCAATTCACTGGCAATCCCTTGCAACTCCCAACATCCTGATCGCACTTTGTGACAAACCTCCTAATTTCATTATCGTCTGGCATTACGCTTGCTCCATCGTTGGACGGAACAGATGCGATCTGTTACTACAAGGTTCGAATGAACAAATTCTAATTAATGGAGGAAGCATGAGGAATCGGATTTTGCTGCTGTTTGCAATGTTTATTCTTGCGATTGCAGCACCCGTTATGGCACAGGTGGCAACGAAAACGGGCTCAATTTACGGCAAAGTTCTTGATGATAAGGAATCTCCGCTTCCAGGCGTTCAGATAACGCTTGAATCGGAAGTAATTCCCGCACAAACTGCGACCTCGGGTGGCTCTGGCAGTTTTCGATTTGCAAATTTACCTCCCGGTATTTATTCGGTGAATCTCTCAATTGAAGGATTTACTGAAGTTCGGCAGGAAGAAGTCCGCGTTAGTACCGGTTCACAGGTTCAACTTGAAATCACAATGAGACCTTCCCTTGCGGAAGAATTTACAGTCATTGGCGAAACACCGATTGTTGATTCAAAGAAAACAGGACAAGCAGATACATTCAATCGTGATTATCTTGAAGACGTTCCCAGTGGTCGTGATCCCTGGGTCATTATCGATCAAACAACAGCAATTGATGCAGATCGATACAATGTTGCCGGCTCAGAATCAGGTCAACAAGCAGGTTTTGTTGCCAGAGGCGGCAGCGAAGACAACACCATCTGGAATTTTGACGGTGTAAATGTTACGGATCCATCGGCATTAGGAGCATCACCCAGTTATTTCGATTTTGATGCGTTCGAAGAACTCCAAATTTCCACCGGCGGCAACGATGCTTCCATTCCAACCGGTGGAGTCGCAGTTAATATCGTTACCAAACGAGCAGGTAATAAGTGGGAAGGCGGCGGATCATTCTTTTTTGTGAATGAAAGTCTGCAAGGTACCAATACACCTGATGAGCTCCTGGCACTTGGAGTTGAAAAGTCTAACAGGATTGATGAAATCAAAGATTATGGCGTTGATATTGGCGGACCACTTCTGAAAGACAAACTATTTGTTTGGGGTGCATACCGGAAAAATGAAATCGGCTTAGTAACAACCGCGAATCTTCCCGATTTTACTGAGCTTACAATTTTTAATTCAAAAGGAAACATAAGCTGGAATTCTTCACACGAATCACAACTCGGCTACAACAACGATAATAAAAAGAAAACAGGACGTGCTGCCATCGGCGTGGCTGTGCAAGCTCCGGAGACGCTCTGGACACAAAGCGGCTCAGAAGAAATACTCCAGGGCATCTGGACTGCTCAGCATACCTGGATTCCAAACGATCGAACTATTCTCACTGCAAGATACGGATATAACGGCAATGGATTTTCGCTCGTTCCTCAAGGCGGAAAAGACATCCCGATGATTTATCTTGCTGCGATTCCGCGATGGGAAGATACAATTTTTTATGTTTCTCCAATCGATCGTCCTGGGAAGGACTTCAGCGCAGATGTGAATTACTTTAAAGAAAACGTGATCGGCGGTGATCATGAATTCCGTTTTGGGTTTGAGTATAAGACCGATTCTCTTCATACGTTCAGCAGCTATGGAAACGGATTGTTCATCATTGATTACTATCAGGATGTTCCAAGTGGGGCGCTTACATCGGGCGTACTACAGGCACAACATCTGATTGATGGAAGAAATCGTATTGATCGTACCAGCTTTTATGCGACCGATACTTTCAGACGCGATCGTCTCACTTTAAATCTTGGTTTCCGGTTCGATCACCAAACGGGTGAAAATGAAGCATCAACAATTCCAGCAGTACCTGGATTTGAAACTTTTGTTGGCGCATTTGAATTTCAAGGGAATGATCCTGGAATCGATTTTAATAATCTGTCACCACGTCTTGGCGCAACATTCGATGTTTCAGGTGACGGCAAAACATTGATTCGTGGAAACTTTGCACGATACTACGACACTTTTAATCCAGCGTATCTCACACATGTAAATCCAACCTTTATAGTCAACGGAGCAAGCTTTGACTATGTCAACGCAAATGGTGATCGTGTCATTACGCCAGATGAGATCGTGTCAGCTCCTTCGTATTTTGGTGGCTTGAATGGACCCAACTTTGATTTGGATGCTTTTCTGCAAACCAGATTAATTGATGAAGATTTTCGCAATTCAAATTCTTGGGAATATCTGATTGGTTTCGAAAGACAGCTCATGACAGATCTTTCCTTTGGCGTTACGTATACACATCGCGATTATCGTGACACAACTGCGATTCTGCCTGTGGGTGTATCGGCAAATGATTTCGTTCAGTCAGGTGTGTTTGAACAAAATACTGTTTTAGGATCGTTTTCTGTTCCGGTATACACACTTGGTTTTGAACATGATGGCCGTTCAATCCTGACGAACGTCAATGATTACAAAACCAGTTACAACGGTGTTGATATTACTGTTCGTAAGAGGATGTCAGACAACTTCATGGTCAATGGAAGTTTGACTTTGCAAAAGCAGAAAGCAAATTTTGACGGCGGTGATTCGGCTGGTTTTTACATGAACGACGGCGGATTATCCGGTTCAACTTTTCCATATGATCCGGGACAGTTGAAATTTCTTGATGACCTTCCATATGCGTTTGCACCTGGCGGTAGTGGTAAATCAGGTGTGTATCCATATTCAGAATGGCAATTGAAGGTGAGTGGCGCGTATCAATTCGGATGGGACATCAGTGTTGGAGCTTTCGCACGTTATCAACAAGGTTACCCATATGTGGTCTTCGGCGCAGTTACCGATTCTTCATTGCTTGGTGTTCTCGGCACAAGCACGCATCGAATTCTTGTTGAGCCTTTCGGAAGTAGGCGATTCGATAACACATTCACACTCGATCTTCAGTTTGAAAAAGGATTGGAGTTTGGAAGTTACGGAAGGCTCGCTTTAATGGCGAATTTGTTCAACGTAACGAATAGCAACGCGATTATCCGGCGCGTTCGAAGTGTGGCGGCCGCTAACTTCAATACGATTGAAGAAAATATTTCACCGCGCGCACTCCGTCTTGGGATCCGATACAGCTTTTAAGTATGACTGGAGGCCGGGCTTCGCGGTGGTGGGGCGCGGAAGCCTGGCCTCAGACAGCAGATTATTATGAGGCCCGGGTTTCGTACCCCACCACCGCAAACCCGGGCCTCAATCAAGTAGTTCTCATGGCTCTCGCATAGAAGAGAGTTGGCGGTGCAGAATTGGCTGCACCGCCTTTTTTTGTGTGGCCGGCACAAGACCGGCCCCTACTTTGTCTTAGGGTCTGGTTGTGATGAAATGAAAATGAAAATGTTGATCTTGCAGTGGTTACAAAGACGTTCGCCGCAATCACGTTTGTGGCTCATCAGCCTTGCATTCTGGACATTTTTTGGACTTACAAATTTCATCCTTTCATATTTCCGGCATCCGGAATCATTTCCATGGTACAAAGATTTATCGCTTCAACTTCTTTTTTGGTACCTGCATGTTCCGGCCCTGCCAATCGTTAGCTGGCTTTGGAATCGATTTCCTGTTGTACCTCCGCATCGTGTCCGCGCTTTCCTGATGCATTGTCTTTTTAGCTTCGTGTTTGTCATTTCGTTTTGTGTACTTCGCGTGTACTACGATGCAATCCATCCCTTTCATGTCTTGGGATCAGATCCATCTGCATCTTTCTTGAATCGCTATGCCACTGTTTTCAGAGGCTCTATCACGATTATGTTTTTTGATTATTGGGCTTTCCTGGGTGCAGTGCTGGCCATTGATTATTATCAGAAGTTTCGTGAAGGAAAAAAGGAAGCGGCAGCTCTACAGCTCCGGGCTTTTCAACTTGAAAGCCAATTGGCCAAAGCTCAGCTTCAAACGCTAAGAATGCAATTAAATCCACATTTCCTTTTTAATACATTACATAGTATTTCTGCACTCGTGCGCGAAGATAACAAAATTCTGGCCATACGAATGATTACAGAGCTTGGCGATCTTCTTCGCCAAACGCTTCAACTTTCTGGATCTCAAGAAGTCACATTGCGTGAGGAACTTGAATTTCTAAAAAAATATTTGAACCTTGAACAAATTCGATTTCAGGATCGCTTACAGATTCAAATGTTGATTGAACCAGAAACAGTTTCTGCAAATGTTCCTTATTTGATTCTTCAGCCTTTAGTTGAAAATGCGATTCGTCATGGAATTTCACAGAGTCGAAAGGCTTCGTTAATCGAAGTTCGGACTAGCAAACAGAATGGAAATCTTGTCATGCAGGTTCGCGATAATGGTCCAGGCCTTCCTATCGATTGGAAAGGCTGGAACGGAAAGAGTATCGGATTGCCGAATATCAAGGCGAGGTTGGAGAGCTTGTATCAAAACTCATATCACTTTGAACTGAAGAATTCTGAAGAGGGAGGTGCTTTAGCAACCATCTCTATTCCATTTGCAAGCCGGCCGGATTTGAGTTTAGACAAAAAGGATACAGTATGACGCCTCTACGGGTTTTAATTGTTGATGATGAACCTCTTGCGAGAAGGACATTGCATTCCCTGTTGGAAAAAAAGGAAGATGTTGAAATCGTAGGAGAAACCTGTTGTGGTGAGGATGCGTTAGAAATAATCGAACGTGAAAAGCCTGACCTCATTTTTCTCGATATTCAAATGCCCGAAATGAATGGATTTCAACTGCTGGAAAATATCCATCCTGATGAATTGCCTGAAATCATTTTTGTAACTGCATACGATGAATTTGCTCTAAAGGCATTTGAAGTTCATGCAGTTGATTATTTGTTAAAGCCATTTGATGATGATCGGTTTGAAAAGGCATTTGGTAGGGCGAGAGCCCAGGTCATGAAGCATCAAGCGAGTGGGGCAAAAGAGAAATTCATGTCTCTAATAAAAAGCTGGAGTGTTAATGAACAAATACGTCAGCCCGCTAAAAACAGAATATTCATCAAAGAGCATGGCAGGATTTCATTTGTGCAAATCCAAGAAATTGATTGGATCGAGGCTTCGGATCAATATGTAACAGTGCATTCAGATTCCAGGACGTATTTACTGAGAGAAAGTATGCAAGAGCTTGAAGCTCGCCTTCCGGCAGACCGGTTTTTTAGAATTCATCGTTCTTTTCTTGTGAACCTTGAAAGCGTAAAAGAGTTGCAAATAAACAAACAGGGTGATTACCACGCTGTCTTGCGGGATGGTAGTGTTTTGAAGGTTAGCCGCAGTCGTCGCACCGAGTTCGAGGAAGCCCTCCGTTAAATTTTCGGAGCGCGGGCATCCCTGCCCGCATTATGGGCCGCAGGCATCTTTGCCTGCATTTGCTCTTGCATACTTTTTTTCTGAATGTAAAATTAGACATCTAATTTTGAATAGTAGAGGAGCGTAATGGTTCGTGTTGATGTTCGTGATATGCGGGATGATTCATTCCAGCTCATCTTTCCCGTATATGCCCGTTCAATAGAAATTAGCGCAAATGAAATGTATGCCTTGCCTTGTTTGAACCTGGAAGAGTTTAAGAAGCTGATGGGCAATAAGCTTCGACCATTGCCTGATGATGACTTCAAAACGTATCTGCAAGGTTTAACGGATCCACAGTGGGCGGAAGTTCGTTTCGCAATGGCACGAAACATCGCCCCTGGCAACGAACAAATCTACCCCTGAATAGAACTCAGAACACTGATTAACGCGGATTTAACGGATTCCCACGGATTTAATTGAACCACGGATACACACAGATCAACACGGATATAGCTCGCCAATAACTTCGACTTGCATTCTCCTGCTGCCGGCGGCCTTTCAGGCCTGAATTGAGCTAAAGCAAAAACAAAGACCGTTGATTTAAAGCTTCAATGGACTTTCATAAGGGGGGACTTTGTTTTTGCTTTAGCTCAATTCAGCGCCCGCCGAAGGCGGGCCGCCGGCAGTTATCCGTGTTCATCCGTGACATCCGTGGTTAAATCCGTGTTCTATTTCTTTAAGAGGCGGCACAATCAGGATTCACATCACTGTCTTGTTCGAAGATTTCTTCCAATGATCTTCCCGATTTTGCTGAATCCGGATTTTCTTCGACAAAGTCGATCTCGCGATCTGCAAATTCATCTCTGTCTTTCACAAGCAGCCATGCGTTTCCACGGCCTTTCATGTGAATCAATCCCCAACGTCCTTTTGTTTTTTTTCCTTTTAAAACAAACTTTAAGGCTCCTAGTTTGAACGCTTGTTCCGGCGATTCAGGAGGCTTCTCTTTTTTTGAACGCCCTTCAGGGATGAATTCATATTCGCCGTAATCCCACAACATCACTGGACCGGCGCCGTAATTTCCGGGAGGAATCACGCCTTCAAAAGGTCCATATTCCATTGCATGATCTGTTACAAGCATCGCTAATCGTTTATCGGCAGGATTGAGTGAAGGACCTTTTGGAATTGCCCAGGATTTTAATACGCCATCGATTTCTAATCGAAAGTCGTAGTGCAAATTGCGTCCTTTATGTTTTTGAATATAAAACTTTCGACGACGCTTTTTACTTTTCAATTCTTTGCGTCTTTGTGGTTACAAGTTCCGGTGGAAGAGCAAAGTGAACATCTTCTTCAACTGTTATGAGCGGCTGAATTTCAGTAAATCCAAAATCGTGCAAGTGATTCATTACTTTCGCAACAAGTAATTCAGGAGAAGACGCCCCTGCAGTAATGCCAACACTCTGAACATTTTCCAGCCATTCAGGTTGAATTGCTTCCGCATCATCTACAAGATAGGCTCTGGTTCCCGATTTTTCAGAAACTTCAACCAGTCTGTTCGAATTGGAACTGTTCTTCGAACCGATGACAAGTACCAGATCAACATTTCCAGCAACCTGTTGAATTGCTACTTGACGATTTTGAGTTGCATAACAAATGTCATCAACTGCAGGCCCTTTGATTTTCGGAAATCGTTCGCGAAGACGATTTACGATTCCACGTGTATCATCCAGACTCAAAGTTGTTTGGGTTAGAAATGCTAATTTTTCCGGATCCTTTGGTTCCAAACGATCGGCCTCTTCCACCGATCCGATCAATACCATATTGTCTGGAGCTTCACCGAGTGTTCCAATTACTTCTTCGTGACCTTCATGTCCAATCAGAATAATTGTGTAACCCTCTTTCTTATATCGAATTGCTTCAAGATGCACTTTCGTAACCAGCGGACAAGTTGCATCAATTGCCATTAGTTGTCGTTTCGTCGCAATGTTTCGAATCTCAGGTGAGATGCCATGTGCGCTGAAAATTACACGCGAACCGGAAGGTACATCTTCTAAACTTTTTACAAACTTTACGCCCTTTGACCGGAGTTCATCTACCACGTAGCGGTTGTGAACGATTTCATTGAGAACATAGATAGGACTACCGTACGCTTCGAGAGCCAGATTTACGATATCGATTGCCCGAACAACACCGGCGCAAAATCCACGTGGGGTTGCCAGAACGATACGCTTTCCCATTGTCTTTTCCACGGAGCTAATTATAGGTTGTTGCCTTCCTGTGTTCCAGTATAGGCTCTGGCTGCCTCGATCCCTTTTTTCTCGTTCACAAAAGAAATGCCGATGATGCCGGAAAGGAAAAAGAGTCCAGTGGAAATGATCGCTGTGCGCTGAGACCCGGTAGCACTCGAGATGTGTCCAAAAACAAAGGGGCCAATCGCCGTTGATAACTTCCAGAACAAGCCCCAGAACCCGAAAAATTCACCCGATTTTTGAACTGGCGAAAACATACCGACCATGGCTCTTGCAGCAGATTGACTCGAACCAAGGCCGAGGCCGGCTAAATTTCCAACAATATAAAACGAATTACGGCTCGTTGAAAAGTAAGCGCCGATCACAACAACGAGCCAGATCATCAAGGTCATGTAAATTGTATTTTTTGCCCCAACCTTGTCTTGAATAAATCCGAAAATTAATGCTCCAAGTGATGAAGAAACTTGAGTGATGATAAAAAATTGAATTAACTCAAGCGGTGTCAGGCCGATTGTTTGATCCGCATAAATTGATGCGAAATAAACGACTGTTGTAACACCGCAGTTGTAAATTCCGAAAACAATCAGGAACTTAAAGAGTTCGCGAAATTTTCTGATCTGGATAAAAGTTTCACGGATTTGAGCAAAACCGGCGGTGAGATAGTTCATTCCAGGCGGAAGGCTTGATTTCTTCTTGCGCTCATGAACCCATAAAAATGTAGGGATGCCAGCAAGAAGAAAAAGACTGCAACAATCAGGTTTACTCTTCGTAAATTTTCTGCATTCTCTAAAACGAAGCCACCTTTTAAAAATGGGAAACAACATAAGAGACAAAGTAATCCGCCAATATAACCAAAGCCCCAACCGAACCCGGATATTTTTCCCATATCTTCTGGTTTTGCAATTTCAGGAAGGAAACTCGCAATCAAGTTTTCACCGGTTGAGTAAGCAAAATTTCCAATGATAAAAAGCATTAGCGCAAACCAGACAGCGCCAGGAACAGCAAAATAAAGAAGAGCCGTGAAGATTATGCAGGTGATGTAACTCAGAAAGAGGAACTGTTTCTTACGAGAAGAATAATCGGCGATCGCTCCAACAAGTGGAGCAGTGAGCAACACAAGCGTTTGGCTGATTGCATTTCCAGTGCCCCAAAGTTTATCTCCAGCACCACTTCCGCCTGCAACAATTTTTGTGAAATAAACACTGAACGCAATCGTAATAATCAGGGTTGTAAATGATGAATTCGCAAAATCAAAAAAACACCAGCCAAGAATCTCTCTTTTGTTGGGTAATCTTTTTAACATAAGAATTTACGGAGCGCAGGCATTCCAGCCTGCATTTAGGCTCCGAATTTTTTACTAATTCATAATCGCAATGATTCTTACGGGTCCTCCTGTGCCATTTTCAATTTTCATTGGCAGTGCGACGATACTAGCACCTTTTTCAGGCAACTGATCCATGTTTGCAACATTTTCCAAACCATAAATATTTGCAGCGTTTAATATTTGATGCGCAAGAAAATCTTTTGAATTTCCTGGATCCAGGCTTGCAGTATCAATTCCAACTCCTTTGACTTTTCTAGCTACTAACACTTCAGCAGCAGCTTTTGAAAAGCCTGGAAAATGCAAATTAGATGCATCGCCAGGTTTATCATCTCCCAAATATTTTTTTCGATCGGGCCAGAATTTTCCCCAGCCAGTCCGAATAAATACAATAGCTCCCTCAGTTAATCTACCGTTTTTCTTTTCCCATACTTCGATATCTTGAGCGGCAACCTGATAATCCGGATTTTTCGAACAGCTTGAACTGACATCAATTATAGAAACTGCACCGACGAATCGATTTGCAGGAATTTGATCGCTTGTCCATGCTTTTTCAGCAAAATGGATCGGCGCATCCAGGTGAGTGCCACCATGTTCGCTAGCCGAATAATTTGCGCTTGTATACCAGAAACCTGCTTCCGATTTCCCCCAGGCTACTTTTTCATGTTGAAATCCCTTCGATGTTGGCCAGAAAATCGTTTTTTCACTGAATGCATAGGTAAGATCAAGAATTTTTTTCCCGCTGAACAGATCATCAGCCGACAAAGCTGCTGCTGCAGCTATCAGGATAAAACAAATTGATATTCGCATAGATTTCTCCGTACGGGCGGGTCTAAGACCCGCCCCTACTCAGTTTTTAATAATTTCTTAAGGTTTAGATTTCGGATCAAACGATGAAGATAATTCGGATGTACGCCAAGCTTTTTGGCTGCTTCTGTATAACTTCCACCGGCTTCTTGAAACGCTTTGAGGATGAGTTGTTTTTTGAGTTCGACAACAGCTTCCTGATATTTTCCTACAGCAATTCCCTGAGGGGGATCTTTTTCAACCAAACTCTCAGGTAAATCTTCAGGCGAAATCGTAGATGAGCCTGTCATTACAACCGCTCTTTCAATTGCATTTTGCAGTTCACGTACATTGCCGGGCCAATCATACGATTGCAAATAGGCTTTTGCTTCGGGACTCAAACTTTCTATTTTTTTCTTAAAGCGCGAACTGTATCGTGAAAGAAAATAATTCGAGAGCAGGGGAATGTCTTCTTTGCGTTTTCTAAGCGGCGGGACCTCAATGTTTAAAACATTCAATCGATAGTAGAGATCCTGCCGGAATGTTCCTTTGGATGCTTCTTCTTTCAAGTTTTTGTTTGTCGCAGCAAGAACACGAACATCAACCGGCACGGTGCGTGTTCCTCCGACGCGTTCAATTTCACGCTCTTGCAATGCTCTGAGTAATTTGCTTTGAAGTCCAATAGCGATCTCCCCTACTTCATCCAGAAAAAGTGTTCCCGTGTTTGCGAGTTCAAACTTTCCTTTCTTTTGTCCGATGGCGCCCGTAAACGCTCCTTTTTCATGTCCGAATAATTCGCTTTCTAAAAGTGTGTCTGTCAGTGCGGCGCAATTTACTGCAATAAACGGATTGGAAGCACGCGGGCTGCTCAGGTGGATTGCTCTTGCGATCAATTCCTTTCCTGTTCCACTTTCACCTTCAATCAAGATTGTTGAATCAACAGGCGCTGTGCGCTTAATAAATTCATAAACCTGATTCATAGCCGAACTCTCACCGATGAGGCATTTGTCAGGATCGGATTCTTCATGCAGACGAAGATTTTCATTTTCCAGCCGCTCAACATGCCGCGCATTCTCCATTGCTGTTGAAGCAATCGATGCAACTGCACTGACAAGCTGAAGGTGATTCTCATCGAACGGTTTTTCAGTATCCGTACTTTCAAGATAAATCAAAGCTTTTTCAGATCCTGATTGTGGAAGTTGAACGCACAGAATTGATTGTACTTGTCGCGATGCAAGACTGCGTGCTTCGCCTAATTTATCGCTTTGAGAGAGGTCATTGCTTAGAATGGCGGCACCGGATTTTAACACTTCGGAAATTACAGTACGGCTCACGGAAATACGAGCACTTTTATCGGCAGTACGATTATGTGTAAGGAATGAGGTGAAATCTGGCGAATTGTTTATTGTAGTCAGGAAGGCACCTTGAGTTGCTGGAACGGCATCAAAAAGCATTTCAAGAATCTTTTTTTGCAAATCCGCAGACTTATGAATTGCGTGAATTGAAGAACTGATGCGAAGCAGCACACTCAAATCGCGCGCCGCCCTGGATTCGCGTTGAATCCGCCTAGTATTTTCAGGACTGAGATACAAAACATCTTCTGCTCGTAGCTGCACTGTAGATCGTTCTTCATCTGAAGTTTCAACAAGGATTGCATCAGGAGTACGTTGATCATCTTCTTCCGTGAGGAATAAGAAAATCGAATGCCCGATTTCAATTTCATTTCCATGTTCGAGGACCCTTTCTTTAATTGGAATTCGATCTACAAACGTGCCGTTTAAGCTGTCAAGATCGGCAATTTTGAATTGTTCGTTTTCTTTGAATAAACGGCAATGGCGGCGGGAAAGAGACGTATCATGCACCGAAATCTGAACGGACTGATCGCGTCCAATCACCATCTCTGGTTGGTCCAGCAGAATAGTCGTCCCTTTTAAAGGCCCATCAATAGCCAGAAGTCTTGGGTTCATATTAAATATTTAACCACGAAAATACTTTGCGGCTTTGTGGTTTGAATTAGCGGCTGCTGGGGAGTTCTAATTCAAGAGAGTGGACTTCCTGGAAATCGATCATCGAATCTTTTACCTGATCGGCAACCGGAAGATCGGAACAATATCGCAGAATCTGATTGTAATGATCCAGAGCCTTCTGATGCTCACCGACAGCTTGATATAGTTTAGCTTGATGCAGCGTACTGGAAGCGAGTTTTGTCATTTGTTCACGCACAGGTTTTTCAAATTCGCTTGTAGGATACTTTCGCCGGAAATCATACCCATTCTGCAATTTCGTAAAGGATTCAGCGATCTCTTTCATTCTTTCAGCCGATGCATGTTGCAATACGGTGTCTTTCGAATCTTCTGCAACCTTATAACAAGCGGTCAGATCATCCAGCGAAGGAATCATGTGAAGAAGGCTGGTGCGGCTTTGTTCCTTCCAGTTAGCGGCTTTTTCGTCCGAAATGACTTCAAGATAAAGTCCAACGGCATCGGAATTCTTCTTTAGAATTCGATAGTTTTCTGCTAATCGGAATTTTACTTCCGGTATCCTGTCGCTTTCTGGAAAATTACTCAAATAACGTTTGAGCATTTCTGTATCGAACATTTCTTTCTTCAAAACTTCTTCATATAAAGGAGCTGCTTCAGCCAGGTCCTTCTTAATCTGTTCCAGATTCATTTCGAGTTTTTTCCGGAGCTCTGCAGTTTCTTCGCTATCCTGAAGTTCAGAAATATTTTCATCATACATACGGATCATTTTTCCGTAATCCCGATTAAAAGGCTCTTTTTCGCGTTGTTTCATTTCCTCATCGCGAACAAATGACCATCGAAGCTCATCGGCTGTTTTGCCTTGACCATATGCATTCAAAGCCATCTGTCGAAGTGCCTTTTTTTCTTCCTCTTCTTTTCGTTTTGATACCAATTGGACGAAAGTGTCTTGTGTTTTTACACGATACTCGGTGGCATCGGGTGGATTCTTTGAAGCTCCGAAAGTGGCCTGCAAGCTTCGAGCAACTTCCATTCGATCATCTAAATAAGGATGGGTTCGCCAATATCCATAGCCTGGAGCTTCATAGATACGCTTTCGCATTTTGTCGAAAAGTTGGCCAGTACCTTCAGGCGAAAATCCGGCACGCGAAGCCGCAATCATGCCTTCATGATCCGCTTCCAATTCAAGTTCTCTGCTAAACCCGCGTAACAACATCTCCTGAAAGATCATTCCAAAAGCGGCACTTCCCTGAAGTACTTCTGATTTCTTGGAACGGCGTTCATAGCCAGTGACCGGATCATAATACGAACCATCATCTTTTAGACCGAATGCAATCCCGATCACAAGAGCTTGATAGAGCAGGTTCATGATTGTCTGACGTTTGCTCATTTTGCGGCTATGTTCATTGCGGACATGTGTAATTTCATGCCCCAGAAGAGCCGCAAGCTCATCATCAGTCAGATCTAGATCCAGCATCCCTGTTGTAACAAAAATGAACCCGCCTGGAAGTGCAAAAGCATTCGGCTCTTCCATTTTTACAACGCGGAATGAATAGTTTGTCGCGTTTGGATCGGATCTTTGAGCTACGCGGTACCCAATCTCGTTGACTCGTCGAACTTTTTCCTGGTCCTCTTCTGCACCGAGTTCCTTGATGATTTCAATAGCTACCTTGAATCCCTTATCAAAATCCTTGGGAGTCTCTACCTTTGGAGCAGGGGGTTCATCAGCATATAAATGCGGAACTGCAATGCAGAGCGCCAGAACAAATACAAGAATCGTTTTCATACGCCCACAATAATATAAACCTATTGATTAGACTTCTCCATCTTACTTTATGGCGATGGTTTTAGCGATTTATGGAAGCTCGGCGACAAAGTTGAGATTTTGATGGTACAATAAGACGACAAAAAGCCTGAGGAAATGCGAGCGGCAGCTCTTTCAGATGTTGGATTAATCCGAAGCAAGAATGAAGATGCATTCTGGTGCGATCCAGATCGTGGCATCTTTATTATTGCCGACGGTATCGGCAGCCAATTAGCCGGAGAAGTAGCTTCAGAAGCTGCAGTCGATGTTATTTCAACTGAACTTACACTTGCCGTAGATCTCGGCCTTAAAGAACACGAATTAACTGACACTATATTTGATTCGTTCCGTGAAGCAGCTGAAGAGATTTACAAACGTTCTCAGGAATCTGAAGAATTAGCAGGTATTGCCTGTTCGGCCATAGCAGCAGTCTTTCAAAATGGAAATTTTCTCGTAGCTCATGCAGGTGATTCCAGAGCTTATCTTTTCAGTGAGAATAGTCTGCATCAAATGACAGTCGATGATACACCGGTAGCTGTACTGGTAAAGCGTGGTTATTTGCTGCCTGAAAAGGCACGTTCTCATCATTTAAAAAATGTTTTAACAAAATCGATTGGGAGTAAACCGACCGTCGAAGCGAATCTGACCCGTTTTCCTGTAAAGGTTGAGGAAAAGATTTTACTCTGTAGTGATGGATTGTGGGCTATGCTTTCAATGGAGGAAATGAACGACATTTTTCGTGCAAATCCCAATCCGGATGATGCGTGTCGTGAATTAATTGCGGCTGCTCGCGCGCACGGAGGACAGGACAATATCACTGCAATTATTGTTCAAATGGATGAGGATAAACCGCGTCCTCTGATTGAGTCGGCAGAAGAGGATAATCACCGCTATTCGTTCGAAACTGAAATCTAACTCTAACGGAGACATTTGTTATGGCAAAGAAAAAATCGAAATCCAAGAAAGCGCCGGCAAAAAAATCGAAGAAAATTGCAAAGCGTGCGGCTCCAAAAAAGAGTACAACTCCAAAAAAGAGTGTGCGCCAATCTAAACCTCAATCTGCAGATGGGTCACGGCCCAGGTGGATTTCAGCCGGTTCAAATCCGGTTAGTGCCCTTTTAATTGTGCGTGATGTAGAGGCTGCTCTCGATTTTTGTCAAACCGTTTTCGGATTCAAGGTTCGAGGCATCATGAAAGATCGTAATGGTTCAATCCTGCATGCTGAGATGACATATCGCGAGTCGTTAATCATGTTCAATCCTGAAAATGAGAATCGGGGTGCGATTGCACCGCAGACCAGCAGTCCGGTAACTCTGTATGTTTATGTTGCAGATGTTGATGCAGTTGCTGATCTTGCGAGACTGAATGGTGGAAATATTGCACAACCTCCAACAGATATGTTCTGGGGAGATCGATGTTCATTGATCGTCGATCCGGATGGTCACAACTGGATGATCGCAACTCATACGAAAGATATCGCTATGAAGGACATGAAGATTCCACAAGCTGTGAATTAACCACAGACCTCTTTTGAGGCGTATGCAGGGGAGCAGAGGTGCGGGGAGCAGGGGAGAAGTACTGGAGAATGATTGCCGACTGACGCACCGAAAAAGACTTCCAATCTAAAAAGTCTTCTCCAGGCTTTACGTTCATGGCGTACAGCGTCTGTCACGTTACTTTCCTTTTCATCCGGACTGCCTTTGGGACTCGTTTGGATTTCAATTCCAGATTGGCTCCGGAGCAATGGCGTAGATATTCGGGTTGTCGGATTGATGACGCTGGCACAAGCGCCATGGACCTTTAAATTCCTTTGGTCTCCATTAATGGATCGCTATGTTCCACCGTGGCTTGGAAGGCGGCGTGGCTGGGCTGCAATATCGCAGATCGTTTTATTTGTCCTGATGCTTGTTCTTGCGGGCGTGGGAGGAAATCCAGACACTCCGTGGGTGATTGGAGCACTCGCATTAGCGATCGCATTCGCTTCAGCTACTCAGGATGTGGCAATCGACGCATACACGGTCGATGTTTTGCGTCCCGAAGAACAAGGCGTGGCAGTCGGTGCACGTATCGCTATGTACCGCGCAGCGATGTATGTAGCAGGTGGACTCACAATCACACTGGGTGCATTAATCTCATGGAAACTTGTTGTTGGTGGATTGGCTCTTCTTTATCTGCCTTTGCTTCTGGTAACGATTAAAGCGCCAGAACCAGACGTAAAGCAAAAACCTCCTGCAACTCTAAGAGATGCAGTATGGCTTCCATTTCTTGGATTTTTATCGCGGCATCGTGCGCTTGAAATTCTTGCTTTCGTTGTGTTTTACAAATTTGCAGATAATCTTGCGACCGCACTGCTGAGACCCTTTTTAATCGATATGGGTTACAACGAAATTCATCGCGGTGTTGGATTAACAACAGTTGGACTGTTTACAACTCTAGGCGGTGCATTTTTGGGTGGTTCATTAACTACGATTCTTGGACTGGGTCATTCATTATGGCTTTTCGGACTCATTCAAATCGTTTCCAACATTGGATACATTTTTGTTGCAAACTCTGAATTAAATGTACCGCTGATGTATTCCGCAATGGGATTTGAAAGTTTTACTCAAGGTCTTGGGACCGGAGCTTTTTCGGTGCTCTTAATCCGAATGACTCAAAAACGATTTTCCGCAACACAATATGCTCTCTTTTCAAGTCTTTTCAGTTTGCCGAGGGTCGTTGCAGGACCCATCAGTGGCGTCTTAGTAGATGCTGCAGGATGGAATGCATTTTTTTGGCTTACAATGATTTTGGGAATTCCGGGATTATTTCTTTTGTCCCGTTTTGTTCCAATAGGTGTGAAAGAGCCTGAATTTGTAGTTGAAAAGTTAGAACGCAAACCGTTGAGCCGTTTTGCGTTGTTGGTACGCGGAATTATCGGAACAATCCTGGGATTCATTTTTGCCACATCTTTGATGGCTGTACTTGCTGCAATCAAAATCATGCGCGCCAAACCGGAAATTGGTTTCGATGTGAAGACGCAATTTTTCAAGATCCTTGCTCCCGCAGATCAGGGCGGATGGATCACTCTATTTGGAATTTTAGTTTTTGCAGTAGTTATCGGATTGTTCACCGCAGCAGTAGCCGCCGCGCGCTCCGGCAACTTCCAGGAAGAATAATTACGGCTTGGCGTCCTGGCGACTTGGCGGTTGAGTTGCTTTCCTCATTTCATCATCAAGGCAGGAAATAACTTCTTCCAATGGCGTCCTTTTTTCAATCGTACAACTGACAGCGATTCCACGTAAGCTGAATTTTTTCTTCTTCACAAAAATTAATGAAGAAATGATTTCTTGAATTCGCACAACCGCAGTACGGGCACCAATTTCGGGAGTTTCAGGAAGAAGAAGAATAAAAGAATTGCTCTGGTATCGTCCCAATAAATCCGATTCCCGAATTGCCTGGCTGATTGCCTCACCAATACTTTTCAAGACTTCATTTCCGAACAACAACCCATATCTCATGTTGACCATGTTGAAGTCTTCGATATCCACACGCAAAAGAGAAAACGGACGACTAACGCGTTCAACACGTTTTAATTCTTCTGAGATTCGGCTCTCCATGTACTTCCAGTTATAACAATCTGAAGCTGAATCCAGAATCGATTGGCTGCGATAATCTCCCAGAAGTTGTTCATAGGCACGTTTACTTTCAATACTTGTGCGAAGAATTTCACGCAGCTCATCAAGCTCAAATGGTTTTGGAACGACAATATCGGCGCCGGATCGATAACAGCGAATCCGTGATTCTTTGTCATCTCGCGCAGTCAGAACAATGATTCGAGTAAAGCGAAGTTCAGGATCCCTTTTGAAAAATTCACAAACATCATAGCCATCAATTTCAGGCATCATAATATCAAGCAGCATTACATCAGGTAAGAATTGTCGCGCAAGATATAGAACGTCTTTGGGAGAGTTGAAGGCTCCGACTCTGTATCCTTCGTTTTCAAGGATGTCAGTCAGCAATTCTGTTACTGTTGGATCATCGTCCAGAATCAGAATTTTTGGCTCTGAAATCTGTTGCATTTCTTTATTTTTTATTCTAATACATTTTATATGTGAGTTAAAACGCTTGACCCTTACCAGGGAATTGACTAGCATAAGGGTTACACGCCTTAGTGAGCTGCTAATAAATCCGCTATCCTCTTAAAAGCGGGTGGGGGAACTGTAAACGAAATCCTACAGGAAGGATTATGGAAAGAAAGTATAAGCAAAAGGGCTACATGGAGGACTCTTCCGACGCCGGCAAAAAAGAAAGTTCAAGAAGACCGGAAAAGGAGAAAGGGATTCGACACTACGGCATGCGAAATGGCGGAACTGCGCGAAGCGGGATCCGTTGTGCTCGCTGCGGTAAGACAATGAATCTCATGGGTGAAGTTGCATTAGATGCAAAATGTGAAAGTTGTACAAACGATTTTCACACTTGCACAAATTGCGCTTTCTTTAGCACAAGTTCGCGTTGGGAATGTTCAAAACCAATCCTAGCTCGAGTTGCGCCAAAAGATATTCGGAATGATTGCACGTTCTTTAGCCCTGCAGTGTTTGTGGAGCGTACATTTGAATCAAATGCTACACCACAAGATGCACGCAGAGCCTTTGACGCCCTCTTTAAAAAATAGAACGTACTTTGCATCTTTGCGGTTAGAGCTTCTGCTTTGCTGCAATAAGTATCTTCATTTTGTCCATTTGAAATTTCTACATCCTGGCCATTCTTACTCCCAAGCTGTTGGATCTTCTTCCTTCCATCGAATCTTGGTCGGAGATTCAGTTGGCAAAGAGGTAAGCAATTTTGTCAAACGTGCAGATACCCTAATTCCAGTTGCGATCTGCGAAGTGATTTGTCCATTTTTGAAATTTTTACATCCCAAAAGCGAGCATTTTTCAACGCCTCAGATGTTTGAGCTCGACGCTAAATGGATGGCAAACGATTTGCAACGGTAACTGAACATGATTTCAAGCTGGAGATTTGTCTTGCGTTCGATCCTTCGACAGCCGGGCTTCAGCGCAGCGGTCATACTTTTGCTTGGCGCCGGAATTGTTTTGAATACCGTTGCTTTTACAATTTTGAATACTGTACTGATTCGTCCACTTGCTTATCCGGAACCAGATCGATTAATGACGCTCTGGGAAGAGAACTTAAAAGAAGGCAAATTCGAAGGCATTGTGAACCCTGCGAATTATCTAGACTGGCAAACCCGAAGCAAGACATTCCAGAAAATTGCTGCGTATTTGAAATGGAATTCTAATTTAACTGGAACCGGCGAACCGGAGCGAATTTCGGTAGGGCTTGTGAATGGAGATTTTTTTGAAGTTCTTCAAGTTCCGCCGCTTTTGGGCAACACGTTTACTCAATCGCAAATCGATCAAGATCTAAAGTTAGTTGTATTGAGCCATGGATTTTGGATCAGGCACTTCGGAGGTGATCCTGAAGTCTTGAACAAGAGCGTTCTCTTGAATGGAACAAAATTTCCAGTCCATGGCGTCATGCCTCAGAATTTTTCTTATCCCGATTCCGATGTTCAAATATGGCTTCCATATCGATTTGCACCTGAAGAACTGACTGTACGCACTGGAAATTATCTTCGTGTAATTGGAAGACTCAAACCGCATGTCAGTGTCGATCAGGCAAAATCAGAGTTAAAAAATATTGCTTCACAATTGGAAAAACAGTATCCCGATACGAACAAAAATTGGAGCGTCCAAGTCATCCCGATGCACGAGCATCAGGTAGGCAACACGCGTCCGTTGCTTTTGATTCTATTCGGTGCCGTGGGGATGGTGCTACTAATTTCCTGCTCCAACGCCGCAAACCTTTTGCTAGCTCGCGCTACATCCAGAAGAAAAGAATTTGCAATTCGTGCGGCTCTTGGAGCCAGCAAGGGTGATTTGATCCGCCTGATGTTGCTCGAAGGTTTAGTCCTTTCATTAACAGCAGGCGTTTTGTCATTCGTTCTGGCTTCTGTTTCGATTGATTCGATCGTTGCACTGATTCCATTAGAGATTCCACGGATCGGCGAAACTCGCGTTGACGGAACCGTTCTCGCTTTTACAACAGGAATCTCATTGCTGGCAGGACTTCTTTTCAGTCTTGTTCCAGCACTTTTCGGATTTGATGGAGATTTGCGCTCTGCACTGGAATCAGGCGGAAGAACAACCGAATCCGGAAAGGTAAAAAAGTTTCGCAGTGCCTTTGTCGGTTTTCAAATAGCATTAGCGATCATTTTGCTCACAGGATCACTCTTGTTTGTTAAAAGCATGTATAACCTCAATCGTGTTGATCTAGGATTCCAAGTTAAGAATCGTACGACTTTTCGTGTTTGGCTTCCCACTAAGCGTTATCCTGACAACGAGCAACACGCAGTCTTCTTTCAGACTCTTTTGGAAAAACTGATTGCGATTCCTGGAATCAAAAATGCAGCAGCGATTCAGGATCTTCCGTTACGTAAAAATCGGATGCTATTTCCCATTCATTTGAAAGGAAAGCCATTGGCGCGAAAAGGTGAAGAAATGGAAATTGCGTATCGCACTTTTTCAGGAAACTACTTTCACCTGATGGGCATTTCCGTTCTACGCGGAATAGCTCCTGAAGGAAATGTGTCTACGAATCCGCCCGTTGTGTGGATCAACCAGGCTGCAGCCGATGCGTTCTGGCCTGGTGAAGATGCAGTTGGACAAAGTTTGCGGTTCGCTGAAGAAGATCGATGGCTCAAAATCGCCGGAGTTGTTGGAGACGTTAAGCATATGGGAGCAGAGGAAGATGAAGGCCCTGCACTCTATCAACCTCATTCACAAAAAACTTTTGCCTTTTTAAGCTGGATGACTGTGGTGATTCAAACGGATCCTGAAGTTCATGGCATTCTTCCTATGATTCGCACACGACTCCGTGAATTGGACCGAAATCAACCCATTTTCGATATCGCAACACTCGAAGGAATTTTTCATGAAGCTACTGAGCGTTCGCGATTTTCCACATCTCTCTTGAGTGCATTTGCTCTGCTTGCGGTTCTTCTGGCGTGTAGCGGAATTTTTTCAGTCGTTCAATATTCGGTTCTGCAGCGAACACGCGAAATAGGTATCCGTATGGCATTAGGTGCAAACAATCGAGAAATCCAACGGATGATGTTTAAAGAAGGAATTGTCCGGCTTTTAGCTGGCGTTGTGCCAGGGATTATCATTTCTGGTTTCCTGACTCATTTCTTTCGCAATATGCTTTTTCAGGTTGGACCAATGGAGTTCTACGCTCCTGTAGTTTCGGTTTTGCTGATTTCTTGCGCAGTGCTGATTGCTACTTATTTGCCTGCAAAACGTGCAGCCAAGACCGAATTAGTTACCGCACTGCACTACGAATAGACCGCCGCGTCATGATGAAGGCAATCGTCATAAACGTGTGAATCACAAGGAATAGTTTCATTGCGGGGCGTCCGCTGCCACTGAACACTCCCCAAATATCCATGGCAGTTACACAACCAAAGCCAATGATATTGCCAATGACAACGGCATTAAGCGTCGCTGAAGGCTCCGCATTCCGAGTCAACCAGTTCAAAACTGCGATTCCAAAAACCGGCCCACCGAAAATCCGGAGATAGGCGATCAGTGCGGGAGAGGCATCCGCTGGAACGGCGTCAATGCCTATCTTCTGTGGAACTAACATGAACCCGATGCCGAGTATACCCAGGTAAATCGCTGATATCGTTAACACCATTTTGAGCTTCATGCGCGATAGCCTCCTGTCTGAAAAATATGAATTAGTGTCGCAGTGTCAATTTGAATTCAAGGGATAAAAGTTGCTTGATTCACGCAACGTCCGTTGCCAATTTTCATATCAGAGATTAACTGGCATCGTCGACAAGTTTACTCCATTCAATTGGCATAACGGTTGCAAAAGCCCTTTGCGGGTTAATGACCCATAGGAGAAAAGCAAATGAAGATCGCCAACAATATTCAGTACCTGAACATGGTAAAAGACTTAAAAAAAGCAGATGACAAATCGGATAAACTTCCTGATTCCATTGGAGAGACTCCGGATTTGTCGCAACCCAAAAAACCTGAATCGAAGTTAGACAACGCAGCCAAATCGGAATCTGCGAAACTCAGTAATGCGGCGCAGGAGAACCTGACTCGGGTCCGCATTGATAATCAGATCGGTCAGAATCTTGATTTAAACAGGCTTCAAAATCTGAAAGAGCAACTGAAATCGATCGTTCCAGAAATAACGACCAGTCAACTCGAGCGTTTGATCGGCATCGGAATTAGTTCCGGATCAGCACAAAGTGTTGTCGATGGAATTCGAGGTATTGCCGATGGACAGGCTCGGGATCGAGCTACTGAGCTAACTGGAGGCAAACTTGGCGATCTGAGAATGGTTGGCGGATCACTTGTCAGCGAGGATCCGAAAACAGAAGGAAGCAAAGATGGAAATACAGTGGAGAGTCCGAGTTTGAAAGATATCATTATCAATTTCTTCCTAGGACAGGCGTCTGGCAGACAACAACCGATTCCGCTGCCGCCTACTCCGCCTGATCCTGAAACAGGTACGAATATGTGGAACGGTGTAACTTTCCTGAAAGACGTTTTAGGAACTGGAAGCTACGAAGATCATGTAAATAATCGTGGCGGTATCGATACGAATGGAACTCCGAATCCGGATGCAGCAGATACGGGCGGGCCAACAATCATAACGCCTGAAATGCTGATCGGTATTGCAACGAGAAAAAATTCAAAAGGCGAACCCAATCCCGAATCTCAAGATGGCAGTGGTGGTCCTATCAATGAAACGAAAGCAAGCGGCGGTGCCACTGGACCTGCTGGCGAACCAGCGATGGAGATTGATAGTGCTGTTGTCACTTCCAGAGATGTTGATGCACTTCGGATCAGACTCGAATCAAAATTTATTAAGGCATAACAATCGAAACCACGGAGTCTCCGTGACTCCGTGGTATTTCCACGGCAAGGGTTGATTTTAATCGCGGGGGCTGCAAGCGTTGCATTGGCCTGCTCCGGGATTTTAATAGACTCTTCAACACGAAGCCACAAAAGCACTAAGTTTCACAAATAAATAATTTAATGTGTTAGTGAAACTTGGTGTCTCAGTGCCTTTGTGTTGAAACTGCTACTGAACAACAGCGATGTTGGGTAGTCGGCGGCGGGGATATCAAGTTCTTCAACGATCTTGAGCAGCTCATCTTTTTCAAGAGTTTCTTTCTCAAGCAGCGCGCCGGAAAGCATTTCAAGCTTTGAAATATTTTCTCTCAATGTGCCTGCAACCTGCTGATAAAGGTCATCAAGAATATTCTTAATCTCGATTTCTATTTCTCTTCCAGTCTCATCTGAAACGGAAGAGCCGGTTCCGAAACCACCCCTTCTTCTCAAGAAAGGTCCTGATTCTGTATCGGGAATACTGATAAGGCCGAGTCTGTCGGTCATGCCATATTCAATAACCATGCTTCTGGCATATTCGGTTGCTTTTTGAAGATCGTTTTGTGCGCCGGTAGAGATTTCAGTGAAAACAATCTCTTCCGCCGCTCTTCCACCAAGCATGACTTTGATCCGGTTTGTCAATTCCGATCGTGTAATCAGATAACGATCTTCAGTTGGAGTTTGTAAGGTATATCCGAGTGCTGCATATCCACGTGGAATAATCGATACACGCGTCACCGGATCGGTACCCGGAAGTAATAACGCCATCAAAGCATGTCCGGATTCATGAACCGCAACGATCCGTTTTTCATGCACATTAATAAGGCGATTTTTCTTTTCAGGTCCTGCGAGAATGCGATCGATTGCATCTTCCAGATCAATGGTATCAACCACTTCTTTGTTGCGTCGTGCCGCAAGAAGCGCAGCTTCATTGCAGATATTCGCAAGATCTGCACCCACAAATCCAGGAGTCCGTTGCGCAATAATGTCCAGATTCACATGTGGTGCCAGCTTCAGTTTGCGCGTATGCACTTTCAATATTGCAAGACGTTCTTTTAAGTCGGGCGCATCAACAACAATTTGACGATCAAATCGTCCAGGACGAAGAAGTGCTGTATCTAAAACATCGGGACGGTTTGTTGCTGCAATGATGATGACACCTTTGTGCGAATCAAAACCATCCATTTCAGAAAGCAATTGATTTAAAGTTTGTTCCCGTTCATCATGTGCGCCGATCATTCCACCTGCACCGCGGTGACGTCCGATTGCATCAATTTCATCAATAAAGATGATGCATGGCGCTTTTTTCTGAGCACGATCGAAAAGGTCGCGTACGCGCGCAGCACCAACGCCAACAAACATTTCAACAAAATCGGAACCACTTAAACTCAAGAACGGAACATTCGCTTCGCCTGCAGTGGCCCGCGCTAACAATGTCTTTCCCGTGCCGGGAGGTCCAACTAATAAAACTCCTTTTGGAAGCTTTCCGCCAAGTTTCTGAAACTTTCCTGGATTCTTTAAAAATTCCACTAATTCGATCATCTCAATTTTGGCTTCTTCGCAGCCTGCAACATCAGCGAATGTTGTTTTCTCTTCAACTTCGTTGTACAGCTTCGCGCGATTTTTACCAAATGAAATGACTTGCTCTCCTGCGCCGCCAACTCGCCGAAGGATGTAACTCCAGAAAACAAACAACAATACAAAAGGCAAAACCCAGGTAAATAAGAATTGCGTGATGCCGAAATTTCGATTTTCGCCTTTATACTCAACGCCGTTTTGTTCAAGGAACTCAATTATTTTTGGATCTTCGACTCGCGTCGTTGTAAACCTGACTTTTTTCCCTTCGTCATCGTTGTATTCGCCTTCAATCAGGTTTTTGGAAACTGTTACGGAGTTGATCTTGTTGTCTTTGACATATGATTTGAATTTGGAATATTCAAGCTCATTTCCTGTTGGCGAAAAAGAAGAAAACAAGAAATAGAGCATGATTACGACAAAAATTGCAGGGAAAAAAGAGTTCCTGAAGATTTGTTGGAATCGATTGTCCTTGTTTGGCGGACGATTTTGACCGTTCATTACAGCACTAATATAATATCTTGATCAATTTATAGCAAAGGGTTTTTCCCGTTAATCGTAGAGAGCAAAGGAATTATGCCGAATATGAAAACAGTAAAAAACTCCCATGTTGAGATGATTGAGCATGTATTTCCGAATGATGCCAATCCGCTGGGTAACATTTTTGGCGGACGCGTGATGCAGTTAATGGATATTGTGGGTGCTATTTCAGCGATGCGTCATGCTCGAAATGCCGTCGTTACAGCGTCCATGGATTCACTGGATTTTAAACATCCGGTCTTTGTCGGGGAAATTCTGATTTTGCAGGCTTCTGTGAATTTCGTTGCCACGACATCGATGGAGGTTGGGGTCAAAGCAATGGCTGAAAACCCGTTGACCGGCGAACAGCGGCATACAAGCAGTGCCTATCTCACTTACGTTGCGATTGATGCATCCGGAAAACCGGTGCCTGTTCCGCCCATTGTCCCTGAAACCGATGAAGAAAAGAGGCGATACGCCGAAGCTCAAAAACGGCGTGAACATAGACTAGCGATGCGAAAGAGGTAAGAAAAAGAAGATAGAGAATTGAGGATGGAGGATAGCGAGCTCTTGGCTATCCTCTATCTTCTATCCTCTATCTTCTCTTGGGCAAAGTATCCTTCGCGGTGACGGACTTTGATATTGTTTCGTTTGCAAAGGATTTGTATCTTGTGCCAGCCGCCGTCCAATTTTTCTCGCGGTACTTTGTATCCTAATGAGTACTGACTCCTCATGCCTTTCCGCAGTTGCTCCATAATTCCTTCCAGTGATTTCAAACTTGTCGGAAAAAAGGCGTAACCACCGCTTGCTTCGGCGATCTTTTGAAGAATATATCTGCCGCGCATAGACTCGGAACTCAGTGACATTGTTCCAAATGAAAGCACAGTCACATCGGATGCCACCAGATTTGATAACACTTCATCCAGTCTCAACTTGCTTGCTGTATCTTCACCATCCGAACAAACGACAATTACTTTTCGGCCCCATTCATGCTTGATTTTGTCCATTGCAAAATAAATCGAATCTAATAACGCCGTTCCGCCGCCTTTTACTTCTTCAAAAAGTAAATCTTCTCTAAATGCTTTTATGTCTGATGTAAGAGGCGTCACTTCATCTGCGAATTCATTAAAAGCAACTAACATCGTCTTGTCTTCAGGCTTTAGCTCATCAATCAACCTGAAAGCCGCATTCTTTACAATGTCGAGCTTTTGGTGTCCGGAAATTTTTTCAGCCATGCTGTTGCTGGAATCAATTACAAAAGCAATCGTGAGAGGAACATTTTTTTCACCTAACTTATCGCTGGATTCAAGTGAGAAGTTTGCGAAGTTAGTAATCGCTTGTTCAACGCCATCTTCCTTCAAGATAAAATCTTGCGGCGTTAAGTCGGTGATGAACTGGCCTTTCTGATCCGTTGCGGTCAGATAAACATTAACAAGATCGACGTTTAGTCTTTCGTAGAAAGTTTGAGCGTGTATTTCAAAAGCGAGCAATATAAAAACGAGACTGCAAAACCGGGAAATCATGGAATAGTTCTACGATAGCATGATTTTCCAGAAAGCTCACGAATACGAGCTCCACCGCAAAGACGCCGAGGAAAACCTTAGCCTTCTAGTAGACTACGGAGCATCCAGGCAGACTTTTCATGAACCTGCATTCTTTGCGTTAACAAATCGTTAGTCGGTTGATCCTGCGCGCGATCCACGACTGGGAATACTGAACGTGCGGTTCGGACAACAGCCTCCTGATCCTGAACAAGCTGCCGGATCATAGCTTTAGCATCGGGTACGCCAGTTTCCTCTTTCACTGTGGCAAGCTTTACGAAATCGCTGTAAGAAGCTGGTGCAAAAACCCCCAGTGCTCGAATTCTTTCGGCGATTAAATCTACGGCTTGAGCCAATTCTGTGTATTGTCTTTCAAACATCAAATGCAATGTTTCAAACATCGGACCCGTGACATTCCAGTGGAAATTATGAGTCTTTAAATACAACGTATATGTATCCGCCAAAAGTCTGGACAGACCGTGCGCAATTTCTTTTCGGTCTTGTTCAGAAATTCCAATATTGATATCCATGATTTTTGCCTCCATGCAAGCTTAAGTGGTTCCCAATTTTTTTAATGCGTTAACGACAGAAGCAAGACGAGCAAGATCATGAATCTTATCTGCGCTTACACCTGCTTTTGTCAGTGCTTCTTCATGTGAGATAACACACGATTGGCATCCATTAATTACAGATACTGCGAAAGCCAGCATCTCAAATCTTTCCTTGCCTAGTGCTGGACGCGCAAGTGAAGTCATCCGCAAACCGGCTGTTTGATATTCATCATGTTTGCCAACCATGTAACGAAATTTGTAATACGTATTTAACATCGCCATAATCGCGCTGCTTTCTTCGGCTTCGCGGATCTGCTCAGGATTTACTCCGAGATCTGCGAGACGCGATTTTGCAAATTCACGTAAAACCGGATATTCCACTGCAGTGGCTGTTGCAAGAAGCGTGCAGTATGCCTCTTCAGGACTTAAAGTGCTCTCTTCCATTATTCGCCGGAAATTCAGCCGAATATCTTTTGCGATTGTACTTTCTTTCAACTCGATTGCTGGATCAAATGATGTAATCAATACTTCAATCATAATAATTTCTTGTCTCCTTATATATGTTAGGCCGGATCCTAGCCGCGTTGAAAAACGCGGCCCAATCCAAGTTAGACTTGCAACGTCGCTTCACCCTTTTCCCAATTGCACGGGCAAAGTTCGTCAGTTTGCAGCGCATCCAGAGTCCGGATTACTTTGTATTAACCACGGAGTCACGGAGGACACGGAGTTAAATTCTTTTCTTAAAATCTCCGTGCTCTCTGTGTCTCTGTGGTTTTCTTTTGCTTCTCGACACAATTTGTTTTCGATACCTGTCGCGATCTATCAAGATGCTAAATGTAATATGGGGCTTTAGCCTTGATTTATCAAGGTGATTATTGTTATCTTAATGATAAGTAAAAGTTATGAATCTTTCGGCAATTACTCTCAGGGATCTTGAATATATCAGCGCCGTGGCGCAGCATTTACATTTCGGAAAGGCAGCCGCAGCTTGCAATGTCAGCCAGCCCGCTCTCAGTGCCCAGATTCGAAAGTTAGAGGATCAGCTTGGCTTTTCGGTATTTGAAAGGAATAACAGAAAAGTAGCAATTACAGATCGTGGAAGGCTTCTGGTGGATCAAGCGCGCGTCGTTCTTGAAGAAGCTCAAAAACTTGTAACCCTTTCGCAAAATGGAACTGAAGAGCCGGAAGGAATTTTACGTTTGGGTGCAATCGCTACTCTTGGTCCTTATTACATTCCGATTGTTCTTCCTTTATTCAAGAAGAAATTTCCTCGATTGCAGGTTGTGTTGCAGGAAGGGCTGACTGAGAATTTGCTGGAAGAACTAAAAGCCGGCAACCTCGATATGGTGGTTGCTGCGCGGACATTTGATGAATCCGGATTCCGAGTCTTTTCGCTTTTCGAAGAGCCATTTTTGTTGGCTGTGCCAAAAGATCATCCGTTAGGCCGGAAGGATCCGCTCAAACGAACGGATCTTGTTGGGAAAGAAATGGTATTGCTTGAAGATGGTCATTGTTTGCGTGATCAAGCGCTCGAGATTTGTCCGCCAAATCGTCGCGGGAACATCAGACAATTTCATGCGATGAGTTTAGAGACTCTACGTCAATTAGTTGCTGCGGGGATGGGTTACACATTGATGCCAAAACTGGCTGTGACATCCGGCGATACGATGCGTGGATTGTTAAAGTATCGTTCGTTTAAAGATCAAACCATTGCCCGTGAAATTGTACTGGTCGTAAGAGACCGCTTTGCGCGAATGAGAGAAGCGGAAACCTTAGCCGAAATCTTGCACGCGCACGCTCCTTTTCACCGCAAAGATTCAAAGTAACCTATTGTGCGCCACGGCCTCTCAAAAAGCTCGCGATTTCGTGATGTCCGTTTTCAACCGCCAGACGAACTGCACTTTTTCCTTCTGAATTGGCAACATTTGGATCAGCACCAAGGTTAATTAACACCTGAACTGCATCCATATGACCATTTTTTGCAGCTTTCATTAGCGGCGTCCAGCCTTCGTTATCTCTGACATTGATATCTGCATCAACTTTCGCAAGCGATTCGATTACCTGCGAATGGCCGTTAAAGGCGGCGTTACTGATTGCAGTATTGCCATCCTGATCTTTCGCATTTACATCAGCTCCGGAACGAATGAGCATTTGAACGATATCGGAATAACCTTGCCACGCGGCTTTATGCAATGCCGAATTGCCCGATTTTTCTCTTACATTTACATTGGCATTCGCTCGAAGCAAATCCTGGGTGATTTCTGCATATCCGGAGTTTGCGGCGCGCATTAATGGAGTCATACCTTCACCATCTTGACGATTTACATCGGCTTTTGCACGGAGCAAAGTCTCAACTACAGCGCGATTTTTGTTATAAACAGCTTTATGAAGCGGGGTAAATCCTTTTTCATCTGCCGCATTAACGTCCGCACCTTTCTTGATTAATTCATCAACCCGATTGGGTTGTCCGGACGATGCAGCGCTCAACAGCTCCTTATCTAACTGTTGATCTGCCCCATATGACGGCATTGCGAGTAAAACCAAACAAAGAGCCATGAATAGACGTGTCATCATCTTTCCCTCCTGAGGGTCTGACAAGATTAATATGCGGAAATAGGAAAAAATTCAACGTACACAGAGCATCCGCAGCGAGGAATTACATCGGTTACAATGAGCGTGTGCGCCCCTTTCTGGTTCTAATCATTGTTCTAATTTCATCTTTCGGCGAAGCGCTGGATCCTTCAAAAGCCGTTTCGCAATATCTTCACGATGTGTGGACAACCCTGAACGGTCTGCCTCAAAACAGCGTTCAAGCGCTTGTACAAACCCGCGATGGTTACATCTGGCTTGGCACACAGGAAGGTCTGGTTCGTTTTGATGGAGTCCGGTTCACTGTTTTTGATACGCGCAACACTCCTCAACTGAAAAATCATTACATCCTTTCACTTCTTGAAGACCGCCAGGGAAATCTCTGGATCGGTACCAGTGGAGGAGGATTAACGCGTTATAAAGATTCAAGGTTCGTTACATACACCCAACGTGATGGGCTGACAGATTCTTACGTGCGCTGTCTGTACGAAGATCGAGCTGGATCGTTATGGATCGGAACAGATCTCGGCGGATTAAATGAATTTCGTGATGGCAAGTTCAAATCCTATTCGACGCAACACGGACTCTCTCATAATTTCGTTCGTGCAATCACAGAGGATTCGCAAGGGAACTTGTGGATTGGCACTGACGGTGGCGGACTCAATGTGTTGCGCAACGGTAAATTCACAGTATTTAACTCATCCAACGGACTTTCAAACAATTTTATCGGAGCACTTCTTGATGATGGTTCTGGCGGTCTCTGGATTGGAACTTATGGCGGCGGACTTGTGTTGTGGAAAGATGGACGCTTTCAATCCTTCACAACAAAGCAAGGTTTATCGAACGATTTTGTACGAAGCCTTTTGAAAGATAAAAACGGCTCATTATGGATCGGAACTGAAAAAGGATTAAACCGCTATCGAGATTCGGCTTTCGAATCTTTTTCAATTGACGACGGCCTTTCCAACCCGAACATCTGGTCGCTCTATGAAGATCAGGAAGGGAGTTTGTGGATTGGTTTGTTTGGTGGCGGATTAAGTCGATTAAAAGATGGAAAGTTTATTACGTATTCCAGAAGACAGGGCATGTCTGATGATGACATCTGGTGTATTTATGGAGATCCCGAAGGTGCGATCTGGATTGGAACAGCCGGTGGCGGGTTGAATCGTCTAAAAGATGGAAAAGTAACCCTTTATACAACCCGTGATGGACTTGCTCACGATACGGTTCGAGCAATCTGGATGGATAAGCAAGGAACGCTGTGGGCTGGAACCAGTGGCGGAGGGTTAAGCGCATTTCGTGATGGAAAATTCCGCACCTATTCAACCAGGGATGGTTTATCGAACGATTTTGTGCGCTCTATATATGAAGACTCGCGCGGAAATCTCTGGATTGGAACAAATGGTGGCGGACTCAATCGCTTTCATGATGGAAAATTCACACACTACACAACGAAAAATGGTTTTATCGGAGATTTTATTCGTTCCATTCAAGAAGATAGCAAAGGCAATCTATGGGTCAGTGTTGAAAGTGCAGGCCTGGTGCGAATTCGGAATGGTGAAATAAAAGCATTTACGATCCGCGATGGACTCCCTGACAATCGTATCCTTGCAATTTATGAAGATCCAGAAGGCGTACTCTGGTTTGGAACTTTAAGCAGTGGACTGATTCGATATAAAGATGGAGAGTGGTTGCGATTCAGGCGCAGAGATGGACTGTTTGATGATGCCGTCTTTCAGATTCTTCCGGATTCTAACGGGCATTTATGGATGGGAAGCAATCGCGGGATATTCCGCGTGGCTGTCAACGATTTGAACGATTTCGCTCGCGGAAGAATTGATTCCATTCCTTCGCAATCCTATGGCATCGGCGATGGAATGAAAACGAATGAATGTAATGGCGGTTCTCAACCATCCGGATGGAAAGATAGGATCGGAAAACTCTGGTTCCCAACAAATAATGGTCTCGTTGTAATCGATCCCGATAAACTTCCTGTGAATCGTTTCCTTCCTCCGGTTCAGATTGAAAAGATTACATACGATGGGGAAATCTATAAAGAGGCTCTATCAAAAAGTGTTCGTTTCCATCCAGGGCAGGGCAAACTGGAATTTCAATATACAGGGTTGAGTTTCCTTGTTCCAGAAAAGGTGCGTTTTCAATACAAATTGGAAGGATTTGATGCGCAATGGATTGATGCTGATACCCGGAGAATCGCATTTTATACAAACATCCCGCCAGGTTCTTACAATTTCAGAGTTGTCGCCTGCAATAACGACGGAATCTGGAATGTGACAGGTGCGTCATTTGCATTTGTTCTGGAACCACACTTTTATCAGACGTCATGGTTTTATGCGCTTTGTATTGCTGGCATCATTGCGGCTGCGGCAGGAGCATATCGTTTGCGAATCGCCCAAATGCGCGCTCAATTCGCAGCGGTGTTGGAGGAACGTAATCGGATCTCACGCGAAATTCATGACACTCTTACGCAGGATTTTACGGGTGTTGTCCTGCAACTCGAAGCCGCTGAAATGACGATGCAAAATCCGTCTGAAGAAACCAAAGATCTAATCGATCGTGCACGTGAATTGGCACGGGCTGGATTAATCGAATCCAGAAGATTTGTCCGTGAACTTCGGCCTTCGCCTCTTGAAAAAGCAAACTTTCCCGAAGCTGTATTGCATGTTGCTCAACAAGCAGCAGGAAGAAGTGATTTGAATGTTGTTGTTAATGTCTCAGGAATCAGGAGACCCCTATCGGCACAAATCGAAGATAATCTGATCAGGATTGTTCGCGAAGCCTGCAACAATGTTGTAAAACATTCTTCTGCCAAAAACTTGAAGATCCATTTGAAATACGGAATGTTGAAATTTGATCTGGATATTCATGACGATGGACGTGGTTTTGAAATTCAGAATATTTCACCTAAAAAAGAAGGCGGGTTTGGTCTGACAAGCATGAAGGAGCGGGCAGCAAAAATCCGCGCAAAGTTCAAAATCCTCAGCAAACCGAACGGCGGGACGCATATTCATATCTCTGTTCCAGCCTTTCTCCAGGGGCTGAAGTTTCATCGTCAGAGCACCCAGAAACATTAGATGAGAATGTAGCCCCCGGCTAATGCCAGGGGCTAAAACACTAAAGTTCTTGTATAATTTACACATCATGATTTCCAAAATTGCGATTTTTGTGTTGCTTTGTTTGCTTGTTCTTGCTCCAGCTTCTGTACCCGCTCAACAGGAATATGAAGTAGCAGTTACCTACGTCAGTGTCTGGCTTAAGGCTGTTGATGGTGATGGAAATGCCATCGAGTCTCTAAGCATGGACGATTTTGAAGTGTATGAAGACGGAACGCCCGTTCAAATCACATGTTTTGATGAAATAAAAATTGACGAAGCGACTACAACTGCAGCTGGTTCAAAACAAATTCAAACGGATCCTGTTGCAACGGAACGCTTCGTTGTCTATCTGGATCTTCTGAATACAATGCCTCGTGAATATCAAGCAATCAAACCTGGCCTGAAACAATTTCTAGCAGACATTTCCAAAAGAAATGCAGAAGTGATGTTGGCGGGACTGATGCCCAATCAAAAACTTGGAATCATTGCTCCATTTACAAAGGACTTTAAAAGATTAAATGCATTAATCGATCAAGCACCCGCAAATGCAAAACGTGATACGGTCGAGGAAACTCGGAAGATGGAGCTTATCCGGATTATGGATAATGCCGGAGACGATGCCATTGATGGACTTCGCGACGGTTATTTAACGGCACGCCGTTTTGCAGATTCAGATCGTGCGACAAGTCAATTTACATTAAATGCATTGGAAAGTTTTGCTGCACATTTGTCTACACAGGATTTTGGCGGACATTTGATCATGCTGTATGTGTCCGGCGGATTTTCATCCGATCCGGGCCGTCAATATTTTGAAATTGTAGATGGTCTTGCAGACGGTCAAGTGGAACAAGAAGAAATGCTGCAATTCACAATGGACCGAAATTTCAATTTCGACTTCCGTAAAGAAATGCAAAAAAGTATCGGAAAGTTGAATCGTATGAACGTTACGATTTCAACTCTTGATACTCAGGGGTTAGGCTCCTCGCCAGAATACCGTGAATCATTACAGCAAGTTGCATATGAAACAGGCGGGATAGCAATCAGCAATTCGCAAAATTTCCAGGCAGGATTCAAAACGATTTTAAAAGACTTCGAACATCAATACATTTTGTGTTATACACCTCCAGCAAAGAAAAAAGAGGGATATCACAAAATCAAAGTTGTATCCAAAAAGCCCAACATTAAACTTCGTTATCGCCAGGGTTACTCGGAATAGTCTCCCTCAAATTCCTTTCTTAACTATCGAATTAACGATCCACTTGTACTTGGACGAAAGTCCAATTGTCATTACTGACGGGTGAATACAGAATTTGTTCATCATCCGAAAGAAGAATGGAAAACTTGGGATCGCTCGTTGCCGCTCTGGTTCTTGCGATGGTCTATGCGCTGGCAACCTTTTTCAAACAGGATGACGAAAAAAAAGGAATATGGAATCGCCGGCGTACAATTTCTGCCGCGGCTGGAGTATCAGTCGCTTACATCTTCCTTGATGTTCTACCGGAACTTGGTGCACAACACCTTAGTTTCTTGAAAGCGGCTGGAGGCGATCAACTTCCCTACGCCGAACATCGAATTTATATCCTGGCTCTGATTTCGTTCATTATCCTTTACGGACTTGAGCACATGGTTTTGAGTTCCCGGAAGCGACGTCGCGATGTTATTGAGAAAGGAGGGAGCGATGCGATTTATTGGCTCCATCTTACCGGTTTCACAGCATACAGTGCGATGATTGGCTATTTGCTGATTGAACGCGCTGAGCGTGGATCCGCAGCCCTGATTGTCTACTGTCTTGCAATGGCCATTCACTTTCTAATCGTTGATCATTCGATGCGGGAAGAGCATGGTCCGGTGTACGATCGATCCGGCCACTGGATCCTTGCCGTTAGTGTTCTTACTGGATGGTTGATTGGAATTTCTGTCCCTCTTTCTGAATTAACATTTGCTCGCCTTTTCGCTGTGCTGGCAGGCGGTGTGGTAATCACAAGTCTCAAGTCTGAACTTCCGGACGACCGTGAAGGAAAATTCTGGCCGTTCTGCTTAGGAGCGTTTATTTACGCAATGCTTTTGATAATTGCATGAATTTACTCGCCTTACTTTTGTTTTTTGAGAATACGTAATGTTTCTAGATAAATACGTCGGCGTGGTCCGATCGCAACAATTTCGATTGCATCATCACCAATTCTATAGATGATGCGGAACTTGCTAACTCGGAAGCTTCGCAGCCCTGAAAGATCAAATCGGAGTTCTTTCCCTTGATCGGGATCATCAAGAATCATTCTTAAAGAGTATTTAATCTTTTTTTTAATTTGGGGATGCAAGTTACGAATTAGATCTGCAACGGAATGGGGAATTCTGAGCCTGTATTTCATCTTGTCAGAGAACCTGACTTACTTGAATAGTTCCTCAAGAGTATAGAACCGTGCTTTCCTGGATTTCAGTTCGTTCAAGCCTTTCTTGATTTCCTTCATCATGGTGTCATCCCCGCGAATTGCCATCGTTTCTTTCAGATTCTCAAACTCGTCAGGGCTAATCAAAATGGCGACAGGCGCTCCATTCTTGGTAATCATAATTTCCTCATCAGTCGATCGGACTATTTCGACTAACGAACTGAGTTTCATTTTAACTTCCGAAACAGGTAGCGTTTTCATAGTTGGACTCCATTTTGGTTAACCAGAATTCTGACCTATATGATAGGCTTTTGATAACAGCAACGTCAAACTCAGACTGGCCTCCAACGTTCGAAACCGGATAAAGGCGTCCCATTAGCGGACACTAATTCGGCAAGGCAAATTCCTTTCCACGTCGGAAAATCAACGCATTCCCAAATGGCATGCGGCGTGCAATAGGGTTTAGTTCTTGGAGAAAAGTGAAGCATGGATATACCTCGCGGTAAAGATGTAATAAAAAAGAAAAAGGTCCGCAGAATTTTATTGACTGCTGCAGGTCTAATCATTGTTGCAGCAATCACACTTGGATTGTCACGGTTGAAACCGGCGGCACCATCCGTAGAACGTGAAACAGTTTGGATCGACACTGTAAAACGGGGTTCGATGCTTCGCCAGGTTCGCGGTACTGGAACACTTGTTCCGGAACAATTCCAATGGATTCCAGCAACTTCGAATGGCCGTGTCGAACAAATTTATATGCGTCCCGGTAAACAGGTAGAAGCCGATACCGTCATCATGCTTTTGGGCAATCAAGAATTGGCGCAAGAAACTCAGGATGCGGAATTGAAAGTACGTGCCGCGGAAGCAGAATTAATAAACCAAAAAGCGAAACTTGAAACATTAAAAATGGATCAAGAAGCGGCTGCTGCAAAAGTGAAAGCTGATTATCTTGAAGCACAATTGAGAGCGGAAGCTGATGAAGTTTTAGCGCGTGATGGCCTTGTGGCAGACATTACGTTGAAAGTTTCGAAAGCAAAAGCTGAACAACTTGCAACTGTGTATGGAATTGAAAAGAAAAGATTGTCAGTAAATGCCGAATCGATGGAAGCACAATTAAATGCAGAAGCAGCGCGTCTAGATCAAGTTCGTGCGCTGTATCAATTGAAGCGACAACAGATGGATCAACTTAAAGTAAAAGCAGGCTCAAAAGGAGTATTGCAGCAACTTCTTGTTGAAGCCGGACAGCGCATACTGGCTGGTGCAACTCTCGCCAAAGTTGCACAACCCGAACATTTAAAAGCGGAATTAAGAATTGCAGAAACGCAGGCGAAAGACATTCTAATCGGACAAATCGCATCGATTGATACACGTAATGGCGTGATCGCGGGAAGCGTTTCTCGAATCGATCCTGCCGTTCAAAATGGAACCGTTACTGTAGATGTCAGCCTTGAAGGTACGCTACCAAAAGGTGCACGTCCCGATCTTACAGTTGATGGCACGATCGAACTTGAACGCCTGACAGACGTCTTATATGTTGGACGTCCTGCATCAGGTCAAGAACACACAAAAGTTGGCTTGTTTAAACTTTCGACGGATGGAAAAACTGCATCACGAACGACAGTTGAATTAGGACGAAGCTCTGTTAACACGATTGAAGTTATGGGGGGCCTCCAGGCAGGAGATCAAGTTGTTCTTTCAGACATGGCAGCCTGGGATTCCTTCGACAATATTCGATTGAATTAAATCACTTGAGAGGAGTATGAAATGGACCAGTCTGATCAAAATCTGATTATCCTGGATGGAATCACAAAAGTTTTTGTAACCGATGAAGTAGAGACACATGCCCTTTCGGGTATCAATCTCGAAATTAAGAAAGGGCAGTATATTTCAATAGCCGGTCCATCAGGCTGCGGAAAATCCACACTGCTATCAATTCTTGGACTTCTCGACACTCCATCCGATGGAACGTATCGCTTAAACCAAAATTCTGTTGATAAACTCACACCTTCCGATCGCGCTAGAGTACGCAATCGTGAAATTGGTTTTATCTTCCAGGCGTTCAACCTGATCGGTGATTTGACCGTGTATGAAAACGTTGAACTGCCTCTTACATATCGTGGCTTGTCTTCTTCACAACGAAAGGAGATGGTGACAGCTGCACTTGAAAAAGTAGGGATGTCCCATCGCACAAAACATTATCCTTCTCAGCTATCCGGTGGTCAGCAGCAGCGTGTTGCGGTTGCAAGAGCGCTTGCTGGAAAACCTTCTATCCTTCTGGCCGATGAACCTACAGGAAACCTGGATTCCAAAAATGGTGAAGCTGTTATGGATTTGCTTCGCGATCTTCATCGGGGTGGTGCCACGATTTGCATGGTGACTCATGATCCCCGTTTTGCAAGATATGCTGAAAGAACAATTCATCTTTTCGATGGAAGAGTAGTAGAAGAAACTGCTGAAGCAGTTTAAACCCCGCCATTCCGGCGGGAAAGGGAATCTATGGAATCTTTCTGGCGGGATTTACGTTATGGGTGGAGGATCCTAGCAAAGCGTCCGGGATTTACTGCAATCGCAGTTTTAACGCTTGCTCTTGGAATCGGCGCCAACACTGCAATTTTCAGCGTAGTTAATAGCGTTCTACTTCGACCACTACCGTTTAATGATCCTGATAGTGTTGTGCTTTTGCAGCACATGCGAAGAGGTCTTCCTTCAGCACTTTCGCCGCTTGACTATAGTGAACTAACGAGACAAGCCGGAGTGTTTCAACATGCGGCGGCTTTTACTACTCAAAGTTACAACCTGACTGGAAAAGGTGATCCTGAAAGAATCCGCGGCACTGCAGTTACCTGCGATTTTTTTAATGTGTTTGGGATGCGGAACGCAGGAGGACGGACTTTTGTTTCATCTGATTGTAATGAGAATTCAGAAAAGGGCGTCATTATTTCAGATGCATTATGGAAATCTCGATTTGCGAATGACTCAAAAATAATTGGTTCTAAAATTGTTCTTGATGGAGACCCATACATAATCATTGGAGTTGGTCCGAAGAACTTTGATTTTCCACGAGATTCCCAAGTTTGGCGTCCACTTGTTTTTACGCCGCATGAGATGGATCAAAGCCAGCGTGGCGCACGATGGCTTCAAGCAATCGCTAGACTGAAAACAACCCTGAATTTGAGTCAAGCAAATGCAAAGGTTCTTGCTGTTTCGAGCCGCATTTCCAAAGAGTTTCCGCGCACAAATCAAAACATAAGTTCCCGGGTGATTCCTCTTCATGAATTTATGGTTCGCAATGTTAAGAAAGCTCTTTTGATTGTGTGTGGAGCAGTTGGTTTTGTACTTTTAATTGCATGTGCAAATGTAGCAAACCTGTTGCTTGCGCAGAGCGCTTCCAGAACGGATGAAGTAGCGGTACGAAGTGCATTAGGCGCCGGAAGATTCCGGTTAATCCGCCAGTTTCTTGCGGAAAGCGGGATGCTTGCGTTGATCTCGTGTGCCGCAGGAATTGTCATCGGGTTATGGTTTATGGAACTTCTTCGTTCCAGTGGACCCGCAGATCTACCTCGATTGCAGGAAGCACGTCTTGATCTGAATGTACTTGCGTTTACATTCATTTGTTCAGCAGCGACTGCCATTCTTGTTGGACTCGTACCTGCCTTTCATGCGTTGAGATCTTTGCCTGAACGATTGAAAGCTTCAGGCCGTTCCGTCGCTTCCACCGGCAATAAGACTCGCAAAATATTGATCGTTGGAGAAATTGCATTGTCATTAATGCTACTTATTGGCGCAGGCTTGTTGATCCGCAGTTTTATGGAATTGAACAAAATCGATCCTGGATTCAAATCTGAAAACGTTTTCTCTTTCGCAGTTGCATTGCCTGCGGCAAAGTATCCTGAGGTGTCTAAGATTTCCGGATTCGTTTCTGAATTGGATAGACGTATTGCGGCAAAACCAGGCGTACAAAGTGTTGGCGCCATTTTCGGACTTCCATTAACGACAACTTTTCAAGCCGGAACAAGCTTTGAGCGGACCGGATCGGCCAATGAAGCTGAAGAACCGGAAGCGCGATTAAGGATCTGTACACCAGATTATTTTCGAACGATCCACATTCCCTTAATTCGCGGACGCTTCTTTAAACAGGCTGATGATGCTGCAGCGCCTGAAGTCGTAATAATCAATGAAGCTACAGCGAAGAAGTATTGGCCTGGTGAGGATCCCGTCGGACGTCAACTTCGAATCCATGTAAACCTTGTGGGTGGTGAGACGCATCCGCGAACCATCGTTGGAATCGTCGGAAATGTTCGCAGTGATGCCTTGAACGCCGAACCGGAACCCGAATTATACATTCCGCATGCTCAACATTCCGTCGATATGATGTCATTTGTCGTACGAACCGCATATTCTTCCGATTCCATTTTTCCCGTTGTTCAAAAGGAAGTGCGTTCGATGGATCCAGAATTACCAATCTGGGATACACGCAGCCTTGAAGAAATTGTTGGCATGTCAGTGGCTGAAAAGAAATTCACGATGTTGTTGATTTCCATTTTTGCTGCGCTCGCTTTATTACTTGGAGCCGTGGGAATCTATGGAGTCATTTCTTATGTAGTTGTATTAAGAACACGAGAAATTGGTTTGCGTATGGCAATCGGTGCGCAAACAACTGATGTAACGCGCCTGTTTGTGAAAGAAGGCCTTGCTCTCGCGGTTGCCGGAATTACGGTTGGTATTATCGGAGCCCTGACATTAACTCGCGTTCTTTCAACTTTACTCTTTGGCATCAGTGCCAAAGATCCTGCAACGCTGCTAATTGTATCGGCTTTATTAGGAGCTGTCGCATTCTTTGCGTGCTATTTCCCCGCGCGCAAGGCTTCCCGTATCGATCCAGTGCACGCTCTCCGATACGAATGAAATGTAGCGCCGGCGTCGCCGGCAGAAATTGAGGAATATCGCTATGACAGGAATTCTGAAAGATTTCAAATATGGATTTCGATCTTTTCTAAAAAAACCTGGCTTCACACTGCTTGCGCTTTTTGCACTAGCAATCGGTATTGGAGTGAATACCGCGATTTTCACAGTTGTTAATTCCATCCTGATTCAACCTCTTCGCTATCAAGATCCTGAAAGAATTCTGATTCTTTGGGAAAAATCTCCAGTAATGGAAACTTCGGTCGCGTATCCAAATTTTCTTGATTGGCGTTCCGACAACAAGGTTTTTGAGTCAATGGCTGCCTTCAGGCGCGATAGTTTTAACTTAACAGGCCGCGGTGAACCTGAACGGTTGCAAGGAAGAATGGTCTCAGCGGATTTCTTCAAAATTCTTGGTGTGCCTTTTCAGATGGGCCGTAATTTTCATGCTGAAGAAGATCAACCCGGTGCAACTCCAGTTGTGATTTTGAGCTATCCACTTTGGAGAAACCATTTTGGAAGTGATATAGCGATCTTAGGAAAACAAGTTTTATTAAATGATAAAAGCTATACGGTTATCGGGGTCTCTTCCGAGAAGTTTGAATTTGGTTCGGGAGCCGATTTGTTTGTTCCAATCGGGCAATTCTTCAATGAACGTTGGGGACGGGGCAATCATCCTGGGATTTATGTCATTGGAAGGATGAAACCTGAAACGACGATAGCTCAGGTGAAAGCAAATCTGGATGCGATCGGGAAAAGACTAGCGAAACAATACCCTGAATCAAATGCTGAAAGAACAATCATCTTTCGAGGGTTGCGTGAAGATGTCATTAATGACATTCGTCCATCATTACTGATTATCATGGGCGCTGTATCTCTTGTTTTGTTCATCGCTTGTGCAAACGTAGCAAATATGATGCTCGCGCGCGCAGTAGAACGGAAACGGGAGATGGCAATTCAAGCAGCACTAGGGGCAAGCCGCTTGCGTTTGATTCAGCAGGTGATGGTTGAAGGTTTTATATTGTCGATTGCTGCATCAGTGATCGGTGTTTTGATTGCATACTGGGGCATCGATATTCTCCTTGCACTCCGCCCTGATTCTCTTCCGAGACTGGATGAAATCCGGCTGAGTACTACTGTCCTTTTTTATACTCTGTCACTTTCTGTTTTTACCAGCTTGTTGTTTGGATCCATTCCTGCATGGAAAGCTTCGGCTCCTGATTTAAACCATTCCCTGAAGGAATCAGGTCATCACACAGGTACTCTTGCAAACAAAAGAGCCCGCCAGTTTTTGATTGTCTCTGAATTCGCGCTCGCTGTTGTGCTTGTAATAGGAGCTTGTTTATTGGTAAAGAGTTTTCTCTCCACTCAGTCAGCCGCTCCAGGTTTTAATCCTGAAAATGTTTTGACTCTTCAGCTCTCTTTATCGAATGAGAAATATCAAGATATGAAGATTGCGAACTTTTTTCAGGAGTTGAAGCAAAAATTATACGAACTTCCAGGTGTGGAATCAGTTTCTTTTTCAAATGGGCTTCCGATTTATGGTGCATCAGAGTCAATCATTCTGGTTGATGGCAGACCTAAGCCTCCATCCGGGATGGAACCTCAAGCAGTTTTATATCTAACAAGCCGTGATTATTTGAAAACAATGGGTTTGAATTTAATCAGCGGCAGATTTTTTAATGAGCAGGAGCAAGTCAATAGTCCCCCGGTAACGGTGATTGATGAAACTCTAGCGAAGGAACATTTTAAGGGGGAAGATCCGATTGGGAAGCGTCTTGTTTTAACAGACGAGCTTCCTCCATTTGAAATTATCGGAGTCGTGGGTCACGTTAAGCACTATGGGTTAGATGTAGCCGGTCCGGTTCAATCTCAATACTATCTTTGCTTTGAACAAATTCCCGGTAAATTTTTGGTTCAAATTTCCAGCCGTATGACTGTTCTGGTCAAAACAAAATCAGATCCGCAAAATCTGATTTCAGCCGTGCGCGGCGCGGTCATGAAGGTTGATCGAAATCAACCTGTTTATCTTATTCAAACAATGGAAGAGATGCTTTCTACTTCACTTGAGCCACGCCGGTTCTCAATGCTGCTGCTTACGATCTTCGCGATCATTGCTTTGATGCTTGCGCTTATTGGTGTTTATGGAGTGATGTCTTATCTGGTTGCACAGAGAACGAGAGAAATCGGAATTCGTGTAGCGTTCGGGGCTTCAAGAAATAATGTGCTTTCTACTGTTTTAAAACAGGGGATGCTTCCTGTAGTACTCGGTTTGATTTTGGGCTTAGCCGGATCAGCAGCATTGTCCCGAATGCTTGCCGGGTTGCTCTATGGTGTGAGTCCGCGTGATCCTGCAATATATTTTGCAATTCCAATTTTCATGATCATTGTTGCTTTGCTTGCGAATTACATACCCGCAAGGCGCGCACTAAATGTCGATCCTGTAACCGCACTGAGATATGAATAAGGTGAGAGAAACAAGCACGGACGTCCGAAGCTAAAGCAGAATTATGGAAAATCTAAAGACCGATCTGAAGTATGCGATTCGCGTTTTGAGAAAAAACAAAGGAATGGCTGCTGCAGTCATTCTGATCATGGCTGTTGGAATTGGAATCAATACTACTATCTTCAGTTTAGTCAATGCGATTTTGTTGCACCCTCTTCCGTATTCCAATCCCGAATCCATCATGTCTGTGACAACTTCATTTCCGCAAAATGAGCAAAGCGGATTTTCACCTGCTGATTTTCTCGATTTACGCGAACAAAACAAATCATTTCAAGCGATGAGTGCCTTTGGAATCTGGAGCTATGACGTTAAAGGCGCTCATGAACCTGAATCTCTTGCTGCGTGCCGCTCGACGTATGGTTTTTTTGAAGTGCTGGATGTTAAACCTTTTATGGGGCGGACTTTTCTTCGTCAAGAAGAATTATTAGGAAAACATGAAGTAGTAATCCTAACGCATTCATTTTGGAAGCGTTGGTTTGGAGGGGATCCGTCGATCATCGGCAAATCGATTCCCCTGAACGGAATTCCTTACGAAGTGGTTGGGGTTATGCCAGAGAAATTTGCTGAACCCTCTTTTGTGGAGATATGGACTCCTCTCGTTTTTACTCCTGAGCAAAAACAGCAGCGCGGTGCATCGTATCTATCAGTAATTGCAAAACTGAAACCGGGCGTTACAAAAGTTCAAGCTCAAGCTGATTTTAATAGCATTGGAGCTTCTCTGGCCAAACAATATCCTGAATATAATGCCAATCTAAAAATTAGAGTCATTCCAACTGCGGAAGAACTGACCGGTCCTATCAAACCTACACTTTTGATTTTTTGGGGCGCTGTAATTTTTGTTCTACTCGTAGCATGTGCCAATCTCGCAAACCTGATGTTAGCTTCAACAGTCTCACGTGAGCGAGAGTTTGCTGTGCGAATTGCGCTGGGAGCATCCCCTGCTCGCCTTCGACACCAATTGTTGACTGAGACAATTTTAATGGCACTGATCGGAGGATTTCTCGGAATTCTATTTTCACTTTGGGCAATTCCTGCACTTGTAGCTCTGAGCCCTGAAGACACACCGCGAATCAATCAAGTAACAATGAATGGCACTGTGCTTGTGTTTTCTATTCTTTTATCCGCACTAACCGGAATCATTTTTGGAATGGCACCTGCTTATAGTGTTTCTAAACACAAGCTCGCGCGCTTCCTTAAAGAAGGAACTTTCGGCAGCGGCACTGGCAGGAATCAAATCCGGTTCCGCAATTTACTGGTCTCTCTTCAAATAGCAGTCGTACTCGTGTTACTCGTTGGAGCTGGTTTATTAATTCGCAGTTTCGAACAATTGCGTGCGGTAAATCCTGGTTTTGTTCCAGAGAAACTTTTGAATCTTCAAGTGTTTCTTCCTCAAGCCCGATATCAAGAGCCTGATGCACGGAGGGCCTTTAGTTCATTAATATTGGAAAAGATTCGTACTCTTCCTGAAATAAAATCCGCTGCAATCGCAAGTCCAGCGCCTTTTGATACTATTCCGCATTTAATTGATACAGGATTTCGCGTGGACGGATTACCTCCATTTCGCATCGGTGAAGAACCTTTGGCTTCATACACACGTGTGACTGAAGACTTCTTTAGAGCAATGCAAATTCCAATCCGAAAGGGACGTTCCTTCATATCAAGCGATCATCAAAAGGCACCACCAGTTGCTATTGTGAACGAAGCGCTTGAAAAAAGATTTTGGCCGGAAAAAGGAGCGATTGGGCAGCGCATTATTGTTGGAGTAAGAAAACCGGTTACGGTCGAAATTGTTGGTGTTGTCAGTTCGATTAAGCAGCTCAGCTTAAGTTCCGAAGATCGTTTTCAAATCTATGTTCCTTTCAGTCAAAATCCTTCGGGAGCGATTTCAATCATTGTTAGAACTCAAGGAGAGCCAGAAAACATAATCTCATCGCTGAAAGGTCAGCTATGGGCTGTTGATCCTTCATTGCCTGCGAAATACCTAGCAACTGCTGAGGATCTCGTTTCTCGATCTTTACATCGGCCCCGTTCCAACACTGTTCTGCTTTCATTGTTTGCAGGAATGGCATTCATTTTAGCAATGATCGGATTATATGGTGTCATTGCTTATTCTGTTTCTCAACGTACGCGCGAGATCGGAGTAAGAATCTCACTCGGAGCACAACGTAACGAAATTGTAAAAATGATTTTGAGTCAGGGTATGCGTTTAATCTTAATTGGTATTTCAGTTGGAACTGCCGGCGCTCTAGCTCTGACACATTTAATTTCAAGCTTGTTGTATAACGTAAGCACTCAGGATCCACTGATTTTTTCTCTAGGCGCTTTGCTAATGATCGCAATATCGCTGATCGCTTGTTACATTCCTGCACGCCGCGCCATGAAAGTGGATCCAATGATCGCCCTCCGTTATGAGTAATCAAGAGGTAGAGGAAGAAAAATGAAATTCTTAAGACAAGATCTTAGTTATGCATTTCGAATGCTTGGAAGAACTCCAGGATTCTCCATCATTGCGATTTTGACGCTAGCGCTTGGGATTGGTGCAAACACAGCAATTTTTAGTGTGATTAATGAATTGATGTTGCGTCCGCTTCCTTACAATCAACCTGAAAAGCTTTTCCGGATCAACAGAACAGGAACTTCGTACGTTGATCTACAGGACATTGGTGAAAGGAGCAAATCTTACGATCAGCTCGGAGGCTACAGGGAACAATCATTTGATTTAACGTCTGGTCCGGAGCCGGAAAGATTTCAAGGCGCACTTGTTACTGGATCTTTGTTTAGTTTGTTTGGAGCAAAACCTGCTCAAGGCCGTTTGATAAATCTTTCGGACGATAAGAAGGGAGCTGCACGCATCGTTGTTATCAGTCATGAATTTTGGAAAACACGATTAGGCTCACGTCCCGATGCATTAGAGAGCGTGATTCCATTTGGCGGAATTTCCTATGAAGTTGTGGGTATCCTGGAGCCTGATTTCAAACTTCCGAAATTAGAGGCGCAGATATTTGCTCCGATGAGAGTTGAGTCGCCTGAGGAAGCAGCAGCTCGTGGTGCGCATTCTTTAGTCGGTCTTATGAGATTAAAATCTGGAGTTTCTCCAGCGAAAGCTCAAACAGAATTTAATTCAATCGCAAAAGAGCTTCAGCGGCTGGATCCTGAGGAAAATACTGGGCTTGAACTGACATTGATTCCCCTTCAAGCTCATTTGGTAAGAAATGTTCGTCCCGCTTTGTTTTTACTTCTTGGAGCAGTCGGACTTGTATTGCTGATCGCAGGAGCAAATGTAGGTGGATTGCTTCTGGCACGTTCAGCAGCAAGGAATCGAGAATTTGCGGTTCGAGCCGCTCTGGGAGCTGGACGAAAAAGAATTATCCGTCAGTTGCTTGTTGAGTATCTAGTTCTTGCACTTGCTGGTGGAATTGTTGGAATTTTCTTATCAATCTGGATCGCGGATGTAATCCTTCGTTTAAGCCCCGAAACATTTCTGAAAGTAGAACATATCCACATCGATCGAAGCGTATTTCTTTTTACCGCTGCAGTTTCAATTTTGACCGGCCTGATTTTTGGAATGGTTCCCGCATTACAAGCTTCAAAAGCTGATCCGTTTACGGCTTTGAAAGAAAATCGAATTGCAGGAAGAAAAGGCGCTCACGCTTTCCGAAATGCATTGGTCGTTATCGAACTCATGCTGGCGATCGTTCTGCTGATTGGAAGCGGGCTTTTGCTTCGTAGCTTTTACAACCTGACGGCTGTCGAAGTTGGATTTGATTCAAATCATCTCATCACTTTCAATTTAACTCCGGATATGAAGTCGTATGGCGATGTTGAAAAACGAACCATGCTTTTTGATCAATTCATTACTCGCGTTCGTGCGATACCAGGAGTGGAATCTGCCGCGCTTACAAGTGAATTGCCTTTTGGTCCTGGCGGAGTCTTCCATAATTTTGTTATTGAAGGCCGTCCGGCTGAAGCGGTCGGGACGGAACCGGAAATTTACAATCGTTCGATAACTCCAGAATATTTTCGGACATTAGAAGTTCCAATTAAAGCAGGTCGTGATTTCAGCGCTCAGGATCATTTAAAAGGATTGCCTGTAGTCATCATCAATGAAAAGATGGCACGCACATATTTTCAAAATGAAAATCCAATTGGCAAACGCGTTAAATGGGCACGTGACGATGAAGCTCAGTGGTTAAACATCATCGGAATTGTTGGGGATGTGCATGCTTCGTCATTAGATGAAGGTGAAGTTCCAGCGCTTTATACACCATTCACTCAAGAAACTCGCTTTTGGAAAACCTGGATGAATGTTGTTGTTCGCTCACAGCTTCAACCTGCATCAATCGCTGCGACAGTTCGCAAAGAGCTTGCATCTCTGGATCGAACCATTCCTCTGACGGATTTGAAAACAATGGATGATTGGATTTCCCTTTCGATTGCAGATCGCAGATTCAATCTGATTTTAATCAGCTCTTTTGCAGGGCTAGCATTATTGCTTTCTTCACTTGGTTTATATGGACTCATTTCCTTCACTGTAAGTGAACGAACAAGTGAACTTGGAGTGAGGATGGCACTGGGTGCGCAGAAACGGGATATCGTTACGTTAATTGCAGGACAATCAATACGACTCGCAATTTTTGGAGTTGTGCTCGGTTTAATTCTTTCTTTTGGTGCGACTCGATTAATTCAAAGAATGCTATATGGTGTTGAAACGGCTGATCCAGTTACATTGATTGCAGTTTGTGTTTTATTGACAGCCACAGCAATTGCAGCAAGTGTCGGTCCGGCTTTGAGAGCAATCAAGCTCGACCCTTCCACAACTTTGAGGTATGAATAATGGACCTCCGCAACGAAATTAAACAAGCATTTCGTAGTTTGTTCCGAAAGCCGGGTTTCGCATTTCTTGCTGTGTTGATGCTCGGTGTTGGAATCTCCGTGAATGGAACAATTTTCAATCTTGCAAATGCAATTCTTTTGCGTCCCTTGCCTGTACATGAACCAGAGACGCTGATGCGTCTATATATGAAGCAAGATGGGCGGTCAGTCCGGAGGATCTCGTATCCAGATTACAAGGATTTCGATACTGCTTCAGATATTTTTGATGACACACTTGCGACGGTTCTTGTGGCTGTAGGTATTAATTCTGAAGATCTCAATCTTCAAACCTTGGGTGAAGCTGTCACACCAAATTATTTTTCAGCTCTTGGAATTCAGGCAGCGCCTGGTCGCAATTTTGGTTCGTCGGAAGAAATGGTTGGTTCTTCCCGCGCCGCAATTATCAGCCATCGATTATGGAAAAATTCATACGCATCAGATTATCAGATTGTTGGGAAGCAAGTCCGTTTGAACGGTGAAGTCTTTACAATAATCGGAGTTGCGCCTGCCTCATTTTTCGGAACATTTGCGGGAACAATCATTGATGTCTGGGTTCCGATAACGCAAGTACAGTGGGTAGGTCCCAATATTCAAAACGAACGTTCAATGCCCGTAGTTCACATGATAGGACGGTTAACCGAAGGAGTTTCATCCGAAAAAGCGAATGCAGCCGTTTCATCGATCGCATCGCGCCTCGAACAAACCTATCCAGGTTCCGAATCGAAAAGAACAGGAGCAGAGCTTGTACCTGCGACTTTGCTGCATGGAAGTTTAAGAAAAGGCGCTTCGATTTTTCTTTCTCTAATGCTTGCGATTTCCGGTCTTGTGTTGTTAACGGCTGTGGCGAATGTAGCAAATCTTGTTTTGATTTCTGCTGCAGGGAAACGGCGTGAAATTGCAGTAAAATTTGCACTCGGTGCTGGAAGGTTTTCTATCTTTCGTCAATTCTTGATTGAAAATTTAATTCTTACACTTTTAGCAGGTGTTACTGGCTTTATATTGTCCCTTTGGATTTCCACAATACTTCCATCTTTAAATCCTGTTCCGACTGCCCCCATTGAATTCGATTTAGGTTTTGATCCACGCGTTTTTGCTTTCTCAATGGGTCTTGCTGTGCTGATGGGTGTTTTGCTCGGTCTGGTGCCGCAGTTGCAAATCAAAACTGCGAATTTGCTTCCATCTCTGCAGAGCGAACCAGGCAGAGCCACTTCCGGAAAAGAAGCTTCGCGTCTTAGATCGGGATTCGTCATTTCGCAGGTAGCTGCATCGCTGATTCTTCTGATCGGGGCTGCACTATTTTTACAAAGCTTGCGGAACGCCCGTTTAATGGATGCTGGTTTCCGTCCGGAACGCGCCATGGCAGTTGATATCGATCTAAACACAGCGCGTCTTTCTGACGAAAATGGAAAATTATTTTACAAATCGATAGTAGAAAAAATAAAAGCTCTTCCCAGCGTAGAATCAGTTTCGCTGGGTGATCTTGCGCCGTTGGATATTGCGACGGCTCGTACAGGAGTTTTAATCGACGGTCAGCAAAGTGCTCCTGGTCAACCGGTTTTCCAACTTTCCAGCAACTTCATTAGTGCTGAATATTTCAAAACACTTGGCATTCCTCTGGTCAGTGGGCAGGATTTCGATACTGCTATTGAAAACAGTAGTCGACTTGTAGTGATCGTCAATGAAACAATGGTCAAAAAGTTTTGGCCTGATCAAAGTCCGATTGGTCAGTCATTTCGATTGGCAGATGGAAATCGGTTATTAACAATTATCGGAGTCGCGCGCAATGTAAAGTATCGGACGCTTGGAGAAGATCCTGAGCCGCATATATATTTGCCGTTCGCTCAACACTATCAGGATGCGATGAGCATATTTGTCAGCACTTCCCGTGATCCTGCACGATTGATAGATATCGTTCAGAAAGAAATTCGGAATTTGAATCCTGCTGTTCAGGGATTTTTTGCTCGAACTCTTGAACAACATACTTCTTTTACGATGTTGCCTGCGCGTGTTGCTGCTTGGCTTTCTGGAATTTTTGGTTTGATTGCATTCGTGCTTGCTGTACTCGGAATTTATGGAACTGTCGGATATTCAGTGGCCGTTAGAACACGAGAGATCGGAATTCGTCTTGCATTAGGCGCTCAGCCATCTGAAGTTCTTCGTTGGGTTTTAACAAAAGGAATGACGCTTGCGATGGTGGGTTTGTTATCCGGTCTTGTTCTTGCGTTTATCGGAACCCGGTTGTTGTCGAAATTCCTTTATGGAATTAGTCCTTCTGATGCAGTTACCTTTTTGGGTGTGGCTTTAGTTTTAGCTCTTACTGCGATATTAGCTTGCTATTTTCCGGCAAGACGTGCTTTGCATATCGATCCGGCCGTAGCGTTGAAGTATGAATAAATAATTTCCGTAGAGGATGCAAAGAATGATTGTTTTAAAAGATATTGAAAAATACTACGAAGCGGGTCCAAGTAGAACGTACGTTTTGCGAAGGATCAATCTCGAAATTAAAGATGGAGATTTTCTTACTGTCATGGGTCCATCCGGGGCGGGCAAATCAACCCTCCTTTCTATATTAGGAATGCTTGATGCGTCATGGAACGGTGAGTATTACTTCCTGGATCATCCCGTTCACAAAATGGGAAGAAAAGAACGGGCCGAACTAAATAAAAAATACATTGGTTTTGTTTTCCAAAGTTATCACCTTTTGGATAATCTGACAGTCTACGAGAACATAGAATTGCCTTTGACCTATCGAAATTTCAAAAGTTCTGAAAGATCGTCTATGGTATGCGACATTCTGGATCGTTTCCGGATTGTGGGTAAGAAAGATTTATTTCCGAGCCAGCTTTCAGGCGGCCAACAGCAGCTTGTCGGCGTTGCGCGTGCAGTGATTGGAAATCCTAAACTATTGTTAGCAGATGAACCCACCGGTAATTTGCACACATCCCAGGGCAAAGAGATTATGGAATTGTTCAAAAAACTGAATGACGATGGAACGACAATTGTTCAAGTCACTCATTCAGAAAAAAATGCTGAGTATGGCAACCGTATCATCAATCTGCTCGATGGTTGGATCGTTTAACCCTGGCCTTTTCCTTGGAGGGAAATGATGAAATTGTGGGGTAAGTATTTGCTTGGAGTCGCTTTGACATTTCTGTGCGTCGTAACCTTTGCAGCTCCAGCAAGTATTCCGAAAGGAGCTTACACCGTCAAAACATCTGAAGGCGTTTGGGAACTTAATCTTGATGGTAAGGGCAAATACGTTGTAAATCTAAACGGAACGGAAAAAGTTGTAGGCGCTTATGAAGCAACTAAAGACGAAATAAAATTCGTTGACCAAAGCGGACCCTTCGCGGAAAAAAGCGACGCTACAAAGTCAGGAACATATAAATGGAAATATGCTGACAAAAAATTAGAGTTCACAATAATCAACGACAAAGCGGAAGGACGCTCACAAACTCTAACGAGCGGACCGTGGGAGATGAAGGAATAGAAATATTCTTTGAATCATATGGGAAAAGTTTCAAGAATCTTAATTGCTGATGATCAGCCTGATGTGCGTGAAGCATTGCGGCTTCTTTTGAAAGGCGAAAAGTATGAAACAGAGGAAGCGCAATCTCCTTCAGCCGTTATCAAAGCAATGGAAGATTCAGAATTCGATGTTGTTTTGATTGACCTTAACTACAATCGTGACACAACGTCCGGACAGGAAGGTCTCGATCTGATTACACGCATTCAAGCGATCGATCCGACAATCCCGGTTGTAGTTATGACTGCGTGGGGAACGGTTGGTCTCGCGGTCGATGCGATGAGACGCGGTGCGCGTGATTTCATTCAGAAACCATGGGACAACCCGCGCTTGTTAACAATCATCCGCACGCAAATTGAGTTGCGACAGGCTTTACGCCAGGGAAAACGTCTGGAAGCAGAAAATCGATTGTTGCGAGAAGACGTACCAAACATCATTGCTGAATCATCCGCAATGAAAGCCGTCATTCAAATGATCAGCCGTATCGGACCTTCCGATGCAAATGTACTGATCACTGGTGAAAATGGATCAGGCAAAAGCATTGTCGCACTTTCGCTTCATTCACTTTCCCCTCGCGCATCAAAGCCGATGGTAACCGTCAATGCTGGTGGATTGTCCGAAGGCGTTTTTGAAAGTGAACTTTTTGGGCATGTGAAAGGAGCGTTTACAGATGCAAAGTCAGATCGTGTCGGCCGTTTTGAGCTTGCAGATGGCGGAACATTGTTCCTGGACGAAATTGCAAACGTTCCACCCGGACAACAATCGCGATTACTTCGCGTATTAGAAACCGGTGAGTTCGAACCGGTCGGTTCATCTCGCACTCGAAAAGTCGATGTGAGAATTATCTCTGCTACCAATGCAGACTTAATTACGGAAGTTGAAGCCGGACGCTTCCGGCAAGATCTGTTATTTAGATTAAATACTATTGAAATCAGAATTCCTTCTTTACGCGATCGAGCTGAAGACGTTCCAGCGCTCGCTCAACATTTTTTACGGCAGCATGCGCAACGGTATCGAAAAGATATTCGCAGCTTTGATCCTTCCGCAATGATGTTGTTAAGACGCCATCCATGGCCAGGAAATATTCGCGAATTGGATCATTCGGTGGAACGCGCAGTTTTGATGGCTCAGGAATCAGTTTTACGTCCTGAGGATCTTGGTTTGCGGGCCGTTAAAGAAGGGAATTCCCGCCTGGAAGAAATGAGTCTCGAAGAAGTCGAGGCTTTTCTGATTCGAAAAGCTTTAGAACGGTATGACGGTAACGTAAGCCGTGCTGCCAAAGCACTTGGATTGAGCCGCAGTGCACTGTATCGTAGACTGCAGCGGCACAATCTATGAACAAAAAAGAACTTGGACACGAAAGCCGGGTTCTCTTATACGCACTGCTAGCAGGCCTTCCAGGCTCTCTAGTCGCCCTCTATTACCTTTGGACGCAACCACATCCCGCTCGCGTTCAATGGACTCTTACACTCTTCATTACTCTGTTCTGGTTTGGTTTTGCTATTGCTCTTCGCGGTCGAATCGCTTATCCGTTGCAAACAATTTCAAACCTTCTTGCGGCATTGCGCGAAGGTGACTATTCCATTCGCATGAAAAGGCCGAACGTTCATGATTCCCTTTACGATGTAATTCTGGAAGTCAATGAACTTGGTGAAACTCTTCGCGAACAACGCTTAGGAGCGCTTGAAGCAACCGCACTCTTGAGTACAGTCATGGGTCAGATTGAAGTCGTAATTTTTGCGTTCGATCATAAGCAAGTTTTGAGACTTGTGAATCGCGCTGGTGAACGATTATTGGCACAGCCGGCAGAACGTCTGATTGGACGCACCGCTGAAGAACTTAATCTCGCAATATGTCTCGAAGGTAAAGCGCCACGAACACTCGAAATAATTTTTCCAGGCGGTGTTGGAAGATGGGAGATGCATCGCAGTACGTTCAGACAAGGTGGTCTGCCGCACGAACTGATCGTGCTTTCTGATCTGAGCCGCGCATTGCGTGAAGAAGAACGCCAGGCATGGCAAAGAATTATTCGGGTTCTTGGACATGAATTGAATAATTCTCTGACTCCGATTAAATCGATTGCAGGAAGTCTGGAAAATATTCTGAGCAGTGATTCGCTTCCGCAAGATTGGAAAGATGATACAACACGAGGTTTATCAGTCATTGCATCTCGCGCGGAAGCACTGAGTAATTTCATGCAATCATATGCAAATCTTGCAAGACTTCCGCAGCCGAAATTACAACCGATGAATGCAGGGGATTGGATCCGTCACGTTGCCCGGCTTGAAACAAGAATGCCAGTTGAAGTCGAAGAAGGCCCATCTGTAACAATTCAAGGAGACCGCGATCAACTGGAACAATTGCTCATTAACTTAGTCCGAAATGCAGTTGAAGCTTCTTCAGAAACCCGAGGAAGAGTTCGTGTTGGTTGGACACGATCCGCATCGCAATTGGAAGTGTTTGTGGATGATGAAGGACCTGGCATTGCAAATCCTGCAAATCTTTTTGTTCCATTTTTTACGACAAAGCCCGGTGGCTCTGGAATTGGTTTAGTGCTTTGCCGCCAGATTGCAGAAGCTCATGGCGGAAGGCTCGCGTTAGAAAATAGAACACCATTGCCCGGTGCTCGCGCTCGGCTCTTTCTGCCTTTGTGACGGAACTCCTTTAACGCAGAGTACGCCGAGTTTTAATGAAATAAGAACTCACCACAAAGTCCCAGAGCTTCACAAAGTTCGTTGTGAAAACTTGGTGACTTAGTGTCTTTGTGGTTAATCTTCTGCTTGTTGATCGAAACTGCTCGGTGAACTCGGCGTTAAAAAAGGCCTTTTAGTAGTCGCCCTGGAGGACGAAGCCGGCCCAGTAATAGGGTGACTTCCAGCGTGGATCATTCATCATTTTTATTTGAGCGCTTCGCAAAGCTTCAGGCGGCGACAATTGTGCTTTACCCAACATCCCTTCGTAAAAAATTTGCATGAATTCGGCGGTCGCAACATCATCGACTTTCCAAAGACTTGCAACCACCCGCGCCGCGCCGGCATATAAAAATGCACGCGCTAATCCAAGAATTCCTTCACCGCGAACTTGTTTCCCTAATGCTGTTCTGCAAGCACTTAATACAACCAGGTCTGCGCGAAGTTTCAGGTTAAAAATATCGCCTGCCGAAACAAAGCCTTCCAGTGTTTCACCTTCTTCATTAAAGAGCGAAAGCACAATTCCTGATTGCTCAGGTAAGACTGTATTTAGAAAGCCATGTGTCGCCAAATGAATGTATTTGTAATTTTGTATTTCTGGATTCAGCATCATCTCCCGATTTGCTCGAAAATCAAGAGCTTCAAGACTTTCACCTGCAGGTACCAGCGATAAAATTGCGGTTGCTTCACGGCGCGTAAAGGGCAATCGTGTTAATGGCACTCCTTCCATCTTTAGCGATGCACGAGATAAGCCATTGTTTGTTTGCGTTGTAAATTCTTTTAAGCGTTCATCTTCACGTTCGAAGACTGGATCGGCAAAAATCGCGAGAGTTTTTGGCGGCTCTTCTCTTCGTATCACTTCTTTTCGAAGTACTGCAAGAGTTGACGCGGAAGGCGTATTGATTACTTCATGTTCAGCACTCAAAAACAAATGTGATTCTGGATGAGGAAGCGCCGCAAAAGGAACAAACTGTAACGGCCCATCAGCCACAATGACAAGCCTGCGGTAGTTAAGCTTATCGGCAACCGGACCTAACAAAATTACGCTCAATTCGTAAGCGATGTTTTCGGCAGTTTTTTTATTTCCTGAGACGCGCATCGCGCGAGTTTGCTGAAATTCTGAAGATCCTTCAGATAACTTTTCGTATAAAGAGAATGCCAATTCTTCGATTGTTGCGCGTGGAGGCAACTCAGCACTTTTCATGCTGTTACGGGAAACTGCCCAAACAAAACTCCGTTCATCACCAAGCGAAAATTCTAACAATAGCGTTTGATCATCCAGAACACCTTCCTGGACACGCTTCAACGTCAGCGGAACAGGTTTCATAATTTCCGCATAATGCGGACTCGTTCTCCGGATTCGTGCTTCAAGCTGTTCGTATTGTCTGTTGAGAGTTTCAATTTCCTCTCCCAGCTGGGCTGCTTCTTCGGGCCAATCACCGGAACTTAACAATCTCATTTGACGATCTAAATGAGCATTTAAATCCTGTCGTACCATTCTCTCTTCAAGCAGCAATCCAGGCTCAACTCCACGCGTCAGATCCAACGAGGATTCCGCAAGAAGCTCCATCAAACCACGAGCTCTGGAGCGTTCGCTTACATGAAAAGCGCGTTGATCATATCCAACTGATGGTTCCGTTTGATGTAGTTCAAACAGGATTGTTTGATAGAGCTCATAATATTTCCGCGCTGCACCAAAAAATGATGCGCGCAAATTCTGGCTCAAAACGCGAACACGCAAAGATTCAACAATTGTTATGCATGAATCAATGTAATCAAGCGCCGAAACTTGTTGGCCTTGTGTCCGTTTTAATTGCGCTATATGAAATAGAGTCTCCGCTTCACCGGGCCGATCGCCAATCTGTCTTCGCAGTTGAAGCGCAAGTCCATACATTCGCGCTGCTTTTTGCAGCTCTCCATAACTCAAAAGATTTGTGCCCAGACTATCAAGAGATTCGGCTTCTGCCTGCCGGTCTTCAATTTTGCGGCACAGCTCAAGCGCTTCGTTATAATGATCAAACGCATTTTCGAAATGTTTCTGCTTCTGATAAACATTCCCCAGGTTGTTCAAAATATGCGCTTCTCCAGATTTCATTCCTTTGTTACGCACAATTTCAAGCGCTTGAAGATAATATTGCAGGGCCTGATTCAGGCTTCCGTTGTCTTCATACGATTTTCCAAGATTGTTAAGCGTAGCCGCTTCTCCGCCTTTATCTTTTGCTTCTCTTCGCAGCTGAAGTGAATGGATGTAGTAATCGAGAGCTTTATCAATATCGCCGAGTTCATGGTAAACAAGCCCAAGATTATTCAAGACTGTGCCTTCGCCTCGCCGGTCTCCTGAATCCCTTCGTATTTCTTCTGCACGCTTCAGGTAGTCAAGTGCTTTTTGCAAATCTCCCAGATCAACAAGAAGCATTGCAATGTTGTTGAGGGTTACAGCTTCCGAACGTGAATCAGCAGCCATCCGCTGCAATGGAAGCGCTTCGCTGTAATAGGAGATCGCTTTTTGATTTTCGCTGAGCGAACTGTATGCAAGACCAATTGTGCTTAACGTATTTCCCAGAGCTTTCCAATCCGCAGTTTCTTCCCATAACGGCACGCTGCGATCGTAATATTCCAGAGCTTTAGTCAGATCTCCGGTTCGATAGTAATAAACACCAATGTTGTGAATCGATTCTGCCTCTCCGCGAACATCACCAATTTCTTGTCTCAGTTTTAAAGACTGCTGATAAAGTTCAAGGGCTTTCTTGTATTCACCGATGAACTCGTAGCCTATACCCATGGTATTTAAAGCTTCAGCAATGCCTTTCGAGTCATTTAACGATTGAAAAATCTGCAACGCTTGCGACGCATAAGAAATGCTTTCTGATGACTTGCTCAAATAGTGGTAAGTTTCCGCAAGTTTCCAAAGACTTTTTCCTTCCAGATATAAATCACCACTTGTCTGACTGAGTTGAGCGGAGTTTGTTAATTTTATGATCGATTCGTGTAATTGATTTTCGGTGGGTTCGAGAAGCATAACTCCGGCTGAAGTCAGTTGTGCAAGCGCAGCTCCACGGAGAATATCGTTGGCCTCAGCAGGGCGTTGAGCTTCTAGAGTAATTACATAGGAACAATGATCTTGAATTTTTAAAGCAACGATCTGAGGATCAAATATTTTTGAAGCAGAAAGTTCGACTTGAATTGAATACTCTCCGGCACTTGAGCTCACAAATAAGATGCGTTCCATTCCAGCAGTACCTTCTGAGAGATTCAGTTCCATCAGTTGAATTTTTTCTGGAGAAAACAACGAAACGGTTACATCCAGACGTGACTCTGAAAAGGCGATGGATACAAAATCCTTTTCATTCATGTTGAAGGAATAAGTATGTGTTTCTCCAATTGTGATTTGCTGTTCGCGTCCTAAGGCTTCGTGCAAAGTTGTTGCGTACAAAGCTTGAGGAAGTTGAACGATTGATAGGCTAATTACGCATAGAAACAGGAGGCTTTTCAAAAGCATGCTAATACATATGTAGCGGACTGTGGCTCAACTTGCAAACAGGTATCTGAAATGTTTTTAGGTTTGTTCTCACCTAGATTGTGGTGAGACGTGATCAAACGTATTGCGGATCAATTACGAAGACCCAACCGGATTGCGATTAAAACTGGACGTAGCATCCTATTTTTATCGCCGGAAGAGATCCATTGGATCGAGGCAAGTAAAACAAAAACCCTGTTTCATACAAAAGGTGGACGTTACCTGGTACATGAAGGGATTAGCAAGCTACAAGAAGATCTCGATCCCGAAAAGTTCGTAAGAATCAGCCGATCAACCATTGTAAATATTGACCAGATTCGAGAGCTTCAACCCTGGTTCCGTGGTGATAGTAGAGTCATTCTTCATGATGGCACCATCCTGATGTGGAGCCGTTTGTATGTCTCCCGCCTTCGAGAAATCTTAAATCAATCGTATTCCGGTCAGGAAGCAATGCGATAACTGCGCGCAGAATTTTCCTTCAACATTTCTTTCTCATGGCCCCTTCAGAAAAGAGAAGGGCGAAGTGTGGTCCGCCGGTTGGCGGACCACTTTTTTCATAATCACAAAGACGGATACCCACAAGCCGCCACTAAAAAGATTTACCACGGAGTCACGGAGATCACGGAGTTAACTCCGTGTAATTGGATCGTTGCCGATTTTCCGAAAGGCTGAGAATGGAGCCCAAAACAAACTTCCTTATAAACCAAGAATAGAACTTCCAATAGAGTCAGATTTGTTTTGGGCTCCATTCTCAGCCTAGTTCGCTACGCGAACGAAATCGGCAACGATCCAATCTTCGTGACTCCGTGGTGATTTCTTACTGCGAAACGAATGAATGCATTCAAAACCATGGATTGAATGTCGAAGAAACGAATTCACAAACATAGATGTTTTTAGTTCTAAACGAAAAGGACTATTTCTGGAACGAAACGGCATCACCCTTAAAAAGTATTTCATTTTTCAGAATCGATAATTCATTCCACTTGCGGCAGTGTTCGACGACAAAACGCGCGATTTCATGCTGGCATGTCCATTGCTCCCACTTAATTCGAAAGTCCCTCATTTATGCATGAAACATTAAACGAATTAACTCTAGGAGGAGCAATGAAGCGATATTTCATTCTAGTCCTGGCTTTAACACTTGCTTTTGCAGCGCCTGTTTTAGCGCAGGTTGCAACAAAAACAGGATCGATCTATGGAAAGATTCTGGATGATAAAGGTGTGGTATTGCCAGGTGTTCAGATTGTTTTGGAATCAGAAGCGCTTCCCACGCAAAGCGCACAATCAGGAGCGAGCGGTTCTTTCCGTTTTGCGAACCTGCCGCCAGGTCAATATTCAGTCAATTTTTCAATTGAAGGTTTCACTGAAGTCCGGCAGGAAGAAGTTCGCGTTAGTACCGGTTCACAGGTGCAGCTTGAAATTACAATGCGGCCATCGTTGGCTGAAGAATTTACAGTTATAGGTGAAACACCTGTTGTCGATACAAAGAAGACTGGAACATCCGATACATATTCGCGTGACTATCTTGAAGATGTGCCAAGTGCGCGTGATCCATGGACAATCATCGATCAAACTGTCGGGATCGATTCCGATCGTTACAATGTCGCCGGTTCTGAATCCGGGCAACAAGCTTCGTTCATTGCTCGTGGCGGTAACGATGACAATACAATTTGGAACTATGACGGTGTGAATGCAGGAGATCCGCAGGCTCTAGGTGGATCGCCAACATATTTCGATTTTGATGCATTTGAAGAACTTCAAATTTCAACCGGTGGAAATGATATTTCAGTTCCAAGCGGCGGCGTTGTTGTAAACATTGTTACAAAACGCGGAAGCAATCGATGGGAAGGAAGTGCATCTTATTTTTACGCAGGCGATAGTCTTCAGGGTGATAATACGCCTGATGAGCTAGCGGAAACTGGAGCTCAATCCAACCGTCTTGATGAAGTAAAAGATTATGGGTTTGATCTTGGCGGCCCAATCATCAAAGATAAGCTATTCGCATGGGGCGCATATAGAAAAAATGAAATAGGTTTGATCACAACTGCGAATACTGTAGATTTCACCGAACTTGAAGATTTCAACTTCAAAATGAATATGAACTGGGCAACGGCTCATGAATCGCAGTTCGGTTATTTTAAAGGTGACAAATCAAAAACCGGTCGTGCAGCAATTTCAATTTCCGTTCAAGCGCCTGAAACACTTTGGGATCAGGCCGGAACCGACACGATTCTCCCCGGTATTTGGACAGGTCAACATACCTGGATCCCGAATGATCACACAATCATAACAGGGCGCTACGGTTATATCGGTTTGGGATTCACGCTTGTACCGGCCGGCGGAAAAGATATACCGATGGTATACCTTGCCTCGATTCCGCGTTTTGAAGACACAATCTTCTATTCCAAACCGATCGATCGTCCTGCCCATGATTTTGTTGTTGATGCAAACTATTTCAAAGAAAACGTTATGGGCGCTGATCATGAATTCCGATTTGGATTTGAATATAAGAGATCCAATCTCCACACATTCAGCAGCTATGGAAACGGCGTCTTTATTATCGATCGCGGCCAAACAACACCAGGTGGACCACTCACCAGCGGAACACTCTTTGCTCAACACTATATCGATGGCCGGATTCGGATGGAACGCACAAGCTTTTACATGAATGATACGCTCAGAAAGGATCGTTTCACTCTCAATCTTGGTGTGCGTTTTGATCAACAAAAAGGTGAAAATCTGGCTTCCACAATCCCAGGTGTTCCCGGTTTTGAAGATCTTGTTGCTCCGATTGAATTTAGCGGAAATAAACCTGAGACCACATTTAACGACATTTCTCCGCGGATCGGCGCAACCTACGATTTAACGGGTGATGGCAAAACTGTTATTCGTGGAAATTTTGCGCGCTACTATGATGTTTACAATTCCGCGTTCTCACGGTTTCAAAATCCAACATTTGTATACAATGGAGCGATTTTTGGTTTTACGAATCTAAATAATGATCGCACCATTACGCGTGATGAAATTACGGCCGGTCCCATCTACTTTGGAGGTTTGTCAGGCCCGGTTTTTGATATCAATGCCTTTCTTGACAAACGAAGAGTCGATCCGGATCTGAAAAATTCCAACTCTTTCGAATATATTGTCGGTTTCGAACGGCAACTCGCGTCTGATCTTTCGATCGGAGTTACATATACACACAGAGACTATCGCGATACCACTGTTATTGTGCCATTCGGAGTTTCATCTGCTGACTTTGTTCCTGGTGGTTCTTTTACTGCAAACACAGTTCTTGGAACATTTAATGTTCCTTTCTCAACGTTTAGCGGTGAGCAAGATGGAACCACATTTCTCACGAATGTAGATGATTACAAAACGAGTTACAACGGTATCGATATAGCAATGCGCAAGCGCATGAGCAACAATTTCATGGTCAATGCAAGTGCAACAATCCAGAGACAAAAGGCGAATTATGATGGACCCGATGCCACCGCTTTCTATATCGGAGACGGCGGTTTAACAGGCACCGTATTTCCATTTGATCCATCGAATTTGGGCTTCCTTGATGATGAGCCATATGCATTTGCTCCTGGTGGAAGCGGAAAATCTGGCGTATATCCTTATTCCGAATGGATGGTGAAACTCAGCGGTGTTTATCAGTTCGGATGGGATTTTAATGTCGGTGCTTTCGCGCGCTATCAGCAGGGTTATCCATATGTATTGTTTGCTTCATTTACGGATGATACTTTGGCCGGAGCCCTAGGAACAGATACACGGTTAATCCTGGTCGAACCTTTTGGAAGCCGCCGTTTCGAAAATATTTTCACACTGGATTTGCAGTTTGAAAAAGGATTCGAGTTTGGCAATTACGGACGATTAGCTTTTTCGGCGAATTTGTTTAATGTAACAAATACAAACACAGTAGTCCGCCGAAACAGAAATCTTGCATCAGAAAATCTTAACCTGATTGATGAATTGATTTCGCCACGCGCTCTTCGTCTCGGCATCCGCTACAGTTTCTAAAGTTTATTTTTTTACCACAGAGACACGGAGATCATCTCCGTGTCTTCGTGGTGATCTTGGATTTTTCTAGCTTGGTTGCTGCTCCATGTGAAAGACTTCCCATAGATGGCCATCTAAATCCTGGAAACCATGTTGATACATGAATCCATAGTCTTTTGCCTTATTCGGAGTTGTTGCACCGGCTTCAACTGCTTTGCTCACAAACTCATCGACTTTTTGCCTGCCATCGGTTGATAAAGTAACGATTACTTCTGAGTATTTTGTTGCGTCACAAAGCTCTTTTGGTGTGAAAGTTTTGAAAAAGCTTTCAACCAGCAACATCACGAATATGTTGTCTCCGACGATCATGCATGTAGCATTCTCGTCAGTAAATTGTGGATTAAACTCAAAGCCAAGTTTGCTAAAGAATTCCACAGACCTCTTTAGATCCTTAACGGGTAAATTTACGAAAATTTGTTTAGCCATATTCTTTCCTTTCTTCTAAATTAAGTGCTACATCAAATAATCGTTCGGATTCATATAAAATCGACACTTGTTGATTCATTCAATCGATAAAGAATTAACCGTCGGTCAAGAAACAGTGATGGTTGATTCCCAAAAAAAACGTGTTCTTGTTGCCGATGCTGCCGGGCTACCAAATTGTAAAGGAAAATAGAACCACAAAGACGCAAAGTTTGCTCAGCGTCTTTGCGGTAAAAATGCCGCTAGGAGAAAGCGAAATTCTTTGATATTGATTATTGAATGCGAGCCGCGTTAATCCTCTTTCTCTCCTTCCTTCCATTCGTATTAATCGGCGATACGACTCTTCCGGCAACTTCCAGGCCGCGCTTAATTCTGATGATCTCTGTTGATCAAATGCGTTTTGATTACTTAACACGATTTAAACCGCTGTATGAAGGCGGGTTCAAATGGCTCCATGACAATGGTGCGATTTTTTCAAACGCGATGTACCGTCATGCTTCAAGTGAGACAGGCCCGGGCCATGCTGTCTTGCTATCGGGCAGACATGGAAGCCATTCAGGAGTAGTAGCCAATGGTTGGTACGATTCACTTTTGAATGATTTCATTAACGTGGTTGATGATCCTACTCATGTTGCACTCACGGGAAAGAGTCGAGGTGCAACTCCTGCAAACTTTATTGGATTTACCGTGGGCGATGTTTTGAAAAAGGAAATACCGAAAAGCAAAGTTGTAAGCGTTTCCTTAAAGGATCGATCCGCAGTGTTGATGGGTGGAAAACGTGCAGATGCTGCGTATTGGTATGACACTGATACAGGAGATTTTGTTAGCAGCACATATTACATGAATCAATTACCTTCATGGCTTGAAAAAATAAACGCTAAAAACTTCCCCGATCAGTTTGTTGCCAAAAAGTGGGAACGTTTGAAATCGGATGAATCTATTTATTTGAAGTATGCCGGTCCTGATGCGGTGGAAGGTGAATGGGATCGTGTTCATACGACTTTTCCGCATGTGAACCCGGCGAAGCCCCAAACGCCAGAATATTATGAAGAATTTCGCCGTACTCCATTTGCAGATGAACTGACTCTCGAAGTTGCAGTTGAAGCGATCAAAGCGCATGATCTTGGAACAGACCCGAATCCAGATATTCTTGCCGTTGGATTTTCCGCGACCGATGTCATCGGTCATACATATGGCCCTGACAGCCAGGAAGCGATGGATCAATTGTTAAGGCTGGATCAATATTTTCAAGCGTTGCTTCGGGTAATTGATCAACGTGTTGGACTCTCAAATACGATTGTGATTTTGTCGGCCGATCATGGTGTGATGCCGCTTGCTGAAAATCTTCAAGCCAAAGGAATATCTGCAAAGCGAGTCTTGCCATCCGTTCTGGAGCAATCTGTGGTGAAGTCGCTCTCAAGTCAATTCGCTGATGCTGCGGGACTGTTTCTCTTCGATCAGCCCCATTTTTATTTGAATGAACCTGAAATAAGAAAAAGAGGTCTCAAACGAAAGGATGTTGAAACCGCCATCATAAAGGGAATTCGTGAATCGGATCTCGCGGCAGCGATCTACACACATGCAGATTTGCTAGGTGATCCGCCGCCGAATGATCCTTTTTTTGTGCTCTTCAAGAATGCGTTTTTTGCATCGAGAAGCCCGCATATTCTTGTCGCATTGAAGAAATATATATATATGGAGGACTATCCCGGTGGAACGGGTCATGGGGGACCTTATGAATATGACCGGCATGTTCCTGTTGTTTTTGCGGGTCCAGGTATCAAGCCCGGTTTATATGATCAGACTTCCGGTCCAGAGGATATTGCGCCGACTTTAGCTGCGCTTCTAAAACTCACGTATCCAAAGGAATATGATGCGCGTGTGCTTACAGAAGCATTGGAAAGTGCGAAGTGAATTAAATGTATAGAGAAATAATTCCATCCGAACGACTTCGTCCATTTATTGAATGCTACTGGGTCCGAAGTGCAGATCACTCTGATGAAATCAAATTGCATCGGGTTTTGCCTGACGGCTGTGTAGATTTTGTTTTTAATTTTGAAGCTTTTGCAAATTCATACAATGGATTTGTCGTAGGCACCATGACGGCGCCAATTTTGGTTGAATCGCCGGGTTTGGTAGATTTTCTTGGAGTGCGTTTCAGGCCAGGGAAAGTATGTAATTTTGTTCATTTGCACGCATCGGAAATAACTGACCGGATGATTCCAATCAATGATGCAGTGGGTCAAAAGGGAAACATCCTGACTCAGAAGCTAGTAGAGATAAAAAATGTTGATGATCGGATTCGTGTGCTGAACGTAGATCTTGAACATTGGTTGCAGGCTGAAAATGATATTCAAGCACGAGTCGATTTTGCAGTCAGCAGAATCATAAAGTCCGATGGTTCGGTTCAGATTGAAGAAATTTGTGATTCGCTTGGAATAAGCCGTCAGTATCTAGCAAGACTTTTCCAGGCATCGATCGGGATTACTCCGAAACAATTTTCCAGGGTTGTTCGATTTCAGGCTCTGCTTCGAAAAATACAACGATCGAATACAATTGCGTGGGCGGATGAAGCGGCCGTGCTTGGATATTACGATCAAGCTCACCTCATTTCTGATTTTCGCGAATTTTCGGGAATGACTCCGCAAAAATATCTTTGCGAAACATAAATCAAAACTTCCATCAATTACGGGGGCGCCAAATGAAGATTTTCCGGTTGAGCTTTCTGTCATTTCTTTTGTTTTTTGCATTTTTTCAAATGCGATTAGCTGCAGCAACTTTGGAAGACATCATGAGTGCGCCATTTCCTACAGAATTAATTTCCTCCAGCTCAAAGAATCGAATCGCATGGATTTTTAGGGATCAGGGCCGAAGAAATGTGTGGGTAGCAGATGGTCCCAACTATGTCCCGCGCCAGCTAACCAAATACGATAAAGACGATGGTCAAGCAGTTCAGCTTCTAAAGTTTAGTTCGGATGGATCATTTCTGGTTTATGTGCGCGGAGATTTCGCAAACAGTGAAAATGAAAATCCGAATCCATCCAGCGATCCGAAGGGTGTAAAGCAAGAAGTGTGGTCAGTAAAGGTAGATGGCGGTGATCCAAAGCTGATAGGTGAAGGTTCTTTTCCTGACATTTCTCCTGATGGTAGTCAAATAGCTTTTGTACGAGAAAATAAAATTTATAAAGCTCCTGCAGATGGATCTTCAGAGGCAGCACTTTTTTTTCATGCGCGTGGCAGTAACAACAGTCCGAAATGGTCACCGGATGGTTCGAGGCTTGCATTCACAAGCAATCGTGCTGACCACAGCTTTATCGGCGTTTACGATCCAAAAGCGCAAACGATACTGTGGCTTGAACCCAGTGTCGATCGCGATTTCAATCCCGTTTGGTCTTCCGATGGAAAACGGATTGCATTTTACCGCTATCCGGGATTAACCGGCGATCCCGCGACTGAATCAGAGCCATCCATACCATTTTCTATTTGGGTTGCTGATTCACAAAATGGAAAGGCGAAAGAAATTTGGAATTCAAAAGATAAGACGGGAGGGTTTGCGCAATGGTATCCGCACGAACCACTCTCATGGTCTGACGATCGTTTGGTCTTCTATTCGGAAAAAGATGGATGGTTGAGGATTTATTCAGTGTCTGCTAACGGAGGGGAAGCAGTTGCATTAACGCCTGAAAAATGTGAAGCAGAAGATTCATCTTTAACAGCAGATCGGAAGCAGCTTTTATTTTCATCGAATTGTAATGATCAGGACCGCCGTCATTTATGGATCGTTGCAACAAGCGGTGGCACACCAAAACAATTAACTTCCGGCCACAATCTGGAGTGGGGTCCCGTTGCTGTAGCAGACGGCAACACGATCGCACTCATTGCAGCAACTGGCAAACAGCCTGCCGCACCTGCAGTGATGTCAATTTCCGGTGAAAAACCAAGATTAATCGCGCCAGATATGTTGAAGGCCGTTCCAATGGCGGAGCTTGTTGAACCACAGCAAGCCATTTTCAAAGCTGCAGATGGATTGGAGATTCATGGACAGCTTTTTGTTCCATCAAAAATGCAGCAAGGTCAAAAACAACCGGCTGTAATTTTCATGCATGGCGGACCCATTCGTCAAATGTTGTTAGGCTGGCACTACTATGGTTATTACCACAATGCCTATGCGATGAATCAATATCTTGCAACAAAAGGTTACGTTGTGTTGTCAGTTAATTTTCGATCAGGCATTGGCTACGGACGTGCTTTTCGAACAGCAGAGCGTCAAGGTCCAAGAGGTGCTTCGGAATATCAGGACATTCTGGCTGCTGCAAAATTTTTGCGCGAACGTACTGATGTGGATTCAAAACGTATTGGACTGTGGGGCGGATCCTATGGCGGCTACTTAACCGCGCTTGGTCTTGCAAGAGATTCTGATTTATTTTCCGCCGGTGTTGATGTTCACGGGGTTCATGATTGGGCTTTAAGAGCCCGGCTGCGTGGTGCCGACGATTGGGGTATTACTGGAGACGCCATGATGCAAGAAGCCCGGCGCTCTTCTCCTGTGGCCGATGTCGCCTTCTGGAATTCACCTGTGCTTTTTGTAATTGGCGATGACGATCGAAATGTCGACTTCATCGAAACCACTGATTTAGTTCAGCGGCTGCGAGCTGAAGGCAAGGTCAAGATTGAGACTTTGATTATTCCTGATGAAGTTCATGATTTCTTGCGCCACCAAAATTGGGTCCGTGTTTACAAAGCCACAGCCGATTTCTTCGACCGGTATTTGAAATAGTAGGGGCGGGTCTTAGACCCGCCCGTTCTTCCACCTTTACCACACCGAATCTATTCACATCTCCGCAACGTGCCTTTAATCGATTCGTAAAATCAAAGTGATAACTTTTCACAAGCTATAAGAATGAAAACAGTCGCAGTGATTCAAGCACGAACCGGATCAAAAAGATTACCTGCAAAAGTTCTTTTGCCGTTAAAAGGAAAACCGTTATTAGAAATTCTGTTACAACGTGTTTGTGCGGCAAGAACGATATCGGAAGTTATTGTTGCCACAACATGTGCTCCAGAAGATGAGCTTATTCGAGATATCTGTAAGCGCGTGGGAATTCAATGCTACAGTGGGCATCCGGATGACTTGCTTGATCGGCATTACAAAGCAGCTATCAATACAAAAGCGGATATCATCGTTAAAATTCCTTCGGATTGTCCATTGATCGATCCAACAATTATCGACAATGTACTTGGATATTATCTTCAAAATTTGGGAACGTTTGATTTTGTCAGCAATCTCCATCCCGCAACCTATCCCGATGGAAATGACGTAGAAGCTATGCCGATTGATATCCTTGGCATCGCATGGACCGAAGCATCGATCGGCTTTGAGCGAGAGCACACCACTCCTTATATATGGGAACAACCTGATCGATTCCGTCTCGGCAACTATGAGTGGGAAACAGGATTGAATTATTCCATGACTCACAGATGGACTATTGACTATATGGAGGACTACCTCTTCATTCGCTCTATTTTCGAAGAACTATTTTCAGATACGCGAATGTTTTTGATGAAGGATATCCTCCAACTGCTTGAAGAACGTCCCGAACTTCTGAAAATCAATGAAAAATATTCCGGTTTGAATTGGTATCGAAGCAAACCAATTCTTTACGATTCTTTTACCTGCCATAAACAATGAAGAAATAAAAAAGCTTCACGATAGACACAGGTTCTTCAAACATGACACTAAGATCCTGTTGTCGTTTCTCCCACGTTAATTCATTCACAAACATACGATCACACAACTATTTCTCGGATGTTTTGATTCCGAAAGTTTTGCAGCTTAGCAGGAGCGAACACCGGGCTAAAACAAAATGTCATTGGAGGGTACATGTCAGAATTTACACGTAGACAAATATTGAAATTCTTAGGAGTAGCAGGTGGAGCAGCTGCACTCGGCCCACTAGTCAATATTAAAGCCCGTGCTGCTGGTATTCACGATCGAGCTGCGTTTCTCGGAACATTTACTCCCGTAAGGCTTCCCCATCCTTTAAATGCTTATACACAACTATCCAGTTTCATGCCGAATGGACAAAGAGTCCCTGGCGGAATGGCCGGTTCCGTATTGGGAGCATCAGGAGATCCATCTCTGGGAACTTACACCATATATGATGACGTTGTTGTCCCACCTGAATATGAACGTTATGTGATACTCAAGTGGGGTGATCGTGTTTATCCTGCGCGGCCAGGCGGGCCGCTGGATCAGGATTACGCTGGCTATAACATGGATTTTACGTCATTCGTAAGCCTGAATAATGCAGGAACCGATGGTTATCTATTTGTGAACTATGAATACGTTAGCTATCCGTTTGATCGTTTCGCGCCAGGTACGCCTTCGAATTTGACCACAGCTCGCGGGACATATCCTATCGTCATAGGCAGAAAACTTCCTGCTTCGGAAAGGTTAGGTGAATACCTTTATAATACTGGCGCTTCCATTTTGAGAATCCGTAAAGGAAATGATGGCAGGTTTCAAGTTGTAGCCGGTGATGCAAAGAATCGGCGTATACATGGGCTATCTGGATTGGGAATTAATGCCGAAAGATCTGATGAATATTCAGGCGTTACAAGTTGGGGATCACTGGCTTATCAACGAGGCGATAACAATTACCTTGTGGGTACGGGTCCTGCTGCAAACCAGGTATTTAACAAAAGTAGTGATGGTTTAGGAAACAGGATCATCGGTACTTCTTTTAATTGTGCCGGTGGGCAAACGCCATGGGGAACTTCGCTGACTGCAGAAGAAAATTTTCAAGGATCATCCGCATTTTATGTTGGCGTTCAAGAATTTACATTACCCGATGGAACTCAGACTGGATATGTGGAAGGAACCACCGGCGCTGCTTTTGGTCAAGTCGGAGAGAAGTACGGATGGATGGTTGAAGCAGATCCAGTGAATCCAGCTTTTCGACCGCGCAAACACACAGCACTTGGACGCTTTCGTCATGAAGGGATTACGATGAGAGTAAGCGCTGGTCGACCACTCGTTGCATATATGGGAGATGATCGCCGCGGTGGACATGTTTGGAGATTTGTCAGTAGTAAAAATGTTACTAGCCCCACACTGAAAACCAATAGTGGTTTGTTCACTAATGGAACCTTGTATGCTGCGAAATTTAATGCAGATGGTACCGGGCGTTGGATTGCAATAACGATGGCTACGCCAGTAAATCCAAGCCTTCCCAGCGAACTCGGCTCAGCAGAATTGGCTGCTACTGGTTCAATCGGCAGAAATGGCGGCACTCGTTTACCGCGACGTTCAGGTGTTGCCGATCAAACAGCTGATGGTGCATCATTCACAGTTGATACGACAAATGAAGGAACTGTAATTCCGAGTTATCAAAACAAAGGCGGCGCAATCACCGATCGACAAGCTGTATTAGGTGATTACTACGATAATCAAGGCGCCATTCTTTGTGATGCTTTTCTTGCTGCCAACCTGGCAGGCGCAACACCATGTGCTCGCCCCGAAGACTTTGAAGTGAATCCGCGAAAACAGCGCGAAGTAATCATTGCTTTTACCGATGGTCTTCCTGGAAGTGATGGATATTCTGATTCGCGGATTTTTCAGGTTGCTAAATATTCTGATGACCCTGCAAGTACTCAGCCTAGCGGCGCATTGGTTAAGATTATTGAAGGAAACGCAGCAGGTGATGGTGCCACTTTCCGCTGGGAAAGATTTATTGTAGCCGGAGAAGCAGGAGCAGAAAATGGTGGAGGATTTGCCGCTGTAGACAATCTGGCTTTCGATGATCTAGGGAATCTGTGGGGTGTTACAGATATGTCAACCGATCTGCACAATGGATTTACCACAGGTGCTGAACCCGCAGAAACTGATATCGATCATGGGAACCGCGCAACAGGTTCAAATTTGGTTGGTGTTTTTGGAAACAACTGGCTCTTTTTTATACCAACAATAGGAGAAAATGCCGGGGAAGTGATTCCATTTGCTTATGGACCAACGCGTTGTGAAATGACAGGTCCCACATTCACTGGAGATACTTTAATTATTTCTGTGCAACACCCATGCGAAGATTCTCCGATTAATGATGGAACTCCGGCGTCGACATTGAACCGTAGAATTGAAATGTTGAAATTAAATGGATCAACGTTCAGGCAAAACCGGACACTTCCACGATGGTTTCAGCGAATATCTGTGTGTTCTCCGTGGTTTGTCTTTGTGCGAGTTTACTTCGTAAATGTACTTTCAGTAATGGACTGATTTCCGCCTTGATCGATTGCCAAAACCTCAAATGGAATCGTTCCAGTTGGAAGAGAAGCTACATATTCTGCCGGAACCGTCACGCTCATCGGAGCAGGTGGGACGGTTGCAGGAATTGTAATTAGAAAATCTTCGACAATGACCTGATACGCAACGATCAGAATCGGTAAGTCCGGAAACGTACCCCCAGCCGGATCTGTCGCTACTTCTGTAACAGGATCCCAACGGATGACTAAGACGTTTCCAGTCCCTACAGCATCATCTGAAGCTGAAACATCGGGTCCAGCGGGTACAGCATGAGAAAGTGTGGACTCAGCTGTTATTTTTTCACCATCAACTGTCCTACCCTTAAATTTGTATTCTCCTTCCGGAAATAGAGCCAGCAAATCTGCAAGTGGAAAGTCAATGAGAGATGGCTCAGCGCCTTCAAAAAATAGTTCCGTCATGCCAAGATCTTTGTAAGGACCTTTGCCTTGAACATTGAAGATCACCTTGTGATCCGGATTGATGATCTTGAGCGTCTTCCAGTCTTCACCATCCAGAGTGACGTGATAGCCCAAATCATTTGCCGAAGCATTGTATTCAATGTAGATCCGCGCTATGGGGAATGTAACTTGCGCCCACGCCGTCACAGCACCAATCAACATCATAAACAGCGAACACATTGCGATTTTCGTAAAACCTTTCATTTGTTTCATGCTCCACCTTCTAAATTGATTTACTTGGAGAATAGATGCGGCCAATTACTGGAACCTTTCCTGGACATTACAATCTAGCAAGGTGAAATTGAGATAGAGCAGTTTCCATTTTTCCAATTAATATCGTGTAGGATGTCTTAAGCTTTTTTTTCAGGAGGCATCATGAAAATTTTGCGATCGACTCCCGTACTTGTTGTGGAAAGAATCGAACCCTCACTTCCGTTTTGGATGGAAAGACTTGGTTATACGAAACAAGTTGAAGTTCCACATGGAGAAGGCTTAGGGTTTGTAATTTTAGAAAGAGATGGTTTGGAGGTAATGCTTCAAACCCGCGAAAGTATTGAAGCGGATTTGCCGGCTTTAAAATCTTACATTCAAGGGAAAGCTGTCAGTCAATTTATTGAAGTCGATTCTCTCGATTCTGTTTTGAAACAACTTTCCGGCTACGAATTATTGACGCCCGTTCGAACAACCTTCTATGGAATGCGGGAAGCAATCGTTGCAGATCCAGCTGGCTTTGTTTTGTGCTTTGCCGAAAAAGTATCATGAACTCTGTGTCTTTGCGGTGAATCAATCATCCCAATCATTGCCATGGATCTTCCGATTGATCAGCTCACGAAGTGATGGATCACTTCCTTTCTTTTCTTTCATTCGGCGGATGTATTCAGGACTTACATCAAAAATACGTAACTCAACAAGATCGTCCGGATTGATATTACGATACCCCAGGGCGTCCAGTTCACGTATATATTGAGGTGAAACTCCATGAATTCGAAACTCCACAAGCTTTGATTGCGATAAATTTGTGTAACCTGCTTTGTCTAATTCCTTTATGAAATCCACAGAAACGCCATGAATCGAGAATTCCACTAACTTTTCAATTGAAATATTCTTATAGCCATACTGCTCTATGCTTTGAATAAATTCAGGATCGACTCCGTGGATCCTCATTTCAACCAGCTTCTCGGTGGGTATATTTTTGTATCCGGCAGAATTCATAGAGTCAATGAATTCGGGGGCCACGCCATGAATTCTCATTTCGACAAGTTTTTCGTTGCTGATGCCCGTATATCCGCGGGCTTGAAGATCACGAATATATTTTGGACTTACACCATGAATTTTCATTTCAACAAGTTCATCTGTTGTCAGATTGTTGTAGCCCAGACCGTTTAATTCTTTGACTTCCCCTGTTGTTAAATTGAGAGAGGCCATCAAAAACAATTCATCATCAGCAATACTTCCGTGACCAAGCCGAGCCATCTCTGAAATGAATTGTGGGTTGAATTGCACCTCAAACTCTCCGCCACCTTCTCCATCACGCAGGACGCCATTGAAGAAAAATGTTCCAGCTTCGCGTTGCACCTTAAATTCAACAGGACCATTCGGCATCGATTTGAGATCAACGCGGTCTAGATTGCTCATTGAATTATTTGAATGATTCCGGCGCAAGTTCAAATACACACCGCCACCTTTGCTATGCGAAACCGTCCAGCTGCCGCGAATAGACTTTTGGGATTCTGCTCCTGGAAGATAGGCGCAAAATGAAAGCATCAAAATGCCTGTTAAAAGAAGGCTTTTTCTCATGATAATCCACTCCTGTTCTCAGCTTAGACCAGGCATCGGCCAAACAGGTTTACTTATGTTTATGTTTACGTATATTAATGAAGCGCATTCTTCTGCCGGCTCAAAAAATGAACCGTAAAGGCGGGCAGAAGCAGTCTAAGGTAGGGAACAGATGGTTAATTTTGATAAACATTTAGGCCGTGGCGAGAAGGCCTACAACACGAAGGTTGGGGATTGGTGGCGCCAGAAATCGGAAGATCGTGCGCATAGGAATGCCTATCGCACAATTGCTCAAACGATAAAGCGCCATTTCCGCCGAATCAAACGTCAACCTGAATGGATTGTCGATTATGCAAGCGGCAATACGATGGCTTTACGCGAATTGGTCAGACTCTTTCCAAACTCACGATTTATTGCGCTTGATGGTTCGCACAAGATGCTTGGCATTGGAAAAAAAGTGCTTCTTGATGCAGGAATCGAAGCAGATTGGACCGATCCTGAAAAAGCATTCCAATCCAGGGGACCCCAGGTCCGTTTAGTTTGTACACCACTTCCGGAAAATAAACTTGCTTCATCCAAAGCTGATGCAGTTCTATTTTTGTTTCCTAACCTCAACTCGACGAAGAAAGGATTTCGCCGAATTCAGGAGAAATGGATTCAGGATAAAGCAGCTGAAACCGGTGCACGTTTGTTTTCCAAATTGCAGGACGAAAATGCAAAAAAGCAGCCCGATCCTGAAACTATCTATGAAGAGCTTGTTCTTTCCGGAGCTGTGACTGAAAATATTCGAAGACTTCTCAAACGCGGTTTATATTGGTTCAAAGCCGATTATTCAAATGCCTCGCGAAAAGAATTACAAAACACGGATCAATGGCAGCTCTTATTTTCAGAATGCGCGATGGACTTTCAAATTGGAAATGAGAAAAAGAAGAGTATCTTTAAATTAGTTGATAACAAGTACTATCCGTCTGCCGTAATTATGGATGTTTTTGAGCAAACCCGTGACCCATCCGACAAGCGGGGTGGTTACATGATCACTGCTTTCAAAGCCAAGTAATTCCTAATTTGGTAGGGTGGCCCATGTGGCCGCCCGTCAGCAACAAGGAGTAGTCCCATGAGCGGAGAAATCATCGAGTTCAAAGGAAATGGTCAACCTTATACCGGATATATTTCGCCAGCTTCGAACGGCGGCCCTGCAGTCATTGTGATTCAGGAATGGTGGGGGCTTGTAGATCACATCAAAGATATTGCTGATCGATTTGCATCTGCAGGCTTTACTGCGCTGGCTCCAGATTTTTATCATGGCAAGTCTACGAAGTCACCAGATGAAGCCGGCAAACTTTTTATGGCGCTGAATATTTCAGATGCTGAGAAAGTCCTAAAAGGCGCTATTGATGCATTGCTGTCCCATCCAAAATGTACAACTAAAACTGCCGGCGTCGTTGGTTTTTGTATGGGTGGACAGCTTGCTTTATATGCAGCATCAAAAAATCCAGAAAAGGTTTCAGCCTGTGTTGTGTTTTATGGAATTCATCCGAATGTAAAACCGGATTATGAAAACATTAAAGCTCCAATACTTGGATTTTTCGGTGAGAAGGATAGTTCAGTGTCTCCTGCCAAAGTGAAAGCCTTGAGTGAAAAACTGAACTCAGCCGGAAAGCAGCATCAATTTCATACTTATCCGGGTTTAGATCATGCCTTCTTCAATGACACAAGAGCCGAAGTCTACGATGCGAATGCCGCCGCAGATTCATGGAACAAAACTCTTGAGTTCTTTCGTACGAATGTGAAATAGCTGCTTACCGGCTTGACTCGGATGCTAAACGTCCAAGTGTGAAAAGCGCATTGTTCAATCGATCGGACCACAAGTGAGAGCAGTTTAATCGGATACAATTCCTGTAATGCTGTTTTGCAGAAAACATTGATCCCGGTGCAATGCTGATCTTTTGTGCGCGCGCTTTGTGGTACAGATTCATTGAATCAACTGATGGTGGCAATTCGACCCATAAAACATATCCACCCTCAGGACGCGTTACTTTAGTACCTTCCGGAAAATATTGTCCGATAGCTTGCGCGAAAATCTGGACTTGAGTGCTGTAAGCGCGCCTGATGCGACGCAAGTGATGATCATATCCACCACTTTTTAGAATTTCAGCGACCGCCAGTTGCGAGAGTGTTACCGGTGAAAGAGTATTGGTCAGCTTGAGTTGCTTTACTTGTTGCAAATATCTTCCAGGAGCTGTCCAACCTACGCGAAGACTCGGGGAAATACTTTTTGAATAGGATGCGCAAAGCATCACGTTATCTTTTTTATCAAAGGCTTTACATACTTTGGGACGCTCACCCTCAAAATGTAATTCACCATAGATATCATCTTCGATGAGCGGAACATCTCTACGAGCCAGAAGTTCTACCAGATCTTTTTTCTTGCGATCAGGCATCCGACCGCCCAATGGGTTTTGGAAATTGGGCGTTACAAGACAAGCCTTTACCGAATTCTTCTTCAAAGCTGCTTCCAGCGCATCCAAACAAATTCCTGATTGTGGACTCGTTGGAATTTCAAGCGCTTTCATTTTTAAACTTTCAATGATCTGAAGAAAACCATAATAAGTCGGCGATTCCACCGCGATCGTATCGCCTTGTGATGCAACGGCTCTTAAGCATAGATTCACGGCTTCTGTGCAGCCGAATGTTGTGACGATATCATCACCGGTTAACGAACAACCTTGATCAATCGAGCGTCGAGCAATTTGGTGTCTTAATTCGGGAGTACCTTGAGCAGGCGCATATAAATGATTGCTGACATCTGAATTTCGAGCGAGTGACGCAAGAATGCGATTCAATTTGCGCATAGGAATCATGTCGGGTCCGGGAACTGCGCCACCAAGCGGAATCATTTCTGGATCCAAAACAGCATCATGAATGTTGGCCACAAGCTCGCTGATGTTGACACGCGATGCTAATGCGGGAGGGTGAAACATTGCTGGCTCGGGAGGGAGCGCGCGAGGTTTTAAGCGAACATAAAATCCGGATTGGGGACGCGCTTCAATTAATCCGCGATCTTCCAGCAAAAAGTAAGCTTGCAAAATTGTGGAAATGCTGACCTGTTCCTGATTGCTCATTCTTCGCACAGAAGGAACTTTTTCCCCAGGCCGCAAGGTCCCTTTCTCAATTAGATTCGCTGATCTTTCCGGCAATCCTTTCATATAAAAATGGTTCTAAAACCGACGCCGTCGCTTGTTGCATAACAGGCCTCCATACCTACAACTGTACAGGTACAGAGTAGGATACCACAAATCTGTTATGCTTAGCTTTGCGTCTCTGCGGTTAGGATTTTCCCGCAGAGTTCTTTCAGAAGTTTTGCTGTTGATGCCGCAGTGATTCCGCCTACATCCTTATCTGGATTCAGCTCAACAATATCTGCGCCAATCACTTTGGCTTTCATTCGCTGGATGATTTGGACAGCCTGTCTCACGGTTAATCCGCCACCTTCAGGGTGAGAAACTCCAGGTGCGCATGAAGGATCCAGGCCATCGAGATCGAATGAAATGTACACCGGCGTATCGAACTCGAAAACCATATTGTCCTGCCAGTCTTTCATTTCGTGGGTTTCAACACCATATTTTCGGATTTGGTCGCGCAGATGTGTATTACTTGCGCGAATTCCTACCTGCACAAGCCTGTGAATCAACTTTTCTTCCAGAGCACGCGCGAAAGGGGACGCATGCGAGTGTGGATTTCCAGAAAAATCCTGATAAATATCAGGGTGCGCATCAAAGTGGAGCACTCCAAGTTTCGGATACTTTTTTGCAACGGCGCGAAGAACCGGATACGTGATCGAATGATCTCCACCGAGGCAAACCGGTTGCAAATTTTGATTGAGAAGTTTTGTAATCGCATTTTGAATTTCATCAAATTCATCAGGATGTTTTGGATCGAGATCTCCAGCATCGTTAATCAACCCTTTCTGACTTAAATCAATCCCGTTTTCAGTCCATGAATTCGATGATTCACTCCAAAAAGCTTCTCGAATGACTGGAGGTGCTTTCGCTGAACCTCGAATATAAGATGAATTCTTATCAAATGGCAGGCCGATAAGTCCAATCATGGTAATTCTCCTTGTTTAAATTATCTACCGATTGCGCCGGGACTGGAAGCCGGAACACCGATTGTGTAGAATGAGGGGCTTTAAAATTATAATGACATGTATCAAGGATTGAAATTATGAGAATTATCATCAGTTCGGCAGGCGCTCAGAGCGATCTAATGTTTCTTTTTGCGTTGGCCAAAGAACTTCAACAGCGTAATCATGTTGTAACCCTGGTTGTACCTGAAAAATACAGAAGCCAAATCATGAAAATGGAAGTACGCATGGTGACTTGCGGCCGCAGTTTTGATGAATACCTGGAAGGGAATCCGGGGGAGCATCAAGATAAACTTGCAAAGGGTCTTGCTTCTCAAGTTGCGAGTCAGTTTGTTTCGTTAAGAGATGCACTTCGAGAATCGGATGCTTTTGTATCTGGCACATTTGTAATTCCTGCAGCTTCAATGGCAGAAAAATTAAATCTGCCATTCTTTCAAGTGATTCAATCCCCGTTGTTGTTGGATCCCGATCAATTTCCTTCGCAAGGAATTTCGAAAGAAAAATCGAAGGGACTTTTGAGCGGAAGAAGAATGGCGGCGCTTCGGGATGAATGGAAAGATCTGATCGGAAAAGTATTGAATAAGGAGCGCTCCTTCGCTCATCAAGAACCAGTTTCAGACCTTTATGATCAGTTATACGCATACGGTCATCAAATTGTGGCTGTCGATCAGGAATTTTCCGAAGTACAAAAAACCTCAAATCGATCGGTCGTAGGCTATTTTGATTTTGAATCCTTCAATCAGCAGCTTCCAGGTTTACGAGAAGGCAAACAAGCAATCTTCTTAGGTCCACTCCATTTGAATCAAATTGATCGTGAACCATTTTTGCGTGAGCTCTCTTTAGCTTTGTCCAACCCTGAGTATCAATTAATCGTTCGATCCGATTGGATCGGTGGACAAGATAAGCAGCTACCTGAGAATTGTCTTGCAATTGATCCTTTGCTAGAACCTTCTGCAATCGTGCAAGCCTCTGCCGTCATTCATCAAGGTGCCGGTGGATATGTAATGGCTTGTGCAAGAAAAGGAATACCGCAGGTAATCGTCCCTCTTCTTACCGATCAGCTTTTTTGGGCAGATCGGGTTGCAGCATTGAAGCTAGGTCCTGCGCCTCTGGACAAAATTGATGCAAAAACAGTTGCTGCAGCTTTGATGCAAGCCTTAAAAATGAGTGAATCCTCAATTGCTTTTGCTGAAAGAAAGAGAGATCAAAATGGAATCGTTGCTGCGGCTGATGTGATTGAATTAATTTCCAGAGAGAAGATAACCGGCTGAGCTTAAGCTCTTTCCATCTAATTTCAAAACTCGCAATTCGCCGGTATGCTGCGGATCTGAAAACCCGATCGCCCCTCTGCTCCGTCGAACATATCGGATTACCCAATCGTCCTGGTCAACGAACATTGGTATGACTTTGGCCCCCTTGCGTGATTCCCAGTGTGCATTAAAAGCTTTTTCATCGATTCCACAAATTTTATTTAAGAAAAATTCATTCAACTTGGATCCAACTGTATAAAGAACCGGGGTGATCTGCTCGCCGTTACTCCAATTTGTTTTGTTTCCAAGGTATATTTCTTTTAACTCTGCGCTTGTAATGTCGGTTAGAGCATTTTCAGGATTCACTATGAGAACAATTCCAGATTCCAGAGCCTTCTTCTGACTCGCTACTTTCAGTTGTAAATCATGGAATTCCTTGGCTACCGTAGATTGATCGATGCGATGAAGTGAAGCTTGCTTCAGATATTCAGCAGCCTTTGTCATCTCTCCTTTTTCGAATGCACATTTGGCGAGATAGTAATGAGGGATGTATTCAATTGTGATTGTTCCATATGGACGGGATCGGATATCAGGCTTAGGATTTTTTTGAAGTGCCGATAAAAAGAGGGCTTCTGCTTCTGCGAGCTGTCCTTTTTTTAACTTTCCCTGCGCTTTGTCATAGTCCTCATACCATGTTCCACCGATCGCATCGAAAGACAGCAGTATGATAAAAACCAAAGAAAATGCGTATTTCACAACCAACCATCGCTCTGAGGCGGAGCGTAACAGATCCGTAATTTTGGGTCAAATCTCATAAAGCATGATTACGATTGGACAGATATACTTACAATTAATAAATATGCCGGAAAAAGAACCCAGGTACCCTTTAATAATGTATGACGCGAAATGCGGTTTTTGCGATCGATGGGTACAGCTTGTTTTGCGAAATGAAGGCGGAAAACCTATTTATTTTCTTCCAAGACAAAGCGCACTTGCACAAAAGCTTCGCAAAGCAAATGGCATCCCTGCTGATGCAGAGTCTATCGTATTTCTTGACCGTGATTCAGAAGGGAAAGTACAGGCATATTTGTATTCTACGGCTACCTTAAGGATTTCAAGATATTTATCCGGAATCTGGAAGATTTTGTTAATTGGCAATATAGTTCCTAAACCGATTCGCGATTGGATGTACAAAATATTTGCGCGCAACCGCTATCGCATGTTTGGCCATTCGGATCAGTGCATTATTCCGTCACCCGAATTCCGCTCCCGCTTTCTCGAGGATGACTGGGAAAATCCTCCTCAGGAGTTAAAATAAAAGCCTATGTCTGACATTCATGTGCTTTATATCGAAGATGATGATTCACTCCGGGCGCAGATTTCTGCCGGTCTTCGAGACCGTGGGTTTACTGTCATCGATACTGGCTCAGGTAAAGATGGATTAAGAATATTAAACATGCAGGGGGCAGATATCGTTCTCTGTGATCTCAACATGCCTGCAATGGGTGGCTTTGAAGTTCTTCAAAAGACACGCGATAAACATCCGGATGTTCCCGTTATTATGATCACCGGTCATGGCACGATTCAGGCAGCGGTTCGTGCAATGCAAGTGGGCGCCTATGATTTCATGATCAAACCCACTGAAATTGCAGAACTGGAAACTACAATTCGCAATGCATTGGATAAGGCCGCGTTGTTAAAACGGCTTCAGCGTTCTGAAAAAACGTTGGAAATGATCCTGGATAATGTGCCCGACATTATTTATTCACTCACTCCCGAAGGCGATTTCATTAGTCTGAATCGAGCCGGTCAGGCCATTCTTGGATATAAGACGGAAGAAATGCTGGGGAAATCTGTTTACGATGTGATTTATCCAGATGATCGTGAAAAGATTCGTGAATCTTTTCGCATTTCGATAGAAACAGGTAAACAGCCGTATCAAACGATGGAATTTCGAATGGTAACGACGTGAGGGAGAGGTACGCCATTTTGAAGTAAGCGGCAAACCAATATTTGAAAATGGCCGCATGGTGAGACATGACGGCATTGTCCGTGACATAACACTGCGAAGAGAAATGCAGCAAAAGCTGAAGCTTTATTCGCAAGAACTCGAACGGATGGTAAAGGAACGAACGGAAAAGCTTGAGTTTGCCACTCAACAACTTTCTGCACTCAACGAAGTATCAAACCGATTCACGCAAATTTTCAGTGAACAAGAGTTACTGGATGAAGTTCCAAAACTTCTAACACGCAGTCTAGATTTTGACAGGGGTTATTTAGTTCTTGAGATTGATGGAAAATTCGAGATTGTTTCCTATTCGATGGAAAAAGATACACCTGAACTAGTCGAAAACTTCCTAAAACGAATCAATGATCCGAATAATGAGATACCAAAACCATTTCTTGATAGTTTTCGGGAAAACAAAACAGTCTTCATTAAGGATCTAAATACAGATCCTCGCTGGCCGAAACAGTCCGGGGAAGTTGTTCGAACCAAAGCGATGGTTGCAGCTCCGATTCGTGCGGAAGGAAAACCGATCGGTGTGATCATTGGAAATATGCAACACCACTCCCGTTTGATGGATGAAGGAGATGTCACACGCTTTGAGATGTTTGTGAATATGGTAGGCCTGGCTCTTGAAAATATTCGGGCATATCAATCCTTAGAAAAGAAGGTCATTGAGCGAACGAAAGAATTGCGCGATGCCAACCGTGAAATGCGCTTGAAAGCGGAAAAGCTCGAAAAGGCTACATTCTCTCTTGCAAACGCAAACGTTCAACTTCTCGCGGTTCAGGAACAACTTGAAAAACGCAATGCTGAACTGGAAGTTGTTTTAAAAGAACTTTCTGAAAGCAAAGGAAGCATGGAAGCGATTCTAGATTCTTCAAACAGCGCAATCCTTATGGTAAACGACGAGGGAATTGTCACAGCATCAAATCCCTCTCTGGAAACATTTTTTGGAATTGAGAAACAAGAAATTTTGAATAAGCCGGTCCAAGTCTTCGCTGAAAAGATCAAAGACACGTTTAAGGATCCGGAGGCATATGAAGCGCATCTAAAGCAATTATTGACCAATACTTCGGAAGTTCTAGAAGTGGATATGGTTGAAGTTTACGAACAAGGATTCGAGTTAGTAAAACCAACCAATCGAATTCTTGGCGCTTTCCCGGATTCAGTGATTGATAAGGAAGGCGCGTTAATCGGTCGTGTTTGGGGTTATACAGACATCACTGAATTAAGGAAAGCAGACGAACAAATTCATAAAATCGTAGAAGCAGCCCCGGTTCCTCTTTTTGTCAGCCGGTCTGAAGATGGAAGAATTCTTTATGTGAATGAGAATCTTTCACAGATGATGGGTCTTTCAGTTGACGAATTAACAAAATATCACGTATACGATTTCAATCAGAGTGAAGATCAGCGGAGAGAATTGAAACTCTTGATCGAACACGAAGGAGGAGTCCGGAATCATGAAACCTTGCTGCATAAAGCTGATGGCTCCCTCATATGGGTCTTATTATCCGTGCAAAAGACAGACATGGCTGGTGTGCCTGTTGTCATTGGTGGATTAAGTGACATCACGGAGCGCAAAGCCGCAGAAGTTGCATTAAGAGAAAGCGAAGGAAGATTTCGAGGTCTGGTTGAAAACGCAAACGACATAATTTATTCGTGCAATGAACAGAATGTGTTTACGTATGTTTCACCAAACTGGACTGATCTACTAGGCCATCCAGTTACAGAAGTAATTGGAAAAACCTTCTCTCAGTTTCTTCATCCGGAAGACCTATCAGGAGTTTTGGATTTTTTTGAAAAGGTTTGGGATACGGGTGAGAAACAAAGTGGATTTGAATACAGAATTCGACATAAAAATGGAAGCTGGCGATGGCACACCACGAGTGCTTCAGTGATCCGGAACGAGAAAGGTGAAGTCGTTACCTTTATTGGCGTTCTTCATGATGTAACTGAGATGAAAAAGGTAATGGACGATCTTGGTCTCGCAAATCGTCACCTGCGTGAGACTCAATCACAGCTCGTACAATCGGAAAAAATGGCTGCCATCGGCGTTTTGGTTGCTGGAGTTGCTCATGAAATCAATACTCCTGTTGCAGCAATTGACAGCATGCATGATACGCAAATGAAAGCGTTGGCAAAATTAACTGGATTGATCCAGAACCAATTTCCGGAAGTGATGGATAATCCGAAAATGAAGACAATGCTAGACATTATTAAAGAGGGTGATCGCGTCATTGAAAGCGCGTGTGACCGCGTGACGAATATTGTGCGTAGACTCCGGAGTTTTGCCAGACTTGATGAAGCCGAATTGAAAACCGTAGACATTCATGAAGGATTGGATGATACGTTAACTTTAATTCACCATGAACTGAAGCACAGTATTAAGGTGACGAGAAATTTTGGAAGTATTCCTCAAATTGCTGTTTATTCCGGAAGACTTAACCAAGTTTTCTTAAACATTTTGATCAATGCGCGCCAAGCAATGAAAGATGGGGGCGAAATTACAATTTCGACCTACTCAAATGATGGAAAAGTATTCATTGAATTTAAGGATACGGGGGGCGGAATACGGCCTGAGCATCTAAAACGAATCTTCGATCCCGGGTTTACAACAAAAGGTGTGGGGGTTGGTACCGGATTGGGACTCTCAATTGTTTACCAGATTATCCAGGATCATAAAGGCGAGATTCTTGTGAAAAGCGAATTGGGAAAAGGATCAACTTTTACGATCGTCTTGCCTGACAATCTCGAAACTCTGGTTCGCAGCCCGGAAAAGGCTTCTGCATCCGCCTCCGCATAAAAAGAAGATAATTCTGATTTCATGAAAAGATCTTTTTACAAAATCACAGGAATCCGCGAAGGCGAAGTATTCCGCGCGCTCCTGATGTTTTCTTATATTTTCTTAGTCATTACATCTCTTCAAATTCTCAAACCTGTGCGAAATTCTCTATTCCTGACAAGGTTTGGAGTCAGTGAGCTTCCGAAAGTATATTTGCTTGTTGGCGTTGTAGTTGGTGTAATTATTTTTCTATACACCCGTTTCGCGCGCAAAATCAGGCTAGGCCGGCTCGTTGCGTATTCACTTATAGTATCGATTTCTATTCTGATTCTTTTTAGAATTTTTTTAGGCGGTGACCATAGATCAGGATTTCTTGCGTACGCTTTTTACATTTGGGTTGAAACCTATGGCGTCATTCTCACTGCACAATTCTGGTTACTTACAAATTTTGTTTTCGATTCGCGTGAAGCCAGACGATTATTCGGTTTCGTTGGCTCCGGGGCAATTTTAGGAGGAATTGCCGGAGGATATCTGACAAAATTGGTTGTACCGCTTACGGGTACCGTAAACCTGATCTTAATTTGCTGCCTACTCTTAAGTTTCTGTATCCTGATTCTCAGGATCGTTTGGATAAAAAACGTAAAGCCGGCTTTCAGAGATAGGCGAATTACACCCGTTCGTGTGGAACAACGCGGTACGTGGAGCCCATTAAAGCTTGTTTTATCATCTTCTCACTTACGGCTGATTGCAGGGATCGTCGGAATTGGTGTACTTGCAGGGAACCTCGTAGATTATCAATTCAATGTGATTGCTGTTTCTCGGATTCAAGATCGAGATGAGCTTACTGCATTTTTTGGATTCTGGTTATCGAACCTCAGTATCATTTCATTGTTCATTCAGCTTTTCATAACGCCGCGCATCCTGATGAAATTTGGCGTAGGCGCCTCATTGTTTGTTCTTCCAACTGGAATTCTTTTTGGAACTCTTTACTTCTTGTTACAACCCGGTATCTGGTCAGGCATTACTACAAAAATAGGCGACGGTGGTCTTAAGCATTCTGTAAATAAGGTTGGTTTGGAATTGTTGTATCTTCCAGTTCCATCTCACATCAAGACCCAGGTCAAAACCTTCATTGATGTTTTTGTTGATAGCTTTGCCGAAGGTCTAAGTGGCGTATTGCTTATTGTTATTGGCCTTACGTTGGGAACTCATATTCGTTCGATTAGCATGGTGATCATTGCGTTGGTTTTCATCTGGTTTGGTCTCGTATTTCTGGCACGCAAGGAGTATGTGAATGCATTCCGAAATGCCATTGAAAAACGCACAATCGATCTCGAAGACCAACAGGTCAACCTTGAGGATGCAAGCCTTTTTGATTTCATCGCCAGGATTCTTGAAAGTGAACGAGAACGCAGGATCTTGTTTGTTCTTAACCTGATTGAGAATTCACATAACAACAAACTGGTTCCTTATTTAAGAAATTTACTGAAGCATCCATCGGACGATATTAAAATCCAAGTCCTTCAGATGCTGCAGAATTTCGGATCCGTGAACTTTTCTGCCGAAGTTGAGCCGCTTGTTTCGGATAACAGTTTTGAAGTCAGAACAGGTGCCATCGATTATTTGTGTGATAAAGCACCTGCTCGATTTGAGAAGCTGGAAATGTATTTAGATGATCCTTCATCCGAAATTCGCGCAGCTGCATTGATGGTTGCAGCGCATGATTTCACTACGATTCGTGATTTCCGCAAACATTTTCAATTTGCGGAACGGTTTAAGCAGCTTGTAGGAAATTATCAACAGAACAACTCTAACGAACTAAAGATTCAAGCTGCGCGAATTATTGGTGAAGCGCACGAACCAGCACTCTATCCTTATCTGCATGAGTTATTGAAGGATACAGAACGGGACGTTCTTCGTGAAGCAATACAAGCGGCCGGTGAAACTCGGGCGGCTGAATTCGCTCCCGTTTTGATGCGTCATCTGAGCACAAGGAGAGTCCGCAAGCATGCACGTGTATCATTGGCAAAATATGGTGAACCGATAGTCAACGATCTAATGAATCGATTAAATGATCCTTCGGAAAACAGAATTATCCGGCTCAGTATTCCAAAAGTCTTAGCTTTAATCGGTGTTCAACGATCTGTTGATGAGTTGCTCAGCAAATTAGAAGAACCTGATCTCTTGCTAAGATACGAAGTTCTTAAGGCTCTCAGCAAACTCAAAGCGAATTTTCCAAATGTTAAGGTAAATCGAGAAGTAATCATGAAGGAAATACTTGAAGAAACAAAGTATTACTTCAAAACTTTTAATGTGCTTAAACTGGAGCAAGAAAGCCAATCAGATCATGACAACGATTCTCTATCTAAAGCACGTAGATTGCTTATGCGAGCGTTGGAGGAAAGACTGGACAAGAATCTTGAACGCATCTTCCGCTTGCTCGGTCTTCGCTATTCGAGTCAGGACATGTTTAGCGCATATAAAGGAATCGTCAGCGATCAAAACGATCTTCGTGCGAATGCTCTCGAGTTTTTGGATAATGTTTTAGATCGATATTTAAGGCGTTACATCTTGCCGATTGTTGATGAAATGCATGCCGGTGAAGCGCTCGATGACCTTCGACGTGAATTTGGCGTCGAAAATCACGATCAAAAAAGAATGCTTAAAGACCTGTTGGAAGGTGACGATAACTGGCTTAGAATTTGTGCGCTCTATGTAGTTTCAGCGCTTAATGAAAAAGATTGCGTACCGCTTGTTGAATCTCTAAAGGAAGATACCGATCCGATTGTACGAGAGACTGCAGTGTTTGCATTAAGACAGCTGGAAGCGGGAGCTTAGTGTTGAAATCATGCTGACAACTGTCGAAAAAGTTATTTTCCTTCAGGACATCGATTTCTTCGAATTTACTCAAACGGAGGATCTCGCTTACATTGCAGCGATTACACAGGAAGTCAGAATCAAAGCGGGATCGATGATATATAAGGAAGGGGAAGATTCGGATTCGATGTATCTTGTTATTGACGGCAAGGTACGGCTGCACCGCGGCGGCAGTGAAATCATGGTTGCCGAAAATAAAGATGTTTTTGGCACGTGGGCCTTATTTGATGATGAACCGCGAGTCGCAACTGCAACAACTCTAGACGATACTTCGCTGCTAAGAATCTCACGAGAAGATTTTCTTGATCTGCTCTCTGATCACACTAATATTACGGAGTCTGTTTTTAAAGCTCTTGTGAAAAAAATTCGAAGTCTGATCCGCGACTAAGGGCTCCAGTAAGGCCACTGATAAACGCGGATTTTACAGATTACCACGGATCTAATTGAACCACGGATACACACAGATAAACACGGATCGAACTCACATTCAGTTCGGATAGCAGCCTCTTGCTGCCGGCGGCCTTTCAGGCGTGAATTGAGGCAGTGCCAAAAACAAAAGCCGCAGTAAAAGGAAATTGATGCATTAAGAGTAGTGGCTTTTGTTTTTGGCACTGCCTCAATTCAGTGCCCGCCGAAGGCGGGCCGCCGGCATCTATCCGTGTGCATCCGTGTAATCCGTGGTTAAATCAGTGTTCAATTCTTATTTTGTGAGCTTTGTGCTTTTGCGGTTAACATCCCGGCCAAATCGTGTTCGCAACGGAACCTTCACCTGGATTAAAGTTCCTTTATCTGGTTCGGATTCAACTTGCAAACTTCCGCCAAGCAATCTGGCACGTTCTTTCATCGTTTTTAAGCCATTTCCATCAAACGCTTTGCCGGATGGAATTCCGCGACCATTGTCTTGAATCGTGCAAAAAAACGATCCGTTAGCGATTTTCATTTCTATGTGGGCGGCAGTTGCTTTGGAATGTTTAACGATGTTATTTACGCATTCTTTAACGATGAGATGGATATGGCGTTTGAAATCAGGAGTTAGTTTTCGTCCTGTATCCAGTTGAGGTGCAATCATTTCAAAATCGATATTTGAAGCTGAGAGAATATCGACACTAAATTTTCTTACCCTTGTCACCAGATCTTCCACACGATCACGCGACGGATTTACGGCCCACACAATGTCGCTCATTGATTCCATTAAGTCGCGCGAGGTTTCTGAAACTTTCTGCAAACGTGAGGTTGTTTCTGCCCCAGAATTCTGAAGTTGTTCGCGTATGGCTTCACTAATGACGGCTATCTGAGAAAGTCCTGCGCCGATATCATCATGCAAATCCGAAGCAATGCGCGTACGAATCCTTTCAAGCTCCAACACCCTTCGAATCTGAAAAGCATGAATTCTCCAAATCAAAAGTGCAGCAGCCATTCCAGAAATCGCGTAAAACCACCATGTTTGATAAAAGTATGGCCGGAGTTGAAACGCGAAGCTTGCACCTGTTTCATTCCAAATGCCATCATTGTTGCAGGCGCGTACTTGAAATGTGTATTGTCCTGGCGGGATATTTGTATATTGCGCAATCCGCCGAGTTCCTGCTTCTATCCAACTTCCATCAAATCCAGTTAATCGGTACTGGAAGCGCACTTTTTCTGGCGCTAAAAAACTGAACGCTGCGAATTCAAAATCGAAATTGCGATTTCCTGGCGGCAACGATCGCGCTTGCTCTAATTGAATCTGTCTTCCGGATACGATCATTTTTTCAATCATCACTGGAGGCGGTACTGGATTCGTTTTTAACTTCCCTGGTTCAATGACCGCTGCACCTTCCAGTGTTGCGAACCAAAGCCGCCCATCTTTTGAGTGCCAGATGGATGGTTGATTTCCATCGAAGCATTCTGCATTCCTCAATCCATCACTCGTTGTGAATGTTTGAGGTTCCAGCTTTGTCAATTTCCCATCGGCAAAATCGTTTGCTTGCTGTTTTGAAAGTCGAAGAATTCCTTTATGACTTCCTATCCAGATAAATCCTTTTGAATCATCAATGAATGAAGAAACCGAGTTGATACCCAGGCCATCTGCGCCACGATAGACAACAAACTTACCGTTTTTATAACGCAAAAGTCCTGACGACATCGTTCCAATCCAGACCGTTCCATCAGCATCTTCGTAAACTGTAGATAAAGTATCCGTGGGGAGGCCGTCTTTGCGCGTATAGTGTTTCCATTTATCTTCTTTGTATTGATAAAGTCCGCCTTTCGTCGCAACCCACATCCCTGAGTTTGAAGATTCGAAAAAGGCTTGAATTGTTCCTCGGCGAAGTTCGTTTACAGAAAGTAATTCCCCATTCGTGAAAATATTCAGGCCATTGTTAGTTGCGATCCAGAGCCGTCCCTGCGTATCCTCTTTGAGTGCTATGACAACTTGATCCAGCAATCCATCTTTCGTTGTATAACTGCTGACTTCATTCTTTGATATGCGGTTTAACCCTGACATAGATCCAACCCACAAATTACCTTGTGAGTCTTTAAGGAGTGACGTTATGTAATTAGAAAGCAGTCCATTTTTCGTATTAAGGTGTGTTATTTTTTCCCCATCAATTCGGTTCAATCCTTCATCGGTTCCAATCCAAAAGATTCCATCAGGATCTTCGTACACTGAAGTTACAATGTCGGTGGTTAAGCCTTCAGCTTTTCCTATAACGCGAACTTTCCCTTCACTGAAGCGGCTGAGTCCGCCATTGCTCATACCGATCCAGACACTGCCTTCCGGATCTTCGTAAATAGCCCACACTGCATCGCGAGGCAAACCTTCTTTTGATGTATAGCGTTCAATTTTGTCTTTATACTTTCTCCCAATTCCTCCTTCAGTACCTATCCAAAGGTTGTGATCTCTGTCCAGCATTAAACAATTGACAATGTTACTTGGAAGACCGTCTGCTGTTGTGTAATTTTTAAATTTTCCATTCTTGTAATGACTTAAACCACCTTCAGTTGCGATCCAGTGTGAACCATCCGGATCGCGAATAATCGCCCACACGGCATTATTTGCTAAGCCATCACGTTGGGTAACTGTTTTCCACTTACCATCACTGAAAATAAGAAGTCCATCTTGAGTACCGGCCCAGACAGTTGAGTCTGGATCAACTGTCATGTAATGAACATATTTTGTTCCATTCAATTGTTCTGGAAGATATTTTGTAAATGAAGCACGATTCCATTTTGCGATGCCTTCATGTGTTCCCAGCCATAAATTTCCTGAAGGATCTTCGGTGATGGAATAAATCCACGAATCGTTGAGGCCATCTTTTTTTGTGTATCGGATGGTTTCGGTTCCACTATGTTGGAAGAGTCCTTCCATCGTTGCAATCCATAGATTGCCCTGAGAATCAGGGAAAAGAGAATTGACAGTTCGCATTGAGAAGTCAGAATTTTCTGGCATCTCAAGTGGAACAAAACGCACACCGTCAAATCGTGTGACACCCTGATAATCACCGAGCCATAAATAGCCATTCTTCGTTTGGGTGATAGAAAGGACTGTATCCTGCGGCAAACCTTGTTTCGATTTGTAATTAATATGGACGTAATCCTTGATGGGAATGGAAGGATCCAAAGAGAAGCAGATTATGGGAATGCAAAACTGCAAAAGGATCAGAAATGCATAGGAGCTTTTCTGTTTAACATGCATCTTAAACTATGATCTTACCTCAAACCCGTTGACTCTTTCTGTGGTAAAAGAGTGGAGTGCATCTCAATCGGATTTTAGCGGCACTGCTTGCCGCTATCGCAGGCCTCACATATGTGAGAACACTTTTGCCTGGAATCGGTAATTCCGGTGATACCGCAAAGTTTGCTTTTGCAGGATATGTTTGGGGAACAGCACACGCTAACGGTTATCCAACTTACCTAATTCTCAATCATTTCTTTACAACGTTTTTGCCCTTTGGAAGTATTGCGTATCGCGCAAACCTGCTCTCGGCAGTCTTCAGTGTTATTGCGTTGATCGTTCTTTATAGAATTTTCATTCTTCTCAAAGTCAAACCTATCATCGCGTTTCTGGTTTGTCTTGCTTTTAGTTGTACGCGTACGCTTTGGTCTCAATCAGTTGTAGCAGAGATGTACACATTACATGTGTTGTTTGTAAGTCTCGTAATGTTTTTCTTCCTGAAATGGAATGCGACTCACAAAGAGCGAGACCTTCTTCTTGGCTGCGGTTTTTATGCCTTCTCATTCGGCAACAGTCCGTCCATGATTGCGTTGCTGCCCGCTATAATTTTTCTAACTCTGAAAACAAAAAAACAAATTTTCTTTAATCGTAATCTAGTTCTGAAAATCGGTGCACTGATCGTGTTTGGCATTCTTCAGTATTCCTATTCGCTTTGGCGATATTATGATCCACATACCAAATATCTTGAGATTGCCACTCCTGATTTGAAGACTCTCTGGTGGGCTATGACTGGCGCGCAGCTCAGGTCAACTCTGTTTTCAATTCCGATTTCTTTTATCGTTCAACAAAGAATTCCAGAAGTCGCAATCCTCTTTCTGAAAGAATTTTTCTATTGGATACCATTAGCGATCTTTGGTATCAAACGATTGAATAGGACTCTGAATGTATTTTTCCTTCTTGCATTTGTAGGCAATATGTTTCTGGTTTTCAATTTTTACTTTCGCGTTTGGACGATTTATTTTCTTCCAAACTATTTCATCATCGCAATTTATTTGGGTCTCGCTCTTGATTGGTTTTATGAAAGGCTGTCCCGGAAATCTCTTCAATACGCGACTCTTGCAGTGTCATTATGCATTCCAATGACATTGTTTTTTTCCAATTACTCCGTAGTCGATCAGCACAAAAACACATTGATCGCAGACACTGCAAAGAAATATCTTGCGTTAGTAGATTCAAATGCCCTTATTGTTTCGCCGGGCTATGATGCTTCGGAGTACTTATGGTACTACCTGATCGGTGAAGGCTTGCAGGATAAGACCCAAAACTATGTTATCCATGATTGTTCGATCGATCAGATCAAAGCATACATTGAAGAAAACAGACCGATTTATTCATCGATTCAGCGGATTCATATTCCAGCCGGGCTCCAGGTATATTGTTTGGGACCTTCGTACGTTGAAGGTTTGCAAAAGGCAGGGTTAAAAGTTCAATTGCTAAAAATGGGACTTTTTAGAGTTAGCAAAGGGTAGCAATTTCCAGTTAGCAATTTCCGGTTGAATTTGATTATTTTGGGATCATCTTTACTAGGGATGCCTTTGGGGGGAAATTCGATTACAATATCTGATCGTTATGACACCCGATCTCGCGAACTCTACGATTCTTGTCGTCGATGATGAAGAAATCGTTCTGACAAGCATCAAAAATTTTCTAGCGCTCGAGACTGAATACAACATCCTTGCCTTTTCTTCGCCTACAGAAGCACTAAAAGGGATTAAGGATACACCGATTGATCTCGTGATTTCGGACTATCTTATGCCCGAAATGAATGGCATTGAATTCCTCTTGAAAGTGAAGGAACTATACCCGACTGCAACAAGAATCATTTTGACAGCTTATGCAGATAAAGAGAATGCGATCCGCGCGATTAATGAGCTTGGTCTGTTTCAATATATAGAAAAGCCGTGGGACAATGATCAGCTCAAAATTTCAATCCGGAACGGTCTTGAACGAAGAATCTTAATGAAACAACTTGAAGACACAATCAGGGAGTTTGAGGGATCGCAAAGTCAGTTGAAATCGATTCATAACCGCATTTTAAAGACTTTCGTTTGAAACCAACACTCATAACAAACTTAGATGAATAATCAGCAGTATCGCCTTGTACGTATTTTTCTGTCTGCAGCTTTCTTCTATGTCATGGATGCGAATTCCAGTCCGTTGCTTGATACCGAGAAAATAAGCCAGGAATTTGCATTGAACGCCGATCAGGAAGATTCAGTCCAAACCGGCGAAACCACGAGAACCGGGAGTTGGGAAGCTGAAAGAAAAAAGAAATCCTCTTTCTTAGAACCAGAAAAAAGATCCACAATGGAGAAATTTTTGAGTGGGCTCGGTGATGAAGGGGGATTGGGTCTAAATTGGAAGGGCCTTTACCCAAGATTTGGCGGTCTTGAAGCTTCTGGAGCAAGTATTGGAGCCGGCGTTCGATACTGGCGCCGCAATATTTTGGGATCACATATTGAAATGCAGGCACAAGCACTTTTTTCGATCCGCAAATATCAGCAGTACACTTTTCAATTTGGAAAAATTATGAGATATGAAGTCCATCGTCTGATTGGTACCCGCGGCTATGGCGGCCTTCATAATTTTATCGGGCTCGATAAGAGAGACGACGATTTCTTTCTATTCGGAACTTATCGATATCGAGATTTTCCCCAAGAGGACTTTTTATGGAATCGGGCCGGACTCAATCGAAGAAAATCGAACCAATTATCGTCAGAAAGATTCGACGATTTTGGGGACGGTTGGATATGAATTAACTTCATGGGCGGTTATTGCGGGATCTGTCGGTTATATGAACGTTGATACTGAATCTGGAGAAGACTCCCGTTTTCCCGATACTTCAATCCTTTTTGATGATGAAACGGCTCCCGGACTTTTTACGAGTAGTGATTTTATTGTAGGAGGCGGTACTGCAGTTATTGATTTACGCGACAATCCTTCCAATCCTCACTCCGGGTTCATGCTGGGATTTGAACACGTTCGATATGAAGATGAGAGTGATACAAATTTTAGTTTCGGGCGCACTAGCTATGATGCCCGCTTCTATTTGCCTCTTGGTTCTGAACATCGTACATTCGCCTTTCAGCTTTACACTTCAATGAACAACCGCGACTCAGGGGATAGAGTTCCTTTCTATTTGCTAGAAGGCTTAGGCGGAGCCGATGCGTTGCGAGGATTTGATTCGAATCGTTTCCGCGATGATAATTTGATTTCTCTTTCTGGTGAATATCGATGGGAGCCGGCTCCGTTTTGGGAACTTGCTCTGTTTTATGACGCGGGCAAGGTCTTTCCAAATGGTGAGAATTGGAATTTCGAAAAACTTGAAAATGGGTTCGGAATCGGTACACGATTCAAACTTCCCAAAACAACAATTCTCAGAGTTGACGTTGGTCACAGCAACGAAGGAACCCGAGTGTATTTCAAGCTAACCAGCCCATCCTTTTAACACATGATTATCACTAAGAAACTCTCTTTATTCTTTTTTGTACTCCTTTTTAGTGTTCCATGTTTCGCGATGAAGTTTTATTCCGATGATCCTGTTACTAAGGATGAAGATCAAAAACCTGTGCCTCTGCCTGCTCCGGTAGAAGCAAAAGGTGCTTATGATTTCGTAGAGAACACTTTTATCCTGCCGCGTAAGAAGGAAAAATATAATCAAGAACGTTCTGTCAATATCAATACGCTTGGTGAAGTCCCCGATTCTAGCTGGTTCACAAACAGAATTGGAATTCAACCCATGAGCGAACAGGAATTGATTCATGGGTCGAGCCAATTAAGCGGTCCTGACCCAGAAGGTAAATGGACGATTGTTCAGGCAAAGTCGCAAGGGGTAACTCCTGGATTTACGATTCAAGACAGCAACGGTCATGTTTTTTTTCTTAAATTCGATCCCAAGAAGTACCCTCAACTAACTACTTCAGCGGAAGTGGTGGCTACAAAATTTTTTCATGCATTGGGTTATAACGTTCCAGAAAATTATATTGCTTTTCTTCGTCCCGAAAATTTAGAAATAGGGCATGAAGCGATTATCACAGATGAAAATGGCCAACGCCGGCCAATGAAAAAAGATGATGTGAAACGAATTCTAAAACGTGTGCCTCACAATGTAGATGGTACGGTCCAGGTGATTGCAAGCCGGCGCATTCCTGGAACATTGTTGGGGCCATTCAAATATTTTGGAACGAGAAGCGACGATGCCAATGATATCTTTCGGCATGAAGATCGAAGAGAGTTGCGCGGAATGCGGGTCTTTGCATCATGGTTGAATCATGATGAACCATCACGCGTTAACTCACTCGATTCATATCAGGGATCAGCCGGAGAAGGGTATATGAAGCATTTCTTAATTGATTTTAATTCTTGTTTAGGCAGTGGAAGTGTACGCCCAAATGAGTTGCGTTCTGGAAATGAATATGTATTTGAAAAAGGACCAATCCTAAAGTCGGCTTTGACACTCGGCTTGGCTGATCGTTCATGGCGTTCTGTCCATTATCCGAAATATCCTTCAGTGGGTAGATTTGAATCGCAATATTTTGAACCTCAGAAATGGAAGCCTGAATATCCAAATCCCGCTTTTGATAGGATGACCCCCGAGGATGCTTTCTGGGCGACGCGAATTATGATGCGGTTTTCAGATGAAGCCATCAATACACTTGTAAAGACCGGGATGTATGAGGATCCTGGTGCAATTGACTACCTGACAAAAACTTTAATAGAGCGGCGTGACAAAGTTATTCGTTATTATCTTTCCTTTGCTCCCGCCTCTTGATGAATTTCAGTGGTCTGGTGATTTGTTGCAATTTAAGGATTTGGGTGTTGAACGAAAACTTGGGACCGTTCAAGGATATAGTTATCAATGGTTCCGTTTCGATAATAATGCTGAGACTTTGCAGGCAATCGCCCCACCTTCTACAACTTCAAATACATCAATTACAGTCCCATCAGACAATGCAGAATATCTTATGGTTCGGATTGAAAGCATAAATCCCTCATTGCCTGGTTGGAAAAAGGCCGTGAATGTTTATTTACGTACCAATGATCGAGTGATTGTTGGCATTGAACGGGATTCAGACTAACTTTGCAACCAGGCGTCTTCAGGACTAGATTGGAAAAAACAATGCGTAAAAATGTCTACTTAGTGGTTCTGCTGATCCTCGCGTTTCTGGTTCCTGCTGCAGGCCAAAATAAGCCTTTTCCATTTGCAGTTATCGGTGATAGTGGATGTGACTGCTCAGGGCAGGAGATCGTTTCCAAGCAGTTGTTTGAATGGTATAAGAAAAAACCATACGGGATGGTTTTAATGCTAGGAGACAACATCTACGGTGATACTTCCTTTTTTGGCGGAAGAAGAGGTGGAGATCCGGCCCTTTTTGAAGAACATTTTGATGAATATTACAAACCTTTATTGGATTCCGGAGTTAAGTTTTTCGCCACACTTGGAAATCATGATATGGAAGCCGATAACGGACGCTCAATGATCGCAGATAAAAAACGTTTTCATATGGTCGGAAGTACGGGATTCTATTCCTTTGCGCCTGAAGAAGAAAAAGGATTGATTACATTTTACGCTGTGAATTCCGTAACTATGGTTAAAGGTAAAACAGACCTGGGACAAATCGGGTGGCTCAGGGAATCATTGGAAAAAGATAAATCCACATGGAAAGTAGTGTTTATGCATCATCCGATTTATACAGCAATCGGTGGACATCGGGCAGATACTGGTCTTCTCGCAGCACTTGAGCCTGTACTGGTTAAAGGTGGGGTTCAACTTGTTTTGTCAGGTCACAATCATTATTACGCACGAACGAAACCGATAGATGGTATTACCCATATCACTTCAGGCGGTGGAGGAAGGTCCCTCGTTTCAATAAAATCTACTGGACAATTGGTAAAAGCCATTCGCACATATCAATTTATGTATTTTGAAGCATCATTTGGAAGATTAGACTACTGGTCAATTGATGGCGACGGACGAGAGATCGATCGCGGCTTCCTTGAACCAAAACCAAACTCCGCTTCTCAGTGAAAACTTTGTGTCTCTGTGGTTAAGACTTCATATCAAGGCAAATTAATTCTTTTTGGTTTCTTAAATAGAGTTTCCCATCGACAAGTGTGGGCATCGTCCAGCACTTTCCTTGCAAAACTTGAGCTTTTGCTTTTTCGCGGTATTCATCCGGTACTGCTTCCACCAAAACAAGCAGACCTCTTTCGCTCAACACAATTAATTGACCATCGGCCAAAATTAATGAACCTTTTCCGAATCCGCCTTGGGTCCATTTCGTTTCACCGTTCGTTACATCGATGCATTTGAGTTGAGCGTTATCGAAGCCATATAGATGACCGTTGAATGCTACTGAAGAATTGAAATGATTCTTCATTCCCTTTGTAAGCCAAACCTCTTCTACACTTGCTGTTTTAGTTCCACGTACACGAAGAAGGGCACCGCCCCGGTCATAAGAAGTAGAAATGAAAACTTTGTCATCAGGAACGTGGATTGGCACTGCGGCATTCACAAACCAGTCCGTTTTCCATGGATATTTCCAAAACAACTTTCCATCAGCCGGTGAAAGAGAAAGGAGAGCTGTCCCTGAAAATACAAGGATTTGTCTGGTCCCATTTATGTTGACAGCTATAGGAGTGGAGTAACCAGGCTCATCTGTTTGTGATTTCCAAACAATTGCGCCGGTTTTTTTATTGAAAGCCACAACCGCGTTATTTTCTCCGCCTCCAACAGGAAGAATCAGAAGATCACCTTCTACGAGCGCTGATGAGGATACACCCCAGATCGGTACTTTTGCACCCATTTCTTTTACCAGATCATGCTGCCAGACTTTTTCTCCGTTATCAGCTTTCAGCGCGAACAGAGTTCCGCGGGCACCAAATGTATAGACCATTCCATCATTCACTGTTGGAGTTGATCTTGGGCCATTTCCTTGATCATTAATAAAATTGGAGTCCGATCGAAAGCGCCATAATTCTTTCCCGTTTGTCGAATCCATGGAAACAACGAATTCATCTTCGCCTTGAGCAAACATTGTGTATATCCGGCCGCCAACAATGGAAATCCCTGAATAGCCGTCGCCTAGATTGACACGCCATACAGTTTTTGGGCCTTCCGCTGGAAATGTTTTAATGAGCCCAGTTTCTGTCGATATTCCATCTCCTTTTGCCCCGCGATAAGCTGGCCACTCAATGCCGGCTCCATACATGTCAAAAACAAGGATGAATAGAAATCCAAAAATTATTCCTATCTTAGTCTTTTTCATTTTTACTCCAACCATCATTTTTATAAGTACAAGGTGAGGCGGAATTTAATCCGCCCCTCCTTGATTGAGGCAGGGCCTCAAGCGTCACGATTTTAATTTCTTTAACATTTCGGCTGCATTCTGATTTGCCGGATCATATTCCAGTACTTTTTCAAAATGTTCAATTGCAAGTTCCTTCTTGCCTTCATTCATGTAAATTGTTCCCATGAGTTCGTAAGTTTCCCAAACATCGGGATACACTTCAGCATTAAACGTAAGCAATTCGATCGCTTCTTTGGTTTTCTTTTGTTCCGAAAGTTCACGGCCTATATCGACAAGAGTAATAGGATCATAAATCTCGTAATCGGGGTCCTTACTACGAGTTTCTTGCTGAATCGCTGCAGCCGCGGCCAATCCTTTTTCACGTAAAAGTTTTACGAACTCTTCTTCAGAAGGCGGAAGTTTTAGACCGGCTCGCATTTCAAGCAAAACTCTGTCCGCTGGTTCAGGTTTTTCTTTGAGTGAAGCCTGGGCTTTAGGATCTTTTTTTACATTTGCATCGAGGAATATCGCTGTGTAACGGCAAATCGTTTCATAACCGATTCGATTATCTACTGGAGCCTCTCTTTCCGGTGATGGCGGAACGGGAATCATCGGAGTAATCATTGAGAAACTACTGAAGTCAACAGGAGTCATTCCTTTCAATTTGATTTGCGTTAATGGTGCATATTTGATTGCGCGCAAAAATGCATCATCAGTTGCATCATTCACTTCCTGTGATGTGAAATGCAGAACCGGAACACGCAATCGCGAAGGTTCATAAAGTGGATTTTGAAACAGAACAGAATATCCAAATTTATTTGCAGCCGCATTTTCGAGAGTTACAAATGCATCGACATCTCCGTTGTACATCGCAAGAAGGGATCCTGCCAGCCCTCCAAAACTAAATCCGATCATTGCAAGCTTATCGGGGTCGACTGCGGGAAATGAACGCAGATTTGCAATGATAAATTGCATATCTTGCATTTGTGTGATGGTTCCGAGTGCATCAAAACTGAGCTGTCGCGCGGTTAACCCGACACCAGGACTGGAAGCAACAACGTATCCGTGGCTGGCAAGATATTCTGAAAGTATTGCATTGCCAACAGGGGAAGAGAGCCCAGTGCTTGGAGCAATCAAAACCAGCGGAAAGCGTGTTTTGGAAGGAGCAGCATCACGCCAGGCCATCGTTTTTGTTGCAAGTGCTTTACTGATGTTTTCATCCGATGCTTGATTGACCCAACGATTCTTAAATGCAGCGATTGTACTTTGTTTTTGTTGTGCCGTAGCTTCAGACCCAGTTTCTTCAGTGGAAGTCAAATAAAGGTAATCCTGAAACGTGACCTGTGTGGCATTGCTACTCGATGACGCTGGATACCAAATGTTAATTTGTATCGGTCTGGAACGATTACCTGCAATCGGATTTCCTTGATAATCGCGTTTCGGTTTATAAGGGCGGGATGGGTCTTGCCGGAACATGACCTGAAAACCAACAGCATGCTCGCCCGGGGTTAATTTTCCCCAAGTTGTTGATGTTTCCCCATAGGACTGAACCAGTAATCCGAAAAAAAGAAAAGCGGGAAGCAAGAGAACGGTAATCTTCTTCACGGGATCCTCCGCTAAATTTAAAAACTATGGTGTTAGTAATATTTACTACAAATGTAGGAGTAAATCAAGACCACGTTGCGGCGGGTCTTAGACCCTACGAAAGCGCTGGCTATATTTTTGCACTAATAGTCTGCGGAGAAAAGCCCTCGAGGAGGTAGTTCAAGTTTTGGGATTATCAGTTCAAGACTCTGAATCAGGAATCCGAAAACGGATCATTATTAAGTCGGAAGGCCGGATTTTATTCTTAAGTCCTGAAAGTATTAAGTGGCTTGAAGCACAAGGAAATTACGTCAATATTTACGTGGATTCAGATCAACATACAATTCGAGGCTCGATATCTTCGATCGAAAAAGAACTGGACCCCTCGATTTTTCTTCGGATTAGTCGCTCTGTGATCATCAATATGAATTATGTTCGGGAAATGCAGCCATGGTTTCGCGGAAATTATCGTGTCTTGCTGACCGATGGTACGGAGCTGACATTAACCAGCAATTTCCGTGAACGCCTGGACCTCTTCATTGGAATTCCTGTTGGAAGACGCTCCCGCCTTGCCGAAAGCTAGTCGTACCCGCCTCAAACATTGTTAAGAATTGTTAACTCGTCACTCAATTGAGTTGATGATTCTCCTTAAGCATCGTATGTTTAGAGGAGACCGCTGAGGTCATAAGGGTATGTCCAAAAACAAGATTATCGTACTCATAGGAACGATACTGATTCTTGCGCTATCTTTCTGGCTATATTCGTCTGCCCGAAACCAGAAATCGCCAAAATATAAGACTGAGAAGATCGAAAAAGGTGATGTCACTTCAACTGTCACAGCCACCGGGACACTGTCCGCATTAACAACAGTAGCTGTTGGGAGCCAGGTTTCAGGGATTATTTCCGGTCTTCATGCGGATTTTAATTCTAACGTTAAGAAAGGGCAGCTTCTTGCTGAACTGGATCCAATCTCCTTTCAAGCAGTAGTGGATCAAAGGAAAGCAGATCTTGCGCGTGTGCAGGCTGAAGAAAGGAACGCACGGCTTGCATACGAGCGTGCAAAAAATCTGCTTGAAAATGAATTTATTTCTCGATCTGAATACGACACGTCAGAAGGGAATTGGAAAGCAGCTCAAGCTGCGGTCGCTCAATCAGAAGCATCATTAAAACAAGCCGTAACAAACCTTTCGTATACACGGATTGTTTCACCGATCGATGGAGTTGTTGTGAACCGCCAGATCGATACAGGCCAGACTGTTGCTGCATCCTTTCAAGCGCCGACTTTGTTTACGATTGCCCAGGATCTAACAAGGATGCAAGTATCTACGACAGTTGATGAAGCCGATATCGGCAAAATCAAAGTTGGGAAGGATGCGACTTTTACAGTCGATGCATTTCCCGACCAGATTTTCAAAGGATCAATTTCGCAGGTACGTCTTTCAAGCACTGTGGTTCAAAATGTTGTGACGTATCCGGTGCTTATTGATGTGGATAATCCGGATCTTTTGTTAAAACCTGGAATGACTGCGAATGTGAATATCCCGGTTGACACTCGAAATGATGTAATCAAAGTCCCGAATGCGGCATTACGATTCAAGCCAGATCCTTCAGAAATGGAACAAGGTCCAAAGCCTGGCTCTGAAAAAAGACAAGACAAAAAAACTTCCAGCACAGTTTACCGAATTGATGTGACTGGGAAATTAACACCTGTTGTCGTTACAGCTTCTATCACAGATGGTGCATTTACTGCTGTCGAATCTGCAACATTGAAGGCAGGGGATGAGGTTGTGGTTGGTCTTGCAACTTCGCGTGCTATGGAGCAGCAAGGTGGAGTTCAGCAGCGGCGTTCTCGCGGCGGTCGCGGATTCTAATGAGCAGTCAACCAGTGATGGAGATGATAGATCTGAAAAAGGTCTATCGAATGGGTGAAACAGAAGTACACGCGCTTCAGGGCGTTTCTCTGCAAGTACAAAGCGGTGAGTTTCTTGCGGTTATGGGTGCATCGGGTTCGGGAAAATCAACCCTCATGAATATCATCGGATGTTTGGATCGGCCCACTTCAGGGCAATACATGCTGGAAGGTGTCAAGGTTTCGTCGTTAGATCGAGATCAGCGTGCTGAAATTCGGAATGACAAAATAGGATTTGTATTTCAGAGTTTTAATTTGCTGCCACGTACATCGGCTCTAGAAAATGTGGAACTTCCATTAATCTATTCAACGAAACATCATTTGAATGATATTCAAATGCGGGAACGAGCGAGAGAATGTCTTAATCGTGTTGGGCTGGAAGGAAGAGGTGATCACGTGCCGAGCCAGCTTTCGGGTGGTCAACAGCAACGCGTCGCAATTGCAAGAGCACTCGTAAATGATCCCGCTATTATTCTGGCTGATGAGCCAACAGGGAATTTAGATACCAAAACATCTGAAGAAGTAATGCTGACACTTCAAAAACTAAATGCCGAAGGAAAAACGATCATCTTAATAACACACGAACATGACATTGCGAATTTTGCTAAGCGCGTCATTACGTTGCGTGATGGCCTGGTCATTTCTGATATTTTGAATGATACTTCGAGGCCCGGCCCAGCGGATGCGGGGATCGGGGGCCGGGCCTCTGAGGCCCGGGTCTCACACCCCGCCACCACAGACCCGGGCCTCGACCGATAGCTATGAACAAGACGAGTAACACCATAAAAGTTGCTTTTCGTTCAATTGGACGCAATAAATTGCGTTCGATTCTAACGATGCTGGGCATCATTATCGGCGTCGCATGTGTGATTGCTACGATCGGAATTGGTGAAGGTGCTCGCATGCAGATGGAATCGCAGCTGCGATCACTTGGAACGAACTATCTCATGGTGTTTCCAGGTACGACCACATCTTCAGGTGCTCGTTCAGGGTGGGGAACGAATTCAAAACTCAGCGATTCGGATGTTGCTGCGATTCGACAAGAATGCAGCAGTTGTGCTTATGTTTCGGCTCAGGTTCGTACGGTTGCTCAGATGGTTTATAACAATAAAAATTGGTCCACTTCGGTACAAGGAGTTGAAGTAGATTGGCCGCTCATCCGTACATGGAATGTTGAAACAGGACAATTTTTCACTGAAGCCGATAATCGTGCGGGCGCAAAAGTTTGCGTCATAGGAAAATCGATTCAAACCGAATTGTTCGGGAATGAAGATCCGGTCGGCAAAGTTCTACGCATAAAAAATATTCCATTTCGTGTTATTGGTACGCTTGAAACAAAAGGCGGTTCGATGGTAGGCCAGGATCAAGATGATGTAGTTGTTGCGCCATACGAAACCGTGCGGAAAAAATTAATGGGCACGCCTACGCCTGTTGGAATTATTACTGTGTCATCAATGTCGAGTGAAATGGTCGAGAATACTGAGCAAGAAATTACCGGCATACTTCGCCAGCGTCATCGTATTAATCCTGACGCAGGTCAGGAAGATGATTTTATGATCCGTTCCCAAACAGAGATGCTGGCTCAAGCTGAAATGCAATCCCGTACCTTGAGTATTTTGTTGTGGTCCATTGCGGGCGTTTCGCTGCTTGTAGGTGGAATCGGAATTATGAATATTATGCTTGTAAGCGTAACAGAGCGAACCCGCGAAATCGGAATCCGAATGGCAATCGGCGCTAAGGGTAAAGATGTTCGTGCGCAGTTTTTGTTTGAAGCTATGGTTCTTGCTTTAACTGGCGGTATTCTTGGAATTTTTCTTGGTCTTGGAATTCAAAAGGCTGTCGCGCGCTTTGGTGATTGGCCCGTTTCACTTCAGCCTGAAGCTGTTGTTTTAGCTTTCGTATTTTCAGCTCTGGTAGGAATTTTTTTCGGATTCTACCCTGCACAAAAGGCGAGCAGGCTCGATCCGATTGAGGCACTCCGTTACGAATAAACAATCTCTGTGGCTTTGTGGTAAGAATTTGCATTCTTTGTCATGGATCGAAGAAACTTCCTAAAAGCTATAACAATTTCAGCTGGCTATCTGATTCCAAAATTCTCTGCAATCGCCAGTCCGGAACAGAACACGAAAGCTGTATTCACGCATGTTGTACCGGAGTGGCGCACAATTTCAAAAGGCCTGCATTTCGCAAGGGTAAAAGTGTTTCGAGAAAACAAGGAAGTGGATTCTGTAGGTGTTATTCGAATCCAGCCGAAGCACAATAAAATCCGCGTCTTTCATTCTTACGATGAAAAAAATACTATCGTTCGAACGTTAGATGAATGGCAGAAAGAAACCTCTGCTCTTGCCTTGATTAATGCCGCGCAATACATGGCGGATCCATACTACAAGCCGTGTGCGCTTGTCATCTGCGATGGAAAACAGAAAGGACCATTGCGGAACAAAAGTGTACGTGGAATGTTCGTATCTGAACCGTTAAAAAAAGATTTGCCCCACGCAGATTTGCTCGACTTCGATTATGAACAGTTTGATTTAGCATCAAGTTCATATAGTCAAGGGATTCAACATTGGCCGATCCTGTTAGATCGTGAAGGTAGAATTAAGGTTCAGAAATCTGAGCTGCGAGCAAATCGAACAATCGTTGCAAAGAATTCAGACAATGAAATTCTTTTCTTTACTACAGAACTGCCTTCGTTTAGTCTTTATAATTTTGGACTCTTCTTAAAAGATAGCAACACGCGATCCGATGGTGGATTTAAAATCCACACTGCTATGAATATGGATGGCGGAAGAGAAGCAAATATGGTTTTACGTTCTGGTGGTTTTTCTTATTCCTCATGGGATTACAACCCAATGGCGAGCAGTGAAGGGAGTTCCATTTTGGATTTAAAAGCCAGGCTGCCCGGCGTTATTGGGGTTTTTCCACGATGAAAGGAATTTTCTTCCTGTGCTTTTCATTCTTTCTATCGCTGAGTGCTGATGCAGTCGATTTAAGCCTTAGAAATCTTCAAGGAAAAAAAGAAAGTCTGGAAGATTATCGCGGCAAAATTGTCATATTAAATTTCTGGGCTACGTGGTGTGTTCCATGCCGTAAAGAGATGCCGTTGTTTGTCGAATTACAAAATGAATATGCCGCGCGCGGTGTGCAATGGATTGCTGTATCGACAGATCCTGCTGAATCACGAAAAGAAGTGGACGCTTTTGTAAAGGAGTACAAATTAAATTTTCCGGTGTGGGTCGATGGCACATCCGATCATCAATCATCATTGAAGCTTGCCACCGGATTGCCGGCTACGTTAATTCTCGATGCCGAAGGCAATCCTCGTTTCCGGATTATTGGTGAATCGACTCGGGAAGCACTGACCGAACGCCTTGATTATTTGCTTTTACAAAATAAAGGTCTCGCGCCCGCAGAAATAATCTTGCCGCCAGGTTTAACTCCTGAACACTTCCATGAACACGAAGCAGGTGAAGAGGAAGATCATGAACATGAGGAAGAAATAGCCGAAGCTGGCTCGGCTGTCCCTTCCTGACCGCTTTGACCAGGCGAAGGCAGGGTGATCCGTGGGATCGCCGGGATCGATAAAAAGAGATGGATCGTTTCATTCCGTTATTTTCCTGAGCTACTTGATCGTGCGAAAGTACGAGCAACCTTGCAATATCGTTTACATTCCAGAATTCTCGTAGGGGTTGAATACAATCCACTCGTAGATGAAGTTGCACCGCTTGCCAACATAACTTTCGTTTCAGAGACTCAACATCTGCCCGCAATTATTTTGGCAACAAGCACAGATCGTATTGGTACGCCTGATGGTCAGTCAGTCACATTAACTGCCAGCAAAGATTTGGAATCGTGGCTTCATCTGCCAATCGCTCCCTACGCAGGCATTACTTATGGCACGTATGAGGATCGATTCAGACCAGTTGGTGGATTGCTCCTGCGCTTTCATCCCAATTTCTATTCATTGATTACATTTGATGGCGTTCATGTGCATCCGGTTGTGACCTACAACTATGGCATGCATGCATTTTCTTTTTTACTTTATAAAGGCAAAGAACCAGGCGTCAGTTACAGCATTCTGTTCTAGCTCGATGAACGAGAGTTCTACTTTTCACCTGCAGCAGTAAATACAGGTGCAATGTCTGTTGGAATATCTTTCAAGCCTTCAGTTACGCGATTGATCTCATCGTTCGTTACACCGTATTTTTCAACAAGCCTGGTTGCACGATCAAAATCACCGGTCGCTTCAATCATCAGCAGTTCATTGGAAAGGGATTCAACAGCCGTTCGCATTTTTGCTATATCGACCTTGTAATGCTTGTCTGAAGTTGGAACGATCGCACCTTTTTCCCGGAACCAGTTCCACTGAATTGCAGTTCCTCTGCCATGAGCTTCGTTAATGCCAAATCGCATACTTCGATAGAGCAGTCCTGCATTCGTAATGAAAAGAGTTTCAGCATCAAAAGTAGACAGGAGCTTTTTATCCATTGCATACAATAAATTCCAAACTCCAAGTACATCTGCTTTGGCTTCTTCGATCGTTGAGTATAAATTTTTCAGCAATAACCTTGCTTCAACACGTTTGCCATCAGCTCCTTTGATTAAGCCAGGTCCAAGGCCATGCGAAAGTTCATGAAACAAAACATGATTAAAATAAGCATCGAAAGAAATTCTTGATGCTTGTGAAGGATCAATCAGACGCTCTGCAATGGGCTTACCGGATTGTTTGAATTTTGCTTCCATGACATTTTTCAACAGCACATTCTTGAAGCCTTTCTTTTCACGGACCTGTTCGTCATTCGGTAAGTTAAATGCAGATGTCTGTACGCCGGCTCTCGCATCTCCAGCAGTGTAAATTTCCTGAACTATTTTTAGCGCGGTTGATGAACCACGATTTGGATTTTTATGTTCGTCCGGAATCGGAAGATTCCGTTCCATATCGGATAAGTGTTTTAGATAAATTGCGAGGCTTTCACTTTCTTTTTGATCAACAACCGTAATGTAGGATGCGTAAGCCGCTTTGTAGTTGAATAGATTGTCTTCATAAACCTCGTAGGGCCCAATAACGACTTCGATTGGTGAATCCAAATCAATCCATGCAAAATCACTTGCAGAATAATCGTCATTCAAAAATGCATCAGCCCGTTTTGTTAAATAATCTTTTAACGAAGCATTCGATGTAAGTTGTGCTGCCTGCCGTAATTTTTTTACAACAGTTTCAATATCTTTTGCGTAATATTGATGATACGGAATCGCGTTTAACTTAGAGTTCTCCCTGCGAATGACCGTAAAGAGACCATGAAAAGCGTCCTGATCTTCAGGATGCGCTTTCACCCATTTTTCAAACTCTTCTTTTGTCATATCTTCAGGATAAAATGCCGCTCCTGGCGGTTTTTCTCCTTTCTCTCCAAAAGGTGCAATAAATGGCTTGTCTTCTTCCAATCGATTCCATCTGCCTTTCATCAAGTCAAAAAGTTCCAAAGCCTGATTGTATTGATGAGATTTGCTCAGCGATTGAAGAGTTTGGCGAAGTTCGATGTTCTTTTCTGAAACCTGTTTGTAAAAGAGCAGGTCAATTGTTTTCGAAGCCTCAATCAAAATTGCGACGACTTTCTTCTCTTCTTCATTCAGAAGGCTGCGATCATAATCGATAACGGTTCTCGGAAATTTTTTCAGTACTTCCGGTATTTCTTGAGATACCTCAAGGGATGGTGATTGTGCAATAGCGGCGGAATTAAATGCCAATAATAAAACAAGAAGTATTCTCAGAATTTGTTGCCTAAGTTTCATATAGCTCCTTATTAATTCTTACTAGCCACGGATGACACTGATTCAATTAACCACAGATTCACACGGATAAACACGGATTTTCTTAAATAATAAGATCGTGTCTATCCGGGGTTAAACATTATAACTTGGCAATCGATTCAGACTTCACGATCAACTCTGCGTTCTCTGCGGTAAATCCTGTATGCTTAAATAATAACGGAGGACGGAGATCATGAAAACATCAAGTTGTGTAATTTTATTGCTTACGTTATGGCTTCCAGCGATTTCATTTGGGCAGGCACAAACGACTCCTGAAGCGGGGAGATTTAAGGTTGATCTTCTGAAACAAATTGAAGATGTAGAGAAGAAGCTTGTGAGCCTTGCAGAGGCGTTTCCGACTGAGAAGTTTTCCTGGCGTCCGGGGGACGGTGTGCGTTCAGTGAGCGAAGTATTGATGCATATCGCTGGTGGAAATTATTTACTACCGAGTATGGCAGGGGTCACACCGCCGCCTGGGATTTCACGTGATATGGAAAAGACTGTAACCGAGAAACCAAAGGTAATAGAAACCCTTAAACAATCGTTCGTTCATTTACGCCAAGCGGTTGAGAAGACATCTGATTCCGATTTCGATCGAGGCATTAAATTTTTTGGCGATGATGCGACGGTGCGTTACGTTTATATGGTTGCGGCCGCACACGGCAATGAACACCTTGGGCAATCAATTGCTTACGCGCGAATCAATGGAATCACGCCACCCTGGTCAGCTGCTGAAAACTAAATTTAGCGAACTGATGTGAAGTAGCCACGCCAGCTCATACCAAATTTGCGGGCCATCGAACCTGTGTTTCCACGATAATTCACAAAGATTTGTTTGTTCTGGCGAACACCCGCTTCAGCAAGGATCTGCATAATCTTTTGCTGTTTTCCTTCACTGGCAAGCTGCCATGCTGAAAATCCAAATTTATCTGTAGCAAAAAGATCGGCGCCTGCTTTGATCAGGATTCGCGCAATATCTCCGTGACCTTTCAGGGCTGCCCACATTAACGGAGTCCGTTGATGATTATCACGGCCATTCACATCTGCTCCGTAATCCAGCATCACACGGACCGTATCTTGATAATTCAGAAATGTGGCCATTTTTAAAGGCGTCCAACCTGATTGTGTTTTGATATTGAGATCAGCACCTTTTTCAATAACGAAGTGCGCGATATCAAGGTAACCTTTAAATAAAGATTCCATGAGGGCAGTTGTTCCGGAATAGCTAACTTTGACGTTTACATCAGCGCCTGATTCAACAAGAGTTTTGGCGATCTCAGTATGTCCGCCGTTTGCCGCCCAAATGAGAGGTGTCCAGCCCAATTTATCCTGTGTATTCACTTCGGCTTTGTTTTCAATTAACTTTCGTACGATATCCATATGGCCTTGACCAGCTGCCATCATCATGGCTGTTTCTTCGCTGTTATTGCGATCGTCTACTTCAGCTCCTGATGTTATCAAGACAGTCATTGCTTCAATTTGATTCGCGCTTGCAGCCCACATCAATGCGGTCTTTCCTTCAATATTTCGTGCAGTAACAAATGCGCCTGAGTCCAACAAAACTTTTATTGCACCGGTGAAGCCCGATGAAGCAGCTAGCATCAAAGGTGTATTGTTGCTTGCATCACGTTCGTTTACGTTGGCCCCGCTTTTTAGTAAACCTTCGATCTTGCTTATATTATTTTCTTTAACGGCAGCTGTAAGTTGTCCCGAGGTTTGTTTGGAATTCGATTTATCTGCAAAAGCTGGCGTTAGACTTAAGACTCCACATACTGCAATGACTAGTATGGAAACAGAAGTGCGCATACTTTACCTCTCCACATTGATTACTTCGATTATAAATGGTTTTGTTAAGGATACAATCCTGTCTATATCCTGTCCGACCCTTAGCCCCTCTGCTCCTCCGCTGATGCAATCCTCCGAACTCTCTCAAGCAAAGGAGGATGTGTGTAATTCAAGAATACATAGAGAGGATGGGGAGTGAGATTCGAGAGGTTATTTGCATACAGCTTTTTCAGAGCAGAAATCAGATTCCGGGTGTCTTTTGTAGTCTCAACTGCATACTGATCTGCTTGATTCTCGTTGTAACGGGAAAGGGCATTAAAAGCAATGGAAAACAGGAAGGAAAGAGGTTCAAACAATAGTCCAAAAAAGACCAACCCTGCATAAATAGAGGGATGACCGATATAAAATGCATCGAAAAGTTCTTTTCGATTGATAAATATTGAAAGCAAATAAAACACGAATCCCATATATAAGAAGCTGAGCAGCATACTGACGACGATGTGCTTTTTCTTGTAGTGACCGACTTCGTGTGCAAAAACAGAAACAATTTCAGGATCGGTACTTCCGGAAACCAGGGTATCGAACAGCGCAATCCTTCGGTATTTACCAAAGCCTGTAAAAAATGCATTTGATTTTGTAGATCTTTTCGAGCCATCCATCACGAAAATCTCTTTAAACGGAAATCGAACTTTTTGCGCGTACGCCAAGATTGCATGACGCAAATTACCTTCAGGAAGAGGAGTGTACTTGTTAAACAGACGCAGGATCCAAACAGGTGCAACGTACTGAAGCGCAAGCGAGAAACCGACAGAAACAAGCCAGCAATAGAGCCATGCGTTGCTGCCCGCACGATCGAAAAACCAGAGAATAACCCAGAGCAAAGGTGTACCCAGAATGATCGCAAGTACAAAACCTTTTAATCGATCAAGGATGAAAAGAGCAGGATTGGTCTTGTTAAACCCGAAACGTTCTTCAATGACAAATGTTGAATACCAATCAAATGGAAGTGATAGAACTGAATTCGCAATTCCAAGTATTCCGATATAAAGAATACCGGTTGGAATCGTAGATAAACCAAAACTTCGAACCCAATGATCAAGTGCGTTAAATCCGCCTGAAAACCAGAACCACAGCATGATGATCAGGGAAAAGGTTGCTTTCACTAAACCAAATTTTGAGCGCACCCGCGTATATTCATTTATCTTCGCGAACTGCTCCGGGGTTGTGACATCAGAAAGTTCGGAAGGCAGCTCCGTTTTTCTTTCAGCACTCCACCATTCGAAAAACAACAGAAAATATCTAAGAAATAGGGTGCTTAAAATGATTGCTTGATAGAGTCGCATAAGATTATTTAATAATGTATCGCAATAGATTGAGTCGATTTCCATACGGGGGATACCGCAAAGGAATATCGATTACTGTAGAGGAACGAACTAATCCCTTTTGATGTGAGAATGCATCAAAGCCGAACTTCCCATGATACGCACCTAAACCGCTTCCTCCAATTCCTCCAAAGGGTAGGTTTGGATTTTGGAATTGAACAAGGCAGTCATTGATGCATCCACTGCCAAACGGGACACTACTGACGATTTTTTCCTCAACTTTTCTATCGTTAGTGAAAAGATAAAGTGCAAGAGGGTTAGGGCGTTCTCGGATGATATCGATCGCCTCATCAATCGATTCATATTTCAACACTGGCAGGATCGGACCGAAAATTTCTTCCGACATAATTTCATCTTGAAGCGAAACATCTCGAATAATTGTTGGAGATATATGTTTTGTAGTGCGATCGTGATCTCCGCCAGAAAAGATATTTCCCTTGATTGATTTTACCAGCTTGTCGAAGTGGCGCTCGTTGATGATGCGGCTATAATCGGAGGACTTTGAAGAATCTGTACCAAAAAGAACTTCGATTTGCTCTTTTAGTTTTCCGAGAAGTCGATCGTACTCGCTGACCGGTGCGAGTACATAGTCAGGTGCAATACAAGTTTGTCCTGCATTTAAGAATTTCCCCCATGCAACTCGACGCGCAGTCAGTTCAAGATTTGTACCGCGATCCACCAGGCAAGGGCTTTTTCCGCCGAGTTCCAGAACGACCGGAGTCAGATTGTGTGCTGCACGTTCAGCCACGATCCTTCCGGTTTTCATTCCACCCGTAAAAAAGATGAAATCAAATTTCTGCTTCAATAGGGATTCAGCAACTTCAACTCCACCTTCAAATGAAAGAACGTATTCAGGTGGGAATGTTTTTGTAATGATGTCTGTCAGGATCCGGGATGTTGCTGGAGCAACTTCAGATGGTTTAAGGATTGATGTGTTTCCGGCTGCAATGGATCCAATCAACGGGACCAGGATTAGTTGAAATGGAAAATTCCAGGGGCCAATAATCAGTGCAGTTCCTCTGGGCTCAGAATGGATATAACTTCGAGAGGGAAGAATTGGAAGTGGTGTTGGGACTTTCCTTGGCTTTGTCCAGGACCGTACGTTTTTAAGAGCGTGATTAATTTCACCATAGAAGATACCAATTTCCGTTTCGTAACCTTCAAATGGCGACTTTGCAAGATCCTTTTCTAAGGCGTCAAGAATTTGCTGTTCGTTATCCTTTACCGATTGCTTCAATTTACGCAATTGCTCAATACGAAAATCGACTGAGCGAGTCTTTCCGGAATTAAAAAACTCTCGCTGCAGGCGAACCCCTTCGGCTATGTCCATATGAATACAGTTTATAACGTGGTATCCAGTTAAAAAAGGACCGTCATCTATATAATGATTCATATGGCATACCGCGTGTTCTTATGTCTTTTATGTTTTTGCGCAATTGCGAAGGCAGAAGAGAATTCTTTAAAAAGCTTAACTTTAGTTTTGCCTCCGGAACTCCGGCAGAAACTTGCCTGTAATTCGGAGTCTCAAGAAGCGACAGAACTAAAACCCGCGAAAGAAATATTGACTGAATCAAATGAACCCGCATCGCCAACAGTAATTGCGCCATCAAACAATCGCTGTGTTGATGCAACGCCTGTAAGTTTTGGAACGATCGTATCTGAAACATGCGGCGCTTCACGCGATGGTTCATCATCCTGCCAGCAGTCATCAAACGCACCCGATATTTGGTATGTATTTACTCCGGAAGAAGACGCAGTGATAGCCATCAACACATTCGGATCCACTTACGATACGCTGCTCTCTGTTCATACTGGATGTCCAGGAACATTTGTAAACGAGATTGTTTGCAGTGATGACTGTGGCAGTCCAGACTCTTGCGTAAGTTTCAACGCGGTTGCTGGAACTTCATACAGGATCCGTGTCGGTGGTTTTCAACATGATGCCGGGCGGACAAAGCTAACGATTTCAAAGCAAGGCTCTTTTGGCGGACGTATTACTGATGCCGATACAAATCAAGGCATCGCAGGGACATTGATTCTTGTTTATACAAAAGATGCGGAGTTTGTAAAAACAGTTACTGCAGATACGAATGGAAATTATGTTGCAGATAGTCTTGCTGAAGGGGAATACATTGCGCGCAGTTTTAATTCGGCAGGTTATGTGGATGAAGTTTATGAGAATGTGGTTTGTGAAGGATTGAACTGCACTCCTGAAGGAGCAACGTTAATTGAAGTCACAGGAGGCGAGTTTACACGGGTACCTTTTGCTCTTGATCTTGGAGGTGATGTTCGCGGCATGCTTACTGATTCCACTACGGGAAATCCGATTGAAGATGTGGAAGTTCATATTCATGATCTTTCGAATGTTCACATTTCTCTTGGGTTTACAGATTCAACAGGTAAATATGACACCATTGATGGTTTGCCTGCAGGCTCATACATTGTTTTCGCTTTTAATAATGATGACTTTGTTGATGAACTTTACGATGACATTCCTTGCGTTAATGGAATTTGTTCAACCACTTTGGCGACTGTTGTAAAAGTTTCGCTCGGTGCGGTTATTGATAACATCAACTTTGATCTTGATATTGGCGGCGAAATTGTTGGCACTATCTTAGATTCAAGCACACAGCTTCCAGTACAAGGCGTTCAGGTATTGATTTTTGATTCCGGCGGTACCCGAATCTCCTCTGCGTCTTCCAATTCAACAGGTGAATATACTTCTTTTGAAGCCTTACCTTCCGGCAACTATTTTGTGCATACCAACAACTTCAAACATTACATCGATGAATTACACGATGGCTCCATTTGTCTTTCAGGTACATGTACGCCCACTTCAGGCACGCCTGTGCCACTGGTCTTGGGATCGGAATCTCAAGTTGACTTCGCTCTGGATCCTGGCGCTATCATTTCCGGTAAGATCACAGATACTGCTACAAACGGTTCGCTCACGGGAATTTTTGTTGAAATTTATGATGCAAGCGGTAACCGTATTGCGCTGGAAGCTCCAGACACCTTAGGGAACTATTCGTCCTTACCCGGACTTCCCGAAGGGATCTATTTCTTAAAGACACTGAACCAAAGAACATATCTAGACGAACTTTATGACGGTATCCCTTGTGTTGCGAGCGAATGTAATCCTTTGGTAGGCACTCCAGTCTTTGTGAAAAATCAGGACAATGCTGATGGGATTAACTTCGGATTATCAAAAGGTAGCGTGGTGTCCGGAAGGATTATTGAGTCCGCAAGTGGACTTCCACTTAATAATATTTTTGTTTTGATGTCTGATTCAAATCTTGTATTGAATTCCTTTGGCGTTACTGATGCGTGCGGTGAATATAGTTCATTTCATGGAATGCTTTCTAACAAATATCGCGTGAGTACTTTGAACTTTTCAGGCTTTATCGATGAACTCTATGACGATGTGCTTTGTCTGGCCGGATGTGATTTTTCTAAAGCTACCATAGTTCCACTGGACTTTGGCGAACACGCCACCAAGATCAACTTTGATCTGAGCCAGATGTTACTGCGAGATGAATTTCAAAACAGCCAAATGGACTGGATTGTAAAATCAGGAGACTGGACGGAGAAGGATGGTTTCCTCAAAGGATCTATCAATGCTTCTACGAATAAAGCTATCGCATCTGTTCCGATTCCGTGGCAACCTTCAGGAGAAACTAGCTGTTCACGTTGCACGCTTGATACTGCAATCAAGATGGAAGGCGGCGCTGGCGCCAAAGTAGTTGTTCATGCCTGGAAACAAAATTCGTCAAACCGTGTTGAATTATCGATTCGGGAAGATACAGACAAATGGAAATTGACGCACCTTGTTAATGGCAGAATCGTAATCAGGAAAATCAAAAAGTTTGATGTAAAACCTGATACGTTATATCGAATAAAGTTGCGATATGACGGTTCAAAATTTCAATTGTGGGTTGATGATACTCTGCTGTTGAATGTTGAATCACCACTTGCACCAGCAGGGTCCGCTGGCTTCGAAGTTAAAAACACTTCTGCATCGTTTGACTATATTTTGATTTATTGAAATTACTCTTCCAGTAATTCAGTCATCTTATCGCGGATTACTGATTCAATTTTTCCTTTAAACGCAAGCGCTGCTATCGGAATTTGACCTTGCATATTTACTTCACGGTCTTCAACTTTGACTTTGCCTGAAACATCAAAACCCATTACCGTAAAACTGAATGAACCGGAATCGTCTGCCCACGATTCGGATAAATTTTGAACCATATTTCCATACTGTTTCTTGATTTGTTCTGTCATTTTTCTGAGCCGCTCAATAGCATTTTCTTTCGTGAGATTGTGAGGAACTGACAGTTTTATTGAAGGCATTTTTAATCTCCAAATGTGCTCTGTGACTCTGTGTTTAGATTAGGAGCCGTTCGGTCATATCACAGACCAGTTCATGGTGCCGTATGACCCGTTCGTGGCATTCTGTTTACACCTCTCAAAGAGTGTATGTTTTACTGTTGCTGGAGCAAAAGCAAATGATTCGGTTACACGCAGGAAAATGGATAATCAAGATGCTGCAGATTGGAATGCTGATCGGCCTTTATATCACAACTACATCAGCGACCTGCCAACTTCTTCACTCGCCTGAAGCTCATTTTGTACGCTTAATCATCCGTATTCTTAGTACCACATAGACGTTACCACATGAAGCAGGGCGGCACCCACCGCCCTGCATCTCAGCAATAACTCTGCTGGTTCCCTCGCATAGGTCTGCATATAATGAGGGGTTAATATTCTCAGGAGTGAGTCATGCAGGCGCGCGCGAGCGGCATTCTTCTTCATATAACATCCCTTCCATCAAAATTTGGTATTGGCGATTTGGGGCCTGCTTCGTATCAGTTTGTCGATTTTCTAAAAGCATCACACCAACAATATTGGCAAATTCTTCCACTGAACCCGACAGACACATTTGTTGGAAGTTCGCCTTACGCAAGTTACTCTGCGTTTGCAGGCAATCCATTGTTAATTAATCCGGAAAAACTCATAGAAGATGGATTGCTTCAAGAAAACGATATAGAAATGAGACCGGAATTTTCTAACGATACAGTTGAGTACAAAAAAGTAATTACATATAAGACACGAATTCTGCAACTTGCATACGATCGTCACATGCTAACGGGAATATTGCGTCCTGAGTTTGAGGAGTTTCAAAGGGAAAACCAATCGTGGCTTGAAGACTTTGCCATGTTTGTTGCACTGAAACAGGAGTTTGAGGAAATCTATTGGGTCGAGTGGGCACCGGAAATTCGGGATCGAAAAGAAGAGTCCTTGAAATATTGGCGTGAAAAACTTCGCGACAGAACTTTGAGAGCCAAGTTTTTCCAATTTCTTTTCTTTCACCAATGGCATGCACTGAAATCGTATGCCGGACAAAACGGAATCAAAATCATTGGAGACATTCCAATATATGTAAGTAACGATAGCTCTGATGTTTGGGCCAATCCGCAGTTGTTTAAGCTGGATAAGGAAAAGAATCCTACTTTTGTTTCAGGGGCACCTCCTGATTATTTCAGTGAAACGGGACAACGCTGGGGAAGTCCTGTGTATCTTTGGAACATTTTAAAGAAAACTGGTTTTTCCTGGTGGATTAGAAGGATTGCTCAAAATCTAAAATTGTTTGACATAGTTCGGTTGGATCATTTTCGTGGGTTTGTTGCGTATTGGGAAATTCCGGTCGAAGAAGAAACGGCTGTCAATGGCAAATGGGTTGACGCACCCGCTTATGAATTTTTTGAAACAATCCTGAAACAATTTCCTGATGCGAACATTATTGCTGAGGATCTTGGATTAATTACGCCGGATGTCCGTGAAGTAATCAATCATTTCAAATTTCCTTCAATGAAAATCCTTCAATTTGCTTTTGGTGACGATATGCCAACCAATCCATATATTCCTCATAACTACGAACGGAATTGCCTGGCATATACAGGGACGCACGATAACAACACAACCCAGGGATGGTACCGAAACGAAACAGATGGAGCTATCCGCAAACGGCTTGCAGAATATCTGGGACATCCAATAAAACCGGAGCTTATACACTGGGAAATGATCCGGTTGGCATTTGGGTCAGCAGCAGTATTAGCCGTTATTCCAATGCAAGATGTTCTTGGATTAGGTGAAGAAGCTCGCATGAACTTCCCTCAGAAAACCGACGGAAACTGGCTCTGGAGGCTGAAGCCTGATCAAGTGACGCAGGAAATCATCGATCGGCTCGGCTATATAACATGGTTTTACAATCGGGTTTCTAAAGATGCTGAGAATTGAATATTAGGATTCTTCCATGAAACGGATCATTGGTGGCAGCGCATTAATTTTTACAGGCCTTTTCATGATGATGGGATTTTTTGCAAGTGATAAACCAAGTTCCATTCCTGTGAGTGTAATCATGCTGCTTCTTTTTGTATTAGCTCCAATCATTGGGGGCATCTTTACAATACGGAGTCACTATTTATTAAAACAGAAAGCATCAAAAGAACAGAAGAAGGCTCTCCAGGGGATTCACGAAAAGGAAATTATTTTACTGGCAAAGCAAAAGGGAGGAACCCTAACAATACCGGAAATCATTTCAGAGTCTTCCTTGAACTCTGAAGAAGCAGAAGAAGCGATGAAAGAACTTGTTGTAAAACGATATGCAGATATGAGGATGACCGAAACTGGCATCATAGTTTATGAATTTTATGAAATTCTCAAACAAAAAGAAGAGCAGAATGAACTTCTGAATCAAAGAGCTTCAAGAATTGATCCATTAAAAGAATGAAAAAGCATACGATTCGAAAATGTCCTGTTTGTCATATCGTTCTCCGGCGTGTTCTTCTTTGCGAAAACGTTGAAGTTGAGATCTGCCAGAGCTGTCGAGGAATTTGGTTTGACAAAGATGAAATTGATCATACTTATAAAGCGCCGCAGCTTCCGCCACTCTTTCTAAGCGAGCGGAGAGGTCTTCGCGATCCATCTGTATGTGTGAAGTGCCACGAACTCAATTCTCGTTCAATTCGGAAATGCAGTCACTGCGGTTTTCAATTGGAGTTCCGGTGTCCGTACTGTCTATATGCTCTTGAAGAAGTTCGCGTAGGAGATGTGATTGCTGACCGTTGTAATCAATGTCGTGGTGTATGGTTGGATGGCGGCGAACTGGCGCTCTTATTTAATTTCTACAAAAGGCAATCCGTCAATCGATCGAAGGCTGGACTCGATCCTTATGACACTCTGGATTTTCTCTTTTGGACTACTCATCTTTCGGATGCCGGGGCGATTGTAATTGACGCAGCGGCTCACGCACCAGAGGTTGTTGGGAATGTGCTCGAACATGTTGGCGATATTCCAGGATTGGCAGGGCAAGTTTTTTCTGGAACTGCTAACGTTGCCGGCCATGTTGTCGATGTTTCTGGTGAACTCATTTCTGGTGCGATCGATCTCGCAGGAAACGTTCCAGAAGTTGCAGCCTCCGCAGCCGATGCGTGCTCGGGATTTTTTGAGGCACTGATTGGTTTGATTGCCGGGATTTTCGATTAAGTTTTCATTGATCTCGACATCAGAACCGCACTCTCAGGACATAACGAAGTAAATTCGTGAGTGGCGCGAATTACATTCGGCGCATCATTTCTTTCTACCAGCGTGAATCCAAACTTTGTAAAGAAAGCTTCAGCTGCAGTCGTCAGCAAATAAACTTGTTTGATCTGCCTGTCTTCCGCATAGTGAAGTATTTCATCTATTAAAATCTTTCCCAATCCGCGCTTCCGATATTTTTCATCGACAGCAAGTGATCGAAGTAAAGCTATATCTTCATAAACTTCCAATCCAACAACTCCAATCAGTTTATTTTCATCTTCAACGCAAAGAAAATGATCAATATGAGATTCAATATCTGTGTATGGCAGATCAACAGATTTCAATAGCCGTTGAATTTCCTGAATATCGCTCGTTTTTGCAGAATGAAATTGACACGGCATCTACACTTCCAATCAGGGTTTCCGTGCGATTACACGGGCACTCCAGATTTTGCTAACAACTTTTTCCGCAAATGCATTTTTGTTAATTAAAGCTGCAACTTGATCTCGATCATAGATATTTCTTTCTGTAACTTTAACATCTTCGAAACCTGCCTGTTTCAAAGCCTCAAGATATTCTGTCTCTGAAATTGCCCCTGCCACGCAAGAGGTATAGAGCGATGTATTTTCGCGAAGAACCTGTGGTAAAGATTCAACCATAATATCGCTGACTGCAAGCTGGCCGCCGCTCCGTAAAACGCGAAAGGCTTCCCTAAAAACTGCAGGTTTATTCGGAGACAGATTAATCACGCAATTTGAAATAATCCAATCGGCCACTTTATCTTGTAGCGGCATGTGTTCGGCTTCACCAAGTCTGAATTCAACGTTGTCAAATCCACCTTGACGCGCATTTGTGCGTGCCTTTTCAATCATGATAGGAGTCATGTCCAGACCGATGACTTTTCCGGTTGTTCCAACAATCTGGGCTGCCAGTAAGCAATCGATTCCGGCTCCGCTTCCTATATCAACAACAGTCTGCCCGGGCATTACGCCTGAGAAAGCTAACGGATTTCCGCAGCCAAAACTGTTTTGAACAGCGTCCTTTGGAATGGATTGCAACTGATCCTGAGTATAACCGGCAGAACATGCTACTCTGTCAACAGGAATGATTTGGCTCTCTTGAGTCTTAGAACCGCAGCAGCCTGAATCTGTTGAAACTGCTGCTGTATAACGATCGCGTACCATTGTTCTAATTTTCTCTTCAGATTCCATTTTGCTCTCCTTCAAATACTTGTATCATACAACTAATTATCCAAAAAAAACTAGGTTTGAACGTCAGGGCGTACGGATTTGGCCGGACGTTTTGCGAGTTTGATGCTGTCTACCGGAATCACTTTGCCCGAATCTGTCCCGCATTGTAAAGCGCGATTCAGCTGTCGGATAATTTGCGGTAAAAGTTTACGGACTTCGTCAGGGAAATCTTTTATCGCCTCTGCAAGGATTGTTGAAAAATCCTTTTCGATTCGTGCCATCAGTTTCTTGCCGGCCTCGGTCATGTCGATTTGTCTGACGCGGCCGTCTTCGTTTCCGCGGGTTCTGTGAACGAGCTTTTTTCGTACAAGTTGATCCACCAGACGAGTGGTACTTGAAATATCCAGACCTAATTTGTCTGAAAGAGCGCTTGTACTATGAGCTCCTTCTTGAAGCGTCTGTAATGCGTAGCATTGCGACACTGTCAATCCGTAGCAACAAATCTCATCACGATTACGAAACTGATAGCGCCGTGCTAGTTCCGTCAGGGATCGATACAGTTCAACCGTATTTACTTGCATGATACAACTAATATTAACAAAACGCGCAGATCAGTCAAGCCGCGCTCGCGGTACACTTAGAACATGAGCGAAGATACAGGAATTGGGGGATCCAGATCCCGTTTTCCTACAACGCGTCATTCGGCAATTGTTGCGGCGCGAAGTGATGACGCTCAGGAACGATCCAGAGCCCTGGAAGTAATTGTAGGCGCCTACTGGAAACCTGTTTACAAATACATTCGCATTCAATGGCGAAAATCCAATGAAGATGCGAAAGATCTAACACAGAATTTTTTTACCCGGATTCTTGAAAAGGAAATTTTGCAAAATTTTGATCCAGCCAGAGCAAAATTCCGAACGTATTTGCGGACATGTCTCGATGGATATCTTGCAAATGAGCATAAAGCGGCAGGCAGACAGAAACGCGGTGGTGATGCATTGATCCTTTCACTTGATTATGAAAGTGCAGAAGGAGAATTGAAAAATGTTGATATTGCAGACCCTCAAAATACAGAAGAATATTTTGAGAAGGAATGGGTCCGAAGTTTTTTTGAGTATTGTCTTAAAGAATTAGAAAAAAATTTGGCAGGACGCGGCAAAATGGTTCACTTCCAACTCTTTGAGCGTTATCACATGGAAGGTGGTGATGATTTGACCTATGAAACTCTGGCTCGAGAGTTTAAGTTATCACCAAGCAATGTCACAAATTATCTTGCTGCATCGCGCAGGGAGTTTCGAAAGATTATTTTAGAAAGGTTGAGGCAGCTCACTGTGACTGATGAAGAATATTCGCGTGAAGCAAGAATATTATTAGGGATCAAGGTGTAATCGATTGCTTTCAAAAGACGCGTTAAAACGGCTGCAAGCTGTCGTTGAAGAACCTGATCTGGAGGGGACACGCTATCGTGTGATCGAAAGAATCGGACAAGGAGGAATGGGTACAGTATTCCTTGCAGAGGATTCTGAATTGCAGCGCAAAGTTGCGTTGAAGGTAATGAATCTTGTGGATTCCAGTGATGATCTCACTTCACGAATGTGGAAGGAAGCTCGAATCATTGCACAGCTTGAACATCCTGGAATCGTGCCTGTGCACGATGTTGGTTCGCTTCCGGATGGAAGAATATTTTACGCGATGAAGTATGTGCAAGGCAGCCGTCTGGATCAACTTCCTAAAGGTAACAGGACACAGACCGAACTATTGCGTTTATTTGAAAAAATTTGCGAAGCTGTTGCATTTGCAAACGCGCATGGAGTTATACATCGTGATTTAAAGCCCGAAAACGTAATGGTAGGTCCTTTTGGTGAAGTGCTTGTGATGGATTGGGGTATAGCAAAGTTTTTACGGCAAACTGAGGACGGATTATCCGGTGCGTTAAATTCTTTGCATCCGAAATCATCGGATACTGATCATGGCACGATTATTGGGACACGCGGATATATGTCTCCTGAGCAAGAACGTGGTGAGTCTGGTTCGTTGGATCAACGTACTGATGTTTATTCGTTGGGAGCAATTCTTTATTTTTTGTTAACTGCGGAGCATCCAACTTCTGGGAGCGTTCAAGTTTTACCTAAAATACCAAAGCGGCTCGCTGCAATATGCCGCAAAGCCATGGCTGTATCACCTGAAAATCGATACAAGACAGCGGATGAACTCGCATCCGATATCGCAAAATTTATTGATCATCAACCAGTTTCTGCATACCGCGAAAATCCGTTCGAACGCGCTGCTCGATGGATCGATAGAAACCGGTTTGTTGTGTATCTAATTGTCACGTATCTTCTGCTGCGTTTCCTCGTCCTTATCTTTCTAAACCGCTAAAGCTACTGGCCTGAAGAAAAAAGTTGTACGGAAGAATGGAGGTTCCGTATGAGATGGATTTGTATTGTCATGACGTTTGTTTTTTCTCTTTCATTGTTCGCCGATGTGCCACCAGGTAAACAGATGACAGACCGTGAGATAGATCACGAAGTTGTTGTGAACGCTCCCAAAGAAAAGGTCTTTGAACTCTGGATCTCAGAAGAAGGCATCAAGAAATTTTTCGGAGTGAAGGCAGAAATTGAAAACAAGGTTGGAGGTAAATACTATGTCTATTTCCATCCTGACGATCGCGGACTATCTTCAGAAGGAGTAAAGATCCTGCGTTATGAACCGTCTTCCTTTTTGAGTTTTGAATGGCGTGGTAAACCTGAAATGGTTGAAATGAATGTCGAGCCTTTTCCAACATGGGTCGAAATAGAATTTGAAACCGCAGGGAATAATAAAACGAAAGTGAGCCTGCATCATTATGGTTTTGGCAAAGGTGGAACCTGGGATGAAGGATACGAATTTTTTGACAAGGCATGGAACCAGGTTCTGGAAAATCTTGCAGCAATTTTTACCGCAAAGACTTAAAGCGGTTTGCCTAGAAGTTCGTCCAATCTTTGCCGATAGCGGCGGCTCAAAGTTAGAGTCGTTCCATTGTGAAGAATGACTCGATAATCGCCGTGAAACCATGTCTGGAGCTGTTGAATGCGATCTACATTCACGATTGTCGATTTATGGATTCGTACGAACTTTCTAGGATCCAATTCATTTTCCAGTGTGTTCATTCCTTCACGAACCAGATGTTCCTCTTTGCCGGCGTGAATTGAAACGTATTTTCCCTGTGCTTCGATCCAATCAATCTCTTCTGTCTTTAGAAAAAAGACACGGCCGCTTGCTTTAATTACGAGACGTTCAAGATATCGCGGTGGAGTCTTCATTTCTTCAAGAAGCGCAAAGATACCTTTGTTCAGTGTACGATTACGATCTTGTTCAATTTGTGCTTTGGCGCGTGTGAGTGCTTCTTCAAAACGTTCCGTATCAAACGGTTTGAGCAAATAATCCAGTGCATGAACCTCGAAGGCTTGAATTGCATATCGATCATAAGCCGTGACGAAAATTACATGAGGCATATTTTCGTTTTGTAATGATTTCAGAACTTCAAAACCATCCATGCCAGGCATTTGAATGTCCAAAAATACAAGATCAGGTGAAAGCTTTCGGATCGCCTCCGTTGCATGTTCGCCATTGTTGCAAATTTTTACGATTTCAATGGAAGTATCATCTTTAAGAAGTCTTTGAATTCGTCTGCAAGCGATCGGCTCATCATCTACGATACAAACTCGAATTGTCTTTTCTTGAACCATCATAGTTAAACTCCTATTGCATTCTGAGCAGACGTGTATCAACTGGAATTTCAACTGTCACGAGGAGGCCTCCTTCAGGCGCGTTTTCAAGGTGAAAACGATGTCCTTTTCCATACAATTGTTGAAGTCTTTCGCGCGTGTTGGAAAGTCCAAGACCTTTTTTCAAAGGCACTGTTTTTCGTTGATCATCCGTTAACCCGGGCCCATTATCATGAACTTGAACCTGAAGCACACCATTGTTCCGCTTAGCACAAATCTCAATCTTTCCAGGTGTTGTACGTGGTGCGATACCATGACGGATTGCATTTTCAACAATCGGTTGAAGTAAGAGATTTGGTACAGCTACGGGTAATGTTTGAGGTTCAATATCCATATAAATGCTTAAACGATCCTGAAAACGTACATTTTCGATTGCAAGATAACACTTTAGAAACTCGAGTTCTTGTTCAAATGGGACTTCTTGTTGCTCAGAATTGTTTACGGTTAAACGCAGAAAATGTTCTAGGTGAGCCAGCATTTTTTCAGCTGCTTGAATGTCTTCCTGCATCAGTTCAGAAAGGGAATTCAGCGTATTAAACAAAAAGTGGGGATGTAACTGCATCTTCAACGCTTGTAGTTGAGCGCGAGCAAGCTGGCTATTGAGTTTTGATGCGCGGATCTGGCTATATACATAATGGCGCCGGTAACGCGAGGCACTTCCTAATGCGACGATTGTCCAATAAATAAGGATGTCCAGTGAAAATTGTGTTTTTGCGAAAACCATTGAAATCGTCTCAAGGAATTTGCCTTCTTCAAATAGGCTGATCCAATGCAAGAGAGCAAATCCTAAAGTAGTGTAGAAATAGACCGCCAGATTTGTTAAGAGATGTACGAAACCATTTTTTAGGAAAACCCCTTTCCGTAGCGGATATTTTTGAAGAATGTTTAAGATGAAAGGAGTTAACAAAGCCCAGATGTACCACGTGCTGGATTCAAACAGGAGCATAGCCCAGGGCACCGGCTTACCTTCCATTTTAAAAAACATTGAATTCATAAGAATGAAATAGAAAGCAACACCTGACCATGCAGCAACAATGATTCCCCATCGCCTCACAGGATTGATTGGAGGATCTTTATATTCGCTGTGCTGTGTGGCTGATGCGTTTATAGCTTCAGTGCTTGGACTTTCATTCTCCGGTTGATTGTCGATTCTTAATAAGACTGAAGCTTTTGAGTCTTTTTCTTCAATAGAAAACTCCATATTCCGCGAGTGAGTTTGTGTGAAGCTTTTGAGGCTTGATTGCAGGGAATCGAGTTCACTTTTGTTGGACACTTTGAGAAGATCATGAATCTGAATTGTTAATAAATTTCCATGACGATCTGCCTCCACTACGATCTGATCTGAATTCTCAGCCTGTGTGCGGTTCCGTTTTAGCATTGCTTCAATCGGAGTTTGTATAATGCGATTCGGTACAAGCCAATCCAAACAGCCTGGAGAAATCTGATATTGAATGGATAGCCGCACTCTTCTCGCGAAATTTTTCCAGCTCAGTTGTGCACTTCACGAAGTCGAGTTCTTTGCTAAGTGGAATTTCTCGATATTGTGCGTTATCAAGAGTCATCCGCAAATAGTCACCTAATCGTGCGATAAGCCGATCAGCAGATCTTAAGTCACTGTGCATAAGTGTGGAGAGTGAATGCAAAATTCGAAAAAGGAATTTTGGCTCCAGTTGCATTTTTAATGCTTGAGCTTCAGCGCGCCATATTCGATCTTCAACCTGAATTGAATTGATCTCGTTTTCGCGAGCCCTGCGATAATAATCAAGCGCATAACATACAGCCAGAATTGCGTGATAGATCGCGAACCGCCAGAAGACATACCAGCCAAAATAATCACCTGACTTCTTAAGGATGTCTGCAAATGTCCGTTCGGGATGGGGAAGCCAATGAACAATACCGATTAGGGTTGAAGCATGTAGAGTGGCGATTGTGAGGCCGGCCAACAGATGAACAAAGATACTGCGATGCCAAGTTTTTGAATCATAGCGAAAACGTTTTGCAAGTATGAAGATCAATGGAAATAAAGCAGCCCAGAGATACCAGGATGTAAATGCCCACAGAAGAGCTTCTTCCCAGTGATATTCCTCTGTACCATCTTGCGAAATATAACCCTGTCCAAAAAAGATCAAGGCAATCAATGTTGCTACTGTGATTACGATGATCCATTCCCCGCGACGGGTTATTGATAGAGTGGTTTTCATTGTTGACTAATATCGCATTACATAGTGTCTGGAGCAACTACTCAATGGAACGACAGGGATTCGAGTCACCCCGAGCGGGAATTTAAGAAATAAAAAAGTGGGGCAGTTTTTCACCGCCCCACAGCTACTCTTTTACGGGGGAGCCATGAGCGACTCCTGAGTTTGGCCGCCGTCACGCAGTCCAAACTCAAGTGCGGCTCGCGACCCATTTTTTCAACGCCGAGTACCCCGAGAGGAAAATAAAAAAAATACTCGGCGCCCTCGGCGTTAAAAAAGATTTTGGAGGGCCATCATAATCGTGACCCTCCAATTTCAAAAAATTAGAAACTGTACCGGATGCCTAAACGAACAGCACGCGGTGAAATATTCTCTTCGATCTTATTAAACGTGGAAGCGTTTACTCTTCGTTGGCGGCGGATAATCGTATTTTCGTTTGTTACGTTAAACATATTCGCTGAAAGAGCCAGCCTGCCGTACGATCCAAGTTCGATCCCTTTTTCAAATTGAAGATCGAGCGTAAAGATGTTATCGAAACGGCGACTTCCAAAAGGTTCAACAGCAAACAGGTGGAAACTGGTTCCGAGTGCCGAGCTCATGCTTCCGTCGCTTACTCTAGCGAACAGCACATATGGATAACCTTGTTGATACCTTGCGAAAGCTCCTGCGCTGATATCCCAGGGGAATTGATAAACTCCGCTGAGCTTCAGCTGCCATTCTGAATATGGATAAACTCCAGACTTTCCGCTCCCTCCTGGTGCAAATGCATAAGGCTGGTCATCAAGGAAAGGCAAGTTTGTTGGATCAAACGGAAAAACTTGACCCGTGAGTCCGCCATCACCAATGTAGAAAGCAAGCGAGTCGCCGCCATCATAATTAGCTTTTTGCCTTTGCAAAGTTAGACCTGCATTGACCATGAAGTTGTTACTCATGCGTTTCCGCGCATTGATATCAAAACCGTCGTAACTTGTCTTGTAGTCATTTGCATTTGTAGCAATGAGTGATCCGTCGTGTGTGAAAGGAAGTGTAAAGTACGGAACATTGAACACACCTACTGGAGTATCCGCTGTGAAAACACCTGCAGGAACAAAATCAGTTTCATCGATTCCAAACGGTACGATTGTGGTTGCATCTCTATAGTCGCGATGCGTATATGTCACGCCGACTGCAAGATCTGTCGTAAGCTGACGTTCAAAACCGACCAGGTATTCCCACGAGTTGGAATTTTTCAAATCGGAATCGTAGATACGCGAATCAAAATTGTATCCACCCTGTGTCCATCCTCCGTAAAAACTCTTAACTCCTGTTACTTCCTCCGGACTGATTACGCGATCTCCATTTGCATTTTCGAAAAAGAGTTGCGCGCCGTTGTAAGTAAACGTAGGATTCGAATGCGTTAAAAACGCAGAATTGTAAGTGTCATAGTAACGTGCGAGATTCCCACGTACGATAGTCTTTCCATCACCAGTCAGGTCATAAGTAATACCTAACCGCGGCGAAAAATCATTGAAATCTACGCCAGGATCATTTCCTGCGAACTGAATCGGACCAACAAATTCTTCAAATCCAGGAACAGCAGGAATGTTGGCCGCTTCATTGTTTCCAGTTTGCCTGTCAAAACGGAAACCAAGATTCAGAGTTAAACGGTCTTTGCGATAAGTATCCGTTACGTAAAAACTGGTTCTGTCGATGTTCATAGTTCCATCAACAAAATGTTGAGCGTACAGATAACCTGACGTCAATGGTCCGTTTGGAGTCGTTTGATAGTAATCAACAATCAGCACTCCGTTTCCGTAGCTGCTGAATGTTGAAATCTTGCTTGTTTTGTATTCAAAGCCAAACTTGAATTCGTGATCGCCGCCTAAAACATCTTCTTTGTAATAGTTGGCATCAACAACGAAATCGTGAGAACCGCGATCAATCGGTGAAGCGTAGAACGATGTTTGTTCCCAATGTGGAATTGAAGCAAGATAGATTATTGGAACGTCTTTTCCACCTGCTGGAATCAGATCAAACACATTACCGACATAACCATAACGGCCAGTGACAATCGTGTGATCATTTGGAATCCATGTATGCTGGCCTGTCCATATTCCTGGCAGGATGCTTCCTTCTGACAATTGGGTCCACAACGATTCAGGCGCCATAATCGCAGCATCAAAAGCGGCGCGACCGCTCTTTTCTTTCTTTCCATTGAAATATCCGAACTGCGATTCATGCGCAGGATTCCAATTCATGTTTGTTTTAAAGTTGATGTCTTCTAATTCTGTTCGATCAATCAAATCGGTTATTGTGAACAGACTGATTTCATACTTACGATACGCACCCCAAACAAAGAGCTTGTCTTTAACGATCGGGCCACCGATGTCAAAACCGTAATCGGTTACTTCATCCAATCGATTCGATCCCTTTATCGGTTCACCTGTATTTGGATTGAGGTTTGGATTATCGATCAATTCCTGGGGAGTATTTGTTCCTTGCAAACTATCGTTTACGAAATAGTAGGAACCACTTCCTTCCCATCTGTTTCCACCGCGTTTAGTAACGATGTTTACAGCAACACCACCCGTTGGAATTGAAGCATCACTTCCTGCTGTAACGATGTTCAGTTCTTCGAATGCGTCAAAATCAAAGTAGGTAGGAGATGCACCAAGAGACTGTGGATCGGTTACGTTCACGCCATCGTAATTCCAGATGGTGTTGTCATCGCTTCCGCCACGAGCGATAAAGGATGCTTGCTGGCCTGATTCGGAACCCGCAACATTGTAGCGATCCGTATCGACTCCTGTTGTCTGATCGATGATGACCCATGGATCACGTGCATTGGGTACATCTTCCAGATAGTCTCTGTTGAATGTTTCATCCAACCCTGTTTTCTTTCTGTCAACAACAGGGCTTTCACCGATGACGGTGAATTCTTCAGTGAGTGAAGGTCTCAATGTGATTTCCAATTGAACTTGAGAACCCGTACTCACTCGAATCTCTTCCTGGCGAATTTCTGCAAATCCTTCAATTGCGAAATTTACGGAATAAACACCGGGAGGTAGATTAGCAAAACGAAAACCTCCGGAAGGTCCGGAAGTCGCTGTCTGTGCTGGAATCTGATCTGATTCCAACGTGACGATGACTCCTGGCAGCGGTGCGCCTTTCTCATCATTTACCTTTCCATAAATGGAGCCCGTCTTTGTCGCAACTTGCGCATAAACGGAAGATGTAAATGTAATGATCAGAAAAACCATTGCCATTAGTAGGAACCATTTAGTTTTCATAGCTTCTCCATGGTTAGATTTGGTTTCCAACCCGGAACTTAGCAACCGCTATGCCATGTTCTAAAAGTTTCTAAAAAGTGTGTAGAAGCAATGATTTACGGCAAAGTAAGGTCGATTTACTTCAATTCTGAAATCAATATTTGGTCCCTGGTATGAAATGCGGTGTTTGTCTAAAGATACAGTTCATTCCAAAAAACAGGCCCTTTATTTGGAAAACATTCACTTTTGATACCGGAACGTAATTTTGGATTGGAACCACAAAGACTCAAGCGGCCTTCGGCCGCAATTTCAGATTTCGGATTTCAGATTTCTGATTGAAATTGAATGATTCGTGATTGAATTGACCTCTTACTCAAAACTTTGCTGGCATGAAAGAAAAGATGCGGAAAAAGTCGAAGTTACAAAAGACACGGAGCTTCAACAGGAAATCTTCGAGGCTTTACGGTTAGAATGTGGAGACTTGTTGAACGGGACTCGAAAAAGAATTTCCTGTTAGTTTTCGTAAAGTTTGTTTTCGACTCAACACTAACCTTGTACCATCCTGAAGGATGACCTGGTAGTTGCGGCCATGATTCCATGGTTGCACCCATCGAACACGATCGGAGTTAATAATGGTGCAACGATGAATTCGTACAAACTTTCCGGGATCCAACTCTGCTTCGAGCGCTGAAATTGACATTTTAAGAAGCAATGCTTCGCCTGCCATGTGCAGCCGAACGTATTTTCCTTCTGCTTCTGCCCAATCAAGCTCTTCGGCTTTTACAAAGAAAACGCAGCGGCCTGTTTTGATCGCAAGCTGACGATGTTGTGTTTTTGAATTTTCAGTTTGAATGCCCCGGTTCCGTTTCAAACATCTCTTTGCGCGTTCTAATGCGCGAACGAAACGTTGTTCGACAACGGGTTTGAGCAAATAGTCAACGGCAGAAACATCAAATGCACGAGCGGCATATTGATCACGTCCGCTAATGAAAATTGTGACCGGCTGATTCCCCTGTGGAAGTGAATCCAATAAAGCAAAACCATGCATGCCTGGTAGCTCTACTTCTGATATAAGCACATCCGGTCTGAGATCGCGTAATGCTGCAACTGCTTCGATTCCGTGACTGCATTCTTCAACTGTTTCAATAGAATCATCTTTTGACAATAATGCAATTAAGTTTTGACGTGATAATATATCGGGGTCAACGATTAATACTTTCAGCGAAAGGCGGTCAATCCGCGAGTCATTCCCTTCGTAAAACATATTCACCTCATGATTCAACACTAGGCTTATCCTCCTCAATCCGCAATCAATATGGTACAAAAGGTCCCCTTGAAGGAATAAAGGCCTAATGGCCTGGAACGTGCGGGCTTTGTAGCGAATTTTTAGCTTTGCTGGAAATTTGGACGATTTTTCAGTGGCGTTGTTCCTGAAGAATCCCTCTCATGTCAAATTTATTGTTTCGCTTGTTGGCAGATTGATAGGATTCGGGGAAAGGAGAAGTAGAGATGAGACAACTCACATGGTTTGCTTTTTTCATGATCTTTTTTGTCGCTAATTTTTCATTCGCAGAAGATCCCAATGTTGAAGCAGAGCGTTATTTAAATGCGAATGACTGGCCGAACGTTGTTACGGCGTATGGTGCGCTTGCAAAAAAAGATCCTTCGAATGCCCAGGCATGGTACAGGCTTGGAAGAGGCTACCATGAATTAGGAAAATACAGCGAAGCTTTAAAGGCTTACGATGAAGCTGAAAAAAAAGGCTTCCATCAGATGTCAGTTTATATAAGGAAGTCAAAAACATTTTCGATGATGGGGAATTCAAAAGAAGCGATGGACATTTTTAAGCAAGCGGTAGATCAAGGTTTCAATGATCCTTCCGCAATGTCAGATGATAAGGAATTTGCCAGCCTCAAACAGGACTCACGGTACGATTCCATTTTGGCTCAAGTGAAACGGAACGAAAAGCCTTGCGGATTTGATCCTGAATTCCGGCAATTTGATTTTTGGATCGGTGATTGGGAAGTTTTTATGGGTGGGAATCTTGTTGGAAAAAGCCGAATTGAATTGATTCTGAAAGATTGTGTGATCGTTGAAAATTATGAAAGCACTTTTTATGGTTATACCGGCAAAAGTTACAATGTTTACAACCCAGGATTAAAAAAGTGGCAACAATTCTGGGTTGATAGTTCAGCAGGTCCAACCTTATATACAGGTCAACTGATCAATGGTGAAATGCGATTTGAGGCCGAAAAGTACAATGCAGATGGCACGAAGGCTTTAACAAAAATGACATTCTATAATTTAGGTCCAGATAAAGTCCGTCAGTATATTCAACAATCCACTGATTCGGGAAAATCCTGGACTAACGGTTTTGATGGTGAATACAGGCGAATCAATAAAAAATGAAAAATAAAAAGTCAAAAATCCAATTGTTGTTTTTGTTTTTTATTTCGGTTTCTGCGTTAGCACAGAATCCTGAATCGTTTCCAAAAGGGAAGCTCATTGAGAAAGTACCGTGCCTGGCGGCACCAGAATTTTCGTATGTGCTTTATCTGCCTTCCGCTTATACCGATCAGAAAAAATGGCCGGTTCTCTTTTGTTTTGATCCCCGAGCGAATGGAATGGTTCCAGCCGAGCTATTTCAACCCGCTGCAGAAAAATATGGATACATTATTTTGTCTTCAAATAATTCAGGCAGCGATGATGCATCGATTCCAAATGCTCAGGCAATGAAAGAAATGTACGATGATGCTGCCTCGCGCTACTCAGTTGATGATAATCGTTTCTATGCAACGGGTATGTCCGGTGGCGCGCGGATTGCATGTGATATGGGTTACCGGTACGCAAACCAAATAGCGGGTGTTATAGGCTGTGCTGCTGGTTTTCCTACAGACAAGATGCCGTCAAAGGATACTCCTTTTGCTTACTATGCAACGATCGGCAATCTTGATTTTAATTACCTCGAACTTCGTTCATTGCGGCCCAAACTTGAAGAAGCAGGCATTCCATTTCATATTCGCGTGTTTGATGGTGAGCATCAATGGCCTACTTCCGAAGTTGCAACCGAAGCGTTGGAATGGATGGAAGTTCGCGCAATGAGAGATGGAAAGCGCGAAAAGGATTCTGTATTGATTGAAGCATTATTTAATAAACGATTAAAAGAGGTGGAATCACTTACTGCAAAATCGGTTCTTCATGAGGCCGCCTATGAGTATAAGAATTTGGTCAATGACTTTGAGACGTTGCGTGATATTTCCAAAGTGAAAGCGGAATTCACGAAATTAGATACATCGGAAGAAGTTCAGCGTTTGCGTGAAGAAGAAAAGCAGCGTGATCTGGAGATTCAAAACTTTCGGCAGAAACTGGCAAGCGTTAATCAATCGATTCAAAATAGCGCAAAAACAATTCCGAGCGTAGAAAAAGTAATGGCATTTCTAGAAATTGAATCGCTGAAGAAACAGGCAAAGGAAGCTCCTTCCAAAGAAGAACGGCTTCATGCACAACGCCTGTTGGAACTTGTGAGCGTACAGCATGGCTTTTATATGTCGCGGAATTTCATGGAGTACGGAGATTATCCACGCGCCGAACTAACCCTTGCCGTTGTTACGCAGATCCATCCAGAGGAGCCATGGATTTGGTATAAGTTGGCTCGCGCCCAGGCTCAAATGGGACAAAAGGAAAAGGCACTTGAGTCATTGAACAAAGCAGTTCAGCAAGGTTTCGATGACCCGGAAAGATTCGGAAGCGATTATGATCTAAAATCCTTGCATGAAGATAAACAATTTAAGAAGCTCTTAGAGCAAACAAAAAAGAATCAACAGAAATCGAAACCATAATTTTCTATTCCTGCTTTCTGTCACATCCTTTCTTTTTACCTCTATCCTGCAATATCCTTAATGTGTGGGAATCCTAAACACCAGAATCAAGTTGAAATGTTTTTTCAAGCTTTGGCTTTTATTCATGTTTGCCATCCTTTCTTTATCAACATCAGGAATGGCACAGACTGAATATCTTCGTCATCCTGCCGGATTGGAATTCAAGTATCCCGATGAATGGACGGTTAATGAAGCAACATTTGCAGATTTAGAACTGGTTCCACCTGATCAAAATGTAAGTTCAAGTGGTCCGACTGAAGCTTACTTCGTTTGGGGGCTTGGTCTGGACCCATCCAAATCGCAGGAAGAGCAAATCGCAATTCAATTAAAAGACCTAATGGAAGGAATTGCATCTTTCTTAAAACAAGCAGGAGACCCTGAAGCATTTTTAGGAAAGCGAGTTCAAGGGTTTGTCTATACCTATGAAGGAAAGCGGCCTGACGGATATGAAGTACGGAGTCGTATTTTTGTGCTTCCTGAAAAAGATCTTGCTTTTGCGCTTGTCGCTTTAGGCCTACGGGAAAACATTGTAAAACGTGAGGCATCTATTAGTGAAGTGTTCGGTTCGTTCCTATTAAAAAATGTAATAGTGGATTCTAAATTGACCGGCCTCTGGATCACTCCTGAAAATAGTTTTACGCCTACACAAACGCAAACAGGATCCTCATCGGAACGTAATGAAATGCAACTTGAGCCCGATGGTTCGTTTATTACGCTCATGCAATCACCCAAAACCGAAGGATTGGTGAATACACTTAATTCAGGACGTTGGTATTCCAAAGGTAATAAACTTTATTTTGTTTCAGCCGGCAATGTTGGATTAATGTTTCGATATGAAATTAATGGAGAGCCCGGCTTAAGAAAATTGACTTTGATTCATTCAAATGGCGATAAGCAGGAATTTCACGAATTTCAATCGGAACCCGAATAGATAAAACTCTACCTTTATATTTATTTCTCACATCTACGATCCCCTTGCTTAACTCCTTTTTGTAGCCCGAAATTTGACTTTGTCCGTCGTTTATTTAGCCCCAGAAGTGCCAATTTTTTGTGCTTCGTTGTAGCAAAATTCGGCTCTTTTTCGAGCATCTTGTCACATTAATGAAACCAGAGCGTTCAAAATGAAAAAAATGAGTCACACGAATGTGACAGATTGGCATTTTTATCGTCGACAAAGAAAATACTGTTTTTCAATTAGTGAAATAAAGACGGTCTGGCGATCATTTTGCTTCTCGAGAAGCAGAATCACACAAAAACAGAGACCCCTGGAGGATTCGGCAGTATGGAATTGCGAAGGGAAGGGAAGCCATTTAGATGGCTCTTCTGTCTTATCTTACTGTTTCTCGCAGGCACTCTGCACGCTCAACAATGGGTTGATAATTTCACTGCCGTCCGCACCTTTTGGGTTTCGCCCAGCGGAAGTGGTTCGGGTACTGAAAGCAATCCGATGAGTATTACAACAGCAATGAATCAGGCTCTTCCTGGTGATCTCTACTGGTTAACAGCCGGAACATATAACGGTCAGAAGACTCTTACTCGTAATGGAACATCTTCTAACCCAATAGTATGGAGAGGCGTTGCCGGCGGAGGAGCAATTATTAATGGAAGTATCTATGTCTCCGCAGCATATAACTGGATCTGGGGTCTGGAAGTTAAGGATCCTAATAATTCTGGAACCACAGAAGGGATTGCGCTTGTTCAAGCAGGCGGACACATTATCAATTGTATCGTTCATGACATAAAAGGTCGTGTTGGAATTGCAGCTTGGACGGCCGGTCCTGACCAAGTTGTTTACGGAAATATCGTTTACAAACAAATTTCCAATTCAAACAATCCGCACAATATTTACACTCAAAACGATTTTGCAGCGCATGGTTACAAATACATTGTGAATAACATGATGCTCGATTCATGGGATGCCAGCGGAGGCGCATATAACTTTCATGCGTACACCGAAGGCGGAAAAATAAGCGGATTTCATATAGAGAAAAATATTATTAGAAGGGGACGATTTTTAATCGGTGGAATTAATCTTCCTGCCGATAATGAAATTGTAAAAGGAAATTATTTTTGGAATGGTCCAATTAATTTCGGATATAACAGACCCTCGCAAGTTCAGTTTCAAAACAACTATGTAGGACGGTCAGATCTCTGGACTTACTATTTCTGGGGGAAAGGCGAGACTCAATATCCTCAGACCGCAGCAAGTATTTTTACAGGGAATGAATTCCATAAGCCCCCCTCGAATCATTTTGATTTTCGCACCTCAGCATTTATGCCGGGACAATGCAACGGATGTCCTGAAATAAGAACTGGTGATAGTTGGAACAACAATACATATTCATCACCATTTAAGGCCTCTTTCCATGCGGACAATAATAATCAAGGAGACGTCACATATTCGGAATGGCAAACCTTTACCGCCAGTGCGGGTAATGCATTTGATACAAGTTCTACCGTAACTTCATCGACCCCGGATCGAATTGCAGTTATCCCAAACGAATATGAACCCGGACGCGGACATGTCGCAATCTTCAACTGGAGTTTGAGTTCCACAGTAACTGTGGATCTTTCATCAGTACTTTCCAACGGAGCAAATTTTCAAGTTTTAGACCCACGGAACATGGGCTCACCCGTTTTAACTGGGACGTATTCAGGACCTGTAAACATTTCAACAGGTGGTCAGGAATTTCTGGCTTTACTTGTTGTTACTACTTCTGGGGGACCTCCACCGGATACAATTCCGCCGGATACAACAATTACAAGTTCACTCTGTGGAACAACGGTAACCACCGCTTCGGTAACAGTCAATTGGACTGGTTCTGATAACGTAACGCCTACTGGCAATCTTGTATATGCCTATTCACTGGATGGAGGAGCCTATTCATCATATGGATCGGCGACTTCAAATATATTTAATAATCTGACCAATGCATCGCATACAGTTTCAGTAAAAGCGAAAGATGTGGCAGGGAATGTTGATCCGACTCCGGCTCAATGTACTTTTACGGTGAGTGTTGCAGATACAACTCCGCCGGAAACTACAATCACAAGTTCACTCTGTGGAACAACGGTGACTACATCTTCGGTGACAATCAATTGGACCGGCTCAGATAACGTAACGCCTGTCGGCAATCTTGTATATGCCTATGCACTGGATGGAGGAGCCTATTCATCATATGGATCGGCAACTTCAAATGCATTTACTAATCTGACCAATGCATCACACACAGTTACAGTAAGAGCAAAAGATCAGGCAGGGAACGTTGATCCGACTCCGGCTCAATGCACTTTTACGGTGAATGTTGCAGATACGACTCCACCCAATACAACAATTACAAGTTCGTTCTGTGGAACAACGGTAACCACCGCTTCGGTGACAGTCAATTGGACTGGCTCTGATAACGTAACGCCAACTGGTAATCTTGTATATGCGTACTCACTGGATGGAGGAGCATACTCATCTTACGTTTCTGCAACTTCAAATACATTCAATAACCTGAGCAATGCATCCCATACAGTTTCAGTAAAAGCGAAAGATGTTGCAGGGAATGTCGATCCGACTCCGGCTCAATGCACTTTTACGGTGAATGTTGCAGATACGACTCCACCCAATACAACAATTACAAGTTCGTTCTGTGGAACAACGGTAACCACCGCTTCGGTGACAGTCAATTGGACTGGCTCTGATAACGTAACGCCAACTGGTAATCTTGTATATGCGTACTCACTGGATGGAGGAGCGTACTCATCTTACGTTTCTGCAACTTCAAATACATTCAATAACCTGAGCAATGCATCCCATACAGTTTCAGTAAAAGCGAAAGATGTTGCGGGGAATGTTGATCCGACTCCGGCTCAATGTTCTTTTACAGTGAATGTTGCGGATACGACAGCACCCACAATTTCCAATATTCAAGCAACAGGTATTGGTATTACGAATGCAACCATACTTTGGGATACGAATGAAGCTTCAGATACTCAGGTTGAATATGGGACTTCAACATGCCCATGTTCACAAAATTCGCCATTAAATGCGAATTTAACAACTGCACATTCTGTAGTTCTTTCGAATCTTACAGCAAGCACACTGTACCACTACCGTGTGAAATCGCGTGATGCAGCTGGAAACCTAGCATTCGGTATCGATAAAACGTTTACTACGGGCACAAATCCTCCGCCTCCACCTCCACCAACTGGATCGTCAACTTGCCAGGAAGCGGAAGCGGCAATACTCGCACAAGGAATGGATAACGATAACAATTCCTTAGCTTCGAACCATGCGTCCGTAGTATCAAAAACTTTCGATGAAGGTTCCGTTAGTTTTACTTTGGACATTTTAGTACCGGGGACATACGTAATTTGGGCCCGCGTTAAGGCTAGTAGTGCAAACGAAGATTCATTTTATGTTTCGGCAGATGGCGGTGCGGAAGATATTTTTGACTGCGCACAGGGAACCTGGTCGGAGTCATTCCAGTGGTCGCGTGTCAATGGGCGCAATGGGGGCGAACCGGAAACACTGAATCCACGCACCTTCAATTTCACTGCCGGACTGCATACAGTGGTCTTCAGGGGACGAGAACCAAAAACGGAGTTAGATGTAATTCTTGTGACCAACGATTTGAACTTTGTTCCTTCAGCTTCAAGTTCAAATTCAATGTTGTACAAAATAAAGATTGGGAAGAAGAAAGTTACATCGACTTCTTTAAAAGTGAAATGGAGAACTGAAGTACCGGCGAATTCCCGGGTTGAGTATGGAACTACAACTCAGTATGGGTCATTTTCGCTTCTATACGATGCGATGGTAACAAAACGCAGCGTATTGTTAGAAAATTTACAACCCAACACAACGTACCACTATCGAGTCAGGTCGGTAGATGGTACCGGTAATCTGTGGATATCGTCCGATTTTACATTTACGACTCCACCGTGAAATTAACAGACAAGGGAGTAAGCAGGCAGCCGGAATGAATAAATCAAGGTTATGCTCTTGGGCTGAGAGATTGATTTTGTTGCAATTCTGGCAGTCTGCTCCTTTCTTTTCACAACTTTTTGTAGTTAAATCCAATTTAAGAAATGTTCTTGGAGGAAAGTAATGGTAACAAAAAAAGGTGGCAACACTAGACCACTAGTTTTATCTCCGGTTTTACCCTCTTAAAAAACCGGCATCCACAGTTAGCCGGGAAAATTAGGTTCAGTCTTACGGCTCTAATCAGAGCCTAAAACTTTTAAATGCGGAATACTTGCTAACCAAGTTTCAAAACGAACGTTTTGAGAATTGAAGTATATCAAACGCAAAATCATGATTTTGGAGGATCAATGTTCAATAAAAAAGACAGAAGGCTAGGACTATCGCACTTCTGCGGAATGTTTCTACTATTGCTTCTTGCGGGCAGTCTGGAAGCTCAACCGTGGGTTCAATCTTTCACTCCATTACGCACTTTTTATGTTTCACCTAGCGGGACAGGCACAGGCACTCAGAGTAATCCGATGGGTATTACAACAGCAATGAATCAGGCTAATCCTGGTGATCTTTATTGGTTAACGGCGGGAACATACAGTGGTCAGAAGACATTTAGCCGTAATGGAACATCTTCGAATCCGATCGTATGGAGAGGCGTTGCCGGTGGTGGAGCGATTATTAATGGAAGCATAATTGTTCCAGGATCGTATAACTGGATCTGGGGTCTTGAAGTAAAGGATCCAAACAAAGTTGGCACAACTGAAGGTATCGCGCTGACTGCTGCAGGCGGACACATTATCAATTGCATAGTGCATGACATTAAAGGTCGTGTTGGAATTGCTGCCTGGATGGCCGGTGCAGGTCAAGTTGTTTACGGAAATATTGTTTACAAACAAATTTCCACTTCTAACAATCCGCACAATCTTTACACTCAGAACGATTTTGCAGCACATGGTTACAAATACATTGTAGGAAACATGTTGCTCGATTCATGGGATGCAAGTGGAGGCGCGTATAACTTTCATGCGTACACAGAAGGTGGAAAGATAAGCGGGTTTCATGTAGAGAAAAATATTATTAAAAGGGGACGATTTCTAATCGGTGGAATTAATCTTCCTGCCGATAATGAAATTGTAAAAGCAAATTATTTTTGGAATGGCCCAATTAATTTTGGATATAACAGACCTGCACAGGTTAAGTTTCAAGATAACTATGTAGGCCGGTCGAACCTCTGGACTTCATATTTCTGGGGTAAAGGTGAGACTCAATATCCGCAGACTGCACCAAGTCTTTACACCGGGAATGAATTCCATAAGCCAAGCGGAAATCATTTTGATTTTCGCACCTCAGCATTTATGCCGGGTCAATGCAATGGATGTCCGGAGATAAGATCTGGTGATAGTTGGAACAACAATTCATACTCATCGCCATTCTATGCAACTTTTCACGCTGATAACAATAATCAAGGGAATGTTTCGTTTGCCGAATGGAAGACGTTTACTTCTCAGGCTGGCGTTCCTTTTGATACTAGCTCAGCAGTAGTGACATCAAGTCCGAATAAAGTTGCCGTGATCAAAAATGAATATGAATCAGGCCGTGGTCATATTGCAATTTTTAACTGGGCTTTAAGCGCTACAGTTGTTGTAGATCTTTCATCGATTCTTACCAGCGGAACAGCTTACAAAGTATTTGATCCCAAGAATATGGGGTCCCCAATTCTTACTGGAACTTACTCACTGCCGGTAGCCATTCCAACTGGCGGAGCAGAATTTCTTGCTTTACTTGTTCTTAAAACTGGAACGGCACCACCTCCTCCGCCGCCACCACCACCAACTGACACAATTGAACCGAATACAATGTTCACGACCACAGGAATATGCGGTACTACAATTTCAACCAATTCGGTAACGCTGAGCTACACTGGAACAGACAATGTAACTCCAACTGCCAGTCTTGTTTACCGAACCAAGGTTGATAGCGAGTTATGGTCATCGTATTCATCAGCAACTTCTAAAACCTTTTCCAATCTCTCGAATGGTGCGCATAAAATTCAGGTAAGAGCGAAGGACCTGGCAGGGAATCACGACGGCACTCCGCCGGCTTGTTGGGTTACGGTGAATACATCTTTGTCGGATGCAAATCCTCCTGTTATATCCAATGTCCGAATCGCCGGTATTCAAGGCCAAAATGTAAAAATTGCCTGGGACACAAACGAAAATTCAAGTACACAAATTGAATACGGTACAAATGCTTGTCCCTGTTCAAATCAAACCGCTGTAAATCCCGATTTAGTGCAAACACATCGCCGTCGAATCAAAAATCTTCAGCGCGGTACCACATATCATTACAGAGTTAAATCCCGGGATTCGAACGGAAATCTTGCAGTGAGTAGTGATCGGACATTTACGACACCGTAGAAGGATTAAACAGCAGTAATTGGTATAGGCGGGTCTTAGACCCGCCTATTTTTTTAAGATCGTATTTTTGAAAACCGAATCATGATGCCTTTTTTGCAACTGCAAAAAGGTGTGCGGTTCTTTTCGGTTGTTCGTCAAGACCGCGTGACTCTATTTTGCTGATCAAATTACACAACATCGATTCCGCCGTTTGCAAAGGACGCCGGAGACTGAAACCGCGCAAACCCTTGTAACGGTATTTGCCTGTCTTAATTCCGTAAGTAACTTGAACATCCGAAAAATATTTGCTGAGCAGTTCGGTAAGCTGCTTGCGTGTATAGTGGCGGATATGGTCTGGATTGTAATGCGGAGGCTCGTTCTTTACATAATCTCCATTAGGAGTCGTTAGAAAAAGAAACCCACCGGATTTTAAAACACGATTTAACTGTTGGATGAATTGTTCATCATTCGGAACATGTTCAATGACCTCAACACAGAGAACACCTTCAAATCGTGCATCAGGCAAAGTTGAGGTTGTCATATCTTCCAGCACCAAGGCATTGATATTGGACCGCTTCTGCCGAATTTCTTCCAGCATCGTTTCTGTGAGTCCAAGATTCAGGCTTTGTTGAACTTCACTTTCTCGCGGCAAATCAACAACTGTAACTTCAGCATGAAGCCCGACAGTGTAAGGAGATTTTCTACCGCCGACGTCCAGCAGTTGAATCGAGCTTCTTTTTTCACGAACTAATCGTTTCAAATCTCTTTTTACTTTTGCTACATGGGCTGGAAGAAAAGGTCCGGCCAGAAAATGCATCCATTCGTAGGGTTTCATTTGTTCGGTACGTTAAGCTTTCTTGCGTTTCTTAGGCTCAGAGATTGATGCTAATGGAATTTCTGTGGTTTGTTCTTCATCCATTTTTTCAAATGGTTTTTTGTAGTAGGAATAGTATTGCCTGTAGTACTGATAATGAGAAAAACGTTCTTGTAAATTTACCTTATTTAAGACCGTTCCTAAAACGTTTACGTTCATTTGTTTTAGAAGGTCGTCAGCCATTTTCAAAGTTTTTGTAGTCGTATAATCGTTTCGCACTACAAGAACAAGGCCGTCTACGCCAACGCAAGCAGCAAGAGTTTCCGGGGTAAGAAGTACCGGACCACTATCCATAATGATGTATTCGAAGTAACCCATCGCATTTGTGAGCGCATCCAGAAAATCAGATCCATCTAATGAAGCTGCCAGTTCTAGACGGTCTGCATGATCGACAGGAATAACCGTTAGATTTTCGAGAGGGGAAGGGAACTTCGTGAAGTCTGGCGGCTTTGCATTGAGAAATTCATGGAGTCCAATCTGCCGGCGGACTCCAATGACTTCATGGACACTTGGCCTTTGCACATCAACGTCAATTAACAAAACGCGTTTGCCCATTCTCGCAAGCGCTTTTGCGAGGTTTGTGCTGACGAAGGTTTTTCCTTCACTGGGTTGCGCGCTGGTCACAATAAAAACCCGCGGAGGTTTGTCCATTTCATCTACCGCAGAAATATGCCTCCATAAAAAGCGGAAAGAATTGTAGATTAATTCTTCCTCTTCTTTGTCCGCATCCGGAATGAAAGTAAGAAATCGGAAAGAAGACGCAAGCTCAATATCTGCCTGGGTACGGATTTTTGTATCAACAAAATTTAGAAGCATTGCAACTCCTATTCCAGCAAACAGGCCTGCAAAAAGCCCCACAGCGCTGGATTGGAGTCTGCGCGGCTTAATCGGTCTTCCAGGTGTTCGGGCATTTTCTACAATTCTCATTTGAACACTACCCTGCATTCCGCCCGTGCCTGTGATATCTGCAGATTGGCGTTGTTGAATCATTTGATCCAGAAGTTTGCGTTCATTCTCCTGATCGGTTAGCAATCTCTGGTATTCGGATGTTTCTGAATTCAAGTTATTCAAAGAATTGCGAACTTGATCAAACTCTTGTTGCACCGCCGCTTGCTTCGAACGTGCCGATTCAACTTCTCCCCGGCTGGATGCCAGAACCAGGCTAAAAACATTCTGTATTTCACGATTGCTTTGACCGCAGATCTCATCCCTTTTGTTTTTGAGTTGTTGCAGACCGGGCCAACCTGCTTTAAAGATTTTGCTTTTTTCTGCATACTCCTGTTCAACCTGTGAACATTGAGTTTGGAAGTTAATCACTGTTGCGGAAGAATTTACTTCTGGTAATGAACCTGGTGAACTTCTTTGGATCCGATTGTAATTTCCCTGTTTTTCGATCACTTCTGCTTGAGCCGCTTGTAGTTGTTCTTGCAGGCCTTGCATGTTTTGCATCGCAACATTCATCTGCTCCCCAAGAGCTTGAACCTGGGTCGATTTTGATAATGCCGAGAGTTTATCGTTCTTTTCTGCGATTGATTTTTGAAGACGTTCGATTTGTATCGAAATTGATTCGCTGGCAAATTGGCTTTGTTTTACATTGACCTGACGGCTGGATTCAATCAAACTCTCGGCCCAAGTGTTGGCAAGAATTGCAGCACCTTTTGGCACCGGTGATTCAACGCCGACTTCCAGGATAAATGTGTCAGGACGTTGCGCCATTTGTACACTGCGTAGCAGATGTGGATAAAGCTCTTCCGGAGAGCGCTTCCAGCTCACCGCGGGCATACCCAGTAACTTTGCAGTTTCGTCAGGGCCTATCTTTCGAACAAGAATGTTGAGCACGTCCGGAGTCCGGGCCAGCTCCATTTGCGTGCTAAAAAACATTTCACTGGAATATTCAAAAGAGTCTTTGTAAGCCTCGCCACCGAGATCAAGCTGTTGAGGCAAAATTTCGAGGGAGGCGCCAGCAGAATAGATTGATTTCTCTAGTACTACCCTTATAGTATTACCAGCTACGATAATAATTGCGATCAGCAGGATTAGCTTCCATCGCTTCAGGATTCCGTAATATTCCAACGAAGGCCCGGCTGTAGGCCTTGCCATCGATGCCGGAATCGGGACACTTCGCTTTAATGCTTTTTGACTAATGCCCATCTCTCTTTAACTCCAAGCCCCCCAGAAAACGGATAAGAATGTAAACATTGGCAACGTAACTGGAATGTGCATAATCTATGATACTTATCATAAATATTCAAATTGTAATTTAGGCTTCGAGGAGGGGAAATGAAAAGAAGGAGCACATTTTTACCTTTTGCCCTTCCTGATATAGGTCCAAAAGAAGTTCAACTGGTACAAGAAGTACTTGAATCAGGGTGGCTAACCACTGGGCCAAAAACCAGGCAACTCGAGAATGAATTTGCCAGTTTTTTGGGCGTAAGAAATGCCATAGCAGTCAATTCGTGTACTGCAGGTCTACATCTGGCATTGGATGCTATCGGAGTTGCGCCTGGTGATTTTGTTTTAACTTCGCCTTATACCTTTGCAGCCACTGCAGAAGTCGTCCGTTATTTTGATGCAATCCCCGTCTTTGTTGACGTTCAACCAGATACGATCAATTTGGATCCCCAAAAACTGACAGAAACGATTCAGGATTTAAATCAATGTATTCTAAATGGAACAAGTCCTCAATTGACGTCAGTTCGCCGTGCCTTATCGGTCAATTCTGTCCGCCGAGGCATCATCCGGGCAATTATTCCTGTTCATTATGGCGGTCATCCTTGCGAAGTGGATTCGATTTATTCCATTGCCTGCGAATCAGGTCTTGCTTACATCGATGATGCTGCTCATTCATTGCCAGCTCGTTACAAAGGGCGGCTTATTGGTTCACCAATGCAAGGGACATCCCCAATTCTTTCCTGTTTTAGTTTTTATGCTACCAAAAGCATGACGACAGGAGAGGGAGGAATGATTACAACCGAAGATGATCGGTTGGCGGATCGCTGCAGGATGATGTGTCTTCATGGAATTAGCAAAGACGCATGGAAACGCTACACCGCTGAAGGGTCGTGGTATTACGAAATTCTTGCCGCAGGATATAAATACAATCTTACCGACCTTGCGGCTGCTTTAGGGATTGCTCAGCTTTCTCGTCTCGAAGAAATGTGGGAAAGACGTAAAAAGATTGCAGCATCATACACCGCGGCTTTTTCATCATTTCCGGAGTTGCAACTTCCATCAGTTCGAGATGGATATGAATCCGCATGGCATCTCTATCCAATTCGATTCAACCTGAATTATTTTGAAAATAAAGGTGCATCCGGACTTTTTAGAAATAATTTTATAGAAGGTATGAAACAGCGAAATATTGGCACCAGTGTCCATTTCATCCCGCTTCACATTCATCCTTATTACCGAGAAACCTATGGTTATGAACCGGATGATTTTCCGGTGGCACTGGATCAATATCAGCGCCTTGTTTCGCTTCCTCTTTATTCTCGAATGTCGGACGATGACGTCGAGAATGTAAAGGACGCCGTAGTTGACATTGTTGAGAGAAATAGGAGACACTAAATACGTAGATAAGGGGTTGAGGGTAAAAGGGTTGTACGATTGTGACCCACAATAAGAAGGGCTAGGATCGGAGTTCCTTCCTCATGTTCATCAAGCGGCAATCCGCAACACCACCCTGGGTTCTCCATTTCTCTGTGAGTGACGGGGCGGAGCTGTGCCTCGGAGACATGGATCAACTCGTGAGTCACGTCGATGTTTTGGGCTATTATTCAAACAAAATCTTTTCATAAATTATGGTAGAAAACATGCAAGCTAATTCCATTTCAGAAACTGCACTGCCGGTACAAAGCCACAAATTGATTCTTGAACCCACGAAAGGCTGGGTTTCTTTACAACTAAAGGATTTATGGGTTTACAGGGAACTTTTGTACTTTCTTATCTGGCGTGACATCAAGGTACGCTACAAGCAAACAGCGCTTGGTGCTGCGTGGGCAATTATTCAACCCGTTACTACGATGGTTGTATTCACAATATTTTTTGGAAAATTAGGGAAAATCCCATCTGATGGAATCCCTTATCCACTCTTTGCATATGCCGCTTTGCTTCCGTGGAATTTCTTTTCACAGGCAATGACCGAATCTTCAAACAGTCTTGTAGGAAGTTCCAACTTAATTCGAAAAGTTTATTTTCCACGGCTCGTAATTCCATTGTCCGGGGTGCTATCAGGTTTAGTTGATTTTGGAATTGCTTTTTGTGTTCTTATTGTGATGCTTTTCTTCTACAAGATTCGCGTAACCCTCAATGTCTTTTTGTTGCCATTGTTTCTTTTGCTTGCTGTAGGTACTGCGCTTGGAGTCGGGCTTTGGTTGTCGGCAATGAACGTAAAATATCGTGATGTTCGTTTTATCGTTCCTTTTTTGACTCAGTTCTGGTTGTTTGCAACGCCAGTTGCATATCCAAGCAGCATGCTTCAGGAACCATGGAGAACACTTTACGGTCTTAATCCAATGGCGGGAGTTGTTGAAGGTTTCCGCTGGGCACTTCTAAATACCAATCCTCCAGGGCCGATGATAATGTTGTCTGTGGTCGTAACGATTGTTCTCGTTGTTTCGGGAGCTTTTTATTTCCGTAGAATGGAGACGACGTTTGCCGATCTGGTTTAAGGCGATTGAGTTCAAAAGTTCATTAGCATAAACGCCACGAAATTCTAACTCCCACAGATGAGATTCTGATTTGAACACTTCGAAAGTTTTTACAGCCAAAAACTAATATGTGTGGAATATACGGTCAGCTTTCTTTTAAAAATAAGATTGGGGCTGCGGATAGAGAGGAATGTCAGCGGGCTGTTGCAATGATGCAGCGGCGCGGTCCAGATGACGAAGGTATTTGGACAGACTCGGAAGCTTGCATTTTAGGTTTCCGAAGACTTTCTATTCTTGATCTGAGTCCTGCCGGACATCAGCCGATGCTCACGCGGGATGGCAGATTTGCCCTGGTTATGAATGGTGAAATTTATAACTATAAGGAAATTGCCAAAGAATTAATAAGCAAAGGGTTCACGCCGCGTTCCACCGGCGATTCGGAAATTGTTCTCGGTGCGATTGCTGAATGGGGCGTGCAGGCGCTTGAGCGATTCCAGGGAATGTTTGCGCTTGCAGTTTATGACAAACTAGAAGGGAAACTTCTGCTCGCACGGGATCATGCTGGAATAAAACCGCTCTACTATCTACTTACCTCTAACGGGTTAGTTTTTGCATCGCAATATGATCAGATTCTGATGCATCATTGGAGCCGGACACTTCCCGTATCGACCGAAGGTCTGGGGCTTTATTTGCGGCTGGGTTACATCCCTGCGCCTTATGCGATGCTGGAGCAAACATATCTATTGGAAGCGGGTTCATGGGTTCAAATCGATCGCAAAGGAAAGATTCAGCGAGGCGTTTTTTTTGAGTTTCCCGTTTATCCCGAACCCGATCTAAAGGGTGAAGAAGCAGTTGATGCAGTCGATGAGGCGATCTCACGTGCGGTGAAACGTCATCTTGTCAGTGACGTTCCTGTTGGTACCTTTCTTTCAGGAGGAATCGATTCACCTTTAATTGCTGCAAAAATGAAATTGGAAATGGGAGGAAGTCCTCGTGCATTCACAGTCGGTGTAACCGATCCTGACATGGATGAATCATGGGATGCGCGAGAGTACGCCCGGTTGATTGGCCTGGAACATTATTGGGAAATGGTAACACCAGACTATGGAGTATCACTCATTGAAGATGCAATTGAAGCTTGCGGTGAACCACTTGCTGATATCTCCATCATTCCCACGATGATTGTTTGTAAGCAGGCTCGTCGTCATGTGAAGGTTATGCTTTCAGGAGATGGTGGCGATGAATTGTTCTGGGGATATGATCGAGCGTTTTCAGTACTAAAAAGTACAATGGACTTCCGCGAGCCTTATTGGTTACGAAGCGCACGATGGGGCATGAAGAAGCTTTTCAATATCGGAGATGGATATTGGAATCTGCGATATCCAACGATCGGAAAATGGTTTCAAGATAAACACAGTAAACTGACAGACGGCACGCTTGAAACAATTTTTGCGGAACCTCCAGAATGGCCTGAATCCTGCGAATTGTTTCACTATGATGGTTGGACACCAGAACGAACAGCTAATTGGGTGCGATGGAACGAATTTCGAGCCCATCTAACAATGGTTCTTATGAAAGTTGATCGCGCCAGCATGTATCATTCACTGGAAGTCCGAGTGCCATTACTTGATAAGGAAGTAATTCAAGTTGCTTTAAGAATCGATTGGCAAGACTGTCTTGATGCAGGGCAAAATACGGGGAAAATTCCTTTACGAAAAGTATTAACCCGTCATGTCAAACATCAAAGTCAAATGAAACGTGGATTTGACGTGCCACTCAATCAATGGTTAAAAGGCCCTTTGATGCCGATGCTTGAAGAAGATTTATTGCAAAGGAAAGAAATTTTAGGCATCAATTTTTTGACAGACGGTGTTCGCGCGATGGCAAAAAGACATTTCTCAGGCGAAACTGATGAAGCAGCATCTTTATGGAATCTATTAAATCTATCGCTATGGGAACAAAAACATTACAAGCGTACGTCAAAACAATTTCTTCAAGGAGTTTTAAGCTAAGATAATAAAAAGAACACGCAAAGACATTTTTCTTTGCAATATGAATGTTCTGAATTGTTTTTTGTTCTTGGTGGGCTAACAGTAGAAAACCGGATCTTCCGGTAAGCGTTTTTTCGACTAGATGAGGGGTGTTCAATGTGTCTCGCCAGGAGCCTAATTCGTAATTCGGGCTTAATAGGGCTGCTATGCCTTTTTGCTCTGAGTGTGTTTCCATTTTCATCTGCATTCGCGATTAATCTTCCACCTGGGTTTCAAGAAGAAATTGTTTTTCAGGGGCTGACGAATCCTACAGTAATCCGGTTTGCACCCGACGGCCGTGTTTTTATCGCTGAAAAAAGCGGTCGAGTTAAAATTTTTAATGGGCTAACGGATACAACGCCCGACACGTTTGTTGATTTATCAGTAAACGTCCACAACTTTTGGGATCGTGGACTTCTTGGCATGGCTATCGATCCCGACTTTCCTGCGCGGCCTTTTATCTACGTCCTCTACTCATACGATTTCGATCCTAACTATGTAGGGCCTCAACCACCCAGATGGGGTGATACATGTCCAAACCCTCCCGGAGCAACGGGAGATGGATGTGTTGTCAATGGACGTTTATCAAAATTAGAAGTTGCCTCGAACAATACACTTGTAGGCGCCGAACAAGTACTCCTTGAAAACAATTGGTGTCAACAATATCCGAGCCACTCAATCGGAAATCTGCAATTTGGGTCTGAAGGTGCGTTGTATCTAAGCGCCGGTGATGGAGCCAGTTTTAGTTTTGGCGATTATGGCCAGGATGGAAATCCGTTAAACCCTTGCGGTGATCCTCCTACCGGGATTGGCGGAGTTCAAACAGTTCCAACTGCTGAAGGTGGCGCGCTCAGGAGTCAGGATTTGCAAACATCGGGTGATAGCGTAACTTTTGACGGCGCAATTCTGCGCGTCGATCCTGATACTGGCGAAGCCTGGGCGGATAATCCACTCATCGGTGGTGACGCGCAGGATGATCGAATTATTGCATATGGTTTGAGAAATCCTTTTCGTATTACACCACGGCCAGAAACGGATGAATTGTGGATCGGAGACGTAGGCTGGAGCACATTCGAAGAAATAAATCGAATAACAAATCCCCATGTTCTTACGAATTTTGGCTGGCCCTGTTATGAAGGCAACGCTGCGACCGGCGGAGGTTACGCCGGTACGAATATTTGCGCTAATCTTTTTTCCGCTGGAACGGCAAAAACACCGTTTTACGCATATCAACACAATGCCGATGTGACGCCTGGTGGCGATGGCTGCCGTCCAAATCCGCCCGGGGCAGGCACAAGTTCATCCATCTCTGGAATTGCATTTCATACGGAAGGAACGTTTCCTGTTTCTTATCAAGGTGCAATCTTCTTTTCTGATTATTCACGCGATTGCATCTACGCTATGTTTGCCGGCGAGAATGGCGTTCCGGAACAAAATACTCGTTTTGCATTTGGTGTTGATGCAACCAACCCTGTCTATCTTGAAATAGGTCCAGGCGGTGATCTTTTTTACGCGGACTTTGATACAGGCAGAATTCGCCGAATCAAGTTTACTGCAGCAAATAATCCACCAACCGCAGCAATTCATGCGGATCCAACTTTTGGCAATCCACCACTTTTTGTTCAATTTGACGGTTCCGATTCCACCGATCCTGACCCGGGAGCAACACTTTTTTATAATTGGGATCTTGATGGTGATGGACAGTATGACGATGCAACTATCGTAAATCCTGTTTTCACCTATGCCGATACCGGATCTTCATACCAGGTGAGCGTAGGATTGAAGGTTACAGATGATGATGGCGGTCAGGATACAGAATCGATACTAATTACTGTTGGTAATACACCTCCTGTTGCATCGATTCGAATTGCCTCTTTCATCTTTCACGTGGAAAGTAGAAGATGCAATCGATTTCAAAGGATCGGCAAATGACATTCAAGATGGAAACATGCCGGCGAGTTCAATGCATTGGGATGTCATTATTCATCACTGCCCCGGCGGAACACCCGATTGTCATCCACATACGATTGAGAGCTTTAACGGTGTAAGTGAGGATGAATTCACAGCACCCGATCATGAATGGTATTCCTATCTTGAATTTAAGCTCACTGTTACTGATTCCGGTAATTTAACGGACCAAGAAAGTGTTTTCATTGATCCGCAGGTTGTAACCTTAAGCTACAATTCTGTGCCATCCGGTCTGTCGATTAATGTTGGCGATGTGGCTGAAAATGCGCCGTTCACACGACCAGCTATCATTGGGTCATTAAATACCATCACGGCTCCGCCTATTCAGACTCTTGGTACAGATCAATATTTCTGGGTTTCCTGGTCCGATGGAGGCTCACAATCACACGAAGTGCTTGCCGGTGAAAATCCTGCAACTTACACTGCGAACTACTCTCTCTGTCTTTCAAGTGATGAAAGTTGCAATGGTATTGATGAAGATTGTAATGGAACAAAAGACGAAGACTATATTCCCAATGCAACAAGCTGCGGTATTGGAGCCTGCGCCAGTACAGGGTTGACATCGTGTGTTAACGGCATCGTTCAGGATGGTTGCGCGCCAGGCAACCCTGCGCCAAATGATATTACTTGCAATGGAATCGATGACAATTGCAATGGGACGAATGATGAAAATTACATTTCGGTTGGAACGAGTTGCGGTGTCGGGGCCTGTGCAGATACAGGTGCTACATCGTGTGTGAACGGCAGCGTTCAGAACAGTTGCATACCAGGAAATCCTGCGCCAAACGATATTACCTGCAATGGAATCGATGACAACTGCAATGGGACCAATGATGAAAATTATCTTTCCGTTGGAACAAGTTGCGGCGTTGGGGCTTGTGCAGATACAGGTGCTACATCGTGTGTGAACGGCGATATTCAAGATAGTTGTACGCCTGGAAATCCTGCGCCAAACGATGCAAGTTGCAATGGAATTGATGACAACTGCAATGGAACCAATGATGAAAACTATCTTTCCGTTGGAACGAGTTGCGGCGTTGGGGCTTGTGCAGATACAGGTGCTACATCGTGTGTGAACGGCGATATTCAAAACAGTTGCACGCCAGGAAATCCTGCGCCTAGCGATGCAAGTTGCAATGGAATCGATGACAACTGCAATGGAAGCAATGATGAAAACTACATTCCGGTTGGAACGAGTTGCGGTATCGGAGTCTGTGCAAACACAGGTGTTACAGCTTGCGTGAATGGTGGTGTTCTGGACAATTGCACGCCGGGCAACCCTGCGCCAAATGATACAACTTGCAATGGAATTGATGATGATTGCAATGGAACCAATGATGAAGATTATCTTCCTGTTGTTACGAATTGTGGGATTGGTGCCTGCGCTGCATCAGGTTTAACAGCTTGTATAAATGGCGGAGTTCAAGATGGTTGTAGCCCCGGTGCGCCTGCTCCCAACGATTCTGTATGCAACAGCATTGACGATGATTGCGACGGACCAATAGACGAAGAAGTTCCACCTGTTACTGTTGCGCCATCAAGCCAAACATTCAGTGTATTTGGAGGAAGCGGAACAATCGAAGTAATAGTTCCACCAGGAGCCTGCAATTGGACCGCGATCAGTCAAGAAACCTGGATCACAATCGTTTCAGGCGGCAGCGGAAATTCAGATGGAACAATTCAATTTGATGTTGCACCCAATGCATCTGGCTCGCAGAGAAATGGAAACATAATCGTTAATTCTCAAACTTTTGTTGTCACTCAGGATAGCAGTCAGACGCCCGTCATCTTTTTAGACGATTTCGAAGACAACGATGTTTCGAACTGGAATCAAATAAAACCGGCATGGACAGCTGTAAGTGGGAAACTCAATGGAAGCACAAACAAAATGGCATATCTCACATCGCCTGATTTTGGGAAATGCAGTGTCTGCGTTTTCGAAACGGACATCACGCTTGAGAATGCAGCCACACGTGCGTCACTTCTTGCCTGGCACCAGGATAAGAAGAATCTTGTTGAGTTAACACTCCTTGCCGATAAGAACAAAATCGATCTTCGTCATAAAGTCGCAGGGAAAACGGTTCAAAGAAAGAAAATGAAGAAAACGCTTGAATTGAACCGAAGTTATCACCTGCGGGTTGTATATGATGGAACAAAGGTTCGCGCTTACCTGGATCAAGCATTGATCCTGGAATTTAACGCATCTGTGATTCCAAACGGAAATGCGGGCTACCGAATAAAGACTGTAAATGGGCCAGCGTCTTCTAAGGCCGGCCAGCTTCTAATATATTAGTAATTTACTTTTAGCAAGGACCTATGGAACCCGTAAGGATCTTATTTACGATTCCGAATTTCATTACTGCTGGTTCCGGTAGAGCTATGTTGAATATTGTAGAGAATCTCGACCGGAAGCTTTTTGCACCAGCAATTTGTGTTTTAAAAAAAGGCGGGACTCTCGATGGCGAAGTAGAAAAGCTTGGAATCCCTTTTCTGGAAGCTCCTTTCACGGTGCCTGCGAACCCGAAATGGAGTTTCTTGAGTCGGGCTGCAAAAGTTTCACGCTTTTTTCGTCCGTATCGATTTCAGTTGTGGCATTCTTTTCATTACTTAGATGATTATTCTGAGCCTGTCATTGCTTATTTTGCCGGCGCTTCATCCTGGATTTATACGAAAAAGAATATGAGCTGGTATCACAAATCCTGGTATCTCAGAACATTTCTTGCATCAAGAATCGCTGCGCAAAACCATGATATGGTGAAGAGTTTTTTTAACCACAGATTGTTTCGGAACAAGGTCACAGTTATTCCAACCAGCGTAGATATTGATGTTTATCATCCTGATACGCCGTCGAGATTGAATCTGCGATCTTCTCTCAACATTCCCGCGAATACAGTCGTCGTAGGATGTGTGGCCCAGCTTGTGCCTGTTAAGGGTCATCCTGTGTTATTGAAAGCCATTTCTACGATACCTGATGTGCATTTGTGGATTGCGGGTGCACCTTTAGATCAGGAGTATGTCAAGACATTGCAGAATCTGGTTCAGGAACTTCAAATCGCAGACAGGGTACACTTTTTGGGCCGTGTGCAGGACATTCCTGCGTTGCTTTCTGAAATGGATATTTTTGTTTTGCCTTCCGGACTCAAAGGTGTGGGTGAAGGTTGTCCTGTGGCGTTATTAGAAGCAATGTCAGCAGCGAAAGCGTGTGTTGCAACGGATGCTTCTGGGAGTCGCGATATTCTGAAGGGTTGTTACGGCGGCTGGATCGTCCCGCCAGAAAATTCGGAAGCGCTCGCAAGCGCATTGGGTAAACTAGTGGCTTCAAAAGAACTTCGCGAAAAAATTGGCCTTGAAGCCAGGAAAAAAATTTGCGAAGAGTACAAAATTGAGCGGGAAGTCAATCAGTATGTTTCGCTCTATGATTCGGTCATTGATGGGAGACGACCCGTATGATCGGAGGTGTTACTGAAGCAGTGGAACAACGGAATGCAGATTGCAAAGACAGCAAATTTGTTGGTGACTTGCTTTTGATTTTCGGACCTGAAGGGGGCGTTCTTCACGGTCGCAATCGAACAAGTCCATCATCGATTCTTGCTCAAACGAATGAATGGTCGCTGTATTCATTCCCCACAACGCCTCACTGGAAAGGCTATCCGTTGATGGATTTTTCATTTGGAAACTGGCAGGTGTGGCTGCTAGGTGAAATTTATGGAGTATCGGATACAGAAGAAGCACAGCGTTTAGTTAAGGATTCGATCGAAGGGGTACGGAATTTTTCTAAACTCAACGGACACTATTTAGTCCTTGCATGGAATTCTGAAAAACTGCAATGGAATCTTTGGACAAATCGTCTAGGGACCTTGCATGCTTACAGGGCTAAAAATGCGATTGGTACTTGTTTCAATACAATCGCCAGAGTTGCAGGGAATTCCGATTTAGACATCGAAGGGATTTTGGGCTTTTTTGCTTTTGGTTTTTTTCCACAAAATCGAACATATTGCAAAGCCATTCAAATCATTCGTCCGTCAACTCATGAAGTCTTTGATGCTTCCGGAAGAAAAATTAGTGAAAAGCGTTACTGGTCCTGGTTATTTAATCCGGACACTGCACGAAATTATGAAAACACAGTTGATGAATTCGGAAGCGTACTTCATGAGGTAATGGCTGATTTGTGCCGCGATGGAAAAATCATGATCCCGATTTCCGGCGGACTTGATTCACGCAGCACAGTTGCAGCGATTTATGAAAACAACAACAGCACCATAGAAGATCTTCGAGCGTTCTCCTATGGTTATACGCCTCACTCTGTTGAACTAAGAATTGCACGCAGAATCGCAATGGCGAGGAATATTCCATTTGATAGTGTTTTGATTTCGAAATACTTGTTCGAATCACTTTCTGACATCCTGGACGCGGTTGAAGGATTCCAGGATGTAACGCAGTCCCGCCAGGCATCCGTTGCTCAGCATTTGCGCGGGCACGGCGATTATGTCATTGCTGCGCATTGGGGCGACGTCTGGTTGGATGATACTGATGCAGGAGTAATGCGAAATGATAATGAAATTCAATCAGCTGCAATGAAAAAATTCCGAAAACCCAGCCGTTGGCTTCTTGAAAATTTCAACTTTTCTCTTCCGGGGACAAAATCTATAGATGATGTGCTTTTACAAATGATAGATGAAGAGTTATCCGGTTTGAATGGGATAGACGATTCAGAGTTCAAGCTTAAAGCTCTTAAAACCGAGCAATGGTCCTTCCGGTGGACGACCTCAAGTTTAAGAGCCTATCAACTGGGAGCTTTTCCCCGCTTGCCTTTTTATGACACAAGAATCATTGATTTCTTTTCGACAGTTCCTTCTGATTTTGTCCGTGAAAGAAGACTACAGGTAGACTATTTGAAACGATTTGCACCTGATCTGGCTCGAATTTCGTGGCAGGTTTTCGATGCAAATCTTTATTCCTATCAGCACTATCAGACCTGGCTACTGCCAAAGCGTGTATTCAAGAAGTTGCGAAGGGTGTTCTCCTCGCGTCCGGAAATACACAGGAACTGGGAAGCACAGTTTCTGCATGACGAAGGTCGTACAGCATTAAGGCATTATCTGAGTAGCGGACCTGGTTCAAACATTGAAGAATTTTTTCCAACCGCAAAAATTCAGAGCCTACTAGATGAACTATTTGTTTCCCCGTCTCCCGAAAATGGTTATGTAGTTGCGATGCTATTAACATTCGCTGCATGGTTGGGGAAGGATGCCTGAAGCCATCGGAGAATTTTCATCAACGGATATCAAGAGCATTCCTGCTGTGAAAACGCACGTAAACAAACCTTCAATGATCGTAATTGGTGCAAATTGGCCTATGGAAACGTTCCTATATCGCTTGTTATCAGGACTCGCTGATGCAGGTTTTTCTATAACCATAACAACTGCTCAACGGCCTGATTCAAGTTCCTTTTCTAAATTTAATTGGTTCAAGTTGCCCGGGACTGAGAAAAATTCAGTAACAAGATTGCTTCGGTTTTTTATTAATTTATTACGCTCAAAAATACTCTTCAGAAAAGATTACAACCGGTTGAAATCATCGTTTGAAGGTAATTCGTGGCGTGAAACTGCATATGAACTGCATCGATTTCTGCCGTTCGCTGGAAGGCGGTGGGATCTTGTTTATTTCCCCTGGAATGCGACCGCTATTTCGTTTCTTCCGCTTTTTAATCTTGGTATCCCCGTAATTGTGAGTTGTAGAGGCTCACATGTCACGGTGACACCTCATAATCCCAAGAAGCCATACATGCGAACTGAATTAAAAAGAACATTTCAACTTGCATCAGCCGTCCACTGTGTATCGGATGTGACTTTAAATGAAGCAAAGAAATATGGCCTGGATGCGGAAAAATCCCGGGTCATTCGTCCTGCAATTGATCCTGACTTTTTTACCGCTATAGACGACAAAAATTCTGATACCCTATTGCTAAGGATTATCTCTATCGGCAGCTTGATTTGGAGGAAGGGATACACAGACGCGTTGATTGCAATCCGTAGACTTGTGGACAAAGGTATATCGATACAATATGAAATCATCGGTGACGGAGAAGATTACCAAGCGATTTTATTTTCTATACAGGATATGGAACTGCAAGATTATGTAACGCTTCACGGCAAGTTGTCGGCCGAAGAAATTAGAGACAGATTGCAAAGATCGGATGTATTTCTTTTGACAAGTTTATCCGAAGGAATTTCAAACGCTGCACTTGAAGCTATGTCTTGTGGTTTGCCAGTTGTAACAACTGAAAGTGGCGGGATGCGAGAAGCCGTTACTGATGGGGTAGAAGGTTTGGTCGTACCTATAATGGATCCGGATGCCGTTGCAAATGCATTGGAAACATTAAGAAGCGATCCGGAGCTTCGAAAGAAAATGGGAGATGCTGCCAGGTTAAGAATATTAAGAGACTTTACTTTGGCGCAGCAAATAAATCAATTTCAAGAATTATGCCTTGAAGTTGTTAACAGGAACAAAGATCAGTAACATGCGAATCCTGGTAACGGGACATCAAGGTTATATCGGTTCGGTGATGGTCCCTATGCTTTTAGCAGAAGGCCATTCTGTCGTTGGTTTTGATACCGACTTTTTTAATGAGTGTACATTTGGCGACCCACCAAAAGTAATTCCCGGTCTGAAAAAAGATATACGAGATGTCACGCGCGTTGATCTTGAAGGGTATGATGCCGTAATTCATCTTGCTGCTTTATCAAATGATCCACTGGGAAATCTTAATCCTGAACTTACTTTCGATATTAATTGTCATGCCACGCTTCGGTTGGCCCAGGCCGCAAAAGATGCAGGCGTGCCGCGGTTTTTATTTTCATCATCCTGCAGCAACTATGGCGCGGCAGGAGATTCTCTACTAACTGAAGAAGCAGCTTTTAATCCTGTTACTCCTTACGGTGAATCGAAAGTGCTTGCAGAAAAGGGGCTACGGTTACTTGCTGATGACAGCTTCACTCCTATCTATTTGAGAAGTACCACCGCCTATGGCATTTCGCCACGCCATCGCTTCGATGTTGTTCTGAACAATTTAGTAGCATGGGCTTTAACCACAGGATTGATTTATCTGAAAAGTGATGGGTCACCATGGAGACCGATCGTTCATATAGAAGATATCAGTCGCGCATTTATTGCCATTCTTCATGCTCCACGGGAAGTAGTCCATGATCAAGCATTTAATGTAGGAATCACCTCTGAAAATTATCAGATCCGTCAGCTTGCCGAAATTGTGAATGAAATAATACCGGAATGCCGGATCGAAGTTGCGCGAGATGCTGGCCCTGACTTACGTTCTTATCGAGTTGATTTCAGCAAAATCGCTCGCTTAATTCCATCGTTTCAGCCGCGTTGGAATGCCCGTCTTGGGACACAGCAACTTTGTGAAAGCTATCGCAAATCGGGACTTCGACTCGAAGATTTTGAAGGTCCTCGGTACCGTAGAATTGATCGCATTCAAAATCTACTTGCAAGTCATCAACTCGATTCGGCTCTTCGATGGCGGCAGGATCATTCAAGTATCGAATCATGATTTTTAGTGAAACCGAACTGAAAGGCGCATTCTTAATCGAACCTGAAAGAAAAGAGGATTATCGTGGCTTTTTTGCGCGGACATGGTGCCAGCAAGAATTTGAAAGCCATGGCCTGAACTCGCATCTTGTTCAGTGCAGTCTCTCTTTTAATAAGAAAAAAGGAACACTTCGCGGAATGCACTATCAAACACGCCCTTATGAAGAAGCCAAATTGGTTCGATGCACAAAAGGCGAACTTTTTGATGTGATTATCGATCTTCGTCCCAATTCTTCTACTTTTAAAAGCTATTTTTCAGTTGTTTTAAACGATGAGAATCGGATGATGTTATATATACCTGAAGGATTCGCTCATGGATTTCAAACATTAGCGGATAATACAGAAATTTTTTATCAAATGAGCCAGTTCTATTCACCGGACCACTCTGCCGGAATACGGTGGAATGATCCTGCGTTTGGAATCAAGTGGCCAAACGATACTCGTATTATTTTAGAACGGGATATGAACTATCCCGATTTTGCGTCATGACGGTTTCAGATTTCGCGAAAGCTGGACAAGAAATGCACCGACTGATGGCAGAGCTTTATCCAATTTGCCGCAGCATTTCGGGGGAAGGATTTCGTCAAACTCTACGGATCCTGCAAAATATGATTCCGTTAAATATCACCGAAATTCCAACGGGAACAGCAGTGTTTGATTGGACTGTGCCGCCGGAGTGGAACATTCGCGATGCATACATTAAAGATTCCAGCGGACGAAAAATCGTCGATTTTCAAAGCTCCAATCTTCACGTGATGTCGTACAGCGTTCCAACAAATCGTAAGATGACTCTTCAAGAACTGAAACCGCATTTATATAGCCTTCCAGATCATCCTGACTGGATTCCTTACAGGACATCTTATTTCAAGGAGAATTGGGGATTTTGCATTACACATCGTCAGCTGCTGGACCTATCAGACGGCGAGTATGAAGTTGTAATCGATTCTACTTTGACCAATGGGAGTCTTACGTATGGTGAGTGTCTTCTTCCGGGTCGAAGTAAGAAGGAAGTTCTTATCTCATCTCACGCATGTCACCCATCGCTTTGCAATGATAACTTGTCGGGGGTCGTGTTGGCCGCTCAGCTTGCTCAAACTCTGCGTGGTCATTCCCTGGAATATTCATATCGCTTTTTATTCGCTCCGGGAACAATCGGATCGATCACATGGCTTAGCCAAAATCAGAATCAAGCAAAACAAATTGTAAATGGACTGGTACTTGCGTGTGTTGGAGATTCTGGCAATACAACATACAAAAAAAGCCGCAGGGGAAATGCGGAAATTGACAGAGCTGCCGAACATTTACTAAAACATTCGAAGAGCACTTATGATATTTTGGAATTCAGCCCATATGGTTATGATGAAAGACAGTTTTGCTCCCCTGGTTTTAATTTACCTGTGGGGTGTTTTATGAGAACTCCTTTCGCAAAATTTCCGGAATATCATACGAGTGCTGACAATCTGGACTTCGTACGTCCTGAATTTCTCGCTGATTCGTTTGCAAAGTCTTATGGAATTATCAACATCCTGGAAAACAACAAAACGTATATGAATTTAAGCCCTCTCTGCGAGCCGCAACTCGGCAAAAGAGGACTCTATCGCACTGTAGGCGGTGACTCTTCTGAGGATGTAAATGAGTTAGCACTTTTGTGGGTGTTGAATCAGTCGGATGGCAGCCAATCACTTTTGGAAATCGCTGAAAAATCAGAAATACCATTTCATGATGTTGCGAAAGCCGCCAGGAGTTTGGTCAATCATTCCTTATTGAAAGATGTAGAGGCCGGACAACAGGAGCTTATATGACAGGAATTTATCATGATGCTTCAGTTAACGATGATCAAAGAAGGAATCTGATCTATCAGGGCAATTTGTTTGTTTACTCACCCACAACCGCCTCGCTAGAATTCTGTGCATTCGCGTCTGAAATGATTGCTTCTGCTTTTCATCCATTGAGTCCTCAATCGGCTCAGGATCATATGCCAGTCGAAGAATATGCTGCATTGCTTGCCACGTTAAAACCAAAGTTTATTCATCATCCTCAATCTAAGGAGATGATTAAGCGAATTCTTATTGAATTGGAATGTGATCCATCAAAAACATACTTTGATGTTCCACGAATGCGGACATCGACCCACAGCGGATACTTAACGTCAGGAATTTCCTATGCTTTTCATCCTCACCGTGACACATGGTATTCCGCGCCTGCGTGCCAGCTTAATTGGTGGATACCAATTTTTCAGGTTGAATCAGAAAATATTATGGCCTTTCATCCATATTATTTTGATCATCCCGTTAAGAATGGATCACGTGAATATAATTATTTTGAGTGGAACAAAGAAAGCAGAAAAGAAGCGGCAAAACATATTAAGGCGGATACGAGAAGACAGCCAAAACCCGAAGAACCCGTTAACCTGGAACCTCAAATCCGCATCGTGACACCTCCCGGTGGAATTTTGATATTTTCAGCAGCTCAACTCCATTCAACCGTTCCCAATACCACGCAAAAAACCAGATTCAGCATTGATTTCCGTACAGTAAATATCCAGGATGTTAGAAACAAAACAGGAGCACACAATGTTGATTCAGAATGTACAGGTACAACGCTTCGCGATTATCTGCGGTGTACGGATTTTGGAAAAATTCCGGAAGAAATGGTAAAACTCTATGATCCCAATGCTCCCGATGTAAATTCTGAAATACTTTCTACTGAACCTCATCATTGATAAAAATGGAAAATTCAACAACGACTATTTCAAAAGGGGTCGAAAGTAGCATCCCTGAAGCTGCACCAAATTGCCGGTTTTGCGGTTCCGCGTTGAAGCATACATTGGTGGATTTGGGCATGTCTCCACTTTGTGAAAGTTTTCTCAGTGCACAGGAGTTGAACTGTGCGGAAAAATTTTATCCATTGCACGTTTTTGTTTGCAGCGAATGCTTTTTAGTTCAACTGGAAGAATATGTTAGTCCGGAGAAAATCTTCAGCCATTACGCATACTTCTCCTCATTTTCAGAAACGTGGCTCGAACATGCGCGCCGCTATTCTGAAATGGTAATCGATCGCTTTCATCTGTCGCAGGATAGCTTCGTCATTGAAGTCGCCAGCAATGATGGATATTTACTTCAGAATTTTGTTTCCCGCGGAATTCCTGTATTGGGAATCGAGCCTGCAATCAATGTGGCCGAAGCAGCCGTGATGAAAGGGATCTCAACTTTAAGTGCGTTCTTTTCTCAGGAAACTGCGCGAAACTTAATAGCTACCGGGAAAAAAGCTGATTTAGTCATTGGAAACAATGTACTGGCACAGGTTCCAGCGCTGAATGATTTCGTTGCGGGGCTAAAAATAATTCTCCAACCCAGAGGAGTTGTCACACTCGAATTTCCAGATCTTTTCCAACTATTGAAGGGCAACCAGTTTGACACCATCTATCATGAACATTTTTCATATTTTTCTTTTTATTCTGCTGAAAGGATTTTTCGGAAACATGGGCTGGAAATTTTCGATATTGAAGAATTGCCGACTCATGGAGGCTCCATTCGAATCTTTTTGCATCATATAGAAGACGATTTTCATCAAGTCTCAAAAAACGTCGATGCATTCCGCCGTCAAGAGTTGAAGGATGGCGTCAATCAGCTTGAAACGTATTCCTCTTTTGGCGAAAGAGTGCACGAAACGAAAAGGAAATTATTAGAATTCTTAATTGCGGCTAAACGTTCAGGAAAAAAAATTGCCGGTTATGGCGCACCAGGCAAGGGTAATACACTACTGAACTATTGCGGCATACGAACCGATTTTCTGGAATACACTGTCGATAAGAGTCCATTTAAACAAGGAAAGTTTTTACCGGGAACCCATATTCCGATTTTTCCTCCAGAACAAATTCTCTCGACTCGTCCGGACTACCTGTTAATTCTTCCCTGGAATTTGAAAGACGAGATAATAAAGCAGATGGCTGTGATCAGGGATTGGGGTGGAAAATTTGTTGTGCCAATACCAGAAGTGACAGTTTATTAAGTTTTAACATTTGAATTAGGAGATACGCTGATGAAGGTTGTCCTGTTTTGTGGGGGATTGGGAATGCGTTTGCGTGAATTTTCCGAAATCATTCCCAAGCCGATGGTGACGATTGGGTATAGGCCCATTCTGTGGCATGTAATGAAATACTACGCGCATCATGGGCATAAAGAATTCATCTTATGCCTCGGATACAAAGCCGATTTGATCAAAGACTATTTTTTGAATTACAACGAATATCTTTCGAATGATTTCACTATGACTTCAGGAGGCAAGAGCATTGAACTTGCCAATAGTGACATCGATGATTGGAAGATTCATTTTGTCGATACCGGACTGACTGCGAACATTGGCCAACGCTTAAAAGCCGCGGAGAAATATCTGGACGGCGACGAAGTTTTTCTCGCAAATTACACTGATAATCTTACAGACCTTCATCTCCCTCGTTTAGTCGACTTCTTCCAACGTGAAAACAAAGTAGCAGTTTTTGTTTGCTCACGTCCAAACGTAAGTTTCCATCTAGTAACCGCATCGGAAAACGGTCAGGTCGAGGACATTCAAGATGTGGTCAAATCCGTTTTTTGGATCAACGGCGGGTTCTTTGTCTTTAAAAAAGAAATTTTCAAATATATCAAGCACGGTGAAGAATTGGTGATGGAGCCATTTCAGAGACTGATAAAAGAAGGTCAGCTTGCTACCATTAGATATGATGGATTTTTTGTCAGCATGGATACGTTTAAAGAAAAGCAGATTTTGGATGACATGTATTCCCGTGGTGAAACTCCGTGGGAAGTTTGGAAGAAGTAGAACTAGCCCCCCATAGTTCATTTATAAAGAAAGTTCCTGTAGAATATCTTATTAATACACGATAAAGCATTCTAATTGTGAGAGGAGAGGATAGGAGAACCCTTGGCGGATCCTGTAATTCGATCTATCGGTCTATCTAAAAGATATCGGATATCGCAAGAAGATAAGGCGAAGTACGGCACTTTACGGGATAGTCTGGCGGGAGTATTTAAGAATACCTTCGCAGCTTTTAATAAACTTGGAAGTAATCACAAACGAACGAACAACAATGAAGATAATCATATTTGGGCTCTCAAAGATGTTTCGTTTGAAATTCATCCAGGAGAAGCGATCGGGCTTATTGGAGCAAATGGAGCAGGAAAAAGCACACTATTAAAAATCCTTTCTCGCATTACAGACCCGACGGAGGGCCGTGTTGAGATATATGGAAGAGTAGGATCGCTGCTCGAAGTAGGCACAGGATTTCATCCAGAACTAACGGGGCGAGAAAATCTTTTTCTCAGTGGTGCAATTCTCGGGATGAAGAAAACCGAGATCATTGCGAAGCTCGATGAGATTATTGCTTTCTCCGGCCTGGAAAAGTTTGTAGATACACCTTTGAAATTCTACTCAAGCGGGATGTTCATCCGGCTTGCCTTTGCGGTCGCTGCACATCTCGAACCGGATATCTTACTTGTAGACGAAGTTCTTGCTGTGGGAGATGCTGAGTTCCAGCAAAAGTGTCTCGGTAAACTGGGAGGAGTCACAAATCAGGGTAGAACAGTAATTTTTGTAAGTCACAATATGGGTGCGATTCAATCTCTATGTACCAGAGCTCTCCTGTTACAGAACGGCAATCTTGTCGAGTCAGGAGATCCAAGGCGCGTGATAGGAGACTATTTGTCAGGAATACATTCTGAACCGATGGATAGTCTCAAATTAGACCTGGACAGCGAACATCTGACTGTCCATAGAATCACCGTCGAGCAGGACGGACATTATGAGGGCGCTCCCCTTAGAGCAGACGAGGAAACCCGCGTCCTTGTGCATTATTTCGTCAAGCAGCCACTTTCTCAGGTCGAACTCGGCTTTGATGTTATTAGCAGTAGTGACGTTCATTTGTTTCGGACGTATGATTTAGCTATTCATGGAATGGGCGTACGAAAGCCGGGCGAATATATTTCCGTACTTAGATTCCCGGCGAGATTGTTTCAATACGGAACATATTTCCTCGATTTTCTTCTTGGAGTTGTTTGGATGAAAGGATGGATTTCGAAAGGAGAGATCCGTATGAAGCTTGTATTTGAGGGAGCGAAAGTTCGAAAAGCAGACTACCCTGGTGTGATTCAGGAGCAAGGTACTTGGGAAGTAAGGGCACTAGAATCTCAAAACAGGGTTTAGTCTTGCAGGGGGAAAGATGAGTCCGAAAGTTAGCATTGGGATGCCTGTCTACAATGCTGAAAGTTTTTTAGAAGAAGCAATTGACTCAATTCTTTCCCAAACGTTCACTGATTTTCAAGTAATTATTTCCGACAATGCCTCGACCGATTCAACTGCCGCCATCTGCCAGAAATATGTAGATCAGGATTCTCGCGTTAAATATTTCCGGAATAAAGTAAATCTGGGAATTTCAAGAAACTATCGCGCTGCCTTTGAGCGTACTTCTGAGACTCCGTATTTTAAGTGGGCTGCATATGATGACGTATTGGATCCACAATATTTGGAAAAATGTGTTTCAGCATTGGATGAAGATCCTATGCGCGTCTGTGTGCATACTTTTCAAAAAGAAATTGACGGAGACGGAAAAGTAGCCGGACTTTTTGCGGAATTACGTTGTAGTGAATCTCCATCACCGCATATCCGTTTCGGCGAAGTTATTCATTGTTCTCCAGATTTGATCTTTGTTGGCGATTCTGTGATTCGAAGATCTGTGTTGGAACGCACATCTCTTTTTAGAGGATATCCACGCGATGACTTTACACTCCTCGGAGAACTGGCTTTGTATGGAAAACTTTTTGTAATCCCCGAATATTTATTTTCCAGACGCTTCCATAAGGATAGAGTTTGCAATACAAGTGTCTATAACCGAATCATCGTTGAAGACCCATCGAAGGCAGGTAAACTAGTTTTGCCGGCCTGGTGTTTATGGCGTGATTATTTTTCTCTTTCTTTTGGCGTGCCGTTAAGCCTAAAGGAACGGTTTCTTTGCTCGGTGAAGGCGCTAACCAGTGTATTTAACCAGGAATCCTATTACCTGCTTAAGCGTGATTTAAAGTGGGCTGCAGTTCAAGTGGTCAAACACAGGCAAGAACGCGCAGTGCTCCGCGAAACCGTGAAAAGGAAATATTAGATTTATTCAGTCTGATCCAAACATTCCCTTTTTGGTTTTAGCAATTGTTAACAATCACCATTAGATAAGGTTGATCCATAGTTATTTCTTGGGTTGAAGAGAATCATTTTTAATGAAATTTGAAAAATCGAAAGAACTGCGGAAAAGAATGCATCGTTTGATTCCTGGCGGTGCTCATACATATGCAAAAGGGGATGATCAATTTCCTGAAGATTCTCCTGCTTTGATAGTTCGTGGACAAGGGTGTCGAGTTCAAGATGTTGATGGCAACGAATTTATTGAATATGGAATGGGACTTCGTACTGTCACACTTGGCCACGCTCATCCGCGAGTTGTTGATGCTGCGTCAAAGCAGCTTCAATCAGGATGCAATTTCACGCGTCCTTCACTTTTAGAATTAGAGTGTGCGGAAGAATTTTTAAGTTTTGTTCCGACTGCCGAAATGGTCAAGTTTTCTAAAAATGGTTCCGATGCTACTAGCGCTGCAGTCAGACTTGCTCGCGCTTACACCGGTCGCGATATGGTTGCTATTTGTGCCGAACATCCATTCTTTTCCATAAACGATTGGTTCATTGGAACGATGGAGATGAATGCAGGAATACCCGAAACGACGCGAGCGCTGACGCTGAAGTTTCATTACAATGATGCTGAATCCCTTGCTAAAATCTTTCACAAATTCGCCAATCGGATTGCTTGTGTCATGCTTGAAGCTGCCACATGGATTGAACCTAAAAACAATTTTCTTTCGGATGTCCAGACTATATGCAAAGAAAACAATGCAATATTTATCCTGGATGAAATGATTACGGGTTTTCGATGGGATAATGGCGGTGCCCAAAAGGTCTATGGAATCACACCTGATCTTTCCTCTTTTGGAAAAGCGATGGCAAACGGATTTGCTCTGTCGGCCCTGGCTGGAAAAAAAGAAATTATGGAACGAGGTGGGATTCAGCATGACGGTGAACGCGTTTTTGTTTTATCGACAACTCATGGCGCCGAAACTCATGCATTGGCAGCTGCAATAGAAACGATGAAAGTATATCGAGAGGAAAATGTGATTGGGACTCTATATCGTCAGGGCAGCCGTCTTTCAAACGGAATCAATCGCATCATTTCCGAATTGGAGTTAGAAGATTATTTCCAGATTGCAGGCCGCGCATGTAACTTAATCTATATGACTCGTGATTCGAATCGTGTTCCTTCACAGGCTTTTCGTACTCTTTTTATGCAGGAAATGATCAGGCATGGATTCTTAGCGCCATCATTTGTTGTTAGTATTGCTCATACAGATGACATTATTGATCAGACAATTGATTGTGTTGAAGAGTCCTTGCGCATTTACAAGCGCGCCCTGGAAGAGGGAATAGAAAAATATCTTACTGGCAGACCGGTAAAGCCCGTAAATCGACGTTTTAATTAGTATGTTTAAGCCTCAAATAATTGCACCTTCAAATAAACCTTTAAAGGTACTTTGTCTTGGCGCTCATTCAGACGATATCGAAATTGGATGTGGAGCAACTGTACTCAAACTTTCAGAAGCCATGCCGGTAGAATTTTCCTGGGTTGTTTTCAGTTCAGGTGAAGTAAGAGAAAAGGAAGCGAAAAAAAGTGCTGAACTTTTTCTCGAAAAGGCAATTTCAAAGGAAGTTATTGTAAAGGATTTTCGGAATGGTTTTTTTCCGTATATCGCAGTTGAAATTAAGGAATATTTTGAATCCCTGAAAAGTACGATTCATCCCGATCTGATTTTTACCCATTGCAACAAAGATTTGCATCAAGACCACCGTTTGATCTCAGAACTCACATGGAATACTTTTCGGAACCACTGGATCCTCGAATTTGAAATCCCCAAATATGATGGTGATTTTGGTACGCCAAATATCTTTTTTGAAATCGACGAACAGATTGCCAGAAGAAAAGCAAACTACATAATCGAATCTTTCCCGAGTCAAAAAAGCAAACATTGGTTCACCGCTGATACATTCCTTTCCCTCCTCAGGCTCAGAGGTGTTGAATCAGCATCTCCATTCGCGGAAGCATTTTACTGCCGCAAAACAATCCTCTAGGACTTTCGAAATGCCCAGAAAAATCAGAGTCTTGTTAACGGTTCCTCATCTTCATAGCACCCAGAGTCCCTACAGGGAAATGATTGCGATTGTCCGCTATCTTCCGAGAACTGAGTTTGAATTGACAGTATGTGCCCTGCGGGATACTCCAAATGAGGATACAGTTTCAGTGCTGAATTTGTATCGAATTCCATGGATGATTGCGCGTTTCCGGCCGCGAGGGAAAACGTTTAAGAAAATGTTTGAAAGCCTTCGGGATCAAAAGGTTATCGATCAAAAAGGTCCTTTTGATATTCAACATTCATTAGACTTCACCTCATCTCCATTTGAAGCCTATATGGCTCACAGGAAAGGGAGACTATATATTTTTAGCCAACGAAATCTAAATGAAGGCGGAAATAGCGCATTACTTCGTCTAAAGTCTCTTCTTGCAGACAAAATTATTGCCATTTCAGATCAGACGTTGAACCTGGCGCTGAATCACGGTGCATCCGCTTCGAAACTAAAAAAAATTCATAACGGAATTGATATTCAGGATATTAAGAAAGAAGACGGGTTATCCGAACAATTACCTTTCAAAAGATTTGTTCTTTCCGTTGGGCACGTGGAGCGTCGAAAACGGCATGAAGATGCAATTAGAGCTTTAGCTAAACTGGATCCTAAAGAGGATGAACTTCATCTCGCAATTGCCGGCGGCATTCATGATCAAGATTATTTTCAGGAATTGCAAAAACTCATCCAGAAGCTCAATCTGAGCGACCGTGTGAGTTTTTTGGGAAGCAGAAAAGACATTATTAGTTTAATGAAAAGGGCTGAACTTCTAATTCTGTGTTCTGAAAGTGAAGGAGGCGGACCACCCTGGGTCTTACTGGAAGCCATGGCGGTGGGACTGCCTATTGTAGTTTCTGATATCGATGGAAATACCAAAGCGATCACAAATGGAGAAACCGGAATTATTGTCCCTGTGGCAAACGTACCGGCATACGCTCAAGCTATTTCATTGTTGTTGAATGATCATACTGTTCGAAATACTCTTGCTGAAAATTCTGAGAAGCTCTTGAATGAGAGGTTTTCTGCACAAGCGATGGTTGATAATGTGTCAAATGTGTATAGAGAACTCATAAATTCAAGCAACTAACATTGGATCTCTACGAAAAAAAATCTTATTGTCCTTCTAATATATGAGAATTGTTCTTTCCGTAATTCATTTTCCGAGATACTCGGAATCTTTTATCGTAAATAAATTTGTAGGTTTACTGGATCAGGGCTTGGACGTTCGTCTGGTGTGTTCTGCCAGTAATTTTGGCGAATGGCGCCGATTGTATTCGAGTATTGGAAATTACAAACGCATCTGGTCGCGAATCTATGAAAGCTGGCCGCAAGAGCCCGTCTGGCTGGCTGCGCTGTTGTTGCCCTTCATATTCATTAAATGTTTCTTAATAAACCCTAAGGGAACATGGAGATATATATCAAAAGGAAAGGCTCTTTTTCCCGGAAAGCTCCTGCGGAATTTTTATTCGGATGCAGTCTACATTGCATTGAAGCCGGATGTTCTCCATTTTGAATTTGGAACGCTTGCCGTGGGAAGAATGCACTTGAAAGAAATATTAGAATGCAGAGTCTTTGTGAGTTTCAGAGGATATGACTTGAATTATGTCGGGCTTAACAAACCAGATTATTACCGTGATGTATTTGAGCAAGCAGATATGATCCATTTGCTTGGTGAGGATCTCTGGAAAAGAGCACAACGTCGAGGCTGTAGCCCCGAAAAGAAACATGTGCTCATCAGCCCAGCAATTGATCCGTCCCTTTTCCAAATCGATGAGAACAGAATTGCTCCGAACGGGAAAATTCGCATTATCAGTGTAGGAAGATTGGAATGGAAAAAAGGATATGAATATGCTCTGCAGGCAATCCGCTCACTGCGAGATCAGGGCATTGATTGCGAGTACAAGATTATAGGAGATGGAAAATACTTAGAATCCCTTTCATTCATTCGATCAATCCTTGGATTGGAGGAAGTAGTCACATTTTTAGCATCGTGTGAGCAGAAAAAAGTTCGCGAAGAATTATTGAATGCTGACATATTTTTGCACGCGGCAGTTTCAGAAGGATTTTGCAATGCAGTCATTGAAGCGCAAGCAATGAAACTTCCTGTAGTTTGTTCTGATGCAGACGGGCTTTCTGAAAATGTTGAAGATGGCGTTACTGGTTTTGTGGTCTCCCGCAGGAATGGAGCCGCTTTAGCTGAAAAAATCAGCATTCTCGCCAGAGATCAGCAGCTGCGACAGCAAATGGGGGAAGCGGGCAGACAAAGAGTTTTGCAACATTTCTCCAAGGCAGATCAAATTGAGGCATTCCGAAATTTGTACCAACAATTCGGGAATTCATAACTGATATGCAGTCAAAAGAAAAACAGATCGATCTCATTTGGTTGGGTAATAGTGCGTCAGCTCCATCGTGGAATTTGGGTCGTGTTCTTGAAGTAAAAGCAACAGTACGTGATCTGCGAGACGCTGTCGCGAAACATCTTCTGGATTCCCCTGGAGATTTATTACTCTTCTGGGATAGCCGCTTACCGGCGCCAGATCCCGTTACTATTCAAACGATTCAGGCGACCAGAGGTGATCTCTGGCATGCCGGACTTCGACTCGGCTTGCAAGGTAAACCTTCATTAGTTTATTCGGTAGTATCTACCTGGCTGCTCAATGCCGATTCTGATCCGATGATTTCTTCCACTTCATGGCGTTTATCTCTGCGGGCTGCATTAATTCCTTCGAGTGTATTAAGTCGATTTGATTTCATTCGACCTGAATTTGAAAGCATTGATACGGCATCACTTGAGTTGGGGTACAGATTGCTAACCAACGGAGTATTGATGCGTCATACGCCTGAACTTGTTCCGCAGCCTCACAATGAAATTGCCACAGAAATTTCGTTTAGCGATGAAGTTCGCTTTATATCTTCGTGCTATGGAAGATTTTGGACGAAATGGGCATTGTTTCGCGCCGCGCTTAACAAAAGGATCGATTTTGGTTCCATTCGCAAGGAACTAAAAACAAATGTGCTTTCTGCTTCGAAAAAATACAAACCGTATCACTCATGGACTGATCACAATAAGCCATCCGTTGATAAAGGTAATGTAACCGTACTCATTCCAACCCTCGACCGATATATGTACTTACGCAAATTGCTCGGGCAGTTAAGGCACCAGACTGTGAAACCACTTGAGATTTTGGTTATCGATCAGTCTAAAGACCGCGATGTTTCATTGGCGGCTGATTTTAAGGATCTTCCTTTACAAGTTCTTCATCGGGATCAAGCAGGTCAATGCTCTTCCAGAAATGCTGGACTGCAGATCGCAAAAGGAGAATATGTTCTATTTCTTGATGATGATTCTGAAATACCAAATGATTTGATTGAAAAACATTTGAAGAGCATTCGCCATTTTCAGGCTGATGCATCTTCCGGAGTAGCGGAAGAGATTGGTGCCGAACCGCTTCCAGAGTATTTCAAATTGATTCGCGCAAGCGATGTTTTCCCTACGAATAATACTTTGATTCATCGTTCTGTTTTAGAGCGTTCAGGTTTATTTGATCTTGCATATGAACGCGGTCAGCGTGCTGATGGAGATCTCGGCATGCGAGTTTATTTAAGCGGGGGATTCATGGTGTTAAATCCTGAAATTCGTATCCTGCATTATCATGCTCCCAGTGGAGGGCTTCGCGCGCACAAGGCACGTGTTATTACATACGCAAGCAGCAGGAATACTCTGATGCACCGGCATCTACCAAGTACGACCGAAATTTATTTGTCTAAAAGATATTATTCCTCCGAAATTTTGAAGGAAATGTTGTGGCTTCGCGTGGCCGGAACATTCAGCATCCGCGGCTCCAAGATTAAGAAAGCCGCAAAAGTTTTGGTAAGCGGATTGCTGCTTCCCCATAGTCTGATTGTAATTAAACGGAGAATAAAAGAAGCAAACGAAATGTCTCAACACTTTCCTCAAATTCCTTTTCCAAGCTGAAACATACCGGACAAAAATCATGAACCTGCATGTTCTACATCTTATTGATACACTTTCAAACGGTGGTGCTGAAAGGATGCTTGTAGACATTGCCAATCAAACAATTCAAGACGGAGGGCGTGCTTCTGTTTGTGTAACCCGGTCCGGTGCAGAAATTGCAGGCGAGCTCGATTCTAAAATCGAACTTTGCATATTAAACAGGAAGAAAAGGTTTGATTCGAAAGCAATGGGCCAGCTGGCAGATTTCGTAAAAACACGAAATGTAGACATCGTTCATTGTCACGGAAGATCTACTTTTAGTCTTGCCGCTGTTTCACGCGCAATCGGCGGTATTCAAACTCCACTCTTGCTCCATGATCATTACGGAAAGATAGAAATGGATACTTCAATACCTTTCTGGTTCAGAATATGGGGGAAGCACTATGTCAACGCATATGTAGGAGTCTCTGAAAATTTGGGAAGATGGGCTCATTCAGCGGGTGTGAAAGGTAGAAAAATTAATGTAATTGACAATGCATTAAATCTTGCAAGGGTTCAACAGAGCAATTTGTTAAATCTTCGTGAGAAATTTGGAATCCCTGAACAATCTTTGATTGGAATTGTAGTTGCAGGGCTGCGTTATGAAAAAGGGATCGATTTCCTGATTGAAGCCCTTTCAAAATCAAAGAGTTTGTCAAAGTTTCACGTTGTGATTGTCGGCGGTCAACGTGAAAATGGATATCTTACGCAATGCAACGCTTTGGCAAACAAGTTAGGTATTTCTGATCGGATTATTTTTGCCGGCGAGCAGAACGATTCCGCTGCGTGGGTTCGGGGTGCGGATTTTGCAATCATTTCTTCCCGTTCAGAATCGGGACCGCTTGTTTTAATTGAATATCTTGCAGCAGGTCTTCCTTTTGTAGCAACACTGGCAGGTTCTATTGCACGAACTGCGGCCGATAACGGCGTTCCTGGATTTGTAAAGCGAGACAACCTCATTGAATTTACACGCGAAATCGATGCTCTTGTTCAACTGGATCCCAGAGCTAGAGCAGAAAGGGGGAAGATTGGAAAGGCTGTTGCTGAGAGAATGTTTGATATTCGACAATCGATGCCGCAATGGTATCGAGTCTATGGCGACGCACTGAATCAACAATCAGCGTGAGACTTTTAATCATTTCTAATATGTCGCATTACCTCAAAGACGGCCGTGTCTTTGGTTGGGGTCCAACTGTGCAGGAAATAAACCATCTATCTAAACTTTTTGATAGTGTGAGGCATATCGCATTTTTACATCCGGAGCAGGCGCCGGCTTCTTCCTTGCCCTATGAGTCTAAGAATATTTACCTTGTTCCTATGAGTCCCAGCGGAGGCAAGAGATGGTACAACAAATTCAAGATTTTATTCCTGGCGCCAAAATATGTTTGGACAATTCATAAAGAGTTGAAGAATGCTGATGTCGTTCACCTTCGTTGTCCTGCAAATATCACTCTGCTTGCTCTTTTGTATTTATCATTTTCAAAGAATCCTGCAAAAAGATGGATCAAATATGCAGGCAACTGGAAGCCTGATCAAAAGGAAGCCTGGTCTTACACCGCTCAACGGTGGTTGTCGCGGCGCGGCTTTCATTGCGGTGTTGTGACTGTCAATGGAAATTGGAAAGGTGAACCTGAGTTCATACACTCTTTCCCTAACCCGTGTCTGGACAAAAATGAATTGGATTCTGCAAAAGAAATCGGAATTCGAAAGGAAATCGCCGATCCGATTCAGCTGATGTACAGTGGCCGATTAGATGAAGAAAAAGGAGTAGGCCGGTGTCTCCAAATCGTATCCATTCTTAAAAAGAGAAATATCTCTGCGCGATTGGATGTGGTTGGCGACGGCGCTCTGCGGAAAACCTTCGAAGGGATGGCTCGATCTCTCAATGTTGATGACATCGTGAATTTCTACGGTTGGCTTCCGCGTACAAAACTTCCTGAAATTTATGCAAAGGGCCATATATTCTTATTCCCGAGTTCAAGCAGTGAAGGCTGGCCCAAAGTCTTGAGTGAATCGATGGCATATGGAATGGTTCCGATAGCCGGACGTATCAGCAGTATTCCGCAGTACTTAGAAATGTTCGAGTGCGGCACTGTATTAGACCCTTTCGATATTGAGGGTTTTGCTGATGCAATTTACAGCTATCGAAATGATCCTGAGAAGTGGCGGATTCAATCCCGCAAAGGAATCAGTTCCGCTTCTCTTTTTCCTATGAGAACTACCTTAAGAAAGTGACCGAGCTTCTCCAGTTAAACGATAAGATGATAGAAAGAGGAATGACGCCAGTTCCAACTGATTAAATAACTCACTATGGAAATCCTAACAAACGCATCTCCGCCGTTAACGCGTGAGCTTCACCCCGTTACGATTGAATCGACTAAGCCAGCGAATATATTGCCGCTCCTGTTCATTCTGATTCACGTTCCTTTGGCTTTACAGATGGATAAATATGAACAGATTTCCACAGCTCACGCGTACGTCGTTCTGGCCGTAGGTATCATTGCAGCGATTGCAAAAAGGCTTGATATTGCAGCAGCTGCGGCTGCATATATTACAGGCGCAGAAGTCTTATGGCGAATGACACACGCAAACGTCTTCTGGGAGTTTGGAAAATATGCAACGGTTGCTATCTTTATTGTTGGCTTGATCCGTTCAGGAATTCGAAACTCGGTTTTACCTTTTATTTACTTTGGTCTTCTCATTCCTTCAACAATCCTTACGGCTGAAGGATTATCAATCGCTCTTGCTCGATCGGAACTTAGTTTTAATCTTTCCGGACCTCTTGCGCTTCTCGTAACTACTTGCTTTTTTTCTGGATTGTCGTTCACCAGGAAACAAATAGGAAATATTTTTATTTCTATGCTGGCACCGATTAGTGGAATTGCCTCGATTGCAGCCTATTCAACATTGACCGCCACCGCTATTCATTGGAGTGGTGAATCGAATTGGACAACAAGCGGTGGGTTTGGTCCCAATCAAGTTTCATCGATGCTAGGCCTTGGTGCACTAACAACACTGTGGTGTTTTATCGCACTGAAATCCACAAAATTCTTGAAACTGGTACTGATGGGTCTGGGTATTGTTTTGATCACACAAGCGCTGCTCACATTTTCAAGGGGCGGCGTGTATCTCGCTGTTGCCAGTATTTTGGTTGTCGATAATTTTTCTGGTCAGACAACCCCGGCAGCTCATTCAGCTTCTTTTTGGAGCTGTTGTAGTAAGCGTAATCATGTTTGCACTGGTGAGGCCATGGCTGAATTCATTTACCGGAAATCGCTTAGAGGAGCGCTATAAGAATGTCGGAACAACTGGACGTATAGAAATTATCGAAGATGATTTGAGAATCTGGAGCGAGCATCCATTTCTTGGAGTAGGACCAGGTCAAGCTATGGATTATAGAAGATTATTTGAGCGCGGAGCGCTTGCCCATACTGAGTTTACACGCATGCTTGCTGAACATGGCATGCTCGGTCTTGCTGCCATCGGTATATTAATAGCAATTGCATTTCGAAATATGCATCAAACACCGTCAGGAGTTGGGAGAGCGGTTAACGGTTCGCTCATATTTTGGAGTATTTCTTTTATGGCAATTTATGCAATGAGGCTTGCTGCTCCAGCATTTTTATTTGGTCTGAGCTCAGCGTATACCGTTGAGGATGACGATTATGTCATAGCAGGCGACGAAGTTGATGAAGAGAACAGCGAATGAAGCATCGTTCACTTCTCATTGTAGGAAATTTCCTTTCACAAGCTTCGAAGACTAGAAGCGTTTGCGAAGATCTGGCAGAGCGCTTAACCGATTCCGGATGGTCTGTAATTACAACTTCTTCAAGAAAACCTCGCGCTGCACGCCTGATGGATATGCTTTCCACAATTTGGAAAAAAAGAAATGAGTATGAAATTGCACAGGTTGATGTTTATAGCGGACGTGCTTTTTTATGGGCAGAAGCTTCTTGCTGGACGCTTCGTCAGGCGCGAAAGGATTATGTTTTAACTCTTCATGGTGGCAACCTTCCAGAATTTTCACGGAAGCATCCAGAAAGAGTTCGCAAGCTTCTAAATTCAGCAATTGCTGTAACGTCACCTTCTTTGTATCTGGCAGAATTAATGGGCCAGTATCGGCAGGATTTGATCCTGCTGCCGAATCCAATTGATGTAAATGCATTTTCATATCGAATGCGAAAAGATCCTAAACCAAGATTGGTCTGGCTTCGTGCATTTCATAGAATCTACAATCCACAGCTAGCTGTTAAGGTGCTTGCACTGTTGACTCAAGATTTTCCGGAGATTCAACTCATTATGGGCGGACCAGATAAAGATGGTGTGACATTGAAAGAATTTAGAGAGACAGCGGAGACACTTAAAGTCTGGGACAGAATTGAAATATCTGGATCCATCCAACGCAGTAATATCAGTGCTTTTCTAAACCGGGGCGATATTTTTCTTAACACAACTTTTTTTGATAACACTCCAGTTAGTGTGATGGAAGCCATGGCATGCGGGCTTTGTATAGTCAGTACGAATGTCGGCGGAATACCAAAACTCCTTGAGCATGAAAAAGATGCTTTATTGGTGCCGCCAGATGATCACAATGCGATGGCCGCAGCTGTATCCCGCCTTTTAACTGAAACGGAATTTTCTTCAAAAATTTCAGCGGGCGCTCGCTCTAAAGTGGAAAATTTTGATTGGTCTCAGATTCTTCCAAAATGGCAATCTCTTTTTGTGGCCTGCTCCAAGCAAAACCAAATCACTCCCATCGGAAACTAAGAAATGTCACTTCCAGAACAGAATTCATGGAATCGAATTTTGCGAAATTGGATTTTACCCGTTGGCGATTTCGCTTTCGGACAGGGAATGATTGAACGATTCAATTATCTTGAAAAAGCACAATGGTGGGATCAAGAAAAAATTCATAAAGTACGAAACGAAAGTCTGCAAAAACTAATTCAAATTGCCTTTCATGAAGTTCCGTACTACCGCGAGCAAATGATGCGCGCAAACGTCAAGCCAGAAGATATAAGGACAATCTCTGATCTGCAAAAAATTCCGATTTCAACAAAAGACATGTTTCGGGAAAATCATCCAGCCAAGACAGTCAGACAAACGAAACAAAGACATTACGAAGTACGAACATCAGGTTCTACGGGAAAGAATTTTTCTGTAATTGAAGATGCGGCAACGGCTGGCTCATACCGGGCATGCCACCTTCTCTCACTTAGTTGGGCAGGATGGAATATTGGTGACCCTCATCTTCAAACTGGAATGACATTGAAAAGAAGTTTGGACAGAAAGCTCAAAGATGCTTTCATGCGATGTCACTATGTTTCAGCATTTGATCTAACCGATGAAAATTTGGATCGAAGTCTAGAGCGAATCGAACGTAACAAATTGAAGCATGTTTGGGGTTATCCTGGCAGTATATTTTTTCTTGCGCGTAGAGCATTACAAAATGGATTTCTCGAAAAGCTGAATTCAGTTGTAACCTGGGGGGACACTCTCTACAGCAACTATCGTGAAACAATTGAAAAGGCATTTCAGGTTCGTGTTCATGACACATATGGTTGTGGTGAGGGAATACAAATCTCCGCGCAATGCGGTGTGGGCAGCAACTATCATATCCATTCACTGGATACGATTGTTGAGTTCATCAATGATGATGGCACTCCCGCAGCTTCAGGTGAACCAGCAAACATTATTCTTACGCGATTACATCCCGGTCCGATGCCTTTGATCCGTTACAGGGTTGGAGATGTTGGAATTTCTTCTTTAGATAAAAAATGCGAATGTGGAAGAGGATTTGATTTAATGCATAGCATCCAGGGGCGGGATACAGATGTGGTAATCACTCCGAATGGCAACAAATTGATCGTCCATTTTTTTACTGGAGTCCTTGAACATTTCCATGAAATTGACTCCTTCCAGGTAATTCAAGAATCAATCGATTCTATCCTCATCCGAATGGTGCTTAACACGCCTTTAACAAAAGAACTCGATAATAGGATTGTGAAGGCTCTTCAAGAAAAAGGAGCAACCGGTTTGCGTATCGAGCTTGAGACAGTCAGCGACATTCCAATTTCAAAGAACGGTAAAAGAAGGTTTGTTATTAGCAGTGTTGGAAAATCGAACATAAGCTCAAATGTTGTATAAGAACTGGAGTTCCTCCTCTAGATTTAGTGCTTCTCCCGTTTGAAATTCGGACAAATCTCATACAAAAACGGCGATTTTGAGAGGAGTGGTCTGTGGCTTAACTCTTGCATACTTCTTGTCGAACTTAGAATGCCGATGATCGGACTGGACCACCGATCATCAGAAAAGCAATAGATTTTCGACAGATTTCCTAATTAGGAATACAATTGTAGTACTACCGGTTAAGTGGAATCTATTAAGAAGATCCTATTCGATTAAGATTTTTTGCAAAAAGGTTGATCCGAGATAGCATTTTTTGATTTCGGAGACCATATTTAAAGTGTCTTTTTGCATTAAGTGTTGTTCGTGGCTGAGTTGGTTTGAATTGGGCAAGTGGAGATTATGGCGTTCGTAATTGATTCGTGTGTTTCCGTGAACATCAGTATAGCCTCTGGAATTCGTAATAAGAATTCTATGCATTTCGCTTATGGGGGTGGGGTTTTATGCCGCACTGTGGTACTGGACGAGCTTTCAAAGCAACATTGCTGCAGTTCCCAGTCCAGAGATCTCACACTTCAGCAGTCATATTCAGAGGAAACCAAATCGCAACAATTGACGATAACTTTAATAACTAACAAAAAAGAACTTCTTTCCGGAAAGACGGAGAACAATGAGGGTTGTTCGAATTGTCTTGAATCGCCGGGAAAATTATTGCAATAGTGACGTGTTTTGAAGCGTGATGCTGCACATTCAATTTCTAAAATCATTTTCGATTCGTAGAAATTGAAACCTTATTAAAAAAAGCACACGTAACAGTTAGAGGTCTGAAGAGAGAGGAGAAGGGAGTATGCAGTTAACGGGCGTATTGCGTCTAATAGGACGTTTCGTCGATCGGTATTTAAAGCTAGTTCTGCTCGACGCAGTCGTAGTCATGCTGAGTTTATGGACTGCGTGGTCGATTCGAGCACTCACAACGGATCTCGATAGAGGTCCGGTTCTGCTATTTACATCTCTGTCCGTTCTAATTTATTGGCTTTCCAACCTCTGGTTCCGTATGTATCAACGGATCTGGAAGTATGCCGCCGCTGCCGAAATTATCAGTATTGCAGAAGCAAATATGTGCTCTGTTTCCATTATTGTGATACTCGATTTATTGTGGCCCGATACACGGCCCATTCCGATTAGTGTCCTTTTACTGAGCGGCGTTTTTTCGTTTTGTGGTTTTATCATGGTTCGTTATCGACAAAGACTGTGGACCGGGCTTAATTGGAGATGGAATGCCTATCGAAAGCCCGCCGGACAGGATCAAGAGCGCGTTCTAATTGTCGGTGCCGGAGAAGCGGGTGAAATCTTTGCACGCCGTATCCTTTATTCGCCGACCGGTGGAAAACGACATGAAATAGTCGGCTTTATTGATGATGATTCTGCGAAGCATAGAATGAGGCTGCATGATTTGCCGATTTTTGGCGGATATACATTAATTCCTGAAATCGTTGCCAAGTATGAAGTTGATTTGCTTGTCATCGCAATCTATAACATCACCGGCCCCAACTTCAGAAATATTTTGGATGTTTGCGAGAATACACCTGCGCGAATCAAAATCATCCCGGACCCAATGGAGTTTCTGGAACTTCAATCTGATGCGCCGCCTATTCGTGACGTTTCTTCCGAAGATCTCTTAGGAAGAAAAGCAGTAGAAATTGATGCTAGTGCTTGCAGCAAGTTGTTGGAAGGTTGTCGTGTCCTTGTTACAGGAGCTGCTGGCTCAATCGGTTCTGAGCTGTGTGAACAGATTCTATCTTTTAATCCCCAGCAACTCATTCTCCTGGATAATAACGAATCAGGATTATATGAAATTCACAATCATCTAAAGCGGCTACTGGCAGCTCAAGCGATCAAAACGCGAATGACTTCAATAGATAAACTGATTCCTATCGTGTGCAGTATTACCAATCGTTCAAAAATGAATTTTGTATTCAGTAAATATCGTCCAGAGATCGTGTTCCATGCCGCAGCCTATAAACATGTTCCGATGATGGAAGATCAACCGGATGAAGCTTTATGGGTGAACGTATACGGTACAAAAAATCTTGTTGAACTATCGCGAGAATACGAAGTAGAACGTTTTGTATTTGTTTCGACCGACAAAGCAGTTCAACCGGTATGTATGATGGGCGCAACAAAATGGTTGGCTGAACTGATGATCATGAATCCTGATGCCTGGTCCCGCAGAGGACGTGAAGTAGGGGCAGAAGAACGTCGAAAACAACAGAGAACATCAGCCGAGACATCAAGCGGCTGAAACGGACAGCTCGAATTTTGATGGCACTTTGTATACAGCTGTACGTTTTGGAAATGTGCTTGCGAGCCGCGGAAGTGTTGTGCCTGCTTTTGAACAACAGATCCGCGCAGGCGGTCCTGTGATGGTTACACATCCTGAAATGACACGCTACTTCTTAAGTATTAAGGAAGCGGTCAGGCTCATTATTCAGGCGGCTACTTTTACACAAGGCTGCGATATTTTCATGCTGCACATGGGAGAGCGAATTAAGATTGATGATCTTGCGCGCCGATTAATCAGGCTTCGCGGAGCACGTCCGGATATCGATATCCCGATCGTCTATACAGGAATCAGACCGGGCGAAAAAATGCATGAAGAATTGGTAGCACCAGGTGAATTAAAACTTGATACGCAGCATTCACGAATCTTCAGGATCAGAAAAAATCAGATGCCTGCTCCCGAACTTCTTGCAGATGAAATCGATGAATTACAAAAGCTTGCGAAGGATCATGAACATGCAGATCTTGCTGACAGATTGCAAAAATTCGTTTCAGTAACTGAGGGTCAGCAACCTGGCGGACATACAATCATGTTCCGCGGAAAAATTTCAGAACTTATGACAAACGCGCGTGATGCAGAATCTAGCGAAAATTGGGATCTCGCCCTTGAACATTATGGTGATGCACTCAGATTGAGTGAAGGAATTCAAAATCGTTCTGCTGATTTGCTCTGCAAAATGGCAGCGATTCATTTGAAGAAATGGAACATCGGCGAAGCCACTGAAATGCTGAATCAAAGCAAGGATCTCAGCAGAAGGAACGGTTACATTCCTGGATTACTTCAATCCAGCATCTTGCTAGGCAAAACGGCTGAACTCGCGGGAGATTATCTACTCGCGATTAAACATTATCGTTCTGCAATGCGCATGGAAGCCTTGTATAAAACGAATGAAAACAAAGCAACGATTCTAGCCAGCATTGGCCGCGTACTTGAAAAGCAAGGTAAATTTCATAAGGCAGTTCCATATTTGAAAAAAGCAGTTGATTGCATGAAAGAGGAGCCTATTTCATCTGAGAAAGCCGAAGCAATTTACCGGCTGGGTTCCTGTGCAGCTCAATTATCATGGCCCCAGCGCGCGGAAAAATGTTTGTATCAAGCTCTTATACTGTCGCGTCAACTTCAAGACAGAAATCTTCAAGCGGAAATTTATATACAGCTTTCACGTTTGAGTCTTATGAGAAAGCAAAGATTGAAAGCTCGTGAGCTTGCAGAACAATCACTCGAAATTTTGCTCTCCGGTGGCTCTAAACTAAAACTTGCGGAAGCATACTTAATACTTGGAAGCATTCTTCGTGAAGAACTGAAGTTGGGACTCGCTGAAGAGCATTTGCAAAAATGTTTGAATCTTTGTGCCGAAACTGGCCAGGTTATGTTAACAGGCGATGTGTATGTTGCACTCTCTGTGCTTTACATGGATCAGGAACAAATTACAAAGGCCCTTCAGCACCTTTCACTGGCTCAAACGCAATTCAGCCGTGTGACAAAACCTGCCGAGTTAGTTCAAACCAGAGCAAAAATGGAAGAACTCGAAAAATTGTTTGTTCGCGCTTGCCGTGAGCTTGCAAGTAATTCGGGTCGAGGTTGGGATGAGGATCATGGCTTACGCGTCGCATTGCACTGTCTTGAACTCGCAGAATGGCTCGGTCTAACTGGCGATCAAAAGAAAGCTCTCGTTTCAGCTGCACTGTTGCACGATATCGGCACATCAAAAGTGTGTGAAGAAATTCTTATGAAACGTGGATTGCTTACAGAAGAGGAGCTGACTGAAGTTAAGAAACACGTGCTGCATTCTGCAGCCATGATTGAGGATATTCAATTCCCGTGGCCGGAAGTCCTTGCATACGTGAAATATCATCACGAAAGATATGATGGTGAAGGATATCCCTTAGGGCTGCGAAAGGATGAAATTCACCTTGGTGCTCGCATCCTTGCATTAGCTGATTTTTATGTCGCACTGACATCTGACAGAAGCCATCGAAAAGCATTTCCCGTGCAGGAAGCCCTAGAAATGGTTCGTCAGGAATCGGGAAGAATGTTCGATCCGAAAGTTGTTGAAGTATTTTTGCATCCGCGTTTTGTAGATATGCTTCTTTCAATGACTGGAAATGTAGAAGACAGGATGGATTCATCTCCATTATGGACGAGATTACAGAATGTTGCGACAGCCTCTCCTTCTCTTAAACTAAAAAATGCGACTTCCACCGGAAATCGTGTTGATGAACGGGATGGCACATTCGGCTTATAGCATCTAAAGCTTCCATTGATGTGTGATTCATAATAGTAATAGAGATGGCAGAGCTCTAGGCAGTCTACTGATTAATGTTTCTTAAAATTCGCCTGGCTTAGAATACAAAAATTGAAAATCGCAATTTTAGTCGGTACCCGCCCTGAAATCATAAAGATGTCTCCAGTTATTCTGGAGTGTCAGCGGCGTGGACTTCCATTCTTCATCATTCATTCCAAACAACACTATTCAGAAAAATTGGATTCTATTTTTTTTGAAGAATTACAGCTTCCACTGCCGAAATACAATCTGAACGCAGGATCAGGAGGGCATGCCAATCAAACCGGCCGAATCTTGATTGAAATCGAACCTATTCTGGAAAACGAAAAACCAGATCTACTGCTTGTTCAAGGTGACACCAATACGGTTGTTGCCGGAGCATTGGCAGCTCAAAAAATGCAGATTAAGGTCGGCCATATCGAAGCGGGCTTGCGATCTTTTGATAAAACGATGCCTGAAGAGAGCAATCGTATTATTGCCGATCACATTTCGGATTTTTTATTTGCAGTAACGGATATCCAGGTTGACATTCTAAAGCGCGAAGGAATCGCAGATGAAAAAATATTCAAAGTTGGAAACACAATTGTAGATGCATTGCTTCGCAACATTGCAGTTGCTTCCAGTAAGAGCCGGATAGTCTCTGAGCTTCAATTGAAACCCAAGGAATATTATCTTTTTACTGCGCATCGTGGTTCAAATGTTGATGAAGATCAATCTTTAAAAGAAGTGGTTGATCTCATTGAATCGATTCCTGGAAAAGTTGTCTGGCCGCTTCATTATCGTACTCAGAAAAGATTGAATCAGACCGGATTAATTCCACCCGGCAATGCATTGATTATTGAACCACTTGGATATTGGGATTTTCTGGAATTGCTTGATCAGTGCAAAAAAGTAATTACTGATTCAGGAGGCGTTCAAGAGGAAGCGTGTATTCTGGGAGTGCCTTGTATAACAATTCGTGCCAATACAGAAAGGCCAGAAACGGTCAAGATTGGAGCTAACGATGTCGTTTACCATGACCGTGAAAAACTTCTGGCTGCAATCCATAAGAGCCCGTCAAAATGGGAGAATCCTTTCGGCGATGGTCAAACGGCTCAACGTATTTTGGATATTGTTACGCCTAAATCTTTGCACTCGAAATCTCTTTTTCCCGAAACTGTAAGTGTTATCGGCTTAGGCTATATGGGACTGCCGACAGCTCTTTTGCTTGCGACTAATGGCGTGAAGGTAAATGGAATCGATATCAATGAAAAGAAAGTGGAATCAATCCGGTCAGGCAAATGTCCGTTCGATGAACGTGGAATGGAGAGTCTGCTGAAAGAAGCGCTTGAAACCGGACTTTTCAATGTCACCACAGAACTTAAAAGAGCTGATATTTATATTGTTGCTGTTCCAACTCCGCATGTGGATCGTCGTTGCGATTTGACGTATGTTCTGCAAGCCGTTTCTAATTTATTGCCTGTCTTTAAAAATGGCGATCTTCTAATCATAGAATCCACAATAAAGCCTGGTACGTGCTCAAACCACATAATGCCACTGTTAAAAAAAGCGGGAATCAATGTCGAAGTAGCACATTGTCCGGAACGGGCCATTCCTGGAAATACGCTGCATGAGATTCTTCACAACGACAGAATCGTTGGAGGTTCGGCATCGGCTGTAACACGCGCTAAAGCGCTCTATTCGACGTTTGTTCGCGGTAAACTTCACGAAGCGGATCTTATTACTGCTGAGTGTGCCAAACTCATGGAAAATACTTACCGTGACGTCAATATCGCTTTAGCAAATGAATTTTCGATTGTTGCTGAGGAATTGGGCTTCGACGTTTTTAAAGCGATTCGTCTGGCAAACCTTCATCCACGCGTGAGCATTTTGAATCCCGGTGTCGGTGTTGGTGGACATTGCATTGCAATTGACCCATGGTTTTTGATTGAGGATGTGAAGAAGTCGACATTGATCCGAGCATCACGTGAACTGAACGATAGTATGCCAAAGAGAACTGTCGAACGAATTGAAAGCAAGATTCCAAAAGGAACGAAACGTCTCGGATTGCTTGGCGTTAGCTACAAGCCCAATGTGGACGATGCACGGGAAACTCCGGCGCTCAAAGTTGCCAGGGCATTGTTAGAAAAAAAATACGAAATCCGATGTCAGGATCCCTATGTGAAAGAGTGGGATCTACCATTATTTCCTTTTGAAAATGTAGAACAATGGGCTGAGGTACTCATTGTATTGAGCGAACACGATGTCTACAATAATTTAACGTCACATCTCCCGATTCTTCATCTGCACGATATTTTAAATCCCTCAACTTTGTAATGCGCTTCCTTATTCTGACTCAGTATTTCGAACCTGAGATTGGCGCGCCTCAAGTGCGATTCAGATCATTCATCTCCAACTTAGTAAAGCTAGGTCATCAGGTTGAAGTAGTTACAGCGCTTCCAAATTATCCAACCGGAAAGATATTTCCCGGATACACCGGCAAGTTCTACAAGTATGAAATGGGTAACGATGGTGTACCTGTTCACCGGGTTTGGATCTATGCAGCATTAGGAGGTGGTGCAGGTCGAATGCTGAACTATTTGAGCTTTGCGTTCTTCAGCCTTTACTGCATTTTCAAAGTGAAACGCCCAGACTACGTTTTTGTCGAGTCTCCACCTTTATCGCTCGGAGTGGTGGGTTGGCTATATGCGAAGATTTTTCGCTGCAAAGTTATCTTTAACGTTGCTGATCTTTGGCCGGATTCGGTAAAGGAACTCGGCATTATACAAAATGGAACCGTACTGAAAATGGCTTATTGGCTTGAAGACTTTATCTATCGTCATTCAAACTACGTCAACTCCGTGACAATTCAGACAACTCGTACTTTGAATGAAAAGAAAAACGTTCCCATGAATAAACTAAAATTCTTGCCCAATGGAGTTGATACCGAAATTTTTTTTCCTGCTGAAAGTAGTGAAAGTGTTCGTACCGAACTCGGTTGGGAAGGCAAATTCGTAATTATCTATGCAGGCACGGTTGGCATTGCTCAAGGTTTACTCACAGTCATTAAAGCAGCAGATCGACTCAAGCGGATGCCTGAATTCAACAATGTTCTCCTTTGCATTGTCGGAGGTGGGTCAGAAAAGAATTTGCTATTAAAAGAAGTCGAGCAAAATGGATATCAAGGAGTGCGTTTTATTGATCCTATGCCACCAAAACAGCTGGTTCAACTGCTGCGGAACGCTGATTGCGGTTATGTAGGCCTGATCGACAAAGAACTTTTTCTGGAAGTAAGGCCTTCTAAAATGTTTCCAAAAATTGCGTGTGGACTGCCGCTTGTTTTTGCGGGCCGCGGTGAAGCAGCTTCCATTGTCCATGAACTTGATGCCGGGATTGTCGTGCCGCCAGAAGACACGCACGCACTGGAATCCGCGCTGATGGATATGTACCTAAAGTTGCCGGAGTATCGAGCTCGACTTAAAAAAGCACAAGAAATTATTCAGACACGTTACTCATGGGAGCACAATACAAAGGAATGGTTAGCCAGCCTTGACTGATCAATCATTGTTTCTAAAAAGATCTATTGTCAAACGCTTTCTTTTCTTTTCAATTTTGAGTCTTTTAGTTTCTTCAGTTTTCGATTGCTTTGGGGAAGGCAAGTCTGATGCCTTTCCATGGTTTCAGGCGTTCACTCCACAGAGGACGTTTTATGTAAGTCCTTCGAAGGACGGTGATGGTAAATCCCCTGAGACCGCCATGAGTTTCAAAAAGGCATTAACCAGTGGAAAACCTGGAGATTTATTTTGGGTGATGGAAGGAAGATATACCGGAGCATTTAGTGCTACTCAAGCTGGGACGGAGAAAGATCCTATTGTTTTTCGCGCAGAAAAAGGCCGGCATGTAATTATTGAAGGGGGAGTCAGGTTGGAAGCACCCTATAACTGGATTTGGGGTTTCGAGATTACTGACCCTAAGGGAATTAAGCCTGTCGGTGGTGGGATTGAATTGCTTGCACCAGGAAACCGCGCGATTAATAACGTCATCCATGATCATCTTGGCAAAATTGGTATCGGTGCATGGCAACAAGGCAAAGGCCATGTAATTTATGGAAATATCATTTACAGTCAACTGCCGAAGTCTAACAATCCTCACAATCTTTACGCCCAAAATGATTTTGAAAGCTGGGGATATAAATATTTTGTGAACAATATTCTTGCCGATTCTGAGGAAGCTACCGATAAGACTTTTAATGTTCATTGTTATACGCAGGGCGGACTTCTAACGGGTTTGTGGTTTGAGAAAAACATAATACGAAATGGGAAGTTTCTAATTGGAGGATTTAACGCGCCCGCTGAACATGATGTCGTTAAAGAAAATTATTTTTATAAATCAACTATACAATTCGGGTTTAGACGTCCGACTCAGGTTCAATTTCAGAATAATTATGTCGCCCGCACACCTCTCGTAACAGAATGGTTTTGGGGTGCAGGTGAAACTCAATTCAAACAGACCACTCCAAGCGTTTACACCGGTAATGAATTTGTAAATCCGCCTGGACCGCACATACGATTTTCAACATCTGCATATTTGCCTTCAGGCAGGTGTGAAGGATGCCCAAGAATTCGGCCTGATGACATTTTCGATGAAAACAAATATTCAGCTCCATTCCAGGCCACATTCTATGCGGATTCCAGGAACGCGGGAATTGTTGATCTCGAAAAATGGAGACGGCTTACGGCTCATGCCGGAAAAGGTTTTGATGCAAATTCTGAACAAGTTGCGTCTCCAAAGGGAGTGAAGACTGTTATCTTAAAGAATGAGTACGATCCCCTTCGAGCTCATGTGGCTGTATACAATTGGTCGGAAGAATCAACGGTTCGTCTGGATCTAGGAGCTTATCTGCCTATGGGGACAAAGTTTGCGATCCATGATGTAAAGCAAATATTTCAAGCTCCGGTCCTTGCAGGTACATATTCCGGTCCGATCGAAATCCCCGCAGATGGCGAATTTCGTGTCTTTGTAGTAACTCGCCAGTAAAAAAATCAAAAAGCTAGCTGTACTCCTGCGCCAATAATATTCCTTTCTTTGTCGCTGTTTGGAGCGTTAGAATCCCGATTCAGTCTGGTTCCTGAAATAAAAATCTGCCAGATCCTTGCAACTCTAAATCGTACTGAAAGCATCGAATCGATTGCACTGTCGTCAATTTCACCGGGAACAAGCTCTCCGGTTGGTGTGAGAACCAAACTTGGTTCCACGTACGAGTTTTTTTCAAAGGCTACCAAAGCGAAAAGAGAGACGTCTCTTGTAATATAAAATTCAACATTCGGCGCAATACGACTTTCTATGAAAAACCAGTTATTCTCGACGATTGATGGGGGAGTGCTACGCGAATATGCAAGTCCCAAAACTGTTCGCTCTCCAACTCTAAAATTTACTGAACCCAAACCAACAAGACCACTGAACTCTGGTTCTCCTTCAACTTCAGGAACCATATTTTTGTAGCCTAAAATTACTTGTCCAGTGATGTTTCCTTTGGCCGCAAAGGAAAACCCGCCTTCTACGCCGACAATATCGGCATCCGGTTGAAGCGAAAAATCTGCGAAGTCCCACTTTTCATAGTAAGTGTTGAAAAGGAAAGTTGTGAATTCTGAAACATGCCGGCGGAATCCGCCAATAACTCGGAATGTGTCCTCATCATAAAACTGGGAAAGGGGCGTGTCAGTGGGATTTACTATTTCGTTCGCAATATCAGTCGAAGTACTTTGTACTCCGATGACAGCTTCTGATTTACGTCCTATGCCAACCATCAAAGAAGAATCAAAATTGTTAGTGCGCTGGTCGGTTGGAAAATCAAACTCTTGCGATGGCCTGGTTCGTCTGAATAGGTAGGTATCGCCGATCGTAAATAGAACCCGATTACCACCAATCGTAAATCGTGCGCCTACAGTATTGAAAACACCCCGCAGATCCTCTGTATCTCTGTAATAAATAAAATTAACTTCATCTTCAATTTGAAGTAACGCTCTCTCATGAAAAGGTAAATATGCAACGACGCCAGGATCTGCTTGAATCGTGAGGTCATCGACTACATCAGTTGAAAGCAAGAGACTGTTTGAATCGTAGGCGCTAAAGACGTTGAGCTTAGGCTCAATCCAAAATGCACCGGCTTGAAATAGGCTTTTTGCAATCGCCTCCTCAATGGTGTTCCCCATAAGTCCTTTCGGCAGCTCTTCTTCCTCAACATTTCCAACCACCTCTTGAGCAGACACTTCGACAGCCAAAAGCAGCGATAAAACTAGACACAAGAGTAACTTTGACCTAATCCCCATGGATCTTCCCCCTTTACACGGTTCAATCATTTTACAACATTAAGAGCATCCTAAACCTATATTTTCTAATGTTTTGACAGTCTAAACACATAAATCTATAATCAAAGTCCGCTAAACGGCATATTATTCGCATGATGTTCATTTTTCGTCTTGTCTTTGTCCTCTTATTTATTCCCATTTTGGCTTCAGCACAAGAGGAAGCCCTGCCTTTGGCATCTCCAGGATTATTTAAGAAAACCTCAAGTACTGGTAATCCTGCCAAGTTTGTGAATTCGCTGCAGCTTATCGAAACGCCTACAGGCGCTGACATCGATCTTTCTGGTGACGGCTTTCTGGAGTATGCATATTACAGCCTGGTACAACCGGCGCGCTTAATTCTCGATATAAGAAATGTGCAGAGCCAATTGAACTGTAATCCTGTGGAGAATCAATATATCGCAGCTATCCGGTGTTTCGATCTATGGCGTTCTGGTGAAATAGAAAACGCTGTTCGCATTGTTCTTGAATTCAAAGCTCACATGAGATTCATGGCAAATTCGCGTGCGAATGGTCTGACGTTGCAGTTTACGGCCGTGCAACCATCAGCACCCGCGACTCAACCAGTCCAAACCGAACGTTCGCCGAATATGAGTAGTAATAATCAGACGCCACCTCAGCAAAATCCACCATCCGAGTCGAATGCGAATTTGCAGCAAAAAAAGAATGAGGAACCTGCTCCAACATCTGAACAACCGAAGCCTCCTCCAAATATTCAAGAACCTCCAGCTCAAAAGGAACCGATAAAGAATGAAACACCTCCTTCTGCGCCGCCTTCTACTGATGCGCGTAAAGGTGTAGTTCTTTTGCCAGCGGGCAAAGTCGATCTTGAACCAGCAGCCGCTGATCCAGCTTTGTTCTTTACTGTCCCTTCAAATTCTACAGATTACGTACTGGGGCCTGAAGATGTAATCGACCTCAAAGTGCAGCAGTTGGAGGAATTGAATGTGACTGTGCGAATTGCTGGTGATGGCGCAATCACTCTTCCGTTTCTTGGATCCGTTTCCGTTGCCGGTCTTACTGCTGTCGAAGTTGCCCAAAAAATTGCAAAGCAATTGGGTGAGCAATTTTTGCAGAATCCTCAAGTCAGTGTCTTTGCAAAAGAATTTAACTCTCAAAAAGTTTCTGTTATCGGAGCTGTTTCAACTCCGGGAACATATCCTCTTACGGGACCCCGAACGATCATTCAAATGCTTGCACAGTCCGGTGGCATGAGACCCGATGCAGGATCAAACATTCTAATTTTTCGACAAGATGCAAAGGGTATAAGCACAAGGTTATCGATCCAGCGTGAGGATTTGCTCGTAAAGGGAGACCCCGCATGGAACATCTGGCTTCGTGCAGGCGATGTCGTTAACATTCCGCCTTTAATTCAAATCAGCGTTTCCCTTTTTGGAGCTGTTGGTACACCTGGTGTATATACATTGGCCGAAGGAAGTGAATCAACCTTGTTAAAAGCGATTGCCAAAGCTGGCGGATTGCAGCGTGCTTCAAAAAGTGGAGTAAAGATAAAAAGGAAAGGGGCGGACGGAAAAGAAGAAATTATTACAATCAATTTAGGGGATATTCTTTCCGGTAAGAAACCGGATATTACTCTTGAAGATGGGGATTTGATCATCATTAACGAAAGCTTTTTCTAATCGCGTACAATCTCCTACACAGCCGCAAGATAAAACAATTCGATGTTGCCTCTTGTGCGCCTTCGTTAAGTCAAAAGGTGAAATAGATGCAAAAAGAGCGTATCGGTACATTGCTGCAGCAACTCAACCCCCCGCAGAGGGAAGCAGTTTCTACTGTGGATGGGCCGGTAGTTGTTGTTGCAGGGGCTGGTTCCGGTAAGACCCGCGTCATTACGTATCGAATACCCTACCTGTTATTGAGCGGTGCTGCGACTTCGAAAAATATCCTCGCACTTACATTTACAAATAAAGCGGCAAACGAGATGAAGGCAAGAACACAAGTGCTCGCTGGATCTGAATTTCAGCCGCCCTTAATTTCCACTTTTCATTCTTTCGGCGCAATCCTACTTCGCAAACACATTAACGTACTGGGTTTTTCTCGTGACTTCATGGTCTTTGATGAAGAGGATCAGTTAAATGTCGTTAAAGAGACTTGCAAGCAATTAAATTTGAATGAACAACGGTATGAGCCGCGTGAAGTTCAATATTCCATCAAATGGCACAAGTCGCGGATGGAGCCGCCTCCCATTTACGATTTGAATATGCAAAGCATCATACAAAAATACGAACAGAATCTACGACAATCAAACGGAGTGGATTTCGATGACCTTCTGCATTTGCCTCTTAGGATTTTGAACAATTTTCCAGAGATTCGTGAATCGTATCAGCAAATATTCAAGTATGTGATGGTTGATGAATATCAAGATACGAATGAAATCCAGTATGAAATTCTAAAAATGCTTACTGGCCAACGAGCAAATGTTCTTGTCGTTGGAGATGAGGATCAATCCATCTATCGTTTTCGCGGTGCAAGGCCGGAAAATATTCAGCATTTTTTAAAAGATTATCCGCGGGCTCGCATTATCAAGCTCGAACAAAACTATCGTTCTACAAAAACAATTCTAAAAGCTGCACAGGCAGTTATTTCCATCAACCGTTCCCGCATTAAGAAAGAGCTGTGGACAGAGAACAATCCCGGAGAACCAATTGAGGTTTATCACGCTTTTGATGAATATGATGAGGCCGCCTACGTTACGTTGCGTGTGATGGCTGAACTCAAAGGAAAGAGTGCATCGCAAATTGCAGTTTTGTACAGGGCGAATGCTCAGTCCCGCGCCGTGGAAGAATCATTCGTAAAAGCACAAATTCCGCATCGTATCGTAGGTGCGGTTGGGTTTTATGAGCGCCGGGAAATTCGAGATATGATTGCGTTCTCACGTTTACTTGTGAATCATGCCGATTCAACAAGTCTCCTGCGCATCATTAATGTGCCGCCACGCGGTGTAGGCAAAAAAATGTTGGAACAAATACAGCTCGCATCAACACAATCTGGAATTTCACTTTTCGAAGCTGCACAAAATTTGGGTGGCTCCGCGGTTCAGGATTTTTTAAGGAATTATGAGCCTTCATTAGATTCAAAATCTCCGTCCGAGTTTTTACAGATGTTGCTTGAGAGGATCGGATACGCGGATTATCTGCGAAAGGACGAACCTGTAACGGTCGATGATCGTCTGGAAAATATTGCTGAATTTCTGGCATACCTTCGCGATAACGAAATACAGGAAGGTTTTGATCTCATTGAATTCATCGGAAATTTGCCACTACAATCCCGCGCTGAAAAGTCCGATGATGCTGTTACTTTATTGACCGTTCATAGCGCAAAGGGTCTTGAATTTGATGTGTTGTTTGTCATTGGGATGGAGGAAGGTTTATTCCCTCACGTGAAATCCTTGGAATCTTCAGAAGACGTTGAAGAAGAACGACGCCTTTTTTATGTTGCTATGACGCGCGCACGCTCCAAACTCTTATTAAGCTGGGCCCAACGAAGAGGCATGTTTGGCACAGGCATGTCGAATCGTCCTTCGCGATTCCTCGAAGAAGTTCCATCATGGTTTAAAGTTCATAAATATTCGGAACGATTTCAAACCTCCATTGAACGTCCTGAGCCAGCCGTCTCGCGAAGAACTTCGAAATCAAGCACGTCCTCCACTGTCTCAAAACCACAAAAACCATCCGATCCTTCAGCGCCATATAAACCAGGATCTACTATTAGTCATGAAAAATTAGGCCGTGGGACTGTACTCAGCGTTGAAGGTGCGCCAAACGATTGGAAATTGACTATCCGATTTCAGGATGGTGTCAAAACAATCATGAGCCGTTACGCAAAACTGACAATCGAGAGTCTGTAGCTATTCATTCTTGCGTTTTTTCGATAAATTGAGCCTCATGATTGGCCGGGTTTTAGATCTGCGAGCGACTTCGCGAAAGCCCGCTTTTTTGAACGCTGAAGCTAAGCCTGTAAAGGCAAAGACTTCAGGAAATGTTCCGGTAGGAGGTTCAACAGGATAACCTTCTAGAATCTGTGCTCCATTTTCTTTCGCATATTTTGCTGCATTCTCAAGCAATTTTATAGTTAATCCCTGTCGGCGATATTTCTTGGCAACAAAAAAACAAACGATTGACCATACACGATTGTTGTCTACGGGACTTAAGATTCTTGAACGGTTCAGAACAGAATAACTTTCGCGTGGAGCAAAGGAGCACCAACCAACAGGAGTGTTCGCGTCATAAGCCAGGATGCCGGGTGAAGATTTGGAATGCACGATTGTTTTCATCGCGCGGCGGTTTGCAGCTCCCTTCTTTCTTTCATATTCAGCGCGAGGAATCCGCCAGTACATACACCAGCATCCCCCACACGCCCCACGGTCTCCAAACAAGGACTCCATATCCTTCCAGCGTGCCGCCGTAACAGGATGAAACTTGAATGTTTCTGGCATAGCCGTCCATTTTAGCTCATGGAAGCCTAATCGTATTGGAGTTAATTGCTCTGATTTACATCTCCCCTGAACACTAATACAATAGAAACAGTTGTCCTTAATCTGGTTTGTGTCGTAGCTCTGAGCGTACGATGCCCAAACGCTATTTATCACCTCTCTCTTTCGAAAAAACGCGGCTTCTAATCAGAAGCCGGAATGCCGAACTTTGGGAAGGTCGTATTGATGGACGACTTCATGCATTAAAACGGATTATCTCTGGGCGTCCCGGAGCATGGAATGACTACACGATCCTGAGCCAAATCCGTCATTCACTTTTGATCCAGCCTGGATATGCCGGCGTTGTTCGAGGCGATTTATCATTTCTAATGCCTCTTGAATTTCAACCCGAACCGCTTCCTGCGGATTGGAATTTTCCAGCATTTTGTGCACAGCTCATATCATTAGCCAACCTCTTGCATCACCGGGGATTGGTATTCCGTTGTGATCCCCAATTCCTTCTTTACGATTCCCAGACACCTCGTTTTCATTTCGCTGGTATTAGTAATTTACGTGTGAGCACGGATTGGGAAATTGAAGAGCACTCACGACAATTACTCGAGACCTTGCGAAATTGGCCCGCAATACCAGATGGATCCAAGCAAAGAGTTATTAAGATCTTAAAAAGCTGGGAGCGTCGAAAACAAATTCATCTTGGAGAGTGTCTTAAAGATTTCCTCTTAGAATTTTCGATTTCTCCGGAATTATTGATGTGCGGCTCCGAAAGTCTTAGACGACGAGAAGTTGAACTTGTTACCGGTTTGTTTCAATTGGCTTTGCGATCCTGCGGCAGGGCCATTTTGTTTCAGGCTGATCCAGGCGAAGGAAAGTCAACATTACTCAGGCAAATTTTTCGTGAACTTGCGGGAAGAAATGCTCACATTACATTTTGTTCTGCATTCCGTGATGATCGACCGAATCACTTAATCAAGCAACTCCTCGATCGATTTTTTGAAAACACAGAATCCTATTCGCGTTGCAAATCGGAGCTGGCAGCTGCAAAATGGTCGCACTTCCTTCATGGTTCTGGGAGCGTTTCTGAAGAGCGGATTGTATCTCTTTTTCTTCAAGTTCTTGATTCTCTAAACTCCTCCCAATCTCAATGCTTCGTCTTTCTTGTGGATGATTTGGATCAAGCAGATCCACAATCACTCGCACTGCTTTCCAGGATCTTGCGGCATATCGCTTCTTATCAAGTTCTTTTTGTCTTTACTTCTTCAATGCGCTTCCATGAATTTTCTGAGGTTACAATCGGTCTGCCTCTTGAGACTTTGACTCTTCATGAACTTTCCTCGGCATTTAGTGTTCCAATGTGGAAGAAGGAACAAAAACAAATCCTGCTTGAAGAGATCTATACAAGTACTTCGGGAAACCCACTTCTTTTCCAGGAATATCTTAAAGAAGTTTTTCACAATGAGGGTGCTTCCTTAAAATGGGAAGACACAGGTTGGACAATTCCAAAGAAACAACTTCCGGCTTTTCCTGGAAAGTTATCCGGCTTTTATTTGAACAAGATTGCAGAGCTGAACAACGATGAGCGTCGATTTCTGGAATGCGCTTCCGTTCAAGGTGCATCGTTTAATCCAGCCTTTGTTGAAATTATCGGTGAATTAAGTGCCGATGTTATTCCTTCTTTGCAAGAGAAAGGCGTCATCATTCAGGCTGATGGTTATTTTCAATTCAGCAAACCACTTCTTGCAGATTTTATATACAGGCAGACCGATCCTGAACGTCTCCGGGGATTTCATAAAAAAATTGCACGCTCCTTGTTGAAGGATTCTGACGCAGAAATAGACCCAAGAATTTCACAACACCTTCTTAAGGGCGGAGAATTCGGCCTTGCTCTGGAACATGCGTGCAAAGCGATTGATGAGAACCGGCCAGGCACGATGCAATTTGTTCTTCCAGTATTAGAAGAATTGGAACAGCAAGATTCAGAACTGAATACTCAAAAAAAGTTTGAACTCTACAGCCGGAAGGGTGATTTGTTGTTCAGGAAAGGTAATTACCCGACTGCCGCTGAATCGTATAGAAAAGCACTCACTCAATGTGACACAGATCAAAATGCCCGGTTTGATTTGTCTGTTCGAATTGCAAAATGTCACCTTTTGAATAACGACATTCTGCTGTCTTTGAAAATGATCAAGAGCATTGCTCCGGAAGCGGCTCGCATTCAGGATCCGCGGCTGCTCTTGCCTTATTACTTTACGAGCGGCGTTTGCGCATGGCATCGCGGCAGCCGTGAAGATGAAGATTTTGACAGAGCTCTAAAGATTGCAGAAGAAGTACAGGATTATGAAGCGCTCTCTTCCGGTTACAGGCAACGCGCTGAACTGGCACTTCGTGATGGAAACTTTGCTGAAGCGCAACGGCATGCACAGAAGGTTTTACGGTATTCAAGCAAAATGGGGAACGATACTGAAACTGGTTTGGCACTGCGCATTTTGGGCTCGGCTGCATTTCATCGTTCTATGTACGAAAAAGCGGAACGAACCTACAAACGAAGTATCCGTTATCTGCGGCGTGCTGAAAGTATGGACGGGATCGCCAGAGTTTGGAATCAACTTGGAAACCTATACCTTGAAATGTATCGCTTTGGTGAAGCAATCAAAGCTTTCAGGACCGCAGCAGGTTTGTTTAGCCAGCTTGATCATCCTTTGGAAGTAGGTCTTGCTCATTTCAATATGGGTTTGATTTTTATTGAACAAGGGAAATTAAAAGAAGCGGAGAAAATTTATTTACGCTGCCGTGCAATCGATAAGAAAGCCGGAAACAGACTCTATTTTGCGTACGATATTCGAGCACTCGCAGTCATCGCTTTCCAACGCGGCTTTTTTAGAAAAGCTGACAGGCTTTTGAAACGAACGATAGAAATTTGTGAAGAGCTTCACGCAGAAGCTGATGTCTTGCAGACAAAAATGATTTTGCTTTACAGTCTGTTAGAACAAAAAAAACACCGTGAATGTAAGCCACTTGTGGAATATGTAAGTGACAAGCTTTCTTCATTACCGCAGGAGCCAATGGCTCGATCGGAAATTCATTATCTTCTTGCGCAATATAGTGGACAAACGGAGCGTGTTCCTGATGCGATTCAACATCTGGATGAGTCGTTAAAACTTGCTCGAAAAATTCAGCACTACAAGTTGATCGGCATGAGTCTTATTTTACGAATTGTGCTGCAGGGTTCTGTTCCTTCTCGTGGAGATAAGGAATTGCGGGCAGCAATCCGAAATTTTAGGAAAAGCCGCAATGAACTCCGGTTTTACGATTCAATGCTGAAACTGTATGAGGCTTATCCAGTTTTACTTCAAGATCGTTGGCATGCAAAGTTTTTGTCACGAATGGAAAAAGGGTATCGTGAAATTCTGAATCGTTCCAGGCATCGTCAGGTACGAAAGCTTGTGCGGGCTGTAGCGCCAAATCATGTGCGCACAGAACCATTGTACGAATGGTGGCAATCATTGTTAGCGAGTCTTAGCGGTGCTGAAACTTTAGATGAGCGGTTCACCCGGGTGTTGTCGCGATTGTCCGAAGAACTTCATGCATCGCAGTCAGTCCTCATATACGAGGAATCCGGAGGTGAAATGAATGAACATGTTTATCCGGAAGATCCTGCGATTGAAGTACTCCGTGATTTGAGGAAGAAAATTTACTCGCGACTTCGAAAGAATATGCAGCCTCTTCAGATTAATCCTGAACATGAGTCAGAATTGATGGAACATCCTGCGGTACGTTTGCACAACATTACTTCCATTCTTGCAATTCCCATTAAGATGGAAAGTCAAATTGGAATGTGGTATTTCGAACGTTGGGAGCCGGAGCCTGAGTTTACAAGGAGTGATTTAGGCAAAGCTTCTTTTTTTGCAGCCGCTTCTGCACCAGCTCTTGCCAATGCATTACGCAGCCATCTACAATTCCGACCCAAGGAAGTGCAGATCGTTCGCACTCCGTATTCGGATCTAATCGGCAGCTCACCGCGAATGCAGACGCTGTACAGACATATGTCACGCGCAGCACCAGTGGATATTTCAGTATTGATTCTTGGAGAAAGCGGCACTGGAAAGGAACTGGTAGCAAGAAATTTGCATCGTAGCAGTCAGCGTTCATCCGGTCCGTTTCAAGCGCTTAACTGCAGCGCACTTCCTGAGACTTTGTTGGAAAGCGAACTGTTTGGTTATGCACGAGGCGCCTTTACAGGAGCGACGATGAGCCGGCAGGGCATGATTGAGAAGGCTAATGGCGGAACTCTTTTCCTGGATGAAATTGGTGATCTTACGCCTGCTGCGCAGGTAAAACTACTTCGAGTTATGCAAGAACGTGAAATCCAACGATTAGGTGAAAATGTAACTCGCAAAGTGGATGTACGATTTATTTTTGCAACGCATAAAGATTTGAAAAAAATGATTCAGGATGGCACATACCGTGAGGATTTGTTTTACCGTGTTAGCGTTCACTCACTTCATGTTCCGCCTCTCCGTGAACGAAAGGAAGATATTCCTGCGTTGATTTCATATTTTACGGAAAAGTATTGTAAGTCATTTGGGAAGGATAAAATTACTTTTGCAGGATCTGCAGTTCGCGCGATGTCTGAATATGAATGGCCGGGCAATGTGCGTGAACTTGAAAATATAATTCAAAGCATGCTTGTTACCTGCGAATCAGGCAAAAATGTAGAAATCGATGATTTGCCTTCATCAATTACGGGTGGTCAGCGTTTTCAACGTTTCGCAGGCCATACACTTGAAGAAGCAAAGAATGAATTTGAACGTGAATTTTTGCAGGCGGCATTGAATAGAAACCGCTGGAACAAAACTCAAACCTCCAAGGAATTGAAGATTACGCGCCAGGGTCTCATGAATATGATTCAACGGTTGGGGATTCGTGAACCCGGCGGTGGAAAGGACTAACCGCAAAGGCACAGTTTCCGTGAAACACTATTTTCTTCGACGGGTATTGCTTCTGATTCCAATTCTATTTTCGGTACTTACAGTTGTCTTTTCATTTTTACGTTTAATACCAGGCGACCCGGTTGAAGCAATGCTGGGTGAAGGTGCGCGTTCAGCTGATGTTGCATCCATGCGAAAGGAATTGCTTCTGGATCAACCTTTATACAAACAGTATGGCCGGTACGTGCGAGGCATTTTTCAGGGTGACCTTGGTTATTCCTGGAATACGCGAATGCCGGTTGTTTCTTCGATCGCTTCAAGACTGCCTGCCACACTTCAGCTAGCAGCAGGTGGAATGACAATAGCGATTCTTATCTCATTTCCTCTTGGAATTTTTGCAGCAAAAAATGCAAACCGTCTTCCGGACAAACTGACCATGATTCTTTCAGTCGGCGTGGGGGCAATGCCGCATTTTTGGCTCGCACCTTTATTAATTTTATTTTTCTCAATTTTTCTTGGATGGCTCCCCGTTTCGGGAAGAGGGACTATCCTGCATATGATCCTGCCGTCACTAACTCTTGGGTTGGCACTGACAGCAATTCTTGTGCGTATGATCCGTTCCAGCCTGCTTGAAGAATTACATTCTGACTACATTAGAACCGCCCGCGCAAAAGGCTGCTCAGAACGCAGAGTTTTTCGCATCCATGCGCTGCGAAATGCGATGCTTCCGGTTGTGACGATCATGGGATTACAATTCGGAAGTCTTTTGACCGGAGCCATCATTACAGAAACTATTTTTTCGTGGCCTGGCATCGGACGGCTTCTGATTCAAGCCATTTATTCCCGCGACTATCCGCTTGTTCAAGGATGCATTCTCGTGTTTGCAGCGCTCTATGCCGTCGTTAACCTTGTGGTCGACTTACTGTACGGTGCGTTAGATCCACGGATCGAACTCAAATGAAAGAGAATAGAGGATAGAAGATAGATGATAGAAGCTCAAGAGCTGCAATCCTCCATCCTCCATCCTCTATCCTCTATCTCTATCCTCCATTCTCTCTCCCCTTTGCTATAATACGTGCTTATCTTTAGAGGACAGAAAAATGATCAGGGCATATCTCGACAAGACTCCGCAATTTGATGAAACCGTCTTTATAGAGGATAGCGCGCAAGTTATCGGCGATGTTGTGATCGGCCCTCATTCCAGCATCTGGTTTAATGCTACAGTTCGCGGAGACGTTCATTTCATCAGGATCGGCACTTACACAAATATCCAGGATAATTCTGTGATCCACGTGACAAATGGACGCTTTCCAACGATCTTGGAGGACTATGTGACTGTTGGTCATAGTGTGACTCTTCATGGATGTCACATAAAATCCAATAACCTGATTGGAATCGGAAGCATTGTTATGGATGATGTGGTCATTGACGAATATTGCATTATTGGAGCTGGTGCTCTTCTGACTCCCGGAACGAAAGTTCAGGCAAGAAGTGTGATGCTGGGTGCGCCCGCACGGCGCGTCCGTGAAGTTACTGAAGACGATATTGCATGGATCCGCAAGCATGCAACGAATTATTACGATTACAAAGAAACGTATAAAAAAATGTACGGAAGGTAATGATTTTTCATGATTAAAGCTGTAAAAGGAACGCGCGATATCATGTCGCCGGAAATTGAAAAATGGCTTTTTGTTGAAGAAAAGGCCCGGGAAATCTGTTCTATATATGGATACGATGAAATCCGTACACCCATGTTCGAAGCGACAGAGCTTTTTGCGCGTGGAATTGGTGAAGTCACCGATATTGTGACGAAACAAATGTTCACATTTCCGATCGGCCGCGAACAGCAAGTCAGTTTGCGCCCGGAAAATACCGCTCCGGTTGTGCGGGCGTTTGTTGAACATGGAATCGATAATGAGCCTTCGATCACAAAATGGTATTACCTTGGCCCCATGTTTCGGTATGAACAGCCTCAAAAAGGGCGGTATCGTCAATTCAGTCAATTCGGAATTGAAGTTCTGGGAACCGAAAATCCTGCCGTTGATGCAGAGGTCATTGAATTGCTTGTCCGTTTCTTGGAATCCACTGGTCTGCAGAATTTTGAAACGCAACTGAATTCAGTTGGATGCTCTCTGTGCCGTCCGCGTTACACTGCCGCATTGCAAGAAATCCTTCGGAATAAAAAGCAGCAGATGTGCGCTGATTGTCAGGAAAGGATTGAGAAAAATCCATTGCGGGTTTTGGATTGTAAAGTGGAAGCGGATCAGCCAATTATCGAAGCTCTTCCTTCGATTGATGAGTATTTATGTGAAGAATGCAAAATACATTTTGATGCAGTGCAAAAATATTTGAAGCTTTCCAGTATCGACACTGTTCGAAATAAACGTCTTGTGCGTGGTTTGGATTATTACACGAAGACGACGTTTGAAATTGTGGCCGCCGGACTAGGAGCTCAAAACACAGTCGCAGGTGGTGGACGTTACGACGGTCTTGTTGAGGAAGTAGGAGGAAAGCCGACGAAGGCGATCGGCTTTGCGTTGGGTCTGGATCGATTGGTCCTCGCCATTCCTGAAACCTCAAGCCAACGTGGTGGAGTTCGCGTTTTCATAGTTGCTCTGGATGACGCTGCCTTCGATTATGCGTTTGAGCAAGTTCAACTACCATTGAGAAAGTCGGGAATTCCAAGTGAGATCGATTATCAGAGGCGGAGTGTGAAAGCAGCAATGAGGCAGGCCGATCGCAAAAAGGTCGATTGGGCGATTCTTGTTGGTGATCAGGAACGTCAGGAAGGAAAAGTTACATTGAAAAATATGAAGACAGGGGAACAGGAGAAATATTCAGTAAGGGAAGTGATTGAGAAAATACGATGAAACGGGATTTATATTGCGGCGAAATTCGCAAAGAACATATTGGCAGAAATGTAGTCATCGCGGGGTGGGTAGCGCGCCGACGCGACCTCGGTTCACTCATTTTTATTGAATTGCGTGACCGCTATGGTTTAGTTCAAGTCGTGTTTAATCCGCAGGAAAATGAAGAAGCACACAGAATCGCCAAAAATTTGCGGCCTGAATTTGTCGTTCAAATTGAAGGACGAGTAGTCGAAAGAACTGCCTCAACTGTAAACGCGAATATGCCCTCAGGTGAGATCGAAATGGCAGCTACAAATCTCACGATTCTAAATGAAGCAAAGACTCCTCCATTTCCTATCGAAAATGAAGTGAACATATCTGACGACCTCAGATTGAAATATCGATATCTGGATTTACGCCGGCCGAATATGCAGCAGAATTTGATCGTGCGCCATAAGTCCGTTCTTGCTGCGCGAAAATTCCTGGATGAACAAGGTTTTCTTGAAATTGAGACTCCTATGTTGACAAAATCCACCCCTGAAGGCGCTCGGGATTATCTTGTTCCAAGCCGTGTAAATGCTGGAAAGTTTTATGCGCTGCCTCAATCTCCACAAATCTTTAAACAACTTTTAATGGTTTCCGGATTCGATAAATATTTCCAGATTGTGAGATGTTTTCGCGATGAGGATTTGCGAGCAGACCGCCAGCCCGAATTCACGCAAATCGATATCGAAATGTCATTTGTTGAAATGGACAATGTAATTGCACTCGTAGAGCCATTGATTCAGCGTATTTTCTCGGCTGCCGGTTATGACATCAGCATTCCATTTCGAAGAATTCCTTACGATGAAGCGATGAACCGATTTGGTTCGGATAAACCGGACCTCCGTTTCGGCGCGGAAATTCAAGATGTAAGTAATTGGGCATCACAAACAGCATTCCGTATATTTCAACAAGCGGAACGCGTAAAGGCGATTGTTGCGCCTCAGCTTGGCCGGTATTCGCGAAAAGATCTGGATCAATTGGATGTAAAAGGCAAGGAGTTTGGAGCTGCCGGTCTGATCTGGATCAAGAAAACGCAGGAAGGATTTCAGTCATCAATCTTAAAAGCGGTCGGAGAAGAAAAAATTGCCGAAGTGTGGAAGCAAGTCGCTGCGGCCGATTCCGATCTTGTATTACTGGTGGCAGGCGGCAACGACGTTGTGAATTCTGCTCTAGGCCAAATGCGGATTTATCTCTCGAGACAGGAAAAATGGTTACGACCTGAGGATTATCAATTTGCATGGATTTATCAGTTCCCCCTCTTTGAATTTGATAAAGAAGACAACAGATATGTGTCGTGCCATCATCCATTTACGTCCCCTATGCCCGAATGGAAAGAAAAGCTTGAGGAGAGTCCAGAAAAAGCTATTGCACAAGCCTATGATGTAGTGTGTAATGGATATGAAATTGGGGGAGGGAGTATTAGGATACACGATCCCGCCGTTCAGTCGCGTGTTTTTAAAACACTCAGTTTAAGCCGAGAAGAAGCACAGCAGAAGTTTGGATTTTTGCTGGATGCACTTTCTTTTGGAGCTCCTCCTCATGGAGGAATCGCTCTTGGTATGGATCGTCTTGCAATGTTACTTGCAGGCGAAGAGTCAATTCGCGAAGTCATCGCTTTTCCAAAAACCAGCAGTGCAGTTGACCTAATGTCAGATTCTCCTTCTGAGGTCTCACCTCGACAATTGAAAGATCTGCATATCTCCATTAAAAAAGATGAAAGTAAGCAATAACACACGCGTCGAGGCCTTATATCTTGACCGCATCAGCCGATTATCTTCATCGATGGCAAGTGTCATCCGCGGAAAACACGAGGCAATTCAGTTGACACTGACCACTCTTCTTTCAGGAGGACATCTTCTGATTGAAGATGTTCCAGGAATCGGGAAAACAATGCTAGCGCAAACTCTTGCGCGATCTATTTCGTGCGATTTTCATCGGATTCAGTTCACTTCAGACTTAATGCCTTCTGATATTACAGGCGTATCAATTTGGAATTCGCGGGATCAGGAATTCGTTTTTAAAGCCGGTCCGATTTTTTCAAACATTGTGCTGGCAGATGAAATTAATCGCGGCTCTCCGAAAACTCAAAGCGCTTTGCTTGAAGCAATGAGTGAATTTCAGGTAACAGTTGACAACCTTACATATGAGCTGTCACGGCCATATATGGTAATCGCTACTCAAAATCCTGCCGAACATTATGGAACATATCCATTACCCGAGTCTCAGTTAGACCGGTTCTTGATGCGGATCCGGATTGGATATCCTGATGAGATGCGCGAAAAGGAGATTATTCGAAGTCAGGAATTTGAGCATCCATTAAATAAAGTACAGCATGTTCTTGAGCGAAATGAAGTGATCATGTTTCAAGAACAGGTGAAGAATGTACTTGTTGAGGATACTGTTCTTTCTTACTTACTGAGCATTGTCACTGCAACCCGGAACTCACCGCTGATCTCGGTCGGGTGCAGCCCTCGCGGTTCGCTTTATTATTTCCGTGCAGCACAGGCTCATGCATTCTTAAAAGGCCGCGACTATGTCATTCCCGATGATATTAAAAGTTTGTCGATCCCATTGCTTGCACATCGGATCCTGTTAAAATCATCAACTGTATTCCAGGACCAACGTTCTGAAGAGGCTGAAAGGGTTATCCGTCAGATTGTGGATACCGTGTCTGTGCCGCTTTGATCTTCCGTTTCTAAGAGGTAAAAATATATGGGACAAATTGGGGATACTGCATTCGCAGAAGCAGTCGTTGCTACAAAGAAAGATGCAAAACTAGTCGCTGCCGCAAAGAATGACCGGACAAACTCTCCTTCATCGCTGTATCGTGAATTTGAAAAACTACCGGTAGAAAGAAGACGGGATATCATTGCCCAGATTTCTGCTGAGAATTTTGTAGCAGCTCAATGGAAAATTGTTTTTCCTTTGAACAATTTTTCCGCCGAAGCTCTGCCGCATGCACTCCTTGCCGCCGGCAAAGGCGTTGTTTTTTACGCGCGATGAAGATTCTGTGCGAGAAACAGTTCGAGCAATCAAAATTTATGAGCGAAGTCCTTATTTGAAAAATATTGCCTCAAATTTGGCTCATGCTGCTGAAACGGGAAGTGATTTAGGAAAAGTTGGTCCAATTTTGACCGAGCCATCTTTGTATGGACTGCTTAAAGATCTCGAACCATCCAACCCAAACTCAGAACGTATCGTGGATGCTGTTTGCAGAATCGCAGGCTACACACGCAGCTTGGACAGCGCCCTTGCTGCCACAAAATTCTTATTCGCACGCAGACATTTTGCTTATCTTCCCGAGCTTGCTTCCCTTGTCGAAAATGCAATTTTTCTTGCTCGTGACCAACGAAGCGTCAAACAGATTCTGGATGGATTCACCGCAGGTTCAATCGATGTGGTGATGCAACGGCAAACGGGCAATAAGAGTGCACTTTCTGCCATTAGCGATATCGCCTGGAAATCACGAAACTGGAAAACGATCCGCGATCATCTTCAAGAATATCTGGCGAGTTAACACTCAATTATTCAGGTTTCATCGCGAAGAATACTTTTCTGTAGTTAGTCGCAAGTGGATGCGTGGAAAGAATTGGCGGAAACAAAACATTCTTCAGCACCATTGACTCTTCGAAACTCTTTTCATCAATGACGGTTACTTGAAACCCTGCAGCTTGAACAATCTCCGAAAAATTAGCGCCGTAAATTCGCAAATGATCTGACTGGCCAAAGACTCGTTCGCGATCTGCAGGATCAGTAATAGTCGAATCCTCATAGGTATCGGCTAGTCCATCTTTTTGAGGTACCGTAAGGATTGCATAACCTTGCGGACGCAAAATGCGGAATATTTCTTGTAAGGCCAGATGATCATTTGAAACGTGCTCCAATACATCGCACGCAACCACAGTGTCGTACTTTTCTTCCTTCAATTGCTTCATGTTTGTAATGTCCAATTTCAGGTCAGCCGAATCGTCCACATTCGCGGTGACATAACTCGCTGAAGATTTTCTAATTAATTTTGCGAGTACTGTTTCCGGAGCAAAATGTAGCACATCTTTACCACGGATTAACTTTTCCATGGAAAGGCTTTGATTTTTTTGTAAAGCCGCTGCCAGCAGGCGATGCCTTATCTCTGAACGGCATTTCCAGCAAATTGTGTATGGATGCCAGTTATCGCTATCAAAATGCCGGCCTGTCCATCCGCAGATGTTACATTCAACCTTTTTAGGAAAACTGATTTGAGCCGCAAACGCGGCGGACTTTAACTTTCGGATAACACGGTCGACTAAATTCAGACTCACCCTCGCTATTGAGTTCAACTCCGTGACTGTACGATACCGAATAAGCGCAGCTTAAACAAGCATCGCACGCTGAGACAAGGATGATTCGTAAAATTCGTCTATAACCACTATCGAATGTTAGAATTATGATTCAAGCCTATGGAAACCGCACGTATTCTGATTATTGAAGATGATCCTGATTTTGGCAGGACTGCAAAATCACTTCTTGAGCAAGAAGGGATGGAAGTTGAAACTGCCAAAACCAGTGCAGAAGCATTTGAGCGTTTATTGTATTCACCCTTTGATGTTGTTTTGCTTGATCTGGTTCTTGGTGAAGAATCCGGATTGAGTATTCTGCGCGAATTAAATACATCAGGCAGCACAATTCCAATCATAATCATGACTGCTCATGCTTCGATCGAAACAGTTACAGAAGCAATGCGGATCAACGCATTCGATTACATACGGAAGCCATTTGCACGTGAGGAAATTCGAGAGGTTTTGCGAAGAGCCATTTCGGCGGGTGCAAGGTCTGATGAGGAAATAAAGCGAGAGAAGACGGGGAAGACGCTGCCAATAATCGGCCAGAGTTTCGGCATGGTCGAAGTGTACAAAGCAATTGCGCGTGTTGCTCAAACGGATTCGACAGTTTTAATTACAGGTGAAAGCGGCACAGGAAAAGAACTTGTTGCGCGCGCGATCCATGAAAATTCGCTGCGTGCTTCAAAACCATTTGTCGCTGTCAATTGTGGCGCTTTAACCGATACGCTGCTAGAAAGTGAATTATTTGGTCACATGAAAGGAGCATTTACCGATGCTAAGACTTCGCACCGTGGAATTTTCGAAAGTGCAACCGGCGGTACAGTTTTTCTTGATGAAATCAGTGAGACTTCTGCAGTTTTTCAAGTCAAACTCCTGCGTGTATTACAACAGCGGACAATCCGTCCAGTTGGAAGCAGTGAAGAACGTCCAATCGATGTACGAGTTATTGCAGCTACAAACCGTCCAGTCGATCATTTATTGGCTTCATCGTTCCGGAAAGATTTGTTGTACCGGTTGAGTGTAATCAATATTCATATACCAGCACTTCGTGCGCGAATTGATGATATCCCTTTGCTGGCTACAAATTTCTTGCGGAGGTTTAATAAGAGGCAAGGGAAGTCTGTCGTGATGGCTCCAGCAACAATCGAATGGATGAAAACACTTCCATGGTCCGGCAATGTCCGCGAGTTAGAAAATGCGATTGAGCGTGCAGTTACGATGAAAGGAACGGGAGAAATTTTGCCGGAAGATCTTTTACAATTCGGTTTGATTTCACATACTCCTGATGGTGTTATTTTGCCGGAGCCTCAGCACGCAAGACCTGTTGAGCCGGTTTTAGAACCAGGCCCCCCTTCGTCACTCAAAGATGTGATCCGCAAACATATTTTGGATGTTTTAACGTATACCGGGGGCAACAAACTTCAGGCTGCAAAAATCCTGGGTGTGGGACGCTATACGCTTTATCGTATGGCGGAACGGTTTGGAATTGATCCTGCAGAGCTTGGGCTATCGCGCGTTAAAAAACGGAAGACCGGCAGCGATAAATAGCCGGGAGTTTGACATCTCGGGAGTGCTCCAATAAGCTTTTCCAATTACGGTATCGAGGGGCGTGGGATGAAATCGTTGACTCCGGGGACACATCTCGGCCGTTTTAAGCTCAGCAACCTTTTAGGCCGGGGCGGGATGGGAGAAGTTTGGAAGGCGCAAGACGTGCGTCTCGGGCGTGAAGTTGCAATTAAGATTCTTCCCCCTGAGCTGGCAACCAATCCGGAATTACAAATCAGATTCGATCGCGAAAGTAAAATTCTTGCCGCTCTCAATCACCCTGGAATCGCTCAAATTTATGAAGCAAACGAAGAATATCCAGAAGCCCCGGATCATTCAAAGTCGACGACCAAAATCTCATTCCTTGTTATGGAATTTGTTGAAGGAAGAAGTTTATCTGAAATTTTGGCCAATGGTTCGTTGCCTGTCTTAACGTCAGTCCGGTTGGGACGGCAAATTTCAAAGGCTCTCCACGCAGCACATGAAGCGGGAATTATTCACCGCGATCTCAAACCTGCAAATATCATGGTTACGACACGCAATCAAGTGAAAGTGCTCGATTTCGGATTGGCGCGGCCCCTGATGCAGCAGACTCACAGCACGAAGCAAGCTCTTCCGGAAGTAACTACGTCCGGAATGGTTTTGGGTACTGCGGCTTATCTAGCGCCTGAACAAATCAAAGGAATGTCAGCAAACATACGCAGCGACATCTGGTCACTCGGCTGCGTTTTATATCAAATGACATCAGGAAAAAGGCCTTTTCCTGCAGATTCAATTCCGGAAGTTCTTGCCTCTGTATTGCGCGATGAACCTTCAGACGTTTCCACCTTAAATTCATCTGTAACTCCACCTTTAAAAACCCTCATAGAGAAATGTCTGGATAAGGACCCTGAGAGAAGACCAAAGGATGCCAAAGAAGTGAGTATCGCCTTAAAAGAAATTCTTCAGGAAATGCGTAATGGTCAGCCTTCATCGCCTTCAATGGAACCAGTGCCACTCTCTGAACTTTCAATAAGCCCATCGATTCAATTGATAAACCGCTACTTGCATATGATTGATTCCACTTTCCCCCAAATTACTGGCAAAGATGGCAAAGTTGGTTCGATTGAGCTGCAACATCACGGTACGAAGATGGGGCTTCTTGTAGTGCCAAAACCATCAGGGGATAAAGTTATGATCGTGGCTCCGCTTTGCGGTTTGCCTGAAGGAAACTTGCTGCGCGCCTTTGCAAAACTTCTTTCATTGAATAACGGACACACCGATGTAGCTCGATTTTCAATTGATCAAGAAACCCGAACAATAAATCTGATTTGCATTCGAAATTGTTCTTCGCTAGACACACGTCAATTGAGAGCGGTGCTCGATACGATGAGCACGTCAGCGCAGCGCCTGGGAATTCCTTTCATGAATGAATTCGGTCTGAAAGAGGAGAATTAGAAATGCCCAGGTATGAATCCAACCAGGCAATCATTGGACATCTTCGGCGTACGAAGGCAACGTTTGATGGATTCACTCCTCAGTCTGTTTCGATGGGTGGACAATCCGTCTCCATGCTTCACGGAAAAGTTGAGTATCGTAATTCAAAAGTTCATCTTGCACTGCTTACAAGACCTGGCGAAACACATGACACTCTCATTTTTTCACTTCCTACTTTTCGTGTGAATGTTTCAACGGCTGCTGAGATATTTGAGCAACTGCTTTCCTGGAATAACGGATCAACAGGCTCGGCACATTTTGCACTGGATGAGTTACTGAACTCGATTAACCTAGTTTGTGTACGAGCTGTTGAAGGTTTGGATCTTCATGAATTTCAGAATTGCATGGATCAAATGCTGAACGTCCGCTTGAATGCATTGAGTCAGCTGCGAAAGAACTTTGCGGCTTCTTCATTGGAGGAGTTATGAAGAAAGCCCTTCTGTTCGCTATCATTCTTTCCATTTGTTCAATCGCATTCGCTGAGATGACTGTCTTTTTCAAAGACGGCACATCAGTTACTGTAACGAAAATCGTATTCAAGGGAAATGTAGCTGAACTTTTTCTCATGAATGGAAAGACCCGCAATGTTGCAGCAGACAAAATTGATTTGAAAGCGAGCGGTATTCCTAAAGCTGAAGGAAGTTATGGACAGGCAGGCCTTTCTTCCAATGCACGCGAAACGCGTACTGCAACCCCGCCACTTATTGGAGATTCAAAACAACGGCAACTCGCGTTAAAAGAAGAATGGGACAAAGCTGAACAATCGGCTGTGGCCTTAAAAACAATTGGTTCAATACGACAAGGAGACATTGTCAGGATCGTTAACCGGGCCGCTTCAGGCTCGACTCCTGCTCCTCCTCCTTCTGATTATGAATCTCTTGAGGATTTTGATGTAGAGTCGCTTCAAGAAGGTACCTTCATGCAAACGAAGGATGAACCCTTCCTGGTAATCTTCAAAACTGCGGAAGGAATTTATGGCAAGAAACTCTTTGACACGGCAACCTTCCATTCCAACTTTAGTATCAATGAAAAGGCCACTGAACCTCCGCCTGCGATCGTTAAAGTTCCTGAACCGACAATAAAGATTCCGAATCCAGAAGAAACTCCTGTTAAGACTGAACCTTTGCCCTCACCGGAGCCATCGATACAAGAAGAAGAGGCAGCAACAACGGTGCCTGAAGAAACAGAAACACTCAAACAAAAGTGACGACGCGCAGTTTCTCGATTGCTCCGCTTTTAATTGGTATTGCAGGGATCGTTCTTGCAGGCGGTGCATTGTTCGTATATTCGAGAAATCGGAAAAAGCCTTTTGTGAACACTTCACAATTTAAACAATATGAAAACGAACTGCGTGATTTTGAGTTGGAGGTCTGGCTGAAGCACGGACGTACATTGGATCAACTTATCGAAATTTGTCTGAAGAAGTTTTATCAAGACCAACCTGCCGCGCTGGGGGTTGCTATTAAAATTCAAAAAGGTGCTGATCGTTCAAGTGTCATCCAGTCAATTGCCAGACAAAGTGGTCTGACCATTGGTTCTGCTGAAGATATTTACTCCGAAATGTTTCACAGAATTAATTGGATTCGTGAAATGATACGCCAGGTTTCTGAAAAAGTCGGGAAACAACCTCTGACGCATCCTGAAAGTGTATCTGCACCTGCGCAACCGGTTTCACATCCAAAACCTGAGACATCTACTCCGAAAGTGTCAGATCCTAAACCAGAAACCTCCGCAAAGCCATCTCAGGCCGTCGCCACAACCGGCTTACCTGTCTATCTCCGCAATGCCCTCAAACAGCTCGGCGAGCTATCGGATTGATTCTTTGCGTTTTGTAGTTAAAGGTTCTCACAAGATTTTCAGCTGATGATCTTTTTGTTTCAACGCAAAACCGCTCGCAACTAGAAATACGACTGTAAATAGAACGAGAACGACCTGATCCCTTATTTTGGAATCTGGATGGTCGATCCATACGAAGAGCCGCGCATTATTCCTCAATCGTCTTTCAGATCGTTGCAATTCATCGCGAGCGTCTTCCATGTTCTGCTGTTCGTGTTTCAAGTCTCTTGAAATTCTGTCGGCATCGTATCTCAGCGTATTCAGTTCCACAAAGTCGGCGACATCACCCATCTTCTCAAGAATTTCATCTAATTCATTTTGCAATGAGCTGATCCGCTCTTGTGCTTCTTCCATTTCGTTTTGGCTCAGATCGATTGATTGCTCAAGGCTGTCTTTTAGTTGCAAGGAAGGAAGTTCAAATTGCTTCTTCATGAGGTTATAAGACCATTTGCTGATCATGACTTCGCCAAATATTTTTTGAGTTCCTTTCAGTTCGCCGAATATTCCGGAAAACAAGACCTGAGGAATCAGGAGAATCGGAACAAGAGCAATCGCTTTGTCAGGCGAATTTACAATTGAGCTAACCAGGAGACCCAGCGAGACGCCAGCTACTCCACAAAGAAGCAGAGGCCAGTATGCATGAAGGAATTTATCCGGTGTTAGTAATGCAAGAACAACACATTGCAATGCGAGCAAAATCGAGAGCACAACAAATTTTGAACTCAGATATGGAACAATCCCCAGGTTCACCATTCGTTCTCGCCGATACAGCGGAAGTTCTTTGCAGATTTCACGAGCCGAGTTATTGCAACCAAACCAAAGAGCGGCAAGCGCCATCATGAACAACCGGCTGCTGAGATTTGTTGTGGCTATATAAATAAAAAACGTAATTAATGGTGCTTGAGCAAGCAACAAGCCTGTATTCTTGCGATCTCTCAGTATGATTTCCAGATATCGTTTTGCCAGAGTTATGCCCTGATGAACAGGATGTGATGGAGCTTCAGGCAGCCGTTCTGTCGATTGGGATGTTGAGCGCTTTGATGGAAGTATCTGATCGCGCGCAAGATTGATGTCATTGCGATGAGTTTCGGTCTTTTGAAATTCATCCTGCCATTCTTCTGCAGGACGGTTTTTGATTCGCGAATAAAGCGCGCTCAGTGTATTAACTTGAAAAAAGTTCATTGCGTCTTGAGGGCTGCCAAAAAAGATGACACGTCCGGAATGCATCAGAACAATTCGTGAAAACATCATTGCATGTTCAAGAAGGTGAGTTGTTAGAATCGTAATTCTTCCATCCTGAGAAAGCTTTTTGAAAAGCACCATTAGCTTTTCATCCAATGCCGGATCCAACCCGGAAGTCGGTTCATCAAGGAAAAGAATTCCAGGTTTTGTAAGAAGCTCAATTGCAATATTGACCCGCTTGCGTTGTCCGCCGCTCAATCGATGAACGGGTAAACGTTCCTGATCTTCAAGTTCGAGTTCGATCAAGGTTTCCTTCACCCGGATCTTGCGTTCTTTTTCCGACATATCAAGAGGCAGCCGCAACTTCGCCGCATAACGAAGCGTTTGCTCAACTGTTAGTTCGCGATGAATAATGTCGTCTTGAGGTACAAATCCAATATTTCTTTTGAAGAGATCGAAGTGTGTGAATACATCCAATCCGTTTAGTTGAACTCTACCTGCTGATGGCAAAATCTGTCCGCTTAAACATTTCATCAACGTCGTTTTTCCTGATCCACTTGGACCGATCAGGCCGATCAGTTCATTGGAATTACAGACAAGCGTTCCACGATCGATGATTCTTTTTTCGCCGGCAGATACGCTGATTTGCCATCCGATCAACTGGCTTTGCTGCTGCAGTGTATAAATGTTGAGGAATTCGCCGGTGAATAGCAGCATGTAAGGCATGATCAAAACAGATTCCCCAGGTGAAAGTGGAGTCCGATGAATGAGCCTATCGTTTACATATGTACCGTTGGAACTTCGTAGATCTTCCAGGTAGAGGATGCCGTTATTTCGTTCCAACCTTGCATGCATAGAAGAAACCTGCGGATGATTGAGCACAACGTCACAGCCTTCATTTCTTCCGATAAGGAGTGGAAAACGGGTCAGAAGTTTTTGGCTGACAAATCCTGAAACCTGCATTTCACCAAGACTTGGTGCCTGGGCAGCATTAGATTTTTGGGCTTTTTCTGCTGTGAGATGACGTCCGAATGAACCAAGTTCAGTTCGTTCAGAAGACGGAATTCGTCGACACAAGAATTCAATCCCATCGATTGAAAAAGTTTCACCATTTTGCAGGAGAGCTTGATGGCATAGATTTTCGCGATATTTGAACAGAATGTCGGGTTGAGCTGAACGCACCGAGAGACCTTCACCGGAAGGTTCTATATTCAAATGGTGTGAACGCACATGGGGTGAACTAATTCGAATGTGGCTCTGAGGGCCACTTCCAAGGACGTTAATGCCTGTTGTTAAAGGAATAACCCGTTCTTCAGACTTGCCGGGAGCCTGGACCAGAACAAGATCCATGGATGTATTATAGCTCGATACACGATTCAGGATACAGGATTCAGGTCGGTTTCACGAGCGATAAAACTGGCTATGGCAATCCGTGTCAATGTTTTCTCTGTGTCTTTGTGGTTAAATAATTGTAAACGTTCAGGACCACTCCCACGTCCCATTATCGAGCAAGTATGGTCGGCGATGAGAAAGAACTGTTATATCGAGCGCAACAAGGGGATGAAACTGCATTCCAACAGATTGTCGAGAAGTATAAGCGGCAAATGTACTACCTCGCCCTCGATCTTACAGGAAATCATTATGATGCCGAGGATTTGTCTCAGGAGGCTTTCGTGAAGGCGTATACATCGATTCAAGGTTTTCGTGGGGATGCGAAAATTAGTTCCTGGCTTCATCGGATTGTGGTCAATGCCCATCTTGATGAACGCCGGAAAAAATCACTTACACTCCTGCGAACGAGCGATGAATTAAATGAAAGCCTGACTTTGCATTCAGCTGGCGGAAGCGGATTTGAAACCAATCCGGAAAAGAAGATGGAACAATCCAAAATGCAGGAGCACATCGAAGAAGCCCTCAAAACGTTAACACCAAGAGAGCGTTCCATTTTTGTTTTACGTCATTATCAGGAACATGCTCTAAAGGAAATTGCGGAGATGCTGGAACTCAGTGAAGGAACTGTAAAGAGTTTCTTATTTCGTGCGATTAAGAAGCTTCAAAAGGCCCTTTCCAAATATGAATTCCGATTTGAAGCGAGGAGTTCCAATGAATAACTGCGAGAAATTTGAAGATCAATTCGTTGATGCTTTGTATGACGAACTAAAATCTCAGCCAAAGGAAGATTTCGATTCACATTTAAAGGAATGTGCACAATGCAGAGCTCTTTATCAGACAATGCAAAAGACGCTTAACGTGATGGATGAAAGGATTCATCCGGAACTTTCACCAGAATATTGGCAGCAATATGATGCGTCATTGCAGAATCGTCTCTCTGAGGTGAAGTCGAAAGATAAAGACAAAGGGAAAGTCATATCATTCAATAAAATTCCTGGTTGGGCTCTTAAAGCGGCAGCAGCATTCATTCTTGTAGGGCTTGGAATATTGATCGGACGTTATTATATGGCGCCTGAACCAGCGAAGATCGTAGTTAAAGATGCACAGCCGGCACTTCCAGTACACAGGGCTTCATTGGATCCTGAAACAAGACGGTTTTTGGAACGATCTGAAATCTTACTTGTAGGGATTGTGAATTTAGAACCAGAGGAAGATAGCACTTATTCAACAGATTTAACAGCTCAAAAGAAAATGTCACGGGAATTGATTCAGCAAGCCCCGGTAATTCGAGCAAATCTAAAAGGCCCGGAACGCCGGCGTCTTACACAATTGGTTTCCGATCTTGAATTGATCATGCTTCAAATTGCAAATCTTGAAGCTGAAAGTGATGTGCCTGAAATTGAGCTTGTGAAAAGCGGCGTAGACCGCAAAGGGGTCTTGTTCAAAATTAATGTGGAACAAATGCGTATGTCGGGTGCCGCCGAAAGTAAACCGGATCAAAACAAAACATCCGGTGAGAAGAAACTATAGTGGAGGAAATGAGACTATGAAAGGTGGAGGAAAGAAAATAATGGCCATTGCGTTAGCATTTTTCGCGATGGTTTTGGCGGCTCAACTAAATGCAACAACGATAGCGTATTATGCCGATGGTACTCCCGGCGGTAAGGACGAAGCATCAAAAGCTTATAGAGTTGCCTACGATTTGTTTTTAAATGAAGAATGGGACAAGGCAATTCCAGCTTTGCAGGGAGTAGAAAAACAGTTTCCAAAAAGTTCAGTTGCAGATGACGCTGCATTTCATGCCTGTTATGCATTGGACATGTCTGGCAAATCACGAGAAAAAACATTCGCATGCTATGACCAGTTTGTAAAAAAGTATACGAGCAGTAATTTTCTCGGTGATGCAACTCAAAATATGATCCGGCTTGGTAATGATTTGGCGGGAACTGATCCAAAGTACAAAGCAATGATTGAAGGATTCAATAACAGCAAAAACATAGAATTGAAATTGCTTGCGTTACAGGCATTGTTGGATTCTGAGGGAGATGAGCAAGCTCTTCCCATGATCATCAATTTGTACGACAAACTTGAGAAACCGGCAGATCGTGAAAAAGTTTTATGGATCATGAATGATATTGAAGATCCAAAGGTTATCGTTAAGATGTCAACAATCATTCAAACAGATCCATCTGTAGAGATCCGCAAGAAAGCAGTCTATGCACTTGGGGATCGTGGGCCAGAGGCTACACCAGAATTGAAGAAGGTTCTGGCTTCTAAGAATGATCTTGAAGTTCGTAAGGCTGCATTACATGCGCTTTCGAACACAGAGGATCCAGGCGTGGTCAAAATTTTAGGAGATGTTGCATCAACAGAATCGAATGAAGAACTCGCCAAGGCTGCAACGTATGCTCTTGCTGACGTGGAAAATCCTGACGCAATAGTTGCCTTGCAATCGATCTTAAAATCTCAAATCAGTGTTGAAGTTCGAAAAGCAGCGCTTCATGCGCTGGCTGATCATGGTGGTGGAACGTCTGTCGCCACGTTGAAGCAAGTCGCATTAAATGATTCGACTGGAGAGTTACGCAAGACCGCCACATATGCGATTGCCGATGATGATACAAAGGAATCATTCGAAGCATTAAAAGAAATTTTGGCGACAAGCAAAGATCCTGAAGTGCAGAAGGCCTCCTTATACGCAATTGCCGACAATGTAGGGCCAGGAGCGGCAGACATATTAATGCAAACTGCAATTAACAATCCGCAAGAGGAACTTGCAAAAGCGGCAGTTCATGCACTTGCAGAAGCAACGGAAGGCGATACGGCTCTACTGCTTCAGGTATTTCAGAAAGGGAAATTTCCTGACGTAAAAAAAGTTGCTCTCTATGCAATTGGCGAGCGCAAAGGAAAAAGTGCCATTGATTCACTTTCTAAGATTTTGAAAGAAGAAAAAGAAGAAGAATTTCGTGTTGTCGCTTTGTATGCTCTAGGAGAAGTTGGCGATGCTGCAGTGCCAATCTTGTTGCATACAGCAACCAATGATCCAAGTACTAGAATCCGTACGACTGCTGTTCAGATGCTTGGAAACATTGGAACACCTGCAGCGAAAGATGCATTGATGAAAATTCTGGAAAAAGAATAACCAGATACGCAGCAGAAAACGCCGAGGCGCTTGGAATTTCTAGAATTCCTGGCGTACTCGGCGTTTAGAATTTTAACCGCAAAGACTCTGAGCCTCTGCGGTAAGAAAACTCTACCGTAAGCCGAATTTTGGGTTCAGTTCGACACGATCGGTACCATTTCCATAATAAATACCCCAGCGGATATCGCCATTGATGTGTCGAATTTTTACAGGCGCATAGTGACGTCGTTGTGGAAGATTCAATTCTTTTTCAATTCTATTAATGAAAGAAACAGTATCACCTTTCACAAGACTATTTTTTTCAATTGCCTTTTTGTTCGGATCTTTCAATTCGAGATGACGATGTGCGAGTTCATGCAAAAATATCATCCCAATATCGAACGCCTCTCGTGGAAGATCGCGGAATACAATTTCTCCGAGATCACTAAAATCAAGTTCGATGTAATCGGTTGAAGTCACACGTCCTAAATCAGCATTCCGGTTTTCTCGCACCTTATAAACACTCGAGTTCCGCAAGGCACTCAGTAGTAATTCTTTTCCAGTTGACGAGCATCGCCGATCTGCAGGAATAGCTCTTTCAAGTCTGTAAACTGATGCCAGACTTGCATACAACGATCTTGGAGGTTCATACAATCTCAGATAATGATTCTTGACCTCTAGAGAAAGACAAGTAATCCTTTCAAGAGATTGAATTAATTCTGAGGATCTTGACTGCGTGCTGGCAACAGCCACGACACCGGTATTATTTGCTTCTGTGGTTTCGAAATAAATGAAGCCTTCTAAGGTATCATTTATGAAGAGGAATGAGATTGCGACTAAAGCAATAAGGCCTGAACTTACTTTTAGGTTCATAGCAAAACTCTCCTGAATGTTGCATGGTTTGCTATTACGTGCCGTTTGATTTACTCAAATCAACACGCGGTGAACCGTAAAAGAGAGCTGCTATAATTAGAGTTTGTCTTTCGTAAAAAAGTTTACATATTAAATAAACGAGGTAACATGGCAAATCGTTCCGCAGTTATTGAAACCAACAAAGGAAATATCAAATTCGAACTTCTGGAGCAGGATGCTCCCAAGACGACTGAGAATTTTATTCGTCTTGCAGAAAAGGGTTACTACAATGGGATCATTTTCCATCGGGTCATCAAGGGGTTTATGATTCAGGGTGGTGATCCAACGGGTACCGGCCGCGGCGGCGAATCCGCATGGGGTGGACGATTTGACGATGAAATCAATTCAAAGTCAGATGTCTATGTCCGGGGATACAAAGCAGGAACTGTCGCGATGGCGAACGCTGGTCCGAATACGAACGGTTCGCAGTTTTTCATCATGCATAACGACTATCCCTTGCCTCCCAGTTACACAATCTTCGGCCGCGTTACCGAAGGTCAACAAGTAGTTGATGAAATCGCGAATACACCTATAGGGCCAAATGATCGGCCACAAGCTCCTATAACAATGGCCCGTGTAACGATAGAGTAATTTTTACCGCAAAGACTCAAAGCCTTTCTTGTAAACGCGTTCCGTCCTGAGACTCGTCTAATCTGCAGGTAGGGGATAAACCTTTTCGTGACAAAAGGCGGTCTACTGGGACGATCCCGCATATTTGGGATGCCATAAGGAAGAGACATGAAACGCGTACCGTTCACATTTATGATCCTGGTCTTTGGATTTACAGGAGCACTTTTTTCTGAAGAATCACCATCAACTGAACTGCAGGTACTGGCAGTGCGCTCAATTCAAAAAATAGAGCTTGATGGAAAACTGAATGAACCATCCTGGAAAGATGTATATGCCATCTCACGGTTTGTTCAAAGGGATCCAAAAGAAGGATCAGAAGCGTCTGAAAAAACATTAGTAGATGTTCAGTATGATGATGATGCCATTTATATCGGCGCCCGGATGTACGATTCCGATCCAGCCAAAATTGAAGCACGATTAGGTCGCAAAGATGGAGTGCTTTCTTCTGATTCATTCTATGTTTACATCGATCCGTTCCACGACAAGAGAACAGGCTATTACTTCGGCATTAATGCAGCAGGGACTCACTACGATGGCACATTGATGAATGATAGCTGGAACGACAGTTCATGGGATGGAGTTTGGGAAGGCAAAGCATCAATCGATGAAAAAGGCTGGACTGCCGAAATACGGGTTCCTTATTCACAATTGAGATTCAAAAAAAATAACCAGTACGTTTGGGGAATTAATTTTAAGCGCGAAATTTCACGAAAAAATGAAATTGATTATCTTGTCTATACTCCAAAAAACGGCAGCGGTTTTGTTTCAAGATTCCCAGATCTTGTTGGCATTGAAAAAATTGAACCAAAACAAAGCATTGAAGTCATTCCCTATGTCACTTCTCGCGGCGATTTTTTAGATTATGAGCAAGGAGATCCATTCAATGATGGAACAGGTTATGACATGGGAGTCGGAGGCGATGCACGAATTAGTCTCGGCACAAACTTAACGCTGAACGCAACCGTGAATCCCGATTTCGGACAAGTTGAAGTCGATCCCGCAGTAGTCAATTTAAGTGACGTTGAAACGTTTTATCCCGAAAAACGTCCATTTTTCGTTGAAGGTTCCAACAATTTTGCTTTTGGGGAGGGCGGGGCTACGAATTATTGGGGATTTAACTGGATGGGTCCAGATATTTTTTATAGCCGCCGTATCGGACGCGCTCCTCAAGGAACGGTCGATGAATACGATTATCAGGAGTTTCCGGATGGCACTCAAATTTTGGGCGCGGCGAAACTGACCGGCCAGGTTGTTAATGGATGGAACCTCGGAACTCTACACGCTCTAACTGGAAGCGAAACGGCACAGCTGGCTAGCTCTGACACGATCTTTGAACAAGAAGTAGAACCATTGAGTTACTACTCTGTTTCACGCATGCAAAAAGAATTCAATGGCGGCCGTCAGGGAATGGGATTTATCAACACAATTACAAGCCGTAGTTTCAAAGATCAAGTATTAGAGGACCAAATCGCAACCAATGCAGTGGTTCTTGGATTGGATGGCTGGACATTTCTGGATGAGGAAAAGAAATGGGTTGTTACTGGATTTACGGCAGCATCTCGTGTAGGTGGAAACGAATCAGCAATGACAGCTCTTCAAGAGAGCTCACGTCATTACTTTCAACGGCCGGATCAAAATTATCTGAGCGTAGATGAAGATGCAACATCGATTAATGGTGGAATCGGCCGCGTTTGGTTAAATAAAGAAAAGGGCAATTTCATTTTTAATTCTGCAGTCGGTTTTATTTCTCCCGGCTTCGATGTCAACGATCTCGGATTCATGTTTCGCGCAGATCAAATCAATGGCCATGTTGGTGGCGGCTATAAATGGACCACACCTGGAAAGTACTTCCGATACGCTGAGGTGATCGGTTCCGTTTTCAGAAGCTATGATTTCGATTTGAACGATACCTGGAATGGTTTATGGAATCTTGTTTATCTGGAATTCCCGAATTATTACACATTGGAAACAACATTTGCTGTAAATCCTGAAGAGACAATCAACAATTCTCGCACGCGGGGCGGGCCATCAAGTCTTAACCTTCCAGGTTTCGAAGTCGGAATGATATTGAAATCCGATCTTCGTAAGAAATGGGTCTTTGGCGGAACATTCAATTCTTATGAGGCAGATACCGAACGGTACCGCGCGATTGGCGGAAGCGTTGAATGGAAGCCGGTAGCAAATGTCTTAATCAGTGCCGCACCAAGGTATGAATATGCCCTGAATCCAGCCCAATATATCGATACATTTGAAGATTCATCTGCATCTTTTACCTATGGGAGCAGATATGTTTTCGGCGAATTAGATCAAAAGACATTTTCAGCCGGTTTGCGGCTGAATTGGACGTTTTCGCCAACGCTGAGCCTGCAACTTTATGGGCAGCCTCTTGTTTCAGCCGGAAAATATACCGATTTTAAAGAACTCGCCATCCCACGAAGTTTTACATTCAATCACTATTCCGAAACCGGACACATTCAATTCGATGGCGAAAAGTATCTTATTGATCCGGATGGACCTGGACCAGGATTACCGGTCGAATTCGATAATCCTGACTTTAATTTCAAGTCTCTGAGAGGAAATGCAGTTTTACGATGGGAATATCGTCCTGGTTCGACACTTTACTTCGTTTGGACTCAAACCCGTGAGGAAGATGTCCCGGTTGGAGATTTTCAATTCTCACGCTCTGTAGGAAAGATTTGGAATATCCCTGCAGATAATATTTTTATGGTGAAATTTACATATTACTGGAATTTTTAGTGGGATCAGGAGTCTAACTAATTGGAGACAAGTGTTAGGAACTTTTGTCCCGTCTTTTGCGTATTTAGTTTGTTCACCCAAAAACTAAATCTCTTAACTTCGTTAAGGTTAACCTCAACGGGGAGGGAATGTTGATGGTTCCGTTGAGTGTGTTGAGTGGTGATACGGGATTGCTGGACAAGGATAGCCGGGAACGCATCAGGGTATTAATCATTGATGCTGAACGCGTCGAACGTGAACGTGTTGGCGAAATGCTTAAAGAAGACCCGGGTGTAGAAGTTATTGGTGAATATGACAACGGTATCGAAGCTCTAGCTGCAATCCGAAATCTTCATCCTGATCTGATCATTCTGGATATCCATATTCCAGGAATTGACGGATTTTCACTTCTTGAATCTATTCCAAGGGATCGTCTTCCCGCTGTCATTTTTGTCACCGCTTTCGACCGGTATGCCCTTCGAGCATTTGAAGTTTCTGCTCTTGATTATCTTTTGAAACCGTTTGGTATCGATCGATTCCGTAAAGCAATGCGTCGAGCAAAAGTTCAAATGAAAAGGGGAAAAGTTGAAGAAGAAAAGAGAGAAATTGACCGAATTGCAATCAGAACAGGTAAGAAGGTCTTTTTTCTAAAGTCGGAAGAAATTGATTGGATTGAAGCTGAAGGGAATAGCGTCAGGTTACATAGTGGACAACAATCTCACGTGATTCGCACTTCTATCAGTTTGTTGGAATCGGAACTAGATTCCGAAAAATTCGTAAGAATACATAGATCAACAATTGTAAATGTGGATCGAGTTCGATGGCTTGAACCATCAGCTCATGGAAACTACCGCGTAATCCTGCACGATGGTACTCAGTTGGTTCTAAGCAGGAAGGACAAGCTTTCTCAAGTAACGGGCAATTCGCTTCGGGATCATGCAAGATGAAAAGGATTGAATTGCATCTTCCATGATCCGGGAGCCTCATGGCTCTTTCTTAGAAGAGAGAAATTTTAGCGGCGGTCCGAATGGGCCGCCGTTTTTTTTACCGCAGAGACTTTGAGTCTTTAGGCGGGTTCAGCTTCAACGATACTATATGGTGATTTTGTCGGAACTATTCTTGTTAGACTGAAACCGGATGTTGCAAGCAAGTTGCTGTACTCACTTGCGGTGCGTTCTTTTCCGCCCTCCATGACAAGCATCAGAAGGTCAAGTGCTTTAGCCGGACTAGGCTGGTTGTCTTCAGGAACGACCATTTCAATAATTAAGACTTTACCCTTTCCACTGATAGCAGCACGGATATTCTGAAGGATTTTGATGCTTTGTTCGTCGTCCCAGTCATGGATTATGTGTTTCATCATATAGGCATCCGCACCTGCCGGAATTGTTTTGAAAAAGTCACCTGATGCGAGTTCAACGCGCTTGCTAACACCTTCCTTGTTGAGCAATTCCTTAGCTGCGTCAATGACATGAGGCAAATCAAATAAGATTCCATTCATGTGGGGATTCATTTTCAAGATTCTGGCTAGGAGGAGTCCATGACCGCCAGCTATATCAACGAGTTTATGAACGTCAGAAAAATTGTAGGCTTCGACAATGGCAGGCATTACATTTTGCGATATATTTGTCATCGCGCGATAAAAAATCTGTCCGGCTTCCGCGTTTTGTTTGAAATACTCAAAAGAACTCATGCCCTGAACTTTATCGTGTGCAATGCCGCCAGTTCTCACGCTATACATCAGCTCGCCCCAGGCACTCCAAAGCCAATGTTCGTCTATCATAATCGCAAAGTCGCGCATTGAATTAGGTACATCACTTCGCAACAATGTAGCAACCGGTGTCAATTCAAACTTCTGTTTGGAGGTTTCCGAAAAGATGCCGACGCTTGCCAAAGTACGAAGGAGGCGGTACAAAGACGGTTCGTGTGCTTCTGTTGTGGCTGCGAGTTCCGCGATGGTTTGAGGGCCTTCGGCGAGTAAATCGGCAATCCTGAGTTTTGCAGCAACACAAATGCTTTTCTGCATTAACGCTCCAAAGAGCAGTTGCATCAAGATCGCGTCAGGCGGTGGCGCATTTACATCACTATTTTGATTCTGATCAATCATGTCTTACCCCCACATTTGAATATTATTTTACCGCAGAGACTTTGAGTCTTAGCGGTTGAGTTTTTGACGGGCGGATTCGATTCGTGCTGCATGAATATTCGGATCGGCATAAGTAATGAAATTTTGATATGCCTGTTTAGATTCATCAGTTCTTCCCATGCGTTCCAAAATAATTCCAAGATTGTAATAAGCTTCAGCAAAATTAGGATTTTTTTCCAGCGCTTTTCGCAGTAATTCTTCCGCTCCACTCAAATCACCTTGTTGGCCTTTTAATATTGCCAGCGAGTAATATGGGTGTGCCAGGGATGGATTAAACTGAATTGCACGTTCAAATTGTTCGGATGCGCCTACAAGGTTCCCCAAATTCCGGTATGTATTTCCCAGTTCGTACGCTGCAGCCGCATTTCTAGGGTCCAGTTCCAAACTCTTTTGTAAATATGGAATCGCTTCTTGTGGCCTTCCGGATACTGTTAAGGTTTCACCCAAATTTACAAGTGCTTCTTGCATTTCCGGATCAATTTGTAACGCAAGTTTTTCTTCCACTATCGATTTTTCAATATCACCGATTCGTTTAAAGCCAAGAGCTAACCTGTGATGGATTTTGTTATCTTCTGGTGTGAGCTGAAGCGCCTTCTGCCAATATTGAACCGCTTTTTCGGGATTTTCTTTAATTACAAATTGACCCAGCGTATCGAGTAAAACTGGATTACTGGCATCCATTTGCGAGGCTCGCTCCAAAAGTTCAATTGCCTCATTCTGTTTTCCTTCCATACTCAGAAACGTTGAACGTTCGTATAACTTCCACACCTCAATTTTACTTTTCGGATCAGGAAGATTCTCCAGGTTCTTTGGCTTAGTTGTGCCAGACAAATATCCCAGGCTGCGAAGGTTTTCTTCAAGTGCTGGATCCATCTTTGTATCCTGGGCCGGCGGCTGGATCTTTTTGTACTTTTGCAATTTATCCGCAATGCTTCGCACAGCTTGATTATTTATTTCTTGAATGTTGGTTTTTTCATGAGGATCTGCTTTGAGGTTGTACACTTCAGGCTGTGGAGCATCAATCACTTTCCATTCTGTTGTTCTTGCCGAATGCAAAGGACTCCAACCAATTCCAAGCGGATAATGCGTTTCAAGAATAGCGGGAACTTCACCCAGGGATTTTCCTGAAAGCATAGGCACTAATGATCTTCCATCAAGACCTTGAGGCTTTTCACTTCCAGCAAGTTCCAGGAGTGTTGGTGCAACATCAATCAATTGAACTTGCTGAAGTATTTCTTTGCCCGAGGTTATGCTTGGACCCGCCATTACAAATGGAATCTGAATTGTAGAATCATACAAAAAAAGGCCATGACCTAGTTCATCATGATCTCCCAATCCTTCCCCATGATCGGCAGTGATGAGAATGATTGTTCTATTTCGAACAGCGTCCAGCGATTTGATAATCTTGCCGATTTGTTCATCGACATATGCAATTTCACCCAGATACTGATTCGAATAATTCGAACGGTATGGCTCAGGAGGGTTATATCTTGCATGAGGATCATAAAAATGAATGAACAGAAAAAAAGAGGATTGCTGATTGGAAGACAGCCAGTTTATTGCTTCCGAAGCTGTCGTATCAGCAAGGCGTTCATTTTGTGGATTGTTTGAATCCTGCGCGCCGTACTGAATGAAGTCGTCGTAAAATTCAAATCCGTTAGAAAGTCCAAACCTGTGATCCAGCACGATGCTGCTTACAAATCCGGCAGTCTTGTAGCCTTTCGACTGTAACAATGAAGGCAAGGTTGCAACAGTTGGATTTAAGCGGTAGCCATGGTTGTCGCGAATTCCATGTTTTGCTGGTAACAGTCCAGTCAGCAGTGATGCATGTGATGGAAGAGTTAATGGTACGTGTGCTATGGCATTTTTGAAAACGATTCCGGATCGACCTAATGCATCAATGTTTGGAGTTCGAACTTGCTGATTGCCATAAATTCCAATCGAGTCGGCTCGCGTCGTGTCGATTGAAATGAGTACAAAATTCAGTTTTGGATTTTCGGCAGCAGGCTGTGGCTTTTTCCAATAAAACAAAACCGCAAAGACGGCAATCAGAATAAAAAGAATTAGCGCAATCTTATTTCGCAAATCTAAAGCTTAAGTCAAAGATGCCATAGGTGGTAGGGGCGACCCTTGTGGTCGCCCGTGTGCTCGTGTACATATCTTAAGGGCGGCCACAAGGGCCGCCCCTACGAGTGCGGTAATAAAAAAAGGGCGATCTAGAAGATCGCCCTTAGTCTCTCTTTTACGTTGGAGCCATGAGGCTCCTGAGACATACAACCCTGTATGCCTCAGGTGCTTCGTGGTTTTAAGAAGCGGGAGCACCTGGCGCGATGCTCCCGCCCAAAAACAACTTAGAAGCTGTAACGCAAACCAACGCGCAGTGCGCGCGGTGAAATTAATTCGTCGATACGGTTCAAGTTCTGTGAAGTAACTGTCCGTGTGCGTCGAATAATTGTGTTGGTGTTCGTTACGTTAAATAAATTGGCCGAAAGAGCTAAACGCCCGTAGTTACCAAATTCGAATCCTTTTTCAAACTGTAAATCCAGAGTGAAAATATTTTCGAAACGGCGGCTGCCGAACGGTTCGACAAGAATCAAATGAGTTTGGGTGCCAAGCGAAGGCAAAGTTGGATCGCCAATAGGTGCCATCAGCACGAATGGATAACCTTGCTGGTACCGTCCGAAAGCGCCCGCTGTAATATCCCAGCCGAACTGATACACACCACTCAATTTAAATTGCCATTCTGAATATGGATATACGCCCGATTTACCGCTGCCACCTGGAGCAAACGCATAAGCTTGATCATTCAGGAAAGGCAAATTTGTTGGATCAAACGGGAAGACCTGGCCATTCAATCCGCCATCTCCGATGTAGAAGGCGAGGGAATCGCCGCCATCGTAATTCGCTTTTTGTCGTTGCAGAGTAACTCCACCATTGAGCATGAAGTTATTGCTCATGCGTTTGCGAACTGCGATGTCAACTCCATCATATTTTGTCTTGTAGTCGTTTGCGTTTGTCAGGAGAAGATCCCCATTGTCAACGCCGCCATAAACAAAATATGGAACGTTAAATGATCCGAGAGTTGTATCGGCCGTAAAAACTCCTCCTGGTACAAAATCAGCAGCTGATACTCCATTCGAAACGATAGTCGTTGCATCACGATAGTCACGATGTGTGTATGTCGCGCTTACCGAAATATCCTGCGCGAGCTGTCGTTCGAATCCCACCAAGTATTCCCAGGAACTGGAATTCTTAAAATCTGAGTCGATTACGTTGTTATCTACAAACGATTGGAGGTCAAAGATCGGTCCGTTTAAACCACCGAAATACCTGGGTGCGCTAGTAATTTCATCAGGAGTAATGACACGATCACCATTTAGGTTTACGAAATCCATAATCGCGCCGTTATACACATAGGTCGGATTTTGAAGTTGCACAAAAGCCGGATTAAATCCATCGTAATAACGTGCGAAATTTCCGCGAACAATTGTCTTTCCATCGCCAGACATATCATAGGTCGCACCGATGCGTGGAGAGAAATCGTTGAAGGAGATTCCTGGATCTCCACCTGGATATTCCAGAGGGCCGACTATGTTTTCAAATCCTGGTACTCCAGGAATTGATGATGCTATGTTCGATCCTGTTTGGTTATCAAAGCGGAAACCAAGATTTAAGGTCAAACGGTCTTTACGGAAAGTATCCGTAACATAGAAACTTGTGTGATTCAGATCCACACGTCCATCAATTGCGTGTTGAGCTTTCACATACCCAGAAGTTAGAGGACCACGCGGAGAAGTCTGGTTGTAATCAACGATCAATACACCATTACCGTAAGAGCTAAAAGTGTGAAGTTCGGACGTTTTGTATTCGAATCCAAACCTGAATTCATGATCACCACCCATAACATTTTCTGAGAAGTAGTTTGCGTCTACAACAAAGTCATGTGATGGACGATCGATCGGCGCAACATAAAACAGGGTGTCTTCATAACGTGGAATGGACGCTAAATACACCATCGGGATGTCCTTTCCGCCAACCGGCTTCAAAGTAAATCCGAGACCGATATACCCATAACGTCCGGTTACGATCGTATGATCGTTGGGAATCCATGTATGCTGACCGGTCCAAATTCCTGGTGTAATGGTATCTGTCCCAGCCTGATCCCATAATGTTTCAGGAGCTTGCAAGGAGATTGCAATTCCTGCGCGACCGGTCTTTGATTTTTCACCCTGGAAGTAACCAAATTGCGATTCATGCGCAGTTCCCCAGTTCGCATTCGCTTTGAAGTTGAAATCTTCAAGTTCGGTGAAATCAAATGTATTTGCAGTAGTAATCAATCCGATTTCGTTTTTGCGATACGCGCCCCAGACAAATAATTTGTCTTTGATGATTGGACCACCGATATCGAAACCATAGTCTTTTACCTCATCGAGGCGATTCGACCTGGCGCCGATTGCAGCGAGTTCATCAGGAGTGTTGTCACCCTGCAGGCTATCGCCAGCGTAAAAATAGGAGGCGGCGCCTTCCCATTTATTGCTTCCGCGCTTGGTGACAATATTGACAATTACACCGCCTGTCGGTGCTGATGCATCATTACCGCCTGTAGAGATTTGCAATTCCTCAAATGCATCGAAATCGAAATAGGTTGGCGATGCTCCTAATGCGCCTGGATCGGTTGCATTAACACCGTCATAGTTCCATACGGTGTTGTCGTCGTTTCCACCACGCGCAATAAAAGATGCTTGCTGACCCGATTCGGAACCTGCTACGTTGTAACGATCCGAATCGACTCCTGTGGTTTGATCGATGATCGTCCACGGATCACGTGCACTTGGTACATCTTCCAGATAATCACGATTAAATGATTCTGACGTTCCTGTCTTTTTTGTGTCCACTACCGGTGTTTCACCGATAACTGTGAACTCTTCAGCCAGCGAAGGTCTCATCGTGATTTCGAGTTGTACCTGACTGCCGGTACTAACTCGAACTTCTTCCTGGCGTACTTCTGTGAAACCTTCAATTGCAAAATTCACAGAATAAATTCCAGGAGGTAAGTTAGCGAAACGGAAACTGCCGGAAGCTCCAGACGTCGCGCTTTGCGGTGGCAGTGACGTCGATTCCAGCGTGATGCTTACACCAGGTAATGGGCCGCCTTTATCATCAATCGTCTTTCCATAGATTGACCCTGTTTTCATCGACACTTGCGCGAAAACAGGGATTGTAAAGGCGAGGACCAGAACGAGAGCAAGCAGAAGCTTATTTCTCATGGCTCCTCCATAAAAGGATTATTGGTTAAATACAGTTCAAATTTTTCCGGGTTTAGCTGATTCACCTTGTGACGGTTGGGCTGAATCATCCGGAATTCGGAACAAACGTTACCGTTTGGAGCAAGAGATATGCCACTGAGGACAATTAGATTTAAGTCGTTTATTTCGTGGTAGTTACTGGTATTCGGTTTCGTTTAGCAGAATGGCTGCACGAAATTTTCGTATAGGTGAATTTGGGGCATTGAAGTGCAAAAACGGAGATTCATTGCTGATACGTACGTATTAGTGCCATAAACATACAGTTTCATCACAGGTACGAAAATTTGAAGTGAGGAATGAAATCGACGAATTACGGGATCGAAATACGGTAAATTGGGTGGATTCCGAGAAGCGGATCACGAATTCGAATTTGTCTGTTAAACCAACCTCCATTTTGAGGCGTAAACGGGATATCCAGACGCGTAAAAATCCAGAAACTTAATTCATAATCGCCGGCCAATTCGTTTGTCGTTAATGGTATTTCAATCGGGATCTCGTGTCCTGCTTCTACAACAAATTCCTGCATATCACTTCCGATTTGATATGACTTCCAGGGCTGAGATTCGCCAACATCGCTCAAGAATGCTTCAACGTGACCGGTAACTTTCCGTTTGCTGCGGTTGATGAGCTCGCATTTCACTTTCAAAGGAGCTTCCTTGTCGAACAAAACAAAGGGTTGAAATTGTTCAGCACGCGTTATTTCTCTTTCCATTCTGACACTAAGAATTTCTAGAGGCGGACGAATTTCCGCTACCTGAACTCCATCAGGAATTCCTTTCCATTCAAACTGAACATGTTGATTTGGTGTGATATCTGTCTGTGCGCGGCTGAACAAAGAAAATCTTGAATCTAACCGCACAGGTAAAATTGCAAATGGAAAATATTCAGAATTTTTTTCCGCGGCAGATAAAGCGCTCATGCTGGATTTTTCCAGAATTGTTTCATTTAATTTCAAGTTTCGTACCTGTACATAAAACGAAGCATTCCTTTTTTCCGGAATTTTTAACGAATAGTATCCCGGCGGAAGCGACAGAGCACTGCCTGATTTCGTGAGGCGATATTCATCGTTTTGATCTTCTTTGATGACTGCCTGTTTAAATCCCGGTCTCACATGTAAACGATTCGTAGAAAAAACTTTGATTCTGTAATCAGGAATGAGTGTAGGGTGGGTGACTAAATCTAAAATGAGAGCTCCTTCTGCCGGAGCCTGCTGAAAGAATGTCTCGAAATAGTCTTTGAATTTTTTAGCTTGCGGACCTTCAGTGTAATAACGCATGTATTGTCCGCTTGAAACAACAACATAATCAAATCCCTCTTTAACAAACCATTGAAAATCTTTCTTGCCGACATAATCTCGCGGCGCAAAACTTTCAATTTCAAAATAAGAAGGATCAAGTTCTATTTGATGAAATTGAAGTAGAGCGACTTTTGATCCTTGCGGAAGATGATTCACCATCCACAATTCTGCCTTGCTCCGGTTGTCTTCTTTTGAGTATAAGTAAGCCCTTGTTAGTGCCCGCTGATATGGGAAAAATAAAGCTGCAAAGATTGCGAGTGCATATCCAATCGTTACGATCTGTGATCTTCGCGTTTGCCAGCCAGCATTCCAAATTAGATCGAATAAGATTCCAGACCACAATCCTATAAAGGGATGTAAAGGAAGTAATTCATGAACGCGCCGAACATCATATGAACAAAGCCAAACAAAGATGAAGATTGGATAGACTGAAAGCAGCAAGCCTTTAGATCTAAAACGCCACAATGTAAATACAAAACCTGCAATACCCGAAATCGTGAGCGGCAGATGATAGTTGTATCGCGTTAAGTATTCTGCGTAGAAGTAAGCAACATTTTTTCCGTAATAATCCTCTGCCGGAGAATAGAAGGCATCCATTTTACGAACCCAGTGAAATAGACTTGAAGGGTCACTGATGAGGGAAATATTCGTTGCAAAAAAGATGAGAAAAAAACCGGCAGGAGCAGCTAGGAAAGCCGAGATGGGCAAAGCTTTCCGGTTTAACCAGAGCGCGAATCCTAACGTAAATAAAAATGGTAGTCCAATGTTGTACTTAATTGAAAATGCAGCTCCCGCCAGCAATCCGGCAATAAGAGCTCTCCGTGCTGTTGGCGTTTTGCTTAGAGAAAATGCTGCACAATGTGCAGCAACAACAAAGAACAGGGCAGGGACTTCAGGCCGGAGCATATGACTGAATTCAATATGTTGAGGCACTGTAGCAAGAATTGCCATTCCGATGAGCGCAGCTACTTTCCCAAAATGAAGTCCGAGTTTGTAGATGAGTACAACTGTGCCCGTTCCCAGCATCGCGCACATAAAGCGTCCAATAAAAATGAAAGAGGATTGTGGGATTGAGGTAACTTCATTGAAATATCCGGTCCAAACTCCAATCCAATAAAAAGCGTACAGAAAAGGCAAATGAATGTAATAAGAAAGGCCTGGATAAATAAATTGTTGCGGAATTAAGTTCCCTGTGTACAACATACGTTGAAGGACAAGAAGAGTATCGTTTTCGCCGTAAAGTGTGTGCAGGGGAAGTCCGGATGAAAGTCCTTTCAAACGTACCACTGCAGCAAAAGTCAGGATGATCCAAAATGCAAATCGGTGAAGGTCGGGCCGTTCACTGTTCATCAGGAAATACTCTTTGCATCTTTGTGGTTAGATTCTACCGCAGGCAGATGAACCTCGAATCGTGTCCCTTTCCCAGGGTGAGAATTGACGCGGATGCTGCCTTGATGTTCGGTGATGATTCTCTGGACAATTGCGAGCCCCAGGCCAGTGCCTGTAGGTTTTGTCGTGAAATACGGAGTAAAAATATGGCGTTGAACCTGTGCATCCATTCCAGGTCCATTGTCTTCGATACTTAGAATTGCTTCTAGTGGTTCATTTGTTCCAAGCGAAGTACTCACTCGAACACTCCCTTCACTGCCGGCAGCTTCCACTGCATTTCGAACGAGATTGTGGATGACTTGCGAAATCTGTTCGTGATCAAATTCTATAGAAGGCAAATTTCCAGCATTAAATTGAACAGTTGCGGAACCATTCGCCTGATACAGCAACAAACACTTTTGTATAACCGCATTGAGATCGCCTGATTTTCTTGATGGAGATGGAAGTCTGGCAAATCCGGAAAATTCATCTGCAAGATGCCGGAGTTTTTCGACTTCTTCCAAGATGCTCTCACTTGATTCTTGAAAGACTTCATTAAACCGCGAAGGGACTTTTTCAAGACAAACCCGTAGATTCATGATGGACGTCTTGATCGGGGTTAATGGATTTTTGATTTCGTGTGCAAGATGGCGCGCAATTTCCTGCCATGCAGCAACTCGCTCAGCTTGCAACAACAAACGTTGCTTTTCTTGCAGCTCGCTGGTCATTCTGTTAAATGCGCGAATTAAGTCTTGAACTTCTTCACCGCCACGTTCCTCGAGTTGCATTTGCGAAGCACCTGAACCCATTCGATTCGCTGCTTCTGTCAGTTCCGCAAGCGGCGCGGTGATCCAGCGAGAAAGAAGGTGGCCGGCAGCCACGGATATCAAAAGAAATAGTACTATGAATATAGTACTATAAAAAATCAAATCCCGTTTCTCCTTTTCCATTGTCCCTGCGGATGTGGCTACAGAGACCCATGCAATGGGAACGCCATTGAAGTCTTTGACGTCGATGACCTCAGCGAGCATTTTTGGAGCCGTATTGTTCACCGGAGGACGCGACTTGAGTACTGCGATTTTTGTTCCCGGATATGGAATCCGCGTTATTTCGTCCGCAAGAAAGTAGCCGCCTTGCAGGAATACTTTTCGGTTTCCAAACTGTGCTGCGCGTCGAAATTGCAGAGTCAATTCTGGAATCGCAACAACAACCGGTTCACCTTCTTTAATTGCCGGTTGTGAAAGAGGCTTTCCGAATAAAGCAGGCTGGCGGCTATCGCTTAAAATGATTCCTTCAGGCGAAACAATCATTAAGAAACCTAACGGAGTTCTTCGCTTAATCCGTTCTGCAAATGCGATAACTTCTCGGTTGAATTGAGGCGGCTGCGACAGCATGGCTGCAAGAACAGGTTCCTGTTCAATAAACAAACCGGCGGCCAACTGATCCATTTCAAGCTTTAAACTGCGGCGCAATGATTCCAATCGGAAATTCAACAACTCTATACTTTGCTGCAACCGCTCTTTCGCTTGCCTTTCATAACTCGCGCTGATTCTGTCGTAGAGAAAAATAGCTGTGCCGGCTATGAATATGGAAACAGTGATAGCAAGCAGCAGAGTAATTTTTACGGGTAGTCTCATTTTTGTTCAGGTATGATCCAGGTGTCAGCCAAATCCAGAGAATCTCCATTCACTCCCAAATTGACTACATTTTTGCGAGCAGCAATTCGTGTTGTATGGATCAATACAGGTACAAGTTTTCCTGAAGCTTCCATTTCATCCCAAATTTCAAACCAGGGTCGCGAGCCACGTGGATGAAATTTTGTACGAAGCAAGTTGTATCGAAATAAATCCTGATCTTTTTCTGAAACTTTCTGAGCAGCGATCTCAATTTTAGGATTTCCGGAAGCGCCTGATGCTGCAGCAGTGAATCCCAGTTCCTGCCATTCCAAAACCAGGCGCTCCCCAAGAAGGCGGTATGGATCTTCGTCCGGCACCTTAAACTCCACAGCTTTTTGGGCACCGGAATGATTTGAAGATTGCTGAGCCATCATGACTTCCGCGTGGTCATTCAAAACAGCTTTTGCGATTTCTCCAACGCTGGTTTCTAGAGTGAGTCTTGCAATTTCTTCAGGCTGTAATCCTGAAGTGATGAGATAAACAAAATACGAAGGCCCCTGAACGACATTCAATTCCGAGTCGGAATTAATTTGCTGAAATCTTTCTTCAGGCACAGGCAGCACATCCACATCATTAAGTTTGAACGATAAGTATGGATTGGCAGGATCCACAGGTGTGGGCGTAATTGAATCCAGAAAAGGTCTCCCTGAAATGCAGTTTGCATTTGCCTCAAATCCAAATTGAGTTTTTCGATAAGCTTGAAAGGGTTCAATATCTGAAGGAGGCAAACATGGAGAAGTGAGAATTGCCTGAAGATACTCTGCTTCCTCGCTCTGGATTATTAAGATTCCAGATTCCATTTGGAATTGATTGGGATGGCGATGATCGAAAAACGGGTAGTCTAAAATCCAGTGGCAGGAATTTTCGTGATCCTGAATGGAAGCAACAGACTTTTCAATATCAATAAGCCATTCTGGATTCAAGCCAGAAAAGTCCAAGCGGACTTCTTTATCGCGAATTTCGGTTGGAACAGGAATCAACGCTTTGATTTCTTCACCGTTAACGTTAAAAATCGCTCGCCTGTTTATTGTCTCGATGAGTGTATCTGCGATACGAAGATTTCCACCGAAATGTGGCTTTCGCAGTGAATAAACAGGAGAGGCTAAAAGCAGAATAAGAAGAATCAGCAGGAAGCGTTTCATCAAAATAATTCCAGAACGTCGATGTAAATTTGATCCTTGGTTCGAATTGTAACCAGAAGTTCTGAAGTACCATCTTGATTAAGATCCGTTAGGGCAAGATCCAGAATCTCTCCAGCAACCTCCTTTCTGGAAGCCAGGGTAAGAGACGAGTTTTGGTGGACGAACTTCAATACTGAATCAGGTTGATCGGGCAGCGACGCAGAAGATGTGTAAATCGCAGGCCAGTTCACTGCAAGTGAACATCCAACAATTTCATTCGCTGTAGTTAATGTGCCTGCACCGATGCTGAGCGTTTGATTGTCTTGAACAACAGCCATTCCTTTGGGGATTAAGAGTTCGAAGTCATAAAATCGTCCGTTCATCAGCATGAAAGTATTCAAGCCTGGTGCAGGTTTCGGAATATATGTTGCGTGTTCCGTGGGAGATGATTGATCGAAGTTTGAATCATATTTCAATGGATAATTGAGGTTGTTACTAAGAATCAAAAACTCGCCGCTTAATGCAAGTATTTTTCCGGAGGGTGCTCTCGAACGAACATTTAAGAAATGTTCGGCTGCGATCGAGACTTTTTTCTTGTTGCCGGTTTTCCAATCAATCCTCTCCACTGCGTCATCATATAGGACAATAATTTCGCAAGACTCCTGATTTTCAGGGCAGACTTGATTTACATCCAGCGGTGCTGATTGTAAGAACGCAACAGGTGTTGGAATTGCGACTTCTTTATGATGATGCATCGATGAATGATCAGTTTCTTCAGGAACTTTTGGTGATTCTTTCGGAGGTTGAGTCCACAAAATTGCAGTCATACCTGTGAGCTGTCCTTGAGAGGGATCTGTTGTTTCCCATAAGAACTGTAACTGTCCATCTGCGTATAGAAGGACTCCGTTCACGGTCAGTGGGATGGAATCAGGAGTTTTGCTTTTCCAGATTTCATTTTCAAGGGCACCGCGGAAATAGTGTAAGGAAGAATCGGGTAAAGATGCTTGATTTTCTATTTTGCCAATTTTTGCTGCAGCATTTCCGATTCGGGAGTTGATCTGTCGGACGGCATCCCATGCCAGGCGCTGTAAAGGATCTTCGGGTTGCGACAGAGCTACTTTAATAGGCTCTGGCTTTTTCTGACACGAGAGGCATGTCAGCACAAGAATGGCGACCCAAATTGTTCGTTTCATAAAATAAGGAGGCCTTCAATTCGAGGTTGCAAAGTTCCTACCTTATATAATACAGCGTATGTTATTTCGAAGTACCACAGGTAAAACGGAGCCGGTTTCATTTCGGGAAGCGATGATGAGCGGTCTTGCTCCTGATGGCGGGTTGTATTTGCCTCAGTCAATTCCCAGGTTGGCAGAGAACAAGATAGACGCTCTGCAGAGTTTAACCTTTCAGGAACTTAGTTTTGAGATAGCATCCCTCTGGCTTCAACATGAGGTTTCAATCCAATCACTTCATAAAATTATTGACACAGCATTCTCATTTGATGTTCCGCTTGTACACGTAAAAGACGGTATATATTCGCTTGAATTATTTCATGGTCCAACTCTGGCATTTAAAGATTTTGGCGCGCGGTTTATGGCCCAGCTCATGGGCCATTTCAGCAGCGCGTCTGCGCGTGAACGAACGATCCTGGTCGCAACTTCGGGCGATACAGGAAGCGCAGTTGCGAACGGCTTTCATAAAGTTGAAGGAACCAGAGTGATTCTGCTTTTTCCAGCAGGAAAAATCAGCGAGATTCAGCGCAAACAAATGACAACTCTGGGCGAAAATATCACCGCCCTTGCTATTGAAGGATCGTTCGACGATTGTCAAAAACTTGTAAAACAGGCATTTTCGGACGCTTCGATCCGGCAAGTTGTGAACCTAACTTCCGCGAATTCAATCAATATTGCTAGGCTATTACCGCAATCGTTTTACTACTTTTATGGTGTAGGACAATTGGGCGATTCAGAACTTCCAGTTGTCGCTGTGCCTTCTGGAAATTTTGGAAACTTAACCGCAGGTTTGCTTGCAAAACGGATGGGATTGCCCGTGGCTCGTTTCATTGCAGCGACAAATCGCAATGATGTCATTCCAGAATATTTGAATACTGGAATTTTTAAGGCTCGTTCATCTGTGCAAACCATTTCCAATGCGATGGACGTCGGGAATCCGAGCAATTTTGAGAGAATGCTGACATTGTATGAGGATCACACCTCTATGCAGCAAGATATTTTTGGCGCGAGTTTTGACGATAATCAAACACGAAATAGTATTCGTGAAGTCTACAGGGATACTCATTACGTGATGGATCCTCATGGTGCCGTAGCTTTTTTGGGCATTCAGCAATATCAGAAAGACCATCCGGACTCAAAGAGCGATCCAGCCATTTTTCTTGAGACCGCACATCCTGCAAAATTTCCAGAAGTCGTTGAAGCTGAAATCGGTAGAAGTTTAGAAGTGCCTCCCAATCTGGCATCGTGTCTGAGTCTCAAAGAAAGCTGGATTTCCATGAGTTCAGATTTCCAGGAATTTAAGTCGTTTTTGTTAAGCAATACTGGCGGGTCTAAGACCCACCCTACTACACTTTGATAGAATAAGGAGCTTATGAAGGAACTGATCGAAGAGCTGCTTCGCAGGTTAGGAGAAGATCCGAATCGGGAGGGGTTGGCGCGTACGCCAGAACGCGTAGAGAAGGCACTCAAATTCTTTACGAAAGGTTATCAAGATGACCCTGCCGAAATTCTGAATAACGCCCTTTTTGTAGAAGATTATGATGAGATGGTCATCGTGAAGGACATTGATCTATTTAGCCTTTGCGAACATCATCTGCTTCCATTTTTTGGAAGATGTCATGTTGCATATATACCGCGCAATAAAATTATCGGTCTGAGCAAGATTGTGCGGATTGTGGAAGTCTACAGCCGGCGATTGCAAGTTCAGGAACGTCTAACATCGCAAATTGCCGAATTTATATCCAAGTCCTTGAACCCGTATGGAGTAGGAGTTGTGATTGAAGCTCAACATCTTTGTATGATGATGAGAGGTGTTGAAAAACAAAATTCTCTTGCAATTACATCTTCGATGTTAGGTTCATTTCGAACCGATGTTGAAACGCGCATGGAGTTCATGGAATTAATCAAAGGAAAACGATAAGGGAGCGCGGACGTCTCGTCCGCATAAGGGAACGCAGGCGTCTGCCTGCTATAAAATGAATTGATGGTGGGGTGGGATGGATTTTCCGGGACCTGATGATCTGAGTGAGAACCAGGACGGCATCGAGCGCAGCGATGACGATCTGTATGAGCCTTATTCTAAGCTGATCCCCATTTATTATCAGGGAAAAGAATATATGGTCCCTGAAAACAATACTCTTCTTCGAGTGCTGCAATATTTGAATCCTGAAGTTGCATACGGAAATTATTGTTGGAATGGGGACTGCCGCAACTGCATGATCACAATCAGACGAAGTGATGATAGTCAGGAAGTAACAGCCGTAGGGTGCCTTACGAAAGCTGTTCCTGGTTTGCAGATTGTTCGTTTACCTCTTGGAGTTAAGATCAGCAAAGCTCCGAGATTGTATTAGCGAATCAAATACAATCAATGCTGATGTTCGTCGTATTCTTTCTCTAGTCTTTCCTCAATTTCTTCAATATCCAGTGGCTTCATCATTTCAGCAATTTCAGGATCTTCTTTGGCGTCTTTCTTTAGAGTTCGATAAATTGCAGAACACATCTGCATAATCTTTGTAATTTCTTCTTCAGACACCATGTTAATTTGAAGATCAATTTCTTGACGTAAGTCCGCAATTTTTGCTTGCCTGTTTTGGCTGATCAAAACAAAAATGGCAAGGAAGATTGCTTCTAAGGATACGGCTGTCGTTAACAGCGGAAATGGGAAAGGATCAAAGGGCTTTATTCCGGGAAAAAATCCAACATTAATAATGATCCACGAGAAAAACCAAAGCACGTTCGCAATCAGAAAGCCGATACTGCCGCTAATTGCGGTCACACGATCGGCGACTTTTTCAGACGCTGTCATCCGTTGATTGTGCTTCGCTTGAAAACTATGAAACCTCTTGAGTCTCTGAGTATAACGAGAAGCCATAACCTTATTCCTCCTAAGTCGTGTCATTAAAAGATATACCGTTAATTCGAAAATTGAATTCCCCTCTATTTCGAATAGTTTCTAGTCAGGAGAACTCAGATGAATGTAAATGACTTACTCATGACAGTTGTGCGCAGTATTGGTCTCTACGTAATAATGCTGGTGGTAATTCGTTTACTCGGTAAAAAGACCATTGGTAACTTCACAGCCTTTGATCTTCTTGTTGCATTGATGCTTGGCGAAGTGGTTGACGAAGTGATCTATGGAGATGTGAGTTTCATTGAAGGTACTGTGGCAATCATTGTTATCGCGGTGGCTAAATACTTCACTACATACCTTTCTTTCGCATCACCAAGACTCGCTAAAATTCTGGAAGGCACACCTACAATCCTGGTCAAAGAAGGTCAGCTCAATGAAAAAGTGATGAAAAGTGAATTAATGAGTAAAGGAGAGGTCCATGCTGCGCTCAGGTTGAGGGAGATTGAAGACATGAGGGAAGTGAAACTCGCAACACTCGAAGTGGACGGAGAAATCAGCGTTATTAAAGAAGATTGGGCTGAACCACTGCAGAAAATGGATCTGGATCGCAAGAGTACTAAAGAAATTATTCCGCCGGATAAGAATACGATGGCTGAACTGATGCCGGGTTTCGAGTCTTAACAATGGACGTTTCCATCATAGCGGTTCGAGTATTTTTTACGTTTGTTGTTTTATTGGTGTTACTCCGTTTATCCGGAAAACGGATTGTTGCCGAAAGTACGGTTTTTGATTTCATTCTTGCACTGATTGTTGGTGATCTGGTTGATGATGTGTTTTTTGGAGAGCAGCCTGTGAGCATGTTCATTGCTGCCTTAGGGACTCTAATCGTTCTTGAGGTTGTCATGAGATTGTTTTCTCTTGCCTATCCGAAATGCGCAAATTTGTTAGAAGGTAAACCGGTTCTTATCTTGAAAGATGGCGTTCCGAACCGTGCAAATTTGAAGAAGACACTTCTGGCACACAAGGAATTACGCGCTATGCTTCGCCTGGATGGGTTTCTCGTCCGTTGCTGGAAGGAAATCAGAGTCGCTTTTCTGGAACAAAATGGTCATGCGTCTCTGTTTCTAAAGGATCAATACAAAAAAGCGCAGAAAGGTGATTTAGAAAAATGAAGCGGTTAGCCTGGCTTTTAATCGTCGTGGCAGTCATATCAATTTTTTTGTTTGTGGATGTTTATTATTTAAAGGACAAAAGAGTATTTGTTCCATCGCCTGGTAATGTTGCGGCATCTTTTTTTGAATTCTTGTATTCAGGTCATTTCAACCAGGCGCGTCATCTTCTTTCCAGCAATCTGCAACAAAAGACCAGTGTTGAGGACTTAAGGGAATTTAAGAAAACGCTTGAATTAAGATGGGGAAAAATCCAAAGAATTACGGATAAAAAATCGGAGTACAATTTGTCTCAAGCTTTAGCGACGGTAAAGTTAAGGACGGATAGGGGAAGATTCCAATTGCAGTTGCCTGCAGTGCGAGAGAGTGGCCTCTGGCGCATCTCAGGTTTACAATAAAACCTTCACAAATCAGTAGGGACGGGTCTAAGACCCGCCTGGACCACGGATTGGGTGGGGAGTGGTTAATTGAATCAGGATCAAGAAACAATCCTATTGACGCTTGCTTTGAAGAAAGGCCTTTTGAACGAAAAGGATGTTCAAAATGCTGAGGGTCAGGAAAATGCTGGGCAACGTGTTGATTGGCTTGTTAAACAAGGACGAATCGATCGTTCTACAATCGACCTCTTGCTGAATTCTGGCGAATTTAAGGCAGAAACAAAGCAGCCTTCAGCCGGCGCAATTTCAATCGAAAATTTTCGGGAACCGGGTGCGCCAGCTTTCCCTGTATCAAATTGGGATCGATATGAATTCGAAAAATATCTGGGCGAAGGAGGTATGGGACGTGTCTTTAAAGCAGTCGATCTACGTCTGAAACGGAATGTCGCACTGAAGTTCATGATGAGCACTGCTGGTGGAAGAACGAAACGATTGATCCGCGAAGCACAAGCTCTTGCGCGAATTCATCACGATAATGTGTGCCAGGTTTATGAAATTGGTGAAGTTGAGGGCAACCTTTACATCGCCATGCAATATGTCGAAGGTGTGACTCTGGATCATGCAGATGTCGATTCATTTTCACTGCAAGAAAAAGTGCGGATCATGTTGGAGACAGCAGAAGGGTTACATGCAGCTCATCAAACCGGAATCATTCATCGCGACATCAAACCAGCAAACATCATGATTCGAAAAAGTGAAGAAGGCACATGGCATCCTGTGTTGATGGATTTCGGATTAGCCCGCGAAACAGAAGATGAAGGAATTACGGGGACTGGTTTTATCGTAGGTACGCCTGCATACATGGCCCCCGAACAAGCAACACTTGAAAGCGAACAACTCGATCGTAGAACTGATATTTACAGTCTTGGCGCGACCATGTACAACCTTTTCACCGGGCAGGCTCCATTTTCAGGGACAACTCCATTGGAGATCATCCGTAAAGTCAATGAAAAAGATCCTGAACCGCTTAGCAATTTAAATCCACAAATTCCTGCAGATCTTCAGCGCGTTGTAATGAAGTGTTTGGAGAAGCAAAGGGAACGCCGTTATCAATCTGCTAAAGAATTAGCAGAAGATCTGCAACGTTTTCTCCAGGGTGAGCCTGTTCTTGCACGCCCGATGCATTCGATTCACAGAAAATTTCGTCGAGTTGTACGGAATAAGATTGCAACCGCTGCGCTCATTGTGCTTGCGGCTGCTGTGTTGATTTATCTTGTTGTCACAATCCGTAGCCGCGCGGAAATTCAAAATCGTTTGCGTCTCGCCAATGAATTTGTTCAAGAAGTACGATACGTCGACGAATTTATGCGTCATGCACTGACAGCTCCATTGCATGACATTCGCCCGGAACGACAAAACGTCAGGGAAAGATTGAAGCAATTTGAAAAACGTGTCATTGAATCCGGTGCCGCGGGAGCCGGACCTGGTGCTTACGTAATGGGAAGAGGTCATCTTGCATTGAAAGAGCCGGAAACGGCACGGAAATGGTTAGAAAAAGCGATCGCTGCCAATTATAAAGTTCCTGAAGTTGACTACGCGCTTGGCTTAACACTTGGCGAATTGTTTCAAAAAGAATCAGAAGAAGCCGATCGAATTCCGAATAAGCAACTTCGAGAATCACGAAAAAAGGAATTGGAAAAAGAATTCAAGGAGCCTGCAATTGCGTTGCTGAGATCAACTCAAAAACTTCAAGTGGAATCTCCGGAATATGCAGAAGCGTTGATCTTGTTTTACGACCGGCAATATTCAAAAGCTTTAACGAAACTTTCGGAAGCCCTTATTCGCGTGCCATGGTTATATGAAGCGCAAGTTTTGCAAGGCAAAATCTATTCCGCTCAAGCTCAGGATGCGCGGGATCGCGGATCGAACGATACTGCTATGGAACTTTTCTTAAAGGCAGATGAATCCTATCGCAATGCGATGGGGCTCGGACGCAGTGATCCATCTCCATATTCTGCAGCCTGCGGATTGTGGGTGCAGGTGATGAACTTGAATTTGTATGGAGCCGGAGGCGAACTCGAACCTCATCTTCAAAAAGTAAGAAAGAATTGCGGGCTTGCATTAAAAGCAGATCCTGATCTTGAACTTGCGTACCTCGAACAATCACATGCGTTGAAGTTGATCAGTGAGTCTCGAATCGGACGCGGCCTCGATCCATCGGAGTATCTCAAGGAATCTGAAGATCTTGCGCAGAAAGCTCTAAAGTTGTCACCGCGAAATGCAAGAGCTTACAATCAAATCGGAATGACTCTGACAATGCGCGGACTTTATGAATATGAAATTGGAAGCGATCCGACAGAATCTTTAAAAAAGGCGCGAAACTATTTGCAATCTTCGATTTCTGTGAACCCTACATATGTGTATGCGCACAATAATCTTGGCATCTGCAATCTATATTATGGGGACTATCTTCTTTCGCGCAGCGAGGATCCATCACCGCCTATTAAAGATGCCATTCATGCGTTTGAGCAAGCAATTCAAATTAAGCCTGATTACAGCGGTGCTTTCAACAATATGGGCAATGCCTATTTATCGCTTGCTGAATGGGATTTCACGCATGGAAAGGATCCATTTCCGTATGCACAGAAAGCTGTCAGTAGTTATCAGAATGCTGTAAAAGCAAATCCTGCAGAATCATACACACTGCAGAACCTGGGTCTTGCTTACACTCAGCTTGCCAGTTATGAAATCGAAAAGAATATTGATCCGACTCCGCACACGACACAAGCGATTGATGCATACGAGCAGGCAATTCAAATCAATCCAGAAAATACAGGCGGTTATGTAAATCTGGCGGTAACATTTTTGTATCGTGCTGAATATGACATGGAACATGGAAAGAATCCGGAAACAGATTTAAACTCAGCAATCAAGAGTTCACTTAAAGCAGTTGAGATCAATCCATCTGAATTCCGCTCACTGACAAACATCGGCAGCGCATATAAGAATCGCGCAGAATATTTTTTGATGACTGGGAAATATTCCAGTGAAGATTTCAGCCAGGCTGAAAAATATTATCGAAAAGCTCTTTCAGTACGGCAAGGACAAGGTTCAGCCCAGAGAAGATTAGGCCATCTTTATATTCTGCAAGCTCAGCATGAACTTGAATCCGGAGGCGATCCGCGCGGCGCGATCCGCAAAGCTGAAGAAGCTTTAAAGAAAGCTGCAGAAATTGAACCGGATGAATATGAAGTGCTGGTATCTAAAGCTCAAACTGAAGTGCTGAAAGCTCGTGATGCAATCATTCGAGGCAGCAATCCCAATAAATATTTTGCTCAAGCCGACAAATTCTTTGAAGAGGCGTTGAAAATAAATCCAGATTATCCCCAAATCTTGCTGGCAAGATCTCAACGCGATTTTTTTGAAGCGGAATGGAAACTGAAGGCGGGTAAGGATGCAACAGAGAATGTTGTATCGCGGACTCACCACAACTGAAAACGTGCTGAATAAGGTCGGTGGCTCAGCTCAGGCGTTTTTGATTAAAGGTAAACTCTTGCTGATCAAAGCCCAAGCTTCCCAAAATCCAAAAGAGCGTTCTGAATTCGCACAAAGTGCTGTTGAATCTTTAGAAAAAGCTGTATCCGTGAACTCGAATCTCAAAAACGAGTGTGGCCCGTTGATTGTGAAATCACAGGGCTTGCTTTGATGAATTATGTTGTCGTGGGTGGCGGGTGGTTAAGCCAGTCTTTGTGGACAACGAATCTTCGAAATTCAGAAGACGTCATTAATCGAACTATGTAGCGGATCTTTTCCAGGGTGTAACTTACCCACATAATTCTATGAACGGATAAAGGATCACGCTGGTGTGAGTGTCGTATCCAGATATAGAACATTTTAGGGAATCCTGAAAGTAACTTTATCAAATCAACGAACAACTGCATTTTCCCCGGCATGTGTTGCGAATACTTCGTATATGAATCCGAAGCGCCCCAATTGCGAGACCAGTGTTTGAGATAAGCAATACTCATTCTGCGTTTTGGAATATTGTGGTGAACTCTTGCATCGTGTATGAAGCCGACATGCTTTCCATTTTGCCAAAGCTTGCGAAGTAAACCGGATTCTCCATCGCCAAGCCATGTATCGCCAAAGGATTCAGGATTAAATCCCCCTAGTTCAAACAGCAATTTTTTTTCTATCGCCAGATTTACGCCAAAGAAAAAACAATCAGGAGTTAAACGAAAGGTATTAAACGGCTTCATCAAACCAAGTGCCGGAAAGAATTTGCCATCTGAAATCAGGTTTGATAACCATTCCTCAGGATTTTCCTCCCACAGTGGTTCTACCGGTCCTCCCGCTGCATTCATCAATGGATGACTTTGGAAAGCATGCAGATAAGACTGAATCCAATTGGGATCGACACTCGCATCATCATCAGTGAATAAAACGATTTCGCCTTTTGCAGCCCTGGCGCCGGCATGTCTTGCGTTGTGCAATCCTAAATTCTTTTCGTATACATATCTGAGCTGCGGATTATTTGCAGACAGACTTGAAATGTATTCATGAGTCCGGTCAGTTGAGGCATTGTCCACCAAAATAATTTCATATGAATCAGGCGGGGCAGTCTGTTTAAAGTGCGATGGCAAAGTCGTTTTCAATCTCGGTTCGCCATTATGGGTGGAAATAATGACAGAAATTAATGGATGAGTTGAGTAAAATTTTTGCCTTTTTTTTAAAAATTCCTGAACATTGGAATCTGTCGGCTGATCGACCTCATTTACTTTCGCAATTTTCCAATTTCCCCGATGCTGAAATAGTCTCTTTCTCAAAAGACGTCTGAAAGGATAAACAAGGAATCGATAGACCACTCCAGAAAAGCTGATTGCGCTTATGAACGAGGATAGGAATCTCATTTCTACGCTACGCGAATATTTCGATGCCTGATCAAAAGCGCGGTGCGCTTCTTTCTTGAATCCTCGTTCCATTAATGTATCTGCGCTGAACAACATGAGACCAGCTAACGCATCGCTTCGATTTACGGAGTTGAGGTTGTTTTCGTTGAGGTGATTCCAAACAAGTTCTGCGGCGTAACGTTTTGATTCTTCAAGGCGTGGTGTTGCGCCTAAATTAAAACTTCTTGGAAGATCATGATCCCGCATAAATTGGAGGATCAATGGAACAAAAACGTAATTGATCTCCTTACAGATTGCGCGAATATGAAATTCCCAATCATCGTAGCCAATTCCAAGATCCGTTTTCCAACCTCCTAAAGCTTCCAACGTTGAACGCCGCCAGAAGGCTGAGCCTGTATGCCAAACTGGATCGTCCCAAAGAAAACGATCTAGATGAAATTCCGGTAATGGTGAATTCCATAAAACTCCGAAGTCTCCTGGAATGTTTTTGAAATACTCATCCAGGCTATAGCACATGTCCACCGCCGGATCAGAATCCAGTACCTCCTTACAGACTTCGATTTTTTTGGGATGCAATAAGTCATCTGAATCCAGGAATTGAATGTATTTGCCTAGAGCTTCCTGCACACCTCGATTTCTAGCAATACAAACTCCAGCATGATCTTGCTTGATGAGGCGCGCACGGTCTTGAACATCCGGATGATTTATGATGGCTTCTATTTCAGTGAGTGTTTTCTGATCCGAACCGTCATCAACGATGATTACTTCTATCGCGGAATAGGATTGCTTTACTGCTGAGAGTACCGCTTCTAATACAAATTCGGATCGTTGATAGGTTGGAATAATGATGGAAACGTCGGGCTTCATTCAGACTTAGCGGTGCCGGCCATGATTAACGAACGAAGAGGTTTTGTAATACGAAGCAAAAATCGGATTATTGCCACGATCGGCGTTGTCCATGGTTTGATGCGTGGCATCATATCAAGCTGCCGGATCATGACTTCTCGATTGAATGGACGCTTCAAACCTCCAGAAGTCAAAGTGTGTGTTGCATCTTTCAGTGAAATTTCCCGCGCAGCCGCGCCTGCTAATTTTATGTTGTGATCTGCTTCCGGACCATCCCACGTTTTGCCTGTTCCTTTTGGAATATGCTTGTAATCATGATTTTGATGCACGATTGAAATCGAAGACGTGGCATCAATGAGCGGATAGCCATCAGCTCTTGCAGAATATAAGAACCAGTTATCCCATGCAGGCCTTCCAATAATAAATGGCGGCATCCGCGTTCCGACTTTTTGAGTAAACACAAAGTAATCGATAGCCCAGGCTTCTTCAAGTATTCCAGATGCCTGAATCTCTTTTCTTAAACGATCCTGCCAGCCTTCTGAAAAATCAAGTGGTTCTACAATGTCAAGATTCCACCTTTGTCCGCAAAGCAAAAATTGTTTCTTCAGGTTCTGGGTTTGTTGAATCGACTTGACAAAATCAGCCATCAAAATGATATCGGAATTGATGTAACAGAGCAGCGGATCAGTAGACATTTTTCGCGCTTTTTGAAAAACATCTTGAATGATCGGAGTACCATATTCACTTGTTGCAACTTCCGGAACGTGTTCAAGATTCATTTCTGCTGCAATCTCTTTAGTCCCTTCATCACTTCCAAAAAGGATCAATCGTGGCCGCGGCTGCAGTAATGTCCAGCTTCGAATAGCGTTCCGTTGGATGATGTTAATGTGTCCACGAAAAGCTTTTGGAATTGCGAAGAGGGTTAACATTTATGGTGTCTCAACTCTTGCAATCTCTGGCTCTGAAGATTTCAACAGCACATATTTGCCATTCGAATTTCGCAAAAAGATTTGTACGTCATTGTGTCCTTTGACAAATGCTGATTCAGGTAACATCACGCGAAAACTATGAATTCCTTTTTTTCGCAAAGGGCGGGTTTGTCCTGTGGATTGGAATGTTCCATTTAATGCGACAGCAATATTCCTTTTTTCTGCACCAAGCTCTGTGGATTCAATTGTGCCTGATAACAAAGCTGGAATGAAGGTGGATTCCGGATCAACATTTCCTAAGCGTTCCTTTTTATGAATCTGGATCCGAGCGTTGGAGGTTGAAATGTTTGTAGTCGCTGGTTGGCGAATCAGCCATTGATCCGGACCTGCATAAAACAAATTTGCAGAATTCTCTTCTCCGAACCAGATAATCTTCCGGTCAACTGATCGTTGAATTTGTTTCAAATCAGAGGAGAAAGTCCTTCGGACTTTTTCGCCTGAAAGAAATGAGCGTTTATTTTGTCTTGAAGGTTCCTTTTTCACCAAGGAAAATCCATCTACTTGCCATGGAATCGAAAAATCCAAAACTTCAGCAATCGTTGGAAGTATATCGACCGTTTCCGTATTCCAGTCAACAATTTGTCCAGTCTTTTGATCCGGATATTTTATGAATAGAGGCACCCATAACATTTCAGGATAATTTTTCTTCTGAACTTTGCGGAGCTCAGCTCCTTCTGTTAAGCCAAGTCCGTGATCTCCCACAAAAACGATCATGGATGAATCATACAGGTTTTCTTCTTTTAACTTGTGAACTAATTCCCCGATTAATCCATCAAGAAATTGAACTTGAAGCAAAAGCCTTTGGTACGATTCCTTCACTACAGTTTCACTTTCCCAGGATGTCGTTTGAACCAGTGCGATATTTTCGATTTCAAATGGATCATATGTTCGCCCCGAAGGAAGAAATTCCCAAATTCTGTGCGGCAACAGGATATGTAGATATCGAAGTATTGGTTTGTTTTCGGATTCAAGCGAACTCAGAAAATCGTCAAACGTTTTTCTTCTTCCGTTTCGATGATTGGGAGAGCGAATCTGATTTTGTCGTACTTTAAAATTACCCCAATTGTTTTGAATCGAAGGTAAATTGCGGCTCAATGCTGATGGAAGCACCACATGCCCGTAAATGATCGATAAATCAGAAATAATTTCAGCAATATTGCTCGAGCTCTTCGAATGCGGGTCTTTGAGCTTTTCCGGAAAGAGTTGAGTCGCGAACTCAGTTGCTTGCATTGAATACGAATTTTGTAACAACGTGAAAAGGGTATTCGGGTAATCCAGGGGAACCGGGACCGCTCCAGCATTCGCATAACGGCCTGTAAGCATCGTTGGAATCGAATAAGTAGTTTGATCTGCAGAGGTAGTTGTATTTCGGTAGAAGGAAGCTTTTTGAGAAAGGCTGTGAAAGTTTGGAAAAAGATGAGAATCAATTTTCAAGTCTTTATTCAAAAGAGCAACAAGCGGGAATTCGTCAAATACGACAACTATAAGGGGAGCCGGATTTTTCGGAACAACTGTTGTGCTGATGGGCGTCTCAGAGCTATAGAGTTTTTTGATTTGAGGATTGAGCAGAAGCAATGTTGGGACTATCAGAATCGCCGGAGACAAAAATAGTAAGTATGAAGAAATTACTTTTTTGTACCCAATCGAAAATAGAATCAGACTGAAAAAAAAGATACAAACCATGACGAGGATTCCAATTGAAGGGCTTAATCCTCGCGCTATTTGCATCAAAATTGAAGTGAGCAGAACAGCAAAAACAAAAGCACGATAGCCTTGTTGAAAATGTTTCCCAACTTTTCCTGCGAGTAGATATAAAACAAAAAGTAAAAGAGGCGCAAGAAAACTGAGACAGAAAACAAAAAGCAGAAGTGATGTATTCCTTATGTCATGGAAAACAAAAAACTCTGGCGCTTTTACAAGGGTTGAATACAAAGATTGCAGTGCAAGGTTGAACAGCGCAAAAAACGGTAAAGCTTCTTTTATTTTGTTCGGGTTCGTTGGATGTTCTCCCAATTTAATATTGTTTCTTACCACGAAGTTCACGAAGTATCACGAAGTCGGTTTCTACAGCAATTGTATCTTCGTGCTTCTTCGTGATCTTCGTGGTTTCATCTTATTCTTCCAGATGAACAAGGCCGCGTTGAAGAGCGGTAGTCGCTGCTTGAGTCCTGTCACTGACACCCAATTTTGTAAATATGATGTTGATGTAACTCTTGACTGTTCCCTCTGAAATATGAAGGGTTGCGGCAATTTCCTTATTGCTCATTCCTTTAACAATCAATTTTAGAACATCCATCTCGCGCGCAGTTAATTCAACTCCCGGAATTCTTGCTGCTAGTTTTTCTGCAACTTCAGGCGGAATCCTTCGGTGACCTGCATGCACGGCTCGAATTGCTTCGAGCAATTCTTTTCTAGGTATATCTTTCAACAAATAGGCTCGTGCTCCGGCTTGAAGTACACGATAGATTTCCTCATCTGCATGGAATGTTGTCAGTACGATCACTTTTGCATTTGGAAAATCTTTGCGGATAGCAATGATGGCTTGCACTGCATCCATTTCGGGCATCCGTAAATCGAGGAGTGCAATGTCCGGACGATGCTTGCGATACGATTCTACTGCTTCGCGGCCATTCGAGGCTTCAGCCACAACAACCATATCCGGTTGAGTCTGAATAATTGCAGAAAGACCGTCGCGTACAACAGGATGGTCATCCGCGACGAGAATTCGAATTTGATTCTCCATCGGCCTACAACAGAGTCGACAATCTAGTTAAGAGCAATCAGCTCTCAGCACTCATTGCTCAGCACTCAGCACTTTTATTATAGTCTACTCGGACGATCCAAATTCTTCCGCTATATTTTGGTGTTTCCTGGCTTCTTCGAGCCGTCCAAGTTGTCGAAGCACATCAGCAAGGTTTCGATGAGCGGGGGGTGAGTTGTAGTTGCATCGAATTGCTTCTTTAAATTCGTTTGCAGCCTTTTCAAGCTGTCCCGATCTCTGATAAAAAATTCCAAGATTGAAGTGTGCGGTGTAATAGTCAGGGTTTATCGCGAGTGCTTGCTGGTAAAGTTTTTCAACATCTTCAGAAATGTTTTTCGCCTGTTTTACTGTTGCCAGGTGAGCGTACAAAGCTGCGGCAATCGTGTTGTTCTTGTTAGGCTGAGAGAGTGCACTTTTGAACTCTGTTTCTGCTTGATCCAGGTCACCTGCTTGAAGATGAGCAACGCCAAGCCTGAAGAGAACTTTGCTGTCGTTCGGATTCGTCTCGGCGGCAGCGCTCCATAAGCTAAGATCATTTTGCCAATATAGTTGCCGGACAATCAGCACCGGTGAATAAATAAGCAGCACCAGGATTGCAAGGGTCCAAATTTGTTTTGAGTTTGGTGCCTCACCATGATTTCTATTTCGTAAATATCGTATAAGACAACCGGCCATCAACAAGCAAAAACTAACCGATGGAAAGTACAAGAATCGCTCGTCAAGTGTAGTTTCGATTTGAATGAAACCGAGCACCGGAATCAAAGTGATAAGCCATATTAAGGACCAGGACCGGATCTTTTTGTCCTGAACGAACCACAACCCGGCTCCGAACAGAATTGTCGCAAGTACAGTCAGCCAGACTGGAAGAATAGATGGTGGCGGTTCCAAATAGAGTGCGATCGGAGGCAAGATCATCAATCGTAAGTACGAAGGGATCAAGCTCAATCCAGATATGAACTTTTCAAAACTGAAAGAGGTGGGTCCAACGGTACCCAACGCGAAGTGGCGTATCAAAACGATGGATGCAAGTACGATTGCAAAAGGAATCATCCAAAGGAAAGCGGAGCGCCAGCTTTTTTCGCGTTCTTTCCAGAAAATTAATGCTGGTGTTGTTACGCTGATTTCTTTTGCAAGCAAGGCAAGGAAATATAACGGAGGCGCCAATACTTTGCGGACCGTAAAGGCAAGTAAACAAGAGAGTGCGAATAGAGTAGCAATTGCGTCTACACGTCCGGAAACGAATGTTACTGAACTGACATGTGATGGGTGAACAGCAAAAATCGCCGCGGTTAAGAGTGCGAGGGCGATGTTGTCGAAAAGTTTGAGAACGAGAAAGTAGAGAACGATCACAACTGTCACATGAATCATAAGGCTTGTAAGGTGATGACCGAAAGCGGTCCGTTCCCAGATTTGCCAATCAGTCCAATGTGTTAGCAAAGAAATTGGCCGATAGTATCCAAGTGAATATTGTGGATTTCCCTGGCCGTAATAATCTTCGGTGAAGCCTTCCAGGATTCCTTTTGCTGATCGCAAATGAAAGTTGTTCAGGATCAGGTAGTGATCATCAAAAACAAAGTCTGCGAAAAGGGAAGGAAGATAAATGAAGAAAGTACCGAAGATGAGAAATAAGACGTATTTTGAATGACCCTGTGACGGATGCATGATCCAGGGTACAGGATACATCAAGAACGTAGGGGCGGGTCTAAGACCCGCCCGGTGATTAAAATTAACTTGCGGTACGGAAGCCGATTCCTGCGAGCCGATCTAGGCGTGAAAGACGTGCGCGATATGTTGTACGCATACGCCAATGGATCGACGAATAATCTCCACCGCGAATGATCCCGAGTGTTTCACGACTGCGGCGTGAAGGCTCAAAAGGTGCATTCGGATACGGAGCCCAGGAATCTGCAACCCATTCAGCAACATTGCGTGCCATATCCATCACACCAAAAGGGCTTCTATCTTCTGGAATTGCGCCAACCGGTGTTGATGTTGAAGCTTGTTTGTCACCCCAGTTATCAATGACTTCGAGATTATTTCCCCATGGAAACATCCGGCCATCATTTCCGCGAGCGGAATATTCCCATTCGGCTTCGGTTGGCAATCGTAACTTTTTCCATCTGCAGTATGCAGATGCTTCAAACCAGGAAATTCCTTCGACCGGGTGTGCATCTTTCCCTTCCGGGAATTTACAATTGCGCCACAACGCAGGGGATAGATGTGAAGTTTGATCGACAAATAATTCAATTCGATCAAATCCAACAAGATCTGTGTCTAAATCAGAAGTCAGGATTAATTCCTTCCACAATTCCTTCGTTCTGTATGCGCCGGAATCCACAAATTCTTTATATTCCGCATTCGTTACCTGATGCTTTGAAATGCGAAACGCCGGAACTCTTACATTATGTGCTGGAACTTCCGGATACAAGATGTATGGATTGACATCAGCCTCTCGCGGAAAAAAATCACGGAAAAGGCGGTCTGCCGTTTCCCGAGAAAGTCCCATTTCGAATTCACCTGATGGTACAAAAAGCATTTCTTTGCTATTCATTGTTCACCTTCCTCACTGTTTTTCCACGATTATGTCTTTCGCAAGCGCGTTGTAGTCTTCCATTCGCATTGATTCAATTCCGTTAGCTCCATCTTCTACACGACGCGGTGGTTTACGATCCAATCCTGCAACATCTGCAGCATCTGTCTTGCCTACACCATCTGGTCCCCATGGATTGCGATAATAGACACGGCCATTTTCGATTTTTGTAATTTCAACTGCATGCATTCCGCCATCCCATGCAACGCCAGTGAATACAGGACCACGTCCGGCATCGATTTCTTTTTTCGTGCGATTCAACAAGTCATCTGTGTGCCGGTTGAAATCTTTTCCGTGAAGACCTTTGAGCACTTTCATGTTGTCATCATATGTAAGGCCACCACCGTTAGGAGGATATCCATCTAAACTTCGTGACGATGGATTTGTAGGATCCGCAAAGCCATCATCAGGCGTACCCCGCTTTCCATCTTTTCCAGGATTCCAGTTTTGATAGCCTTCTCCGGGACGCGCATAATTCATCAACGCTGATTGAAGCAAACGTTCACTTGCCGTTCTACCGCCACGATCTTCCATGAATCCATCAGCAGGCGGCTTGATTGTGTCGCCATTTGTTAGTTTGGCTTCACCTTTCGTTGCAAGATCCGTGACAAGGCGCGAATATTCGCCGGGATTTTTATCGGCAACTCGGTGTGTCATGCTTGTCACCGTACATGTGCCGCGATCGCCTTGATTGATCGTTTGTGCAGGCGCATTCATTTCTTGCAATAAACCGGAGAGTACTTTTGATTTATCTTCCGGTTTTCCAAAGGAAGTCAGCCGCTTATCGAGATTTGAATTTGCAAAACGATCTAAGTTATCGAGTGCAGTTGTGCCGTCTTTCGCTTTATCTAATAGGGCGGATTTCCCATTGATTTCTTTATCAAGCAATCCATTCAGCGCGGTTCTGCCTTCCGGAGTTGCTGTCCCGTAAACATTCAAAGTTTTTTGGCGCTCTTCCGGCGAAAGTTTTTCGAATTTTGGATTGTTACTTAGGCCATGTAAATCGGCCATGAATTCAGGACTCTTTCCTTTTGCTGCTGCCAGCTCCAACATTTTGCTTTTCGTGGCATCATCCAATTTCTTATTGGAAACCATGTCATTTACAAGAACGCCTTGTGCTTCACCTGGATTTTTTCCGTAGGCTCTGAGTGCATCTTGTTGTGCATCCGAAGACAATTTTTGAAGATCTGGATTCGTTGCAACCTCTTTCAAATGCTTCCGGCCTTCCTCACTATTTCCTACATGATTGAGTTGTTCACCGTATTGCAATTGAGCTTCGGGTGTTAATTTCTTGAAGTTAGGATCCTGTTCGAGTTTCAATCGCTCTTGAACGGCAGGGCTTGCGACACCATCTGCATTCATTGCATTCAGTTTTTGGAAATCGCGAACTGCGCCAGCTGTTTCAGGTCCATATTTACCATCTTGCTGAATTGCCGGTAACTTTTGATCGCCGCGCCATCCATTGAGATCTTTTTGCAACGTCTCAACTTCTTCACCTTTGCTGCCTGGTTTTAAAGGCGCATTAAAGGTGGTCTCTGGTTGAGCTGTTTTTTCTGGTGCTTTTCCATCAATTTTTTGTTGAAGTTCCTTCGCTTGAGCTTGTTCGGCCATGGAATGTTCAGCTTTTTGCGATGCGCCATCCGTTCGCGGTGCTGCAGGTGTTTCCACAACGGGCGGAGTCTGCTTCATTGTTTCTGTTTCTTTCGGTTTTGAAACGTCTTCTGCGGTTTGCGGCATAACCGCTGCTGCCGTGCCGCCATTGACTTTACTTACCATCGGAATCCTCCAGGTGTTTGATCGAGCACTAGAATATGCCGTCCTGACTTCGCACACCTGTATCCTGAGTATTGATTTGAACTAGGCCAGTGGTTGGCTGCAGTCTCTAACTTAAGTTAGAGAGACTTTTGACGTCTTATCTCTCGAGAGGTTTTACATCTGCTGTCGGCCGCTCCCAGCGTATAGCTTGGCTTCGAAAAAAGCGGGGAAATTCTGATGCCTTTACCCTGATCCGTCGGGGCGAGAACTCCATATTTGAGTTATACTTATGTAAGCAGAAATCTGGATGCCCATCCAGTCTGTGAACATATAAAATCATTTCTGGAGAATCTCTGAATGTCTGTAAAGGAAAAGAAAGACCTACAGGAAGTAACGATCCGGTTTGCTGGGGACTCTGGCGACGGAATGCAGGTTACTGGAACGCAATTTACGAATACTTCTGCCGTTTTCGGCAATGATATCAGTACTTTACCTGATTTTCCCGCTGAAATCCGGGCACCTGCAGGATCGCTTCCTGGCGTAAGCGGTTTTCAACTTCATTTCAGCAGCCGCGACATCCGAACACCAGGTGATGAACCGAACGTTCTGGTTGCGATGAACCCAGCAGCGCTCCGTGTCAATCTTGCGGATCTCGAATCAGGCGGGATCCTGATCGTAAATTCGGACGCATTTTCTGCGAACAATTTGAAGAAAGCAGGTTATACAGGCAATCCAATCGAAGATGGAAGCCTTTCAGGCTATCGATTATTTTCTTTGCCGATTACCAGTCTGAATGCGAATGCGCTAACAGAAACAACGCTCGCGAAAAAAGAAATAGATCGATGCAAGAATTTCTTTGCCCTTGGAATTTTGTACTGGCTTTACGATCGTCCAATGAAAGTCACTTTGGATTGGATCGATATGCGTTTCAAAAAGTCGCCGGAAATCGCAAAGGCGAATGCGCTTTCTTTGAAAGCTGGATATTACTATGGCGAAACGACCGAACTTTTCACAACACATTATCGAGTTGAAAAGGCAAAGCTGGCGCCGGGTAAATATAGAAACATTACAGGCAATGAAGCGACTGCGATCGGACTGATTACAGCATCGCAGCTTGCTGGACGTCCGTTATTTTATGCAAGTTATCCGATCACACCGGCGAGTGACATCCTTCATGAATTATCGAAGCATCAAAACTTCGGTGTAAAAAGTTTCCAGGCGGAAGATGAAATTGCTGCAATGGGAGCTGCAATAGGCGCTTCATTCTCCGGTTACTTGGGATTGACTGGAACGAGCGGTCCTGGATTGTGTTTGAAATCGGAAGGGTTGAATCTTGCTGTGATGACGGAACTTCCGGTTGTTGTTGTTGACGTTCAGCGAGGCGGTCCAAGCACAGGTCTTCCAACCAAGACAGAACAAGCTGATCTTCTGCAAGCGATGTATGGACGCAATAGCGAATCACCTGTCGCAATTGTCGCGCCTTCAACTCCAAGCGATTGTTTCACGATGGCGATTGAAGCATGGCGGATTGCAATTAAGTATATGACCCCCGTTCTCTATCTTTCTGATGGATATCTCGCGAATGGTTCGGAGCCATGGCAAATTCCAATAGTGGAGAATCTGCCCAAGATTGAAGTGAATTTCCGCACTGACCCCGAAGGATTTTTTCCATATTCACGTGATGAACAAACGTTAGCACGTCCGTGGGCAATTCCTGGAACTCCTGGTCTTGAGCATCGGATTGGCGGATTGGAAAAGCAAAACATAACGGGAAATGTAAGTTATGATCCTGAAAATCACGATCTTATGGTTCGATTGCGAGCTGAAAAGATTGCCAGGATTGCAAACGATATTCCGGATATCGAAGTGCTCGGTGAACGTGAAGGCGAAGTTCTGGTTGTTGGTTGGGGAGGAACTTATGGCGCTCTGACTGCAGCAGTTGAAGAATGTCGTGGAAGGAATCTCTCCGTTTCAAGTATCCATTTACGTCATTTGAATCCGTTCCCAAAAAATCTTGGAGATATTCTTGGAAGGTTCGAAAAGATTCTGATTCCTGAATTGAATCTCGGCCAACTTGCACTGTTATTGCGTGCAAAATTCCTTGTGCCTGCAATCAGTTTTACTAAAGTCAAAGGCAAGCCATTCAAAATTTCTGAAATTATCGATCAGATCGAAGAAACACTGGAGAAATAAATATGAGTACGACAGCTGCGCCGCAGCCATTAACCCGAAAAGATTTTGAATCCGATCAGGAAATTCGTTGGTGTCCTGGTTGTGGTGATTATTCAATTCTGGCTCAAACCCAGAAAGTACTTCCGGAGCTTGATGTGCCTCGCGAAAATTTCGTGTTTGTCTCCGGAATCGGTTGTTCAAGCCGCTTTCCGTATTATGTGAACACATACGGCTTTCACAGCATTCATGGCCGCGCTCCCGCGATTGCAACCGGAGTTAAAGCAAGCCGTCCAGATTTATACGTGTGGGTTGTTACCGGTGACGGCGATGGCTTAAGCATCGGTGGAAACCATTTAATCCACTGTATCCGGCGAAACGTGGATCTCAAGATCATCCTTTTTAACAACCGGATTTACGGTTTAACAAAAGGGCAATATTCTCCGACTTCCGAATTCGGCAAAAAAACAAAATCAACACCAATGGGTTCGATTGACTATCCGGTGAATCCACTTCATCTTGCAATTGCTGCCGAAGCTACATTTGTCGCTCGCTCTTTCGATATCGACACAAAACATCTTCAAGAGATTTTAGTCCGTGCTGCAAAACACAAAGGAACGGCATTCGTTGAAGTATTTCAGAATTGCAACATCTTCAATGATGGTGCGTTCAAAGGATTTACTGATAAAGACGTTCGCGATGACCGTGTCGTTTACGTTCAACATGGCAAACCACTCGTATTCGGTAAGAATCACGATAAGGGGCTAAGGTTGAATGGAACAGACCTTGAAGTCGTAACTTTAGGTAACGGCGTTAGCGAAGCAGACCTGCTTGTCTATAATGAAGAAGATCCAAGTCCTGTCATGTCTTATCTTGTTTCAGGACTCGAATTTCCACATTTTCCTGTGCCAGTTGGAGTGTTCCGCAGTATCCTTAAACCAACTTACGATCAATTGATGGAAGCTCAAGTTCAAAGATCAATTGAAATGCACGGGAAGGGAGATCTGGAAAAATTGTTCAACGCTGGCGATACCTGGACTGTAGAATAGCTTTCGTTTTTTGAATGAAACAATTCGCAATTGCAAGCCTGATCTTTTTTCTCTTTACAGGTTTTTTACACGCCACTATCCACGAGATTTCTTCTCCTTCTGGAAAAGACAGTCAGACTCCTTTTCTATTTGCGTCAGAAAAAAGCTTGTATATGACCTGGCTCGAAAAAACATCGAATGGTCATGCGCTGAAGTTTTCAAAATATGATGGCAAGAGTTGGAGTCAGCCATCTGTAATTGCATCCGACATTCCATTCTTTGTTAATTGGGCTGATTTTCCGTCTTTGCTGGCTCTAGATGGGGGCATGCTCGCTGCACATTGGTTACAACAGAGTGGAAAAGGGAAATATGCATACGATGTCATGATCAGTGTTTCAAAAGACGATGGAAAGACGTGGAGCAAGGGGATTTGTCCGCATCGTGACGGAGTGCAAGGAGAGCATGGATTTGTTTCTTTGATTCCTGCGCCGGCCGGTGGTTTTGAAGCGATCTGGCTGGATTCACGAAAGTTTAATCAAAGTGACACACATTCAATGGGAAATGAAATGCAGCTTATGAGTTCAATTTATTCGAATGGCGCATTTCAATCTGAGTCTGTATTAGACGCCCGTGTTTGTGATTGCTGTCAGACAGCGGCAGCAATTACCGATCAAGGTCCAATCGTAATGTATCGGGACCGATCGGATACTGAAGTTCGCGATATCTCGTACGTACGGCGTGAAGGTGGTAAGTGGACTTCCCCCACGAGTGTGCATTCTGATCAATGGAAAATTGCAGCATGTCCTGTGAATGGTCCGGCAGTCGCTGCAAACGGAAAAAATGTTGCCGCTACATGGTTTACAGCCTCCGGAGATAAGCCGCAAGTATATGTAAGCTTTTCATCAAATGCCGGTGCGACATTCGGAACACCGATCCGGATCGACAGCGGAAATCCAGGCGGCCGTGTTGATGTGAAATGGACTCAAAACGGAAATGCATTCGTAACCTGGCTGGAAAACAAGAGCGGAAGCGGCGCGGATATTATGGTTCGAAAATTTATTGGCGAAAAGGCCGAGCGTTCTATTGTTGTTGCTCCTTCATCTTCAGCGCGGGCTAGCGGTTTTCCGAGACTCGCAGCATGGGGAAACGGCGTAATCGTTGCCTGGACTTATGTTGGTGATAACACAACATCCATAAAATTGGCGCTAATCTCTGTGCCTTAGCGGTAAAAAAAATGAAATTCGTAGCAGACGCTATGTTGGGCCGTCTTGCACGCTTTATGCGTTTTGCAGGGTATGACGTTGAATACGATTCAAAAGCGACCGACGATTTCCTGTTCAACCGCGCCCGCTATAGAATGCTTTTAACGCGAGACCGCGAACTTGCAACGCGTGCTGCAAAAAGAAAGATATATTTCGTTGAAACTACAGGCGCAGAAAATCAACTCCAAGAAATTCAGGATCAATTTCCGCTGCGAAATGCCAGCCCTCGCTGCCTGATTTGCAATCACCCTATTCTGCGAATCTCAAAGGAAAAGGTCAGCCATCTGGTTCCTCCATTTGTATATCGAACTCAGCAGCAATTCTTTCGCTGCAGGCAATGCAATCGAATCTATTGGAAAGGAACGCATTTTGAACGCCTCTCACGTGTGATACAATTCGATCCGAAGCGCAAAGTCCAGCTCCATGAATGACTTTGAGCGGGGGAACTCAGATCTGAGAGATGGCTCGCATCATACCGGTATCATCCGGAAAAGGTGGCGTTGGAAAAACGACGTTCGCAATCCACTACGCTCTCGTTCTCGCCCGTTTCGGGCGCACAATCCTGATCGATCTTGATTTTGGCACATCCAGCGTTCGAAATAGTATCGACGTTCCCGTTCCAAACGACCTTTATCATTTCTTCCGAAAAAATGTTCCGCTTCAAGATTGCATTACACCACTGAATTCTCGTCTGGATCCTCAGCAGCGTTATAGCAATTTTGGATTCATCGCCTCGCCCAAAGGATTGATCGAAGACTTAATGAACTTTGATGAGTTCCAAAAAGGACGCTTGATCCGGGCAATTAACTCTCTTCAAGCCGACTATATCGTGCTTGATTTAAAAGCGGGGGTCGATGCACGCGTTCTGGACTTCCTGCCACATGCAAATACAGGGGTGATCGTATTTACGCCGTTGGTGCCATCGGCAATCTATGCTGCTTCTGAAATGGTAAAGCATTTAATTTTGCGCAAACTAAAAGCACTTTTTAACTACGAATCATTTTTATTACGCAGCGGAATCTCGCAGCATCAAATTGCAAAATACTTGCATCACATTGAATCGATGGAAGACATCTATGAGGCGAAAGAACAAAACTTAGAGGAATTCCTTTCTCTTTTGCAGGTTGAAATAGACAATGAAACAGTTCTTGCCATGCTTGGAAATGTAATTCGTGATTTCAAAATCTATTACGTCCTGAATCGGTTCAATAGCGTCACCGACAGCGTTGAAAAAATTATTAGACCTTTTACAAAATCGATTCATGATGCAATTTCGCCCCATTTAAAGATGATCAACCTCGGTTGGATCATAGAGGACGATCGGTTTTTAAAATCAGCCACCCAACGTATTCCACTATTACTTCAGCAACCGGCAGAAGCTGCTCAGAAACCAGATGCTCGAAAAATGGAATTGACTATGCTGAATCAATGGATGGCAGAACTTAAAAAAGAATTTGCACCACTTCCCAAACCGGCACGTTCAGGTTCCGGAACATCAGTCGTTGCAGCACAAAAAATAGCAGTTTCAAAGGATCCTCTGGAACAACAGTTGAATCTATTGAAAACGATGTTTGCAAATCAGGATCGAAAGGATTTTAAAATAAATTTTGACTACATTACCCAGAGGAGTCTCCATTTAATGCGGCATGGACGTTTTGATGATTTTGGCGATGTAAAACTATTTGCAACTCTTCAGGATCGTGCCGAGGCAATCTCCACCCGCTGGCACTAACAATCCTTTGTGTCTTTGTGGTAAAAAGTTTGTAGCAATCTTTGAATAACGTATGACCTTGAGGGTAAGTAGTTTGTTATGCAAAGATGTAGGGGCGGGTCTAAGACCCGCCCAAAGAATTACGGATTCTCGATCAAGCCGAATGAAGTTTCATTAGAAGACTGTTCTTGATGTCGTTCTAGACCAAGCTCCAATAAACGATCGAGCAACTCTGCGAATGAAAGACCGCTCACTTCCCAGAGCTTCGGATACATGCTTATATTTGTAAATCCTGGAATCGTATTAATTTCATTCAGATAAAACTTACCAGTGCCTCGTTCCAGAAATAAATCGACACGACCCATTCCTGAGCAACCAATTGCGCGAAAGGAACGGATCGATAGTTCTTGTACTTTTGCGATTTGTTCTTCACTTAACTTCGCCGGAACAAATAATTCAGTGCTGTCTTCAATATATTTGGCAACATAATCGTAGAATTCTCTTTTCGGCGCGATTTCGCCTGGCAGTGATGCTTTCGGTTGTTCGTTGCCCAATACAGAGCATTCAATTTCTCTCGCATCAATCCCTTGCTCAACAATGATTTTTGAATCATAACGTGCAGCATCTTGAATTGCCCCATTCAGTTCTTCACGGTTATGAGCTTTTGTAATTCCTACACTCGATCCAAGGTTGACAGGTTTTGTAAAAACCGGGTAGGTTAAACTTTTTTCAATTGTATTGATGCAGTTCTCGGGAGATTGTTTCCAGTCACTTCTGTAAAACCACACGTAAGCTGCAACAGGCAAATCATTTTGCACGAAAAGCGCCTTCATTATGGTTTTATCCATTCCTGCAGCCGAGGCAGAGACATTCGCTCCAACATATGGAATCCCGGTACTTTCAAGAAGTCCCTGAATAATTCCGTCTTCACCAAACGTTCCATGAAGAATTGGAAATGCGATATCGATCTGAAGTTGAGCTTTTAATGTGCTCAGAGCCGGACGATCTATACCAGGATACAAAAAGACACGTTCTTGCGTCTTTACTGTGTTAGGCAGGGATTCAGTATGTTCGTCAACTCGCCACCAAAACCCTTGTTTATCAATGAAAATTGGAAACACACTGTGTGTCTTTCTCAACACAGCATGAATCGACCGTGCAGATCGGACTGAGATTTCATGTTCTCCTGATCTGCCACCATATAACAAAGCAACTCGTAAAGGCTTCATTTGAAACATCCTCTCAGCAAAAACATTGCCAGAACTTTGCGTCTTTGTGGTTAGTTTTAGCTTTCCTGGTAGTAGCCCATTTTACGAAATTTTTCGTATCGTATATGAGTTCGATCGTTCCACGGCAAAACGCTCACTTCATTTAAATGTCTGCTTAAACTTTGCTGAATCAGACTGGCGGCTTGATCATAATCTGCATGAGCGGCACCAAGTGGTTCAGGAATAATTTCATCGATTAAACCCAGATTTTTCAAATCGATAGCTGTCAGGTGAAGATTGTGTGCAGCTTCTTCCGCTTTCCCTGCATCCTTCCATAAGATGGATGCGCACCCTTCGGGCGAAATTACTGAATAGATGGAATACTGTAGCATGAGCACACGATCTGTAACTCCGAGCGCCAGCGCACCGCCGCTTCCGCCTTCACCGATCACAACGGCGACTGAAGGGATTTTTAAACGTGCCATTTCACGCAGATTCAGTGCGATTGCTTCTGATTGTCCACGTTCTTCGGCGCCGATTCCTGGATATGCTCCGGGAGTATCAATGAACGTAACCACAGGTTTTTTGTATTTTTCTGCCAGTTTCATAAGTCGTAATGCCTTACGATACCCTTCAGGATTTGCCATTCCGAAGTTTCTGATAATCCGTTGCTTAGAATCGCGCCCTTTTTGATGTCCGATCACCATGACAGTTTGATCCTGAAACGTTGCGAATCCACCGACAATTGCATGATCATCCGCAAAACGTCGATCACCATGAAGTTCCATGAAATCGGGAAAGAGCCGCTGAAGATAATCCAACGTATGAGGACGCTGCGGATGGCGCGCGACCATTGTAATTTCCCAGGGATTTAGATTTGAATAGATTTCACGTCTAAATCGGGCAAGCTTAGTCTTAAGCTTTTCTAGACGCTCAGCCGTGTCGGGTCTGTCGGAAAAAATGCTAAGTTGCTCGATTTCTTTGAGCAAATCGACAATTGGAGCTTCAAAATTATAATTACCCATAGATTAAGAAACCGCAGAAAACGCCGAGTAGATCTGCGTTCTCTGCGGTTTCAACCTATTTTACATCAACTGAGAGGGGGGACGTTTAGAACTCAAAACAGCCAGGTCCCAGAAGCTCCTCGAGTGCAAACAGAAATTCACGCGTAGGAGATATCCGGAAAGTTGGACCTGCCTGCAGATTTGCGACAAATTCAGGCTTTTTGAGAATAAAAGTAAGGTTACATTCACCGCGATGCTGCTCAACTATATTCCTGAGCCGCTCAATCTTTTCATTTTCCATACCTGGAAGATAAACATTGATCTTAAGCTGCTGCGAGAGCTTTTCTCTGGCATCTTTTAAGAGAATAATATCGGACGCAATCAGGTTCATTGAGTCTTCTTTTAAATCTAATCGGCCTTTCACTACCAATTCCGCCTCTTCTTCTATAAACATCATATTATTCTTATAGAGTTCAGGGAAAATAATGGTCTCAATCATTCCAGTTAGATCTTCGAGTTCAACATATGCCATGAGATCCCCTTTGCGGGTTCTAACCTGTTTGATATGACCTACGATTCCACCAACAAGGGCTTCACGGCCGTCCCATGTGTTATCAATCGATTCGATTGAAGTCGTAAATGTGTCAAGTGTCTCGCGATATTTATGCAGTGGATGTCCGGAAATGTAGAACCCCAGAGTTTCTTTTTCATGAGCCAGCTTTTCTTGTGGATCAAAATCATCAATTCCATAATTTACGGCTGAGCCTGAACCGATATCATCCATATCAAACAGGAAAGCCTGATTTGCATTCCTTTCCTTTCTCGCAATATTTTCAAGAATGCGATCCAATTGTTGAGACATCCCTTTTCGTGGAGCTTTGAAACCATCCATTGCGCCGCAACGAATCAAACTTTCAACTACACGTTTATTTACTGTGCGTGAATCTACACGTTCATAAAATTCTTCGAGTGATCGGAAGGATGCAGTGGAACGCGCTCTAATAATGGATTGAATTGCTGAACTCCCTACATTTTTTACTGCAGCAAGCCCAAATCGAACTGCATCTTGCTCAACCGAAAATTTTTCCCCGCTATCATTAATATCAGGTGGAAGGATTTTGATGCCCATTAGCCGGCATTCGTTAAAGTACTTCACGATTTCCTGGCGCTTTTCAATCTGGCTCGATAGAAGTGCTGCAATGAAAGGAAGTGGATAATATGTTTTCAAATATGCAGTTTGATATGCGACGAGTGCATAGGCTGTTGAATGCGACTTGTTAAATCCATATTGGGCAAACTTTTCCATTAAATCGAACAACTCGCCTGCTTTTGCTGTATTGAGGTTTCTTTCCGCAGCTCCTTTTATGAACTTTGCGCGTTGAGCTTGCATTACATCCATCTTCTTTTTTCCCATTGCGCGGCGAAGAAGATCGGCTTCACCCAGGCTGAATCCGCCAATTTTGCTGGCAATTTGCATAACCTGTTCCTGGTACACAATGATTCCGTATGTTTCTTTCAGGATCGGTTCAAGTTCTGGAAGTAAATATTGAATTCGCACTTTGCCGTGTTTTCGAGCAATACAATCTTCAAGCATTTGCATTGGGCCAGGCCTGAAGAGGGCATTCAGCATGATTAAGTCTTCAAAACGTTCGGGCTTAAACTTCCGTAGAAGATTTTTCATTCCCGAACTTTCAAACTGGAACACTCCGTTTGTTTTACCTTCCGTAAAAATTTGATAAACCTTCGGATCGTCTAAAGGAATATCGAGGATTTTTATTTCCTGGCCTGTGATTTCACGGATGAGCTGCAGAGCGTCATCGATGATTGTGAAGGTTGCAACGCCCAGAAAATCCATTTTGAGAAGTCCGAGCCGCTCAAGGACTTTCATGTCGTATTGAGTTGTGATGACATCTTCCTTGCTGCGGAATAATGGAACAAGCTCCATCAGAGGTTTTGGAGCGATCACAACACCACCGGCATGGATCGATGCATTGCGCACAAGGCCTTCTAGTTTTCGTGCTGTATCCATCCAATCCAATACTTTTTCATCTTTCATGGCATCTTGAAGTTGAGGTGTGTTATGAATGGCAGATTCGAGATTGATATGCAGTTCGTTTGGAATCATTTTCGCAATGCGGTCACATTGTGTATATGGATATTCCATCGCGCGCCCAACATCTCGCGTCACAACACGTGCTGCAAGTGTGTTGAAGGTTATGATTTGAGCGACGTTTTCGCGGCCGTATCTTTGCGTAACGTAATCGATCACTTCGCCACGGCGTCTTCCGCAGAAGTCGATATCGATATCAGGCATGCTAATGCGTTCCGGATTCAAAAAGCGTTCAAAGATGAGATCGTATTGTAATGGATCGATGTCGGTAATTTGCAGACAATAGGCGACTAATGATCCTGCAGCCGAACCGCGTCCAGGTCCAACGGGAATGCCATGCTCTTTTGCATACTTAATGAAGTCCCAGACGATCATGAAATAGCCTTCGAACCCCATTTGCTTGATCATGTTGATTTCGATAGATCAAACGTTGCTCATATTCCCAGATTGCATGCCGCAATTTATTTGCGGCAGAGGTTTTTGCCAATTCAGCTTTTCGAAATTCAAATCCATCGCGAACTGTGTGTTCGAAATAATCCGAGAGTGACAAGCCTTCTGGTACGGGAAACAAGGGCAGATGATAGCCAGTGCTGCGAAGATCTACATGACATCGTTTCCCGATCTCAGCGGCTGTCATTAAGGCTTGTGGCAGATCTTTAAAGACACGCGCCATTTCTTCGGGCGACTTAATGTAAAAACCTTCGGAACCAAACTTCATCCGGTTTTGTTCATTAATCGTCCGGTTCGTTTGAATGCAAAGCAGGATGTCATGCGCGCGATGATCTTCTTTATTGATGTAGTGAGAATCGTTGGTTGCCACCAACGGAATCTCAAGCTTGGAAGACATTTCTAAGAGGCTTGTATTAATTCTGGTTTGATCGGCTAATCCGTGATCCTGAATTTCAAGAAAATAATTTCCGACACCAAATATTTCTTGATATTGACCGGCAACCTTCATCGCATTTTTGACGTTGCCGGCAAGAAGATTCACCGCAACTTCACCGCTCAAGCATGCGCTGAGTACAACGAGACCTTTGCTGTGCTCTGCAAGTAATTCTTTATCGACGCGGGGTTTGTAGTAATAGCCTTCTAAATTCGCTTTCGATACTAGCTTTAGAAGATTGTGATATCCCTCGTTATTTTCGGCAAGGACCACAAGATGATAATTGTTTTCTTCCGTATCACTTGGCTTTCCGGTTTTATCAAAACGCGACACGGGTGCAACATACATTTCGCAGCCAATAATCGGTTTAACGCCTTTCTTGATTGCGAGATCATGAAATTCAACAGCACCAAACATGTTGCCATGATCGGTGACGGCGACAGATGTCATACCTAGAGATGCGACCTTATCAATCAAGCGTTCAATTTTGCAGGCGCCATCTAGCAAGCTGTAATCAGAATGAAGGTGAAGGTGAGTGTAATCCAATCTCTATCTCTCTTTGTGTCTTTGCGGTTAACTTATTCCCATTCAATTGTACCGGGTGGTTTTGATGTGATGTCATATACCACACGGTTGATTCCGGGAATTTCATTCACAATGCGGCTGGAAATTGTTGCCAGTACATCATATGGCAAACGCACCCAATCGGCTGTCATTCCATCCTGACTCTGAACTGCACGCAATGCAACTACATTGCTATACGTTCGATTGTCTCCCATCACTCCAACACTTCGCACTGGAAGCAGCACTGCAAAAGATTGCCATAATTGCCGATATAAACCGGCTTTCACGATTTCTTCTTTTACGACTGCATCCGCTTTTTGAAGCAGATCTAAACGATCGCGAGTGATCGGTCCTAGCAAGCGTACAGCCAAGCCGGGTCCAGGGAACGGCTGTCGATATAAAATTTCATCAGGTAAACCCATTTCCAGGCCGATCCGTCGCACTTCATCTTTGAAGATTTCACGGAACGGTTCAATTAATTCAAGCTTCATTTTCTTAATCACATCTATTAAATTGTGATGTGTTTTGATGACTTGTGCTGTGCCTCTAAATCCGCCGCTTTCAATTACGTCCGGGTACAATGTTCCTTGAGCAAGATAATGAATTCCATCAGTTTCTGCTGCAATTTTTTCGAATATTTCCACGAAGGCACGTCCGATGATTTTGCGTTTATCTTCGGGATTCTCAACGTTTTCTAATCGTGAAAGGAAATATTCGGAGGCATCGTAGTATCGAACATTTAATCCGGCAGCTTGCAGCCGTTTGGTAACCTGCTCGCCTTCATTGAGCCGCAACAAACCGTTATCAATGAAGACTGGCACTAATGCGTCACCGGCGGCTTTCTTTAATAAAAATGCCATGACGGTGCTGTCGACTCCGCCGCTTAAAGCACATAAGATTTTGCCTTTTTTCACCTTCTCACGAACAGCATCACAGGTCTCTTCTATAAATGAAGCAGGAGTCCAATCTCCTTTGCAGCCGCAAATTTCAAATACGAAATTCCGCAAAATTTCTTTACCATGTTTTGTATGGACAACTTCAGGATGGAACTGAATTCCATAGAGAATGCCGCGTTCATCACAAATTGCTGCGACAGGTGAATTGGCCGTTGCCGCAATCGACTTAAATCCATGCGGACTCTCCAGAATTCGATCTCCGTGACTCATCCAAACATCTTGATGAGATTCGAGACCTTGAAAAAGCGGATCATTTTTGACTTCAATGGTTGCCGGGCCATATTCTTTTCGTTCGGCACCGGCGACTTTACCGCCGAGTTGGTATGTAATTAATTGCATTCCATAACAAATACCAAGCACAGGCAATTCCATTTTCAAAAGTGAAGGATCGCTATGAAATGCGCCATTCTCGTAAACCGAAGCCGGACCACCCGAAAAAACAATTCCCTTCGCATTTCGTTCTCGAATTTCTTCAGGGGTGATTGTATGCGGAACAATTTCGGAATATACATTCAATTCACGAATCCGGCGGGCGATTAGTTGTGTGTACTGACCGCCGAAATCAAGAACAAGAATGGATTCTTTTTTCATAAAAGTTACGTGATTATATTAAATAAAACTAAAAATAAAAAATGAAAACTTTGAGTCTTTGCGGTTATGGAACTAACTCGAGCGCAGAAAAAGTGAAATCCTGCAGAAAGGGATTTGTAGTTCTGACGAGATTTGGTCCCACAGAAAAAAATAAATGTTTCTTTGCGTGCCATCAACCATTCTGTTGGTGAAGGCATGAATAAAGAGGACATAAAAGAGTTCAGATCACTATCGTTTTGTCCGGAGCTTCTCGGACAACCGCCGATATTGGATCTGCTTTATGAGGCGCCGGTTTGGTCGGCGGTACAATCGTTGATTGGAAAAAACAAAGTACAACTTTGGGGGAAGGGTCAGATAGCTTTACGTTTTCCTGTAATGGAAACACCCGGAAAAATGTTTCCTCATATCGATGGGATGTACAGCCCTGGTAATAAAGTTCAAAAAGGGACTTTAGAAACTTTTACAATGCTTGTGGGTGTCTTGTTGAGTGATGTACCGAATGAATATTGGGGAAATTTCACGGTTTGGCCTGAGTCCCATCATCTTCTTGAAGCGTATTTCCAGAAGCATGGTATTGATTCAATCAAAGATGAACTCCCACCTTTAAAGCCCCAGGATGCGCATCAGATAATCGGAAAAGCCGGAGATGTAATCTTATGCCACTATCAGCTTGCGCATACAGTCGCGATTAATGTATCGCCCTATATCAGATACGCAGTTTTCTTCAGGCTGAAACACACAGAACACGCTGCTCATAAATCAAAAGTGCTTACCGATCTGTGGATGGAATGGCCTGGTATTCGCGAGATTATTTGAAGGGCCCACTCCTGTCGCCTATAAACAAAAAGAACCCTATGACAGAATGGTATAAAAACGGTATAATTTCTACCAGATGAGGATAAGATGGGAAGAAAGTAAACGACAGCAAGTGTTAGGAAAACGCCATATCGACTTTGCTGATTTGGAAGATTTGCTTTATTTACCATATATCGAGGATCAACGTTCGGAGAATCCGGAGCAATACCGAATAATTGGTTTCGCCGCTGGAAAATTTACAACCTTCATTGTTGAGTATCGGGAAGATTATGTTGGTGATTTTATCTGGGTTGTAACAGCTTGGAAATCGACAAAACAAGAAAGAGATACCTATGAAAAAGAAACTCGCTAAAACAAAACTTCAAGACATAGAAGATATTGCTGAAAAAGCACAGCGTGGCCAAGACGTATCAAAGTATTTCACAGCTCAACATACTGCAAAACAGCGCGTAAATATTGATTTCCCTTTGGAATTACTCAAAACTATCGACGCTGAATGCAGACGAATCGGAATTACAAGGCAAGGTTGGATTAAGATGGCTTGTGATGAAAAGATTCGCAGGACTCAAGCAACACGAATCGTCAAGTCCATGCAGTAAGGCTAAAACTTTCTCTTTGCCAAAATCGGTGCTGACAGCTTTATGAATGTCTGGCTAATTTGAAGGAACCTTTTTAACGCCGAGGACGCCGACTTAATTTGTCTTTTTTGCGACAGACTGATGCGTATGTGGATCCAATTCGAAAGTTGCGGGCCGGTGAATGCGTGGACGCCACTCTGTAATTTTCTTCCAAAACTTTTGTTCTGATGCGTCATCAAAAAGTGAATACACGACCGGTGTAACAATCAATGTTAATAACAGGCATAAAGTCTGCCCACCGATAACAACAACAGCGATCGCGCGACGCTCTTCAGCTCCTGGTCCTGTTCCCAAAGCCAGTGGAAGCATACCCGCAACTAGCGCCAACGTTGTCATTAAGATTGGACGAAGTCTGTCACGATTTGCCTGGATGATTGCAGTCTCACGCTCTATTCCTTTTTGCCTGAGCTGATTCATGTGATCGATCTGCAAAATTGCGTTCTTTTTCACAACACCAAACAACACCAGAACGCCCAGCGCTGAATACAAGTTCAAAGAATTGTTCGTAATCCACAGTGAAAATAATGCAAATGGAATGGACAGTGGCAGTGAAATCAGGATTGTTAAAGGATGAACCGTGCTTTCAAATTGTGATGCAAGAATCATGTACATGAAAATGATCGAAAGCAAAAATGCCCAGATAAATTCTGAAAAAGTTCGTTCCAATTCACGGCCTCGGCCGGAAACATACGTTGAGTATGCGGGCGGCAAGTTCATTTTCTGCAGCCTCTTCACTCAACACTTTCAAACGATCGGCAAGAGCATATCCAGGTCCGACAGATCCACGTAAGCTGACTTGACGTTGTCGATCAAGTCTGTCAATTCGTGAGGCGCTATCGGCATGCACAATGCTTACAACATTGTCCAAACGAACTAGTCCTCCATCCCCACGAGGCACATACAATCTGGAAATCACTTCAGGATCATTTCGGTCTCTTTCGCTCAACCGAAGTTGAACATCATAGTTCTCATTCACAGAAGGGTCATAATAACGGGAAACTTCTTGATCTCCACCCACCATGATGCGCAAAGCATTTGCAATGTCCGATGTATCAACGTTCAAATCTGCAGCGCGTGCACGATCGATTTCAACCCGGAGTTCCGGCTTATCCAATTTTAGAGTTGTATCTGCATCTACGACTCCCAGATCAGGAGCTTTCACGCGCAGTTTTTCGGCATAAGCAGCGAGTGCTTACAAGATCCGGGCCTCTTAAAACAAAATCGATATCGTAGTTTCCACCTCCAATGTTAAATGATGGAGCATTTCGAACCGATCCTCTGAGATCTTTATACTTCAGTAGTTTCTGGCGAACTTCTTGCATCACTTCACGCTGCGAATAATTGTTTTGAAAAGCAGAGAGCGGTTTCAATGTGAATATGCCTTTTATGAATCGACCGATGCTGAAGATGCGCTCTTCATGGGGAGCAATCCGGACATAGGCACGTCCTGCGTTCACATTTCCCAGAAAACTGCCTCCTACTTCTGTCAAAACAAGTCTGATGCCGCGAACATCTGCAAGATCCTTTTCGATGGAACGCATCGCATCATCCATGGCCGCAAGACTTGCTCCTTCCGGTGCAGTTATATTGATATCGAACTCGGCTTCATCAACATTGCTTGGAATGTAGTCTTGCTGCACAAGCTGATACAGAGGAATCGATGAAAGAATGACAGCAATCGCAATTCCTGCGATCAACATTCGATGAAGCATTGAATATTTGAGAAGTGCTGTGTAACGTCTGTCAAGCCATGCATAAAAACCTGTACGACTTTTCGCTGATCCATGGCCTGCGTCTTCCGCTCTTAGCAAACGAGCGCTCATCATGGGTGTGAGCGTGAATGAAACAAGCAAACTTACTAACACCGCAACCGCAGCTGTGATGCCGAATTGAAACAGGAACCGGCCTGAAATGCTGGACATGAAAGAAACAGGAACGAAGATTACTACCAGGCTAAAGGTTGTAGCCATAACGGCCAATCCGATTTCTGCTGTGGCTTCTTTTGCTGCTTGAAACGGTGACATTTTCTTTTCTTCAACAAAGCGGAAAATGTTTTCCAAAACAACAATTGCATCATCAATAACAATCCCGACCATCAGAACAAGAGCAAGCATCGTGACACTGTTTAACGTAAAATCCAGCGCCCACATAATGCCAAATGAAGCAATGACTGAAGTAGGAATTGCAATTCCGGCGATGATCGTAGAACGCCAGTTGCGCATAAAAAACAAAACAACCAGGCAGGCAAAAATACTTCCCAAAACCAAATGAATATTAATTTCATGAAGTGCAGCGTAGATGTATCGCGATTGATCGCGAATGATCTCTAATTTCACATCTGCTGGGATCAGTGAACGTATCCGATCCAGGTTTGCTTTACAGGCTTCGATAACCGCAACACTATTTGCGCCGGATTGTCTTCGGACTTGCAATGTAACTGCAGGAGTTCCATTCAAACGCGAAACAGAACGTTGTTCTTTTGTTCCATCTTCAGCCCAACCAATATCTTGCACACGAACTGGAGAACCATTGATTGTCGCAATCACAAGCTGATTAAATGCTTGAGGGTCTTCAATACGACCCATTGTGCGGAGCACTTCTTCACGTTCGACGCCTGTGACATTGCCGCCAGGCAGATCTGCATTCTGACGTTGCAGAGCATTCTGAACTGTTGTGATCGGAATTTGATATGCAGCGAGCCTGTCTGCATCGACCCAAACACTAATGGCGCGTTCTAAGCCTCCATCGATCGTAACTTCGCCAACACCAGAGGCACGCTCCAACTGCAGCTTCACAACTTTATCTGCAATCTCAGTCAGTTCTTTCATAGAACGGTTACCTGAGAGCGCTACAGTTATGACAGGAGTTGAATCATTGTCAGACTTGGAAATAACGGGGGGAAGGGTATCTTCGGGTAAATCGCGAATTACCGCCGAAACACGATCCCGAACATCCTGGGCGGCTACATCAATATCACGATTCAAATTAAATGTTGCTATAACAAATGATGCACCGGAACCCGAAACGGATCTTAATTGATCAATTCCTTCGACAGTATTAACAGCTTCTTCAATCGGTTGTGAAATTTGAGATTCGACTTCTTCGGGTGAGGCTCCGGGCAATGTAGTGCGTACAAAAACAGAAGGAAGATCTACGGATGGAAATCGATCAACACCGAGGCGGAAGTAACTGGCAGCTCCAACGACAACAAGTGCAAGAATAATCATGCTTGCGAATATTGGCCGTTTGATGCTGACTTCTGCTAATTTCTGCATCTCTGAAAATTCCTTACTGCGTTATTTTTACCGACTCTCCGCCGACAAGATTTCCTGGTTCAATCACAATTGTTTCGCCTTGTTTGAGGCCTTCAAGGATTTCAACTTGATCTTGAGTTTTCCTTCCTGTACGTACCCGCTTTTCGACCGTTTGATTATTTTCAACCGTGATGACTTTATCCACGCCAGCAAAGGTCACGATAGAAGATTTCGGAACAAGAACCGCGGGCTGTTCGGCGGCAACAACGATTTCAGCCTTTGCGAAAGATCCTGGACGAAGCTGTCCCTGTTCATTGGGGACTTCCGCTTCAATCATCAAAGTGCGATTATCCGTTGTCAGCGCCGGGCTAAGCCGGGCTACTTTTCCATAATGTGGAGTTTGATCGCCTTCCACTCGCACCTGAACAGTCTGTCCTTTTTTCACGAATGCTGCTTCGCGTTCAGGCACCGCAAGTTTGAGCCGCAGTGGATGCATACGAACGATAGTGAGAGCCGGATCTCCTATTGCTAGAAATTGACCCGGCGAAATATGACGAACCTGGACCGATCCATCGATCGGTGAAGTTAAAGTCGAATCAGAAAATTGTTTTCGTGCAATTTGTAATTCTGTTTCGCGCTGAAACAATAATGCTTGTCTATTGCTGACTTCATCCAATGATTCTTGATATCGAGCCTCCGCGACTCTGAATGAAGCAACTGCATCGTCGTATTGTGAGCGTGGAACAAGTCCCTGGTTCCATAAGGATTCCATCCGTTCCTGCGTAAGGCGCGCTTCTTCCAATACTGCGGCGGCTTGTTTTACGACTCCGGTATTTTCTGGATCAATCCGCGATTCGGTTCCATTTTCAAGCGGCATACCCAGGCGGGCTTTTGCTTGTTGAAGCGCTGCATCAGCTTGCTGGACACGAAGTTCAAAATCCGCAGGCTCCAGGCGAACAAGTGGTTGTCCTTTGCTGACTTTGCTCCCCAAATCAACCAGAATGTCTCGTACTCTTCCTGTAACCTTTAGACTTAAAACAACTTCTTCCTCAGCAGCCAGAGTTCCGGAAACTCCTACTGTCCTGGCTAATTTGCCTTCCTGAGCACGCGCTACACGGACGGACTTTGCCTTTTTATCAGCATTTTCTCGAGTGCTTCGTGCTGAACTATCAGAATTGCAAGCGATAGAGGCGGAAAGCGCGAGGATTATAAAAAACAGGTATAGGGATCTCATGAGTACTCTCATAAATTACCGTTTAAACTCAAATTGCGCAATGAGCCACAGAAAATGTTACACAGTTGAAATAAAAGCATGAAGCTTTGAGTCTTTCTGGCTAAAATCAAGTATTCAGGTAATCAATCTGATGGCTAAATCTATAGAACTTCCTGGAGATAAATCTATATCACATCGCGTTGCTATGCTTGCGGCATTGTCAGACAACGTGTGCTCGCTAAACAACTTTAATACTGGTGCAGACTGTATTTCCACGCTGAATTGTCTGAAGCATCTTGGAACAGAAATTCACAATTCAAGCACAATCAAGCCTCATCCATTGAAGGCTCCAGCAAATCCGCTTGATTGTGGGAATTCTGGTTCAACGATCCGGATGTTAACAGGGCTGCTCGCAGGTCAGCAGATTTCCGCCCAGCTTACGGGCGACCTTTCGCTGTTGAAACGTCCGATGAAACGTGTAGCAGATCCATTGAGAGAGATGGGCGCTGTCATCGAATTAAGTAACGTCGATTATCCTCCAATCAATTTGGTGGAAGGATCAAAGCGTGCAATTCAGTACACGATGCCTGTTAGCAGTGCACAGGTGAAAACAGCTGTAATTCTTGCGGGTCTTCGATTTGAAGGTACAACCGTAATTGAGCCTGTGCCAAGCCGTGATCATACAGAACGTCTTCTTCAACATTTACAAATTGAGACTGGACCTTCCGTTCGCATTCCGGCTTTTTCTTATGAGATTCCAGGAGATCCTTCGTCAGCCGCATTTTTGATTGTGGCAGCTTTGATACACAAAAAGGAACTTACTATAAGGAACATTTTGCTCAATCCTTTTCGGATCGGTTTCTTGAAGGTGCTTCAAAGAGCAGGCGCTCCAGTAGAGATTGTTGAGGAAAGAATTCAACAGAATGAATTGGTTGGAGAAGTCCAGATAAAAACCGGAGGTTTTAAGGAACGCCTGGTAATTACTGCGGATGAGATAACGGGTTTGATTGATGAAATTCCTGCGCTAACTATGGCAGGATTGTCGATTGGATTTGAAGTTCTTGGCGCGAAGGAACTACGTGTAAAGGAATCAGACCGCATTCAATCCATGACTTCCAATCTTCGGGCACTCGGAATGGAAGTTGAAGAATGGGAAGATGGGTATCGCGTAAAACCAGGAAATCCAGCGTTTGGGACAGCGAAAACATTTGGCGACCATAGAATTGCAATGGCATTCGCTTCTGCTGGAATCGCAATCGATAATCGAGAGTGCGTTAGCATTAGTTTCCCGGAATTTTTTGATCTGCTCAAACACATAACGGATTAATGGATGATTGAATGCGCATCTACTTAACTGGCTTTATGGGCGCTGGCAAAACAAGCGTTGGAAGAGCACTCGCTCAAAAGTTAGGTTGGGATTTTGTCGATTTGGATTTCCAAATTGAGGACTCATCCAAAGAATCGATAGAGGACATTTTTTCATCAGCAGGTGAGCAAGAATTTCGAAAACGCGAGACTCAACAACTTCGTCAATTGAATCAAGAAAATATTGTGATCGCTACAGGCGGAGGAGCGTTTATTCATAATCATGACTGGATGCTTCAAAACGGCATGGTGGTTTATCTTGAAGTGCCTTTTGAGGTTTTGGTTTCGCGGATCGGTGCGGAAACATCGCGTCCACTCTGGAAGAACGCTCAACAACTATTTGAAGAGCGTCAAAAAATCTATGAAAGTGCACACTTGAGAATCAATGCTGCACGCGATGTCGATTTAATTGTTGCTGATATTGTTGGGCTATTGGGAATTTGATCCGTTCATTCAGCAGGCGGGACGCCTGCGGTCCCTGATGCAGACGAGACGTCTGCGGTCCCCGATGCGGACGAGATGGGCGCGGTGTCCTGTTTCCGGTAACGCCGTCCTTTCCAATGATTGCCGCCGCGGAAGTAATAACTCAACATAGAATTCAACATAATCAAACCATAAAGAGCCGTTGTAACCGGAAAGCTAAAAAAGTACCAGGGCGATATATCCAAAAAACGGTTCGCTCGAACCTGGATCAAAATCATTGCAAAGACTGGCAATATGCACAACAACGCAATCTTCCACCAGAAAAAAATCAGCAGCCAGCAGTAAAAGTATTGCAGGTCCGACAATGAGGGAATAAGCGCCTGCAACTGCTCCGACAATTTTGAGTGGACTGTAATTGCTTCCTTCGAATGCGTGTCGCGTTAAACCATCCCAGATTTCGGAAAATGTTTCGTACATTCGAGTGACAAGAAGACGCGATTGCGGCATGTATGTTCTGATTTTGTATCCTGACTTTTTGTAAAGCTCAGCAATCCGAACATCTTCAGCCATTGATTCCCGGACAAGGTGATAGCCACCTTCATGTCGAAAAATAAGCTGTTTTGTGAGAATAAATCCTCCGGCTGCGACGGCTGTAGAAGATTTCGGATCATTCGATTGATGAAGTGGTCTCACCATATTGAGAATGATCATAAAGGCAGGCAATACAACGCGTGACCAAAATTTATCGCATTCCATAAAGGGGACGAGCGAAAGTAGATCCAATTTTTCTTTTTGAGCCGTAGCGATTGCATATTTCACGGTGGAAGAATGAAACAAAATGTCTGCATCGGTAAAGAGAAGCCAGTTGCCTTTTGACAGTGCTGCGCCTTGTTGATTTGCCCATGCTTTTCCGCGCCAGTCACCAGGAAGTTCAACGCTTCTTACCACAGATAACCGTGAGTCTTGTTTCGCAAGTGATGAAGCGATTTCGAATGTATTGTCCTCACTGTGGTCATCAACCAAAATGATTTCGAAATCAGGGTAATCCTGTTTCAACAAAGATTGGAGACATTGACCAACGATGTGGCTTTCATTTCGTGCAGGAACAATAATCGTGACTTTTGGTGTTGAAACAGGCTCCGTATCTTCGGGCAAATAGGGAATTCTGGATAGTCCTCGTGCTGCCTGGATCAGGAAACCAATCCAGAATATGTTTATCAAACCGAGCATCAAATAAAAGAGAATTAGCCACACATTCATGTTTTGTACGGACGAGTATTAGATCCGACCGATGATTTTACTGCAAGTGCAACGCTGTATTGTGTTTTACAATGGTATCTCCTTAGATTAAGTTATTGATGATTTTGTAGTAAGGCACGCAGTTGAGCGAATGCGAAACAGTGCCGTGAGTTCTTACGGTACTGTTCGGCCGCATAAATGCGACCGAACTGCGTACCTTACTACAAAGTTCGAGGGCTAATGCATATTCCTGATGGATATTTATCTCCCGCGACAGCTGGAGTTTTATATGCCCTTGTTTTGCCATTCTGGTATTGGGCTGGGCAAAAAGTAAAATCGCTTTTTAGAAGTCGCACTCTTCCATTAATGGCTCTGATGTCAGCGTTTTGTTTTGTGATTCAAATGCTGAATATTCCGCTTCCTGGAGGAACGACCGGTCATGCAGTTGGTGCAAGTCTTGCGGCATTGATTCTCGGAGTTTGGCCGGCAATCATTTCTGTCTCAGTTGCATTGACGATTCAGGCGCTCTTTTTTGGTGATGGTGGAATCACAACTTTAGGAGCTAACTGTTTCAACATGGCTGTTGTTCAGGTTTGGATTACGTATGCACTTTACAATTTGCTGCCGGGCAAAAGGACTGTTGCTGCTGGTTTCGCAGCATTTATTGGCGCCAATGCAGCCGCATTTTTAACAGCTGTTCAACTGGGTTTGCAGCCTGTTCTGGCTCAGAAACTCGATGGCACTCCTTTGTTTGCACCCTATCCGTTATCGATCACAATTCCAGCGATGATGATCGGTCACATCGTAGCGGGATTCGCCGAAGCTGTCGTAACAGCCGCAGGCATCGGGTATGCGACAAAAGTGATGCCCGAAATCCTTGTGCGAAATAATACGACGCTTGTCACAGAAGCTTCTCAAAAGGCAGATTGGCGGAAATTAAGACATGCATGGATGATACTCGCAGTGCTTATGTTTCTAACGCCTCTTGGATTGCTTGCACCCGGAACCGCGTGGGGGGAATGGAGTTCCGATCAACTTTCGGATATCGGACTTAGCTTCGTTCCTGAGGGCCTCAAGAGGTGGGAAGGATTATGGTCGGCTTTGTTGCCGGATTACACAATTCCAGGAATAGGGGAAAACACAGGTTACTTAATTTCAGCGGTAGCGGGCGTAGGGATTATTGTTTCCATTTTTTTGATTGCTAATTTTTTAATCCGGCGCCGTCGCATGGAATCATCCGTGCAGTCGTAGAGTACGATGAGACTTTCCCGCCAGGCGGTCGAAAAGAATCTCGCTAAATTCGCGTCGTTTATTCAGGAAAGTTTTTTTGCCGATGAAACTGCACGTAAAAAAGGATGGCTGCAAAAGGTCGATCCACGAATCAAATTGTTGGGGTCATTTTTTTTGCTTCTTTGTTCTTCTTTCAGTACGCGGTTATCAACAATCTTGCTCATCTACATTTTTTCGCTTGTTTTAGCCGCAGGCTCAAGAATTTTTTCAGTATTTTTTGTCAGGAAAATCTGGTTCTATGTTCCATTGTACGTTTCAGTGATTGCACTTCCTTCGATCTTTTTAGTTCCGGGTACTCCTTTGTATACATTTTTTGATGGTGCGATTGTGATTACAAGACAAGGTGTATCCTCTGCTGTATTTCTGATCTCGAGAGTCGCAGTTTCAGTTTCATTGATGATGATGCTTGTTCTCACGACTGGCTGGTCTGATTTGTTGAAAGCATTACGATCCTTGTTTGTTCCGCGGTTTTTGGTCTTGATGTTATTGATGACATACCGGTATATTTATTTGCTCCTGATGGTTGCTTCGAACATTTTTCTTGCGAAAAAAAGCCGTAGAATCGGTCCAGAAACATGGCAGACGGCCAGAAGCTGGGTTGAAGTTACCCTTGGCACTCTTGTTGGCAAATCAATTCAAACCAGTCAGGATGTTCATCTCGCGATGATTTCGCGTGGCTTCAGAGGCGAACCTCAAATCGTAAACCCATTTTCTTTGCGCTTTACCGATTGTCTTTGGGCAGTTGTGTTTTTAAGCGTTGGAATTGCAGCAATCATGCTCCCATGAACCTACCACTCTTTAAATTGGATAATGTATCGTTCTCCTATTCCGGGAACGTTGCGGCACTGCAGTCTGTTGATTTATCTATTGGCCAGGGATCCAGGATTGCGATCATTGGAGAAAATGGTTCCGGGAAAAGCACTCTGCTCAAACTTCTTGATGGTCTGTATTTGCCGAACACAGGAACGATTCAGTTTGAAAACAATGTGCTTACTGAAGAATTGTTGGACAGTGAAAAATTTGTATACGACTTTCGAAGAAGAGTCGCATTTTTGTTTCAAGATCCTGAAACCCAATTGTTTTCCTCTACTGTACTTGAAGAGATTTGTTATGGTCCGCTGCAATTAAAATGGGATCAAGAAAAAATTCGAGAACGTGCTCAGGAAATGATGAAGCAATTTGGGATCGATCATCTTGCAGGCCGTCCACCGTTCCGTTTAAGCATTGGTGAAAAGAAGAAAGTAGCCCTGGCTTCTGTACTTGCTTCAGATCCTGAAGTTTTGCTTCTTGATGAACCGGTGGCTGCGTTGGATCCACGTACACAAAACCTTCTGCTTGAACTCATTCACGACTGGTCATTGAATGGAAAAACAATCATTACTTCAACGCACGATTTATCCATTTTGAAAGAAGTTTCAGATGAGGTATATGTTATGCAAAATGGGAAAATTGTTCATAGATCCAGTGTAGAAGACCTCTTACGGAAACAGGATTTACTTGAAAGCTACAATTTAATTCATGTTCATACTCATAAACATCGTGATGTGGAACACGCTCATCCCCATACTCACGATTTTCACGGCCATAAGCATGACGAGGAATAGGGATTTGTACCGTGCCGGCTATCGAGCCAGCCGAGCTTGAGCAAAGAATGCACGAACTCAATCTTCCTTCTTTCGCGAAAATTAATCTTGCCTTGCATGTATTAGGAAAAAGAGATGACGGTTTTCACACGATCTGGACTATTTTTCAAACAATAGATTTATTTGATGAGCTTACATTTACATTTCCTGAAGCGTCTTCATTTCGTGTAGTGTTGGAAATTTTAGATAGTAACCTTCCTTCTGATGGCTCCAATCTGATTTATCGCGCCTGTAAAGCCTTTGATCAAATGTATCCGCTTCAGCATGAAGTCCACGTCAAAGTTAAGAAACGGATCCCGATCGAAAGTGGTCTTGGCGGCGGATCTTCAAATGCAGCAGCTACTTTGATTGCACTATCAAGGTTATATAAGTGGCCATTTGACGCTGCTGCACTCAGCAAAATCGCAGGTGGTGTTGGAGCCGATGTTCCGTTTTTCTTGCATGGTGGTACAGCAATCGGAACGGGACGGGGCGATTCTATTGAGCCGCTTTCTGATTGGTTGAACTTTCCTCTTCTTGTAGTGGTTCCCGGAATTAGTTGTTCCACCGCAGTCATTTACAGGGAATACAGCGACCGAAATTTGTTGACACCCGACGCTAAATCCATTAAGATACGAGGTGTTCAACGGCCGGAATCCCAGCGGGACTACGTCTCTTTAGTCGAAAACGATTTAGAACGAGTCGTTTTTGAACTGAATCCTGAACTCGATTCCATAAAGAAAAGATTAATTGACCTAGGTGCGATTGCCGCAGCTCTTACTGGCAGCGGCTCCGCATTGTTCGGCCTCTTTTCAAATACCGTTGATCGTGACAATGCAGCGAAAGAGTTTCCTGGAAGTGTTCGAACACGGTTTTTGGATCGAGACGAATACCAAAGAGCTGTTGGGCTCTGATTGATTCATGCAGTCATATGAAGTTTGGGGAGTAGCCAAGCGGCAAGGCACGGGTCTTTGGAATCCGCATCGAAGGTTCGAATCCTTCCTCCCCAGCTTGAAATTGGGTTGAGGTCGTAATTAGCAATTATGGATCGTTGTAAAGTTTTTACAGGAAATGCAAATCCCGCATTGGCGGAAGAAGTGTGTTCGTATTTGCAAATTCCACTTGGAAAATCGCAATTAACCCGCTTCAGCGACGGTGAATCTTATTTTCAAATCCTTGAAAATGTTCGAGGAGTTGATGTCTTTGTAATTCAATCCACTTGTTCTCCCGTGAATACGAATCTAATGGAACTCTTAATCATGATTGATGCGTTTAAGAGAGCATCCGCAGGCCGTATTACTTCAGTGATTCCTTATTATGGTTATGCGCGGCAGGACCGAAAAGATAAGCCGCGAGTTCCAATTACATCCCGTCTTGCAGCCGACCTAATCAGTATGGCCGGAGCCAATCGCGTTCTGGCTATGGATTTACATGCGAATCAGATTGTAGGCTTTTTCAATATACCGGCCGATCATCTATATGCCGCCCCTGTAATATTGAAATACATATTAGAACAAGATTTCAAAAATTTAACGATTGTTTCTCCGGATGCAGGCGGAGTTGAGCGTGCGCGCGCTTTCGCAGTTCGTTTAAACGCGCAACTTGCAATAGTTGATAAACGTCGTGTAGGTCCTAATATTGCCGAAGTCATGAATGTAATTGGTGATGTTAAGGGAAGGACATGCGTGGTTGTCGATGACATTATTGATACTGCTGGCACGTTAGCAAATACTGCAAAAACCTTGAAAGAACAAGGAGCTGACCGGATTTATGCTACCGCTTCTCACGCTGTTTTGAGTGGCCCTGCAATTAAGAGACTTGAGGATTCGCCACTTGAAAAAATAGTTGTAACCAACACAATTCCGCTAACACCGGAAAAGCAGATCAGTAAAATCATTCAACTTTCGGTTGCTGAACTTCTTGCAAGAGCAATCACAAATATTCATAAGGAATTATCTGTTAGCGAACTTTTTGTATAGCATTGCCGGCGTGCTTTAGCCGGTAAAACGAAATGGAGTAAATGTTATGGATCAGATTACAGTTCAAAGCAATGTGCGTGAGGCGACAGGAAAAGGTCCGAATCGCCGCTTGCGCGTTGTCGGAAGGATACCTGCGGTGCTTTATGGCCATAAGAGCCAGAATGTTGCACTCGATGTGGATCCGAAAGAAATTTTCAAAATTCTAAATTCAGAATCGGGTGAAAATACAATTTTCCTGCTTCAGGTTCCTGGACGCGAACTTGTTAATTGTTTGATCAAGGAATATCAGCTTGAACCTGTATCGCACAGCCTTCTTCATGCTGACTTTTATGAAGTTGCCATGGATGAAGTTCTTGAAGTAGATGTGCCTCTCGAAGTTATTGGCGAATCCTATGGCGTGAAAGTAGAAGGTGGTTTGCTGGACATTGTTCACCGTGAATTACGCGTTGAGTGTCTGCCCGGAGACATACCAGACAATATTGAAGTTGATGTCACTGAACTCAAGATCGGCGATTTAGTTCGCGTTCGTGATCTTAAGATAAGCGACAAAATAAAAATACTGGATGATCCGGAAACGGTGGTTGTTGCAGTGGAACATCCTCGCGAAGAAGAACCTGTCGCGACCGCAGCAGTTCCTGGAACAGAAGCTGAACAAGAACCGGAAGTAATCAAGAAGGGTAAAGCTGCTGAACCTGAAGAAGGCGAGGAAGAAGAAGAGAAGAAATAACGCGATGTGGGATGCGCGATGCGTGATGCGGGATGATAAGGTTGATAGCGGGACTGGGAAATCCTGGCGAAAAGTACGAACAAACACGCCACAATATCGGATTTCGTGCGACAGACCGATTGCTTGAAATTTCACCGCCGCGAAGTGAACGCCTGTTCAAACAAGCATTGCTTTATGAAACAGAGCGTTTTGGATTCATTTGTAAGCCGCTGACATTTATGAATCGCAGCGGCAAACCTTTACAGGATCTTGCCTCGGAATTGATGATTGATCCGAATCATATCCTGATAGTTTATGATGATTTTGCATTAGAGCTTGGTTTGTTGAGGATCCGCGAACGGGGTAGCGCAGGTGGTCATAATGGGTTACAATCCATCATCGATCACTTCGGTACGACCGAAATTCCAAGGATCCGTCTCGGTATCAAGACAGAAGAAATGGAAGATTGGGCCGATTTTGTGCTTGGAAAATTCAAACGTTCCGAGCAAAAAATAGTCGAAGAAATGTTAGATTTGTCATCTGAGGCCGTAGACCTTACACTTACAAATGGAATTACGGCCGCAATGAACCGTTTTAACCGAAAGCAAAAGCAGGACAACGGATCTAATTCCTGAAAGCCAGCCTTTGCTCCTTGTTGTTGCCTCGAGGGGTAACAGCGAACTCTGCGGAATAAAATCCGTAGAAGAACCGAAAGGAGGATTCTGTGAATCATTACGAATTAATGGTGATTTATTCACCAAGCCTCACTGAAGATGAACAACGTCAACAGTTTACCCAGGTAGAAGAACTGTTGAATCATGAAAATGCCCGAATGAATTGGGTCGATCATTGGGGTAAACGCAAACTTGCTTATCCTGTCAAGAAACAACGCCAGGGCTTCTATGATTGGTTTTATTTTGAACTGGATCCTGGTCGTATTTCTGAAATTGATCGCAAATTGAAAATGTCTGAAGTCATTTTGCGCTTCATGATTATCAAAATGGAAAAGATTCAGGTTCAGAATTTATTTCGAGAAATTGAACGAAAGACTCAAGCTGCCCAACCTGCACCAGTTGAAACTGCTCCTACACCTGTCACCTTCACCTGCACCAGCAGCGCCTGTTGAAGAAGTTGTACCCGAACCAGAAACTCCGGTCGCCGAAGCTCCTGCTCCTACTCCTGCTTCTCCTGAAGCTGAAGCTGTGGCAGAAACGGCAACGGAACCAGCCGTTGAACCTGAGAAGGAAGCATAAGGAGGAGATATGCCAGAAAGAGATCGAAGAGGAATGCAGGATAAAGATCAACGTCAACAAGGAGGCGAGGGCGGTCGCCGATACTTCTATCGAAGAAAAAGAGTCTGCCGCTTCTGCGCTGAAAAAATGGACTTTATCGACTTTAAAGATATCTCCTTGCTTCAAAGTTTTGTCCCTGAACGAGGCAGAATTATGCCACGCCGTATTACAGGAACCTGTGCATGGCACCAGCGAAAACTGAGCACGGCACTCAAAAGAGCGCGCATCGCTGCGCTGATTCCATACGTAGGAGTATAGTACTATGAAGCTAGTATTACTTGAAGATGTTGATAAGCTTGGAAAACGCGGAGCAATCGTAAGCGTAAAAAACGGTTACGGGCGAAATTTTTTAATCCCTCGAAAACTGGCAGCACCAGCAACCGATGGAAATCTCAAGCAAATTGAGTTGGAAGCAAAAAAGTTTAAAGTCCGTGAAGCAAAAGAAGAACAAGATGCGCTTTCGATGAAAGGTGATCTCGAAAAGGTTTCTCTGACAATTCCTATGAAGGCAGGAGAAGCTGATGTTCTTTTCGGTTCTGTAACTGCCGCTGATATTGCTACAGCGTTAGAGAAAGAAGGCTACACGATCGATAAACGAAAGATTGAAATTGACGAACCGATTAAACGCCTCGGTGTTTATCATGTCCCAGTCCGTTTATATAGAAGCATCAATGCTGAAATAAAAGTCTGGGTCGTCAAGGAATAAAAGTTCTCTGTGACTCTGCGGTAAAAATTAAGCTATAATGATCGACGCTTGCTAAGAGTTCTATCATGGCCGTTGATCTCATCACCGAAAGGGGACTACCTCACAATCTTGATGCTGAGCGATCTGTCCTTGGCGCCATCATTCTCGACAATGAATCCATTTACCAGATTCTTGATGTTTTAAAATCAGAAGATTTTTACGCAGAAAATCACAAAGTCCTTTTCGAGCGTATCACCGAAATGGTGACTGTTTCCCGGGCAATCGATCTTGTGACACTGCGTGAAGAGCTGGCACGTACCGGTGAACTCGAACAAATCGGCGGCATTCCATATATTGCATCGCTGATTGATACTCTTCCAACATCCCGCAATATTCTGCATTACAGCCAGATCATCAAAGAAAAAGCTGTCTTGAGGCGTCTAATTCGTGCAGGTTATGACATTATCGATTCCTGTTACAGACAAGAAGAAGAAACGGTCGAAATTCTTAATAGTGCAGAACGAAGTATTTTTGCAATCGCAGAAGATCGGATCCGTGTCGGATTTCAATCATTAAAAGATCTGGCCGATAGTGCATGGAACCGGATCAACTTCATTCATGAAAATCCAGGAGTTTTAACTGGTCTTGAAACGGGATTTTCAGATCTCGATCAGCTTACATCAGGATTGCAACCAGCCGATTTGATTATCGTTGCCGGACGTCCATCTATGGGAAAAACTGCCCTCGCGATGAACATTGCTCAACATGTTGGAGTGCGGCTAAAAAAGACTGTCGGGGTTTTTAGTCTTGAAATGTCACGAGATCAATTAATGTTGCGATTCTTATGTTCAGAAGCAAGATTAGATTCACATCGATTGAAAGTCGGTGGCTTCACACGCGATGAATGGTCCAGATTAATGCGAACAATGGCTGTGTTAAGTGAAGCAAAAGTATTTCTAGATGATTCAAGCTCATCAACTCCTATTGAAATGGGAGCAAAAGCCCGAAGATTAAAAGCAGAACATGGATTGGATCTTATTATTATCGATTATTTGCAAATGATGCGGATGAAAGGCCGTTACGATAATCGTCAGCAAGAAATAACAGCGATTTCCCGGTCGCTGAAAGAACTGGCAAAAGAATTAAATGTACCAGTGATTGCATTATCTCAGCTGCATCGTGGCCCTGAAACGAGAGGGAAGGATCATCGACCTATGCTTTCCGATCTTCGTGAGTCAGGAGCCATTGAACAAGATGCGGACGTTGTGTGTTTTATCTATCGCGAAGAAGTCTATGAACCTACTGAAGAAAACCGCGGGCTTGCCGAAATTCTTGTGCGCAAACAGCGCAATGGCCCCATTGGAGACATCGAATTGGTTTTCTTGAAGGAATACACGCGATTTGAAAACAAGTATAAGTAACCTTCCGCTGCAGCGTCCTACATGGGCAGAAGTAGATCTAGACGCTCTTCATTCCAATACATTAAAAATTCTGAAGAAGGTAGCGCCTGGCGAGAATTCTCGCCGTCGTTAAAGCCGATGGTTACGGACATGGAGCTCTGGCTATCGCTCGTGAACTTGCCAAAACAGGTGTTGCTTATTTTGGAACTGCAACTGTTGAAGAAGCAATTGAAATTCGGGACGCTGGAATTAAAACACCACTTGTCGTACTGGGGGCGATGACCCCGGAACAATTGCCAATTTTGAATCAATACGATTTTTATCCAAGTGTTCATACCCTTAATTTCTATGAAGCTCTTTCTGCATTTGTTCGCGACAACAGACCTGTTGATGTCCATTTAAAAGTTGATACTGGAATGGGACGCCTTGGAATGTCTGAGAATGATGCTGCAAGAATTTTGCAAAATCCAGCAAAGGGTATTCATATTCAAGGACTCTTTACTCATTTTGCATGCGCTGATATTCCAAATGACGAAACCATGCATGCCCAGATCGATCGATTCAATTCATTTCTGCAATCTTTTGGTTCAGGCGTTCCGGATATTCATGCTGCCAACAGCGCGGCAATCCTGAATTATCCAGAAAGTCATTACAATCTGGTGAGGCCAGGCCTGCTCCTGTATGGACTTTCACCGATGGATGATACAACGTCAGATCTACAGCCGGTGCTATCTTTAAAAAGCAAAATCATTTCATTGCGACAAATTAGCACAGGACAAAGTATCGGATATGGCAGAACGTTTGTAGCAAAGACGTGATACAAGAATTGCAACTGTTCCTATCGGTTATAGCGATGGCTTGCGCAGACGTCTTTCCAACAAATTACAAGTAGAAGTAAAAGGGAAAATGTGTCCCATTGTAGGAAACATAAGCATGGATCTTTGCATGTTGGATATTACCGATTTACCTGAAGTAGATTTGTATGACACAGTTACATTCCTTGGATCTAGAATTACGGCATGGGATTGGGCTCGTTTGTTGGATTCCATTCCTTGGGAAATCTTATGTTTGATTGGTGCACGTGTACCGCGTGTTTATTTTAAGGATGGTAAGATTGCCGATGTGTACTACCCTTGAGCTATTAGTAGTTAGGCACGCAGGCGAAGTCTGCCGAAGGCAGACGAGCCAGTGCCGTTTCTCTGAGCTCGCTACGACAATATTTCCGATAAGCTTACGGCACTGCCTCGCGTTCGCTCGGCTGCGTGCCTCACTACAAACATGAAAAAAAAAGGATCACAGTTTGTTTGCCAGGAATGTGGAGCCATCACTCAAAAGTGGCTTGGAAAATGTCCTGAGTGTAATAACTGGAACACTTTAGTAGAAGAAAGTGTCGTCGCACGTGAAACCGGAACATGGACTGGTATTACGCAGAGTCATCCAGTTCCACTTGATACCGAAGATCAAACGGTCGATCTTCCTCGCACGTTAACAGATATTCCCGAATTGGATCGAGTTCTCGGCGGAGGCATCGTCGAAGGTAGTCTTGTATTAATCGGTGGGGATCCAGGAATTGGAAAGTCTACGTTGATGATGCAACTTGCATACAGTCTTGCATTGAAAAATCGCAAGATCCTGTATGTTTCTGGTGAAGAATCTGAAAATCAAATCCGCCTTCGCGCTCAAAGGTTGAACGTACATACAGAGAATTTGTATGTTTTTACTGAAACGTGTGTTGAACGGATCCTTCCTGAAGCTGATAAGTTAAACCCTTTCGCAATTGTGATCGATTCAATTCAAACGATGTATACGCTTAAAATGGGATCGGTTCCTGGCAGCGTTGGACAGATCCGTGAAACTGCAATGCAGTTTCTTACCTATGCAAAACAAAGCAACGTTACAGTCTTTCTTACGGGTCATGTAACAAAAGAAGGGACGATTGCAGGTCCAAGATTGCTTGAGCATCTTGTAGATACTGTTCTGTATTTTGAAGGTGATAATAAGCAGCTTTTCAGAATCTTACGTGCTGTTAAAAACAGATTTGGATCGATCAATGAGATCGGTGTATTTGAAATGGCTGAAGCTGGTTTGCTGCCTGTAAAAAATCCGTCACAGATGTTTTTATCGGAACGTCCTTTATCAGCACCCGGATCAGTCGTAATGTCATGTCTGGAAGGAACGCGGCCGTTTTTAGTAGAACTGCAAGCACTTGTCACCGAGAGTGCATACGGAACGGCACGTCGAATGGCAATAGGCCTGGATTCTTCACGTGTCGTAATGTTAGTTGCTGTACTTGAAAAAAGAATCGGCTACCATCTTGCCGGCCAGGATATTTTTCTTAACGTGGTAGGTGGTCTTTTCATTGAAGATCCTGCTGCTGATCTCGCAATCTGTGCGGCAGTAGTCTCCAGTCTTCGCAATAAAGCCATCGATCAAAATACAGTGTTTTGCGGCGAAGTAGGCTTAACAGGAGAAATTCGTTCTATCACACATTTCAATTTGCGAGCATCCGAAGCAAAAAATCTCGGATTTAAACGAATTCTTGCCCCACAGAACTCAAGATACGACTCCGATGGCGTTGAAATTATCGGCTGCGAAACAGTCAAAGAAGCCCTCAGCTTCCTGAAAAGCCAATAGTTGATCCAACACGGCATAAAGCAAAAACCCTAAATTTTGCAATGATTTCCCGCCTTTTTATATTACAATGTAGACGCATATTAACGATCTAAAAAAGGGGGTGAAGACAACCTGAGCCTATTCTTAAGTAGATTAGTTTTAGTTGCTTTACTAGCGGTCGCGGGGTATTTCATACAGCCTTTCCAAGCGCCTAGCCGGATTTATGGACTTGCAGCCGGTGCGGTACTTGGAGCGCTTATCATCTTTCTCGAAAGCAAAATCAAAAGCGTCGGTCCAAAAACTTTGGTCGGCTCTGTAATTGGTTTAGTTTTCGGTATTATCCTGGCGATGCTGGTCAATTTCATTGTAGGAAAGTTGGGATTATCAAAACCAACGAGTACGATTCTTCAAATATTTTCATTTTTCTTCTTCATTTACACCGGATTGCTTCTTGGGAGTAAGAAGGCGGATTGGTTTGAACCTGCAAACTTGATGGCCCTTTTTGGAGAAAAGGGTGAGAAAAAAAGTTACAAAATTCTTGATACAAGCGTCATTATCGATGGCCGAATTGCTGATCTTACAGAAACCGGATTCATCGAAGGCACAATTGTAGTGCCACAATTTGTATTAAGGGAACTACAGCATATTGCGGATTCGCCAGATTCTTTAAAAAGAAATCGAGGCCGAAGGGGAATTGAAATCCTTCAACGAATGCAGAAAAAACCTGATTTAAATGTGACAATTACGGAAATTGATTTCCCTGATATTCCCGAAGTCGATATGAAGTTGATTGAACTTGCAAAACAGTTGAATGCGAAAATTGTGACAAACGATTACAACTTGAACAAAATAGCGCAATTGCAAGGTGTTCATGTACTCAATATCAATGAGTTGGCAAGTTCCTTACGCCCGGTCGTTTTACCGGGAGAAACAATGAAGGTTTTTATACTCAAAGAAGGTAAGGAATACAATCAAGGTGTTGCGTATCTCGATGATGGAACTATGGTTGTTGTTGATAATGCAAGAAAGTTAATTGGAAAAAATGTTGAAGTTACTGTAACAAGTGTCTTGCAAACAACTGTAGGAAAGATGATTTTTGGCAGACATGAAGAAGAATAAATAAAATGGGGCATCCATCAGGATGCCCCATAACTTTTTTTCCTTCGCAGGGTCAATCAACTCTCAGTTGATTATCTATAGAAAGAACTCCAATTGTCTGGCGAACTAATGAACCCGCCAGAATCTTGTCACCTTCTGTATCGACAAATCCAGTTAATGTCACGCGTCCGCGATCTACAATAATACTCATTGATGGCCGTGCCCCAAGAAAATAATAAAACAGCCGGTCATCATTTCTAAGTCTTCTGAATATTTGGAGTCGAAGCCGGTCATCATTTTGTGAGGGTGGTAGAACTTCAACCTCATTAACAACCTGTTGAACGCCTGGTACTTCCATGGCAGCTTCTTCTGCAACATCAAACAAATGCGCAGTTTTGACTTTTCCTTGAATTGTAACAACGCCAGCTTTGGTGCGGACTTCAAGATTGTCAAAAACTCCGCTTGTAGTTGTTATGTCTTTCCGGATTTTAGCAACTACATCAAGAGTAATTTCTTCGTCCGAACGCTGCATTCCACCGACTTGAATTCTGTTATCGATTTCCGTCTTCAGTTCTTTCTTGGCTACTTTTCCTGCCTCATATTTGTCCTTTAATGTTGGCGCCAGTCCTTCTAGAACTGCTTTGCCGCCATCGAGGCGCAACTGCAATCGCTCTATATTCGCTTCTTCCCGGATCTCATTCTGTACCTCATTCAGGTCAGCCCCAAGAACATACGAACATGCGGACAGCAATATTGCAGCTGTAATCAAATTTAGTTTACTTATGAACTTCATAACTCGCTCCTTTCTATTCGCCTCTCCATACCATTATGTGTCCTGACCGAACGTAGTACAAATCAGGGAACCCGGGGCGGTACAAAGACCGCCCGGATTCCCAGGTGATTAACGGAAGATGCTGATTCCGAAATGAAACCCACTTTGTGGCCTGTAATAGCTGCCATAATTATGTCTTCCACCGTAGTAGTGACATCGGTTATAGCTGCCACGATAATAATGATCGTGCCAGTAATTCGCATATACAGGCGCTGAATAAACCGGCGCTGGCGCTACATACACGGGCGCATACGAATAATGATGTCTGCCTCCATAGTAGTGACCTTTGTTATAGCGGCCACCGTTATGATGATTGTTCCAATAGTTTACCGGTGCTCTATAACTCTGGTTGTAACTGTAACCGTTATGGCCACAACCGGAGTAATGACGATGGCCTGCTGAAGCAGTGCCTGCAAAACCCAGGAATAAGGCCGCGAAAATAAAACCAAAAAATAGCTTCTTCATCGCTTCCTCCCAAACTTATCCTTCGTCTTTTCTGTTGTGCAAGCACCATGCCATACTCTCTATCGTCGAGAAATCTAAGGGAGACTGTCCTTAAACAAGGACGAATGAAATATTGTGCATCTTTGCGGTTGAGGAAACATTGTGTACTCTTGTTCGTATTACAATCGGATACAAATGGCATATTTACTTGTTCCGGATAAAAAGCAAACGCGCAAAATCCCGATTCGTAAAGAGACATTCTTTATCGGTCGGGCACGTGAAAACGATTTAATGCTTGCATCAGATTCATTGTCGCGTTTTCACGCTCAGATAACGAAAAGTAGTGGAGCGTTTGTAGTTCAGGATCGAGGTTCATTAAATGGTGTTTTCGTAAATGGCACAAGAATCGGGCAAGAGAAGAAGTTACAGGATGGCGACATTCTAGGATTTGGAGACATTCACGTTCGATTTTGCATGGAGGATCGTGAAAGTGTTCGTCCTGCCGGACGTACTCCGGATCAAGTGCAGCGATATCCTGTTGCAGCACTTGTAGATTCCACGCGATATAAACCGGAAAAGAAACAACGCTACCTGGATCTCCTCTACAGTTTTAGTGCCAAACTATTGCAACAATCACCGTCATCGGATCTTGGTGAAGTTGCGCTGGAATTAATTCAAGATGTATGGAACCCTGATCGAAGTTGTCTAATGCAACGCGATGAGGCCGAATGGCAGATCATGACTCAACGGTTTGGAAAAAATCCGATGCTTACTGGAGATAATATCGAAATCAGCAGCAAGCTTATTTCGGAACTGGAATCGCGTGAAGAAGCCTTACTGATTGTGAATCGAAAAGAAGACAAAACGTTTCAAGCTTCCGAAAGTTTGCAAAGACAGAATGTTCGCTCTTTGTTGTGTGCTCCACTCTGGAACAATCGTAAAATCCATGGATTCTTTTATGCCGATTTGGTTTTTTCGGACCGAAGCTTTAGCTACGATGATCTCGAAATGTTTGCAATTCTCGCCAATCTGATGGCCATTAAGTGGGAAAACGATCAACTCTGGCATCAATCATTAAGGCAGCAGCAACTCGAACAAGAACTAAACCTGGCGGGACAGATTCAGCGTAAATTCTTTCCTACCAGCTTTCCAGAACTTACAGGATACGAATTTGCAGCGACTTCAATTCCTACGCGCAAAGTGGGAGGTGATGCCTACTTCTGGCATGAACGCAGCGATGGTCGTCTTGTGATTATGATTGCCGATGTAATGGGAAAAGGCCTTCCTTCTTCGCTTCTCATGTCACAGGTTCAAGCCATCATGAAAATTTATTCAGAACAATTTGGATCGGCGGCGGAAATTGTTACAGCTGTAAACGAATTTATTTATCGCTACAGTACACAAGAAAAATTCATAAGCATGGTTGTGATGGTGATGGATCCTGAAACTGGGAAAATGAATTTTTGCAACGCCGGTCATAATCCGCCATTTAGCACCAATATCTCTTGCAAGGTCCAACGTTATGACGATGGAGGCATGCCCGTTGGTGTGTTTTTAGACCAGGTTTATGCTCAAGGAGAAGCGACCCTTGGTCCGAATGAAACTTTGATTTTATACACAGATGGAATTGTTGAAGCACGCAATGAACAGGATTTTGAGTTTGGAATGGACCAGTTGATTCAAACCGTCGAAGAAAATTGTTCGAAACCTGCCGCTGAACTACAGGACATCATCATCAAAAAAGTTAGAGATGAATGGCTCGCCACCGACCAAGAGGATGACTGGACGCTCTTGATTGTGAAGCGTAAGTAACCCCTTACACCTGCCGGCTGAAAGGGAGCAGGGGAGGGGGGAGAAAGGGAGAAAGAGATTCATCTGGAGAAAAACAGAATGTGCAGCAGTGAGTAAACTGGAAATCTCCACATTAGTGAAGAGGGAAAGTGGGCGATAGAGGATTTGAACCTCTGACTTCTACCGTGTGAAGGTAGCACTCTCCCACTGAGTTAATCGCCCAATACCGTTAATTTACCATATCCATATCTCAGTCGCCATGCGTCTCTGCGGTTTGGCTAAATGGTTTTCAATTGTGCACTAGTTTATAAATTTCGTTGCGAGGACGCCCTGCTTCACGGACGAGTTTCTTAATCGCATCTTTACGGCTTAATCCTTCACTCACGAGTTGTTGAAAGCGAATCTTGATGGTTTCCTCGCTCATTTCAATGATTTCTTCTTTTCCTGGTGCAATGACAACCGTACACTCTCCAATCCATTTTTTATTCGCGAGTTGTTCCATGAGTTGGGCCGCTGTTCCTCGCAAGACTTCCTCATGCAGTTTGGTCATTTCCCGGCATAAGGCGACATTTCGATTGCCAAGGGTTGCTGCAATTTCACGCAATAAGCTATGAATTCGTTCGGGTGATTCAAAAAGGACAAGAGTATGATCTTGCAATATGGAAAGTTGTTGCAGCGCTTTTTTTCGTGCTCCCGGGCGTACAGGCAAAAAGCCAAAAAAAGAAAACGGTTGAGCAGAAAATCCACTGAGAAGCAGAGCATTGGTGACAGCGCTCGGTCCAGGAATAGAAGTGAAAAAAAGGTTTTCTGTGATCATCTGTTGAATCAAGAGATGACCCGGATCCGAAATGAGTGGCGCGCCGGCATCGGAAATTAAAGCAAATGTCTTTCCCTTCTTTCATCATTGAAATAATTTTCTTTACGCGTCCGCGTTCGTTATGTTCATGAAAACTAACAAGTTTGCTTTTCAGATTGAATCGCGACTTCAATTTTTGTGCGCGGCGCGTATCTTCTGATAAGACATAATCGACGTTGTTTAAAGTTTCGATTGCGCGGGATGAAAGATCGCCCAGATTGCCGATTGGCGTAGGAATGATAAAAAGATTTAGAGTTCTTTCAGACTCAGATAAAGATCGCAAAGGAAATGATGGATGTAAAGCAAATTCTGCGGATCAGGATCGGAATCAAGAAGACGTTTGAAACGCAAAAACCGCCGGAATTTAATATCCAGGGCAAAAATCTTCAGCGCTTCATTCCCATTCAAGATTTCTTGTTTCGGATATAGTTTTGTCAGGAGATGTAAATAGCCATTTCTTGCTGTGCTGAGCGCATCTTCATATCGTTTCTCAGCAATTTGTTGTTCCATCGTTTGCATCAAACTTGAAAATTCGCCGGCATCTTCAAATAAAACTTCATAGGAGAAAGGCGGCACGGATGCTTCCATTGTGGAATCAATATCAGGTGGTTCTTCAGCAATCAGTTCCGAAGCAGTTTCATCAGAAAGTTCTTCAACCGGTTCTACTTCCAGCGGTTCTACTTCCAACGGTTCTGGTTCCAGTGGTTCTGGTTCTTCTACGGCTTCAAAGTCTTCCGCATCGTCAGCGACCAGATCGTATGTCGGTTCCTCAATTGAAGGTTGTTGACTAAAGGGCGAATTCTTTAGAACTGTCGTTTCATCATCAAATTCTGCAACAGGCTCAACTTCTTGAATTACCTCATCCGGTTCATCTGGTGCTTCTAAAGTATCAGGCAATTCAGGTTCAAGTGCTGCAAGCGGATCCTCTTCGATCTCTGCCTCAAATTTTTCTTCAGGCTCCGGCTCCACAGTATGAATCGGTTCAGGTGGCGCAGGAGGTGGTGGAGGTGGCGTCGCAACTCTTGAAGCAGGTGTGAATGGCAGAGGAGTAATTAATGCTTGTGCTGTTGTCTGTGTAGGTTCTGGACGCTTTGATGCTGGAAGCGGTTGCTCAATCGCTGATCCACCTGCTGTATAAAGTGAAGTAGTGGTTCGCGAACGTTTTTGAAGAAGAGCTTTTTTGCTTAGATCGTTGAATACAAGTTTCGTAATACTTTTTAACGCGTCAAGAACACCAATTCCGGTCGTAGCAACAGTTTCAAAAAAGGGAACATTATAACGATTTAAGATCTGGTTCATTTCCTCGGAAGCCATGACATCCGGCAAATCCATTTTGTTAAATTCCAAAACATGCGGAAGATCCTTTAAGTCTTTGCCAAGTTCGCGCAGGTTTTCTTCCATGTTGTTGAAGCTTTCAAGGTTTCCAAGCTTTTTGAGCCGTTGAGCATCGGCAACAAAAACAAGTCCATCTGCCCCACGCAAAACTAGTTTTCGAGTCGCGTTGTAACGGACCTGACCGGGGACGGTATAGAGCTGAACTCTTACTGCGAATTCCTGGATCCTTCCGAGATTCAGTGGTAGGAAATCAAAGTAAATCGTCCTATCTTCTTCCGTTGCAAGGGAAATCATTTTCCCCTTGTTTTCAGGAGCAAGATTATTGTGAATAAATTGAAGCGAGGTTGTCTTCCCGCCAAGGCCAGGGCCGTAATAGACGATTTTTGCCGTTATTTCCCGTGTGGCAAAGTTAACAAATGCCATTGTGAATAGTCGAGCCTTAATCCCTCTAGTTTTATCTATCTTATCTCGAAGAAAAGCGAAAAAGCAACCTTTTATGAGAATAGGGAGTGTTAACCGGGAGGATTTTCGGGATTTTCATCGTCACTGCGGGGGCTGAAGAAAGTATCTGTGACCTGGCGGCATGAGCGGACAGTTTCTCCGGCCGCTTCATAAGCTTCTCGATACTTTTCCTCGGACAATTGCCCTCGTACAAATCTCATAGTAAGCCAGACGTAGTACGTTGTAAGAGCATCATCCATACAATAGTCTTTAATGCGGATCCGCTCTCCTTTATCGTGCAATTCTTCAACCAATGAGCCATCAATGTCAGTTTTGCCGGGGAGGCCTAGAAGTTTCGCAATCAGATTTAATGAAGGACGGCTACTGGCGCCAAAACCTGAGAGGTCGTCGCAAATATCGTGGCTCTCTTCAAAGGAATAACGGCTCCGATCCTCCTGCATCACAGTTGGGATTCTGTGTTTCATCGATCGATAAAACAAAACAGGAAGGTCAAACCCACGGCCATTAAAATGCACAAGCGTACTTTTTACAGGAATATTCCCTTTTCTAAAACGTACAATTCTCCAGAATTGCTGAAGTAGTGTTTTCTCATCAGGATTTTCTGCAACGGCCGCATTCAGGACTTTACACGTTTCACAATCTACATCCAGCAATCCAATACAAATCGGACGATGAAAAGGCGGAGGCAGAAAACCACTGGCATATTTCGTCCGCACTGCATCCTGAAGTTCTGCAAGTGGAGCTACTGGACTGACTGTAAAAAGCCGTGAGACCAGTTCACGATCCAGCACAGTTTCAATATCTAAAATTAAAAATCTTCGATCCATCATAAAAGAGTATAACTCCGTGTTTCCGTTTAATTCAGCTGAATAGAAGCTCTAGCTCGGCCGGTGTTACAAACTCCAATCCACATTATCCAGTTCCGGACATTCTTTTTGAAATCGTTCATTCCTCTCAAGATTGCGGATCCATTCATAGAAAATGCTTTTAGCGCTCACGATAACCGCGCCCGCATTTCGCATTCGATTCAGTCCGATTTCTTGTCCATTTTCGGGTGAAGCTGTTGCATCGGCAACAACTGCGACACGAAATCCATGTTCAAGCAGTCCGATCGCTGAATGTGCAACGCAAACGTCCGTTTCAAGGCCGATTAAAACAGCAGTGTTGCGTTGAGTCTCTTGAACTTGTTTCATAATGTCGGATTGGTATGTCAGTCCAAAAATGCTTTTATCAAAAACGCGAGTTCCAGACGGCAGCGATTGTAGAATTTTTGGAGCAACGGGGTGTTTTTGTAGTTCTTCAGCCGTAACAATTATTGGGATCTTTCTCCATTCTGCAACCTTCATGAGCCATGCGGCGCGCTTCAACAATCGATCGCTTTCTTCAGTTGGTAACTTCTTGAGAAAGTAATCCTGGATATCAATCGCAATTAATACAGAGTCATCTGCATCAATCAGCGCATGCGAAGTCATGGCAAGGGCTCGGTTCTTTCTAACTCCGAACGATTCCACTTTCCTAGATCGGCCCCGGCCTCATATGTACTCTGTGCAAAATCAAGCACTGCATCATCAATCGATGAAGACTTTAGCGCCTCATCATATGGATAGATGAATTCTCGCATCTGAGGACTGTAACCTGCTCCGTCAGGACGTACAGGTGCAGCAGAAAATCCCTCCGGTTCAGGATATGTGTAGGAATAAAACGCGGGTTGTGGATATTGATCATTTCCAGGCCACCACCCACAACTGCTGACTTCGTGTGAGTATGCTTCTCGTACCACCCAATCAGGCATATAAGGGACGCCTCCAGGATGTTGAGGCGCTCTTCTGCCAGAAAAGCGTGTTACGGCCAGATCGAAACTTCCCCAAAAGAAATGAACCGGGCTGCATTTTCCCCAAAAGCGCGCTCGAAATTTTTTCAGCACACGATCTGCTTGAGCCAGGGCCCGCCAGAAGCGATGCACATATTCAGCATCATAAGATTTGTGTTCAGTGTCTTTATCGAATTGTATCGGTTCGGGGAGTTCGTTCGGTGTCTTATGAATTTTTATTTTAAGATCCAGTTCGGAAAGTTTGGCAAATAGTTCTTTGTAAAAATCCGCAACAGAACGAGGGCCTAACCCCATTGTTCTTGCTGTGCCATCGATTGTTGTTATCAAAAGTTGATGATCGATAAAATCAAAATCAATTTGAAACGTGCGCTGGCCATAAGGAATCGAAGTTGTAGTTAAACCGCGAGGCGTCACATACAGTGTCGAGTGCCATGAATGGTTGATCCACGGCGATTGTACGAGGCGGATTTTCCCAACGATTTGTGTCAAAAGATGAAGTGTAGAACACGTATCTTTCCATTCTGCCAAAGGTAGTTTCGGCCAATATTCATTCATACGAATTCTCCGTTAGATTTTTAGAAAAGATTATTTAATGAACGTAGTGTCAAAGGAATAATCTTTCGTAGGTTCACAATACGTATTTTCGCCACAATATCCATTTCCGCCAAGAAGCTGACCTTTGAGGCGTTTGCCATCGTTTACCTCAAATTTCAACACAACACTTGGCAGACCGTTGGAGATAGAGATCATTTCCATAGCGATGGCGCCATTTCCGGGACATTGAGTCAAGAGCTGCGGTGTATTTGTGCTATCAAGTTCAACAAGAACAAATGGCGCCTTCTTGGACTCACACCATTGCCGCAACATTTCGGCTTTATTGTTTGAAGTTTTCCAGGCTCCCGATGGAACCTGGTCTGTAAGTAACAGCCAAACCTGTTTCTTTGTGCCGGTACCAGTTGTCTGAGCATAACTATATTTTGGTTGAAATTGAAAGTCCGCCATAACGCCTTTTCCACTTGCTATATTGGTTTGTTCATCCGCTGACAGTGAATAACTTATGATTAAGAATCCAGCCACCAGAATTGTTAACATTAATTTCATAGAATTCCCTCCATTTTGAATTATTTCAGAAGACTAAAGTTCTGTAACCTGATTTGCATTCCCTGAATAGATTCTAACCGATTGCGCCGGTGCGCAATTTTGTTGGCAAGTCTAACCGATGGAAAATTTATCGATAACCCATAACCACGTTCCGTCGCTTTGCTGGCGAGCAACCTCGGCAGTCACAGTACCATCCGGAAGCTGCGTTGAGGTGAGCGCCAAATCTCCGCAGATTATCGCCGCGCGTTGAATTCCGCGTTCGAACTTTCGTCCGGTCGCAACCACTTCAGCAAAGAATTTGCGAATTGCATCTTTACCCACCACTAATTGTCCTCCACCGCAATCAAGAACGGCGTGGGACTCATAAAGGGCGACCATTCCATCAACGTCTCCCAAATGCTCCCGGGAAACCAATAACTGTTCCAAATCCTGTGGATCATAAACCAGTTTCGTTTGATCATTCATAGATTTAGTGTCCCTTGATCAACAGTTTATGTCACTATCGTAAGTTTTTTCTGTGAATTAGAAAACCGATTGTAAAAAGAATCAAACATGGCACCCAGACGAAAAAGAATTCTGATGTAAGTACCGAAAGTGCAGGCCCCGACAGAAAATGACTGATGCCGATCGGTGATACTTCGATTGGATGTATCGGGAAAAAATATCGAACGTTGCTAAACGGCGAAAAGAATGCAACACCTAGACCACCGTTGGTGAGTGCATCAAGAATTCCATGCGATACAGTGCACAAGAACAAAAAGATGAAAGTCTGCAATTGTTCCAGCTTTCGAAAGAAAACAAAAGTTATTGCAGCACTTAAGATTGCAGCAAAGATTAACGAATGTGAAAAACCGCGATGGCCGAGCACATCACCGTAATTAATCCCGAAGCCAAATCCAACAACATCAAAATCAGGAATAACTGAGCATATGGCGCCGGCTACATAAATGGATGGCCGTAATCTGAATGCAGGATGCAAAGCCAACACGATTGCAGGATGAGAAATGATCGTAGGCATTAAGAGTAAACGTCAAATCAGGGTACGGCCCTGATTTTTATGACTCGCTAGTCGTTCTCTTTATCAACAATATATTCAATCATCATTCCAACGTTTTTTTCAGTATCACTTATGCCGGTATGTATCTACGTGAGATACGCGAGATCCCTTACTATTGTTCACGCCTTGATTTTTCAGACGTTCGAGTTCTTCGATGCAATCCTTGATGTGAGACGTAACATCATCCTGCTGGAACTCTGGATCAATTGATTGGTAAATGCTTCGAAGCTGTTCGAGCGCTTTTGTACTAGCGTGTGCGGATTGCTCATTCAAAGCACTAAGGTCCTTTAGCAAATCATTCAAGAAGTGCCGGCGTTTAGGATCGGGCGAGCCGCTTCGTTCATCAGCAATGTATTCAATCAGCAGCCCTACCATTTCTTCTGAATCCGACCAATCGATAAATGTCATTTCGATGCCGTGGCCTTAATCGGTTTTGAGCGCTTTTTGTACGAGCACAGTGTCGGTGAATTGGCGAAATTTGATGATTTTTCCATCTTGAAAGTTGCACACGTGAACAAATGGAGCGGAGAACGATTTTCCAGTTGTCTTGTATTTGCCTCCGTATTCTCCGATTGCCACAACTGTGTCACCCTCACTCACAAACTCGCTGGGAACAGCAGAGTATCCATCCCACTCGGTACCCAATTTCATAAATACATTTTCAAGGACCGCATTAGGACCAACATATGTTCCGCCATATGGAAATCCTTCTGCTTCAGTCCAACTGATATTCGGATCGAGTATGCCAAGAACAGAAGGTATGTCACCTTTGGCAAATGCTTCATAAAGGCGGCGCATAGTTTCGGAATTAGTGGACATGAGTTTTTCTCCTTTAGTTCGATTATAGCCGAACAAGAACTGCTCTAAAGATTCTGGAATTTATTGGAGTGCTAATTGCGCGCGTTTGATTTCGCGCTGAAGGGAAGGGCCATCATCGGAAAAAATTGTGTTTTGGGAAAAGCGTGCAGCTTCCTGCAAACTTTCACCTGATTCTTTTTTATACCCAAGCTCACGATAACATTGCGAAATGCGATATTGAACCGTGCCCGGACCGATTCCAACCTGTCTATCCAGCTGTACCTGTCGAAGTTGTTCAAATGCCAGATCATATTCGGCGAAATGCATATGACAAAGTCCGATATTTAACAACGCAACATTTTTTTCAAGCGGATTCGTACTTAAGCTGTACGCTTTTTTAAACGCAATCAACTGCCGATTAAATAACAACGAAGGATTATTGAACTGAATTTCCATCGGACTATTCAAGAGTTTTAAAGAGACATCCATCGGTGTCCCGCCACGAATAATTCCAATATTAAGTTGATCCTTTTTCTGGGATTCACGCAAAATGCGCTGGGCTTCAGCCGAAGTTTTTAGTTCTTTTCCATCAATCGCCGTAACTTGATCACCATGGTTTAATACGGCCGATTCGCCGGATGCTGATAAAAGGACTTGTGCAACGACAGGCCCCTGAGTGATCAAAGTATCGACTAAATAAACACCCAGGCGTTTTTGAAACAGCGGTTCTTCATAATCCAGCTCAGTCATAAAACGATTCCATTCCGCTGCATCAAATACTTGAATTGTCCGCGTATCGGCCATCGAACTCCAATTCGATAGCAGATAAAATTGGACTGTTCTTTGTAGTCTTTCTTTCGGTACAAATCCGATCAACAGCAAGTCAGATTCAGCCTTTGCACAGAGTTGTTGAATTACATTTCTGCGATCCTTATCAGGCGTATTTGTTTTCAGTCCTTCCAAGATTGAACGTAAAGTTTCATCTACAACCATTCGCTCTTCGGTTTGGGAATAATCTACAAAATTGAGATTCTGAAGCTGCGATAATTTCTGATTAATCTCAATCGTGATCTTATCCAGATCTGACTTCAGAATATCGGGCGCTGCAATCAAACCGAGGAAGGTAAGTGAAGGATTTAGACGTGCATCAATGTTGAGCGCGTCATTTTTTTTCACATCCAACGTCTTTTCAAACTTTCCCCGCGGACCTTTGATTTTGAGAGTATGTTTGCCGGCGCAGACTTTATGTTTTTGAAGCGGAGCAATGCCGATATATTCATTGTCGATAAAGATGTTTGCCTTTTCGTCATCGGCTGTTATGTTCAGGTACGCTAAAGATGGAGCGAGGATGATTGGTTCAAATGGATAATCATTGTTTTCTACGATCGTGATTTTTCTTCGCTGCGTTTCGAAGCATGGTTTCTTAAATTCGACTTCATAGGAACCTGGTTGAAGATCAGGAACTGCAAACTCACTTGAAAATTCTGCAAGAGGCAGATTTGATGCTAGAGCGGCTTGCTCCGCACGCGGGTTTGCATCACCCGAAGACGTGCCGAGCAGTTTATCCCCCAAAGAAATCTCTACTGCTTTCGGGTATGTAATGAAATATGCAACGCTCGAACTCCGTTCTAGTTTGAAATTAAATTTCTGCACTTTGCCAGGTACTACATTAACTGGAGAATTTTGAGAAACGAATCCAGGCTTCGAGATTTCAAGATCATGATCTCCCTTCAAGCTGTAAAGGGAGGCAATGTCAGTTGTGCCAACTTCAACGCCATCGATTTTGACTGTCGCACCCGGTGGTTCCGTTGTGATGGTGATGACGCCCAGATTCTCATCTTTGATTCGACGAACAAATTCGATAATTTTTGGAGAAGTTAGATCCTGGTTCAATTGATAATTTGGATTCAACTCCATGAGTTTCAAAAAAACAAGGCGCGATTTTTCTTGTTCGCCTTCGTTGTAGTTGGCTTGACCAAGGTAGTCCAGGCTTCGCAGCAATAACAGCAATTCAGGATCAGTAAGGCCGCGCTTTACTTTTTCTTCTGTAATTTGCGTAATCAAAGTTTCAAACATTGGAATGCTTGAAGCTTGATCAGCGGAATTAAAAATACTTTCAGCTTCCTGAAATGTTTTTGCCCACTCCATCTGCAGCGCTTCTTCAGCAATCGGCGCTTCCTCTGGCTTTGAGTCAGGCGGAGGAGTTTCTTCCTGCGCGAATGCAAAAACGCACCAAAGAAGAACCACAAAGACACAGAGTTTCGAAAAAATCTTCATCCGATTTTCAAAATCCTTTTTAGATCACGATCGAGAAGGAAAATGGATCCAGAAGGACCTACTGTAATTAACCTTGCATCTTCAAAAGAGAGCGTGCCCCCTTTTTTGTCTGAAACGATAAACCGTAAAAGGCTTCCATCTGGCGCAAATATAAGAACTCCACGCGGATTTTTGTTTAGCACATATAAATGATTGGTACGATCTACCGCAAAATCTTCAATCCTATCAAACGTGTATCCCTTACCGGATGGACCAATTCCGTAGATCGCTTTTCCATCCGGTGCAAACAAGAAAATTTGTTTGCGCTGCTTATCAAGTGCATAAACCTGATTCCGCGAATTAATGCTTACCTTTGCATATTCACGTTCTGTTTTAGAAAATGGCGAATTGGAAATCTGTTTTCGTTCTAAGTCATAGACAAGGATTCCTGGTGTTTTTTCAGAAACAACAAATAGCTCACCAAATGAATTCATAGCTGCTGATCGGATTTCATTTAACGGTTCGGGTGGTTTTCCTTCCCGCACAAAACTCAAAGTGGCTGATTCTTTTCCGAGTGATACTCCGGTTTCGGTAGCAACAATTACGAGATCGCGATCATCAACAAAAACTGTAAACGGCGAAAGCAAGGAAAAGCTGTTAATTGATTTCCCGGCTGGATCAAAAACCGAAACTAGTTTTTTGTCCTTGTCAGCAAGGTAAACATTCCCTTTGCTATCGATACCCATTCCCGTCGGATTATCCAGCTCCGGGATCATTGCTGAAAATGAAGAATCGGCAAGGAATAATTTCTTATCGGCCTGCGTTGCGATGTGCAATCGATAAATGATGGTGTTGATTTCCCGCGCGGGCTGCGCAAAATCAGAAGTTGGAAATTGATTGATTAACTGCTGGAAATCATACGCAGCATCGATATAAGATTCGGAATTCAGAGCGCACAATCCCATTTCATATTGTGCCCTTGGCGCTAATGGACTTCCCGCAAATCGTACCTTTAGCTTCGAAAACTCTTCATAAGCTTTGTCGTATTCTCCGCGCAGCTTTAATGCAATTCCTGCTCCCACAAGAGATTTATCAACCCATTCGCTGGAAGGAAAAACGCGAGTCACACGTTCGAAGTTGGCGTAGGCTTCATCAAGATCTTTTGCATCACGTCTGCTCAAGTAAATGAGACCGATATAGTAGTATGCAGCGGGGGCCGAATTTGAATTCGTGTAGTTGTCTTTAATTTGCTGAAAACTTGTAAGCGCTTGATCCAACTTCTTATCGCGCTCCAGATAATGGATGCCTAGTTGCAGCAGTGCATCATCAGCAAGCTGACTTTGTGGAAATGATTTAACGATGAAATTCAGATCATCCAGAGCTTGTTGATACTTCTCGCTTTGTATGAAAAACAAAGCGCTTTCATAATGGCCTTTGGCAGGATCATCTGCTGTAAGAAGAATGGATGCGGAACTAAGAAGTAGGACTAGGGCGAAGACAACTGCTTTCATGCAGCGCTATTCAGGCACCCCGAAGATTTTTCCATTTTGTCCAGCGGAAACGGAGACGTTCTTATTGAGTCGCTCTCCGGTTTTCCAATTGAATTGTATCACATGGTTTCCTGCTTGAACGGGAAGATCCCGGATCGGGGTTTCATCAACGAATTCGCCATCAATCGAAACTCGGCATGCGCTTGGCTGTGCTGTAACTGTTAGGGAACCCATAGCCGGTTCAGCAATCGTTGCCGTTTCACCTGAAACGATTTCTACTTTTCGGGTCGTACGGATAAATGCACCTTTACGAGCACGGATCGTCAAATTGTATGTGCCCGCCGGTAGTTCAATTGGATTGCCTTTAAGGGCTTTTCCTGCATTCAAAATTGTTACAGGATAACGGCCTGTATATCGAAGAAATCCGATCGCAGAAGCTTCTGGACACCATCGCGATTTTTAATGCAGGATCTGTATTCCGGTCAATGGTGCGCTTTTCTTCTGTGTGTCCTGCAAGACGAAAAACGAGTTCATGCACCTTTTCATCGCTCAGATTAATCGTGGTAGGTGCAACCCCGGCGGGCTTTCCATCCAGAATAACTTCAGCGCCGGGCGGAGTCGTTTCCAAACTAATTGCATACGCCGTAACTGCAGGTGTGGAGGTTCCTGTATCAGGTTCCAGTTTTACATTGACTGCACCAGGCCATGCTTCGGTAGAAAGAGCTCGAGTTTTTTCCTTATAGCCTTTCAGCTTAAAGGTTAGAGTCATATCGCGTTTTTCTTGCAGGGTAACCGGTGTCGTTCCCATTGGTTTACCATCTACAAGAAGCTCCGCGCCTGGAGGGTTGCTTGTCACTGCAAGGTTCACCGTTGCGGTATTTGTTGTATCTTCCGTATTTCGAAAACTGGCAGTTAAAATCAAACCACCGATAAATAAAACAGCGAGGATTGCTCCGAGAATGTAAAATTTTTTCTCCTGCCAGGAGCTCGTTGGACGCATCAAAACTTGTTGAGCGGTCTCAGAATAATTTGCACCAATGCCGGTCCGTGGAACGGGATCCGGTTCAGCCTGAGGCTTTCCAAAAGACGGAAAGGTTGGTGAACGTAAATCCATGCCTACAGTTGGAGGAACTTGAGGTTTGCTGACAATTGTATTTTGACTTGCTGGAGTTGGCTGTGTGTCCTGAGCCAAAGCTTCTTCCAATTCTTCAGCGGAAATATTTCGGGTTCTGCCTTCTTCATACGAAATCGCTTTGGGTGTCAGCTTAGGCTGAAATTTCATCGTCTTCAGGTAGAACAAAAATTCTTCCAGATCTTGAGCCATTTCTTTCGCGCTCGGATAACGCAATTCGCGATTTTTTTCCATTGCGCGCATGATGATCTGATTTAATTCGGTACTGAATTCTTCAGGTAAATTACCAACAGGACTCGGCCGGATATTCAAGATTCTGTACATGATATCGACGGCCCCACCACCCGAAAATGGATTTGAATGAGTAAATAACTCGTATGCAATAACGCCTGTTGAGAACATATCCGTACGGATGTCGAGAGGTTCACCAGAAATCTGTTCCGGCGACATGTATTGCAACGTTCCGATGATGTAGCCGCTTTTGGTTAATTGCGACGTTCCCATCCGCGCAATTCCGAAATCCATAATCTTCACACTTTCTTCATCTTGCAATCGGATGTTGGCAGGTTTTATGTCGCGATGAATGATTCCTTTTTGATGAGCCGCGTGAAGTCCTTTACAAATTTGAAGAAGAATGTCCACTCTGCGTTCAATAGAGAGTTCTTTCCTTGACTTGATAATCTCTTCAAGGTCCTTTCCTACAATGAACTCCATTGCAATGTAAGGACGGCTTTCGAATTGTCCGAGATCGTAAATTGTTACGATGTTTGGGTGACGCAATCCGCCTGCAAGACGTGCTTCACGTTCAAATCGTGAAACGAGTTCAGGTTCATCCAAATCGAGAGAGGATAAAACTTTAATCGCAACATCTCTTTTTACAATTGGATCGTAGGCGTGATACACCACACCCATTGCACCTTTTCCAATGACGGAAATAATTTGATACTTGTCGATTCTTGCCGGAATTGGTTGCGATGTCATAAATGCCGAGAAAGGGTGTGACCCCAATACCCCCGGTAGTGCTAAATTTTAGCATGTCAGCTATTGTGGGAGCAAGAAAAACTATTGTTCACAGGAACTTAGGGGACTTAGGTACGTGACTAATTCAGTAGGGGCGACCCTTGTGGTCGCCCTTGTATCCGGGCGGGCACAAGGCCCGCCCCTACCATTCATCCTGTATAATTACGGCACTAATGAAAAAAGCCATTGTCATTGTTTTACTAGTAGCGCTTGCTTCAGCTGGCGTTTTCTTCGGGTTTTTCAGACATCTCCTTTCAAAGTCTTATGCCGAAAGGATCTTTCCGCAGGAGACAATCCTTTATCTTTCCATCGATAACATTGAGAGAGCCCGCAAAAACATTCACAGTACAGATCTTTGGAAGCATTTGGACAAATCTCCTCGAAAAGCGAAATATAAGGAATTATTTGAACGGGGATTCAGTTCATTTGAAAGCGCAAGTGGTTTTGATATCCGGCCGATTTTGGATCAATTGACGGGTGAAGTTGCGGTCGCAATTTTCCCATTGCCGGAAGGGAAGGGCTCTGCTGGTTTTGTCGCAACACTAAAAGATTCAGGCGACTTCCGGCGCTTTCTTGAAGAAAAAATCGATCCCGCTTTAAAGCGCCGCTTTCCTGACATAAAAAAGAGTCAGGATTCATCCGATGGCGTATCGTACTACAGATATAGTAGCCCCAATTTCCCTCAAGAGGCATCTCCATCATATTTCGTATCAGGAAAACACTTTGTGTTCAGTATGAATGAAAGCGGGATACGCAGAATGATCGCAATCGAGCACAAACAATTCCCCGCGTTAAATCAAAGCGAAGCGTATCGGAAAGCGTTGAAGGAAGCGAATTATGAAAGAGGCGCTTTATTGTTCTTAAATGTTCCGGCCGGATTGACATTACTTGAAAAATCGATTCCTCCGATGGCGCGTAAGTATTGGCCCGGACTGTTGAAAGTAAGCGGCATCCAGGCTGTAAAAGGATTGATTTACACAAGTCGTGTCGAAAATTCTGGATTCCAGGAATCGGGATTCGTAGAAGTCGATCGCAACCGCACCGGTCTTCTCAAGATTTATATGGATCAGAAGCCACGTAAACTGGAGAGCATTGCATATTTACCCGCTTCAATGAAAATGGTATCCAGCGCCAGCCTTCCTGATTTCGCACTCATGTGGGATGAACTCAATGCGCAGCTTGAAAAGATACTTGATGCGGAACAATATGAAAAATGGAAGCAGGGAATGGCTCTTTTGCGTGGATTAATGAATTTCGATTTAAGACGCGACCTGATGGAACCAGTCGGTGAAGAGTTTGCATTTTCATATGAGCCAGGCAAAGCAAGAAAACCTCTGGATCTCAATTATTTGATTGTTATAAAACTTCGAAATCCTGATGCATTCAAAACGACTGTCGCGCGAATGGTAAGTCTTGCTTCGGCACGGGGCATGGTAAAGCGTGAATTAACGTATCGCGGAAGAACGATGCAAATATTATCGTTGAATATGCCGGATTATACATTGACGCCTTCGTTTGCTTTTGAAGACAAATGGTTCATTTTTGCAAGCCGTGATTCCGTCCTGCAGAAAGCCTTTGATGCAAAAGACAATTCCGATGGAATTCAATCAACCGCGGATTTCAAGAAATGCACATCCGGTTTTCCGAACGAAGTTCATGCTTTGTCATATACAAATGTTTCAGAATATTTGAAGGCTCAATCAGAAATGTTACGAATGAGTTCAGATGAAGAACATCTAAAATGGATTAAGGAATATTCAATCGATCAGGAACTGATGGAGCTCAGCAAAGTGCTTTCCGGAAATGCCACATACAGCAAAATTGAAAAAACCGGCATCCGCTTTAAAGGCAATTCTTCTATTCCATCCATATTCCTGGGATTTACAGGTTTGCTTGAATATCTTCCGGAAGCGATTGAACGATACACTGATAGAGATTAGCAACGCCAGCTGGCGGACAGAGCCCCCAAAAGTCAGCCCACAAAATCTCCAAATAGTTTATAATTAATTCGAGTACCGGAGGGCTCGGAGATGGTTGAGAGCGCTTCTGCTGATGGCAAAAAACTTTTAACTTCTATAAATGAACGTGTAGATGCTGAAAAGTTTCGAAAGTTACACTGGGAAGGTACTTTCGATGAATATCTTGCGATGGTCTCACGTTCTCCTCGCGTCGCCCGCACTTCCTTTCAACGTATGTACGACATGATCATGTCGCACGGTTACGAAGAATTTTATGATGGAAAGGAAAAGCTGATCAAATATAACTTCTTTTCCAATTCGTCATTTTCAAGAGGCGATGCAATTTACGGTCTTGAACGTTCTTTAATGAATCTTGTGCAAGTGTTCCGTTCTGCTGCACAACGCTATGGGCCTGAGCGGCGTGTGTTATTGCTGCATGGACCTGTTGGCAGTTCGAAGAGCACAATCGTACGCTTACTGAAGCGAGGAACGGAAGAATACTCACGCACTGATGACGGCGCAGTCTATTCTTTTGGCTGGGTTGTTTCGGAAGGTGAAGTGCGGAATGTCCGGCCAGATGTCCGATGGTGTCCGATGAATGAAGAACCATTACACGTGATTCCAATTGAATTGCGTCAAGACTTCATTGGGGGCATTAATCAACAACGTTCTTCTTCTGAAGAATCTTTATATATTGAAGGCGATCTTTGTCCCGCTTGCCGCTTTACGTTTAAAGAAATGATGCGCAAGTATCAAGGGGATTGGCAAAAAGTAATACAGCACGTTCAGGTTCGCCGAATCCTGTTGTCCGAAAAAGATCGAATGGGCATTGGAACATTTCAGCCCAAAGATGAAAAGAACCAGGATTCTACGGAATTAACGGGCGATATTAACTATCGAAAGATTGCCGAATATGGATCTGATTCCGATCCGCGCGCATTTAATTTCGATGGTGAATTCAACGTTGCAAACCGCGGTTTGATCGAGTTTATCGAAGTTCTAAAACTGGATGTCGCTTTTCTTTATGATCTGCTAGGCGCATCGCAGGAACACAGCATTAAGCCGAAGAAGTTTGCTCAGACAGATATCGATGAAGTCATTATCGGCCACACGAATGAACCGGAATATCGAAAGCTTCAAAACAATGAATATATGGAAGCTCTGCGCGACCGTACTGTCAAAATCGATATTCCTTATATCACTCGCCTGGACGACGAAATCAAGATCTACAGGAAGGATTACAATCCGGATAAGATTCGCGGAAAACACATTGCACCTCATACTCTTGAAATGGCTGCAATGTGGGCCGTGTTGACGCGGTTGGAAGATCCAAAACATGCTCAGCTTACGATCATTCAGAAAATGAAACTCTATAACGGCAAGACACTTCCAGGATTTACTGCCGATAATATTAAAGAGTTAAAAAAGGAAGCGAAGCGTGAAGGAATGTTCGGAATTTCTCCGCGTTATATTCAAGACAAAATTTCGAACGCTCTCGTAAGCGATGTGAATGAAACCTGCGTCAATCCATTTATGGTAATGAATGAGATTGAAAACGGATTAAAGCATCACAGTCTGATTACGAGTGAAGAACAACGCAAGCGCTATAAAGAGTTGTTGTCGATCGCTAAAGAGGAATATGAAGAGATTACGAAGAACGAAGTTCAACGTGCAATTTCTGTGGATGAAGAAGCAATCAAACGGCTCTGCGCGAATTACATCGATAATGTAAAGGCGTATACACAAGGTGAACGTGTCAAAAACAAATACACAGGCATGGATGAAGAGCCTGATGAAAGATTGATGCGATCGATTGAGGAAAAAATCGATATTCCAGATAACAGGAAAGAGGATTTCAGACGCGAAATCATGAATTACATCGGTGCTCTCGCAGTGAGTGGAAAAATGTTCGATTACAAATCGAATGAACGATTGCATCGCGCACTGGAAATGAAACTCTTCGAAGATCAGAAGGATTCAATCAAGTTATCAAGCCTTGTATCCAGTGTTGTCGATAAAGAGACACAGGAAAAAATTGATATCGTAAAATCCAGAATGATCAACAACTATGGATATTGCGATGTTTGTGCAACAGATGTGTTGAACTTTGTGGCAAGTATTTTTGCGAGAGGAGATGTAAAGAAAGAGGGGCGAAGGTAAGTTGATTGCGAAAATTGAGCAGGACCATAGTCGGTTTAAGCAAATCGTACGCGGCAAAATAAAGCGCGAACTAAAAAAGTACATCACACAGGCTGAGCTGATCGGAAGAAAGGGGAAGAATATTGTTAGGATCCCAGTTCCCCGAATTGAGCTTCCACGATTCCGTTTTGATTCAAGACAACGCGGTGGTGTAGGTCAGGGTGATGGAGATGTTGGAACTGTCCTGGGTTCCGGCGATCCGCAGGATGGAAGTGGAAAAGCAGGTGATACTCCCGGCGAGCACGTTCTTGAAGTCGAAATAACTCTCGAAGAATTGGCCCAGATTCTTGGGGAAGAGCTCGAACTGCCCAATATCGAACCTCGCGGAAAAAAATCAATTACCTCGGAAAAGGAAAAATATACGGGTATCAGCCGTGTAGGTCCTGAATCGTTACGGCACTTCAAACGTACCTACAAAGAAGCGCTGCGCCGTATGATTTCAGCAGGAACCTACGACAACGACAATCCGGTAATTGTCCCTATTCGTGAAGACCGCCGGTATCGTACCTGGAAAATTACATCCCTTCCCGAATCAAGCGCCGTAATCATTTATATGATGGACGTTTCTGGTTCGATGGGACCTGAGCAAAAGGAAATAGTACGACTGGAATCTTTCTGGATCGATACATGGCTGCGATCACAATATGACAGAATCGAGATGCGTTACATCGTGCATGATGCAGCAGCAAAAGAAGTAGATCAGGAAACCTTCTTCCATCTTCGCGAAGGAGGTGGAACAAAGATTTCTTCCGCATTCAAGCTGTGCAATCAAATACTAAATGAACAATTTCATCCGGATGATTGGAATGTATACCTTTTCCATTTCTCTGATGGAGATAATTGGGACGGCGGTGATACCTCAGAATGTATCAGCATTTTAGAAAATGAACTTTTGCCGCGCGCCAATTTGTTTTGTTACGGACAGGTAAAGAGCGCATACGGAAGCGGCGACTTCTTATACGGAATTCAGGAATATTTTCCAAACGAAGCGAAGATTGTTACTTCAAAAATTAACAGCAAGGATGAAATCTACGATTCGATTAAGGCATTCCTTGGAAAAGGACGATGAATCTCAGCCCTGAACTCGCGCAAATCCGCGACGAAATTAAATCCTATGCTTTGGACTATGGATTGGATCCATTCGAAACAGTTTTCGAAATCCTCGATTTTGATCAGATCAATGAAGTAGCCAGCTACGGCGGCTTTCCAACCCGGTATCCTCATTGGTCCTTCGGAATGGAATACGAACATCTCAAAAAATCGTATGCATATGGTTTGCATAAAATTTATGAAATGGTCATCAATACTGATCCATCGTATGCCTATCTGCTGGAAAACAACGCGATGGTGGATCAAAAGATCGTCATTGCTCATGTCTATGGCCACACAGATTTTTTCAAACATAATTACTGGTTTTCTGCAACCAGCCGCAAAATGATGGATGGCATGGCGAATCATGGAACCATCATTCGCCGTTATGCCGAAAAATATGGCTATGATGTTGTCGAAAGTTTTCTGGATGTGGCACTTTCCATTGACGATCTAATCGATTTTCATTCATTGTTCATCAAAAGACATGCACCGCTTCGCAAGGTTCTTGAAGATGAAGATGAGGAACCGCCGGAAATCAGACTGCGATCCAAACATTACATGGATGATTTTGTAAATCCACCGGCGTTTGTTGAAGAGCAGCTTAAGAAAATACAGGACGAAAAGAAAGAGCTCACAAAATTTCCACAACATCCAGAAAAAGATGTCCTGATGTTTTTGATTGATAATTCGCCTATTGAAAATTGGCAGAAGGTACTTCTATCAATCATCCGGGATGAAGCATATTACTTTGCTCCGCAGCGATTCTCCAAAATCATGAATGAGGGATGGGCGTCCTACTGGCATTCCACGATCATGACTGAAAAATGTTTGAAAGATTCTGAATTGATTGATTACGCTGATCACCATTCAGGAACCCTCGCAACAAGTCCAGGGTCGCTCAATCCCTACAAGCTCGGAATTGAATTATGGAAGGACATTGAAGATCGCTGGAATAAAGGCAAGTTCGGCATGGATTATGAATACTGCGATGATATGGAAAAATTAAAGAACTGGGATCTTGAGCTTGGATTAGGACGTCAAAAGATTTTCGAAGTACGTCGAGTCGCGAATGATATTACGTTTATCGATAACTATCTTACTAAGGAATTTTGCGTTAAACATAAATTATTCACATATAAATTCAATGATGTAACAGGGATGTACGAGATTTCTGATCGAGATTTCAACGCAATCAAACAGAAGCTATTGTATCAACTAACAAATTTTGGCCAGCCGATTATTCATGTGGTTGATGGAAATTACAAGAATCGCGGAGAACTTCATTTAGTTCATAAACATGAAGGTATTGATCTGGATATTAATTACGCCCGCGATACGATTGAGAACATTTTTCAAGTCTGGAAACGGACTGTCCATCTTGAAACAACTGTAGGTGATAAGGGTAAACTCTTCACTTTTGACGGAAAAGACCACATCGAACTCAATATCAATAATTAATTTCAGATTTCAGATGCTGGATTTCAGATTGAAATTGAAAGAATTGTAGATTTAGCGAAAGCTCTCAATCTGAAATCATAAATTTCAATCTGATATCTGAAATCTAAAATCTCAAATCACTCATTCGGGTCGTTGCCTTCCTGATCCCGTAGCCAACCAGGTGGCACTGCTTTATCTTTTGCTTCATTCATGAGGTCATTCAGGTCGGCGCGTTCTTGTTCCAATTGTGATTGTGCTGAATCAGCCATTTCGCAAACTTTTTCCCGCGTTTCAGTCATTTGTAATTCATTGCCTTCCTGATCTACAAGAATATGAGTTTGAACTGTAATTTGTTTGAGTTCTTCACATTCTTTGGCGAGCCGATAATAGCGATCTTCAGCTACTTTTACACGTTCGCGAGATTTTTCAGAAAGTGCTTGCCATTCCTTCTCACTTTCTAATGAAAAATCATCGTTTACAAGTTCCGGATCGGCCGGAGTTGTTTCCGCCCCTTCTGTGGGTTCTTCATACGCGTTTTCATTGAAGGTTCCCTCGCCAAGATCATATTTCTCGCGCAGTTTTTCCAAATCTTCTTCTGATAGCTTTTTTGCCGGTTTCCGAGGGGCGGGTTTTTCTTGAGCCTTTACCGGTGCAGCTTGTTCAGATTTCTCGCTTTGTGAAGAAACAACGGTTTTGGCAGGTGGATTTGTAGCTTGAGTCTTTTCAACATCAATATTCGTCTTCTTAATATTGATTCGTAAACCATCGGCATCCTGAAGTACGACTAATGAAGCGTCTTCGCTTACCACTGTGCCTTTGACTACTTTCCCGTTCTTTAAAACGACATCATATGCCTGACTTGCTGCTGCAAAAAACAACAGCATCAGTATGCATACAAGATGTTGCCCTCTTATTTTCATGTTTATCCTCACTGAAATGATCTTGACAGAAAAGCGGCAGAAAAGGCAAATAGAGCCCTACTTTATACGGACAATCGTGTTGTAATCGGGCTCCTGGGATTGAGGATCAATTCGTCGAGAAATCAGGACATTTGCTTCGGGCCAGAACATTTGAATTGTGCCCGGATGAACCTTGGCGATTTTGCATACGCCTGAAAAGGTGCCTGTTTCAGATTCAAGGGTCATTTGGCTTCCTTCATGAAGACCAAGCCTGGATGCGTCTTCATTCGAGAGAAAAATGTCATCACGTCTCTTACTTCCAACTAACGGATCATCGACACCATAGACAATGCTATTGAATTGTTTTCCCCGGCGTGTTGCAAGATAAAACTCGCCTTCTTCTAAAATTGTATTTGAAGGTTGAACCGCAGAAAAACGGGCGCGCCCATCAGGAGTATTGCAGACTCCATCAGTCAAAAGCATGGGACCGCCATATTGAAAAGAGTCGCCCTCTTTTTGCAAATTTTGAACACCGGCATACGATGGGATGAGCCTACCCATTTCTTCTCGAATTTCCTGAGCAGTTGTAAAAGCTAAATGTGATTTTTTATCTTCAGGTAAGACTCGTTGAGCAAGATTAACGACGATTTGCCATTCACTGCGCGATTCTCCGATTCGTGGACCTTTGATCTCAGGAGAATAACGAATACGTCGTTCCGTGTTTGTGACTGTTCCGCCGCCGGCTTGTTCATAGCGTGTCTGACCAGGAAACACCAATACTGTATCCGCGGGATCAACGAACATAGAAGAATTTAAAAACAAGTCCTGATGAATTCGAAGCGGAACACGTTCCAGTGCTTCACGGACGTAAATTACGTCCGGCATCGTATCCAAAAAATTTCCACCCATAATGTAAAACGCATCGAGTTGTCCTTCATGCGCCGCATCCAGCATGTCTGCGGCCGATAATCCTTTCCACGAAGGGATATCGCTTGTGTCCCAAAGTTCTGCAACTTTTGCTGCTCCTGCTTCACTCACTGGAAGTCCCATAAAATAATCTCCCGGAACCGAACCGACTTCTGCTGCTCCCTGGACTCCGCTATGGCCGCGAATTGGAACAACTCCAGTATTTGGACGTCCAATCATCCCTCGCGCAAGAGCAATATTGATGAGCGCTTGAACATTTTCCACACCAAATCTGTGCTGAGTTAATCCCATACTCCAGATAAAAATGGCAGTATTAACGCCTGCGTAAATTTCAGCAAAGCGACTCATTTCGTTTTTAGAAGTTCCGGAGTGACGTTCAAGGACATCCCACGATTGTTTACTCAATTCTGTTTTCATTTCTTCAAACGCATTGGTGTGCTCACGGATAAAAGTCTGATCAATCCAATTTCGTTCGATCAGTATTTTCATGACTCCGTTATAGAAAGCCACATCGCCACCAACGGAAATTCGGAAGAAATCATCCATTAGTTTCGTGCCGAAGATCGCGCTTTTTGTAACTGAAGGAATCCAATAATTTTCCAAACCTGGTTCCTGATACGGATTTACTACAATAATTCGCGCGCCTTTCTGCTTGGCATAATAAAGGTACTTTGTTGCTACGGGCTGATTGTTCGCGATATTCGCTCCAGCCAGCACGATCAAGTCCGATCCAATCCAATCCGAATTAGAACAAGATGATGCAGCAATCCCCAAAGTATTTTTCAAAGCTGTTGTACTGGCTGCATGGCATAACCGGGCTGCGTTATCAACATTATTGGTTCCCATCAGCCTGGCGAATTTGCCGGTGACATAATAGACTTCGTTTGTTAAACCGCGCGACGTTGTGTAAATCGCAAAACGATGCGGATCAATATTTGTTAAATATTTTGAAGCAATTTTTAACGCTTCATCCCACGAAATTCTTGTGAAAGTCAGATCGCCTTTCCTTCTTATCATTGGATAGGGAAGTCGTCCCATCTCTCGCAGTTCTTGTCCACTCATTGTTCGCAGCCGTGAAATTTCTGGTAGTTCCGAAAGAGCGGGCATTGTGTTGATGCGGAGGAGTCGGAGGCGGGACATGCAGAGGTGGACTCCCTTGATCGTGTCATCGCGAAGTCCATAGGGTCCTAATGAACACCCGTCGCAAACTCCATGATTCACAATCCTCCACGCGTAGCCGAGATTGTCGCGGTTCTCCCACAGTATTCGTGCCATATCGCGATAATGATTTGGCTTGGATTTACCAATTCCAAATGGAACAAGACTAGCGATCCGTTCACGAGATAATTTTTTTTGTTTCATATCGTCGGTTTCAGCTTTAAAAATGCTGCAATAAGAATCGAATGGCCTGCCATAAACAAAAGACCACCAAGCGGAGTGATCATTCCAAGCCAGCGAAATTCCGTCACTGAAAGGAGATATAAACTGCCGGAAAACAAAATGATGCCACCGACGTAAAGCCAGCCAGCATATCGAAACCACTTTCCTCGTTCAACGAGAAGGGAAACGACCAAAATCGCAAGCGAATGTATAAACTGATATTGCACCGCTGTATTAAAAACCTCTCTCATGCGTTCCGATAGATGATCCCGCAAGGCGTGTGCTCCGAATGCACCGAGTGCGACGGACGACAAAAGGGAAACGGCAGCGATTGTACCGAAAAGGCGCATTGCTGAACCTCCAGAAACAAAACATACATTATACATACCCTCAACGACAAAATCGGACGAACTCAGCGCCCGATTGTGAAGTTTCATAAGCAACTTTCTTTAGATATCGTCTTTCTTGACAATTCTTTGCTCTCCTCTATATTAGAAAATGATTTACTATGTGGACGCGTAAAGCTATAATTTTGTCCATAGCAATCGGGGCTTTTTGCGGCAGACATTAATTCCTGATTCTCATAAGGAGGGCATAGAATCTATGCGAAAGACGTTGTTAATGTTGTTTTTGTTAATACCTCTTCTATTCGTCATAACTAATGTACAGGCACAGGTAGGATCTGAAGGCAGCGACACCGTCTTAAAGGCCGGAGAGTTGGGGATTTCGCCTTTATTTTATCAGGATGAAGATACCGTAGATATATCGACTGGAAGCAATAGCTATTTCTGGTTTATTGATGTATATGGCGGTAAAGAAAGGTTGTTCCAGGATGACGAACCTGGTGGTCGATGTGCAGCCCTCCTCGGTTTTAAGGGTGGAATTACCCCACGATTGGGTGAAAATGTCGAACTTGAAGCAGCTTTAGGTGGGAAATTTAATCTTGAAGAAGGCGACGATTCCAGTATTTTTGGCGATCTTGCACTGAATGGAATATTTGGCGGCGGGTTCGTAGGTGCTGGTGTTAGTTTTTGGGATCTAACCGAAGATGACACAAGAACAGTCGCATTGTTAGCCCATTTTGGAATCGATTTAGTTGAAACCGGTAAAGTACAACTTGTTGCGGAAGGCCGAATCCCATTTGATCAATTTGACGATGCTGGAAGCAATTACATGTTCTGGGGAGGCGTCCGTTTCCGATTTGGCGAAGGACGTACCATAGGCGGGGCCGTACCACCACCGCCAACAGCTCCACCGGCACCACCTCCAGCTCCTCCACCATCACCTTCGGCTCCCACAGCGCCTCCTGAAGCCGTCGAACCTGAGTTCGTATGGCCGGAAGTATACTTCCCATTTGATCAGTACATCTTAACAGCGGAAACTCGCGAAAAGATTGATTCTGTTGCGAAGTATCTGAACGATAATCCGAATTCAGGCATTACGATTGAAGGGCATTGCTGCTATATAGGTACAGATGAATATAACCTTGCCCTTGGACAACAGCGCGCTGATGCGATTCGTGATTATCTAACTGGAAAAGGCATTGCAGCGAGCCGTTTAAAGACAGTTAGTTACGGAGAAGCGCAACCTAAATACGATAATTCCAAAGAAATTACTCGCCGTTTCAACAGGCGCGGAATCTTTGTGGTTATTCGACCTCAATAAGAAATTTTCCGATACAGGCCCCGAGGGAAACCTCGGGGCTTTTTTTGTGTCCGAAAGGCTGATTCTTGCCATCTTATCCCTGCGGAATTACATTTCTATTTAAAGGGTGAATATTCTAAGGGTGAATTGCCGTGCTTTTACGAATCAGAGTTCCGAAGGATTGGCTCTTCAAACGCCGCGCATCAATGCCCGTTGATGTGGATGAGGTGAAGTGTCCTCAGTGTAATTACACAATCCAACCAGATGATAAATTTTGCGGACACTGCCACGCTGTCATCTTACGCAGATATTGCCAGCCATGCAGAAAATTAGTTCCGGATCACACAGACTTGTGTCCATACTGTGGGGCATCCGCAAAAGAAAAACGGAAACATCGTGATTGGGTTAGTGTAACCAACATCGCAATGGTCAGTAGTCTTTTCTTAGCAACAACCATTCTTCTCTGGCCGGAACAGAAAGCGGATCAGAAAACATCAATTCAACAATCGAATCGGACGACGGTTACGTCAGCTCCGAAGTCAGGCAAAGATGCAGGCGAAGCAAACAAGCACGAACAAGCAATTTCCGTTGCTCAAGTTAGTCCCGAAAAGAATCCGGAGACCGGCGTCCGACTAAACCTGAAAGGGCATAGTTTGATTCAACAAGGCCGGTATCATGAAGCCGTCTCGCTCTTATCCCAGTCCATTAGAAGTTTTCCCGAAGGCACGAATATGATTGAGTACTTTTTTGCGCAATATAACCTTGGACACTCCCTCCGCAAAATTGGAAAATCAGAAGAAGCTATCCCTTACCTGGAACGATGCGTAGCGTACGATAGACAAAATCAAATGTTCCAGCGCGAACTAGCAGCTGCCCGCCGTGATCTGTTACGAAAAGAAAATTACTAAGAAGTGGTAGTTTCAGCGATTCGCAATTTTTTCGATTTCGGCAGGAATCGTAAATTCCAAACGGGCTCCAACTTTTAGGTTGTGCTTCTTTGCGAAGCCACCATTAACTTCCAAAACATATTTCGATTTTTGCATCGGTGCATATGAATCACATGGATCGCTCGTACACGGTACTGCTGTTGCAAAATAAACAACCTCTTTCCGTTCATTCAACCAGATAAGGTCAAGCGGGATGAGAGTATTTTTCATCCAAAAACTATGCTGATCGACATATGGAAAAATAAAAAGCATTCCTGAATCAGAAGGAAGAGATTCACGAAACATCAACCCGCGCTGCCGTGTTTCATCTGTATAAGCGATTTCGGCTTCAATCTTTATGTCGGGCGGCACAATGACTGTGGTAGTGGGCAAGGATTTCTCTCCATCTTTCGCCTGGACATTCAATTGCACAGCAAAAACAAGAAATGCAGCGCCAAATAAAGCCAGTCTTCCGAACTTTCGCAAAGTATCAATCATGTATTGATAGACAATAATCAACCAAAACAACGCTTTTGACAAGAACGAAACGCGCTTACCTGTCATTGACAAAAACGCGACAAAAGCCCATCATGACTGATAGATTAGTTCTGGAGATGATTAATAAAGGGTGACAACAGATCATCCGGATAGTGGGCTCAAAAAGGGTTCTAGTTTCAAGCCATACGAGCGAACTGTCTCTACTTCAAAAAAGTTTTTGTTTTCTTCCATAACCTTCGTTGTTTTCTTCCTCTGTATTGAAGTTGCTCTCGTTCTGTTTGGGTTTTCCTTTCAGATTTCTTCAGATAACACCGAAAAAGCAACACTGGTTCGGCCTGGGATTTCAACAGGATCCACAGCTTCCATGGAGCTGGATGCCGAAGCCCGGTGGAGAAGGTATTGCCGGAGAAGCCCCTTTTCATTTCAATGAAAAGGGTTTTCGAAAACCAACCACTAGCTCTACAGAAGAGATCAAGGAAACATTGCGCGTTGTGTGCATGGGCGATTCTTGCACGATGGGGTGGGAAGTCTTAAACAAGCAAACTTTTTGTCACGTATTAAAAGAACTTCTGGAGAAGTCGCTATCTGTCACAGTTGAAACCATTAATGCAGGAGTTCCAGGCTACACAACCTTTCAAGGTCTGCATCAGCTGAATACACGAATTTTTTCCTTAAATCCTGATGTAATCGTATTTAGTTATTGTTGGAACGATCACACTTTTGCAATTCACATGCATGAAACCCTGAATGTTTTTATGGATGAGAATTTCTTCGGACTTCCAGATAAAGATTTGCCGGGTCCAACTTTATCCAGCAAGATTCATTCTTCTCTATCGAGGCTCCGGTCATATCAAATGATGGATTTTTTTGCGTCAAAAATGAGAAGGGAGGAGCCACAAGGTTCAAAGAAAGTGAATGGTGTTCTTGTAGATATAGAGAAAGTGCCTGTTCGCGTTTCACTTGATGAGTATCGGCAAAATTTCAAACAGATGATTGATTTATCAATACAAAAGGGCATTTATCCTGTTTTGATGAATCAGCCGTCACAGCCGCTCCGTTCAACGAGCGCCTTTTCGGAATTAGAAAAAAGCCTGAATTACAAGGCACCTGATGAAAAAAGTTGGTTTCAGTTTTGTCGCGCAATGCGCAATTTGTTTATTCGGCGTCAAGAAGAATATAACGAATCGATGATGGAAGTTGCCAGAGAAAATCGGATTCCATTTGTAGATATGATTTCGATTTTCGAACGGCATGGGAAAATAGAAGAACTGCTGATCGATCCAGTTCATCCTACTGCGAAAGGACATTCCATGATTGCAAATGAATTGAGCCGAACAATCCTGAAGTTCGTTAAAACGGATCAGGCATCAACTCTGCGGTGAAAAGCCCACCACTCTACCATTACGAAACCTGTCGCGAGAACTAAGAACCACGATGCAATGTCTGTCTTTCTTTGAACCAATGATTGACTCGATCCTGACTTTGTAGCGGGACGGCCTGGTTGAATTGCAGATTCTCCTGCATTTGCAAAGTTTGCATATCCTTCACGTCCTTCAACTTTAAATGGCCCTTCCGTTCGTAAGCCGCCGCCTGTCAATGAAGCTAAAGATTTTTGTTTGCTTTCTTGAATCCAGTGAAGCGAATTTTGCAGGAATACTGGAAATCCTGCGAGTGAAGGCAGATTGCTGTCTTCTAATGCGAATGTAAGAATTATTTTTCGCGCATCTTGATCTTCTGTCGCATACACGATAGTTCCGGAGGAAATTTCAACCAGTGAAGTTCCTCCAGGTGGCACTTGAACTGCTGCTGCGTTCCGGACTTGCCACGCACCAACATCAACGAATCTCAAAACAGCATGACCATCATTCCAGTTGACAGCCGATGCTGGCGGCGTATCGCCAGCCTCAAGAAAGTAAATCCCCGATTTTTTCGCGCCATCAATGCTTTGGATCTTTGTTATTTGAAGATCGCTTCCTTCACGAATTTGAACCGATGGCAGAATTTCAAGAGCCTTATGCAAAAAGGGATTTTCGTAGTTAAGGTCAACGAGAGCAGGTGTTGAAGGTTCAACGATGAGGACATACTCGTCATCGAGTGCAAAAATATCCTGAGGTTTTATTTGAATCCGAATTCTTGATGTTTGCTGAACTGTAAGTTCTGCCGTTCGTTCGATTGCCTCGTCCGGCTTCAATTGGATTTCAAATGCATCGATCACACTTTCATCTGCGTGGAGGCTTACACTTGTAGCAACATTTTGACGTGAAAAATTCTTGATTTGGTAAAGCAACGACTGCTTGTTTTCTGTACCCGCCAGGGGCTTACACGCGACTCCGATAATGCCCACGTTGTTGCCGCTATTTCCGGCAATGATTGGAACAAAAGGCATGGGATTGATTTGCGCCGAAGTTAGATTCGCAAAGTCAGAAGCGATAATGATCTGCGGAGGCGGGTTTTCTTTTTGAAGTGGCTCTAAAATTTTTATGAGCTGTCGCCAATCGCCGGCCACATCTTCAGCTTTCAAAGACTCCAACTTTTCGCGCGCTTGATCAATATTGTTCGTGAATTGTTGAACGATTGAAGTCTCTGAAGAAAAAGCCAGAACCAGCACCGTGTCTGAGCCGCGAATTTCGTTTAATCTTTGGATCAACTTATCTTTTGCGTATTCAAAACGTGAAGGACTTACATCCGTCGATTTCATGCTTGCCGAACAATCCATGACAAGGATCCAGCGACGGCTCAAACTAGCCGGCGATACAAGCTGTGGTCCAGAAAGGATTGATGTGATCAATACTAGAATGAGCAATTGAAGCATCAACAAAAGACTGCTTCGTAATTTTTGAAATGGTGTCTCAGCGCGCATGTCTTCCAATGCTTGTTTCCATAGCAGCGTGCTTGGAACAATGAGTTCGCGTCTGCGGCGTTTTAACAGATAAAGCAGGATGAGGGGAATGCTAAGTGTCAGCAGCCAAAGTGCGGAAGGATTGATAAATTCAATCACTTAAGTCTTTGTGGTTTCGTCTTTTAATACAACCATTTTTTCAAGTAGACGCTCTCGCCGCCGAAGTTGTTCTAAATCATAAGCGATTGCTTCTACCTGGTTTTTCAATGCGTGATGCTGCAGATGCAGTTTTGTAAGCTCCGAAACAAGATAGTTAATCAAAGTATGAAGGACGCGTATGTAATGAAATGGTTTTTCCAAACTTCGAAGAGTCGCAAGATTGAAATTGGCTTGCTCCCGGTTAAAAACAGATTGTTTGTAAATCAGGGCATCTATATTGCCATAAAGTCTGAAAAACGGTTTAAACCAGTTCCGAAGTTTCATCAAGAACGGCGAATTTGAAGAATAGACAAAGGTATTTAGATCGACGTTGTAATCGGGAGATTCGTAAAAACGGGTGTCGATTTTTTCGAATTCTAGTTCTTTGTGAAAGAACGTTCGAACTCGATCCGGATTCGGTGGAATATTGAGCTCCATTTTTTGTAATTCTTCGAGCTCATCATCTGAGAAAAGTTTTTTACGCTTTTCTTCGATTTCCTTTCGGATCTCTTCTTCGAGTTTCTTGATGTCTACGTCAGCGCCTGTGGAAAACATATTAGTAACATCGGAACATAACACATTGTATCGCCTTGCGCAAACTAAAAACGTCAATTTTGCCGAGGTGAAAAATCATCAGTGGCGTACTACTTCAACAGAGCATTGCGCTCGTGAAGCAATGGCTCCCGAAACACTTCCCATCAAGAAACGTTCAACACGAGTCAGACCGCGTGCACCAACAAAGATCGTATCCGCTGTCCAATTGTTGGCGAATTCAAGAAGAATAAATTTTGGATCTCCTTCTACAATTGAAGTGGATACGTTTAATCCAGAATTTTGTAATCGTCCTGCTTCTTTTTCAACCACGCTTCGGATCCATGCTTCTTCATCGTGATATCCTTCTTGAATCCAGTTTGCAGCATGCGGCAAATATGAAAGCCCTGCTGTAGAAAGACGTGGATCTAAAACAGCAACAACTCGGATCTGAGTATCTTCAGGCCATTCACGATTTGATACATGTTCCACGGCACGGATCGCGCCAGGTGATCCATCCATAGCGACAATCAATCTGGTCTCTTTCCTTTGCGGTTGCGGGGCAGGACGGCTAACACGAACGGGGCAATGTGCGTGTGTTACAACTTTCTGCGATACGCTGCCTTGTATTAACTTGTCCAGGCCTGATGAACCGTGCGATCCAACAACAATAAGATCAGCATTCCATTGTTCCGCACGGCTGATAATTCCCCACCCAGGCGAATCCGCGATCGCTTCACTGTGAATATTCCAGGAAGGAAACATTTTTCTTACGTTCGATGTCGCTGCATTTGCAAGTTGCTTTGCTTGCGCCAATGCTGCTTCGGCCCTGGCTTTCGCTTTTTCTGCAACATCGTTTAGTTCTTTCGGCAACCCGGTATCAGTTTGTCCGGATGGCGGAAGCCATACGTCAGCAACAGAAAGAGCGATCGCTTCTACGTTTTGCGGCATTCCTGCGCGCAATAAACTTTTTTGCGCTTCATCAGCAGAAGGTGAACCATCTGTGGCGATTAATATCTTCATGATTACAATATTCTAGCACTTCAATTATTTCTTTCACGACACCTTGATGTAAATAGGTTTAGAAGACGAGATTTTTACGATGGCCTGGATGATGGATCCAAAATGCAATGGGCGGGTCCAGGACCCGCCCACTACTTAAATTACTAGTTTAGTTTACTTCAATACGCTGGAACGTACCGGTTCCGCGTCTGAGCTTATATCCAATACTACCACCGTTTACAGCAGCACCAGGAGCAAGAGTGATGATATCCACTCCACCTACTGACGCAATGTAATTCGTACCATCGTATCGAATGCGTACTGTGTAGTCTGTATCGGGGTCAATGTTTAGAACGAATTTCTGTTTCGCAATGACTCTCTTGTTCACGCGATGTTTGAGCACCCAACTATTGGTTTGCTCTCTCATCAACAATTCGACCATGTTGTTCTTGTCTTGAACATGGAACAAGAACCACACATAACCGTTGCCTGATGAACGCATCACAGTTTCTGCGTAACAGGTTGTGCATCCACCAAAAGCTGGGATTGCGAAAGCTTGAATTTTCTTCGTACTTGATCCGCTCAACGCGTTTCCATCTTCTGACCACTTGGTGATCGTCTTGATGTAGGTCCAATCCGGATCCACGGTGCTGTCATTAAATTCATCGCAGAACAAGCATTCTGAGTCAACTGAATAGCTCGTTGTGCCTGTGCAATTGTTTGCATCCGTTGCTGTGATATCGAAATTGAAGCTACCTTCGATTGTTGGTGTTCCAGTAATCTGGCCCGTATTAGCGTCTAACGTTAATCCGGTTGGCAACGATCCGCTTGTTACTGCGAAGGTGTATGGAGCCGTTCCACCACTTCCTGATACTGTCTGATCATATAAAGATCCTACTGTGCCATTCGGAAGTGTAGCCGGAAGTACTGTAATCACCGGGCAGTTTATCGTTATTGAGTAGCTGACGGTGCCTGCGCAGCCAAAACTATCTGTTGCCGTGATCATAAAATTCGAAGTGCCCAGAGTAGTTGGCGTTCCTGTGATCTGTCCTGTGATTGGATTCAAGGTCAAACCATCTGGAAGCGTTCCGCTGCTTACTGTATATGCGTAAGGAGCCGTTCCACCAATACCTGATACCGTTTGGTCATACAACACTCCAACTGAGCCATCAGGCAAGGTCGCCGGATTCAAAGTAATCACCGGACACACCATGCTAATGGAATAACTGGTTACTCCAGCGCAGTTATTCGCGTCTGTTGCTGTGATATCGAAATTGAATGTGCCGGAGGCTGAAGGTATGCCTGTGATTTGTCCCGTATTTGCATTCAGTGTTAATCCGGTTGGCAGTGTGCCGCTTGTAACTGCAAAAGTATAAGGCGCAGTACCACCGCTTCCTGATACGGTCTGATCATACAACGCTCCCACAATTCCATTCGGAAGTGTGCCAGGAAGTACTGTGATCGCCGGGCAGTCGATTGTTACGGTATAGCTGGTTGTGCCTGTGCATCCAAAATTATCTGTAGCCGTAATATCAAAATTGAAAGGACCCAGAGCTGTTGGTGTTCCAGTAATCTGGCCTGTATTTGCATCAAGTGTTAATCCAGTTGGGAGTGATCCGCTTGTAACTGCAAAAGTATAAGGCGCAGTACCACCGCTTCCTGATACGGTCTGGTCGTACAACGTTCCCATCGTACCATTCGGAAGTGTGGATGGATTCACCGTAATTGCCGGACAACCCATTGTGATCGAATAGCTTGTTACGCCTGTGCAGCCATTCGCATCTGTAGCTGTGATATCGAAATTGAATGTGCCAGCTGCTGATGGTGTTCCGCTGATTTGGCCGGTGTTTGAATCCAGTGTTAATCCATCTGGAAGTGATCCGCTCGTAACTGCAAAAGTATACGGCTCTGCTCCACCGTTTCCTGAAACTGTTTGATCGTATGCCGTTCCTACGGTGCCATTCGGCAGCGTAGCAGGAAGTACTGTTACTTCCGGACAGTTGATGTTTACGGTGTAGCTTGTTGTGCCTGTGCAACCAAAATTATCTGTTGCGGTGATATCAAAATTGAAAGTGCCCAGAGCTGTGGCTGTTCCACTGATCTGGCCAGTATTTGAATCCAGTGTCAATCCATCTGGAAGTAATCCGCTTGTAACTGCAAAAGTATAAGGTGCAGTTCCACCGCTTCCCGATACAGTTTCGTCATACGACACACCAATGGTGCCATCGGGCAATGTTGCCGGGTTTACGGTAATTGCAGGACAAGTCATCGTAATCGAATAACTGGTCACTCCGGTACAGGCATTTGCATCAGTTGCTGTGACATCGAAATTGAACGTACCAGCAGCTGAAGGTGTTCCTGTGATTTGGCCAGTGCTTGAATTCAAAGTTAAACCATCTGGAAGTGTTCCGCTTGTAACTGCAAACGTATAAGGTGCAGTTCCACCACTTCCTGATACCGTTTCATCGTACAAGGTACCAACAGTGCCGCCAGGTAGTGTGCCGGGATTTACTGTGATTACAGGACAACTAATTGTTACGCTGTAACTTGTAATACCTGTGCAACCAAAACTATCTGTTGCGGTGATATCAAAGTTGAAAGTGCCAAGAGCTGTTGGTGTTCCACTGATCAGTCCTGTGTTTGAATCCAGATTTAATCCAGTTGGAAGTGATCCGCTTGTAACTGCAAAAGTGTGTGGCGTGGTTCCACCGACTGCTGATACCGTCTCACTATATGAGACTCCAATTGTGCCACCAGGTAAGGTTCCTGGATTTACGGTAATTGCAGGACAGGCAATCGTGACCGAATAAGTGTTTACACCTGTACAGTTATTAGCATCTGTCGCAGTAATATCGAAACCGAACGTGCCAGATGCTGAAGGTGTGCCGCTAATTTGCCCCGTATTTGTATCGAGCGTTAATCCAGTTGGCAGTGAGCCGTCCGTAACTGCAAAAGTATAAGGAGCTGCTCCCCCAACACCTGAAACAGTTTGATCATACGAAGTTCCGACAACGCCATCTGACAGAGTTGCAGGATCCAGGGTAATTTCGGGACAGACAACTGCAATTGAGAAATCCTGTGTACCGCTGCATCCGTTTGCATCGGTAGCTTCAATCGTGAAATTGAATGTGCCTAACGCTGTTGCAGGTCCAACAATCTGTCCGGTATTTGGGTTCAGTGATAACCCATCCGGAAGCGCTCCATCAATAAGTGCGAACGTATACGGTTCCACTCCGTTGTTGCCTGAAATGGTTTGATCATACGTAGCGCCCAATATTCCATCGGGAAGTGTTGATGGGCTCATCGTTATTTCAGGACAAATGTTTGTACAACAATCTGACCCTGTAATGTTCAGAGTCCAACCACTGGCAATAGAGCCGACATCAGACGATCCATCGTCCCGTACGTACAAATTCCAGTCGCCATTCGGATCTGTGCCGTTAAACTCAGATAAGGTTGTTGCGTATGGCGGAGGAGGTGCAGGTGCTTGTATCGTGTCGCCCGCTAAGTAATCCGCAGGGCGGAAAGTACCTGTCGTTAAAAGAGTGCTGTCGGGAATTGCTGTTGCAGCCGCATCATCAAAAGTTAGATTGGCTAGATTGGCATTTCCGCCGCCGCCGGCTTCTCCCATTAGCATCACTTTCTGACCTTGCGGTCCAACCAACATCACATCAACATCATCAGGGAATGTATGCGTAAAGCCGTTCAGTTGAACGGTAACTTTTGCTACACCGCTCGTCATTCCGCTAACGTTAATTGTGGAAGGAAATGGATTTCCGATTGCAACATCAGGAATATTTATAGTTGTCGGATTGCTGAATGAAGTGACGGAACCAGGAACGCCTGTGGAAAGATTGAAAGACACAGTGCCGAGGTCCGTTGCGCCATCTTGCAAACTAAATGTTGCAACTAAATTCTCGCCGCATACTCCATTCGAAGTAAATGTAAACTCACGCGAGTCTGCCGGGCCACCTGCGATTAAAGCGCCGTAGCTTTGCGGACCACTCGGTGAAGTAATACCACCTGTTTCCAGCAGAGTTGCTACTAAATTAGTAGTATCCGCAGTTCCGACATTCTGAAGTTCAAATCCCATCGAAACTGTTTCGCCGGGATCAATCATTCCATTGAAGGGAACGCAATTTTCATCTGTAATGGTTGTAGCACCGTCAAGAATCACAGGTGCAGCTACCTCAACACAGTTGTAACAAACGAGAGCAAAATCTTGATCGGTTCCATCGGCATCACCGGGAACGCCATTTCCCGCGATGTTCGTTGCGTTGATATTGATTGTAAATGAACCGGTAGTACCGGCAGGCAGAAAAATGCTTTCCAGGTTGTCATTTAAATCAGCGGCACCACCAGGGATTGAGTTCGCACCAAGAAATACATTTCCTCTGTACGTATTACCGCCGAGTGTGATGGAAAGATCCAGGTTATTAACAAATGCGTTACCAGATGTCGGACCCGGAGCATCAGTCCATGCCAGACTTACGCGGAATGGCTTTGTTGGATCCGCAATAACACCTGTAAGAGTTCTATTTTGTCCGCTGTTATCGAACTCATCGGCTGGAAGTTGATCTCTTAGAATTCGGGCTGTACCATCAAATGAAAGTCCCAAATCCATTTCTCCAGTGCCTTGAGTGTTCGATGGAAGTGTGTCATTACCACCAGCACCAGTCAGATATCTTGAGGCGTTAGTTAAATAGGCTTTCGTCATTGCAGGGCTTGGCGGCGTACTTCCATTATTGATGAAATATTGACGGAGAAGTGCCGCGCCTCCTGCTACTGCAGGAGCTGAATGGCTTGTACCGGTAGAGGCGGTCGTCCATTCCTGGCCGGCTGGGAAGAATTCACTTCCAGCTGTACCAGCGCAAACACTGCTTGCATCAAAGCATGCATTATCGTTTCCATTCGGAAAAGTTAAAGGAGATGTCTGAAAAACACCACCCGTAACGTGAGTGCCTGGTGCCATAATGTCAGGTTTTGTCCGGCCATCATCCGTTGGACCACGGCTGGAAAATGATGCCACATCATTTGCATTATCAGCAAAAGTATCATCAGCTCCACATCCATCAGCTGCACCGAAAGGATGTACGTTTTCTGCGGCGCCAACACTGATTACATTCTTACCAGTAGATGGTGCGCCAACTGTGTTTGCTACAGGACCGGCGTTGCCGGCTGAAAACACAATTACCATTTCTTGATTGCCTGCAACTGCAATAGCAGCTCCTGTTGGTTGTGCGTCACGAACCAACGCATCATATCTTTGGGAGTCAGAATTGTAGGCTCCATTCGGAGTAGACTGTCCCCAGCTATTATTGCTAATCCGCATACCATCGTTATAAGCACGGGACTGAAGGTCCTCATAATCCGGGAACGAAAAAGTACCAGTGAAGATTACGGATGCACCTACTCGAACAAATGGCGCAATACCAAGGTTATAGTTGTAACTGGAAGCATCTTCATGTGGAAATCCTGTAAGGTCGTTGTAACCCGCAATGATGTGTGCATTTAGATTCCCATGGCCAAAACAACCACGGATCTCACCGAATCCAATATTTGATTCGCGTCTTACATATGCAACGCGGTCAGGATTTGAAGTATTTCCAAGTTGAAAAAGGGCAGGGTTCGTTGGAGTTGCAGTACCATTATCAACACCATCATCCGTTACATCGACTCCGAAACCGGAAGCCGTGAACTGAGCCTGGGTGAAGCCTTTCGAACTAAGCCATGAAAGATAATCGGCAGGTCCGGGATTGTTTCCGCTAAGATTCCCGGTCAGGATTATAGCCTGACGCTCATCATTCAATTTCATGTCAGGAGCAAGTTGAATGGAAACAACATCAGGCTGTTTCGCAATTTCAAAAACACTCTCTGGATTTAATCGAACCTTAATATTTACATAGCCAAGATCATTAGAATAACTATAAATGTCTTCCAATTTTAATTTTTCGATTGTGCTGACGGTCAGACTATTTACTTCAGCATCTTCCACAAGCTGAATCGAATATATATCGGAAGGAAGTTTGCGGGGCGTTCCTTTTTCATCTACCGGCAAAGCATGACGATGAATCTTATATTCATTTAAGAATGGTCCTTCCCACTGAATAAAATTTTTAGAATGACTGAGTGATTGAACGGTTGAGACCGCAGATGGATCTCCGTAAACCAAATATGCGTAGTGAGGAATATATGAAACAATCCGAACGCCAGTGCGAGACAACTGTTCATACCATTCATCTTGCGTTGGACCGCTAAACTGAACTAAATGCAGACCCTTTCCACCGAAGTCAGTTTTTGAACCTCGGCTAGCTTGCATTTCAGGTGTACGGGTATCAATGTGGCCCGAGTTCAACAAGATTTTGTTCTGATCAAGATTCTTTTTAGAGCCTTCTGCCTGTTCGTCTTTCTTAGCAGTTTCTGTTTTCTTGATGTTGTTTTGAGCGACCCGCGCCGGGCTTGATTCCTTGATTGAGCCTGGTTTGGATTGATCTGATTTTTTCAGATCCGCTGATTGTGTTTGTTGTTTGATCTTCTCTGTCTTTTGTGCACTGCTGGTCATTACAAAAGACGTGACGAAAATCAAAACGATAATAGGCAGTAATACCCTAAAGAACTTGAGCCCCATATATATGTCCCTCCTCGGACTAATGTGTAACGGAAAACTTAATGGAATTTCTCGCGGAGAAAGTGAAGATTGAAACGCGCCCGGATATAGACACCCTGACGCCTCCCCAAGAGTCCCCCAAACTTAAGAAAGCAATATCCATGCCGATTCCCTTCTGCTCGAGAGCTTTTTAATGCTGCGGATGCCCAGTGCTTAATTTTTTGACAAGGCGCGTGCCCGGAAATAATTTTTTGTCGTCAAGAAAAACAAAAAAATAGACATGAATCACCAGACTTTTATCGGTTGATCAAAAACTAAACAGAATATGTCAGTCGAAGTGACGTTTTTGAGCGCTTTCTAAGTACTAATACTATAGTATTAATCTCGTCGTAATCATCTTTTTTCAGTTACAATGAGACAATCCTGCATCTGAAAGAAGGAAACTTTTCCTGGATGGTTCTCGTCTGATACACTCAATGGATTGCTAGGAATAAGAAATGCTGCATTTTACATTCATGGGCGGATCAGAAGTCAGGCTTAAAGAGCAAGACAATATTGTCATTACTGTAATGGGTGACACAGAAATTCTGATGCCCACCCTGGCTGAAAAAATCATTTTCCTGAAGCGGATCAAAAAAGAGCAAGGATCTGACCTTGAGAATGTATCGCGCAGGACAAATGTAATTACGCTCATGGGTGCAACTCTTACAAAAATGCCTACGATCGGAAGGGAAATTGAAGAGCTATTCAATCTTCGGGAATCGGAAATGATGTCAGACGAAGAGTTGATTCAGTTGTGGCGCGAGGTATTGGAAAAAGATGATTTCGATGTAATTGAAAACATAACGATCATGGGAGGAGCAGGTGATGAGATGCCAGGCAAAAAAGAAGAAATGGCATCTTTGAATCGCCTTGTGCTGCGCGGTATTTTATCAGGTGAAGAAGCAGAAAGTATGAAAGAAGCTATAGAAAGTAAAAATTTTTCCGGACTAAAATCACAATCATTTCAAGATAAAATCCGAAACCTTCTTATTCCGGAGCCTTTATATACACTCTCTTCATCCCGTAATCATCCAGCTTTAAAATCTCACCAAACTGAATAAAAGTGGTTATACTTCCATCGGCCGGCAGTGACGCCCGCCGTCCCCTTTTGCGTATATGAGAATTCTAATTGTTGATGACGAAAAGAATATTCGCGCTTCTCTCAGCCGTTTCTTTGATCTAAATGGCCATCAGGTTGAAACAGCCGAAAACGGACGTGAAGCTTTTGAAAGTGTTAGAAGAAATTCATTTGATTGCATTCTTTTGGATCTGAAATTACCGGATGCTGATGGAATCGAAATTTTAAGCCGGATTCGTGAACTCGATCCTTTTGTCCCTGTCATTCTTCTCACTGCTCACGGTACTACGGCAAAAGCTGTAGAAGCGATGAAAAAAGGTGCGTTCGATTTTTTTGAAAAACCGGCGGATGAAGAAAAGCTGCTCATTGCGGTGCGGAATGCGTCAGAACTTCATCGTTACAACCGTGAAAAATCCGAAACTGTGCGTGAGCTTGATCAGAAGTATCAGTTGATCGGCAATTCTGCTTCCATGCAATTTCTGCGCGAACAAATTGATCTTGTTGCCGGTAAAAATAGTCGTGTTTTGATCACCGGTGAAAGCGGGACCGGAAAAGAGCTGGTAGCTTATGCAATTCATCGCAAGAGTGCGCGGCAGGATCACCCGTTTATTAAAGTGAATTGCGCAGCAATTCCGCAAGAACTATTTGAAAGTGAGTTGTTCGGTCACGAAAAAGGATCATTTACAGGTGCTGTACAACAAAGAATTGGCAGGTTTGAACAAGCCGATGGCGGGACGCTTTTTCTGGATGAAATAGGTGAAATTCCAGTTGCACTTCAGTCAAAGATTTTGCGTGCTCTTCAAGAAAATGAAATTCAAAGAATCGGAGGTCATCGTGAAATCAAGGTGGATGTGCGCGTCGTTGCAGCGACAAACCGTAATCTTGAAGAGGAAATGAAAAAAGGTAACTTTCGTGAGGATTTATTTTATCGCTTAAACGTATTTCCGATTGAAGTTCCACCACTCAAGCAGCATCGTGAAGATATTCCAACACTGATTGCTGGTTTCTTAATCAGGGTGGCTGCAGAAAATAACATGCACCCCAAGAAGCTGAACTCAGAAGCGATGGAATTGCTGACTTCATACGACTATCCCGGAAATATCCGGGAATTGCGAAATCTGGTAGAGCGTTTGTTGATTCTCTGCCGCGATGAAACTATTTCGGCAGCAGATGTCAGAAGAGTTTTGCCGGTTAAAGCGCAATCCGGAGATTCGGCTCACGAACCACTACTTTATTCGAAGCTTGAAGATACTGAGAAAGATTTGATCATGCGAACCTTGGAAGAGAACCACTGGCACATTAGCCGTGTGGCGCGAATTTTAGGATTGGAACGAAGCCATCTTTACAAAAAGATGAAAAAGTACGGAATTTCGCGGCCTTAACTGGTTGGCTCAGCGGTTAAAGGTGGACGCATCAAGTTCGTCCGAATTGCTTCAAGAATCAACATCAAAGCAAGCAGTATCAACACGATGCTCACAAGACCATTCAACATGGTTGCATTCAATTCAATCTTTTGTGCGAATGCCCACGTGGCTTGAATGACGAGCGCCCACAATGTGATTGCCATCACAAACAGCATTGGAATGAAAGTAAACATAAAGGGGCGTTTTGTTTGTTTGAGCCAGATTGTCACTGCAAGCAAACTTAGTGCAGCTAGAAGCTGATTGCTTGTTCCGAATAGTGTCCAGAACAAACGGTATGTGCCGCTTCCTGCCACAAGTAAAAGTACTGTTGGGGGAATGACTGTCAGCAGTGTTGCCACAATTGCGCCTTTTCGGTGATGTAAATTAAAAAGTTCCTGAAGAATGTAGCGGCCTAGACGTGTTGCAACATCAAGTGTGTCAAAGATAAAAGTCGAAAAAGCCATCAAGCCGAAAGTCACCGCAAATTTCAGATTTTCTTCACCAACAATTACGGTCATAAAACGCCCAATACCTTGTCCGTAAATCGTTCCCGGGCTCAAACCTTTTAGCGTTTCCGGAGCAGCCATCATGACGGTAGCAAGAGCGATCAATGCAACAAAGCCTTCCAAAAGCATTCCGCCATAACCAACCGGTTTGCAGTGCGATTCACAACTGATTTGTTTTGATGTTGTGCCTGAGGCTACCAATCCATGAAAGCCGGAACAGGCTCCGCATGCGATGGTTACAAATAAAAATGGGAACAACGCCCCACTGAGGCCTGGTGCGTGACTGGTAATGAAATATTTTTGTTGTATATCAAAGTTGCCAAAAAATATTCCAATGATTCCGACGGCCAGCGCTAAATACAAAACAAAACCGCCTAAATATCCGCGCGGCTGCAACAGCACCCAAACAGGAAGCAATGATGCAATGAAGCAGTATGCAAGAATGATCAGGATCCAGGCCGTTGCGGGAAGAATCAACAACATTGAAATTTTTGTTCCAAGCCAAACAACTCCTAAAGTCGCCGGAACAAAAATAATGGAGGTAAGCCACAATGGAGGATTCAATTTGCGCTGAACGAAACCCATAATAATCGAAAGCAGCAGATACGCTGTACTGGCGGCAGCAACTGCACCGCCAGGATTAAACATTCCAGTGCTATTGGGTAATTCTTCGCTTTTTCCAACAAATGTACTTGCAGTGACATCAGTGAAAGCGCAGATGACATAAATGAGTGCAAGCCAGATGAAAATCATCATAAAAATCCAGGCTCTGGATCCAAGCCGTTGGCGAACGATCTCTGCAATGGATCGTCCTTCATGTCGAACAGAAGCGACAAGGCTGGAGAAATCATGAACGGCGCCGATAAATACTGCGCCCAATCCAATCCATATCAAACAGGGAAGCCAACCGAATTGCATACTGGCTGCAATTGGTCCAACGATCGGTCCGGCAGCGGCAATTGCACTGAAGTGTTGTCCGAGTAAATAGAATCGCTTCGTAGGCGAGTAATCTATACCGTCATTTAGTTTGACCGCGGGAGTGATGGTACTATCATCGAGTTTATATTTTGAGGCAACATAACGGCCATAAAGTTTGTAGCCTGCTGCAAGAAAAATTAGGAATGCAATTGCGATAAGTGCCATATTGTTAAATTTACCACGTTTGTAGTTAGGCACGCAGCTGAGCGAAGCGAAGCAGTGCCGTCAGATTTACGGTACTGTGTACCCTAACTACAAACGGTTTATATTGAATCATGAGCTTGCGTTCTTTCATAAGTTCAACTATCGTGATCGCCGCTCTGATGATCGAGGGTTATACCATGGAAAATACAAATCAAAAAACTGAACAAAAAAATCGTTTAAGTAAAGAAAAGAGTCCTTATCTACTTCAACACGCAGACAATCCAGTTGATTGGTATCCGTGGAGTCATGAGGCTTTTGAAAAAGCGCGCCAGGAAAACAAACCTGTTTTCTTATCCATTGGATATTCCACCTGTCATTGGTGTCATGTAATGGAGCATGAATCTTTTGAAGATCGAAGGGTCGCGGATCTCATGAACGAAACTTTTGTATCAATAAAAGTTGACCGCGAGGAACGTCCGGATATTGACAACATATATATGACAGTTTGCCAGATGATGACAGGAAGCGGTGGATGGCCTCTCACGATCGTCATGACACCTGACAAAAAGCCGTTTTTTGCTGCAACCTATATTCCGAAAGAAGCCAGATTCGGCAGAGCAGGAATGATTGAATTGATACCGCGTTTACGCGAGCTCTGGGAAAACCGTAATGATGAAGTTCGAAAATCGGCGGATCTCATCACAAGTTCGCTGCAGGACGCTCATGTAACTCAAGAGGCCGGCGTAGAACTTTCGAAAGTTGAACTGGATCAAACACGCGAACAGCTTTATCAAAGATTCGATCCATATTATGGAGGGTTCGGAAGTGCTCCAAAATTTCCAACACCTCATCAACATCTTTTCTTATTACGTTATTGGAAGAGAACAGGGGATGGCAAAACACTTGAAATGGTTTTGAAGACTCTGGATGCCATGCGAATGGGAGGAGTTTATGACCAATTGGGTTTCGGTTTTCATCGATATTCAACAGATCGTGAATGGCTGGTTCCACATTTTGAAAAGATGCTTTACGACCAGGCTATGCTGACGTTGGCCTACACTGAAGCGTATCAAGCAACAGGGCAAACTCGTTACAAAGAAACTGTCGAAGAAATCTTAACGTATGTTTCGCGCGATATGACTTCGCCTGAAGGTGGTTTTTATTCTGCCGAAGATGCCGACAGTGAAGGAGAGGAAGGGAAGTTTTATTTCTGGGAAGAAGGTGAGATCCGAAAAATACTTGGTTCCGATGCGGAATTGATTTTGGAAGTATTCAATGTTGTGAAAGGCGGAAATTTTGTTGACTCCGTAACCGGTGAAAAACCGGAAACAAACATCCTGCACATAAAAAAGCCGTTAACTGAAATCGCCAAACACAACAAAATAAGTGAACAAGAACTAAAGGATCGGATCGATTCAGCGCGCAAAAAGCTATTTGATGTACGCGAAAAACGGATCCATCCATACAAGGACGATAAGATCTTGACTGACTGGAACGGTCTTATGATTGCGGCCTTTGCGCGTGCAGCACAAGCGATGCAGAAGCCGGAATATGCGGCAGCCGCTGAAAAAGCCGCAACTTTCATCCTGGAAAAGATGAAATCCAAAGATGGAAATCTGATGCATCGTTACCGCGAAGGAGAAGCAGGATTGCCTTCGCATGTAGATGACTATGCTTTTTTTGTTTGGGGTCTGTTGGAACTTTATGAAGCGACATTTGATCCGGCCTGGCTGAAAGAAGCGATCGCGTTGAATCAGTATTTAATTGAGCATTACTGGGATGATGAAAAAGGTGGTTTCTTTTTCACTTCAGATCAAGGTGAAGAGCTCATTACTCGGACAAAAGAAGTCTATGACGGTGCGGTTCCTTCCGGAAATTCCGTTGCAGTGCTTAACCTGCTGCGTTTATCGCGGATTACTGCAGAAACAGAACTTGAAAAGAAAGCGGATCAAATTGTGAAAGCTTTTTCGCAAAACGTTAAGTCCGTTCCTTCGGCTCATACAATGTTGATGAGTGCTTTAGATTTTGCAATCGGACCCTCTTACGAAATTGTCATTGCGGGCGATCCAAAATCGCAAGACACAAGAAACATGATCAGTGAAATAGGAAAGACATTTTTGCCGAACAAAGTGATTTTGCTACGTCCGGAAGGTGAAATGCCTGAGATTTCAAAGATTGCAGCGTTTACTAAAACTCAAAAAAGTTTGAATGGCAAAGCGACAGCCTATGTGTGTTTAAACTATTTGTGTAAGGCTCCTACGACAGATCCAGAACAAATGTTGAAACTGTTAAAGTAATACGGAGCGCAGGCTTCCAGCCTGCATTTCGGGCCGCGGACTTCCAGTCCGCAATTTTCTTGCAGGCAAGATGCCTGCGGCCCTTAATGCGGACAAGATGTCCGCGCTCCGATAGCCCTACCAGTTCTTGCCTAAGTCAGCGAATAAGGCTGCGTACAGTTCAATTCCATCCCACAGATTTTGAAGGCGGAGATTTTCGTTGGCTGCATGTTGATTGTTGTCATGATTAGCAATCGGCAATCCAATTACCGGCGCATTGAGCTCATCAAACAGATACATTGGAATACTTCCGCCGAGCGATGGCATTTTGATGAGCTTGATTCCAAGTGAAGTTTCAATTGTTTTAATCACTGCAGTAGATTCGGGCCGGTCTAGTGAAGTTCGAGCTGCGGGATAACCTTCCTCCCATTCTAACAGGACAATGTTTCCGAACTGCTTTCTTTGATCGGTTGTTGGCGGAGCATCCACAATAAAAAAGCCTTGAGCGCGAATATGATTTTCAACAAGTTCTCGAACGACTCTGGGCCTTTGATCCGGGACGAGCCGGAAATCGAATGAGGCTTTTGCTTCCGTTGGAATTGCATTTGGAGCTTTTTCCCCTACGGCACCACCTTGAATTCCCTGAATGTTCAATGCGGGCATTCCGATCGTGCGCTCAACGAGTGAAGCATTGCCTGCTTCTGTTTTTGCAAGACCAAAAGTAACACGCAAATCCATGTCAGCTGAAGGTACTTCCGCAATCGCTTTACGTTCCATTTCATTGAACGGAATTACGCTATCGTAAAACTTAGGAATTAAGATCTTGCCATCCTTATCGCGCATAGTTGCGATCAAATTCGCAAGAAGCGCAAGTGGATTTGGTGCCCAATTACCATAATGACCGCTATGAAGAGCGCGAGTCGGACCGTACACTGTCATGTCCAGCCCCATCACCCCACGCGCACCAAAGTAAAGTTGTTGTCTTCGCGTTTGATGAACTGGGCCATCGCAAAGGAACCAGACATCTGCTTTTAATAAATCTCTGTTCTTTGTCATCAAAGCAGGTAAGTTGGGTGATCCTGCTTCTTCTTCGCCTTCAAAAAAGAATTTTAAATTTACAGATGGTTGAATGTTTGCAGCTTTCAAAGCGTCGAGTGCAGCCAATATCGCAGAAATCGGAGCCTTATCGTCTCCAGTCGAGCGTGCATACAAGCGCCACTCCGGGTTCAATGGACCCTGAATTCCATCGATGGAAATTTCTTTGCTTTTTGGATCTCCTTCCCTTAACACCGGTTTCCATGGATCCCCAGTCCATTGCGAAGGATCAACAGGTTGTCCATCGTAATGAACATACAATCCAATCGTTTTTGCTTCCGCACTCACTTTCAGTTCACCGAAAACCGCTGGAGGTGTTCCTTCGTTCTCAAGCAAGCTGGCTTCAACACCGCGCGCCTTAAGCATCTCAACAATTTTGTCGGCATTTTTCAGAATATTTTCTGTATCAGAAGCGACATTTGGGATCGCTAGCAAATCGATAAATTCTTTCAAGATTGCTTTTTCATTTGCTTGCCTGTAACTGCGGACCTTTGACTGTATTGAATCATCAGTTTGAGAACTCAATGTTTGATGTTGAATCAGACACCCAAAGAAAAAACTCATTAGAATAAAAATTCGAAATTTCATGCTTCCGACTCCACTTTTACATCTTTTTCCAAAGCGCGAACCAGACCTGCAATTGTAAACTCCTTTGCTTGAACTGCACATGGCAATCCATGTTCCTGTAAAGTTGCAGCGGTGACCGGTCCAATGGATGCGATTCTTGTTTTTCGAAAATCCATTGTACCCAAAAGTTCTCCTGCGATTTCTACAAAATGGTTAACTGTTGAACTCGATGTGAAAGTTATATAGTCCAGCCTCTGATTGTTTAACGCTTGTATCAATTCATTTCGGCTTGATTCGGGAATTTCAGCACGATAGATTTGGACTTCATGAACTTTTGCGCCTTGAGCTTCAAGAACTTCAGGCAGAATTCTTCTAGAGCCTTCAGCTCTCGGAAGAAGTATTTTTTTTCCTTTAATTTTGCGCTTTATCATTTCTTCAGCAAGGCTTTCTGCTTGAAATAGCGGCGGCACAACAGCTGCTTCAATACCGCGCTCACGCGCTGCAGCGGCCGTTGATCTTCCGATGCAAGCGACCTGGAGGTTCTTAAAAATATTCCAACTTAATGACGATTCCCTGAAGACCTTGTCAAGGATAGTAACAGTATTGACGCTCGTCAGAATAAGCCACTCATAATCGGCAATATTGCCGAGTGCAACTAGAAGCTCGGCTCTTTTCTGTGTCAGTAATACGATTTCTATTGCAGGAATTTCAACGACTTGCGCACCTCTCTGGATTAATAGTGAAGATAATTCGTGGGCTTGTTTTTTTGCTCGTGTAACAAGAATTGTTTTTCCTGCGAGGGATCCTGCTTTTAAACGTGATAAATCCGCGGCGATCAGCATGTAAACAAAATCGTCACGAATTCCTCGCACGCGCTGAGCGATCTCACCGGCAACACTAATGATTGCACGATATTTGTTGTTGGTTTGTTGAAGCAATGCGCATGGCTCGGCAGGCCCAAGTCCATTCATAATCAATAGTTCAATTGTTTGACTGAAGTGTTCCGTTTCGATGCGAAGCAATACCGGATCCGAAATCGCTACAATCGATTGCCATTCAATTTGATTGAAGTCGGAACCAACAAGATCTTTGATGTAAAGGCCTTCATGATAGAGTTCTAAAACTGCAGTAGAGACGTTCAGATCCTTAGGCTGATGGATCAATTTGGTTTCTCATTCAGTTCTGCAAGTAGTTCACGTGCGCCTTGATTGTCCAGCTTTTGTTGCATTAAGGTAATGCATTCTTTTGGTAAAGGGCATCTGACGAAATCTTGTGCGATCCTTCCCGAACGAACTCCTCCTATAAACGCACGAAAAGTCCAGGCGCCACTTTCGAGACTTGCAAATCCGCCGATCGGTAAATGGCATCCACCTTCGTACAAAGTTAAAAAGCCACGCTCAATTCCTGATGCGATTGCGCTGACTGGATCATTCAGAGTATGCACCAATGCTGAAACTTTATAATTTTCCCTTGTTTGAATAGCAATTGTGCCTTGCCCGATTGCTGGAATAAATGCATCTTCCATCATGGTTTGCATAATCGATTCGTCATATAACTCCAATCGATGAAGCCCTGCAGCAGCCACGACGATTGCATCATACTGTCGTTCCCGCAATTTGCGGAGCCGTGTATCGAGATTTCCGCGAAGCATTTCAACTTTTAAATCAGGCCTGAAAAATCGTACCAATACCTCTCGGCGCAAGCTACTGGTTCCTACACGTTTGCCTGCTGGAATATGCTGCAGATCTTCTTGTTCGCTTACCCAAACGTCTCTTGGATCTTCACGAGGCAAAAAGGCTTCGAGTGTTAATCCTCGCGTTACCATCGACGGAACATCCTTTAAGCTATGTACAGCTAAATCCGCTTCATCTCGCAAAAGTGCCTCTTCAATCTCCTTCAAAAATGCTCCTTTTCCTCCAAACTCGGAAAGCGGACGATCATTCAGTTGATCTCCTGTAGTTGTAAACGTTTGAATTTGCCAATTGTGTTCAGGAAATTTTCGCTGAAGGATTTTTTGTACAAGTTCGGCTTGATACACAGCGAGCTTGCTTCCACGTGTTGCAATAATGAATCTCATAATTACAGTGTTATGTACGGGTCTTAGACCCGCCCCTACTTCTACAGCCTAAATAATTTTCGAATGAGTTCGATTTTTTCGAATCCGTCCGGCTGATTGGCAAGCTGTCGAAGTTCTGCGAATGAACTTTGAGTAAGTTTATTTGTAAGACTCGCTGTCAAAGTTTCCAGCGCTTCTTTTTGTTCCTCGTTCAGCGGACCAAGTTTTTTTAAGGCTCGCTGCAATTCGATTTCCCGAAGTGCGTCAATCCGTTCTTGAATTTCACGAATCGTAGGAGCAATATCAAGTGTCTTTAAACGATTCCAGAATTGATCGGCTTCGCGCGCAACGATTTCTTCTGCGCGAACGGCTTCTTTTTCACGTTCTTTTCGATTCGCATCTGCCACATTATTCAGATCATCAATATCGTAAAGAAAGATGTTATCGATTTCATTGATTTGCGGATCGACATCTCTTGGGACTGCGATGTCGATTAGAAACATCGGCTTATTTTTTCGGATAGCCATAGCTCGATGAATGTGTTCTTTACGTAGAATGAAATTTGTAGAACCTGTCGAACTGATCACTATGTCAGCTTCCGCAAGACAATCGGTAAGGTCTTCAAATGGAACTGCCCGTCCTTTAATTTTTTCTGCGAGGTCGGCGGCATTTTGAAAAGTACGATTTGTCACAAGAATTAGCCGTATTCCGCGAGACTGCAAATGACGGATCGCATGTATACTCATTTTCCCTGCACCAACAATCAATGCTGTCTTGCCGTCCAGTTTGCCGAAAATTTTGGAGGCTAATTCAACCGCGACAGAACTGATTGAAACCGCATTGGAGGCGATCATGGTTTCGGTTCGCACTTTCTTTGCAACCATAAATGCGCGTTCCATTACTGTATTTAAAGTGAAGCCGATGGAACGATGTTGCTGAGCCAGTGCGAAGAATTGTTTCATCTGACCCAAAATCTGAGGTTCACCAATAATCATAGAATCCAAACTGCTTGCTACGCGAAAAACATGCTTGATCGCATCCGGTCCGCTGTGATGATACAGAAAAGGTTCAAATTCTCCACTAGAAACCCCACGCATATCACTAATGAATTGTACAAGGTGATTTCGTGCGCCTTCTAGCGAATCATTATTTGCCATAATTTCAAATCGATTGCATGTCGAAAAAATCAAGCCTTCCGGTACTTTGGTTTGCAACTGCTGAAGGGCATTTGGGAAAAGTTCATCGGGAAGATGAAGACGTTCCCGCAATTCTATCGGCGCGGTTTTATGGCTTAATCCTGTGATCGTAATAATCATTTCAGAATGCGTGATACCCCTTAAAAAGTAGCGAGACACCGGCGAAAGAGAATAACATCAAGGCAAATCCCACGATTGCCAGATACGCAGCTCTTCGACCTCTCCACGCCGCAAGAAGACGGCCATGTATCAACACCGCATAAAGAACCCATGTAATCACGGACCAGATTTCTTTATAATCCCAACTGAAATACACGCCTTGCACACTTCGCGATAAAGCCATTCCTGTGATAATTCCGAGAGTTAGAAGAAAAAAACCCAACCATAGGCTTTTGAATGCTAGATCTTCAAGAACTTCCAGAGAGGGAAGCCTGTAATAAAAGAATGCAGGTTGTTTGGATTTCAACTGCCGTTCTTGAATGATGTACAGGATTGCAAGAATGAATGTAAGCGCAAGCGCGGCAACACTCAGCACCATTAACGGTATATGTATGTATACCCACTCACCGCGTATTGCTGGTTCAACGGAGGGAGCTGTTGCTCCTGCCAGTTCATGAAAAATGAGCGATAGAATTGCAATGGGCAGAACGATAACTGCCACAGCTTCCATCGAATCGCGCCGTGCAATCAGCACAAAGAAAAAAACTGTAAGCCATGAAACAAGACTAAAAGCTTCAGAAAGTGTCGTTGCAGGAAAATGTCGTTGGTGAAGTCCGACAACAATTAAATCGATTGCATGTGTGACAAGACCCAGCAATAGAAACAGATAAGCAGCTCGAGCCGTTTTTTCCTTCTTAAAGATGAAACGGATGAGGAAATAGATAGCGGCAACACCGTAGAAAATAACAGCAAGGAGCGCTAAGGCATCTTTCATAGTTTAACTGCTTGGCTTCCGCAGGGGAGCAGAGGTGCCGGGGAGCAGGGGAGATAGAATTCACACTGACTCCAGCGAAACCCAAATAGATAATGTTTATAAGAATAATTATAGATTAATTTTCCCACAGGCTGGAATAACAGGTCACCCCTGCGCCCCCGCTCCTCTGCTCCCCTGCTGGGTGGCTAAGCAGTTAATGGTTACTTTTTCTTCGTAGCGTCAGTGGGCTTCGTTTGTGGTGATTGTACCTTCAGGTCAGCCAGGGCCTCGGCGATCTGCTTTGAAGTATGGCCTTTTACAAATACAACAGTATTGTAGGCATCGTTCTTAACTTCTTGCTGCTCGCCGGTGATTTTTCCGAAAGCGAGATGCCGCTTGGTCTGAGCATTTTGCCAATCTTTAGATACGAGAAACATTTCAAGCTCCGGCGGTGCTGCATCCAACGATTTTTGTTCACCGTATTTTTCAATCTCTGCTACTTCCAATTTTTCAAGCAGACTTTGGACTTTTTCATCTGGAACCGGACCTTTCGATGGCGAACTCATGTTCCATTGATCCTGACCACTTTTTCGCACAGCATATTCAACACCTTTATGCTTAATACGAATGTCTTCAACATCAAATCGATTGAAAACAATCAACTTCTTTTCACGCCAATCATCAAGTTTTTTGTCAAAGAAAGTCGTAAACGAATCCTGCACCATAGCTAAAGATGGGTTTCCAATTACATTTACATAAATCTGCTCGCCAACTTTATTTCCAAAATCGATTTTTTGTTTTAATCCCTTTTCAAGAGTGATTTCAACTGATGCCGATGGTTTTGCGAGTCCGATTTTTTCCAATCTTTCTTCTTCAGTAGCAGTGGCATCCGGTCCACTCGGATCAATGAAGTGTGCAGCACGCAAAAACTCGAGAGAAGATAATAGGGAGCTGACTTCAGAATCTGAAGCAGGCGATTCGAGAGGCTCTTTCATTTTCCATGCACCGGCTTCTTTATGAAACAGCATTCCCTGAGTCGCAGTATTGACTCGAACTGACTCTACTTTGTCGCTGCTGAATTCGGTAAGCTTCTTATCCCGTAGTTCAAGTAACGAAAGCGAGGAGGCGTCAGCTATTTCTCCTTCGATTGAATACACACGTGGATCATTATTAATGCGCAAATAATTTACATTGAGAACCCGATTGCGAGCTCCGATTGATATGGTGTGTTTCTTGCCCTGTTTTGTCGTAATTGTGAACTTAGTTTCAGGATTGTCTAATTGATACTCTTTTAGATTCTTCCCTTGTTCATCAACGATGTCTTTGTACTGAATTTTCTCAATCGCAGAAACGATTCGTCCTACACTCGCATCATCAGCATGGGTTTGTATAGGAGCGGCGATGTCCCATCGATCTTTGCCCGAAGATTTTAAGCGGACTGTATCACTCGTACGATCGATCTGGATTTCAGATAGATCCTCTTTCTTTAACTCCAATAAAACTTTTTGTTTTTCTTCCTTTTCTTTCTTCTCTTCGGACCGTTTGGAGTCATAGTAAGCAAACCCGCCCAGAGCGGCAGCGATAAGTGCAAGAATCAATGTTGTTCGGAAACTCATAAGGATTTACTAAGCTAGAGTTTTTTGCGTTTAAGCCAGACCATTACGCCTGCGGCAACAATAATTGCGGGAAGCATGAGGACCAGGAAGAAACCAAGATACTTCATTTGAGTACTGTTCAGCATCATGACATCATTTTTTGAATCGCGTGGCGGCAGCTGAATTAGATTTTCTTGTTCCGTAAGCCATGCAACTGAGTTCAAAAAGATTCGGCTATTGCCAGGAATGCGCGCGAAATCGTTTTGAGCAAAATTTGAATCACCAAAAATAACAAGGCGCATTTCATCAGATCGCTTTGTCTTATCTTCTTTATTTTCTAACGGCAGACTTACAAGTAACCCGACTGTTAAAGGTCCTTTTTTATCTTTTCCTTCATCAAACTTAGCGGTTGTTTTATCCGTTTCTCCCCAGCTGAACTGCGAAGTTTGAGCGAAAGCCGTGAAAGTCTCTTTACCACCTTCGGCAGCTTTGTATTCAATGCTTTTTGCGAGCGCAAAAAACATGGGGAAGTTGAATTCTTTCGTCACGGCAGTCCCGGGAAGAGGTGTTACCTGTGGGACTGCAGGATCGGCCAGCGGAAAGAAGTATTGATCATCAACGACAATATCGTTTCCAGCAGTCACTTTATATGGTGCGAATATTTTTGTGACTGAAGGATCCGCCTGTGGATCATCCAAAACTAAAACTCTTCCGCCAGCTGCGAGATACTCACTGATTCCTTTTATTTCATGATCTAGAAGCGCACCCGACGAAGCTGCAATGATTAAAACTGTGCAATCATCAGGAACTTTCGGTTTAGATGCGAAATCTTTTAGCTCATTCACTATGTAGTTGCTTTTCTTCAACTGGTCAGCGATAGCGCTAAAACCGCGGCTATCCATTCCGGATATCTGAGGCTCACCATGGCCAGCCATGAAATAGAGTGCGACTTGTTTGTTGGATGTCACCTTTAATATTGCGTTAGTGAGATCTTCTTCATTGGTGGTCGTAATTGTATGCTTGGTCCCTGCTGCCTCTAAGACTGTGGTGCCATTCGTATCAATTGCATACTGTTGAGTTAGCTGCTGATTTTTCAGTGGATCGATCAGTTTGATATCAAGTATTTTTGAGTGCGTTCTGAAGTTGTCCAGCAAATCTTTCATTTTTTGCCGCAATCCATCTTCCTGTCCTTCCGCAAAAAATGCAGTGATCTTCACAGGCTGTTTCAAATTCTTCAAGGTTGTGACGGTCAATGGCGAAAGGCTGAATTGTTTATCCTTCGTAGTGTCAAATTTGAACGGATGACGGTTGACTAGCCAGTTTGCAAGGACGACAATTGCCAGAACGAGAATAACCATCACAAGTGAATTCAGGCCGTACTTTGTCGATCGAGCCGTGAAAAATGTTTTTAGTTCCTTTCGTTCGAACCAAAGTGAAGCGATGAAGCAAATAACTCCTGCGATGACAGCATAGTTTGCATATTGTTGGTACTCTGGTTTCGAAAACTTGATTCCCAGAGCAGCAAGAATGAAAACTGCCGCAAGAATGAAACTAATTTTCTTAAACTTTTCCATTGTTACGATTTCCAACGCTGAGATTGCAACACGATTCCAGTTACGAATAATGCAAAGAATGCGAATGATACGTAATACACAACGTCATTGAGGTTGAGGATTCCTTTTGTGAAATCATCAAACCTTTGATAAATCGAAACATATTGAGCAAGTTTGCCGTACCATGCTTCACTGCGTGAAATCCAATTGACAATCCAGAAGATTATTAAAAAAGCAAAGGCCAGAACGACAGCGATAACCTGGCTTTGAGTAACTGATGAAGTGAACAGTCCGACCGCAAGAAATGCCGCTCCAATTAAAAACAATCCTAAAAATCCGGTAAGAATCGGGCCAAGGTCAGGATGACCACCAAATAGAAACAAGATCGTTGGATAAATTGCCAGCAAAACCAGAATGATCAAAACTACACTGATTACGCCAAGATACTTTCCTAACACCAGCTGTGTGATTGAAACCGGTGAAGTCATCAATAATTCGTAAGTGCCTTGCTTCTTTTCTTCGGCGAATAACCTCATGGTCAGCATCGGTAGAAAGATCAGGAAAAAGAAGGCAGCATTTGCAAAAAACGGCCGCATAATTGCTTGCGATAGTTCCTGTCCTTCACCACCATATTGTCCGGCCATCGCAGATTGCTGAACATAAAGTTGCAGATAGATATAAAAGAAGACTCCGGATATCAAAAGCAATAAAGCGATAACCACATACGCAATAGGTGATGCAAAATATTGCTCCAGCTCTTTGCGTGTAATCGCAAGGACCGTTCTCATCTACTTCTCCAAAATTTTTCTTTTTTCTGAGTGATTATTTTGTCGTAGGAATCTGTTCCGCAGTTGTTAATTGCACGAATACATCTTCAAGCGTAAATGCGACTGGAACGAGTTCCAGAAGACCTGCTTTTTTGCCCACAATGAAATCCGAAATATCCTCACGAATATCCCGATCCTTCTCCGTTTCGATCGTGTAGGTTCCATCTTCGGACTTTACGTCGACAACACCATCGAGTTTCTTCAGTTGTTCTTGCAATTCATCAGATGGACGCTTTACTCGAATGCTGTACAGATTTGCGCCTCGAAGTGACATCGAAAGTTTTTCAGGCGAATCGATCGCAATAATTTTTCCTTTATTGATGATCACGACTCGCGCGCAGGTTTGCTCAACCTCAGGAAGAATATGACTGCTCAAAATCACTGTATGTGCTCCGGCAAGATCTTTAATCAATTGCCGTATTTCGATAATTTGCGCAGGATCAAGACCAATCGTGGGTTCATCAAGAATTAAAACCTCAGGGTCATGAATAAGCGCTTGAGCAAGGCCGACGCGTTGTCTGTAACCGCGGGAAAGATGGCCGATCAATCGTTTATGGACCGATTCTAACGCGCATTTTTGAATCACAACATCGATTCGTTCCTTTTCCTTCGCCGCAGGAACTCCTTTTATTTTTGAAATGAATCTCAAAAAAGAAGAGACTGTCATATCGCCATAAACTGGAGGATTCTCAGGCATGTATCCAATACGCTGCCGTACTTCTTTCGATTGATTCAAAACATCAAAGCCTGCAACCCTTGCAGTTCCTGAAGTTGGAGGAAGGAAACCTGTCAGAATACGCATTGTCGTGGTTTTCCCTGCTCCATTTGGGCCAAGAAAACCAAGAATTTCCCCTTTCTCAACAGTAAAACTGACGTCTGTTATGGCCGGAGTATTGTCGTAAACCTTTGTCAGGTTAATTGCTTCAATCATGTGAATGAATTTAGACTATTGATTTGCGGATTTAGCCGTCTTGTCTTTCGAACGCGTATTATACGGACTTCTGAACGTTTCGGTCAAGCTGCGTTTCTAAAACCTTGATCTAAGGTAAACTGACTTCCATCATGCCACAAAAACCTGATACGCGTGCTGTTCATACAAAGGTGGTCAATCCTGATAACGATCCGCTAACGCTTCCCATTTATCAGACAAGTACATACAGCTTTAAAACGCCTCAGGATCTAGAGCAATATCTTGATGGTGATGAAGGAAAATATCTTTACACACGATACGAAAACCCGACCTTACGCGCAGTAGAACAAAAAATAGCGGAATTAGAATTTGGTGATTCTTGTTTTGTCTTTTCATCAGGAATGGCCGCAATTACATCTTCGTTGATGGGATTCTTAAAAGCAGGAGACGAAGTATTAGCATCCAACTCGCTTTACGGCCGCACGCAATTTTTCATGGAACGATGGCTTCCAAGGTTTGGAGTTCAAACAAAATTGATTCCTGTTAAAGAATTTCCAAACATCGATTCTTATTTCAGTTCCAATACAAAAATTGTTTACATTGAAACTCCGACAAATCCAACGCTTCAAATTATCGATATTAAGGCGACTGCTCAGATAGCCCACAAGCATGGCGCATTGCTCTTCATCGATAACACTTTTGCTTCACCTGTCAATCAAAATCCAATTCAGCTCGGTGCTGATGTTGTGTTGCACAGTCTTACGAAGTACATCGCCGGCCATTCCGATGTGATTGCAGGTGCTGCGATCTTTGGAAAGCCTCAATATGAAGAAATTAAAGAAGCGATTCGAACTTTTGGCGGCATTCTCGATCCAATTGCCGCATATCTTGTAGAACGCGGCATAAAGACGATGTTTGTCCGCGTAGAGCGGCAAAATCAAACAGCATCACAACTTGCAAACCATCTTTCGCAATATCGGAGCATAAAGAAAATCCATTATCCGGGATTGTCGAGTCATCCTGGTCATGATGTTGCAGCAAGCCAGATGCGCGGTTTTGGCGGAATGTTGTCTTTTGAGCTGGCGACCGCCGATGAGGCTCGCCGTTTCTTATCGAAACTTCGGATCTTTCGTCATGGCGCAAGTCTTGGCGGTGTTGAGAGTCTCGTCAGCCTTCCTGTATTAACCTCCCACTACAAACAGCCTCCAGAAAACCTGAAAGCAGCCGGGATAGGAGAAGGAACCATCAGACTATCTGTTGGAATTGAACACCCGGAAGATCTTATAACCGACATTAGTCAGGCGTTAACCGGACTGTAAAACAGCCGCAAAAACCAAAAATCAAGACTCGTACTGAAAACACTCCCTCGAAAGGTCTTAAGTCTTGAGAAATGATTGTTTTACAACCGAGGAGCGGTTTGTTACAATCGTGTAGATTTAAGTGCCCGTACTGGTTATATTTAGCTTTGGATCTTACAAGATCTAATGGTTGAAGGAGTCTTTGTTTTATGAGGCATAAGCTTTTTGTCGTTAGTGTTTTCATTGTATTGATTAGCTCAACAATCGGGGGCATGGTCGCCAGCAAAGTATTGACTAATGAGCAAATCAAAGAAGAGCAGATGAAGGATTTTACAGCGGTGCTTGACACCGTTGAAAATAATTATGTGGAAAGGATACCAACTCAAAAAGTTATTGCCGGCGGCATTAACGGCCTGCTCCACTCCCTCGATCCGCATTCTAATTTCTTAGATGAAGAAGCTTACGCCTCACTTCAGGAAGAACAACATGGTTCTTTTTACGGATTAGGAATTACAATCCAAAGCATCAATGGAATCCTTACGGTAATTTCTCCGATTGAAGGTACACCTGCATTCAAAGCGGGACTTCGCGCAGGAGATGTGATTTCCGAAATCGAAGGTGACCCTACAAAAGGCAAACCGACAAGCATTCTCTTAAAGAAACTTAGGGGACCAAAGGGAACAAAAGTCACAATTACAGTAGAACGTGAAGGATTTCCCGAACCGGTACATTTTACTCTTGTGCGTGACGAAATACCGGTGAATTCCATCAGCTATTCATTTATGGTACGGCCTACAACAGGTTACGTCCGGATTAAGAATTTTACCGAAACGACATCTCGCGAATTAGAACAATCGTTGCGCAAACTAAAAGATCAAGGAATGAAGTCATTGATTGTTGATTTGCGTTTTAATACCGGTGGATTGCTTGATCAAGCTATCAAAGTTTCAGATGAATTTTTAGAAAAAGGTTCGATTGTCGTTTCCACGAAAGGGCGAATCAATGAAGCGAATACAACTTATCGATGCCCTGATACAAACGATTATGAAAGTATTCCGTTGCTTATTCTTGTGAATCGCAGCAGCGCGAGTGCTTCGGAGATTGTGGCAGGAGCAATCCAGGATCACGATCGCGGCATTATCGTAGGAAACACAACATGGGGCAAAGGCCTTGTCCAGAGCCTTTATAGACTAAGTGCCAATACCGCTCTGGCACTGACAACGGCTCGTTATTACACCCCTAGCGGCCGATTGATTCAGCGTGACTACACTCGTTCAATGTATGACTACTACTATACCGACATTGGTGTCGATGAAGATGAGGCAACAAGAGAAAAAGCATTTACAACTACAGGACGCGAAGTATTCGGCGGCGGCGGAATTACTCCTGATGTAAAAGTTGAATCCATTCAGCAATCAAAATTTATGGATCTGCTGAACAGTGAATATGCGTTTTTCAATTTTGCAAAACGTTTCACATCTTCAGACGAACGCAAACTTCAATCAGCAGATGCTGCTGGCACGGCGCCAGTCAACTTGCAGGTAATTGATAAAAATTTCAAGGTTGATGAAGAAGTCATTGCCAACTTTAAGGAATACTTACAGAAAAATAAAATCGGATTTACAGATAAAGATGTAGAGGAAAATCTACCTCAAATTAAGGCTCAAATCCGGCAAGAAGTTTTTAGCGCAATTTGGGGCTCAGAAGAGGGATATAAAATCGCGTCTGATCAAGATCCTCAGGTTTTGAAAGCATTGGAGCTTTTACCAAGAGCAGAAGCTCTTTTGAAGACAAGAAAGGAGAAGCTTGCCAACGCGATGAATACAAATAAATAAGATGGCTCGATCAAATTTTGAAATCGAATGGCAAACCATCTCCGTTCGGACAATCAAGATCATCATTTTCCTTTTTATAGCTGCAATCGTCGGACTCGTTTATTGGTTTTTGTTACGTAATCGAGCTGATACCGATACGGGCGATGCGGTTGTAGTGTCTGAAAGTGCTGCACGTTTTATCGATTATGAAGGTAAGGTTGAACTCAAACCTAAGGATGAATTCGTGTGGAAGCCTGCAAGTTTCAAGATGGATCTTCGAGAAGGTGACCGGATCAGAACTGCGCCGGATTCTCTTGCCAAAATAAAATTCGATGACGGCACTGAAATTACAGTCCAATCCGATTCAATTGTAGTGATCAGTAAACAGACTTCTGTCAATCGTCAGGAAGAATCGCCGTTGATGGTTATCGAAATCGGAGAAAGCGATATTAATGCCGGTCAATCGGCATCGGCTCCTTCACTATCAACTGCAAAAATTTCGCGCTTTAAATTGGCTCCGGGATCCACTGGTAGTGTCAGAGCTGATGATCAAACGGGCGAACATTCCAGCACAATCAATAAAGGTTATGGTGAAGTTACGACCGCCCGTGGTGAATCAACTCGCTTGAACGATCTTGAACAATTCAAAGTCGATAAAGATTTTGTAACAAGTAAAGTAAAACTGCCATATACACCACCATTACTTTCGCCTCAAAATGGACAAATTTTTGATTTTCTCAGCGAACAAGGCCTGACTCTTGAACTACGATGGCGCGACGTTTCCAATGCATCTCGTTATCACGTTCAGATTTCTGAACATCCTTTGTTTGGTAAACTTTCTGCTGAAAACGCGAACCTTACAAAAAGCCAGATCTCTATTAAGATTCCAAAAAGCAACAAGAAACAATATTTCTGGCGAGTTCGATCAATTGATAAAGACGGCAATAAGAGTCCCTGGAGTACTGCACATCAATTCGTTGTGCAATCAACCGTAACGTCTCAGGCTGTCCGCAGCATGGATAAGGTTCCGCCGGCGTTACAAATTACCTATATGCATCCTTTCCTTCCTTTTGTTCAGGTGGAAGGTAAGACAGAGCCTGATGCTTTTCTGACATTGAATGGGCAAATCATCGATGTTAAAGAAGACGGCTCATTCGTTTATACATATACACTTCAACAATCGGGCTGGAATGATTTGCTTTTTGTGGCTGAAGATCCGGCAGGAAATAAGAGCAAGGAAGCCAAACGCGTAGAATACCGATAGTTTCGCCACCTGTGTTGAGTGAAATCTGGATTGGGGAGCCTTCCGATAACTGGAGATGACAGAACATCTGAAAATATCAGCTGCACGTAAGTTCGAATACGAACGTGTCAAAAAGACTAACGGACTTACTGAGTCAGAAAAGTATCACATTCTGCTTCAAATCATCAAAACTGCAAATGACAAGCTTGATCCCTCCAGTGTAATGCGGATTATTATGGATAATATTCAGAAATTAATACCCTGCGAGGCATGGTCAATTCTTGTTTTGACTTCCGAAGGGCAGGAGCTTGAATTCGAACGTGCGCGCGGACAAGCTGCCGGTGTTCTTACGCGATCAAAGTTAAAAGTTGGAGAGGGAATCGCGGGCTGGGTTGCACAACATCAAAAACCGCTCCTTGTAAATCGTGCCCAGGAAGATCGACGCTTTAACAATAACTTCGATAAGAAAACAAAGTTTCATACGCGATCGATTCTTTGCGCACCTTTAATCAGCCGGAATCGTCTCCTGGGTGTTGTAGAACTAATCAACAAAAAATCAAAAGATGCCAGTTTTATTCAGTCAGATCTGAAAACATTATCAACACTCTTAGGACCGATCTCAGTTTCATTGCATAATGCGCTTTTGTATCGGGAGGCTCAAACATTAACATTGACAGATGATCTGACGCGCTTGTATAACAGCCGTTACGTTTTTCAATGGATGGCAGGTCTCATTCACCGATTCAAAAAAGCAAAAAAACCATTTAGCATTATTTTTCTGGATTTAGATGGATTCAAATCAGTTAATGACAGCTATGGTCACCTTGTCGGCGGACGGACACTTGTTGAGATTGGGAAGATCATTGCAAAGAGCGTGCGTAAAAAGGACAAAGTTGCACGTTATGGTGGAGATGAGTTTGTAGTGATGATTCCAGGAGCCGGAGAATCTGAGGCAATGGGTATTGCCGAAAAAGTTCGAATGTCGATACAACATTATGATTTTCAATCCGCATTACAAAAGGAAATTCATTTATCAGCAAGTTTTGGTGTTGCTGTTTTTCCTGAACATGGCGATTCTGTAACAGAACTTATACAAAAAGCTGATCAAGCTATGTACCGCGTAAAATATTCCGGCAAAAATGCGGTACAAATGGCAATATCAACATAGGAAGGAGATTGAATGGGCATTGGTTCAATTTTTAGATTTTTTTCAAGTGATCTTGCAATTGATTTGGGGACTGCAAATACGCTTGTTCTGGCGAAAAATAAAGGTGTTGTAGTTCATGAGCCTTCGATTGTTGCGATTAACAAGATAACGGGTAAAGTAGAGGCCGTAGGCAGGGAAGCGAAAGAAATGGTCGGCCGTACGCCTGGAAATATTGTTGCGATTCGTCCAATGAAGGACGGTGTTATCGCTGATTTTGAAAGCACTGAAAAAATGCTCGACTATTTCATAAAGAAAGCACACAACCGCAATATGTGGGTCCGGCCTCGCATTGTGATTGGAGTTCCTTCCGAAATCACACAGGTCGAAAAGCGCGCAGTCCGCGATGCAGCGTATCGTGCACGTGCAACGGAAGTTTATCTTGTTGAAGAAGCGATGGCGGCTGCAATTGGTGCCGGACTTCCGATCACTGAGCCAAGTGGAAATATGATCGTAGATATTGGTGGCGGCACAACTGATGTTGCAGTTATTTCTCTCGCAGGCATCGTATACAGCCGTTCGGTTCGAGTTGCTGGCAATGAAATGGACGAAGCAATCATTGCGTACATAAAAAAGAAGTACAACCTTTTGATCGGAGAACGTACCGCAGAACAAGTAAAAATTGAATTAGGTTCAGCATTTGCTATGGATGAAGAAATATCCATGGAAATCAAAGGCCGGAATTTAATGGAAGGTGTGCCTAAAACAATTGTTATTACTGATGCTGAAATCCGCGAAGCATTAAGTGATACAGTCGCGATTATAGTCAATACAGTTCATGAAGCTTTAGAAAAAACACCGCCGGAACTTTCGGCAGATATTCTGGATCGTGGAATCGTTTTGACAGGCGGGGGAGCACTTCTTAAGAAATTGGATGTACGATTACGAGAAGAGACGGGTCTCCCTGTAACTGTTGCAGAACAGCCATTGTACTCCGTTGTTTTAGGGGCAGGTAAAATGCTGGACAACATTGAGCTGCTTCGAAAAGTGACTTTGTAGGCACTAATAATTGGGGCGGGTCCTAAGACCTGCTAATAGTTCTTTCATGATCTTCGTGGTTAGTAATACATAGGATATGGCAGGCGTTGGTTTGACTTTACAAAAGCCAATCACAATTTTTATTGCTGCCCTTCTTGCTCTGTTGATCCTGATGTCCTATCAGGTGAAAGATGAAGCTACCGGACGAACGATGCTAGGCAATGCCATCTTCAGCATATTGTCTCCTGTTCAAATGGGGATTTCTGCAACTGTTAGAGGCGCTTGGAATACAGCGATCCACTACTTCGATCTTATCAATACAAATGCAGAGAATGTGAAGCTTGCGAAAGAAGTCTCTGAACTTAAAGTTCGCATTCAAGCAAATGCACGTGAGAAAGAAGAAAATCAACGTCTTCGAAGCATTCTAAAGTTGCAAGAAGAAGTTCCGATGAAGATGATTGTGGGAGAGGTGATTGGTGGCGCAGCGAAAGCTGGAGTTTCAACCATTGTATCGGTCAACCGTGGAACGCGAAGCGGCGTAAAGCTGCAACTTCCAGTTGTAACGCCCAACGGAGTAGTTGGGAAAACCGTCGATGCATCCCTGATCACATCTAAAATACAACTGATTTCCGATCCATCTTTTTCAATGGGAGCGATGCTTGAACGAAGCGGCAGCGCAGGCATTCTATCCGGAAATGGAGAAATCTGCATTTTGGAATTTCTTCCGCTTTCCTCAGATGTTAAACCTGAGGATCCCGTTATTTCTTCGGGACAGGATGGAATTTTTCCGGAAGGATATCCGATAGGACGCGTAAGCCGAATCATCAAGTCCCAATTATCGTTAAGTGCGGAAGTGACTCCTTATCAAAATCTTGCGTCATTAAAGGAAATCGTCATTTTACTTGAAACAACCAATCAACAGTCCGGACAATCGAAGTGAATCTTCTAAAAGTCTTGCTCGTTTTCGTTATCGTTCTCGTACTTCAAACAATGGTAATAAGCCGGGTTCGATATCTGGAGTTATTAGATCTTTTCTTGCTGATGAATATTTATTTTGCTTTGAATTTCAATCAAATGATTAGCATGGGAATTTCAATTCCCAGCGGTTTAGTTCAGGATGCTTTCCTAAAAGGTGTGATTGGTATTAACGCTTTTTCAAAAACGATCATCGTTTTTCTTATCAGCGGGCTGAGTCAACGGGTTATGTTGAAACATCCATTTGCAGTCATGTTATTGATTTCGATTTCTGCTGCGCTGGACTATTACATAATTTTTGGATTGCACATCTTATTTGGTATGAAGCCATTTAAGCTCACCTGGCAAATGATTTTGATTGCATCGATTCTCAATGGAGTCATAGGTGCGATAGCATATCAAATGGTAGATCGTTTCCGGATGAAGAGGCAATATGCCTAATCAGGTCGACCGCGAACGAATTGAGATTAAGATCCGGATTGTATTCTGGATTGTCGTTGCATGTTTCCTTGTCTTTTTTATCGGATTCTGGAATTTGCAAGTCATTCGCGGATCGTATTATGACATGCTGGCGCGCGATAACGTCAGACGTGACTATCCGACACCAGCTCCACGCGGTTTAATTCTGGATCGCAATAACACAATTCTTGCTGATAACCGGTTAAGCCATAACCTTTTCGTTACACCATGGCTCTCCCGAAATTTAGATCAGACTTTGCAGTTTCTTGCCGTGACTCTTTCAACAACTCAGGATGAATTAAAGCGGATGATTTTGAAAGAAGGGACGTTACGATCCCGTCAGCCAATTCTTGTCTATCAGGATTTAACTCTTTCGCAACTCGCATACATTTCTGCGCGAAAAGTTGAATATCCTGAAATAGAAATCAAACAGGAAACGAAGCGAAATTATCCATACGGTGATCTTTTTGCGCATGCTCTTGGCTATGTTGGCCAACTGACAGAAGAACAATTTGCGCGCAAACAATTTCCTGAAGCTCGAAAACGTGACGTTGTAGGGCAAGCCGGTCTTGAACGCTATTACAACAAGTACTTGATGGGGAAGGCCGGAAACGAAAGTAAGGTTGTGAACAGTTTTGGAATGGAATTAAAAGAATTTCAAGTAGAACCAACACCGCCGACGCCTGGTGAGACAGTTCGTCTTGGGCTTGATTATCATATGCAAAAAGCTGCGCATGATGCGTTCAGAGAAAAGCAAAAATATGGATCTGCTGTTGCATTAAATATTAAGACGCGTGAAATTATGGTTCTTTACAGTGATCCATATTACGATCCGAATGATTTCATTCCACGGATTGCGCCTCAAAAGTGGCGGGAGCTTTTGACTGATCCGCGTCATCCTCTTCAAAATCGTGCAATTCAAAATAAATTTTCTCCCGGCTCTACTTTTAAAATCATCATGGCGCTTACAGGTCTTCAAGAGAAAAAAATAACTCCTGATACACACTTTGTTTGTGGTGGTTCGCAATTTATTTATAGCCGTACATTTCGCTGTTGGAAGCCGGGCGGACATGGTTCTGTAAATTTATATAAAGCAATCGCGCAATCTTGCGATGTTTATTTTTACAATCTTGGAATGAGGCTTGATATCGATGTCATTGCAAAATATGCAAAGAAATTTGGACTTGGAAGCCCGACAGGTATCGATTTGCAGAATGAAAGCGCGGGGCTTGTTCCCAGCCGCGCATGGAAACAGAAAGTGCAAAAGGATAAGTGGTACCCCGGTGAAACCATATCCGTTTCAATAGGGCAGGGACCGATTCTCGTCACAGGTCTGCACATGGCTTCAGTTGTTTCAAGTGTTGCAATGGAAGGCACACGAATACAACCTCACTTACTCAGCGCCCTTATTAAGCCAAATGGTGACACCGAAGATTTTGTAAAAAGCAAAAGAGAACAAATTACAGGGATTGATCAAAGAAATTATGAACTCGTCAAACAAGCCTTATGGGGCGTAGTGCATGATCATGGAACTGGAGGCAAATCCCGAATCGATGGCTACGATGTTTGTGGAAAAACAGGAACTGTTCAGGTAGTTGGCTATGATCGCGGCGGCGATTTATCGAAAACTGATAAGGAACGATTCGGAGATCATGCATGGTTTGTAGCTTTTGCTCCGTATTCCGATCCGCAAGTTGCTGTTGCTGTTTTTGTAGAACACGGAGGGCATGGTTCGGATGCGGCGGCGCCGGTGGCAAAAAAGATATTTGAAACATACTTCAACGATCGAAAAATTCCGCCATTCCCAACACCCGAGTTTGCAAAAAAGATTGTGCCGGTTGTAAGAGCCAAACTAAAAGACTCAACGGAAGAAAATCAGGATATTGACTGATGTTTGATACGCGTATCCTGCGACAGTTTGATTGGATTTTGCTGGGCTGCATTGTGTCGCTTGTTACGTTAGGAATCATGATGATCTTCAGCGCAACATATCAAGGTGCACATGCAGATCTTTATGTACGGCAATTTCAATATTTCATCGTAGGAATGGCGCTCTTCATCATTATTCTGCAGGTCGATTATCACTTCCTGACCGATGGAGCCGTGGTTTTTTACATTCTATCGATCCTACTGTTGATCGGTGTTTTGTTTTTTGGGAAGCGTATTTCGGGAGCGAAAAGTTGGTTTGCGCTGGGTTTTTTCAATTTCCAACCGTCCGAAATTGCAAAGATCGCATCGATTCTATTTCTTGCACGTTTCCTCAGCATGGAAAGCCGCACGTGAACTCACTTTGAAAGATGTCGGAATGGCAGGATTGATCATGGGGATCCCGGTGTTCCTGATCATTCTTCAACCGGATATGGGAACAGCACTCACATTTCTTCCCCCTTTGATTGCAGTTCTGTTTTTTGCAGGCATGAAACTTAAATGGATGCTGGTGGCAGTGATCTCCGGGCTTGCTACAATGCCTTTCGTTTGGTTTTTTCTGAAGCCTTATCAAAAGAATCGAATTCTAACCTTCATCGATCCGAGCAATGATCCACTTGGTGCTGGCTATCAGATCATTCAGTCAAAAATTGCGATTGGATCGGGCCAAATCTGGGGAAAAGGCCTGCTTTCAAAAGAGACTCAAGCGTACCTCGATTTCATTCCTGAAAAACAAACCGATTTTGTCTTTTCGATTCTCGCTGAAGACTTTGGATTGATTGGCGTCCTCATTGCCCTCGGGTTATACTTTCTCCTGATCTCACGATTGTTAAACGCAGCGTCTCAGGCTCGTGATCGAGTGGGGACATTTGTCATCATGGGCATCATGGCAGTGTTTTTCTTTCATGTTGTTGTGAATATCGGTATGGTGATCGGATTGATGCCTATAACAGGACTGCCGCTTCCGCTCATGAGTTATGGCGGGTCTTCGCTTCTTTCGACAATCGTAGGTCTCGCGATCGTGATGAATATCCGAATGCGCAGATTTGTAAATTAACCGCAAAGACAAAAGAAATGAATATTGAAGAAAGATTAATCAATATCCTTCCGTATGTAGAAAAACCGGCCCGATATATTGGCGGCGAATTCAATCAGATTCGAAAAGATCTCCGCAGCGTTAAAGTCAAATTTGCGTTTGCTTTTCCTGATGCGTATGAAATCGGAATGTCACACACAGGTTTGCGTATCTTATATGACCTTTTGAATAAACGATCTGACATTGCAGCAGAGCGGGTATTTGCTCCATGGATGGACATGGAACAAAAACTTCGTTCTGAATCCATTCCTTTATATTCGCTGGAAAACAAGCTTCCTTTGCGCGAATTCGATCTGATCGGTTTTTCATTGATGTACGAACTCTGTTATACAAACACGCTCGCGATGTTGGATCTTTCAGGAATTCCATTGAAGACAAAGGACCGTACGATTGATGATCCTTTGATTATTGCAGGCGGTACGTGCACCGTAAATCCTGAACCGATCGCAGACTTCATTGATTTATTTGTCATCGGAGATGGCGAAGAAATCATCTTTGAAATTATTGAGAAGTACATGAGCCTGAAAGGAACAGGCTTAAGCCGCGAGAAAATTCTATTCGAACTTGCGCAAATCCAGGGAATTTACGTTCCATCACTTTACGATACATATCAGGATCCAAAAACCGGAATGGTTTTGGCAAAAAAGACATCGGGGCTTCCATTTCCTGTGCGTCGCAGAATTTTGATGGACCTGAATCAGTATCCATTCCCTACGAAGCCGATTGTTCCGTATACCGAAATTGTTTTTGATCGTGTATCTGTTGAGTTGTTTCGCGGATGTGAGCGTGGCTGCCGGTTTTGTCAGGCGGGTTACATATATCGTCCGACGCGCGAACGCAATCCGCTGCAGGTTTTTAATGCCGCTGTGCAACAGGTGCGTAACTCCGGCTACGAAGAGATCAGCTTGAATTCATTAAGTTCTGGCGATTATTCGCGATTGCCGCAATTGTTAACCTGGTTAAATCAGCAATTTCAAAGCGATCGTGTTGCGCTCTCGCTTTCATCATTGTTTGCCTCTTCGATCACAAAAGATGTAATCCGCAAGATCAAACAGGTGCGCAAGACGGGATTTACGATTGCGCCTGAAGGCGGCACAGATCGGATGCGGAAGGTCATCAATAAATACATGAGCGAGTCGGAAATTTTGCATGCGGCCGAACTTGCCTACTAGCGAAGGATGGGAGCATATCAAATTGTATTTTATGATCGGCCAGCCAACCGAAACGATGGAAGATGTAGAAGGCATCGTTTATCTTGCGAAAAAAATTTCGGATCTCGGGCGGTCACAGCATCAACGGTCGGGCAAAGTAAATCTTGGAGTTTCGTCGTTCGTTCCGAAACCTCAAACGCCATTCCAGTGGTGTGCAATGAATTCGCGTGAGGAACTGCAAGAGAAGCAGTCAGTGATCCGCCGTATGACTCAGCGATCACGTATTCAGTTTAAGTGGCATCACATCAACATCAGTATGCTGGACGGAATTTTTTCGCGCGGCGACCGGAGACTCAATCAGACGCTTGAATTGGCATATAAGAAAGGATGCAGATTTGATGGATGGTCTGATTGTCAGCATTATCCGCTTTGGGAAGAAGCTTTTGCAGAATCAAAAGTTGATCCGAACTCATATTGGGGTGAATTTCCGTTGGATTCAACGCTTCCCTGGGATCACTTATCGGTAAAAGTAGCGAAGAAATTTTTGAGAAAAGAATGGGATAAAGCCCTTGCAATGGATACAACGCCGCTTACAGGCTTCGATAATTGTGTTTTTTGCGGATCTTGCAAAGCTTCGGAACTGGTTCAGTTGAAAGGTCAAAGTGAACTGGCGCGGATGAGCAGTCCGTCAGAAATTGTGCCTTACAACGATGAATTGGAGCGGGAGAAAAATTTCAGATATCGTGCCAGTTTTAAAAAGGAAGGCGCACTGCGTTTTATTTCACATCTTGATATTACAAAGACTTTGCGGCTTGCATTTAAACGTGCGGAGATTCCGCTCAGTTATAGCCGTGGATTTCATCCTGCGCCGCACATTTCATTTGGACCGGCCTTGCCATTGGCCGTTGAATCGAAAGAAGAGTTTATAGATTTCTACACGTATCGATTTATGTCACCGGAAGAGTGTTTGAGCCGGCTGAATAAAGCGATGCCGCCGGAATTGTCGTTCTTGCGAGTCGTTCAAATTTCGCATAGCACGCCATCTTTGTCTGCTTTGATTGATGGATCGGACTACAGTGTCAATTTTGCTGAGCCTGCAATTGAACCTGTTGTGAAAAACTTTGCCACGAAGAAGGGAATTGATGTTGCTTTATCGCATGGTTTTGCGATTGATGCTTTTTTGGAAAAGCCGGAAGTATTAATTAAGAAGCATAAGACTGAAAAGTTTGTCGATGCCAAAAAGTATGTTCGATCGCTTCAATGGGATGATGATGCGCGCGCCCTCAAGGTTGAAATGAAGTTTCAGGATGGTGCGACAGTTGGAATTCAGCATGTCTTGAAAGCGCTGTACGAAATTGATGTGGAATTTCCAGTGACTCGCGAACGCCAATACATTTGGAGTAACGGCACCAAACAATCCCCCCTCGATGTTGACCCCTTTGCCGAACAGCGCCTCATAGCCGATTTGTAACGTCTTGCGCCTCTGCGGTAAATCTTCAGGGTTTGTTACAATAGATTGAATCAGGTGACTTTATGGTCAGGGAAATTGTTGTCAATGCCACAAACTACGAGACACGTGTGGCGGTTCTTGAAGACGAGCGGCTTGTCGAGATTCACATCGAACGAGCTGCGCGCCGCAGCATTGTTGGCAACGTCTACAAGGGCAAAGTAACGCGCGTGTTACCCGGAATGGAGGCTGCCTTTGTCGATATAGGCCTCGACCGCGATGCATTTTTATACGTCCAGGATGTGTATGAAGATCTTGCCGAATACCGGCGGATGTTAAGTGTCGATGATTCCGGTGAAGTCGAGCCGGAATTTGAAGAGATGAAGAATGTTGTCGCAACACTTGGGATTGGTGATCTGCTGAGGCCCGGCCGTCATGTCCTGGTCCGTGTTACGAAAGAAGCACTGGGAACGAAAGGTCCGCGCATATCAACGCATATTACACTTCCGAGCCGGTACGTTGTTTTAATGCCGACTGTTGGTCAGATAGGAGTCTCACGCAAAATTCAATCGCGCGATGAACGGATCCGGCTTAGAACACTTTGTAAATCGTTGCGTCGCGGCGCTGGTGGGATGATCGTTCGAACAGCCGCTGAAGGTGTAGAGGCGGAACATCTTGAAAAGGAAATCAAGTATCTGTATCAACTCTGGGAAGATTTAAAACAAAAATTCGATCAAGGCCCGGTTCCATCATTGATCCATCGTGAGATGAATCTTCTCGAACGTGTCGTGCGCGATTCACTCTGGTCCGACTTAACTGCAATTCATATCGATTCAGAAAAATCGTACGAGCAGTGTGTTGAGTTTGTGAATAAGATCGATGCCGCTATGGTTCCAAAGTTAAAACTGTACGGCCACGATTATCCGATTTTCGAAAAATTCCAGGTACAACGTGAACTTGAAAAAGCACTGCAGGATAAAGTGTGGCTCAAATCTGGCGGCTACATTGTGATCAATCACACAGAAGCGCTGGTTGCGATCGATGTAAATACTGGAAAATTTGTAGGGAAGCGAAGTCTTGAGGACACGATTGCAAAAACAAATCTGGAGTCTGTGAAAGAGATTACGCGGCAAATTCGCTTGCGCGATCTTGGTGGAATTATCGTAATCGATTTCATCGATATGGAAGATCCTGAGAATCAACGAAAAGTGATTGAAGCTCTCGAAGCTGAACTTAAAAAGGACCGCTCACCGGCCCGAATCATGGCGGGTGGAAGTTCCACTCTCGTGATTCTTACGCGCAAAAGAACGCGTCAGAGTCTGGAAAGAGTGTTGTGCCAGCCATGTCCATATTGTGGTGGCGGTGGAATGATTAAATCAGTCGCTACAATTTGTTATGAAATTCTAAATGAAGTAAAAAAGCAGGCACTGTTCCTGGAAGGAAGTGATGTCATCCTCCGCGTAAACCCTGATGTAGCCGAAGCATTGAAGAACGGTGAACTTGAAGTGTTTAAGGAGATGCAATCATTTTTGCGGAAGTCGATTATTGTTAAGCCTGATAATAATCTGCATCATGAGCAGTTCGATCTCATGGGTGATTAATTTCACTCATTTAGCCAGGCGTGACACCTGCGATCCTCTAATGCGGCCGTGACGTCTCGCGGTCCTTGTTAATATGATCCGAGAAATACAAAAAGAAGTTGAACCTGAGCTAAAAGCAACTCTCCAGGAATTATTCGGCCTGGAAAATTATTCCATTCCTGAGCCGATTTATCCTGAACCTGAGATGGGGGATTTTGCATACACGATTGCCTTTCCTCTTGCGAAAACCTTGCGCAAAAATCCAAAACACATTGCTCAGCAAATTGTTGATGCAATCAATGCAAAGAAAATCGCTTCCATTTTGCGCGCTGAAGTTGGCGGAAATGGATATCTGAATTTCTGGCTCAATCGTCAACCACTCGCGTCGCGGCTTTTTCGCGAGTCGGTAGAATCAGAACCATCACGCGAAGGGAAAGCAATTGTAGAACACACAAACATTAATCCCAACAAAGCCGCGCATGTTGGACATCTTCGCAATGCGTGCCTGGGCGATTCGCTCGTACGCTTGCTGAAATTTATGGGCACACCTGTAGAAACACACAACTATATCGATGATACAGGCGTGCAAGTCGCCGATGTTGTGGTCGGTTTTCTCAGACAGGGCAAAAGCATCGCAGATCTGGATTCTATTTCAGGTCGTCTCGATTACTACTTTTGGGATCTCTATGCCGAAACACATCACTGGATTGATACAACTCCTGAAGGCAAAACGGAACGACATCGGATTTTGAAAGCAATGGAAGAACGTGAAGAGCCGATCTTCAGCCTCTCAGCAGCGATTGCCGACAGAATCATCAGCTGTCATCTTGCAACCATGGGACGTCTCAAGATTGCATACGATCTTCTTCCGCGCGAAAGCGACATCATCGGACTAAGATTCTGGGAAAAAACATTTGAACTTCTAAAACAAACAAACGCGATTGTGTACATTGAGGAAGGTAAAAATAAAGGCTGCTGGGTTATGCGTCTTACTGGAAGTGAAGGCTTTCAAGATATGCAGGATGCAGACAAAATTATTGTCCGTTCGAATGGAACAGTTACATATGTCGGAAAAGATATTGCATATCAAATGTGGAAGTTTGGACTTCTCGGCCGTGACTTTCGGTATCGCTTTTTTGAACGGACACCGGAAGGTATGCCTCCACTATGGACCACAACTTCGGTGGGGGGTAATCCGAACGAACATCACTTCGGCGGCGCGGATATTGTTTATAACGTCATCGATCAAAGACAATCCTATTTGCAAAAAGTTGTTGCTGAAGGTCTGCGAGCTCTTGGTTATAAAGAACAAGCTGAACGGTCGATTCATTTTGCATATGAGATGGTCACGCTTTCGCCAAAGACTGCAATTGAACTTGGTTTCGAACTATCTGCAGAAGAACGTCAAAAAGCATTTGTAGAAATGTCGGGCCGAAAAGGGCTCGGAGTTAAAGCCGATGATTTGATTGATCGTCTGCAACAAAAAGCCCTTCAACGTGTTGAGCCGCTTTATCCTGATCTGAATCCAAAACAAAAAGAACAATTGGCTTCTTTGATTGCGATTGGCGCGTTGCGTTATTTCATGATTCGATTTACTCGCAATACTGTGATTACCTTTGACATAGATGATGCTTTAAGTTTTGAAGGAGAGACCGGTCCATATCTACAGTATTCAATGGTTCGAGCGGCAAGTATTTTTCGCAAAGTTCGCGAATCGGGCTTCAATCTGCCTGAGTCATCTCAATTTGAAGATGCGATCAGTTTGTTGGGCGATCACGAAACAGCCGAGCATCAAGATTCGTGGCAGATAATTCTTGGAATCATCAGGTTGAAGGATGTTGCTACAAAAGCGCTACGATCGCTTGAAGTTTCATATTTTGCGAAGCATGTTTTTGAACTGGCTCAACTTTTTAACAATTATTACCACAAATATCCTGTTCTTCATGAGAAGGATATTCGCCGCAAGTTGCTTCGTATTGCCATAGTAGATATGTTTGCAAAAGGCATGCAAACAAGTATGGATTTACTTGGCATACCTGTACCCGAACGCATGTAATTTTTAACCGCAGAGGCGCCAAGATGAACGCCGAGATTCTCGCATTAGTTCGAATTAGCTGTGCTGTGTGCTTGCGTGGCGAATCATTGTTGGAACGTGAACTACGAACGGCCATCGAAGCCAGAATTGAAATTGCCAAAATCCGCGAAACCCTTCTTCAATCGTATTTGTTTGCCGGGTATGCATCCACGATTAATGCATTTATCGTTTTCAACCGGCTGGTCCCGGGCAATTCTGAATACTTTCAGGAAGCTGAAGGATCGGTAGAGGACTGGCGGAGTCGTGGCGAAGAGTTGTGCCGCAAGATCTATGGACCGCAGTTTGAAAAAATGGTTCAAAACATGAATCAGCTTCATCCTGATCTTGCGGATTGGATGATTTTTGAAGGCTATGGAAAAGTGTTGTCACGTCCGTTTCTAACTCCTGTTGTGCGTGAATTTCTGATCCTTGCAATGACTGCAGCGTTGAATGTGGAACGCCAGTTTCATTCTCATGTTCGCGGTGCATTGCATGCCGGTGCAACTCCGGAAGAAATTCAGGCTGTATTTACGGAAGCAAAGCCGTTTATGGACCCTTCCTCAATCCCCGCACTTGAAAATATTCTTGAGCAAGTAGTGTCCCGCATCTAGAAGGCAATGACTCAGAGTCTGGCAGAATTTTCGCTGAGCGCATTTCGTAAGAACGCAAATAAAAAGGCATTCATAGAACAAACCGCGTATCGCACAAAAATTTCTACGTATCGTGAAATTGAAGAAGGCGCGTTCAAAATCGCTTCAGCATTTCGCAAGCAGGGTATCAACGAAGGCGATCGAGTCATTATCTGGAGTGAAAATAGCGCCCGCTGGGCAATGACGTTCTATGCATGCCTCCTCTCGCGGATAGTTGCTGTTCCTTTGGATGCATCCTTCACTCAGGAATATGTAGACAAAATTTTCAAACTGACCGAAGCTCGGCTTATATGTTCTGATAAAAACCTGCAAAGCTGGAACAGTTTGCTTCAAGAATCCAGTTCCTTTGTTCCTGATTCAACGCCTCCGACTCCCGAAACGTTACTGGAGATCATCTACACCTCAGGAACAACGGGTGATCCGAAAGGGGTCATGATTACTCACGGAAATTTGCTCGCAAACCTGATTCCGGTTTATTCGGAAATTCAAAAGTACAAAAAGTATGCTTCCATTTTTTCTCAACTGGGTTTTGTGCATTTGATTCCGCTCAGCCATCTGTTCGGACAAGTCATGGGTCTGTTTATTCCTCAAATGTTAGGCGTCAAAATCATCTTTGCTGATCCATCACCACCGCAAGTGATGCGTGCTGTGAAAACGAATCGAGCGTCAGCGATTATTTGCGTTCCACACGAACTAGTGCTTATGCACAAACGCATAGGGACGGTAGTAGGGGCGGGTCTAAGGCCCGCCCAAGAAGTTGATGCCGATAATAAACGGGCGGGTCTAAGACCCGCCCCTACAGAACGAAAAGGAATCCCTGGAATTCTGCAACGATGGTGGCGATATCGTGATGTTCATCGCGTTTTTGGTTGGAAGTTTTGGGCATTTATTGTTGGTGGAGCTACCTTGCCGCAAGAAGAGGAACGTTTTTGGAGCCAGTTGGGCTATGCAGTTATTCAGGGTTATGGCTTAACTGAAACGGCGCCATCGGTAACCATTACGCATCCGTTTAAAGGAATCGTGGAAGGTTCTGTTGGGAAAGTTTTGCCTGGAATGGAAGTGAAAATCGCGGACGATGGCGAAGTGCTTGTACGCGGTGCGAATGTGAGTCCGGGATATTTTCGGAATGAGGAAGCAACACGTGCGATGTTTGAGAACGGCTGGCTTCAAACTGGTGATCTCGGCCGTTTTGATGAGAATGGCAATCTGGTTTTACTGGGACGCAAAAAAGAGGTGATCGTTCTCGCAGGTGGAATGAATGTATTCCCGCACGATATTGAAGACACATTGAACCGCGATCAACGCGTACGTGAATCTGCAATTGTGAATGGAGGCACCACTGAAAAGCCGCGAGTTCATGCTGCGCTGATCCTGCAAGATTCCTCTGCTCAACCTGAAGACGTAATCCGAAATGCGAATTCACATTTACAGCCGCATCAACAAATTCAATCATGGAGTGTTTGGCCTGAAAAAGAATTTCCTCGCACTTCTACTGGAAAGTTGAAGCGCTTCGCGATCCAACGCGGAATGCCTGGAATTATTTCTGAGGAGTCTGTCGTAGAAAAAGTAGCTGCTGAATTATTGGAAGGCAACAATGCAGCGGATTCAGATTTAGCGCTTTCTTCCCTTGAAAGAGTCGAACTGATGATGGAGTTGGAAAAAAAGACAGGCACTGAATTAAATGAAGTTGAATTTGCGAAAGCAAAAACAAGATCCGATGTTGCCAGGCTTATTGATCAACCTTCAATCGCAGTGAGTGAAACGTACAACCCATGGCTGTGGCGATTATCGTGGCCAATCCGTTTGCTGCGAAGTGTTTTATGGTATGGGCTCGCATCTCCAGCCATCCGGATCAGGCTGAAGATCCACACAAAGGGTTTGGAAAATTTGCAACAGCTCGAACCGCCGGTTTTATTTGTATGCAATCATCAAAGCATCATAGATGCGCCGGTGATCCTTCGTGCTTTGCCGCCGTTATGGCGGAGGAAGCTTTCTCCAGCTATGGGCGCAAACCGCACGAAGCTCGATCTGGTTGCTGCATCTTTATTTTTCAATACGTATCTGTTACCTGTGACGAGTGTTGGGTTACGCGGTGCAATTCAACACACAGCGTGGCTCGCAGATCATGGTTATTCTCCGCTTGTATTTCCGGAAGGGAAGCGCACGGCCGATGGAAAGTTACTTCCATTCCGACCAGGAATTGGTGTGATTGTCAAAGAAACTGGACTTCGTGTCGTTCCAATTGTACTTCATGGTGCGTTTGAAATTTGGCCTGAACATGCACGTGGACCAGGTAAAGGTGACGTCCATATTCGTTTTGGTGCACCATTCGATTTCACAGGCAAAGAACCATCTGAGATTACATCAACTCTTGAATCGTGGTATCAACAAAACTATGAAATACGATGATGACCTTGCATACTTCATGATCAAGGTTTCGGTGTTTGTGCAATGAAGAGTTAAACAGATACTTGCTTCATGATGCTATGACAGGATCGGCGAAAACAAAATTTGAACATTCAGATGCATCCAAAGTTTCACCTTCAAAAATAATTGTGACTGTTACTCCCGCGTAGTCACTCAAATTAATTCTGTTTTGCCGCCAGTAAGGTTTACTGCCGTCGCTCTTTTCTTCAAAAATTATCCTTTCACTTCCATCTTCTAATTGGAATATGATTCGTTGTTGCTGTTTAGAAGAACAAATATTAGGCCCGGTATAAAAATCAAGAAAAGCAGTTGGCGGAATCTGGGAAGCGAACCCTAGACGTTCGTGGTTTTTCAATACAATCGCGTATTTTCTATCACCGACAGGTCCTACTAATTGCACCATCTCAGAAGTGTTGCGTAGGGTGTGGGAAGAAGGTACCCAATATTCGGCCTTTTCGAGGTGGCCTGCGAAATCAAAATAAATCTGAGGCTGCTGGATTTCATTTGTTGATAATTGATAAAGTACTGCTCCATTCTTGTCGAAGAGCTTAATGAGATGTTTTCTGACAAATTCACGTTCAGGGTCAGTTATCAGAAAATAATGACGTTGAATCTTATCGCACAGAAAATGAGTGATTCCATATCTGTTAAGAATACTAAGAAGGTTATCGGATCGGTCAGTGTCTAATTCATAAAAATATGATGACCAAACCGAAGCAGATGGAGCATTTGTATAAAAGGATGCTGCGACAGTATTGTGCCAGAACAATAATTTCTTCTGTCCTTTGATTTGATTAAAAAGTTGCAGGGCTTCATAGTTACCTACATGACGAGAGATATAAACATCTTTTGTTTCTTGACCTGTTAGAACGGGAGCCGGAAGGGTGTCTATGATTTTTGCGCCATGAAGTGCTCCAGAACCAATTGGTTCAAAGAACGGCGTGCTATACATAGCTATAATGCCGACTATGGCAATGCTCGAATAAGCGATTATCCTATTAGTTCTTATTGATACTTGAAACCATTCAGCAACTGCACAGGCACAAAGGACGGCAAGTACAGGGACTGCCGGCAAAAAGTATCTTACTGATTGGGCTGTAGCCAACCATAGAACTGAGAAAACTGCAAAAAATAGTAATAACAGTTTGTTCTCGGTTCTAATTTTTCGAACAATAAAAATAAGCGGCAAAATAAGAATATAAAGAGGACCGATATTGCCGTGAAACTTCTCACCGCCACGCATAGAGATTCTAAGCAAGAAGAGAAGATGCTCCATTGGATTTACCACTCCAACAGGTGTTCCAATGGCAGAAAGATAATCCAACTGTAGTTGCATGGCTCTCGGATTCCAATGTGGACTATCAAAAAACCGATCAAGTAACGGAAAAAGAGGATCGCCCATTTCCTTGTAATTCAGAATAGCCCACGGAGCGAGACCTATGATCACAGCAACCAAAAGTAAGAACGTTTTCTTAAATGAAGAGAGCCAATTATGATCTGTCTGAAAAAAAGTTACGAAACTGGTGACAGCAAACGCCGCTATGGAATTAAAAACAAGATACTTGATGCCGGATGCAAAACAGATTGAGATTCCGGACAACAATAGCCAGGAAATATGTTGTTGAGCAAAATAACGAATGATTCCATAAAGGGCAAGAAAGACAAACAGTGATAAGGCAACGTCGATATGGGCAGTTCTCATTTCCCAGATAAAGAAAGGAGTTCCAACAAGAATTAAAACAGCCATATATCCTGCAAGCTTTGAGTGGATTCTTTTTGCGAGTGAATAGGATAAGAGCAGGCAAAGGATGCCTGTGAGAAAGTGAATCAACTTTGCAGTGACCTCGTTGTGAAGAATTAGGCCAAAGGCGAAGAGCATCTCAATATTTCTCGGCATGCAGGCGTAAGGATTGTCTGTAAGGGAGACCGTGCGATGAGCAAGGCTCATCATTCTTCCACTGTAAAGATGATAAAAGATGTCGTCATACTCGAAGGCAGGTCCAAGCGCTGAGATGAGCACGACAGCGAGTGTTATGCCTGAATACACAAACACAAGCACGTAACCTAAGTTTCCTGAGAGTGTCTTAACGCCTGACTTTATTTCTTCCAGAAATAGTTTCAAATGTCGAATTCGGAGAAGAATGATTGAAAGAACTATCAGAAAGCAAATTGTTTGATAGAACGCTCCAATAATTCCTAGCAAAAATGTGAGGTAGGAGAAAAAGATCAAACCCAGGGATGATGCGATCGCAAGTCGTTCGGCGCCAGGCTCAACTACAGCTTTAATTCGAATGAGTACTTCGAGGCCAACAATATAGGAAGCAACCCAAATCAAAATTACTAATGAGACGTCCCAAAATCCAATTGTGACTAAAGTGTCAGCTACGATACGCAGAGATCCCAAATCGAATAATTTTAGGAACCAATAAAGAAGAACAATGCTCCACGTAATAAAAAGAGGAATATTAAGTAAGAAGAGGTGCGAGACCTAATAGCAATGCCCCCAGACTATTACACATTCTTCAGCAATCGCTGTTCTACTAGATACTTTACTAGAATCTAAGCCTAAACATTGACCCCAATATACCACTATAGTAAAGGTCATAGAATATTTTAGTTAAAGTGAATAAAATTTTCAGACTGGTACAGATTGTGGATTCTGTATAGTTAATCTGATACTTCTTTGAGGCGCCTTGTCATGAATTGGCGCTCAGGTTTTGTGCGAACAAGCTCCAGTGTCTTTTGATAGTATTCTTTGGCTTTTTTACGATCCCCCGCGAGCCTGTAAAATTCCGCATAGGTTGCAGGAAGCAAATAATATTCTTTGAGTGAAGGAAGGTCTTTCAAACGATCCAGTTCGTTTAAGCCTGATTCAGTGCCTTCCACCATGCAAAGCGCTACGGCGCGATTCAATAAAAGTACAGGTGAACGATTGATTAAGATCAACATGTCATAGAATCCAAGGATTCCTTTCCAATTTGTAGCTTCATAACTTTTAGCACTTGCATGACATGCTGCGATGCTTGCTTGCAAATGATATTCGCTTATTTCACTTCCGGATGAAGCACGATCCAAATGAAAGTATCCACGTTGAATTAGATCCTGGTCCCATTTCGTTCGATCTTGTTCAGATAAAACAATTAAGTTGCCGTCGCTATCTGTACGCGTTGGAAACCTGGAAGCCTGAAACAGCATGAGTGAGAGAAGTGCATGAGTCTCAGGGCTTTCACCTGTTGGGTGAGCCGCAAGCAGCGTTCCCAGTCGTACTGCCTCTTCACACAAATCCTGACGAACAAGATCCTCACCTTCAGTTGCGGAATAGCCTTCGTTAAACAACAAATACAAAACATGAAGAACAGTGGTAAGGCGCAATCTTAATTCTTTGTCATGCGGGATTTCAAAGCGGATCATCTCATCTTTGATTTTCCTTTTTGCTCTGACAAGTCGTTGAGCAATTGTCGTTGGAGAAGACAGAAAGCCCCGCGCAATTTCATCGACACTGAAACCGCATAAAGTTTTCAGAATTAATGCGGTTTGATTTTCCAAAGTTAATTGTGGATGACAACATGTAAACATGAGTGTAAGCTGTTCATCTTCAAAAAGATTTTTCTCGGAATGAGGGTTCATCGTTTGATTGACCTGCCGGAGTAAATCCGGTTGTTTTGTTCTGAAGGATGTTTCGCGGCGAAGGACATCCAGTGCTCGATTTTTTGCCGCTTGCAGCAGCCATCCGCCTGGATTTTCAGGCACTCCAGAAAATGGCCACCGTTGAATTGCTTTGATCAAAGCATCTTGAACGACATCTTCTGCAAGATCTATGTGTTCTATCCCGAAAATTTTTACAAGTATGGCGGTGATCTGTCCGGCTTTTTGCCGGAAGAGGTGATCAACAAGATTGTGGATGGTATTGGCGTCTTGCATGGTTTATACATTTGCAGGCAAGATGCCTGCGGACCGGAAGGCGGGCAGAGACGCCCGCCCTCCATATCCACAAATTAATGCGGGATGACTTCGCGAACTTCGACGTCTCCATTGAAATCCAGATGTGGACAACTTCGACTGATCTGCACAGCTTGATCCAAATTTTCGGCTTCAATCATCCAGAAACCGCCAACAGTTTCTTTTGTCTCAGCAAAAGGACCATCAACAACTTTTCCATTGTTTATTGAGACTACTCTGCCATTGCCCGAAAGCTCTTCGCCAGCAAGATGATGATTCTTATCTTTCAGCTGCTGGCTCCAATTCATATATTTCTCAAGTACCTTTTGCATATCTTCAGGAGAATATTTGGTAAAATCTCCACCTTTTAATAACAATACAAACTTTGCCATTTGTTCCTCCTTACGAGTCGGGCGGGTCTTAGACCCTCCCCTACATGTATTTATAAGACGAGTGGAAGTTCTATAAATCGACACCGGAATTTTCATGACGCTGCCGGTTTGCTTCGTAGAGAAAAACAGCAGCTGCCGTTGCAACATTTAATGAGTCAGTATCATTCAACATTGGAATTGCAATTTTTTCATCCGCTTGTTCTAAAACTTCTTCCGATAAACCTGCGGCTTCACTGCCAAATAATACGATTACATTTCCAGTTAATGTTGACGATTTCAAAGTTCCACTCCCTGAAGGATGCGCTGCTTTTACTTGAAAGCCATACTTTGCTTTTAATTGGATTAATTCCTGCGCCATTTCCGGGACTTGAAATACAGGAACGTTGAAAATCCCTCCCATAGAACTGCGAACGGCACGTCTGAGCCATGGGCTACTTGTATTGCGATCAACAAGGATCGCATTCACACCGAAGGCAGCAGAACTCCGCACAATGACACCTACGTTTTCAGAGCTTGTAATTCTATCTAAACCTACAAGCAGCAAATTTTCTTGTGTATCAAGGAAATTTTGTAACGATCCTTCAGGCGGCATTTTGGCTACGGCCATAATTCCCTGATGAAGAGGGAAGCCAACGATTGATTCCAATAATTCTTTGGAGGCTACATACACAGGTGCAATTTCTTTTGTGCTATCAGGAAAAATTTGCTCTTGCCACTCGGGCGTCATCAAAAATGAAACAATTTCTAATCTAGATTCCAGCAGACGACGAACGACTTTTTCGCCTTCTGCAACAAAGATTTGTTTGCGCCAGTGTTCTATTGAACGCCGAAGAGTGCGATATGGTTCTAATTCAGGAAGTTCGAGATGTTCTACTTGAATCGGCAAAACTTTGTGTCTTAGCGGTAAGAAAAGTTAATCGGCCGCGGTGGGTCTGTTCGAAAAACTGGTAACAGGTTCTGGTTCTTTGGCCGGTGCATGTTTTTTTGGAACAAACGCGCGCTCAGTCTGCGGAGCACGCCAGTTATCAAATGTTGCGACAACATGAACGCAGGCAACTGTGCAATAGGGTGCGCAATACTTCTTTGTATTGTATTCGCGCCTGACGTCTTCCATTGTGTATTCAGACAATGGAATGCCGGGATAACCACGCTGCTGCGAACAATAATGAACGAGACCATCTTCGCAAATATACAAGTAACGGCTGCCTGCACGACAGCTCCATTCGTTTGCGCGGCCAAGAGCAATGTTGTCTTGAAACTTATAAAAACGTGTCCAGCTTCGCTTCCCTTTGTCTTTCAGCATCCTGTAAATCGTTTGCTCGTTATCTGTGAGAGGTTTCAGCTGGCCTTTGCCATCATGAATAATTCCAAGCGTTGTGGTTAATCCTAATTCCATTGCTCGATTGCTAACTGTAACTGCATCTTGCGGATTCTTAATACCGCCACCAATCACAGAATTTACATTAACCCCAAAATGCGCATGCTCGGCCAGCATTTGAAGTTTTTTGTCCAGAACCTTCAGGCTCTTTTTTGAGACTTCGTCCGGATTGATGTTATCGATGCTGATTTGTACGTGATCCAGCCCCGCTTTATTCAGCTTCTTGATCCGGTCAACAGTCAGCAAATAGCCATTGGTAATCAGGCCGGTGAGCATACCTCTTTTGCGGGCTCTCGAGATAATGGCATCGAGAGAAGGATGTAGCAAAGGCTCCCCGCCGCTGATAACCATGACACTCAGGCCTAAATCGCCAAGGCGATCGACACGTTTCAGCATCACAGGCTCAGGAATCGGAGCCGAATAATCGTCAAACTCGTTACAATACGTACACGAAAGATTACACTTCCGTATCGGCACAATATGCGCCAGCACCGGATGACTTTTTCTCGCCAGGCCCTTTCCGATCATTAAGAACTCGCGAAGCCGGCGAGCAATTCGAATATGTTTTGGAATAATAACGCACCTACCGTAAGCTAATTATTGCTAAATATAAGATTCTAAACTGTTTCCGCCAGCTTCTGGACCTGGTAAACCGGCGAGGAAAGGTGCCAGAAAAAGATACCATGAATCCTCGTAAATTGCTATGGCTGTTGAGTGTCCATTCAGATCATGTTGTTCATCGGCGCGCGCATCTTTCTTCTTATTGAAAGGGGGAAAGGGAGCAGGGGAGCAGGGGAATCGGAGTAAATAAACTAATGCCATTTTTTTCACCCTTTCTCTCTTTCACCCTTTCTCCCGTTCTTTAGGATGCCAGGAAAAACTTGAGCCAAGCACTGAAGAGGGAGACTTTGTAGAAATGGGATCAGTAATGTGCCTGCTGTTGCTGTTTAATCAAGAGTTCGAACGGTTTTTTGTCGAAAGCTTTTAGATGAGCTTCATCTGCAGAAATGATCCCTTTATGGACCAGGTCAATCAACGCATTGTCGATCGTTTGCATTCCTTCATTCTTCCCGGCTTGAATAATGGATGTAATTTGCTGAATTTTCCCTTCACGAATGATCGTCGAAAGAGCAGGCGAGCCAAACAAGATTTCATTGACTGCAACTCTGCCTTTTCCATCCTTTGTTCTGAGCAATTGCTGCGCAACGATTCCTTTCAACGAATCTGAAAGCATGATCCGCACCTGATTTTGTTGATCGGGTGGGAAGACATCTACGATACGATCAATTGTCTTTGCTGCGCTATTTGTGTGTACAGTTCCAAAAACAAGCTGACCGGTTTCGGCCAGTGTAAGCGCCAGCGAAATTGTTTCAAGGTCTCGCATTTCACCAACAAGAACCACATCTGCATCTTCGCGTCCAGCAGCACGCAACGCATTACCGAAGCCGCGAGTATCCGCGCCGACTTCACGTTGAGTGATCAAGCAAGATTTGTTCGCATGAACAAATTCAATCGGATCTTCAATTGTGAGGATATGTTTATTGTAAGAAGCATTGATGACATCGATGATTGCTGCAAGAGTGGTCGATTTCCCGCTGCCAGTGGGGCCTGTAACAAGGACCAGTCCGGCATGAAGATGCGCCAACTTTTCAATCGCTTTAGGAAGTCCGAGTTGTTCGACGTTCCTTATTTTTTCCGGAATCAAACGGAATACTGCTCCCATTCCTGTGCGTTGCAAAAGATAATTGCAGCGGAAACGCGCAACACCTTCCAAACCGTACGCAAAATCCAGATCGTGCTTTTCTAAGAATTTGGCTTTTTGTGCAGGGCCAATAATTTCAAATAGAATTTCGACAAGTTCATTGTGAGGGATAGGAGGCTCACCTTGAATGGGCTCCAGCTGTCCGTGAACTCTGATTTTGGGCGGTGTTCCGGCCAGGAAATGAATATCAGATGCGTCTTCAGTTTTGACCAATTCAAAAAAACGATCGATCTTGGCCATTTTTATCCCCCCATAGGATTGCGTTTATATCGGCTTTGTAATTAATTTCTTGTTTTCAGCTCGTGCGAAACCCTGTTCATATGTAATGATTTTATCTTTTACAAGTTTCGACAGGGATTGATCCATGAGAACCATCCCTTCTTTTATGCCGATCTGCATCATTGATGGAATTTGAAATGATTTTCCATCACGGATGACGTTTCCAATCGCAAGATTTGCTACAAGAACTTCGAACGCCATCACACGCCCTTTTCCGTGGGCGCGTGGGATCAATTGTTGGCTGATGACTCCACGCAATGAATCTGAGACCATTGCGCGAATTTGATTCTGTTGTGCAGGCGGATATGCATCAATAATGCGGTCCACAGTCTTTCCGGCATTTCGTGTATGGAGTGTGCCAAGCACCAGGTGTCCTGTTTCTGCCGCGGTAATAGCCATCGATATTGTTTCAAGATCGCGCATTTCACCTACAAGGATTACATCAGGATCTTCGCGAAGTGCTGCACGGAGCGCGCTGGCAAAACTTTCAGTGTGTCTGTGAACTTCACGCTGAGTTACATTGGCTAGTTTATTTGTATGAATGTATTCAATTGGATCTTCAAGAGTCACAATATGCACTTTTTTATTGCTGTTAATGTAATCGATCATCGCTGCAAGGGTCGTTGTTTTTCCACATCCTGATGGCCCTGTAACCAGTACAAGTCCCTGATGATGCTCGGTCATATTTTTAACAACAGGTGGCAAACCAAGACTATCAAGAGTCGGAATCTCAGGAGAGATGACACGGAAGACTGCATCTACGCCTTTTCTTTGTTTTAGAACGTTGACACGGAAACGGCCTAAGCCGGTAGATTGATAACAGAAATCGAGATCCATGTTTTTCGAAAAGTTTTCCTTCTGTTCAGGACTCAAGATCTCGTTGATCATTTCAAATGCATCTTTCGCACCAACGGGATCCATTTTTATTGGCTTGAGTTCGCCATGAATTCGAATTAAAGGAGTGGTTTCCGAGCAGAAGTGAACGTCTGAAGCCCCTACACTCGCCGCGTATTTCAGAATGTTATCGAGTCTTACTGCCATAAATCAGTAGCCTGCAAGTATAGCACACCCATTTTGGCCTTTGCGGTTAAAACACCGTTATCTCTTTGAAGCTGGCTGTCGCATCTTTGATGCGGAATCCTACGGCTCCGAATGGATTTCCTTGTGCTGATCCAGAGACAACGACCACGCCATCAACCGACACTGTAAATGTTCCGGAATTCAAATTGATGCGGATCCGATAGGTAACTCCAGTATTGAACGCCACATTTGCTTTGAGTTTCACTACCTTTGCGCCGTTCACTTTTCGGATTACCTGGAGTTTGTCTTTGTCTTCACGTAAAACAACTTCAGTGTAATTTCTTTTATCTTCGAACCATCCCAACAATGAAATTTTTCCACCTGGAGCGTCGAACTGAATATCCGCTTCAATCGTGCATCCTGAACATCCTGAGTAGGGAGCAAGAGCATCTCCTTTTTTACTTGTGAATCCGGTGAGCGCTCCGCTCACAACATTCCATGTCCCTTTTACAAAAGTCCAATCGGCTGCCTCACCATCTTCGAAATCATCTTTAAACAAAAACTGCGGTGCCCCGACTGAGAATTCTTGATTGACGCGCGAAATATTTCCTTGTTGATCTGCTGATTCAACGCGGATGTGCGCGTTTTGTGCCTGAGCTATTGGCGGCGAAATCTGAATTGAATACACTCCTGGCGCAACATTTTGAGCAAGATCAAAAAGTTCAGCTCCGGGAGGTCTTCCATTGATTGAGATGTCTGCAGTGACTGATAGTGATGAAGAATCTATTCCCGTATACGCATCGGCTGTTCCAAAACGGATTTCACCGATTGAGGTGCTATTTTGTCCCATGCGAGGTTTGCTTACTGAAAGCGATGGACGCATATCATCTAGAAACCATCCTAGATTTCCGTGACCCGATTCAACGCCAAAATTAATCGGGCAACCCAGATCGATCCATCGAGCAAAAGTCATTTTTTCATCGATCGTTAATCCCTGGACGCCACTTCCAGAAGGCGGCATGATCGTGCCAGTGAAATCAAGATCAGCATCATTTCGATTAGAACCAGGTGGAACAATCGTAGAAAAATCACCTGGTGTGGTTTCTGTTGGATGATCAGTATTGGTCCAACCATCGAGACGTTGTCCGAAAATTTTCCACATTAACAAACTTCTGCGGCTTTGGAATCTTCGGATGTAACGGCTGGCATTCGTTTGTCGCCATGTCCCATTGGTAATAATTGGCGGATAGCCCCAGCGTGCATTTTCATCGCGCGCAAGTTTTACATAATCGCGCGCAAGTCCAGTTTGACCATCAATCGAAGTATCATCCAGATCCAGGTTTCCATGAGGTGTTGGATTACTTGATGAATGACACGGTACACAACTTCGTTGCAAGAGCGGCCGTATGTGCTGATAAAACTCAACATTCACAACAGAAGTCGGTTCAGTTCGAAGTGTTGGATTTCCTTGCGTATCGTGACTCACAAGTGGCGTCATCGTTGTTAAATCCCACGGTTGATATCCACCGCTGCCGGCGACTGTCGTGCTAATGTCGAGCGGTTGCTGACTGTGAGCATGGCAACCTCCACAGTTCGATCGAATTTCACCTGGACGCACCTGATGCCATGTCTGTGCCATCGTTAGTACCATTCCATTTCTATCTAGCATTTGAAATGTGAACGGAGTGTCGGCAGGAATTTTTGCTAAAAAACTTGTATCAGGATTTCCTTCTTGATCAAGTATTGGTGTGCCATTTCCATTAAACTTTCGAACCGGGATTTCACCTAAGATACGCAGCCGTTCCATCGCATGACTGAAAAACCATTGAAAACCGCCGGGACCGCAACACGTACTATTCGGACCATAACTTCGATGTGTATTCGGCTCCATTGCAAGAAGACGGATCGCCCAAATATCGGAATTGTTATATTTTCCCGAATCGCTTCCTTGCCATAACCAGTTGCTGCTTTGCTCATTTTGCGAAGTATTAAATACATCAAGACCATTGTAAATACTTGAACCTGTCGAAAATCCTGGAAAACTTTCACGTTTATATAAACTGCTTGTTCCGACCAATCCAAACGGCGTTCCAGCCGGCAGGTTTAAATGCAGTGAGCCATCATTTGGAAGCCATGGAATCAATGTTGGTTCAGAAACACCATGGACCGCTTGATAGGAAACAACAGCACGCGGCCATGCTTCGTTGTACTGCGGATTATTTTTGATCAACGTAAGTTGTGATGGACTGTTTACAATGTTGCCGCCAGCAATTACATAAATGCCGCTATCGTAGTAAGGAGTTGGTGTTGGACGATCCAGATCATTTGCCGGACCAGGAGTCCATGCAACCAGCAAATCATTATTCGGAGCGGCTGATGGATGCGTAAATTTTCCAACACGTACTCCACCGGATCCTTCCGGCGCAGCTTCATCATTCCCATGTGTGAAAGGTGAGATTGAAAACATGCCTCGGGGTGTAAACGGCATCTTAAATGGGTATAAAAATCCTTCTTCCACAGTTTGCTGGATTGACGGATTGTCTGCGGGAAATGCGCTGTGGAATGGTGGAGTTGCCGCTGGTGGATCCACAGGAAATCGGTAGAGAGCGCCGAAGCCATTGTTGTTCAAATTGTAATAATCGCAAACAACGATGTCTTCATTCGAAAGCTGCGTCATGAAATGAAAAGCTTGAGCTTGACGAAATGCGCTAACAACAGGTTGCCAGTTTCTACCATCAGGATAAATTGACCAGATTCCCCACACCCGGCTATCACGATTACCCTGACTTTCCAATGAACTAAACATGATTCTGCCATTGCGCAGCGGTGTCGGATGAAGCGCGCTGCCAATCGTCATCGGAGCAATGGGTGTAACGTTCGATCCGTCTTCATCCATGACAAATAACTGCAGTGTCGGATTCGTTAATCCTTGCGGCGGAATGAATGCATTTCGATTGCTAACGAATGCAATCTTGCCTCCTGGTACTGGCGCAGGACCTAAATTTAGAATTCCGTATCCCAGATAGTTGAAACCTGCTGGAGGACTTTCAGGATCAGATTCATCCCAATTTCCAGATCCCATATTGGGTGTAAATTCGCCAAATGTGAGTTGTACTATCTGCCTGGTGCCAAGATGGATCTTGAAAATATCAGCACCACCATATGGCAAACCGCGTTGTGTATTAATATTTCCCGGTTCGTAAAAATAACTGTAATAAACCCACTGTCCATCGAAAGAAACAAATGGATCAGTAACAGATCCAGTCCCTGCATTCACAAGTACTTCTTCATTTCCATTGGGATGAAGAAGCATGAGATCGGCGCCTGGATCGATCCGCCCGGGATGAGACACCTCCGGCCAGGTCGTATTCGTGTTGTTGCCAAAACGAGGTTGTCTTACATAAACAATGTCGTAGGTGACTGCAAATGTATTCCCAAATGCGCATGCTGTGAGAATTAGTGCAATCAGGGTTAAACGGGATTTGCGGAAGGCGATGCCAAATCCTTCGATTGGAAGGCTCATACCTGGTCTCCTCTTTGTTCGTTGGCCTAACGAAAACGCAAAAGGAAAACAAAAATATTTTTCTTTTTTTAGAGTCTTTTTTTACGCTATTGCGTTGAATTCATTGTAGCATATACGGAGCAAACGGGGACCGCGGACGTCCTCGTCCGCATAAGGGATCGCAGGCGTCTCGCCGGCTAAATAAAATGAACTATCGCAACATCTTAGCGACTTTAATCTTGAGCCTTATCGTTCCCACCGCCTTCCCTTGTGCCCCAGCGCCACCTCAGGGCAGAATCGTGCAGGTGCTGCAGGAATCAGCGGTAATCATTTGGGATGCTCAAGCGAAGACACAGCATTTCATTCGCAGCGCTGCATTCGATTCAGATTCTCCAGAGTTTGGTTTTTTGGTTCCAACTCCAACAGTGCCGCAGTTGAGTGAAGCGCCGCAAACGATTTTTACCACGATCGAGCAATGGACTGCTCCCAAAGTTGTGGATAAGAAGATACATGGCGTCCAGCCATTTTTCTTTTTCACGATGTTTTTCATGTTGAAAAGCTCAGATGATGCGCGAGTGATGTCATCGGCGCCACCTTCAGTTCGCGTTTTAGCATCTCAACAAGTTTCAGGATTTGATGCTGTCGTATTGGAGGCAGACAATGCTGAAGTTCTAAAAACGTGGTTGGAAGAACATCAATATGCAGTTCGTTCCGAATTAATGGAATGGGCAAATCCATATATAGAAAAGAAGTGGAAAATTTGTGCGTTTAAGATTGCGCATAGTGAAGACGGTCAGCGTTTTGCAACTTCACCAGTTCGAATGAGTTTTACAACCGATCGTCCTTTCTTTCCCTATCGCGAACCTTCTGATCAACGCAAGGAGACAACGGATCTTCCGGGACGTGTCTTGCGAATGTTTGTGCTCAGCGATCAAAGACTGGATGCTGAATTAGGGAATACAGGAATATGGCCAGGGAAGACAATCTGGAGCGATCATCTGGAAACAGAACAAAGAAATACGATCATGAAGGAATTGTCTCTTGATTCAATTCCCACCAATCTATGGATGACTGCAATGGAAGATATTTCCTCTCCACGACCTGGAACCGATGATCTGTTTTTTGTTCCGGGCAAAGATCAGAGCAAGCTTCTTCCTCCTCCAATCGTGAATGAAATTGACCGGCGTATTCCTCTTCCAGTTGATTTGATTATTTTGCTGGCAATTGGAACGATCTTGATTGTGCGAAGAAAAAAGCGCAAGCGTTTATAAAGCTTCTTTCGTTATCGCAAGTGGTCTGGCGTGAACTGACTTTCGCGCATATAAAATAAGTGCAATCCACAGCAGTACTGCAATAACGCTTGCAACAATCGTTAAATTCTCTGCAAGCAATACGAAATCGTAAAGACCATGAATGAGCATCGCAATAATCAATGAAGCTGCCTGAAGTAAGAAGCGCGTACTTCGATTGCGTGTTTGAAAGAATGCATAAGCGGTAGCAAATCCCCAAATCGATGCAAAGAGCGAATGAGTGATCGGTGCAGTAACAGCTCTGGCAAGATGATGAGGCCATGTCACAAGGTTTGTGTATAGCAGGCTTTCAAAACTGGCAAATCCGATTGCGATTGCGCTGGAGTAGATTAATCCATCAATCGGTTCATCAAAATGAATACTTTTGAATATGAAAAATCTCGCTGCTATGAACTTAACACCTTCTTCAATCGGACCAACAAACAGCAGACAATAAAACAAAATTTGCCAGTTCGTTCCGCCAGGATCTTCAGGACCACCAAGAAAAGGAATCAAGTAATAGAGAGCGAGTCCAACAAGCGCTGAGCCTGCACCAAGTAAATAAGAGAGTGCCAGCATCCGCCTTGGCTCAGGCCGTAAAAAGTCTTTCAGATCAAAGTACTGCAGCCAGAACAAACTTGCCGCAGTAATAAAACCGAGCCCCCGAACCCAGGTGACGATACTTTCCCACACCACTAGCACACTATATAACAGAAGGTTGTGGGGCTCTCCGTGACTCTGCGGTGAATGCGCTTAAGGTTGTTTGAAGACTTGACCGGCTTTCATCACAAACACAACATTGCGAAGCGCCTTAATGTCTTGTGCCGGATTGCCTTTTACTGCAATGATGTCGGCAAATTTCCCGGCTTCGATCGTGCCGATCTGTTTTTCCATCCGCAACAGTTCTGCTCCGGTTGTTGTTGCCGATCGGATCGCGTCTAACGGTGTCATTCCATATTCAACCATCCGCTCGAATTCACGAATGGAAGTTCCATGTTCGTAAGCGCCGACATCGGTTCCAAAGGCAATTTTAACGCCCATCTTCATCGCTTTTTGAAATACTAGTTTGTGATTTGCCACAACTTTGCGCGTCAATTCAGTATCATCTTCCGGTATTTGAGGAATATAAACAGAAAGCGTGGGGCACCAATATGTGCCGTGTTTTACCAGAAGCTGCAACAGTTCATCTGACAAAAGCATTCCATGTTCGATCGAACGCACACCGCCAAGGATTGAATTTTTTGCACCATCGCCGCCATAAGCATGTGCCGATACATCGCGCCGCCAACGTTTTGCTTCTGCAACGACTGCTTCTACATCTTCCAATGAAACTTGACTGACCGGTTCGAGAGTTATTGGATCGATATGACGCATCGTCCCGGTCGCGTATAGTTTGATCCAATCAGCTCCATATTTCACTTGACGCCGCACTTCGGCAATCATTGCATCGCGCGAATCAACAAGTGCAGATGGTTCAGGAATCTGAATGTCCGGATTCAACCCTTTGTTGTTCATGTGTCCTGCTGTGATGCTCAGAGCAAGCGTTGATACAAGCATTCTGGGACCAGGAATAATTCCTTGATTGATTGCATCGCGAATAGCGACGTCCGCAAATCCTGCGCCTTCACTATCAAGATCGCGCATCGTAGTAAATCCTGCTTCAATATTTTTCTTCGCCGCTGCAACTCCTTGAACAGTTCTGAAAGATTGCGATTTTGTGATAATCGGCGGCACACCACGTTCATCTTCCGGCTGCAGCAAAATATGAGTGTGACAATCGATTAATCCGGGCAAAACAGTGTATTCGGAAAGGTCTATTACTTTTGCGCCCTCAGGAATTGTTTCCGCTGCTATTCTTTCAATACGATCACCACGGATTAGAATCACAACATTTTGTGAGATTTTTCCATCTGGATTCAGCAAACTACCGGCGCGGATCGCGATGAGTGATTCTGTGGCTGCAAAGAGATTAAGCGGTATTAGGCATGCAAGTACAAGAAGGGCTCGAAATAGTTTCCACATGGCGTCTCATTATAGCTGAAACTAAACCATGAAACTTTTTGCAGGATTGATTTCCTTTAAGATTGGACGATCGAGTTTGAATAACCCTAGATCGGCTTCAGTGGAGCCATTGATGGCGAGTTCGCTCAAAGTTTTTCCGATCACTGATGCAAACTTGAATGCATGACCTGCTCCAATTGCAACAAAGCAATTCTGTCGTGGGCCAACTGAATCAATGACAAAATCGCGATCCGGAGTCAATGTATACAAGCAGGATTTTGTGTAAAGAACATTCTTAATGTCGGGCAGCATCTTTTTCATAAATGCACTCAACCTTGCGAATGCATCAGGATCCGTTTCAAATGTGCGTGTGTCAGCTGTGACTTCTTTTCCGCCAACGTCCTGTCCTGCTTTGATTGCTTGTTCACCAAAGGCGGGAAAGCCGTAATAGCATGGTTCATCCATCCAAATCCAGACAGGGAATTTTTCAGGCGCATATTTCGAAAGATCACGAGGCACAAAATATACGACCTGTTCCTGAGTGATGGTTAAAGGCAATTTGATATCAAATGTGCTCAACAAATCATTTGACCACGGACCTCCCGTAAGAATTAGTTTCTTGCAGCGGATTGCGGTATCTTTCAATTCAACTTCGTATTCTCCGCCGATTTCACGAATGGATCTTACAGACGAATGTTCTTTTAAAAGTGCTCCATTCATTCTCGCCATTTTTTGGTGAGCGAAATTCGCACGGGCTGCAGCAGCGATGCCACCTTCCGATTGAAATAAACCTGTCGTTCCATCCGGAAGTTGAAATTGGGGAAATCGTTTTTGAATTTCCGGAAGGTCTAGAATCTCATAGGGTACATTGCAAGCAGATAAACTTTCGGTGTAATCAGACATCGGAATAATTGCATTTGTAGGCCAAAGATCCAGCCCACCAGTCCGGATTACAATTTCTTGCCCTGAGTCTGTTTCTATACTCTTCCAGGCTTCATATGCTTGCTTCGCAAGACGAACATATTCAGGTTTGTGATAGGACAAACGAATAATGCGAGAGTGATCCTGCGATTCTCCACGCACGTGACCTAATTCAAATTGTTCAAGTCCTAGAACTTCAGCTCCTGCGGTGCGTGATAACCAATACGCGGCAGCGCTTCCTATACCACCAAGGCCGATAACGATGTATTCAAACTCGCGTTTCATTCAGAGTGACCGTAATATTCATACGCCGACATCGGCTTCCCGCTCTTGGATTTCCAATCTCTTTCGGGTTCGGTGTATTTGTTTAAAGCACGCGCCATTTCGCGAACATGAGTCGCGATTGATCCGCAGCACGAGCCAATGAAATTCACACCAAGATCTCGCGCTTCGGTTGCATAAGAGCCCATTTCTTTACGTGTTAGTTGCAATGGATCCATACCGAGCGGAAATTCAGGAAGCGAAGTGAAATCAGGCTTTCCCGGTGGAGTGCGATACGCAGCAGGTTGGCAGGCTACATAACATTGAACCGCATCGCGCATTTCTTTAATCAACGGTAATGTGTTTTCAGGATTACGTAAACAATTAATGCCAACGATGTCAGCTCCTGCATCTTCCAAACGCTTTGCACATTCTGCTGTGCTGTATCCTTCATAACTGACTGGCTTTTCTTCGTAACACATCGTTACCATTGCAGGCAGTCCTGCTTTCTTGATCCGTTCTACCGCGAGCAATGCTTCACCGAGCCATGAATACGTTTCTCCAATTACGAAATCAATTCCAATATTCATTTGAACTTCAAGTTGCCGGTCAAATAATTTTCGAACATGATCTGAGGAAGATGCATCTTTAGGATCGTACATCCAGGTCAAACTCAAATTGCCTGCAACGAGTACATCTTTTTCTTCGGCTACATAACGCGCAATTTGAACTGCTGCACGATTGATGTCGTCGGTTTTGCCTTTCAGGCCGACGGTTCCAAGCTTGTCTTCACTTGCGTAAAAGGTAAGTGCTTGCAAGACTTCAGCACCCGCCCGCAGAAATTCACGATGCATCTGAATGACTGCTTCAGGATTTGTGAGGCTTACTTCAGGAGTAAACGGACCTGCTTGTACGTAACCCCGTTTCTCTAATTCAAGTAAGTAACCACCATCGCCCAATACAGGACCTTGTGCAAGTCGATCTAAGATTCCTTTAGCCACACTTCCTCCTAAAAGATTTTTTACCGCAGAGACGCAAAGCTTAAACTGCTACTTCGCGATGCATCAGTTTCAAATATTCGCGATCAAATGCTGCAAGCATGCTTTCCAGATCGCAATAAGGTCCTGGAACGTATGCGCGCGAACTAACTCCATCCTGTGAACGTTCGCACAAATCCCAATCCTGTCTGTTCGTAAGATCCCAGAATTCTACGGCACGTAACGGTTCATAATCAGGTCGATTGATCGCTTCTGGATGAAATAACCACTCACATATGATCCGTGTGCGATCCGGCGAAACAGGATCGAGACGGTGCACCAAAACATATTCAGGATGCGGACTCAGAAAAACATTCGGAAATAATGTAAAGTAAAAAACTTTCCTCTGCTTTTCATCTGACAGATTTGGGATCGGCATTGCACACAAGCGACCATCAATCGTCATGCTTTCACCGCCTGAAACATTCATCGGGCCTCCAAGGAAAGGGCCTTCTTCAAGATGGATCGCAGTATCGCGATACGAAGTAAGACGAGCCAACAATGGATGAACGGTTGGGCAGTGATAACATTCAGAATAATTTTGGAAAAGAATTTTCCAATTCGCTTTTACTTCATAAATTTCAGTATGCGCAACAGCTAGATCAGCAATATTCCATTCCGAAAAACGGTCGAGTACAGGCGCAAATTCTGATTCAAATGGTTCCGGGTCTTCCGAAAAATTCAAAAATACGTAACCTTCCCAAACATGACAATGAACTTTGTGAAGTGGATATTTGGAGCGATCAAATGAAACGGCGGTGCTCATGTTGGGAGCGCCAATCAATTTACCATCCAGCGCATATGTCCAGGCGTGATAAGGACACTGAATTTTTCCATCGAATTCACCAGCCGGATCGGTACAGATACGCGTGCCGCGATGCCTGCAAATATTATAAAAAGCTCGAACGATATGGTCTTCAGCCAGGGTGACGATTACATTTTCCTTGCCAATCGTGAAGATAAAATAACTACCAGGCTTCGTTAGCTTTGCCGCGTTTCCTGCACAAATCCAACGATTCATGAAAATCCGTTCTAATTCTTCATGGAAAATGGTTTCGGAAGTGTAATATTCGCCGGGCAGAGTTGTAGCGCCGCCAGCAGATCGTTTTGAATTTTTCATTCTAGCCCCGAGTCAAAACATATCAATTACTTGGTGTGCTGTCAATATTTTGAAACAAGGTTTCACAATGTGAAACGTGTTTCTCTGCGCATTTGTGGTAGAAAAACGTAGTTGCCAATTGAAAACACCGGCACTATTTTGACGAAGGGTCTGAAAAACAAAAACAGGAGAAGGAACATGCAAAAAATTAAACCGCATTTATGGTATGACAAAGAAGCTAAAGAAGCGGCTGAGTTTTATACGTCATTTTTTCCGAATTCAAAAATAACGAATGTAACAACTTTGCACAACACGCCATCTGGCGATTGCGATGTTGTTTCATTTGAATTATGTGGACAAGAATTTATGTCTATCAGTGCAGGTCCGTTATTCAAGTTCAATCCATCTGTTTCATTTCATGTGAAATGCAGTACCAAAGATCAAGTCGATGCGTTGTGGAAAAAACTGTCCGTTGATGGAGCCGTTCTTATGGAGCTTGATCAATATCCATTCAGCGAAAGATATGGATGGCTTCAAGATAAGTATGGAGTTTCATGGCAACTGATGTATGTCGGCGATTCCGAAATAACGCAACAAATAGCTCCTTTCCTTATGTTTGTTGGTGATAACTGTGGGAAAGCTGGAGAGGCAATAAATTTCTATACATCAGTTTTCTCTTCAAGAGGAAGTGAAGGCTCATCAAAAGTTCACTCTGTTCAACAATACGAAAAAAACGAAAGTCCTGACAAAGAAGGCACAGTTAAATATGCTCAGTTCACGCTGCTTGGGCAGGACTTTGGAGCAATGGACAGCGCTCACGCACATAACTTTAAATTCAATGAAGCGATTTCGCTCATGGTGCATTGCGACACACAAGAAGAAATCGATTACTACTGGAACAAACTTTCAGCAGATCCAAAATCAGAGCAATGCGGCTGGCTAAAAGATAAGTTCGGATTCTCCTGGCAGATTGTACCTAGAATCATGGAGGAAATGTTGAAAGAAGGTACACAGGAACAGATCGATCGATTGACCAAAGCATTTCTCAAGATGAAAAAATTCGATATAGCTGAACTTAAACAGGCATATGTAGGCAATTGATCTGATTTGAGCAGTCCGGCCGCTTGAAAACGCATCAATTCCTTGGTATGCTTTCAAATATTTTGAAACGAAGTTTCATAATATGAAACAAACAAGGTCCCGCATTCGCCGAGGAAAAGCGTATCCCGGAACGCAAGCTGTAATTCGCGCGCTTACATTATTAAAGCTTTTTACAGATGCGCAACCGGAATGGGCATTGAAAGATCTTGTTAAACGAACGAAGCTGAATAAATCCACATTATTCAGATTACTTACTGCGCTTGAGAGTGAAGGCTTAATCTCGCGCGATCCGATTTCTGAAACGTACAGGCTGGGACCAGAAGTCATCGCTCTTGGCGGCCGCGCTCTTCGCTCCAATCCGCTTCAAATTATCAGCCGTGATGAACTGAAATTGCTTGCTGAAAAAACACGCGAAACTGCATCATTGGAAGTCTTATCCGGACGCGATGTAGTCATTCTCGAAGAAGTCGTAGGAGATCGCGTACTCAGCGGCATTGCATCAATTGGAACACGATGGCCTGCCTTTGCAACTTCAACAGGACTTGCAATCCTGTCAAGACTTCCGGATGCGGAAGTCACTGAAATTCTGAAACCACCACTAACACAAATCACTTCAAAGACAATTATTTCGATTGAACAACTTCGTAGAGAATTACTCAACATTAAACAGCGCGGTTTTTCCATCGCAGATGAAGTGCTTGAGTTGGGATATGTGGCAATTGGTGCTTCCATTGTGAACCATGATGGCGATGTTGCAGGTGCCATCAGCATCGGTGGACCTAAAGTTCGACTGACACCCGACAGAATTAATGAATTCGGCAATATCGTTCGCAATACTGCTGCACGCATTTCTGCAAAGCTTGGCCACCGCTTGAACAAGGAGACAACCCCCGCATGAAACTTCAATCAATCGTATTTTTGATTGATTGTCCCGACCAAAAAGGACTCGTCGCGCGCATCAGCAATTTCTTTTATCAACGCGGCTTTAACATTCTTCACTGCCAGCAGCATTCAAATGTAAAGGAAAATCACTACTTCATGCGGATCAAACTGGATATGGCTGGTTTAACGACATCGCGAAAAGCATTGGAAGAAGAATTTGCGCAATTAGCTGAACCATTGAACATGCGATGGACCGTACATTATGCCGATTTAATGTACCGGGTCGCAATCCTTGTGACACGCACATCTCATTGTCTTTATGACTTGCTGCTTCGTAAAGAGGAAGGCGAAATTCAATGTGAGATTCCGGTCATCATTAGCAATCATCCCGATCTTGAGCATGTCGCCAATCAGTTTCGAATTCCGTACCACTGTGTGCCCGTTACTAAAGAAACAAAGGCCCAGCAGGAAACCGAAATTTTGCGGCTACTTAAGCATTACCATATTGATCTTGTTGTGCTTGCGCGTTATATGCAGATCCTATCAAACAATTTTGTAAATGATTGGCGTGGACGCATCATTAATATTCATCATGCATTTTTACCTTCCTTTCTTGGTGCGAATCCATATCAGCAAGCTTTTGATCGCGGTGTCAAAATGATTGGAGCAACAGCTCACTATGCAACACCTGAGTTGGATGAAGGCCCGATTATCGAACAGGATGTTGTTCGCGTGACTCACGATGAATCCGTGGAAGACTTAACTCGCATCGGCCGGGATGTCGAACGCATCGTGCTCGCCCGCGCTGTAAAAGCTCACCTCGAACACCGCACAATCCTGGCCGGCCGGCGCGTGATTGTGTTCGGCCCAGGTGTTTAACCGCAAAGCCGCAAAGAAGTCGTATACTTATCGGGTATGAAATGGTTCGCTATATATATGATGCTGTTACTCTCACCGGCCATGGTATTTGCCGATGCCAGGTTAGATCAGCTGATGCAGAAATTGCAAAAGAAGTACGATACACTGGAAGGGTTTAAAGCAAATTTTACTCAAAGTTATCAATCGCAGAGGTTTTCAGAAGGCCTTTCGGAGTCCGGGATCGTCTATCTTAAGAAAGGCGGTTTGATGAAATGGCAGTATATGAAGCCTGAACAGAAAATGTTTGTCAGTGACAGGATGTTTTATTATTACTATGTTCCTGAAGATAAACAGGTTATTAAGACTCCTGTTTCGCCAGACGGAAACGAACGGTCTCCAACTTTATTTCTCGCAGGACGGGGCAATTTTCTTCAGGATTTTAAGGCAGAATGGTCTGATTCTCGACCAGGCTCTCATTTAGTTAAGTTGACACCCTTGAAGGCTCAATCCGACTTTAAATCCTTAATTGTGGATGTCGACCCCATCTCAGGTTTGATTTTACGGCTTCTTGTCGTCGATGAATTCGACAATCGGACTGAGTATAAATTTACAGAAATTCAAGAAAATCCAAGCTTACCATCCAACTTTTTCACCTTTCAACCCCCGCCAGGAACCGATGTGATTTACCAGAGGAGTGAGGCTGAATAGCCAATAATTACATTGATGCCTAGACAAAACCTCCTTTTCTTACGTAGTAAAGAAGAGGCAATCCTTCTGGATGAGCAAAAGCTAATCCAGAGATGTCTGGAGGGAGAACGTCAGGCTTTTGAAAAGATTGTTGAGAAATACCGTGATCCTTTGTACTGGACGGCTTTCAATTTGGTACTAGATTCTGAGGATGCACGAGACGTGACGCAGCAAGCGTTTTTGAAAATTTGGAGATCGTTACCGGAATATGATCCAAACCGTACTTTTTCCGGCTGGGCACACCGAATAACGGCTAATTGTGCAATCGATCTTTTGCGATCCCGTCGTGAATCGGAACCGCTCTTGGAAGATGTACCCGCGGAACGCTCAACACTTGATCAAAGGATCGATGTACGAAAGATTTTTTCGCGTGTAGCACCGTTACTGCCGCAGCGACAAAGAATAGTTTTGGTTCTCAGAGAGATTCACGGCATGGAAATCGCGGAAATTTCGGAGCTATTGCAGTGCACGGAATCGACGGTTCGTAATCTCCTGTCTCAGGCAAAGGATTCCTTTAGAAAACGAACGAAGGAACTTTTTCCTGGTTATGGACTGTAAACAAATTCCAAAGGCTGAACGGTGGGATGATGCTTCCGTTCAACAACTGGAACAATATCGGAATCATATTAAGTTTTGCCTGGCGTGCCGCCGGCGAGTTACTAATGAATCGCCCGCCAATTTGTTACATGAATTAAAAGGCGGCGCGATGCCGGAAGAGTTTTGGATCGGTTTTTGGGATTCGCTGGAGAATAAATTAACTCCAGCACAAGAGAAAAGGTATCATCTGCCCCTCTTGCCGGTGGTGCGTTGGGCTGCAGCATTGATTGTAGCGCTTTTATTAGCGCTGTATGAAAACAAGTTACCTGAGTCCCCCTCCTATGAAATCACAAGGGGTGGACCCCAAGTCCGCCCCTTTGATTCTCTCGCAGAAATTTCTGCTTACCCTCTTATCGAAGAAGTGCAAGAGCCAGGATCTACATACGCAATTTTTGAAGCTGCCGGAAATCAGAAGATTGTGATGATCTTCAATCCGGACATTGAGCTATGAACCTTTCGGTTTCTTATGAGGTCCGCGAAGGTGCAGATGCGCTGAGGAGCGGATGTGAAAAGCAGGGGAGCAGGGGAGAAAGGGAGCAGGGGAGAAAAGTTGGTACACAAAAATCTTTTCAACATCACAGTCTTGTTTTCTTTTCTGCAATTTTTCTTTCCACATTCACATTCTGTCTTTACGCGCAGGACACACTTCTCACAAAAGCTTTTTCCATCAAATTCAAGAAGGTGGATGAAGTGGCTTCAGTAATTAATGGTCTCCTTAGCGAAAAAGGCGCTCTTACCTTACAGCCACGACTTCAAACGATTGTCGTTCAAGACTATGAAAAAAATCTAAGACAAGTCGAGATGGCAATTGCTGCTTTCGACGTTCCGCCGCCTGCAGCTGAAGTCTCCGTAAAACTAGTACGTGCTTCCAAAAATGCAGAACCGTCTCCAATTTCAGATGAGATCAAAAATATGGCCAGAGTAGGAGACGTTTTGAAATTCAATCAATATTCACTTTTAGATAGTGGAATTGTTGAATGCGAAGAAGGTCAGAATTCAGTTTTATCACTGGCGCAAGAATATCAAATTAGCTTTGTTCCCGATATTATTCAAGAAGGAAATAACATCATACGACTCAAAAATTTTCAATTGAAGAAAAAGAAAAAAGATGGCAACGGAAAGGATAGCTTTCTTCCATTACTTACTGTAACTGTGAACTTAAAAAACGCGGAAACACTTGTACTTGGCGCAAGCCGGTTTGAGGAAAGTGATCAGGCTTTGCTCATTATGCTTTTAGGAAAAGTAAAAAAATGACTTTGAGTCTTTGTGGTAAATCTCATGGCTGAATTTGTTTGTAAATACGGAACCGCAGGCGGCGAGATTCTCGAGAAAGTATATGTAGCTGAATCTGAGAAGAATCTTCGCCATCAGATGGAGCAGCAAGGATTCTACGTTTTTGCTATTCAACGCAAACTCGAAGCAGCCACGCTTTTGAAGTCCGCATTCAATTTTAAACGGCGAAAAGTCTCTGCAAAACAATTCGTTGTATTCAATCAGGAACTTGCAGCATTGATCCATTCCGGATTACCACTGCTCCGTTCTCTTGAATTGCTAATGGAACGCGTTGGCAATCCAGAATTCGGAGTCATCCTCGAAGATGTTTACAAACAGGTAAAATCAGGAACTTCACTCTCTGAATCTTTCTCAAAATATCCTGATATTTTCCCGCGTGTTTATACTGCAAGCATTCTGGCAGGCGAAAAAAGCGGAACCCTGGAACAAGTAATTCGCAGGTTTCTTGGCTACATGAAAATCAGCATAGCCATCCGTACCAAAGTTGTTTCAAGCATGATCTATCCTGCATTACTTCTTCTTCTTTCCTTTGCGGTGGTTGGCGTTTTGATCGGATATGTGATTCCAAAATTTACGGAATTTTATTCAGGATTTGCTGGAGACTTACCTCTTGTTACCAAGATTCTAATCGCTGTCTCATCATTTTTTCGCACCCATTTCCTGTGGATTCTCATCGGCATCATTCTTTTCATCGTGTTCTTTAAGCTTTATGTAAAAACATCAAATACTGCACGCGTCGCCGTCGACCGTATAAAACTAAAGATTCCTTATATAGGAACGCTCTGGACGAAATTTTCAGTTTCGCAGCTGATGCGAACACTGCATACTTTACTCGCTGGCGGAATTCCACTCGTAAGTGCGATTGATGTAGCTGCCAGTGCTGTTGGTAACAGACTCATATCAAACCGGCTAAGCAACGTAAGCCAGGGAGTTAAAGAAGGTGACCCATTGTGGTCCTCTCTTCAACAAACAGGTTTGATGACGCATATGGCAATCGAAATGGTTAAAGTGGGTGAGGAGACAGGATCACTGGAAGAAATGTTAAAAAATATTTCTGATTTTTACGATGAAGAAATTGAAACGAACTTGAACAATGTTCTAGCAATTATCGAACCCGTGATGTTAATCGTGATGGGATTGGTAATCGCTGTAATTTTGCTGTCTATGTACTATCCATTGTTCAGCGCGATTACAACGATACGGGATTAGGGATGGAGCTTTACCGCAGAGACACAGAGGTATAGATATGGCTGAGACAATAGCAAACGGCAAGAACGGTGCAGATCGCACCACAATTCTTGCGGAAGACGAACGTGAACAAAAAGAACGGAAGATTCAGCTTAGAAACGAAGAGCAAAATGCAAAACAGCTTTCCGAACGCTACAGGCTTGAATTTATTGAACTGAAAGATTTCCAGATCGATCATTCCCTTTTCAGATCTGTTCCTGTAGATCTAATGTTCAGATATAACTTCGTTCCATTCAAAAAAGATCATGACATTTTATATGTTGTCGTTGCTGATCCCAGCAACATTTTGATGGTGGATGATCTTGAACTACAGCTTGGAATCCGGATTCGAATGCTTGTCGGCACCCAAAGCGCGATTCAAGATGTGCTTAAGAAATCAGAAAGCAGCCAACGCGTGCTTGAGGAAGCTACAGAAACATTCCGTATGCAGGTTGTTCGTGAGGATGAAGAAGGTGACGAAACAATCACAATCGATCGTTTAACAACCGATGCAAGCCCGATCATCAAGCTTGTTGATAGCATCATCTTTAATGCAATCCAGCGAAGAGCCAGCGACATTCACATTGAAACAAAGGATGTTGAAGTTGTTGTGAAGTACCGTATTGACGGCGTGCTTCAGTATGCAATGGAACCGATCGATAAAAAATTTCATAGCTCAATCATCTCGCGTATTAAAGTTATGTCTGAACTTGATATTGCTGAAAAGAGAGTTCCGCAGGATGGCAGGTTCAAACTTCGGATCAAGAATAAAGCGATCGATTTCCGCGTTTCGATTATGCCCAGTGTTCATGGTGAAGATGCAGTTATCCGTATTCTGGATAAAGAATCCATCAACGAAAACTTTGTAGATCTGAATTTAGGAGTACTTGGGTTTGTGGACAATATTTTGCGAAAGGTTCGTAAGTACATCTCCGAACCTTACGGGATGGTTCTTGTGACGGGTCCGACTGGAAGTGGTAAAACAACCACGTTATATGCGGCTGTTTCAGAGATCCGCAGCGTCGAACACAAAATCATTACGATTGAAGATCCTGTAGAGTATCAGTTGCCTGGAATTACACAGATTCCTGTAAATGAGAAAAAGGGATTAACATTTGCGCGTGGTCTGCGATCCATTTTGCGTCATGATCCAGACAAAATAATGGTGGGTGAAATTCGCGATCCGGAAACGGCACAAATAGCAATTCAGTCAGCGTTAACCGGGCATCTTGTTTTTACAACAGTTCACGCCAACAATGTCGTCGATGTTTTAGGGCGGTTTCTAAATATGGGGATTGAGCCTTACAATTTCGTATCTGCTTTAAACTGTGTACTTGCACAGCGTCTCGTAAGGTTGATCTGCGAGAACTGCAAGGTACCTGTTCGCGCAACACCCGAGTTGTTGGAGGAGTCTGCTTTGGATCCGGTGAAGTATGCGGAGAACACTTTCTTTGAAGGAAGCGGTTGTATTGAATGCGCCGGAACTGGTTACAAAGGACGTACTGCGATCTCGGAGTTATTGGAGCTCAATGATCGTATGCGTGAAGTTTTGCTGACAATCCGGTCTACGGCTGAAATCAAACGGGCTGCGCGAGAAGAAGGAATGACATTCCTGCGTGAGTCGGCATTATCAAAAGTATTTTCAGGCGAAACAACGTTGCGGGAAATCAACAAAGTAACTTTCGTGGAATAAAGAATGGCACAAATATCTTTTGCTGAACGTTTTCGACATCTACTTGTCAGTCCGCATTATCCCGATGTCGGAATTGAATTCAGCTCTGATTGTATCCGGCTGGCTGCAAGTGGTACACAACGAGGGAAGCCTGTGCTTGTTCATCTGGATCGTGAACCTTTGCCGCCTGGTGCTATCGAAATCGGACCATTCAAACCGAATATCCAATCGATTGAGCCCGTTGCGATTGCGTTAAGGAATTTGTGGTCACGAAGTCGAATTAAACCTTCGCGAGTCAGCTTATTGTTACAGGATCGCGTGGCGTTAACGTTCAACGTGCAGCTTGAGCATCCTGCAAAAAACTCATCAGATTGTCTGGAGCTAATCCGTTTTAAGCTAAAGAAAAGTGTCCCTTTCCGGATTGAGGATTCACAGCTTACATACTTTAATTCGTCCGGAGTGCCGGATCATACATCTTCATCTCTCTGGTCAGTGGTGTTGAATCATGAAGTGCTGAATCAGTATGAGCAATTTGTACAATCTACAATCGATGCGGCATGTGGGCTTGTCGATCTTGTTACTTTTAATTTCATGAACCTCGCACATGCTGAAATTCGAAATAGCGGTCTGAAAGACGAAGATGTGTTTTATGTAAATCTTGGCAGAGATTCAATTTCTGTTGCAATCAGTCAGAAGCAGAATTTAATGTTCTTCAGAAGCCGGGCCCTTGAGACATCAAAGGAAGATTGGAAGCTTGCTTTTGAAGAGATCCATCCAGCGATGCTTTATTACATTGATAAGTTAGGAGGACAATCTTTATCGCGCGCTTTTGTTCATGCGGAAACAAATTTTGATGAACTTTCCGCGGAAATGGAAAAGCAATTTGGAATTAGTTCAACAACGCTTGCTTTGCAGCAATATACAGGATCGCGATATGACTCAAGCAAGTCTGATGCCCTGCAACCTTTTGTTCCACTGATTGGTCTTCTTGTCACGCGGAAGGCGGAGTTCTAATCATGATCATTCGTAATAATCTTGCAACAGAGCCAGTCAAGAACTATTCGCTATATTTTCTCGGCTGTGTAGTCTTGTTTATTGCAGCTTTATTGTTCACAACAATGAACATACGAAGCATGATGTCATGGCAGTCAGAGAGCGGCAGACTGCAAACGAATATATCCGCGCAACAGAACAAGAGAACTGAGTTTCAAAATGAAGCCGCGAAATTGCGCGCAAAGATCACGCTAATAAAGACTCCTCAATTCGTAAGTGAGGCTCAGTTCATGAGTAACGCAATTAAGCGGCGCACATTTTCATGGACGATGCTATTTGACGAATTCGAAAGAATTTTTCCGGATAACGTAAAGATGGTTTCTGTCTTTCCTCAAATACGAGACGAAAAGATCAATATCAATATGGAAGTTGCCGGCAAGGCATTAAACGATATCGTAACCCTTTTTACAGCGCTTCAGAGTTCGCCTGCATTCACTGATGTGACGCTTCGCGGTGAAAGACAAGATAATGATGGCGTATTACATGCCAACATTTCACTGGTCTATTTACCCGAACATATTTCGACTTCTCCTCCTCAAACAGCTCCAGCAGTGATCGAACCAGAGGTTGGAGATAAAGATGAGTCAGCTGCACCATGAATACTGAAAAACTGAGCATCCTGTTAAAGAAAGTTCATTTTGTCCGTATTCTACTTGCGGTACTGGGTCTTAATCTTGCTGTCTGGGCGTTTTTGGTTCTTCCTAAACAGGATCGAATTGCCAGACTTCAGGATTCATACGCACAACTCCGAACTCAGGTTGCTGCGGATCAAAAAGACGTAAAGGAACTCCAGTCACGTCTAAAGCATCTTCAACAGGCTCAACAGGATTTAAAAACCATCTATTCAACATTGCTTATTCCAAGAACAAGAGGCGTGACTGCAATTCGTTTGGAATTGGAAAGTCTGGCAAACGATTTACAAGTTCAACGACGCGATTTTACCTATGATTATCAAGAACTTCAGGATCTTAACCTTCAACAGTTTACGTTGAGTGTTCCTGTTGCAGGTAACTATCGCAATATTCGGCGGTTTATTAACAGCATTGAGAGATCTGAGCATTTTTTAATTCTGGATCGCGTTGACCTTTCATCTGAGAAAAAGGCAGAAGTATTGAACCTGGATTTCGTGCTGTCGACTTATCTGGTGAAAGATGAAAAATAAGGACACTCAGCCTGTTGTGGTAAAGCGTGTAGATCGCAAGCTCTATCTCTTGATCGGGCTTGCCATTTTGATTGCGTTTGTAATTTTGTACCAGGCAACAAGCGGTCCTGCAGAACGTGTTACTGTAACAAACAAGTCGCAACCTTCGAAATCCGGAAGTAAACCGAAACAAGTCAAGAGTACAAATCCTTTGCATACAGAAGACCCTAGCATTTTGCCTCAGCTTGAAAAGGATGCGAAAGAATTTGAAAATGAAAAGCGGAACTTATTTGCATATTATGTTCCGGCACCGCCGCCACCACCACCGCCACCAAAACCCGTTTGCGGTGATGGAACATGTAATGGATCAGAGACTTTTGAGAGTTGTGCTTCGGATTGTCCGCCGCCACCGCCGCCCCCTGTTTGCGGCGACAAGAAATGTGAAGGAAATGAAAATTACACAACTTGTGAAAGCGATTGTGATCCACCGCCGCCGCCGGAAATTTCACTGAAGTACATCGGCTTCTTAACAGATCATGAGGGTCCAGTTGCGTTCTTAACTGATGGCAAGGAAGTGTTTATGGGGCGGGTCGATGATATTATCGCAAACCGGTACCTTGTGGTAAAAATCACTGAAGAAGGCGTTGAACTTGGCTATGTTAATTTAAAGACCAAACAGAGCAAAACCATTCCGTTTTCGGGTAGTAAAAGCTAGGAAGATAATATGAACCTATTGAACTCACGGAAGCATCGCCAGTTACTGTTGTCTCTGATTATTCTTGCACTTTTGCATTCGCTTGGATGTGCCGCTCAAAAAGCCTACCGAAGAGCCCAGGAAGCTACACGAAAAGGTGAATGGGATCGCGCTGTTGGGCAATATATGATTGCTCTAAATAATAAGCCGGATAACCCACAGTATCGAACAGGATTTGAAAGAGCTCGTCTTGCTGCATCGCAATTTCATTTTCAAAAAGCCAAACAGCTTGTTGAAACCCGGAATTATGAACAGTCAATTATTGAATTTCAAATTGCGTTGAACTTCGACCCCACCAACCAATTCATAACAAATGAATTGCTCAACGCGAGAAAAATGTACGAAAAGGACCTGAATCGAAAGCAATTAACCGAAATTGAAAAAGCAAAAGAAGAAGCAAAACGAAAGATGCAGCTCTATAAGGTGCTGGGTCCTGAAGCGGAAACAGTTATTCCGTCTTTGCGGTTTCGGGATGATAGCTTAAAGCACATTCTTGATGCGTTGGGACAGCTTGCAGGAATTAACATTGTATATGACAGTGACTTTCGTGATCAGGAATTTTCTGTTTCACTGGACAACATAAAATTTCGCGATGCGTTACAGCAGATTCTAGTTGCGAATCGTTTGTACTATAAGCCGCTGGATCAAAGTACACTCCTTATCGTTCCTGACAATCCTCAAAAACGCAGACAGTATGATGAGCAGGTCATTCAAACGTTTTATCTTAGCAATGCCGAGCTCAATGATGTACTCAACATGGTTCGAAGCGTCATGCAAATTCAAAGGATTGCTACAAATCCTCAACTCAATGCGATCACGATTCGTGATACACCAGATAAAGTCGCTATTGTTCAGAAAATTATCGAAGCAAACGACAAGTCGCGTTCAGAAGTTCTGCTGGATGTCGAAATTTTAGAGATCGATCGGGATACAAGCAAAACTTATGGAATCAATCTCAGCACTTACCAGGTGTCCCAAAGTCTTGTAGTGAATGAAGAGCCCGGAGTAATTTTTGGAAACCAGATTCCTGCGATTGATGCTGCTTCGTGGCAATTTGCGATTCCATCAATCATCTATGGCGCTCTGGCAACAGATCAACGAACTAAAATCTTAGCGAAACCTCAGATCCGTGCTTCTGAAGGACAGCAGGTAACTGTAAGATTAGGTGATCGAGTCCCTATTCCTGTTACAAATATCCAGGTTCCTGGACAAACTCCTTCGCCTATACCAAATGTTATTACCACGACTTCATTTCAGCTGACAGATGTTGGTATCAACATCGATGTAACGCCTCGCGTTCATCATAATCGTGAAATTACGCTCACAATGAGATTTGAGCTGACTTCGATTACGGCGCCAGGATCTGGAAGTTTGCCGCCAACTCTAGGTAACCGGACTGTAAATACTGTTATCCGATTGAAAGATGGTGAAACAAATCTTCTTGCAGGTTTATTGCGAAGGGATGAGCGGAAAGCACTTCGTGGTGTTCCAGGAATCGTTAATATTCCATTAGTCCGTGAATTGTTTGCGGCGAATGATCGCCAATTGCAGGAAAAAGATGTGATTTTTACGATCACTCCGCACATTTTGCGGACTCCAAATGTTACTGAAGCTGATCTCAGTCCTATTTGGATTGGAACGGAAGATGATATACGTCTGAAGTCAGCGCCTCCGATTTCTGTGTTTGAGCGGCAGGATGTCGGACCCCGAGATCAACCCTGGGAACAAGGTGAGGTTGGAGGTGAGCAAATTCCGGATGATACTTCAACACAAGAACCTCCGGTTGGCGAAACTGCACCTCGAGATCCGATGGCCAAACCTAGAATTGTTCCGCCTTCGCAACCTCAACCAGCTGATCCTGAATCAGAAGAAGAACCAGAACCTCCAACCAGTGTACCGGCTGAAGAAGTAGAGCCTGAAGAAGAACCACCGGCTCCGCAGGTTGAGGAAGATATTCCAGTTGAAGAACCGCCTCAGGAACAGGTTGAAGAACCACCTCAGCAGCAGGTTGAAGAACCACAAAGTCAGCGAGCTGTAGTTCCATCTGTCAGACCGCCGGAAAATGAAAGAGGTGAAGAGGTTCCGCCCGATGCAGTAATTTCGTTCTCATCGCCAAATGTGAATCCGCAGGTGGGAACTGATGTCGTTCTCAATGTCCAGGTCGAAGGTGCCGCAAAAGCGGGAAGTATTTCACTTTTCCTGAGCTTTGATCCTGCATCGGTTCAAATTAAAAACGTGATGCAAGGTCCATTTGTAACTCCGGGTGCATTTACCAAGAGTTTCGACAATGCGCGTGGAATTATTCAAATTAATGCAAGCCGAAGTCCAGGTACGCAGCCTACCGGAGTCGCTGCAACAATAGTTTTAAGTGGATTAAAGCCGGGCCAAACAACATTGAACCTAAATTCAGCAGTAGTTCGGGATTCAACTGCAAATGTGATTCCCGTGACATTTTTGCCATATACGATTGAATTTCAATGAGAAAACATCTGCAAACGATGGTAGGGGCGGCCCTTGTGGCCGCCCGGGAAAAATTGCTTACGAGAATGCGGGCGACCACAAGGGTCGCCCCTACCAATCAGAAAGGGGTCACGTTTGTTGAACTTCTTGTAGTGTTGTCGGTTCTTGTCATTCTTTCTGCGCTTGCACTTCCTGTCGCGAAATTTTCTGTTCGTAGACATAAGGAAATCGAGCTGAAGCAGAATCTCCGCATGATACGGAATGCGATTGATGCATATCACGAAGCTGGTGTTCCATCGACGCCTGGCGCAACTCCGAAAATTCAGGTGAAATTTGGAACAGATGGTTGGCCTCAGACTCTTGAGGCTCTTGTAGAAGGTGAAACACTCATCGGTGATGCTACAGGAAAAAAGATCCGATTTTTGCGTCGTATCCCGCTTGATCCAATTACGAACAGTTATGAATGGGGATTACGCGCGAGCCAGGATGATAAAGATTCAAAAAATTGGGGCGGTGAAAACGTTTGGGATGTATATTGCAACTCAGACGCAGTTAGTTTAGATGGAGTGTCAAAGTACAGCGAATGGTAGCAAAATTATGAATCAAAAACTAAAACGAAATTCGGAGAGTGGTTATACACTCATCGAACTCTTAGTCGTTCTTGCAATTGTATCTTTGCTCGTCTCCATAGTACTGCCTCAGTATCGCTATGCACAGGATAAAGCGCGTGAAGCAGTTTTGCGAGAAAACTTGCAGCGCATGCGTGAAGTACTCGATCAATATTATCAAGACAAAGGAAAGTATCCCGAGTCTTTAGAGATTCTTGTCACTGAAGGATACTTCAGAAAAATGCCGATTGATCCGATTACACGAAGCGATGCAACGTGGCAGGTTATCTATGAAGATCCTGGAAACAATCCTGATCCCAACCAGACTCTAGGGGTTCAGGATGTTAAAAGCGGAGCTCAAGGTATTACCCTTGATGGTACGCCTTATAACGAGTTATGACAATTTGTAAGATGACATTTCGGCGGTTTAATGAGCGCGGATTTACGTTGGCGGGAGCGCTTGCGATTATCGCGATTTTAGCCATATTTTGGGCATTGACTCTGCCGCTTTGGTCGCGGGTTAAACAACGAGATAACGAAGAAGAACTCATCTTCCGCGGCAGTGAGTATGTAGAAGCAATTGCAAGATACCATCAGAAGTTCGGAACATATCCGCCCGATCTTGAAACACTGGAAAAATTGAAATATATCAGGAAACTCTATCCGGATCCGATGACCGAAAGCGGTAAATGGAAAGTCTTACATCCAGATGCACTGGCTCAAACCGGCGCAGCAGGTCAAATTAATTTGCCTGGCGGAAATACTAATAACAATAGCGGGAAACCCAATCAGCAAAACGCCGATGATGATGAAGATGATGAAGATGAAGAAGATGATGATAATAACGGGAACCAACTTCCCGGTTTAGACAATGAAGAAGATGAGGATGAGGAAGAAGAAAAAGAAGTTGAAAGTGTTGGTCCGGTTGTTGGTGTAGTAAGCCGTAGCAAGAAAGAGAGTGTTAAAATCTATAACGGCCAGGCCAAATATAATCAGTGGAAATTTGTCTACGCATTACAACAGCAACAACCACAACAACCGCCAGGTCAACAACCTCCAGCTCCACCGGGTGGCAAACCCCAAACAGGGGGACCTCGTGATAATCAGCCCCCGCCGAATCCTAATCCTCCTCCCGTTGACGATGATGACGATGATGAACGTTGAGTTTAAAGGCTTCGTGACAAAATTCCGCTGCAATGCTTAACCACTTGAAAGTAATCCTATCAATTGCGTTTTTCATATTTATCCAAATCGCTGATGCTGCGGATATTTACTATCCAGGAGCTGGAAATAATTGGCAGCGATACGCGCCAGAAAAAGCTGGATTTGATCCAGTGTTGCTAAAACAAGCCATCGATTTTGCAATTGCAAATGAATCTAAAGCTTCGCGCGACCTTGCAATCGCACACTACAGTCAAAGGCATGAGCCTCTAGGAGAGCCCGTTGGTCCTTTTAAAGAACGGGGTGACCTTACAGGAATTATTTTGCGGCATGGATACATTGTGGCTGAATGGGGTGACCCACATCGCGTTGATATGACATTCAGCGTAACGAAGAGTTTCGTTTCAACAACAGTTGGACTTGCCTTCGATCGTGGATTGATTCCGGATCTAAATCAACCTGTACGAGAACTGTTGGGGCCTATTTACCAACTGAACTCAGCGGCTTCAACTCAACCTGGCGACAAAATTGGGAAATCAGAATTCATAAATCTTTTTGACACAGAACACAATAAAAAAATTACATGGGATCATTTGCTGCGGCAAACCAGCGATTGGGAAGGTACGTTGTGGGGAAAACCAGATTGGGCGGATCGCCCTTCAGAACAACCTGAGGAATGGTTAACAAGAAAGAGAAATGAGCCAGGCACCACATACAAATACAATGATGTTCGCGTAAATGTTCTTGCTCTTGCGGCGTTAAACATTTGGAAGCGTCCACTGCCCGAAGTCTTGAAAGAGTATGTGATGGACCCTATTGAAGCTTCACCCACCTGGCAATGGCATGGATATGAAAACTCCTGGGTGTTAATCTCCGGAAAAGCTGTTCAATCTGTAAGTGGCGGAGGACATTGGGGCGGAGGAATGCTGATTAATGCACGCGATATGGCTCGCTTTGGTTATTTAACACTTCGGCGAGGCAAATGGAAAAACCAACAGCTTCTTTCGGAAGCATGGGTCAAAATGGCATTAACACCTACAACGCCAGAGCCAACTTATGGATTTATGAATTGGTTTCTTAATACTAATCAAAAGTTATATCCTTCAGCTCCTGCAACTTCGTTTGCTCATCTTGGAAATGGAACCAATATGATCTATGTCGATCCGCAAAATGATCTTGTTGTCGTATGTAGATGGATCGCAAGAGATGCTGAGGATCCCTTCATAAAAAGAGTGCTGGCTGCAATTCGGAAGTGATGCCGGATAAGTTTAAGAGGAATAAGGGCTTAAAGATACAATGTCTGCACTCGATTGTGTGTTCCTCTTTTGTTGAATTGCCCTATATTTAGTTCATGAGGATGATCAAACGAATTGGGATGGTTTTGGGCATCCTCCTGGTTTTGGGCATCCTCCTCGTCTCGATTATTCACATACCGGCTGTTCAGATGGTAGTGTGGTCAAAAATTCAAGACCATCTGCGGTCCGAATACAACGTTATCGTTGAGGCAGACAGTCTGAAGTTCAGTTTATTTTCTGGACTTCAAGCAGAAATAAGAAAGCTAAAGATCTTAGGTGGTCCTCAAAATCAACAACAATTTGCAATTGCTGATATTGTGCGGGTTTACTCGCCTCTTTCTATCCTTTGGTCATCAGACAAAATTATAGAAAAAATCCAAATTGAGAATCCCGATGTAAATGCGGACTATCCTCCAAATCTAAGAGAGCAAGGAAAACAAGAAGATTCCGGAACGTTTGAAATCAAAGCAATTGAAATCTTAGGCGGGAAGGCCCGTTTTGCACAGTATCAAATTGATGAACTGCAATTGAATTCTTCCCTGGAAGGGAATGCGCTTGTAATAAAAAATCTCATCGCAAAAGCATATGGCGCAACACTTCAAGCCAATGGGAGAATCAATGACATTGCAAATCTTCGTTATGATCTAAGTTTTAATCTAAATGGTGATGCTTCTGTTGTTAAGGCATTGGCGCCTGAAGCACCATCAGTAACAGGACCTATTGCAGCTTCCGGAAAAATCGGCGGTTCAAAAAGTGACATTGTCATTGAAGGGACTGCGCAATCATCCAACCTTCGTATGGAACAAAGTTCACCTTTTCAAGCGCAAGGACAATATCGAATTAATATGGCTGAAAAGCTCCGGCCTTTTGATATTGAACTTCGCTGGTCTGATTTGCCGATCTCAGCATTTCAGAAATTTGTTCCTCAATTGCCATCAGTTGCCAGTTTTTCCAATGGCACGCTTCATTACAAGGGAGGCTCTGATCCTTTAGCTGCGGAAGGGACTATCACAACACAATTGAAGCCTGGTGGAACAGGTGTTTTACCCGTTGCAGGAAATATTCAGGGAAATCTAACAAATGGGTCATTGGTCTTGCGCGATAGCAATCTAGCATTCCATTCTTCCTCTGCGACATTTTCAGGAACGGTTTATCAAAATTCTTTGAACATGGACGTTCAAGCGAAGATAGGGCGCATGTCTGATCTGGCAGTTTTTTCACCAGATCTGAGAAAGATTCCCGGATCGTATCGAGTAAACGCTGCAGTGAAAGGACCATTTAAAGATTTGTTCCTACAAGGTGTTGTGAATGGAGCCGGGTCAGGAATGAATCTCACGGCAAATGGATCGTTCCAAACCGGATCTGAATTAATCGATGCGACGGTTCGTGGAAACTTCGATGGGTCAGCGTTGCGAATAGTTTGATGTAGGCAATGTGGCTGGCAATTTTGAATTGGATACTACGATTCGCGGTTCCGTTTCGAGCCCAAAGTTAGACGGAACATTGAATGGCAACAATGTGAACCTGAATGATATTGCTGTCGGCAGTGTCAATGCGGAATTTAATAGTGATGGCCGAACGCTCTATGCGAAAGCAGATATTCCTGAGTTCGCTTCAGTCGTGAATGGCTCATACGTTTGGAAGACCTCTGAGTTTCAACTAGATGCAACAGCTTCCGATCTGAACACAGAACAGATTAGGCCGTTGTTACCTGCGACGGCCAGCGAAGTTACAGGAACAGTGAATGCCACACTTCATGCAGTTGGAAACGCGAAACGTTGGAGAAATGCGGATGCCGAACTAAAGATTGAATCTGCAAAACTGACTTGGAATGATTTTCCAATCGAATTGGAATCCGGTTCCAGTGCACGAATGGAGCAAGGTGTTGTCACAGCAAATCTAAGTTCAAAAATTGGCAGCGGTAACGCAACGTTAAACGGAACGTATCGACTCTCTGACAATCAATACAAAGTCTCCGGCAATCTCGACAATATCAGGATCGATGAAATTCGCCCACTGGCGCCGCAAATTCCCCCAGATCTGAATGGGAATATTACAGCTTCCATAAACGCAACGGGAAATGCAAAAAATTGGAAAGATTCAGAAGCCGAAGTTCAATTTCAAGAAGCTTTCTTTACAAAAGAAAATCTGGAAATTCGTGTTCGCGAAAACAGCACGATGATATTGCGTGATCGTATGTTAAACGCCGATCTGAATGTAATTCTTCCAGAAGGGCAGTTCGTGGTGCAAGGGAAGCTTCCAATTGAAGGAACGAGCGGTGCTGATTTGAGGATCACAGGTCAGGCCGATCTAAAGATTGCGTCCATGTTTACTCAGGAATTTGTTCTTTCTGGAAAATCAGATATTGATTTGCGGGTTCAGGGCAATCTGACAAAACCGCAAATTTCCGGTGACATTAAAGCAGAAAATTTTGTTGCACAGATGCCTTCACGTCAACTTGTGCTGCGTGGTGATTCATTGAACGCTCGTTTTTCGGGTGAAGAGATCCAACTCTCCCTCAACGGTGCATTGAATGATTCGGGTTTGAAGGTTGAAGGCGTTGTTCCGTTAACTGAAGCCCGAGAAGGAAACATCAATATCAATCTGGATTCTTTTAACTTGCGAACACTGGCTCCTCAGTCTGATTTGAGCGGAACTATTTCAATTGCTGTACAAGCTCACGGGACTGGAATCAAACCCGAATTGTGGACAGCTGATGCAGAAATCAAACTTCAGGAAGTTCAACTTGATGAAACGCCGGTACAATCCAACGATAGTCTCAAAATACACCTCACTCAACAGCGCATTACGATTGAACCGTTTCAGTTGAAAGCAGGAGAATCTTTGAATCTCTCGATCGATGGAACTGCAGACTTTAAGAGTGAGTCTCTCCAGGCGAATATCAAGAGCGAAGTGGATCTACTTTTTCTCCGAAATCTCATTCAAGATTTCAATGGAAGCGGAAAACTTGTCGCAGAAGTTAAAGCAAGCGGTTCTATCAAGGATCCTCAAATGTCTGGCCTCATCACGCTCGATAACGGGATCATTCGAGTTCCGGGATATCCGTTCATACTCGAAACAATTCAACTCCGTGCTCCATTTGATTTGAATCGCGTCCGTATTGAAAAGCTTACCGCACACATGGGAGGCGGTACGATTGAAGGTTCAGGTGGTTTTGATCTAAAGAATTTTCAGCCAGTTAATGCAAATATCACACTTACTGGAAGAAATGTTGGGATGAGATATCCAGACGACCTCCGTTCTCAATTGAATGCAGATATAAAGATCACTTCACAAGAACAGAATTTTTTGATATCCGGAAATGTTGATATTGTTCGTTCGACGTATCGCGAGGATATTGATTATCGAGACCGTCTTGTTAATTCACTCCTTTCGCAACGGAAACAACTTGCAACCGTAGCGAGCGCTCCTTCGCGCTTTAACCTTGATCTAGATGTGAAGACAGTATCGGACTTTAGTATGAATAATAATTTGGCCCGCGTCCGGGCGCTGGCTAATCTTGAAGTGCAAGGAAATGCTTCTCAGCCCCGAATACTTGGAAGACTTCAAATTAGAGATGGCAGTATTCTATTTTTCCGGGGAAATGAATTTATCGTTGAACGAGGAAATATCGATTTTTATGGCACGCGAAAGTTAAATCCTGTTTTTGACATTGTTCTTGTCGCTGTTATAGATAACCGGACTCCAGCCGAAACTTTCACAACTGTCGATCAATATGAAGTAGAAATCAGGGTTAATGGACCTCTGGATAATTTAGAAGATACTACGGTAAATTCATATCCCAGACTTGAAGAGCAGCAGATCTATTCATTGATCCTGACCGGTGGAACGAATTCGACACTTTCTCAAGCCGGCTCTAAACTATTTCAGCAAGAACTTGCATCGTATTTTGCGGGACAAATCTTCTTTGGCGCGCCTGAAAAACTAGCAGATGCTTTGGGTCTAACACGAGTAGAAATTCAGCCTGATTTTGTCTCTCCTGAAGAAGATCCATCTGCACGACTCGTTATTGGAAAAGATGTCACCAGTCAAATAGGGCTGGTTTATTCGATTTCACTATCAGACACTGAAGATCAAACATGGCTCATCAATTACAGGCTCGCGCGTAACTTCTCACTGCGATTCGTGGATCAAAGTAATGACCCGAATACTCTCGGGTTGCGTCATTCTCTCCGTTTTGGGCCTGGCGTTTCAGCGATAAGAACGCGCCGCCAAGGCGCTCGCCGGGAACCCAAAGAAATTGAAAAAGTGATCCTTGAAAATAATGTGCCTCTCCCTGATGCAGATGTCTTTAAAAAAATCGATGAGCTTGAAGGTATGAATTACTACTACTGGAGAGTGTTCGATGAAACGTTGGATCTAAAAGCATTTTTACAAGACAACGGTTATCTCTTTCCGGAAGTTATCGTTCAAGAAATTAGCTCCGGTGAGGAAAAAATTAATCTTAAGATACAAGTAAACGGCCGTGGAAAACGCACGATGGTCTTTAATGGTTACACACCATCAGGCGGACGCCTTAAGAAATATCACGAATGGTGGAGAGAAGGTTTCTCCGAACAGGCTGTTCTAGAACAAATCCTTGACGATTTATATTTGGAGCTTTGGAAAGAAAATTATCTACGTGCACAGATCGAACTTAAAACAGAAGGTTCCGCGGAAGACGCTATTCGACATGTCTTCTCAATCACTACTGGAACTCTGTATCAGAATGCGACCGTGCGATTTAACGGAGCAAATCTGTATGGTGCTGAGTTACTTCAGAAGGACCTCGAAGCACTGTATGGTTCGAAGTCACAAATGGTTATCGATGCTTTTCATAAATTTCGAATTTTCAAAGATAGCGTTGAGGCTTTATATGTTCAAAAAGGATTTATGGATATTAAAGCGGAAGAAGGTGGAGTTCTATTTCGGGAAGATGGTACAGCAGAACGCGAAGTCATCATACGTGAGAATCAACTTGCAAGAATCGAGGATCTGGAAGTTTCCAATGGACATGGTTTTCCTCCGGAATTACTTGCCAGACTAAAATCCGTACCTGGAAATCCGTATTCGCCTCAAGCTATTAGCGAAGATTTATTAACTGTAACCGAGTTTTATGAGGCAAACGGTTACCCTAATGTGGATGTAACCTCGGAATTAGTTCGTAAAGCCGGAGATCCCCGCCTGCTATTACGTTATGATCTTAAAACAGGGCGTCAGGTTCGTATCGGCGAAATTCGGATAACTGGAAACCACACAACACGACGCGGAGTAATTGAAAGACGTTTAACTTTTAGTGAAGGCGACCTTCTTGTTAAATCCAAGTTATTCGAATCTCAACGTCTACTTTATAGAACGCATATTTTTCAACAAGTGCGAGTTGAAGGTGAGGAAAGCGATCAACCGGACGTATACAACGTCACTGTCGATGTGACTGAGTCCAGGAAATACAGATTTACCTATGGTGTCAGATATGACTCAGAAAGTGATGTCGGCGGCGATTTTATTCTTGAAGATACACGGCTTTTTGGGACCGCTCAAAGTGTCTCCTATTTCACTCGCGCAGATTCATTGTTTCAAGTAGCTGGTCTTACGTATTCAATTCCTTCAATTTGGTTTCCAAGACAGGGCGCATATCCAGCAGGCTGGGATGTTCTTCTGTCTTTGCGTTATGAAAGAGAAGACGATGCCGAGGACATCTTCCGAACTCAACGCGCCATTTTCAGCCTTCAAAAACAGTTTGATTTAGTGGGTCCATTCATAGTTTTGGGCGAATATGGATATAAACGCATTTCAACGAAAGAGTTAAATCCGGATCCGGATAACCCATTTCCATTTGATCAAACTGATAAAATTTCCGAATTAACCGCCACAATTCTTGCGGATACGCGCGATGATCCGCTCAACGCGAAACGAGGATATTTCGTCTCACTCGAAAATGCTTTTGCTCCATCATTCTTGAAAGGAAACGTTATCTTTAGCCGCTTCTTCTACCAATTTTTCTATTTCAAATCGTTTGGAAATTTCGTTTGGGCAAATGGAATCAGGGTAGGTGTAGGGTTTCCGGAACTTGAACGGCTTATACGTGATGAACGATTTAGGGCAGGAGGAGCGACTACAGTACGAGGTTTCAAATTAGAGCAGCTAGGCCCAAGTCTTTTTGGGGAGCAATTGTTTGGAGATGCTGTACTGATTCTAAATCAGGAAATCCGCTTCCCTATTTACAAGTGGTTTGGTGGAGCGGCGTTTTATGATGGCGGGAACGTCTATGCAAAGGCAGAGGATTTAAGCTTCAGCGATATCCGGCATTCAGTTGGACTTGGATTGCGAATCAACACTCCTTTTGGTGTTGGACGTTTTGATCTGGGTTTCAACCTGGATCCACAATTTGATGAACCACGACAAGTGTTTCACTTTGGCATCGGCCAGGCGTTTTAACTCACCATAAGTATAAAGAAAAAAATATGGATTGGACGACTCTCGTACTGTGGATATTAATCGGAATTCTCGGTTTTCAAATTGTATATGCTCTCGTCAAAGTATTCTGGCGGATGCGATCTGAGTATCAACGGAGAAGTAAGAATGAACGGCCTAAAGTTCGAGTGGACCGGAATGGAATTTGGCGTGATCCTGGGGATGTTTCAAAACTAAATTTTTCCGATGGTCCCGGTGGGAGCAATGGTGCCCCAGCCGCGCCTTTCCGAATTTTAGAAGAACATGGAACAGGATCAAGCCCTAATGTTTCTGTTCAAGATGCGAAAGGCAGTCGATGGCGGGTGAAGTGGGGAGAAGAAGTTCGATCAGAAACCTTCGCTACCAGGGTTGTATGGGCGGCAGGATATTTCGTTGAAACAGCCTATTTTGTTCATGAAGGCAAAATTGAAGGCGCCTCTAATCTACAACGCGCCCAACAATATATTGATGAGAATGGCAATTTTACGGATGCACGATTCGAATTAGACGAACAAGGCATTGTCAAACATTTTGATGAACATAGCTGGGCATGGAATGACAATCCGTTTCTTGGTACAAAAGAGCTCAATGGATTAAAAATTCTGATCATGTTTTTATCCAATTGGGACAACAAAGATGTTAGAGATGTTGCAAGGGGATCGAATACTGGAACCTTTCATTACAAACTACCAGATGGAGCAGTCGAAGCACGATACTTGATTATTGATTGGGGAGCATCGATGGGAAAATGGGGTGACATTATGTTAAGAGGTAAATGGGACCCGCAGGGTTACCTGAATGAAACTCCAAACTTCATCAAGGGAGTAGAAAATGAAATCGTGATCTGGGGTTATACCGGACAACGTACGAATGATGCTGTGCTAAACATCACCGTTGAGAATGTGAGATGGCTATATAGCTATCTGCGTCAAATAAAGGATTCCCAGTTTGAAGACGGATTACGGGCAAGTGGTGCTAAGGAAGAGGAGATTCCCATATTTGTGAAAGCGCTGCGGGCGCGGATCAATCAAATGGACAAAATAGTAAGGCAAGAGCCTAAGTAATTAACATGAATGTACAACTGATCAATGCAGGCCCTTGGACAGGCGGTGTTACTGATCAAACTGCGATTGTAAAAGCTTCAGTATTGCCAGCCGTAAAGAGTGCCAGCCTTATCCTCTCAACCGATCTGGCTTTTTCGCGCGTTCGTTCGTTCAATTTAAATTCCATGTGGGAAGATCCCGGTCATAAATACCGTCATAAAATTTTGAATTTTCTTCTTTCCGGCTTACAACCCTTCCAGCAATATTATTATTACCTCCTTTTAAATGATGTAAGCCAACGCGAATGTGTTGCAGCTTTTAAAACCCTTCCTGCGGCTGGAAGTCGTCAGGATTTTAAAATTGCCTTTGGGTCCTGTTCGGGGAACAAAAAGTTTACAAACATTCGATATCCAATGCCCGAAAGTTTCATGGCCATTGAAAATGAACCCGAGTTACTTCTCTTTTTGCATCTTGGCGATCTTCATTATGGGAACATCAGGAAGCCTGAAATTGCAATCCGTCTTGAAAAATATGACTGGATGTTACGACGCAAAGAACCTGGAGATCTGTTTCGAGCGCATGCGATGGCCTACGTCTGGGACGATCATGATTTTCTTGGAGATGACACCGATGGCGGTGATATAAAAAACAAAGCCGCTGCAGTTGTTGCGCGTGAGGCATATGACTTGTACGTACCACACTATCCTCTTGCTGAAGATGGGACAGATGGAATTTATCAATCCTTTGTTGTGGGAAAAGTGTTGTTCATTTTGACTGACAATCGTTTCCATAAATTGCATCACGGTTCGGATACCAGTCCGAGATCAATGTTGGGTGTGAAACAAAGAGACTGGTTCAAGGCGCAGCTGTTAATGGGAAAAAATTATGACCTCATCGTTTGGTGCAATTCACTGCCTTGGGTTGGAAAATCGCATCCGCGTGAAGTTTTTTGGGCAGGATATAGTGATGAGCGAACAAGCATTTCCAATTTCATCATCGAAAATCAAGTTCGAAATCTTTGTATGCTTTCCGGAGACGCACATATGCTTGCGATTGATGATGGTAGTAATAGTGGTTTTAGCGCAGATGGTGCGGGTGGATTCCCCTTGTTCCATGCAGCAGCTCTCGAAAGTCGTCCGACGCGAAAAGGCGGAATTTACAGCAAAGGGACAAAAGATGGAGGACCTGGCCGGGGTATTGCCGGAACAGGGCAATATGGCGTAATGGAAGTGAAGTATAAACGAGATGAAAAAGGGGAATCGTTACCCGGTCCGCGTGTTCATTGGATCGGCAAACGAGTTTGTAGAATGAAAGCAAATGAAGATGATTTGGATTGTCAAATTCTGTTAACTCATGACTTCGACGCAGATAAGGCAACAATTCTAAAAAAAGTTCCACGTTCTAAATAACTGTGTCCACTAAATAATACACTTCAAGGAAGTATCTCGTCGAAAAAGAGCCTTGCACGTTTCTTGCTTTCGCATAATCATTGAAGTAACGGGAGACTGAACTATGAAAACAAAGATTGCCTATGTAATGTTATTTTTGCTTCCATTTGCGCTAATCGCTCAACCCGCGCCTGCGCCGAATTTTTATCAGAAAGGTATGCAACATTTTAATGCTGGTGAATATGACGCCGCTATTCAATCGTTCATGAAAGTCGTGAATCACAAGCCTGGTCCGAATCAAAAGAATGCGCCTGCAAATCACCCTAAAAAGGCTGATGCCTTTTACTACATCGCAATGAGCCATATTAAGAAAGCTCCCGATGGCGCGAATACTCCTGATGTAGCTCTGGAGAATTTGAACAAAGCGCTTGAAATTAAACCTGCTTTTCCTCCGGCAAGATTGGCACGCGGAAAAGCATTCATTCAACGGAAGCAATACGAACAAGCGCTTTCAGATCTGACTGTTGCGGTTGAAGCAATGCCGGACAATGAAGAAGCGCAGTTTCAAGTGTCTTTAGCCTACAGCTGGTTAACGAATTATCCGAAAGCAATTGAGCACTTTAAGCGCGTTGTAGCCATTAATCCCAACAATCCGTATGGCCAGTATTATCTTGGACAAGCATATGCAAAGAGTGGGGAGAGAAGCCTTGCTGAAGATCATTGGAGAATATTTCTAAAGCTTTGTCCGACTTGTCCTGAAGCTCCGGTAGTGAACAACTTTTTATCCGGTCGATAACAGAGTGAAGGGAGATGCTTGTGCTACACTGATTCAGCATGAAGCAATCTCGTAGAAAAGTTGAAATTGAGGGCATCTCCGTATTCCTAGCGCATCCAGATGAATTGCCGATGCGTTGGATCGGACAACCAGATCTGGTCTTGCAACTTCATGCTTGTTGGAGCGTGATTGATGAAAGAGATGTACCTCTTTCACCGCGATTGATCGGTAAACCAGGAGTCGGAAAGACCACCCTTGCATACGGCGCTGCAAAACAACTCGGTCGTGATGTCTATATTTTTCAAGCTACGATGGACACTCGTCCCGAAGATTTATTGATCACTCCAGTAATTGCAGATGATCGTAAGATTCAATATGTTGCAAGCCCTGTAGTCACTGCAATGATTACAGGAGGCGTCGCCGTCCTGGATGAAGGGAACCGCATGTCCGAAAAATCATGGGCATCTCTTGCTCCATTATTGGATACACGCCGATACATTGAATCAATCGTGGCGGGAGTCAAGGTGAAAGCGCATCCTGATTTTCGCATCGTAGCTACCATGAATGATGACGCGAGTACTTTCGAAATTCCTGAATATATTCACACACGACTTCAACCGCAAATCTATTTGGATTTTCCTGAACGCGAGGAAGAATTAGCAATTCTCCAGGAAAATTTGCCGTTTGTTGATGAAAAAATCCTTACATACGTTGTTAATTTTCTCGAACGATGCCATCAAGCCGATGAGCCATATACAGTTCGCGATGGGATTAATGTTGCGCGATATGTTGCAAAACGTTTGAGTCTTGGAAAGGTGGATTTGAAAGAACTTTTGCACGACGCGATCTTAAAAGTCATTGGCGAAAGCGGATTGCGGTATACAGGTGATTAAACCTTGTCTGCTTTGTATCAGGAACGGATCGGACGATTCGTTCTGTTTCCAGTAATTCATCACTCTTTCGAATTTGCAAAGGCTGCCCGCAGTGCATTCAACACAATCCAACCCATCGCAGTTGCTGTAGAGTACCCTTCAATACTTGAAGATTTGATTCTCCAGGGAATCCAGAGACTTCCTAAAATTTCAATTCTTCTTTACGGACAGCAGATCAGACATTACATCCGTATTGAACCAGTTGATGCATTTGTAGAGTTATCGCGCTTAGCAATCGAAGCAAATATTCCAGTTAAATGTATTGATCTTTATTTACCGGACTATCCGGATTTTACCGATCCTGTTCCAGATACGTTCGCAATTCATTCACTCGGACATGAAAAATATTGCAAAGAATTTTTGAATAGAATCCAACCTCAAAAGACCGAGCAGGACAAACAGCGTGAACAAGCGATGGCTTTTCACCTTCAGGAGCTGGATCGAATCCTTCCTAAAACGGGCGATATCCTTGTAGCTTGTGGGCTTTTTCACATAAACGGATTGATTGATGCACTTAAAACTCCAATGCCTCGTCCTTTTGAGCAAAAGCCTTCCGCAAAAATCTATCACCTAAGCTCTTCTTCGCTGGGTGAAATTATGGGGACTTTTCCGTTTCTGACCTCAGTTTATGAGCTTCAGCGAAGCGGAACGATCGAAGTGACTGAAGACATAGAAAGCCCCAAGCCTGTGGTTACCAAAGATAAACCGCTACTACTGTACAAAGGCGATAAACCTGCATCACTTGATGAATTCGCAAAAAAGGCACATTACAGGGTTGCAGCAAAATCCGCTGATCGTGATCGAAATGAAATTCTTGCGCGTTTTATTCAGGAATGTCGAGCGTACTACGAACAGGAAATTGGAGATCAGTTAAGCCCGCAACAAATGATGTTGATCAATCAATTTCTGCGGAAATATGCCGCAATCAAGGAAATGCTCTTGCCCGATTTTTATGAACTTCTCATTGGAGGACGTGGTTGTGTCAACTCACATTTCTGTTATCGCATGTGGGAAATTGGAACGTGTTATCCGGTACAGCAAGGTGCAAGCGAAATCGAAATTATTGAGTTGCGCGCAGAGGATCTATTCAGCCTGGTCAGCAAAGTAAGGATGAATCCCCATCCACCGTTGAAGCCCAGAGCTGCACTCCCTCGATTTTTGCGTCGACAAGAAAAGCAAAAACGGAATACTCGCGAAGGATTGGAATTCGATCCTTTTACAATTTGCTCCCATCAGCCAGAAGATCTCGTGATTGAAAATTATGGGAATTACCTTCGAACAAAAGGTAAAAGCATGTTGAGTGATGAAAAAAAGCGAGTAAGGCCTTTCGAGACTTCCTTGCTGGATGGAATTGATCTTCGTGAAACGATCCGCAATTGGCATACAGGTCAAATTTATGTGCAGGAATGTATGACTATTAAAGGCGAAATTAGCTCGCTTGTGGTGATTTTTGATGAAGATCAGGAAAAATATCCTCACACTATGACGTGGCTTGGCGAGCATTATCAAGAATCGGATATGGCATTTTATGCAACAGATCCAGAAGAACGTCAGGTGGGACCAGGAATTCGCAAATCGATTTATGGCGGTTATTTAATGACAATGCCTCCAGGTCGTCTCTTTGATATTTTTGGTGACCCTGCATACTCCGGAACTCTCAATCATGCTGAACGATTGTTGATGGCTGGAATCGATTATAGTCTCGAAAAGTTTGTCGTATATGCTGCGCCTAAACCTCCACGTCCGGTATTTCAGGTGCTCGCAGGCCGTTATGGCAAGCGTATCCTTTATGTTCCGCTATCTCAGCTCTCTCCTGTCATGGTTCAGCGTATCCGTACCTTCCACATTTTGTCCAATAAGTCGGTGAGGGATTATGCATCGGACTACATTTGGTGAAGTTGGTGGAGTAAGATAGACGCAGGGGAGCAGGGGAGAAAGGGAGCAGGGGTGAAGAGCGCGTGGGAGCGGTGGAGAAGGAGATCAAATGAAAAGAGGAATTCAGAGCCACCGCGAACTAGACGTTTATAAAATGGCCTTTGAGGCCGCTATGAAATTATTTGAAGTGACCAAAACTTTTCCTCCTGACGAAAAGTATTCTTTAACTGGTCAAATCCGTCGTGCTTCTAGATCAGTTTGTGCAAATCTGGCAGAAGCTTGGAGAAAGCGGCGCTATAGAGCCGCTTTTGTAAGTAAACTTTGTGATTGTGAAGGCGAGGCTGCAGAGGTCCAAACTTGGATTGAGTTCGCAGTAAAGTGTAATTACGTAGAGAAAGCATCGGCTAAAACTTTGTATTTTGAGTATGACCAAATTATCGGAAAACTAGTAAGAATGATTAATTATCCAGAACCATGGGTTCTTCACGGCACCAAACCTTCCTAATCACCCCAGCTCCCCTGCTCCTCTGCTCCCCTGCAGGTCTATACTACAAAAATAGTACTACACGCACAATTGGTTTGACACTCTACGACCTTTTTATTACACTTAGGTGCGGTTTGAAGACGATGCTTTAGAATGCTTCTTTCTGCAGTGGGCGTTATTCCGGCCCGATACGGATCAAGCCGCCTGCCAGGAAAACCTTTGGCAGATCTGCAGGGTAGGCCTCTCCTTTACCATGTCTATCACAGGGCTTGTAAAGCCAATTCATTGCGTGAAGTGTGGATAGCCACAGACGATGATCGTGTATTCGAAGTGGCTCAAGGTTTTGGAGCCCGGGTGGTAATGACTTCCGCGGGACACCGTTCGGGGACGGATAGAATTGCAGAGGCAATTGGAGAGATAGAGGCTGATATCGTCGTAAATATTCAGGGTGACGAACCATTAATTGACTTTGCAGCCATAGATCATGCTGTAAATCTCTTGATTCGAGATAAAGACGCTGAAATGGCAACATTGAAAGCGCCAATCGATGATCCGGCAGATCTATGGAATCCAAATGTTGTTAAGGTCGTTGCTGATCAGCGCGGTTATGCTGTGTATTTTTCTCGAATGCCTGTTCCCTATCTTCGCAGAAAAGATCAACCTGGAGCGAGTCTACAGGAGATTATTAAGAATGAGCCTTCTTTGCTCAAGTATTTTCACAGACATATCGGGTTATATGCATATAGACGCGAACTGTTGTTAAAATTTACAAAGTGGGCACCATCTCCACTGGAACTGTTGGAGGATCTTGAGCAGTTGCGCGCGATTGAGCATGGAACGAAAATCAAAGTGGATGTATCATCGGCTGCAATATTTGGGGTTGATACTCCTGAAGATCTGGAACGAATTCGACGACTGGTGCAGAAAAATCCAAAGCTTTTAGAAGCATAAAAAATGACTAATAAAAAAGGCGTGAGGTAAAGAATGACTAAATTCATTTTTGTAACTGGGGGCGTTGTATCTGCTTTAGGGAAGGGACTCGCTTCGGCATCGATCGGTCACCTGATGGAGGCGCGAGGCTACCGCGTGAATCTCTTAAAGTTTGATCCTTACATTAATGTGGATCCAGGAACTATGAGCCCTTTTCAGCATGGGGAAGTATATGTCACTGATGATGGTGCTGAAACCGATCTCGATCTCGGTCATTATGAACGATTTACCTCAGCCAAAATTGGAAGACTCAACAACTACACAACAGGTCAAATTTATGAATCTGTCATCAACAAAGAACGGCGCGGTGATTATTTAGGCAAAACTGTGCAGGTCATTCCGCACATTACAGATGAAATCAAATCCGCAATTCATCGTCTCGCAAAAGATGTTGACATCATTATTGTTGAAATTGGGGGAACGGTTGGCGATATTGAAAGTCTTCCATTTCTTGAAGCGATCCGGCAGTTCCGTCTTGATGTTGGACGCGATAATGCAATTTTTGTTCACTTAACTCTCGTTCCTTTCATTGCTACAGCAGGTGAATTAAAGACAAAACCTACACAGCACAGCGTGAAAGAATTAAGAGAAATCGGTTTGCAGCCTGATATCATTTTGTGCCGCACCGATCGATTCTTGCCTGCATCTTTGAAAAGCAAGATTTCACTCTTTTCGAATGTTCCACCTGAAGCAGTTGTCACTGCAAAAGATGTATCGTCGATTTATGAAGTGCCGCTTGTTTTCAAACAGGAAAATCTCGATCGCACAATTCTGAATTTACTAAGACTTCCGGAATCGGATGCGCATCTTGAGCCATTGGAAAAGCTGGTTGAAACGATCCGCAATCCCAAGCGTGAAGTTACGATTGGAGTTGTTGGAAAGTATGTTGAATTGGAAGATTCCTACAAGAGTCTTTATGAAGCTCTCTATCATGGCGGTGCTGCGAATGATGCAAAGGTAAAGATTCAGTGGATTGAAGCGGAAAAGATTGTTCCTGAAAATGCTGGAGAAATGCTGGCGGGTATGGATGGTCTTCTCGTTCCCGGTGGTTTTGGATTGCGAGGAATTCCGGGAATGATTCATGCAATTCAATATGCGCGTGAAAAGAAAGTTCCGTTTTTTGGAATTTGCCTCGGCATGCAGACAGCATTAATCGAGTACGCGCGCAATGTCGCAGGACTTGCCGATGCCGATAGCACAGAGTTTAGTCCTGATACTCCGCACAAGATTTTTGTGATGCTTCATGACTTGAAAGGTATTACGAATATGGGTGGCACCATGAGATTAGGCGCTTACCCTTGTGATCTTTCTGCTGGTTCGCTCGCTGCGCGCGTGTATGGAGCCGAAAAAATCTCAGAAAGACATCGTCATCGCTATGAATTTAACAGAGATTATGAATCACGTTTGCAAGAGCGTGGAATGATATTTTCAGGGTATTCACCGGATAAGACATTTGTTGAAATTATTGAGTTAGGAGATCATCCGTGGTTTCTTGGTTGTCAGTTCCATCCGGAATACAAATCAAAGCCATTGTCATCTCATCCGTTATTCAAATCATTCATTGCCGCTTCTTTGGATAATCGCGAAAAGCACAAGGAAGCAAGGATGCAACTTCAGGAAGTGCAATGAAACCCTTTCGCATTGGGGGTGTAATTGAAGTTAAGGATGGCGCCCCATTCTTTTTCATCGGTGGTCCTTGCGTAATCGAAAGCACGGATCACATTGATTTCATGTGCGGAAAAATCCGCGAAATTTGCGCACGATTGAACGTGCCTTACATTTTCAAAGCATCCTTCGATAAAGCCAATCGCTCCTCTATTCAGTCTTTTCGCGGTCCCGGACCTGAAGAAGGTGCACGTTTGTTGGGCGAATTGAGACGCAAACATTCTGTCCCCGTCATAACAGATATTCATGAACCATGGCAGGCTGAGCTGCTAGCAAAGAATGTTGATATTCTGCAGATTCCTGCATTTTTATGCCGTCAAACGGATTTATTAATCGCTGCCGCCAAAACGGATGCAGTTGTGAATGTTAAGAAAGGTCAATTTATGGCACCGAATGATATGAAAAACGTTGTTGATAAAATTCGCAGCGCCGGCAATGACAAGATCTTGTTAACAGAACGTGGCGCAACTTTTGGGTACAACAACCTGGTCGTTGATTTTCGTTCACTTGAGCTGATGAAAAAACTCGACTGTGGAGTCATCTTTGATGCGACTCACAGTGTTCAGCTACCGGGTGGAGAAGGTACAAGATCCGGAGGTCAGCGCGAATTTATTGAACCGCTTGCGCGTGCAGCAACAGCAGTCGGTGTTAATGGCTTATTCATGGAAGTCCACGATAAGCCGGATCAGGCGCTCTCCGATGGTGCAAACGCATGCCCGCTCGATCGTCTTCCTGGATTGTTGGAACGGCTCCTTGAATATGATCATATAACGAAGAAACATTCATGATGGATCGAATTGCCCGCGAAGTTTTGCAAAGTGAAGCGAATGCGATTCTTGCATTGATCGACAGGATCGGTGCGAATTTCGAAAAGGCTATTGAATTACTTTCCGAGTGCAAGGGAAGAGTCGTCTTAACTGGAATGGGTAAGTCTGGAATCATTTGCAAAAAAATCGCAGCAACTTTTTCCAGCACAGGCCAACCTTCATTATTCCTGCATCCTGCCGAGGCGATCCATGGCGACCTGGGAATGGTTGCCACCGGAGATGTGGTGATTTCAGTTTCAAATAGCGGTGAGACCCCCGAAATTTTGAGATTACTCGAAATATTAAAAAGACTCGGGATTCCTTTGATTGCTCTTACAGGCGGAAACAAATCAACGCTTGCAAAGCATAGCGATGTCGTGCTCGATGTCAGTGTGACTCAAGAAGCTTGTCCGCTAAACCTTGTTCCAACGGCGTCTACAACTGCTGCACTTGCAATGGGCGATGCTCTTGCAATGTGCTTAATGGTAAAACATGGATTCAAGGAAGAAGATTTTGCGCGACTTCATCCCGGTGGAAAATTAGGAAAGAAGTTAATGAAAGTGTCTGCTCTTATGAGAACTGGAGACGATATTCCGATTGTATCCGCAGATACTGTCATGAAAGATGTCATTTATGAGATGTCGCGAAAAAGAATTGGCATTACTGCAGTAATCGATAAAGAGAATAAAGTGGTTGGAGTGATTTCCGATGGCGATTTACGGCGACATCTTGAAAGCGATAATCAATTATTGTCACGCAAAGCTGAAGATGTGATGACTCGCACTCCCAAAACAATTCCAGGAGACGAATTGGCAACCACTGCGCTGAATTTAATGGAAGAAAAAAGAATTACTGCGTTGCTGATTTTGGATAACGACCACAGAATTCAAGGAATTATTCACGTTCATGATCTGTGGCGAACCGAATTGTTTTAGATTTTTTTACCGCAAAGACGCAAAGTTAAATGAATGAGACACTGCTTTCCAAACTCCGAAACATTCGAATGGTATTGCTCGATGTTGATGGAGTCATGACTAACGGACAGGTGATGCTGCTTCCGGATGGTGAAGAAGTAAAATTCTTTTCCATTCATGATGGATTCGGCATCGTGTGTGCGATGAAATCCGGCATTCGTATCGGAATCATCAGCGGCCGTTCTTCACAAGCGCTCAAGCTCCGCTGTCAAGAACTAAAGATCGAAGATGTCTATATGGATACGATGGAAAAGCTTCCAGTCCTTGAACGGATTGTTTCTGAAAGGAACATTCCGTACGATCAAATCGCATTCGTTGGCGATGATATTCCTGACCTGCCTGTGTTGGAGCGCGTGGGGTTGTCTGTTGCGCCACAAAATGCTCATAAAGCCGTAAAAGCACGAGTGGATCTTATTCTGAATAAGTGTGGAGGCGATGGAGCCGTACGCGAATTTTTGGATCAACTTTTAGAAGCACAGGGGAAATTAGATTCGATTTTGAAGAAATACAGTTCGCATTAACCGCAGAGACGCTGAGATCTTATTCTTGAATGCCGCCGGAGGAGTGCTCAAGCCATTGTTCGAGAGGGGCATGAGTATCCTCAGGAAGACGTAATTTCAAACCCATTCGGGAAGCGGAGCTTCTTTCATCACGGATCCATCGTACTTCTGCCTGACATTCCAGCGGTCCTTTCTTTACTGGAACAAAGAGCCGGACAAACAATTCTTTGTCGTCGATTTTTCTGATGCCTTTCACAAGACAGAGCCCACTTCTACTCATGTTTGTTGTGCTGGTTGAAATCCATTGACCATCGTTCGTACGAAAAACGATCGGTACAGACATCCTGTAACGAGGCTCCCGCCGAGTCGAAGCTGCTTCCAGGTCCAATTGAAGCGGATAGTCCGTAACATTTACTTCAACGTGCAACGGAAGTGTGCGAACTTTTAGATCTGGCGAAATAATTCGTACTAAATAGTTTCCCGGGGCAAGGCGATATGCAATTCCTCGATCTCCGCGTACAACGCGAAAATTGTTATCGACTCTTTCTACTTTGATTTCACAACGTGGGACTGTGCGATTTAAAGAATTGACAGGGCGAAGATAAATTTCATCTATGATCGAATTCAAATTCAATTCATGCAAATTGTGTTGATTCGCTTCGATATTTAAGGTTAGTGAACGTTGAACTTCTGCGCCATTTACGCGAAATAAGGTTAACGTCCCCGGGTATCGGCCTGCAGGCAGGCGATCCATTCGAAGGAATTTTCCCATCCGTTCATCAATTCCTAGTAGTGGAATAGTCAGACGGGCTGAATGAACATAGTGCGGGCTGAATTCGACTTTAAGGACAAGTGCCCCTGCGTTTCGCATTCGGTTTTCTAGATTCTATGCTGGATATTAATGAGGGTCAAATGGTGTCTTTGCGTCTTTGTGGTTTGATTATCTTGCGCAGGTTAAAGCCCGGCCACCGTCGATACTTGCGGTCAATCCCGTAATCCAGGAGGCTTTTGAGGAAGCCAGGAAAAGGATTAAATCGGCGATTTCTTCGGGGCTGCCGACACGTCCCATCGGATGCGTTGTTGTCGACCGTTCGAGAAATGCTTTGTATTGATCTTCGCCCATCCCACCCGATCGATGTAACTGGGTTACTACAACACCCGGATTCACTGCATTCACACGAACGCCCTTCGAAGCAAGTTCAAGTGCAGTACAACGTGTAAACTGATCCAATGCAGCCTTACTAACACTGTAAGATAAAATTCCTGGAAAGGAACGAAGCCCTGCAACGCTTGAAACACAAACAATGTTTCCTTTTCTCTGGATCAGTTCAGAAAGACAAAGCTGTGTAAGATGAAAAATAGAACGTAGATTAATGTTCATCATTTCATCCCAATCTTTCAGCGTGACTGTTTCAATGGAACCTGATCCTATGATCCCGGCTGCATGGACAACAACATCGATTCCATGCAGTTTTTTTACAATTGAATTGACACACTCAGCTGTTTCATCAGGATTTCTAAGATCCGCTGCAAATGGATAAATGTTTTGATTGTTTTGCTGTAGATCTTGCAGTTTTTCAATTCGTCTTGCTACGGCAGCAACAGTCGCACCTTCCTGTGAAAAACGGATTGCTGTTGCTTCACCAATACCGCTGCTTGCACCTGTTACTAAAACAATTTTGTTTTGAAATTCCATAACGATATTTTTTTACCGCAAATCCGACGTTACAAATTATTTACAAATCGACTCCGAATCCAATTAAACCATGAACTGCAAGATTTGGAACTGTGGCTTCACCATCAGCAATTGAAACTGTAGCTTTCGCTGCTGTAAATTTTCCTTCAATTGAAAAGAAAAAGCGACTGCTAACGTAAAGACGTTTTTCTATTCCAGCTTGAACACAAAATCCAGAAAGCTCATTATCAGAATTAAATGGAATCCCACGAATTACAGATTCAGAATGGCTGATAACCGCTCCTGCACCGGCTCGAAGATGCACTCCTTTAAACGTCCAGGCATGATTTGCAAAGAGCATATTATACCCGTGGCTTACTTCGAAATGATTCACTTCCGGCGGATTATTTTTGAGATAGATCTTATGATGTAAAAATTCTATTTCCCATGAATGCTTTAGATTTCGACGCGAAATGCGCCAACCATAGTAAGGTGCATCTTCAAACGGACGCGTTTCGTATTCCGCATCAAATGACAATTCGGGAAAAGGTGGTTGTTCAATCTTTAGATTCGTATCGAAATTCAGAGCACTTCCTGTTCGAATCTCCAGATGACCACCAGTTGTCATTTGCTGCAACAGGAAATGCGATACACATCAAAAGTGTGGAGAAAAATACAGTCCTCATACTCTGTGTTCTTTGGGAGTCTTTGAGTACAAATAAAAAAGGGTGGTCAATTTGACCACCCTTTTTAGAAAACCAAAAACTTAGAATACGATGCGGAAACCGAGCTGAGCAAGGCGCTGTTCACCTTGTCCTGGATCACCCGCAAAGGTGTTCGGGAGTACCGAAACCAGGATCATTCAGATCGCCGTTGATTTCATTTCCGCCCTGACGATTCGCTGCAGGATTGTCACTGTTGAAGACGTTGAACAATTCGAAGATTCCTTCGACTCGGAACGTATCTCCAAACTGGAAGAACTTGCTAACGCGAAGATCAAGTTGGTTAAATGAATCACCACGTTCAGCATTCACATTTGCTTCGGGCGTATCATAATTCAATCCATCGCCATTCAGATCTGTTGTAACAAAAGTATTAAATGGCTTGGCTGAATTTGCACGGAAGAATCCGGAAACCGTGAAACCCCATGGTAGATCATCCGCTATACCCGCGATCACGAAACGATGACGAGCATCAGGCGTAAGAGGTCCAACCATTCTTGGATCATCTTGTGGCCCGATTCTGAAATCGAGTGAGCAATGTGTGCAAACTACCAGGTGAACCCAGTCTGAATTCATCGGAACCGGGCAGGATGTTTCCTTCAACTTTTGAAAGAGTGTAGGAACCCTGGAATTGGAAGCCACGTGTTAAACGCTGACGATAGCTTACGTTTAGGCCATCATAGTCACTAAAACCACCCGGCATATAGATGCGAGGACCTGACCCGAAATTCGGAAGCATTCTAGGACCACCGATATCTGGTGCTACCGTTGAATTTGAAACGGATATATTGATCGTTGACTGCAACGTGAACGTAATCTACGTCCAGTGCTGCATCGTTTCCAATTTGTCTGCTTACACCAGCTGAAAATTGATTCGTATACGGGATTTTCCAATTAGGTGATAACACATCGTTTGGTGCTGCAAGGGCGCCGCCTTGATTCGGAGGAAGCGGATCTCCAGGTTGGAAGAAACTGCCATCCGGATTTCGGATGCCTGCAGGATCGTTTACGTTAGTGTAGATAGAACCGAATCCACCTAGAGGCCGCTTGCGGGAAGAGAAGGTTCGCATTCGTATAGGGGAAATCGTAATAGAGACCCCATCCACCACGAATTACTGTTTCTCCATCGCCAGCTACATCATAAGCTGCACCTAGACGAGGCTGAAAATTGTCGTTGTCCATTTCAATGCTGCCATCAGCACTATCTTGAAATGGTTGCAGCCATGAGAAGTCAAATTGAGAGTTATGAAGGTCCTGGAACAAAGTGCTGGGCGATTGATTGATTTCCAGGCCTGATACATAGTCATAACGCAGACCTAAATTAAATGTGAGTCTGTCATTTATGTTCCAATCATCCTGGAAATACAATCCATACTGATCATTGGGAGTCGAATCTCCGAAAAATCCGCCATTGATGTTGATGTTGACGATCGGAGAATCGCGTTCCGGACCCAGGTGATCAAAACGGGGAACTGTACCTGTTGTAAATGAACCTCCGAGAGTCGGTTCATGCACATAGTTGATGCCCACTTTGAAATGATGCCCACCCATACTTAATGAGAAGTCATCTTTAAATTGATACTTTTCCTGTGTTGTCGTTTGGGGAGTATTTGGGTTTTGACCTAAATACACGCCATTAGGAAAGACTTCTGTTGGATCTGAAGATGTTGGCAAAATCGCATTTTTAAAGTCGGCATATTGGAAAGTAAATTCATTCAACTTGTTATCGCTGATCAACGAAGTTGTGACTTGCCAGAATTGAATGAAAATCATTTCCTAGAATACCGCGCGCGTTTGCTGCGTATGTTGGAGCGGCACCATAGACGGTTTCGGTTTTTTGCTGACCATAGCGAACAGTCAGATACTGCTGCGGAGTCAGATTCGAAGTGCCTTTAACCGTATACAAAGTGTCCTTTGTTGGAAGAGGCACGGTCCCATCTAATTCGGGAGCAGTTCCTAAAGTATTAACAACCGATTCCTGGTCCGTTTGTGATCGTTCAATTGCGATGAAGAAGTGTGCTCTATCACGAACGATTGGTCCACCGAAAGAACCACCAAATTGTTCGCGACTGTAAGCTGCTGGATCATCCAGACCTGTTTCTTCTTCAGTCGTTGTAAGCGAATTTAATGCGTCATCGCGGAACAACGAGAAAAAGGATCCATGAAGATCATTGGTTCCAGATTTGGTAACAACGTTCAATACACCGCCGCTTGAACGTCCATATTCAGCTTTGTAACGGTTTGTTAACAAATTGAATTCAGCGATGGATTCCAACGAATAGAATTGATTAATTCCACCAACGGTATCGTCATTGTTATCGCCGCCATCAACTGTTACGTTCATGTTGCGGCCGCTGCCGCCGATCAAACTAACCGCTAAATTGCTCGGTCTTGTTGGATCGGGATGCACTGTAAGAGTTGTGCCGGGAGCCAATGCGCCTAAGTTTGCAAATTGGCGTCCATTCAACGGTAGATTTTCCACCTGTTCCGGTGTTACTACAGTTGCGATGTGTGATTCTGTTGTTTCAATTAAAGGTGTTTCACCCGTAATTTCCATTGTTTCGGCTGTGGCAGAAAGTTTCATTCCGAAATCAATGCTAACAGTACGTCCGACATCTAAGCGGATACCTTTTTGAATTGTAGTTGCGAATCCTTGAAGTTGGGCCGTGATGTCATATGTTCCAAATGGAAGAGATGGCATCCGGTAAACTCCGGATTCATCCGTGACATCGTTTCGTTCAAGCCCTGTATCAAGATTCTTTGCTGACACGGAGACGCCGGGTAATGGATTCCCCTGGTCATCATTGACCGCGCCGGTCAAATTTGAAGAAGCCACCTGTGCAAATGCGTTAAACGAAGTTAGTACGCATAAGATCAGAATGGCCGTGGATAATAATAGCCACGGTCTTTTCATAGAATTTCCTCCTGAAGGAATAAGAAAGAACAGTTGCATGTTTCTAATTGGATTAACGTTATCATAGCACGGGACTTCCCAACCCTGCTTCAATTGATTCCGAGGGATAACGTCATACACCCTATGGACAGCAAGTCTTGTACCACGCATTACACGAGGGCCAACTGTCGAAAATCACCTCTGTACCACCGTTTTTGTGGTACGAAATGTTTGGATAATCCTAAAACCAATCCAATAAATTGGATGGACTCCATATCTTCGTATCAGGATGGATTTCGAGAGGAGATTTGATTTAGTAGGAGTTGGGCATTTTCTCGGTCACGTTTCATCCAGGCAGGCGCAATTTTCAGGAAGGCGCTGTATAGAGTGCGAGCCTTATTGATTTCCCCCAGGGTGTGATACGCGATACCAAGATTTAGATAAACTTCGACGAAAGTTTTATCCAGATCAATGGCTTTTTCTAAATAAGGCAAAGCATCACGAGTTTTACCTTCCCGGATTAAAACAGTAGCCAGTCCGTTGAGTGGGTACGCATATTTCGGAGATAAACGAATCGATTCCTTATAAGCTTTCTTAGCGTCTTCGAAACGTCCAATTTCACGCAACGCATTGCCATAGTTATTCCATGCAACTGCATTATTGGGGTCTAACTGTAGAACTTTGATGAATTGCTTTTCTGCTTCTTCAAATTGACCCGTATCAACCAGCAGCATCCCTAATACACCTTGAGCATCCGAGCGATTCGGATTGATCGCGATGGATGCTTGCTGCGCTTTCATTGCTTCTTGATAATTTCCCAATTCTTTATAAGTCAGCGCGAGGTTTTGATATGCATTTTCATCTGCAGGATCAACCTGGATTGCTTTTTGTAAATGTTCAAGCGCAGGAATCAATTTCTTTTCTTGAAGATACTTGGAAGCAAGCGCAATCCGGAAAAAGTTATTTTCAGGTTCAGCAGCAGTCAGTTCTTCCAATATTTTGAAGCCTTCATCTTTTTTATCGTTCGGAAGAAAAGAAACACGCTCATATTTTTGCCAAACACCGATTTTGTCTTTTGGGTCAGCATTACTTCTTTTGGTGGATGCGTTCGTTGCTCCGATGTATCCAAGACTCTTTAGCTTTTCAAGTGTTTCTGCATCAGGACCTTTAGCGTTTGATGGATTCGTATCGGTGTAAGACTTTGAAAGTTCATCTTTTAGTTTTGTGGTGATACTTTGCTCTTGTGAAAATTTGTTTTGATTTTCATTGGGATCAGATCGCCAATCGTATAGTTCAGAGCGTGTTGTTGAAATCAGTTTCCAATTATTTCTGATTAATCCCTGTAGGCCATTCCAACCCAGCAATTCCGGATATCTTGATTCAAAATAAATATCCTTGGTGCGTTCTGTGGAGTCCAGCAAAGTTAGGAGATTTTCGCCATGGCGTGCAGTTGAATCAGCGATTCCAGACAGAGCGAACAGCGTTGGAACAACATCAACGGTAGCTGTCGCAAGTTTAACTCGCTTATTTTTTGGCGCGCCGGGGAATGTTATGAGGAATGGAATTTTCAATGTGCTGTTGTATGTGAAAAACCCGTGAGTGGCTTCTTTATGCTCGCCCAGACTCTCTCCGTGATCGCCAATGATTGTAGTAATCAGGTTCTGGTCTTTATTGTTGTTTCTTAGCCAATTTAGAATTTCACCGATTTGACTATCAACAAATTGAACCTCGCCTGCGTAATTTTTGTAAGGTTCAGGCGGAGCATACGGTGTATGCGGATCATAATAATGAAGCCAGAGGAACCATGGCTTTTCATTGAAATTCTGAAGGATTTGAATACCGCTGGCAGTCACCTCATTCCCAGGACGTTCGACTTCGAAGTTTGAAGAGACTCCTGGTTGCCGTTCCATCTGATCATCATAAATATCAAAATCGGAATTCAATCCAAATTTTCGGTCCAGCACAAATGAAGAAACGACAGCTCCTGTTTGATATCCATGTTTTTTCAATTCATGGGTAATTAATGATTCAGGCTGCGCAAAAATTTCCAATCCGTTGTTATGAATGCCATGTTTTGATGGGAACATGCCGGAGAGGATCGATGTATGAGATGGGAAGGTCAATGGAACTTGACTGAAAGCATTCTCAAACAAGATCCCGTTTTTTGCGATTTCGTCAAGGTTGGGGGTTTTATTTTTTCCGCCATAACAGGAAAGATGATCCGGTCGGATCGTATCGATAGTGATAAGAAGAATATTGGGATTTTGCAGCGGACTAAATCGTCCGGCTTTGTCACGAAAAAATAAGAAATAGCCTGCAAGTGTCAAAACAGCCAGTACAAGAATCAACAGAATCTTTTTTGTCATGTTTCTTTGTAAGCGTAAACTATGAATAAATGAACTTCCAACTTCGAGCCGAATTCTTAGGCAAAACTGAAGCTGAAATCCGCGAAGAGATGGCTTCAGCTCTCGGTAGAATCGGCAAAAGACTTGAAACACTCATATCTGAATTACATCATCATCAAAAACACCTGGCTTCTTGTCACGAAAAAGAAAAAGAACGTCAAATCAAAAAATACCAGAATACCCACCGTGAAGCTCGTCTTTATTACTGGTATTTGATGATCCAACGTGAATCGATCGGATTGAGAAATCATGATCTATTGTCGGAGTTATATCCTATTCCACCAATACTGTAATAGGGGCTTCGCAATCATTTAGTAAAACGATTATTATAGACGTCTATGGAAGCTGCGGAATTTATCGAGAACGCTCAAGGTTGTTTAAAGCAGGTTGATGAGCTGCGTCAGGAAAAGCAGGCAATCGGCAGCCCCAAAGTGAAGGCATGGAAGACGGAAGTCGAACAGATTTTGCGTTCCGGCGGCAAGAATACTACAAAGTTGCTGCACAGTTTTATGAATCTGAAATTTGGTGCGAGTCCGATGGGTACCGAAGCTATAGCGGGTGATCCAGTTAAGTTTCAAGCCTATCAAGCCGAATTAGATACAGCTGAAAAGCTTTTGAAGAGTGCTATTCAAACAATACAGATTTTTGGGATTACTGAAGCACCAAAACTTCCTGACTGGGTAAAACAAGAACTCAAGGCTAGTGGTGTAATTCGTCTAGGTGCAAAAGAAGTTGATATCAAAAATGTTACAGTCCATGAATTCCTGACCGCCATGGTTGAATTATCGGAAGCAGATGGAAGTCTTGATGAAACGTTAAAAAAGGAAATGTCGCAGCGATTGGAATCGTTAAAGAAACACCCCCTCCTTTCCCCATTTCTTAATCAAACCATCGACAAAGTCTTCTCCAAACTCTAACCACTGTTTTTCACCACGGAGTCACGGAGAGCACGGAGATAAAAATTCATAGGACTAATCGTCGTAATCCTTGTTTTAGAAAACGACATTTGAAGTTCAAGATTAAGCCGATATGGATGCCTGACATCTTAAGATAAGTAAGTAATTGCGCTTCATGAATTGGCAAGATTGTGTCCACATTCTTTATCTCAAGAATGACCTTATTACTGACCACAATGTCTATCCGGTAGCCATAACTAAATTCCAAGCCCTTGTATTTCACTGGAAGCCGTCTCTGACGTTCAACTGTAAGACCGCAATTTCTTAGTTCATAGCAAAGACATTCCTCATAAATCGATTCTAAGAGCCCAGGTCCTAGTGATCGATGAACTTCGATTGCCGCAGCAATTATTTTCTTAGTTAATTCTTCTTCATAAATCATTTTCTCCGTGCTCTCCGTGACTCCGTGGTGGTTCAATACTGGTCGATGGATCGATACTGGATAGCTTCGGATAAATACTGTGTTTTGATGTCGTTCGAACTATCTAAGTCGGCAATCGTACGGGACACTTTCAGGATCCGATGATATGCCCGAGCACTGAGATGAAATTTTCGGATGGCTTTTTCCATGAGTTGCAAACAAGAATCATCCAGTTTGCAATATTGTTTGATTAATTTTGCCGGGATTTGTGAATTGCTGAACAATCGATGCTTGCGATACCTTTCGAGTTGAGTATTCCGAGCGTTACAAATGCGGGTGCGAATGAGTTGAGACGACTCAGACTCAAAATTTTCCGAAAGAAGTTCTTGCGACTTTACAGCCGGAATATCAAGATGAATGTCGAAACGATCCAATAATGGTCCCGATATTCGCGCGAGATATCGCTGGAGTTGTTGGTTTGTGCACTTACAGCTACGATCCGGCACACCATAATATCCACACGGACAAGGATTCATGGCACCCATCAGCATGAAACGGGATGGATATTCTACAGAACCTGAGGCGCGTGAAATTCGGATGGTTCCATTCTCAAGTGGTTGTCTTAGAATTTCCAAAATGCTTTTGCCGAATTCTGGAAGTTCATCCAAAAACAACACACCATTATGCGCCAATGAAATCTCACCAGGCCGCGGATTACTTCCACCACCGGCTAATCCTGCATAACTGATTGTGTGATGTGGTGCGCGAAATGGTCTGCTGCGCATCAAGCCATCAGTGCCGAGTAATCCCGCAACGGAATACACTTTTGAAGTTTCAACAGCTTCTTCAAATGTGAGAGATGGCAGAATGCTTGGCACCCGTTGAGCAAGTAGAGTTTTACCGGCGCCGGGAGGTCCGATCATCAGGACATTGTGTCCGCCTGCCGCAGCGACTTCCAATGCACGTTTTGCATGATATTGTCCTTTCACTTCCGAAAAATCAACGGGATAATTCATGTTTGTGTTCTGATCAGTGAATGGCTTTACCTGTAATTTTTCGATGCCTTCGCGTTTGCTTAAAAACTCAGCTGCTTCGATTAACGAATTGACTGGAAAAACACTGGCACCATCAATCATGGCTGCCTCTGAAGCATTCTCACGCGGAATTAGAAGGTTAGGAATTCTCAGTTTTCTCGCGAGAATCACAAACGCAAGAATGCCACATACCGGCCGCACCCTTCCTTCAAGTGAAAGTTCGCCAAGAATTAAGAATTGATCGAAAGCAGGAGGTTTAATCTGATCTGAGGCAGCCAGTATTCCAAGTGCAATCGGTAAATCGAAGTAAGGTCCTTCTTTTCGCAAATTCCCTGGCCCAAGATTGACCGTGATCGTACGGCTCGGGATGTAATATCCGCAGTTGCCGATTGCAACCCGGACGCGCTGCTGACTTTCCTTTACAGCAGTATCCGGCAAACCAACCGTGAACCACTTTGAATCGACTCCGGTATAGCGTAATGCTACTTCCACATCCACACGATGCGCATCCAGGCCATCCACACAACCACTAATCAACTTCGCTACCATAAATCCTCCTTTTAAGGGGCTTTTTTAACGCCGAGTACGCCGAGTAATTTTTTATCCGGAAAGCCATTAACGATTCGGCTAATTCCCTGACGAAGTGACACAACATTGAAATTAATGAGCAGACCAACCTTACAATTCGAAAGTCTTAAATAAGAAAGAAGCTGTGCCTTATGAACAGGTAGGATTGACTCAATTGCTTTAACTTCAACAATGATTCTTTTTTGCACAAGCAAATCGATTCTGTATCCACAATCAAGTCTTAGTTGATCAAATACAACAGGCAGTTGTTTTTGTTTCTCGACACACAATCCTTTTTTGATAAGCACATGAGCAAGACAGGCTTCATAAGCTGATTCGAGTAACCCTGGACCAAGCTTGGTATGCACGTAAATCGCTCCCCCTATTATTTTTTCCGTGAGCTGATCTAGCTCTTCACTTTCATTCATCTAATACCTCGGCGTACTCGGCGTTAAAAAATAAGAAGAACCGCAAAGACGCAGAAAATAAAAAAGGCGGGTGGGCCGGATAAACCGGCCACAACCCGCCTAAAAATTTTTAGTGCGACTTACTTATTTCGTGTAGATCGTCAGACTATCACCAGGATGGATAGAATTCTTTGCAAGACCATTCCAGCGCTTAATGCTGCCTACATCGGTCTTAAAATTGTTGGCAATTCCAAATAATGTATCTCCTCGTTTAACCTGATAAACAATCTTTTTGTTTCCTGATTTGGACGAGGAGGTGGAGGCGATTTTTTTGGTGGAAGATGACTTTGATGATGTTTTGGACGAACTTGTACGTACTGCGAGACGTTCGCCGACTTTTAATGTGTGACGGCTTGAGAATCCGTTTAATTCACAGATCCGCTCAACAGAGGTTCCAGTTTTAGCTGCAATGCGGAATAATGTGTCGCCGTGCCGGACCCTGTAATATTGGCTAACCGTTCCTGAACTGCTTTCAGATGGTGGATAAGAAACCGAGGAACGTCCAATAGGAATAACAACCTTTTGACCCGGAGTAATGATTCCGCCATCGAATGAATTAGCGGCAGAGATTGATGTTTCCGAAGTGCGATAAATAGCGGCAATAGAACTCAGGGTTTCTCCTGGTTTTACTTCGTGCTTTCTCCATGTAATCCGCTTTTCTTCTGGAATGCTGGCTATCTCAGCAAGGAACACATCTTTCTTGCCTTCGGGAACGCGGATCTCATAACTTGATACGCGCGGCGGAGTTGTCATTCGGACTAGTTCTGGATTTAAGAGCTTAATCTCTTCGACAGAAGTACCTGCGCATTCCGCAATGAGTCGCAAGTCAATTGTATAATCGACTGGAATTGCATCATATTTTAACGGAGATTCAAGCGTTTCTGTAAATCCATACTTCTCAGGATCTTTTGCAATGATCATCCCTGCTAGAATTGCAGGGACATAATTTTTGGTTTCCAGGCGAATATATCGAGTACGAGCCAGATCCCAGAAGTTGGTTACTCCGGTATTTCTCAATCCATATGCGATCTTGTTTTCGCCAGCGTTATAGCCAGCCATAGCAAGATACCAATCACCAAACATTCCGTACAGGAACTTCAGATAACGGGCTGCTGCGCGGGTGGATCTTTCAAAGTCAGAACGTTCATCAACCCACCAATCCATTTTCAGGTCATAATTTTTCGCAGTTGAGGAAATGAACTGCCAAAAGCCCTTGGCTCTTGCTCGAGAATACGCATTAGATTTGAAGGAACTTTCAATAAGCGCCATGTATACAAGATCTTCAGGCATCCCTTCTTCTTTGAAAATTTCTTTCATTCGATCGATGTAGCGACCTGAACGAACTAATCCTCCCAAAAACTCTTTCCGGCGAGAGTTTTGCCAGACCCGGATAAACGATAAAACTGCATCGTTTACCTCAATCGGTAAATCATAGGTAACCGTCTTTAGTTCTTGTTCTACTTCCTTTTTCGTTTCTTGATCCGGAGGTGGGAAGGTATTAATTTCTTTGAGCTCATCGATTAAGGCAGGTTCAAGCGGCCTTTCTGTAAAACCATCACCTTCTTTGAGAGCCGCCATTTCGTGTTGGAAAATTTTGTTTTCCAATTCGTCTATGACAGCTTCAATTTTTGGATCAGGATCATGTTGTGATTGATAACTCATTAGAATGTCCAATGACTTATCAAATTCATCTTTCGCTTTTTCAAGATGTCCAAGATTCAGCTCACGCTCTCCTATAAAGAAGTGTTCTCGAGCTTGAGCGATCACGTCATCTGTTGGAGATGTTTTGGCTGGTACGGTAGACTGAGCCGGTGACTTTTCCGGGGTTACTATTGCTGTAATTTTACGTACGCTGCCGCAAGCCCAAAGACCTCCAAAAAGCAAGCATATGACCACGATAGCGATTGATCGGTTCATTGTCTTGTTAAATCCTCCAGTACATAAAAAAAGCCCAATACCTCCGGACTCCCATTTTCCTATTGTATTTCTAAATACTCGCACATCATACTACGTGCCTGTAGTCCTTTTCAATCCCCTAGCCTGTTTTTAGGGCACCAGGGGCTATAGCGAACTCAATTCCGTTTCTTTTGCGTTCATTCTCTCGTTTTTACTACCGCATTTGCTGGCGCTCAATCAACCTTCTTGAAAACGTTGTTCGTACCAGCTAAATCGCGCGCTGAAGGCGTAATGATTGTCTTTGAATGGATCCCGATGATTTTGTTTTTTTCGAGGGCTTTTCGGACATCATCTTCACAGACGAAATCAAAGGTGCCTATCAAGTTGTTTGTCGGCCCAGGATTATGAGTTTGCGGCACAAATGGTACTGCCGGATTCGGAATGACTGTCGTTTTTGGCTCGTGAGGATGGATCGGAAAGATTTTGTGTTGTCCTACTGAAACGGCAGGACCCTCAACAGGAAGTTGTGGAGTTTGTTGAACTGACGCTACCGTAGGTGTTGATCGTTTTGGCATTCTTTCCTCAAGAAAGAGGGCAATACGATCTTCAATTCCTTCCCGGGTTTTTACGGGGGATTTGATCGAATGTAATGACGGCGATGACGTTGCGTTTTCCGATTTAGAAACCAGGGCCTGTGCAGCCTTGTCGGCTTCACGGATTTCAAAAGCGACCCTTTTAATATTGATCAAGTGCATCGGTCCTATATTGTCTGAAGTTATGTTCCCACCGACAGCTCCGCAACCCAGGGTCATTGCCGGGTCTAAACCTGTCGTTAAACCAACCGACCCATGAGTCGAAGGGGAATTGATGATCATCCGGAAAACAGGGATTCTAATTCCAGTTTCCACAATGAGATCCCGGCTGGTGGAATGGAACGACATCGTATGTCCCATCCCGCCAAAACGGATCAATTTCTGGCAAATTTCAATGCCCGCATTGTAATCAGGCACCTCATACAAGGCTAAAACAGGGGACAGCTTTTCGATAGAAAGCGGATATTCCTTTCCAACTCCTTTAAGCGGTGCGATTAGAACCGGCGTATCCTGCGGCACTTGAATTCCGGCTTGAGCTGCAATGTAAGCCGCAGTTTTTCCAACAATGCGAGGATTGATGTTAAAAGTCGGCGTAACCATGATCTTACCGAGCGCATCTATTTCCTGTTCGCTGAGGAAGTAACATTTGCGTTTCTTTAACTCGCTCAGGATCTGGTCACGGATCGCAATTTCATAAACGATTGATTGTTCTGAAGAACAAAGGACTCCGTTGTCAAAAGTTTTACCGGTTAACGTGTCCACAACTGCCTTAGGAATGTTGGCGCTTCGTTCTATAAATGAAGGAACATTGCCTGGCCCTACTCCGAATGCAGGTTTACCGCAGCTATAAGCGAGTCGAACAATACCCATTCCGCCTGTCGCAAGAATCACGTTCACATTACGGTCCAACATTAACTCATGCGTTCCTTCCTGGCTGACATCGGTCATACAACATATGGATCCGTCAGGTGCGCCTGCAGACTTGGCAGCCTCCGACATAACTTCAGCAACGCGGCAAATACATCGTTTAGCAGACGGATGCGGACTTAAAACAACCGCATTTCGGCCTTTCAATGAAATCAGGATCTTATATATAGCGGTAGAAGTCGGATTGGTTGAAGGAAGGATCGCGGCGACGACTCCAACAGGTTCGGCGATCATCAAAATTTTTCGGTCATTGTCTTCGCCGATCACTCCAACGGTTTTGATCGGGCGGATGAACTTGTAGACCATCCGGCTCGAAAAGCGATTCTTGATGATTTTGTCTTCTACTTTTCCGTAGGTAGTTTCTTCAACGGCGAGTCTTGCAAAGTTTTCTGCTTCACGATCTGCAGCTTGAGCAATTGCATCAATAACTTTATCGATTTGCTCCTGAGTGAATCGCGCAAGCGCATTGGATGCATCTTTCGCTTTTTGTGCGAGCTGGCGGGCCTGTTGACGGGAAAGTAAATCTTTGTCCGAGATCATGCTTCGCAATTGATCCGGCTCTAAGGCCAGATTGCGGGATTAACCCGGGCAGACAATTTTAGCCCAGATCCTTTTTGGCGTTTTTGTTTGCTTCCTTTAATTGTGGAAGAATTTTTTCAACTTCACTATGCGGACGAGGTATAACATGAACCGATATTAATTCTCCAACTCTTCTCGCTGCCGCAGCCCCCGCATCAGTAGCTGCTTTGACAGCGCCTACATCACCACGGACAAAAATGGTGACATACCCGGAACCAATATATTCGCGGCCGACCATTACAACTTTTGCAGTTTTAACCATCGCATCGGCGGCTTCTACAGCTCCAACGAGACCTTTGGTCTCCACCATTCCGAGAGCGTCCATCGATTCCTCCATAAGCGATGTAAATTAACACAGAAATCGAGAATTGAAAAGCGTATCAAAACAAACTTAACCGCAAAGGCACAAAGAGTAGCTCTTAAGCCAGTTTCGCGTTCATCGTGATTTTGGCGTTCAAAACCCGCGAAATTGGACAGTTTGCTTTTGCAGTATTCGCTGCTTCTTGAAATGCTTTTTCATCCCCACCAGGAATTTTTGCAGTTACATCCAGATTCGATTCTGTAATTGTCCATCCGCTTTCAAGCTTATCGAAAGTAACAGTCGCCGTTGTATCAATCGATTCCGGCGTAATTCCTGCCTTTCCTAATTCAGCGGACAATGCCATTGAAAAACAACCTGCATGCGCTGCAGCAATCAATTCTTCCGGATTAGTACCTACACCATTTTCAAATCTGGTGCCGAATGAATATTGAGTTTTGTTCAAAACAGTACTATCCGTGGAAATATTTCCTTTGCCGTCTTTTAGACCGCCTTGCCAATTTGCCGATGCTTTACGTTTCATGATTTCTCCTTTATCACCATTAATATATACATAAGCTGCCTTACTTCATCTTTGCTTCAAAGTATGAAGGAGCTACCTGTCGCATTAAGAATTTTGGAATGAGCCCCTGTCTGTAGAAATTAATTCCGGTACGAACAAATTTCCCTTTCCATCCAGATTCTTCCGCCTCTTCTTTGATTTTTGAAAAACGATTTAACGCTTCGCGTTCAGCCATATCAAGAATCGGGGAGCCTTGATCCCATGTTTGTTGCAGTAATCGGGTCAGCCGTGGAGTTAGCATTTTTTCGATTAGACTTCGGATTTCGATCGGCTTCATACCGGCATAAAACATAGTTCCACCTAAAACTCCTCCGCAGTTGCTGATGAAATCAGGAACACTCAAAATGCCTGCACGTTGAAGAGCCGTCTCCGATTCCGGCATAATCGGACAGTTTGCTCCAGATGAAATTATGGCAGCCTTGATGGCTCCAACATTTTCATTATTAATGCTTTCGCCGGCTCCGCACGGACATAGCAATTCCACAGGCAAGGTTAACAATTCTTCAATCGGGATTTTTTCGGCTCCCTGAAAGTCCTTAACAAAAGCGCTACCGTGTTTTTCGCTGAGGGCAATTAAGTCCGGAACATTAAACCCTTTGTCACAAAAGATTGCTCCTTGAGATGTTGAAACGGCAACGATTTTCGCTCCCAGTTCAGAAAGAAATAATGCGACTGCAGAGCCTACTTTTCCAAATCCTTCGATCGCTGTAGTTATACCCTGGATTTTTTTTCCAATGTGATTTGCAGCAACGAGTGCGCAGACTACAACTGAGCTGGCTGTAAAAAAGCCGGACTGTTCGCGCGTTGGCTCTTGGACGTTGTATTCCGATGTTCTAAATGTTTGATCAATTTCCGCGCGCGTTGTGCCCATATCTGAATGAGGATAAAATCTGCCATCTTTCACAACAGGTTCAATTGCCGCACAAAACTTTCGAAGCAGGGCCAACTTTTCTTGTGGCGAACCTTCCGGATTTCCTATGACTCCGGCTTTTGCACCGCCATTTGCAATTCCAACAAAACCAAACTTCAGCGTCATTTTGTACGCAAGCGTTTGGAGTTCAGAAAGCGTAACATGCGGGCTAATCCGCAGACCGCCGTGTGAATGATTGTTAATCATCGAATCGATGACTACCCAGCCGAAAGGTTTTCGGTCATCATCCAACGCTTCATAACAAACCTTATCCATTAACAATCCAATGTTTGTAGTTAGGCACGCAGCCGAGCGAACGCGAGGCAGTGCCGTAAAATGCAGAGAACGTGCCTTACTACAATCTGATGACGTCCGCGCTCCCTTTTCACTTCGGTTTAACAACGCGGAAAGCAATGTAGTATCCGGTCAAATATTTTGTAGGCCATCGTTGCAGTACTTCAAAGCGACTCATTATTTTCCCGGTAAATCGATTCAAAAAATCCCACTTCAAACTTTCGCCAATCCAAGTCAACAAAATTGCAGGAGCGCGAGGTGCATGCGCAACAGCTGTCACATCAGTTACTTCCAAACCAAATTGTTCAAGTTGTCGTTTTCCATCTTTTACGCCGCATGTTGAACCAACAAAATATGGAACAAGGCCCAGACGATTTAACCAGTGAAATGGCAAATGATTCCGCAGCCAGACAACAGGATTCGATGGATTATCAAGCGTTAACACCATAACACCACCTGGAGCTAGAACGCGTGCCAGCTCCGAAAATGCTTTGGAAAGTTCACCTTTTTTTTCGAAGTGATCCAGCGATGAACCGGAAAGAATTCTGCCGATGCAATCGTTCCGTAACGCGACATTCCGCAAATCACATACAAGCATTCCCGAATTATGACCGTTCTGATTAAATCGATTCCTTGCAGCCTGAACCACGGACAGCGATCGATCTATTCCAATTGTTCTACCGCCTAAATCCTTCAGCGGCCCTTGCGTGCTGACCGCTTCTTCAAACAAATCCGTTTTCAACGTAAATGAATTTCGTTCCGGAAGCCATGCAACAATTAATTTCCCGTACACATAACGCATGTAAGAACGCCAGACATCTATCGGAGCGCCCTGCCGAGTCTTTTCAGCAACTTTATCCCAGTACTTAGGATCCATTAATTCGGGGCTCATTATGAAAGAGCCTTTTTTTTACGAAGTTTTGGTTTGTGTCTGGTATCCGGATGCAGAATCAAAGAATGAAGTGAAGGATATTGACCGGATCCAATCGAACGATACCAGAAGGTTAACGGATTCGATGCTGAAACATCACTTTGATAACCTGCTATTGCAGCCTGAATAAACTTAATCGGTGTTACGCTGCGCGGATCTCCAAGAACTTTTCTGCTAATTTGTGACGGAAAAATAATGTAATAAACATTAAAGAGTAAGAAGGTCCAGAGTACCAGCGCCGTGCTAACTGCGAAAGCGGGCTTGCGCCAATACAGAATGATTTCGTAAAGCCCTATCACCCAGAATATATATAGATGGGTCAGGAATCGATTTCCGAAACTTGCGCCTGGCCATATCACGCGAAAAAAACAAATACTGCCAACAACGCTCAAAATACAAAGCGCTGCCAGAATGGCATAAGGCTTTCGTTTAATGATTCCAACGATCAGACCGCAAATCGACAGAATTGTCACTGGTGACCATACAAAAATTCCAATTGAAGGGTGAAATCCGATGCTTCTCAGCACCTTAAACATCCGAAAATAGTCATGAACATCATCTGTATTCGGAACTGCATAACCAGTCGTAACAAGCCCGCCATATTGCGTTGTATTGAAACATAACTGAAGTATCAGTAGAGGAATACCCCCTGCAACAATTTCGGAAAGTGTAATCAACATGCGTTTTTTGCCGTGTTGTCGTTCGAAATAAAGAAGCCACAAAACGATCGGCGGAATTAGAAAGACATTGATGTTTCTTAGAAGAACCGATAGTCCCAAAACAAATCCAAGCAAAACATTTCGTAGATGAGATTTTTCGACCTGAGCAGGATCTTTGCGAACGGTAATGTAAAAAATCATAGAAACGATAAAAGTATCCGAAGCGTGAATGAATGATGGCGTTGTAAAAGTATAAAAAATGAGTGGAGTGCCACAAAAAATTGCGAAACTAATTAGATATGCTGTGGTCTTTTCTGTGCCTACATTCAGTAGCGTTTTGTACGCAACGAAAATTGACAGAAATCCAAACAACAGCGTACCGATGAAAATAGCAAGCGTATCAGTAAAGGGAAATGTCGCGTTTTGTGCGTAGGGTCTAACTGAATTGAGCGAAGGAAAGAGGGTGCTTAACGCCAGTAGCGGAGCATAGAGGAGGGAATAGCCGCAAGAATATTGAGATGCAATGCGATTTGTTATTGGAGATTGGAATGTTCGAAGGTCGCGATACAAATGAGATTCATTTGTAAGATCAAAATTACCATCATGAATTAAGCTCTTTGTAAGAGCGTAATAGGTAATTCCATCATTCTGGATTACTGCTCTTCCGTAAAAAAGAGCCATCCCAAAAAAGACAAAGAGAAACACTGCCGTTGCAGGCACACGACGACTCAACGCACTCACACTCCGGGTTCTATTCTGCGTCTATTTAAAACGAAAGAGCGCACGATTTCAATTTCTTTAGTTGTAAATTCGCCCAGTAATAGATACGCAATGATAACCACGAGTCCAAGACTGCAGAGTTTAAGAATCAAAAGTAGGCCTTCGGCATGCCAGTATGAACACGCGAAGTACATCGGTATACCGATCGCGAAGGTTCGAAGGAACGTTCCTATTGCAGGCAATGTTTTCCACATATGGTAAACAACAATCATCGAAATAATCGCCAACAAAATTGAAAGGCATGTTGTCACGATTGCTGCTCCAAGTGCGCCAAATTTTGGAATAAATAAAAAGTGGCCAACAATTGCGAAAGGAACACATGGACCTACAATACGAAATGTCCAATGTGGTTTTTCTGAAGCTGTAATGATTGCACTCGTTGCAGAAGAAATTGAAACGCAGAGAGCGGAAAAGATTAACAGTGAAAGCAAAGGCGCTGTTGATGCAAAGCGATGTCCGAAGAAAAACTGAACAATTTCCAATGATGATCCCGCGACGATAGCTCCAAATGGGAGTAAAAGGACTGTAATGCGGATTGAATCCTTAATGAGTGCTTTGGCTGATGAGTGATCGCCAATTCTTAACAACCGGCTGAGGGTTGCCAGCAGTACTGGTGAAAATGATAATGCAAATATTCCTGGAAGAATCGATAGATTTTGTGCAGCTCCATAAAAACCAGCAATCGCTGTGCTGCCTCCAAGAAGTTTCAACATCAAGATATCGAGCTTATCGAATGTTCTCATACTTAAACCAGATAAAGAAAGTGATGCAGCAATATTCCAGAAGCGGCGTGAATCAAAATCAGATTTAGCGAAAAGTGGAACTTGAATGAAGTAGCGGCCAACAATTACTTCAATACAGGATGCGGCAATACATCCCAGAATCGCGCCGTAAATCGACAGCCCCAATTGGACCAGGATGACGATGAGAATGAATCTTCCTATCCAGCGAGCGACACTCAGATAAGCTCTTTGAGTGAAAGCGCCGATTCCAATAAGAAGCTGACGATGAGCTTGAGCTAAGCCAAAAATAGGAATGTCCAAACTGAACAGACGCAGGTAACCTGCCAGGGCTGGTTCATTCATTGCGTGTGCGATTGGGCCTGCAAGCAGAAGTAGCAAAACCATGATGAATAGGCTGAAGATCAGATAGAAGCGAGTCGTGACTCCCGCCACCGGTTTCCAGTCTTTCGTTTCGCCAACGAGCTTGATCGTAGCGCGTCCGAAAATTGTGCTAAGACTCCATTCGATCCATGCAACGATCGTGCTTGTAAGAATGAAAAGTCCAAACTCATGGGGACCAAGCCGTCGCGTAAGAAATGAAACAATCAAAATTCCGGTAGGTAAAATCAAGAGTTCACTTGAAAGAACTCGAACGGTTCCTTTGAAGGTATGATGCCCGGTTGGCTGATCAGTCTTTTCCATCGAAAATAAATTATACTGGCGCTTTGTGCCGATTCGGAGTCAGCAATGTTAAAGGGTTACGCCAGGGTATTTGGGGATAATATCGATACAGATGCAATCATTCCTGCTCGCTATTGTACGTCTTTCAATGAAGATCTGGGGCTCCATTTGTTTGAGGGAGAAGATCCAACTTTTTTGAAGCGATTGAAAAAAGGGGACATGATCGTTGCTGGTTCAAACTTTGGATGTGGCAGCGCAAGAGAGCACGCACCTGTTGCAATAAAGTCCGCAGGCATTTCGGCAGTCATTGCGAAATCATTCAGCCGCACTTTTTTCCGGAATGCAATCAACATCGCGCTTCCAGTATTGGAATTGAGTGATGCGAATGAAATTCGCGAAAATGATCTGATTGAAATTGATACCGATCAAAATGTGATTCGTAACCTGACGAATTCAAAGGAATACATTGCGGCGCCTTTTCCTGAATACATAAAGCAGGTCATTGATGCAGGCGGCATCATCGAATTTGCCCGAAGACGGTTGGCGGAAAAAAAGAGTTCATAGGAAGTTAATGGCTGCTAATCTCTTCAAAAAGTTGTACGGCAGTTCAGTCATAGCAAGAAATCTTCCGCATCAAACAAACGTTCCATTCCTGCCGCGTGAAGAATTACATCGACTGCGCGACAAGCGTCTTCGGGAAATGATTGACTATGCCGCAAATACGGTTCCATATTACAGAACCTTTTTCAAAGAACACAAAATTGATCCATCCGAAATCAAGACCGTTGATGATCTGATCCGGCTCCCACTCATTGATAAACAAACAGTTCGTAACGCGCCTCGCACTTTTGTCTCTGAATCAAAGGAAGGCAAGGAATCGATTCAATTTGTTACAAGTGGTACGACAGGTAAGCCGCTTGAAATTTATCATGATGTGAAATCACTACTTGCGAATATTGCTTTTGGAGAAAGAGAGAAAGATGTTGTCAAAAAGCTTCTTACAGGTTTCAGCTACAAGGAGCTTTATTTTGGCTACACATCATCCACAATACAAAAGGTAAGAGACATTTATAATGAATGGACTTTTTCCGCCTCTCAAGAACAAAAACTATTTCTTTCCGTTCTTCAGCCTTTGGACGAGATTCTGGATGGGATCAATCGTTTTAAGCCTACTTTAATTGTGGGCTATGGCTCGTTTTTGGAAATATTATTCCGCACAATCCATCAAAGAGAAATTCAAATTCATTTGCCGAAACTATTGATCTATGTAGCAGAAGCAATGACACCTGAAGGAAGAAGGTTGATTGAGGACTCTTTTACGATTCCGGTGCTTTCAAGATACAACGCCGTAGAAATTTTCAAAATTGGATATTTTTGCGAAGCGCGTAAAGGGTTCCACGTTCATGAAGATCTTTGTCACCTAAGGATTGTTGATTCGGCGAAAAAGACGGCAAAAACAGGTGAGAAGGGAGAAGTTGTTATTTCGAATTTCGTAAATAAAGGTACGGTTTTGCTGAATTATCGTTTAGGAGATATTGCTGCAATAATGGATGAAGAATGTCCTTGTGGTAGAACCTTCCGGATTCTATCTGAATTAGAAGGGCGAACAGAAGATATTGTTTTTCTTCCTGATGGAAGTTTTGTCCATCCACGCGCAATTTGGAGTGTATTTAAAGACAGTCACGGAGTCCTTCAGTATCAGCTTATTCAATATGAACCACAGCGTTTTGAATTGAAACTCGTCACCGTTGATAAGAAATCATATGACGCTGTGATTGAAAAGATTTTAAGAGAGTTGAAAGCTCTATTCGGAATTTCTTGCTCTATAGAAAGTGACTTTTATACCGAAATTAATAGAGAAGGAAAATTCCGGCCGGTTATCTCTCATTGCAGGCCTAGCGAATACAAATAAGAGTTCATAAGTTCCTTCCTCAGGGTTCAGCTAGTTACATACGTTTTGCGACAACAAAAAAATTTCGTCCAGCAAACTGTACGCCTGGAAGGTTGCTGAAACGCTCTAGGGATTTTGAAATACGAAGAGAAGGGATTGGATTTCTACCGGGATTCAGAAAAAAATTGTAGAAGCCATAGTCTACGATTTCAAAGCCGTTGCTTCTTAAATCTTTTTTTAGTTCTGCAAGAGTGTAAAGATGAAATGACTCTTTCGATCTTGGTTTTAGTCTCGCGTTCATTTTAAGCAGGAGACTCGACTTGTTTGTGCACGTAAAAACTAAAAATCCATCGGGTTTTAATATGCGGAAAGCTTCTTTATAAAATTTTTCTGGTGATTCGAAACATCCCATGACTGATACTGCGATGACTCCGTGAAAGCCTTTCGCATGAAAAGGAAATTGTTCAGCGGTGCCCTGTAACAAGTTCAAATGTTCGAAGCGTTTCTTTGCTGACGCGATCATGCTTCGATCATGATCGAGGCAAATTAACTTGAGTCCTTGAGCGGATAGATCGTTAGCGAGATGTCCGGTTCCACAGCCAACATCAAGCCAATATTGTCCTTTACTGCTACGGGACAAACTTATTTCTTGAGCGATTTTTGTGCCGCGATGAAAAATCCATTGTGCGGGATCAAGTTTGGCTGAATCATAGATTTGAGCCCACTCTTCTGGATCGAATTTATCGCTAAATTTTCCGTGCATCCATCCATCAATCCGTTAATCCACTCATTTAGCAGGCAAGGATGCCTGCGGCCCGAAATGCGGACAAGATGTCCGCGCTCCGTAATGCGGACGAGACGCTTGCGCTCCGAAAGCGGTCTCTTATTGCTTAATCAGAGTTTGCATTTTAAAGCCGCTTGATACTTGTGGCTTTTCGCGAATGATTTGTAGCGTATCCGCTTGCTTCCAAAAATGGGACGCGATGTTCGCTCCAGGACCTTTGCTGCGTAAGTTATTCAAAATTGCATTAGCAAAATATTTTTCATCCCGGGATCTTCACATGCGGACTGATTTTAATCATTAATTTTACCAATCCGTCTTCATTTTGACTTTCTATATACTGATAATCATCCGGCGCCCCACCGACACTTTGTATCAATTCTGCTATAACTTCATCCAGCACTGACCCAGGCAGAGTCATTCCTTCATATGTGAACTTATCAAAACTTCGAACTTGTGAAACAAGCAAGTTCATTCCTGTATTTCCAAACAAACAAGCGCAAGTTCTTTCACGAAGTGTTCCATGATCCCCAAGTTCTGTATTGAGTAAAACCTTGGGAGTATTTTCGGATAGCGTTGTAAACAATAAGGCCTTCACATACTTATTGTCGGAAGCGGCATGCCGTTCGCGCTGAATCAACGCCATACGATCCGTGTAAACGTGCATCGAGTCGGCTTCGTCAGCATGATTGCATCCTCCTGCGATCAATCCAGATTCTGTTGCAACAAAACGTGCAAATGCTTTTACACCAGCCGATTGAAGATATTTGAATCTTCGATCCGTTAATGCCTCACCGCCTGTGAACATGGTACAACCACTGATGTCTATTCCTTTTTCAATTGCCGCTTGTACAATTCGAATCGCGGAGCTTGCAAAAGTTTTTACAATACAAAGTCCTTTTTCCTTGAGTTGTTTTTCGATCCAAATTGCAATTCGATCTGCCGAAGACATTTCAATGAATTCAGGTGGTGAAACTGGTGTCCCAAGAATTTGGCTGCATCGAATAACGTATTGCATCTTTGCGCGGCTTTTGAAATCAGGCTGTAGTTGAGAAAACCATTTGTCGGGAGGCTTTCGAAATCGCAAATGCATCAACAGATTGTGGATTCCTGAAATGCTTGGAAGAGAAGGAAGCCAGAAAGCTGAGGGGGCATTGGATAATCCATGAGTCTCATAAAGCAACATTTCATTTGCAGATTCTTCGGATATAAAGGCCCAATCGTAAAGCATTCTGGTTGGTGTAGAGGTTGTGCCGCTTGTCGAAGCACGAATGCCTTCCGGTAAGAGACGAGGATTATCGAAATCTGATTCTCTAGTCTCAATAGTCAGTCCATTCCTGCAAATTGGAATCTGTGATTTGAATTCTTCCCGCGTTAGATAAACACCATCATCCCTCAATGTTTCAAGGCTAGCTTGTAACCCAATGGAACGAATGCTTTTTTCTAAATCACTGTAGTGACAATCAACACTGGACAAAAGTTTGCTGTATGGACTCTGAGGGTTGTCATAGATTAATTTTTTACAAGCTTCCAGGAATCTTTTTTCTTTGTTTTCAATTCGAAGCTTAATTTCCTGAATCGCTTGATCACGGAGAAGGGGCCTGCGTAAATAGGGTAAGAATCCTAAAGCAACTTTCAATTCGCGATGGATCTGGCTGATGCGCATTGTTACGATTCAGCCATCACTTTATCCAGAAAATTCAAATCAACATAATCCGTTGGTATTTTCTTTATGTACCCTAACTCTTTCATTAAAAACAGTACTTTCTCTCTCGCTTGTGTATTTCGCACTGCTCCAACATCAGGCTGGTTCCGTAAGAGCGCTTGGTGGATGAAGCGTGGATTAATTCCAATATGACGGTATGAAATTTCGGCAGTTTCTTCAGGGTTTTGTTTAACAAACTTCCATCCGTGAACGAAACCTCGAACGACCCGTTCAACAATCTCAGGATTATTGTTTTTAAAGGGAACCGTTGTTGAAAGTGAGCATCCTGGTGCTCCCGGCCAGACATCACCGGTCCGTTTTACAATCCTTCCAATTCCAAGTAGCTCAAGCATGGTTGCATACGGTTCAACCATTGAAGCCGCATCCACACCTTCTCCGAAAAACGAGATGATTGCGCCATCTCCCGAAGGTTGACGGATTAGATCAACATTTTTCCATCCGAGGCTTTCCATCAAACCCATTGCTGTGAGATCTTTCATTCCGCCGCGAAGCGGAACCGCAACTTTCTTAACTTCAGTAATATCCAGATTCTTACGTACAACAATCGCAGCTTCTTCAAATCCCGAACCAGCGACTACGACAAGTGGAATGTCATTTACTTCAGCCGCAGCAACACGTGTCCATGGAATTACTGCAAATTGGCTCTCGCCACTCATTAACTTAACAGGAACCATCCACGCAGTTGGCTCAATATTGATTTCTGAATCGATGTCTTCTTCTTGAAAATATCCTTTTGCATGAGCTACATAAGCCGGTGTTTGACATACACCACGTAATAATGAGAAACGAACTTTCGTCATTTGCGTTTTCTCCCCAGGTGATTCGGGTTAATTGCTTTTTAAAGTCTCAGCAATTCCATCTTGTGTTAATTTAAGCAAGCCGGGAGCTATATCAAGCAATGAAATGTTTTGCCTTTCAAATTTTTGCACGATGCTAGGCCCGGCACAAGCAAAAAATCCAGTTTCTGTATGATTATTCGTTCGGTAAAGTTTCGGTTTTTGCTGTGTCAATTCCGTTTCAGGATGTTGAACTCGCTCCAAAAAGTACGAAGTTGGCCTCCACTTTATGAATATGTCAGGCAGGTCATTAGGAGGTCCTGTATGGAAAATATCTGCAGTTCGAATTACTTTTTCCACCGCAGGGAGATTCGATACCGGATCTATCAGTTGTTTAAGATTGGTTTCTAATTCATTCAACAACTGCGTGTATTCATTTCCTTGTTTCACAATTCCTTGAGGTTCGCGTCCTTCCAGGTTGACGCGAAGCAGTCCGGTGTAGTTTGAAGGAAGAGCAAAGGCTCTTGTCTTTCCCCAGTTCGTGTTCCTGCCAAACAAATCCGAAAGAAAGCGTTGTCGAAGTTTCGGTGGCAAAACGGAACCAGCAGCGCTGCGCAATGTTTCTGGAATGACCTTTTGCGCAAACGCGCCTGGTTTGAATGAAGGCACATGATTTTTATGTTTGATCTGGTATCCCAGTTTCAAACAGAACGCTTGTGTCAGCCCACCTGTTGGATTCTGATCTGATATTCCCATCGGGCTAACGATAAAAATGTTTGCATTCTGAGGCAATTGTTGAAGCATGTGATTGAACTGAAGATCAATCTCTTGATAAACATTGCGGAGTGGATTTGGGATACTTCCGCTATTATTGCGATATTTCCAAAATTGATGTCCTGCAATATGGGATTCTGAAAACACAATCACGATCAAATCGAATTGCTCTTGCTGCAAAAACTGGCAGGCGAATGCTCCTTTCTTTTGTATCCTTTTTATTAGCAGTTGATAAATCCGGTTATCGTCTTCCTCTGAGGCGCTGAACTTTTCTCCTGCGTTTATCTGCGGCCCGGCAGTCTTGAGGAATTCGGAAGGGTTGCTGGATGGAGAATCCATCGCATTGTGTATCGCCCAATTTGACAATTGATATCCCGTTAGTCCTTTGATGGGATAAACCTCAGGCGCATCAATGATCAATATCTTCGATTGCAAGGATTGCCAAAACGGATAAGCTTTCGAATTAGCGAGGTTGACAGGCCTGACATCATAGGTTCCTGGGACGAGTTGGCGGAAGTAGTAGTAGCCATGATCTGATCGTGACATTCCGCTGAAAAGAGAAAGCCATAAACCATGCGCAGAAATCATTTCATGATCAGAAATTTCGCCGCAGTTCCCATTCCGGATAATTGAAGCTACATTCGGAAGATAGCCTTCATTGCTCCAACGTTTTAAGAATTCGGGAACACCAGCATCGATGCCAAAAACCACAAGAGGAATGTTTTTGATTTTCAATCCTGACGCGCAAAAAGGCCAAGCGCTTTTACAAGCCTTGATTCAACGGGAAATCTTACATCCATATTTCTGACGCGATACCGCGCCAACGGTGAATAAAGCTTTGCAAGTCCAACCACAATTGGATTGGTTTTTCTATAAGGATTGACAAAGTTCTCACCGAGAAACATTAACGGGAAATCAAGATTCTCAATCAGGTTTTTTGTACTGGGCGTAATCCATGTTGATTCTTTTGGAATATTGCGGAAATTAAACTTTGCCCATTCTTCAAGGCGATCCGGTTCTTTCAATCCGCATTGAAGCGCGACGGAATACAATTCAGTGCCGGGATAGGGTGTATATATATTGAAAGTTTTCGCAGACTTCGGATTTTCTCTGACTAGTTGGTCAGCTAGTTGAATGCTTTGTTGAAATTCATCGGGTGTTTCTGTCGGCATTCCCATCATGAATAAATAAAGCGGGATGATGGGATAAGGCGCGATCTTACGGTTGGCTTCAACTACTTCTTCGACACTGACATCTTTCTTAATTAGGTCCAGCACCCGTTGGCTTCCCGATTCAATTCCAACCGTTAATCTCTTCACTCCGGCTTTGACCAAAAGATCCAAGAACTCTTTATCCATCTTGCAGATCGTATCGGCACGGATTTGCAGCTTACTGATTGTGATATTTAGATTCGCCTGAACGATTCCCTCCAGAATTCCATACGCTCTTTTCATATCAATGAAGAAATGATCGTCCGTAAATAAGAATCCGTGAATGTTGTAATCTCGAATGATTTGTTTCAATTGATCCAAAACAGTTTCAGGCTGCATGGCGCGCCATTTCCTTTGGTGCATTACCGGATCCCAGCAAAAACTGCAACGAAACGTGCATCCGCGGCTTGAATTAAATGTGATGTGATCAACACCAAACAAAGTCCGCCTGTATTTATCCATGTCCACAAGATGATAAGAAAGAGATGGTTCTGAATTAATATTTACAAACGGACGGCTTCCTGTGAATTGAATTTTGCCATCCTGTTTATATCCAATCCCATTCACTGTGCTCAGTGGTGTTCCTGATTGAAATGCTTTCACCAGTTCTTCAAAAGTTTCTTCACCTTCACCGACAACAACAACATCTATATACGGATTTTTTAAGGTCTGTTCCGGAAGTAAACTTGCATGAATTCCACCCCAAACAACTGGTGTGTCAGGGTATTTTTCTTTAAATGTTTTCGATGCTTCAAGAGCGCGCAATATTTGTGGACCAGTCATCGAGGTAACGCCAAGACAGATCGGTTTAGTAGACATCGCCTGCCGAAATTCCACTTCCCAATTGGGATCCGCAAATTGATCAACGATTTTGATTTTGTATCCCTGTCGATCAAGACGAGTTGCAGGACAAAGCACACTTAACGGCAATTCAACGCGTCGATGTGCTTGAAAGCCGGCACGCGGAGCGGGATTAAACAGGACAACATCAATCACTAAACACCTCTTCTTGGCAGATTGAAAATTTTTCCTATATGCCCATACTGTTCGTCTGCTAAACGGGCAAGCGGACGTAACAAATTCTCTTGAATCTCTCCATCCATATATAGAGCATCATCAATATGGAATAACAATACTTTTGCAATAACTAAAGAATGATTCGATTCACCGAGGGTTAATATGTATTCCATTCGGCACTCCATTTGAATTGGAGATTCAGAAATTCGCGGTGCCTTTACAATTTCAGCAGGGATCGCAGTGATGCCAGCTTTTTCAAATTCGCTGACCGTGGGCGGATAGTCAGACGATGTTGTATTTACAGCCAGAGCGTGACTTTCCGTGACAATGTTGACAACAAACTCACCGCAGAATTCAATATTTTTTAACGTATCTTTCTTTTCGCCATCACGCCTTGCAATCGAAACTGCGATCATCGGAGGTTTTGTTGCAACAAACGTGAAACAACTGAATGGCGCAACATTGTTGATCCCGTTTTCTCCAACAGTTGAAATCCAGGCAATAGGACGCGGGACTACACATCCTTTCAAGAGGCGGTGAGCGTTATCGTCATCTAATCGACTGGGATCAATCCGCATTTTTCTTCAACATATTTACGAAGCTCTGTTGTTAATGAACATTCTGCCGGAATCACAAATTCAGGTACCGCGGCACTTTCGGGTAAGGGACCTGCTCCGCCAGTTAAACAGCAAAGGACAGACTCACCGCGGCAGATCAAACCGTCGTTGATCGCTTTCAATATTCCAGTACCCGCAAGAAGCCCGGCCTTTTCAATGTAATCTGCTTTGCCATTCACGCGGATGACGGTCGGTTGTATGCCTGCCTTTGTAAGAAGTTCGAGATAATCATCAAGATATTTTTCAAAATCTGCGACACGAACCGCCATCATATGTCCGCCTACAACTTGCAATATCTCATTGAGTAGGGGATAGGTTTGTGCCGGATTTGCGTTATAAAGCGCGGGTTCTATGAAAGGCTCACCAGTGCCATCAAAATTTGTGGATGCTAAATTATCCCGTTTGTTATTCCATGCTTCAACAATTGGTGAAACTCTTGCTTGTTGTATTCCCAAAAATTTTGGAATCCATTGCGGATCAATTTCTCCTGATTGCGAAAGTTCTCGCAAGGTTGTAAAAACTCCAATCGGACCGAACCCTGCACATACTGCCTGACCGAGCCAATGAAATCCGTGCTTCATTTGTCTCATCGATTCAGCAATGAACAAACTACGGAAACGGGCTGAAAGGAGCCTCCATTCCATTTTTGGGATTACAGGTATATTGCAGAATGAAGCAAAAAGAGTTGCTGCTTCTTTTACCCTTTGATCCTGTCCTTGAATCGCAATGAGATGTGCGCCAGGACGTTCAAAGAGTCTTCCATCCAGTTTGAATAGAGTATTTGTTGGGCAGAAAAAGAAAGTTTCCAGGCCAATTTTGCCGGCGTAATCTGTTAATGCGACACCAGTATTTGCACCGGATGAAAATGCAACTTGTTTGTATCCTGAATTTTTGCAAATCGCTGTTGTAAGACAACCATCAAGCGACTTATATGTTCCCGTTTTCATTCCACTCGATTCATCCAGTAAGAAAAGCTGAACGCCATGATATTCACCAAGTTCCAGGATCCGTGAACCCTCTTGCTGTGTAGTGAGTTGAATCGCATCAATCAATCCATCGGAAAGCAAAGCAGAGGCATAGCGCAAAATTAGTCTGCTGCCTGAACTATATGAAGGATCAATCTCAAATCGAAGCTGATTCATGTTCTTGCACAGTTCTAATAATGTCGATGATTTCTTCTTCCGTACATCCTTCTCGTTCTTTAAGAATCGCCAGAAGTTTCGGAATTTCTTCGGGTGTGACATCTTTACCGCTCTTTTGCAAAAAGGGCTGAAGTGCGGCAGTGTAATCGACCGGCAAATTGAAATGGTACGTGCGATGCGTACCAATCTGTTCCGGTGGAAATGGTTCAAAGGCACTCGGATTACCGCCCGCAATACAACGGATGTGCATCACAGGGAGATGAGCAAAGCAGTAATCACCTACGATTGGTTTAGTAGGCGAATTTTTCAAACCTGTAATTCGTTCGGTAAGCTCTGCTAATTCGCGAAGCCGATGCGTATCAAGGCCTGTTGAGTATTCAAATAAATTTTCAAGAGCAAGTGCTACTTCTTCAAGCGCAGCATTTCCAGCTCTTCCACCGATTCCATTAACAGCAACATCCACCGCTGTTGCGCCGCCTTCAATGGAAGCCAGTGAGTTCGCTGTAGCCATGCCGTAATCATTATGACAGTGCACAAGAATGGGCAATTGCGAAGTGTTCAGAATGTCAGAAACAAGAGACCGCATCTTGGAAGGAATCATGATTCCGACAGAATCGTAAACGACTAAACGCGTTACGCCGAGATCTTTCAGCGGCTTTACGATTTTAAGCAAGCGTTCAATTGGTGCGCGTGTAGAATCAATAAGTCCTACTCCAATTTGCAAGGATGTTTTCCGCGCGTATTCAAGCACAGTTTCCAAACGGTCTTGAATTTCTTCAACGCGCATTCCGTACAAAGCTGGATCGGACAACAAATAATCAGACGTTGGACCAAGAACATCGATCCGGTGGATGTCATGTTCCGCTGCAAGGTCGATATGTTTCTTCCAGCGCTGCGTATAAAAAGGAATCAGAGCAGTCGCACGGATAGCAAAGCCATTCTCTTTTATGAGATCGGCAACTTCTAGGCATGCGGCAACCCCGTCAGGCAGGCCGATTTCAATTTCTGGAACACCAATATCATTCAGAAGTCTAATAAATTCGCGCTTCTGTTCTAATGTGATATTGGAACCAGGCATTTGAATGCCTTCACGCAGAGTCGTGTCACGGAGTAGAACTCTCACAGTCTTCCCCTGAGCCGCTATTATATTCGTTTTTGAGCTAATGAGCCCCACACCAGTCTAGAGCCGTGGACAACTCAAAGCAGATCCGCCTTATTTTTTTTGAATTCCGAGGCGACTCATCATTTTGCGCAGACCAAATGGTGTTATTTTCAAATGAGCGGCCGCCTTTTTAACGTTTCCCTGATAAAGTTTTAAAGCCTGAAAAATCAATTCGGTCCTGACGCTATTTAACGTTTCGTTAATATCATGGGGAGTCTCGCCAAACGCTTTTGGTGCTAGTAAGACAGAATCTGATCGCCGTTCTGTTGCCGACATCTTTTCTGGTAATAGATGAACATCCAGAATCTCACCGGGATGCGCGAGAGCTACCATTGATCGAAGGATGTTAATCAGCTCCCTGGTATTTCCCGGGTAAGGATACTGTTTGAGTGAGTTCATTAATTTATTGCTGATGCCGGAAAGCCGCTTATTTTCCTTCTTTGATATTTGATACAGCAGAGCAGGGATCAAGACTTCAACATCCTCACTTCTTTCGCGTAACGGTGGTAAATCAATCTCCACAGTTGCGAGCCGGTGGTATAAATCTTCACGAAGTTTTTGATCGCGGATCAATTCGGATGGTTCCTGATTCGTTGCCGAGATTAACCGAAAATCAACTGGGATCGATCGATTCTCACCAACCGGTGTGATGCACTTATCTTGAACTGCTCTGAGTACTTTTGCCTGCAATGGATAGGGAAAGGCGCTTAATTCATCAAGAAAAAGTGTGCCTTGATCCGCTAACATCATTTTTCCTTTTCTTTGATTTACATTGGTGGCAACTTTTTCACCGATTCCAAAAAGCTCAGTTTCAGCCAAATCCTGAGGGATCGCTGCACAATTAATTGCAACAAAAGGCTTGTTGGCTCTGTTGCTTGAATGATGAATCATTGTAGCCATCATTTCTTTTCCTGTGCCGGTTTCACCTACAAGCATAACGTTCGTATCGCTTTTGCAGATTGAGTGAATTTTTTGATAAATCTCCAACATTGATGATGACTTGCATGGAATTAAGCCTTCAGGGAACACTAAATTCGAAAAAGAATAAATTGGCTCTGCGTCTCTTACCGGAATTACAGTGACTCGATCTGTTGATTGAGATTGATCCGGGATTGTCATTTCGATGATTGGCTGAATTGATTGAATCTCATCATCCGATGATTCAACCTTGATTCTTAGGGTTCCTGCTTGTATGAAGTCACCGTGGCGAATTGGAGACTCAATGATGGTTTTGCCATTTAGTGCCGTGCCATTTGTGCTTCCTAAATCGCGAACCCACCACGAATCATTTTTCTTGAACAATGAAAAATGCTGCCGGGAAATTCCCTTAAACGGCAAATAAATCGCATTTTCGGGTAAAGATCCGGCGGTCATTTCGTTGGAAGTGTCCATCAAGGGCAGCGCAATTGGTCTTGAACTGCAGTCTACTACCAGAGTAATCATTTCGTTCTCCTTCCTACCGTTTCCCAAGTTAATTCCTGTTTCAATTCTTCCCAGAGCAACCGTTGTGCCAATTGTTCTAAAAGAAAGTTATTGACGTGGAAGATGGAGTTGTTGAGTTACGCAAGAGACAAAGATTGCCTGGTCAAGCAACATTTGTCCCAGCGTTGTTATTTCTATTGAGTGGGCTTTTTCGACTTGAATTCCTGAATTCTTTTTGCGGCCAATTGAGTTTCGGGATTACTTTCCCCGTTTAAAGCCAGCAATTCAGCGTGACCTTCATTCAGCATTTTCTCTGCTTCTTGAAAACGATTCATACTCATCAAACATTCACCGAGATTGCTTTTGACACTGGCGCGATAGGAAGGATCAAAATCGGACTTTATTAAAATTGCTAACGATTCACGGAAGAAAGTTTCCGCTTTCACAGGCTCACTTTTTTGTTGTAGAGTTTGCGCAAGATTATTCATAGTGAGTGCTAAATGAGGATGATTCGCAGGCAAAATTTTTTGCCTGATGGAAAGACTGGTTCGAAAAGTGCTTTCTGCCTCTTCCAAATTTCCCTTTGCAAGTAGAACTCTGCCAAGATTATTCAAGCTATTCGCTGTAAGTGGATGTTCCTTGCCAAGGAGTCTTTCGTTCATCGCTAGAGTTTTTCGAATCAAGGATTCCGCTTCATCAAGCTGGCCGCCGCGTTGAAGCACAATTGCGAGATTATTCAGGCTTAACGCCACATTGGGATGATCTTCTCCATATCTTTTTTGATCCAGACGTAGTACTTCACGGAAGATAGATTCCGCCCCCGCATAATCATTCTTACTAACAAGAATTCCCCCGAGATTATTTAAGCTTGTTGCAACTTCTTCGTGTTCCGGACCAAATATTCTTTTGCGCATTTCCAAGGCTTCGCGATGCAGCCGCTCAGCTTCATCAATTTGTCCTTTGTCACGAAGCAACACAGCAAGATTATTCAAACTCTGCGCGACTTGGGCATTATCTTTTTTGAATAAATTTTTCCGTAATGCTAATGATTGACGAAACGCTTTTTCAGAATCGTTCATCATTCCTTTTTCCTGATAAAGCGTTCCCAGGTGGTCAAGCGTTGACGCATAATACTGATTATTGGTCGCCTTTAACCGCGTCCAAATTTCAAGTGCTTTCTTGAGTTGCTGCTCAGCTTCATCATGGCGGCCGAGATCAAGAAAGGTGACACCAATTGTGTTGCGAACTTCGGCTTCAATTTCCGGCTGGTTTTTTAGCTTTTCCTCAATACGTTTGGATGCAGCCTGTACAGCTTCAACAAGTGTGATATCGCGTCCCTGATCTCCAAAAGGATCAGCCGAAGTTAATGTCGTTTGCAAAAATTCTTTAACTGCATTGGCGCGAGCGGCTTCATGTTCGGCAACACGTCTTGCTTCTTCAGCCCGGTTGCGCTGATTCATCACTTCTACAACAAAAATGATTGTAGAGAGAACAATCGCTGCCAGGGCTGTTGCGACAACGGCTACGATGACTTTATGCTTCTTTGCTTTACGTCCTAATTTGTAAAGCAAATCAGGCGGACGAGCCAGGATCGGATCGCCATCCAAATATCGTTTTATTTCTTCCGCGACAGCACGCGCGGAATCGTAACGCCGATCCGGCTCTCTCTCAAGGCATTTCATAACAATCGTTTCAACATCGGGTGGAACTTGTGGCGTAATTTTTCGGAGAGGCATCGGATCTTTGTTCGCTAAATCAAAAACAACTTCAATCGTCTTTCCATCAAAAGGTGGACGGCCTGCGAAAATTCGGTACATTGTCGCTCCCAGGCTGTACACATCCGATCTTCGATCTAATGATTCCGAATTTCCCCACGCTTGCTCAGGAGACATATACGATGGGGTTCCTACGACCAATCCATTCATCGTTGTACCTGGAAGTGCAATTTGCCGGGCTAATCCAAAATCCAAAACATACGGACGCCAACCGGATTCTGATCGTTCTACCATAATGTTTCCCGGCTTGAGATCGCGGTGGATAATGCCAAGACGGTGCGCCGCATGAACTGCTTCACTCACTTGTTGAATCATCCGGCATCTTTCTTCAACAGTCATTTTTGTCGCAGCCTTCTCCAAACTTTCACCATCGATAAACTGCATCGCAATATACTGTTTGCCGGAAAAAGTTCCTATTTCATAGATCTTACAAATGTGATCATGCTCAATTTGTGCTTGTGCACGCGCTTCCTGCAGGAGACGCTTCTCTTCAACAGCATCGTCGCCTAGAAGAAACTTCAGCGCGACGTGCCGATTCAAGACAGCATCAAAGGCTTTGTAAACGACTGCTGTCCCTCCAGACCCAAGAGTGTCCAGAACTTTGTAGCGGTCCCATTGATCAAAGGACAGATTGGCGAATTCATATTTGACAGGAGCCCTGTCGACATCAGGGCCTAGAACGACGGTAGTTCGGTCAGAAGGATGACCTTTCTTGTCCATATCCCGCTTAGACTGTTTACTTTTTATCACAAAAAAGTGGTAAAAACATTGTGTGATCAAACTGGTAACAGGCTCTACCGAAAGACCGATCGCATTTCCATTACCTGAAACTTCAAACGAACTTATCGCGGGATCTCTTCCTGAGAATGCTATTTATCTTCCATATAAAGGAATTTCCAGACAGCATTTTTCTCTTAAACGGAAAAAAGGTGAGTGGTATGTCCGTGATTTGGAGAGTACGAATGGAACGCTTTTAAATGGACAGAAAATCACAGAATCAATCATTCGTCCGAAAGACACGATTCAAGCTGGAAACGTAGTGATTCACGTTGAAGCTTCTGAACAAGAGTTCCGGCCTATTGAGACAACTTCATCAGGTCAATCTGCTGAAGACCGAAGGAAAACAGAAAAGGTAGGAATGGTTCCTTTAGAAGGTTACCAGCCAGTTTACTCTTTTACCCGATTAGTAATACCTGACGGAATGGTAATGTGCAAGTCGTCTGAAATGGTTGATATCTATAGAAAAATAGATTCGATTTGTGAAAGTGACGCAAACGTACTGCTGGTTGGCGAAACAGGAACGGGAAAAGAAATGCTGGCGAAAATGCTGCATCTATCAAGCAAAAGAGCTACGGAACCATTTGTGGCTATTAATTGCGCAGCGATTCCAGCAGATCTAGCAGAATCTGAACTTTTCGGAATCGGCGAAAAAGTTGCAACCAATGTTAATCAGAGAAAAGGAAAGATGGCGCTGGCTGACAAAGGAACTCTATTTCTGGATGAGTTAAGTTCATTTCCTTATGACCTTCAGGCAAAAATCTTGAGAGTGGTTGAAGAGAAATCAGTAACTCCATTAGGTGAAAACCGCCCCCTAAATGTTAACTTCCGGATCATCTCGGCCACAAATCTATCTCCGGAAGAACTAATTCGAACGCATCAATTGCGTGAAGATTTATATCACCGGCTGGGAACTGTTGAGATTTACATACCACCTTTGCGAGAACGGAGGGAAGATTTAGAAGTGATCATCCCCACTCTGCTTCACCAAATTGCCAGTAATGAAAACAAGCGATTTCCAGGAATCAGTTCGCGATTGATGTCTCTGCTGTTTCATTATTCTTTTCCAGGCAATACCCGGGAACTTATTAATATTCTGAGATCGATGGTCGTTTTGGCTCATCCTGGAGAGTTATTGGACATCCATTTAATTCCTGAAAAAATTCTTCAATCTAAAGAACCATCAGATGTCGATTCATTCGATAACGCGTTCGGTAACAACCCATTTGATTTAAGAGAGACGCTTCACAACATCACCAGGAAAATGATTTCACATACACTGACGCTCCATGATGGAAATATTAAGAAGGCTGCAGCTCATTTAAAGCTCACCACTTTTGGTTTGAGAAAGATGATGAAACGCCTTGAGATCAAAAAGTAACCGCAGAGACACTGAGTCCGTTTACCCCCGGCTTACGCCGGGGGCTAGCGATTTTCAAAGCAGGACACGAACAACACGAAAAAAAACTTCGTGTTTCATCGTGATTTTCGTGGTCTCATTTTCAGATCGTTTCACGCTGACTTCTTTAAACTGCCATGCGGATCAATAACAAATTTCTTGGCTGCTCCTTTGTCAAAATCTTGATACCCTTTCGGAGCATCGTCCAGTGGTACAACCGTAACATTGACAGCTTTAGCGATCTGAATCTTGTCATAGAGAATAGCTTGCATCAGTTGCCTGTTGTACTTCATTACGGGAGTTTGTCCTGTGATGAAGTAATGCGATTTGGCCCAACCCAAACCGAGACGTAAACTGAGATTTCCAGTCTGAGCATTTTTATCAACACCACCAGGATCTTCGGTTACATACAGACCAGGTATCCCGACGCCTCCTCCTGCCCGTGTAATGCTCATGAGAGAATTTAATACTGTTGCAGGCGCTTCTTTGATGGCTTCTGCGCCATGACCACGTGCTTCAAAACCGACACAATCAACAGCACAATCCACTTCGGGTTGTCCGACGATGGCTTCGATTTGTTCTGGTATGGTCGCGCTTTTGGAAACATCAATTGTTTCGCAGCCGAAGCTTTTCGCCTGAGCGAGACGTTCCGAATTTAGATCACCCACAATCACACACGCGGCTCCCAACAGATGGCAGGACGCTGCGCAAGCAAGACCAACTGGACCAGCTCCCGCGATATACACGATCGAGCCGGTGCCAACACCTGCACTAACGGCGCCATGATAACCTGTAGGCAGAATGTCTGATAAACAAGTTAAATCACGAATCTTCTCCATCGCCTGATCTTTGTTGGGAAATTTCAGCAGATTGAAATCTGCATACGGTACCATCACGTACTCTGCTTGACCTCCAATCCATCCGCCCATATCTACATAGCCATAGGCGCCGCCTGGACGCGACGGATTTATGCTCAAACAAATTCCGGTGGCCCGCTCCTTACAGTTGCGGCACCGTCCGCAGGCGATATTAAACGGAACCGAGACCAGGTCTCCTTTCTTAATGAATTCCACATCGTTCCCTGTCTCAATCACTTCGCCTGTGATCTCGTGTCCTAAAATCAATCCTTTGGGAGCAGTCGTGCGACCTCTTACCATATGCTGATCGCTTCCACAAATATTTGTCGCAACAATCTTAAGCAGAACTCCATGTTCTGCCTTCTTACCATTCGGGCTGACTAATTTTGGATAGTCGATGTTTTGAACCTCGACCTCCCCCGTGCCCATGTATGCAACACCACGATTACTTGGCATACTTTCATTCCTCCTGTTCTAAAAATCTAAAAGGCTGCTGCTCCCGCTTCCGCGACCGCATGGTCTTGTGCACCGGAACCACCACTGACGCCAATCGCGCCAATCACCTTACCTTCTCGTTTGAGCGGAATCCCGCCTGCGAAGATCATGATTCGGCCATTGTTAGACGCATGAATTCCAAAAAATTGACCACCGGATTGAGAATGTTCCGCCAGATCTTTAGTGGCAATATCGAAGGCACGGGAAGTGAATGCTTTCTTCATCGAAATATCAATACTGCCAATCCAGGCTCCATCCATGCGAACGTGAGCAACTAAATTTCCTCCTGCATCGGCAACAGCTATGTTCATGGGCTGACCGATTTCGGCAGCCTTCTTTTCGGCGGCAGCAATAACTCTCCTTGCATCGTTGAGTGTAACCATGGAACCTCCATAGAGATGAAAGTTGGCAGCAAAGCTGACTTTCTTGGTAACGGCCGGCCGACGAACCTCCGAAACTTTCCATCACAGTTCCTGGAGTCAGCCCGGCCTCAGTTTAGTTGATTCCGTCCGGCTAAATCGATTGATGTATACCAAAATAGTGAACGGGGATAAAAAAGAAGCCTACAAACTGAATATATATCAAAAAGCTGTTAACAATTCTCTATGCTAAGTGATTTCGCGAGGGTCAGCAACTCGTCCCAGAATTGCAGTAGCGGCTGCTACAGCAGGATTTGCAAGATAAGATCTGCTTGTTTGTGCGCCCATACGGCCTGCAAAGTTTCGGCTAGTCGTTGCAAGAGATACTTCATCATTCCCCAACACTCCCATGTGACCGCCAAGACACGGCCCGCAGGTTGAAGTACTCACTACGGCGCCTGCTGTGACAAAGTCATCTAGAATTCCTTCACGCAAAGCCTGCAAATACACAATTTGTGTGGCAGGAATCACAATCAATCGAACATCCGGATGAACAGTATGTCCTTTCAAAATCTGATGAGCCATTCGCATGTCATCGATTGAGCCGTTTGTGCATGATCCGATCATTACCTGGTTGATTCGAATATTTTCTTTTGCGAGATCCTGCGCAGTTTTTACGTTTGATGGCAGATAAGGACACGCAACAAGTGGACTCATCTTGGAAACATCGTACTCAATGACTCTTTTATAAGTCGCATCAGAATCCGCTTTCACAATTTTGTATTCTCTCTTTGCGCGACTGGCAACGTATTCCTCAGTAATCTCATCAGCAGGGACGATACCGCTTTTGCATCCGGCTTCCACTGCCATATTGCAGAGTGTCATTCGATCTGACATTTTCAAATATGGCATTGCAGTTCCACCAAATTCCAGAGCTGTGTAGTTTCCTCCATCGACGCCGAGATCTTGAATCAACTTCAGAATTAGATCTTTTCCTACAATCCAATCCGGAGGCCTGCCGTTATACAAAACTTTGATTGACTCCGGAACTCTTAGCCATGTTTCGCCAAGAGCCCAAACGACTCCAATACTGGTTGCACCCATACCTGTTGCGAATGCTCCGACAGCACCAGCGGTACATGTATGTGAATCAGCTCCAAGCAAAAGATCACCAGGAAGAACGAGCCCTAATTCTGGCAACAATGAATGCGAAATTCCGGATCTTCCCACTTCAAAATAATTCGAAATTCCAAACTGCTTCGCAAACTCACGCATTGTTTTGGAAAGTCCTGCTGATTGAATATCTTTTGCGGGAACAAAATGGTCATTAACAAGGATGAGCCGTTCGCGGTTGAAAACATCTTCAGCCCCAATCTTTTTGAAGGCATCAATGCACATGGCAGCCGAGACGTCTGTTGCAAGCGCGAGATCAACGGTGGCAACAATCCAATCACCGGCTGAAACATCTTGAGCAGGCGAATGCATTCCAAGAAGCTTCTCCGTTAGTGTCTTCCCCATAGGTATCATTTCATCATAAGTAAGTGACAGGGACAAACTTAGTCTTTCCGTAACGTTTGCTGCCGCAGAAACCTTTGAGTTCTAGATACTTTTATGGTGAGATTAAGCGCATGTCATTGGCAAAAGGGACGAAGTTAGGAGCATACGAAATTTTAAGTGCTCTCGGATCGGGAGGAATGGGGGAGGTGTATCTCGCACGCGATACAAAACTGCATCGCGACGTTGCAATCAAAGTGCTTTCAGACGTCTTTTCCAGCGATAAAGAAAGGCTGTCGCGATTTCAACGTGAAGCACGAATCCTTGCTTCCCTGAATCATCCAAACATCGCCGCAATTTATAGTTTGGAAGATTCCGATGACGGGCAGAGTTATCTGGTTCTTGAACTTGTTCCGGGTCAGACTTTAGCCGAGATTGTAACAGCCGGTCCTGTTTCCGTAAAAGAGGTGCTATCGATCGGATATCAGATTGCTGCAGCTCTTGAAGCAGCTCATGCAAAAGGAATCATTCACAGAGATCTAAAACCTGCAAACATAAAAATCACACCGGAAGGTAAAGTAAAGGTTCTCGATTTTGGCCTTGCGAAAATGGTTGCTTCGGATTCTTCAGATCATTCTAGCATTGCAACATTCGCGGCTGATGAAACGCGCCAGGGGATAATTATGGGAACTGTCGCGTATATGAGCCCCGAACAAGCTCGCGGAAAGAGTCTCGACAAAGAAACTGATATCTGGTCTTTCGGTTGTGTTTTGTTTGAGCTCCTCTCCGGACAAAAGCCGTTTCGGGGTGAAACCGTATCGGATGTGATCGCAACAATTCTGCAGGGCGAACCCGATTGGTCTAAGCTTCCTGATTCAACCCCGCTCAAAATTCGGGAGCTTCTAGTGCGATGTCTTCAAAAGGATTTGCATCACAGATTGAGAGACGCTGGTGATGCGAGGATCGAAATTGAAGAAGTTCGGCATCCATCCACCGTAATTATTAAAGAGCCTGCACCAAAGAAAAAAATGGGTATGTTCGCGATCCTGGCACTCATTGCGGTTGCTGCAGGTTTGTTCTTTGTAATGCGAAATAAAGGTTCGAAAATTTCTGAACAAAAATCTCCGGCGTTGGAAATTCCGAAAGTGAATCGTCCTGTTTTAGCACAGGTTACAAGTGCAACAGGATTGGAAGAGTTTCCGGCATGGTCTCCTGATGGAAAGCGATTGGCATTTAGCGGTGAGGCGCATGGTTTCAAGAAACTTTTTGTGAAAGATCTTGAAAGTGGAACTGAGACTCAATTGACAAGTGTTTCTGCTGATGACATTCAATCAGCCTGGTCTACAGATGGAGATTCAATTCTTTTTGTCCGGTCCAATCAGCCCAATGGCAAACTCGAACTCGGCGATGTTTTTGGAGAATATTCAGACGGTAACATCTGGCGATACGATTTCAAAACAAAAAAAGAACAATTGGTTTTAGAAAACGCATTTAATCCATCTTTCTCTCCTGATGGAAAATGGATTGCAATTGACGCATCCTGGGCAGGCCCGCGACGAATCTGGATCGTAAACAGCCTGGGTTTAAATCCACAGCAAATCACTTCAGATGTGTCGGAAGCTGTTAGTCATGTCATCCCGCGATGGTCGACTGATGGCAAAAAGATTGTCTTCCAATCAATCGAACGAACAACGTTTGATCTCAAGACCGTCGATATAAGTACCAAAACCGTAGAAATAATTACCGATGATCTTTTTACTGATATTAATCCGGTTTGGTCCGGCAATTTCATTTACTTTACTTCGGACCGAAGCGGTGGATGGAATGTCTGGCGTATGGCTCCAAATGCGAAAGCTCAGCCACAACAGCTAACAACAGGTGCGGGCCAGGATGTTCAGCTTGCAGTTTCTGCGGATGGAAAACAAATCGCGTTTACGATTTTGCGCCAGAATGCTGATCTCTGTCTCTTGCCGGGTTCATTGATAAATGGAGTGGCTGAAGGAAAAACGGTTGATGTGATTTCTTCAACTCGTGAAGATAGCCGCGGCTCCTGGTCGCCGGATGGGAAAAAGATTGCATTCAATTCCGACCGCGATACAAATATGAATATCTGGATCTATTCAATGGATGATTCTTCAATTCGACAATTGACGAAAGGTCCAGGAGGCGACTATCAAGCGACGTGGTCTCCTGATGGCAACGCAATCACCTTTTTTTCATCACGCAGCGGGAATTCCGATATCTGGAAAATGGACTCCAATGGAAAGGGGTTAACACAACTTACAAAAAGCGACTCCATTGAAATCAATCCGTTCTTTTCACCCGACGGGAGCAAAATCGCATTCCAATCCGATTTGGGTGGTCGATTCGAATTGTGGGTGATGAATGCAGACGGTAGTGATCCACGCCGTATTACAAACACAGGAAGTCGTGGTCATTTCATGCGATGGTCACATGACGGTGAATTTATCTTTTTCAGATCATCCTCTGGTAAAAATTCCGTGGTTAAAGTTTCGGTGAAAGGTGGGTCACCTGTTGATATCGGAGAAATATCCGGCGGTTCACATATTTCTTTTTCGCCAGATCAATCGATGATCCTGGATGTGATCGGACATAAACGGATGTGGATTTCCAATGTAAACGAAGGAAAGCCGCGAATGGTTTTTGAGTTTGATGATCCGGAGATCCGAATCGATTATCCAGTTTGGTCGCCTGACGGCAAATGGATCCTGTTTGATAAGTTCCAGCCACAAGGAGGGGACATCTGGGTCATGAAGGACTTCGAATAGCAACCTAACTCAACCGCCATGTCGCCAAGACGCCAAGTTAGTTTTGCAGAATGAAGCGACTAGTCCCTAACATTTCACTGTAGACGAAGCAGGGACCATGAAAGCTCTGCAAAAATAACTTCACATCGCGCCACGTTTTGAACTTCGTGAACGTGTTGTGAATCAGCAATCAAATATCCAGATCCCGTCCGTGCTTGCGCAACTGCATCCGAAGAGTTTGCTGGAATTGCCAGCTGTCTTTCAGCGTAATACATCAACGGATTTGCAATAGACCAATAGCGTGCTCCGACATATGGAGCCGGTTCCAATTCGGGTATAGCCTTGCGGACAAATTGATGGTTCGTTTTCAACAACTTGTTTTCATCTTTCAATATTGTTTCTGGCGAAACCCAAATGAGTGTAGCCAGCGCAATCAAGAAGATCGGAACGGCGACCTTATATAGAACTGAGCACGCCCGCGGAAATTGTGATTCCAACCAGTAAGCGCCAGCAATCGCAAGCGCTGGAAGGATTGGAAAAATATAACGGCTCGAACGTGCACTCGAAAAGCTGTAACCAATCAATGGAAGTAGAATCCAGACGAAAATCAAAATAGCATTCGGACTCCGCGTTCTCGAAATATTTTGATGAGTCCCGGAATCGCAAGAAGAGCAACTGGGAGAAAAACACTAAAAAGAATGAGTGGATATCCAAGAATTAACTTATAGAAAGGTATTTCACGGACCGACCGGGAAAAAATCTCTCCAAGGTAATGTTCGCGCAAAGCTTCGAAGCCAAATCGACTGAACTCATGAATTGGCCATATTGCGCCAATCAAAATTCCTCCAACAATTCCGATCCAAAACCAGCTTTGAGTTAGTGCTCGTTTGATATCCGCATTGAATATGGCAGCAATCAAAAACACCGGAATTGGCAGCAATCCAAGAAGGCTTTTTGTGAGCAGAGCCGCGCCTATAGGCAAGGCAAGCAATGCATAGAGTTTAGGGCGTTGAAGAGCTTTAAGAAAAATAAAGAAGGATATTGAAATCCAAAACGTAAGCGGAATTTCGAGCATGCAGCGTCTGCCATTGCTCAAAAAATGAGGTGTGATCAACAATAAAGCAACAGCTGTCAACGCCACATTCGGTGAAGTTAGATGCCGAGCCGTTTTATATGTGAAAAACAAAATCCCCAGCGCCATTAAAATCGAGGGAAGACGTGCAGCAAAATCGTTTTCTCCAAAGAGTTGAAATGACTTTCCCAAAATCCAGAATTGCAATGGCGGGTTTTGGAAAGTTGCTTTGTAATTCCAGGTAACGGTGAAGAATCTTCCACTGCGTCCCATTTCAACGCCTTTTCTAGCGTAAAAACAGTCATCCAGAGATAGAAGCGATAGCTTTCCTGCATTTGCGCTGAGAACAAGAAAGGTAAGAAGAAGTAAAACAATCAGGGTTCTCTCCGTGCCTTTGTGGTTAAAGATTGTGTACATGTTTATATTTATGATCGCACAGGAAAAGGAGACTTTATATGAGTAAAGTGCTTCGCTTTGTTAAACATGAAAAAGCAGAATTTGAAGAAGGCACATATCAAGGTGTGTCTGGGAATCCTGATGCTAATCTCCTTGATGCCTATTCGCGGGCTGTTATTGGAGCCGCCGAAAAAGTGAGTCCTGCTGTTGCTAAAATTGATGTGCAGCAGCGGTCGAATTCGCGAAGAGGACCTCGGGATGCCCAGGGAAGCGGGTCAGGTTTTTTGTTTACACCCGATGGATTTATTTTGACTAATAGCCATGTAGTTCATGATGCAACCAGGATGAATGTTCTGTTGCCTGATGGAAGACGCTTTAATGCAGAACCTGTTGGTGATGATCCCCATACAGATCTTGCTGTGATTCGGATTCTGGGTTCAGGACTGGTTTCAGCCGACCTTGGAGATTCTCATACCGTTAAAGTTGGACAGCTTGCGATTGCGATCGGTAATCCTTATGGATTTCAATGTACAGTTACGGCAGGTGTTATCAGTGCTTTGGGACGCTCCTTGCGTTCTCAATCCGGCAGGTTGATCGATAGCGTTTTGCAAACGGATGCAGCATTGAACCCCGGAAATTCGGGTGGACCTCTGGTAAATTCAAATGGTGAAGTAATCGGAGTCAATACTGCAGTCATTTTGCCTGCACAGGGAATCTGTTTTGCAATCGCAATTAACACAGCAAAATATGTTGCAGGACAGTTGATCAAGGATGGACGGATCCGCCGAAGTTTTATTGGAGTTGCCGGTCAAGATGTTCCGCTCCACAGGCAGATTATGCGTTTTCATCACCTAACCCAGGAAAGTGGAATCCTTGTGGTTTCAATCGACCAAAATAGCCCCGCGCAAAAATCTGGTTTGCGGGAAGGGGATGTCATTCTCAGTTTCAATGACATTGCGGTGGCCGGAATTGATGAACTTCATCGCCGGCTCACAATCGATCATGCCGGCAGAAAATCGGATCTCTGCGTATTGCGGGGCACAGAAAAGATAAATCTACAGATCGAACCAGAAGAACGGGATTAAAAAAGCAATTTCATCGGGCGGGTCTTAGACCCGTCCCACTTGTCATGCGTTGACAGTTGATGCCGGGTTGCTATAGCATATGCTGTTTCATTTTGGGGTTCCCGAGGAGGAAGTAAAGTGCGTCGTCCCCTGATTCCATTATTTGCTCTAATACTGGCAACAGTTTTTGTGTTGCCATCTTGTAACAGACCGCAAGCTACCATCGTTCCAAAACTTCAGATCAACAAAAAATCTGCAGAAATGGGAACACCGATTGAGGTCACATACGCCTTTTCGACAAAAAAAGACTACATTGCGCTGAATAAAGATCTCTGGGTATTTTGCCACTTCCTGGATCCAAAAAAGGTGATCCGTTTCCAGGATGATCATCAGCCCTCCATTCAGACCAGTCAATGGAGACCAGGCGGCAATTATCATTATTCGCGAACATTGTTCATTCCAAAAAACATTCCTGCAGGCGAATACACAATTTCCATGGGTTTATATGCACCTGATAAAGAAGAACGCGTGGTGCTTGAAGCAAAACCCCTGGATGATCGCGCCTACAGCATGGGGACTTTGTTAGTTGAAATTCCACCAGCTGAACCAGTGTTTCAATGGGTACGGGGTTGGTATGATCCTGAAACCGTGCCGAACGATATTAACACTCAATGGAAATGGACCAAGAAAGAAGCCGTTTTAAAAGTTCGAAATCCTAATTCGAATGCTTTACTTTACTTCAAAGCGGACGGAAACATTGATCGTTTTGCAAAGGATCCGCAAGTGGTTACTCTGAAAATCGGCGAGACAGTGATCGATAGTTTTCCGATTACAAGCAATCAGCCATTTCTCAAAAAATATCCGATCGAGCAAAGTAAGCTGGGTAATGGAAAAATGCTTGAAGTAAAAGTGGAAGTAGATAAAACTTTCAAACCTGCTGAAGATAAAATCTCAGCTGATACTCGCGAGCTCGGAATTCGGGTTTATGAGCTCTATCTCGGCAAAGCAGCTGACTAGAAACTCCTACAGGTTCTTCATTCCTGTAGTCGTACTGTTTCTGCCTCTTATTGTTTCTTGTGATGCAACGCGTCCAAAAGCGCACATCACACCTAGTGTAAGTTTCAATAGAACTTCCGCAGAAATGGGAACACCTGTCGAAGTGATTTATTCTTTCAAGACAAGTTCCGATTTTCCTGGCCTTAAAAAAGATTTAATCGTCTTCGTACATTTTTTGGATCCTTCAGGCAAAATTCGATTTGTTGATGATCACAATCCGCCTTCGCGGACAAATCAATGGGCACCTGGAAGAAGCTATTCGTACGTAAGGACTTATTTTCTTCCGGAAAATATTCCGGCAGGCGAATATACAGTCCAACTTGGGATGTACACTCCGTCCGGTAAAGGTGAACGATTTGTATTGAATGCCAGACAATTAAGCGATCGTTCGTATGCTGTGGGCAATATCAAGATTTTGAAACCTGTGCCGGACAATAAAGTGCAGTACGTATCAGGTTGGTACAACCTTGAACGCGCTCCCAATGATGATTGGTATCACTGGCGATGGATCGGGAAAACGGCTGTAGCGCGAATTCCAAATCCTCGAACAAACTCATTCTTGTATTTGAAAGCGGAAAGCGAACGTCATCGTTTTCAAACACCACAACGCATCACGATTTTTCTTAAGGATAAACAAATCGATCAGTTCGAGGTCGAAAGTGCAGAGACATTTGCAAAGAAACTTGAAATTTCCGAGGCAACTTTAGGAACGGATAGCGAAATAGATGTAAAGTTGGAGGTAGATCGGACATTTTCACCGTCGACAGACGGCGAAAACGGAGATACTCGCGAACTAGGCTTGCGTGTGTACTGTTTATATTTGGGCAAGAAGTAGGGGCGGGTCTCAGACCCGCCCGTCTGTTTGCGACACTTGAACCCGGGCGGGTCTGAGACCCGCCCCTACTTCTTCAAAATCTCAAGAAATAGCTGATCATTTGCTTCGCTAGCCCCCGGCGTGAGCCGGGGGTAAATGATTGGACAAATGAACTAGCCCGCTTCATGCGGGCGAAAGACCATTCCAATGAATACTCTTACGCCCGCCTTTGGCGGGCTAAAATCATTGCATAAACAGTTAACCCCCGGCTCACGCCGGGGGCTATTAATTAATTCTATTTGATCGGGGCGGGTTACTACTTCTTCAAAATCTCAAGATTTATTTCGAGTGTAATTTTTTTAGGATTCGTTTTGCCTTCAACATTCATGCTTAAAGCATTGCTGAACTTCTTGTGGAAATTTTCCCCGGTAAGATGAAAATCCAAAGACAGATTTTTAACAATATCAATTTCCGAAGGATCGAGACGAATTTTTAATTTCTTAGTTATCCTTCGTTCTTTGCCTTTTGAAGCTTCCAAAAGTTCATTCAAAACATCTTCGGTCGAGTCTTTTGCCTTTTTTATTTCTCTTGTGGTTGCATATGCGCCCGCCTTACCTGTATGAAGTTCTCTCAGGGCATCGAGCTGAGATGCAATGTCGGATGACCGAACAGAAATCTTTTTGACTTCTGGCTGAGTGACTGGAACCGCCACTTGAGCAAATTCAACCGTTTCGCGGGCAATTTCAGCGGCTGTCGGAATCCCAACTTCTTCCTCAGAAATTGGCAAAGAATTTTGTTCAGCAGCATCCAATAATGCTCCTACTTCATCTGAGATTTCTTGAGAAATATCTGCTTCGGGTTCTATCGGAGGTTGTGGAGTGGGTTGACGATGTTCAGCCATCACTGGAGGCGGAGTGATTGGACGATCCATCGCGCGAACCGCAATATCGGGGATCTTCGGTTTTTCCTCGCCTAAAGCTTTCCTGCGAAGCATGATTAAAGTGGCTTTTGAAATTCCTTTTAAAGTCTCAAAAACACCATCTCCAATCAGTGCTGATGCTTCAAACCACGGAATATTGCGCTCGTTCAAAACGCGGTTCATTTCATCAATCGATGCTACATTTTTGAGATCCCTTTTGTTGTATTGAAATACCATCGGAATATCTTCAAGTTTCAAGCCAAGTTCTGCAATATTCTCTTCAAGATTTTTGTAACTTTCCAAATTGGCTTCGAACATTGGTTCTTGCGAATCCGCGACAAATACGATTCCATCTACACCACGTAAAACAAGTTTCCGTGTATTGTTATAAAAGACCTGACCTGGCACTGTATACAACTGAAAGCGGGTTTTGAATCCAGCAATATTTCCAACATCAAGCGGAAGTAAATCGAAGAATAGAGTACGATCGGTTTCAGTTTCGAGGCTGACCATTTCGCCACGGGATTTCGGGGAAGTCTTTTGATAGATATACTGCAGATTGGTTGTTTTCCCGCAAAGGCCAGGACCGTAATATACGATCTTAGCGGCCATCTGCAGTGTCGCGTAGTTAAAGAAAACCATGGTTGTTCGACTACCTTTTACCTTGAGCCAGTTTGCCCAAATCGTGTCCGGCAGGCAGGAGAAACCGGTTCACATTGCAAACTGATTTTTTCTCGTAATAATATGTCTCATGATAACAGAACCCCTTCTGGAAAATCAATTTGTTCAGGCCTATTACCTTTGAATTATGACATCACTATCTGAAAAGACCATCGCTACGAATCGGAAGGCGTTTTCCGATTATGACATTCTGGAAAAGTATGAAGCCGGTATTGTGCTTTTAGGCTCAGAAGTAAAATCGATCCGCGATGGAAAAGTAAATTTGAAGGATTCATATGCATTGATCAAAAACGAGGAAGCTACTCTACTAAACTGTCATATTTCGCCCTATAACTTTGCACATCAGTTTAATCATGAGCCTTTGCGAACCAGGAGACTATTGCTTCATCAACGTGAAATCAGCCGGCTGATGGGTAAGATAAAGGAAAAGGGTTTAACGCTTGTTCCGTTGCGCCTTTATTTTAAAGGGAAGCATATTAAAGTGGAGATTGCGCTTGCAAAGGGGCGCAAGATTTGGGGAAAACGGGACGTGAAGCGCAGGAAAGCCGTGGACAAAGAAGTGCGGAAGGCACTAAAATACCGGCGTTGACGCCTCCTTCATGAAAGCAACCATCGTACTGCTCCTCGTTCCCTTGTTCGCATTTCTTGCGGCCGCAGCGATTTTAGATCCCGGCAGATATCTTCCTTCCTTTCCAGAAGCCGACACAACTGCCTATCATGCCGCGCGAAGTATTGCTTCCGATTGGGATCTTGCCTATTCATCCCAAGATTCCGATCGATATTTCAAAAAATACGATCAGCGTCCAAATCGTTTCAGGCTTACTCTGAAAAAAGTACTTTCTTCGAAAGGCACCTACTTTGAATATCCAGTTTTTTGTTTGCCTGAAGTTTTTGTGTTTGCTCTCGTTCCATTTGTCTGGGCTTTCGATTTTTCAGGATGGCTCGTGCTGCACACGTTTTGTATTGGAGCCCTTTTCTGGATCGGCACATTGTTTTACAAGCCGGCGGGTGAAGATTCACGTTGGGCTGCTATCAATGCAATCTTGTACTTTACCTTGATACTCGTTCCTGTAATGTTTTTAATGCCGACACATCATCTTTTTTTGCTCACTGTAGTGACTGCGGCAATTTATTTTGGACTAAAGGGTTTTCCCATTGTGAGCGCAATATTGATAGCAATTGCATTTTCATCTCAGCCCTGGGCGTTACTCATTGGTCTATTTCTTATTGCTTACTGGAAATTTTCGGGACTTCACGGTGAATCACCGAAGTTCGTCATTACCTTGATCGTTTCGTGTGGCGTTATTTTCGCAATTGAATGGCTGATGTATCCATTGTCAGCGATTTCGGAAACGAGATGGATTGCAACTGCTCCCGTTGTGCCTGTTAAGCAAGTTTGGAGTACTTTGCCTGTCTTTGAAAAATACCTTATCGGACCTCCGTCGCTGGAGCGCCTGTCAGAGTTCGTATTTGGAAGAACTGCGGGATTTATGTCCTACGCAACGGCAGCGCTCTGTTTGATGCTCGCATCGATTTGGAATGTTCGCGACCGTCTTGTAAACAGGGCTCTCGCTGTTTCTGTTTTAGTTCTTGTGATTATTCCTTTTGTATCCTTCAGAGGAAGAGGGCTGGCCTACTTCACGGATGATTTTGCGATTTTTCTTTGTGCAATTGTTTTTTTTATGAGTCCGATGGTAAGGCCGCGATGGTTTCTAATTCTCATACTGTCATTCAGTTCAATCTTTGCCGCACCTCTCGTCTTAAATCCATTGGGTGCTCTTTCGTCAAGAATCTATTACTTACAATCGTTTCCATTTAAATACCTACCGCAGGAATTAGATTTCATCGGCATTCATGGTTTAACATCAGATCCGGCGTACAAAATGAAAATTCCGGGGGGTACGTTTTACTTTTTGAATCAAAATTTCTATCAAGAGAAAGATTTTATCTGGGTAAGAGGCGAATCCGAATTGGAATTTGTGATTGAATCAAACTCACCCGATGTCATTACGCATTTAAAGATTGACAATGGCGAAGTTGAAAATCGAATTTCGGCTGTTGTAACTGGACGAGAGGAATTTTTTGCGCTAAAACCGGGTGAAACAAGCTATCTTGATCTGGCTGTTTATAAATCGCGCTTTGTTACTTACAAAGGCAAATATTACCTTCATGGTAAAATACAACCTGGCAGCGGTTATGTTCCAAAGCTCTTAAGCCGCGAGAATCCCGATTATCGTTATCTTGGCTGCAAAATTCAGCCATTCGAAAAAAAATAGACGTAGGGGCCGCCCTTGTGGCGGCCCGAGTTATAAAAAGAATATCTTAGTAAGGGGCGGGCGGCCACAAGGGCCGCCCCTACTAATAAAGGAGAAAATAGGCGAATGCGAACTCAAATTCTTGCAATCGTTGTCGCGATTGCTGCGGTTTTCCTGTTAGGGAATTCCGTCTTTTCAAAAGACCTCACAGTTCCGGACTCTGAAATTGCGGTTCTGGAGACATCTATGGGAAACATAACTCTGGAATTCTTTCCGAACGCCGCCCCAAAACATGTAGAAAACTTCAAAACACTTGCCCGGAAAGGCTTCTACGATGGAGTGAAATTTCACCGTGTAATCAAAGGATTTATGATTCAGGCTGGTGATCCAAACTCAAAAGATGATGATCCAACAAATGATGGCGCCGGAAATGCAGGATATACGTTGAAAGCCGAATTTAACAGCATTCCTCATAAGAGAGGAATCCTTTCGATGGCACGCCGCGGCGATAGTGTAGATACCGCTTCGTGTCAATTTTTTATTATGCATGCAGACCGGCCACAGCTTGATAATCAATACACCGTTTTTGGCCGCGTAGTATCCGGCATGGATGTTGTTGATAAGATTGCTGTAACACCTACCGGACCGAGGGATAATCCCACTACACCGGTTGTGATCAAAAAAGTTATCCTTGAAAAACGAACCGCCCAAGCAAAATAATACCGATCCAGAGGGATCCAACCGAAAGGAGGATCCCTCATCTCTTGAAGAAGTCCGCCAGCGCCTTCAAACTTTCGGATATCTGAACGGCCGCATCGAACGCTTCTATCTCGGAAGCTTTACACGCTCAGCTTCACAATTCTTTAACAGATTGTTGTTGGGAATTCGCGTTGGGTTGTTAAGTGGGACTCTTGCGGCCCTACTAATGACCGCGGGCACCGTTTTATTCAATGTCAGCTTACTGCGTAAGTGGTTGGATATTTTTCTGCTGTTTGTTTACTTCGAGATTTTTTTTGTTGCGGTTTTTACGTTGCTCGAAGTTGTGCTGACGTATGTTGTCTCCATGTGGCTTCGCTTCGCTGGTGGGCGAAAGTTGTTTGTGGCAGGACAGGCTTTTAGCTTCCTGACAGGCCTGGCTTTTTTTGTGTACTTCCTGTACTGGGGGTGGACCCGCTCGGGTGTTTTGAGGCTGCTTCCAGATGTTGGCGTCATTACTATAATCATAGTACTACTAATCTCCTGTGTATTCGTTGCCCGCTGTGCGTGGCTCGGCTTCGTCGTTGCATTTCATGAAGCGAATTTGCCCTCTGGATTGCCGAATTGGCGGCGGCATGGCTATGAAGTCTTATTGTGCCTTGCTGCACTTTTGATTCTTGTTCCAATTGTGCTCAAACAGTCTTCAGCGGGTGAAGCCGATGAACCTCCCGTCACGGTTTTATCAACTGCCGATCGATGGATTGTAATCGGTGTGGATGGTGTTTCGTTAGATTTGTTGCAGCGTTTTTCCGCATCAGGAGATTTGCCGAATCTTACAAAAATGATTCCGAAATCTTTTGTTGCTCCCCTGGAGTTTCAAGGCGCTGGTGTTCCACCCGTTGCCTGGACGACTGTTGCGACCGGTGTACCTCCGGAAGAACACGGGATCCTGATGCCTGAAGTTCGGCGTCTTGAAGGAGTCAGTTCATGGATGCAAGTCACTCCATTTGAACTTGCAGTTCATTCTGTACTTGTCAGGGCTGGACTCGGACAACGCCAACCGGTTTCTGGATATATGCGCCACACAAAAGCATTTTGGGAAATTTTGTCGGACAGTGGGATCCAAACAGGAATTGTTAATTGGTGGGGAAGCTGGCCTGCACGTAAATTGCGCGGTTGGAATGTTTCTGAACGTTACTATTACAAGATTAGTTCCGCAAGCTCTCCGCAAGATGACGCATATCCCCCTGAACTCTTTGATGCATACAAATCCCTCGCTGGCAAAACGTCAACGAAAATTGATGGACCTTCTCTCGATCGATTCTATGCTTCAGTATTTGAATCTCTGATTCTTGATAGTCCAACTCGTGTTTCTGCAGTTTATCTGCCAGGTCATGACATCTTGAATTACGAATTTGTTGACCGGAAGCAAATGGACGCCTTTGTTTATACAACGCGCTTTCGAGAACACATCAAATGGTTCGATTCAACAATCGGAAAGATTGTTGGTGACTTGGGGGATATCCGGGTGATGGTGATTTTGTCTGCAGGCCGTTCGCTGCCGGGTCATTCGAGTGGAGTGCTCGTGTATGGCGGTGACGCCTGGAAAAAGGGATGGATGAAGGATCAATCTTTTCCAGAACGCTCAGTGACACCACTGATTCTTTATACTTGCGGAGTTCCGATTTCGCGTTCCATGAAAGAGGATCTTTTGAAAGCTGTATTACCTTCCGAATTGTTGGCCCGAATTCCTGTTCGGGCGGTTGGATCGTATATTAAAAAAGATCGTGTTGATATCGAACATGCAGGTGAATTTAACGATTTGCTCGTCGAACAAATGAAATCCCTCGGCTACCTCCAGTAAAAACTCCGCGTCTTTGCAGTAATCAGGTCTCGGCTACTTTAATAAAACTTAGCGTCTTTGCGGTAATCACCTTGCAAAAGTGATACTTTTTTGTTAATTTTTACCTCAAACATACAGCCAATAAAACTGTACTAGTTTATCTTCCTTACCGACTCACAAATTTCTGTTCGTGAAGCACTGGTAGGTGATTACTGGAAGGAGGCATACTGACCTTGAACAGGAAATTGATCAGACCGAATTTGACGGAGATCAAAGAGCAGCAGTTCGGTTCAAAAACGAATCGAAAAAAACCTGCACCACCGGAACAAACGAATGCGGAGAGTTATTATTTTATCCGCCAGATGAACAATAAAACTCCGATGGTTATCTCTTTAAACGACGGAGAAGAGATTCACGGAATTATTGAATGGTACGATAAACGTACAATTAAAGTACATCGCAATGATGGGCCGAATTTATTGATCTATAAGGACAGAATTAAGTACATATACAAAGATCCGGCTTACGAGAACAATTCTGAAGACGAAGACAGATAAAGTTCCTGCAATTGGTATTACGTTAGGAGATTCTGGCAGTATTGGACCCGAAATTATACTGAAGGCCTTTAACCGGAAACTTCCTCGCGCTCGCTACATCGTTTTTGGATCTGCACGAGTTTTGCATTTCCACTCAAAAAAGCTAGGGATACCATTCCCAAAAAAACAGTTTGATATTGTTGATATAGATAACATTCCTGAGCCCTATTTCGGACCACGGCCGAAGCAGTCAGGTCCGGCATCGATTGAATATCTGGAACACGCGTTTCGCGAATTCAAATCAGGCAGAATCGCTGGACTCGTGACAGGACCGATTCAAAAGATAAGCTGGCATCAAACTGGATATAAATATCCTGGCCAGACAGAATTTTGTGCTGAGAAAACAGGGACAAAAAATTTCTGCATGCTAATGGCCGGTAAGACTTTCCGTATAGCTTTGCTCAGTACACATTTGCCACTGCAAAAAGCACTTACAGGAAGTGAATTCCCAAAATATTTTGAGACTCTTGAAGTTGTTAGATTCAGAATTTAGAAAACTTGGCTTTAAGTTACCTCGAATCGGCGTTGCTGCCCTGAATCCACATGCAGGAGAAGAAGGTGTTCTCGGTTCGCAGGAGGAGGAAATTATTATTCCAGCCTTGAACCGCGCGCGTTCGGAAGGCATTTTAGTTGATGGTCCGATCGCTCCTGAAGTTATTTTTCGGGTCGCAGCAAAAGAGAACAAGTGGGATGTAATTTTGGCAATGTACCATGATCAAGCAATGATCCCATTAAAGCTTTTAGATTTTGAAAATAGTGCAAATGTCACACTCGGGCTGCCACTGATTCGAACATCTCCCGATCATGGCACTGCCTTTGACATTGCCGGGAAAGGCAAAGCAAATCCAGGAAGTATGATTTATGCGATCAAGCTTGCGGTCGATTGGACAAACAAAAAGCAAAAATGAAAAATAAAAAATCAAAAATAAAGAATTAAGCCGAGTTCGTTTTTGCTTTTTTATTTTTCATCTTTTATTTTGAAACATGCGTTTAATTGCGTTGGATGTTGGAAAACGAAGAATTGGGCTTGCTGTCAGTGATCCTTTACAAGTAATAGCACGTCCTCATTCGACGATTCAACGGACTAAGGATTCTCCTGCTGAAATTGCAAAAATCGCTACTGAACTTGATGCGGGGAAAATCTTGATCGGACTTCCTTTGCATTTGAATGGAACAGAAGGGGAGCAAGCAAAAGAAACCCGATCATTTGCAACAAAACTTGCAAGACACGTATCTGAGATCCAAATTGAATTCGTGGATGAACGGCTTACAACTGTTGAAGCTAAAGAGCGGCTGGCCGATCGTCGTGGAAGCTGGCATAAAAAAAGGGATAAGATCGATGCATATGCTGCCGCCTCAATCTTACAAAATTATTTAAACAATCGATGACCAAACGCACTAAACGCATTTTCGCTCTTTTATTCTTGCTCGTAATAATCGCTGTTGCCGCAGTTGTTTATGTTGCATGGTATGCCGTAAATGCTCCATACCGCGCATACAGTGAGCAAAGGGTTTTTGTTTCAATCCCGCCAGGCATGTCTTTGGATTCCGCTACACGTACACTCGCGAATCGTGGAATTGTTCGGCATCCCTTGCTTCTAAAAGGCATTTTCTACTACCAGCGTACCCAGTCTCAACTGAAAGCGGGGGACTATGTATTTGACCGTCCGATGACGCCTTTTGAAGTGTATGCAAAATTGCTTCGCGGAGAACAACAATATCGTGTTTTAACAATTCCCGAAGGCATCAGTACATTTGATTTGGGCGCGATTTTTGAAAAAGAAGGACTTCCAAAAGCAGATTTTGAAAAGGCTTTAAAATCAACCTCAGTCCTTGCGGAACTTAAGAAAATCGAACCATCACTTACAAGTTCTGAAGGCTTCTTGTTTCCTGAAACGTACTATTTGAGCAAGAAAGACAATGCTGAAAGAGTTGTGATTGTCATGCTTCAAGAATTCAAAAAACGATTCAGTCCTGAATTCAATAAACGTGCCGCGGAACTTGGAATGAATGTCGTTCAGGTTGTAACGCTTGCAAGCTTAATTGAAAAGGAAACAGGACAGGAATCGGAGCGTCCGTTAATTGGCGGTGTATTTCATAACAGGTTAAAAAAAGGAATGCTGCTTCAATGTGATCCAACTGTCATTTATGCTTTGCGGGTGGAGAACAAGTATAAAGGAACGATTACATACGCAGATTTGAAAAAGGAGTCGCTATATAACACGTATGTGACGCCAGGTTTGCCGCCGGGTCCGATCGCAAATCCAGGTGAGGAATCGATCCGTGCAGCCCTGTATCCGGAATCAACCGATAAGTTGTATTTTGTGTCGAAAAATGATGGAACTCATCACTTTTCTGCGACCTTAGCTGAGCATAATCGCGCCGTGCAACAATATCAGCGAAATTAGAGTTTTGCGTCTCTGCGGTTTACGCTTCTGTGGATGATTCGAATTCGGATTTTTCTGAGGCTGGAGGTTGTACGAAGAAAAGAATTCTGTTGCAGCTCTCACAAGTAATCACGGAATCATTTCTCTTAATCTCTTGAAATAATTGTGGACGTATTCTCATATGGCATTCCATGCAGATTTGATTTTTTGCTTCTGCCATTGCAACACCTTTTCGTCCGCGAGAAGCGCGATCATACACTTCCATAACTTCTTCCGGAACTTGAGGGATCCATTTATCTCTTTGGGATTGAAGTGCCTGTAGTTCTGATCGAAGCTGTTCGACCTGTTGTTCAACGACGCTCTTGTCTTTTAGGATGACACTCTCTTCGCGGTCCAGTGCACCTTGAGCTTCATCAAGTGCACTTTTTATTTGTTCTGCTTCTTCCATCAGCGTTAAGATCTGATCTTCAATCTGACGGATCGCCTGTGTAACTCCATCGATCTCATGTTGTAGGGCTGTATATTCCTTATTTGTCTTTGCACTGTCTAGTTGTTCCTTGTATTTTGTTCGTTTTGTCTCTATTAGATTGACGTCACTATCAAGTTCTCGTCTTTTCTTCGAATTTTCTGCGGTAAGTTCCTTTTTTTCCTGAACATTTCTGCGGAAGCGATCCAGTTTTCGATCGAGTTCCTGAATTTGGCCAGGCATACCGGAGATTCGAAAGTTAAGAGTTGCAATTTGAAGATCAAGAAAATGAAGTTGAATTAGGGGAGTTAGGTCAACGGCCATTTATATATTCACCAGTAAAGAGTTCTTAGAAAATGTAGTTGGATGTGAAGAAATGAAAAGCAAGGAGTAAGGTGGGCCCACCTGGATTCGAACCAGGGACCAACCGGTTATGAGCCGGTAGCTCTGACCAGCTGAGCTATGGGCCCGAGCGCTTTCTGGAGCGCGGGCCTCCGTGCCCGCTGCTAGTTGGACGGGCAGAGACGCCCGCCCTCCTAAAAGATTGCGGGCGAAGCCAGAAAGTGGAAGGCAGACTGCAGAATCAATTCTGCGGTCTGCCTGAAGCATTATTAAATCCTTCCGTTCAAGAAATTTTTGATAACTTTGCTACGTGATGGATGTCGCAATTTCCGCAACGCCTTGGCTTCAATCTGGCGTATGCGTTCGCGTGTTACTGAAAAGATTTGTCCGACTTCTTCCAAAGTTCGCTCGCTTCCGTCGCCAATCCCGAATCGTAACTTAATTACCATCTCTTCGCGCGGTGTTAACGTCTTTAATATATCTTCGATTTCTTTCTTCAAACTAGTATTGATTACAGCATCTGAAGGCGAAACCGCTTTTTGATCTTCAATAAAATCGCCAAGATGACTGTCTTCCTCTTCACCAATCGGGGTTTCAAGAGAAATTGGTTCTTGTGCAATCTTGAGAATTTTTCTTACTTTAGAAACCGGCATTCCCATCTTTTCGGCAATTTCTTCCGATGATGGTTCACGGCCTTTGATTTGTACAAGACTTCTGGAAGTTCGGACCAGCTTGTTAATTGTTTCAATCATATGCACAGGAATACGGATCGTTCTCGCCTGATCTGCGATTGCGCGCGTAATTGATTGGCGGATCCACCATGTTGCATATGTTGAAAACTTATAGCCGCGGCGGTATTCAAATTTTTCGACAGCTTTCATCAAGCCGTTGTTCCCTTCTTGAATCAAATCCAGGAACTGGAGGCCACGATTCGTGTATTTCTTCGCAATAGAAACAACAAGACGTAAGTTGGCTTCAATTAATTCCTTCTTCGCCTGCTCGACCTGTGCTTCTTCCTCCTCAATGACATTGAGATTTTCTTTCAGTTCTTTTGTGTCTGAATAATATTCCGTCTCCATTGTACGGATATTGTCCTGATATTCCCGAATCTGATGACGGATCTCTTTCTTCCTATCATCAGTCTTGCGGCCCTGTTCAAGGCTGACCTTAAACCGTTTGATGTCGCGTTCCCAGTCTTCCAGGCGGCTCAAAAGTTCTTTAATTTTTCGAATGATCCTTCCACGCTGTTGATCATTCAGTTGAAGCGCCTGAATATATTTGGATACCTTTCCGCGATTCTTGTAAATTTCATCAGCATATTTCTGGACTGCTGCTTTGCTGACAAGCTTTCTCTGCTTCTCTTTCAGTTTCAGATAATCCTGATCGAGATGCGAAATCTTATCCATCACATTGAGAACCTGACGATACTTCGTATCAATTGTCTTCTCTGTGATTTCTTCATCTTGAAGATGGAATAAGTTTGGAATTAAGTTCTTATTCTTGCGGATCCGCTGTCCAAGTGCGAGTACTTCTTTAATCGCAATCGGGGCCATCGAAATCGCGCGAATCAAATTTTCTTTATGTGTTTCAATTCGCTTTGCAATTTCAATTTCACCTTCTCTGGTTAGAAGCGGAACAATTCCCATCTCGCGAAGGTACATACGGACAGGATCATAGGTCTTGGCGTAATTTTCTCCTTCGGCCTCTTGCTCCTGCTCAGGCTGTTCATCCTGTTCAAATCCTTTGGAGAAACCCCGCGAATCTGATTGATATTTTTCCTCCGAATCGACAACTTCAATGCCGACTGAATCAAACATCGAAAATAACTCATCGATCTCATCAGATGAATTGATGATTTCCGAAGGCAACACATCATTCACTTCATCGTAGAGCAGGTAACCTTTTTGCTTACCGCTATAGACAAGCTGTTTTATTTCATCGTACTTATCGTCAATGGACAAACGCATATCCTCCTAACAACAAATCATTCTCCCGCCCCTCTCTCATTGGGCGTCCAACAAAAGACAAAGGTTTTCAAGGCACTTATAACGTTTTGCTTGTAAGTTATTGCTAAAATAGGACTTATGCAAAAGAGTTCGGGGTGCATAGGAATTTGCACGCTAATAATATAAGAGTTACGTTCAGAAAATCAAGGGAAATTCAATGATTAAGTTATTGTGTAAACGGCACATAGTTTGCTTACAACAACCGTAATTATGGCTCAGGCGGGGGTTTTGGACCTTTTGTTTGGAGCCCTAAATCTCGTTTCATCGTCAGTAAAGCATCCAATTTCGCTGAATCTCCGCCTTTTATCGCTTCTTCAATCTCCATATTTAAGCTGCGTAGAATTCTGTCTATTCGGATTAACCGGATCGAACGAATTTTGTCCAGCGCATTGGGTAGGGTTGGATCCGGAGCCTCTTGATCCATTGCAAGCGAAGTCATCAAGCTTTGAAGGTCGCCCGGAAATCGATGAATTAATTCGGCAGAAGACACCTGAGGGTTCGCTTCGATGTCTTGTTGAAGCTGCGTAAAACATTCTGCAAGACTTAATTCTTCAAAATCTTCGGTATTAAGCTGTGAAAAAATTTCGGAAGCTGTGCCTGGATTCATCAACAAAATTTGCAAAAGCTCTTTCTCAGGTTTCGGAAGATTACTTTCACTTTTTATGTTTCTGGGTTCGGCGGATCTCGTTTTTTGTTTGCGCTTATACAGGTCCATCAATATCTGCGTCGAGATTCCGAAAGAAGACGCAAAGCGGTTTAACAATTGCTCGCGCTCAAACGGGTTGCTAACGACCGAAAGCAATCCGATGAGTTCATCTGTTGCGGCAAGTTTACCTGATGGAGCTTTCAGATCGTGTTTTTTGGAAAGGTTGTTCATGAACAATTGATCGTATCGGAGTGCACGGCTGATTTCATCTGACAAAGCCTGAGGCCCTTGTTCACGAATGAATTGATCTGGATCAAATCCTTCTGGAAGGTTTGCGATTTGAATTGCAAAACCTTCTTTCAACAAAATTGGAATCGCTCTGAGTGCGGCCGATTTTCCTGCAACATCAGGATCGTACAGTAGAACAACTTTATCGGTATATCTATGAAGAAGGCGTGCCTGACTTTCAGTAAGACTGGTTCCGAGTGACGCAACAATATTATTTTGACCTGCTTGAAACGGGAGGATCATATCGAAGTAACCTTCAACCAGAATTGCGAACTTCTGCTCCTGAATATTTTCTTTTGAAAAATAGAGCCCGAATAGTTGCATCGATTTGGAATAGAGGGATGTTTCTGGACTATTCAGATATTTTGCTTCTTCGCCGCTTCCTTTAAAGATGCGTCCACCGAAACCAATGATGTTTCCATGAATGTCATGAATCGGAATAATGATTCGGCTGCGATAGCGATCGTAGTAACCTTCACTCTGGCGTGGAATTACAAGTCCGCATTGTTCCAGCCTGGCAGGGCTTACATCACGTTTTTGAAAGTGCTCCAGTAGTGCATTCCAGGAATCGGGCGCCCAGCCGAGGCGAAAACGGCGGATCGTGTCCTGAGTGATCCCTCTTTCTTCAAGATAATTCAGCCCTTCTGCGCCGGTTTCATGCGTAGTCAACAGATTGTGATAGAAGTCGGAAGTATGCCGCATTAAATCGAGCAATTCTTCTTTCTCTTTTCGTTCACCTCCTGATGTGAATTTCAAAGGAATGTTGTAACGTGTGCTCAGCAGTTGCATGCATTCCTTGAAGTCCATTTTCTCCATCAGCATCACAAACTTGATAACATCGCCTCCAACACCGCATCCGAAACAATGGAACATTCCATTTTCTGCAGCATAAAATGACGGCGTCTTTTCTGTATGAAATGGACAAAGCGCGCGAAAACGGCTACCCGATTTTTTGAAGGTAATGTAATGGCCGAAGACCATCATTGGATCCACAACGGCTTTTAATTGCGCTAGAAAATTTTCCCCGGTAGGCATGATGAATGATTATACTCTCTGACTTTGCGGTTAAAGAGATTTTAGTTCAACTACAGTAACGCCGGTACCGCCGCGTTGTGGAGACTCGGGATGAAAACTACGAACATGAGGATGTGTGGAAAGGAATTCTTCTAATGCACGTTTTAGTTTGCCTGTACCATGTCCATGAATCAGTCTGACCTGCGGAAGTTGTCCAAGAATTGCGTCATCCAAATATTTATCTGCTGCCGAAACAGCTTCTTCAACAGTCTGTCCGATCAAATTGAGTTCAGGCTCTACGTTCTTTTCCTCATATATAACCTGAACTCCTTTCGGCAATGTTTCCTTAACGGTCGGCTTTTTCTCTAATGTTGTCACTGGAACTGAAAAACGGATATTTCTGATTAAGACCTCGGCCTGGTTTTTTTTGATGGAAACAACTTCACCAAAGTCTTTGTACATTTGCACCCAGACCTTCTCACCAGGCGAAAATGCTTCAGGCTGATTTTCAACAGCTGTGAGTTGTTGCAGGGATTCCATTGCAGGAAAGACTTCTTCTTTTAGCTGCTTTCGCAAACTCTGCCGTTCTTTAGCATCGCGGATGCTATCAAGTAACAATTCTACTTTTGCATTCATAGTGCGAATTAGATCCGCATTTTGATCCCGCAACGTCTTTAATTGTTGTTCCAATTTTGTTTGAAGCTCATCCAATTTGCGTTGTTGTTCCTCTGATCTTGCTTCCCACTCCTCTTTTTCGTGTTGCAGTTCTTCTTGTCGTTTTGTTAACTGCTGAATTTGTTCCTGGAGCCGTCGTTGAAATTCATCAATACGTCTTCGTTCGTCGCCAACAAGCGCTCGCGCATTTTGCAAGATTTCGGAAGACAGACCCAAACGTCCTGCGATCTCAAAAGCATGACTTGACCCCACCTGATCCACATGAACTCTATATGTTGGCTGCAAATTGTCTTGATCAAATTCCATTGCTGCAGTGAGACATTGAGGATGATTAAAAGCAAATATTTTCATTTGACTGTGATGAGATGTGATCAAAGTTTTTGTATCACGATTCAGAAATTCCTGAAGAATCGCAACGGCTAATGGAGCGCCTTCTTCAGGATCAGTTCCTGTTCCAAGCTCATCCAGCAGAACGAGTGAACGATGCGGCACGGTTGCTAAGATGTTTCGGATATTTCGGATGTGGCTTGAAAATGTGCTTAAACTTTCGGAAATGCTCTGTTGATCTCCTATATCTGCATCAATCGACCTAACGATCGGAAGGATTGTTCCTTCTGCCGCAGGAATTGGCAATGCGTGATGAGCCATCAACGAAAGCAATCCAGCTGTTTTCAGGAAAACTGTTTTTCCGCCAGTGTTGGGTCCTGTTACAACAAGCGCTTTTTTGTCTGGAGGCATGTCCACGCTTACAGGCACTGCGGTCTGATTTTCCTTTTTTAAAGCCGCTTCGAGTAATGGATGTCTTGCTTGAATCAATTTGAGATTGAACTCGTCACTGAGTTCTGCCATTGAACAGCGATGTGTCTTGCCGAATCTTCCGCGCGCAAAAATCGTATCAAGAATTGTTAATTGTTGAAGCGAAAATAATAAGGCATGTGAATCGCCGGAAATTGCGGCCGTAAGTTGCCTTAAAATGCGCGAAGTTTCTTCAGTGATTTGATCGTTTAGTTCGGCAAGCTCATTGTTCAAATCCAAAACGTTAAATGGTTCCAGGAAAACGGAGGCACCGCTTCCGGAACTTCCGTGAACGACTCCACGAATCGATTGTTTTTGTTCGGAACGGACAAGTAAGACTGCACGGCCATGTCTGTAAGTTACGTAATCCTCTTGAAGAAAACTCTGGTATCGACCATCCCGTAGATAACGCTCCAGTGCACGCTCAACGCGTGATCTTAAATTCAAATTCTGTCTATAAAGCCGCGCAAGTTCGGGCGTCGCATCCTCTTTGAGTTCGCCGGTTGGTTCGAGCTTAGAATTGATTTCCTTTTCAAGGCTTCTTAAATCTGGGAGATGTGTCATTCGTGAATGAAGATTCGGAAACTCACGATTCCAACCTTGACCTGAACTTCGAATTTCATTGTTAAGCGCTACAAGCCGCAGGATGTGAATTATTTGGACACCATCCATAACCTGATTCTCTATCGCAGATTTGTGAATCAGTTCTTCACAATCTTCAAGAGTTTGGAGGGATGGGATTTGATCTTTCAATGCAATTTGGAGAGCTTCATGACTGAATCCGATTTCAGCTTGCAGATCATCAGGCGGACGCATTTGTTGAATCATGTGTTGACCTGGAACTGAAGCTGCAAATCCGGATAAATAATTCAAAAACTCAGGCCATTCCAGCATCCGGGCTGCGGGCGGAGAAATCTTGAAATTACTTTGAGTGACTATTTCGCTCATGCTGGAGTTATTTTAATGTCTTTGCGGTTAAAGATGATTAATCAAACTTGCGATTTGTCCTGCACCATAACCATTATCAACATTGACCACCGCAAGGCCGGCGCAGCTATTTAGCATTGCAAGTAATGGAGCAAGTCCACTGAAGTGTGTGCCGTAACCCATACTTGTAGGAATGCCAATAACAGGTACTGATACAAGACCAGCGACTACGCTTGGAAGTGCGCCTTCCATTCCAGCCGCGACAATAATCACACGCGCTGCGCGAAGTACTACCAGATCAGAAAGCAGGCGATGCAATCCCGCAACTCCTACATCATGAATAGAACCAGTCTCATTTCCAAAAATATCAGAAGTAACGGCAGCTTCTTCAGCAACTGGAATATCGGCGGTTCCGGCCGAAACCACCAACACTTTGCCTTTTCCGGTGTAACCTTCTTTGTTACGAATCGCAATTGTTCCGCTAGCAGGATAAAATTTTGCAGCAGGAAATTCCGGCTTCAGCATTTCATACACAGTCTGGTTCGATCGCGTGATCAACACATTACTGTTTTTGTTTGACAAGCTGCGGACAATTTCCAGAATTTGTTCCGGCGTCTTGCCCATTCCAAAAATCGCTTCTGGAATTCCTTTTCGCATTTCACGATGATGATCAATCCTGGCAAAACCCAGATTTTCAAATGGAATCTTTTTTAAAGCATCAATCGCTTCCTGAAAACCGATCTTTGCATTTTTGTAATCGTCTAGTAGTTTTGCGAGATCATCAATCATTTCCACCAATCCACCATTCCATTAATTAATTGCAGGCGAGACGCCTGCGGTCCCTTTGCGGACGGTCTGCGGCCCCTTGCCTCTGCAGTCCTTTAATCTAAGCAAGAACGAGCTTTTCGGCATCAGTTTTTTCAGTAGTCCCTCTCATGATGCCTAGAGTCGCTGTTTCCCTGTTGAATGTCTGTTGGGCAATTTTTAGAATATCCTCCGCAGTTGCAGCTCGAACTAGCTGTCGATAAATAGGAGCATAGGGAAGAGGCTTTCCAAGCAGATAACAATTGATTGCATCAATCATTTTTGCGGAGGCAGACTGAGTGCTGAGTGCATAACCACCGATTAAAGCTTGCCGCGCATTTTCCAATTCTTCTTCAGTAACCGGCTGCTTTTTTAATGTTTCTAATTCTTCCCACATTCCATCCAGTGCTGATTTTTCTTTCGAAGCGTCACCTGCGATGTAAGTAAGGAACGTGCCTGAATATAAATGACTTGCCGCACCCGCATAAACCGTGTACGCAAGGGATTTTTTGCTTCGTAAGTTGATAAAGAGTCTTCCACCCATTCCGCTAAGAACTTGTTGAAGCAGATCGTATAAATGTGCATCCGGGCTTGTCGCTGATGGAGCGGGAAAACCAAGAACGAATGCCGTTTGTTTTTTCGGTCTGTTTTCGTTCAGTTCACGTTTTGCTGGACCTGTTACAGCGGCAAGAGGTATTACTTTTTCACCGGTTGAGGGGAAATCCTCAAAGCGTTTTTCAAAACGTTCAAACATTTCATCCGGATCAAAATCTCCGGCAGCCGCTACAAGGACACGTCCTGCATGAAAAATTCGACGTTTCCACGCGCTCAAATCGGCTGGAGTTATTTTCTTAACAGTTTCTTCGAAACCATTTTCAGGCAGGCCATACGGATGCGTTCCATAATAAGCTTGCTGAAAAAGTTGAATTGGACGAATAAAGCTATCATCAAAATTTCTACGGATCGAGGAAATGACTTTTCCGCGTTCTGTTTCTACTTCGGACTCAGGAAAATGCCCATCTGTCATGCAATGATTCAGAAGGTCCCACATTTCAGGAAAGCGGTCTGGCATCGCTTCGAAAGTAAAGCCGCTGACATCACGATTGCAGCTGAATCGCGGTGGATTTCCAAGAGCATCGAAGCGGAATGCAATCTGCTCAGCGTTCAATTTCGAAGTCCCTTTCGCAATCGAGCGGAACATCATATGTGTGATACCCGCATTTGATTCCTGTTCCTCGCTCCTTCCACCCATGAAAAAGATGGCGCCTGACACGAAAGGATAATGATGGTCTGGATAAAACAAATAGGTTACTTTTCCTTTTCGAAGATCAGGAACGCTTGCACTTTGTTGTGTAGATTTAAGCGATCCTGCCGTCAGAACAATTGGAGGAGGCAGAACAATTTCAGGTGCCATGAAAGCTGATTCGAGATGATTCAAATACTGCTCACCGGTCCATTCCGGGATAGGCTCATTCAAAAATTCGAGCACAGTCATGTTTGATGTCTGAAGATAACGCGAAGCAGTTTCTAAAATTTGTTCAGCAGTGAGCTCTTCCATCTCTTTCATGTAGCTATCAATTCGTTCATATCCGCCATACACTTCGTTGTAACTCAATAATTCGGCAAGATTCAAAGCGTCTTCAGTTTGCATTGCTTGATGCAGCTTCAATTTGTTTTTTACTTTGGCCAGTTCACCTTCAGTGATGCCATTGTTTAATGTGTCTTGAATGACTGACCAGATGTCGCGTCCGGCATCGCGAATTTTTGATGCTTCCGTTACAGCGCTTGTGACAAGCAGGCCAACATCTTCGTAAGCCATTTCCCCACAAGATGCTGCGCTTGCTGAGCGTCGATTTTCAACGACATACCGATGAAGCCTTGAGCTACGTCCGGCTGACAAAAGCGACGTCAAAAAATCCAATGCCGGCTGGTCTTTGTGCATGACACCGGGAGAATGAAATGCGAAATACAAAAAACTTTGGGTTGCTTCTGCTGTATGCATCGCATAGCGAAGATTTTTTTGTTCAGGCTCTGAAGGTCCAAAATCCTTAATCAGTTCTCGATTGGGCATTGCCGAAAACAGATGATTTATTTTGTCTACCGTTTGTTGTTCGTCGAACTTCCCGGCAACAGTGATGATCATATTTTGCGGCATGTAATAACGCCCGAAATAATCGAAGAGACTTTCTTGAGTGTAAGACCGAAGCTGTTCGGGCGTGCCTATCCTCCAGCGTTTCATGCGGTGCTTTGTATAGGCAAGCTGAATCATTTTTTCAATTGAGTAGGAAGAAGGGGAATCCAGTTTGCGATTAAATTCTTCAATGACAACTTCGCATTCTCGTTCCAGCTCATCAGCCGGAAAAAGAGGATTTACAAATGCATCCGCCATGATATCCAGGGCAGGAGTTAGATTCTCAGCAGGAACTTCGCAAAAATAATTCGTTTCATCATAGGAAGTGCTGGCATTAATAGATCCACCGAGAGCTTTCATGCCTACTCCCATCGACTCTGGAACCGGATAATTTTTCGAACCCTTGAAATACATATGTTCCAGAAGATGGGCAAGACCGACTTCGGCATCTGTTTCGCAAAAGTAGCCCGCCTTTACGCAGAAATGTAGAGCCGCGACTTCAGAGTTAGGAAGTGGATAAGTCAGGATTGTCAGACCATTAGGGCTGATATGTCGCTTTGTATTTTGTAACCAACCAGAATGATCAGGCATTTATATATTCTCCTCTTTGCGACTTTGCGGTTAGCTTTTATGCTACGCGCTTTACAAAAATGATAGTGCTGTCATCAATCGGAGCAGCACCTTGAGTGAATTCCTTTACGGTTTGTTCAAGAAGTTGTGACAAATCTTCGACGCCCATTTCTCGATTTTTAACCAGAAATTGTGTGGCGCCATTTTCACCAAATTCTTCACCGGCAGGATCCTGGCTTTCTGTGATTCCATCGGTGCACATAAAAAGTAAATCACTTGGCTCGAGTTTGAGTGATTCACTTCGATACGATGCACCAGGAATGATTCCAATCACAGGGCCGCATATCGCAAGGAGAACAACACCATCCCGCGTAGAATGCATCGGCGGATTATGTCCCGCATTCACGTATGTAAATAAATTCGTTTTTGTATCCAACTCTCCATAAAACGCAGTGATGTACTTATTTGGAGGCGAGTTTTCGCGCATCACTTGATTCAACTTTGCCATCATTGAAGCTGGATCTTTTTCAGTATGAATTAAAGTTCGTAACGATGCTTGAAAGGCTGCCATCAGTAATGCTGCTCCGATTCCTTTTCCAGCAACATCTGCAATTATGACTGCGAGTTTTCCATCCTCTTTTGTTATGAAGTCATAATAGTCGCCGCCAATTTCATAACAGGAATGATTGATTCCATAAATCTGATAATTTGGGAGATCCGGATTCAACTGTGGCAATAATCGGCGTTGGATCTGGGCAGCCACCAGGAGCTGTTCTTCGAACCGCTTCTTTTCAATCTGGTCTTCCAACAACAATGCATTCTCAATTTTTACTGCAGCCATATTTGCAATTAGAGCGACAAGACGCAGATCGGATTGTGCAAATGTTTTTCGCGAAACAAGATTATCGATGTAGATGAGTCCGATCACTTCACGATTATTCCAAAGTGGTACGCAAATAATTGATCGAATTCCTTGAAGCTGAATACTTTGTGAAGATTCAAAGCGGTCGTCCGTTTGCGCATCAAGAGTCAGAATAGCGCGTTGATTTTGCATGACTTCAGTTATGATTGTGCGGCTGATATTTAACGCTTGTTCCGGAATATTGTTCCGCACCACTTTGAGTTGCAGTTGACTCTTATCATTTGGATCCAACATGATCAAAGCTCCGCGTTCAGCGGGCACCGCCTGGAAGACGATATCCATAATGACTTCAACAAGCTTTTCAATTGGATAATGTGTTATTAAAGCTCCGGCTGCTTGATTCAAAGCCGGCCAAATATTTTCAGTAGGCAGTGCAACCTGACCGGAAGAGCCGCTGGAAATTGCTTCTTGAACGTAACGCTTAAGATTCAGCTCATCGGTATCGATCATGAAAGTGGCTTCAAAACCAACGGACGGAGAAGTGTCTGTAACTTGAACCTTATCCGACATTGGTTCTAGAAAGCGCAGCGTGATTTCGCCAAGCTGAACCATGTCGCCACTTTTTAATGGAGTGGTTTGACGGATTCGCACTCCATTCAAAAATGTACCATTCCGGCTACCGGAATCCTCGACAAACCATTTATCTTCTTTTTTCGACAAACGCGCATGATGGCGCGAAAGTGAAAGATGGTTAAAAACGAGATCATTACTCGAGGATCGCCCAATCGAAAGAAGATCCTTGTCGAGTTCGACGTCGTATGGCTTATCGTGTTTTTGTTCTACTCGAAGTCTTGGCATATACGATTCTGTATCCTAAGATTTACCACTGAGTCACGGAGAACACGGAGATTATGTTTTAATTCGCTATTAATTGCTCCGTGCTCTCCGTGACTCCGTGGTGAACTCAATTACGCCCTATCTACTGACTCGGGGGCGTCCACAAGATCCAGATTGAATTGTAGATTGTAGACTGTAGAATGAAAAATTGGAAATAGGGCTCGCTAGAAGGTTAACTTCATCGCTTCTTTCGTCAGACGCAAAGTTTCGCGTGCCTCCATTTGTGCCTTTGTAGATCCATCCCTCAAGATATCGTCAATGATGCCGGGACGTGATTCTGCGGCTTTGCGGCGCTCGCGAACCGGCGTCAGGAATTTGTTGATCGCGATAGCAAGCTTTTTCTTAACTTCGACATCACCAACCTTACCCGCGGTATACCGTTCTTTGAGCTCTTCTACTTCTCCCTTTTCTTCGTTAAATGCATCATGATATTGAAAGACAGGATTCCCTTCGACGTGTCCAGGATCTGTTGCCCGCAATCGTGTTGGATCTGTATACATCTTCATGACTTTTTGATTTACAGCTTCTTCATTATCAGATAAATAAATTGCGTTGTTTAAACTCTTGCTCATTTTTGCTTGACCATCAGTGCCTACAAGAGTGGGAACTTCACCAATCAATGTTTCCGGAATTGGAAATATAACACCATAAAGAGTGTTAAAACGCTCAGCAATTTCGCGGGTCACTTCAAGATGGGAAGCTTGATCTTTGCCAACCGGAACAAGATGGGCTCTTACCATCATGATATCAGCAGCTTGAAGAACCGGATACGAAAGCAAACCCACAGTGGCCGTTTCGAAATTTGCAGCTTGCATTTGATCCTTTAATGTTGGAACACGTTGCAACCGTGGAACTGTGACAAGCATTGAAAAAAGCAGCATAAGTTCTGCAACTTCAGGCACAAGAGATTGTAAATAAATTGTGCTTCGTTCAGGATCAATTCCGACACTCAAGTAGTCGTAAACCAATTGCCGCGCATTTTCGCCGATATTAGGAATACGATCATAGTGAGTTGTGAGCATATGCAAATCTGCAATGATGAAGAAGCACTCATATTCATCTTGTAAGCGCACGCGATTTGCGAGTGTACCGACATAATGTCCAAGATGCAGACTGCCTGTCGGGCGGTCACCAGTTAGGATGCGCTTTTTTGTGGAATTCATTTCAGGAAAATTGTAACAGGCACAAAAGTCAAGGCAAAGACAATCAGTGCAATGACTGCCCAGATTTTGCGCGCGAGGCCAATCGGTTCTGAATCATCAAGAGTGGGAGGATGCCTGAATCCGGCAATTTGTCTTAGTACCAGTAATACACCTGCGTAAAAAAGCCATTGAAAGCCGGCGATCGAGGATTGAGTGAATCCATAAATCGCTAATCCAATAATTGCAAAAAAGAATATCCATGTAATGACGTAAGCGCGTTTTCCAAAAACCGCATACGAAACGTGCCCTCCATCTAATTGGGCAATTGGAAGCAAGTTGAGGCTGGTTGCCAGACAAGCAAACCAAACGGCAAATCCAGTAGGATGTAAGAAAGTCACGTATCCATCCTTCAGCATGAAGTAAGCAAAAATTCTGAAGATGAGCGGTTCTCCGAAATATCCTGCATCAGCAGAAACTTCACTTACTGGAACTTGAGTGCTCCAAAGCAAACCGAAATACAAAAACGGAATTAAAAATACAAATCCGGCAATGGGTCCTGCAAGTCCAACATCAAACAAGGCTCGACGATTCGGAAAAGGTGATTTGATTCTGATGAAGGCACCGAAAGTTCCGGTCATAACTCCAACTGGAGCTGGAATAAAAAACGGAAGTGTTGCTTGAATTCCATAGTATTGGCACGCGAGATAGTGTCCCATTTCATGGGCGAGCAGAACGAGCATAATCGTGCCTGCATATGCGATCCCTTTGTAAAGCAAACCGGGATGATCCAGAATCTGCAACAAAAATCCAAATGGATGTATTTCCGCAGGAGCCGTCGCCTCATGGATCAGCATCAAATAAGTTCCTGCAACCAGAGTCGTACCAACAGTTAAGAGAAATAGAAGGGCATTCAGTGAATAACGCTGGCGTTGAGCGATTACTGCAGGAAAGATTTTTGCTACTTCGGGAGAAGTAGGGGAATACGAATACTGATCAGACATAAATCATTACGTAAAGTGAACTGAATACACGTTAATGTAAGTATTCCGGCAGGAAAAGTCAGGGAATATTTTGAAGATTTTTCCCTGGCTTGAAGCGGATTGTTTTTCCAGGTGGAATTTCAACCTCTTCTCTCGTTCTTGGATTCCGCCCAATTCCGCGTTTGCGTGGTTTTACTTGAAAAACGCCAAAACCGCGGAGTTCAATCCTTTTTCCATCCATCAAAGCATCTCTTAATGAATCAATTGCTGCATTTACAGCACGTTCGGCCTGTGTCTTTGTAATTCTTGTTTCTCTCGCAACAATATCCACAAGATCCGCTTTGATCATTGTTTGTTTTCCCTCCGTCTTAAGGCGCACTTATTATCCCAACGAGAATGTCAAAAGTCAATATTTCGCAAGACTTTAGACGTTTTTTCCTATTGTTTAAAACCGACTGTCGGAAGGGGCGTTTTATCCTCTTCGATATTGCCAAAACGGGCCTCATATTTCGTGACATTCTCAAGAATTGCTTTGCCTAAACGTTTGGCATGTTGAGGAGAAACAATGATTCGGGCAAGTAATTTTGCCAGAGATGGGTTCGGTAAAACCGCAAAGAAATCAATCCAGAATTCCTCTGCCGTGTGAGTTACCTGTGCCATCGTCGAATATCGTCCCGACAACGTCGCGTCATCGGCCTGGACCTGAAGCTCCATCTGTTTCTTTTCTTCCATCTATAACTCCTCTAATTTCCTGTAACTTAGCGCGCTTGCTGATTCATAAATTTTTCGATTCTACGATCAGGCACAAGCCAGATTATTGCAACTACAACATACAACCCGCAAGCAATCAACGGTTTGAAAAATGCAATAGGTATGGCTGCAGCATAAAACGCAATTGAGATCTTGGCTTTCGTGTCTTTACCAAGAGCAATTGCAATCTCTGAGTTTTTTCCATGATGTCTTATTAGGGATAGCCCAAGAATGTAAAATGCAATACCCGCACATAACAACACTACGCCATAAACTGCAACAGGCCATGCAGCAAATTTGTGTTCTCCCATCCAGCTGGTAACAAAAGGCGTTAACGATAACCAGAACAATAAGTGAAGATTGGCCCAGAGGATTTCGCCATTTACGTGGTGGGAGAGTTTAAGAAGATGATGATGGTTATTCCAGTAAATGCCTACAAATATGAAGCTAAGCACATAGCTAAGAAATATTGGAATTAAAGGACGCAATGCCTCGATCGTTGTGCCTTCCGGTGCTTTTAATTCAAGCACCATAATCGTGATAATGATGGCTATCACACCGTCGCTGAAGGCTTCAAGTCTACCCTTATCCATTTGTGCTACACTCGGACTTGCCAATGCGGATCTTTTATTCTCTTATTTATACGCTGGCATTCCTGCTGATCTTACCCTATTTTCTGGTCGCCGGCCTCTTTCGAAACAAATATTTTGAAAGCGCGTCCCAACGGTTCGGTTTTATTCCTCAGAAAAGTAAGGAACTTTCCTGCTGGGTTCATTCAGTGAGTGTCGGAGAATTCTTAGCATCAAAGCCTTTGCTTCGAAAAATTCAGGAAGTGTATCCGGATCTGCCTCTTTTTATTTCAACAACGACGATCACTGGACAGAAATTAGCGTCGGAGTTTTTGCCAGGGCATTCATTTTACTTCCCGTTTGATTGGAGTTGGTGTTTGCGCCGGGTTTTTAAAGCAATTCGTCCCAAAGTGATTTTAGTTCTTGAAACGGAAATCTGGCCTAATTTTCTCTGGACGGCTAAGGGTCTCGGAGTGCCGATAGTTCTTATCAATGGAAGGATTTCGGACAAATCATTCCACCGTTATAAAGTTGTTCGTTCTTTGCTTCCGGAATTTTCAGAATCCTGGATGCAATCAGAAGAGGATTCAAATCGAATGAAGGATCTTGTTAAGCATCCTTCGTTTGTAAAAGTTATGGGAAATCTGAAGTTTGACTATTCCCCGCATACAATTTCGCCGGGGTTGCGCAATTTATTGGGAAATTGGAAAGAATCGTCATTGCTGCTGATCGCAGGAAGCACGATGACTGGTGAAGAAGAAATCGTAATCAATGCATTTAAGCAACTCTCTCTAAAATCAAACCTCAGGTTATTGATTGCTCCACGCCATCCAGACAGATTTGATGAAGTGATTCGAATGGTTTCTGCAAAGGGTTTCAAAGTTGCTCGCAGGAGCAACGACAAAACGGATCAAGAGCCAGTGATGGTTCTTGACACAATTGGCGAACTCGCTGCTGCATATGAGCTTGCAGATGTGGTTTTTATCGGTGGCACACTTAACTATGGAGGGCATAATCCAATTGAGCCCGCCTATTATGCTAAACCGATCGTTTCAGGACCTCGATTTGAGAATTTCCGCGCAATTTTTGAAGAATTTATTCGTAATGAAGCGTTGCTCATTACCGCTGATCTGGCTGACGCATTTTCAAAATTGATCCAAGATCAAGAACTCAGAATAAAAATGGGAAAGGCTGCACAGGACTTGATACGAAAGAACCAGGGTGCGGCCGATTTTGTTTTACAAAACATAAGGAAGTATTTGGATGATAGGAGCATTTTGGAGCCGGATTCGAAATCGTTTGTACGATAAAGGCGTTTTTTCCGTGGTCCGGCCCGATGAATTTGTGATTAGCGTTGGAAATATTACCTGGGGCGGGACTGGTAAAACGGCTCTCACGGAATATCTGACAAAAGTCTTAATCGATAAAGGTTTCAAAGTTGCAATTCTGAGTCGTGGCTATGGACGGCAAACCCGTGGTGTTGTTGTTGTGAGTGATGGCGTAAAAATATTTGCGACATGGAATAGCGCAGGCGATGAGCCTTATTGGCTTGCGAGTAGAATTCCGGAGGCAGCGGTCGTTGTTGCAGAAACTCGCGTAGAGGGGCTCAAGGTTATTTCAAAATTCAACCCGGATGTCATTGTGCTTGATGATGCTTTTCAGCACCGTCAAATTGACCGCGATATTGATCTTGTTCTTGTTGATGCCAGTGAAAATATCCGGAATCTTCATGTCATTCCTTTCGGTAAACTTCGTGAACCGGTCGATTCACTTCATCGCGCAAGTGCTATTGTTCTGACTCATTCAAATCACCCGCACAAAGAAACGCTGAATATGCTTAAGAGTGTTCAGGCTCCTGTTTTTCACGCAAATTATCATCCCGTCAATTTTCAATTCAACGGTAAACGGATTGCAGCATTTTGCGGAATTGCATCACCCGATCATTTTCGAACTTTATTGGAAGAGCAGGGTGCCAAGCTTGTTTTTTTTCGTAAATTTCCGGATCATCATATATATTCCTCATCTGAGCTGAATCAGCTTCAAGACGAAGCTGTAAAGGCAGGGGCTGAAGCGCTGGTAACAACCGCCAAGGACGGAGTAAAGTTAAACGAAAGTAACTTTCGTTTACCATTCGCAATCATCCACGTAGAACTTCGGGTAGAAGAAGAGGAAAAATTTAGATCGTGGATTATTGAAAGATTGCAGTCCAGAACACAGGCAGCTGCAATAAATCATTCGTTATGAACAAGATTCGATTTCAGGTGGAGCGCTTTTTCTTCGCGATTGTGGTTTATGGATCGCTCCTCTTTCCAAGACGTTGGTTCTTAAAACTTGGAGGATTGTTTGGGATTCTTGCGTATCATCTGGATAGCAGGCACCGAAAAATTGCCTTAAAGAACATTGCGAGTGCGCTGCCGGAACTAAGTGAGGATAAAGCGAAACAATCTATACGCGAATGCTATGGATATTTTGGAATCTATTTGTTCGATTTACTTCGATCTATTCATGGCTCAAACAAAAAGTTATATGAAGAATGCGAATATTCAGGCCTGGAGAATCTTGCAGCCGCATACGAAAAGAAAAAAGGCGCAATTCTTTTTACAGGTCATTTTGGCGCATGGGAGGCAATGGCTGCTGCGCAGGGCTCAAAAGGTTTTCCAATGACCGTGGTTGCACGAACGTTGGATAATCCGTATTTGGAAAGATTGCTTCGAAAGTTTCGGACAAGTACCGGAAATTCTGTAATCGAAAAAACAGAAGGATTTCGTCCAATGCTTCGCACTCTCAAAGAAGGAAAAGCTCTTGCAATTTTGATTGATCAAAATGTAACCACAGAGGATCGTATTTTTGTTGACTTTTTTGGCAGACCCGCATCGACCACGCCTGCCCTGGCATTGTTAAAATTGAAAACCAATGCAGATTTGCTCCCCTGTTTTTCATTGCCGTTGCCTGATGGACGTTATCGTTTTGAGTATGGTGCTCCTATAAACGTTCCTTTAACAGGGGAAAGAAAACAAGATATTTTCAGAATCACTCAAGCGTGTACTTCAGTCATTGAGCAAACGATTCGAAAATACCCGCAATACTGGCTCTGGATGCATAGACGTTGGAAAACTCAGCCTTCCGCCGAAGAGCTGAATGGAGTATTCGCAACGAAGGCGCAAAGCACACAAGGGATTTCGTAAAAATATTTAGATGACGAAAGCAATCTTTATCGATAGAGATGGAACACTCATTCAAGAAGTTGGCTATCTGAAGATGCTTGAAGATTTGCGTTTCACTCCACGCGCTGTCAATGCACTCGAAATCTTTCATCAGCACGGGTTCATGAACATTGTTATTACGAATCAATCTGCGATTGCACGTGGAATCTTGAGTCCTAAGGAGCTGAATAAGATTCATCAAAAAATGAAACTTCTTGCGAAGGAAGAAGGCGCAATCATTGACGATATTTTTTATTGTCCTCACTTACCGGAAGGCCGTGTCGCTCCGTTCAATGTTGAGTGCGAATGCAGAAAACCAAAACCCGGAATGATTCTTGAAGCGGCTCAGAAACATCATCTCGATTTACAAGAATGCATTGTCGTTGGAGATAAGCTTTCAGATTTACAGCTTGCTGAACAGGCAGGTGTTCGTGGCGTCTTGGTTTTAACTGGTTATGGAAACGAGACCCGGAAGGAATTACAGAATGAAATTGAGTCTTATGCAACGCTGTATGACTTTGCGATGAAATTATGAACGAAGCAATCCATTTTGAAAATGTTTCAAAAAAGTATGGCGAATTTGTTGCGGTAAAGGATTTGAATCTGCGTGTTTTGCCAGGCGAAATTTTTGGGTTTGTCGGTCCGAATGGAGCAGGTAAAACTACTACAATCCGCATGCTTACGGGGCTTGCTTACGCTTCATCCGGATCCGTCACAATTTATGGAATGAATTACGGAAAAGATAGCCTGCCGATTAAGCAGATCCTTGGTTATATTCCTGATCGTCCTTATTTATACGAGAAACTGACTGGACGCGAATATTTGGAATTCATTTATGGAATTTATTCTTTAAATGGAAGACCGGATCGCGTCGAACATTACCTTTCCATTTTTGATTTGATTCCATGGTCGGGTGAGCTTGTAGAAAGTTATTCCCATGGGATGAAACAAAGACTGGCTTTTGCGGCCGCTTTATTACACGAGCCAAAAGTTCTAGTCATTGATGAGCCGATGGTGGGACTCGATCCAAAAGGTGTCCGGCTCGTTAAGGATTTGTTGCGTGACCTCGCCGCAAAAGAGAATGTGGCGATTTTTGTGTCTACACACAATCTTGAAATGGCCGAACAAATCTGCCACAACATCGGAATTATTCATGAAGGACAATTGCTCGCATGCGATACGTTTGAAGGCTTACGCAAACAGGCTTCATTACCGGATTCGCGATTGGAAGATATTTTCATGCGCCTTACAACGGAGGAAGTTCGATAAATAATCTCTGCGTCTCTGCGGTAAAAGTAAAATGAACGGCTTTCGCGAATTTAACCGGCTTTATCTCCGCACTGTGCGCCACTTTTTGGTGCCATTCCGCTTACGAATTTATTTTCCAATGGTCGCACTGATTCTGCTTGCGGCCGGGCTTTTGACAATTGAGTTCTTAGGCTTTCGAAAAATATTTCTTTACATGAATAGCCTGCAAGATCTGACTGCAATGTTTGTGCAATTCTTGCTGGAACGATTTCTTGGGTTGATTTTCTTGATCTCTTATTCCATGGTTTTCATGAGCAGCATCATTAACGGACTGTCAACATATTTTCTTTCGGCCAATTTGCCTTTTCTTCACACCTTACCCGTTCCACGTTGGCGTATCCTGACGCTCAAATTTATTGAGACCTGGGCCATAAGCTGTTATCTCATCTTGATGTTTCTTGGATTCTTTTTAGCTTCCTATGTTCATACATTTGATCTGGGTTGGCCGCGCTACTTTTTATGTGCAGTGCTTTTGGTGATTTTCACAATTTCGCCAGTAGCATTGGGAAGCGCTGTAGTCACTATCTTGATGCGATTTTTTCCAGCACGCCGGATCTATCAAGTGGTCACATTGATCGGTGGAATTTTTCTTGCCGCTCTTATGATCGCAGTTCGTATGATGCGTCCGGAACTTCTTATGAATCCTAAAGACACTGATGACTTTGTTAAGTTAATAAAAGACATGACGTTTCCGACATTGAATCATCTTCCAAGTTCATGGGCGGCGGCGATTGTGATCCATGGAGATCTTACAAAATCGATACTTCTTTTTGCTTTTACAGCAGGGACTATTGGTGTCCTTGCGATCGTTCAAACTGTCTTTTATCAAAGAGCGTATGTCCATTCGCAAGAAAGTCGTGCGTTAAAGGCGCAGCGAACTTCATCTAAACTTTCAAAAACTGTAAAACGCGGAAAGATCGCAAGTTTAATATTCAAGGAATTAAAGATTTTTACACGCGATGCGACTCAATGGTCACAACTCCTTTTGCTTGGTGCACTTGTAGTTGTGTATCTGATCAATATTAAAAATCTTGCAATTCAAATGCCGATGGTACGCTGGGTTGTGAGTTTTATTAATCTTGGATTGGCTGGATTTGTACTGGCTGCTTTAAGCGTTCGCTTTTTATTTCCATCTGTTTCTTCCGAAGGGCGTTGCTTTTGGTTGATAAAGACTTTACCGCTTTCTTTCCGGACACTCCTGTGGTGCAAGTACTTAATTTACTTCGTGCCGTTTATGTTTTTTACGCAGTTGCTTGTGTACTTCTCAAACAGAATTCTGGAAGTTCCTTCATTCTTTATTCAGCTTTCAATGGCAAATATTTTTGCCGTTTCTGTTGCCTTAACCGGTCTTGCAATCGGGATCGGAGCACTTATGCCGAATTTTCGGACTGATCATCCATCAAAAATCGCTGTCGGCCCTGGCGGTGTTTTATATATGCTACTCAGCTTTCTTTATCTAGGCATCATGTTGATGATCCAAATCCGGCCTGTGTGGTATCACGTTATTCAACGGCCGGAGCAGATTTGGGGCATTGCATATGCAGGAGCTGCAATTCTTTTAACTCTGATTGTTGCAATTCTTCCGATGGAACTTGGCGCGCGGCGTCTTGCAAACCGAGAATATCTATAGATCACTGCGTCTCTGCGGTAAAAAATGAGATATTCAAGACAAGAGCTATTTAAACCGATTGGCAAAGATGGCCAGCGAAAGATTCGTGAATCTGTGGTGGCCATCGTTGGATGTGGTGCGCTTGGATCTTTGCAAGCTGAAGTATTAACGCGTGCAGGGATTGGTAAGCTCATCTTAATTGATCGAGATTTTGTAGAACAATCCAATTTGCAACGCCAGTCCTTGTTTCAGGAAACGGATGCAGAACGCGTTGTGCCAAAAGCTGCTGCCGCCGCTGAACGCCTTGCATTGATGAATAGCGAAGTGGAAATTATTCCACATGTCGCGGATCTTGGACCTGATACTTTACATCTCTTAAAAGGAGCAAACTTAATTCTGGATGGGACCGATAATTTTCAAGTTCGGTTTTTGCTGAATGATTATTGTTGGAAAGAAAATGTGCCGTGGATTTATGGCGCTTGTGTGGGATCGAGCGGAACCGCTGCTCCATTTTTGCCGCCATCTTTTCCGTGTTTGCGCTGCATTTTTGAATCGGAACCTCCACCAGGTTCTGCGCCGACTTGCGATACAGCAGGAATTTTATGGCCCGCGGTTGGCACAGTCGTGAGCTACCAGATTACAGCCGCATTCAAACTTTTGACCGGCAACGAAGTGAAGCCTGAAATCATGCAAATGGACTTATGGAATGGTGAGTATCGAATTCTTTCGCTGGCAAAAGCGAAGAGAAATGATTGTCAAACTTGTGGACTACACCAATTCCCAGCATTACAGATTCAGGCAATTCAGGAAACCGCTCTTTGTGGACGCGATGCTGTTCAAATTCGACCGCCAAAATCAGGATCACTCGATCTTGATTCGATTTACAAACGTTGGGAATTGATCGGAGCAAGCCGGCGTAACCCTTTTCTTGTAAAGCTTGCACTTCCAGAAAATGAAATTGTGTTATTTGCCGATGGCAGAGCCATCATCAAAGGAACTTCTGACTTTACTCGCGCTCGCAATCTTTATGCAAAATACATCGGAAACTAGGAACAAAAACTCACCGCAAAGACCCAAAGTTTATTTGGATAATGCAGCAACAACATTTCCAAAGCCTGAGGGCGTTTACGAAAAAACATTCAAGTTTTTACGTGAATCTGCCGGGAATCCCGGACGTGGCGGTCATTATTTTGCAAATGCGTCCCGCCAGATTGTCGAAGAAGCACGGAACAGAGTTGCACGTTTTCTGGGAGTTCGTGATCCGAAACGTGTAATTTTTACTTCCAACTGCACCGACTCGATCAACATGGTCTTAAAAGGTTACTTGAAACCGGGTTCGCATGTTATTGCGAGCAACCTGGATCACAATGCTGTCTCCAGGCCGCTTGAATCTCTTAAGCGTGACGGATTGATCGAACTGACACGGATTCCATTCGAAGCTCAAGGTTATCTGACGGCTGAAAGCATCAGTGGGGCTATTCGAGATAGTACTACACTTATAGTACTAACACACGGCTCTAACGTTCTTGGCACAATCCAAAATCTGGACGACATTGCTTCCATCGCGAGGGCAACAGGAATCCCACTGCTTGTCGATGCTGCACAAACCGCAGGCAGGATTGCAATGATTGCAGATTCAGCTCCCATGTTTATTGCTTGTTCTGCGCACAAAGGACTTTTGGGTCTTCCCGGACTTGGAATTCTAACGCTTCCTGAAAATGCAACATTGCGTCCTATGCGTGAAGGGGGGACCGGTACTTCATCCGAAAGTGTAATCCATCCTGAACAACTTCCTGAACGCCTTGAAGCAGGAACACCAAATGTTGCCGCCATCGCATCGATCCGTTATGCTCTCGATTTTATTGAAACCGAAGGCATCGAAACAATTCATCGGAAAGAAATGGCGCTAATCCATCGGCTTGTTGAAAAACTCAGAGGAAATGATCGGATTATTGTGTATTCAGATCCTGAAAAAGGACCTCATGTTGCTGTCGTCGCTTTGAATGTGCGGGACATCCCGGCAGAAGAAGTTTCAGCAATTCTGGATCAGAATTTCGGAATTGCGGTCCGAGCCGGTCTTCATTGTGCAGCTGTCTTGCATCAACAATTAGGAACACTGCCGGGCGGATGTTTGCGCATCAGCCCGGGCGTTTTTAATTCAAATGAAGATATCGATCAAATTGCGGAAGCTTTAAACCAAATCATCGAACAATATTAAGGCTAGGAATTATCGCCTGATGGCGTTGGAGCGGTCAGCTCATCTTTTTCTTGTTCTGCTTCAAAAGCTCGCTTTCCTTCATCATATGCATCTCGGACTTTCGATTTTTTCTGATCGTAAAAAGTCTTCGCCTGAGAAATGCCATCGGAGGCGCGATTTTTTAAACGGCTGATTTCGATTTCTGCTTTATCTCGAACTCTTCCATATTCCTGTTTGAGATTGTCCGATACTTCATCAGTCCTTTCCCGGATCCGTTGGCGGGTTTGTTCTCCTGAAGCAGGAGCAAACAAAAGAGCAACTGTTGCACCAACGAAGCTACCCAGCAAAAATGAGAACATTAAATCCAGAGAATTATCACGTCGTGCCATATTACCTCCTGTAGCTATCTTTCAGTTTCGTCATACTCGTCATATTCTTCGTATTCGTAAGACCCATCCCGTTTCATTAAGTGCTTAACCCCATAACCGATCCCTGCAAGTAAACTCTTAATTCCGGTCACCGGTTTTGTGACGAATGTCGTTACGCTGTGAACTTGTTGAACAATTCCGCGTGTCGAAGCAACGACATCCTGCAATTGTTGAACCTGTTGATCGAGATTGGCGGTGATTGACTTAACATTGTAAAGAATTTCTTGTGAATTCCGGATGGTAAATTCCATCTCCTTGATCGTCCGACGGAGCTGTCTTAAAGTCGGAATAATCTCACGTATAAGTCTGTAGAGTAAAATTAAGCCGCCGAACAAAAGTAACAAAAAGAGCGCAGCAATCACCTGCCAGATCGTCAGCGACATGAGTCCAATCTAAGCACAAAACTCCTCAAAGTCAACGAAACTTAGACGGAAGAGTGCATCTTTTGATCACTGCAAATGCGCTTCAACACAAGGCTTGCAGTCATTGCTTTGCATGGACGCTCATTAGTCTGCATGTTATAATTTTTGTTCCTTTCAGGGACAGAAAAATACTAAATCGAAGTGTCCAATTTACTTGGAGGATTGAGAGCGTATGAAGGTTTATACAACCGATTCCATCCGCAATGTTGCACTCACAGGTCACGGTGATGTCGGCAAAACTTCTTTAGCTTCTGCTTTTCTGTTTAACAGTGGTGCCATCAATCGGTTCGGCAAAGTCGATCAAGGAAGTACTGTTACTGATTTTGATGATGATGAGATTGAAAGAAAAGTTACGATTACTTCCAAAGCTTGTTTTGTCGAATGGAATAAAGTCAAGATTAACCTGTTGGATACTCCAGGTTATGGCAATTTTATTGCAGATGCCCGAGCGTCATTACGGGCAGTGGACGCCGCATTAGTTCTTGTTTGCGGGGTAGCTGGAGTTGAAGTTCAAACGGAAAAAGTTTGGAAATGGGCAGAAGAATATGGACTGCCCAGAATGATTTGTGTTAACAAACTGGATCGTGAGCGGGCTGATTTCAACCGCGCTCTTGAATCGATTCAAAAAGCTTTTGGGCGAGGTCCGGTGGCGATCCAAATTCCAATTGGTTCGGAAAAAGATTATTCAGGTGTGATCGATCTTCTTCATAACAAAGCGTATGAATTTGCCAAAGATGAATCCGGCAAAATGCAAGAAATTCCAATTCCTGACAACCTGAAAGAGCAAGCTACCGCGCAAAGGCAAGCTTTAATGGAAATGATTGCTGAGCAGGATGATGCTTTGATGGAAAAATACTTTGAATCCGGAGAGCTTCCGCAGGAAGAGATTGTTGCAGGATTGAAAAAAGGGACTTTGGAACGAAAGATTTTTCCAGTTGTTTGTTCGTCTGCGGTACACAATATCGGCACTCAACCGATTATGAACTCTATCGTTGAACTCCTTCCCAATCCGGCTGAATCAGGAGTTGTTTTTACGGGCGAGGACCTGAAGGATCATTCACAAATTCAGGCCACAGCACAAGAATCGGAATCACCCGCCGCATTTGTTTTTAAAACCTTCGTTGATCCGTATGCCGGACGCGTAAATTTATTTCGAGTGGTAAGAGGAGTTCTGAGATCGGATCATAACCTGCAGAACGCGAACAAAGGAACGACAGAAAAAATCAGTACGATTTCAGTTTTGCAAGGGAAAACCGCAAGCCCGGTTCAGGAGGTACATGCTGGTGATATTGCCAGCGTGGCAAAACTGAAGGACACACAAACGAATGACACGCTCTGCGAACCTTCGCATCCTACCAAATTCGCCCCCATTCAATTTCCTCATCCGATTATTTCGTATGCTATAGAACCAAAATCACGTGGAGATGAAGAGAAAATCAGTACAGCAATGCACAAAATGGCTGATGAAGATCCGGTCCTTCGATTTGATCGCGATCCTCAGACAAAAGAACTTCTGGTTTCCGGAATGGGACAACTACACGTTGAAGTAGTCGTTGCTCGTTTGAAGCGTAGATTTGGCGTTGAAGTCTTGCTGCATCCTCCAAAAGTTCCTTATCGTGAAACGATTAAAGCAAAGACAGAAGTACAGGGAAAATACAAAAAGCAATCGGGAGGCCGCGGCCAATATGGCGATTGCTGGATTACAATGGAACCGCTTCCACGCGACCATGATTTTGAGTTTGTCGATAAGATTTTTGGCGGCTCGATACCCAAAAATTATGTTCCTGCAGTAGAAAAAGGAATTCAAGAAGCACGTCAACATGGAGTACTTGCCGGATTCCCAACTGTAAACTTCCGTGTAACCGTTTTTGATGGCTCTTATCATCCTGTAGACTCGAGCGAAATGGCGTTTAAAATCGCTGGTTCTATGGCATTTAAAAAAGGAATGGAAGAAGCCAAACCGGTTTTGCTGGAACCGATCATGCATGTCGAAATTACAGCGCCTGCAGATTATATGGGCACCATCATGGGTGACTTGAATGGACGTCGCGGCCGAATGGAAGGAATGGATTCCAGCGGCGCGAGTCAGGTGATCCGCGCTCGTGTTCCACTTTCGGAGATGCTCAATTATGCGCCAAGTTTGACTTCGATGACTGGCGGGCGTGGTTCATATGAAATGAACTATTCGCATTATGACGAAGTTCCATCACATTTAGCGCAAAAGATCATTGATGAGCATAAATCGAAAATACAGCATGTAAAGGAAGAATGATCTGCGCATCGTAGCGGTTCAAAATCTATGATCATTGTTTCCTGCATCATTCTTTTGATGCTAGGATTCGCTCTCTATACAGCCTATCGCGAGATCTTACTTTACCGAAAAGCTTTAAAAGGTGAAGTTCGCCTTCTCGTTTCAAAATCACGATTGCTCCGTCGGCTGATTGTTTCAGGACTATTGATTGTCGAATCGATATTTTTGGGGATGGGCTTTTTTGTGCTTAAGCTCACACCCCATCAGTCATTGATATTTTGGATTTCCGCTTTAGGGCTGATTCTGGTCGTTATCTACCTGGCCATGCGCGACTTTCGCGAAACCCAGCGCGATATCGACAAGATCTTTATGGAAGCAACCCGTTCGGCCATTAAGAAAGAGAGGATAGAGAATAGAAGATAGTGAATAGAGGATAGAGATGGAGAATAGAGAATAGAGAATAGTAAGCTCCTTCTATCCTCTATCTTCTATTCTCTATCCTCTCTTCAAAAAGGTGGTTCTTCTTCAGGTACTGGTGGTTCCTCAGCAGCAGGAGTTTCTTGTGCTTCTCCGGAAGGCGGTGGTTCATATTCATATACAGGTTCTTCAGAGCGGGGAGTTTCAGCCTGTTGCGGCTCGCGTTGCTTCGATTTTTTTTCTTCAAGCTCCCGATCGATCTTGTCCAGTTTATCTTCAGCTTCCCGCGCCGTTTTATATTGGTCGCCTGTATTTCTAGTATGATAAAGACCCCCAGAACCAACAGTTTCCTGAGCTTCCTGTATCGTTCTTTCTAATTCTTCTCTTTGTTCTTCTAATTCACGAATCTCTCTTTGTCTATCGACATTCGGATCACTGGCTTCCTTTTGTGGTTCGGGATCCGGAACATATTCAGCGCCTTCTACAGGAGGAGTATAACTTGAGTCTTCTGTGGCGGTATCAGCAGTTTCACCTTCTGGTGGAGTTGATTGTACTGCGATGTCGCTTTTAAGATTATCTACATCTTCATTTGTAAATACTTTCGCCTTTTTTCCTGATTTATCAAGAGCTTCTCTGCGCTGCTTTTCCTTTTTTGCAAGTTCACCCAGGTCTTCACTCATCACCGCAAAAACGAATGAAAAACTAAACAGAAGCACAAGCAAAGTAATTCGTTTCATAACAGCCTCCACCAACACATACTCCTTTATATTATAGAAGCATCTTTTTTGTGAAGCATTTCGGGTTCAGATGCTTCTGCTACCCTTAAATTTCTTCTCAATAAACTTATAGATTTAGAGAAATGAAAAGCAATATAGTGTGCCACTTCTTCGACAACATCGTCGGGAACACCATCAAAATGTTTCGATTTTAGCCGCATATCACATTGATCGTTCACATAATCGACAATAACGAAGGTTTCCTTGTCTACGATTGCAATTTCTGTCGAAAAGAAGTCAACACCGGCTATTTTGGCGATCTTTTGAACCTCAGTTTTCAAGCGGGATAATCCATAAATCTGCTCTTCTTCCGGTAAGACTCTGTGATAAATATGTGTATCATCATCCCACCAACATGAAATTGTGAACCCGCAGACATAGTACACACGGAACCATGCGCGGCGTTCTCCAAATTGCACGGGCAATACTTTTTCTTGAAGTAGAAACCGCTCTTTGCTTTTACTTTCTTTAGCCTTCACGATGTCAAAAAGCGATTTTGCATATAGCTCGACACCGACACCGCCACCACCAATGGACGGTTTTATGATGAAAGGCTCTCCAAGCCGGATGAGTTCGCCAATTTTGATCTTTGTCCAGTCGCGATTGGGCGAAAGAATAATCGTATAGGGTACATGAAGGCCACTCTCGATTAATTCGTTATGAATCGCAGCTTTATCCAGAGCATGTTGTAGCTTCTGAGGATCGTTCAGTGGGTGTGATCCGGAGTTCAGAAGGTTTTGAATCACGGGTTCAAATGTTGGATTGGCATCAGAAGCTCTATCATAAAAAAAACGTGCGCCGAAATCAGCTTCCTTTATCAAGGTTTCGATTTCTACAAGATTGTAAGGATGAATGATGTGAGAGTTCAGTCCAAACTGAACACATTTCTTATCCAGGATTTGGATAAAATCGTAGTCATATTCCCACTCCCAGAGAAGAGCGACATCAACTAACATGAAAACTCCTTCAAATCAGAGACGAAAAATCTCTTTCTGTTGAACCAGTGATTCCATATATTCTGTATTCACCTCATAGCCGATTCCCGGCTTTTCCGGAATGGCCGCAAATCCTTCTCGGTCTATTGTTACGGCAGGATCGATCACGTCACGATGCCAGTAACGGCTGCTTGCGGATGTATCACCAGGCAGCGTGAAGTTTGGAAGAGAGGCAAGTGCTAGATTGTGCGCACGGCCGATGCCGGATTCAAGCATGCCTCCGCACCAGACCGGCACATTGTGAGATTTTGCAAGATCGTGAATGCGGATCGATTCTGTGTGACCGCCGACGCGTCCGGTTTTAATATTGATGATCTTGCAGCTCTTCATTTGAAGTGCCGCATGAGCTGCACGGAACGAATGAATTGATTCATCAAGACATACCGGTGTTCGGACCTGTGCCTGAAGAATTGAATGTTCATAGATGTCTTCATAATGAAGTGGTTGTTCAATCATCATCAGGTTGAACTCATCAAGTGATTTCAACAACTGCACATCATCAAGAGTGTATGCTGCGTTTGCATCTGCCATTAACGGAATATCAGGAAGTCCGCTGCGGATTGCTTTCAAAAGATCGATATCACGTCGTGGCTTAATTTTGATTTTTATTCTGCGATAACCTTCGGATAGATATTCTTCAATTTGTCGAAGCAGCGATGGAATATCTTTTTGCAAACCGACACTCACGCCGCAGGGAATCTTTTGTTTGGTCCCATTCCATAAACGGAACAAGGGAACGTTTTGGGATTTCGCAAGCAAATCCCAGAGAGCAGCCTCTATGGTCGCCTTCGACATATTATGTCCACGAATTGACGAAGAGGACTGAAGAAACTCGCCGATTGTTCTGCAATTCTTAAGCAATGGAACGAGATACTTTTGCAGAATCTCCCAGCAAATTGAATTTGTTTCATAACTGTAAAGTGGATCTACATCAGCTGCACATTCTCCATATGCCGTTATGCCGTCTGTTTTCAAACGGCACACAATAATTTCGCGGTGATCGATGGAACCAAAACTGGTTTCAAAAGGCGAAACTAACGGCAGTGGAAAAAGTAAAAGTTCAGCTTGTTCGATTTTAGGGAATTGAGTGTTTAATAGATTTTCCATGTTAAATGTCGATTACGAACCTCACTATGTGATTTCCTTGTTGTTCTTTCCATTCCAATTGACCATACGTAGCACTTTTTGCATGGAGCCGGAGCTCATGATTTTCTCTAATTCTTTCTCCGGCGACAACTGCCTGTAATTGCCAACCATTCTGTTGATTGACTTCAACCGTGAATTTCACGAGAAACACATTTTTAACTTCATGAAGCAAGATCAAATGGTTTAGCCAGTCAATCAAAAGTAAATGGCGCTCAGGAGAAGATAATTGTACCTGAAAGTCTTCCAGAATTTCGATTTTTTCTAATTCAGTCATGAGATCAAAAAGAGCGAGCGCAGCCTCAATAAAAACTTCATTTACCGAAGATGCATCCACCTCGACTAACGCTTCCGACGGATGATCTAAAAATGTATACATATTTGTAAGGGACCGCAGGCATCTCGCCTGCTCAGGGATCGTGGACGCTCGTCCGCTCAAATTCCTAAGCCCTCGGATGAAATTTCTTATACACCTTTTTTAGCTGTTCTTGTGAAACGTGCGTATAAATTTCAGTTGTACTGATATCAGAATGGCCTAACAGCATTTGAACCGATCGGAGATCGGCGCCTCCTTCAAGAAGATGTGTCGCAAACGAATGTCTGAAAACGTGTGGTGTCAAAATATGTGCCGGAATATTCGCAAGCCTGCCGTAGCCCTTTAGAATCTTCCAAACCCCCTGTCGGGTCAGTGGCTTTCCCCGGTTGTTCAAAAATAACCTTTGTTGATCTGAAGATTTCTTCGACTTTCCAAAATTTCTTGATAACCTGCGTGATGCAAATTTGGGTCTGACTTCTTGTAAGTATTTTTCAATCCAAATCTTGCATTCATCATTTACTGCTGCAATCCTTTCTTTAGAGCCTTTTCCATAGCAATAAACAAAACCAAGCTGAAGCTGGAGCTGTTGCAATCCAATTTGAACGACTTCGGAAACTCTCATCCCGCTTGCATACATCAATTCCAGGATCGCGCGATCTCTGATTCCGCTGAGTTTTGAAGTTTCAGGCTGTGCCAAGAGTCTCATAATTTGCTGTACGGTTAACACTTTTGGAAGCTTTCGAGCTCTGCGTGGCGACTCAATTTGGGCGGTAGGATCGATCTGGGTAGCGCCACTTGAAGTTAGATATTTGTAAAAGCCTCGCAAAGTCGAAGTAATTCTCATTACGGACGTTGAGGAAAGTTTTTTGGAATACAGGTGCTTCAAGAATTCCATCAGATGAACGTATGATTCGGGCCCGCTATCCCAATCTTTCGTTTTGCTGAAGTCGGATAGCTTTTTAAGGTCGCGAGTGTATGACAGAATTGAATTGTCTGAGAGGCCTTTTTCTACGCGGCAATATTCGATATACTCAGCAACCCAATGCTCAAGTTTGCTCATTGACGAAATAGTACTACAAGCTTAGTAGATGTTCCAAACGCTTGATTCGGGCGTTTTCAGAACTATGATTGATTCGCCCATAAATTGGAGAAATCTGGCTGTGGCAAAGCGAAATCCACCTAAACCTGAAACTCGAAAAACCCGAATTGATAAGGAATTGTTCTTCTTTGGCGAAAACAGACTGGCTTTATGGCAGCCCGTGCTTTATTTCAATCCGCATTCTTTGTTCTCAAGTACAGGCGATCTTTTAATCCTTCGGATTCTTGAAGGCATCGAATGTGCTCCGCTGGAACAGCAGCCCAACGTTACTTTGGATCAGGGTTCAATGGCGCAAATCGCTGAACGTTATTCTGCGCAGCTTGCGAAACAGTTAGGGGTGCAGCTCAAATTTCGGCCGGTCGCCCCGTCTATAGCGCGCTATCTGTTACATTGCTCAGCCGAACTCATTACGGAAGCCAGTCAAGCAAGGCCATTGAGTGATTTATTAAAGTTTATCGGTTCCCAACCGGCTGAAAATCCTTTTGAAAAACTTGAAGAATCTCCTGCTGGTGAAGTTCTCAACATCGATCATTTGTTGCGGGATCCATTTTTTGCGCATTGGATGTTAAATCCTCATGAAGTACAAGAATATTTGGAAAAGGCCGCACAATTGGAAAAAGGTCCGATCATTCTAACGGGTTCTCCACTTGTCGCGAAGCAACAGGAATTAAGGGAGAATTCTTTACGGCAAGTTTTTTCTGGAAAAGCACGCGACGTATGGGCCTACTCCTTTAGAAAGGCGGCGTATTATTTAAAAGAATCCAATGCTCTCTTATCAGGCGTTTCGATGTTTTATGCGAAACAGCTTGAGGATATGAACATTTCTGTTGAGAATCTCGAAGTCGGCAGGGCTTTGTTCGAAAGGGCAGTCGCTGTGGCTCAAACTCAACAAAAAGCGAAGGAAGAAGAAGAGCAAAAAAGTTCGCTGATTCTCACTCCTGATCAACTGCGAAAAAGACCTTAGGATCTAGCTCAACCGCCAAGGCGCCATCACGCCAAGAAAGTTCTATTCGGTAACAACCAGTGTGCCGCGCATTTTCAGATGATCTTTGCCGCAGCGGACGACACAATAAAAGGAAAAGGTGCCAGCCTGAGAAGTAGGAAGGTTAATCAATGTTGGCGGGCCGGGAGAAATTTCACGCGCTATATTCAGCTCATCAATGGCAAATCCATGCGTAACGTCCAGTGATTTCAGCGATAATCGTACGGTTTCACCCTTCTTAACTTCAATTGTCTGAGGTGTGTAGTGCGATTTCTGTAATACTACACTAATTGTACGCCCCTCTCCCTCGCCCGTAACGATTGTTGTCAGAAGAATTGTGAAACAGATTAGCAGGCTTCGCGCCGTTGCTCGAATCAACTACGCTCCTGGCTCAACTTCTTTACATAGGCATCCAGCATTTCATTTTCAAAAGTTACTGTATTCAAAAACAAACTTTCTTTGAAATACTGTTCCAGTTCGGAAGGAGACATCTGGCGCATGAGATTTTCGATCTCTTTCATTACATCTTCATAGGAATGTTTTAATTCCTTACGAAGTGCAACTTCCTGATAAATCACTTCAATTAAAGACAACAAATCGCCATCTAATTTCACTTCATATCCTGTACTTAATTTCACTGTACTCATCCCTCCTCCCTTAGCTTTCAAAGCCTGTTCGGGCGTCATCTACCTCAGAGTAGATGCCGAAAAGGGATTTGGCTTTTGCTATTGCCAGGAGTGTATCGATTCGCGGTTGTACTCCAGCAAGATGAATACGACCCCCGGCGCTTTTTGTTTTCCGATAGAAATCCATTAGACATCCGATGCTGGCGCTATCCATAAAATTTACGTTACTCATATCGATTACAAACTTCCGATACCCATCATTGATATACCCTGACCATTCGCGGGTAATATCTTCTAGAAGTTCATATACCATTCGATGATGAGGGATCGTTATTACTTTCACATCATCTTTGATGTTTTCCACACTTCCTCCTCAAGCAGGACGCTCGACAACGGGAATTCCCTTCATTTTTTCAGCCAACTCAGCGCGGCCGCGATGAATTCGTGATTTCACAGTGCCTTCTGCCAGATTCAATTCATCAGCAATTTCCTTATAAGATTTCCCTTGAAGATCGCGTAAAATCAGGACACGACGCAACTCATCTGGCAATTCACTCAGACTTTGACGAAGAACTTTTGAGCGTTCAGTTGCCTCCATATTTCCTTGCGGAGAAAGGCCTTGAAATTTGAAGTTCTTCAAATCGGTTAAATCACCGCTGAGAATTTTTCTTTCACGTTTTACGCTTCGGTAGTAATCAATACACGCATTCCGGCTGATGCTGACAAGCCACCACGAAAAATCCTGTTCTTTTTTGTAGGAATGAAGGGCTTTATAAACTTTGAAAAAGACTTCTTGAGTCAGGTCTTCTGCTTCTTCGAAACGGCCTGTAAACTTATACGCAATTCCGAAAACTTTTCGCTTATAACGAGCAATAATTTGCTCCCAGGCAGCCTCGTCATGAAGCAGACAACGTTCAATTAATTCAAGATCGGTCGGTTGGTCGGTCAACGGGTCACTCAAGATTGAATAAATATACCATAGAGCTCGTTGAGGATAGAGGATAGAGGATCGAGAATAGCGAGCATCGAGCTTCTATCTTCCATCCTCAATTCTCTATCCTCAACTATTGCGCCAAGCACGCATAAGTTATCATTTAAAACATGAAAGTGATTGCGACGCACTTAAACGCTGACTTTGACGGGTTCGCTGCGATGATCGGACTTTTGAAGATTTATCCCGACGCAGTACTTGTATTCCCTGGCTCCAAGGAACCTGGGCTGCGACATTTTCTGCGAGACACCGGGATGGAAATTCCAGAAGTACCTTTGAAAGAAGTGAAAAATGTCAGCGATCTCTTTCTTGTAGATGCTTCGCGCGAAGATCGTATCGGAGAACTTTCAGAAATATTGAAGCAGAATCCACGGCCAAGAGTTGAAGTCTACGATCATCATCCTGACGATCAAGCAACGATTTCAGCCGATGTTTTTCACACAGCATGCGTTGGAGCGACTACAACAATTGTGGTGCATGAGCTAATGCAAAAGAAAACGGACGAGATTGAACCACTCAGCACCTTTGAAGCAAGCATTTTGCTTGCCGGGATTTATGAAGATACTGCAAATTTTCTATCAACCGGAACAACACCAGAGGACTTCACCGCAGCATTATGGCTTGTAAAACAAGGTGCAGAAATTCCGATCGTGAATCGTTTGCTAACACATCGATTGCAGCCTGGACAGGTCGATTTTTTTAACGCTCTTGTTGCGCATTGCGAAACAATACATATCGAAGGAACAAACGTCATCATCAGTATGTTTTCCTGGCCGGAATTTGTGCCGGAAGCTGCATATCTTATTCACCGATTAATGGATCTCGAACCAATCGATGTATTTTTTGCGTTGATTTTGATGGATAAGCGTGTTCATTTAATCGCGAGAAGTCAGTTGCCGGATGTGGATGTTGGACGCATTGCTGCGGCATTTGGAGGCGGCGGTCACAAAATGGCAGCCTCTGCGGTGTTAAAAGGGATGACCGTGATTGAAGCGCGTGAAAAATTGTTGATTGCACTCACGCAGAATTTAATGCGACGCGAACGCGCGAGCGATTTAATGAAGAAAAACATTATTTCAGTAGACTCCAATAAATTTATTTCTGATGCGGCTCACCTCATGAATACGTTTCGGGTGAATGCGTTAGCGGTCCGGGAACGTGAGGATGTTATTGGAACGATTTCGCGACAGATTGTGGATGGTGCTGTTTTTCACGGGCTTCAGGATCGTTCGGTTCGTGAGTTTATGGTAACTGAAATTCCGCTTGTTGCTCCTGATACTTCAGTCGCCAAGATTTTCGAATCTATGATCTCTGGACGTACGAGGTTCGTTCTGGTAGGCAATGACCCGGCTCATGTTGAAGGAATTATTACTCGAATGGATTTATTGCGACATCATTATGAACTCAGTCCTGCGCGGCTTGCGATGCGCAAAGGACGTCAATCAGAAAATCTTGCGCCGATGCTAAGGAAGCGTTTACCACAGCGGATTCTAGAAATGCTTGAAAACTGTGGTCAGGTTGCAGAAAAAAATGGCATGAAAGCGTTTTTGGTTGGAGGAATGATCCGCGATTTGCTGCTTCATCGCGACAACATGGATCTGGATGTTGTGATTGAGGGAGACGGTATAAAGTTCGCGGAAGCTTTTGCAGAGCATTTTGGATGTCAAATAGCCGCGCATCGAAGATTTGGAACTGCGCGTCTGATTTTTCCTGATCGATTCAAAATCGACGTAGCAACTGCTCGCACAGAATCGTATCATGCACCGGCCGCGCTCCCGCAAGTGCATGGCGGCATTTTGCGGCAGGATCTTTACCGCCGCGATTTCACAATCAATACTCTTGCAATCGATCTTTCGTCAGAAAATTTTGGAACACTCATTGATTATTTCGGCGGTTGGGACGATTTGCATCAAGGCGTCATTCGGATCCTGCACAGTTTGAGCTTCATTGATGATCCAACGCGGACACTGCGTGCGATCCGATTTGCTACGCGCTTTAATTTTACAATCAGCCAGGATACAGAACGTTTGATGCGAAGCGCAGTCGATAGCCGTGTGCTTGAAAGGCTTAGCGGAAAACGCTTGTGGGCTGAGCTTAGAAATTTGCTGCAAGAAGAGCATCCGATTGCATCAATCCGGATGATGCAACAATACAAACTGCTATCTGCAATTCATCCATCTGTAAATCTCGATTCATTCCTTTTGGATTTGTTGTACCGCGTTGAAAGCGTTCTTTCATGGTTCAAGTTGAATTTTCCTTCCGAAAAAGTACCTCAATGGTCAATTTATCTAATGGCACTTTTAGAAAAACTCAACAGAATGGAGCGCCTTGAGGTCGCAAAACGTTTTCAACTGTTAGCTCGAATTCAGGAAATGCTGAGGTTTTACAAAATCAATACACGCGACACTTTAGCAAGATTGAAAACAGCAATGAATTCGAGTGCACTCTATTTTTCATTGCGAGAATATCCATTGGAAGTGCTTTTATATGCAATGGCGCGAATCGAAGAACAAGAATATACACAGCTTATTGCGACTTACATTCGCGATCTACGCGGAATCAAACTCGAAATCAACGGCGATGATGTCGTAAAGCTCGGCATGAAGCAAGGTCCAGAAGTCCGCGAACTTCTCGATGATGTTCTCAAAGCCCGCCTGGATGGCAGAGCACCAACCCGTGAGGAACAATTGAAGCTTGCATCAGCCATCTCTGCATCTTTGCGGTAAATCATGAAATTTTTTAAGTCACAGGCAGATTTTCGCAAATGGTTAGAAAAAAACCACGATAAAGTTTCGGAATTACAGGTTGCTTATTACAAAAAAGATACAGGGAAGAAGAGCATTACTTACCCTGAATCATTGGATGAAGCTCTTTGTTTTGGCTGGATTGACGGAATACGCAAAAGGATTGATGAGGAAAGTTATACGATCCGTTTTACTCCAAGAAAACTAAAAAGCACATGGAGCAAAGTCAATATCAACCGGATCAACGAACTGCAAGAACTCGGCCTTGTTACAAAACAAGGTTTAAGATGCTTTGAGGATCGAGATCAAGATCGATCCGGTTATTCCTTGAAGGAAAGACCAACAGAGATTCCACCAAAATATGAAAAGAGATTTAAAGCCAATAAGAAGGCATGGGAGTTCTTTCAAGCTCAAGCACCATGGTATCGTCGGAATGTAATGTGGTGGGTAACCTCTGCCAAACAAGAAGAGACGCGTGAAAAACGATTTGCCCAGCTTATTCAAGATTGTTCAAACGAAGTCAGAATTGGCTTGATGGCTCCTGATTCAAAGAAGAAATAACATGCAACTGTCCCTCAATACCCACTCGACAAATTGACAGAAATGTCCCATTATGGTAGCGTAACAGCGCGTTTTTTAACTGCGTTTTTCTGAATTTGAGAAGCTCAAAAGCCCCTCACTTCAAATTATTTTCCCGGAGGATTCTAGAAAATGGCTTACCGAAGACTGTTTAGTTCAGAGTCGGTTACTGAAGGTCATCCTGACAAAATTGCCGACCAAATTTCCGATGCAATTCTTGATTCTGTTATGGAACAAGACCCTAAAGGTCGTGTCGCCTGCGAAACGCTCGTTACGACGGGCTGTGCAGTGATTGCCGGGGAAATTACTACCGATTGTTATGTTGATTTTACGAAAATTGTCCGCGATACGATCCGCGATGTCGGTTATACGCGCGCTAAATTTGGATTTGATTGTGATACCTGTGCAGTCATTTCAACTGTTCAGGGACAATCACCTGACATTGCAATGGGCGTTGATACCGGTGGTGCGGGCGATCAAGGAATGATGTTTGGCTATAGCTGCCGTGAAACTCCTGAATTGATGCCGATGCCGATCATGATGGCTCATAAGCTTGTGCGCAAAGTTTCTGAATTGCGCCGCTCAGGTGTTCTTGAGTGGGCGAGACCTGATGGCAAATCCCAGGTCACTGTTGAATATGAAAACGATAAGCCGGTTCGCATCGATGCAATCGTACTATCAATTCAACACAGCACCACAGTTGAACAGGCAAAGATCACTGCAGATTTAAAAGAACACGTAATTGCTTCAGTAGTTCCAGCCGAATTTATCGATTCCAATACAAAGTACTTTATTAATCCAACCGGCCGTTTTGAAATTGGTGGGCCGCACGGAGATACAGGCTTAACCGGCCGTAAAATAATTGTTGATACATATGGTGGAATGGCTGCTCATGGTGGCGGTGCATTTTCCGGAAAAGATCCCACGAAAGTAGATCGTTCTGCGTGTTACATGGCAAGATACATCGCGAAGAATCTGGTAGCTGCCGGACTTTGCGATAAAGTTCAAATTCAACTTGCTTATGCAATTGGTGTCGCCGAACCCGTAAGTGTACTCGTTGACACTTTCGGAACAGCAACAATTGATGAAAAAAAGCTCAGCGATCTTGTGCGTGATCATTTTAGTTTGACTCCAAAAGGTATTATTGAAGCTCTGCAGTTGCGACGCCCGATCTACAAAAAGACCGCTGCATTTGGACACTTTGGCAGAACTGAAGATACTTTTTCATGGGAAAAAACAGATAAAGCAGATGCTCTGCGCAATGCTGTCAATCATCTTCACGTGGCCACAGCAAATACAAAATAGCCTTTGGGCTCTGCGGTAAATTTCGAACAAGGAAAAAATCAATGGAATATGACGTTAAAGATCTAGGACTGTCTGATAAAGGTGAATTACGTATTGAATGGGCAAGACAAAATATGCCCGTCCTGATGGCAATTAAAAAGCGATTTGAAAAGGAAAAACCGCTGGAAGGACTTCGTATTGCCGCTTGCCTTCATGTAACCACTGAAACTGCAAACCTGATGATTGTTCTTAAAGCTGGCGGTGCAGATATTCGATTATGTGCTTCAAACCCGCTATCAACTCAAGACGATGCCGCATCAGCACTTGTGAAGAATCATGGTATCGGGACATTCGCAATTAAAGGTGAAGACAACGACACATATTATCAGCATATTCTTCAATGCCTTTCTCATAAACCTCATTTCACCATGGATGATGGTGCCGACCTTGTGAGCGTTCTTCATACGAAGAAAACGGATTTATTGAAAGATGTTTTCGGCGGCACCGAAGAAACGACTACAGGAATTATCCGGTTGCGCAGCATGTCAGCAGAAGGCGTCCTGAAATATCCGATCATTGCTGTGAACGATGCGAATACGAAACACATGTTTGATAATCGTTACGGAACTGGGCAAAGCACAATTGATGGAATCATACGATCCACAAATGTACTGATTGCCGGACAACGTGTGGTTGTTGCCGGTTACGGCTGGTGCGGCAAAGGTGTTGCGCAAAGAGCAAAAGGTCTTGGCGCACATGTCATTGTTACTGAGATCGATCCTTTGAAGGCATTGGAAGCCGTTATGGATGGCTTTGAAGTCATGACCATGAATGAAGCCGCCAAGATTGGAAATATTTTTGTTACTGTTACTGGAAATAAGAGCGTTCTTGCAAAACATCATTTTGAAGCCATGAAAAATGGTGCCATTGTTTGTAACTCAGGCCACTTCAATGTTGAAATCGATATACCAGCATTGGAAGGGATGGCTCAATCGCATCGGACAATTCGGGATTTTGTTGAAGAATACGTGGTTGGTGATCGCAAAATCTATCTGCTTGCTGAAGGACGTTTAGTGAATCTTTCTGCAGCAGAAGGACATCCCGCGATGGTTATGGATATGAGCTTTGCGAATCAGGCGTTATCTGCAGAATATTTGCGTCAGAATGCAAAGACATTGCAGAAGCAAGTCTATGTTGTGCCGGAAAAAATCGACCGTGAGATCGCTCGATTGAAACTTGAAACAATGGAAGTTGATATCGATCGTCTTACAAGCGAACAGGAAAAGTATTTGGCTTCCTGGCAAGAAGGCACGTAAGAATTTATTGTAGGGGCGGGTCTAAGACCCGCCCGCTTCGCCCGCAACTCATTCGGGCGGGTCTTAGACCCGCCCCTACTAGGTCCTTAGCTTAAACAAAAGATACAACGCCAGAAGTGTCGCTATGATATTGGGCGTCCAGGCGGCAAGAAACGGATTCAGGATTTCCAGATATCCCAGTGATTTTGTAAGTGCGAGAAAGAACCAGAACACAATTCCCATGACAATACTTAACCCGATTCCAAACAAAGCTCCGCGTTTTCCAGTGGTAAATGAAAACGGAATCGCAATCAAAGTCAGGATCAGGGAAACGGTTGGGAATGACAGTTTTGCCTGAAGATCGACAGCAAAGCGTACGAAATCAAAACCCCGTTCCTTTATTTTTTCAACATAATTCTTGAGTTCTGCAAAAGTCATCTCCGATGGCATCTCCTGTTCCGTACGGAAATATTCCGGAGTGACGGGAAGTTTTACAGGCTCAATTCGAAAAGTGTCATATCGAACGCGATTGCGCTGAAAACTACGTTCCCATCCTTGTTTCAAGAACCACTGGTTGTCACGAAAAGATGCTTCTCTGGCATAAATCCTCTTTTTCAATGTGAAGGTTTCTTGATCGAGTTGATAAACGGAGAACCCATACATCGTATTGGTCCGCGTATCGAAGACGTCATAGTTATAAAATCCGTCGGTTCCGCTTAACCAATGGCGCTCAAAAGAAGAAAACATTTGAGCTGGTTCGCCGCGAATTTGTGCGCGATAGTTGTTTGCAATCTTGTTTGTAACTGGAAGAATGTAATCTTGGAGCCAGTAAGCAATCATGCAGAAAAAAATTGCAACCACAGTAACGGGAAGAGCGATTCGATAAAGGCTGATCCCGCTTGATCTCATTGCAATGACTTCACTATTTCTTGTCAACATTCCAAAGGTAACAAGTGTCGTAGTCATTGCACTCACTGGAAGTACCCAGAAAATCCATTGCGGAAAATTGAATTTCAAGTATTGAAGCAAGATACTTACGCTTACTTTATTTTTGAACAGATCATCCACAAGTTGAGTTGCTACTATCAGTTCAGCAATCAAAACAAGGGCGATGATTGTTAAAGCAAAAACTTTGAGAAATTCCGTTACGATGTACTTATCAAGCAATGTAAAGATCCGGAATGGAAATTTCCTGATGCGGATTACAACACGGATCCGCCGTTTTTGTTCTGCTTGTTCTTTCGCTGCAGTTCTTTTTCTTCTGGCGCTTGAAATCAATGCTAAAAGTGCATTGCTTAATGCGCCGCTGCTAGATTGAAGAAATAAAAAAATCCCGAGTGCTCCCAGGGCAATGTTTCCGGCCCAGGCAGCAAGCCAGGCAGGAATTGTGCCTGCATCGCCAAAGCGTTCACCACCGATTAAGAAAATGTAATAGACGAGAATGATTCCAATACTAATTGCATACGCCGAGGATCTTCCTCCTCGACGCGAACTTACTCCCAGTGCAATTGCAAGAAAACCAAACACAATACAAGCGAATGGGATTGCATATTTTTTGTGAACTTCAACTTCCAGATAAGCAGTAGGAAGGCGGCGTTCTTTGTTGTGTGCAATCGATTTTTTCAACTCTCCGACGGTTTGATCACGATCACTTTTAGGAAGGTCATCTGTAAATTGTCCTGGAATTGGAATCGGGAAAATATTTTGTAAGAAGTAAACTGAAGTATAGTCTTGAGGCTTTCTCGGGTTTACCTCGTGCCAGCTTCCATTTCTTAATTCAAGTTCGAGTTCATTTTTATCCTTGCGTGTTTGTACGGTTCCTTCACGAGCAAGAATTAAGCGCGGTTTTTCGGGTGTACTTTCATCATAAATAAAAATTCCTTTCCACTGATTTCCTACCTGGCTCGGGATATCTTGAACATAAATTACTTTCCCTGGAAAATTATTGTGAAAAACACGCGGCTTCATTTCGCTGGTCGCATTTGTCGTAACAATCTTGTACATGAAACGCGCAAACGAATAATTTCCCCAGGGAACTGCAACCTGAATCAAATACAGGCAAATCCCCCAGCTTAGAATCGAGACGACAAGAATCGGGACAGCAATACGATAAAGGCTGATTCCAGCAGCCCTCATGACAGTTAATTCACTGTCACTGCTAAGCCGTCCCAGCCCAAGCAAAATTCCGAGAAGGAGGGACATGGGAATTGTCAGTACCGTGAGGGCAGGGAGGCTATAGTAAATGATTAGAAAAATGTTGATAAACTCAACGCCGCGAGTTATCAGAATTTCCGCAAGCAATAAGATTTGATTCATCAGCATTACGAAAGTAAAAACCATCAAGCCGATGAATACGTTAGGAATGATTTCTTTTACGATATAGCGATCAAGAATCATACAAATTCAACAATCCAATAATCCATTAACCCAATATGTAAGACTTTCAATATCCAATCTTAGTGGAATATCGGAATAATGGAATAATGGATTGTTGGATTTATGGATTATTGGATAATGGATAACTATGCTGAAATTAGCAATCGTTTGGCACAATCATCAGCCATATTATAAGAACATCGCAGACGATTCTTATTTATTGCCCTGGGTCCGGCTGCACGCTATAAAAGATTACTGGGGTATGGTTCGCATTCTTAGAGACTTTCCCGCAATCAAACAGAATTTTAATCTGGTGCCTTCGCTTCTTGATCAACTCACTGACTATGCAGATGGCAAAGCGAATGAAGCGATGCTTGAACTTTCACAGGCTCCTGCTTCAAAACTTCGTGAAACCGATAAGAGTTATCTGCTGCGTTATTTCTTTTATACGAATCTGAACGTAATTGAACGCTTTCCACGATACCTTGAACTGTTGGAAAAACGAGGCATTCATGGAACCGGTGAAGATATGGAGAAAGCGCGTTCACGTTTCACCGTTCAAGATTATCTTGATCTTCAGGTATTGCAGAAATTGGCATGGATGGATGAGGAATATTTGAATAATGATCCGGATGTGTCAAGACTTGTAGATAAAGCTCGCAACTATGATGAACAGGATAAAGTTTTGCTTCGGCAAAAAGAGCTGGAGATTATCCAGAGAGTCATTCCAGAGTATCAGGAAGCGGTAAAAAGGGGACAGATCGAGGTTTCGGTTTCTGCATATTATCATCCGATCTTGCCGTTACTTGTCAGTTCGCGTTCGGCTCGCGAATCGCAGCCGAATATTCAATTGCCCATGTCTGAATTTTCGCATCCTGAAGATGCGCGCGCTCAGATACAAAAAGCGATTGCATATCATCAAAAAATCTTTGGCGAAGATCCTGTCGGGTTTTGGCCGCCGGAAGGAAGCGTCAGTGAAACCATTCTTCCTTTGCTTGCTGAAGCAGGAATTCGCTGGATCGGCACGGACGAAGAAATTCTGCTTCACTCGATTGAAAAGGGTCCAGTTCCGGATAAAGCCCGGTGGTGTGCTGACAATCTGTATGCGCCTTACGTGCGTTCCATTGCAGACGGCGAAATTTCGATTGTATTCAGGGATCACGTTTTGTCCGATCTGATCGGATTTTCTTATTCACGTGTTTCGGCCGATGATGCAGCCAATGATTTCGTCAAACGTCTTCATGAACTTGATGCTAGAATGCAACGCCAACCTTCGGATCCACCCCCATTGGTTTCAATCATTCTGGATGGTGAAAACGCGTGGGAATATTATCCGAATAATGGACGGGACTTCCTGAAATCTCTTTATAAGAAACTTTCGGAAGATCAGGAAATTCAAACTACAACGGTTCGAGATTACATTTCAGAATTTCGTGGACGTCCTTTAGAAAGGCTCTATGCAGGATCCTGGATTAATCACAACTTTGCAATTTGGATTGGACATCCTGAAGACAACAAAGGGTGGGAATTCTTGAAAGAAGCAAGAGATCAAGTTGAATATTCCATGGTGAATGAGCCTCATAAGGCAGCACAAATCGAAAAGGCTTATGAAGAAATCCTGATTGCAGAAGGAAGCGATTGGTTCTGGTGGTTTGGGGACGATCATTCATCAGAAAATGATCCGGAATTCGATCGCCTTTTTCGACAACATATTACAAACGTTTACCATTTCCTTGATAAACCCAATCCTGAGCAACTTCTGATCCCTATAAAAGCTCCGCGTCCAGGCAAGCTGATTTATCGTGTGCCGAAAAGATTCGTAAACCCAAAACTCGATGGTATGGTCTCAAATTATTTTGAGTGGCTGACTGCGGGACATTACTACGTAGCAGATCAAATCGGTACGATGCATAGATCGGAAACCTTAATCAAACAGGTTCTGTTCGGCTTCGATCTTGATAATGCGTACTTGCGTGTTGATCCTCAAAGAAATACAGCTGAAGATCTGTTCAAAAAGGGTTTTCAATTCCAATTTCTCTTTCTCCCCGATTTTATTTTATCGATCGGCTATAGAGAAGATGGCAGCGTTGGCATCACCATGGAGCACGAACGGGATGATACCTGGTTGATCGTGGATCATCATTGTGAAGTTGGAATTGGTCAAATACTGGAAGTAAAAGTACCATTTGGGGATCTGAATGTATCATCAGGCAATTCAATCCGTTTTCGTGTGACGCTTTCAAGAAGCGCAATCGTTTTTGAAGAACACCCCCAATCCGGATCGATCCATTTTAAAGTTCCCGGCCCCCATTTTGAGCTGATGAATTGGGAGGTTTGAGGCCTGAATTGCAGACCTTGATATCCTCGTAAAGCATTGACAGATCAGGAATTTTCGTGATATAAGTGGAAAATTCCTCAGGCAAGAGAGATGGGGTAGGCAGGGGCTCGTTCGATGGCAAACAAACGGATTTTACTCGTTGACTATGACCCGAAAAGCCTGACTTACACCCGCGATTTACTTCAGACCTCCGGCTTTGATGTATCGACCTGTGGCGACGGTGTGACAGCCCTGGATTATTTCAGTTCACTGAACCCCGATCTGGTTTTGCTCTCGGCGATGCTTCCAAAAATGCATGGCTTTGAAGTCTGCAGCAATATCCGAAAATTACCGAAAGGTGCTAAAACACCGGTTGTAATTATCACGGATGTTTATAAAGGAAAGCGCTATCGTCTCGATGCAATCAATAAATATGGCGCCACGGAATACATAGAAAAGCCTATAGAAGATTCAAACCTTCTCTCTATTTTACAAAATCTAACCGGAACAAATGGAACTCAAGCTCAGGCCACAGCTGTTCCTTCCGCTATTGCTGAAGCCGAAAGAACGGTGAGCATTAGCAGCGAAGAATTGATGAATGCTATCAATGTAGCTGCAGCAGAAAAATCACCGCAGAGTAAACCAGCAGTTCCCCCTGCGAAAAAACCTGAAAGGCCACGAACGAAAGCTGATGATGATATGGATCGCAAGCTCGAAGAATCACTCGCTGGTTTGAGTCTGGATTTTGGCAAAGGAAGTTTGGCGAAGCTTAAGCCTAAACCCAAACCTGTTGAAGCCGTAAAGCCTGCTGTTGCAGCGCCAAAACCTATAGAGGTTCCAAAACCTGCACCTGTCGCACCGATTGTTAAACCGCCGGCGGTTCAAGCAGCGCCTGTTCAAACTCCCACTCCAGCTGTGCCACCAAAAGTCCAGAGCCCCAACGAAAAAGTCCAGAACCTCAACAAAGAAGCTTTGGATCTTCAGTTGATGATAATGTCATTTTCACATCTGAAGACTTATTTACTGATGTAATCGCCAGTGTAGAAAAGGAACTTGAACACGAAAAAATCATAACGAAGTCTGGAGTTAAGGTAAAAACGGGAACAACAACAAATCCGCAAGCGGCTGCACCTAAACCGCCTCAGCCTCAAGCGCCTGCAGAAGTAGCTCCGGTCGAAAGTTTTGAAGAGGAATTGGAAAAAAGAATTACTTCTACATTATCTGGAATCGTCAAAGACAAAGTTGTTGCAATTAAGTCAGAAACCCCAACACCAAAAAAGGAAGAATTGCCTGAATCTCCGACTGTTCAACTCACTCATGATTTTGTTAAAGAAGCGATTTTATCCACAGCTGTATCGTCCGGAGAAGGGATTAATTTTGGGCAATATTTGCTTTTAAGCAAGATAGCAGCCGGGGGAATGGCTGAATTATTTAAAGCGAAAAGGAAAGGAGTGGAAGGATTTGAAAAAATCCTCGCCATCAAACGCATTCTTCCCCACATGTTGGACAACGAAGAATTCATCACAATGTTTATCGATGAAGCGAAATTGGCGGCTCAACTGACTCATCAAAACATCTGTCAAATTTTCGATCTGGGAAAAATCGAAAATTCCTACTACATTGCGATGGAGTTTGTTCATGGCAAAGATTTGCGTGCTGTATTAAGAGCGGCACGCTTACAGCAAAAGCCGATGCCTCTTGAACTTTCGGTCTTGGTAACGTCAAAAATTTGCAGCGCTCTTGATTATGCTCACCGCAAAAATGATATGAACAAGCAAGCCGCTGAATCTTAGTTCATCGAGATGTTTCGCCTCAGAATATTTTGATTTCTTATGAAGGAGACGTAAAGCTTGTCGATTTTGGGATTGCAAAGGCTACTACCAAGCTGCACGTGACTCAGCATGGTGCTCTAAAAGGCAAGTTGTTATATATGTCTCCCGAACAGGCTTGGGGAAAATCTGTTGACCGTCGTTCTGATGTATTTAGTGTTGGCGGTCTGCTGTATGAAATGTTAGCCGGACGTCCATTGTTTTTTGAAGAAAATGACACAGAAGTATCGATTCTTGATAAGGTCCGCGAGGCCCAAATAACTCCGATCCGGACTCTGATTCCTGATGTTCCGCAAGAATTGGAAAAAATCCTGGCAAAAGCGCTTCAGAAAAATCCGGAAGATCGATATCAATCTGCGAATGAAATGCAAAAAGATCTCGATAATCTGTTTTATACAGAAGGCTACAACGCAACGAGCGCCAGTCTTGCACAATTTGCGCGCAGTTTGTTTCCAGAAGATTTGGGTCAGGAAGCCAGCGTCCGCGAAACAATCATGTTAAGCAAAGAAGCTTCCAGTTCAATGAAAGCTCAACTGGCAGACAAAACGGCTGATAGACCTTCTCCGGAAATATCGAAAACAATGCCACCGGCTCCAGCGCCGAAATTCGTAAAAGCTCCGCAAGCTTCGCCTGTATCTTCAAATACGCAGCCTTCCGCAGCTGCTGCTTCTGCAAAGACAAAACCATTAGCCGAGCAACCCAGGAGTGTCGAGGTTCCATCTCAGGCAAAACCTGAACCTCTTCCTGAGAAACCTGTTGTATCTTCGCCTGTATCGCCTACTCCTACAACTCCGGAAATTTTAACAAGCGGATTTCGCGAAATTTCTGTTCCCGAAATACTCGCTCCACAGCCTTCAAGCGGAGGTATTACAAAAGTTCTCGCAGGCGGTCTTGCACTGGCTCTGATTGTTGGTGCCATCGGATATTTCCTGTTCCGCCCAAAACCCGCTGAGAATAGAAAAACCGGCCAACCGAAGCAAACACAGCAAGCTCAGGCACAACCAAAGGCTGATCCTGTTCCAAACGAACAGAAATCAACCTCTGTCACTCCAGCAGTACCTGTTGAGACGGAAGAACAGAAACAAGAATTGCTTAAACGCATCGAAGAGGAAAAAAAGAAAATAGATTCTTTGAAGGCAGAAGCTTTGAAAGCGGAAGCGTTGAAAGCAGATGGACTCAAAAAACTTGAAGAACAACAGAAGCTGGATGAACAAAAAAAGTTAGAAGATCTGAAAAAAGAAGAAGCTCAAAAGCTGGAAGAGCAACGTCTTGCTGAAGAACAAAAGAAAGCTGAAGCCGATAAAGCGGCCGAAGAGCAACGCCTGCGGGATGAAGCTCAAGTTGAGCAAGCCCGTTTAGCTCAACTTCAACAAGAACAACAAACACCTTCACAACCTTCGGCTACGCAACCAGAGCCTGCACCGGTACTTCCTCAAGAGCCTGTTGTTAACGAAGGCGATCTTGTGGACTTATCACCAGATGTGACGAAGCCGGTACTCACAAAAAAAGTGGAACCAGAGTACCCTCCACTGGCGCGACAAAAGAAAATTGAAGGAACTGTAATTTTACAATTGCTTGTGAATGAGAATGGACAAGTTTCAGATGTTAAAGTTTTACGCAAGGCTGGAGGTTCAACTGGAATAACTGAATCTGCTGTTGCAGCCGCGCGGCAATGGGTTTTTCAACCTGCCGTAAAAGCAGGAAAACGCGTAAAAGTTCAAATAACATATCCGATTCATTTCAAATTGCAAAATTAAAAAATAAAAGGCATTTAGGGAGGATAACTCATGCCGCCACTTTCGAAGGATCAGCAGAAATTTTATGAGAATGCTATTGAGATGGCAAAAAGACATATCGATGAAATTGATTCGAAGATTGAAGACGAATTATCTCGAATCAAAGAACGGTTAGCCGAATTGCAGAATGAGAAAAAGAATGTTCGTTCTATCTATGATAGCGCTTGCGCCATGCTCGGAGTTGAAAACGAACTCGAAAAAAGAGAAGAAGCGGCCGAAGGGGCCGAAGATGTCGTAGAGGCATAAGCTTTACTCAGGACTTATTCTATTTAGCTGAAGCCCAACTCGCTCTGGAACTCAATTTCTGATTTCCCGACTTGCTTTTAGTAGTAGTCAGCGGCATGGGAAGAAGAATCCAAAGCGGGTTGGGCTTAGCATTCTAAGATTAAAGATAAAAAATAAAAAATTAAAAATGAGCTCATCTTTGATCTTTTATTTTTAATCTTTAATCGTGAAATATGACTTGGTTTAGAAAAGAAAAGAAACCCATCGAACAAGCGACTGAAAAGCCGTCTCGTATACAGGAAGGCTTGTGGATCAAGTGTGATGGTTGTCATCAGATCATTTGGCACAAGGAAGTTGAGAGGAATAATAACGTTTGTCCTAAATGTGGATATCACTTTAGAATCGACGCTGAACAAAGGATTCGGATGCTGCTGGATGGTGGTGAATATAAAGAGATTCATACTAATGTTCTTTCGGTGGATGTGTTGAGATTTAAAGACACAAAAAAATACAAAGACCGTTTGCAGCAAAGTTGGAACTCAACAGGCCTATCGGATGCAGTGCGTGTAGTGGAAGGCAAAATGGGTGGACGTCCTGTTGTCTTATGTGCAATGGAATATGCCTTTATGGGTGGAAGTATGGGCACGGTTGTCGGTGAAAAGATTACGCGTGCAGCAGAAAGGTCTCTGGAAAACAGATCGCCTCTTCTGATTGTTTCATGTTCGGGTGGAGCGCGAATGCAGGAGGGTGCTCTTTCACTTGTTCAAATGGCAAAAATTTCTGCGGCGCTTGCAAGACTTGATGATGCAGCAATCCCTTATATTTCAATCATTACAGATCCGACAACAGGTGGCGTTTCGGCCAGTTATGCCATGTTGGGAGATCTCAATGTTGCGGAACCACGCGCGTTGATTGGATTTGCAGGCCCACGAGTCATTGAACAAACCATTCGGCAGAAGCTTCCAGATGGATTTCAACGCTCTGAATTCTTGCTGGAACATGGCATGCTTGATGCGATTGTAGAAAGACAAGAGCTTCGCGAATTCCTGATCCGCATTTTTAATTTCCTGCTGGAACCTGTCCCTTATTCTCCAAATCCATCTACCTAATTTCTGGGGTTTAAAACCATGTCAGATGTTTATAAACGTCTGGAGTCCCTCGAAAAGATCGGGATTAAGCTTGGTTTACGAAACATCAAGACGATCCTCGAGGCCTTAGGTCAGCCCCAAAATACATATCGTTCGATCCTGATTGCTGGAACAAACGGAAAAGGGTCGACTGGTGCAATGCTCGATTCAATTCTTGCAAAACATGGTTATAAAACAGGCTACTACACCTCTCCCCACTTGATTGATGTTCGTGAGCGCTTTCAGATTAATCGGCAAATGATTCCTGCGGATCAATTTGAATCATTGTTGGCGACTGTTTTTGATGTAGTGGATTCAATGATGTCTTTCTCAAAGCTGGAAGGGCCGCCTACATATTTTGAAGTTTTGACAGCCGTAACCCTTTTACACTTTCACAAAGCTGAAGTTGACTTCGCGGTTATTGAAGTTGGTCTCGGCGGGCGTTTTGATGCAACAAACTCTGTTTCACAGAATATTTCGATAATTACAAGCATCGATTACGATCATGAAGAATTTCTTGGCAAATCGATCGCACAAATTGCTTTCGAAAAAGCAGGTATTTTTAAATCAAACATCCCGGTCGTCTGCGGACCCCTGCCACTGGAAGCAGCAAAAGTGATCCATGAAAATGCTGAGCGCTTGAATTGCAAGATAAACGTTCTGGATCCCTCTTCATTGTCAGAGTTAACGCTTAAAGAAGGGTTTCCAGTCTTTCGATATGCTCCCTGGAACAAAGAAGTGCGCGTTAACTTGCGTGGACGCCATCAAGCTCTGAATGCGGGGGTCGCTCTTCTAACGTGCGATGTTCTTCGCGAAAATGGTTTGGAAATCAAAAGGGATACTGTTGTCGATGCTTTGAATGAAGTTGAGTGGCCTGGTCGATTGGATTTACTGCAAGAGAATCCTCCGGTGTTACTGGATTGTGCACACAATCCGATGGGTGTGAAGTCTCTCGCTGCATTTTTGAAGGACTATGGGTGGAAAAATGTCATCGCGCTATTTACTGCGATGAAAGATAAGAAAATTTCTGCCATGCTTCACCAAATTGCACCGCACATTACACAAATGACGCTGACGCGAATTCATCCGCTGAACCGTTGTGCCAGCAGGGAACAGTTAGAAAAAGCATGTGCTGCGGAGAGGATTCCATATGAGTTTGAGGAATCAGTAGAAAAAGCATTGAGCATGGCCTTCTCTCAAGCGAAAGAGCATCAGCTTCCCCTATTGATCTTTGGCTCCATCTACCTCGCGGGGGAGATTCTCAAGATTTACCGCAAAGACGCTAAAATGATATAATTTCCCGGGGATTCGTATTCTAACTAAATGAAAACAAAAGCTTTAATCGGATTGTTATTCGTTTTAGCTTTTGTCTCTCCTGTTTCAGCATCGGGGAAGGTCGTTCATTTTTTTGTGAACGGCGCGATTCATGCGATTACAGCCGAATACGCGGTAAAGGCGCTTGAATATGCGGTTGAGCAAGAAGCGGAGGCAGTGGTCTTTCAGATTCAGACGCCTGGCGGTGTAAGCGAATCGATGCGAACAATCATTTCCAAAATGATTGCTTCACCAATTCCTGTGATAGTTTTTGTAGCGCCTAGCGGCGCACGTGGTACGTCCGCAGGCTTTTACATCATTGTCGCATCCGATATTGCTGCTATGGCCCCTGGAACACATATCGGCTCCGCTCATCCTGTATTTGGTCAAGAAGGACAGGACAACGAAAATACGAAAACAATGATGAAGAAAGCCACAGAAGATTCCGTGGCTTACATCAAAACACTTGCCGCAAGACGCGGCCGGAATGTTGAACAAGCTGAAAAGGCGGTTCGCGACAGCGTCTCGTTTACCGAAAATGAAGCATTGAAGCTCGGACTGATTGATATTGTTGCAAAAGATGTCAATGAACTATTAAAAAATTCCGATGGAAAGGAAATAAAACGCTTTGACGGTTCTTCCAAAAAACTCAATTTCAAAAACGCAAAAGTAGTTGCATTCGAAATGACAAAACGGCAGCGATTCCTCTCGCTCCTTGCCGATCCAAATATCACTTTCATTCTTGTTGGTCTTGGAATGTTAGGGCTCATGGTTGAACTCTACAATCCGGGATTGATTCTTCCCGGAGTGATTGGGGTTGTTTGTTTAGCATTGTTCTTTCTGTCTGTACAAGTTATCCCGGTAAATGTAGCAGGACTTGTGCTCATTGCGCTCGCTGTACTCTTGTTTGTTCTTGAGCTAAAGATTCATAGTTACGGCCTGCTCACAATCGGTGGAATCCTTTCATTGGCGCTTGGGGCGACAATGTTAATTGATGCTCCAATTCCGGAAATGCGAATTGCATTTCGTGTCATTGCAACGATCGTTACTTTGATCGGGCTCACCATGGCAACGCTTTTATACATGGTGATTTCGCTTCATCGAACAAAACCTGTGACAGGCGCTCAAGGCTTGTTGCAAGAAATCGGTACGGCTCAAACCGACATTAATCCAGAAGGGCAGATCTACATTCATGGTGAAATATGGAGAGCCGTTTCGCCACAACCAATTTCGAAAGGTGAAAAGGTAAGAATCCGTTCGGTAGATGGTTTGACCCTTCGCGTTGAAAAATTTTCGGGCGAAACCTCAACACAAACGAGATGAAATGGGAAATGTGATGGAAAATTTTGTTACGTATCCAATTATTATTATTTTTCTGTTTATCCTTTTATCTTCATGGATAAAGATTCTTAGAGAATATGAACGTGGAGTTGTATTTCGGCTAGGCAGGCTAGTTTCTCAACCACGCGGACCCGGTGTCACCTTTATAGCGGCACCTTTTGAAAAAATGGTTCGGGTTAGTCTGCGGACTGTTACGATGGATGTCCCACCGCAAGATGTAATCACAAGGGATAATGTCTCTGTAAAAGTGAATGCTGTTGTGTACTTCCGGGTTTTTGATCCAAATAGAGCAATCGTTGAAGTCGAAAATTATCTTTACGCGACTTCACAACTCGCGCAAACAACACTTCGATCCATTCTTGGCGAAGTAGAATTGGATGGCCTTTTAGCCGAGCGTGAAAAATTAAATGCACGCTTACAGCAGATCCTGGATCAACAAACAGATCCCTGGGGAATAAAGGTATCGATGGTAGAAGTGAAGCATGTCGATCTTCCTCAGGAAATGCAGCGAGCGATGGCTAAGCAAGCAGAAGCTGAGCGTGAAAAACGTGCAAAGATCATTCATGCTGAAGGTGAAAAGCTAGCTGCTACATCTCTTTCGCAAGCGGCTGCCCAACTTGCGACTCATCCACTCACAATCCAATTGCGTTATTTGCAGACGTTGACTGAAATTGCAACAGAAAAGAACTCAACAATTATTTTCCCGCTGCCGATTGATCTGATCGATCATTTTCTAAAATTGCGAACTGAATTAGGAAATAAATGAAAGATCGAGCTCTGCTGGTAGATCCAATGGGCCTTTTACCGGAGCCGCTTTTAGCTTTTCTTTCTTCCAAAGGATTTGAAGTCGATAAAGTAACTGCTGAAGCGCAGTCGATTAAATTGATGGCAGAGCATCACTATTCGCTCATCTTTGTGTGCATGCAAGACAGAGATGGAATTACAGTACTGAAAGATTTGCGGAATCGTGCACGGCCTCCCTATCATATTCTTGCATCCGGACCCAATGAAGTTTCTTTTGCTGTGGATGCAATCAAAACAGGCGCCAATCACTACTGGCCTAATCCCGTTGCAATGCCGGATGTTGAAAAATTCTTTTCAGAACAACATCTCGAACCTGCAGGAAAACGGTATCAACGTGAGGAAGCACTCCTGCAAATCATTAAAGAAATCGCACTCACGATGGAGCTGGATGGGCTTGTTAATATTTTGATGGATTCCGCTATGGAATTAACAAAAGCAGAAGGTGGCGCACTGCTTCTGCTGGATGACAAATCTCAACTTCTTAGAAGAAAGGCAGTTCGAGGAGTTAGCGGAGGACAGGAAGAAGAAGATCTCTTCGGGTTGCCAGATACGCAATATCAAAAGATTCTTCAACAAAGAAGACCAGTGTTACTGAATTACGCAGATGTATCCAATGATCATAAAGTGCGTGCAGTCATTGCTGCGCCGATCTGGTGGAGAGAAGAACCATTAGGTTTACTCATAAACGTAAAATTTTCATCGAGTAAACATCCATTTTCAAATGATGACTACAAAGTTCTTTCATTACTGATTGATGAAATTTCAGGAGCAGTTTTTAACGCTGTCACACATTACAAAACGAAAGAACTTACGATCAAAGACGATCTAACTGAAGCTTACAATCGCAGATATTTCGAAATATATCTTGAAGAAGAATTCATGCGTGCGCGTAGATATGGTTCGAATTTGTCCCTTATCTTTTTTGATGTGGATAATCTGAAAGAAGTGAACATGCAGCATGGACATATCACTGGTTCTAAAGCCCTTCAGGAAGTTGCACGGAGGATGATTCTCACCGTGCGTGGAATCGATAAAGTTGTAAGATATGGGGGCGACGAATTTTGTGTTGTGCTGCCCGAGACCGACACCCAGGGCGCCTTTCAGGTCGCTGAACGTATCAGAAATACAATTGCGGCAAAACCATTTGCTATTAATGAAAACATTCAGTTTTTGATCACAGGCAGTATCGGAATTGCTTCATATCCGATGCACGCCGGTTCAAAAGAAGATCTCATAAGACAGGCTGATAAAGCTATGTTTGTTATTAAGAAAAAAAGCAAAAATGCAATTGCAGTAGCCGAAGTTCCGGCCACCCAGGAAGCCGGTACAGCAGAGGGGAGTTCTTGAACGACGAATTAACTATTCGGGGATCTCTCGAAGAATCATCATTACCTGAACTCTTACGTTCTGTCACACGAAGCCATGAAACAGGCGTTTTAACCTGCAAGATTCAGGGCTTTGTAAAATCTATTTATATTCAAGAAGGGCAAATCATTTTTGCTTCCTCATCAAATCCAGATGACCGTCTGGGCGAATCGCTTTTGAAGAATGGAAGAGTTCCGCTCAAACAGTTGCTGGAAGCCTCTAGAGCCGTGCGAACTGGAAAACGGTTAGGTTCAGTCCTTTGCGAGATGAATGTTCTCAGTCCGGAAGACCTCGTTGAAGGTGTGCGAAATCAGGTCAGAGACATAATCCTCAGTGTCTTCAAAGCGATTGCGGGTGATTATCAGCTGGCTCTGAGAGAAGTCGATACGCATGAAATGATTCTTTTGAACGTAAGCACAGAAGACATTATCTTTGATGGAGTGAAATCGATCGACAAGTGGCACCGTATACATAAAGGACTGGGACCTTTGAACGGAAGATTGATTCCATCAGAAGAAGCGGAAAAAAACATTTTGAATCTCACGTTAGATCCGGATGAACAGCACTTATTTTCGCTGTGCCAAAAAGGACAGTTTAATGTTGAAGAAATTTGTACCATGAGTTACATGAGTGATTTTGATACGTGCCGTCATCTCTGGGCATTTATGATGGTTGGTGTTTTGGATGCAGTAGAACAACCGGAAGGTAAAGATGTCTCAGCGGTTACAACATCTGAACTGACTGAAGATATGGAATACGAATTCCATGATCTTGTCGAAAATTATAACGATCTCTTTTCACACGTTTATGATTTTGCTTTCAAACGCGCTGAGGATAAGGCCGAAGGACTTGCAGTCAAAGCCATGGATCAAGTTAGCGGTTCGATTCCACAGCTTCTGAACAATATTCGTTTGGATTCATATGGCAGGATCGATTCAGATTCTTTAATGCGCAACATAATTGCCATTCCTGAAGCCGGCAAAATGGAAACTGTTGCAGGAGCATTGGAAGAAATCCTGTATGCGTTGTTGTATGAAATTGGATCCGTTTTTGGACCAGAGCAGCAGAAAAAACTAACGGATGAAGTCCAATCCATTCGTAAGAAGTAACTATGTCGTTATTGGAAGAAAAGCAATTAAACGGTTTCGAGAATCCGAATTTCTCTATCGTTTATCTTGCGCCTGAAGAAGGGAAGAATGCAGAGCTTTTGTTTTTTGATGAGAGGTTTATTGCTGAGCCGAGTTGGAAGAAAAAAGCATCTGAAAAAGGAAAGAAATTTTTTGAACAAGCCAAACTTCGATATGAACAGATTACGTGTGACTTGTTTGCGTCGGATCGGTTTGTAAGGCGCCTTCAAAAGTTTAAAAAAATAAAAGTAATGTTAAATCAGCCGATCGATCCGGCTGTCGTTCGAAGTCGCGTCAAGGAAATGCTTCGCGATCGTTCGTATCATCATCTACGCTGGCTTATCCTGGATCTTCTAATCCTGCCGTTTACTCTTGTTTTGATGCCGGTTCCCGGGCCGAATTTGATCGGCTATTACCTTTTGTTTCGCGTGTATTCACATTGGAAAGCGTATCGTTCCGCTTCAAAAACAAAATTCGATGAGGTCGATGTTGAAGTTACTCAACATGCAGGTGAGGTTCGCGCCGCATTGCATGGAAGCAAGGATATCCGGACCGCTTTGCATGAGCTTCGAAACAAATTTGGATTACGTGCGCTGCAAGAACATGACTTCGTTTCTCAAACCTCCACACTTCGCGATACATGGCACCACTTCCGCGAAAGTTTCATTAACCACAAAGACGCAAAGAACTCTCTTAAATGTAGATTCAAAATCTAGCCCCCGGCGCAAGCCGGGGGGCAAAGTGCATTTCAATGATACAGCCCGCCGAAGGCGGGCGTAAGAGCATTCATAATTACGGTCTTTCGCCCGCTTTAAGCGGGCTGGTCCATTCCTCGTCCGTACCCCCGGCTTACGCCGGGGGCTAACCAAGTACTCAACCTAACTAAGACTGGATAACTCTTGAAAACTATTTTAGTATATACTAAAATATAAATATGATTGAAGTTTTTGGAGCATTAAATACTCCTCGGCGAAGGGAAATATTGCGGTTTGTTTGGGATGAGGAGCGTTCTGCAGGCGAGATTTTCAAAGCGAATCCCGATATTACGTTCGGCGCTGTATCACAGCATCTTCGAGTCCTGCAGAAAGCAGGTTTGGTGAGCAAACGCCGCGAAGGGGTGCACCAATTTTACACAGCACGCCGCGATGAGCTCGGACCGCTTCAGGCCTGGCTTGAATCGATGTGGGATTCAGCCCTTTACCGTTTGAAGATCAATGCCGAAATGGAGCAAGCCAGGCGAGGTCCACGTTCAAGAAAAAAAAGGAGAAAAAAATCATGATGGATTTAAAATTCAAAATAGAAAGAACTATTGTTATTTGTGCAGAAAGGCCCACCGTATTCAATTATTTTACGGATTCTAAACGTTGGGCGTCATGGTGGGGTGAAGGTTCTACAATTGAAGGTAAGCCTGGCGGGAAAGTTCGGATTTGTTATCCAGGTGAAATCATAGCCTCCGGTGAGGTTCTTGAAATCATCAATAACGAACGGTTCGTATTTTCGTATGGCTATGAATCTGGAAAACCCATTCCTGCAGGAACTTCAAAAGTTACATTCACATTGCGCGATCATCCGGAAGGGACCGAATTATTATTTCGCCATGAGGTTGGAGATGAAGCAACGCGCGATATGCATATTGCCGGATGGCGGTATCAGCTTGCTGTGTTTGCGACTATCGTTTCGGCGGAACAACATGCGAATCACAAGCAAATTCTTGCCGAGTATGTTGCCTTGTGGGCTACACCCGACTCGAAATCAAGACAACAAACGCTTGCACGGATTGCAACAAAGGACGTTACATTCCGCGATCAGCATGGCTGCGTGGATGATAGAGATGAACTGAATGCGCACATTGAAAACACACAAAAGTTCATGCCTGGTCTCACCTTAAATCAAAAAGGAGAGCCGGTTCAATGTCAGGGAAATGCCTTATTGCATTGGACAATCACTCGATCTGATGGAACCGAAGCATTCCATGGTACGAACGTTTTTCAATTCACACCCAATGGATTGATTCAACGAATTGTTGGATTCTGGATTCCTGCTTCCTGAAACATATTTTCAGTGCTGAGTCATGAGCAATGAGTTCCGAGTTCAGCAGCACTCATTGCGAAGGGCATTCATTGCTCGGTATTTTGTTTGACAGTGTTTAGCTTTTCTGTTAGCGTCGAATTTGTTTTTGCAAGCAACACTTGCAGAGCATATTTTTAAAACTAACCGCTTGGAGGGTGAATCGGATGATGACGGTACCGAAGACGCTTTTCTTAACAAAAGGGAAAGGCGTTCACAAAGAAAAATTAACCAGTTTTGAAATGGCTTTGCGTGATGCCAGTGTTGCGCCATTAAACCTTGTTCGTGTTTCCTCAATTTTCCCGCCTGGATGTAAAATTATTTCGCGTGAGGAAGGGAAAAAGCATTTAAAACCCGGACAGATTGCTTTTGCAGTTATGTCAGAGAGCTCTACGAATGAACCTCACAGACTGATTGCAGCATCAATTGGGCTGGCCATTCCACGTGATAAAAAACTCTATGGTTATTTGTCTGAGCATCATAGTACCGGTCAGACTGAAAAACAGGCTGCAGATTATGCAGAAGATCTAGCAGCAGGCATGCTTGCAACAACGCTCGGATTGAAATTTGACCCGGATAAAAGTTGGGATGCAAATCGCGAAATTTACAGATTGAGCGATCACATTGTATCTGCACGGAACATTGTTCAATCTGCAGTAGGTGATCGGAACGCTCTTTGGACCACCGTTATCGCTGCTGCAATTATGGTTGAGTTCCGAGACAAATGATTGAATACGATTCTTTTCCACATAATTTTCTAGCTTTACCGCCCGAGTATTCCTCATTCGAAAAGTCTCGCGTAGTCATCCTTCCTGTACCTTATGAATGCACGACTTCGTACCAGGCAGGAACACGGGATGCGCCTCATGAAATTATCTGGGCGTCGCGAAATGTTGAACTGTATGATGAGGAAATTGAAAAAGAAGTATACAAGATTGGGATCCATACGCTGGATGAAATGGTGCCAATTCTTGGAAATGCTGAAGCAATGATGGATGCGTTATATAAAGTATCGCGTCAGATTGTACAGGCTGGAAAATTTCAAGTGACTCTTGGCGGTGAGCATGCGATCACATCTCCGCTTGTGAAAGCTCATCTTGAAAAATGGCCATCGATGGCAGTACTGCAAATTGATGCACATGCGGATCTGCGCGATTCCTATGAAGGATCCAAACATTCACATGCTTCAGCTTTGAGGCGCGTAGTTGAGCAATGTCCTGTGGTTCATGTTGGAATCCGAAATATTTCCTACGAAGAAGTTCAGGCGCTTCCAAAATTGAAGAGCAAAATCTTTTTCATGAAAGACATTGAAAAAGATCCTGAATGGTTCGTGAAAGTTGTGGAAGAGCTGCCTGAGCATGTTTATTTCACAATCGACATTGATGGAATGGATGGATCACTCATGCCGGCAACGGGAACTCCTGAACCTGGTGGGCTGACATGGAAAAATTTAATGGATTTAACGCGCGAACTGACTCATCGCAGAAATGTAGTCGGACTTGATATTGTGGAATTGTGTCCGCAAGGTGGAATGAAAGCACCGGTATTTCTGTGCGCGAAACTGCTCTACAAAATTTTAGGCCAGGTATTTAAATAGCCCGGGAGCCGGCTTGAAGCCAGCGCTACAAATTTCTAACGCGGTCTTCCCAATAGTCACAGGTAGCTATCGTAACCTGTTCAGCGTTACCAGTGTACTGTTCGGGATTATTGATTAAGTTCCGTTCTTTATCGGTAAACTTCGAATAATACTCGCGTAACTCAGCTTCTTCTTCGATCAACTCAGTCATTTTTCTGCCGGAAGTCCGTGATTTATTCACCAGCTTCTTTGACCAGTCATAGGGGTCAGGACAACCATGCAATCCAAGAATGATATACAGTGGTTCGGCAATGATGGAATCGCGCGTCATATTGATATTTCTTTTGAGATGATCGTGATCAACTTCAAGTAGTTTTACAACTTTGATTGTTCTATAAGTTGCATAATCAAGGGCAGCTAGAAATTCTGCAACGTAACGTCCGCTTGCTGAGTTTGTCAGATCACGTTGATGTTCTGAAATTTGATCCATTAACACTGTCATAAAACGCGGCATATACGCTTTCCACAGCGACTTAATATTCTCAAAGTCCTTTGGATTAATTTTATGCGGCATAGTTGATGAGCCTACGCGATCCGGCTGAAATTGTTCGCGGACTTCCGCAATCTCTGTTCTGTAGAGGTGGCGCATATCATCTGCAAAATTTGCAAGAATGCCGAATGTTGAAACCCCGGCATAAGCGAGATCTGCCAGAGGTTCCTGTTCAACGAGTTGTGAGGAAACTCCGCTGTCACTGGGTTTTAATGTAAGACGTGCGAGAAGATCGCGTTCAAATTGCAATGTTCGATCTCCAAGGGCAAGATAAAGCGCATTGTGCGCACCCACCGGTCCGGAAAATTTGCCTCGCAAGTTTTGGCGAGCTTCCTCAATTTTTAAGATACGTCCGCCGAGCCGGCTCACGTAAAGAGCAATTGCATAACCAAACGTAATCGGCTCCGCATGCTGACCATGGGTTCGTCCCATTTGAATTGTTGCCGCCTCTCGCCGTGCAATCGCCGAAAGCAGATTCAGTAATTCAACGAGGTCCGGTAACAGCACGTCTCCGGCAAATTCCTTATAACGTAAGGCAGCAGCCGTATCCATAATGTCATTTGAAGTCGCAAACAAATGGACGTAGCCTCGAGCTTTTTCGCTAACTTTTCCGCGGATCGAGTTCACAAGCGCTCTGATGTTGTGTTGAATACGAGCTTCCTCTTCATAAACTTCGGCGGCTGTGATTTGTTGACAGGCTCTGGAAACTTCGCTGCTAATTTCTTCGGAACAAAAGCCATATTGGGATAAAGTTTGAACCAGCGCTTCTTCTATCCGAAGAAAATAGCGGATACTCGCCTCTTCTGATAAATAATCGTGGACTTTATTGTAAAAAACGGGATCAGCACCGTAGTAACGAGCGTCAAATGGAGAAACTGCGTGAAAGAAATTCATTGTTAAAAGATACTATACGGATTGCAAGATACAAGATACAGAATGCACGTGGTTTTACACAATGTCGGATGGATTGCTACAAACTTTTCCACAGAAACTGTGCAAAACTCCATATCGTATCCTTTTAATTGAGCGTAGACGCGCATTATTACAGCATCTTTAAGATGTGCTCTGCGCGTGTGCGAAATTTGAATCGAGTTTCCACAACATCTGGTGCTGATTCAATGAGAATTCTACAGCGACTAGCACCAAGCTTTTTGCTTTTGAGGTCTCCTGATCATTTTGACAATCTACATGCCGGGTGTTAAATTGATTTCTTCGCAGTAAGAGCCACGGAAACCGCGCAGGCACCATCTGTGAACCATCTTTTAAACGCCGAGTAACACAGAGTTTTTGTTTTGTAAATTTCTCGGCGGACTCGGGGTTAAAAAAAGCCTAGCACCAAAGGAGAAGCTTGTTGAATACGCAGGTAGAAAATCTCAGTGATGTAAAAAAAGTAATTCATTTTGAAATTCCGTGGGACGATGTCGATTCACATGTAAAGCAGGCTGTCCGTCTAATTATGAAGTCGGCACGTATTCCTGGCTTTCGACCTGGAAAAGCTCCTGAAAGTATGGTGCGGTCTCGATACGCTCAACATATAAAGGATGAAGTCATCAATCATGTGATTCCTGAGGCGTATCAAAAAGCGTTGAAAGAAAATAATCTTGATGTCATTACTGAGCCTCAGTTACATGACGTTCTCTATTCGGAAGGTTCTCCTTTTCTTTTCAAAGTTACAGTTGAAACAAAACCCAATATTCAACTGGGAAATTACCGCGGTCTTGAACTCGAATCAAAGGCTTTTGAAGTAAAAGACGAAGAAATCGATACGGTTTTGAAGAACCATCAGGAATCAACCGCAGAACTCGTTCCATTGTCCGACACTGCCGCTGCAAAGGGGCATCTTCTCAATTCAAATGTGAAGGCTACGGTTCAGGAAGGGGACAAAACAAAAACTCTTTTTGATGGCCGGTCAACAATCGAGGTTGGATTTCAAGAAAATCATCCTTCTTTCAATGAAAATCTAGAGGGAAAGAAAGCGGGGGAAATCGTTGAATTTGATGCAGTCTATCCTGAAGATAATGCTGAAAAATCGATTGCCGGCAAAACGATTCACTACCAGGTGAAGATTGAAAGCGTAAATGAAAAACGACTTTCAGCAATTGATGATGAATTTGCCAAAGATCTAGGAGATTACGAATCGTTAGCCCAACTTCGCGAAAAAATTTCCAAAGACATTTCGGATTACAAAAAGAAACAGCAGCAAAATGAAAAAAAGGATGAAGTACTAAAACGCTTAGTTGACCAAAATCCTTTTGAAGTGCCTGAAAGTCTTGTGCGCAAAGAGACTGAGTCTTTATTGAATGAATATGCTTATATGATGCACAGACGCGGAATGAATATAAAGGATCCTGAAATTAATTGGAAAGAGATTCAAGAAAAACTTGCGAGTCAGGCCGAACGGAATATTCGTGGGTCAATGATTTTGGAAACAATAGCCGACACGGAAAAAATCGAAGCGAATGAAGAGGACATTGATCACTCGATACAACATATGGCCGAACAGCAAAAGCGGGCTCCGGAAGCAATCAAAGCAGATTTAGTAAAGGAAGAAAAAATAGATAGTTTACGAAATAGAATTCGTATTAATAAAACTTTAGATTTTTTAGTAGAGCACGCAACCACAAAAACGGTCTAGAATAGTAGGGAGCGCAGACCTCTGGTCTGCATCAGGGATCGTGGACGTCCCGTCCGCATGAAAAAGGAGCAATTATCAAATGAAAATTCCGGATGCCATTAATCAGTGGATACCAGTAGTTGTTGAACAAACAAATCGCGGCGAACGCGGTTATGATATTTTCTCCCGGCTTTTGAAAGACAACATCATTTTTATAGGCACTCCTATTGATGATGTCATTGCCAATCTTGTGATTGCGCAAATGCTGTTTTTGGAAGCCGAAGATCCTGAAAAAGATATCCAGATTTATATCAATTCTCCAGGCGGTTCGATTACGGCGGGTCTTGCCATTTACGACACTATGCAATTTGTGAGGCCTGATGTTTCGACAATTGCGATCGGTCAGGCTGCCAGCATGGGTGCAGTGCTCCTGGCGGCGGGTACAACAGGGAAGCGTTTGGCCCTGCCAAATTCACGAGTTATTTTGCATCAACCTCTGGGCGGTTTTCAGGGTCAGGCTTCGGATGTCCATATTCAAGCTCAAGAGATATTGCGAATGAAGGAACGGATTACCGATATCTTGCAAACTCACTGTAAACAATCGCGTGACAGGATTGAAAAAGACTGCGATCGGGATTTCATTCTAACGGCAGAAGGCGCCAAAGAATATGGTCTTATCGACGACGTTATTTACCAACGAACCTCAAATAAGAAGCGCGAATGACTAGGCTCTCTGGGTCTTTGCGGTTCAAAATTGACAAAGATTGAATTGGCCTCTATGATATGCTTGAGATTGGGCCTAAAGGGATTGGAAATACTTCACTTACATGGTACGAAGAAACAATAACGACGGCATCGTTTTAAGGTGCTCCTTCTGCCATAAACGACAGGAAGACGTCCGACGTTTAATTGCAAGCTCTCCCTCTGTCTGCATTTGTGACGAGTGCATTGAAGCTTGCCGCAATCTATTAATCGAAGAAGAAAATGTCTTCAATCGGAATACCTCTTCATCGGGATACTTAAAGCCTTCCGATATTAAGTCGTTTTTGGATCAGTATGTAATTGGCCAGGAAATGGCTAAGAAGAAGCTCGCAGTTGCTGTCTATAATCACTATAAACGCATCGAGCTTACGAAGAAGAAAAACGATATAGAAGTAAGCAAGAGCAACATTCTGCTTATTGGCCCTACCGGTACAGGCAAAACACTTCTTGCTCAGACGCTGGCAAAATGTTTGAACGTTCCGTTTGCGATAGTCGATGCCACGACACTGACCGAAGCTGGATATGTAGGTGAAGATGTTGAAAACATCATTTTGAAATTATTCCAGAATGCCAATGGCGATCTTGAGAAAACACAAAAAGGAATCATATATATAGACGAAGTGGATAAGATCGCGCGAAAGGATGAAAATCCATCAATTACTCGTGATGTATCCGGTGAAGGTGTTCAGCAAGCTCTTTTAAAGATTCTTGAAGGTACCGTTGCAAATGTTCCGCCACAAGGCGGCCGAAAACACCCACATCAGGAGTTTTATCAAATTGACACGACAAATATTTTATTTGTTTGTGGTGGTGCTTTTGTGGGTTTGGATAAAGTCATAGAGCGGCGCGTTGGTAGGAAGAGTTTGGGTTATAGCGCAAACATTCCACCAAAAGGACAAAAAGAAGTTGGCTCGGTGCTGGAACAAGTGCAACCCGAAGATTTAATTAAATTTGGACTCATTCCGGAATTCGTAGGACGTCTTCCGGTTGTAGCGGCCCTGCATGATCTTGATATGGCAGCATTAGTGCGGATCTTAACAGAACCAAAAAATGCTCTGGTGAAGCAATATCAGGTTATGCTGGATTATGATGGCGTAGAGCTTAAATTTACTGATGACGCTGTAAAAACCATTGCAGAAATGGCGCTTAAGCGTAAAATGGGTGCGCGGGGGTTGCGGCAAATCATTGAAGATTTGATGCTGGATCTGATGTATCACCTCCCGTCACAGAAGAACATCAAGGAATGCGTGATTACAAAGGATGTTGTTCTAAATTTCTCGAAACCCATTACCTTGATCGAAAAGGCTGTATAACAGAAGAATTGATTTCCCTTCCAGCATCTCTCTAAACAAAAAATACTCTGCTTTTCTTCGAATAAAGAACCATCAATATGAAACATAATCACACGAATGTTCCAGAAATAATGACACTCCCAATGATCCCATTGCGTGATGCGGTTTTATTTCCTGGAATGATGATGCCATTTCTTGTAGGACGCGAATATTCTTTGAAGGCTCTTGCATCAGCCATCGATTCAGATCGTCGTCTTTTTCTTGCTGCGCAGCGTTCAGCTCAAGTAACGAATCCACGACTTGAAGACATTTTTTCAATCGGCTGCGTCGGCTACATTGTTGAAAGTATCCGTCAGGATGATGGGAATACAAAAGTACTTGTAGAAGGAATTGAACGCGCCAGAATCTTAGAAGCACATACTGAAGATTATTTCTCCGTTACCGTAAAGCTGATTCAGCGCCCTACCGAAACCGATGCAGAAATTACGGAAAGAAAAAATGAGCTTGTCGCTTTGCTTGAACAATATTCAAAGCATGTGCCTGGCCTTTCTGCAGGGTCTGTTCTTCCTCATCGAGCCGATAATCCAGGTCGGTTGGCCGATCTTGTCATTGCGTATTTGAATCTCGAGATGAATCAAAAACAGGAGCTTCTTGAGATTACGCACGCGGGAGAACGATTGGCTCGAGTGCTTGGTATTCTCAGACAAGAAATTGGGAAACTTAAAGTTGAAAAGAAGCTGGATTCACGTGTACGCAAACAGATGGAACGAGCGCAGCGTGAGTACTATCTCAGTGAAAAGATGAAAGCGATTCAGCGTGAACTGGGACGAAATGAAGAAAACATTGCCCAGGAAGAATTGGATGATTACAGAAAGAAAATCGAATCTTTGAAGCTTGCAGAAGATGCAAAAGAAAAAGCGGTCAGTGAGCTGCGACGCTTACAAATGATGCCGCCCATGTCGGCAGAGGCAACTGTCTCGCGCAATTATTTAGACTGGATTCTTGGCGTACCATGGAGTGAAACGAGCCGCGAAATTCAAGATCTGAAAAAAGCTCAAAAAATTCTGGATCATGATCATCATGGGCTTGAAAAAATCAAAGAACGCATTATCGAGTATCTTGCGACACGAAAGTTATCAAAGAAAAAGAATGCGGCAACAATTCTTTGTTTCTCCGGACCTCCAGGAGTAGGCAAAACTTCGCTGGGTGCTTCGATTGCACGTGCGACTGGCCGAAAATTTGTTCGCCTTTCGCTTGGCGGCGTTCGCGATGAAGCTGAAATCCGCGGACATCGAAGAACCTACATCGGAGCATTTCCCGGTCAAATTATCCAAATGATGAAGAAAGCAGGAACGATCAATCCTGTATTCCTTCTGGATGAAGTTGATAAGATGAGCATGGATTTTCGCGGTGATCCTACGGCAGCATTACTTGAAGTTCTGGATCCTGAGCATAACAAAACATTTTTGGATCACTATTTGGATACGCATTACAATCTATCCAATGTCATGTTCATCATGACTGCCAATGCGCCACATAACATTCCAGCTGCACTTCATGATAGGATGGAGATCCTGCACCTTCCAGGTTATACGGAAGACGAAAAGGTTCAAATTGCCTCACGATTCTTAGTTCCTAAACAGCTGGAGATTCACGGTCTTGCAGGGTATAAAATTCAAATGCCAGAAGAAATAATTCGTCACATTATCAGACGTTACACACGGGAAGCTGGCGTCCGCAGTCTGGAACGTGAAATTGCTTCAATCAGCAGAAAAATTGCGCGTAAAGTTGCTTCGAAAGATCCGCACGAACGAAAACTATCACTGGAAACTATGCAGAAATTTTTGGGTGTCGAACGCTTTAGCGACATGGACAGAGAAAAAACAGACGAAATTGGAATGGCTACAGGTTTGGCCTGGACTGAACGCGGTGGAGAACTATTATTCACAGAAGCGACCTTGATGAATGGCAAAGGCCGTTTGATGCTGACTGGCAAACTTGGCAAAGTCATGCAAGAATCAGCAAGAGCAGCTTTAAGTTACATACGCTCCTGTACTCAACAACTAGGATTATCAACGGATTTTTATCAACATTTTGATTTTCATGTTCATATTCCTGAAGGAGCCATTCCAAAAGATGGCCCCTCTGCAGGAATTACAATGGCAACAGCGCTCATTTCTGCTTTAACCCGCAATCCAGTGAAAAGGGATGTTGCTATGACAGGTGAAATTACGCTTCGCGGCAAAGTCTTGCCTATCGGTGGCGTAAAGGAAAAAATTCTTGCAGCGCATCGTGCAGGGGTTTCAACAATTATTCTTCCGCGTAAAAATGAAAAGGATCTTTCCGAAATTCCGGCAAATGTCCGGAAAGATCTGACTGTAAAACTTGTAGATACAATGGATGAAGTACTTCCAATTGCATTAATGAGGCCTTTGGAAGTGAAAAAGAAAAAGCGAAGTTCGAGTATTACAGGCATTTCAAGGAAGAAAACTAAAAAAGAAATTATTTTGCCACAGTAGAGATTGTGAGTGTTGAATTCCTCGGAAGTTTTACGCCTACTTCCAAATTGCCGGAAGTAGATGGAATCTGGATTGCATTTCTCGGCAGATCAAATGTCGGGAAATCATCTTTGATAAATTTACTGACGAAATCTTCTATTGCTCGCGTCAGTAAAACACCGGGTCGGACTCAAGCGTTGAATCTGTTTCGGGTGGAGGAAAAGTGGATCTTCGGTGACTTTCCCGGTTATGGATATGCAAAAGTATCAAAACAGATACGACATGAGTGGGATCGTTTGATCCGAAAATTTTTAACTGCGGAAAATTTTCAACATGCGATACAAATTGTAGATTCACGCCATCCAGGTTTGGAAGCGGATTTACAACTACATGCATGGCTGAACCAACAAAGATTGAATCACACAATTGTGTTAATGAAATCTGACAAATTAAACAGAAAGGAAAGAGTTGAGGCTGACCGGAAAGCGCTGGAAGCATTTCCCGGCCAACCTCCACTCTTTGTCTCCACACAAACCAAGGAAGGCAAGGACGAAATTAGACAATTATTGGAATCGCTGAACGACTAAGATGCAAAGTTTTAGTGAGTTCAAATACGGAGAAAGTTTATGAATATAGCTGAATTGAAGGAGATGAACATTTCCTCACTTAGTTCAATCGCCAAAGAATTGAACGTCACTGGGGCCAGCAGCATGCGAAAGCAGGAATTGATCTTTGAGATTTTAAAAGCTCAAACCGAAAAGGACGGATTAATTTTTGCGGAAGGTGTGCTTGAAATCCTGCCGGAAGGTTTTGGATTTTTGCGGGCACCTGATTATAACTACTTGCCAGGTCCGGATGATATCTATGTTTCACCATCACAAATCCGGAAATTCAATTTGCGTACGGGTGATACCATCTCAGGCCAAATTCGTCCACCAAAAGATGGTGAACGTTATTTCGCGCTGATTAAAGTTGAAGCAGTCAACTTTGAGCATCCGACGGAAGCGCGTAACAAAATTCTGTTTGATAACCTCACGCCTCTTTATCCGAATGAGCGGATTCAGTTGGAGAATGAGAAGGAAAATGTTTCCGCACGTGTTATGGATTTGCTAACACCAATCGGAAAAGGGCAACGTGGATTGATTGTCGCGGCTCCGCGTACAGGAAAAACGATGCTGCTGCAAGCGATCGCAAAAAGTATTACCTCAAATCATCCCGAGGTTGTGTTGATCGTTCTACTTATCGATGAACGTCCGGAGGAAGTGACCGACTTCCAACGCAGTGTCGATGCTGAAATTATCAGCTCGACATTTGATGAACCTCCAACACGGCATGTTCAGGTTGCGGATATGGTCATCGAAAAAGCAAAACGTCTTGTTGAACACAAACGTGATGTGGTGATCGTTCTGGATAGTTTGACGCGTCTTTCACGTGCAAACAACGCAATCATACCTTCCAGTGGCAAAGTACTGTCGGGTGGTATCGATGCGAATGCGTTGCAAAGGCCGAAGAGATTTTTCGGATCGGCACGCAACATTGAAGAAGGCGGAAGTTTGACGATCATCGCAACATGCCTGGTCGATACAGGAAGCCGAATGGATGATGTCATTTACGAAGAATTCAAAGGGACCGGTAACCTGGAAATCCATCTCGATCGCAAGCTGAGCGACAAGCGTATTTTCCCGTCTATCGATATCAATCGTTCTGGAACCCGCAAAGAAGAACTGCTGCTTTCGGCTGAGGAACTTAACCGGGTCTGGATTCTGCGTAAGGTGCTATCTCCGTTGTCTTCTGTAGAAGCAATGGAATTGTTGATCGACCGTATGGGAAAAACCAAGAGCAACAAGGAGTTTCTCTCCTCAATGTCTGCTGCCGTGTAATATCGATAAATCTCGACGAGATTTTGACATTTTCCGTCAGAAGCTTATACTTGTATGCCAATCATTGGAGGGCGGGCATTTCTGTCCGCCACCTGCTCGTAATTGATTGGATTCATGGGAGTAAAAATATGAAAAAGGGAATTCATCCAAATTATCGTGAAACACGGGTGATGTGCGCTTGTGGCGAATCGTTTTTAACACGATCCACAAAGAATGAAATCCGTGTTGAAATTTGTTCGAAGTGCCACCCATTTTTTACAGGAAAACAAAAATTGGTGGATACGGCCGGACGTCTTGAACGTTTTCAACGCCGGTATAAAAAAGGAAAGTCCGCAGACGCATCTGCTTAACTGCCTTACCTGAAATTCCTTCCGTGACTTAAATCATGATAGAAAAGCTGCAAGAAATCGAAACGAAGTACGAAGAGCTTACGGATCTTCTATCTGATCCTTCTATCTCTACGGATTATACGAAGTATCAAAAGCATGCGAAGGCAAAATCAGAAATTGAGGATATTGTTCAAAATTTCAGACAGTACAAAGATATTTTGCGTGGCATCTCAGAAACAAAAGCATTGCTGAATGAAGAAGATGCAGCGGATATGGTTGCGATGGCGAAAGAAGAATTGGAAGCACTCGAGCGTCGCAAAGAACAATTTGAACAAGATCTTCAGATGATGTTAATTCCAAAAGATCCGCTCGATGAAAAGGATGTCATTGTTGAAATTCGTGCCGGAACTGGAGGAGAGGAATCTGCCTTATTTGCTGCGGAATTATTCCGCATGTACAGCAAGTATGCTGAAAAGCGTGGTTGGAAAATTGGTGTAATTGATAGCAATCCAACAGGACTTGGCGGACTTAAGGAAATCATTGCATCGATAGAAGGGCAGGGCGTCTACAGCCGGATGAAACATGAATCCGGAGTGCATCGCGTTCAGCGTGTGCCTGTTACTGAGGCAAGTGGACGCATTCATACATCTGCAGTTACTGTGGCTGTTTTGCCTGAAGCCGAAGAAGTAGAAGTTGATATCAAGGAATCGGAATTGAAGATCGATACATTTTGCGCAAGTGGCCCTGGTGGACAACATGTCAATACAACTCATTCTGCAGTGCGCATCACGCATCTGCCAACAGGAATGGTGGTGAGCTGTCAGGATGAACGTTCACAACATAAGAATCGCGCAAAAGCTTTGCGCGTGTTGCGTTCACGTTTGTATCAGCTGGCGCAAGAAGAGCAGCAGAGTTCTATCGCCTCTGCTCGCAAAAATATGGTAGGCTCAGGCGATCGCAGCGAAAAAATCCGCACCTATAATTTTCCCCAGAATCGTCTAACAGATCATCGTATTAATCTGACGTTGTATCAATTGGATCGCATCATGGATGGGGATATGGATGAAACCCTCAATACCTTGAATAACCATTATCAAGCCGAAGCCCTCAAAAAATTAGCCACCGCGTAAGACTTTTTTTAAACGCCGAGTACGCCGAGTTCAACTAATCATGACGCAGTGCAGTCATCGGATCGATTTTTGCTGCTCGCCGGGCTGGGATGTAACTGGCCAACAATGCTACTGAAATTAAAGTAAACGAAATGCCAAAAAAGACAGCAGGGTCCGTTGTGCTGACATTAAAGAGCATACTTTGCAGTAAACGGGTCAAACCAAAAGCTCCGGCTAAACCGATCACCGTCCCAATTAGGACTAGCTTGAATCCTTGTCCTATGACCAGTGTTAATACATCTTTTGCATTTGCGCCAAGTGCCATTCGAATTCCTATTTCCTGTCTGCGTTGTGCTACGGAATACGAAATTACGCTGTAGATGCCAACCGATGATAAAACCAGAGCAATTGCAGCAAAGAGTGTGATAAGAAGCATGGAAAATCGGCGAGGCGCGACCGATTCAGAAAAAACATTTTCCATCGTTTTAATATTTGCTACGGGCTGATCTTTATCGATTCGTGCAACTTCATTTTGAATCACTTTTGCCAACGCCAGTGGATTTGATTTTGTGCGAACCAGCAAATACATGAAATACTCTGGTGCTTGATAAGTCGGCATGTATATTTCCGCTTGCACCTCTCGATCCAAACCGAGATGTTTGACATTACCGACAACGCCGACAATTTCTCGAATCACTTTTTCTGTCCCGTAGCGAATCTTGATTTTTTGTCCGATAGGATCACCATCCCCCCAATGTTGTCTGGCCAGCCTTTCGTTTATAACGACTACCTTAGGAGTAGTTTCATTATCACCTTCAGAAAATTCACGTCCCTTTATGAGTGGAATGTTCAGTGTGCGAAAGAAATTTGGCGTGACCCATTGAAAACCTGCCCACGGCAATTGATTTTCTGGGGGCACGGGCCGCCCTTCAATGTTGAAAATGGTTGAACTTCCCCCGCTAAGCGGCAGGGTGCTTGCCCCGGCTACTGATTCAACACCTGGCAGATTTTGAGTGCGATTCACGACATTCGTAAAGAAAGCAGTTTGAGTTTTCAGATCAGAATATTTTTTGGGTGACAAAGATAATTCGAGAGTCAACAAATTACTCGGATTCATCCCTGGTTTAACCAACAGTAGTTCAACAAAACTCTTAATCATCAGGCCGCTGCTAATCAGAAGCATTAATGCTAGCGCAACTTCGACAACGACTAACGAGCTCCGGATTCGTGCACGACCGCTACCTGAAGAGCTACCACGACCACTCTCATTCAGAAATTGATTCAAATCACCCTTAATTAACTGCAACGCTGGCGCGAGGCCAAAAATCAATCCAGTCAGAACGGATACCGCCAGAGTAAAACTCAAAACCGAAATGTCGAGCCCCGTTTCTTTCAAACGCGGAATATTTTCAGGACTGAGAACAACTAGCAATTTGGTACCCACAGTTGCAATGAGCAATCCAAGCCCACCGCCGATGATGGCAAGAATCATATTTTCTGTTAGCAATTGACGTATCATCCGGCCCCGGCTAACACCAAGAGCAGTTCGAATAGCAATTTCTTTTTGGCGCGTCGCAGCTCGTGCAAGCAATAAATTTGCTGTATTTGCGCAGGCAATTAGCAACACAAGGACAACCGTTCCAAAAAGGATGAAGAGTGTTAAACGACTATCACCGATAATTGCTTCACGCAACGGAACCAGCTTTATTCGATCACCGGTATTCGTAGCTGGATATTCGCGTTCCAATTGTTTGGCTATAACATCGATTTCGGCTTGAGCCTTTTTTATTGTGACGCCGGGCTTCAGCCGTCCAACGACTAGCAGGTAACTAGTATTTCGATCGGCAGCGCGTTTTTCAGTTAATGGGAGCGGAACCCACAAATCGGCCGGAAATAAATAATCTCCACCTATGATTGGAAATTGAAAGCCTGGTGCCATGATTCCGACAACGGTGTAATCAAGTCCATCCAGCTTTATAGTTTTACCAACTAAATTTCGATCGGCACCAAAGCGCCGCTGCCACATACCATAGCTTAAAAGGGCTACACGGTAATGATCCGGCTTATCTTCATGTGGCAAGAAATTTCTTCCAATAATTGGTTGGACACCAAGCACGGAAAACATATCCGAAGAAACATACACACCCCTAAGTTGTTCCGCTTGATCAATACCCGATAGGTTAAATGCCCCATAACCAACAAAACCTGAAATGCCTTCAAACAACTGTGCTTGCTTTTTCCAGTCGAGATAATCTGCAACAGCAAATGGAGCCTCGGATAGTTGTGTTTGTGTACCGTGAAACCAGATCAAACTGGCGGAATCTTTAAAAGGTAGCGGTTTCAATAAAACGGTGTTGATTACGCTGAAGATTGCGGTCGTTGCACCGATGCCGAGCGCAAGCACAATGATTGCCACGGCAGAAAAAGCTGGGTTCCGCAAGAAAAATCGAATCCCATAACGTAGATCTCGAAACAGCGTCTCCATGTTAGCTCCTACTCACTCGTCATTAATGAGCAAACGCTTACAGCATATAAGACGAGGAGACTTTAGGAAAGGTTGGCGAAGGCACGCATACAATTACCGCAAAGACGCAAAGCCGGCATTGGGGTTGCGTTTCTCACATTTAGACATAATTTTAACGACCTCGGTCCCCCAAAATATTAAGGGGACATCACCAGGAGATTGGCAATATGGACTCAATTAATAAGAATCAGCCGGAAGAAAATAAAGAAAATCTTAGCTCTCGTGATGCTATTGCGAAAATCAAAGAGTTAGTGGAAAAGGCCGAAAGTTGTTTTTTCTGTACCGAAGTCTCAACAGGTGGATCGAATGGAGCCCGACCGATGAACGTTCGACAAGTTGATGATGAAGGGAACTTGTGGTTTTTGAGCGCCAGCGATAGTCACAAAAACAAAGAATTATCTAAAAATCCATCCGTAAAGTTGTACTTTCAAGGCTCTGCGCATTCCGATTTTCTGCAATTAGATGGCGCGGCAACTATAACAAAAGATAAAGCAAAGATTAAGGAATTGTGGAATCCGGTCATTAAGACATGGTTTACCGAAGGGATTGATGATCCACGCATTACAGTCATCAAAGTTACGCCATCTGAAGGATATTACTGGGATACAAAACACGGAAATGCAGTTGCCGGTATAAAAATGTTAATTGGCGCTGCAACAGGAAAAACACTCGACGATTCGATCGAAGGAAAACTGGACGTTTAATCAATCCGGATACTATAGTCTACAGGTTCACAAGTTAAGCTAAGAAACATTTCTTTTGCTCGACCATCGGATCCGAATTTAAAACGAAGGATCAACGACGCCTCGCTGCCATCCAAAGTCAGTTCAGAAGGCGACAACGCGACTAGCTTCAGCGGAGGTTGATCGTTTCTCTGTGAAAACAAAGCTCCATCCCGTTCGCTGATTTTTCGTACGTTTTCTGAATCAATTCGATATGCACCAACCAGAGCTTTCCGCTGAGCTTGTGTAAGGGTCTGAGTTGCAAGGTGAGTAGAGCCAGTTAGCAAAAATCGCGCAATGCGTTGAGCGATCGCACCAGCATCGGGCCGATCCGAATCATTGTTAACCAGCACGATGATGTTCAATTCTTTGTCTGGCAGTGTGATGGCACTCGCTGTAAAACCATTGATCCAGCCGCCATGTTGAATTGTACGTTGACCCTCACTGCTGCAAATTTTCCAGCCATATCCGTAGCCGGACTTTGTTCCATCAGGAAGAATGCGCAGGCTCCATGCCTCTTTTAATAAATCTTTACGGATTATCGTGCCATTGCGAAGCGCAGAATTCCACTTTAATAGATCTTCAGCGGTTGAAATCAAACCGCCTGCACCGTGTGGAACACTCATATCGATGTGTAAAGCGTTTAGAAATTGCCCTTCATGAAACGTGTAGCCTCTTGCGCGGTTAGGGATAATGCGTGAATCGTCGCCATAGTAAGTACTCCGAAGGCCATTGGGTTCAAAAATTTCGGATTCTAAAAATTCACCGTAACTTTTACCACTCATCTTTTCGATGATTCCGCCAAGAAGAATGTATCCTGTATCGCTATAAAAAAAACCTTGACCCGGGTTAAAGCGAAGAGGCTCCTCTTTCGTTAGTTCCACTAATTCAGCCACAGAATGATGTTGTCGCGACAACGTTTCAAAGTTCTCCAGATCAACAAGACTCGGTAGACCGGAAGTGTGAGTTAGAATTTGCTCCAACGTGATCCGCTGACCATAATTTGGCAATTCCGGATAGTAATCTCTTACATCGTTCTGCAGGCTTACTTTCCCTTTTTCAACAAGTTTCAAAATTGCAATGGCCGTAAATTGTTTGGTAATTGAACCGATTCTAAAAGCGTGTTCCTTGTTCATCGGTAGGCCAAGTTCCAGATCTGCCATTCCGTAAGCACGATGAAAAATCGGTTGGCCAGATTTTGCAATCAGTACAACTCCGCCTGGCAGATGTGGCAAAAATTCCTTGGATAGAATTTTGTCAATTTCATCAGCATTAATACCTGGATCATTTCCATAGCAGAATCCAGCAATAAGAATGATGAATATTGCAATTTTTAAAAAAGTGTAACGAACGTTTTCGGCGTTATGGTCCGCTATTTTTCCTTTCTTTAGCATGCCTTTTTTGTCGTAGTCGTATTATTACCTATATTTTATGTTTAGCTCTAACAGCGCCGCATTGATGACTGCAGCTGAAGGTAGTGTCATGAAGCAATCACAAAAAGTGACGACTCGATTCGCGATTGAGTCGGATCTCCGAGCTGACACCATCAAGCGGCTCTCGGACTTGATCAACGAGGTTTATGACGACGCTGAATCGGGAATGTGGAAACGACAGGGTCTCCGGACGAATCCTGCCGAGGTCGAGCGCCTTCTTCGCGCTCAAGCACTGATCCTGGCAGAGATCGAGGGTGTAGTGGTTGGGTCGGTGAATGTCAACCTGATGGGCGACGGAATTGGAGAGTTCGGCATGCTTGTGGCTGACCTTAGCCACCGCGGAAAGGGAATCGGTTCCGCTCTTGTCGATCGCGCTGAAAGTTGGGCGCGCGACATGGCATGTCATACGATGCGGCTCGAACTCTTGACACCGCGCAATTGGGCTCATCCAACCAAGGAGTTCCTGAAGATGTGGTACTCCAGGATTGGGTATAAACCGCAGACAACTGAATCCTTCGAAATATTGCATCCGGAGTTGGTCCCCGAGTTGGCTACAGAGTGCGACTTCACTGTGTGGCACAAGTCCTTGGCCTGACCAGGAGACGTCCGCAATTCAACTACGCAGAAATCGTCTCTCAATCGTGTGTTGTTGTATTTGCCGGCAGAAGTGGTGCTTTGCCGTCTTCCCAAAAGAATGGTTCTCGTTTGCGGGCGCTCGGTGCAATTTCATCGATTGTTTCTGCATCGTAGAGCCGGCCATTCACCATGGTATACCGCACACTTTCGGTGTTACGAATTTCTTCCAGAGGATTTTTATCTAATACAATTAAATCGGCCAACTTTCCTTTCTCAAGGGAACCGAGTTCTCGATCCATTCCGAGATACTTCGATCCAGTGAGAGTCGCAGATCGCAAAACTTCCATTGGTGTGAGTCCGCCTTCGGCTAGCATCCACATTTCCCAATGTGCGCCTAATCCTTCGCGTTGACCGTGTGCTCCAATATTTACCAGTACGCCTTGATGAGAAAGTTGTGCTGCAATACGAGCTTGATTCTTGTGATTGAATTCTTCTTCAGGTGCCATCAAGGGTCTACGCGAACGGCTGTCCACAATTTCACGCGGCACAAATGTGAGAAGCCGTTTGTTTTCCCAAACTTTCGTATGTTGATACCAATAATTTTCACCATTTAATCCGCCATAAGCGACAATGAGCGTCGGTGTGTATCCAACTTTGCTTTGAGCCCATAACTGTTGTCCATCTTTGTACAAGTTTGGAACCGGTATCGAATGTTCAACTCCTGTATGGCCATCAACAACCATCGACATATTGTATTGATACAATGAACCGCCTTCCGGAACGACCAGCATTTGGAGTTCCCGTGCTGCAGCAACAATTTGCTGGCGTTGTTCGCGGCGAGGTTGATTGTAGCTTTTCACGCTGAATGCGCCGATTGCTTTCATACGACGCAGATGTGAACGTGCATCATCCAGGCTGTTAACAATGGTTTTGAATGGATCTTGCGCACCGTACAAGATTGTTCCGGTAGAAAATATTCGCGGCGCAGTAATATTGCCAGCTCGCGCAAGTTCGCTAGATGAAAATATTTCAGTATTGTCATTGGATGGATCGTGAATCGTTGTAACGCCAAATCCGAGAGCCGCATAGTGATACCAATTTTGCTCCGGATTGATTTCCTCATCTGCCATCCCACCGTGCCAATGAACATCAATAATCCCCGGCATGATTGTTTTACCGGATGCATCAATGACTTTTGCGTCAGCTGGAACTGTTATATCCGTGTTTGCTCCAACCATCGCGATACGGTTTCCTTCGATTACGATCGTGCCATTTTCTAGCACTTCATCGCCGCGCATTGTGATGATTCGCGCGCCGGTCAAAGCAATTTTCCCGGAAGGAACATCGCTCGCTTGTTGAAATCCAATCGGCACACCTTTTTCGGAAGGTTCAGGAAGTTTTTCCGGCGCACCATCCAGAAATGAAAACGCATCCTTAAGTTCGCGCGTATAAAGTTCTGGACCTAGTGACCAGTGCAACTTCTTGCTATCGCCCGACCAGTGTAAATATTCCCCGGCATCGCGCGTTACTTTTGCAATCGGAATCGTTTTCGATTTCGGTCCGATTTCGATCGTACTTCCAGTTCGCACAAATGGAGTGATGTATGCGTGAAAGTATTCTAGAAATGCGAGCCATTTCTCATCAGGCGAGAGACGAAATTCTAATGCTGATTCCGAACGCACATGTGTTCGTTCATCGCTTCCATCCAATTCGATGCTAATCAGCATTCGTTTTGGTTGCTCACTTGGCTTTTGATCTTCCGGTTTGAATAGATATACACGGTCATTTGAAGCTCCAAACTGGGGAGTATTTCCATTCTTCGTAATGAGTGAAGATTTACCACCTGAAGCGGGGATCCAATAGATCCCTTGATCACGGGACCATTTCGGATTTGTAACAGAACTGCCACCTCCAGCACGATACACAATCGTATTGCCATCCGGACTGAATACTGGCTCTAAATAATGACCTGGATGTTCACTAATGATTTTGCTTTCGCCACCACTCGAAGAAATAATGCGGATCGATCCAAGTTGTTGATCATCCCATGTGGTATAGACAATTGATTTACCATCGCGCGAATATGAAGGATAAAATTCAAAGTGATCTGTTTGGGAGGTCAATCTGCGTGGCGTACCATTCGGCAAATCGCGAACATAGAGATAACCAAGCGCTTGAAATAAAACCTGATTTCCGGAAGACGCAACCTGAACCCAGCGAAGCATTCGCACATCAAACTTTGCTGGTGCAACTTGAATTGGGAACCGCAATGCCTGTTGAATCTTTCGTTTTGACTTTACGTGGAACGGAATGTCGCTTACTTTTTTCGTACTTAAATCAATCCGTTTGATTTTGCCACCAGCCCAGAACACAATTGCGGAATCGTCAGGTGTCCATGACATCGCAGGATAAACACCATGAATTGCCCACGCTTCCTGCATGTCGCGTTCCATTCCGTCATGGATTAATTCTTCTTCCCCCGAATCGACATGATTCAAAAGGAGAACTGATTTCCCACGCACTCTGCGAACAAAGGCAATGTATTTTCCGTTGTGCGAAGGTGTTGGACGAATCGATCCACCTGCTCCTGTAATGTATGGTTCAGTCTCACCTGATTCACGATCGAGTCTCTGGATTATATAAATCTGTTTGTTCGAGTCTTTGTCATACTGAAAAAAAACTCCCGGCGTTGTATCCTGGCTAAAATATACGTAGCGGCCATCAGCAGAAAATGCCGGTTCTCCAGCATCCTTTTGTTCGTTAGGACGCTTTGTCATCTGCAATCCTTCACCGCCGGAGCGATGGTATAACCACATTTCACCTGCACCGAGTGATCTTGTGGAAGTGAAATGTTTGCGAGCAACAATGAATTCGCTGTCAGGTGCCCAGGCTGGACTATTCACTAAACGAAAATCTTCTTTTGTAACTTGTGTAGGTTGCGAACCGTCCCGTTTCATAATCCAGATGTTGTCACCACCTGCACGATCGCTAGTAAAAGCGATCCATCTGCCATTCGGACTGAATCGTGGCTGCATGTCCCATGCAATTCCGTCTGTCAGTGCTTTTGCTTCACCGCCTGCAATTGGAATCGTGTAAATATCACCAAGCAAATCAAAAACAATCTCTTTGCCATCCGGACTGACATCGACGCTCATCCATGTGCCTTCATCTGTATCAATCGTAACGTCCGACATTTCACCAGGAGGATTATTCACATCCCACTTTGGCTTTTCCTGATCTTCACTTTTTTTCTCTTCACTTCCTTGTACAGAAACTCCGTTTCCTAAAAAAATAATTGAAATTAAAATGATGAAGACGAGCAACTTTTTCATGAATTGCACTCCTTTGTGCGAA
>CAVZQN010000004.1:0-87500 GCA_963777505.1 uncultured bacterium
GGAGACCGAGCTCCTGCATGCGATCACGCAAAGCTTGCTCTTTTTCAAGGCTGACACCAAATGTAGTCATGACTACATTATATTAAGCTAATTTTTAACCGCTAAGACACAGAGATTATCCCGCTCGCGACAGTTGCGTTTGGCACATGCAAGACTAATGCTATTCTTACCTATTTGTTATGAAGCAAAAGTTTCTGTTGATAATTCTTGTTCTGCTCATTTCGATTCCGCCGGCTGGAGCAAAAATTCAGCCGCGTATTCCGGATGCTGCGACACTGCAATTGTTGATGAAACGTCTGACTGTTGTGGGCAGCGCACTCTATATTGCCGCACATCCGGATGACGAAAACACTGCCGTGCTTGGCACTCTGGCATTTGGAAGGATGGTACGGACCGCCTATCTTGCAGTGAATCGCGGTGAAGGCGGTCAAAATCTAATTGGACCGGAACAAGGTGACCTGCTTGGAGTCATTCGAACACAAGAACTCCTTGCTGCTCGTAATCTTGATACGGCAGGACAATTTTTTACGCGTGCGATTGATTTTGGTTTTTCAAAAACTCCCGAAGAATCTATACAAATATGGGGCAAAGAAGACGTCCTTTCCGACTTTGTCTGGGTCATTCGTAAGTTTCAACCTGACGTAATCATCTTGCGTTTCACAAGCGCAGGTGGTGGTCATGGACACCATACTGCATCCGCGATTTTGGGTGAAGAAGCATTTCATGCAGCAGCCGATCCTTCAAAATTTCCAGATCAACTTCAATACGTAACTCCATGGAAAGCAAAACGGATTGTTTGGAACCGTTACAACTGGCGAGGCAATCAGCCGACTGATGCAGAAAAATCATCGCTTGCAATCATGGAAGTGGGCGAATACAACTCTCTGTTAGGAAAATCTTACAGCGAGCTTGCAGGCGTTAGCCGCAGCATGCATAAGAGCCAGGGCTTTGGTGATTCAGAAGACCGTGGGCGCATTGTAAATTATTTTCAGCATGTCGCAGGAGATCCCGCAGCGAAGGATGTTTTTGACGGAATCGATTTATCCTGGAACCGGATTCCTGGAGGCCGACCTGTTGGAGAAATGTTAAACCAGGCTGCACAAGAATTTAATCCCTCCAATCCTTCAGCAAGCATTCCTAAACTTATCAAAGCGTACGGTCTGATAAAAAAGCTGAAACAAGAACCAATTGTCATTGCAAAAAAAGATGAAGTGGCTGACGTCATACGGTATTGTGGCGGACTCTGGCTTGAGGCGATTGCTGATGATGATTCCGCGGTTCCCGGACAAAATGTTCAAGTAACTGCAAGCGCGCTGAACCGTTCTTCCTATCCGTTCAGTCTTCAAAGTGTTGAGGTAGGGGCGGGTCTTAGACCCGACCGTACAGAGAACACAATTCAGAAATCGCTCGCTCCAAACATAGCTGTTACCGAAAATCTTAATTTGAATGTTCCAGCGAATGCATCCTATTCGCAGCCTTATTGGTTGAAAGAAAAAAAAGGGAAGGGGTTTTCGCAAGTTGAAAATCAGCAGCTTGTAGGAAGAGCAGATTCTCCACCTCCGTTCCAGTCGATATTTCGTATTTCAGCAGATGGTGAGACGTTGGAGTACTCCATTCCTGTTTTGTATCGCTGGGTTGATCCGGTAGAAGGCGAACGTTACAGAATGCTGCAGGTCATTCCAGAAGTTTCAATTCAAATTCATCATCCCGTTTCGATATTTTCCAATGGCGCACAGAATCAAATTTCTATGACACTTCAAAGTGGTTCGGCGAATGTTGCTGGAACTTTGAAATTGAACATGCCTGCCGGTTACAAATCAATTCCGGAATCGATCCCTTTTCAATTTGCAAAAAAAGGTGACTCAGCGGATTTTACGTTTCAAGTTTCTACAACCGATAGTGCTCAATCGGGCGAAGCTGTAGCGGAAGCCGTTATGAATGGCAAAACTGTAAGCTCAGGTCTGGTTGTTATTGACTATCCACACATTTCTCCGCAGAGAGTTTTTCCCAAAGCACGAATTAAGTTTGAGCGTATCGAATTAAAAAGGAATGGCGACTCAATTGGTTATGTAATGGGATCGGGAGATCAGGTTCCTGAATCATTACAGCAAGTTGGTTATCGCGTCGCACACCTTTCAGATGAACAACTCAAGAGTGGAGATTTATCCGCGTTTGATGCGATTGTTGTTGGAATACGTGCTTATAACACTCGCGCATCGCTAAAATCTGTTCAATCACGATTATTGAAATATGCTGAAGATGGCGGGACTCTTGTGGTTCAGTACAACACACTCGACGAATTAGTTCTACAATCACCTGGACCATATCCGTTTCGAATTTCGCGTGACCGCGTTTCGGTTGAAGAAGCGCCGGTCACTATTTCAGATAGTTCTCACCCGTTGCTCAATACGCCGAATAAAATAACAACGACAGATTTCGAAGGTTGGGTTCAGGAAAGAGGACTATATTTTCCCGATCAATGGGATCCCAATTATCAAACTCCACTTGCGAGTTCGGATCCGGGCGAAAGCTCCAAGGCCGGTGGGATTCTTTATACACACTATGGGAAAGGTATTTTCATTTATACGTCTTACTCATGGTTCCGTCAGTTGCCTGCGGGTGTGCCCGGGGCAGTTCGCCTTTTTGTAAATCTAGTTTCAGCACGACAATGAAAAAGCGTAATCAAAAGTCGAAATATTTAACAGATGATGAACCGCCGATTTTTAGTTCCTGGAAACACTGGTATTCATTCGTACTAGTTACACTGGTTGTACTCATCATTGTGTTTTACTGGTTTACACTCGCATTCTCCGAATGACTCACTCATGAAGCCGCTTGATTGGATTGTTCTCTGCGTGTTCCTCACATTTACAGTTGTGTTTGGCATTTTTAAGGGACGCGGAAGCAAAAACATCCGATCGTACATGCTTGCCGATAAAACGATGCCCTGGTATGCGGTTGGTCTTTCGATTATGGCAACGCAGGCAAGCGCAATTACGTTTCTGTCGACAACAGGGCAGGCATATAGCGATGGTATGCGCTTTGTTCAATTTTATTTCGGACTTCCAATTGCGATGGTAATTTTGGCGGCCGTTGCTGTTCCGATTTTTCACAGACTGAATGTTTATACAGCTTATGAATTTTTGGAAAAACGATTTGATTTGAAAACTCGTGTGCTAACTGGATTTATTTTTCTGATCATGCGCGGGCTCAGTGCCGGCCTTACGCTGTATGCACCTGCCTTGATTTTATCTGTCGTACTTGGTTGGGACATTCGATTGACTTTACGTCTGACAGGTTTAATCGTCATCACTTACATCGCAATCGGTGGAGTAAAGGGAGTGAACTGGAACGATTTTCAGCAATTTCTGATAGTGATGACCGGGATGGTGGTCGCCTGCATCATGACAGTCTATCTCTTACCGAAAGAAGTTTCTTTTCTTGACGCAGTTCATGTAGCTGGAGCTTCTGGAAGACTGAATGTAGTCGATTTTTCTTTTGATCTGCAAAACAGATACACGTTTTGGTCCGGATTAATCGGAGGGATGTTTGTAGCGCTTGCATATTTTGGAACAGATCAATCGCAAGTCCAGCGTTATCTTACCGGACGTTCGATTGCACACAGCAAAATGGGATTGCTCTTTAACGGGCTTGCAAAGGTTCCAATGCAATTCTTTATTCTCTTTACAGGGGCTATGGTTTTTGTTTTTTATCAGTTCATCGCACCGCCTCTTTTCTTCAATAATGAAGAAGTTGATCGTATACGATCCAGTTCAAATGGGCAGGAGTTTCAACGTATCGAAAAGCAATATGAAGATGCATTGAAGGAAAGAACTGCAGTCGCCAGTAAATACGTAAACGCCAGACAGGTTGCAGATCCAATCGCTCAATCTCAAGCTCGTCACGAGTTGCTTCGGGCTCAAGAAAATGCAGAAGCTGTCAGGAAAAGCGGAATTGCCTTAATGGAAAAAACGAATCCTGGCATGAATCCAAATGATACAAATTACGTTTTTCTTACGTTTGTAACGCAATATCTGCCAGCAGGTTTAGTTGGTTTGCTGATCATCGTTGTATTTGCTTCAACAATGGCGGCTTCATCTTCAGAACTCAATGCTTTAGCCACTGCTACGATTGTGGATGTCTACAAACGCTTGATCAAAAAAGACGCATCCGAAAAACACTATTTGGTTGCATCGCGTCTGGCAAGTGTTGCTTGGGGACTGTTTGCTATAACTCTAGCTGAACGCGCTAGCAGGCTGGGAACACTTGTCGAAGCAGTGAATATTCTGGGTTCTGTTTTTTACGGAACAGTTCTTGGAGTATTCGTACTCGCATTCTTTTTCAAATCTGTAAAAGGAACAGCCGTTTTTTGGGGAGCTATTTGCGGACAGCTGTTAGTGCTATATCTTTATAAAAATACGAATATTGTTTACTTGTGGTATAACGTTTTCGGCTGCTTTGCCGTTGTTGTAACTGCGCTTTTAACAAATATATTTATTCGAAAGAAAAACAGAAAAGTGGAGGGTCAAAATGAGTAGAAAAATACTAATTGCCGCAGTGGCAATCGCATTCTCATGTGCACTCTTTCTATCAGGATATGTTGCAGGGAAAGATAGCATCGAAATGCCTACCAGTGTCATTCACCATGTGACGTTGAAATGGAAAGAAGGAACAACTGATGCAGACAAGCAAAAAGCTTTGGATGGTCTAAAGGAAATTGTCTCTACGACCGAAGGCGCAAAAACCATATGGATGAAATCATTGAAGATTCAGCCACGCGAATATAGTCAGACATTTGTAGTCGAATTTGAAAGTGAGGCGGCTTTAAAGGCGTATGCTGAACATCCAAAGAAAAAGGAATGGGATGAATTTTATTACAAAATCCGGGAAACGAGTTTAAATAGCGTCACCACGAACTAGTTTCCCTGCGCCTTTGCGGTAACACTTTTGCAAATTCTGGCGAAGACAAACGCCAGAACTGCAAATGCAGCCAGACCGACAAATGGCGCAGCATCTCCGGCCCATTCCGGTCCAATGCCTTTAGGTCTGCTTTTGTAATAAAACGCAACGGCGGCTATTGCAACACCCAGGAGGCCTTCTCCGCCAACAAGGCCCGAACCAAAAAGGATTCCATGTTCGCGTCGTTCGGAGGCTTCTTCTGTCGAACGTGATGTTCGTTCCATGATTATCCTGAGCAATCCGCCGAGAAATATTGGAACCATCGTGCTTACAGGTAGATAAACTCCAACTGCAAATGCGAGACTTGGAAGTTTGAAAAGTTCAACAACAATCGTAATTCCTGCGCCGATGGCGACAAGAGTCCACGGTAATGAATGTTGCAACACACCTTCAATGACTAGTTTCATTAATGTAGCTTGCGGTGCCGATAAATCCTTCGTTCCAAAACCGTAGGTTTGATCCAGCATGATGACTGCTGCACAAACAAAGCCTGCAGAAGTAATGACGCCGATGAGCTGACCCCATTGCTGGCTGATCGGAGTAGCGCCAAGAAGAAATCCTGTTTTCAAATCTTGAGAAGTATCACCAGCAATCGATGCAGCAATTGCAACAACACAACCGACAGTCAAAGCCGCAGCTTTACCTGCATCATCAGTCCAACCAAAGAGCAAAAAAACTGTTGATGTTACGAGCAATGACGCAATTGTCATTCCGCTTGTAGGATTCGAAGTAACACCGACAAGACCCACAATTCTTGAAGAAACCACAACAAAAAAGAATGCAAGAACTGCAATCAATATTGATCCGATAAAACGGATAAAGAAATTATCTAAATGTCCAAACGCGTGAGGAAATATGGTAAGCAAAAGAATTACAATCAATCCACCGATCGCGATTGTTGATAATGGAAGATCACGCGATGTCCGTTCAGTAAGAACCGCCTTTTTTTCTAATTGTTCGCGAAATTGTTTTGCTCCCATCTTAAAAGAAGAAATCATCGTTGGAATGCTGCGGATCAGAGTGAAAATTCCTGCCGTTGCAACAGCACCCGCTCCGATATAGCGAACGTACCGGCTCCAAAGTTCTCCAGGTGTCATTTCCGAAATTCTTTTTACAGTTTCCGGGAAAAATGGTTCAATCCGGCCTTCACCCCAGTATGCAATTGCGGGGATAATTACAAGAGAAGAAAGTAATCCGCCGCCAACCATCACTGCTCCAACGCGAGGACCAAGAATATATCCAACACCAAACAAGGCTGCGGATAATTCCATTCCTATCTGGCCTTTCTTCAAAAATGGAACTTTGAAATGAACGTCTGATGGAATCACTCGGATCCATGCCGTAATTAATTTGAAGAAAGCACCAAAGCCAAGTCCCAGAAAAACGTTGCGCGCTTGACTTCCTCCGATCTGACTTGCAACAAGCACTTCAGCGCATGCCGTACCCTCTGGATAGGGAAGCTTTCCATGTTCACGTTCAATTAAGAATTGACGCAGCGGAATCATGAACAATGTCCCCAGAACACCGCCCATCATTGCCAGGAATGTCATTTGCACAAACGTAGGATCAAGCTCCCATAAGAAAAGTGCAGGTAATGTAAATATGACTCCGCTAGCTACTGAACTGGATGCTGAGCCGATTGTCTGCGACATGTTCGATTCCAGGATCGTACTCTTTCGTCCCATCGCTTGAAGCACACGGAATGCCGCAACAGTCATGACTGCTATCGGGATTGATGTAGATATTGTCAGACCAACCCGCAATCCGAGATACGCATTTGCTGCGCCAAATAAAATTCCAAAGATTACACCTGCTGCAATTGCTTTGAATGTAAATTCTGCGGGGCTTTCAGTTCGTGATACGTAAGGTTGTAATCTTTGGCCTTCAGGAATCGGTTCGTATGCTTGTTTGCCTAAACCTTTTTTGTCTTCCATCGTCTTTGCAGTTCAATACTAACATCTTAATCGCGAAGAATAATTGCCTTGATTGTAGGTAATGGACCCCTGGATAACGAATCAAACCAAAACTGCACAGGGCTGGTTCCATTCCCATGTGTTAAATATTGTTGCCTCGCTGAATAAAGAAGCTCAACCGGCGTATGGCGGCATTTGTCATTCTGAAGCATTGTTCTGCCTTCCGGGTACGCAGTATTAATGAAGAACGCGTTAAAAAGAATAAAAGTCCACAGTGCACACAGGATCGCAGGTACGAAGTAGAAACGTCTTAACTTCAGATGCAACTCGTAAAGTCCGATTACCCAAAATAAAAAAAGATGTGTGACAAATCTCAATCCGAAAGAACATCCACCCCACCAGTTTGGTTGGAACTGTATGCTGAGAAGCACCGTCAAAATCGCGATCAGTGAGATAACAGGTACAGGTTTGCGAGCTATACAGCCAAGAACAAGACCAGTTACCGCTAATACTGTGATCGGAGTCCAGATGAACATTCCAGCCCATGGATGAAACAGCATCTCGGTGAGAAAGCTGTACTCTGTCTGTACCCTGTAACCGGTTGCGAAAATTTTTCCGTATTGCGATACATTGAAATTTATTTGCACAATCGCCAACGGAAGTGCGGCAATAACTATTTCAAGCAGTGTTACAGCCGCTCTTTTCAATCCATCGTTTCTTTGGAGGAAAAGCAATCCACCGACCGCAGGAAAAATTAATACGATATTGTTGTTGCGAAGAAGAATCGATAGTGCAAGTGCAATTCCGACAAGTACATTTCTGACGTGGAAGCTCCACTGATTTGATTTCCCTTTCATGAATACGAGAAAGAATATTGCCGTTGCAAGAAAGGAGTCAGCCGCGTGACTGTATGAAGGCATCACAAATGTGTAAAACATCAATGGAGTTCCTACAAAAACTAAAGCGATGATGAACAACGATATCCAGGGTGTCGAACCGTAATCTTTCAGAAAAAAGAGAGCAGCGAACAAAGTGAGCAAGACAAGAGTGAATGATCCGATAAAGACACCAAAAGCATGAACGAAAGGGAACTCCTTATTCTGCGCATATGGCTGCCAGGTCCCAAGCGAAGGAAACCACTTTCCTAAATGCTCAGCGAATGTGACAAATGGCGCGTAGACAATAGCGAAACCGCAGGAGTAAAGAGACGCACGCTTTGCGGTGACGGGATTGAATGGAGCCATCACGTTTTTGATTTGCTGTTTCTGATTTTCTAAATCGAAATCGTGATCTCGTAAAAGACTGACTGTTAGTGCATAGTACGTTACCCCATCCCCGGCGATGATAATCCTGCCAAAAAGAAGAGCGAATACGCAAAAGATCAAAACCAGAACAATCAGTGCCCATCGTTGTGAATTCATATGGAATTCTTTGGGGCATTATACTTTGAGAATCCTCAGGCAGATGTAAGTGGAAGAAGGATGACTGATGTAATTAGTTGCCGGCAGCAGAGGGCTCAATTCTCAAATTCATAAAATCTCCGCCTGATCCATCTCCGACCCAGAGTCCAACTAAACCTTCTTTTACGGTACTAAGCCGGGAAACATCCAGCGCAGGTTTATTCATGTCGCCTGCAAATCCCTGAACGCGATCAGCGGTGACGATGAGCTTAAGATCAACCCAGTCATTTGGGTTCAAACCGTTACGGACGCTCTTTTCAAATTCTTCCGGACGGTCACTTCTGAGTTTTTGCCACGTAAAATCAGGATGCGCTACATATTGAATTGCATGTGAATGCCTGACAGGATCTTTCGATTGAAAGTTAAATGGTCGTAAGTAAACGGCTTCATATTTAGTATTATCCGCGCCAAGAAAAGCGATCCCAACGAAACTCTTTTGAAAAACATCCTTTCCTCGCACTTGAACTTCAATTCTTCCAGTGCTGAACTTCACATCTGGAATCCAGAGAAGCCCTTGTCCTGAATCTTCGCTCATCCTTAAAAAGCGTAATGAGTTTTCCTCAACGACAGTTCCGGAGCGATTGATAACATTCTTTGAAAGTGAAATTAAGTCTGGCTTAATTTCCGAGGGATCTGCAAAATTAAGATTTCCATGCAAAAAAACAAAAAGCACTGTTAGGTAGAGTAGACTTTTCATGATCCGTGATTCTATCCGAGATCGGACAATTGTGTCTTGGACGTTCTTGCTACATCAGTGGAATCTTGCCTTCAAGCTTTGTTCGTTCTAGTCGTGGAGTATCACCGGGATTCCAATGTTTTACGCGATGTGCGACTCTGTAAGTAAGCGGACCGCCGTCAGCTTTTTCGATTCGTTCCAATGGTCGTGGAATACAAACAAATTCCACTTCGATATCTGCGGAAGTAACTCGTACCAAAGAGTAACCATGACCGCCCATATCCACAAATGATAGGTGAGGGGAAGCGTCAGCATTCCGCTCAGCAAGGGCCTTATTGAGATCATCCGTTTTTTGCAGTGTTAGACTTGAGCGGACTCCATTCATAATCGAAAAGTTAATAGCAGGCTGCAATTGCGCTTCTTTTGAAGGCTGATAAAAGAAAAGTGGTCTTTGAGGATTGTCTTTTGCCATTGCATGACTCATTGCTTCCACGAGGCCTGGCGCCGAAACAGAACCCGTAATGAATTCAGCTGCAACCGGATCAAAAGAGTTGGGTGGTAATGATGGAGACAACAATCCTGCGAAGAAGGAATGACGATCGCCAACAATTGTGACCATACTTGTAATCTTTTCCTTTTTTACGAATTCCAGAATTTCATTCCGTTCAGTCCGGTATAGAGTCCAGTCGCTTCCAAGCAAACCGAATCCTTCAACGGGCCAGCGGAGTTTGAAATCCGCCGGAAGATTTTGAAGATCTAAACGCCAATCGAGCATTCCAAAAGAATTTCCCCACAATTTCCATGGCGCATTCGATTCTCGCAGGCGATCTTTGAACCAGGCTTTTTGTTTCACACCGAGTACGGATTGCGGCGGGGAATTTTTTCGTGGATTCGGAATTACCTTTCCATCATATCGAATCGTGTCTGGCGGCTGACCTCCATTGTAAGATCGTCCTGCATCCAGAATTTCTTGAATGTCTTGTGGAAAGAATAGCGGGAGATCTGCCGGCTGAAATTGATCAGCTTCGAGCTCGATCGGTAACAGGTTCGGAACGGAAAGAGTGGTTATCAGTGATTATCAAATCAACATTCTTTCCGTAACGCAGCGAACGAAAAATTTTCAAACTTTGAATAGCTGCAAGATTTCCTGGCTCCTGCCCCAAACCATTTTCATCATATGTGTCAATCGCTGCATTGCTCACTGTTGGTGGATCGAACCGATCGATTTTTGGATTTGCTTTCTCGACCCGGGCAGGCTGATATTCAAACCAGGCTTGATTCGCAGCGACTTTGGTTTTTTGAGCAGGCCGCACCTTGGCGTCAAAATGCTGCTGGCTTTGCCAGCCTCTCCATGAGAATTCGTGATTATCCCAAACGCAAATGAAAGGCCATCGTGCACGAGCGTCCTGAAGATCGGGATCGGTTAAATAAGCCGCATAGAGAGCGCGATAATCTTGGAGAGTTGTTGCAATATGGAAGTCCTGAATCTTTTCGCCATTTGGAAAACGAACGAGGTCTCGCAAACGGCGATCGTACATTCCTTGGGGACGATCTTCCGGATACCAAACAATTTCATAAACGTAATCGCCCAGGTGAAGCACAAAGCCAAGCTGTTCGTTCTCAGGACGCTTTTCGTCTTCGAAGATCATTCTGCGATACGCAGTCGATGCGCCTTGCTGCACATTTTGACAGCTTACAAATGTGAATAAGACCGGACCATCATCCTGGTCGGAAGGCGCAGTAATTGTGCGTCCGATCCGGCTACCGAAACGATGTTCATCTGTGAATCGGTACCAATAAATTTTTCGTGGTTCAAGTCCAGCCGCAAGAACGCGGCAAGTCCAATCTGTTTCAGCTGAAATTTCTGCAGATGCTTGCGCTACTACTTTATTGAAAGTACGATCTTCTGCAATTTCAAGTATTAGTGTTTTTGCTTCACTGTTTTTAATTGGCGGGCGTCGTGTCCATAAAATAACGCTATCAGGATACGGATCACCTGATGCGACTCCTTGTGGATAAAGATCACGACGCTCTTTCCACGAAATTTTGGAATCGTAAGCGAAGCCGGACCGCCATGCGAGACATGCTCCAAGTGATGCCGCTGCTTTTAGAAATTTTCGCCGTGTAATCATAGTCATTATCTTTCAGGCAAGGGTGGCGGGCGAAGAGGTACGGGAGAGGATTGGATCAATGACGTTGTGGTTGTGCCATGCGCAAGAAATGTATCAAGGATCCGATCGAGTTGATCGAGACTTGGTAAATACACTTTCAAAATAAAACAATCTTCTCCGGTGACACGATGGCATTCCACGATTTCAGGGATACTTCTCGCAAGTTCGGCGATTTTTGGTAACTGTCCTGGATTCGGGCGAATCCGGACGTAAGCTGCAATCGCCAATCCGAGAGCAGCCGGATCAATGTCAATACGATAACCGCGAATCACTCCTCTTTCTTCTAACCGGCGCACACGTTCGGTTATTGCTGGCGACGAAAGTCCTACTCTACGACCAAGTTCGGTCATGGTCAGCCGCGGATCATCGCGTAACTCCCTCAAGATTTGCACGTTGACTCGGTCTCTTACTTCTTCTTGAGGTTTGTAAGCAAATATTTGCTTTTGCCTTAAAGTCGCAGACATAAATCTATTTTTGCCTTAATGTTGCTATGTATTTTCGACATTTGCAATCATAACATATAAGCCGTGGATCTGGAGAATACAAAAATGCAGATGCGGCAGTTGGGCAATAGTGAGTTGTTGGTTTCTTCTAATCGGTCTCGGTTGCATGGGAATGTCAGAAGGTTATGGCGCACGCGATGATGCGGAATCGATGGCAACGATCGAACGGGCATTGGAGCTTGGAATAAATTTTTTGGACACAGCAGACATTTATGGATTCGGACATAACGAAGAGTTTGTGGGACGTGCAATTCGTGAAAAGCGGAATGCCGTTGTGCTCGCAACTAAGTTTGGTTTTGTTTCGAGCGACGATGGAAAGCAGAGCGGCATTGATGGGAACTCCACAGTATGTTCAGGCGGCATGCGAATCAAGTTTAAGCCGTCTTGGTGTGAAATTCATTGATCTTTACTATCTGCATCGTGTTGATCCACGAGTACCGATTGAAGACACAGTTGGCGCGATGAGCGAGCTGGTGAAGCAAGGGAAGGTTCGTTATCTTGGACTTTCAGAAGTTACACCTTCCACATTACGGCTGGCCCATTCCGTTCATGAAATCACTGCACTGCAAAGTGAGTACAGTATTTGGACGCGTGACGCCGAACAAGAAGTAATTCCTACATGTAACGATTTGGGAATCAGTTTTGTGTCTTTCAGTCCGCTTGGTCGCGGATTTCTAACCGGGCAGATTAAAAGTTCAGCCGACTTTTCCGAAGATGATATGCGGCGCGAATTGCCCCGATTTCAAGGAAATAATTTTCAGAAGAATCTTGAGTTGATAAAACGTGTCAGTGAAATTGCAGAACAAAAGCGTTGCACAATGGCGCAATTAGCTCTTGCCTGGGTACTGGCGCAAGGGGAACAGATCGTACCGATTCCCGGTACGAAACGTCGAAAATATCTCGAAGAAAATGTCCGCGCGCTGGAGGTGCAGATTAATTCAGATGACATTCAGAAGATCAATGAAATTATTTCGCCGGAGGCAGTTGCTGGACAACGCTACACCGACGCAATGATGAAGATGGTCAACCGATAATGCGAAATTCTTCGATTGCTTCAGGCGTAACCATCGCTAAATTGGAACTGCAAACGAAGCGTGCCATCCCTCCACATGTTTTCTTTTTTGTGAGCGCGGTGTTCCATTATCTCGGTCCAGCGTTCGCTGTGTTGCTATTTGCACATCTATCAGTTCTGGGTGTCGCATGGCTGCGCATAACAATTGCAGCAATATTTTTTGCAATCTGGAGACGTCCCTGGAAACGCATCGAATGGCGTTCTTCGCAGATGCGGATTTTGCTCGCATTAGGTGTCGTTTTGGGCTTGATGAATGTGTGTTTTTATCAAGCTATTTCGCGACTGCCCCTTAGCACCGTAAGCGCAATTGAATTTATCGGTCCGATTTTGCTTGCTGCTTTCGGTGCGAGGACTCCACGGAATATTGCTGCGCTAATACTTGGCGCGGCCGGCGGTTGGATTTTGACAGGTGTCCGATTCGGCGGAGAACCATTCGGTTATCTATTCGCATTTGCTAATTGTGCATTCTTTGTTTTGTACATTGTATTAGGGCATCGAATTGCTCAAGATGGCGGGACTGCTGGGATTGATCGCCTGGGTATCGCAATGATCATTGCCTCAATTGCAGTGATCCCGATTGGATTCACAGACGCTTTACCTGCTTTCCTGCAGCCGAAACTTTTATTGGCCGGTATTGGCGTTGCGATTTGTTCCTCTGTGATTCCTTACGTATGTGATCAATTTGCAATGGCACGATCTGCCAAGAGCGACATTTTCGCTTCTGCTGGCAACATTGCCTGCATTTGCTGTAGTGATGGGAGCAATTGTTTTATATCAGATACCCGATGCGATTGAGATCGCTGGCATTCTGTTGGTTGTAAGCGGAGTTGCACTCCATCGAGATCGCGACTAAACCTACCAAAAAGGAAAGCGAAGTTAGTTCGGTTGAAAATCAATTTCCATCCAGCGTTCCGGTTTATTTAAAGAAGTAAATCCGAACTGACTATAAAGTGAATGCGCATCCTTTGTTGCAAGGACCCATCTTCGCAATCCTTGTAATTCAGGATGGCCCATCATTGATTCCATTAACCATTTAGAAAGTCCCTGCCCGCGAAATTCTTCATCAACAAAAACGTCGGCAATCCAGGCAAATGTTGCAAAATCTGTAACAACACGCGCAAAGCCAACCTGTTTTTCGCCAGCAAAGATTCCGAACGGCAACGAATGATCGATCGATTTCCGGATCACTTCTTGAGTTCGCTTTGCAGCCCAATACGATTTCTGCAAGAAACGATGAATGGTATCTATTTGCATCCTGCTGCGATCGGTTGTGATTTGAAATGACCCACGCTTAAGTTCGTATTTCATTTTTGAGACCTCGCAATAGCAGTTCGTTCTAATTTGCTACTTTTTCACCGACTCGCCACGAGCCTCCCGATAGAGCAGTCACACTGCCCTTGGCATCCCGGACAAAGGCCAATCGAGCTTGACCGTCTTCCCGCGAAAACAAATCTTCAGCGATTGGAATCCAACGGTTTCCCCATAACTCCAAAGTGCCATCATTATTTATAGAAACATTGAACTCAGGTACTTCTGGGGGGCTGCTGCAAGTGTGACACTGAAAGCTTGCGCGATACGTTCCAGCATATGGTTTTAGATCGACATTTTTTAATGCAACAGGAATTAGAGGACGACTCGGAAAATATTTTTCGAAAACTTTTTTGCGAACATCAAAGCGTATGCCTGAGCCTTCCCCATGATGAACGATAAAAAGTCCTAATCGTTTTTCAGGAACGATGCTCATCAAGCCCGCAAAACCTCCGATGTCACCGCCATGTTCAGCGATGTTAACGCCATTAAAGTTGTCGAGTTGAAAGCCATAACCCCATCCCGGTACTGATGGATGCAGCGTTGCTTGTGTACTGAACATCAGTTGTAACGAATGTCTGGATAAAACGCGAGGCTTTTCGGCAGTAAGCTCAATTAACAGCTTTCCCATATCGCTTGTTGACATGACTGCTGAGGCTACAGGCGGCGTTGCATACCATTCAAAATTGATTCGGTTCGCCTTACCGTCATCTACTTCATATGGAGTAGCAACGCCGGCTTCATCGCCCGGCTTCGTCATGATTCTTGCGCTTTTCATTCCGAGTGGTTTGAAAAGATGAGCATCGAGATATTTGGCATAACTTGATCCCGTAACTTCTTCGATCAATAATCCGGCCAATGACATTCCATAACTTGAATACGATGTGAATTCGCCTGCAGGTCGATATCGAATCAAATGTTCCGCTAAAAACTTGTCCATCGGTGGAAGATCACTCGCACGTTCGAAGCGTCGTCCCGGAAGTTCATCAAGACCTGATGTATGTCGAAGCAAATCAGCAACTGTAATCGGTGAAGGAAAAGTGTTCGGTACATGCACTCTTTTCAAGTATGAATTTACATCGGCATCGAGCTTTACTTTCCCTGACTCAACCAATTGCATAACAGCGATTGACGTTAATACTTTAGTAATTGATGCAATTGGCCATACTGTATTTATATCAACAGCGAGTTTGGATTGGACATCAGCCAGTCCATACCCACGCATATGAACGATTTTGCCGTCGCGTACAAGCGCTAAAGCGGCTCCTGGTGTTCCTGTCTCACGCAGTGCTGACTCAATGAGTTCATCAACAGAGCGCAAGTCTGGTTGATTTGAAATACCATCCGGTATCGCTGGTTTTTCTGCTTTCGGTTCTTCCTGTGAATAGCATCCTGCGTACAGAAACAAGAACGCCATTATTATCGAAAAAATAATTCGCATGCCGGTTTGAGTTTATTAAAAATATACCAACTGAAATTGAGCGAGTAGATTCAGTAGTCTTGCAAATCAATCAGAACAGATGAAGCAGATATCGCTCACGAATATTAAGAAATTCCTTCCAGGCCGGCTTTTTTGAGCCCTTCCAGTAGTGGTTCAATGTAGCCGATAGCGTAGAGCCAGGGTTCGACAAACATACGAGCATGAGAAGCAAACTGAGGATCAATTGACAGAAGTTCATTGAGTGCAGTTTCTGCTTCTGATTTACGACCAAGCTGTGCGCAAACCGACGCAATAATAAGTGGCGGCCAGAAAAAGCCAGGCATGTTGACGCGGTTAGCATGCTCCAAAACTTTTTCATATTCACCACGGCTGTAATGATCCCAGATAAGGCCGAAATGAAACCAACCTGCATGATGCGGATTCATTTCCATTGCTTTACGCGTTAAGTTTGCGCCACGCTCAAAGTCACGGCTAAAGACTAACAATAAACCGAGGTATGCAAAGGTATTACTGTTTCGCGTATTCAGTGACATCGCACGTTCGGCGGCTGGCCGAAATGCTGCCAGATCGCGTCGTAAGAAATGAGTCATAGCGAGTGCCTCGTATCCAAGCTGACTGCTACGATTTGTTTCAACAGCACGCTGAGCTGCCATCAATGATCGGTCAAGAGCATCCGGAAGTGAGTTAAATCCGAAACTATATTCATGTTGATGAACAATCGATAAACAACCCCAGAGTTCTGCATGATTTGGTGTTTTCTTGACTGCATTTTCCAAAGCTGTTCTTATTTTGGAATGTTCTTCAGGAGTAAGCCGCATGTAGTATCCGAAAAAACGGATGACGTGTTCATTTGCTGAAAGTTCATCGTCCGGTTTCGCTTCAAGTGCCGCAACCATCGAACGAACAAGTACTCCGAAATTATCGGCAACTGTTGCTGCAACACGGTCTGTTATTTCATCCTGGACTGTGAAAATGTCTAAGTTTTGTAAATCACGATTGTAAGTTTCCGCCCAGAGATTCGTGCCTGTCTGCGTATCAATTAACTGTACATTCAGTCGAACGATCGATCCGGCTTTGCGAATTCCACCTTGAATGACATACCGTGCGCCAAGCTTTTCACCAACGATCCGAACATCATCGAATTGGCCTTTGAAACGAAGCGTTGAGTTGCGAGCAATTACTGACAGATATGAGAATTGAGACAACGCCGCAGTGATATCTTGCACCAGTCCATCTGCAAAATTTTCCATCTCAGAATCCGTAGCAGGAAATTGAAATGGCAATACGGCAATCCATAACTCACCAGAGGGTTGTGTAGCAATCGAGGCCCGCGAGCGTTGTGACGATCCGCTGCTTTCCTTTGATTCATTTAATTCGTGATACACATCACGTGCACTCTGATAACGATCTCCAGGATCCTTCATTAAGCATCGGTGGATGATCCGTTCAAGGTGTTCAGGTATGTTAGCCTTTAGATCGCTTACCGGAGCTGGTGTATCTCTTAATATGGAAGAAATTAGATCAGCAGAAGTATCTCCACGAAAAGGACGCCGCCCTGTGATCATTTCGTAAAAAATAATTCCGAGAGAAAAAATATCCGATCTGTGATCCAATCTCTTTCCTTGAATCTGTTCTGGTGACATATAAGGGAACGTTCCCAAAACAATCCCCTCTTCAGTTTCAGCATGCGTTTCCAGCTGTGATGCGTTCGGGTTGGAATCATCTCGCAGTAATTTGGCGAGTCCAAAGTCGAGCACCTTCATTCTTTCTTCGCGATTTACCATGATGTTGCTGGGTTTTAAATCGCGATGAATGATCCCTTTTTCGTGTGCTGCCGAAAGTGCTTCAGCCACTGGTGTGCTAAATCGGAGAAAAGTCTTCACATCCATTCCGTCGGAAGGGATTAATTGATTCAGTGTTTCACCTTCGACGAGTTCCATCGTTAAGAAATGGATTCCGTCTGCTTCTTCCACGGAATAAATCGTAACAATGTTGGGATGATTGAGTGCAGCGATTGTTTCGGCTTCGCGTTGGAATCGTTCCAAACGAACTGGATCATGCGCCATTTCTTCAGGCAATACTTTGAGTGCGACTCTTCGCTTCAACTTGTTATCTTCAGCAACGTATACTTCCGCCATTCCTCCCTTTCCTAAACGGTCCAGGATTTTGAAATGGTTGAGCGACTTGCCGATCACGAGTTTTATTGAACCTGGAGGTTTTTTGCTTCCTTCAGTAAAGGTTCATAATCATTTTTGAGGAGCGGGTTTATTTTGATTGCTTTCTCAAGTGAAGTTATCGATGAAATGGCGTAGCGATTCCGTTCAACCGAATTCTTTTCGGTCTTAGCCTTTAGCAGAAATATTACGCCCTGAAGCGCGATTGTATAGGGATCTTCCGAGCTCATGCTTAAACTTTTTTCAATCCATTGATGACCCTTTGCAATTGATGTTTCCGTTGAACGCTTTTGCTGAATTTGCCAATCAGCTTCCCAGCGATAAGTTTCCGCCATCGCTCTGTAAGTCGTCGGTTCTTCTTTGTTACATTCAATCGATTTTAGATACGCTTTTCGTGCTGCATCAAAATAGGCAACAGGGGATTGTCCTTGTTTGATTGCCCACTGAGCATTCACAGTTTCTGTGTCGCCCAGATTTGTATAAGGATAGTAATATTTCGCGTCGATTTGGCTCGCTTGAAGCAAGAATTTTCGTGATTCACTCAATTCAGTGGTTGGATCTTTCCCCTGATTAAACAAATAATTCCCAAGTCGTGAGTGCGTACTTCCTATTCCATTCAAGATGTAAGAATTATTTGGAATGAATTTCGCAGCTTTCTTCATGTTTTCGAGGGATTCCCGATAACTAAACGTGGGATCCTTTCCCGATGACATTTCATAATTTCCTTGACTTGCATAGACCGTTCCAAGATTGTAAAGCGTGTAAGGATCATCGGTGGCTACTTTCAGACGTTTTTGGTATTGCTCGATTGCATTTCGCAAACTACTGGAAGGATCCTGTCCATGATCCATCTGATAACCAGCAATGAACCAATATGCAATTCCTCCTTCCATTCCTGTATTGATTGACTTATCGATCTGATCGATCTTTTCATATTGTTGGATCGCCTTTTCATAAGTTGGAATCGGATTTTTCCCAATTTGAGATTCGTATTCGCCAAGTAGAGCATAAGTCACTCCCAGAGTATGTAAAACTCCAGGACTGTTTTTTCTAATTTTCAGAGCCAGTTCTGCCTGTCGAATGGCCTCCTGCACGGATTTTTGCGGATCGATTCCATGTCGAAGTTCGTATTCACCCGTTAATTGATTTGCAACAAGTAGCAATTCGTGCGGCTCCCAGTTCTTTGGATTTCGTCGTTTTGCTTCATTTGCGGTCTCGATCGCTTTCTTTGTAAGACCTCTTGGATCATCAGACGAGCTATAGAGCTGGTAACGTGCGAGTCTGTTATACACATAGGCTTTGTGTAGATAACTTGCCGGTTCATCAGGATTCACAAGAATCGCTTTGTTGCAGGTCTCTTCCGCTTTTTGCAAAGAAGTACCAGGAAGGATATCTGTATAAATTTGGGCTTCCAAAGTCTTTCCCCAGCGTTCACAATCGCTCAGATATATGTCTGCTCTACTTCTTCCAAGATCGGCTGCTTTTGCATAAGCCTCACCTGCGAGTTCGTACTGTTTAATAGCGCCTTTGTAATCTCCAACATCAAACCTTTTTTGTGCGATTCCTGAAAGCGATTTTCCTTCCAAAGCCTTTGCTTCATAGGACCAGATGGACTTTGCATATGCTTCCTGTGATTTTTTTAGCGCTTCGTCATATCGCTTTTCATAAAGCGCGATTAATCCTTCCACATACGCTGGTGATTCCACGTTCCCTTCTGCATTTTTTAAGTAACGAACTGCGGGATCACGGAACTCTGTTTCATATTGTTGCTTCAATCTTTTGCGCACTTCTTCACTCGTATTGTGTTCCGCTTCCGTAAGTTTCTTTTGAAATAGAAGTCCCATTGTTTGCCCAAGCGCATATGCCGTGGAAGGCAATTGATATCCCGCATTCCATGCTTTTTCCAGATGTTCTCTTGCTTTTTCAATTTCACCGAGCGCGAGATAGCCTTGACCGAGCGCATTGTTTCCGGGATCCTGTGCTGAGCGTCCCCCTTGTTTCACGCGTACTTCCATTTTCTTCAATCGGTTTCGAAGCTCTTCAAGCTCCGGCCGCACATCATGTATTGGGGCTCCATAAATGCTGGGCAAAACTAGCTGAATATTTTTTATCTCGTCTCCGAATTCTCTCGCATAACTTGCTTGAAGCCTGTTTTGCCATTGAACCCAGACAAAAGTTCCAACCAGGATCAGCGTTAAAGCCGCAGCTGTAAGCGCGATGCCTGTCGCGAGTCGATTTTTTTTCGCTCGTTTGATTAAGCGATATGAGAAGCTTGTTGGTTTTGCTGTAACTGCGTCGCCATCCAGATATCGTTGAAGATCTTCGGATAGGGATTTTGCTGAATCGTAGCGACGGGTAGGATCTCTCTCCAGGCATTTCATTACGATTGTTTCTAAATCTTGAGGTATTTTAGGCGCGACTTTTCCGAGCGTTGCTGGATCATCTTTCAAGATTTGCAGTAATACCTCTGCGCCACTCTTACCTTGATATGGAGGCATTCCGCTAAGAAGCTCATAAAGCGTGGCTCCGAGTCCATATACATCCGTTCGTCTATCTAATTGTGTGCTGTCACTGCTCACTTGTTCGGGCGCCATATAATATGGAGTACCAACTGCCATTCCTGTTCTTGTTAATCCAGGCGCATCTTGATCTCTGGCTAATCCAAAATCTAAGATGTAAGGCTTCCATTCTTTCTCTTCGTTGCGCTCCAACATAATGTTGGATGGTTTAATGTCCCGGTGAATTAATCCTTCCCTGTGGGCAACGTGTAAAGCATCAGCGATTTGCTTGATGACTCGAACTTTTGCTTCAAGCGACAATTCTTTCGCAGCAACTGATACAGTTTTTCCTTCAATCAATTGCATCGCAATATATTGCTTGCCTTCAACTTCACCAACTTCATACACTTTGCAAACGTTGTCATGCTGGACGCGTGCTTGGACACGTGCTTCCTGTACAAATCGAGCTGCGAGGTTGGGATTTTCGGTCCGAATTAATTTCAAAGCAGCATAGCGTTTTAAGGCCGGATCATAGGCTTTGTAAACAACTCCCATTCCTCCTGATCCGAGTTCTCCAACAATTTCGTAATGTCCTAAACGCTGCTCGGGTTTCAGCCCTTTGAATGGTGTGGACTTCTCACTTTCGCCGCTGCCAATTGTCAGTAATTCTGATTGTGCTGAGTCTTTATCGGCAGATGAAGGTATGGATGTTTCAGCAGCTGAGTTCTGCGACGATGGGAGTTTATTGTCCGGGTGATCTTTTTGGTTCATTTCAACGAATCGGGTAGACGCATAGTATAGCAGGCCAATATCAATTGACTGTAATTATGAAATGGAATGTTGAGTTAAACTTACGTTTATGAAATCAGCCTTAATTGCCTTTTGCCTTTTCTTTTTTTCAACATTCATTTATGCCGACGATGCTCATGTTCAGCAAGCTCTTCGTCTTTTCGAAGAATGGGTCTCAGCAAAAGTCGACTACGAACGGATTCCAGGCATGTCCGCAGGTATCGTGAATGATCAGAAATTGATCTGGTCCAAAGGCTTTGGTTACGCGGATGTCGAAAACAAGAAACCTGCAACACCTGACACAATTTATGGCATCTGCTCAATTTCGAAATTGTTCACGGCGGTTTCCGTAATGCAGCAGCGTGATGCAGGAAAGCTGGAATTAAATGATCCAGTTTCGCAATATTTATCTTATGCGCAGCTGGAACAGGTAAGCAAAGATAGCCCTGTTGTCACGATTGAATCTTTGCTAACACATTCAAGTGGACTGCCCCGCGAATCTAATCATCCTTATTGGAGCGATCCCGACTTCAAGTTCCCCACAAAAGAAGAAATCATTAGCGGACTCAATTCGCAAAAAATGCTTTATCCGTCTGATCGTTACTATCAGTATTCAAATTTAGGTTTAACTTTTGCGGGCGAAGTCGTGGAGCAAGTTACCGAAAAGTCTTATGAAGAATATGTCCAGGATGAAATCCTGAAACCGTTAGGACTTTCTCACACGACTCCGTATTTACCGGATGATCAGAAAGGGAAGCAGCTTGCGACGGGTTACAGTGCTATAAAACGGAATGGCACGCGCGATGTCATGTCATTTTATGAAACGCGAGGCATTGCTCCTGCGGCTGGTTTCGCTTCGAATGTAGAAGACCTCGCTTCGTTCGCATCGTGGCAGTTCCGATTACTCAGCAAAGGCGGTAGTGAAGTGTTAAAGGCAAGTACATTGCGCGAGATGCAGCGCGTACACTGGGTAGATCCCGATTGGAAAACCACATGGGGACTTGGCTTCGTAGTCCAACGTAAAGATGATCAAACTTTTGTTGGGCACTCCGGTGCGTGTCCCGGTTATTACACGTCTCTTGTAATGCTTCCGGAGAAAAAACTCGCCGGAATCATTATGGTCAATGCAATGAATATCAACACCTATGGAATCGCACAACAATTCCTGAAAATTGTTGGTAAAGCGGTCGATTCAAAAGAAACGAAAACAGCAAAACCAGAATTCGAAAAGTTTGCCGGCCGCTACTGGAGTTCCTGGGGTGAAGCTATCATTCTTCCATGGAAAGATGGCCTCGCCAGCTTTGATCTGCCAACCGATGATCCGCTCGACAATTTGACTGAACTAAAACATATCGAAGGAAACACTTTTCGACGCGTTCGCAAAGATAGTTCCGACCTCGGTGAAGAAGTGCGTTTTGAAAGCAGTCCGGACGGAAAAATAACAAAAGTTTGGTGGCATCAAAACTTCGCTACAAAAATGCAGTAATTTTTCAATCCTTACTCGCAGTTTTTTTACCCTTGCGATAATTTTTCGCAAAGTATTCCAGTGCAGTACGAGTCTTCGTTTGCTGCGCTCCTGCTGGATTGAGTCCTATTTTTCGTAAATGCTTTTCAAATTCCTTTTGTGCACTTTGAGCTTTTCCAGGCGGTACCTTAATCGACGCCTCTACAAGATCTTCACCATCAGGAAGTCTCCATTCTTCCGCTGTAAGTTCATAAGGAAATCCCTTATGTTTTAGTTTCCAGCGCAATACACGAATAGGACCAAGAACGCGAACATCATTGTAGTTAACTGAGCCTTTGTAGAATTCGATGAGAAAACGCTCCTGATCTTTTGAGAAGAGACTTCTGATTTCACGTTTGCCTTTTGCTACATCATCGATCTCGCCTCGATGTTGCGGAACTGTATGCGAAGCAGAGCAAACAACTCGTGGACCGACACAATCCGCTTCCAACTTAAAGCCATTCAATTTCTTCCACTCATTCGAAATCTTTTCTGGTTTCACAGGCCTGAACTTAACAGTAGAGTCATCCTCATCACCTTTTACTAATCGCGCGCGTAACGCAACTCCAGAGTTGAACAGGTCGAGATGAACTGTGTCAAAAAAATATAGAATACGAACTTCCGCTGAGTCTTCGTTCAGTTCTAATGCACGAAGAGCTGTGGAGTTCTTGATCTGGCTTGACTGTTACTTTGATTTCAACTGCATCTAATAAAGTCTTAGCGCGCGAACGTTGTTGAGGTTTTTTGGGAACCTTCACAGTCATCTATGCCTCCTTAGTCTGCTAAGAGGCCGGCGGCAGTGTAATCCTTAATCGCTTTTTTGAACTGCGTCCATTAGAAATAAGTGGCAATTTGTAATGATACCACCGGCCTTCATTTCAGGTTCAGCAAACGTGAGTGCTCAAGTACATCAGAACGTTAATATCCATTATTTACGCAGTGATCTGAACCCCTCGCGAACCTCTTCTGTGAAGAGCTTCGGCTGTTCCCAGGCGTGCAAAGTGCCCGCCCTTGTCGAGCTTATTGAAATGGATCAGTTTGGGATACGCCTTCTCGGCCCAGCTCCGCGGCGCTTGGTAGAGCTCGTCCGGGAACACGCTTACGGCCGCCGGGATGTTGACGCCCTTGACGGTAACGTAACTGTACGGGTTCTCCCGGTAGAGACGACCGGAGGAGACGCCCGTGTTCGTCAACCAGAAGTGGGAGCAGTTGTCGAGGACGTCATCTCTCGCGTCAGGCCTTCGGGCACGCCATCAAAGGACCGCGCAATCAGTTCGAGGCTGCGCGGGTCATGGTCGAGCAGCCAGGCAGCCAGGCCGACTGGTGAATCCGCGATGGCGTACAGCGTTTGGGGGCGCGACGCCATGTAGAAGGCGTACTGAACGTTCTTGTAAGTGAACGCCAGCATGTCGCACGCGAGCTTCTCGTCGTCAGAGAGACCTGAAGGCAGGGGACTGCCAGCCCCGATGAGCTTGTCGATTTCAGGTGGGACTGTGCCAGGAAAGTTCGTGTGTATGCCGATCAATCCCGGCGGAGCCTGTACGGCCATCAAGTCTGTCACGACTCCACCCCAGTCACCGCCTGACGCCACGTAGCGTGCGTAGCCTAGACGATTCATCAACACCACCCAGGCGCGTGCGATTCGGTCGGGGCCCCAACCAGTCGAGGTTGGCTTTCCCGAGTATCCGTAGCCAGGCATCGACGGGACGACGACATGGAACGCGTCCGATGCGATTCCACCGTGTGCTGTCGGATTGGTCAGCGGCTCGATGATCTTCGAGCTGTTCGACTATTGAGCCAGGCCAGCCATGAGTGATGATGATCGGGAGGGCGTTCTCGTGTTTCGAGCGAGCATGAATGAAGTGAATGTCCAGCCCATCGATCTCGGTGATGAATCCTGGGAAGGCGTTAAACCTCGCTTCGCACTTGCGCCAGTTGTACTCGTTTCCCCAATAGCGCTGAAGCTTCTCTATCGTCGCGAGGGGCACTCCCTGCGACATGTCTGCGACGGGTTCTTTCTCAGGCAACCGCGTGGCATTGATGCGCCGAAGCATATCGGCCAGTTCCGCTTCCGGAACATTCACACTAAACGGACGAATGGCGTTCTTGTCTGTAGATTGCTCATAACTTTGTGTCATTTTTTTATCTCCCTTTTGATTGGTCTTGGAGTTTGGGTTTCTGCGTGGCTAAGGCAACTAGCGCAGCGAAAAGAAAACCGAGCGGATCTCTTTATAGAAAAACAATGATATGAAAATGTGGATCTTTACTTAACGCTGTGACCTACAAATAAAGGTAGGATGGTGCGCATTAGACACTTATAACGCCGGTTTTCAAGATCACTGAGCAACGTTATCAAACTGTGATTCTGGACAATATTGGACTTTAGTCCAATATCGCATTACATCATTTGAGTTTTTTTTACTCTGCGTCTTTGCGGTGCAAACCGCGTAGTAAAATGGTACTGATGTTTTCACCAACATTCTGGCGAAGGTTTTACTTCTTTGCGTTACCGCTCGCCATCGTGCTTACGATCCGTAACGCGCTGATGGATTTCTATTTCCAGTTAGCGCCTTCGCTGCGATTCTGTTTCGAGTACAACGCGGTTGTCTGGGGATTGTGGCTCTTGATCACGCCCTGCCTAATCCGCCTATTCCCCAAAATTATCTCGCTGCCGAAACGATATCGCTGGCCGATCCTTGCATTGCTTCCGCCTGTCATAGGCCTATTGCACATGTTGATCCATCATTATTTATTCGGGAGCCGCTTCCGTTTTATCCAGATTGCCTGGGGTGACTTGTACGTGACGGTTGTTCTGTTTGCATGTTTTGCAACAAAATGGCAGGAAGATCGATTGCAAGCAGAACAGGAATCCGCAGAACTGGAGGTGCGGATCCAACAGGTAGAACTGTCAAATATTCGAAACCGGCTCGATCCGGAATCGATCTATCAAACACTAAGATCGGCTGCAAAACGCATCGATAACGATCCGGAAGGAGCGGACTTGCAACTCTCCCGTTTAGGGGAACACTTGCGTTCTTTGCTGCGTCATTCTTTGGATTATCTGAAGGATTCCACCCCGCGAAAGGAAAAGGAATCGCCTGAAAATCTACTCAATCCACGATTGATACGATGGGCCGCATCGCTATGGATATTTCTGGGCGGCGCAATGGTGCTGGCGGCTCTTCTTGATAGATGGATTGTGTACTCCGTCCCTATAAATTGGTATTCACTGCTGCGAACATGGATGAGCTGGGTTGCATGTGCTTTAACGAGCCCCGCAATTTTCTGGGTCAATCGGAATTATCCAGTGACTCCGTTCCGAATTAGAAATGCAGCGATCCATGTGGTTTCTTGTTTTTGCTGGTTTTTCCTTATTGGTTTTTCATTGAACGTGATGCAATTTGGATTCGAAAATTTTGTGTCCAGGATTCCAGGCATCGTGCAAGGTGGGTTTTACATGGGCTTCAAATTTGATGTTTATGCCGCGATTCTGGTTCTGGCAATTGTGGTAGAGCGTTATAAAAAGAAAACAAACGAGCGTGTGCGTGCTGCGAAGTTGGAGGGCGCTTTGTTCCATGCAGAACTCGATGCGCTCCGTATGCAACTTCATCCGCACTTTCTTTTTAATGCGCTGAATTCCATCATCGAACTTCTCCATGAGAATCCGGAACGTGCAAAGTCTTTGCTACTGCGGCTCGAACAGTTCCTGGCAATGACATTGAGCGCTGGGCAGGAACAGCAGATTTCACTTCGGCGCGAACTGGATTTCGTGGAATGCTACCTGGAAATGCAAAAAGTCCGGTTTGCAAAACGTCTTTCGATTCGAGTCGACATCGATCCTACAATGTCCGATTCGCGTGTTCCGGCTTTGCTGTTGCAGCCTTTAGTGGAAAACGCAGTTCGTCATGGAGTGGCTCGCAGCATGGAAGCAGGAGAGATCCGGATCCGGACAGAATCGAAAGGCAAAGTGCTTCGACTTTCGGTGGAAAATACTTGTCCCGCGGTAGGCCGAGAATCGGAAGTCAGCAAAGGCATCGGGCTTACAAACACTCGCAAACGGCTCGAACACTTGTATGGCACTCAATATAGTATGGCGATACAGCGCCTCGACTCCGGAGATATGTCCGTTACGATCGATCTGCCTATCTCCCGGATCCCCGCATCTTCCTTCAAGGACACAACGCAGATTTTTCAGACTGCGTTGTTGCCGATTGAATAGCTGGACAACTCTTACAATCCACTAAGGACATTCTGTGGAAAGACTGAAAGGAAAATTCGTCGAACGAATATTAAGTGTCGCGGTATGAAATTCGGCGCTTAGATTACTGAGTGGAAAATCAGACCAGGAGAAAGGAGCATTCGAATTCCTGACCGGAATCGTGGGCAGTCCGGAACAACTGGTAGATCCTGTAAGCGGAAGCTCTACCAGGGTTACATCTTCTAAGGTTGTGTTGAAACCAACGCAACCTGCAGAAACAATCGATTCAGAGTCAGCAGATTTCACTGCATTGGAGAATGCAGTTGACCTTTGATCCACTTCGTAGCTTCTTTTCCATTTCACGGCGCCCGTTTTTGAGATTCTCAGAAGCACACCTTTCGTCAGTGATGCGTCCGGATCGAACGCATTACCTGCAAGTATGAAACTCTCGTCATCCAGAACAAACCCCGGACGTAGGCTCAAAGTTTGTCCGGTTATGCCGAAACTTTTGGACCATAGTCTGCGATCCTGATCATCAAAGCGAGCAATGAAGGTCTTCCCCGCTGCGTCTTGTCGGAGTGGGGAAAGGTAACCTAGAATGTAGCCTCCCGGAGCGGGAAGATAAAACAAGCCTAACGAGTCGGCCGTCTCCGCAACACGTGACCATAAAACGTTTCCAGTTCTATCCAATCGAACCCAGAGCGCACGCAGTTCGCCCTGGACTTCCGTGCTCGTGGGAATCACAAAGGAATGATCATTCAGGATTGCAATTTCTTCCCCCACGTGTTCCAGACCATTTGTTCCGATCACTTTTCGCCACCACAGTGCACCTGCTCGCGAGAATCTCGCCACAAACGAGATCCACATCTAGTCGTCGAAGAAAAACGGTGCCCTGCTGCAATGATGCTGCCATCATTCAACACTCTGACCGTTCGAAATTCATCATCTTCGGGCGTTCCGAGAGTTTTTTTTCCACACCAAACGCCCTGTCCCGGTGAATTTTGCAATCCATCCGCCGTTCCGTTGGATGGGGTGTCTATGCTTCCAACAACAGCGAATCCATTATCACTTGTCACAGCCAGTGACCAGGGCATGAGAGCTCCATTGGCCGTGATCTCTTTTGTATGTCGGAATTGTTCCATCAGCGTTTAAAAGCGTGAAAATGAGACTCCCCGAACCGTCACGGATGGCGAGACCAACTTTTCCGGAATCATTCGTTCGGACTTCATAGGCGCACTGGCTGCCGTCTGCGACGAAAGATGTAATCTGATCGGCATTGGCTACAGTATGTACAATCAAAAAGAATACAAATAACAATGTCAACACCACACCTCCGTTTGAACTGATCCCTGCATCTTCCTTCAAGGACACAACGCAGATTTTTCAGACAGCGTTGTTGCCGATTGAATAGCTGCTGTTTGATTACGGAACGCTGCCGGAAGCACTGCGATCGAAAAATTGCTGAGCGTCAACGATGCTGCCGCTACAGAAATCGGTGCGGAAGTCATGCGGCTGCATCCTCCAGTATTTCCGTTAAGCGGAAGGCTCAAGGTCACCATGTCGCTTGCTTGCGTGTTCCACCCGACGCATCCAGCAGCAAAAATGCTTCCATCGGTTTGCGGGACTGCGCCACTGATTGTGGATTGCGCAAGGTTTCGAGCGCTTCCATTGCACTCCCCCGGAACTGGAAATCTTCATCAGCACTCCTTTTAATGTCGATGCCGTAGATGCATTGCCCGCCAGCACCAAACTTCCATCCGCATTTACGAAACCGTGACTAAGAAACATCGAAGATCCAGAATGCGAATAAGACTTCGCCCACACCAATCGATCCGTTGCATCAAAACGGCTGATGTTTGTTTTTCAAGTTGTCCTTGCTCATGCGGTCCCAGACTTCCGAGATAGTATCCGCCGTTCGGGTTCTCCATGTAAAAAACTCCGGCGAATTCCTGCGTGGATCCAACGCGCGCGCTCAGCACAGTGCCGCTCAAACTCAGCTTGATCCATAACGGTAAAAACGGGGCGTTTCCTGTTCCAGCAGAAACCATCAACTCGGATCCATTCGCGGAGGTAATGGAACTGCCGTGATCGAGGGCGGGACGTTCCAAGAACTTTTCTCCACAACAATGCGCCTCCCTTGGACAACCTTGCGATCAACAGGTCATACGAAGTAGAAGCGGAAATGCGATGTCCCAGCACCGCAATCGAGCCATCCTGCAATACAGTTACACCATGCAGTTCATCATTTTCGGCGGTGCCAAAAACCTTTTTCCAAACGATGTTGCCGGCCGAACTTACTTTGAACACGATTGCATCCGGCTATCTCCGGAAGGCAGTGCAATTGCCCCCACAACAACAAATCCACCATCCGAAGTCGAGGCGATGTCCGAAGGGCTTATCGTTCCGGTGGAACTAAATCTCCTGTTGAATTTCAAAGAAAGATCGGAGTTGAAGACCACCAGTCCGGCCACATTTTGATCAATTACAAGCTGCCGCGATCCTGCCATTGGGATCGATGGAAACATCCGCAGGGCATTGGGATCCGGACAGAACAAATTGGCTCAGCACATCTGCTGCTCCCGTATAGGAAACCAGTGTCAGGATGCATGCAAGAAATACGTAACGCGTCATAAGTACACCTCCGTTTGAACTCAAAGGAGCGCCCGCCTGACCTTCAAGGACACAACGCAGATTTTTCAGACTGCGTTGTTACCGATTGAAGAGCCGTTGTTAATGTATGGAATGTTGCCGGGATGGCAGCGATTGAAAAATTACTGATCGTCAACGATGCTGCCGCCACAGAAATCGGCGAAGAGGTCATGCTGCTGCATCCTCCAGTATTGCCAGAAAGCGGAAAGCTCAGTGCCACGAGATCGCTTGCATCCGTGTTTGCACTGACGCATCCGGCAGCAAAAATATTCCCATCTGTTTGCCGCACTGCTCCGGTGAAGTAGGAATGCTCTACATTCAGCAGGCGTTTCCATTGAACTCCCCCGGAACTGGAAATTTTCATCACCAATCCTTTCAATATCGATGGTCTTGATGGTGTAGATACATTGCCCGCCAGTACCATGCTTCCATCCGCATTTACAAAACCGTACAGTGCAGTCAACATATTTCCTGAAGCCCCATAAGATTTTGACCAAACCAGCCGATCCGTCGCATCGAAACGGCTGATGTTTGTTTTTTGGAGTTCTCCCTGCACCAGCGGTCCCGCGCTTCCGAGGTAATACCCGCCGTTCGGATTCTCCTTGTAAAACATTCCGATTGATTCCCGTGTAGATCCAACGCGCGCGCTCAGTACCGCACCGCTTAAACTCAGTTTGATCCACAACGGTGAAATCGGCGCATTTCCTGTTCCAGCGGAAACCATAATTGCGGGTCCGCTCACGGAGGTAATGGTGCCGGCGTGATCGATGGAGGGAGTTCCAAGAACTTTTCTCCACAACAATGCGCCACTCTTGGAAAGACGTGCAAGCAATAGGTCTAACGAATTAGAAGTGGTTATGCGATGTCCCAACACTGCAATCGAGCCATCCTGCAATACAGTCACGCTGTGCAGCTGATCAATATCGGGGGTGCCAAAAATCTTTTTCCAAAGGATGTTGCCAGTGGCACCGACCTTGAACACGATCGCATCTGTATCTCCGGAGGGTAACGAAATGGTCCCCGCCACAACATATCCACCATCCGGAGTTGGGGTGACGCCGGAAGAATCTACCGTTCCGCTTGAACTGAATCTCCTGTTGAATTTCAAAGTCAGATCGGGATTGAAGAGCAACACTCCGGCTGCATTTTGATCAAGTAAGGACGTTGCGATCCTGCCATTTGCGTCGATGGATACTCCAGTAGCGCATTGGGAGCCTGGCAGAACAAACTGACTCAGCACATCTGCTGCTACTGTATAGGAAACCAGTGTCAGGATGCATGCAAGGAATGCGTAACGCGTCATCACTACACCTCCGTTTGAACTCAATGGAGCGTCGGGTTTTTCGCCTGATTGTAGGAGTGATGCTGCGCAGAAAACAAGAATCTGTTCCCCAATGGTTCGTGCTGGCGCACGAACGGGTGCTAGAGCGCGCGACTAAAGCGCATGTCCCAGCAAATGTTGAAGTCGCTCCTTATAACGCCGGCTCAAGATGAGCTGAGTTCCATCGTGCAGAACCACGCGATAGTCACCATGAAACAACGGTTGGAGTTTCTGAATGCGGTCAATGTTCACCGCATAGGAGCGATGAATCCGAACAAATTTCGATGGATCGAGCCGCGCAAGAAGTCCGGTGATCCCCTCACGCGACAGCAGTTGTTTCGACTTCACGTGAGTGATAGCAGAATGCCCGCTCGCTTCGATCCAATCGATATCATTCACGTTGATCAGGATGAGTTCTTCGCCGCTTCTCATTGCCAGACGATTGGCGTAAATCGGGCTTCGTGAATCTGTTTCCAGGTGATGCAAAAGGCGTTGCATCGCTTCGTCGAATCGGGGGCGGCTAAACGGCTTCAGCAGATAATCCACCGCCTGTACATCAAACGCTTGCACCGCATAGTGCTCGAATGCCGTGATGAAGATGATGTAAGGGCGCTTCTCGCGAGGAATTCGTTGAAGCAGCTCAAATCCATTCAACCCTGGCATTTCCACATCCAGGAATAGGACGTCTGGATTGTCTTCCGAAATAGACCGCAAGGCTACGTTCGCATCATCGAGGATTTCCACACGGCTCGCAATCGGATAAGACTTGAGAAACCTCTTCACTCGATTGCAGCTGAGCGGCTCGTCATCCACAATCAACACCTTGAGATTCATACTTGATCAGTCATACTTGGCGGCTCGCGAAGATTCATTGCCAAGACCTATCGGCCCTTGCAAAGATTTTACCGCAAGGATGCATAGACGCTGAGTTTTTATTTTATTTGAAGCTTAGCGATTGTAAAAAATGAAACTACTCATCTAACCGCCAAGACCAAGCGCGCCAAGATAGGGAAAAGAATTCTCGTTTTTTCTTTGTTGGACGGCCAAGGATCGACTGAACTGCCTGAAAGTTACTGCCTTCAGCACCCGGGTATGAATTTCACTGTTGCGTTATCCAGTGCAACGGTGTCCGTGTTGTCCTGATTCGTGATTTTCAATTTCCACTGACCGGGTGAACAACTTCTTGCTTGAAACGTGAGCTTAAACGCGGGCAAATCTGTTCTGGCTTCGTTGCTGGAATACTGCGATACAGCCGACGCAATGAGTCCATTCGGATCAAGCAACTGGATGTTCAACATAATTGGATTCGGTCCGGGTAAAACAGTGCTGAGTTGGTGATGCCAGTTCGCAGTCATTTCAAATTTGCCTTGAGCAAGGCCGGCTTGCGTGCCGACATTAATCGTTTTAGATTCGCGCGCGAAAAGTACACCGGTGAACGGAATACTGATGTTCTGCGTTGAAAGGTCAAAATCCATCCTGATTGTACCGGTGACTGCGAATTGAGGTGTCACGCCATTCGCCTTGACACGAACGCGCCACGGCAAATCACATCCGCGTGGGCTTCCAATGCCGGGACTCAGGATTGTTTTCGTTTGTTCGGTCGTTGTGGCGTTAACGTTTTCGGCCTTCACCAGCGGTCCTTCCTGATTGGATGCCGTATCCGGCTCTCTCAATTCTATTGTGATGGGGATATCGTTTGTTGAACCTGCAGGACCCAAGCGTTTGAATTTCACCACTGCAGCGACTTGCCGGTTGCACGGAACGGAAAAAGTTCTGAAAACAGAAATCGACAATCCTGTTCCCGGACCGAATTCAAAAGTTTTAGAGATATTTGCTGCGAAGTTGGTACTCGAAGACGCAAGTATAAATATTACTAGACCAAACACTATTAGAAACCTTTTCATGGCTTCCCTCCTCAATCCCATCAACATCTTATTACCATCCCGTTCTCAAACACAATAGGCTGGAAGCGTCGATCCTTTGAAATAAAGGAGGGTACAAAAATGAATCGACGTCGGAAGTGATCATCGTTCCTGTGTCAGTCGTAGATCGTGGAAAAAAGTCTATCAAGATGCGTTGGCGTCCCGCAAGACTACAGTCGAATCATCGATGATTTCCACACGACTCGCAATCGGATAAGACTTGAGGAATCTCTTCACTCGATTGCAGCTGAGCGGCTCGTCGTCCACAATCAACACTTTGAGATTCATACCACAATCATATTTGAGATTTCAGATGTACAATTGCAATTTTGATAAAGCGGAGAGGGTGGGATTCGAACCCACGTACCGCCAACGGCGGTAACCTGATTTCGAGTCAGGCCCGTTACAACCACTTCGGTACCTCTCCGGTTTTTAAAAGAAAGCTAGGTGAATTGCAGATCTAAAGTCGAGTTCGAATTATATAATAAGGATTGTGAATCAAAAGGGATTCTTCAAGCGGTTTTGGCTTGGCTTTCGATGCCGTATCTTACGCTGGCATGATGTGGATCTGCGACAATTTGGTCCCTGGATGCAAGTTTATTGTACTGATTGCTCCAAGGTCATTCATTCCTATATTCCAGGCACTTGATCCGGCTCTTTGTATTTATACTCGGGTGCTAACAAATCATTAATCTCATGCATATAGTGGGATAACAAAGTTTGTTGAAGCTCTTTTTCGGAATGATGTTTGTTTTTTCCCCGAAATTCCTTTTCGAGCTCCGAATGGTTTGTTAGTTTCCCGATGCGTAAACGGATTTTTCCGGAATGGGGAAGTGTTCTTCCGACAGGCAACAATTCCTCTGGTCCCATCAAAGCAATGGCAACCACGAGCGAGTCTCGGAAGTAAATCGTGGTTCTTGGATTTCCACCTTTTAGGTTAAATCGTTTTTCTATCCGTGTTCGCGTTCCTTCGGGAAAAACAAGCAGCGAATATCCTTTTCGTTTGAGACGTGCAGCCCACTTTAATGCGCGTGAATTCATTTTCTTTTTGATCATGCCTTCAACATTTGCTTTTGGTTGATACACACGAATCGTATTTAAAGAGCGTGTCAAAAATCGACGTGAGAATTCATATGTTTTTTGTCCCGCAATATGAACAAGGTGGTCCGCCATCTTCTTAAATCCACTACGGATCAACAGAATCTCAATGATATGACTATCCGCGTAAGTGAGATGATTCGAAATAAATGTGAGTGCATGACCACTCTTTCTGAGAGTATCCAATTCTTTCAGCTGTTCAATGGTTTCAACAGTGCTGTCTTTTGTAATTAATCTGTTTGCATACCAGAGCAATAGTTTTCGATTTAAAGGAAGACTTCGGAAAAATACTTGCTTCAGGGAAGGATTTTTTAAACTTTCAAAAAGATTACTTATGCTCTCAAACATCAGATCTAATTATAAAGTGAAGCCGGGATGACTTTGTGATTCGTAAATCGTTGACACAAAAATCGAATCTTTATATACTGCTGAGGTCCTTAAACCCTTCCATTTCTAATCATCATGTTGAGAGAGGGAGTGTCATGAAAAAAGTCGCTTCTATATTCATTTTGATTTTGCTGGCTTCGGTTGCTTATTCGCAAACGCCGGCACCGCCTGCTCCTCCAGCTCAGACTGCTCCGCCTGTGGGGCAAACTGCAGGTCAAACTTTGCCTGAGTTATTAAACTGGATGGTTGGGGAATGGGAAGGCGAAGGTATGTCTCGCGGTGAAAGGGAATTTATTGGCAAACTATCCGTCATGCCTGAGCTTGACGGGACGGCACTTTTAGTTCGTCGTGAATCCACAACAAAGGAAGAGGTTAGCGGTGGACTAAAAGAGTTAATCATTGTTGGGTTTGATGGAACGACGAAAAAAATTGTTGCAACTGTGTATGACAATAAGAATAGTATCGGTTTGTATGTTGGTGAGTTGAAAACGAATGAAGTAGTATTTTCTGCCGCCACAGCTCAGCAAGGTTATGTTTCGCGTCGTATCTATAAGTTAATGCCGGATGGAGGCCTGTCCTTCATAATTGAAGGTGCAACTCCCGGAAAAGAAGTCAGTAAGGTAGTAGAAATTAATTTTAAGAAGAAGTCATAGTTTTGATATTGAGGCGGATGCTGTAACAGTGCAGTAATTCGTCCTAAGCTTGCAGGGTAAAGCGCTGATTCCGCTGCGGTTTTTTGCGGGTCCGCAGCAGGGAAAGGAAAGATGGGAGAGATGTCCGAGTGGCTGAAGGAGCACGCTTGGAAAGCGTGTATCCGTGGTAACGCGGATCGAGGGTTCGAATCCCTCTCTCTCCGCTCCTCCTCGCTAAGTCAACCGCGCTATTTCGATCAATTTCCTTCCTTCCAAAATGATTCTACCAGGGCAGGAATCGGAGCATTCAACGGGGGACAGAGGTTTATGAACATACTTCTGGTTGATGATAAAAAAGACATTCTTGATACGATGGGCGAGATTTTAGAAATTTGCCATAACCACAACGTTCAAGGTGCCACTTCTGGAAAAGAAGCCTTACGATTTGTACGGCGCAAAAAATATGATCTAGTGGTTATGGATTTAGCTCTTCCACTGATGAATGGTCTCGTGATTATTTCAAAAATGCGTAAGATGCATCCGCGGCTGAACATTGTTGTATTAACTGGAATTGTTTGCAATGAACAGCTCAAAGATCAAATAAGAAAATTAAATGTGACTCAAATTTTCGTAAAACCACGCGGAATTCACGAGCTATTGCATTACATTAAGCAGCTTGAAAAGAAAACGAAGGCAGTATAAGGGCTAGCGTAAGAAAGTAACAGTTCGCTTACCGTAATCGATCAACATTGTGTATCCTTCCAGGATATCTCTACCTAATATTCCGCCGATTTCCAGTTCCATTGATTCGCTGCCTTCAGCAAAATTGACAACAGAAATGAGGTTGAATTCCTTTCTTAATGGTCCTGCCTCAATAGATACATTTTCAGCAACTAAAACTTCTTCCATACGGCCGCCTACTCCGGTCAATGGAGTGGATTGTTTCATTGAATGACTCAGCGGATAGTTGATGCGTGCATATTTTTTTGCCGCTAATGCTGAAATGATTGTTCTGTGTCCCCCTGTATCTAAAATAAAATCGAGTGCCGGCGAATTTCTGATTTTGCATTTGAGCATGATCATCTTTCCCACTAAGAGGAATGGGACTTCAGTTTTTTCGCGGAAATTTCTTGCATCTATATACTTGGAAAAATCAGATTGTGCATTGAATAAGGTAAATTTCTGTCCTGATTTCATTGGAACCAACATGGTATTACCTGAGGAAAAAAATGCAGTTCCTACAATTCCATCTGGATCCATATTTTCGCTAATCGATGCAACAGGATTTTTTACATTGAATTCTCCTGTATTAAATTCAGTTAATACAACCTTAGTGCCTTTCGTCACAGGTTTTTTGCCGATTCCAAATATAAGTAACTCGGTCTGAATCTGAGGATTCCATTTTTTGCTTTTAAGAGTTAGAGCCCCTGCACCAGTATCAACAAGCAATGAAATTTTCTTGTCGCCATCGATTTTGGCTTTTACAAAAAGTTTGCCATCCTGGAGTTTGGAGTCCAGCTCTTCGAAATCCTCTAATTTTGTTGCAATGTTCAATTCCATTCCTCGCGTACGATTCATGAACTCTATGGCATATTCCACTGACTGCTTTTTGTATGGATCTTCTTTTACGAGTTCCAAAAATTTAAGAAAGTGGCCGGTCGATTCATCGGTGCTTCGGGAGAGGTTTCCCGCGAAGTAATAAGGTTCTGGACGCTCTGGTGCGAGTTCTAGAGCTTCGAGGGCATGTTGTCTTGCAGCATAGGCCTCATTTTGCCAGACGGAAATTGTTGCTTTTCCCAGCAAAGACAGCCAATCCTTTTGAAAAACTTTTGCCGCTCCTTCAATATCTCCGGTTTTCAATAAAGCGAATCCACGAGCTCCGGCAGTTGATTCGTATTTACAGTCGTTAATATTTCCATGATGATGAATTCTTTCTTCCCAGATTGATCGGATTACAGGATCTGAGAATGCATCCGAAAGCTGTGTGTGGGCTTTTGGGAAATCACCAGCGTAGTAGGTATAAACGAATCGTGCGCGCAACTCGTCAGTGCCACTCCAAACGAGGCTCGCTAAAAGCAAAAAAATGAACAGGACTTTTCGCACGGATTTCATTATAATCAAAATCAAATATCAAAAATAAAAAATCAAAAACATCTGAATTCGAGCTTAATTTTTGATTTTTGGTCTTTTATTTTTTATCTTGAAAAGTTTGGTCGTGCTAAGCGGGGAGCCAGCGGTGCCCTGTACCTGCAATCCGCTATAGCAGGGCTGAATTCCCGACTGAGGAACCAGACAAGAAAGATCTGGTTGCTATGGATTCCGGAGAAGCTGGGACCAATGCAATGCAGATCTATGAACCCCGTCAGATCCGGAAGGAAGCAGCGGTAAATAGACACCTGCATGTGCCGTTGGCAAACCTGGGTTCTTCTCCTTGGTAATCTCCTTTTTTGCCGGTTTCGATGAAGGGTGCACGACCTTATACTTAAGAGAATAGAGAATAGAGAATAGAGAATAGAGAATAGAGAATAGAAGATAGAAGATAGAGAGCTTCTATCCTCAATCCTCTATCTTCTATTCTCAAAATATTGAAGCTAGGTTCCAATTAGCATGTACACAGTTCTAGCACGTAAATGGCGACCGCAAACTTTCGACGACCTTGTTGGTCAACAAACGGTCACCCGAACACTTGAGAATGCGATCAAAGAAGGACGGATTCATCATGCATTTTTGTTTTCAGGTCCGCGTGGTGTTGGAAAAACGACCTGTGCAAGAGTCCTTGCAAAAGCATTAAATTGCCATTCAGCAGAAACCCCAGTAATACGTCCGTGTGGTGTTTGTCCATCCTGTATGGATATTGCGGCTTCACGTTCGATGGATGTTTTGGAAATCGATGGTGCTTCCAATCGTGGGATTGATGAAGTACGTGAACTGCGCGATTCTGCAAAGTATCAAGCCATTCGCGATCGCTATCGCATTTTTATCATTGATGAAGTTCATATGCTTACGACAGAAGCATTTAACGCTTTGCTCAAAATTCTTGAAGAACCTCCACCACATGTCTTTTTCATATTCGCTACAACAGAAAAACATAAAGTTCCTGCCACAATCGCATCGCGTGTTCAGGTATTCGATTTCAAGCGCATTACAGACACTGTGCTTGTTCAACGTTTGTCTCACATAACAAAAGAAGAAGGAATTAAGATTTCCGATCGAAGCCTTGAAATGATTGCCTCATCATCTGAGGGCGGATTACGTGATGCGCTTGGATTACTGGATCAAGTCGTTGCATTCAGCGGAACGAAAGTTAAAGATGATGAAGTTGTATCAGTTCTCGGCCTTGTTGAATTCGATGCGATGATTGAGCTGGGCCAGGCTATTTCAAAAGGAGATTCCGCAGCAGTACTCGCATTGCTTGAAAGAATTGCCGAATATGGAATCGACTATAAGGAATTCTACAAAGAACTTCTTCATTTCTACAGGGATTTGTTCTTAATCCGATTTTCCGGAGAAAACGGTAAAGAAAGTCGATCCATTGTAAATCCTGATGAGCGGATGGTAACTCTTGCGTCAACGTATGATGAAATTCATTTATTGCGGATTTGTCATCAGCTAGTATCGGTTCAGAATTTTCTCAGAATGTCTGGCAATTTAAGGTTCTTGTTTGAAGTAACACTCGTAAAACTATGTCAGATTCAGCGGTTGGTGCCGTTGGAAGAATTGGCGGATGTTTTAAAAAAAAACAGTAGCTCTGTGACGCCGGCTCCGAAGGTCCGTGCAACCCCCAGTGCAGCTTCAGCGGCGCCACCTTTAGCACGAAGCGTTGTTCAGCCGAAAGAAGTCGCAACTTCTGCATCTCCTGCGATGGCAGACGATTTCTTTGCAATCTTTATCAGTGAGTTGGAACAACAAAACCCGCGGCTTGCTGCAGCACTTGAAGACGCAAGATTTATCCGTTCGGATTCAAAAATTACGTTTTATGTTCCCGATTCTTTTTTCGTAATGGTTAAAGTTGATACAAAAGTTTACAGCGATCTGCAGACTTTGCTCGAAAAGAAATTAGGTGGCAGCCTGCAAGTAGAAATTGTGAAAGGAGAGCCGGGTAAGGATCAGGAAGCGATGCGAGTTGCTACACCTGAAACACTTGTTGAAAATGATCCTGTTGTTAAGGAATTTGTAAAAGCATTCAAAGGAAAAATCAGCAAAATTGAATTAAATAAGGAGCGGTTTTCATGAAAATGAATATGAATAAGCTTATGCAGCAAGTTCAGGAGACGCAGAAAAAGCTTCAGGACGAATTAGCTGCAATGCGTGTGACCGCAAGTTCAGGCGGCGGTATGGTTGAAGTAACCCTGGATGGATCCAAACAAATGATTTCGATAAAAATTGATCCTCAGGCTGTTAACGCAGAAGACGTTGAAATGCTGCAGGATTTAATTGTTGCAGCATACAATGAAGCTTTTCGCCGAGCCGATGAACAAGCAGCCGAAAAGATGGGTGCTATGACCGGCAATCTAAAGATTCCCGGATTAGGGAATATGTTCTAGCTTCTTAACTGAAAGTCACAAAGATGAATTATCCGCTGCAATATTATCCTGCCCCATTGGCACGACTTCTTGAAGAGTTGATGAAGCTTCCGGGCATCGGGATTAAATCGGCGCAACGAATCGCATTTCATTTCTTGAAGATGCCAGTGGAAGATCAAAAAGCACTTGCTGAAGCCATTGGCGCATTAAGAGATCAAATTCGTTATTGTTCAATTTGCTGGAATTTCACAGATACTGATCCTTGCAAAATTTGCCTTGATCCAAAACGCGAAGATGATGTCATTTGCGTTGTCGAAGAACCAACCACATTAATTGCGATCGAAAAAACTCGTGAATTCCGCGGAAAATATCACGTTCTTTTAGGATCGTTAAATCCTCTTCAAGGGATCGGACCATCTGAGATTAAGATCAAAGAACTTGTCGAACGCGTTGAACTTCTACACCCCAGAGAAGTGATTCTAGCCACAAATCCAACTGTTGAAGGCGAGGCTACATCTGTCTACATTGCGAAGTTGATTCAAAATATGACTGACAAATTGACCCGGATCGCTTTAGGGGTTCCTGTTGGTGGGGATCTGGATTATGTAGACGAAGTCACGATGGCTCGCGCTTTCGTAGGTCGCCATTCTGCACGTTAGTTAAACCGCAAAGACACCAAGATTTAAGAGCATAGAACGACGTTCAATCGCCTCCAATTTCTTGTCAATAAAGGGGGATTATGGTATTGTTCAGAGACTTACAGACAGCGAAACGACAGTGAAATAAGAGGGACAAATGGCTGGAACAGACATGATTATGTATGAAGAAGAGTTCCAGCTGATCCGCGTCGTTTTAAACAAATTAAAAGAAGATGCAAACGCCAAAATGGTGTTTCTTGTTGACAAAAATGGTCAACAGATTGCCTATAACGGGGACATAAGCAATCTTGATACAACTTCATTAGCTTCATTGACTGCAGGCAATGTGGCTGCCACTGACGGACTCGCAAGACTGATAGGAGAGAAGGAATTTTCTGTACTATTTCATGAAGGGGAAAGGGATAATATCCACATTTCTATCGTCGGTAAACGGGTCATCCTGGTAGTCATTTTTGATGAACGCTCCTCATTGGGGTTAGTTCGATTGAGAGTCAGGAAAGCTTCGACGGAATTGGAAAACGTATTCAACAGGATTCTTGAAAAAGTCGAACGAGAAAAGGAGGCTGGTGCTGCAGGTTTTGAATCCCCGTTTGCTGAAATTACTGACGAAGATATCGATAGTTTATTTAGCGAATAGCTCTGAGCACCCTTTTTGACGATCGAGCATGACGTTCATCAACTACGCCTCGCGCGAGATCAACTGCAAAATTGTATATTACGGTCCAGGTTTGTGCGGTAAAACCACAAATATTCAATACATCTACGACAAAACAAATCCTCAAGCGAAAGGTAAATTAATCTCACTCGCTACAGAAACAGATCGGACTTTGTTTTTTGATTTTTTACCGCTCGATTTAGGTTCAGTTAAAGGCTTCAAAGTTCGCTTCCATCTTTATACCGTTCCCGGTCAGGTCTTTTATGATGCAAGCCGGAAACTCATTCTGAAAGGAGTTGATGGTGTCATATTCGTTGCTGATTCTCAAAATGAGCGCATGGAAGCCAATGAAGAAAGTATTTACAACTTAAAAAACAATCTAAAGGATCAAGGTTACGAACTAAAATCTATTCCATACATTTTGCAGCTAAATAAGCGAGATCTTCCGAATATTGCGACCGTAGAAGAGATGGTTAAAAAGCTTCAACAAAAAGACGAACCTGTATTTGAAGCTGTTGCTTCGAAGGGTACTGGAGTTTTCGAGACGTTGAAAGCGGTTGCGAGACAAGCGTTAAATGATCTTCGCAAAAGTACGTGAGTTTTTTATAATACTGAGGTCTTGAAAGAAAAAGAATCCATGATGCCTTGAAGCTCTTCGTTGTCAGTCATTACTTCATCCGTCCCGACAAAGAACACAGTATATCCCCGGCCGTAATAGTATCCATTTAATACGAAAGCACGATAGAGCTTTCCATCTTTATCAATCTCGGCTTCAATCATGAAACCGTCACGGCCCCCAACATTCCGAAGATAAGAGTCCACAATTTCGCATTTTACGCCCTGTTCTCTCATCCGTGTCTTTACGGAATTTTCAGCCTCAGCAAGTAATGTGGATTCCAGGTTTGAACCGATTTTTTCGGGAACACTTTTTGTGCCTTTAACATATACCGCGATTGCCATATCAGGGTTATCACGATCTTCACCGCGATAAAATGCATCATGCGGATCTTTAATTCCAAGTGATTCAAGGTTGTTCGCTTTACCGTGATACCATTTAGGCCCAACAGTCGGGAAAAAAATTCCGTAAATCAACTCTCCGTTCTTATACGGTCCGGAATATTCTGACGCTCTTTGGTGGAGAAGATGCCAGACGCCGAAGACGATCAAGCCGAGAAACGCAAAAATCCCAATACCAACAAGGAATCTCTGCCACTTGTCTCTTGTACGGCGCTGCTGATACTCGATGTGATCTTTATTGATTGTATACGAGTATTCTTTATGCGATTGCGAAGTTGCTACAAATGAGATGGGCTGCGATGAAGATTGTCCGGCACTTAGATACTTAGAAACTACAATGCCACATTTGAAACATTGATCATTTGAAACTTGATCTGATCCACATTTAGGACAATTTTGTCCGGCCAAAATCCCCCTCCTGCCTGTGCTTATTATAAAACTTGCCCAGTAATTTCTACAAGGTATATTCATGTGTTACACATTCTTGAACAGCTGTCCTTGGAGGCTATCTGATCAGAGAATTTTCAGCGGGAATCATTCCCTTTCGAAAAAACGGTAAAGATCGCAAATATTTGCTTTTACTGTCAGGGTTTGCCAAAAAAGAAATGTGGGAGTTTCCAAAAGGACAAATCGAAAAAGGGGAAGATGCTCAAACGGCGGCACTGCGGGAGTTTACGGAAGAAACAGGTATTTCTGAATGTAAACTTATTCCTGGTTACAAATGGAATCTGAAGTATTTTTATCGCCGCGAAGGTGAACTCATTAGCAAATCTGTGACGTATTTTATCGGTGAAGCCGGGGCAGGAGAGGTACAATTGTCGCGTGAAAGCAAAGATTATACGTGGCTTGATGTGACAAAAGGAGCTCAAAAAATCAGACACAAAAATATACGCGAAATGCTATTGGATGCCGATAATTTTCTGAACAATCGTTCGAGCGAACTTTTTTAGCAAAATCAAAAAGCAAAATAAAAAATCAAAGATTAATGCAAGCGATTACTTCGCAACTGTTGAAGTGGTACCGTGAGAACAGAGTTTCATATCCATGGAGGAGAACAAAAGATCCTTACAAAATTTGGCTCTCTGAAATTCTGTTGCAGCAGACACGCATTTCAGTTGCTCTTCCCTTTTTCAAAAAATTGGTAAAGAAGTATCCATCGATTGAAGATGTAGCCGGGGATACGCAGGACTCTTTTGTTGCTGAATGGTCCGGAATTGGCTACTACGGCCGTGCCAGAAATATGCATTCATGCGCGCGTGAACTCGTTTCCAATCATGATCGAAAATTCCCATCAAATTTTGATCAGCTTTTAGACCTTCCTGGAATTGGACGTTATACGGCCGGAGCGCTCAGAAATCTTTGTTTTGGTGAATTGACTCCTGCAATTGACGGTAACATCGCCCGCGTTATATCGCGTCTCATAAAGAATCTTCATGCACCACATAGCAGGAAATTTCGTGATGCAATCGAAAAAGCATTCATGGAAATAGGCAAAGATGCTCCTCCGCAAGAATATTTTCAGTCATTGATGGAACTCGGGGAGCAAATCTGTCTGCCGCGGCCGATGTGCTGGCTTTGTCCGGTTCGAAAATTTTGCCGCGCACATGCTTCAGGCATGGAGGAAAGACTTCCGCGCGCACGCGTAAGAAAAGCCGCTGTGCCTTATTTTTGGTATTTTTTGATCCTTCAGAAATCCAATTCACTTTATCTGATGCAGAATCCAGGCAGGCCATTTTTGCGTGACGCATGGATGTTTCCAGATCTCTTATCAGAAATAGAACTGAATGATGATCAGTTAAAGTCGGAATATAAAAAGCTTTGGAATATTGAATTTCGCAACCTTGAGTATTTAGGTTCAAAATCCCATTCGGTTACATATCGCAGAATCAAAGCGGTTGCTTTGCGTGCAAACGATTATAGTCTTCCTCAGACTACAGGAAGATGGATCGCTCCAAAAAACTTGCATCAATTGCACACGTCTTCAGTGATAAGAAAAATTATGGAATTTATGTAGGAGTTCAAGCAAGAATTTACTAAAAAACTCCGTGTGCTCCGTGACTCCGTGGTTACTGCCGAATGGCGCGCAGTTGATACATGCCCGCAAGAGCACACAGAAAGTACGCAGAGAAAAAGAGGATATCAATAGTTGGGATCTGGGTTGTAAGCAAAAATCGTGTCTGCAATTGCAATCAAAATGAACCCAAGGGCAAGGGCAACATAGGTTTTTGCCAGACTCCCTCCACGCAAGGCCCATGAAATTCGGATCAGAACCGTTGTAAGCGCGAAAAGCAAGAAGTCGCAAGTTGGATAACCTACGTTTAAGAATTTAGTTTCAGGCGGATCTTGATTTATTGCGAGTGGCCACAACCATTTAAAAAAGAGAATTGCGTAAAAGATAATCAGAATTGCGATTTGTATTAGATAGCTTTTGCGTCCGCCCATTGGCAAGCCCGTACTTCGAAAATCTGAAATCAGCTGAATGAGTCCCGCAAAAAGTGGTAAGTAAGCTGCCACAAAAAATATATCCGCAATGCTTGGATACAGGCTCACCCCTTGAACCATTTTGTATTGAGCAAAGATTGATTGTGCGAAAAACCAAACCCACATTCCACCCGCAAGAAATGTCCAGGCCCGTTTGGCTCGTTCTCCAGGAGTGTATGCGTTCGTTGTAAATGTGAGGCTTAGCCCGGCAATTAGAAGGGAAAAAATTTTGCCGATATTTCCAAAAACGACGATACTCTGCGGCTCAGCGCCATTACGGTAAATAACGGGACATGCAATGATGAGAAAGAACCATACGATGTGTACCCACGTCATATTTCAGAGATATCCTTTACAGCTTTGACAGCTCTTTCAACTCCACAAAGCGTCTTTAACATTCCTTCCATGCTTTGAGCCAGAGCCGGCAAATCCTGACGTATAAGATTGTCAGGTCGTTTTCCAATTTTTTCAGAAAAGGTCTTTACAGCAATTCGAGCAGTGTTTTGGCCCAGCAGTGGAGCAAGATAACTCTGGACTTTCTCGGCGAGGTCCATATTGAACACCTATTATACGGTAAACATTAAAAGGGAGGAACAAGTAAAGCTTGCGTTACGAAACAGTAGCCCCCAGCGCAAGCTGGGGGGTATGAATGATTGATAGACAATCTAGCCCGCCGCTTGAGGCGGGCGCAAGACCATTTAGTATTAAACGCCAATTGAATAACTGTCTTACGCACGCCGCAAAGGCGGCGTGCTGTATATCACTATGATTATTCTTAACCCCCAGCTTACGCTGGGGGCTACTGTTCATATCTATTTTCAAAGCAGGCCAAAAACTTTTTCGAAGTCTCTTTATTATTCAGTATCACAAGTTTTCCGACATCAGATCATAAATGGTAAATCCCAACCGGCCGAGTGTTCGTTGAAATGCATCGATCGGGAAGCCTAGCACATTGAAATAACAGCCATTGATCTTGCGAACATACAATCTACCGAATCCTTGTATGGCATACGCACCAGCTTTGTCCAGTGGTTCACCTGTTGATAGGTACCAATCAATTTCTTCTGGCGCTAATTTACGAAAGTAAACTTCAGTGGATTCACTTCCCGAAACAATTCGACCTTTATGTGAAATCGCGACTCCTGTAACTACGTAATGTTTCTTTCCACTTAATTTTTTCAGCATCTCCCGCGCTTCTTTTGGATCGCGGGGTTTACCCATAATGTGTTTTCCGAGCACTACTAAAGAATCCATTCCAATCAACAATGCATCCTTCCGTTTACAAGCTCTTATTTTTCTGATCGCCAAATCCACAACAGATTCAGTAGCATCGGATGGATTGATCAAAACCTCGTCAATTCGAGAATGAAACTCTTCAAACTTTATGCTAAGTTCCTTCAGCATTGATTTACGGCGTGGACTCTCGCTGGCAAGGATGACCTTAGGGCGATTTTCCTTGTTATTCTTGACCAAATTAGTCCATTTTTTCTCCATTTTTAGGCGTTGCCTCCAGCGTTCCTAAGTATTCTTTTTCATTCTTTGAAAAGCTCTTGACTTCTATTTTTAAGCAGAATATGCTCTGTCACTATAAATACAGGACTCCATGTTTTCCAGGTTTTTTTTGTTTTTAGTTTAATGACTGCCAGGGCTATTGCTCTGGTTTTTTTTTTGTAAGGAAGGTGAGAGGATGATGCGTTTAAGCGGTAAGGTCAAATGGTTTGATAACAAGCTCGGATATGGCTTCATCAAACAAGATACAGGTGAAGAGATTTTTGTCCATTATTCGAAGATTCGTGGCGAGGGCTACAAATCCTTAAAGGAAGGACAGAAGGTCGAGTTTGAAGTCATTCAAAGTGCAGAGGGAAGGACTCAGGCAGGTGACGTCGAAATTATTCCGGCGGCAGCTCTCTGAAAAGTTTGTTTCTATTGACAAGCTAAAACTTGCAATTTATTCCGCCAGGTTCTTCAGGGGGCCTGGCGGATTTTATTTCATTGGCTTCGCTTTCAGTTTCGTTTTCCCTTCTTCTACCGCTATATAAAATTCCACATCTTTGCAGTGATACTTCTTTATCAAAGAATCTCTTTGCGTATCAATCATCTGCTTGAATTTTTCGCTATTTATGTTCGGAGGAGGTTCTCCATTTTTTTCACGAAACTGAGCATATTGATCAAAGAGTGAGCTTGCTTTATCCTGCGTTTTTCTGTGTTTTTTCGTGATTGGGGCTTCTCTGGATGGAGGGATAGGACTGTTTCCGGCTGCGAATTTACCCTCTTCCTTTGCTTTTAGTTGCTTGGTCCACAGATCCTGATATGTATTGAATCTGGCAGCGAGATTGCTAAATCGGAACCTTTGAGCAAAGCTAAAGTTTGTATTCAGGCTGTATTTGCGGATGATTTTTTCTAATTTTGCGCGGGAATCATTGGGCGGCTGTCTTGTAACTCCCGCAAAATACATTTCAAAATCCCTCTTAAGTTGCGAGATTGCTTTTTCTACATCTTCTAATTCACGATCAAGCGTCAAGCGTCTTTCCTTCCACCCAATGTCGCTTTGGAACCATCAGAAAAAATCATAAATAAAACCATAATAAAGGCAGCCATAATGTGGCAGCGTGAGGCAGTCTCATCCCGTCTATATAAATTTCAAGATGCGGAGATTTTTCAAGCATTTGATACAGTTGATGAATCTCCCACGCTTGTTCAGGCTTAAATTCGACATAATGCTTTACCAATCTGCCAACTTTTTCCTTCTTATATGTATTGAATGCGGAAACGAATCCGACTGCTTGTCTCCAATCCTCTTCTCTATCCTTTGGAACACCAAATTGTATCGCGACGATCGGATCCTCTGTTTTAAGATAAGGATATAGAATGTCCTGGATCGTGTTTTCGAGTTCTGCATCCTCGGGAAAATCTCTTGGAGTCTTTTTTAATGACACTCAGCCTCGTTGTTCTGACTATTAAGCCAATATACCATAAAATATTCTGGAGCCATTTGCTGACGTATAACAATGCCAAAACTTAGAGATATTCCGCCGGTTTCACAAGTAATTGATCAAGTAATTTCAAAACCCTGGTCAAAAAGCTATTCACGAAATCTTATCCTGGGGGCAGTCCGCGCTGAGCTGGCGCTTATCAGGAAGCAACGGCAAAATGAATCGGAGTTCGGACAAGAAGGAAGCCTTTTAGAAGCCATTCGAACGAGGCTGGAAAATATTTCCTCCTATTCATTGCAACGAGTTATTAATGCGAGTGGAATTATTGTTCATACAAATCTTGGACGTGCTCCACTTTCAAAGGAAGCAATCGATCATTTGACTGAAGTTGCTTCTAGTTACAGCAATCTGGAATTTGATTTGAATGAAGGCCGGCGAGGCTCAAGAGAAAAGCATCTTGAAAAAATTCTGGGATCTATTGTGCCTGCAGAAGCCTCACTTGTTGTAAATAATAATGCTGCAGCCCTGTTGCTTATCTTAAATACATTCGCGGATCAAAAAGAAGTCATCGTATCGCGCGGAGAGTTAATCGAAATTGGTGGCTCATTCCGGCTTCCGGAGATTATGAAAAAGAGTGGTGCGATCCTGCGTGAAGTTGGGACAACAAATAAAACTCGTCTGGAAGATTATCGCAACGCAATCAATGAAAAAACTGGAATGATTTTGTCGGTGCACCCGAGCAATTTTCAAATTATCGGTTTTACGGAAAAGCCTCAATTTTCGGAACTTGCAGCTCTTGCGAAAGAATTTAATATTCCGTTTATTGAAGACCACGGCAGCGGCATTTTGGTTGATTTAGATCGCGCAGGAATTCAGCAGGAGCCTTCTGTAACACAGAAATTGGATGAAGGTGCGAGTCTGGTCTGTTTTAGCGGCGATAAAATTTTAGGCGGGCCGCAATGTGGAATCGTAGTAGGAACAAAAACACTTGTTGAAAGAATGCGCGAAAACCCGCTATTCCGCGCACTGCGTGTTGATAAGATGGTTTATGCTGCACTGGAAGCAACGGCAGTTTTATACTTAAACGATCAAGTAGATCGCATTCCTGTAATCCGTATGTTATTTACGGAGGCGTCAGAATTAAAACGCCGCGCAGAAGGTTGGTGCGAAACACTGAAGCAGAAATTTTCGGAATCGAACTTTCAAGTTGAATCTACAATTTGCTATGTTGGAGGCGGTGTTGCGCCGATGAAAGGGATTCCTTCTTTTGCTGTTTCGGTAATTATTCCTGGTTTAAAGCCGGCAGAACTAGGCAAAAAACTTCGACTGGCAAAGACTCCTATAATAGCGAGAATCGATGCAGATCGTTTGTTTCTTGAATTACGAACTTTAACTGAACAAGAACAAGAAGAAATAACAAACACAATAGAAGAAATTAGTAGGGGCGGGTCTAAGACCCGCCCGCAATAATATTGAACATAAAACGGGCGGGTCTTAGACCCGCCCCTACCAAGTAGGGGAACATGATTACATCGGAAGTTATTCAAGCGCATGGTTTAACCAAAGAAGAATACGATCGCATTTGTGCGACGCTAAATCGTGAGCCAAACCTAACAGAACTCGGAATGTTTTCTGTAATGTGGAGCGAGCATTGCAGTTACAAGAGCTCACGGGCTCATTTAAAACGTCTTCCAACGAAAGGGAAGATTGTGCTTCAAGGACCGGGTGAAAATGCTGGCGTGATTGATCTGGGTGAAGGTCTTGCGGCGATTTTCAAAATTGAATCTCACAATCATCCATCCTTTATTGAACCATTCCAGGGTGCGGCTACAGGTGTAGGTGGCATCATTCGCGACATTTTTACGATGGGTGCACGGCCGATTGCGCTTATGAATTCACTGCGGTTTGGTCCGCTACATATTAAGAAAAATCAATCTCTTCTTCGCGGTGTTGTTTCAGGGATCGGATTTTATGGAAATTGTATCGGCATTCCGACAGTTGGCGGCGAAGTTGTTTTTGAAGATTGCTACAACCTGAATCCGCTTGTAAATGTATTTTGTCTTGGTGTGGCTCAACAGGACAAAATTTATTTTGGACGCGGAAGTGAATCAGGCAATTCGGTGTTTTATGTTGGTGCAAAAACAGGGAGGGATGGAATTCATGGCGCAACCATGGCAAGCGCTGAGTTTGCTGAAGATTCGGAAGCGAAACGTCCCAATGTTCAAGTTGGCGATCCATTCATGGAAAAGCTTTTATTGGAAGCTTGTCTTGAGTTAATGCAGCAAAACATACTCGAAGGTGTTCAGGATATGGGCGCTGCTGGCTTAACTTGTGCAACGACCGAGATGGCCAGCCGCGGCGGGAGTGGAATGCAAATTGTTCTTGATCATGTTCCTCAAAGAGAACGGGGAATGACTGCATATGAAATTCTATTATCCGAATCGCAAGAACGTATGCTCCTGGTTGTGAAAAAAGGCCATGAAGCTGAAGCCGAAAAAGTTTTTGATCGATGGGATCTTCATGCAGAAAATATTGGAGAAATATCTAAAGATGGATGGGTTCGAATTCAATATGAGAACAAAAATGTTGCCAATGTACCGGCACGCGCTCTAGCAGATGAAGCGCCTATCTACAGCCGCCCAATCAGGCAGCCGAAATCGAAATATCCAGAATTTCGTGGTGACATCCCTTCGGATTTTAATGCAGTAGCACGCCGAATTTTAGCTTTACCAACGGTGGCTTCGAAGAATTGGGTTTATCGCCAGTATGATCATATGGTTCGTACTAATACATTAACAATGCCAGGAACTGCGACGCCAGCGGTTCGCATCAAGGATTCGTCTGTGAACCTTGCGATGAGCGTTGATGGAAATGCGAGATTTTCTGAGCTTGATCCATTTCAAGGTGCACAAATTGCAGTTGCTGAATCCGCACGAAATGTTGTCTGTTTTGGGGCAAAACCTGTAGCCGTTACCAACTGCTTGAACTTTGGTAATCCTGAAAAGCCTGAAATTATGTGGCAATTCTCCCAAGCTGTAGATGGTATTGCTTTAGCATGTAATGCTTTTGAAACTCCTGTAACGGGTGGCAATGTAAGTCTATATAACGAGACTGAAGGGGTTTCGATTTACCCGACTCCTGTCATTGGGATGGTTGGAATCAACAAAACGCCGCACGTCATTACGCCGAATTTTAAAGCTGAAAATGATGTTGTGATTTTGATCGGCGCACCGACCGATGAACTTGGAGGAAGCCGCTACTCAACATTGGATTCTCCTCTATCCGGTCCCTGTCCCCAAATTGATTTACACCTTGAAAAGCAAGCACATTCCGCATTGCTTCAGGCGGCAGAAGAGCGCCTGATTCAAAGTCTCCATGACTGCTCTGACGGTGGTCTAATCGCAACACTTGCAGAATCTTGTTTCGGTGCTTATCCTCAGATGTACGGGTGTTCATTGCATTGGGAAGGTAATGTCAGACCCGATGCATTCCTCTTCGGTGAATCACAAACACGTTACATACTTTCGGTTCGTGCAGATGCTGAATCTCGATTACGTCAGATCCTTGAACACCATAAGGTTCCTTTTTCAAAATTGGGAAAAGTCGGTGGACGAGAACTGTCTCTGGAAGTAGACGGCAAAAGGCTTATCCAGCTGCCGGTCGAAGAGTTGTATCATATCTGGTATAATTCTATTTCTAGACTACTGTAGACTGCGGTAATTCCCGGAATACAGTTCACCGCATCGGGGACAATGGATATATCTGAAGATAAGTTTCATGATGAGTGTGCTGTGTTCGGGATTTTTGATCATCCTGAAGCAGCAAAAATGACTTACCTCGGCCTGTATTCGATGCAGCATCGCGGCCAGGAAAGTGCGGGAATTGCTATATCTGATGGCGAAAAAATAATCTGCGAACGCGGTATGGGTCAGGTCGCGGATATCTTTCGCAAGGAACGTCTTGATTCTTTGCGCGGTCATCGGGCAATCGGACATGTTCGTTACTCCACTGCAGGTGGCAGCGACTTAAAAAATGCTCAGCCGATTTTCGTGGATTGTCACAGAGGTGAAATCTGCGTTGCTCATAATGGAAACCTCGTAAATGCGCAAATTATCCGGGATGAGTTGGAAAAAGAAGGAACAATCTTTACAACTACATCTGATACGGAAGTCATTCTTCACTTAATCTCAAAATCACGCCAGCCAAAATTTATTGATGCACTTATTGATGCAATGGGTGCTTTGAAAGGTGCATATTCACTTGTTTTTCTAACGAATGATTGTGTAATTGGAGCGCGTGATCCATGGGGTTTCAGGCCCTTGTGTATCGGAAAACTTGGCGGCTCCTACATTCTTGCATCCGAAACATGCGCACTCGATTTGATTGATGCGGATTATGTACGTGATGTGCGGCCAGGTGAAATTGTAATCCTGAGTGAAAAAGGGATTGAAAGCCGGTCACCATTTCCGAAACAACGTCAGTTCAGCTGCATTTTTGAGCTAGTTTATTTTGCACGACCTGATAGTAACGTTTTTGAGCGCAATGTTTATACCTCCAGATTTGAAATGGGACGCCAGCTTGCGCGCGAAGCTCCAGTTGAAGCGGATGTTGTGGTGCCAGTTCCCGATTCTGGTCTTGTTGCGGCGCTTGGCTATTCGGCTGAATCTGGAATTCCGATCGGGTTTGGTTTAATTCGTAATCACTATGTTGGACGGACTTTTATTGAACCGAAAAAGAGCATTCGCCATTTTGGTGTGAAGGTAAAATTGAACCCCGTTCGAAGTGTTTTAGAAAATAAGCGCGTAGTATTGATTGATGATTCGATCGTTCGCGGAAATACCAGCCAGAAGATTGTAAAAATGGTTCGCACCGCAGGCGCCAATGAGGTGCACTTTAGAATTAGTTGTCCGCCAACAATCGGCCCCTGTTATTACGGAATCGATACGCCAACTCGGGAAGAACTTATCGCAGCGCAAAAAACTGTCCCGGAAATCGGTGAATTTATCGGTGTAGAGTCGTTACAATATCTTAGCCTTGCAGGACTTTTACAAGCGACTGAAGATGCTGAAAATAAAATGTTCTGTACTGCCTGTTACACTGGAAAATATCCAGTCCCTGTTCCGAAAGAGGAGTATGAACAGTTGAGATTATTCCATCGTACTCACGAACATCAGGAACAGACTGAAGATCAACCTCAGCCCCAGCCTCAAGAAGCAGCTGTAATTCGCAGCTAGCTCTCTGCGTTTTTGCGGTTACAATCAAGAAATGAAAGGTAAGATCGCAGTCTTAATTTCAGGACGCGGCAGCAACATGAAAAGTATTGTGGTTGCTTCTAAACGCGGATTAATCCGTGCCGATGTGACTATTGTTCTAAGCAACCGGATTAATGCTGAAGGTCTTGAATTTGCGCGGAGGGAAAATATTGAAACTGTGATTCTTCCGCACAAGGATTATCCAGATCGGGAAGATTATGACCGTAAAGTGGTGGAGATTTTGAAGGAACGTCAAATCGATCTGGTGTGTCTGGCTGGCTTTATGAGATTGTTATCGCCAATCTTTGTGCAAGCGTTCCCGAACCGGATCATGAATATTCATCCGGCTTTATTGCCATCATTTCCTGGATTGCACGCCCAAAAACAGGCGGTTGAGTATGGAGTAAAGCTCACCGGTTGCACAGTTCATTTTGTGGATGAAGGATTGGATTCAGGTCCGATCGTTCTTCAGAAGACCGTGGAAGTCAACCCAGATGACACCGAGGAAACTCTATCAGACAGGCTGCTTCCGATGGAGCATGCAGCGTATGTTGAAGCCGTCCGTCTCTTTTTTGAAAATCGCCTGCACGTTCAAGGACGCAGAGTCCTGATCGATGAGGCTGCGTCTCAGGTGAAAAATGAAACCTGAGCAACAGCTTGAATACTTAAAAAAAGGGTGCGAGGAGATCATCAAAGAAGATGATCTTCTTGAAAAGTTAAAAAAGGGAAAACCGCTTCTAGTCAAAGCAGGGTTTGATCCTACAGCACCCGATTTACATCTTGGGCATGCAGTGTTGCTGCGCAAAATGAAACACTTTCAAGATCTTGGACATCAAGTTGTCTTTTTGATTGGCGATTTTACGGGAATGATCGGTGATCCAACAGGACGCTCAGTTACACGTAAATCTTTATCCCGCGCAGAAATCAACGAAAATGCCGAAACCTTCAAAGCTCAGGTCTTCAAGATTCTCGATCCCGAAAAAACCATTGTTGATTTTAACGGACGTTGGCTGAGTGCCATGAATTTTTCGGATGTAATTCGTCTTTCTGCCAAATATACAGTTGCACAAATACTCGAACGCGACGATTTTGCAAAACGGATGAAAGCCGGTGTTCCAATCAGCATTCATGAAATGTTATATCCGCTCGCTCAAGGATATGATTCAGTTGCCTTGCGCGCGGATGTTGAACTTGGCGGGACTGATCAAAAGTTCAATTTGCTTGTCGGACGTGAACTGCAAAGACAATACAAGCAGGAACCACAGGTCATTATGACGACACCACTGCTTGAAGGTCTGGACGGCGTAGAGAAAATGAGCAAGTCTTTGAACAATTATGTCGGAATTACTGAACCTCCTTCAACTATGTTTGGAAAAATGATGTCAATCAGCGATGAGCTGATGTATCGCTACTATTTATTGCTTACTGATTTGAATGTAGAGCAGATCGAAAAGCTGAAGAAAAAACATCCGAGGCAGGTGAAGGAAGATCTTGCAAAAATTATCGTCAGTGATTTTCATGGACATGAAAGCGCGGAACAAGCGGCCCAAGAATTTCGCAAAGTCTTCACCGAGAAGAAGCTTCCTGAAGAAATGGATAGTTATTCGGTTGCCATCAGGAAATCATTCTCCGCTAGATTTGATCCGTGACAGCGGTCTTGCCAAAAGCAACTCCGATGCCCGGCGTTTAATACGGCAAGGAGCTGTTTCTCTTCTAGAAGAGAATGGTAATAGCCGGAAAGTTGAAGATGAAAAAGAAGTTTTAGCCTTGAACTCTGGGGAAGCATTTGTTCTAAAAGTCGGCCCTCGCCGGTTTAAGCGAATACAAGTTACTTGAACCTTGACGTCTTGTTGATTAAATTGATTGTGTTCGCTTCAATCAAAAAAACAGGAAGAGTGGCATGAGCAAATTAATTGATTTTGTTCGAAGTCTTGCTGAAGACGAAAGAATTCCTCTGCGAAATCGTGTTGTACTGGGAGGCTTACTCACTTATCTCCTTACACCGATCGACATCATTCCGGATTTTATTCCTATTCTGGGCTGGCTTGATGATGCATTCATAACGCTGGTAATACTGGACTACATTTTCAATTCGGCCGATACAGACATAATTTTGGAACATTATCCCTGGAACAAAGACCGTTTTCGAAAAATGCAAACATATGTGGATCGTTTATCCTGGCTCATTCCTCCTACGGTTAAAAAAATCCTTTTCACTCAGGCCGGCAAGTATGCACTAGAAAAAAGATCGCATGACGCCAGTCTTCAAGAACATCAATAAAGCGATTATGGTAGGGGCCGGTCCTGGACCCGCACGAATTTTAAGCGAGCGGTACTGATGAAGGTGCTGCTCATTCACGCGACAATTGGTTGGGGCCACAAACGTGCGGCATTAGCGCTAGCTGAAGCATTTAAACAACGCGGAATCGACGCAGATGTTCGTGATCTTCTTGATTTTTTGCCTTGGCCGCTCTCGCGCATGTATCCCGGCGCATATTCACTTCTGGTCAGCAGATGCCGTCCGCTCTGGCGGCTGTTTTATAAAATGAATGATTGGCCGAAATCGCCATACGCACCTGCAACGGATTGGACACAGCGATGGCAGTTCAGCAAGTTACTTACCTTTCTGGAAACGACCCATTATGATTGCATTGTTTCAACACACTTCACACCTTCAGCTCTACTACTGGATTGGCGAAAGAAATTCGGATGGGATCAAAAACTCTATTCTGTGGTGACTGACTTCATTTCGCATCGCTGTTGGAAGCGCAATGGGCTTGATCATTATTTTGTTCCGGCCGATGATATTCGAAATCAACTGGTTGATGCAGGTTTCATCCGTGAAAAGATTACGGTGAGTGGAATTCCGATCTCCAGCGCCTTTTCACAATCATTGGATCGCGAAACGTGCCGCAGAGAATGGAATATCGGTGCTGATGAAAAGTTGATTCTTATACTCAGTTCAGGTTTAAGTCCAAAAAAGACTCGCGCAATGATACAGGATTTAAAAGAAGTACCAGGAAAAATCCATTTTCTCGTTAGCGCAGGCAAGGATGCACCTCGAGAACAGCAAGTCAAGGATTACTGCAAGGGAGATAATCGATTTTCGGTTTTTGGTTTTTCACCAAGAATCGCTGAGATGATGCGCGCTGCGGATATATTGATTTCAAAACCGGGCGGACTCACAGTCTCGGAAGCTCTTTCATTCGGCTTGCCCCAAATTTTGTTTTCTCCAATTCCAGGTCAGGAAGAAGCGAATGCACAATATGTAGTTCAAAATGGTGCAGGTTTATGTATTGAAGCAAAACGAGGTGAGTTCAAAGATGCGCTTTTGAGCTTGCTTGAAAATCCACAAGCACTCAATAAAACAAAAGCTGCGGCGCTGAGCCTGGCCAAACCAGAAGCTGCAACAGTTATCGTCGATTTCATTCTCGCAGAATCCCGATTGCAAATTTAATATTAAGTTATTGTAAAAGATTCAATTATTCAGTAGACTATTTCAGTCCCAAACTTACTTCTCCAAACACTTGCTAGGTCATTATATATATGTTGGGCGTGATCGCTATTCCTGTCGTTGAAGCAAATCTATTACGCACACGACTACGCAATCTACTCAGTCTTCGTGAAGAGTTTCTAATCAATCCACAGCAGGAAACAATTCATGATCTTCGTGTCGCGTCTCGTCGAACACGAGAGTTGTTGGATTACCTGCAGCCAGTTCTTCCTGAGAAAATCCAGGCAAGATTAATGGCCCTTTCGCGACGGATTACAAAGGGTCTCGGGGCAGCGAGAGAAGCAGAAGTTAACCTTGCTATCCTGACTGAGTTGAGCGATCAACGAAAAATTGATCCTGTTGCAGCTGAACTTCTTCTCCACAACCAAAAATTGCGATTTGAGAAAGGACATCAAAAGGCAAGAAAAAGAATTTCTCATCAGAAGTATCGTTATTTTGATAAGTTTTTGCTGACTTTGAAGGGAACGCACGCAATTCCTGTAACGGAATCAGCGGTTCTTCATAAAAGGCATCTGGATTTCGTTTCATTTACATGGGACAGCCTTCCGAATGATGATCGATTACACGATCTCCGCATCCGCACAAAGAAGTTTCGTTACGCAGTAGAGATTCATAACCGCATTCATAAAAGAAGACTCGGTCATTTTGTTCGTAAAATCCGGAATCTTCAGGAAGTGTTGGGAAGGATCCATGATTTATATGTTCTAGAACTGGCGACGACTAACATGATTGAAGAATGGGACGACTCATCTTTGAAAATTGTACCTTCAACTCTCCGGTTTAATCACGACATTATTCTTAGTGAGAAACAATCGTTATATCAGCTTGTATATCCCCGATATTCCAAAATCCTGGAAAGCTCCCAGAGCATGTTCCTTCATCCGTCTCACGCCGCTGCGGTTTAACAAACCCTTAACAGATATTCAATTTCCTTGTGATGAATTACACGTATCGTAGTAGTAGGAAGATATGACAAAGATAGTATCTACGCTACGTAACTGGGATGATCGTCTGGTGCTGGATGTTGCACATCGCAGAAACGAGGCCATGAACTCGTTGATGAGTTTTGCAACAAAATTAGGCGATGGTTGGGCATGGCTCTTTTTGAGTTTGCTTATAGCCGTGTTTGATCCATTGAATCTGAAGCATTCATTGCTTCCGATGAGCATCGGTCTACTGATAGAATTCCCTTTGCAATTAGTTCTAAAAAATTCGTTTTCACGACCTCGCCCTTTTGAGATTTGTGACGGCGTCGGTTGTCTTGTCAGACCAGGTGATCGCTATTCGTTTCCTTCAGGACATATGTCTTGCGCCGTAGTTGTTATGACAGTGATCGGAAGTGTATACAGCTGGCTGTTTATTCCACTCTTTTTGCTTGCATTAATGATAGGCATTTCGCGCGTTTATCTTGGTGTTCACTATCCGACTGATGTTCTGGCTGGTGCCGTACTGGGTTTTCTGAGCGGGAGTCTTGCTCTGTGGCTCATATAACCTGAAATTTACAAATTCGTAATAGGCGTTTTACATTGAGCTCCTAGAATCAAGGGTGATGAAAAGGGATGGAGTTCAGTATTGCTGGAGAGATTGTTCAATTTTTCGGAACGCCGCAATGTGCTGAATAAAGTGGTAGCGGTTCAGCCGGCTTCGTCCTTAAGTACCCTCATTGAATATGATGTAATCATCATCAGCGACATCCACTTTGGAAGCCCCATGTGTCAGGCAAAGGAATTGGATGCGTTTCTTTCAAACATTCGTGTCAAACATTTAATTCTTGCGGGTGATGTATTTGATGATTTGAAATTTAATCGGCTGCAACATTGGCACTGGCAAGCACTGGGTCGTCTTCGAAAAATATCGGACCACTGTCAGGTGATATGGATCCGCGGAAATCATGACACAGTGTCGGCTCGAACGATGTCCCACCTTTTGGGAGTTGAAGTACGGAACAATTTTGATTGGACAACGGATGGAAAGAAGTTCTTTGTCATTCATGGTGATCGATGGGATACCTTCATTTATAAACACCAGAGGCTGACTTCACTAACGACCTGGATCTACAATGCGCTGATGAAGTTCAATACAGCCGGCGCGAGAAAATTTTCAAAATGGTTAAAGCGAAAAGCGAAGCTGCTAACACGAAACAGTGAAGCAGTACTCTATGGTGCAATCCACTTTGCGAAAAGGAAAGGTTATGACGCAATTTTTTGCGGCCATACCCATATGGCAATGCTAACCAGGGTTGATGAAATCATTTACGGAAACGATGGCACATGGCAATCGGATGATCCGCATTTCATAGGCATCAAAGACAACCGTGTCGAACTTTGCGTATACTTAAACAACAGGGTATCAATAGTCGAAACGAAACATTTGTAGCTACACCTTGTCTGTTTACTCTCCTAAGACACTTTACATATGAATATCCCTTCCAATAGCGCAGAGATTAATCTGGATTCTTTGGTTGAAGAAGTGCGTTTGCTTCTTCAACGTCAAAAAGTTGTCGAAGGTCTTGTTTCACGTCAAGCAGGTCCAAATCAAGAAGTTTTGGAAATGCTAACGTACCGACAACATTTGGCGGAAATGCAAAACAGGCTGGCTTCAAGACATCCAGCAGACATCGCTTTTGTATTGGAATCACTTTCATTGGAAGAAAGGCAGCGGATCTGGAATCAAATTTGGAAAATATGCGGGGCCAATGTTTTGCTTGAGCTTAGCGAAAGCATCCGGAAAGGACTTGTTGAATCACTATCAAGGGAAGAACTGATTGCGTTATTAAAACAAGTTGGAGTCGATGATTTGTCAGCACTCGCGAATTCCATTCCTAAAGATGTTCTGGAAGAAGTCTATCGCTCTCTTGATTCTCAGGCTCAACAATGGGTTGTTTCATCGATCGCATATCCTGATGGCACAGTTGGACAGTTGATGACGCATCACTTTGTTGCGGTAAGAATCGAACGGAAACTGGAAGACGTATTGTTTGAGCTTCGTGGAAGAGAACTTCCCCTTCAGCTTGATTCAGTATACGTTGTTGATTCACGCCATGCATTGCTTGGAGTCTTACCGCTTTCCCGAATGTTAAGCGCGAGCCCTGAACGAATGATTCAGGAAGTCATTGATGTGAGCCCTGTTATTCTTTCTCCTTACCAAAAAGCAAATGAGGCCGCGAAAGCGTTTGAAAGATACGATTTGCTTTCCGCCCCGGTGATTGATGAACGCAAGCGTTTAGTCGGACGCGTAACAGTTGAATCGATTATGGATTTTCTGCGTAAGCAGACGCATGAAGATGCACTGAAGCTTGCAGGACTTCAAGGTGAAGAAGATATTTTTGCTTCCATTTGGGCGAGCGCACGAAACCGCTGGTTCTGGCTTGCGCTAAATCTTGTGACTGCTTTTATTGCCTCCCGGGTTATTGGAATGTTTGAGGAAGCGATCGGAAAGCTGGTAGCCCTGGCAGCCTTAATGCCCATTGTGGCAAGCATTGGAGGAAACACTGGAAATCAAACAGTTGCGTTAATTATCCGGGGGCTTGCACTCGATCGGGTAAGCCGTAGCAACATTGTTTACCTTTTGTTAAAAGAAATTCGTATTAGCGCATTAAATGGTTTTGTCTGGGGTGGATTGATGGGTTTGCTAACAATGGCGCTTTACCAGAATGTTTCGCTTGGACTTGTTATGGCAGCCGCAATGATTTTGAACCTTTTGGTAGCTGCCCTTGTCGGAGTCGGAGTTCCCCTACTCCTTGACCGTTTTGGTTATGATCCAGCCCAGGGTTCAAGTGTCCTTCTGACTTTCACTACAGACAGCATGGGATTTTTTATTTTCCTGGGTTTGGCATCTGTTTTTCTTTTGTAGTAGCGATCTAGAAAGAGATTCAGTATTCTTAATATGAATGCGTTTGATGTTTGTTCTATCCTTACTTCTATTCGCAATTCATAGTTCTGCCTCTGACATTGTATCCACCACACCCTATGTTGATCAGAATATAGATCCTTGCAGAAATTTTTATCTGTTTGCTTGCGGCAGCTGGCTTAAAAGCAATCCAATTCCTTCAAGCCGATCCAGCCATGACCGCTTTGATGAAGTTCGTCAAAGTAATCAACAAATTCTAAAAATGATTCTTGAAAAGGCGTCAGAAAATTCTGATAGAAACCTTCTGGATCAGAAACTCGGTGATTATTTTGCTTCCTGCACGGATGAAAAGCAGATTCAGCAAATAGGTATCGAAGCAATACGAGGTGAGCTCAATAAGATTTCAAGCATGGATTCTGTGGATGCATTGGAGGAACTCACTGGATTGTTTCACAGAATGAACATTCGAGTCCTTTTTCAGCTTCGTCCTACGTCTGAAGCCGGAGACGGTTCGTTGATGGTGGCGGAACTCAGGCAGGGCGGTTTAGGACTTCCTGACCGCGACTATTACACTGGCGATGACCTCAAATCAATCTCATTACGCGAATCGTACTTAAATCACATCAGAAAGATGTTTGAACTTTCAGGTGAGAGTTCCGAAAATGCTACAAAAGGAGCACAAGCTGTTTTAGACATTGAGATTTCATTAGCGAACAAATCACTGACAAGTCAGAAACTGCAAAACCCTGAACGCGTTGTGCATAAATTGACGCTTGAAAAAATACAAGATTTCACACCTTCGTTTTCATGGGATCAATATCTAAATACTGTGCAAGCTCCTGTATTCGATTCAGTGATTGTGACTCCACCAGAAGTTTTTGTGGAGATCGAAAGCCTGATACGGACCAGAACAGTTGAAGATTGGAAATATTATTTTCGATGGCATCTTCTTCGTGTCTTCTCTCCTTATTTATCCTCGGAATTTCAGGAGGAACGCGCCCAGTTTTATGAGTTCCGCTTAAATGGTTCGATCGAAATTAAGCCGAGATGGCTTCAGTGCTTGGATTTTACAGAATCAGCTTTAGGCGATGCGCTGAGCAAAAAGTTTATTGATGAAACTCTGACTGAAAATGGTAGAAACCGTTTAACTGTGATGATTCAGGCGTTAAAAGGATCAATCGGTAAAAAGATTGCGGAGCTTTCCTGGTTTTCGGAAGAATCTCGAAAAGAAGCTCTTATAAAACTCAATGCAATTGAAGGCAGAATCGATAATCCCGAAGCGAGATTGAGTTATGAGAACGTGAGTATTGTTCGTAACAACTGGATTGCGAATGTAATTAGTGCGCAGCAGTCTTTGTTTCAACAGCAGTTAAGAAGAATTGGAAAACCTGTGAATCGCAGAGAGTGGAGGATTAGCCCATCTTCCACAAATGCTTTTTACAATCCGGCACTGAATGAAATTGTTTTTACAGCGGGAATATTACAGCCGCCATTTTTTGATGAAAAAGCAGATGAAGCAGCAAACTTTGGGGCTATCGGTGCAATCATTGCCCATGAATTAACTCACGCTTTTGATGAAAATGGACGCAACTTTGATTCAAAAGGAAATCCACGTGATTGGTGGACTGAATCAGATCGAAAAGAATTTGCAACTCGAGCTGCATGTTTTATTGAACAGTACGGTAAATACAGAGCCGGCGGTCTTTACAATATGAATGGGCATCTCACTCTGAGTGAAAATATCGCTGATCATGGCGGGCTTCGGTTCGCTTACGAAGCCTATCGTGACCTTAGAAATATATCAGATCCAACCGATTCACTTGTCAATTTTGCAGAACAGAGTTTCTTTTTATCATGGGCTCAGATGTGGTGTGAAAATCAAACCGACGAATGGACTCGAATGAGAGTTATGGATGATATTCATTCCCTCGGTTGGTATCGCACGAATGGAGTCGTAGGTGCTCTCCCAGAGTTTGGAACAGCTTTCGGCTGCGCCGAAGATGCTTCAATGGTTCAAAAAGATCCCTGCCGCGTTTGGTGATCCGCCTCACGCTTCACAAACTTCCTTTAAACGATCGAGTGCCTCAGCCCAGGAGTTGCGGACAGCATCCGCTTCATCTCTTGTTTGCAGTCTTGTTAGATTGACAAGTAATCCAGTTTTGCCCTTTCCTTTGTCTTGAAATTGGGCATCAACCTGGAACGGCGCCGAAAATCCAGGGCTATTGAGCACGAGACGAATGTCTTTATTCTTTCGAACCCGAATAAAGTCCCCTTTTTCTCCATCCCTATTTTCAATCGCACCGCCATCCTTCACATCACCTTTTGTAGAGTTGCCAAACCACTGGGATAGTTGCCCAATGTTTGACCAGGCATCGAAAACTTTTTCTACAGGTGCAGCAATGGTTTTTGTGGAACAAACAAAATAACCTTCGAATAGTCCATCTTTCTTTCGCAGATCGTGCTTCTTTTCATATTCAACTGCGATTGTTGTGCACCACCAGAGATCCACTTTCTGTTCATACAAATGGGTATTTATTAATCGACGTCCCTTTTTGAGACCGTCCCACGTATCGAGTTCTTTAAACCATTGATCGAGCGTTTTGCCCGTCGCCTTTTTTGCCGATTCATTTGTTACAGGTTGATCTGGTTCCAATTTATATTTCATTTTTTAACCCCGTCCCTCTCTTATACAACAAAATCGAATTAGTTTTTAGCTAAAGGAAGGATGATTTCATGTGTGAAACTATGTTTCACCAGTTGAAACAAGAGGGAGGGGGGAGGCCCCCTATAGGGAGCCTCCTTCAGGGAATGGAATCAGGGACTAACTATAAAGAGAGTAGAGAGAAAAGGTTACGAACTGATTGTTACAGTGGGAAAAAAGTCGTGATAAGAGGAAGTAAAACGTAATGAGTAATTAGCTCTCGGCTGTCAGGTTACGGATTGCGAATTGCGCATTTCATTTAAGTCTCATTACGATGAACGTAACGATGTACGCAATCAAGCCGCAAATTGGGAATGTAAGAATCCAGGCCAGCACAATTTTCGCGGTGAGCCCCCATCGTACGGCTGAAAATCTGCGCGTCGCACCAACTCCCATGATTGCAGTGTTAATCGTGTGAGTTGTGCTTAAGGGGATGCCGAGCCTTGATGCGATTTCAATCGTAGTTGCTGCTCCCATTTCTGCAGCAAATCCTTGAGGCGTAGAAAGATGCGTCACGCGAAATCCCATTGTTTTCATAATATTCCAACCGCCGACTAACGTGCCGATTGACATCGTAATCGCGCAAAGAAGAATCACCCAGAAAGGAATCTTAAATTCAGTGAATACACCGGCCAGCACCAGCGCCAGTGTAAACACACCCATAAATTTTTGGCCGTCATTGGAACCATGACTGAATGCCATAAAAGCAGAAGAGCCTACCTGCAAATAACGGAAAAGATATCGAACAAACCCGGGAGTGGAATTTTTAAATATTCGATAAATCAAAGTCATAACAAGCAAGCCACCGCCAAAACCAAAGAAAGTAGAAAACACTGAGGCCGATCAGAACCTTTCGCCAACCTTCCCATAACAATGCTTCAGGTCCAACGGCAGCCAGCGCTGCGCCTGTTAAACCTGCAACGAGTGCATGACTTTCACTGGTAGGAAGGCCCCACAAAGCAGCAACTGTGCTCCAAATAATAATGCCAGTCATTGCGCTGCCCACAGTTGTTAGATTAATGATGTCTGGATTAACGATTCCTTTGCCGATTGTTGTCGCGACAGCCGTTCCTGAAAACATTACACCCAGAAGATTAAAAACCGCAGCCATTAAGATGGCTTGTAATGGTTTCAGAGCCCGAGTTGAAATTACTGTCGCAATCGCATTCGGCGCATCGGTCCAGCCATTAACAAATTCGGCTCCGAGAATCAGAAGCAAAACAACAATAAGTCCCAGATCCATCAGCTTAACCGTGCTTTACTACGATCCCTTCGATCGTGTTTGCGATGTCTTCACACTTATCGATCGCCTGTTCGGCAGCATCGTAAATCTCTTTCCATTTGATTACATACAAAACATCGTCGGTTGAGTTGTTAAACAGATCGCCGATCGCTTTTTCATATGTTCGATCCCCACGATTTTCAAGACGATTAATTTCGATGCACAAATCTAAGATTCTGCGCGGACGGTTGATATCGCGAACTGAAATAACTGCTTTTGATACATTTAGAACTGCCTCTTCTAATATTTCGGAAAGCTCAAGTAATTCCTTTGTACCCGACGTAATTTGGAACAATCGCATTCGTTCACTGACTGCATGAATGATGTCAACAACATCATCCAGGTCCTTAGCGAGGCCATGTATGTCTTCGCGGTCGAGTGGAGTTACAAATGTCCGGTTGAGCATGTCGATAATTTCATGCGTTGTGATGTCGCATTCATGCTCCACCTCTTTCAATTTCTGTAAAGCTGGATGATTCGGTTTCCAATCACTTGCGAGTTCCTTGAGCAAAGCGGCTGCTGCCTGCAACCAACGAACCTGCTGCTCGAAAAAGTCAAAGAATTTCTCTTCACGAGGCATCAATGAAAAGCCCACTATGGCCTCCTTAACAGGGATTTATGAAACAGGAAATAGTACAGAAACAAATCTGCAATATGGATGATATTTGAGGTAAGGTGTTATTTCAAGAGTGCTGAAATACGAGGATACTTTGAGGGAGATGAATCAGAAATTGTGTGCCCTGGCCGAGGGCGCTTTCAACTTTGATATTTCCGCCATGATTTTCGATTGCATGTTTTGCAATCGAAAGTCCAAGACCAGTACCACCCATTTCTTTCGAGCGGCTTTTATCAACACGATAGAAACGTTCAAAAATACGTGAAAGTTGATCCTTCGGAATTCCACGTCCGTCATCTTTCACAACAATCTGGATTCCATCATTGACTAACTGAATCTTTAGTTCAATGTTTCCACCTTCATCGGTATATTTGATTGCATTATCTACAAGATTGCTGAGTGCATCGGAAAGCTGGCGTGGATCCGCATTTAAGATTACAGGATCTATAGGCATCATAACTCGCAGCGTCTGATTTTTTTTCTCAGCAAGCGGTTCATATACCATGTTGATATCGGATATGAATTCATTCAATTCAATATTTTGCCTTCTGATGGGAGTTTGCGTATCTTCTGCAGCTGCAAGAGCGAGCATATCTTTGACCAGGTTTTGGGTATTCCGCAATTGTTTGTCCATGATTTCCAAAAACTTTTTGCATTCTTCAGGAGTTTTATAAGCTCCATCGAGTAATGCTTCAGTTGAACCGATCAGAGCTGTCAACGGAGTTCGAAGCTCATGACTAACATTCGCTACAAAGTCCTTTCGAACTTGCTCCACGCGTTTAATGCCCGTAATGTCATGAAAAACAAGTAGAACCATACTTGGGGTTTCACCATTCCCTTCTATACGGGAGGCTTGAACTGAGAAAGTTTTTTCACCGCTTGTTTGGTACAGGTGAATTTCGCGCGCCTCAACGGGTTCGAATTCGCTTTTTGAATCACGGGATGTATCTAAAAGAGCTGAGATGTATTCCGATAATTCTGCATTTCTTGAAATTTCTAGAAATGTTTTCCCTTGAATGCGGTCCATTTTTAGTCCGAACATTGAACTAAAGGCGTTGTTTGCGAAGATTGCACGGCCGTTCCTATCAACCGCTAGAACTCCTTCAACCATTCGTGATAGCAGGGTCTCAGTTCTGCTATGTTCTTGTTGCATTGTCAATATTTTTTGATTGAGTTCATCGGCCATCTTATTGAAGTCATTCGCAAGTTCCTGAAATTCGATACTTCCTTCAACCGGGATTCTGTAATTCAAATCTCCTGTAGCGAGCCGTTTTGTTCCTGCTTTCAATTTTCGTAGTTGTGTTGTTTCCCCTTTCGATAGGAAGTAAGCAAATGGTAAGGTCAGCAAAACAGAAGCAAGAGCAGCGAGAAGTATGATATTTCGAGTATCCGCCATTTGGGCGTAATACGTGGATAGTGGAAATGAAAGACGCAGTACGCACAGGATCTGTTCGCCGCTGATGATGGGAACTGCGTAGTAGAGCATTTCATTTTGTACAGTTTGACTGAACCGCTTAACGTAGGTGGGATTTTTTTGCAAAGCAGCTCGGAACTCAGGGCGATCCGCATGATTTTCGAGATTTTCTAAACCACCGGCGATCGCCCAATTATCTGCCAGGACAGTGCCATCTGGAGCAATTAAAGTCAGACGATCACCTGTTCGAACCGATCTGGCTATTTCATTGGGACGTTCTAACAGCGTTGGATTTTGAGAAATCAAAAGTGCCAGTACATCAGTTTCTTTTCTCAGGTCTTCCTGAAGTGAACCAAGAGTTACCTTTGCAAGATTGCTATAGATCAAAGCGCCAAAAAGCAATGAACATAGCAGAACAATTGCTACAAGTGAAATAAATGATTTCCAGAAATAACTTTGAGGATGCATCAATCAGGTACTTGTTCTCTTAGCTTGTACCCGAACGACTTAATCGTAGAAAGCGCTTCCGTTAAAAGAGGTATTTTCTGACGGAGTCTTGTGACATGAACATCAACCGTTCGAGTCGAGCCAAAATAATCATAACCCCAAACATGATTCAAAATCATGTCACGGGTAAGGACTCGGCCTTTATTTTCAAGCATGTATAAAAGCAGTTCAAATTCTTTCGCTGTTAAATCGACTTCTCCGCCGTTCAAACGGATTTCATGTTTTACTGTATCAACCGAGAGCGGTCCATACTGAAATGTTCGTTCTGGAATTGCACCTTCACGGCGTCTTAAATGCGCCTTAATCCGCGCAACAAGTTCTTTCGCGCTGAAAGGTTTTGTAACGTAATCATCAGCACCAATTTCTAGTCCCTTTACTTTGTCAGCTTCTTCGGCCTTGGCAGTCAACATAATTACGGGAATATCTCTCAATCTTTCATCCGCTTTTAAACGACGGCAAGTTTCTGTCCCATCAAGACGGGGAAGCATCAAATCAAGAAGGATAAGATTTGGAATAACTTTTGCGGCTACTTCAAGGGCATGAAAGCCATCCTGAGCTACATGAACGCGATAATTTTCTTTCTCCAAATAATAGCGAAGGACTTCAATGATGTCTTTTTCGTCTTCAACAACGAGTATGTTCTTTCTCATGTTTCAAAATAAAAAATCAAAAATCAAAGATAAAAAATGAGCTCAGGCTCAGACATTTTTGATTTTTTATTTTTCATTTTTTATTTTGTTACGCTTCTTCTGCATGATGACGAATATCTTTTGCTTCAACAAGATAAACTACATCTTCCGCAATGTTTGTTGCGTGATCAGCGATACGTTCCAGATGTCTTGACACTAAAATCAGTTGCATTCCGACCTGAATTGTTTGTGGATCGGAGATCATGTAAGTCAGGACTTCGCGGAAAACCTGATTTTTCAGGGCATCGACTTCATCATCACGCATAACCGTAGCTCTGGCTTTCGAAGCATCTTCTTCAACGAAAGCATCAAGCGAATCTCTCACCATCTGCCGTGAAAGATCAGCCATTTTAGGAATATCGATCAGTGGTTTTAATTCGGGGAATTCAAGCAGCACTTTTGTGTTTTCATTGATGTTGATTGTAAGATCCCCAATCCTTTCTAAATCCGAGCTAATTTTTCCAGCAGCCACAATGAACCGCAGATCGTGCGCCATAGGCTGACGTAGAGCAAGTAATTTGAAGCACCGATCATCAACGTCCAACTGAAGTCTATTCACGCTTTCTTCCAAATCAGGCAACTCCGCAGCAAGCGATTTATCGCGTTGAACCAGTGCCTGCATCGATAGGTGAATCATTGTTTCAGCTTTAGCAGCCATTTTTAGCAGTTGCTGTTTTAGACTCGAAAGATCTTCTTCAAATTGTTTAGTCATGAATGTGCGCTTCCTTCATTTTGCTGACTTCAGCAAGCCTGAAATCGTCTGTCTGAAGTCGGTAGAGTACAGTCCTAATTTTACGTTAACATGAAGGATATGTTTCGGGAATGTTAAATCTACTGTTTGCTCCTCGTATCCGGCAAGCGTATGTGAAATCCCAATACATTGTTGTCCTCTCTCTTTAACACATCTTCCTTTGAATTTACGGTTCTGAAACAGTGTATTGCAACTTCATTCATCATTTATTCGTAAGCTACTTTCTATGAATTCATTAATTATTTCGAAACTAGAACCAAAGCAATTTTATAGAAAGTTAGAACTCCTCTTCAGTGAGCTTGTGGCTGCCGGGCCATTAAGGAAATTTGCGGCGCAGTTTGCTCAACAATTCTGCAAACATTTTGCTGAACAATTAAGCGTCCAATCTCTAATAGCTGTTGATCTTTTGAACGATGAACCGGAGATTCTGTATCAATGGGGAATCATGGATCATCCAATTGATCAGAGTCTTATTTCAAAAATTCACGATACTGAGCTTCCTTGGGTTGGTGAATGGGATGGTTCCGTAGCGGCTATATTCTCAATTGGTGAACATGTTGAACTTTTGATTTGTGTAACACTCGAACGACCGGTTAGTTCTGACAATTCAGCCTTTTGTTCACACATCTATTCACTGTTTTCATCTCTCCATTACACGCTGGGTCAATATTTAAAAAGACTCGAATTGCAGGATGCATTTGATCAAGCTCGGGCGATTCAGATGAGTTTGTTGCCTGCCCCAGAACTTAGGTTTGGTCGATTTGAAATTGCTGCAGCCACTGTTCCGGCTCATTCTGTTGGGGGAGATGTGTTCGATTTCCAGTTACTAAACAATGAGAAATTGTCACTCGTAATAGGCGATGCGGCTGGACATGGTTTGCCTGCAGCATTGCAAGCTCGCGATCTGATCATCGGATTGCGAATGGGGTTTGAGCTTGAACAAGATATTGTACAAATCGCAGGAAAACTCAATCATGTCATTCATCGAAGCGGACTCGTTTCGCGTTTCGCTTCATTATTCTTAGCTACCCTCCATTCTTCAGGATTGTTCACATATGTGAATGCAGGTCATCCTCACCCTTTGTTATTGAACTCAGATGGATTTCAATCACTCAACTCATCTAACATGATTCTTGGTCCAAATCCTGACACTGTCTACACTTCTTCAAATGTGAATTTGTCCCCTGGATCAATGTTAGCCCTTGTTACTGACGGCTTACTTGAGCATTCAAATAGTCATGGAGTTGAATTCGGGCAACAAGAACTCAAGCGCTGGATGTGTGATTGGCAGGATCAAGAGGCAACTAAGGCTGTTCATGATCTCTTTGTGAGATTGAACATTTTTGGAAAAAATCGTCCTTTTCGGGACGATGCCTCAGTGGTTTTGGTAATTTGTCGTCAGTAAATTGATTTTACATTTCTGAAACATTGCATTGATATCTTTGCAATTACGGGTCCGTAGACTGAATACTCGCGTATCTAGCGAAAAAACCTTAACGAACTGTTAGAAGGAGATAATTATGAGAAAACACCTTATTGCTCTGGCCATACTACTTATGGCAGCACCCTTTGCTGTTGCTCAGCAGGTACAGGTGGATGCCGCGATTTCAAGCTATACCCCTGTCAGTGGTGTATCAGGAAATATTAGCAGTGTTGGATCAGACACACTGAATAACTTAATGACTCTATGGGCAGAGTCCTTCAAAGCAAAATATCCAAATATCAAAGTTCAAATTGAAGGCAAAGGCTCATCGACGGCTCCGCCAGCATTGATAGAAGGCACGGCGCAATTTGGGCCGATGAGCCGTGAGATGAAATCAACAGAAATTGATGCATTTGAAAAAAAGTATGGATACAAACCAACTCCGATTAAAGTTGCTATCGATGCTCTGGCGGTTTATGTGCACAAGGACAATCCACTTCAAGGTTTAACACTTCAACAAGTGGACGGCATTTTTTCAACTACACGAAAGACTGGTGGAAAAAATGCAACGACATGGGGTCAGGTTGGCTTAACAGGTGATTGGGCGAATAAGCCATTTTCGCTCTATGGCCGTAACAGCGCTTCCGGAACCTATGGATTCTTCAAAGAAGTCGCACTCGCTAAAGGCGATTATCGCCCAACTGTAAAAGAACAACCGGGTTCCTCTTCAGTTGTGCAAGGTGTGTCCAGTGATTTGGGCGGAATCGGCTATTCAGGAATCGGTTATAAAACCTCCGGCGTAAAAGCAATTGGTCTTGGAAAAGATGCTGGCAAGTTTTCCGAACCAACTTATGAAAATGCTTTGAATGGAAGCTATCCTCTAGCACGCTTCCTTTATATTTATGTCAACAAAGCTCCAGATCAGCCAATGGATAATCTCTCGAAAGAGTTCATCCGTTTTATTTTGTCCAAGGAAGGACAACAGATCGTTGTGAAGGATGGATACTATCCACTTCCTGCAAATTTAACTGAGCAAATGGTTGGACAACTAAAATAAAGTTCTTGGTTCGGGGCAGACGCCTTAATTGGCGCTGCCCCAGATTCCTTGGAGTGTGAAAAAAGTGTCAACTGCAGCGCCTCCTGAAGTCGCTCCTGAAAAGGTCACATCAGAAAAAATTGAAACACTTTCAAAAAGGTTTCAGCCTTCCAAAGCAGTTCTATTAATAGACCGCTGGATGACGCACTTCATCAAGGTTGGTGGTGTATTAATTATTGCAGCGGTGCTGGGGATCTTTGTTTTTATCACATATCAAGTAATTCCTCTCTTCGGTGGTGCTGAGGTTCGTCCTCAAAAGAAAATTGATTTGCCTGCAAGTAATTTTCAAGTACTTGGCATTGATGAATGGGGAGAACTTCCTGTTCTTGTGGATCCGCAAGGTACGATTTCTTTTTTCGACATAACCGGGAAAAAAGGACACCAAACCGTTAGCCTTGGTCTACCGGAACAAAAAAAAGTAAGCGCCTTTAAATACAATCCGATTGGACAAGAGATTATTCTTGGAACTGAGGATGGAAATTTTACGGTAGTTCAAATTAATTATGCTACGAAATTCGAAGGCGGAAAGCGTTTCGTAGGCCAAGACTTGAAAGCGAGCCCTTTTGTTCAGATCGGACAACCAGGCTTTCCTATTCGTAATATTGCGTACGGAGATTCTGGGACAGATAAGCTCGTTGCAACGGTTCAGGATATCAACGGCCAGACTGAAGTCTATGCTACAACGCTCACTCAAGAACGAAGCTTAATGGGAAGCGGCGAAATTGTTCAGGGTCAAACTGTTAACTTGAGTCACCATTTTCGTTCAAAGCCTGAAACAATTGCCGTCAATCAGCAAGCGAATGCTGTTGTTGTCTCTACAGACAATGGCGATATGTATTATTTTGATAGGTCAGGGGATGAGATTCCCCTCCGTCAAACTTTCCAGGCATTTTCGGATCAGAAAGAAAAAACAGTTTCCTCCATGGACTTTCTATTTGGAGGAGCTTCTCTGATTTTAACCAACCCTGGCGGAGTGAATCGGACTTTTACTTTATATGAAAAAACTGGAGAGGAAGGACGTCTCTTTCATCAGACCAAAGAATTTCCGGCTTTGGAAGGTGGTGGGTCTTTTTATGCTAACAGCGTCCGTAATAAAGCATTCCTTATCGGATCAGGTTCTGAGGCATCTTTAAGATATGGAACAACTGGAGATGTTCGTTGGCAGGAAAAACTTCCATTTGAAGTTACATCCGGTGTGATCGGCGGAAAGTATAACAGTCTCATATTTTTAGATAACAAGAATCATAAACTACACATTTATGAATTGGAGGATCCGCATCCGGAATCCAGTTTAAAGGCTCTGTTTGGCAAGGTTTGGTATGAAGGTTCTCCTGAACCGAAATATGAATGGCAATCAACGGGAGCGACTGATGATTTTGAACCTAAACTTTCTCTGATTCCATTGATCATTGGAACTTTGAAAGGCACGTTTTATGCGATGTTATTTGCTACACCGATCGCATTGCTTGCAGCGATTTATACTTCGCAATTCCTTCATCCCCGTTTTCGCATCATAGTAAAACCAACGATGGAAATCATGGCATCACTTCCATCGGTTGTTTTGGGATTTCTTGCTGCACTATGGCTGGCTCCGGTTCTGGAGACGAAAGTTCCTTCAATTATTATGATCTTAATTACGGTTCCAACCGTTTCGTTGTTAATTGGTTGGTTATGGGGATTTTTACCGGTTGAACTTCGTGTAAAGATTAGACCTGGCTACGAATGGATCGCATTCATTCCGATTCTGTTGGTTGTCTCATATGTGGCATGGCAGATGGGACCAATCTTAGAGAAAGCACTTTTTACAGTCAAAGATCCCACAACAGGAATTGTAATTCCTGATTTCCGATTATGGTGGACTTACGTCACGAATTTTCCATATGAGCAACGCAATTCTCTTGTTGTCGGATTCATGATGGGCTTTGCCGTAATTCCAATCATTTTCACAATTGCCGAAGATGCTTTATCGAACGTTCCAGGTGCGTTAAGATCGGGATCTCTCGCTCTTGGTGCAAGCCGCTGGCAAACTGCATTGAGAATTGTACTTCCTACGGCATCAGCCGGAATCTTTTCAGCGATTATGATCGGGCTTGGCCGCGCCGTAGGTGAAACGATGATCGTTGTGATGGCTACCGGAAATACTCCAATCATGGATTTCAACATCTTTTCCGGAATGCGAACGCTATCGGCAAATATCGCAGTTGAACTTCCTGAAGCTCCGGTTCACGGGACATTGTATCGTGTGTTGTTTCTTGGCGGTTTAGCTTTATTTATTCTTACTTTCGTTGTGAATACATTTGCCGAAATATTGCGACAACATCTCAGAGAAAAATACAAAACTGTATGACAACGCAAAGCGTGCAAAAAAATATAGCCCCCAGCGTAAGCTGGGGGACAAGGATTGTAAATGGATTCCAGCCCGCCGCTACCGGCGGGCGCAAGACAGCAATCAAAAATTTGATGCCGAATTTATTCTCTTACGCCCGCCGCAAGCAGCGGGCTCGACTCTTCCTTAGCATTCTTTACCCCCGGCTTACGCCAGGGGCTAATGTGAGGCCAGAAGGACACAATGTCGAACGATAAAAATCCGGTAATGTTTGAAAAAAACAGGCCTGCTGGTGAATCTTTTGTATGGTTCACCTCCATGGGACTTTCCATCGGTTTGTTGATGGTTGTTTTTCTGCTTGTTTTGATCATTCTAAATGGAATTAGAGTTTTCTGGCCAGATAAGACTGCATTAATCAAACTCAAAGAAGGCAGTTCTGAGGCAATCAATAATCAGCCTTATGTTGCCGGAAACATTCTGAAGACACAAGAGAAATTAGGTACTCGCGGATCGATAGCTCCAGAAAAAGAACTCCAAGTTTTTATTGGGAATAAAGATATTTATGGAATGGGATTCAAATTTATTAATGAAAAGGAAATCGCAGAAATTCGACATCCTAAAGAGTTGATTGAAATTGAGCGACTTGAATATGGCGATGCAATCGGGCTTCCTCTGAATCTTCAACTTCAAGGCGGCAAAACAATCGCTGCATCCGATCCAAAATTTAACGAAGAGTTAAAAAAGATCGTAAACGAAGTACGCGCGCGATGGAATGAAATTCAGAAGATTGAAAAAAGTCAAATCGGTTCAGTAAATCGTTCAATGGAAAAACTGAACATTCAGAAAAGAAATTTGAAATCGAAAGATCCAAAAACCTTAAAGGAAATCGATGGAAGCCTTGCAAAACTGCAGGCTGAATATGAAGTTCTTGCAGCCAGAGCTTCACAGCTCAGGGAAAAACAATACGTAGATCATTTGAAATATAAACTCGTATCCGGCGAGGAAAAAGATTTACCTAGCGGTCAAATCGTTTCGTATTTTTATCCGAATCAAATGAGTTGGTTTCAACAGGTTGGGATCTTTATGCACCGTTTGTGGGGTTTTGTCAGTGAAGAACCCAGAGAAGCCAATACTGAAGGTGGAATTTTCCCAGCCATTTTTGGAACCTTCGTTATGACTTTGCTGCTCAGCATAGCCGTAACTCCGTTCGGTGTTCTTGCTGCAATTTATTTGCGTGAGTATGCAAAGCAAGGAGTGTTCGTAAGATCTGTTCGGATTGCTGTCAATAATCTTGCTGGAGTCCCATCGATTGTTTTTGGCGTATTTGGTTTAGGATTTTTTGTTTATTTGATGGGTGGAACGATCGACAGACTTTTCTTCAGCGACGTCTTACCAACGCCTACTTTCGGAACAGGTGGAATTATGTGGGCCGCCTTAACGCTCGCGCTGATGACGGTTCCTGTTGTGATTGTGGCGACAGAAGAGGCTCTGGCGGCGGTTCCTCGTGGAACTCGTGAAGGATCCCTTGCATGCGGAGCTTCAAAATGGCAAACGATTCAACGTGTGGTTTTGCCGGCCTCTGCACCCGGTATTTTGACTGGCTTAATTCTGGCAATGGCTCGTGGTGCCGGTGAAGTCGCACCCCTCATGCTCGTTGGAGTTGTTAAACTTGCGCCCAGCTTGCCATTGGATACGACTTATCCTTTCATTCATTTAGATCAAAAGTTTATGCATCTTGGTTTTCATATTTATGATTTAGGATTTCAATCACCTGATTCTGAAGCAGCAAAACCCATGGTTTTTGCAACCACATTCTTCTTAATCCTTCTAGTTGTCCTTTTGAACCTGGGAGCGATTGTAATTCGTGATCGTCTTAGAAAGAAATACTCAACAGGAGCCTTTTAGATTCGCAGAATTGGTAAAATGGTATGGCAACAATGACGCAAAACGAAGCGCAAAACTTACTCGCGATTAAAGTTTCTGAAAATGAACAGCCGAAACCGCATGACGGAGATCAGCATTTCATTAAGGTTGAAAAGTTTAATTTCTTTTATGGCTCAAACCATACGCTTCATGATATTGACTTCACAATACCTGAACGTCATGTCACTGCGCTAATTGGCCCATCTGGCTGCGGTAAAACCACGTTATTGCGCAGCATTAATCGAATGAACGATTTAATCGATGGAGTCCATCATTCCGGTGATATCAAAGTAAAAACTCAAAGTATTTATGACCCTCATCTTGAAGTAATTTCACTTAGAAAGCGGATTGGAATGGTCTTTCAAAAATCGAATCCCTTTCCAAAAACAATTTACGAAAATGTTGTGTACAGCCTTCGCGTAGCCGGTCAGAGTAACAAATCCGTACTGGATGAAGTCGTTGAGAAAAGCTTAAAAGGCGCGGCTTTGTGGGAAGAAGTAAAGGATCGGTTAGATGAGAGTGCTCTTGGACTTTCTGGCGGTCAGATGCAGCGTTTGTGCATCGCCAGAGCCATCGCAAATCGTCCAGAGATCATTTTAATGGATGAACCTTGCTCCGCACTGGATCCTGTGGCGACAAGCAAAATTGAAGATTTGATCCGTGAATTGCGAAGCGAATACACCATCGTTATTGTTACGCATAACATGCAACAAGCTGCCAGGATTTCTGATTACACAGCCTTCTTTTATCTTGGACGCTTAATTGAATACGATACAACTGTAAAAGTTTTTACAAATCCCTCCGTTAAACAGACAGAAGATTACGTAACCGGCCGTTTCGGTTAAGACTTACCGCAAAGACTCAAAGAATCCTTCCCAAATTAACATCACCGAAACATTCCTTTGACAATTGCGTAATGCTGTCCACGTAGACTGTGATCGCTTTATTGAAAACCACAACCAAAGACCCCAGGAGGGATGCGCATGAAGTTCGCACTAGGAAGTCTTCTTATTACCGTTCTATTTGTGGCTATTTTTGTGCCCCAAAATGCAGTCGCACAGGCGGGAGGAGCCTTTTATGTTGAAGAAGTTGTAGAAGGCAGAATTTATGTCTTCAACGACCCGAAGCAGTATCAGCTCTTTAAAGACAGTGGCCAATTAGAAGTACGAATTACGAGAATTGGCGCTGGCCCGAATGGTGAAACGATGTATTTCGATAGCGAAAATGCCATTCATTTGTATAACTTCAAACACGATCTTCCACCTGAAGTCATCATTAAGGCGGAAGAGAAAAAACCCAAGATGAGCGTTACATGGAAGGATGGTAAGACGACGATTGAAACTGATAACGCTTTGTTAAACATTTCGAACCGGATTCAAGTCCGTTACACTAATTCAGAATTGCTGCCTGCGGTTTTACCCCCAGGTCTCGATCCAGGGGATAGACAAGGTTCGTTCCGGATTCGTCGAGCCAAAACAAAGTTTGATGGATGGTTTTACACGAAAGATCTGACATATGAAGTGCAATTAAACTGGGCCGACGTCGTCAATGCTCTAGAAGATGCAAATCTTCAATTCGACATGACGCGTGGTAAAAAGTTGTTCATGATCAAAGGCGGACAATTCAAAGTTCCATTTGGCCGTCAGCAATTGACTTCATCCGGAAGCCAACAGTTTGTTGATCGCGCTCTCGTTTCCGATCTCTTTGCGCGCGGCCGTGATATTGGAGTCCAACTCTGGGGATTGCCTTTCAATGAAAAAGTTGATTGGCGTATAGGAATCTTCAATGGTAACGGACGTAACGTGACACTCAACGATAACGCAGATTATCAATTTGATGCCCGCGTGACGTTTCAACCCTTCGGCGACGTTAAGTACAGTGAATCCGATTTTGAAAGCACAGACAAACCGTTATTTGCAATCGCAGCACAATATGAAACAACTGAACAAGCAGGTGCGCTAGTTGGAACTACAGCTGCATTCCGCCGGGAATTGGATACTTACGGCTTTGATGCTGTTTTCAAATACAAAGGGATTTTTGTTTTTTATGATCACTACCAAAGAGAACTAACAGATGCCCTTACAGGCATATCAATCGATTTGAATGGTTATAACATTCAAGGTGGATTTCTATTCTTCAAACGCCGATTAGAAATTGCAGGCCGTTATGCAGTAATTGACCCGAACGAAAGTATTGATGATAACCTGCAAAAAGAATGGGGTCCGGCTTTTGGCTATTACTACAACAAGCATAATCTAAAATTGCAGGCTGATTACCGTCGATTGGAGAACGAAGCTGCGAATACTGAATTTGATGAATTCAGGATTCAGCTTCAATTCATTTTCTAGCATCATCTATAGCCCTCAATAGACTTTCCCTGGTTGATGAGCGTGACCTTCTCTCGGAGGTCACGCTTGTCTTTTTTAATCCACCTTCAATGATTAAATACTGAGGTCCCATTGAAGACGTGCGCGCCACCCTGAATCATCTCCGGGTGGTGTATTCAATGAAAGGCGTGAAATATCCAGTGTGATTTTGTTTCGATGCTTATTCATAAACCAATTCGCCCCCCAGGTTAGTTCACGTCTTTCTGCATCTTCCGACAATTGTTCGCCATTTACGAAAGCAGCTCTAAATGCCAGCTCAAGCGCCCTTGGAAAATTTGAGTTTAATGCGTGAAGAAAATAACCAGCTTGAGCATATCCTCCCTCAAAATCCGTTGATTTTGATAAAACTCGATCCTCAATTTCTTTCCAATGGTACTCAGACTGCAAGGCCAGCCCTCGATGTTGATAAGCAAACTCGGCCAGCATTTGAACAATGTCATAGCGTTCTGCTACATCCGAAGTAAAGCCTTCCAGTTCTCCGCCTCCGGACCCGCTAAAGCGTGTAAATCTACTTCGATTCCTAATGGCTCCGAATGCGAGACTCGCTGCTGGTTCTTCGCGGATATCTACATCACTTTGAGAAAATTCCAAATCGCGTTTCAAGAAATTCCATTGATAACGACCGACTACCATTGGAGTTCCTTCATTACTAAAATTGCCCGCCCCTTCGCCTGAAAACAACCCAACAAAATATCTGCTATCGGCTCGTTTTCCAGCAAACAAACGTCCCATCACCATAAACCCAGGTTGTCGATCGATGGTGAATACGCGATTCACAATAGACCTATCTACGAATTGTAGTTCTCCGGATGAATCTCTTCTTTCCCTGTTGTATTCCGCTTTCCATTGTCCAAACCGGACCTGGATATCTTTTCTTTTAACGATGGTCAATCTGAAATCCAGGAGCATGCCGTTTACGATGTCATATTCTGTGTAGTAGTCGATCCATGGACCCAATGCATGACCGCCCCACTTCAAGCGTGCGCGGCGGATGCTGAATTCGTATTCATCATTTGCATCGAAATCGTCCAACGTGATTGGATCATCATCAAATGGATATGACAATCGGAATTGGCCACGTAGTCCAACCCACGCACTAAACCTGCCATCGTTCGTTTTTACCTCAAAACCGTGTTCACCGTAATCAATCGTGACACCAGTTTCATTTGAGTCGCTCGTAGAATCATCAGCAAGTTCGTCAAGTCTGAATGCGGGATCATTTTTGAACCGACTATAGTCCACCGATGTTTCTTCTGCGAAAAGAAATGTTGAAATACAGAGGGCTTTCAATAAGAAAATCAGAAAGAAAATGAACCGTAGTTTCAAAATTAATCTCCGAAATACAACTGGAAAACCTAAGCGAGAGATTAATTTTCCGCCTGCTTTTCTCTTTCATTCTGGAAAGTACGCATATCCGGAGCCGGGTAACCCGCAGTCTGAAAGGTCTCTTGAATCACGCGGTTTGTATCGAAATAAACTTGCCAATAGTTGTCAATTTTGCAGTAGGGACGAACCGCAATCATTGTGCCATCCCGAGCTAATTGAAGGATTTCAACATCCGGTTTTGGATCCTTAAGAACGTTCGGAATGTTTTCAACGCGCGGCTTTAATTGTTTGATCGCTTCAGCTGGATCTACCGTGTAATGTAATGGTGCTTGAAGATCAACACGCCGGAATGGAGTTGAAGAATAATTCTGGATGTTATCGGAGAAGATCTTATTGTTACCAACGATCGTCCGAACATTATCGGGTGTATTAATCGTTGTGGCGAATAGTCCGATCTCCTCAACGGCACCTGTTGCTCCTCCTGCCGAAACAAGATCTCCAACTTTAAATGGTTTGAAAATAATCAGGAAAATGCCTGCAGCTAAATTTGCAAGCAAGCCGCCCCACGCAGCACCAATCGCAATTCCAATTGCAGCAAGCAGCGCTGCAAATGTCGTTGTTTGTACTCCGAAGACTCCAAGAATGGCAACAACTAAGGACGATCTTTAAGAGTACGGAAAGCGCTGAAGAAATGTAGTTGATTAGAGTGACATCAACTTTTTTCAGTTTTAAAGCGCGCTGTACAATCCCTACAAAAAGGCGGATCAACCAGGAACCAATAATCCAAAGCGCTAGTGCGCCAAGAATTTTCAGACCCAGGTTTGTACCATGCAGAACTAAAGTTTCTTTGAATTTTTCAAGATTCACTATTCACACTCCTCGGTCACTTTATAGGTGAATCTTACCGTTCTTGGAAAACTACTGCTAGAGGACTTTAGGCCAATATTGACTTTAGCTTTCCCAGGAGAATCCAACCGCCGCAGGTACTTCGTAATGCTTGAGTTCCGGTTCCAATTCCAACAAGAATTCAGCATCTGCAGGGTAGTAAACGGCCTTGTTAATATCTTCACCCGCGAATCGCTTAATTGATTCGCTCGAATCCCAAAATGAAATGATGGTGAACTCCGCAATCTCTTGATTTAGCCGTCTGAACATTAAGACACCACGATTTCCTTTCGTCTCATGAAGTTCCTTAACCCCTGTTTGATTCATGTACTCCGTGTATTGTTCCGCTTTCGAAGCAGGCGTTCTTCCCGACCACACTCGAGCAATCATCAATGCCTCCTAAGGTTTTCTAACCAGTGAACTTAATTTACTGGTTAGAATGTAATACAGCCAATATAACCTGTCAAATCGTTTTATAGGTTATAATCCCTGTCATGGAAAAGAGGATCAGAAGAGGCGGCATTCGGACTCCTGAGGGTTTTCTTTTTGAATTCTCCGGAGGAAATGTTTCATTGGATTTTGTTAATACTGTTGATACAAGACCATCTGAGCAACCAAATGAATTGCTGCAAACTTACAATGAACTTTTTTCATGGGGACGTCAGGCCAGACTCCTGACGCGGATGCAAGAGCTAAATCTTTTGAAGAAAGCGGTCCGCGATCCGAAGAGAGCTGAATCCGTACGCAAGTCAGCAATTGCTTTACGTGAATGTTTGTTTCAGATCCTTTTGCAGACTATCGAGAGGAAAGAAATTTCAGATGAACTGCTGGCAAAATGGAACCATTATGTTCAGCGTTCAATGGATAACCATGAATTGATTGCTGGGAAGGACGGATTTAAATGGACTTCCACGGCGGATCCGCTTGAATTCGATTCCTTTTTCTGGCCTGTGGTGCAATCTGCCGTAGAACTTTTAACGGGACCCAATGCCGATAGGATCCGCAGATGTGCTGCAGAATATTGTGACTGGCTTTTCCTGGATGAAAGTAAACGGGGAAATCGGCGATGGTGCGATATGACGATCTGTGGAAACCGCGCAAAAGCTGAACGCTTTTATTCAAAAAAGAAAAAACCTTTGCGTTCTCGGCGGTAGAAAAATCATTTCACTTTAACAACAAGCATTGTAATGTCATCGGATTGATCTGAGCCACCAACGAACGTTTGAACATCCATATATATAGTCTCTTTAAGACTCGACGCCGATTGATTGCAGTTTTCCAGAATCAGCTTTTCCAACCGCTCATCGCCGTATGCACCGTTCTTTGAATTGTTTGCCTCGGTAATACCATCCGTAAACATAACGAGAACGTCATTCGGTTCCAAAACATACTCTTTACAAACAAACGACGCAGATTCGATGCCTCCCAGGACTACACCTGTCGTTGGCAGTCTTATGAAATTACCATTACGAGCCAACAAGGGCGGATAGTGTCCTGCATTCACTATTTGCAGCATTCTTGAAGAAGGATCCAGGATGCCAATAAAAAAAGTAATAAATTTGTTTTCCGTTGAGGTCCGGAAAATAACACGATTGACTCTGGTGATCAATTCATCCAGCTTAAAATTGCTTTCAAGATAGGCTCGCATGCATGCTTGTAAAGTTGATACAAGCAACGCAGCAGGCACCCCTTTGCCGGAAGCATCTGCGATTGCAAAGGCTGTCCTGCCATCGGGCAAAGAAATAACATCGTAATAGTCTCCCCCGACTTGTTTTGCTGGAACACACAGCCCTGAGATTTCAAAACCATGAATCTCTGGAATTGTTTTTGGCAGGATCATTTTTTGGATTGTCGCAGCAACTTCAAGTTCTTTTTCAATACTTTCCTTTTCAAGCGCTTCTTTAAACAACCTCGCATTCTCAATTGCAAGACATGCATCCAAAGAAAGTAGATCCAAAAACTTAATGTCCTCCTGGGAAAAATATCCGTTCAGTTTATTAACAATCTGGATTACACCGATTTTTTTCCCCTTTCGATCCTTCATTGGCGTACAGAGCATAGTCTTGGTGTGATATCCGGTTTGCTTATCAACCTCGCGATTAAATCTTGGATCTTTATATGCGTCTTTGAGAATGACTTTCTTGCCTGTTTTGGCAACATGACCAGCGATTCCTTTTCCGATCGGAAGCCGGATGTCTACCTTGATGTCTCCTTGTAAAACCTTTGACCAGAGTTCTTTTGTTTTGTAATCAATGAGATAAACGGTGCCTCGGTCTGCATGCAGATTGTTGGTCGCTGTTTCAAGGATGATTTGCAGGATTTTTTCTAATCTCAGTGTTGAGTTGAGCAGCTTCCTGATTTTGACAAGTTCAAGAAGTCTGTTGGTTCTTCTATTGCTTTTTTTCATTTAAAACCGCATACATTTTACCCCCATAAAACGTCCATGAAACATCGAAGAAATGAGTAAAAGTTACTCTTATAACAGTTTTTATATGCCCACAATATGTCACCCTGGTAGAATTAGGCGTGGCTCGACCCCGGGCCACGCTTGTTTTTTTTCCTCATGATCAGGCATACTCTTATTCGTATGAACGCTGTCAAGAAAGCCAATGGGGCGGAAGAAGGCTTAAAACTCGCTGCAATTGATATCGGTACTAACTCCATTCACATGGTAATTGTGCGAGTGGGTGAGCACCGCATTTTCGAAATCATTGATCGTGAAAAGGAAATGGTTCAGCTTGGCAAAGGCAGCTTAATGCGGGGAAGGCTGACACAAGAGGCGATTGATCGCGGTTTAGCTGCGTTGAAGGCATTCCGTCAAATAGCGGACTCCCACAAAGTCGATCAGATCATTTGTACAGCTACAAGTGCTGTCCGTGAATCTTCCAATGGAAAAGATTTTGTGCGGATGGTGAAACAAGAAACAGGAATTGAAATCCGCATTTTATCAGGCACAGAAGAAGCGCGGATGATCATGCTGGCTGTGCGCGATGTTGTAGATCTCAGCAATCAGCGTTCACTTGTTGTAGATATCGGCGGCGGAAGCATGGAACTTATCGTTGCAGATGCCCGCAACATTTTCCTGGCTATAAGCATTAAATCAGGTGTCATCCGGCTTACTGAAAGATTTATGAATAGCGATCCTCCATCTTCAAGAGATTTGAAAGCATTGAAGAAATGGTTGGATAGAAAAATAGCTCCCTTGAGCCGAAGAATTCAAGATTTGCGTCCGCAAATTGCAATCGGTACATCAGGCACAATGCTAGCTCTTCGCGAACTCATTAAGCAGAATATAAAAGTAAAGAAAACAAAAGAGCGTGATGTGATGACGATTGAAGAAGTCGAAGAAATCAATGAGAAATTGCAAAAATCTTCGCTTCAAGAACGTTTGAAAATGCCTGGTATGGATCCGAAGCGTGTGGATCAAATTGTTGCAGGCGGCGCTCTCATAGAAATGATGATGGAAAAGTGCAGGGTAAATGAAATCTTGCTTTGTGATCGAGCTTTGCGTGAAGGGTTGATCGCAGATTATTTAATCAAGCTCAATCCCGCTGCGCCTTCAAAAATTCAAGCTCGTGAGTTGAGAAGCAAAAGCGTCTTGAATCTTCTTCACCGATGGGAAATTGATCAGGGTCATGCAAACCATTCAGCACAACTAGCACTTCAGCTTTATGATGCCCTGGCTGAATATCATAAACATGGTCCACATGTGCGTGAATTGATGGAATATATCGCGCTTCTTCATGACATCGGACGTGTCATTTCTTATCCGCGCCATCAAAGACATGGGTGGTACATTGTAAAACAATCCAATCTCATCGGATTTAAGCCGAATGAGATTGATATTATTGCAGCCGCGATTGCATATCATCGTGGAAAAAAGCCGCGTAAGAAAGATCGTTACATGGAGAACTTAGGACGTAAAGAGCGCAGAATTGTAAAATTGCTGACAGGTATTTTGCGTGTTTCCGATGGGATGGATCGCCAGCACAATCAATCTATCGTCCGGATTGAAGCGAAACGGGAAGGCCCCAATCATCTTGCAATTATGCTGTATTCGAATCAGCCTGCATTGATTCCTCTTCGTGCGGCAGTCGAACGCTCCGATTTACTTCAAAGAATGCTGGACTTACGGCAAATCGAATTTCGAGTGGAATCTACAACTCAGGTTGCTCAAATGCGCACCAGCGCCGACTAGGATTTTGCGTCTTTACTTCATTAGCCGGAGCACTTGCGGTGTCAGGTGAAAGATCAATGTACCTGACTTACGTGCGGGGCTGCTTACATCGATACGACAGATCGCGCCTTTCTTGAATTGAATCTCCATCGATCCAGACCCTTCCAATAAATAGGATGTAAGGACAGAGCAATTCGGTTCGTGGCCCACAAGCATCACGCTATCTAATTTTTTCAGGCCATGCAATTTGGAACAGACTTGTTCAGGCGAATAGCCTGGCGATAATTCCACTAATTCTTCAACTTTGCCATCAAGCGCTTTTGCAAGAATTTCTGCAGTTTGTTTGGCTCGTACTAATGGGCTTGAAAAAATTCTATCGATTGAATAATCCAGACGTGCAAAGCCTGAAGCGGCCTCTTTCATTTTTTGACGCCCTTCTTCTGTTAAAGCGCGAGCAGCGTCGCCTCCTCCTTTCGAAGGGGCATCCTCTGCAATTCCATGACGAACAATATAGATTTCCATATTGATATTATTTCACAGTTTGGTTGATTGCCGGCGAGACAGTCCGAAGACGCAAGAATAGTTAGTGTTTGCAGTTTGCAGCGCTGGCCTCTGGCCGGCAAGCTTGAGCTAAAATTGTGATTTAGCCGGCGAGAACGCCAGCGTTACAAAGCGTTTCGGACAGTCTCGGGAGCTTACTCGCTCCTTGGAGGTAATGGTTTGGGCATCGGTTTGCGCGGCAACAAATCATCTCTATTTGCAGCATGATATACAACAGATGCAATTACTGCAGAAGCCTGCATCAAATCTGCCGATTGAATATGTTCGTACGAATCAATATTGCTGTGGTGTGTGCGCTTACTGTATTCCGCTTCATCTTGAATGAATTGAAATCCTGGAATGCCTACTGCATCAAAAGACAAATGATCTGTCCCGCTCGTATATCGGATCGTTATTGTTGAAACACCTAAATCCTCAAAGGGATTAAACCATTTAGCAAATATAGGTCGCATCATATCGTTTCCCTGTAAATAAACACCTCGAATTTTTCCTGTACCGTTGTCGAGATTGAAGTAGCCAGAGATTTTTGAATGAGTGGGCTGAGGTTTCATTGTCACAGGATCTGCAAAATTCTTCTCAACGTAACGGCGCGATCCATACAAAGCTTGTTCTTCGCCATCCCATAATGCTAAGCGAACGGTTCGATCCAAAGGCAAATTCAAATTCTTCAAAATGCGCATAACTTCAAGCATGACTGCACAACCGGCTGCATTATCGGTAGCTCCTGTCGCAGAATGCCAGGAATCAAGATGAGCACCGATCATTACAAGTTCATCTTTTTTCTTACCACCGGGGATTTCAGCGATTACATTCATCCCATCGACCGGTTTTTCAGGCATTGAAACTTGAAGATCAAGTTCCAATTCTACAGGTGTCTTTTTTTCAATGAGGCGGATCATTCTTGTATATTGTTCGGGTTCAAGTGCGAACATTGGCGGACCTAATGGCGCATTTGAATGCCACGAACTTCCTTCCTGCGCATACAAAGTGCCACCAATCCCACGTTTTGAAGCAGTTAACATTGCAATGACTCCTTCACGAGCCAACAATGCATTGAACTGATCAATACTTCTTTGTTGTTCCTCCCATAACTCACCTTCTATTGCCAGCGGAAGAGAGTCCATCAGTTCATCACGTTTTTTTTCATCTTCCGGTAATGTCAGAATCGGCCATTTAAAAGATGGCCAAACAAAAGGTTCCGGAGCATCTCCCATTTCAGAAAGTTCTTTTTCGGAATACCGTTGAAATGGTGCTTCGGTGAATGGAGTCAGTTCTCTTGGAGGATCCACCAGAACGATCTTTCCTTGCAACTGGCCTTTGTACTTCGATTCGTATTCCTTCACTTTTTCTCGCAACCTTGTAGGATCTGTTTTAATCCAATCTTCCCAGGGCTGCAAAAAAGGAGCATAAATGACATCACCTTTTACCGCTCCCGAAGTTGATGGAGACCAAGCGAGTGGGAATGCAAGCAGCGGAGCGTAAGAAGGCTTGATAATATGCGCCGAAAGTCTTTGAAGAGACCAGCTGCGTCCAAATTCACCCCACGAATCAAGCCGCGCATTTGTGATGCCCCATTCTTTCAACTGATTTACTGACCATTCCGCAGCTTTTCTATATTGAGGCGATCCGGATAGCCGTGGACCATTGATGTCCGTTAAATAAAAAAGATGATCCATAACTTTTCCATTCCGAAAGGCTTCATCTTTTATCTTATGAACCGTAACTAAATCGACATCATCCTCGGAGATCGCATTTGAGGCGGTTAAGACAAGCAAAAAAAGCAGGAAGGAATACTTTTTCACGGTGTTGGCTCCTTGTTTGATTGTTGCATGACGATTGCATACAGGCAATGTCCTCCGAATCTGCTATGGTAAAAGAGAATGTCTTGGTACATGGGGTTAGGCGACCTAGTCCGCAATCCACAACTGTTATTGGTAACTCTTATTGTATTGCTGACTTTGTTCTTCGGTATTTTGACTTTATTGAAGCCTCTTCGCAATTCTGAAAATCATAAAATCACACTAGGCCTTGCCCTTCTCTTTGGAATTGGGCTCTGCTCCTATTTTGCTCCTGGAGATGTTGGCGGCGGGGATAGTCATTCTCATATCGCACGGACCTGGTTGTTCAGCAACATACTGAGTGAGGAGCATCATTTTCCGATTTGGTCCAATCGTTGGTATTTCGGTTATCCGTCAGAACTATATTACGGATTTTTTTATTATCAGATTTCCGCACTGATTAGTTTTGCTTTTAACAATGATGTATTTCTGGGAACAAAAATCACTTTATGGGTTTGTCATGTATTGTCCGGATTTTTTATGTTTCTGTTCATTCGAATGCGGACGAGAAGCGGAATTTGTGCACTATTTGGTGCTGTATTTTACGTTTTTTCCTTTCAGCATATTGGGCTGATGTTATATTCAGGCTACTTAACTTTAAGCCTAATTTTTCTATTGACACCAATTTTCTTTATCTACTTTGAACTTCACAACCAACATCGATTGTCGACTCTGAGCGCGGCTTTTTCAGCGGCATTGATCCTATTTTTGATGCTTATCACGCACGTTCAATACGGCCTTCTGGCGTCATTTGGAAGCCTTCTGGCAGTTTTCATATATCTACTTTTTGATACAAAACGGCGTAGAGATCGCACTGTTTTTTTACTTTCTACGATTCTCATTTTTTCACTGTTATCGTTATGGTTTATCGTTCCGTTTTTTACGGACTCTAGCAATCTTGTTTTGTCTTCTTGGAATTCTGCGGAAGAAATTGAAGATTTGTCATGGAATCGACTGCTCCAATTTAATAACTTTGTTCTTTGGTCCCGCGTCAAAAATTCCTGGATGTATTACTACCTGGGCATAACAACCCTCGTATTTGCATTCATTGGACTCTTCAGCAGAAACGACGATCGATTATTAAAAAGCTGTAAAGTCTTATTTGTGTTTGGGGTCTTCATGACCTTCTTGATTCCCAGATATGTTTTTCTATGGTTCTTTTTTATTTGTGTGATGTCGGCATATGGCATTTTAAGATTCGAAGAGTATCTAAAAAATCGGCCCCTCAGGCACCAGAAATTCGCTTACATTTTTCTTGCTGCAGCGGTGACATTAGATCTCGGACTTGCAGCCGTTCAGACTCCATTCAATAAATTCTCAAACCTTGACATAGCTGAAATACAAAAGGAAATGACTGATCGAGGTGAGCTTGGAAGAATTCTTGTACTGTCGAAAAACCAGAATCAAACTCTGTGGCGTAGTTTGGATGTTATTGGCACGAATGCATCGTCCGCTTTTGGAGGGATTCCACAGTCTGCAACGAAGAATTATCCGTATGTCACGGCAATGGCCGCGAAAGCAGCAAAAGAAATTCTGGATAATGAAGGCTCAATGTCGCAAGAAACGTATGATGCATTCCGTTTACTCAATATTAAGCGTGTGTTTGTACCATCAATGTCAAAAACCATAAAAATTGCAGGAGCCTATCCTGCCTGGTTTTCGACTCGTTTGATAAGAAATACCACTGATACAGCGGTTCTTGATAAACAGTCATGGGATTCACTTCGGCCAAAGTACGACGATCGATCTCTTGATTATTCAATCACGACTGCATTTACAAAAAAGATGAAATTAGATCCTTCTTTACCTTTAGCAGAAAATATAGTTCTCCATTCCTCTTATTCGCAGGACGTCATTTCAAAATTAAACACAACTTCGGACGGAGAGTCCGTTTCATTTGAAATCAATAATGCAAAAGAGACACATTCTTCCTTCGATATTGAATTCAAGAGTTCATCGCCAGGTTATCTTCACCTTTCTTACTCATACTTTCCTTTTAACCGTGTAGAAGTAGACGGTCAAGAGACGAAAGCTTATCGA
>CAVZQN010000004.1:90000-1900386 GCA_963777505.1 uncultured bacterium
GATGCAACTGCTGCAGAAAAACGGTTCTTCATTGAATTTGATCGTGTAGACGTTGCGGCTGAAAATAGTGTTCGTGAAGTAGGAGGCCGGATCGTCCATCGTTTTTCCGAATACCGTGTTGTTTCAGCATGGTTGTCTGAAGCAGGTCTTGAAAGAATGAAGGGTAATCCATATGTAAGAAAGATCGAACCGGATCCGGAACGTTATCCAATGGCTGAATCGATCCCCTATGGTCTTTCCCTGGTGCAAGCCGATCTGTTGAGTGATCAATTTTCTGGAAACCGGAAGGTTTGTATCGTTGATTCTGGTTTTCAACAAGCACATGAAGATCTTCAAAACTCGCGGCTCGCAGGTATAAGCCTTGGAGATTATGGTAAGCCTCTTGAAGATCGATGCGGACATGGAAGTCATGTCGCGGGAATTATTGCGGCTCTGGACAACGAGGTTGGTGTGCTTGGAGTGTTGCCAGGCAATCGTCTCAAAATTCATGTCGTCAAGGTATTTAACAATGATTGCGAGATGACTTTTGCTTCAGATCTAACGAATGCAATTCGAGTTTGTCGCAATGCCGGAGCTAATGTCATCAACATGAGCCTGGGCGGCCCGTCATCCAGTTCGTTCGAAAGGACTGCTTTTGAAGATGCAAATAGAGCAGGCATCCTTTCAGTTGCAGCAGCAGGAAATGAAGGGGATACCAGTTTTTCTTATCCGGCTTCTTATGATGCTGTTATTTCAGTGGCGGCGATCAACTCAAAGCGAACCCTGGCTTCCTTTTCTCAGAGAAATAATCAAGTAGACTTAGCGGCGCCGGGAGTAGATGTTCTTTCCACCGTTTCATACATTGAGACGAACTCAGCAACGGTTGATACCAAAGCGTATCGCGGCAACTGGATTGAAAATGCGGCTCGTTCAGCAGGAGTTACCGGTCCATTAGTGAATGGTGCATTGTGTAAGTCACCGTCACCTGCATGGAGAGGAAACGTTGTTTTGTGCAGACGTGGCGAGATCACATTTCAGAACAAAGTTGAAAATGTACAATCCAGCGGTGGGCTTGCAGCGATTATCTTTAACAATGCGCCAGGAAATTTCAGCGGAACGTTAGGAGATGGTAGCCGATCAAACATTCCCGCGATCAGTTTGAGCCGGATTGATGGAGCCTTTTTGCTGGCAAATAAGTTAAGAAAGGAAGTGAAAGTAATTAGTCAGCATAGACAACCTGCCAACGGATATGAATTGCTAAGCGGAACTTCCATGGCCTCGCCGCATGTAGCTGGAATTGCAGCACTCATATGGAGTCACAATCCGCAATGGACCAATGAACAGATCCGGCAAGCACTGCAAACCACTGCGCGAGATTTGGGGCCACCAGGCAGAGACAATTCCTTCGGTTTCGGGCTTCCTCAGGCTCAGGCTGCACTCGATTGGCTCCGAGCCCAAAGTGCCTCATTGTCGAAGAACGATTAACTGACAGGCAGCAATTCTCTCGAAGCGAAGATTTCTCTAAAGTACGTCGACTCACATTGTGAAACGTCTGTATTAAGCAGGAGAAATAACATGAGCGATCTTAAAGGTATTAGCGGTAGTTCTGCAGCGCATTTTTCCGGATCCCATTCTTCTCAAGATCGAGTAACAACCGTAAAAGTAGGTGAAAATACTTTAGCCGATGTAGCCAGACGTTTGGGTAATGGAGTTACGGAAGAAGCCTTACGTAAGGAAAATCCTCACATTAAGAATTCTGTTCTACCCGGTCAAGACATTCGTCTGCCTCCCCGAGATGAAATTAAGTCATCAAAACCAAAGAAAGAGGAAACGGTATCCGAACCTAAAAACGAAGAGCCTACAGAACCAAGGAAAACTCAGCCTAAAAAGGACACAGTCAATGTTCGGGAGGGCAGAGTGGGTGATTACAAAGTTCGGCCCACAGTTGTGCCAGCAACTGATGATACCTATGATCGTGGCGGAACCAACTCAAACCGTAAGGACGATCAATCGAGGTTGGATCGTTCCAGACCAAGAGACGAACGAGATCTCGATCCAAGGGTAATTGAAGCAGATAAAAAGAAAAAAATTGAAGAAAGCGCAAAGCATGTAGATCGTGGGCGAATTGATCCGGCAAAAGTTGAACAAGAAAAAGAACTGATCAGACAATTAGGAAAAAAAGTACAGAAATAAAACCAATTGAGTAGTCTTTTTTGAGAAATTAAAAAAAATCATATCTAGATGTGGCGCAATACCAGGGTTTAGAAGGAAGGCCAGGGAATCATCCTAATTCCTGGCCTTTTTGATTCTGAAGCGAGTCATAGACTCTTACCCCATTGCTTCCCTATTGATCTTCGTTTGCAATTGCTCCGTCAATTGTTGCTCGCAACCGCCGAACTTAAGAAAAACCGACTCATTCACCTGCTCCATTTGAAGTTTGTTCTGATTTTCAAAATTGTTGCTTTCAGCTTTTTTGTCCTCGGCTTCGCCAAGTTTAACTTTGATTTTAGTATTTAATTCAGCCGCCCGTTTAGCAGCAGTCTCCGCAGTTTGAAGATCAATTTGAGTCAGACTGTCCACTGTTCTCTCCTGGACTGAATGAAGACGGAAGTTCGATTTAACCCAAGTTTTTAGGTCTTTTGCAATCCCAATTTGATCTTCGATTCTCACTTTCGATTGAATGAAGTTGTTCACGTTGTTTTCTGTTAAAAGCTCTTTCTTAACTTTTGCTGCTGACGGAGGTAGAACAAGAGCCTTATCCAAAAACTCTGAAGATTTTGGTTTTTCGAATTCCGTATTTTGCGTTGCTGGAATCAAATTTTTCGATGCAATGTCCACCTTTTCATTCTTTGACACTTGTTCAGTAATGTTTTGGGAAAATAGATTTTGACTTCCAATTCGGTTAATGCTGGTCATTTTTAGTTTCCTCCAAACAACAGCTAAGCAACATTTATACCAGTCAGAAAATCAATCCTGTAGTTTTCAGGGGAGTGGAATATCCGACAGGAATGTCTGAAATGATAGATTTTGTGGCGGCTGGGATTGGCAGAATTGCCACTTGTTTTGCATTTATGCGAAAGTCCCGGAATGATAATCCTAATTCCTGCGCCTTTTTTGATTTTTGTCCAACCACAAAGCCGCAGAGTTAGGGCTTCCTTTCCTCACATCTTTGTCAATTTAGGACCTTACGAAAAGCGCAAGATTTTGATTGCGCGCATTTCTGTGCACCGTTAGATTCTAGATTGGACCTATCTGAATGAAGAACGTACAGAACTAATGGGTTCGCCGATAGCTGGACTTGGTCTAATCATGACCTTAGAATGAACCTCAGATGGTTGTGCAAAAGTTAAGCAAGTCAGAGTTTTGAATTGAAATCCATTAAAGAAAGATTGCTTGAAGAACCCATTTTGCTTTTAGATGGGGCAATGGGTACTGAGCTTTTTCGCCGGGGCGTGAATACGCGCTTGCCCTTCTGGTCTGCTCAGGCCTTAATTGAAAATCCACAAATGGTTCGTGAAATTCATGAGGACTATATTCGCGCCGGCGCGGAAATCATCACAACGAATACGTTTCGAACTACTTCTCGTGCACTCGGCAAGAAAGGACTAAGCGAACGCGCAAAAGAATTAACTCATCTTGCCGTTAGTCTTGCGAAACAAGCACGTGATCAATCTGCAGATAAACCCACTTGGATTGCGGGATCTGTTGCTCCATTAGAAGATTGTTATGAGCCCAATCTAATTCCGGATCCGGAAACTGCATCTAAAGAACACACTGAGTTGATTACATGGCTTGTGGAAGCAGGTGTTGATTTGATTTTGATCGAAACAATGAACACGATTCAGGAAGCAGTCAGTGCGGCACGTGCAGCGGAAATGAGTCGACTCCCGATTTTTGTTGGTTGGACCTGCACAACGGATGGAAGAATTTTGAGCAGTGAAAATATTCAAGATGGCATCCGTTCTGTGGAGCCATTTAATCCTTCGGCATTTTTTGTGAATTGTACTCCGGTGCGCCACGTCGGACCCGCTCTTCAAAAAATGTATGACGCAACAAAACTGCCAATCGGCGCCTATGCAAATATTGGCAAGCCCGAACCTGTCTCCGGATGGGAATTCACGCATGAGTCTGATCCTGCTGCCTACGCTAATGCAGCCAGCAACTGGGTCCGCATCGGAGCAAAAATCGTTGGTGGTTGTTGCGGCACAACCCCTGAACATATTTCAACATTAAAAAAACAGTTGATTTTTTAATATGTGTTCTTCAGCAAAATTCAAATGCGCAGTTATTATTATTTTCTGTTTATGCTTTTGCTCTGAACTTAGTGCCGAAAAATCAGAGCAGGCGCTTCCTTTTGAACCTTCGAGTACTGGTTGGTTACGTGTAAAACTGCCTGAACTGCCTGCGCCTGAAGTGAAGCCATCCTGGCTGCCATATGATTTCAAAGCAGAAGAGGAAGCCTTTGAAATTTACATTCCTCGCGGATATGACCCTAAAAATTCGTATGGTGTTATGGCCTGGGTGAATTGGAGCGACGATCCTGAAACACCTCGTCACTTTGAACCACTTCTGAATGAATACAAGTTGATTTCCGTTGCAGCAGAGCGTGCGGGAAATGGAAGGGAGCCTGCCAGGCGAATTGGACTTTTAGTGAGTGCCATATTGCAGCTCTCAAAAACGCTCAATATCGACAAAACCCGGCTTATTATGAGCGGATATTCCGGAGGAGGTCGAACCTCCGCTATGGGATGTTTTGTCCACCCTGAATTTTGGCGTGGTGCCATTTCGTGGGTTGGCGGCAATTTTTACAAACAATATTCGATTCCGATACCGGTTGGAGCCAGTTCTCCGGGAATTAATGATTGGATTCCAAATGCAGTGACTCCTCAGAATGTGAAAGATGCAAAGAAGAACGAAAAATTCGTGTTAATTACAGGGTCAAAAGATAAGAACTTAAATGACTCAAGAGGAATTTACAGGGCTCTTAAACGGGAAGGCTTTCAAGCTTTACTGATTGAAGAACCTGGTTTGGGTCACGATGTTGGCAGTGCGGATTCCATGCGCAAAGCGCTTGAATTCGTGTTTCCGGAAATCGACACGCAAAAGAAATCTCAATAAGTTTTCGAAGGGCAAAACATACACCAGGAATGCAATTCGTCGATGTCGACTTCGGAAATTACACGATAGCCAAAATGTTCATAAAGCGGTACATTGCGATTCAATTCTGTGCTCAAACAAACACCGATTGAATTTGGATCTGCAATCGACATTCCTTTCACAGCGTTCAAGAGTGCTGCAGCATAACCTTTTCCTTGATACTCTGGAAGAACTCCGAGCATACCTAAAAAATGATGCGGTTTTTTGGGATCATTTTCGCTGCTTTTCTGTTCATAAGTTTCAAGACGAGCATATGCCTCGTCTCCGATGATGACCCTTAATTCCCTCAGTGGCTCCTCAGGTAAAGGCAAACTTTGTTGAACAGGATCATTCACAAGAGCAACGCTTACGAGCTTGCCGTCTGCGCGAATTCCTAGAACGGGCCAGTTTCGAAGGAAACGAATTTCAGTAAAAAAACCAACGAGGGCTTTTAAGTCTTTTTCGTATTCTTCGCCGCTTGTCCGCAACACAAATCGCATTACCGCATATTCGTGAAATGCGGACATCAGAACTGCAACAACTTCCGCTTTGTTTTCACGTGATAATCGCTGAACCGTCATTGTAGTTCCTCAAAATGGAAGTGTTCGTTCTGGATTCGGCAAGCGTTTCGGCACGTTGCATAAGATCTGGCGCTTCTAATCGAACGCAGGTTTCTGCGAATGCTTTAGTAGGCCCTGTCCATCGAAGATCATCAACAGAATTTTTGACTGGACCATCAAGGACGAGAGTTGCAAGATGTCTGAACAACAAAACATTTTCCCAATTTGCTTTTAACGTAGATGAAAGACGTCCTGCATTTGCCACATCTACTTTCCAATTCACAACATCTTTTGGAATGTTTTCGAGATGTTTGAATTTTATTAATACTCTTGCTGCGGAAATAGCTCCCCAACCAGGAATTCCGGGATAGCCATCTGAGCTGTCACCAACAAGTGCCAGGTAATCAGGTATTGATTCCGGCAAAACGCCGAATTTTGCAACTACACCTTGCTCATTCAATAATCGCTTCCGGCGTCTATCGAGTTGAACCACTCGATCACCGGAAACGCATTGAGCCAGATCTTTGTCCGGAGTGCAAATCACAACTTGCTCAACGCGGGAATCTGCGGCACCAATCGACGCTCCTGCACCAAGCGCATCATCTGCCTCAAATTCAATCATTGGCCAAACGATAATATTCAACGATGCCAGCGCTTCCTCCAGTACTCTGAATTGCGAATATAAATCAGGCGCAATTCCCGTACCGTCTTTGTAATCGGGCCATAAATCGTTTCTGAAAGACTCAATTACATAGTCTGTTGCGACGGCGATGTGAGTTGCTTCAGTCAGAAGTTGAAGCATCGAAATAACGACACCTCGTGCAGCAGCAATCTCTTCTTTCTTGCTATTCCTTCGTTTGGGGATTGCGTAATAATGACGGAATAGCTCGTAGGTCCCATCAACAAGATGAATTTTCATATAGCAAATACGTTATAAGGTGAAAACTAAGCATAAACAATAAATGAAGCATCGCAAAGTCCTCTACGAATGATATAAGTCTGTCATGCTAAAATGGATTCATTAAGTTTTCCTTAATGAAAACAGATAAAGATCCGGTCGATAGTGCTAGCAAAGCTGGCTTTCCTGCGGAGCGTTTTAGCCGCTTATTCCTTCTGATACTGCTCATTGCTTTTACAGTTCTATTCATTCGGATGATCCGTTTGTTCTTGATGCCGATTCTCGTTGCGGCAGTTATCTGTAGTCTCACATATCCGTTCTATAACAGGATCCTCAAAACTTTTGGAAACAGAAGAAGCTTGAGTTCAATTGTCGCTTGTTTCTTGCTCCTGATATTCCTCCTGATTCCTTTATTTATGATTGGTGACATTGTTTCGCACGAAGCGGTAGTGTTCTATTCCAAAACCGAAAAGAAAATTCAGGAAATTATTGAGAAAGGAGATTCAGGTCCGCTGGGGACACTCAAGAATTCTTTGTGGTTCCGCCGTTTGAATCTTGAAAAGATGGATTGGCGGTCGACATTCACGAATGTTGCGGGAACTGTTGGAAGTGTATTGACTGTTGTTATTCAAAAAACATCTGGTGGTGTGCTTCAAATTATTGCTGGAACTTTGGTAACACTTTTTATCATGTTTTACTTTTTCCGCGATGGTGAAATGATTATCGCCAGGTTGAAGCATTTGATTCCATTGGAAGATGCTTATGAAGATGTCTTAATTGCCCGATTTGTTAGTGTATCCAGAGCTACTTTCAAAGGAACACTTGTGATCGGGCTAATTCAAAGCACAATTGGCGCAATCACACTCTGGATCTGTGGGATCGAGACGCCCGTACTCTGGTGGGTCGTGATGGTGGTTTTTTCGATGATTCCACTATTCGGAGCATGGATTGTCATGCATACAGCTGCGATCGTGCAAGCGCTTTCAGGACATGTCGGTGAGGCCATTGCAATATTTTCGGTGACTGTTTTGATCATTTCGGTTATTGATAACTTTTTACGTCCACGATTGGTTGGGCAGTTTACCGGCATGCATGATCTGATTATTTTCCTGTCTGCACTTGGAGGCATCGCGACTTTTGGGCCTCTCGGAATTATCGCAGGGCCGATCGTGGCAGCATTTTTTGTTACCCTCCTTGAAATCTACAGCAAAGAATTTAGAGCTCAGCTCGACTACCAGAGGAATACATCGCTCAAAGAGAAAGAAAGGATTGAATAGAGTGTGTGATCATTGTCTTTGACTATGCTTTTGCAGCCATTTGATTTGAGCCGGAAAGTAATCTGATTCGAACGAAAGAATTTCACGTTTACCGTTCTTGTCTTCGAATCGCAAAATTCCATGTTCTGCTTTAGGATAGAGTTTTACTTCGATTGGACATCCTTCTGATTTGAGTTCTTCCAACCTGGAGATTGTTGTCTCAGTTGGCAAACTACTGTCTTCTCCGCCCATAAGCCAGAGACTTGGAGTTGACTTTAATGAACGAAGGGTTGGCACTGGATCATATAATCTTAAAATGAATGGTTCCGCTGTGTCCCTGCTATCCAGTTTCCACCATGTATAGATGCGCACCACCCAGAAAGGCATCCATGTATCGGTTACAAAACCGAGCAAAGAATCGCTCCCTTTAACACTTTGATACCATGGCCGATTCTTGGCTTGATCCAGACTTTGTTTCAAGTCACTCCATCGATCCTTTCCATTGTCCATAATGTCAGAAATAATGTTGTTAATTGCATCCGCTTGTGCGATTTCCTGATCACCAAATCCTTTTTTTCGGAGAGCATACACATAACCCCATCGATCTTCATCGGCGACTGTAACAAGAGGTCCATAACCAATGAGCAAACTTCGTATTTTAGGATCTTGAGTAGCAGCTATCGGAGCAATCCATCCTCCTTGACTGTATCCTGCAAGATGTATGAGGTCCGGATCGATCGCTTTTTGTTGTCTTAATGAACTAACCGCGGCTAGCGTATCGCGTGCCAGAACCTGAAAGTTTTGTGTAAAGCTTCCTTCCGATTGCCCTGTGCCACGCTTATCGTAAACCATAGTTGCGATACCGTGTGTGGCAAAGAGATAAGGGTGGAAATACGTTTCGACGGCGCTTTCATCTCCTGAGCCATGCACTATTACAACAGCTGGAAATTGTCCGGAACCCTGTGGCAGAACGAGCTTGCCGCGCAATTTCAAATCTCCGCTTTGAAAAGTAAATACGGATTCAGAAAGATTAATTCTCTCAGCAAGCTGCTCTGGTTGATCTTTCTTTTGCCATCTTAATCCGGTTACATTTTTGTGTGAATCACGGTTGAACGTGATTGTGATTTCTACTGGTTCCTTGTTTACCCATCCAGGACCAGCAGTGAAAACGTTTTCTCGGGCAGGCCATAAAGCACGACTTTCCCCATCCATCATCCGATAACGGAGAACATCACCTTCGCGTACGGCAATAAATACATAACGCCCGTCATTGAAGCGATATGCTCCATTGTATTGAGTATTGTTATGTTTGGGCCGCGAATACCAGTATGCCGCGCCGCCACCTACAAGGAGAAGAATCAAGATGGCAACAATCTTTTTTCGTTTGAAGAATCTCATTTTTAAAGAAAGACGTAAGTTGCACTTACAAAGTTGCTATTCATTTGTACAGCGGGCGGGTCTTAGACCCGCCCCTACTCCTCTGGAGCGATTTCTGATTTCGATTTATCAAACGCAGCTTTAACTTCACTATTATCCGTCAGCAAGTAATACCGATTGTTCGCAAGAGCCCAATCAGGTTGCGTTTCTGATCGATAAATTCCCATTCCATCACGGATGAGGGCCACATTGCGCGTCCTCAAATACTCTAAGGGCGCAATCTTCTCATGTCCCGGGCGTGTTCGCTTCTTAATAGGAAGATGGGCGACTGTCGTGTCTGTTAAGCCAAGCGTATCAATGATCGGCAAACGGCTCGCATACCCAAATGCCCCAACTGCATCGGTGGCGACTACAGTGTTTCGTGGAAGGTTTTTTCCCAAGACTGAGCCTTCCTTCAACCACAATTCAATAACAGGAATCCAGGTTCTTTCATCTGCAATATTATTCTTGATTGTTCGTGGCTCGATCATTTGACGATCGATAGCACTTGTTGCAATAAGCAAAATAACTGCACACTTAAAGCTGAGTCCCGTTAGAAAGCTACGCAATAAGTATTCGAGACCGAGATAAGTCCATGGAAGGATCGGGATCAAGAATCGGCCTTCCATGAAATCACCGCCTATCCGGATTACATAAAAGAGATGGATGGAACAGAACGCAGTAATTACAAGAAAGAAATCGTTTTTCAATAATTGAAATTTGTTCGATTGAAAAGCAACAACAATCGGAACAAATAAGAATGCCCAGAGCGAATAACGCTGCGCAAACTCCCAGACGTAAGTCAACCCTTGTTGATAATACGGCTCACTTGCTGCCTTCGCATAGAACGTATTGGGGAAAAAGTATCCGTAATAGTTGTACCTCCACAAGAAATACGGAACATACAGGGCTATGAATGGAAAAATTAACCAGCCCACGCTTTTCAGCCGGCGCAACTGTACGGAACGAACTATTGTGTAAGCTGCAATCACACCAAAAGCCAAAACGGCATCGGGTCTCGTCATCACAGCCAATGCTTGAAGTGAGCCAATGATCGCAAGCCTTGATTCAGAAAAATTCTGAGTGTGCTTTGGGAGGAAATAAAATGAAGCTGCCAACAAGGCGGATAATAATGAGGTTTCCAAACCACTCGTAGAAAAACAAGCCCAGGTGTAATTTGTTACTAGTGCAAATAGGAAGAATGGAATCAAATTTCTTCCGATGAATTCTTGATGAGTATAAAAAAGAAATATTAAGGAAACGGTTGTAAAAATAAGACCCAGTGTGAGTGAGATTGCCTCAGGACTTATTTGAAGTGCAAGGCCTGGTACAAGAAGAAGGGTCCATAAAAAATTGGTATAGCCTTCTACTTTTTCGCCGAGATTAAAAACGAGGCCGTGTCCTTCTACAAGATTGCGGGCGTATCGAAAAGAGATGTAAGCGTCTTCGGCGACCCAACTGAAGTAATATGCATAGCTCAATCCGATCAAAATGACTGCTGTGAGGATTGCAATCCGAAGCTTATTCGACATAGAAATTAACCACGGAGTCACGGAAACTTTGTGGCTCCGTGGTTTATAGAACGATTACTTCAAGAGTACAACAGTTTTACCGGCAGGGCGCTGAGCAGCCATCGAGTTGTGGCCATGTGTAGAGTTTGCTTTCGCCGGGACGTGGCCAGTAACGGCCTCCTGATACTCTTATTCGAGCAAGTCCGCCGCCGAGGTTAACGAATTCGCAAATGGTTCCGATCCAATATTCAGTTCCAGGGCTTCTGCCTGGATAACCGCCTTTACGAATATCGCCACAACGGTAATAGGCTTCGCATCCTGCACCGCCATTAAAGCGTCCAACAATTGTCCGCGAACCGCGATCTGCGCTGACTACAGTAAATAAGAATCCGGGTCCATGTCCGCCTTTTCCTGAACAGCGTTGCCCTGTTTCTTTTTCAACTTCGATTTCACGGAACAGATTTGCTTTTGAGCCTTTGTTATCTGTGACTGTTAATTCGGTTTCGTAAGAACCTTCCCGGCCGTATTCATGGCTGATTTGTTCACCCTTTCCAGTTTTGCCATCACCGAATTTCCAAAGGAAGTCCACGATTCGACCGTCGGGATCATCGCTCGCGGAAGCATCATAAGCAAAAGTTGTGGAAGTGTTGCCTTTTCCAGGACTCACTGAAAATCGAGCAACAGGTGGTTTGTTTCTAACAACATCAAGCTCACGACCTACTGTCCCTGTCGCTTGACTGCGATCGGAAACAGTAAGTTGGACCCTATATGTTCCTGCTGATAAATATTTGTGAGTCGTTAATTTTCCTTTGCCACTCTTACCATCACCAAAATCCCATTGATATGTTGCAATATCACCATTCGAATCTTCGGAAATAGAAGCATCAAACTTTACAATCGAATCGATTCCTGGTGAGATTGGATCTTGTTTGAATTTGGCAATTGGAGCAACATTTTGACTCAGCGAAAATACTGAAGAGGAGTTGGCTGTGCCGGCTGCAGTTGTAACCGCGATCGATCGCGATCCTGCAGAAGTTGTCCGAGAAGCTGAAACACGGACAAGAATTTCCGAGGGACTTGTAGAACTGAAAGACTGCACCGAAATTCCGTCCCCCATTTGCACTGCAGTAACTCCGCTCAGATTTGCACCTGAAATCCGTACATCCTGGTTTTGCTGGCCCCGGCTGATTTGCGCCGGACTTGCCGAAGCAATTGATGGTTGTGCTGATTGTGTAACATCCTGATTATTTCTATCGTCATCACCACAACCGCCGCAAAATATTGCGACAGCAAACAGCTTGACGGCTACTATTGAGAGTCTCAAATTCATCCCAGTGTCTCCTTACCTCAAAATTCTTGGCAGGATTTTACCACAGAAAAATTTTGAACTCATGCAAAATCAAAAGATCGTAAAAAACAGTAATCCCCACGCTAATCATCCAAATGCTTAAAAAATAGCATCGGTAGGATCTGGCGTTCTAATCTCTCATCAAAACCGCATCGATCGGCAAATTCTGTTGTGTCCATGTATGTGCCAAAAATGCGATCCCAAATCGGCAAGTCTGAAAAATTATAGAAATGTACATCATATTGATGATGTATCGAATGCAACTCAGGCGTCTGAATGAAGTATCGGATCCAGCCCGGAGTTTTAAGGTTTGCGTGGTAAAAATATTCTCCAACTGCGGCAAAGAAATTGTTCCAAAAAACGCCCATCATCGAACAGCCCAATAATGGATACAAAACGATCGCAGTCAAAATGGAGTCACTTAAGATTTCGATTGGATGTTTGTAAAAGGATGTAACAACTTCGATTCGTGCAGGAGAGTGATGCACTTGATGGAAAATGTACCAGAGAAATCGAGAGTGTCTGAATCTGTGCCACCAATAGAAGAAAAAAGTACCGATCGTCCAGCCGATGAGTCCTTCTAAGATTGGGTTTTGGAGGTTACTTAAGTGAAATAAGGAATGCTCACCAAATAACTTGATCCAGATTTCGGCGGTGGACACAGTAATTACGAATTGTGCGAGGTTGACCAAAAGTGCGCGAATGTACCAACCTTTCACTTTTGGTAATTGCCTTCCAGGAAATAATCGTTCCACAACAAGAAAGAAAATTGTTGCAACAGTCAGGCAAATCGTTGGAGTTGTTAACTGAGGGATCGCATTGATATTCATAATCATTCATTACGAAGGTAGGATTCGTGCGTTCCTCCGCTATGTGAGAGCTAACAAAGTGTGACAATTAAATGGAACGTTTTATGGGAGGGTGAATGAGCGAGACGCCCCCTGCTTTGCCGCAAGAATTGCTTGATTGCGAGAGTAGGCATGTCTACAATGTTCAGACGCTATGAATCGTAATGCAGTTCGGTTGTTTTTCTGCGGTTTCTTGATCCTTTTTTTGGAGCTGGTTCTCATCCGCTATTTAGCAGGCAGCGTATGGAACATGGGCTTCTTTCCCAATCTTGTTTTGATGGCCGTTTTTATTGGAATGGGGTTGGGCTTTCTGTTTCATCAGCACATTTCTGAAGAACGTTCTCCCTGGTTTTTTCAGGCTTCTGTTTTTGTGCTCGGACTTCTTGTAATTCTCCTTTACTACAAACATCCGATCGTTCCCGGCTTTTCGCGATGGATCGGAAATCTCGGCAATGAAATTTTCTTCACAATGAGTCCTCATGACTCCGGAATCTGGGATTACCTGATTTTCATCATCATTTTCTTTAGCGTCATTTCCATTTTCGTATTGATTTCTCAACGTACAGCAAAATTTTTTCGCCAGTTTGCGCCGCTTCGTGCGTATACGCTCGACATTTCGGGATCTTGCGCAGGCATTCTTGCATTTATGGCGATGAGCTGGTTTCAACTTCCGGCCTGGATATGGTTCCTGCTCTTGATTCCATTATTTTTGATTGTTCTTAATGGATCATTGATAAAAACAGTTGTTCCAGTTGTAGTCGTTCTGCTTGTGGCAGCGTTTTATGTTTATAGACAAGATCAACAGTTATTAATGGATCGTGCTTATAAGGGCGTAGTTGAAGTGAAATGGTCTCCGTATCAAAAGGTTGAATATATTAGTAAACCTACTCAACACATTTTTGTGAACGGACTTGGCCATCAGAATATGGTTTCACCTAACGAGTTGCCAAACTCACTGTATGCACTTCCTTATAGGTACAGAGAGAAGAATAATCGTCCACAGGCTGAAAATGTGCTTGTGATCGGAGCAGGATCAGGCAATGACGTTGCAACCGCGCTCATATTTGGAGCAAAGTTGGTTGATGCTGTCGAAATCGATCCTGTAATCGCAGGTCTTGGGAAAAAATATCATCCTGCACAAGCGTACAAAGACCCTCGGGTCAATCTGGTGGTGGATGATGCGCGCGCTTTTATGACCAATACCAGGCGAAAATACGATTTGATCGTTTTTGCTCTAACGGATTCACTTGTAAAAGTCAGCCCCATGGCCCAACTCCGTTTGGAGAATTACATCTTCACTGAACAAGCAGTGCAAACTGCGTACAATCTTTTGAAGAAAGATGGCAACATTGTATTTTATAATTTCTACCGCCTGCCCTGGATCAAGGAAAAAATTGAGAGAATGACTTACACGGGTATTGGCCGTTATCCGTTAACGCGGACAAGAAAGAATTCAGATTTTTCGGTCATGATTGTGGATTCAAATCTTGATGTTGCCCCGCCAAAGACTGCTGAAATGAATCTTGATATTCCCGTAGACGACTGGCCGTTTTTGTATTTAAAGCATCGCGGAATTCCAGCTATTTATCTGAAAGTTATAGCCGGACTTGCCGTCTTTGTGGTGATTCTAAGTTTTGTATTGCGCCGATCTGTAAAAAAAACCGGTGAGAATCAGGCTAACGACGGTTATATCAAAGGTGCATTCTTTTTTATGGGAGTTGCCTTTTTGTTGTTGGAGACAAAAAGTGTAATTCAGTTCAGTTTGTTATTCGGTACGACATGGCTGAATAATTCGCTTGTCTTTTTAGGTGTGCTTGTTTTTGTTCTGCTAGCAAATCATCTTGCGAATCTGTTTCCACGTCCCGGTCTGTTAAAGCTTGCGTACTTCCTTTTAATCGTCATGTGTTTGTTACAGTTGATTTATCCGCTATCCAATCTGCTGAAAATTCAGAGTTCCGCTCTTCGATTTGTGCTAGCTTCGCTGCTTACATTTTCGCCGATCTTTTTTGCCAATCTTATTTTTAGCATTACGTTTCGTGACAGGCCCTTGGCTGAACATTTATTTGGTTGGAATTTGTTCGGTGCTTTTGTTGGAGGGATTCTGGAATATACGAGTATGGCAGTCGGCTACAATTTTCTTTCGGTAATTGTAGCAATTTCCTACACGATTGTTTTCGCGCTCCTGGTATTGGAGAAAAGAGTTGCGGGTCTTAGACCGGCCGGACAAGATTAGAATTTGTAGTTCACTGTTCTCCCTCGATAGTATCTTCTGCGGTAGAATACATCGGTGTTAACCACGAACCAGAGGCTGGGGCCTTACGAAATTCAATCTTCCATCGGATCAGGCGGTATGGGAGAAGTGTATCGCGCAAAAGATACCCGCTTGGGACGCCATGTAGCGGTCAAGGTACTGCCTGAGGAGTTTGCTACACATCCAGAACGGATGCGGCGATTTGAGCAAGAAGCACGTTCTGCATCCGCCCTGAACCATCCTGCAATCATAACTATTTATGATGTTGGAGTCATCGGCTCGAATGCTTACATCGCCATGGAATACGTTGAGGGAAAAACTTTGGCGGCACTTCTTAATGCTGGAAAGCTTCCACTCAAGAAAGTAGTTACACTCGCTTCACAGTTTGCTGATGCCCTGGCGAAAGCACATGAAGCAGGGATTGTTCATCGTGATCTAAAGCCTGAAAATTTAATGATCACTACAGACGGTTTTCTAAAGATTTTGGATTTTGGATTGGCAAAGCTCACGAAACCATCGATGGAAGTTTCCACTTTACAAACGCAAACAAGCGCAGGATTGGTGCTTGGCACCGCGGCTTATATGTCGCCTGAACAAGCAGCCGGAAAAAGTGTCGATTTCAGATCGGATCAATTTTCGTTTGGATCCATTTTGTACGAGATGGTCACAGGCAGTCGACCTTTTTCAAAAAATACTGCTGTCGAAACAATGACTTCCATTATTCGCGATCAGGCAGAACCTGTTTCTTCAATCGCTCCTGTAGTTCCTGGACCATTGCGGTGGATCATTGAACGTTGCATGGCAAAAGATCCGGATGAGCGTTACGCCTCGACCCGCGATCTCGCGCGCGATCTGCAAAGCCTGCGCGATCATTTCGCAGAAATTACTTCATCCTCCGATGCGGCTCAATCATTGCAGGCAACCAAATCGAAGCGTAGCCTGATGTTTCCTTTTGTTATTCTAATGGCGCTTGCAGCAGGGGCAGCTCTCACATATTGGCTTACCCGCACACCTTCCCAAAACCCCGCTGTCTTCCGGACTCTCACATATTCTGGATCGGACTCTTCTCCAACAGTCTCTTCCAATGGACAACTGGTTGCTTTTCGATCGGATCGCGATGGGATACCGCGTATCTGGCTCAAACAACTCAAAGGCGGAAACGAAGTTGCAATTACTTCCGGTCCGGACGACTTGCCGCGATTTTCTCCTGATGGTTCAGTATTGCTGTTTATTCGAAACGAAGGATCTGCAGCATCACTATTTCGCGTGCCTGTATTAGGCGGTGAAGAGCGAAAGATAATTGATGATGTAAGAAGTGCTGATTGGTCCCCGGATGGAAAAGAAATTGCATTTATCCGGTGGAAAGCTTCACAAGGAAATCCAGATTCAGAATTTTATGTCATAGAACCAGACGGATCGGGTCTTCGTGAAATCGCCGTAATTAAAGAGCGTCAACTCCAGTCCTTGCGCTGGTCTCCGGACGGACGCTATTTGGTTGCAACTGTAATTATTCAAGGAAATTATGGAAGCAGGGACGCGATTGCGTTAATCGATGTTCAGAATAAGAAAACACAGTGGACCCTCTCTTCTTACAACTGGCCTACATCTGCAGTTTGGACTGGAACCAAAAATCAGATCGCGTATTTCATTCCCGAAACAGGTGTCGCTTTGTTTCAATTGCGCGGTGACAGCACGCTATTCCTGCATGATGTAGAAACCGGCAAACGGAAACCTGTTTTCTGGGCACAGTCGGCTGGCGAAATTATGGATATTGCTGGAAAAGGCAGCATCGTCATGCATTCTGCATCTTTGCGAGAAAACTTGCGCAAAATCATGCTCAGTGGCAAAGAGGAAAGTGCAGGCTCATCATGGCTTACACGCGGAAATAGTTGCAACCGTCAGCCGGTTTATTCTCCGGATGGAAGCCGTATTCTGTTTTCTTCAAACATGGCCGCAAATCTTGATCTGTGGGAAGTATCCACGGAATCGCTCGCATTGCGACGAATCACTGAAGATGCAGCAGGAGACTGGGATCCTTCCTATAGTCCGGATGGAAAACACATTTTGTGGAGTTCTAATCGTGGCGGGCATTTTGAGATCTGGATGGCAAACACTGATGGAAGCGGCGCGCGTCAGGTGACAAAAGATGGAGTTGATGCGGAAAATCCCGGAATGACACCCGATGGAAAATGGATTGTTTATAACTCCTATAACCCAGACCTGAAGGTTCGTGGAATCTGGAAGATTCAACTTGATGGATCCGGTGCTACTCGTATTGCAGCAGGATTGACGCAGTGGCCTGAAATTTCGCCAGATGGACGTTATGCGAGTTACGGTTTTTACAAACAATCGCTCAATGACAGTTTTACTTACGAACGTGTTGTGGAAATTGCAACAGGCGCTGAAGTTCCTTTTGAAATCAAAGTCAGCAACCGGGATCGTGTAGGTGGAAGGATGCGCTGGATGCCCGATGGAAAATCGATTGTATTTATTGATGAAGATGACAAAGGCAACTGGGGATTATTTGCACAGGATTTCATTCCGGGAAAAGATACTCATACTTCACGGCGCAAGTTAACAGGATCCGATGCAGACCGAAAGATCGATACGTTTACAATCTCTCCCGACAGTTCCACGATTGTGATTGCAGAAGTGGAAATACTCTCCAGTTTGATAATGGCTCATGGCATTCCCGGTATCGAAACCCATCGCAAGCAAGACTAAATTACTTCATTGATGGTGTTTTAACAGGTCGGTTACTAATGCAACGAGTGCATCGGGTTCGAGCGGTTTACTTCGATAAAGCTGAAAACCTGCAGCAATTGCCCTGTCGCCATCATCCAACCCATAACCCGTCAGGGCAATAGCAGGAACTCGTGCTTCCTGAACCTCGGGTAATGCTCGAATTCTTTTAATCAATGCATAACCATCTTCTTCAGGAAGTCCAACATCCGAAATAATGATGTCTGGAATCCATTCCTTTAAAACGTTTAGGGCTTCAGAAGATTTACTCGCCGATCGGCACTCTAAACCTTCACGCTCGAGCGTTATGCGAAACATTTCTGCAGAAAGTAAATCATCTTCAATTAACAAAATTTTCTTGCCTGCTAAAAACGGATTTTGCTTTAAGGTTGTTGGCTCAGGGTTTACAGATTTAAACTTATCAACGCTTATTAATGCCTTTACTGTCTGCAATAATTCATCAGGTTCAACCGGTTTGGATACAAACATTTGAAAACCTGAAGAAAGAACACGTTCTCTATCTAGATTTGATGCCTCTGAAGTCAGGGCAATTACAGGGATTTCCTTTTTGAAATTTTCTAATGATTGTAGCTGTTTGACAAACCAGTAACCATCTTCATCAGGCATTGCTATGTCACAAATGATTACATCCGGATCCCATTCTTTCAGAAGCTTTAGAGCTTTGCGGGCTGTATCATGTGCGGCAACTTCTGCATCGGCTTTGTTAAAAATCGTTTCCATTAATTGCAATGTATTCCGATCATCATCGATTACGAGGACACGTACGCCTGAAAGTGCAAGACTAGTTGCTCCTATCGATTCATTTTTAGTAATTCTTGGAGAGTCAACCCAGATCACAGAACTATTTGCTCTTTGATGAATCAGCGGGAGGAACACAGTAAAGGTTGCTCCTGAGCCTTCACCGTGGCTCTCGGCTGTTACCTTTCCGCCGTGAAGTTCAACCAGCTGTTTTACAATCGAAAGTCCTAATCCTAACCCGCCGAATTTTCGCGTGGAACTGCTGTCAGCTTGCAGAAATCGTTCGAAAACAAATGGCAAAAATTCAGGATGTATACCTGAACCAGTATCTTGAATTGTTATCCGTACTTCGGATTCGGAACGCCTTGCTTTCACTGTGATATTTCCACCGATGGGAGTGAACTTAACAGCGTTCGAAAGGAGATTCCACAAGATCTGCTGTAATCTTCTGGGATCCGCTTCTAATGACAGAGCTTCTGTTCCGTCTTCAAAGTCAATAGTGAGTTCAATATTTTTTGCATTGATCGCATGAGAAACAATATTAATCGCTCCCAGGATCGTTTCTGAAAGTTTCACAATTTCGGGCCTGATGCTCATTTTCCCAATGATGATTCGTGAAACATCCAACAAATCATCTATGATTTGAGCTTGATTTTTTGCGCTCATGTAGATTGATTCAACAGCTGCATTTCGTTCATCGGTATTTGTCTGCTTTGTCCGCAAAATATGTGCCCAACCCAGAATGGAATTTAAAGGTGTTCTGAGTTCGTGTGAAAGAGTGGCAAGGAATTCATCCTTCATGCGGATTGATTTTTCCAGCTTGACCCGCAAGTTTTGTTCTTGCAAGAGAAGCTGACTGAGTTTCTGTTCACTTCTCAGTTTTTCGGCTGCTAACCATGTCTTTTCAGCCGCTGCTTCAATCACGCTCACTTCCCAATCTTTCCATAACCGTGCGAATTCAACACTGACCCAAAAAGTGGAGGTCCATCTCTCCTCACGCATCAGAGGGACTGCGATGTATGCGCCAATGCGATCCGGCCCGTATGCGGTCTCGAATAATGCTGCGGTACGAGGATCATTACGTGTATCGCAATTGACTATTGTCTTTCCTCGTTCGATTTCTGCTCTGCTAATTTGAGAATAACTTGATAGTTTTACTGTCCCTACCAAAGAAGTTAATTGTCTTGAGAAATAGTCATAATGAATTGCGGCGGTATCTGAGTCGTGATCTATTTCATTAAAAAAACACCGAGATACATTTAAATATTCTCCAATCATTTGTGGAACGGTCTGAAATAGATCATTGACATCAGTTGCTTCGCGAATATTCGAAGTCACTTTCAGCATGAATAGCTGATTCATTTCTTGAAGCCTTCGATCCGTAATATCCGTTATGGCGCCTACGAGTCCAATAACTTCTCCATTGTCATTGAATTCCGGAGCATAAGAGGCGTACACAAAACGATTCCCTAATTCCGTAAAAGGAATACTTTGCTCAAACTGTACAGGTTTGCCCTTTAGAGTTTGATCAACATATTTTTCAATACTCAAATAGGCCTCTTTTCCAAGAATTTCCCAGAGGTATTTGCCTATGATTTGTTCCGGGGTCAATCCGAATCGTTCGGCATATGGTTTATTAACGAACTTATATTTTTTTTCAATATCGCAATGAACAAGGTAAATCGGGGCCGAATCTGTAATCAAAAAAAGCTGTCGCATATTATGGATGCGTGATTCTTCAGCTTGTTGGCGGATTTTTGAGATTTCAAGGCGTGCGTTGATACGCGCGATCAACTCCCGGCTTGAAAATGGTTTGAACACATAATCATCCGCACCTGCTGCTAATCCCTCGATTCTTGGTTCATCTCCTGCGCGCGCAGAAAGCATAATAATCGGTAGTAGTTGTGTATCTGGATTTGATCGTAAGTGCCGGAGAAGTTGAATTCCGTCCATGTGGGACATCATCACATCTGTAATCAATAAGTCAGGCAGCTTATTTTTTATAGCAGCAAGAGCTGCTTCTCCGTTCGAGACCGTTTCGATTTCATACGCGGTGCCAAGTAAATGGCGGAGGTAGATCCGTAAATCTGCGTTATCATCCGCAATCAAAACTCGCGGTTTTTTGTCACCTGCTTGAACAGTATGAATTATGGAAACATTCTTGAGATACTCTGGCGAAATTTCAGACGTCATTTGTTCGTCATTTGGAAGCCAGCGAAGTGCTTCTTCAACAAATGCTTGACTCTTCATCGATATCGAAGCCGTGTTTGTATTCGAAACGATGTTTTCTGAATCGCGTTTTTCTTTGATTGGAATGGAAACACGAAAAGCAGTGCCAACGCCTGGGGAGCTTTCAACACTTATAGATCCGTCATGAATTTTGACCAACTCATTAACAAGCGCAAGCCCAATTCCTGAACCTTCAAAACTTCTTCCGTTTACACCTTCTATTCGCTGAAATCGTTCAAACACTCGCGGGATATCTTGAGGTGAAATACCGACTCCGGTATCACGAACTACTAACTCGGCAGAATCATCTTTCTCCACCAGGGTCACATCAAGTTGGCCTTCAAATGTAAACTTGAACGCATTTGATATGAGATTCAGTACAATTTGCTCCCACATTTGGCGGTCTATATATATGAGGCGGGAAAGTTTAGGGCAATCGATTACAAAACGAAGTCCTGCTTTTTCTACCGCTGAACGAAAAGCACTGGCAAGATCGGTTGTAAACGTACCTAGTTCAGTGAGCTCATATTTCGCTTTCATTCGCCCAGCTTCAATGCGAGAAAAATCCAACAAAGCATTGACAAGCTTCAGCAGCCTTAATCCGTTTCGATAAACTGAATCCAGTTCATCAGAATCAGATGTTTTTCGATTGATGATGTCTTCAAGCGGACCCAACATCAACGTTAAAGGCGTCCGGAATTCGTGACTAATATTGCTAAAGAAAATTGTTTTGGCGGCATCTAACTCTGCCAGTGCTTCGGATCTTTTATGTTCCGCTTCCAAAGCACTCGCATTGGCAATCGCAGTGGCAATCTGCCCGGCAACTAAATTCAGAAAGCCTTCATATTGCTCATTCATTGCGAGGCGTGGACTAATTCCAGTGAATATCACACCCACTGGATCTTTTCGTGCAGGTTGTGTAATGGGCAGTATGACAGCCTTGCTAATCAGTTCAGGCCAGTATTTCGCTTGATGGTTTCCGTATGTTTCTGCGAAGTCGTTAAGAATCTCAGGGCGTCCTGTGTGAAAGACGCGGCTCACAGGACATATCATTTCCTCAACAGGAATATTTTTCTGAAGTTCCATTTTTTCTGGTAAATCGAAAGCGGGAGTGCCAGCAATTTTTTTAAGGGTAGCTCGTTCTTCTGAACAGAGATAGATTGTGGCAAAAGATAAATCGAAACTGTTCGATAAAGATTGAATCGCCGCATCACATGCTTCTTGAATGCTCCGAGTTCCTGAAGTGTTCGACGCAAGTTCGCGAAGAGTGCGCAGCCGTCGTTCTCCGAGCACTCGTTTGGTTTCTTCTGTACAAGCACAAAAGACACCAGCTACAGAACCTTCATCATCACGGATAGGACTGTAAGAATAAGTGAAATACGTTTCTTCCGTGTATCCGTATCTCTCCAGTACAAGTAGCTGTTGTTCGCTCCATGTTGCCTGGCCTGACTGAAGAACTTGCCTGGTTTGAGGTCCGATAACATCCCAAATTTCAGACCAAATCTTTGGTGCAGATCTTCCTAAAGCTTCAGGATGCCTTGCACCAAGCACTGGAATATATGCATCATTGTAAAAGTTGATTAACTCAGGACCCCACCATACAAACATGGGATACCTGGAACCCAACATCATGTTTAAAGCGCTTCTTAAAGATTGAGGCCATACTTCGCGAGAGCCAAGTGGATTTTTTGACCAGTCTTTCGCAAGGATTCGTTCAAACATTTCGCCCGAACCGGCGAGCCAATCAGGATTTGCGTTAAGCTTTTTGCTGGGCATTGCCTTTCTAGAATAGGCGACTCGGCAAATTAAGCAAAATGCCTCAGGTGGTTGGATAAAAAATAGCGGGGAACAGTAGGGGCGGGTCTAAGACCCGCCCCTGCAAGATTAGAATTTGTAGCCTACTCGAACGTAGTACGAAGCTCCATTGATTCCGAATGGCAAAGTTTCCCAACCGTAGATGAACCCGAGCTCTGGGAAAGGAGAACCAGCCGCCAGACTCCATTCATCGGGATATACATCAAAAATATTCAATCCACCGCCTGTGATTTGCAGGCCATTTGAGAACTGATAGCCAACTGAAGCATCGGTCAGCCACTTTCCGCCCCACTCCTGTTTAATTCCGGTGAATCCTTCGCCGGCAACTCCACCGAAGTAGTTGAAGCGTAAGTTCGCTCTCCATGAACCTGATAACAGCGTACCGGAAAGAAGATGATGCTGTTGGGGTTGTCCTTCTTCGATCAGTGTGATCTGAGCCTGATCAAACAATACCGGTGCAGGAAGGATTGCTGATGGTGAACGCCGATCGGTAACTTCAGTTTTATTAAAATTGAAGGCTCCTTCCAGCGCTAGCACTGCATTATCACTAACTTGCCAATCATATAGAGCAACGAAATCGACGCCAGTAGTTTCTGTGTCAATTGCATTCGTAAAAAACAGAATCTGGCCTACGCCGAATGGATCCAGAAGATTTCGGATCGGACAGCCCGCCGGAGTTGCGCATGCTGATTCAGGTTCGGGTTGTATGTTGCTCGAAAAGATGATGCGATCATCAATATCGATCCGGAAAAAATCAACCGTAATTCTGAAGCGTTCAGTTGGTTTAGCAACGATTCCAATCGAATAGTTTACCGAAGTTTCTTCTTCAAGCGCCGGAATTCCAAATGATCTCGTTAGTTCTCCACCTTGAAGCGCAGTTAAAGTGTCGGTCAAAACGCCTGCAGAATTGAGGTTTGTAGAGCGTTGACTATAAAATGCTTGTTGAACGCCAGGCGCTCGAAAACCATTCGAGATAGTACCGCGGAGAGCAAACTCTGGAGCGAAATTTACACGAGCGGAAAATTTACCTGTTACTGTATTTCCGAAATCAGAATAGTTTTCCCACCGTATTGCAGCGCCAAGAAGGAATATTTTGTGAAGCTGTTTTTCTACATCAATGTAGAGAGCCGTATTGCTGCGGCTTTCATCAACAGCTTCAGCAGGTGACCACCCCGGAAATCCTTGCGCACCGGGCTGTGCAATTGCGCCAGTCTGATCCAGAATTATGATGTCGCGGTTATTGGTACGGCCATAAGAATAGGAAGCGAGATCACCCTCTTCAATCTGGTAACTATCCTGTCGCCATTCAAAACCAGTTGCCAGAAAGAACGGACTTTCATCGCCTAACCAATCAAACTTGCTTGTAAAATCAACTCCGATATTTTGCATTCCGTATTCAAGGGTACCTGTATCTGATTCCAGCGGAGTTTCTTCAAAACGAGGTCCTGTTGGATTATTCGGATCCAACGGTTCGAAAAACCAGCTTACATTGGCAGTGTTTTCTTCACGGAATTTGAATTTGTTTTGTCCGTAGTTGTAGTAGACGTCATAACTCCAATCTTCGTTAATGTCACCTTTGTACCCGAATACCGCAGAAATATCGGTTGGCTGCGTGATAATCGTTGGCAAAAATCCGTCAGGATAGATTGAAGGAATCGTGCGGCCGTCTCCTGACGTTCGGAAAAATCCTGAAGAGTTTCCTTCCCGGCGTGACCAGCCTCCGAATCCATATAATTCACCGTCACCGGCAGGTATCTTTGCATTGAGCCATATATAGCCATCTTCTGCATCTGGATCGCCAATGCGCTGTGTTACCTCAGGTGGAGAAACACGTAAAAGATCCGGCCCCGCTCTGTTTGTTTCACCGCGATCGCGGTATTCACCAGTCACATTAATCACACCATCTTCACCAACTCGAAATCCTTTATTCACACCGGCCGTCACAATTTCGCCATCACCTTCATACGTTTGGCCGGTTTCGAAGACAGCATCACCATCAACACCATCTTTAAGAATGATGTTGATAACGCCTGCAATTGCATCGGATCCGTACTGTGCTGCTGCGCCATCGCGCAGTACTTCGATGTGATCAATGGCCGAGAGCGGAATTGCATTGATATCAGTGCCTGCCGATCCGCGCGCAATCGTCTGCTGAACATTCAACAACGATTGTTGATGACGACGCTTTCCATTAATCAGTATCAGCACTTGATCCGCACCCAAACCACGCAACGTGGCTGGACGAATAATATCGGTACCATCACTGATGTACGTTGTTGAGAAATTAAAAGAAGGTGCAAGCAGCTGAAGTGCCTTACCAACTTCCGTCGCGCCAGTACTCTCAAGGGTGGTTCTATCGATAATATCCACCGGTGCAGTCGTTTCAGTGGCAACGCGTCCTTCAACACGTGTGCCAGTAACTGTAATTTCTTCTGAAACTGGTTCCTCTTCCAGCGCTTCTTCAGCCTGTTTTTCTTCTTCTGTTTGTTCCTCTTCAGTTTGATTCTCCTGTGCCATGGTAATCGTGATTGGCACGAGCAAGATTCCTACTGTCAGCAGCGCCATTAAAAACAATGGGATGGCTTGCCTCAGAGTTTTTTCAATCGTAACGGGATGAATTTTGATCATTGGCTGTTCCCTCCGAAGAAAATTAAATGACTTCTTCTTCTGTTTCCACATCCGTTCTTAGATCCGGATGCGTTCACTTGTCCTGGTATCGAGGAATATTCTATCGCAACTCATAGATTCATGTTAGTTCCATGGCATTGCGGAGCGATAAGTCCAATAGTCATACGGACTCTCCTCAAATGAAAGGAGCGTTGCCAGGGCACGTTCATCAAGTTGGACTTCTAAAGCTTTGAGATTGGATTGAAGCTGGTCGATCGTTGTAGCGCCGCTCAAAACAATATCGGCCCAGGGTTGTGCAAGGACTGCTGCTATTGAAAGCGCATCAATCGATGTCTTCAAGCGTGCAGCTTCATTTTCCAGAATCTTTCTTTTCACTGCAAATTTCGGGTCATAGTTGCGATCAGTCAGTCTTCCATTTGCAAGTGCTTCTTTGATTACGATTCCAACTTCTTGATCATGAGCTTTCTGAAGAACGTTAGCTATTGATTGTTCCAATATGTTCCAGGTTGCTTGAATACATTTAAAAAGTGGAACACCGCTGAATTGAACCTCGAGTGCTTGACTGATTGTTTCGGCCTGATCTTTTCCGCTCACAGTGAGGCCGATTGCAATTCCTTGATGTGACAATTTGAATAATTGCTCAAGAACTTCTTTGTTTTCGAGTACTCGAGTTTCTTGCGTTGCGGAGTGAATGTAGTAGATGTCTAGATGATTCCCAAGAATTGATTTGCTTTCCTGCGACTGAGTTAACAAACGTTCAATAGAGTGGTCTTTCACTTCATGTTTATCAACGTTGATTTCCCAGTCAGCTGTATATGTATACCCCCATTTTGATGCTACGGTAACATCTTTTGGATCGATCTTTTTGTTGCCAAGCCATGAGCCTAAAAATTTTTCCGCCTTTCCGTAAGATCGTGCTGCATCAAAATAACGGATCCCTCTTTCCCATGCAAAATCAAGAACACTGTGAGCGTGCTTTTCCATTGCTTCAGGATCATAATTTCCATGAAAATCCTGTGCGTGACCAATATTGATATAACCAGGACGACCAAGCGCGGCCATTCCCAATCCGATTCTGGAATTTTCACCGCAGAGTCGCAAAGATTTACCACCAGCCCTGACGTTTCGCCCATCGAAATACAAAAGTCATGAGCAATAAGATCACCACAAGGACCGCAATCAGATGAAGTGGCTGAGTTTCCTGATTTACGATGATGTTCATCCCGTAAATCGATGCAATTGCTGTGACAGGAAGGAGCAAAACCGTTATTAATGCTAATCGTTCCATTGCGATGTTCAGCTTTGTAATTGTGCGATTCTGGTAAAAGTCGATGACGCCCTGCAAGAATTGTTGTTCACCTTCGGTGAGGCTTCGGATGCGATCAAATTGATCCACAAGATCTATAAGAAAAGGTCTTTCTTCAACGGACATAAGCCTTGGTGAAAGCGAAACAATTCTTGAATAACCTTCTCGGCTGTGAGCTACCACCGTTCGAACAGTTAAAAGCTCATGGCGAAGGTGAAACATAGTTTCGAGGAGTTTTTCGGGATCACCAATATGTCCTTCAATCACATTTTGTTCCAACGTCTCTACTTTGCCGGCAAGTTCAGAAACTAGATGTTCTATCCGGCGCGCTATAGAAGAAACGATTGAATAGGACAACTCTGCAGGAAGTTTCGGCTTGAGCCGTCCGGATTTCATTCGCTGTAATGCAGTTTCAGTACTTTTAAGCGAAGCCTCTAGTGTTACGTTTTGACTTCCCGGTTCATGAATCGTAACGATGTATTTTCTACTAAGGAATTGGTCTATTTCCAAAAGATGAATGTGATCATCAGAGCCGAGCTCAGGAATTTGCAAGGCAATGAAAAAATAGTCCGTATAGGCATGTACTTTTGGCAAATGAGTTGGTTCACGGCAAGCCTGAATCGCAAGTGGATGAAAGCGAAATACGTCTGTCAAAAGTGAAGCAGCTTCGTTATTACATTCGCGAATGTCGATCCAAAGAAAACCATCCTCTCGATCGATTAGTTTTTTTATTTCATCGAATTCATGCTCTTCAATTCCTAAGGAATTGATCCAATAAATCTTGATGCTGCAATCGTGAGCACCTTGGGACGTGATGGATTCGCTAGTTTGTTTTTGGGCTTCCATGTTTGGGGAAGTATTCGTCCTCCTAAGTATACTCGTTTCATTAGGGCGGGTCTTAGACCCGCCCCCACGGCCCTATTTTCCGCAACGAAAACCAGCCGCTGATGCATCACCAATGCTATTAGGAGCTCCATTCTGATCGATTGCATAAACGCCTGCACGCTCTCCGGTTCCTCCGCTGTTGGGTACAATCGCAAAGCTGCCACCTCTCAGTGTTGTGCCTGGGAGTCCGTAAACCGTTCCATTTGGCGCGCCACCCATATTACTGCTATCGCCACCAAACCCCGGAATGAAAACATCCCAGTTTGTGCCTGCCGTAGCAAGCGGACCCCAATCTCCAACAAATTCGATTACGTTTCCAACCATGTCATAGGCCTCTATGTCAGATTTGCATTTGCTGCGGGATCCAGTGAGTGCAATAGTCGGGCTTTCAAGATTGCATTCGTTTGCAGGATCAGTTTGCGGCCAAGGATCAGGAGTTCCTAATGCTGCCGCTTGCCATTCCGCATTGGTCAACATGCGCTTGCCCGAATTGCGGCACGCTGCCGCAGCAATGAAGTAGTTTATCGAGCGGGCCGGAATCACACCAGGAAGAGACAACGCAAATATGTTCTTGCATCCGGCTCCGTTAAATTGACATTGTGCATCGGTGTAGTCAACTCCGTTAATACCAACCTGCACAGCCCCGCAATCCTCAAGGTCTATTACTTTTCCCTTTTGGATCTTTTGAATACATCGTTCGTTTGTAATTTTCCACAAACTTGCCTCGTACTGATCAACACAGATGGATCCTGACTGCACCATGCCCGACGGGCACGCAGCCCACGCATAAGAACAGAAAAATAGAGACGCTGCCACCATGGTGGCCGATAGGAACTTATTGATTCTCATATGTTTTCTCCTCGAAATTTTTCACCTATTCAAAGAAGAGAAGAAATCATGATGATTATTTGTGCCGGGAAGAATAAAGATCCTGAACTATAATGGAACATCAAATGATTAGATTCTGCTGCAGCGCGGCCTACTTTGAGTCTTTTGACTCCGGAACAGATTCAGCTCGTTCATGAAGGCTCATTAAAAGTCCTCGAACATACTGGAATGATTGTCGAATCCGAGCGCGCTCGAGCCGTTTATGCAAAGGCAAAAGACAGCATCATGATTGATGATATTCGCGTAAAGTTCAAACGCGACGTCGTTGAATGGGCAATAAAAGCTGCACCCTCTACATATGATGTCTACAACAGGCTTGGCGAAAAAGTATTTTCGCTGGGAGAGGGCAAAACAAGATTTGGCAATGGTGTAACCAATCTTTTTTACCAGGATCCTTTGACTGATGAGGTAACTCAATTTACGCGAAAAAATATGGAAATGGGAGTCCGGCTGGCGCAGTCTCTGTCCGAATATGATGTCATCTCAACTCTTGGGGTACTGCGCGATATGCCCCCTCAAGTTGCGGATTTATATGCTGTGCTTGAAATGGTTGCAAATTCTACGAAGCCGCTTGTGCTTTTGATTTCCGATGAAAAACTTTTTCCACGTGTGCTTCAATTACTTGAACATATTCATGGAGACGTTGGAACACGGCCGTTTATCATTCCATATTTGAACCCGGTGACGCCGCTCAAAATTAATGAAGGAACCTCAGATAAGCTTCTTGATTCAATTGAGCATGGAATTGCTGCGATTTTTTCTAACTATGGAATGGCAGGGATGTCTACTCCAATCACTCCTGCCGGCGCGTTGACATTCTTAAATGCCGAACTTCTTTCTGGTGTCGTTTTGAGTCAACTCGCAAAAGAAGGAGCGCCAATTATCTGTGGAAGTTTGCCTGCCTATTTTGATATGAAAACGATGGTTGATTTTATGGAGATGCAAAGTTTTCTGATCAACCTTGGATGCGCAGAAATGATGGCGCATTATGGAATTCCACATGCAGGAACATCCGGAAGCGGAGAAGGTTGGAGCGCAGATTTACTTGCAGCTGGCACAAATTGGACAAATCATCTTACAAGTTTGATGGGTAAATGCGGGTTGGCTCCGTTCGTAGGCAGCGGTTTGAATTCTAAAGTTTATATGCCCACACAAACTGTGTACGCGAATGAAGTGATTGCACAAGCACGTTTTTTTGCACAAGGATTTCCAGTTGATGTTAAATCTGTTGGTGCTGATGAGATCATCTATGAAATGCAAGAAAATGGACACTTTTTAATGTCCGAATCAACATTAGCTGTCTATCAAAATGCATATTTTCAGGGAATCTTTCCACGGATTAGTTTAGAAAAATGGGAAGAGCTTGGAAATCCACGAATGGAGCAATTGCTTCGTGATCGAACCGTAGAATTGCTGACTAATCAGGAAGGGCCGGAGGATCACGATTCAATCATCCGCCGCGGCGAAGAATTCCTCACCTCTTAGTGTCTTTCTAGCCCCCGGCGCGAGCCGGGGGATAAGGATTCATCCAATGATCAAGCCCGCCGAAGGCGGGCGTAAGAGTATTCCTAATAAATAGTCTTTCGCCCGCTTGAAGCGGGCGGTCTGCTTCCGAAAACCAAACCCGGCATACGCCGGGGGCTATACGTTCGGAACTCTCCAACTCGATGGTAAACTTGGCATCTACAAAAAACATGGAGGGCCGCACCATGCCTACTGCAGTCCGCAAATTTTCAGCAATCCTAATTCTATTCATCAGTGCAATTGCTTTTTCAATACAAGCAGCAGAACTGAAAGATCAGCCCGAACTGAAAGGGCTTAAGTATCGTTCAATCGGTCCTGCGTGGGGTGGACGTGTTTCGCGAGGTGCCGGAGTTCCAGGCGATCCTTCAGTCTATTATTTTGCGGCCGCATCAGCGGGCATCTGGAAATCAACAGATGGCGGGTCTACATGGAAATGTATTTCTGGTGATCAGACTGTATCTTCAATGGGTTCACTCGCAATTGCGCCATCCGATGCAAATGTAATTTACGCCGGATCAGGCGAAGCAAACATTCGCGGAAATGTTGCTGCTGGAAATGGAATTTATAAAACGAGTGATGCAGGAAAGACATGGACTCATGTTTGGAAACAAGAAGGGCAGATTGGAACAATGGCCGTTCATCCTACCAATGCGCAGATCGCATTTGCCGCTGTTCTGGGTCATGCGTTTGGCCCTAATCCTGAACGCGGCATATATAGAACTACTGACGGTGGAAAAACATGGCAACAAGTTTTGAAGAAAGATGAAAACACTGGCGCATCTGATGTCGCAATCGATCCAAACAACCCCAACATTATCTTCGCAGGAATGTGGCAAGCGCGGCGAACTCCATGGTCATTAACAAGCGGAGGTCCTGGCGGTGGTTTATACGTTTCTAAAGATGGTGGAAATACCTGGAAACAACTTCAGGGAAATGGCCTGCCTGATGGAATTTATGGAAGAGTTGGCGTCGCAGTTGCTCCCTCTGACAGCCGCCGCGTTTATGCACTGATTGAAGCAGAGCAAGGCGGATTGTTCCGTTCTGATGATGGTGGTGAAAATTGGACGAAAGCCACTGCGAATCGGCTCTTGCGGCAGCGCGCATGGTATTACACAACTCTAACTGTCCATCCAACAAATCCGAATGAGATTTGGGCACCGAATGTTCCGATGCTGAAAAGTATCGATGGCGGCGTCACCTGGGAAATTATTTCAGGATTCAGTCATGGGGATCATCATGATATGTGGATCGATCCGAAAAATCCAAAGCGATTGATTACAGCCCATGATGGCGGCGTTGATATTTCATTAAACGGTGGCGAAACGTGGTCTGCACCGTCTCTACCGTTAGGTCAGTTTTATCACGTGACGGCTGATAATCGCGTTCCATTTCACGTTGCCGGCGCTCAACAGGACATCGGAACAGCACAAGGTCCAAGCAGAAGTCTTACGAATCGCGGTATTCGAACCGCAGAATGGTACACAGTTGGCGGAGGTGAAGCAGGACATGTCGTTTCCGATTCCTCTGATCCAAATATTGTGTATGCGGGTGAATATCTTGGCTACATTTCAGTTTACGATCATCGAACGCGTCAGTCTTACAACATCAGTGCATATCCTGAAAATGGATCAGGACATGGCGCTGAAGATTTGAAGTACAGATTTCAATGGACTGCACCGATCGCAGTTTCACCGCACAATCCAAAAGTTGTTTATCACGGCGCGAATGTTGTTTTTCGAACTGATGACAAAGGCAAAACCTGGAAAGCGATCAGTCCAGATCTAACGCGAAATGATAAATCCAAACAGGAATGGTCAGGTGGACCGATTACTGGTGACAACACAGGAGTCGAATTTTATTGCACAATTTTTGCGATCGCTGAATCGCCTGTGCAAAAAGGATTGATCTGGACCGGCAGTGATGATGGTCTTGTACACGTCACAACAGATGACGGACAAAATTGGACCAATGTCACGAAAGCAATGCCCGGCTTTCCTGAATGGGGAACGGTCAGCATCATCGAGCCTTCCCGCTACGATGCAAATACAGCTTATGTCGTTGTCGATGCACACCGATTGGATAACACCAAACCGTATCTCTATAAAACCACCGATCTTGGAAAAAACTGGAAGCGCCTCGATTCCGATCTTCCTCAGGATATTTACCTGCATTCTGTCAGAGAGGATCCACTCAAAAAGAACATCCTATATATAGGTACAGAAAGGGGCGTCGCTTATTCAACAGATGGTGGAGAGAATTGGAAATCGTTAAAGCTCAATTTACCAACAGTGGCTGTTCATGATCTGGCTGTTAAAGATAACAGTCTGGTTGTTGGCACGATGGGACATTCGATCTGGATCCTCGATCATTTGAATGTGTCTGCGCGAAATGGATTCTGCAATTGCTTCATCGGAGTCGCACCTTTTTACATCTGGGGATGCAATTCGCTGGCAATACGACAGCGTGCGCAGCGATAAATGGACTGGTGATAATCCTTCGGGACGCACACTGATCTACTACTGGCTTAAAGAACCTTCAAAAGGTGATGTCACTATCGAAATTTTTGATTCACAAAATCGTTTAATCAAAAGCTTCAGCAGCAAACCAAAGCCCGTAGTTGGATCTTCAGATGAATTAAAAGAAGAAGAAGAAGCTGCAAAGAACGCAGCGATTTCAAAAGAAAAAGGGATTCAAATAGTTTCATGGGATTTGAACTATGAAGGAGCCGATTTAATTGAGAACGCAAAAATCGATTGGGGCGATCCGACCGAAGGACCAATTGCTCCTCCAGGTTCCTATACAGTCAAGTTAAACGTTGATGGAAAATCGTTGACGGCTCCATTAAAGGTCGTGGCTGATCCGCGGGTTTCAATGTCACCTGAAGAATACCAAGCTCAGACCGCATTTGCACTTGAGGTGCGGGATGCAATGGGACGTGTCACAAAAATTGTTCGTAGCGTTCGTTCAGTGCGAAGTCAGTTGCAGAACCGTAATGAACTGTTGAAATCGAATTCAAATGCAGCGCAGTTAAGTAAAGATTCTGAAAGTTTAGTTGGAAAATTAAATGCCTTTGAAGAGAAGATTCACAATCCGAAAGCAGAAGTTGTCTATGACATTTTAGCAATGAAAGGCGGCGCTAAATTGTATTCAAGACTTTCGCCGCTTTATTCATTTGTTGTTGAAGGCGACACGGCGCCTGTTCAGGGTGTGCGTGAAGTTTTTGCTGCCCAGAAAAAAGAGCTTGAAAGCTTTGAAGCGGAATGGAAACAATTGAGTGAGAGTTCATTAAAGCCTTTGAACGACGAGGCGCGCCGGTTAGATGTGCCGATCATCGTCGCGCCATAGTAATACGAATTTTAACCGACGGGTCACGGAGAACACCGAATATTCTTAAGGCAAGATGCCTGCGTGCCCTGCGGACTCTGTGGTTAATCTTTATTCCGCACGCATTGCGGATGCAGGATTCACATGAATTGCACGAAGTGCAGGTAACAAGATGCCTGCAAAAGCCATTAAAATTGTTAGGCCGATTGAAGCGAGAAATGTCACAAGATCGCCTGGCTTAATTCCCACAAGCAGTCCTTCCATAATGCGGGCAGCAATGTAACCAAGCCCTGCTCCCGCAATAACACCAACTGCAACAAGCCAGACACCTTCACGTAAAACCATGCCGAGAATTTGTGTCGGACGCGCTCCTACGGCCATTCTTACCGCGATCTCCTGACTTCGTTGTGCGACTGAAAATGAAAGCAAACCATGAATTCCAACCGCTGCCAGAAGAAATGCAGCCGCTGCAAAAGCACCCAGAGCATACACTTGAGTCTGACGTGAAGAAGTATCTGAACTTACAATGTCTTCCAAAGTCCGGATGTCAGAGATTGGCTGTTCTGAATCAACTCTTTGAATGATCTGACGCACAGAAGCTACAAGAGCTAGCGGATCCTGGGAAGTTTTGATGACAAGATCTTTTGGAATATATCCGATGATGGAGTCATCCGGAACTTGCTGATAGGAAAGATACGCTTGCGGTTCACTTTGTCTTTCGTGACCGCGCGTTTTGATGTCGCCAACGACTCCAACAATTGTTCGTTCCTCGAATACAAACTTAAATCTCTTCCCTAATGGATCCTGGTTCGGCCAATACTTTTCTACAAACGATTTGCTTACAACGGCAACTGGAAGTGAATCGCGCGTATCCGATTCACGAATGTCGCGGCCCGATTGAAAAGGGATCTGAAGAGTCTGAAAGAATCCTGGTGTTACATAACGCATACTTGCATTGTCCGGGTCCTCAGGATCCTTTGGATGTTCTGGAACAACTACGGGCCAAATGCCGCCCCCCATGACCATGGGTAGGAAACTGATATAGGCCGCCTGCTTTACACCGGGCAATTCGCGGACTTCTGATAAAACTCGGGAATAGTATTGCACTCGCGTTGCGGTATTTTTGTATTTAGGGAGTGGCAATGCCGTACTCAGCGTTAAAACATTTTGTGCCTCAAATCCTGGATCGACTTGTTGTACCCGCCAGAGCGCGCGAATCATTAACCCGGCTCCAACGAGCAATACTACAGAAATAGTAACCTCTGCAATGACAAGAACGGAACGGAGCCGTTCTCGGTGACCACCGACTCCACTGCGCGACCCTTCGCGCAATGCGCTAGCATGATCATCTTCGCGCGCACGTAAAGAAGGAACAATGCCGAAAGTAATTGCTGTGATCACCGTTAGAATCAATGCGAAGATCATTACACGTAAATCGATAGTAGGCTCACCGATCGGTAACGTTTGTGGAACGAGTTTGGTGAGAAGAGGAAGTACGATATTTGCAGCGAGTACACCAAGAATGCCTCCGATTATCGAAAGGGCCATACTTTCGGTGAGCATCTGCCGGACGATTCTTTCTTTACCTGCGCCTAACGAAGATCTTACGGCAATTTCTTTTTGACGAATCAGCCCACGTGCCAACAACAAATTTGCAAGATTTGAACATGCAATCAAAAGAACACAAATAGCGGCGCCGAACAAAACTTTGATCAGCAATCGCGACCGGTTAGAGAGTTGATCTCGCAAACGATTGACTGTAACGCCTGTCCGCTCGTTTTCTTTCGGATATTCCTTTTCAAGCCGGGCAGCGATGACACTCATTTCCTCCCGTGCTTTTTCTAACGAAACATCTGGTTTCAATCTGGCGATTACATGCCAGAAATGATTGTTACGATCTTCTAAGTCGTCTGACGAAAGCCTCATCGTTGTCCAGATTGCTGCTGTCGTATTTGGAAAATGGAAATCTTTTGGCATGACTCCAACAATGACGTAAGGTTCGTTGTTTAATCGAACCGTCATACCAATTACGCGTGGATCTCCTGCGAAGTTTGATTGCCAAAGGCCATAGCTAATCAGTAACTCTGTCAATGATTCCGGTAAATCTTCTTTTGAAGAAAATAGCCGGCCTAATACAGGTTGTACACGCAACAAATGGAACAGATTGGCTGTGATTGCTAAGCCATCCAATCGCTGTGGTTGTCCGCTCCCTGTCAGATTCGCTGATAAAAAATGGTAAGCGCCAATATTTTCAAATGAAGTGCTCGCGCTTTTCCAGTCACGGTAGTTCGGTGGCGAAGGTTCCAATTGTGCATATCCTGGTGGGCTTTCCCAGAGTTGCACGAGACGATCTGATTCTGGAAATGGTAAAGCTCGAATCAACACATGATCCGTTAATGTGAAGACCGCAGTCGTAACTCCAATTCCTAAACCGGCCAGCAAAATAGCTGTGAATGCAAATCCAGGAGAACGCCATAGCGTTCGAGCTGTATAACGTAAATCTTGTCTCAAAATGTCAAAGTGAACACGAATTGCATTTACAACTGTGTCAAAAAAAGCTTCCAGCCAGATCCACAACAATTCAAAAATGTTCGAAGCATTCCGTTTATTTTGAAGGAATACTTGTTCCATTTCGCCGGCATATTCCAGACGAAAGGATTTAGGATAAAGATGAAGCAAGATTCTATAAAGCCACATTATGTTCTCCGGGGTACAAAGCCGCTTGCCCGCGCAAGCCGGACAAGTTCCATCAGTCGACGTGCTTCTGCGCGAGCAACTGATTTTCCAAGCGGTGTAATGCGGTAATAACGCCGGCGTTCATCATCCGCTTCTGGTTCAGGACGCTCGCGTGGTTCACTGACTAATCCTTGTTCCAACATTCGTTGAATCGAACGATAGAGCGTTCCAGCGCTTAGCTTTAAATCGTCATTCGTGCGGTGTGCAACATCCTGAATAATTGCATAGCCATGACGGTCTTCTTCCGCAAGCGACATCAAAATATGGAACGTGGCAGAAGGTAGGGGAATAAATGAATCAATGTCTTCTTTCATGCCACCAGACTATATCCACTCTGGATATATTGTCAATGGTTATAGTTAAGATTGGAATTACGGATTGTCGTAGGAAAAAAGAACGGCAACTATTTTCCAGCCGTCGGTTCCTTCAACAAGATGCAGCCCTAATTTTCCAGGACGTTCTTCCCCTTCATCGATAAAAACATAGTTGGCAACAACGCGAGCAATTCGTCTGCCTTCGAACAATTGGACATTTTCCAGCCGCTCACTGATTGATTTGCGCTTTTCGAAGTAATCCTTTTGCCGCTGAAAAAACTCTTCAAGGTTTCGAACGTTCACGCCGCCATTATCTGCAGGAAAGACAACAGTTACAGATGAATGGAAGAGCTTTTTCCATTCATCCAGTGTTTCCTTCTGGTAAAGCCCAACGTAATCTTTGATAACTTTGTCCAGGTTTTTGCGGGATTCTGCTGAATTCCTTTCTTCCGCAACTGCAACACATGCGATCAACATCATTAAGAACATCATTACAAGTTTGCGATTCATGACACCTCCCTTTTTACACCGCCTCTCTTTTCAGAACAATCGTCAAATGATGCGCGACGATTACGACAATTGTCCCCAGTACAACGGTAAGTATCTTTAGCGGCACTTCAACGTTAAACAGATATGGAAAATACGCGAGAAACGAACAAAAAATTACAGCAATTGGCACGAAGAAAAATTTTGGGAAATAGAAAGCATACAGAATCGAAAAAACATCAGCCGGATAAAAATAGCGCTCATGCATTTTTGGCAAAAAGTAAGGAACGATTAAAACAAATGCGAATGCCGATTGAATAATCAAATTTTGATCCATTTGTTGAGAACTCTTGAAATAGCCAACAATCATCACAAAAATAATCGAAGCTGCAAAAATTAATCCTGCTGGAAACAAAATTGAATATGCACTGTCTGGAAACCATTCAAAAAAATTCGGAGCGCTTTTTGATAATTCATGATAATTCGACGATTGATTCATGTAAGTGAATAGCAGCTCGTAAAAGTTTCTACCAGCAATCCATGAGGGAATAAGCGCCGCAATAAAAATGCAAGGGACAAGCAATAATGGTTTCCATGAAAGGCGTTTCTTTATCAGAAAAACCAAAAGCAATGGCGCGAAAAAAATCGCCTGTGCTTTGACTACAAGCGCAAAGCTAAAGGCAGCTAATGCACGCCATTGTTTGTTTGTACAAATCCAGTAAAGGCATGCCGCTAAGCCTGCTGTATAAATTGCATCGGCCTGACCCCAGCACGCGCTGTTCAGAAATACAGTAGGGGCAAAAAGTATTGCAAAGAAACTGAAGACTGCTGTGATTGATCCCGGATATTTTAGACTTACCAGCTTGTAAACGAACCATCCCAGAATCAAATCAAAGACTACCGAGATCAATTTGATTGCGACAATCTTCGGCAGAAATGGAAAAATATAAATAACAACTGCCATCATATATAGATAAGGTGGGTTGTAATTCGAAAAATTATGCGCAAAAGCACCAAAGCCATGTTCTGCAATAAAGTCGTACCAACCGCTAAGAAACCCTGTGTAATCACGCGATTCGTAGGGAAAAAGTGAGTATCGCAGCGCAAGCGCCAGAATAGTTCCGGCTGCGAGAATCAATCGGTTCTTTTTCATCTGAAATAAGGATATATCGAAAAATTAACCGGACCTCCCGTTTGCGTAGAAAACGTTGACAAGGGATGTTCCGTCTATTTATCGTAGGGGCGTGTCGGGCGGGTCTTAGACCCCGCCCCTACAACTATGCAAGGTGAATGGATCACAAAATTAACTGTGTGGTTGGCGTTATCAGGCTACACATTTGCCGTCATCATGTTGTTGCTTTCCGCCGGTAGGCGAAAATGGGATGCCATTGCAAGAATAGCCTGGACTGTTGGATGCTTCGCGTTGGTCGTGCATGTTGCCTGTGCTTACAATTATTATCATTCGTGGAGTTATTCTTCGTCATACACTGAAACAGCACGGCAAACTGCAGAAGTTTATGGAATTAATTGGGGCGGTGGACTATTCATCAACTATTTTTTGATGATCGCCTGGATTGCGGATGTAATCTGGTGGTGGACAGGATTAGAAAAATATAGGATGCGTTCAAAAGCCATAACTTTCGCATGGCACATTTTTCTATTTTTTATTTTCTTCAACGCAACTATCGTATTCGTGGCAGGTCCATTACGTTGGATTGGATTATTTTTCAGTGTCGTTATACTTTGCTTGTTATTGCGTTCAATCGTTAGCCCTCGGCGTGTCGTGGGCTAAAAAAGCTTGATATGAAATCAATTGGTCTTGAACAATCCGTAGAGCCTGTTAGATCCACATTCTATTACGGCTGGGTAAATTTAATTGTTGCAGCATTGGCAATGGTTGGTACATTGCCCGGCCGGACCCAGGGTCTTGGATTAATTACAGAGCCTCTATTACGAGATCTACAACTCGATCGGGTGACATTCGCTCAAATGAATTTATGGGCCACCTTGATCGGTTCACTGTTTGCAGTTGGAATCGGACGTTTCATTGATCGTTTCGGAAGCAGGGTCATATTAACGCTCGTATCGTTTGCGCTTGGTGTTGTCGTTTTGGCGATGAGCGGCGCAAAAGGAATCATCTGGATGACATTGCTGCTCACGCTTTCACGAGGTTTTGGACAGAGCGCGCTTTCAGTCGTAAGTATTACGATCGTGGGTCAATGGTTTGTAAGAAGACTCAATCTTGCGATGGCAGTGTATACCGTCCTTCTAAGTATTGGATTCATGTTGGCGTTTCCAATTGTTGGAAGCCTTGTTTTGAAAAGTGGCTGGCGCACAGCATGGAGTGGAATAGGATATTCGCTCTTGTTTGTTCTGGCTCCTGCGGCATGGTTGTTGGTGCGAAGGTCTCCTGAAGTCATTGGCTTAGGGAATAACAAAGAGTTGCAACGTGAAAGTGAACTCGAAACATCACAAAGTGGATATACATGGCGCGAGGCACTTTCGACACCCGCATTTTGGATTTTTGCATTGTCCAGTTCCATCTATGGATTGATTGCATCAGGAATTGCACTCTTCAACGAATCGATTCTTGCAGAACGCGGCTTCAATGCATCCACGTATCATCAAACTTTAGTCATCACGGCTTTGACGGCTCTATTCGGAAATTTCTTAGGTGGATGGCTGACAGAAAAATGGAGCGTAAATCGTTTAATGGCTACAGCAATGACACTTGTTGCTGGCTCTCTAATTGCGTTACCTCATGTGAAAACACAGGTGCATGTCGTTCTTTACGCACTTGTAATGGGGCTTGCGGGCGGATTTGTGATCGTAATCTTTTTCTCTTTCTGGAGCCGTGTTTATGGAAGACGTCATCTGGGTCAAATACAAGGCGCCGCACAAACACTGACTGTCGTTGCTTCAGCATTAGGCCCTATCATTCTTGCGAAGTGTCTGGAACTAACAGGATCATATGCCGCAATCTTTTATTTGCTCTCCGCAATCGTTGTCATTCTCGGTCTATCCGCGTGGTTTGTCCCAATTCCTCCGGTTAAGACGCGCGTTTCATAGCGTGAAACAAGTTTCACAATATGGAACTACCTGATTTGCAATATCCTCGGTGAATTGTGGTATACATTTATCGAAAGCCTATTGAGGAGAGAGGACTGTGGGACGACTCATATTTATTTTATTTGTGCTTTTAGCCGTTACATATCCCGCATACGGCTGGCATACCAATACCCATCAACATTTAACACGCGATGCGATCAACGTCATGCCTCCCGATTTAAAGAAATTATTTGATGACCGTCCGCAATTTGTCGAATCTGGAATTACTGATCCCGATGAAATTCTAAAAGATTACCAAAATCACTATTACGTCCCCGGGGTTGAAGGCGGTGGATTAGATCGAATCGATAAAGTTATCCGAACAATCGAGATGAAACTTAAGGATCCAAAAAACGTCGATGTGCCAAAACATTTTTGTATTCTTGCTCACTATATCGCCGATTTATGGAGTCCCGAGGTCCTGATCAAACACGACACAATGAGCAATATCGATTACGTTCAAAATCATGACATTGTTGCTGTCTTTGAGGGCTATCAGCAGCCGATCTCAAATTACAGGGAATATTTGGAAAAACGTTCGAGATGGCGCTGGACGCTTGAAAATTCGGACGGAATCTCTTCACTGCTCTTCAGCGAAGCTGTTAATGATATTGCACAGGTATGGTTATCGTTGTGGCAGCAAAGTGGGAAAACAGTATCGCCGCTTCATTTTTCAATAATTGATCATACAAAAGGAGCGTTGCAGGTAAATTTCGAGGCAGCGATGAAACAAGAAGCGCTTGATGCTGCAACGACTGCGACCAATTTTCAAGCAGCAGCTGATGAAAAAGAGCGTGAAAAAATGTATTTAAAGCTTGTCGATCATAAGGATGAAACCGAAAGACTTTCAGGCACTCTTATACCTGCGGATGAATCGCTCGCTCATCAGCGGATGATGCGTGACCAGGCAAAGCTTGAATCGTTTAAGAATCCGAAACCTGAATTTTCAGTTTTGGAAAGTTCGTTAAAACAGGTGGGTGAAAGAAGTGTTTTCGTTGCACGAATTCGCAACAAGGGACTAAAAGAAGTTCAATATCTGAGCCTGGTGTATTCGGGACGTGCAGGCACCCTGGCGGAAGTTAATAATTTTAAGCCTGGCCAGATAGTGAAAGTAGAAGCAACGTTACCAGCAAACGCCAGTAAGGAAAACATCCGTTTCAACTTCAGTCTCGCTGAGTGATCTCAGTGTCTTTGCGGTTGATCTCTTTAATAATCATCGTTTCCACTTGTTGCCATACCTCTGGATCGTTTCCCATTTTGGTGTGCGCTACCCGGAAAATTTTCTTGAACCACGAAATATGTGAAATATCAATTTCGCTGTTGCTGTAATCAAATTTGTAGTTGCCCATAATATGAGTCCGTTTGGCATCTTCAGGATGAATTTCAGGTTCACCTTGAATGATCCAGCCATTTCTTTGAAAAAGATTTGCAGCCTGCTTCACATTGGAAGGAATGGTTGAGTCATTCTTTCCGACACTGTCAATTTGAATTGTTAAATGAACAGGAACATCCATTGCTTTGAGTTCTTTTGCAAGCTTAACGACAGCTGCGCCTCCAAAACTTTCACCAAATAAAATGAGTTGAATCTTATCAATCTCATTTTGTTCCAAATTTCCGGAGCCATCTTGATCGAACGCTGCACGGATCAACTGAATTGCGAGATAACGTCTTCGGTTTTCTACAGTTTCAACATAGAGGCCCGGTAATTGTTTTTTGCGCAGTTCTAAAGCGAGTCTCCTGACTCCCGAATTTGGATCATCCCAGGCATTTCGGCCGCCGAGAAAGCCTACAACCAAAAACGAGTTTTCAGGCAATGGTCTTGGAACTGTGAAATGTCGATATTGCTGGCCTGCACATGCATAGATTGTGAGCAAAATTAGACAGCAAAGAACGACGGCGTTCCATTTTCGTAATTTCACCATTTTTTTTGCGACAAAAGAATTTTATTGTATCCGTTTATAATATGGCGCGATGACTCAAGAAAATGGTGCGGATCGATGGGGTGAAAGATTATCACGGCGGCTTGGTCTTTGGAGCGCGGTCGCTGTCGTAATTGGATCAACGATCGGGAGCGGAATTTTTCGAACACCAGCATCAGTCGCTGAGAAGATTGGAGATGTACCGTTATTCATTGTCGCCTGGATTGCGGGTGGAGTTCTGGCTTTATGCGGGGCGTTAACGTATGCGGAACTTGCTGCACTCTTTCCACGATCAGGTGGGATTTATGTTTATTTGCGCGAAGCATTCGGTCCATTGACTGCATTTCTGTTTGGATGGGCCGAACTCTGGATTATTCGTCCCGGAGCATTTGGCGCAATCGGAATTACGGCTTCTGCGTACACGTTACGGACTCTAGGTCTTGATCCTGCAGAGCCTGTTGGCCCGATGCGTGCTGAACAATTGTTGGGTGCTTTTTACATTGCGATTGTTGCATTTGTAAATTATCTAGGTGTCCACCGCGGAGCAATCTTACAAAATATCAGCACCATTCTTAAATCGGCGGCACTGCTTCTGCTAGTGTTGCTTGGACTTTCTATTGGGCGAAGTTCAGGCATTCCAATGAACGAAATTTTTTCCCAGCATGATCAAGTTGGGTTTTCCGCTTTTCTTCTTGCTTTAGTGTCGATCCTTTGGGCGTATGACGGTTGGGCCGATTTATCTTTTGTTGGAGGAGAAGTCCGTGATCCTCAACGCACGATGCCAAAGGCCCTAATCATGGGCACTGCGTTTGTAGTTTTGTTGTACCTTTCCGCCAATTTTACGTATCTATCGCTGATTCCAATGTTACAAATGCGGGGAGCTGAACTTGTAGCTGCAGATGTTGCATTGCTGCTGTTTGGTTCAATCGGAGTTGTGCTGGTTTCAAGTGCAATTGCAGTCAGCACATTCGGAACGCTGAATGGTTCGATGATGACTGCACCGCGTATTTTTTTTGCGATGGCCGAAGATGGCTTATTTCCAAAATCGATTGCAAAAGTGGATCCCATTAGCAAAGCACCGACAGGCGCAATTCTTCTGACTGCAATTATGGGAATTATTTTTATTTCGATCCGAACATTCACCGATCTTGCAAACCAATTTGTAATAGGAATCTGGCCATTCTATGCGCTCGGCGTTGCCGCTGTCTTTGTTCTGAGGAAAACAAAGCCGAACATCGACCGTCCTTACCGTGTTTGGGGTTATCCATATGTACCAACGCTTTTTTTGCTTGGATCCTTGTTCCTGCTTGGTAACTATCTGATTAACGAACCACTTGCTTTCGGAATCGATGTCGCTCTAATTTTGATTGGTATCCCGTTTTATCTGATCTGGCGTAAATTTCGGAAAAGATAAGATTTACCACGGAGTCACGGAGAACACGGAGTTGTGAAAATATCATGATACGAGTACATCCAAAGTTTTCTGTGCTGTGGTTCGGCTCGGTTGTGCTTCTTTTTCTGGCGGTTGAGTATTGGATTATTCACTCGTATTTTTTCAATGAATATCCGGAATTGTACTCTCTTGGCGTGGCGCTCGATATTACTCTTGGTGTGCCGGCACTTTTTTATCTGTTTGTTGTGCGGAGCCGAAAGTATCCTGCATTGAGTCTCTTGCCTGTATTTGTCCTTTCACTTGGCATCGCAACATTCATGATTCCTTCCGCATATCATCAATTTCTGAACAGCGAAAAAAAGGTACTTTCAATTATCGAAGCCGGACTGATTTTTTATGTCTTGGCTAAGATTCCCGGTTTTCTAAAGCGATATAAAGAGGCGAAAAAAAACGAGTTCTATATATCTGATGCATTGGAAGTTGCAGCAGGCAAAAAGCGTATTGTAAGAATCTTATTGACAGAATTACTTGTGATGTACCTCGCAATTGGGGGCTGGTTCAAGAAAGTTTCAACAAGGGAAGGAGCTTTGTCTTTTACGTATCATCGCAAATCTGCTTATCCTGCAATTTTGGGAACGATGGTTTTTCTCTTAATTGTAGAAACAATCGGCCTTCACCTTCTGTTGATGCAGTGGAGCAGAATTGCAGCCAATATTGTTACAGGTCTCAGTATTTATGGCCTGATCTGGCTCATCGGCGACTTTCATGCGATCCGTCTTCATCCTGTGATTCTGACCGACGACAAATTGATGTTGCGTATTGGCGTTCGATGGAATGCCACAATTCCAATTGGTGAAATTGCAGAAATCCAGATTGGCGGAAAAACGTCTAAAAGTAAAAACTACTTGCGCGCAAGTATTCTAGGGCCTCGAGTTGCTGTTCATCTACGAAATCCAATTGCAGTAAGAGGGTTGTTTGGAATAATCCGTAATCCTTCCCAAATCGGTCTGTCGATCGATGACCCTGAACTTTTCAGAAATGAAATCTTGAAAAGACAATAGTGCGCGGCCGGCCCTGCAGAACTAAATTTAGTATAGGTTCAATTAGTAGGGTCGTTCTTGTGCCCCGCTCGCGCGGCCACAAGGGCCGCCCCTGCCAGATTACGTGATGTTTAGAAAATTCTTTTCAAGTGTTTTACTGATTGCCTTAGTTGTATTTGTCTATTGGCTGGTCAAGGATCAGGTCTACGCCTTCAAACTGGTGCTTCAAGAAGCACCTTCTAATTTGCCAATTCCTGTAGAGGGCGTAGTCGTTACAAATCTTCAAGACACCTGGGGTGCACCAAGATCAGAAGGAAGGAAACATCAGGGAATAGACATTTTTGCCCCTCGCGGAACTGCCGTTTTTTCCGCAACAAATGGAATGATTTGGAAGCTCGGTCAAAACCGTCTGGGTGGGAATGCAGTTTGGATTTTGGGTCCCGGTGGTCATATGCATTATTATGCGCACCTGGAAGCCTTTGCCGATATCGCTGCCGGGACTCGAATTTATCAAGGTGAAATTCTTGGTTTTGTAGGAAACAGCGGTAATGCGAAAGGCACACCGCCTCATCTCCATTACGCGATTTACACAATTTCCGGCGGCGCAGTAAATCCCTATCCACTTCTTTCTTCAACTGCTTACCTCTCGGCATCTTTTCGATTGATATAATCTTCATACACTTGCACAAAATCTGAGCACTTTAAAAGACTCCATACATACTTCATCGACGATAACCTCTATGGCCTCAGAATTGCTTGTCTGTCTGATTAAGGATGAGGTATTTAAGGGTTCCCATATTCTTGGCGTGTATTTTGTTTTGTTCCTTTATTGATGTGGATCCGAAGCCAAGAATCATTCAAGATCATCATCGTTTCTCAGCAAGTCTTAATGGGTTTCCAAATTCAATCCAGGGCATCACTCAACCCGGTGTTCTAAATCCGTTCGGCTCTTCGCAATCATTGAATGGAAACCTTCGTTTTTACAGTCTGTGTGGATTGTTAATTTGTGTTTTAGGGTATGCACTTTATTTTTTCCATCGAAGGCAACTTAAATTTCGGGAACAGGAATTATTAGACGTCGTTTCAGATCGAACTGCTGAGTTACAGCAAGAAATAAACATTCGTAAAAAAACTGAAGAAGAACTTAAGAATTCGATGACATTATTGATGTCAACTTTTGATCAACTCAAAGCAGCGAAAGAATCAGCCGAATCGGCAAATCTTTCAAAAAATCAGTTCCTTGCCAATATCAGTCACGAACTGAGGACTCCTATGAACGGGATCATAGGAATGACACAACTTACATTGGAAACCGATTTGAACGGCGAGCAGCGTGAATATCTTGGGATGGTGAAAGAATCGGCGGATTCATTGTTAGGTTTGCTGAACGATATTCTTGATTTTACGAAAATTGAAGCCGGGAAGTTACGCTTATCAATGCTGAGATTTCAATTGCACTCTTCGGTGGAAAAAATTGTAAAAACTTTTAAGACTCCTGCGAACCAAAAAAACCTGGAGTTGACTTGTGAATTCGGACCCGATGTTCCTGAGTTTGTGGTTGGAGATGAAAGCCGCATTCGTCAGATTCTTGTGAACCTCATCGGCAATGCAATTAAATTCACGAGCCGTGGTTCCGTTTATGTCAAAGTGGAATTGCAAGAAAAGAATACTGAACTTTGCAAAGTTCATTTTTTAGTAAAAGACACAGGAATTGGAATTCCTGTATCAAAGCACGACATAATTTTTGAAGCGTTTACTCAGGCTGACTCTTCGACAACAAGAAAATATGGCGGAACTGGCCTGGGATTGTCGATCAGTTTGGAGCTTGTTTCTGCGATGAATGGAAGCATGTGGCTTGAAAGTAAAGAAGGCGGAGGAAGCACATTCCATTTTTCAATTCCACTGTTAAATTCAAAATCAATTCTTGATCCAAGCTCACTTGACGATACAAAACCCGCCACAATGATTCATGACGGCCATCATATCCTGGTAGTCGATGATAATTTGATCAATCAACGGCTGATCAGCGAAATTTTAGGAAAGCGCGGAAACAAAGTAAAAGTAGCATCAGATGGTAGAGAAGCCTTAAAAATGTATTTGGAAAATTCATTTGATGTAATTTTGATGGATATTCAAATGCCAATCATGGATGGTCTTGAGGCAGCAAGTAGAATCAGAGTTGAAGAAAAACGAACTGGACACCATGTTGCCATTATTGGAATCACAGCTCATGTAACTCAGAACTGTTTGGAGAAATGTCTTCAAGCAGGAATGGATGATTTCATGACAAAACCTTTTCAGGTAGAAAAATTTCTGCAGATTCTGGGTACAATCCAAACCAGACAACCCTCCACAGTAAGTTAGCGTCTTTGCGGCAAAAAATTAAGGAACATAGACGATCCATTTGTGTCTGTAATAGTAGTGAAAGGGAGACAACATGTGGAACGAAAGTCTAATTGAGTCGAGCGCACAAAATAATTCGAAGCGATGGTTAACAGTTCAAATTGCGGCGATTGTTCATGCTGCTATTGTCGGCGTGCTTGTCGCTGGTTCTTTCTGGTATGTTGACAGTGTTTCGCTTGCGCCACAGGAACAAATTCCGCCTGTTTTTTATGAAATCATACCAAGCGGCGGTCCGCCTCCTGCATTTGGAAGTCGAACGCAACAACAGAATGCAATATCAGAAAGTGTGAAGCCTGTGGCTGCTCCAATTCATCCCGTTTATGAAAAAATTGTTCCTGAGACTGAGACGATTGACCATATTTCGGGTAGTAAAATCTCGAATGCATTTGAAAATAATTTACCTTCAGGTGATCCGGAAGGAATTCCTGGTGGCGATCCAAACAGCAATTCAAATGGAGGTTTTGGCGGATCAGAAGGTAACGGACTCGGGCCAGCTCCAATGAGAAGATACTATTTATCACCAGAGCACAATTGAAGTCTGATCCTGCCTGTTATTATCGATCAGATCAAACCGAATTATCCTGAACCGCTTCGCGAAGATTCGGAGAGAAGGAATAGTCATATTAGAAGCCGTGATTACGCGAACAGGTTCAGTGTCAAGATGTTCGGCTTCTGAAATCTGCGCATCCATTGTTTGCTCAAGAAGCAATGACTGCAGTGCGTCAGTGGAAGTATCGTCCGGCAACTTTGAACGGAAAACCTGTCCCTGTGTACTTCACTGTCACAGTTTCATTCAGACTGCGTTGAAGCTCTGTGTCTTTGCGGTTAGCCTTTTACTCGCCGGCATAGTTGAGCGCGCGAACGGCGCCAAAGAACGCCACGATTGTGAATATAAGAAATGCGATTGCTTCAATCAGAATGACATCTGGATCTCCGACCCCAAGAGTTGCATATCGAAGCGCATCTGTTTGCCATGTGACAGGATTTAGCCGCGCAGTATAACGGAACCATGCCGGAAGATTTTCAAGTGGATAAAACAAGCTGCTTGCAAACATCAACAGAATGTAACAAATGCTTGTGATTGTGTTGAACGAATCGATCCTTCGAATTCTTAAAGCAAGAATTGCAAAAAAGAAAAACCAGCCTGCCGTCCCGACTGCAATTGCGAGAAAGGTATATAAGAGTAATGCGCGCTCAACTCGCACATTCATAAAAAGTTCAGCGCATAAAATTGCAAGGCCTGATCCCACAAGACTCAGAAAAACATTAAACAGGATTTTGCCGACTACGAGTTCCTGACGGCTTACCGGGTATGTCAGTACTTCGTAGAAAATTCCATTTTCACGTTCGGTGAAATACCTCCAGGACGTATTCATGGCGATGCTAAAACATGTCATCGCTAAAACTCCTGCAAGAAAAAATGAAGCATAATCTGAACCATATCCTGCGGTTGAAAATGAACTGCCAAGTGATCGTTGAAATCCGTACCCAAATATCAGCAGGTAGGTAATCGGCACAAAAATGTCCCAAAACAGGAATGTTATGTTCGTGATTCTGAAACGATATTCCCGGAATAGAACTGGACCAACGCCTTTCATGACTGCACCGGCCGCATTAATTCAACAAAAATTTCTTCCAGTGAGATACCCCGAATTTCAAAACGTTCGATTCGCCACTTTTGAGAAATTTCAGCAAGCTGCTGCAGACATGCCGCTTCTTCACCTTCAAACAGCATTTCTGCATCCCTGCCCTCATGTGAAAGTGAAAGTGGCCGTAGCGATTTCAGAGATTCAAAAGCTTCAGATTGTTCCTCTTCAAAAGTAAGTGATACATGAAACCGTTTGTGCGTAAGTGAACGAAGACGGTCCATGCTTCCACTTGCGATTGTCTTACCATGATTCAAAATGACAATGTGATCGCACAGCGCTTCAGCTTCTTCCAATAATTGCGTAGTCAAGAAAATTGTTTTGCCTTGTTTTGAAAGCTCGCGTATTGAATCAAGAGTCTGGCGTTTGATGATCGGATCCATGCCTGTTGTCGCTTCATCCAGAAAAAGCAGGGGAGAATCAACAAGAAAGGCTTTTGCAACTTGAAGTCTTCTGCGCATTCCCACGCTTAAATCCTGCGCTTTCTCTTTTCGTTTGTCTTTTAATTCGAATTGTTCAAGAACTTTCCCAACACGAATCGAAGTTTCTTTTGCGGTTAGTCCATGAAGACGGGCATAAATCTGGAGGTTATCCCAAACAGACAACAATGTTTCAACAGCAGTTTCCTGAAGAACAACCCCTATTTTTCTCCGTACATTTAAAGAATCTGTTAGAACATTATGTCCAAAGATCCTGGCACTACCTGAAGTCGGTTGCGTAATCGTTGTAAGGATTCGAACCATTGTTGACTTCCCTGCGCCATTTGGACCCAACAGCCCGAAGATCTCTCCTTCGTTGACAGTGAAACTAACCCCATCGAGTGCGCGAATTTCCTGCTTCATCCGTCCACGGTATGTTTTAACGATATTTTCGACTTCGATTATCTTTTGCATTTCAACCACGATGACACAGAGATATCATATAGGTGAATGGGTACCTCTCGCATACTAGTTGTTGATGATGAACCTCAGATCACTCGTGTACTGCGCCGAAGTCTTTCTTCTCAAGGATATGAAGTGCAGGTTGCCGAAGATGGCGAAGAAGCTCTTGCCGTCTTCAAACAATGGAAACCTGAACTTGTTATTACGGATTTATCAATGCCTGGAATGGGCGGACTTGAATTGTGCCGGCGTATTCGAAAAATTTCGAGTATTCCAATAATTGTTTTGTCAGTGAAAGGTGAAGAATCAACAAAAGTCGAAGCTCTGGATACAGGAGCGGATGATTACATTACCAAACCGTTCGGTGTCGATGAACTCTTTGCACGTATCCGGGTTTCGTTGCGTCATGGAGCCGTGCCTCATGTTGAAGAAGGAACAAAACTGGAAATTGGAGATTTTAAGATAGATCAAGCCACACGCAACGTAACTGTCCGGAATAAGGAAGTTCATCTAACCCCGAAGGAGTACGAAATCCTTTTGCATTTCTTACGGAATCCAAATCGCATTCTCACGCATCGAGCTCTGTTAGGCGCGCTTTGGGGCGGAGAGTTTGTAGATCAAAATGAATATCTTCGTGTGTTTATAGGGCAGCTTCGTAAGAAAATAGAACTTGATCCTGCAAAACCGCAGTACATTTTGACCGAACCCTGGGTCGGCTACAGATTCAAAGTTGAATAAGAAAAGTCTTTGTGCCTTTAGCGGTTAAAAACTGTGTACCTTAAGACAAAATGAAGAAATGGAGTGGTTATCTTATATGGAACTGCCGGCTTAGTGCTGGCAGTTTTGCTTCTATTTCCATTCCGGGAACAGATCAATTCCACTCCCGTTGCTTTAACTTTTCTTATTTTAGTTCTGCTTATGGCAGCAATCTTTGGCACATTCCCGGCTATTGTGATGTCGATAGCTTCCATGCTTTGTTTTAATTATTTCTTTTTGCCTCCTTACCATACGTTCACAATTACAGACCCACAGAACTGGATTGCACTCTTTGCTTTTCTTGTGACATCAATCATCGCAGGAAGTCTTTCTGGAAGAGTGAGGAAACGAGCTGAAGAATCAGAACGTCTTTATCTGGAGCTTCAAGAAATGTTCAAAAAAGCAAGTCAGGCTGATGCAATTAAGCAACGAGAGCAGTTGAAGTCAGCTTTACTGGATGCTGTAACTCATGATTTGAGAACTCCTTTGACATCGATGAAAGCTGCAGTTACTACGTTGTTAGCAGAGAGTGAATCGACTTTGGATGTTGAAGGCCGGCGAGAAATGCTGGAAGTCATTGATACTGAGATTGACCGATTAAATCATCATCTCGAAGGCCTGATCGAAATTGCGAAACTTGAAGCGGGAGCAATGCAGCCTCGCCGCATGTGGTCAAGCATTGAAGAAATCATTTCTAATACTCTCGCGCGTGCGTCAGGGATCACAGCTTCTCACATAATAAAAGTCGAATATGAAGAGAACTTGCCACCAGTTCGTATCGATGAAAAAGCTATTGCAGAAGTCTTGTATCTTTTGATTGAAAACGCCACAAAATATGCTCCGGTTGAGTCTGAGATTAACGTAAAAGTACAACAAACTGCTGATTTCCTGAAGGTAATTGTCGAAGATCAAGGTGCAGGGATTCCGGTTGAACTTCGGGAAAAGGTTTTTGACAAATTTTTCCGTTTTGATCCTGTCAATCTTTCGCCGCGTCCGCGTCTTGTTGGGCTCGGAATGGGGCTTGCAATTTCGCGTGGAATTATTGAAGCACACTCAGGAAGGATATGGGTTGAAGATACCTCAAGCGGCAAGGGGACTCGCATATGCTTCACCCTTCCTTTGATGCAATCGGAAGTAAAAGTAGAAGTTTGATTCTGCCTTCATACTTACAATATCTTTACGGACTCTTTACTACTTCTTTACGTTAGCCGCATCAAAATCAAATCAGGTGAATTGTGGAAAGTGAACGTCCGGATCCTGAGCGTTTGTTAAGGCAAATAAAGGCAGAAGAACGAGAGTCGTCTCGTGCAAAGCTAAAACTGTTTTTCGGACCCTATCCCGGAGTTGGAAAAACATACGCCATGCTTGAAGCAGCTCGGGAAAGAAAAAAGCAAGGCGTTGATGTTGTTGTCGGGATTGTTGAAACGCATGGCCGCCCTGAAACAACTGCTTTATTAAAAGACATGGAGATCCTCCCCAGGAAGGAAATTCCTTACAAAGGTGTGGTTTTAAAAGAATTCGATCTGGATGCAGCTCTCGCACGAAAGCCAGAAATCATTTTGATTGATGAACTCGCCCATTCAAATCCTTCAGAGAGTCGGCATGCGAAGAGATGGCAGGATGTGGAGGAGCTTCTAAATGAAGGAATTTCCGTTTATACAACATTGAATGTTCAGCATTGGGAAAGTTTGAATGATGTTGTAGCGCAAATTACAGGGATCAAAGTTCGTGAAACGGTTCCGGATAGTTTTCTTGAGAAAGCTCATGAAGTGGAACTTGTTGATTTGCCTCCTGCGGATTTATTAAAACGTCTGGCGGAAGGGAAAGTATATATGGGTGATCAGGCGATCCGCGCAGCAGAAAACTTTTTCCAAACAGGAAACTTAATTGCACTGAGAGAACTTGCATTGCGTCATACCGCGGAACGTGTGGACGCAGAAATGCAAGAATTTAAGAATCGATATGCAATCACAAAGGTCCTTCCGGTACGAGAAAGGCTTTTAGTAGGGATTACTGCCTCGCCAAATTCGCGCAGATTAATTAGAGCGACATTGCGGCTGGCTACAAGTTTGCGATGCGAATGGATTACGCTTTACGTTCAAACTGCAGAGCACGAAAAATTACCTGCGGATCAAAAAGCGCGAATTATCGATACGCTTCGTCTTGCTGAGAGATTGGGTGGAGAAACCGCAGTTCTGACTGGACAAGATGTTTCTGAAGAGTTGCTCGCGTACGCAAGAGAGCGAAATGTTACAAAGATAGTCTTAGGAAAACCCTCCAGGCCGCGTTGGAAAGAAATTGTTTTTGGATCAACAGTCAATGAGATTGCGCGGCGTTCAGGCGAAATTGATTTGTATGTGATTAGCGCAGCAAATCTGTCAGATGAAAAAGTCGTTCGCTATAACCGGGCGGAGGAGCGTCCATCAAATCGTGGAATCGTTGTCGCAATTCTCCTTATTGCGCTTTGTACGGTTTTAGGATGGGCGCTGATTCAATATCTCGACCGCGCAAATCTAATCATGTCTTATCTGCTTGCCGTTGTATGGCTCTCTTATAAATATGGAAGACGTACGGGAATTGTTGCTTCCGTTTTGAGTGTACTGTGTTTTGATTTCTTTCTCGTTCCTCCTTACCTGACCTTCCGTGTTACAGACACTGAATACATCATCACTTTTGTTGGGATGCTTGTTGTTTCACTTTTTATCAGCACAATCACCGGCCGTCTCGGTTCACTTGTTAAAGCCACCAGAGGGAGAGAAAGAAGGTTAAGAACTTTGTACAAATTAAGCCGGACACTTGCTGAAATTCCTGAACCGATGGCGATGCTTCAAGCAGCATGGCAACAGCTAAATGATTTTTACAAAATGCCTGTGATTTTGCTAACACCTGACACCACAGGAAAGTTAAGAATTAGCGCAGGGGATCCGGAGAGATTTGAATTTGCTGGGAATGATGTTCAAGCTGCTGAATGGGTTTTTCGAAATGAAGAAATTGCAGGACGCGGCAGCCAAACACTCGCTGGCTCTAAGGGGACCTATATTCCGCTTCGAGGGAGAGAAAAGTCTGTAGGAGTTCTTGGGATCCGCTTAGAGCAAGATTCCGATTTGATTGACCCCGAACAACTTCGTTTAATGGAAACTTTTGCAGTAGTCATTGGAAGTGCGCTCGAAAGCAAAGAATTATCCGAACAAGCTGGAAAAGCAACAGCATCAATGGAAGCCGAAAGGTTACGGAATCTTGTGTTGCGATCATTTTCTTTTGATTTAGCCGCACCTTCTCAACAGATTGTGGAGGTAGCGAGCCATTTAAGGAATTCTCCCGATTTGTCTCAAAATAAAATGCAGGAAGCGATCCAATCTATATGTGAGAATTCGGAACACATTTTTAAGGTTGCATCGAATCTTCCTCATTATCTGGAAGAGGAAATTCCAGTACTCTCCGATAACATTCTTCCCAGTAACATAGCGCAGGAACTCAATGAAGATGTTCCGCTTTCCATATATCTCAGCACGGAAAGGATTTTATTTTTCCCTGCTGAAACAACCAGGAAAGAAGTGTTTGAATCGTTGATTCACACCTTAAAGCTTTCGAATGAAAGAGAAGCATTCAAACTACTTGCTGAAAGAGAAGAAGCGGGCGGAATTTTGATCAGACCAAATGTTGCAATTCCTCATACAACAATTGATGGTGTTGATGGTGTAAAGGCTTCATTAGGAATTCAAAAGACAGAAACCGGTACTCCTTTCTTCTGGTTGCTGTTTGTTTCAGGTCCAGATGCAATTCGTCAGCATCTCGAGTTTTTGAAGAGTGCAGCACAAACGCTTTCTGACGAAGTTCTGGGAGAATTGTCGAATACAGATAATTCAGGAAAAGTGCTGAGAATATTAGCTGCAAGCGGGGTTTGACATGCAATTTAAGAAACTCATGGGTTACATAGCATCGGTGGGAACAATCGCTCTGACGGTTTTACTTTTCAAGCGCATTTTCTCGGATGCTACACCGGCAACCGTCGCTCTTATACTCGTTGTTGAGGTGTTGTTCGCAGCAACTTTTGGCGGATTCGGTCCTGGACTTTTAGCAGCTGTAATAGCAGCATTGTCATTCAATTTCTTTTTCCTTCCTCCTTATGGAACTTTCACGATTGCCCATCCTGCAGATGTTGTATCGTTTTTTGTCTTCCTTTCAACTGCAATTGTTGTGAGCAAATTATCCTCTGCCGTGCGACAACGTGCAGTAGAAGCAGAGCGCAGAAAAGATGAAGTAGAGCATCTTTATCAGTTTGCAAAGGTACTGATTGAAACTCCCGATACTCTTGAAGGTGCATCATCCATCGCCAGCAAGATCGTTGAAATTTTCCGAGTAAAGTATGCAGGCATCTATGTTCCTGACAAAAGCGGCAAATGGAAACATGTATCAGTGAGTTCAAATGAGCTTAAGGACATAGCTCTACCTCAGCCGGAAACATTACGAAGCAACACAATCGCCGAGATGATTGATGAATATGGGAAGGGGGTCCAATACACGGTTATGAACACTCCTTCTCGAAACATTGGCGTGATAGCGTTGCGTGCACCTGATCTGTCCAAGGATACGATCGCAGCCATTGCAAGTCTCGTTGCTCTTACTGTTGAAAGAAATCGGTTAATCTAGGTTTCAGACACTCAATAACAGCGCGACTTGCGTTTTTTTCTGCACCCTTTAAGATATCTTCACACATTGAGGCAGAGGGGATATAAACTCCATTGATTGATCAGACGATTTCGCATTACACCATTCTCAAAAAGCTTGGTGGCGGTGGAATGGGAGTCGTGTATGAAGCGGAGGATCTTAGCCTCAAACGTCATGTTGCACTCAAATTCCTTCCTGAATCGGTAGCTGAGACTCCGGAGACGCTTGAACGTTTCCGGCGGGAAGCACAATCAGCATCTGCGCTTAATCATCCAAATATCTGCACGATATACGAAATTGGTGAACACGATGGTCGTCCTTTCATTGCAATGGAGATGATGAAGGGTGAGACCTTGAAGCATGCGATTGATGGAAAGCCAATGGAGATTGATACCGTGCTCGATCTGGGGGCACAAATTGCAGATGCGCTCGATGCTGCGCATACGGAAAGGATTATTCACCGTGACATTAAGCCGGCAAACATATTCGTCACAGAACGTGGCCAGGCAAAGCTGCTGGATTTTGGATTGGCAAAACAGGGAACAGCAGCGACTGGAGATACTGAAATGCCAACGGCCAGTACTCCGGCACAATTGACGCAAGCTGGTTCTACTCTGGGCACATTTGCGTATATGTCCCCCGAACAAGCGCGCGGCAAAGTGCTTGATTCGCGTACCGATCTTTTCTCTTATGGAGTTGTGCTCTATGAAATGGTAACCGGCACCCAACCTTTTGTTGGCAGCAGTACAGGCGAAGTATTGGAAGCTATTTTTACAAAGGTACCAGTGTCGCCTGTGCGCTTAAATCCGAATATTCCTGTAGAACTAGAACGCATCATATATAAGGCGCTCGAAAAGGATCCCAATCTGCGATACCGAAGCGCCGCTGATATTCGAACTGATCTTCAACGATTGAAGAGAGACACTCTTTCCAGCGTTCCAGGCAGCACTGTTGCAAGAGATACAGCTACAAAAATCCACTCAGCAAAAAAGTCACGGACACTCTGGGTTGGTGTCACAGCTGCAGTGGCAACAATAGTTCTGCTTGTAGTTTTCTGGCTAGGCCAAAAACCGAAGACCGCAGTGCAAACTACTGGTCCGATTTCGATAGCCGTGCTCCCGTTTGTAAACATGAGTGCGGATAAAAATCAGGAATATTTTTCCGATGGCCTTTCAGAACAATTGCTAAACGATCTGGCCAAAACTCGTGGCTTGCGCGTAATCGCAAGAACTTCGTCTTTTCAATTTAAGGGAAAGAATGAAGACCTTCGTGTGATTGGTAAAAAATTGGATGTTGCAAATATATTGGAAGGAAGTGTACGGAAAGAGGGGAATAAAGTGCGAATTACTGCGCAATTAATTCAAACTTCAGATGGATCCCATTTATGGTCTGATACCTATGATCGAGAACTAAATGATGTTTTTGCGGTGCAGGATGATATTGCACGATCCGTAGCTGGAGCATTGAAGGTCACGCTTCTAGGACAAACAGCAAGTAGTTCAAAGTCACAAAATGCGGAAGCATATAACCTTTACCTGCAAGGTCGTTACTTCCAAGATCGAAGCACCATGGAAGACCTTCAGAAGGCGACAAACTCTTTTGAGCAAGCACTTCAACTTGAGCCTGGCTATGCTCTGGCCCACGCAGGCTTAGCCAGTATTTACTTTAGGCAGGCAGGTTTGGGCCACCTCGCCGCTGTTGAAGGCTTTGAAAAAACGCGGAATGAGGTAGAAAAAGCGCTGAAGACCGATCCAAATTTGGCCGAGGCCTACGCAATGCTAGGGCGGGTCCAATTGAATTATGACTGGGATTGGGCCGGTGCCGATGCTTCCTTTCAGAGAGCGTTGGAACTGGAACCAGGGAACGCGAGAGCAGTTCGGAACGCTGCCGTTCTTGCTGGTACTCTTGGCAGGTTTGAAGAAGCCATTGAACTGAATCTGAAAGCAATCGACCTCGATCCTCTAAACATCGGAAGCTATTTGAATCTCGCAAGCTGGTACCACTCTGCCGGCCGGTTGAAGGAGTCAGAGTCCACAACGGCGAAGGCCTTGAAGCTAAATCCACAATTTCCTGGTGCACACTATCGGATTTTCCTTCTCTACCTGGACACAAATCCGCAAGCGGCACTTGCTGAGATAAAGCGCGAAACAGAGCCAATCTGGCGCGACCAAGGTCTCGCTCTGGTTACCTATGCGATGGGGAATAAAAAAGAGGCGGACAAAGTACTTGACAAAGTATATTGAAGATTCCCAGACTATCGCGGCTTTTCAGATCGCCCAGATTTATGCCTACCGTCGTGAAACGGATTACACATTCGAATGGCTTGAACGTGCTTATCAACAACATGACGGTGGTCTTGCCGAAATGAAAGGCGATCCGTTGCTGCGCAACATCGAAAATGACCCACGATATGCGGCATTCCTGAAAAAAATGAAACTGCCTCTGGATTAAATACGACGATTCACGTCTGATTAACCTCCGTCTTTACGAACTTTTTATTCCCCTCTTTCTCCTTTCTTACGGATCGCCCACTAACATTATCCGTGGTGATAATATGAATAGACTCCTACTACTCGTCTCGCTTTTACTGAGCTCAATTTGTATAGCACAAACTGAAAATGAGGGTGAGGCTGAAGAACCTCCCGCTGTAACCTTTAGCGGATTTTTGGAAGCTTATTACTCTTATGACTTCGATAATCCCGATGATCATAAACGGCCATTTTTTCTTTACTCGTATAACAAGCACAATGAAGTCAATATCAATCTTGCTTACCTTAAGGCTGCTTACAATTCGGAAAGAGTTCGCGGCAATCTTGCCCTTATGGCTGGTACATATGCAAACGCAAACCTTGCTGCAGAATCAGGAGTTTTAAAGAATATTTATGAAGCCAATGGAGGCATCAAGGTTTCTCAAGATCGGGATCTCTGGATCGATGCAGGAATTTTTGGTTCTCATATTGGTTTCGAAACCGCAATTGGACCAAGCAACTGGACATTAACCCGCAGCATTCTTGCTGAAAATTCTCCATACTACGAGTCCGGCGCAAAAGTTTCTTACACATACTGATGGGGGAGAGTGGTTTTTTAGCGGATTAATCTTAAACGGCTGGCAACGGATTGAAAGACCAGAAGGGAATAATACTCCAGCATTTGGAACTCAATTAACCTATAAGCCGAGCGATACATTCTTCTTCAACTACAGCACTTTTATCGGAAATGATAAACCAGATGATGCAAAGCAATGGCGTAATTTCCATGACTTTTATGCGATAGCTCAGCTCACTCCAAAATTCGGGATCACCGCAGGATTCGATATTGGTTTTGAAGAAGAACCGCCAGGCGGTGAGGGCTATAACACCTGGTGGACACCGATCGTGATCGTGAGATATTCAGCAACAGACAAAATCAACATTGCTGCAAGAGCGGAATATTACAGCGATGAAGACGGAGTGATTGTTGCTACAGGAACACCAAATGGATTCAAGACAGCCAGTTACTCAGTCAATGTTGATTACGCATTTACCGATCATATTCTCTGGCGAATTGAGGGACGAGGATTTCACAGCGAAGATGACATTTTTAACGTGACCGAAGATCCATCCTCATCCAATTTTGCAATGACTACATCGCTGTCTTTGACATTTTGAAGTGTACGGGGCGGGTCTTAGACCCGCCCCTACGAACAGGAGCTTGTTATGTGGGATCTTTTTTTTATCGGATTAACAATCGTTTTTTTCTTACTCAGTCTCGCTTACGTGCGAGGATGTGAGAAATTGCAGTAGGAGAAACATTATGGGTCTCGAATCAATTTTAGGGCTGACCGTTTCTGTATTGCTGCTTTTCTATTTGGTCTACGCGTTGTTGAGTCCCGAGAGGTTCTAAGATGACAATCAACGGCTGGCTACAAATTCTTTTTTATTTTCTATTGATTCTGTTGGTGACAAAACCAATTGGCGTATTCATGGCACGTGTTTTTAACCGTGAAAAAACATTTCTCGATCCCGTTTTGAGACCAATTGAAAGGTTGATTTATAAATTGACCGGGGTTGATGAGAATCGTGAAATGCGTTGGACGGAATACGCGGTTGCGATGTTGCTGTTTAGCGTTGTTTCCATGGTTGTTCTTTATTTCATGCAACGGTTGCAGCATATTCTGCCTTTCAATCCGCAAAACTTAGCTGCGATTAATGAACATTCGTCTTTTAATACAGCAGCATCTTTTACGACAAACACAAACTGGCAGAGTTATGTGCCTGAAGTAACGATGAGCTATCTCACACAGATGGCAGGCCTGGCTTATCACAACTTCATTTCTGCGGCTGTTGGAATTGCACTTGCAATCGCTTTCATACGCGGGATAGCCAGACGGGAAATGAATACGATTGGAAATTTCTGGGTTGATACGGTACGAGCAACTCTGTGGGTGCTGTTGCCGTTTTGCGTTGTTGGTGCTCTGTTTCTAGTTTCGCAAGGCGTGGTTCAAAATCTGAACCCATACGACACGGTTCAGCTTGTTGGAAAAACAAACGACTGAAGTCGATAAAAAGGATGAGGCAGGAAATGTCATTACAAATCCGGATGGCACCACTGCTAAGAAATCAACACAAACAATCGCTCAAGGCCCGGTAGCATCTCAAGAATTCATAAAAGAATGGGGAACGAATGGCGGCGGATTTTTCAATGCAAATAGTTCACATCCATTCGAAAATCCGACACCGTTTTCAAACTTAATTGAAATGTTTGCGATTTTTGCGATTTCAGCTGGACTCACTTACACCCTAGGTCAGAATGACCGGCTCACAAAAACATGGATGGGCAGTATTCGCCGCAATGGCATTTCTCTTTTTTGTAGGCGTCACGGTAGCGTACTGGGCCGAATCGAATGGAAATCCATTGTTAACCGGTACAGATCAAAGCACGAGTGCAACGCAATCCGGCGGCAATATGGAAGGGAAGGAAATTCGATTTGGACTTGCGAATAGTGCTTTGTTTGCGACCGTAACCACGGATGCGTCCTGCGGCGCAGTAAATTCGATGCACGATTCCTACACCCGCATTGGGCGGATTGGTACCGCTTTCAAACATCATGCTCAGTGAAGTGGTCTTTGGCGGAGTCGGCGCAGGAATGTACGGAGTACTCATCTATATAGTGCTCTCGGTTTTCATTGCAGGATTAATGGTTGGCAGAACGCCAGAATATTTAGGAAAAAAGATCGAATCCTATGACGTAAAGATGGCAATGCTGAATATTCTGATTTTTCCTCTCTTCATACTCGTTCTTACTGGCATTTCTGTAGTTGCATCATTTGGATCTATCCAGTATTTGGAATCCTGGGCCCCATGGGCTAAGCGAAGTTTTGTATGCCTTCACTTCTGGAACTGGAAATAACGGATCGGCTTTCGCAGGAATTTCAGCGAACACTCCCTGGTATAACACGACGATCGGCCTAGCGATGCTGTTTGGCCGCTTCTTCATGATTATTCCAGTGCTGGCTTTAGCAGGAAATCTCGCACGGAAGAAAACAGTGCCAGCAAGTCCAGGCACTTTTCCAGTAACCACGCCTTTATTCACTGTCTTACTTGTAAGTGTGATTTTGATTGTCGGTGCACTGACATTTTTTCCGGTACTAAGCCTTGGACCTATTGTGGAACATCTGTTGCTGTATGCCGGAAAAACATTTTGAGGTTGTATAAATGACAACGAAAGCAAAGAAACAAGCGATTTGGAATACGCAAATTGTAACGCGTGCTCTGATTGATTCCTTTAAGAAACTAAATCCACGGATCATGATGAAGAATCCTGTCATGTTTGTTGTGGAAGTGGGGAGTGTAATCACAACGATCTTGTTGATTCGGGACCTCATGGCAGGCACCGGTGGTATCGGGTTCGCACTTCAAATCACGCTCTGGCTCTGGTTCACAGTATTGTTTGCAAATTTTGCTGAAGCGATGGCTGAAGGCCGCGGAAAAGCGCAGGCTGAAAATCTAAAAAAAGCGCGAACCGAAATCTAACGCACATCGCGCTTTTGCCAAAGGAGAAACTGAAACAGTTCCCGCTCCAAAATTACGCAAGGATGATGTTGTTATTGTTTCGGCCGGCGAATTCATTCCAAGTGATGGTGAAATTATTGAAGGTGTCGCTTCAGTGGATGAATCTGCAATTACAGGTGAATCTGCTCCCGTTATCCGTGAAGCAGGTGGAGACCGCTCTGCAGTTACAGGCGGAACCCGTGTCTTATCAGACCAAATCAAAGTCCGAATCACATCGAATCCAGGTGAGACTTTTCTTGATCGAATGATTGGACTGGTTGAAGGAGCGACACGACAAAAGACGCCGAATGAAATCGCATTAAATATTTTGCTTGCAGGTTTAACCATCATCTTTCTTGTTTGCTGTCGTTACTCTGCAACCTTTTGCGATTTATTCAAAAGCACCACAATCCATTTTTGTATTGGTTTCACTGCTGGTTTGTCTGATTCCAACAACAATCGGTGGTTTGCTTTCAGCAATCGGTATTGCTGGAATGGATCGTTTAATTCAACACAATGTTCTTGCAATGTCTGGACGATCCGTAGAGGCTGCAGGAGATGTAAATACGTTGTTGTTGGATAAAACGGGAACGATCACACTTGGCAACCGTCAGGCATCCGAATTTATTCCGCTTCCTGGAGTTGATGAAACCACGCTTGCTGATGCTGCTCAGCTTTCTTCGCTTGCGGACGAAACTCCTGAAGGTCGAAGCATCGTTGTATTAGCAAAAGAAAAATATAAAATGCGTGGCCGTGAGCTGGCACCGCACGAAGCTCGTTTCATTAAATTCAGCGCACAAACACGGATGTCGGGTGTTGATTATGATGGCCGGATCATTCGAAAAGGTGCAGCGGATGCAATCGAGAAATTTGTTGTCAGCAATCAGGGTGCTGCTCCAAAAGAGTTGCGTGAAATTGTAGAACGCATTGCAAAAGCCGGCGGCACACCACTTGTTGTCGCGGAGAATGCAAAAGCACTCGGTGTCATTCACTTAAAAGACATTGTTAAAGGTGGAATGAAAGAACGGTTTACTCAACTGCGGGCGATGGGAATTAAAACAATCATGATCACCGGTGATAATCCACTCACTGCCGCTTCTATCGCAGCTGAAGCCGGTGTCGATGATTTTCTGGCTGAAGCAACACCTGAAGAAAAAATGACGTTGATTAAGAAGGAACAAACTGAAGGCAAACTTGTAGCAATGACTGGTGATGGTACGAACGACGCTCCTGCGCTGGCTCAAGCCGACGTTGCTGTCGCAATGAATACAGGGACGCAAGCTGCGAAAGAAGCAGGAAATATGGTGGATCTGGATTCGAATCCTACGAAGCTAATTGAAATTGTTGAGATCGGGAAACAGCTCTTGATGACGCGCGGAGCTCTGACAACATTTTCAATTTCAAATGATGTCGCAAAATACTTTGCGATAATTCCTGCGATGTTTTCTGCTGCCTTTCCGGTTTTGAATGCATTAAACATCATGGGCTTACGCACGCCTCAATCAGCAATTCTTTCTGCCGTAATTTTCAATGCGCTAATTATCATCGCTTTGATCCCACTCGCTCTTCGCGGTGTAAAATACAGGCCGACTTCCGGCTGCTGCTCTATTAAGGAGGAATCTGGTGGTTTATGGAGTTGGCGGCATAATCGTTCCATTTATAGGCATCAAAATCATTGATGTTTTCATCAATGCAATCGGACTTGCGTAACGAATTTGCAGCGCCGGCGGGCCGCCGGCGCTACAAACAGGAGAGGTGAATATGAAAAATCTGAAGATTGCAATTTTAATGACGATTGTAACAACGCTTTTTCTTGGAATCGATTTATCCACTCGTAGTAACAGGTCTTGCTCAAGTTTTGTTTCCTGACAAAGCGAATGGACAATTAATTAAAAGATAAAAATGGAGCTGTTATCGGCTCTCGAATCATCGGTCAACCATTTTCATCCTCCAAATATTTTCATTCACGACCTTCGGCCGCGGGCGCAGTCGGCTATGATGCAGGAGCTTCCAGTGGTTCGAACCTTGGCCCCACAAACCAGAAGCTGATTGACCGCGTAAAAGCTGATGTGGAAAAACGACAGGCGGAAAATCCAGGTACGCCCGTTCCAATTGATCTTGTCACTACATCTTCATCAGGACTTGATCCGCACATTTCTCCGGCTGCTGCAGAATTTCAGGTTCCACGAATTGCACGTGAACGTGGTATGAGTGAAGAGGAACTCCGAAAGCTTGTGGCCAAACATACTGAGGGCAGGCAATTTGGATTTTTAGGAGAACCACGGGTGAATGTACTTTTGTTGAATTTGGATCTTGATTAACCGCAAAGACGCAGAGGCTATTTCTTATAAAGATCTACAATCTGCTTGACGCTCTTTGAAATTCCAAGTGATGAAGTATCGATTGTGTGATCGGCCATTGCATATAATGCCTCGCGGCCGCGCAATAAAGTTTGAAGTTGTTCCATTGCATTCGGATTATTCGCCATAGGTCGGGGATCTTGCTGCAGCACGCGATCCCAATGGTCCTGCGGGTTTGCTTTGAGCCAGAACGTGACGCAGTGTTGTCTGAAGATGTTGTAGGTATCTTCCCTGGTTACGATACCACCACCGGTTGCGAGAACTGCAGGAGTACGGCTCGCAAGAAATTCTACGAGTACTTCGCGTTCCAAACGTCTGTAATATTCTTCGCCATGCACTTCAAAAATATTTTGTAATCGAAGACCTGCTGCCCGTTCGATTCGATCGTCCAGTTCAACAAAATTCTTTTTCAGTCTTGTTGCTGACTTTTTTCCCAATTGTTGTTTTGCCAGCGCCTCGTAATCCGATTAATGCAATCACCGGTTTACTTTGATCCAGTTTTTGCCGCAAGCCATAAACGCAACTCTTCCATTTGATCGGGACGCAATAAAGTGAGTTGTGTCAGAATGGATTGATTTTCTGCGGCATGTCTTCGCGAATTGGATAAACCAGAAATGAGAGTTGTAACGGGCACCTGAAGCGCAGAACAAACTGCAAGTAATCGGTAAACGCAATATTGCCACGTCCGGCTTCCAGTTCCGCTAGAAAACGGAGACTCAAACCGGAAAGTCTGGAGAGCTCTTGACGGGAAATTCCACGCTCCTGACGTAAAAAGGAAATTCGCCGCCCAGCTCGGTAAGCGCATTCATAATAGGAACTATACTGCATCTCATATTCAATTGACAAGTGTTAATGTATGCATTAAAATTCATTCATCCTCAGAAGCATTATCTTAAGGTGACCCATGATTTCATTTGAAACATCTCCCGATCAGTACCGTCATTGGAAATTAAGTTTTCCTGAGAAAAATATTGCATTTCTTGAATTGGATGTTCAAGAAGATGCGCCGTTAAAACCAGAATACAAGCTCAAGCTGAATTCCTATGATCTAGGAGTCGATATTGAGCTTGCTGATGCGATTCAACGTTTGCGATTTGAGCATCCTGAAATTAGTGCGGTTGTTGTTCGAAGCGGGAAGAACAACATTTTTTGCGCTGGTGCGAATATTTTTATGCTTGGAACAAGCAGTCATTCATTCAAAGTCAATTTTTGCAAATATACAAATGAAACACGACTCGCGATTGAAGATGCCAGTGAGAACAGCGGACAACGTTATATTGCTGCGTGCAATGGAACGACAGCAGGTGGTGGATACGAGCTTGCGCTTGCCTGCGACGAAATCGTTCTGGTTGATGATGGAAACAGTGCTGTTAGTTTGCCTGAAACTCCGCTGCTTGCCGTACTTCCCGGTACTGGTGGATTAACGCGTCTTGTTGATAAAAGGAAAGTGCGTCGCGATCAAGCTGATGTATTTTGCACACTTGCTGAAGGCATCAAAGGCCAGCGAGCCGTAGATTGGAATTTAGTGGATACGCTTAGCGCCTCGAAGCAAGTTTGATCAAATCGTTCTGGAACATGCCCGCAGGCACGCGGCACATGATCAAAGCGAAAAGGGTCCGGGTATTGTGTTGACCCCAGTAAATCCTGAAATCACCGATAACGAAGTTCGTTATCAAAATGTGACATTGACTTTTGATCGAGCGCGAAGAGTTGCAACTCTTTTGGTACGTGGTCCTGAAGAAGATCTGCCTGACACACTGCCGGCAATTTTAGAATTGGGTTCAGAGTATTATCCACTTCAAACTTTTCGCGAAATCGATCGTGCTCTTCTTCATTTACGTTTCAATGAACCTGAAATTGGATTGTTGATTATAAAAACGAAAGGAAATATTGAAAATGTAAGAAAGATGGATGAGACGCTCGCTGCTCATTCAACGAATTGGTTTGTACAAGAAGTGCTTCTATATATGAAGCGTACTCTGAAGCGTCTCGATCAAACGGCGCGAAGCATGTTTGCATTGATCGAACCTGGTTCCTGTTTTGCAGGCAGTTTGCTGGAGCTGGCTCTGGCAGCGGATCGTTCGTACATGCTGGATAGTCCGGAGGAAGAAGTCGCAATTGAGCTGACGTCAATGAATACAGGATTTTTCCCGATGGCGAATGGATTGTCCCGATTGAATAGTCGATTTCAATCGGACTGCAGAGAAAGTACAAATGATTGTTGAAAAGCAGAAAAAATATAATGCGGCAGGAGCGTTGGAAGCCGGTCTTGTGACATTTGCGATTGATGATATCGATTATGAGGATGATGTGCGGGTTGCCATCGAGGAACGTGCGAGTCTTTCGCCGGATGCATTGACAGGAATGGAAGCAAATCTTCGTTGGGGTGGACCTGAAACGATGGAAACGAAAATTTTTGCGCGTTTGTCCGCGTGGCAAAATTGGATTTTTACCAGACCAAATGCAGTTGGTGAACGCGGCGCATTAACTTTGTATGGAAAACCAGAACGTCCAGTGTTCGATTACAAGCGAACTTAAGTTGGTGGCCGCCGTGCAAATCTGCTTCACAAACACCTGGGCGACCCAAGAGTCGCCCCTACTAGCTTACGTTTTATTGTTGGAGTTTCATATGCAAATAAATCAAACTGAAAAAATCCCAAATAATGTAAATCTCAGTGAGGATCGGCGTTTGCAGCGAGCGTTAGAAACGTGGCTGCCCGATTACTTGAAATGGTGGATGGAAATGGGACCGTCTGATTTTCAAACCGATCAGATTTATCTTCGAACGGCCATTTCAGTTGAACCTTCTGGTTGGGCTCATTTTGATTATGTAAAGATGCCTGATTATCGTTGGGGAATTTTTCTCGCACCAAGTCCAAACAGTGAAGGAAAAATAAGGTTTGGAGATTTTGAAGGTCAGCCTGTATGGACTGACGTTCCTGGTGAATTCAGGAATTGGCTTCGCCGAATCATCGTCACACAGGGCGATACCGAGCCAGCAAGTGTAGAACAACAGCGATTGCTCGGTCACACTGCGCCAAGTCTTTACGATCTCCGAAATCTATTTCAGGTAAATGTTGAAGAAGGCCGTCATCTCTGGGCCATGGTTTATTTATTGCACAAACATTTTGGCCGAGATGGACGCGAAGAAGCTGAAGCACTTCTTGACCGTCGCAGCGGCAATCCTGATAAGCCGCGAATTCTTGGCGCATTCAATCAACCCGTAGAAAACTGGCTCGACTTTTTTATGTTTACGATGTTCACGGATCGCGATGGAAAATATCAACTGCTCGCTCTCAGCGAAAGCGGTTTCGATCCGCTGGCGCGAACAACAAAGTTCATGCTTACCGAAGAAGCGCATCATATGTTTGTCGGTGAAACGGAATTTACCGGGTTGTTCAACGTACATGCGAGTTGATGAAGCAGGATCCAAATCAAGATGTTCGCAAATTAGGAGGGATCGATCTTCCTACGATTCAGAAATATATCAATCTCTGGTACAGCTTAAGTGCCGATTTGTTTGGTGGTGAGATTTCGACGAATGCTGCAAATTATTTTGGCGCAAGTTTAAAAGGTAGAAACCAGGAAGCGTCGCAACCAGATCATCAGGCAAAAGATCAAAGCTATAAAATGGCCGTACTTGAAGATGGCAAACTTGTGGATCAGGAAATTCCGTTGCGTACAGCTATGAATGAAGTGCTCCGTGATTCCTATATAGATGATTGCCAGAGGGGTGTTGACCGCTGGAACAAAGTCATTCGCGACGCGGGTGTTGAGTATCAACTCACACTTCCGAACCGACGGTTCAATCGACATATCGGGATCTATGCAGGTCTTTATTGCACTCCGGAAGGCAAGCTTGATTAACAAGGAGGAATGGGAAGCCAATGTCCATAACTGGTTGCCCAGCGATTCAGATCGTGAATATGTGCAAAGCCTTATGAAGTCCGTCTATGAAATAGGCAAAATAGCGAACTGGATTGCGCCGCCAGTACGAGGGATTAACAGCAATCCATTTGAATTTGCTTATGTAAAGTTTGAAAACGTCCCGGCGTGATATAGGGATGCGCGATGCGTGATGTTGCATCATTTCCGATGAATCGGTAGGATGTCCAGGGAAGGAGGGAGTCATGAAAAAAAGGGATTCTGTCTTTTGTCATTGTCTTAGCATTAGCTTTACCGGGATTTGCAGAAAAAGTATCCGGCCAATTTAAAGCAAGCACCAAAGCTGCAATTAAACCCACAGCAGTAACTGCGTTTCCGGCTCGTTCAGTTCAAGACCCGTTGAAATGGGTAACTGCGTTAGTTCTGGCAGAAGGTTCAATGAACACGGCTGAAGCCCTTCAATCGCTTGATCCGCGAACAGCATTAATTAACCAGGAGGGGATGCAGGGCAAAAACTATATCAGCTTCTGGATCCGTCCGGATGGTTATGTAGGGATGAATGCTACATATAGTGAAGGGATGGTGCAGTATCTCGATTCCACTAAAAATAAAGATGGCGAACCAGGTCTTACAAGCGAAAGTTTGGAAGCAACATTTACTGAAAATAGTGCAAATCGTGTGGCAGGGCGCATCCGCACAACGAAGCCTGGAAAAACAATGAGCGGGGAAACTTATGAACTGGATGTTGAGTTCGATACTCAAGTGACACGCCCTCCTGCCGGCAAAAAACTGGGACCGGGCGGCGGAGAGCCTGGCAAGGCGCTGATGTCATTGTTTGAAGCGATGAAAACAAACAATTGGAAAGGTGTTCAAGCCGGAGTTTCTTCAAGAATACTTCAATCTGATGCTAGCCCTGATGCTACTGACGCAGACAACTTAAAAGCTGTTATTGATTCTATTAGTTTTCTTTTACCAAAAGGAAAAAATAAGAAGATCCTGGGTGGTGAGGAAAGTAAGGATCGTGCGGTTCTCGAATTGCAAGGTGAAATGGAAGATGGTGCCGGAAACATGCTTTATTTGGTCCAAATGTTAAAGGAACCAACCGGTTGGCGTTTTGATCGCTCCACCATGTCCGGCTTCCTTGACTGAGCATTGCTCCCTTGCACCCCTGCTCCTCCGCCCCCCTGCGTCTGGCTAGCCGCATCAGTTAGCCATCGCAGGTTGGCTGTATAATATTAAAAGCACATCATCACGGAGGAATTATGTCTATTGCCATGATCGGAGATTTACTCGGTTCAGATGCTGATAAATTGTTGAAACACGAATGTAAGGGAATTACAAAAGATCAACTGACTTTGCCTGGCCCGGATTTTGTTCTTAGGGTTGTTAAAGAAACGGATCGCAATCTTCAGGTATTGCGTAATTTTCAAAGCATTTTTGATCATGGTCGGTTAAAGGGTACAGGATATGTCTCGATTCTTCCTGTTGATCAGGGCATTGAACATTCAGCGGGTGCATCCTTTGCGCCTAATCCTGCTTATTTTGACCCTGAAAATATTGTTAAGCTTGCGATAGAAGGCGGATGCAATGCCGTCGCTTCAACATTTGGTGCTCTTGGGAGTGTTGCACGAAAATATGCTCACCAAATTCCATTCATCGTAAAGATCAATCACAATGAGTTTCTTACGTACCCGAATAAGTATGATCAAATCATGTTTGGTAATGTAAAGCAGGCTTGGGACCTTGGTGCAACTGCTGTGGGTGCCACAATCTATTTCGGATCGCCAGAAGGAACAAGACAAATTCAAGAAGTAGCCCAGGCTTTCTCATTGGCTCACGAACTTGGTATGGTAACAATTCTCTGGTGTTATTTGCGGAATCCCGCTTTCAAAGTCGGAGAGACTGATTATCACGTAGCAGCAGATTTAACCGGACAGGCAAATCATCTGGGTGTGACAATCGAAGCTGACATCATTAAACAAAAAATGCCTGAAAATAACGGTGGTTATAACGCTTTGAAGTTTGGAAAAACTCACAAGAAGGTATATGAACAGCTGACGAGCGACCATCCGATCGATTTAACACGGTATCAAGTGGCAAATTGTTTTATGGGTAGATCAGGATTGATTAATTCAGGCGGAGCGTCGGGAACAAATGATCTTGCCGATGCTGTACGTACGGCTATCGTCAATAAACGCGCGGGAGGAATGGGTTTAATTTCAGGCCGGAAAGCATTTCAAAAACCGATGTCCGATGGAGTAAAACTTCTCAACGCAATACAAGATGTCTATCTTGCAAAAGAAATTACAATTGCCTAGAAAAAAATGAACTGGATTACTGTAGCGCTCATGACCGTTTTGGCCGGTCAACTTGTCGCTGTTTTTTACATGATTTATCGCGTGTGGAAAGAATTTTCTTTCACTGTCCAGGAAACACAACGATTGCAGGAACCAATAGAGAATCTGATTCAAGATGGAAGAAGGCTTCAGGTTCTTGCTGACTCTTTATCTGGGCATTGGAATCATGTGAGTAATCAAGCACGAGAAGTTATCGAGATCGGCCGCGATACCTCAGCGCAGGTAGGAACACTTGTTGCAGCAGCGAATGCACTACGCTCACCGAGCGTAAAGCTTGCAATCCGTTACGGACGAGATTGGTATGAGGAACGCAGAGCAAATCCTATCGTTCGAACTTTCAAACGTGTAACACGAAACTTTAGAAAAAAAATTTGGAAATTGAAAGAACGATTGCAAAATGATTAACCCGATATCTTGCAAGAGAAAGCTTCTCGGATTGATTGTTCCATCCAGTTTCTGTAGGCTAGAATCAAGATAAGATGCGGTTAATCGTCAATCCAGGTTCCCAGGAAAGACAGGAATTCGACCTCAAAGAAGGACCCAACACAGTCGGCCGGGCCCGTGACAACGACATCGTCATTCTGGATCAAAGTCTATCTCGTCACCATGCAAGAATTGATGTAAGCCGTCAGCGCATCAAAATTAGCGATCTGCAAAGCCGCAATGGAACATGGCTTAATGGAACAAAGGTTGAAGAAGGGATACTCAGACATGGTGATTTGATTAAATGGGGTGACGTGAGATGCGCAGTTGTCGAAGATACGGCTGCTATCGTTAAGGAAATTCCCGGAGATCTTTCGGATATTTCACTCGAAGCACTTGTAGAACGAAGTCAAAAAAGTGTTTCAAGAGACCGGCTGAAAATCTTTCTTAAAGTTACGCAGCTGCTTTCATCACCAACAGCACTCGATGCCTTAATGCAAATGATTCTGGATTTGTTATTCCAGATTATGTCTGTTGAACGTGCAGTCATATTACTTGTGAATGAAGAAACAGGAGAACTCGAACCGAGATATGCAAAGCATGCGGATCAGGCACGTAAGGACCGTTACAGTTCGACTGTTATTCAGTATGTAATGGAAAAACATGTCTCAGTGTTGTCATCCGATGCGACACAAGATGATCGGTTTGGCGCATCAAACTCAATTCACAATGAATCGATCCGTTCTACGATGTGTGTTCCGTTGAAGGTCCGCGATAAAATGCTCGGCGTACTTTACGCAGATAATCTTTCTGTGCCATATCAGTTTGCTGAACAGGAACTTGAATTTCTTGCAGGATTTGCAAATCAGGCTGCAGTCGCTCTGGAAAATTCGCTGCTTTACACACATATTGAAGAGCAATCCAAAATGCGAGAAACGGAACTCTTGCGCCTGGTAGAAGAGCGAACTCGGAATTTATCAGAGGCACTGATTGAGGCGGATCATGCGAGAAAAGAAGCCGAACGTCAGGCCGAAATTGCAGAACTTGCAATGGCCGGTGCCAAAGACGCGAACATGGCGAAAAGTCAGTTCCTTGCAAATATCAGTCACGAACTTCGAACGCCTCTGAATGCCATCATCGGTTACAGCGAAATCCTGGAAGAAGAGGTAGATACTACGAATGAACTTGCAACAGACCTGAAGAAAATTAAAGCAGCAGCAAAACATTTGCTCGTGCTAATTAACGACATCCTGGATTTATCAAAAATTGAAGCCGGCAAAATGGACCTGAATATCGAAACTTTCAGATTACATAACCTGATGGATGATGTCGTTTCAACCATAAGACCTCTAGTGGAAAAACATCTGAATCAACTTCATGTTGATTGTTCTGAGGATGCCGGTTTCATGCGTGCAGATCTAACCCGTATCAGGCAAATTCTTTTGAATCTATTAAGTAATGCTTGTAAATTCACAGAAAATGGCGACATCTTTATCAGCGTTCATCGTGAGCCGAATGAAGCCGGAGATTGGATTATCTTTCGAGTTCGCGATACAGGGATCGGAATCAATGAAGAACAGCAAGGAAGGTTGTTTCAACCATTCACACAAGCGGATTCATCTACAACCCGTAAGTATGGTGGAACCGGTTTGGGGTTGGTGATCAGCCGGAGATTCTGTCAAATGATGAATGGTGATATCGGTGTTGAAAGTGAACCAGAAAAAGGCGCAACCTTTACAGTGCGTCTACCGGCACAAGTCCAGGAACAAGAAACCGAGGCTTCAGCTTCTCTTCGATTGAGTTAGATAACGCGCCCCATTCCTCCTTCCCCAATAAAGGCGACAAACTTATAGCGATCACTTTATTCTGTAAACCTTCTGTTTTTGATACGAGATGCAGTATACTTGCGGCCTTTTGCTCGGGCCATATTCTTTTTCGCAATCTCCAACTATTTTCGAATCAATCGTCCAATCATGATACAAAAGATGAATAGTAGAAGAAAAAACAACTTCATCAAAGAAATCAGGACCTGAATCGAAAAGGAGCAGACTATTTTTTCGCGGCTTCAACGGTTGCATAAGATGAACCAACCGTTTAACCTGATTCCCCTCTCGTAAATACGCATCTTCTTTTAGCCGTTTCACGTGTATGTTGTGCCATGAATATGCTGTAAACAAAACGATTAGAAATAAATAGAGAAAAACTTTCCTTCCTCGATTGTCTGATAAATACACTTCTGTGCTTTTGTAGAGTTCCGCAACATAGACGCATATACCAAACAATGGAACGTAAAGAAAGAAATCCTGGCGATGTGTGGCAAGAAATAGTACAGGAGCAAGCGCCGCACAAAAGCATGCATAACCAAACTGAAGTGACTTGTTTTTCGTTAATACTGCGATGATTGCTGCAAAAACCGCTACCAGCCAGCCGACATTACTTTCTTCTGGGTTTTGAACAATCGTATTCCAGTAAAACAGAATGTTGACGCCCAGTGAGTGAAAGTCCAACGCGTAAGCATGACCTTTTGCAGTTAAGATTCCCGCTATTATCTTTGGTAGACCCAAAACGAATGCGATCGCAAAAAAGGGAATCAGCTTCTTAATATTCCATCGGGAGGTCATTAACAGCTCGTAGAATAAGAGAAGGAAGGGTAAAGCGAATGCCATTTCCTTTGTTCTGCAAGCAAAGAAGAAGGAAACAAGCGATAGCGCAAAAAGGATGCTGAACGTCTTGTTTGCCTTCACGTATAAGAGAAATGAAAGGAACATCAAAGTGCCGCACAATACATCAAATATTGAACTGAACTTCCAATAGGCAGGGATTGCGGCAGGATGAAATGCAAACAGAATTCCACCTAAAAATGCTGCAAATGATCTCTTCGTGAAATCGCGAATCAGAAGGAAGACGATCGTGGTGTTAAATAAATGCAGTATGGATGTTGCAAGATGATATTTTGAGAAGTCGATGCCAAATAACTTGTAGCACAAATTGTAAAAAAGGGCTCCTGCCGGCCTGTAAGTATGAATCGTTGCATTGGTCAGAGGGTTGAATGTGTCTATCAGAAATTGAACGGGAGACTTTATGTGTCCCCACGACAAATTATGGAGATCATGCATGTCGAAGTAATATCCAAATGCTTTAAAGGTCAGTGTGAAGAAGTAGACGGAAGCGACAGCTATAAAGAATATGAGTTCGGCTTGTTCATGCCGCTGCGATTTCATCGATGATTTAGCCTATGAGTGACACACAAGATTATAATAGATGGGGCATGTCGAAATTTCCCAAATCCAAATGAGGGATAATTTCAGGTTAAGCGAAGTAAATAGATTCCAGGTACTAATCCCGCTCGCGTTTTTCATCCTTCTTTTCGTTTCGTTATATTTCTACTTGCCATTGATGTTTCAGGTTCCGACTCGGGCACCATCCATCTATTATTTTCGGACTTTCATGCTTCCCCTAGCATTAGTTCACATTGCAAGTTGCATTTGTCTCGCGCTTCTTCTTCCCGGGAAAGTATCCAGAATGTTTGTATTCTGGCTGGTTTCTTTGTTATTGGTCTTAATCTTCGGAGGTGTTTCGCACCTTCTAGCATTCTTATTATTTTTGATTCTTGCATTATGTTTGTTCGAATTTGGTGCGGCGGTTACCAGAAGTTTTCTTGGGGAAGAGCAGCAACAGTTCGGGCTTTCACTAGGGATCGGTATTCTTTCCTTATCTTTGCTTAGTTCCTATTTGTCTTCTTTCAAATTGCTTCACTTCAACAGTCTGCTTCTGATTTTCATCGCGATTTGGATTTTTCTTTTGTTGACGAAACAAATCGTCTTTGTTCAACGCCTCAAGAATCTGAAGGAAGAGCTCCAAGCGAACTGGAATATTTCTACAATCATCGCGATCGAGGGCTTATTTCTATTATGTGCTTATATGATTGTTGACTGCACTGCGCCAGAGAATGCTTCCGATTCGGCCAGATTTTACTGGCCTTACATAAAACTTCTAAAACATAATTCCGGTTTTTTTCATAATCCCTATCAATGGAGCTATGTAGTTCCTCAAGCCTGCTTGACGTACGTAGGATCTATTTATGTTTTATTTGGAGCGATCGTTGTGCGATGGTCGATGTTTCTTGTATGGATCACACTGATCGCTCTCATTGTCCGTGGAAAAGTGAACGCCGAACTTGGGTTGAAGGTCAGTGTCGCAATTGTACTTGGATCTTTACCCCTTCTATTAAGACCCTCCACCACACTTATGAACGATTCATTTGTTTGTCTGGTTATTCTGGTACTTTGCATAGTGTGTATTGAAAACAAAGTTTATGAAACTCGGAGATTGTACTTTGCAATTGGCGTAATCTCAGGATTGGCATGGGCTACTAAATTCTCAACTCCCTTGTACACAGCGCCTGCAATGGTTTATGTGTTGTGTCGTTCAATAAAGGTGACTGGTTGGTTCCAGACAATCAAAAGGTTCTCAATTTTAGTTGTGGGTCTGCTTTTGGGTTGTGCTCCATGGTTATGGAATTTACAGCAGCAAACTAAAAATCCGTTCTTTCCCTTGTTTTCTTCCTTCTTTTACTCCGATCTTTGGCCATCAGGAATTGATTTTGGAAATCTAGAGAACTTTAAACTTCCTGATGGCCTCAGAGGCTTGTTGCTTTGGCCGATCGAATTGACCTACAACACTCATTCGTATGTTGAAGGTTTTGATGGAGAACTCGGATTGATTCTGCCTTTCCTGTTTCTCTTGCTGATCCCTGCAATCAATAAAATGAATTCTTCTGCAAAGTTGTTTGTATTATTTGGGATTACTGGCACCCTCATACTTTGGACTAAAACGATTTACATCCGTTATTGGTTGCCAGGCTTGTGTTTGTTAACTGCCGCGGCCGTTCCTGCAGCCGTTTCTCTTTTTCGCAAAAACATTCGCTGGAAAGTTAGTTTTTGTGTTGTTTCGATGTTTATTTGTTTCGCACAGATTCCATTTGAGATGTTAATGTCATTCACAGATCCGCTTGGTTTTCCAACCGATGTTTATTCGGGCAAAATTTCGGAAGAACAATACATAGAACGTTCATATCCCGGTTTTCAAAAATTCCAAAAACACCTTTCCGCCGCGAACGAAAAATTTCCTCGAATGTGGTTTACAGATTATGAAGGCGCAGGCCATATGAATGTTGAACCGATGGAAGCTGCTCTATGGGAGTTGCGTCGCCATGGAATCAATCATCCACGGGATTTGATTCAGTATCTTCATTCAAAGGAATGCAAATATTGGGTTGTTAACAAGGCAGGCGGTCAAGCAGCTTGGTTTCAGTTGCTTGGACTCAGTCCGTTTTTATGGCTTTCAGGAAACGAAATAGATTCAAAAGGAAATAATACTTTATACAAAATGGCAACGCAGGAAGAAGCACTTCATCTTTATGATAGTCGAGCAAATTCAGCTACGGAGTTGTTGATTAACGGCGGGTTTGAAAAGAATGGTTATCCAGTGAAGAAGCATTGGCTCTTTGAAGGAGATACCGAATGGGATGATCAAGAGCCAGCTATTAAACTTCCTCCAGGATCCGCTCTATCGCAAACGATTCCGCTCCCACCTTCTTTGAACAAGATTTTGATAACAATCAAATCGCAAACAAAGTCGTCACCTGAAGAGGCAAAATTTTCTGTTGCCGTTTTGTGGAAAAAGCATGGCACTGGCACTTTTCATCAGGATAAATCGGTATTTATTGCAAGTCATTCCTTCCAAGTTGATGAGATGCTAGCGGCGGTTCCATCAAAAGCAGCCTGGGTTGAACTTTACATTTCCAATGCTGCGGACAGTCAGGAAATTATGATCAATGAAGTGCATGTTATTTCGCAGTAGAGAAATCATTCGGCTGAAGACCATTCTGTTTCAAACATTGCGTTTAGCAACTTGAGGTTCTCATCCAGAGTTGGATAGTGCTTCTTATCACCTTTAATGACGTGTGAAATCAGCCGATACGCGATTTCGATATAACCTTCGAGCCAACCCATACCGTGATAAGGATCCTGTTTGGAGCCAAAGTGACTGTCATGACGCGCGAGAATTGAACGGTTGCGTCCTTCACCAAGAAGAATTTCATCAGCCGTTAAGAATTCCCACTTCGCGTATTTTTTAGACCCGATTATGTTTATTTCAAAATGGTTTGGAGAGCCATGAACTGTTTTTGAGATTGAGCCGAATGCGCCGCGTTCTTTTGAGAAATTCACAGCGATTTGAACGTGGGAATCTCGGTGTGAAGCCGCTGCATTTTTGAAGGATCGCCAACCGTGAATGTTTGGATTGAATGCGCCATACAGGAAGCAAACTGCATCGAGCCAATGAATGCCAAGATCCAGATACGTATCATATTCTCCCGACAATCGGACATCGTCTTTCCAGCTCTGCGATAATTGATCCGCTGATAACAGCGCGCGCTCTGCAAGAGAAGGATGCCAGTAACGTCCTTCGATTGTTATTAGCTCTCCAAATTCTTTCCTCTCAATCATTCCTTTCAATTGTTGAAGGCCCCACGTTTGTCTGTAAACCTGCAAAATGGCCGTTGGTGTTTGTACATTTTGAAGTTTTTTGAGTTGTTCCATATTTACACAAGCGGGTTTTTCACAGAGGATTGCGTCAAATCCTGCTTGATCGGCATCATGAATTGCATCTGCATGCAGCCCGTGTGGATTTGCAACACACAATAATGCATGCTTATATTTCTTCCGTTCATCCGCAAGTGCAGCTCCTCGTTTCAGCCAAATAGGATCTTGAATGCTTAATTCAGGATGCAAAATATTTACAACAGCTAAACTCTTTGCGATCGCTTTGCCCGCCCGGCCAGTCCCAAGGATAAGAGGAGTCATTTGGAGAACCTCCATCGATTTCAATTAACTTAATTATAGGATTATACGGATGAATAGATTCTTGGATGATGGATTGGAGGAATGATGGAATGGAAAATGAACCCAATTGGATTCATCCGATGCGCCTATATGGAAACATCGCAGATTCCAAAAGGTCTTGGAGCCGAACATAATGCTGAAGGAATTTTGGAAGTACTTTCCGAATATGAGGAAGGTCTTCTCGATATTGAAGGATTTTCGCATCTTTTTGTGATCTGGATTTTTGATCGGTCAAAGCCTGCTGAACTGATTGGAACACCACCCAGTGATAACAAGCCGCATGGAGTCTTTGCGACGCGTTCACCATACAGGCCGAATCCTATCGGACTCACAACAGTGGAACTCATTGCGCGGGATGGAAACAAGCTTCGACTTCGTGGAATTGACATGCTTGATGGTACACCTGTGTTGGATGTCAAACCATATTTATCCAATGTTCCAAATGAAATTCTAAAACGCGGTTGGCTGGCTGAAGCAGAAAAGCGCAAAAAGATTTGAAGTAGTCTTACTGTGGACGACTTACTTCTGATTGCTCATCGCTAATTGTTTGGTCTCTCCACACTTTCACTTTCCGATCTTTGAATGAAATACAGAAAACATCAGTTTCTTTCAGAAGAGGTATATTTTTGTTGCAATCAGGAATCGATTGGGTTGTAACCGTGTAATCATGGAATAGAAGATGAAGGGCTGCGAATACGCCTGATTCAAACCTTAATGACCACGGCGCAGAATCGTAATAATAAACTGATTTTGGTCTCGGCTTATAAGGTGCGAGCATTTTTACGAATTCACGGTTTTCCTTAGCGATGACTAAATATTTCTCCTCAATGCCCTTCTTTAATTCCCAATTCCGCTGAGAGTGCAGGATCAATAAAGCAATCACTACAACATATAATTGTGGCAAGAATCTACCGCCCTTTCTTTTCATGACTTGTTGAATGCAGTAAAAAAGTTCAGCCGTATAAATAGATACTCCTATCAACGGGATATACATGTGAAAATCCGCGCGCCGATGGGCTAGAGGTAATATTGGAAGGAGCGAAATAATGGTCAATGAATAACTAAAAGCAAGAGTCCTGCTTTTAAAAATGAATGGAAGAATGCCGAGTATCGCTAGCAAGAACAAACTCGCGAGCAAAGGAAAACCTGGCTCATAGAGTGCACTCTTAACAAAGTGATTCAGACCGCCGAGCAGAGAAGAGAAATCAAAATGCAATGAGTAGTCATGATTCGGATTTAATCGAAACGACGCTGACAGCTTTAGGCAACCCGTGATGATTGAAATCACTAAAAACGGCCAGACATTTCGAAGAGTTTGTTTGAATGAACTCACAAACGATTCAGACCGGCGATTGACCAGGATTTCAAAAGCAACCAGAACCAGTGGAAAGGTTAAGGACATTTCCTTTGATCGAAGCGAAAACACAAAGCACAACAGTGAAGCAAGATACCACGAATCAAATTTACCGGAATGTTTTATATAAAAAAGAAATGAAAGGAGGAGGAATGCTGCAGCTAAAGAGTCAAAGGTTCCATAAAAATACCAATAGATGGGAAGTGCGGTTAGATGAAAAGTGAACAAGAATCCGCCTGCAAAAACGGCAAATTTCGAAGGAACGAGTTTGGCAATTAATAGGCATACACAGGCAATGTTAAAGAAATGAATCAGCGTTGCGACTAAGTGATACGGTAAAAAATTAAGGGCGAAGAGCTTGTAGCAGATGTTATGTAACAGAGATCCAAAAGGACGGTAGAAGCTTGTCTGCTTGAAATGGTTGAAATCGAATGTGTCAATAATGAAAGCACTAACCGGAAACTGATGAAGCCATGAAAGTGTGTCGAGATCATCAAAATAAAAGTAATTATTAAACGACTTGTAAGTGAAGAGGAAATAAAATGCGGAGACAAAAACCGAAAAAATCGCAACTTCTTTCTTAGAAATTTTGTTTTGCATTTATTTCATAGACAAGTCTGAAGCAATCACAAAGTTGACCAGTCTGAAGAATAACGGTGGTGTTGAGCGAGTAAATCACAGAAAGGAAGCGTATTCGCGCTTTAGGTTTTGGTTCATCTCAAGTGCTTTTTGAATCGATTCGCGTGAAGCCGTCTGTGAATCTTTGTTTGTTTCTTTTTTGTGCCGGTACAATACGCCACGGATCGCATATCCTTCTGCGAGTGCGGGATTAATCGATAAAGCCGTTTGAATTGACTTGAAACCTTCATCGAGAAGCGAATCAACCTTAGCTCCGTTTGAAACGCTTGCTTCCCAGCTGCAAAGTTCAGCGAGACCCAAATACGTATATGGATTGTTGGGATTCAGTTTGATGGAAGTTTCAAATGCGTTACGTGCTTTTTGAAATTCGACTTTTGCAGATTTATTTCTTCGAATTAGGTCACGGCCTTCAAGTGTAAATAATTCGCCTAATCTCTGATGGTAGTAGTTGTCAGGCGCTTCTAATTCTGCAGCTTTCTTCATTGCAGCTTTAGCTTCCGTAAGAGATAAGGATGCTTTTTCTGTTCCCCAATGAATTTCTGCAGAGAGCATGTGGGTAAGAGCCATGTCGATTTGATATCCAGGATCATCCTTTTTGATTCGGAATCCTTCATTTAATTGTTTCAAGGATTCATCTATGTAGGATGTCTTTGATTGACCTTTTGAAAATTCATATCTTGCAAGAATTCGGTATACCTCGGCAAGATTTGATCGAGGTGTGGCATATTCTGGATTGATCTGGATTGACTTGTTCAGAACCGCTGTCGCATTTTGCGAAGCAGCGCGAGGATCGCCGCCGCTTCGGAGTTCTTCGTTCGCTTGAATCTTGTAAGAATTTCCGAGATTGTTGTAGGCATAGGCGTCATCAGGTTTCAATTCGATTGCCTTTTTGTAATTGTGAATGGCGAGATTCAAGTGTTCACGAAAATTAAGGCCGCGACCTATTTCGTATTGTGCAAGGTCTTTGTAGGTAACACCTAGATTGCTGTAAATGTATGCGAATTTAGGATTGATTTTGATGCCTCTTTCAAAAACTTTTATCGCTTCGTTGTAATCCGTTCGGGGATCATTACCTGATTTCCGTTTGTAGTCACCCGAAATTGCATGCGTATTTCCAAGGCTGTTGTAGACTGCGAAGTCTTCAGAATTTATTTTTAAGGCAGTGGAATAGCTATCAATTGCGAGATTTAAGGCTGGTACCGGATCTTCATTTCGAAACTCTAAACGGTTTCCCATCAATTGATAGGCGGTTCCGAGATTTTTGTATGCAAGTGCATCTAAAGGATCCAATTTGGCGGCAGTCTGTGCCAAAGAAACTGCATCATTCAGAGCTGGTGTTGGATCCTGCCCATGCTGCCGCTGATATTCGGCCCAAAGCCAATGAGCATTTGACAGTCGAGTGTAAAGACTTGCACGTTCAGGGTCCGCTTTTAAGGCTTGTCCACATGAAATTTTTGCTTTGTCGAGACTTCCTTGCAGATTTTCACCCGAGGAATAAATGTGCGTATACATGACATTCGTCCACAAGCTGCACAAGCCAGTATAGGCTTCTACATCGCTTTCACCGATTTTGGACGCTTCCAGAAATGCGGCCTCTACTTTTTTGTAGGCATCCATTGCGCCGGAAGCATTTCCTGATCCTCGCCGATCATTTCCAATCGACATGTAAATATCACCTTCAAGAAGTTTTGCTTCATAAAGCCATGGAATCTTTTTTAATGCTGCAGCAGATTTCGCGAGAGCTTGATCAAAGCGCTTTTCATAAAAATCGATTAATCCTTCAGCATATTCTGGTGCAGCTGTTTGAGCTGCATTGCTCAAGCGCAAATAACTAACAGCAGGGATTCTGTATTTCTTTTCTATTTCTTTCCGCCGTGCCTCGCGTACTTCCTTATTACGGATCGTTTCCACGTTATCAAGTTCTTTCTGATACAACTTTCCATACGACAATCCAAGCGCATAAGCAACTTCGGGCTCACGGTAATTTGCGTCCCATGATTTTGTAAGGTATTTGGAAGCAAGAACAGGATCATTCAGCGATAGGTAACCGCGCCCTATCGCATAGTTGCCGGGTCCCTGAGCTGCCGTACCTAGCTTTTTCATTTGTGATTGAATTTCGCGAATATTTGAACGGATCAATTCTTTTTCACGCCTCGTGTCGTGCAGTGGAATTGTGTGACCGATCCGCATGATTGCATCCATTCGTTCGACTTGTTGACCGAAGCGTTGCGCAAGCAGTTGCTGTTGCCTTGCATGCAGCTGCATCCGAATTCCATGACCACCCAACATCAACACCGCGATCACAGCGAGCGAACTAACCGCAACAAGCGTTCGATGCTTTTTTACTTTTTTCGAAATTCGATATGCAATGCTGGCCTTTCGAGCGACAACGGCTTCACCATTCAAATAATGCTGTAAATCATCACCTAGAGCCCGCGCGGATTCATATCTACGTTCCGGCTCTTTCTCTAAACACTTCATTACAATTGTTTCAAGGTCAGCCGGAATGTTTTGCATAACTTTGCGAATGGTTTGCGGCTCTTCTTCAAGAAGTTTCCGCAAAATTTCCATTGTGCTGTTGGCCGCGAACGGTGGAGTGCCGGAAAGCAACTCATACAGGGTTGCGCCGAAACTATAAATGTCTACACGCCTATCAAGCTTTTGTACTTCACCCCATGCTTGTTCAGGCGCCATATAACCAGGAGTTCCAACGATTGCTGTGCCCGTTAAAGTGAAAGCGTCGGATTGGATTTCTCGTACTAACCCAAAATCCAGGATGTACGGACGAAAACTTCCATCGTCTCTACGTTCCACCATGATATTTCCAGGTTTGATATCGCGGTGAATTAAGCCAAGACGATGTGCTGCGTGCAAACCTTCAGCAGCATCCTTCATCAGTTTCACTTTTTGATCCATCGTCATTTCTGACGAAATTTGGCTGAGTGTTTTGCCATCAATGAATTGCATCGCAATATACTGGCGGCCTTCGACTTCGCCGGCTTCAAATACATTGCATACATTTTCGTGCTCTACGCTGGCTTGAGCACGAGCTTCGCGAAGAAAACGCTGAACCAGTCCTGGATCATCACTGCGCAAGAACTTTAATGCAACAATACGCCCCAAACGTGTGTCCTGCGCTTTATAGACACGTCCCATTCCTCCTTCACCGATATAAGAAAGGAATTGATATCTATCCCAGGATTTGACGGGAAAACTTGAATCTTGATTGTTCTGACTGGAGGTTGAGTTGGACGCCCGTGTTTCTCGATTATAAACATCGGGCGAAATGTTCCCCTTACCCTCACTCATGCTAAAGATACCCCCTCACATTTCACCATAAATGAGCAAACTTCTCAAATGCGTAGGGGCGGGTCTAAGACCCGCCCGCGTTACAAGTGGCGATTACGACGGTCGGGACTTAGACCCGTCCCTACAACGGTGGTAAACTTCAACGCATGCCGAGGCAGCACAGAACGCAGCCGGGAGATCCATCACCATTAGGCGCGACGGTGATGGAAGGTGGAGTAAACTTTTCGCTTTTTTCGCAGCGTGCTGTTTCTGTCGACTTGCTGCTTTTCGAAGATTTTGACGATCCGGAACCATATCAAATCGTCACGTTTCATCCTTTTCACAACAAGACCTTTTTTTACTGGCACATATTTGTTGAAGAAATGTTCGCTGGCCAACTCTATGCTTTCCGTGTGGATGGACCTTTTGATCCGTTCGAAGGACATCGCTTCAATCGAAATAAGATTTTAGTCGAACCTTATTCAAAAGGTGTTGTCTATGGCGGTAATTGGTCGCGGCAGGATGCAACCCATGCGTACCCCAACACACAATCTGCAATGAAAAGTCTTGTTATCGATTCATCACTCTACGATTGGGAAGGCGTTGTTTCCCCGAATATTCCGATGAATGAAACGGTTCTCTATGAAATGCACGTTCGTGGTTTTACGCACCATCCTTCATCCGGTGTGAAACATCCAGGCACGTTCGATGGCCTGGTTGAGAAGATTCCATATTTGAAAGAACTCGGCGTAACGACTGTGGAGTTACTTCCGGTTCATGAGTTTGATGCTACTGAATGGAATTTTAAGAATCCAGAAACTGGAAAGCCGAATACAAATTACTGGGGTTACAACACGATTTGTTTTTTTTCGCCTCATCGTCCGTATTACACGGAAGACTGGGAGAACATGTCATACACAACAGGTTTTAGAGACATGGTAAAGGCTTTTCATCGAGCCGGACTGGAAGTAGTTCTGGATGTAGTCTTCAACCATACCTGCGAAGGAGATGAGCGTGGGCCTACGATGAGCTTTCGCGGTTTGGAAAATTCTGTTTACTACATGCTTGAACGCAATGACAAGCGCAAGTACAGCAATTATTCCGGATGCGGAAACACAATGAATTGTAATCATCCGATTGTTCGCCGCATGATCCTTGACTCGCTTCGATACTGGGTTCAGGTCATGCATGTCGATGGTTTCCGTTTTGATCTTGCTTCCATTCTTTCACGTGATGAGAAAGGTGAACCGATGGAAAATCCGCCATTGCTGTGGGAAATTGAATCGGATCCTGTGCTTCAAAAGACGAAAATTATTGCAGAAGCATGGGATGCAGCGGGTCTTTATCAAGTTGGAAATTTTCCCGGTGAACGATGGGCTGAATGGAATGGCCGTTATAGAGATGATGTCCGCCGTTTTCTGCGTGGTGATTCCGGGATGGCCGGTGCAACAGCTTCAAGAATCGGCGGCAGTGCGGATCTCTACGAACGTTTGGGAAGGGAACCGTATCAAAGCATTAACTACATTACCTGTCATGATGGCTTCACCTTAAACGATTTAGTTTCTTACAACCATAAACATAACCTGGCGAATGGTGAAAATAATCGTGATGGTTCGAATGACAATTACAGTTTTAACTGGGGAGTCGAAGGGGCGTCACAGGATTCAGAAGTCGAACGGTTGCGCGGAAGACAGATTCGAAATTTCGCCACAATTTTGCTGCTTTCCCAGGGCACACCGATGTTGCTTGCAGGAGATGAATTTCGGAGAACTCAGAAGGGCAACAATAATGCGTATTGTCAGGATAATGACATTAGCTGGATCGATTGGTCTCTTTTGGAACAAGAACGCACGATGTTCCGTTTTTTTCGTGAGATGATCCGGTTCAGATTGTCACATCCAGCTCTCAAACGCAGTAATTATTTTTGGGGCGAACGAGATGCGCGGGGATGGAGCGAGATTAATTGGCATGGAATAAAAATCGGCAAACCTGATTGGGGTTATGATTCACATTCTCTCGCATTCACACTTTCAGGTCTTGGCCGCGATAACGATATTCATACAATGATTAATTCCTGGAGAGAGCCGCTTGAATTTGAACTGCCAGTACTCTCACCAGGGCAAAATTGGCACAGATCGATTGATACTTTTCTTGCTTCGCCTGAGGAGATTGCAGAACCAAATCATGAGGTGCGCATTACCTCGCAGAGCTACAAAGTTTATCCGTATTCCATTGTCGTACTCATTTCTAAGTGACTTCCGCATTATTGCGGTCTAAATTGTTTACGAGGAGGCATTATGATTCGCATATCGATTGCAATTCTTACAATTGTTGTTGTCGCCATTACCGGAGTTGCTGCGCAGCAGGCGCATAACATTATTCATGGACGCAATTCGGATGCCCCTCCAAATGTAAGTTTAACAATTCAGGAACCTGCTGAAGCTCAAGTTGTGACAGGTACCGATGTTACAGTGAAGTTCAAAATTGAAAACTGGCGTCTGTATAAAGAAGGCGAGCACGGTCAGCACATCCATTTCATTCTGGATAATGAGCCATACGAAGCCCATTACAGCAATGATCCATTTGTTTTTAAAAATGTAAAACCGGGCCCGCATGTAATTCGAGCATTTCCGAGCCGTCCATGGCATGAATCTGTGAAACAGGAATCAGCATTTGCCATGGTTCAATTTTGGGTCGGAGAAAAGACAGGGGAACCTTTAATCGATCCAAAAGCGCCAATGCTTGTTTACAGCAGACCCAAAGGTGAATATTCAATGATCAAACCACCGCATGGCCAACCGCATCCTGGGATTTTAATTGACTGGTTCGTGAAAAACGTGGATCTCGGAAGTCGAACCGGTTATATGGTCCGAAGTACAATCGATGGAGAATCTCACACATTTAAAGAGTGGCGTCCACATTATGTTCAAAGGCTGGGTGAAGGTCAGCACACAATTAAACTTGAACTGTTAAAAGATGGACAACCAGTTGAGGGAAACTTTAATTCAACTCAACGTACAATAACAATTAATCCTTAGCGTCTTCGCGGTTCAATTCCTGTTTGTGCGCAGCAAGAAGGGTTTTTAAAGAGCGGATTTTAATCCGGCCTTCGGCATATTCAATCAAAAGAGTCCGTTCAAATTCGCTTTTGATTTCAGTGCTTTCCCAAACCTTAATCTTTTCAATCAAACGATCTAATCGCAGCCGGATTGTTGGATAGCTAATATCGTAATGTTTGGCGATTTCTTTTAAGGAACCAGAGGACAAGAGAAATCTTTTTACGAACTCGACTTCTTCATCGTCCAGCTTCTCTAACCATTTATTCATTTTATTAATTTTAACTTTAATAAAGTTAAAAATAAAGTCAAATTAAAATTTAACAATGTAATGATGGTAGGGGCGGGTCTAAGACCCGCCCGAAGCTAAGATTATTTACGGGGCTGAAGAATCGAGTACTTGAACTTCGCCTAGATTGAGTTCTTTGATTTCCGATTCAATCTTTTTGCGATCACCGACTACTACGATCAACATGCCATCTTGTTTAATGTGTTCTTTCGCAGCATTAGTCGCTGAATCGGGGGTTACAGCCGCAATTTTTGAAAGATAGCGGCTCCATTCATCATCTGGCAAATTGTACAGATAGATATTGGAAAGCTGGGTTGCGATTCCAGAAAGAGTCTGGAAATTCTGCGGATATCGTTTTGTGATATTACTCTTGCTGTCTTCGATCTCTTGCGGTGTCAATGGGCGTGTCGTTGAAATTTCTCGAACCTCTTTTAGCAATTCAATGATTGATTCTTTGGTGCTTTGTGTTTGAACGGGAGCCGATGCATAAAAGGGTCCGAATGATCGAAGCGGTAAAAAGCTTGAACTCGCGCCGTACGAAATACCTTTGTTCTCGCGCAGGTTCATGTTGATCCGGCTCGTAAATTTTCCACCCAGAGCATTGTTCACCAGCATAAGAGTCTCAAAATCCGGATCATCACGTCTGATGAATACTTGACCTACCACGACCATACTTTGCGGCGCTTCTGGTTTGTCTACGATATAGACTTGCGTGTTTGCAATTCTGGGAGGTTCCGGAATTGATTGATTCTTAATATTTCCTTGTTTCCAGGAACCAAAAGTCTTTTCAAGTTTTGCTACTGCCTCATCCAACGTCAAATCGCCTGCGATCACAATCGCAGAATTATTTGGAAAATAGTTGCTTCGGTAGTAGTTCACCAAATCATCGCGTTTGATTTCCTTGATAGAAGCTCCGGTACCTGTGCCGGTGAAAGGTTGTCCGTACGGATGCTCTTTGCCGTACAGAGTGCGCATGAATGTAATTAATGCCGATGTTCCTGGCTGTTTTGATTCTTGCGCAATCCTACCTAAATATATTTTCCTCTGGCGTTCCAATTCTGTTTCTGGAAAAGTGGGATTCAACACAATATCCGACATCAATGCCAATCCTTGATCCAGATTCCGTTTCAAGATATTGAGATTGACGCGGGATCCATCAAACGTGCTGCTTGTGCTGAGATCTGCTCCAAGATTCTGCACGGCTTCTGAAATTTGTAAGGCATTGCGTGTTGGAGTCCCTTCGTCAAGCAATTCTGCAGTCAGCGACGCAATTCCGGGACGATTCGCAGGATCATTTCCCCAGCCACTTTTTAAAACGAGGTTGGCTTGTACAAGCGGCAAACCATGATCTTCAACAAGCAAGAGTTCGATTCCATTTGACAATTTTGAACGTTGAATTTTCGGTGGAGCATAAGTTGGTTCTGAACCGGGTGTTGGTTCAATCGTTCGATCCAGAGCGTCTTTTGGCGCATCTAATTTTCCTTGCGGAAGTACTTGCAGAATTAATCGTTCATTGAGATTCAATGATTTTTTTGCGTGCTGAAGGATGTCTGATGCGGTTGTATTACTATACCGATCTAAATCCCATTGAAATTTTCCCGGATCTCCAAGCATTGTATTGTAGGCATTCAGGCGATCCGCTCTTCCGCCAAAACCGCCGACTTGTTCAAGACTCCGAACAAAATTCGCTTCAAAATTGTCTTTAGCTGATTTTAGTTCAGCTGTAGTTACACCCCGTTCCAGAATCGTTTGCAATTCAGCATCAATGTGTTTTTCGAGTTCTTCTAATGAGACTCCTTCGCGAGCTGTAACAATAATTGTGAATGTACTTCCAAGTTCATTGGAATCCTGAGTAGCATCAACATCTTGTGCAAGCTGCTTTTCGTAAACGAGTGATTTATATAAACGGGAACTCTTACCATCGCTAAGAATGTTGGCAAGAAGATCGAACTCAGCATCGCCCGGTTTGTAATGTGCCGGAGAGTGCCAGCTCATATAGAGACGGGCGAGGTTTACATTATCTTCAACATTCACACGGCGAATTCCATCTAGTCGTGGAATCCAGCTTTCTACGCGATCAATCGATGGGCCGGGTGGGAGCGGTCCAAAATATTTTTCAATCCATTGTTTAGCTTGTGCCGGATCAAAATCTCCTGCGACACATAAAGAAGCATTGTTGGGCGCGTAGTACATGCGGAAAAACTCGGAAACATCATCAAGCGATGCCGCAGTTAAATCTGCCATACTTCCGATGGGTGTCCATGAATATGGATGTCCTTGCGGATACATCAAAGGCGGATAAAGATCGAAGACTTTGTTATAGGGCTCATTTTCAAGTCTCTGCCTGCGTTCGTTTTTAACAACATCACGCTGAGTGTCCAGTTTCTTTTTATCCATCGCCGGCAGCAAAAAGCCTAACCGGTCTGCTTCCATCCATAACACTTTTTCAAGATAGTTTGGCGGAATGTTTTCCCAATAATTTGTTCTATCTTCTGATGTGGAGCCATTCCTCACACCACCAATTTCATCAAACGCAAAGTCTTTGTTTCGATTTTTAGATCCTTGAAACATCATATGTTCAAACAAATGTGCAAAACCGGTACGACCAGGCTTTTCATTTTTTGAACCAACGTGATACCAAATATTTACGGATACTATCGGAAGGGAATGATCCTCGTGCAGAATTACCTCGAGGCCGTTCGAGAGGCGATATTTTTCAAACTTCACCTCAGGAAGGGAGGCTGCATGGCTCTGGGTATTAGCCAGCAGGATTCCTGCAATGACGAGGAACAGTAATGCATTCAACTGCCTCATACTTTTCTCCTGAATTCAATTGAACTTTATTTTGTTGCCATAAATGACGAGACCAACCTAAAAAAGGTTGCGATTTCTGGCTGGATCAATAATGATAACGTTCAGCTCCAAATATTGGTAGAGGCGGCTTTGTCGCCCTCCTGAAATTGAGGGGTTTGTCGAATGCCAGGTCCATTTTTAGAAGTTTTGAAAGAAGAGGAGTTTTTCTCAAAAATTCGTGACAGGATTGCCTGCGTAATCTCAAAAAGAATTCATTCTGAGGATTCCGAAGACGTTATCCAGTCGGCGATGGTTGAAATCCGAAGCCGGATCCAGGAATTCAAGGAAGGATCGGATTTACTCCCTTTAGTTTGTGAAGTACTGAGAAATTCAATTCGCGAATACTATCAGCAGAAGAAGCGTGAAGAAAAGGTGTTGGAATTTTCGCCGGATGCTATGTACTATTACCAACCCGAAATCGGCAGCGAAGGCTGGCAGGAAATTGCAAAAAAGGGGATCACTCAACTGAAAGAAGAACAACCGCAACACGCGGAATTGATGAATGCGATTTTGCAGTCATCGAACATCAAAAGCCTTTCCCAAAGAATGAAAGTTGAAAAATTGAATCTCTATCGGATGATGTCACGGTGCAGGATTAGCTTGTTAAAAATTGTAACTGAGAATTTGAAAATTTCGTTACCTTAAAAAATGACTCCAACTGAAACTCACGATTTGATGGCGCCCTTATTGTCCGCTTATGAATTGAACATGTTGGACGCCGAAGATCGAAAGCAAATGGCAAATCACATTTGCCACTGTGACGAATGTTTCGAAACGTTTTATCGATTTATTCCAGTGAATTCCGGGTTACTTCAAATCAAGAAATCGGAAACCGTAAAGGCTCCTGAAGTAGTACAGCATCGGAGGTGGCATTGGCTTCTGACTGCGATCATGGCGATGCTCCTTGTCATGGCGTTTTGGTTGTTCCGGCAGAGTTCCAAACTACAAGAAGAGATCATGAAAGGAGCCGCTCAAATCCAATTGATTTCCCCCCCGAATCATCAGGAAGTTCAATCGCCTGTCGTATTTCGATGGGAAGAAGAGCCGGAAGCAGAATTTTATAAAATCTATGTTTTCAAAAACGAAATTATTTTCGTTGAAGGAGAGCATGTCAGCTCTCCGCAATTTGAATGGGTACCGCCTTCCACGGCAAAACCAGGAAAGTATCAATGGAAAGTGGAATCCTATTTCAGTGATGGTACTCGCATTCGTGATTCAGTTACCTTCGCAATAAAATTAGAAAACTAGGATTTACCGCAGAGTCGCAGAGGTCCTCAATTCACAGCATCGTATGCCACTTCGGCATTTTGTTTGAGTCGATCAGCATAGCCGCGATAATCCTTGTATTGAGGAAAATCGAGTTCTTTCACGAAAGCTTCTTTAGATTTGCCGGCAGCTTTTGCTTTCGTTGCAGCATCTAACAAGTCCTGAATGTATTGACGAAAACCCTTCAGTCCCGCAAGATCCGTTACCTCGCCATGACCCGGAATGATCGTTACGTTCGCCGGAACACGTGCGATCACTTTATCAAGAGACGTTAGATATCCTTTTGGCGAGCCGCCGCCTTCCACATCAATAAAGGGAATTGTTTTATGAAAAAACATATCGCCCATGTGGAGCACATTCGCTTTTTCAAAATAAACGACACTATCTCCATCTGTATGTGCAGGCGGTACATGCCAAACTTGAATCGTTTCACCACCCAAATAGATCCGGAACTCAGAATCAAATGTCAAAAAGGGCAGAGGGATCTCTTCTACTTTCACTTTTTTTGCCCACTCGATTTGTTCTTCCATATATTTCACACGATCGGCATTGCCTGCTTTACGGGCTTCTTCAAGCAGAGCCGGAAATTCCGCAAGAATATCCTTTGGAGAAGCAAGCATACGTTTCCGTACATTGTCATGTGCAAGGATCATCGCAAACTTTAAAAAATATTCATTGCCGCCTGTATGATCCCCATGATGATGAGTATTTAATAAATACTTGATAGGACGATCCGTTACACTTTTGATTTTTGCTTCAATTCCTGGGGCAAGATCACGAAATTGTGAATCAACAACAAAAACCGATTCCGGGCCGACAAAAAATCCTATATTGCCTCCGCGTCCGTATAAGGCATAAACAGACCCCGCTAGTGGCTTCAATGTAAAAGGGTCTTTTGGGGTTTGTTCATGATGTTGAGTTTGCGTTTGTGTTTGAGCAAAAATTGAAATCGGGATAAAAACCAACAGCAGAAAGATTATTCTTCGAATCATTTGATTCTCCTTTTTTTACCGCAAAGACGCAAAATGTTTTACTTGAAAAAGAATTTAAGCGGGCGCCAGAGCCTGTGTGACCAATCCAGCTCTGTATGATCTCCATCTTTATCGAAGAAGTATTCCAAATCAACCCCTTTTTTGTAGCCTTTGTCTTTTAAGACGGCAAGCATTTGTCTATATCCAGGAAGTAACAAGCGGTCCAGCTTTTTTGTACCACAATCTAGATAAATGCGGATATTCTTTTTCGGCTTTGTGAATGTTTGAACTTCCTTAATGATGGAATTATGTTTCCACAGAAATGCGCTTGAAAAACAAGCTGCAGATGAAAATACATTTGGATGCCACCAGGAAATCAAAAATGAAATTAATCCACCCATGGAAGCTCCAAGATTTGCTGTATTGCTTCGATCGGGCAGCGTCCTATAGGTATTGTCAATAAAGGGTTTTAGTTGTTTCACTAGAAATTCTGCGTAACTTTTGCCGCGTGTGCCACCCGCGTATTCTGTGTCGCGATCTGGGGAATTATAAATTCCTACGGCAATGAATTCTTTGATGGTTCTTTTTTTGATCAACCGTTGTGCTACGCGATCCAATCCCCATGGCACACCGAGGAAGGAAGTTGCAGGGTCAATCATATTCTGGCCATCATGAACATAGAGCACCGGAAAACGTTTGCGCGGTTTTTTCCAATATGAAGGTGGCAGCCAGATGATTACATCGCGGGGGTACCTGAGTAGCGGGCTCTCAATGTTGCGATGATAACGGATAAATTTCGGATCCATTTACAAGCGCACATCATATCATTGGCCTTCTTTGGAACCGAGGATCATAACTGAAACGGTGCGATCGCGTGCGCAGTCTAGTTCTAGAAAGAAAACACGCTGCCAACGGCCCAGTACCAAACGGCCATGCGCAAGATTTAATGTTTGTGCCGGGCTCAGCAGCAGAGCTTTGCAATGAGCATGACCATTCGCAAGTTCTCCTGGCTGCATATTGACTGTGCGGATAGAAAAATCATCATGACGGTATTTTGCTTTTCTTGGAGCATGCCGTTCAAGCATCCGTTTCATATCTTGAAGTAACAAAGGCTCATTTTCATTCACAATAATTGCGGCTGTTGTGTGCAAGGATTGGATATTCACAAACCCTGAATAACATCCGCAGTCGCTGATGATGGATTGAATTCTTTCTGTAATATCGATAAATTGCAGTGTTTTTCGCGAACGAATGCGGATGAATTCATGATACGCAGATAGGCCTGGTGACGGATCGACAAATTGAATTTTTGTGTTTTGCATATTTATCTACCTTGAAGTATCGGAGCAGCAACAGCTCTAGATGTTGCTGCAGATTTTTTTCGCAAGAGAATCATTTGCAATGCGCGGTTCAAATGAAGATTTGAGGTTTTTCTGAATCTGCGCAAAGGAAAACCTCCAGTACGAAATACATTTTTGTGTCCCATCCAAACGACTAGAAGAGTGACGCGATGAAAGATGGAGTACGCCGTATTCCATAGTGCGTTAATCCAATCTGGACGATTACGCCTGAGATCCCCAAGAATGCCTGCATGAAATGCAAGATGATGCATTTCGTCACGCAGCAAATGTCTGCATATTGATTGCAATGCCGGAGAATCTGTTGCATCGCGCAAAGCACGATAATAAACTCGTGCCACGAGTTCTGCGGTCATCAACACGGCGACACACAGTTCCAGGTTCCAGCGCCGCCGTAAGAAACGGAAAATCGAATCAGTCCAATGATGTTTTAATAAAGGAATTCCTTCCAATTGAAGAAAATGTCCCAGCAATGCGGCATGCCGTTGCTCTTCGCCAATAAATAATCGGACAGCTTCAAGCAGATATAGATCCCCTTTTTGTTCGGACTCGATTTCAGCAGCCTTAAGCAGACGCTTTCCATCCGAACTTTCGCCCAGTTGAAATGTTTGGATCGAAGCCGATACGAAGATCCGTTCTTGAAGGGTTAATGCTGGAGATTCGTGCCATGGAATCTGCCGGGTATATGAGTTCGATTCAAAGTAGGCACACCATTGCCGTGAATTCCAATAGATGGCGTCACGCGTATGAGGATGCGATTGTGTATCCATTGTCTTCTCCTTAGCGCAGAGTACTTTGCATTGCAAAGTAATTGGCCTTTTTTAATGCCGAGACCGCCGGTTGTATCAACTCATGGTTTCCGGCGTGCTCGGCGTTAAAAAATTACGAGCGCGAAGCTTTTGCTGCAAATTGCATAAAACTTTCTTTTCCTGTTTCTGATTGAACGGATTCTGCGGCGCGCGCAAGGACTTCTTCCAGCGCTTGCAAATATTCCATAAACCGGTCCCGGCCTTTATCCGTAAGAAGAATTGTCGTTTGCGGACGGTTCTTTATGAAAGTCTTACGGATACGTATGACCTTCGCTTCCTCAAGGGCTTTTAGATGTCTGCTTAAATTGCCGTCTGTTAGATTGCATTCGTCTTTTAATTCCTGAAATGTGATGCCGTTTGCTGAACCACAAAGCTCCGATAAAATTGCAAGACGATTCGGTTCATGAAATACACCTTTTAGAATTTGAAATGGATTTTCACGCTTTGATGTCATTGTGGATCCTCTCCGATTTTTGAGAAATTAAAAAATTCTCGAAATGAAGTTTCTTCGCTGCCGTCAAAATGTAAAATAATTCCTCCGACCCATTCACCGATAAAAAATACAATTCCCATCGGCCATGGATTCAGAAATGAAAGATCGCCTTGTAGCAGCAAAATCGTTCCACAGGCTACGTAAAACAGAGATGGAATCCAGATCGAGCGTGGAACGGTATGACGAGTTGCAAAATTTGCAAGACCAAACAGACACATCCAGATGCCAAAAAGATAGGAATAGAGTCCATGATTCAGGAATGTAAAAGTAAGAATCCCTCCGACAGCTAATGGAAGAAGAACATCCAGCAATGGTCTGAGCCGTTTTATATCGCCTCTGTTATCAAGAAGGAACCAGTAAAGAATTGCGGCGAAGTTCAAGATAATTGCAAGAAAAAAGAGAACGCTCCATCCGAGCAGGTGGGCGATTATAGTTTTCGGATAAATAGACAACGACATCACTGCGGCAATTATGAGAGCGAGAGTCCCCGAAATTGCGCGAGCACGGCCGGAATAACCCTTGAATCGCTGTTTCTCAAGGATCTTTTTTTGTAAGTCCCGAACCTGTGAGAGCGCTTGTTGGACAGGATTTCCTTCCATCATGACTGTAGATAATACAAGATTGCAAAGAACTTTGCAATACAAAGTTAATTGGGCAATCTTGATGCTTCCAGATCCTCATCGATGTCAATTTCCTCGGACTGCCGTATTTTTTCGCGTTTTCTCGTGAAGTAAATCAATCCGGACATAACTCCCAGGAAAAATCCGATTGCATGCGCGCGGTAACTCACCGTTGGCTCAATGACTGAAGGTACAAATACAATTAGAACGAAGCCCAAACTTCTAACGAGACGCTTCCCAATCGAAAAACGTCTTTCAATTAATACATACAACATCAACCAGAATCCTGCCATGCAATACACAACACCGGAAGCTCCAACCAGAGTCACTTCGGAAGGATACGTCAGCAAAGTTACAAGATGAATGATGCAGCCAAGAAGAATCATCAATCCTGGAAAAATAGACGGTCCGAAGTAGCCATATAAGAGTGAACTGAAGAGTGCGAGTGGAATAGCATTCGATAAAAAATGCATAAAATCTGAATGAACCAGAATCGCTGTGAACAAACGCCAATACTGCTTTTGTTGAAAGACGAGTTGACCACTTGCCGGCAGCCATTGTGCAAGACCTCTCCAGTTTTCCCAATAAATGATTGACGCAAAAAAAGCGGCTGATACCGCGGCGAGTCCAGCATATGAGCTTGAGCGTTGCGGCTTTGAGGAAAGAAGTGTTTCGCGGACAATCTGATCAGAATTCATTTTAGCTCAACCGCCAAGCACGAAGATCGGCCAGAAATATTAGTGTATTTATTTTGAAAAACGATCGATACGGAAGCCATCAATTGGGTGTGCCGTTTTTCCATCCAGACATAAATCAGCAAGTATTTCGCCTACAACGGGTGCAAACTTAAATCCATGCCCTGAAAAACCTGCTGCTATAAAGCAACGTGGAAATTCAGGATGAACATCGATTATGAAATGTTGATCCGGAGTCATCGTGTACAAACATACCTTACCTTCCAATAACTGACTGCTGACTTCGGGTAGATAGTTTTTCAAGAAACTTTGCAGTTGAACGGCATCATGGTCAGAGAACTCGCGTGGAACATCGTTAGGATCGTTAAACAATAGTCCACCACCATGGCGAGCAAGTTTTAATCCTTCATGCTGATAAAGTGGGAACCCGTAAAAAATTCCTGCTGGTGTTTCCGCAAGAAAAACCGGGAAACGAGCCGGATCAAATGCGGATGAATCATTGGGTGGAAACCAACCGATGGCCTGTCGTTGAATTTGAAGCGGCAATGAAAGGTCCGCAAGTAAACGTGTGTTCCAGGCACCGCCGCAAACCAGCACAGCTCCTGCATCGTAGGATGCTTTTGAAGTTTGAACCTGAACAGAATTTCCGAGGAATTTGATGTCTTCAACGGATTCATTTTCATTCAGCACTGCTCCGTATTGTTGAGCAAGTTCAAGATGCGAACGGATACATATTTCAACGATCAGAAAACCGGCCATTGGATCGAAGCAGATGTGCCAATCATCAGGAATATGAAATTGTGGCCATCGTGTTGAAGCTTCTTTTGATCGTAAATGTTCATACGGCAAATGGTGATCAATACATGCCTTCAATGCGCCTGAAAATACGGTACTTTGTTCGGGACCCACATCGATTCCGCCTGAGCGGACAAGCATTTGTTTGCCGGTCTCTTTTTCAAGCAGCTGCCACAGTTCATCGGACCGCAGGACAAGTGGTACATAGTCAGGTGATTCGAAGTATGCATGCCGGATGATGCGTGTGTAGCCAGTATGGCTTCCGAGATCATGAACCGCTTTGTATTGCTCAAGCACAAGCACACGCTGCCCGCGCAATGCGAGGTGATATGCTGCAGCACTCCCCATCGTTCCCGCGCCAATGATAATTGCATCGTATGTCGACATATTTTTTTAACGCAGAGGCCGCCGAGTTTAAAAAAAATTCTCTCGGCGTACTTGGCGTTAAAAATTAGTTTACATCAGATACACGAATGCGAAGCTCTTCACCATTCGCGCGAATTTCGGGAACATACATCGCATGTCCAAGCAAAGGGAGAGCATGAAATTGACCTGGAACTTCTGCGCGCAAGGAATATCGGATCTGCCAGACTCCTTGCGGCAACTTATCAATGAACAACGCAACCTTTCTGTCGCGCAATTCTTGATACACCCATCGAGTGCGTCCAGTATGATCTTCCGATTGTTCTTGAGGCGCTGAAATTTTAGATTGCTCTTTTTTGTTTCCTAACTTGCGTTCAACTGCTCCTGATTTTAATTCAGTGGCAAACAATGATTCACCGCTGCGTATTTCGACAGCTTCAAGTCCGGCAGGTTTCAAATCTTCAAATACGAGATATTCATAATTGTTTTTGGCTTCGATCGTAACGACAACTTCCACTCGTTCACCACTTTTGACTTCCCCTGAATCGGTTAGTGGAACTCGATCGTAGGTGTAGCCTTTTAACAATGTTGGTTTGCCCGATAAGCGGAAATATTCACGTTTTACGAAAATTTCATTTCCTGCGGCCGTTACAGGTTCTTCCAGACTGAAGAATTTTGCTTCGGTTGAAAAGTAAAGCGGGCCATTTCCAGATTTTTTGCGAATCTGGATTTCGTTATTGCCGTCTCTCAGCAGTTCCTGCTTAATGCGGAACAAGCTCGGTGCTGAAAGAACAGATGCTGGAGTCACACGTTGGGTTGCTATGTGTGAACCATTTACAAGTACATCGAATTCCAAATCAGTTTTCAATTCCTGACTGACTTTTAGATAGTCTGTTAGCGTGTAAAGTACGAATGCTGTATCGCGTGTATTACTCCATTGCGCACCGCGGCGATTTTTGATCAGCCAATTAGAAACGGGTTCAATCAAAGTATTCTGAGGATCGATTGCTAACAATGCGCGAAGCACAAATGCAGTCGCTTCAACGCCACCATCGGACCAGCGCCAGTAAATTCCATCTTCACCCCAATGCGCGGTACCCATCACTGATTCTGAAGTTTCCTGACCTTTAATCAAGATTGAAGTATCGGGAGCTTGATCGCGTTTGACACCGTTTTCGAGATTGCGAATTAATACCGATGCCTTTTCACGATCACCGTACTGGTGTGCACTCAATGCCAGCAGTGCGCGAGTATATGCATTTAACCGGTCTTTGTTCTTCCACAAATTCGCTAGCGCTTTTTGTTCGTAATCACCAGGTCCCGATTTGATTTGAGCTTTATACGAAGATAATGCATGAAGCATCCAGGATTGCATGTCATATGAATCTTCCTGTTCAACAAGTTCCTTCGCCAAAAATTCAGCCCCGCGATTGAGCGCATCTTCGCGAACTTCGACTCCGGCAGCGCGCGCGAGTGTAAAGCCCCACACAACATAGCCAGTCATGAAGTGATCGCTCTCACCTTCTTTCCACCAGCCCCATCCTCCATCCTGATGCTGGAAATCATAAAGACGCTGAAGTCCGGCATTGACCATATCAGACAGTTTCTTCAGATCTTTTTTCCCTTCCGGATGAGTTTTTGCAAGATGTTCTTCAACGATGCCGCCATAATTCTGATTTGCTGTTTTCTTCAAGTTCAAATCGTTGATTGTTTTCGCAACCAGAACTGCAGGCAGGAATCGGCTCATCGTTTGTTCGGTACAGCCATACGGATAATCGATTAAATAGGGAAGTGCATCGAGCATCGTGACAGCCATGCTTGGTGTCACTTGCAGCGAAAGAGACGTTGAATCCTTTTTACGGGCAGCAGGAATGTTGAGTTGGATTGTTACCTCTTGTCCGCGGACCTTTCCTGATTTCACCAACAGTTTTTCAATTCCATGTTCAAAGACCGGATAAGTCTTTTCCATCGCATCTGCGAATTCCCCGCCGCGTGAAGTGACTCGAAGTTTCGCCAAGCCCGCTTCTCGAACTTCAACATTCCAATCGACACGTTTTTCGCTGTTGGGTTCTACAGTTACCGAAGTCGTCTTTAATCCTGCTTCCCCAATCGCTAATCCGCTTGCTTCAAGTGTTGTAGAAACACTGAATGCTTTTTCAGTGTTGTTATTGATTACCCCCGATATCGTGACGCGATCTCCTACTACGAAGAAACGTGGCGCCTGCAAACGTACGATTAGTGGTTTGCGGGTTTTTGTTGTTGCATCTCCGATTCCAAATTGATTTGAATTGCTCGCAACACGCGCCGTTGCTTTCCATGCTGTTAGGGAATCCGGATATTTTACGCGAACTGTCGCAATGCCCGTTTTGTCTGTAACAACATCCGGTTTCCAAAATGCTGTTGCGCGAAAATCGGTACGGACTTCTACGGCTGCTTCTTCCGGCGCGGCTAGTGCTTCTTTTGCCAGCGCTTTCTCCGCTACTCTTGCATTGCGACGTGCCCCCGCAACAGCGGGTGGCGGGGGTGCAGCCTGATCTGCTCCCACTTTGCTTTCTGATTGCGCCATTGCGCCACCAACAGCATCAAACTCCAACTTATTGCCAAGTTCTTGCCGCTCGCGATCATCAAAATCACGCCTTTTTAAATCAACGTAACTTTTTTGCTGAAAGGTGCTGAAGGTCTGAACTGTCTGGCTCCGTTTTTCGCCAAAGAAAAATTGTCGTGGATCACCGGCATAATCTTGTTGAATGTAGGAAACAGATTCATCAGAAAGTGAAAGCGCAAGTTCCGCCGCAACGGGATTTCCATCCGCATCTTTAGTTGTTACCGACAGTGTTCCTTCTTCGCCAGGCTGATATTGTTCACGATCCGATTTCACCTGCACCTGCAAGAAGTTTTTAACAGGAGGTACAACGACTTGCTTTGTATCCATGAAGATCTGTCGATCATTCACCATCACTGCGTTTAAGAAAATATTCGGGACATGTTTTTCTTCGATCGGCAGCTCTATCAATTTGACGGTGCCAGTCATGTGAATCAGTTGATAGCTGAAAAGATCACCGCCTTCTACACTGAACAAAACATAACTGCCGCTTGCGGGAACATGAATCATTACAGGTGCTTTTTGGCCTGTGCGAACCGTATCTTTATCAACAATCAGTTCAAGCCCGCCATGTCTGTATCCCAATTCAGTTGTTGCATTCGTAGCAACCCAAACTGTGGTCTCGCTAACGATTTGCACAGGCAGTAAGTCTGGCGCTGAATCTTCACTGCTCCATGCAACGCGATAATATCCTTCACGTTCAGCCTTAAATGAAATTTCTCCTTCACCTTCAGCGCTTGTTTTCACAACGCGAGTCAAAATGTCATCGTGTTGATATCCTCTGAACTTTAAACGCCAGGGTTTTTCTGGCACAGAAGGCGGCGGCGGAAAAATTGCAAGCCGTTTACGAATTTCATCCAGCTCTTTCCCGGAGATTTCATTGCCGTCAGGATCAATCCAGATTTCGTACCAGTAATCCCGAGTTATTTTTACATTGCCTTCCGCTTGAATCGGTTGACTATTTGCATCAATTGTTTTGATGTTTATTTTGACTGTATCTGCAGGCCGATAAAGATAATGCTCCGGATTCTGATGGACGAAGTAACGCTGACGTGTAACTCGAACCGAATCACTGGCGATGATTTCGCGTCGTGATGCATCGGTGACACGCGCTTCAATCCTGTACTCCTGATCTTGTTGTTGCCCGTAGGGCGTCTCAATTTTTAATACGGCTTTTCCTGACGCATCTGTTTTTAAAGTTTCGCGTTTCATGATCTGGCCTTGGCCGTACCACATTCTTTGCTGCTGGAAATCCTCGTAAAACCAGGAATACTCACGGTGCGGATACCACCAGTGATGAAAAGGATTTTGGTAAATCACGACTTCTACATTCGCATTTGCAACAGGACCGCCGAAGTAATATTCAGCTTGAATATTGACATCGACTGTTTCGCCAAGCCGGAATGATTTCTTTTTTCCATTTTCTTCCGGTGTCTTGATCGTTACCTGGAACTCAGGAAGTTTATATTCTTCAAGTCTGAACAAAGATGCTGATCCAATCGAACGTTTCTCTGAGTCATAAAAAATGACTTGATATTCACCGAGCGGCATCGATTCATTTACCGGAATGTTTCCCCAGGCGCTTCCAAATGCGTTCAATGTGATTGCTTGTTCATGAATCTTAGTTCCGCGAGGATCGGTAACTTCCATCTGCAACTTTGTTTCTGTTGGATTACGGTAGCCGTTTGACTCCAACACACGTGCGATGATCTTCCATTGAACATCATCGCCAGGTCTGTACGCAGGGCGGTCGGTGAAAGCATAAATCTTCCAGCCTTGCGCAGGATTGTAATAAGAATTGTATCCACCGCTGAATGCAGTGCGGTCTACTTTCATTGCAGTAGCAAGCAGCTCATTGCTGGTTTGATCTTCAAGCAGATCGATCTTTGCAAGTCCATCCTTATCTGTCACTGCTTCGTGTGAGCGCCAGAAATATTGCGAATTGGAATAATACTTTTGCCAGAGTTTTATCCGGGCAGTTTCTATAGGGGCACCTGTTTTCACATCGCAAAAGTAGACCAGAGCTTTGCGGCCAGCAGCTTTGACTACAAGGGAGCTTTCGGTAACCAGAAGAATGTCTCGTGCTTGAAGATCGCCTGCGCGTGCTACCAATACGTACGAGCCGGGCTTGAGTGAATCTTCCAGCCGTAAGGATTCTTGTCCTGGAATATGATTTCCTGCATCGGCGATATCTTTACTCCAGTTTTTAACGGGTTCACGTAACTGAATTTGATGAATCCAATTTCCATCCGAAGTATTTTGCAAATTGAGATCGCGCGTGAGATCTACAGGATATAGAGCGAGATCAATTTTCTTAAGGTTGCGCCATGTAAGATAGTATTGAATTTCAGAACCAGGTAAAAAGAGATTGGAGATTGTTAGAGAAAGTACAGGTTTTGTAATGTTCTCAATTTCGTTTTTAGCTTGATCGTAGTATCGTGTTTCGCCTTTTGAATATTGGGTTATGAGTTGTCGATATAACTCCAGTGCTCTTTTAAAATCAGGTTCACGTCTCCATGTTCCATCTTGATTCCGCACCATCCGTCCTGATTGGGAAAGCCACTGTGCATAGTTGAACAGTGCATCATCGTGCCAATCGGTAGTTTTGCCAGCCTTCAGAGCTTCTTCGAATTCACGCGGTACTCGAGCGGACATATCGCCCGATTGATAACGCAGGGTCATTGCAATTAAGTAATGAGCATGAGCGCGATCCGAATCTTTGGTTGCAATTTTGAGGACATTTTCAAGAACAGGAAGGGAAATAGTATTTCCGTAGTACCCGTAATAGTAATAGGGTTCCACGCGCGGAGGAGCGGCCATCGTCCAAACGATTTTCAAATAACGATCGCGAGCTAATTCAATTTGATCAGAACCAGCCCACCAATCCAACGCTTTATCGTAGTAAGGCAGTGCTTGGCCCCAGTTTCTTGCGAATTGTGCTTCCCAATAGGAATCACCAAGTGATTCCTGCACTTCAGCCCAAAGCTGATCGCGTTCATCTTCACGCACTACATCACGCACAAGCTGTTCAAGCTGCTGGCGCGCTTTATCGATATTCGTTGTATCGGGAGATTGCGTTGAAGCTTCTGATCGCCAGAGTGAGTCTGCTAGTTTGAACTTCAGCCAGCGTATTTGATCTGCTGGAAGTTTTGATGGATCCAGTTTTTGATAAAGTTCATAAGCGCGCGCATACGAACCTTCACGATAATATCGTTCAGCTTCTTTCTGGATCTCAGTTGGATCCATTTGTTGTGCAAGTAACGTCGTAAGACCAAGCCCGATTCCTACGAATAGTCCCAATAACCTCAGCTTCCCTTTCATGTATAAAGTCTCCTCGATAGGTCCACATAATTAGACATCATCTTTGAACGTACGCAAGTCTTGAAAGATTCATTTTTTGTAGAAAGGTACGCAGTTCGCACGCATTAATGCGGGCGAACAGTACCGTAAGACTAACGGAACTGCCTAGCATTCGCCCGGCTGCGTGCCTTACTACAAATACCTTATATACTTAGCCAAGAGCCGAAACGATGAATGAATATGAGAAGTTAGGAGCATTTCTATCTCGGGAAGGAATACGACCTTCGTGAGGGCAAACGCAAAGAAAATCTCATTCTTTATGACTCGAAAGATCTTTTAACACATGGGCTCTGTGTCGGGATGACCGGCAGCGGAAAAACAGGATTATGTATCGATTTGCTTGAAGAAGCAGCAATCGATGGAATACCGTCTATTGTGATCGATCCCAAAGGAGATCTTGGAAATTTATTGCTTCAATTTCCGAACTTGAGCGCTCAAGAATTTTTGCCATGGATTAATGAAGAAGACGCGCGTAAGAAAGGATTGGATCCTGAAGCTTTCGCGAAGCAGCAAGCTGATTTATGGCGGAATGGACTTGCTGAATGGCATCAAGATGGATCGCGCATCCGCCGGTTACAAGAAGCTGCAGAATTTTCTGTTTATACACCAGGAGGCAGCGGAGGATTACCTGTTTCAGTGTTGAAGTCTTTCAAGGTTCCACCGAAAGCTGTTATGGAAGATTTCGATTCATTTCGGGAAAGGATCCAGATTTCAACAACCGCGTTGCTGGGATTACTTGGAATTGACGCAAATCCTCTTCAAAGCAGGGAACATATTCTTCTTGCCAACATTCTTGAAATCGCCTGGAAACAAGGACAGGATCTTGATCTAGCTGGATTAATTCACTGGATTCAAAATCCTCCAATTGAAAAAGTAGGGGTGATGGATCTTGAAACATTTTACCCATCAAAAGATCGATTTGCTCTCGCGATGACGATGAATAATCTTCTTGCAGCGCCGGGCTTTTCTACATGGATGGCTGGAGAAGATCTCAATTTTGGAAATTTCTTACATTCATCTTCTGGAAAACCACGCGTTTCTATTTTTAGCATTTCGCATCTGAATGATTCTGAAAGGATGTTTTTTGTTTCATTGATGCTTACTGAAGCGCTGAGTTGGATGCGAACACAGAGTGGAACAACAAGTTTGCGTGCGATTTTATACATGGACGAAATCTTTGGATTTTTTCCGCCTGTCTCAAATCCTCCATCAAAACAACCATTGCTTGCACTTCTTAAACAAGCGCGGGCTTTTGGATTGGGAATATTGTTAGCAACTCAAAATCCAGTGGACCTGGATTATAAAGGCCTTTCCAATTGTGGAACCTGGTTTTTGGGCAGACTGCAAACTGAACGCGATAAAGAACGCGTATTGGAAGGACTCGAAGGCGCGAGCGCAAACTTCAGCACGCAATTCGACAGGCAAAAGATGTCAGAAATACTTGCAGGATTAAAGACTCGCGTATTTTTAATGAACAATGTTCATGAGGATTCTCCAGTGTTATTTGAAACTCGCTGGTGTCTTTCGTACTTGAGAGGCCCGTTGACTCGCGATCAAATCAAGAAATTAATGGATCCTAAGAAGGTGGCTCAACCGGTAGAAAAGAGTTCAGCTCCGGTCGCAGACGCCAATAAAAGAAAAAGTTTCAAACGAAAGACCTGTAATCCCACCAGAAATTCCGCAGCATTATCTACCGATTCGAGGGGTCCCGCCTTCCGATGCTTCCATCCATTACAAGCCGTATGTCTATGGCTCTGCAAAAGTTTTTTATCTGGATGGAAAAATGGGAGTCGCAGCGGAACAAGAGATTTTACGCGCTGTTCCATTGAATGAAAAAACTTCAGTTGTTGACTGGCAGTCTTCTGTTGAGATGACTATTCCGGAATCCGACTTAGAGCGATTTCCAGCTGAGGAAGCTACATGGGGTCCGTTATCGGCTGAGATTGTTAAGCCTAAGAATTTTGAAAAATGGAACAAGGCTTTTGCAGATTGGATTTTTCGAACGCAAAAATTGGATCTTTTACAGAGTCCAGTAGCGGGCCAGGTTTCAAAGTCAAACGAATCTGAACGTGATTTCAGAATCCGTCTGCGTCAAACGTTCCACGAAAAACGTGATAAAGAAGTTGAAAAATTACGGCGCGCATTCGGATCTAAAATGCAAATACTTCAAGAGCGCATACGCAAAGCGGAACAAGCTGTCGAACGCGAACAGGAACAGGCTCAAAACGCGAAGATGCAGACGGCGATTTCTTTTGGCACCACAGTTTTGGGTGCATTCTTTGGAAGAAAGAAATTGTCCACAACCACTCTTGGAAAAGCGACTACAGCCGCACGGGGGGTTAGCCGGTCAATGAAGGAAGCAAAGGATATTGAACGTGCGGAAGATACCGTGGAATCCATGAAGCAGAGACTTCTGGATCTTCAAAAAGAACTTCAAACAGAAATCGAAAATATTACGATGAGAATGGATCCACTGAATGAAGTTCTCCAGCCATTGGAACTTCGTCCCAAGAAAACAAACATCAATGTCCGATTGGTTTCAATTGTATGGGAACCGCATTTTTAACCGCAGAGGCACAAAGGTTACAAGTATTAACCACTAAGTCACGAAGGATTGGATCGTTGCCGATTTCGTTCGCGTAGCGAACGGGCTAAGAATAGAGTCCCAAAACAAACCTAGCTGAATCCGAAAGCCGTTCTTTTTTGTAAAGAAAGTTTGTTTTGGACTCTATTCTCAGCCTATTAAGAAAATCGGCAACGATCCAATCACACGGAGTTAGCTCCGTGATCTCGGTGACTCCGTGGTTTTTCTTTTTATGCGCAACTTTGGCATGCCGGCTTCGTGTTCTTCGTGACCTTCGTGGCTAAGATCTATTTAAATGGAAAAGTAGTGGATGTTGGATAGCGGTATGTTGATGGCAACAGCGCCTGCGTAATTTTCCGCCGGATTTAGGTTATAGAGGTTCCATCGTTCTGTCTCGTGTCTGTCAAAGTTTGTCCGGAGAAGACGGGGTGGTTCTTCAGGGGAAAGAGAAACATCAAATTGCTTCAATGCCAGTGAAAGCCCTTTTTCTTTCGCTTTAATGTACGCTTCTTTTCGGGTCCAGCATCGGAAAAATCCCAATGCTTTTTCGCCAGCAGGCAATGAACGAAGTGTTGCAGCTTCTGATGGTGAAAAGTATTGATTAGCAATTTCTTCGTTGTCCATATTTTCGCGAATATATTCCACATCGACTCCGATCTCGGCGCCTGCTGTCAATGCAAATACAATGACATCATGTGAGTGAGAAACATTGAAATTGAAACCGGTGAAATTCTTAAGGAATGGTTTGCCATAACTGTTGTAATGAAACTGAATATCCTTTGGCTCCATTTGTGTATACAGGCTTAAAACCGATCGAAGTAAAGCTCGGCCAATCACATATTTTTGGCTGTCTGGTTGAAAATGAAATCTTCGCGCGCGCTGCAGCTCTTCTTTAGAAAGGACTTGTAAGAAATCGTCAACACTCTTTTCGTGTGCGCTAAAGAGTGCTTTCCAAATGTGAAGTTCTCCTTCTTGAATTCGGAAGGTAGATTGATTTGATTCCATTTTTATGCCATTTGAAGAGTTAGTGATTTCGATTCTGTTCTCGTTCTTCGTTGAGAATTCATCAATGCATTGCTGCAATGCTTCGGCTAACTCTTTAACGTTTGGTTCTTTTAAGATACTGAGATGATCGCCAGGAATATTGCAGACAGTAATCATTCGTGCAAATGGTTTCCAACCGACATCCGGTGCTATCTTTTGACCAACGGCTTTTTGCATTGCCAGAAAGAGTGTGAGATCTCCGGGATAATAGCCAGGATGATAATCGAGCAGCGCTTGATTATTCGCTTCGTGCACTCGCAATAAAGTTTTCGGTAGAGGCTTTCCAAGTTTGCGGAAAAGCTTATAGTTCGCAAGTTTTAGTTTTGTGCGTACTCTTCTTTTTACTGTTCTGAATTTTTGTTTGAGATGCGATTTCCATTGCTTTTTCACGAAAAGCATATCGAAATGATATTTGATTCTTTCTTGATAGGCAGTCCATTTGCTTGGAACGACTTCCTGATCCAAAGACACGATTCGAAGAAATGTAGGCGCTTCGGTATCAAACAATGCAAGAACGCCAACCTGATCGCCCATTTCAAAAAGCTGACGGGCCATTTCAAATGCAATCGTTCCTCCGGAGGAGAGTCCACCAAGATGATATGGGCCTTCTGGTTGTAATGTCTTGATCTCGCGAATGTAATCGGCTGCCATCTCTTCTACAACGACATGCGGTGTTTGTTTTCCATCGAGTCCGCGCGCCTGCAAACCATAGATCGGTTGATTAGGGGACATATATTCACCGAGAGGTTGATATCCCACGACGTTTCCGCCAATTGCATGAATGCAGAAAAATGGCGGAAGCTCTCCATTGGGTTGAATCGGAACTAGCGAAGACCAATGAGCGTTCCATCCATCTTGTTTTAAGATTACTGCGAGTTGCTCAATTGTCGGAGCCTCAAAAAGAGTTGCAAGCGGAAGATTCTTTCCTGTTTCTTTTTCAATTTGTGAAAAGAGACGGACAGCGAGTAGAGAGTGACCGCCAAGATCGAAAAAGTTGTCCTTGATTCCGACTCTTGTAACATTCAGCAGTTTTTGCCAAATGCCGGCAAGCTTTAACTCCAGCTCATCACGTGGAGGTACATAATCCTTCTGCTGATCACCATCCAGGTTTTCCGGAAGTGGTAAGTTTTTTCTATCAATTTTTCCCGTTGCGGTAAATGGAAGATTTTCCATGAAGATAAATGTTGCAGGAATCATGTAATCCGGCAGTTTGGAGCTGAGAAATTCTTTCAATTCGCGAGATGTAGTCGATTTATCGTGTAAGGAAGCATAAGCGACGATTCGGGCAGTACCATCAAGAGTTGGTGCAGTTACCGCAGCTTCACGAACGCTGGTATGTTGCGACAAGGCTGTTTCAATTTCACCAAGCTCAATCCTGAACCCGCGGATTTTTACCTGATTATCGACTCTGCCATAGAATTGCAAATTGCCATCAGGCAAATAGCGAACAAGGTCGCCTGTTTTATAGATACGACTTTTCTGATCATTAATAAATGGATCTGTAAGAAATCTTGACGTTGTCAGCTCTGGACGATTCAGATACCCGCATGAAACGCCTTCGCCGCCAATCCATAATTCTCCGGGAACACCGACTGCAACCGGCTGCATATTTTTGTCAAGAACATAAATCCGCGTGTTTGCAATCGGGCGTCCGATTGGAACATCCTGAATTGAATCCGCGGTTTTTCTATTGATTTGCGAGTCGCTGAAGATCGTTGAAGTAATAGTCGTTTCGGTTGGTCCATAGCCATTAAAAAAATGAACAGAATCTCCCGCTATTTGCAGCCATTGTTTGTACGCAGGATATGAAACTTTTTCGCCTCCAACTACGACTGCACGAACGCAGGAAGGGATCACAAAAGAAGAGGATTGAATTTCCTGAACCAATTCATGCCAGTAAGCAGTAGGCAGGTTCAGAAGAGTGATCTTAAATTTCTCAACTTCTTTCAGAAACGTATTAAACGATGCGAGCATATGCTCATGTCGCAAGACAAGAGTCGCTCCCGTCAACCATGTGGGATACAACTCTTCGGCGGCGACATCGAAACTGATAGAGGCAAATTGCAATGGACGATCATCCGATTGCAGGCTATAAACTTTTTTCACTCCGAGCGCTTGATTCACTAAATTGCGATGACAGACTGCTACGCCTTTTGGCGTTCCAGTTGATCCCGATGTATAGATGATGTAAATCAGGTCGCGAGAATCTCCCTGCAAAGGAAGTGGTTCCTTCTTTTCCTTTCCAATGGATTTCCAATCTGAATCAACACAGATCACAGGAACGGATTGATTCAACTTCGATCGAAGTGAGTTTTGTGTGAGTACCGCGGACGCGTTCGAATCTTGAATCATAAATTCAACACGATCCGGCGGATATGTTATGTCGATTGGTAAATAACAGGCTCCAGATTTTATGATGCCCAGAACAGCGATACACATTTCTATCGAGCGATCTATGAAAAGAGCAACAATCTTTCCACGTCCGATACCATTACGGTTCAGATATCCGGCAAGCTGATTCGATTTAGTGTCCAGTTCTTTGTATGTAAGCTCTTGTTTTCCACAAATAACTGCGATTGATTTGGGGGCAGCATTCACTTGATCCTGAAATAATTCTTCGAATCTACGATTTTCGGGAAATTCTGATTCAGTCTGATTCCATGTTTGAAGAATCTGTTCCGTCTCTTGTTTCGTCAGAATATTAAGCTCTGAAATTTTTTGATCCGGATTTTCCAAAATCGAATTCAGCAGGGTGAGAAAATGGCCCGACATCCGTTCAATGGTTTGATTTTCAAAAAGGTCTGTATTGTATTTCCAAACTAATGTAATGCCCTCATCTTCTTCTTCAATCTCAAGAGCGAGATCATGCCTTGATGTTGAACTATCTGCGCGCACATATTCGAAACGTAATTCATCTAGCTCGCGAAATCCTCTTTTGGGGCGAACGCTGAACATGACTTGAACTAATGGCGAATGACTCTGGGTACGTTCGGGTTGTAATTCTTCCACTAACTTTTCAAAAGGAAGATCCTGATTTGCTAATGAATCAAGGCGCGCAGTTTTAACGCGCAGCAGCAATTCTCGAAACGTTGGATCTCCCGTTAGATCGGCCCTATGCACAATGATGTTTTCAAATAATCCGATGAGCGATTTTGTATCTGGAAACGTTCGACCGGGAGTTGGACAACCAACCAGAATGTCTTCTTCTCTCGTGTACCGGTGCAAGAGAACATCAAAAACTGTGAGCAGTATCAAAGAGAGAGTCATCCTTTCCTGGATGCAGAATCCAAAAAGATCTTGACTCAAATCCTTTTCAGCATTTTCTATAAAAACTTCTCCATTGAAGGTTTGCAGTGCGGATCGTGGGCGATCCGTTGGAAGAGCCAGGACAAAGGGAGCGCCATGGAGGCGATCAATCCAGTATGCGGTCTGCTTTAGAAATAGCCCACACTTATAGGATGTTTGTTGTGTGTGCGCAAAACTTGAAAATTGTTGAGCTGGACCTTGCGGTCGTATCTCTTCACCCTTTGAAATGATGTCATAGAACTCTATCAATTCGTCGAATAGGAGTTTTAACGAAGTTCTATCAGCAATAATTCGGTGGGTCGTCAGCAGCAGTAGATATTCTTCAGATTCGATTTGTATTAAGGTCAAACGCATCAACGGAGGTGACGCCAGGTTGAATCTTTCAAACCTATCCTGGAGGCTTAATTCCTCAATTTTTCTTTCTTTGTTACTCTCTTCCGTATGCCGTAAATCAACCTTTCTAATACTTGAACCGACGTTTCGAAGGACAGTTTGAGCGGGAACGCCGCTTTTCTCATCAAAGGACGTACGCAAGATATGATGACGCTGAGTCACAAGGCTCAGGCTTTTCTCAAGAGATGGGATATTTAAAGGACCATGGATTCGAAGGCCATCCGAGATGTGATTCGCAGGACTTCCTGGATTTAATTTCTCAAGAAACCAGATCCTTTGTTGAGCAAACGAAAGTGGAAAATCTCCGGATAGAAATCCCTGTGACAGTAAAACATCGTCGAATTCCAGGCCTTTTTTCGGTTGAAGGCTCTTTGAAGGCAGAGTGATATTTTCTTTTTCTGAAAAATCCATTCCTCACCTGGGTCATATCCGTTGGACAACTTCCTGGCCTTCCCCAAGAACCTCTCAGCTGGCACATTGGATTAAATTTTTGCTACCTTTGAAATTGGGCTTTTTTCCCCCCTTTTTCAAGAGGGGGATTGAATAACATATCGACGATACACCAAAACGACTCTAAACGATACAATAGAGGTCAATTTTTTTTCGGAGGCACGAATGACACAAAGGTTGTTGTGTTTTGTAATCTTACTTATCTGCAGTACGGCACATGCTTTACGGCCGATGGAAATTCAAGATCTTTTCAAAATCAAAAGAATTTCAGCAGCGTCTCTTTCACCAGATGGGGCGCAAGTCGTGTATACGGTTGCACTTGCAGATGCGGCCGAGAACAAAACCACAACAGACCTTTGGATCAGTAATATCGATGGGTCGAATATCCGGCAGCTAACAAATGATCCAAAACACGATCGCAACCCGGTGTGGTCGCCGGACGGGAAATGGATTGCTTTTGAATCAACACGTTCAGGAGAGTCCCAGATCTGGCTGATAGCACCTGAAGGCGGAGAGCCTCGTCAGCTTACTAAAATTTCAACGGAAGCTGACACGGTTGTTTGGGCGCCCGATAGTAAGGCTCTTGCGTTTGTTTCAACCGTCAATCCTGCCTATTCGACGAAACCATTTTCTGAAAGTGACGCCTTAAACAAAAAGGATATTGATCAAGCAAACACAGGAAAGATAAAAGCCAAACTTATCACCAAGTATTATTTCAAGCATTGGGATACATGGGTTGATGGTAAGCGCAAACACATATTTATTCAGCCAATTGATGGCGGCGATCCAAAAGATTTGACGCCAGGTGACCGTGATGGGGTTCCGAGTTCAACTACATTTGCTGAAGGTCCCGAATTCGCATTTTCTCCGGATGGAAAAGAGTTAGCCTTTACTCAAGCACCCACTGAAAATGAAGCATGGAATACGAATCATGACATCCTTGTTATTCCCACTGCTGGTGGCACTGAAAAGAGAATCACAGAAAATCGTGGAGCAGATGGTCAGCCTCTTTATTCACCTGATGGAAATTGGATTGCCTACCGTGCTCAATCAATTCCCGGACATGAAGCAGATCGCTGGCAGCTTTATTTGTATGAACGGAACACGGGGAGGACACGAAGTCTAACGTGGGAATTTGATACTTCGATCGAAGGTTTTACATGGTCTCCTGATAGCAAGTTCATTTATTTTCATGCACAAGAAAGCGGGAAGATTCCAATCTATAGAGTGTCTTTGAAAGGCAGCGATATCATCAAGGTTTTAGACACACATGTTAACAGTGCAGTTAAAGTTACAAAAGACGGTCAAAGCCTGCTTTTCGAACATCAGCGCGCGACGCGTCCTGTAGAGTTGTGTACAGTCGGAGCGGACGGAAAGAATTTGAAGCAAATTACACACGCGAATGATGAATTATTTAAGGAATTGAATATGCCAGCACCAGAAAGCATCCTGTATGTAGGTTCTGGTGAAAAGAAAATTCAAGCATGGCTTTGGAAACCGCCAGCCTTTGATGAAGCGAAAAAATATCCATTTGTTTTGATGATTCATGGCGGTCCGCAAAGTGCCTGGCTTAGTTCATGGTCCTATCGCTGGAATCCTGCTCTATGGGCTGCTCAAGGCTATGTTGTTTTAGCACCAAACGTAAGGGGGAGTACAGGTTTCGGACAGCAGTTTGTAAACGAAATCAGTCGAGATTGGGGTGGCAAACCATTTGAGGATCTAATGGCCGGCGTTGATTACGCGGAAAAACTTTCGTATGTAGATAAAGATCGAAAGGCTGCAGCAGGTGCTTCGTATGGTGGATACATGATTTTCTGGATTCAGGGGAATGCTCCCAATCGATTCAAAACCCTTGTCGCTCATGATGGCGTCTTCAACTTTTACAGCAATTACGGTACAACGGACGAACTATGGTTCGATGAATGGGAACACGGAGGGACACCGTGGGAAGCAGCTGACAATTACGATCAGTTTTCACCTCACCTTCATGCAGGCAAGTGGAAAACGCCAATGTTGATCATTCATGGTGAATTGGATTATAGGGTTCCAGTTTCAGAAGGAATGCAGGCGTTTAATGTTTTACAACGCAAAGGAATTGCATCGAAGTGGCTTTATTTTCCGGATGAGAATCATTGGGTGTTAAAACCTGGCAACAGCGAACTCTGGCACAAAACAGTGTTTGAGTGGTTAAAGGAAACATTAAAGTAGGGGCGGGTCTAAGACCCGCCCGCTTTTATAAATCTTATTTTCCTGTCCAGAAAAATTTTGGCAGTTCGCGTTGTAGTGGCGCTTCTTGACGCATTGTTTCAGCATCGAAGACTTCGCCGTTTTTCACAACCCATTTAATTTTTGCAGTGTTGTGAATATCTTCCAGCGGATTTGCATCGAGAACCATAAAGTCTGCAAGCTTGCCTGCTTCAATCGATCCCAAATCAAGTGCAAAGCCGATCTTGTCTGCCGCTAATATTGTGGAAGCGCGCAGGGCTTCAATTGGGGACATTGCAGTCGTTCCTTTTGCAGCGCCTTCGCCTGCCATTGACCATAACTCCCAATGCACACCGAGTCCTTGAAGCTGTCCATGTGCACCCAATGAAACATTTCCACCAGCTTTCAGCACGTCTGCTGCGCCTCTTGCAACTATCGGAAAATGATATTCATCAGGATTGATCCAGGGATGGCGTCGCCCAAAATTATCTAGAACCAAGTGAGGTACAAAGCGATTTAATTTTGGATCGTCATGCGGGTTTTGAGTCTGCCAGAAATACAATTCACCCCATGGTCCGCCATAAGAAACCAGAAGAGTTGGTGTGTAGAAAGTTCCTGATTTTGCCAGCAAGTTCTACAGCGTCTTTCTTTAATTCCAACGGCAGAGAATGTTCAAATGCTGTAAAGCCATCGACAGCCATACTCAAATCAGTAAAAAATTCGCCAGCGCCTTCGGCTGTAAGAAGCATTTTTAGTTCTCGCGATGCTTCTGCGAACCATCGCCGTTGTTCGCGCCGTGGCTGTTGATACACTTTGATCATTCGCGCGCCATACGCTTTCATGCGTTTGATCTGACGACGTGCGTCATCCTGACTGTTTACTTCCGCAAAAATGTCAAAAGGTTGTCCGCCGTATAGAACCATCCCGGATGAATAGACGCGTGGTCCCAGCATCCAACCTGCTTCTACCATTTCTGCTTGCGCAAAAACATCGTAAGTCGGCGCAGATGGGTCATAAACAGTCGTAACGCCATATGCAAGATTCGTAATGTATTCCCATTTCTGATCAGGGAAAATTTCAAAACCGGAGTAATGTAAATGCGCATGTGTATCGATAAGACCAGGAACGATTGTTTTTCCTGAGGCATCGATTACTTTCGCGTCTTGGGGGATTTGTTCGCCGGCCTTTCTAACCGATGAAATGCGATTATCGGTTATAACGACATCGGCATTTTCTAAAACTTCATCTCCCTTCATTGTGATAACGCGGGCATTCTTAAATACAACAATTCCTTTCGGAGTAAAGCGAGGAACTGTCAAACGCAAAACAATGGCTTCTGATTTCGGAACCCGTTCTTCTTCTTTTTCATCTTTAGCTTTTTCTTTATCATCTTTCTGAGCCGCTGCTTCGCTTTTTTCTTCTGCTTTCTTTCTTTGTTTTTCGGCGAATTCAATTGCAGATGTAATCGGGAGGCGATGGTATTCATTTCCAAGAGTCCACGTTACGGATTTACCTCCGTCAATCCAATGGATGAATCCACCCGCTTCATTCGTAAGACGCCACACTGGAACGGCTCCTTCTTTCAAGCCGACATCGGGTGGTTCCTTTAACTGTGCAGAAGGAAGAGCTGTTACATAAACGTTATCGCGAGAAGTAAAAGCGACCCATTGTTCATCGGGTGATGGAACGACATCGCTAATTGCAGGAAAACGTAAATGGCGTCTTTTATCAGTGCCATCAATGCGGACTGAAACAAGTTCATTCTTTGGATCATCCGTAGGTTTTGTCGGAGGAATGACATCAGCAAAATAGATGCGAGTGTCATCAATGTTCCAGAATGCTTGAGGATGGAAACGTCCTGGGGCTTGTCTTATGGATGTGATGTATTCTGGATCTCCGCCTTCAGCGGGAAGCCAACGGATTTCAAAGAAATTTTCTTCTTCAGGTTGGCGTCCGCGAAATTCCAAACCGGAACCTTGAATGATTGCGATCTTATCGCCTTTGTGTGACCATTCAGGATTCGCGTAATGTCCTGCGCGTTTTGTAAGTTTTTGTGGTGAACCTGAACCATCAGCAGCGGTTTTCCAAAGATGTCCACCTTCGGCATCGTTCCAGGTAACGTACGAAATCCATTTTCCATCGGGTGAAAAAGCAGGTGCATATTCACGTTTCGGCGATGCAGAATCATCTTTGGTGATTCGGCGCGCATCTCCGATCGCTTTGTTTCCCGAGATTTCCTGAAGCCAAATCCTTCCTAATGCATCATATGTGATCCACCGCGAATCAGAAGATTGATTCGCCCATCTCAAGATTCGAGCTTCAACGGGCCCACTCTCAATTTTCTCCTGCCATGCAACACGTGGTGCAAGCCATTGTTCAACATTCGCAGTAAATGCGATTTGAGACGACTGTTTGCTTTGTAAATCAAGTTTCTCAAATTTGCCATGATTCCAGTAGATGACGGATTTTCCATCTGGTGTAATGGCGTAGTTCGGATATAAATCATTTCGAGTGAATCCTTCTTGTTCATCTTTACTTAAACCGCGAACAAGAATTGTTTCCGCACCGGTATCCAGATCACGTGATACCAAAATTGTGTCGATATCGCGCCGGCTGATAAAAAATAAAGTCTTACCATCCTGACTGATCGCGGGTCGAACTGCGCCTCCAAATCCTGTTGTCAGTTGTGCGGTTTCTCCTGTTTTACGGTCATATCGCATAATCTGCCATAGACCGCCACTTAAATCGGGAACGTAATTGAAATTCCCCCGGCGCGCTGAAAAATAAATGTAGCGTCCGTCTTTAGAAGCAACAGGACCTGAGGAATTATTGAATTCTTCCGAGACAGTTAGCTTGATTCCCGTTCCGCCTTGAATGTGATACATCCAGAGTTCCATCGGCGGAATTCCGGCACGTTTCGCATCTTCTTTGCGTGCGATTATGTATTTTCCATCTGAAGCCCAAACGGGTGACATGAAGTACGTATCTTTTTCTTTTACAAGGATTCGTGGATTTGTCCCGTCAGAATTGATGAGCCATATATTATCCATCCCACCGCGATCACTGATGAAAGTGATGGTACGCCCATCTGGAGAGTAACGCGGATGCAGATCCATTGCAGGGCCTTTTGTAAGTTGTGTTGCCGTTCCGCCAGAAATCGGAAGCGTGTAAAGATCGCCAAGCAAATCAAAAAGCAGCATTGATCCGTCTGGAGATACATCAACGGACATCCAGGTCCCTTCGCTTACGGTAAAAGCAACTTTTCGATAATCGGGTCTGGGTTCGTTAATTTTTTCAGCTGCATCCAGTTTCTTTTTTGGTTCCGGTTTAGCTGCTTGCGCATTGAACGCTACAGCCAAAATCGTGACGAAGAAAATTAGAATAGTCTTACGCACAGTTCCTCACTTCCTTATTAAATGATTTATTTGGTAGGGGCGACCCTTGTGGTCGCCCGGGCCGGCACAAGACCGGCCTCTACTAACAGACGGATACCGAACGAACTGAAGTTCCTGGGTGATTCATTAGACGAATGTAAAATGAAAAAGGTTCATATCTCCAACTTTTTTATTAATTCATTGGCCAGAACGGGGGCCTTTTGGTCGTGTTTAAGATAACAATATACTTCTTTTTCTTGCGCTTGAATCCATTTTGCCCATACATCAAGTTCGGCGGACGTATACTCGCCTTTACGCAATCGCATGTATATGAAAGGCGCTGTGACTACTTTAATTGCTTCGGAATCCTCCGCTTCAACAACTCCAAGTGCACAGTTATGCTTTTTGAGTAAATCATAGACATCATCAGAAAACCAGGAATCATGACGGAACTCCAGAGCGAGCTTTCCTTTTTTGGAATACAGCTCCTAAAAAATCCTCTAAAACTTTGATGTCTTTCTTAAAGTTAGGAGGAAGTTGAACCAGAACCGGCCCCATTTTTTCCATGAGTCCGTCAGCACCGTCAAAGAATACAGCCATTTCTTCATTCACGGATTTGAGTCTTTTTATGTGTGTAATTTTTTGCGTCAACTTTAGAGTGAATGAAAAGTCTGCAGGAACTCCTGAATACCATCCCTCAGTAACTTTTCGAGAGGGGAGTTTGTAGAAAGTGTTATTGATTTCTGTCGTTTTGAAATGTTGTGCGTAATAGGAGAGATAATTTTTTGAAGAAAGGTCCTCCGGATAAAAAGTTCCCTTCCATTCTGTATACGAAAAACCGGATGTACCAACAAGAATTCTGGCCATAATGGTTTTGTACCGCCGGCGGCCACGCCGGCCAGGTCAATCCTTCAAAACATTTGTCCTATGCGAGCGGGAGCGAGCATAACGGATCGTGATATTGAATTGAAGCGATTTCATTATTGCGAGTTAGAGATTATCAAGAGAAATTAACAGAATAATTTCATGCTCGCTTCCGCTCGCATTGGATCAATTATGCTCAAGGAATATGAGCGCCGGCGTGGCCGCCGGCGCTACAAATTAAAATTCGATTCTGAGTTCGCCTGTTATATTGCGTTTTAGCACATCACCGAAGATGTGCTGCTGAATTTCTTCATTGAACATATTTGTGACTTTGATGACTGTTGTTAAATGCTCGTTCAACCATTTCACGCCAAATGATCCATTGACCATTGTATAAGAGTCTGTTTCGCCCCAGAATCTTGCATCCAGAACATCGGTCCAGAATGCTTCACCTGAATAACTGACAGATGCGCTTCCAAGAAAGCGTCGATCATTGTAACTGAATCCGGCATTAAAACGATTGTTTGCTGGAAACCCGAGTTCGCCAGGAGGAAATGTTCCATCTGGATCATCTAGAATTTCGGGGTCTTTTTGATACGAATAGTTCGCATACAAAGAAATTTGGTCATTGAAAACATAATCGACTGATGCTTCAAAACCTTGATTTCGCAGCGGTCCAAGATTCAGATAAGTAAACGTTGATGGAAACACGATCCCCATTTGCGCAAGCACCGCAAGGAATGCTGGAGGTAATGGCCAGCCTGGTGGCGGATTTGCGGGAGTGTAAATTCCGACAGGCGTAAAATTGATACTTTTATCAGTATCATTAATGTAGTAGCTAAGACTGACTATTGTTCTGCCGCCAAAATCTCCCGTATAGCCGATCTCGTACGCATCAAGCTGTTCTTCGCTCAGATCTTCATTTCCTATGGCTCTGGTAACGATCGGGAATTGAGCAGGCCCTCCTAGTGGACGAAGATCAACAGCAGCACTAATAATCGTAACATCGAGAAAGTTGTTAACAAGTGACGGCGCTCTAAATGCACGGTTGTATGAGCCGCGCAAAGTATGCTCGGGCGTGGGTTTCCACATGGCAGTAACACGCGGTGAAAATACAACGCCCTCAATTACGTCAAAGTAATCCACGCGTCCGCCAACTACAAAACGGAAATGTTCTGTGAATATTTCGTCCTGGACATAGAAGCCGGTTTCAGTACGATCGTCGCCTCGCGGGGCTAATGAGAGATCGAAAGAATTGTATCTGAAGTTGCCGCCCATACTCAGAACATTGTGATCTCCCAACAAAAAGGTGTTTGCGCCTTCAAAATCATATGTAGTGGTATCGAATAAAAACTGAATTGGTTGTCCATCGATTCCACGAGTCAGTAAATTGGTGGCATCACCATCCAAAATGTTTGTAAAAAAGTTCAACCTGAAATTGCCATTGCTGTAATTTACTTTTCCATAACCGAGTTTGGATCCGCTATCGATATCGAATGGACCAATTCCTGTATGGATAATTCCTTCGGTTCCAGCAATTCCGGCTGCATAGATCAGTTTTGAATCCGCGCTGAGCTCTTGATCAAAACGGATATCAAACTTTGGTTGGCTTGTGCCATTATTTTCAAAACCTACTGCAGAATATGGAACTCCGCCGGTAGGAACGTTTGTATTAGGAACAGTGCTGCGGGCAATGAGTCCAGCAGGACGCGCAAAAGGATCTGAATCAAAATATCCAGCCGATAATTTATAAGACCATGTGTCGTTCAATGCTTGAGCATGAGTAACACTGGCGCCATAGGAAGCTCCATGATCGAGATCTTCACCGCCGTCAACATCGCGGTCAAAAATCCCTGCACTTAAAGTTAATGTTGTTCCAGCGATTTCGCGCGGGCTCTTAGTAATAATGTTGACCACACCCGTTTGAGCATTTGCACCCCAGACAGCAGATGCCGGACCGCGTATCACTTCAATCTGTTTGATTTCGTTGAAATTGACTGGCAAAAAATCCCAAAGAACAAAGCCAAAAAAATCTTGATATATCGTTCTGCCATCCAACAACGCCAATTGGGATGTTGCCAGTGTTGAGGTTGCCTGACGGCTTGTCACGTTAATGTCGCGTGCCGAAGTTTGAATGACGTTTACACCAGGCACAGTGCGCATTAAATCGCCATAATTTTCAGCAGGAGAAGTCTCAATTTGAACGCTGCTGAGCACGCTCATTGTTGCAGGAGCATTAACCAAAGGCGTTTCAATTCTGGATGCCGAAACAACCATTGTTTCTTCTAAACCGCCAGGTGCGAGTGTAAAGGACATCTGAGATGGACCTTCTGAAACTTGAACTCCGGTTTGATCGACTGTACCAAATCCTGCTAACTCTACTCTAATGTTATAGAGTCCAGGCGCTAATCCGGGAATTTCAAATTTTCCGTTCGCATCAGTTGTTGCTGATTTAATTCCATGGTCACCTGAAATCATGACGAGAACCCCAGGGAGGGGCACGCCATCTTCATCTTTAACTTCGCCGCTTACGGTTCCAGTTGATTCTTGACCGATTGCAATCGAATTGAAGGCGAGCAAAACTGCAAACATCAAAAACAAAAGATGCACACCAAGTGAGCGTTTGGGTTGTTTCATACAGGCCCTCCCTGATTAGGCTCGATGAACTTAATAGGTTAGAAGATGGGAAAAGTCACAACGACCTTTCCCTCGGTCGTCATTATCTTAGCACTTGTATTAGTGGTGAGCCAATAGAGGGTCTGTTTTCTTATAACGAGCTGCAAATAAGGCGCGTAAAAATAAACCAAGACTTAAGGTTCGCAAAACCATTCCAAAGAGTCCACGCCTGCCGGCACCGTAAAATGCGAGTGCACTACCAAGTGCGCCGATCATTCGTGCTGAAGGTTTGAATCCTGATTGTCCATCCATTACAACTTCGCCAGCGCGCTTGCCTCCCTCAAGTGCATAGTCAGCAGCCGATTTTCCAGCATGCTTCGCATACTCTTGAGCATTTTTGCCCATAACTTTGGACCATGCTCCTGCTCGCTCACGAGCTCCAAGTAAATAATCCTGCGCATGTCTTCCAAGATATTGAGCACGATTACCAAGTTGACGTTTTAGTTCAGGAGCGCGATCACGAAACTCATGGGAATATTCATCCCATAATTCTTCAGCAGTCTCTAAACCGCTCTCTAATTTCTTTTTTAACTTCGCTCTACGTTTTTTACCTTCTTTTTCATCCATCAAATACACAGCGGCTGCCCCCGCCCCAATTGCCCCTAAAAGAAAAAGAGCTTTGCCCATTACAGCACCTCTCTACGATTTATGTTCTAAATTTAGGCCAAAATGCAGCTCTTAAACCACATTGAATGACGGTCTGCGGCCCGTCTTAGCTAATCTGCCGGCGCCGCTACAAACCAAATGAACGATTAGTCGTACTCTCATGAAAATACCGTTCTTTACACAGCGTCAAAACAGATCCGCAGTAGCTGTTCCTTCAAAGGGTTCTTCTGGATTAGAACCATCCGATATTATCCTTCAGTATCATGAGCAGACAAAACATCATTATTACAGGTTTGCAAGGTCTCTCGGCTTTATGGATTGGGAGAATCAGCCAAACCCTTTCAGACGGTTTCAGGGTGCAGCGTTACTGCAGTTGCCGCTCTTAACAATTTCAGAGATTCCATCATTCGATACTCTTTTTCAAGACGGAGTTGTACATCCGGAAGAGCTTTGTTTTAAGAATCTGTCACGATTTTTCCGGAACGCTCTTGCAATATCCGCCTGGAAAAGAGCAGAGGATGCGAGGTGGGCTTTGCGAGTCAATCCTTCGAGCGGAAATCTTCACCCGACCGAAGGATATTTGATTCTTCGTGACACACTTCCCGAAATTCAGGCAGGTATTTATCATTACGCACCTCAAGAGCATGGACTTGAACAGCGCGCAAAACTCACATCAGAAATCATCAAAGCTCAATCGCAATGAATTTCCCGAAAATACATTTTTTGTTGGTCTGACAACGATTCATTGGAGGGAAGCCTGGAAGTATGGAGAACGTGCATATCGATATTGCCAGCATGATGCCGGACACGCGATCGCGGCTTTACGTATTTCTGCAGCAATTCTTGGATGGCGGTTGGTTCTGCTTGATGAGCTTTCAGATGATGATACAGCCAGAATACTCGGATTGAATCGCCCGCAGGATTTCGAACAAGCAGAAGATGAGGATCCTGTTTGTATCGCTGCGGTTTTCCCAACAGAAAATTTGCACGCAAAAGCTTTAATCAATGAGGAAATGATCGAAACAATTGAACGTTCAGAGTGGACCGGTAAAGCCAACCTTTTGAGCGAAAGTCATGTTGAATGGCAAATCATTGATCGAGCAGCAGCAGCAGCATTTAAACTCAAAACAGGGATCAAAAATAAGAGTGTTTCAACCGTGCAGCGAATTACAACTCATCAGCAATATGAAAATCTTCCTGCTGAGCAAATCATTCAGCAGCGAAGGAGTTGTCTTTCGTTGGATGGAGTTACATCAATTTCCCGTTCAGCGTTTTATTCGATTCTTTCCAGCGTTTCTCCTTCATTAAACAAGATGCCATTTGATGCTTTGCAACGTTCGGAATTAAGTAATCCGAAAATTCATTTAGCATTATTCGTTCACCGCGTTGATCACCTTGAGCCCGGTCTTTATTTTTTGATTCGTAACCCGCAAGTAGAATCAGACTTGAAAACACGAATGAATCAAAATTTTAAGTGGGAACGTCCTGAGGGTTGTCCGGATGGATTGAATCTATTCTTGTTGCAGGCTGGGGATTTTCGCGGTATTGCAACAGGCGTTGCATGCGGACAGGATATTGGCGGCGATGGAGTTTTCTCCCTTGGCATGATCGCAGAAATGGAGGAGCCTGTTCGTAACCTCGGAGCATGGATGTACAGACGATTATTTTGGGAATCGGGCATGATTGGGCAGATTCTATATTTAGAAGCAGAAGCTGCTGGAATCCGTGGTACAGGCATCGGATGTTATTTTGATGATCCAATGCATGAATTGCTCGGATTGAAGGATCGCCACTATCAGGATCTGTATCATTTTACGATGGGTGGGAATGTCGAAGATTCACGTTTAACGACTGAGCCGGCTTATAAAAATACTTGAAGATTAAGCAAGTTTTTTCTACCGCAGAGACGCAGAGGATATGCTATAATCCGTGATTTCCCAAATGTTTTTTAATTCCTGAGTAGCTCAATGGCAGAGCATCCGGCTGTTAACCGGAGGGTTGTAGGTTCGAGTCCTACCTCAGGAGCTTTCAACAAAAAAATGGCGCGCTCATGATGGCGCGCCTTTTACTTTTTGCGCTTTATTTTTGCTCTTTCAGCCACTCTTCTTTGGTTGAAAGTTTCAGCGGATCCAGCCTTTTGTTTTGCAATTTTTCATTGATGCTTTCGAGCTCTTTTCCAGTCATTGTTTGGAATGTCGCATCTGCCTTCTGAAGATCTTTTGAAAGCTTTTCGGCATTTTCTAATTGAGAAGCAGTCGGCTTACCACCGTAATTACTAACAAACTGATATAACTCAACGACTTTTTCTCGCAACTGTTCTTCGCCTGTGATAAACCCTTCTTTTGTTGCTATCAAGGTCTTGTGAAATTTATCTAATTTGTCAGCATACGCATTTAAGGATTTAGCAATCTCATCGCCTTTGGGTAATTTTCCGGCGCGGTCTCTTGCTTGATCTCTGAGACTCGTTATGGAATCAGCAATGTATGCGAGCTCTTCCTGCATGCGGTATAACTTCATGGTGGTATCGTATTGCTGCTTGCGATCTTCTTCGGAATGTGGAAGAGTCGAGTCCTGCACAATTTTCACTTCTGAAGAAAATGTTTCATCGCCTTTGATCATTTTTACAGTGTAAGTGCCTTGAGGTAAGGTCGGACCGAACAAGGCACCGCCAGCAAGTTGAGGCGATGGAGCAGTCTTTGGTGGCTTTAATCGCGTGAACCAGGTGACGCGGTTGATTCCTTTCCGTTTACCGCCTGGCAGAGTACTGATTAATTTTCCTTCTGCATCGTGAACTTCAATTTTGAGATCGCCGAAGACATGACGATCTTTTAAGTAATATGTGATGATCGCTGCATCGGGTGTATTTGAACCAACGAATTCATCATCTCCGGGAAAATCCTGTGCGAAGCGCAGAAAACGTGCTTGCGCCGGACGCGTTTCCAGAAATGCAACTTTGGATTCAAGCACTTGCTGGTTTAGTTTTCGCATTGGAGTGATGTCATCAATAATGTAGATTCCGCGCCCATGTGTGCCGATTACAACATCGGATTCTCGCGGATGAATCATAAGATCGCGAACCGAAACATTCGGTAGACCGCCGGTGAATTGAGCCCATTGTTGTCCGCCATCCACTGTTAAGAACAAACCGAACTCCGTACCAGCGAAAAGTAAATCAGGATTTACAAGGTCCTGGCGAATTATGTGCGCATAACCTTTGATACTATCTGTCGCAATCGAATTCCATGTTTTTCCGAAGTCTGCAGTTTTGTAAACGTAAGCCTTCATGTCGCCAGTTTGGTGACCATCAAATGTAGCGAATGCAGTAGCAGGATCATGGCTGCTACTTTCAATTGAGCTTACCCATGTGTTCTTCGGAAGGTTCGGAATATTTGCAGTCACATTGACCCATGCTTTTCCGCCATTTTGAGTTACCTGCACATTTCCATCATCAGTTCCAGCCCAGATTATATTTTCATCGAGTGGTGAAGCGCTGATTGTGAAAATCGTGCAATGATTTTCAGCCGTAGAATTGTCGATCGTTAATCCGCCTGAATCTTCCTGTTTTTGTTTCTGCGGATCGTTCGTAGTGAGATCCGGAGAAATTCGCTCCCATGATTCTCCCATTGTTGTCGAACGATATAAGAATTGTGATCCAACGTATATTGCTTTCGGATTTTTTGGACTCAATTCAATTGGTGTGTTCCAGTTAAAACGCAGATCCGGCTCGCCCTCTTTTGCATAGGGTTTTATCGATTTCACTTCATTAGTCGATTTGTGATGTCTTAAAATTTGGCCGCCCTGAAATTCTGCATACACGACATCATCATTGGATGCATCGGGCCATACATGAAAGCCATCACCAAAACCAACATTTTTCCAATCTTTGTTTTCAACTCCATTGATGCTTTGTGAGGGTCCCATCCACGAACCATTGTCTTGCAATCCACCATAAACGTTGTACGGATTTTTCATGTCAGCAGTGACGTGATAAAACTGCGACACTGGAAGGCTGCGGACAATTCTCCATGTATTTCCTTTATCATAAGAAACATAAACGCCGCCATCAGTTCCTAGCAGTAAATGAAAAGGATTGTTGGGATTGATCCAGAGGGCATGATGATCCGAATGAGTTGTTTGTCCAAGGCTTGAAAATGAAACACCACCATCGCTGCTTGAGGAAAGAAAGAATCCGGGTTTATAGACTTTGTTGTGATCGACTGGATCTACAGCAAGGTGACTAAAGTAAAAGGGACGGGCCTGAATGTTGAATGATGTATGGACACGGTTCCATGTTTCACCCATATCATCGGAGCGGTATAAGGCAGTCTTTTTAGCTTCGACATTTGCATAGAGAACACTTCCTTTAGAAGGAGCAACAGCGATTGCAATCCTGCCCAATTCACCGTCGGGAAGACCTTTGGCAAGTTTACGCCAGTTTTTTCCACCATCAGTTGATTTATAAAGTCCGCTGCCGGGTCCGCCTGAAGTGAAGAAATAAGGTTTGCGCCGGAATTGCCACATGGAAGCGTACAAAATGTTTGGATCTTGTGAATCGATCGACAGATCGGCACACCCGGAATCAGCATTTACAAACAAAACCTTTTCCCAGGTTTTTCCGCTATCTGAAGTTTTATAAACGCCACGATCTTCGCTTGAATTCCATAAATTTCCTGTAGCAGCAACATAAATGATGTTGGAATTCTTAGGATCGATTACAACTTTCGCGATGCGTTCGGACTTTTCTAATCCCATCAATTGCCAGGATTCGCCTGCGTCTGTGCTTTTGTAAATTCCAGTTCCAACTGAAACACTATTCCGAGTGTCAGCTTCCCCAGTTCCAACCCACACAGTATCTGGTTTGGATTGATCAATCGCGACAGCTCCGATCGATTGTGTATATTTATCAAATATGGGTTTAAAGGTGAGGCCGCCGTTGATCGTTTTCCAAAGTCCTCCGCTGGCAGTTCCCACATAAAAAATGCGTGGCTCTTTGTTAATTGCATCGATTGACATGATCCGTCCGCTCATCGTTGCTGGACCAATCGATCGTGCCTCCATGGCGCCAAATGTATAGGAATCGATTTTTACTGTTGCTTCGATTCCGGTTCCGATCACCAGAAACAAGATTGCACACATCAAGATTATGAACTTCATCATTGAGCCTCCCTGAAGTATTTTTATGACTCAGTTGGATGGAGCTGATTGTGTACTTTCGGCTGGCATTTTAAAGAGGGTATCGTCTGCTGGAACTTCAAGTTCAACTTTTTCCCATGTAATCTGGTTCGCAATTTTATCGCCAATGCGAGCTTCAATTGAATAGGGCACCATTAAACCAGCAACTTCTTTGTAGTCACCTAAGAAGGTATCAACTGTCAATTCGGTGCCTTCTCTTTTTGTAGTTCTTGTGACTTTTAGATCGAGATAATTTTCAGCATCAATGAAGAAATGTCGTACTTCGCCATTTTTAAGAGTGACTTTTAGTCTATAGGCGGGCGTTCCTTCAAGATCTTCTTTGCCAACCAGTTCTACTGTATTTCCTTTTTCTTTGTAGTCTACAAGTGGTCCGTCAAAATCAGCCTGTTCGATTATCTCTTTGGCATCGTCTTCAGGCATTTTTTGCGGGTCTTTGACTCCCATAAAAGGCATGACCATCCAAGGAGTCTGGCCATCGTATGCCTGGATTCCTGTCATTCCTTGTATTGTAAATTCAATCCTGATCTGATTCGGCCTTTTTGAATAAACAACGATTGGACCTTCGAGTCCTTGCTGCATTGGCAACGTCATTTTGCCGGAAAATTTCATTACTTTTAAAGCCTTTAGTTTTTCAGATCCACCGCGCGCTTCAATGTTTTTGTTTACAATCTCGTCCACGTTTTGTGCAAAAATCTGAAAATTAAAGATTAAAAGGCAAAGGAAGGTTAAAAGAGAGAGCTTTTTTAGCACAATTAGTTCCTCCGGAATTTTGATTATTGAAGTGAATTTAGTACCAGACCTACCTTACGCGGCCTTGCCCGAAAAGTTTCACCCTATTTTATCACGACAATACCTGAGCGCCTGGAACCGAATTGGGACGCTCCGAAAGGCCCGATTCAGGCTGTTTCAGTTGTAGGAATCTATCCTTTTTCACGACGAGACTATTAGAATATCACTCAAACCGATTATAATCATAGGTTGGCGAATCTATGTAGCATACTTGTTCAAGGTAAGTAGTTGAGATAAAGTATGGTTCTGCATGTGGTTGGGGGTATAAGTTTAGGGGGATTTCTCTGTCATTGAAACTATTAGGAAAAGGTTGCGCATGAGTCATTCTGCGACCCCTAGTATTCTTGTCGTTGAAGACGAAAGTTCGATTGCTATCCTTTTGAAGCAAATGTTAGAGGGGTTTGGTTACACAGTTTCTGCACTGGTAATGACTGGTCATGATGCGATCAAAATGGCCGGTGAACTTCATCCCGATCTTGTGTTGATGGATATCCTTCTTGGCGGTGATTTAGATGGTGTGGGTGCTGCGGAACAGATTCGTGCTAATTATGATATCCCTGTCATTTATATTACCGGTTATGGTGATGAGAATACGATCCAAAGAGCCAAGCAATCGCGGCCTTCAGGATTTCTCCTTAAGCCTGTAAAAGAACGAGAACTTCGCGCTGCAATTGAAATTGCGCTTTTCCGCAACAAAGAAAAACCACAAACTAAAGAAGGTCATTGGTCCATTCATGCCCTAAAGAATATGGTCGATCCCGTTATTGTTACAGATGATCGCGGCCATGTCGCTTTCATGAATTTACCTGCCGAAAATGTGACTGGATGGGCACTCAATGATGCGAAAGGACAACCTCTTACAGAAGTTTTCAATGTGAAAAAAGAGGCAACTGCGAATCTTACAGATAGTTCAGTTACAGCAGCCTTCCGCGATCAAGCCGTTCTTGTAAGTCGAGGCAAAGAAAAGTTGCCTATCGATTACAGCGTAGGCATGATCCGTGATGATGGAGGTAAGTCCTCAGGATTTATTGTAACGTTCCGCGATATTACCCAACGCCAGCGGATGGAGGAAGTTCTTCGTGAGTCCCGCCGAAAATATAAGGAACTTGTGAATTCAATTGAAGGTGTTGTTTGGGAAGCTGACGGGGAATCGCATCGATTCTTTTTCGTAAGCAAACAAGCTCAAAGAATGTTCGGTTATCAATTGGCAGATTGGATCAATGATCCCGAGTTCTGGAAGAGTCATGTTGATCCCGCAGATAGAGATTGGGCAATTAGCTATTCACAGCGTTCGACACACAAAAAGAAAGACTTTTTGATGGAATATCGGATGTTGGATCGAGACGGCCATACAGTCTGGGTCCGCGATATCGTAAATGTCATTGCGGAAGAAGGTTATCCCGTAAAACTTCGCGGTGTGATGATCGACATCACAAAATTGAAACACGCTGAAGAAGCTTTAAGGCGAGCTCATGATGATTTAGAAAAGCGGGTTCAAGAAAGAACAGCAGAATTATCGGAAGCTGTTTCCAAGCTTCGAACCGAGATTGAAGAACGGCAACGGGTGGAAGCTGCGTTGCTGGAAAGCGAACAGAAATACCGAACCCTCGTTGAAGGTATGAGCGAAGGGATGGTGCAGGTAAATTCCAGAAATATCGTTGAATTTGTAAACGACCGTTTTTGCGAACTAACAGGTTTATCTCGCAGCGAAGTTCTTGGTTATGACGTCACTGATGTTTTGTTCAGATACATGCCAACAAAAGATGATCATGGACCTGCATTCCAGGCTCTTTCTGTTGTGCAGGAATTGCCATTACGAACAAAATCAGGTCACACAGTGTGGGTGCGCATCAGCGGTGCGCCGATGGTAGATTCTCGCGGAGAGATTATCGGCTCAATCGGCATTATTACCGACATAACAGTAAGACGACAGGCTGAAGAAGCATTGCGTGAAAGTGAAGAACGTTATGCGCTTGCCGCGCGTGGTGCCAATGATGGATTATGGGATTGGAATCTTAAAACGAATGAAGTTTATTATTCGCCACGCTGGAAGGAAATGCTTGGATGGGATGAGCCCTCCATTAGCAACAGTCCTGATGAATGGTTTCGCCGAATTAATACCGATGACGTCGATCGTGTAAAGACAGGATTGGCTACCCATCTTGAAGGTCTGACTCCACATTTCGAAAATGAACATCGAATGTTGCATCGCGATGGAACATACCGTTGGATGTTAACACGCGGTGTGGCTGTGCGTGATTCCAGCAATAAAGCATCACGTCTTGCTGGATCCCAAACCGATATAACAGAACGAAAGCTTGCAGAAGAACAACTTTTGCATGACGCATTCCATGACGCTCTTACAAATCTATCAAATCGCGCGTTGTTCATGGATCGTCTTGCGGGAGCTGTTGCTCGTGCGCGACGCCGCGAAGATTATTGGTTTGCGGTGTTATTCCTTGATATTGATCGCTTCAAGGTTGTGAACGACAGTCTTGGTCACATCGTTGGAGATCTGCTGCTGATTGCAATTGCCCGCCGTTTAGAAATCTGTTTACGTCCAGGTGACACTGTCGCGCGGCTTGGTGGTGATGAATTTGCAATCTTGCTTGAAGATATTTCTGATGTCAGTGATTCAATTCGCGTGGCAGAAAGAATTCAAAAAGAATTGCAATACGCATTTAATTTGAGTGGTTATGAAGTTTTTGCAACTGCGAGTATCGGAATTGCGCCAGGCTCCTCGGCGTACGAGCGAGCTGAAGACATTTTGCGAGATGCCGATACTGCAATGTATCGCGCAAAAGCTTTAGGACGCGCGCGTCATCAGGTTTTTGACAAAGCAATGCATGCACGTGCAGTGGCTCTTCTACAGCTTGAAACAGATTTGCGTCGTGCAGTTGAACGAAATGAATTCCGTCTTTTTTATCAACCTATCGTTTCCTTTCAAACCGGACAAATGTATGGCTTTGAAGCTTTAATTCGGTGGATTCATCCTGAAAAGAACATCGTTTCACCTGCCGAGTTTATTCCGGTTGCAGAAGAAACAGGTTTGATTATCCCGATCGGCCGGTGGGTTTTAAGAGAAGCTTGCAGGCAGATGAAGGATTGGCAGTCGACGTATCCAGATTTACCGCCTCTTACAATCAGCGTAAATCTTTCTGGAAAGCAGCTCTCTCAACCTGATTTAATTCATGACATCAAAACAATTCTGAGTGAAACGGATCTGGATCCCTCTTTCCTGGAATTGGAAATCACAGAAAGCGTGATCATGGAAAATGCTGAACATGCCGCTGACATGCTTTCTCAACTTCGGGATCTTCGCGTTCAGATTAACGTCGATGATTTTGGAACCGGATATTCATCCTTGAGTTACCTGCATCGCTTCCCTGTAAATAATTTGAAAATTGATCAATCATTCGTTTCACGAATTGGAATTGATGAAGAGAATTCTGAAATTATCGGAACGATTCTGACACTGGCCCGCAATTTAGGTATGGATGTAATTGCAGAAGGTGTTGAAACGAAGGAGCAACTGGTTCATCTGCAGGATCTTGGATGCGAACAAGGACAGGGTTACTATTTCTCAGTGCCTGTAGATCATCAAGGTGCATCATTGTTGATTGAAAATATGGGAAGTATTCTCGCACCGGGACCCCTGACTGTTCCTGCCGGCCGCCGCGTTCGCGCAGTTAAGAAGAAATAAATTCTACTGAATTTCCTTTTTACGATCGTAAAGTACCTGAACTAACTTTCCACCTGCCCATGCATACAACGAAGAGCCATCAGTGGCGATTGCTGTCACTGGAAAATCGCTCACACGGATCCAATGCCATGCTAGCTCTGAGCGAACAATCAACGAACCATCAAGCGTTCCAAACCATGGTTCATTGCGATAGAGAATCGCTGCATTGATCGAATTCAGATTTAGATTCTGACGCGCAAACCGGATCCGTTTCCAGCCACCCTCCTGAATGTGAAGAATGCCATCTTGTTCGGTCGCTGCGAATATTCCTTCGCCAGAACTAACAATGCTTGAAAATATTCCTTTCCTGGGCATATACGCAGCGGGAATAAATGACCGGCTTCTTTGAAATCCATTCTTTTTCAAAATTTCCAATCCATTCGATGTTGTTAAAAGGAGTCCGCTTTCGTGAGTCGCAACTGAAGAGATGTACTGCGAAGCTCCTGTAGAGCGTGCATACTGATCTTGCGTTGAGGTTACAAACAAACCTTCAGTTGTGCCGAAGAAGACAGAATCTTCATCTTCAGTTCCTGAAATCGGAACAACGCCTTTTGGAAAGTAAACGTTTCTTCGAATTTCTGTTCCTTCATAAAGTGAAGCCTTTTGGGATGTCAGTACCCAGACTCCTTTACGTCCGGCGAATAATCCATACACTGTCTCAGGAAAAATCATATTCGTTAATTCATTCGTGCTAACCGAGTAGATGTACGGGCCACCTTCGGCGGAAGTCAGCCACAAGTTGCCATCAGAATCAAATGCCATATTTGTAATCAGGTCCGGCAATTGCAGGCCTGTTTCCAAAAGAGCTGCCGGCGCCCGGAAGATGCGTGTGAATGGGGCTGTTTGGGTCGAAGCACCTGGCGCCGGCGAGGAAGCTGAGATCCGGAGAATTGATGGGCGTTGAATCGCGGCCACAAGTAAGACCGGAGCCGCAATTAAGATGACTACAAATAATGCTTTCCGCATACACTCTTGTCGATGCAATAAGCATGCCGCTAGATTTGTAGTAAGGCACGCTGCTGAGCGTAGGCGAAGCAGTGCCGTAAAGACAATTCAACGGCACTGTTCGGCCGCATGAATGCGACCGAACTGCGTGCCTATCTACGAACACAAGTTGCGTCTATCTATACACAGATCTAAACTGTGGAAGTTAATATGAATTCAATTCTTTCGAAGTTTTGGGAACGGTATTCGCTTGATGAGTTAGAGCCTGATTTTGCGAACTTAAGCCGGATCGCTGGCGCGTTTTCAAATCTTCCTTATGAAAACGTCACAAAAATATTGAAAGATGCCAGAAGTACATCTGTCGGTCAAAAGCTTCGTAGAACCGAAGAAGTTCTTCAGGATCATTTGCGTTGGAACACAGGAGGAACCTGCTTCTCATTGTGTAATGCACTGGCTTCTATTCTTGAAAATTGTGGCTTTCAGGCGTTTATAGCGATGGCAGATATGCATTATGGTCCGAATATCCATTGCGCTGTTATTGTTTCTCTGAATGAAAAACGGTATCTGATGGATCCAGGCTATTTGTTACATGAGCCAATTATTTTGCCAGACGTAGCAATGGAAGTTGAACGAAAAACTCCAATGAACACTGTGTTTATTCGTCACGAAGATATCAACACATTTTCTTTGTATACGTTAGAATCGGGACAACTCAAGTGGCGTTATCGCTTACATACAATTCCTGTAAGCGCGAAAGAATTTGAAGGTCATTGGATTCATTCTTTTTCACTTAACAGTATGGAGCATGTAACATTGTCCCGGCTTGATCAGAACGGACGCCTTTATTTCCGCAAAAATCGTTTGGAAAAAGTAAATGAGCTGCAAAGAATTCAATCGCCGTTTCGCGACTCAGAGACCGGTGAGTTATCCAAAATTTTTGGAATGCCTTCAGATTTGATTCTAAACGCTCGCAAGATTTTACTGGCGCGCCCTCGCCTGCAAGCTTGAACTCATGGCAGCAATTGAATCAGTTGCTCCAGTCAAGCTGTTTGTTGTTACCCTTCACAATGAAATAGAAATTCTGGAGAATTCCGCAGTTGATCTTTACGAACACTTTGGTAAGAGTGATTTGATCAGCGAAGATTTTGCGTTTGATGTTACCGGCTATTACGAAAATGAAATGGGATCAAACCTTTTTCGCCGGTTTTATTCATTTGAAAAATTGATTTCCCCCGAACAGATTTCAGAAGTTAAGCTTTTAACCAACAGTATTGAAGAAAAATATCGAAACGAAAAAGGGAGACGGATAAATCTGGATCCAGGATACCTGGATACATACAAAGTTGTTCTTGCATCCGCTAAATTTGGTGGACAAAAAATCTATCTGGGGAGCGGAATCTATGCAGATATGACTCTGGTAATGTATAAAGGGCAATGGGAACCGTTTGCGTGGGGATTTCCAGATTTTAAGTCGCGCAGATATGATCCGACCCTTTCAAAAATTCGGGACCTTTACAAAGCCCAGATGAAAAATCGCTCAATTTAAGTTAAGCGGGGCCTCAGCAAGGAATAGACTGCGTAAAGAACGACTCCGATAAACGCGATCCACAAGGCAAATCCAAACAGCTTAAAAAACAAAAATTTGATAATTCCCAGTGCAACCATAAATCCCAGCACCAGAATTATGAGCCTGAATAGAAATTTCATTGGTGAACCTCGCATAATATATATAAACGAATCAGCATCCTAAAAGTTTCAAAGAGGCTTTGAGTCTTTGCGGTTTTCCGTTAACTGCATAATGGCGTGATATAACCGCTTCACATCAGGCGCGTCAGGAGCTTCATGGTATAGCGTGGTTATTTCAAGGCGTGCGCGGTCATAATGGCGTGTTTTCAATGCCATATTAACAAGAAACATACAGCGTTCGTACGAATGTGGACGAATGCTTTCAGAAAGACTGCATAGTTCAAATGCTTTTTTCGGCTGATTCAATTTGTAGTAACTGTAGGCCAGCAAATACAACGCAGCCGAATGATGCGGATGATCATGTCTGATTTTTTCAAGGTGATGTTTCGCATCATTAAAGCGATGTGTGCGAAACGCTTCCAGTGCTTGATCGAACAAAGGTTGTAAATCTTCTTTTAGAGGTTCGGAGCTCTCCAAAAGAGATGCGTAATTGATTTGTTCCGGTTCTTGAATCACAGCTAACGCCCTGAGCTCATCTTCAGCAACTCTTCCTGCAGATTTCTGCCAGAAAAGGAAAGCAGAAGCTGCAAGAACTAACGCAGCTGCTACTGCCATGAATGATTGAATCCAGGAAGGCGAAAATTTCGGTCGATGCTCTTCTCGTTTTTCCAAATCTTTCAGCCAATTGAATTCCTCAGTACACATTTCACATTGGGAGAGATGCGTTTCAATTCTTTGAACTTGTAAAATTGAAAGAGACTGCCTTTCGAAAAGATAGCAATCCAAAAGTTCACTTGAAGGACATTCGGCGGCCGGAACTGAATCATCCAGCCGGATCAATGTAACGTTTTGGAACTCTTTTAATGCTTTGCTGCACTGCGCGCATTGAGCAAGATGATCCTCAAACTTTTTGTGTGTCGATTCGTCCAGTTCCGATTCAGAGTATGAGGCAAAGAACAAAGCCCTGGCGTTTTCGGCGTTTTCATGTGGATACTGTTCTTTGTAAAAGGCTGAATCCACGCATACTTTTGTTAAAACGGTCAATTTCTCACTCTTTTTTCTCATTTAGTTGCCATTAAAGGTCAAAATCTTCTGTAAAACCCCGCTGCTTCATCAGAGATGAAAGCAGCTTTTTCCCTTTATGAATTCGGGACGAAACCGTGTTAATAGGAAGATTGAGTTCTTTCGCAATTTCATCGTAGCTTTTGTCTTGAAGTACTCTTAATTCAAGTGTGCTTCTATAAGCTTCAGGAAGAAGTCCAAGCAAGTTTTGTATAATTTCTCTTCCTTCTTTTACCGAGAAACTGTAATCCGGAGCTGCTTTTTCATCTCCAGGTATTTCCGTATCTTCCAGGATTTTTCTATATATTTTCCCGCGTTTCAGTGTATTTTCGCGTCTGTATTTTTGAAAGACTGTCACACGTGCCACGCGGTAAACATACGTACTGAGCCTGGATTTTCCCTGAAAAGAACTACCTCCAGAAATTAACTGCAAATAAATTTCGTGCAACATTTCTTCGCGGTCTTCGGGGTTTGATAAAGCTCGTCTGAGCAATGCTTGAATGGGGCGTGACTCTTTTAAATATTTAACAAATAGTTCTTCTGCTGCAATGCGGTCACCTTCGCGGGCGCGTTTAAAAAGGTCTATCTCGTAATTCACAGGTGAATGTTATTACCGTTTTCTGGATGCACGTTCATTCGAATCGTTTGAATAGGTAAACACACCGCGATCCGTTCCTGCCAACAAAAATTGTTTGTTCGCAGGGTCACGTAAAATAGTCCAAACAGCGAATGGTCCAGGCCCATTCCCTCCGAAACGATTCCAGTTTTCTCCGCCGTCTTTTGTAACAAACACGCCTGCTTCTCCGGCTACATACAATTCATTTGATTCTTTGTTTCCAAAGTAAAGTGAATTGAGCCATCCATCCGGCAGACCCGTACTTTTCTTCGACCAATTGATGCCGCCATCGATACTTTTGAAGACTGAAGTATAAGTGCTCACGTACAAAACTTTTGGATTCATTTCATCAAAAACGATATCGCGGATTGATGTATGATCGAGGCCTTTGATCGAATGCCATTCAGTTCCGCCATTTTCGCTGCGGTAAAGTGTTCCGCCTCCGGTTCCGGCAAACACACGATCTTTATCCGATGGATGAACAGCAATTGTCCATATATCTTTTTCAACCACGCCTTTGTTTATCAATTTCCATGTTTTGCCCTGGTCCATGCTTTTAGCAATTCCCTGTGGAATTGATTTTTCGTTTTGTTTCATAAAAGGCGCAACATAAATGATTTGTGGATCAGAAGGATCAAACGCTACGCATCGGCTGCAGCCGTAATTCACACCGGAGTAGGGGCTTCGGATTTGCCATGTCTTTCCGCCGTCCTGGCTCAAGCTTAAAGCACCTCCCGATTTTCTATAGCCTGCAACAACAATGAGATTCGATTTCTTAGGATGCATTGTCAGATCACTGACCCAGAAAGTAGATCCCTGGCCCTTCAGAAAAAGATCCCAAGTCTTTCCGCTGTCACGTGATTCAAATGCTTGCTGTCCGCCTACTGCAAAGAATCTACCTGATTTTGAAGGATCCGCAGCCAGCCGGACAATATTTAACGCGTCCAGTCTTTCATTTACAGTTTCCCAGGATCTGCCTGAATCCATTGAGCGGAATATTCCTCCGCCGAAACCTCCAACAAAGACGATCTGCGGATTCAGCGGATGAACAGCGACGCCTAATAAGATCCCGCTTAAAAATGGATGAGGAGTAAACCATTGCCATGATTTTCCTGCGTCCATGCTTCGTACAGCACCTTGACCCACGCCAAAGACCTGATCGGTTTTGGATGGATGAACCGCAAAGCTCCATATATAGCACTCACACCGGCGGGACGTCCAATTCTTTCCTGAATTTAAAGTGCGGAAAATTCCATTAGCTCCCCCGGCATAAAGCACGACACTGTCCTTCGGGTCAATTGTCAGAGCATGCACTTCTTCATTTAACTTTAATCCATGATTCGCAGCCTGCCATGACTCCCCTTCATTGGACGTTCTATAAACGATCCGGTTTGGTAGCAGTACATACGCAACTTTTCCGTTATTTGGATCAACTTCTATTTGAGGCAAATCCGAGCAACACTCAGTATTGGTTTTCCACTTCAAACCTTTATTAATTTGATTCCATGTCAAACCGCTATCCTGACTTTTGTAAACGCCGTTGTAAAAAGTCACTGCATAAATCGTTTTCGGGTTCTCTGGATGAAATTCCATGTCATGGAAAAAATCACCTACGAAAGGATAACGTGAATACAATTTCCATGTTTCTCCATCATCCGAACTTTGAAAAACACCCATAGACGAACTTGCAGCAAGAATTGATGAATCATTCAGCCGGTGAATTCTGACCACATATTCTCCGCCGGCAACGTTTACGCGTTTCCATGTTTTTCCTGTATCCGCGCTTCTAAATAATCCTTCAAGTCCGCTTGCAAAAATTAAGTTTGCTTTTGCTGGATGAAACGCAAACGACTGAAATGATCCACCATAAGGTCCTCTGTTATCCCACGTCTCCGCATCTAACATCGAGACGCTCACAAACATTAGTAGTACGAAAACGATGGATCGACTCATATAAATCTCTGTGCCTCTGCGGTTAGATGCTAGGGCCGAACATAACACCATTCATGAAAAGTTTGTTTAAACCTTCCCATGCCGCGCGAAAATTTGGATTTTCTGAAAACAGAATTACGTGACCTTCTCCTAGAGATTCTTCCGTCAAATATGCTTTTTTCTCAAGCCGCTTTTTTGTAATATCCCAGAATAATCCCCCAATCTTTAACGTTTCAGCGCTTGTATATGCGGCAACGGGTTTGTGATCAGGAGGAACTGAAAACACGTTTGAAGAATTAACAAAGACTGCTAGTTCTTCATTTTCATATCCGTAGGAAAGAAAATGTTTTAGATACAGCTTCACACGAGCAATTGAACCCAGAATATAATCGGGACTTTCAGTTGCTTTTTTTTCTTTCTCCTCTTCTTTGTCTTTTTCCGTGTCCTCAACCGGTTCCGCCGAATCTTTAATGAATTTTTTGATCGGTTTTATATCCGTTAGTTCTCCATTTTTGCCAAGAAATGCTGCAGCACCTTGAATTGCTATCAGAGTACCCCCAAGCTCTACCCAGGTTTTTAGTTGTTGTACTCCTGATTTCCCTAATACTGATTCATAACCGCCATATAAATTACTTTCATCAGGGAGAATGATTACGTTGTAATCCTTCAGATTAATGAACTTTAAATAAAACGCCTGCATCGGTGTAAATTCCAGATCATATGTCTGATCGAACATATAAAAGATTTCACCGTATGAGTACGAATCAGTTGGCATATTCATAACAACGAGAACTTTTGGTTGTTTCAAAAAGACAACATCGTTACTTCCGAAATCCGGCCCTTGTTCGGTCCATCCAGTTTGTGCTGTTGAAAACTCGGCTCCAGTTTTTTGTACAACTTCGGAAATGACCGAATTGAGAGTGGTCAAATTGTCTTTCACTTTAATAATGAAGGATCCTGCGCGGTATACTCGGCCATTTAGAGTGAATGGTTTGGTGGTAAAGTGCACACGCACATTTCGTTTCAATAATTCGTTTGCAGTTTTTAGATCCTGATTCGAACGATATTCAAGTAAATATGCGTACGTGGCCTGTGGGACCGGTATTGTCTTTTTTGCAATGCTTTTGATCGGTTGAATTGCAGTTGTTGTTCTGGATGATGACCAATACGTATCCAGCCCCATGGCAAGTGGCATTGACCACGCAGTAATGTCATAGAGTTCGGTTGGTTCGTCTTCTTCGCGTCTCTTTGCTTCCGCTTCCAGAAAACTTTTTTCGAAGAGTGATTCTTTTTCAAACATCACCTGAATTAAGCGTTTTAATGGTTGTTCGAGCGGGATGATGTAATCGCCGGATTGAAATTCTATAGTTTCAGGTTTGTCTTTGAAGTATGAATGTACGGTTGCGTTGAAAGAAGATTGAGCTTGTTTCACTTCAATTCCGTGAAATAACAAAATTTCCAAAGCACGATCTGCCTGCCCTGGATCAGTGGATCTGCGGATGATGTATTCACGGATGGGACCTGTTTTCCCTTCTTGAATTGCAGACGTATAAAAGTTGTAAAAGTCCTGCAATTTTTCCTTTCGATTTGCGGAAGACATTTTGCAAGTCGCAAGAGAAGAAAGAAAGTGATGAAAGACTGCGTCTTTGTAGTGTACGACCACGCCGTCGGTGCGCCGGACAACCAACCCGCGAACGCTTCCTTGTTCAAAGGTTCCCGAAATTGCGCCATTGTAAGTCGGCCAGCTATCACCGTAACCTGGATACCAGAAATCGAAACCTTCTTGCGTATAGTATTCAATTCCAAATCGATCGAACTCCGCTGCAATTGATTTGCCGAGTTTGTTCCACCATTCGGGTAAAGTCTTTGGAAGGTTTGGATTTTGTGGGTATGTTGGCGGGGGGAAAAAGTACGTGGCATTTTCGCCCATCTCGTGAACGTCAACGTAAACGTGAGGCTGATAACGTTGATATGCTTTTATTCGTGCTCTTGTTTCAATTTGTGAAAGAACAGTCCAGTCACGATTCATATCGAATAGGTGATGGTTCGTTCTTCCGCTGGGCCAAACTTCGTTATGCTCAGCAGCATTCTGATCAGCATTTGGATGTTTGCCAGATGTTGTATAAAAATAATGAATGAATCTTTCGCGGCCATCAGGATTTTGCATCGGGTCAACAATCACAATTGAATTGCGCATGATTTCTTTTGTTTCAGCATCCTGGGCCGCAAGTAAGTAATAAATGATTGCAAGGCCTGCTTCCACACCGGAATGTTCGTTTCCATGAACTGAGTAACTTAAACCAACAAAGACTGGATTCTTTTCAATAATTTGTTTTGCATCATCCGTTGAAACAACACGCGGGTCCGTCAACCTTAAATTTGCCTGCCGATATTCTTCAAGCCGCTCCATATTTTCTTTGGAAGAAAGGACTACATAATAAAGAGACCTTCCTTCGTACGTTTTGCCAATCGTTTCAACTTTGATTTGAGACGTCGCTTTCGATAGCGCATTCAGATACGTTTCCATATCGCGATGCCTGGTGATGTGTTCACCGAAGTCGTAACCCAAAACTGACTGAATCGTGGGAATGGATGGATCAAAAGTTTTTCCCATCCGCTGGAGAACCGGAGTTTCATCGGCAGAAGCGTAGCTTACAAAAAACAGCAATAAAATAATGAGATATCGGCGTATTTGCATCAACAACTCCCGGCTCAAGGTTTTTTGACAAGATTCTCTATTGTATAAGCAATTGTGGAAATGCTTTGTGTCTCTGTGGTTTGTGTTTAACGGGTCCCGATGACAGTATTTGGAAAGATGTCGCGTGATTCGCGAAGGAAAACATGTTCCAATCCCGCATAACGCCGCGAAAAATGGAATAGATGAAGCATCTTAACGCCGGCTTCACGTGCAATCATCGCAGCCTGAACCGTTGTCAGGTGATGCGTTCTCGTAGCGCGATCTTCATCCTGTTTTAAGAATGAGGATTCACAAAACAGATGATCCGCACCCTGTGCTAAATCAATCATCTTTGGAATATTTTCTCCTTGATAAATTGCATCGGTGATGTAGGCGATCGAATAACCTTTGGAGTGATACAGCAAAGATTTTCTAAGTTCAGCAATATCGTGTGTTTGTTCACCGATGGAAATTGATCCGCTTTCGCGGGATTTCAGCTCTTTGATCCATGGACCTGCTTCAAACCCGGTATTTGCAAGCGCATCTTCATCCACTTTCCATTGATCCTGCGTAAAGAGTCTGTATCCAATTGAAGTGATGCTGAGATGTTGAAGCGCCTGATGCCGAAAGCTCCAATCATCTCGTGGATCGAGCACTGGATCTTCAGCTTGCTGCTCTTCCAGCTGATATTTTTTTTGCGGAAGTAGTTGAAAGGAACGTAGCGGATCGAGTTCAGTAACTCGATATTGAAGATATACGGTATCAGCGAGATTCCAAACGTATCCATGAATCTTGTGATAAACATGTTCGGCCGTGCCTTGCGGTCCGATGATATGAAGCGTATTGGTACTTCCCAGATGCACGCGCATCCAGGAATCGAAGCCGATGAAATGATCCAGATGTGTATGCGAGAGAAATAAGAAACGAGCGCGAAGCAATCGAGCGTGACCTAAATGTTGATTACCGCAATCTAACAAAAATGAATGCGGAAGGTTTGCGGGTTCTACATAGAGACACGGATCTCCTGTTGCTCCAGATCCAAGTGTAAAGATAGCTCGTTCCATTTGAACTGCTGCTTAAAATTTATTGCTTAAGTACATCACCCATGCTTAGAATCGTTTTTCCATCTGTGATGATTGTCTTAACTCCCGGAGCAAGCTTCTGAACATATTCATATTGAATCAATGCAGGATTAGCGGCGAGTACCTGTGCTTTCAAACGAATTGATTCGGCCTCACCCTGAGCTTCGATGATCTTTCGATCTTTTTCCTGTCTCTCTTTTTCCAACACATATTGCATCCTTTGAGCTTCCTGCTGCGCAATTTGTTTTTGCTCGATCGCCTTTTCGAACTCAGGTGAGAACCGGATATTTCTGATCAGGATCTCATCAAGAATCAAATAACTTGCCTGGAACTTTTTCTTTATATTGCTCTGTGTTTGGTTCTGAATCTCACTTCTTTTTTCTGTGTATACTTCCGTCACAGGATAAGCCGATACCGCCAGACGGATTTGATTCCGGACCTCAGGACGAACGACTTTGTTGATGTAATCCGGGCCAATTTCGCGGTGCAAATTTGGCAGACGGGTAGGATCGATGTGAAAACGAACTGATAAGTCCATTTTTACGATCTGTCCGTCTTTGGTCAGAGTTTCAATCGCATCATCTCCCTTCGGCTCTCCTTCGGCATATGTTGCTGCCATTGTGTAAGTCAGAACACGTGTGTCGTACGCTACTGATTTTTGGAGACCAGGGATCAAAAGATTAGTTCCAGGATAACGTGACGAGAGTTTCCCGGTAACCTGGTTAAATATGACCGCCATTTCGCCGGCGCCGATGATCAGGACGGTGTTGGCCAGAATCCAAATGATTAGAATGGCCAATGCCCCGAGAATAACAAGTCTGTATTTCATAGCTCCTCCTAAGGTGCCGCTTCCCTAATTATTTCACTATTTTAGATGGTAAGGCATCGAAAGATCAGAGAGTTATAATACGAGGGAATTTAGAGGCATGCTAGCCGAGTCCCGACACAGGTTTGTAAGTCCCTTGAAACACGAACCAAGAATTAGTTCAATATATATATGATGCTTTTGATGTATAAGCTTTTCACCGGTGTCTTTTTGAAACTCAATTCAACAAAACTTCTAAAATTCATTTTGGCTTCGCTGTTGATTTCAACTGTTAGTTCTGCTGCAGATGTGGCATACGTTTCGATTGTTGGCGGCAACGAAGAATCTCTTCTAGAGCAGAAGGATTTGAAACTGGAAGTTGATGGAAAAGAAATTCCAATAAAAGAATTTTTCTATGTTGATACACTTCATCCAAAACAGCGGACTCTGCTGCATCCAGCAGGCAGAAGACAGCATGTTATTGTTCTGGATCTCGTTCTAAGCAAAGCAGACGATATTGTTAAAGCCAGAGCAATGATGGAGGAACTTTCTTCGAAGGCTCCTGAACAGGATTTATTCGCCATGGCTGCGATTACACAAGTGGATGGTTTGCGATGGTTTTGTCATTTAACTTCGGACAGAAATCAGATTCGCGCAGCATGGAATTCTATCTCTAAAGAAAAGGCGTCCGGTTTTGATGAAGGGCCTGAAGGAAATTTATATTCATCAAAGTTTGCAGGAACAGTTCCGGTTCAACAAATCAGTGAAGACTCTTTTAGAAAAAACCTTGCAACGTTTGCGCCGAAGGCAACCGATCAGGATCGATTCATTGTCGTTCAAGGCCTGGTAGACATTGCTTACTTACTTTCCACGATTGAGGGCCGAAAGAATGTATATCTGTTTAGCCCGGGTCTGGATGCAAAAGGTTTAAGCGTCAATCTGGATCTTGATCGCAGAAAAAAGGGAGAAACGCAGCAAGCGGCTGCTGCAAATGATCCAACAACATTTGATAGCATGGCGACACCGACCAGAGATATTGAGGAACTTGCAAAGCAGGGTCCGTCGCGACGTCCACGTGAAACGGGTGTTGAAATTATTCCGGAACTTTATTCTGGAACCGATGCTCATGTCCATGTAATTTCGTCATCAGCAGAAAGAAATGGATTTCTCGAAGATCTCACTTCTAAGACGACGGGAGTCTATTTTGATGGCGTTTTGGATACTACACGCGTGTTAAACTCCGATCGCTTTTATTACGTCATAAGCTGGGAAGAAATGGAAACTGAAAAGACTTTGAATTCTTTGAAGGTTTCATCAGGCAACCGGGAAATACAGGCTTCAAATAAATGGTTAGCTCCAAAATATTTTGCAGAATACACACGCGACGAAAAAAGAGCGATGATTTCGGAAGCTGTTTTTAAGGATTATGGCCAACAACAACCTGATGTAAATTTTTGGGCTGATTTTTATTTTGAAGAAGGCCTGAACAAGATTCCTGCCTTTACTCAAATATCGGGAAGTAAACTTTTGAAAGGCAATCAGGAATCACGCGTTCTGGAAATTTACGGTTATGTAATTGATTCAGATCAAAAGATTGTTGATTTCCGTTCATCAGTCGTTGAAATGGATCTTACAAATAAAAAGCTGCGCGAACGGCTTGAAAAATCCGGAGTCAAAGTCTGGCAAATCCTGTTAGGCAGTACGAAGCCGATGAAAATCCGCTGGATTGTTTTAGATGGTCAGTCCGGAGAAATTATGACTCATTCAATGGCCTTCGATGTTAAAGAAACTGAAATGACGATGAGCAATCCTTTTGTACCATCTACCGATATGCAATGGATTATCTGGCCAAAACCTACTGATCAACTAGGACATCGCGGCGTTAATCTTCGATATCCATATAGTACTGGTGATGGTGTTTTCTTTCCGGAGTTAGCGCCTGTTGTTAATACTAATGATAAAAGCCGCGTTGTTTACTTCAAAATTTATAACCTTTTGCCGGAGAGCCAGAATCCACCGGTGCGGTTTCATTTACTTGATTCCCAGGGCAAAGCTTCTGAAGTGATGGAATTCAACCTTCTGAAAAAGCCCTCACAAATTGAGCACCAGGGATTGGAGTTGTTCTGGACTGTAAATGCTTTTCCGAATGTGCAGCCGGGTGAATATCGATTACGAGTGGACATTAAAGAGCCTGCAGGGAAAACTGGAATAGCTGCAGAAATCCCTAAATTTCAATTGAAGGAATTCTAATTGTATATTTATCCTGTATTGAGCCTTAGATACCGCGGAGGCGCAGAGGAGCAAGGGGCCAGAGAAACTATTCTCCTCCGCACCCCGGCTCCTCTCTCCTCGGCAGTATCCATAAGTACAGGTTTTTGTCTGTTTCCAGGTAGGGAAAAAAAGTAACCGTAGAACTTTTTAGGTGAAACTATGAGAAAGAATTTGCTTCTGTTTTGTTTGCTATTGAGTTTCGCAATTTCAGTGCAAGCGGAAACTATGTACCTAACCGTGCTGGATTCGGGAGCATCGAAGAAAGAAGATGTAATTGTTAAATTGGACAAAAAAGATACTTCTGTGTCCGATTTTATGGTTGTCGATGTTTCGAGCCGGACACCAGAAGTGTTATCTCATCCTGCAGGGCGGCGCCAGTATTTGCTTCTTTTCGATTTACTTCACAGCAAACCGGAAGAAATGGTACAAGCACGGAATTTCACCACGTGCCTTTCTTGAAAAAGTCGGGAAAGATGATCTGGTTGCGGTTGCTGCAATTGGAAAAAAAACTGGCTTAAGATTTCTGAGTGGTTTTACTACAGACCGTAACAAAATAAATGCGGGGCTGAATTTTATCGGAGTAGAAAAACTAGATGGTGTCTTGCAAGGCCCCGATGGAAATCTTTATTCACTTCAATTTGCACCTCAAGCTCATTCAGTCGCATTAATTCCTGAAGATAAATTCGTTGGGAATGTCACCTTAGCTATTGGCAGTGCGGATGACAAAAACAAAATAGATACAGTCTCACTTTTTGTTGGTGCATTCAGCGATCTTGCCCTTTCACTTGCAAGTGTTGAAGGCCGTAAAAACGTAATTTTGTTCAGCCCTGGTTTTGATACGAAAGGAGCGAAGATTCAGGTCATGGAAGAAAATTTTTCCGATCAATATGTTGACTCCTCAATTCGGTCTGATACTTACATTAACACTCCTGAAGAAGAACGAGCCGAAGAAGAAGCGCGAAGAAAACAACAACGTGAAAGTGTTCCAGCCGGTCCAGCCGTTCAAGTAGAAGGAATTCCTGAATTCGTTGCCGGAACTTTTACGTCTGTACAAATGATCAGCCCTATCGGACAGGAATTCGATTTCTTTAAGAAGTTAACAGCACATAATGGCGGTCTTTATCTGCGGCAAATTCAGGATCCTGCAGCGGCAGTCGATCAGATTCTAAATGTAGATAAGAAATATTGGGTCATTGGTTTTGATGGAAAAACGGAACGTGAATTCAAAAAAGCACACGATCTAAAAATAACATCGGCCGGCCGCGATATTCCTACTGTTGGCTGGGTCGCTCCACGGCCTTTTGCAAACTATACACAGGTTGAACGCCGCCTTCATTTATCGGAAGCGATCTACAAAAATTATGATTCACCTGCAGGCGGTGAAAAGTTCTGGTCTGATGTTGTATTCCAACAAGGACAACCGCGTGTGCCAGTCTTTGCGCAATTGCCCGGCACAGGTTTGATCAAAAAAGACATCGACAATCTGGCGCTTGAGTTCTACAGCTTCTTAGTAAATGCTGATGGAGTGATTGTTGATTTTGCAGCTATACCAGTACGAATGGATTTGAAAAATAAACAATTGCGCGAACGCTTAAGTCAATCAGGCGTAAAAGTGTGGAGCCAGCTCCTTGGCAATCCTGGCCCTGCCACCGTTCGATGCGTTCTGGTTGATTCAACTTTTGGGGATACGATCACATTTACAAATCCGATCGATATACAAAATGCGGATTTAACTACCTCATACCCATTCTTTCCTGCAACAAATCTTCAATGGCTCGTTTGGCCTAAACCCCAGGATGGACAATCAAAACGCGGTGTACAACTGCAATATCCATATGAGATGGGATCCGATCAAATGTTTTTTCCGGATCTGACTCCAAGTTTAAAAAAGGCAGAAAGCGGACAGGTCATTTATTTCAAGATTTATAACAAACCTGCAGGAGCTAAAAATCCTCCGATCACGCTGCAGCTCCAGGACCAAAGCGGTAAATCTACTGAAATTGAGCAATTTGCATTGATGCAGAACCCAAAAGACCTGGAACAGGGCGGTTTGGAATTATTCTGGAAACTACAGGCTATTCCGGATGTACCCCCTGGAACATATCAATTCAAGGTTAATATTAAAGATATGACCAAAAATAAGGAGGTCGTACGAACCATCCCAATGCTGGTACAATAAAGACTCTCCTTTACGTTCGGACCAAGCTGGAAATAATTTTTTTAAAAAGAGGAAGGATATGAAAATTCGCACACCGTTGTTGATACTTCTGTTAATCGCGATTGGATATAGCTCTATTATTTTTGCTCAATCAGGAGCCGCCAAAGGAAAAGGACGAATCCGCGGAACTATTACCGATGCAAGCGGTGCGCCTATTCCTGATGCAACGATACGCTTCGTAAGTGAAAAGCGTCAAACAAGTTTTGAAGTAAAGGGAAAAAGTGATGGTACTTTTACTGTTGCTGGTATAGCTGGCGGCGCGTGGAATGTCGATTTCATTAAAGAAGGATTCAAAGAAAGAAAAATTTCAATTCAAGTCAGCGAACTAAGTTATAACCAACCGATCGATGTCAAAATGGAAAAGGCTGTAGCAGCGCAAGCAGCTGCGCCAAAGGAAAAAGCCCCTGGAATAGAACTTGTAGAAGCAGGTAACGCTTTGCGTGCTCAAAAGGATTATGCTGGAGCGATTGCAAAATATGAAGCAGCATTGGCCGCAAATCCTGCGCTTGCGGAAGTCCATGGTGATATCGCCAGAATTTATTCCGAACAAGGAAAATATGATGAAGCTCTTGCTTCGTATAAGAAATTTGTAGATGTAAAACCTGATAATCAGGAAGTAAAATTGGAAATGGCTGCGATTCTTTTGCAACAAAAGAAAGTAGATGAAGCCAAAGCACTTTTAGGCGCCGCCAATTTGGAAAGTATTACGAATCCGTATACTCTGTATAACCTGGGCGTCGGTTTTTATAACTCACAGCAGGCAGAAGAAGCGATCCGTTATTGGGAGAAAGCGGTATCACTCGATCCTAAAATGACGGATGCCTGGCTGCAGTTAGGATTTGCTTACTATTCAGTTAGTAATACGGCGAAAGCCAAAGAAGCTCTTCAAAAAGTGATTGAATTAGAACCGGGATCTGATAATGCGAAGAGTGCGCAGGAATTTCTAGCATCGATGCAGTAGCGAAATTTTTGTGCTGGAGATTTTTGCGCAATTGAAACATCAAGCTGATCGCGGTTTGATGAGGTGGTTATGCCGCGAAATACGTCTCTGATTTTATGTTTTGTTTTAGTCGTTCTTCTTGCCCCTCCTGTCTTCCCTCAACTTGAAGAAGAAGTCCGCGTAGATTTGATCGAAGTCTGGGCCAAGGTAACGGACAAAGATAATAAGGTCGTTACCGATTTGCGTCCTGAAGAGTTTTCCATCCTCATCGATGGAAAACAAATGGAAATGAAGTGCTTCGATAAAATCTTTGATGATCCGCCACCGGTTGTTGCTGACGAAGACTCGATTAGCTTTGAAGACTCTCAACCAAACTCGCGGCGTGTAAAAAGATCATTTGTTTTTTTCTTCGATCTCCTTCATTCATCTGCGCGTGATATTGATTTCCTGAAAAACAAAATCGGCGACTTTCTTGAAACATCCTTTCATGAAGAACAAGATCAGGGTGTGGTTTTCGTACTTTTACCCTCTCTGCATTTGGGTGTAGTTCAAAAAATGACCAGAAGCCGTGAAGCCTTGATCGATGTAATTTCGAAAATGCGCGGCAATGCAAATCAAGACATTCGTATTAGAAACAATGAAAAAGAACTTTTAGAAGTTTTGTATGCATTTGGACAGGGTAGCAATTCAACACAAGGTGGAGATAGAGGCGGTGCTGCAAGCAGATCCGTTGAAACAATTCGACAGGCTCGTGGCCTTGCTAGAACATTTGCATCACAGGACAAGAATCTCAGCAAAATTACGTTGAATTCATTCCTTTCGATTTCAGATTATCTTACAGACAATGCCAGTCCGGGACGTCTTGTCATGATGTATGTCAGCGGTGGATTTTCGCTTCGTCCGGGACAAAATTATTACGAAATTGTCGATAAAGCCATTGATGACACCTCTGTAGTCGGCAGTGAAGATATGGTCTTTCGCGATAGGCCTGATAATGACTTTGAACTTGAAGTTAGAAATGCGATCGGTTTGTTAAATCGATTGAACGTTACGATTTATTCCATCGATGCGAATGGAATGTTGGAATATAATCGCGGCGCCGACAGGGATACCCGTATGGCTCAACTCGGGATCAATAACATTACGTATACCCAAGAACTGCAAGACTCGCTTGCAATGATTTCCCGCGAAACCGGCGGTATGGCCTTCCTGAACAGCCAAAATTTTGCGAAGGGCTTGGCAGAAGTCGCTAATGATATGAATCAACAATACTGGCTCTGCAGCACCCTCCCTCAATTTAAGAAACGCGGCACGTATCACAAAATTGATGTGAAAGTCGCCCGTAATGATCTGAATGTACGACACAGAAAAGGATACGTAGAGTAATACTTTGAGTCTCTGCGGTAAAAGCATTTTTTAACTTTTTTCGATCCAGCGTTCGTATTCCAAATATGCGTTTTCATGCTATAATCCCGCCATTCCGTAGCTAAAACTAACCATCTCACACAATTTTTTTTGGATGCTTTTTGTCGTGAAATCCAAGATTTTGGACGCGGAAGGCAAGGGGAATGCAGTCAATTGTCGCTAAGTGATTGAGTTTCCTGTCACAATATTATTTGTCCGGATGTGGCACGACCCTTGCTCAATATCGAACGGAACCCAGTTTTCATTATACAAAAAAGGTAGGGGAACAGTTCTCCTAACCTGATCAAAAACGCTAATCTCTCTCTTTTACGGAGGAGCCATGAGAAATAAGATTCTGCTTGCCCTCGTGGTGGCTCTCGCCTTTACAAGCCCTGTTTTCGCGCAAGTTGCGTTGAAGACAGGGTCAATCTACGGAAAGACCGTTGATGACAAAGGCGCACCACTGCCTGGAGTAGGCATCACGCTGGAATCGGATGTAATTCCGACACAGACCGCAACGTCTGGACCTTCCGGCGGTTTTCGTTTTGCGAACCTGCCTCCTGGTACATATTCTGTGAACTTCTCGATCGAAGGTTTTACAGAAGTACGTCAGGAAGAAGTGCGAGTCAGCACAGGCAGCCAGGTACAACTTGAGATCACATTGAAACCGTCTTTGGCGGAAGAGTTCACAGTTATCGGTGAAACACCGGTTGTGGACACCAAAAAGACTGGTATCTCTGATACCTTCAATCGTGATTATCTTGAAGATGTACCAAGTGCCCGTGACCCTTGGACGATCATCGATCAAACCTCGGGTATCGATTCTGACCGCTACAACGTAGCAGGTTCTGAATCAGGCCAACAGGCAGCATTTATTGCCCGTGGCGGAAGTGACGATAACACCACATGGAACTATGATGGTGTGAACGCCACCGACCCAGGTGCAATCGGTGCATCACCAACCTACTTCGATTTTGATGCATTTGAAGAACTGCAAATCTCCACCGGTGGAAACGATGCATCAGTAGGAACCGGCGGTGTTGTAGTGAACATCGTTACAAAACGTGGTGGAAATAAGTGGGAAGGTAATGCTTCCTATTTTTATGCTGGTGACAGCCTTCAGGGTGATAACACTCCTGATGAACTCGCAGCCATCGGTGCCAAATCCAATCGTCTCGATGAGGTGAAGGATTATGGTTTCGATTTAGGCGGACCGGTCATTAAAGATAGACTCTTCGTATGGGGCGCCTATCGTAAAAATGAAATCGGGCTGATCACAGTTTCCAACCTTCCTGATTTAACCAAGCTTGAAGATTACAACTTCAAAGCGAACGGCAACTGGAATTCAGCTAATGAATCTCAGTTCGGTTATTTCAAAGGTGACAAGTCCAAATCAGGCCGTGCAGCAATTTCGCCTGCTTTCCAAGCTCCAGAAACACTTTGGGAACAAAGCGGAACAGAAACAATTACTCCTGGAATTTGGACAGGACAACATACATGGATTCCAAACGATCATACAATCATAACCGGCCGTTATGGTTATATCGGTCTTGGATTTGCGCTAGTTGCCCGTGGCGGACAAGACATTCCTATGATTCTTTTGTCAGCCATTCCACGCTGGGAAGATACGATCTGGACCTATGCTCCAATCGATCGTCCAGCTCATGATTACGTTGTTGACGCCAATTATTTTGCAGAAAATACGTTCGGCGGAGACCACGAATTCAAGTTTGGATTTGAATACAAGACCGCTAAGCTACATACAAGCAGCTTCTACGGCAACGGTATTTACATTGAAGACTCTTACCAGACTGCGCCAGGCGGACCTTTAACTTCTGGCTATTTCAACCTGGTTCATCAGAATGATGGTCGTCTCGAAGAGCCGACTACCAGCTTCTATGTCAATGATACTTTCCGTAAGGACCGCTTTACACTGAACTTAGGCGTGCGTTTCGCCTCAATGACCGGTAAAAACCTGGCGTCTACATCGACGACTACTCCGGGATTTGAGGATATTATGTCACCCGTTGCATTCGAGGGTAATGATCCCGGGGTCACGTTTAACGATCTTTCGCCACGCATCGGAGCTACCTATGATCTTTCTGGCGACGGCAAGACAGTTATCCGTGGAAATTACGCACGGTATTACGATGGATGGAACCCAGCGTACCTCATCCATTCAAACCCGACCTATGTATATAACGGTGCAAGCGCCACGTACACAAATCTAAATGGCGATCGTGTGATAACCCGAGATGAGCTTACCAGCGGCTTCAATTATTTTGGCGGGTCTGCTCAAGTCTTCGATATCGACGGGTTCCTTGCCAAAAAACTGTATGCTGATGATCTTCAGAACGCAGGAAGTGACGAAATTCTAGCTGGTTTTGAAAGACAGCTATCGACAGATTTGTCAGTTAGCGCTACCTACACATATCGTCACTACTTTGACCAGATCGCGATTGTGCCAACGAATGTGTCTCCATCTGATTATGTACAAGACGGAGTGCAGACGTTCAACACTGTACTTGGCCAGTTTAATGTTCCGCGTTTCCTTTATCAGGGCACCAATGATGGAACGCAAATACTCCAAAACATCGATGGTTACTCACAAAGCTACAATGGTATCGATTTGAACATCCGCAAGAGAATGAGTAATAACTTCATGCTCAGCGGATCGATGGTATTGCAGAGGCAGAAAGCTTCTTACGATAACCCAGAATCATCCTTGTACACGATCGGTGACGGCGGCATCACTGGACTTCCATTTCACGGAAACCCGAACAACACAGGGTTCCTGAACGATGAACCTTACGCTTACGCCCCAGGTGGCAGCGGCAAGTCCGGAGTATATCCATACTCCGAATGGCAGTTCAAAATGAGCGGCGTGTATCAGTTCGGATGGGATTTCTCGGTCGGCGGGTTTGCTCGCTACCAGCAAGGCTATCCATTTGTTCTGTGGGCTAGGACCAGTGATCCCGGTCTCGCATCAGCTCTTGGAACAACTAGCAGCTTGAACCTGGTTGAACCTCTCGGCGAACGCCGGTTCGAAAATATTTTCACTCTGGATCTCCAGTTTGAAAAAGGCTTCGAATTTGGTAACTATGGCCGTTTGGCTCTGTCCGCGAACCTGTTTAACGTGACAAACACGAATACAATTATTCGTAGAAACCGTCAGGTAGCATCCACCGGTTTGAATGGAATCGATGAGTTAATTTCTCCTCGTGCACTTCGTATCGGTGTTCGTTACAGTTTCTAGTTTTAATTCCTTTGGGGCATCCGCGTACTGCGGGTGCCTCATTTTTTTTGGTTTCCATATATTTCGTCATTACTCGCTCCACCGTAGATGACGTCAACCTCAGCTTCTCCGCAGATCTTGTCTGCGCCACCTAGTTCATTGATTTGGTCATTGCCACCAAGACCACACATTACATCATTGCCGGACGTTCCATTAATTGCGATCTATAATTGCTCTTTCACTCTATGGTAAACAAAACTTTCTTTAAATGGGTCGCGCTTACAGTTTTTGTAATCCTGGCATGCTTTGGCGCTTTAATATTTGCTAAGAGAGGGAATACAGAAATTCGGGCTGGCAGTTACAGCAACCACAATATTCTGTTAATAACGTTGGATACAGTTCGTGCAGACCGTTTGCCAGCCTATGGATACACGGGACTTCTAGCCCCCAATTTAGATCGTCTTGCCCAGGAAAGTTTTCTATTTGAAGATGCTATTGCACAGGTACCTCTTACACTGCCATCGCATATATGCATGTTAACTGGAAGATTGCCGATTGGTCATGGAGTACGGGACAATGCTGGTTATTTCTTGGATCAAAAAGAAACCACTCTTGCTGAAGTCTTAAAAGAAGCAGGTTACTCAACAAGCGCTTTTGTATCGGCAGCAGTTCTAGAATCGCGCTGGCGCATCGATCAAGGATTTGATCTCTATGATGATTACTTTCAGGCAGGACTATCGCATGAAATCGATATAGGCGAAATTCAAAGACTCGCCGGTGAAACGGAAGTTGAGGTAGAACGCTGGTTGGAAGATCACAAACGTGAAAAGTTTTTCACCTGGGTCCATTTCTACGATCCGCATGATCCTTATGATCCTCCTGAACCTTTTAAGACCAGATACTCAAGCGATCCTTATAACGGAGAAATTGCGTATGTTGATGAAATAATCGGGAAATTGCTAAAAAAACTGGAAACGCTGCAGTTGAAAGACCGGACGATTATTGTACTGACGGCTGATCATGGTGAAAGTTTGGGAGAACATAATGAAGCTACACATGCCGTATTTTTATATCGTACAACTCTGCATGTACCGCTGATGATATACATTCCGGGAACAAAGAGTGCACGGATTTCTGGTACTGTAAGTCATATAGATTTGGCGCCAACCATACTGGAGCTACTCGGACTAGAAAATATGGAACGGATGCATGGAATGAGTTTGCTCGGAAAAATGAATGGCACTGAAAAGGCGGAACGATCTGCCTACAGTGAAAGCTTGTTTGCGGAACTCCATTACGGTTGGAGCCCTCTGAAGAGTATAACAACAAACGAGTATAGATATATTCGATCACCTCGAGCGGAGTTATATGATATGAGAACAGACGATGCTGAGACCAAGAATTTAATTTCAGAGAAACGATCCATTGCGAAAGTGATGGATTCGAAATTGAGCGAATTGCTCACGAAATATTCGAGTGAAAACCTTGCAGGTCCTCAGAAAATGGATCCAGAAACAGAAGAAAAACTACGAGCATTAGGATATACGGGGAGCACCGTACGAAGTACTGAAGATAGTCGTAGGATCGATCCTAAGGATAAATCTGATATTATGCGCCGAATTCAAGCCGCTTCCGGATTGGTACAGACGAAGCAGTACGATCTAGCGCTCCAGGAGTTGATGCCAATACTGCAGACTGATCCAAGCATCGTCGACGCACATTCTGCAGCAGGTGTTGCCTATTTGCGCATGGGTAAATACGATTCTGCGATCATGGAATTCCGCAAGACTCTGCAATTGCAGCCGGATGATGCTCGCGCCATCTACAATCTTGGCTATGCCTTGGAGTTGAAAGGACAAAAAGCTGATGCGGAGTTCTGGTTTATAAAGGCACTTGAAATGAATCCTGATAATGTGTTCGCAATTCTTAAGCTTGCTCATCTGTATAGATCGATGAATCAACAGGAAGAATCGCGCCGCTTTTTCAGCCGCGCGGCGGAATTCTATGAACAAATTCAAAGAAAAACGAGCGATGAAAGGCAGAAAGCGGACATCTATTCAATTGTTGGTGAAATATACATGGGAGCAGGTCAGATTGAACTTGCGGAACAAAACTATATTGCTGCAATAGAGATTGCTTCAAAAAATGAATCTGTCAATGCGGATTGCTTCGTGCGTCTTGGTCTTCTATATCATGCCGCATCAAAGTATGAGCAAGAGAAAGCCGTTTTTCAGAAAATGATCCTTGTCCGTCCCAGCGACTCACGCGGCTACTTTTATCTTGCCAAACTACTCCTTGATCAGAAGAGTGATCTAAACGAAGTAATCCGTCTATCTCAGAAAGGCTTATCATTGAATCCTCCTACTGAAATGCAAGTCTTCGGACACTATCTTCTTGGCAACGGTTACAATCTAACCGGACGAATTGCCGAAGCACGTCAGGAGTTTGCACACGCAGAACAATTGGAGAAATCGATCCTAGATGTTCATTGATTTCCACCTCCGCTTTTGCACAAAAGTGCGCCCTAATTTTTTTGCCCGAAGTTTCTCACTTCACACCAAAGACTTATAATTACTTTCTTGTCATCCTCCTGGTTCCCTGATGTCAAAAAAGAAAAATAAATCACACAAAATCCGGTCGGCACAGAAAGAACAAAGTCTTCAGCCAGTTGTTGTGAAAGGACCAACGAACAACAGACGGTCGCTCATGGTTCTGACTGTAGTGAGTATTATTGTTGCTGCCGGTATTTTTGTATTTTGGCGCTCAAAATCCGTATCGTTTGATGCGGGGCAATTTAAAGATTACAACGTGGTGTTGATCACGCTTGATACACTTCGCGCAGATCATTTGCCCTCGTATGGATATGCTGGCGTAAAAACTCCAAACCTGGATCGCATTGCTGCAGAATCAATTCAATTCGAACGAGCCTTTGCGCATGCTCCACTAACTTTGCCTTCGCATACTTCCATTCTCACGGGACGCCTGCCAATTTCACATGGTGTACGCGATAATGCCGGCTATCATCTTGAAGATTCTGAAACAACCATTGCAGAAATTCTAAAAAGCCGCGGCTACTCAACATCTGCATTCGTTTCTTCGTTTGTGCTTGATTCTGTTTTCAATATTAATCAAGGCTTTGATTTTTATTATGACAATTTTGATACAGCAGAATTTCAGGGACTCGACCCTCGTGCAATTGAACGCCGCGCTGATGAAACTTTAGCTGAAGTTCAACTCTGGATCGATAAAAATTCAGCTAAGAAATTTTTTGCATGGGTGCACTTTTATGATCCACATGATCCGTATGATCCGCCAGAACCATATCGTTCTGAGTACACATCAATTCCGTATGATGGCGAAGTTGCATATACAGATTGGGCTGTAGGTCAGCTAGTTTCGAAAATAGAGTCAGCAGGTTTAATGTCAAAAACGATATTTGTCATCACTGCCGATCATGGGGAAGGTCTGGGTGAACATGGTGAATCCCGGCATGGATTGTTTATTTATAACAGCACTGTTCATGTTCCGCTTCTGATCCGTCTGCCAGGAGGAAAAAACCGGCGAGTTGAACAATTAGTCCGGCATATTGATCTGACTCCAACAATCCTGGACCTTCTTGGTGTTTCTGTTCCAAAAAATATTCAGGGAGCGAGTGTCATACCTTTATTAAAAGGGCAGGAAAAGTCAGAAAGATTTGCGTACAGCGAAAGTTTGTATTCAAGCCTTCATTATGGCTGGGCTCCGCTGGAATCGGTGACTTCAAAAAAGTACAAATACATACAAGCTCCGCGTGCAGAACTCTTCGATCTTGAATCTGATTTTTCAGAATCTACGAATCTGGCGGTTAAAAATGGTCCTCTTGCTCGCGCGATGAAATCTGAGTTACAAGAAATAATCGATAAATACACGAATAAAGACATTACAGACTCAGATCTCCAATGGAACCAGAAATGGCTGAGAAACTTCGATCACTCGGATACATCAGTTCTCAAGCCTCAAAACCGGAGCAGAATTCAAACGTTGATCCGAAAGACAAAGTGCACATAGCAGTTGCAGTTCAGGATGCTGCAGGCGCAGCTCTGATCGACAACTACCCGCTTGCAATCCGATTGATTGAGCCTGTCATCAAAGAACAACCAAACATGAGTGAAGCATTATATGTGGCAGGTGTATCCCATGCATCTGTTGGAGACTACGACAAGGCAATCGATTACCTGCTTCAGACAATAAAACTGATCCCTGACCATGCGATGGCTCAATACAATCTTGGGGCAGCTTACATGATGAAGAATGATTTGAAAGAAGCCGAGTACTGGTTAAAAAAAGTAGTAGAAAAATCTCCTAAGCTTATGAATGCTCAAGTCAAACTCGGCCAGGTTTATATGATGCAAAATAATCCGGAAAAAGCAGCGCCCCATTTTAATGTAGCAATCAAATTTTATGAAGATACGTTGAATAAATCTGGATCGTCAAAAGCAGGTGGTGATCTTTATGCATCGCTTGCGGAAATTCAATTTTCAGCAGGTCAGCATAAAAAGGCTCAAGAGAATCTGAGACAGGCGATCCAGCTCGAACCTTCAAAACCAATGTTGCATTATAACCTTGGGCAAGTCTATGAAGCGTTGAATGACAAGGGTGCTGCAATCCAGGAATACGAAGAAGAAGTCAGAATCAACCCTTCAAACTTCAAAGCATTTACAAATGCAGGAATTTTATATTATGAAGCAAAAAAGCTGACAGATGCCGCGCGATGTTTTCAGAAATCCGTGGAGTTAAATCCTGCCGATCCACGCGGATATTTGCAATTAGCCGCGGTTTACAAAATGATGGGAAAGCATCGCGAAGCGGAAGACTTGCTAAAAGTTGTGAGAGAACGCGGCGTCTCGTTAAATTAAGCGAGTTTCCGAAAGCTGGTAGGGCGGCCGCTTTGGCCGCCCTGGAGAAAATCTTTTAACCGGGCGACCACAAGGGTCGCCCCTACAACCCGCAGTAACACTAACTATTCACGCAACGTTACAAGCTGATTTGCGTTAACATTTTCTAATTTTTGGGTACTTCCACTCGGCCAAAAAACTTCAACAAGTTTTACTTGTTTGTTGGATCCGAGACCGAATGTGACAATCAATTCGTTTTGTGAACAGTAGCTTGCGCCCGTTTTAACTTGCTGCCATTTCTTAGTGCCATCATTCAGATGAACCACGATCTTGGCGCCAATTCCATCGCGGTTGCTTTTGCTGCCGGTTGTTTTGAATCGAATGTAATTGTTTTTATTGCCACCATCATTACGGAAGAGTTGAGCTGGGCCTGAATTAGTTGAAATCAAAACATCCAGGTCGCCATCATTGTCAATGTCGCCATACGCGGCGCCTCGCGCGACAATTGGTTTAGAGAAATCCTTGCCAACCTTTTTGGTAAATTCTTCGAATCGTTTTTCGCCAAGGTTTCTAAACAAATGTGGACTCTGCGCATACGTAACTTGTTGTTGTACGACATTGATATCATCATGAACGTGACCGTTCGCGCCTAAGATGTCGGAATATCCGTCCAGATCAAAATCAAAGAAAAAAGCGCCGAACGTAAGTTTCAGCAACGTAGCCTGTCCCACCGTTGTAGCAGGTGCTTCATCGATAAAAAGACCTGTGCCTTCATTGTGATACAAAGCCATCATTTCGTTTGAAAAATTTCCGATGATAAGGCTCGGGTAGCCTGAGTCATCATAATCGGCAGCATCCACTCCCATCCCTGCGCGCGGGATACCTGTTTCGCCGTAAGCCACACCAGCCATCATGGCCATCTCTTTGAATTTGCCGTTGCCATTGTTGTGATAAAGCTTATTGGGTTGAGTATCGTTCGCAACAAAAAGATCCGGCCATTGATCCAAATCGTAATCAAGAACTACGACACCAAGCGCTTTGCTAACATCATCAAATAGTCCGGCAGTTTTAGTGGTATCCAGGAAAGTGCCGTTTCCATTATTTTTGTATAAGCGTGATGAAGCTCCTTTGTAAGATTCAGGAGTGCAGTACGATTTGTTAGTGCCATCGAGAGTACAAAAAAGATCGTTTTCGATTGTCCATTTCACATAGTTCGTAACAAACAGATCCAAATGTCCATCCTTGTCATAATCAAACCATGTTGAGCTTGTGCCGAAATCCGGACTCCCTAATCCTGCTTGTTTTGTTACATCGCTGAAAGTTCCATCACCATTATTGCGAAACAACAAATCAGGTCCTAACGAACTGATATAAATATCGGAATCGCCATCGTTATCGTAATCACCGATTGTCGTTCCCATGCCATATGTTTCCACGGCAAGTCCTGCTTGTTGTGTAACATCAGTGAATGTCCCGTTCTGATTGTTTTTATATAGAGCTGAAAAAGTTGGCTTTCGTTTGTTTGACGGCCAATCCATCGAATTGATTAGAAGAATATCCTGCCAACCATCGTTGTTGTAATCCAGAAACGCACATCCGGAGCCCATCGATTCAGGCAGATATTTTTTTCCAAACGCACCGTTATTATGGATGAAGGAGATTCCAGCCTGGCTTGTTACATTTTTGAATTCAAGCGGGAAAGTTTCCGATTTTGCCGGCGTAATAGCAGCCGGTGGCGCCGGTTCCGTGGTTTTTTGTTCCTGTTTGCAACAGGCCAATATCAATAGAAATACACAGGTTAGAAAGCGATTCATCAATCGAATGCCGGAGCAGTTACAGTTGACGTACCATGCTCATGGATTTGTTGTCGTTCGTTATTATCTTCGGGATTTAGTTTGCGATAGGGTCCAGTGATTTCCTGAGCAGCTTCATCAGCTTTGAACCGCATATAAAGTTTACGCTCCTTTTCTGCCATCTTTTTATTTCCTAAACCTTGATAACACAACATCATGTTGTAATGTGCTGTTACATCTTCGGGATCAATTGAAAGTGTTACTTGGAATTCCTTAATCGCTTCCTGGTACTGCCGTTTTAAGAAAAGGATCCTTCCTGTTTGATTTCTAACGACACGGTCAAGTGGGTATTTGCTACTGGCTTTTCGAAGATGAGTCAGCGCTTCATCGTATTTTCCTTGAGCTTTTAAAGCCATCGCAGAAAAGAAGTGCGTCTTTGCAAGTTCAGGATCGAGCGACAATGCTTTCTTCAGCACATCAAGTGCTCCGGCAGGATCTCCTTCCTGGACGCGCGCTCGCGCAATATTTACCCAACCATCCGCATATTTTGGGTCGATCTTAGTCACCTTGAGGAATGCTTCCTCAGCACCTTTCAAGTCTCCCTGCAGTAATAAGCCTATTCCATAGTCATTCCAGCGTTCTCTATCTTTGGGCTCCAATTTCGTTTGAATGGGCAGAGGCTCGGTACTCGAATCGACAACCTTCAGAGTTTCTTCATCGCTTGCCATATCAACAATAGGAAGATCTGGAATCGCCTTAATCTTCCCGGATACTTTGGAAGTATCACCTGTGAACACGAAACGGCCGTCATCAAATGAAGGGCTTAGACCAAAATTCTTTTGTGATGGATCACGCTCACCAGCAAAAGCAAATTGTGTATTCCACCACATAAATTTTCTGTAATTGAGTTTTGCTTTTAAGAAAATTTTATCCCCGCTATTTTCTGGAATTTTTATGCGGAAGTGAACAGTATCTGCAGCCCCCGGTGGAACCAGGCGCGTATAAACTACCGATCGTGCTGCCCAGGCGTTTCTTTTATTGATCAAGTTGCCGTGTTCATCCAAAAGTAAGGAACGATAAAAGTGTGCGCCTTTTTCTACGGGTCCCTTTCCGTTATCTTCAACCATCCCGCTCCAGAAAACAGTTTTGCCAAGATTATCAACGGCTTGCAATTCGAGCCAAACATCAAAAGCATCAACAGTTCCGCCCGGGAAAAAATGTCCAACCTTTCTTGTACGGACAACAACTTCAAGACGAATGGAGTCACCGCGCCGCACAACTGCATCCACTTTATCGATTGGACCAACAACTTCTACTGGTTTGCGGATAAATGCTTGAGATGAACCAAATGCCATCGATTCTTCACCAACAGCAAATGTGCTCGCCAGTTCAGGGCCTTCACCGGTTCGTGTTTCAATTTCCGGAACTTCTTCAAAAGGAGCCTGACTGAATGCAAAGATATCGACAGAAACCTGATCAGCTTTTAGAAAATCTGTAATCACTTTCAATTGTTCTTGATCCAGATTGACAGTTGGAAGCGCCGTGTTTGCTGCCGGAAATCGATGTGAACTTACTTTTCCATCAATGGCGGCAGGATCTTTTGCCGCAACAAGAGGCATATGACAATCCGCACATTTCTGAGGTGCTTTCGGATAGTAAAATGCTCGCGCTCCCTGGCCGGAAACACCGCTCGCCTGCCAGTTATCGTAATCATTAAATCCACGAAACCAGCGATAACTGTTCACAGGTATATCCAGGTGCACCTTATGACAGGATGAACAAAATTCCGCGGTATCTTGACGAACAAAAGGTTTCATAAAAATCTTTTTATGTGGTTCAGGATCTGTATACACAAGAAAGTCGTGAAGCTTTTGCATCCATTTGTTATCGCTGGCTGCAAGATCGTGAAGCGCAGGATACTCAATGACAAAATCTCCTTGTCCCATGCTGCTTTTCACCTTAACGATCGCATGGCATGAAGTACAGGCCAATCCCGCCTGAGCTTCCGGAGTGTCGATTATTTCTTTGATCGGAGTGTCCATCATTCCGTTAAAAAGTACGGCATGGTCATGACATCCACCGCACCATTTTGATGGCTTTGTCCCGACTACTTCTTGCATGTACTCAATCGATTTTCGATACCACTGATTATTAAATGATGAAAAGTGATGTGCTGAAGCAAACCATTGCTTATAAATGTCTTCGTGGCACCGAGCGCATGATTCTGATGTCATAAAAAATGTAGAAGGAATTGTTTTTCCACTCGTCGTTTCACCAGATGATGGAAAAAATGGACCATACTCGCCCTGTCCTTCCTGCAACATCGATTCAGGTACTTCAGTAGGATTCACTATGAATCCGGCTTCGTATGTCTTCTGTTTGTCGTACGCTCTCCATGTCAGCGTGAGAATTAAAGCAAGGGCAAGAGTCACAGCATAAATTCTGGAATAACTTTTCATCCGTGGCGAAGCATCAACTTTCCTCGATCGGCTAAAGAGATGAATTGCCAACAAAATTGAGCCGATCGTCGTTGTAACGATATGGGCTTGAAGTACCGAACGATAAGGCCGATGCGCTCCGGTGAAAAGCAGTATCAAACCGAGTACGACTCCGACCAATAGGAATGCAAAGCTCAACGATCCAAACGAGCCGAAAGAGCCACGGTTCCGCATCAGGAAGATGATCAGTAGAAAAGTGACCACAATCCCCAATCCAATGTGTAGCAGCACGTTTGTCATGTAAAACAAGCTTGGCTCGGCAAAGGCTGCCAGATAGGCGCTATTTAAGATCAGAAGAAGACCAAGGAAAGGAAGGAGTTTCAGGTACTTCATAAATCTGTTCCGGAATGAAAATGATAGCAAAAACTGAGATATTTTCCACCTGTTTGGCGACGATTATTCGTGGGATAGGTTAAAATAAGTACTTCTGTCGCGATCCTGACTTCAAAAGGAGTAATAAATGATCCGTATTTCGACTTTCGTCCGTCAACTTTTAGTAAGATTTCATCTGTTAACTGTTGCCGCAATCGTACCAATTTTCATGCTTTTCTCTTCGATCGCGCAGCCTCAAGATGCAAAGTCTGAAAAACGAGTTACTGTAAATTATCCTTCGATTGATATTGGCGTGCAGTCATTGCCGGCTCGCAAGGAAGCACAATTAGCCACTGTAAATACTTTTCGTATTTTTTATGATTTTCAATTTTCCGATCAACTGCCGCAAAGCGGAATTACCTTCAAGCACAAAATTGTTGATGACGCAGGAAAGAGCTACAAGCTTGTTCACTATGATCATGGAAACGGAATTGCAGTCGCTGATGTTGATGCGGATGGGCTTTACGATATCTACTTTGTCACTCAGTTGGGGAGTTGTGAATTATGGAAGAATCTGGGCAAAGGAAAATTCGAAAACATAACTGAATCCGCAGGTGTGAGCCTTACAGGATAAGATTGGCGTCACAGCATCGTTTGCAGATATCGACAATGATGGTGACGATGACCTTTACGTCACTACAGTTCGAAATGGAAATGTGCTTTTTGAAAACGATGGAAAAGGTCACTTCAAGGACATTTCCAAAGCAGCGGGCTTAAATTACGCTGGCCATTCTTCCGGTGCAGTAATTTTTGATTATAACAATGATGGACTTTTAGATCTTTTCCTGACAAATGTTGGCGTGTACACGACAGATCAAAAGGGAAGAGGTGGTTATTTTACTGGTAAAGACCATGCCTTTGAAGGTCATCTTCATCCCGATCGTGAAGAAGGGAATGTGCTGTTCAAAAATATGGGAAAGACTAAATTTTCCGATGTTACAAAGCAGGTTGGACTCATTGATAAAACCTGGAGTGGTGATGCAAGCTTTAGCGATTTGAATAATGATCTTTATCCTGATCTTTATGTTTTGAACATGCAGGGTGACAACATTTTTTATCAAAATGTTGAAGGGCGCAGTTTTGTTTCTAAAACCGATGCATATTTCCCCAAAACTCCATGGGGAGCAATGGGCATCAAATTCTTTGACTTCAATAATGATGGATTCATGGATCTCATGTTATCGGATATGCATTCTGATATGTCACAAGAAGTAGGTCCTGACAAAGAAAAACTCAAATCAGACATGAGATGGCCTGATCCAGTTTTGCAAGGCAGGGAAAACAATATTTTTGGAAATGCTTTTTACAAAAATCTTGGCGAAGGTAAATTTGAAGAAGTGTCCGATAAAATCGGAGTTGAGAATTACTGGCCATGGGGACTGAGCGTTGCAGACATAAATGCAGATTCTTATCAGGATATGTTGATTACATCGAGCATGAACTTCCCATTTCGCTATCAGGTTAATTCATTGTTGTTAAACGATAATGGTGAAATTTTTCGTGACAGTGAGTTTATTCTCGGCGTCGAACCAAGAAGAGATGGCCGTACTCATACGTACTGGTTTGATCTGGATTGTTTAACTGTCGACAAAGGTCATGCTTTTTGCAGAAGCGTGCCTCCGGATAATTACACATTCATGGGAACTTTGGGTTCGAGATCATCGGTTATTTTCGATCTTGATAATGATGGAGACATGGACATCGTAACAAATGAATTCAATTCGGAACCGCAAGTATTGATCAGTAATTTTTCGGATAAGAAAGAACTACATTTTCTTAAAGTGCTCTTAAGAGGAAAGAAATCGAATCGGAATGGTCTTGGAGCGCTTGTTAAAGTTTCTGCCGGCGGAAAAGTTTATTCCCAATACAATGATGGAAAATCCGGCTATCTTTCACAAAGCAGTCTTCCTCTTTATTTTGGATTAGGAAGTGCAACAGAGATCGATCAAATCGAAATACTCTGGCCGTCTGGAACCAAACAAACGATGAAAAAGCCAGGTAAGATGAATTCAGTTCTTGAAATCGAAGAAGACTAGAATTAGCGATTTGTACCGCCGGCGGCCTCCCGCCAAGTCACTCCTTCAAATATTTCCAGATGCGAGCGAGAGCGACATAAGGTCCGATTTAATTGAATGTATTTAATAATGCGAGTAGATTATTAAGAGTAATTAACGGATAATTTTATGCTCGCTGCTCGCATTGATCAATTATGCTCAATGAATATGAGCACGCGTGCCGGCGTTGACCCCAAATCCATCGTGCTAGCGTTTTGGACATTCCCAGCTTTGCCGGCTCCTAAAAAATGAACCGCAAAGGCGCAGAGTGCCGGCAAGATGCCAGCGTTACAAACTGCTACTCGCGGATTGAGTTGCCTGCTTCATACGCCTTCAGGTGATTGTTAATTTGATTTGCCATTTGAATCTGACCTGAACCAATCGCAATCTGATGTGCACGTTGAGCAAGTTTGATTGCTCCGGGAAAATCTCCATTTTCTGCATACGCTGCAGCCAGAACATAAAGACACTGCGCATCTTTATAATTGGCCTTTTTACAAATTCCATCCGCAAGCTGAAATGCTTTTTGTGGATCTCGAATTGCGGAATCCGATGAAGTTGCATGCATCCAGGCAAGCTGCAATGCCAGTGTTGGATCTTCCGGGAACTTTTGCCTTGCACTTTGATATGCCTGCAAAGCTTCCGCACGTTTTCCTGATCGCAATAACAATTTGCCAAGATGATCGTAAGACCCAGCAAAATCAGGCTGCAGTTGAATCGCTTTGTTCAGCCATTGAATTGCCTCATCGGTCTTGCCCATTTCAAAAAGAGCTGATGCAAGATTGTTCATTGTGTTAACGGAGTTTGGGCTACGCGCTAATGAAGCACGGAATTGTTCAACTGCTTCGGGATACTTTTTGGATTGAAGATATACAACACCAAGAGTCGTCAGCAATCTCGGGTCCTCTTGCGAGTATTGGCGCTGCAAGTTTTAGTTCTCGAATCGCATCTTCGTAATAACCTTGATCCGCATAAGCTCTGCCGCGCAGATCGTACCAGTAAGAGCTGACACCTTCCGCTAATAATTCCAGTTCGAGTTTATCTTGCAATGGTTTTTTCTTTGGCAACTGCTGAGATAAACCAAGTTCTCGATTCGCATCTTCGGACCTGTTTAAACGCCGGTAAACTTCCGAAAGAAGACCATGCGCTTCACCGTAATTTGGATTCGATTGTAACGCCTTCTCTAAACTTGTACGCGCTGCTTCATAATTGCCGCTTGTCAGTGCAATCCGCGCAAGACCAACATACGCATGCGAGGAATTTGTTTCTGTATTCAGTGCTGCATTAAATTCTCTTGAAGCTTCTTCCAGACGTTTTGCTTGAAACAGTGCTTCCCCAAATCGTAAGTGAGTCGCAGGATAGTCGGGCTTGATTGTTGAGCTTTGTTTATAAAATTTCAATGATTCAGCAGAACCCATTTCATCCAGAACAATTGCTGCATAATATGGCCAGCGAAAATCATTTGGGTTAAGAGCCGCTGCCTTCTTGTAACAAACAATTGATTCATCTTTGAAGTCGTGAATATCCAAATTCATTCCTAGCTTTCCCCATAAGGCCGCAGATTCCGGATTGTTCATTACTTGCTTCTGCTGAGACTTAATTTTTTCAACGACTTGTGGTTCTGTTTCACCAAAATTGATTTCAGACAATTTATGAAGAACCAAGTTTGCATCTGCCTGATTTGAGTTTTCCTTTGTCAATAAGAAATAAAACAAAAAACCAAGGATCAGGAGAGCCGCGAGAAAAATAATCTTGCGAGTATTTTGAGAGAAAGGCTTTGCTGATACAGGTGCCAGTTTTGCAGGTTCCGGAACAACTGGAGTTATTTTCTCAGGATGTTTTGTACGTTTTTTTTTCGCCATAAAAAGTTAAGGTGAAGTCCCTTTTCCCCTTCCTTTCTCAAGCAGAATGAATTGATCTGCCTTTGCGCCCGGAAAGTTTTCGGACGTACCGTCAGGCCAGACAACTGAAATTTGATCGGCCGAAGTTGCTTTTCCAAGCCCGAAGTGCACTCGTGGGTCATTGTAAGAAAGATAGCTGTATGCAGGTGTTACAAATCTGGTTAAACGTTTTCCTTGAGTCACAACGGTGATGGTTGCCCCGATTGCATCGCGTTTTAGACTGGGATCTTTTGCCTGGATCGTAAGCCAATGACCTTTTTGTTTAATGTCATTCCGATAAAGTCTTGCGGTTCCCCCATCGTTCGTGACTAAAAGATCGATATCGCCATCGTTATCAACATCTCCAAATGCTAACCCGCGACTGTTCTCAATTTCGTTGCAAAAAGACCCGGCTTGTTCGTGCTTTGCAACAAAATGTCCTGATCCGTCATTTTCATAAAGCAGATTTGGCTCTGAATAATGATCCCAATATTTCAGTGGTTTGTTTTGAAGTAAAAGTGGACCACGAGTTACCCGGCCATTCACAACGGCTGTATCTAAATCGCCGTCATGATCATAATCAAAAAAGCCAGTTCCAAATCCGGTATAAGGCAAACTGAAAGCCCCTAACCCTGATGAAGCTGTATCATCTTGAAAGCCGAGTTTGCCTGCATGACGAAACAATGTGTTTGTTTCGCCGCGCAAATGCGTGATGAAGAGCTCGGGATCAGCATCAGCATCCAGATCTCCAACGGCAATTCCCATTCCAGCTTCGGCCTGCCCTGCAGCATTGACAGCCGCCCCAAGAGGAAGTGCTACATCGATGAATGTTCCATTCCGTTGATTAATCCACATTTGATTCGGTTCACCATCATTCGCGACGTACAAATCAGGATAATGATCCATATCAAAATCGGCTGATACGACACCTAATCCTTTCGATACGATCTTGCCGATTCCTGATGAGATAGACACGTCGCTGAAAGTTCCATTCCCATTATTTCGGTATAAGACATCAGCCTCACCTTGATATGCTTGTGGGCCGCAATAATCCTTTCGTCCGGACTTATCAGTGCAAATCACTCCGGGGTCGTAGGTCACATAGTTGGCTACGAAAATATCAAGAAAGTTATCGCGGTCATAATCAAAAAGTACTGCAGCAGTTCCCCACGCAGAATTTGTAATTCCAGCTTGCTTGGAGATGTCAGTGAAGGTTCCATCACCATTGTTGCGATAAAGTTTGTTCGGACCATAATTGGCCAAATACAGATCGATATCTCCATCGTTATCGATATCGCCCATAGCGACTCCCATTCCATACCCTGTGTCAGACAGGCGCGAAGATTCGGTGACATCGACAAACGTTCCATTTTTCTCTTGTCGAAAAAGGCGATGGCTCAATTTCGGTTTTCCAGCAGCACGATATGCGCCATTGACGACATAAATATCCAAATCTCCATCATTGTCGTAGTCAAAAAATCCGCCACCGCCACCCATCACCTCTGGATAGAAATAGTTTCCTTCTACCGCCGCATCATGAACAAAATCGAACTTGCTTTGCTTGGTGATGTCTGTAAACATCCCAGGCTCTTGCGATTTCGGTGGGCTTGTGGGCGACGTCCGGCAACCCCAAGTGATTGCAAATGTGAGGATTATGATTAATAGATGAAGTTTTTGCGGTCGAGCGGCGTTCAAAATGTTAGTCTCGTGAAGTCTTATGATAAAGAATCTGTTCCAAAACTGGTAGGGGCGGCTCTTGTAGCCGCCATTACTGACGAGAGGTCACGTTGCGCTGTATAACGTCCCTTCTCTATACTTGTTCTAAAATGAAATACCCGATCTTTGTCCTCTTTCTGTCGTCCCTATTGCTGGCTTTTGGTGTTGCAGAGGCGGCGCAGAATATTTTGATTGTATCTGTCGATACTTTACGTGCTGATCGCGTTGGTGTTTATGGCTACCAAAAGGGAAAAACTCCGGCAATGGACAGCCTCGCAAAACGGGGTGTCATTTTCAAAAACACAGTATCCCCTACGCCTTTTACGCTTCCATCACATATATCTTTGATGACAGGTCTAATTCCTCCTGTCCATGGCGTTCAAGACAATGGAGGCTTCTATCTCAACAACAACATCGTGACGCTTGCCGAGCTTCTAAAAGCAAAAGGCTACAAAACAGGTGCTTTTGTCGGCGCTTTTCCTCTTGATTCCCGCTTCGGACTCAATCAAGGTTTCGATTTTTATGATGATGGATACCCCACCACAAACAACATCAACGAAATTACGATGCCCGAAAGGAAAGCGGATGCTGTTACTGATTCAACGCTTGGCTGGCTGGAAAAACAAAAAAATTCGAATTGGTTTGCGTGGGTTCATTATTATGATCCGCATTTTCCTTATCAAGCATCCGAAGCTTTCACCAAAATGTTTCCTGAAAATCCATATGACGCTGAAGTTGCATTCAGCTGATAGCCAGATTGCCCGCCTTTTGGATTTCTTAAAAAAGAGCGGTCAGGAAGAAAAAACACTTGTAATCGTTACTTCGGATCATGGTGAATCGCTTGGTGATCATAAAGAAGAAACACATGGAATTTTCTGCTATGAGAGCACTCTTCGAATTCCTTTGATCATGGCTCCTTTCAAGCCGGCGGCTGTAGATACACGAGTTCGTTTGATTGATGTTTTTCCGACAATTGTTGAGTTGACGAACCTCAAATCGACAAGCAAAGTACAGGGAAGTTCATTAGTAAAATATCTTGAAGGACAGAAAGGCGGATCACCTCAGGATTCATATTTTGAAGCGCTATCAATGTATTTCAATGCTCAATGGGCGCCTGTAAGAGGGTTCTATTCTAAGAATATCAAATATATCGATCTGCCTATTCCTGAGTTGTACGATCTGAGTAAAGATCCAAACGAAAAAGAAAATCTTTGTGCAGATTCGAGCCTTTGCAATACATGGGCAGGACGTTTTCAGCTGAATTACAAAGATTTTCTAAAAACTGAAGGCCCCGCTGGTGAAGTCGATCGCGAGACAATCGAGCAGTTGAAAGCGCTTGGATATTTAGCAGGATCATGGACTCCTGTAAGAGATAAAGAGTTTACGGAAAAAGAAGACCCCAAAAACCTGATTACATTTCATAATCGAACTGATTCAGCACTTTCATTTTACAAACGTGGCTACGATCTAAAAGCCCTGGAGATTCTCGAAAAAATTATTGAAGAAAAACCGGATTATTCCATCGCTTATATGCATGCAAGTTTTATCCGCAGTTCCGGAGGCTTTCCTGACAAGGCTATCGAAATCTTAAAGAAAGCAATTCAGAACGGAATTTTGAATGCGGATGTGCAAGGAAAACTCGGGATCTATTTATATGAAGCAAATCGGTACGATGAAGCGATTCAGCAACTAAATCTTGCAGTGAAAGAGGATCCAGAGAATTTGGATAATCTTAATTATCTTGGAATGTCTTTAACGGCAGCGGGAAAATACGTTGAAGCTGAACAAGTCTTTCGTAAGGCGTCTGAAGCTGGATTCAACAGATGGTATGACTTTAACAAATATGGGTACGTTATTCTTAACACAGAAAAAATATGATCAAGCGATCAATGAATTTACAAGCGCTATCTGCGGCGAATCCTTCTCTTGCAAATGCACATAACGGGTTAGGTGTCGCGTATGCGGCTCAAAAAGATTGGCCCAAAGCAATTGAGTCATGGAAAAAAGCTTTGACGCAGAACAATCAAAATTATGACGCAATGCTGAATCTGGCTTATGCCTATCTCGAAGTTCAAGATAAACCCAATGCCTTACTTATTTCTGCGCGATTTTGAAAAGAATGCACCAGCCTCACGCTATAGAAAAGATCTGGCCCAGGTACGCAACCTGATTAACAAACTGCAATGAGAATCCATCTACTTTGCGTAATACTTTGCGTTTTTGCGGTTTATTCTTGTCGTAAGGATCAACCACAAATACCCAAGGCAAAACCGTCTGTGATTCTGATTTCGATTGATACGCTGCGGGCCGACTACTTGAAGTTGTACAACGAGAAAGGGATTTCCACTCCGAATGTGGAACAGTTTGCGCGCGAAGGAATCATGTTTCGTAATGCTGTTGCGCAGGTTCCATACACTCTACCTTCACACGCCACTATGTTGACTGGAATGTATCCTGCAGCTCACCGTGTTAGAGACAATGTTAGAGATATTTTGCCTTCAGCGATTCCTACGCTTGCCGAAATTTTCAAAAAGAACGGTTACGACACTGCAGGTTTTGCCGGATCAATGGTGCTTTCTCATCAAACTGGAATTGCACGCGGATTCGATTATTATGACGATTTTTTCAGCCGCGGGGATGTGCATGCTGAAGATCTCGGTGGAATCGAACGAAAGGCAGAAGAAGTTGTGCAATCCTTTGAATATTGGATTGATAACCGGCAATCTCAATCTCCCTTTTTTGCATTCATCCATTTCTATGATCCGCACAGTCCTTACAATCCTCCTCCAGGCTATTCCACATCAAACAAACTTGAGGATTCATATGCGGGCGAAATCAAATATGTAGACTTTGCACTAGGTAAACTGTTTGGCAAATTGAAACAGAAAACTGTTTGGAACAACGCGATTGTGTTAATCACTTCAGATCACGGTGAAATGTTGAATGAACATGGCGAACTCGGACATGGATTCTTTTTGTATGAACCTGCACTGGCTGTTCCACTTTTGCTGCGCAGTTCTAGCCTGGCTGCTGGTTCATCTGTAGTAGATGTTGTTGAGATCGCTGACCTTTCCCCTACATTGCTGGATCTGGCAGGAATTCAAATTCCCACTCAAATGCAAGGAGAATCTTTGGTTTCTACTTTCAAAAGAAGGTCGAAAGAAAAAAAATCGTGCAGCGTATGCGGAATCTTATTTCGCTTCCTTACAATTTGGGATCAGCCCAATAAAAATGGTTCAAGATGGTGGCCTTAAATATATTGATGCCCCATATCCGGAACTATACGATCTTGCGTCCGATCCAGGCGAAAGCGCAAATCTTGCTGAAACTCGAAAGAGTGAGGTTCAAAAGTTTCGAACACGACTAATTCAATTTGAAAAAGCAAACGCACGTGACTATTCAAAAGAACAAAGAACTGTGACAGCAGAGGAAGCCGAACAATTTGCTGCGATCGGTTATTTAGGTGGTCAAATTCCGGAGAGTAAGTGGGACTTTAAAAAAAGATCCAAAGGATTTTATAGATGAATGGGCGTTAAGCCTTGAAGCGACCGCATTGGTGAATCAGAAACAGTATGAAAAAGCATTAGAAATGATCAATCAGATTACAAGTAATGCAACAATGCCCTCTTCCTCATTGTTGCTGCTCCAGTCAAAATGTTATGCAGGTCTTGGCAATTTTTCGAAAGCTGAGCAAATTCTAAAACCCATTTCCGATACACCTGAAGCTTTGACAGCTCTTGCACAGGTTTATGCGTCTTCCGGAAACAAATCACGAGCCGAACAGTTGTATTCAAAGGCCCTTGAAAAACAATTCTCATACTTTACGCTTTTTAACTATGTGTTGTTATTGCAAGAATCGGGACAAAAAGAAAAAGCATTCAGTTATTTGGAAAATGTCCGGAATTCCAGAAAAGATGCCGAACGCTCGAATCCTTTTTTTGCAGAAATGTACATCGCGTTGCAGAATTGGCCGGCCGCAGAATCCACGCTGCTTCAGCTTTTGGAAAAGCGGCCGTGGGAATCGAAATGGTACAGCGATCTGGCCATGGCTTATCAGGCTCAGGGTAAAATTCAAAATGCCTTTGATTTACTTTCTGTGAATCAGGATCGCTTTAAAGACAATGCGGACTATCAGTTACGATTGGGAGTCGTTCTTAATAAAATGGGGGATAAAGCAAAGGAAATTGCACTTTTTCAGGATTTTGTGCGAAAATGGCCGGCCGATTCTCGAGGCTACTTTTATTTAGCGAAAGCACTGTTAGATGTGAATCAGGACCCGGCTGCGATTGCTGGCCTGGTACAAAAGGGACTGGAATTAGAGCCCAGTGCGGATATGAAAATTTTTGGTTACTTTTTACTTGGGAACGCATTTGAACGCCTCGGCAAAACCCGCGAGGCACAACAGGCGTTTGCGTTTGCGGAACGACTGGAAAAAGGAACTCAATGAATGTTTGTAGTAAGGCACACAGTCGAGCGAATGCGAGACAGTGCCGTTAAATGAATCATGGCGAAAAAAAAGAAACATAAATCAAAACCGGTCCAGCAAACGACGCCATCAACTCCCGCACAGGTAGATTCTGATCGTGGTAATAGATGGAAGTTACTGATTCCAATCCTGCTGATTGCAATAATCGCTGCTGGATTTTTCTTTCGTTATAAAGAAAAGTTGTTTTCCAAACTTGGCTCTCCCGGGACATACAAAGACTACAACATTTTACTGATTACACTCGATACACTTCGTGCCGATCGCCTTCCAGCTTATGGATATGATGGCGTTAAGACGCCTCATTTAGATAGTCTTACAAAAGAGAGCTACGTGTTTGAAGATGCAGTTTCCCATGTTCCACTCACGTTGCCATCGCATACATCGATGCTTACAGGTAGACTTCCTATTGGTCATGGTGTTCGGGATAATGCAGGATTTTTGTTGGATCCTGAGGAGCTGACATTCACTGAAATTTTAAAAGATCAAGGTTATGCAACAAGCGCATTTGTTTCATCGTTCGTGCTGGATTCAAGATGGCAGTTGAATCAGGGATTTGATATGTACTACGACAATTTCAACCTGGCGCAGTTTCAAGATGTAAATCCCGGCGACATTCAACGCAAAGCCGAAGAAACTGAAATAGAAGCATCTCACTGGCTGGAAGAAAACAAAAATCGCAAATTTTTTTCATGGGTGCACTATTACGATCCACATGAGCCATATGATCCGCCCGAACCATACAAAAGTCAGTATCCCAACAATGCGTATAACGGAGAGATCGCATATACAGATGAGTATGTAGGAAAGCTTCTGGATAAACTCAAAGAGCTTCAACTTGATGAAAAGACAATCATTATTGTTGCGGGCGATCACGGTGAAGGACTCGGCCAGCACAATGAAGCGACCCACGCAATGTTTATTTACAACACGACTCAACATGTGCCTTTTTTTATTCATGTTCCTGATGGCGGTGCATCGCGCGTCAAGGGTGTCGTTCGTCTCATCGATATGATGCCTACTTTACTGGAATTGCTAGGCATGCCAGTTCCAAAATCAGTTCAAGGCAAAAGTTTGATTCCGATGATGCAAGGTAAGGAAGACTTAAAACGAACCGCCTATAGCGAAAGTGTTTATGCTGAACTTCATTATGGATGGAGTCCGCTCGAAAGTATTACCACGCATCAGTATAAATACATTCAAGCGCCGGATTCTGAACTTTACGACCGGCTAAGCGATCCAGGCGAAACGAAAAACCTGATTAAAGAAAAATCATCCATTGCGAAAGTTCTTAAGGACCAGCTTCAAGAGATTCTTACTTCAAATTCGCGCAAGAATTTATCGGGTCCAGTGAAAATGGATCCTGATACTGAAGAAAAACTGAGAGCACTCGGTTATATAGGTGGGACTGCTGTTGCGACTGCTGAAAGCAGGAAAATTGATCCAAAAAGTAAGATTCATTTAGCTCGCGCAATATCTGAGTCTTTTGCAGCCCTTCGTGCAAAAAACTTCAAACATTCACTTGAAAGGATTATTCCTGTTCTTGAAGAAGATCCAAGCATGATTGATGCTCATTTTTGCGCAGGAGTAACCTATATCGGAATGAACCAATTGGACAAAGCGATTGATGAACTCTTAAAAACAATTGCGCTTCGTCCCGATCATACAATGGCTATTTACAACACTGGTTACGCTTACGAATTAAAACAAGATTTAAAGACCGCAAAAGAATGGTATGAGAAAGTATTAAATTACGAACAAAAGCATTTATTCGCGACTCTGAAACTCGCAAATATCTATCGAATGTTAGAACAACCCGAGAAAGCGCGGCCTTTTTATTTACAAGCTGTTCAGTCGTATGAGGAAGCATTACAAGCAACAAAAGGTGAAAAATCCAGAGGTGCACTTTTTACAACTCTGGGAGAAATGAATTTTGGAGCAGGGGATATTATTTCAGCGGAACGGAATTTTAAAGAGGCGATTCAACTGACACCTGATGCTCCTGATTTGTATTACAATCTCGCCCAGATCTATGAAGTGAAAGGGGAAGTGCCGTACGCAGTTGATGCATATAAAAAGGAAATTGAAGTAGCTCCTACGAATCTAAAAGCTTTTAACAATCTTGGACTTATTTACAGAAATACAAACCGCCTGAATGAGGCGGTAGTTTGTTTTCAAAAAGTTGTAGAACTCAATCCCGCAGAGCCCCGAGGTTATATTCTGCTGGCTTCCACGTATCAACGCCTAGGCAGAAATTCAGAGGCTGGAAAAATTATTCAGGACGCGCGTGAACGGGGTATCCAGGTCAATCGCTAGAGGTTAATTATGAAACGCATTTTATCTATTTTTTCTATTTTTGTTCTTCTTCTCTTTCTTGTTCCTCTCATCGCACAAGAAGTGAAAAAGGATGATCAGCAGTTGCAGCTACTTGAATCTCATCAGAAGTTTCTAGATGTCGCTCATTGGATTATTTCAGACTATGAGAAGACGGCCTTTTTTTCATTAAAGAGTAATGATGAACGCGAACGATTCATTGCGGCATTCTGGGAAAACAGGGATCCAACTCCCGGTACACAGAAGAATGAATTTAGGGAAGAACATCGCGCACGTTTCGAATATGCAACAAAGCAATACGGTCGCGATACAGCACTACCTGGCTGGAACACGGACCGTGGCAAAGTGTACATCCTGTTAGGAAAACCCAGTTTCATTAAAAGGAATCCGGCACCTTTTGAACTGCACCCCAACGAGTTATGGCAATACGCCGGTTATAGAGGATTCGGACTCCCTAATTCAATGTATTTTGTATTCTTCCAGGAAAATGGGGTAGGAACGTATAAGTTGTATTCGCCGCTTAATGACGGTATTCGAGAGCTTTTCGTTCAGCGAAGTGATGTCGTTAGTAAAACAGAAGAAGAATTATTCGATAAGATTCAGCTTGAGATAGGAGATCCCGATCTTGCTCATGCAGCTTTCAGTTCAATTCCAACAGAAGGCGGAGATCCAAGTCAGTTCATCAATAGCGGAAGTATTTCCGCTGAGATGATTCAAGCAAAACTACAGAACGCCCGGAATTATGATTTGCCGAAACGGAAGTATGTTGAATCCTTCACCAAGGAGCTGCCCAATGTTACCGTTTATACTTCTTTGGATTCTGAAGGAGTCTATGAAGAGTTGTTTTGGTTTAGAGCATCAAATGGAAATTATTACATTGATTATGCCATTGAGTTTGAGCCTGACAAGCTGGATATGGGTCAGTACATTGATGAATATTACACTTCGCTCAGTCTAGATGGTTCTATTTCAACAACCGATCAGAAAGTGGAACTCGATGAGATTGTCGGAGCGCATGAAATTAAGTTGAAGCCGGATCAATTTGCGAAGATTCAGTCGATCCCATTTCAGTATCAAGGAAGGCGTCCGATTGTGCCCGGCAAATATGCCATTACGTTGATTATGAATAACAATGTTTCGAGGCGAAGCATCACATTTTCACATAATGTCGATATTCCAGATATGTCTACTGTAACGTCGCCTGTATTTTCACCACTCATACCGGTGCGTTCAGCTGAAAATGTTCCAAATTCTGAAAAGCTGCGCCCATTTGAATTTGGCGACAAGATTTTTATACCCAATCTTCATTCACGGTTTTCTCAAAAAGGGAATGTTGCGTTCTATCATCAGGTAATTTTTCCGGATAGCTATTTGGGCGGGATCGGCTCACTGAGCTTACGCTACCTTGTCATGAATGGTGAAACCATAGAGAAGGAGTTTACTGAACCTCTGAATTTGAAATCCGACGATCTAGCTGGAAATGCAATTGATGTGGTCAAAGACGTTCCGGCGATCAATCTGTCATTCGGAGATAAGAAGCTTGTTGTGGAATTGCGCCAGGAAGACAAAGTGGTTGCTCGATCTCAGCCTGCGCCATTTTTGATTCAACCTGAAGCAGTTTCTGGAGTTTGGAAGTTTGCGGTTGCGATTCCTAACTTTGACTCTCCGTATCACAGCTATACTCTTGCTCAGCAATATTTACGGCTCAATCGTCCTAAGGATGCCGTAGTCTTACTTGAAGAAGCTTTTCAACAGAATCCTGATTCGCCTGAAGTTAGAACACAATTAATGCGTGTTGCATTGAAAGGACGAGATTTTCAACGCGTCCTTGATCTTGGAACGCCCGTTGAAGTCAAAAATCCACGGAATACAGAAATGTTGTGGCTTCTTGGCTGGGCATATTATGGAATGCAAAAGTATGAAGATGCTGTGCGATTCTTTGAAAGATTAAGAATTGAAGAGCCGAAAAAAGTGGAAGTCTTTAATCTTCTTGCTGATATCTACTACAGGTTGGATCAAAGGGAAAAATCACTTGAACGGATCCAGCAATCATTAGCACTCAAACCAGATCAAAAAGATATTGTTGAACTGAAGAAAAAGGTTGAATCGAACTAAGGAGCGCAGGCTCCGGAGCGCGGGCAAGGGAGCCTGCGCCCGACGCTCCGATAACTCTCAATGCGAATGGTCGTGGTCTTCCATCTTTTCTGCGATGTGATCACGCAATAACTTTTTCTGTTCCGGTGTTAAGTCGTTATAGAACTCATCAATTCGGCCAACGAATTGATGGGCAAGTTGAGCGTATGAATCGATCTGTTGATCGATTATCGGTCTAAGCTTGCTAAATTCGGGATTCTCTTTTGCAAGTTCATCCTTCACGATCTGGTGGATTTCTTCGTGTTTGTCTTTGCGTTGATCCATCACTGCTTCGATGTCAGTTTTGAAAGTATCGAGTTTAGCCCTTTGACTTTCGTTTAGATTCAACTCTTTGGTGAGTTTTTCCATCCGGTATTCCAAAAATTCTTTGGCCATACCATGGCGGTGTCCTCTAAAACCGAATGACTGAGCTACATCAGTCGTAAGAAATAACGCGGCGATTCCTGCGGGAATCAGTAACAACCATAATTTCTTCATTTTCAAAAGCCTCCTAGTTTTTGTGACTTCATCAATACAGTACGATGCTATCTTTGCCTGTCCTTTAAGGATTTGTTAAGAAATGTAAATGCGCTGGGGTACGGACGTGGCGAGGATCTATAATTGCTCATTAACCACAAAGAAACAAAGATGAGCATACCGATACTCCTAATTGATGATGACAAGAAGCTTTCGGATTTATTAAAGAAGTACATGGAAGGGCATGGCTACAGCCTTGTTGTGGGAAATAATGCGCATGATGGATTAAGATTTTTGAGAGGACAGGAATTTGAGGCTGTGTTGCTCGACATTATGCTTCCTGATGGTGATGGACTTGAGGTTTGCAAAAAAATCCGCAATGAATCTTCAATTCCAATTTTGATGCTAACTGCGCGCGGTGCCGATGAAGACAAGATTATCGGACTCGAACTTGGCGCAGATGATTACATAGCGAAGCCGTTTAACCCGAGGGAACTTGTTGCGCGCTTGAAAGCAGTACTTCGTAGAAAAGGCGCAACAAAATGGGAAGGTGATTCAGGACTGATTGAATATCCTGATTTCCAACTGAATCCTTCCAATCAAACCTTAATCGTTCGAAAGAATGAGATTGAATTGACATCAGCCGAGTTCAGACTCCTTAAAGTACTTTGTTCAAATCCTGGAAGAGTTTTTACAAGAGAACGATTGATGGACCTTGTTCAAAATCGTGATTTTGATGGGATCGATCGTTCTATCGACGTTCATATATCCAGACTGAGAAACAAAATTGAGCAAGATCCGAAAAAGCCACGATGGATCAAAACCGTTTGGGGTTCAGGATATCGGTTTGAACCTCCGACTTCATAAGAAATTATGTTTGGCCGCATCTACTTAAAAATATATTTATCGTTTCTAGTCATCTTTCTGATCACGATGATTATTGTGATCATGCTATCCGCTCATTTTTATTCGAGAGATTTTAAGAATGAGTTGCATGGAATTTTTCTCTCGCATGCCCGCTTTCTTGCCGATCAGTATGGTAGAGATTGTGGAAGTTCAAACACAGTCTCTTCGGATTCATGTCACAAGTTTTTTGTGAATCTTGAAAAACTGGAAGGCTTGAGACTGTGGGTTGTAGATCCTAAAGGCGATCTCATTTTAACACCGGAGAAACGTAAGGTTCAGATCGCACCCGAAGAAATGACACGTGCAGTTCAAGATGGCGATGTGCTTTTGCACCGGCGGCGAGCCCCAGCACGAATTATTGTGCAAGTACCGAATCTCGATCCATCACAGCAGCGGTTTCTTGTTTTAGAAACATCTTTTTCTGGAAGACGTCATTTTCCCCGTTTCCCATTTGTTACCTCGATGATCCTTGCTGGAGGCATTATTGCTTTGTTGATTCTTCCGCTATCGCTTCGAATTACGAGACCACTCAGACAACTTCACAGTCTTGCGCGCGAGTGGGCAGAAGGTCGTTTAGATCGCAGGGCGAAAATTCGCGGCAAAGATGAAATTGCACAATTAGGTTCTGTATTTAACAGCATGGCGGAGAATTTACAAAAAACACTCGAGCAACGTAAAGAATTTCTTGCGCTCATTTCACACGAACTGAAAAGTCCTCTTGCAAGAATGCGCATAGCCCTGGAATTGATCGCTGAAAAAAATGAAGATAAAACTGAAACGATTGAGATTATTGACGGGATCAAAGGTGAAATAACTGAGAGCGAAAAATTGATTGAGCAACTCCTGGTTCTTTCACGCGTCGAAATGACTCTGCCGTCATCGATTCGGGAGCCTTTCGATGCGACTGCAGTTGCCAGACAGGCAGCCGATCAAGTATTGCCGTTAGCGCAAGCCGCACATATCAAGATTGATGTAAACGCGTCGCAAGTTGCGCCGATTCGTGGAGATTCCACACAAATTCTTAGAGCTCTCGTTAATGTACTGGAAAATGCGATCAAGTTCTCAACGGAAGGATCCACAGTTTCATTAAAAGTTGAACAACGGCAGAATGGGATCGAAGTTTCTGTTGCAGATTCTGGCACAGGAATTCCGGCAGATGAACGCGAAAAAATCTTCGAACCATTTTATCGAGGCACTCACAACGGCGATAAAGAAGGATCAGGGCTGGGATTGTACATAGCGCGCAAAATTGTTGAACTTCATGGCGGCACAATCCGTGCTGAATCAAACGGAACTGCAGGTACAATCATTCGCATTAACCTGCCGGCTAGACTTGATTGAAGAGTTCAACACGAAGGCTCAAAGTCACTAAACATTAGATAGTGAACTTCGTGTCTTTGCGCCTTAGTGTTGAATTAAGGTTGGCCCGTAGTGAAACGAAGCTGATAATCTTTAAGACTGCAGCGGATCACTTCATGCGCTTCATCACGATCATATACATCAGCGATCTCAACTACATTTTGCGGAGAACCGGGCTGAAGTTTATAAGTCAGGAAGTAATGTTTTAAGCGATCAATCAAAGAGGCGGGACAGTCCTTAATCTTTCTCCATTCACCATAAATGCTATCGCCATCCAATACAGCGATAATTTTGTCATCTGCTTGATTCTTGTCGATCATCCGCAAGCCGCCGATCGGAACAGCACGAAGAAGAATGTCACCATGTGTGAATGTTTTTTCGGACAACACACAAATATCCATTGGATCGCCGTCACCTACAATTCCAGTTTTGCCGGTCTTTGACATGCAGAAATTACCAACTTCCTGGCCGCAATACGTTTGTGGAATGAAACCATACAACGACGGGCAAACGTTGGAGAAAAGCTGCGGACGATCCACCTTCAAAATGCCTGAGCTTTTGTCCAGCTCGTATTTTAGGGTATCAGTTTGAACAATCTCGATGTATGTGTTCACAGTGTCCGGCGCTGAATCGCCTGCCGAAACTCCATGCCATGGATGCGCTCGATGAAGTGAAGAAGGTTCCATGAGTTCAAGTATATAGGGCGATTGCAAATTGTAAATTTCATAATTTTTGATGCAGGCAGGGATGCCTGCGGCCCGTAATGCGGACAAGGATGTCCGCGCTCCGTAAAGTAAGAGTTAGCATTTTAGGAGCCAGAGGAATCCCGCTTTAAACATATCTGAGCGCATCATAATGAAGAGATCGTAAATCAAAGTCAGAGCAAATGCTGCATAAATCAGAATATTTATTTTACCTGACTGCAAGCGGGCGGGTCTTAGACCCGCCGCCCCTACGCGAGTTGCACTCAGAAGACCAAGACAAAGGAATGATTCATAACTCAGGCGCTCAACATTCGAAACATCAATCCATACTTTTTCGTACGATAGTGACAGCGCAAGAAAGACATAAATAGCGCCTATCAGGCCAAGTGTATTTTTGGTTCGTAAGTACGTATATAGACAGACGCCCATCACAATCACAAGAAGGATTGGCAATCGGAATGCCTGAAGTTCAATTCCTTCGGTGTATGTTCCTGCGAAGAGCTTGCTGTACATTTGAACAATGCCGGCAAATGGTAATCCGGTAGTTTCCGGTTCCATGAAAAATGCTTTCCATCCATCCACATGATAAAGAGCAATCGCTATGTAACTGCGCCACGCTATATAAGGAAGAAGTGATGCTGCAAGAATAAACGCAGACTTACGTGTGCTTGTTTTTAGTTCGAAAGCCGCTAACACCAGAACGAACAAAATTGCACTCTCACGCGTAAGAATTGCCATTGAAAAGAAGGTTGCAGCAAGCACGTACCGTTTTGTTAAAGTCAGATAGAACCCGGCTGCAAGAAATCCTGCAGCGAGCGGTTCAGGTGTTGCGACAGATAGCGAAAGCCAGAATGCAGGAATCAGGAGGCATGTAAGGCCTTCCCAACCGTTCAAGCCGTTATAGATCGCAATCTTTGAAACGAAAAAGGCGCATAAAGCAGCGCCTGCGATAGTCAGTAACACCATTGCAACTGGATAGTTGAAAGGGTTATTGACTGATACTAACTTCGTTAAAACGGGAAACGCAATTCGGCGATATCGAAATGCAGGAGCGTCAATTGGCCGCTGACTCGGATTCGAAGTGATTTGATAGTGCCTGACAAGCGGGTCGAATGCGATGAAATAAAAAAATTGACCATCATAGCCATTCGAGTCTTCTTTAATCAGCTCTCTTCGAATTTCAGGACGCTCAAATAGAATACTGTTTCTTCCAAGAAATTTCTTTGAGATATGAAGGAATCCGCTGAAGTTGCCTTCATACTCATCCAGCTTGACTAACATTCCCCCGGTGAAGATTAGACCCACAATCAAAGCAACAATTGCAGGTTTGAATTTCGGAGTTTTACGAATTCTATGCCAGACAATAATCCAAAAGGGAAGGAATGAAATGATCCAGAGTTTGAAAAAGGTTGAGCTGGAAATCAAAATCTTCTTATTACTGAGATATGGAACAACAAACAATGCTGTAGAAATGAGCATCACAACAATCGCAGGAACCAATAACTTCTTTGAAAAGTTGGTAGAAAACAACTGAATCGATATCAATAGGGTAGCGAGAAATATTAGAGCCAGGTGAAGAGCTTTAAACTTTGTGTAATTGTGAAATGCAGGCTCAATAAGAACAGCTTTTAGCCACACAGAAGAGAATCCGAAAACGTTTCGTACTTCTACTGTTTGAAGTTGCCAGTCAGCATTCTTTCCTACAATCGTGAGTCTGCATTGCGAACACTTCGCAGTTTCAGGGATCGGTCCAAAATATTTGAAAGTCTCGTCTTTCTCGATGGTAAAGGCTGCGATTCCGATACCATTTTGACGAACAAAGAAAGCTTGTTTTTTGCCGGAATTGTTTTTGATTCGCAATGCCAAAATTCTTGCATCTTCTGGTCTTGGATTGGCGTACTGCAATACGGCAATACCATTGTTTGCCGGAGGCGAGGGCCGGGGGAGAAGCTTGAAGCGCAATTTTTCTATATGAGTGTAGACGTACTGATCTGCAATCAAGCAAGCAATCGCGCCAAATAATAGACTCAGGATCGTGACTCGGAGTTTCATTGTCACAACATTATCGTAGTGATCTGTTCGTTTCTAATTTATTGTATTAACTAAAGGAATATAGGCTTTCTGATTTCAGTTTGCAGATTGGAATCTTCGTGACTCTGCGGTTAGAGATCGTGTCGTGTTGAAGCGAGAGTGTTAAGAGTTAGCTCTGGCAGCTGTATAGCCTTTGTAGCTTAAGATCAGAACAAGAATGGAAACAACGGCAAGCGCCCCTTGATACGTCCAGTGAGGATCATTGAAATAAAATAAAGAATTAGAATACATCTGAAAGTGGAAATAGATCAGAACTGGAATACTCAGCAGGAACGCTTTATGCGGTGCCCTGAAATGAAGAAGCCCCACTACAATTAAGATGAGGCCTAATCCGGCAGTAGTTTTGGCAGCGAAAGGTGCAAGTTGACCGGGGTGCAGGATCTCATTTACACCAAGTGCTAATGAGGCTCCCCCCAAAAGAATCAAAATAATGCCCGCTACGGCTGACATGCTTTTATAAGGATACAGGATACAGGATGCAGGATACAAGATGCCGTATCACGCATCGCGCATCCCGCATCTCGCGTTTATAATTACAGTTTCATGAAATTAGAAGATTCCCGTTTTCTGAAAGCTTGCCGCAAAGAGAAAGTTGATCGAACGCCGATCTGGTTGATGAGACAAGCCGGAAGATATATGTCTGAGTATCGGGCTCTGCGCGAGAAACATAGTTTGCTCACACTGTGTAAGACACCAGAGCTTGCAGCTCAGGTTACATTGCAGCCAATTCAACGTTTCCAGTTTGATGCAGCTATTATTTTTGCCGACATTCTTCTGCCGATCGAACCGATGGGGTTGCAACTTGAGTTTGCGAAGGGTGAAGGACCTGTCATTCACAATCCAGTAACAACCCAAGAGGATGTAAGCACGCTTGAAATATTCCATCCGCAAGAGAAGCTTCGATTTGTTGCAGAGGCAATTCAAATTGTCACTCGCGAATTGAATGGCAAAATTCCGTTAATCGGATTTGCCGGAGCTCCCTTTACGCTTGCAAGTTACATGATTGAAGGCGGATATTCGCGTCATTTTTTGAAGACACGAAAGTTCATGCTGTCTAATCCTGACGCATGGAAAAATTTGATGGAAAAGATTACGTCTGTCACAGTGGAATATTTACAGATGCAGGTAGAAGCAGGTGCTTCAGCAGTGCAATTGTTTGATAGCTGGGTTGGGGCATTAGGTCCGGAAGATTATCGTAAATTTGTGATGCCGTATTCGCAAAAAATCTTTCAAAGTATTTCAGTTCCTTCGATTCATTTTTCAACTGGAACGTCAGGGTATCTGGATCTGATTGCACAAGCAGGTGGAAGCGTCATCAGCATAGACTGGCGAATTCCGCTCGATCGTGCATGGAGTTTTTTTTCAGACCGGGCCATTCAAGGGAATCTTGATCCATCGATACTGCTGGCTCCATCGCCGGCCGTACTCGATGGCGCTCGCGAAATCCTCACAAAAGCCGGCGGACGCAATGGTCATATCTTTAATCTTGGACATGGTGTCTTTCCAGAAACACCAATTGAAAATGTTGAGAAGTTAGTTGAAGAAGTACATGGTTTCACAACGTGAAACAAGTTTCATAAGGTGAAATGAAAGCAATATTGTTGATGGCGCACGGTGCGCCTATGACTCTTGATGATGTAGAGCCGTACGTGCTGAACATCCGTCATGGCCGGCCATTGGAACCTGACCGCATGAAGGAAATTCAGGATCGTTACAAAATTGTAGGCGGATCTCCACTTTTAGAATTGACGTTTAATCAAGCCGCAGCTTTGCAAAATAAATTAGGCGATGCAGCGAAAGTATATACAGGTATGCGTCATTCTCCGCCTTTTATTGCTGACACGATTTCAAAAATGGGATCTGAAGGGGTTACATCAATCATCGCTATTTGTATGACACCGCAATTTTCACAAATGACAATTGGCGCGTATGAAGAGGCTTTGCAAAAAGGAATTTCTGAAACAGGAAGTTCGATCAGTTACGAGCTTGTTAAATCATTTGCAAGACGTCCTGGCCTAATCCGTGCATTTGCAGCGCGTATTCAAAAAAGCCTTTCCAGTCATCCAGCTTCATTTGTAATCTTTACAGCTCACAGTCTTCCGGAAAAAATCTTACAACAAGGTGATCCGTATGATTATGAAGTGAAAGAGACCGCAAGACTTGTCGCACAGGAGTTATCGCTATCAGATTGGCGCTTTGCGTATCAAAGCCAGGGAATGACTTCAGATAAGTGGCTTGGGCCTGCAGTGGAATCTCGGATCGAAGAACTTCATGCGAAAGGTGTGCGTGAGATTTTGATCGCACCAATCGGATTCGTTTGCGATAATGTCGAAATTTTATATGACATTGATGTGATGTTCCGCAAGTATGCGCAAGAGCGCGAGATGATTCTGCATCGTGCTGCCTCGCTGAATGATTCATCTGACTTGATTCATTTGCTTCACGAACTCGTACGCGAGCGGCTGTGACTTCAGTCGCGATTCTGGGAGCTGGCATCTCAGGACTCTCCACTGCTTTTTATCTCAATCGCCAGAATAAGAATTTTCAGATTACAGTTTTTGATAAGAATCAGACTCCTGGTGGTGTCGTTAAAACCGAACAAATCGACGGTTTCGTTCTGGAAGCGGGCCCGGATTCATTCTTAACTCAAAAACATGCCGGATTTGAAGTTGCTGCAGATCTCGGTTTAAGCAATGAATTGATGGGCTCTCGTGATGAGCTTCGAAAAACTTTCATCTTTCATGAAGGAAAACTGAAGTTACTGCCTGAAGGAATGTTTCTAATGGTTCCTGCAGCACCTCTAGCGTTTCTGAGGTCGGAGTTGATTTCATGGTACGGAAAATTTTCAGCATTGAAGGATTTATTCACACTGCCTGACAGATCAGATCTCAGCGTGGCTGATTGGGTTGAAAAAAGGTTTGGAACTGAGGTACTTCATCAAATTGCAGATCCACTTTTGGCAGGAATCTACGGCAGCGATAGCAATCAGTTAAGCGTTGTGAGTGCTCTTCCGCAGATTTGGGAACTTCAAAAGCGAGGGAGTGTCATTTTGCAATCGATGAATCGGAGAAAGGAACTGGCAAAGCAGAGTCTGTTTACAACCTACAAAAGAGGTATGCAAACTTTGATCGATGCATTCATGCATGAGTTGCAAGGTCATCAGTTTCATTTTGGGTCTGAAGTCGATCGGGTTGAAAAGAGAAATGGAAAATGGTGGATCAATGATCAAGGGTATGATGTGGTCGTTCTTTCATCATCCTCAGTTCCGAAGCTTGTTTCGCAATATGGAGAAGAAATTCGAGAGCGTGTGAATGCTGTTAAGAAAAATTCTGCAATCGTGATTCTTCTTGCGTTTAAGAGCATTGAGCGAAAAGGATTTGGCTGGCTGGTTCCGGCTACGGAGCGGAAATTTGCGCTTGCCTGTACATACATCAGCAATAAATTTGCAAATAGATGCCCGCCGAATCATTTGCTGTTGCGTGTTTTTGTGGGAGGTTCACAAGCAGAAAAATGGCTTGAAGAGCCGGATGATGACCTCATCGAAAAAGCTTTATGGGATTTGAAACGGATCGCAAAAATTGATGATGTGCCTGTTCTTTCCAGAGTTTATCGATGGCGTTCGGCGATGCCAGAATATGCTGTCGGTCATCAGCAACGGATTGCAGCCATCAAAAATCTCGCTAAACTCGAAGGATCATTATTAATTGCAAATAATCTGATGCGCGGAGTTGGTATTCCGGATTGCATCGTTCAAGCGAAAGAAATTTCTGAGTCTTTGCGGTAAAAAATCTCTGTGCCTTTACGGTAGAATCTCTGAGTCTTTGCGGTAATTATGTCCTACGAAAAAGAATTACGAACTGTACTAGATATTGTGCAAGAAGCAGGCGAACTGCTTCGCCGTGAGTTTCATCGTTGGGGCGGACCGCGCGGACATTCTGGTCATGCAGAAGTTGATGAAGAGGCCGAGTGGTTGATCCGGAAGCGATTGCTCTCCGAATTTCCCAACTACAGATATCGCGGTGAAGAAACTGGCTCTGTTGCGACTCAAGATCCGCATGTTTGGCTTGTGGATCCAAACGATGGGACATCGGCCTACTTGCGCGGTGCAAGAGGCAGCGCAGTTTCCGTTGCATTGGTCCGTGCCGGGATTCCTGTTTTAGGTGTTGTCTATGCTTTTGTTGCACCCGATGATCGCGGGGATCTGATTTATTGGGCAGAAGGATTTGAACTGGCCCGCAATGGTGAGCCGATCAAACCAAACTGGAATGCTCCACGTAAATCGCAGACTGTGCTTTTGGTTTCGATGCACAGAGAAAACATGATTCCGGAATTGTTGGAGTGTATTCATCCGTATCGTTACATTGCATCGCCAAGTATTGCGTATCGACTTGCATTGGCAGCGGCAGGTGATAGTGCTGCTGCAGTCTCCTGGCACAATCCGGGCGATTGGGATTTCGCAGGTGGTCATGCGCTCCTTCGCGGAGCGGGTGGTGTTTTTTGGGACGATAGAGGCCAGGAAATTTCGTACAGTCCCGATGGTGAAAGCAAAGCGCAGCGATGTTTTGGTGGTGATGTTCGTGTAGTTCGTGATCTCCTAAAACTAAAATGGGAGAGATTGCAAACTGCACATACGCGAAACACAATCATAAAGCCGCGCACTTTATACATGTTCAGCAGACCGAAGGCTGGTAAAGCACTCTGGAATCCAGGATTGCTTTCGCGCGCACAAGGTTGTCTTTTTGGACAATGCACCGGGGATGCATTGGGACAGCAAGTAGAATTTCTTGACCCTCAAACAATACGTTCAAAATTTCCAGAAGGACTGCGAACGATGGATGATGGCGGCACGTGGAATTCTCTCGCAGGACAAATTACAGATGATTCCGAAATGGCACTACTGCTTGCGCGGACCATTATTCAGGAAGAGCGATATGATGCAGAAAAAGTTGCGCAAGCATATCAATACTGGTTTCATGAAACATCTCCGTTTGATGTAGGCAACACAATCGGCGCAGCATTGCGGAATACACCTAATCCAGAAAGCCAGGCGAATGGCTCGCTCATGCGGATTAGTCCGCTCGGTATCTATGGTTACAGAATGTCGATTGAACGGCTGTGGTATTTGGCTTGTCTTGAAAGTGTCCTAACGCATCCCAATCCGGTTTGTCAGCAAGCTTGCGCGCTTTTTGTTTGTGCTATTGCGAATGCAATCGAATCGGGAAGAACTCCGCAAGAGATATACGAGTTTGCACTAAACCTCGCAACTCAACAGAATGTTGAGGCCGTTTTATTAAACGCTTTGCAGAATGCTCAAACGAACGTTCCGGAAGTGACTTCTCAGCAAGGGTGGGTGATCAACGCATTTCAAAATGCGTTTTATCAGCTTCTACATTGCTCCTCAGCGGAAGAGGCAATCATCAACACAACTGCATTAGGCGGCGATACAGATACAAATGCGGCTATCGCGGGCGCACTTTGTGGTTCTGTTTTCGGCCGTGAATCAATTCCATTTTTCTGGCGGCAAATGGTCCTGAGTTGCCGTCCGCATCCAATGGTTGGTTCACAGCATGCACGTCCATTGTGTTTATGGCCGTCTGATATTCCAATGCTCGCAGAACGACTATTGCTCTGTGGATAATCTATTTGTAGTTAGGCACGCTCCCGAGCGAATGCGAGGCAGCGCCGTAAAAAGACTCATAAGCATTGCTCAATTCGACGACCGCGCAGATCCACGGCACTGTCGCCTTCGGCGATTGCGTGCCTTACTACAAACCTAACAAAAGATAGGGACACATCCAAGAGTGATGAAGTAAAATCAGTTAGAAATGAGGATTCAATATGCGAAATAAATCTTTTCTCTGGATGTGCTTTTCTCTAGTTTTTTCTTTTTGTTGCAGCGAGTATGCTCTTACACAATCTGATCCGCATGCTGGATGTGCAGCACCACCAAGTTATATTCCTGGGGATCTACTTCAGCGCGAAGCTCCCCTCCGAACAGGGACTGGCAATTCGCACGATACGATCACAACTTCATCGAAAGAAGCACAAGCATTTTATGATCAAGGTGTGAACTATCTGGATGCGTATGTATGGATTGAAGCATCTCGATCGTTTCATCAAGCATTACGTCATGATCCTTCTTTAGCGATGGCCTATCTTGGATTGAGTTATGTGAATTCGGGGATAGAAAATGCTGATGCTGCAAAAGAATTTCTGGAGAAAGCAAAATCATTTGCATCCAATGTGAGCGATTATGAAAAGCGTCGAATTGAAATTCGTGAGAAACAACTGGCAGCATTGGATAGTATTGAAGATGTCTCAAAACATCTCGCATATAAAAAAGCGATCGATGATGCATTGGCAAAACATCTTGCGAGTCCGCATCTCTGGATTCAACGTGGAAATGCTGAAGAATCCACTGCCGCAGGCAGGGGACAGCGTGGCACTGCAGCCTCTGTCGCTTTTTATCAAATGGCTCTTCGTTTGGAACCAGAAAATGGTGCAGCCCATCATTTCTTAATACACAGTTATGAAACGATCGGCGATATTGAGAAAGCCTTGGTACATGGTGAAACTTGGGCGCGTCTTGCACCCGCAATTCCACATGCTGCGCATATGTGGGGACATGATCTGAGACGCGTTGGCCGTGTAGATGAAGCAATTGTTCAATTTCAGAAAACGGATGCTCTGGAGCGTGCTTATTACAAATCCGAAAACATAGATTCAAGTTTTGATTGGCATCATGGTCATAATCTTGATCTTCTTGCGACGTGTTATGAACACAAAGGCCAAATTCATTCCGCAGAAAAGTTGGCCCGTGAAGCTTCCAATACTCCTGCACTGGATGCGTATTCTGCATTTCGGCACAGAGAACTGCCAAGTTTTCTAATCCGCCGCGAACGATATCAGGAAGCTGTTGATGCAGCGCGAATTATGACGCAATCAAAACATCCACAGGCACGAACTGCAGGTTATGCTCTTGCCGGCCAGGCTCTCATTGGACTTGGAAAAATTCAAGAAGCAGAACAAGCGTTCGATCAAGCACGTAAGGAACTTGAGTCGATTCCTCGCGTTACGCCAGGCGTTATTCCCAACCGCGCGATTGTTCAGCCATGGGTTGATGCTTTGCAAGGTGAACTGCTTTTAAAGAAAGGCAATGTCGAAGAAGGCCGCAAAATTTTGAAAGATGTACAGCGTGCGCTGCGAGCCACTCCAGGTCCGGATGCATGGATTCAAACACTTTTTCGACTTGAATCCATCGCACGTTCAGCAAGAGATTCCAATGATTGGGATCTTGCTGAATACACCGCTCTCCAAATGCTTGAGCATGATGAAGCGTATGGCGGAAGTCATCTAGCAATGGCGCTGGTGTTGGAAAAGAAAGGCGATGCGCAAGGTGCCGCCCGTGAGTTTCAGGCGGCCAAGCGATACTGGCAACAAGCCGACCCCGAAATCGTAAAACTAACAAAGAATTAACCGCCTTGGCGTCTTGGCGGTTGAGCTTCTGAGCTACAATAAGCTATGCCGTCCAGAAATGAACGGATAGGCTCCGTCGTTCAGCAAGGCATCGTCCTCTTCTCGCGATTATTGCCTTTTCCAGCTTCAACGCTGGTTTCCGCAATCGCTGCAGCTGTTGTCACAAAAATTTTGGATCAACACGAACAACGTGTTTCCGAAGTTCTAAGTAGTGAACTTTCTGCCAGCCACATTTCATATGTAAATCCGGATGATGCTGAAATGCTCGCATTCTTTGAAAAGAATTTTCTCTTTCCTGAACTCCGATCGGAATTTGAGCCGGAGCTTAATTCAGGAAACATCACAAGACTTCGCGAACTGTATCCATATATTTATTCGGCCTTGATTCTTGAACGCCAGGTGCCGGCACTGTTGTTCCATGAAGAAATCAAACAGAAGAAGTATCGAGAACTTGCTTTGCGATATGAAGAGTTAAGCCGCGGGTATACCGCAATTGAAGGAAACGCGGAACTTGAGACAAAGATCAACCGGTTTGCTGGAGAATTGCTTGTTGTTCTGGATGCTGCCTATGAAGCCTTCAGGAAAGAAAAGAAAGTTGATAAAAACGAAATGATTTACGAGATCATTGATATAGTCCGGGAGATTGCAAAAAAAGAATGAAGCGAGCAGCAACAATTTTACTGATTGTCATATTTGCTTCGTGTGCAATCAAAAAAGTAGAAACAGCAAAGTCGCTTTATATGCAAGCACGCGCCTCTCAAGAAAGCGGTGAAGATCTGGCAGCAATTGCTACCTGGAAATCAGTAGCCGAAATGGCAGGGAAAGAGATTGAAGCAGGAAAATACATAAATACAAATTTGATCCTAAGGGCCTCTGCTTACGTCGAACTTGGAGAGTGGGATCGCGCATTCGAGGATTTGAAGAACATAAAAGCAGAAGAGTTGCGCGATGAAGAACTGTGGATTTATCCAATGTATTCAATCCTGATGGGTGATTATTTCGCAAAACAAAGTATGCCTTCGGTTGCTGAAAATTTTTATCAATCGATTCTTCGGAAATCAGCATTCAAATCATCTTCAATATTTCTACTCGCTCTGGAAAGGCATGTTAACAATTCAATTCAGGTAATTCAGCAGCGAGCCTTATCCAGTAAAGACCCTGAGAAATACAAAACGAAAGAATATGAAACGTTGTTGAAGGAAATCGAGAAGTACGTTGAGGAATTTCCAGAAAGCAGTGTTTCACATTATTTAATGGCGGATTTACTTTGGAAACAAAAGCAAGCAGATGCTGCTATTGAACATTTCCTTGCATCTCTTGAACTAGGTTTGCCGACGAAAGACTTTAAGAAGAGTGCCGAATTTGAAATTGCTTCGATTCTGACTGATTATGAAATTTCACCCTCACTACGGCCTGCTATTCTAAAACGCGCTGTAGGTTGGTGGCCTGTAAACGCTGATGAATCGATATTTAAAGCTGGTGAAAATACGGCAGATTGGCTTTCGAAACAAGAATTCATCCGGCCTCCTGAGGGTTTAAATACTGATGCGACGTTGCGCATCAGATATCTTGCGATTTCAAATGGAGAGAAGCTTAAAATTTTATTATGGGAGAAATTGTGAAGCGGCCTTATAACTGCTATCTGACGGCAGATGTCATTGTTCATGCAGGCAATGAAATCCTGCTCGTTCGTAGAAAGATTGAACCGTTCCAGGGCTCATGGTGCATTCCGGGCGGATTTGTGGAACAGGATGAAAAAATTCTTGATGCGGCGTTGCGCGAACTTCAAGAAGAAACCGGGATTGAAAATGTTTCGATTACTCCGTTCGGTACTTATGGTGATCCAGGGCGGGATCCGCGCGGACGTACAGTCACCGCGGTGTTTGTGACTCGTTTAAATGAAAAGCCACACACACAGGCTGGTGATGATGCTGCGGAATGCGGTTGGTTTTCTTTGGATGACCTTCCGCCGATGGCATTCGATCATAAAAAAGTTTTGGAAGACTATCGCTGCAGTTTGTAACGCTGGCCTCTGGCTGATCCAGAAATCTAACCACGATGTAACAGAGGCCGCGCAGCGGACAAACAGAAATGAATGAAAATAGCCCCCAGCGTAAGCTTGGGGTCAATTGGAGTGTAACGATTTAGCCTGCCGAAAGCGGGCGTAAGAGTTTTCATAGTGACTGGTCTTTCGCCCGCTTGAAGCGGGCAGGTTCTTTTCTCGTCCTTTTACCCCCGGCTTACGCCGGGGGCTAGGGATTTTTAAAGCTGTTCACGAAGATGCACGAAGTCTGAATTGTATTTAGTAAAATCTTCGTGACTCTTCGTGATCTTCGTGGTTTAAAATTAGGAAGCTTCAATCATGTCTATACGTAAAGCGACCTCTCTAAGAAAGTCAGCGGAATCATTTTTAGATTTTCTGGACAGCTGGATTGCAGACCTTCCGGTCATTTCCATGAAATCGGTTTTAAAGAATTTCGGTCCCGAAGAAACTGCAATTACATGTGTCGATGTCGTAAATGGTTTTTGCAAAGAAGGAAATCTTGCTTCACCGCGCATTGGCCGTATCGTCAATCCTATCGTTCAACTGCTGAGGAATGCAGAGCAGCATGGCATCAATTACTATTTACTGCCTCAAGACAATCATCCGGAGGATAGTAAGGAATTCGAGATATATCCGCGGCATTGCATGGAAGGATCTGTTGAATCAAAAACGGTACAAGAGATTAGCGATCTGCCGAACGCTTTTAAGTTTAAGGTAATTCCAAAAACAACGATCAATCCTGGCCTTGAAAAGGAATTACAGATGTGGGTTGAGCAAAACCCTGAAGTATCCCAGTTTATCGTGACTGGCGATTGTACCGATTTATGCGTCTATCATCTTGCGATGTATTTAAAGCTGCAAGCAATCAAAAAAGAAAAAGGATCTTCTGTGATCGTGCCGGCTAACTGCGTGGATACTTTTGACCTCGGGATGGAGATGTATCGCAACGAAGGTGTACCGCCGCATCCGGCAGATTTATTCCATGCGATTTTCCTGTATCATTTGCACTTGAACGGCATTCGGATTGTGGCACGTATTGAATGAAAGGCGTCTATTGGCTCGCGTTTATGATGTTCTTGGGTCTTGTCATCATGGCATATTCATCCCACAGGATGATGAATATTCTTCAAGAACGGAATTTGACGTCACCTGCGGGTGCACAATCAAGACAACAGGATCCTCAGATCCCTTCCATTATGGTGGCTGATCCGGACATTCAGCCTTACCTTACTGGAAGCTTTTTTGGTGCTGCACTATTTATGGTGGGCGCAATTGGTGGAGTTATTGCAATTGTTAAAGCATACACAAGGCGGTTTTGAAAATGATTGAGGTAAAGTTTACCAAGCTTCGCGCAGATGCACGGATTCCAGAATATAAATCGAGCGAGGCAGCCGGTGCAGATCTATATGCATGTCTTTCGGAGCCAATTTCGGTTGCAGGATTTGGAATTATTTTGGTTCCTACGGGTCTGGCGATAGAAATTCCTTCCGGGTATCAAGGTGAAGTCCGCGCCCGAAGCGGTTTGGCTTTAAAAGAAGGTTTATTTGTTTTGAATGGTCCAGGAACGATTGATTCAGATTACAGGGGTGAATTAAAAGTAATTCTCGCAAACTTTACTTCCGAAACGAAAGTAATTCATCCAATGGATCGCATTGCTCAGTTGTTGATCATGCCTGTAGTGCGCGCGAGTTTTGTCGAAGCCGAGCTATCGGAAACCGCGCGCCATTCGAACGGATTCGGTTCAACCGGTAAATAAGTGCTGAACAATGAGTCATGAGGGCTGAGTTTTCTTCACTCATTTGCTCATTACTCAGCACTTAGTGCTAAAATCCGAGTATCACTTCCTGGAGGAATCATCATGGATTTTCGAGATGAAATTGCAGATCTCGCTTACGAACTTTATGTAAATAGCGGTTATATCGAAGGCCGCGATAATGAAAATTGGCTGGAAGCTGAGCGCATTATTCTTGCGCGTCATCGTTTGCAAGATAAACCTGTTGAAACAAAAAAGAAGCGGGTTATGAGATCAAAGGGTAAAAAGGATAAATCAAACGAATCGAATATCGCATAAATTCAGTATTCAGCAGGTAAATATCAAATTTGGATAACTTAAAAAGACAGGAGGCGCTCGAAAGAGAACATTCTCCTGACGTTATCGCCGAACGTTTAGCAGCAAAGCGTCATCATAGTTATTTAGGTGATGCAGTTCTTGGGGCAATTGATGGTTGTGTGACAACCTTTGCCGTGGTTTCCGGAGTTGTCGGCGCAAATTTACCTCACCGTGTTGTTGTTATCTTAGGCTTTGCAAATTTGCTGGCAGATGGTTTTAGCATGGCAGTCGGAAATTATCAGAAAAGTAAAAGCGACCGCCAGCGTGTGGATCAATTCAGAAGAATTGAGTCACAACATATTGATGATGTTCCAGAGGGTGAACGCGAAGAAATCCGCCAGATTTTTAAGCGTAAAGGCTTTGAAGGACCAGTTCTGGAAGAAATCGTGTCGGTTATCACAAAGGACCGTGAACAGTGGATTGATACGATGCTCACTGAAGAACTTGGTTTGCAATTAGAAAGTGCCTCACCGATCAAAAGTGCACTGACCACATTTGCAGCTTTTATTATTCTTGGTTTAATCCCGATCTTGCCTTTTATGCTTCCATTGAATTTACAGCCTCAAAGTATTTTTATTGCAAGTGCGATTGCGACCAGTATCGCGTTCTTTGTCATTGGAATACTGAAAGGTCGTGAGCTTGAACAACCTGCGTTGCGCTCGGGTCTGGAAACACTGGTTATGGGGTGTTGTGCGGCCGCGTTGGCTTATGGTGTTGGCGTATGGCTGCGTTCATTCGCCGGAACAACCGAATAATTACAATTCACGAAGGGAATTTTCATGAAAACATTTTGGATTACATTTGCCACTCTATTTGTAGCAGAACTTGGAGATAAGACCCAGCTTTCTGTTATCACTTTAACTTCAAAAACCGGCGAAGCATGGAAAGTGTTTTTTGGTGCTGCTTCCGCACTCGTTTTAGTTACACTGCTTGGCGTGTTACTCGGCGAAACTCTCGTACGTTACGTTCCTGAAATGGTAATCAAAAGAGTTGCCGCTGCAGCATTCGTGATCATCGGCGTACTCATGTTCTTCAACAAACTGTAACGGAGCGCGGACATCCTTGTCCGCATTAAGGGCCGCAGGCATCTTGCCTGCAAGAAAATTTGCGGACTGGAAGTCCGCGGCCCGTAATGCAGGCTAGAAGCCTGCGCTCCGTAAGTTTTTGTGTCTTTGCGGTTTAAGCCGTCCGTGATTAAATCTCGGGATGCGCTTCGGAAATTTCACCCGTGTAGATCTGATGCTTCTGCTGATGGTGATATTTTGGGGCGCAAATATTACTATCATCAAAGTCGCGCTTAAAAATTTCCATCCGATTGCATTCAATTGCTTAAGGTTTCTCATTGCAACAGCCACTTTATCGCTCATTCATAAAAGAATTTTTGCGGACCGCATTGAAAAACAGGACTGGGCATGGCTCATCCTTCTCGGTCTTTTGGGCAATACTGTTTATCAGTTCCTCTTTATATATAGCGTGAAATTTACGCATGTTTCACACGTTGCAATTTTGCTCGCAACGACTCCTATTTTTACTGCAGCTATCAGCAAAGGGATGGGATTTGAGCAGGTTGGCGCAAGAATATGGTTTGGAATTTTTCTTTCTTTTGCTGGTGTAATGCTGATTGTTTTTGGTGGCAAGGAGTTTAGTTTTGGAAACGTTTCATCTTTGATTGGAGATGCATTTATTATTGGTGCCTCTCTGGTCTGGAGTATTTATACGGTTTTTAGCCGAAGAATCATAGAAAGGTATTCTTCATGGCATTACATCGTTTATACAATCGCTTTTGGAACACTCTTTATGCTGCCTATTTCAATTCCAGCGGTGATCCGGCAGGATTATTCGCTTTTAGGATGGACTGAATGGCTTGCATTGTTTTACGCCGCCTTACTCGCACTTGTGTTTGGATATTCAGCCTGGTATTACGGCGTTGATAAAATAGGAAGCACACGCACTTCTATCTATTCGAGTCTCACTCCTGTCGCGGGCGTAGGATTAGGGATGATTTTTCTCGGCGAAAGATTGTCGCTTCTTCAATGGCTCGGATCAGCCATCATTTTCGGCGGGCTGATGATCAATCGATTTGCGAAACGCGAAACGTGTCCACCTGAGTGAATTTCAATCTGAAATCTTACATCTGAAATCTGAAATTCTATTGCGCCCAGTCATCCTCAGGTGGAGGAGCCTGATGAAGCGACATCGGTTGATTCTCCATTAGATGAGTAACCAATCGGCTGCTGCAGTCCCAACAGTATAGAATTTCGGAATCTTCGGTGTAGCCTTCAATCGGGATCTCGGCATGACAAACAGGACAAACACCATTTAAACTATTCATCCCAACTTCCTCCAGTCGAATCAATACCGGTAATCTTATGTTACTGATTTCTGGCGTCAATTTTCTTACGAAAATTTACAAAATTCGTTAAATTTGTTAAAAATTGAACATGATTACAATTCCAGAAGCCGTCGAAAGTATCGTTCATAAAATTCCATTCTTAGAAGCGGGTCTTGCAGGAGGGATTCTGAATCTTTCCGCACTTGCAAGAGTGATCAGACCTGAAGTGAAGAAAATGATTTACAAAGATGTTACAGAAGCTTCCATCATCATGGCTTTGAGGCGGCTTCCGGTAAAGAAAGGATCGCTGCGGAATTTAAGGAAAGGACATTGGAAAGAATATGAAATGATCGTACGATCCAATCTAGCGGAATTTACTGTTTTCAATTCGGACCTGAGCGCTTCAAAATACAAAAATTTGTTGCAGCTAATTGACGTTCAAAAAGGGCACTTCTTTACAGTTACGCAAGGTATTTTTCAAACAACGATCATCACAAGCAAGGATCTTGAAAAGCAGGTTCTAAAAATTTTGGCGCGAGTAAAAATTGTTTCTCGCTTTTCGAATCTGTCATCAATTACTTTGAGGCTGAGTCAGGAAACGGTCAAAACCCCCGGTGCCTATTATTTTATTTTGATGCAACTAGCCTGGCATGGTATTAATTTGATCGAAGTCGTATCCACATTTACAGAATTCACTGTCATCCTAAACGAAAAAGAAGTCGACCGCGCATTTTCAGCCCTGAAAGGCTCTTTACCTGAGTATCTGCTTTAGTCCTGTAAATACTGATATTTGCAAAAGCCTGATCCAATTTTGAGACACATTTGACAATTTTTGTGTCGTCTTTTTGGGGACAAGGGATGGAATAATTTTACGATACTGAGGTCAGAGATGCAGGAATAGTTTCCTCCATGTGATGAGGAGTGGTGAGGAGGAAACATGAAAAGGGTTTTTATCTTGCTTGTGGTTCTAATTTTGCCGCAGGTTGGTTTCTCTGATGAAGGATCGATTTCGGCGCTTCAATTAAAAACGAAATCACGCGCTGTAAAAACAATTCCAAGCATGTATGATGCTGGAATCAACACTGCGCAAGTCGAACGATTACAATACCGAACCTATTTCATCCTATTGAACTCTACAAACGGCCAATATGAGTTACAGGTATACAAGCTTGTGCGATATGGAAACAAACAAGTAAACAGCATTTTTGCGTCACAGTTCGAATCCAGCGTGGAATATGCGTATTCTTACGAAGCTTCAGGGGACAGAATCAGAAGGGATCACTTCCTGTATCCGCCAGATTCTTTAACTGGTTGGGCGAACCCAACTGATTATGTAACCGTGAAAGAGTTTGTTTGGAAGGAAGCATTTCCTGCTAAGAATTGTACGCGGAATGTATATACAAGCGAACAGTATAACCGCGAATATCTAGAAGCTTCCTGTTTTCGAGATCGGGATAGTGCACTCCGGTTTGGCAAAAAATTTGTTGATTATGTTTTAGGAAACCGCGGAATGTAAAACAGACCCGGCAATTTCTTATTCATATTGGAATCTGCATATTTCAGACATATCTTGGCTACTGGTGTCCTTTCAAAACGGCGGGTCTTGGATCCGCCGTACTATAGGAGTCATGCCGATGAACAAGAAAAGTACGACGAAAGATCTGACCGAAGAAGAGATTGAAAAAGCTGAAGAATCGGGTGAGCGTGTTTCTGGTGAACCGGAGCAAAATCTTGCAGCAATCGGTGCTGGAGGAATTGCGTCTGCTGCAGCAGGAGCCGCAATTGGTACTGCTGTAGGAGGTCCTATTGGCGGCGCCATCGGGGCAGCTGCAGGCGCAATCGTAGGCGGAGCAGCCGGGGATGCGATTGCAGATAATTTTGATCCGAAAATCGAAGAGGTGTATTGGCAGGAAAATTTCAGGAATCGACCTTATTACAAACAAGGTGACAAATACGAAGACTATCTGCCTGCATATCGATTCGGATGGGAATCTGCGATCCGCGATGAATATAACGACCGGAACTTTGACGCACTTGAATCAGACTTACGCACTGATTGGGAAAAGCAGCAAAAGCCATACCGCAACTGGGATGATGCACGTGCAATGATCGAAGAAGGGTTTGTTAGAATTCGCAATCAGCGATTGAAGAAAAAATGATTGTCGATCCGCCTTCTGGCTATTAAGCTGGTAGTAGTTTGGAGGAAAATCATGCGACAAGTCTTTGCCATCCTGCTGATATTGATTCCAGTAATAGCGCTGACTCGCGACGAAAGTAGTTCCGAAAAGCGAACGACAGCAACAATTCGCGTTCAAGGAGAGGCACAGGTACAGGCGAAACCGGATCGCGCTCAAATCGATATTGGTGTAATGACTGAATCACAAGATCCACAAACTGCCGCAGCACAAAACGCCCAAAAATCAGATCGTGTTATCCAGCAAATGCGGACGCAACTCGGTCAGAATTTGGAAATCAAAACAATCGGGTACTCACTCAATCCAAAATACGACTATCCAAAAGAAGGGGGCGAACCTAAGGTCACGGGTTACATAGCAGTCAACACACTTCAGGTGCAGACGGATGAGCTTGCGCAGGCTGGAAAAATTATTGATGCTGCGACAAAAGCCGGAGCGAATCAGATCAATTCACTTCAATTCATTCTGAAGGATGAAGTCGAAGTTCAAAAAGAGGCCCTCCGAGTTGCCGCTCTTAAAGCAAGAGGCAAAGCGGATGGACTTGCAAATGCACTCGGCGTAAAGATTGTGCGTGTTTTGCACGTTGAAGAAGGCACAGCCGGTGTAATTCCACTTCAAGCAAAAGCGATGGGGTTTGAAGCTGCGCAAATGGATGTCCCCACTCCTATTGAACCAGGTACGATTGAAATCAGTGCTACAGTGACATTAACTCTGGAAATTCAATAGTTTCAAAAAGCCGCCACAACTGAACTGGTATGCGGTACTATTTTATGATGCGCCTCATTCAGATCTGTGGATCTCTGGCTCTTGCTTTGATGTTTTTGTCTTGTAACTCCGAACAAAGAGAAAAGTTATCAAACCTCTTTGAGAAAGAGTCCGGTGGAAATATCAAAACAATTCGCAGCACAGAAGGATGCTGCGAAATTCGTGTGCCGGGCAGCTGGAAAGAAGATAAAGAGTTAAATGACCAGGCGAATATACAAGCATCCAATCGGATGAAAGAGCTTTATGTCATTGTGCTTTCTGAATCGAAGGAAAATTTCGAAAATATGAATCTTGAAAATCATTCAAAATTAACTCGATCGGAATTCCTTAAAAGCTTGAGTTCACCTCAGACCATTGGGCCGGTATCAGTGACAGTAAACAATAATCCGGGTGTGCAGTATGAAATTTTCGGCGGAACTAACAATGTTAAGATCGCTGCGCTGCATACAACAGTGGAAACGGAAAAGCACTTTCATCAGATCCTGGCATGGACGATTAAATCAAGGGCCGACAAAAACAAGCCCATCCTTCAAAACGTAATCCAGAGCTTTAAAGAGAGTGGGTCTAGCGAGAGAAGAAGTATCCCTGCGCCCAAGCCAAATTAATAGTGAGGCTCGGGTCTGCGGTGGTGAGGTGCGAGACCCGAGCCTCAGACGATTTGTCAACTTTGCGTCTTTGTGGTGAAATCTTCAGGAAATGTTGAGTCTGGCATTAGCCGCTCGTAACTTATTCCGGCATAGAATCCGCTCTGCGATCGCTTTTTCCGCTTTGATTTTCGGAGTGATTTCACTTCTGTTGAGTGGTGGTTTCATTGACTGGATATATTGGGCTCTGCGTGAATCAACGATTCAGAATTTAATCGGCCACATTCAAGCTGTTCGTCCCGGCTACTATAAAAAGGGTGCAGCGGATCCTTTTGTTTTTCTCCTTCCAGAAAATTCGCGGGAGCTTGAAACAATTCAATCGAATCCACATGTGAAAACTGTCACCCCGCGATTAACCTTTGGCGGCCTTATCAGTCTTGGCGAAAATACGATTTCGTTTTTAGGTCAAGGTGTTATTCCTGAAAAAGAAACATCAGTTAGCGAAGCTTTCGTAATTCTAAAAGGCAAGAATTTGACATCACAGGATCCAAAAGGTGTGATCCTTGGTCAAGGACTGGCAGAAAATATGCAGGCTGAACCTGGTGACAATGTAATTTTTGTGACAACGAATGAATCAGGCGGCATTAATGCAGTTGAAGGGCATGTGAGAGGAATTTTTTCAACGATGACCAAGCCTTTTGATGATGCCGCGTTGAGAATGCCAATCTCGCTGGCTCGCGAACTCCTTGGCGTTCGTGGTTCGCATTCATGGGTGATTCTTCTGGACAAAACTGAAAACACCGATTCCACTCTCGCAGCATTAAGATCCAGTATTAAAGAATCTGAACTTGAATTTGTTCCATGGATCAAGCTGGCTGACTTTTATGAAAAAACCGTTGATCTATTTTCGCGTCAAATGAATGTGGTCCAGATCATCATTGCACTGATCATCATTCTGAGCATTTCAAACACACTGACGAAAAATGTATTGGAACGTACAAATGAAATCGGCACATTAATGGCGATGGGGATGAGACGTCGAAAAGTTTTGAAACTCTTTCTAACGGAAGGGATACTACTGGGTGTAATTGGAGGTTTGATCGGGTTGATTGTTGGTACTATTTTGGCGCACATCATTTCCAGTATTGGAATTCCGATGCCACCACCTCCAGGATCATCGCGAGGATTCACCGGGAAAATACGTCTGAGCTGGACTCTTGCTGCAACGGCTTATCTTCTTGCGGTTAGCACTGCAACATTTGCGAGCCTATTTCCAGCATGGAAAGCATCTCGCATCAATATCATCGATGCATTGAGACACAACCGATAGATTATGTGGAAATTAGCATTTCGAAATATTTTCCGGCAAAAGATTCGTACTGGATTGACCTTGCTTGCCATTATCGCAGGCGTCATCGCAAATATTTTTGCAGGTGGATTTATTCAAGACATTCTAAATCAGGTGAAAGATGCGACTATCCGGTCACGATTAGGTCATCTACAAGTATACAAATCCGGGTTTTATACGAAAGGACGCCGTGCACCATTCAAATACATGATTGAAAATCCGCAAGAAAGTATTTCTGAATTCCAACAGATCAAACATGTAAATGACGTCCTGCCTCGTATTTATTTTTCTGGTCTACTCAGTAATAACCGCACAAACTTTTCGGTAATAGGTGAAGGAGTTGATGCAGATAAGGAAACCAGGCTCGCAGGACGCTATGTCAACATTACGTCTGGACGCCAACTCACGGATGAAGATCCATACGGAATGATGATAGGCGAAGGTGTGAGCACTTCACTCAATCTCAAACCTGGCGATGATGTTGTTCTTCTAGTGAATACTCCTGATGGAGCATTAAACAGTCTCGATTTTACAATTGTCGGAGTATTTCAAACGATGCTTGCCAAAGATTACGACGATCGCGCTGTTCGCATTGGCGTGTCTGCAGCGCAAGAACTCCTGGCGACAAACAAAATGCATTCACTCGTTTTTGTTCTGGATAATGCCGAGTCTACAAAGGATGTAGCTTTAAGTCTGAAACCATATCTCAACGAAGGCAAATTTGAAATGAAAAGCTGGATGGAGCTTGCAGATTTTTATACGAAAGTTGTCGCAATGTACAAAAGACAATTCGGTATTTTGCAGCTCATCATTCTGGGAATGGTTCTTTTAAGCGTTGCCAATACTGTAAATATGACGCTCTATGAACGTGCAGGAGAATTTGGCACTTTGATGGCTTTAGGAAATCGAAGGAATCATATTTTTAAGCTTGCGATTTGCGAAACGCTAATCATCGGATTGATGGGTAGTATTCTTGGAGCCGTACTTGGAATCTTGTTCGCATCTCTCATTTCTTCTGTTGGGATTCCAATGCCTCCACCTCCAAATTCAAACGCTCCATGGACAGCTTCAATTCAGATCGTTCCATCGGTTGTAATTTGGGCATTCGGTGTGGGTCTCGTTGCTAGTTGTGCCGCAGCCGTTCTGCCCTCATGGCGCATCTCCCGTATGCCCGTAGCAGATGCTCTTCAGCAAAATTAACACTCGTTTGCCGCCAAGACGCCAAGCCGCCAAGAAATTAATTTAGGATTGGTTTCCATGAAATGGCACACGGATTTTTACGGATTGAACGGATTTTCAATGATCCATTAAGGTATCTGATTCACTGTTTGGAGCACGAAATATTGCGCTTGAGTTAAATCAGTGAGGATCCGTTAGATCCGTCTGAATCAGTGTCCTATACTTTTTTGTGCTGTTCTCTTGGCGTCATGGCGCCTTGGCGGTTGAGCTGAGCTAGTACAGTTTTTTCAGGTAGTCTTTGGTGAAGTATTTTTCAGGCAGGTCGCGCATCAGAAAGCCGCTATATTCCAGCACCGACTTTTCACCTTTCAATGCATCTTCCATGACAAGTGTAGTCGGACGCAACGCGCCTACAACTTGTGAAAACATTTGATACCAGCAAGTTTTTAGGTGCCGTCCGGAAATTGTATAAAACTCGGCTTTATAGGGCCGGTAATCCGTCGCATGAATCCAGTACAAGACTCGATGATAGGTAACGCCACGATCTTTTGCAGTTAGTTCCAGCACATAGTATTGGCTGTCTTCGATGTTTTCATTGCGAAGTATTTTAGGCGCATAGTCGCCGGAAAAATTACTGCGCGCAAGGTCTCCATAAGAAACCTGGCCTGTCAGGCGTTGAGAAAGTGGAAGCCGGATTGCTTGCGAAACTTTTGGCGTAAAGAACCACAAGTCTTGATCCCGCATCAAAAGAATTTGACCACGTTCTGCGGCGGGAGCAGTTGTAATCACCGTAGTCCTTTCATTGCCTTTACAAAGAATTTGATATTGCTCAACAGAAGGTTGTTTTTCGGTGGAAGAAGTTGTGATCTTCACATTCACTTGAAAAGGATCTCGCGGAAAACGGATTTCGTCAGCACGTGCCAGAATGTTTTTTGCCAAATCCTCATCTTGAGCGCCTGCTGATTGAAGGAAGATAGCGATTGAAAAGATCGCAAATACAGCGCGAAGCATGGTCATGATTTTCCATACTCAGTGAAATGCTGTCAAGGAGATCATTTGATATTCAACTCTAAACTTATATATTAGAGAATATTTCGTATCACGTTGCTTTTGAACGATCAAACTTTATGTGGTCAAAACTCACTTCAGTATTCAGTGCTCGTCCCGTCATTGTTGACAAGAAGGTCTTGAACCTTTCGGTCAAAATTCCGAAGACCATGCCAACAGATCAAGCAGACTACGATGATGCCTGGATATATGCATTAATGATGCAATCGAAGGATATGTTTGATATCGGTTGTAATAATGGTTTTTTTACACTACTTGCCTGCCTGACAGACCATTCGCGAAAGGTCGTCGCAGCTGATGCCAGTCCAGAAGTTTTATCTCTTGCGGCTGAAGTTCTCTTTCTCAATGGAATTTCAGAACAAGTACATTTTGTTTTAGGCTTTATTAGCGACAAAGAGGATGAGGAACAGTTATTTTATACAACTGCATCTGGTGAGGCGGGAAGTATGTATTCCTCACACGCGAAAACTGCGGCTTCTTTAGGAAACAGAATCTCTGTGAAAACAACAACCATGGATCGAGTGATGGAAAATACAGGAATTCTTCCTGAGTTCATAAAAATGGACATTGAAGGAGCCGAAAAGTTTGCGTTAGAAGGATCAAAAAAACTTGCATCTCATCATAAATCCCGTTTTATTGTTGAAGTTCATAGCAACGCAGATCTGTCAATGAAAGAAAACGGTGAAGCAATTTTAAGTTGGTGTCAAAATGTTGGTTATAGCGCTTATTATCTGAAACACCATGCAATACTCAATTCGGTCGATGTAATTGAACATCGCGGGCGATGTCATCTGCTATTGCAACCTGCAGACTGGATCTATCCAGAATACCTGCACGAAATTCAACAAAATGATTCTTTGGAAAAGGCTCACAGTGTTTTGAAAAAACACGGATTAGCTTAGGGATTTGTACGCGCTCGGCGCAATCTTGGCAGACGCGCGGTCCTTATGCAGACGGGACGTTCACTGCACTCTTGTAAATGTTTCCTCTTCGACCATCTTGTCTGCTCCTTTCTCGCGGAAAGTCCATTTACTTATGAAGTGATTATTGTCAATGAATCGAAATTCCGCTTTATACATATGGCCCTTTTGCAGATCAGGTAGATTCGTCGCATCAAGAAAATCAAAATTGATTTCCTTTGCATCATCGCTGATTGAAACGGCACGCATTCGTGGTTGATTCTGTGCGATGCAATAATGTGTGAGCATCAGCTGATTTCCATCCAGATGATACAAGGTGATCATCTCCATGTTGTTTTCCTTGCTCATCGTAAAAGTTTCTTGGACCGCGCTTCCTCCGGCAACAATTTCATAAACGGCCTTCCGAGCTTCACCATCTTTTGAAGAAGACGTCCATGTTCCTTCTAAAGATTTGAACGCATCCAAAGCGGCTTTCGCCTTTGCGTCATCCGTAGCAAAAAGAAATGAATAGTTCAGCAGGATCAAAATCAAAGGAATCAAAGTTCTCATAGTCACCTCGCTAATGCCACTAAGACGAAGCACATGCCATTAAATCGACACTCCAGGTCGGTTGGGAAATTATTCGTATCGCAACGCGCTGAGAGGATCGATACGAATAGCGCGACGAGCGGGGATTACACAAGCGAGGATGGCTATAGCCAGCAAAAATGCGCTAACTGCGAAATAGGTGAATGGATCTAGTGGATGTATCTCAAATAAAAGGGTCCTAAGATAGCGTGTTAAGAGAAAGGCTCCGATAACACCCAGAACGATTCCTGCGAGTGTCAGTTGTACACCGTGACCGGTAATCAACTTTAAGATATCCGCTTTCTGCGCACCGAGCGCCATGCGAATTCCTATCTCGTTTGTACGTTTCAAAGTAATGAAACTGATCAGGCCGTAGATTCCAAGTGCCGAAAGGAACACTGCAACCGCAGCGAAAATCAAAAGTAATATCAACTGAAATCTGCGTTGAGTCAGCGAATCGCTCACAAGCTGTTCCATGGTTACGACTCTGTAAAAGGGTAAAGTGCGGTCTACACTCCAAACTGCTGACTTCAACGCAGGGATCAATGTGTTTGCATCGGTCAATGTTCGAACCACAAAAATAGCGGCTCCGGAAGGCGATTTGCCATAAGGGATGAAAAATTCCGGCCTTTGTTCTTGATCGAGTCCATCATGACGCAAACTACCAACGACTCCAATTACTTCAAGCGTGGCTGGTTTTTGCCTGAATTGAGTTTGAATCTTTTTCCCGATTGCATCTTCTCCAAGATTTAGCTTACGTGCCATCGCCTCGTTAATGATTATTCTGAAAGGTCCATTTTGGTGATCAGTCTGATTGAACATGCGTCCTTGTTTCAGCGGGATCCCCAGAAGTGAAAAATATTCATCCGTTATGATTGTAAGAAACGCTGTATGCTCCTGGCCTGCAGGTAAAGGTTGACCCTCTACTGTAATCGGATAGGACGAGTCGGAACTACTTTCAAAAAAGGGAAGTGCCGTCGTTACCCCAACTGCTTTTACACCAGGTACGTTTTTCAAACGGGAGATTGCCTCACGTGTAAAATTCAAACGCGTCTCAGGCTCATCATAATGGCCATATAGAAATACTTGCATCGCTACAACGCTTTCTCTGACAAATCCTGGATTTACATTCAGCAAATTGATCAGACTGCGGAAAAATAATCCTGCACCAATCAACAACACAATCGCAATTGCAACCTGAGAAACTACAAGCGCGTTCCGTAATTGCTGCCGGAACCGCCCTGCTGCCATGATTGTTCCTGATCCTTCTTTTAACGAATGCTGCAAATCGAAACGCGAAGCGTGGAGGGCTGGAATCAAGCCAAATAAAATTGCGTTTATAAATGAAAGGCCTGTCGCAAATCCAAGCACAACAGGATCCAACTTCATTGTGTCCATGCGTGGGATGTTATCTGGACCAATTGCGATCATGATTCCCATCGCCCACTTTGCAACAAGTATTCCCATTGCACAGCCGAAAATCGCAAGGATCAAATTTTCAATCATCAATTGTTGAACAATATTGAACCGGCTGGCTCCCAGCGCTAAACGAACGGCAATCTCACGCTGCCGTTCAGAGCCTCGTGCAAGTTGCAGATTTGCCAGATTCGCGCATCCAATCAAAACGACAAGTCCAACAGCTCCCAACAATACAAGTAACGCAACTCTGACATTGCTGATGAAGTGCTCACGGATCGGAACAACATTGATTTTAATGCCCTGATTTGTTTGTGGATGCTCTTTTGCAAGCTGTGATGCAATTGTGTTCATCGCCGATTGCGCTTGCTTCAAACTCACTCCAGGTTTCAGGCGCGCAATTACTTTTAAATACGTCGCCCTGCGTTGATACTTCCAATCCTCTTCTGTTGGTTGCGGTAGAAATGCTTCTTTTTCCGGATTGTTTAAGTAAAGCCGGAACTCGGGAGGCATGACTCCGATAATTGTTATTGGTTGATCTTCCAATGTAAGAGTGCGGCCGATAACGGAACGATCGCCGCCGAATCTGCGCTGCCATAATCCATAGCTGAGCACAACAACATTGTTACGTCCTTCTTGATATTCTTCGGGTAAAAACGTCCGTCCATACAACGGCCTTACACCAAGTATTTCAAAGAAGCCATTAGAAACGAGGGCACTTAACCAGGTTTCAGGTTCCGCCGCGCCTGTATAGTCCAGACCCTCTGGTCGAAATGATGCGATCGTTTCGAAAACGTGCTGCCGTTCTTGCCAATCCAAAAAATTCGCTGGGGAGACGTCATCGCGTTCGATTCCATCTTTGACATTGTTTTCCCAAATTGTAACGATGCCATCCGGATTATGGAATGGCAGCGGACGGAGAAGCACGCTGTTTACGGCGCTGAAAATCGCAGTGTTGGCGCCAATTCCAATGGCAAGTGCAAGAGTTGCTGCTATAAAAAAGCCTGGCTTTTTTAGAAGAACTCGCATTCCATATTTCCCATCGTTCAAAAGTCTCGACATCCATTCCTCTGACTTGCGAGATTTTTGAACTGGAGTAACCGGCTTTGGTTTTTGTGGAAATATCCAATGAAGAATTTGCAACCAGTACCAGGATCGCGCGCGTCTAATGCCATTATGAGAATCAGCGCGTCTTCGAAATTCTTCTTCAAGGTCACCCAATACGAATTCACGAATGTTTTTAGGAATGAATAATTGCAAAAACCAGCGTGCCAATTTGGGTGGCGGTAAGTCGCGACGCTTATCAGTCATAATTTTCCTAATTGTTTTTCAAGACCCGAAATCATTCCTTTAAACGCTCTGTAGGATTCTGCCAATGCTTCCTCGCCTAATGGTTCAAGCGAAAAATATTTCTTGCGGCGTCCGCCTCGCTGCGGTGTAGGTTCTCCAACACGCGACTGAATCAGCCCTTGCTCTTCCAGTCGATCCAGAGTTGTATACAGCGCACCAATTGAAATTTCCCGCTCTGTGCGTTTTTCAATCTCCTCACGGATTGTTGTACCGTACGCATTTTCACGCAGACGCAATAATGCAAGCAACACAAGCTGCTCAAATTCACCTAACTTCTTATCCATATATTCTACAATGTAGAATATATCGTTTTGTGTTGTCAAGTCCGTGTGTAAGGTGTTCAGCTTTTGAACAATTAATGTCATGGACCAGCTGACAGTTTTTGTTCGATCAACACTCGTTATGATTCGATTTGGTGGCTGTACAGTTTTTATTTCCAAAACCCGTAAGTCGTTGAGTCAAAGAGTCATACGCTGAGGAGTTGTACAGTAATAAGCCGTAACACCGAGGGTTGAGATTTGATTTATTGACGAGAATCATGCGGGTATTCTCTGGCATATCTCTTGCTCTAACAGAGGTACCAATTGAGGGGTAGTTGGGAAATGGGGGAATAAGAACTGTGGGAGAGTCCCCTGAAAATCATGAGCGTGAGAGGTTTCGGCGCAGGCAGGAAAAAATAAATTCTCATGTCTGAGCGCCAGGCAAGTCCATTTTGGAATAAGAATTATTGGGCCCTGATCCTAGGAGGATCGTCTGGGTTTGGTCTGGCCACTGCAAAAAAATTAGCAAGTTGTGGATTCAATATAGTGCTGGGTCACAAAGATACTCAAGGTCGCGTTGAAAGCGAATTGAATTCGCATTTTTCGGAAATTCGAAATCATGGAGTTGAACTGCAAACGTACAATGGCAACCTGACACAGGATGAGGAACGAGGCAGTCTCTTTGCAATCATAGAAAAATCCGTTCCGCGCGAACATCTTTATCTTTTTCTTCATTCGATTGCAGATGGATGCTGCAAGCCATTAATCGAATCTCCCGATCCGCAAACAAAAAAGCAAGCGATTTCTGAACTCACAAAAACGCTCGTTAACCGCGGAATAGAAATCTCAGAGAAAACCCTCAGCGAAGCAATCAATTATGCCTTTCATGAAAAGGGATGCGATGCATTTGCAACATTGGCTGACAGCCAGCGTCCATTTCCACAAGAAGAGTTATCAGAATCAGAATTGGCTCGCACTTTGATGATTATGGGTTTCGATTTCGCGAATTGGGGACGCGAACTTTTACGCAATAATTTATTTTCGAAAAAGGCCCGGTTACTTGCACTTACCTCAGAAGGCAATTCAAAAGCATGGCGTGGATATGCGGCAGTCGCTGCCGCAAAAACAGCGCTCGAAGCTCTTTGTCGATCGATGGCACTTGAGTTTGCACCATACGATCTTCGTACTTGCATCGTTCAACCTGGAATAACAGATACACCAGCCGGCAATAGCATTCCTCACTTTGATTTGATGAAGGCGCAGGCTCGCCTCCGAAATCCATTTCATCGATTAACGACTCCGGAGGATGTTGCCAATGCGATTTATGGTTTGTGTCTGCCTCTTTTTGATTGGGTAAATGGAACAGTAATTCGAGTGGATGGTGGAGAGGCAATTTCATCTTTGAGTTAGGAAATCATATGCCGGAACAAGACGTTGCATTAATCACTGGAGCATCAGGAGGAATCGGTCAAGCGATCGCACTCATGCTTCATAAAAAAAGTAACGGACAACTTAAAATCGGTTTGCATTACAACACCAATCTTGCAGCGGTGCAAAAACTTCAGAATCAAATTCCGCATTCATTTCTTGTTCAAGCTGATCTTAGCAATAGTCAAGCTTGTGACACCGTACTGAATGAGACAAAAAAATATGGCATCCCATACATCTTGATCAACAATGCAGGCATGAGTGTTCCTCATGAACCAGCATTGGAAATTCAAAAGTCATCTTTTGAAATGATGATGAATGTTAATTTCAAAACATCGCTTTTTTTAATGCAAAATTTTGCAAAGGAAATGATCCGTGCAGGATCGGGCATCATCATCAATATCAGTTCGGTATTGGCTCGCCATGGACTTGTAGGCAGTGCAGTCTATAGAGCGACCAAGGCAGCGCTGGAAGAAACCACCAAACAGTTTGCCTATGAACTTGGAAATAGAGGCATCCGCGTGAATGCCGTCGCTCCAGGTTTTATTGAAACCGCGATGACGGCTTCGATTCCATTTGAAAGAAGGGAGTCGATACTTGCCAAAATCAGCAGCGGAAAATTTGGAAGCCCAGAATCGGTTGCAGATGCTGTTGGTTATCTGATTGAAAATGATTACATCAATGGCGCGGTGCTGCAGGTGGACGGAGGATTGACCCTGTGACGTTGAAGGAAAAGATTTTACAAATGATCCCGCATCAGCCTCCGATGCGATTTATTTCAGACATTTTGGAAGTCGATGATCATCATTTAATCAGCTTGTATACATGGACTGTTGGAGATTGCGCAGGACACTTTCCGGATTTTCCGGTTGTGCCTGGAGTGAAAATTATTGAGTCTGCCGCTCAGGCTGGGTGTGTGGCATTTGGTCTTTATCATCTCTTAAAAGAAAACAACGGCTTGATCAATCTGGGTCAAATCGGACTTTTTACTTCGATTGAGCGAGGTGTTTTTAAAGAGATCGTCAGGCCAGGAGATAAGGTTGCAATGCATGCGGAATTTGGTGAAGAAGGATATTTTCGCAATCCTAAAATTGTAGTTGAAGTGCGCGCAATTTTTCAAAATGGAAGATTAGCAGGGGAAGAAGTTTTTTATGGTCAGCTTTCTGGAGTGTGGATTCCAAAAGTTTTATAATCGGAGGAAATCTAAGACTGAAATCGATCTTGAAGCGCGGGTTGTTGTGACCGGTTTGGGAGTGATTGCATCGAACGGTATTGGTTTGCCTTCTTTCCGTGAAGCGCTTCAAGCGGGTAAATCGGGGATCCGGTGGCAAGAGTCTCACAAGCGCCACAATCTGGCGAGTCAAATTGCCGGCATTCCGGATCTAACTGAAGATGAAATTATGGAAACTTTACCCGCAAATTTTTTACACAAATTAACAGAGGCAATGGTTTATGCGGCTTTATGTGCAATCGAATGTGCTCGTCATTCCGGAGAAACGATTAATCTTTTTACAGATGATGAAACACCTGTAGATTGGAAAACAGGAGCAATTATTGGATGCGGCCTTGGGGGCGGGATGGAAATCGTGCTGGATGAGTTTGGTCCGGTATTGAAAGAAGCGGTGCACGCAGAACCGTGCCGCGGCGCTCTTCCATTAGGAAGTGATGCTGTAGCTAAAGTGATGGCAAGTGGTGTCAGCGCTATTGTTGGAAAAATTTTAGGTCTTGGCGCACAGGTAATGTCGAACAGTTCTGCCTGTACAACGGGAACAGAAGCAATCTTTGAAGGTTACAAAAATATTCTTTTAGGTTATGCCGATTCAATGTACGTTGGTGGAACTGAAGGAACACATCTTGGAATTTATGCAGGATTTGATGCGATGAGAGATGTGCTTTGCTCCGATTATAACGATCTTCCTGAAAAAGCTTCGCAGCCAATGGGAGCAGGTGCTTGTGGTTTTGTCCCGGCAGGCGGTTGTGGAATTTTGCGGATTGAGGCTCTTGATCATGCTTTGCAACGTCGCGCTCCGATCTTATGTGAACTGATGTCTGCATACTGTAACTCGGGAGGTCAGAGAGATGGGGGCTCTATGACATTTCCAAATCCAGAAGGTGTTCAGCGTTGTATCCGTTTCGTTCTGGAGGATGCAGGCGTTCAGCCGGAAGAAGTTTCGTTGATCAATGGACATCTGACATCTACATCGGCTGATCCGCTCGAAGTTCACAACTGGCTCAAAGCCTTAAAATTAGATCCATCCAATTTTCCATTGATCCAATCTACAAAATCGATGATTGGTCATGGACTGGGAAGTGCGGGAGCGATTGAATCTGTAGCGGTTGTGGATCAAATTGCACATGGTTATGTGCATCCTTCAATCAATTGTGAAGACTTACATCCAAAAATCGAAATGATTTCTAAGAGTATTCCGCATCAATTTCAAAAACGTGAACTAGATTACGCTATCAAATCATCCTTTGGATTTGGGGATGTTAATGGTTGCCTTCTCTTTAAAAGATGGGATGGAAATGAGAACGCAATTCGGTAAAGGAGATCAATATGGGATTCGCTAGAAAAGAAGCCACGATCGAAGCAATACCTCTTGATGAATTAACGCCTTCACAGTTAGAGAAAAAAATTATCGAAGGCGTAAAAAGATATGCGACTAGAAATGAGAATTGGGCGAAGGCGACTAAAAACACTCCGTTTCTTGGCCAGATCACGGGAATGGGTATTGAATCTGCAAACTTAGTCGACATTACGATGTCGATTGAACGGCAATTCTTAACAAGAAAAACGAAAAAAGTTCCAATCAACGCGGAAGGCACTGAATTTCGTTTAGAAGATGGCGACCTTGGTAAGCTCATGATTCTTGAAGGACAGGATACTTTTGCAGCAACTCCTGGCCTTGCAGTGAAGATGCTCATGGAGCTTGGTCACACACAAACAGATCCTTCCTATCTTGAAGACGTCATGTCTTTTGCTTATATCGTGATTGTAGGCGAAGGATATCGGCTTAATGATTCACTTCAAAAGCTTTCAATGAGAATCAACAAAGCCCCGGATGAAAATACGAAAACAGAATGGCTTCAATCTCTTTGCGAACAAATTAAGATCGCAAAAGAATACGTAAATACAATCGGCGATCCTGCGAGATTGGCTCAAACGCGGATGCGAGCCTATGAGGAAGAGCTGGATCGTTATCAGGGTCTTAATAAAGAAATTCAGGGCATCGGAGATCGAACAGTTTCCATGGATGATGCTGAACGCGAAGCATTGAAGAGCAAGCTTGCAGCATTAAAGCTTCGTTCAAATAAAAATCGGATGATTCTGAGAGTCGTGGAATCCGTTGCAAAGGATTGCGGAAAGCGTTCGCCACTTGAAGAGAATGAAGTTCAAAAAATTAAAACAAAACTTGAATCTACGTTATTGGAAATGGAAAGTTGGATGGTCTAAGAATGCAGGCTATTGGAAACGACATCATCGACCTTCATCATCCTTCGATCCTTGAGCATTCAAGCCAGGACGAAGTATGGATGCAGAGGCATTTGACAGGCGATGAGTGGCGATGGCTTTCGAACTTTTCCGATAGCACGCAGCGATGCTCTGAGTTTTGGCAGATCTTTGCATTGAAAGAAGCTTCATCCAAGGCAATCACTCAATTGGGTTACACAGTGCCGTTTGGAACGTTCACGCATTTTGAAGTGGATATTGAGCGTAATACTGTTCTCCATTGTTCAGGCGAAGTTTTGGATATTCAAAGTATTCAAACAAATCCGGAATGGATACACGTAGTAGTGAGTAATGTGGTGCTGACATCTCGTCCGCAAATCTTGAGTGAAGTTCACGAACTAGGGGATAGCGAAGACGCGTCCAGTTATTTAAAGGACAAGCTCATACGCAGTCTGAAAAATAATGGTTATTCTTCCGCAACATTTGCTCAACACGATGGTATTCCTCTCATTGTTCAGGATGGACATCCCATAGCGCCTGTTTCTTTTTCTCATTCAGGAAAATTTGCCGCATTCAGCTGGCTCGCAGGACAATCATGAAAACATATTGCCTTTTATTTTCAGGCCAGGCGGCACAGAAGCATGGAATGTGCTCCGAACTCTGGACAATGCCGTCAGCAAGAGAAGCGCTGGATACTCTGCGTCCAATTCTGGGAGATGATCTTGAGCAGATCACGACTCAGATGTCGGATGACGATTTGAAGAAAACATTCAACGCGCAGCGTGCGATTCACACTCATCATTTAGGGCAGTGGTTAGCTTTTCAACATTATCATCCTGAAATTCGAGTTGGTGCAGTCGTCGGACATTCCATGGGAGTTGTTGCTGCGCTTGTAGTATCAGGCGCGATTTCAGTAGAAGATTCTGGCCGTTTCATTTTGGAACGTTCAAAAGCTTTTTCTGAAGTTTGCGCGCAGCTGCATGATGAATATGGCTTGATGGCGGCGCAAACAGAAGATCTGCAGGATCTAATCGATGAACTTCCCCGCATTCCAAATCTAGAACTGGCTTTGTATAACAGCCCGGGTAAAGGTGTTGTTGGAGGGAAAGTAAAAGATCTCATCGCTCTTATGGAGCTTGCAAAGAGCGAAACGTGGCCGGTGTACTTTCGCATGTTAAAAGTGGAAGGTCCATATCACACCCAGGCGCTTCAGGCATGTGAAGATAGATTAGGAAAAATGTTGCGGACAATATCTATAGAGCCTCCGAATATTCCAATCTATATGGGAACATCAGGAAAATTGGAACAGGATCCTGAAAAAATTCGATACTTGCTTGCCAAACAGGCGACTTCAACAGAAATGCATTTTCAGGCTGTTTCTCAAGCGCTTCAATCTGGATTTCATGATTATCTGGAAATAGCACATTATCCGCAGGCGATTCAATGGATCTCAGAAATCGCACTTGTACACGGATATACCGAAGTGACAATGACAAAAGTTCTAACTTCAGATATCCCGTTACCGCTCGAAAATATTGCATAAGATATGTCACAAAAATCTGTAGTTTTGTTAACTGGATGCTCTGGTTTTGTCGGCCAATTGATGGCGTCGGTTTTACTGGCGCGTCACAACGGTCTTCAACTTGTACTGCCATACCGCAATCATCATATTGAAAAGAATTTATCGGACCGGATTTTGGAATGTGCAAAAGACCTGAATCCACGCTGTAATTTGAGCCCGGACCGGTTGATTCTAAAGCCTGTATCCAGCCTGCTGGATTTAATGTCGATGGATGACGAGTTGAGAAAAATTGGTGTAGAGGAAATCATTCATTCGGCAGGTTCTGTTAGTTATGACGATGAAGACACTCTTCTGGCAGTCAATGTTGATCTCACAAAACATTTACTAAGCCTCGCGAAAAGAGTGAATGTGCAGCGATTCATTTATATCTCAACAGCATTTTCTTGCGGGTTCGGTCGCAAGCTTATTTATGAGGACTTGCATCCGGAACCCGTTTTTGATCCGACTCTTTACACGAAAACCAAGCGGCAAACGGAAAATTTGATCACGCAAAGCGGAATACCTTACGTGATCATAAGACCAAGTATTGTAATCGGAGACAGCCAATCGGGTATTTATTATGGAAAACCTTATGGCATTTATCAGCTCATGCATTTTGCAAAAAAAGTTGGAAGGAGAATCGGTGAAGACAGACTGCATGTGATTGCTCCAAGCATAAAGCTTCAGGTGATCCATCAAGATCATTTTCAAGATGCAATGGAAAAGGTGTTCTGTCATGCGGAGCCCGGAACGATTGTTCATCTGGCTTCAGAATATTCTTCGCTAATAACTTCGCGTGAACTAATTGATTACTGGATCCAGCAATATTTGAAGCCAACCGCGATCCATTATTACGACTCACTAGCCGATTTTCCGATGGAAGATTCAACGATCGATCGCAAGCAAAAGCTTTTTGTTGAAATGACAGGCGTAAACAACGAAATCGCGGGTTACGATCTTGAATTCGATCTTACGCGGCTGAAAAAAATGTACGAATCGCCAGAGAGTTTTCCGAAAGTAACATATCAATCACTGCAAAAATGTATCGATTGGTATATGGAAAAAATAGCATGAAGCTATAGGAGGCAACCATGCAGACAATGAGGACTTTGCCAGTTGATGAAGCCATGTCCCAGCTTATGGGGTTGGCAATTTTTGGTGAGAAAGTCGCTGCTCGAACTTACACGCTAATGGCTAAGATCAAACCTGAATTCGATCAGCTTCTTCGCAAATTCTCACATATGGAAGGTCAGCATGGCACCTGGTTTATGGATGGAAGCCGAAGCAACAAGATCGAACCTGATAAAGCCTTTGCAGACCGTGAGCTTGGATACTTGATCGATCAAGTTGATGAATATTACAAGCAGCAGGATTTTAATGCGCTGGCAATTTTGCAGGGTTTTATTGTGGAAAGTCTCGCGATTTCTACATATGAACCATTTTTGGAAGTTGCACACAAATATCCTGGATCTGAAAAAGCATTCAGACAGGCCCTCGCTGATGAGCGGTATCATGTAGATTGGATCACGCGATATTTAAGGCTCGAGTTTTTTGAAAGCGAAAACAATTTCCTTCAATTGACGGAGCGTGTGAATGCTCAGGGAGTGGATTGTATCGGCGGAAGCATGATGAACATTGTCGATTGTCTGAACAGTGTTGGACTCTCAGGCGCCGATTGTTCGGGGACGATGGTCGCCGAATACACAGGATTATTGGAAAGCGTCGGAATCGACAGTGAATCCGCTACAAAAAATGTGATGGGCATCTTCATGCCCCTGATTCGTAAATACAAAGCCGGCGAAAGGACTAAATAGAATCTCTAAGTCTTTGCGGTAAGAATGGAACCAATAGAACAAACTTTTTGGTCTGTGATGAAACAGCTCGAAGTTCTGGCTGTTTCTCAGTACAAAAAATTCATCCCTGAATTAAGCGCAACGAGAAAAGAAATTTTTTTGCAGAATGTACCTTCGCAAAAAAGTTCCGCAGACGATCAGCTATCGAGTGCGGTTGAAAGGTTAGTGGAAGTTGCCACAAAAAACTCCCGGCTTGATACGCTGCTTTTACAAGGCTTCACGCTTGAACTGATGGGACAAGCAATTTACAGGGCGATTCAAAATGTTTCGTCTGTTAACGAAAATTCTCACCTGCTTGCAGAACAAGCGTACACAGCATCGCAAGATGTACTCCAGCAAGTTCTTTCTATTCTTAGAAAAGAAAATCTTGTTGGCGATTCAGGCTTTAAGGCTTTTGTTTCAGCAACGCAAGATGTCTTCGGCGCTTTAGATTCAATGGGAACGTTGATTGACGAAACTTTCGCAGGCCAGAGCCAGTTTCGATTTGATGATATTTTAGCTGACGCTGTCGCTGAACTTCTAAAGTACGGCGCCGATCTAGGAATGGACCGCAAAAAACTTCTTCGCCAGTTGACCAGCTCCCTAATGACCGGCTGAAATGTGGAGCCGGAAAAAGGCGAGCCTATGCAGCTCGCCTTCCCGAATTTCAGTTAATACGAAGATAGCCAACGGTAAAAACGCGAACAGCGACTAAATCAAAATAAACTGTCGCATTCTATCCCGTCACGATATGGACAATATCGCGAAGTACAGCGGCGGCGGTGGGAAATGGATCTGATTCATCGATGCAAAAGAACATTTCGCCGTTTATATCAGTGTTATAAATGACACCCATCATACTGCCTGTAATCGTTGCTAGCCGGTGAGATCGTGAAAGTAATCTTGGTTGGACACTCAATTGGTAATCGTTGTCACTTTTTTCTGCATGTGCAATTAGCCTGATTACTTGATTCTCTGATGCTGCTTTTTCTATCTGTGCTTTTGTTACACCAGAGATTCCTTCGATGGCAACATCCTTGAGTGTTGTGGGATGATGCAAAACTGCGTTCGCGATGATGACCAGTTTGCATGCTGCATCCCAGCCATCCACATCTAATGATGGATCCGTTTCAGCCATTCCGATTTCCTGAGCTTGCTTTAAAGCGTCATTATAGGATTGTCCTTGCGCCATTTCTGTAAGGATGTAATTCGTGGTTCCATTGAGAACCCCTTCCACTCTGTTAATGGCAGCAATGCAAAGGTCGCGCATTCCAATGTTTAATGTTGGCATTCCTCCTGTAACAGTTGCACTGTACAGGAGTTTCACGTTTTTCGATTTCGCAAGATCAGCTAGTTCTGAAAACGCCAGTGCAAGTGGTCCTTTGTTCGCGCTGACCACATGCATCTGTTTTTCCATAGCAGTCCGAATTGCAGTAAGCCCTGGTTCTCCATCTTTCAGGTTTGTAGGAGTCAGCTCAACCAGAAGATTCGCTTTGACACTTTGCATAAATTCAGCAGCTTTCATTCCTGCTACACCAGACCGCAATGTGGAGACGCCCTTCTTTTGCTCTTTGGCATTAATTGCCTGAACGATATCAATTCCGTGCGGATCCAACGCTGCTCCGGAAGAATCACAAATGCCTGATATAACCAGTTCAATGTCAAAACGTTTGGAAAGGATTTCACGTTTGCGCTGAATTAATTCCAGCAAACGTCTTCCAACATTTCCCATTCCGGTGATTGCAAGAAGAGTTTTTCGCATGCTGAATGTGTGAAATATTATTATAAGGATTACGAGATCAAACAGCTAAAAAGTACTATTCTCCGCGAAGGTAAAAATTTAAATCGTCTAGGGCAGCGAAATCAACTACGCATAATTGTTTATACTAATCTTGACAACGATAACCTGTTCTTTTAGTCGCTGTGTATTTTTTGCCTTTGAATGATGCTCTTTATTGTTATTAAGGAGGTCGCTTGAAGCTTGTTAGCGAAATCTTTGACACCGGCACCAAAATCCCTTATATATTCATCTCCTAAAACATGTTTTACCGTTTGATCCAAAAAGCCCCAATATTCCTCTTTTTGAGTTTTCTCACTTTAGGGATCGCTTACGCTGACAAAGGCCATGATGACGATGAAATTCTTCTTCAGCTTGCTCCGGGAGTTGACATCCGAACTATTGAAAATGATTACGATGTCGACACTGAAGAGACAGATATAGTTCCTGGCATTATCCCGCCAATTCACAAAGTCAAAGTGGACGATAAAGATGAACTTGAGTCAACCGTTCAGAGGATGCAAAAAGACAATAGGATTTTGAAAGTCGAACTCAATTTCCTAGGCGAGACGCCGGAAGGAGTACGCCGTACATTAGCAGTCATTGACACGACGCCTACGAAGTCAGAATACATTGATCAGAAAGCATTTGATCGTGTGAGAGGACGACAAGCAATTTCGCTTTCCAGAGGACAAGACGTGATTGTAGCTGTCATTGACACCGGCGTTGATTATAATCACCCGCATCTTGCCGATCATATCCTCATGGATGATGACGAAGTTGTTGGCTACGATTTCGTGGATGATGATGAAGATCCAATGGATGAAGACAATGGTCTGGATGATGATAATGATTCGCAAATTGATGAAGGCTCAGGACACGGAACTCACGTTGCGGGGATTATTGCGGTGCTTGCGCCAGGGGCTAAGATCATGCCGCTTCGCGTCTTAAATAGTGATGGGGTTGGAACCGTTGATCTTGTTGTTCAAGCTCTGAACTTTGTACAAGAGTTTGCTGATGACAATTCTGGTAAAGGGGATGGTCCTTATATTCCTATCGTTGTCAATCTAAGCTTAGGACTTCCAGAACAATCCTTTACATTACTTGCAGCGCTTCGGGGAGTACTCAATGACGGAATTCCTGTCATCGCCTCCGCAGGAAATAGTAATTCCTCCGTAAAGCATTATCCCTCTGCCGGCGACATCGGGAGTCTTGATGTCATTGCCGTTTCTGCAACTGACTCAAACGATAAGAAGGCAAGTTTTTCTAATTTTGGAAACTGGATCAATTTATCGGCACCTGGAGTTGGAATTTATAGTACGTTCATGAATTCTCGATTTGCGAAATGGGACGGCACTTCTATGGCAGCTCCTTTTGTCAGCGCGGAAACTGCTTTGATTATGTCCAGATTGTCTGCTCGAAATCCAGGCAAGGATTTGGAGCTAAATCAAATTCTCAGACCGCTCAAAGCTGGTACCGATTACATTTACGGCATCAATGCGAAATACAAAAAGAATAATCAGTTGGGAGCAGGAAGAATTAATATGGAGAGTGCGGTTCGTATTGCGGGCGGAGCTGACATCCTAAGCGTCAAGACTGTTGTCTATGAACGCGATAGCAAGAAACTCTTGGTGGAAGTAAGCACATCAGCACCTCAAGCGATTCTGAGCATTCAAGGATTTGGAAAAATGAAGTACGATTCCGTAAAAGGTCATTATTCTTTCCAGAGATCCGGTGTGAATCCTGCACCGTCTGTGATCACTATTAGATCATCCAAAGGTGGTCTCACATCTGCCAGGGTTGCGATGCAATAAGGGCTCCGAACCGAAGAAGCTTAGTATTTACACACCTTAAATCAGGACAAACGATGGCTCTAATTGAGCTAGATAAAACTCACAGCCGGCGATTATTCCGCAATCATATCCAGCAACGGCAGAATGTGAGCCCGGAAAAAGGCGAGCCTATGCAGCTCGCCTTCCCGAATTTCAGTTAATACGAAGATAGCCAACGGTCACGGTTGTGGCTTTTGCTTGAAATGCAGCAGTTCCGAATGGTGTTGCTCCCGCCGGCATCGTAATTGCTAGAACATCATCCACAAATACTTCGAAGTTCGTTCCGTTAAAACTAACCTTCACTTTGTAAACCGTATTGGGGTTGATGATCCTTGTAGCCTTCTTGGTTGCAACAACATTGCCGTTCGAATACTGCTTCAGCGTCCACTTGTCATTGCCAGGATTCAAGTTGAGCTCTACAAAATTTTTCGAATCGTTGTACCAACCGCGAAGCCATACTTTTCCGCCTGCTGTTTTCATCGTAGTTTCAATTGTGCAATTTGTGCAGCCACTGAAAGCAGGCGAAAAGATAACCAACGCTTTTCCTGATGCACTTCCACTGAGTGAGCCGCCTGTCTCATTCCAATTTCCTTTTTGATAAGTGATGTCGGTGCGTAGAACATTGTCATCAAATTCATCGCTAAATTGGGATCCGGATCCAGCGTTAATTGTGATGTTGTAGGGTTGATCCGCAAAACATCCATTTGCATCGCTGATTCGAATCGTAAACGGATATGATCCTCCAGCCGTAGGAGTGCCTGTAATCTTGCGTGTTAAGTTGTCCAGAAACAATCCCGGAGGCAACGTTCCAGAAAAAACTGTGGCTGTATAAGGCGCAGTACCGCCTGTTGCTGAGATTGTTCTGTTGTACGCAACCCCAACATTTCCTGCTGGCAATGTTGAAGGTGAAACTTGAATATTCGCTGTGCAGGTAAAAATGTCCATGGTGTAATATCGGGCGCCTGTGCATCCGTATCGATCCATGACTGAAACGAAGAAATCAAACGTTCCAGCTTGAGATGGAAATCCTGTTAGCCAGCCTCCACCATACAATACGAGTCCGGGTGGCAGGTTTCCAAAAAAGATACTGTACTCATAGGGTGCGGTTCCGTTATTCGTTGTTATGTCCTGGCTTACATATGCACCCACATTTGCATTTGTTTGTGGTAGTGGATCCAGATTTAGCGTGTTCCAGCATTGCAATGTATGTGCTTGTATTGTGTAGTTGATTGTTCCTGCTGCGGCATTATTAACTCCAATCCACCATCGACCAACTTCGGTTCCGGTATCAATACATCTTTCTTCAGTTGTTCCAGTTCTTATAGATTTGCAATCATAATCGGTTGCTGTTGGCTTACGATTGAAAGCAATATAAAGATCAGCGTCCTTATTGAGATTAGTAAGTTCGACAGAGAGTGATTGAAAAACATCTCTATCGATAAAGAAATAATCCCAAGTTGAATAGGGTGTAGGGGAGGAAATAGAATCATTAACAGGAACGCCATTTACTAGCCGCGTTTCAATTAATGCTCCCCACCCAATTTGTAACGGTGTATCTTCACACAGAGCAGGATCCGTGTGTTTCATAATACAAGGACCAGTTTGCAGACTGCATGATTCACAATTTCTATTTTGAACGGTAGGCCTTGGAGAAAAAGGTGTGCAGGGACCACAGGAACTACACTGACTGGCATATTCATCACATGCCCAGAAGATGTGTCCCGTTTCATGCGAAAAAATCCAGCCACCGTATCCCATACTTGTGTAAAGAAGCTGAGTGTAAGGGCCTCCAAAATACGCATATGCCGACACTCCATTTGTGAAAGTCCCGGGAGAAGGTGCGTTGTAAGCAATAAACGCAGAATAAGCCCAGTCTGCGCCGGTATTCGCTCGAAGCGCCGTGTTGAAATTAACTATGTTTGAATGACCAAGGTTAGCGGTGATGGCGCCGATCCAAAGATGATCGTCAACACTTGAATGCAGAATTGGTTCATAGGGCTGTTGACAGATTGGACTCGTGGAGCTGTTAAATAAAACTGTAAAGCTAACACTGCTGCTATAAGAAGGAGCCTGTGCAGTCCACCATGCAAGGCCGCTTAATGCTGCGTTCTTTGTTTCTGTTTCGTGAGCTTGAGTCCATGTATATGTATTTGGATCAATTGCGCCATTGCTTTCTACAAAGAAAATTGCAACGGCAACTCTTCCGGTCATGCTATCGGAATTTCCAGAAACAGCATTGATCGCTGATGTGGAGATATCGTAGTCCTTCCATACAAGAGCATCATTTGTTAAAGGTTCCCGCTCGGTCGTTTCCTCTTTCATCTTGTCTTTTTCCATTGAACCGGAAACGACATAGTTAAAGAATCGAAGCCCGGAAAGGGTATTCTCATCTTCTGATACGAAAGAGTTGACGTCCACTTCTTTATCTGTAACAAATGAAATTCCGCGTTGGCCCTGTAATGTATTTTTTAAAGTCGGTGGTAACCAACCAAGCATGACCTGTGGAGGAATTACGATTGAAATTTTTCCACCAAGACTTTCAACATAATCTTGTGCTGCGATCGTGGAGGCAACGTCATTGCTTCCGAGTAACATCAAGGTATAACCTTTTGCCCATGAATCTTTTTGTATCGACAAACTGTGATCCTCATGAGCGAAAAGAATGTGTGAAAATCCAAACAGTGTCAGGAACAGTAGGTTCAAAAATTTCAGTTTCATAATTGCCCTCCTTGGGCGCTGGCTTTATGCCGTCCTAAGTACATGCGCCTAATCAGGCTGGTTTACGCCACAAAGGAGGGACAATTTTTTTGTCGAGGAGCTTTACGTTTAATAAAGGAGTAAGAATGAGATATATATTACTTGGGGTGATCTTTGTACTAATCGCTTTTTCAGTCTTAAATTCAGAGACAGCTGCTCTGCAAGAACAAGAAATCAGAGAGCAGCTCCAGAAGTTTGAGAAAGCTTATGGCCAATTTGATGTCGACATATTGGAAAAATTGATCGCTGACGATTACATTCATACGAATCTGGATGGTAGTGTTTTGAATAAGACGCAGTGGATCGAACGCCAAAAAATGCGCCAGGGTGAAATGAAGGCAGGGAAAATTAGAATCGATGCTTATCGTCACGATGACGTAAAGATCAGAATTTATGGGAATACTGCTGTCGTTACGGGCCAGGCTCTGTCCGCCGGCGTCAGGGAAGGCAAGGACTTCAACCTAAATTTGCGATTTACAAATGTATGGGTGGAGAACGAAAGCGGATGGCAAAGAGTCGCCTTTCACGATTCAGCGGTTTCTTCAAAATGACATTGTGGATTTACTACCTATATATATAGCTACAGAATATGAACGATCTGAAACTCATGAAAAACCTGATCATTATTATTCTTTGTTTTGGAATTTTGCCGTCATTTGCGAATGCTCAAACCACGGAAAATCCTAAGTCCATTATGGATGGCTTGAGCAATCATGGGAAAAACAAAGACCAGCCCTATATCACTGCGGGGGATCGCATCTACATTATCGGTACTCAGGATGGAAATTTTCCGGATCTCGGCAGACATGTTGAAGGTGAAATGGGTGGCTTATGGCTGCATCCTATCAAACTTATAGATGGCTTTTGGGTAAAACTGACTGATGTTTCATCGGGCAAACAATCCTGGCTTTCAGAAGCAGAGGAATTCATTAATTATCCTTATGGCAATCGACTGAAATATGCCGCGGTGCTGGATGGCATAGAAGCCGAACGTTTTCAATTTAGTCCAGATCGTCAGACAGGGATGATCATTCAATACTTCATTAAGAATTCAACCAACACCAATCGATCAATTAAGCTGGAATTTTCAGTTAAGACTGACTTAAGTCCTGTCTGGTTGGCTGAAGAAATTGGAATCAAAGATCATCCAGATAAAGTTGTATGGGAAGCCGCAAATAATTTCTTTTCGGCCAATGATACCGGCAACTCATGGCACGCCATATGGGGAGCCGCGAACACAAGCAGTGCGCAATCAATCGCTGCCGATATTCCTGAAAAGACAATTGGTAAAGGAACTTCGGCTGCATCGGAATACAATCTCGCGATAAACAAAAACAGCACGACGACTTTGACTTTCGTAATTGCAGGATCTCCAAAAAATAAAAAGGAAGCAGAAGATTCTTACAAATATCTTCTAAAGAACCATGAAAAATTGCTGGAAGAAAAAAAGAAATATTATGCCTCGATTATCAATCGGGCTCGAATAAACATTCCGGATCAGGCTCTGCAAGAAGTGTATGACTGGGTCAAAGTGAATAATGAATGGATGGTGAGAGAGGTGCCTGAAATTGGGCGTGGTCTCTCCGCAGGCTTTCCTGAATATCCATGGTGGTTCGGGTGTGATAACACCTATGCCCTTCAAGCCGTGATGGCCAGCGGCGATTTTGATCTGGCAAAGAAGACGTTGCGTTTACTGAAGAGTGAATCGATGAAAAAGAATGGCAATGGCAGGATTATTCATGAAGTCTCCACCAATGGCGTTGTTTACAATCCTGGAAATACTCAAGAAACAGCTCATTTCATTATGGCAGTTGAAGAACTATTTCGATGGACCGGCGATATGGAATTCATCAAGGAAATGTATCCGGTCATGAAGATGGGAATTCAATGGCTCCTGAACGATATGGATCAAAATAAGAATCTTTTTCCCGAAGGTTACGGAATCATGGAAGTGTATGGACTCAATGCTGAATTGATTGATGTCGCGGTGTATACGCAGCAGGCTTTAGGAGCGACAGCGCGAGTTGCCGGAATCCTGAACGAACCGAAGGTCCAAAAAGAATATGAACAAATTGCATCAACGCTTGCAACAAAAATCAACAAAGACTTTTGGGATGAGACAGAAGGTTCGTATACAGATTTCTATGGGAGCAAAGCTCAAGCGATCAGCGCTGCGGAAGGATCGATCACTCAAATAAAGCGGGACGTCGATGAACTGGAAAAAAACAAAAACCGCATTGCCTATTACGAACGACTCAAGGAAAAATTTGCAGCAATGCCGGACGTAAGCAAAGGATGGACCACGAACAAAAATTGGGTCATCAATACTCCAATAGAAACTGGAATCGCTCCGGCAGAAAAAGCTCTGCCGCTCTTAGATAAGATCCGCAAAGAAAATGTGGGTGAATACGGCCCATTCCTTGCGGCCGTTGAAAGAAATGCAATGATGACTATTTCTACCGGTGTACAAGCAGTCGCTGAAGCTCAATATGGACGCATCGATGAATCGCTTTGGTATGTAAACAAAATTGTTGAAACATTCAATCGGGTAATCCCCGGTTCGATTTCGGAGATGATGCCGGATTATGGTGACTTCACCCAGGCCTGGACAGGTTACGGAATTGTCGTTCCAATTGTCCAGTATGTTTTTGGAATTCAACCGGATGCTTACAACAAGACAATTATTTTCGAACCACAATTGCCCAGCGGTTGGAACGATCTAAGCATCGAAAATGTGCCCGTTGGTGCAAATATCATTTCATTTTCTCGATCAAAAACCGGCAAAGGTATCGAATACATTCTGAATAGCAAAGATGACGGTTGGAATATGATTTTGAAGTTAAAAGATTCGTCGGGCGCTAAATACTACTTAAACGGCAAAGCGGTACCCTGGAATTCAACTGGTTTACAGATGAAGGGCAAGTCGAATAAGCTCCTCATCCTTGGTTTATAGGGAGCGCGGACATCTTGTCCGCATTACGGGCCGCAGGCATCCTGCCTGCAAGAAAAATTGCGGACTGGAAGCCTGCGCTCCGATGCGGTTTGAACTTACTCACGCTATCCTCCGTATTTCAACATAGCATCATGGAGGGATAGCCCATGGAATCACCAGCTAAAGATATTCGTTTCGGTTTGCGCGCCTTAAGAAAGAATCCTGGATTTACAGTTCTCGCCATACTCGCATTGGCGTTGGGGATTGGCGCCAACACAGCAATCTTTAGTGTTGTGTACTCGCTTATGTTCCGGCCTTTGCAAGGAGCGGAAGACTCCAGCCGGCTTGTCACTTTGGGATTAACAGAAGGTACGAGCTATCCATACTCTCCTTCCTATATGGTGTATCAGGATTACCGGTCACTGAAGTCAGTATTTGCTGACGCAGCAGGATTTCAGATCACTCCCGCGCAATTACGAATCGCAAATCAAAATCCGGAACGCATTATGTTTTCACTTGTCTCCGGAAATTATTTCGATGTGCTGGGTGTGAAAATGGCTCACGGGAGAAAGTTCACTTCTGATGAAGCTCAAAGGATGGGGGCTGGAAATGTAGTAGTACTTGGGTACAAGTTCTGGAAGAAGCGTTTCAACTCAGATCCAGCTGTCGTTGGTTCGATCATTCGATTGAACGGCAATTCTTTTACAGTGATTGGAGTTGCTTCCGCGAAGTTCAGTGAGAATTCTTCGTTAATGGAGCAAACTCTGTTTGTCCCGGTTACAGGTGCAGATTTTATTTCTCCTGAGTACTCAAAGAGTTTTACCCAACGCAGAGGAAGCGAGTTCAACTTTATTGGACGTCTGCGTGAGGGTATCAGTCTTGAGAATGCGCAAAGCGCAGTAACGTTGCAAGCATCGCGACTGGAAGCTGCATATCCAGATGTTCATAAAGGACAACGTGCGATTGTTTACCCTGAGCCTCGTACCCGAATGGAACCCTCAGCAGCTCAATACATGCCACCACTTGCACTGGTTTTTATGACGCTTGTTGGGCTTGTTTTGCTGGCGGCATGTGCGAATGTTGCCGGACTCTTTTACGCACGTGCATCTGGCAGACAAAAAGAAATCGCAATCCGGCTGGCGCTGGGAGCAGGAAGATGGCGTATCCTTCGTCAGCTAATAACGGAGAGTCTTCTGCTTTCAATCATCGGAGCGATCGCCGGAATATTTTTGGCTTACTGGCTATTATTTTTGCTTTCCAATATCCGCTTTGCAACTGATCTCAAGTTGGATTTTAATTTCGCTCTCGATACGACAGTTCTCACATTTTCACTGATTCTGGCTGTCTTCAGTGGTTTGCTTTCAGCAATTATGCCGGGCCTCCGAATTTCCACTGCTAATCTCGCAGGAACGCTGAAGGAAGGAGGGAAGACCTCTACGCGTGGCTCTGTGCGGCAAAGATTGCGCGATGCGCTGGTCGTGGTACAGGTCGCTGTTTCGCTCGTGCTTCTGGTTTGCTCAGGCCTTTTTCTACGCGCGACTCAGAATGCCGCACAGCAGGATCTCGGAATCCAAACCGCAGGACGTCTCATCATGGCAACTGACACAGAATTGATCGGATACGATGAGTCAAGAAGCCTTTCTTTCTACCGGCAGATGTTGGAGCGAGTGCGCAACGATGCCTGGTGTGGAGAGAGCTGCATTGGGACGTTACCTTCCGATCGGATTTCAAAATGGTGTGAATGAAGTCTTTATTGAAGGCAGACCGAGTAAAAACGATCGCACAGATTACGCATACTTCAATATAGTTTCTACCGATTATTTTCAGACTATAGGGATGCCTTTGTTGCAAGGGAGAGTATTTTCGGAAAATGATCGAGAAGGCAGCAAGCCCGTTGTAATTATTAATGAAGCAATGGCAAACGATATACTGGCCGAAACAGAATCCTATCGGTAAGCGGTTCCGTTTTGACAATGCGACGGCAACACCTGTCGAAGTGATTGGTATCGTAAAGACGGCAAAGTTTTCGCTGCCTGCAGAAAAGCCGATGCGAGGCTTTTATTTGCCTTTCAGTCAGAACCCGAGACCCGATATGGTGCTGCATGTGCAAACGATGCGCGATCCGAAAAAAATGATTGCAGCAGTTCGCACGCAGGTGCTGAATATCGATCCGGAAGTACCACTTTGGGATGTTCGTACATTGGAAGAACATATCCGTTACGGAAAGATGCGTTTGTACGATGTTGCAACCGGGATCATTGGAGGCTTCGGTTTAATTGCTTTGGCCCTGGCTGGCGTCGGTTTATATGGTGTAATGGCATTCCTTGTAAATCAACGGATGAATGAAATTGGAATTCGAATGGCATTGGGCGCTTCCCGCAGGAAGATTTTGAATACAGTGTTTTCAAGCGGCATCAAGAAGACATTGCTTGGACTCGTTCTTGGTGCACCCCTTGCATTTGTTGCAATGCGGGCAGTCCAGTATTTGCTGGTTGGTGTATCGCCGAATGATCCCTGGACAATTCTGATCGCTTCTACTTTCTTAATCATTGTTACACTATTGGCTGTCTTTGTGCCGGCCTGGCGAGCGACTCAAGTTGATCCGGTAATTGCATTGCGCAACGAATAAGACTTAAGCGGCCCGGCCGCAATTCAGATTTCGGATTTCAGATTTCGGATTGAAATTGAATGATGTTTTGATTGAAATGCCTGTCAATGGCCCGCTTACTGAACAGGACTGAATACAGTTTATGAAAAATTTAATGATTTCCTTTTCTTTCTTATTTTTTTCTGTATGAGGGAGCTCGCTTACGAAGCTTTACCTGTAGTTAGCATTTCTATCAATCCTGCAATCAAAAATTTCAATCTGAAATCTGACAAACGAAATTCTGGTGTAGACTTTTCTTCAATGGATTGGCTATGGTACGTAATTCCTATCCTCATCATGGCCGCGACTTTATTTTTTAAGATACGGCGTCAGTCTCAATTCAAAAAAAACCTTCCATTGATTGCGGAATCGTTAGGTTTGAAATATTTGGACCGTGTCGATCAGTTACCGGAACGGATTGCCGAAGAAACGGATCTTCCGTCAGCATTGTCGAATTCAGAAAACGTAAAAGCGATTCAGAAGTATGCGAGAGTCATATCGATCTGGCGGATCGAAGGCGAATTCAATGGTGTCAAAGTGGGAATCTATCCGCGCGTAATTCGTAATTACAAAAAAAGTCAATCCGGATACACTCGCCTGAATGCTTACTTTGCGCAACCGAAGACTTTAGGAATTACAATCTCCAACATGGGAAATACTCCGCTTGGAAAACCAGAAATCGCGATAGAAAACTTAAACAAGAAAATAATAATCAAGGGTGTTGATGAAGCGAACACACGACAACTGCTGAGCGATTCCGATCTTCAACGTGCAATTACTTCTGCTTTCGAATTCAGTCCACAGTTGGTCATCGATGACAATGGCGCATATCTGGATAAACACGGACCTCCGCCTTTGGAAGCTGCTTACTACAGACAGGCGTTGGATCATCTGACGCGCATTATTCTCGCGTTTGAAAATCGCTGCCGATTCCTCAATCTCACTAGTGATTAATCGAACAGAACAACAACTTTCGATGCAGGGAATTCATCTTTTCGCTGAGATTTCGTTGAGTTCTTCCAGGGTTCTTCACCGAATTTATCAAGCGTGGTGTAGGAGCCGATCACAGTGAAGCTCTTCAATGCATATGGAACGCCTTCGGCTAGTGGTGAGTTGCGATCGGCCACATGAAAATGCAGATGAGGGCCGGTAGAGTCTCCGGTGAATCCGAGCGACGCAATCACCTGTCCGCTTTGAACAGTGTCACCAGGTTTAACTCGAATGGATCCTGGCTTGAGATGTTCATAAAACGCAAAGTAACCATTACCGAGATCCAGTGCGATGTAGTTGCCGGTAGCATCTTCCAACTTTTGCTTCGAGTGGGCAGAAACGGTGGCGCTTTCTTTCATATTGTCACGTGTTGCAGCGACGCGAGCGTTAGCAACCGCTAACACATCGGCGCCATAACCGTGCCAGTTGCTCACTTGATCGTTGTCGTTGACTGCGAAGCGGCCTTGTTGATCCAGCTTGATGAAGTCAATTGCAAATCGGCCAGGGAGGCGCGCCTTGCCATCTACAGCATAAAAAACGCGGCGATGTCCACGCTCCCATGAAGGATCATAAATTGCAGCCCACGGACCATCTGCTAACGGAGGATTCAGAATTAATGGCGGATTCTTTTGCAATGAAATCTGAGCGCCTTCAACAACATTGGATTCAGAGCTCTTCAAATCTTCATACTGGATTCGATGTTTTATTGCCATTTGTGTTTGCGGTAATTTCAAGTTCCAGGTAGACAACGGCTCGCATCGCTGGATGAATCGTACGTTTGTCTGCCGCGGTCAATCCAATCCGTCCGGACAGCGCATCGTCGCATACGGTCGTCAGATTTGCTTCCGTTGATGCGTCAAACACCGACACACACTTCAACGTCAACGCGTCTTTAGCAAAATTTGTAAGATGCAGTTCGTATACAAGTATCGGTTTTCCATTAATAACAATTGGTCTTGGTTCTTGAAACACCTGCAAATCAAATGATGATTTTAGCGGCGTATCCGCCAGTGAATCATTCATTAATGCGCCAGTGAACAACAGAATAGTGATAATCAAAAGCATGATGTTCTCGCGACTCTATGTTGAACCATTTTCTTTTTCTGATCAAACCAGTTGTCTTGAAAGGGAATTTGCATAGACTGAAATGGAGAATTGGAGGTCAGAATGAAGATAGTCAAGGTGTTATTTCCCGTTATTGTCATTGCCGGAATTTGTTATCAACTGTTTGCTGTGCCCACACCGGTGCAAACGCAAACAATGAAACCTGCAATCGCAAGGATATGGCAAGGCCGAGTATCTGTGGCAAAAGCTGATGCATACGAAAAATATGTAAAGGAAAACGGTGTGGAAAAAATGACTTCAGCTGCGGGTAATATGGGAATTCAGATCCTTCGACGCCCAACACCAGAGGCAGTTGAATTTGTCATCATTTCTTACTGGGGATCGCGAGACGCGATTAAAAAAGTTGTAGGAGAGGATATTGAAAAAGCCTATTCTCTTCCACGCGATTCCGAATTTCTGCTAGAACCCGTTACAACCGTCCGTCATTATCAGATTGCACACAGTCAGTAGTAAAAAGAGAATGAGGATAGAGGATTGAGAATGGATATCAGGAAAACGCTATGATCAATTCTCAATCCTCTATCTTCAAGCCTCTTTCCTCCACCTATACAGGTGGTGACGATTGATTGAATGTCATCTATAGTTGTTGAAACGGAGGAAAGTATGCGCGAGAAAATTGTGTTTGGGTTATGTATTCTGATGAGTTTGGGGATTGCAATCATGGGTAAGTGCTTCGTCTTTGCCAGCGGATGGCGGAGACGCAGGAAAAGCGTACAAAGCTTGTATCGATGCCGTAGCAAAACCGGATAAGGCGAAAACGATAGCGCTCTGTTTCACAAAAGACGATCCATGGCTTAAAGGGAAAAATCTAGGCTACTTTACGGATAGTACTTTTCAGGTTGAAGTTCGTCAGGAATGGCCGGCGCTTCGTTTAGTTGATGCTAAAATTTCCGGAGGGAAAATGGAAGGAGACACGGCTGACCTTCTTGTCGAAGGCACGATGATCCTTCAACGGCTGGAGCCCACAGACGAAATCGTTGAAGTGGATCGCTCTAAAGTAAAAGGCAGCGTTAAGATGCGCCGCACCAACGGAGTCTGGACTTACGCCGGTGAACAAAAACTGGAAAAGGTGCAGTGAACGTAAGAGTTTATTCGACGATTTGTTTCACACGTCCGACTTGTCCATCTTCCAGGCGAACTTTGATGCCGTGCGGATGATTTGGTGAACGCGTTAGAATGTCTTTGACAACTCCTTTAGTCAATTTACCTGTGCGCTGATCTTGTTTTAAAACGATCAATACTACGTCGCCTGGTTTTATGGTCATTCGATTTTATCCGTTCCAAGATTCCGTTAAGTAATAATTTTGGTATCTGAGAAATTAAAAGGCGAGCTGTTTAAAGCTCGCCTTCAATATAGAAACGGGGCCGACGGGACTCGAACCCGCGACCTCCGACGTGACAGGCCGGCGTTCTAACCAACTGAACTACGACCCCGTAAAATTGAGATTGAAGATCAGATGATAGATTTCAGATTGAATTTTCGCAATTTATTCTGAATTTTCAAATCTGAAATCTTAAATTCTTAATGGGCGGTATAGGATTTGAACCTATGGCCCCTGCCTTGTAAGGGCAGTGCTCTCCCGCTGAGCTAACCGCCCGAAGCCTTTGAATTATATGGGAATTCATCCGCGGTTTCCAGTAGCCGGCGATTGGCCTACAGAGCCCTAGTCTTTTTTCAAGGGTTTCAGATAAAGATCCTGGAAATCTGAAACTAAAATCCGTCTCGTCAGACACGGCTTTCATCAATACATGATCAATCGAACCATCGGGGTTTAGCGAAAAAGTAACGAAAGCGTCCGCACGCAATTCTCGATCATGCCAACGTGCTACGAATGAATCGTATTGCCAGTGTTCTAGATCGCCAATCAGAGAAGGGGTCTGCACGAATTTGATCGACATTTTTTCTGCTTCAACAGCGATAACAATTTCACCGTACCATTCATCAACGTAGGTCCCTGCGTATTTGTCCAAAGGCACGACGGGCGTGATGCCTCATTTCGCTCTGCCGTTTGAGTGCCGGTTTTTTCCTTATTCTTTTGAGCTTCTCTATCCGCAATTTTCTTGTAAGTATCAACCCAATCGGTCGGTGGTGCTTTTAGATAATCATCTAAAATCGAATAGATGATCGACTGATATGCAACACTTGATTCCTGATTGGTCAACACTGCTATGCCCAGAGAAAGATCAGGAACAAGTAAAACACGTGAAGCATATCCTGGCAGTAACCCGGAGTGGGTGATAATTTTGTGACCGCGGTAATCACGCAAGCCTAATCCCAACGCGTATCCTGAAAAATTAGGTTTCAATGCAGCAAGCTCGGGTTCCGGATCGGATATTGCAATCGGCGTCACAAACTTAACTAACTCTTGCGCTGTTTGTTCCGTATACAGTCGTGATTCATCTGATAATTTTCCTTCTGAAAGCAAAACGATCATCCACTTGGCCATATCTTCTGCATTTGAATTGATGCCACCTGCAGGATTTGTTATATCGCTGAGAAATGGTTGAATCGGACGCACAACACCATCAACACGAGCGTGAGTTGTTGCAGCATTCTCTCCGAGTCCTGCGGAAGAATGGGTAACAGTGCTGTTAATCATGCCAACCTTTCGAATGATTCTTTCGGTTACAAATTCTTCCCATGTCTTTCCGCTAACGGCCTCAATCACTTCACCTGCGACCGAATACAGAACGTTATCGTATGCATATGCACTTCGAAAACTTGTTGCCGGTGGAATAAACCGGATTCGGTGGACGATTTCTTTTCGGTTATATGTAGAAGGAGGCCACCATAATAAATCGCCAGCACCAAGTCCTAATCCACTGCGATGAACCAGCAGATCCCGCACAGTCAACTGTCGAGTTACCCAGGCATCATGCATTGCAAAAGACGGAAGATATCGGATTACAGGCGAATCCCATTCAATTTTCTTTTCATCGACAAGTAAGCCGAGTGCAACCGCTGTAAAGACTTTTGTGTTGGATGCAATTCCGAAAAGTGTTTGTGCATCTACCAAATCTGTTGACCCGATTTTTCGTACGCCATAACCTTTGGCCACAACTACCTTTCCGTCTTTCACGATGGCCAGACTCAACCCGGGCACTTCGAAGGTCGTCATCGAACGTCCGACTAACGAATCCAAATCGGAAGGAGAGAGTGCAAGATTAAAAACTAGCGTGAATATAAGAAGAAGAAAAAGTAAGTGGTAGCGTATTTTCATTCAACAATTATAAGTGAATCGGCCTGAGTGGATTGCTAGGGGTTAGGCGTTCTTGGCATCAACAAGGCGAGCCTGTCCGTATTGTGCGAGGACGTCTTGTTGGCCAGAGAGCGGCACTGCTCGAAGACCATGCAGGCGCAACAGGTCTTCAAGTTGTTCGCGAGAGTGACCGGACCAGGACCACGCGTCAGGATGGAGTTCGACAAGGATCAGGGGAAGCGGCTTAAGCCGCAGTATTGAGCCGGCCCCGAGCAGTGCCCCTATCTCCCAGCCCTCGATATCCATGACGACACACTTCGGCGGCGCGGGTCGGTTAGCTATGAACTCATCTAGAGTAGTTACGGGCACTGGAATGCTACGAGTTCGCGGAAGAAGCGGATTGGGCTTATTGGGGCGCGCCATTGGATTTGCACCGGCGATAAACAGGTCTGCGGTGCCTGGATGTTGCCCAATGGCAGCTTGTACTAGCTCAACTCTGTCGGTGTATTCGTTGAGAGCGACGTTTCGGCGGAGGAGAGCAAGCGCTTCCGGATTGGGCTCGAAGGCGATAACCCTGCCGTTGGGCCCTACTAGCCTGCCAAGTTGGAGCACATGTATGCCCACGTTTGCCCCAACGTTCCAGCACTCATCGCCGCTTCGTACAGTCTCTAGCAAGCAAGCCGTAACGCCAGGATCATAGGAGGCTAGAAAATAGGGTCGCGTACGCGCATCGACGCGCATCTTGACACCGTTCACGGTTGTCGGAACACCGCGGTTTAAGGTCAGCACCGTGAGGCCTATATCACGCACCGGACGAAGCAAGTTTCTCAACGCTGTTGTGATGGTCACGATCGGCTCCCGAAACGCCTAACGCCGGAGTTCAACTGCGCCGAATGAAGGCGCATGTTTTGCTAAGCTTGATTCCAACACAAAGATGATAGCCGATTTATATTTTGTTTTTCAAAATTGGATTTTAGCGGATTGCAAAGCGGGACCTGAAGAAGCGCAGGAGGCGTCGGGCCGCAATGACTTGCTCGGCGCGAATATACTTACGTATTGCCCGCACCGCGTTTAGTCCAAGTACGCGGAAATCTAACACTATCTCTTTCAAGAGTGTGGGGACGGCGAACAAGTTCGGTTACTATCGGTTGCTTTGGTAAGCAGCAAACTTTGAATTTTCGTCCAGATTTACAAGGACAGGGATCATTCCTTCCAACCTCGTTTTTGTCGGCAACCTCTTTTCTTAATGATCGACGCTTACGACTAGGTTCCTTTTTCTTGCCTTTACAGCCGTAAGTACTGCACTTTTCATATTCTGTCCAACAATTAGTATGGTAAAGAGCATGACATCTTACGCATCGGTTGGTTTGTGTCTTAGCATCAATAGCTGAACGACAATACGGGCATTTAATCGGGGACTGTTTGCTTTTGGATTTCACAATAATTTATGAGCCGTGAAAGCTCGGAGTTCAGCGTGTCCGCTGCAATTTTTGTAAGGCGAACTCATAAAACTATTTTCAAAATAATAATCGAAGGATTCGATAAATAGCATAGACCAAAAAGGCTACGTATGGGGGAATAACAACAATTGAAATAGCCACAATTACGAAAAGCTGAAATCGATCGGTCCAAGGCTGCGCAACTACCACATTGGAAAGAGGCATCCGATCATTCGTCGTTTTGTTTACTGATTCAAGACCAGCATTTTCAAAAACCCGACGCGAATCTTGAACCTCTTGAGCCAATTCAATTGAATTTAGCTTTTGTTTCATATAAGTGCGCCCCAACGCTGGAATTCACCGGCGCGAATCCGCGGATGAGCGAAGCGAAGACGCGGTGAGCGTCCGGTGGAACTGAGTTGTAGGGCTTGCGTCATTACTCAAACCATAGCCGCCCACGATTTTTTTTCCGTAAAATACCACGATCATCAAAACCAAGATAGAAACCGTATGCTGCACATGATTCACATGGGCGTTCTTCAGGTACTTGGCTATATTGCAACTCAAAACCTCCTTTTATGAACTGGCCATGTTTAGGAGGGCCGCTTGAAGATAGAACTTGCCAATACGAATCTCCAACGTTCAATGATGAATATTGCGTTTTGGTCATTGGACCTTGACACCAACTATCATCACCTGGCGACACCCTGGCATTCTTTCTAAAGCTGCGCGATGCGGTCAAAATCGTTACTATTTTCATAGCACGCCTTATAATTTGCCGCATGTTCGGGATACTCATCGTGTGATTGCGTCACTACACTTAGTATTAGGCAGCCCTTTTCGGACGAACCTTCAAGTGCAAGAGAGATATTTGTATTTGCAAGGCCATCTCGTTCTGAAACAGTCTTTCCTTCAGCCCATTTGCCAACGACAAACGTAAAACCAATGTCATAAGTTAGCCTTGCTCCTGAATTTGTGTCGAAGTAAAAGCCGCAGGAGGAATCTATACAATCTTCGGGCAAGTACACCCACCCTTCTGGTAAGTTGTCCAAGTGTCCTTGACATGATGCGGCGATGAGAATCTCGCTTAGCAAAAGCATTATGGGAATCAAGAAGAACTTAGTCATATTGAATTTTGTTACGCAAGTTCAACTACTGATTATACGGCAAGTGGCCGTATAACACGTTGATAAGTGTGATTAGACGGCAAATTGCATTCTAATTCTATTATACGTAAGGAAGGAGATAGCCGAATTACATTTGGTTTTGGAAACTCTGTATTGGTAAAAAAGCGCAGAGAAAAATAAAAAGGTGCGTTCCACCTTATGAAACTTATTTCATAAGGTGAAACCATGAAACGTTAGCGCCAGGCTCCCAGGATTGCGCCCATGATCGTAAAGGCAACTGCTTGATAACCGCCATTTACCAAAATGTAAGTCCAGGAGCGATTTTCGAATAATGCGATAACACCGAAGGACAATGCAACCCAGCCAAGTCCTGCGAGTGCGCCGGCTGTTGCACCCCAGGCAAGATCCGTTTTACCGTCGGACAAAAAGAACGCAAGATTCAACGCCATAATTAAAGTCAAAACAAATGAGATTCCGAAAATCTTTCCGCGATTAAATTTTGAAACTTCTTCCGCAGTAAAGCCGTTCACGCGCATCCATACCTTTTCAAACAACAAAGGTGAATACCACAATCCACCCAGGACAAAACTAGAAACTGCTGCAACGACTACAGCCAAATAATTAATCTGAGGCATACCCGATTCCTCCTTTACATTCATCCTTTCAACATTGTTTGAGTTTTCTTTAAGGTTCGAAGTAGCGGGCGGGTCTTAGACCCGCCCCTACAACGATGTAAGATAGGAGGAACCATGGGAAAATTACTCTGCGGCTTGATTGCTATTCTCTTCTTTCTTTCTGCTCATGCAGATCAGAATTTGAGCCCATATGGTTCATCAAAACCTGTACCTGTGCCTGAAGTGTTTGCTCCTGGGGTTATTTCTCAAGGGGATCACGAATCTCATCCTTCGTTTACTCCTGATGGATCCGAACTTTATTTCCTCAAAAACATGCCTGACTTCAGCTTCTGGACGATTGTCGTATCTTTATATAAAAATGGCCGATGGAGTGAGCCTGAGGTCGCACCGTTTTCTGGTCAATATTCAGATGCTGATCCTTTCATAACTGCAAATGGCAAACGGCTTTACTTTATTTCAAATCGTCCATTGAAGAATGTGAAAAAGGAAGATCTTGATATCTGGTACGTGGATCGAACTTCAACCGGCTGGAGCGAACCGCAAAATCCGGGAGCCCCGATTAATAGTGATGGCAATGAATGGTATCCAACGATCGCTTCAGATGGAACAATCTACTTTGGTTCGGATAGAAAAGGTGGCATCGGTAAGACCGATATATATCGGTGCAAATTCACAAACGGAAAATATGAAAAAGAAGAAAATCTTGGAGAGCCAGTCAATTCTAAATATGATGAATACGAACCCTGGATTTCACCGGATCAAAAGTTCCTCTTTATCATGGCAGGCAGACCGGAAGGGAAAGGAGCATTTGATCTCTATATTAGCTATAACAAAGATGGTACATGGACGACTCCGACCAATTTAGGTGATGCTATCAATTCACCAGGGTATGAATTTTCACCACAAATTTCACCCGATGGTAAATATTTCTTTTTTACAAGCTCAAAAGGATTCAATGCACCATCTTTTTCAAGTCGTTTGAATTATTCTGAATTAATGCAAAAACTAAGAGGTCCAGGAAATGGTTTGGGCGACATTTACTTCGTAGATTTGTCGGCAATAAAATTACAACACCTTAGAATTAGTAATTTTTGATAAAGCGAACTAAAATAGCGGAAAAAATGAGCGGGGGCTCAATGCCAGAAAATCGGCAGAAAAAGATCCTGATTGTAGACGATAGTGAACCAATTCGAACCAGTCTTGCGGCGATGCTTTCGGCTGAAAATTATGAAGCGATTGTTGCAGAAAATGGACTCGTTGCTGTTGAACTTGCGCGCAGAGAGCTTCCAGATCTTATCCTCTGCGATGTGCAGATGCCGGAGCTTGATGGTTATGGTGTTTTAAATCAGCTTAGAAATGAAGCAGCCACGGCCTCAATCCCATTTGTTTTTCTAACGGGTCGTGGCGAAAAAGATCAAGTTCGTGAAGGAATGAATCTAGGCGCCGATGACTATCTGACGAAGCCGTTTAAGCGTGATGAACTGGTGCGTACTGTGAACGCCCGGCTCGCGCGAAGGGCGATTATTGAAGACCGATATGCAGCCGAAATTCGAATTGCCGAAGAAAAGCTGAATCAACTCATCCACTTTGATGCACTCACAGGCCTTCCTAATCAGATGCTCCTCCGCGAAAAATTTAATCAACTTCTGGATCAGAAAGACGAAACGAAAAAAGTTGCGATTCTTTTAGTCGGTGTCGATCGTTTTAAGCGTGTTAATGAATCGCTCGGAAATTCATTTGCAGACATTCTTTTGAAATTTGTTGCCGAGCGTCTCGTGACGCACTCCTCCGGACGATTTCCGGTAGCTCGTCTGTCAGGAGATCAGTTCGCTTTCCTGTTAACAGACTTTGACAAAGAAGGTATTGAGGCTCTTGGAAACGAAATCCTTGAAACGATTGCCCGTCCGTTTACGCTGGAAACTCATCAGGTATTTTTGACAGCGAGTGCTGGCGTTTCAATTTATCCGGAACACAGTTCAGAAATTGATAAATTGATTAAGAATGCCGAAATGGCTATGTACTCTGCAAAGCGTCAAGGTGGAAATCTGCTTCAAATCTATCACGATGAACACAACAAAGTTGTTTCGCGCAAAATCGATCTTGAAGCAGGAGTCCGGCGGGCGCTTGATAATGAGGAACTGCTGGTTTATTACCAACCGCAAGTCAATTTAACATCAGGGAAAATTGTCGGCGCAGAAGCATTAATGCGCTGGAAGCATCCACAAGAAGGATTTATTCCGCCTTCCGAATTTATTCCGATCATGGAAGAAAACGGGCTTATCTTTTCAGCTGGAGAATGGATTCTTTCGGAAGCATGCAAACAGGCTCGCATCTGGCGAGCAAAAGGCTTCTCCACTTTCCGGGTCTCTGTAAATTTATCTCCGCGCCAGTTCAACGAACCGAAACTTTTACAAAAATTGGAACAAGTCTTAAAAAATACCGGTCTGTTATCGGAATTATTAGAAATCGAATTGACTGAAAGCAGTATTGTTAAAGATTCAGTAGCTACGGCTAAAACTTTGAATGAACTGAAAGCGATGGGTATCCGAATTTCAATGGATGACTTCGGAACGGGATATTCATCCTTGTACTACTTCAGGCAATTTCCGTTCGATAGCGTTAAAATTGATCAATCATTCATTCGCGATGTCGCTAATAATTCTAAGAATGCCGCTATCACGTTGTCGATTATTCAGATGGCGCATAACCTTAAATTAAATGTAATTGCGGAAGGAGTAGAGACTTTTACCGAGTTATTCTTTTTGTATCTCCATCATTGTCAGGAAATGCAGGGTTATATGTTCAGTCCGCCTCTGCCTGCTGAAGAATTTGGAAAATTGTTAGCGAGCGGTAAAACTCTACAGATTCATCGTCGCTAACTTCGCATCTTTGTGTCTTTACGGTTAAAATTCATAAAGGAGATCAATATGAAACGATCAATGGTGATCATTGCAATTTTGTATTTATTTGCAGCTTACTGCCATGCTTCGGAGGAATTAGGAAACATTGATTTTAAGACTTCCGGATCACCTGAAGCACAAAAGGAATTTTTGCGAGGCGTCCTTTTTCTTCATAGCTTTGAGTATCCTGATGCTCTTTCTGCATTTCAAAAAGCGCAGCAGATCCAGCCTGAATTCGCGATGGCTTACTGGGGCGAGGCGATGACGCATAATCATCCAATCTGGAATGAACGCGATCGTGCAAGCGCTATTGCTGCTTTAAACAAACTGGCTCCAACACCAGAGCAAAGATTGCAGAAGACTCCCACTGAAAAAGAAAAAGATTGGATGAACGCAGTCGATATTCTTTTTGAAGACGGAGAAAAGAAGCAAAGAGATGTTGCGTATGCGAACGCGATGGAGAAAATCTACAAAAAATATCCTGACGATTTGGAAGCTGCAAGTTTCTATTCCCTTGCGCTGCTTGGTTCCTGTGGAAATGTCAGAGAGTTTCCTGTTTATATGAAGGCAGCTGCAGTTGTTGAAGAAGTGTTCGCAAAGAATCCAAAACATCCCGGTGCTGCTCATTATCTTATTCATTCCTATGATGATCCAACACATGCGCCGCTTGGACTTCGCGCCGCGCGTGAATACGCTAAGATCGCTCCTGATGCTGTCCATGCGCTCCATATGCCTTCGCATATTTTTCTGGCTCTTGGAATGTGGGATGAAGTCGAGTCTTCCAATCAAGCATCATGGAAGGCTTCGAAAGAAACAAGCTATCATGCCGCATACTGGCTGCAATACTCATTTTTGCAGAAAGGTAGATTCGAGGAAGCCTTGAAGTTGTTTAAACAAGTGGAAGCAGATTCAGATAAAGCACCTGGAGCATATGGCCGCGCTCGATGGCATCTTTCTGCAATGCGCGCTGCCTATGTAATTGAAAGTCAAACGTCATTTTTTCAACTTGCGAAATCACCTGTAAAACCTCATGCCGATTCCATGACTGTAGATATTGCTGACATATTTGCGGCAGGATGGTCAGCTATACGCGAAAAAAAGATTGACGATGCGATCGTCTATCATAAACAAATCGAGGATGCATTAACTTTGGAAACGAAAAAATCCGGGAGTCAGGATTGCAAAGCGCATTCAAGTGACATGAGTCCTGCGGAACTTCAAGCGGCTCAGATTATGGAACTTGAGCTTCATGCTTTGATTCTGAATGCACAAGGTAAGAAAGAGAATGCTTTTCGTTTGATGAAAGAAGCGACTGCTAAAGAAGACGCGATGACTTTCGAATTTGGTCCTCCGATGCCTGTGAAACCATCACATGAATTGTTAGCTGAGATGTTGTTAGAGTCAGACCGCTTCCAGGAAGCTCAGCAAGAATTTGAATTAGCATTGTTGCGCGCCCCGCGCCGAAGTATTTCTATGGCCGGACTTGCCAAAGCTTCAGAAAAAGCCGCGGATTAACACTTAGCGTCTCTGCTGTTCCATCCTCTACCCTCCATTTCCTGACGGTGGTATCATGCACGCATGAAAAAACTAGCAATTTTTTTGTTTCTATATCCATGCCTACTTTTTGCGGCAAGAGAGGCCGTTCTCAAACAAATTGATGTTCCTCACTCGTACTATTACCGGGAAATGTATTTGCCGCAGGTCACAACCGGCCCTTCTTATGTGAGCTGGTCTCCGGATGGCAAGGCTCTTGTTTATTCCATGCATGGGTCACTTTGGATCCAGAAGTTAGATTCAGAAGTTGCCCAAGAAATGACTGCGGGTCCGGGCTACGATTATCAACCTGATTGGTCACCGGATGGAAATTGGATCGTTTTTACAAGATACGATAAGGATGCAGTTGAACTTCAACTGCTGAACGTTGGAACCCGAAAAGTTATACCCATCACAAGCGGTGGGGCTGTTAATGTTGAACCGAGATGGTCGCCTGATGGATCTCGAATTGTATTTGTTTCGACGCAACACAATAAACGTTTTCATCTCTTTCTTGCGTATATCAAAAGCGGATCGCTCGATCGAATCGAGCAGCTGACAGAAGAAAGACGCAGCAAGATTACGCGCTACTACTACAGTCCTTTCGATCACGAAATCAGTCCGACATGGTCACCGGATGGAACTGAGTTGATCTTCATTACGAACCGGGAAAAATATTATGGATCGGGCGGTTTCTGGCGAATGAAAGCTGAAAAGGGTGCGGAGCCGCGCGAAATCCGCTTTGAAGAAACAACATGGAAAGCCAAACCCGATTGGTCATCGGATGGAAAACGTATCATATATAGTTCCTACCTCGGTCGTCCCTGGCATCAAATCTGGATCATGACTCCTGAAGGTGGTGATCCATTTCCGTTAACCTACGGTGAATATGACAATACGGCGGCCAGATGGTCGCGTGATTCTCGCAATATTGCATTCATTTCAAATCGAAATGGAAATACCTCACTTTGGGTTATGAATATTCCCGGCGGTAAACAGCGTGAAATTATTTCAAAGCAGCGGAAGTGGCTTCGACCGATGGGTACTTTGAAAATTTCAGTAAAGGATTCTAAAGGAAATCCATTCAGCGCCAGGGTTTCAGTAACAGGGGACGATCAAAGAGCCTATGCTCCTGATGATGCCTGGATGCATGCAGATGATGGTTTCGATCGAGCGGTCCGTCCTTTTGAAGTACATTACTTCCACACACATGGGAATTCATCAGTATCAGTTCCTGCAGGAAAACTGCTTGTTGAAATTGTAAGTGGTTTGGAGCATCGGGTCATCAAGCAAAATGTTGATGTCGCTTCGGGGGAAACAAAGCAAACTGAATTCCGATTGCAGCCACATGTTCTTCCCGATCGATTTGGAAAATGGTACAGCGGTGATTTGCACGTTCATATGAATTATGCAGGTACGTACAGGAATGTTCCGCAGTCCATGGTTGCACAAGCGAAAGCAGAGAATCTAAATGTTGTGAACAATCTTGTCGTAAACAAAGAACAACGCGTCCCGGATATGGCATATTTTTCAGGGAAGCCGGATCCGGCTTCAACGAAGGATACGCTTCTTTTGCATGCTCAGGAATATCACACAAGTTACTGGGGGCATTTAGGATTATCAAACCTTAAGGAATTCTATGTGATGCCGGATTATGCCGGATACATAAACACTGGAGCAGCCAGTTTGTATCCAACAAATGCTGATGTTGCCGATTTGGCTCATGAGCAAGGAGGTCTTGTTGGTTACGTTCATCCGTGGGATTGGGATCCGGATCCTGCAAAAGAAGAGAAATTAACAAATGCGCTTCCTATCGATGTAGCGCTTGGTAAAGTGGATTATTACGAAGGCGTCAGTTTCAGTGATCATATTGCAACAGCTCATGTGTGGTACAGACTTCTGAATTGTGGTTTCCGGCTTCCTACCGGTGGCGGTACAGATGCAATGGCAAATTATGCATCACTTCGAGGTCCAGTTGGAACCAATCGCGCATATGTCCAATTGGATGGTTCGTTGAATGCTGACTCCTGGATGAACGGACTGAAGAACGGACACACCTTTGCAACAAACAGCGCGTTGTTAGGATTCAAGGTGAACGGTAAATCAGCAAGTGATGAAATCAAACTTCCTGCAGGCTCACACGAATTGAAATTTGATAGCGCGATGCGGTCAATCGTTCCAATGGATCATCTCGAAATCGTTTTTAATGGTAAGCCAATCAAGCAGCTCACACTTTCGGAAGACAAAATGGCGGGTGATGCAACTGGAAGCATCAATATTGATCAAAGTGGCTGGCTCGTGTTGCGCACATGGAGCGATCGAGCAATCGATCCCGTTCTGGATCTATATCCATATGCAACGACGAGCCCTATTTACATCACTGTGGCCGAAAAACCAGTTCGCTCCGCAGAAGATGCGGCATATTTTTTAAAATGGATCGACCGTATTCAAGAATCTGCTGAAAAACATCCTGATTACAATGCAGATTGGGAAAAGAAACATGTGATGGATATGATTCAGCAAGCACGCAAAGTATTTGAGGAACGGATGAAGTGATGCGGGATGCGCGATGCGGGATAGCCCCCGGCGTAAGCCGGGGGAAAGAATGATGTAAGAGGATCCAGCCCGCCCCTGCTTGGGCGGGCGCAAGAATACGTGGAGGTGAGAGATGGATGAAGTCACATTGATTTTTGGCAAAGATACATGACCCTATACGAGCGACGCTCGTAAGGATTACGAGAAAAGTGGCAAACCGTTTCGCTATATCAATGTTAAAAAGAGTCAAGACTCATTAACTCAGATGCTTCAATTGACGAAAGGCGTTCGCGAAGTTCCTGTCATTTTGGAAAACGGCAAGGTGACAATCGGATACAACGGAGGAAGTTGAGGAGTCTAAAAGCATTCGGTCGAATGCTATCTTTGAGTCTCTGCAGGTAAGAGTTTATGTCCTTCGGATCGTGCGACGTAGGTTGCAGCCGTCAAATCTCCCACGACATTTAATGTAGTCCGGCACATATCTAAGATCCGATCCAAGCCTAGAACGATTGCAATCAATGCAGGGTTCACTCCAATTTGAGTTAACACAACGATGATGAATGGAATAGAGCCCGAAGGAACGCCGGCGGTACCAATCCCACCAAGAATTGCCAGATAAGCAACCATCAATTGCGTAGATAAAGAAAGATCGACTCCTGAAAGTTGAGCCAGGAAAAGTACGGTAACACCTTCATAGAGTGCTGTGCCATTTTGATTGGCAGTGGCACCGATAGTTAAAACAAAGCTGTTAATCTCGCGTGGTACTCCCAGATTCATTTCTGAGACTCGCAGGGCAGTTGGAAGGGTTGCATTCGAAGAAGATGTTGAGAATGCTGTCAGCATGACAGTCTTAATACGCCTGAAAAATTCGATGGGCGAAATGCGCGACAACATTGATATTGAAATTGAATAAATCACAAACATATGAATCGCCAGGCCTGCAATTACAGTGAAGAAGAACCATGCAAGTGCCTGCAGCAAATCCATCCCGAATCGTGCAACGTTGTTAAATAACAAACATGCCACCGCATACGGCGCAAACCTCATCACAAGATCGATAATTTTCGTGGAGACATTGAACAAACCATCAAGTGCACCCACAAATGGCGCAGTTACCTCCGGTGATATCAGCGTGATGGCAATTCCGATAATCAATGCAAATGCCATCAGGTGAAGCATGTTTGGAGTTTCGCTTGCAATCGATGCAATTGGATTTGCGGGAATCAAAGTTTTTACAGCAGTCATAAGTGCCGAATCGTTCGCCGATAGTTTTTTCGCATCTTCAACACGCTTGCTTGCATCAGTTCCATACCGCTGTTCCAATGCCTGCGCTGTAGCTGGATCGACTCGTTTTCCTGGCTTAATAAAATTAACGGCTGTTATGCCGATAATGACTGAGATTGCGGAAATGATGATTGTGTATACAAAAGTCTTTAACCCGATTCGTCCAAGCTTGCGGATGTTTCCGATTCCTGCGACGCCAACAACCAGCGAAGAAAAAACGAGAGGGATGACAGTCATTAATAGGAGACGTAAAAAGAGTTGTCCGATTGGTTCGGTAATATTTCTAATGATCCAAACGACAGATGGATTTTCCCCGCCGAAAGCTCCATTGACAATCAATCCTGCTGTGACACCCACAAGAAGCCCGATCAGGATTCTGCGATGGAGCGGCATACCTCGGGGTTTGTCAGGCGTTGTATCTTTAAGATCTGTGGTGACTTCGCGGTCGTAGGATTCCATTCGGGACATTATAACGCTATAACCGCAAAGACACAGAGGGCAATGCTTCAGTCTTAATGAGGTGTTATATTCTTTGTTATATGCGTTATGTTTTTGCGTTGGTTGGAGCGATTGCAATACTGCTCAGTTTCTCGTGCGGCTCTGGAACGCCCATAGCTCCAGGAGGATCGCGACTCATTCTTACTGCAGATCCGGAACAGATTCCATTCAATGGTTCATCAATGCTAACTGTAAGAGGCACGGATGAGGATGGAACTCCATTGCCTGACGGCACGCGAGTCACGTTTAGCATCACCGAGGCAGGAAGCGTTTCACCCGATTCTGTAGATCTTGTGAATGGTACTGCGACAAGTACATTCTTTGCGTCCTTTGATAGCGGCGATGTCACTGTCACTGCAACGTCTGGAAGTGTTGAAGCCAGTATCACAATTACTGTTGCTGATAATGAAGACCAAAGGGTATTTGTTTCCGCTATACCAGCAACGTTACCTGATGGTGGCGGAACTTCGGTGATCAGTGCCGCTGTTACGGATTTTAGTGGGACTCCCCTGGAAGGTATTGGTGTTGAATTCTCCACAACGGAAGGATCCTTGCAATCGAATGGTGGAACGCTCCGTACGAATAGCAATGGCGTTGCGATCGATACATTGAATACTTCTGCAAGTGCTACTGTGACAGCAACAACTGATGATGGATTTTCAGGTGAAACAACAGTCGAAGTTGGTGGAGGTCGAATCGTTTGTCATATGACTGTAAACAATAGTACTCCGGCCGTAGGTCAAACAGTGTTGTTTTTAGATACGAGCGATATTCCGGAGGGCGAAAGTGTTGAGTTTCATTGGAACTTCGGTGATGGATCATCCACTCAAGGCCGCAACGTTCAACATATTTTTCAAACTGCCGGAACATTTAACGTGATCCATAGCGTCGTCGATGACAACGGCAACACTTTTACATGTGACTCCTTCGCGATTACGGTTTCAAATTGAAAGTATTTATCCCTCTCGTCATTTTCCTAATTTCCAGCATTGTCTATGCGGAAGATAAAAGTAGTCTTCGTGATACCGGTTTGATTTGTGCGGTTGATATGGGCAGCAATACATTCAAATTTATTGTGGCTGAAATAAAAAATGGAGAGTATCACCAATATGTTGATGTACGAAAGACAGCTGGAGTAGGCGACGATCTAAAAAACTCAGAAAAGAAATCCGGCAAAAAGATCATCTCAGACCTAAAACAGGAAGAAATTAAATCTCTGCTTAAAGAATTTCAGGATGAATGCGAGCGCAGAACTCAGTCACGTAAACTCTATGCAATTGCTACAGCCGCCTTTCGCGAAGCAGAAAATATCAAATCGATATCGCAACAGGTCAATCAGCAAGGGATCGAGTTGGAAGTCCTTACTGGCGAGGCAGAAGCAATCTATGCCTATGAAGCTGCAACCTCAGGAGCGCAAGGGTTTGCTGTTGTTGATTTGGGAAGTCGTACGACCGAGTTTGTGAAAAACAATAATGGGAAATATGAAACAGCGGATTTAGCGACTGGTTACAAGGTCGCATGGGATGAGTTTTACGAAAAGGCGGAAACCTTTACGCAGGCTTCGACGGAACACTTAAAGAAAGTAAAAGACATCATCGGTGAACATCAAACGAAGATCCTAAAAGGCCAACAAGAACTAAGAATGATTGAAGTGGGGGAAGCGGCAAGTTACATTCTTGGAATTCCTCAGGATCAGATTGAGGGTCAGGTCATTACTCACGCTCAGATTAAAAACAAGTTGCGCGACCTGTACGCAATGGATCCAAAATCATTTGCCGAGCTAAAAGAGAATTTTGAGGATGCGGCCAGAGTTCTTCCACGGCTTGTTCTTATGGATTTCATTTTAGCCGAAACAGGATATGACAAGTTTAGAGGCACCAATCGCGAACTAAATGTCGCGATTGTTTACAAACGTTCCCGATCTATTCCCTCGCACTGATCTCAACAGAATCGGTCACGACCGGACGTCCATTCAGTGGCTGAACTGGACGGTTGTTGCGATTGATAATATTTTGAAACGCCTGGATTTGCTTCTCCGAAAGTTGAATCGGACTTTGCATGACAATCCATTTTACATCCTCTGAGCAGGATGGAGTGGTTAGTGATCCGTTGTAGCGATATGTGGTTTTAGCGGAGGGAAGCAGCTTACTAATATCCACTGCTACGTTTTCAAAATTGCTTTTCATGCCTTTGGATTTTGGCAAATTAGACCAAATTGAATCAAAGGCTGAATTGTGATTCCCTTTTTCAATAAAGACACCTATCACAGCCAACTTTCCATCAGCCGACTTATGTACGAAGTGCATCTCCATTGGGTAATGTTTTCCGCGGACTGTATGTTCACTGGGGCTGTGAAAGTGATGTTGCAAAAGCTGGAATTGTTCTTCACCAATTGTAAGCGTGTCCCCTTCTTTGTAGTTCACCTGAATCGTATGCCCGTTATTGATTGCATCAGTTATGGGCGTTTGTTGGATAATCTTCAATCTCGCAGGCTTAAAGTTGGCTTTCATTTCGTTCGAAGTTTTGTCTAGTTCAATAGGTGACTGGTTTTGTCCCTTCGTGCAGACCGACCATTTTGGGGACAGCTTTCCCCAGTCCGCAGCTTCACCTTCATAACCCCAGTGTGGATCTTCATGTTGGGAAATAACTTCGACTGCTGTCATAAACATAAAAGCAGAACATACGATTAAAATCATTCTGAGACGTTTGGTATTCATATTCATGTATGAGTATACGCATAACAGAACGGGCGTTCATATAGGACTTTGGTCCTAATGCGATAAGGCGGCAATTATGGCGTGTACCAGATTGGCGAAGTGTATGCGCGTTCTTGCTGTGTCATCGGAACTTCCTTTGGAAGCTGAAGCTGAAAGAATTTGGCATCATAAGCCGTCCAACGGGGAGTCGGGATTTCCAGCACGCGAGCATAATAGAAAGCAGACTGTGAGGCGTCGAAGTCGGGATCCTTCCACACTGTAATCAGCTCAGAGTCACCGATGTTGTTTGTCCATGTTGCATTCGCAACATCCACAGTATTGCCGACTGCGGGTAACTTTCCGCTTGCATCCGGTTTGCGGGTTGCTGAATCGCTCCATACAGCATCATAGATTTTTTCATGAGCCTGGCCTTTTGAATCCACCCACCCTTTGATGATTTGAATACGATCGAGATTTGCGCCGATCGGATCTTTCAGAGCAGCAACCAGAAATGTGGGAGCCTTTCCGTTTGGTGCTTTGTTTAAATCACCGCCCATAGGTACGCCTTTGGTATAGCCTATTTGAGCCGGCAAACGGTTTACCGCATCTTTTGTTTCGAAGTCCCAGCCACCAAAAAAGCGCACAATCATACGTGTACCGGTGGTGGCATAAGTTTCACGACGTTCCATGGCATCCCAGATTGCCTCACGCGTATTCTCAGTTGCCCATACCGCGGCATAACCCGATGCCGTTGTTTCCCAGCCCATGACTGTGATTCCAGTATCCTTGTTTTCTATGAAAGGATGTTCTGCTCGCGTCGGGCTTGGCTCTGAGCCGGAAGTCTTGCCGAAGAAGTTGTCCTCTTCAACTGCCGCAAGCGCAGTGTGCGAATCTGTGGACCCGACGAGTCCGAATTTGTAAGGATTGAGACCGAGTTCCTTTTCCATTTTCATACCATTCTTGAATGCGGACCGAGCATATTCGAATTCCAGCATTTCAGGCTTCTTTGCGGCGCTCACATCAAGATTCCCTTTATCCCAGATTTCAAAATTGGCAAATTCATCGTTGGTTGAAAGGAACGGGTGCGTTTCACTTGTTCCCTTCATTTGCGTTACTTCATAAAGCGGTTCCCAACGTCTGCGATTTTCCGCATATGTTGGATCAATTTTTTTTCCTGTGAATGATTCGATGATCGGAAACATCCGTCCGTTGCTTCCATTACCGTTATGAGCGATAGCAAGCACATTACCGCCTGTCTTCTGTTCATATGCAGCCATCCAATTCCAGAGGTCGCGTGGATTATCGCTGCCGTGTGGCTTCTGAGCAGTTAGTGGTTCGACCTGGCTTGCCCTGGTTCCGTTGTCACGAAAAATAACATTGCGATGCAGGTTGTTACCACCTGTGCCTGAAGTCCATTCATAACCAATAAATGCTGTGAATCGACCTGGATCATTCGCCTCATCTGCTGCGTCGATTGTTTGTTGCCACGCATCCCGATATGCAGAGGTGCCAGGAACCGGAAGGAGTCCTTTGGAAATAGTGCCTTTGCCAAGATTAAAGTAGATGTCTAGAGCTGCTTCGACTCCCTTACCCTCCTGAATCATGTCATACCATTTTCGAGCTTGCGGATAACCAAGAGTTTTTGGATCTCCTGAAAACAGAAGCGGAAAAAATCCCATTCCGTCCGAATGATCAGCAACAACCAAAAAATCGAGAGGTCGTGAGAGTTTGACTTGCTGACCGCTGGAGGCAGTGAGTTCCTCTCCTTTTGCAAACCGATAGGCTTCTTTAGGCCCTAATCGGCAACCGGCTGCACCTCCATCCATAGAAATCGATGTATGCAAGTGCGTGTCGCCGAAAAAGGGTCGAGTAGGATAGTTTCGTCCTGCATAAGGCGAGTATGGCCGTTTTGGGAATACTTTTTCGACAGCTTCCTTATCAATATGTCCGGCATCCTGGGAAATTGCTGGCAGAGTAAAAGAAAGAAGCAGAACAATTGCTAAAATTCTCATTATAAAATCCTCGTCTTTAGGGATGTCAGGGCAAACCAGTATCATACTAGGCATTTTTCATTTTCCATATTGATAAAAGGAAGGTATTGGACTTTGGTCCTATCAGTGCTTTACATCGATGCACGATACAATCGAAGCATACGGAGATAGGCTGTTTTGGTAGTTTCAAAAATCATAAAAAGATTCCTGCGTTGGGCTTTTCTTTGTGTGCTCATCCTGTCGGGAATTCTTTTGATTGGTATCTTCTTGATTCAGACTTTCGTCTCCGGATTTCTGCAGGATTATGTCTATAAAGAATTGGGTTGGTCGCTAAAGATAGGCTCTGCACAAATCCAATTTCATCCTCTCTCAGTGCGTTTGGAATCAATCGAACTTTCAGCAAACAATCACAAACCATTTCTTCAGGCGAAGTCTGCATCTGTCTCTGTACCGTATTCCTCTTTTTGGGGTGATGAATTTCTGATCCAACAAATGCAGGTTGATTCTCCCAAAATCGATCTACAGTTACTGCCGTTAAGAAGTACATCAAAAGACAAAACTGAAAAACCCATGAAATCGTTCCGGATTGAGAGGGCAATCGTTCATTCGGGAGAAATTCAATTCAACAGTAATCAGTTCAAGAAAATTGATTTTGAGTCACAAATCGATCCGCAGGGAATTCAGTTTAGTGAACTGAAATCCGAATTCAACGACATAAGTTTCAGCGGAAAAGGAAATCTAAAAAATTGGGAAAAACCTGAACTCGATTTTTCTTATGAGGCTCGTGGAAATGTCGTTGGACTTGAACCGTTGTTCCCTGCGGTTGGAAAATTTAAGGGTGTTGTCTCTGTCCGGGGATCTGCGAAAGGAGATATAAAGCAACCAGTCATTTCAGGTCATGCTGAAAGTTCGAATTTAGTTTTCGAAGATAGCACTCCATTCTCCTTTGCCGGGCAATACAAATACGATTTCAAAAGCGAGTCAAATCCGATAACAGTCACTGGAGATTTTGCATCCTTTCCGATCGAAGTAATTGAAAATTACTGGAAGAAAATGCCGCAATTTTCATCACTGGGCAGGGGAACTTTCCACTATTCGGGCAGCGTTGATTTCTGGAAAGGGAAAGGAAATTTAGGCGTTGTGCTGGAGCCAAAAAACAATGCAAAGATACCAGTTACAGGCCAAGTCAATGCACGGCTGGAAAACGGACTACTGCAAATCGAACGAAGCAAGGTTCAGTTTATTAACTCCCAGGTAACCGCAAACGGAACACTCTCCAAAAACAAACTCTCATTAAATACGACTTTGCTGAGTCCTCGATTGAAAGACGTTGCTTTTCTGCATCCAAAACTTGCTTCAATTCCTGGGACTTTTCGCGTTCAGGCTCAGTTAACAGGCGCTTACAACAATATCAATGCTCACGGCGAACTATCGGGACAATCAGGGAATTCTGTGATTCAGGCAAAAGGGAACACGAGCTTTGGAACTAAGAGGGTTTCTCTTGAATTTTCCGGAAATACAACTGCTGAAGATCTGCGTACCTTTTTGCCGGACCTTAAGAAAGGAGAAGCGCAATTTGAGGGGTCTTTAGAAGGAACATTCAAGAAGCCTATTGTGAATGCGTCATTGACAGGAAATGATCTTCAATTTCAAAAAATTAGAATGCAAAGTTTTTCCGGACAAGTGGTGACAGAAGGGAATCGATTACAGTTCCATGCCGAGGTGCCGGAAACCGGATTGCAGATGGATGGATCGTATTTGTTGAATACGCATGCATATGAAATCCGAGGAAGCGCAGAGGAATCCTCTTTAGAGACACTTCTCGCTATGTATGATGAACCTTTGGTTCCTATTCACGGAAATGTATATACAGACTTTGAGGCAACAGGATATGTTCATCGATGGAAGGAATCGAGTGGAAAAATTCATCTTCGGATACCTGAACTGCAATGGCAAGAAGTTTCGTTCAGTATTCCTGATACTGAGATTCAGATCGAAAAGGGCGTCGCGCATCTCGATGTTCGTGCTGAGTCCCCAAACGGTCAAGTAAATGTACGCGGAACCGCAACATTGCGGTCCGATTTTCCTTTGGATCTTCAAATCGATGGAAAGGCTAATGGGGAATTGCTGGAAAAAATTTCTAAGGATTTGAAGGCTGGGGGTGAGGTGAGGTTTGATGCAACCGTTCTGGGATCTGCTTCAAAACCAAAAATCGAAGGCAAGCTGTTAACCGAAAACCTCAATGTGAATTTTCTTCCGAAAGAATGGAAGTTCTTATTCCAGAGCGCTGAAGTGAATCTTTCAGAACATGCAGTAAGTGTAGAAGCGAATGGCAATCTAAATGGTTCAGAATTTTCCTGGAACGGAATAATCCCCCTGGAAAGCGGCGATGGCAATCTTCATTTCGAAATTTCGGATCTTCCAGTAGCCACATTAAGACTCGGTACAAACGTATCTGGGAATATTAGTGTTGCAGGCGACCTTAAAGGCAAAGGCACTTTATTGCGTGAATTAAACAAAGGCGGATCAATTCAAAAAGCATTTGATGAGTTGTCGGGAAATATTTCAGTTTCTCCTTCAAATTTAAAACTCGGTAAAAACGATCTAGTTGTTGACGCCCCTATTGTTCTTACCATTCAAAATCAAGAACTTCATTTGGCGTCTACGCGGATCCGGTCTGGGGAATTGTTGGATTTTCAAAGTTCCGGAAAGCTGAATTTGGGAACAGGCCGGATTGAATCAAGTATGCATTTGGCAGCCAGAATCGATCTGCTTTCCAACTTGAAAGCAGACATTCAAAGCAGCGGACCATTGACAGCGGATTTGCAGTTGAACGGGACGCTAAAAAATCCTGAATACAAGGGAACCATACAGTTAAAGGATGTATCGCTGCGTATTCCGGACTCACCCTTGATTCTGGAACACGTGAATTTGCTGGCATCTCTGGATAATAAGCGTCTTCGATTGGACAAATTGGAAGCGCGATCAGGCGGCGGTGTGATCACAGGCGGAGGCGAACTGATCTCAGGAGTTCAAGGGAGTCAGGTTTGGGTTCAAGGTAAAAATGTGGCAGCGAATTATCCGGAAGAATTGCGTAGCCACTTAGATTTTGACTTGAAATTGAGCGCAATAGATTCCGATGTACAGCTATCGGGAGACGTGCGTATTTTAAGATCCCTTTATGAGCAACAGCTCACGTACAAAAATCCGATCATTCGACGGCTACTTGCTGCGAGCACAGAACTAACCTCGGAAAAACATTTTAAAAACAAATTAAAACTTGCTGCTCGATATCCGGACGGTACAAGATTTGAGACTGAAAAATAACGCCGCTGTCTTGCGCGCAGGCGCCAATCTGAAAGTGGGAGGCAGTCTTATATAGGCCCAAGGTTACAGGGCGTTTGAATATCCGGGCAGGAAGCCGCATTTTTCTCTCCGGCAATCAGTATGATGTTGAAAAGGCTACCGTGGAATTCTTCGGTAGTGAGTCGATTGAGCCGGAGCTGGATATAGCTCTTTCGTCATTGGTGCGCGATATTGAAACAGATACTTTTTACGAAGTTTTTATTCCGTTTGGCGGAAGGCCTTCGCAAATCGAGTTCAAGAACATCAGGTCTACGCCCTCACTCTCTCAGGATCAGATTTTCTCTCTTGTCACTCATGGCACCGTTCATTCTGAACAAGTTGGATCCAGGGGCCTGTTCCAGCAGCAGATTATCTCGTTTTTTGCGGGTCAGACGTTAGGTGCACCCGCCGCCGTAATTGCCAAATCAATCGGGCTATCACGAATTAAGCTCCAACAAGAAGGACTTGGTTCGGTCAATGATCCGAAAACAAGATTGATGCTGGGAAAGGATATTGGTGCTGGATTCAGTTTAATTTATTCCTTCGTCTTGAATGATCCTGATGAACAAACATGGATAGCAACATATCGATATGGACGAAACATCATTGGCAGGTTTATCGATCAGGATGATGGCACATACACGACTAGCGTCAGTCACAGGATTCAGTTTGGCAAAGGAGCCAAACAGAGCTCCTTTTCAGCTCGTTCCAGGAAAAAAGAGCGCGGTTTACGAGTGACTTCCATCGATCTAAAAAACAACTCTCCGCTTACTGATCAGCAGATTTACCAATACCTCAAAATTGAAGTAGGTGACGATTACGATTACTGGGATTTTCAAGAATATTCGGACGATTTGAAAAAAGAACTTCAAAAAATGGAGTATCTGTATCCTGTGATCGATGTTCGCGAAACCGAGACTGAAAATGATCTTGTTGCCCTGGCGATTGAAATTCATTCAGGCGAACGTTCCCAAATGATTTTCAATGGATATGAGGTTAGTGGAAAAATGTTGAACGGCTACAAAAAGATGTGGCGCGCTGGAATTTCGGCTGTTGTAGTTCAGCAAATGATCCGGGAAGATCTTCTGCGAGAAATTCAGTTAGACGGTTTTTACAACGCATCTGTAAATACGGAGATTAAAAAGTCAGAACCCTACACCATTTATCATTATGATGTAACTCCGGGTCCGCGATTTACATCTGTAGAATTGCAGTTTCATGGGACCCACCATTATGACCCGGAGATTTTACAAAAGGACCTTGTTCGGCTTTATAAATCAGAAGAAGAGTTATTTCGTGAAGCCATTCATAAGCCATCTGATTTTTCTGAAAAAATCAAAATGCTCTATTTGCAGATGGGATATTTGCGCGCCATAGCTAAGCCTGGATCGGTTCAGTTTTTGGCGGAATCAGGCAAGATCGTAAGAGCTGTCCAAATTGAAGAAGGTTCGGCCAGTCATGTTGCTCAAGTAACTTTCTCAAAAGGTGAACCTGTTCCGGATTCCATGCGATCGAAACTGCAGTTGCAGGAAGGTGAGGTGTTTCAGCCAGACGGGCTGCTGAAGGACGAACAGACAATCCACGATTTCTATGAGTCCAATGGCCATCAGGATGTTTCGGTCCGCTACAACATGGAGTTTAGTAAGGGCACTTCAAACCTTGTAGTGAATTGGGTGTTGGATATGGGACCGGTTGCCAGAATCGCGTCAATTCGAATTGAAGGAAATCAAAGCACGCGTACCGATTTGATTCTAAAACAGATCGGTTTGAAGGAAGGAGACTTACTCACGCATGAGAATCGTTCACTCGCAAGAAAACGCCTTTCGGACCTTGGAGTTTTCCAACAAACAGTACTTGAGACTGAAGAGACAGAAGTGCAGGGATCATACGATCTGGTGGTCCATCTTGTCGAAAATAAGAAGTATGAATTTCAATATGGAGGGCGATACAACACGGACGACAAAGCCGGTGCAGAAATTCGTCTTTCCGATTTCAATTTTTTGGGAAGAGCACAAAACTTAGCGTTGTATCTGCGGACTACTCTTGATCAACCGCTTTTCCGAATCGATTACTCATTGCCTGTAACGGGGAGTTTCTGGGATCGAACCCGCTTTTCGATCTTCCGCGATGAGACCGATGAAGATGTACGCGCAACCATTTCTGGCGATCTTGTAAAAATTCCGTTCGATCACAGGCAGCTAACATTCCAATTCCAACAAGACCATAAATTGTGGAACTTTTATCGTCTGATCTACAGTTTTGAATACGGATCGATCACCGCTGATTTTCGGGATCTCGCAACCAACGTCCCACTCCAATTTGAAGGGAAAGAAGCTGTATTTAGAGCCGCATTCCTGGCTGATAACCGCGATGATCCCTTGAATGCTACACGCGGCTATTTTTACTCTGTAGACGGCGAATTTGCACCAATATTATTTGGCAGTGACATCAGCTATGCGAAGAATTTCTCCCAGATCTTCTATTACAAAAAATTCGGAAAGTTTATTTTCGCATCCGGAGTACGGGCAGGTTTCTTGAAACTCCGCAGCAACATTCTTACGATTGAAGAAAAATTCAGAACTGGCGGAAGCACATCATTGAGGGGTTTCGAACATAACACTGTAGTTCCGGGTGACGATCTGATCAGCATATTTTTTGGCGGCGATTCCGTGTTCATCTTGAATGAAGAAATCCGTTTTCCGATTTACAAATGGTTCTCAGGTGCCGTTTTTTACGATGGCGGAAATGTCTACCTTAAAGCTTCAGATTTTGATCCAACGAACATCAGGCATTCTGCCGGTTTCGGAGTTCGTCTAGGAGCAGGCGGATTTGTTCTACGCTTCGATTTTGGTTTCAATCTTGATCCGGATGATGACGAATCACAAGCCGTTTTTCATTTCGGAATCGGCCAGGCTTTCTAGGATTTAACCACGAAGGTCACGAAGTTTGAATTTATTAATAAGATCTTCGTGATGCTTCGTGATCTTCGTGGTTAAACATTTACCACGCAGGATCCAGGTTTCGATTGAACCTTTACCTTTGACCTCGATTGACCCACGTTCTTCGAAGGTGTATTGCTCGCGCATTTTTTCAAACACGGACCGAGTTACTTGAATGGCATCGGGAATGCCATGAGATTCCATGCGGCTTGCTAGGTTCACAGTGTCACCCCAGAGGTCATAGATAAACTTGCGGCTTCCAATAATTCCGGCAACAACAGGGCCGGAATTCACACCAATGCGTAAACGCAAAGTTATATCCCGGTCTTTACTGATTTCCTGGCTAACTTGTATCATCCGAACCGCCATGGTCATGATCTGCTCAACATGGTTTGCGCAAGGCTCCGGTAATCCGGAAACTGCCATGTAGGCATCACCTATCGTCTTAATTTTTTCAATACCCAACTCGCGCGCTGCCAGATCAAATCGCGTAAAAAGATCATTCAGCAGTTCGACGACTTCTTGTGCTGGCATAGTCCCTGCCAGTTCTGTGAAGCCCACAATGTCGGCAAACAGTACGGTCACCTCAGCAAAGTGTATCTGCGATGTGATCGTCTCCTGATTTCAGCCGTTCAGCTATCGGTGCCGGAAGAATGTTTAACAATAGTCGTTCGTTTTCGCGACGCAGTCGATCGATGGAAAGATGAGTATTCACACGTGCCAGGAGCTCAGGAGGATTAAAGGGTTTACTGACATAATCGACCGCTCCCAATTCGAATCCGTGCACGATATCGGCCGTTTCAGTTTTTGCGGTCAGAAAAATAATCGGGATGTCATGCCATTCAGCGTGACTCCTTCAATCGCGCGCAGGCTTCAAATCCATCCATTTCAGGCATCATTACGTCAAGCAAAATAAGATCCGGCCGGATTCGTGCGACGACTTCTAGGGCTTGACGGCCGTTGGTTGCAACACTGATTTCGTAGCCATTCCTTTCAAAATGGCTGAGAGTGACTGAATGTTTGCTGGTGTATCATCGACAATCAGGATTCGACCACCAATTTTAGATTGTGCCGTTGTCATAACGGAACGCCCTTCTGCTTGGCCACTTGTTGCAATACAGTCAATGCATCCGCGAAGGCGAAACTGCTCATCTGTTTTTCGAATGTTTCAAATGTCTCGGGAGTGAAGAAGGATTGAAATGCATCACGGTGAGCATCAAATAACTCACCTGCCGTTGGATCGAAGTTGTTCAGGTTGGCAATCATTTCTTGTACGAGCTTCTTGAGTTGATCGGGATCAACCTGAGTAATAACGGAAGGTTGTGACGGACTTTGCAGCGGAAGGGCAGCAGCGCAAACGGGAAACAAAGTCATCCAAAACCGAAGCAAAGTTTTTGCGCGTCTCTTCTAATACAATAGTAGAAGTTTTGTTAGCGATCGCTTTTTCAAGCGTGCCAGCAACTTGTTGTAGTTCGCGAGCGCCAAGGTTTCCGGCGACACCTTTCACAGTATGGGCGAGGCGTTCGGCTGACAACGAATCATTGGCCGCCAGCGCTTCAGCAATTTGTACAGCTGCCGGAGCTTGTTGTGTCAGGAACTGACGAAGCAGTTTCAGATATAGCGTTCGATTTCCTCCAACGCGAGTCAAACCGTCTTTTGTATCAAGACCTTCAACCTTCGGGATTTCACCAGATTCCGTCTGCTCGCTTTGTGATTGTTCTGATTTAACAACCTGTGCGTGCTCTGATGGTTTGTAGAATCGGCTGAGGGTATCGTAAAGCAGCGCTGGATCGATTGGTTTCGATACGTGATCATTCATACCGATTTCGAGACAGCGCTGGCGCTCTTCCGTTGTTGCATGAGCTGTCATCGCGATGATAGGTAGTTTTGCGAAGCGCGAATCGGAACGGATTTTTGTAGTCGCTTGATGGCCGTCCATTTCCGGCATTTGAAGATCCATAAGTACGATATCGTAAGGCATCGCGCCACTATGTTGAAATAGTTTTTCTACAGCTTCACGCCCATTGTTTGCAACATCGACTGTTGCACCGACACCTTCCAGCAATTCGATTGCAATTTGCTGATTGATATCATTGTCCTCTGCTAACAAAATGCGAAGACCTTGAAGGCGAGTTGTATCTTTAGCACTTTCGGAATCAGCCGAAGCGGTTTCAACCATTGTTGCAGCATAGATGTTTACAAGAGCGTCCACCAACATAGATTTCGTGACCGGCTTCAAAAGGAAACCATCAAGATGTAGATGCTCTGCTTCTTCACGAACTTCCTCGCGGCCAAATGCAGTGACAAGCACAATCGCAGGTTGATGCAACAACGTTTCATCGCTCTTAATGAGGCGGGAAGCTTGAAGTCCATCCATGCCGGGCATACGCCAATCCATGAAAATAATGTCGTATGGTTGATCGGAATCCATCTGTTTTACTGCGTCTATTGCATGTGGGTCCAGATGGCAACTACATCCACTCGTTGAACAATGCTACGAAGCGATTCTTGAATGATTTCACACGCAGCTGGATTGTCATCTACAACCAGCGACTTCAGATTCTGCAAGCGTTCAGGGACGATCTTTCCTGAACCTTTTTCCTCTCCGACACCAAGCCAAACGGTGAATGAGAACGTGCTTCCTTCACCCGGCTCGCTTTCTAGCCAGATCTGTCCTCCCATCATTTCGACCAATCGCCGGCATATCGTTAAACCGAGTCCGGTGCCGCCATGTTTGCGGGTTGTAGACATGTCGGCTTGAGTGAACGGTTGGAAAAGTTTTGCAGCCTGCTCAGTTGTCATTCCGAAGACCGGTATCTTGAACGGAAAATTTTAATTGACATTTATCTCCGGTGCGTTCCAGTAGTTCTGCTTTCAGACGGATTTCGCCGCTCTCTGTGAATTTCACTGCATTGTTGACAAGGTTGGTTAGGATCTGTCCAAGCCGCAGCGGATCACCAAGCAGGAATTGAGGTACCGATCCGGGAACATCTGCAAGAAACTCCAGGCCTTTTTCGTGCGCTTTTTGGCCGGTAACAGTGGTGACTGAACTAATGACATCATCAAGTTTGAAATCTGTTTCTTCGAATATCGAGTTTGCCTGCTTCGATTTTGGAGAAGTCCAGAATATCGTTGATGATGGCAAGCAACGATGTACCGGCATTGTGAACTTTATTCAGATAATCCCGTTGTTTGGCGTTCAGTGGTGTCTTCAACGCAAGATAAGAGAGACCGATGATTGCGTTCATCGGTGTGCGAATTTCGTGGCTCATGTTTGCGAGAAACATCGACTTCATCTGCGTGGCTTCATCAGCTTTTTCTTTGGCCTGACGAAGATCCTGTTCTAACCTTTTGGACTCAGTAATGTCCTGATAAACGCCGTACATATGCTGCGCTGCGCCATCATCTCCCCGAGCCACCTGACCGGCGGCATGCAGCCAGGCGATCCGGCCGTCAGCTGGACGCTTGTAGGCATACACTGCATCGTAGCTTTTGTAGCGACCGTCGATGGCGCCCTGATACTTCTCAGCAGTCTGCTTCGCTAACTCCTCATCCGCTTCAACCAACCGTGAAAACCATTCATTTTGTAAGTGATAACGACCGTCAGCTTTCGGCTGTTCTCCAAGAATCCTGGCCGCTCGTTCCGACTGATAGTAGTATTCCGGATCAGAGTAATCGATTTCCCAGTAAGCGCAGCCACTCAGTTCTAATGCAATATCAGAAAGGAAGTTTGCTTTTCGTATCGCGCTTTCAGTCTTTTTGCGTTCAGTGACGTCTCGAATGGAAACTGCAACCTCTGCAGCATGACCTTCCCGCGAGGTCAAAGGACTCAGACCAATCTCCACAGGAAAGAGTGAACCATCCTTCCGTTGGGCACTGAGTTCACGACCGGATCCCATATTGCGGGCTTTCGGAGAACGATGAAAATCCTCTCGTAGTCCCGGATGATGTCCGCGAATATTGTCAGGTACAAGCATTTCGACTTTTTTGCCTATAAGTTCATCCTGTGTGTATCCAAATAGTTGTTCGCATTGCACATTGGCCAATTGGATAACGCCATCTGCGTTGATCACCATCAATCCATCCGGAGCCAATTCCAGTACATTTCGAAAGAACTGCTCGGTTTCGCGTGTCCGCTGTTCGCTGATCTTAACTTGTTCCAGTAACTGCTGCGTACGAAGATTGCGCTGAAGCACATCCAGTTTGAGAGTCACCGTTGCTGCAGACTCCTCAAGCAATGTTCGTTGTTCGTTCGTCAATGAAGAAAACGAAGCAACTTCAATGACTGCAAGCACGCGATCTTGAGTTGCAACGGGAATTGCTGCGAGAAAACGTGGTGATCCCTGCCCCAATCCAGAAGCGATCTTGATGTAATTTGGTGGAAGATCGTTCAGTATAATTACTTTTCTTTCAACTGCTGCCTGCCCAGCTATCCCTTCACCGGGAAGAAACGTGCTGCCTTCATTGTGGCCATTTTCAAAACCGTAGCTGCTTACAAAATGAAAACGTTCGTCACCTTCTTGAAACAAATGAAATGCACCATAGCCTCCGCCAATCAACGGCACAAGAGTTGAAAGCAAGCGCCGGCCGAAGTCATCCGGTTGTTCAGCACCCTGAAGTTTGTCCGCAATTTCAGCTAGACTTGTTTTGACCCATTGCTGTCGATCTGCTTCATCCACCGTGACGCGATACTTCTCAATTGACCGAGCCACTTCTCCAATTTCAGATGTCTCTTGTTGATAGCCGATTTCTGCGCCGGCCTTTCGCGCAATTAAGTTCGTGAGGCTTTGAGTCAGATTCGCGAGTGGATTCACAACCCGGCGCCTGTAAAAAAAGATCAGAACACCTAGGATCGTTATCGCATTTAGTAGAAGGACAGAAAGTGCAATGTTGTCCAACAATCGTGCACGATCTGCGAGTTGCGTTGCATTCGAAGTGAAGCGCTGTTCCATCAAATGACGGCATTCAGCGATAGGCTCCATAATGGAAGCTTTAGCCGATACATACTCCGGACTATATACAATCTGAATTGCTCGTGAATAATCATGCCTGTCAACTGCTGCAAATGCTTCATTTTCCAGTGACACTAGCTTGTCGGAGTTGCGTTTCGCGCGCGAGATAAGCTCGCTTTCCCTCTTCGTCATACCGACGTTTTGCAAACCTTCAACGGCAATTTCACGATTACGGTCTACAATGAGTTCTTTCTGAAAGGTATCAAAATAGCGCTTGTCCCCTGTGGCGGCATAAGCGCGCACAGAGTTCGTCAAAGTGTCGCTCCCTGCGGCAAGTTGGTCGGAGAAAGCGGTCATCCTTCTCCGAGATTCGTAGTTATTCTGAGAAATAATCCAGTAATAACGCGCGATCAGCGCAAAAGCAATCGCAACCAACGACAAAACGATTACGACGAAAGTTATGATTTGACTCGTTCGTTTGATTTTCATGTCTGATGGAAAGAACCGGAAAATAAATTGTATTGCCTTTTTAGGTTACCGGCAAACTTCCTCGTCATTTGCGACAAACGATTATAATCATTAGAAGGATGAAGCATAATAGATTGATCAAATTCAACAGGAGGTATTTCGATGCCATTGAAAGTAGGCGTAGAAAAAAAAGACGAAAGCACGTTCATAGTTCGTCCGGCAGGGTCGATTGATTCAAATACGTTTATGACGATGCAGACCGAGCTGGACTCAATATTGGAAAAGTCACCGAAGGTCATCATTTTCGATATGAAGGATGTCAGCTATGTTAGCAGTGCAGGTGTAGGTGTCGTACTGTCATCAGAGAAGTCATTAAGACTCAATAACGGAAAAGTATTGATGGTTAATCTTCAGCCACAAATTAAGAAAGTATTCGATATCGTAAAGGCTCTGCCCGATCAACAGATATTCAGCAGCGTTCAGGAAATGGATAAATACTTAAGTGAAATTCAACGTAAAGTGAAAGAGGGCGAAATCCAGTAGATGAAAGATTTCGTAATTAAGAATGATCTCGCAGAAATAGAGGGCCTAACGGAAGCGGTCGTAAATTACTTTAGGGACGATGGTATTGCCGACGCAGTTTGTTTCGATATCCGGCTTGCACTGGAGGAGGCTGTTTCAAATGCAATCAAATATGGGTATGAAGATCAACAGGTACACACAATTCATGTTCGGGTTGGGTTTGAGAATGATAATTTGATTCTGGAAATTGAAGATGACGCAAAGGCATTCAATCCACTCGACGCTCCAAATCCGAACCTATTATTGCCTGTTGAGGAAAAACCAATTGGCACTCTTGGAATCTACCTCATGCGTGCTGTAATGGATCAGATCGACTACAAACGAACAAGCACGAAAAACATTCTTCGTATGACGAAGGTTGTAGAACGGAGCTGATCACTCAACCGCTAAGACGTTAAGACAAGGAGAGAAAATGCTAACAAGTCTTCAAAAGAATTGTTTGTTTGTCTTCATTGTTGCAGCCATGTTCTGCATCAGTTCGGGATTTGCTGAAGATAAATCAGAATTTAAAGAGACCTACAATGCTAATGCAATCGCGTTGGGTCAAGGATTGGCTTCCAATCTTCAAGTAACCATAACACGCTGGACAACTGAGGAAGAAAGGAATGTTTTATTGAAAGCGCTTACTGAGCAAGGCCAGGACGCGATGATTAAGATTTTGGAAAAGCAAAAAGAAACGGGCTTTTTACGTCTTCCAAATACAACGGGATATCGCCTTTATTATGCATACCAAACTCAAAAGGATAATAAACGCCGAATCGTTCTTGCAACCGACCGTCCTGTCAGAATGGCTGAAGCATGGCGTAACGGCCGTTCGATGGATTATGCGATTACGATGGTTGAATTGAATCTGGATGAAAACAACAAAGGTGAAGGCACTTTGGGATTTGCTCTAAAGTTAAAATTCCATCCAGAGACCAAGCATTTGGAAATCGAAAATTATGGCACTGATCCGGTTCAGCTTAGAAATGTAAGAAAGTCGAATTAGTTTCACGCTGGTATGTTGCGTGCCTTAAATCTAAGATATTTAGATGAAATTGAATGCTCGAAGCTGGATCAGAGAACCACTATTTCACTTTCTAGTTCTGGGTGCTCTACTTTTCCTGGTTTTTCATTTTGTGAAAGGAAGCAGCCAGAAAAGTCGCGATGAAATTGTTGTCTCATCCGGTACGATCCGAACAATTGTAGAAAATTACCATCGTGTATGGCAGCGCCCTCCTACCCAGGAAGAGCTGGACAATTTGGTTCAGGATCATATTAAGGAGGAAATTTATTATCGTGAAGCATTGGCTCTCGGATTGGATCAAGACGATACAATCATCCGGCGCAGATTACGGCAAAAAATGGAATTTCTCGCCGATGGGATTGGTGACATCAAAGAACCTACCGATCAAGAACTCCAGTCATACCTAGAAAAGCATCCGGACAAATTTCACGCCGAAAGTACTTATACATTCAGTCATGTTTATTTGAATCCGGAGCGACATTTGAATTCGATTCAAAAAGACACGGCTGAATTACTTTCAAAACTAAATCAAGCAGGGGACTCAATCGATACGAGTCAGTTTGGTGATTCATTCATGCTTGGACACTACTTCAGCAATCAGTCTGAAAGCACCATAGCAAGGACCTTTGGAGAACAATTCGCAAGTCAATTGATACAACTTCAAACTGACAAATGGGTAGGCCCCGTCGAATCAGGTTATGGAGTTCATTTGATAAAAATAAACAACAGGACGATAGGCCAACTTCCAGCATTGCAAGACGTTCGTAAAGAAGTTCAGCGGGAATTTATGGCGGAACAACAAAAGCAAGTATCGGAGAAATTTTTTGAATCGATTCGAAGCCGGTACAAAGTTCGAATTGAACCACTTGGGACGCCTTCCAAAAGCAATGCGGCAGCGAGCAAGACTCAACCATGAAGCATTGTCTATCGTTATTTGTTTTTATGTTTGCTACCACCGTGTTTGCACATGAAATGCGGCCGGCTTATTTGGAATTAAAGCAGACCAGTTCTGAAACTTATAACGTTTTGTGGAAAGTTCCAGCATTGGAAGATATGCGTTTGGGTTTATATGTTACGTTTCCGGATCGATGTACCGAAAGCACTCAACGCAGAAGTTATCAGGCAGGGGGATCATTCATAGAACGTGTTTCAATTCGATGCAAAAACGGTTTGACGGGCGGCAAGATTTTCATTGAAGGCCTGTCGGCAACGTTTACTGATGTGTTGGCCCGCGTTCAACGTAATGATGGAACAACGCAAACCGCGCGGCTCACACCTTCATCTCCGTCATTCATTGTAGAAGCAGCTCCCAATTGGAAACAAATGGCTGGAACGTATTTGCGTCTTGGGATAAAACACATTGTCCTTGGCTTTGATCATTTGTTGTTTGTATTAGGGCTTCTGATTATTGTTGGACGTCGCTGGAAGTTGATGCTCAAAACAATTACATCGTTTACCCTGGCCCACAGTTTGACGCTTGCAGCCGCAACGTTCCGAGTGATTCATGTTCCAGAAGAGCCGCTCAGTGCGGTGATTGCGTTAAGTATTTTGTTTCTTGGTTTTGAAGTCGCCCGTCTGAAACGAGGCGAGACTAGTTTTACAATTCAACATCCATGGGTTGCTGCTTTTGGTTTCGGATTGGTTCATGGGCTCGGTTTTGCCAGCGGTCTTTCTACACTCGGTCTACCATCCAGTGAAATTGCTGCAGCGTTACTGTTTTTTAATGTTGGTGTCGAGTTGGGACAAATTGCATTCGTTTTGCTCTATCTTTTATTTCTTCGTTGTCTCAAAGTTTTACAAGTTCCCGCACCTCGCTGGGCTCAATCAATTCCAGCGTATGTAATTGGATCACTCGGGGCTTACTGGACAATCGTCTATATCACAAAATTTTTTACGTCCGGAGGTTCGATGTGATATTCCCACATTCGAATTGGAAACAGCTGCTCCTTCTTCTTGCATTGATTGCAATTCCTCGTTTTGCTTTTGCGCATGTTGAAGGTGGAAATGCTGCCGGGTTTGTTTCAGGATTCACACATCCGATTTCAGGTTGGGATCATATTGTTGCAATGATCGCAGTTGGGTTATGGGGTGCACAATACGGTGCACCAGCAATTTGGGTTTTGCCTGTTGCGTTTCCAATGATGATGGCTTTTGGAGGTCTACTTGGCCTTATTGGAGTTCCACTGCCGGCCGTAGAAATTGGAATTGGAGCTTCCGCACTTGTGTTGGGCATAATGGTCGCTTTTGAACTGAAGCCTCCTTTATATATATGCATATTGATTGTTGCAATCTTTGCGATATTTCATGGATACGCGCACGGCGCAGAACTAGCGCCAGGGACCAACCCGATTAGTTACAGCTTGGGCTTTGTAGTATCCACAGGATGTCTTCATGGCATTGGGATTTTGATCGGACTGATCCATCAATGGCAGTTCGGCAGACACGCAGTACGTTTTGCCGGCGGCATCATTGCAGCCGCAGGAGCATACTTTGTTTGGAAAGCGTTACTTTAATCGACTGAGTCTGCATGTAGAGGCGGGTCTTAGACCCGCCCGCCCGAAAATCTGTAGCTTTATTCGTGCGGGTCTTAGATCTTCCCCTACAGTGATCTTTTTATTATTCTTTCACCAAATCGCTGATGCACATCTGGTTTCAACAGGAGCAGGGCCTTTTTACGATGGTTCAGCACATTTCTTTCTAACCTATGAAGAGCTTTTACCGGTTATAGCCCTTTCTTTATTTGCTGGATTACGCGGAGCACGAAATGGAAGATGGCTCATTGCTGTACTGCCTGTTGCATGGATCGCAGGTGGATTGACCGGATTATACTTTCCAAAACTTGTTTTACCATCTGTACTCAATACCGTGCTGTTATTGTTAATACCCGGCGTACTCCTCGCGTTCGATTGGAATCTGCCATTCAAAGCGGTGCTAACCATCACTTCTCTTCTTATATTTTTTCTCGGCTTTTCAAATGGAATCGCTTTTTCTGAAGAAACAAGAATTCTAGGAGTTTTAGGCTCCGCCAGCGCGGCATTGATTGTTGCAGTATTTAGCGCCGCGTTAGCAATCGTATTAAGCAGCGGTTGGACACGGATTGCGATTCGTGTGGCCGGAAGCTGGCTAACAGCCCTCGGTCTGCTTGCTCTAGGCTGGTCGCTGCGAAATTGATTAGCGCTAAGTTGTTACTTTGTTTCTCCCCTTCGCACTCACCATTTCTTTTTAACACCGTGAGTGATCTTTACACTTCAACTCCCGGGTCATTGTTCTTGTGAGCAGAGAATAAAAGTAAATTCTGAAGGGATTTCCGCGAGGTGTTATGAAGTCGCTAAGTTCCTTCTTCCTCCGTTTGTGATTAACCGAACATAGAGATTGACTTAAGTTCATTGTTCATCGGTTAATTTCAGACCTGGATCCTGCGAGGATTTCGATTTTTGCGACTTCCGATAGCGGATATATCGTATTTGGTACCGGGTTCTTACACCGTTTATAGTATCGTAAAATTGGATTCTGAAGGATCGGTGTCAGGTTGTGAATCGTATTACAGGCTTCAGTTTGGCTCAACCACCAATACTCCTTTCGGCCCATTCAAGTTCGCCGCGGTCAATGTAGTATCCAATCAGTTGTCACTGAATCCGTTTGTACTTGGACTGAGTTCTGCTGTGACACAACATTTCATTACAACCATTTGTCCTTAAAGATTTTTACAGATTCATGAAGCCGGTGAATATCATGCTAGCGGGAGGGCTATTAATAGGTTCGTAAATCCTGGACATTGTCGAATCATGGACTTACAAACGAAAAACAAGATACAATACTAATATCAACCTAAAAAGGCCTTTGAACCATCCAATTAGGCTGGAAAGCAACAACAGCGTGATAATTTAACTCCTGGATGGTCATCCGTTCACACTGGAAGTTAAGGGGACCATTAAGCTGAAAAAGCCAATCCTGTTTCTACCGAAATTTCTTTACTGCACCTTTTGCTTCGTTATCCTCTTGTGTAGTACATCAGCATTTGCGCAAAAACAGTTTGGAACTGCTCAGGGAACCGTCTATGATGCGGAAGGGCAGCCGATTCCAGGCGTCAGTGTAGTGGCATCCAGTGAGTTGTGGGGAAGCACAGATGTAAATACGGATAAGAGTGGACGTTACCGGATCGACTCTTTGATCCCGGGTACCTATAAACTGGAAGCTCGGTTGGCAGGATTTGAGTCTGTGGTGAAAGAAAACGTCCGAATCTCGGTCGGTAGCGTAAGCACTGTCGACTTCGTGCTTGAGCTGGAAAAGGTTGCGGAAACTCTAACAGTTCAGAGTGAAACTCCGCTGATTGATTTCACCACGACCGCTGTCTCGTACACAATTCCACCTGAAATCATTCAGGGTCTGCCAGCCACGAGACTTCAGGTCATTACTCGCGCTTACCCCTGGTGTTGGGGATGATGGCGTTGCTTATGGAGGTTCGCCAAATACCTCCAATCGCATCTGGATTGATGGTGTAGATATAAGTAATGCTGCAAACGGAGGACTCTTCCTCACAACACGTTATCCTTACAATTGGATTGAAGAAGTTCAGGTTGTGGGGAATGGTGCGCCGGCAGAATACGGCAATTACTCCGGCGTAATTGGAAATTTCGTGACACGCTCGGGCGGCAATCAGTTCCATGGCTTACTGGAAACATTCTTCGAGAATGAAAATCTCGTCAGCACAAATATGCCGGATCCAGGTCGGGAACTTCCGTTCAAATCATGGGATCTGGGCGCTCAAATCGGCGGCCCCATACTTCGTGATAAGCTGTGGTTCTTTTCCGGCCTTCAATATTCGTCCATACAGACCACACCCTTTGGATATGACGGGGTCACGACAGATGAATTCTCCCAACTTCATTACCAAGCTAACTTACAAGCCGAATCAAAAGAACACGATTCAAGGATTCGGTAAATTCAGCAATGGGCGGATCGACGGAAGTGGCGCAGGCTTTGGGGTTTTGCCGGAAACGACTACTGTAGATACCTGTGATGAGAGTAGTTGGAATGCGACATGGATTTCTCTTTTGACAGCAGCGACAACATTGGAAGGTCGCTTTGGAGGTTATTGGGCGAAGTGCGATTTTCTTCCTCGGAACGGGGATGTCGCAGCACCACTTCAACATGGATACAGGCGTTTGGTCAGGAAATGCGCCCAATACCATCAGACTCCGCAGATTTCGCCCACAGGGTAATTTTGCGTTAACCCATTATGCACAGGATTATTTGGGAAATCATGAGTTCAAGTTTGGAGTACAGTTTCAAACCTCCAGCGTGCGCGATGAGCACTCCATTAACGGCGGATTTATACCTATAGTTACTATGATAGTTCGATGGCATATCCATCAATTGGCGCTTATTCCTACCTTCAGAACACGAACAAATTTAATGGTGACATTGACCAGATCAGTCTGTATGTCCATGATACGTGGAATCTGAATGGTCACTTCGCGTTGAGTCTAGGCTTACGGTGGGATCACAACCGGGGAAGTACCGACCGCGGAGTTGTTAGTTCCACCGATCCGGTTGCACCGCGAATCGGGGCAATCTGGACGATTCGCGAGAATAAGCCGATCGTGATCAAAGCTCATTACGGTGACTACTATGATGCTCTCCTCACCCGGCAGTTCGTTTTTTTGTCGGATCAACAGTTTGGTTATCAGTGGGATGACTTCGATAACATTACACAGCAATGGCTTAACGAACGAATCCGCGAGCAAAATGTATATTTTTCCGCACCTGACAACAAACATCCATTTGTACGGCAGTTCACGGTTGGCATGGATCAGGAGTTGCCTGCCGGGATTGCAGCAGGCGTCCATTACATCTATCGCAAGTGGCACAACATCCTGGGAAGACGTAGAAATGAATCCCGACTACGAACCTGTTCCTTTTAGGAATCCTGTAACCGGGGAAATCGATCACGGTTTATAGTCGGCCGGCGAGCAGTGTAAGGTACACGCTTCTGACGAATCCCGAGGGGCTTTATCGCAGGTATGACGGATTAGAGGTCTATCTGAATCGGCGATTCCTGAATAATCTTGCGCTTTCCGCTTCTTTTGTCTATTCGAAGACCCGAGGCAATATTCCGAATTCGCGTGAGAGTTTTTTAATTCCGGTTACTACGAAATTCTAAATGATCCAAACAGCCTCATCAATTTTACAGGGCATCTCGTCAATGATCCGGCTTTTGCCTGGAAGTTTTCAGGTATATATGACCTTCCATACGGGCTGAATCTCGGCTTTTTTTTCCGGCACCAAAGCGGCGACACGTGGGAGCCGCTGGTGGACCTTATGGGAAGTTGTGAATCAGGGAGGCGTGATTTTCGGTCTTCCACGTGGCTCGTTCAGATTGCCTTCCACAAAATATACTGGACCTGCGGATCGAGAAGCAATTTGAAATGTTCAGCGGACAATTCCGTCTTACCGCTGACATCTTCAACGTAATGAATGCGGCATATGTCACCAGCGTGGAACCCGTGGTGGGGATACGATTACTACGGTCAGCCAACTTCATTTGTCGATCCCCGCAGAATCCGACTGGGTTTGCGTTACACGTTTTAGTAGATTCACCACAGAGCCACGAATCACGGAGTTATTTTTTCAGCAGCGACTTCCAGTTCAGCAGGACGGTGATTTCGACCGGTGCTGTATTTTCAATCATTGTGTTGATCAGGAAGCGCTGACCGTTAGATCCAACGAAATACTGTCTGCGGCTCACCATGGCCAGTCGTGTTGATTCTGGGCTCAGCGTGCGTTTGAAAAAGCAATCTTCCGGGTCCTGCTTCGAATGTTTGTCCAGTTTTCACTTCGGTTGCCATCAATTTTTTGTCCAGCGTCAAGTAAAAAAGTTCCTTTCCATCGCGACGCCACGTCGGCTGCTCAGCGCCTACGGTTGAGATCTGCCACTTGCCTCCCGCCTATCGTAGGAAAACTCCTTACGTAGATCTCGGGCTGTCCTGTTTCATCCGATTCATACGCTATCCATTTCCCATCGGGAGAAAACCTCGCATTATCTTCGCGCGCACTCCGTTTCTAAGTAGGGAAAAGGTTTACGATCTCCGAAAAGAGGCACCACCCACAGATCATATTGCGTATTTGGATTGGAGCGAGTGAAAATAATGAATCTGCCATCAGCGGACCAACTCATGTTACGTACCCAGTCTGTGGTAACTTTTGGATCAAATAGAAGTTCTGCATTGCCCGTCCCGTTCGAAAGCCTTTGATATAACTTGTCAGTGCTCTGATCAGCATAGACCACGTGGCTTCCATCCGGCGAAAACGCCGTATTACTTGTCATCAGTAATCGCAAAGCGAACGAAAGAGCCTTTTAACAGATCAACCATCCATATTCTGCCATTCGTAAATTGTCAGCAAGCGTTTTTCGTCTGAAGACATATCAGTAAAGTCATAAAAACCTGGATTTCCAAGGGAGAGATAGCTGATTTCCCGATCGATCAAACCAGACAGGCTGAGCATTCCATACTCGGCCGCCTCCTACCGTAAACGAGCACATTGTTCTCTGACACGGAAAATATTGGGCCCACTACCCATGATGACTCCACATTGTCGGCAATCGGCGTCGCTTCACCGGTGAACTCAAGACGGTTAGTATTGAAGGGCTGGATCATCAATTTTTCATTAGAAACGAAAAGCCCGTATCCAGGTTCGACATATTCAACCGGTGTTGCTTCGGAGAAAAGCCGCTTCTTCTCTTTAGAGTCCAGAGAACCAACGTACAGACCTCCGAAATCAGGATCTGCTGGCTACTAATGATGTAAAAGAAGTGGCGTCCGTCCGGCAGAAAATGAGGAAAACGATGTGTTTCATCGTGCGCGAGATCGGGTTCCGTCACGGGAGTTGCTTCGCCACCGCCGGCCCGTATTCGATAAAGCCCGCCACTCATTGTTGGGTGCAAAAAGTATTTCTCCGTATTGATTCCATGCACCGCCTTTAGGAATGTCTACTTCGTATAGAGATTGCGGCGGGCCCTGCTCCAATTGTCAGTGTCTTTAACCTATCCTGCGCAAAGAAACCGATCGACCGGCTGTCAGGTGACCAGAACGGGAAAGATGCATCCTCTGTTCCGGGAACCTCTTCCGATTTTGTTGAATCCAGCGAGCGTAACCAAAGTTTACTCAATCCGGTGGGAGCATTCACTACGTAAGCCAACCGTCGCCCATCAGGAGAAATGGCCATGGTATTCAGGATCGAATGTTCAGGAAGTACGATCGAAAGTCTTCGCACATCGGGATTGTTCTGTGGAATGTTTTTTCCGCTGGATCGAAAAAGCAACACCGCAAGAACCAGTGTGGCTAGAAAAAAGAAAGCAGAAATAATCCATGCTGGTTGGATTGGTTTCTCTGCACGTAATGCTGCGACGGAAGAGTCCGAAGCTGATGACAACGATTCGAGAGCAAATGCCAGATCCCTTGTGGACTGGAAACGATGGTCAGGATCTTTTTCAAGGCAACGCCGCACAATTCGTTCTAATCCAGCCGGCACTTTCGGATTGATCTGTAAGAATTCAGACGGATCTGTTTTGAGAATCGCATGCATGATTTCAATTTGAGACTCGCCACTAAAGGGACGTTTACCGGACAGCATTTCATAAAGAACTGCTCCAAAGGCAAAAATGTCGGACCGATGATCCACCTTTAAACCGCGCACCTGTTCGGGAGACATGTAGACGATTGTTCCAACAATCGACTCCCGTATCAGTTTGGTGATTCATGATTGCCCAAGGTTGCAGACGGAGCTCAGATGACACCTCCGGATGAATTAGTTTCGCCAGTCCGAAATCCAGAATCTTTACGCGTCCTTCCTTTGTGATGAAGATGATTTCCGGGTTTCAAATCGCGATGAATGATTCCTTTCTCGTGAGCAGCCGAAAGACCTTTTGCAATTTGCAAGCGCATAATCGATCGCTTTTCGAACCGGAAGTGGAGTGCCCCTTCAGTTTTTGGTCGTAGCACTTCACCCTGCAGTAGTTCTGATACTAAGTAAGGAGATCCGTTCTTGGATCCTGTATCATAAATCGCGACAATATTGGGATGATTGAGACATACCAACGGCGCGCGCTTCTTGTTCGAAACGTCTCACGCGATCGGGATCCTGAGAATAGTGAGGAGGCAGTATTTTGACTCGCAACTTCTCGTCCGATCCGCGGATCGTCGCACGATATACTTCCCCCATTCCACCAGCGCCTAGCAGGCGACAAAATCTTATACGGACCGATCGATTCACCAGGAGATAATCTGGATGCGGAGGACCTGCCAGAAATTCTGATGCTACCTGCAACGCTGGTGAATCCGATAAGCTGTCTTCTTGCCTGTCGGAAGTCAAGCAGCGTTTCTACTTCTTTTCGTAGAGCTTCATCACCGGCGCAGGCTTCATCCAGGAACACGGCCCGTTTGTCCGGATCATCGATATCCAGTACTGCTGCCAGCAGCTCATCTATTTGTTTCCATCTCTCAGGATTCATCATGTTACTTTTGCAGTTCTCGGTGAAGCCAGGCTTTTGCTTTGCGCCATTCACGGCGAATTGTGCGTGATGAAACCTTCTCGAACTACTGCGACTCTCCTCAAAATTCAGTCCGCAAAAAATTTTCATCTCAACAATGCGGCTCTTCTGTGGATCAATCTCCGCCAAGCCCTCTTAATGCGTCATCAAGCACTATGAATTCTGCTGCTTTGTCCATGGAGACAACTGCAGTTTCGTCCAACGAAACCTTGTTACATGCTACCACCTCGTTTTCCCCGCATGCGAGTCCGCGCATGATCCACCAGAATGCGACGCATCAGTTGAGATGCAATACCGAAGAAGTGAGCTCGATTTTGCCATCGAACATTCTTCTGATCCACAAGTTTCAGGTAGGCTTCGTTTACCAGCCCGGATGTTTGAAGTGTATGACCTGGGCTCTCATGCCGCATATGGCGTGCTGCCATTCGATGTAACTCTTGATAAACAAGCGGGATCAAACTTTTCAGTGCTTCCTCATCGCCATTGCTCCATGCGATAAGAAATTCAGAAACTCACTTCGACGAAGTTGTTTTCATGCGTTGCGGATCAGATGACAATGCAGTTCTAGCATCATTATACCTCGTACTTTTACCCGCGATTGAATGTTGGTATGTCCGCTTTTGCCCGCAATAGACGCGTTCATAGATGACAACTCAAAATCCGAACCAAAGTCATCCAGAAAGGAGAGCCGAGAAATGAGAATACAAAATTGAATTTAGGTCATTCCAAAACATGAAAAACCATCATTTATCTCTATTGGCAATCGCTGTAACCAGCGTGATGTTGTGCTGTCTTCATCCAATTCGATGCGGCGGAGCCCAAGCGAGAGATCAATGTCAGCACAGTTGACCAGTTATATGCAGCTGTGAACAACCACGCAAATGACGGCACCACAATCCATCTCGCGCCGGGAACATATATATTGTCGGCCACAAACTCAGAAGGCGTGGCACGACCAAGTCACGGTGCGCTTCGGTTACGTCCCGGAATGTCACTGGTGGGCTCTGAGCAGCGGACTGATTACAACTTCGATGGTGTACCCGATCCGCCGGATCCCAATGATCCGGACATTTTCGCAGTCTCTGGGACTGAGACAAAGATCGATGGGTCGTTTCTGACTTTACCAGAGAAAGTACGCACGAATTGCGCAAGCACGTCCACCAAGTTTATCGAACCAGTGATTGCAATCAATCGAGATGTTTCAATTTCATCACTGTATCTATATGGTGAAAACAACATCGCGATTGGAGAGCCAGAAAATCCTATTGATTCCGTAGAGAGTTACTCAGTAACGATCCAGAACACGGTACTCGACAGTTTTTTAATCCCCTTGACTTTCGCGAATGCTGGCTGCGAAAGGAGCCATGCGCGTTCGACTTTGATCTTCTCTCACAACGTGCTTCGAAATGGCGGCTTTTTCGGCCTTACCTTGTTCAACTTCATCACCGGCACGGACGCTGACGACACCTCGAATGGTCCCCAAATTAACGCGACCATCTCATTTAATCTTTTCTACAACAACCCAGGCACAGCATTTGGCCCGCGAGGTGGCAATATAGGCACTGATGGCGGTTTGACTACGGTCGCAATGACCGGCAACATATTCCGGAATAATGGCAGGAACATTTTAGGAATTGGTGGCGGTGGAGGCAGGCCTGCACTGAGCGCATCAGTCGGAAACCGCCTTCAGCTGACCTCACGTTTCGACACCTTCGGTGAATCGTCATCAGGGGATTCGAGCATAGTCTTAATAGCTGGCGCACCAAGTAATATTGAGACGCAACATAGTCAGCTTAATGTTCGGTTCTTTAACACTAGCTTCATAAGGGACACACCGGCAAATCCCGACAGCCCGGACATCTTTATCCTGGGTGGTGAAAGCAGCTCCGACAATCATGCCTGGGTGTTGATCCGCAAAGCCACGGTAAAAACGTCAGCGGGTGCACCCACGTTTGGGACACTAACAATCCAGCACGAAACCGTCATGGGTTCCATTCCGAATACCGCGAAACTCATGGGATCCAGAGAAGATTTCTTGCGACTGAATCAAGGGTTCCATGCACCTGCGGCTAAATACTTTGTTAAGAAATAGTGAAAGGAGAACTTATGAATGCCATCAAAAAATTATTTCTGCTCCTGTTACTTAGTCTGTCACCGTCAATTATCTTTTCCCAAGACAATACGTTTGTGAGAAAAGTAGAAGGAGCTGGAAGATTTCCAGGCAACAACTCAAACTGCGGATGGTGGTTATGTCACGGTAAGTTATGTTGATGAAACAACTGTCCTTGTAAGAAGATTCAACGCTTCGGGTCAGAAAGGATGGGAACGAAGATTGGACTTGCATGTTGATACGTCTTTCCTCTACTCGTCTGCGCGCGTTAATGGAATCACTCAAACGACAGACGGAGGATTTGTCCTTGCTGGAACGGTGGGCTGTGATTACCGATGTTGGGATAACGGGTCTCCAATGTTAATCAAACTCCGATCAGATGGGACCTTTGAATGGAAGAGTCGCTTTAAGTTGGAAGGAATCCAAAGCTTCATCTTTTCTTCAGTAACTCCTATGCCTGATGGTGGAGTTATGGCAGCTGGTGTGTTCTACGCTGGAGAACATGTAACAAATCAGTTTTTCGTTGCAAGGTTTACGGCCGCAGGGAGTGTTGTCTGGGCAAAGAAGTTTGAAAATTTTCCTGACACAAACGTTTTTTTCCGACAATCCATGGTAAACACTGATAACGGACTCATTCTTGCGTTTACCACCGTAAAAAACATAAATGAACCGAACGGTGTTGATGTTTTGAAAATTACCCATTCGGGAAATGTTGATTGGGCAAAAAGACTAAAAGCCGATGGATTTACTTTTCAATCAATTGGAAGCACGTCCGACGGTGGAGTCATCCTGATCGGCACGATTGCACAATCAAACAAACTAAAGGTCATGACTCTAAAAAGCAACGGAATTCTTGATTGGAAAGCAGAATATTCGTTACGAGTCCCCGGAAAACCTTATTACGTTTCGACTCCGATACAACTGCCGAATGGTGAATATGCAATAACGGGTGGTTCTTTCGATGCATCGACTACCCAATATCATGGTTTCATTGCGAAGATCGATTCATCTCGAAAAATCGCATTCCAGAATACTTTTGGTAACGGAGAAACGTTCGGAGAATCTGTTTTCGCTACCGCCAATGGCGGCTTTGTTTTGTTTGGCGGTATTAGTATTTATCATCAGGCCGACAATGCCATGCTTATTTTGAAAATGAATTCGGAAGGTTTGGTGCCTGCGTGCACGCTTATGGAGACCCATGAACTAGGTTCAACAACAAGCAGAGCGTTTGACTCATTGAGGATTGCAGGAGCTAGAATAAAGTCTCCCAGTCGAATCTTACTTAAGTCGCGAGAATTCGCACCAAGTTCTTCCGTTGCAACATTATCCCGATTCAACGATCTGCAATTAGTCGTTTCGATTTAGCAGGCATTCCAAAGGCTGATCGGCTATAAACCGTTCAGCCCCTTTTTTATCTGCTGGATCTTCGATTTAAGTTTCGATAACCGAAACTCGGGACAAGCCAGAAAACTGAACATAACATCAGCAATCATTGTAGGCTCAAGTCGTTGTAAAATCATCGTTTCTTCGACAAAAATGTCAGCCGTATCTTCATCGATTTTTCCTCCGGAAATCTTAGAATCAACTAAACGAAGCGCAGGCCATTCCGACCGAACTTCTACCTGGAAAGTGCTATCCGTAAAATTGCCCAGATTTTTCCCTTTAAACCGTGATCATTACCGGCAAACTCCAGCCATCATCTGTCCGAATTCGAATGTTTTTTTGCGTTCATCACACTCAAGAGATACAATTGTGACAATGCGGGGGCCTCTTATTAAAAAATTAAGACTTCAGGTTTTATTCTTAATACTCACTTTTTTTGTGTCTTCTTTTTCTTGTTTTGGATACACCGTTGTTTTGAAATCCAAAGGGACACAAATAACAGGCGATTTAATCTCTGAGGACGAACATCAACTCCGTTTACGCGACCAGAAAGGCATAATCCTCGTTTTCAAAAAAGCAATACTGGATCTTCAACAAATGGAACTTCTCAACAAGGCGTTGCCTAAAGAGCCACCGCCTGCTCAGACTCAACCTGGCGCTTCAAATGTAGCCAAGAGAAAACCTACACTTTCGGATGCCATAGCAAAGAAAACTGGTAAGGCAAAAGTATTGAAGCTTGAAGATTTGGAAAATACACCCGAACTATCAATCATTGGCTCAGAAAAATCCAGCGAAGAAGAAACATCAAGTGAAGAAGAGGAAGCAGCCGAGGAAAAACCTGCAGACACCTCTGCAGACGAACAATACTGGCGTGATCGAATGAAACAGCTCCGTATGCAAGTGGAAGACTTTAAAAAGAAAGCCTCTGAATCTGACATTGAGTGTGAGCGGACGGGCGGCAGAAGTTCCCAAGAGAAAGCAGGAAGTACTTATCTACCGAATACCAATTGCAAGAACGCAGATGATTTTAGAGCCCAAGCCGATGCTGTTGAAGAAGAAATTAGAAAACTTCGCTTAGAAGGTACCGTTAAAGATCTCCCACCGGAATGGTTTCAGGAATAGAAGCGGCAGTAGAATTGATTCATTTCCACCTCAGAAAACTTTTTCAGCACAAACAATAAATAACCGATCCTGCGCTGAACGAACAATCATTGCGAGCTGATCGAAATTTCTGTACGAAACAATTACGCAAAACCTGCGATAATTGCTTTGAATCCATGGAGGTGCTTTATGGTCCGTCCTGTCGATGGCTCGTCTCAACCCCCAGTCAGTAATACTGAGACTACTCCCGTTACAAGCAGCAATGCTGATTCAGCGAAAGCTGAAAGTGCGACGCCTTCCAGTCCAACATCCGAAACACAATCTACGAAAGTTTCAGATCCTGGAAAACAAGTTGCAGAGCATTCAATCGGCGGACAAGCTCGCGCTGCGCAACTTCAATCACAACTACCTGTGACTGAACCAAAAGGCCATGCTGCCGATGGAGCAACAGCAACCGCCACTCCACAGCCAACCCAAACAAAAAGCATGCAGAGTGTCATGAAAGATTCAGGCATGACAAATGTATCGGATCCACCAACAGAAGCTGAACTAAAAACATACTATTCTCAAAAAGCACCGGCACATGAAAAAATCGCAGCTGGAAAATACGCAGATGCTGCAACCGAATATAGAAAGCTTGCAGCGGCCTCGAACGATGATGCCGAGAAAGCGCGACTGAATCAGACTGCAAAGCAATTAGAAACCACTGACAGAATGAGCACTTCTGGTGTGAAGAATTTGAGTTTTCCTCCTACCGAAGGAAATGTTGATGCATATTTCGCATCCAAAAAAGGAAAGCCGATTGGAGAAATAAAATCAGCATTCGAAGATTATTCAAACTCCTTCTATGTTCATTCAGAAACGAAAGGAGTAGATAAAGGCGATATCAAATACGATCCAGAAACTCATCAAATAGGGAATACGACTTACAAAACGAATACTGTAGAGGACTGGGCAGACATAAACAATAGCCGTGAAATGCATACCGATGGCCGCCGAATTGTCGATTGTGAAGGCTATGCTTATTTGGGTCAAAAAGCATTCAAAGCTGCAGGATTTACCCAGGGCACTTATGCAGGAGCCTTGCGCAAAGATGATCCAAATACTCCAGCAGATGAATCATTACAACAACATATGATGTACGCCGCACGAAGAACTGTAACCGATGAGAATGGAAAACAACGGACAGAAGTGATTGCTGTCTCCAATTCGAAGACATACACCGCCGATACAGACGCCTTCAAGAACGGTGAAGAAGCTGAAGCCGCCGCGCTGACTCGCGGATATCGCGATGCGTACCGAAGTGGGAATGTCAGTCCTGGAGGTGCGATCGTCAGAGAATCTGAACCGTGGAAGGTGATGTGGGAACTGGATAAGCAAGTGGATCAGCTAAAATCCAAAAAGTAAGCTTAGCTCACCATTCCATAAATCCAAAGAAGCCATGGTAGTACTATTGATATAGTACTACCTAACGTGGAGATTCGTTGTTCTTATGGCGTGTACCAAATTGGCGATGTATATGCACGCTCGGTGATGGTCATCTTTGTTCCAGGAAGCGGTGTGGAGCCGTAATACTTCGCATCATATGCCGTCCAGCGTGGTGTCGGTATTTCAATCACGCGCGCGTAGTAAAACGCCTTCAAGCGTTGGATCGAAGTCCGGATCTTTCCACACTGTGATCAATTCGCTCGAACCGATTGTGTTGGTCCATGTCGCGTTCGGAACATCAACTGTATTTCCGACTGAAGTTTTGCAGCGGCCATCCGCTTCAATCTTGCGTCCGCCGGAAACTGCTACATCATAAATGCGCTCTTGCAACTTACCGTCTTTACCGAGCCAACCTTTGATGACCTGGATGCGATCAAGATTTCCACTAATTGGATCCTTAAGCGCCGCAACTAGAAACGTCGGTGACTTTACCCTGAGGTGCTTCTGTTAAGTCGCCGCCCATCGGCACACCTTTGGTGTAACCAACTCTTGCTGGCAAGCGATTGTTTGCGTCGTTCGACTCGAAGTCCCAGCCGCCAAAGAAGCGAACGATCATTCGCGAGCCGGTGGTTGCATAAGTTTCCTTGCGTTGCATCGCGTCCCAAATTGATTCGCGCGTATTTTCCTGAGCCCACACTGCGGCGTAACCGGATGAGGATACTTCCCAATCCATGATCTTCACGCCGGTCTTTTGGTTATCCATGAACTTGCCGGTCATTCGATGTGCACTTGGCTCTTGCGGTGTGGTCTTGCCAAAGAAATTATCTTCTTCGAATGATGCAAGGCCGGTGTGTGCATCACTGCTGCCGACGAGTCCGAATTTGTATGGATTTACTCCGAGCTTCGCTTCCAGCTTGAGTCCGTTTTTCAATGCTGAACGGGTGTATTCGAATTCAAGCATGTTCTTTCGTCTTCGCAACGCTAGCATCGAGATTGCCTTTGTCCCAAAGTTCGTAGTTTGCAAACTCGTCAGTCGGCGAAAGGTATGGATGTGCCTCGCCATCGCCTTTCAGTTTGCGTTGCTTCGTAGAGACGCTCCCACTTCATGCGCTGCTTCAGCATACGCGCGATCAATCGGTTTTCCGAATTCTTCGACGATCGGGAACATTGTGCCGTTGCTCAGGTTACCATTGTGCGCGATAGCCAGCACGTTGCCGCCGGTTTTCTTTTCGTAAGCATCCATCCATTTCCAAAGATCAAGTGGATTGGTGCTGCCTGCTGGCGGGTAACAGGTGAATGGTTCAACCTGGCTCGCTTTGTCACCATTGTCGCGGAAGATTACATTGCGATGCAGATTGTTACCCTTATCAAGCGAGGTCCATTCGTAGCCGATAAATGCGGTGAAGCGGCCGGGGTCGTTGTAGTGTTCGGCGGCAGCGATGGTTTCCTGCCAGGCGCCGCGATAGAACTTCGTGCCTGGAAAATACATGAGCTCTTTAGGAAAGGTGCCTTGAGCAAAGTTACCAATGATATCGAGAGCGGCATCGGCGCCTTTGCCCGACTGCATCATGTCAAACCACTGGCGGCCCTTCGGATGAGCGAGTATCTCGGGCTTGCCGGTGAACAGATCGGGAAAAAATCCCATATTGTCGGAATGGGAAAGACTTTCGCGGCCTCTTCTTTATCAAGCGTGCCGGTGTCTGTTGTGTTTTGTGCTGAGACGAACGTTGCGAACGAGAGACTGGCAACGCATAACAAAAGAATTGTCCTGAATGTTTTTTTCATAAAGTGCTTCCTTGTTTAAGGGCGTTTGACTTTTTAGGGTGTATACCAGATTGGCGAAGTGTAAGCGCGTTCCTCTGTTGTCATTGGAATTTTCGGATCTACATTCTTGATGCCAAATCTCTTAACATCGTATGCGGTCCAACGCGGCGTTGGAATTTCGATGACACGAGCGTAATAAAAGGCGCGAAGCTTCGGATCAAAATCGGGATCTTTCCAAACAGCGATCAACTCTGAATCTCCGATCGTGTTGGTCCACGTTGCATTCGGAATATCGACAGTATTTCCAACCGCTGTTTTACATCTTCCATCTGCATCAATTTTGCGGCCATCAGAAACGGCAACATCATACACACGCTCCTGAAGCTCACCCTTCGAATCCAACCAGCCTTTGATGATTTGAATCCGATCGAGATTCCCGCTTAACGGATCTTTCAAAGCCGCTACCATAAAAGTTGCAGATTTCCCTGCAGGCGCTTTACGGAGATCGCCGCCCATAGGAACACCTTTTGAATAACCTGCTTCTGCAGGACTGCGAGTTTCTGCATCTTTCGCATCAAAATCCCAGCCGCCAAAAAATCGGACGAGCATCCGCGAGCCGGTGGTTGCATAAACTTCCTTACGCTGCATTGCATCGAACAAAGCTTCGCGCGTATTTTCTTTCGCCCACACACCAGCGTATCCGGATGCAGCCTGGGTCCAGCCAAGATATACAATTCTCACCAAAACAACCAACATTATGAGACATACGTTCAGCGTTTGGTTCGGTGCCAGCATGCTTACCGAAGAAATTATCTTCTTCTGCAGTAGCCAGCCCTGTGTGTGAATCCGTTGAGCCTATCATCCCGAATTTGTATGGATTCGTGCCCAGCTCATTCTCCAATTTCAATCCGATCTTCAACCCGGAACGGGCATATTCGTACTGGAGCATTTCCGGTTTTTTTGGAACGCTCATATTGAGATTGAACTTATCCCATGTTTCATAATCTGCGAACTCATCGTTCGGAGAAAGAAATGGATGTGCTTCTCCGTCTCCTTTGATTTGAGTCACTTCGTAAAGCGGTTCCCATTTAGCACGCGTTTGTGCATAGTCACGATCCACAGGTTTGCCCGTGAAGGATTCGATCACAGGGAACATGATTCCATTGCTGAGATTCCCATTGTGAGCGATCGCTAGCACTTGACCGCCGGTCTTTTTTTCATAAGTATCTAAATATTTCCAGAGGTCACGCGGATTGTCGCTGCCAAGCGGCTTCAACGTTGTGTAAGGCTCCATTTGAATTGCTTTGCTACCGTCATCTCTGTAAATCACAACGCGGTGAAGATTATTGCCACCCGTGTTCGACGTCCATTCATAACCGATAAAGGCAGTGAAGCGACCGGGATCATTGTAATCTTCGGCTGCTTTGATTGTAGTTTCCCATGCAGATCGATAAGCAGTCGCTTCCGGGAAATGATGCGAGCGCGGGAGGAAATGTGTTTTTTGAAAAACGATCGATGACCTCTGTTGCGACTTTGACACTTTCCGATCACCGCCAGCCTGAATCATGTCGTACCAGCGGCGTCCTGTTTCATCCGCAAGAAACTCAGGATCACCGGAAAAGAGCTTCGGGAAAAAACCCATGTTATCGGAATGATCCGCAACAACAAGAAAGTCGAGCGGTCGCGACAGTTTTACTTGAAGTCCACCGGATGAGGTTAACTCTTCACCTCTTGCAAACCTGTATGCATCTGCAGGAACCAACCGCGCGCCAAATGCACCAGCATCCATCGACGTACGACGTATGCAAATGAGTATCACCCCAGAAAACACGAGTTGGATAATTGCGTCCTGCATAGGGAGAAAATTTCTTTACAGCAGGAAATGCATGCTTGAGATTTTCTGCCGGTGGTGGAGCTTCTTGCGCAAAGACGGAAAAGGACAACATGAGCAAAATTGCGAATAATTTTATATTTTTCGAATTCATAGGTCTCCTTGAGGCGTCAGAAAGTTAACTTCAAACAGGAATGAGTATTTTCCATTTAAACAAAAAAAGAAGCAACATGCGCTGTTGCTTAGCTTGTTTTCCGTTGGAATCGGTGAGGTTTTTGGGAACAATCTAAGGACGTTTGATGCCGAGTTTGGCCATACGAGTTTCGAGGGTGGTTGGTTTCATGCCTAAAGTGTCTGCCGCTCCCTGTTTGCCGCGGATTTTCCATGATGCATTTTCCAGTACTCTTCGGATGTGTTGAATTTCCATCTCTTTCAAAGTGAAAGCTGTAGACGTTCCATTAGAAGAAGTCACTTTTGGAATTTCGATTTCGAGTTTTGATGAATTCGAAATAATCATCGCTCTCTCGATCGCATTTCTCAATTCGCGGACGTTCCCAGGCCAGGAGTACTCTATAAGAGCTTCCATGCACTTTTGTGAAATGCTCTCCACTTTTTTCCCAAGTTCATTGCAGAGTTCCTCCACAAATGTCCAGACTAGCATTGGAATATCCTCACGGCGTTCACGCAGTGAAGGTACGTGTATTGGAAATACATTCAACCGGTAATACAAATCTTTTCGGAATGTTCCATCTTGAACAGCTTTTTCAAGGGATTGGTTTGTAGCCGCGATTACACGAACATCGATATGTATAGGTTTCGGATTCCCTAATCTTTCGATTTCCCTTTCTTGTAAAACACGAAGCAACTTGACCTGGGCTTCCATTGGAAGAGAGGTAATTTCATCCAAGAAAATTGTAGATGTGTCTGCTAGTTCAAAGCGTCCAATTTGACGCGAAAGCGCTCCTGTATAGGCTCCTTTTTCACGTCCAAACATTTCACTTTCAACTAAGGCAGCCGGAATTGCGCCGCAATTTACCCGAACCATCGGCTTGAGTCCGCGTGGGCTCATTCTATGAATCATTGAGGCAAAAACTTCTTTTCCTGTTCCGGTTTCTCCATGAAACAGAACGGTCGCATTCGTTGCCGCTACTTGCTCAGCTTTGGAGAAAGCTTCTCTAATTGCAGGACTCTGACAAATAATCTTTCGAGCCGGACTTGAGGCTTTCAATTCACTTCCGCTATGCGCATCATCATCCGTCTTCTGCTTTTTTAGCTTTTCAAGTTCCAGTAGGCATTGATCAAGTTTTTGCGCTTTCCTTCTCAGCAGGATTGAGCTGGAAAATACATGAGCTGCTACATTCATCAGAGGCATTATCTTTTCGGCAGAGACAATCTCCTTTGCTGCGGTAAGAGCAAAAATGCCGTAGATTCTGTCATCATCAAATAATGGAAATGCCAGAAGGAAATGATCCGGACCAAACTTGCGAAGAGTCTCTTTATCTATGATTGCTGCTTCCGGTAAATCATCGATTCGCGAATGCCTGAACTCATGTCCGCTTAAAAGCTGTTCAAACATCCATGGAAACGAATCTGTGGCAAAGAAAGGTTTCTCGTCAAGATGACCGTGTCCTGACGCAACAATAATGTGCGTACAAGCAAACCTTTTGCTGCCTCCTTCTTCTTGTTGAAGCAAGACTGCTCGGTCAAGATGCAGAAAATCAAGGACACTCTTGATATTTGCTTCGATGGCGCTATCTAAATCTTCCCAACCACAACGAGCCATCCTGGAAGAGATGTCCGAAATAAGTAGTTCGAAATCGGTGGCGGCAAAAGCTTCATTTTTGCGAATAAAATCAATTTTTTTCTGTTCACGACCTGCCGTAGAATAGTAATCAACAAACTTGAGACTCGCTTCGGAGTATTTCTGCATTCATCCCTCCAAAAAATGGACAAAGGCGGGATCTTTCCAAAACCATTGTGAGATGTGGTGCTCCCGTACCTACGATCGCTCCAAAGAAGGGTAACGGATGTGAACTTGATTGAATATTGGACCTTAGTCCAATCTGAGGGGAATGAGGTTTGATCAGAGCGAAATTGATAATAGGATTACAGGATATGCGGCGGGCTATAAAAACCCGCCGGGTTTGAATTGAATTGATGGAAAAAGAGAATAGATCCGTTGATCGAAGTACTCAAAAACAGGAGAACAAAGGTTTTCTTGGCGGTCTCACAACATCTCAACAGATTTTGATCGGTCTCGTTGCAGGAGTTGTGGCGGGAATTTTTTTTGGCGAAAAAATATCCTTTTTGAACTGGCCTGCCAAAGTCTTCATCAGCCTTTTACAGGTCACAGTGCTGCCCTACATTGTAGGCTCGCTGATTGTGGGTATTGGCGAGAATACGGGAGAAAACGCGCGCAGACTCGCGATCTGGGGTGGCCTGGCCTTGTTGATCATTTGGATTTTCACTCTTTTCATCGTGTTTTTAGTTCCATTTGCGCTGCCTCCTGACAAAGGTGGAGTTTTTTTCAGCGCTATTCCTAGTGACCAAACAAGCATTGACTGGCTGGATCTTTATATTCCCACGAATCCTTTCCGTTCACTTGCGAACAATACTGTCCCGGCGGTCGTGATCTTTTCGATTCTTATCGGTATTTCATTAATTGATCTGCCTCGTAAAGAGAGGATCATTGAGCCACTAAAAGGGTTGAATGATGTATTAGCACGGGCCGCAAGTTTTCTTATCAAGCTGACTCCGTTTGGAATTTTTGCAGTAGCGGGACATGCCGCGGGTACGATGAGAGTGGATGAATTCCAACGGATCGAAGCTTTTTTCTTAAATTACATCGGACTCTGCCTGATTCTGACGTTCTGGTTGCTGCCTGGTTTGGTTTCAGTGATTACGTCAATTCCCCACCGGCGAATTATTTCACTATACATGGATGCGGTTATAACTGCTTTTGTAACTTCAAGTGTGTTCGTGGTATTACCTCTGATTTCCGAAAGGACGAAACAATTATTAAAAGAAATTAACTTATCTCGCGATAGTGAACAGGATTCTGCGGATATTTTGATCCCAGCCTCCTTCAACTTTCCTGCTAGTCCAAAAATTCTGAGCCTCACTTTTATTTTGTTCGCTGGTTGGTTTGCAGGTACACCCATTGCCATACATATGTATCCATTGGTTGCAAGTGTTGGTTTACTCAGCTTCTTTGGCAATCTCAATTCTGCCGTTCAATTTTTACTAAATCTATTGAGAATGCCTGCAGATCTTTTTCAAATGTTCGTTGTTTCTGGAGTTGTGAATAGCCATGTTGGTAGTGGAGCTGGTGTGATGCATACGATGGCCGTTGCGGTTATTGGATCGTATCTAATGTCGCGCCGATTTCCAATGAATATTGGGAAATTACTCCGCTTTACTGGACTTACGATTCTGCTGGTAGCAGGATTCCTTTTTGCCAGTAGAGTGTTCCTTCAAGAGACTCTTCCCGATCCGAAAGAAAGTGCAGCAATTCTGGATAAGTTGAAGCTCTCCGGCGCGTGGGGGTCGTTGGCTGAAGTGAAAATTTATGATGAACCACAGGCGTCTCCATCTAAAGCACCAGTCAGAGAAGAACGATTGAATGAAATCGTTCGGCGTTCCGTTATTAGAGTCTGCTATATAGATGATGCATTGCCCTGGTGTTTCCGGAATTCACGTGGAGAATTGGTGGGATTTGATATTGGGATGGCCCATACTCTGGCTGTTCAACTTCAAGTTCGATTGGAACTCGTACCGGTAACAAGGGAGACAATGGACGAATCGCTGAATGCCGGTGTCTGTGACATCGTTATGTCGGGAATCAGGGCTACGCCTCAGCGCGCAAAGTTCATGAAGTTTTCCAAACCTTATGCCCAGGAGACCGCTGCATTTCTTGTTCGTGATCACCTCAGAGAAGAATTTTCACAACTATCGAAAATTCAAGAAATGAAATCACCGAGAATTGCCGTTCATAATATTCCCTCATGGATTGACCGTCTTCACAATACTTTTCCAAAAGCAAAAATTATCCCGGTTGAATCGATAGAGCTTTTCGTGAATGACAGAAACAACCGTTTTGATGCGATGTTTACTGGATGGGAACGCGCGACGCCCTGGAGCCTTCTGCATCCGGAGCTTGCTCCTGCGATCCCTGAACCTGGGATGGGCGGATTTCCGTTGGCATATGCGGTTCCAAAATATGAAGAAGACCTGCTTTCATTAGTGAATACCTGGATTGATGGTCGGATTTCCAGCGGCCTCATTCAGACAAAAAATGGATTATTGGGTCTATGGCCGTGATGCCAGCAGCCTGCGCGAGGCCCGATGGTGCATCGGTGCGAATGTTCTTGGATGGTGGAAGCCGTAAGTCAGAAACTAGTGATTGTCAGGGCGGAAGATGCCGAGTTTTGCCATCCGCGTTTCCAATGTAGTTGGTTTCATTCCTAGAATTTCGGCCGCTCCTAGCTTGCCGCGGATTTTCCATGAAACACTTTCCAACACTTTGAGGATGTGTTGAATCTCCATTTCCTTCAGAGTTACAACGACTGGAGATCCGATTGAAGTATTTACCTTGGGAATCTCAATATCAAGCTTTGGTAATTTTGAGATAATCATTGCCCTTTCAATTGTGTTTCTCAATTCACGAACGTTACCTGGCCAGGAGTATTCCATAAGCCCTTCCATACTTTTGCTTGAAATGCTCTCCACTTTTTTCCCAAGTTCATTTGAGAGTTCATCGACGAACGCCCAGGCAAGCAGTGGAATATCTTCTCGACGTTCCCTCAGGGGAGGTACATCAATGGGAAAAACATTTAAACGGTAATATAAATCCTGCCGGAATTTTCCTTCCTGAACAGCTTTTTCCAAATCTTGATTGCTTGCGGCAATAACACGTACATCAACGTGTATGGGTTTGGGATTGCCTAATCGCTCAATTTCTTTCTCTTGTAATACTCGTAACAACTTTACCTGAGATTCGAGCGGAAGTTCTGTTATCTCATCCAAAAAGATAGTTGAAGAATGTGCAAGCTCGAAACGGCCGATCTGACTGGATAACGCTCCAGTATAAGCACCTTTTTCACGGCCGAATAATTCGCTTTCGACCAGTGCAGCAGGAATTGCGCCGCAATTTAATCGAACCATAGTCCGCTTGGAACGTGCACTCAATTCATGAATCGCGGAAGCGATCATCTCCTTTCCGGTTCCGGTTTCTCCGGACAACAGAACGGTGGCATTCGTGGCAGCTACCTGCTTAACTTTTGCAAGCACTTCGGTCAAAGCCTTGCTTTGATAAACAATTTTTGCGGGAGATGAGCGAACATTTATCTCCTGGCGTAGATATACATTCTCACGCTCCAATTGAGTCTTCACTGTTTTAAGCTCTTGAAGCGTCTGCTGAAGTTTTTGTTCCGTTTTGTTCCGAAGCAGCGCACCCGAGAATACTTGTGCTGCTACACGAAGACGAGGTGCGAGTTCCTCTGGCCAAATCAACTCCGCTGCAATCCCAAGGGCGAGAATCCCATAAACTCTACCGCCATCAAATAAAGGGATAGCCATCGCGGAATACTTTGGACCGAATCGTCGCAGAGTCTCTTTATCGATGGATGCTTCCTCCGGCAGATCATCGATCCGTGAGTATCTCGTTTCGCGGCCGCTTAAATGTTGTTCTAGCATCCATGGAAACGAATCTGTGGTGAGAAAAGGCTTTTCTTGAGGGCCGCATCCGGGCCGAACTCTGAGATGCGTAAGGACAAACTTTCTGCTACCTGGCTCTGCTTCTTGAAATAATGCTGCCCGGTCAATGCAGAGATAGTCGAGAATCTTCTGCAGGCTGGTTTCGATTACAACATCTAATTCTGTTGAATCGCAATGAACGAGCCTGGCGGAAATATCAGAAAGAAGAAATTCAAAATCGAGTCGCGACTTTTCATTGAGAGAAATAGCGCGCTCATCTTCTTTAGACACAACAGACATGACAAGTGACCCTTAGCTAGAATAATTAAGTGCTGAAAGAGATGCAACTGTTTGTCTTACGAATAAGTTCGAATGGCCGATTCAACGACGTCATGGACTGAAATGTGGCGACTGATTGTTCCAACACGTTGTTCCAACTGTTCAGCTCTCAAAATGTCACGAACATTTGAACGGGTTTCCGCTAACTTTAACTCAATTCCTCTTTTGCTTAGCTCATCATTCAGCTTTCCAATCATGCGGGCTCCCGCTAAATCAACATTTGGCGATGCGGAAAAATCACAAATCACGAATCGTGGCGATATCGAATTCACTTTTTCCAGAACAGCTTTTCTTACGGATTCAACATTGAAGTACAGCAGCGCAGATTCTACGCGAAAAATTAAGACTCCTGGAATCACTTCATTATCGGGATTCCTTTCAATGTCTGAATAGCGATTCGTGCCTGGAATTCTTCCAAGGAACGCAACATGGGGCCGTGAGGCTCGCGCAAGCAGCATTAAGATTGAAGCAATAGCCGCGAGCATGACGCCTTTTAGAATTCCGAAAATTAGCACACCTGCGAAAGCAACCATCGATACTCTGAACTCAAATTTGCTAACACGATAAAGATGCCGAAGGGCACTAATATTAATGAGGCCTTTTACAGCGATTAGCACAATGACTGCCAGAACCACACTTGGAAGATTGCGTAATAGACCGGTTAGAAAAAGTAAACAAAGTGCCAGAGTTATGGAAGTAAAGACAAGAGCCAATGGCGTTTTTGCGCCTGCTTTATCATTCACCATTGACTGCGAAAGACCACCGGCTACCGGATATCCCTGGCCCAATGATACGGCTAGATTTGCAGCGCCCAATCCAAGTAGCTCTTGCCGCGCATCAATTTCCTTTTCATGCCTGTCTGCAATTGCGCGAGCTGCCGAAATCCCCTCGATGTACGCAAGTAAGAAGCAGGCAAAGGCCAAAGGAATCACGCCGTCTACATCGCGCAATCGAAGCGATGGCAAACCTAAGGGGGGCAAGCCTTGCGGTATTTCTCCAACGACCTTGATTCCGTGTTCCATCAGTGAAGTGGTGGATACGACCACAATCGATGCAACAACTAATAGGAGCGCCACCGGACGTCCTGGCAAGATTTTTTCTCCCAGTAATAAGAAAACCAGCGCAACAAGCCCAAAACATAGTACTACAATGTTAGTACTACCTAATTGACTTAGGAGTGTCCCGACTTTTTCAAAGAAATGTTCACCGCCGCCAGGAACACCGAATAGTTTTGGCAACTGGGTCATTGCAATCGTGATCGCTGCACCGGCTTTAAATCCCACGAGGATTGTTTCGCTGATAAAGCTGATCAAGGTGCTTAAACGCAACGCCCATGCAACGATACACATGACAGCGACAACGAACGCTGTTAATCCAGCGATAGAAATCCATCGTGCCGGATCTCCGCCAGCCATGGTTGCCACAGTGACACCAACGAGCATTGAGATTGCAGAAGTAGGGCCAATAGCAAGTTGACGTGATGTGCCGAAGAGCGCATAAAACAGTCCGCCAATTAAATAGCAGTAAATCCCATTTTGTGGTGGCAATCCCGCAAGTGATGCGTATGCGAGCGATACTGGAACTGCATAGGCAGCTAAAGTGATTCCAGCAATTAAATCTTTAGGTAACCATTTGGGATTATATTCTTTGAGCCATTGTGCCGGTGGAAAGATGGAACGCAATGTCATCTTAAGCCTTCAATTAATTTTTGTCCCATCGACATCTTTCATGCCGGCCTGCAGTTCTTTCAGCTTTGCATCATTTGCAGATTTATTCTTCTTCCACCGGACTCCAGGTCTTGTCCGGGTTGAAACGCTCCAGCTTCTTGAATTCCTCGGCTGTTTTTTCTCCAAAGTCTTTTTCGTAAACGACGCCGTCGTGGCTGACCATCAACGTCTTCACACCTGTAACACCGTATTCGGCGGGAGCAGCCACGAGGGCATAGCCCCCAATCATCGCTCCTTTCACAACAAAGTCCATTTGGCCGAGTGGTGCGGCAGGCCCTTGTCCCTTTAGTACTTTAAAGAAATAACCATGGTAGGGAAGTTCTTTGGTGTAGCCCTCTTCGATAGCCTTCGCCACATTTTCTCCAATAGGGCCGTCCCATTTGCCATCCGGATTTTTCCACGCGAGTCCATCCTGTTTTCCAGGCGAACTAATGATGCGCTGAGCGTATTGGTTTACGTTGGATCCATCATGTTTTTCAAGTGCGTATTCTTCTTGTGCTTCCACAAAGCCGCGGCAGATTTCAATCGCATCCAGTTCATTGCCGCCAATGCGGCGATAGATGAGCTCCTGTCTTCCTGCTTTAGTGTCAAAGAACCATTTGCCGTTCTTCTTAATGATTGGAACTGAAAATGGCCAATCATCTTTGCCAACGAGTAAAAATGCGAGGTTTTTGTTTTTCGAATCCACTGAAACAGATTTTTTTTCGCGGGCGAGTTCAGCAAAAGTTTTGGCTATTTCTTCATCGCGTGGAGGTTCTGCGCTGATAACGAGGTCTTTGCCATCGGGACCGAAAAGTTTTTCCAATGCAACAACGTCAAATTTCTCTGCCGCTTCGACTAGAGCATCAGCTGCCTGCTCTGGAGTTGCGAAGGTGATCTGAGGGTTCGACGATGCCTGTTGTGCGAAGAGTATTTCTGTTGCTTGTAAGCAGAGTAAAAACAATGGCGCAAAAAATACATGCGGATCTTGGAAGAAGGTTTTTCGAAGTTTGAAGTTTCATATAGGTACTCCGACTCATCTTCTACCTCCTCGACCGCCACCGCCGCGCGATCCCATACTGGATGAGCCGCGGCTGCTGCTGCTACGTGTACGAGAACCGCTGTAACTCCCGCGGGAACCGCTGCCCATTGCATTATTGCTACGGCTATGGCTGCCTGGACTGCGTGACATATCACGGCTGCCAATGTGATCGGATCCGCCTGATCGGCTGGAGGATGGACTTGTCGAACGTGGACTCGTACTACGCGATCCACTGCGTTCACCACTTTGCATGTTGCCGCCCTGGCGGTTTACTTGTTGCCGTGCACTCGACTGTCGATTTGACAATGACTCTCCGCGCGAATTCCCACCATATTTATTTGCGGTTGCACGATCCGAATACGGAGCACCACCACGATGCTGTGAGTTGTGCTGCCATTTGCCGCTGCCGCTCCGGTTGACCTGGCCGCTCCTATTAATATTGGTGTTACGGTTAAAGTTTGCGTTGCGGTTAAAATTATTGTTGACGTTGATGTCGATGTCATTGCCGCCCCAGCCGCAACCCCATCCCCATCCACCACCACCGCCGCCCCAGAACGCGCCCATCGCCACACCGACACCAAAAGAAATGGCGGCACCGGCCGCGTAATATCCTGGTGGCGGATAATAAATCGGGGGATAAGGATAGACAGGCGGACCATACACCACAACTGGATCGTAAGTCGGAACATAAACGATCTGCGGGTTGGGTTGTTCAATGATAATTACTTCTTTAGTTTCAACAACCTTTGTTTCAACCTTTATTTGCTCGCTCGATTTCAAGTTTCCTTTTTCATCGGCTTTCTTGCGCATGCGCTGTACTGCATCCATTACGTCGCTTTGCTGTGCCAGGAATGCGTTGCCTAGATCCGTAGTCCATTGAATGTCGTCTGCGAGGCGTTTTACAACATCTGGAAGTCCAGCCATAGCTTGAATACTGGGATCCCACGGTTCTTTCATCACCGCATCTGCAAGTGCTTTGTCCTTCAAGTTCTGGTTTTTCACCAACCACTGCTGAAGCTGGACAATCTCGAGTGGATATGTGGAAGCTGCGAGTGTTTGTGCCAGCATTGGATCCGGATAAAGTGCAATCGGTGCCACCAAAGCATCAAGCTGTTCAGCCGGAATTTTTGCAGCTTGTTCCTGAGACGACACATTAGTTGATGGCTCTTGCGCTGGCAACGAATAGGGCACACAGATTGCCACACATAAAATGGCAACAAAGTTTCGTGCACTTCGTTTTGCGGCTTTAATTTTCATAATACACCTCGTTCCCTGAGTCTGAACTCCGTAAAAATGCAATATTGTTTTTGAAAACTTTCCCACTCTTTTGATTAACTCCTCCGTTCATATTTCATTTAACCAGCGGAACTTCCGATGCAATTTGCAGATCAATCAGGAGATCGGTTTGATTTTCCAATTGTAACAATCGTGCCACAGTTTTTGGAGGTAGAACATTTTTTAACTCTACCATGTAGCGTTTTCTTAATGCGAATCTTTTATCCTGAAAATCCATTGCACGCATAATCAACTCGGCTGCTTTTTCATCCGTCATGGTCTGGTAATTTTTTGCATAGTCCTGGATCATTGCCAGCCGCTGATCGTTTATCTTGATCAACTCTTTTTCGTAATTGTCATAAATAGGCCAATACGCTTTGTTCTGTTCATCAGTAAACTGGACTGCCTTTTGTATTAGCGTGCGTTTGTTTGCTCGCAGATTGATCCGTTGTAGTTCGAGCGAAGCATCTTGATAGGTTTTCGCAGCGCTTTGATACGCCTTGATTGCATCTTCGGTCGAAGTTTGAGCGTTGATTCTACAAAGAATTGCTGTGAAGACCACGAACGTTAGAATTAGGATTTTTTTCATTTTGCGCTCTCCTTGTTACCGTCTTCCGCCGCCGCCACGGAAACCGCCACCGCCGCGTGACATTGAGGAACGGCCTCGATTAAAGGATTGTGAACTTCTTGCACGCTGGTTCCCTTGATTGCGTTGACTGTGTTGGCGATCCAGTTGATTGATCGAATCACGATTGCGGTCAGTATTAGGAGTTGGCCGGTTCGCATCTCCGCGATTTACATCATTCCAACCGCCATTGTCCCAGTTTTGCCAACCACTATCGGAGCGACGATACACATTGCCATCTCTACCTGCGTAGAGATCATCACCTTTGCGTCCAACAAAACCGCTGTTGCCATCGGAAGTGCGATATCGCATACCGCCACCTTCCTGTCCACGGTAATGACCTGATTTCACCCAATCATCACCGCGGCGAACAGCACTGCTTCCCCAACTTGAGTAATAGTTGCTTCCTTGTCGAGTTCTAGCGGAAGTACCGGTTCGAGGATTGTATGCTTCGGCATATCCACGCGCGCCATAAGGTCCATATGCAGCGGCTCCTCGTGCATATGTTCCCGTGCTCGGATTGTAACGTGCTCCGTATCCAACACCACCGTATGGTCCGTAAGCCCAACCATTTCTTCCAAATGTTCCTGTGGCCGAATTGTACCAGGCTGAAGCACCGTAACTGCCGTAGTGAGGGTAATAATAAGGATAGTATCCACCATAATATCCATAATAAGGTGGATAATACCACCCGGTTCCCCAATAGACACAACCACCAGCAACCATGGTTCCGAAGTATCCGGCTGTGACTGCCGCCGTTACCCACTCATCATCATCATCGTCTTCCTGGATCGTTACATAAGTCACATTGTGAGCAGGATCACTTGGAGGAATTTTGTAAATTTCTGCAGGAATCGTATCCGCAACAGCCCAGGGTCCTGTGGAACTTTTAGAAACAAACCAGACACCTTCATAGCAAAGATAAAATTCATCTTTGACTTGAATTACATCCTGATCAGTATTTACAGCTCGGTTCAGGGTTGTCGATTCAATCGGTTTAAACTCTGCCTTTCCTCCTGCATACGATACCTCTGGTGCCTTAGCTGTTTTTTTGTTGATCCTGGCTGTCTGAGGAATCGTGGCTTGTATGACTGCCTCATCAGCTTCACGAGTTCCCGGTATAGATGCCCTTAAGTTACCAATTTCATGATCTGCTGGAATTTTCTTGAAATCCTCTGGCAGTGTTGGTGTCGTAAAACTCCATGGTCCATTTTCTAAACTTTGAGTTTTGAACCAGCGCCCCGAAACGAGGTAGTAATAATAACTATCAGCAGGGTTAAAGATGAGATCACTTTCCGTGTTGGAAACCCAGGTGATACTCGTTTGCGGAATCGGTTTATAATCCGGCTCCCCATTCAATATGATTAGTTCAGCGGGAACTTCTGAGACAAAAATAACAGGCATGTTTTCAGCTGTTAATTTCTCAGGTGGATTGCTGGTTAAGACGTCTTTCCAATTGTCATTCATTGGAAGTTTCTTGAAACTATCTGGCAATTTATCGGCAGGAGAATAGGGCCCATTCGTGTTTTCTGCTTTCAGCCATGTTTTGTTGTTCCGCAAAAAATAGGTTTTTTCCTTTTCGATGAAGAAGACGTCCCAGTTTGTATTCACAACAAACTGCAGGTCCGAATCTTTAATTGGACTTAATAGCGGTTTCCCATCGAAGATCACAAGGACAGCAGGTTTTTTGCTGAAAAAGATTTTCGGTGGATCATTTTTAAGTTCAACATTTCTTACGCCTCCCCGTTCAAGCGAAACCAGCATCCGGTCCAGATCGATACTTCGAACAGTATCGCTATTCAGCATGGCTCTGAGATCAGTCAGCGCTTCTTCATTTTTTTCTTTTGTTGATCCAGGAAAGTTTGATGCCGTAATTTGAAGCCGTGTCAACTTAACCAGTCTTGATTCGAAGTCGACTTCTGTTCTGGCTTGCATTTCAATGATTCCAAGCTTCGGATTGTCTGTGGCCTTTAGGCAGGAATGCGACTGCTGATCGAGCCTTTACGACTTTGTAATCAGGCCATTCATCAATCTGAGGTTGATAGATGACCACTTTGCCTTTAGCATGTTGAAACTCTTTTGGCCATTCTATCGGTGTACTTTCGGCTTGTTCAGCCGCGGGCTTCGTTTGTGTCTGTTGGGTTTGTGCCGGTTGCGTTTGTGCCGGCTTTGTTTGAGCAGTCTGTGAAAAAACCTGCTGTGGAATAACCAAACCTAAGGTTATAATTGCGAATAGCGAACACGTGAGGCTTTCGCGGAAATACATTGTAATTCTCCTGTAATCATTCTTAACATTAATCTAAAATAGCAAACTAGGTGCCAGAGCCTTCTATCACGGAGCTGAGGCCGAGTATCTGAAATAGTAAAATCCTGACTCCGTAATACCGGAGTGGTCTCCGTAATTCTGGAGGACATTCTACATCTTGTTGCTGACTTTCACAGTTAAGGCGGTTCATAGTTTATTCTTATTTCCCCACTATTGCATCTGAAATTGCTCAGATAGATGTACAACAAAAATCAGGAGTGGCATAGGCCTTGCTAAATCGTACCTGAACTTTCCGAAGCTGCATCCGAGGTAAATATGAAAGACTGTTTGCGACCAATCGTAGGAATCATAATTTGTTCCATAATTTTTTCAGCATGCAAGAAAGAGGAAGCCCCACCACCGCCGCCTCCGCCAGAAGTGAAGGTCGCAGTTGTTTTGCAGAAGACAGTCCCAATCTACGTTGAAAATATTGGCGAAACGACAGGTTCAATCGATGTAGAGATTCGCGCTCGCGTTGAAGGATTTCTGGAAACTGTGGACTTCCAGGAAGGATCTCTTGTTAAAAAAGGGCAACTGCTTTATACGATTGATCCACAGCAGATTCACGCCGCGTTGGCAGAGGCTCAAGGTCGTCTTGCGGAAGCGCAAGCAAGACTGGCAAAAGCTCAGCAGGATGTGGCTCGTTACAAGCCTTTGGTGGAACAGAATGCAATTTCCAAAGAGGAGTATGAAACCTCGGTCTCAGCCGAACAAGCTGCTTCTGCATCCGTTGAAGCGGCTCGCGCTTCGACAAAGGACGCGGAACTGAATCTTGGATATACAAAGATAACCTCACCCATCGATGGCCTTGTTGGAAAAACACAAGTAAAACCTGGAAATCTTGTTGGCCGCGGAGAAAACACACTTCTTACGGTTGTTTCAAATGTTGATTCTATTCACGTGCGTTCCAATGTTAGTGAACGCGATTATCTTAGACTTGCCCGTGCTAAAGGACCGTCGGCAGTGCAACCTCCGGATACTTTTGAGCTGGTACTTGCAGATGGCACGGTCCACAAATATAAAGGCAGTCTTATTTTTGCAGATCGTGCAATCGATCCTCTTACGGGAACCCTCGGAATTGAAGCAACCTTTCCAAATCCGGACCGGCTTTTGAGGCCTGGTCAGTATGCCCGCCTTCGTGCAGAGATTGATCAAAAACAAAATGCAATCCTTGTTCCTCAAATAGCGGTACAGGAACTCCAGGGAACTTACAGTGTTGCCGTTGTTGGTTCAGATAACAAAGTGAAATTGCGTCCTGTTCAAGCTGGAGAACGGGTCGGTTCCCTTTGGGTCATTGATTCTGGATTGAATGCTGGCGAAAAAGTCATTGTGGAAGGAATTCAGAAAGTTCGAGATGGTGTAACTGTCAATCCCACTGTGGTTGAAATTAAGGAAACAGTACCAACGATCTCCAGCTTCGGCGACATAGGAGGAGGATCATGTCTGAATTTTTTATACGTCGCCCAATCGTCGCAATCGTTATTTCAATTGTCATGGTTATCATGGGCCTCTTCACACTGAAGGGACTGAGTTTTGAAATGTATCCCTTTTTGGCACCACCGATGATTCGCGTGACAGCTACGTATGTTGGTGCGTCTGCTGTTGCTGTAGAACAATCGGTGGCTACTCCGATCGAACAGGAAGTGAACGGTGTGGAAGGAATGATTTACATGAAATCTTCCAACACGAGTGATGGCCGAATGCAGCTTGATGTTAATTTCGAAGTCGGTACGAATCAGGATACTGCGAACGTTCTCACTCAAAACCGTGTTTCCTCTGCACAAGCGCGTTTACCGCAGGAAGTGATTGCGCAAGGTGTTACTGTCAAGAAACAAAGTCCCAGCATTTTGATGGTTATTTCTGTCGGTTCACCGAACCAAAGCTATGACGCGAACTTCCTGATCAACTATTGCAGTATTAATTTGCGGGATCAGCTTCTCCGAATTCCTGGAATTGCTCAGGTTGATCTTTTCGGTGGCTCAGATTATGGAATGCGAGTATGGCTTCTTCCGGATAAGCTTGCCACTTTTCAGCTAACACCATCGGATGTGATTAATGCAATCAAGGAACAGAACCTTCAGGCTCCCGGAGGCCGAGTTGGCATGTCGCCTTCACCAAAAGATCAAGCGTTTACATACACTGTGAGTGCTCCTGGACGTCTTGTAACTCCGGCAGAATTCAGCAATATCATCATCCGCGAAACGGAAACAGGCGCACAAGTCCGAATAAAAGATATAGGGAGAGTCGAGCTCGGTTCGCAGGACTATAACTCTTTTGGAAGACTCAATGGAAAGCCGGCCGGCTCGATGGCAGTTTATCTTCTTCCGGGAGCGAATCAGCTTGAAGCATCCGAAACGATCTATGAAACGATGCGCCATGCAAAGGAATTGTTTCCGCCCGATATGAATTATGAAATCGTTTATGATACAACTCCGGCCGTAGAAGCCTCGATTCACGAGATTGAGAAAACGTTTGTTGAAGCTCTAATACTTGTCACGTTCGTTGTTTTCATCTTCCTCCAAAATGTTCGTGCAACCATCATTCCTCTCCTGACTGTTCCGGTTTCACTGATCGGGACTTTCATATTTTTTCCTATGCTTGGATTTTCTGTAAACACGTTATCGATGTTTGGTTTGGTGCTGGCAATTGGAATTGTTGTTGATGACGCAATTGTCGTAGTTGAAGCTGTTATGCACCACATTGAACATGGCATGGGTCCAAAGGAAGCGACACAGCAAGCGATGAAGGAAGTGTCTAGTGCGGTTATAGGAATTGCATTGATTCTTTGTGCTGTATTCATTCCTGTTGCTTTCTTGGGAGGCTTGACCGGTAGAATGTACCAGCAATTCGCTTTAACGATTGCGATCTCGGTTTTGCTTTCTGCTTTCAACGCACTATCGCTTACTCCTGCTCTTGTCAGCAATGCTTCTTAAACCAGCAAAACCCGGGCCTGCAAGGGGACCACTGGGGAAATTCTTTGCTCTCTTTAATCGCGGGTTTGACAAAACCACGAAGGGATATGTCAGCGTTTCCAGGTTGCTTGTACGCAGAGCGATTCTGAGCATTGCGCTTATTGGTGTGGTGATCGTTGGCGTAGGATTGCTCGGAAAGCAATTGCCTGCGGGTTTTATTCCTGAAGAAGATCAGGGCATTCTGGGTGTCAATGTGCAGCTTCCACCTGCAGCTTCCCTTGAGCGCACAAGCGCCGTGCTGGCGCAAGTCGAACAAATTATTGGCAAGACAGAAGGTGTTCAAGCTTTTACAACGATTGGCGGTTATGGTGTTGTCACAAGTACATATCAGCCGAATTTCGGCACTGTCTTTGCGCGATTGAAACCATGGGAAGAGCGCCAAACAGAGGAGCTGAAGATAAAAGGACTGATGGCAAATCTTCAGAAACAGTTCGCACAGATTCCTGAAGCAATCATTTTTCCATTCAACATTCCAACTATTTCAGGTTTTGGAGCTTCGGCTGGATTTAATTTTCTGTTGCAAGACAGAAGTGGAACGTTGAGCGTGCCGCAGCTGGGTGAGCAGACACGGATATTCCTTGAAGAAGCGCGCAAACGACCGGAAATTGGAAACTTATTTACCTCGTTTGATCCACGCTATCCGCAAGTCAAAGTGGAACTGGATCGTGAAAAGGCTCGCAAGCTGGGAGTTCCAGTGAATGAAGTTTTCCAGGCAATGTCATCCGTTTTGGGCGGCTCATATGTAAATGACTTTAATCGCTTCGGGCGGCTGTACCGCGTCTACGTTCAAGCGGAATCAGATTATCGCCGCAAGCCTGAAAATATCGGCGAGATTTATGTGAAGAGTAAAACTACAGGAGACATGATTCCGTTATCAACCATGATGAATGTTACAACGGAATCGGGTACAGAAATTACAACCCGTTTCAACTTATTCCGTTCTGTAGAAATCAATGGTGTACCCGGCGGTGGTTACACTTCAGGACAGGCTCTTGCAGCGTTGGAAGATACTTTCAACAAAAAGATGCCGAAGGAAATGGGTTTTGCATATAATCAGTTGTCTTATCAAGAAAAAGTAGCGCCTCCTGCCACCCCAACATTTATCCTTGCGATTGTTTTCGTATTCCTTCTCCTGGCAGCCATGTATGAAAGCTGGAAACTTCCATGGGCTGTCTTGCTTGGATCGCCGCTCGTTGCCCTGGGAGCATTCTTTGGAGTATGGATGATGGGTTACGACAACAATGTTTATGTGCAGATCGGTTTGATCATGCTCATTGGTTTGGCGGCAAAGAATGCGATCTTGATTGTTGAGTTTGCAAAAGCCAAGCATGAAGAAGGAATGTCTGTTGAAGACGCAGCGCTGGAATCTGCCCGCCTTCGGTTCCGCCCCATTCTCATGACAGCTTTTGCCTTTATTCTGGGAGTTGTTCCGTTAATGCTTGCCAGCGGCTCCGGGTCCGGTGCTCAAAACGTGATGGGAACCGCTGTATTTTGGGGAATGTTGGTCGCCACTGTACTCGGTGTATTTCTGATTCCTGGAAATTTTGCATTCGTTCAGGCATTGGGAGCAAAAAAGCGCAAGCCTGTGCCGACCCCTGAGCCACCCAAGCCAGCAGTCGCTCATGGAGAACACTGAGATGAAATGGGTAATCGGTCTAATCGTAGTACTGACTCTGTCTCTTAGCGCTTGCAAACTTGGTCCTGATTACGTTCGTCCGCCTGTTAAACCACCTGATGCGTGGAAAGAGGACGTTCCACTTGATGCCACACTCGCAAATGTTCCATGGTTTGATCTTTTTCAGGATCCGCAATTGCAAGAATTAATCCGAATTGCTCTTGAAGAAAATAAAGATTTGAAAATTGCAGTCGAACGGATCGAAGAAGCGCGTGCTTTTTACGGATTTCAAAAAGCAGATCTTTATCCACAGGTAGATGCTAACGCTTCGGCTGCAGGAGTGGAACTAAGCCATGACAGCGTCAGCAAAATACCGGAAGATATCGATACATCAAAACCTCTATACCAGTTTAGTGCGAGCGTATTTTGGGAACTGGATTTTTTTGGAAGAATAAGGCGTGCAACCGAAGCGGAAAAAGCACTTTTGTTATCTACGGAAGAAGGACGACGATTTGCGGTAATCAGTATTGTTGCAGCGGTAGCGCAAGCGTATGTGGAACTGCGTGATCTGGATCTCAGATTGGAAATTTCCCGCGGTACTCTGAAATCGCGCGAAGAGTACGTCGCACTCGCAAAACTTCGTTTCGAAGGTGGGAGGACTTCCGAACTGGATTGGAGACAGGCTGAGGCGGAATACTATCGAACTCTTGCAATTGTTCACGATTTTGAGGCACTCGTTGTGCAAAAGGAAAATGAAATATCTGTTCTGCTGGGACGCAATCCCTCGCTAATCATAAGAGGCCGCAGGATAGATGAAGAGATCGTGCCACCAGAAATTCCTGTTGGATTACCATCAACTCTTTTAGAGCGGCGGCCCGATATTCTTGAGGCGGAACAAATATTAATCTCATCGAATGCAAGAATTGGTGAAGCAAAGGCTCTACTTTTTCCACGCATCTCTCTCACCGGGTTCTTTGGTTTTGAAAGTACAGAGCTTGGAGATCTTGTAGAAGCGCCCGCGAGAGCATGGTCAATTGGCGCTAATCTGATTCAACCTATTTTCAACGCTGGAAAAAACCAACGCAGAGTTGAAGTAACGGAATCACAATTTCGCCAGACACTCTATGCATATGAATCTGTAATCATTCAGGCTTTCCGCGAAGTCGAAGATTCCTTGATCGATTTTCAAAAATCAGGGGAGCGCCGGCTTGCACAAACTGCGCGAGTTGTAGCTGAACGCAGAGTACTTGAACTTGCGGAGGTTCGCTACAGAGGCGGTGTCTCAGATTATTTAGAAGTATTGGATTCACAGCGTTCTTTATTCGATGCAGAATTAGATTCTGTTCAAAGTATCAGTGATCAACTTGTATCATTGGTGCGTTTGTACAAAGCATTGGGCGGTGGTTGGACTACTCCCAATGAAACAACGATGCCGGCGGAAGAACAATCCCCGGCAGCTCAATAGCATTTTCGAATTAGGAGGTTTTGTAATGAAGATTTTCAAAAAAGCAACTTTTGGCATTGTAGGCATCTTTTTAATGATGTTTGCCGGTGCTGCGTTAGCTCAGGATGTAAACACAGATCACGATAAGGCTTTCGATTTCAAAACTCTGAAAACTTTTTCGGTAAAGGTTGGAACAGCATGGGGTAACCCTCTGGGTGAAAAACGTGTTGTTAGTGAAATAGAAACAGCGTTGACTCAAAAGAGGTTGGACAAAAGCGGCCGATGAAGCATCCGCAAATGCAATCGTTGTCCTTCATGGCGCAACAGAGGATAAGAAGGATCTGAATACATTCTATTCCGGTTACGGTGGCTATGGTGGTTATGGTTGGGGAGGCTGGGGCGGAATGTCTACCGCTCACACGACCGTTCATGAGTACAGAGTAGGCACTTTGGTAGTGGATATCTTTGACGCGAAATCCAAAGCACTTGTTTTTCGCGGTATTGCTCAGGACGAACTTTCAGATAAACCAGAAAAAAATCAGAAAAAAGCTCAAAAAGCCGCTGAGAAAATGTTTAAGGATTTTCCTCCCGGATCAAAATCCTAATAGTACACACCTAACCGCAGAGGCACTGAGCTCATTACTTTGTGTCTCTGCGGTTTCCTACCCTCCGTAATTCCGTAGATAGCTCCTTTATTCCGTGGGAATCTGGTTCATTCTTTGAATCGCCAACTCAGGCTGCCCATCTCCTAACTAACTCTAATACAACAACTTAGACAGCACGATTCTTGCGAATGTATGATGGCACCTCGTTTGCCAATTAGCAAAACATGATACTCATGAATTTAAGAATAGTGCCGGTTCCTTATCGAACAGCTGAACTGATTGATGCTTTGCGACTGCACATGGGCCGGACACAAGTTCAACCTGGATGTATCCGATGCCGCATTAGCCAGGATTCAGAACAAAAGAACATCGTTCTTTATCAAGAGGAATGGAACACCTGGGAGGAACTTGATAAACACATTTGCTCTGATCGTTTTTCTTGGATTTTGGAATTGATGGAGCAGTCGAGCAATATGCCGGATCTCAATTTCTGTGACGTTCATGAAACTCGGGGAATTGAATACATCAAGAAATTACGCAAGGTGAACTAAAAGAATTTTGTGGAGAATAAGTGATGGAGTGTTCAAAAGCAGTAATTCCAAATCGATGTAAAAGAGAAATCATTAAAACTTTGATCCATGATTTTTCAAAATGGCACAGTTTGTTCATTATTGTGCTCTTTTTTTTGTTGGCGCCATTTTCGTTATTCGCGTATGAGTTCAATGATTCACACTTTCATTTGACCAGTTATATTCAGGAAGGGACAGACATTCATGAATTCGTAAAAATAATGGGAACGACTGTTGGCCGTTCTACTTTATTCGGAATTCCGTTGCAGCAGCAATGGGCCTACGGAAACACGGGCGATTTTGCTCCGACTTACTATCTTCAAACGGATGCTCCGCTTTATTACTACTCCTTTACAGATGCCCACATTGCGACGGCATATAAGTCTTTGAATCCCGAACAGCAGGCGCGTCTGGATCCGATGATTACCGGATTCAATCCTACAGACATGTATGCAGCTGATCATATCCGGCGCGTGCTTCAAACATTCCCTGGAGTGTTTACGGGCATCGGTGAATTTACTATTCACAAAGAGTTCGTCTCATCAAAAATTGCTGGTGATACTGCAAGCCTGACAAATCCGGCCTTAGACAAGATTCTGGACTTCGCAGCAGAAGCAGGGTTGGTTGCGATTCTTCACAACGATATCAATATGCCGTTTCCCAAACCGGATCAGGAGCCATACATGCTCGTGCAATTAAAAGAGCTATTTATGCGGCATCCGAAAACGACAATCATCTGGGCCCACATTGGTCTGGGGAGAATTGTCCGTCCTGTAGACGAACAAGCTGCATTGATTGAACGTGCTCTCAACAACAAAGAAATGAGTCACGTTTACTTTGACATTTCATGGGACGAAGTAGCGAAATACGCTGTTGCTACTCCCGAAGCTACAAAAACAGTCGCAGATTTGATCAATCGATTTCCGGACCGCTTCCTGTTTGGGACCGATGTGGTCGCGCCTAAAAACGTAAAAGCGATGACGGATGTGTTCCATATATATGATCCCGTCTGGAAGTTACTTACCAAAGAAGCAAGCCACAAAGTTCGGATCGGAAATTATGAGCGGCTATTTAATGACGCCAGGACAAAAGTCAGAGCCTGGGAAAAAGTAAATATACGGAGATAAACAGATGAGATATAGAGCCAAGTTTTCTTACATCAACATCGGGTGGCTGTGGGGATTCGTTTTAATATTTTTCCTCGCGCCATCCATATACGCAGAAGCAAATGAGGTCGAATCTTTTGATTTAGTGGCTTCTGCATCATTGGATGATGCTGCAGCGCAGGATGCTGAGACAGTTGAAGCAAAACCAAAATTTGATATTTACGGTTTTGCAATGTTGGACACCGGATATCAAACCGGACAAAACGATCCGAATTGGTTTGATGTTGTAAGGCCGACAAAACTTCCTTCTTTTGACGATGAGTTTGGCGAAGATGGCCGCTGGTTCGCAGGAGTTCGTCAATCGCGTTTTGGTGCGAAGGCTTACTTCCCAACAGATCTTGGCGAATTAAGAACAACATTTGAATTCGAATTATTTGGTACAGGTGTAGATCAGGGACAGACGACATTTCGTTTGCGACATGCATATGGTGAGCTAGGTCAATTTGGTGCAGGCCAATACTGGAGCCCGTTCATGGATATCGATGTGTTCCCAAATACGATTGAGTATTGGGGACCAACCGGAATGGTATTCTTTCGGAACGTTCAAGTACGCTGGATGCCGATCCAGGGTGATTCACGTTTGACGATAGCAGTTGAGCGGCCTGGTGCCAGTGCGGATGCCGGCTCCATCGCAGACCGTATCGAACTTCAAGGTGTTCGCGGACGATTTCCAGTGCCAGATATTTCTGCTGAGTACCGCTATGGCGGAAATAGCTGGGGCTATGTCGAAGCGGCAGGAATTTTCAGAAAGATGTACATAGATGATACCAATACGGATGAATTTGATCTGGATCAGGATTTAACCGGTTGGGGCATTAATTTAAGTTCAAACCTGAAATTCGGAAACGATACGCTTCGACTTCAATACGTTTTTGGTGAAGGCATTCAAAACTACATGAATGATGCGCCGGTTGATGTTGGAGCGAAGAGCAATCCTGGAAACGTCGTAACGCCAGTTGAAGGTGAAGCGCTTCCACTTCAAGGACTCGTTATTTTTTATGACCACACCTGGGGTGATGGTGACTGGACCACTTCAGTCGGCTATTCAATGATCGACATTGAAAATAGTGATCTGCAATTAGCAAGCGCTTTTAAGGCCGGTCATTACGCAATCGGCAACCTTCTTTACTATCCCGCACCGAACGTGATGATGGGCGGCGAACTTCAATGGGGCCGCAGAGAAAACTTCGCTGATGGCTTTGAAGTCGATGATTTTCGCATTCAATTCTCATTCAAATATAACTTTTCGGTCTCTTTAGGAGGTAACGAATTATGAGCAGCGTAATGCGATATATAAAACAACCATGGCTACTGCTGCTTGTAATAGCCATGTTTACAGTCACATCAGCACAAGCTCAAACCGCTGATGAGATTAATGCTGCACTGAAAGCAGCATATGACAAATACTTGACTCTTCAAGAGGGTAAAAATGCTGACTATATTCCTGCACTTGCAAAAGTAGATCCAAATGTTTTTGGAATCGCGTTGGTGACAACCGATGGAAAGGTCTACACAACAGGAGACATTACGACCGAAGTATCGATCCAATCGATTTCTAAAGTTTTCACAATGGCTCAGGTGATTCAGGAACAAGGATTGGATCAAATCAGAAATACGATCGGTGTTGATGCAACAGGCGCGCGATTCAATTCGATCATCGCAGTCGAAGGAGTTCGCACAGTTGTTGGCACCGGAGCTCCGGAAATGAATCCGTTAGTAAATGCAGGCGCAATTTCATCGACCGGTATGGTAAAAGGAGCAAATGCCGATGAGATTTGGAACAAGATCATAGGAATTCATAATGATTGTGCCGGGCGTCAGCTTACAGTACTGCAAGATGTTTACAAGTCTGAATCAGATTCGAATCAACGCAACCAGGCAATTGGCGCATTGATGCTTGCGTATGGTTACATCAAGACCGATTGGGAACGTGCAGTGGATCTCTACACGCGGCAATGTTCTATCGGCGTGAATGCAAAAGATTTAGCATCAATGGCGGGAACACTCGCAAACGGCGGTAAAAATCCTGTAACTGGCAAACAAGTAATCGATGCGGAGAAAGTTCCAGGAGTACTTGCCGTAATGGCAACTGCAGGTTTGTACGATGATTCGGGCAAGTGGCTTTTTGCAACAGGACTGCCTGCGAAAAGCGGAGTTGGTGGCGGCCTCATTGCTATATCACCAGGCAAATTCGGGATCGCGGTGATCTCTCCACCACTTGATGATGCAGGAAACAGCGTTAAAGCACAGAAAGCGATCACAGATATTTCAAATGCGTTAGACGGAAATCCATACGCAGTAACCCCGGGTGATACTGCAGATATCCAGGGAGAGGTAAAACCAAAATTTGATATTTATGGTTTTGCAATGATGGATACCGGATATCAAAGCGGACAAAACGATCCGAATTGGTTTGATGTTGTAAGGCCGACAAAACTTCCTTCTTTTGAAGATGAGTTTGGCGAAGATGGCCGCTGGTTCGCAGGAGTTCGTCAATCGCGTTTTGGTGCGAAGGCTTACTTCCCAACAGATCTTGGCGAATTAAGAACAACATTTGAATTCGAATTATTTGGTACCGGTGTAGATCAGGGACAAACGACATTTCGTTTGCGACATGCATATGGTGAGCTAGGTCAATTTGGTGCAGGCCAATACTGGAGCCCGTTCATGGATATCGATGTGTTCCCAAATACGATTGAATATTGGGGACCAACCGGAATGGTGTTCTTTCGGAACGTTCAAGTACGCTGGATGCCAATCCAGGGTGATTCACGGTTGACGATTGCAGTTGAGCGGCCTGGTGCCAGTGCGGATGCCGGCTCTATCGCAGACCGTATCGAACTTCAAGGTGTTCGCGGACGATTTCCAGTGCCAGATATTTCTGCTGAGTACCGCTATGGCGGAAATAGCTGGGGCTATGTCGAAGCGGCAGGAATTTTCAGAAAGATGTACATAGATGATACCAATACGGATGAATTTGATCTGGATCAGGATTTAACCGGTTGGGGCATTAATTTGAGTTCAAACCTGAAATTCGGAAACGATACGCTTCGACTTCAATACGTTTTTGGTGAAGGCATTCAAAACTACATGAATGATGCGCCGGTTGATGTTGGAGCGAAGAGCAATCCTGGAAACGTAGTAACGCCAGTTGAAGGTGAAGCGCTTCCACTTCAAGGACTCGTTATTTTTTATGACCACACCTGGGGTGATGGTGACTGGACCACTTCAGTCGGCTATTCAATGATCGACATTGAAAATAGTGATCTGCAATTAGCAAGCGCTTTTAAGGCCGGTCATTACGCAATCGGTAACCTTCTTTACTATCCCGCACCGAACGTAATGATGGGCGGCGAACTTCAATGGGGCCGCAGAGAAAACTTCGCTGATGGCTTTGAAGTCGATGATTTTCGTATTCAATTCTCATTCAAATATAACTTTTCGGTCTCTTTAGGAGGTCAATAACCATGAGCAGCTCAATATTAAAATTTGCAACAAGAACATGGCTTCTGCTGCTTGTTGTTGCAATGTTTTCAGTAACGTCAGTTGCAGGCTCAAACACCGGATCAAATTAATAGTGCCTTGAAGGCAGCGTATGACAAGTATCAAAATTTGAAAGAAGGTAAGAATGCGGACTATATTCCTGCACTTGCCAAAGTAGATCCAAATGTTTTTGGAATCGCGTTGGTGACAACCGATGGAAAGGTTTATTCAACTGGCGATCTGAAGACTGAAGTATCGATCCAATCGATCTCAAAAGTTTTTACGATGGCGCAGGTGATTCAGGAACAGGGATTGGATCAAATCAGCAAAACGATTGGTGTTGATGCAACAGGCGCGCGATTCAATTCGATCATCGCTGTGGAAGCGGTCAAGACAGTAGTTGGTACGGGAGCACCGGAGATGAATCCGTTAGTAAATGCAGGCGCAATTTCATCGACCGGTATGGTAAAAGGAAATTCTGCTGATGAGGTCTGGGCTAAGATCATCGGAATTCATAATGATTTTGCTGGCCGACAGCTAACTGTTCTTCAGGATGTATACAAATCGGAGGCCGACACGAACCAGCGCAACCAGGCGATTGGCGCTCTCATGCTGGCTTATGGATACATCAAGAATAATTGGCAGCAGGCGGTTGATCTTTACACGAAGCAGTGTTCGATTGGAGTTAACGCGAAAGATTTAGCCACAATGGCCGGTACGCTTGCTAATGGCGGAAAAAATCCAGTTACCGGGAAAGTAATTATTGATGCCGCAAAAGTGCCCGGTGTCCTTGCAGTTATGGCGACAGCTGGTTTATACGATGATTCCGGCAAATGGCTTTTTGCAACAGGACTGCCTGCAAAGAGCGGAGTAGGGGGCGGCATTATTGCTGTGTCACCAGGGAAATTCGGAATCGCAGTGATCTCTCCACCACTTGATGATGCAGGAAACAGCGTTAAAGCACAGAAAGTGATCACAGATATTTCAAATGCGTTAGGCGGAAATCCTTACGCTACAAGGCCGCGTTGAATTCATGCAGTAAGAGCGTGGGCAACAATGCCTGCGCTCTTTTTCGGCATCAGTAATTTTGTCGGCTGGGATTAAACAGTTGAACAGAGATAGGAGATTGTTTATGAGGGTTCTCTCTGGATTCGGTTCGATATTTTTGCGTTATCTAGTCTGCATCGTTTTCTTTCTCGTTTTACCGCAATTTCTTTCGGCCCAGGCAGTCTTAATAACTTGTTCGTCCAAGGTAGGCGAGCGCCAATCGTGCCCTGCTGATACTTCGAGGGGTGTTGTTCTTGCTAAATCCTCAGGTGAGTCTGCCTGCCTGTTAGGGAAGACATGGGGCTACGATGATAAGGGCGTCTGGGTTTCGGACGGTTGTGTCGGTGAATTCATCGTTAAAGGAGGGTCGACAGAGCAACCGGAGAAGAAAGGGAAACCCGAATACATTCCCAACGCCGGGTTCCTTTTATATGAAGGCGAAAAGGGCGAAATATATATGAGGCTCTTTAGCTATGTGCGTTACCTGAATCAGAAAGGTCTGGATCCGAACTATACTGACTTCTTCGGGAATACGTTCGAAGTAAAGCAACGCGAGGATGTTCAGTTAACCAAGTTCTTTCTGCCGTTTACCGGTTGGTTCTTGACTCCAAAGTTCCGCTACTACCTATATGTATGGTCAGCTAACACATCTCAAGGCGATGCAGCACAGGTGGTGGGCGCTGGCAACTTGAGTTACAGCTTCAACAGGCATGTGATTTTTGGTGGTGGAATTACCAGTCTTCCTTCTGTGCGAAGCACCGAGGGTCAATTCCCTTACTGGCACAGCGTAGACAATCGTCTTATTTCGGACGAGTTCTTCCGGGGCTCGTACACAAGCGGCTTTTGGCTCAAAGGAGAGATCTCCGCCGAATTGAAATATCAGGCGATGATCGGCAATAACCTGAGCACGCTCGGTGTGAGCGCAGCGCAACTGGACAACAAGCTCAATACATCCTCATTCATGCTCCAATGGTTGCCGACTACAGGTGAGTTCGGCCTTTACGGGACGTATGGCGATTACGACTTTCACGAAAACTTAGCTACACGGCTTGCAGGCCACTACACCCATAGTACAGAGGATAGGCAGAGCCAGCCAGGTGCCAACAGCATTGAGAATAGCCAGATCCGGCTAACAGATGGAAGCGTTATCTTCACTCCCAATCTTTTCGGCGATGGCATTACGGTTGAACAAGTTGACTACGACATGTCGAGCATTGATGCAGGACTGAAGTGGAAAGGTTTTGCGCTTGAAGGAGAGTACTACTGGCGCTGGTTAAGTGATTTCCAGGGAAGCAACATGGGAGGAATTGCCGACATCAACGATCACGGTTATCAGCTGCAATTTTCAGCAATGGTTATCCCTAAAGTCCTTCAGCCCTATATTGGCAGTTCTGGAATCTATGGCGACTTTGGTGATGCATCCGAGTTTCGAGCAGGCGTTAACTGGTATTTCATTGAGCAACGCGGACTCAGAGTGAATGCGGAATGGATTCATCTAAATAATTCTCCGGTTGGATACATAGCAGTTCCTTATCCAGTGGGTGGAAATGGAGACGTTTTCACCGCCGTTTTGGAGATGAATTTCTAAGAAGGAAATATGTTTTGGGTCGAATTGATTCTATTCCTCGCATGCATCGTAGTTGGTGCGCGCATCGGAGGAATTGGACTTGGAACAATTGCTGGTTTTGGTTTGATGGTGTTTGTGTTTGTGTTTCAGCTTCCGCCAGGTTCGCCTCCAGGTACAGTGCTTGGGATGATCATTGCAGTCATCACTGCTCTTTCCGTAATGCAAGCAGCTGGTGGTCTTGATTATTTAGTACAAACGGCGGAAGGAATTTTGAAAAGTCGCCCGCGCCAGATTACAGTACTCGGTCCACTTGTTACATACATCCTGGTTTTTGCAGCGGGCACTCAGCATGTGGTTTATGCGCTGCTGCCGGTGATTGCCGAAGTATCGCGTCGCGCAGGAATTCGGCCGGAGCGTCCGATGTCCATCAGTGTGATCGCTTCACTTCAAGGTGTGATCGCATCGCCAGTATCAGCAGTAACAGTCGCTCTGGTAGGAGTGCTGGCGGTAAAGAATGTAGGTCTCCCGCAGATTCTGATGGTGATTATTCCATCCACATTACTGGGTGTAATGGCAGGAATCCTTTCTGTTTGGTGGACAGGAAAAGAGCTTGATAAGGATCCGGAATACTTGAAACGGCTTGCGGAAGGAAAAGTAAAGTCTGTTGAGCAAGCGCCTCCATTGGAAGGTCAGGCTCGCACGCGAGCGATTGGCTCCTGCATCGTATTTGTTCTCGCAATTCTTTCGGTTGTGGCCATTGGGTTATTTCCTGATTTACGGCCAACTTATCAGAAGGTTGTTGAAGACGTCACAGAGACGGGCCAGGTTGAGATGGGCAGGGCAATCATGATTTTGATGCTTTGCGCAGCAGGTCTCATCATGGTTTTTTTTAAGGCGAGTCCAGAAGCCGCAGTGAAAGGAAGCATGATGAAAGGTGGTCTGGTCGCGCTCATTTCAATCCTTGGAGTTTCATGGTTGGGATCATCGTTTTTTGAAGCCAATCAAAACATAATTGTGAATGCTATTTCTTCTACGATTCAATCACATCCATGGATTTTTTCTGTAGGCTTGTTCACTTTATCTATACTTTTATTCAGTCCAGCGGCCACCATTGCAATCCTTGCACCGGTTGGGATCGCTCTTGGTCTTGGTGCGCAGGAAATGATCGGTGCATATCCGTCAGTGAACGGACTTTTCTTTTTACCTACATACGGCACAATTCTGGCTGCTGTTTCATTCGATCAATCGGGGACAACACGCATCGGAAAGTATTTGCTGAACCACAGTTTCATGATCCCGGGTATGGTGACAACTATTGTTGCAACTATCACGGCGTTGCTTTTGAGTTCAATCGTTTTCAAGTAAATAGGAAGTCAATATGAAAAATTACTATAATATTAATACTAATATGATCAGTCCCAATTGCTGTTCTGCCCAGGACAAGTCTCGGGTGTAGAAAGATCTACTTGGGTAAAAACAGATTCCTGCCGAAGCATATTACGGCGTGCAAACAGCGCGCGCTTTTCATTGGCAATAGCTGCAAATGTTGCAAAATCCTATGAATTAGGACTGGCCAGGAGTAAGCGCCCAAAGGATTTAAAAATACATTCAGGATCATATTTACGATCCAATAATTAGGAAAAATGCAGGAATTATTAAGAGGTGTTTCGATTATGAAAAATTTACGAATATTGTTTTGGATACTGTCAGGGTTGTTTCTTGCTTCATCATCGGCATGGAGTCAGGATGCTCCGAAAGTCGAATTTAGCTTTACCCTTGGATGGACTTTTAGTGATGGTGTAAGCGGAGAGACTGTGGTTCTTGGTCCTGATGGAAACCTTTACGATCGAATTGATCCCAAGGATTCTTCCTCATGGGGATTTACCGGAGAATATTTTGTTACCGACAATATCGGAGTTGGATTTCTCTTTAACCGTCAGAAAAGCAAACTCGAAGTAGGAGGAACTGCAACACGCGAAATCGGTGATTTAAATCTGGATAATTATCATGGAACATTTTCTTATAACTTCGGCTCGTCTGATACGCGGGCTCGCCCATTTCTACAAATGGGTATTGGTGCCACACACTACGGAGAAGTGGGCTTCGAATTGAACGGGAATCAGGGCAATATCGACGGTTTGACAAAAGCGTCGGTCACAGTAGGTGGAGGGTTGAAGTTTTTCGCAACAAAAAACATTGGATTCAGGTTACAGGCCCGTCTGACACCAACGTACATTAGCACGGATGAAGATGGTTGGTGGTGTGACCCTTTCTGGGGTTGTTATACCGTTGGGAATGTACAGTATTCAAACCAGATAGAAATGGGAGGTGGAATCAACATCCGATTCTGAACGCTCCTGGAACACATGATGAAAAGCAGGGAAGTGGAAATCTGGTTGTGCAAGGATCCTGTTATCAACATTCAACGCAGATACGGGATTCAACTATGGAGATTTTTACATGACAAAGACAAAAGCCAGTTTGATCATTCGTTATAACGATGGAAATCAAGAAACTTTTGCATTTGGGCGAGACGAAGAAGATTCGTCCGTTGCAATGAGGGTTGAAGAAGCATTGAAATCAAATCTTTTATTCCTGGAATTAAATGACCGTGTGATGATTGTTCCTTTCAGCAATATAAAAAGCATTGAAGTCGTTCCGAAGCCTAAGAGATTTCCACGAACCGCAATCCGTAATCTAGAATTGATTCAGTCGGTGGAGGGTTGAAATTTTTCGCAACAAGTAACTGTTCGATGTTTTTTAGTTGAAATTCAATTTGGAGAGCGTGCCAGTTTATGTATAAAACTGAAACTTTACTTTCCAGGAAATTGCGAGTGCGATATCCGGTGACGGATGGAAGCAGAATTGTTTTACGGACGGAAATGGATTGGGACAAGGATCTAGAGCCTGAATCCATTCGGGACAAAGGACAGACCTTCGTCTTTAATCTTGAATGCAAAAAACCGTTCTTGTATTTCAAAGTCGGATTGCGAACAGGAGATCAGTTTCAATGGTCTGTCGGACCCAATTTGCTGGTTCTCATGACGCCTCAAAGCACGAATGATGTATATCCCTTTTTCAATTCACCAGAATCTGGCTCATTTACTGAAGTACTAGAATTTGATTCAAATATTCTAGATCGCAAACATCTTTTACGCGTCTATTTGCCGCCGGGATATCATGAGAATACTCTCCAGTCTTATCCAATCCTTTATATGCAAGATGGGAAGAATTTGTTTTTCCCGGAAGAAGCTTTTCTTGGAAGCGAATGGGGTGTGGATGACTCGCTATCGCTGTTAAATTCAATGACGGCTATCGATCGTGTGATCGTAGTAGGCATCTGGTCGCATGATCGTTTTCTTGACTACACCAAACCGGGATATGAAAAATACGGGCAAGCCGTTGTGGAAGAAATCATTCCGGTGGCTAAGAGCCGGCTTCGCTTGCTTGAAGGCCCAAGAGAAACCGCTGTGATGGGCTCTTCTCTTGGGGGAGTCGTATCCTTTTATATGGCGTGGCAATGGCCGGAAGTTTTTGGTGTAGGGTTTTGCTTATCAAGTACATTTTCATATCAGGATGATCTGATTGATCGAGTCCTTTCTGAACCGCTGCCGAAATCGAAATTCTATATTGATAGCGGATGGCCTGGAGATAACTATGAGGTGACGCTCGCAATGGCGATGGCCCTTAATGAGCGCGGCTTCCTCCCAGGCAGAGATTTCTTGCACGTGGTGTTCCCGTTGGCATTACATGATGAGAAATCGTGGGGAGACCGGCTTCACCTTCCGTTGCAACTTTTCCTGGGAAAAACATCGACAGCAACCCGTAGACGCAAGTCCTGAATTCTTGCAATACAGAAACCGCTTCGCGTTCAATGCATTAAATCTAAGATGACAAAAAAAGGTTTTGAAATTCTGCGTGATAAAGAATTGTACAAGTCCATTTCTTTTTCGCGCAAAGAAAGGGATGAGCTTGGCCTGACCGGGCTATTACCTTACGCCGTTGTTAGTCAGCAACAGTTAGTGGAACGCGTAATGGAATCACTAAGACGCCAACCAGAAGATATCGACAAATATATGTCGCTGTCCTCCCTTCAAGAACGGAATGAGCGCCTTTTTTACCGCGTAGTCATGGATTACATTGAAGAAATCTTACCGTTAATCTACACGCCTACAGTAGGGCAGGCTTGCAAGAAATTTTCTCATATTTCCAGAGAGCCGAAAGGCTTCTTTATTACGCCTGATGATAAAAACAAGATTAGAAAAATTCTTGATAACTGGGGGTCAAGCGACATAAGAGTGATTGTTGTAACGGACGGCCAGCGCATTTTAGGTTTGGGTGACCTGGGTGCGAATGGAATGGGAATACCGATCGGAAAGCTGGCATTGTACAGTGCATGCGGCGGCATTCCGCCGCGCCATTGTTTGCCAGTCATGTTGGATGTAGGAACCAATAACCAGGAGCTTTTGGATGATTTTCTCTACCTTGGTTATCCGCACAAACGGATTGAAGGAAAAGAGTACTTTGATCTGGTTGAAGAGTTTGTAACTGCCGTACAAGAAAAATATCCAAACGCCTTAATTCAGTTTGAAGATTTCTTAACTCCTAACGCATATGCGCTTTTGAATAAATACAGGAACCGGGTACTTTGTTTTAACGACGACATTCAAGGCACTGCCGCAGTAGCTGTGGCAGGCGTCTATGCTTCCACAAGAATTACGAAACTGAAGTTTTCCGATTTACGAATCATGTTTTTGGGAGCTGGTTCTGCCGCAACAGGTATAGCAGATTTAATGGTTAGCGCTTTTCAGCAAGAAGGACTTACTAAGGAAGAATCGGTTAACCATTTATGGTTTGTGGATGTAAACGGACTGGTTGTGTCAGGCAGAAACGATCTTATGGAACATAACATTCCCTATGCCCACAAGTATGAGCAACTAAATTTTGTTGATGCTATTGATGCCATCAAGCCGCAGGTTTTGATTGGCGCTACCGGTGCGCCTGGTACATTCACAAAAGAAGTAATCGAACATATGAGCGCAATCAATGATCGAGCAGTTATTTTTGCACTTTCGAATCCAACTTCAAAAGCGGAGTGTACGGCCGAGCAAGCCTATACCTGGAGTAAAGGCAAAGCTGTTTTTTCTAGTGGAAGTCCTTTTGGCAAAATCACGTATCAGGGTAAAGATTTTCGTCCAGGTCAGGGGAATAATGCTTACGTTTTTCCGGGAATAGGTCTGGGTGCTGTAACTTGCCATGCGCGAATCATCCCTGATGAATTTTTCTTGACTGCTGCCCGTACTCTAGCTCAATTGGTTGAAGAAAAAGATATACAACAAGGCTCACTTTATCCGCCTTTGACAGACCTCAGAAAAATATCACTCGAAATTGCAGTGAGCGTTTCGGAAAAAGCTTACGAATTAGGATTAGCAAGAATTGAACGGCCAAAAGATTTGAAGAAAAGCATTCAGGATTATATGTATGACCCGCGTTATTGAAATCTCTACCGGCAGATTAACCGCGAAGACGCAAAGTTAATTGAGAAATAATTCATTCTTGGCGACTTGGCGGTATGAGTTACTTTGTATTCAGATCTTGCAACGATTAAGATCATGAGCAGGATCACGATTACGATGAAAAAAATATTGACGAACAAAGACAACCGTCACTGCTTGAAAACGAATCAATTTTCGCGTTAGACCAAAGTCCAATAGTCCCTTCGTACGAATTAGTAGGATAATTTGTTCACGACGGAGGTGCAAAATGGCAAATGCATTGAAAAAAGCAGCGGTGAAAAGAGCAGTGAAGAAAAGGGTTGTAAAGAAAGCCATTAAGCGAGCAGCTGTAAAAAAAGCGCTCAGGAGAAAAGCGTTAAAGCGAGCAGCTTTAAAGAAAGCTCTGAGGAGAAGAGCAATAAAGAAAGCAGCTTTAAAGAAAGCTCTAAGAAGAAGAGCCGTTCAGCGAGCAGCTTTAAAGAAAGCCCTCAAGAGAAGAGCTGTACAGAACATCATCAGGAAAGCTGCTCTAAAAAAAGGAATTAAGAGAAATGCTCTTCAGAAAGCAATTTTGAAAGGTGTGTAGTATCTTTCAAACCCAACTCTGAAATGTATGCCTGTCAAACTGACGGGCATTTTTTTTAAATTTACATGTGAATTTGATCGATAAACGGCTACCAATATGACTCTGTTCATTTTCTTTAACGAATTAGGATTAGCAAGAAGTGAACGGCCAAAAGATTTGAAGAAAAGCATTCAGGATTATATGTATGACCCGCGTTATTGAAATGTTCTTCATTGTATTAGGGGGAAAAATGACACTGCGTACTTTGCATCTTTCATTTGCATTGGTTCTTTCGTTAATTCTCACAGTCCAAGAAACTGCTGGTGCTGATGAGGCGCAACCAAAAGAGACTGCGCGTCCTGCCATTAGTCAAAAATGGACAGGTGATCTCGATGGAATGGTAAATCGCCGGGTAATTCGCGTTCTTACACTCTATAACAAGACAATGTATTTTCTGGACAAAGACACTCAGAAAGGAATTGTTTATGACGCGATGAAGGCATTTGAAGAAGATGTGAACAAGACACGCAAAACAGGCAACATGCGCGTTCATGTCGTATTCATTCCTGTAAGCTACGAGGAACTCTTGACCGCTTTAGCCGAAGGACGTGGGGATATCGCTTGCGCGAACATGACAGTCACCGACGTCCAAAAGAAACTTATCGATTTCACCAATCCAATTCTGAAAGGCGTTAAAGAAATACTTATTTCTGGACCTACATCACCTGCAATTACATCGCTTCAGGACCTTTCAGGCAAAGACATTTTCATCCACAAAACGAGCAGCTATTACGATAGCCTCATGAAACTAAATGAACAGTTCAAGCTAGAAGGTAAAACGGAAGTCACAATTAAACACGCGCCGGAAGAACTCACTGACGAAGACTTGCTCGAAATGCTCAATGCTGGATTGATTGAGTTCACGATACTTGATGATCATCTTGCAAACTTCTGGAAGCAAGTACTTCCAAAAATTACGCTTCATCCCGACATCGCACTTCGTAGCGGAGGAGAAATTGCATGGGCAATCCGGAAGGACAGTCCTCTGTTAATGAAAGAACTAAATCAGTTTATTCAGTCTCATGGCAAGGGAACAACGTTTGGAAACGTAACCTTCCAGAAATATTTGAAAACAACGAAATTTGTAAAGAATGCTGCTTCAGACACAGAACGCGAGAAATTTTTTGAGCTTGTAAAATTATTTGAGAAGTATTCTGGACAATATAATGTGGATACACTTCTCATGGTAGCCCAGGGTTATCAAGAATCGCAGTTGAACCAAAATGTGAAAAGTCCTGTCGGAGCGATCGGAGTCATGCAAATCATGCCAGCCACCGGAAAAGATCTGAAAGTTGGCGACATCAGCCAGGTTGAAGCAAATATCCATGGTGGCGTCAAATATATGAGATTCATGATTGATCGATATTACAAAGACGAACCGATGACTGACCTGGACAAAGGTCTATTTACATTTGCCTCTTATAATGCCGGTCCGGCCAGAATCCGAACTCTCCGCAAAGAAGCCGAAAAAAGAGGATTAAATCCCAACGTTTGGTTTAATAATGTCGAACGTGTTGTTTCAGAAAAAGTTGGACGCGAAACAGTTACGTATGTAAGCAATATTTATAAGTATTACATTTCTTATAAACTCATAGTCGAAGAGCAGCAAGAAAGGGACAAAATCAAAAAAGGGTCAAAGAATTAACGTCCTCAACTTTGTGTTTTTGCGGTTATTGAAAGTCCCGGGCAAAGGATTCATTCCATGTGCGTTCACGAATCTTTTTGCCATTTTCAAAAATACGGCGAGTGACTTTCACGCGAAAATTCTTTTCATCTGATTTCACTTCCAGTGATGTACGCAATTCAAGCCGCCTTCCATTTTTGAACTGAATATCATTTCCACCTTCACCTTCAAAACGTGAATCAGCTGGATTCATTTTATTCGTTTGATATGAAAATGTTTGGAAGTATTTGAGTGTGCCTTGCGGAAGCGAACTCGAATACTCTCCGGTCCAGGTAATTCTTTTGATCCCTGTATGCAAATCTTCTTTTACAACTAAAGATTCCGGCCATTTATATGTCAAATCCTTTGCATCGGGACGTTGTTCTTGCGGTTCGGGCTTCGCAAAATTCGGAACCTTTGTTTTTGCTTCCGGTATGATAGGCAAAATGACTGCTGAGTTTGATCCTGGATAAAGACGTGTGGTCATCATGGAAGGAGTAGGCCAGAGCATCGGCCAAAGTGCATTCGAAATCGCGAGACGGATCCTATGGCCCGGATGAAATGTCCAGGTTGTGAAATGCATTTCAAATTCAATGTCATACACTTTTCCGGGTTCAAGCGGCTCAGGATTCAAACGCGAGTTCCGTTGCGATCCATTCAAGGCTCCGCCAGCCACCATTGAAACAGTTCCGTCCGGATGCACATCTTCCAGTTTTGCCATCCAATGCGCGAGTGGTGCATCTGCTGAAACGCGAAGTTGTACTTTTGGTAATCCGATGATTTCTATTTTTTTATCAAGCCGTTCAGTATCAAATGTAAGACTGCAAGCATCAGAACCGCGCATATCAGCAGTCAATTCACCCCACCATAATCCTGCTTCCATCCCGCATGCCGGATCATATTTCAGTTGTTCAAATTCAGTGGAGTTCGATGATTGTTCATCAAGCTTTTTTGATAGTGAAGGATAAAAGGAAGTCCACTGAGTGCGTGTGATCGGCCAATCTTCATAACGCCAGTGACCGGGTGTCATTTCTAAAGTTTTATCGGGCGGATGCGCGTCGCGGACAAATACTGCGAGTCGTGGTTCATTCAAGATTCCTGTATCTTTGCCTTTTAACCAATGATCCCACCATCGAATTGCATTTTGCCGCCATTCATAATTTGGTCCTGGCGTTCCATGATCAGGCCAGCTGTGGTTCCACGGTCCCATTTCTGCTTTTACAGGAACTTTTAAATATTCCAGCATGCGTGGAACGAAGTCACGATAACCATCCAGAAGTCCACCGATTAAATAAACAGGGATTTTGATTCTGTCTTGATTGAATCGCAGCGAATTTTTTCGCCAGAATTCTCCATCACGTTGTTGTTTGAAGTACGTGAAATGCCAAGGTGTGCTGTTGAATCGATTCTCAAAATATTCTTCGTCTACCTTGTAATCGGGCGGTTGAGGAAGATACACATCGTTTTCCATGTAAACCATGTATTCTTCTCCATGAAAAATTCCATCGATATAGTGAATATCATCATGATAAAGATCATCGGTGGCATGGGCCGCGATGATTGTTTTCAAAGCAGGAGGCTGCCGCATTGCAATTTGTATTGAATTAAACCCTCCCCAAGACAGACCCCACATTCCAACGTTGCCATTACTGAAAGGCTTGCGTGAGAGTTGATCGATAATTTCGACACCATCATTTAGTTCTTCTTCCGAATATTCCCGCCATGGCCATTTTCCGTTAGAAGCGCCTGTTCCACGAATATCTACTTTTGCAACGACATAGCCTCTTCTTGCGAAATAAGCGATCACAGGATAATCGCGTGCATAAATCAAATCATCTTTACGATAAGGCAAATATTCCAGCACAACTGGAAATTTTTCGTTTGGATTGATTGGTTTAGGAATGTAATACGTTACTGAAAGCCGGATTCCATCCTTCATAGTCAACCAATCTTCTTGAACTCCAAATTCGTAAATAGGTTGAGAAGTACCAGCAAACAGTGTTGATGAAAAAAGAAATACGAGCAGGAATATTAGCACGCGACCTAGTGTTCCAGACTTTTTGCAAAGTTGCAATCCGCCAGGATGCACATACCGGATCAGTCCATCTTACTAACGGCATAAACGCCGAGGGTTTCCGGAGTTAGATTGCCACGTTATATGAACACTGAATGAACAAACAGTGACCTTTTTTATTGCCGGTGCTATATTTAGAAAATAGGAGTGTAAGCCATATGAACCGCATTGGTAATGAAGATGAATGGTTTGCAAAGAACGAGCGCACCTTAATCGAAGATCTCAAGAGGGAGCGTCAACGTCGCGAGCAAAGAGTTGCTGACGCCTTAAATCAAGAAGAAGGACAGCGTCGAAAAGAGTTGCACTGGATGAAATGTCCTAAGTGTGGTTCAAGTATGGCGGAAGAGTCTCTGCAAGAGAATGCTAAGATCGATCGCTGTTCGCGATGTGGTGGACTTTTCTTTGATCGGGGTGAACTGGAAGACTTTTTACTGTATTCACCCGAAAAGCGAAAAGGATTTCGGATTGGGATCATTCATCTCGTTTTGCCATCCTGGAAATCAAAAGACATGGACAGGGAAAAGATATTAAAAGACTTTGTCGAAGATAGAGATCGCCGCAAAAAACAAGTGGCTGAGTGGGTCTCATCGGAAGAAGGCAAAAAGCAAAAAGAATTACATTGGATGAAGTGTCCTAAAGACGGATCGGATTTAGAAGAAACGAATGTCATGCATGGCTTGCTTGTGGATGATTGCACTCTTTGCCGCGGTGTCTTTTTGGATTATGGAGAGCTGGAGTCGATCAGTAATCTGACAGAAGATGATCGTAAAGACATTCGAGAGCGCATCCTGAGTCTTTCAATCTCAAAATGAGTGGCAGTTGATCGTACTACAACAATAGTATTATAGTAAGTATAAACATAAGTCACTTTTTCAGTGGTTGGCTTGATTGGCCAAGGCATCACGGCATCTGTCAAACGCCTCGTTTAGTGCAGCTCCATCCACTGCATCGTGAGCTCCGATGGCGATGATCCGCGTCCCTGGTTGTCGGCCATTCCATTCATCTCCAACTTCGATATCAACTCGCTTACCAACAACCTGAAGGATTACGCGGCGGCCTGGTACTTCAGCCGCGTGAATCACACCTTTGCATCGGTAGATACTGGCCGGAAGCTTGCGCGCTGTTTGCCGAAGAAGTTCCAATGAAAGAAGCTCGTCCGTTTCGTAGCTCCACGTACTGAAGACCTGATGGTCATGTAGAGGTGTGCTGTCGAGACGTGATGGATCAAACCGGCCGACAGACAACAAAATTTCCAGAGGCACATTTCCGCCGGATGCTTGAACGAGCCGATAACGATGGAATCTATCATCGAGCCATGCCTTGATTCGATCGATCTCATCCGGCGTAACGAGATCGACCTTGTTCAGGATGAGCATATCTGCGAACGCCACCTGGCGAAGCTTCAGTTCCATCATCTCTGGTGCTGCGAATATCTGCTCCGCATCCACGACGCACATGATGCTGTCTAATCTGATGCGGTCGCGCATGCCTTCGTCCAGAAACGCAAGCGCAATGCCGGACGGGTCGGCCACGCCACTGGCCTCAAGCAGGATGTATTCGGGCTGCTCGGGGCGTGCTATTACCTGGGTTACCGCAGCGACCAAATCGTCGCGGATATTGCAGCAGACACAGCCGTTGGCCAGATTGATGACATCCCCCTCGCTTTCGACTCCGACAACAAGCTCGGCATCGATGTTGATCGAACCGAAGTCGTTTACCAACACCGCGACCCGAAGGCCGTGATCGCCGGCAAGAATGCGATTCAACAGCGTTGTCTTGCCAGCGCCAAGAAAGCCGGTAAGCACCGTCAAGGGGATCGGCGCCGGTTTGTCCTTAGGGGAATAGTTAAAGACTTGCATTCGAACTTCCTTTCGCGGCGTCGTCTGGCTGCCCTGCGATCATGCTATCGCCAACTTGGGCGAGTTGATACTTATAGGTGCAGATGGCGAAGAGGGTCGCCACGAGAAGAACGATTTTCCAAAGGACAAAGTCGAGTTCAGCACCGCGATCGAACAGGATGACCACAGCGAGGGCACTGACAAAAAACAGACTTAGCTCACCTATAAACACTAGCAGGTGTCCCAGGACAACGTTGCGCTGAAACTGCAATTTGGGCCGCAGTCGAAACGCAAACCAATGAGCAACTTGCATGAGAATGACCACGATGGTGGTCAGAACGAAGTCCTTTGAGCTGGCGCCTTCCGTACTCGGGGAGAGCAGCCGCCGGTATATGGGAAGTCCATTCCACATAATGGCCTGCGATCCCGCCGCCTCTGTGAGAATCAAACACCAAAAGAGGATTTTGTTGCGCGTCACCGGCTTTATTGTTCCTCAAGTTTGTCGATGATTTGCTGGATTTTCTCCTGCTCGGCTGTGAGTTTTGCCTTTGTCTCGCGGAGCTTTTTCTGGATGACTTGGCGGACATCAATCTTGAAGCCGCTCGGGAAATTGCGCTGCGGTTCGCGATACATGTCGGACGGATAGTACTTCTTTGGGTCAATCTCCCGTTCGCGGACGGCTGGCTCCTGCATGTCGGCGACCGTATGCCGAGGATTCGGGAATCTGACCTCCAGATTCGAAGGACTCAGATCGAACAGGCCGACGGCATCTCTCGGACTCGGGCGAGCCATGTTGCCGGCTTCAGGGATCGCAGCCTTGCGAGTCCAAACAGCATCTTTGGTGACGTTGACGACCACTATGTCGGGCGCACCGAATTGGAAGAATCCGCTGTAATGGATGCGAATCCCGGCTAGGATTTCCGGGATCAATTCCTCGTCGTAACTCAGGTGTGTGACCATCGCGAGTCGCGGCTGAATCTTATTGAACATGTACCCGATCGCGTAATGTGGGCTGTGCGCCTGATCGATCGTCGTGTTAACAATGATGGGCGGCATGCCGAACTTCAACGCCTGGAGATTGGCTGTGTCAGGCTGGACTTCAGTGACGAACACGTCTACGCCCTTGGCGAGTTCCATCGAGAGCTCGTCCGGCCGCCCGTCACCGGTCCAAACGAATGATAGTCCGTTCCAATCGAGCCGATAGGCCGAGGCGCCGTCCTTGGTGTGCGATCGCCGCCAGTGGCGGATGACTACGCCATCCTTGTCGTAGCAAACCCCATTGTCGTCGCGGAAATCGAATTCGTTCACCTCGACTTCGTATCCGTCGCCAATCGGGCTGGCGTTGAAAGAGTCTGTGTGCCAATGAGTCATCATTTTCATGCCCTCGATCATCGTCTTGATGCCATCCTTTGGTGTCCGGCCCGATGGTCCATGGACGCGCAACGGCTTCCAGCGCCCCATCCACGGAGCGAAGGCGAAAAGGTAGGGAAGGTCCGCGTAGTGATCGACATGGAGATGGGTGAAGAAAATATCGTTAACCGTCTGCAACGGCACAGCCATCGCGATGATGTTCCGCATGCAGCCTGAGCCGAAATCAAAGAAAAATCGCTTGCCGTTACCCAGTTCGACCATGATGCAGGTGCCTGCCTGCGCGCGTGTGACCGGGATCGGCGTACTGCCAATGAAGGAGATCCGCATTTCATCGGGGCCGATCCGCTCTTGACCCGGGTAATAGATGTTGTTGCTGACGAGATAGGGAGTGGGCCGATAATACGCCGGTAAAGTGATTCCGCCGCCCGGCACGCCACCGTAAGGGTTCTGTGCTTTTATTTCGCCTGGTGTCGTTTCAGCCGCCTGCGACGCCGACGCAGCACCTACCCGTTATTATTGCGGCGGCTCCAGCGAGCACCCACTTTCTTGAGCGCATCGCGTCGACTCATCGTCGGTCGCTGACCAGCATCAGCTTGATTACTCACAGTCTGTTCTTTGCTTGCCTCATCTTTCGGAAATCGATCGTTACTCATTCGTGCCCTCCTTCTTCTTTATCTGGTGCTGTTTTGTTAGCTCCCGGTCATCCGATATCCCGAGTTCGCAATGTTGACTTGAATCTGTTTTGCGGGCGCAGTCAATATTGCCTGCGACGTGTAAATCGTACCATCTGGAAACGTTGAAAAAATAATGTTCAGACTCACTGAATCTTTCGGGCTATCAATAACAGTAAAAATGACTGACGATCGGATCGCCGTTTACATCAAATTGTCCGGCGCATCCTGAGTCTTTCAATCTCAAAATGAGTGAATACCCCTAGAAACTCCAACCGAAAGATGTGTTGACGCTAAGGTTATTGTTGATTCCTCCGGGCGGTGGTCTGTTATCGTAGTTATTTGTGAAACCAATTTTCCAATAGAAGTCCATAACCATGTCCCATTTCCAATCGAAATCGGCATCGATTCGGAGTCGCCCTGGATCAGACAGACTGGGAAATACAAGAACATTTGTATTGAGCGATGAGCCACGAAAACGGTACGTTGAGAAAACTAAACCTCCTAAAGCCTCGGCATTATTTCTGTCTTGTTCATCAATAGAATAATTCTCATTCGTGTAAACCAGGCCACCAAGAACCCCCCAGATGGTGCGGTTCGTTTCGATAAGACTTCTCACGACACCTCCTCCAACTGTCGATCTCAAATCGAGATCCAGTTGCTTGTCACTGAGTAGAGCACCTAAAACAAACGCTTCCCACCTTTTGTTTAAGACTCGCTCCGCCGTGATTTGCAATTCTTGCCGTGATGTTCTCTCTGCACCCGGTTCCCTGCTGAACTGAGAGGAAAAATTCAGATTCCCGGAATACTTCGGTTTCTGAAATGAACCGGAGAAATTGATATTACTTTGAGTCCTGCTATTCGCGGATGTATATCCAGCACCTGCATCTATCGATATGTTCATACGAGAAAGAAAAGAACGCCCAATCACTCGAATGGAAATCACATTGGTGATTGGCAAATCGATTTGTCCACCACTGTTCAGAACAATACGAAGTGTAGAATCCGGAATCTCATAATTCAGATCGGCCGGAATAACGCCAACGTAAAAGTCATTGTCCTTAGTCTGAAATTCGTATTGCGCAATACTCTGAACGCGAATGACCTTCTCCCAATCGAGTTTCATAGTGTCAGCTACACGATCGGACTTGAAATGAAGAATCCCAAATACCATTTTCTTAATTTCCCCTGTATTCCGGTCGCCATTTTTCATAATAACAACATCATTGTTGTGCTCCAGCTTGATGGTTTCATCTTTCTTTTCAGTCTGTGCGATTAACAAGGAGGGTATAAACAAAAAATAAAGTGTGAATATTGACGAAATGACGCGGGAAATTGCCATGAATTTCATCTGCTCGGAATGCATTCTTCTACCGGCGGAAGTACAAAATGTACCCGTCTGCTTGATACAGTTCCCAACCTTGAGCTGCTTGATCGTTCACAATTTTTTCAATTGTTTTCATTCGACCCTGTTCGGCATCGGACTGAGTCCGCAGTTCTGTCATTCCTGTCAGGGAAATTACTTGATATTGGTAACGTTTGGCGCTTTCTACCGGACGGTTCAAGAACCCACCAAGGAGGAAAGCACTGAACACGAGAATCAAAAGTATGGAATTCTTCTGAATTATGCTTTTCATAGTTCGCTTCTCTCTTTTTTGTTACGTATCGGATAGACAGCTCACTTTCGGCGCAGTTCTTGAATGTAGACTGCGTAAGAATTACACACACAAATCGAACAGCTCAGGCAGTACCTGAACTACAATACAGTGACCTGATAACCGTTGCTTACACGCAAATAATACGTTTCCCCGCAGACCTGGTAGTTTTGACCGTTAACGTTTTTTTCCTGGCAACCTGAAGGAAGCGTCGTGATAATCGCTCCGGCAGGTGGTGGAACGACTTGATATACAACCTGGCCTTCGTTATAAGCCTGCGTATAAAAGGCGTTATCATGATAATAGTATGATGATCCACTCACTACAACTGTAGTAGATTGTGTTGGTGGTTTGGCCAGCATCGTTCCAATTGCAATGCCACCGATAACACCTGCTGCAACCTTCCAGCCTTCGTAGTCATTGTAGTATTCACCACGGTATGCACCGCCATATCTGCCGTCTACCTCACCAGATGCATAGACTCCTCCTCTGCGCCCTGCAGCCGCTACTCCTTCTTCACCAACAGCAACTGCTCCACGGCGTGTAACAGCAGCGGCTCCGTCTTCACCGGCAACAGCAACGCCACGGGGTCCTCTCGCTACGTCGACATCTTCGCCTGAATAGTTACGATTTACATTTGTATCGCGGTTCACATTCACATTTGTATTTCGGTTTACATTTGTATTCCGATTTACATTCGTGTTCCTATTTGACCGTCGAACAGAGGAACCTGATGTGGATCGTGTCGATGAAGTTCGGGCAGATTTCTGACCTCCGCCACCTGATCTCCTTTGTGCCTCAGCAAAGGAAACTTCCATGAAAACAAAACCAATGATTAGAATTGAAAGTAGCTTATTCATTGCTGATTCTCCTGTGTTTGTGTATTTGCTCCCGCAGGCTTCTCTTCCATTGGTACACGGCCAATGATTTTTATTTTGTTATAGTCTGCCGGCGGTTGATGGGAAAACTTGTTTTCTGCAAGCTGCGGCGCAAAATTCCAATTTAGGTATGTTATCGCAATTTTAGGCGATCCGTAATCCAACTTATAAGTGAGTTCTAATTTGCATGGCAAAGCTTGATCGCCAGCCGCAATCCAGATTCTCCAATCCAGGATAGGATTCTGCAACGCGAGTTGATGACAAGACTTGCCATCAACTTTGTCGAGTTTCACGTATTTTCCCGTTGTGTCCGGACCAATAAAAGCCTCGTAAGGTGTGCTATAGAAAATGTCGGCCACCGGTGTCGGAACATTGAGTGTGTCGCTTATGTAATCCAGGGCTTCATCAATGGTTGGCGGCGTCTTCGTGCGCGCGTAAACCTTTTCTTTGTCAGATTGTAAAGTTATAGTCTTACCATCGTACCAAAGTAACAAATCACGGGACTTATCGGGAGCTTGACTGATGACATGACTCCAGAATCCATCCGGACGCCTGACGGCAATTTCTCGTGAAACTTTAGCCTGCACCTTTTTCCCTGATTCACGAATCTTGTCATGAACCTCCTTTGTGTTTAAAGTGAAACTCTTTGCGTTCGCAAGAAAATCGCTCATCTGATGCAACAATTTATCCGCTTTTTCATCTACATTTTGGGTTGGCTTCGTTTGTTGTGCAGTAGTAACATTTGCGACAAGAGATGCCGCACAAATGAATACTAAAAGAAAAGGAAGTTTTTTCATTATCTAATCCTCCATTCTATATTCTCATCACCATTCAGGTTTTTGATTGATTTGCTATCAGCCACCGTTCGTGATGTTTTCGAAGAGAAGCTATCGCTTCATCTGCGCTGTTTAAACACACAGCAATTGAAATATCGTCAGGATTGGCTAACTGTGGTGCGCTGCTGAGCATGTGTTTACTTGCCCATTCAACGAGATCACTCCACATCTTTCCGATGAAGATCAGAGGGGTATCTTTTATGTGGCGTACTTGAAGAAGTTGCCACACCATTGCAGCCTCAAGTAAAGTACCGATTCCTCCGGGAGTTACAACAAAAGCGTCAGAAGCTAAAACAAAATGATGAAGGCGTGTAAAAAATGTTTGGTGCTGATAGACTTTCTGAACAAATGGATTGACTTCTTGTTCAAATGGCAGATCAATCCTGATTCCAATGGAAGCATTCTGCGCTGCGGAAGTTGCGCCTTCGTTCGCGGCAAGCATCAAACCAGGGCCGCCTCCAGTAACTACATCGCATCCCATTTCAGTTAAGGCTCCTGCCAATCTTTTTACTTCTTCAAATGCAAACGTATCCGGTCCCATTCTTGCTGATCCAAAAATCGTGACGCGGTATCGTTCTTGTTTCGATGGACGCAGCCGCGTTAGATTGTTAACAATCTCCCACAGACCAAGAACAGAATTTACGAGGACTTGCTTGACTCCGTCTTCATCAGAAAGGCTCACCATTTGTGAACTGCTTTGTGCTGAATCATCAGCTTTCATCTGTAAACTCCAATCAGTTTCACAAATTCATTTCTATAACGGAATTTGTGCAGCGATTTGTGCTTCGATTTGCATATCAATCTGATTTTCGAGCAGCAGCAAACGAAGCGCTTGTTTCGCTGTAAGCACTGTGCCGAGCTCCTTGACGTAGGCTCTTTTCATTTCTTGTCTCTGCAATTGAACCTGCATAACGCGATTGATCAGTTCTGTCGCCTTTTCAGCGGAAAGTCCGGATTGTTGATTCACATAATCGGCTATAAGTGCCAACCGTGTATCGTTGATTTTTTTCACTTCTGCTTCGTATTTGTCGTAAATCGGCCAGAACGCGCGGGATTGTTCAGATGTTACCGAAATAGCTTTCTTGATAATTTCTCGTTTTTGGTTTCTTAAGTTAGATCGTTGCAACTGCTGAACAGCATCGTTATATGCTTGAACAGCATTGTTGTAATTCTGCATAGTGTCATCAGATGAAGTTTGGGCGTCAATGCATGCGATAAAAATTAAAAGGCCACAAATAAGAGTTATGATCTGTTTCACTCTTCAGCCTCCTCGTTTGACTGTTGTTACGTCTTCCAAATCGTGACTAAAGCCTGCGCGATTATGATTTTTATGATGATTGCTCCGGGGTACACCATTGCATATGAGACTTCAACGCGTTCAGAGGGCACAGCTTTTGAAGCGTACGAGATAATTGCCGCATTGCCAGCAAGACCAGATGTGATTCCAAAAAGATCATCAAATGGGATGCGCATTATAAAATGGCCGATCAAAAGGGGGATGAATACAAGCGGAATGAGAATAATTGCAGCCATAATTACCAGACTCATTCCTGTTAATTGAAGTGTGGTTACAAACTTTTCACCTGAGCTCATTCCAATCTGTGCAAGAAAAAGCGAAACACCAAAATTACGAAGAATCACATTCGCAGAAAGCGGCATAGTCCAGGATATCGGCCCGGTGCGGCCCAATCTTCCAAGGATCAACGCAACAATGAGTACTCCAGCGGGGATGCCAAGTTTCAGGCTTCCAATCCCTGGAAGTGGAATCGGAATAATGCTGACAAAAACTCCAAGCACCATTCCGATACCAAGTGCAACATAGCTAAATTCGGTAGTACTTCGAATTGAATCTCCGAAAAATTTTCGAATTGTTTCAAAATGTTGGCGGTCACTTAACAATCCAATGCGATCACCAAATTCAATAGTTACATCTGAATTTGCAATTAGATCGCTATCTCCGCGCCGAACCTGGACAACGTTTGCTTCTATTCCATCCGGAAATCTAATTTCGGAAAGCCGCCTCCCGATTACATTTTGTTTCGATGCAAACACACGCAAGTAATCAAGATGTGTCCGGTCTTTTACGATTTTGCCATGTGACTTTTCACCGATCATCGCACAGGCCGTATCTAGAGCCGAAGTATCTTCACTTCCTAAAAACAATATGTCGCTTCCGGAAAGAACATATTCAGCTCTGGGAATTTGATTTTTATCTTTAGTGCGGATAGCTAGTATTTTTACAGTAGATGGAAGATCCTTCGTTAAATCTGAAATGCTCATGCCTGCAACAGCAGATGATTCGACTTCAATCGTCTTAAGCTGCGTTTGCGCAAAATTGTCGGTCTTTGGTTTGACAAAGAGCTGCATGAAATACATTCCGAGTATCGTGCCGAGAAGTCCGACTGGAAAAGCCACACTGTAACCAACGGCCGGGTCATTACTTTTTGCAGCATCAATCGCTGACATTACAGCGGCAGCGGTAGTTGTTGCGCCCGCGAATAGTCCCGCCATATACGTAATTGGAGTCGAGGTAAACTTCATTACGACAATTGTCATTACGGTAGTCGCAATGAGTGCGATTAATGCAAGAATGTTGTAACGAATACCTATCGCGCTGGTCAATCCAGCAAAAAATTGTTTGCCGTAAGAAATGCCAATTCCGTAAAGGAACAGCACGATCCCAAGTGTGCCGATAATAGCCGGAGGTTGGCTGGCTGGACTAATAGCGCCTATTGCCAGTCCGGCAAACAAGACAGCTCCTACGCCAAGCGAAAAGCCCTTTATATTGATGTGGCCGATTGCGTATCCAAGAGCGATCACAAAGAACAACGCGAGCATCGGTTGTTGTTCCAGAAATTTGGCAACAGCTTCCATGCTTATTCAAACTGCAAAGAATGAGCCAGAACAAGGCGTTCCTTCTGCGACAATCAAGGCGACCATGAATCAGGTTCCAACTCCGTAATTACGGAGCACAATACGCTATTCCGTAGATTTGCTCCGAGGATACCTCGAGGGGCTGTGTATCTTTCGCAGGCATAAATCTTGCCGTAGTAAACTCAGTTCAATGAGCGAAAAGCATTCATTTTGGATCAACGCGGCAACGATTTCCGGAAGACTGGGTCCCGTAGGCCGTCTCAACGAAATCCTCTTTGGCTTGATTATGGTGCTGACATTTACTTGTTCAATCAGTGCCGCAACAGCCGGTCGCGAAGAGGTTTCTACAATCTTATGGTCTGCCCTCGGTTGCAATGTTGCCTGGGGTCTTGTGGATTCGTTCATGTATCTGTTTTCTGTTTTGCTCGAAAGAGGAGAGACGTTTAGCAGTATTCGAAGCATTCGAAATGCAACCACAGAGTCGAGTGCAAACGAAGCAGTGAAAGACGCAATGTCTCCCTTTTTATCGCAGATCTTAAAGAAAGAACACCTGACCCATCTCAGCAGCGAAATAAAGAGTTTGCCCGAACCCCCGTTGAAGACTTTTTTAACATGGCGCGATTTTCGTTACGCTGCAGCAATTTTTCTTTTGGTTTTCTTATCAACGTTCCCTGTTACAATCCCTTTCATCTTTATCAAAGAAGTTCCGATTGCAATACGTGTTTCTAATGGAATTGCATTGCTTTCGCTTTTTCTTACCGGTGTATATTTGGCTAAGCAAACAGGAAGACAAAAGTTAATATTTGGACTTTCCTTTGCATTCCTCGGAGCAGTATTAGTAAGCATTACAATGGCGCTAGGCGGATGAAAAATATTCGACCCTTACTTGTATTCTGTGTAGCTTTGATTTTGCCCATTTCAATCTATGGGGAAGAAATAAACTCATGGGAATTTGCTGCAATAACCAACCTTTACATGCTTCCCGATGTTACATATTTGAATCCGGTAATTTCAGCAGACAAAAGTTTGTTACATTTGGAAGCAAGATACAACTATGAGGATTTGGAAACCGGATCTATCTTTGTTGGCTATAACTTTCAAACCGGAACTTCACTTGAATTCAGTTTTACGCCGATTATCGGTGGGGTATTTGGGAATTCAAACGGAATCGCTCCTGGATTTTCATTTGAGTTGAACTACGGAAATTTGAGCATCTCCAGCGAAGGGGAATACTTTTTCAGTTCAGACGAAAAAGAATCCAATTTCTTCTACAGTTGGTCAGAAATTACTTATTCTCCTGCTGATTGGATTTGGTTTGGTGTGGCAGGACAACGCACACGTGCTTACGAAACGGATTTGGAAATCCAACGTGGTCTTCTTCTGGGATTCGGTAAAGAAAATATTTCTGTAACCGGTTATGTGATGAATCTAGGCTGGGATGATCCATTCGGAATGATAAGCGTGGAATACAGTTTTTGATTGGGTGAATCATAGCCCACGGCGTAAGCCGGGGGTAAAAGGATTGATGTACGAACCAGATCGATTCAAGCGGGCGAAAGACTATTGCTATGAAACTCTTACGCTCGCTTTTACGGGCTAAATCATTACATGCATACTTACCCCCGGCTTACGCCGAGGGCTAGAAACAAAATTATTTTCTCTGTACGTACAAACTGATAAGGCGGGCTACCATCACCGCTAAATAAAGTTGTCCTGCAACTGCTTCAACAACAGCAACCGAGCGAGCGACATCGCTGACTGGAACGATATCACCATAACCAAGCGTTGCCAGAGTTACAAAACTAAAGTAGATCGCGTTTGGGATTTGAAAATTACCATTTGTTACGCCTTCCACCAGTAAAGACCCGGGCGAAAATCTTTCGAGAATCCAATAAAAATGCCCTAAGAAAATACCGGCCAATAAATATGCACTGAGTGCGGCATAGATGTGTTCACTGTCCACTTCTTTAGCTTGTAAAGTGAATCGTAGTGCAGAAACGGCAGCGAGTAATGCAACCACCGTTCCGATTGTCGACGTACCTAAGGAAATTCTCAATTCGATCCAATTACCGCTAAGTTGAACCAGCAAAATCAGAAAAAGAATAACTAAAAGCAGTTTTCTCGCGAGTCCTGAAGTAATCGGTAAAATTCCCGCGAGTAAATTAAAAGCAAACAGGAATGGTAGAGCACGCTCGATTCGCAAGGCAGAAAATAAAGGGACTGCAACGATAGAACACAAGAGCGAGAAGAAGAGGGTTCTATAGCGATGGTTTAAATATGCATTGATCAGCGCATTCATTGTGAACGTTTACGATCTTAATCGTACTTTTGGTTTATTGCGCTGCTACGACTTCGTATCCGCCAGCTACTTGTCGATAATATGTATCTCCGCATAGCTGAAATGATTTTCCATTGTAGTTCTGCACCACACATCCTGCCGGAAGTTGAGTGACAACTGCGCCAAATGGTGCAGGTACGACTTGATAAACCACGGAAGTACCATCGAATACTTCTGCTAAATAGATATTGTTCTCGTAGTAATAGCGGCTACCTTTGACCATCACGGGTACTGCGCTTGAAGGTGCATATTCCAAAATTGTACCGATCGGAATTGCGGGTTCAACCGGAGTCGTTCCAGCCCATCCACTATAATCAGAATAGTAGCCTCCAACCACCACTGTTCCGTAACCACCGTAGTTTGCTGCTTGTGAGCCTGCTAAGTTTCCCGAACGCATTTGACGCACACCGGCAAACAATCCATGAGTCATGCTGAACAAAATCACGATAAAAAACAAACGTTTTAGCTGAATCATTTTGAACCCTCCTATGGATTGTTGGATGTTTGTGTCTGTTGTGAGCCAACTCTTTCAAGAATTGGAATCCGCACGTAACCATCTGGAATTACAGCATCGAATGCATTCTTTTTTAGTTCCGGTTTCAAATTCCATTTGCTGAAAGTAATTCTATAAAAAGAAATCCCTTTGTCTGCTTTATATTTCATTTCTAATTTGCAAGGAAGCGAATCTTTATCGTTAATCCATAGCTGCCAATCAACGGAGGGGTTTGTATAGCTCAGGTGACTGCAAGATGAGCCGTCAATAACTTCTTTGCCTGTAAACCCGCCCTTTGTCTGCTCATCCATAAATGCGTCATAGGGAGAGCTGTAAAGGACATCTGACATTGGGAGATCCAGGTTCAAACGTTGTGCGAGCATATCCAAGGTTTCATCAATTGTTGAAGGCATTTCGTGTTGAACGTAAATTCGTTTTTCGCGGGAAATTCCTGTCAGAAGTTTGCCATCATACCAGAATTCAAAATCTCGATCGCCTTTGTATTTCGTCCAGAAGCCATTCGGTCTCAGAACCATCACATCGCGTGTTACATTCAATTGGACTTTCTGTCCGTTTGGTTTCACACGGTCATGAAATTCGATCGTACTGAAACTAAATGACGGAGCCTGCGCGAGTTTGAGGCTCATCGCTTTCAGAATGGTCTTTCCTTTAGCATCATCGGAAGTCTGTGATGGTGCAGCGCCAACGGCAAGCACAATGACTATAGATAGCAGTGGAATCAAATTCAGTACTCTTTTCAAAACTTACTCCTATTGATTACAGTCAGCCAGTGCCCAACCTCCGCGCAATTTGCTGTTATTGCAGTATGTTTTGCCGACTGTTCCTGCCGTATTCAAGTATTCAAGGATACTTTCACAGGTCTCTTCTTCGCCAGGAGTCACTGTACAGTGTCCCTGATAACCATCACGCACAAAACAGCAATCGGCTGTTGTTTCTTCTGTTTCTTGTGATCCTAAAAATCCCGGGAGCAACAAGATGAGAAAAATCATCGCGATCGAAAAATATTTTTTCATATTCTCTCCTTTCATGAACATGTTCGTTTTAGGGTTCCTTCCCCTTGGATAAGGGGGAGGTTAGGAGGGGGTTGAAGTAATTTCCTAAGTAGAAAACTCAATCAACCCCCCTCTAACTCCCCCCTTATCCAAGGGGGGAGAATCGCTAAACATTCCTTTGTCTCATATATTCGGTTTCTTAATACCGTTCAGAGTTTTGACTACCTCTAACAAATTTCCAGTTTTGTAAAAATCCACAGCGATTAAGTTTGGCATCAAGCGTCGTTGTTGTTGGCATTCCTGCGCACGTTTGAGAAGAAATTCATAAGAGTTCACGATTTGTGCATTGCTCGGTTTTGGGGTCGGCGTGGTATCAATCCAATGGTTCATCAAGAACAACGATCCGGATGTTCCGCCACGATTCGGAATGCAGGAGAATTCCTTTGTATCATGAAATGAGTAAGGCGTTTCTTGCATTGATTCAAATACTTGATGATACCATTCCACACCTTTACTGTTGTTTTCAGCAAAAACGATAACTCGTTCATCACTAGCAATCATTTCTCGCAAAGTGGGCCATGGTGGTGCAACAGGACCTCGATAAACAAAGTCGATCAGGCCGCTTTCCTTGAAGGCTGCTTCGATGCTTTCCGGCTTAACGCCTTCATCCTGATTGATGATAATGATGACTTCATTCGGATTTGCAATCAGGAATTCTCGCATTTTCTCCAGTACAGGCAACAGCTTTGCAGACCCAAGTTCGCAAAAACCATGACATAAATAAATTCCCACATCCTCTTCGCCGCTTCCGATCAGCCGGTCACGGATCCGCATAGCAGCTTCAACTCCTTCTTTGCCAAGAGCCGCTTCATATTTTTTCTTCGCTAAACCCTCATCCTCCAGGACTGTTTTCACTTTGTCCTGAACAGGTGAACCATAGTGAGTGTCAATCAAGAATGCTCGAATCCCATCTTGAAGTTGCATTTGTATTTGTCTTTCATGATTGGGAAACATCCAGCCGGTTATTTCTGCAGCCGACATGGCATTATGCGCGGCAGCAAACACAACTTCATTAAGCCGGCGGTCGCACAATTCCTCATATCCATTACAAGCATCGATTCTGTTAGGCACATCTGTGCTGGCGTCACTGCGAAATAATATGTACGAGCTTAACCCTATAAGTATGATTGCAAGAGCCGCTACAACTGTGGTTCGAGCACGATGTTTTTGCGTCACTTCTTTTCGAGCAGGTCGTTTTATTTCCGGAAGCGAACGCAGAGCGAGACGGAAAAATTCTCGAAGGCCGATAAAGAAAATCAACATTCCTGTAATCAGGTGATGGATGATCATTGCTATTGAAGGGAAAAAAATCATAAATGTTCCGGCACTCAACAATAACGAAATAATCAAAACACGCTTCACAGTGCTTTTTTCCGTTTCACGAAACCACTGATCGATCGTGTTGACGATCTCAGTAATTTTTACATGCTCGAACAAAGAGCTGACTGCTGCGCTCAGAACCAGGCCGACCATTCCTAATACGAGTGCCCACGTCATCAATCCACCAAGAAACGACTGCCACAAACCGTTCAGCGCATCACCAATTAAAGGATCACGCGCATACAATGCAAGAACATTCCCTCCAAATCGAATGCTCAACCACAACAGCAGTGCTCCCACTGCAAGAGAGATACCCAGGCGAAGCATTGCTAGTCTTTTTTCGTTCGCTAATGAAACACTGATGATTCCCAAATAAGATGCCAGATAAAAGGAAAGCGATCGCTCCGAGCCGAAGCCTGCGGATCATTCGTAGAACTTTACTGAACGTATTTCCACCTGGCATTTCATTCAATGATGTTAATAGCGTGTTGAATCGAGCAGGAATCTTATCTGCCAACTGTGGATGATTTACAAACGCACTTCGAAGAATGATGCCGGTATCAGCTACAGTGAGTGAAATGTTCTTGCTGGTTTCTGATAGCAACGTCTTGATGACTGATACGAGCTGCACGCCGGATCATGGCACGAAACGGTGCTGAAGAGACAATCGGTTGAGTTGTACCAATGAGAATGGGACGAAAGGCGATCAAATCGCGATTTTTTTCGATCAAGCCGTCAGCGATACGCGTAGCGATTAACCTCGCAACACCTTCATGCCTGAGACTTTCCGCTGTGCGATCAGCGAAAGCTCCAGAATTATATAGAGCTCTTCCGATGTACCCCAATAACATCCCAGCGATGATTGTCAGGACAGCCAGAATGCCAATGATTCCTGCAATCAATGGACGTGTCCGATTCATATTAAATATTTTTCTTTTCGCGGGCGGATCTTAGACCCGTGCCCGCCGTTTAATTGCTTTCAATGAAAGTGCGAATATCTTTCGCAACTTCAGCTGGGAGTTCCCATTGAACAGTATGACCAGCACCTGGATACGATCTAAACTGAGCAGATTGAATTCCTGCGCGCAATCGATCCTGATCAGCTTTAACGAAAACCTGATCCTGTTCACCCCAGAGTATTAATGTTGGTGTGCTGATACTTGCCAACCGGCTGCTGTTATCTTCAGATAAGACTAACTTCATATCCGCTTTCCACACATTCGGTGGTGTTGCGGCACGTTCGTAATCCGATTTGGTTCGCATCACATCAGGAATCGGTAAAATTGTGGTCGTTTCGTTCCATTTCGCCAACACTGCCGGATCGGAAAGACCTTTTTGAGTTTGTACGGCTCCATATAAACGGTCATATTTCTCATTCTCAATTCCTTTGTCCGATGAAGAAATCAAAATTAATTTCTGTAATCGCGATGGATGATCAACGGCAATGCGCTGAGCGATAAAGCTTCCCATGGAATGACCGACAATTGTAGCGGTATCGATCTTTAGAGAATCCATAAACGCAATCACATCACTTTCATAATCTTCGACAGTGAAGCAGCATTCCGGATTGCTTGATTGTCCATGACCACGAAGATCCATCGCAAATACACGGTAAGTGTCCAACAGTTCAGGACCCACAAGATACCAATCCCGGCTTGAACTTCCCGGACCATGAATGAAGATGATTGCTTTTCCATCCTGCACTCCGACATCGTGATACTTCAGAACCACTCCAGTTTTTAGGTTCACATCTTTCTTGGCATACTCATTTTTCCAACTATTTTCGATAGGACCGTAGCCTGCTATCATTCCGCCTGTTGCCGCACAACCGCAGCAAAAAAGTGTTACACAAATTAGTATTGCTAGAAGTCTCATATTCCTCCTGTTTCGCTTAATCCTATCGTAAGAAGGAAAGCGCTTTCTATTACGTGCAAATCAAGAGCCAGATTCAGTAGAGTTTTAATAAATAAGCTAAGCTCCATGAGAGCAGTAAGTTACAATGAACTCCTAATAATTTGAACTGAAGGTTGTCAATGATAAAAAACCACGAAATTGAGTAGGAGACTCCGGTATTTCGGAGAATAATTATCAAAGGTCCAAATTCTATTATGAACCGGAAAGCAATTCTTTTTGCGCTGCTTGCGGCTACATTGCTATATCGTGGATCTTTTTTCTTTGAAATTTTTGCACGCAACAGTATTTTCGCCGGAATTCAATGGTCCATTAAGAACCAGACTCTTGTTGCGAAAAAAATAAAACAGACGGATCCATTTGGACGTCCTACGGCTGCAGGTTGGGCGGGCATTCAGGTTGGAGACCAGATCGTTGAGATCAAAGAATCGAATGGAAATTCGTTTCCTATTCGAAGTCTGAATGATTTTGGTGATGCGATCAGAAAGGTACGCGACACCCATGCGCCATCATTCGTTGTTCTTCGAAAAAATCCTTCTGGCATAGATGAACGGATCGAGTTGGTAATCAAATCGCGGCCGGCTGGTGTGCAAGATCTGAAAGCGTCTTTGCTCACAATTTTCTGGACATCACTTTTACCTCTGGTAGCAATTGTCACTGCCTTTTTCATCGGGTTCAGCAAGCCACAAGAGAATCATGCATTTCTTGCCAGCCTTTTATTTTTAAGTTTTTCAGCAATCATAACAATCGATATTTATTTGCTTCCGCCAGGCTTACGCGAATTCAGCCGTTTGTACGAAACGGCATGCATCATTTTCCTGCCTTATCTATTCATGAGATTTTTTCTTCTGTTTCCATCCTCATCATGGATTGAACGCAAATTCCCATGGCTTAAAACCGCCTTTCTTATATTTACTACACTCTTGTTGATCGTAAGGCTTTTCTCTGAATATTTCCTTCACACTTCGTTTGAACGCTATGCGGAATTTCAGGAAGCAATCGCGCCGGTCTGGCCAGTATTGAATGTTGGGTGGTTCTCAATGCTGGGAATCGGGGTCATTTCATTGTTAATGAATACTTTTCGCCGGCAGAGTTTAGATGAAAGGCGGAAGATGCTGATTCTTTTATCAGGTGTTGCCTTGGGAGTTCTTCTTCCCGGTGCGCTGATTCTGTTCATGATTCGCACTGGCTCTAATTCCATTTTCTTGTTTAGTGCGATCGCTCTATGTGTCACTGCATTTCCTGCGGCCTTTGCGTATGTTGTGATCCGGCATCGTGTGCTTGGAATTCAGTTGCTATTGCGAAGAGGATTGCAATACCTGCTGATCTCCCGCACATTTTGGATTCTTGAGGCGATTATAATTTTCCTGATTTTGTATTTTGTTGTACTGCCTGTGTTGATGCCGCTGGTTCCAGGGATTCCCGCTTTTTTGCGTCTGATTCTAGTTGGTGCGCTGACATTGTTGGCCTACTACGGAATTCGTAGGATCAATCGGCCGATTATGGAATCGCTCGACAAACGTTTCTTCCGTCAAGCGTACGATGCCCGCGAAATTTTAACCGATCTGAGTCATGCTGTCGGACGTTTCGCAGCGAGCCCGGCTCAACTTCTTGAACTTGTGACTGACAAAATTTCCCGCTCTTTGCATCCCGATCCTGTAGCAGTTTTCCTCAAGGGTTACGATATTGCTCCGGATGAAGAAGGAAAAGCCCGCCTTTACCGGATGAAAGAAGATCGTTACTTCTGTGTCTGGATTCAAAAAGGAACACAGACTCCTGCATCTTCCGAATACAAATTGCCTCAAGACGCATTTATTTCGCAACAACTTGAAAAACTTCAAGAACCACAAGCCATGGAAGTTGATCTGGATGATTCCGATCTCCATACAAGGCTCCTTTTACCTTTATATATGGAAGGAAGATCTATTGGATTCTTCAGCCTTGGAGAAAAACTTTCAGAAGAGCCTTACTCGTCTGAAGATAAAAATTTGCTTTTAACGGTTGCACAACAAACAGCCATTGCTTTGCATTACTCGAAGCTCATCATGGAAGTGGCGGATCAAGAAAAAACGAAGCGTGAAATTGAAATCGCAAAACAGGTGCAAGCCCAATTGTTTCCACAAATTTTTCCACCAGTTTTGAATCTTGACTACACCGGATATTGCAGAGCCGCACGAAGTATTGGTGGGGACTATTATGACTTCTTAAATCTTGGGCATAACATTCTGGGAATCGGTCTCGGAGATATTTCAGGAAAAGGAATTTCTGCAGCTTTATTAATGTCATCACTTCAGGCACTTCTGCGCAGCAATGCGCCGGAAAAAGGAAATGCTCTTGATCATTTATTTCAAAAGATGAATGTCCTTCTTTGCAGCTCCGCTTCAAAAGGAAAGTATGCAACATTTTTTTATTGTGTTTTCGACGGCGAGCATCGATCTATTGTTTATGTAAATGCAGGACACTTACCTCCAATGGTTTTTCGCAAGAATGGTGATGTGTTGCGTTTGAAAACCGGGGGAATGGTTTTAGGCATGCTTCCGGAAGTCACTTACTCAAAGGAACAGGTTGAATTACGCAGCGGAGATGTGCTTGTAATTTTTTCAGATGGCGCTTCTGAAGCGATGAATATCAATGATGAAGAGTTCGGTGAGGAGAGACTGATTGAACTTGTAAAGCCAAACCTTGAGAAGTCATCGGTTGAGATCAAAGACTTGATTCTAGCGGGCATAGAAAAGTTTGTCGGCCACGCTGATCAACATGACGACCTCACACTTGTGGTAGCCTGTGTAACCTAAGGAATATTTTCGGATTCTCCCCCCTTGGATAAGGGGGGAGTTAGAGGGGGGTTGATAGAGTTTCGTATTTGGAAATTCTTTTTCAACCCCCTCCTAACCTCCCCCTTATCTAAGGGGGAGGAACAGGATTATTCTCTTTTAAATTTCTAATAGGGGAAATATCAATGAAATCGATGCCATCAACACCGGAAGTCGCAAAAAAGATTGCAATCTCTTTGGGCCGCTCTTCATTGTTCCTTGGGATGGACCCAAAATTGTTAGGTGAGATCGCAACTAAAGCAAACCTAGTGCAACTGGATCCTGGAGAATTTCTAACTCGGGAGGGAGAAACTCCGGATGCTTTCTTTGTGCTGATTAATGGCCAGGCCTCGGTCTTAATCCAACAAAAAGAAAAGAAAGAAGATGCGGAGATTGCGCAACTTGGCCCGGGAGATACAGCCGGTGAAATTGCCTTACTTCTTTCACAACCATATGGTGCATCTGTAAAGGTAACCAGTCGTGTTGTTGCTGCACGTTATGATGCAAAGTTTTTTGACAAAATGGCTGAAGAGATTCCAGCTTTCGGAATGATGCTTGCAAAATCAATTGGCATGCGGTTTCAAAAATTGTTTCGGATGATTCCCGTGCCGGAACACAACATCGAAGACGGCAGTCCTTCGGAACAGATTGTCAAACTTTTGCCGATTGAATTCATGAGAAGGCATCGAGTTCTTCCAATCAAAAAAGAAGGGAACAATTTAACTCTTGGTTTCGTGGATGAACCCTCCAGTTCCGTTCTTCAGAGTGTCCGAAATTATCTAACCGGTATGGAGCTTTTACCGGTTAGAATCGATTCTGCGTTATTCGAATCGACTTTGCGGGCACGTTCCGGCGCCGCTGACAAACCGCAACCCGCAGCAGTTCAGAAAAAAGAATCCACGCCACTTTCACTGGAACAACTTCTGCGATCGATGATCACGGAAGGAGCATCGGATCTTCATCTTTCGGCAGGACAACGTCCCCGGTGGCGAATCGATGGTCAGATGCAGGAAATTGTTGATACACCCATGTTGGAGGCCAACACAGTCTTCGAACTTTTGATTCCTTTGATTGATCGCCGATTCAAAACGCAGTTTGAGGATACCAACGATACTGATTTTGCTTATACACTTGGAGAAGGAGCCCGATTCCGCGTCAATCTTTTTCGAAATGCGAATGGATCTAGCGCTGTCTTTCGTCATATTCCTTTGCAGATTCCAACCCTGGAACAACTCGGCATGCCTGATGTCGTTCGGCGGTTCTGCGAAGAACCAAAAGGGCTGATTTTGGTTACTGGACCTACTGGCAGCGGAAAATCAACGACTCTCGCAGCAATGGTTGATTTGCTGAATAAAAGCCGGAGAGATCACATCATTACACTGGAAGATCCGATTGAATTTGTTCATCCAAGTCAAAGTGCATTGATCAATCAGCGCGAGGTTGGTGCTCATACGGCATCTTTTGCGCGAGCACTTCGCGCCGCTTTGCGTGAGGATCCTGATATTGTTCTTGTTGGGGAAATGCGCGATCTTGAAACCATTTCGATGGCTCTGGAAACTGCCAATACAGGACATCTCGTACTGGGAACACTGCACACATCAACTGCTGTAATGACAGTGGACCGCATTGTTAACCTCTTTCCAGCGGATCAACAAAATCAAATTCGCTCCACACTTTCTGATGTGCTGCGAGGCGTAATCTGCCAGAATCTCTGCCGGCGTATTGGAGGAGGACGCGTTGCGGCTTTAGAAGTTCTTGTTGTAAATCACGCTGTTTCCAGTTTGATCCGTGAAGGGAAGACAATACAAATTCCAAATATTATGCAGACAGGAAAGGCGCTGGGGAATCAACTCCTGAATGATTCTCTGGTGAATTTGGTTCAAACACAAAAAGTAGAATACGAAGAAGCGCTGAGCAAAGCCGTAGACAAAGCAGATATCGCAAAACGTTTGAAGCGTACTCCATAAGAAACAACGGATGCCACGGATTCACACGGATGAACGTGTTTATCCGTGGTTGATTAAATCTGTGTTGATCTGTGGTAAAAAATGAAATCTACTTTTTTCCTGGCGGGAAATCTGCAAACATTTTTGCGACTGCCTTGGTGATGGTCGTCTGCATCTTCGCCAGATCGGTTTTCACAGTATCCTGAGCTGTACCTCTCCAGACCAGAGCATTTTTCGCAGAACCTACAAGATCCACTACTAAAGTGCCGACCTTAACTGGTTCGTGTTTCTTTTTCTGATCTCCCCATTCGCCCACAGAATAGCCCGCTTGATCTGCTTTCACTTCCGTTTCTGTTGAGCCATGATAAGTCACAAATAGATCGGGAGCTTTATCGGTTTTTGTGAAGCCTTTCGCGATCAATTGTTTTTCGATTTCTGCAATGATCATCTTGTTAACTTCTGGCCGGGTTGCTGGCGTTCCTGGTTTCCAGTTAAATGTCTTTAAGTAAGGAAAATGGATCCGTGGATCAAATTCAACATCTACAGTTTGTCCAAAAACAATATTAGGAAACACAGCTAAGAGAAATAAAACTATCAGTTTGTACATCCTCACGATACCTCCTGTGAGATCATTTGCTTGTCATAGAAAAGATGGATGCTTTCCACGGTGATTCATCCATATATAGTCCACGCGCATGTAGATCGTTGCCATCACGCTCGTAAACTGCAGTACCGAGCAAATCCTGAAGACGCCAATTTCTGTCAGCGATTTCCGGGAATGGCAGCCGGACGTAACACTGACTCTGGTTAGGAGCATAGTTGACTACGGTGAGCAGTTTTCTTCCATTCTCTCCCTGCCATGCGAAGGCCACAAAACAATCCCATGTCCAGTTTCCTTCCCAGGCAGGTACACATCCAAGTAATTGCCAGTCACCCTGACGAACAATAGGCTCACGCAGTACTGCAAGCAACCGCTCATAAAATTGCTTGAGTGTTTCATCGACATCTTCTTCTGGTGCTCGAACAAGATGAGGCGAGATACGCTTCTTTCGGCCTTCGAACTGACCTTGATGAAAGAAACGCAATCCAGAAGACAGAAAAGTGATGACGGCGGCAGCTTGATGAACATCCGGAGAAAAAGTAGTGGCCGCACGCGGCTCATCATGATTTTCCAGAAAGCGAGCCATCTTCTTTTGATAATCAAGGCCAGCGTGGAAGTGTTCACGCACAGGTTTCGAATGACCTTCGCGCAAGCGATCATAAAGGCGTTTGTCGTATGTGTAATCGAATCCTTGTTGTTGAAGGTCCCATTCGAGGTCCCAATAAACTTCAGCCATGAAAGTGAAATCCTTTACTTGCTCTCGCACGAGCTCTGTAGCTTTCGGCCAGAATGGCTGAGGTGTAATCCCCCATGTTCGTTTAAACACTTCGGGCAATATCAGCATCGCCATATCGCAGCGCACACCGTCACACTGTCCTGCAATTTTCAGAAGTTCCGTGATCATTGCTTCCTGTGTGGCTGAGTTGCCGTAGTTGAGTTGAAGAGTGTCGGGCCAACCGGGAAAATATGGATCGCGTCCATGAGCAAATATCATGCGATCCTTAACGCGATTAACGTAAGTGAAGTTTTTGGGTTCTCGCGAAAGATCTTCTTCAGTTCCGGCGATAAAAAATTCGGGATGTTCCTCCACCCAGGGGTGATCCATGCCAGTGTGGTTTGGAACAAAATCGAGCATCAATTTTAGGCCGCGCTTTTTAAGTCGTTTGCGTAGTTTAGCTAGAGCCGCGTCTCCACCTAAAGCTTGATGAACTGTATAACCTGTGATCGCAAATCCAGATCCTTCAATGTCTTCTTCACGAAGGTCTGACAATGTCTCTTCGAATTCTTTGCGCCATTCCGGATCGGTGCGCGATACGCGCTGCCCTGCCAGACCAGTCTGCCATACACTCAGTAACCAGACCCAGTCAAAACCTCTTTCTTTAACAAGATCTAACTCGGAATCGGGAATGTCATCTAAAGTCGCGGTCCGGCCCAACTCTCGCGACAATTGTGTGAGCAATACACGCGTATTCATTTGGTAGAGCAACGGATGTTGATTGGTTTTAATCTTCTTTGGCATTATTCAGGCCTTCATTACTTTTTTACTGACTGCTCTCCGGTCACTTGTTCCCTCATGATTCGCGCCATAAGGATCTCGCGTTCAGTGTCCAGCAGATACTTAGCGTCAACACGGCCAAAAAAATCCATCAGTGGAGCGACAAGACTAGTCCATCCGGTTTGGTGACTTGCCCCAAGCCCAGCCCCGTTGTCGCCATGAAAATATTCATAAAATAGGATCAAATCGCGCCAATGAGGATCTTCCTGAAACTTGGATGTACCTCCATAGACCGGACGTTTTCCATTAGCATCTCTCAGGAAGATGCCTGCTAAGCGCCGCGAGATTTCCTTCGACACTTCAAACAACGTCATGTATTTGCCGGAACCAGTCGGACATTGCACTTTGAAATCGTCGCCATAAAAAGAGTAAAGGTTCACCAACGCTCGGATGATCAGAATATTCACCGGCATCCATACTGGACCACGCCAATTAGAATTTCCTCCGAACATTCCTGTATTCGATTCCGCCGGCAGATACTGTACCTTGAACTCCTCATGTCCAACCCAAAACGTAAATGGATGATCAAGGTGGTATTTTGAAAGTGACCGAATTCCATGTGGCCCCAAGAACTCATTTTCATCAAGTAAGTAACCAAGCACACGCTCCAGTTTTTTCTTGTTGAGAATTGACAAGAGGCGTCTTCCTTTGTATCCAATGAAACCTGTGTCCGTCGGCATCACTTGGGAGGCTAACTGTGGATGACGTTTCCGGAAAAGGTCGATCATTTCCAGCAGTTTTGGATGTTGTGTCAGGATATCCTGGTGGAATACAGTAGATGCACAAAGTGGAAGAAGACCCACCATCGATCTCACTTTCAAACGGACCGGCTGACTGTTTGGTGCCCGCAGCAGATCATAGAAGAAACCATCCTGTTCATCCCACATTTCATCGTGATTCTCACCGATGCGGTCCATTGCATAAGAAATCCAAAGGAAATGCTGTATGAACTTGAAAGCGATTTCTTCATACATCGCGTCATAATCGCTTAAAATAACTGACATCTCCAACATGCACTGGCAATAAAACGCCATCCACGCCGTACCATCCGCCTGCTCAAGCGATCCACCTGTTGGAAGTTGCGAACTACGGTCGAATACTCCAATGTTATCCAGACCAAGAAAGCCACCGGCGAAAACATTGCGGCCAGACGGATCCTTCCGGTTCACCCACCAATTAAAATTGAGCATCAATCCCTGAAAGGATCGTTCCAGAAAGCGGATGTCTGCCCTGCCTAGCGTTTGCTCCATCTTATACAGGTAGATTGTTGCCCATGCATGAACCGGTGGATTTACATCGCTAAAGTTCCATTCGTAAGCGGGAATTTGTCCATTGGGATGGAAATAGAGACCGCGCAACATGAGCAGCAATTGCTCTTTGGCAAAATCGAAGTCGACCAATGCAAGACTGATAGTATGAAACGCAAGGTCCCATGCTGCATACCATGGGTATTCCCATTTGTCCGGCATCGAGATGACATCCGCATTCAACATGTGAAACCATTCCGTATTGCGAACATCGCTGCGGGCAGATTCCAACAGGGGATGACTTTTGTGTTCACTTAACCACTTCTCCAGATCGAAGTAGTAGAACTGCTTGCCCCACATCATACCCGCTAGCGCCTGCCGATGGACTCGTCGTTCATCTTCAGTCAGCGATTGCGGCGTAATCCGCGTATAAAATTCGTCTGCGTCCGCAATCCCGTTTTTAAATGCCTTCTCAAAACTGCCAAAAGGATCGCTTGCTTTCGACTTGGTCAGACGCAGACGGATCGTTTTGCTTCCACCTGCAGGCACATTAAGCACATAGTGCGCCGCAGCTTTGGTTCCAACCTTGTTGGGATTTACTGCTCCTTTCTCTCCGGAAATGATGTAGCGGTGAAATGCATCCTTTACATAAGGAGATATATTGGGCTGATTCCATAAACTCTGTGCATTACTTTCGTTTTCAGTAAATAGAAGTTCCGGCGCTTCATCGCAATACAACGAGTATTCGCCAAGCTCATGATGTGATGTGGAGATCATGCCCGGCGCCTGTTCACGAATCGACGGCTTTGGATCACCATTGCCCCAGGACCATGTGTTCCTGAACAAAAGTGTGGGTAACACACGAAGCCGTGCGGCTTCCGGTCCACGGTTGTGAACGGTTACACGAATCAGGATGTCTTCTGGTTCTTGCTTGGTGTACTCAACGAACACGTCAAAGTAACGATTGTCATCAAATATGCCTGTATCAAGCAACTCATATTCGAACTCCTCTCGCGATCGCCGATTTTTTTCAAGAAGGTTTTGATATGGAAATTCACGCTGCGGATACTTGTATAAATACTTCATGTACGAGTGCGTAGGAGTACTATCGATGTAAAAGTAATACTCTTTGACGTCTTCACCATGGTTCCCTTCACTGTTGGTTAGACCGTAAAGGCGTTCTTTCAGAATTGGATCCTTTTCGTTCCACATCGCGAGTGAAAAACAGAGCTTTTGCTTGTCATCCGAAATTCCGCCCAATCCATCTTCACCCCATCGATATGCACGCGAGCGCGACTGCTCATGCGAGAAATAGTCCCAGGCATTGCCGTTCTCACTATAGTCTTCGCGAACTGTTCCCCACTGCCTTTCGCTAAGATAAGGACCCCATTTCTTCCAGGGGATTCCTTTCTCACGCGCATCATTTAACCGCTTTTGTTCTACTACATCGATAGATTTTGGGTCAGCCATGATTCCTCCAATTTTTCCGAAGACACTTCTTGAATTTTAGGTGAAGTATTTTGCTACTGATGTGCAAGTCTGAGGCCAGAATATGAAATGACATCAGGGAGCGTGCTAACTATTTTAATTCTAATAGCTTGGCTACTATCAAAACGCCACGAATGTATTCCGGATAATTAACTTGACCACGGGATAGAGTAGCAGCCTCCGCTATTACGGAGGTTGCTAATACAATAAAACCAGCATCTCTTGCGGCATCCTCGAGGAACATTTTTTGATTTCATGGCACATTAGTTGCTCTCTCAGGAGGCCAGGTTATGATCTCACTAAAGCCTTCCGTCAATTGGCTTTTGATTTTTATACCCATCACACTCGCACTTGAATACGTAAGCACACTTACGTGATACAAATAAAAGGAAGCAATGGGCTCGGGGCACAGTTCAGTAGAATTTAGTCGAACACAAGGAATCCTTTCTGCTACAGCTCTTGGTGGAAACGTAATCCTTGGACTGGGCGTTTTTGTAGCAGGCGGGCAACTTGTACTGCAAACTGGCGGTGATGCGCCTCTTGTTTTTTGCGTTGCCGCACTCCTTTTCCTTCCATTCATTTTTAGCTGCGTTCAACGCAGTTCCGGAGCGGCATCAAGTGCCAGCTTTTATGCCGCTGCTCGCTCATCCGGCTCTTCATTACGATTGTTTTTTACAACATGGCTGATGCTCGCAGGTTATGTAACATTGGGAGCACTCCTGGCTTATGGCGCTGCATTACGCGCAAACACTGGCCTGGAACGGGTCCTCGGCTTAGAAGTTGGGATCGAACTGGTTCTCTTTCTGATTGTTGCAATCGCTTTCGTCAAGGAGCTCTTCACAAAAGTTGAAGGGTGGCGAAGCAGAACAATAATGTTTTGGACTTGTGCGCTTTTTCTCATGGTGCTGGCCGTTTTAGCATCTCTTGCGCGATTTCGAACGGGCGCCAGTATTCCAAAGATACAACCTCTGCAACATTGGCTAATCGGCGTTTCCATGCTGGCTTCCACTCTCTGGAGCATCGATATCGTTTTGAACTATCGCGGACAATTCAGGAATCCTAATCGCACAATTACCTTGAGTCTAATAATCATATTTGTGGGCGGAAGTCTTTTAAGTGCTCTAACGTCTGTAGAAGTCTTGCGCAATCCTTCTTTATTGATGCAAAACTGGCTCGAAGTACTTACCTGGAATGAAAGCCGCCTAGAGTTGCTGGTTCTAATTGCGGGTTTTTTGATCTGTGTTTCCGGTCTTTTGCGTGCGATGACTCGCATCACACGCCTTCTTGGATCGATGATTTTGGATGGTGCGCTGCCGAAATCAAATGATACTGGAAGAAGTCTTCAATACTATTCAGGGATATTGGTTGTTCTTCTTGCATCGTCCGCAATTTTTCTTTCAATATCGTATCTACTTCTCATTTCAGGTTTCGCGGCCCTGGTGGCTATGGTGCTTTATCTACAACCGTTGCTGAAAAAGGATCTGTCCCGAATCGTGCAGATTTCGCTTCCATTCCATCCTTTGATCCCAATGTTATCGATCGCAATGTCGATTTTCTTAATGTGGATTCTTCCCCTTCAAAATCTGTTCATACTTGGAATCTGGTTAATCGCAGGCGCAATCCTCTATTTCAGTTATGCACGGAAAAAGATGTTACCCGCAATGCAACAAGAGCATGTATTTACCGCTCAAGGAGCCAAGCCATCGACTGAAGTATATCGAGTGTTGGCCTGTTTGAGTAACGATGAAATAAACGAAAGTTTGGTATTGATTGGGTCCTCAATTGCTGCTTCAAAAAATGGAGAGCTTTTGGTTTTACGTATTCTGGAGACATCAGAATTTGTTCCAATGGAGTTACAACAGAGACGTGGAAAAACCGAATGGGATCGAATCCAGGATCAATTGCAAAAGCATCAATTGTCCGGGCGGGTTACAGTACCCGTTGTTCGAATGGCTCCAGATTCAATCTCAGGAATTAAAGCAACAATAAGAGAATTCGCGCCGGATTTTATTTTGGTAGAGTGGCCCGAAGAACCTGTTGAACGAGTGCGCAAAAATCGATTGCAAAGTCTGTTGCAGTTAACTGCCCGGCCTCTTGGAATTCTAAAAGGTCAAATCAGTGAAAAGCCCAAAAAGCTGACAGTTGCATGCGGAAGCAGTGCCCACACGATTCAGGCAATACAGCTTGGAGAAGCGATTGCATCCGCAAATGAATCCACAATTGAAGCTTTGAGGATTTTCAAAAGAGCCGAATCTGATCAAATCGCAAAAGAGACAATTCAATCAGCGATCGATCAATCCGAAACAAAAATTCCTCCAAAAATAGTTGTTCATGCAGAAAACGATCTTGAAGAAGGAATCCTGAAACAGGCAGAAACCAGCGATCTGCTTTTATTGGGAGCATCGGATGACCCAATTTCCGGACGGCCATTGCCCGATGGGCAGTCCATGGAGATCGCTCGCCAAAGAAAACAAGCCACTCTTATTGTGAAAAGCAAAGAAGAGTCAGGCAGGTTTCTGGTACGGCAGATGCTGGCTCAATTGACAAATCGAGTGACGGCTCTAACACCGAAAGAACGATCGGAATTGTTGAGTCAATTAAGAGTTGGACTGCAAGCCCGCACAGATTTTTATTTGATGGTCGCTCTCGCAGCATCAATTGCGATTACGGGACTGATCATGAATGACGGCAGCATAGTTTTAGGAGCTATGCTCGTTTCACCATTAATGAGTCCTATTGTTGGAATTGCATGTGGAATTGCTTTAGGCAACCTTGATCTGATGCGACGTTCAAGTGCATCTACCTTTAAAGGCATGTTTCTTGTACTGGGTGTGGGCGTGCTGATGACATTTATTCTTCCAACCGGAGAGCCTACAGACCAAATTCTGTCCCGAACTCATCCCGGGATTTATGATTTGCTGGCTGCTCTTGCAGCGGGAGCTGCGGGTGCTTATTCGCTTGGCAGACGACCGGTTGCAGGCGCGCTTCCAGGAGTTGCTATGTCGCTTTCGCTGGAGCCTCCTCTTGCTACTGCCGGTTATGGATTGAGTACTTCCCAATTTTGGATTACAGGCGGAGCGCTCTTGCTTTTCTTAACGAACCTGGCTGCGATTGTACTTTCGGGTGTTGGAGTCTATATATTGCTCGGACTGCGTCCCCCAAAAAAATCTGGTGTATCGATTGTCGGGAAAGCGGTTGCCAGCGTGATTCTTGTTACTCTCATTCTGATTGTTCCGCTTGGACTTGGCACTTATAGTGCGGTACAAAAGGGCCATCTTAAGTTCCAGATAGAATCGCAATTTCGAGATGCGGCTTTGCATGAACGTTTTGAACTACTGAAATTGAAAATCTCAGAACATGAAAACGGTTTCTTAATTCATCCCACGGTGCTCGCATCAGAAGAAGTGACTTCAGAAAAAATTGAAAAGTTTCGAAAGGCTATTGAACAGAAAGTAGGATCGCCGATTCAGATTGACGCAATAATCCTGCAAACAAAACGGATTGAATCCCCATCAACAAACAAGAAGGAATGACCATCAAATGAAAGAAATAAACAAAATATTCCAGAACAATCAAACATGGGCTGCACAAAAGTTAAAAACCGATCCGCAATATTTTAAGAAATTATCCAAAGGACAAAATCCAAAATTACTCTACATCGGATGTTCGGATAGCAGAGTTGCTGCAGAAGAGTTGATGGGATTGCAGCCTGGTGAAATTTTCGTTCAAAGAAATATCGCGAACCTTGTGGTGAGTACTGACAATAATCTCAATGCTGTTGTGCAATATGCCGTTGAGCATTTGAAAGTAAAACACATCATCGTTTGCGGCCATTATGATTGTGGCGGAGTGAAAGCTGCCTTACATCCCAGTGATATGGGACAACTGAATAGCTGGTTACAAACACTACGTGATGTATTCCGTTTGCATCAGGCAGAATTGAATAGCATTCAGAATGCCCGCGAGCGATTTGACAGATTAGTGGAATTGAATGTGACAGAACAATGCATCAACCTCATCAAAATTGATCACGTTCAGCGTTCCTGGTACAAAACAGGATTCCCTAAAGTTCACGGCTGGGTATTTGATGTGCGCACAGGTGTTTTGAAAGACCTGCGTATAAAGCTGGAAGAAGTATTTGGCGAGATCCGAACGATTTATGATTTAAAGCCGGTTTGAAAGTTTGTAGTAAGTTTGTAGTAAGGCACGCTGGCGAATCTGCCGAAGGCAGATGAGGCAGTGCCGTGTAGTCAGCTCACGGCACTGTCTCGCATACGCTCGACTGCGTGCCTTACTACAAACAGCCAGCGTACCTAACTACAAACATTTTATTAATACGATTGTTCTATCATCAGATTGCGGTGCCGATCCGACGAATGCTTCCAACGCACTCTGAATTTCTGGAAGGATTTGGTCCGGTGACTTCTGTGCATTGCTTTTTAAAATGTCCTTCAACCGCTCATCTCCAAATTCCTGATCCTCGACATTGAACCCTTCAGTAATGCCATCGGTGTAAAGCAAGATTACATCTCCATGATCGATTTCAATCTGTTCTTGTGTACATTGCATCGATTCCATGATTCCCACGACAGATCCGGTTGGGCTCAATTCAAAAATATCGTCTTGACTCGCTCTATACCAGTATGGGGGATTGTGTCCGCAGTTTACATACGTAAGGAGCCTTTTTTCCGGATCAATTTCTACATAAAAAACAGTGACGAACATGCCTCGGGCTGCATCTGCGCAGATCAAAGCGTTGGACTGAGTGAAAATTTCGGCAGGAGTGAGTGATGTTTGTGCTTTTGCTCGCACAATGCTTCGGATCGAAGCCATGAACAATGCTGCCGGCATACCTTTGCCCGAAACATCTGCAATAACAATTCCCTGACGGTCTTTACTTCGAATAAAGTCGTAATAATCACCGCTGACTTCGCGCGCCGGCTGCCAGTTCGCTGCAAACTCCCATCCCGGAATTTGTGGCATGTTGAGTGGAATCAACTGCGATTGGACGCGATATGCCATTTCACGTTCTCGTTTATGAGCGCGAGCCAGTTCCTCATTTTTCTCCGCCAGACTGCGACGCAACTGATCCATACTCAGGTGTGTATTGATACGCGCCAGCAATTCATGCGGATTAAAAGGTTTTCCAACATAATCCACCGCACCAACTTCAAAGCCGGAAACGATGTCAGCCGTTTCTGTTTTGGCTGTCAGGAAAATAATCGGAATGTTGCGCAAGGTTTCTGACTTTTTGATTTGCCGGCAGGTTTCAATACCATCAAGTTCCGGCATCATCACATCCAGCAGTATCAGATCTGGCTGAACTTTTTCCAGCACCTGGAGTGCTTGTTTCCCATTGGTCGCGATACTCAGTTGGTATCCTTTTTCCTTGAGAATTCCAGACAATATCTGAATGTTCGCGGGTGTGTCATCGACAATCAGAATGCGTTCGTTCATAACTTAACAATGATAAACTAAGATTTCGATTTACTGCAAAGAATGAGAACACTCAACAAATGAAAATATTGAAGTCAATAAAAGTGAAGTTTTTGCCTGGAACATTGGTTGTTGCGATGATTTTTTGTGTCCCTTTAACTCTCATCGCTCAACAGTCTCCTGCAACTCCGCAAGCACAGACAACCATTAATCCGATTGAACCTGTTGCACTTGAAACACTCCAACGCATGAGTGATCTTCTGAAGAACGCCACGAAAATCACTTTTACAGCAAACACAACACGCGAACAGCCAGCCACAACCGGGCAACTGCTGGAGTTTTTTTACACTTCACGCGTGTCACTGGTTCGACCAAATCTATTTCGAGTCGACGTTGAAGGAGACATCTGGACTGCGAGCATCTGGTACGATGGAAAAAAAATAACCTTAATGGATCCAAGAACAACTTTTTATGCACAAGCGGATGCTCCACCTACAATCGATGACACAGTAATGTTTCTTGTTGAGAAATTTCAAGCACCTTTACCCCTGGCAGTGCTTCTGATGTCTGACATATCAAAAAAAGCTGTTGAAGGGTTAAAAACCGGCTTCGAAGCCGGAGTTGTTATGGTTAATGGAATCAAGTGCCGCCAGCTTGCCTTTACAGAAGTCGAAGCTGACTGGCAACTTTGGATTGAAGATGGCCCCAATCCTCTTCCACGGAGATTATCGGTAACCTACAAAAAGATGGAAGGATCCCCTCGCGTATCGATTTCGTTTTCGGATTGGAATTTGGATGCCGTGATTCCTGCTAATACTTTCGTTTTTAACAAGCCAGAGGGAGCTACAAAAGTGGATGTGAAGCCAGTTCAGTAATCGCACATCAAAGGAGACTATGAAAAAGTTATTGTTATTTTTTTTAGCTTGTTCTTGATTGCCTTGTGTGTAATTCCGGCAGATGCGTGGGTTGCGTCTGGAGGCGCTTACAATGGTGCGGCTGTTGGTCCACGTGGCGGATCGGTTTACGGCCCGAATGGGGGTGGCGTTGGAGCACGTCCCTATGGAGGATGTTGCTCTGGAGGTTATAACGGTTATAACGTTGCAGGCCCCAGTGTTGCTACTGCTAAAGGTGGAGCAGCTCCAGCGGACGGAAGTGTTACAAAATCATCCGTGCCTGGGACAACCTTTTTCGTAGCACCGGAACCGACTGGGCCAAAGGCCGCCATTGGTACGATTCTTTATAGCTTACCAAATGGATGCATCTCCACATTTACGAATGGTATTTCTTATTATCAGTGTGGTAACGACTACTACCGAACTTTTTATCAGGCAGGTACGCTCGTATACGAAGTTGTTCCGAAACCGTATTGATACTCTTACCTTGCTTCGACATCACAATTGTTTTTCCATCCTCCGGATTATCTGGCCCCAGCCACGGAAATACGGAGTTTGCTACTTTATTCCGTAGGTAGATCGACCTCGTCCTCCAATTCTCGACGTGCTCGGACTGGCACGAGCCTTGCCTAAATCGAAGGAGGAAGAACTCTATATCCAATAATCCTGACCCGAGGAATCGTAATTGTTCTAAGTTATTCGTTAATGGAGAACAACAATGGAAAAGGATGAAGAAGTTAAGACGCCTGAAAATATTGAAGATCCGCTTGGTCGCACAGACCAGCTGACTTCGCAAGAGATTCCACCTGGAGTGGATCGTCGAACTTTTATGATGCGAAGCGCTGTCGTTGGAGCTACAGCGGTCATTACAGGCCGCTATCTGTCTGCAGAGGAAAAGACAAAAAGAGCAACAGGAACACCGCCGAAATTAGATCCCACTCTCAATGTGGTGAAGAAGGGTAAAGGTCCAGTGATGACGACTCTGGAAGAATTCTACAAAGTTGGACCAGGCCCATCAAGTTCGCACACAATCGGTCCGATGCGAATTACGTATGATTTCTATCAACGTTGCACAAAACTTCCAGCGGATCAACTCGCCAAAGCAACAGCATTGAAAGTTCACTTGTTCGGCAGCCTCAGTGCCACGGGCAAGGGTCATGGCACGGAACGCGCAGCGCTTGCGGGTGTGGTAGGCAAAGAACCGGCAACAGTCGATCCCGCATTTCTGGATGGCTTGCGCGACAACCCAAATCAAACTTTCCCGGTCAAGCTTGGCACATCAACAATCAACGTTACTTTGAAAGATGTTGTTTACGATGCCGAAAAGGGTGACTTTAAACACCCGAACACGATGACTGCAAAACTCCTTGCTGGAAACGATGTTCTGCTTGAGCAGGAATATTACTCTGTGGGCGGAGGATTTATTGAGTGGAAAGGGTACACACCTCCGAAGAAAAATCCGCCAAAGTATCCTTATGCAACGATGAAGGAACTGCGAGAACACGCAGAGAAAAACAAGTTGTCGATTGCGCAAGTCATTCTTGCGAATGAGATGGCAATCACTGGAAAAAGTGAACAGGAAATTTATGCTTTCATCGACAAGATCACCGGTGCAATGGTTGCGATCGTAAAGTCAGGGCTTGGTGCTCCGGAAGATTCCGTGCTCCCAGGGCCGATCAAACTGAAAAGCAAAGCAGCGACCGTGTACAGACGCGCGATGGACGAGTCTTACCAGTCCGATCGCGGGATTGGTGCGTTGTCCGCGTATGCATTGGCTGGATCTGAAGAAAACGGACGAGGTCATCTTGTAGTTACCGCACCGACTGGAGGATCCGCTGGAGTTTTACCAGCTCTTGTCTACGGTTTGGGTGAAGGCGGACGAAAGCTTTCACAGGACAAAATCCGGCAGGGGATGCTTGCTGCAGCAGCAATCGGATATTTGTGTAAGCACAATGCGACCTTTCTGCTGCCGAAGGCGGATGCCAGGCAGAAATCGGTGTTGCATCAGGAATGGCTGCTGCATTAGTCGCAACTGCCCATGACTCGAGTCCCAGGGTCGTTGAGAATGCAGCGGAATCGGCAATCGAACATCATCTAGGAATGACATGCGATCCAGTTGCTGGATACGTTCAAATCCCATGTATTGAGCGCTGTGCATTCGGCGCCGTCAAAGCGTGGACTGCTTACGCAATAGCTAGCAATGAACTTGAATCCCAACATCGCGTAACTTTGGACGAAACGATCACAGCATTAGCTCAGACCGCGAAGGACATGAACACCAAGTACAAGGAAACAAGCGAAGCTGGACTTGGCCCTTTCCGTAACTCTCTGCTGATTGAGTTGTCCGGTTCGAAAACGTTAGTAGCAATAACTCGGAGGATTTATGGTTCAAAAAACCGGAACTGGAAAATACGAACAACTTCTTGTGAGATGTCAGAGTCTTGAACCCATTCCAACCGCAGTCGCACATCCTTGTGAAGCTTCCGCTTTAGAAGGTGCAGTTGAGGCAGGTGAAAAGGGACTGATCAAACCAATTCTAGTGGGGCCTGCTTCCAAGATTCAAGAAATTGCGAAATCCTTGAAAATCGATCTCGGTGGAATCCAAATCGTGGATGCTTCGCATAGTCATGAATCTGCTACGAAAGCAGTGCAGTTAGTTCGTGAAGGAAAAGCGGAGCTGCTCATGAAAGGCAGCCTGCATACGGATGAGCTCATGTCCGCGATTGTTTCTCGTGAAGGTGGACTTCGCACGGGGCGTCGCATCAGTCATGTATTTGTTATGGATGTTCCCACCTATCACAAAGTTTTAATCGTTACTGATGCAGCAATCAACATCGCTCCGACATTGGAAGATAAAGTAGATATCCTTCAAAACGCAATCGATCTAGCCATCTCACTCGGTCTGGAAAAACCGAAAATTGCAATTCTTGCTGCAGTGGAAACAGTGACATCCAAAATGCCCGCGACAATTGATGCAGCAGCACTATGCAAGATGGCGGATCGCAAACAAATCACAGGCGCCATTCTGGATGGACCGCTGGCATTTGATAATGCGATCAGCAAACAAGCTGCAGAAACAAAAGGAATTAAATCCGAGGTTGCTGGTGATCCTGACATTCTTCTTGCGCCGGATTTAGAATCTGGAAACATTCTGGCGAAACAACTCAGTTTTCTTGCAAACGCTGATAGTGCGGGCCTTGTCCTTGGAGCAAAAGTACCTGTAATTCTTACAAGTCGTGCCGACAGTGTTCGATCCCGAATCGCAAGTTGTGGCGTCGCTATGCTTGCGGCGCATGCAAGACGTCAAGCAGTTGCAAAGTGAGGTGATTTTATGGCTGCCAAGAATCGTATGACGATTGATGCAAATGAGGCTGCGGCCTCCGTTGCATTTCGATTCAGTGAAGTGATCGCAATTTATCCGATTACTCCAAGTTCTCCAATGGCGGAAGTTTGTGATGAATGGGCCAATAAAAAGAAAACGAATCTCTGGGGAGTAATCCCTGAAATAGCTGAAATGCAATCAGAAGGCGGTGCTGCAGGAGCTGTTCATGGTGCTCTGCAAGCAGGTGCATTGTCAACTACGTTCACCGCTTCTCAAGGCTTGCTGTTGATGATCCCCAATATGTACAAAATTGCAGGGGAGTTGTCACCGTTCGTGATGCATGTCACTGCTCGTACATTGGCAACACATGCACTTTCGATTTTTGGCGATCATTCGGATGTGATGGCCTGCCGCCAAACAGGGTTTGCACTTTTATGTTCAAACTCAGTGCAGGAAGCGCACGACCTCGCGGCGATTTCGCACGCCGCCACGTTGGAGTCTCGCATTCCTTTCATGCATTTCTTCGATGGCTTTCGTACTTCACATGAAGTCGCAAAGATTGAAACACTGAGCGATGACGATCTGCGAAGCCTTATTTCGGAAGCAAACATTGAAGCGCATCGCAAGCGCGCTCTGACACCAGATCATCCGTTGCTTCGTGGCACAGCTCAGAATCCGGATGTTTTCTTTCAAGCGCGTGAAGCCGCAAATCTTTTTTATAATGCCTGCCCGGACATCGTTCAACGCTTGATGAACAAGTTCGCAGAACTCACTGGACGTTCCTATAAACTTTTCGAATACGTCGGACATCCTGAAGCCGAACGTGTGATCGTCATCATGGGATCTGGCGCGGAAACAGTACACGAAACTGTAGAACATTTAGTAAATCAAGGGGAGAAAATTGGTTTACTCAAAGTTCGGCTCTACAGGCCTTTTGTGCGAGCCGCATTCATCGCCGCATTGCCTCGCAGTGTACAGAACATTGCAGTACTGGATCGGACTAAAGAGCCAGGGGCTCTGGGTGATCCACTCTACCTGGATGTAATGACTGCCCTCGCTGAAGCACGTGCGGAAGGTGAATCATCATTCAAGACGGAACCGCGAGTCATCGCAGGCCGATATGGACTTTCATCGAAAGAGTTTACTCCCGCGATGGTGAAATCTGTTTTTGATGAGTTAGGAAAAAAGGATGCTCGCCGCCACTTTACAATCGGTATCAAAGACGATGTGACTCACACTTCATTGGATTGGGATCCCTCGTTTCGAACCGAGGCGAACGATGTATCAAGATCATTGTTTTATGGCCTTGGTGCCGATGGAACGGTTGGCGCAAACAAGAACTCAATCAAAATTATCGGCCAGGAAACTGAACGTTATGTGCAAGGTTACTTTGTTTATGATTCAAAAAAATCGGGAGCGATTACAATTTCGCACTTGCGTTCGAGTCCGCGCCCGATCCGTTCGGCATATCTAATCGATCTTGCCAGTTTCGTAGCCTGTCATCAATTCGAGTTCATTGATAAGTTCGATTTGCTTGAATATGCGGCGCCAGGTGCTGCATTTTTGTTGAATGCTCCAGGTGATGCAGAAAAAGTTTGGGATCAACTTCCTCGCGAAATGCAGCAGCAAATGATTGAGAAAAAGCTCCGGTTTTATGCAATTGATGCCTATACATTGGCAAAGCAAGTAGGAATGGGTGGAAGGATTAACACGATTATGCAAACTTGCTTTTTTGCTATCTCCGGAATTTTGCCGCGCGATGAAGCAATCACTCACATTAAGAAAGCGATTGAAAAAACGTATGGGAAACGGGGTCCTGAAGTTGTTAAACGGAACTGGGAAGTAGTAGACCAATCGTTGGCGCATCTTCATGAAATTCCAGTACCTGCGGCAATCAGTGCTACACGAAATCGTCCACCGATTGTTTCCGAAAAAGCGCCCGATTTTGTTCAGAAGATCACAGCAGTCATGCTTGCTGGTAAAGGCGACATGCTTCCGGTGAGCGCTTTTCCAGTTGATGGCACATGGCCAACAGCAACTGCGAAGTGGGAGAAGCGGAATCTCGCACTTGAAATTCCAGTATGGGATTCAAAGGTATGTATTCAATGCAACCAGTGTGCGCTGGTTTGTCCGCATGCTGCGATCCGCGCAAAGGTATATGACGGCGCATCTCTCGATGATTCACCATCAGCATTCAAATCCACTGCCTATAGAGGAAATGAATACAAAGGGAAGATGTTTACAATCCAGGTTGCGCCAGAGGATTGCACCGGCTGCAACTTATGTGTGAATGTTTGTCCCGCAAAAGATAAAACAAATCCTAAACACAAAGCGATCAATATGGAAGCTCAAGCTCCGATACTCGATTCGGAGCGCATTAACTATGATTTTTTCCTTAACCTTCCTGAAATGGAACGAACCGATATTGTGAAACTTGATCATAAAGGTTCACAGTTCATGGAACCACTTTTTGAGTACTCCGGAGCTTGCAATGGTTGCGGTGAAACGCCGTATCTCAAAATGCTGACCCAGCTTTTCGGTGACAGGTTGCTGATTGCCAATGCCACCGGTTGCTCATCTATATATGGTGGGAATTTGCCAACCACACCTTACACCACAAACCGGGATGGAAGAGGGCCGGCATGGTCCAACTCACTTTTCGAAGATAACGCTGAGTTTGGTTTCGGTTTTCGCCTAGCTCTTGATGCTCACATCAAAGCGGCTCGTGTGCTTTTAGAACGGCTCGGTTCACAGATCGGTGACACTCTTACTTCAGAATTGCTTGGTGCGGATCAAACGAACGATGCAGGGATCAATGCGCAACGCGACAGAGTGAAAGCGTTACAAAGCAAACTGACCGGTATTCAGTCTGCGGAAGCGAGACGACTAGAAACACTATCCGATTATCTTGTGAAGAAGAGTGTATGGCTTGTTGGTGGCGATGGATGGGCTTACGACATCGGTTACGGCGGACTGGATCACGTAATTGCGAACCATCGGGACGTCAATATTCTTGTGATGGATACCGAAGTTTACTCCAACACCGGAGGTCAACAATCAAAAGCAACTCCGCTTGGTGCTTCCGCTAAGTTTGCGGCGTCTGGAAAACCGGTAGGTAAGAAAGACCTTGGTGCATTGGCAAACATGTACGGACATGTGTATGTTGCGCGCATTGCATTCGGTGCAAAGATGGCGCAAACCACACAAGCATTCTTAGAAGCCGAGTCCTATCCCGGACCTTCATTGATTATTGCGTACAGTCATTGTATTGCGCACGGTTACGACATGGCGCAAGGTGTTGCACAACAAAAGTTGGCTGTATCTTCAGGTGTTTGGCCACTCTATCGTTTCGACCCCAGACGGTTGGTTAAAGGTGAGCCACCCTTGAATCTGGACTACGGTCCACCCAAAGGAAATGTTGCTGAATACATGCAGAATGAATCGCGCTTTCGAATGATTGAACGCGCAGATCCTGAACGTTACAAACATTTCCTTAAAGAATCTCAAGCCGCGGCACAACGCAGATATGCAGTGTATCAACAACTCGCTGGAATTACCGTTCCTGTTATCGAACCAAAAACCGAGGAAGCCGCATCACCGAATTCGCCAGCGAAGGAGGTTAAATGAATCTCAACACAACGTACCTAGGAATTCAGCTGCCCCACCCACTGATTGTTGGTTCGGGGCCGCTTGGTGACGATATCGATATTGTCAGGGAACTTGAGGATGGAGGTGCTGCAGCTCTCGTATTGCGATCGCTATACGAAGAAGAGATCAAAGGCGAACAGATGAAAGCGTTCTTCGATATTGAAAGCCATGAAGAATCCTTTGCCGAAGCAACGAGTTATTCTCCGGATCCTGAATCAGCCTTTGGACCAGATGAGTATCTTGAACACTTGCGGCGGGTGAAGAATGCGGTGCGCATCCCTGTGATCGCATCCTTGAATGGAATGTCACTTGGCGGTTGGACTTCGTATGCAAGCCTGATGGAGCAAGCAGGAGCTGATGCGTTGGAACTAAATATCTATCATGCCGCTAGTGATCCCACTTTGAGTAGTGCAGAGGTAGAGCGACAGGTGATCGAAATTGTGCGTGAAGTGAAACGGACGGTTCGTATTCCAGTTGCTGTTAAGCTGTCGCCTTTGTTAACTGCATTTGCAAACTTCGCTCTTCAACTGGATGCGGCAGGAACTGATGGAATTATTCTTTTTACGCGTTTTTATCAGGCTGATATTGATCCAATCGAACTCGAGGTTGTTCGTACACTCGAACTCTCCAACTCTTCGGAGCTTCGTCTTAGACTCCGGGGTACCGCAGTTCTGTCAGGTCGTGTCAAAGCTTCGCTTGCAATTACTGGTGGTGTTCATACGGCACTGGATGTGATCAAGTCAACGATGGCAGGCGCGCATGTCACGCAGTTGGTATCAGCTCTTCTGCAAAATGGTCCAGGTCATTTGCGTACTTTGTTAAGCGATATCAAAGGATGGATGGAAGAGAACGAGTGGAGTTCACTGAATGAAATGCGCGGCAACATGAGCTACCAACGTGTTCCCAATCCGGCCGACTATGAGCGGCAAATTTTTAGGAGTATGTTTGCGGCAAGAAATTACCATGGATGAGCGGACCGCGGACATCTTGTCCGCATTAGGGATCGCAGGCATCTTGCCTGCAAAAAAAATTGCGGACTGGAAGTCCGCGGTCCCTTATGCAGGCCGGAGGCCTGCGGTCCCTTTAGGTTGAAGGAGAAATTACCATGGATGATTTTGCACTTGTACTCAATGCCGGTTCATCAAGTTTAAAATTCTGTGTATTCCAACGGCCAGCAGGAAAAAGTTGGCGGCTTGAAGCACGAGGTCAAATCGAAGGCATCGGCACTTCACCACAACTGTCAGTTAAAGACGGCGCGGGGACAAAGATTGCTGAAGAAAAGCTGGATCCAAGTGTAAATGATGGACGTAAGGCACTTGATGCTCTGGCTGCATGGCTTCGCTCTATATATGGAGGGGCTCGGGTATTGGGTGTCGGTCATCGAGTCGTTCATGGTGGAGCCGATTTCACGAAGCCAACCGTAGTAACTCCACAGATTCTGGAAGATTTGCGCAAACTAATTCCACTCGCGCCGCTTCATCAACCTTACAATCTGGCTGCAATTGAAGCGGTTTTTGAACGGCTCCCGGATGTTCCGCAAGTTGCTTGTTTCGATACAAGCTTTCATCGCGGCCATTCGGCAGTTGCGGAAGTAGTTCCTCTGCCACGCGAACTCTGTAAAGATGGATTGCTGCGTTACGGTTTTCACGGATTATCGTACGAATACATCGCTTCGGTATTACCGGAAATTGCTCCTGAAATTGCAAACGCACGCGTTATCGTTGCCCATCTTGGAAGTGGCGCCAGTTTGTGCGCGTTGAAAGAAGGAAAAAGTATCGAAAATACTCTTGGCTTTACAGCACTGGATGGACTTTGCATGGGCACGCGACCTGGCGCGCTCGATCCTGGTGTGGTTCTTTATCTTTTCCAGGGTCTGGGACTCTCCGCAAAAGAAGTAGAAACCATATTGTACAAAAAATCAGGCTTACTCGGAATCTCAGGCATCAGCAACGATATGCGCGACCTGCTTGGAAAGAAAGAGCCGGAAGCACGACTCGCTGTGGATTATTTTATCTACCGCATCGCGAAGGAAATCGGTGCACTTGCCGCAGTACTAGGTGGTATCGATGCACTCGTATTTACAGCGGGTATTGGCGAGAACTCAGCCGAAATCCGGCAGCGAATTTGTGAGTCTTCGGCATGGCTCGGTGTGGAACTCGATCACAATGCGAACTCCAGCAAGAGTCAACGAATTTCTCGCAGCGGAAGCAAAGTGTCAGCATGGGTAATTCCGACGAATGAAGAATTAATGATCGCACGGCACACAGGTTCGCTTCTCGGTTTAAGAAATTAAAAGTGGTGATATGAGGGATCTAACCGGTAAAATGCGATTACCGGTTAGGTTTTTTAAGCTTTCGCAAAAGATGGTTTTGCGCCCGGATTGGGCATTAACAAACAAATAATCTAGATGGACAAGGAGTCTAGTATGAAAATAAGAATGGAAACAATTCTTCGACTCATGTTGCTGGGTGTCATGGTTCTGATGTTGACATCCCAGAATTCAACGATTGTATTTGCGGATAGCGCAGCAGAAATAGCGCAGGAATCTAAATCAGCTTTAGATACACTTTATGCAAGCAATCCGGAAATAAAGAAGCTAGGGCAGAAGGCAAAAGCCGTTCTTGTCTTCCCCGAGGTTAAGAAGGCCGGACTTGTTGTAGGTGGTCAAGGCGGTGAGGGAGCGTTGTTGCAAAACGGCAAGGCTGTTGGCTATTTTAAGACGGCAGCGGCCTCCTTTGGCCTGCAAGCCGGCGTTCAGGAATTTTCACTCGCGATGTTTTTCATGGATGATGCTTCACTTAAATATCTGCGAGAAAGCGATGGCTGGGAAATCGGTAGCGGCCCCAGCGTTGTCGTTGCGGACGAAGGCTTTGGAAAGACAATGACGAGTTCAACCATAAAAGACGGAATCTATGCGTTCATTTATGGTCAAAAAGGGCTTATGGCAGGTATCGGAATACAAGGCTCAAAAATTTCCAAGATTACTCCGGACAAATAGATCAGTTCGTCTGACTAAAAACTGTCAGCACAGTTGAAATAATTGTTCCGTTAGCGATTTTCTTCTTAATCTCTCCGCAATTATACTGGGTAACAGCCAGTATTTTTGCGGATTGTGTGCCCGTACTGTAGCTATAGCTTTGAATTAGTGTCGGCGGCTTAGACTCCGGCTGAATGAACATCTTCAAAAAAAATAGTCATGTCCACATTCCTCTTCCAATTTCCAGTAAGGAGTCAACGATGAAAAGGATTTGCAGAGCGTTCATTTTGATCATACCGACTTTGCTTCTTGTAAGTTTGCTTTTTCCAAATTTTGGTTTTGCTTCTGAAGGTTATCCAATCTTGATTTCTACTTCGTTCATATTCTAATGAATTAGAATTAATAGCGGGCAAATTCTAAAGTGAAGAGTTTGTCATTCTTCACTCACGGTTCTTTCCAGCTGCTGACATCTTTCAATTAGGAGGTATTGAGCGGCACATGGAAGTTTCCAGAAGTTACAGTAGCTGAGTAGTAATCATTCTTAGTTGTTTCCAATCAAAACAAACGAGGCCCAGTAGTAAGGATGACTGTACTTGGAGCTTCGAATCATTTGCAGCCGGGCTTCCTTGAGTGCATCTGCTTTATTTAGCTTCCGCTTTTCCATGTTTTCGTAAAACGTTTTCATGAAATCAGCGGTTGACCGGTCATAAACATTCCAAAGACTGACCAATACGCTTGGTGTTCCGGCACATAAAAATGCGCGCGACAAGCCGCTAACGCCTTCACCACGGATGCGTTTACCGAGACCGGTTTTGCAAGCGGATAAAACGACAAGGTCTGCGTTTAACTTTAGATCAAAAACTTCTCGCACCGTAAGATAACCGTCTTCTTCATCATCATGTCGCAAAATCAGAGAAGAAAATTGCGGCATTTCTTCATCAATCAAGCCATGACTCGCAAAGTGAACGTATTTATAATTCTGCAAATCCAATTGTTTCAGTTTTTTTTCACTCGCTTGCGATCCTATATAGACCGAAGTTTTATCGGCAGAATATAACCGCGCAATCCCTTCGACTTCAGGTCTCGAATAAGGTAGAGGCCCGAGAGTCCCCACCCATTCCCTGACAAGTGAGTTTGGTCTGTTTGAAGAATCACCAAAGGCTGGATCTGCAAAAGCTAAGAATTGTTTTCTCTCCGTGTCCTCCGGAGAAGTCTTCCGTTCAGAAAAGAGTGAGAAAACAGAAACGGATGGCACATATTGGATCTGATACTCACGCCCAAGATAGGGAAGTCGTGCAAAATTTGGTGAGGTTGCATCTGTAGTCACAGTCAAAAGACATTCAAAAGGAAGATAATGAAGCGGACCATCGGGCGAGATGATCACAAGCTTCTTATCCTGAATTAAAGCTTTCGCGGGCGATATTAATTTTGCATAGAGTTCCCCTGCACTTTGAACAAACTTTGTATGCGAACGTTCCGAAATTTGGAAAGCATGATCAGGCTTTTGGATCACATCCCGAATTTGTGAAATGAGGACGGACAAATTTTCTTCGCCAGCCAGATGATAAACATTCGCATCTTCACGAGTGACAGCAAAAAGAATTGTTGAGGATTGACCAACAAAATATTCAAGTAAGATTGTTTGATCATCCAGCAGAGCCTGAGCTTGCTTCAAGCTTGTAGGCTGAGGATATTGAGCCTCTGCAACCTGAGGATTCTGGCGCCGGATCTCAAGTAAAATAGTGGAGTATTGTTCCTCAAAATCCATTCTGTTTTTCTCAAGCTGCTGTAGTTTTGCATTTTGCGGATTTTCCTTTTGCTTTTCCTCATTGATTTGTGACTGAATTTCAACAAGCTGATTGATTACATTTTCTTTACGCTCTTGCAAATCAGGCGGAAGAGTTCTGGATGTTTCGACTCGCATTTCAGCAAGTGTGTCAAGAAATCCACGAGCTTTTGATCTCTGAGCATATTCAAATGCTTCTGCAATCTTTTTGTCCTTCAAAGTTACATGAATCAAATCCTCGTATGCTTCAAGTCTTGCGCTCAAATAGCCTTCTTTATTCTCGGGAAGCTCAAAGTCGGAACGGATTGATTCGATAACATCCACAGCCTCCCGAAATGCTTTCGCAGCCTCTTCTGTTCTTGCAGTGTCTCTAAAAATCTGCCCTTGTATGTGAAGTGAATGCCAATGCGCGGTGCGGTTACTAGTCTTCTTTGCAATTTCAACTGCTTTTGCGGCAGATTTTAATGCTTCAGATATTTCTTTCCTCGCATATTGTACTGCGGCCATCTCATTGTAAGCGTCGGCCATAGGATTCATAAGACCATTTTGCTCACTAATCGAAAGGGAATCCTTAAGGGTTTGCATTGCGCGATCGAAATCACCGAGTTTGTAATACACTTCAGCGACATAATTCAAATTATAAGCCGCCCCATTCTTATCATCGATTTCCGTACGAATTCGTAGAGCGCGCTCATAGTATTTCAGTGCAGCAGCATAATCACCAGACTCAAATGAGTACAATCCCAATTCATTCAAAGCGTACGTAAGGTTAAACTTGTCTCCAACTTCCTCCAAAAGCTTTACTGCCTTTTGAAGATAGCTGAGAGCCGTAGCGCTATTTCCGAAGTCCATATGCAACATTGCTACGCCAACCATACCACCGGCGAAAAGACGCTTGTTTCCGATCTCTTCAGCCAGCTGAGTTCCTTTTAGAAGAGCATCGTATGATTTTGTAAAGTCATCCAGGTCGTAATATGCAGCGCCGGTGTTCAGCAGAAGGACACATTGTTGGAGGCGATCTCCTATTTCTTCAGCCAGCTTTGTGGCCTGAGTGTTGTATTCGATCTGGAGATGGCGGTCTCCTTGAGCATCAAACACAAGACCCAGGCCACTCAATATTCGTGATTGAATTCTTTTTGACTGGATTTTTTCAGCTATACTCCAACCTTTTTCAAGAGACGCTTTTGCTTTTAGTAATTCACCGCCACGGTAATAAATGATTCCTTCATCCTTTAGACTCATTGCGATGCCCCATTGGTCCTGAATTTCCTGTGCAATGGCCAACGAGTTGTTCACATAATCAGCAGCTTTCTTAAATTCTCCTTTGTTCACATAAGCTAATCCGATATTTCTCAGAGTATCTGCTTCACCTTTTCTGTTCCCCGCTTCGCGATGCAGCCGTAATGCGGTTTCAGAAATTGATATTGATTCATTTGTGTTTGCACGAAGTAATTCGGTATTCGCTTTCTCAGTCAGATCAAAAGCGATAGCTTCCTTGGTCCTTAAAGTTGTATGTAACTTTTCAGCACGTGTTAGCGCTTCAAATGCTTTCTGATATTGAGCGAGCAAGTTGTAGCAGATCCCAATTTTGTATAACGCATCTGCAGCCGTTTTCGCATCTTGTTGCTCTTCAGATTGTTTCAAAACTAATTCGAAATTTGCGAGTGCCTCAGGAAAATTTTCTTTCAGCAACAAATCATTCGCTTTTCCAAGGAGATCTTCCACCTCGGACGGATTGCAGATTGATGCCGTTAAGAGAAAGAAAATGAAGATAAGCGTTGAATGACTCAACATATTGTTTCGGATGTATACAGCTGAGACTCTGCCCATTATATGCCTTTATTTTTTCAGAAATTCTCTTGATTCCAATGTTACCCGGACTATTGTCGTAATTATCGAAACTAATTCAGGTAAAGATCTTTCACGACACCCCAATTCGTAAAGGAGGATTTACGATGAATAAAAGCCTTCGAGTATTTTCTATGTTTCTTGCTATTTGCGTCCTGATGATAGGCTTCGCAATAGCAGACGAAGAAAAAGAAACCCCACCCGCTTCTGCGACCGATAATGAACTTGTGAAATCGATCTCCGAAAAACTTTCAGTGAAACCGGAACAAGCAGCCGGGGGCGTTGGATCAATCTTCAATTATGCGAAAGGTAAGCTAAGCCCTGAAGACTTTGGAAAAGTTTCCAGCGCGATTCCTGAAATGGATTCTCTGTTAAGTGCAGCGCCTGCAATGGATTCAACAACAGCAACGGCAATGGCGAAATTGGGATCAAGTGCTGCAGGCATTGCAAGTCTGGGTAGTTCATTTGAAAAACTTGGTTTATCACCAGACATGGTTGGGAAGTTTGTGCCTGAAATTCTGAACTATACCCAACTCAAAGGCGGCGACGCTACCAAGAATATTCTTGCAAACGTTTTAAAGTAAGCAGACTTTCAATAGTTCATTTATTTTCCTCGATTAGAAGGCTTGCTCTGACGGAAGTGTCAGTGCGATGCCCGACACACCTTTAGTGTCTCCAATAGTTAAGTCCCGCATTAATGGTTAGACTTTTAGGCCTTCCAAAGACAAAAATAGTTATACTTACTCCTTTATATTATGTTGAGCGGCGATACAGTTTCGAATTACAAGATTATCAGGGAAATCGGTGGCGGAGGAATGGGCGTCGTTTATGAAGCTGAAGACCTGACTCTTCGCCGTAACGTCGCATTGAAGTTTCTTCCCGATCATCTAGCGCAGAACGCAGATGCATTGAAACGTTTTCAGGTAGAAGCGCGTTCCGCATCGGCTCTCAATCATCCAAACATTTGCATCATTCATGAGTTTGGCGAATACGAAGGTCGTCCATTCATTGTGATGGAATTCATTAAGGGTGGGACGCTGAAGCAGATGATTGATGGAAAGCCGATGGAAATAGATCGCGCAGTAGATTTGGCAATTCAAATTGCCGATGCATTGGATGCTAGCGCACAAAGAAGGGATCATTCATCGTGACATCAAACCTGCCAACATTTTTGTAACAGATCGCGGAGTTGCAAAACTTTTAGACTTTGGTCTGGCAAAGCAAGTTGGACTTGAAATTGCCCCCGGTGATCAACCTACTGGGACACTCTCAGAGTCACTGACTGGTGTAGGTTCAATTATGGGGACATTTGCCTATATGTCACCTGAACAAGCAAAAGGACAGGCACTTGATGCTCGCACTGATTTATTTTCCTTCGGTGTTGTTTTGTATGAGATGGTCAGCGGTGCACAAGCCTTTCCAGGCCGAACAACTGGTGAGATGTTGGAGGCACTCTTTATGCGTGAACCACCCTCACTGGAAAATCTGAATACGAGTGTGCCTGTAAACTTGCAGAAAATTATTGCAAAGACATTACAGAAGGATCGGAACTTCCGGTATCAAAGTGCAGCAGATTTGCTGAATGACCTTCAAGGCTTGAAGAACAATTCTTCAGTGCTAACTAATGACAATGCTGCAATCTCATTCAAAAAAGAAATGCCCCAACGCAAGAGTCTATATTTGGTAATTGGAATTGCTTCTCTGATTCTTGCCGTCGTTGCAGGGCTTTGGCTGAATTATAGAAAACCAAAGATCGAGTCCGTAGCGGCCGTGCAGGCTGGTTCTCCGTCCATTGCTGTTCTTCCTTTTGTTAATATGAGTACCGATAAAGACCAGGATTTTTTTTCTGACGGTCTTACCGAAGAGTTACTCAACGATCTTGCAAAAATTCCGGGACTTCATGTGACAGGGCGAACTTCTTCATTTCAGTTCAAAGGACAAAAAGAAGACCTTCGCGTGATTGCAAAAAAATTGAATGTCGCCAACATCCTTGAAGGGAGCGTACGGAAAGATGGAAAACGTGTTAGGGTGACGGCACAACTTGTCAGCGCAGAAGATGGTTTTCATAAGTGGTCAGAGACGTATGACAGAGAATTGAACGACATCTTTGCTGTACAAGAAGAGATCTCCCGCAATGTAGCCGAAGCTCTCAAAGTGAAACTTCTCGATCAAAAAGTATCTTTGACACAGAAGAAAAATGGCGATGCATACAGTGCGTATCTTCAAGGACAATACTTTAACGACCGGTTAACGACCGAAGATTTGCAAAAGGCGATTACGTATTATCAGAAAGCAATCGAGATTGATCCTAACTACGCTCCGGCTTGGACCGGGCTGGCCAGGATTTATCGAATCCAGGCAAATCGGGGAGATTTGGAGAATGACGAAGGCTATCGTAAAGCTCGCGAGGCTGTAGAGAAAGCATTCGCACTTGATGAAAATCTTGCAACAGCGCATTCCGAAATGGGATGGATCAAGAGAAGTTATGATTGGGATTGGAGTGGTGCTGAAGCGTCTTTCCAGCGCGCTCTCAAGCTTGAGCCAGGGAATGCAACAATCGTACGCGGGGCAGCTGTACTTCCCGGAACACTCGGACGTTTTGAGGAAGCAATTGAGTTAGATCAAAAGGCATTAGAGCTCGACCCACTGAACCCGATCATTTATAACAATCTCGGTCTTCATACTTATCGCTCTGAACAATACGACGAATCAAGTAAGGCATTCAAAAAAGCGTTGGAGCTAAACCCTGAGTATCCTGAAGTCCATGTATATCTTGGGCGAGTTTATTTAATCCAATCACGAAACGATGAAGCTCAAGCCGAAATTGCAAAAGAAAGAAATCCGCTTTGGCGGACTTATGGGTTTGCTTTGGCATATCATGCATCAGAAAAGAAAAACGAGGCAGACGCAGCCCTCAAAGAGCTTACCGAAAAATATCAAAGCCGTGCAGCTTTTCAGATTGCCGAAGTACATGCCTTTCGCGGCGAAACAGATCAGGCATTTCAGTGGCTTGAACGTGCCTTATTCCCAGCGGGAAAGTGATGTGACCTATGTAAAAGGGGATCCATTGCTGAAAAACATAGAGAATGATCCACGCTACTCATCCTTCCTTGTAAAAATGCGCTTGCCTGTCGACTAATTGCAAGCCGTGATCCGTCTTATTAAACTTCATCCTGAGGTTATAGCTCTGTTGTGATTGGCGAAACAATTTCTAACTACCGAATTATTAAGGAACTTGGCGGCGGCGGAATGGGAGTTTTGTATGAAGCGGAGGACGTTATACTTCGCCGCCATGTAGCGTTGAAATTTCTACCCGATCATTTGGCAAACAACATTGACGCTTTGAATCGTTTTCAGCGTGAAGCACGCTCTGCATCGGCTCTCAATCATCCAAACATCTGCGTCATTCATAAGATCAGCGATTATGAAGGGCGTCCATTCATCGTAATGGAAATGATGAAAGGGAATCCGTTAAAGGACTTGATTGATGGAAAGCCGATGCCGACCGATCGTGTGTTGGATTTGGGAATCCAGATTGCAGATGCACTGGATGCCGCCCATAAAGAAGGGATTATTCATCGTGACATCAAACCTGCCAACATTTTTGTAACAGAGCGAGGAATTGCAAAACTTCTTGATTTTGGACTGGCCAAGCAAACTGGAATACAGGTTGTTGCCGATCAAGATCGCCCCACTCAAGGCGTTGAAGATGCTTACACCGGAATCGGAACGATCATGGGTACGATTGCATACATGTCGCCTGAACAGGCAAGAGGCGAGGAACTCGATGCCCGCACTGATATCTTCTCATTCGCTATTGTGTTGTATGAAATGCTTAGCGGTATACAACCGTTTCCAGGTAAGACTATGGGGGAAATGCTTGAAACGCTATTTACGCGTGAACCGCCCTCGTTATCAAGCCTGAATCTTAGTTTGCCACCAAAATTACAGGAAATTCTTACTAAAGCGTTAGAGAAGGACCGCAACGTCCGCTACCAAAACATTGGAGATATGCTGAATGATTTGCGGAGCTTAAAAAGCGACACCGCAATCATGAAAAAAGGGGAGCGGACTTCCGGATTACGTACAGCCGAACACGGTCAATCTATACTGGATGTCCAGAAACCTCGCAGCAGAAGTTTGTATTTCGTAGTAGGAATTCTTTTGTGTTCCTTGCTGTCATCGTAGGACTATGGCTGAACTACAAAAAGAAGCCAGAGATTGAACCTGTATCAGCCGTGCAATCTGGTTCTCCTTCCATCGCTGTTCTTCCTTTTGTGAACATGAGTACCGATAAGGATCAGGAATTCTTTTCCGATGGACTTACTGAAGAGCTAATCGATGATCTTGCAAAAGTTCCGGGACTTCGCGTAACAGGAAGAACTTCTTCATTTCAGTTTAAAGGAAAAAAAGAAGATCTTCGGGTGATTGCAAAAAAATTGAATGTAGCAAATCTGCTGGAAGGAAGTGTTCGAAAAGAAGGATCCCGTGTGAGAATCACTGCACAGCTTATCAGTGCAGCAGATGGCTTTCATAAATGGTCAGAAACGTATGACAGAGAATTGAACGATATTTTTGCCGTTCAAGATGAAATCTCTCGAAATGTAGCCGAAGCGCTCAAAGTCAAACTCCTCGATCAAAAAGTGTTAACACAAGGTAAAAGTGGTGATGCATATAATGCTTTTTTGCAAGGACGATACTTCAATGACAGGTTTACAGCAGAAAATCTTCAGAAGGCAATCACGTACTATCAAAAAGCAATTGAGATAGATCCGAATTATGCGCCTGCCTGGACCGGTCTTGCAAGAGTGCACCGTATTCAAGCAAATCGCGGCGAGATTCCGTATGACGAAGGATACAGAAACGCCCGGGAGGAAGTCGAGAAAGCACTAATGCTGGATGAAACTCTTGCGGTATCTCATGCCGAAAAGGGATGGATCAAAAGAAGTTATGACTGGGATTGGGATGGAGCAGAAGTTTCTTTCCAACGCGCACTCAAGCTTGAACCAGGAAACGCAACCATCGTTCGGGGTGCTGCGGTAGTCCCCAGCACGCTCGGACGTTTCGATGATGCGATTGAGATGAGCCACCGTGCATTAGAGTTGGATCCGCTAAGCCCACTTATTTATAACAACCTTGGACTTCAAACCTATTACGCCGGACGATATGAAGAATCGATTTCGGCATTCAAAAAAGCGTTAGAGCTCAATCCTGAGCTTTCAGAAATCCATGTGTACCTTTGCCGCGTTTACTTGTTGCAGTCTCGCTTTGCAGACGCATTTGATGAAATAGCGAAGGAAAAAGATTCACTCTGGCAATCGTATGGTTATGCTCTGGCACATCATGCAAGCGGAAAGAAAAACGAAGCAGATGCAGCACTCAAAGAGCTGACTGAAAAATATCAGAGCAGGTCAGCGTTCCAGATTGCTCAGGTGCATGCATTTCGCGGCGAAAACGATCAGGCGTTTCAGTGGCTTGAGCGCGCCTATTCCCAGCGCGAAAGTGATGTAACCTACGTAAAAGGCGATCCACTGCTGAAGAACATAAAGAACGACCCACGCTACAAATCGTTCCTTACCAAAATGCGCCTGCCCGTTGACTGATTCTAACCGATAAAGTGATTTTACCGGTTAGATGCTCTCATCATCAATATAGCCGGTATTGCTGACAATATCCTTGTGTTATTGTTAATTCTGAGTTTGATTGGAATCTGCACCAACTTCCGGACAAAACGATGAAAATAAAACTTGTATTATTAACGGCATTTCTAGCAGTCACTGTATTATGTTTCGCACAACAACCAAACGTGGATGAAAAGGTTTCATCCTTAGAAATTACTCTTGAAGATACGCCTCCTGCAACTTTGTACTACCAGAATCGAGAGATCGTCACACTTCGCGCAACAATAGGAAAGACAAGGCCGGAACAACGCGTTGCTGGAGCGTTGCGCCGCCTGGAGGGGCTTCCTGATTTTGCCCGAAGAGATAAAGTTCGTCTGGAAAAGATCGCTGAAGGATTGCTTTTAGCGGTTGGCTCTAACATGATTGTGGGAATCGCACCGCAGGATCTTGATCCGGCTTCCGGTAGAACTCTGGAACAAGAAGGTCAACGTGCAGTATCAAACTTAACAGCCGCTCTAGAAGCCCAGTGGAAGCAAAAGGATGTTGGGATTCTTGTGCGTGGTATCGCACTATCTGTGCTTGCCACTCTAATATTCCTTTTTGTTTTCCTCAACTTATTGAAGATGCGTGTCCGTGTGCTTGACTATTTTTCACGGAAAACTGAAGGTGAAAAACTGAGGATTTTTGGTTTTGATCTAAAAAATCAGGTCTCAGCTCTTGCTCAAGTATTTGTAAGGCTTCTTGTTTTCTCCCTGATATTACTGTCGGCATATTTCTGGTTAACGTTCGTCTTTCAGCAGTTTCCATATACATATCCATGGGGAAAGGCCTTGGGTGGCTTTTTCTTGCAGAGCATTGGAACCCTTGCATCTGGCTTCGTTAAAGCGATACCAGGATTGCTCACTGTAATTATAATTTTTGGGATCACGCGAGTTATCGCGAGGCTTGTACGTGATTTCTTTCAAGGAGTTGAATCCCGACGAGTCAATGTTCCGGGAGTGTATTCAGAGACCGCAGGCGCAACCAGACGCCTTATCATTGTACTGCTGTGGTTGTTCGCACTTGTAATTGCATATCCTTACATTCCAGGGTCCCAAACGGATGCATTTAAAGGAATCAGTGTCTTTGTTGGTTTGATGTTCACGGTGGGATCTGCCGGTGTTGTGAATCATTTAATGAGCGGCCTCGTTCTGGTTTATTCCCGAGCCCTTCAGAAAGATGACTATGTCGCAGTCGGAGAAGTAGAAGGAACAGTGCAAGAAGTTGGCCCTCTGTCAGTGAAGATTGCTACGCTCGATCGAAGAGAGATAACGATTCCTAACACGGTTATGACGAACACCAACATCGTTAATTATTCCCGCATATCGAAGGAGCAGGGGCTCCTTCTTCGCGCTACAGTAACGATTGGATACGATGCCCCCTGGAGACAGGTGCATGAACTTTTGAAACTCGCTGCCAGCAAAACGGGAGGACTTCGTAAGGATTCAGAACCCTATGTTTTACAGAGTGCTTTGTCTGACTTTTTCGTTGAATATAAGTTGTGCGTTCCATTGGAGGTTCCTAAAGAACGCTTCCGCAGATTATCGGAGCTTCACGCAAATATTCAGGATGCGTTTAATGAATATGGTGTTCAGATTTGCTCACCTCATTTCGAAGCACAACCAGAAGGTAGGGTCGTCGTTCCAAAGTCGAAATGGTTTTCTGCCCCGGCAGGTGATGAGAATCAAAAAAAAGTGGAATGAAAACGTAAAGCGCAAACTCTTGTAAAATAATATTCGAGTATGAATTACGGAATAAAAAAAGGACCCATAAGTTCTTGCCTGATTGTGCTGTTTATAATTTCAATTTCAATTGCGGCTGAACCTCAGGTTGATTTTGATCAGCTTCCTAAACTGAAGGCCGATTCCATCCTCGAAAAGATTTCAGTTCAACGAACTAATTATCAAATCAAAGATCCAGTTTTAAGTGACGGTTACAGTTATGAATTTACAATTGAATCGCAATTCGGGAGTTTTACAGCGCGAAGTCAGACACAGCTTTTGATCCGATTACACGAAATTGATGCAATTGCACAATTGAAAGAAATTACAGGCGGTGAAGCTTTTGCGAAAGCAGCGGGGGAAGCCGCAACACATTCTCTTGAGGCCACCGCGAATTTTGTCCAGAATCCTGTAGAGACTGCAAAGGGAATCCCGGGTGGAGTGAAGCGGAAATTTGAAAATATCGGACGATTCGTTAAGCGGAGCACAGACAGCGATGAAGATGAAGACGAAGAGAAAGATTCAAGCGCTGCTTCCGATGCGACCAAACAAGTCCTGGGTGTTAATAGTGCTCTTAGAAGTTGGGCACAAAAAGTCGAAGTCGATCCATACTCTTCAAATGTTGTTCTTCAACAAGAATTGCAACGATTAGCGAAATATGATTCCGCAGGAAAATTAGCAACCAACATCGTTCGCCCAAAAGTGCAACCGTTGGGAACGACAAGTAAAGTGAATGATCTGGTTTGGGCAAATGATCCGCAAGCACTGATGAAGCTCAATGAACAGCGCTTGCAAAGTATGGGAGTAGATCCAGAATTAAGCAAAAAGTTTTTGAATCATAGAGTTCTAACTCCAACGGATCAAACTTATATTCTTTCTTCACTGGATGGACTGAAACAGGCTGAAGGCCGCGCTGAATTCATCCGTAGTACGCTCACTGCGGAGTCGGAAGAGGAAGCCTTTCTCTATCGCGATAGCGCTTCTATTCTGGAGAAGATGCAATCAAAAGGCACAACAATTTCACAGTTCCTTCCAAATCCAAGAATTGCCGTAGTGCAGTCTGGTAAACGCTTTGTCGCAGTGCTTCCCGCTGATGGACTTTATTGGACACGGAGTTTTGCTACTGCGGTGGAGGAATTTACAAAGCGTCACAAAAATAGCTTTCAAAATAGCGAATCAAAGGAAATATGGTTATCAGGTGCGGCATCGGAACGTGCACGTTCTCAACTTGCTAAAAAAGGGTGGAAAATTCACGAGAATTTATTGCACTCCACAAATGCTGCAAGCGAATAAAAACTAGGACCATGTTTTGCTTAAAAAAGTGAGGTGATTTCTTGAAACAGGCACGCATCATTCTAGCCCTCGTCTTTGTGTTGTACTCGGCATTCACATATGCGCAGGAAAGCGCACAAAAACCTCGACCAAAAATTGGCCTTGTTTTAAGCGGCGGTGGAGCGCGAGGATTTGCTCACATTGGAGCTTTGCAGTGGTTTGAAGAACACCGAATTCCGGTCGATTATGTCGCAGGTACCAGCATGGGTGGATTGATCGGTGGAATGTATGCCATTGGTAAAACTCCACAAGAGATGAAGGATATTTCCTACAACATAAATTGGATTGATTTGTTTCGACCTGTACCAGCTTATGACGATTTGAGTTTCAGAAGAAAACAAGATCGAAGAGCTTATCCAAACGCGATCGAAATGGGATTGAAAAATGGAATTTCATTACCAAGCGGCTTGAATTCCGGCCACCAGATAGGGATTCTGTTTAGCGATCTCACACTTCCATATTCCAATATTGCAAGTTTCGATGAGTTACCGATTCCATTCCGTTGCATGGCAACCGACATGATTGAAGCCAAGCCTGTCGTTCTACACAGGGGTTCCCTCGCTCTTGCATTGCAGGCTACGATGTCGATTCCAGGAGTTTTTTCTCCCGTTCTAATTGATGACAAGATTCTTGCGTCTGATGGAGGTCTGCTCAACAACCTTCCAACAGATGTCATGAAAGAAATTGGAGTGGACATCATTATTGCAGTGGATATCGGCACACCACTTGGCGATGAGCAAGCGATGAGCAGCATTGGTGGTGTTCTTGGTCAGATGATTGGAGTTGTGACAGCTGAGAATGTACGAAGGAATCGCAAACTTGCAGACATTCTGATTACACCAGATTTAAAGCAATATGCAACGATGGATTTTGGTAAAGAACAAGAGATTACTGGACTTGGTTATGACGGGACGGAAAAAGAATCGTCCAAACTACTTCCTCTTGCGCTGAGCGAAAGCGATTGGCAAGAACACATGAATCAGCGGCGTTCACGCATCCGAAATTCGGTTCCTGAACCCCAATTTGTTACAGTTACCGGTACGACACCAGGAGCAAAACAGGAAATTGAACACAAATTTAGCGAGCTTGTTGGCAAGCCTGTTGACACGGAAGTTTTGGATGAGGAGGTAACGAAAATCTGGGGAAATGGTCGATATTCTGCAGTCGGCTATCGAATGACTGAAGTGAATGACCAACCGGGGTTACTGATTCACGCAAGACAAAAAACGTATGCTCCTCCCTTTTTGAATCTGGCTCTGGAATTGAATAATACAAGCACGGATGTGCTTGATGTAAATCTTCGCGGCCGCGTTACTTTGATGGATATTCTCAGTGAGGGTTCTGAGATCAGGTTGGATGCCAGTGTCGGGTCCGAATTATCTTTAGGCGCAGAATACTACTATGTTGTAAAACGAACGCATTTTTTTGTAGCCCCCTATGCATTTGCGCAAAGAACGAAAACGGGAGTTTTTGCTGAAGAAGAACAAGTGGCTCAATATGAAGTTCGAAGATCTGCGTTTGGTGCTGATCTAGGTTATGAGTTTAGCTCTGCATCTGAGTTTCGCCTTGGTTATCGCGTAGGTCGATTAGAAGCGTCTCGTGAAATTGGTGATCCAGTTCTTCCTGAAGTAGAAGGCGAAGAATCGCAAGCATCAATGAGATATGCTTTTGATAACACTGATAGTGCGGTCGTTCCAACGCGCGGTTTCTTAATCGGCAGCAATCTGCGTTATGTCTTGGATTCACCCATACTTGAAGAGTCATTGGATGATAATAGTTTCACTCAATATTCAGCGCGGGCTTCAGGATTTATTCCATTCGGTCGAAAAGAACACAATTTTCGTGCTTGGAGAAGGAGATACTTCGTTCGGTTATCAACCCAGTGCGATTGAACAATTCACAATTGGTGGACTCTTCCGTGTGAGCGGGTTGAGTAATGACGAATTTCGCGGCAATCACGCAATCATCGGTGGTCTGGGTTATTTAAGAAAGCTGGCCGATATGCCGCCATTACTCGGAGAAAAAATCTCAGCAGGAATCTGGTACGAGTTCGGTTCTGCGTTTGATGACTGGGATGAAAAAGAAATATTCAACAGTATCAGTGCAGGCCTTTTTGTTGAAACAATTCTAGGGCCAATTTTCATTGGTGGAAGTTACGGTGAACAAGGAAGAACAAACTTCTATTTTGCAATCGGCCGTTTTTTTGGCAGGTGAAATCATTAAATTAGTTATGATGTCATGCGATTCTCCCCCTTGGAGTAGAGGGGGTTGATCGAGTTTCGCTTGCCAAAATTTTCATCAACCCCCTCCTAGCCTTCACCTTTATCCAAGGGGGAGGAACACATCCTATCGGAAAAAATTCTAAGGAGCAACAATTGCGCCGGATGCAAAGCAGAAACGAAGCAGATATTCCGAATATAGGTGAACCTTTTCCGGCTTTCTTGCTTCCGATTCTGAAACTGGATTTGTAGGCATGCATTCATCCCTTGCCATTGAGTTATGTTGCGAACAATCCGGATCGTCAACAGGGAGTTGTGTAGTGAAAGCGGCATTGAATGGAGGAAATTCCATCACAATGTTATCCAGATCATCAGCGCCCGAGACTCCGAAACCCAGAGAGAGCCAGGTAAGCGGTGCAACATACGGTGGAGTCTGAGTGCGCGCATGTGCAAGTGCATAGCGAGGCCGGTCTGCACTCACATCAACCAGATCGAGCATCCAATCAGCTGGTTGTTCAATTAGACTTGCGTTCAAGCATTCGTCATCGGCACCATCAAATACAACGAGTCCTTCAACTAAAACTTCCTTTGCAATGAGAGCTGCATGGCCTGCGCCTTGTGAAAAGCCTGCGACTACAATTTTGTTCCAAACAATGTTGTTAAATGAAAGTTCAGTCGCGCCTCCAAGCGGAACATAGTAGGCATCCCAACCATAATGATTGGTTCCGTCTGCGATATCTTCTTCGTGAAGGCCTACAAGAGTTGTGTAAAGTCTTTCTAGAATTGAATCTGCTTTTTCGACGACCAGGAGACTCGATCGATCCACTCCAAGAATCGCTTCCTCGCGTACCTTACCGTGACAATCGTCCCCGCAAGCCGAACCAGTGCACATCGACGAAACACTTGTAGTGTTGTCGTAGGAAAGTCCAATGGTTCGATAACCTGCATATGCAGCCATACTGAGCACCAGATCATGTTTATCAGGCTCCATGTTCGTTCCTGGTAAAAAAACTAAGAGGGGATCGCGGGGAGTTAGTGCCGAATTCGGTAAAAGGACATGATGAAGTGAACAGGGTGCTCTTCGTGTTGAAGCCGAACCAGGATTCAGAGTGCACCACGACTGAGATGTCGCGGGTCCGTATTGCATGAGATCAACCGGATCATAAGTTCGCATGACAGGTCTGAAGGTAGTGATTAAACGTGGGTCAGGACAAGACTTAGTTTGTGCCTGTGCCAAATTCAAAAACATTAGAAGCAATAGCAAGAACGCCGCGATCATTACAGTTATAAGTTTTTTCGTAAACATTTGAGTTTTCTCCTATGTGCATACAGAGGTTGCGATTCAAGAGACGGAGTCGATCCTATAGATCAATTGCGTGATTTAAGGGATGGACGGCCTCTAACAATGGAAGAAGTATTCCTCCACGATTATTTTTATGGCTCTTTTTTTAAGACTTGAGGTTTGTGAGGATTTTCATTAGACCATTGATCACGATACAACTCTTGCTGATGTGAATTGGTCGCATCAACGGCAGGGAATCCAATTTCTGTGATGAGGCCAGTTTTATGGGAGTTTAAGGAAACGCTTTGTGTTGACTCTTGTTGTGTGTCAATTCCGTTAGCGGACTGGAACGAATTATTGTTATTTACTCTTGATACCATGTTAGTTCTCTCCAAAATTGGGTATTAAAACCCGTCAACTGTACATGCGTAAAAATTCACTAACATGGATCAAGATTAATCAGGTGTTATTGGTTGCTCGTTCTGACGGCGTTTTGTCCTTTTCGTGAGAAATTGATCGATAGACCCAAAATCCGGGCGGATTCCTGCGGCGCGTGAAATCCCGTAGAGTTTTCCGCTTCAATAAAATCTAGATAGAACTGTGCTTTCCGTTGATAATCCCTTGCGACCGCCAGTTCTGCATCGGTTTTACCTGAGGCTTTTGCCGCTTTCACATCAGAGATAAGTTCTACCAAAGCATCCATTGCCGTGTTTCGTAGTTCGTATGTTCTTTCTTGAATGGCTTCGACGCGTGCTTTCAATTCTTCCTCAGGCCACTTATGACAAGTCTGACAAGCATGATTAATGTTTAAGACTGGACTTTGCACGTGATGATCGCTGATTTTCAGCGCACCTACGCGTTTATACGGCATATGGCAATCTGCGCATGTCACTCCTGAACGTGAATGAATTCCTTGATTCCACATCTCGAATTCAGGATGTTGTGCTTTTAATACATTCGCTCCAGTCTCCGCATGCGTCCAATCCTTAAATTGAATCTCATCATAATAGGCAAGGATTTGCTCCACCTTAACTCCTTTTGACCATGGATACGTGAGCTGTTTTTCTGAGCCTTTGAAATAGTATTCAACGTGACACTGTCCGCAAACATATGCGCGCATTTCCTGGCGTGTTGCCATTGTATTTACATCGTAGTTCTGAATGCCTTGCGAGGCTTTCCATGCGCGAATGCCTTCGATGAAGCCGGGCCGTGTTACACGCAATTGCATTGTTTGTGAATCATGACAATCGATGCAGGCAACTGGATGCGTTACGAGTTTGCGCGTTTCGAAATACGGCATCTGATTCATTTTTTCGAAACCTTTCATGATATCGCCGCCGCCTAGCTTTTTATACGCAACATAAACAGAGGCGTGGCATTGAATGCAGGCGCCGGGCTGTTTTGCTGCTTGCTGCCGCTCGGTCAATGTTTGATCTTCCAGCATGTAGGCGTGTCCCCTTTCTTCGCGGAAATCTACTGCAAAAGCGTATCCGGCCCACATTGTCTTGAGGCGCGGATCTTCTTCAAGTCGGGATTGAGAAACGATAGAACGCGGATCGGCTGATGTTGGAGTTCGGGGAACAGCCTCGCTTCCGCCATATCGAGTCCGGCTTTGATCAACGGTACGTTTGTATCCGTCATACTGTAATGGAAAATTTTTTCCCCAAACTTCGGGATCTATCGTTTCATCTGTCAATTCAACAACACGGTAAAATGGATTTTTAGCTTCTTGCTTTCTCTCCATAATGTTCACAAGCAAAGCAATACCTGCTGCGGCTGCAAGCGCAGCAAGTCCAATCAGTAAGAAAAAGCGGCGACGCCTGACTCTTGCGTTTTTTCCTTCATCGTTCATAGCACAACCTCATAACATGAATGGCTTTGAAACATTATTCCAGATGGCCGACCGAAGCATGACATCGGACACAAGATAGTTGTTGCGATTTTTCATGACCTTCAATCATTTCAACAATTTCCTGGTGACATTTTCGGCAGGCTTTTTCTGTAATTTCCAGATCGCGAGGCAGAATATGAATTGGTTCATGAAAGCCGCCAACAGTAAAATAATACGAATGCCAAAAACCATTTCGGGCTTTCGTAAAATATTTTGGAATGAGTCCTGGAGGTGTATGGCAATCATTGCATACAGCCACTGATCGATGACTCGATTTTCTCCAGCCATCATATTGTTCAGTCATGACATGACAGTTTGCGCATGCGGCGGGATTATCCGTCATGTACGAAGTTCCCTTGGCATACAGGAACGTGTAACAACAAATTCCAACGGCCGAACCGATAGCAATTCCTAAAATTAATCCCATTGCCGTTCGTTTCGTTTCAGACTTTGCAGCCATAAAAATCGTAAAACAGTTAGTCGTTTTGGGTTCTAGAAGCAATCGCCAGTTCTAGTTTCTCACGCAAATCCGAAGCACGATCCAGAAGATTCTGGAAGATATCGCGGTGAAGCGACAACATTACACACGGAGTCAGCGTACGGATGGTGGCGCTTCGCGGAATGTTTTTGATCAAGGCGATTTCGCCAAAGTAATCACCATCATCCAAAACGCAAATCGTCTTTGGTGTGCCATCTGCACTATCCTTCTCAACTGCGACCTGTCCGCGCGCGATCAAGTAGAACCGATTTCCTGGCGTGCCCTCTCGCACTACTACTCTGTCTGCAGAATACGATTCCGTAACGAACAGAGACGCAATTTCCTCAAGCAATTGGTAGTCTACATTTTCGAAAATCGGATAGTGTTTTAGCCTGGATGCCTGAACCTGAGCGGAACCCTCACTGAATGTAAACCCGGTTTGCTTTTGCCACAATTGAGTGTACAGTCCTTCTCCTCCCAGCAATTCATCATGTCTTCCTTGTTCGATAATAGATCCTTCTTTCAGGAGAAAAATGGAGTCGGCATTGGTTGCTGAAGACAAACGGTGTGTGACCGAAATCACTGTGCGTCCTTTTCCAACATTCATTAGAGTTTGATTGACTGCGTGTTCTGTTTCCGGATCGAGTGCACTGGTTGCTTCATCCAGAATTAAGATTTCCGGATTTCTCAGAAGAGCTCGCGCGATGGCAATACGCTGGCGCTGTCCGCCTGAAAGAAACGATCCTCTTTCACCGACAGGTGTATCGTAACCATCGGGCATTCGTACAATCGAGTCATGCATGCCTGCGGCCTCGGCCGCTGATCGAATCTCTTCTTCGCTTGCGTCTGGTTTCCCCAGGCTGATATTTTCACGAATTGATGCATTAAACAAAAAGCTTTCCTGAAATACGACTGCCATTTGACCGCGCAGCGATTCTGCGTTGATTTTTTTTTCGTCTTCTCCATCAATAAATACAGTCCCTTTTCCCGGTTCATAGAAACGTAGCAACAGATTGAGAATTGTAGATTTGCCACAACCACTCGGGCCGACAAACGCAACGAATGAACCTTTTGGAATCTTCAGATTAATTTTGTTCAGAGTAAGATTGTCAGTGGAATAGCTGAACGATACATCTTGAAATGTAATGTCAGAAGAGAATCGCTCGATAGAAGGAGCATCTGCCTTCTCGACAACTTCCGGTGATTCTGCAAGCAAGTCTTCTATCCGCTGCAAACCTCCAACGGACCGTAAAATTACCGGCACCACTTTTGTTAACGCTGTAACAGAAAAACTGATGTGTATATATATGGTATGAAGTGCAACGAGCGTTCCTAACGTGATTTGCCGCTCATACACAAGAATGACACCTGCTCCTATGACAAGGATTTCGAAAATGAGAATGATAATCGAGGGAATCCGTTCAACATTATCGGCCGAAAAACTGAACCTCAGCGAGATGCGTGCCAGGTCTGCAGTTTCCCTGGCAAAGGCCTGGATCGCTTTCTTTGTCAATCCGAATGCTTTTACGACAGCTTGAGCGCTAATATTTTCTTGAACTGTTTGTGCCAATCCAGCTTCCTTGGTTTTGAATTCGTACCCCATTGAAGCCGTTTTTCTTGCCAGTCGTATGGGCAGGATCACGCAAAGAATCAGGCCCAGAAGCGTGATTAATGCAATTCTCCATTCCACTGTAAAAAGCACAATACTTCCAAGAACAACGCCTAACCCCTGCATAATGAGGGTCGGTGCAGCGTTCGTCACTACATTTTCCAGAGATGTAAGATCAGTAGAGAAACGCGACATGATATCTCCGGTGGTGGTACGCTTGTAATAACTCATCGATAATTTCTGCAAGTGCTCAAATACCTTTTGACGAATGTCCTTCAGAACATTCGAACTCAGATACGCATAAAGATATCCCCGCGCGACACCGGCAGAAGCTGCAATCATCACACCTGCCGTCAACACCACAAGAGTGGTTATCAATACTCGCCAATTACGATCGGCAATGCCGTAATCGATCAAATATTTAAAACTGAGTGGCCAACCCATCAGGAAAGCTGTATTGATTAACAAAAGGACTAAAAGAAGGAAAGTTTGAGCGCGGTAGGGTTTTAGATACTTGTAAAGCGCTTTCAGAAAATCAACGACGCCCATTACTGGCGTTGATTCTTTACCTGGGATTATGCTCGAGGTAAGCTTCGCTTCTTCTGGATTCTTTTTCATGATGACTTGGCTCTTATGTACTGCAACAGAAAATCACAATCATTATTACACATAACTCCGGCTGTGATTTTATTTGGAGTGCTATTCTCTTAAACAATGGAGCGCAGTATTTGATTTTGTGGAAAAGTATTGATAACTTCATATTGCGGATTTATTATGAAAAACCCTTCCGAACAGGATACTGCGGAATTTTATCTTCCACTTAACAACTTTGATATCCAACATCCACGTCCATTTTCCTCAGAGATAAAGGTTAGCTTTGGCGCGGTATCAGATAAAGGAAAAAAACGCGCTAACAACGAAGATGCTTTCTTGATTTTTCGCACCGGACGTTATTTTAAGAGAGTCATGACGAATGTGCAGGGAGATCTCTTGCCGGAACACCATGAAGAATGCGCTTATGCAATGGCCGTTGCGGATGGCATGGGCGGACTCGCCGCAGGCGAAGTAGCGAGCAGCATGGTACTTTCGACAGTTGTGAATCTCATGCTCTCTTCTGTGAAATGGGCCTTAAAGCTGGACAATCCTGAGTCTAGAGATGAGGAAATTAGGGAAGCGATTCAACGCGGGATTGATTATCTTGCAAAAGCTGATGCCGCCGTTGAAAGCCGCGCTGAACAGGAACAGTCTTATAAAGGAATGGGGACTACTTTAACTGGTTCTTATAGTTTTGGAGATGATTTATTTATTTTTCATATCGGTGATTCGCGCGCATACCTCTATCGCAACGAAAAATTGAGCCAGTTAACTAATGACCATACACTTGCACAAGAACTTGCTGACCGTGGTGATATTTCCCAGGAAGCAGTTGAAAAGCATCGCCTGAAACATATTTTGACGCGCTCCATTGGACATTCGGCAGGCAAACCAGATGTTGAGATTCACCAACTCAAGCTTCAAAATAATGATCTGGTGTTGATTTGTTCAGATGGGCTTCATGACATGATCAGCGATCAACAGATTACGCAAGTGATCAACTCAAGAGATTCGGCTCAAGACAAGTGTCAGAATCTTACAGATCTAGCATTAAAGCATGGTGGGAACGATAACATCACCGTGTTGATCGGCGAATACTTCATTCCTTAAAAATTGTCTTGTGACGCACGTTAGTTTTTCGTTGCTTTCTTGATAGCCTCCACCAGGGCTTCATCCCTGAATGGTTTACTGAGATATGCGATCGCTCCAGTTGCAATCGCATGCTGACGTGTTTCCTCATCATCATGTGCAGTCATGAAAATTACAGGGGGATCGAATCCTTGATTAATCATCTCTCGTTGTAACTCGAAGCCGGTGGTTCTCCCAAGGTGAATATCAAGAATAATACAATCGATACGTTGATAATCACGTTCAAAAAATTCCTGAGCAGAACCGTAATCTTCTACCTCAAATCCGCGAGAGCGCAAAAGTCGGCCTAAAGCCTTACGTACAGAAAGATCATCATCAACAATAGTTATTAACATTCATTCTCCGCTAGAAAATCTAACAAGGAATAACACCGAGCGCTATTGGACTTTAGTCTAAGAACAGTTTCTGTATTCATTTTTCCTGCTAAAGCAATATATAATCCGCAGTGAACTGGAGGATTACAAAAAAATGCTACACAACTTATTTAAATCTATTTCACTTGTTGTATTTGGAATACTAATGTTGTCTTCAGTGACAGCTGAGGCACAAGGTTGGAAATTTTCAACCGTCATCTATCTTTGGGGTGCAGGAATGGATGGCGAAACTGGTACTAACGATCGAATTGTAGAAGTCGACCAGAGCTTTGGTGACATCCTTAGCAATCTTGAACTCGGATTCATGGGCGGCCTTCTAGCCCGAAGTGAAACATGGGTCGTAGGCGTCGATTTCATCTACATGGGACTTGGAAACAGTGTAGAAGGTCCTCTTGGTAATTCTATTGAAGTTGATGTGGATCAGACACTGTTTGGAGCTGACGTTGGATACGCAGTCAGTGAAGCTACCGATCTTTTAGTCGGTGGACGAATCGTTTCTCTTGGAACTGCACTTAATTTTTCTGGTCCAATAAATCTTGAAATAGAATCAGATCGGACCTGGTTTGATCCATTTATTGGAATCCGGTACAGTCCCTGGCTGAGTGAAAACTGGTCATTGCTAACTCGTTTTGATATTGGTGGATTCGATATCGGATCGGACATCGCCTGGCACTTAAATGCAGATGCAGTTTGGCATATCTCGGAACGTTCATCGCTTGCATTCGGATACAGAATTATGTCAGTGAAATACGATGATGAGGAAGGCGAGAATGAATTTATTTATGACATGACGAATCATGGTCCGATTGGTGGTTTTATTTACACGTTCTAGATGGAGTCTGAGTTAATTTCTTTTTCTTGAGATTCTTAGTGTTCGTGTGCTTTTTTATTTAAGATCCAGTTCGGATTTCAGAGTGAGTGATGAATCTTCTTGATGAGGTTCTGCACGAGCAACAATTTTTTCAGGAGTTACGATCAGACTTCTCCCTTGAATGCGATGACCAAAAGTAGTTCCGACGCCACATGTTTTTATGAGTGGAGCCCCTGCTGCTTTTGCGCCTTCAAGAAATATTAAACGATCTCTTTCAAATTTTTCTTCAACACTTTCACCCTGTCGATAAGGAGAAGCTGTAGGCACGAATATGATTTGGCAACCCAGTGCTGCCAATTTTGAAAAGGATGCTGGAAAAAGAACATCGGCGCAAATCAAAACGCCAACGCGCAAATTATTTATTTCAAAAATCTTAAATTCATTTCCAGGGCGTACGCCAGCAGATTGTTCGCGCGAAGTTGGATTTACTTTTCTGTAAAATCCGACTTCCTGACCGCGGTCAAATACATAGCAGGTGTTGTAATATCCGTCACTGGTTTTTTCGGTCAGTGTGCCACCAATCAAAACTGTATCCAGGGTGCGTGAAATTTTACTTAAATAACCTTTCCTTTCAGAAAATCGATCCGCAGCTTGTTCGAGGTTCTGTATTTCCAAAGCAAGAGGGTAATGTTCGGGTAAACAAATGAAGTCAGGTTTGAATTCCTGAAGTTCGGAAATCGTTTGTTCGGACAAAGGATCGTTTAGCTTTTGTTGACAAGCTACAACTCGTATATTCATTCTAACGACGAGCATCTAATATAAGACACACTGGATCGCCAACGCGGATTGTGCCGGTTTGCACCACCGTTCCATAGACGCCCGCGTTGTTCTTGTTCAGCCGGACGACTGTCTTCAGCACCCGCGCGTCTTGTGTGCCCGTGTCCGGATCGAGGTTGATCATCATACATCGCACGTCGCGCGCCGTCACGCTCACGGCTGGCCTTGGCTCGCTGTTGCCGAACACCAGTGTCCCGCCAACCCACCCATCCTCGAGAAACGGCTCGCGGTCGTGAGTCTCAAGCACAATGTTGGCTCGGAAGCGCCTGCGATCGAGATCCACTCCCGCCTCGCCACCGATGCCAGCAATGGTCGCCAGGCTAATCACCGATACCGAGGCATCATCGAAGATCCCGTGCTTGAGCTTCATCAATTCCACGCCGCTCCCAAAACGCTCGGCGATCTCGCTCTGGAGCTCTACGCTGCGAAGCTCCACGTGCGTTCCGGCCGGTGTGCGTACGTGAGTTGGCAGGGGCTCGCCTGTACTCTCGTCGAGACCGAAAGGGTGGTACAGAAGGAGTTCAGCGACGCGGCTCGCGGAAAGCCACGGGAAGCCGCTGTCATCTCCCAAGCGCCGGAAGGCGAAGCGCCGATCACCATCGAGACCGTGCCACCCGAGAAATGCCGACTCCGTCGCGGTACCAGCCATCGACTTGACGGGATACCGCACAAGTTCGCAAACATGCCCGAGTTCATTCATCATACAGTCACCAATCAAAAATCAATTCTGAAGAAATAATTGGATCCAGCGCGCCGTTCGTCGCAAATAACTCTTTTCAGCATCCTCACCTTTTTTTCCGTAAGCTCCTTCGTAGTTCAAATACCCTTTAACAGGCATTGCCATCCTGACAGCAGGTTCAATTTGTGTTCCTTCGTGCCATTCATTAAAGCTGAGCACGGCGACGTAATTTGAATCTGATGCCAGCACAGCCTCCCACCAATCATCATAATTTTTTCCATTACGCCGCAAACGCTGCATTTGCGATCTTTCTCCGAAAGTACGATTGATGTTAAAGCCAGGTGAAACCGAAGGAATAAAAATTCCGCCACGCTTTCTAACTTCATTTGCAATTCCAGGATAAAGTCTTTCGATGGGTTGATATGCTTCATATGCAAAAATGCCATCAGCGCCTGTACGATCCAGCAATGATGCATCCGTAGATTGCAAGAGTACTATGGGATTTTCATCCGTATCATGCAAGTTTGTAACTATGTTTCGTAGACTGTTGTCAGCGTAATCTGGATCATAAATGAAAAACATGGAACGAAGTTGAGGGTGTGGCTTATTGGGCCATCTCATTTGCAAAAACGCACTGTGTTTACCAAAACGATTTTCAAGATAATGAGTATCGTCACAAATTCGGCGTGGTGTTCGGCCTAAATATGGTTCTATTAGAAATGCTACTTTGAGGCCGTATTTGGCAGCAGCATCAAACACTGAATCTGCGTTGTAATTTGTATCATCATCGCGTCCCCACCATGAGTAAATCAAAACTTGAATTCCCATGCGATCGATCCAAAGCATATGCTGATCAATGACTTCAGCACTCCGACTGCTGTATGAACCAAGCTTAGGATAGTAAGAGGAAGAAATGTCGAAAGGGGGTTGATGATTGTTCTCCTCCCAGTGAGCCCACTTCCCATCGTGCGACAGCGAGGAATACCAGGGGTAGTAGTAGATAAAGCTAATCTTCTCGCTGCCGGCGTTCAGTGTGATTGGGAAAAGTAGTAGGACGAATAAAAGTTTGTGCACGGGTTAAGTATAGTGTGAATGGATAAGGCAAGGGAGCAGGGGAGAAAGGGAGCAGGGGTGCAGGGGAGCAGAAGTGAAAGGGAGAAAGGGGGAGAGATTTTGTGGTTAAATTGCACATAAACAAAGCCAAGATTCCGCAGGTTAGGAGTTTGACCTATCCGAGCGTGGTATCATTTTAGTTCCAAATTTGAATTAGACTAAAGTCCTATATGTTGACTTCAAAAGAATACGATAAGCTCTTCCCGAGTTGGTATCAACGGGAATCTACGTAAGAGGTGGTCATGAAATCCAAAATCTTTGCATTGTGGTTCTACATTTGCATGGCGGTTACTTTGTCAGTGTTTGCGCAGGATGCAGGTACGCCAGACAAGGAATCGGTGGAAAAAGCATTTGCCAAAAAACCATATTCCCCTTACGCAGGACGCAATTTTCCAACGCGTCCTTATTTCGGCGATACACATCTTCATACTGGATTTTCCATGGATGCTGGAGCGTTTGGTTGCCGTCTCAGTCCCGCAGATGCATATCGTTTTGCGAAAGGTGAAGAAATTATGGCTTCCTCTGGCCAGCAGGTAAAACTTTCGCGACCCCTCGATTTCCTTGTTGTCGCCGATCATTCCGACAACATGGGATTTTTTCCACAACTATTTGCCGGTGACCCAAAAATGCTAGCAGACCCAACAGGCCGCAAATGGTACGACATGGTCCAAAGCGGAAAAGGTGCCGAAGCAGCAATTCAAATTATTCAAGCCTTTTCTCAAGGAACATTCCCAAAAGCCCTGGAATTTCTTCCAGGAACATCTGCATATCAGGAGGCATGGCAGAAAACGATTAAAGCGGCAGAAGACGCGAATGATCCTGGACGATTTACGGCGTTCATCGGTTATGAATGGACTTCAAATACGGGTGGAAATAATCTTCACCGAAACGTGATCTTCCGTGAAGATGCATCAAAAGCAAGTCAAGTTGAACCTTATACTACTCAGAAACCTTATGGAAGCGACAACCCACGCGATCTATGGAAATGGATGGCTTCGTTTGAACAGAAAACTGGTGGAAATGTTCTGGCCATTGCCCACAATGGGAATCTCAGCAATGGCAGAATGTTTCCAATCATCGAATCCTTCACAGGTAAAAAAATAGACCGCCAATATGCGGAGCAACGGGATCGTTGGGAACCTCTTTACGAAGCAACACAAATTAAAGGTGATGGTGAAACCCATCCTTTTCTCGCCAAAAATGACGAGTTCGCGAATTATGAAAAATGGGACAAAGGGAATCTCGATCTTAGTGAGCTGAAGAAACCAGAAATGCTTGAATTTGAATATGCTCGCTCCGCTTTAAAGAATGGGTTAAAAATGGAGAAAGAGCTTGGTGTCAATCCTTACAAATTTGGAATGATAGGGAGCACCGATGCTCATACAGGTTTGGCGGCAGTTGAGGAAGACAACTTCTTTGGTAAGACCAGCAGTTCGGAACCGAGCCCGGTACGAGCAACGCATCCTTTCGTTAAGGCTGCGAAAGCTACGATTATGGGATGGGAACAGACTTCTTCCGGTTATGCCGGAGTTTGGGCTACTGAAAATACGCGCGAAGCAATTTTCGATGCGATGGAACGTCGCGAAACCTATGCAACCACAGGTTCCCGGCTGGCGGTGCGATTTTTCGGCGGCTGGGATTTCGATGCTAAAGATGCGGAAAGCCGGATGCCCGCTAAAGTAGGTTACATGAAAGGGGTGCCAATGGGCGGCGATATGATTTCTGCACCATCAGGCAAAGCTCCAACATTTTTAGTTGCCGCACTAAAAGATCCGATTGGCGCAAATCTGGACCGCATTCAAATCATAAAAGGATGGATGGATGCGAAAGGTGAACTTCAAGAAAAAATCTATGATGTTGCCGTTTCCGATGGCCGCAAAATCGATGCAGATGGCCGCTGCAAAACTCCAGTTGGAGATACAGTGGATGTTGCAAATGCATCATGGACGAACACGATTGGTGCTACTGAATTAATCACAGTGTGGAAGGATCCGGAGTTTGATGCAGGTCAACGTGCTTTTTATTATGCCCGAGTTCTCGAAATTCCGACTCCGCGCTGGACAGCCTATGATGCTAAATTCTATAGTGTTCAGATGTCGAAAGAAGTTCCAATGACCCAGCAGGAACGCGCATACACTTCGCCAATCTGGTATACACCATAAGCACGAGACTTATTTCTGTTCCAGAGCAACGGTGAAGTCGAGCTTCATTAATAGGTGGGAATCGAGTACTTCAATTTTGGAAACGTTGAATTTTTCTAACTTCAATTTGTATTGAAGTTGTCCTTGATTCAAAATTTGTGAGAGTTGTTGTGTGTCCGATTGAACCGGAACTGCGAGTGTTTCATCCAGGCTTTGAGCAAAACTCTTCAACACTGGCCCGAAGACTGTATCGGCAACGCTGTTCTTGAATTGCAGTTTAGGATCTTCAAACCATACTGAACCTTGCCGATAGGTTGGCACTCCCGAAATGATGATCTTGAAAGACTTGCCTACACCAGCACACTTGCCAAGTACTTCCTTTCCTTTTTTTCCATGAAACGTCGCTTCTATTGCCAAACGTCCAGCTTGTGCAAACACACGCGGGTTCTCCAGATAAGCATAATCACATGAAGAGCTTGGCCCACCTGACAGATAACTGCGGCCTGTGGTAAACATCTGCTCCTCCAACTCTTTTTGGATCAACGGATAAGGAATCTTGATTTCCTGGGCACCACAAACCAGACCTGTTGTGATCAGAAGAAAGAAGCAAAGGACTGCTTTGAATGAAGTAGTTTTTTCAACACGCATGCATCTTCAAGACTCCCTGGATTTCTTACGGTTGAGGTAGACTGGCCGGTTGTTGGAGACGAAATTCTAGCAACGTTCCTGCCGGTATACTCACCTGTTCACCTCTTGTTATCAAGGACATTCCAGTCCTTACGACAGCACTGGTAGCAGCTCCAGTTGCAGCTCCTGCTGGGCCGCCCCTGATGGCTCCAATTGCTGCGCCCAGACCTACACCACGCACAACCTTTTTCGTCGTCTTCTTCGTTTCACTCTTTCCAGCAACACCGTAATCATCGCTCAGTAGAGGATAGGCGGTGCCTCCAACAACGACGTCTGTTAACTCAATCATCAATTCCGACTTTCCTGTAGCTCTTCCCGCAGATTTTGATTCAGTCAGACGCACATGAATATTTGAGTCGGATGGGGCTACAACCTGGTCGTCTACCAATAAATCTGTTACCAATTTAGCTGTGAAGCGCTCTCCAACCTTATGCTTTTTGGAATCGATTCCATCAGTTATTCGAACTAGCAGAGGCGTTCCGGCCGGAATGGTTACCATCGTTTGTTGAGCTTCCGTTGGATAGATCTGTACAAAAAATAAAAACAGAAAACCCAGATAATGGAACGCGTTTGAGTTTTTCATGTAGCTCCTCGAATTTCTTTATTGGCGAGGTAAGCTGGCTGGTTGTTGCAGACGGAATTCCAGCAAGGTTCCTGCCGGTATACTAACCTGTTCACCCTTTGTTATCGCAGACATTCCAATGCCAACGATACCACCCGTGGCAGCTCCTTTTGCTGCGCCACTACCGCCACCAGATATGGCTCCAATTGCTGCTCCCAGCCCTACACCACCCGCCGCTTTTTTCGCCGTCTTCTTCGTTTCACTCTGACCGGCAACACTGTAATCATCACTCAATAGCGCATAAGCAGTACCGGCAACAACGATATCGGTTAACTCAATCTGCAGTTCCGACTTTCCTGAAGTTTTGCCGGCGGATTTTGATTCAGCAAGACGTACATAAAGAGTCGAGCCTAGTGGGGCAACTACTTCATCGCCAGCCATTAAATTTGTTTCCAGTTTTGCTGTGAAGCGATGGCCAATCTTGTGTTTTTTGGAATCGATTCCTTCAGACGTGCGCACCAACAGACGGCTTCCAGCCGGAACAGTAACCATTTCTTTCTGAGCGTCCGCTACAGAAATATGCACAAGCAGCAAAAAGAGAAGGCACAAACAACTGAACATGTTTGAATTCTTCATATTCTCCTCCAAGGTACGGTTTGAATTACTCAATTACAGGCAGCATTGACTGTACTTGAAGTCTTTCCAGCGTCTCAATTTGATTTTCGACCTGAAAAAACCTGGCTGCTGTAAGCGCTGAGGTTGCTGCTTTCATTTTTTCGTAGTACTTCCGCTTCAAATCAATTCTTTTCCCTTCGAGTTCAAATGATTTCATCACCAACTCATTTGCTTTTTCGTCGGTCAACTGTGTGTAGTTCTTTACGTAATCCTGGACTAACTGATATTGAGTCGAATCCAGACCGTCCAATTCAGCATCGTATTCCTTAAAAACCGGCCAAAATTTTTGAGCTTCCGCATCGTCTAATTGAAGAACTTCGGAAACGACATTTAATTCGTTTGCCTCAATATCAAGTTTCAACAACTCTGCGTAGGCTTGTTTGTTCAGTTCCTGACTATCCGTCCGAACATTTTGACCGAATACTAGACTTGCTGCAAAACTAATGAGAAAAACACAAACAGCAAAAATTGTTCTGGGCATGTAATCCATACGAACACCTCCTGTCTTTAATAAAAATTCTCTTGTAGGGAGAATTCACTTAGTCATAAAAGGTGACAACGCCTGATTCCAGATCGTACATGCATCCGGCAATCACGACCTGTCCTGCTTTCACCATATCTTTAACGATAGCGCTTTTGTCAGTAATGGTTTTTGTCGCAAGAAGCACATTCTGCTTTGCGACCGCTTCCACAAAATTCTTGTTCTTTGAGGTTTTTTCTCCAGATATTCCCGTTACGGATTCAACAGCAGGCTTGATATTGCTGAGCATTGCGGTGATATTTCCAAGCTGAACATTGTCCACAGCTGATTTAATCGCTCCACAGTTTGTGTGCCCCATAATAAGGATCACCTTTGCTCCCGATACTTTTGTTGCAAACTCGATGCTTCCCAAAATATCTGTATTTACGAAGTTGCCTGCGATTCGTGCGTTGAATACGTCACCGATTCCTTTGTCAAAAATGATTTCTGCCGGCTTTCTGGAATCGATACAACTCACAATAATCGCATAAGGATGCTGACCAGCAGCCGCAATATCCTTTTCTTTCAAATAATCTCGATGAAACATTTTGCCTTGAAGAAATCGTTGGTTGCCATCCTTAAATCTTTGTAGAATTTCGGCAGGAGTCATTTGATCCTGCATTTCCTTAGTCATGGCAGGCGGTTGTGTTTGCGCGTTGGCTATCTTTGCAGACATCAGACCATTTGCGGCGAAAACGATAACCAAATAAACAAACATAAGCAAGAGTGCTTTTTTCATTTTTACTCCTCAATAAATCATTTGAAGTACTTATTGTTTGAGACTGCCAATCTAATGGGTTAGTAGTCAAAAATGTCAGATCAACAAATTCAAGAATTGAAATGTATGAGATTAGTTTACTTTAGCCGTGAAAACAGAACAACAACCCACTTTTTACATAGTTTTTACATCAATGTAATGTGCGGCTTTTTAAGAATTACGGTACAAGGTGAAAACAGGGCTTGAAACTCATAATAGTCCTGCAGCAAATAGCTGTCGTGAATTCAGGCCCATAAATGTAAAAACCAGAGCCATCAGCAAAATTAGTCGTAAGATTTTTCCCAAACTCATATACATCGTGCCCTCCTTACTGATTTATGTTTATAAAAATAAGGAATTTTTCCTATTAGAGACTTCGACGATGCGATGACGCGCATGTGCAAGATCTTCCCAACATTACCGGCCGAGCTTTGAAAGGGCATCAACCATCGGGGAATTGGAAATCATGATTAACCCCCCGAAAGGTTGATCGAGCTCCAAGATCAGAAAGAGTGAACTCGCGGCTGCCAAAGCACAGACAAACAGGGTAGCGATTACCATTCTATTGCGAGGGGTTAACAGACCAAAGCTGCAAAAGATGATAGACAGCCAGGACACCAGTAGTACGACAAGCGGCATCGGAGCCGAGCCTTGCCCCGAATGCTGAATGAGTTGCAAACGCCTTTCATTAATTTCGTCGATGATCTGCAGGGTCTGCGCCCGAAGTAGGCGCTGATCGTCGTTTCGCGGCGATAGTTGCCAGATTTTCTCTTCAAGATCTTCGATACCGTGCTCCGACTGGCCAATCTTCTCCACTGCAATCATACTCTTCTCTTTCGGCCACAACCTCACGATCGCAGTAGTAACAACGCTACGCAGAACTTCCCGGGCTTCTTTCGTCTCTGGGCCGTATCGGGCCATTGTGCGGTCAAGCAAGGTGATTTCCGAGGCATTCTGTATGATGCCGTTGTTCACCGTATCATATGTGCTCTTTGCCGAGGCGATCAGCAAACCAAGGACAAGAGAAACCAAAGTTGCCATCATGCTGATCCCCAGTTTCATCACATCCCGCGAAGCAGCACTCAAATGACGTTCATCTAAAAGAGAGCGAAGGAACATGCCGAAACACATAGCGGCAACTATGATTAACAAAGAGATCAATGAGACTGTGGCTGAGGTCATGATTCACCTTCATTAACAGTAATTGTTTAGATTATATGCTAACCCGCGTTAAGCCAAAGTAGGAATCTCGGAAGCGAACGCCCGCAAAGGTCCCCGAATTTCCAAATCAGAATGCAAACCATCAGTGTGGGTAATTCCTGACGAACGAGGAATCGATGTAAGACCAAAGTCCAATATCAATTTCGGTCAGAATTGAATAAAGATTGATGCTGGATGCTAGATGTAATCTAATAGGTTTGTACAGGTTGCATCCAGTATCAAACATAAGCATCTGAGCTTAAATAACTTCACTTTAGTCAACAAAGTTCGGGAGAGTATCATGGTAAGTAGAGAAACAAATTTGCGGTGTCTGATTGAAGTTCCCGGCGGGTAAAGCTCTCTTTGATCACGCGGTTTCTTTTAAATAGGAACCATCAATTCGTCCGGTACTCCGGACCCTTAAGTTCCGAAATGATAGGCAAGGCTAGCTAACAAACGACGTTTGGAAAAAAAATGAAATCGGAGTGAAGCATGAAATTCAAAGTGATTCAATTGACAATTTTTCTCACGCTTGTTGCTGTGGGATCGGTATACGCTCAACTTTCAGGAAGCAATACAGTAGGTGATTATGGCTTACAATCTGGATCTCAGGCTCCTCCTGGGGCATATGCAATTTATTTTTTGTACAACTATGACACCTCAACCATCGTTGGGAACGATGGCAGAGAATTCCAATTGCAAGGCGACATCAGTCAATGGGCTCACGTGATTGGAGGCTCGATTGTAACGAATAAGAAAATACTTGGAGGCAATTACGGAGCCACTGCCTTTTTTCTCCCAATAGCGAATATCAGCATTAGAGGCTCCTAGACTTGATTTTAGCTGGCGGCACAGGATACGACATTGCTGATATGTGGATTGCCCCGATCCAAATCGGCTGGCATAAAAAGCAAGCGGATTTCATAACATGGTACGCATTTTACGCACCTACCGGCTCATATGCCCCGGGAGCAAGGGACAATCACGGTTACGGGATGTGGTCGCATGAACTATCCCTTGGTACTACTCTATACTTTGATGAAGCACGATCGTTTCATGCTGCAACATTGGCATCATTCGAATTTCACTCAAAAAAGAAAGATTCCGATGCGAAAGCAGGCAATGTGCTGACATTAGAAGGCGGAGTCGGAACGACTTACAAGCAATTCCTGACCGCTGGACTCGCGTATTATGCGCAGTGGAAAGTGTCGGAAGATTCGGGGTTAGGTGTCGGTCCGATCGTACAGAATCGATTAGGCAAAAATCGCAATTTTGCTCTTGGTCCTGAAGTCGGTTTTGTTTTTCCCCTTAGCAAAGACTTATCGAAGCTGATGATCCTTTCATTTCGATACGAGTTTGAAACGAGTACACGCCTGGATACACAAGGAAATATCGCGGCATTTACGGCTGCTTTCAAACTGAATTAATTCATATTTTTTCCGCTAGCCTTTAAAATCGGAGTTGCTATCATATGAATGAAAACTTTGAAATTCTGTGAGCGCTCGCATTGTAAAGTACAAGTTAGAGTTGACACCAAGAGCCGGAGAAGCTTTCGATGATATTATAATGAGAACAAATCAGTTCTTATTCAGTGCGATTCTGATTTTCTGTCAGGAAATTTTTGTCTTGTGACATTAAAAGCCACAGCCGGCCAATGATGAGTTGATCAAAAGGCCTCCTGTGCGGACTGAAAAATTATGAGAACTATAGAAATGCTCACCGCCTTGCTGGTGCTGTTTGGAACAATCACTGCATTTGCTCAACAGCCCACCGATACACAGGATAAACCACGCGAAACTACTGCTCAGCCTGAGAGTGCAACGATCCCCCGAATGATCGAGCTGCGTGCTCAAGACATTCTGAAACAGATGAGCGATTTTCTTGTAGCTACACCTCGCTTCGCTTTTGAGGCCGAAGAAACTTTTGATCTGTTCAAGGACAATCAACCCCGAATTCAGCTGACAAATTCAAGAAAGGTGGTAGTTGAGCGGCCCTCGCGTTTTGTTTCTGATGCAACGGGAGATACGCTGAACCGCTCCGTGTGGTTTGATGGCCAAACCGTTTCCAGCATTGATAAGAGCTACAACACTTATGCCATGTTGAAATTATCCGGCTCCATTGATGAAGTGCTTGATATGCTGATGGATCGTTTTGATATCGAAATTCCGCTCGCGGACTTTCTCTACGCAGATCCTTACTCCGTTTTGATGGAAAAGGTAACGTACGGCCGTTACGTTGGAATTCATCAAGCAGCTGGCATCCCTTGTCATCATCTGGCATTCGCTCAGGAAACCATTGAATGGCAAATCTGGATTGATGCGGGTGCGCAGCCTCTTCCACGAAAAATTGTTATTACTTACGTGACTGAATTGGGAGAGCCACAATATTCGGCCACAGTCACAACATGGAATCTGGCCCCACAAATTCCGGAAAGCTTTTTTCAATTCAAGGCTCCGCAAGGCGCTACACGTGTGGAGCCGGAGGAGTTGACCGGTCAGGAGGAAAAGCAATGAAATCATTAAAAGCAATCCGGTTATTATTTTGTATTATCCTGATCTGCATTCTTGTGTATCCGGTAGATTCTGCTTTCTCCAGTGGTTCTGTTCGCGGCGCCAATCGATCGCCTCAAGGTTCCAGTTGGTCGGGAGCTCGAGGGAGCGCATCAACTCAGCGCAGCTCCACTGCGAACTCAGCATCACGCAGCACGAATATCCAGAGCAAAAGCGGACAGAGCGCGAGCGGCAGCAAGAATGTGAGCAAAAGCGGAGACACAGTTAATGTGGATAAGACACGGCAGAGTAGCTCAGGTGCGAGCAAAACCACATCAAAACAATATGATTTCGATGATGGTCAACTCGGTTCGGTAGAGCGTCAGACTTCAGGGACAAACCGTTATGGTCAATCTGCAAACTGGGAAGGCAAAGCGGAACGGACGGGATATGGCGTGAAATTCGAAGGTGAAGGTTCAAACCGGTATGGCCAAAAAACGGAAGTGAATGGTTATGGAGCCAGAGGCTATTACGGAACGGGAGTCGTTGCGGATGTCGAAGGTGGACGTTACGGTAATCGGACTGTTGTTGCAGGCAAACCCTACGGAGGGGCAGCATGGTCAGCATCTTTGCCTTATGGAGCCCGTCCATATCACTATCACGGCTATCCTTATTACTACCATGGGGGCTACTACTACCGGTCATATTACTATCATGGCGTTCCTTATTACTGTTACGTTCATCCACCTTACGGCGTCTACTACAGCGACCCGCCGATCGGGGCCATCATTGTGATCACCGCGGCGGTGACGCTGATGTATGCGGAAGGTACGTACTATAAAACTAGTACGACACAGGGTACAACTCAATATGTAGTCGTTGCGCCTCCGGCCGGAACAACCTTGCCGGGAACCGCATTGCCCGCCGGCCGGGCCACAATCACAATCAACGAGACAAAATATTATTTCTACGGTAATACGTTTTATAAAAGAGTCGTCACAGATGGGAAGGAAAGCTTCGTTGTTGTCACACGGCCTGCAGGAGTGATCACAGTCAAAGCATTGCCGCCCGAATTTGAGCCGTTACAGTCGGGTAACCTTATGTACTTCAAAACCAAAGATCGTTTTTACCTTTCCTATCTAGATCCTTCTGGTGAGGAACTCTTTCTTGTAGTTGATCCGCCGACGGTTCCTCCGCAGACTGTTGCTTCAACATCACAAGCGCCAAAACCAGCGCCAACAACACAACCGTCGCAAGAACCAGCGCCTGCAACACAACAAGCGAAAGAACCGGCGCCAACAACACAACCGTCGCAAGAATCAGCGCCTGCAACACAACCGTCGCAAGAACCGATGCCTGCAACATCAACGCCACAGATGGTCAATCTAACTGTAAGTACCGGGACTGCCTTAAACGTTCGCATTGCAAACAATGTTTATTCTGCTTCAACAGGACAAAACTTTAAGGCCAATCTTGCCCGGGACATCATTGTCGATGGGCGCCTTGTTGCGCCAACAGCGTCAGCGGTTATCGGTACGATTTCGGTTAACAAGGAAACTATCTTACTGAAGCTAACTGATCTCGATGTGGGCGGTCATCTCTATCCGATTCAAACCGGTACGGTTCCGGCACCTAAAGCTGTACAACCTGCTGGAGGGATCGATGATGTGGTACATGCAGGTAAGTCGTCCAATACAAAAATTGTTTTGGCCGGGGGCACACCGTTTGAATTTCGAGTTGCTCAGCCGTTTACAGTGAGCGTACTCGTTTCCACACCAGCAACGCAAACCGCACAACAATAACCAACCAATGAGGTAAACGTTATGACGAAATCAAACTTGAAGTACTTGCTATTTACGTTGGCCGTCACCCTGCTGTTCAACTCGATTGCAACGGCTCAGACTCCGCCACCCAAGGAACGCGTGGAAGCGATTAAGAGTTCCTTTCAGCAAAGCCAGGCAGTCTTGCGTAAATACGAATGGATCGAAACGGTGAAAGTAAGCTATAAAGGCGAAGAGAAATCAAACAAGCAAAGCCGCTGTTACTATGGTGCGGAAGGAAAAGTTCAGAAAGTTGAGGTTAGCGCTACACCAGAAGCGAAAAGTCCGCGAGGACTTCGCGGGAAAATTGCAGAAAATAAGAAAGAGGAAATGACGGACTACATGAAACAAGCGGTGGAAACAATTAAGCAGTATGTGCCTCCGGATTCGTCCCTTATTCAGAAATCGTATCAAAGTGGACATGCTGCGATTTATCCAACGCAACCGGGCAAAGCAACGTCTATCTCTTTCGGAAGCTACTTAAAACCGAATGACACCTTAATGTTTGAAATCGATACTGCAAACAACACAATTAAAGGCGTACAAATTCAAACATATATTGAAGATCCAAAAGACTCAGTGAGTCTGAATGTTTTCTTTTCAAAATTTCCGGACGGAACTATTTACCCATCGCAGACCATACTGAATGCGCCCGCAAAACAGATTCAGGTCAACATTCAAAACTCGGGCTATCGGATTGTTGGCAACTGATGAATGGAATCTAATTTTAGGTTATTAGTAGTACGTTATTCGTTGGCTGATTGGGGAGCCATTCTTGCGACTTCTCTTCTGATCATTCCACGATCTCTATCCAGGAGGTTGAGATGAAAACCAGAACTGTCGGCATGCTGATTCTTTATTTGCTTTCTGTAAATCTGATTGTTCCATCAATGGCTCAGGATATCCCTCCTACCGAGGTGAAGCCCAAGACTGAGTACTCACCTTATCTGGATGACAACTACCCCAATCGGGTATTGTGGGGCGACACACATCTGCACACATCCTATTCGACCGATGCGGGCCTGTTTGGGACTCGACTTGGACCCGAGGAAGCATACCGCTTTGCCAGAGGGGAGGAAGTCACCAGTAACACGGGCACGCGCACGCGGCTACAGCGGCCACTCGATTTTCTAGTAATCACTGATCACTCAGAAAACCTCGGTCTCGCCCCCGGGGTCGTAGAGGCCAATGAGCTGATTACAGCCGATCCATGGGGAAAGCAAGTTTACGATCTCGTGAAATCCGGCAAGGGGGGAGAAGCGTACAATATGTGGGTGACACCTTTGGCCAGTGGGAAGAATCCAATGCCCAATGAAGCTTTCGCCCGGACTTTCTGGGAACGCATTGTGAATGCTGCTGAAAAGAATAACGAGCCGGGGAAATTCACTGCTTTAATTGGCTACGAATGGAGCTCTGCACCAGGGGGAGCAAATCTCCATCGCAACGTGATCTTTCGAGATGCAGGCGACAGGGCGAAACAAGTCATTCCATTTGCGCTTTATGACTCGCAAGATGTGGAAGACTTATGGAAGTGGATGGATGCTTATGAGAAAAAAACGGGCGGCCGCGTTCTTGCAATCCCGCATAACGGGAATCTGTCCAATGGATTGATGTTTGACGTTGAGACACTAACCAGTAAGAAACCGCTTGATAAGGATTATGCAATTCGGCGCGCAAAATGGGAGCCACTTTATGAAGTGACTCAGATGAAAGGTTCAAGTGAAACCCATCCGCTGCTATCTTCCAACGATGAGCTTGCGAATTTTGAAATCTGGGATAAGGGATGTTTCGGTCCTGCACCAAAGACTCCCGACATGCTGCCAAAAGAGTATGCACGTGAAGCCCTGAAACAGGGTCTGGCCTATGAACAGAAGTTCGGAGTGAATCCCTTCAAGTTTGGATTTGTTGGCAGCACCGATTCACACACCGCTCTTTCCACTGCTGAAGAAAACAACAATTTCGGAAAAGTGGCTGGAACCGAACCCGGGCAATTCCCTGCGCGATTTGACGAAGTCATTGTCGGCAGACTCTCGCCAGACCCGAAGATTAAGATCTACCATGTGGAATCATCGGCCTCCGGGTTGGCTGCGATCTGGTCAAAGGAGAATACTCGCGAAGACATTTGGGACGCAATGAAACGAAAGGAAGCCTACGCCACAACAGGAACGCGTTTGATTGTTCGGATTTTCGGAGGTTGGGATTTTAAGCCGGAAGACGTGGATCGTCCTGATTTCGCTAAACGCGGGTATCAGAATGGAGTACCAATGGGCGGTGATCTCAGGAAAGCGCCGGCAGGAAAAGCGCCCGCATTCATGGTGCGCGTTTTGCGAGATCCCGACGGGGCAAACCTCGATCGTGTCCAGATCATCAAAGGTTGGTTGGATGCAAGCGGCAAGCCGCAGGAACGTATTTATGACGTTGCTGTTTCGGATAACCGTAAAATCGATGCGGATGGGCGTTGCAAAACGCCGGTTGGAAATACCGTGGATGTTCCTAGTGCGACGTATACAAATTCAATCGGCGATCCATATTTAGGCGCTTACTGGAATGATCCCAATTTCGATCCGAAACAACGCGCATTTTATTACGTTCGCGCTCTGGAGATTCCTACTCCTCGCTGGCAGGTTTATGATGCTAAAGTTTACGGGATTAAGCTTCCCGAAAATGTTCCCACTGCCATCCAGGAACGAGCTTATACTTCACCCATCTGGTACACACCATAGTTTCAGCTTAAGATTCCACAAGGATGCGGTAAAAGAGTTTGTGCACGGGTTAAGGATAGTGTGAGTGGATAACGCAGGGGAGCAGGGGTGCAGGGGAGAAAGGGAGAGAGGGTGAAGAGATTTTGTGGTTAAATATTCATTGTGGGCGACGATCCTCAAGAATTGCCTGTTAATCAGTCGGTCGAATTAAATGGCGGAACCATCTCACTTGAGGATTTTTTTGCGCTCGGCACCAGACTCATAGAACAAAATCTATTCGAAGAAGCTCTCTCCTTATATAAAACGGCCGCCAAAATATTTCCAAATAATCTTGCGATTAAACTCAATCTTGGCCGGGTACAAGAGCTTCAAAACAAAAGCTCGAAAGAACGTGAAAAATCAATCCAACAAGAACTCACCCGAATCCGCGAAAGGGATGATTTGATTGCATCTCACTACCTGAGTCTTGCAACTCTTTACTATGCACGCGGACAGATGCTGAACGCTGTAGAACTGCTGGAATTATCAAAAGTTAAGAATGAAAATCTAGCCAAGACCCGATATCTATTGGGAAAAATCTTCTACGATCAAGGTGATCTGAATCGAGCAATTGAGGAACTAAATCGGGCTCGCGAATTGGATCCATTTTATGAAGATACTTATAAGCACCTAGGAATTATCTACCATGAAAAGCGACAATTCGGAGATGCGATTCAAGCTTTTGTCGATGCGTATATCCTTTCAGGAGGGACTGACGTTCCTCGTACCTCATATTACCAACGCCAGATCCGCACACTTCAAAATGAAATCGGTGCAGAAGAGCGGAAACAATACAATCAAATTTTTGCAGATAGAAAAGAATACTTTGTAAATCTATCCAATTCACTTTCCGTGAAAAAAAATGCCTTCGAATCTGCAGTGCTCGAACATGTGTTTATGAAACTGCGGGAAATGGAACGCACGCATATTAGCTCTGTAAATCTGGCAGTGGGTTTAAAGAAGTTTTCAGTGATTCAGAATTTAACAGATGATGAAGCCTATTCGATTGCAAGAATGTCCTCGGAAAGATCTTTCAAAGAAAATGAGACCATTTTCCGGGAGGATGATCTCACAGAAGGAATTTACCTGATCCACAGCGGCTCAGTGCGGATTGTAAAGACAACACCATTCGGAGAGCAGTTGTTGTCATATTTAAATCCCGGGAGCTTTTTTGGTGAGATGGATTTTATTGATTCATTGCGTTGTTCGGCTGATGCAATCGCAAATGAAGAAACCGTACTGTTTTCCCTATCGAAAATGAAATTGGAAGAAATGTTTTTATCGCGACGTCATGTTGCAGTTCAATTTTACAGAGAATTCTGGAAGGCTCTTTCGGATCGTATCCGAAATGCGAATGAACTCCTGAAGTCATTTTTTAATGAACCCACAGGCGAAGAGAATTCAAAGAAAGTCTCTGAGTCTTCAACAGGTGAAAGTACACGTGTTGATCATGAAAAAAAGATGACACTTCTTCAGGAAAAAGGATTGTCCTCAAAGGAGCTTCGTTTGCTGGCTACTTTCAGCAGCGAAGAATTGTATAAATCAGGACAGAAGATTTTTGCTGAAGGTGAGCAAGGCGATAAGCTTTATATCATTCTTGATGGCGAAGTTCGAATTAGCAAATTCATTCCAGGAGCCGGGGAAGAGGCACTTGCAATTCTGGAACGGGGAGACTTTTTTGGCGAGATGGCATTGATTGATAATGCTTCGCGGTCAGCGGATGCTATTGCTCACACGGATGTGACTGTGCTTCCCATACAAAGCAGACTGTTAACTGAGATCCTTTCGCGCGATGTGGACAGCAGTTATCAATTTCTCTATATCCTTTGCAAAATCTTATCGAGAAGGCTGCGTGAAATTAACCTGAAGATATACCAGTGGCGTATGATGGCTGGTTCTTTTTAACCGCAAGACCTTACAGATTATTTGAAACTAGAAATCGCTTCTTCTGTACTTTCGTAGGTATCAAATATCGTCATCAACTGAGTTATCGATAACAGATCTTTGATTTTCTTCGTGAGGTTTGCGAGTTTTAGTTCTCCTCCGCGGTTTTTTACAGAGGTGTAAACGCTAACCAGTTCTCCAACTCCTGCGGAATCCATATAGGAAACTTCCCCAAGATCGAGCACAAGTTTTTTCTTCTCTTCACCTAATAATTTGGTGATTTCATCTCTGAGCAATACATCCCCTTCGCCGATTGTGATTTTTCCCTTGGGCTGGATGATGGTAGTTCCACCTGATTCTAGCCGATTGATTTTCATGATACACCCTTCCTTCAGACTGCGTTGTCGAATTGTTCATCCCGCGGCTGAAAAGCGACAACTTTTCCGCTTCTACGGGGATTGGAGAATCACTAGCTATTTTAGTTCAGGATTCTTTGCACTTCAAGGACGCCATTTAAGGCCTTAATAGATGATATTACACGGTCGAGATGTTTCGTATCCAATATTTCTAACGTTAATTCGATCAGTCCATGTCTATCTGGAAACGTTTGTGCTTGAACACTCTTAATATTCGTTTTCACGTTCACAATAGCTGTTGAAATATCGGCAAGGATACCTTGTTTGTCCTCGGTCCAGATTGAAATTTTGACATGTTGAAGCGTCTCTGCTTTGCCGCTCCATTCGACCTCGATTCTGCGTTCTGGATTGAACAACAGTTTCTCAAGATTCGAACAATTCGCTGAATGTACTGAAATCCCTTTGCCTCGCGTGATATATCCAATGATCCGTTCTCCACGAATGGGATTGCAGCATTTTGCAAGATATACAAGCAAATCATGCGATCCATGGACTTTGACAACATCACTTCCACCAATTCCAAACGCCTTCTTGACTACTGATGTAAATTTCGATTCTTCAGGTTCAGGGGCAGTTGGTGCCGCAACGTCCGTTCCAACAGGTTGCGGGACAAGCCGTTCGATGATCTGCTTCACTGAAACTTTTCCGTAGCCAATTGAACTATAAAGATCTTCAAGTTTTGAACATCCATACTCAGGAAGTAAGGCTTGAAGTTGATCTTCTTTTAAGATTTTTTTGACATTGATCTTGTAACGACGAAGATGTTTTTCCAACAACTTTTTTCCAACTTCAATTGACTTAACGCGCTCATTCGCATTCAGCCATTGTTTAATTTTGTTGCGCGCGCGTGATGTTCGGACAACTCCAAGCCAATCGCGACTCGGTGTGTGATTCGCCTGCGTTAGTATTTCTACAATGTCTCCGTTCTTTAACTTGTAACGTAGAGTAACAAGTTTGCCATTGACTCTTGCTCCGATACATTGATGGCCTACATCGGTATGAATGGTGTATGCAAAATCAAGTGGAGTTGAATTTCGTGGAAATTCCTTGATATCGCCTTTTGGAGTAAATGCGTAAACTTCGTCCTGATAAAGCTCAACCTTTACTGCATCCATGAAATCGCGATTGTCACTGACTTCCTGGTGCCATTCCACAAGATGACGAAGCCATCTCAATGCATCTTCATCCTTGCCGCCAATCACTTTGCCTTCCTTATATTTCCAATGTGCAGCAATCCCTTCTTCAGCAAGACGATGCATTTCTTGCGTACGGATTTGCATTTCAAACGGAATTCCTTTTTCTGAAACAACAGTTGTATGAAGTGATTGATACAAGTTGGGCTTCGGCAAGGAAATAAAATCTTTGAAACGGCCTGGAATCGGCCGCCATACCTGATGGATGATGCCAAGAATTCCGTAACAATTCTTCAGACTGTCTGTCAAAATCCTGAATGCAATAAAGTCGTAAACTTTATCCATATCGATGTGCTGTCTGCGCATTTTTTCATAAATACTGTAAACACTTTTAGTCCTGTAATGAATTTCTGCTGGAAAACCGTTTTCACGGATTTTTTTCTTTAATGCAGCTTGAATATCTTCAATAAAACCTTCGGAATTTTTTCTTTTTGTATCGACGCGGTTTTGTATGGCTGCATACCCTTCCGGATCGATGTACTGAAGCGACAGATCCTGAAGTTCACTTTTGATTTTCCCCATGCCAAGGCGATAGGCGATCGGCGAATAAATCTCTAAAGTTTCTTTTGCAGTCGCTATCCTCCTTTCAGGTTCCAGGTATTGAAGCGTCCGCATGTTATGCAAACGGTCTGCAAGTTTAACGAGTATGACTCGCAAATCGTCGACCATTGCAAGAATCATTTTCCGGAAACTTTCAGCTTGTTGTTCTTCTCTTGAGCGGAATTGCGCGCGGCTTAATTTCGTAACTCCATCAACAATATGAGCTATCTCTTTGCCGAAATATTTTTCAATTTCTTCAACGGTTGTCGCGCTATCTTCGACGACATCGTGAAGTAATCCGACTGCGACCGACTTCGCATCCAGTTTCATGTCACATAATATGGATGCGACCTCAAGAGGATGGATTAGATAAGGTTCGCCTGATTGGCGCAATTGATGCTTGTGATTCATTGCCGAGAAGACGTAGGCCTGGCGAATTAGGTCAGTATCAGCGCTTTTTTGATAACGCTCCGCCTTCTCGATAACGTCTTCAATTCGGATCATTTAGAACTCAACCGCCGAGACGCCAAGAACGTCAAGAAATCTTATAAATCAAAATCTTGGCTGCATGGTCATGGCGCCATGGCGGCTAATCTCTTTATCCAAATTCTAAACCGCGGAGAGGCAGAGGTCAAAGAAAGATGCGTCTCTGAAGTCCTACTACAATTGTGGTAGAATCAATGTACTCTGTAGTAGAACTAAAGATTCAAGGAGGCCGTCTAAACAATGAAAAAGAATAAAACCCGGCTAACGCGTTTTGAGTTGGAGATTATGGATCCGTTGTGGCAGCTTGGTAGAGCTTCGGTGCGGGAGATTCAAGAAAATTTGCCAGAGAAAAAGCGTCCCGCATATACTACTATTCAGACAATCGTTCGACGCTTAGAAGAAAAAGGCGCTGTAAAACAAGTACGTAAAATCGGAAACGCGCATATATATGAAGCTGCTGTTACAAGGGAAGCTGCTCATCGGACTCTTGTTCATGATTTTTTAGATATGTTTGGCGGATCTGCAAGGCCGATCATGGCTCAATTAGCGGAAGAAGGGAAATTAAGCCTTGATGACATTAAAGAATTAGAAAATCTTGTTTCAGCCGATGAAACAAGAGTGAGTGCAAAGGATTAAATTTAAGGAGTGTACTCATGGAACTGCTGATGATGAAGCCTGATGCAATTAGCGGATTTCTGATTAATCACCTCTGGCAATCTACAATTTTCGGTATTCTCGCACTTGCAGCGATTTTAATTTTACGCCGCGCGCCTGCACGTGTTCGTTATGTATTATGGATTGCCATCTCAATAAAATTCCTGATCCCTTCCGCGGCGTTGGTTTCCCTAGCTTCATGGCTCGGCTTGAATCTTTCTTCATTTTTTATGACGATTGCCTGGGCATCGGGTGATCCGATTTCATTCCTCACGCACCAAAATGGATTTTTTTACTTAACCGATGCACTGGTTGGAAACGAATTGCATGTTCAAGCAATTACGTTTTGGACCCTCATTGGGATCTGGTTAGCAGGGAGTGCCATTCTATTCACAGTCTGGATCCGAAGACAATTTTCTTTCTGGCAAGTCTTAAACAAGTCCACAACAATCAATGAAGGCCGTGAATCATTGATCCTTGCAGAGACAATTCAGCGGATGGGAATTCGTAGAAATGTAGGTTTAATGTCTTCAAGTGAAGTATCTGAAGTGGGTGTTTGGGGAATGTTTAAGCCTGTGATTCTTCTTCCGAAGGAAATTTCCGGACAACTCAGTGATTCAGAACTTGAAGCAATTTTCTTGCATGAACTTATTCATGTTTCGCGCTGGGATAATCTTGTAAGCAATGTTCAGATGATCATTTGCTGTCTATTTTGGTTCCATCCGCTAGTCTGGTTAGTCGATCGTATGTTGTTGTCCGAAAGGGAACGCGTTTGTGATGATCGGGTTCTTCAGCTTGGAAGCGCATCCAGAACCTATGCATCAAGTCTTGTAAAAGTGTTGAAGTTCGGATTAGGAGTTCGAATGGCAGGAGCTTCATGCGCAGGTGGATCAAATTTGAAACGTCGCATCGAAGACATTGTTGCAGGTCAAGCAAATTTGCGAGTGTCCTGGAAACAAAAACTTTTGCTGGGATCGATGCTGCTCGGGCTGTTCAGTTTTACAATTGCTGCAGTAAAAATTGATGAATGCGAAATGGATATGCTGAAAAAGAAACTCTCAGTATCCCGTGGGGCATGCCCGAATAGCGCGAAGGCTCCAGTACCTGTTCAGCCTATTCGCAAAATTCCAGCTGAATGTTCTTCTTAACCAAATAGATTTTTCACTACAAACCAAACATTTGCAGGACGTTCTGCAAGACGTCTGATGTACCATGGGAACCAGTACGATCCATAGCTGATTAACACACGCACACGAAAGCCTTCCTCAGCGAGTCTTTTTTGTTCCCCGGTCTGAATTCCATATAAGAGTTGATACTCATAATCTTTGCCAGATAATCCAATTGCGACAGCTGCATTTTGAATCTGTGAGATCAGGTTGCCATCATGAGTTGCTATCCCTAGAGTCAGTTGATCGGAACGGATATGTGCTAAAAGTGTTTTTGCGAGTTTCATATAATTCGCATCTACATCGCTTTTATTTGGAAATGCAACTGACTTTGGTTCTGCATAGGCTCCTTTTACCAACCTGATGGCAGGTGATAAAGGGATAAGTTGTTCAATATCCTGGGCTGTTCTATATAGATATGCTTGTAAACAAACACCTGTATTTGCAAAATTCTTCCGTATGCGTTTGTAGATGTTGAGCGTTCGATCAACATACTGGCTTTGTTCCATATCGATCCAGATCCAGTTGTTTCTTTTTGCCGCTTCGTCTGCAAGTGATGCAGTATTTTCATAGCAAAGATCTTCATTTAGATCCAGGCCAAGTTGGGTTAACTTTACTGAAATGTAGCCATCGATATTGCGTTTCTGAATCGTCTCCAATGCATTTTTGTAATGTTGTGTAACGTTTTTCGCTTCAGTTGAATCAGAAATGTTTTCACCAAGTTGTGTAAGGATTGAGTTAATTCCTTTTCTTTGAAGGACCTCAGCTGCAGAAAGAGCTTCTTCCAGGGTTTCACCCGGCATAAATCTTGTCACCGCTTTTCGAATGAAACGATAACGAGGCAAAGAAGCGCGCAGTTTTCGATTTTCTGAAACCCACAGGAGGGCATTACGGGATATTCCCATGCTACATTGTGCAGGAAGAAAGATAAGATGTGAAGCATGTGAGAATAGAGGATAGAGAATGAGGATTGCGACTGCTATCTTCTATCTTCTATTCTCAATTCTCAGGAATGCTCGCAATCTTTTAGATTCAGAGATGCGTTTACTTGGGTAGATTTTTTGTTTGAGGTAAGTGAGCCAGCTGTTCGCAACATCAGCAGGCTTCCAAATAGATGTGTACTGGTAGGTGCCTTTAACTTCTTTTCGAGAAACTGCCCCGATGCGTACAAGGCGATCAAGTGTCATTTTTACGGTAGCAAATACGACCTCGGATCCGTCAACCAGAAGCATGGATTGAACACGTGCCGCTGAAATCGTCCCGCCATTCCATAAACTGCGGAGTACATCAATTTCTGTATCGTTTAAAAGTTTTGGATTTTCCCTTCGTCTTCTGGGCATGGTCTCTCCTGATAATGAAAGCAATTCTGCTAATATGGGATGCTTTCCTGTGACTTCCTTTCTTTATAGGAATTCCTTAAATCGCTGTATCTAAGTTATTCAGCTTTCGATGTCGTGCAATTGATTGTCGAGGAATTTGAGAAAAAAGTACCCAATTTAGCGTGTTCTGGTTTATTCTTTGTTTCTCCAGGGCCTCGAGCGTCACAAATCGAACCCGGGAGAATTATGAATGGCCAACGATAAACTTCCTGAAAAAACTCCGAAACTGACGCCCATTCAATGGGTCATTTGTGCTGTAGCTGCGCTTGGTTTTGCCTTTGATATTTATGAAATATTGATGTTGCCCTTGATCGTCAGGCCGGCTCTTCTGGAGCTTGGAAAGGTTCAGCTAGGGAGTCCTGAATTTGCATACTGGCGCGATATGTTGTTTTATCTGCCGGCTATTTGCGGTGGGATCTTTGGTTTGCTCGGTGGCTATTTAACGGATCTTCTTGGACGTCGACGTGTTTTAGTCTGGTCAATTCTTTTATACGCTTTTTCAGCCTGTGCTGCCGGATTTACAACATCATTACCCTGGCTTGTATTTTTCCGTTGCACAACTTTCATCGGAGTCTGTGTTGAATTTGTAGCCGCAGTTGCATGGCTTGCTGAATTATTTCCGAATCCTAAACAAAGGGAATCTGTTCTCGGTTACACACAGGCATTTTCTTCAATTGGTGGCCTTCTTGTAACAGGTGCTTATTATCTTGCTGTTACTTATGGTGATTCATTTCCTGCCATTCATGGAGCGCATTCAGCATGGCGTTACACTTTAATTTCCGGACTCATTCCTGCGATTCCATTGATCATCATCCGTCCGTTCCTTCCTGAATCCACAACATGGGCCAGGAAAAAAGCGGAAGGAACTTTGAAAAGGCCAAGTTTTGCTGAGCTTTTTCAGCCGCAATATCGTAAGACAACACTTGTAACTACATTGATGTTTGCATGCAGTTACGGAGCTGCATTTGGAGCCATTCAACATCTCCCACAAATCGTTCCAGGGTTAGCAGAGGTAAAGGAACTTGCGAGACCTATACAACAGAAAATTGTTAGTTCAGTGCAGTTCTGGCAAGAGATGGGGGGATTACTCGGACGTTTCATTCTTGCATTTCTCGCAATCAGGATTCTGAGCCGCCGGCGTCTGTTGAGAATATTTCAAATTCCTGGACTGATCATCATTCCGCTTGTGTTTTTATATCCTGCTACGAACGACTTGCAGACTTTAAAGTGGGGAGTTTTAATTGCTGGATTATTGACAGTCGCTCAGTTTAGTTTTTGGGGAAATTATTTGCCGCGAGTCTATCCTACTCATTTGCGCGGGACGGGAGAAAGTTTCGCAGCCAATATTGGCGGACGCATGATTGGAACTTCCGCCGCACTATTGACGACGCAAGTCTCACGTTTCATGCCTCCTGGAACACCTTCAGTGAAATTAGCATACGCTGCGGCATGTGTCGCTTTATTTGTTTACGCAATGGGACTACTTCTAAGTTTTTGGTTGCCTGAACCTAAACACCAGGAATTGCCTGAGTAATTCGAAAGTAGTGTTATTATTCCTTTATTAGTTCGGAGGTGAGCGGTGAGCAATGGTGGATTAAAAAGCATTTTTAACATCAAGAAAGAGGAGCTTCCGTTTTCCCTCTTGATGGCGACCTACTTCTTTCTGGTAATCTCGAGCTTCTGGATTGTAAAGCCGATCAAAAAATCTCTTTTCATATCCTATTACAAAGCTGCTGGCGGTTTTGATTTGTTTGGGTGGCATCTGCTGGGATCCCAGGGAGAATTATTAGCCAAAGTTTTAAATATGTTCGTTGCTGCCGTTGCGGTAATTGTATTTACAATACTCGCCCGCAAATATTTTCGGCAGCAGTTAACCATAATCTTTTCCATTTTTTCCATTATTTGTTTTGTTATCTACAGGATGCTTCTTCAAAATCCGGGAGGAGGCACAGTTTGGAGCCTTTATCTCTTTGGCGATCTTTATAACACATTGATGGTTCCAACATTCTTTGCATTTTTAAACGACAGTGTTAACGGCGATCAGGCGAAGACGATTGTACGGCCTGGTTGGATTTGGCGGAGTTTTGGGAGGTGCGGTAGGGGCGACGACTCTTGCGGCCTTTATAAATAACGTTTCAAACGAGTCATGGATGCTGATTATGGCTGGCATCGTGGTATTGATCATGATCATTGCGATACTAGCATCACGTTACATCCCGGTGAAAGGCAAACCTCCTGAAGTGGCCAAAGCTACCGCCGATGATAAGGAAAGCAATGCCGCAGTTGAAGGTGCAAGACTTGTTTTCAAATCACGTTATCTATTAGCGATTGTCGGTATTGTTGGCTTCTATGAAATGGTTTCTACGATGATGGATTTTCAGTTTTCGTCAAGCGTTGAACATTTCGTTTCTGGAGAAAATATAGGTGCTCACTTCTCACGCGTCTTTTCAATCACAAATATTGTTGCTTTAGTTGTGCAGCTCTTCTTAACCAGTTTTGTCATGACCAAGTTTGGTGTTGGCACAGCCTTGTTGGTGCTTCCTGTAACGGCAATGTTGGGATCGCTCGGTTTTATGCTCTTCCCAAGACTATGGACAGGCAGTTTTCTAAACACAGCGGACAATGGTTTCAGTTATTCCATTAATCAATCCGCCCGCGAAGCATTGTATGTTCCGACTACCAGGGAAGAAAAATATAAAGCAAAAGCCTTCATTGATATGTTTGTTCAGCGTTTCGCAAAAGCGGTTGCCGTAGGCATCAGTCTATTGTTAACTACATTTTTTGCTGATTTCAGCACAATTCGATGGTTATCTCTTGTTGTTGCTGTAATCCTGGTAGCATGGATTTTTGCCGCAAGATATGCTGGCCGCAAGTTTGACGAAAAAACAGGCAGTCCTAAGGCTGTGGCAGCAGACTGAGAAGTGATAGGGAATTCTCCTCTTGCTACAGATTTGAATTCCTCTTATGATGGATGTGTCCCCCACATCACCGGCAAAGGAAAATAAATGAACGTACTCCTCGTCTATCCTGAATATCCTCCAACGTATTGGAGTTTTCGTTTCGCTGTTCCATTTCAAGGTAAAAAAGCGTCATATCCACCACTTGGATTAATGACGATTGCACCACTTCTTCCAAAGTCATGGACAAAAAAGCTTGTTGATTTGAATACTGACAAACTTGAAGACCGTGATATCAAGTGGGCCGATGTAATCATGGTCAGCGCGATGATTGTTCAGAAGAAATCAACTGTTGAAGTTGTCCGGCGATCTAAAGCGATGGGGAAAGTTGTTGTTGCTGGTGGTCCACTGTGGGCAAAGGATCCTGACTGTATAGAAGGGGTCGATCATGTCATTGTCGGTGAAGCAGAGTATTTACTTCCGGAATTCATTCGCGACTTCGAGCAAGGAGTAGCAAAACAGTCATACTCCGCAACGGATATGCCGAATTTAAAAGATACACCTATGCCGGATTTTGATTTGATCAATATAAAGAACTACAGCTCAATGCTTGTGCAATTCTCCCGCGGATGCCCATTCAATTGCGAATTTTGTGACATCATCGAGATCTTTGGACGCAAAGCCAGAGGAAAGGGATTCGATCAGTTCATTAATGAACTTGATTTGCTTTATAGCAAAGGTTGGAAAGGTTCAGTATTTATTGTCGATGACAATTTTATTGGCAATAAGACAACCATCAGGAACCTTCTTCCTCATCTAATCAGATGGCAAAAAGCACACAGTTATCCCTTTAGTTTCTTTACTGAAGCTTCAGTAAATCTCGCGCGCGAAGATGACATGCTCGAAATGATGGTTGAAGCAGGATTCCGAAAAGTATTTTTAGGAATTGAAACGCCTGTTGAAGAAAGTTTGAAACATACTCAGAAAATGCAAAATACAACAATGGATCTTGTTGAGGCTGTTCGAAAAATTCAACACGCGGGAATGGAAGTCTTAAGTGGATTCATTGTCGGTTTTGATTCAGACCCTGATGATGTTTTTACGCGCGTCATCGAATTCATTCGAAAGGCAGCAATTCCAGTTTCAATGGTCGGTCTACTTTCTGCGCTGCCAGGGACTCAATTGACTCGACGGTTGATCAAAGAAGGACGTTTACTGAAAGAAAGCGCCGGAAGTAATACGTACATGGATTTAAATTTCATTCCCGTAATGGATGCGAAGAAGTTGATCGATGGTTATAAGAAGATTATCGGGCATATTTATGAGCCAAGGGAATACTACGAACGTGTACTTGAATTCTTGTCGCACTATAAACCGCGAATTCGGCAAAGGACAAAATTTCGAGATGTCTTCGCGTTTGGAAACTCTATGCTCAAGCAGGGAATATTAACTTCTGGACAACTTCACTATTGGAAATTTCTTGTTAGGGCATACCGTCGCAATTCGGCGGCATTCTCCGAAGCCGTTACGTTGGCCATCATGGGCTACCACTTCAAGAAAGTCAGCCAAATAGAATTGGGTTATCAATAGAACTCATAGCGTAAAACGTTTCATCTTCTCAATATGCTGCTGCGGGTCATCTTTTTTCTGTTTGGCGTATGTTCCCTCATCAATGGCCTATGGATGTTGATTGCCCCTGAGTCGTGGTACAACGATTTGCCGGCTGCTGTACCTGATACCGGCCCATATAATGGCCATTTCATTCGCGATCTTGGCCTCGTTTTCGTCTTGATAGCGGGGGGATTCTTTTGGAGCGCATACCGGCTTTATCAATCCAGGCTGGTTCTCTTGTTGATAACAGCATTTTTTACAGGACACGCGATCTTACATGTTTTGGATCTTCTTACATCCAGGCTTCCCCATTCACACTGGAAAATAGATACTCCAGCAGTGTTTCTGCCCGCTATCCTGTTGATTTTTCTCAGTTTTGTTGCCAGCCGATATCGAGGAGAGTCACTTTAATCATTTTTTCGAGAATTTCATGCTCTTGTGTTATCTTATGTTGATCCAACTGGAGGTTGGGACGTTCGATAACCAAATAAAAAGAGGTTGTATGCAAATGGACTGTAGACCAGAGAGGAAGAAAAGCTTTAATTTTTGGGGGTCAATTTTTTTGAAAAGTACCTTAATTGTTGTTTTGATGCTGAGTTTTACATTTTGCAGCGTGGTTTCAGCACAATCCACGCGCACGGAAGAAATTACACAGGCACAGGCAGAAAAAGCAAAAGTTTTGAAACCATATGTTCCAAATAAGGCGGAGCGGATCATCATGCGCTTGCAAGAGCTCCCTTTTGTGGGTGGTGCTCCTAAAGGATGGTATCCCTTCCTTGGAAGTGCTTTTCCAAGTGGTGGTATTGCAGGTGGACCCGGTTATCGAGCCTTAATCGGAGATACGGGTTATTTCGATATTCACGGCGCATGGTCTATTTCAAATTACAGAATGGCAGACACGACTTTGCGTCTTCCTGATTTCGGTGGTGGAGTTTTTAAAACCCAATTCAATGGTCATTATGCTCATGCGGATAAAGTTCGATTTTTCGGAATTGGAAACGATACGTCTGAAGACGATTTAACTCGTTATACGTACAAACCCCTTTCACTTAGGTATTACAGAAAGGATTGAACCCTCTGATTGGTTTGCTCTTGGTGTTGGCGTTGATTATTTATTGCTTGAAAATGATACGGGTGGCGGAACTGATCCATCGATTGAAGAAGAGTTCAATTCTATTACAGCTCCTGGTTTGTTTATTGATTTCGAATATATACGACCCCGTGCTTTTGTGGAAATCGACTGGCGCGAGGCTCCCGGTTACACAACAAGTGGAGGCTTTTATCGCGCAGATTGGTCGAGATATTCAGAACGTGATATACAAGGGTTTGATTTTGATCGTGTCGATCTTGAAGTCGATCAATTCTTCCCATTGCTCCGCGCCAACTGGGTGCTCGCGTTGCGCGGGATGGCTTCAACCACAAGCGTAGATGACGGAGACGAGGTTCCATATTTTCTGTTGCCTCGTTTAGGTGGTGGAAATTATTTACGCGGATTTCCTGACTTCCGATTTATCGATCGGAATCGATTGCTATTAACGGCTGAAATTCGATGGACGCCATCAAAATTCCTCGATATGGCTATCTGGTACGAAGCAGGTAAAGTAGCAGCAGATAGATCAGACCTGGATCTTGAGGATCTGCACGATTGTTATGGAATTGGAGCCCGATTCCATGGTCCATTATCAACGCCTTTACGAATCGAACTTGCCTTTAGCGATGAAGCAACACGACTCATAATCAGCGCAGGCGCGTCATTTTAACGGGGGGCAATCATGAAAAATTATATTAAGAAAAAATTGGTTCTGGTGATGAGTTCCGTTTTCATGTTGGCTTTCAGTTGTGCAATATTTGCTGCACCAAAATTTTATCCCGATGATCCGATTTTAGTTGAGCCTGATTCTCAGGATGCTTCAGGAGCGGAGTCCTGGGATATTAATCTCATTTATGACATTAGTGAGAATTTGTTTACTAAACCTGGCGACAAGACTCCAAATGTACGTGCTCAAAACATCAACACGATTGATGAGGTTCCAAATTCGAGCTGGTTTACGAATCGGGAAAATCTGACCCCGGAAATGGTTGCCAAAGCAGTCGATACATCAACTGGACCTGCTCCTGGAAAATGGATGGTTGTTGGTAGTAAAAGCGATGGTGTTTCTCCAGGGTTCACAATCAAAGATTCGAATGATGTTCGATGGTTCATCAAGTTTGATCCTCCTGATTACCGAAGCATGGCAACTGGAACCGAAGTGGCTGCAAGCAAACTATTTTGGGCACTCGGGTTTAATATTCCGGAATATCACATTTCCAGACTCGTGCCCGCAGATCTGGAGATCGCTGAAGGGACATCGATTCGGCTTCCAACTGGCAAAAAGCGGGCTATGAATACAGGAGATATTCACAAGCTTTTGAAGCTGGCTGAAAAGGATCCGGATGGATCGTATCGAATCATTGCTAGTAAAGCTTTGGATGGCAAAATTCTTGGCGGCTTCAGATTCTATGGCACGCGTCCTGATGATCCAAATGATATCTATCCACATGAACATAGAAGAGAATTACGCGGTTATAGTGTGTTCGCGGCCTGGTTGAATCACGTTGATTTAAAATCAAATCAATCGATGGACACTTTGATTGAGCAAGATGGCAAATCTGTTGTGAAACATCATCTCCTCGATTTTAGTTCGACTCTTGGAAGTGGATCGAATCGCGCGCGTGTACCATGGGAAGGATACGAACGACTTTATGAGGGAGGCGGCAATATTGGAAAAAATGTAGTCTCCCTGGGTTTTCGAATTGCTCCCTGGCGTACAGTCGATTTGTATGAATCAAGTAGTGTTGGAAAAATGACATTTGACAATACTGAATGGGATCCGGAAGCGTGGGTTCCGCGCGTTTCTATGGCATCACTTCTGAGAGCGAGGCCTGATGATAAATTTTGGGCAGCGCGGAAAGTAATGGGTATTTCTGATGAAATGATTCGTGTCTCAATTGAAGCTGGCCAGTTTGATGATGCAGAGGGTACAGAATTTTTGACAACAGCTTTGATTCAACGTCGTAATCAAATTGGTAAAGCTTATTTGCCCGCCGTCAATCCTGTTGTTGATCCTGTGTTATCGGATGACGGTACACTAAAGTTTGCAAATGCAGCTGTCGATGCGGGTTTTGCGAAAGCTCCCGCAAACTATACAGTTACATGGCACCGTTTCGATAATTCAACAGGGACCGCAACTCGCATTGGTAGTAGTGGCAATTCAGCGACTCAGGTTAAGGCTCCTGCAAATCTTCCAAATGATGATGGGACATATTTGAAACTTGAAATTAATGCGCAGGATCCGTCTTATCCTACATGGGAACAACCGATCCATGTATATTTCCATCGCACAGGTGGTGCATGGAAATTGGTTGGACTCGAGAGGTTGCCGAATCAGCAATAGTTCTGCATTCATGACTGGGCGGGTCTTAGACCCGCCCCTACCTTAATCGGGAATATTTAGATGGAATGAAGTCCCGCTTGTTCCATCTTTATTGACCTTTTTTCGCTGTGAGATTTTAATTTGTCGTCAAGCCCACTCAGGAGGTTAACAGTGCAAAAGTCTTCATTTGTACGCATTTTTTCGATTCTGACCGTTGTTCTTTTATCAACATCCGTTTTTGCATCCGATTGGCCGGCGTTTCGTGGGCCAAATAATGACGGAAGCGCCTCGGATGGAAAATTCATTCCCCCTGCAGGTGCCGCTCTAGCCGTAGCTTGGAAATCGGCAATAGGCTCCGGGTATTCCAATATTGCCGTAGCCAATGGTCGTGTTATCACCCTCTTTTCTGATAAAGAGAATGATGTTGCTGCCGCATTTGATTCAGCATCCGGAAAAGAACTCTGGCGCTATACGATCGGTCCAAAGTACAAAGGACATGATGGTTCGCAAGATGGTCCGATAGCGACACCTGTAATTGCAGATTCAATCGTTTATGGATTTGGCGCGCATGGTCATCTGTTTGCATTGAATCTTGAGACAGGCAAACCAGTATGGGCTGTTCAGGCTGCTGAAAAACATGGAGCCAAAGCGCCGGTATATGGTTTTTCTGCATCTCCGGTAGTTGCTGGAGGCGTCCTTGTTGTTGAAATAGGCGGAGATTCTGGCAAAGCGATTGCCGGATTCGATTTAAAAACAGGCGAGCAACTCTGGACTGCTGGCGAAGACAAAATAAATTATCAATCTCCAGTTGTGTTAAAAAGCGGCGGCAAGGAAGTTGTTGCTGCAATCGGTGATACGAAATTATTTTTACTTGATCCTGCCTCAGGAAAAGTCCTTTTAGAATATCCGCATGGTGGTGATTCAGCTGAAGTTGTCGTTCCGCTGCCAGTTGAAAATGACCGGGTGCTTCTGCCTGTTGGTCAAGAAAAAGCAGACCTGGTAAAAATTGTTACTGGCGCAGATGGAAAATTTGCAGTTGAAAAAGTTTGGAGTGCGGGTGTTTTCAAAAATACATACGCAGTCCCTGTTTATTACAAAGGACATCTTTATGGCTATAACGGTCGCATCTTAACGTGTGTGGATGCTGCTGATGGCACTGTTAAATGGAGATCTCGTGAACCTGGCGATGGGTGGCTTCTCGTTGCTGATGGAAATCTCGTAGTTCAAACCAAGAAAGGAACGGTGCATGTCGCGCCTGCAACTCCGGAAGGATGGAAAGAAATTGCGCAGGTAGAACTTTTTAAGGGCATTTCCTGGGCCCATCCTGTCTATGCATCCGGCGGTGTTTTTTCGCGGAGTTTTGGTGAGCTGGCGCGATTAGAATGGCGCACCGACAAAGCAGCGGCAGCTGTTGAATCGATAACAACAGACGGATCGCGCTTTGCCAAATTCATTTCCGAACTTGGCGCGGCATCAGACAAGAAAGCAGCAGTTGATCAATACTTTGCTTCAGTTAAACAGTACCCAATTGTTGAATGGCCTGATTACATTCATTTTGTCTATCGCGGCGATGCGGAAGATATGGGTATTTCAGGGGATATGATTGGATCGCTTCGTGAAGAACCAATGCAACGCGTTGAAGGTACGGATCTGTTTTATTATTCAGTGCGCTTGGAACCTGATGCTCACATTCTTTACCGCTTTCATCGCAATTATGATGAACAAATTGCGGACCCAAACAATCCTTACAAAATTTTAGACCGCCGTGGCAGTCCAATGTCGTACATACCCATGCCCGGTTACAAATCGCCAGAATTTTTGAAAGAAGCTCCTGCATCTAAAAAAGGAAAAGTTGAGGCACGTGAATTTACAAGTACTAAAAGAAAAGGTGCATCAGCCAAATTAAGCATTTACGTTCCTGCGAATTACGCATCCTCCAAAGACAAATATCCCGTTGTGTATCTATTTGACGGTGCGATGGCACAAAAGCAGGGTCTTCTACCCACTATCCTTGATAACCTTATCGGCAATGAAATACAGCCGCTGATCGCTGTAATGATCGATGAAATGAAAACAGGAGAAACGCCGATAGAAGATCAATCGGAAGATATTAAGGTTAGATCTGAAATGTTAGCAAAAGAAATTGTGCCATGGATTGATTCGAATTTTAGAACAGTTACAGATTCCAAGAGCCGCGCAGTAATGGGACCAGGAGGAGAATCAATCACTGCATTTTATACAGCCTTTCACCATCATGACACCTTCGGAGGTGTTGTAGCACAAACTGTATTTACAGCTGAGCGTTCTGAAGTTGGTCTTGGAAACTTTGTGCCGAACGCCAATGAAGTTCCGATGAGGATTTACCTGGATTGGGGAATTTATGATTCCCGCGCGCCGTTAGAAGGTTGGGATACACGTCGCGATAGCAAGAGATTTCATTCATTGTTTCTAGAACGGGGCTACAGACCCGCAGGCGGCGAAGTTCATGAAGGTGCGGGTTGGCCGAACTGGCGCAATCGCGCTGACAAATGGCTTGCAGCACTCTTTCCAAGCGGATCGTAAACTCTAATAGTAGACTAGGGGCGGGTGCAGAGGACGAGAGTTTCTCCGAAGCACTGTCGTCGCCACTCGGCAGTTTCCAAGACCCACCCCTACAATTTATGCAAGGAGACCGGTAGATGCCTCTATTCTTAGCGCTTATCTTGTTGCTTTCTTTCAGTAGCTCTACTTTTGCTTCAGTTGAATGGCCCAGTCTTCGTGGTCCAGCTTATGACGGGACTACCAAGGGTGGAAATTTCGCGATTTCGGATGGCGCACTCGACGTTGCATGGAAAACTGCAATTGGTCCAGGATATTCCGGCGTGACGATCGTAAACGGTAAAGCAATCACGATGTTCTCCGATGGTTCTCATGATTTTGCAGCATCCTTTGATGCAACATCAGGAAAAGAAATCTGGCGATACAAGATTGCAGAAACATATAAAGGTCATGATGGATCCCATGATGGACCGATTGCTACTACAGTAGTAGCTGGCGGACGTGTTTTTGGATTTGGCGCTTGGGGTCACCTTTTTGCGCTGGATCTAAATACCGGCAAATTAATTTGGTCCAAAAATGCCGTGGAATTGGGTGGACAAAAACCTTTTTATGGTTTTGGCTCATCACCGGTGGTTGTCGATGGAGTTCTGGTTGTTGAAATCGGTGCGAAAGAAGGGAAAGCGATCGCTGCATTCGACGTAACAAATGGCGAACGTAAATGGATGTTGGGCGATGATGTTGTCAGTTATCAAACTCCAATCACCATCACCTTCAATGGAAAGGAACAAGTTGTTGCCGTTGGAGATAAAAAACTTTTCGGCATCGATCCATCCGGCAAAATATTGTGGGAGTATGCCCATGAGGGTGACGACAGGCCGATGGCTTCCGGCAGTTTAATACCGGTCCCTGCAGGCGACGGAAAGCTGTTATTAAAAAATAAATCGGAAACATCCACATTAATAAAGCTTGTGAGCTCAGCCGATGGAAAGATGAATGCTGAAAATGTCTGGACTGCTGGAGTCTTCAAAAATACTTACAGTGTTCCTGTTTATCATGATGGTTATTTTTTCGGACATAATGGAAGAATCCTGACGTGTGTTGATGCAGCAAACGGTGAATTGAAGTGGAGATCACGCGCACCAGGCGATGGCTTTCTGATTGTTGTAGATGGGCATCTTGTCGTTCAAACAAAAGCCGGAAGTTTGCATGTCGCAAAGGCCAGCCCGGAAGGCTGGGTCGAAAAATCAATGCTTGAATTATTTCCAGCTTCTTCATGGACGTCTCCAAGTTTTGCAGATGGTGCTGTGTTTGCCCGCAGTCAGGGCGAAATTGCACGCATTGAATGGAAATCGCAAGTGAGTGCAACTGCTTCTCCAGCTGTTACCGGCAGCGTTTCTCCTGCTTCAGATTTTGGGAGTTTCCTAACACGATTAAATTCAGCTCCTGATAAGAAAATCGCTGTTGATGAATTTCTCGCTTCTGTGAAGTCTTATCCTCTGATTGAGTGGCCCGATCAAGTCCATTTTTTGTATCGCGGCGATGCCGAAGATATGGGAATTTCAGGCGATATGACCGGTGCACGGCGGGAAGATCAAATGAAGCGTGTTCCTGGGACGGATCTTTTTTATTACTCAATTAAACTCGAACCAGATGGACGATTGAATTACTTTTACATCAAGAATTATGAACAGATCATTGCAGATCCGCATAACGGTCGTCTGACGCAAGATCGCCGTGGGAATCCGAATTCATGGTTTTCAATGCCCGCCTGGGATGAACCTTCTTACTTAAATGATGCACCTGAAGAACGCCGTGGACGATTACAAACTCACGAATTAAAGAGTACGTTACGTCCGGGTGGGGGCGTTAATTTCGAAGTTTATCTTCCCGCTGGCTATGATACAAACACCAAACGGTATCCTGTACTTTATCTCTTTGATGGGCCTGCTGCGAAAACACAAGGAATGATTGTGAATGCATTCGACAATCTGATGGGAACTCTGGCGCAACCTGTGATCGTTGTTCTAATGGATGAGATAAAAACAGGAGAAAAGCCGTTAGAAGAGGTGAAAGAGGAACTCGATGCAAGTGTTGTGGTTCTTGCAAAGGAGTTAGTCCCTTTTATTGATTCTACTTATCGAACCATTAAAGACGTAAAATCGCGTGCGGCCATGTCCTCCGGTTTTTGGTCTCCTACCGCTTATTATGCTGCGTTCAAAAATCAAGGATTATTTGGTGCGGTTGGTTCCCAATCCGCTTTCCTGATGGGCGAAGAATACCAGCTGCTGAAAGATTCAGTCAGTTCACCAGGGGATAACCCGTTGCGGATGTATATAGATTGGGGTTCGTATGATATTCGGGCAACTCGCGAAGGCTGGGATATGGTCAAAGAAAACAGAGAATTCATTTCGTTTTTCAGAGACAAAGGGTTCTACCCAGCAGGTGGCGAATTCCATGATGGAACTGGCTGGACAAGCTGGCGAAATCGCACCGATCGCTGGTTAACGGCATTGTTTCCAATTCAATAAATCGTGTAGAATGGTGTTGCTGCACCCGATAGGGTTAGAGACATAGTTTTATCGGGGAGTAGGTTTGTTACTGCGTTCGTCCAGAGTGTCCATTACTCATAGCTAATCATCCCAGGAATAGCTACAGGTGTGCGCAGTCCACCTTCCTCTTGGTTTTTTATTAAAAGGTTTTTAATGTTCAACTTCCAACTCCAGATTTCTCTTCGTCAGGAAGAGAGTCAGGAACTAACTTCACGATTTCGATGGAGGAGTCAGATGTTACGAGCAAATAAATTGCTCATTTCGTTTCTAACCATAGCCTTGGTTTCGTTTCTTGTTCTTGGATCCGGAACCCTTTTCGCAGGAGAAAAGAAAGAGGCAGCAAAGAACGATAAAAACACAAAAAGTGTCTCTGCCATGAAGGTTGGCAAAGATCCTGAAAAAACACTTCGACCTGTAACAAAGAAAGAAGACAAAGAGCTATCAGGGCGGTTAAATGAGACGCTTAAGAAATATCCGCCTCATGAAGTTCAAAAGCGCGGCGATGGGACACAGTCGAAAGTGGTCGCTCCACAGTTCTTAAATTTCAGCATTGCAACTGTTGGCAGCAATGGCAAGGTAACTCACACTTGTGTCAAAGGCGAGAAAAAACATATTGATCAGACACAAGCCCAAGTTCAATCACAGCCGGAGGAAAAGTAATGAAAACAACAAAAAGTTTTCTTCTGGCACTTTTAATCGTTGCACCGTTTCTGCTTTCTCAATCTGCTTTCGCGGTTACGATTACATTAAATAACGTTGATGATGCGAATCTGGGCTTCAATGATCCAACACCAGTCGCACCAGTTGGCGGCAATCCTGGAACTACACTCGGTCAACAGCGATTAAATGTTTTTCAAGAAGCTGCAGAGATCTGGGGAGCCGAACTTACAAGCAATGTGGATGTGATCGTTCAAGCCACGATGCAAGACCGCGGTTTCACTCCCTGTAATGCTACAGGTGCAGTTCTGGGTGCGGCAGGCACAATTCAAATTTTTGCGGAATTTCCAAATGCTGAATGGCCAAATACCTGGTACCATTCGGCTCTGTCAAACAAACTTGCCGACGCGGATATTACACCTGGTCCGCCAGATCCCGGATTTCTAGTACCTCCCTTCAACGATGACATCATCGCGTTCTTCAATCCTAATATCGGACAACCGGGTTGTCTTGACGGCATTACCTGGTACCTCGGTTTAGACAATAATGCTCCTGCAGGAACAATCGACTTTCTGAATACTGTTTTGCATGAGTTTGGTCATGGCTTAGGATTCGCAAGCTTTATGGATGATGATGGTACGCTAGCGTCTGATCTACCTGATATTTATTCAGTTTTCACCAAAGACAAAACGCTAGGGAAACAATGGAATCAAATGACAAATTCACAACGTGGTGCATCGACCATCAATACAAATAATGTTGTATGGAATGGTCCAACTGTTGTTGCTGATGCTCCATTCATCCTTGAATTTCCAAGTAATTTAATCATCAGCGAACCACCCCCACTTGCGGGAGAAATTCCAATGGGTCTAGCATCTTTTGGTCCACCGGCAACTCCAGCAAATTTTTCAGGTGAAGTAGTACTTGCTGTGGATGGGACAGCTCCAGTCAATGATGGATGCGAACCGATTACTAATGATCTTACTGGCAAGGTTGCACTTATCGATCGTGGATTTTGCACCTTTAATATTAAAGCTGCAAATGCACAGGCTGCAGGGGCAACTGCCGTGATCATTGCAAACACACTGGGACGTCCGGTGTTCAGTCCTGGTGGAACTGATCCAACAATTACAATTCCCGTAATCGGAATCTCTCAAGCCGATGGTGATGACATTAAAGCGAGTTTGCCAGGTGTGGAAGTTTTCCTGCAAACGGACTTCGCTCATCGTGCTGGAGCAGATGAAGACAATAACGTGTTATTGTATGCTCCAAATCCTGTTGAGCCAGGATCCTCTACTTCTCACTTTGATGTTTCAGCAGTTCCAAATCTCTTAATGGAACCAGCAATAAGCGGTGATTTGGAAGGAGCAACAACATTGGATTTAACAACATCAGAAATGACTGACATAGGCTGGTCCGATGGACCACACTGTCCCGTCGATTCTGATCAGAGTCCAACGGTTCTAATCGATGGTTGTGATTCCTTAGTTGCCAACGACTTCGGTCCTTTTGTCGTTTTCCCAAAACCACGAAGAGGAGCGAACCAGGGTAATGTAGCTGGCGGCTGCACAATTGCAGATGTATTGCATACTTGTGTTGCACCGGCGACTGGTTCCACTGAAGCTTGTATCAACAGGGTAACCAGGGCTCTTGTACAGGCCGAAATCATCACGAATGATGAGCGGAAAGATATAAAAGAATGTCTTAACGATTAAGACTGGAAGTTATGAGAGGGCGGGCTAATGTTGCTCGCCCTTTTTTTTGTTTCGAAAATTAGTTTGTAGTAAGGCACGCAGCCGAGCGAATGCGAGGCAGTGCCGTTAAGCCGTTCATGGCACCGTCGACTTCGGCGACTGCGTGCCCTAAACAACGAACGATCTAAAAACCATCGCCGATTAAAACGTAAGGCGCCCAATAAAATGGATGACGATATTGATCAGTGTGAAGTAGTTTTAAGGCAGCCTGGCGTAAGGCTTCAGATTTTGTCTTCTTCGATATCAAGTTCTTGTGAAACTCGAGCATTAGTTCTGTTGTGCTGGCAGAATCAACTTTCCATTGGCTTGCGATTGTTGTCGGGCTTCCTGCGACAAATAAAGACCACGACAGTCCAATCATTCCTTCTCCTCTCTGAACTTTACCGAGAGCCGTATCACACGCAGACAAGACAACAAGATCAGCATTGAGCTTGAGATTCATAATTTCCCATGCTTCCAATATGCCGTCTTCTTCTCCGTCTGTGTCAGGCGCAAGGATTAGTTGCGAATACATCGGTGCTACATCATTCACGATTCCGTGAGTTGCCAGATGTAAAATATTGAATTGGCCGGCGCCGTTTTTTATTCGATCTTCTCGTGCCTCAGAGCCTACGAATACTTTGCTGTGATCATTTCCATAAAGACTTTTTAACGCAATGACTTCTCTTTCTGCTTCAGGGAGAGGATCAAGCGTATCGTTTTGATAAATACGCCTCACTTTTTCGAGAGTTTGTTTGCCGAATGTCGGATTTCCGAATGCAAGCAAACTCGCGGCTTTCGTGGCGCGGCCTTGGTGTAAGCTTTTTGTTTCTCGCAACACAGTAAAAGAAGGAACGTAACTTAATGCATGATTTTCAAGAAGGAATCGATGCTCGCCTGTTTGTAATGCTTGAAATGGAAGTGACCATAGAACATCATCGGCAACCACAATGAGATTGTTTTTGTTTTTTATATCTTCCGCAACGGGTCCAATAAGTAAGTCGAACAATGCATTCGCTAATGGTAAAAAACCGGGATCGCGGGCGCCCATCTTTATGCGAAAGTCCGCAACGCGTTCAGCGAGGTCTTCTTGCGTAATCGGAATTGTGTACACACTCGGAACCTTTTTCTCTGAGTTTAAGAAAAAGAGAAACGTACTTTTATCAGTAACTACATACTCTAAAAGTGCAGTGTTGGTATCAGCGAAGAGTTTGATCGCTTCAGTTGCTTCGACCGGATTCGCTTCGCCGCGATGAACTTTGAGTTCCGGATGGGCCGAGTAAAGCTTCATTCGAAAGGATTCGAAATTCAAACGTGCTTTTTGGATCTGTGATTCCAGATCAGACAAACGTTTTTGATCAGGGTTAGAATTCATTCTTTCTTCGCGAATCTTGCTATTTAAAGAGGTCAACTCTTTATAGTATTTCTGTTCCTGATCTTTTTCTTCGACTGTCATCTTTTCGGAAATATTGTTTTTGCCACTGCGGGCTACATCCAACAAGACCCGCGCTTTAGCTTCCTCCGCATAAGCAAAAGCCTTTGAAGAATCCCCTTCACTTATTAACAGATCAATCATTTCATGATACGGAGATACTTTTTCTGAAAAGTGTCCTTGCTGTTCCATTTCATCGCCGGCAACAAGCGATCGCCAATCTTCAATCGTAGCAATCGCTTCCGCAAATGATTCTTTTGCCAGCTCTTGCTGATTCAGCGAGCGATGAGCTTTTCCTTTCGCTTCTAAAGCATTCCAGATTGATTGACGGATTCCAATCTTTTTTGCTTCAGTTACAGCGTTAACTGCATACTGCAACGATTTTTCATAGTCGGACTTCAAATAGTAAACAGTCGCCGCAAGCCGCTGCGAATCGGTCATTCCAAGGCCGTAATTCATTTCTCGCGCGATTTCCAAACCTTTCATGCCGAACTTCAAAGCCTGATCATAATCACCCATGTCACGATATTTATTTCCAATGTTGATACAGGCGCGCACAGTGAGCCGTTTGTCTCCCAATTCTTCCGCAATCGCAAGACTCTTTTTGTTGTACTCCAATGCCTTGTCGTAACTTTTCAAAAGACGAACATCGCCCATGTTGTTCAGAACGTAGGCCGCATTCAAGCGGTCACCTATTTCTTCTCTCAAGGCCAGGCTTTTCTGATAGTAGTCCAGGGCAAGTTCATAATTTCCCTGGCGGTCATACAGGATGGCGATACTGTTCAGGTTGCTTGCAGCGAGTTCCTTGTTGCCGATTTCTTTTTGAAGAACAAGACTCTTTTCCAGAAACTCTAACGCAATTGAATAATCTCCCTGATCCATGTTGAATGATCCGATACAGTAAAGACCTGCTGCAATTTGGAGTTTATCTTGCGATTCTTCAGCAGTCCGAAGACTTTTCTGACAGTATTCCATGGCACGTTCTGGATTTTCGTCGTATTCGACATACGCAAGGCTCCTCAAACATCCTGCCGCCAGGGTTTTGTCATTGACCTCATTTGCAATCGCAAGACTTTTTTGAAAATGATCCAGAGCCAATGCTCTATTTCCTTCTATATCATGCAAAATACCGATGCCTCGCAAAGAGTAGCCGACACCAGCTCGGTCCCCGATCTGTTCCGCTGCGCGTTTAGCAAGGTTATAAACTGCAAGTGCACCAGGGAAGTCGTTTTTAACGCGGAGCTTGTTCCCTTCTTCGATTAATGCTTTTCGAAGTTCGACTGTGACGGCATTTTTGTTCGAATCCAAAATGTGTGAACGCTCTTCATCAGATTTTGCAGCAAGCAAATCGGAAAGGACTGCTTGGTCGAAAATCTTACTTTCTTCTGCCGAAATGCTGAAGCAGATGAAAACCAAAAGGACCAGAAGAGAGTGTCGAGGAAGGTGTTTGGTCATTGGGTCCTGGCTGAAACGATTGGACGAATGGAATAAGAAGACATAAACATTATAACAAGAAACTTCTTCTTGGAGATAAAAGGTGAAAGAATAGTATGTGGAGTGAAGTAAGGAATGAATGTTGCTATTAGCGCCGATCATGCGGGGTTTCAATTAAAACAACTTGTAACCGTCTATCTTAGGAATGCCGGTTACATGGTAATGGATCTTGGGACTCACAATGAGGATCCTGTTGATTATCCCGATTTTGCTGAAGCAGTCGGGCGTGCTTTGCTGGATGGAAAAGCGGAGCGTGGAATTGTTATTTGCGGTAGTGGTGTCGGAGCATGCGTTGCTGCGAACAAGATTCGTGGTATCCGTGCCGGTATATGCCATGATCACTATTCCGCACATCAAGGTGTTGAGCATGATGACATGAATGTTCTGGTTCTCGGAGCAAGAGTGATTGGAATTGAAATGGCAAAAGAATTGGCTGCGGCATTTTTGAACGCAAAGTTTTCCGGGGAAGAACGTCATAAAAAAAGGTTGGCTAAAGTAAAGGCACTTGAAAATGAATGGCGTCCCAATCCTAAATGAGGTGTGAGCATGAATCCATTGAAGACATTACAGGAATATCGGCAATCCGTCTGGCTGGATTACATTCGCAGAAATTTGATGACAAGCGGTGAATTAAACCGGCTGATTGAAGAAGATGGTTTACGAGGCTTAACTTCCAATCCTGCAATTTTTGAGAAAGCCATCGCAGGCAGCAATGATTATGAAGTGACTCTGAAAGAATTAATCTCTCAAGGATCGAATTCAAAATCCATTTACGAAGAAATCGCGATTCAAGACATCAAGGATGCAGCCGATGCGATGAATCCTGTTTATTCGCAAACGAAGAAACGGGATGGCTATGTTAGCCTTGAAGTTTCGCCTGATCTAGCTCATGACACAGAAGGTACGCTCCAGGAAGCGCGTCGCTTATGGAAAATAGTGAATCGTCCAAATGTAATGATTAAAGTTCCTGGTACACGTGAAGGCGTTCCAGCAATACAACAGCTCATTAGCGAAGGCATTAATATCAACATAACTTTGCTATTTTCTCAGTCTGCATACGAACAAGTTGTAGAGGCTTTTATTTCTGGAATGGAAAAGCGCGCGTCTGAAGGTGGCGATCTTTCGCATGTTGCAAGCGTCGCTAGTTTTTTCGTTAGCAGAATCGATACCTTAATTGACGGCATCATAGAGGAACGTTTAAAAACTACTCAAAAGGGGACCGAAGAAAATTTGCTTCGCGGCATTATGGGCAAGATTGCAATTGCGAATGCAAAGCTCACATATCAGCGATATCGTGAATTATTTGGAAACGACCGCTGGCAAGCTCTTGCATCGAAAGGCGCGACAACGCAGCGGGTCCTTTGGGCAAGCACAAGTACGAAGAATCCAAACTACCGCGATGTAATTTATATTGAAGAACTCATCGGACCGGAAACGATCAACACAATTCCTCCTGCCACTTTCGACGCATTTCGAGATCATGGCCAAATCAGGCCGAGTTTAACCGAAGGTGTTGAAGATGCGCGAATTACGATGGAAACTCTTGCACGTCTTGGAATTTCAATGCAAGAGGTTACAGACAAGTTGCTTGTTGATGGGGTGCGTCTTTTTGATGATGCTTTCAAAAAGTTACTCGCAGCAATTGAAACAAAACGCAATTCCTTCAAGCCGCCGCAAATTAATCGGATGACTTACTCTTTGCCTGAAAATCTGAAAAAAAAAGTTCACGAGGTTTTGGCAGATTGGAATGAGCGTGGAAAAGTTCACAGTCTTTGGGCGCGTGATGCATCCTTGTGGAGTGGTCAGGATGAAGCGAATTGGCTCGGTTGGCTTGGCATCACGCAAACTCAGTTAGCGAATGCGGAGCGTTTCAAAGTCTTTGCGAAAGAAATTCATGATGCTGGTTTTACTCACATCTTATTGCTCGGTATGGGAGGCTCCAGTCTTTGCCCGGAAGTTCTTGCAATGACATTTGGAAAAATTGACGGCCACCCTGAGCTTCATATTTTGGATTCAACTGATCCCGCCCAGGTTCTTGCAACGGAAAAAAAGATAGATATTGCGAAAACGCTGTTCATTGTTTCAAGCAAATCAGGCGGAACTCTTGAGCCGAATATCTTCAAACAATATTTTTTCCAACAAGCAAAACAAGCTCTTGGTGAAAAAGCAGCTGAACATTTTGTAGCAATCACGGATCCGGATTCAAAAATGGAGCGTGTGGCAAAGGCTGATCGTTTTAGCCACATCTTTCATGGTCTTCCGAGTATCGGCGGACGATATTCAGCGCTGTCAGATTTTGGAATGATCCCGGCTGCAGCAATGGGCATCGATGTTTCTCTATTTTTAGATCGTGCCGAAGAGATGGTTCAAGCTTGCGCATCCTGTGTAAAAGCAAATGACAACCCTGGAGTATTGTTAGGTGTGATTTTAGGAATTGCTGCGGAAAGCGGACGAAACAAACTTACGATCATTGCTTCGCCGGGAATCCATGACTTAGGTGCGTGGCTAGAACAATTAATTGCAGAATCAACAGGAAAAGAAGGAAAAGGGATCATCCCGGTGGATCGTGAAAATCCGGCAGCGCCTGAATCGTATGGCAATGATCGAATGTTTGTGTATTTGCGATTGCAAGGTGCGCCCGATACTTCACAAGATGCTGCTGTAGAGGCTCTCGAACGCGGTGGACAGCCTGTTGTTCGGGTTCAGGTCGACGAAAAGTATGACCTTGGTGAAGAATTTTTTCGCTGGGAAATCGCGACTTCTGTTGCTGGCTCAATCATGAAAATCAATCCATTTAATCAACCCGATGTTGAAGCTGCGAAAATCGCCGCACGTGCGTTAACCGATGAATATGAAAAAACGGGATCACTTCCGGCAGAAGAACCCATGCTGGAAGAAAATGGAATCCGTTTGTTTACAGATGAACGGAATTTGTCAGAGTTAAAAGGTAATTCAACATTGCAAGCTGTTTTGAACGCTCATATCAAGCGGATTCAACCAGGTGATTATTTTGCTTTACTGGCATACCTTGAGATGAGCAGCGCAAACGAAGAAATATTGCAACAAATCAGACATGTTGTGAGGGATCGAACACGCGCAGCAACCTGTCTTGGTTTTGGACCAAGATTTCTTCATTCAACCGGTCAGGCATACAAAGGTGGACCGAATACAGGAATATTTTTGCAAATCACATGTGATGATGCGGTGGATGTCCCGGTGCCTGGTCAAAAATATACATTCGGAGTGGTGAAATCTGCGCAAGCTCGCGGTGATTTTCAAGTACTTCTGGAACGCGGACGTCGCGCCCTTCGTGTGCATCTCGGCAAAAATGTTCAAGCGGATTTGAAAGTATTACTGAATGCTATTCGTTAAGTAGGGGCGGGTCTAAGACCCGCCCGGCTCGGAAAGAATAAATTCATTCGGGCGGGTCTTAGACCCGCCCCTACCAACTCCGAAAAATAACGAGGATCCTATGCAAATTGGAATGATTGGTTTAGGCCGGATGGGTTCAAATATGGTGCGCCGTTTACTTCGCGGCGGTCATCAATGTGTTGTATTCGACATGAATCCGGAAGCAGTTGCGGGGTTAGAAAAAGAAGGAGCCGTAGGTTCATCATCGATGAATGATTTTGTATCCAAATTAAATCCTCCGCGTGCAATTTGGATGATGGTGCCTGCTGCTGTTGTAGATAAGGTGATTGCTCAAGTTGCTCCGCTTCTAAAACAGAATGACATTTTGATTGATGGCGGTAACTCTCATTATGTTGATGACATACGGCGCGCGAAAGAACTTGAAGCAAAAGGCGTTCATTATGTTGATGTTGGTACCAGTGGTGGAGTATGGGGTTTGGAGCGCGGATACTGTTTGATGATTGGTGGCCTTGATAATCCTGTTCAATATCTCGATCCGGTTTTCAAAACACTCTCACCCGGACCTGGAACGATTCCATCAACTCCGGAACGAAAGAAATCGCAAAGCACAGCAGAAGATGGTTACTTGCATTGTGGTTCTTCAGGCGCGGGTCATTTTGTGAAAATGGTCCACAATGGAATTGAATATGGTTTGATGGCCGCATACGCAGAAGGATTAAATATTTTGCGCCATGCAAATGTTGGAATGCGAGAACATTCACTGGATGCTGAAACGACACCTCTACGCAATCCGGAACATTATCAGTATGAACTCCCAATTGCCGAAATTACAGAACTCTGGCGCAGAGGGAGTGTCGTTGCTTCCTGGCTGCTGGACTTAACAGCCAATGCGCTTGCACGCGATTCCAATTTGTCGAACTTCGGCGGAAAGGTTGCGGATTCCGGGGAAGGGCGTTGGACCATCCAAGCGGCAATCGAAGAAGGCACTCCTGTTCCTGTTCTGAGCGCTTCGTTATATCAACGCTTCAGCTCACGTGGTAATGATGAGTTCGCCCAAAAATTACTTTCTGCTATGCGATTCGAATTTGGCGGCCACTCAGAGAAGAAATAAACCAAGAAGTCACGGAGAGTAATACGCAAGAGGAAATTATAAAACTTGAATCTGCTGAACATGTCAGTCAGGTTGCTGCTGAAGAATTTTTGCAGCAGTCATTAGCCGCAGCAAAAACTGACGGTCTATTCCGCGTTGCACTTTCCGGAGGTTCAACGCCAAAAAAGTTATATTCCAAACTTGCGCAAGAAGTGAAGTATCGTGACGCCATTCCATGGAATCTCATCCATTTTTTTTGGGGAGATGAACGAACGGTCTCTCCGGATCATGAAGACAGCAACTTTCACATGGCCCGGGAGGCAATGCTAAGGCACATCGATGTCGACGAATCTCAAATACATCGGATTCCTGCGGAAGACCCTGACGTTGATATGGCAGCATCAAAATATGAACTTGAAATACGAAATCATTTCAATATTCCCTCGCCTGAAGTGCCTAAATTTGATTTGATTTTTCTTGGACTTGGGACTGATGGTCATACAGCTTCATTGTTTCCGGGAACCGAAGCGTTGCGTGAAACAAACAGGCTGGTTGTTGCAAATTATGTTGAAAAACTGAAGACGCATCGAATTTCAATAACATTCCCAATTATCAACCAGGCTAAGTGTGTGATTTTTCTTGTATGCGGTGATGATAAGGCAATCGCTCTAAAAGCTGTTTTAGAAGGGCCGCAAAATCCGGAACTCTATCCTGCACAATTAGTTCGCCCTGAAGGCCGATTGGTCTGGCTGATTGATCAGCCGGCACGGTCCCTTTTGAGTGTTTAGTCTTAGACGTTGGATAGCGATTTGTAACGCTGGCTTCCAGCCGGCCAGGCTGCAAAATTCAGCTCGAGCTCTGCCGGCAAGATGCCAGCGTTACAAACGTCAAATCACAGAATGCTATAATATGATTTACCCTCCATTTAAGGTCAAAAAAATATGGGTCCACTTGGAATACAAGAAATAGTTCTGATATTTGTCATTGCGTTGATCGTATTCGGGCCAAAAAAGCTGCCTGAACTCGGACGTTCAGTCGGGAAAGCTTTGGGCGAACTACGACGCGCTTCAAATGATATTAAGCGAAGTATCGAAAAAGAAATCGATGATACAGAGCTAAAAAATTAATCTGCTCTTCATTCCTACATCAGTATGGTCGAACTATTAGAAGAACGAGAAGAAAGAATAGATGAATCCGGCCGGATGACCCTTTGGGAACATCTGGATGAGCTAAGAAAGCGGCTTGTGTTTTCATTAGCTGCTTTGCTTGTAGGTTTTGTTGCTTGCTGGTTCTTTAGGGAACCTCTTTGGGACATTGTTCAAGCGCCTTTTATGAGGTTTGTTGCGAAAGGGGATCGTCTTTCATTTATTTCCCTCACCGAACCATTTCTTGTGTACATGAAATTATCAGCGCTTGCCGCAATTATTTTCACCTCTCCTATTTTGATAACACAATTATGGTTATTTATTTCGCCTGGTTTGTATAGAAAAGAGAAGCGTTTTGCAATTCCATTTATCTTTTTCTCTACACTTTGTTTTCTTGCTGGATGCCTTTTTTGTTATAACTATGTTTTTCCTTTCGCTTGCCGTTATTTTCTTGAAGTCGGGGGCACGAAGTTTAAGCAGGATGTGCGCGTTAATGACTACTTCTCTCTCTTTAGCAAAATGACTCTTTCGATTGGTCTAATTTTTGAAACTCCCATCCTCGCATTTTTCCTTGCTCGAATGGGAGTGGTGAATCATAAATTCTTGCTGAAGAAATTTAAGTATGCAGTTCTCCTCGCGTTCATCATATCCGCAATCATTACACCGACTCCGGATCTTGTTACTCAAACAATTCTTGCAGTGCCGATGATCGCCCTTTATGTAATCAGTATTCTGATTGCCTGGATCTTCGGTCGAGACAAAAACTGAATGTCACAGCGTATCCGAGTAATTACACTTTTTGTTTCACTTCTATCCTGTTCGATGAGTGTCTGGTCGCAGGAATCTGAAGAATTAACACTTCCAAAACTTCCTGAAGTTCAGATTCATGTTCACAATGCCCAGGGTGTGCTACTCAGGGATGGTCTTGGTTTCATTTGGGATGATCATACGATTGTTACAAGTTATTCTGCTGTGCAGGGCGCTTCATTAATCAAATTGGAAATCAATGGCGAGAATCTTGTTGCAGGTGAACTGATTTCCTGGAGCAAACCTTTTGATCTAGCATTTTTGCGTACAGCTGAAGAGCTGCCGGAAGGACGATTGTTTGGTAGTTCGGATACCCTGGCTTCCGGAGATGCCGCTTATTTGTTCAGTCAGGAAAAGGAAGGATGGCAGCTAAAAGAAACACGATTGAATCAATGGCAAGATTCAGGACATGGTTATGTATGGCTTTATCTGAAAGATACAGGCACAAGATCACCTTCACCGATTTTCAATCGTGCTGGAAAAATTGTTGGATGGTTTCCGGGAAAATCACCGGCAATTCCTTTGAAAGCCGTTTTTGCTCAACTCGATGAAAACTCAACTCCTGTTTCCTTACAAGAAATAACAGTTGCTGAAAAATTTTGGAACCTTTTCAAAGTGCCAGGACGTCAGGTTGAAAAGAAACATCTAGAACAGACAATATTCAAGAGAATAACTGGTCCATCAGGATTTTCATTCCAGGTTGATATTCCTGAAGATTGGGAACATCAAACTTCGCAGCACTCAGGACATTTTCTTTTGCTTGCAATTTCAGGACAGGATGGAATTTCTATGGCTCTAAGGATTGCCCCTGCGGTGACAGGGGATTTGAATATGGAAATCGAACGCGCTGAAAATTTACTCTTCCCAGGAATTGCAAGAGGAGAGATGGTTCCATCCTACACAGGCGGAATCTCCGGAATGCGAGCGGAATATGAAGATGCGCAAGATTTTGTCTCAACTGCCTTTTATGGGCTCAGTTCAAACCGTATTTGCGTTCTTTCGATTACTTATCCTTCACAATTTAAAGAAGAGATGATCCCGGTCATGGAAGAAATATTTAATTCTGTACACTTCCCTGTAAAGTAATTCTTTCACCCATAAATCGTTCAAGCTGCGCAACATTTTTCAAATAACCGATAATCGCAAGAAGTTCAACCGACCGTGATCTTGTAAGATCTTCCTGGAAATCAAGCACAATATTGTTTGTGCTCAAGCCTACATTTAATTTTTTGCGCTCGGCATCCAGCTTCTTTTCTTCTAGTACAACTGCGACTCGCGAAGATTGAATCAGTTTCAAACTGGCTTTTATGTTACGAAGAGCGGTACGTACGTTTTGAACAAGCAGAACTTTATTGTCTTGCAACAATAATTTTGTCTGATCTTCAATCAAATCCGCCCTGACATATGCTGCTTCACGTTGCTGATTTCCAATCGGTAGTTCAACAATCAAACCAACAGTCCAGGTCGGATTTTCAAACATCGTAGAAAGAGCATCACCATAATTACCCGATTCAATGCCAATGGGTTCAGGATTAAAAATGTCATCGCTGAAGATGATGCGCGGACCGCCTAATCCCGTCCACCCAAAACCTCCCGTCAAATCCAGGAGTGGTTTCATTTGATTGCGTGCTAATTTTGTGGAAAGATCCCGGCTTTTGAGATCCATTTCGAGGGCTTCAATATCCGGATTATTATTCAGTGCTTTTTGTATTGCTTCTTCTTCTGTGATGTTTACATCTTTGAATTCCGGTCGTTTGCCAGGCAACACAATATCTCGTTTCCAGTCAGAAACTTTTTCCCCGTAAATCAACGCGCGTAAGCGATCTTCATTGTTTTCAATCGATGTTTCTCCGGCAATGATTGCTTGTTCCCGAGTTGCTACTTCAGCTTCAGCCACAACAACTTCAAGAGGTGCCATTGTTCCAACTTCTACTTGCTTTTTATTATTTTCATAAAGATCTCGCGCATATTCTAGAGATTGCCTGAATACATCCAGTTCTGCATTTGCAAAGGCATAATCGAGATAGGCTTGGGTTACCAGCAATTCAATGTTCAGTGCACGTGTTTGCAATCTTGAATCGGATGCCAGACGGTTCGTTTTTGCAATATTAATAGGAGTCAGGCTGATCTCTCGCCCAAAGTTTCTCATTAAAGGCTGGCGAACAGTTCCAAAAAGCGAACTATCATAACGCGGGTTGAATGAAGTGAAAAGCTGATTCGTTTCAAAGCGGGCACTGTTAAAAACGACGCTGTACGAAGTACTTGTTGGAAGCAGGTGATCGAGTCGTACATTGTAGTTTAAGTTCTTGTTTGCAAGTGTTCCTTCTCCCGACAGACGTGACCCTGTTGGTATATCTGCATCTTCATTCGATAAATTGGCTTGAAACAATGGTTCAAACCGTCCAGCTTCCTCAAGGACTAGAGTGTCATCAATCTCTGGATTGAGCCTTTCCGCTTTCAACCCTAAATTGTTTTCCAGCGCCAGGTCGATCGCTTGTTGAAGCGTCAAAACATCACTACTAGCTGGAGGCTGAGCTTCCTGGGCGTGAACAGTTGGAAAAATGAAAACCAGACTTAACAATAACAAACACAATCTCATACAACTCTCCCAAGCAAATGCATAGTTCTGTTTAAAGACATACGTTTACAGACAAATTCGGTTCCTGAGGCCATTATGCCCCGGGCAGAATACAATACAATGAGGTTTCTTATTATAAATAAAGCTTTCGAGGTGTGCATCCTCGAAGTTGCAACAAATTGTAAAGGTGATCCTCTTTGCGCTATAAAATCCTGATCGCTTACGACGGCACTGATTTCTATGGCTGGCAAGAGCAAGTGAATTTTCCAACCATTCAATCGAAAATTCAAGAGTCTCTTGTACAAATTTCTGGACAACGGATCGGAGTGACCGGAGCCGGACGAACGGACAGTGGAGTGCACGCTATTGAACAGGTAGCCCATTTCAATTGGGATCATCATCTCCCCGCTGAACGGTTGATTCTGGCAATGAACGCAATTCTCCCAGAAAGCATCCGTATCGTCGCTATATCTGAAGTGGCTGAGAATTTTCATGCACGATATGATGCCCGTTCGAAATCGTATCTCTATCGAATCGATCGTAATTATATCTATAACCCATTCCATTATAGATATGCGTTGCATTATTCGCGCCAGCTTAACCTCGACTTGCTCCAGGAGTGCGTACATCAGTTGGAAGGAGAACATGATTTCAAAGCTTTTCAAGCAACAGGGACTGAACTGTTAACGACGGTTCGAACGATTTTTAAAGTCGAAGCATTTTCAGCACCTGCCGATAATTTCACCGAGTGGCCCTTTCTTTACATCCGTTTTCAAGCAACAGGCTTTCTTCGAAAAATGGTTCGATTTATGGTCGGCACTCTTCTTCAGATTGCAGCCGGAAAACGTGACCCTGAAGATATAAAAAAAGCATTGGAAACAGGAGACCGTAAATTCGTCGGCGTGCCAGCTCCAGCCCGCGGATTGTTTCTGGAAAAAGTGGTGTATTAATTTGTTTGTAGTAAGGCACGCAGGTCGACCGCATTTATGCGGTCGAGCAGTGCCGTAAGGATCAGAATGTCTAGTCAGCATTCGAGCTATTTAGCCTGTGTTTTCTTTCTTATGTTTTCAGCTTGTTCCCCACATGATCCCAATGCACCAAGCATTGAAACGCTTAAGTTCGTTGGTGGGCGAGCAAGCGACACGTGAAAGAGTAGAGGAAGTTCTTGGGAAGAGTTACATTTGGTATGAAAGAAACACTACGAGCTGGACTTCGTTCGAGTCAGCCGGCACCGCAGTACCTGAGCGGGTGCGGATAGCTTCAAACAAATATTCGAAACTAATGGCATACACAACCATGTGGCAGCAAACATGGATTTTTCTGAATGATGACGATGTAATGCAAGACTATATAATCTCAAGCCAGTGATGCTGCGGCTTTATCCTTTACATGATTAGCCCGGAATCCGAAACTCGAATATCTAAATTCGAAACAAATTCAAAAACTCAAATTCAATATCGGTCATTTCTTAGTATCCATAGGGAACAGTTTAATCTGTATTGACATGTGTCACGTGACACATTACACTCAGATGTGATTAGAACTTTTGCGGACAAACGAACGCTGGAGTTGTATCAGACAGGAAGGTCGAAAAGGGTTCCTTCTGAAATACGAAAGAGAGCCGTGCGAAAGCTCGAGTATATCAACTTGGCAGTGCGCCTGGATGACTTGGCAGTTCCGCCGAGCAACCGGCTTCACAAATTGAAAGAAGATCGTGAGGGACAGTATTCAATTTCCGTAAATGATCAATGGCGAATTTGTTTCAGATTTGTGGATGGCGACGCTTTTGATGTTGAGCTAGCGGATTATCATTGAGGTGTGAAATGAGTATTTCCATTCCAAAAGAAAGATCGATTTGTCCGACCCACCCAGGAGAGATGCTGCGCGAAGATTTCTTACCGGATTACGGTTTGACCATCGCGACTTTTGCCAAAAAGATTGGCGTGTCACGTCAAACTGTCAACGATTTAATCCGAGAACGGCGAGCGGTGAGTCCTGAGATGGCTTTGTTGCTTTCACGATTATTCGGTAATAGCGCCCAGTTCTGGCTGAATGCGCAAAGTGCCTTTGATCTTTGGAAAGCGGCAAAAAGTATTAAGCGTAAAATCAATCGGATTTCACCATTAAATGCCGCCTGAATCAAAATTCTGCGAAGAGCAGGATAATAGGAACGGCACTGCCTCGCATTCGCTCGGCTGCGTGCCTTACTAAAAATCAGTTTGAAATTGCCTTTAAATATGCGTAATAAAACTGGATTGCTTTTGCATGAGCTTCGATTCCAATCTGTTCGTTTGTTCCATGGACTGTGTCTACATCTTCATCGTTGAGTTCGACCGGAAGGAACCGGTATACGTTTTTGGATAACCCCGTAAAATATCTCGCGTCAGTTGCTCCCAAAACGAGGGTTGGAGCTGCGAGTGCTTGCGGAAACACACCACGGATTGTTGCTAAAAGCGTACGGTACGCATTCGATGTAACATCAGATTCAGGGGAAGGTTCTAGTGCAGTTTTTGTATTGATTTGAACCCGCTGATCATTGACTACGCTTCGAACGTGATCAACGACTGATGCAACGGAATCTCCTGGAAGAATTCGAAAATTAATTGTTGCGCGAGCTTCGGTTGCAAGCACATTATCCTTTGGACTTGCTTGAAGCATCGTTGGAGCTGTCGTTGTTCGCACAAAAGCATTCGTCTTTGAATCTTTTTGCAATGTTGATAAAACAACCGGCTTGAACATCCAGAGGTTCGCAAAAATTAATCTGTACTTGAATGACATTTCAGGTGCAAAAGAATCAAACATAGATGCGACAGGACCTTCCAGTCGTGCAGGCATTTGATTTTTCTCAAGTTTTACAATCGCTTCTGACAAAATTCCAACGGCAGTATTTGCAGGAGGCATCGAACTATGACCTCCTTCACTCTTTGCTTTTATTTCGAGCGTCAAATAGCCCTTTTCTGCAATTCCAATTAATGCTTTCGGCTGAAGTAAACCTGCAATTTCAGCATTCATAATTGCAAGGCCTTCATCTAAAACAGATTCCAGTTCCACTCCACGTGATTTCAACAACGATGCAGTCGCAATTGCACCTGTTCCTCCCACTTCTTCATCATGACCAAATGCAAAGTAGAGTGATCGTTGAGGTGTGTAACCTTCCTGCGCGAGTAATTCCACAGCATCAAGGATGGCAGTTAATGAACTTTTATCATCCAGCGTTCCACGTCCGTAAATTCTTCCATCGACAACTTTCCCATCAAACGGCGGCTGTTTCCAAAGCTTTTCTGTTCCTGGTTCAACAGGAACTACATCTTGATGCGCCATAACTAATGCCGGCTTAAGTGCAGTGTTCTTGCCTTGCCATTGATACAACAAACTGTAACTGTCCACTTTTTCTTTTTTCAGAAGCGAGTGCATTGCCGGATATGTCATTTCGATATAAGCGTGCATTTTTTCAAATTCAGAATTGCTAACGTCAGAATTTGTCTCATACGAGATCGTTCTAAATTGAATCATTTTTGAAAGCCGCTCTGCTGCGGAAGAATTTTCAATTCGAGGTAAGGTCAACGCCTTTATTGATTCTCTGTCAGCACGGATCGACATCGCTTTTGAAGCTAAAATCGCACTTAATGCCGCAATTAAAAAAAGAACAATTCCTATAGCCTTTTTCATTTGTCTGGCATAATTCTACTTCTTGATCTAATGTGATGAAACGGATGAAGAAGATTTTGTATGCCTTGCTGGGTCTGATTGTTTTAGGCATTGCTGCCTATAAAATCATCGATTCAATAATCTCCGCTCCTGCATATTCAGGCCCCAAGGCTGATCATTTCGATGGAGTCCAATTCAAGAATTTAGCACCGGGCGGTCCGAAAGGATTTCTCGACATTGTGAAATGGCGTTTAACAAAAGACGAAGGCCCATGGCCGGAATGGGAGAACGCAGAGCCTGGCCCGCCACCACCTGAAAGAGTAAAAGCCGGAGATCTGCGGATAACGTTTGTAAATCATTCTACGTTTTTAGTTCAAATAGATGGGTTGAATATCCTCACTGATCCTATCTGGTCAGAACGAGCAAGTCCGGTTTCCTGGGCAGGACCTAAAAGAGTTCGCCCACCTGGAATTCGATATGAAGATCTTCCACCGATTGATTATGTACTTGTCTCGCATAATCACTACGATCATCTTGATCTTCCTACTTTGAAAAAACTTTCGTTAGAACATATCCCGGCTATTTTTTCAGGACTTGGAAACAAACTTTTGCTTGAAAAAGAAAAGATCACCGGCGGTTCTGAAATGGATTGGTGGGAAAGTATTGAACTAAAAAACGGAGTGCGTCTAATCTGCGTGCCAGCACAACATTGGTCAGGACGTGGAAGTAGAGACCGGTTAAAGACGCTCTGGTGCGGATTCGTGATTCAGAGTCGTTCAAAAACAGTTTATTTTGCGGGATGCACAGGTTTCGGACCTCACTTCGAACTAATTGCATCAAAGACAGGCCCCATTCATGTATCAATGATTCCGATCGGAGCATTCCGTCCGCGTTGGTTTATGGAATCCTCTCATCTCTCACCATCCGATGCGATCAAGGCTCATGAAAAACTGAAATCCAAACACAGCATTGCAATCCATTTTGGTACTTTCCATCTCGGTGATGATGGATATTCAGAACCGGTTGATCTTCTGAAACAAGAACTCGCAAAGTCAGGCAGACAGTTGCAGTCGTCTTTCCACATATTAGATTTTGGTCAGGGCAAGAATTTCTAGCTCAACCGCAAAGACGCCAAGTCGTGATATTATCCCAAATGGTTCAACCCAACCCATTTAGCCATGTCAAATATACCCCCGGCCGACGAATTGTATAGAAAGATTGACACGTCCAGGTTACCCATGCACGTTGCGGTAATCATGGATGGCAATGGCCGCTGGGCGAAGAAACGAAGCCTGCCAAGAGTCAGCGGGCATCGAGAGGGAATTAAATCCGTCCGCGAAATTGTTACGACATCGGCTGAGATGAATCTAAAAGTCTTAACGCTTTATGCATTTTCCGTGGAGAACTGGAAAAGACCGCGAACCGAAATCAATACTTTGATGCGTCTGCTGCGACAGTATTTACGCAGAGAGCTTAAGACTATGATGAAAAACAATATACGTTTTCAAGCGATTGGCCGATGGCGCGAACTGGATGAAAAAGTCGTAGAGGACCTTGAATGGGCAGCGGCGGAAACACGATTTAACACGGGGCTCATTTTCAATATTGCTCTCAATTACGGTGGGCGCACCGAACTTGTGGATAGTTTCAGGGAAATTTATAGAGAACTTGCAGGGAATGGCCGCGATCCCGATCGGATTACTGAAGAGACCATCAGCCAGCATCTTTATACTTCCGGCCAGCCCGATCCGGATCTTTTAATCCGCACAAGCGGCGAACTTCGAATTAGTAATTTTTTATTATGGCAAATTGCTTATGCAGAAATTTGGGTTACTGAAGTTCTCTGGCCTGACTTCAGAAAACAGCATTTGTATGAAGCAATCATTGATTTTCAGAAACGTGAGCGCCGGTACGGCGGAATCACAAGAACGGTTAACGCCGAAATACCTGAATGACCCGCATCATTACTGCCCTGATCGGCATTCCTATCCTTCTTTATCTAATCCTCTATGCTCCTGTAATTGCCTTCATAATCGTTGCATTTCTTGCAATGCTCCTGTGTTTGTACGAATTTTTCACGTTGAGTTCAGTGCAGAAAGTTCCGCTTCTTGCAGCAACCGGTTACATTTTTGGATCGCTCATTTTCCTGTCTTTTTATTTTCGTACAGTTAATATCCCTTTGATTTTTCCGGTTGGAGCATTGCTTTGTTTGGTCGCAGCGCTCCTTTCACGAATTAATTTTGATCGAGCACTTCCGGCAACTGCTTCAGCTCTTTTTGGCGCATGGTATGTTGGCGGACTTTTGGGTTATGTCATTGCAATCCGTTTAATCGAGCCTTCCGGGAAAGTTGGTGCAAGTCTTTTGATCATGCTTTTCGTAATCATTTGGGCAGGCGACTCCTTTGCGTATTTCATTGGGAAAAAATTTGGACGTCATTCGCTAAGCGTTGTCAGTCCGAATAAAACAATCGAAGGCTCAATCGGCGGTTTAATCTTTAGTATGGTCTCCGCAGTCCTCGTAAAGTTTCTCTTATTGCCCGAGCTTTCGGTGATACATGCTATTGTGCTTGGAGGGATTGTAGGCGTTATGGGACAAATTGGAGATTTGGCGGAATCACTTTTGAAGCGGTCCGCGAATGTGAAGGATTCTGGGTCAATTTTGCCTGGACATGGCGGAATGCTCGACCGTCTGGACAGTTTGTTATTTGGCGCACCGGCAATGTATTATTACGTGTACCTCGTGCTTTATCGATGAAAAGAGTCGCTATCCTCGGTTCGACTGGATCTGTCGGCGTTAATACTCTCGAAGTAATGCGCCACTTTCCTGGCCGTTTTCAGGTAACAGGTCTAGGCGCCGGCCGCAATATTGATCTCCTTCGTGAACAGGCTCTCGAATTCCGCCCGAAAAAAGTATCTGTTGCAGAACCTTCTTTGGCAGAGCAACTGCAGCGTGACTTGAAATCCGAAGGGATCGAAGTTGGTTGTGGAGAAGCAGGCCTGAACGAAATCAGCTCGGATTCAGAAACGGATCTCGTTGTTTCTGCAATGGTAGGAGCTGCTGGATTCATTCCAACTTTGCGCGCGATTTCTTGCGGCAAAGATGTTGCACTTGCCAACAAAGAAACTCTTGTCGTTGCAGGTCCAATCATTGCGGGGGAAGCTGCTAAAAAGAATGCGCGGCTTCTGCCAATTGACAGTGAACATTCTGCCATATGGCAGTGCCTCGAAGGCCAGCGAAAAGAAGCTGTTCGTAAGCTAATCTTAACTGCTTCCGGCGGACCCTTCTTGCGTCGAGATATTTCCAGCTTTGAATCGATTACGATCGATGAAGCTCTCGATCATCCAAACTGGCGGATGGGGAAAGAAAATTACGATTGACTCCGCAACATTAATGAACAAAGGACTGGAAATGATCGAAGCACACTATTTGTTTGATGAACCAGCATCAAAATTGGACGTCATTATTCATCCGCAAAGTGTCGTACATTCTATGGTCGAATTTGTGGATGGTTCTGTTATTGCTCAAATGGGTACGGCCGATATGAGGATTCCGATTCAACTTGCTTTGACATATCCGGAACGGTGGGAAAATAGTTGGCCTTCCATTAACCTCCGGCAAATTGGATCTCTTGAGTTTTATGAACCCGATCTGCAGAAATTTCCATGCTTGAAACTCGCTAAGGATGCCCTCGATCTGGGCGGAAGTATGACGGCTGTATTGAATGCTGCCAATGAAGTTGCAGTAGAAAGCTTTCTTGCTGGTAAAATTCCTTTTTCTTTAATACCTCACGTCGTTCAATCTACGATGGAAAAGCATGAAACACGAGCGAATCCGGGAATGGAAGATGTTTTGGAAGCAGATCGCTGGGCCCGCGAAAGAGCAAATCGATCCGTTGCACAGATGGTGCATTCTCGTTAACTTTATTGAAAAGTGGGAGATCTGAAGCGCAGAAATATTCGTTATATAGAGAGTAATTAAATATGGGACAACTTTTTTCCTTTTTACTGGTTATTGGCGTAATCATCTTTATTCATGAGTCCGGTCATTTTTCAATGGCGAAGCTGTTCAAAATACCGGTCGCCGTTTTTTCACTGGGATTTGGTCCGAGATTATTTGGATTTCGGTACAAAGAAACTGAATACAAAGTTTCCGCAATTCCACTCGGTGGATATGTAAAGATCCATGGCATGGAGGATCAAGAAGCGGCACCTGAAGATCCAAACTCTTTTTACAACAGGCCGCGATGGCAGAGATTTCTCGTACTTTTCATGGGTGTTGGTTTCAATTTCATTCTCAGCATCGTTTTAATAACGATCGCATTACATCGCGGACTTGAAGTTCCACAGACCACTGTTGTTGATGGAACAATTGGAGCCGTAGCGCCTGAGTCGCCTGCATCAGCAGCAGGATTGAAACCAGGAGATGTCATTCTTGAAATTAATGACCGTAAAATTTCCACATGGAAAGATGTCAACTATGCGGTCCTGTTAAACCCTGGTGAAACAGTTACGGTTCGATTCAAACGCGACAAAGAACTTTTAGAAAAGAAAGTACGGCTGGGACAGGATAAAGAACGCAGTCTTGGACAGTTGGGAATTGCTCCGGCTACAGATGTCGTTGTTGGCGAAGTATCGAAAGGAATGCCTGCAGAAAAAGCAGGTCTTAAGAAGGGCGATCAAATCCTGAGCATTAATGGTGTATCGGTCAAAGGTACAGAGGTCGTTCCGGCGCTGGTGCAGGGTAGTCAGGGAAAAACATTAACCCTTGAAATAGCGCGGATGGAGGGGAATCAGAAGGTTCATAAGGCCCTCACGATTACGCCGACCCGCAAAGAGAATCGCTGGTTAATAGGGTTTGGTCCCGTAGAACGCACTGTACTTGTGAAGCTTCCATTACGCGCGGCAATTCGTGAAAGTTTTTCCAAATGTAAGGAACATGTTGAAATGACCGGTAAATTTCTGTCGAAATTATTTACTGGCAAGCTTTCATTGCGTGCGGCATCAGGCCCGTTTGAAATTGCAAGATTTAGTAATGTGGCAAGAAATCAAAGTCTTTCTACATTTTTGCTGTTTATCGGTACGATCAGTTTTGATATTGGCTTAATTAACTTATTGCCTATTCCTGCATTGGACGGTGGTCACATCTTCTTTTTGCTTTTGGAAGGGATTACAAGACGCGAATTCAGTATTAAGTTGAAAGAACGTTTAACGATGATCGGGTTTGTGTTCTTGATCGGTGTTATGTGTGTAGTACTCTTTTATGACATCTCCCGTACAGGTCCAATTCAACAGTTGATTGAGTCTTTTGGAAAATGATCGTTTCTTAAGTTCGTGAAGAGGGGAGAATAGGGGATCCTGGTTATGAAAATATTGTTTGTTTGTACAGGGAACGTTTGTCGTTCTCCGCTTGCCGAAGGATATTTCAAAAGTCTGCTGAATGAACAGAATATATCCGGAATTCATGCCGGATCAGCTGGAATTGCTGCCCTCGTTGGGGCACAGCCTTTTGAGTGTGCGCAGGAAGTTGCCGAAGTGAACTCTTTTGATATTTCTGGGAAACGGAGCGAGCAACTGACTCCAGAATTAATCCGCGAATACGATCATGTCATCTGTATGGAATCCTGGCAGGCATCGATTGCAATGCAAATGGAACCTGAACATTCTGGGAAAATAGCTTTGCTGGGATCCTATCATCCTGATGGGAAATCGCTAGTTCAGATACCAGATCCTCGTGATTTTACGTTCCCGGAAACCTTGCGGACGTTTGAAGCCATTAAGGAATCTGTGGAGTATCTTTTCAAGCGCGTTTCCACCAAATCATTGACGAAGTAGTCTCAATCTCTTTTACCGCAGAGTCGCAGAGTACTACAATATCAGTATGTTCATGGAACTTGTGCCGGTTGTTGGTTATTTAATCGGAACGGCAATCCACACACTCATTGCAGCACTTGTGATGTTTCGTAAGCAGAAACGTCCGAGTGAACGAATCTTTTTGTTTCTGGTTATTTCTGTAGGGATTTGGCACGGCGGTAATTTGCTTGCCCTGATTCTGGGACGGATATCGGGAGGCGGATGGCAATTTGCCATTCAATTCTTCCGCTCTGTAGCCTTTTTGGGATTGGCTACCTTACCTGCGCTGCTCGTTCATACTCATGTTGCGTTTTTGCGTGAAAGCCAGGGAGCAATTCAAACTCGTCATCAAAATCCTCTTCTGGTTGTTATTTATGCACCGTTGTTATGGTGTCTGATCCCCTTAAGTAAGCTGTTTGCAAATCCTCCAATTTCACCTTCAGAAGTACTCAGTCAATACATGCTTCCATATGTCTGCTGGTTTGTTACCGCTGTCATCATTTCCGCCTTAATTGACATGCGCCTTGCCCGTGTTCAGGAAGACGAACCATTTCGTCATTTCTATCGTGTCATAGGAACGATTTTCTTTTTCATCGCTCTGCTGACGACCTTCACTTATATTTTTGGCGGACGCGAATTTCCATGGTTGCGAAAATACCTGGAAGTCATCAGCATCATTTCCTCGATTCTTCCCAGTACGATCCTTGCTTACTTTATCTATCGTTACAATTTTCTTGAACTTGTAATTCGCCGCTCCTTTTTTGTAATTACACTTTCATTTGTCATTTTTGGCGCGTACTTTTTAGGAGTCCGGCAGATCACTTTGTACCTTGCAAGATATTTCGATGTAATTCCCGGCTTGTTTGAGGCTCTTTCGATTCTCGTTCTGGTTGTAACCTTTCCAATCTATAAGAAGTGGCTGCAGAAAAAGGTCAATCAAGTCTTCTTTAGAGAATTCGGGTATTACCATCAACTCTTCAACGAGTTGGAGCAGACGATTAATCGAATTTTTGGACTTCAGCCCCTGGTAGATTACATTCAGAAAACGACTTCCAAAGTTCTTTTTCTTGATTCCATTAATCTAACCATATTTGAAATGGTAGAAAGCCGTCTCAAGTTTCTAGCTACAACTCACGATTCATTGCCTGAAATAGAATTGATCGTCCAAAAAATTTTGAAAGAGAATGCTAGACTCCTGCGTGTGGAAGACGTGAAGGAGGATGAAGTTATTTCGGAGATGAAGGCTCTTGGCGCCACATTAATTCTTCCGATCCGGCACAAGGAACGGCTCATTGGCATCTTTTCATTCAAAGCGAGACCACCGCGTAGACCGATCCTGACTCAAGAACTCGACATGTTACAGAGTTTGGTGGCGCAGACCGCAATGAGTGTCGCTTCTGCTTTGTTGATGGAAGATAAACTGAAGCTAGAACGAGAAGTTGCAAAAAAAGAACGGATGGCATCCATCGGTCAGATGGCAGCTACGCTCGCACATGAAATCAAGAATCCACTCAGCTCAATCAAAAGCATTACACAATCGCTTCAAGAGCAAACACACGATGAAGCATTGAAGCAAGATCTCGAAGTCATTGTGAATGAAGTAGACCGTTTGAATTACTCAGTAAATCAGCTGCTTCAATTTGCGCGTTCTTCTTCGCAGGATACGACAGAGATTTCGGTTGTGGAAATCATGGAGCGGGTAATAAAGGTTTTGCAAAATGAAACAAGAACACAAAATGTTGAGATCCATCACAATTACAACGGCAATATTCCGTCTGTGTTTGCCAGTACGTTTGCACTTCAAGATGTTTTTTTGAATTTGCTTTTGAATGCACTTCAAGCCATGCCTTCAGGAGGAGATATTCAAATTGACTATCAAAAAAATGGAAAGCATCTTGAAGTCCATATTGCTGATAGCGGTCCGGGAATCCGTCCGGAAATGCTGACCCGTATTTTTGATCCATTTTTTACAACGAAGCAAAAGGGAACGGGGCTTGGTCTGGCTGTTGTGAAGCAAAAACTCTCCGAATTCGGAGCTGATATCAATGTTAGTAATGTAAAGCCTACTGGTTCTCGATTTACAATTACCTTCCCTGTGGAAAATCAACAGGCTGTGCGATAATCCGCAGAGATGTTTGTAGGGGCGGGTCTCAGACCCGCCCGTACTTTTATACTGCCGTTTAGCCGGGCGGGCAAAGACCCGCCCCTACATCTAGGAGAATCTATTGGACCGTGCTCAATTGTTGGTAGTCGATGATGAACCTGCATCACGCTACGGAATCAAAAAAGCATTAACTCCGTTCAAGCTTACAATTCAGGAAGCTTCTGATGGAAATCAGGCTCTTCAAATGATTTCACAACTAAATCCTGACGTCGTAATTCTTGATATCAATCTTCCAGGAATTGATGGCTTAACCGTTCTTGACCGAAACATCCAGGCAGAATCATTCACCGTTGGTCATTGTTATCACTGCATATGGCTCTGAAAAAGTTGCCGTTGAAGCGATGAAACTTGGTGCTTACGACTACATTGCAAAGCCTTATGAAATTGAAGACTTGAGGCTTACAGTTGCTCGTGCTTTAGAAAAGCTTCAACTCAAAGAAGAGAATACGCAGCTTCGCACTGAACTTGAAAAACGTACGGGTGTAGGAAGAATTCTTGGGCAGTCTGCTGCAATGCGCAAGGTCTTTGATTTGATCGAAAAGGTTAGCCAGAGCGATATCACGGTTTTGATTCAAGGAGAAAGCGGAACAGGAAAAGAACTCGTCGCACGGGAAATCCATCATCGCAGTTCGCGTTTACGAAAACCGTTCATAACTATGAATTGCGCTGCACTCCCTGAAAATCTAATCGAAAGTGAACTATTCGGACATGAAAAAGGAGCATTTACCGGCGCAGTCAAACAAAGGAAAGGGAAATTTGAACTCGCTCATGAAGGCACAATTTTTCTCGATGAAATCGGTGATATGAGCGTGAATACCCAGGCCAAAGTCTTGCGTGTACTGCAAGAAAAGAAATTTGAACGGCTTGGCGGAAGTGAAACTCTGGAAGTAGATGCCAGGATCATTTCAGCGACACATAAGGATCTGCTTGCCGAAATGGAACGTGCCAATTTCAGGCAAGACCTTTATTACAGATTGAAAGTTATCGACATCGTAATTCCTCCACTTCGTGAAAGACGCGAAGACATTCCGGTACTTGTAGACCACTACATTAGAGAATTTGCCGCTCGTCACAATAAAACCGTTGAAGGTTTCCAGCCTGATGCGATGAAACAAATCATGGAATTTCACTGGCCAGGAAATGTTCGGCAACTTGTAAATATGCTTGAACGGGCAGTTGTTCTCGCATCACGTCCTGTTTTAAAAATCGAAGATCTTCCTGAAGATTTGAATCTTCGTTCCAGTTTCAATGAAGGCTTTTTAGATGAGCTGATGCATCTTCCATTCAAGCAGGCCAAGGAACGGATCACTACGCATTTTATGAAGGAATACCTGACTCGAAAACTTCGAGACAATGGAGACAATATCAGCCACACAGCTGCAGAGCTTGGAATTCATAGACAAAGCCTGCAGATGATGCTTCGAAGACTCGGTATCAAATAATTATGAATTTCCCACTAACTGTCTCCGCTGCAATTGCGGATCCAATAAAATTCTGGGAACAAAACCTCAAGAATGAAGATTCATTTGAGGCATTGCGGTACGCATTTACGGTTTCGTTTTTTGTCTTCGCGGGATTTTTGTTTCATTACACAATTACAGGCAAGATCTGGAATTACTATCCATTTGAACATACGACTCTCACAGTGGGACGATCCATTCCATTGGCAATTGTTCAATGGATGTTTTATGCGTCTTTTCGGCAGCCAGTACTTTCATCATGGACTGCACATTTTTCAGGAAATCATCTTCTGTCGAATCAAAGCAACGCATGATTGTTGCTGCATATGCTTTAACACCTTTATGTGTCGCATGGCTGTTTGTTGGCGTCCCCTTTCTTCACAAACCTACAATCGTTTTGGGATTAGCAATTTTTGCTTACAGTTTGTTCTATGGATATCGAACGATTCTTGGTTACACGATCTCCGTTCGTTGGTCTTGTACCGGCGCTACTTATGTGCTTTATGAAGTCTTTCGAAGCGTAATTGTGTATGTCATAGGCTTTTAGGGCTTGTGCGTTGCTCTGGCGAACAAATAACATGGATGCGGTCTGTTTACTGCTGATTCTGCTCTTACTCACACTTGGCTTTCGTATTGTTCAATCTGACTGCAGATCCTCCGGCTGATTTCGATTGGAGCGGTGGATATTTTGCAGACGAAGGTTATTGGAGTCACAATGCGCGGAATGAGGCGTTGTTTACTTACCGTTGCAAGATGATTGGGATGTCGTGTCGTGTTACGCTTGTCTTTGCAGGCTTTCAAAATTTTGTCTTTCAGTAGGGGCTGGGGTTAGTTCAAGTAAGGATTGTTGGACTTTTATTGGCTCTTGCACTTGCGTTTACTACATCTTCATCGTGCAAAGACATTGGGATGCTGGTACAGCTTTCGGTATTTCTGCGGTTGTTTCTTTAAACTTTCCGATGCTGGTTTTATCGCGCTAGGGGATTCCTTATCCTTTTGCTGCTGCTCTTGCATGGGGCTGCCCTCGCATTATTGTTCGTCAATTCTCTTCCTGCTGCATTCGCTGCAGGAGTCCTTTTGATTGCAGCACTCATCACAAAGTACTTCATGATTTATACATTCGTTCCGATTGCTGCAGTCATTCTGATTTGGAATCGAATTCCAGGACCACGGGTTCTTGCATTTGGTTCGGGCGTTTTGCTCGCATTAGGGCTCTGGTATTTTTGGAACGTCATTCCAAATGGTGAACTCATTTCTGGTTTCAACAAGTTTTACTCTTCTCAACAAAGTCAGCAGACCTGGGGTTTGATCCCTGTAATGAAAAACATGGTGTTGCAGCCATTTTATTTATATGCGGTGAAGACTCCAGCCATTCTGTTTTTTGGCAACATCATGTTGTGGTACATAGCGATCCGTTTTCGCGAGATCAAGCCGGCAGAACGGGCAGTGTGGCTCTGGGTTGTCGCAGGGATTCTATTTTTTGCACTCTGGCGTTACAGGCCTTTGCGGTATTACACGTCTCTGTTTCCACCACTTGCAGTGCTCGCTTGTATGGCTGTGATTTATCGTGAATCGCTCGCACAAACATTTCGTGAAGCGAAATATCGATCTTTGTTGTGGCTTGGCGCCGCAATTCCAGTGATTCAAATTTGTTTTGTGCTTGCGGATCGTTTCTTCGCATGGAATCAAATACCAGCACAACTTGGAATCCGCACGTTTGATGCAATTCTTTTCGTTCTCCTATCAATTGCGGGGCTGGTCTGCCTGATGCAGCAAAGAACGAAATGGGTCCCTCTGTTATTATTTTCAGGCATGTTGTTATCCGACGGCCGGAACTACGTTCAATGGATGATAAAACCAGAATACAACGCCTTGAATATTTCAAATGATCTTCAAAATCGCATCCCCAACGCAGTCATAGCCGGACAGTGGGCTCCAGAGCTGGTGCTTGAGAATGAGCTACGTGCGGTGCCTGTTTGGAAAGATTTTGTCAATTCGGATAACCCATTTGAAGAGTTTGGAATCACACATCTTTTGATGTGGCGTTATGGACTTGGAGATGAGCTGACAAAATTTACAGAATGGTATCCTGACGAAATGAAAAACTTTCGTCCGTTGCGAAGTTATAGAATTAAAGATTCCGATTTGCTTCTGCTTGAAAAAAAAGGGAGCGCAGCCTCTGGTCCGCAATAGTGAGGATTGAATGAAAAAATGGTTTGTACTTTTGCTTTTGGTATTTTCTTTTAATGCCTCAGCTGAGGAAGCAGATCTTCTGTTGAGAATGGCACCGTTATAACAATGGACGCTTCAATTCCGGAAGCTTCTGCGGTTGCCGTCAAAGGTGAAAAGATTATTTGGGTAGGAAACACATCTGATGCTTCAAAATGGGCAGGCAAGAACACAAAAGTGTTGGATCTTGCCGGAGCGTTTGTTTATCCCGGATTGATTGAAGGTCATGCGCACATTGTTGGGTTGGGCCAGTCCCGTTCGACCCTCGATCTGGTAGGAACGGCGGATAAAGATTCGATCTTGAAAAAGGTTGGTGATCGCGCGAAAACAACTTCAAAAGCTGGCTGGATTTTGGGGCGTGGCTGGGATCAAAATGATTGGCCTACAAAAGAATTTCCCACTGCCGCCGATCTTGATTCTGTTTCAGCGGGACATCCAGTCGTTCTAGAACGCATTGATGGACATGCCATTTGGGTGAGTAGCGAAGTTTTAAAACTTGCGAAGATTTCAGCAGCAACCAAAGATCCTGATGGCGGAAAAATTGTTCGCGATGATAAGGGAAATCCGACTGGCGTTTTGGTTGATCTTGCTGCAGGGCTCGTTGAGCGTGTCGTACCACCGCCAACAAAACAAGATTTGCTGAACTTCACAAAAGTTGCATTGCAAGAAGCCGCATCCAAAGGCATTACGATGATTCAAGATGCAGGCACAAGTGGTCAAGTTTTGGAGGCGTTTAAAGAGCTTGCTTCTTCAAACGAATTGCCGGTCCGGATTTATTCAATGGTCAGCCATGGTTCGCCTTTCGCAGATGCATTTTTAAATCAAGGCCCATCAAATTACGGTCCTTATTTAGATGTGCGTAGCATGAAGATGTATATGGATGGCGCGCTCGGTTCACGCGGTGCCGCCTTATTGGAACCTTATTCAGATGATCCGAAGAATTCCGGACTCATCCTGGCACAAGATGCAGTGCTGATGGATGCATTGCAGCGTGCAAAGAAAGCTGGCATTCAAGTTGGAATTCACGCAATCGGCGATCGCGCAAATAGAAAAGTCCTTGATGCGTACGAAAAAGTTGGCGTTAAAGGGATGCGTTGGCGCATTGAACATGTTCAAGTTCTCGCTCCTTCAGATATTCCGCGTCTTAGTCAGCTCGATGTGATTGCATCCATGCAGCCAATTCACGCAACATCGGATGGACCCTGGGCTACCGATCGATTAGGTCCTGAACGCGTAAAAGGCGCATATGCATGGCGTTCTTTGCTGGATCAAAAAACAATCATTGCGGGTGGTTCTGATGCACCGGTGGAAGAGATCAATCCATTGTGGGGAATTTATGCCGCGATTACGCGTCAGGATCATCAAGGAAAACCGGAAGGAGGATGGCATCCAGAACAGCTTGTTACTCCAACAGAAGCACTTCGAATGTTCACAATGGATGCTGCTTATGCCGCATTCAGGGAAAAGGAGCTAGGTTCAATCAGCATAGGTAAATTTGCCGATATGGTTGTGTTGCCGGAAAACATTTTGACTGGCAAGCCGTCCAAGCTGATTGATATGAAAGTGCGGTACACAATTACCGGCGGCAAAATCCGGTATCCTTTTTAGCTCTGTGTCTCTGCGGTAAAAAGAGCCTGGGTTGACAGGTGGGATAGCCAAAACGATAATCATGAGGTCTTAGGAGAAATTATGTTGACACGTGAACAAATTGATGAGGTCCTTAGGAAATGTTATGACCCCGAAATCCCAGTCAATGTTTTGGATTTAGGGCTCATTTATGACGTAGATTGGGCAGACGACAAAGTGAACGTTAAGATGACTTTAACGGCTCCTGGTTGCGGCATGGGACCGATGATTGCAGAAGATGTAAAGACAAAGCTGATGGGGCTTCCCGGCGTAAAGGAAGCTAAAGTGGAAATGGTCTTCGACCCACCCTGGACTCCCGAAAAAATGAGCGAAGACGCTAGAAAATCCCTCGGTTGGGAATAATCCAATAATTCATTACTCCAACAATCCAGACCCAAATACCTGATTTTGGTTCAATATTCTTTGGTATTGATAAAACCCCACGTGTGTGGTTTAACTTTAATGCAAAAGAAAATCAGGAGGGCAAATGTTCGCCACATCCATCTCATCCATTATCGGCCTCGGAGCTTTAGTGTGCTGGATTATGGTTTTGATTCGCATGTTTAAGTCAGGAGTTCTGACAGGGATTCTAGGACTGGTTTGCGGTTTATATGCTTTTATCTGGGGATGGCTTCATTCAGGTGAAGGCCTGAGAAATGTGATGATCATTTGGACTATTTTGATCATTGCCGCTATTGCTTCAGGATTTTTCCTGGGATGGCCGGGAATGGTTCCTACAACATATTGAAAAAATCGGTATTGATATTTTTTGAAGAAACAAAATCAGGAGGCTGCTAATGAAGGTTAAGTATGGACTCGTTGTGTTTCTTCTTCTACTTACTTTCATAATCCCCGCGTGTAAACAGGAAGCAAAGATTTACAGAGTTGGAGCCGTGCTTCCCTTAAGCGGATCAATGGAAGCGTATGGAAGAAATGTCAAGAACGGGTTAATGCTTGCGTTAGATGAAATTAATGCCGCCGGCGGTATTAAGCGGAGAGGTGAGAGTGAAGGAAAGAATATAGACGTCATTATTGAAGATGATGGAACCGATGATAATAAAGCTGTTGAAAAAGCGAAGAATTTAGTAAAAACAGCTAGAGTTCCGTTAATCATTGGCGGAGTAACAAGCAGTACTGCTTTAGCACTCGCACCTGTCTGTGAAGCTGAAAAGGTAGTGCTACTATCTCCGACAGCCAGTTCACCGAAATTGTCGGGGGCCGGTCAATATGTTTTCCGTAACTATCCTTCCGATGCTCTTGAAGGACGCGTGATGGCCGAATATGCAGTCCGGCGCATGAATGTTCGCGATGTAGCGATTTTCTTCATCGATAATGAGTACGGCCAGGGGCTGATGAGTGTTTTTAAGGAGCGATTTACCGGTCTTGGTGGGACAATCCAAATGGAACATGCATACCCGCAGGATGCTACGGATTTTGTTGCGCCTGTAAAACAACTCAAAGGGAATCCACCTGATGCCATATATGTCATCGGATACTATGCGGAAATTACAAACATACTCAAGGAAATCGCCAAACAAAAAGTTGAGTCCAAAATTATCAGTGTCGAAGGATTAGTTCAACCGATGGTTCTTGAAACTGCAGCGGATATTGTAGAGGGTGTTGTTTATCCTCAGCCTCACTACAATCCGGAAAGCCCGGATCCGAAGATTCAGGAATTTGTAAAAGCGTATCGTGCGAAGTTCAATACAAAACCTGATATTGATGCCGCTTTTGCTTACGATGCATTAAGAATTGTAGCAAAGGCCATTGAACAGAGTGCGAATTATCCTGTGGATCTGCGCGATAGAATTGCAGATGTAAGTATGCGTGGCATCATCGGTGATGTCAGTTTTGATTCCAACGGCGATGTTGATATTCGCCCGGAAATCTTTCAAATCAAAGGCGGCAAGTTCGTTCCGGTTGCAAAATAACGTTTAGTAACGCTTGGCAACAACCTGAAACGACTCTGTTTGCTAACTCAGGAGGAACGTATGTTTAAACCAAGAACTCTAATCACAGCTTTTCTTTGTCTTTTTGCGATGGCTGTATATGCCGGAGACAAAATGGCAGCGGCTTCACCCGATTGGCATATGAACGCTACAGTCATTGAAGCGTGCAGCTGTCCGATGTTTTGCCCGTGTTATTTCAACACTGCACCTGCAGGACACCATGATCATGGAAGCGGCGGAACAAAACATTTTTGCCGGGCAAACAATGCTTACAAAATTAACAAAGGCCATTACGGAAGTGTGAATTTAGACGGCGCTAAATTCTGGATCGCTACCGATCTTGGTGGAGATTTTTCCAAAGGTCAAATGGATTGGGCTGTAGTTTATTTTGATAAGCAACTCGCCAAAGAACAGCGCGATGGAATCGCTGCAATGTTGGCTCATCTTTTCCCGGTGAAATGGAACTCACTCACAACCGCTGAAGGTGTTATTGATAAATGGGAATTCAACAATGACACTGCTGTTGCGTTACTTGATGGCGGTAAAACTGCCGAAGTCCGATTAAAACGTGTGGAACAATCCAATACAAAGGACCCGGTAGTTATTAAGAATTTGAAATATTGGGGCGCTCCACGTAATGATGGCTTCGTCTTGATGCCAAATACAGTGGAAGCCTATCGCGTAGGTCCAAAAGCGTTTGAGTTCAAAAATTCAAACGGATTCATGCTTACGTTGGATATCAGTTCAAAAGACATTCAACCCGCGCCATAGTAAATAGTAGGGGCGACCACAACGGACGCCCCTACATTTCTCTCTCTCTTAATTCGAACCTGCGGCGGAATCACCTTGTGGTGTGACATCAATCTTTTCTGCCGTGTTATTTTTGTCTGCCCAAACTGCTGCTTTGTCTCCGGGCTTTACTGTAAGTGTAGATGGACGCTTTCCATTTACAGTTACTTTCATACTTTTCTGAAACGTAAACGTCTTCGATTCTCCACCCACTTGCAGTGTAATGGAGTCCTTATTCATTTTCTCAACTGTACCTTCTACAGTGGCCTTTGCTGCATATGCAAAACCAGAAACGAGGAATACAGCAACCATTAGTATTGATATTCTTTTCAACATGAACGAACCTCCTTATGTATTTCATTGGTGTTAGACGATGCAAATAGGGAAAAGGTTCATGCCTGCTGAACAATTTTTTGTACTAAAAAAGCGTCAAATAGGCTGTTCATTCCTGGAACGGCCCTCTTATATCCTTGAGATAGCCATTTGTGACATTGAAAAAAAAATTAGAAATTCCTAATTTTGCTATGATTAACTCTGTGCCTTGCGGTTGAGCCTAAATAATGACGATTCTTTCGCAGACGAGGAATGCTCTAGGCATTGAACTGACCGACCTTCACATCCACCTGGGAGGCGGAGTAGCGCCTCATATCTTGTGGTCCCTGGCTCATCAGCAGGGATTTAAGCTTCCTGTCGCAAATTACTGGGAATTTGCACAATTTATTACGATTGACCCGGCAAAAATTCATTCGCTTGACGATTATCTGGATTATTTTCACTGGACCGAAAAAATTCAGAGTTCACCGGAAGCTGTTGAGCGATGCGTTTACGAAATTATCAGCAAAGAATTTCGAAGTTCGAACGTTACGTGTCTTGAGCTGCGGTTTAATCCAATGAAGAGGAATCGCGGAGGAGAACAGGACCTGGATCATATCATCCATGCTGCTCTTCGAGGTCTTGATAGAGTCGTGCTGGATTATCAGGTTCGTGCAGGTATCATTTTTTGTCTGGCGCGAGAATTTCCATTTGAAGTGAATCAGATCATTGCGCATAAAGCGATGATGTATCGTCAGCGTGGTGTCGTTGGGCTTGATGTTGCAGGCCCTGAATCTGCAGATTCAGATTTTCGGAAAAGATCGGGTGATTATGCCGATCTGTTTTCAACTGTACGTGATACAGGTTTAGGAATCACTGTTCACGTTGGAGAATCCGAAGCAAGCCCGGCGTCAGAGATTCTTGAGATGATAGAGATAGCAAAACCTCATCGAATAGGCCATGGAATTCAGGCTGTCAATAGCGATGAGGCGATGAAGACTCTCCGTGAAAAAAAGATTTGTCTGGAAGTTTGTCCTACTTCAAATCTTCAAACTCATGCTGTAAAGGATATGAATCATCTGCGCACAACACTTCAAACATTTCAACAGGCTGAAGTTCCCTTTACGATCAACACGGATAACCCATACCTTTCCCATACAAATTTGCGCTACGAAATAGATCTTTTGTTGAAAAATGAAATTCTTACGAAAGATGAACTGACTTCCTGCTTTCAGTTAGCCCGGGACCGCAGTTTTATTCGTTAACACTCTGCGACTCTGCGGTTAATTTTATGTGGCGCAATACCCGGCGATGGATCGTATGAATTACAAAATCACTCCATACTTTCCAGTACGATTCCGGCCAGAGATTGTGATGATACCAGGTCGTTCCTTTCAGCAAAGTCATATTTTGTGAAACCTGGATCAGCCTGAACTCCCCTTGCTGCGAAACAAAAAATCCTTCCAAATGTGGTGGATGAATCTTTTCATACATTGTCCATTCTTCCATCGGGGCAGGATTTTGTTCTACTGAAAAGCGCAGCAGAGAAGGCTCATTCCAGATCGTAATAGGTTCGACAAATGCGCCTGTAGAAAACATGCAGTGTCTGACGGCTCCAACTCCTGTGCCTTGAATTTCAGCGCGTGTTGGGTAAGCGATTCCGGCGCGGAAAATCATTTCTTCTGGGGGGTGGCAGTTCAGAAAATGAAACTACATTCTTCCAAACAGTTTGTGCAGGCGCCTGGATTTCCATCGTTGTAGTAACTGAAAATAAAGCGGGTTTTGGTTCGGCAGTCGATTGAACTGCCATGATTGCAATAACAAGCAGGTTCGATACGCAATAGATTTTATCTTCAGATCCTGGTTGAAATTGAAGTAAGTGTCCGATTGTTGCACCGATTAGAGCAAGGACTGCCATCAAAGGAGCAGACATGAAGATGCAAATCATTCCTTCGAACGCAACGAGAAATAAGCATCCACCTGCGATCGATATTGCTAAAAGCGCTACAAGAACGCACTCTCCCCACTTGCGTTCTTGATGATAGCTGTAAATTAAGCTTGAAGTTAAACCTAAACAAAATGGCAAGCCTACAAAAAGGCCCCAACCATACTGATTTAACGTATGAACGCTAAATCGCGTAAAGGCAATCGCTGAAATGCCACTCAATACTACGGCAAGTAGTGCACTTCCAAATCTGCCTTTCGGAATTAAATCACTCAAACGCCAGGCAAGATTCTTGCGAGTGACATGAACTCTATTTTCGGCAGGTGGAAGAATGAAAAGAATTGCGAATAAGAACAAATTCAACACCGGCACAAAAAATAAAACAACAAGCCACACAGGTAAACCAGCAGACCGTAATCTGCGGATCGTCAGAACACAGCCACTCCAGATAAACGGCAGTGCGGCAATCACTAATGCCGTAAAAAAAACGCGGTTTTCTGCCGTTGGCAGGTTTCGTGATCTCGGAAAAAGATATTCCCAGACCCCCCAATCTCTGGCAAAAAAATACCTTGCGATGAGGCGATCGATATTGTATTTGACCGTAAAAAGTACAATGCCCCAGAAAATATATTCACTTCTACCGATTGTTCCTTTCGGCCAAATTAAGTCCGCGAATTTTATTTTCACTGTTCCACTAAGTGAAGGATGCTTACTGTAATCCCTGAAATATTCAAGACGAAAGAAAAGAGACAACGATAAATCGGTAAAGTGTCGCGAATTGAATTTGAAGTGTTGTCAAAAATACGAAATGTCGACCAAACGCAACAAATGATTGCAGGAAACCATAAAAATTGGAAAGTCATGAAGAATGCAGGATAGATTACAAAAAGTATCAGCAACAATGGCGGAGCAGCATCAACCCAGGGAGGCACACTAGAGCGATAAATCTTCATTGAACCATTGCAAGCAAAAACACTGCAATGATGAATTTCGTCCCAACAAATTCGATGATGTGAAGCAGAGCAGCGGCTGCAACGAATGATCGCGTCGCCCGGATCGAATCCGCTCATACAGTACGGACATCGAAGAAGAACTGCTCTCATTTTCAGTCTCCTTTAACTTTTCATATTATACTGTGTTCCGTAATTTCTGTCAAGACAGAAATATCTATTTTCGCGACGATAAAAATGAGGCGAGGGCGTGACTATAGAACGAGCTTCAAGTTTTTTAGGAGGGCGAGATTGTCTTCCTCTTTACCAACTGTGATGCGAAGTCCGTCATTACAATGCAGTGATTTCATTGAGCGAACGATAATTCCGTGAAGCAGCAACTCTTTGTAGATTTGATCTGCATCTTGTATAAGCAACAAGATGAAGTTTGAAACTGAAGGAATAAAAGGTATTTTTAAGTCGTTAAATCCGTCTTCCAAAATCTTCTTTTGTAATCGATTGTGCTCTTTTGATTTTTCGATATGATCGTGATCTTCTAACGCGGCCTTTGCCGCTGTTTGAGCCATAACACTTGTATTGAAAGGTGAGCGTACCCTATTTAGATTTGAAATAATTTCTTCGGAGGCTATCCCATAACCCAGCCTGATGCCTGCAAGCCCATGAATTTTTGAGAAGGTACGCAGTACAATCAAGTTCTGAAAGTCGTTCAGAAAATCCAGCCCTGTAAAATAATCTTCATTCTCAACATATTCAAAGTACGCTTCATCCAGAACTACAAGAACATGAGATGGAACTTTATGCAAAAAGGATTCAAACACATCTCTGCTGAAATAAGTGCCTGTGGGGTTATTTGGATTTGCAAGAAAAATAATGCGCGTGCGATCGTCTATTGCATCAAGAATTCCGTTAAGATCGTAACCGAACTGAATCATCGGGACAGCTTTGCATTCCGCATTCATTGCCATACTCACAACGCGATACATCAAGAAAGTCTGATCTCCGATTATGCTTTTGCTGCCGGGCTGCAGATATGTTCGCGCCAGCATATCGATCAAATCTGTTGATCCGTTCCCTAAAACAATGTTTTCAGGTGGAAAGCCTGATTTTTCTGAGATCGCTTTTTTCAAATAGTAACCACCGCCGTCTGGATAACGGTGAATGCGATTCGCAACAAGTGTGATTGCTTCGACTGCTGCTGGAGAAGGCCCGAGACAATTTTCATTGGAAGCCATCTTGATAACATGGCTTAAGCCAAGTTCGCGCATCAATTCTTCTTCAGGTTTGCCTGGAAGATAAGGTTCGATCTTGAGAATATTTGCTGAAACTGTAAAGCGTGAACTCATGTTTGCTTCCTTTTTTTAGGTGAAGAACCTTCAAGCAATTTTCGTATTTCCGATGTTTTCAGAATTCTGAATTCGCCAGGTCTAAGGCTATCATCCCTTAAAGTTCCGATCGCAATACGCTTGAGTTTTAGCACAGGATGTCCGACTTCATCGAACATCTTTCGAATCTGATTTTGTCTTCCTTCGCGAATGACAACTTCAATCCACGCATTTTTTTTTGTATGCACAATCTGTATTTTTGCGGGTAAAGTCTTGCGGCGTTCGATTACGATCCCTTCACGAAGTTTCTTAATTTCGTTCGGATGTGGAATGCCCTTGACCTTTGCGATGTAGACTTTTTCGATTGAATGCGATGGATGTTCAATTTGTTGTGCCAGATCGCCATCGTTTGTCAGGATCAGTAAGCCTTCCGTATGGTAATCCAGGCGTCCAACGGGATACAGACGAAAAGGAAGACTATCCACTAATTTTACTACTGTTGGCCGGCCCTCAGGATCGTGAAGGGAAGTAATGTAGCCATCTGGTTTATTTAATAGAACAGCAATTTTAGGCTGTTTGGGTTCAATCTTTTTGCCATCAAAATGAATTTCATCACGATCCGGATCCGCTTTTGTTCCAAGTTCATGAACAACTTTGCCGTTTACGCGGACTCTTCCTTGACGAATAAATTCCTCCGCCTTTCGTCTGGAGGTAACTCCGGCTTGGGATAGAAGTTTTTGAAGTCGTACTTGCATCTTCTTGATCTAATTTCATCGAAAAAAGCGGGACGTGCAATGAACTTATTCGTCAGACCGGGACTCGTTGTTGTCAGTCTCTTCGAAAGGAGCCTCGAAAAAATCATCCTCTTCGACCGCAGGTGTCTCCAAAGGTATCGAGTCTTGCTGCAATTCCGATTCCGGCTCAAGCTCAAGATTTGATTCAGCCTGTGTATGGAAGATTTCAGGCTTTAATCTTTCGCCGATTAATTCTTCAAATTCCTGAAGCTGAGGCATTTCAGAAAGATCCTTCAATCCAAAATGGATTAAGAATTCCCTGGTTGTGCCATATAGGAACGGGCGTCCGACAACACGCTTTCTACCCAAAACTTTTATGAAGTTGCATTCAAGCAGTGTCTTCAAAGCGCCTGCAGCATTGCACGAACGGATCTCAGAAATTTCGGGTAACGTAATGGGTTGTTTATACGAAACAATAGCCAGTGTTTCAAGTGCTGAGCGTGACAAACGAATAACAAGAGGCTTTGAGAATAGTGACTGAATGTGTGAGTCCCATCGTGGATGAGTAAAAAGCTGGTACCCACTTGCGACCTCACGTAATACGAAACCGCTGTCGCGCGTTTCAAGATCCTGCCGAAGTTCAGCCAATACTTCCTGAATCGTGTTTTTTTCAACATCAGGAATCACCGACAAAAAGTGATCCAACGTTAAAGGTTCGGTAGCAGTGAACATTAATGCTTCAAGTAAAGATCTGATTTCTACTTTTTCCATAAGGGCACATTGTACTCATATCATCCCCGAAATTCAAAGTGTTCTTTGCATCCAGTATCCCGCCTCTCCCATCCCGCATTGCAAAGGGAGCTATTGGTTGCAACTTGAAATGTGTATATGATGTTCAGTAATGATTACACAATCAGACTACTTTAAAGATCTGGCAATAAGACCGGAATCAAAAGTTAGCCTTTCTGAAGCAGCTCTCAAGATCGCTTGTGATGAATATCCAGACCTTGACGTTCCTTACTATACAAATGTATTGAGGTTATGGAGCCGCAAAGTAAAAGAGAAATGCAGCGGGTTGTCAGTGCATCTTCAGTTAGAACGTTTGAATGAATGGTTATTTGAAAGGTTAAATTTTTCCGGCAACCTGGACAACTATTACGATCCACGTAACAGCTTCTTGAATGATGTTATTGAAAGGCGCACCGGAATCCCCATTTCACTTTCGGTAATTTATCTGGAACTTGCCTGGTCGTTAGGGTTGAAAGCTTGCGGAGTTGCATTTCCCGGGCATTTTCTGGTTCGAGTCATCGCAGAAGGGAAACCACTTTATATAGATGCATTTCACAAAGGAAACATTATGACGGCTGGTGGATGTAAGGAATTCTTAGCCCAGCTTACCGAAGGTGAAATGGATTTTGACGAAAGATATTTGGATGGTGTGAATAAGAAAGAAATCATTTGCCGAATGCTTCGCAATCTGAAACGCATTTATCTTGACATTGATAGCTATCCCAAATTAATTAATGTTCTCGATTGTCTGGTGATGCTCAATCCCGGGAATCCCGAAGAAGTGCGCGATCGTGGAATTATTCATTACCAGATGAAAGCCTTTAAGAATGCATTTGAAGATTTTGAAGTTTTTCTTTCGATGGCCCCAGATTCTGAAGACGCTGAAGTGATCCAGCAATATTTGCAAATTATGCGCGAATATACTTCCCGCGTAAATTAAATTCAACCGCCAAGGCCCTAAATCGCCAGGATTAGCTCTTCTAATTTTTCCGGATACTCCAAATGTGGGTAATGGCCACACTCATTGAACTCATGATACTTAGCCATTTTCATCGATGATTGCAGTCTTGCCCGAAATTTACTGCTTACAACAGGGTCATTTTTCCCAAATACTAAAATAGAGGGCGTATAAATACCTTGCCAATGAATTACTGTTTTGGGCGCTCGGAGCGCCTTTGGAATCCAGCGCCGCACGTGTCCTGTTTGAAAGGAATCCCACCATTCGGATATGAGTTCGGAAGTCAGCAATTCAGAACGAAAGAAGTTTTTTGAGAGTTGTCTATGAAGCGCTTTTTTTGAAACTGGAAAAATCTTCGTAATCATTTCGCCTATTCCGGGTTGTGCAGCAATCTTCCAAAATGGGTTCAGAGTCGCAGTGTCATCCACCGGGCTGGTTAATATAAGATGCTTCAGTTTTTCCGGTGAATCTAAGGCGAAGGCGGCCAATATGTTACTCCCCATAGAGCAACCGACGCCGATGAACTGTTGAACATTGATCGCTTGCAGAAACTCATTCAAGAATCGTACATGGTAGTTCAACCCCGGCTCTTCCAGAGGAAGAGATGAACTGCCATTTCCTGGCAAGTCAGGAGCGACAATTCTTCCGTTGAATTTGATGGAAGACATCCATTCCCGCCACAAAAAAGCACCCGACGAAAAACTATGAAGACAAACTACAGTATTCGGATCATTATTGCTTTCCCGCTCCAAATAATGAATCCGAAGGCCTCCTACGTTGCAAAATCTTTCCTGAATCTCAATCACGTTTAACATGATAAGCCATTGACTTGGAGACATACCGTTTTTAACATTGATTTTATGGAACACGATTTGGCCGGAAGTTCCAGTGATGCAAGGTTTTAGGGTATAATTCATGTCGTTGATGGCCTTTAAAGTTCCAGAGAAGCAAATATTTAAGATTGGAGAGGTTTGCGAGATGCTTCAACTGGAGCCGTATGTCTTGCGCTACTGGGAATCAGAATTTGAAGATCTGGCTCCTCAGAAGAATGCGATGGGACAACGGATCTATCGACCTCGTGATATTGAGACGATTTATTTAATCAAAAAGCTTTTATATGAAGAAGGTTACACGATTGTAGGAGCGCGAAAGCAATTAAAGCGGGAAATTGCAAAACTCAATGGCAGCATCGATTCATCGATGGATCGTGATGAAGTCGTACAAAATTTACGAAAAATTCGGTGGGAATTGCAGGAAATCCTCACCTTATTGGACCGCAACGGGAAATAAACCTTCAGTTTGACTACCTTCTTAATAGACGTATAATTTCCAGTCTTACGATTTCAGGTTCTGTGTCTTTGCGGTTAATTTTATTCGAAATTGTAAGTGTCGGGACGTAGCGCAGCCTGGTAGCGCACATGCTTGGGGTGCATGGGGTCGGAGGTTCAAATCCTCTCGTCCCGACCATTCTTTGTGTCTTTGCGGTAATTTTTGGTACGGGGCGTAGCGCAGCTTGGTAGCGCACTTGGTTCGGGACCAAGGGGCCGGAGGTTCAAATCCTCTCGCCCCGACCATTCTTTTTGTGTCTTTGCGGTTCAAAGAGTATGCGAGCTCGAAGATATTTCATCTCGGGTGACGTTCAGGGTGTAGGCTTCCGCTATTTTGTGATGCGTGAAGTTCAACGGATAGGTTCAATAAAAGGTTTTGTGAGAAATCTAAGAGATGGACGCGTTGAAGTTTATGCGGAAGGAGAAGAGGATTTAATTCGAGAACTAGAAAAATCTTTGCATAAAGGCCCGGGAATGTCGGAAGTTACAAACGTTAGAATTGATGAAGAAACGCCTGACGGGAAATACGCAGATTTTAGAATTACATTTTGATCAACTGATTGGAGGGTGAATTGGACCTGAAAGAATGCATTCGCGATGTGCCTGATTTTCCGAAGCAAGGAATTATTTTTAAAGATATTACGACTCTGTTGAAGAATCCTGAAGCGTTGCGTTGTACAGTGGATCTACTGGCTGAACGTTACAAGGATCAAAAAATTGATCAAGTTGTCGCGATAGAATCGCGTGGATTTATTTTTGGAAGTCCACTTGCGTATCACATTGGCGCTGGTTTTATTCCTGTTCGAAAGCCCGGAAAACTTCCTTCCATAACGGAACGCGTCTCCTATGAGCTCGAATATGGAACTGACAGTCTGGAAATTCACCGTGATGCTGTCGAACCTGGGCAAACGGTTTTAATCGTTGATGACCTTTTGGCAACCGGCGGAACTGCTCAAGCTGTTGCACAACTCATGGAAAAACTTCAGGCTAAAGTTGCAGGTTTTGCTTTTGTAGTCGAATTGATGTTCTTAAACGGGCGAAAACGTCTCACAAATTACGAAGTCCATTCGCTTATTCAATATTAAGACGCAACTTCAGCATCTCGTTTCTTCAAAATCATTTTCATTCCGTACTTTGGCCGCAATGTAATGGATGGCTGCAATACGACCGGATGATTTGGAACGAGATCGAGTTGAAATGCACGAAGAATTGTTACCATCAGCAATACAGCTTCCATCATTGCGAAGGAATTTCCGATACATTGACGTGGTCCTCCGCTAAACGGAAAATATGCATACTTCGGAATCCTTTTCAGTAAATCATCTGCCCATCGTTCCGGATGAAATTCCAATGGATTTTCAAAGAATCGTGGATCTCTGTGCGTGACATACTGACTTAAGAAAATTGTTGTTCCTGCTGGAACATGATACCCACCGATTTCACAATCGCTTATCGCTTCGCGTCCATATCCATAAGCCGGGGGATAAAGACGCATTGATTCCAGGATGACCATCTCCGCATATTTGAGGTTTGCTAAATCATCGACAGAAGCGTTCCGATCTTCCAACACATTTCCGCACTCCTCCAATAGTTTCGATCTAACAACTGGATGCTGTGATAGCAAATACAACGTCCATGACAGTGCGATCGCTGTCGTTTCGTGACCTGCTAAAAAGAGTGTGATGATTTCGTCTCGCAACTGAGTATCTGTCATACCGCTCCCATCTTCATCACGAGCATTCAGCAGCATGGAAAGTAAATCGCCAGTTTCATCTTTGGTACTTCTACGGCTCTTGATAATGCTGTAGATCATGTCATCAAATTTTCTGATAGCTTTTTTGAATCGGATGTTGCCAGGTGTTGGAATAGACTCTGGAAGAAAAAATGGTCTTCCAAAGCGGGATTGAAATTCCTGCATAACGACTTCCATTGCATTGCCCACATCTTTTGATTCTTTACTTACGTCGGCATTGAAGAGTGTTTTGGCAACAATTTGCATTGTGAGTGCCATGATATCCTCGTGCACATCACGTGTTTGCCCATCCTGCCAATGCCCGAGCATACGCTTTGTGTACTCGACCATTATTTCTCCGTACAACGCAATTCTGTTTTTATGAAATGCGGGTTGCGCAAGTCTGCGCTGCCGGATCCAAAAATCCCCTTCACTTGTTAGCAAGCCTGTCCCAAACAAGCTTGTAAGATGGCGCCAAATTTTATGCTTCTTGAAATTGCGATTTGCGGTAACAAGTACATACTCAATGTCATCAGGATGTAGAATTAAGTAGGAGTGCAAGTTTGGAATTCTGAACCGTACGACATCTCCATATTCTTTTGCGCATTGCAAGAACATGCCTAGAATGTCACGCCGGAATTCAGGTAAATTTCCTAGCAGCCAATTGCCTTTGGGTCCGGGCGGAAGTTTTTGAGCCATCAAATTATTTTGTCCCAAAACTTGTAATGATAGGTTTATTTTGAGTGAAATAATAATAATGTAATACGTATGTTCAACAAACGAGCCGCAATCCTTATTGTGCTTTTTATATTCTCATTTCTACTGACTCTTCGCTCCGACGTTTCGTTTGATCGAAAAACTTTTACAATTCGTGATGAAGCGCTGCCTTATCGAATTCTGTTTCCCGATGGCTTTGTTGCGGATCACAAATATCCGTTGTTATTTGTCCTGCATGGCGCCGGTGAACGTGGCAATGATAATGAGTTGCAACTAACTCATGGCGCAAGTTTATTTCTAAAGGATGCGGTGCGAAAGAAGTATCCGGCTATTGTTGTTTTTCCACAGTGTCCATTGGATAGTTACTGGTCAAATGTCGATCGCCAATCCCAAAATGGGGAGAAGCGGAATTTTGTGTTTCGTGAAAACGGTGAGCCCACAAAAGCGATGTGGTTATTGATAGGTTTGATTGATTCCTTGCTAACAAAACCATACGTTGATAAACAACGAGTTTACGTTGGTGGCTTATCCATGGGGGGTATGGGAACATTCGAATTGCTTTCTCGAAAACCGGATCTGTTTGCTGCAGCCTTTGTGATTTGCGGCGGAGGACATCCTAAAACGGTACAAAAATATGCGAAGAAAGTGCCGTTATGGATTTTCCATGGCGCAAAAGATGACGTTGTTCCACTGTCTTCTTCAGAAATCATGGTGAACGCTCTAAAAACGGCTGGTGCAAATCCCCGCTTTACAGTCTATCCCGATGCTGATCATGATAGTTGGACGCCGGCATTTGCCGAACCGGACCTCCTTTCCTGGCTTTTTGCCATTCAACGAAACTAGCATAGTCCTTTGTGCTCCTCTTCTTTTCCATGCTATATTCTGTGCTATATCTAAGTGAAATTCCCGCCAGTTCTACAAAGTCTGGGGAAAAAATACTTTTTGTAGCTGAATGACGTTCCTAAAATTTCTTCTATTGATTGCTTCCATCGGCATGGCCGGATGGAGTGTGCGATATCTTATTTCTCCCAAAAACGAAGACAGATCCGGAACGCTGAGTTTACGGCTCGTAGAATATTTTAAGACGTTCCTGACCGGCTTTGGTTTTGCTTCCATAGTCCTTTTCTTCATTGCTCTAGCGGGATTTTTTGAGCTGGAAATAATCTTCATTGCCTTTTTAATTCCGGCTGTCGTTTATTTCGTAACAAAATATTTCCGCAAACGAGGTTTGAGGCTTTTACAATTGAGTTACTACCTTGTGTGTTGTTTGATATTCGGATGCGTTTGTTTCGGGTTAGGAAAAATCGCGAAACCTTTTGAAGCAGTGATACAGGCGGATGATGCATCCGTATATATCGGTTCAGCCTTTCGACTCGCCAACTCCGGAAGTTTGACCTACGAAGATCCTCTTGTTCTTGAAATGACGCCACAGGAACGGAATCAGGTTTTTGATAATCGTTTTGTAACAGATACAACCGGTGAAAAAATCCGTTTCCCCGGTGGTGCGCGGCTGAGTAATTCTTCAAAAGGAACAATTGTTTTTTCTTTTTATCACTTATTTCCTATCTGGCTAGCCTTGGGAATTCAGTCGTTAGGTCAACACTCATTCTTGAATATTCTGAGCGTGTTTTTCGCTTTGAAATTGCTCAGCTTATTTTTTCTTGCTCGCGTACTCGGAGGATGGTTGTTGGGGATCTCAGTACCTGTCGTTTGTTTCTTCTTTTATCCCCAACTTTATTTTGCTTTGATGCCTACTTCAGAACTTCTTGCGGAAACTTTATTTTTATCGGGTCTTTTGACACTTGTTGCAGGATCAAAACTTCAACCGTCTATGAATTCCAATGAGCAATGGCTCGTAGGGATTCTCTGGGGCGCATTATTTCTTTGCCGTCTCGAGTCACTTTATATTTTGTCTCTTACATTGGTACTTGTTTTTACGACTATTCCAGCTCTAACAAGAGATTTGTCTCGATGGCGCATTCTTATCTTGCAATTAGTCTTTTTTGCCTTTACAGCCTTGTATTACCAGGTTGCCAGAGGTGAGTATCTTTACGTTCTTACATCGGGTCACTATCTTCGGAATCAAACGCTTGTGCATATCACAATCGAGTTGTTAGGTTCAGCAACGAAATTTGTAGAAAGTAACCCGTTCTTTGCTCTTCTTGCATTCCTGGGTGGTACGGCGATCGTAATGGGTGGAGTGTGGCGATTAATTTCGGCAATAGATCGCTCGCACCGCTTCTGGCTCAAAGCTGGAATTGGAATCTTCCTTGTTGGAATCTTGCTCGCGCCGATGTTTGCGCCATGGGTCAGTGTTGTTAGAGTCGTTCGTCACTTACGATGGATTGCTCTTTATTTTTCGCCTCCGATTCTATTAACCCTCTTTGCTGGAATCCTTTTTTATCTTTACAAGAAGCTTCGCGAGCCGAACAGAAGTATAACGTTGGCCATCTTTATTCTATTTTGCCTTCCTGCCGTAGTTTATGTAATTCGTCCCATGGTCAATCTTGATCAACCCTGGGGGACAAGAAAATTTGTGCCGATGATCTTTCCATTATTCTTTGTCATTTCTCTCTGTGGCTGGCAAGATTACTTCAAATTTATTTTTAACAAATCACAGTTAGTTGCCAAAAGTGCGTTTTGTTTTCTCATTTCACTGATGACCCTTTTCTTTTTGGGAAGATCGCAATACTTGCTGACAGATAATCTATTTTCTGATCTGATCGTTCAAACGCGAAAGCTTGCGGAAAACATTCCCCAAAATGGATTGATTGTAATTCCCGAATCCTGGGCGGGAATGCATCTGCAGATGCCTCTTCAGTATTTAGAAGAATTCGATACGATTTTGCTTCCTGTTGAAAAAAGCCGGAACAATAAATTATTGCCCTATGTGGAGTCCTTTTTGAGTCGTCAAATCAAAAAGCGTCCTGTGGTGATTTTACTAAAATCGCCCTACGATCCTCCACTTCCGCTGCGAAATTCATTCAATCTGAAGTTTGGAAGTAAAATGGAATTCGCTTTTTTACACGTTCCACAGAAAAGACAATTCATATTTCCAGAACGATCGGAGAAAGTAATATTGGATGTTTCGATTTTCAATCTTACTTCGAAAGTAAATACGTATCGCGATAGACTTGGAATCCGATACGACGATCCTAATGTAAGTTTTGTGAATTTCTTCGATAAAGAAAACGGATTCCGGTGGACTCAACAAAGAAGTACGATTCAGGGTTTTGTTTTCCAAATTGATACAAAAGTGACTGCGGCACGGATTTCAACTTGTTTCCTCCCGTCTCAAAATGAAGTAAATGATGGTGAAATTCAAGTCTTGATTAATGATCGTTTTCCGGCGCCTTTCGCAAGAAGAGAAGGCACTGACTTCATCTTTGATATTGATCAAACAACGGTTCCTGAGATTTCAAGTTTTACAATTTTTTCTAAAACTTTTAGCCCTTCAGAAAAAGGAATTAATCTGGATCCCCGTCAGCTCGGTATTTGTTTTAACGAATTGACAATTCATTCTGTGAGATGATCGACCCTCATTGCAAAATTCTTTTCTAAACCAATGTTTTATTTGAGAGTTGATGTTAATGGGAAGACTGCCTGCAATATTTTTTGGTCATGGAAACCCCATGAATGCCATTCAACAAAACAAATATACGAAGGAATGGCATAGGATTGGACAAACCATTGAGCGTCCGAAAGCAATTCTTTGTATTTCCGCGCACTGGTATATTCCGCAAACGAGCGTAACAATTTCTTCGCCGCCACAAACGATTCATGACTTTGGTGGTTTTCCGCCCGAACTTTATCAGGTTCAGTATCCCGCTCCAGGGAGTCCCGAACTTGCGAACAATTTGCAAGAAATATTGATGCCTTTAGAAGTCCTTGGTTCGGATAATTGGGGTTTAGATCACGGAACGTGGTCCGTACTCTGTCATGTATTTCCAAATGCCGATATTCCAGTTGTTCAACTCAGCATTGATGAAACTCAGCCGCCATCATTCCATTTTGAATTGGGGAAAAAGCTTTCACCGTTACGTGAAAAGGGTGTGTTGATCATTGGTAGTGGAAATATGGTGCATAACCTCCACACGTATGCATGGGGGCGTCATAATCCAGAGCCGTATGATTGGGCCGTTCGTTTCGAATTGCAGGCAAGAGAACTTCTAAATTCCGGTGAATTTCAACCATTGATCGACTATGAAACTCTTGGCCGCGATGCCTTGCTTTCTATTCCTACTCCGGATCACTACTTGCCTTTACTCTATGTGATCGCTACCAAAAGATCTGATGAAGCAATCTCCTTTCCTGTCGAAGGTGTGGATGGAGGTTCAGTTTCTATGCTGAGTGTGCAGGTCGGCTAAAGAATGATTGACTTGATCCCCCTTGAATCAATTTTCCGCAAGAAAGAATAGGAGACAATACTATGAAACCGATTCAAGGACCTTCTCAACAGTCGATTGCGTTTCCAAAACTCGATGGATCCGATAAAAATGCAGCACATATTCAAGCGCCTGCCTCCACCGAACAGCCGCAACAAGCTGATACTTCAAAGAGCTATTCCTCACAGATACCAGAAGCCAAATTGCAGGGTAATCTGCGTGCTATGGAATTGAATTCAGCATATCAACACAATCAGTCTGATTTCGATTTTATTCGATCCAGAAATCCAGGTTCAGAAAATAATCTGGAGCCGTCTAAGATTGAATATCCAAACCTGGTTTTTGCAAAGGATCCGAAAAGTGTCAAAGATTCAAATGATGAATGATCTGCGACCGTTTCTACATTAATTCGTTATCGATTCTTGCGAGTTGCGCTCTCCAAAGGAGCAATAATCCAGCTAATAGCATGAAGAGATTTTCCCTGGCTTCGTCTCGACTGACGAAATTTCTTTTCAATTTTTTCCAATAATCGTCCGATCTCTGCAATGTCTTTTTTGTTTAACCAGGCCGTCATGCGCGCTCCCCATAAATTTCTGTATCTTCCCCTTACGGAGGCCCTTGTTGAGTTTGCTCCAGTCACAAAATCCTTTTGCGCAACACGCAGCAAGGAAGAAATCATCTTCAAAAGTAATTTCACACTTTTCGGATTCGAGAGATCATACTCAACCTTTAGCTCATTCCCTGGTATGTTAAATATCTCTTCATGCCGCCTTTTAGCTGCCCGTTTTCCTTTATTGATGAGCAGTCCAGCTCGTTCCAGTTTGTGAAGATGATAGTAGACGGTGTCATGCGGAAGCCCTAGATCATCAGCAATCTCTGCTGCGGAACAATTTCCTCTGGCGCGGACACTATCCAGAATTTCCTGCCTGACCTGAGAGACAAGAAGTATTAATTGTTCGGGCTTGTGAATCTTAAAAATCGACGGGCGAATCGGTGTTTTCGAAGTTGTTCGGGCCATAATTATTGAAAAACCTCAGCGTAATTTCAATAATTATTATATACCGGACATAAACAACGCCCATTACTTTCTTGGCTCCTTTTCTTGCAACTTTATGGAAGTGAAATAAGCTATTGTGATGAATTGGCATACGCTCGGCCCGGGTGATTTAGCTTTAAGCGAATGGCAGGCTGCTGGATTAAAGCTGCCCGATCTTGCACAAATTCGTCACTATCGTTTGGAACAGGTGCGCCAACATTTACGTAAGTTCGATTACGCTGGCATCGTCTTGTTTGATCCGATTAATATCCGCTATGCCACAGACAGCACAAATATGCAGATCTGGATCATGCACAATGCAGCGCGTTACGCATTTGTCCCAACTGAAGGCCCGGTCGTTTTGTTTGATGATCCGGACTGCAAGTTACTCATCAGCCACAGCGATATTATTGATGAGATGCGGACAGCAACGTGTTGGTATTATTTTGGTGCAGGTAACCGGTATCCGGAATTGGCGCGGCAATGGGCAACTGAAATCGCTGATCTGGTGAGAGAACATGGCGGCGGCAACACTCGCTTAGCAATCGATCGTTGCAATCCGGAAGGAGTGCAAGCCTTAAATTCAGAAGGCATTCAGGTTTTTAACGGTGAAGAGGTGATGGAATTATCTCGCTCTATCAAATGTGCAGAAGAGATTAAAGCGATGCGTTGTGCAATTCATGCCTGTGAGCAGTCCTTAGAAGTAATGCGTCATCACCTGGTTCCTGGAGTTTCGGAGCAGCGGCTGTGGAGTTATTTGCATGCGGAAAATATTGCTCGCGGTGGTGAGTGGATCGAAACCCGTCTACTGGCATCCGGTCATCGGACTAACCCATGGTATCAAGAGTGCAGCAGCCGCATAATCGAACCTGGCGATTTCGTCGCCTTTGATACGGATATGATCGGCCCTTATGGAATGTGCGTAGACATTTCGCGGACGTGGATTTGCGGCAGCGCGACTCCAACTTCAGAGCAACGCGAAATTTATGACATGGCTTATGAGCAGATTCTGCGTAATACCGCATGTTTAAAACCCGGATTGACTTTCAAAGAATTGACTTACGATACCTTCCAGTACGATCCGGAAGAATTTCATTACTACTCATGCCTGTATCACGGTGTAGGACTCTGCGACGAATATCCAAGCATCTACTTTCCATCTTCATGGGAGTCTACTGGTTATGATGGTGTGTTAGAGCCAGGAATGGTTTTGTGTGTTGAGAGTTTCGTTGGGCGAAGATCTGGTGGTCCCGGTGTCAAGTTAGAAGAACAGGTGTTGATTACGGATAACGGGCATGAATTGTTATCGCGCTATCCAATCAATGTGATTCTAACGAATTAGAGCTACAACATTCGTGCGTCTGACTCCTTCAGCAATGCACCTTACAAGCGGACCGGCATAGCGTGCGCCGTTGTCTCTTTCCGGATCATAGATCGTGAAGTTGATGCCAACAATGCGTCCAGAAGCACACAAAGCGCTGACCAAATCAGCTAATTGCGCATAGTTAAATCCTGGGGTTCCCGGTGAGTCTACAGCAGGCATGACTGCTTGATCGAGTACATCCAGATCGACATGCATCCATACTTTGTCTAAATGCTTTTCCTGTAGCTTCGCGATGACGTTTCGCGCGACAGTAGTGATACCTTTAGCAAGAATATGCTGAATTGTGAACTGCGTAATTTTGGTACGTAAAATATCGCCATAGGAATACATGAAGCCTGGACTTTCGGCATCGCGTTCTCCTAATTGAATAATCTCAGTATCATTTGCGAGCGGTTTACCAATGTTTGGCCAATCGGTGAGTAACTGCTCACCGCGTCCACTTGCTAGAGCCAGATCCATTCCAGCGACAGATCCCAATCGCCCTTTCGAATCATAGTTTCCGGGATGGAAGAAATCGCTGTGTCCATCGATGTGCACGAGTCCTCTTCCTCCAGCGAGACGCATACCATACAGACTGCCCAGAAGGATGCTGCAATCGCCGCCAATCACGACCGGAAATCGATCCTTCTTTAGAAGATCTTGTACCTTCGCCGATAATTTCAATGAGAACTCACGAATCGTTTGACCATTCCGTATTCTTGTTCCGGATTGTGCATTGAACTCATACTTCGGTCGATCGAGTGACACAATTTCTTCAGCATCCAGTTCGCGAGCCAAACCTGCATCCATCAATACTTGAGGTGCGCGCCATGCACCAGGTTCGCCACCCGTTTCAGTGGGTCGCAGTCCCAAATTACTGGGTGCCAGTACAAGACTGATTTTTTTCTGCTTCACTTGATCTGCATATGCCCATTTATCGGCAAACAAAATAGCACCGGCCGCCATTGCAAACTCTCGCCGCGTTATCAACTTGTGAAATTCAGTTCGCTTTTCCTGATTCATCACTTACCAGTACATTACGAAATCCTTTTGAATTCCATGATCCAATTTGATTTCCACGTTTTACCATCATCAGATGAAAAAGATTGTTCCCAGCGCGCGGAAGTCGGTGTGATGTGTGACCAGGTGTAACGCACACGCATTGGTTTTCCTTTGTCCATGTAATCGGAATAAAAATTTCCGACACCGTTTTCAAAACGACCTACAACCGGCGGGTCGAGAGGTCCTGATGGATAACGTCCATCAAGCCACCAAATTGACCATTGACTCGTTTTCGGATCATACGAGCGTAGCCCAACTGCACGATACGCACCACTGGGTGAGTTGAGAGAATGCTCTTCCATGTTAGCCAAACCATCCATAAGCAGGCGATTGCTGCATGTTCCATCGAATTCCACCCATTCAGTACGATCGGCCGGAATGCGGCGATGTTGAACACGCCACTCGCCAACAAGAAAATCGAAATCGCGCGACCCGGTTACGTTTGTATCAGTTGAAAGCTTTGAAACATTTTGTGAAGAGCCTGCCGAGGCAAAGCAGCATATTAAAGCCGCAATAGTAAATATGATTTTCATGCAATCCTCCATTCGCGCAAACTTCTTATGAGAGTTATTTTTGAGTAGAATTGGTCTCTTCACAAGAGCCAATTCTGGACAACTCTTGTAGACCAATTTAAAATCGTAGAAGTATGAAGATATCCAACATTCCTTTCATAATGCTTGATGATAAAACTGAAGTTCCCATTTACAGGCAAATCTATGAAGCGATTCGGTGCTCGATTCTAAGCGGTGAATTTAAATCGGGAACGCAATTAACCACAACGCGACTTCTTGCAAAGCAGTTAGGCGTTTCACGCATGACCATCATTAATGCGTACGAACAGCTCCATGCAGAAGGGTATATTGAAGGAAAAATGGGCGCGGGAACTTATGTTGCTTCGACACTTCCCGAAGAAATGTTGCGTGTTGATTCAGAAAGATCATTGCGAAGCAGGGAATCAACCGGATTCAGAAATCAAATTCTATCGCAGCGCGGGAAATGGTTTGCATCTACAAGTATTGCGAGGCTTCGTGTTGAAGCAGACTCCAAACAATATGCTTTTCAAAATGGGATGCCTGCGGTTGATAAATTTCCTTTTGCGATTTGGTCCAAACTTATGTCGCGTTTACTTAAGGGCCCACCAAGAGAACTTCTAAGCTACGGTGATCCTGCGGGTTATTTTCCTTTACGTGAAGCGATTGCATCGCATTTGAAATCGGCCAGGGGAGTTGTTTGCGATGCCACTCAAGTGATCATCGTTGGAGGCTCTCAGCAGGCGCTCGATCTAACGGCCCGAATTCTACTTGATCCAAATGATGTTGCGCTGGTCGAAGATCCATGTTACCCGGGCGCACGCAATGTGCTTCTATCATCTGGAGCAAAAGTCATTTCAGTGCCGGTCGATCATGAAGGCTTTGACTTGGCTGCCGGTTTGAAGCGAAGTAAAAGTGCGCGGCTCGTTTATGTAACACCCTCTCATCAATTTCCACTTGGCGTAACGATGAGTTTGTCGCGACGCAGAGCATTGCTTGAATGGGCGAAGCAGTCCAATGCCTTTATTGTTGAAGATGATTACAACAGTGAATTCAGATATGCAGGACGTCCGCTCGCGTCTTTACAGGGACTGAATAAAGATGGGAGAGTAATTTATGTGGGAACTTTTAGCAAAACAATTTTTCCCTCTTTGCGGTTGGGTTGTATCGTTGTACCAAAAGATTTATCAAGCATTTTTATTGCGGCTCGTGCGATGATTGATAGACACTCTCCAATATTAGACCAGGCTGTACTCACAGACTTTATCAATGAAGGTCACTTCGCGCGACACATACGGCGCATGCGTTCGTTGTATGAAGAGCGTCAAAACATTTTAGTGACTGAAGCACAAAGACACTTGAAAGGTAAATTAGAAATTGAGCCAGCCGAAGCGGGAATGCATTTAGTCGGTTGGTTGCCTGAAAGAGTTAGTGACAAAGAGGCATCGGAAAAAGCCGCTCGTCATGGCATCGAAGCAGCACCGCTTTCAGCCTACAGTACAAATCCGTTATCAACACGTGGTGCTCTGGTTCTTGGTTACACTGGAGTGAATGAAAAACAAATCAAAGATGGAATCAGGCAATTAGCGAAAGCTTTGACTTCCTGACTCTAAATAAAAAAGGGGACGCAAAAAAAGCGTCCCCTTGAATTAAAACCAAATTTAAGGAAGATTAAGCAGCCATGCGCCACGTCCGTGTGTAGCAGCATAGAGCTTACGCTCCTCAGTAACAATTGTCAGACCAGGTGTTTCAACATTTGGCATACCTGGTGCTGCAAGTTGCCAATCGATTCCAGCTGAAGCTGCTTCACGTAAAACACCAAAATCGTTTGAAATGTATAGATCACCGGTGACTTGATCAAATACAACATCACTGAGTGGGATATCGCCCAATGATCCTAGGCCTGTTCCATCAAGGCTGGTCCATGTTGCAGTTCCGCCACCCGAATCATATACAACGTGGAATATATGGCCCGGTTCAGCAGGCGTATTGGCACTAAAACCACTGTAAGTGATCCACGCTTGATTCGGGTTTGCAGGATCGATGTAGATGCCGGTTGGAAATCTTCCTGGATCAGCGATTGAAAGAGTGTCAATGCGTGTGAAGGTAACGCTGGAAGCTGGGACTGCATTGGCGTTTGTAGAAACAAAAATGCGCCCTGTTGAGGTAGCCGCCCAAAGAGTCGTCGCATCGCTGTCTGTTCTTTCCACAGCAGCAACAACTCCGCCTGCGCGATCACCAAAGGAAGCATTGGTTAAGGCACCTGCTACAGTTGGATCACCAAGAGGTTCCCAATCGCCGCAAACATCCGCAAAAGAGCCAGTCCATTCATTGCACTGCGCTCGAAATTGCGGAATGGTCATCGTACCTTTGCCATATGTTTGAGTTCTCCACACGTGTTGTAATCCCGCGAACAGTGTTAGGCTGACTGACGGATCGTGGATGATTGGAATGTAGAAGCTAGCATTGGCGGCTTCTCCGGCGATGAACCATGGATCTGATACCCAGTTCCAATCTGCAACGCTTCCGGAATCGAAATTTACATCAGCCTGGCCAAGGAAGAAAGTGTGGAAGCGGTATTTCTTTTCTTCAATATCGAATCCGGATTGTCCACCATCACCAATCATTGTGTTCAACCAAGTTACAGTACTTTTCTTCGTTTCCCATGTGCCATTATCCTGAGTTCCACCTTGTACATTTCTGGAATTCTGAGGATTGACACTCAAGCTTTGGAATTGAAGTGTGTGGAGACCTTTGTTGATACTGTGAATCTTTCTTGGAATGGCTGAAAGCAATTGTTGACAACGGAGCAACTCATCTCCAGCCAATCCGCGAGGATTACAGAAATTGGATCGATTTACTAAATCTCCAGTCGAACGAACAATACCTCCATCAGTTCCTTCAAAGAACTGCAGTGGGTCATTTGGGTTCGTAACAAGAGTCTGATGATCCGGGTGGATTCCGAACGGATAAAGGAAATCCGTACCATCATAGGTCAGATCGTTCCAGCTGACGCCGGCGTCTTGCGACATTACAAGACCGCGGCCATTGGAAATCCAGTTCACTGGAGTGAATGGATCATTTTCATCATATTGATTTGATCCACCAAGATACACAATGTCAGGACTCCCTGGCGGTGTGTAGACAAAGTTGTCATACCAGCACTGGCCGGTGCAATAGTTAAAGGAACCGTAACCGGGATCGGCTGGATTGCTGCTTGTTAGATCGGAAAAAGTTGGCGTTCCCGTTCGTACACTATCACTGCGGAACAAACGGCTGTATTGACTGCCGGCATTTGTGTGTCCTTCGCCAACATACATTCTCGTATCGCCATTTCCAAGAGTCGTGACAGCAATTGCAGCGCGAGTCGTGTTAATTGCTGCATTGAGCGAAGGAAGAATTTGAGTCCATGTTGCGCCATCATCCGGTGAGCGCCATACGCCACGCGCGAATGAAGATGCATAAAGAACCTGGGGATCGGTTGGATCGAAGAGGACGGCGCGAACCCCGCGGGGGGAACATTGTGTTCCGTTCGTTGCAACAGTAGCAGGATCGGTACATCCAACTGTATCTGGAGCACCATTATGATTCAGTGACCAATTGGCGCCACCATCTGTGGATTTATAAAGACCCCAGATCGCTGCACCAGGAACGAGAATTGTAGTTCCACCGCCGCTTACAGACGAAACTCCATTCGTTGCTCTGACGGAGCCGGCATAAATGGTGTTTGAATCGCCTGGTTTCACTGCAATTGTGCCAACAGCCCGGCCATTAAACACGGATTTACCCAAAGGTCCGGTCCATGAATCTCCGCCGTCTGTTGATTTGTATAATCCAACACCAAATACGCTGTCTGCACTGGCATTTCCTTCGCCTGTGCCTGCCCAGATCGTATTACCTGTCGCATCATTCGGATCGAGAGCTACACTTCCGACTGAATTGATTTCAAAAGTTATCGACAAGTATTCCCAGTCCGGATTTTTATCCAGAGCTCTGTCGGTGCGCCAAACTCCTCCACCCGCAGCGCCAATCCATAAACGACAGGATTGCTTTGTGCAAGTTGGTGAAATCACCATGGAAGTTGTTCGGCCTGCAGCAAAATATTTTTTCGGTGTATATAAGGTGGCATCACGAAATGGAAAACTTGGCACCTTACCAATGGTAGGTCCATAGCTTTCCCACGTTGGACCACCTCCAAGAGGTGATGTGATGCCTTTAGCTTTTAGTTGTTGAAATGCCACACGCGCATTTTCGACTCGTGCCAATGGTATATCTGTCGCAGGATATGCCATTCTGGCAAGTTTCTCGGCATAATAACTTCCAGGACCTTCTGGCCGTTCATCACTTCTAGCAGGCAGAGTCTTTTGAAGCTGTTCAAGGTGCTTGCCTAATGCTTTAGGCGTCCAATTTTTGCGAAACTTAACTGCCTTCTTTGTGGAAGCAGTGGGAGTTTCATTCAATTGAAAATAAGCTACACCAGTTGCGCCTAGCAATAACGCAACGATGGGAACAAAGAACCATTTTTTGGACATTGTCCCTTACTCCTGTTTTTTTAGTATCGGTTGTAACTGAGAGGTGATTAAACTAATGGAGTAAAGTACCAAACGTACACGTTAGGCAGAGGAATACCAGTAACGTCTCGTTTGATTCATAACCCTATCTTTACTCAAACGAATTTTAGCACGAATCAAGGGGGAGATTTTAAGCACCTGGCAACATTCTTTTCCGTTAGTCTAGATATTGCGAAAGCCAGTTCAGCCATCGATCGTAGACATCCTTTGACCGAACTGGATCCGTCACCAGATGTCCGGGACCCGGATACACAATGAATTGAGTTTTCACTCCATTGTCGCGCAATGCATGAAACAGTTTGTACGAGCCGGTGATGCTGACTCTGGAGTCGGAAGATTTCGAAAGAACCAGAGTAGGAGTCCGGATTTTAGAAAAATTCTTCAGCGGTGATTGCTCATGCGCGCTCTTCAGATTGTCGCCGGTGTAAGGTGAAGCAGTGATCGCATGTCTGTGCATACGATTCAGATCGCTCAAGCTGTACATGTCTGTGTAATCCACGGGAGCTGCTCCAGCAACAGCTGCTGCCCACTCGCCAGGATAGCGGCCGATCATCCAGGCAGTCATCCAGCCGCCATAAGACCAACCGGATACTGCTATTTTTTTCGGATCCACATATGCCTTTTTTTTCATTGCTTCGACACCATTCCAAACATCAGCTCCAGGACCTTCACCTGCATCATTGGCAATTGCACTTTGAAATGCATTGCCGCGATGATTGCTTCCGCGATAATTTGGCTGAAGGACAATCCATCCTTTCGCTGCCATGATTTGTGCGGTCATGTTGAAAGCCAATGTAGATGTGGCGGTAGGTCCTCCATGAATGAGCAGCACGAGCGGATATTTTTTTGAAGCCTCAAAATCCGGCGGATACGTTAACACGCCATCGGTTTCAAAACCGGAGGTGGTGTTCCATGAGATTCCTTCTCTTTTTCCTTGCTTTCGCTCGGCGATGCTGCGATTAAAATCGGTGATACGTTCCGGTTTTGCATCAACCGTTGGAAGAAAATACAATTCAACGGGTTTTTGTTTTTCTTCACCGATGAATGCAATCGAGCCGGATTTACTCACGCTTAGTTCGTAGACTTCCATGACTTCACCAGTATTCAGCTTCCTGTAAGAATTATTTTCAGCCTGCGCCCAAATTGCTGACTGCAATCCATCGTAGCCTGTTAGCACGAGTAGTCCGTTTGAAAACCAGGCGAAATCAAGAATCTCGCGATCCAACGTTCGCGTTACGCTGCTCGCGGATCCGTTAGGACTTGCCAAATACACTTCGCTAAGATTCGCTGCAATACCATCGCGCGGATAGAAGAAAACCAATCGTTGATCATCACCCGGTAAGAAATAAGCAGGTCCTTCTTTGTTTGTGTTAGAGGTGAGTGGTTGCAATTTTTGTGATTCAACATTTAACAGATGGATCTTGCCCAAATCGCTGTCTCCTGAGTGCGAAGAAGGATAGGTTGTTATCGCAAGCTGTTTACCATCCGGGGACCATGAGAGTGAGGAATTGTAAAAATCCGTTGCAACAATGATACCGGGCGGAGTTAACCGTTTGCTATCTCCGCCACTTGTATCCACGATGCTTATGTAATTTTGCGTAGCGTCATCGCGAGTTAAGTAATCATTACTTCCAACTTCAAAAGAATTGTTAAATCGCTCCACACCGGTTTTGATGATTGGATCTTCTGCGGCAACGAATGCAAATCGTTTCCCGTCGGGACTCCAGGTGTAATGGAGAATTCCCCCTTTGCTGTGCGTGATTTGCTGCGGCTCACCACCCTTTAGGGAAAGTGTAAACAGCTGAGAAACCTCATCCACAGTTCCAAGAAATGCGATTCGATCCCCTGCGGGAGACCATGTAACCGCTGAGATATCGGTTCGTTTGCTGAGGGTGCGCTGTTCTTTGCCAGGCACACCGATCATCACGAGTTCAGTTGAGTAAGTCGTTCGAATCATAATTCTGCCGCGAAACCAGCATTAGAATATGTTTCCCATCCGGAGAAATCTCAACACCAGAAAGATCTATCTGTTCGCGAAGATGATGTGTGGATAGCAAATCCTGAGCTTCAGCATGAAGTCCGAAGCAAATAAGAAAAATCAAGATGGTTTTCATCGATCTCCTTTCAAAGCGAACAACGGATAAACCCGGATATGATTAAACACAGATAACACGGATAAACACGGATATTTGTCAAAAACATAATAAATCAGTGTTCATCTGTGTCATCCGTGGTTAAATTATCAATGCTCATCCGTTGTTACTGGAAACAACTCTAACAAGCCAATCGGTCACAGTTTGTACTAACCACGAGCGGCAGGTGCTAAATCCGTGGTCGCTTTGTTGCTTTCGAATAAGTTCAACATTGTGAAGATCGGAGATTTGGTTGAGATACTGATCAGGTGGAAAGATTGAATCATTTTCGGCTGCAATCAAAAGAACAGGACGCGGACTGAATGCTTGCAAAGAATTCCTGAGTGAAACCATTTCTTCCCATTGTTTTACCAGATCCCTTCCAGTTACTCCATTCAACATATTCGCAAATTCATTCGCCATTTCTGTTGGAAATTGAAACTTACCAGGTTCAATGACCGGGCTAATGCCAACAACGGAACGGATTAATGGTTCGTTTGCGGCATAGAGGAATGCCGGATAAGACCCGGTGCTCGTGCCAATTAGAACAATGCGATCTTTATCGACCGATGGTTGTTCTAAAACCCATTCCGTTGCAGCTTGCGTGTCGTCTGCTAAACCGTCAAGCGAGAAAGATCCTTGTGATCCCCAACTTCCGCGAAAATGAAAGTAAAGACAATTCCAATGGAGATCACGAAGGCGATATGCAATATCTAAATGCTTTTCAATACCTGGAAGGCCGTGAAGTAAAATTGCAGTCGGTCTAACTGTATCTCCTGCACCTTTATAAAAACCGCCGAGAAGTCGACTGCCATTTGAAAAAAATGTGACGCCATCAAGTCCAGCTTCAAATTTGCTCATAATGCACTGATTCTTTGTAGTCGGATATTAAATCCCAACAGCGTGTCTTGGCAAAGACAGTTTCAAAACGTTAGACGAACGAAACATTTCTTTCAATATTCATCGTTCAGGTTAACCGAAGGACCAGTCAGGTTTCCGCGTGCTAGAATAAATCTACATTGACTCTGGGAAGTTAGTTTCAGGGAACTCTCTTTTGATTGGACAAACCGTTTCGCACTACCGGATTCTCACCAAGCTCGGTGGAGGTGGAATGGGTGTGGTGTATGAGGCAGAAGATCTCAATCTCAAACGTCATGTCGCACTGAAATTTTTGCCTGATACACTTCCAGAAACAGGAGATGCTCTGGAACGCTTCCGCCGGGAAGCGCAATCGGCATCTGCACTGAATCATCCCAACATTTGTACGATCCACGAAATCGGCGAACACGAAGGACGTCCTTTCATCGCAATGGAATTAATGAAAGGGAAGACGCTGAAGCACACGATCAACGCAAAGCCGATGGAAATCGATCAAGTGCTGGAGCTTGGTGCACAAATTGCAGATGCGCTCGATGCAGCGCATGCAGAAAAAATCATTCATCGCGACATCAAGCCGCCGAATATTTTTATTACTGAACGTGGCCAGGCAAAGCTGCTCGACTTCGGTCTTGCCAAGCAGAGCGTAGGAACGCATGCAGATACGGAGATGCCCACCGCAAGTACACCGGAGTATCTCACAAAGAGTGGATCCACGATGGGAACGGTTGCCTACATGTCTCCGGAACAAGCACGCGGAAAAGATCTGGATGCGCGCACAGATTTGTTTTCCTTCGGTGTGGTGCTCTATGAGATGGTAACCGGCACACTTCCCTTTGGTGGGCAAACCACCGGTGAAATGCTGGAAGCAATCTTCACAAAGGAGCCGGTGGCACCTGTGCGGTTGAATTCGAAGGTGCCTTCAAAGCTCGAAGAAATCATCGCCAAAGCAATGGAGAAGGACCGCAATCTGCGTTATCAACATGCTTCGGAAATGCGCACTGATTTGCAACGGCTGAAGCGGGATACATCCCACGCTTCTATGGCGGGCAGGGACGCCCACCCTCCGATGGAATGGGATAAAGCGGTGGCCACGGTGAGCCGCCCTCCGAAAAGGATGGGACAATGGATCGCGGTTGCTACTATGGCTGTAGTACTATTAGCTGCAACATTTTTCTATTTCGGCCGCCAAACAAAATCGGCTGACACAAAAGCGGCACCGCCTGCCGCAGAGTCCACGCAAGACAGCAATGGCCGTTCTTCCATTTGTAAACTTGAGCAAAGATGAAGACCAGGAATACTTCTCCGATGGCTTGACTGAAGAGCTGCTGAACGTGCTAGCAAAGAATCCAAAGCTGCAAGTCACTTCCCGCACTTCGGCTTTTTCATTTAAGGGAACGAAAACAGACATCAAAACAGTTGCTGAAAAATTAAACGTGACGCATGTGCTGGAAGGCAGTGTGCGAAAGGCAGGAAACCAGATCCGTATCACAGCACAATTGATCGAAGTGTCAACCGACTCGCATCTGTGGTCACAAACTTACGACCGCCAGATGGAAAACATCTTTGCCGTTCAAGATGACATTGCTACATCGGTTTCCAGTGCATTGAAAGTGACCCTGGAAGGGGGTCACACCATCAAAGCACAGCAGACAAATCCCGAAGCTTACAACGCCTACTTGCAGGGGCGCCACTTCTACGACCGGCGGATGAAGGAGGATCTGGAAAAGGCGATCGGCTACTACGAACAGGCACTGAAGATTGACCCCAATTATGCGCGCGCCTGGATCGGTTTGTCCACGGTTCACGGCGCTCAGGCGGATTATGGGCTTCTTGTCGGTAGACGAAGGATACAGAAAAGCCAGGAAGGAAGTAGAAAAAGCGCTGGCACTGGATCCAAACCTGGCAGAGGCTCATGCAAACATGGGATGGATAAGGATGGTCTACGACTGGGACTGGACCGGCGCGGATGCAGCTTTTAAGCGGGCGCTGGAACTGGAACCATCAAATGCGGATGTGCTTCGGGACGCAGCCACGCTAGCAGCAGTGCTTGGCCGTTTTGATGAGGCGATCGCACTGAACCGCCGCGCGATCGAGCTTGATCCACTGTTAACAGCAGCACATTTTCGTCTGGGTCTTCACGCTTATTATGCAGGGCAATTGGACGTAGCGGAGCAAGCCATCCGGAAGGCTCTGGAGCTGAATCCGCAGCGTCCGCAGGCGCACTCGCTTCTGGGCCGCATCTACCTTGCGCAGTCGAAACCAGAAGAGGCGCTTGCCGAGATTCAGAGGGAGCCTGAGCCGATCTGGCGCGGCTACGGACTTGCGCTTGCGTATCATGCAGCTGGAAAAAAGAAGGAAGCGGATGCGGCACTGGCTGAGTACATTGAAAAATTTCAGAACGAAGCAGCCTTCCAGATTGCCGAGATTTACGCTTACCGCGGCCAGACGGATAAAGCCTTCGAGTGGCTGGAACGCGCCTACAAACAGCGCGACGGCGGGCTGACCCAAATGAAAGTCGATCCGTTGCTGCGCAACCTGGAAAGCGATCCACGCTACACCGCCTTCCTGAAAAAAATGAAACTGCCGGTGGACTGATCCTGATTTTTTATCGCAGAGAAATACTTGTTACCATAGACCGGTCACGGATCTAACGGACCACGCATCACCAATTCTGTTAGGAAATCGTTCGAATCGTAATTTTGTCGCGAGACCAGTATTAGGTATCCACCATTGCTGATATTCGCCGGGGTGAAAAGAACACCTTAATTTTACCTTCCGTCTTATTCGTCTCCTCTCGCGAATTCGACCGCATCGTTGGCGCCTTTCCGAATCGTTTCTTTTACTTGTTCGGTAGCGCCACCAACAACTGTTTCGACGGTTTGTATGACCTCTCTCTTAGTTTTGACAGCGTCGACCACACCTTCTGCTACTGTTTCAATAACTTGTCTTTTGATCTTGAAAGCATCGACTACACCTTCTGCTACCGTTTCAATAACTTGTCTTTTGATCTTGAAAGCATCGACCACACCTTCTGCTACAGTTTCTTTTACTTTATCGGTAGTGCGATCAACAACTGTTTCGACCAGTGTCCCTGTCTCTTCCACAAACTGTTTCGCTTGCTGGGCGGTCTGAACGGTGTCCACAACGCCTTCCCTAATTTTGTCTTGAACCGCTTCTGTGGCACCATCAACAACAGTTTCTGCAATTGTTTTGCTACGTTCCGCCGTATCTACCGCGTCTTGCAGCGATTTCTTCATCAGGCCTGCTCCGAGATCGAGCATCCTTTTTGCTTCGTTGGCAAAATCAGTTTGATTGGCAGGGACGTCTACGGCAGGATCGGTGGGTTCTGAAGGTGGAACTCCAGAATCCAGTCCATCCGTTGGCTGACTTACTTCTTCCGGACTGTTGGTTTGCTGGACCGAATTTCCATAACCAGTAATTCTTGACATACGTTTCTCCTTCTTTCACAGAGCAAGTCTTAGAAGACTCCCATACAGTACATGCGGAAACAGTGCGTGAAACAGCTCAATTGGTTTCGGGGAAAGCGTCCGTTGGATTTTGTTGCAAGTGCGTTGCGAAGCACTTTAAGCATGTGAATACAACACAAACATCGACCTATTGGTGTTGGCGAAACACTCAAACATTGCTTGGCAAAGAAGTTTCAAAACGTTAGACTATTGAATCACTTTCATCAATCTGCTTTCATCTTCATCTTTCAATTTGGCCCTGTAGCTCAGTTGGATAGAGCAGCGGTTTCCTAAACCGTGTGTCGGGAGTTCGACTCTCTCCAGGGCCACTAACTGATTTCAGATTTCAGATGTTAGATTTCAGATTGAAAGTATCCTGCCCGCTCGTTGATCCACGCAAAACGACCTTCTTTCATCATTCAGCTTTCATAATTCCTGTTTGACTGTCTAATTTGGGGATTTTTCTGAAATCCGTGCGTTATTCAATAATGGAGCAAAACAAATGAATAGAATCAACAAAATCGCAAGCTACGATATTGGGGCGGTTGTTCAGAACAAAGAACCAGAAGCACCGTCACAGCAAGCTCAGCCTGCGGCTAATTTTGGCATTGCAAACACTGCGGATATTTTTGAGTCGAATGTATCGAATAATCCCGACTTTCAGCAACCGCAACCTCAAAATTTTTCTGAAATGCAGTCATCTACAACGAAAGATACAACCGTGAACGCTTCTTTCTTTTTCTTACATCTGTTTGAAACTCTACGTCGAACAGAGGAAGACCAATTAAAACAACACACGGCCGAGTCAGATAAGTTGTTAGGAGAGAAAGAATCGTTGGCGTTGCTTATTGACAAGATGAGTGAACTCAAAGGATCGGAAGATGTTGCTATTCCCGAAATTGCAAAGCAATCCGTAATTCAGAATAACGATGTTCCACCGGCAGTTTCATTTGATCCAGACATTCGAAAGCTTATTAACGAAGAATAAGTAAGTAGGTAAGTACACGACAGATCAGCTCCACCATTTCAGGTTTCCGCATTTGGGAACTCACGCCGATCATTTATAATGTGCGCATGCGAAATCTCAAATTATTTGTTGCGATATTTGTATTACTAAGTGACTTTGTTGTTGCACAAAATCCGTATGAGCCGGATAAACCGGAGGCGGGTTCTGTGGAAGCGATTGCGCGCGATACGACAGATCCGAAATTTATGAATCCATGGGTTGCTTATGTGCCGGACTCAGCTACAGTCCCTTCACCAACTGAGTATCTAGGACATATCGTGGGAGCGGCAGGTGAACTCACACATACGGCTAAGATCTATGGTTATCTGCGTGAGCTTGCAAAAGCATCTGATCGCGTGGAAGTAGAAGTGCTCGGCAAAACAGAAGAAGGGCGCGAGATCCTTCTGTTGATTGTTTCCGATGAACAGAACATCAAAAATCTTGCGCAGATCAAGCAGGCTACCGCGGCTCTCGCTGATCCACGTAAAACGTCACCGGAAGAAGCCGAACAGATCATCAAGTCGGCAAAGGCGATTTATTACTTCAATGCGGGTTTACATTCCACAGAAACGGGAAGTCCCGAAATGGTAATGGAGATGGCGTACCGCCTTGCGGTAAGCGAACAGCCGCACATTCAGGAGATTCGCCGGAATGTGGTGGTGTTGATCAATCCTGTTTCCGAGCCGGATGGCCGCGACAAAGTTGTGGACTGGTTCTATCGATATCTTAAAGGCAAAACCGATTTCGATAATCTACCCCGGCGTACTCCTCCGTTCTGGGGTCAATATGTTTTTCATGACAACAATCGCGACTCACATCAGCACGCATTGAAACTCACGCAAGCGGTCCATAAAATGTTTTACGATTACCATCCAATCGTCATGCATGATCTGCATGAATCCATTCCGTTGCTACTCGTTTGGAACGGGACCGGTCCATGGAATCCAAATCTCGATCCGATTGTGATTAGCGAAGCATTTGAAACGGCGCTGCACGAAATGACAACACTGACCGGATTTGGAATGCCAGGAGTGTGGACCTGGGGCTTCGGTGAAGGCTGGGGACACCATTATCTTGATTCGCTGGCGATGAATCACAACGCGCTGGGACGCGGTTACGAAACGTTCGGCAACTCTACTGCAGAAACGGTCACGCGCGTGCTGCGTCCGAATCAGGAACGTTATGTGGATAAGCCTGTCACGGAACGGGAATGGTATCGTCCGTGGCCGCCAGACAAAAAGATGAATTGGTCGTTGCGCAACAATACAAACTATATGCAAAGCGGATGTCTCGCGATCCTGAACTACACTGCAAAACATGCTCAGGAAATGCTGCGAAATTTTTACAGAAAAAGTTACAACTCCTGGCAGAATGGAGTGAAAGGAAATCCATACGCATTTGTCATTGCACCCGATCAGGGTGACCGGCGCCGCGTAGCGCAGATGGTCGAACTGCTGCGCAGTCACAGAATCGAAGTACATCGCGCGACATCAGCAATCAAAGTCAAAGAAGGTGAATTTCCGAAAGGGAGTTACATGGTGCGGCTCGATCAACCGTATCGAAACTATGCTGTCGATTTACTGGAGCCGCAAAAATTTCCGACCGACACTCCCTATGAACCCTATGATGATATCTCCTGGGCACTGACTGCACATTACGGAGTGGAAGCCAAACGGATCGATGATGCCGCAATCCTGAAGGTTGCGATCGAACCATTGGAAGGTCCGCTTGTTGTGCGCGGTCAAGTGAAAGGAAGCGGTCCTGTGTATCTGTTGAAAGATAGCGGACAGGAGGCCTTGCTGGCGGCGCGTGTGCGGCTATCGAATTATAAAGTAGAAATTGCGGAGCAGGCTTTTGAATCTGGTGGTATGAATTATCCACAGGGCTCATGGATTGTAACAGAAGCCGGTGGGACGCCGTCGATACAAGATGTCGCAGAAGATCTGGCGCTGGACTTTGAAAGTGCAGCAAATGTGCCAGATGTAAAACGGCACGAGTCACCGCTTCCACGAATCGGTCTCTGGAGCCTGTGGGCTGATACGGAAGCTACCGGTTGGTTACGAATGACTCTGGATCAGCAAAAAATCCCATATACATATTTGCGCGACGAAGAGATTAGAACCGGTGGGTTGCGCAGCAAGTTTGATCTGATTTTATTTGGTGAAAATTATCAGGACGTTAAGACTCAGATTCATGGACTTGATCCGAAATTTGGTCCCATGCCCTACACAAAAACAGCGGAGTTCACACATCATGGAGTTCCGTATTCATCGGATGATATTACCGGGGGAATCGGTTGGGCAGGAATGGCTAACCTTGCACAGTTCCTTAAGGAAGGCGGCTTGCTTGTAACCTTGGGAAACGGTTCAGCGCTTCCTTTGGAAGGCGGACTGGTGCGCAATGTGCGGCGCGGTGGTGAGGCTACATCACCCGGAGTAGAAATCGGAACAAAGTTTCTTCGGCAGGATCATCCGATTGCTTATGGGTATCCCGAAACAAGTTCCGTTTTTCGCCAGACTTATCAAACTTATAGTGTGCGTCCTGCGGATCGGCGTTGGATTGTGATGCAGTGGGGAACACGCCTGCCAAAACACGAACGTGAAATAGATGAGGATGACAAGAAAGAAGAAAAGAAAAAAGATGAGCCCAAAATGGTAGTGAGCGGCGGTATGAAAAGCACTGATGATCTCGAAGGACACGCTGCAATCCTTGATCTTCCAGCAGACGGCGGACGTGTCATCGCTTTCAATTTCAATCCGATGCATCGCGATCTGAATCATTCCGACTACCGGCTGCTGTGGAATGTGATTTTGAACTGGAAAGGCCTGCCACCGGTGGAACGCTAGTGCGGTAGATCTTCGCGTCTCTGTGGTTAAATACAATTGATGGACAACACGCCGAGTTTGATCGGCAAAACAATTTCTCATTATCGAATCCTGGAACATTTGGGCGGAGGAGGGATGGGAGTTGTCTATCGCGCCGAAGATACGAAGCTAGGAAGAACTGTTGCATTGAAATTTCTTCCACCGGAGCTTTCGCAAGATTCGCAGTCATTGGATCGATTTCAACGCGAAGCTCGCGCCGCATCATCATTAAATCATCCCAACATCTGTACGATTCATGACATTGACTCCGGATTTGTTTGCGAAAACGGATCACAGTTATCGGACCATCCGATCCATTTCATTGTTATGGAATTGCTGGAAGGGCAAACTCTCAAGCATCGCATTGCATCAGGTCCGCTTGAAACAAAAGAATTTCTAGATATTGCAGTTCAAATCGCTGATGCCCTGGACGCTGCACATTCACGAAGCATTATTCACCGCGACATCAAACCGGCCAACATTTTCTTTACGGTTCGAAGACAGGCCAAGATCATGGATTTCGGACTCGCTAAGCTCGTGCAAAAGGATGCAAACAATTCTGAAGTATCAGCGTTGCAAACAACACCCCCTAGTGAATTGACTGGGGCCGGTATGACGATGGGGACTATTGCCTACATGTCTCCGGAACAGGCGAAGGCTCTGGATTTAGATGCAAGAACAGATCTGTTTTCGTTCGGTATCGTTCTTTACGAAATGGCAACTGGCCATCAACCTTTTTCAGGTAGTACCAATGCCATCATTTTTGACGGCATTCTAAATCGTCAACCACCGAATCCTCTCAGCTTTAATCCAATGCTGCCTGCACAATTGGAGCCAATCATTTCCAAGGCGTTGGAAAAGGATCGGGACATCCGTTGTCAGACGGCAGGTGAGTTACGCGCGGATTTGATGAGACTCAAGCGCGACATCGAATCCGGTAAATCATCTGCGGTAAGTGGAGCCGTAATTCAAACATCTGCAAGCGGTCGAGCTTCTACCACAGTAGTAGGCGCGGCTCAATCGGTTTCCAAGCCCTCCACAAAATTCTTCGTCCCGATCATCGCTTTGCTGATGTTTGCAGCGTTTGCCGGCTATTATTTTTGGCCAAAAAAATCGGCTGCGCCTCCGGTAACAATGCCAGGTAAGGTTCTCAAAATCAGCCAGTGGAATAAACTGATCTACTCCGCAAAACTATCTCCTGATGGAAATGCTGTTGCGTTCATATCTCCGGTAGGAAACGTAACTCAAGTTTTTGTGATGCTGATTTCCGGCGGAGAGCCATTGCAACTCACGAATGATGAGAGCACCAAGTTTGTCACTGGATTTTCACCCGATGGTAAGGAGATTTATTACAGCCGTACCCTTGGACTGAATGAAATTTGGTCTGTCCCAACTTTAGGAGGGACACCTACACGTGTTCTTTCTGCAAGTGACATGCTGGTCGCGCCTGATGGAAATTCCTTTTTTTATTTCAAAACAGGAAACACAAGAATTTTCCGATCCGGAAAATCGGGACTAAGTGAAGAAGTCATCTATGATTTTGAGAAGAACCCCTTGAGCCGCCAAACTGTTCTGGTTTTCCCGGATGGTAAATTTATTTTGATCGGTGTGCGAAGTTTAAAAGATAGAAACGATAGACGGTTGCTTAAGCTTGATGTTGAAAAACGTAAAACGGAAGTACTGAATTCGAAAATGGAAGATGATCTAAATGAGGGCGTCTGGGAAAAACCAGGAGAAACCGTTTTATTCAGCCGCAATGTAAACGGACTGATCAATATCTGGAGATACGATCTTGGTACAAAACAGATGACGCAGGTTACAACAGGACCTGGCCCAGATTTCAGTCCTATGCCTGACCCCGGCGGCAAAGGTCTTTACTTTGTTAACGGAAAGGATTCGGGTTCATTGGTTTCTTATAATGTGAAAAACGGCACAAGTACGGAAATTGTATCTGAACTTTCCACTCAACCCGTTGTATCTCCGGATGGGAAACGAGTTTGTTTTATGAAGATACTGGCTCATCAAGATGAACTATGGGTCTCAGATCTCGATGGAAAAAATTCTCAAAGGCTCGCATTTGGGGAAATGCTTGGAACTGGAATGTGGTCATTCGATAACACTCGCGTGGGCTTTGCCGCTCGACAGAAAGGCGAAGGAAAGCTGAAGGGATATCTCATCGATGTGGATGGTCGAAATCTTACACGCATCGGAGATTTAGATGGGAATGCTCAGAACATCAATTGGGCTGCTGATGGAAAAACAATTTTTGTCGGTTCTCAGTTAGGGAGCAAACTTATACTCTGGAAAGCAAATTCCGATGGCACAGGAGTAGAAAAATTCCTGGAGGATTTTTTTTACAACATGGAAGCAACACCTGATGGAAAATATCTGTTGGGATTGATCTTTGTTGGAGAGGAGACCGGTATTTATCAAGTTTCTTTGGCTGACCGAAAAAGGATTCCATTGCTTCCCGGAGTAGAAACTGTCATGGTTCGCATGTCAGCAGATAAAAAAGCTTTTCTATATTCAGTCAACGGCAAAGGAGAAATTGTTTTTTATCGCCAGGAATGGGTGGACGGCAAATTAATCGGAGAACCTAAAGTTGTTTTGAAACTACCGTTTTCGTTTCCACCAAATATTGGTGGAAATGCTTACGACTTTTCTGCCGATTTATCCCACGTCGTTTTAGCTAAAATCGGTGGGCAAAATGATCTTTATTTAATGGAAAGCCCGCAAGCAAGCAAATAAGTTTGCTAGATATCGGAACTAGTGGTATCCCTGCGATCTTTCTGATTTCCATACAGCACCTCTCAGGTGCACAAGATGAATAATCATGGTACTTATTGGTAAGTACGAAATTATCAAAGTATGATCGGGCCAATCTACATCATTGTTGGTGCAGCCGGGATTGCTGTTGCGGTTGTGTTTTTGATCAGGAAATGGAATGCAAGATCACGAAAAGATCTGCAAAAAGTTACTGAAGAACAGCGCAATGCGGCTGGCTATGCTTTAGAGCTTTTTCAACCTTTCCACTGGGAAGCGCTCCATTTTGCAATTCTTTCTGAAGAGTTCAGAAGATCTGGCGATGAGAAACGCGATTCCCAAAAAGCAGAATTAATTAAGGGATACTTAAAGGCGTTTGATTCACTTCAGGATGAAGTGAAAAGTTTAGATGGCAAGCTTGACTCGAATGAAATCAACAAGTTTGTGACTGTTAATTTGCGCGACGAAATAAATAAAATTGTGAAGACACTCGGTGAAGCCTGCCGTCTTGCTCAAGAAGAAACGGATCTGGCGAAATGTTTCCAACTTATTGAAACTGCTTATCGCGACAGCGCTCAGATTGAAAAATCACTCAGATCTCGTTTCCGAAGATCAAATTGATTACGGCTCTTTAGGTAAGGCCAAGGAAGCTTGTCCGAATACATACTTCCAACCATCTTTTGTGCGAATGTAGGTATCGCTAAACCACAGTTTTCGTTCGAAGGATTGTCCGTCCTGGGTGCCTTTGAGCCATAACTTGGCGGTTACAACGGCAGTATCTCCCCATACCCGTACCTTTTGCGAATCATCAATTTCCTTTTGCTGTTCATAAACAATTTTACCTTCACGAGCTCCATTGATGAGATCTGATTTTGTATAGACAGTTCCATTCCCCAAAACCAATACAAACTCGTCATGCAGAATCCGATCCATCGTTTTGGTATCGTTTTTTTCTACAGCTGCCTGATATTCAGTATCAAGCGCCGCAACAATTTCTGCGTCGGTCTTGCTTGATTCCGCGGATGCGAAAGACTGAAAAGTCGAGAGTGCTACCAGTACCGAAAATAGAAATAGTATTTTCATAGTTATCCTCCGGAAAATATCATTGAACTTTAGATGAGGTCATTCAAAAAGTAACTTTGGGAGTAGATTTATCTATAACTTGAGATAGACTCCGTGTCTTCCGTGACTCTGTGGTTAAATGTACGGATTCCAAAATAGTACGTCCAAAAAATGGCGAACAATTGGAATGGTACTCGAGCAAGAAGATAGATTGGTCCCATTTGGTGTCCTCCAAATTCTAAATTCTGAAATGCGGAATAGATATTGGCAGGCAGAACACCGATTAAAAACAATATCAGTGCAATGCTTGCTGCACGTACAAATCGTGGAATCAGCAATCCAATTGCACCCAAAATTTCAAGCACACCTGTGATGTAAATGATCTCCTTTCGCATCGGCATAAATGCTGGCAGCATCTGCATCATTTTTTCTGTCAGAAAAAAATGGCCGATTCCAGTAAAAATGAAAAACAAAGCTAGACTAATCCGTCCGCGGAGATTGGGACTGCCGATTTTGAATAAGGAAAGGAGGGCATAGGTTCCTACAAGGATGAGTAAGAGCATTAAGAGTTGGAGCATAATCTATTTATAGCAGGCTCGACGCCTGCGGTCCCTTATGCGGACGGGACGTCCGCGGTCCCCGATGCAGACGGGACGACTGCCGTCCCCTGAGTATCCAGGACGTATCGCGCAAAACGGAAGCTGCTTGTAAATGCTGGAGAGACGGCATTCAGGATATGTGTACTGTTTTCGGTATGTTCAACAAGAAAGTCCATAACGAGTTCTCGTTTTTCAAGGTCCAAAAGTTGTGCGCGAATTCCGGATTTCCTGCAAGGAACAAGATGATGTGAGCGAATCCGCGGGATCAATGCGCGCGCATCCTTGGCAAAATTTCGTCGAAACAAGCGACGCACTTCATCGCGAACCAACATGCGAAATCCTTGCGCATTCCTAAAATATTGCTGCGCAATCGACTTTGCAATCACATTTGCATCTCTCAAATTCACGCCATGGATCCCACTATAGTGTTCTCTTCCTAACGCCGGCGTTGCAGTAGGTCCGATGTAAACATGATCATCAATTGTGCGCGTGAAGTGCACGCCTAAAAATGGGACGCGCAAATCAGGCACCGGATAAATTAAGCTATTCACTCGAATTCCGGATTGTTCGGAAAGTTGATAATAGGAGCCGCGAAACGGGAGGATTGTGTATTTTTCTGCAATCCCGAATTCTTTCGCAATGACATCTGCAAAAACTCCAGCCGTGTTATACAGATATCCATAATTGAATTCTCCCTTGGATGTCTTCAGGACTCGACCGCGCACTCCAGTCACTTTGGTATCGGTGAAAATTGAGACTCCGGCGGATTGCAGCGTATTGGCCAAATGGTTCAAGATAGCAACAGAATCTACGACACTCGTATCAGGACAATGCAATGCGCGTCCGCTGCAAGAGACAGCTTCTGGTTCGATCCGGGTTAATTCTTTTTGATCGATTAAGTAGGCGCGCGCCCCATTAGAATGAGCTCGCTCCAGCAAAACATCGATTTGCGGATCGTCTTCAATTCTAACCGGTAAAATGACTTTACCGGTTATACGGATCGGCAGCTTATTTTCGACACAATATTGGGCCATTTCCCGTGCGCCTTCTGAGCACAGCTGAGCTTTTAAGGAACCAGAAGCGTAATAAATACCGGTATGAAGCACTCCACTGTTGCGTCCGCTTGCATGCATGCCGGGACGTTGCTCTTTCTCAAAAATCGCAATCGTACTTGCCGGCATTCTCTTGTGCAATTCTCGCGCGATTGCGAGCCCCATAATCCCTGCACCGGCAATGACAAAGTCAAAACTCTTTGACATCCTAATTTTTCTGGTGCAATTGCTTCCAGCGCATCGAGTTTAGAATGCGAGTTCTTCCTGATGGATGGTCATAAAACAAAAGTTCAATTGTAGGATGTGGATCCAGGTCCCGGTATTCACCGAGTTTTAGAAATGTAGTCGCAGCGGCATCAGGGAACTTACTTGCATTGAGTCCGAAGTTATCGGCATCCAGTTCCATCGTTCTGCCATAAGAATTGAAAATCGGAGTCAATACAAACAGAAACAAGCCAAGCAGCAGCACGAACAAAGGCAAGCCGGCTACATCAGAGACGGATTCGACTCCGATATTTGGCCAACGTGTCACTATTTTTGCAAAGGCCCAGCGCACAAATAAGAAGCCTATAACGATAGCGGCTCCAAAGAACGCAACTCCCTTCCAGACATGATTCAAAACATAATGCCCCATTTCATGTCCCATAATCATTTGTATTTCTTCGGGCGTGCATCGCTTCAACGTTGTGTCAAACATTACGATACGCATTGTGCCAAGCATTCCATTTACAAATGCGCTAATTCGATCGGTGCGCTTACTTGCATCCATTTCGTAGACTTCATTGGCAGGAATCCCTTGCTCGCGGGCCATTGTCAGGATGCTTTCACGAATAGTTGGATCTTTTATGGGAGTAAATTTGTTGAACAAGGGCAGAATAAAAACCGGCGCAATCGCAATTGCGATAATCATAAAAACAATCATGACTGCCGATCCCCAGAGCCACCATGTACGCGGTGTTCGTTTCAAAACTCCATAAAGGATCATTAAGAGAATTGCGCCAAAAATGATATTCAGCAGAAGTCCAATGCCTTGATCGGAGAGCCATCCTGAGAAACTTTGAGTCAGCAATCCATACGCTTTTTCCCTGTAGTAAGACTTATACACAGTTAGCGGAAAATTAACGAGAGTTAGAACAATTACAAATTGAACCCAATAGAATGCAGTTTGTAGTGCGCGAATGCCTGTGATTCTTTGTGCCAGATTTCTGAATCGAACCGATAATCCAGTGGACATCAAAAGAATCATCAAGATGGAAGTGAAAAGAAAATCCACGACTGTAAAAACATAATTTCCACGTGCATATGATTTTGTTTTTTGACGTCGTTCTATTGGCACTGCGTCGAGATAAGCCCTGGTTGCGGCAAACGGATCCTGAATCTTTGCAGCCTCAGCGGCTTTTTCAGGATCAAGAGGGACCACGACGGGCTTTGCCGCAAAACATTCTTGCGAAAAGCTAATTGCTAAGCTCAAGAGAATAAAAATGAGAAGGTGTTTCTTCATATTCACCTCATTTAAGGCGCGCCTTTTGCGGTTCCTTGGTGCGAAAGCCGGGCCTTTGATTAGTTATTATCATTGCACAACTCATTGAAATTGAGTTATGCAGGCCCATAATCAATGCGGTGGATGCGAGGGCATATGTTCATTAAAAAGCTTGCAGTCATTTTTTTGCTTGTTTCTTGTTTTACAGGATGCAAGCTTGAACATGTTACGTTTGCTGAACGCAAAGAATACATCCGCAAAGCGAAGGTCTGGCATAAAACTGATATTTCGAAAATGAATGTGCTTGCAGGTCCTCAAAATGGACTTGCATCTGTTCCGGAACAAGAAATTCGATGTACTTATCAAGAACCGCAAGAAGAAATCATAGGATTCAGCCCCAAATTCAAATGCAAGTTACCGGATGGTCAGATTGTTCGAGTTAAATATAGTAGCCGGGAAACGCTGTCAGAAATTGCGGGCACACGCCTTCTATGGGCACTTGGGTTTTACGCAGATGAAGTCTATCCAGTAAAATTAAGATGCGTGGCGTGCCCTTCAAAAAATCTCGCCAAACCATCGAAGGACGAACCCCGTGTTGAAAAGCTGATCGAAGGCGCCATCATAGAACGCAATTTCCGCGGCAAAGAGATCGCGATATATTCTGATCAAGGATTTAAATGGGAAGAGCTTGATCAAATCGATCCAAAATTCGGTGGTTCAACAAAAGCTGAAACTGAAGCGTTAAAGTTGCTGGCAGTTTTTATACAACATACCGATAACAAAGCTTCACAACAGAGACTTGGTTGTTATGACGAAGATATTGAAACAAAACGATTCGGTGAGCTTTGCAAAAAACCTTTGATAATGATTCAGGATTTAGGTGCAACTTTTGGTCAGAGTTCTAACGAAGTAAGATCTTCAGCTTCGATGTATCTTCGCGGGTGGAAAAGTCAGCCTGTATGGAACCTGGCAAAAGAAGACGCCCATCTTAAAAAGACCGGTCGTAAGATCTGCATCGGATATCTTGAGCCAGCAATTGGTGGTGAATTGTTCGATCCAGAAATTTCGGAAGAAGGGAGACAATTTCTTGCAAATCTATTGAATCAGCTGACTGATAAACAAATTGATGATATTTTTCGAGTTGCGCGAGCTGAAAGAACCGATGAAAGAATCGTTGAAAATGATCAAGAGATGCCGGTTCGTGTGCAGGACTGGGTTGAAGTATTCAAAATGAAACGTCAGGAAATTAACGACCACAAGTGTAATTAGTAGGGGGCCCTGTGGTCGCCCATGTGTTCTATGAACCGAATTCGCAGGGCGCCACAAGGGCCGCCCTACCTTGCTTCGTGGTAAAACATTTTCAGGAGCCGGCGAGTCGCCCGCATTAGACTAATGATGCATCCACCCCGCGGAAAAAAGATTTTTTTCGTGACTGTAACTTTGATCTTAGGAATTCTTGCAGGCTTTGGAATCGGCGAAATAATTTTACGATTTGCGGGGCCTCCCTGGTTAAAATCGTATATGCGTAGAACCAATCTCGAAGGAGTTCTCGCATATGGTTCTGATTCCGGATGGCCAATTGAAACGAAAAATGGAAAATTCACTCAATTCAAACCTTCGCAAGAATTTCCTGTTGATTATTACGAATACAAGACTGTCATTCATACAGATCGCCTGGGTGGCCGCGTAGTTCCAGTCTCAGAAAAAAAACATGGAATTCTTTTACCCGTCCTTGGCGACTCTTTTGCTTTTGGTCTTGGCGTAAATGATGAAGAGACTTTCATTAACTTGCTAAAGCCAAAATCAGGCTATGTTTTGATCAATCTTGGCGTACCCGGAAGCTGTCTTCCAAATCATCTCGATATTGTCGAAGACCGGCACAAAGTACTCGGATCACCCTCGCTATATCTCTTTGTTTTTTTTCTCGGAAATGACTTTATAGACATGATGAAGTATTATGAAAACCTTGAACATCATGGTGAGGGGGATGAGGAAAGAAATAGTCTGATCCAGCGTTCCTATGTCGCACAATTCATCACACATTTGATTTCAAAAGATTCGGAAGATCAAAAGGGGAAGGGTCGTAAAACTCGAATGTTTCGTACACCTGGCGGGCAGCGTCTTGGAAGTTCGATTTACCTTTTGATGAGCGGCAGTCGAACCTACCGGACCGAAGCTTCAAAAGTTCTGGAACGTACATTGGACCGCCTTGATACGTTGTCGAAAAAATTGCAATTTCAATCTGTATTCATCGTAATTCCAGAGAAACATCAAACAGAGTTGGGCCGGTTTGAAAAGCAGGCGGCGACTTATAAACTTGCACCAACAGAACTAGATCGACACCTGCCAAATCGCATTCTTGAAGGCAGCCTGGACAAACATTCAATTCCATATGTTGATGTCACAACATGTCTTGAAGGCCAGAGCGGCATGTATTACAAGATTGATGACCATTTTACTGCAGCCGGAAATCAAACCGTAGCCAGGTGCATCAATCAAGATTCAAAATGGGAAAAAGTTGGGATCAGCAATCCATGAAAAAACTTTGGGAACATTGGAAGCGAATCGCTAAAAAGATTGGAAATTTTAATGCACGCGTTCTCATGACGATTTTTTATTTTCTATTCTTTAGTTGGCTTTCAATTCCTGTAAAAGTAAAAGATCCGCTTACGATTCGGGGAAAAGGGAAAGCGGGCTGGACTCCCAGACCTACCGAAGAAGGCACGCCCATGGAACAAGCCGTCAGGCAGTTCTGATCATGAATATCCTTGGAATTTCTTGCTACTTCCATGATGCTGCTGCCGCGTTAATTCAAGACGGTCATGTGATTGCCGCAGCAGAAGAGGAACGGTTTACCCGAAAAAAACATGATTATGAATTTCCCATTCAAGCCATCCGATTTTGTCTGAAAAATTCCGGAATCGAAGCAGACGATCTTGATTATGTCGCCTTCTTTGAAAAGCCTTTCGTAAAATTCGAACGTCTTTTGCTTACTTGTCTGCAGACATTTCCAAAATCATATGCAGTATTCCGCGAAGCCATGGTGACCTGGCTTGCTGACAAATTATGGGTCAAGCATTTAATTCAAAAAGAACTGGGTGTACCTGAATCTAAAATCCTTTTTGGTGAGCATCATTTATCCCATGCAGCCAGCGCCTTCTATTGTTCACCCTATGATAAGGCGGCGATTCTGACTGTGGATGGTGTCGGTGAATGGACGACTGCCAGCATTGGCATTGGATCAGGAACAACGCTCCGGCTTCTCAAAGAAATCAGGTTCCCACATTCCCTTGGTTTGCTTTACAGCGCGTTTACGGCTTTTCTTGGCTTTGAAGTGAATGAAGGCGAATACAAAGTTATGGGAATGGCGCCATTCGGTGTGCCGCGGTATGTGGATAAAGTTCATAAGTTGATTCACTTGAACAGTGATGGCAGTTTTGAACTGAATATGGAATATTTTTCATTCCACTATTCGCGAAAAGATACATTCAATAAAAAATTCGTTGATCTTTTCGGAAAACCGAGAGATCCCAAGAGTCATTTCTTCACAACATCAACAGGTTATCCATCATACTTTGGAGAAAAGCCACAGGATTTTGAAGCGCTTGGAAAAGAAAATCAACATTATGCAGATATTGCCGCAAGCATCCAGGCCGTAATTGAAGAAGCATTAATCAAATTAGCAAATGCAGCCTTTCAAGAAACAGGTGAAACGAAACTGTGTATGGCAGGAGGAGTTGCATTAAACAGCGTTGCAAATGCAAAGATCCTGAAGGAAACGCCATTTGATGAAATATATATACAGCCTGCAGCGGGTGATGGTGGTTGTGCAATCGGTGCGGCATTGTACGCGTACCATCACGTTCTGGGAAAGCCTCGCGGCTACATCATGGAACACGCTTACTATGGTCAGGAATATGCAAATGGAGCCATTTCATCTTTCTTGAATGAAAATGGAATTCCAAACGAACGCTATGAAGATGAGGATAAATTAATTTCACGTGTCGTAGATGAAATTCAGAATGGAAAGGTAATTGGTTGGTTCCAGGGAAAATTTGAATGGGGTCCTAGAGCGCTTGGAAATCGAAGCATTCTTGCGGACCCGCGAAGGACCGATATGAAAGATCTTGTGAACGTAAAAATAAAATTTCGTGAGCCTTTCCGTCCGTTCGCACCATCAGTTCCTGCAGAAGATGCGTCTAAATATTTCGACCTGCCGTCGGCTGAAACGCACTATCCAGCGAGATTCATGCTCTATGTCGTGGATGTCCTTCCAGAAAAACAATCAGTCCTGCCGGCGATTACTCATGTAGATGGAACAGGCAGGCTGCAGACTGTGAGGAAGGAGTATAACCCCAAGTATCACAAGCTGATACAAACATTTGGGGAGGCAACTGGCGTTCCGGTAGTTCTAAATACCTCGTTTAATCTAAAAGGTGAGCCTATAGTAAATACACCGGCGGAAGCCTTCCAGACATTCAGCCGAAGTGGAATGGATTACTTAGTATTGGGTCAGTATATAATTAAGAAAATCGAATGATATGAAACTAAAACAAAGTCTTGCAGTGCGTTTTGGAATTCTTGGGGAACTTTTGTCATTCTTTTGGAATCACAAATGGTGGTGGCTTACCCCGATGATTCTTGTTCTTTTGGTGCTGGGCTTGTTTATGGTTTTTGCTTCAAGTTCTCCGATTGCACCATTTATTTATACGCTATTCTGATAAATTAGTGCGCGAGCTAAGCGTCAGACAAGTCTTCGCATGATGCCGTATAAGGCGGCATGCGAATGGACGGTGCATGGCGCGTTTAAAAATAGGGGTAGTTGCAGCAATCGCAATCGGTGTAGTCGTTGCGCCACTATTCCTTTCAGCCTTCATTCTAAGAAAAACTGCCGATCTTCATGGCGTTACTGTCACATCCGGACAGAGCAGCTGGAAATTTGAAGATTTAAACTCCGCTCTGACTTTTGCGGCTTCGCACGATGTAATCACAAATGCACGCATTGCTGCATACGTGATGCTATCTGAAAATCCAAAACGTTTGTTTGTGCTTCGAGGTGTTGGTAAGTGCAAGTTCTTCATCGATCGTCATATGGTGATGAACAAAATCACCCTGACTAGAACGTCGCAGGTTGTTTCGATTTCTTCCGGTTTACACGAGCTCAGCTTTGCTTACAGAAGAAATGAAAAAAGTGGTCCATTGGAGTTGTTCGAAAGTACTAATTTCGTTACTGCACATGTCTTTGATCGCCACAAATGCTATTTGGATTCTGTTAATGAGCAAACGATACGCGGCGAAAAAACTGGCATTTTGTTACGCCAGATCGGAAGATTCAATGCTTTGATCATTCCACTTTTATTGATCGCAATCTCGGCGCTTCCTCTTAATAAAATCAGGACGCATTTGTCCGAACGAAGGAACATGGTCGTCTTGTTGATTCTTGTTTCGCTGGCAGCACTCCGTTTTTATGGATTTAGTTATCAAATGCCTGAAGGGGTACATCCGGATGAGCGGATGATTGAAGGAATGGTGCGTGATGTCCATACGTATGGATTAGATCCACAACAATTCTGGTATACAACCGGCTTTATCTACGTAACAGCGGCTCTGGGTGAGCTATTCAGGTGGGTTATGGGTTATGGCCCGATGGAACATTCCATGCAAAGGCTTGTCAGTTGTCTTGCGTCAGCTTTTTCTTGTTTGTTCGTTTATTTGATTGCACTTCGGTTTTTCAATCGCCAGATTGCAACGATTTCAATGGTTGTATTTGGAATGCTTTTCATGCCTGTTTATCTTGCACATTTTGGAATTATCGAACCCTTCATGGTGCTTCTTTTTCTTGCGGCGTTTTATACGACACTTCAAGTGCATGATTCTCCTTCGTTTCTTTCGTTCGCAAAAGCTGGATTGCTTGCAGGGCTGGCGGTAGCAACTAAGCAAACCGCAGCATTGATCGTCGTACCTTTTGTAATCGTTTGGATTCATCTGGCTGCCACAAAAAAAATTCAGCAAAACGGAATCAAGCAATTGGCGGTTTATGGAGTCGCTTTTGCTGCAGGAATTTTTATTCTTGCTCCATACGCAATTTTAGATTTTTCTAGATTCATGGAATTTCAGAGCCGGCAAATGGAAAATCTAAGCGGCCTTTCAAGAAAGCGATTGTACTTTGCTGGTAATGAATCTTTCGCAAGTTATGGAATATTGCTTGACAACGTACTTGATGGTGTAGGGTTCCCAATTTTGCTTGCGAGTATAGTGGGTTTGTTTCTGGCTTTTAAGAAAGCGAAGTTTGCTGGTGTGTTAATCGGCAGCGTAGTCCTAGCCTATATCATCGTATCAGGAAGTATCGCAACGATGCCTTATCATTACGCTTTGCTGCTTTGTCCGTTCATAGCAATTCTTGCATCGTTTGCAATATCGTTCATGAGCCGATGGAAATTCTTTTCAGGTTGGCGTATCGTTTTGCCGATGTTTCTGCTCCTTGCCATTCCGGCGTATCACATTTTTAGTTTAGAAAGAGCACTGAGCGGAATTGATACACGAAGACAGGCAGAAGATTGGTGCTATCAGAATTTACCTGGCAGTTCGAGAATCGATTTCGAAACATTTGGACCACGATTTTTAATACCTAGCTTTGAATCACTTGCAGTTCCGATGTTTACAAGACAAAGATGGCAGAGACATATTCACTTTCGAAACCCGCAATACTACATCGAAGATTCAATTACTTCTGAAACCTTCTTAAATGGAGGTCCGGAAAAATTCCCACGTCAAAATGAATGGCTCAAATGGATTCATCAAAATGGTGTGAAGGTGGCACAATTTAATTCAATCTCGCTCGGAATTCTAAATCCAACGATCACCGTTTACCGCATTCCCCTGGAAAAATCCTCCCAGGTCGAAGAAAAGAATAAGAACCTCGTCTCAATACCTTAGTCCCTCTCTGAGCCTCTGCGGTTAATCCTAAAATGCCGGCAGATGCTACAATAGAATCACTTTCTGCAAAAGGAAGGGGGTATGGGGACTTGGAAGATTCATTTGTAGGAAAACAAATTCGTGAATACGAAATTCTGAGTGTTATCGGTAAAGGGGGAATGGGCGCGGTTTACCGGGCAAGACATATATATCTTGATGAAGAACGCGCAATTAAAGTAATTCGCCCCCAATTTTCAGCAAGCCGTGATTATCTCGACCGTTTTATTCGCGAAGCCAGAATCTTAACGCGAATGCGTCACCCCAATCTTGTGTTGCTTTATGAATTCGGAACACTTGAGAAAAATATTTTCTTCATGGTCCTTGAACTAATCAATGGTGAGAGTGTTCTCGCAAGAATCAAACGCAATGGCCGAATTCCAATTGACGAAACCGTTCGGATTATTCGAGCAGCTGCTCTCGGCCTTCATGCGGCACATCAGCAAGGAATTATTCATCGCGACATTTCACCAGACAATCTGTTGATTGTTAAACAGGAAGGAACCGATCGAGAACTCACAAAAGTCATTGACTTCGGGATTGCAAAACCCCAAATGGAAGGCGCTTTTACACGATCGAACCTTTATATTGGCAAACCCGAATATGGAAGTCCTGAAAGAATCGGAGTCGAAGGCGTCTCCGTCGATCATAGAGCTGATGTCTATTCGCTAGGCGTCACAATGTATTTCATGGTCACAGGTGTTTTGCCATTTCAGGGAAAGACACCATGGGAAATTATGTCGAAACATCTTGCAGAAATGCCGGCTCCCGTATCATCACACTTCGCTCAGGAGAAGTTTCCGGAAACGCTCAATCGATTTATTTTGAAAGCAATGGCAAAACTTCCTGCGGACCGACATCCGTCAATGCAGGAATTTGTTGAAGAACTCGATCAGATCATTTCACCCGGAGAAGATCGAAAACAAGATCAAGACACTTTTCTTGAAGAAACAGGACATGAACTTCGTACACGATTGAATGCGATTATCGGCTATAGCGAAATACTTGAGGAAGATGCAATAGATCAAGGTCATAACAGCTACATCCGCGATTTGAGAAAAATACATGCTGCAGGAAAACATCTGCTCTGGTTAATTGGTGGATCTGATTCCAATGAAGAAGTAAAAGTTGTAACGAAAAGTTCCTTTGATAAAGGGAAAGAATTTTATGATCAGATGAAATGGGAAGATGCAATTCATATGTGGAAACAAGCGATGCATCAAAGCAATCCGGATGCTTCGCTTGAACAATGGATCGCTGCAGCAGAAACGCGCCTCAATTCAGAAAAGCAAATCCGGGAACAATTACACAATCTCTTTGAACGCTGTGAAAAGTTATTGGAAGGCCAAAAGCTTCTTGAAGCAAAGGCTGTGCTTGAAGATGCAGATCGGAGCTGTTCCGGGAATTACAAAATTGCTGACTTACGAAAACAGTTGGATTCACTTCGAAAAAGATTGGATCGCGAGATAGAGAAAGTACTTATAGAGTCGGGTTATAAACAAATTTTGTCACGTCAGCTTGAAAAAACAATTTCGCTCATGCAGGAGAATTTACCGGAACTGAAGAAAACGTTGATGATATTTCAACCCAGCTCCAACGCCAATGAAGCGCAAAATTCCGTTGAAAAAACTGTGTTTATCGAGGGTATTGCTGCAGACGGTAGGAATCCAGACGTCGAGGATAAGCGACTTCAATCGCCCAAAACCTCAAGACGTAAAACGAAGCAAACCTAGAACGGGTTATCAGGCGATCCTTAAGTCCTGTTTTCCGCTTTCCCTGAGGGACTTTTGTTCCTCGAGACTTTTAACACGAAAGCTCCACATTAATCGCGCCGTTTCCTGTTCCCAGCGACGAGAATTTTGAAACGCCTCTTTCGCTTTCATAAGAATATCGGAAAGCTGTTCAGGTGAAAGTACCTGATACCATTCTTTGGTCCATTCTTTCATTATCATCATCAGTCCTCCCCAGCAAAATACTCTGCTGGCCTACTCTGTCGAACCTGCCTTATTTATCGGTCTATGTTCGGTCAGAGTTTCTCCCCTCTGCAAAACATTTGGTTTTTTAAACTCCACTAAAAAATATATCCTTTAAAAATTCTTTTCAAGGATAATTTATAAAGCCTGACTTCTCAGTGAGTTCGGAGCAGGATTTTATTTTGCAATATTGATTCTTCTTGAAACGACAGGATGTCCCAGGAAAATTTCCGCCAGTCTATCGAATCCGCGAGTTTGATCCGTTGTAAGGAATAGTTGTGAACTATTTCTTGATAATTCACTTTCGATTTCCGGATGGCGTTTAAGATAATCTTTCAAACTGGGAACGACAATGTTTGCCTGAAGAATAATATTGATTGAGGCAGGAACAACGGCACGAATTGAATCCAGCAGGAGTGGATAATGAGTGCATGCAAGCAGGAGAGTGTCGATATTATGTGATTGCATAGCGGTTTCTTTCCAGTACTTCTGCACAAAAAAATTCACACCTTCTCCCGAAAGTTCTCCTGCCTCCACTAACGGAACCAGAAGAGGGCAGGCTTGTTGAATCAATCGAACATCAGGGAAAAACTTTTGCATTTCAATTTGAAAGCTCATCGATTTTACAGTCCCTTCAGTTCCCCATAGTGCAACTGTTCGAGTTTTCGAAAAGCGTCCAATTTCTTCAACTGATGGGCGGATAATACCGAGAACGCGACAATCCGGATACGTTTTTGGTAAAAAAAGTTGCTGAATAGTTCGCAGCGCTTTTGCAGAAGCCGTATTGCAGGCAATAATAATCAACTTGCAGTCTTGCTGAAAAAGAAAATCAACTCCTTCCGTTGTGAATTTCAAAATCGCTTCGAAAGACCTGTTCCCGTACGGGGTGCGGGCATTGTCTCCAAGGTAAATGTAATCGTACTGGGGAAGGGACTCGCGAATCTTTCGATAGATTGTCAGGCCGCCAAATCCTGAGTCGAAAATTCCAATTTTCATGTCGAGATCTAATTTACCGCAAAGGTCCAGAGTATCTTAATGCTAATCTCTTCACTGTCGTTGAGTTGCGGAAAGTTGCCGGCATTCCAAAAGTTTTTTCGAGCTTCGCATAGGAAAAAACAGATTCACTCATCTTTTTCCGGCAAAGCCAATAAACTTCACGTCCATTTACGTTAAAATCATCAATTCTTGACCGGAATGTCATCAATTTCTTTTTAGATTCTTCTGTTGCGATATCTGCCACAAATCCAATGTATAAAACATTGCCATCAGCGTCCGCATCTTTAAAGCATGTATAAGAAATAATTTTTGTTAGTTCTTCTGGAGTTCGGAGAAAGGTACTTACCTTGTAGCCTAGCGAATTTTCCAGATGAGCTTCTATCTTTTTCTCAAGAGCTTTTGTGTTTTTGGACGTCGAATCGAAAATAACATTCCCGCTTGCAATAAAAGTTTCAACATTTGAAAAGCCCATCGCTTCAAACAGGCTTCGAAGATGGTCCATTTTTACAATGTGACCACCCACGTTGATAGCTCGAAGAAACGCGACATATTTAGGCATTGCTAGATTCGTGTTTTGAGGTCCAGGATTTCCGCTTTAAAGATAGGGATTTGAGGCAAGCTGATCGTTTGATTGTTGGCTGCATTTGCCCGGGCAACATGCCAGTAACAAAAGCCAAGTTTGGTTACGGCACGGAGATAACGTCGGCGTGCTTGCAATCGCTGTCTATCATTCAATGATTGTGCGATCCATCGAAGCCGAGTCACAATTGAGCCAACCATATCAAGTTCTGCCAGGCTCAGGGTGCCATTAGACACTTCAAATGCAAGCATTTCTTTTACGATCCGTCGTTCGCGCTTTGCTATGTAGATGATGGCTCCAATGAAAATCAGGAATAGAGGTACCCATACAATGAAATATGCAATCAGGAACATTGCACCTAAGGCATGTGCAATGCCGTTCCAGAGGGCATGCAAAAAGACAGCACCCGCATATCCAGCTACGGGAGCAATAATTTTTAATGTCGGATTTTGAGTTTCTCGCGCGATACCGCAGCCGATTCCCGTCATCGATGTAAAAAGAGAATGCGCAAAAGGGGAAAGAATTCCGCGCATAAATCCGATCATCAATAATCCGCCGGAACCTTCATTAATATAAGTGCGTCCGTAATACAGAACATTTTCTGCGGTTGCGAATCCAAGCGCGACAATTCCTGCATAAACGAGTCCATCAACAATTCCGTCAAATTCTTTTCGCAGAAAAAGTAGAAACAATAAAACGCCGAGGCCTTTCGTACTCTCTTCAATTAATGGCGCAGAGATTACCGCTGAAAGGACGTCTCCTTGCGGACCTCCTATTAAAGCTGCAGCTACCGAGCCGAAAAAAGTATTTACTACAAATGAAACCAGAATAGAAAATAGAGCTCCCCATCCGAAAGCCGCCGCCAGAGCCCAAGCTGGTTCCGGATCATATCGATCAATCCAGAGGAACAACATTAAATAAAATGGAGCTGGAAGAAACGCCATAATGCCGCCAACCATCGTTCCTTTAAATCCAAGAATTGAAAACATCAAAATCGTTACGATTAAAGCAACGACTCCGCCAACTGCCAGCGCAATAATAGGTCCAAGAAAATTCGGCTCTGGTTTCTTTTCTTCAATTCCGACTCTCTCAATTCTTTCCGGTTTATAAAAACTCATCCGGGCTAAGGTATCCATGCGATTCATGTCAGAAATTGTCGAAGGAGATGCACCCGGGGTTGTCATCTCTTCCCTCGGATATGCAATTTCAAGATCGACAGAGATTTCAGGTCCTTGTTTTCCAAACCTGATTACATCTCCGGCGTTTAAAAGAATTTGCGTTATAGGATTTCCATTTACGAATGTACCATTCGTACTATTTTTATCCGTTAGCTGATAACCGTGAGGAATTGATTCAATAAAGGCGTGATTTGTTGAAACACCGGGATCGAATCTGTGATCAAAACGGATTGTGCTTTCGGGACTTCTTCCAAATGTTAAAGTCCCCTGATCCAGTTCAATCTGGTTTCCGCTCAGTGACCCCTTTGTAACTATTAACCGAAGTTTCATTTCCCCTGCGTTCATCATTATAAACTGTTTTTTTAACGTTAAGAACGGCGAGAAATTATTCGAATCTGTGCTAGGATGGGGCGCATGTTAGAGCAAACGATTTCGATCATTGCTGCTGTTATGATTCTGGCCGCGTACGGAGGACAGCAAGTCGGTAAACTTTCTTCTACAGGTCCGCTTTATCTGATTCTGAATCTGATTGGGGCGGTTATCCTTGGCGTGATTGCATGGCGTGCCAGACAAATAGGATTGACGATTCTGGAACTGACGTGGGGACTTATTACGCTTGTCTCTTTGATTCGCGTTTTGCGGTCCAATTGATCATTTGATATAGTGCCGATATGGAAATCAAGCGGCTTCAATCCTCTGCGATTCAGCAAAATGTAACTGAACAAAACTCTTCCTCCTCTTCTGCTAGTGCAAATATTCAAAAAGGGATTGCCAGCGCTAAAGACGGTTTTGAAGTTGTTCAGCAAAATCCAACTCAAGCGACTCCAAACTCAACGTCTTCACAACTGCCAGCGGTACAAAAGCAAATCTCAGCTTATATGAGCGGACAGGATAGTAGCGGCAATCTGTTTGCCATGATGATGGAATACCAAAAAATAATGAACAAAGAGGCACGAGAGGATCGAACATCGGCCCGACAATCGGCTGGTTCAGCGCTCGCATCAAAATCATCACAACTGGGTCAACAGAATAAAGCGATTGATCAAGGCATGAAAGAAGCTGGGGAAAAAGCTAATGTTGCAATGAATGAAGCATCTTAGAGTACATGATTGGTACCGCTGGGAAAGCTCGTGAAAGGGGATACATCAAAACGACATTGATACGATGGGCAAAATGTTAAATGAGCTGAAAGAGATGAAAGAAAAGCTCCTTTCCGAGCCAGATAGTGACAAAGAAAAAATCGATTCTCGATATAATTCTCTTGTTTCCTGGTTGACTAAAAAGGACGACCCCTAACGTTTGGCTCGTGCGAGTTCTGCTTCGGCTGCAAGATATCCAAAAGCCGGCCACATCTTCCCTTTGGTAATTTCCTGAAACATTTCGTTTGCTTTACTCGATTCGCCGTTGTAAAGATACCAGTTTCCAACACCATAGCCGATTGTTGCGTTTGATAAATCATCCTCAGTTTTCTTTAACATTTCAGCAGGTGTGATCTCGCCTTTGTACATTAAAAGCAGCTGGTGATAATCCATATTTTCGATGAGATTCATATCTTTGCGGATTGTTTTCAGTACTCCTGACGCTTCATCCTTCTGATTCAACCGCCGTAAGGTCATGTATAACCAGTGTGCTGTTGCAGAATGCATATCATCGTTTTTTGAAACTTTCATGCATTCGCGATACGCATCCGCAGCGCGCTTAAAATCGCCTTTCAAATAATATGAGAGTCCCAGGTGATACCAGATATTCGATTGCAGAGTACTTGTAGGGATATTTTTTTCATTTGGAATTCCATCAGGTTCTATTTGATCCGGCTTTCCCTGGATCAAAGATGAGGCTTTCTCAAAATCGCTGATCGCTTTATCAATTTGCCTTGTAGATAAATAACGATGTCCGCGGTGTCTGTAAAATCGCGCGTCATTCGGGAATTTTTCTATTCCGCGTGTGAATATTTCGATTGCTTCGTTAAATTCACCAAGATAGGCTGTGCGTCTTCCAAGCCAGATGATGGCATCGGCACTGTTGGGAGATTGTTCGTAATCTTTTTTCGCGATTTCAAGATTCTTTTCATATTCAGCTCTTGTTTCTGCTGATAGCTCAGGAGCATATAACGGTTTTCCAAGGAGCGAAGTAGCTTCTGGTTCTTGAGCGAAAAGAACACCCGATAACAAAAAGAATATGATCAGAGTTTTCATGGATATTATTTTAACCGCAGAGACGTAGAGAGGCTATTCGGCTTTTAATGCTGGAAGCAATGGCACTCGCAGGATCGCTGAAACTGCTGCGATGCTGGAAATCATTCCAACAAAAAACACCAGAAGAAGGGTAAAACTCAAAGAAAGCCAGGGAATAGCTGAAAAATCTTGCAGTAAATAAGGTGTTGCAGTGATTGCTGCAGCGATCGCTCCGGTGAGAATTCCAATGCAGAGTAAGAACGCATTCTCAGCTACAACCATTGTTGCTAGAAATTTTCGTTGAAACCCAAACGCGCGCATTGCAGCCAATTCGCCGCGACGTTCAATGACATTTCGAAGAAGAATAATTCCCAATCCTGTTGTTCCAAGCAAAAGACCAAGCCCGCCTAAAGTTTGAAACGTTGAAAGATAAGTGTTCTCAACCGAATGGTAGTTTTCAATCGTTTCTACGGTCGACTTTGTATCCGCACCATAATCCGCAAGTTGTTCTTCAAATTTTTGCGAAAGATCCGGAGCCTGATGTTGTTTGGAGTCAATCAAGAAATAGGAATAGCCGCTTTCTTTTGGAAAATGCTTGATAAATTGCTTTTCTGATATCAGGATCTCGCTTTGAAAGATACTGCTCTTCAAAAGAGCGACAAAACGCAAGGTCAATGGTTTCCCCGATGAATCAACCACGCTAAAGTCTTTTCCCAGGCCTGAATGCAGGATCCATAGAACTGAGTTGTAATCACCGATTGCCGGAATAATGTTTTCTCCAAAATCGTGATCTAACAATCGCCATGGATTCTTTTGGATATCGGATTCTTTCGCCAGGCTTCCTTGAAACGAAAAGCCGCCTCGATCGATTTGCTTTTGGGGAACACCCAGGATGCGTGGTTTCCCCGGCCGGTACAAATTCAGACAGCTTGCATCTTCACCCGGAAGAAGGCGGAACGATGTAATGTCAGTCTGTTGAAATAAGCGTGCAGTGGCTTCAGGCAAATCCAGATCGTTTCGGTCTTTTGCGCTGGATGGATCGTAAAGTAAAGGAATACTCGATTGTGCAACCAAAGAATAACCACCGGTACCCGAATTCAAATCATCGGGATTCAGTTTCAGCTCACGGCGATTGATTCCTACAGCAACAATTACAAAACAAGCGCAAGATACAAGTGCTGCGCTTAGTAAACTTCGTCCCGGATTGCGCGAAGTATTTCGCGCAGCCATCGCTGCGGCTGCAGCTCCTCCTGAAGCTCGCAATTTGTGGTGCTGCGTTTTGCGGAGCCAGACCATCAAAAGCGCCAACGCTGAGATTAACAAACAAGCACCGGCTGCAAAAAACAAGGCGGATGCTAACGAAGCTGATGATTGTGATGCAATGATAACCAGGATCAACCCAAGTGGAAGGAATATCAGGCCGATGATGCGGCTCCACTTTGATGGACGAAATTCTTCAAACGATGTTGTGGATCCTGCAAGCAAGGAAGGTACAGGTAATTTCGATAAACGGCGAGTTGACCACCAGAGCGAAAACATCATAACGAAAAGCGAAATGATTGCGCCAAGCAGCAATGTTTGAAAATTTGTATGAAGTTGTAGATCTGATGAACCTACCGCTGACTGCCACCAGGTGCGAAGCCCTGAAAGCATCAGCCAGGCATATGCAGATGCTGCAAGAGTGCCTAACAAAATTCCCGCTAACGCGAGAACGAACCCTTCCGATAGCAACTGTCGCAGAATACTTTGAGGTGAATATCCCATCGCCAGTAAGGATCCTAATTCCTGGGATCGTTGTTCTGCTCCTAATCTGAACAAAAGCCCGGCGAGCATTGCAGACGAAAAGATCAAAAAGAAACTGAAGCCGGTAAAGAGTGCGCCAAAGTCACTTGAACCGTTTGCAGCATCCAAACCTTGTTGTCTTACGGGTTGAAAGATCATTCCAACATCGGCTGGCGTAATATTTTTTTGCAAAATACTTTTAAGCTGTCCTGAATCCTCCGATGTTTGTGTTATCCGGATAGAAGAAAGATTTCCAAAACGGCTGGACCAGAGTTGATGTGCTTTTTTTAGTGAAATGAAAGCTTTTGGGGCAGCACGATGTAAATCCCAATATTCTTCATCGATTGGACGGATCAAATTTAAATCAACAGGAAACGGCGGAGACCATTCTGAAATATTTTCCGTATTTTGTATTCCTGGATATTCCGGAGCAAGGGAGCTGTCGATTGCAAATCCTTTCATCGAAATGATTCCGGCTAATCGGAATTCGTTTGATTTTGTAATGAGTTGATTGCCCGGGGCAACAACAAAGTATTCAACGCGAATTGGATCTCCGATCTGCGCTTTTAGATTGTTTGCACTCCATTCGGTCAGAAGGATTTCATCATCGTTTAGCGTTCGTACCGGGTTTCCATTTTGAAGCGTCATGTCCGTTGATTCGAGATTTGATACCGCAGTGATCGTTGAATACGGGACCATGAGTTCGCTGGTCTGAATTTTGTTGGCAAGATATGTAAAGACCTGCTGATCTTTTGCTCCTAAAGATTTCGCGGCTTGTGTCACTTTATTGGCAATTGTGGAATTCAAAATGATTTCAGAAGTTTCAATAACCACTTCGTTTTCGATTTGGCGGAGTTTGATTCCAGCATCTTCAAGTGTAAACACTTCCTTGAACGCACGATTGAGGGTTTCGATAGATTCCGAATTTTTTGATTTCACGTAGAGCGTGTTAACTTTTTGACTTAACTCTAGAGACCTTTGAATCACTTTCAAATCTACAAATGCATTTTGTGGAGAACTTTGATGCGGATGAAGAGTCAAACCACCCGGCCCTTTCTCAGATACGATTCCCGTCACTGTTAAGCGTAATTTCCGTACAACGTTTTCAACATTACGTTCTCCAAGGACTGTTTCTGGGTGAATATCTCCAGGCCGCTGAAAAGACAGCAGAATCGCATCTCCCGGTTTGACATTGAGTTCCCGTTGCAACGACTCAGTCACAACAACCGATGGAAAGATCTGTCCATCCCGTCTTGCGAGCATACTGTTGATTGAGGAATTTGTTGCGTACATGGATTCCAGTCGTTGATCGATTCCGTGAACTGTAATGTTGGATGCGCGCGATCCTGTTTCCGGCCGCACGGCAGTTGCTGATAATGTGATTGCGGGGACTGTAGCAGTGAATGATTTTTGGAAGTCCTGATTATTTTGTAAATCGGCAGCTAATTGCTCCCGGAAAAACTTTTCTGAAATCAAAGCATGATCAATATTGCCGAGTCTTTGTAGAACCAGATCTCGCAAGCTTCCGCGAACGGAGTCCCCGACCAGCAAGGCGCCGGTTAAAACCGCCGTTGCAACTGCGGCTCCTGCAACGACTGCGAGATGAATCCGCCAATAATATTTCAGACTTTTGGAAATCATTTTAGAAAGCTTCGTTCGTTAAGTTGGCCGTCGCGCAAATCAAAACGCAGATCGAATTTCTGTGCCAGATCAGAACTGTGAGTAACCACAATCATCACAGTGCTTTCCTGGCGATGCAAATCAAACAACAATGAAGCCACCGATTCAGCGTTTACATGATCAAGATTTCCAGTAGGTTCATCACATAGAAGGATTGGGGGATCATTCATTAAGGCACGCGCAACTGCAGCACGCTGGCTTTCTCCGCCGGAGAGTTGAGCGGGACGATAATCGAGCCGGTGCAGAAGTCCAACCCGTTCCAGAAGCGCCTTTGCGCGCGACTCCGGATTATCATTGCCGCGATCAAAAGCAAGAGCAGGGAGCATTACATTTTCTATCACAGAATATTGAGGCAAGAGATGATGATCTTGAAAGACAAATCCTATTTGGCTATTCCTGAATCGAGCTAGTTCAGGTTCGGAAAGCAAAAATGGATTTTTCCCATTCATTTCGATTGTTCCTGATGAAGGTTTATCGAGCGTGCCGATCAAATGAAGAAGAGTGCTTTTGCCTGAGCCTGAAGGCCCCATGATCGCCGCGGACCCTCCGCTTGAAAGTTCAAGGGAAACATTGTTAAGAACATTCACAGAATGCTCACCAGCTAAAAACGATTTGGACACGTTTGAAACTTTCAGTGTTATTGCCATCGTTCAAACTCTTTCAGCTACAGGAACAAGTTTTTCATTTGACATTAAATAACGGATGAGTGGAGTTGCCATATAAGTACTCACCAATGCCATGATTACAAGCATAGTAAACATCTGAGGCGGAAGTACTCCAAGGTCACGGCCAATATTGAGAGTAATTAATTGCATGAGCCCGCGTGTGTTCATTGCAACGCCGAAGGTAAGAGCAGTGCGATGATCTTCTCCGGCAAATCGAGATGCTACGTATGTGCCGCCCAATTTTGCAGAAAAGGCAATAGCGCAGACGAGAATACATTGAATAACAGCCGATGATGAATTCAATGTTCCGATATCGGTACGCAAGCCCGTGTAGACAAAAAAGATAGGCAGAAAAAATACTGTTATCAATGGAGCAATCCGTCTTTTCCATTCAGCGGCAAATTCGCGATTTTCATGAAGTGCAATGCCGATCACGAATCCGCCGATAGCAGCAAATACACCCAAATTACTTGTAACAATCGCCGAACCCAACATCAGGATGATGAGCCACGCAATTCCGATATTTTGAAGTTCACCGCTGTGTTTTGATAAATGACTTCTTAATGCTCGCTGAATAATGGGCCGCGCTACGAAAAACAGAAAAACCACATATGCAAGAAGCCCAAGAAATCTCAGCACAAAATTGGAGACGTTAAAGGCTGCTGTAATGATTGCAGCGATAGCCCCTAATAAAAACCAGCCCAGGACATCATCAATTGCTGCCGCAGCGATTGTGATTGCAGCAGTACGGGTATGTGTAAGACCTAATTCCATAAAGATTCGCCCCAGAACGGGAATGGCAGTAATGGACATTGCAATTGCAAAGAAGAGCCTGAATCCAAGTTCAGAAGGACGCGGTTCAGCCATCTGATTGTAAAACCATGGAGCCGTAAAGTAGCCGAGAGCGAAAGGAAGCACAATGCCGCAAAGGCTGACTAGAATAATTGTGTTACGAGCTCCAGGAATGTTTGTGCTGAATTCAAATTCCAGCCCGATTTGAAACATCAGGAAAATCAGCCCGACTTGCGCAATTCCGATAAATATCACTGAAGTCGATGGATGGAAAAAGTTGTGAAGTAATTCCGGTGCAATTACACCGAGCAGACTTGGCCCCAGTAATATACCTGCCAAAATCTCTCCGGCGATATCCGTTTGTTTTAGGATGCGTTTAGAAAATGCAACCACAATTCTAGTGACAACAAAGATAACAATAAGCTGATAAAGAAGCCGCAATACAATTTCTTCGGCATGTGCTCCGGTTGCGGATTCACCAACAGTCGTCGCAGGTAAAAGTGACATGCATTACCAAATAGAAAATGAGTGCCGGGTGACTAAGTCTTTGAAGTGATTGCAATCAATCCTTCTAGATTTCGGATAAAAATAGTCTTATCTGATATAGCAGGTGTCGCATATAGCGGTGCACCTGTATCGTTTCTCGCGATCAATTCAAATACGGGTCCGGCTTTTACAACCGACACATTCCCATCTTCGCTCGCGAAATAGAGCTTGCCATCCGATGCAACAGGTGAAGCACTAAATTCGCCTTCAAGTTTGTTTTCATACAGTTTTTCACCTGTTTTGACGTTATAGCAAATGAGTACGCCATTGTTTTGTACAGAGTACAACTGATCACCATACGCAATTGGCGTTGGAGTATATGGTCCACCTTTTTCGATTTTCCAAACAATATTGGGATTGGTGGTTGTCTCAGGTGCAGTGCTAATGTCGCCTGTGGCTCCGGTTTTTAAAGCATAAATTGCACGCCCACGCGGATAGCCGCCAGTAACGATGATGGAGTCTCGATACACAAAAGGTGTGGGTTGTTTCACCTGTGCTTGATCTCCGAATTTCCATATTTCTTTGCCGGTATTCACATCATACCCACGAACGTACTGTCCGTTTGTAATTAACTCAACGCGGCCTTTTGTTTCATGAAGCGTGGGTGTACTCCAGGAGGGAAGTTCATCCGGTCTTGGTGTTTTCCAAATTTCAGTACCATCTGATACACGATATGCAGCCAAAAACGAATCTTTATGTTTATCGATTTGGACGATCAATCGATCCTTATAAAGAATTGGTGAACTTGCATGACCCCATTGACTTGTGTGATCGTCAGCCAGACCTGGATCCAAAAGTCCTAGATCCTTTTTCCATAGTTCTTTTCCATCAGTGGAATAAACATAAAGTCCTTCCGAGCCCATAATTGCTGCAACAAATTTTCCATCTGTAACGGGAGTTGAATTACATTGGCTTGCTTTTTCGTGTCTTCCAGCTTTGGGCTTGCCTTCAAATGCAGTTTTTTCCCAAAGAATTTTTCCTGTAGTTTTGTTAATCGCGTACATCTTCCACATATGTTGAACCGAATCATCGCGCCAATTGCTTTCGGATCCAACTGCAGTTGTTAGAAAAATTGTATTTTCCCAAACAATAGGACTTGAGTGTCCCGTTCCAGGAATTTCCGCTTTCCATTTAACGTTTGAAGATTCTTTAATATTCCAGGTTGCGGGCAAATTCTGTTTATCGATCGAACCCAAAGCGCTCGTCCCTCGAAATTGTGGCCAATTTTGAGCGTATACGGTCGATGCAAAGAAAATCGTTGCGATCAAAATAGTAATTCTCATAAAAACTCCTTTAGTGCTGAGTGCTGAGCAATGAGTGCTGAGCAATGAGTGCTGAGTGAAATCGATGTTGAATGTACTCAGAACTCATTGCTCGGCACTTTTTACTTCTTCTATTTGGTCTGCGATCCATGCAGGAATCTCAATCGCTTTCATGCCGTTTTCGCCGTTTAAAGTGCAGCATGCTGAAGTCATTTCACCGCGCGCGATCGAGTCTTCATTCCTTGTAAATTCAAAACCATAAGTCATGGATTTTTTTCCTTTCCGCAAAATCGTTACACGGATCTGGAGTTGATCTTCGAATTTCGCAGGTCCGATATATTCGCAGGATGCCTTTAGGCGCGGCCATCCAATTTTCATGTCATCCCATTCACTATGAACGCTCGTTCCAAGTGATCGCAGAAATTCATGTTCAGCAGTTTCCATGAAAATGAAAAAGCGTGAAAAATGAACGATGCCCGCTTGATCAACATCTGCGAATTCGATCTTTCGGCTGGTTATGAATTCTGAAACCCGAGGCATCGTCTACTTTGCTCCAGGTCTGTAAAGTGTTACGAGGCAGCCACCGAGTGCCGCCAGAAAGATCCCAACCACAAATTGCCATCGCAAACTCTGCCATCCTCCTGGCGGTGGATGAGACACCATCGATGCAATTGCATTAACGACCGGCGCACCTCCAAAGACAAGGGACATGACAACTGGAGGTGTGCCTCGAGCTCCAAATGCAAGTAGCACACAAAAAGCACCTGCGGCTCCTGCAATTCCGGCAATCAATGACCATAACATTCCTTTCGCAGGGAACGTCCAGCTTGCACCCTTTAGAAGTAATACGAGACCTGGTGCGAGAACGGCCGTAATAAAATACGCAATCCCTACAAATAAAAATGCTTTGTATCGTCCATTTACTGGATCGGACATCGAAAGCTGGCCAGTATGAAGCAGCACACCATACAGTCCCCATGTAAAAACAGTCATCAAAGCAAAATACAACCACGTTATACTTGACTGCTGAACATTCCCAGGTTCCATCAGTTTTCTCTCCGTGTCTCTGCGGTAAATTTCTTATACAGGTTTATAGTGGCATCTGCCATTTGATCATCACTGAATTGTGAATGCACTGCCTTTTTGCCGCGTTCTCCCAGTTGTTTTAACTTATCAGAGTTTTCAATCAAACTTCGAATTGCTTTTGCAATATCTTTTGCCGAAGCTGATTCGGCCAGAATACCACCACCTGTCGCCTCAATTAATTCAGGAAAAGCACCATGCGGCGGCTGTACTACAGGAATTCCATTCGCTAAAGCTTCAAGAATATATAATCCTTTTGGTTCTTTGTAGGGAGCGGGGACAGACAGAACATGTAAGCCATTCAGAAATTCAATTTTCTTCGTGCGATCCACTTCTCCCCAGAATTCAAATGAATCATAAAATCCGGAGTCCGAAATTTGTTTAATAGTTTTTTGAAAAAATGAAATGTCCTTCCTGGATAAATATCCTGCAGCTCTGAATTTGACTTTGTCAGGACCCAGTTCTCTAGCAAGAATTTCAAACACTTCTGCTGCCACATGGAATCCTTTTTCGGGACAAATTCGCGCAAGATAACCAATGACAAATGGATTCTGGCTTCGTTCGTGCTCCTTTTCACCATGACCCTTTAGGTTGATTCCTAGCGGGACCACGTGAATTTTTTCTCGCGGAACTTTTAGATATTGCCCCATAAAATCAGCATAATATTTGCTTGGAGAAATGAAGGCATCAATATCCTTAGAGCGTTCATGCATTAGAGCCAGAGTTTCGGAACGATACGGTTCCTCCATATCTTCCACGAACAAATCTTCTCCAGTGAGCCCGCACACGACCGGCACATTGAGGCGTTTCTTAATCTCAGGAGCCATGCCGAGAAACATACAGTTATTTAAATGTATGAGTTCAGGTTTGTAATCTGATTTCAGCCAATCAACAAGTTTGTCTAATTCCTTCTTCTGTTTTCCATCCGCGCCTTTCATTACTGATACAGTCAATTCACCGAGATCTCGTGCATCTGTTGAAGAACTTAATCCTGAGAGCCGGTTTAACAAAGCCGGACTATCCAGAACACGATCCAGGAGTTTATGTGTATGCCTGAAAAATTCGGATTTCTGCTGCAAAAATACATTGATGCCGCCGTAAAAAACTTGTTGCAGGCTCACGTCTTCTTCATCAGTGCGAATTGGAGTATAGGTTGGAATCAGTGCGACATTATGCCCCTTCTTGATCAGCGAAGAAGCAAGCGTATTGTCATGCAAACAAGTACCGCAGTACATTCCTGCTGCACCGGTTGCAATGTATGCGATTCGCATTATCAAGCCTCAACGGGCGAACTTGCCCGAGCTTTATTCGCTCTCGGAAAAAATTTACGGATCGATTCTTCTGAGGGTGCAGGTGTTAACAATGAAACCATGATCAGCATAATAGATGAAACAGCGATCATGAGTGCAACAGGCATAATGCCAGTGTTACCAATCGTATAATGCTGATCATTTCCTGCTTTTAAGAAAAAGAAAAGCCATAGCGCAATTACGCTGATTACAGAAGCGAATGCACCGTACTTATTACTCCGTTTCCAAAATAGCGCTGCAATCACAAGCGGAAATAATGCTGCAAATCCGCTGAAGCACCAGATACCAAGCCGAAAGATGCTTCGATTTGAAACAAGTGACAGCAAAAAGCTGATCAATACAAAAGCTGCGACGAACGCTCTTCCCATATAAACATGCTGCTGTTCATTCTTTTTTGAGATCCAACCATAATGTTCCAGAATGTCCTGGGTGAACATACTTCCAATTGCAAGAACTTGTGAATCCAGCGAATTCATGACGGATGAAACAACCCCTGCTGCAAGCAATCCCGCGAGGATTCCGGGTGCATGAAGTTCAATCATTCGTGGTAAGACTGTATTTGCTGCAGCTCCTTTCAGTTCTGGAAAATTCAAAACTCCAAGCACACCTAGCATCACGCTCGGAAACCAAACGAATGCGATCGAGATTGGATATAAACGAATTGTGAACTTAAAATTCTCCGCTTTGCTTGAGGTTAGCCAGTGAATGAAAAGATGAGGGAACATGCCGGCTGAAAGCGGAATGCATGTGTATGTTAGCAGCTCAAGCGGCTGAATTTTGTTTTGACGGGAGAGAAGTTCAGGATATTTTTGAGCAACCTGGCTCATAGCTTCCGTCAAGCCTCCCATGTCTTTCACGATCACAAAGAACGCAATCGCTCCAAAAATCATAAATACAAGAGTTTGGAAGGTGTTTACCCATGCAGTTCCACGCATTCCTCCTGTGGTGACATAAATCAAAACAACACCGCAAACAATCAAACCACCGAGCCATTCGGGAATCGCGCCGGCTGTGATCTGATGCAATGTTGCTCCTCCACCCATGACACCAATCAGTAAATAGGGAACTAGAAGAGCAAGCAGAACAACAAACAACAGCAAGCCCAGAGCGCTCGAATTCCAACGATCTCGAAAGAACTGAATTTGCGTTAGGTATCCAAAGCGTTTACCAAGAGACCATACACGGGGTCCAACAAAGAAGAAAATTGATGGGACAATCAATGCTGATGAAGATGCCATCAGCGCAAAAACTCCGATTCCCGTATGATACGCTTCGCCGCTTGCACCCAGGATCGTGAAAGCCGTCATATGCGTTCCAAACAAAGACATGAAAAGCACAAACGGACCGATCGTTCGAGTGGCTACAAAGTAATCTTCTCCGGTATGGCGGAAAAGCTTAACACTCAATAGCCCGATCGCAAGGACCGTTACAAAATAAAGGAAGATAACGGCAAGAATCATACTGCGGTGTGGTCTTCTGAATTTACTTCAAGACCTTCAGGCCAAGCGAAAAAAGTCAGTCCTGTCATAACAACAGTTGCCGCAACGCAGAAAATGATGTGATACATAAGCCCCGATGGAATTCCTGCAAATAAACGCGTATCGTTCCATAACCACAAATCATTATGCAATGCAAAGAGAATAATCAACCCAAGGTATAACAAGTGTTTCATAAATGGCTGTTATTAACCGCAAAGACGCGAAGTCCGAATTTTCTCCTAGAGTCTAAATTCAAATCCACCGTAAACTGCAAACGGATCGGCAGGAATCACAGAAGTCGATCCGAATCCTCGCATCTCATATTCTTTGTCCGAAAGATTCTTGAAATTCACAGAAAAACGCATGTGATCCCAATCAAAGTAAGCGACAGCATCAAACGTGAGATAACCATCGATCTCGAATGAATTATCTTCCGAAATGAATTGATCACTTACGTAGCGAGGCCCTCCACCAATACCGAAACCATTTCCAAACTCTGTCATTACCCAGAGATTCATAAGATGTCGCGGCGCAAAAGCGGATCGGTTTCCGGATCGATCAAAGCGGATCGGCCCGATGGGAGTGAAAACTAATTCCGCAAAGTTATCCAATTCCGAATCGTTGTAGGCATAATTGAAAAATGCGGAAACTGGTTTTAGTTCCATGAACCCAAGATCTACTTCGAATCCTTTCGAAGTTTGATCTCCAATTTGCCGCGTGACGCCGTTATCATCTGGTATTGCGATGTTTTCTTTCTCGATTCTGTAAACCGCAAAAGTTGCAGTCGCTTTTCCATCCAGGAATAATGTTTTTAGCCCGCCTTCAATTTGAGTGCTTTCTTCCGGTTCGCGTTCTCCGACAGTTAATGACGATGGCGGAGCGAATGCACGGCCGGCATTAAAATAAATCGAGAACGAAGGCTCAGGTGTGAAAGTCACGCCAACGAGGGGACTAAACATTGTGTCGGTACGAGACGTGCCAATGATCTCATCGTCGAAATCAATGTGATCGACACGGCCACCTGCAAAAACTTTCCACTCATCACCGAACGAGATCTGATCCACAACATATGGAGCCAGTACAATCGCCCGTGAATCACCCGCAACCGATTGACCAGGAATCAATGGCAGCGGTTCAGTGGTTGTATCAACCGGGTTTACCAGAGTGATGAGAGGAAGCTGTGCAACATCCAATGTGAAATCGTCATCCAGCCGGCTTACCTCAAATCCTGTAAGAAGCTTATGTCCGATTGAACCTGTGTTCAGGTCAAAAATTGCTTCGAACTGGTTTCCATACAGTTTTTGATGATCGTCCAGCATCGGCAATGTGCGGAATACAAGTGTTCCGACAAAAGGCTGATCGAATGCTCCATTGATCAGGGTGCCTTGTGAAAGCCACTGAAGATCTGTTACGTAAAACTTATTTCGCAATGTGACCGACTCATTGATCTGTGTTTCGTAATCCAAACGAATGCGATACAGGTCTTGTTCGGAAGTATCCAATGGTGATTGATATGATTGCGTTCTTGGTATGTCTGGAATTGCGGCATTGACAATTGGTATACCGCTATCGGGCTTATATTCGTTCGTGAGATATTCGAAGTTCATTGTGAAAAAACTAGTGTCGTTAATCTTCCAGCTTAAAGCGGGATTGATAGCAAACTGTTCACTCTGTTTGTCATCACGATAGCGATCGGTCGTTTCTCCCATTCCGTTAATTCGTAAAGCGACCGAATCGTTCATGTCAGCATTCCAATCGAAATTCCCCCGTATTGATTCGAAGGAACCAAACGACGTATTCAAAAGAAGTACATCTTCAAAAAGGGGCTGCTTTCGGACAAGGTTTACAGTGCCTGAAAGAGGATTACCGCCATAAAGAAAAGCTGACGGTCCTTTCAAAACTTCGACTCGCTCTACATTGTAAAGTCTGTATAGCGTTACTTCTGGTTCCGCCGCGCCATCTGTAAGAATCAGGGCGTTACTTAGTGAATCAAATCCACGAATAGTAAAAAAGTCATGGACTCCAAATCCGGTTTGAACATTGATTCCGCTTACATTTCTGAGTGCATCGCTAAGGAAGTTCGCTTCTTGCAGTTGAAGCAAAGAAGATGGAACGACACTCACGCTTGCCGGAAGTTCTTGAACCGGAATGGGTACTTTAACGGTTTCTGCACCCGATTTTGGCATCGTATCTTCGACGATTACCAGATATTCAGGACGGTTTTCACTTGAAGTTTCTTCCGAATCTTCTTCGGAAGTTTCTTGCGAATTTTCTTGAGCGGTTACTGTTAGCGGAATAAACAGCAGTGTCATCATGAGGATGAACCAGAATCGAGCGATCTTCATACCTTCTCCTATTCGTAGTGGCCAGTCTTGTCCGGCCTGGGCGGCCACAAGAGCCGCCCCTACTAATGAATCACTATTGCGCCGGGTGCCCTGGGTTGCAATCCGGCGCAATAGGGACGCGAACTTCTAGCAGGAGCAATGAACTCGGAAACTCCTGTAATTATTGTGTTGCTTTCAGATCAAATGAAATTAATTCTTTCTGACTTCTTAAATACAATTTCCCGTTTGAGAGCGTTGGCATTGTCCATGTCTTACCAGCTAAAGCCTGATGACTTGCAACTCGTTTGAATGCTTCCGGCGTAGCTTCAGCCATGACCAACTCTCCGCGCTCACTTAAAATGATAAGATGTCCATCTGCTAAAATAAGTGATCCTTTACCAAAGCCGCGCTCCTTCCATTTTTCAGTTCCTGTAAGAGCATCGATACATTTCAATGTCGCATCATCAAATCCATAAAGATTATTTTGATAAAGTACTGAGGAATTGAAATGATTTTTCATTACACGGCTTTTCCAAATTTCTTGAACGCCGGCCGGCTTAATTTGCAATAGTGCGGCTCCAACATCGTAGGATGTTGAAATAAAAACTTTATCCGGTGCAACAAAGACAGGAGCAGCAATATTTGCATCCCAACTTGTTCGCCAGGGATATTTCCACAGAACTTTGCCCTGAGGTGTAACAGAAACAAGTGAAGTTCCGGTAAATACTAAAATTTGACGTGTTCCATTTACTGTAACTGCGATGGGTGCAGAATATCCTTGCTTGTCAGTATGGACTTTCCATTGAACCGTGCCGTTCTTTTTATGAAAAGCAACGATCGAATTTCCTGCGGTGCCGCCAACATCAACAATCAGCGAATCCTTTTCAACGATGGGAGTTGTAGACGTTCCCCATCTTGGGATTTCGCTTCCAAATTCGGATTTTAGATTGTGAGCCCAAACTTTCTTTCCATCATTCGCTGAGAGAGCAGTCAATTGTCCGGAGGCTCCAATTGCGTACACCATATTTCCATCCACCAGTGGTGTGGATCTGGGGCCGTCGCCTTGATCACTGGAGAAGTTATCGTCATTTCGATATCGCCATAATTCCTTTCCAGTGGCTGCATCCAGTGCGATTACAAATTCATCGCTTCCGCTTGAATCCATAGTGAAAAGCTTGCCTCCAACTGCAACAATTCCGGAATACGCATCACCGATGGGCACTTTCCAAACAACTTTCGGTCCGGTTGCCGGCCACGTTTTAACGAGTCCAGTTTCTCGTGAAATTCCGTCGCGATTCAGGCCGCGATATTGAGGCCAATCCCCTGAAGGGGTTTCAGGAGCAGCAAAAATAGGGCTGGTTAAGGTTGCAAATAAAACCAGAGATGCAAAAAGAGTCTTCGTGACGCCAGTCATTTAATTCCTCCAGCCAGCGTAGTAATATCTACTACAACTGTAGTTACGAGTCAAGAGTTCAAAAAGTTCCATTGTTTTCGTTTGTAGTAAGGTACGCAGGCCGGCCGCATAAATGCGGCCGAGCAATACCGTAATATATTCTAGCAACGGCACTGCTTCGTTTCGCTCAGCTGCGTGCCTTACTACAAACTAGGTGTACCGTGAATTTCGGTACTTTTTTTCGTAAAACTCAGGCAGCAAATGATCCACACGTAAAAAACCTTGAGGTGTGAGCTCAATGCGATTTCCGTGGATTCTTAACATACCGGCATTTTCCAATTTCCGGAATGCACCCGAAAATTTTTCCAAAATATCTTTTCCGAATTTTTTCTGAAAGTACGATGTTTCGATCTCACCCAACTTAAGCTGAAGAATCATTTCGCGGGTCAGCCGTTCGTTTGGTTTGGTGGCAAAAGCGCGCGCAAGCGGAAGTTGATTCGCATTCAGCTTTTCAATGTACGAATCCCAATTGTCCAGATTCTGCATATGCACGCCGTTCATGTGGCCAAAGGATGCTACACCGGTCCCAAGCATGTCACAGCCGTGCCATACGGAATCGCGATATACAAAACGCGCATCACTTCCTTTTCGAACCATCGTGTATCCACTCGATACTTCGTATCCGTTGGACGCAAGCTGATCGAACGCATACTCATGCCATTCCCGTTTCAGCTGCCAGTTTGCTATAGGAACATTCAATCTGCCTTGAAGATAATCTTTGGAATATACCGTATTAAATGGAAGCTCCATCTGATAAATCGTTACGCTATCAGGTGCGATGTCGATTGTTTTTTGAACTGTATCGCGCCATGTATCCCAGGTTTCGCCGATCATTCCTGAGATTAAATCAATATTGAGCTGGTCAAATTGAAGTTGTTGAATCCATGGAAGCACCTGATAAATTTCTTTTGAGACATGAGCGCGTCCATTTTCTTTCAAAATTGCATCATCAAAATTTTCTATTCCCAGACTCAGGCGTGTAATACCAATCCGTTTCATTGCTTCAAGTTTGACCTGAGTCAGCGTTCCTGGTTCGCACTCAAGCGTAATTTCTTCTGTGCCATTCCATGATATTGATTGTTGTACTCTGTCAGCTAAATCACGAAGATGGGTCGACTTGATGAAGGAAGGTGTTCCGCCTCCGAAATATACGAATTTCAGTTTTCTGTTTTCTACGGAAGGCAACCGGCTATAGAGTTCAATTTCGCGTGATAACGCATCAAGATATTGTTGGATTTCGTCACTATTTTTATCGGTATAAACTCGGAAATAACAAAACTTGCATCGTTTGCGGCAGAAAGGAATATGCAAATAAAGTCCAAGCGGAGTTGTCGGGTTTGGTTCCGAATTCAACGCAAGATCGGCACGTTTCAAATCTTCTGAATTCCAAAAGGAATAAGGCGGATAGTTGGATACAAAAACGCTTCCAACATCCGTATCGACTCTGTCTTTAGCCGCAGTCGCGGGTTCGGGTATGAATGTTTTTAAAGTATCGGTCATGATTTCGATTTTTCTCCAAAACAATATACGAGTCCGTCTTTGGATCCGATCACGACTTTTCTCTCAGCGACAGCTGGAGAACCCAAAACTGCCGAACCCATATCGAATTTCCAGACTTCTTTTCCGGCGCTTGTCTCAAGAGCAAATAATTCGCCCGCTAAGTTCGCAAATAGAAGGCTTTGACCTGCAATCACAGGTGATGCATCGATTCTCGCTTTTGTGGGAAACTCCCAGAAAATTTTGCCAGACTGAGGATCTAAGGCGCGCATGACTTTATCGCGTCCACCAACAGCAACAATTTTGTTTGTAACGGCAGCAGAAGAGTAATACGGAAACTTTTTTGAAGGATCTTCAAACTGCCATGCAATTTTTTTCGCTGCCAGATCAATGGCCAAAATCTGATTCCCAAAAGTTCCTACGTATACTCGCCCATTTGCCAATGCAGGACTCGCAGCAACATAGGCACCCAGATCTACAAATCCAACTTCCTTGCCATCACTGATGCGGATCACACGTAATTTTCCATCGCAGCCAGCAACGATAACGTTTTCTCCTTGAATTGCAGGTGTTGCATGCACATACCCTGCGGTCTCAAGTTTCCAGAGCACAGTACCATCCTTCAATGACAAACAGTACAAATGATTGTCATACGACCCAAATAATACGCGATCACCGGCAAAGTTTGCCGAGGAAATAATTCCGGCATCAGCACGAAAATCCCATTTCTTTTTTCCCGAAGATGCTTCAACCGCGTGAAACACACCAAGCTCATCACCAAAGTAAACCGTGTCTTGATACACCGAGGGTGAGGATTTGATTTCATCACTTGCTTCGTATTTCCACTTTAACTTTCCGGATTTCAGATCGATTGCGTACAAAAACTTATCGAGCGAAGCAACATACACTATGCCCCCTGCGATTGCAGCGGTTGACTCAATTCCGCCTGTTTCGAGGGTCCAAAGTGGTTCCATTTGTTTCGGTAATTCTGTTGTTGCCACGCCTGTTAATTGTGGATTGCCTCGAAATAAAGTCCAATCAGCATGGGCTGAACGGGCCGTCAGCAATATCAAGAGGCTAATAAGAAGCTTCATATAATTTCAAGAAATCAGATTCAGTTAAAGGTCTTGGGTTATATTTACCGGTCCATTGGTCCGCCGCATCGCGTGCCAGTTCCGGAAAATCCTGAGTATTGATTCCACACTGACGAAGATTTTGAGGCAACGTACCGGCTGTGCGAAGTTCTGAAATTCTTTCGCTTAAACGGACGCCTGGGGTGGTAGTGGAATTCTTAATACATGCAATTGTCAGAAGCTCTGCATAGGAAGTTTCCATAGTTTCTGCGTTAAACCGAACGACCGCAGGGAGCATTAAACTGACGGCGATTCCGTGTTCAATTCCGAAATGTGATGTCAGCGGATTTGCACATGCATGTGCGGCGCCAAGCATAGAATGTTCAATTGCGATTCCTGCAAAATGGGAGCCGAGCAACATTTCTGCGCGTACTTCTATGTTTTGAGGTTCTTGGAGCACGCGTTCGTAATTCGATTCTAGAAGTTTCCATGCTTCCAGAGAAAACATTTTGGAAATAGGATTGCGCTTTGTAGTTACGAACGTTTCCACCGCGTGCGATATCGCATCAATTCCCGAGGTAGCAGTTACTTTTAGTGGAGCGCTTAGGGTCAATGAAGGATCAAGGATGATTGCGCGAAATCTTGCTTTTACATCCCCACAAGCCATCTTGCGGTTTGTTTTGTCTTGCGAAATTAAAGCATACGATTGTGCTTCACTTCCTGTGCCGGCGGTTGTTGGAATTCCGATTGAAGGTAACATTGGCTTTGTGGCGCGATTAAATCCCCAATAGTCTTCGATCGTGCCTCCGTTTGTCAGCAGAAAATTAATTCCTTTCGCTGTATCCATCGAACTCCCACCGCCTAAACCGATGATCAAATCAATTCCGCCTTTTTCGCGCGCGAAATGCGCACACCTTTCAACACTAGCAGCCGAAGGATTCTCTTCGACGCCATCAAACAGCACAAATTCAATGTTGTGTTCTTTCAAAGATTGAATGGCTAATTCAGCGATCCCAGCGGCACATATACCGGAATCAGTCACGATGAGAACTTTTGTCCCATCGAGTTCACGGATAAGTGTTCCGAGCTGCATGATCGCATTTGGACCAAAAATCACGCGCGAAGGAAATCCAAATTCAAACGTCCCATTGATCAGGCTTTGAAGCATTCTTTTTAAACGTTCCGACTTGCGCTTTCCGGTGAAAAAAGTGGTGCCAACTGTGATTGAAAAGCTCTTTGTTTATATAAATGTTCAAACAAATTGCCTTCATGTGGTTGGTTCCACGAGATCCGGCTCGTCGGAATCACCCCTAAATTTAGGCGATCTATCTGTCGTGAAGCAAGTAAATTCCTTGTAAATTCAGGATCTTCAGTGATTGCAGTAGCGACAAGTGTTGGGCCTATGTGACTTAGGAGCTCATTTTGGGGTACTTCGACGACGGCAGCAAACGGAAACAAGAATTCGGACTTTGCGAGCGGATGTTCAGGATTGGTGCAAAAAATAGCAGTTGGAAGAAGATATGCGGCCCTTCCCAATTTCACAAGACGGCTTTGATTCCGGAATCGCATCGTTACATCTTCTGCCCCTTCGATTTCGAGCTGTTTATCGATCATTGCGGAGATTCGTTCGGCAATTTGAGGATTGCTAAAAGCAGCGATTGAAGCTTCGGGATCATTGGCAGCTCGGGCTTCAATTTTGGCAAACTTTTTCGCAAGGGCTTCTGCAATTTCGCGTCCATGCGATGGAACCCACACTGAAGATGCATTTAAACAGGATCTGCCTCCATTTTCTGCAATAGAGGTTGCAATCACATCGATATATTTTTCCCAGTTTGAAGCAGCATCTTCGCCCAGGATTACTTTGCTCCAGCCGGGCCCATGAATCTGAACTTTCGGATCGTTCTGCCAGGCGCGAATCGATGAAGCATCACCAAAAAAGACGGAACGTCCGGTCCGCATCAGGATTTCGGAAGCGCCTGCATAGCTGGATGGATAAAATGAAAATGCTTGTGGAGGAATTCCGGCGGCGAAAAAAGCTTGAGCAATTCGGAAAGGAGTCCAGGGTTCTTGTCCGCCAGGTCGCAACGCAAGCGGAACTTTAAATGGAATTGCAGGAATCCAGAGTGAATGAACTCCGGGAGAATTGTTGGGCAATATTGCGCCCATTATGTTTGTCTGACAAAAAAAACTAATCGCTCTCTGTTGCTGAGTACCGAAACCATGATCAAGAATGCTTAAATCCAGTCCGCGAGTTAATCCGCTGATTACTTCTTCCATGTTTTGAAGAACGAACTGGATCTTTTCTACATTGCGCCTACAAAGGATCTGCGGCATTCCTGTTGTTGATGAAATTTGCTGAATATACTCTTCAGGAGTTTGAGATCCTTCACCAAGAGGTAAAGTGCTCTCACCAAAATGAAGCGCTGCTTTTTTGCAAAGATCTAACAGATCACGAACTTTTAACTGTTCTAAGGCTCGTTTATATTCCTCGGCACGATTTAAATCATGAGCGATCAACCCCGGATTTGCTTGACTGATGATTGCTACATTTTCGCCTGTTTCAAAATTTGTGAGAGTCGCTGTTTCAAGACTGTAATAAGGGTTGCCGGCTCGAAGGATTGGAATGTGAATCATCAATACACTCCAACAACAACGGAATCTTGAAGCTTTGAGAAAAGGCGTAAATTCCGAACGCCATCCCATGGATATAAGGGTGTAGGTTCTGCGCGTTCTCCTTCGTCACGTTCTGCAAAACGAGGCATGAAGAACTCGCGTGTCAACGTTGTTAATAAAACGCGTCCCGTTTGATTGTATTCAACAAGTGAATCCAGGTTGTCTGGATCTACGATTTCAAATACTGCTCTGGGGTTAGGCGGATAGTAGGTGATTGCATAATTATCTGCAGGATCAAATGGCTTATAACAAGCAAGCCCCATCAAAGTATTTCCGTACGTTGGGACGAAATCGATTCCGGGAACCAATTCCTCACGTGCAAATCTGTGGAATTGCTGATTCATTTCAGTTCCACCGCAAAAAATTCCCGTAATTCCATATTTAGGCAGTGAAACTTTTTCGCATAACGCTTCCAAAAGTTTCGGAGTTGTAAAAATGCAGCGGATATTTTCGTGAGCTTTCAGAATAATCAAGCCTTGTTCAATGACATGATTTTTATATTCCTGAAGTTCTTGATGCTTACCAGCCTTGATCAGCTTATTGACCCAGCGCGGATCAAGATCAACCATAAAAGCGATACCGCCGCGATGTTGCGCAAGATGTTCAATCGATAATCGCAAACGTCTGGGTCCGGAAGGTCCGAGCATCAACCAATCGCTGCCAAATGGAAACGATTTATGAGAAAGTGTGTCGCTGAACATTTCATAATCGATCTGGTAGTCGCGAATGTTAATCCTGCTTTTTGGAACACCGGTCGATCCGCCGGTTTCGAAAATCGAAACAGGTTCGTTTGAATAGGCTCGTGGAACCCATCTTCGAACAGGTCCACCGCGAAGCCATTCATCTTCGAAATGTCCAAGTTTTTTGAGATCCTCATAATTATGGATCTCTTTACGCGGATCAAACTTCAGCTTCTTTGCGTATTCAATCCAAAAAGGTGTGCCAGTTTCCGGATCGAAATGCCATTGCACGATTTCACGGACATGCGAATCTAGTTTTTCTCGCGCTTCCTTGATCTTCATCTTTGTGTCTTTGCGGTTGTGTTTTTTATCCCTTATTTCTTTCCAATTGCGTACAGGATTTCACGCGTAGCCACATACAACGTCCCATTATGCGGGTGCGGTGTGGTGTAGACTGCGCCGCCCATATTAATTTCCGCAATGACTTCAAGTTTTTTGCCTGTTTTCAAAATTGCGACATCTCCATCTTCATCACCGATATATATTTTTCCATCAGCGACCATTGGAGACGACCAGATTGCTGCAAATGCTTCGTATTTCCAGTATTCCTGGCCTGTTTTCAAATCAAGGCAATAGACATTTCCGCTGAGATCAGCGGCGTATACGAGACCATCTTTAATTGCGACAGTTGAAAGGGTGCGATTAAAATTCTTGTCACCAAAATGCCAAACCTTTCCGGTCTCAGTAATGTCACCCTGCTTTGTTGCATCAATTGCATAAAGATGGCCTACACCTTCACCATGTTCAGGATCCTGACCAACGCCAATCAGTACCTTGTTTTCAAATGCGACCGGTGCAGCAATGATGTAATTCCGAGTGCCGCTTCCACCTAGTTCCCACACTGCGTCTTTGGGATTTGCATCGAACTTCCAAATCGGCTTTCCTGTCGTAGGTTCAAATGCATAAACCCAGCCGTTTCCTCCGGCAAAGTAAACCTGTGGCTTACCATTTACAGTTCCATACGATGGAGTCGACCACTGTCCATGTAAAACATTTTCGCCAGGGGAAGCATCTTCCCAAACTAATTTGCCTGTTTTTTTATTGACTGCGATGAAGCTTGGAGCAACCGGTGATGGAATATTAATGTGACCTTCATCTACTCCGTTTCCTGTAAGTGTGAAGACAAGGTCACCTGCGACAAGCGGAGAACTGGCTGCAAGATTATGTGGAAACACATCCAATTCGTCGATCGTGTCATAGATCCAAACGATATCTGCATCAATTTCCGATTTGTCCGTTTCGCCTGTGAATGGACCGTCATTTTCGCCATCGCGAAATCCCTCGGTATCTACAGCCACAATCTCGGCGCGATTTGAAATGTAATAAAGCCGGTCTCCTTCAATCGCAGGAGTTGAACAAACTCCTTGCAATGGCCAATCGTTTACACGCCCTGCTGAAAGTTTTGGATGCGCACTTTGCCATAGAAATTTTCCATCGGCTGCATTAAATGCCATTACATTGCCGCGATCTCCCGTCAGTTTGGGATTTTTTAGCGCTTCATTGTTGGTGCCAACATACACTTTATCTCCGGCCGCAACAGGACCGCCGTACGTTTGTGAGCCGATTTTTGCACTCCACTTTACGTTCTCACCGCTTTTAATATCCCACTTCACAGGCAATGCGGTTTCTGTAGAAACCATATTGCGCGCATTTGTAAATCCAAATGTTGCAAAATCTTTCGGATTGCTTGCGGCGAATGTAATCGCAGCAGCAATTGGAATCATGAGTAGTAATAGAATTTTGTATTTCATATGTTGCTTAAGCCCCTATTTTGTCGATTTGGGAGTGACTTGAACATTATCAAAGTAAAGAACTGTTGTTGAATTTCCGTAGAGCCCTGGACTACCTTTTGTAATCGGAATCGGATCTTCTACGACAATGCTCCATTGCTCCGGTTCCGGATCGGCTTTTGGCCAAACCTTACCTTTGATTTCAGCCTTATTCCCTGAATAATCGATCTGCATTTTCATCGTATACCAGGTATCCGGTTGCCATGCGAATTCTGCACTCTTAACAATTCTGAGTTCGGAAGCCCATGACCGAATTTGCAAACGCTGATGGCTTCCCATTAAATCGAGAGTATAACCACTGTTAATCAGACCGATATCAGGAACGCGTCTCTTGTCTTTGGTTCCCATCACATCGGCCGAAATTACATAGTCCTTCATTGTAGAAGGTCCCATGTAAATATCGCCGCCTTGAATGCCGACAGCTGCAGGTGGTTTGGCAAGAACTTTATTGCCGCTCAAATCTTTCACTAAGAATTTCTTGCCTCCGGCACCGATCCAATAACCGGGACTGGAATCCACAGCGAATGTTTCGAAATCTTGCTTCAGAGGAAGCGGTGCAATGATTCGAATTCTTGCTTTTGCTTCAAGTTGACCAACTTTAGCGCTAATTGTTCCTGCTTGATTTCCCGCTGAAGCATCAGGTGTCATCTTCCCATTGGGATCGATTTGAACTTTCAATGGAGCCGTAGTCCATGTTCCGTTTGCTTCTTTAAGGAAGGCGCCATTCGCGTCAAATGTTCGGATCTTAAATGGAACTGTATCTGTAGTAGAAATCAAAACTTCTCCAGGAACGATCTGAATTGCTGCTGGAGCGGCGTTCGGATCAACCGCAGGTTCTTCGAGTTTTACCGGTTGTGGCGGTGTCACTGTGATTTTTTTCGATTTATCACCCAGGCAAAACACACCTTCTTCAGTAGCGAAGTAAATTCGCCCATATGCGATCGCAGGGGAGCCATAAATTTCTGCATGACGTTCACCGACTCTTACTTGATCGCTATCGAGTTCCTTCGGCGCAGTATCACCGAGTTGAATGATCTTGAAGTGACCATTTACTTCGGTTACGTAGATTTTGCCATCAGCTATAACTGGAGAGCCTTTTCCCACAGTTCCGATATTGTGCTTCCAGAGAAGTTTTCCAGATGTTGCATCCATCGTATAGATGTTTGCCGAATTATCGATCACGTAGAGTTTTCCATTATCAACGGCAGGAGATGTGTAACCCACTTCCAAACGATCGTATCTCCAAAGTTCGCCTGTCTTTGTTATGTCGCCTTTGCCTGTTCCATCGATTGCGACAACACGTCCCATTGTTGCTTCATCTAGATTTTCTTCGCTATGCGATGCATACACACGAGTTCCATCAACAACGACCGATGAATTAATTCCACGCTTACTGAGCTGAAAGCCCCAAACCTTTTCACCGGTTCGGACTTTCATCGCGTAAATACCTCCGTCTGCATTGCCGCCAATCAAAAGGCGTTGCCCATTAATCACAGCGACAACAGGAGTTGAGTAGACGTTGAAATCGTAAACGGCTCCGCCTGGAGTTGAAACCCAAACGACTTTGCCATCATTTTTGTCGAATGCATAAAAGCGGTGACGTGGAGGAGCATAGTCTCCCCATTCAACACTAACAAAACCTTGAATAACTAAATCACCATCCACAACAGGTGTATCGGTTCTCCCGCCATATCCTGAAACATGACCAAAGTCTTCAGTCAACGGATAAGACCATAAAATTTTTCCATCTTTGTTGTATCCAATGAGCATTCCGCCGACACCATGCGCGTAGATATTTCCTGTTTCAGGATCTCCAACAAGGCTGGCCCAACCTACACGGTTGTACGGGACAGTGCTATGGTAAACGTGGAATTTGTGTTCCCATACAAGTTTGCCTGTTTCTGCATCAAAGCAAGCAACATGTTCTTGCATCAGCGGGCCACCACCTTTTGCATCAACACCGGTTCGGCCGATTACATAGACACGGCCATTCATAACAATCGGAGTCGAACGCCCAACGAAATTTGATTTCCAAATCAGGTTGTCTCCTTGAGTTGACCAACTTGAAATCAAGTTCTTCTCAGAAGATGTACCGGTTTGATTTGGCCCACGCCAACTTGGCCAATCGGCTGCAAGTGCGGGCAATGCTGCCAGGATGATCAATACAATAAAGAGACGAGTACGACGCATTTCATGATGTGCCATTCACTTCCTCGGGGTAATATTTGGATTTTCTACTACAACTGTAGTTTAAAATACTATTCTACGATGCCACAGTCAACGAAGTTTCATCGAAAACTGGCATTGTTGAATTATACAGTCTAGTTGCGTAAGTCCAAGTTATGCAATGCAGTATACTAAACCGCAATGAACAAACAGGTTAGCGCCGTCGAGAGATTCAAGCCATTGGGGTTCGCGAAATCTCTTCTGTACTTCGGTATTCCGATGATCCTGATGCGAGGGTTTTACTATTTCGTAATGCAATTGCTCGATCATATGGGATTCCGCCTTTTTTATACATTCATAATTGGATTTGGCGTTCCATCATTATTGATGCTCCTTTTTGCGTGGTTTTTCTGGTACCGGGAAAAATCTGGCTCGTTTCGTGAAAGATTTCGATTGCAAAGATTGGATACCAACGGATTACTATGGACGGTTATTTTGAGTGTAACGTGGATCATTGCTCCGATCGTAATGCAACCAGCAACCGAATGGCTTCAAACAAATTGGTTTTCACCAGATAAACTCTGGATTCGAATGATGACGCGTGATCCAAACTATTTGATGGAAGTTCCAATTCAAGGAAATTTCTGGATTTATTTGGCGATGGCCGGGTTTATTTTGCTGAATGTTTTTGGCGGCGAACTCTTCTTTCGCGGTTACATTTTCCCACGCCAGGAATTGGCATTTGGAAAAGAAACCTGGCTTTATCATGCACTTTTCTGGACCTTCTTTCGCTCTTTTCTTCCATGGGAACTGGCACCTACAATTATGATTGCTCTTGCACACTCTTACGTTGTGCAACGCACACGAAACACATGGCCTGCCATTTTCGCTCATGCTGTTGGTTTGTCTTCAGCTTTCCTTCGCGCGACCTGAGTGAATTTGCGACGGGGTGCGATCTGACGGTTAGCGATAGATTCTCACTTGATCCGTAAACTCCTTTGAATTTAGACATATATTATTCTCGAATACCGGAGAATCTTTGTTGAACTTCCGCATACTCTTATTGGTCTTTATTAGTGTTCTCATTTTTAACTCATCCATAGTAGGACAACAGCCCACTGATCCCAAGCTAGATCCGAAAACATTCGAATCATACCTGGGCACGTATCAACTGGATTCAGATGAACTGATCACAATCGGACGTACAGAACGGCGTCTTTATTATTTCGAACCTCAATCAGGACAAATCCGCGGGCTGCAACGTAAATCCGATACGGAATGGATAGCCGGACCCTCATTACTTATTTATGAACCAGCCGAATATGAAATTACTTTTATGAAAAATTCCGAAGGTTTGGTTCGAAGCTTGACTTATAACCCGCCCAATGGTGTTAAGAGTATTGCAAAAAAAGCTCAGTTTTATAAACAAGAGGAAGTAACCTTTAAAAACGCAGATGTAACCCTCGCGGGAACGATACTGATACCGTCAACTCCCGGGCCTCACCCTGCTATTGTGTTTCTCCATGGTTCAGGTCCACAAGATCGGAATGGTTATGCGTCATTGATTCGCATTGCAGCGGATCATTTTGCGCGAAACGGGATAATTACACTCATTTACGACAAGCGTGGTTCGGGTTCCTCCACTGGCAATTGGGCCACGGCAAGCTTTGAGGATCTGGCGACCGATGCAATTGCGGGCCTGCATCTGCTTCAAAAACACAAAGACGTTCGCTCAAATCAAATTGGATTTTGGGGGAGTAGCCAGGCTGGTTGGGTTATGGCAAAAGCAACTTCTCTTTCAAAAGATATTGCTTTCATCATTTCCGTTTCTGCGGGTGGCAGCGGTTATACCGTTGCTCAACAAGAACTTTACAATGTGGAAACAGAAATGCGTGCAAATAATTTTTCGCAGACAGAAATTGAGGAAGTCTTAAATTCGCGAAAACTGCTTTTCGATTTTGTGCGTACAGGAAATCACGAGAAATACGATGCTGCTCTCAACAAAGCAAAGACAAATGAAAAGATAAAAGATTGGCTTACTCCAATGTCTAATGAAATTGATCGAAAGAAGCGCGATCACTGGTTTCTTGCATTAGATATTGATTTCAATCCACTGCCGATGTGGGAGCAATATGATCGGCCAGTTTTAGCAATCTTTGGGGAGTTGGATACTTCTACACCCGTGAGCGAAGTCGTTCCAAGATTAGCAAAGGCACTCGCTGTACGAAAGAATACGGACTTCACAATTAAAGTTTTTCCAAAAGCGCATCATTTGATTCTTGAAGCTAAAACAGGAAGTGACAGCGAACTGGAACATTTGAAGCGATATTCCCCCGGATACTTTGATCTTATGTCAACCTGGATTCAAACAAGATTTTTGAATCGTGAGTGAATCGTTACAATTCCCAATCCCAATCTAAAAATTAAGGACAACATGCATAGCCCAAACAGTTTCAATCTTGATTTGACACGAAGTCTTTTACCGTCGATCAAAGGGACGTAGGTGATATTTTCCGTGTTTGGGCGTTTAACATTCTAATGAAGAGAACTATGAGAAACAGAAAGATTCTTGGCACAGTACTATTGTTCATATTTATGATGGAGGCATTTTCGGAGTCTCCAACAGAGAGAACCCCACAATCAATAACGCTTCGGCCAGAATTGCAGCGTGTGCTCACTGATTACGAAAACGCATGGCAAAAGAAGGATGCCAAGGCCCTTGCTGCCTTGTTTACGGAGGATGGATTTGTGCTTTCAAATGGTACTCCACCGGTCCGAGGTCGGGCTCAAATCGAGAAACACTACTCGGGTGCCGGCGGTCCGCTCGCTTTGCGTGCTTTTGCGTTTGGGACGGAAGGATCGCTCGGTTACATTATCGGAGGATTCGCCCGGCAAGTAGGCGAACCAGATAGAGGAAAATTTACACTCACGTTGCGGAAAGGACCAGATGATCGTTGGTTCATCATTTCTGATATGGATAACGACAACACGAAGCGTGACTAGGCATCTAAGATTGCAAACCAAAGCTAACTATTAATCAACCAGATAATCTTGTGCAGCAATCCATCCGCGCTCGATCGCATGCTGTGCGGCTACCGTCGTGTCATTGGCAAGAACGAGAGTACTTCCAGCTTCTCCGACTTTTTGTGCAAGTTTGCGAATTGCTTCTGAACGGGCGGGAGCCCTGCTAACATCACGAATATAGACAGCCAGAATTCGTCCCGGATATAGTTCCACAATTTCGCTGTAAATTTCAGGATCCTCTTGTCCGCTATCACCGATTAAAATAAAAGGTAAATCCGTAATCATATCCATGATGTGCCGGATCGTTGTAAGTTTGTGTGTTCGATGATCCATTGGGAGCACTTCATTTTCTGAAACGCCCCAATCCCTGAGGAAGAGTGGCCCTTCGGGAATTCCTTGAATCGTAAAAAAGTCCATGAGAAGGTCATATAAATTCCACGGGCTGCTGGAAACATAAAACAACGGATTATTAATTTCACCACCGCCGCGCTGCAATGCACGATAAAACGATGCGACTCCCTTAAACGGTAACCGCGTGTGTGCGCTTCCAAACAAAATTGTTCGCACCATTCGCATCATGCTGGCGGCATCTGTTTGAATGACAGTGTCATCCATATCGCTGATCACGCTGAACATCGCTTTGGGCGGCGGAATTAGAACGAAACCTCGTTCCGTTGCTTGCGGGTTGCCAAATTCAGGAGCTTCAACAAGTTCAAAATGAACTTCGTGCCAGAGTCGATCAGCAGGTAGCGACTCGATCAGTTTTATGCTTTCTTCGAAAAAACCTTCTTGATCCGTTGTAAGCATCATCGAAGTTTCGCGAATTCGTGCTCTCAGTTTTGCATGCGGCACTTCATCGCTGTTAAATCTCTTGAATGTGTTTACAAGATTCTTCCAGCGTCCATCTGTTTCATCGGTACGAATCCCTTTGTCGATTAAAACTCTGCCTTTCAGATGCACAAATTCTTTAGAACCATAACCTCGATATGCAATGATCTTAACGGGGTTGGTTTTTCGTAGGGCTTTGCCAAGGCGGCTTTTGACTGCGTCAAAGTAACCTTCTACATAATTCGCAGCCCTCGCAATTCGGCGATGCCAGCCAGGCATTGATTGCCCTCCTAAAAAGATTCTTTCTACGCGTAGTAAAAATAAGAACTTAATTACAATGCTGACTTTAAGAATGTGGTGAGATGTTCTTTTAGTGCAACCAATGAAGGTTTGTGAATATACATCATATGGCCCGCTTCATAAAAAGACATTGACACATTGTTTTGAAGATCAGGCTCCAGGCCTAGATGATCAAACGTATACATGGTAGCGAAGTATGGGGTTGCTAAGTCGTAGTAGCCGTTCGCTACATGAACTTTTAATGATGGATTTTTGTTCATAGCCTGACGAAGAAATTCTGCAACATTTAAATAGCGATTTTGTGAATCTTTGTAACTCCAGGGACGCACTCGGTCAGTTAAGATTTCATACGGTAATTCGCTTTCATATTTCAAATCTTTGCGGACATAGTCGTTGAGAGTCGCTGTATAGGGTCCTGAAATTGCAGTGAGACTTGGATCGAATTCGAATTCCTCACCGGAAGCATCGCGATCGATTCCTATAAAGCGGCTATCCAGACGTCCTACTGTTCTTTTTTGAGATCGAAGCAGCTCTTTTACAAAGCGGAAGATAGGGATCCGAAGATTCGTTCGTTCAATATAGTCTCTGGATAATCCTGTGTATCGCGCAAGACGTTCAGCAATGTTTCGATGTTCTTCTTTTGTTAAATTCTTACCCTTCATCAGTGCGAGCGTGTAATCTTTCAAAGCAAATGCTTCAACTTCGCTCAGTGTCTTTCTTAAGTCTCCCTGCAAATCGGAAGGTAACTTTTTGTGATACCACGCGGTAGCGGTATAAGTGGGAAGAAAAACGATGTAAGGCAGATCGTTACCCACATCAAAGCGTGCTGTTTGCATTTGAAGAATAGAAGAAACAAGCATTACTCCATTGAAGTACATGCCGTTGCGGTCTTGAAGATAATTGACAAGGTTAGCCGCGCGCGTTGTGCCGTAACTTTCCCCGATTAAAAATTTTGGTGAGGACCATCGTTTGAAACGCGTTACATAAAGACGGATGAATTCGCCAACAGATTCAACATCTTCCTGCACACCATGAAATTGTTTTGGATCTTCGCCTGGAACCGGCCGGCTGTATCCGGTTGAAATCGGGTCAATAAATACAAGGTCCGTTAAATCGAGTAAAGAATATTCATTGTCTACAAGTTTGTATGGAGGCGGTAATGCTTTTCCATCATCATCCATCAGCACCCGTTTTGGTCCAAGGGTGCCTAGATGAAGCCAGACGGAAGATGACCCGGGTCCGCCATTAAATGAAAATGTGATTGCGCGTTTTGTTGTATCAGTAATCCCTTCTCGTGCGTACGCGATGAAAAAGAAATTTGCTTTTGGTCTGCCATCTTCATTCTTTAATAAAATATTCCCCGCAGTCGCTGTATAAGTGACAGCTATGCCGCCAATTGAGACGGTGTGTTTTGTCTGCGAAAGAATTTCCTTTGGAAATTCTGTTTTGAACTCCGGTTCTTCGGTTTTTTTGTCTTGGGCAATTCCAAGCGTGAAAAGTCCAAAAAATAAAACCACAACAACGCAGATGTGTTTAACCATAATGAGAAAACTTACCACAATGCTTTACTCGATCAAACCTCTCACCTGTTTGACTTGGCCTGGTTTTGGAACCACAATGAGTTCCAGTCAGGTTCCCTTTAAGACATGATCGGCTCTACGATCTCCCATTACACCATTCAGAATGTTCTTGGGAAAGGGGGCATGGGAGTCGTATACCGCGCGATCGATACGCGTTTACAACGCCAGGTATGCATTAAGGTTTTGCCCGCAGAATACGTATCTGATCCCCGGCGTAAAAGACGTCTTGAAGCTGAAGCGCGAGCGGCTTCAAATCTCAGCCATCCCAATATTTGCACAATCCATGAAATTGATGAACAGGATGGAATGCTGTTCGTTGTAATGGAGTACATCAAAGGTCAAACTCTGCGCGAAAAATTAGCTAATGGTCCGATTCCATATCAGGAGGCCTTTGGATATGCAGCTCAAATTGCAGATGCATTGGATAAAGCACACCGGAACAATATTTTGCATCGCGATGTGAAGCCTTCCAACGTCATTGTCACAGAAGATGGTCTGATAAAGGTTCTTGATTTCGGACTGGCGCGACAGATTGATGAGCCCACATCGGAACAGTGGAGCGATGCGGAAACTCGTGAAAAAAGCATAACCCGATCCGGTGAAGTGCCTGGAACAATTTCTTATATGTCTCCCGAACAATTACGCGCAGAAAAGTTAGACGGTCGCAGTGATCAGTTTTCGTTGGGAATTCTAACTTATGAAATGCTTAATGGTCGTGCTCCGTTCAAAGGAAAAAATCCACTTGAAATTGCATCAGGAATATTAAAAGAAGAACCACCACCACTTCAGACACAACCAGCAATCCCACTTGCTTTTGAACGTCTGCTTCAACGAATGCTGCGTAAAGATCCGCAGGAGCGTTATCCTGCAATGTCGGATGTTAAAAGCGAGATCAAACATCTTCTGGGTGAGTCTTCAACACGTGTCAGGCCCGCCCCGCATTTTCCAGATATTAGTTCAAGAAGTGTGATCACAGCTTTTGTTCTCCTGATTCTTCTGGTTGCCGGATTTGGAGCGATTCAATATTTCAGTAACCGTAGTAAAGGCCAAACTTCTGCGTATGCGACATCAAATACAGTTGTCATTCTGCCTTTCAAGAATAAGACCGGGCAACGTGAAATGGATAACCTTCGTTTGCCTCTAACTCAAAATGTAATCGGAGATCTCACACCGAACCGTGATGTGCGTGTTTTTCCTTATGACAGGCTTTATCAAATGAATGATGTTATCTCCGGAATTGATAAAGATGTTTATGACAGAAAAGTACTGCAAAAAGTTAGTTCAATCAGCCAATGTAAATTACTCGTTCAGCCGATCCTTTTTCAATTTGGTGATGTAGTCAGAATTTTAGTGGAGTTTAAAGATCCTGAAACCGGAGACACGATTAGTACGACACCGATTGAACGAGAGTTAAAAAGCGAAGAAATACAACGGGATCAGTTACTTTTTGAAATGCTTCCACAGATGAGTTCAGCCATTTTGGAAAAAATGGGAGTCAAAACGCAACTTGCACCGTCCTTATCGTCTTCGTCGGGAACGGCAAACAGCGAGGCGCTGGTTTTATTCAACGAGGGTTTGAATCATTTTTATCAAGGAAAAAATTTATCTGCGATTAGCTTTTTTGAACGAGCTATACAAAACGATTCAAAAATGGCTCTTGCACACGCATATCTCGCGCTGGCTTATAAAAATCTTGGATTTGATCCGAAAGCTGAAGAGCAAGCGAAACTTGCTTTGGGATTAATCAGTTCCGGAACTTCTGCAATTGATTCTCTTTTCATACAGGCAACGCATTCGGAAATCTCTTATGACTATCCGAATGCGATTCGACTTGTCCAAGAAATGATTCGAGCGTATGGAGATAGACCAGAGTATTACTACAGACTCGGGCAGATTCATGAAACAAATTTTTCATACGATGAAGCCGTTAGAGCGTACAAAAGGTCAGTTGAATTGGATATAAATTTTGCTCCGGCTTCATTGCAGCTTGGGGGCTTATTTGTACGGCTTGGGAAACCAAAAGAAGCAATGTCATCTTTTCAGGAGGCATCACGCGCGTATTCTCAAATCGGAAACAGTGAAGGCAAAGCACGTGTCCTATCTGCAATTGGATACGCATATCTGGCGATTATGATTTTGTCTAATTCACGTACTTATTTTCAGCAGGCGCTGGAATTGGATGAAGCCATCGCAAATAATTCCGGAATTGCGATGGATCTTCAAGAATCGGCGACGAATTTGTTAAGTAAGGGAGAATTTACGAAGTCCCGTCGTACTTCGATAAAGCTTTAGCGACCTTTCTCAAGAACGGCGACAAACTATCCGTTGGTAAAGCGTACAACAAAATTGGAGATGTACTGCTTCAAAAAGGTCAGCCTCAGGATGCCGCTTCATATTACAAAAAAGGTTTGGGCATCAGTGAAGAGATTCAAAGTAAAGAACTGCTGGCAGAGTGTTATGAACGCTTAGGGCAAATTTACGGTCATTTTATGGACCTGGAACTAGCAGAGAAATATTCAAACCTAGCCCTCGAACAATACAAGAAAACTGGATTTAAACAGAAGATCGTTTACAGCTATATGAGTCTTGGTGATGCAAATATGTATCGCGGCAATTATGAGGCAGCCGCCAAGCAATATGAGGAAGCGACTTAATGTCAGTATGGCATTGCAGGATCGGGGATTGATTGCAGATAGCGTACGGACTACAAGGAAACCTTTATTACATTCAAGGGCATTACGGCCAGGCTTTGAAGTACCGGCAACAACAGTTGAGCGCATTTGAAAAGATGCAAGAAAAAGCTTCAGTCGCATATACAAATTTTAACCTGGGTCATATTTATGCGGGGATGGGTGCACTGGATGAAGCCTTAAAAAGTTATGATGCCGCTCTTCAGTATTTTCAAAACGAAAATGAAAAGCTAAAGGCTGATTGCCTTCTGCATCTTGGAAAAACATATTTGCTCCGTGCGAAAGCTGGAGATGGTGAACTTGCCAAAAAGAACTTGGACGCTGCGTTGAGGCTTTCGTCATCTTCAAACTTCCATCAGATCAGAATTCTGACAACGGGATATTTGTTAAGGTTGGAGGCGATGCAAGGCAAATTACTGATGAAAGATCAAGCCTTCCAGACCTTCCTCCGCGAAGCCGATTCGGATCAGATTGTCGTCGATACGAAAAAAGCAGAAGCTCATATAATTGCAGCTAAAATTGCGAACTTTATTAAACAGCCAGATCGTGCTCTAATAGATGCAAAGATCGTAGAGCGGATCTCTCAATCAAAAGGATTCAAGGCTGATCTTCTGAAAGCACATTGTTTGATGGCGCGAGCATATTACGATAAGAAACAGCCTGCTGAAGGGAAAGCTGAATTGCTTGCCGCGCAATCTGTAGCCGCTCAAATACGATCTGAATTACCTCAACTTTACATGGCTTCGTTTTCGGTTCATCCGGACTATGAACCGGAATGTCTCGCTTCAAAATAAGGTCCATTTCAACTTGGAGGGATTATGAAGAGAATGACTATCTGGCTTTTGCTTGTTTTCACGTCTGCCACAATTGGTTTTGGAATAGCAGCCCAATCAGATCGGCCACGAATTGTCCTTAATAATCACTTGGTGGCTGCGCTTTTAATGCAGGGTCCAACAACTGATCCGTTAGCAGGAGTTTGCGGAAATTCAGACAAGTGGAAAGAACTGAAATGTAGATTTGATGAATACAAAAAAAAGAGCGACACAATATTCACTGAAAAATGGAAAATTCATTCCAGCGATAACACTGGGATTCCTGTTAGAGTTCACTACAACATTTTGACTTCCGAGGCAACAATCATATGCAAAAAGGATAACTGTCTTCAGTCAAGATAATGATTAATTGTAAGAGGAGTTAGTTATGAAATGGTCAACTAGAATTGGAATTTTTGCTGTCGTAATTGCTGGATTTACCGGATATGGCTTGGGTTCAGATCATAATAGACCCCGTGTTAAAGGGAATCGCTACATTGTGCACCGGATTCTTAAGGAGCCGCAAGATACGCTTGAATACTAGGAGAACGGATAATTGGACGACCGTAGAGGATCAATATAAAAAGGCTGAGAAAAATGACTTTGTTAAAGCCGAGAAATGGAATGGCTGGAAAACAAACACTGAAGTTAAGGTTATCTACGACACGGACAATGCTGAAATTCATCTCGTATGCATTAAAGACTGCGCCATTGACACGGATGATAATGAATAAGAGAAATCTGCTATCGTTATAGTAGATGATCCTTGAGAGTCAGATTTCTGCGCAGAGTTCGGAATTTCAGAGAAACTATCAGCATCATTTGAAACTGGCTGAAGAACTGCAGTCGTTACTTGCCGAAATTCGGAAAGGTGGATCCGAGGAAGCACGTAAGAAACACGAAGAGCGTGGAAAGCTTTTCGTTCGTGATCGGATCCGATTGCTGCTCGATCCTGACAAGCCGTTTCTGGAATTATCTGCTCTTGCTGCTCATAAGGTTTACGAAGCTGAAGTTCCTGCCGCTGGTATTGTGACAGGAATTGGTTGGATACATGGTCAGCCTGTGATGGTGATTGCAAACGATGCAACGGTTAAAGGCGGCACGTACTATCCATTGACCGTTAAAAAACACATTCGCGGTCAGGAAATTGCGCGGGAAAATCATCTTCCTTGTGTCTATCTTGTAGATTCCGGCGGCGCATTTCTTCCACTTCAAGCCGATGTGTTTCCCGATAAAGAGCATTTCGGACGCATCTTCTTTAACGAAGCGAATCTTTCAGCCGCAGGAATTCCGCAAATTGCAGTTGTGCTGGGAAGTTCTACTGCGGGCGGAGCCTATGTTCCGGCCATGTCTGAAGAAGCGATCATGGTTAGAAATCAAGCGACGATTTTTCTGGGTGGTCCTCCGCTTGTGAAGGCTGCAACGGGTGAGGATGTTACTGCAGAGGAATTGGGTGGCGCGGATTTGCACAGCAGAAAATCGGGTGTCTCGGATCATTATGCTGAAAATGATGCACATGCTCTGGAGATTGCACGAACTACTTTGCAATTCCATCGTCATCATTTGAGTGATCAGCGATGGATGGTTCGAACGCGCAGTGAACCTCCAAAGTATCCAGCCGACGAAATTCTAGGCGTGATTCCCACGGATTTGCGTCAACCATTTGATATGCGTGAGTTGATCGTTCGCATTATCGATGGCGGGGCGTTCCATGAATTTAAGAAATTATATGCAACAACTCTTGTTTGCGGGATGGCGCATATTGGGGGATTTCCTATCGGTATTCTTGCGAACAACGGCGTGTTATTTAGCGATACTGCTTTGAAAGCGACACATTTTATTGAGCTTTGCGATCAGCGCAAAATTCCGCTCCTGTTTTTGCAAAACATAACTGGATTTATGGTTGGAAAAGATGCTGAAGCTGGTGGAATCGCAAAAGATGGCGCGAAACTTGTAACTGCTGTGGCCACATGCAGCGTTCCCAAAATCACAATTATTGTTGGAGGCTCCTTTGGCGCCGGTAATTATGGAATGTGCGGACGGGCCTATGAGCCGCGATTTTTATATATGTATCCAAATGCGCGGATTTCTGTGATGGGGGGAGATCAAGCCGCTCACGTTTTAGCGAGTGTTGGAAAAACAAATCCAGATGAGATTAAAGAAAAGTATGAAAAAGAAGGTCATCCATATTATAGCTCCGCACGTTTATGGGATGATGGTGTCATCGATCCGCGAGATACACGATCGATTTTGATTCAGAACCTGGAAGTAATCTCACGAGGACCTGAACCTAAAGAGACAAGATTCGGTTTATTCCGCATGTAGGATTCTTTCACCGCAAAGACGCCAAGATGAATTACGAAACTCTGCTGATCGAAATCAAAGACTCGGTTCTGTGGTGCCGTTTGAACAGGCCTGAATTGCGCAATGCATTCAATCCGAAAATGATTGCGGAGCTTGCAGCAATTCCGCAGTTGATCACTCCCGATGTTCGTGTTGTTGTGCTTTCTGGTGAAGGAAATGTTTTTTCTGCCGGTGGTGATATGAATTGGATGCGCCGGAGTTTAGATTTAAGCCGGGATCAAAATCTTAAGGATGCAGAGAACCTTGCAAATATGCTTCTTGCATTGGATCGTCTGCCTGTCCCATTAGTTGGAATGGTTCATGGTGCAGCGATGGGTGGTGGAATTGGGCTTGTCAGCATTTGCGACTATGCGATTGCTTCCAATGAAACAATATTTAGTTTTAGTGAAGTGCGTCTTGGGATTGTGCCGGCATGCATCGCACCGTTTGTTATCCGTAAAATAGGACCGGGTCATGCACGTGCGATGTTCACAACCGCCGAACGATTCGATGCGCAAAAGGCTTTTGATATTGGCTTGATCCATCGAGTCGCTGCAAACAAAGATGAACTTCAGCAGATCACAAACAAAAAAGTGGAAGAGATTAAAGAATGTGGTCCGAATGCTTTGAGGATCGCGAAAAAGATTATTTTTGATTTGCTTGAACCAGATGACAGCAAACAGCTGAAATTTGTTGCTGAAATTCTAGCAGGTGTGCGTGTGAGTGAGGAAGGTCAAGAAGGATTGAAGGCGTTTCTTGAAAAACGGAAGCCTGAATGGAAGAAACGTACAGATGAAAATTCGTAAAGTCCTCATTGCAAATCGTGGTGAGATTGCCCACCGCATTGCTGCAAGCGCACGCAAGTTAAATGTTCCATCCGTTGGCATTTATACACCCCAAGATAAAGATTCGGTGTTTGTTCGCTTGGTAGATCAAGCAATTCCGCTACCTGCCGGCGATCTATCTACAAACTACCTGAATGCCGAGCTGGTGATCCGTTGCGCTCTTGAATCCGAAGCCAATGCGATCCATCCCGGTTATGGTTTTCTTTCGGAGAATCCGGATTTTGCAGCGAAAGTCGAAGCCTCAAATTTAATCTGGATTGGTCCGAATGAACTGGCGATGCGCGAAATTGGAGATAAGATGCGCGCGAAAGAAATCGCCGTGGCTGCTAATGTCCCGGTAGCTCGCTGGAAACATCTTGAAGAAAATCCAGGCAAACGGGAAATCAAATCAATTCTTAAAGAAATCGGACTTCCTGCCCTAATTAAAGCTTCGCGTGGTGGAGGAGGCCGAGGTCAAAGAATTGTTCGAGATGCTTCAGAATTTGAGGAAGCACTTCGCACGGCTCGTTCAGAAGCAGTGCGTTCGTTCGGATCTGGAGATTTATTCATTGAAAGTTTTCTCGAAAACCCTCGACACGTTGAAGTTCAAATATTAGCTGATCAGCGGGGGCATGTCTTTGCATTAGGTGAGCGGGATTGCACGCTTCAACGAAGGAACCAAAAAGTCGTTGAAGAAACTCCTGCTGCAATCTTAGATGATGAAACTCGCAAGCGATTGCATTCTGCTGCCATCGGTCTCGCTACAACTGCAGGTTACACGAATGCAGGTACCGTGGAATTTCTTTGCAAACAAAATGAGACTGGCGTCTGGGAATTTTTCTTTATGGAAATGAACGCGCGGCTGCAAGTGGAGCATCCCGTAACTGAAATGGTCTGGGATCTCGATCTTGTTGAACTTCAATTCCGCGTTGCATCGGGTGAATCAATCGAACCGTTGATGGTAGACAAACACCCTTCCGGGCATGCGATTGAATTGCGGCTGAATGCTGAGGATCCCGCGAATCATTTTTTGCCGACCCCCGGGCCAATTACTACATTGAAGTTTCCCCAAGGTGAGGGAATTAGAGCCGACACCGGCTTTGAGGCGGGAGATACGATCTCGCAAGAGTACGATTCGCTTTTTTCTAAATTGATTGTTCATGCGAACAACCGGGATGATGCTTTGCGGAAAGCTTCGGCGGCCTTGCAAAATACAACGATTGCCGGTGTGCTGAACAACAAATATTTCTTGCAAGCGGTTTTGAATCACAATGATTTTCAACAAAATAATGTTCATACACGCTGGATTGAATCTCATCCGGAACTTTCTGAATCCTCTAACGCTCTGGATGAGGATCTTGTAGTTTGGGGAAAGAAATTAAGTTCTGAACTTTTCGTTCAAAGAAATGAATACGTACCTTTAGAACCGTTGTTGGAGTCCAATTTTACTCCTTCAATTTTGAAGTCATTTATTCCTGATGAGGATCATGGAAGTTCGTCAGCTCAAGGTCTTGTCAGAATTTCTGGAAAATTTGAAGCCGCTGAGGAGGGTGAAGTTTTAGCATCGGGTTGGATAACGCGTTTTGAAATGTGCATCTCTCTTCAGCGTGCTGTCCGTGGAGTGGGACAAAGAAAGCTTGCGTTTGCCGGACAATTTGAAGTCGAAGATTTCAAAACGCATCACGGTCCTATTGTTGCGCAGGTTCCAGGAGTTGTGCTCAATGTTCGTGCGCAGGTGAATGAAGTTGTTGGAGCGCAAGAACCGATCCTAGTTGTTGAAGCGATGAAGATTGAAATGCCGATGAGTCTTCCAGTTCCTGCCCGCATTACAGCAATTCATGTAAAAGAGGGGGATCGCATCAAGCCGGGTCAGACATTGATTAGCTGGGAACCCGCCGCCTGAGTTTCTCCACCACTCCACTGCCGCTCCGCCCCTCCGCAGTATAGAATTATTAGTATGTTAAATATTTACGAGGTTGGTCCGCGCGATGGCCTTCAAAACGAAAAGAAACTTTTGTCGGTCGATCAAAGGCTGAACTTAATTGAATCTCTGCTCGCAGCAGGTCTTGAAGATATTGAAATCGGTGCTTTTGTTCGGCCTGATCGCATTCCCCAAATGGCTGGGACCGAAGATCTTTACCGCAATCCGCGTTTTCATGAATTGCGCACGCGTTTTCCCAATGCAAGATTCTGGTCGCTTGTTCCTAATGAAAAAGGCATGGCACGGGCGTCGGAAGTGGGTGCAGATCGAATCGCAGTTTTTACTGGGGCAACGGAAACATTCGTACAAAAGAATATTGGAATGTCTATCGATGAGTCATTGCAAGTATTTTCGCGAGTGATTAAACAGGCTGCTGTCGAAAAAAAAGAAGTTCGAGGTTACATTTCAGTTTGCTGGGTTTGTCCATATGAAGGTGAAGTGAAGCCGGAGCAAGTTGTGCCTGTGATTCAGAAAATGTTGGATATGGGAATTCCGAACATATCGTTAGGGGATACGATCGGTCGCGCGCATCCAAATTCGACGGAGATGTTATTGACACAAGTTTTGAAAATTGCACCGGCCGAAAACTTTTCTGTCCACTTTCACGATACATATGGAATGGCGCTTGCGAATATTGATCGCAGTGTGCGGCTTGGAATCCAAACGATTGATAGCTCAATTGGCGGTCTAGGCGGATGCCCCTATGCTCCCGGTGCCTCGGGAAATGTAGCGACAGAAGATGTTTATTCACTTTTGGAAGGTTATTCAAAGGAAAAACCAAACATCGGTTTTGAAGAGCTGATGAAGGCCGCACAATTGGCCCAGGAAATGGTGGGCCACTCACTACCCTCGCGCAGGTTAACAGCTTACATTGCTACTCATAAATAATTCTGTGTCTTTGTGGTTTGACTTTTGGTATGCCGATATATAACATTCGATCAAGTTTTATCCTTAGGAGGAGGTCTTATGTATCAAAAAATTGCGACAAAGCTGCCCATGTATGATGAAGAAGCGGTGCAGCCGATGAGAGATGAATTAATTGCTTATGGTTTTGATGAATTAAGGACATTGGAAGCTGTCGATCAAGCGCTGTCCAATTCGCAAGGAACAGTTTTGGTCGTCGTGAATTCCGTTTGCGGTTGTGCAGCCGGCAGTGCTCGTCCTGGAGCAGGTGCAGCACTTCAAAACCAGGTAATTCCTGATCGTATGGTGACTGTATTTGCGGGTCAGGACCGTGATGCAGTGGATCAGGTTCGACAGCAGTATTTAGGACAGTTTCCTCCTTCTTCGCCTTCGATGGCTTTGTTTAAAGATGGCAAGCCAGTGTACATAATGCATCGTTCGATGATTGAAGGAAGGATGCCGGAGCAGGTTGCTGCTGAGTTATCACGGGTGTTCAATGAACATTGCTCGCGCAAAGGCCCATCAGTAACGGCTGAGGATTATGCCAAGATCACGCATGCTGTCGCTTGCGGATCCTCTATTCCGAGAGCCAATCACTGAGTAGTACGACAACAATAGTACTACTGTTCCAACGCGACGAATGCCAGGTTTTTGCCATCAGGCGATACTGCCAATCGTGTAATTCCAGGGATCTTGAGGTCTGCCAGTAATTGCCAATCAGAGTCCTTGCCTGGCCTATAGCCGTACAATTTTGATTCTTGTGCCATCAGGATTGTTCCATCGGGAGTCCATGTAAAATCATGCTCCTCAGTGGGCAAAGCCTGAACAATTGGCTTAATCGTACCCGAAAGATCGATTTGCTGAATCCACCATTCTTGCTTTTCGTTCTGTTGAATAAAACTGGCATCTTTCGTACCTGGAATTTTCTGTAAACTTCGACCGATATTGTCCGCAATCTTTTGTGCCTTACCGGTTCGGACATCGGCGCGTTGCAAGGTCGCTGGTTCACCCAAAACGTATAGCAGAAGCGTATTTTCATCCAACCAGAGATGATAGCCGACCGGTTTTACATTTTCGAGAACGAGAACAGGTGAGCCGCCGTTTAGCGGAAATTTCCAAAGGCGTTGTGTTTTATCTTTATCTAATTCGACTCGCACAACAGAAAGAAATTTTCCGTCCGGAGTTAACGTAGGTGAATATTCACTTTCGGTTGTGCTGATGATTTGCCGTTTTGCATTTGTTTGAAGATTGATCGCGAACGTATCTGCCTGTTCTTTATCGATTGATGTAAAGAACAGCTCACTGTTTGGAAAAAATACAGGTTGATTATCGTATCCTTTCCGTTTTGTGAGGTTGATTGGCGCACTGAATTGCAGACTCTTACCCTCTGAAGTCATCTTTGAAATGTAGATATCAGTGTCGGGTGGAGGTTGTGTTTGGGGCTGTGACTGCGACTGCGGGGTTTGGCTTTCGGCGAAATTGAGCAAAAACAACAGCACAATCAATACCATATAACCTGTGGCTTGCATCCTGTATCCTGTAGCTTGCATCTTGTACCTCGCATCTTATTCTACTAGTACCTTTCTATGTCAAGAAAACCGTCTGTTGCAACCACCGTTTTGGATTCATTTCATCCGCCAGTAAAGAAGTGGTTTGAAAGTATTTTTGATGAGCCAACGCGTGCGCAAGTGCTGGGATGGCCGGTCATTGAATCCAATCGTAACGCATTTATTTTGGCACCTACGGGTTCCGGAAAAACATTGGCGGCATTTCTTTCGGCGATCAATCACATCATGTTTGAACCGCTGCCAGCAAAAAAGGAACGATGTCGTGTGCTTTATATTTCCCCTTTGAAAGCACTTGCAGTAGATATTGAAAGGAATTTGCGTGCACCGATTGCTGGAATTTCCTTGATGGCAGAAAAGGATCAAGTTCCGTTTGTAATTCCATCGATCGCGATCCGCACAGGTGATACACCTTCGCGTGACCGTGCGCATTTTTTGCGGACCCCTTCCGACATTTTAATTACAACACCCGAATCCCTTTACTTAATGTTGACAAGCAACACGCGTGAAGTGCTCAGGTCTTTGCGCTGTGTAATTGTGGATGAGATTCATGCGCTGGCAAATACGAAGAGAGGCGCGCATCTGGCCGTTTCATTAGAGCGTCTTCAAGCCGTTGCAGATCAGTCGTTTCAACGAATTGGACTTTCAGCGACTCAGAGACCTCCTGAAGAAGTCGCGCGTTTTTTAGGCGGAGGTGAAATCAAAAACGGAGTTTGGTCGCCGCGTGCAGTTGAGATTGTTGATGCCGGCCATCGGAAAGATCTGGATTTACAGGTCGTTGTACCGGTTGAAGATATGAGCCGTATCGGCGAAATTCTTGATCACGTGCCGTCAGGACCTGCCGCTCAAGGACTCGCGCGAAAAAGTTTATGGCCTTCGTTGTATCCCAAACTGCTCCATTTAATCCGAACGCATCGCACCACTCTTGTTTTTGTAAACAATAGACGGCTCGCTGAACGGATTGCATCGGCAATTAATGAACTTGCCGGACAAGAAATCATGCGTTCCCATCATGGTTCGGTTTCACGCGAACAGCGGATTGAAATTGAAGAAGATTTGAAAGCAGGGCGGATTCCAGCAATCGTTGCAACTTCATCCCTTGAGCTTGGTATTGATATGGGGACAATCGATCTTGTCGTCCAAATTGAAGCCACACCGAGCGTTACAAGCGCGTTGCAGCGGATCGGCCGTGCAGGTCATCAGGCCAGTGCAACAAGTAAAGGCGTTTTGTTTCCGAAATTTAGAGGCGATCTTGCAGCCTGTGCCACGTTAACGAAATTGATGCTCAATGGCGAAGTAGAGGAAACACATTATCTTCGTAATCCGCTGGATATTCTTGCGCAACAAATCGTTGCAATGGTTTCTGTTGAAACATGGAAGGTGGATGATCTCGAAAGAGTCATCCGGCAATCAGCACCTTTTGCGGATCTAACGCGTGGAATGCTTGAAAGTGTTTTAGAAATGCTTTCGGGAAGATTTCCATCCGATGACTTCGTCGAACTTCGTCCGCGAATTGTTTGGGACAGAATCGAAGAGACAGTTCGTTCAAGACAGGGCGCAAAACAGATTGCAATTACAAATGGTGGAACGATTCCGGATCGCGGTCTCTATGGTGTTTTTCTGGCTGGAGCAGATCCAGGTAAAGGCAGAGTTGGTGAACTGGATGAAGAGATGGTTTTCGAAACTCGCGAAGGTGAAACTTTTCTGCTTGGTGCTACAACCTGGCGTGTTGAAGATATTACGCATGATCGTGTGGTTGTTTCTCCCGCGCCTGGTCAGCCTGGCAAAATGCCATTTTGGAGAGGTGAAGGAAATGGCCGCAGCATGGAATTTGGCAAAGCAGTAGGGAGCTTGATTCGCAATTTGAAAAAGCTTTCCGATGAGGATGCGGAGGCAAAATTAATACAAGAGCATCGGATGGATGATTGGGCAGCTAAAAACCTGATCGCCTATTTGCGCGAGCAGCAGGAGAAAGCGGGTGCAATTCCAGATGACAAAACGATTGTAATTGAACGTTATAGTGATGAACAGGGAGACTGGCGTGTTTGTATCCTTTCGCCATTCGGAGGGCGCGTACATGCTCCATGGGCTCATGCGATTGAATCAGTGATCCGTCAAAAAACCGGAGTCCAGGCTGAGACCATGTGGAGCGATGATGGAATTGTGATCCGCCTTCCGGAAACTGAAGAACCGCCGGATGTTAGCTTGTTTATCGTTGATCCGGAAGAAGTGGAATCACTGGTAGTTCAGCACATGGGTTCGTCAGCCCTATTTGCTTCACGTTTTCGTGAATCAGCTGCGCGCGCTTTACTGCTGCCGCGGCGATATCCAGGCCAGCGTTCGCCGTTATGGCAACAACGAAAAAAAGCTGCAGATCTCTTGCAAGTCACATCGAAGTATCAAAATTTTCCGATCATTCTGGAAACATATCGGGAACTACTGAAAGACTACTTCGACATGCCAGGACTTGTGAAACTTCTGCGCGATATCCGCAGCCGGAGTATCCAGCTGACTACAGTCAATACACGAAAACCATCGCCTTTTGCTTCTTCATTGATGTTTGGATATGTCGGTAACTTTATTTATGAAGGTGATGCTCCATTGGCCGAACGAAGGGCGCAGGCTTTATCGATCGATCAAGCGCAATTGCGGGAGCTTTTGGGGGAAGCCGAATTTCGTGAATTGCTTGATGCTGATGCAATTCAAATTTATGAAATGCAGCTTCAGCATTTAGATCCTTTCCACAAAGCAAGACATGAGGATGCTTTGCATGAAATGTTGATGCGTATTGGGGATCTAACTGAACAAGAAATATTCGTACGATGTACGGCATCCACTGATGAAGTCAAGAAATGGATTCATCAACTTCAACAATCCCGCAGAATTATTGAGATTCCGATTGCAGGTGAATCTAGATGGATTGCAGCGGAAGATGCTGCACGCTTTCGTGATGCTCTTGGTATGTCATTGCCTCAAGGATTGCCTGCGGCTTTTCTTCAAACAGTCACTACGCCACTTTCTGATTTGATTGCGCGGTACGCCAGAACACATGGTCCATTTCATCTTGAAGAAGCAGCCCAGAGATTCGGCCTGGGAAATGCGGCGGTAAGGATGGTGCTCGAAGGATTGGAAACTTCAAACAAAGTAGTTCAAGGTGAATTTCGGCCTGGCGGTTCAGGCAGAGAATGGGCCGACGCAAATGTCCTTCGCACTTTACGTTTGAAATCGTTAGCCAAATTAAGAAAGGAAGTGGAACCTGTTGAACCTTCTGCTTACGCGCGTTTCTTGCCTGCGTGGCACAGTGTTGCAAGCGGAAGAAAAGGAACTGAAGCGCTGCTTGATTCAATCGAACAACTTCAGGGTTATCCCATCCCCGTATCTGTTTTAGAAAAACAGATCCTACCCGCGCGCGTGCGCGATTACGACCCTCGTGATCTTGATGCGCTCCTTTCTTCAGGAATTGTGATGTGGACGGGTGTTGAACCTCTTGGACAAAATGATGGACGCATTGCCCTTTACTTAACGGAACATGCCCCGCGACTTGTTAGGCCGCCTGCTGAAATCGAAGATCCGGATCCGATTCACGAGATTATTCGCAGGACTCTTTCCTCATCTGGTGCTGTGTTCTTTCCCCAAATTCTTGCTGCCACCGGAAACGCTTTCAAAGTCGATGTTCTTCGTGCTTTATGGGAACTTGTTTGGGCTGGAGAAGTAACCAACGATACATTGCTCCCTGTGCGTGCGATTTTGAATGCAGGGAAAAAGAAGCGCAAAGTTGTGAAGGCCGGAATTCCTGAGGCACGATTGAGTGTCCCACCTCAAGGTGCAGGACGATGGTATTTAGTATCAAACATCCTGGCCCAAACGGCGGATTAACCGTTTCGACTGCACGGGTTGCAGCTTTGGCGAATCAATTATTGAACCGGCTTGGAATTGTTACGCGCGAAGGTGTAGCGGCTGAAAAAATAGCCGGAGGATTTTCATCTGTTTATCCTGTTCTGAAATTAATGGAGGAATCTGGAAAAATTCGGCGCGGGTATTTCATAGCCGGACGTGGCGCTGCACAATTTGCCTCTGCCGGAGCTTTAGACAGGCTTCGTGATTTTCGAGAGGTTGATTCTGAACCAAATGTTGTACTGCTTGCCGCGTCCGATCCAGCAAATCCATACGGCATTGTACTGCCCTGGCCTGAGCGTAGCGATTCTTCACAGCCAGCCCGAATGGCTGGTGCGCACGTAATCCTTATAGATGGGACGCTGGCTGCCTTTCTTGGGAAAGCAGAAAGGAATTTGCTGACTTTCACTGAGGATGAGCACGTCGAACGTCAGGCATCTGGAATTGCTAGAGCACTTGCGAACGAAGTCGAATCAGGCAGGCGCAGGGCAATCGTTATCAGTGCAGTCGATGGCAAACCTCCAGGAGAGACATTTCTTGCATCCGCGCTGCAAAAAGAAGGATTTTTTTCATTTACTCATGGCTGGCAAAAACGAGCAGAACGGAAAGATTTGTCGTGAATCTATTTGTATGCAGCAGGAGACGAGACAGTTGAATCCGACATACTATTACCCCGGATGTCAGAAACAGCAGACACTGCCAGACGTTCCTTGTTCACATGAGATTCGTAACGAGCCATAACTTTTCGAACGAAAGCCTTTGTTTGTCGATAAGGTGGAACGCCTTTAAACCTGTCGACCGCGCCTTCACCCGAGTTATATGCGGCGATTACCCGTGGCAAGTCTCCATCATAACGGTCGTGTAACATCTTCAAATGCTTCACACCGGCTTCAATATTCTTTCTAGGGATGAACAGATCCTCGTAAGTTGCACGATAAAGTTTGGCTGTGTGGGGCATTAACTGCATCAATCCAACCGCTCCCTTGTCTGAAATAGCATTTGGATTGTAATTGGATTCGACAGCCATAACTGCCGCTACCAGTTTCCAGTCCATTCCGTGCTTTTCTGATAAAGGCAACACCATTTTGGAATATGCGAATATTGGAAGTGGCAACTGATGAGCACCAACCTGCTCCGGTCCATAAGATAGTCTCACATCCGATGTCCCGTCGTTCAGGGATGTCTCCTTTCGCCATTCTCGAGGCACCACTAACCATCGCAGGTCGACTAATGTGGCCCGGGCGATAAATTCCCTGACTCGAGATGCATTGCCGGCGTCAGGCTCCATTCCCCATGCAAAGACTTTTGGCAAGACCATCAGTCCAAGCAGAAAAACGAATACACAAAACACAAACTTTCGAAACATTATCCTGAGTCTCCAGTGGAACGAGTTGAACTATCTGTAGTAAGTATTAAGAAAACTTAAATGGTAGCTTCTATGATCTACTTTCTATTTTCGACTCCCTATAATTGTTTAATCAGCAGCTTTTGTCAAGACCACATATTGTGTACGCGCGAATGCAAGTACAATATATTGTGTTAGGCAATATTTATTGGATGGACGAAGGGATAATACGGCGCGTTTCGGGGGTATAAAACTGTGGTGGGTCGATGGGGGAATAGGTGCTTATGTATTTGACAACGACATCCCGCCAGGGAAGTTCGGAATGAACGTGGATCCGTTCCGGGGGGATGTTGTCAAAAACCTCGGATTGGTAATCTCCGCCATTTGTTAGATAGTCGCTTGTTGCTACACCATAAATCTTCTCATCCTCAAGCGGGTTACCCTCATTATCATGAACTGAGACTAAAAGATTCCGTTCCCAGGTTTCTTGGACCCCATTTCCATCAAGATCTCGATTCCAGGGACCAGGGGTATCGGGGCCAACATCAAGCTTAACAACCTTGAGTCCAGATATAGGAGCATCCCCAAGGGCACCGCTCAATGCAATTTCAAGCATCCTTCGGAGCTCCGAACCTTTTAACTGCACAATCGCAACTAGATTCTCGAATGGAAGTACACGGAACAAGTTACCATACGTGAGGTTTCCCTCGGGCAAGTCGTTTCTGATTCCCCCCGAATTCAGCACACAGAATTGGGCCTCACCAACCGCTTTTGCTCCCGCCAGAATAGCATCCGCAATCATGTTACCGAGTGGCGTTTCAACCGTTGAACTTTTCTTAAAGAGGCCCGCCGCTCTACCAATTGGTTTTCTTTTTAAGTCTTCAGCCGCATTTCGATAAGGAGCCAGTGCTTGTGTGATGTCCATCTGTGTGCTTTTGGCTGGAATTTCGATAAACGGCTCGAACGTTACTTCAAATGATTTCTTTCCACGAATTTTCATTACTCCCACAACCTGGCCGTATAAACCTGCCTGTAGTACCGGGATGCCTGCAATTCTTTCTTGAACGCGAATATGCGAATGTCCAAGGATGGCAGCATCAATCGTTCCCTCGGGAAGTTTTGAGAATACGGGTAGGATTCCTATATCGTGCCTGTAATCATCGGTTGGACTTCGACGGGGTCCTTCATGTGCGAGTAGAAGGATCACGTCGCAATCTTCTTCTTCGCGTAGAAGTTCGGCTTCAGCGATCGTGATCGGGTCAATTTCTTCAAATCTTGTACCTGCAACAAACGCCGGACGCGTTATTTTGGCGGTGGTTGATGTGGTTGCTCCTATGATTCCAATCTTATAGCCGCCCCGTTTCATAACAATTCGTGGTTTGAATAATGTCTTCTGACCAAGTGCGTTACAGAGCATGTCTTTTTCGGGATTGCACACTTCAACCGGATCCTTGATGAAATTTGCAGAAATCCATTCAAATGTAGCCTGGTTAACGCGTTCTTTAAGATTTCCCAATCCATCTTCTCCCGGCTTTACCAGAACTCTGTCGGGAACTGCCGGTCCAAAATCAAGTTCGTGATTTCCGATTGCCCCAACATCAAGCTGGATTAAGTTCATGAATTTTACAGTTGCCTCTCCTTTGCTGAGATTTCCTTCCAACGATCCTTGAAATAAATCCCCGGCGTCGAGGTAGAGCATTCGATCGCCATATTGTTGTCGAAGGTTTCTTACTACTGACGCAAGGCCTTCCGCTTTTTCCAGAGCCGAATGGAAATCTGAAGTGGCGACAATTACTAGTTCGTGCGAATTTGGAGCTTGATCTGTCGAAGCCGGCTTGTGTGAAGTGCAAGAAGAAAGAAAAAGGACTAATGCAATAAGGAGATAATTTAGAACTCGTATCACGGTAATCAGTCTAAACGAGAATTGAATTTGATGGAATGTTTACCTTACTACAAATTGCTTGCTATGCGTATAATGGTTCAGACATGAAGAACCTGATTCTAACTATATTCATAGTTGGCTGTTTTTCAGTCCCTGCTTTCTGTCAAGAAGAAGGTTCAACTACCGAGCCGGAAAAGAAAGTACTTACGTTCCGTGGTGAGTTAAAAACACACTTCCGGAATTCGAACGATACACGCTTTCCACTTCGATTCCCTTTTCCGCCTGATTTTATTCCTCGAGGTCAGAGTCAGGTATTTTTGCGAACAGTTTCCCCTGGTTCTGCATTCGAACTAAGCGCTGCGACCATCATTCTTAATTTGGAGGTAACACCAACTGTTCTAGGACGGATTCGGGTGCAGTTTATCGATCTGTATAACAGGAATCCAACGAGCACAGATCACGCAGTCAATGTAAAAGAAGCGTGGTTTTTATTCGGTAAACGCTGGGAATTTCTAGAAGAGACGGAAGGTTCGCACGTGTACGTTTTGTTTGGTAAGGCGCCGAAGTTTGAACGTCAACCCGACCGAAACATGGAAAGTTACGGACTGGTTGCCACCGCATTTAACCGGTTGGAAGATCATCAACTTCAGATTGGCGGAAATTTAGGAAGTCATTTTTATTGGAGAGGACAAATATCTAGCGGAAATCCAGTTTTCTTTCGCGATCCAAATGCGCTGGCCGGGGATAATGGAACGGATGATTTACGATTCCCAAATCCTGAACCAAATCTGAATTCGGGATTCCCGATTTTATATGATGCTGAAGTTGAAGATGTCACTACCGATAATCTGGAAGGCGGCGGAGGTCTGGGGGTTCGATTTCAGTCCGAAGATGCTGAGAGGGGAATCGATTTTCTTGCGTTTTATTACAAAAGGACATTAGCCGACCGCAAAGAGTTAAATGGAACGTTTTATGGCGGCGATTTGGACCTTTTAGATGGCACTGGTGGAATCGGATTGGCGATCAGCGGACGTAACAAAGAAGAGTATGGTGGAAACATAGAGGCAAAATTCAAAGGGCTTCATGTTTTTGCGCAAGGTGTTCATCAGGAATTGGCCGGGCTTGAACGAACAGGTTTTGAGATTGAAACTTCTTTCAGAGCCTCTCTGCCGCCTGCGTTTGCCACAAACGGAAAGCAGCTATTTACATTTGTTCAGCCAGTAGCGCGATTCAGCATGATTGATAATGATATTCCGATCAATCCTTTATTTGTTGCGCCGAGTGTTTTTTGGGATTGGGAAAAATATGACTTCGGTGTTCGCCTCGGAATCATTCAACATGTAGATCTCACGGCCGAATATTCAATCAATGAAATCACTGCTCCGGTAGATATTAAATTGGATGAGTTCCTGACAACATTACGCTTCCGTTTTTAGTCAACTTTGAGTCGTTGCGGTTAAAGACACGATAAAAGTTCATTCAGAGATACGATTTTTTCGGAATGCCAATCGAATCGCTCTAGTCTATCCAGATGAAACGCTCTCATTCCAGCGCTTTTTGCAGCTTGATAGTCCAGTACAGGATCATCGCCAATGTAAGTAACATCTGATGGCTGCATGCCAGTTCGTTCCAACGCGATCTGGAATATCGCAGGGTGAGGTTTTTCGTATCCAACAAGAGCTGAAACAACAACGGTTTCAAAGTAATCTGAAATTTTTAGTTCATCCAACAATGAAGGGAGTCGCGAATCCCAATTTGAGATTACCGCGAGACGATATCCTCTTTCTTTAAGGACCTGAAGAACCGTAACGACTTCATCGTATAACCTCCAGGATGCCGTTTCGGCAAAGCGTTCATACAGATGATGAAAGAACGCATCAAAGTCTTTGAATTCCACGTGACCGCGAAAGACTTCATTCACGATAAATTTCCACCAGTCGCGCTCTTTTTCGTAAGTCAAACGTTGACCTTGATTTGAAACAAGCGGGTTCATTTTGCTCCAGATTTTTTTGAATGACTCTTCAACAGCTTCGGGTGAAAGATTCGCGCCAAAGTGTTGAGCTACTTCTGAATAAATGATTCCGACTGATGGATAGACACGTAGGAGCGTATTTCCTGCATCGAAGAAAATTCCTTTTGTATTATTTGAAGTCGCCAAAAACAAATTCTCCGTTAACCATCGTTGCTATAACTTGAACGCCTTGAAATGCTGTAGCCATAGGGTCTTCTGAAAAGAAAGTAAGATCTGCAAGCTTATCCGGTTCAAGTGTGCCGCGTAGTGAAAGCTCACCTGAAGCATCCGCCGGAGCAGAAGTATACGCTATTAAGGCTTCATGTGGTGAAATGATTTCGGTACGATCCTTCCAATTTGTCCGGTGAACTGCTGCATGCAATCCACTCAACGGATCCGGATCTTCTACCGGTGCATCGGAACCAAAGATAAGCCTCGCGCCTGAATCCAGAAGTGAACGCCATGCATAGGAATAGCGCGAACGCTCTCCCCAAAATCGATCAGCAATATCACAATCTGAAATTGCATGAAACGGCTGCATCGATGCAATTACTCCTGTTTTTTGAAATCGTGATATGTCATCAGGATGCAATAATTGCGCATGCTCAATTCTGGATCGAGCCATCGGAATATTCAGGAAGTGCTGATTATTTTCCAATGCATTCAATACGGTCCGATTGGCTTTATCTCCAATTGCGTGAATTCCAACCGCAATCCCATTTTGAAGCGCCAATGCGACTTTCTCATTGAGCTCTTTTTCTTCAATCGTTTCGATTCCGATGCCGCCGGCTTCGTCATAAGGTTCAAGCATTGAGGCCGTTCGAGAACCGAGTGATCCATCAGTAAATATTTTCACGAATCCAAAGCGGAACCATTCATCGCCAAGACCTGATTTCAAGCCAATTTTAATTGCATCCTCCAGCTGACGTAGCGGAATCGCATGAAACACCCGGAGTTTTAATTTTGATTCAGACTTTAGATCCTGCAAATCTGCAAAGGCACGATTTGCATCTACACTGTGGAATCCTGTAATTCCCATTTCATGGAATTTGGACTGTGCGCGTAGGAGATTTTCTTTCCGCTGCTTTTCATCAGGACTCTGGATGAAATCTCTCACAAGCAATACCGCGTTTTCACCAAGCAATCCATTCAATGAACCATCTGAATCAACTCCAACAAAGCCGCCATCGATCTGGACTTTCTTAGTCAAACCTGCAATTTGCAGAGCTTGAGAATTCAACCAACGGAAGTGTTCATCGTGACTGTTCAGAATTACAGGATTATTTGGAAAGATTTCGTCCAGGATTTTTTTGTGTGGAAAACCTCCAAACTGGCGCTCATGCCATCCCCTTCCAAGGATCCATTCTCCTGTTTTTACGCGTGTTGAATATTCTTTTAGGACCGCAACTACTTCTTGCTCGGTTTTGCATTTCTCCAATTTCACACGGCTAAAGCTGAAGGCATAATCAAGAAAATGAACGTGAGAATCAACTAATCCTGGAGTGACTGCTGAGCCATGAAGGTCGATCACATCTGTGTGCCGCCCAATCCACTTTTTAGGGTTTCCGGTCCCCGTTGCCAGGATCTTTGATCCTTTTAATGCGAGGTAATCCTTGCGGCTGGGGCTTACGCCATCATAAACACGCCCATTCACAAAAACTTTTTCTGCTTTCATATGAATTTAAAGAAATATCAACCCAATTAATCCTGATATAGCCATTCCGATAGCAGGATGAAGCTTCGTGAAAGCAAATACAAAAAAGGTAATAACTCCAATTAAAGTTGTCGGGACAGAGTTAATTGATGTTTTGCCGACTTCGTACGCAGTAACAAGCAGCAATGCCATTACTGCTGGACGCAGACCGTTGAGCGCTGATTGAACGCGTGCAGATTCTTTGAAAGATCTATAAAACATAAATAGAAGCAGCATCAAAATAGACGAAGGAAGAAGCAAACCTGCTAACGCTGAGGCCGCGCCGCTAATCCCTTCAAGTTTATAACCGACTGCCAGAGCCATTTTCGTAGTGATCGGTCCCGGGAGTCCATTACCAAGCGCAAGAATATCAGTGAATTCCGTCAGATTCATCCATTTTCTTCCATCGACAACTTCAGCTTGCATCAATGGGATCATGGAAGGTCCACCACCATAAGCAAAAATACCAACCTTCAAAAAAGTCCAAAAAATTCCCCATAGTCGAATCCACATTGTTCACCTCCATAGATTTTCTTAACGCCGAGTTCGCCGAGAAATTTATTATTTTCTTAACTCGGCGACCTCTGCGTTAAAAAAGATCTTTTAAATTTTCTGATCTGAATCCTTTTGGCAAAGCCAGAGTAGGTGAGGAGAGATCTCTTCAAGGGCAAGAATGTAATCAACTACACCAGCTTTGATTGATTCCTGGGGCATGCCAAAAATGATTGCTGACTTTTCACTTTCGGCAATTGTAATTCCACCTTTATCTTTGATGTGTTTCAGTCCTTCTTTTCCATCATCACCCATTCCTGTCAAAACAGCTCCAATGATTCCGGATTCCAGTTCGTTTGCAAGAGATTTGAACAGGAGGTTTGCTGAGGGACTATATCGTCGATCGGCATCTTTACTTATGATGCGAGCAATGAGCTTATTCCTTCTTTTTTCAACGCTGAGATGTTTTCCGCCAGGTGCCACATATGCCCATCCTGGTTGAATTAAATCTTGATCTTCAGCCTCTTTCACTTGCAACGGTGTGTACTTATTCAAGCGTTCTGCAAAAAGAGCAGTGAATGTGGCAGGCATATGTTGAGCAATCAGAATAGGGACCGGAAAATCTGCAGGAAGTTTATTCAAAATGGAATGAATTGCCGGAGGACCGCCGGTAGAGGATGCTATGCCGATCGCTTTCGGCAATTCTTCAGTGGTCATTTTCCTGGGAGTCTTTATGTCTGGAACGAGTTGCTTCTGAATTCGCTCTTTTACTTTTTGCATTGCGAGCAATGGGATCGCAAGAACTTTCTCCACAAGGTCATTCTTTATTTCTTCCAATTGCGCGGAAGCATAACGTGTTGGCTTGAGTACAAAATCCACAGCACCAAGGTCCATTGCTTTAAAAACATTTTCATCGGCTTCTTGTGCGGAGACAACAATGATCGGAGTCGGCATTGAGTTCATCACCCAACGAAGAAACGTGAAGCCGTCCATCACAGGCATCTCCAAATCAAGAGTGATCAGATCCGGCCTGGAACGCATGACTTTTTTCAGTGCATCCTGCCCATCCATTGCAGTTTCGACCACTTCGACGCCAGGAATGTTACTTAGAATTTTTGAAATGATCCGGCGGCTGAAGGCAGAATCGTCAACAACAAGTACTTTAATCATTTCTGATAGACCATATCGTGTTTTAGATGATTGAGTTTGAATTTCGTAGATAGACTTAGTAATGACTCGGCATGGCCAAGCAACAGATATCCATTTTTTCTCAGCTTACGGTAAAAGTTTTCAATGACTTTCTTTTTTGCTTCTACATCGAAATAGATGATAACGTTTCGGCAGAAAATTACATCCATGTCGCTAAAAAGTCCTGTCTTATGTTCATCCAACAAATTCACTTTGCCAAAAGTGACCATTTGCCTGATTTCATCATGAATGCGGTATTTGTTTTCTGAGGTTTTTTCAAAATACTTTTCGCGCATAGCATCCGGAGTGCTTCTGAATGACGATTCGGAAAAAATTCCCCTACGAGCATTTTGAATTACCTTCTGGGAGATATCACTTGCAAAAATATCAACATCCCATCCTTTTAAATGCGGAGAATTATTACAAATGATCGCAATCGTATAAGCCTCCTCTCCTGTTGAACAGCCTGCACTCCAAATACGGAGATTGTGATTGGCTTTTTCCTGAGTTATACAGGGAATGATTTCTTCTGAAAAAGCTTTCAATTGACGGTCTTCACGGAAAAAATAAGTCTCGTTTACCGTAAGAAGATCAAAAATAATTTCCAACTCTGATTCACGATTGGGATGATAAAGAAGGTAGTAATAATATTTTTCGAATGTATCCAATCTCAGTTCACGAACCCGCGGAATCAAACGACGGTTCAGCATAAACTTTGATGAATCATCAAAGCGCAAGCCGCTATTCTGATAAATAAAATCGATTAAATGACGAAACGTTTGATCAGACAGGTCTATTTCTTGTTTTGGAAAAGACATGAATGATTAGCCCGTAATCTCTTTAAGAATTCTTCGGACGGCTGGAGCCTGATTGCGGGAGGTTTCCTGAAGTTGTTTCAAAAATCTTTGACGCGACGATGTCAGGAATTCATAAGCAGGATCGGCGAGGTCTTTATCCAGTAGAAGGCCACAAATTCCGGGCGGTAAATAATCCAGACCTAACTTTTGCAGCGAATGAAGAATTTCTTTTCTTACGAATGGATCGCTGTCCGTTTTCAATCTTTCAAGAAGTGCTTCCTGAAGACGGAATGGTTTAATTTGAGTCAAGGCTCTGATTGCGGCGGCGCGTACTGACCATTCTGGATCATTCTGCATAAGCGTAAACAACCGAAAGACAATTTCGCTTTCATTGAAAATTCCTAATGATTCACATGCAGTCAGGCGGATCTCTGAATCCTCAGAATTAAGCGTCTTTAGCAAAAATTCGCGCGATTTTGTTGTTCTAAAATGACCAAGACTCTTCAGCAAAGCAGTTTGGCCGATCGGACTTTCTTTTTCGAATTGTTTTTGAAAGAGAGCTTCAGCTTTTTCAACATTCAATGCAGCAAGGCTTTCGAAAACTGCAATTCGTACCCATAAAACATCATCGCTGACACTGGCAAGTAAAGCGTCAGTTACTTCTGGAGATGTATAAGAAGACAAAGCTCTTGCTGCTGTTTCACGAACGCCACTATCTTCATCGGTTAGCGCGCCAATGAGGAATTTTTGGAATTCATGATAGTAGCCACTGCTCATCAAGAAAACGGCTTTTTTACGGACGAGTGCATTTTCATCTTTGAGCGCTTGAAACAAAAAAGGCAAAGACGGTTCACCATCCACGCGTATTAAGAACTCAAGAGCATTGGCTCGTTCCAGCGCATTTTGTGAATGCAATTTTTCTCGCATTGCCCATCGGATCTCATCGCGTGATGCTGGAATTCGTTCGCAGATTTCCAGTAATCGGCTGTGGCCAATTTCTTGAATGGATGGATGCTCATCCATCGCTGCTATCTTCCACAATGGAATAATCTTTTGGGATCTTGAACGCGATAAAAGTCTGAATGCTTGATAGCGAATTTCCGAACTGGAATGCTCAAGATATCGAACGAGTTGATCAATATTAGGATGAATGGACAACTCATTCAAAATTCCCAAATAGAGCAAAATTTCGTCTTCTTCCAGCTCATGTTTCAATCGTTCGAGGAGGGGCTTTGCTGACTCACGATCACAAAGTACAAGTGATTGTGCCGCTACTTCTGCCAGATCGGGTTGGTTTAATGCTTCAAGAAAGATTGGAACAGCCGAACATTCGCCTGCAAGCCCCGCGATTCTGAGTAAGTTCTTTTTCGTAGTTCCTTCGTGTAAACGAATTGCTTCAATTAAGCTTTGCAATTGAGATCCGCCAAGTTTTGATTTCAATTCCTCACGAATTGCTTTTTGCTCTCTTTGTTTGATCGCTGAAGGAGCCGGTGAATCGTATAGGTCAATCAGTGCTTGTATCGCAACCGTATCCACTCCATTTTCGGTCACAAGTGAGGTAACAATCGCGTTATATGCCTGTGGATGATGAAAACGTGCAAGCGCTTTGAGAGCCGAATTATGGAAGTAAAGATCTGAGGACAGCTCGATCAGTTCGGGAATGAGTCCGGGATCCTGCATTTCCCCGGCAGCTTCAATTGCTTGAAACTTAAGCCAGACATCATTTCCGCGTAAGAATGGCTGCAATCGAACGGAAGTCTCAGGGTTCCCGAGTTTTCCAAGCGCAACGATTGCGGCTGAAACAATGTTGCCTTCCGTGTCTCCCAATGATTGGAGAATAAAATCGAGAAGAGAATCATTTCGGATCTCTCCAAGGATGTTGATCAAAAACATCCTCACATCTGAACTGCGTGATTTAAGATGGGGTTCAAGATAAGGAACGATATCATCTTGAAAACGCATCAGTATATCGATTGCAGCATTTCTTCTGCCTGCGTTTTCGTCATCGTATAGCGCAAGTAAAATTTCGGGGATTGTATGTTGGATGCGCGCATCGACAAACGATTCGACTGCGGCCTTGCGTACTCTCCAATCAATATCGCCTAGCATGACAAGCAAAAGGGAAGATGCAGCAGGATTTTCGAGAAATATTTTTAATTCCCGCGCAGATTCGGCACGTTCATCCGGATTTTCGGAGCTTGCAAGATGCATATATCGTTGAAGTAGATTTGTTTCTGTCATGTTTGTTTTGCTTCAGAAAGTTCCCGTTTTCGTTTTCGCAAGAATTCATCAATCGTATGATGATAAATCTCAGGAATTTCGGGGCGGTTTGATGGGACTTTGCTGCAGAAATACAGCTCTCCTTCCTGGATTTCATTCGCGAGCTCTGTCCTGAACCTATCTTCAAGAATCCATTGGTCGATATACTGCATATTGTAAATAACAATATCGGATAAGATGATTCGCGCGAGCCGGCGAGCATGATCAAGTAAGTCGACGGGCTCCGTGGTTTCTGAGTCGGTTTCTTGAACCATTGGAAGGCCCAGTAGCTTTCGCATGCGCTCACGCAAATCCTGCTTAACAATAATTTCTTCAATGTAGTCATCCGCTCCATACAGGTTCGTCGGATCTCTTCGGAAACGGTCGATTCTAAAAATGGCGCCGATTAATACAACTCTGATTTTTTTCAATTCGCTGTTTTCTTTGATGCGTTCACAAAGCTCAAATCCCATAAGATTCGGAAGTACAACATTCAAGAATGCAACATGAGGAGATTCGCTCGTGCGCAAATATTCTTCTGCATCGGCTCCATCATCCAAAACAACGACTCGACATCCCATTTCTTCCAGGCTGCTGCGTAGAAACGCTCGAAATGGCCGCGGTTCATCCGCAATCAAAATTAAGGGGGCTTCTTTTCTTCCGTTTATAGTTACTGTGAGGATATCCCAAATAATTCGGACGCTTGTATCGCTTAAGATGTCATCCGCACCCAGAAGAACATTGATGCTTTGTTCAGGTTCAGCCGAATCCGTTTTTTTAACATTCAACAGAACAGATTTGCTGCAGGAAGGGCATTCGACCTTAACCAACTTTTTTGAGACTTTGCTGACATTTACTTTGTATTTCGTAAGACAGTTTGGACACTTTACTAACAATATGAGTCCCTCTCAAACATTCTGAAACGATTTGTAACGCTGGCGCAGCTCAAGAGCCGGCGAGACGCCGGCGTTACAAATCCCAAATCAACCCTCTACTATTTGTAAGAATTTGTGCAGAGAGAGCAGAATGACGAACTGGTTTTTGTATTCACAAACCCCTTCGATAAATTCTGCATCCACTCCTGCAACAACCGGTGGCGTTGGTTCGATATCTTTTTTCGGTAATTTTAGAACTTGAGAAGCGGAATCCACCAAAATGCCTTGCATCTCATTCTCTTCTAGCAAAACAATGATTCGGGATTGATGGTCAGGAAGTCTTAGATCATGACCCAGACGCTTTCTCCCGTTGATAACAGGAACCATTCGTCCACGCAAAGAAATAATTCCATCCAAATATGCCACAGCATTCGGAATCTCAGTCGGTTCTATGAAACGTATAATTTCGGAAATTTGCTGAATATCAATACCGTAGCTTTCACCGCCAAGCTGAAAAACAAGCACTTCAAATTTTTCTTCAGGTATATCAGCTTCTGATTTTGCATCTTCCTCATCCGGATGTGTCATTAATAATTTCTGCAGGAAATCAACCTGATCTTCCGGGGAAGATTCCGCAGGAATCACTTCCTGTTGAACAGGATCTTTTTGTGAAGTATCTGGATCCTGAATCGGAATGTATGCGGTAATCGGATCGTTTGTTGTGGTTTCGGAACGAAGGACAGGCTTAGCTTGTGAAGGTTCTGCTTCGGCCTCCGTTTGCTGGAGACGCTTGGCATCTTCCCGGTTTTTCTTAGCGCGCTTGCGCGCTTCGACCATGTCGACCATGGCGTTCTCCTAATTTTGTCATGGAAACGGTCTGGAGGCCAATTTCGCTTGCCTGCTGGTCGACCATAGCCGGGTCGATTTCATGAACTTCTTTTGCGAATGCATCAATCAAGCATGTTGTCGCAAGTGAATTAATAATGCGGGGAATTCCCCCCGAATATGCATGAAGCTTCGTTATCGTCATTGGTGGAAAAGGAAAGTTCGATTCCGTTCCCCCTGCTGTGGTCCATCGGAATTGCAAATAATCATATACGTCCCGTTCTTCAAGCGGCCTTAAATGAAAACGGATTGTAATCCGTTGATTGAGAGCCGCATGAGCTGGATGAAGCAGTCTGCGAGCGAGCTCAGGCTGACCGATTAAGATCACTGAAAGTAAATTTGTGTGGTCAAGCTGAAAATTTGTAAGAAGCCTGATTTCATCGAACAGGGCCTTTCCAGGAATGAGCTGGGCTTCATCAATTATGATTACTGGTATAGTACTACTCTCATAGTATTCAAATAGCTTGTCGTGGATCTGTTCCACCACTTCGCTTTTTACGTGTTTGGGTTTGAGATTCAGTTTGTGCGCGAGCGTTCGTAAAAATTGGGCGGGTGCAAATCGAGGATTCAGAAAGAGCAAAGGTTTGTATTGTTTATCCAGTGAATCGATGAGCGCGCGCGATACTGTTGTTTTGCCGGTTCCAATTTCTCCTGTAATAAGCGCAATTCCTTTTTCTTCTACAGAATACTCAAGTCGAGCGAGGGCTTCTTGATGCTGCCTGCAAGGATACAGGAACCGGGGATCTGGCGTATTTCCGAATGCCTTTTCATTCAACTCAAAATATTCAGCGTACATCTCTAGCTAATCCGTAGCTTTCCTTCAGTTGCTTTTTCGATAATCGATTCGGCATCAAGTACAAGAATCGGTTTTTGTTCGCCTATTTCAGCAGCTCCGGCTATCCCAGGAATATTTTTTAACTTTTCACCCATCGTCTTGATTACAATTTCCTGCTGACCAAGCATTTCTTCTACAACCAAACCTGCGCGTTGTTCCCCCATGTTTACGATAACAGCAAAGAATTTATCGCGATGATTGGTGTTGTCGAGGTGGAATACATCGCTGACACGGATCAATGGGACAGTCCGGTCGCGCAAATAAAAAACTTCCTTCCGGTCTACAGTGCGGATTTCCGATTTTTGAATTCGTACTGTTTCGGACACTGAACTCAGCGGCACTGCATATTTACGGCCGGAAGTTCTGACAATCAAAGCCTGAATAATCGCAAGAGTAATTGGAAGAGTGATCTCAAACCGTGTTCCTTTTCCATTCTCTGACGTTACATTAATTGTTCCTTTCAGCTGCGAAATATTTTTTTTCACAACATCAAGGCCTACCCCTCTGCCGGATAATTCCGTAATCTGATCTGAAGAGGTAAATCCCGGACTGAAGATAAGATCGATGCATTCTTTCATATCGATCGTATGATCTTTCGGGATCAATCCGCGTTTGCGAGCAAGCTCCTGAACTTTCTTGATTTGAATCCCGCGTCCATCATCTTGAATCTGAATCACAACATTATTTCCGCGTTGGAAGGCATTTAATTGAATGGAGCCTGCTTCGGGCTTCCCGTGCCTTTTTCTTTCTTCAGGAGATTCGATCCCATGATCGATTGCGTTCCTGATAATATGCATCAAAGGATCGGAAAGTTGCTCGATCAGAATTTTGTCAAGTTCGGTGTCTTCACCCGAGAAAGTCAGTTCAATCTGTTTGTTCGTTTCACGCGATAATTTGCGGATGATTCTGCCTAACTTGTTATAGATTTGTCCGATCGAAACAAGCCTGATTTCTATAACACTCCGCTGAAGCTCGTTTAATTTTTTTTCAAGTTCTGCTGCTGAACGAAACAGCGAAAGTCCGGCTGCTGAACTAGCCTGAGTAGAAGTAATTTGCCGGCTGAGGTTTGTAATAATTGTTTTAACAATAACAAGCTCGCCAATAATGTTTATGACTTCATCAAGCTTTTGAATATCAACCCTGACTGTGTGCGAAAGACTCTTCAGGCTGTCATCGACAACTTTTTCAACTTCCTGTTGTTGTTCTGTGGGTGTGAGAATTTGAGCTATCTTCTTTCGGATGCTTGTGATTTCGAGATCATCTCTTCCTAGAACCTGCGCCATCTCTCGTTCACTTTCAGTTGTTCCAAAAATCAAACGGAACACCATGAAATTCGGTCCGGCGCTCATGTCGAAAGAAGGAAGTGTAGAAATAATTTCGCCGTGATTGGCCAGGATTTCTGTGATGGAACGGAGTTCTTGATCAAACGTGGAGCTATCAAGCATCAAACGGATATTGAATAGATTTAAATCCCGTTTTACATTTTCACGAAGCCGGTGCTCTTCATACTCGGTAAAAGACTTGATCGTCTGTTCATCAAGATTTAATTCAGAGAGGCCTGATTCTTGAAGTTGCGTCTGTCCCGAAACCAGCTCATTAATTTTTCGCAGGAGGCTTGAGGGATCACTCTGCTCTGTACCCGACTTGCTGACTTCATTTACCATCCGGTTCAACAAATCTATTGCCTGAAATAACAGGTCCACACTGGCCGCGGTTAATTGAAGTTTGCCGAGCCTTAAACGATCCAGTGTATTTTCAAGTTCGTGAGTGAAACTTGAAATTGTTTCGAATCCCACCATTCCAGAAATTCCTTTCAAAGAGTGGAATTCGCGGAAAATTTTGTTGATCAGTTCCGGTTTAACTGCATTTGTATGAACACCAGTTTCAAGCTGCTGTATATCAATCGCAAGAGATTCAAGGATTTCTTCCGCTTCGCTGATGAATTCTTTCTTGCTTGTTTCTTTTTCTTTTTTCGGCATTAGATATTCAAAAGTCTCCGGATAATCGACTGCAGCTCTCCAGGCTCAAAGGGTTTTGTTACGTATTCATCGGCGCCGAGTTCCATGCCGCGCTGACGATCTGCTTCGCTTTTTTCTGTTGAGATAATCACGACCGGAATTTCTTTGTACAGAGGATGGTTTTTTAAGAAGCTGAGAAGCTCGAGTCCATTAATGTCGGGCATATTGATGTCGGTCAAAATGATGTCGAAACTTTCTTGAGGTAGGGCTTTTAGAGCTTCAAAGCCATTGGCGACTTCAACGGAACGGATATTCCGAAGATTTTCAAGTGACGAAACGATGATCCCCCGCATAGTCGGGGAATCTTCAACAACGAGCGCTGTTTTCAAAAACGCCTCATCGAAACTTTAGCGTATCTATTTTACGTTGCAGCACTGCGTTTTCCATAGCCATTCCTGCCTGAACAATGAATATTTCCAGGGCTTCAAGGTCCTTAATCGGGCGTTTGGTTACTGCATTATCTCCGTACAACAACGCGATCACTTCGGTGCCGGTTGTGAGCGGAATCATCGCTATTGAAGTAGGCATCAGACGTCCGGTCATCTGAATCAACATCCTGTTCACGGGTGTATCACCCAGCTTACCGATGTGAGTTTGTTTTTTACGTATAACTCTCGAAAAAATTGAATCTTCTTTCAGCGAGAATTTAATTCGTCTGACTTTTATAGGCATACTATCTGCATCACCTGTATCCCCGAATCCGCCGAGTCCGTTGACTTCATCTTTTTTGACAAGGAACAAAAGTCCTCGATCGAAAAATTCGGCCGCATAACGCAGGATCAAAAGCGAAATTTCAGGAGCCTCACTAGGATTTCGCAATTGCTGAATGATTTCATGCAAGGCTGCCATTTGCCGCATCATGTTTGTTGCAGAAACATTCGGAGCATCCGCGGAACTTTCAATTCCAAGATCGCTCCAAAAGTCTTCCCCAAGTTCTGATTGCTTGATTTGATGAGGTGGCTGCCGAAACGCTTCAACTAATGCATCTGTAAATTTAGAAAGGACAGTCTCCAGATCTCTCATCGAGGCTTTATGGATGTTTGGTTTTTTGTGAAATTGATGAACACCAAGACCAAAAGCTCGAGTTTGCGCTTTAGGATCATCGAAGTCATTGATCACAATTATTGGAATTGAGCTGTTCATACGACGGACTGCTTCGACAATTTCAAGTCCACCAAGATAACCGTTGCCGACAGTTGTGGGCATCACAAGATCGGAAATGATCCAGGGATTCCGCTTTTCTTCTACTAATAAATTTACAATTCGGATTGCCTCTGCTGGACCATCTGCCAGCAGTACGTCAAAGCCTTTTTCAATTAACCGTTTCGCAAGAATTTGTCGAATTAATGCTTCATCATCAATGATCAAAACGAGCTGCTTTACGGCTGTTGCAGGCGTTGGAAGCGGTGTAATTGCAACCGGCTGGGCATTTACAGGAATCTCAATTTGATCAGCAATTTGATCGAAGTCTATATCAGGGAATTCGGCTGTTTCTGGCAGTTGAAGATCTGCAAGTCTTACATCAGAAGATTCATCTGCCTTTGATTTCATTTCGTCATACGTCAGCACATCATCAAATTCCGGGACTGCTGGAATTTCCAAATCAACCGTTGTGTCTCTTTCCTGGTCTTGCAGATCTTCATCACGCCGCTCTTCATCACTAAAGACTGCACTATCCAGTAAAAGTTGCTGTGGATTTAATCCACGCTCCAGCATTGTTTCCATCGGATTGTAGCGAATATCATCAAACGGAATAACTTCACTCAGATCAAAACTAAATTTTCCTTCGGACATGCTCATCAAATGATAGATCGTAGCCTTGATCTGATTTTGAATAATCTGCTGCAACTCCTGACGGTCGATAATTCCTGATTGCAATATGATCAAACCCAATGGTTCATTGCCACGGGCTTTTTGTAGATTCAAAAGTTCTTGAAGGCGGGACGAAGTAACAAGCTGACGTTCCAAAAGAACCTGACCAAGGTTCTTAATTTTTGGCGAAGGACATGCTGCGCTTATGATCAAGCCATGTTTAAAAACGATTATGTTTTTGCCCTCTTCGGTTTCGATTGTAAGAATGCCCGTACGTTTACTGAGGCTTACAATCTGCAGAATATCAGCTAAAGGAAGGTCTTCCAGATTTCCTACGAGACTCATGACGCGCGCTGAGAAGAATTTTCTACTATCTTCTGATGGATACTGTCTAAAACTCCATTAATAAATGTAGCAGAATCGCTGGTTCCGAATTTCTTTGCAATTTCAATTGCTTCATTAATCACGACACGCGCCGGCACAGATTGTTCTGCCATCAATTCAAAAGTGCCGAGTCGAAGGATATTCCGATCTGTAACAGCCATTCGATCAATTTTCCAATGGCTTGAATGTGAAGAAATCAGTTCGTCTATTTCGTTCTGTTTTTCAAGAGTCCCGTGTACAAGAGAAGTTGCATACGTCATGACTTCTGATTTTGCTGAATGTAATTCCCAAAATACTTTCAAAAATTCTTCCACAGGTGCTGGATTCAAATCGAGTGCATAAAGGATTTGAACCGTGTATTCACGCGCCTTGCGTCTCATCGCATCAGCTCCTGAGATTTCTTAAACAAAGTTGCCATCTCAACTGCAGTCCTCGCTGCTTCCCAGCCTTTATTTTCCGATTGTTTGCCGGAACGTTCCATTGCTTGTTCAACAGTGTCCGCAGTGATAACACCAAATGCAACAGGGATGCTAAAGTCAGCCGCCACCTGTTGAATTCCTCGCGCACATTGCTCACTGATCAACTCGAAATGAAAGGTTTCTCCGCGCAATACAGCTCCTAAACAAATGATTGCATCATATGTGCCTGATTCCGCAACTTTACGTGCCATTTGAGGAATCTCAAATGAACCAGGTACGCGATAGACAATCACTTGTTCCTCCTGTGCCCCAATCGTGGCCAAAGCCTCGATAGCACCTTGCAAAAGTCTGTCCGTGATAGAAGAGTTGAATCGGCTAATTACAATTGCCAGACGAAGACCTTGTGCTGCGACATCACCTTCGATTACACTTGGCATTCTTTTCTCTTCTATCTCTAGACAAAGTAACCCCCATTATTGTATCCGATTTTCTGCAAATTCAAGGAAAACCACGGCTTCAGACTTGCCGGTAGTGATGGGTCTGGCTATAATTAGGGTTTTAGCAAGGAGGAAGGAAACGATGTTTCAAGTTACTGAAGGGGCCGCCAAGGAAATACAGAATTTAATGGGTCAATATCAAAATCCTGAACTGGCTCTTCGTATTCGTGTTGTTGCAGGTGGCTGCTCCGGGTTCTCCTACGATCTTGCGTTTGATGATCAAATTCAGACATCCGACAAGATCTTTGATTCGAATGGAGTCAAAGTTGTCATCGACGAGAGGAGTTTTCCTCATCTTGAGGGAACCCAGCTTGATTTCGTAGACACAATGCTTGGCCGTGGATTTACATTTAATAATCCGCAAGCTAAGTCTTCGTGCGGTTGCGGCTCTTCTTTTAGCACATAAACCAAATTTGAATTGCAATTTTGGCCGCTGATGGCGTAAGCGTCGGCGGCCTTTTTAATTTCTAGTAGGAGCCGCCCTTGTGGCGGCCCGGGCGACCACAAGGGTCGCCCCTACCATTAGGAATTTGATGCTCTGGTCAATTATTTATTCCACATTAGGTCAACTCGCTTCAGGAATTCTGATTTTTATAGCATTTGTTCCGCCATCAAAAATCGGTAAAGGCTTCGGGCGATTTCATGCGGGGCTTGCACTTGTATTGTGGATCCTTGCTTTTCGAGGCAATTTTGGTCCTATTCCATTTTTACTAATTTCCTGTTTGTTATTGACTTTGCTTTTCGCATGGCATGATTTCATGTACTACTCTTTTCTCGCATGTTCCATCGTTCTTTCTTTAAGCGCTCTTATGCAGCGTGATCTCGCAGCCATGGGAATATTCGGAGCATTATTAGTTCACTTGCCTCCCGCACTGGTACTTGGCGCGAGTTCAGTTGCAATGCTGCTAGGACACTGGTATCTTGTTGCTCCCAAACTCCCGATCTCGTATTTGAAAGTTCTCACAATCGCATTAATCGTCACAATTCTTATCCGTTCGGGAATTCTTGTACAAGGTTTGCTTCAGAATGGTGAACAGTTGGAAGTTCTAAGATTTTTTGAACGATATGGAATGTTTTTCTGGCAGCGCGTTATTTTAGGACTCGTCATTACATTTGTTCTTTCGATACTGACATACTTTTGCGTTCGAATCCGTTCAACTCAATCTGCAACTGGAATCCTTTATGTAGTCCTTGTGTTTTGTTTAATCGGTGAAATCATTGCACATTATTTAAGCGTTAAAACAGGCCTTGTATTGTAAAGATGCTTGAAGTTGAATTCATATGTATCCAGTGTAGAAACCGGACTTCCCTGGAACTGGAACAGCAGAACACGAATGTTAGTTGTCAGCATTGTGGAAAAGACTATGGAACCCCGGAAACGTTTTCCACAGAAAAAGGAATTTCATATTGTGCTGTGTGTGGATGCCGGGATCTGTACACACAAAAGGATTTCAACAGAAAAACGGGACTTGCAATTGTAGCAATCGGAGCGATTCTAGCTCCGTTTACCAAGTTGATCAGCCTGTTTGTCTGTGCATTGATCGACCTGATTTTATATCGTTTGCTGCCTTTCATTACGGTTTGTTATCGTTGTAAAGGCATTTATCGCGGTTTTCCTGGCAATCTCGATCATCAAGGTTTTAATCTTGGAATTAACGATCGATACCGTTCAGCCGAAAGTAATGCAAAGTGATGCATTTTGTATGCTCAATGTCTTTGTGGTGAAATAGGTGCAATGAAACAAGACGATTTCCCTGATCTTTCAATCGTAGTTCCTGTCTACAATGAACAAGAAAATGTTGAGGACCTGGTTGCAGCGATAACCGCTGCAATGCAGGACTACAAAGAAGAGTATGAAATTGTTCTGGTAGACGATGGGAGTACTGATGAATCTTTTGAGATTCTAAAACGGCTTGCGCGGGAAAACTTGAAGATCCGTTTAATTCGTTTTGGAATCAACTATGGACAGACAGCTGCTATTTCCGCAGGGTTTAATCATTCTCGCGGCCGCATTTTGATCACGATGGATGCGGATCTTCAAAATGATCCAGCCGATGTTCCTGCATTAATTCAGAAAATGGAAGAAGGATGGGATGTTGTAAGCGGCTGGAGAAAAAATCGCTTTGATAAGTTTTTGACACGGCGCCTCCCTTCAATGATGGCAAATCGGCTTATCTCCTACATAACAGGACTGAAGTTGAACGATTATGGTTGTACTTTGAAAGCATATCGTGGAGATGTTGCACGCCGCATTGAGTTATATGGCGAAATGCATCGTTTCATACCCGCTCTTGCAAGATGGATGGGTGCATCTGTAACTGAAATGGTGGTTCAGCATCACGCCCGAAAGAAAGGAATTTCCAAGTACGGGATTTCAAGAACTCTTAAAGTTTTATTAGATCTTTTTGTTGTGAAGTTTTTAATGACATATTCAACTCAACCGATTCAGATTTTCGGCGGCCTTGGACTCCTCACGTTTTTCATTTCGCTGATTACAGCCGGACTCGTCATATTCCTTCGCGTTTTTGCCGGTGTAGATATGAGCGGTAATCCTTTGTTATATGCCTCTCTTTCTGGATTTATGTTGAGCGTCAATTTACTTTTGTTAGGCTTGATTGCTGAAATGCTGGCGCGCACATACCATGAATCTCAACGCAAGCCGATCTATGTAGTAAAAGAAGTAATTCAATATTCACATTCCGGACTTCTTTCGCAGATAGAGGAAGACGGATTACCTGCATCCCGGAAGTAGTGCCGAATGATTCTTTTTTTAACAAGCGCTTTTCAGTTGCGTTTGCGGCTCGGTTGGAAACCTGATTTAAAAGGATTCTTAATCGGAGAACGCAATTTATTTTTCTTTACACCAGAAACACTTGTTGAAGTTTCAACGATTGATATGCAGTCGATCGACTCGTTCCTTTCACGCAAATCGATTGGCGGTCGCTGGGAATTACTCGGGTTTCTGTCTCCCACTGAGCTTTCAGCCTTTCCCGGTTTTGCACAGATCAATACGTCAGGAGACGACAACCCTAAGAATTGGAAAGCATCAGTTTACTTAACGGGTGATAAGGGTGCTGAAGCCGTGCCGCTTGAAATTCGGGTAGCTGTTCTTGAAGGATCTGGCAAAAAAGATCCGGATGCCAAAACATGAACGACGATGAAAAAAAGCTGTCCTTGAGGCTCGCACGAGCGGCAATCGGCGAATTTCTTCAAAGCGGCCACGAAATTGAACCTCCTTCAGAATTATTCCTTCAAGAACCTAGAGGCGTATTTGTCAGCTTGAAAATGGATGGAGAATTGCGTGGTTGTATCGGTTATATGGAAGCCCTCATGCCGCTTGGAAGAGCAATCGTTCGATGCGGAATTCAATCGGCAACACAGGATCCGCGTTTTCCACCTTTGGCCTTAACTGAACTCGAGCTTGTGAAAGTTGAAATTTCAGTTTTAACTCCGCTGGAGAAAATAGATAATCCTGAAGATGTAAAAGTAGGAGTGCATGGGATTGTTGTTTCAGCAGGGAATAGACGCGGGCTTTTACTTCCACAGGTTCCAGAGGAATATGGTTGGGATCGCGAAACATTCCTGAAATATGGAAGCCGTAAAGCAGGATTGCCGGACGATGCATGGCAACATCCGGATACATCAATTTATGTTTTTTCCGCTGAAGTCTTTAGAGAAAGAGATTACCTGGACGCCGTCTGAGAAGCCGGTAAAGCTTTTCTTGCAATGAAGTAGAGTACAAATCCAACACCAAGCGCACTGATCCCCGCAAACCATTGTTCCCGAGTCGCAGCGGTTAGCAAAAACAAAGAAATCAGGATTGTAATCACAGGCACTGCTGCTCCACCAGGGATGCGAAATGTATCAGGTGAAGCAATCCGTTTACGCAACAGGATCAAAGCAACAGCCGATGACACATAGGTAATAAGTCGCGCCATGGCACTGAGTGTCGCAAGATTTACAAATCCGCTGCTCAAAGTCACAACAATAACAACCAGTGTGAAGAAGAGAATTGATATATATGGCGTACGGAAAACGGGATGAACTTTTGCAAAGACTGTTGGCAATTGTTGTTGAGTTGACATTGCGAAAATGATCCGCGGTGCAGTCAGCATCGAGCCCATGATATTTCCGGTAACTGAAATGATCGCTCCCAGTGTTAGAAGAATTCCGCCCTTTGTTCCCATAATTATTTGAGCGACTTCGGCGAGCGGGCGTTTTGAAGAAGCAAGTTGAGGATGAACTGCTCCAGCAACCAGCTGAATCAAAAGGTAAACCACAATCGTAATTCCTGTTCCTGTCAAAATCGCTCTGGGTACATCCCGCTTGGCGTCGGTCATTTCACCTGCAGGAACTGTAATTTGTTCAAAACCAGTAAATGCAAAAATGCATAACAACAATGCCTTGGAAAGAGGCTCAAGAGAAGGAAAAGTGAATCCTTTGTATGCATCCAGGTTCATCATGGCCAGTCCGGCAATAATAAGGATGAGCAGTGGCCCAAGTTTTGTAACCGTAAAAAAATTAATGAGCCTGCTGCTATTTCGAATCCCACGATAATTGATGAAGCCAAGGATGCCCGCTAGACAAATAATTACAAGCTGACGATACGGAGTAACAAGATCAACAAAGTAGCCGATGAATCCGATTAATGCTGCAGTTAATGCCGCAAAGGATGTCATTCTTGCGAGGAAATAGACCCAGCCAACAAGGAAAGCAGTAACACCGCCGAAGGCTTCAGACGCATAAAGATAAGCTCCTCCCGTTCGATCGAATCTCCCGCCTAATTCTGCAAAACACAAAACAATAAAAATCGTGAAAATTCCGGCGCCGATGAATGCAATGAATCCCGCATTTCCTAGAATGCCTGCAATCGTTGCAGGAAGAGCAAAAATACCTGCTCCAATGATTGAGTTAATCGTAAGTGCGACAATCCCCTTTCTTCCAACCGCCCGAACTAATTTTTGTTCGACATTCTCATTGCGTGGCTGCTCTGGTTTTGTCGCAGTCACAGCTTTGTTTCCGTGAGTGTGTTCATGAAGTGATAAAACGTGAGACTTGCAGCAACACCAACATTCAAAGATTCAACTTTTCCCGCCATTGGAATACTGATCTTATAATCCATATTCATCGATTCCGGAAGCCCTGTTGCCTCTCCTCCAAGCACAATCATTGCGGGTTGCTTTAAAGAAGACTCGAAAAGGTTTGTACCTTCGCGCGGTAAAAGTCCGAATAATGAAATTCCATTTTTGCGTTGATCAGAAAGATATTCTTCAGGATTCGATACTTTATGAATGGGAACTCGAAATACACTTCCCATAGAACCACGGATGACTTTGGGCGAATACGGGTCAACACTGTCGCTTGAACAGGCAATGAAGCGGCAACCGGTTGCTTCGGCGCTCCGAATGATCGTTCCGAAATTTCCAGGATCACGTATGGACCACATAAATGCAGCAAAGCCTTGATCCAACACAATCGGTTCAAATATTTTTCGTTTTACAACAGCAAGTATTCCTGGGGGAGTTTCAACCGTGGAAATTTCAGTCATCAACGAATCAGGAATCAAAAAAACTTCGAAATTGTTAGAATCTTTAACAACGACATCATTCATACCACCTGGAGTCACAAATACTTCTTTTACTTCCAAGCCCGATTCGAGCGCTTCATTGAATAGCCGCTTTCCTTCGATAATACAGTCAGTTACACTTTTTCCTGCACTAACCCTTTTCGCATTTTTTATCCGTGGATTTACGGAGCTTTGTATATCTTTCATAGACTTCTAAGAGCTTGCACTTCTTTACAATCTTAAAACGAATCATCTATAATTGCTGCACACTTTAGACAAGGTGAGGGCCCTGGGGGTAACTGGGTATGGACGTCTACAAGGTACTGAAAGTACCTGTTGATGCAAAGCAAATTGAAATCGATAGAGCATATCAAAAATTAATAAAAGAAGCTCAATACGATTCCTCAATTCAAGTCAGAGAAGTCGAAATAGCCTACCGTATTCTCAGTGATTCGACCCAACGTACAATTTACGATACAAAGAAAGGGCATATTGCAAAACCTGCCTCAGGCATTAAAGGAGTTAAAGCTGCCCTAAAGGGAAAAAAAGGAGCAAAGGCCAAGAAATTTTCGTTTGGTGATCAGGCGCACCGGGAAAAAATACTGAAGAAGATTGCGATTGCTTTATTTGCAATGGGAATCGTCTATTACACTTTTAGATTTGGATACAACCTGAAGAGCTTTGATCCTGGAAACAAGATTTATTTTAAGGATAACGATCAGTTGTTTGGCGTTCTTGTTTCAGCGGAAGACAACCATAAGTTTACTTCAGGGATTGCAGACGCCTATAAAGTTCGTCTTCCTTCAGAAGAGATGGTCTGGTTTCCTGAATCAGATGTAAAAGTGCTCTGTTACGGTAAAAAAGAGTAGGAAGAATTTTAGATTTCAGATCGCAGATTTCAGATTGAAATTGTTGATTAAAGATTTAAGATTGAAAGTACTCCCAATCCTACAGGTTGTTTCCAACAATTTTTCAATCAGAAATTACAATCTGAAATCTGAAATCTAAGATCTGAAATCTTATTGTGGGTCGATGTCTGGTTCTTTTGGTAGTTGAACGGGACGATTTTCTCGAATCCATTTAGAAATTCCGCCTTCGAGCGAATAGACTTCCGTATATCCCATTTCTTGAAGACTTCTTGCTGCAAGTGCTGAACGGTTCCCACCACCGCAATATAAACAAATTGGTTGTGATCGATCCGGTACTGTAGATTCAATTCTGAGTTCGAGAAAACCACGGGGTAAAAATAAAGTGCCTGGCAGATGGCCGGTTGTCAATTCCTGATCTTCGCGTATATCAATAACAGTCACGTTGCCCGAATCTATTCTTTTACGGAGATCGTCGGATGACATTTCACGAATCGCTTTCTTAACCGATTCGATTAACTGTTGCCAGGTTAGAGCTGATGTTTTCATTCGTAATCCTGGGAATCAGATCGTTTTTTCGTAAATTTCAAGGACAGCAGGGGAGAGATATGTCTTATTTCTTGGTTGATACTTTGGGTTCAACCTCTTAACTTTCCTGAACATAAAAGAAGCTTGGTCCAGAAACCCTTTGTTATGCGATCCTGTAAGAAGATATTTCGACGCATAAGAACAGCCGAGTAAAAAGTCTGCAGGTGGATCTGTATGCGAGAGTTTTTGAACTTCAAGCAGGTACAGAATTGCAGAATCATAATCGCCTTCAAAATACTTTCGAGCCCCATTCCGTAGCATTTTCGCCCGCATATCAGTGTTTGGATCCAGGGCTGGAGTCTCGATCTCCGGGGCAGGTTTTTTTGTTTCAGGCACAACCGATACGATCTTTTCTTCAGGTTTTGTTTCGGGAGTCGGGTTAACTTTCAATTCCTCAGCAGGAGGCTTTTCCTGAGGCTTTACTTGCGCGATCTCCACCGGCTTCTTTTCTTCTTCTATTGGTTTTTTCTCTTCTTCCTGAGGAACGACAACAGGAACATTTATAGTAGGTTTCTGGTTTTCGGCGATTTGAGGATTCTGATTGATTGCAAGTTTCGCCTTGGCAAGCGTTTTAGTCGTATTTAATCGTTGAAACAAACTCTGTTTCCTTGAAATCGCTCCTTGTTTCTCCGATATTTCAAGTTCTTTGACGGCTGCCTCAAAATTTCCCAGACTGTTATATGCAAGGCCGAGATAGAAGTGCGGGAAATAATCTCCAAATTTCATTCCATAAAACTTGATATTCGCGCCTTCTTCATTTTTTTGACGAACGGCAGCCTGGAGTTTTGGAATCGCGCCGCTAAAATTGCCGCTGTCGAGCATCTCGATTGCGGATTCATAATCTTTATGCCATTCGGCATAGAGTGGAGAGGCAACCAGCACGAATAGTACTACTAACCATAGTACTACGAATAAAACGCTTACAATCCAAGTGAGTCGACAGCCCTTGCATAATCAAAACCTTCTAGTTTTTCATTGATAATGATGGTTTCATTTCCACGAACTTCAACTACAAGTGTATTTTTTCCAAAGCGCGGATTTTCTATAAGGATCGTATATTTTCCGGGCGGCAATTCAATCTGACATGGTGTCATGCTGAAGGAGTTTGGTACTTTCGTGCCTTTAGCATCGCGAATTTCGCGGATCTCAGCCCAGGGTTGAACATTCACCGCAACGCGTCCATTTACAGATTCCGGTATGACGGGAACAGTCTTATCGATTGGTGGACGATCTGGTTGAGTAATAACATCCGGCTTTTCTGTCTTAAAAATGCTGGACCACACAATCGCAACAAGAAGAGCAATTCCTAGAAAACCTGAGGAGGCAACAATCCACCAGATTTTTGCCGGAGATGGAACAGGTGTCGGTGATATTGGAGGCAGATCTGGAACAACAGCATCGCTGATCACCGTTGCCGGCTGTTGATACATCGGTGAAGTTTGATTAAGGCTTGTTGGCGGAGCCTGGTTCGTGATCACTGTTCCTGGCGCGGGTTGAGGACCTGTTCCAAGACGAGCCTGTGAGGGAAGCGTAAACGCGTGTTTAGTTCTTGGTATTGGAGTCATTGAAACGGGAGTGCGTGACACTGTATATGGCGTGTGCGAGCCAGTCCGTTTCATCGTTGGAATTGGTGTACCCGCTGGATAATTCGCAGAACCCAGTTCACCAGCAGGAATTTCTTCAGCAGCATCGCCATACTGTTGTTGAACATGTGCGTAGACGTATCTCAAATCTTCGGCCATTTCTTCGCAGGTTTGATAACGTCCATCAGGCTTTTTCGCCATTGCGCGAGATACAATTGCTTCCAGTCCTTCGGGCGGAGAAAATTGCGCATCAACAAGGGGTTCCGGATCTTCATGAATGATTTTAAAAAGAACTGAGGTGGGGTTATCTCCCGCAAATGGTTTTCTGTAGACAAGCAATTCGTATAAAACCACTGCGAGTGAAAAGATGTCCGCTCGGCCATCTACTTTCTCACCACGGATCTGTTCCGGCGCCATGTAATGAGGCGTACCCATAATCATGCCAGTGCGCGTAAATTGCGAAGCTGTCATTTTCGCAATTCCGAAATCCATGATTTTTGCTTCGCCGTTATCGAGCAGCCGGATATTTGCCGTTTTTATGTCGCGATGAACAATTCCGTTTGCGTGAGCATAACCAAGCCCCTGGCAAGTTTGAATGATGATATCGAGTTTCCTTAGTAGCGGCAGTTCAATTTTGCCCTTGATGATATGTTCTAGATCGGTACCCGTAAGGAATTCCATCGCGATGTATGGGGTGCCGGTTTCATCTTCACCAAGATCATAGATGGTTACGACGTTGGGATGTCGAAGGCCGCCTGCAGATTGAGCTTCGCGCATAAAACGGTTGCGCAGCTCATCATCATCGGAGACGTCTTTCAACATGGTTTTGATTGCAACGTCTCGCTTCAGGATCGGATCATGAGCGCGATAAACATAGCCCATGCCACCGCGGCCAATCCGTTCGATGACCGTATACTTTCCGATTTTTTGTGGGTTGCTCATCAAGTTCTCACGTTTTAAATCTAACTACGCGCGCTTTTCCTAGCAATATTACGCTACAGGATTATGCAGCCGTGGAGGTGTTATCTAAGCTGTACTTGACAAGAATTGCAGTAACGTTATCCTCCCCTCCATTCTGGTTCGCTGTATCGATGAGTTCCTGGCAGGCTTTATCGAGGCTATCTTGATTGCGTGCGACGATATCAAGAATGTTCTCGTCGGAGATCATTGTGTTCAGCCCATCTGAGCAAAGCAAGATGATGTCTCCATCTTGCATGCTTTCTTCCATGACATCGACGTCTACAGGATTGGGGCCGCCAAGCGCTCGCGTAACAATATTTCTATATGGATGATTGCGTGCTTGCTGCGAAGAGATTGCCCCGGTACGGAGTTGTTCATTGACCCACGAATGATCACTCGTTAATTGGATCAATTTTCCTGCGCGAACTAAATATGCGCGGCTATCTCCAACATGGGCTACTTGAGCTTTGCCATTTTCAACAAGAATTGAAACGACCGTTGTAGCCATTCCTTGAAATTCTTTTTTCTGGCTCGTAACTTCAAGCACTCTTGCGTGAGCTGTTTGAATTGCAGATTTCAGACGGTTTCCTGCCATCGATAATGTTTCATCAAACTCATATGGCCAGGTGATATCTTTATCGTTACCGGTAGTTTTAATAAAGTCATGAATCGATTCTACGGCGATTTTTGATGCAACTTCACCTGCAGCATGACCGCCCATTCCGTCTGCAACAACAAAAAGATTCAGCTCGCCATCGGCTTGATAGCTATCTTCGTTGGCGCTTCGTTTGCGCCCAACATCAGAAATAGCGGTATAGCTGATACTCATGTTCCCCCGTTAGAAGCGATCCTTGCTGATTTCTCGCTGATTTCGAATTTTCTTTGCCTGTCGCCGGATGATTTCAGGGATATTCCGATCATGTTCCACATTTCTAAGGTCCATGTCCCGTAATAATTTTAATAGATTTAATGCCGAAGGACTAGGCACCTTAGGATTTTTTACAAGTGTGATTACAACATTGTATCTTTTGATAAATGCACGACTTGTGGCCATTGTCCGTAAAATTTCGGAATCCAGATTGCGCATTGATGCAAAATTGTCCATTTCCGAATCAGTTAATTTGGGATTGCGGATGACAAGTGCCGCGATCTGACGGCTCGCGTCCCGTATCAAAAGCGTTCGTTCTTCTTTGTTTCCGAGAAGAGCAGTGCGTACTTTCTCGGGATGGGCCATACGCATTACCCGTTGATAGGTGGTCAGAGTTTCTGGCGAAATCTTCTCAAGTTCATCAGTAGAAAAGATCGTTTCGAGTTGTGATTGTACTTGTTCTTCGGTTGGTGGCGGTGGAGCATTCGTTATGATTTCTTCAATTAGTTTCTGCGCTGCAAAATCAAGGTCCGGAATTTGCGCAAGGAGGTCATCCAGTATCGCAAGAGGAATTTCTGCTTCTTTTATTTCCTCTTCTTCAACTACCGCTCCAACCTGCTTTTTGTAAATGAATTCTGTTTTGAATTCTTCAATTCGGCGTTTTTGATCGAATGTTAAATATGGATTCGTTTCGAGACTGGCAAGTATCTCAGAGTCACGTAAGAGACGAACCTGATTATTTAAAATGATGTCTAGAAGGGGTCCTGATTCCGTGCGTGCCATCGACCGGAAAATTTCATCTCCAACCGAATGATTCAGAAGGATCCGTTCTTTTACAGGATGAGTGGTAGACCGAACACAATATTCAATCAGCGCATGGTCAGGATCTTTCTTTTCTACAAGGCGAAACCAGGTTTCTTGGGAAATTTTCTGCAAGCTTGTTTTTGCAAGGTTTGCGATCGGTTCATCGGTATCACTGCTAAGTTGCACTTGTAAAGGAACAAGCTCTTCTTCCGCGAGCGGAAGCATTCCTTGTGCCGCAAATTCTTTAATATTGCGCGGCGCCGAGCCTGAACGCAGCTGTTCTACAAGTGAAGATGCCGGGTTCATAGAGTTTAGACCTGGATCGAAGTACGCTCGTCCCGATCAATCATCGTGTCATACAATGAGGATGTCCTATTTTCAGATGTTGTTCGTGGAAAAAAACGATGGCGATTAAAATAAAAATATGTTCCCACAAGGATTAACAATACTAGAATCAGCACGATTTGCAGCATTTTGCCGCTCTTCTTCTCCTGAATATGCTGTGGAGCGAGAGTCGCTCCAACCCCCGGAATACTTTCCACGGGTGGAGCATGTTCATTAGAGCCATCAAATTGTTGATTATATTTTCGGACTACATTCTCCGAATCAATCCCTATAAAATCAGCATAAGCACGTAAAAAATTGCGGTTAAAAATCCCGCCTGGCAGGGCTCTAAAGTTATTCCTTTCGATCGCTTCTAGAATCCGCATACTGATTTTAGTAGCTTCCGAAATTTCACGAAGCGAAATATCTCGAAGTTCTCGCTCCCGTTTCAGCTCTTCTCCCAAAGAAACCATGATGCTTGTTTGAAGATACCTTGCTTAACCGTAAAAGGCTGAGCCCGCTCAATTTTTCATTTATTCTAGACGGCATCTCCTCGAGTGTCAATGAAATAGGATTAACCGCAAGAGCTAAGAGTATATCAATATTCCCCTGAGAGGATTCGGCTTGCTGCACGCCGGATAAGTTCAGGTGTATGAGGATGGCGTATCAGTGGTTCGAGATCTTGCTTCTTGAGTTTGGAAACGATGGACAAGGCAACATGAAGAGGTGTTCTTGCATTTCGGACAAGGGCGAGGCGAACCGGATATCGTACCGACCATTTATAATCTCGTCCGATCGAAGCAAGCACAGAACGGGCAGTCATTTCATCATTGACCATCAATACAACATCATCTTCAACAAGTTGTGGATTTCGCAAAAGTTCAGCAATAATCTTTAGATCTTTTTCACCGCGAAGATGGCCGATCAATGGACGCGGACATGTGCGAGCCAGCGACATTTTTTCGCCAAGGGACATTTCAGTCAACCGCACCTTCAGGTAATTTTCGGCTGTTCTTCGAAGCCGCGGATTTAACTTCAGATTGCCGATAGTTTTTAAAAGATCGTGCCAGAACAAAAGTTGAATCATTCGTATCGCAATTGCAAAGGGTGCCTTTGGACAATTCGCGATTGCTGACTGAACACGATAGCTTGAAATCCAATCATTCCGTTCGCAAATCAGTTCCACAACATCCTGAGTGATTCGCGCATTACGAAGCAGGATTAACAAATGCTCTTCTTGAATCACTGGATTCGATAGACTGAGGCGCAAATTTTTTGGATTTGATCCTGAAACTACTGTATATAACTCCAATGCGGTACAGGTGAGCGGCGAAACAGTCATTAATCTTTAGCTCGGGAGGGCAGGCGTCTCTGCCTGCCAGGATGTAACGGCGAGCAGAGACGCTCGCCCTCCAGAGACCATGAATTTATTCAGGCTTCCACCGAAGAACGGGCTTACGTGCTGCTTCCGCTTCATCCAAACGTGAAATCTTTGTAGTGTGCGGAGCTGATCGAACAACTTCAGGTTGTGTTTCAGCTTCCTGTGCAATCATTTTCATTGCTGTGATGAAGGTGTCCAGGGTTTCCATGGACTCAGATTCTGTCGGTTCAATCATCATTGCACCCGGCACAATGAGTGGAAAATAAATTGTAGGTGGATGGAATCCATAATCCATCAGTCGTTTAGCGATATCCAGAGTTCTTACGTCGAATTTGTTTTGGATCTTATCCGAAAGTATGACTTCATGCATGACCGGACGACCATAAGGAAGATGGTACGTATCTTTTAACTGACTTTTGATGTAATTCGCGTTCAAGACCGAATGTTCGGCAACATTTCGAATGTGATCGCTGCCATAGGCAAGTAAATATGTATAAGCACGGGCCAGTATTTTGAAGTTGCCGTAAAACGAATGAACTTTGCCTATTGAATCCGGGAAATCGTTGCTCAATTCAAATTTGCCTTCTTTCTTTTGAACGATCCGTGGAACCGGAAGGAAAGGTTCCAGGACCGATTTCACAAGGACTGGACCTGCGCCCGGACCGCCGCCACCATGCGGAGTGCTGAAAGTCTTGTGCAAATTCAGATGCATGACATCAATTCCGAAATCTCCTGGACGCGCAACACCTACAATTGCATTCATATTAGCGCCGTCAAGATATACAAGTCCGCCTTTCGCATGAAGGATCTCTGCAATGGCACCTATATCTTCTTCAAATAATCCAAGTGTGTTTGGATTTGTAAGCATCAAAGCTGCGACATCATCATTCATCGCATTTTGTAGTGACTGAGTATCCAGACAACCTTCTTCGTTTGATAAGATTTCAACAACTTGATACCCGCACAGTGCAGCACTCGCAGGATTTGTGCCATGAGCTGAGGAGGGAATCAGAATCTTTTTGCGCGGATTGTTATCGCGCTTTAGCAAACAAGCGCGCACAAGCATCATGCCTGTGAGCTCGCCTTGCGCTCCTGCAGCAGGCTGCAAAGAAATTGCATCCATTCCGAATAATTCACAAAGATAGCGGCTCAAATTATCTAATAATTCCAAATTTCCCTGCGCTGTGGAGTGCGGTTGCTCAGGATGCGTTGCACTGAATCCGGGAAAGCCCGCTATACGCTCATTAATTTTCGGATTGTATTTCATCGTACAGGAGCCGAGCGGATAAAATGCTGTATCGATGCTGTGATTCCACTGTGAAATCTTTGTGAAGTGCCGGATCACTTCCAGTTCACTGACTTCAGGCAATCCAGCAATTTTGTCGCGAAGAAGATCTGACGGAATTAATTGTTCAGCTGCCGTTTCAGGAATCTCTAAAGGTGGCAGAGAAAAACCGGAACGATCTTTCCGTTTTTCAAAGATCAGATTTTCATTTAGATATCCGTTTTCTTTGAATGGAGTCTTTATGTTGCTCACTGTGCAGCCTCCAGTTCTGACGCAAACAGATCGATATCTTTCTTGCGATTCATTTCAGTTGCGCAAACGAGCAACGAATTTTTCAACTCAGGATAATATCGTCCCAATGGAATTCCTGCGAAAATGTTCTTTTCCGAAAGTGTTTGCACAATCTTTTCGGCATCCCCTTTCAACTCAAGGACAAATTCATTGAAATGTGGACCGCTAAATTTGACTTTCGAAGTTTTGCTTAATATTTCTCTCGCGTAATTTGCCATTTGCAAGTTTCGAACCGCGAGATTTCGAAACCCTTCGCCTCCAATGAACGACATATAAACAGTGACTGCCAGGGCGCATAGACCTTGATTTGTACAGATGTTTGATGTCGCTTTTTCACGGCGGATATGTTGCTCACGTGCTGCGAGAGTTAAAACAAAACCTCGACGTCCTTGAACGTCGCGCGCCATTCCTACGAGGCGTCCAGGCAGATTGCGCATATACGTTTGTTTCGCGGAAAGGAAGCCGGCGTAAGGGCCGCCATACCCAGGATGAAGACCGAGTGATTGGCATTCACCTGCAGCAAGATCCGCACCGCATTCACCCGGCGATTTCAGGATGCCAAGCGATAGCGCTTCCGCAACAACCGAAATTGCCAGAGCCCCTTTCGATTTCGCTTCAGCGAAAAGCTTTTCCTGCTGCTCAACAATGCCGAAATAATTGGGAGACTGTAATACTATACAAATAGTATTATCATCTAATGCCGCTTTGAACGCATCCGAATCCGTTCTGCCGGTTGCATCGTACGGAAGTTCCACGATTTCAACCGGTAAATTTGCCGTGTAAGTTCGAATCACGCGCCTGTAATTTGGATGAACTGCGGAAGAGACAAGCACCTTATTGCGGTCAGGTTTTATACGCCGAGCCATCAAAACGGTTTCCGCAGCAGACGACGCACCGTCGTACATCGATGCATTAGAAATATCGAGGCCTGTAATCTGGCAAACAAAAGTTTGGAATTCAAAAATAGCTTGAAGCGTCCCCTGACTGATTTCAGGTTGATATGGCGTATAGCTTGTTAGAAACTCGCCGCGACTGATCAGCGCATCCACAAGCGCAGGAACGTAGTGATTATAGGATCCTCCGCCAAGAAACGATTTCGATTCACTCATATTCTTATTGCGTGAAGAAAGATCCCAAAGATGTTGATGTAATTCTTGTTCGGAAAGCGCTTTAGGAAATGAAAAATCTCCATGGAACTGAAATTCTGACGGAATCGAAGTGAATAAGTCTTCAAGAGAGGAAATGCCGATGTCGGCTAACATTTTGCGGACATCTTCCTGGGAGGATGGAATGTAACGCACTCAGTGTTTCTCCTGTGAAATTAATTCTTCGTATTCGTGGGCATTCAATAAGGAATCCAGATCTGAATCATTCGAAAGTTTTACCTTGATTAACCAGCCTTTACCGTGTGGATCTTGATTAATCAATTCCGGCTGATCGGAAACAGTCGAATTGACGGCTACAATTTCCATATTTGCGGGCGCATAAATTTCAGAGACCGCTTTTACCGACTCAATCGAGCCGAAGGCTTCACCTAATGCGAACTTTTTACCGGCTGCGGGAAGTTCAACATAAACAATGTCCCCTAATTCTTTTTGAGCATAATTTGTGATTCCAACAGTAATTTCTGAATCTTCCTTTTTTATCCACTCATGTTCTTTTGTATAACGATATTCTTCTGGGTACATGATCTCTTGCTCCGTTGTCATGGTGCCGGGAAGGCGTTCATTTTGTATGCTACACCGGCACGGTTGTCAGAACATTTTTTCGGGGGATTTTCAAATCAGATTCGCGAATTGCCGCATCTTCCAGGTCATCGAGGACGTTTATAAAATGGTGTTGGGACAACGCGGGCTGCTAATCTTTTGCCCCTGACATCAATTTCAAATTCCTGGCCGATATCGGAGTTTTGTTCCGGTAAATAAATCAAACCGATTGCTTTCTTTAAATAGGGAGCGAATGTACCGCTTGTAACGATCCCTGATTTAATTCCCTGAATATACGCTTCATGTCCATGACGCGCAATTCCGCGATCTGTCACTTCAAACCCCACAAGCTTTCTATCAATTCCTTCTTCTTTTTGCTTTATTAAAGCCGATCTGCCGATAAAATCACCTTTTTCCCATTTCACAATCCATTCCAGATCGGCTTCAAGTAAAGTTGTTGTTTGATCAATATCATTGCCATATAAAACCATCTTTGCTTCAAGACGTAACGTATCTCTTGCTGCAAGACCCGCAAGTTTCAGTTGTCCATTCCCAACTTCAAAAAAGCGGTTCCAGAGTTGAGACGCTTTTGATGGCGCACAAAATACTTCAAAACCATCTTCCCCTGTGTAACCTGTACGGGCTACGATCACCGGAACACCTTCCATGTCGATTTTGCGGAACCAGTAATATTTCACTGAACTCAAATCAAAGGCTGTGGTTTTTTGAACGATTGAAACTGCTTTTGGCCCTTGTACTGCAATTTGAGCATATTGATCGGAGGTATTTTCAACTGATACATTTCCTCGTGCATGACTCCGAATGTAATCAAAGTCTTTATCGGTATTGGAAGCGTTTACGCAAAGAAAAAAGTGATCATCCGCAAAACGATAAACAAGAACATCATCAACAAAAGTGCCTTCGGGATAGATAAGCGCACTATAGTGGGCCTGATTGATCGCGAGCCGTGCTGCGTTGTTGGTTGTGACTTTTTGAACGACAGCCAGAGCATCCTTTCCCTGGATTTCAATTTCACCCATGTGTGAAACATCGAAAATACCGGCAGAGTTCCGTACCGCTTGATGTTCGCTAACGACACCTTCATATTCAATTGGCATTTGCCAGCCCGCAAATGGAACCATCTTGGCTCCAGCAGCAACATGAACAGAGTGTAGTGGCGTTTGCTTTAGTATTTCAGTCATGAAAATGACGGTATCATATTTTACTTTTACCGCAAAGACTCAGTGTATTGTCTAAGTAGTTGGGCGATGACTACTTGTGGATTGAAGCGTGATTCGTAGAGTTCGCGGGCACTTTCTCCCAGTGATTTTCTTAAAGCCGAGTCTGCTGTTAAACGTGCAATCGATGCTGCATATTCCTCAATAGAATTCGCCATTAGACCAGAAACTTCGTTTTTGACGATGTCATGATGTCCGCCTGGATGGCTGAATGTTATCGCTGCTTTTCTAAGCATGGCAGCTTCGATGAGTACTCTTCCCAAAGGCTCAGGCCATATTGAAGAGAATAGAACGAATTCAGACTTCTTTAGCACATGAAGCATTTCGGGATACTGTAAATATCCTGTAAAATGCGCGCGAATTGATCTGTCATGAAATCCTTTTTCCAATTCATCACGCAAACTACCTTCTCCTACAAGCACGATAGGTAATTGAACTTTACTGTTTTCCATAATCTCAGGAAGCAAGTGCGCGCCTTTGTTCTTTTCAAAGCGTCCGACATACACAATGAATTTTTCTGGAGTACTCACATTTTCATTCGTAGCAATTTCTTCCGAGAAGTTCGGTAAGACCGAAAGTTGATTCTCGTTGAAAACAGGTAGGAGTTGGGCTTTTAGATAGTTGCTGATGCAAAATATTTTTTCAGCTTTTCGCATGACTCCGTTCCATCGATTCAATCGCGCATCAAACCAGTGGTAAATAAGAGGTGCAGCAATTCCTTTCCATGTTTGTTCCTCACCGGAACAACGCGCGAAATCGTTCATCGTACAGGTTGTCCCTGTACGGTAAATCGATCGGGAGCAAAAGCAGATTGGCCAGTAATCGCGAATCGTTGTAAAAAATGTTGAAGGCTCCGACATTGCTAGCGCAATCGAGCTGAATCGATGATGTGCATGCAAAATATCAAAATCAGGTGATAACTGTTTTAGGCGTGCCGTGATTTTCGGAAGATCCTGATTTTCACGAATAAAGTTTGTTAAGAATGGAAGCTTATTGCGCGAAAGTGGAATGCTTTCAATCTTGAATCCATCATATTCCCGCGAGGGACTATCCAGCGATACAATTCTTAAATCGAATCCTTGATTGCGAAGTTCACGCGCAAAAAAATAGACACTCCAGCCGCTTCCGCCACAATGAGGCGGGAAGACATCGGTAACATAAAGAATCTTTTTCATCGTTTCGCGGTGATTTCTAACAGATGTTGATTCAATTTTTTTCCATGGACTTCCCAGCTGTACTTCTTGAGGATGATGTCCCGGAAATGCTTTGCTTTCTCTTTGATTGCAGGAAGTTTTTCTGAAACGGCTGAAAGTTTCGCTGAAAGATTTTCCATTGAACCATCATAGAAAAAATCAGGATCATTTGTTTCCAAAAGTGAAAGCAAACGGTCCTGGTTCAGCGTTAGAATCGGAAGCTGCATGGCCATTGCTTCGAATAACTTCAACGGCGACCAGTAGAAGCCTAGTTCAAGGTAACGGTGCTGTGTTACATCAAATGGAAAAACTCCAACATCACTTGCTTTAAGCCACTCTGGTATTTTTTTATGAGGAACAATACCTGTAAATTGCACACCAACTCTTTGTGGTGCATTTGATATAGGTCCAATCACAATCAAACGTGCCGGCTTTTTGATCCGATTGCGCGCTGAGTCAAAGGCTTCGAGGAGTTTTGTTAGCCCATGCCATTTTCTAAGACTGCCGAAGTGAATGAATACAATTTCATCCTTGTTTAATCCCAACTGTGACCGCAGTTCGGAACGATCGGGAAGTGAAGCAGGATCAAATAAGTTTGTGTCCGCGCCCCATTCAATCTCCCGAATTTTTTCTTTGAATTCCCCAGGTACAATTTCACTCATGGGAGAAAGGATCAATGAGGCTGCTTTTGCTATGCGGTTACGCCGTTTGCGAAGCATTCCTCCCAAGAAAAAATCAACCTTGGATTTCAAAGAACCTGGATATTCAATCATTGGTGAATTGACTTCCAGGATCGATGGAATTCCTGATGTCTTTGCGCGCAAAATTGTTTCGCCTGCGAAATTGTAATAACGTTCAATGACTACATCAGGCCGTATTTCTTCAAGCAGTGCTTGTATTTGTTTGCCGGTTTTCCAAAGTAAATAGCGGCTTATCTGTGGGATGGTGTGAACAATGCAACCGGTTGGAAGAGAGGGCGTCGCAACGCTTTTCTGGATTATCAGATGGACTTCATGACCCTGTCGCAGCATCTCTGATGTCACTGCACAAACATGGATTGTTCCACCGTGAAATGAAGCTAAATCCTGATCGGTTGCGGCATAGATGATCTTCATTGAGACGATTTCGTTTCAGATTTTATCGTTCGAAGAAACTCACCGAGTTTGATCCCGCGATGTTCCCAGCTAAATCGTTTTACAAACTTAAATGCATTTGTGATCAACTTTTGCCGATATTGATCATTTGAAAGAACGGAGTTGATTCCTTCCGCAAGTGCTTCAGGATTTCCAGGCTCTACAAGATGTCCGGTTTCGCCATGCTGAATAATTTCCTTAATCGTTAGTAGATCAGAAGACACAACAGCAAGACCATTTGCCATGTAATCAAAAAGTTTTAACGGAGAGTTACAACGATTCGCGATGACGTTTTTTGGTAAAGGCAAGACTCCGACTTCGCATTCCTGAATTGAATGCCGGATTTTTCCAGGCACAACAAATCCTCGAAACTCAATTTTATCTTCGAGCGAATGTTCCTTGATAACTTTGTTCATCAGCGCGATATCATCATTTACAGTCGAGTATTCTCCTCCATACAATCGCAAAATCGCTCCATTCACCCATCTCAACGACTCAATTAAAGTAGACATACCTTTCCACCAATAAAATTGGCCACTATAACAAATCGTACCCGCACTTTTGTTTTCCGGAAGAGTTGGTGAAACATAGGTTCCATCATGCACAATTGTATTGGGACGGCTCAATGGAAAATTTTCTTGAACAAGATCCTTCAGTGATGAACTGATAAAAACTATCCCATCTGCGCGTGAAAAAACTCGCTCTTCGCGTTTGTGAATCCGTTCCTCTTTACTTTTGCTCCATGCAACGGGCATGTAGGTTTCTTTTGCTGTAATGAAGAATAGAGTATGGGCCTCATAGACAACTTTGAATCGAAACAGACGCCGTAGTTTTATCAAAATTTCCGCGAACAAAGGATCCCTTGTGAAAATGATTTTTTCACGTGTTTTGAACCGGGTAAGGATTTGAATCGTTCTTTTGAGCACTAAAGATTCATGCGTTTTTGATCCTGCGAAGAAAACCGGAGCGGGAACAAAATGAAAATGTAATGACTGTGCCGGCGTAATTCCGTAATACTCAAAGATGGTTGAAGGATCTGACGTGCCGGATTTTGCAATTAAGTGAACCTCATTGCCGGCTGCAGCAAGCGCATTGGCTGTCTGCAGAATCTGAATAGTATTCGCGCGAGTGGACGGAAATGCTGTGTTAACTGGATAAATGATTACCAATGGATCGTTAGCTTCCTGGTGGTTTTAATCGCAAGCCTGCAAGATGGATCAGAATTTGAGTACCGTGTTTCCAGTAGGTCCATCCTTTTTTGTAGAATCCAAGATCGAAAAATAAAGCTCGAAAGTGAAACCAGAAATTGCCTGCAGTTTCAAAAGGTGAATAGGATCGTTTCTCCGGATCACGTTGTTGTTTCAAACGTGAATAGAGTTCTTCTTTTTCCGGAACTCGATTGTAGTTCGGATAGTGTAAGAGATGTTCCGGACAAAACTTGCGACGCCCATCGACTTCAAGAGTCTCGTGTACCGGATTTCTCCATCGGCAAAAATCTCGATGATAAAGCCTGTAATGAAAACCGGGATAAGAAACTATGTTAAATAGCATATTGCCGTCGCGTCCGAAAGTTTTTCGCGGAAAACAATACGCTTGATATCTGGGTGCCCTTTCTTGCTGGATCTCAACAATCCGTTGTTTTAATTCATCGCTCAGTAATTCATCCGCATCAATGTTGAGGATCCATGGATTTCTTGCAAGACTGGCCGCATAATTCTTTTGCTTTGAGAAATTCTCAAACGGATGATCAACGACAATGTCTGCAGTTTGACGCGCTACGTCGATTGTTTTATCGGTTGAGCCTGAATCGACAACAATAATTTCATCAACGATATCTCGAATATTTCGAAGACACTTTGGGAGACTCTGCTCTTCATTCTTTGTAATGATTGTCGCCGAAATTTTCATCAAGTTTATTATAACTCTGCGTCTCTGTGGTCCGTTATTGGTAGGGGCGACCCTTGTGGTCGCCCATTTGCCCGTGAGTATAATTTTCTGGGCGGCCACAAGGGCCGCCCCTACCAGCTTGTGGCTCGATATAATGTAATGCGTATGAAGCCGCTCATTTCCGTTGTTGTTTGTACATACAACGATGAATCAACGATCGCACGTGTGTTAGATGCGATCTCGCGATTAACATACAACCCCCTTGAGGTGATTGTTATTAATGATGCTTCCACAGATCGCACGGGTCAGATTGCCAAAAGTTTTAACGTCGCTTTAATCGATAATCCATCCAATATGGGTCTTGGTTTTAGCCAGAATCTGGGATTGAGTCTTGCGAAAGGGGAACACCTGGCCCTGGTTCAAAGTGATTGTGAAATTCTGCAAGACGATTGGCTGGAAAGAATGCTTGAGTCGATGGTTGAGGATGTCGCTGTAGTCGTTTCCCAACGCGAAATTAAAAACTTTGCTGAGCTTTCAGCAGGTGCGCGGTTTTTTAATGCAGTTGCCCCGCAGGATTTGGAAAATAAAGCAGGCCGGCCACTGGATCAAAATTATTGCCGGGGTAAAGCTGATCTTTACAGGACCTCAGTTCTACGCCAACTCGGAGGATGGAATCGTGCATTTTTTACAGCAGGTGAAGATACTGATCTTTCCATCCGGCTTCGAAAATCTGGTTATCGAATTGTTCTCCATCCTTCAGCCAAAGTTCGGTATCTCTTTTCCAACCGTCAGACAACAATTGGTGGAGCGCTGAGGAAGGCGTTTTTGTATGGATCCGCGGCATATCCTCTCTACAAGCTTTATCGCTATGATGGCATTCAATCACGTACATACGCCCATGTTCTTGTGGCCGGAATCGTGATGCTTTTTCCTTTTCCGTGGATGAGTATTGCTGGTGGTGTTGCCGGAATTTTGCTGCTGGCCAATTCTTTCACATGTAAGATAGATTCAGCCCGGCTTCCTACGTCGTTAGGAGTGCTCGCCTTGATTGCATGCGTCCCAATCGTTATGTTAAACTCGGCACACGGTTTACGAGGTGTAATGCAAGCGATTCCAGGAGGCATTCTCCTGGCTGGAGTTGCATATACAGGGTATCTGGCAGCAAAAAATACGTTCCGAAATTATCGTAAAGGCGAAAAAATTCACCGATTGCCGTCCACATTTTTGTTCTCTTATGTCTGGCGGCTCGCATCGGGCGTCGGATATCTAGCTGGAGCATTCAAAGGATTTACGAGGAAAAAATAGATGACATTCCTTTTTAACGCCGAGGGCGCAGAGTAATATTCAAATAAATTAATTACTCGGCGTACTCGGCGTTGAAAAGATCTAGTAAAAAACATGAACATTTTGTTGATTAGTCCACCCAAATCACGGGAAGGATTTCACACACTTCGAGATGAAATCTGTTTTCAGGATGTTATTTATGTCCCATTTCCGATGAGGCTTGGGATGGTTGCGGGCATTTTGAAGGCTGATCATGACATCCATGTCATCGATGCAAATGCGATGGATTATTCGTATGAGAAGCTCGAAGAAATTATGCCTGAAGCAGACATGATTATCATCGAATCCGCATCAGGATTGATCTTTCACGATCTTGAAACATTCAGGATAGCAAAACGGAAGTTTGGTGATTCGGTTAAAACCGTTTTGATTGAAAACATCGTTGCCCCGGCATTTCCGGAGCGTTTGCTGCAAGACTTTCCAGAGCTGGATGTAATCGTTCGTGGGCAGCCTGAAGTGGTTATGAATTCCTGGAAGAAAAATTGGGATGCAATGGAAACAGTTAACGGGCTCGCATTCCGGAAAGATGGGAAGATCGTTGTGAATCCACCCGCTGCATTGCCTGAGGATCTGAATGAATATCCGTTCATGAATTACGATGCATTTCCTATGGACAAATATTCAATCAGCTATCTCGCAGCTCCAATGTACGAGAAGGTCATTCCAGGAATCCGCTTCCGAAGTACTAGGGACTGTCCGTATGCTTGCCCCTTTTGCATCATTCAGCCGAGCGAAGTTCGTGGGTATGACAGGCGATCGTTTCAAATGACGCCCAAACGAACAATCGATGAGATGGAATATGTGATCAATCGATACAATCTCAAAGGAATCTTTTTCTGGGATGAGACGTTTACGGTAAACCAGAAGCGTGCAATGGCAATTTGCGATGAAATCATTCAGCGCAAATTGAAATTTACATGGCGCTGTCTTACCCGGATCGATACCCTGAGCCAGCCACTTGTTGAAAAAATGCACGAAGCCGGTTGTAGACACATCGAATTCGGTTTGGAGTCCGGTGATCAAGCTGTCCGTACTATGTTGCAAAAGAAATTTCCGGATGAAAAAGCGATTGATGCGATCCGGTGGACCCATGAAGCTGGAATCTCCGCAAACTGCGATTTCATTGTTGGTATGCCCTGGGAAACGCCTGAAACTTTGAAAAAAACAATTGATTTGGCCACAAAACTTCTCGCTTCAAATATTCATATCACCATGGCATTCCCATATCCTGAAACTGAATTCCATCGCGTAGCGCAGGAAGATGGTTTGTTACTTCTTGAAGATTTCTACCCGATTATGATCAATCAAAGGGTACGCGTCGGAGCTAAACCATGGGTTAGATCGAGGGTGATGTCATCCGATGAGCTTTTTGAAGGATGGAACCAGGCCCGAAAAACAGTTAATCGGCATTATTTGATCCACAGGGTTCTATTTTCACCATCCACCTGGTGGCGATACTTGAGATTATGCACGAATTGGGGTGATTTCTCGCGATTATCCGTGCGAGCCGCAAGGTCCCTTCAGAAAGCTTTTCTGCAACAACAACCGGCACACTGAAAAAACCCTTGAATTCCTCCGTAAATCTACCTAACTTGGAGTCGGAAACGATATTGACAACCGACATCCGTGATGCTATAGTAACGAGCGGTTTGTCTCCGGTATTGTCTTGATTTCCAGTAGTTTAGAGCGAGCTTTGGAGGTCTTTAATATTGAGGGCTAATGATTCACGAAGAGCCCGGCAATCCTTTTTATCATAGTCATCTGAAAGACTCTGGATTGAATTCTTTCTTGACTCATGGTTGATTTAAGAAGGAGTTTAATCGGTACCAAAAATCGTATTCCGTGGGGTATGGTACCCGGAATATGGCCAGTTGTAAGCCAATTCTTCAGCTAGTAGTTAAGTAGTACTTGCAGAAAAAGGTATAAATAGGACCATTTTTACAGGGGTCCGATAGCCGCTGAAATGCGGTTTTGGAATCAGGGAGTCTAGTTACAAATGAATATTGATGGGAAGTTATTTGATTTTATTGTAATCATTTTCTATTTTTCCGTTCTTATCCTCCTTTCGATTTATGGGATCCATCGGTATGTAATGGTCCACCTCTTCCGAAAGTATCGCAACCGCAATCCAAAAATTACGAAACGCTTTGATGATCTGCCCAAGGTAACTGTTCAGCTGCCTATTTACAACGAAATGTATGTCGTCGAACGGCTCATTGAATCTGTTTGCAATCTGGATTATCCGGCTGACAAGTTCGAGGTTCAGGTTCTGGACGATTCAACGGATGAAACGCAGCAGATTGCTCGTTTAATCGTGGACCGTTACAAGAACAAAGGTGTCGATATCCAGTATTTGCGTCGCCCCAATCGGGAAGGCTTCAAAGCGGGTGCTCTTGCCTTTGGGTTAATTCATGCAAAAGGCGAATTCATTACAGTTTTCGATGCAGATTTTATTCCGCGTCCAGAAATGTTGATGCAAACAATCCATTATTTTACCGATCCTGAGATTGGAATGGTCCAGGCACGCTGGGGGCACATCAACAGCGATTATTCAATGCTGACAATGATTCAGTCAATTATGCTCGATGGACATTTTGTGATTGAACATTCTGCTCGAAATCGTTCAGGCCGTTTCTTCAATTTCAATGGAACAGCCGGTGTATGGCGTCGTGAAGCAATCGAAACTTCTGGAGGCTGGGAACACGATACATTGACGGAAGATCTCGATCTTTCCTATCGGGCACAGCTCAAAGGATGGAAATTCCTGTTTGCTCCAGAAGCCGTTGCACCTGCCGAAGTTCCGGTTGAAATTAATTCCTATAAGTCTCAGCAGCATCGATGGGCAAAGGGTTCCATTCAGACTGCCAAAAAAATGCTTCCAGAAGTTATGAACAGCAAACTGCCATGGTGGATTAAACTGGAAGCCTTCTTTCATCTCACAAGTAATATCTCGTACTTGCTGATGATGATCCTGTCTTTATTTACTCTGCCATCCCTCGTAATCCGATACGAAAATGGCTGGCAAAATATTATGATTCTGGATCTTCCAATATTCTTGATTGGAACTTTGTCAGTGTTGTCTTTTTATATTCTTTCTCAGAAAGAGATTTACACGGATTGGCTTTCAAGAATCCGTTATATTCCATTTCTGATGTCGCTTGGAATCGGGCTGAGTGTAAATAATTCTAAAGCAGTTCTTGAAGCTCTTCTCGGTTATCAAACGGAGTTTAAGAGAACCCCGAAGTATTGCATTGAGAAAAATTCTGATAATTGGCAGCATAAGAAATATCGTGTTAGTCAGAGCGCAGTAACAGCAATTGAAATTGTTTTTGCTATCTATTTTGCGTTCACGATTTATTATGCGATAGTGAACGGCTTTTACTTCAGTGTGCCATTTCTGATGTTGTTCCTTTTTGGATTTAGCTACATGGGTTTCATCTCTTTTGTTCAAGCGAACCGGAAGTGGGTGATGCTGAAACGTCCGGTTGCTAACGCTCACGGTTAAATCAAGCCGGTGAAAGCCGGTTCCCCGTATTAGCCGCAAACGGAATCCTGTTCGATTTCATTGGAAGGGTGTCATGCGCCTGCGAACGCCAAAAATAAAGAGTGTTCAGCCTCAATTCGGAATAGAAGGGGGCAAGATTCTAATTGAGGGCACTGCATTCGATCCTGAAGAAGCGGGATCAACTCAAGTTTTATTTGGCGAAATCCCTGGCCGGATCCTTCTCATTTCCAATTCACGCATCCTGGCTCAAATTCCCGAAGAAGTCTCAGACGGGACTCTAAGAATTAAGATTAAAACCAAAACAAGTGAGCCATTCGATTTTAAGCTGGGTACCAGACTGTCTTCTGAAGTAAATCCAGCAGACAATCCTGTATTCGATGTTGAGGGGAATCTATACGTAGCGTTCAGCGGCAAACGTGGCGAAACAGTCCCAGTATCCGTTTATCGCATTTCGCCAGATGGTGAAATGAAACCCTATCTTTCAAATATTCCGAATGCTACTTCAATGGTGTTTGACCAGGAACGGAATTTGTATATTTCAAGCAGATTTGAGGGAACAGTTTACAAAGCAACTCCGCAATCCGATATCACAGTTTATGCGAGAGAGCTCGGTACACCGACAGGATTGGCATTTGATCTGGAAGGATTTTTATATGTCGGTGACAGAGGCGGAAAAATTTTCAAAGTGTCGCCGGATGGCAGCTCAAGCGTCTTTGCCGAAATTCCAGAAAGTATGGTTGCTTTCCATCTTGCCTTTGATCATGACGGCAATCTTCTGGTTACAAATCCAGGACTTTCCAGTTATAACCAGATTCTAATGGTGGATCGATATGGAAAGGTAATTCCTTTGCACGGAGGCTTTGGACGTCCACAGGGGCTTGCTGTTGATCATGCAGGCAACATCTATGTCAGCGAAGCCAAAGCGGGCGATAGCGCAATCTTGAAGATCAATCGTTCTGGTGAGATGACTTCATTTGTCGCAGGTCCTGTAATGGTAGGGCTCGCTTTTTATAAGGATCAAGATTTGGCTGTGACAGCTCCGAATGCTATCTATAAGCTCAAGCTGCCACAAAATGGAAATTAAACCAGGGGCGTTGAAAGCTTTTTTATAGCTTGTCCAAGTTGTTCATGTGCACCCCAGAGAACAACGACATCATTTTCCTCTAACTTAAAATTTGCTCCTGGATTGTTTACTGCCGACTCTCCACGGATCACTGCAATCACAGATGCTCCTGTTTCTTTCCTCAAATCCAATTCCTGCAAAGTTCTATTATTGCCCGGCGATTCTGGACTGATCACAATTTGTTGAACGGTACTCTTTAAAAATAACTCGGAAACTTTCAGAAGACGGTCTTGTGTTAATGAGAGTCCGCGCAGCATTCCATAACTACCGGAACGGATCACTTCGACTTGCTGATTGATCAGATGGTCAGGGATATTGTATTGCTCAAGAACCCGCGAGAAGATTTCTATCGAGGTTTCGAATTCTTCCGGGATTACATAATTTGCACCAAGACGCATCAAGCTATCAACTTCTGCCACATAACGAGTTCGCACAACAATAACAACTTTCGAACTTAAATCGCGGACAAGGGAAACGACTCTGCGAGTTGCAGCCATGTCACTAATAGCTATGACTACGACACGGGCAGTTTCAACGTTAGCGAGACTTAAAACGTCTTTGCGCGTTGCATCGCCAAACAAAACAGGCATCTTTTCTTTCTTTGCTTCCTTTACGAGTTGATCGTTCAACTCAATCACAACAAAGGAAGTGCCGATGTCTCTGACAACACGCGCAAGATTTTTCCCATTCAATCCGAAGCCTACAATCACGAGATGGTCTTTTAATGTTGCCTTGTCTGCATCCTTCAAGTCTGTAGGTAGTTTCAACACCTTTTGAATCTTCATTCCAAGTGGACCTGCAAGTAATATTGCGAAAGGCGTCAGGATCATCGTCAAGATTGAAGAAAACAGAATTATCTGGCTCAACGATTCAGGCATTAAATGATGTTCATGCGCTTGTTCGGCAAGAAGGAATGAGAATTCTCCAACCTGTGCTAAGCAAAATGCTGTGATCCATGCAACTCGGAATGTGGTTTTTGAAATGGAGAGAATTCCAAGAATAATCAGAGCTTTTCCCATAAGAACAAGAAGTGCAATGCCGACACCTAATGGCCAATTTTCCAGAGATGCAGGAATGTTCAAAAGCATTCCGACTGAAATGAAGAAAATTGCGTTAAAAGTGTCACGGAAGGGCAAAACCTCAGCAAGAATTTGATGACTGTATACAGATTCTGAGATGACAAGCCCTGCAATGAAAGCTCCAATCGCTAGTGTGAGGCCGACTTGTGATGTTATGTATGCCGTTCCAAGGCATAAGAAGAGTACAGTAATTAAAAACACATCTCTGTTTCGGAGCTGAACCACCTGGCTCAGCAAACGCGGAACGATGTATCGTGCGGCGACAATCAAAACAGCGATGGTGAGAAAAGCGAGCCCGAGTTGTTTCCCTAATTGAACTACATCAAATCCCTCTCCTGCCAGAGTTGGTACGAGAAGCATCATTGGAATTACGCAGACATCCTGGAAAATCAAAATCCCAACGGATGTACGGCCATGGGGTGCATCAATCTCAGCGCGGTCCGATAAAATCCGAAGAACGATTGCAGTACTGCTCAGTGCAAATAAAAACCCCAGGAAAATTCCCTGACGGATGGGAAGTCCAAACAACAGAGAAAGTCCTGCAGTTGCAAAAATTGTTACAACAACTTGAGCTAAACCTAGCCAAATGTATCGAAGTTTTTCTGAAAAAAGCTTTTCAAATGAAAACTCGAGGCCGATTGAAAACAAAAGCAAAACTACGCCGATTTCTGCTAAGGATCGAACAGCTTCTGTTTCCGAAATCCATCCTGCGCCATATGGGCCGACAATCATTCCGGTGACAAGAAATCCAACAATCGAAGGCAGTTTTAACTTATGAAACAAAAAACTAACCGGAATCGATACCGCCAATAAAATTAAAAAATCAGTAAGTAAACCAATCATATTTAAGAGTACAAAGATGATATCCTAATCGATCATTTTGATAACACAAGCAGTTTATGGTTGAAATTCCATACAAGCCTCAGGATCCTGGCAGCATTAAATTGTTGTTCACACGGATTGCCAAAAATTACGATCTGACAAATCATGTCATTTCCTTTGGCCTGGATGTGTTATGGCGAAAGAAATTTGCGCGGCTTTTTCAAGATCGAAAAAGAATTGCAGATATTTGCTGCGGCTCGGGTGCTTTTCTACCGTTAATGAAAGGAAGAATCGCAGCTGGTTTGGATTTCACGCATGCGATGTTGCTGATTGCAAAAGAAAAGAATCCAGCAGTACCACTTGTGGAAGGGGATGCCCAAAAACTTCCATTCAATTCAGAAATCTTCGATGCCACAGTGATCGTCTACAGCATTCGGAACATTCCTGATGTCTCATCATGTCTTCGTGAGTTATATCGTGTGCTACAACCCGGCGGAAAACTTGGCATTCTGGATTTCGGCGTCCCTGAAGGAAAAGTAATGAACGCACTCTACCGTTTTTACTTTATGAAAATTTTGCCAGTGATTGGCAGCCTTGTGGCCCGGGATCCCAGCTCATACCATTACTTTGCGAATTCAGTTATTAACTTTCCAAAACGAGATGCATTTGTGAAATTAATCAGTGATGCTGGATTCAGGAATGCACACTATCAGCAATACATGCTCGGCGCCGCATTGGTATATCTGGCAGAAAAATAGTTAACCGCAAAGACTCAGAGTGTTTAATCGGCGGAGACAGCTTTGCCGGGCGGCGTCATTAACGTACCTTCCTTGCGGTAACGATCGAATAGGTGACCCCATGGAGATTCTTGACGCCACTGAACGTACGTCTTTTTATCGATCATATTCCAACGGTAGTAATCATGGTACGTTTCGGAAACAAGGTTTGGAAAATGAACAACAGGAGTATGAAAGATTAATTTCTGGAAAACTTTCGTTGGACCAAACCACGCAAGATAACCCAGCATACTTAAGAAAGTTTTTGTAACCTTGAATCCCCAATTTTCATTTGCGACTTCAGTATTGCCAACGATTTCAATTTCCCTCGGATCGCCAACACCGAGGCCTGCTTCATGGGCAAGACGTATGTATTTAATAGACATTGGATCAAAACCCATGAGCTTTGCTGCAACTGCATCGATCGCGACTTGATCGCCTGAAGCCAGAATCACATCTTTTTTCTCCGGCTTCATTATTCGCGGACCAGCCCCGTTGCCTGCGGTGGTTCCATCCATTAATGCAAAAATTCCAGAATGGATCTCCTTCTGTATATGCAGCAGATCAACCAGAGTTTCGTGAATTACGCTATGCGTATAATGCCGTTTTTCATTGAGCAGTCCGCCGAATGCATTTTTCATTGCACCGGTTGTATTTGTGTAAATGTGCGTTTTTACGGTAGGGAGATGGACAATGTTTTTACCGAAAAAGAATTCAGGAATCCGGATGTGATCATGATAAATGTCGTTCAGGACTAGCATCTTCGCTTTTGGTTTGTAATGAATCCATTGCATGTCCTGGACCCGGAAATTAAAAAGGACTGGAACATCATGCGTCTTGCAGATAGGCCAGTAACCATTCAGATCCGTACCTTTGAAAGCGTTTGTGACTACAGTCTTGTTTTGAACACACGACAAATCGTTATAGCCGGCATTTCGTAAATGCACGATGGATGCTTCTAATTGCCATGGAGTTGTGTTTGCTCCCGGAAAAGGAAAATGCCAGGAGATGTTATCTTTCAGGATTGTGTGAGCGGAAGGATCCAGAAAACTTTTTACATTAGCCAGTTCAAGGAGACGGCCATAGTCATCCAGTACCTTCTCCGGAGCTGTTCGTATGATTGCAACTTTCGATTTTGTAGTCATAGTCTCTATTATACTAACCGCGAAGACACAGAGAAAGAAAAGGCGTGGCAGCAAGCACCACCACGCCCATTTTTAATTTTTGATCTTTAATCTTTTATTTTTAGTACATTCCGCCCATACCGCCCATGCCGCCCGGAGGGCCGCCTGGCATAGCCGGTTTTTCGTCTTCATCCGGAACGTCCGTGATTAACGCTTCGGTAGTAAGCATCAACGAAGCAATACTGGATGAATTGATCAAGGCAATTCGGCAAACTTTTGCAGGATCGATGATCCCTGCTTCCATTAGATCTTCGATTTTTTCAGTTGCTGCATTAAAGCCGACAGTGTCTCCGCTGTTCTTCAGCTTTTCAACGATCACTGAACCTTCCGCACCGGCATTTGCCGCAATTTGCCGGACTGGTTCTTCCAGCGCACGACGTATGATGTTGGCGCCGACTTGTTGATCGCCTTCCAGCTTCAGTTTGTCAATTGCGCGGATTGCGCGAAGATATGCAACTCCACCACCTGGAACGATACCTTCTTCAACGGCTGCTTTTGTCGCATGCATTGCATCTTCAACACGTGCTTTCTTTTCTTTCATTTCAGTTTCGGTTGCTGCACCGACTTTAATGACAGCCACACCGCCAACAAGTTTCGCCAGACGTTCTTGCAGCTTTTCACGGTCATAATCTGAAGTCGTATCTTCGATCTGTTTTCGTATTTGTTTTACGCGACCTTCGATATCATTCCGTTTTCCGCTGCCTTCAACAATCGTGCTTGTATCTTTATCAATTACGATCTTTTTGGCTGTGCCGAGATCTTCAATTCGTACGTTTTCAAGTTTAATTCCGAGATCTTCGGAAATGACTTTGCCGCCTGTTAAAGTTGCAATGTCTTCAAGCATTGCTTTGCGGCGATCACCGAATCCGGGAGCTTTTACTGATGCTGCTTGCAGTGTTCCACGAAGTTTATTAACAACCAGTGTAGCAAGCGCTTCTCCTTCAACTTCTTCGGCAATAATCAACAGCGGTCTTCCCATTTTTGCAACTTGCTCCAAAACAGGAAGAAGATCTTTCATGCTGCTAATTTTCTTTTCATATAAAAGGATCAATGGATTTTCCAGAACAACTTCCATGCGCTCTGGATCGGTTACGAAGTACGGAGAAAGATAGCCACGGTCGAACTGCATCCCCTCTACAACTTCCAGTGAGGTCTCCATCGACTTAGCTTCTTCAACTGTAATAACTCCATCTTTTCCGACCTTTTCCATTGCCTGAGCAATGATATTTCCGATCGTTTCATCGTTATTGGCTGAAACCGTTCCTACCTGCGCTATCGCGTTTCCTTTTACAGGAACACTCAAACGCTTAATTTCCTCAATTGCCGCTTCAACCGCTTTTTCGATACCACGTTTCAAATCCATTGGATTTGAACCAGCTGCAACATTTTTCACGCCTTCGCGATAGGTCGCTTGTGCTAAAACTGTTGCAGAGGTAGTGCCATCACCCGCAATATCGCTTGTTTTGCTGGCAACTTCACGAACCATCTGGGCACCCATATTTTCCCAGGGATCCCTTAATTCAATTTCTTTTGCAACGGTTACACCATCTTTCGTGATCGTTGGCGAACCAAATTTTTTCTCTAAAATTACGTTACGGCCTTTCGGACCTAACGTTACCTTTACGGCATCTGCCAGTTTATTTACTCCACGAAGTATGTGCTGGCGTGCTTCTTCTCCATATTGAATTTGTTTGGCCATCGTGTTCCTCCTTACCGCTGAATCACGCCAAGAACTTCTTCTTCGCGCAGAATGATGTATTCAACATCTTCAAGCTTTACTTCCGTGCCGGAATATTTTCCAATCAAAACGCGGTCTCCGACTTTTACGTCAAGAGGAATCGTTTTCCCGTCTTCAAGGACGCGTCCTTTACCGACTGCCATGATTTCTGCTTCAAGGGGTTTTTCCTTTGCAGTATCCGGGATGATGATGCCGCCACGGACTTGTTCCTTTTCTTCCACTCTCTTTGCCAAAATCCGATCATGCAAAGGCCGAATGTTGACTGCCATATGTGTAACCTCCGATATCTTATAAATGAAGTGTTTTAAGTTCTTTAGATGCTATTTTTGCAGATAACTCTGTTAGCACTCATCTTCTAGGAGTGCTAATAATATAGGATATTTCAAGAGCCTGCAAGGGGCATTTTGAAGTGGCTTATCCCAGATCAGTCCCGGTAATCCATTTATAAATCTCTTTATATTTGGAGGATGTCCCTTGAATGATCTCGTCAGGTAATTGCGGCGCGGGGGGCTTTTTGTCCCAGCCAATTTTCTCGAGGTAATCGCGCACATATTGCTTATCCAGACTCTTTTGTCCCCGTCCTGCCCCATACGTATCGGCGGGCCAGAAACGTGAAGAATCCGGGGTAAGCACCTCATCGCAAAGAATGATTTTGTCTTCGTACATGCCAAATTCAAATTTTGTATCTGCGATGATAATTCCACGTTCCAGAGCATAATCTGCAGCTTTCTGGTAAATCCTGAGAGTTAAATCGCGAAGTTTTGAGGCTGTTTCTTGACCGATTATGTTCGCGCTTTCTTCAAAACTGATATTAATATCGTGTCCGGTTTGTGATTTTGTAGCGGGTGTAAAAATCGGCTCTGGAAGTTTTGAAGATTCCTCAAGACCGGCAGGCAAAGCAATGCCACAAACTTTTTTCGTTTCCTGATACTCTTTCCAGCCCGATCCGGAAAGATATCCGCGCGCGACACACTCGATTGGAAACATCCGAGCTTTCTTAACCATCATAGAACGTCCGTTTAGCTCAGGATACTTTTTCAAGCCTTCTGGAAACTGGTTAAAGCTTGCTGTAATCAAATGGTTGTCGACGATCTCTTTCAGAAATTGAAACCAAAACAATGAAATCTGGGTTAATACTTTTCCCTTATCAGGAATTGGATTAGGGAGGATGTAATCGAATGCGGAGATCCGGTCGGTAGCAACGAATAATAGTGAATTATCGAGTTCGTAAATATCACGAACTTTTCCGCGCGCCTTAAGCGGATATTCCGCAATTTTAGTTTCAGAAACGGTATTCATAGCAACTCCAGGAAAAATAAATTATTCCGCGCTCGAATGATGCGGCAGGACAACAAGTATAATCGTTGAAGGAAAGTCTTAGCAAGGCATGGCGGGAGACTATAAACAAGATCCGGATGTTCAACTGATGTTGAACGCTGGCGTGGGCGATCTTCAGTCTTTTGAAAAGCTTGTTTTAAAGCATCAAAAATCTGTTTTAAACGCTGCCTATCGATACACTGGAAATCCTTCCGTTGCTGAAGAACTGGCACAGGATGTTTTCGTGCGTGTGTTTCGCGCAGCTTCTTCCTACAAACCTGAAGCCCGCTTTTCAACATGGTTATTTACAATCGTTCGGAACGTTTGCAGCAACTACAGGGCCCGCGAAGGAAAACAAGATCACCAAATTGATGCTGAAGCCGACTTACCTTCAATTGCTCAGGATGATGAGAATCCTGAACAAACTGCAATCCGGCGGGAATTCGAATGCAAAATTCAAAAAGCAATTCTTGCATTGCCCGAGAGTTTACGGATGCCTTTGATTTTGAGCCAGTTTCAACAAATGCCATACGAAGAAATTGCCGGGATCTTGGAGCTATCGGTAGCTGCCGTGAAAGTCAGAATTTTTCGAGCACGCCAGGCTCTAGCAGAAATGCTTTTGGAAACTCAACCTACTATGCACAGGCGTGTAACCGGCAGGTGAAGCGAGGGTTAAAATATATGAGGAAGACTTATGAATTCTGAATCGCATGTTAACGAGAATATTCCTGCGTATCTTGCAGGAGAACTGAACGATGAAGAGCGTCGTACGGTAGAACTTCATTTAAACGATTGCAAAACATGCAAACACGAACTGGAGAATCAAAAAAAACTTGATGAAATCCTCTCACAGGCTCAATCCATTGAGGCTCGGCCAGAATTATTACAAGGTGTAATTCAGCAAGTTCGTATTCAACAGAAAACCGTAAGCTTTTCTAGACGGATACTTCCATGGCTGGCGGCTGCGGCTGTCATTGCTGTAGTTTTGTTTTTGCTGAAAATTCAAAAAGATTCACCTGCTCCAGTTGAGCAGGTCAAGAAATCACCGATTATCAAACCGGAAATTTCACCAGAGCCACAGCCAACACCAAAGTTCGAACCAATCCAACCCAAACCAGAACCTGAACCTCAAATCACAAAAAAGGATAAGGAGATTCCTGTGCCACTCCCTCAGCCGGAAAAACCAGAGGAGATTCCGCATCTGACTCCTGAAGAGGCCGAAGTCGTTGCACAGCTGGATGAACTGGAAGAAATGGAATTAATTTCGAATTATGAAAATCTCGAAAATTTGGAACTCGCTTTGATCGGCGAAGGGAATGAGAGCTTGCAGTGAAATTCGCTTTATCAATCTTAATCATCTTTTTCTTTGCGGCGTCTCTGTTTTCGCAGGAGAAACCAAAAGATGATTCGCGTTATAAACAAAATCTTGAACGCTGGAATAAGCTGACTCCCGAACAAAAAAATGAGATGCGCAAAAGATATGAAAAACTGCGCTCAATGTCAGATCAGGAACGGAATCAATTTCATAAGAAAGCAGAAAGGTTTAAGAATCTAAGCCCCGAGCAAAAAGAGATCTTGCGAAAGAAAATGGAGATTTATCGTGATTTTCCTCCGGAACAAAAGCAAACCATTGAACGATTCATTAAGCGAATTCAAAAGATGCCGCCAAAACGCAGGCAAATGCTGGAGCGAAGGATTCAAAAGTTGAAAACGCTGCCGCCTGAAAGACGAGAAATGTTTTTGAAGCAAAAACGCTTTTGGAATGAAATGAATGAAGAACAACGCGAAGGGCTGCGTAAATTTTTCTTTTCAGAAAATTCACCATTCAGTGAAGACAGCAACGACTCCGAGTCTAACGAATAAAGAGACCCGCAAAATATATGATGCAGAGTGCATAAAAAAATAATCTGGCACTCTTCGGACGGTTTGTTTTCCAGTAGTGCCACACTGCTGCAATGCAACCCGAAAATAAAATCAGCGCTACTGTCAAAGTCAACGAAGGCAGAGCGGTAAGCGTTCTTCCAATATCTCTTGCAATGCTATGAGATGTGAATTGAGATCCATACACAATCATTAAATGAAATGCGTAGACGAAAAGCGATTCCTGTCCAATCATGGCGAGCACTGAATTTTTCGGATTCCGCTTATGTTCGTAGAGCCATGTCATTGATAGCGTAAAAAACACAACACCGAGCCTCATCATAAAACTACGCGGACTTGCTCGTGCCACATCTGAATATGTGTGATAGGACCATGGCACATAAAACAACGCAAATGCACCCGCAGTCATTACTACTCCGGAAATGGCCAGAGTTGTAAAGTACGTCGCGTCTTTACCACTCGCTGCAGCTTTCAAATACACATAACCCATAAACGAGCCTAAGAAAGCATAGGCAGACCATGAGAATAATGGGAAAAGCGATCTGTATTGGTTGTTTACATAAACCGCGGCCCACATCGGTAAAAATTCGGCTGGATCGATTTCATATAGAAACGGTGTAACAAGAACGACCGCTATTCCAAGTGCCCCCAGAAAACAAATCAATACTGTTTTGTGGCGGATGATCAACGCCAGCAAAAGTGATATCAGCAATGAAATCGCAATGCACATCAATACATCAGCACGCAAAAACCTGGTCAGGTCTGATCCGGTCAGGCTGATCATTCCTTTGAATGACCATAGAGTGGCATGAAGCCAGTAACCCAGGAAAAGAATGAAGAGCAATCGGCGGATTTGAAGAAATAGTGGTTTCTTAAATCCTAAAAAGTCATTCCATTTCTTTTCCAGTGTCAGAACAAATGCAAAACCAGCAATAAAGATAAATGATGCTGAGATGCATCCATGAAAGATGTCGATGTAGTGAAATGTTCTTGTGTCCCGAATCGATTGAAGCATTGTGGCATTTGTGACATGCGCTTCAATCATGAAAAGCACACAAAAGCCCCGGAACATGTCGATGAACAGAAGGCGCTGGCGTTTTTGTTCGGCCATTAATGTTTTGTAAAGGGAAGTAGAAGACAACCCTTTAGATCCATCTCTCTAAAGCGACTCTAACAATTCAGCCGCATGTTTTGAAGGATTCACTTTTGGATGAACCTGACTAATTTTTCCTTCCGGATCAATAACATAGGTGATGCGTTTTGCATAGCCCGCATCGGCAGAATCGCATGCTCCGTATTTAATTCCTATCTCCCTTGTTGTGTCGCAAAGTAGGGCAAATGGAAAACCGAATTTTTTCGCAAAAGCTGCGTTATCTTCGATAGTATCAAAACTTGCACCAAGAACTTTTACATTCTTTTTCTCGAATTCCTGAAATAACTCGCGGAACCCGCGGCCTTCAGCCGTTCAACCAGGTGTGTCGGCTTTCGGATAAAACCAAAGAACAACATGATTGCCGCGAAAATCAGCCAAACGGATGTCTTTCCCCGTATGATCTTTTGTGTGAAATTCAGGAGCGTCATCTCCAGCTTTTAACAAGCTCATTCGAACACCTCCTTTGAAATCTGTGGCGACGTCAGATTGATGTAGATATTATAAATGGATTCATGAGTAATGGATTAATGGAATGATGGGTCGCGTTTCATATGCAGTTGTGATTTTACTCATCTTTTTCAATGCGATTGTATTGGCTGTTCCTTCTAGCGGTCCGGCTCAAAAGCTTTACGATGAAGATGGAGATAGGATCTTTGAAAATCTAAAACAACAGATGCAACGTGTTTCACAAACCGAAAAAATTCCTGTCTTAATTCGATATCGCGATGAAACGCCTCGCGCAGGCACTTATGCGGCCAGAATGTCACACGTTTTGAAATCCGGTTCATTAAGGTACAGCTTCAAAAATTTTCCGGGTGTTGCGGCTTCATTGAACGCAGACGAGATTAAACAAGTCCTAAATGATCCAATGGTTGAGCATCTTGAGTTTGACGGAGTGATTAAGAAAGCGATGGATGGAGCGCGTACGTCATTTGGAGTTCAGCAAGTCCGATCGCAGTTTGGTTTTGATGGAAATCGAGATATTCAATCAACGTATTCAACCACTGATGTTGTAACGGCCGTCATTGATACAGGAATTAATGCAAACCATCCAGATCTGCAAAACAAAGTTTTGTTTTGGAAAGACTTTGTGAATTCACGCAATGAGCCCTACGATGATGACGGACACGGAACTGCTGTTGCTGGAGTGTTAGCTGGAACCGGAAAAGCGAATCGCCTGTATTCCGGAGTTGCGCCGGGTACATCACTTGTTGTTTTCAAGGTTTTAGATTCGAGTGGAAATGGCAGCATCTCTGATGGAATTGCAGCAGTTGATGAAACGATTTCCCGCAAATTGGAATTCAATATTCAGATTCTGAATTTAAGCTTATCGACTTCTGGAAGCTCAAATGGAAGAGACTCATTCTCACAAGTTTGCAATCGTGCCGTTTCAAATGGAATTGTTGTCATCGTTGCTGCTGGAAATGAAGGGCCGAATTCCCGAACAATCGGCGCGCCCGCAGCTTCAGCCAGTGCAATTACTGTTGGTGCTGGTGCTGATCTGAAAGAAAAAGGATTTTTTCTTGCTGATTTTTCGAGTCGTGGTCCAACTGCGGATGGGAGAATTAAACCAGATTTATGGGCACCTGGTGTTAAGGTTCGAACTACACGGCGACAGGGCGGCTACCATGTTGTAGATGGAACCAGCTTTTCGGCTCCTTTTGTTTCTGGTGTTGTTGCCTTGATGCTTGATGCAAATCCTGCGTTAAGGCCGGCAACAGTCAAGAATATTTTGACATCGACTGCGGTCCGTTGGATCAAACAAGCCAAAAATAATGAAGCCGGTTTCGGTAGATTGCAGGCATACCAGGCTGTCACTCGCGCGGCCTCAATCAGTGCAAATTTAAAGCCTCCCGTAGTCCCGGATACATTATCTTCAAGCGGCACACTGAGCCCTGGAGCAACCCGAACGCTCGAAATTCCGGTGGCATCGATAAAGTATCCACTTGCAATCACTTGTATCGCCTTGAACTATCCTTCCGGCGACATTGATCTGGAACTCTTGTCACCTAATGGTACTTTAATTGCTCGAGGAGCCACTCTCGACAGACAGGAGACGATCAAGCTTCTCCCGACGACACCAGGAAACTACATTTTGAGCATCAAAGCCGTAGGTTCAACACAGTTCGCAGTGACTGTTTCGGTTGATTTGGCTGGCGCAATTATTGCTACGAGTCCCAAATTCCACAATGCGGAACAGCCGGATGCACAATTAATTTCACATTAACTTGACAGCGGCTCTCGTAGCGGATATCTTACTTTCTGAGTCCCCTCTTATTAGGCCTAACGTGGGCTGCGGTCCCCAACCGCAGCCCCATTTGTTTTTTGGCCTACCATTTCTAAGCCACAGAAAACTTCATGTTATTATGAATTCACCATGTCACAGGCATTCACTATTGGTATCGAAGAAGAGTATCAAATCGTAGATCCTGAGACGCGTGATTTAAAATCGCATGTTTCAGTAATTCTTGAAGAGGCGATTGCTCTTTTGGGTGAGCAAGTCAAACCTGAAATGCATCAATGCATGATTGAGGTGGCAACAAACGTCTGCAACAACACAACTGAAGCGCGCACCGATTTGTTTAATCTTCGAAAAACAATTTGTGCTCTTGCAGAAAGAAATGGATTGAAAATTGCCGCAGCTTCAACTCATCCATTCGCACACTGGACTGGCCAAAATATTTTTGAGCACGATCGTTACATGCAAATTGTTGAAGACCATCAAGTGCTTTCGCGAAGTCTTCTTATTTTTGGTCTTCATGTTCATGTGGGTGTTGAAGAACGTGAAACTGCAATACACATTATGAATGCAGCGAGGTATTTCTTGCCCCATGTTTTGGCGCTTTCAACGAGTTCACCATTCTGGATGAACCATGAAACTGGATTGAAATCATATCGTTGCGAGATTTTCAAGAAATTTCCGCGTACTGATATTCCTGATTACTTCAATTCCTGGTCAGAGTATGAAAATTATGTGAGCCTTCTTGTAAAGACGAAGTGTATTGATAATCCCAAACGCATTTGGTGGGATCTTCGAGTTCATCCAGTTTTTCCGACACTCGAGTTTAGAATCTGCGATATTCCCACGAGAGCTGAAGATACGATTGCAATTGCTGCTCTTTTTCAGGCAATCACTGCGAAACTCTATAAATTAATTAAATTAAACCTTGGTTTCCGGCTCTATAGACGGCTGCTCATTCAAGAAAACAAATGGAGAGCAGTTAGATATGGACTGGATGGCAAACTGATTGATTTCGGAAAACAAACGGAAGTTCCTGCGCGGGAATTAATTCATGAACTCATCCAATTTGTTGATGATGTTGTTGATGATTTAGGAAGCCGCAAGGAAATTAATCACATCTATAATATTCTGCGAGATGGAACAAGTGCGGATCGTCAGCTTAAGGTTTTTCATGAAACTGCTGACTTGCGTCGTGTTGTGGATCACGTAATTGAAGAAACGATGCGTGACGTTCGCTAAATCCCGCATTATCATTGATTTCAACCGTTTCCTTTGTTATAGTACGAGCTTTCATTGAAAACACTTTTTAGATGCCGGGATAGCTCAGTCGGTAGAGCGAAGGACTGAAAATCCTTGCGTGGGCGGTTCGATTCCGTCTCCCGGCATTCCCATCCTAATTCGCCGCAACGCAGAAATGGAACAAATGAATCAAAAAACAAAATGAAAGGTAGAGGGAAACTATGGATTGGTTATCAGATCCTCAGGCATGGATTGGTTTATTAACTTTAACTGCATTGGAAATTGTTTTAGGGATCGACAATATAGTTTTCATATCTATTCTTTCCGGAAAACTCGCAGCGAATCAACAAAAACGCGCGCGGCGAATCGGTTTGGGGCTGGCCATGATTACCAGGATCATGCTGCTATTTTCGATCAGCATGATCATGAAATTAACGAGTCCCTGGTTTTCTATCTTTGGAAATGAAATTTCTGGCCGTGATTTGATCCTGATAGTTGGTGGTCTGTTTTTGCTTGCCAAAAGTACGCATGAAATTCACAGCAAACTTGAAGGCGAGGATCACGAAACAAAGGCTAAAGCTGTTTCCTCTTTTACAAGCGTACTCATTCAAATCACGTTGTTGGATATCGTGTTTTCATTGGATTCAGTTATCACGGCAGTAGGAATGATTCAGCAGATTAGTATCATGATTATCGCAGTCATTATTGCAGTGATTATCATGATGATTTTTGCTGAACCGATCAGCGATTTCGTTCATCGTCATCCGACTGTCAAAATGCTTGCTCTGTCATTTTTACTGATGATCGGTCTTTTGCTTATCGCCGATGGGTTTGGTCAACATATTCCTAAAGGCTATGCATATTTCGCAATGGGTTTTTCGGTTTTCGTCGAGGTATTGAACTTAAGAGCGAAAAAAACGACGTCTGCAGTCAAGTTACACGAACCATACAAGTAACTTTTATGCGCTCTTCAACCGGTTTATCAATGGTATAATTAAGGAAGGGACTCATGGGTAAAATAGCTCTTTTTGTAGCAGGAATTTGCTTTTTCACTCTCATCGGATCACTCTTCGCAGATCCAACATCCAAGATTCATCCTTGGGTTCTCACAAACACTGCTGGTGGACAACAAGCTGAATTTTTTGTTGTTCTGAAAGAACGCCCCGATCTGTCGCCGGCCTTTCAAATGTCAAGAAAAATCGATCGTGGAACGTTTGTGTATCGATCATTGTTTGATACGGCTCAACGCGCTCAAGTTCCACTACAGGATTGGTTGAAAGCCAAAGGCATCAGGTATCAATCGTTTTACATTATTAATGCATTACTCATCACCGCAGGCCGTGAAATCGCGGATGAACTAGCAGCGCGTGATGATGTAGACAGAATTGAAGGCAATCCAATAATCCGAAATATGATTCCAGAGCCTGCGTCTCAGCAAGATTCTCCCAATTCAATGGAAGCCATTGAATGGAGCATTGTTAGAACCAAAGCGCCTGATATGTGGGCGCTCGGTTATACCGGACAGGGCATCGTTGTCGGTGGAGCCGATACCGGTTATCGATGGACACACAATTCATTGCGCGGAAAATACCGCGGATGGAACGGATCTACTGCAGACCACGATTTCAACTGGCATGATTCAATTCACAGCGGTGGCGGAGCTTGTGGCGCCAACTCAGCAGCGCCTTGTGATGATAATGGTCATGGCACTCATACGATGGGAACTGTCGTTGGAGATGATGGCGGCAGCAATCAAATCGGAATGGCTCCAGGCGCAAAATGGATCGGCTGTCGCAATATGAATCAAGGGAATGGAACTCCGGCATCATACATCGAATGTTTTGAATTTTTTCTCGCACCGTATCCAGTCGGTGGAACTCCAGCTCAAGGTGATCCTGCACTCGCTCCGGATATCACATCGAATTCATGGAGTTGTCCGCCATCGGAAGGATGTTCAGCAACTTCATTACAAGCGGCTGTCGATGCGCAAAAAGCAGCAGGGATCATGACTGTAGCTGCTGCTCAAAATTCTGGTCCTTCTTGCGGAACTGTAAACGATCCGATTGGTACGTATTTGTCAGCCTATACAGTTGGTTCTACTACAAATAACGCCAATAATCTTTTGTCCTCTTTTAGCAGCCGTGGACCAGCCGATTCAACTGGTTTAACAAAACCAAATATTGTTGCTCCCGGCTCCGGGATCCGTTCAGCATCTGTTAGCAGTGATACCACTTACACAGTTCTAAGTGGAACAAGTATGGCAACTCCTAACGTTGCGGGCGGAATCGCCGTAGTTTGGTCAGCTCTTCCAACTTATAAAAACGATCAGAATGCAACAGAGACTCTCATGAATGCATCTGCGATTCGTTTGCCGCACATCGTAGAGGCATGCGGCGGAGACTATACAAATGGTCCCAACAATTCCTGGGGACATGGTCTCATGGATGTACTTGCAGCATTCAATTCTGGTTGTACACCTCCGGCAGCACCAGAAAATTTAATCTCTTCACTCACTGTGAACAATGAAGTCTCACTCACGTGGGAAGCAGGATCGTTGGGTGGCGGCGGTACCAGCTATCAAGTTTTCCGCGGAGCTGGCGCATGCCCCGGTAGCGGTTTTACGCAAATCGGAAATCCTTCAGTTACAACCTTTCTTGATACCACAGTCAGCAACGGAAACACTTACAGCTATATGGTAAAGGCTCTTGATGTCTGCGCATCATCCTTTAGCAATTGCACCGATGAAACGATTCCATGCACATATTTATTGACACCGGACAATGCGACCGTTCCAGATACTGGTGGGCCGGGTTCATTCAATGTAACCGCGGGAGCTAGCTGCAATTGGACTCCAGTTAGCAATGATTCATGGATTCAAGTCACTTCAGGAAGTGGGAATGGAAATGGGACTGTCAATTATTCTGTCGATGCCAATCCGGAGGACACACCTCGTAGCGGAACGATTACAGTAGTCGATCAAACTTTTACAATAAACCAGAATGCCGGCGCAGGTTGTTTGTTCTGTGATGATTTTGAAGATGGCATTCCGCCGGCTGATTGGACCTTTGTAAAACCAGGTTGGACCGAAACAGGCGGATATCTGGTTGGAACACCCATAAAGAAAAAAGCTGTTGCTGTAGCAACACCTGCGTTTGCTGGTTGTCTGAATTGTACTGTTCAAGCACAAATGCAAACCTCAGGCGGAGCGAGAAATATTCTTACATTGTTAGCCTGGTACATCAATAAACAAAATACAATGCAATTGTTAATGAGACAGGAATCGGGCAAGTGGATCTTAAAGCAGCGTTCTGGGGGAAGTGTTGTTGCAAAAGCCAAAGGAAGCTTTCCGATTTCTGTTGGTGTTGACTATACAGTATCTCTTTCTTACAACGGGACTCAGTTTGAATTGTCAGTAAATTCAACACCTGTTCTGACACTCATTCCAGCTCAACCTGTATCTGCAGGTACAGCTGGATTCGAATCAAGAAATACAATAGGAAAGTTTAGCGAAATCTCAATTAATTAAGAGCGGACTTAAGCCGAAAGATTCTTATTAGGCGTGAAAAAGAATTATTAATCGGAGCCCCCCGATGATTAAGGAGTCGCCTATGAAAGTTGTTCGGATTCTGTTTTTTGTTTTTCTTGTTCCAACTCTTGCCTTCGCACAATACAAAATCGTTCTTAAGAACGGAAAAGTAATTGAAGGGAAGTACTTGCATGAGGACCAGGCAAACATTTACGTCGAGTCCAATGGAATTCAAATGAATTTCAAAAAAGAAAGATTGGATCTCGATAAAATGAAAGAACTGAATACGACCGTACCTGCTCCTGTAGAAGTGCCAGCCCAGAAGCCCGCTTCCCGAACCGCAGCAGCACCCAAGGCTTCCGTAAAAAAAGCAGCCCGCGTTTATACTACTGAAGACCTCAAACAGATGAAGGAAATCTGGGATGAAGGCAAAGAAGAAACTGAAGCGAGTCCTGCTGAGGCGGCATCACCGGTAGCGCAATCTGAAGTTCCTCAAACAGCACCTGTTGCGGCAGAAGTTCCAGAGACGGCTTCCGAAGTTCAGACAATGCCATCAGAAAGTGTTGCGCCAGTTCCGGCTTCTCCCGAAGCACAATCTCAACCCGTTGAAGCTGTTGTTCCGGCTGAGCCTTCAGGTCCGCGTGATGAGAAAACGATCAGGGACGAGATTGAAACGACTCAATTGCAGATAACAGAGACTGAAAAACTGATTCAGGAGCTCCGCGCGAAAGGTCGTGTCACTGCAAACTGGGAAAAACTTGTTGTAAAGCAGAAGCAGCGCATTGTTGATTTGCAGCAAGAATTGAAGGATTCCATCGCCGCGCGTAAACGTTCGTAGTAGGGCACGCAGTGCAGTCTTTACGCCGGGGTTGACACGGCTCGTCCACAGTGCTACTTTAGTATACTAAAGCGATGAGAAAAGTAGCTTCCAAAGATGTTGATGCGTTATACCGCGCCGTTCTTACTTTGCGAACCGTAAGCGAGGCACGCCGATTCTTCCGTGACTTGCTTACCCCCACTGAAATTGAAGAATTTGCCGAACGCTGGAAAGCAGCACGAATGCTCGCTGATGGTGTTCCCTATACTCAAATCGTAGAAAAAACGGGAATCAGCTCCACAACTGTCGCACGTGTATCACGATGGTTGAAGAAGGGTACCGGCGGCTACAAATTGGCCCTTCGCCGTTCTCACCGTTTTTAGTTTTTTTTAACCAGAACGCTTTACTCAACTAAAGTATGATTGCAAATAATGGTCGTCTTAAAATAGCCGTTCAAAAAAGTGGACGTATCACTGAGGATTCACTTCATTTGCTGCGTTCCACTGGTCTAGCATTTGAATATACCGGACGTTCCTTGCTTTCTCCCTGTGAAAATTTTCCGCTGGATATTCTCTGGCTCCGTGATGATGACATCCCTGAATATGTTCAGGATGGTGTGAGTGACCTCGGAATCGTAGGACTCAATGTGCTTGAGGAACGCCGGGCCCGCGTTCGAACTCTTGAGCATCTTGGATTTGGACGTTGTCGATTGAGCATTTGTGTTCCTCAGGAAAGTAAATTTGGTAAACTATCGGATCTTCGAAAAAAGCGCATTGCAACTTCGTATCCTCGTGCATTGAAGCGCTACTTGAATGCACAGAATATAAAAGCGGAAATCATCGAAATTAGCGGATCTGTGGAGCTTGCTCCGGCATTAGATGTTGCCGATGCAATCTGTGATCTGGTGTCAACGGGAAGTACGGCACGCGTCAATGGACTTGAACCCAAATTTACAGTATTCGAATCTGAAGCAATTTTGATCGCAAATAATTCTGCGCTTGAAAATCCAGAAAGAAAAAAAGATATAGAAAGATTAGTATTTCGAATTCGTTGTACACGAAATGCCCATGGCCGCAAATACGTAATGATGAACGCGCCCGCTTCCAAAGTTGAACGCATTCGTCAACTTGTTCCTGGAATGAAGAGTCCCACTGTTGTTCCTCTGGCGAATCCTGAAATGGTTGCAATTCATTCTGTCGTTGCAGAAGATGGTTTGTGGGAACTCATCGAAAAATTAAAACAAGCTGGTGCAAGCGACATCATTGTTGTTCCGATTGAAAAGATGATTTCATGACTATGATGAAAATTTACCAGTACAATGAACTCAATGAGATGACGTTGCAGTCTCTTACACGCAGGCCTTCATTCAGTTCGGCTGCTGATTTGGAGAGCGTACATGCGGTAATCCGTGATGTTGAATTAAACGGAGATGAGGCGGTGCGCCGTTATACGCTGCAATGGGATGGCATATTTGTTGAGACACTGGAGGTTTCATCTGAGGAATGGGCAGAAGGTGCATCCAGTGTGTCTGGAGAAGTTTGGTCTGCGTTGCATAAAGCTGCACGCAATATTGAAGCTTTTCACAGGCAGCAAATCCCGGTGTCAATCGAATTAGAAACAGCGCCGGGGGTCTTGTGTAAACGGGAATGGCGTCCACTTCGGCGTGTTGGTTTATATGTTCCTGGCGGCACTGCGCCTCTTGTCTCCACAGTCTTGATGCTGGGAATTCCAGCGCGTCTAGCCGGCTGTTCAGAGATATTCCTTTTCTCGCCGCCTGATAGCGATGGCTTAATTGCTCCTGCCATACTTGCTGCCGCAAGAGTTGCAGGTGTACATCGTATTTTCAGGGTAGGTGGTTCTCAAGCGATCGCAGCAATGGCTTTAGGAACTGAAACAATTCCGCGTGTGGATAAAATTTTTGGACCTGGAAACAGGTTTGTTACCGCAGCAAAAGCAGCAGTATCACGTTCGCCTTACAATACAGGAATTGATTTGATCGCGGGTCCCAGTGAACTACTTATTATTGCGGATGAAACTTCCGATACTGATTGGCTTGCTGCAGACTTGTTAACTCAAACAGAACATGGAAGCGATTCGCAGGTTGTTCTGATCTCTACTTCTGCGGATCTCGTTACTACGATCATTGCGAAGCTGAAAGATCGTCTTGAATTATTACCTCGAAAATCGATAGCGGAAGAATCGCTCCAACATAGTTTTGCAATCATTACTGAGAATCTCAATCAGGCATTTCATTTTGCAAACTTGTACGCTCCTGAACATTTAATGATTTCAGTTCAGGATGCTGAAAAGTACACTTCAGAAATTCAAAATGCCGGATCTGTGTTTTTAGGTCCGCTGACGACAGTCGTTTTTGGAGATTATGCTTCTGGAACAAACCATACACTTCCTACGAATGGCACTGCACGATTTAGCGGTGGGTTAATTGTAGAAAGTTTTATGAAGCCGATCAGCTTTCAAAAAGTATCCTCTGAAGGTGTTGCGGCGCTCGTAGATACAGTTCGAGTTCTTGCACGCGTGGAAGGTCTCGAAGCACATGCGATTGCGGCGGAATTTCGGATTATTGCGGCAACAGTTTCTCCGCCAAATCCCTCCAATACTGTCGATCATTGTATTCGGCCAAACCTGCGCAATTTTATTCCTTACACTTCGGCACGAAGCGAATCCATTCAAGGCAGCATCTATCTCGATGCAAATGAATTGTCATCAGGAAGCGTCATTTCAAATGATATCGTTTCACTCAATCGTTATCCTGATCCAGTTCAATCTGAACTTCGATCAAGCCTTGCTGAAAGACTGGATGTTCCCGCCGATTCTGTATTTACAGGAAACGGATCGGATGAAATTATCGATCTTCTGGTGCGGCTATTTTGCGAACCACATAAAGATGAAGTCGCAATTCTTGATCCAACGTATGGCGTTTACGAAGTTGCTGCCCAGGTGCAATCTGCAAGAGTCGTAAAAATCAGCTTAGATGATCATTTCCAGATTCATACTGAGTCTGTACTGGAATGTACCGGTCATTCAACGCACTTGCTTTTTTGCTGCTCGCCGAATAACCCAACCGGAAATCTGTTAAATCGCGACAGCATTCTAGAGCTTGTCACAGCGCTTAGAAATACAATTGTAGTCGTTGATGAAGCCTACATAGAGTTTGCTCAGACTTCTTCGCTGGCAAAAGAAGCCGCGTCTTTTCCGAATCTTGTGGTTTTACGGACTCTTTCCAAAGCCTGGGGTTTAGCCGGAATTCGTCTTGGTTATTGCATTGCTTCTCCTTTGATTATTGCAGCTCTTAACAAAATAAAGCCGCCTTACAATGTGAATGCTTTGACAATGCAAACTGCGTTGAGCGCCTTGAAGCATCGCGCCTTTGTGGATAAGACAGTACAAACAATTGCTGCAGAGCGATTTCGTCTGGGTGAAGTATTAGGCACTCTTCCTTCTGTCGTTTACGTTTATCCAAGCGCCGCTAACTTCTTGCTAGTCCGGTTTAGAGATGCAGTGGCTGCATACCGAAGACTGTTATCTGAAGGGATCGTCGTCCGTCGACGATCAGAAAAACGGCTTCAGGACTGTTTGCGGATCACGATTGGAACACCTGAAGAAAATAGCCGCGTATTAACTGTTCTGTCGGGGCTCGAATGAAGAAAGTAGTTTTTGTAGACAGAGATGGAACCATTGTTGTGGAGCCTCCTGATCAGCAAGTCGATTCTCTGGAAAAACTTGAATTCATTCCTGGCATCATTCAGGGTTTACGCCTTCTATCCGATTCAGGATTTTTTCTGGTGATGGTGACAAACCAGGATGGTCTTGGGATGCCGCAATATCCAAAAGAATCTTTTGAACAAGTTCAGAAAAAAATCATACGATTCTTAAAAAGTGAAGGGATCCATTTCGATCGAATTTATGTTTGCCCGCACTTCCCGAGTGATGCCTGCTCCTGTCGTAAACCGCATCCAGGTGCAGCCGGCTCATACATGAAAAGAAATAAGATTGATCTTTCGAACTCGTTTGTTTTTGGCGATCGTGAAACTGATGTAGAGTTTGCTTCCAATCTTGGTATACGCTCGGTTCGATTAACTTCACAAAAAAGTCAGGCCGAGTTTAAGACAAAGAACGCTCTGGAAGCTTGTCGATACATTGCGCATGCCTCACGATCAGCATCCGTTAGCAGAAAGACAAAAGAAACTGATATTCAGGTTCGTGTTGCGCTGGATGGTACGGGTGACCACACAGTATCCACAGGAATAAAGTTTTTCGATCACATGCTTTCACAGCTATCCAGGCACTCGCTGATTGATATGATGATTGCAGCAAATGGAGATATTGAAATCGATGAGCATCATACAGTTGAAGATGTAGGAATTGTTTTGGGGGAAGCCTTAAGACAAGCGTTAGGTTCAAAAAAGGGAATTGAACGATTTGCTTTTGCTGCGCCTTTAGATGAAGCGCTGGCGAATGTTTCTCTTGATCTAAGTGGAAGAAGTCATCTTACATTCCACTGTGATTTCAAACGCGAACGCATCGGAGATTTGCCATCTGAACTTCTGGAAGATTTTTTCAAAGCACTGGCTGATGGGCTTGGAGCTGGACTTCATATCCGTTGCACCGGAAGAAATGATCATCACAAAGCTGAAGCAATTTTTAAGACAACAGCACGTGCATTGAAGCTCGCGGTGCGAATCGATGAAAAACAATTGTCGAAAATCCCATCTACAAAAGGGAAATTGTAGTTATGGGTATGCTTGGGATCATCGATTATGACGCCGGCAACATTGCTTCCATAAAAAATGCTCTCACCGCAGCAGAAATCCCGCATTGTGTCAGTTCATCGGTGGATGTTTTGAAGCAATGTTCAGGGATTTTACTTCCAGGAGTTGGAGCTGCTCCTGCAGCAATGCGATCTCTTGAAAAAACAGGACTGACTACATTTCTACAAACGTTGAGTATGCCGTTTCTCGGCGTTTGTCTCGGAATGCAGGTATTATTTGAACGATCTGAAGAAGGGAATACAAAATGTTTGGGAATTATCTCAGGCGAAGTTCTGCAGTTTGATAATCGTGCTGCTCGTGTCCCGCATATGGGCTGGAATCAGGTTCGTTTGAAACGAACCTCTTCACTCGTTGAATCTGAATCGTATTTTTATTTTGCCCACTCTTTTTACGTTCCAATAAATAAGTATACTGATACAGTTGCTGAAAGTGGTGTAGAATTTTCAGCAGGAATTCAAAAGGGTTTATATTTCGGGGTTCAATTTCATCCTGAAAAATCGGGGCGTTCAGGTATGATGCTTTTCCGGTCATTTTGGAAATTATGCGAATCATTCCAGCCATTGACTTAATTCATGGCCGCTGCGTTCGACTCGTGAAGGGAGATTTCAATTCTGCGCGGGAATACGATAAAACTCCTGAACAAATTGCACAGGAGTACATTTCAAACGGTTTTTCACGGATTCATATTGTTGATCTCGACGGCGCAAGAGCCGGACGCATCGTACAGTGGGAAACACTTGAAGCCATTTTGTCCGTTCCTGAAATCGAGGCTCAGATTGGCGGTGGTGTAAGAACTCCCGAAATCATTGAACGCCTTTTGAGCATGGGCGCGAAACAAGTCGTTGTAAGCAGCGTTGCGATGCGCTCACCTGAAACAGTTTCAGCATGGGCCGCAAAATTTGGCCCTCAGCACTTCTGTATCGCCTTAGATTTACAGGAAGGTGTACTTGCTGCGTCAGGATGGACGCAGAAAGAGAAAAGTACAATGGATGAAATCCTTTCCAAGCTTGAGCCGGCAGGCATCGTCGATTATCTCTGTACCGACATTTTGAAGGATGGAACTTTAGAAGGCCCCAACTTCGAACTCTATCAAATCCTCGTTCAAGCTCATCCTAAAGTTCGATGGATTGCATCAGGTGGAGTCTCTTCGGTGAAGGATGTGGAATCGTTGCGTCAAGCGGGTGTTGCCGGTGTCATCATCGGAAAAGCACTTTATGAAGAAAGAATCACATTGGAAGAACTCGCACAATATGTAAAGTCCAAATGCTGACCAAGCGCATTATTCCATGTTTGGATATCCTGGAAGGCCGCGTTGTAAAAGGCAAACAATTTGTGAACCTTGTTGATGCCGGCGATCCGGTTGAACTCGCGTCACGATATTCTGATGATGGAGCCGATGAACTCGTAATCCTGGACATTTCTGCTACGCTTGAAAATCGAAAGCCATTCTTTCGAATGGTAGAACAAATCGCGCGTGCTGTAGCAATTCCTCTTACGGTTGGCGGAGGTATCCGAACGCTTGAAGATATTGTTTCAGTGTTGCGATGTGGAGCTGACAAAGTATCGCTGAACACAATCTTGATGGAGAATCCAGAAATTCTGTCTGAAGCTTCGGAGCGGGTTGGAACGCAGGCTCTGGTTGCTGCACTGGATGCGAAATCGGATCATGATACATGGTTCATAAAAACCAGGAGTGGAACTCATCAAACACCTGTGAATGCAATCGATTGGGCTATGAAAGTTGTTGAACTAGGAGCTGGCGAATTATTGGTTACATCAATTGATCGAGATGGTATGAAAAAAGGATATGATTGCGAACTGTTAAAAAAACTTTCGGAGGCTGTACGCGTTCCAATTGTGGCATCAGGTGGCGCAGGAAAGAAGGAACATTTGTTGGAAGCTCTGAAGGATGGTTGTGCAGATGCAGTTCTAGCTGCGAGTATTTTTCATTTTAGTGAAATTTCCATCCGAGATCTGAAAGAATATTTACGAAACGAAAATGTACCGGTGAGAATATGATGGATCAATTAGATTTTGAGAAAATGGAGGGCTTAATCCCTGTGGTTGTTCAACACAAAGAAACGGCGGCTGTGTTGATGGTGGGATTTATGAACAAGCAAGCCTTAGAACGGACGCTTCAAGAACGGCGCGTCACTTTCTGGAGTAGAACTCGAAAGCAACTCTGGCAAAAAGGCGAAGGCTCAGGCAATTTTTTGAATGTTATCTCCATCGAGGCCGATTGTGATGCTGATACTTTATTGATACAAGCCATGCCCGAAGGTCCCGTCTGTCACACTGGAGCGGCTGCATGTTTTTCTAATGTTCCACCCGGTGCACAATTAAAGAATCTTGAAATGATTATTAATGATCGCATTCATAAAAAGCCTGAAGGCTCCTATACTGCAAAGCTTTTTGAAAAGGGGATCCTCAAAATTGCGCAAAAAGTAGGAGAGGAAGGTGTCGAGCTGGCACTCGCTGCACAATATCCCGACCGAAGCCGCTGTGTCGAAGAAGCAGCGGATCTTATGTATCACCTGCTTGTTCTGCTATCGGCACGAAATATCCCTTTTTCAGATGTCGAAGAGGAACTGGCGAAAAGAATGAGGGATCGCGGCTAACTCCAATATTGTCAAAATAAACTCATAAGTTATTGATAATAAAACAGTTATCAGACAAGATGCTTTTATGTTTAAACTTGACAATATGACACTAAGATTATATTATTACATTTAGCTAAAGAAATTCTTAAGGAGGAATTCCAATGTTTAGAGAATTAGTCACATTTCAGGATCATATGAATCGGCTTTTCAATCAGAGTATTCCAAAAGCGAAGTTTGAAGATGAAGGGTTGTTTGGAGGAGCGTGGGCCCCGGCAGTAGATATCTATGAGACGGATCAGGCCATTGTTCTAAAGGCGGACCTTCCGGAGCTTAACGCGGATGACGTTGATATTCGTGTTGAAGACAACATGTTGTTTTTAAAGGGTGAACGGAAGATGGAAAAGGAAACAAAGGAAGAAAATTACCATAGAGTAGAGCGTTCTTACGGAGCGTTTTCTCGTAGTTTCATTCTTCCGCGGACTGTTTCTTCCGAAAAAATTTCTGCAGATTACCAGAACGGTGTTCTAAAGATCACTATGCTAAAAAGAGAAGAATCAAAACCGAAGCAAATTCGGGTAACCGCTAATTCTTAATATAAATCCATCGCCGCGGTGCCATGCGCCGCGGCTATTTTTTTTCTGAATGTTCCGCATCCTCAAAAAAGAGCTGATTTGTTGGTGCGAGATTAGCTAAGGATTTCCGATATAATTTGCAGAATTATTTGAGGAATCCAACATCATTGCAAGAAAATGAAAATTATACTGATACTCAATCGACGCTTTTGTCATTCGGTACTGTCACACTCACATTCCTGTATGTAGCCTTTGTTACTACTCACACCTCATATTGGACCTGGCCCAGCATAGATGTTCTTCCGATCATCGAGCGCTTTCGTGATTCTCAATTTCTTTTGAACGATCTCTATACGGACATCGGAGGGACTTTTACAGTTCGCACATATTTTGCGCACTTCATCAACATGGTCTCAACGATCGCCGGAGTTCAGCCTGCGGTGATTCTTGTTTACATGAGCCCTATCATGGCTGGCACAGCAGCAGTGGCTTTGTTTACAGTCTCCAGAACATTCGGGCTCGGACGAATGATATCGTTCCTGGCGGCGATAATACCTTTTTCACTTTCCCACTTGCAGCCCAAGCTCGGTTTATGGAGTCTCGATTTCAATCAAACAACACCGTCTGCTTTGGCAAATATGTTCATACTTCTTGCACTCTCTGCAGCGTTCCGAAATTATTCTTTTGTCACTTCTATTTTTATCGTTGTAGCGACATTGGTTCATCCAACTACTGGAATTGTTGGAAGCATTCTGGCAGCTGCCGCTTTATATATTGGATCAACATCTGTACGTCCATGGCACAAAATAATTGTACCAACCGTCGGATGCGGAGTGATTGCAGCATTCATTTTCTTTTATGTACCTTTGAGTTTTTCAAAACCAAGCCAGCTCGCACTGAATTCTGACGAGTTATACCATGCATACATCCAGATCAGGCACCCTCATCACTATGACGTAAATTCATGGACACAGGAAAGCATTCTCAAATTTATTGAATATTCGGGTTTACTGATTGTGTTGATTACTATTCTGAAGCAGCAAAAGGTTAGTCAAACAGCCTTCCGATGGGGGCTTTTACTTTTATTGTTCACCATTTCCATGGCGGTGAGTCATATTGTTTTTACTAATATTTTGCATAACCGGATTGCGATCGTGTTTACCCCTGTACGATTTTTTCCTCTTGCGTGGCCTTTTTTCTCAATCTTCTTTTTTATTTCAATTCGCCATCTGTCTAACAAATCTCCAACGACTCTTGCAGCAATTTTTTTACTAGCCTCAGTCTTATTGTTAAGGCCCTTGACTCTTCACAGTGCTGTCCTTGTTTGTGTTCTTATTTTGGTTGGATCAAAGTGGTTTTCTGATTGGGATTCGATTCAAAGCAGTAACAGATTTGTTCACTACATTTATAAGTTCAATACGATGATTCTTCAAAAGAAATATTATCTCAGGTTCGCAATCGCTTTAGGTGTAATCTTTTTCTTAATTCGAATTATGCTTGGCGCTATGAGCTTCAAAGAAACGATTATTTCAGAGCAAGCGAACTTCAATCTGAGAGATTCGCATCTGTTTAAATGTATAAAAGACGCTGTACCTGAAAAGGAAGCGATAATCGTACATCCTTCTTTTGACAGCATAGGTGTTCGAATGCACTCCCGTCGAGCAGTATATGGGGATCTTGTATTTCCATTCAATGAATTGTACGCAGGATTATGGTGGGAGCGGTACAAAATCGTTCATGGCGATACTAAGGCAGCAGATGTAATCCAGCGATTTGATCGTCTTAATTCACAGGAACTGCAAAGGATCAAGCATCAGTCAGGAGTGAATTACTTAATCGCAAGCAAGAAGCATGTGCCAAATACGACTTCTCTTTGTGAGAACGCCTCTTTCGTTTTATTTTCTTTAGATAACTGACTACTCGATGTGCCCTGAAAAGATTTACGTTACAATCATTCCATGAAAGTTCTGATTGTCGGTCCGGGTGCTGTCGGATGTATTTTAGGTGCGTCGCTCATTCGAAGTGGTCAAGATGTTACCTTCCTCGCACGTGGTGCCAGTTTAGAAGCTCTTCGGCAAAGAGGATTGAAAATCGAATGGCCTTCGGAAACATGGCAGCTTGCTCAAGTCAACGTAATTGAATCGGGTACAGAAGGCATTGATTTTGATCACATTCTTTTTTGTGTAAAGGGTTATGATTGGCAAAATGCTGCAAAATTGCTCAACTCTTTCAACTCACGATTCATACTAACCTTTCAGAATGGAGTCATTGTTCATAAAGAACTGCAAAAAGATCATGGAGACCGCGTCCATGCCGCAATCATTTATGTTTCAGCTGATCGGATTGAACCGGGAGTCGTTCGATCAAAAAGTAATTCAAAGGTTGTTTTGGATGGCAGCCCAGCTGTGCATCAGGAGATGCAAAAGCTTCATGACGCCTTATCCAATTCATTTGTCCAAGTCCAACTGAGCGAAGACATTGAAGTAGATTTATGGAGAAAATATTTGTTCCTCTGCAGTTTCAGTTCCTTGAATACTCTTACAGAAAAACCGATTGCCAATATTTTGAATGATCCTTACACAAAAGATTTATGGACACGATACATGTGTGAGATTGCGGAGATTGCGCGCGCGTCTGGAATTGAGTTTTCGGATGATGAAGCACAAACGGCATTGAGCAATGCCGAAAAATTTCCACCTGGAACTACGTCTTCGTTGTTTTCTGATACGCAAAGGAAGCAACAGACAGAGGTCGAACTTTTGCAGGGACACATCGCGAGATTGGCTGAGAAGCACAAAGTATCCGCACCAATCAGCAAAACGATTTATGCCCTCTTGCGTGAGAAGACGCGGTTTTAATCGGGAATGCCGGAATACCTTCTTTGGCACATCCTCTTTTTAACTGGATCAGGTTTCCTTTCTATCTATTGGTTTCTTCAAGGACGTCACAGCCTTTTTGTTCGCGAGTTATGTCAGCGGTTGGACGGCAAAGTCTTAAAGATCACCGGAAGTACTTTTGGTTGGAAGGTCGTCTTACTTGAGGTTTGGTTACGACAACGTAGAATTCTGGTTGAATATCGTTTCCGGCAATTTCAACCAGGCCCCAACAAATACATGCCTGGATGGCATTTGAATGGCGAGCTTGAAATTCGAGTTCCGCTTGTGCAAAAGTTTTGGCTCCGTTTACTTCGGCAACAAGAGGATGAAACGCCTGTAGATGAACTGATTATAGGCATACCACAGCTCGATAAAAACTATGTAATTCACGCGAATCAGGTACAAATGGCTGAAAATTTTCTAACGCGGCCGGTTGTGTTGGATTGCATCATAAGATTTCCCTTCAAACTTGACAGACTTGAGGTTTATAAAGGCTTTCTCAAAGCTGTAATCGCACAGCCTTATCAACAGCGCATCGTGCGCGAGGAATTTGAAAATACAGTTCAACTATTGCTCGATCTTATCGATGTATATGAACATCAACCTGTTGAAAATTTTCACGTCCTTCAATCCGCCGGTGATCGTTCCTGTCCTTATTGCCGCGGATTCCTGGATTCAGCTAAGGATTCTATTGTAAAGTGTGTTCGATGCGGTACATCATTACATCAACAGTGCTGGCAAGAGAATAAACAATGCACAACGTGGGGATGCACAAGTGAAAGTGCGGAATAATATAATTCACAACATCAATGTAATTGAGGAGATCATGTCTTCAGTATTAACGTTTTTGATCATTTTGATAATGGGATCCTTCACAATTTTGAACGCCGGTACTCTGGCCGGTGAAATCAAAGTGAGTCATCCTGATAACATTCAATTTTTGATGGAAAAGTTTAAAGCAGGATTTGAGACAGCAAATCCCGAAGTTCAAATCATTTTACAAAGCGGTCCGAATGTTCAACAAGTATCACACATAGCATCAGGAAAAAAGATTGCAGACGTCATTGTCGTTTCTGATGACCGTATCGCAAAACCTCAGCTGGAAGGTTTGTATTTGGATAAGCCAATCGAATTTATGACCGATGAAATTGCCTTAATTGCTGGAAAAAATGCCAAGCATTTTGATGATCTTCAGATTAAGACCTGGCATCTACTTCTGTTACGGCCGGAAGTGAAGGTTTTGATTCCTGATGCTGCGAATTCGTATGCAGGTTATCGTGTACCGCTTGTTTGGAAGCTTGCCGAGACATGGGTACACGAGCTGATGCTTTATGAAAAAATGAAGAGCAAACTGGACACAACTCATATTTCGCCTTCTCCGGTTAAATCGCTCTTATCAGGTCAAGCCGATTACGCGTTTGATTATGCAACTCAGGCGAAACAAAATGGACTTCGATTGTTTCGACTTTTGAAATATTACAATCTTGGAGATCCAACTTTAGCTAATGTTTACAAAAGCGTAGCGATCGAAATCGTGGCTGATAACGAGAAGAGTATTTTTTACGGGGAACCAATCATTTACAGCATTGGTCAGTTGAAAGGATCAAAAAACGATTTAGCCGCAAAAGCGTTTATTGATTTTGTTGTGAGTGAAAAAGGGCGCGCAATCCTGGAACAACAAGAGTTAACCGGAATAAAGTAGGGGCGGGTTTGAGACCCGCCCAAAATTATTAGTTCACCGCAATGTTGCCAAACGAACCAGTCGTATCTCTTACTTGATAACCGACGGTTCCAGTTTGCACACTGGCTCCCGAATTCATCGTAATAACCAGCACTCCGTCTATTCGAACTTCAAATTGAGTGCCGGTGAAAGTGATCTGTACATCGTAAAATTGATTCGCATTAATCGGCAGGATCGCTTTTTGCTTTGCAACAACTCTATTATTCGCTCGCTGCTTCAGGATCCATCTGCCCTTTTCTTGATTCATCTGCAATTCAAGCTTGTTTCCTTTATTAAAATACCAAGCTAGAAACCAAAGTTTGTTTCCTGTTCCACCTGCTGATCGCATTGTGGTTTGAACTGTACAGTTGATGCACCCGTCAAAAGCTGGGGAGGCTATTGCGACTGCCTTTTTACCGGTCGGGACTCCGACAAGATTGTCACCGTCTTCACTCCATGTTTGTTTGAGGGTCCAATCTGTGGGAGGAATTCCATCTTCAAAATCGTCACAGAACAAACAGGTAGAAGAGTTAATTGTGATTGAATATGATCGAGTTCCAGTGCAGTCGTTGCTATCGGTTGCGGTCACACTGAAGTTTGATGTGCCTGATGAGCCAGGTGTTCCGGATAATACGCCGGCTGAACTCAATGTCAGTCCTGTTGGAAGTGCGCCGCTTGTAATCGCAAAAGAGTAAGGTGCAGTACCGCCTGACGCAGTAATCGTCTGGTTGTATGCGGTGCCTTGTGTGCCTGATGGCAGGCTTGATGGGGAAAGATTAATCGTGGGACAGGAAGTGCTTAAACAATAATCGATCGCTTTTTGAAGCACTTCACGCCGCTTTGCCTGAGTTGGAATCGCTTCAAATGGGAAACCTAGAAATACTGTGCGATACGTACCCGAATCGCGGCTGATTGCGGCATTTCCTTGATTTCCACTGAATGCAACCTGCGCTCCAATCGATGTGTTAGGAACAACACGGTCACTCAAATTGCTTAAGCCTGCTGGATACTGCAAAGTGAGACTTCCAACACCGTTGAAGATTCCATTCGCAGTTACATTTGTCATGTTTACGTTATTGTTCATGCTTTGTACGCCCAAAACACCCGACATGAACGGGCTGACCACTCCGCCGCGATCGGAGAAGTATTCTTCGCTTGAAAGGAAGAAACATCCACCGGCATTGAGATATTGGCTTAATGATGTTTCAGCGCTTTCACTTGGACCTGCTTTCGGATTTGCAGATCCGCCTGATGAATCACCGGAGAACCACACAACCATTTGATAATTTGACATGGTCGCTGCATCGGGCTCATCAGCATGCTGTGGGCTATTTGTAACTTCCTGAGTAGAAGTATCCCAAACGTCGAATGTTTGTCCTGCAAAACTGACTGCGTCTTGATAATAACTCAACACATTTGGAGCGTTATTGTCATCATCAACCAGCAGAATGTTTGCCGGAGCTGCAGTAGTGAATGTAAAAACAGCAGACCACGCGCTGGCACCACATGCATTGTTTGTGCGGGTTCGCCACCAATATTGCGTAACTGGATCGAGCGTCAAAATTCCAGTGTGATGGTCCGAAGCTTCCGTTACGGAATAAATAACATTGTTGAAGTTAGAATCTGTGGCGACTTCCAAATCGTAACTGCTGGCGCCTGCAACAGGATTCCATTCGTAGTGAACGACGAATGTTTCATCGATTGAATTATTCGGTGGATGCAAAAGTGTTGGAGCTGACAAAACAGAGGAGGCAACATTTAATGTAAGCGGTGAAGTATGCGTTATAGTCCCATCTGTTCCTTGCACATCAAATGGGTAATTTCCCGGTGGGGTTCCAGAAAGATTCACAGTAAGTAAACTATTTCCAGGAACAGAAACCGGATTCGGTAAAAATCCTGCCGTTGCTCCACTCGGTAAATTCAACGCGCTCAAAGTAACGTTTCCTGTATATCCGAAGCGGGGAGTTACATCGATTGTTGTTTCACCTGAACCCGTCCCACATGCATTCACAATCGGATCCTCTGCGCCTACTAGAAAATCTGGTGCTAACGTAGGCTGCAGAATGAATAACCCGGCAACATTTGCCGGATTCGGGTTGGGTGGATTAAAGATACCGCTAACTAAGACGACTCCGCTTGGCAAAAATGGATAGTTATCCCATGAGCCTTCAAATTCAGGACTATCTGGATTTTCCGCGTACGGCCAGACATCAAAGAAAGCAACTTCACTAAGCTGCCCGGTCGAAACATTTGTAAGATCCATAATCCGCAGTCCCGCTTCATAATTCGATTCATAAGCAAAATTGTCTTTAATATACAGATTGTGATCGATTGCATCCGTTTGATGTACGTAATTATCAATTAAGAAGGGCGCATTGAGATCGGAAATATTCCAAACGTAGGTTGTCGTATTTGTATCAAATTGACCTTCATCAAGTTCATCGTTCAGCAAGAGATACGTATGATCTTCAGTGAGCCAAACCTGATGTGGGTATGATGCGCCCGGATATCCAGTAGCTGAAAGCTGAACAGGTGCGCTCTTATTTGTTACATCTGAGATCACTATCTGTTGAGTAGGGCCATTCGCTGCAAAACAAACTTCTTTGCCATCATATGTATTATCGGGACCATCATACGTTACGCACGTTACTTCATGTGTATACGTTGGACTGCCAAAACATCCGGCAAACGTAGGGACAAGATTTTGAACATTAATCATATGGAGTCCACTCGGACAGGGATTTCCACCTGAGCTTGAGCCAACTGCATATAAGAAGCCTGTATCCTGGTTGATGAAGATCGTGTGTGAAAGACTGAGACCGTTATAGTGAGCATCATTTGTAAAAGTCTGCGGAGTGGTAACACCGCGAAGACGCGTCAAATCAAAAACCTGAATGCCGTGATTGCTGCAACTAACATCACAGCCGACGTATGCGCGATTATTGTAGACTCTTACATCCCGCCAGAGAGAATTTGTTGTCTGCGTTGGAAGTCGTCCCAGATAAATCGGATTCAGCGGATCAGTGACATTCAGAAACGAAACGCCATTTGCGCAACCCATTAAGGCATATTCTTTTTCGTCCAATGGATCGACCCATCCTTCGACAACATTGCCATTGCCTGTACATCCCATACTTGCAATCGGCACAAATGAAAGTAAATCAATTTTGTTACAGGGATACGGTCCTGCCATCCCGGATACGCAAGGCGTGAAAGTCATCAAACTTCCCGGATTAACGTTCCGGTTGGTCTGATCTGGAATCTTTGCATCGATACTAATTGCAAAAAGGTTTGTTTGAAATAGCGGAATTAGAAGGAGTGCCAGGAAAATTCGCACCACTGTACAGTTCATTGAGTCTCCCTAAATACGAATGATGAGTGTTGTTTACAGTGAATGGTCGCAGTGACTGTACTTTGATACTACGATCTGATCGACCTGTCAATTAATGTAAGTTCGGAGGGGCGGGTCTTAGACCCGCCCGCATTATATTTTCACAGATAATTCAACAACGGAAACTGTCCACCGACTGCTTGCGCAGGATCGGCATCTAAAAACTTTGCTATCGCCGTTGCATAGACAGATCGAAAATCGGTATGTACATCAAGATTGCCATCAAAAACAAGGCTGGCATCATCTAATCTTGGATAACTTCCATAGACTCCTGGTTTTACTGAGTTACCCACCGCGAATGCGAGTGATGCATAACCGTGATCCGTTCCTGCATCGTTATTTGCATACACACGTCTCCCGAATTCTGAAATTGTCAGGATGAGAACTTTATCCGCGAGACCGTGTGCATCCAGATCCTGGTAGAAAGCTGAGATAGATCCACTGAGATCTGCCATTAAGTTATCGTGCGGACCAAGTTGGCCAAAGTGTGTATCAAAATCTCCAAAGCCAAGTCCAATCGCACGCACGCCAAGATCAGCCCAAATCATTTGTGCACTTTGCAGCAATTGATAACCGAGATAACTGTCCACAGGATATTGCGCCATAGGCTGGTATCCGCTAATTTTGCTTTGAATCACTGCCGATTGTTCTAAGGATTCAACTCTCATTTTGCGGTTGGTTTCTGCAACTATGCTTCCGTTGTATGGCGATTTCATTATGTTTTTGTAGCCGGCTTTCCTGGCATTTTCATCAAAGCTGTATTTCAATTGAAATTCATCGAGAGTGGAAATACTAACCGGTGTTTTCTTATTACCGGTTAGAATTAATTTGCCGCCGCCGAGATCGACTCCTGGGGATATTTGTTGTTCTGGGACTTGATCCAAGAATCGGCCGAGCCAACCGGTTGGCTTTTTTGAAGTGTCATAAAGAATGTCGCAGGATTGAAATTCATATTGTCCTGCTGCGTGATCGAAAAGACCGCGCGCATTTTTTGGAACTCCAACGCCATTAATCACCGCAACCTTATTTTGTGTATAGAGATCATGGAGCTGACTTAATCGAGGATGAAAGCCAAGATCTGTTGCATTGGGTAACGCAAGAACAGATGCGCGATCCACCGCAAGCGATGGCCGCAGAGACCGGTAACGGTCATATTGATCTAACGGAATCACTGTATTCAGACCGTCATTTCCGCCGAAAAGATTGATGACCACAATTACGTTTTTGGTAGCATCTGGTGCAGCAACCTTCGCATGCACTACTGGATCAATCCACGAGTTTGTCAATCCAATGCCAACCGCTGCAGCGGCTGAACCTTTTAAAAATTCGCGTCTATTGATTGTCATAATTCCTCCGTTAGTTCCGCTGATAATCAGGAGAGCAGAGCACGAGCCAAATAGCTCCGCGCACTTTCTCATCGTTAACCTGCCCTTTCAAATACGAAATTACTTTCGATCTCAAAGCAGGATCGGGTGGGGCTGTGAGCAACGCATCAATAATGAAATCCGTTGCCTCACCCGGTGTTAGCGTTCTACTTGGAAGAAAAGTATCAACATCAAAAGCTGTATCACCTGCGTTTGCAACAATGTCATCCGCTACACGATCACGAATAGTAACAAGCGCAGTATTGATCAGCTGTCCTTTATTGCCAGGCGGATAAAAACTGAATACGCTCGGAGGGTAGTAAATGAGTTGTTCTGCTGCGTAACTCCAATAAATCAAATTGTCGCCCTGGGTTCTGGCTCCTAATGAACGTAACGCACCGACAAAATGTTCAATCGGCTCTTTATACTGTGTACGAACGACAGCAGGACTGTAAAACTCACTGTCCATCAAAATTGCACGAACGGTCGATCGTATATTTCCACCTGTTTGTTGAAACACGCGAGCAACTCTTTCGACATATGCAGGTGATGGAGTTTCAGTCGCCAGTTTCTGAATCAAAATTTTACTGATAAACGGCGGCATCGATGGCTGCCTCATCACAATATCAACTACATCATTGATTTCTGAAGCTCCATTGGGACCACTTCTGCCATTTATATTTACACCTAAAATCGTTTTCTTTCCGGAATCATGAAGGTCTGCGGCGAATTGCGATTTCCGTCCGGCACGATAATTCACATACCAGCCTGTTAATGCGCGTGAAACTTCTTTTACGTCTTTTTCGGTATATGTAGGATGCGGCAGCCCTTTGCTGTCTTTTTGAACGGTACCATCCATGTTGAGGCGGTCTATGCCAAGTGCAAACAATTGCAGAAATTCGCGGGCATAATTTTCGTTGGGTGGAATCTTTTTGCCATTATCATCATAGGCATTTCCGTTATTGAAATTATTATCAAGAAAAACAAGCATCGCTTGATCTTTTGTAATTTCAATTAATAAATCGCGAAAATTGCCAAGTGAATTTTTTCGTAGCGTTTCTTCATATTGATGCATGAAGCCGCCTACGCCTACTTTAAATTCCGAAGCGGCGAAATGTTCATGCCAGATCAAAGTCATTTTTTCCTGTAATTGTCTCCGGCTATAAACCATTCGCGTATGCCATCGTTTAATCCACTCATAATCGGAATAAAAATCACGCGGCGGTGAAGGAAGTTTACTGTTTGCCGCTGAATCATCGATCTTGCTTGGATTTAATTGCAGCTCAATATACGCAGGAATTCCCATAGAGAGAACTGCGTTTAACTCTTGCGGATTGGGTCCGAATCCGAGGCGTCTTAAAACATGTCCGGCAAGTAATTTATCTTCAGCATAGTTTTGAGCATTGAGTTGTTGCACACTCAATTGAATGCCTGAGTTACCACTTGGGACTTGAATAAAACCCGGTGGACGGCGTGTCAATAGATTGCGTGCTTGCATCCATTCACGGGCTTTGATTTGCGTTTTTGTTTCCGCATTTAGAAAGTCTTGTTGCAGGAAGAACAATGCAACGAATATGAAAATGCGGCAGAGAAATACCCGGAGTTTTGAGGCTGGGCTCTGAGTCATGCCTGCTCCTTCTTGAAAAATGGTTATAGAGGGGCTCGCTTGTATTTAAGAATCGTATATGAAGTGTGAACTGTCAAATAATTTTATGAACCCGAATTTCATCATATGATACGAAACCCGAAATATGGATGTCTCCGGAATGAGATAAAAATCAAATGCTTGTCACAGAAATGATTCACAGCAAATGATTTTGTCGTCAGAGAGAAAGAAAAAAATTTGGCTTATGCTTTGCACCAACAAATCTCGAAATGCGAATTTCGTCTGAGGGGTCGATTTCTGTTTCAGCAATGGCTTTTCCCTGTGAGGTGCAACCGGAGGGACGGCCACGCATCTTGTATTATTCCCCATCATCGGGTTGGGGCCCGGTGAATCGGCAAACGATGCTGGCTCATGCTATTTGTCATGAACTCCCCGGGGCTGCGGTTCTATGGATTGGAGAGATATGCCAGGGATCGATGTCTACTCTTCCGCCAGGCGTCGAGTACCTGGCTTTACCGAAATTTGCCAGCTCCGGTGAGCTTCGCCGATTTCCGCTGCCGGAGCTGGCGGATCTCAGACGCAAAATCTTATTTAGTTCGGTTCAAACATTTAACCCGCACATTCTACTTGTAGAACAAAATTCCAATCTGGAATCAGGTGAGCTGGATCAAACTTTAGAGTGGTGCATGAAGAATGAACGCCGCATCATTCTGATCTTAAAAGATACAATTCCCGATCCAGGCTCACGTCAGTATTTGGAACATGTAATCAGAAATACATATGACTTTGCCTGGGTGTTGGGTGATGGAGCAATTCTCAATTGGGTGCGCGAATATGGTCTTTCGTTAGATCTGATTCAAAAACTTCGATACGTTGGATATTTAGATCATCGTGTACGATCACAATGGTTTGAACAAGAAGGAAGTCACGGTCTGGATGTTTTGGGATTACCGCCCGGACATCTGGTTGTATGTCTTGCTGGAGAAGGGAAGGCAGGTGAAACATTGGCGGAAGCATTTTCGCAAGTTCATCTGCCTCCAAAAACAAATGGAATCATAATTTGTGGAACTCGATTTAATGTTTCACTCAGACAAAAACTTCAACGTCGTCTCGCAGGATATCCACGTTTGCGTCTCATTGAAGTCAGTCATGATTACGCATGGATTCTTTCAGCAGCACAAAAGATTGTAGCGTTGGGATCTTATGATAGGGTTTCCGAGATCTTATCTTTTGAAAAAAAAGGATTCATTATTTTAAACAATCCAACCGCTTCAGATACTGCTCGCGCTAAAATTTTTCAAAAATTGAATCTTTTAGAATTTTTATCTACAGACTGCATCAGTCCTGCCCCTTTAACCAGCTGGCTTGCTAAGGAGGTTTCCCAAAATTCGAATGTAAAACATGCAGTCAGTTTGAATGCTCTGAAACTTCTTCCAGGTTTGCTGAAAGAAGCGCTAACAACCGCAAAACCCTCCATCGCATAATGATTGTCAAACAATCGGATTTATTACAAGCTGTAGTACTATTGACAACTCTATGTACCAGTAATATGATTTCAATGGTATGGAGATGATCGAGCCAGAGGTGGCTCAGGGGAGCAATCCCGAGGGCCCTAAAAAGAACATTTTCGAGCGATTTTCATTCATCTTTAATACAGGCTTTTCCGAAATAAAGCGGAAAGGATCTGTTACCCGCCTCAACTACGAAATTAAAGGACTTGAAAGGGAAAAAGAAAAATTTATTCAGGTGCTTGGAACACGGGCATGGGAAGCGCATGTAGAACATCCTGATTTCGCGGGAATAGTAGTCAATTTGAAAGAACTTCAAATTGAAATTAACCGTTTGGAAACCCAGTTCGGTGAGCACGATACGCAGATTGAAGATATAGAAACTGCTAAAGCTGACCTTACAGAGAAGTTCAACCAAAATTTGGATCAGATTGATCAGCAGATTGTGCCACACCGGCAAAAAATCGAGACAATCAATGCAGAAAAAGAAGACAACAAGATCCAAATTGAAGAGCTTCGATCAAAACAGGATTATCTTTCTCAACAAGTGCGAGTCCACCAAAAGAACATACAGGAATTGGATTTGGGGACTGATGTTGAAAAGACATCGAAGATTGACCTGGAAAAGGGAGCCATTCGTAATATTTTCCTGGAGAAATCCGAGATAGAATGCAAAATTCCTTTTTTAATGTCCAGAATTGAAAAGTTGAAAATCTCACTGGGTCAAGAAACCGCTGAGATTTCACGCCTTGAGGGGGAAAAGGATACCGCCAAAAGAGATTTTGAACACCGTATGAAGGATTACAACAATCAGATCCATTTACTAGAAGATCGTAAGAAACAGATTGTGAAACAAAAAGAGCAACTTAAAAAGGAAATGGATCCATATTTGTACGATCTTGGCAGAAAAGTGGATCAGCTTCGCTTAAATGAAGAGAGTTTTGATACGGTGTTATCAGAGATGGATGAGTTGAATACTTCTGTCGAGTTGCGGCGAAAACAAATCATCGAAGCTGAATCATTATCACGTGCGATGGATCGCAATGCCTGGATGAATTTTCTAGTGTTCTCAGGCAGTTTTGTAGCGATCATCATCAGTCTGATTTTCGTCTTACTTCGCTAGCTTTTGGTCTTTGTGGTTAGTCGAATCGACAAAGCCACTGGTGGCCTCACTTTAAATTTAGCTGCAAAATCACCTTGATTAATTGCAAGCCCTATCCTTCCGCGAGAATCAACATAAAGAAGTGTACCGCCAGTTGGAACATCACTGAATGTTTTTACAAAAGGAACGTCGAGTACTTGTTCGCCAATCGAGACTGAAACGACTTCGTGATCTTTAACCCCAAGCTGACGGAACATCTCGCCTGGAACATTGCTAATCAAGTTTCCAAAGGGACCATCGAGACCAATTATTTCACCTTCAATCTTGTTGCCAACAACTCGTGGGACTTGGAGTCTCAGTCGAACAAGATCTGTAACTGCCGGCCCGGCTTCACCCCAATTTTTTCCAGATGCAAGATAGGCTGCGGCAGGCGCAAAAATGTCGCGGCCATGAAATGTGGAAGAAAATGAATCCCCCAATGTCCACTCTCTATTTCTGATTTCATGGGCCTCTTCGACACCTTCCTGATCTTGAACCAGAGTGATTAATCCGTTGTCCGGTAAAACAAAGAAGTGACCTTTTTTGGATTTTACGATCACTGGCTTTCGGGTGCTGCCTACGCCGGGATCAACAACTGCCAAAAATACGGTACCGGGAGCATAATAGGTGGCAGTTCCTGCCAGAAATCGCGCAGCATCCTGAATTGAATAGGGGTTCACCTGATGCGTTAAATCGATGATCAAAGCTTCAGGCAAAATCTTGTAGATAACTCCTTTACAAATGGCGACAGAATCATCCGATGTTCCGAAATCTGACATAAATACAATCGTTGGACGCGCAGCAAAAGCGGGATTTGCGATTGCGGAAGTAAACAAAAGCAGAACGAATATTCGTTTTAACATTTTTTCAATAGTGCCAAAGAATAATATCATGGCATGAAGCGCACTTTATTCTTGACGAAATGTTTTGGTGGGTCAAACCCACATACAATCGGAGGTAAATATGCGTGTATTCTTAAACTTCGTTACCGCCGCCCTATTATTCCTGTTTTCGCAGGGAGTCCAAATGGGTTTTGCCCAACCCGTTTCGTGCCCGATACCGTCACATTTGGGAAACTGGTCTCTTAGGCAGCCGATTCCACTGATGAATTCTGAGTTCGGAGCTGCATCATTGAATGGCCTCATCTATGCTGCGGGTGGATACAATATGGAGAATCATGCAAAGCTTCTAATTTATGACCCGAAAAAAAATACCTGGACCGAAGGCCCTGACCTTCCGCATGGGACGCATCATTCAGCGGTAATTGGATTGAATCAGAAATTGTATGTTATGGGTGGAAGCATTGCTCCTGAGGCTGTACAGATCTACGATCCTGTGGCCCGGACGTGGAGCTCCGGAAGGCCGATTCCCACTCCTAGAGCGGCAATGGCGGGCGCAGTCATCGACGGTAAGATTCATTTGATCGGCGGAGCCAGAGATACTCAAACAGGGACTGCCGTGAACAATCATGAAGTCTACGATCCGCAAACGAATTCATGGCAGAGCCGTGCGCCGCTGCCGAATCCTTCGGAACACGTAGCTGCCGGCGTGCTGAATGGACGCATTTACGTTGTTGGCGGTCGCCAACGTTTTACCAACATGGCTTTAACCCAGGTCTACAATCCAACAACAAATACCTGGTCGAGTGCAGCTTCCTTGAATCAAGCACGAAGTGGATTGGGGCTCGTGACTTTTGAAAAAGCAATTTACGTTTTTGGCGGTGAGGATTTGCGTGGGCGAAAGGTTGTGGGTTCCACAGAACGATATGACGCGAATGCAAATCGATGGGATCTGATTAATCCAATGTTGAAAGCTGTTCACGGCAGCCCCGGAGTTGTTTCCGGACGCCATATCTATGTCTTTGGAGGGGGGCAGGGTGCCGGAAGCGGTATAGGAACCAATTTTGTGCAACGTCTCGACATATCAAACTCTCCGAAACAACCATTGAATCTGACAGCTCAAGCTGTTTCTTCAAGTTCTGTGCAATTAAGATGGGTGGATTCATCTACGAACGAAGTTTCTTATCTCGTTCAGTCAAAAATCGGCACGAAACCTTTTCAAACGATTGCAACAATTACTGCAAATTCCAAACAGTATGTTGCCAGAGGATTGACGCCGGCGACCCTATACACTTTCCGGATTATCGCGCGAAATGGATGCGCCGATTCGACTCCTTCTGTGATCGCAACCGCAACAACGCGGCAGTAAGGGACCGCGGACGTCTCGCCTGCATTCTTTTGTTACTGCGATAACTTATCTGCAACCTTTTGTTTTTTTAACACTCTGTATCTATGTAAGAAAAACAATTGGAGTAATTTATGAAATCACGAACAACGATTCTCGTTTTGTGCCTATTCGTGATTCTCTGCGCAGCCTTTTTTGTGACCGCTTCATCACAACGCTTTAAACCGGCTCCGGAAAGTTCGTTTGATGCTGCGATCGCAAATAATGCGAAACAGATGATTGCAGAAGGCAGAAGGATTTTTCGTTTTGACACATTCGGAGATCAAGCATTTTGGGGCGATAGTCTCCGGTTGCATGAAGCAATTCAAAACGTAAGCCCTGCTACAGCCCTGGCAGTGGGTTTAAAGGTTGATTCCGCTGCGTTACCCCCGGAAGTAATCCAGGCGATTCAGCAAGGGACTGTCAATTTAAATGACCCTGCTGTAACGCGCACATTACTGCAAGCGAAAGCCGTTGTTGGAGTGACCGGATTTTTTTCCGGAAACAATCTCACTTCAATTGGAATTCAATGCGCACTCTGCCATTCAACTGTTGATAATTCAATTGCAAATGGTATTGGCCGCAGACTTGATGGATGGCCCAACCGTGATTTGGACATCGGACAAATTGTAGCGCTTGCACCCAATCTTCAGCCGGTGGCGGATTTACTTGAAACGGATCAAGCTACAGTCCGCACGGTTTTGCGAAGTTGGGGACCAGGAAAATTTGATGCAGAACTTCTGCTTGATGGAAAAGCATTTCGTGAAGACGGTAGTTCAGCTGCTGTCTTGATTCCGCCAGCGTTCGGTCTCGCCGGAATTAATGATGCAACATGGACTGGAAGCTGGGGAACAGTCAGCTATTGGAATGCATTTGTTGCAAATCTTGAAATGCATGGACAAGGCACGTTTATCGATCCACGCTTGAACAATGCAACCAAATTTCCAGTTGCTGCAAAAGCCGGATTTGGAAATATTCGAAGTAATCCCGATTTGATTACATCGAAACTACCGGCTCTGCATTTCTATCAACTTTCAATCCCGGCTCCCACGCCGCCAGCTGGTACTTTTGATTCATCGGCAGCAGCGCGTGGAGAAGATCTTTTCAATTCAAAAGCAAAATGTGCAAGATGCCATGTTCCTCCAATATTTACTGAACCTGGCTGGAATCTTCATACTGCTGAAAGCATCGGTATCGATGATTTTCAAGCGAAAAGATCTCCGGATAATAGATACCGCACTTCTCCTTTGAAAGGATTGTTTGCGCATGAAAAAGGTGGCTTCTATCATGATGGAAGATTTAGAACTCTGATGGATGTCATCAATCATTACAACGGACACTTCAATCTAGGTTTGAGTGATTCGGAGAAAGCTGATCTGGAACAATATTTAAGATCGATATAAAAGCGTAAGGGACCGCAGGCGTCCCGCCTGCATAAGGGATCGCGGACGTCTCGTCCGCACCTTATTGGGTTAACACTCGAATTCGATTTTCTAGTTGTGCCCGTTGCGGCCAATCAGATGGAGACGTCCGTTAAAAGCTCTTTGTATGTCGCGAGCGCTTCTTCTTTCCTGTTCAGGTTTTCAAGGACGAAGCCAAGAGCAAATCGTGCACGCAGCATTTTCTTATTTTTTGATGTAAGCCTTGAAAGTCTCGTTTGCGCTTCATCCCATCGTTTCAACTGGACTAAAAGAAATGCAAGGTTGGCTTCACTTTCTTCATAATTGGGGTTCAGCGAGAGTGCTCGCAGATAAGCTGCCTCTGCCTCTTTAGCCTGTCCTAGATTTTGATATGCAATTGCTAGATTGTTCCAATACGATGCTTTGGGTTGATTCTTGATCGCTATCAATAATTCCTGAACTGATTTCTGAGGTTCGCCTTTTTGCGTGTAAAGAATCCCAAGCTGGTTGTGGAATTCGGGCAGGTCCTGATTCAGCAGCCCAAGTGCTTCATCCCATCGTTTCTGAGCAACATAAAAAGACGCTAGTTCGAAAGTAGCTTCATGATAAAAAGGAAACCGGTTGATTGCATCTTTAAGAATTTTTTCTGCATCTGCCGGTTTTTGAATGCGGTTATAAGCTTTGGCGAGTTGAACGGCCACCTCCGGATCCGGCAATCGATTTAAGGAAGTTGAATATGCTTTTGCTGCATCGGAATATTTGCGCTGTGCGCCAAAAGCATCGCCAAGAAAACGATATGCGAGGCCATTATGCTTTTCGGTGTTTGTAATTTCTAAAAAGCTTTTTTCTGCTTGCGGATATTTTTCTTGCTGTAAAAGAATCATGCCCTGTCTAAATCTTTCGATAACTTCAATCTTCGTCTTTGGATCGGCACCTGTTTGCGCCACAGTAGCTCCAACATAGCCAAGGCTTCTCAATTTTTCTTGTTCTTCCTCAGACAGGGTGCTTTCATTCTGTTTTGATGAAGTTTTGGAATACCCGCGAATCGCATTCTGGCATTCCTGAACTGAGCTCTTTTTAATAAGGTTTTGAAGTTCTGTTGGATCGTTCGTAAGATCATAAAATTCTGCGTCAGGGGCGTGGATAAATTTTTTCCCTTCGCGAATGCATGCAAAAAGCGGGGCATATCCAAAATTTCGCTGTGCATACAGAGACTCTGCCAGTATCGTGCGATTCTTCGGTTGGGTAAGAAGCGAAATACCATCAAACGAATTCGTTCGTGCATTAACGCCTGCGAGCTGAAGGATTGTCGGTGCAATATCAGAAAGTGTAACGGGATCGTTTCGTATTCCGGCTTTGAGACCTGGCGCGCGGATTATCAATGGCACATGTAAGGTCGCGTTGTAAACAAAAACAGCATGTGTGGATTCTTTGTGTTCACCGAGACTTTCACCGTGATCGGCTGTAATGATTACAATTGAGTCCGGACCGATCCCTTGCAAAAGCCGTGAGATTTGATAGTCAACGAATGCGATTTCGCCATCGTATGCCGCATCGGGGAATTTTTTCCTGAACTGTTCGGGAGGTTCATACTCTGTATGCGGATCAAAATAATGTACCCAGAGAAAATAAGGTGACGTGAAGTTTTTCATTTCCTGTAATGCAAGATCTGTTGTTACATTGGCTGCTCTTTCTGCGCCTGGAAATTCATCGTGATATACATCAAACCCACGATTGAGACCGAATGCTGAAAACAATGGCGCTGCAGAGACAATCGCGGACGTATGGTATCCATTTTGTTTGAGTAATTCCTGAACCATCGGCGACTTCGTCAGCTGAAAATGAGCATTGTCCCGGATTCCATGATGTTCAGGATAAAGACCGCTGAGTATCGTTGCATGCGATGGAAGAGTTATAGGAACGGCGGCATAAGCATTTTTGAAAAGCAACGATTGTTTCGCGAAACGATCCAGATTAGGGGAAGTTGCTTTCGAGTATCCATAACAACCCAGGTGATCGGCACGAAGTGTATCAATTGTTATCAAAACAATATTGGTTTTCGATTGAGATTCAACGGGAACTCTAGACGAAAAAACGAACAATAGGACCAACGCTGAAAGTAGGAGGCGGTTTTTTACTGACATTTTTTTTGGAAACGATCGGTCAGGCTTGAAGAAATGTTTTGCGATTTTCCGATTATGTCTTTTGCATTCGCACAATCACCCGCATTCAAAAATGCATCCAGCGCACTTTCCCACTGCTCTTTACTTGCATGGATTAATCCCATCCCTTTCCATGCTGGAGCGGACTTGCTGTTGGCGTCCAACGCCAGCCGAAAGTATTTTTCTGCTCCGGCTGCATCACGTGAAGTCAAACAAATTCCTGCGGCATTAAGCGCCTCTTTTTCTTGAAGGGGTCTTAAGGCAGAAAGTTTTCCGTATGCCGCCAGTGCGTCTTGATCTCTTTCAAAATGGGAAAAGAGCCATGTTGCGAGAGTCAGTGCCCGAACGTTAGGAGTTCCTGTATTTACAACAGGCAGGATCAGCTCCAGTGACTGTTGATACTTTTTCATGTCGAAATAAGTTTCAGATAAATCCAAAAGAGTCTCACCTTGATGTAATTCGGATTTCATTGCACTTTCAAGCAAAGGGATTGCTTCATTATTCTTCCCTTGTTTGCGCAAAACATTTGCCAGGAATTTTTTGGCAATCACATTTTCAGGCTGTCTTTTTAGCACATCACGAAAAAGCGTTTCTGATTCGTTCCACTGACTGAGTTGCGCATGACGCACGGCAGACTCGATTGTTGTCCAGAGTTTGATTCCATCTTTTGGATCAAAACCTGAATTCATCACGCTGCCGCTGCCTCCCGTAACGTATCCCAGGCTTGCAAGTTTTTCTCGTGTTTCGGCATCGAGTTCGGCATTTGGAACTGCTGGCGTGTTCTTACTTCGATGCTTGTTCAGTTCTGAACGGTAGGAATTTGGTACCGCGGAAGAGGAATAGAGATTTTTTGACTCCTTTGGATCTTTTGCAAGATCATAAAACTCAGATTTGGGAGCATCAATCCATTTTTTTTGATTCCATCGGATCGAATGCAATGGAGCCCAACCCATAAGCATGTTTGTGTAATAACTCTCACTGTAAGCAGGAAGCTCCTTGCCGGTTCCCTTCAAATGCGGCATCAGGCTGATGCCTGAAAACGATGGTTTTTTTACCAAAGAGGCAAGATCGGCAATCGTAGGCGCTACATCAATAAGCCTGACCTGTTCTTTGATTTTCCGCGGTGCTAATCCAGGCGACGAAATGATGAGAGGTACCTTCAGGGTTTCATCGTACAGAAACACGCCATGGTTTTCTTCTCCATGATCGCCGAGTGCTTCTCCATGGTCAGATAATAGTATTACAATTGTAGTACTATCTAATTTCTTGTCCTTTAGAAACTGAAGGATGTTACCAATCACTCGATCCGTGTACTCGATTTCTCCATCATATGTTTGTGGATATTGTGAGGGAGGATTGTAGCCAAAATGTGGATCGAAGAAATGCAAGAAACAGAACCAGGATCCTTTCTGCGTTTCAAGCCATTCACGCCCAAGTTTCCAGACAGTTTCTGCGCGCCTTTCCACGTGACGATTCGCTTCAGGATCGTGTCCGGAACCGATTTTATCCTCGTAAAATTGGAATCCTTGATCGACTTGAAAGCTCGAATCCAAAGAGAAAGAACCAATTACTGCGCCGGTAGCATATCCATTTTGGCGGAATAGTTCTGCGAGAGTTACATATTTCTTATCAAGGACAAAATTTTCGTTGTTTCTCACCCCATGTTGATCCGGATACAAGCCTGTAAAAATTGAAGAATGCGACGGAAGCGTTAAAGGCACCTGCGAAATTGTGTTTTCAAAAAGAACAGATTTAGTTGCAAATGAATCGATTGCCGGCGTTCGTTTTGAGTACCCATAACATCCAAGCCGGTCTGCTCGCAGCGTATCAATGGAAATTAAAAGCACATTCGATTGAGCTGCAATAGCTGATGAGCTAACCAAACTCACTAAAATTGTTAGAAATAAGTATTCAAATCGACCGAGTTTCATAAACTTAATCATGATCGTGCTCGTAATCGTGATCGATCAAGATCAAGAGCACGAGTATGATTCATTGCAGTTCACGAAGTCTTGCGGCAGCTTGTTGTTTCCAATCCTCAGGGGTATTTGGTGCAGCAGCGATTTGTTTGTATAGCTCAATCGCTTCGGCTGTTTTGTTCTGTTTTGTAAAGACAAGCGCAAGATTCATTTTTGTTTGCGGATCGGATGGATCAATCTTCAGGGCCTGCGTTAGTTTTGCTTCACTACCGGAAAAATCCATTTGTTGAAACAAACATGTTGCAAAACCGTTTAAGGCTTGAATGTTTTTCTGATCCGAACGCAAAACCTGTTCGAATTCTTTCTTCGCGAGTTCAACTTTCTTAGTTTGGATATACAGATTGCCTAAGTCGACCCGCAAATCCAGATCATTTGGATCTATGTCCAATGCTCCGCGAATATTCTTGATTGCAGCAGCAAAATTACCCAGATTCATTTCTGCTTCAGCAGACAGAATAAGCGCGTCGGCATTTCCAGTTTCAAGCTTCTGCAAAGCATCCGCCCATCTTTTTGCTTCTGCCGGCTTTCCTAATTGGAGACAGACAGAAGCCATTCGATAGAGTGCCAAAGAATTGTTCGGATCCTTTGACAACACTTTTTCTAAGATTGTTCTCGCCTGTTCTTTACGATTCGCTTCCGCATATTTTTGAGCTAGAAATCCAAGCACCATCGGATTATCAGGATCCTTTTTTTGGGCACGCTCAAGAATTGCAATCGATTCATCAGGTTTTGTTTTTTCTAGATCTACCGCCATTTCAATTTGGTTCCAGATTGCAATTTGATCTTTCGGATCAATATTGCTTGAACCTTTGATCGATGGATTTCCACTTACGTATCCAAGTGCAGCAAGCTGCTCTTCAAGTTCCGGTGAGATCTTTTCCTGTTTGTGCGGAGTGAGTGCGGGAATCTTTTTTCTTAAAGAATTCACGATTTCAGGCTTCTTATCTGCAATATTCCTTGTTTCTTTCGGATCAGATAGAAGATGATACAGCTCAGCTTTTGGAGCCTGGATGTATTTCCATTCATCGGTGCGAATAGCTGTTAATGGACTCCATCCGAGTTGTAGCTGCGGAAATAATGACTCCATGAAGGCGGCACCTCCAGCTTTTTCTGGAAGCAGAGAGCCATCTAATCCTGATGGTGGAGAAAGCTTTAGAATCCGCAGAATTGTGGGAAGAAAATCTACCAGTTTTGTCTGTGGTTTAATTTTTTGTGGTGGACTGCCAGGGACTTGTATGAAGAACGGAACGTGCATCGTGCTGTCATAAACGAAAATTCTGTGAGTCATCTCACCATGTTCTCCGAGACTTTCGCCATGATCGCCTGCAACAGCAATCACCGGTTGAAATGAGCTGAATTTCTGCAACAGAATACCGATTTGTTTATCAACAAATTCAATTTCTCCTTCGTAACCACCATTTAGATAAGGAGTATGTGGATCGTAGAAATGCACCCAAACGAAAAAAGGCGGGGTAATCTTCGTTTTCAAAACTGAAGATATAACAACATCGGCACTTCTTTCGGAGCGAAAATCGAGGGACTGGTTTTTTTGACGTGGGAACAAATCATCATAAATTTCAAAACCTTGATTCAAGCCAAAACGGTGATCCAGTGGGAATCCGCCGACAAAAGCGTAAGTATGATAGCCATTCGTGCGAAGAATTTCTGCGAGTGTTACTTCACGTTGGCTAACCGTTCCGGCATTGTCGTGAGTTCCATGATGAATAGGATATCGGCCTGTCATCAATGAGGTATGAGAGGGAAGCGTCAGCGGAGCCTGACAAACTGCATTTTCAAAAAAAAGACTCGCTGCTGCAATAGCGTCTAAATTTGGGGTTCGTACTTTGCGATTACCGTAAGAGCCAAGATGATCTGCGCGAAGTGTATCAATTGTGATGAGCAGCAGATTCGGCTTTTCAGCAGCTAAAATCGCAGGGAACAATAAGAATAGGCAAAACGCAAAACGACCCATCGCTCATTTTTTGTGTCTTTGTGGTTAATCCATTTACCAGTTGAACTTGATTCCGAATTGCAGCTGTCGTGGTTCAAACACTTCAGTCGCTTGCGCAAAACCTTCAACAGGTGTGCCTACGTCGTCATCTCCAACTGTGCGGCTTACAGTGACAGGCCTGAAGTTAAAATTTGTCCGATTAAAGAGATTGAAAGTCTCAAAGAGTAGTTCAAGTCTAAAAGGTTCCCAGCCGAAATTATATCCAACCCGTAAATCTACCTGGAAGAAGTCTGTTCCGCGTCCAAAATTTCGTGGCATATTACCTGGGCGATCCGCTGGTGGAATTGCAAAAGTATCACCAGGTCCTAAATCGGGTCTGTCATTGCAACAGAATCCGTCACTGTTGTGGTTTCGGTCCAAAAGGAAATTAACAGGAATAGCAGAAGAGGCTCGAACTATACCGCCGAGTTGAATGCCCATCTGCATGTCATACACACCGCCGAACGCAAAGACATGCCGTTGATCATGCGTCCCTGGCCCTTTTTCAGCACCTAGATCTGCCTGATTACTTGGCTCTGAAACACTGAAAAAATCTGCTGCATCTTCTTCCACTTTAGAAAGCGTGTACGATGCAGTAAGGCTTAAATTGTTGCTGAAACGTTTTGACACATTTGTTTGCAGTGCATGATACCAGGATCCTGCATCAGTGAGCAGCAAACGGACGCGATTGTACTGAGGGAATGGTCTCGGTTCAGGATCAACAAGATTTACTGGAGCATTTAAGTTGCGTTCACGCGTGAGATCCTGACCACGAACGTATACATAATCGGCGCTGATTACCAGGTCGCTGGCAAGCTCTTGCTGAAGACCTATCGAGGCCTGATCGGAGAACGCAACGTCGCCATTGCTCATCGGCCGAACGTCAAATGCACCGTCCTCATAAAAGGAAGGATCCGGAAAACCACAACAAATTTGTGCCAGAACAACCGGATCAGTAATCGCCTGGACCACGTACTTTTCTCCATTAAACATTAAAGCGTTATTGTAGACATTATGGAAAATGGGCTTGTAGTAACGGCCATAGCCGCCGCGCATAATCGATTTACCGCTGCCGGTTAGATCGAATGTGAAGCCCAAACGAGGGGCGAAGTTATTTTTGTCAACAGGGGGTATTTTCCCTAACGTGATATCAGCCGTAAGTGGCACTTCCGACTGCGGACCGTCAAAACTTTCGATGTCATAACGAAGCCCAAGGTTGAGAGTGAAGCGATCATTTACGCGCCAGTCATCCTGAACAAATACTGAAAATTGGTGGTTCGTATCTTCGTTTACAGGATCTCCTGTACCAACGAAAAAGTAGGTTGGAAATGTATCAGGATTGTTCGGATCAAATGGTTCATCTGTTCCAAAGAAGTAACCGCCTCCGAAATATTGAGCAAATAGGATTTCTGGTTTGATGTAAATGTAATCGACGCCCGTCTTGACTGTATGTTCTCCTTTATTCGTATTAAAAACTTGTGTGTAGGTGTCCAGGAATTCAAACCTGTTTTCCTCAAAACGCTGCGGACAGCAATAATGATGTCCAGTGACAGCACTGGGTCTGTACAAAGCCGGGCCAACACCTTCTACAACGTCTTCTCGGACAATTCTTCCATATTGAAAGAGCGCTTCATTGTAGGAACTATCTGAAAGTATGGCATTGTGCGAAACAGCAGCCGATTGGGATTCTATGTTCTGAACAATCCCCTCCACATATCTGCCGCCAGCATAAAAACCTGCCTCCGAGCGGTCCTGAAAGTTATATCGGAACACCATTGACTGATCTTCATTAAGGTTATGATTGACCTTACCAGTGAATAGCTTCAGATCAATTGGTTTCGGACGGACTCCAGTAGGAAATTGTGGAACTGGAGCAACGGAAAGGGAGCCATCACGATTGGTTTGTTCGTAGGCAGCGAAAAAGAAAGTTCTGTTTTCTACGATCGGTCCACCCAGAGTTGCGCCGCCTTGTTGTTGATCAACTGGAAAATCTACGTTGTTTTGTTCTGAAAAGAAGTCTTGAGAATCAAGCTCGTCAGGGCGAAAGAAGAAAAATGCGTTTCCATGAAATTCATTGGTTCCTGATTTTGAAATTACGTTTACAACACCCGATGTCGAACGTCCATATTCAGCTGAAAATCTATTTGTAAGGAGTTGGAATTCTTGTATTCCTTCTTGCGTGAAAAGGCTACGTGCTTCATTTGTATAAGAGAAGTTGTTTTCGGCGCCATCAATTGTGTAATTGACCGCATCACCGCGTTGTCCGCCGATCGTGAATTGTCCGTAATTCACAAGTGTGCCGACTGCTTTAACACCAGGAGCTAATAAAGCCAGCTGTGTATAATCACGGCCGTTTAACGGTAGGCTTTCAATGCTTTCGTCCGTTATAGTCTGTCCAAGAGCCGATTTTGTTGCATCGATTAACGGGGTTTCACCGACAATCTCCACTGATTCTTGAGTTGCCGATGCCAGCTTTAGCGTAAGATCCTTTATGATTTCTTTTCCAACGGTGAGAATGATTCCCGTTTGCGTTTCTTTAGCAAACCCCGCTACTTCAACAGAAATGTTGTAGGTTCCTGGCTGCAAAAGAGAGATACGGTATGAACCATTTTCTTCCGAAGTTGTGCTTCGCGAAATATTTGTCGCAACATTCAATGCCGTAACCGTTGCACCTGGCAAAGGTCCACCTTTATCGTCACTTACTGTGCCAATGACGGTTGCAGTTGTTTCTGCTGCGAAAATGTTGGTTGTTATAAGAAGAAAAAGAAAAAAGAAACCGATAACTCCAGTGGTACAGCGTCTCATGTTGTTAGCCTCCGTTAACCCTGGTCGGATCTACTCATTTCAATTTGGAAAAGAACTGTGTACACCCATTATACAACGAAATTCTATAACAAAAGATGAACTTATCTGAGTGGATTTCTACTCGGAGAGAGTAATTTCATAAACGGTAGTATATTCATCCGAAAACCGTTTTGTAAATCGCTTATCATTATCCGCTTTTTCGATAAATGATTCGTGTTTATTGTCAGTTAATACGAATCTTGAGCTGAATTTCTCTAAAATTTCGACTGCAGGATTTTTGATTTTCCCACGAGTGATTTTTTCATAGTCACGATACAGTTTTTCATTTTTCAACCGCATAAAGTCGGCATCAAGGCCGACAATATACCGGTTGTGTGAGTTGAAATGAAAAAGCATCGGAAAATCATCCCAATCAGTATTGAATGTAATCGATCCTGCCGGCGTATTTTTCATCAACCATTCAGAGCCTTTTTTATAAGTGTAATATTCGGGAGATTCACGGACGTCCTGGCGGACGCGAATTACTGTAATTGCAAGTATTACTGACAATAACGCTGTCGCAAAAACCAATGCAATTTTTCCATAAATGTTTTGGAGAAATTTTTCAAAGGTCATTTGTGTCACGAAACTTTTTGAAGCAAAAGCTAAGAATACAATTGCCGATGGTGGAAAGTATTCGACAAACCGGCGCGATTTCATCATTAAAAATAAGTACATACTCGCAGTTAAAAACCAGAACAATCTGGCGGGATCTGATTTCCACTCTTCACGGTTTGTAGCGATGAGTGCCGATAAATAAGCCATGATCGCAAGAGTGGCGACCTTCAGAAAAACCCACGTAGGATAAGGGTACCATTCCGATCCAACTGACGTCTCATATTTTGCCGCGAAGATCTTGGGAACAATATGATTCCATAAGAAAAGGACATCTCGCGGGAAGTATGGATTTATAACAAGGCCAGCAACAATTCCAATGCCGCTCGCCAGAATAATTCTGTATTCGAATCGCCGTTCAGTATAAGCAAATACAAGTGTTCCAATGACGGCTAGTGCCGCAACAGTTGGGAATGCGTTGTAAGTCCAAACAAAAATCGTGCAAAGTATCGCAAGACTGTAAAACTTCCGCTTCAAGATTAAATAGGATGCGATGAATTGAAGTCCAAGACTTAAACTCGGAGCGCGAGGCATGCTCATTCGATATAAAAAAGCATGAGATGACGCGAAGAGCACAATCAACCAGAACCATGGGAATGGCACCCTATAAGTCCGCAGAAGCCAGAAGAAAGCAGCAAACGCCAGAGCCGCACAAAAAACTGCGGAAAGTTTTGCGCCGATTCTTAAATCCCCAAAAGTGAATGGAATCTGAATGATATGCAAAAGCAAATGATGATCGCTGTAACCTTTTTCATTCAGGATAGTAAATGGTAAATAGGGGAATGGAGTTGGAATTCCTTCCGTTCTTATAAGCTTGGCCATCTTGATGTGATAGTAGCCATCAGGATCCACCGGGTTTGGACTTGCGAACTGGATGTATGCGAGGAGTACCGCTGAAATGAAGAACGCGGCCAATAAATTGGCAACAAGGATCGGCCGCGGAGGTTTTATTTCAGCGATTGGCATCAATGAATCTTAGGCTCAAGGAAGGAGGAATGGTAGAGAGGGAAGTAGGGCGACCCTTGTGGTCGCCACTACTTTATCTGACGTCATCATCGTTTTCGTTGTCGTCGTCATCATCATCATTCTCGTTATCATCATCATCGTTGTCATTGTCATCATCGTCATCGTTGGAATTTCCATCGTCATCGTTGGAGTTTCCATCGTCATCGTTGGAGTTTCCATCGTCATCGTTGGAGTTTCCATCGTCATCGTTGGAGTTTCCATCGTCATCGTTGGAGTTTCCATCGTCATCGTTGGAGTTTCCATCGTCATCGTTGGAGTTTCCATCATCATCGTTGGAGTTTCCATCATCATCGTTGGAGTTTCCATCGTCATCGTTGGAGTTGCCATCGTCATCGTTGGAGTTTCCATCGTCATCGTTGGAGTTTCCATCGTCATCGTTGGAATTGCCATCGTCATCGTTGGAGTTTCCATCATCATCGTTGGAGTTGCCATCGTCATCGTTGGAGTTTCCATCGTCATCGTTCGTATTGCCGTCGTCGGTGTTTCCGTTGCCATTTACGGAAGGATCCCCTCCCGTACCTGTATTGTTATTAGCCCCGGGGGTGTCATTGGTCACACCATTGTCGCTAACGCAGGAGACAATCAATATTGATAGAAACGAAACGACAATGAGGAGCAATTTCCATTTCCAAAATAGTCTTCGGTTTGTTACGTTCATTTGTACCTCTTTATTGTGGTTGTGTGCGGGCAGCGAACTGAGCATCAACTGCCGGTTTTACGAAAGGAATTGAATTTTGTTCAGCTGCCGATCGACCGGTAATTCGTTGAATGAAGTAAAGTGGTCTTGCCCGAACTTCATCAAAGATTCGGCCGACATACGATCCGATCATTCCCAGACAAACTAATTGAATGCCTCCCATAAACAAGAATGAGATCATGAGGGAACTCCATCCACGTACTGTGCTTTTCAGGATTAATGTTTGATAAAGAACAATCAGAATTCCGATAAAACTTATTCCCGAAAAGAAAACCCCAAGCGCCATAATCGCTTGAAGTGGCACACGTGAAAACGAAAGGAGTCCATTTGAAGCGAGTCGAAGCATTTTTAGAAGTGTGTATTTCGTTTGACCCTCAAATCGTTCACTCCGTTCGTATTCAATTTCTGTATGACGGAAGCCGACCCAGCTGACCATACCTCGCAAAAATCTGCTGCGTTCAGGCATACTTTTTACGGCATCAACAACCGCACGGCTCATTAAACGGAAATCTCCTGTATCTACTGGAATGGATGTGTCAGCCAGTAAACGTAGAGTTCGATAAAACAAAAATGCGCTTGCGAGTTTGAACCTGGATTCGCCATTTCGATGTTTACGTTTGGCAGTCACTACATCAAAACCATCAAGCCATTTATCAATCATTTCCGGAATCAAATCAGGAGGGTCTTGTAGATCCCCATCCATCAAAATCACAGCATCTCCGGAGGCATAATCTGTCCCGGCAGTAATTGCGGTTTGATGTCCGAAATTTCTTGAAAGGTGAATGATCTTGAGAAAGGTATAGTGCCTGGTTAATTGTTCCATTATTGCAGCCGAGTTATCGGAGCTGCCATCATTTACATAGATGACCTCCCAGCGGTACTGCGGAAGTAATGCGATCACATTTGAAATCCGCAAAGTGAGTTCAGGCAGGATTTTTTCTTCATTGAAAATAGGAACGACGACTGAAATGCGATTTTGTGATTTTGTCATGGTTGTACCTTTGGCTTTTCATATTGAATGAGGCGGTTAAAGCTCAAAAAATACATAGATTTCGGTGTGATTAAGCGAATTGAGGGCGCAGGAGGAGAAACTTCAGTATAATTAGTGTTTTATTTGCCGTTTGGAACTGCAAAGTATGGACGAAAAAACTCTGAAAAAGACTCTAAATCTACCTCAAACGAACTTTCCAATGAAGGCCAACCTGGCTCAGCGCGAGCCGGAGCAGGTAAAGGTCTGGGATGAAATGGACCTGTATTCGCGTCTTCGAAAGGTCGGCAAAGGCAAGGAGCTATTTGTATTGCACGATGGTCCACCTTTTGCGAATGGCAATATCCATTTCGGTCATGTCATCAATAAGGTTTTGAAGGATCTAGTAGTTAAGTCCAGAACCATGATGGGGTTTGATTCACCTTACGTTCCTGGCTGGGATTGTCATGGATTGCCGATCGAATTGCAGGTTGAGAAAAATACGGGCGCTAAGAAGAAAAATATGGATCCTGTGGCGTTCCGGCGTGAATGTCGTAAGTATGCTGAAAAATATATCGGCATTCAGCGTGATTCATTTAAAAGGCTGGGTGTTTTTGGAGATTGGCAGAATCCATACACAACTATGAACCCTGCATATGAAGCGACGATTGCGCGAATGTTTGGAAGTTTTTACAAAGGTGGTCATGTTTATCGCGGTTTCAAACCTGTACATTGGTGTTGGTCTTGTGAAACGGCATTAGCTGATACGGAAGTTGAATACAACAATCATAAATCGCCATCAGTTTACGTAAAATTTCCAGTTCAAGAAGACTGGAAAGATCTTCATCCGGAATTAGCCGGAAAGAATATTTTCGTGCTGATCTGGACTACGACTCCATGGACTCTTCCAGCAAACCTTGCAATCGCATTTCATCCGGAATTCGAATATGTCGCTTACCAGGTTCCTGATGGCGAAGTTTATATCGTTGCGGAAAAAATGTTGTCTGCGGTTGTAAAAGCGGCAAATCTCCCGGAAGGGAAGGTTCTTGCAAAAATTCCTGGAAGCCGGTTTGAAGGTCGTAAAGCTCGCCATCCATGGATTGATCGCGATTCGCTTTTGATTCTTGCTGATTATGTAACGATGGATCAAGGGACCGGTGCTGTACACACTGCGCCGGGTCATGGTGCGGATGATTTTTACAGTGGTGTGAAGTACAGCTTGCCAATCCTGACTCCTGTTGATGAAAAAGGCAGATTTGTTCAAGATGTCGAACACTTTGCCGGTCAGTTTGTTCTGGATGCGAATCCAAAAATTGTTGAACATCTGCGAAATATTAATCGGCTTATTCATTTTGAAAATTTTGTACATAGCTATCCTCATTGTCCGCGATGTCACAATCCAATTCTGTTTCGCGCAACAGAGCAGTGGTTTATTTCAATGGAAAAATTGCGCGATAAAGCTCTTGCAGAAATTAAGAATGTGAACTGGCTTCCCGCATGGGGTGAAGAGCGGATGGCGAATATGATTCAATCGCGGCCGGATTGGACGATTTCACGCCAGCGTACATGGGGCGTTCCTATCATTGCGTATTATTGTGCGACTCCGGGATGCAAAAATGCAGACGTTCCTTACGAGGATCCGCGCATTTTTGATTATGTTGCTGAAATTTTCGAAAAAGAAGGCTCCGATTCCTGGTTCATTAGAGATGCAAAAGATTTATTGCCTCCTGATGCTACGTGCTCTGCCTGCGGAAAAAATCAATTCGAAAAAGGATATGACATTCTTGATGTATGGTTTGAATCAGGATCCAGTCATGAATCTGTGCTAGGAAAAACTCACGACCTCAGATGGCCTTCAGAAGTGTATTTAGAAGGGAACGATCAATATCGCGGTTGGTTCAACAGTTCTTTGATGACTGCAATCCAGGCGCATGGCCGCGCTCCGTATCATACCGTTGTAACACATGGAATGGTTGTCGATGCTGATGGCCGAAAAATGTCGAAGAGTCTTGGAAATTATATCGACCCGCTTGAAATTTTAAAAACGTCCGGCGCTGAAATCTTGCGTGCATGGGTCGCAATGGTTGATTATCGTGAAGAAATCAGTATCGGTAAAGAAACATTAGATCGTGTCGCAGAAGCATATCGCAAGATCAGAAATACATTTCGATATCTTCTTTCGAATCTTTATGACTTTAATCCGAATGAGCACTCTCTTGGAAACGAGGAACTTGAACCGCTTGATCGATGGGCAGTGGATCAACTCTCGGAACTAACACGACGTGTCGTTGATGCATATGACCGGTATGAATATCACGTCGTTTATCATTCCCTGTACCGTTTTTGTGTGGTAGAGATGAGTGCCTTTTATTTAGATATTAATAAGGACAGGTTGTACGTTTCGCATCCACAAAGCAAAAAACGCAGATCGGCTCAGACAGCGATGTACAGGATTCTCGATCAGCTTGTCCGGCTTGCGGCGCCAGTCTTCTCATTTACAACAGAGGAAGTATGGCGTGAGATGCCGGCTGTTTCGAACAAAATGGAGTCGGTGCATTTGACTCAATTTCAATCTCCAGAGAATATCTTGTTGACGGATCAGGAACGATCCGAATGGGCCAGACTGGCCGAATACCGTGAAGCAGCCTTAAAATTAATGGAAGAAGCAAGACAGAGAAAAGAGATCGGTTCATCGCTGGAGGCAAAGATCATGGTTTATTATCCTTCCAGTGACGAGTCGCTCGTTCGACGTTTTGAATCATTTTTGCCGGAACTGTTTATTGCTTCTCAGGTAGAACTTCAATCATCTTCTGAATTAAGATTTGAAGTTCATAAGGCCGAAGGAATCAAGTGTATGAGATGCTGGCAAATCCGAAAGGATGTCGGGCAGGATGAGCGTTATCCGGGCGTTTGTTCTCGTTGTGCTTCAGTGCTTCAAGAATTGGCGGTGTAACAAAAAATGAGTTCTTCATGGAAGAGTCGTTCACAATATTTGCTGATTTCTCTGCTGGTTTTTCTTGTTGATCAGATAACCAAGACAGTTGTTGTTCAAGGAATGAGCACTCATGAATCAATTGAATTGATTCCAAATATTTTCAATATTACTTACGTTCATAATCGGGGCGCGGTTTTTGGTCTGGGTTCTAATTTTTCAACCCCTTATCTTTCTTGGATGCTTTCAATTCTTTCGATTGTCTCTTTAGGCGTCATCCTCTTTTACTTTTTACGTGTTCATACTACCAACCCGCGTTTGTATACCGGCTTGGCTCTTGTATTGGGCGGAGCGCTTGGGAATCTATACGATCGATTGAAGAATGGCTACGTCGTGGATTTTCTGGACCTACACTGGTACGACCATCATTGGCCATTTTTTAATGTAGCGGATCTTTCAATTTGTATCGGCGTAGGATTGCTGTTGATTTCGATGCCTTCAGCCGCTGAAAGCAGCCAGACTTTGCCTGATCAAACAAGCCTTATAAACCCAGAACCTGAAAAGTAATTCCTTCTGTTACCGGAAACTAGCGAAGAATCTTTTCGAGTTTACTTTTTTCGTCTTCAAGGTATTGTCTGCCGGCGTCAAGTACATTCAATATTTCGCTTCCTGCGCGGTTGGTGAATTTCCTGCCTTTTTTGATTCCATGTGTTCCTGCTTCCAGGATGTCTGCGAAGGTATGATCAAGAGTATCAGCAATTTCACCTACGAAAACATGGGCTCGTGAGCCTGCTTTTTTCCCATATTGGGAAACAAGTTTTCGAGTTTTTCGTCCCGTGGTGGGAGCAAAAAGAAGAGCAGCAGAGGCACCAATCAGGCCCCCAAGAAATAAGAATGCAAATGACGAGCCGCTATTTCTTCTACGCATATCTAAAACCTCCTTATAAATTAAGAATTTCTTCTAAAGTAAGTATCCCGTCGGGTATTTTCAAGTAGCTCTTTTTAACGCCGAGTGCGCCGAGGCTCTTATTACAATTCTTTCTCGGCGTACTCTGCGTTAAAATTCTATTTACGTAAGCGGTAAAGCAGCTTGCCGATACGGAGTACATCGGCAAGGCTATGATGGCTCATTGCCGACGTTTCACGCGAATAAATGGTTGAAATCGGAACGCTCGCAATTTTGAATTGCTTTCTGCAGGAACAAATTAAGATTTCCGTCTCAAGTTCATATCGCAGGGTTTTAAGCTCATTGAATACAGTTCGCAAAAGATTTGTTGAATACAACCGGAAACCGCATTGCGAGTCCTCAATCCGCATTTTACAAATCCCTGAGATCAACCGATTTGATAACGAATTCAGCTGCTGCCTGTGTAATGGCATTCCTGTCAGGTCAGTCATCCGGTTTCCATAAACCAGATCAGCATGATGTTGTTCCCGCGATTCAATGAACTTTGGAATCAATCGTGCATCATGCTGGCCATCTCCGTCCAAAGTAATAACCGAATCCAATCCAGGACGTGTATCAAGAAGGTGACGGAATCCAGTCATCAAGGCTGCGCCTTTTCCCCGGTTTTGACTATGAGCAATTAATTCAACACCAGGAATTTGAGCCTGCTTGATTGTTGAGGAGGTGTTGTCATTCGAGCCATCATCGATAACAACCACAAGCGGTACATATTTAATTACTTCTCTCAAAACCCTTTCACAGGCAGGTCCTACGTTGTAACAGGGAATGATAACTGCATATTGTTCGTTCATTTGCAGCAGTCGAATGATAAAATGGGTCCCGACAAGGGCATGAAATTTCTCATCATACTGTTTTCGTTGTTGATCGTTTTTCCATATTCAGCAGAATCGTATACCGTAATACTGAAAAATGGCAAAGTCCTAAAGGGAAAACTCCTTTCTGAAACTGAAGACGTTCTCGTTTTTAAGGATGAACAGGGCCTTCAATATTCTTTGAAGAAATCCGTAATCGATCTTCAAAAGACTAATGAGGCGAATGAGCCTCCTCCTGAGCCAGACAAAGAAGTTCCGGCTCCAGAAGAAGTCGAATCATCTGAACCCGTTGGTTCGGAACAACAAGAGACTTCCACGCCTCAACAAGGCGGTGAATCGGAAGCCTCCGAGTCGGTGCCTGCTCCGGAAGAGACCATGGCTCCCGTTAGTTCTACAGAGGCAGAATCTTCCCCATATTTCATTTCGATAAATGAAGGCACAGCGAAATTGGAAAATGTATTTGAAGAAGTCGGATCATATCTCGATGCAATGATGACCGCCTGGGAAGTCAATGCAAGTACCGGTCGCGATCCCGTTGCGGCATTCCGCGAATTTAAAACAAACAAAGGCCCGGCTCTAACAGCATCTATTGATGCACTTTTCCAGGATTTGGAAATTTCCAAAACCAAACTCAATGATCCGCCCGTTCAATATAGTACTGCGTTCGAAGCTTTCAATTCAGGAATCGGAACTTTGACTGAATACTATAATGCGATTCGTCAGTATGATGGAAAGCCTGCCATCAGCGTTTTTAAAAGCAGATTAAGCCCGAAAGAACAAAGTATTCAGAAAAAGATCGAAGAACTGAAAGCAGTGAAGCCTTAGCAGCCCCCGGCGTAAGCCGGGGGAACAAAGGATGCAAATGATCCAGCCCGCTTTAGCGGGCGAAAGACTAAGAGTATTAAAAGCTCTTACGTCCGCCTTCGGCGGACTAGATCATCTTATGATTCTGAACCCCCGGCTTACGCCGGGGGCTAAAACAATTCCATAATTTCTGATTGACCGTGGGGACTAGTTTATATATCCAAGTGCTTTGAGTTCTTCAGCCTGTTCTTCTTCTATCGCTTTATCGACAACGACTTCCCGGCTATGCGCTCGAATCATTTTGTCAAAAGAATCAACATAAACGGCGGGACGCTCTAACAATAAATTCCGTTCAAATGCTTCTGTAAGAATTTTCCCATCCATATCCTGTGCGACTGGAAGGCCCATAATGTAAAGTATTGATGGCACAACATCCAGAACTGATGCTTTTTGAACGTTGGATTTTCGGATTCCTGGACCGGCCGCAATGATAAAACCATTGTTCTTATGCATTCCTTTCCGACCGTGAGCGAATTCACCATGATCGGTTACTACAAACACATATGTCCGACTGTCAGCAAGCTTGAGTATTCGACCAATTTCGGCATCCAGAAAGGTGTAGTAATTGTCCAGAATGTTATGGATTTTATCTAAGTCACATGCAGGGAACTTACCGCATTCAGACTTTACAAGATCCAGGTTTTCGTTGTACCCAAGAAATTGATGCGACATGGTGTCTGTACCGCGAAAATAAACCGCAAAAAGATCGATGTCTTTTTTGTTTTCCAATAAATGAGTTGAAATATTTGTGAAAAATTTATCTTGCCAAAAATAATTTAGTGCAATTTTTTCCTGAGTTGATCCGATACACCCGCATTCTCCGAGCTTGAAAAAGCGTTTTTCAAAATCAGGAATCATTTGGTCCTTTGGAAAATAAATCTTCCTCACTTCATTCAACAGCTCAGGGGGATAGGAAAGATCTGGAATTTCGGACAAAAAATCCTTCTTTCCTTCGATGACTCTTTCTCCTTGAAAACCTACGTGAGACGAGACGAGATAACCATTTATTGGATAGGCAGGCCAGCTTGCCCACCAACCAACAACTCCTACCCTGCGGTCAAAGGCAGAAACAATCTCCCAAAGAGTTCGAGTTCGCAGGTGAAAAGAACTTGCTAGAGCAAGCTGTGTCGGAGTGATAAAGACCCATCCTTTTTGAAACATATTCGCGGTTCGGGTTGCGCAGTAATCAAAAATTTCCAATCCCGCGGCGTTATATATTCTGATTGATTCAACATCGGCTCCGACAAAGTTATTACCCGTTTGTACAGCTTCATAAAACCGGAACATTAATTGATTGTCCTTCCATCGAACTAAATCAGGCTGAATGTCGAAACGAAATTGTTTGAAGTCCTTTTCTAGTTTTGCGTCTCCAATTGGACGTAGATTAAACAACGCGTCAATTGTAGATTTTTGAAGACCTTGAGGGAGCCGCGCTGTCAGTATTACTGTTGTACGGTCGTGCGCATTAAATGGAAAGACTAATGAAGCAGGAAGTGGACCTGTTTTTGCGTGATAGCCCATCTGGAACAATGGTGTTCCTGGCAGTGGCAGACGGAAGTCTTCAATCCCATGTTTGGAAGGGAGTTTACCTGTTGCGATTGAAGACCAGATGATCGGGCTAAACAGTCCGTGGGATTTATCTATTTTTTTTCGCCATGGAATCGAATCAAGGTATCCCGTGGCGCCTCGTTCCATCAACTTTTGTAAATTCGGGATTCTGTTTTCCGAAGCAAGACGCTGAAGGATATCCCAGCTGGCTCCATCAACGCCAATCAAAAATACACGCGTCCTGGAACCCGATTGAGACTCCCCAAACCACAAGAAAAATGATCCAAGAAGAACGAGGATTAAGGCGCCTGCGAAAATCGTTTTACGTTTCATAACAAATGGCCGCCTTAATTTAAACATATCGAGTTAAATCACGGAAGCACGAAAGGCACTGAACTCACTGAAGATTGATTTTAAATAAATAGTTCTATTCCGTGATTTCCGTGAATTCAGTGTTTTCGTGATAGTCATTTCTCGTTAAATTCAATTTGTGGACGTAGTTTCTTGGTGCCTCGTGTTGAAAATTGGTCTATGTTGATTCACTTCGGTGCAGCGGTTAAACTTTAGGTAGCTGTCTCTCGAGAGAAAATGGAGCTGACCATGAGCAAAAGCACTTTAACGATTACCGATAACCGAACGGGAAAGAATTATGAAGTTCCAATCGAAAATGGCGCAATTCGCGCAATCGATTTACGCCAGATCAAAACAGATGAAAATGATTTCGGATTAATGACCTATGATCCCGCTTTCTTAAATACAGCCTCATGCAAAAGCCTCATAACATTCATCGACGGTGATCGGGGAATCTTAAATTACAGGGGATATCCGATAGAGCAACTTGCAGAAAAGAGTACATATCTTGAAACTGCCTATTTGTTAGTTCATGGTGAACTTCCTACAAAGGCACAGCTTGAAGATTGGACATACCATATTACTCATCACACCATCATTCATCGGAATATCGAAAAATTCATAGATGGATTTCATTATGATGCCCATCCAATGGGAATGCTTGTCAGCACTGTTGGCGCACTTTCGACATTTTATCCGGATGCTCATAACATCATGGATCCTGAATCCAGACAGCTTCAGACCTACAGGCTCATCGCAAAGATGCCCACACTTGCGGCATTCGCATACAGGCACAGCATCGGAATGCCTTATGCCTACCCGGATAACGATCTGAATTACCCTGGCAATTTCTTGAACATGTTGTTCAAAAAGACAGAATTGAAGTACAGCCCCGATCCTGTATTAGAGCGGGCGCTGGATGTGTTATTTATTTTGCATGCTGATCATGAGCAGAATTGCAGCACCAATGCAATGCGAAGCGTTGCAAGTTCACAGGTAGATCCTTTTTCGGCAACAGCTGCAGCCGCAGCCGCTCTTTATGGTCCACTTCATGGCGGCGCAAATGAAGCGGTCCTTAGAATGCTAAGCGAGATTGGCTCAAAAGATCGAATCCCAGAATTTATTCAGCGTGTTAAAGCTGGTGAAGGAAGATTAATGGGCTTCGGTCATCGTGTGTACAAAAATTATGATCCAAGGGCTCGAATTATTAAGAAGCTTGCGTATGAAGTTTTTGAAGTTACAGGAAAAAATCCTTTGCTTGAAATTGCATTAGAGCTTGAGCAAATTGCTTTACAAGATGAATATTTTGTAAAGCGAAAACTGTATCCCAACGTAGATTTCTATTCAGGCTTGATTTATCAGGCGATGGGTTTTCCGATCAGTATGTTTCCTGTTTTATTCGCAATTGGCAGAACGGCCGGCTGGATTGCTCAATGGATTGAAATGATTAATGACTCTGAGCAAAAAATCGCGCGTCCACGGCAGATTTATTTGGGTTATGATCATAGGGATTATGTTTCGATGGAACAAAGAAAATAAGAATTAGTTTTAGAGGGGTCTTGGGAAGGTATTTTTGTTTTAGCCAGTCCGATTACCATGAAGACATGACGTTCGTTGCTTCTGTGGTGAGTATTTTCCGGCTGCCAGAATGAATACAGAAATTCAGGTTTTGTTGGTCGAAGAGGAACTCGATACTCTGTCCGTTGTATCTCTATCACTCGCAGAGTTAAAAGGATGCCGTCTTAATATTCAATCAGCCTTCGTTCATGCGCTCGATTCAATCCAGGAACAACCTCCAAACTTAATACTTTTTGCCCATGCTCTTCAGGGCACCGACAGTCTGAAATTCTTATCGGAGATTCATCGAAAATATCCAACAATTTATACAATCGTTTCACTTCCACAGCAGCATCAGGAAATGTCCGCAACCTACATTGAAGCTGGAGTCTATGACTGGATAGTTAAGGATAAGAACTACGTTTCCAACTTGATTGCAACAGTAAAAAATGCGCTAACCCGCATTGCTGAGCGTGAATCCGTTGTCTTGCCTGAAATGATTCAAGCAGATCAACTTGCTCTGGAAGAAAATCTTGCAGATGTTGTCTTCGTACTTGATGGTGACGGGAAATTCCTACACGTAAATCGTGCCATTACTGATTTGCTTGAGTATGAACAAAACGATGTAATTCATCTTCAGCTTGGCGAATTACTTCACAGTGCTGGAAAGCAGGATTTCGAAGAATTCATAAAAAATGGAAAGCCAAATCAGAAACTAAGAGGAAGCTTTTCAATCCGAAAGGGAAATGGCGTTATCGCAGAATTTGAAATGAATGCAGCGATTCAAGAAAACGGACAGATCCATGGAGTACTTCGAAAAGAAGAAGCATGGGAATTTGGTGATGCGGCTGCCGAAGCATTGAGTGCTGGTTTTGGATCTGCGCTTGAGCGGACTCATCCTGAATTTGATATCGGAGGCGGAGAAGAAGAAACAAGCATTCCTGCGAGACTCGGTCCTTACAGAGTCGTAACCATGCTCGGTGCTGGTTCGATGGGTAGAGTCTATAAAGGATTTGACGATCAATTGGATCGTCCTGTTGCGATCAAAGTAATCAGTCAGGCGCTGGCTCCCGATCCAGATTACCTGGAACGTTTTCAAAAGGAAGCACGCATTCTCGCAAGCATTTCTCATCCGAATATTGCGCTGATTTATTTTCTTGATAAAAATCACAAACCACCTTTCTTTTGCATGGAATTCATGCCCGGTGGATCGCTTGAAGATCTCCTGCAGGAAAAAAAGAAATTAGATCCAGAACTGGCAGTATCGTACACGATGCAGGTTGCGATCGGTCTTGATGAGGCATACAAACGGGGAATTGTTCATCAAGATATTAAACCATCCAACTTGATGATTGCTGAAAATGAACGATTGAAGATTGTGGACTTTGGTCTTGCGCGTACATCTCGCGAGATTGAAGAAGGTCCGCAGGTCATTGCCGGCACTCCTTTATATATAGCACCGGAGCAAGTTCAGGAAGGCCGCACCGATTTTCGTTCAGATATTTATTCTCTTGGCGTTACCTTTTTTAGGGTGCTTTACGGTAGAACTCCTTTTGCTGGTGGTTCGCTTGTCGAGATTCTCTACAATCAATTTCATCAAGGTCTTCCTCCGCGTGAATCCCTGGATCCAGATGTTCCGAGTCAACTTTACACAATCATTCAAGGAATGATCTCGACTGATTTATCGCGCCGCTACAATTCTTATTCTGATTTGATTCGGGATCTTGAAACTGCCCGCAGATCAATGTTGGCTGAAACCGTCACTGAAGAAATTGTTCCTCCGGCTCAAGCCGAGGTTATTCTTCGTGGACTTCTTTACGATCAGCCATTTGCCGAAGTGCTTGGAGAAATTGTTCGAAAGAATCTTTCAGGCAAACTGACATTAAGCTGGAAAGATTTATACAAAAATATTTTTGTCGAAGATGGAAAGATTGTTGGCGTACTTTCAAACCAGGAAGGCGAAAATTTTCTGGAACTTCTTCTTGAGAAAAATCGGATCAGTCCGAAAAAAGCTCGTGAAATCGGAAACAAGTCAATTGATTTGTACATGAATTATTCAACAGCTTTAGGCGAGCTACCGCCGGAAGGGCAAACAAAGCTTCGTTCTGAATTGCAAGAACTTTCGTGGAAAATTCTAAACGGACTTTTTTCCTGGCTTGTAGGTGAAGTGATTTTCGAGTCGAGCCAAACTCCTGCGCGCATGATGATCCAAATTCCTTTAAGTGATGCCCTTGTGCGTGGAGTTAAAGAAACCGCTGACTACAACTTCATTCGCCGTCGTTTGTTCTGGGGTAAATGCCGTATTCGAAAGAGCCACGATTTTCAGAAGAATCTGATGGCATTAAAAATGAAGTCATCCGATACTTTCTTGCTTTTCCGCTTCGAGGATCAAATATCCTTTGCAGATCTTTTTCCAATTACAGGTCTTCGTGAAGAAGAATTTTATAGACTTATCTATCTCTTTTTATGCTGTGATGTAGTAAAAATTGAAGAGGTTCAAGCGGAGCCTGTAGCAGTAAAAGAAATTCCGAAACGACCCGCAAGGCCCGTTTCAATTCCAGTAGAAATTCCAGCATCAAAAGTGCAGCCTCCTCCAAAACCTGCTGAAACTCCAGCAGCGAAACCTCCATCGCCTCCAGTTGCTGCTAAACCCACGCCGAGTCCGTTGCCGAAGACTCCATCGAAAGCTCCTTCTCCCGCACCAATTGTGCAAGACTCAGCTCCTCAGCTGGATCCAGTTGCCACAAAAATTCAATCTTCTCCGGCTGAAATTGCAAAGTATTATTACAACTGCGCTCTTGAGAGTTTCCATCAAAAAAATTATTGGGCAACCGTGGAATATTGCCACAAAACACTTTCACATAAAAAGGATCCTCGCGCTTATCGATTGATGGGAAATGCATTTGCAACGCATCCGAAATTCAGACTGGAAGCAATGGAAGCTTACAAAAGAGCACTTGAGATCGATCCAAACAGTCCACAAACGATCCGTGATATCGCAGATTTGTACTACTCAACCGGAACGTATGCTCTTGCAAAAGCCAGATACCAGGATGTCCTCAATTTGGATCCGGATAATAGTTACGCTACGAAAAAGCTGGAAGAAATAAAGACTGAAAAGAAAGTGAAATAGAGTTTCGTATCACTTTATTCTTCAATCACTTCCAGTTTCTAACCATTAAAAGCAATTCACTGGTTATAATGACTCAGGAGGCCTTTTTCACGACGTCCTGTGATTTTTGGTAGAATAGGATTGGCGAGGAGGGAGACTCGGGTATGAGTAGCAAGGGCAGAACTCTGCACCAAATTCTTGATGCTGGTAAGCCTTTAGTTCCTGATCAAGTGTTTGCCATCGGTGTCGATCTAGCTCGGATCATTGATAGCCATCACAAACAAAACCGTATTTACGGAGGAGTCTATCCCGATCAGGTTCATGTTGAAACAGATGGTTTTGTCCAGATCTACCCACTGGCTGCTCCGCGTCAAGCTGAAGACTTAACTCTTTCTTATTTATGTTTTGCTCCGCCTGAAATAGTAAAAGGAAAGCCTCCATCACCTTTATCTGATCTTTATTCGTTTGGCGCAATCTTGTATTCGCTGCTTACGGGAAGGATTCCATTTGATACCGGATCTCAGGATCAATTGATGGAAGATATTGAACAATCAAAAATAAAACCACTTCCTATCCTTGCCGGAAATGGAAATCAAGCAGAACGGATTATCAGAAGATGCATGAGTTCCGAACCATTGCGTCGTTATCAAAGCGCACAAGAAGTCTTATCTGAGTTACGTGGCTTATCGCGAACTTCGCGTTCTTTACCGGGACAAAGTCAATCAATAGCGGCACAATATGTACCATCAATAGCGGCAACACCGGGTTTATTAAAAAAACACAGAAATCTTGTTGCGATTATTGCGGGTGTTGTTATTTTGTTGGGAGCCGGACTCTTCTTTTTTCCAAAGGGTCAAGGACCAGCCAAAACGTCGAAATCATCCTGGCTTGATCGTTCAGTCGCTGCAACACCGGAAATCGAACGCGATCCAGCGATCTCACCATCCGGCGATACTATTGCGTATGTTGCGAATTCTACAGGCAATTGGGAAATATACGTACGGCAAATTTCTGCAACTCAACCAATCGCAATCACTCAAAGTCCAGGGACCGAGGAAAATCCCAAATGGTCTCCTGATGGCAATCAGATTCTATTCACTTATAAAGGTCCAGGAGTTCCTTCTACATTATTCATAGTCGCACCTACTGGTGGAATTCCACAAAAAATTGCTGATCAAGCTATTGATGGACAATGGTCTCCTGATGGCACAAAAATTTGCTATGTAACTCCTGCTGAAGCAAGTTCACGAAGTTTGATTGTTTTGGATTGGAAAGAACAAAAAACCACAACTCTCCTTCAAAGTGAGAAAGGACTTGCTCATCCTTCATTCTCACGCGATGGAACTGAAATCGTTGCCGAAGCCGATATCGGTTCAAGTCATGGGTTGCTTCTAATTGACGTTGAATCAGGTGAGAAAAAAATCTTAACAAAGGATGCTTTTGATCAGAGTCCCTCATGGAGCTGGGTTACTGATTCCATATTGTTTTCCTCAAATCGGACTAATAGTTTCAAAATATGGAAAACCGATCGGGACGGAAAGATGGAACAGATCACTCGAGGAAAAGGGGATGACTTTAATCCTTCACCGGCAATAAACGGAACGGATTTTGTCTACTATAGACAATCCAATTTAAGTGAGATCCATTCTATTAATCCTGATGCGGTGAATGAATCGAATCGTTCAACTGCTGTGGCAAAAAGTTTTTATCCGCGCATTATTTCGCGAGATTCATTTGCCTTTTTAAGCGAACAAGGCAAAGGATTCGATTTGAAATGGGGCATACAAGGCTCCAATGTTGCGACCACTCTAATGCAATCTCTTCCTGCAGCATTCACTTTTGCCGTATCCCAGGATGGTTCTTATATATACCTCGAACAGTCTGAGCATGGGCTCGCGCAGATCAATCTAAAGGATGGAACTTCGATCGATCTTGGCAGCACTACAGTTCTACCGTACGAAGCTTCTCCTGACAAAAGGCTTTTGTTCTATGCAGTCCGGCGAGCAGACAGCATGGTATATAAACTAAAGGATCTGAAAACACAGCAAGAAGAGGATTTATTTATTCGTCCAAATAAACTTCGGATCATTCGCTCCTTCTGGTTAGACAATTCTAGAATTTGCTGGCTTGCTGCTGATGGATCAGTCTCATTGTGGGCAATCAAGGAAAATAAGATTTCACAAATCCTGACAGGATGTTACGACTTTGCGGTAAGACCTCGCACAGAAGTTGCTGCAGCACTCATTGGCAACAAACCTGAAGGTGCGATGCTTGCGTTGATTGATTTCAAAAGTGGTAAGCGAGTGGATCTAAAAAGTTTTGATCAAGATGGATATTCACGAAATCTTGATTGGTCGCGTGATGGAAAATTAATTTACTACGATCGATTCCGCAAAGACTCTGACCTCTACATCGCCGAATAATTTTATCTCACCGAAAACGCTCAAAGAAATTTGAAGTAGCGGTACGGGGATTCGAACCCCGGTTTGATGGCTGAGAACCACCCGTCCTAGTCCCCTAGACGATACCGCCAAAAAGGAAAGATACAAGATACAGGATTCAAGATACAGGATGCAAGAAGCAAGATGCAGGGCCACTTGCATTTCTAATGCCTGTGGTAGAATGCACTGGTTCAATAATTGAATATTTATAAGTAGGAGGAAAGTCGTTGAACAGAACCCAATTGGTTGACGCCATAGCGAAACAGACTAAGCTCAGCAAGAAGCAAGCTAATTCAGCGCTTCAGGCGACCCTAGATAGCATTTCTGATGCGATGAAAAAGGGCCAGAGAGTAGCGTTGATTGGTTTTGGCACCTTTGGCGCCGTTATGCGCAAAGCTCGAAAAGGAATTAATCCAAAAACGAGACAGGTGATCAAGATTGCTGCAAAGCGTGTTCCCAAATTTAAGGCAGGAAAGCAGTTAAGTAAGATGGTTCAAAAGATGAAATAGGTTTTACAAATTGACTGCAATTAAGAAGGCCGGGAACATCCTTTATTGGAATTCCCGGCCCTGATTTTCTGAACCCCACCTCATGAAATTTTCAATCATATTTTTTCCCTCATTTGCTTTGAGTCTTTTGATGGTGCTTTCATGCTCCAGAAGTGCTGAGAAAGATCCTCGCGTCGAAAAACTTCAGAATGAAGTGCAGAATCTCGCGCAACAAAATAAAGAACTTCAGACTCAAATTCGCCAGTTGCAGTCTGAGATGCATGAACTAAAAGAGCAGCAAGTGATAAAGGCACCGCAAACAAAGCCCCAAGATCAAAAAATGACTGTAGATATGATGAAGATTGAAATCAAACCAGCCTTAGCAGAAGCGATTCGGGATGTCCGAAAAAAGGCCGAAACACCGCGTAAAGGGACTCAATTTGGCATGCGCATTGAATATGATTTGCAAAAAGCATTTTATGGATTAATTGAAACCGGCGATGCACGTGTGCCTTATCAAGCTAAAGTTATTGTTACGTTTGAAAAATTTTTAGAATCAGATAATGAATCTAAATCCTATGGTAAAGGGTCGACCATGTTGATGTTTTCCTACCGGAAACAGAAATGGGTTCTTGACTCAGCCCAGTAAGAATTAACTTAACCGCAACGTCGTCTATGTTCTGGATTGTCATAATTTTCGTTTTTCTGGTCTCAGTTTTTGCCTTTATTATTATCGCGCGAAAAGGCAGAGAACTGCGCCGTGCGCAACCTTTGCCGCCTCCTGCTAAGACAGGATTCCTGCGATGGGTCGATAATGGTAAAAATCTGGAAGAGCAGATCCATACGCCGTTTTATATCGGCCGAAAGCCGGATAGTAATGTCGTTATCAACAGCGTTCGCACAGATTATGAAGTTTGCATTTTCTATCATAACGATCGATTTGCCTTTCAGACTCTCGATAAAGCCGGTGAAATTCTTCATAACGGAGAAGAAACATTAGCCGGCTATTTAGCCGATGGTGATGTTTTGAAAATCGGGGGACGAGATTTTTCTTTCCGATGTTTTTAGTTAACCGCCATGACACGAAGCATGTATAATTCGCACAATATGAAAAATGCAATTTTGAGTTTAGTGTTCGTTCTCGCTTCATCAGTTTTATATGCTGAGAAACTGCCAACAATTGATGCCAAAGTTTCTTCAATGAAAAAGTATTCTGGCTTTTTTACATTTTATTGGGACGAACAACCGGGAAAATCTATTTAGAGATCGACAAATGGGAAAAAGAATTTATCTACATTAATGCCCTTCCTGCGGGAATCGGATCCAATGACATCGGTTTGGACCGAGGTCAAATTGGTGAAAACAGAATCGTTTATTTTTGGCGCTCGGGCCCTCGTGTCCTTTTGATCCAGCCAAATTATTCCTATCGAGCCAATACTTCTGATCCAGCTGAAAAACGTGCGGTGGATGAATCATTTGCGAAATCAGTTTTATGGGGATTTACATCCGTTTCCGAACAAAACGGAAATGTGCTTGTTGATGCTACAGAGTTCTTTCTTCGTGATGCGCATCACGTTGTTGGTCAGTTAAAGGAAACAAAGCAAGGTACATTTGCATTGGAAGCTTCTCGTTCAGCAATTTATCTTCCGAACACAAAGAATTTTCCATTGAACACAGAAGTGGAAAGTATTTTGACATTTACAGGCAGCGAGCCTGGCGATTTTGTGAAACAGGTCGTTCCTTCTCCGCAAAATATTACAGTCCGGCAGCATCATTCATTCGTGAATTTACCGGAACCAGGATACACGCCGCGCGAATTCGATCCGCGTGCCGGCTATTTTGGAATCACATTTATGGATTATGCAACTCCGGTTCAAGAATCAATTCGCAAACGCTGGATTTGCAGATATCGTTTGGAAAAGAAAGATCCTTCTGCTGCAGTCAGTGAAGCAGTAAAACCAATTGTGTACTATCTCGATTCTGGTACGCCGGAACCGATCCGGTCTGCTTTGCTTGATGGTGCGCGGTGGTGGAATCAAGCATTTGAAGCGGCAGGATATCAAAACGCTTTTCGCGTTGAGATGCTTCCGGAAGGCGCCGACTTGCTGGATGTTCGATATAACGTGATTACATGGGTTCATCGCGCAACGCGCGGTTGGTCCTATGGAAATGTCGTTGCGGATCCTCGAACGGGTGAAATCATCAAAGGACATGTAAGTCTTGGATCTTTGCGCGTGCGTCAAGATTATCTGATTGCGGAAGGGCTGCTGGCTCCATATGAAAAAGGCAAACAACCCGATCCGGCTTTGTTGCAGATGGCGCTCTCACGCTTGAAGCAACTTTCAGCGCACGAAGTGGGACACACATTGGGCCTGAACCATAACTACATCGCAAGTACCAACAATAGAGCCTCGGTTATGGATTATCCTCATCCGCTCGTATCTATAAAGGAAGATGGCTCATTGGATTTACAACAAGCGTATGCAATTGGTATGGGAGAGTGGGACAAAATTGCAATCGCATATGGATATCAGGACTTTCCAAAAAATACGGATGAACGAAAAGAGCTTGATGCAATTCTACAAAACGGAATCGCTCGTAACGTCATTTTCTTAACCGATCAAGATGCGCGTCCAGACAATAGCTCCCATCCGCGAACTCATCTCTGGGACAACAATCCGGATGCAGTCACAGAATTGGATCGTGTTATGAAAATCCGTGAACGAGCCATTGGGAATTTTTCGGAAAAAAATATTCGCGAAGGCGCGCCATTATCTACTTTGGAAAATGCACTTGTACCGATGTATCTATTTCATCGCTATCAACTGATTTCTGCGGCTAAAGTGCTTGGAGGCCTGGATTATACATATGCGCTTCGCGGAGATAATCAAAAACCAGTCGAGATTGTGCCGGCTGATGAGCAACGGCGTGCATTGAAATCGTTGCTTGCAACTCTGGATCCCCAGGCTCTTGCATTACCTGAGAACATTCTTAGATTAATTCCACCAACTCCTGATGGTTACGAACGCGATCGTGAACATTTTCAACTTCGAACTGCGCCTGCATTTGATCCGCTTTCCGCTGCAGAAACTGCGTCTACGATGACTGTGAATTTGATTTTGAATCCTGAACGCGCGGCAAGATTGATTGAGTATCATGGAAGAGATAAGGCGTATCCCGGGTTCATTGAAGTCGTTGATGCGCTGATGAAATCAACATGGAAAGCGCCTCATTCAACGGACTTAAATGGTGAAATCCGCCGCGCTGTTGATACGATTGTTCTGAACCGGCTGATGTGGCTTTCATCGAACGATCAAGCACGCAATCAAGTGCGCGCAATCGCAGCCTCACAGATTGAATCATTAAGGAAATGGATTGGTGGTCAACTGGCTGCAGTTTCGAATCTGGATCAAAAAGCGCATCTACAATTCTCGCTTTCCCAGATTGAACTTTTTAAGCAGGATCCAACGCGCGTAAAATTCACTGTGCCGGTTCAAACTCCTGCAGGTGCACCGATCGGTTCGTTGTGCTCTTTTGAGCCTTAACGTTTTGCCGACTTTCGTTCTGCTTTCGATTTGATCTTTCTCAAAATTTCACGCCGGATCAATCCGCTGAACGGTGCAATAACACGCCAATATTCGTTGAAAGACGAAATTGCACTGCCGTAACTTAACACTCTCGTTTCAGTAATGACATCGCACAATCCTGGTTTTTGTTCTTCAATCCTCAAGTTTAAAGCTGCTTTGCAGAAGCCATCTTTTTCGAAATTTAAGAATTCATCTAAACTGTGAATCTTTATCGGAACCGAAACTGGTTTCCAGAATTGCCCGATGATCCCGATTACAATTTCCCGGTTCTCAAGCTGCTTCAGTCTGTAGAATGCGTTCTCAGAAGTTGTGCTTGTTCTACTTTTTCGAAATAAACGTGGCAAGCCGCGCAAAGCCATCAAAAGTTTTGTAAGTGCCCCAACAGGAAGTCCTTCATCAAGAACTCGATAGATCCGTTCAGGCGGAGCATTTACACGGATTGAATATTTTGCAGAAACATCATACTTGGGAAGAATTTCATCAAGAAGCTTATGTTGCAAGTGGTAACCTGAGCTCACAAGATTACAATAATATATGTAATGGAGAAAAACATTGTTTACACCAGAAGATGAAGTTGAAATTCGTAAACGTCTGGATGATGTTACAGAACCGGTAAAGATGATTTTATTTACGCAAACGGATTGTGAAACTTGTGATGATACAGAAGCGTTGCTGAGTGAATTATCGAAGCTTTCAACAAAATTAATTTTTGAAGTCTACGATCTGCAAAAAGACCATGAAAAAGCAGAGCAATATAAAGTTACACGGGCACCTACGACGATTCTAGAGGGAGACCGTGATTATGGAATCCGTTTTTTGGGAATTCCTGCAGGTTATGAATTTGCAAGCGTACTGGAAGATATTGTATCGATTGGCAGGCGTCAATCAGGACTCAGTCCGGAGTCGCGGCAAAAGATTCAAGCAAATAAAATTCCGGTAAATCTGAAGGTATTTGTCACACCTGGCTGACCACATTGCCCGTCAGCCGTTGTGCTGTCACATTGGATGGCGATGGAAAGTGATGTCATTACTTCAGAAGCCATCGAAGCGACGGAATTTCCAGATCTTGCCAGGCAATATCGAGTTATGGCCGTTCCAAGAACGGTTATCAATGAACATGAAGTCATTGAAGGTGCTATTCCTGAATCAATGTTTGTAGATCGCGTATCTAGCTTCTCTGCGGTAAAGAAATAGACAACCGCCCGGTATTCTTGTAATGTGAGTTGTCGAAAATCGTAGGGGCAGCATTGAGCCGCCGAAAATTCTGGTCGCAATTGACGGGCGACCGCGAGAGTCACCCTACCGCACGAACAAATCCCGATGGCAATCGAAGCGGAACCGCTGCAAAAATCCGAGTTTCGCCCTTACGTCCCACCGAAGTTTCTTTACCTGAATTTACATGTCGTGCCGTTCTTTTGGGTGCGGTCTTAGGAATCGTATTCGGCGCAGCTTCGGTATATCTCGGGCTCAGAGTCGGCATCACAACATCTGCATCCATTCCAATCGCAGTCATGGCCATCACGATTCTAAAAGTGCTCGGCAAATCCTCAATCCTTGAGAACAACATTGTTCAAACAGTAGGTTCTGCAGGTGAATCCATCGCCGCAGCCGTTGTGTTTACAGTTCCTGCCTTGATCTTTCTTGGTTATGCGCTTGATCCAAAAATTACATTGTTAATCGCACTGACCGGTGGATTGCTTGGCGTGTTGATGATGATTCCTTTGCGCCGGTATTTGATCGTGAAAGAGCACGGCAATTTACGCTTTCCGGAAGGAACTGCTTGCGCAGAAATTCTAAAAGCAGGTGAAGTGGGAGGCACAAGCGCTGCGAAAATTTTCAAAGGCATGGGAATCGGCGCACTCTTTAAAGCGCTTCCTTCATTATTCGGATTTTGGAAACCTTCGCCCGGGCGTGATCTTCCATTTTATAAAGGTTCCACAATCGCGATGGATGTGGCTCCTGAATTAATGGGAGTCGGTTACATCATTGGTTATCGTACTTCTTTGATTATGTGTGCCGGCGGACTGCTCTCTTCGTTTGTTCTGGGGCCGATTCTAGTATTTGCAGGCCAGAATGCCGCAAGTCCAATTTATCCTGGAACCAGCATTCTTCCTGAAATGGGGTTCGGTGAGGTTTGGCGCAGCTATATCCGTTATATCGGTGCTGGCGCTGTTGCGGCAGGTGGTGTTCTTGGGTTGTTCCGTGCAATGCCCGCTATCTGGGATTCGTTGAGTGCTTCATTCCGCCAGCTTACAGGTGAAGGAATTCGCGGCGGTGATCGCTCACTGATGCTTCGCACTGAACGCGATACTCCGCTTACAGTAGTAATTTTTGGTTCGCTGGCACTCGTAGTATTTATCTGGCTCTATCCCACATTTCGCGTGAATTTATTGGGTGCATTTTTAATCGTAATTTTTGGCTTTCTGTTTTCTGTTGTGTCCGCGCGTATCACAGGAATTGTCGGATCCTCATCCAGTCCGCTTTCAGGAATGACAATTGCCGTTCTGATGGCAACTTGTTTTCTTTTTCTTGCCTTCGATATGAAAGGCAGGGAATACACGTATCTTGCACTTGTTATTGGAGCCGTGATCTGCGTTTGTATCAGCAATGCTGGAACGACAGCACAGGATTTAAAAACCGGATTTCTTGTTGGTGCAACGCCGCGCGCTCAACAGCTTGGACTTCTGATTGGTGTGATTGCGTCCGCGAGTGTCGTTGGTTACACGATGCTTTTGTTAAATGAAAGCCAGACGAAAGAAACTCCTATCCCACCATTTAGTCCGCCCGCAATCGCCATGCAGCACGCTGAGGAAATCAAAGGTAAAGATGGTAAATATTATTTGCTTGCGAAAGTAACTGATGTAGAAGGTGTTGAACCCGGCAATTATCTCGTTGATAAAAACACCAGGATGGCTATAAAACGTCGAGTTGATGGGATTGGAGGCAGAGAACTTGCTGCGCCTCAAGCAAATTTAATGTCCGTTCTCATTTCAGGTTTGCTTGAACAAAAACTTCCGTGGGATCTCATATTAATTGGAGTTTGTATCGCGTTATTTATTGAGTTAATGGGTGAACATTCCTTAACTTTTGCGGTAGGAGTCTATTTGCCGATTTCTTCAACGCTTCCAATTTATGTCGGTGGTTTGATCCGCAAAATGGCGGACCGTTCTTACAAACGCACGCCTGATGATGTGGAAGAAGCTGAAGGAACTCTTATGTCATCGGGTCTAATCGCAGGCGGCGCGCTTGTCGGAGTGTTGGGTGCATTCCTGCACTTTGTTCCTGCCATGATGTTTGATGATGATAATACCGGTTTGCCGATGGCAATCGCTTTCGGATACAAATATCTCCGTTTCCTTTGGGATATGGATTTAGTTGCTGTGATTGCTTTTGCGTTTCTAGGTTTTCTCTTATTCCGCGGCGCCGCCCCAAGAAAAACTACCTAATCATAATGCTTCAGTTTTGGCCAGGTTTCTGCCACAGGGATTTTAATCTGCCTGCATAGATAAACGATTTTATTATCTTCATAAGGCATGCAATAGTCGCAATCAATTTTTCCAACTTCTTCAACCGTTTCAAAATATCTTTTTTTCGACTCTACCGAGCCGCCCATTGTGATCAAACATTCCCCGTTAAAATCTCCGGGTCCCCAGAGCCAGTAATTATTGTGACTGCTGATTGCGACGGGTAACCCCTTTTCCCTTCCAAGAAAACTGATCGCTCCCGCCTGGCCATAATTGGAACCGAAAATTCTGCACTGTTTGCGGTCTTCCGGACTTAATTGATTCCAGACACGTGACAATTCAGTTATGTGATCATTCCAACCAAACATATCAGCATAAAACTGAGGAAGAGAGCCAATTTCCTTTTTTTCTTCCGTGGATGGTTCTACTCCAATCCATTTTGCGTAAGCAATGTACTTTTCAACCGGCAAAACTGGGACAGCAAAAGGAAGAACAATAATGCCAGCGCCGATGACAAGCACTGCAAGAACCGGCCTCAGCCATTTAACGTGGAATGCATCGATCCATACAGCGATCGTTGTTGCGCCTGCCGCAAATAACATTGGATATGCTGGAGCCAGATAGCCCGGACGGCTTTTTTGATTGGCAATTAAAAGTACAAACACGGTGAGATAAATCCATCCACAAGCACGATAGGGACGTCCCGCTGGTAGAACGAAATAAAAAACCAGACCCAGCAGCCAGATCGGCGAAAGAAATGGGTTCATTTCATCAATCTGACCAAGCAAAAATTCATAGGGTGAAATGCCTGCCATTTTCTCTTGCGTTGCATTCTTCATGAACTCCAGGGTGGGCCAATCGTTTTGGATTTGCCAGATTATGTAAGGAGAAAACAAAACAACAGCAATTGCAGCAGCGATCCAGGGCCAAGGGGTTCTAAAATATTTTCGTGCTTGCGTCAAAAGGAGACCTGCAAAAATTCCAGCCCCGAACCATAAGACACTAATCTTATTGAGTAAACCAAATCCCAAAATGAACCCCAGTAAGATCCAATCCCGGGGTAGACCATTTTTCAGAATCCGTATGAATAGGAAGGATCCGATTGTCCAGAAAAGCACGTCAAAACTATTCATCGAGTAGTAGTGATTATTTCCGAGGAATGATGGGACTGCGAAGACAGATAACCCGGCAAGCAGTACACCAAATGTCGTTGCACCCAGTTCTCGCGCCATTTTCCCTGTGAACCAGATCGTCAGCCCACCTGCGATTGCAGGTAAAAAGCGAAGGGCAAGTAGCGAATCACCCAGCACATTCCTGCTCAACCAGAGGAGAAAAATGGAAAAAGGTGGTTGATCTACATATCCGGCGGCAAGATGCTCACTGCAAGCAAGATAATAGAATTCGTCGCGGAAATATCCGTATCCTTGTGATGTCAATAGGTGGAATCCGGCTTTTGCAAGTGACAGCAAAAAAAGAACTTTCAGGGCGGAGTCATCGCTTCGTAAGTTCATTACGTATATTCTACTGGCAGTATTAGACGTTCGCGAACTACAATTTGTTTATCAAGGTCTAGCAACCTTCTGGATAAGTTTCCGATAAATTAATGTGGGAATATCCGGTAATATGGAGTTAGTAGGAGGATCCCCGTTGTTAAAGACGCCTTACCGGCCTGAATCTACGATGTGTTTTCAGCGTTTGAAAGACATCGATGAAACGTACAGGAAAGCGATTGAATCAATTTTGAAAATTGCAAAGACAGAAGGTCCATTCTGGCAGAGACTGGAAACAATGGTGAACATTCACATTGATGAAGTCGAACAGCCGGATAATTTGAAAGCCCAAAAGAAGTCACGAAAAGAAGAGGATATTTATCAATGTTGTTTGTTTGACATTGTTGAGGCTTTTTTTGGCCACGAATGTGAATCGATTCTTGATAGTTCCTTTGGGGCAGAGCAAAAGCGGCATGCTATGGATCGTCTTTTGCGAAGCTTGAAAGATGTTCCATTAGGTGGACCTCAATGGAATCACGGAACTATGCCGAGAATCAACAAAAGACTCGAGGATGTTAAAAAGCAGATTCATTAGGGGCCTTGAGAGTGGAGGGAAATAGGACTTGATGAGGTGCTGCCATGAATTTAGAAGAGATAGATTTAAGGAAGATTAGACCTTCTGGTTATTTGAAAGATGGTTTCTTTGATCATTCAGGCGATTGGATCAAGGGATTAAATGGACTCTGTTCACTGGCAACAGCTCATCATCTTCATGAAGAAGGAACCGATCCGGATGAAGTTAAAAAGATCGCCGATCAACTTATGGATTTAAGTGTCGATGTTTTTGGCGATGCTGAAATCATCGAATGTCAGCTCATTGATGATTGGTCACGGGATGCCATTTTTCAGATTATGGATAGCCCGCAAGCACGACAATCCGCAGTCCTTACTGAATTGTTTGATACAGTCCGTCCTCATACCAAGAATTGGAAAAACTTCGCAGCTCTCGTCATCCATTTGCAGAGAATTTCCAGCCAACTCACCCAGCTAGCTTGCGCATAGTTTTTTCAACGCCGAGTACGCCGAGCTAAAAATGAAAAACCTCGGCGACCTCTGCGTTAAAAAGCCCCATCACCAACGCTGTTGCAGCCCCTCAGTTCGTTTGTTATTATGTGAAATCCGCAATTTACATTCAGCAATCTGTGTGCACCCTTAGCTCAACTGGACAGAGCACCTGACTACGGATCAGAAGGTTGGGAGTTCGAATCTCTCAGGGTGCATTATTTCAACAACTTACATCAAGAGATGAAGCATAACGCGCAAGGATTGTTTTATCCGTTTAAGAACAAGTTAATAATTCGTAGCTTCAAAGAGCTTAAATATCCTTTCCTTGTTCTTTGTAGATATTTATTGTTTGCTGGATAAGATGCTTCGGAGGGTTATTCAACTTCATTCCTTTTTCCCGTTCCATCATACTGCTCACCAGAATTAATCGTAACCGGCAATGAAGATCGGATATAATCGTAGGAATATATTATGGAGGTCATGTGGCTCAACAGAAGGTTGCGAAGCTCGGAGTAAAGCGGGAATCAGGATTTCTTTACTACATTGATACAGATGGTGACGTGGCGAGGGCGCCCATGGCGCGAACTGGCACAAAGGGCGGAAAGAAGAAACCCGAGAAAGTCGCCAAAGCCGGTGTTAAGCGCGAGAAAGGATACATGTACTTTTTGGATAAGGATGGTGACGCCAGCCGAGCTAAAATGGCCCGCGGTGGAAAGAAGAAATAGTCAGTTGACCAGATATAAACTAGAAATCTGTACGTAAAATACCGAAGAAGTATATTTCGTTAATGAAATACTACGTTTATATAGTGCAGTGTTCCGACAAGACTTTCTACATAGGTGCCACTAATAATCTTAATAAGCGATTGACCGATCATAATACTTCAAAATATGGCGCCCATTATACTAAGACTCGCCGGCCAGTGGTTCTCGTATATTCTGAAGATTGTAAAACGCTGAGTAAGGCCTTGAAGCGCGAACACGAGCTCAAACGACTTACCCGAAAAGAGAAACTCGATCTTATATGGCGGCTGGAAGCCTAGGTGAGCCAGGCCCCGCGCCCGGGTGGGATAACGCGAACACAAACCACTTGCACCTGATAAGCCAGAACGCGAAAAAAAACTAAAAAGGATTGCGGAGACTCACTTGGCTAAGGTTGGGAGTTCGAATCTCTCAGGGTGCATTAAATTTGTTACGATTACGATAGCGCAATGATAAACGCGGCATATCTTCAAACGTTGAAAGGTCGGGGGTGCTAAAGATGGCTTTTCATGACTATACGCGACACGAAGGGTTGGATAGGTTCTTGGAAATGTCCTCACGATATTCAGGGATATCGTTTTTGGCTTACCTGAATCAAATAAAGAGACAGATAGCGATCAGACAATATGAACGCTTTAAACGACTGATGATGTACATTCTTTCCAAATCGCGTTCAGGAACACTCTAAAACAACTAAGTTCCAGGCACAGGTGGAACATAATTGAGTGTAAAATTCGCCGTTCCAGCTGGGAATGCTTTGTCCACACTAATAACATTCACTTCAAGAACGTCTTTGGGTCCAAAAATAATTGCATCCCGGTGACGGAAAGTCTGCAAAAGAATCACTCCATCAGCGCCGACGGTTAGATCAAAATTCTTTGATCGAAGCAACGCATTTTGCGGGTTCTTAAGACGAAGCGCAATCCGCATTTTTGAAGGAATCTGACTTCCAGCAACTGAAGGTGTAATCTTGCCTTTAATCTTAAGATCGCCGATGTAAATAAATCCACGTTGTGTCTGCAAAAAACTTACGGAGTAAATTGGCTGGCCTTTCGCGCTTGCGCTGAACTGGCCTGAATATACGTACTGAACCCTGGTGAAGGAAATCGGAACTCCAGCTTCATCGAATGGCGATAACCTTCCTGTTAAACCTGGTGATTCAAATAAGACTCCACATTGAAGTTGGAAAGCAGAAAGCGCCAGGATCAAAATTGCATTTCTGAAAGTAAACATAAACACCTCCAATCAACGATTTGATTATAAAAAGACTTCACTAACCGCAGCACTATCAAAAGTTAGGTATTTTGATCCATCATTATTCCAGCTAGACACACACACATTCATGCCTATCTTCGGAATGTGAGGTGTTAACTTATGCAAGGTCCCGCGCGAGGTTGTTTGGCCAGTTTGATTTCCTGGAAACTTGGAGGCGGTATTATCTCCACGATCCTGATTTTTATTGTCGTTTATTATTTGCTAGGTCACGTTAACTGCTAGAGCAAATACAGATCTGCGGATAACATAGAAAGTGGAGGTCTACTATGGATCAAGTTTCTATCGATACCGCTATTGGACAATTACAAGCAGTTCTCGATGAATGTTTTGTTCACACGAATAAGCCATGGACTTATTTCACCGATAACAAGCCTGAAGCCGGTTTCATCGGTCTTTTGCAAACCATAAAAGCTGAGGAAGCTTCACGTAAGATTGCTGGGACATCGATTGCTTCGCATGCGCATCATGTTCGTTTCAGTCTTCGTGAATCCGCTATGTCTATTCGCGGTGAAGATGCACAGGTGGATTGGAAGGAGAGCTGGAATATCAGTTCGGTTAATGATGCTGAGTGGGCAAAAATGCGCGAGGAAATTCTTAAGGCTTACCAGGAGTTGCGCGAAGTGATCGGATCAAAAGCGTCTTCCTCAGTAGAAGCATTTGGGGGCGCAGCAGGTGTTGTTGCTCATATGGCTTTTCACCTGGGAGCCATTAGACAAAAGATCGCATTGATCAAACAGACATAATTAATTCAAACTGAAAGCTGCAATCAATCCAGGAAGAGCTTCTCCGTTATTTTTATCTGCATCAAATCTAGGTGCCGCGACAAGAAGATCTTCACGGCCATCGTTATTCAAATCTCCAGCGGATCTCAATCGGATTCCGAAATGTGTGGAGAATGCTCGTTTGTTCGGTAAAATTTCTTCAACAAAAACGAGATTATCTCCATCTTTGCCATTCAGGATCGTAAAGTGTCCCGGAACTCCTCCTGCAAGCATCGGAGGCAACGATGCAGGTGCTCCCACTGCAATTTCAGAAATGCCATCACCATTCATGTCCTTCAAAATCTCGACAGCTCTGCCGAATTGTCCTGAATCAATGGTACCCGTCTTGGTCCAGAGAGTTGTACCGTTGGCTCCATTCAATCCACTAACAGCGCCGCGCAACATACGTCCTTGATTCGGAGCTGACACCACAAAGTCTGCAATCTGGTCAGCATTCAGATCAGAAATTTGCAACGCTTTGTCGCCAAATAATGTTTCAGAAGGACGGCTCTGCGACCACAACTTTTTGTTCGTGACTCCATTGAATGCCCACACTCGCGCTTCAAGACGAGTCGGAGTCGGCGCAAATAATATGTCGCTAACAAGCAAATCCATTCTTGAATCGTGACTCATTTTAGAACTTACAACGGCCGATCCAAAAAATGAGGATGAGCCTTTAGGCGCATTAAAATAGCGGAATGTTTTGCCGTCGCGTCCTGATACAAAATGAATGCGCGGCAAGTGATCATCATTGTAACGGCTTGAGATCAGAAGATCAGGAATCGCATCGCCATTTCTATCGGTAGTTACAGAAACCGATGAACCGAATCCAGGTTCTAATTCTGGTGAAGTTCGTTTCCAGATAATTCTTCCCAGATCCGGATTTAGAATGCTGATGAGATATTTTCCACCGGTTGTAGAAGGAGGATCGCCAGAAACTTCTGCAAGGTAAGTTGTCAGCACAACATCTTTTCTTCCGTTACCATCGAAATCAGCGATTCCGGAAAAAGTGCGATTGTGAAGAAGCGAATAAGAACGGATGACTTGTCCAGTTCTTCCAGATACGATTCGGAAAAACGTTCTTGCACTTGTACCATCATATGCATTTACAAGAATTTCCGGTGCTCCATCGCCATCATAATCGTCAACAGCAATGGCGTCTTGCATTCCAAGATACCTGCCTTGTCCCTGTATGGACCAGAGCAACGTTGCCTGGCCGCGCGTTACGCGAAATCTAAATTCGTTAACCCGTTTATCTGAATTTGCATTCAAGCCTGAAAGAAAGAAGATAACTGCACCAAGTGCAATGAAGAATCGTATTAAGTTTTTTAAATAGATTTGTATCATGCCTTCCTCCTTACTGAAGAACAGCAGCAATTTTGACGCCAATCATTTTTTGCGGAGTAATTATAACGTTAACGGTACTGCTTCGTCTGCCTTCGGCAGACTTCAGTCTGCGTACCTTACTACAAACTTAACGAAATATTGAAAATTTATCAAAAAGTTGAGATACGAATTAATTCGCTGGCTTCGCATCGTAGATCCGGAGTGCGAAAGTGAGAGGCGGCTCCCAATTGATTTTACGGGATATTGCTATCGTTTCAGGTTGAATCTCAAGTGGAACAATCGCACGAATTTCTGCGATCCGTTTTAATGCAATTCCGTAATACATATTTCGTGTTTTCAAATTGGGTTCGCGCCATGCAAGATCAATCGTTCGATCCAACTCAGGATCTGATAACCCTTGATAATTTTGATTAATCCTTTTATCCGGATGTGGGGAACGCATCAATATATCGAGCGCCAAACTAGCAGACAGTGTCTCGCATGAAAAGCCAACCAGAGTAAAATCCGATTTGTTCTCTGCGATAAAGGGAAAGTATTCTGTTTTCGGCATTGCATTTACTGTGACTCTGATGCCGACAGAAGCAAGCTGACGAGCGACCTCATCCATAATCTGTACATCATTTACATACCTGTCTTTTGTTCCATCCAGGCGGATGGAAATTCCGTCTGGAAATCCTGCCTCTGCAAGTAATCGTTTTGCTTGAGCGCGGTCTACTTTCGGAACCGTGATCTCAGGGTTGTACCCTGCAACCTGTGGCGGTACCAGTTGGGATGCGACTTCTGCTTTTCCATGCAGTGCCCGGCGTACGAGTTCTTCGCGATCAATCGTAAGTTCAATGGCTTTCCGCAATCTGATATCGGAAAATGGTGGACGATCCATTCGAAATGTTAAAAACAAAACACGTGTGCCCGCGCGGCTAACAAGTTTTATTTTTCGGTTGGATTGAAGCCGATCAATTTGTTCCAACGGAATGTTGTCTGCGATCTGTGCTTTCCCTGAGAGCAATGCTTCAATCCGCTTATTCGCATCAGGTTCGATAACAAATCGGACTCTGCTAAATGCAGGAGCTGGTCCACGAAAATAGCGATTTTTGATCAGGATCAATTGAGAACCTCGATCCCATCGTTCTATTGAATAGGGGCCAGTCCCAACAGCGGGAATTGGATTCTTTTGTAAAGCATCTTTCGGCAGAATAAATCCAATCGGTAAATGGGACAATAACATTGGAAAAGGATAATGCGTCCTAATTTCCACGCGGTCCGAGCCAACAGTATGGAGAGATTGAATCGGCAATAAGAAACCAGCAGTAACAAAAGGACGTTTTAAGGCTGTTTCCAATGAACTAACAACATCTTCAGCGCGGACCGGAGTCCCATCTGAGAACCGCATCCCTTTTCGAAGATGAAATGACCACGTGTAGTCATCCAGATTTTCCCAGCTTTCAGCAATTGCAGCTTCAGGATTCATGTCGCTTCCGAACCGAACAAGGCCTTCGAATACATTCGAATTCAAATCCAGCGTGAAGGACTCTGCGCTGAATTGGCGGATTTGGAAAAATGCCAATAACATCTGCGCGGGTTACCACTGTTAAAACTTCATCGGGACTTGAATTCGCACCTCGATCACAGTGCAAAGTTATCGATGAGAGAAGAAGGATCAAACAAATTTTTACTGCGAAAGAAATCTGGAGATGAATTGTTTGAGTCCTCATAATCGCCCGCTTAAGAGGCTATAGACTAAGGCGGATTCTTTCCGTCCTGCCGTATTCTCAGTACTTACGTGATTTTCCAGAAGGGTGATGTCAGACCAATGTTTTTGAAAATTTCTTGTCCTTCGCTGGGGGTATAACGTCGCCAGTCTGGATTGCGTCTGTCTGGCGTGTACCAGGCTTTCGCAAGCTCCCAGGTTTGTTCCATTGACATGATTGCGCCAAGCGGTAATTTCCATTGATCGCACCAGTTTCTGACATGCTCTTCCGACCGGAAGAAAAGCATTGTTTTTCAAGTATAGACAACGTTGTCCCACCAATGTTTTGCGGGAACAGCGAAGTGAACTACAGCTTCATCGTAATCAACTTTGCCTCGGCGAATTGCACAATGAATTGCAGTTCCGCAGCATCCACATGCGCTATCAATTTTTCCATCACTGCGAAGCATCGCTGGAACACCTAACGCATCCCACGCACAATTGGCATAACGTGAACGTCCGCGTGCATCAATTACAAACGGAGTTGGCACTGCAGAAAATGGCATCGCCATTAATATTTCGCCATTCTTTTGCAACGCAAGGACATGTGCATCTGCCAGACGCGCAAAGCCATCTAACACTTCTTGCTGTGTCACATGTACGGAATTCGCAATCTGTTCACTCGTTGGAATATCTCCTTTGTTAATGATCCGGCTGTACACGAGCTGGCGAAGCTCAACGTCCGTTAACGACCTTTTTCATTGTTTTAGTCTAAACGAATCAAGACACCCTACAAAACCTGTGAAATTCAAATCTGAACTGTGACTGTTTTTGCTCGTGCAATTCCAGATACCATTAATTATTAGGAGGATTGAGTATGCCACATTATCCCTTTTACCAGGTGGACGCATTTACAGATAAACCGCTTGAAGGCAATCCATGCGCCATTATTTTGAATGCTGATGATCTGCAGTCCACAATGATGCAACAAATTGCACTTGAAAATAATCTTTCCGAAACTTCATTTGTATTGCGCTCAGAGGTCGCTGATTTTCGCGCACGCTACTTTACGCCTGCTGAGGAAATTCCGCTTGCGGGTCATCCTACAATTGCCACCATTCATTTGCTTGCAGAAACGGGGAAAATCAAACTAAAAGACACGAAAACAACAGTCACATTGGAGTTGAAGGCTGGAGTCATTCCAATTGAGCTTGAGTCTAAAGCATCTGGCAATGTGCTGATTACAATGAATCAGCTAAAACCTCAATTTCTATCCACGTATAAAGCTGATGAAATTGCGAGCGCATTTTCGCTCACACCTGAAGACATTTTGTCAGATTCTCCAGTACAGACAGTAAGCACCGGGACACCCCAGCTGATGATTCCACTCCGGAATCAGGAAAGTTTGCGAAAGGCTGTTATCAATAATTCTCTTTATACTGAGTTGCGTAAACGTGCAGATTTTTTTAGCGCGCATCTGTTTTGTCTTCAAGGCTTCACAAAAGCAGGACACACCTCGGCAAGGCACTTCGGCACTCCACCTGACACTTTTGAAGATCCATTCACAGGTTCAGCAACAGGCGGGATGGCTGCATACGTCTGGCACTATGGATTGATCAAAGAGCCACACTTTATTGCTGAGCAAGGTCATTGGATGAACCGGCCTGGCAAAGCACAGATCGAAGTTATCGGTACACGAGATGACATTCAAACTGTGAGGGTTGGCGGTACTGCTGTAACAGTTTTGAAAGGTGAATTGCTTCTATAGATCAGGATCATGATCGATCAGATCATGAGCACGATTACGTTTTTTGAGAAGCGGTATATTATCTATGGACGATGGAAATAGAGCCGCTTTCGTGGCAAACAGTTCTTACTCGATTTGCGATCGTTTTTGTTTTAATTCTTATTAACGGATTTTTCGTTGCAGCAGAATTTGGTTTAGTCGGTGCCCGCAAAACCAGACTGCAGGAACTGGCGAAAAAAGGGAATCGTCTTGCCAAACATGCCGAAAAGTTGGCACACAATCTTGATGAAGCGATCGCTGCTACACAACTCGGAATTACGATTGCGAGTTTGTTGGTAGGTTGGATCGGTGAAGAAACCCTCGCCGAAGTCTTCATGACTTTCTTTCATTTTCTTCCCACCTTCTGGGCCGGAGTCGCTTCTCATACTGTTGCGGTCGCATGTGCATTCGCTTTAATTACGCTGATGCACGTTGTCATCGGTGAATTAATTCCTAAAAGCGTTGCGATTCAATATCCAAATCGGACCGCGATCTATGTCTCACAGCCAATGCGTGTTGTTATGTTGATCTTCAAGCCATTTGTGTGGGTATTAAATGGCATTGGCAACTCAGGATTGCGTCTTCTTGGGTTGCCTCCCGCAAAAGGTCACCAGATGGTTCATTCCGTTGAAGAATTAAAATTAGTCATCGATGCAAGCCATCAAGGTGGCGCGCTGGATTCGCTCGAAAAGGATTTATTAACGAAGGTCTTCAAGTTTGGCGATCTTGTTGCGCGCCAGGTCATGGTTCCCCGAACCGAAATGAGCTGCATTCCGATTAATGCGAACCTCGATGAAGTTGTTGATGTCGCAAGCCGCACAGGACATACACGATTTCCAATCTATCAAAAAGATATTGATGACATTGTTGGAATCTTACACATGAAAGATGTGGTAATTCTGTTGCAAGCAGGAAATCCGTTTTTAATTAACCGCATCATGAAGGAAACCCATTTCGTTCCCGAGCAAATGCCTATCGTGAAACTACTCACTTTTATGAAGCAGAAACATACACAGATGGTCGTTGTTGTGGATGAATTTGGCGGAACTTCAGGCTTAGTTACGCTGGAAGATGTAATTGAAGAAATTATCGGCGATTTTTACGATGAACATCATCCTGGGGATCACGACATACTTAAGATTAGTGGAAATGAGATTGTAGTTCGCGCCCGCGTTCGGGTGGGTGAAATTAATGAGCGGTTTCATTTAAAATTGGAAACCGAAGAGGTGGACACAATTGGTGGATTTGTGTTACACAAATTAGGTGCCATTCCGCATGTTGGGGACACGATGGAAGTGCCAGGGGCATTGATTAAAGTCGAAGAAATGTCGCGTCAGAAAATCAAAACACTTCGTATTTATTTGCGTCAACCTCAACCCGCCGAGGTCGAATGAAGCAGCCGGCAATCCGGACTCAAACTAAAGCAGCTTTCCCTTTCCTCAGTTCTTATCCATTTCTGGATTTCATGTATGAATTGAACTTTTTGTTTGATCAACTCAACAGGCGTTTCTGGGATGGAATGCTTCCAAGATTTGAATGTGAATGGTCGAGCAGAATGACTACAACCTGGGGCTGTTGTTATCGTTCAGCGCGTTTAATTCGAATCAGCAGTTTTTTCAAAAGGCGGCCACTTGCGGAAGTTGTTGCCGTTTTATTGCACGAGATGGCGCATATTCAACATCCAGGACATGGGGTTTCATTTAGAAAAGAATTGCAAAGGATTGGAATGGCAAACGATGTGGAAGGACATTTTCCACATTTGAATGATTTAACGAATGCAATGCGCCGCGCCTTGCGTTATCAGTATGAGTGTCCTCGCTGCCATCTTCGCATCCAGAGACGGCGTAAAATTCGAGGCTACTGCGCCGATTGTTATAATGCCGGCTCACTCTCCCGCTTTCGTCTAGTTCTTTGAGCCTTTGCGGTTAGAATTTCGGTTTGCGTTTTTCCAAAAACGCCGCAACACCTTCAACGACATCCGGACTCTTCAACAACTCTTCTTTATAAATTCTTTCTGCTTCTGAAAGCGCTGAATCAAAATCGAAATCCAGTGCCTTTCTTAGCACTGTCTTTAACGACCGCTGTGCATTCTTGCTGAGTGAAGTAAATTGTTTGATCATCTTTTGTAAATCATCATCAGTTTCATAAAGACGGTCGAGAATTCCAATTTCCAAAGCTTTCAAGGCGGTAATTGGTTCACCGCTCAGCAGCAGCATGTTCGCTCTTCGTCCAATGAATCGTGGGAGCAACACAGTTGCAACTGGAGGGAAGCATGCGATTGTAATCTCAGGAAAACCGATCTTCGAAGTTTGCTCGGCAACGATGATGTCGCAGCATAATGCGAGTTCCATTCCGCCTCCGAGCGTGTATCCACGGATCGCGCAGAACGTTGTGCCTCCAAAGTGATACAACTTGCGAATCACATCATGAAACCGATCTAGCATTTCAGGAGCCATATCTGGTGTATGAATTTTTACATCGACACCAGTTGAAAAATGCGGAAGCGATGACGCAATCACAAGAAACTCCGAACGTTTGGCTTCATCGATTGCCTGCGCAAGTTCTGACATCATTTCAAATCCGATAACGTTTAAAGGCGGATGATCAAGTTGTATTTGCGTTACATCATCGATTTGCGAAAAGTGAATTGTCTTGTATTCACTCATAGAGCTAATCCCAGAGAGGAGTGCTGAAATATTTTTCGCCGCGGTCAGGAAAAATTGTGACAATATTTCCGTGTTTCATTCTCTTAGCAATTTCAATCGATCCAGCCAAAGCTGTACCGCAAGAAATTCCGCCAAAGATGCCTTCTTCCCGCGCAAGGCGCTTCGTATATTCATAAGCGTCCGCATCGTTAATCACCAGCTTTTCATCAATCATTGACCAATCCAGAAGTTCAGGCGTACGGCTTTCATCCATATTTCTCAGGCCCTGCTGGGTATGCTTTATTTGAGGCTCTAACGCAATGATCCGTACGTCAGGTTTTAGTTCCTTGAATCGTTTTGAAAGTCCCATGATGGTTCCACATGTTCCCAAACCTACCGTAACTACATCGATCTTTCCATCCAGGTCTTCCCAGATTTCATTTGCAGTGCCTTCATAATGCGAAAGCGTGTTATGAGGATTTGAATACTGGCGGGCATAAAAATATTTGCCGGGATTTTCACGATTCAATTTTTCAGCAATATCCCATGCTTCATCACTTCCACCTTTTTCAGATGTGAAGATGATTTCAGCACCCAAAGCTTTCAATAATTTTCTGCGTTCGATAGAAACTTTCTGCGGCATTACGATCGTAACCGGATACCCTTTGACGCATCCAACTAGGGCAAGCCCAATTCCTGTATTTCCGCTGGATGATTCAAGAATCGTCATTCCCTTTTTTAGAGTTCCGTCGCGTTCAGCGCCTTCCACAATGAAAAGTGCTGGCCTTTCTTTTACACTTCCCATTGGATTCGCGCCTTCAATCTTTGCCCAGATTGTGACTGATGGATGCTGCCAAATACGGTTGATACGCACCAACGGCGTCCGGCCGATTGTTTCTAATATGTTCTCGTACTTCATAAGTAGAAGAAGCAATCCAGTATTTTTGATTTACGAACAACGAATATCGAATACATACGAACCAGTCCCCAGTCCTGGGTAAAGGGGCATCTTCGTAAATCGTAAATCGTTATTCGTTATTGGTACTTCAAATGTGTGGTTCATCGTATATAGCCTACTGACCGAAGTTGTCTGCTGTATGTTTGCAGGAGGTTTTAAATGAGCTGTTGTTTTCCCGGCGATGCCCACGAGTAGTCATTTATTTTCCATTCCTTTTTTTCAAGAACAAGAAGATATCGCACAGGAATAACGATTCCGTTCTTACCCGTGAATATCCCTTCCACCGTGGCTTTGTCGTTTACAACTTGAACGTGTTTCAGGCTGTACTCAGCAAGTGGGAAAGCATCTGAGAAAGCATCGATTTCAGATTTGAAAGTCGCAAGACTGTGATTTTTCTGATATTCACCTGAAAAATATTCGTACGCCTTCTCCGTATCTCTTGCGTTTAACGCTTCAATGTGTTCTTTTGCAATCCTGGACGGGCCCGTGAAAGAGACGAAAAATTTTCCTGCGAATACCGCAAATAGAATTCCAACAATAATCAAGCATCCACAACCGCCCAATAGGAGTTTCAGCAGAATTGAATCTTTCGGCTTAGGCGGAACATCTGGATTCGGATCATTCGGATTCCAGTTCATCGGTTGGTCCCAGCTGTTCTATACCAATCTGCGGTGAGCTTTAATCCTGCTTGAAGATCGAATGACGGTTGATATTTCAAAATCGATTTTGCTCGTGAGATATCCGCGAAAGAATGCATAATGTCCCCTTTGCGCGCAGGCTCATATTTTGGTGGAATATTGTTGCCAGTGAGCTGCTGGATTAAGACAAATAATTGATTCACACTGATTTGAGTTCCACAGCCAATGTTGTAAACGCCGCCCGGAGAAGAAGCAGAAGTTGCAGCTAACAAATTTGCTTGAGCACAATCTTCAACATACGCAAAATCACGCGTCTGTTCGCCGTTTCCATAAATAATGCATTCTTTCTTTTCAAGCATATTCCGAATGAAAATAGGAATAACTGCTGCATATTGAAGTAAAGGATTTTGTCTTGGCCCATAAATGTTGAAGTAGCGAAGGCTCACAGTTTCCAAACCATAAGCCTGATAAAAAACCTTGCAATAGTATTCATTTGTAATTTTGCTGATAGCGTATGGTGATTCTGGTGCCGGCAACATGTCTTCCCGTTTTGGAAGTTCCGGTGTTTCTCCGTATACAGCAGATGAACTTGCACATATAACTCTACTGACACCGGCATCGCGGCACGCAACTAAAACATTCAAAGTGCCGGTAATATTCACAGCATTTGTTCCTGCCGGATCTTCGATAGAACGCGGAACCGAACCACGTGCCGCTTGATGAAAGACCCAATCCATTCCTTTGACGGCTTTTTGAACTGTATCCATATCTTCAATGGAGCCGTCAATAATCTCTACATCTTTTTTAAAGTCTGACAATGTTTCGTGACTTCCTGTTTCAAAATTATCAATAAGCCGAACGGTGTGTCCGTTGTTTAACAATAGTTGAACTAAATGCGATCCAATAAAACCAGCTCCACCTGTAACGAGACAACGTTTCATAATTCTCTCTTTTTTTTCTTTGCGACTCTTCGGTTTATCTTAATTCTTTTTGCACACAACGATTCAGCTACGCAAATACTGCATAATGGCCGGATCGGTTTACAAACATTTTTGCCATGAAATACAAGCAGATCATTAATAGCAAGCCAATCTTCTTCTCCAATGATTTTTCGAAGTGCCATTTCCGTTTTTTCAGGAGTTTTAGTGCGGACCCAACCCAATCGATTCGATATCCGATGCACATGTGTATCCACTGGAATTGCAGCTTGTGCGAATGCATAGACCAGGACGCATGATGCAGTCTTTCTTCCTACGCCAGGCAGGCTGAGCAATTCCTCCATGTCCGAAGGAACTTTGCCGGCATATTTCTCCATCAGTAACCGCGAAACATTGATGATTCGCCGTGCTTTTGTTTTGTAAAACCCAGTTTTCTTTACGAGTTTTTCGATGCGCTTGACCGGAGCCGCTGCAAGACTGGCACAATCCGGATACACTCTAAAGAGTTCACGAGCTACGATTTCTGTTGTTTCATCGCGACTGCGTGCGCTTAAAATTGTAGCAATCAGAGTCTGCCATGGATCATCCTGGCCGAAATTACCAAGCATCGTCCGGCCATGATAAACCTGGAGCTTTTCGAGTATCTTCTTATATTCGAGGTGCATTTTAGTGCCAAAGTAATAAGTAATGAGTGCTGAGTTTGGAGCTCGCTCAGCACTCGTTGCTCTGTACTATTGCACTGGTAACGTACTGAAAAGATTAAGTTTACAGGGCATAAGCCTTATGGTAACATAATGTCCTTTATGTTCGATGAGTTAGAGCAGCGGATAGGGTATACCTTCCAGGATAAAGATATTTTGCTGCGCGCCATGACGCATCGTTCTTATTCGCACGAGATTCCGGAAAGCCTGATTCAGGACAATGAAACCCTCGAATTTCTTGGCGATTCGATTTTGGGTTTTATCATCAGCGAACTGCTCTTCATAGCGTATGCTCACCGATATACCGAAGGGCTGATGTCAAAGGTGAAATCGTACATTATCAGCACCGAGATCTTGGGCATGAAAGCGCGAGAGATAGAACTCGGGAATTATCTTTTGCTTGGACGAGGCGAAGAAAAAACAGGCGGGCGCAGCAAACGCTCTCTCCTTGCCAACACGTTTGAGGCATTAATTGCAGCAATTTATTTAGATGGTGGACTCGATCAAACGAAGCAATTTGTTCATCGTTTTTTCAAACAAACGTTGGAAGAAGTTGTAGAAAAAGATTTCCATTTCAATGATTTCAAATCCCTGCTTCAAGAAAAATTGCAAAGTATGGGAGAAATTCCACCTGATTATGAAATTGTTTTAGAAGAGGGTCCGCATCATCAGAAAGTTTTTCATGTAGACATCCGCATTCGTAATGTCGCAGTTGCAAGTGGCACAGGTTCAACAAAGAAAGAAGCGGAGCAAGATGCTGCACGAAAAGCTTATGAACAATTGCTGTCAGGCGAACTGGATTATTTGCTGGCCCGTCGTGAAAACCCCGTTTCATAAAAAACTCTCTGCGTGCTTAGCGGTTCATCCGCCGACACATGATTAAACCACAACGATTGCGTCTCGGTGATAGTGTCCGAATAATTGCACCTGCAAGTCCTGTAAAAAAGGAAATGTTTGATCGCGGTATTGAAGTCATCCGCGAGCTTGGCTTCGTTCCTGTGTATTCAGATCCATTTCGCAAATGGCGATATCTTGCCGGTGAGGATGTACATCGCAAAGCCGAACTGTTACAGGCATTGCAAGATCGCGAGAGTCGAGCAATTTTCTTCGCACGTGGAGGTTATGGTTGTTCCCGGTTGTTATCTGATACAACTTTTGAAAGTTCATTCCCTCCAAAAATTTTGTTGGGCTGTTCTGATATCACTTCACTCCATTTGTATTTTCAAACGCAGCACCAATGGATCATTTTTCACGGTCCAATGCCTTCCGGAGATTTTTCGCGCGGCCAATTACACAAAGACTCTTTTTTGAAAGCGCTTTGTAACGCTGAAGGGTATGAGTTGAATCCTGATGGTGTTCAATCCCTCAAAGAAGGAAATGCAGAAGGTATTTTAACGGGCGGTTGTTTAACGCTTTTGGATGCAGCGATTGGCACTCGGTGGGAACCTGATTTCAACAATAGCATTTTGTTTTTGGAAGATGTGTCCGTTAAACCCTATCAGATCGATCGAATGCTGACGCATTTGTTGCTCGCAGGTAAGCTTGAAGGTGTACAGGCATTTATTTTTGGTGAAATGAAAGATTGTGTGCAGATAGAAAATCAAGGTTACACCCTTCAGGAAGTGATTCTTGATGTTTTAGGCAAACTGGGTAAACCCATTTATTTTGGATTTCCTTCAGGTCATGTGAGCGGACTCAATTGGACAATTCCTCTGGGAGTTTCAGCACGAGTCGGTAGTGATCGTCAATTCCGATTAGAAATTCTTGAGAGTCCTGTCGAATGAATTCTGGAAACATCAAAAAAATTTACTTGATCGGGATTTGCGGCACTGCCATGGCATCCCTTGCCGGTTTATTAAAGCAAAAAGGTTTTGAAGTTTCAGGGTCGGACGCAAATGTATACCCGCCTATGAGCACCCAGCTTGAAGAATTGGGTGTTGAACTCTATCAAGGATATCGTGAAAAAAATCTTAGCGATGCTGCCCCTGATCTTGTGATACCAGGAAATGCAGTTCCGCGTGGCAATGCAGAAGTTGAAGAAATGTTGAATCGTCGCATGCCTTACATTTCAATGGCAGAAGCGCTGAAGAATTTTTTTCTGAATGAAAAGATCCCAATTGTAATTGCCGGCACGCATGGAAAAACAACAACAACTTCAATGGCTTCCTGGATGTTGCAATCTTCAGGCTTAGAGCCTTCATTTCTTGTTGGTGGCATTCCATTAAATTTTGGAAAGAGTTTCCATTGGAATTCCCCCGGCAAATATTTTGTAATTGAAGGCGATGAATATGATACCGGCTTTATGGATCGGCGTCCGAAGCTGGTTCAATATCTTCCGCAAATTGTGATTTTAAATGCTGTCGAATTTGATCACGCCGATTTGTATTCTGATTTTTCTGCAGTTGAAAATGCATTCTGGCAATTCATCAAAGTGATTCCTGCAAATGGCAAACTTCTTGTGAACCGTGATAGTGATGCCGCGTATACACTTGCGAAGCGCGGATACAGTGAAGTCATTACCTTCGGTTTTCATCCTGATAGTGATTTTCGTATTACGAATGAAGAATGGGATTCAGGAGAGGCGACCTTCTTTCTGAAGGATGATCGGTTCAAAATGAAAGTCTTTGGCAAGCATAATGTTGTGAATGCGGCGGGTGTTGCCGTTCTTGGAAAAATACTTGGTTTGACACCCCAACAGATCCAAACCGCATTTCATTCGTTTCAAGGAGTGAGGAGACGAATGGAATTGCGGGGCGAAGCGGGGAGCGTTTCAGTTTATGACGACTTCGCACATCACCCGACGGCTATCCGGACAACGCTTGAAGGGGTTCGCCTCGCATTTCCAAATGCAAAAATCTGGGCAATTTTTGAGCCCCGTTCCTGGTCAAGCCGCAGAAATGTATTTCAAGACGCATTTGCAAAATCATTCGATTTTGCTGATCAAACTATTATTGCATCCGTGTTTGAGCCGGAAAAAGTTCCTGAAGATCAACGATTGGATCCATATCGACTTGTAAGGGAAATTGGTAATCGTGCACGATACATCAACGATCAGGATGAACTCATTGCTGCTATCATTCGCGAAACCGCGTCCGGTGACAAATTGATTCTGATGTCAAACGGTTCCTTTGATGGCTTACATGAAAAGATTCTTGCGGAATTGCAGAAGTAGAGGCGGCCCGTGTGGCCGCCCGCAAGTGTGTTCATTTGAGGCGGGAGACCACAAGGGTCTAAAAGGTGCAACAGTTTAAGGAGAATTTATGGCACGTCGCGCGGTAAAAAAACAACCATCAAACGGACGAAAACGCTTTCCAGGTTTGGATCCAAATTCTTTTCAACATCCATTAGATCGTGAAGCAATTAAGAAATTATCAAAACTCCCCGGTCTTTCAACGATGATCCGGAAAGTTTCTGTGTCTTATTCGGAAAAATTATTCCGAATGAAAAATACTGCAGATAACATTCGTGTATCACCAAAACAAGCGCCAAAGATCTATGAAATGTTTCGGGAGGCGTGCAATATTCTAGATATTTCCGAACTTCCGGAAATCTATATTGACACCGCGTATCATGCGCAGGCATTTTCTTTCGGTGTGGACCGATATACTGTCACTCTTCGTACAGGTTTGATTGATCTGATGACCGATGATGAACTCTTGTTTATTATCGGACATGAATTAAGCCACATTAAATGTGCACACATGTTGTATTCAACTTTGCTTTATCTTTTGACTTTCGTTGGAACTGAATTATTCGGAATGATATTCAAAGTTGCGAAGATCACATTTTTGCCGCTTGAAATGAAACTTCGTTCCTGGGAGCGTAAAGCGGAATTTACATCGGATCGTGGTGGACTCTTAGTTGTACAGGATATAAAAGTTGCTCAAACGGCGTTGGTGAAATTAGCTGGTGCTTCCAAATCTCTTTTATCAACAATCAGTATTGATGAAGTATTAAAACAAGCGGATGATTTGCGCGGCATGGATGAAGAATTACTGGTCCGCGCGATGAAGGTTTATCACACGGCATTTCGTACACATCCATTTCCAGTGATTCGAATTAAGGAAATCACCAACTGGTCGCAATCGGATCAGCATCGGCGTATTCTGAAATCTGGAGTTTAATTGGTAGTAATTGTAGGGGCGGGTCTAAGACCCGCCCGCCAGTGTTCTAGCAACTTTATCGGGCGGGTCTCAGACCCGCGCCCTACTACAAACATGAAAAATATTCCCGATTCGCTAACACCATTGGAAGCCTGGAGCAAGCTCAGCAAAGTTTCACCCCTTGATACAAAGTTTCACAAGGTGAAACATGCTATGAACCTGGTTTTGGCTGAAGAGTTGCGGGCTACAGAAGATGTTCCTTCCGGCCATCGCTCTTTCATGGACGGCTATGCAGTTCGATCGCAGGACACACTTTCCGCTCCTTTAGTCCTGGATCTGATCGGTGAAATAGGAATGGGGGAGCAACCACAAAACAGCCTTTCGGCGCAAAAGACAATTCGCATTCCAACAGGTGGTTTTCTGCCTGAATCGGCTGACGCAGTTGTGATGCAAGAAAACACAGAACTTCTGAATGGAAGCGTCAAAATATTGAAGCCAGTTAAACAATGGGAAAATGTGCAATTCCGCGGTGAAGATTTTCGAAAAGGCGACACCTTGTTACCGCATGGCCATCGTTTAAGGCCACAAGATTTATCTGGCATTGCAACATTTGGAATTTCTGAAATCAAGATTTATCCAAAACCTGTTTTACGAATCTTCAGCACTGGAAATGAACTCGTACCATTTGAACAAAGTGATGTCGCTGCAGGAATGATTCGAGAAACGAATGCGTTGTCTTTGTCAAATGCATCTTCAAAGTTTGGATTTGAATCGGAAGTCTCCGGAATTTTCAAAGATGAGTTTGATATTCAAAGGAATGCTCTTGCAAAAGCTCTTGAAGTTGCGGATGTCGTTCTAATTTCCGGAGGTAGTTCAGTTGGGGATCGCGATTATTCGCTTGAAGTCATCCAATCATTTAGCGATCACGAAATTATTTTTCATGGCCTTGCGATTCGTCCGGGTAATCCAACGATCTTTGCAAGAATCGGGAAGCGGTATGTTTTCGGACTTCCGGGACAACCAGTCTCTTCATTGATTGTTTTTTATCAATTTGTTTTGCCATTTTTGTTTCATTTATCAGGTTTGAAAGTGGATTATTCCACTTTTCACGATTCCAACTTTGTATCGATGATGGTTCATCTAGTAGAACCAATTCAGCCGCTGAAAACGAAAACAGATTATGTGAGACTTCAAATCAGTCAGTCTAAAAATGGATACGAAGCGAAGCCTATTTTAGGAAAGTCTGCGAGCCTTTCAACGCTGGTTCTGGCCCATGGATATACAGTCGTGCCTCCTGGTCAGGCGATTATTGAGGCCGGCTCACCTCTAAAAGCTTATCTTTTCCCGTAGGGTTGTCGGAGCGCAGGCTTCCAGCCTGCATTTCGGGCCGCGGACTTCTAGTCCGCAATTCTTCTGCAGGCAAGATGCCTGCGGCCCGTAATGCGGGCAAAGATGCCCGCGCTCCGATATGGTAAACTGCCTTCAGATTTACAAGTTTCATGACACCGATTTCATTCCGTGAAAGTCAGAACATTGTCAACGAACGTGCTTCTTTATTGCACGCAACTCGCGAGAGAATAAAAACCCGTGAGTCCATTCATCGTGTGCTTTCCGAAGCGATTTATGCTCTCCGCTCGAATCCATCTTGCGAGGTCGCTGCAATGGATGGAATCGCAGTCGATGCAACTCAAATCCATTCCTATCCTGCGCGGACCACGCACTGGAAGCGTATCAATACCGGGGAAGTGATCGATTCAGAATGGAATGCAGTCGTAAAGATTGAAGATCTGGAATTCGAAGACGATGTTGCGATCATTTCTGCTCCAATTGCACCGATGCAACACATTCGACTCAAAGGTGAAGATTTTGCTGAAGGTGTATTGCTTTTCGCAGCGGGTCACTGTTTGAGTGCACCAGATCTTTCTCTTTTATTAACCGCCGGACACGAAACTGTGGAAGTTCTGAAAAAGCCTGTAATCACATTTTTGCCGACCGGTTCTGAAATTATTTCTGCAAGCATCATTGAGTCGAATTCTGCGATGGTTCGTGCACTCGTAGAATCCTGGGGAGGTGTTTTCAAAATTGCCGATCCAGTTGCAGATGATGTTGCCGCGCTCAAGCGAGCCATTCGTGAGGCTGTTGCGAATAGTGACATTGTTATTGTTTCCGCAGGAACTTCAATGGGAACACGCGATTTAACGGCGTCAACAATTCAAGAACTCGGAACACTCTGGTTTCATAGAGTTGCTTTACAGCCAGCGAAACCTGTATTGATGGGACAGATTGGTGATGTTCCGGTTATCGGTATGCCGGGTTATCCCGTGTCGGCGTACATTTCTTCGATTTATTTTTTGCAGCCTCTTGTTAAGGCGCTTTCAGGATTGCCTACACATTCGCGTCAGGAAGTTCACATTAGTGCCGAAGATGTATCTGCGCGAAATGTCGATACGATTTACCGGGTCAATCTTTTCGAAGTTGATGGACGAATCTATGTTCGGAAAATTTCAAGCGGGGCGGGGTCTGTATCATCCCTTACAAAAATGGATGGTTTGATGCACGTTCCTGCGGAGACAGAAATTCATAAACGGGATGGTCTTCGTATCGATATAATTTTGGATCGTTCAGCGAATACACTTGCAATCCGCGGTTCTTCCGACCCAGCTCTGCAACATCTCTGGGATCTATTCAAAATCGCGATGCCATCCCATCGAATTTTATTCTGGCAAGCAACTCCGGAAGATGCGCTGCAAAGCATTATTGAAAAGAACTGTCATATTGCAATCATCAATACGTTTCCTGAAAATGATTTATTTCCTGAATTCGCGCGACAACTCCAGGAAAATATGCTGCGATACCGGATTCTTACGCGCACTGTTGGTCTAACCGTACCTAATCCTTCTACGGTAAATAGTCTTCATGACCTGCCAAACAATTTTCAGGTCGCAATCCCGCAAAATAATTTGCATTTGTGGCCAAAATTGAATGACCTGAAGCATACGCCAATAAATTTGATTGATAATGGAGTCTTACGATGGATTAAATCGCAACCAGACACCGGTGCTTTCGTAGATATCAGATTTTTGAAATCGAACGAAAAAGTCTTACTTGAAGTACACGAACATTTTGATCTGATTGTCTCGGAAAGCTATAGCGAACTCCCACCTATCAAAAAGTTGATAGATCTGCTACTTTCGCCGCAATATGGGGAATTGATCGCATCAATGCGTGGATGCGACCCCCGCTCTCGAGGATTGTTGCACGAAACCTACGACGTGCTCTAAGATTCACCGTGGCACAGAATTTGTAAGGAAATTGGAAGGAAGTCTTATGTTTAAGCGGATAGGAAGCAGGGTTCTCGCTCTATTCGTTCTGTCTGTGGCCGTGCTCGTAATTCTGCTTGGTTTTGTTTTTTATTTCATTGGAGCTCGTTCACTTGAAAAGCAAGTTGACAGCAACTTGAAATCAACGGCAGTAGTTCTTGCGTCACAATGGGATGGCTCGATTTTGTTATTACTAAAACCTGGAATGGAAAATGCTCCACTTTTTCAATCATTCACTCGCCGGATACTCCGGATGAAAGAGCAAGCTCAAGTTCATGCAATTTATATCGCTACACCTGAAAGAACGCAGATTATTTCAACCGAAAGTCCGATTAGAATTGGGCAGTCCTTGCCGCGTTTGGATTTGCTGCAATCAGAAATGACAGAAGCTATGAAGGGAAATGCAGCAGTCTCTGATCTGGTTCGTGTTGAGAATCATCAGTACAAAAGTGCGATCGCACCGGTTTATGCAGGCGATCGTATCGCAGCAGTCTTGATGGTTGATATGAGTCCATGGTACCTGGTGTACCTGAAATCATTTCGTAACTCACTCTTATTGTTTACGCTTCTTGCGCTTGCTGGAGCAGCGGTGCTTGCAAGACTCTTTTCAAGAACAATTACTGAACCCATTTCAAAAATGGTTGAACGAGTGGATGAGATCGGACGTGCACGCTATGAAGAACCTCTTGAAGTTTCAGGTGGTGATGAGTTAGGACGTTTAGCATCATCGATCGAAACAATGAGACAGAATATTCACAAACGCGATGCACAAATGCGGATGATGCTGAGCGGGGTAGCGCATGAGATTCGAAATCCTCTTGGCGGCATTGAATTGTTTGCAGGAATTCTGGAAAAGGAAAATCTTAACTCAGAACATCGTGAATATCTGCGCAAGATTCAATGGGAAATTCAACAACTTAAACGGCTGTTGAATGAATTCCTGGATTTTGCTCGTCCAAGAAATCTTCAATTCGAGAAAGTCGAGCTTTCAGGATTAATGGAAGAAATCCGAAGTCTTGTGGGAAATGATATTGAAACGCGAAGTGCGCGATGGATTGTTGATGTTCAGCCGGATGTTTCATTGATCGAAGCAGATCGGAGTAAATTGCGCCAGGCACTTTTGAATCTTTACAGAAATGCATTCCAATCAATTCCTGAAACGGGTGATGTGCAATCGCGGATCCGAAGAAATGGTTCGGGGATTGTAATGGAAATATCTAATAGCCAGATAAAGAAACTGGATCCCGAAGTGGAAAGAAGAATTTTTGAACCGTTTTATACCACACGTGAAAAGGGGATTGGTCTCGGTCTGCCTCTGGCAAAACGCATTATTGAAGCGCATGGTGGAGAAATTCAGTTAGCGGAAAATTCAGATTCCCAGATTACGTTTGCAGTAAAGCTTCCCGGAATCAAACGCGAAAATGCAACCTGGTAATCTCTGCGCCTTTGTGGTGAAAGTATATCTATGAGCAGAATTTGGATTATTGAAGACGACCGAACAATACGCGAAGCCATTGAAGTCATTTTAAAAAAGGATGGCCATGCAGTTCGTGTGTTCAGGAGTGCTGAAGAAGCATTAAATGGTGTGGAGGGTGAGCCGGAACTTCTCATTTCCGATTACAAACTGCCGGGTATGAATGGCATTGAATTGATTCGGCACTTTAAATCGAAGAGTCCGGCGATGGAATCGATTGTGATTACAGCATTCGGAAGCATCGACCTTGCTGTGGAGGCGATCAAACAAGGCGCGAGTGATTTTCTAACAAAGCCATTTTCACCTGATGAATTAATGCTGAAAGTACATCAACTTTCTACCCTGAGCAGAGTTAAAGAGCAGACACAATATCTTGAAGAAGAAATGCGCAGCGCATTTTCTGACTATGAAATCGTTGGCAACTCTGAAGAAATGAAGCGCATCTATGCGCTGCTTTCAAAAGTATCAAAGAGTGAATCAACAGTTCTTATTCAAGGTGAAAGCGGTACAGGAAAAGAGCTGATAGCCCGTTTCATTCATCATAACTCACGGCGTAATCATGGACCTTTTATTAAGGTAAATTGCGCTGCACTTGCGGAAGGCATTTTGGAAAGTGAATTATTCGGACATGAAAAAGGCGCCTTCACGGGCTCCATCCGGCAGCGGAAAGGCCGGTTTGAGCTTGCGCATCAAGGCACTATTTTTCTTGACGAAATCGCAGACCTTGCAACCGGCGTTCAAGTGAAATTATTGCGTGTCATTCAGGAAGGTGAGTTGGAACGTGTCGGAGGTGAACAGACACTTCATGTCGATGTGCGGATCATTGCTGCAACAAACCGGAAACTTTCAGAAATGGTCCAACAATCAGAGTTTCGTGAAGATCTGTATTACAGGTTAAACGTCATACCGATTGATCTTCCACCATTACGAAAGCGAAAAAGCGATATTCCGGATCTTGTAATTTTCTTTTTGAAACGTCTGGCGCGAGATAACAAACGTACGGAAATTACGATTGAACCTGAGGCGATGCAACTCCTTTTGGATTATCCATGGCCCGGTAATATTCGTGAATTAGAAAATGTTTTGGAACGTGCGGTTGTTCTTTGCGACAGCGACAGGATTACTGTGCATGAACTTCCATTTGTTCATGAATCATCACCTTCTTTAGCCGGCAAGCCTGTTCAATTGTTCGACGGCAATCTTGATGACCGGTTGGCTGATATGGAAAAACAATTATTGTTGAAGGCCATGCAGGATGCACATGGTGTAAAAACTCGTGCTGCAAGATCGCTTGGAATCAAGACATCGACTCTATATTACAAGTTGGAGAAATACGGACTGATATGAAACGAAGTTTTTTTGCAGCATTATTGTTAACCTATTTTATCTCGCCTGTATTTGCACAGGATTTTGAAACTCAATACAAGCAGTTGTCAGGCCTCGAAAAGCAAATCAAGGAATTGAAAGCCGAATATAACAGCGAGAAACAAAACAACGATCTTCGTTTAACAAGAATCCAGCAGGCCAAATCAAAAGGAAATTCTCAGGCGGCCGAAAGTGAGTTAAAGGATGCGTATGTCGCCGCAGAACGGCTTAACCAACTCAATGGAAAGGTAAATCAAAAACAGCAAGAGATTGATGCGCTTTGTTCAACATGGGGAAAACTTTATGGGCCTTCTGTTGATACCCTGCTGGCAGAGGCGGAAAAGAATTCTGATAGCAAAAAGCGCGCTGAAATTGGAGCGCGATTGCAGAAATATCAGTCTTTAAATTCACGTTTGTGTTTGAAAACTTTGAATAGTTTTTCAACCGAGTGGAAAGCCTTACAAATTGAACCTTATGATGGTCCTCAAGAAATCATGCTGAAGGTACAGCTTCTAAAGGATATTGAACGAGAAATGGCGATCGGTATTACGCGATTTGAGGAGCAGTATCGGCAGATTACTCGTGAGCGTTTAACGCGTGAGCGCGCGCAAGAATTTGTTGATGAAGGTACGCTGTTTGATGGCGGGATTACAGTCCGATCTCAACCAAAAGGAGGGATCGATGCAGAGGGCTATGTACCACTTTCCGGCGCGCAGGATCGTGCCAGCCCGGGACCGGAAGCCGCTCCTAGCGAAGTTATGTCCGTCGGTTCTTCCTGGAACGATGTTCCAACTACAGAAGAGGACTACAAAAAGCAACGTTCCGATTTGACGAAACAACAGGAAGAACTTCGAAATAAAATCAAACAATTCGAGGAACAAGAAAAAGCACTATTAAAGCCATGATCCGCTGGATTGTTCTGCTGTCTATCATCCTTGTGTCACCGGTAACAGCAGAAGTTCCACTCCAGGTTGAAAAACAAAAATTAAAACTGTCCCTTGAATATGAAAATTATGTCGATTTCGTCAGCAATGAAGTTCGCACGACAGGAATAAAAGGGACATATCTTCTTAAAGCAAAAGGTCCGATCGCAGGGGATTCATACTGGACGATTGATTTACAAAGCGGAATAAAAACGAATTTTGATCGTACCTTCGTTTCAGGCAACCTTTCACCGTTAATCTGGTCGAATCGAGTCAACGTGCGGACGTTTATTCCGGCAGGTGCCTTTTTCTTTAGCGGAGGATTTTATTATCGCAATAAATGGCTTGCAAATGCCGATGATCCTGATCTGTTTGTGGATATATTCGGCGGCGTAGGTTTCTCAGATCTCGCTGGTAATTTTCAGGCAGGATTTACGATGTCACAAGCCTGGGACTTTGCAGTAAGCGCACATAAATCGCAGCAACGATATGATCGTTTCCAACTTTCCAATACTGATACAGAAGCAGCTTCAGCAAGACTATCGCGTAATTTTTCAAAAGTTCGTGTAGGACTTGAATATCGAGTACGTTCTATCGATTATCGGCGTCCTGTGATTCCCGATGACACAATTGCATTCCCCGTCGATCCGACTGGTATTGAATTGCAGCACGATTCTCTGAATGAAATCGGTTTCCATGTTGAAGTCATGAAACCTTTTTATATTTCCGCCAGTTATTTTTATCAGGATAACAACTCAAACAATCCAGGTTTTAGTTATACGAACAATCGAGTGACATTGTTAGTTGGGACGCAGCTTTCTGATGATTATCATTTTCAAGCGTATGGAATTCTTCAGAATCAAAGTTTCGCAGATCCTTCATCATTTTTTCAGGTCCCCGTTGTTACTGGATGAAAATGAAAACAATACGATGGCTGCAAGTTTAATTCGTACTTTCACTTCTTCCAGGGAGCTAGAGCTCGGAATTCAACGGCTATCGTATAACTCTTCTTACACACTGCTGGATACTTCCAAGTACGTCCTTTACGTTGCATACAATTATCGGTTTTAATTTAAGGGAGCGCGGACGTTCCGTCCGCTTTAGGGACCGCAGGCTTTTAGCCTGCTTCTTTTGTTCATGAAAAGTTCAGACATTGCACATTTACGCCTTAGAAACCTGCATCTTACTGAACCCACATTCAAAAAAGCGGCAGATGTTGTTCGATGGTTAGGGGCCGTACAGTCACAGGATTTTGCGTCAGCAAAATTTGGCGTCGCCGTTCGCATGAAAAATGCAGTCGATCGAGACATTGAAGATGCATTTAACAAAGGAGAAATTTTAAGAACTCATGTGATGCGTCCAACATGGCACTTTGTGATGCCTGAAGATATTCGCTGGATGCTTGAGCTGACAGCCCCACGTGTGAAATCGATTCTCTCTTCATATGATCGTGGATTAGAACTCACTGAAAAGGTTCTTTCCCGCTGCAGTGAAATTTTCATACGTCTTTTGAAAGGCGGTAAGAATTTAACAAGAACTGAGCTGGCCGAACACCTTGAAAAAAACAAGATCCTTGCACGCGGTCAGCGACTCGCCCGTATTGTAATGCATGCAGAACTGAATGCTGTACTTTGTAGTGGACCTCGAAAAGGCAAACAGTTAAGTTATGCACTTTTGGATGAGCGTGTGCCTCAGAAAACGAAAAAGTTGAATCGTGAAGAAGCTCTTGCAAAATTGATGCTCAAATATTTTGCAAGTCATGGCCCGGCTCAATCAAAAGATTTTTACTGGTGGTCCGGACTTTCAGCGAAGGATGTCACACAAGGACTTGAAATCGTCAAATCAAAATTAGTGCGCGAAGAGATAGATGGCAAAACATACTGGATGACGAATGATGCGAAAGTTCATTCTGAAACGCTCGCAATAAAACACCAGGCATTCTTCTTATCCATTTATGACGAATATACGATTGCGTATAAAGACAGGAGTGCGCTTGGCGACGGGCGATATGCCGAAAAGTTTCTATCGATGGGAAATGCCCTGACGTCAGTCATTATTCTCAACGGCAAACTTGAAGGCACATGGAAGAAAGCATTGAAGAAAAGTGGCGTTGAAATTCGAGCTGATGTTTTTAGAAAATTGAACAAGAGCGAACAACAAGCGCTGAAGAAAGCTGCCGAACGTTATGGTCAGTTTCTGGAACTGCCGGTTGAATTACTAGTTCATCAATAAGGGGTGATGCGACTACGCGTGTCTTCGATGGAATTTAGGCGTATTTTGCTACTGGTATGGAACGCTTTGGTGCAAGACGGCGATGAGATTTGATTCGCTCAAGTTCATGCAGTGTCTCTGAAGTAAGATAACTGGCCCCGCAATGTGGACAGCTGATAACTGGGACGTTTTCAATCAGCAAAAGGTCATTCCCTCTTCCGTAAGTTCGAGTAACATAAATGAGCCTAGATCCTGACTTACCGCAAACGTCACATTGGAGCGTTGATGGATGCTGGGCTTTACGCTTCATATATTGTGATAATAACCAACTTCCCAGTTGTACTCAACTTCACGACGACTCCAAGAATCTGTTTATTGAGAGCCTCACCTTCAACAACGTATTTAAGCTCTCCCGTATCAGCGTCAGTCTGACGCTCGATGATGGCGCCAGTAAGAATCGCTGCTTCTACATCAAAGATTGTAAACTCATCAAAGTTCATTTCTTCTTCAGCATGAATTGTCATAACGTAGCTGCCATTTCGGATATTATGACGGATTCGATTAAGGATGCGCGGATACACGAAAAATATTGTATCTTATGTGATGAAGTCGGCGGTGAACGAAGGAGTTGGGCAGGCACAGCGACTTTTCTTCGCTACGTCTCAGAGACTTCCGAGATTCCACATGTCAGTTTTTCCTGCCGATTACGTTGATCATCTGATCGCTATCTTGGCTTAACGGATCCATACGTCTGAAAATACGCGCAGGAGATTACGACCGAGAATCTTTTCGATACGAGCTCCTGTGTGACCACGGCTGGATAGCATGGATGCGAGTGTTTCGAGACGGCGTGGTGTGTTGAGTTCATTTGCGAAGAGGTATCCGTCTTCGGTTTCGTTTGGCGCAGCGATGCCGGCTTCACGTCGCGCGCGAGTGTTTTCCGCAAAGTTCTTGCGGAATGCGTCGTCAACGATTTCGGGTGAAATGCCGCCGTCGGTGCCAATCGATACGTGGTCTTCACCCGCCACTTTGATCGCATGTTCCAGGTGAGCAATGACGTTTTCAGCGGTTGGCTGCTTTCCATTGTTCAGATAAGGCATGATGTAAATTCCCGCGACGCCGCCTTTTTCGGCGACTGTGCGTAACTCTTCATCGGTACGATGGCGTGGATGATCCGCCAGTGCAGCGCAGCCTGTGTGTGTGAAAGCAACAGGACGAGTTGAAGTCTTGATGGCGTCAGCAGCGGTGCGTCGTCCGCAATGGCTAAGATCCACAAGGATCCCGATTTCGTTCATGCGTGCAATCGCTTCAAATCCAGCTCGGCTCAACCCGGCATCGGCTGGTTCCATACATCCATCACCCAGAAGGTTACGCCGGTTGTATGTCGGTTGAATGATTCGTATTCCGAGTTTGTGAAAGTCGTTTAATAGCGAGAGATCGCTTTCGAAAGCAACACCATCTTGAAAACCATAGATTAAGCCGGTTTGTTTTGTCTTCTTAGCGGCAAGAATGTCTGTGGCTTTCCGTATGCGCGTGAGTACTTGCGGAACGCGGTCGATCTGTGATTCCCAATAGATAATTTCACGCACCGCTTGCACAAAGGCACTCTCCGGTGGTGTCGTACCAACCGGGAGGATTGTTATATTCACTGCAGCTAATCCTGACTGGCGTATATGCTCCACATCCGTTTCGGAAAGCGGAACACTGTTTTCTCTAGCGCTGTTTCCGGGTGACCCAAGGCCATCGATCACAATAGCAAGGTCGTATCCAATCCAATCGGCAGCAGATGCGAACTTCATCGGCAGAAGACCTGCAAGTGTCCAGACTGCCGCATTCGTCAAAAATGTTCGCCGTGTAATTTGCCCTATCATAAGACACGAAATACCTATCCTATTTACCAGCTTGTGCGCCAGACATACCTGTAATGATCTGCCAGGTCTCACCTCTACGTTGCCATGTATGTGTAATTCTATATTCGTCAAGTTGCCTTACTACCTCATTAGTACTAGCCGATCGGTAAAAGTCACGCACAAGATAATGGACAACAACAACGTCACCAAACGACCGTACAGCTTTTGGAGTCAATTCATAGTCATATCGTTCCGCTGGATCCTTGTGTAACGGGGCAATCCATTCGCCGATGTTCGCTTTCTCAACTGGCGTCATGCTAAAACCTGGCCAACCAATGAACCGCTCATCCCAAAGAGTCCGGTAACCTTTGATGTCGTTGTTCTTAACATATTTCCAATAAGCTTCTTCGAGGCCCCAAACCGCTTTTTCATCGGAAGCGCTATCAGGCCATAGCGAAGCCGAGAAAAATAAGACTATTACGAAAGTTAGAAATAGTTTGCGCATAGTGTCCCCCATTAGATTTGTATCAAAATTCAGGTGTTCTTGATTGACTTCCAATTCCTCAGTCGCTCTGCGAGCAATTCCGCACGCCGCTGGTCATCTACGCCATCCAGAGTTTGCATGTCAATTGGATCAGCGCGCAAATAGATACCCGATGTGCGCGCGTTCAATTTTGGGCGATTCTCTGATCGCGTTGTCCAGTATCCTGATGCTCGATCCGCGGATTCCATCCGGATCTCTCCGATGCCTTCCAACTGTGGCGCATTCGGGTCCATTGGCCGTTCGCCCTTCCAATAATAGAAGACGCCTGACAACTCCTTTTTCTCCTTAACCGCTTCACTCCAGTATCTGGCTGACAGACTTCCATTCTCTTGCCAGGAGCGACCGGTCACCTCTAAAGCACCGTCGCGGTTGCGCGAAATCCGCAAGAGGCTTACAGCAGAAGGTTCCGTCGCGGTGCGCTCTGTGAGCGAATACTGCCACCACAGTCCTTCGATGCGGGAGAGGCGTCCTGAATCCTCGATCGCCTTCCGAATTTTTTGGTTAACCACTTTTATTTCTGCTGCGGTCGTTGCTTCGTCGTACCGCACACATGTAAGACCAAGAAGATCGCTTGGAAGCTTAGCGCCTTTCGCATGAAGGATAAAAGTGCGGCGCATTCCGAGGATTCCTCCAAAAAGGCCGGCTTCAAAGACAACATTGTCTCGCGGAGAGGCTTGACCAGATTCTGGCGGAGGCAAAGCCGTTGTGTTCACGCTCGTCCAGTCGTCGCGGGCAAACACAAATGCCGCGAAGTCGACATCATACGCAATCTCGAGAAGCCGCTCCAACGTAGTTGTCCCTGGATTGAATGATGTTGTCCAGGGTTGAACGTGCGCGACGTCTTCAAGGCCGCGTGTCAGTGCATTCAACAATTTCTCTTGCTTTCCTGACGATCCTAGAAAGATGCGTGGTTTATCCATCCGTCCTCCAAATTGCAGATCGGCTTTTATTTAGGCAGCACTCCTGGGGCAGCCCCAGCGCTAGAAGCCTTTTCTTTTCTCTCCATATCGGCGACCAGATCTTTGGCACCCGCGCCCCATCGGGAGATGGTTCGGAGAGCCTCAGTGAAAGGGATGTCCAGAGGATGCACCCGCCTCCCTTCGATGACATAGACTGTACCTGCAAGCGGCGTTGGTATCGATGGCACAAAGATCGTGTAACGTCCATCTTCAAACTCCTCAATGATGAATGCGGGGAGAAGACCCTCGTCACCTTCGAATAACGCCGGTCTCCAAATGTTTTCACGGCTCTCCCCAGCGATCTGCTGTGTGAGACTCCGAAAGAGTGCATAACCCGGGATTCTTTCAAAGAATCTTTTTTCCACCTTATCACGAACTCTTTTGCCTGTTCGAGTGCGGACGGCGACGCCAACGAGGAAGCATATCAAAAGCACGAAAAGCAGGGACAATGCTGACTCAGCAGGTATCCAGTCTGGCAACATCGCGGCGATCGGACGCACAAGGCCCACGATGGATTTCATTCCCTTGAGCAGTAAAAGTACGGCAAGGTAGAGCGGTACAACAATGAGCAAGCCGGAAAATAGCGCTCGTACAATGAACACTAGTGCTTTTTTCATAACGGCAACTTCCTCCGTTCTTGATTAAACATTACACAATAAAGCAATGATGTGATACCACCTGCGGGTCATTCACCCGCACCTACATTTTTAGTTTCACCTTAATCAGGCCGCGAATCGCATTGCTCACATAAACCTGATCTGCGTTTTGTACATCGTCCAGAGTCAAAGTTTTTTCGTGAGCATCCCAATTTCCTGATTCAAGCACATATCGCCTGTATGTTCCAGCAAGCAATCCTGATTGCACAGGTGGTGTATAAAACTTTCCGTTTCTTTCAACAAAAATATTTGAAATGGCTCCTTCAGTAATTTCATCGCGCTCATTCATAAATATGACATCGAAGTGTCCTTCACTTTTTGCATGCGCATGTTCTTTTTCGTAGAGCGTTCTTGCAGTTGTTTTGTGATATAAAAATCGATCGTTAGAATCCATTCGGTGTTGCGACAAAGTTACAGTGCATGGCTCATTCAATCGCATGATGTCTTCGGTTTCAATGTGCGCGTCTCCTGATTCATGCAAGATTAACCGCACTCGCGCGTGGCTATGCTGTGTTCCTATTCCATTCAGCGCGGCTTCGATTGCATCGCGATCAAATTTGAAAAGAAAATATTGTGCGGATCGTTCCAAACGTTCTAAATGAAACTTTAAGTGACGATATCCTTTTTCAGATTCCCACAAAATCGTTTCAAAGAGGCTGAATTGTGGTTTGGCTTCAGTGAGAAATTGTGCTTTCAACTTGCACTCTTCATACTCACGAGTTGCATCGGCTTCGTATAAGATCCCGCTGCCAACTCCCATTTCGAGTTGTCCGGAGACACGATCCAAAGCTATTGTACGGATCGCAACATTAAAGACACACTGAGTTGCTGACCACCAGCCGATTGTACCTGTGTAGATACCACGCGGTACTTGTTCGAGTTCATGGATAATTTGCATTGTTCTCAGTTTTGGCGCGCCCGTTACTGAACCAGATGGAAAAGTCGCCTCAAGGATCCTCGCTACATCTGTTTGTGAGTTGAGTGTTCCTCTCACAGTGGAGGTCATTTGCAGCAATGTTTCATATTGTTCGATCTCCATAGGCGCAGCAACATGAACGCTGCCGGATTCGCAAATTTTTCCCAGATCGTTACGCAGCAAATCAACAATCATAAGATTTTCACTTTGTTCTTTAATGCTGTTGCGCAACGTAGAAGCATTTTCGGCATCTTCTTCAAGAGTTTTCCCGCGGGCTGATGTTCCTTTCATCGGACGCATTTCGATTTGTGTTCCATCTTTTCGGAAAAATAGTTCAGGGGAAAAAGAAAGAGCCGCCCATTCCGGCGTTTCAATTAAAGCTGCATAGTTAACTCGTTGTTGTTGACGCAACCATGCATAGAGATCGCGCGGAGTTCCATCATAAGCTCCGGTATAACGCAGTGTGTAGTTGACTTGATACGTATCGCCCCGCGCTATGTGAGATTTAATCCTTTGAAGAGCGTCATTATAAGAACTTAGATTTTCATTTAAATGCAGATTGAGGATTTCAGGCTGGCTTTCATTGCCAAAAAAGCTATGTGGCAACTCGGTTTCAAAATTCTTCGACAATGCAAACCAGAGAAGCGGCAGGCTTGGTTTTCGGGGCTCAGGCAAATTCGGTAAGAATACATACCCAGCTTCATAACTTAAGAAACCAAATGCAGTCCAACCTTGCCTGGTATGTTCCTCGATTTCTTTCAGCAGGTATTTGATCTCATCAGGATTATTTGACTGCACAATTTTCTCGGGTTCACGTACCAGAAAGGTTTGTCTTTCTTGTAAATTCGGACGAAGCGATTCGAGGAGCACAAGAGTCATAACAACATTTTAACGCGTAGTTCAATCAGAAACCTGACGAGATATGCGAAATTCTGAAGAAGTGATCGCAGTCAATCGAGGACAGAGACATGGCAAGCCTCTTGCTGAGGAACATAGGCGTGGTTAAGAAGCTAATCACGGAGGGTTTTCGAATGAAGAACATCTTAGTTCTTGCCTTTGTTTTGTTAGTGTCCTTAATTTCGGCTGTTTCTGTGCAAGCCGAAACAGAAATTTTGATTCATTCCGGATGGTCTTTCGCAAATGCTGAGATGGATTCTGTTCCGTGCATTTTTTGCCGTGATCCTATAATTGTTCCTCCTTTCACCTTCACAACCGAAGCCGGCAACAGTCCTGTATTCGGCTTCAAGGTTGCGTATTTTCTGAATAACCGGGCGGGCATCGAAGGGGGATTTTCTATCGCCCCGAATCATACCGTAACCACTTCAAATGTTTTTGAATGCCCGCCCGGTATGATATGTCCATTGGCGCTTTTTCCTTTCTTTCTAAGCGAACACAACATGGTTACCTATCAATACGATGCAAATTTTGTCTACAACATACTCACCGGTGATGTGCAGCCGTATATCACAATCGGTGTGGGTGGAATTTCTTCCGATCTTGAAACGGATGTGCGAAGTGATTTCGTTTTGAATTATGGTGGCGGCGCCAAATTTTGGTTTAACAAATTTGGATTACGCTTTGAATTAAATGATCATGTCATTCCGAACTATTTCCTTACTGAGGAAACAGAACACAACATTCAAGTTCAGTACGGTTTTCTATTCAAGCTTTGAGTCTTTGCGGTAAAAGAAATCCTTATTAGTCGGATTGAAACATGGAATTCTTTTTTGCGCTAAACGAGCTGAAAGAGATTGCTGTTGGGCCATTCGCGCCGCCTTGAGCGTAAATTCCGACTTTACCTTTATGATCCGTAGCATCGACAAATTGGAGGAGAAGCTCATCGTCCAGATAGGCACTCACTAAATCGTCTTCAGTTTTGAGAGCTAATTGATATTTAACGTTCTTACGGATTTCTTTTGTTTTTGGAAGTTTTAAGAATCCTGTGAGATCGTACCAGGTCCCGCTTGCATAACCCTGAACGAGATAATTATTCTTCCCACCAATCATAAACACGTGGAAATTATCTACGCTTGCCGCGCAACAAATAATACCGAAGAGAACATCTTGTTCACCTTCTTTCCATTCAATCGTGCCTTCAATCGTTGAATTGTCTGAAGCGACGGTATCGTAAATTACAGCATAAAAACTTTTATCGGGTGGGAGAAGTTCCAGGGTGTTGTCTACATATCTCGCTTTGTTACCAAAGAGTTGTATGTCCTTTTCTATTTGGGGATGAGGCTTTCGAAACGTATCGCGAACAAATACACCTGGCGGAAAGAAATAAAAATATGCTACTGCGCCGCCAATTCCGAGCACCAATAAGAATGCGGCAGCTAAAGCGACAATAATTTTTGCTGATCCGCTTTTCGATGGAACTTGAATATTTGGAATACCACCGGGTGACAGAGGACCCGAATAAGGTTGATGAGCCGGTTGTTGAGGAAGCGGCTGAGGTGGAGGATCTGGTGGTCTTGGATGAGTTCGATCGACCTGTTCACGTCCACATGAAATACAAAATCGCGAACCCGGATTGATTGGTTGACTACAATGAATGCAATTCATTAGATGAAATCTTAACCGATTGGAAGTAAACCTCCAAGGAGCCGGGACATATCAAAATTCTGAGGATTATCAACTTTTAGTAGGGTCTATTTTCATGCTTCTCGACGATGAAATGATGGCAAATTGCTTGCAAGTGCAAGATTCATCATGAAAAAGGACTATGCAATCAGGATGAGAAAATTGATTTGGTTTTTATTAGGTTCACTTGTCATTTTGCTTCTTGGATGTTCATCTGAAAATCCAGCTTTGAATGTGCCTCCGGATGGTCAATATTTTACGGTCCAGGCTGGAAACGATACGTTCGTTATGTTTGTGACCGATGAAGCTTCAATCCGTCTTGCTACGGAAAATTTTCAGAGAAAAAACAAAATGTTCCCTTCAGGGCGCATTGAAACAGGACATGGCGGATACAACTGGCCATGGAATTGGCATTTTATTCCGCAAAGTGTCCGCATGGTTGAAGTTTCGATTGAAGTTTGTGATGGTGCGCCAAGTTATGTTGAGAAACATGTGAATGATTTTGTGGCGGTGGGTTACTGCCCTTGGAATGCGAGAGTAATTAAGATCGGTCGTTAGTTTTCATTCCGTCAATAGAACTAGGTCCCCCCTAGATGGGCCTCCTGACTGGACGCAGGAGGCCTTTTTCTTTTAGTCCAGTTTATTTTGCCAGCCGGCTGAGTCTTGCTTTATGACGTGCCGCAGCATTCTTATGCAAAACACCTTTCTTCACTGCCTTGTCGATGATCGAATAAGTTTCTGGTAATGACTTTGCGGCTCCGGCTTTATCACCCGATGCTCCAATCGAACGCACCTTTTTCAGTTGCGATTTCAATCGCGTCTTATTGGCCTTGTTCCGAGCCTGTGCTTTCTTCGACTGTCGTAAACGTTTCTTCGTTGATAGTGAACTTGCTTTACCCATTTTTACTCCACTTGAAATTGTTATTAATTCTTGGCGTCATGGCGCCTTGGCGGTTGAGTTCGGAAAAACGGTTAATTTATCATTATTGGAGCGGAACGTCAAAGATAGGCTGCGGAGGGAGTTTCAGGTTACAAAGCTGAATTGTCATCAATTGTAGAACAGTCTCATCCTTCGCCTGGCTTGTTTTTAGTGCTTTGTCGGCTGTCGATAAAATAGCAACCGCCTTTACGAGATCCTGGATCGTGTAACGCGAAAGCTGATTTAGATACCCTCTCAAATAATAAACAGGTTTTCCGATTTTCTTTGAAATTGTTGCTTCAGGTACTTTTTGCTGAACCATCTCTTTAGTCAAAATCATCTTCTCGTATTGCTTCCCTAGAATCGCTACGCATTTGATTGGCTCTTCGCCGTTTTCAAGAAGATCATTTAGATATTGAATTGCCGGTTCGGCATTTTGATCCAGAATCGCTTCGGTCCACTGCCAAACCGTGGCAATCGGAGAATGGCCAACCATGATTGCAACATCCTCTTCCTTGATCCTTTTTTCCGCACTTCGCAACAACATTAGCTTTTCAAGCTCTCCTGCAATTCTTTGCAAATCATTTCCCGTGCGTTCTATGAGGGCTTGAGCTGCACCAGAATCGATTTGAAAATTTAAAGTCCGCAAATGACTGTTGATCCAGCTTGGCAATTCCTTTTCGCTTAAAGGAGTAAATTCCACAATTGTCGTTTTTTTCTCAAGAATTGCTTTCAACTTCGAACGTCCTTCCCATTGATTAACATCAAAGATGAGGAGAGTATTTGGGGATGGAGAATCGAGATAACGTTCAAGATAGTCCTTCACTTTATTCAATGACTTATCCAGCGCTGCTGCGCCTTTAATATGGACAATCTTCCAATCCGAAAACATTGGAAGGGTGCTGGCGTCTTCAAGAAATGTGTTGTCCTTCAACTCATCACCTGTGAAGGAACGGTAGTTATATTGTTTCGAATCGGCATCCATGAAGCGTGCCAACACAGCATCCATAGCGCGATCCTTTAGAAATACTTCCTCACCGAGAAGTGTAATAACTGGAGGAATATTTTTACTTTGTACGGCTTTCAAAAATTCTGAATATTTCACTTTGAGTCTTTGCGGTTAGAATCCTTCTAAGATGGCGCTGACTATTGACTCCGCAAAATCCCGCGCGATTTCATCTATGGCTTGTGATTGTCTATCGAAGAATGCAAGTTCACTTTGATCAATTTCGTATTGTCCACGAAATACAAAGCCTGGATTTTGAAAAAGGATCTTTTTTTGAACTTCATCACTAAACGTAACCTTTGCGGAAATAATAACGTTGTACTCTCTTGCGCGGCCATCCGGATTAAATACAACCGGGACAAGCGATAAGGAATTAATTGTTCCTTTTAAAACGGCATCTACGTTTTGAGCTTCTGGTTTCACTTCGTACTTTCCGCGTTGAATTAAGACTGTAATCACGCTGCCTGTAATTTTTTGTTCGACTTCATATCCTTGAGTGTTGTTCACAAAAATTGGAACACCAATCGTATGAATATGTTCAGGAAGGCTGGTACCGGTTCCAGCCAGATGATAACCACAGCCGTTGAATAAAAGAGGCAACAAAATAACCAGGAATAAAATTCTTTTCATATCACCCTAATTCTACTTCACAACGATGTTTAAAAGCTTATCGGGCACGAAAATCATTTTTACAATATTCTTGCCTTCCAAATGCTTTCTGATTTTTTCTTCCTGAGAGGCAGCTTCAAAAACTCGATCCTGATCCGAACCATGTGCGATATGAATTGCGCCTCGCATTTTTCCATTCACTTGAACGACCACAGTTGCCTCTTCTGTTTTTGCGAGTTCAGCATCAAAGGCAGGCCATGACTGATTCGCAAGTAAATCATGATGGCCAGTAGCGGCCCATAATTCTTCGGTTATGTGCGGTGCAAATGGATTCAACAAATGGATGATCGTCTGCAAAGCTTCGTTCAAAACACCTCGTGACCCTTGCTCATTCAAATGATTGAGACTGAAATCTGTGGCTTCATTCACAAGCTCCATAATTGCGCTAATCGCGGTGTTTTGATGCATTCGTTCATCGACATCCTGCGTAACCTTTCGAATTGTTTGGTGAGTCTTCCGGCGAAGGCCGCGCTGCTCGCTAGTAAGTGATTCAGGGATCGGCTCCTTTGCACTTGAATTTGTTTCAATCAGTTTCCAAACACGATGCAAGAAACGATTGCATCCTTCGACTCCCTGATCGTTCCATTCCAATTCTTTTTCAGGAGGCGCAGCAAACAATGAAAACAAACGAACAGTATCCGCACCGTACTTTGCAATTAGTTCATCCGGATCAACGACGTTTCCTTTGTTTTTGGACATTTTTGCGCCGTCTTTGATGACCATACCCTGAGTGAACATACGATTAATTGGCTCATCAAAATTGCACATTCCCATGTCGTAAAAAATTTTGGTGAAAAAGCGGCAGTAAATCAGATGAAGAATTGCATGTTCAACGCCGCCGATGTAAAGATCGATCGGCATCCAGTAATTCACCTCATCCGAATTGAACATTGCATTTTGTTCATGTGGTGAACAGTAACGGAAAAAGTACCAGCTTGAATCAACAAACGTATCCATCGTGTCAGTATCTCGTTTTGCAGGAACTTTGCATTTCGGACACGTAACGTTAACGAATTCAGGCAAATGACCTAGCGGCGAGCCTTTCTCACCCGTAATTGGAATATGCAAAGGAAGTACAACCGGCAGTTGATCTTCCGGAACAGGAACGATTCCGCAATTAGGACAATGAATCATTGGGATAGGCGTTCCCCAATATCGCTGCCGTGAGATGCCCCAATCTTTGATCTTGAATGTTGTTGCGCCTTCACCGAATTTTTCGCGTTGTGCATGTACGGTCATCTGTTTTTGAGCTTCTTCACTTGAAAGGCCGTTGTATATACCGCTTGATTCAAGTGTTCCGTATTCTTCTTGACCTGGTTCTCCGGCGGAGTTACGAATTACGATCCGTTCTGCAATTCCATATTTTTTTGCGAATTCTCCATCGCGTTCATCATGGGAAGGTACTGCCATAATTGCGCCGGTACCATAATCCATCAACACATAGTTGGCAATCCAGATCGGCACACGTTCGTGTGTGAATGGATTGATCGCATAGCGATTTGCAAAAAAACCTTTCTTTTCGAGATCTTCTCTACCGCGAAGAATTTGCTCTTCACGTAGAGCTTGTGATTGACGCCGTAACTCTGGCTCTTCATTGCCCCAGATTGAATCCAGCAGTGGATGTTCCGGCGCGAGAACGACAAATGTGGCGCCGTAGATTGTATCAATCCGTGTTGTAAATACACGGATGTTCACATCACTGTTTTCGAGACGAAAGTCTACATAAGCACCTAGACTTTTTCCGATCCAGTTTCGCTGCATCGTTATAACTTTTTCCGGCCATTCTGTAAGACGATCCAATCCTTCAAGAAGGCGATCTGCATATTCAGTGATTTTGAAATACCATTGCTCCAATTGTTCAATGCTGACAAGACTGTCACAACGCCAACAATGACCATTGATTACCTGTTCATTTGCAAGCACTGTTTGACAACTCGGGCACCAGTTCACAGTTCCTTTCTTGCGATATGCAAGACCTTTCTTAAAGAGTTGAATAAAGAACCATTGATTCCAGCGGTAATATTCCGGTTCGCATGTCGCGACTTCACGGCTCCAGTCATAACTGATACCGAGTCGATTCATCTGTTGGCGCATCGCTTTGATGTTTTGCCATGTCCATTCATATGGATCGGCACCATGCTTCATTGCAGCATTTTCTGCAGGCAAACCAAGGGCATCCCAGCCGATTGGATGCATCGCATTCATTCCACGCCGCCGTTTAAACCGCGACATCACATCACCGATCGCATAATTGCGGGTATGTCCCATGTGCAATTTGCCTGATGGATATGGGAGCATTTCAAGTCCGTAAAACGGTTCTTTTTCTACGGACATGTGCGTTTCAAATGAGCGCTCTTCTGCCCACCTTTGCTGCCATTTTTGTTCAATTTTTGTAAAGTCGTAGCCGTTCATAAAAATTGTGCAGTTAATTGTAAATCAGTAACGGCTTGAAGGCCATTAACCGCAAAGACACGAAGTTGTGGGAAGGCCGAGTTTCGCACCCCACTGCGAAGCTCGACCTCTTAACTACTTTGAATGGTTGGTAAGGACCTCGTTAATCGTCTTTAGTAAGTGAGACGATTGGATCGGTTTAACAACATAGGCGTTAGCTCCAAGGGCAAGGCCTCGATGTCGATCCTCTTCAGACCCCTCTGTGGTAATTATTATTACCGGCAAGTGATTAATCTTGGGATCTTGACGAACAAGACTCACAAGCTTCAAACCATCCATTACCGGCATATTTATGTCTACAAGAATGATGTCAACTTTGGTTGATTGTAACTTCTTTAAAGCATCCACTCCATCGACTGCTTCGACAATATTACATCCTTTATATCGCTTCAAAGCAAAAGAAATCAATTGCCTCATCGTGGGCGAATCATCAACAACAAGAAATGTAATCGGATCCATGTATTAGTTTGTTAAAAGATCCAGGAAACCCTGAATCGTTGTCAGTTTGCGTTCAGATTGTGAATAGAGTTTTGCGCTAAAAATAGCCGTAGCTGCATGGCCTGCAAGCAAAGTGAACAGTTCATAATCTACGGCCGTAAAACCTTCCTTCTGAACAAACAGTCTGTAAATTGAAATCACACCGATTACATGTTCCTTAATTTTTAATGGGATACATGCCAGCGGGTGAAAGAAATCTACACTGTTCAAAGATTCAGGTTCATGATCGATGTAATACGCTTCACCCGATTTGGCAACTATGCCGATGATTCCAGCGCCCAGTTGAATCCGTTCATTTTTATACTCATCAAGACCTTCATTGGCTGCAATTTTCAAATCATTTGATTTTTCGTCAAGCAACATGATGCAGAAAGTCTCGGCGCCGATCAGATTAATAACGATTTCCATTACGATGCGTATTACTTCATTAAAATCAAGTGTGGAATGGAGTTGATAACTTGAGACGTAAAGATTTGCTAGATTGTTATTCTGCTCTTCGATTTCTAAATAACGGTTTGCAAAATCTTTATTTTCATCTTCCGCTTGTTGAAACTTGAGCTCCAGCAGCTTTTTTTGTTCTTCAAGCTCCTGGAGTTTTTCTTCGAATTGTTTCAACTTCCGTTGATAAAGAACGGGAAGAGGCACATCAGCACCTTGTTCATAAGAAGCTACTTTGAATCGAAGGCGCTCATTTTCCCGCAGAAGTTCCTCGGTGAACTCCCGGGTTTTTTGAAGCATCTGAAGAAAGTCGTCGCTTTTGCCGAAAAGATCCTTTTTCTCTTCCATCCCCCTGAAAACCTCGTGGTATAAAAAGGTAGTTAATGTTACAGCATCTATTGAGGAAAGGTCAACGTAATTCAGGCCCGGTAGGGGCGGGTCTAAGACCCGCCCGGCAAGAATCGGGTATAAACACGGGCGGGTCTTAGACTCTTCCCTACATGATAAGATCGTGATCCATGGATCAAACAGCCGCTTCTTTTCAAGTTTTAACGGCAATGATAACGCCCGCAGTGTTGATATCAGCCTGTGGAACCTTGATTTTCTCGACGAGCACACGATTGGGACGTGTCGTCGACCGGGTCCGTCACTTAGCAGAGAAGGTTCAATCAAGCAGCGCGGAAGTGGACGCAAATCGACAGGCGCTTATGCTCGAGCAATTATCCAGTGTGGCGCGCCGGGTGGTTTTGCTCCGTTCCGCAATGACCTGTTTCTACATCGCCACCGGTCTGTTTGTTGCAACCAGGGGGGCAATTGTGGTGCATATGATTTAGCCCGCCGAAGGCGGGCGTAAGAGTCTTCATAGTAACCGGTAATCGGTCTTGTCGCCCGCTTGAAGCGGGCTGGTTCTTTTCAGACTCCTTTACCCCCCGGCTTACGCCGGGGGCTAGCGGTTTTCAAGGCAAAAATAATGCTTCGTGTTGCTTCGAACCGTCCGTGGACTTCGTGGTGTCGTTATTCTTTCAGGAAAGAAGTGAATTCATCAAGATGGAGTGAATGCGTTCTGGCTTCTGCTTCTGTGATTAGATCAGAACGGACTAACTGAGCTAATGAATTTTCCAGCGTAGTCATTCCGATTCTTTTTCCAATTGTCATTTCGGTGTGAAGTTGATGAAGATTTCCTTTACGAATGTGATGTCTCACGGCATCATTTGCGATTAAGATTTCGCAAGCAACAGCACGGCCTTTTCCATTTTTTTTCGGAATCAGCTGCTGATAAATGATTGCAGAAAGGGCCAGCGAAAGTTGTTGCCTGATTTGCGGCTGCTGATCGGAAGGAAAAACATCAACGATACGATGCACTGTTTGAGCGGCATCGTTCGTATGAACTGTGGTTAAAACGAGATGTCCTGTTTCAGCAGCAGTGAGGACTGTTGCGATGGTTTCCAAATCGCGCATTTCTCCCACAAGGATTACATCAGGATCCTGCCGTAATGCAGCGCGAAGGGCTTCGGCAAAGCCTAATGCATCCGTTCCTACTTCGATTTGTTCAACAACAGATTCACGATGGATGTGTTCGTATTCAACTGGATCTTCGATTGTCACGATATGCCGTTTCTCACGCCTGTTAATTGCATTCACAAGCGCCGCAAGAGTCGTTGATTTCCCACAACCACTTGGACCTGTGACAAGAATTAGCCCCCGAAATGAACGTGTTAATTCTTCGAGTGAATCCGGAAGTCCTAATTCAGTGATGGATGGAATATTTCGCGGCAAGAGCCTTAATGCAGCGGCTGAACCTTTCCGCGTGCGATGCAGATTAATTCTGAAACGTCCCAACGGAGGAAGTCCAATCGATAAATCAACTGAGCCACCTTCTAAAAAACGGCGTCTTCGTTCGGGTGAAAGTGAAGGAAGCAGAAAATAGGCTGCATCATCAGGTCCAAGTTCTTCGGCTCCAAGTGGAACAAGAGCGCCATGCAAACGGATGGTTGGAGGGGCACCTGGTACAAGAAGAAGATCTGTTGCATCACGTTTCACAACTTCGGCAAGGTACAACTTAAGGCGTGATGCTCCTTCTTCTGAATCAATCAAGTCTGATGAAGGCTCGAGCGATACTTCAATTCCGCTGTCTTCCGGACGCATCAGCTCAAAGGAAAGACCTTCCGATGAACGTTCAGTATTATCCGTGCGTGATTCACTGTCGGCATTCAGCTCACGGATAAAGCGATTCAGATCGTCGGTATCCATACGCTAAATCATAGCCGAACGGGAGAGGTGAGGCAAAGGTTATCGGTGGAGTAGTACTACGAGTATAGTACTACTATTTTTGAATAACGTCGAGGGTTTCGGAAGTCCCGAGCAGCGCAGAACTAACAGTCACCTGGGTAGGCATCGGAGCTACGGGCCTCATGTTGAATACGAATTTTTTCTTTAGAGGTTTGTAGATCATCGTTCCTAAGCCTTGCACAGTTAAAACATCATTAGGACCAGCACTGCTGGTTGCCGTAATGGTTAACTTTTGTTTTTGAGCTCTGTAAATTGCTTTCTTGATTTCAAGATTGCCAGCACCATCGAAACCTTCGAGAGCACTCAACATATCGATTCTTCCTTCACCCAAATCGATATCTGGATTTTCATCTTCGATGTCGTCGGCCGTATTTTCGATTAAGTCTTCCAGTTCATCGTTGCTGCTCTGGGTGGGTTCTACTGCTTTGATTAATGCAGCAAGCCCGGTCACAAATGGAGCAGCCATTGAGGTGCCTGCCCATGTGGCATATTGTCCATTTATAAAAGTGCTGTAAATGCCGACTCCGGAATTGTTGTTCGCAATTCCAGGAGCAGCAAAATCAACATCGTGGTGATTTGTGAAGTCAGCAGCGATATCGTTTTTGTCCACTGCAGCAACAGAAAAGACATCCCCTTCACTTGCGGGATAATGAACTTCTTCTAATCCATCGTTTCCTGCCGAAGCAATCACAGGAATTGGAAGCTCTTCATCATCAATGACTTCTTTGATTACATCATGAATGATTTCAACTCGATCGATATCCGGAATACCCAGACTTAAATTAATGATCTTCTTATTGCCTGGTACATTTGCAGGATCGATAAACCAGCGTATCGCTGCAGCAATATCATCGGAAAAGCCAACACCTTCTGTATCTAACACACGGATCGGAACAATTTTCGCTTCCGGTGCCACAAGCGCGATGATTCCAGCGACATGAGTTCCATGTCCGGCGCCTTCATCGATGTCTCCATCTCCGTCTTCATCAGCTCCGTTTGTCTCATCCATTGGATCGCTGTCGAGGTCTACAAAATCATGCCCAATTACTTCATTGCCTGAGCCGCGCAAAACATGATCAGTTAAATCAGGATGGTCATAATCCACACCTGTATCAATGACTGCTACCACTACACCTGCACCTTTGGAAATTTGTTGTGCTTGTTCAACACGCATTCTAGTGAGCACCTGCTGATCGAAATATTCGCCAGGAGTTGGATCTCCATCAATGACAGCAAGAGTCCGGCGGCTTCCTTCCGGAGTTTCACCTAAATAAGTAAGGCTGGCCCATATAAGATCAACATCTGTTTGCATTGCCTCAACTGTGGAGTCAAGGTCGTCTGGATCTGAAACACGAACTTTATAAACACTATTTGGAATTTCTGTTTCTGTAGTTGTCGTGTTGTAACGCGCGTTTATCGTGTTGATTGATACGCCAGGTTGAAGGCGTACTAAGATTTCATCAGTATCAAAATCATCCGCAAAAAGAGATAAAGCAAACAGGAATGGGACTAAAAAAATAAAGCGTCGCAGCACAGTAACCTCAAAGCGCATTTCGATTCATTCTGGAAATAATGTATTGGCCAACAAAGTTAAATCTTACAAAGCTGGTAGTCAAACGGAGAACCTCATACTTATATGAGCAGGATACAGCTAGAGAAAATACATCTGATACACCATCACTTTTCTCGAGAATAGTCCTATATTATTGAAGACGAAAATGAGACAAAAAAGGCTGAGCCCCTGGAGAAGTCGATCAGCGTGTTCGCCAGATTTATAAGGAAGTCATTCGAGATCCACGAAAAGCGCTGATTTTGGCGAACCAGGGACTTTCCGAATCGCGAGCGGAGCGCCTGGCTGTTGGAGTTGCAAAGATGACTTTGGCGCGCGCACATTGTTTTCGCGAAATTGGTAATTTCAGCAAATCACTTCGTGACTACACTCACGCGGCTAAATTGTTCCGGCGCCAAAATATGATTGATGAGTCCTGGCGCACATCCATCGGGAAAATGGATGCCCTGGATCAAATGGGACGTTACAAAGAAGCTCTTTCACTTGCGAAACGTACAGCAGACTATTTTAAAAGCGCCGGCCGTCCTTATTGGGAAGCAAAAATTCTTGCGAATACAGGAAATATTTATCAACACCTTGACCGCTATGACCGCGCTCTTCACTTCTACAAGAAGGCGTATCCAGTACTTTCGCGCGAGCAGCCCGGTGATGGATTTATTTTGTTGTTTAATCAAGCGACCACTTATCTGTGCGCCGGTCATCCACAGGAAGCAATCAATTTATTGAAGGAATGTCTTCAGTATTTTCAGCAACAAAATCTCACATCATTTCTTGCGCGAACTCATTACAATCTCTCCTATGGTTTTTATCTTCAAGGGAAATATCAGGACGCTCTCTTTCATTTAACAGAAGCGCGGAATCGTCTCATTCGCTTGAAAGACTGGAGTTTTCTCGGCTCTTGTTATCTTGATGAAGCAGAAATTTATTTGCGGCTGAATCAAGTGGATGAAGCGATTGCAAGCGCTCGAAAAGCGCGAAAGTTTTTTCTGAAACTCAAAATGCCGTATGAGCTGGCTGAAAGCAACTCATTTCTCGGTATCTCGCTGATTCGCCAGGCTGCCATAAAAGCCGCGTTCCCTTTTTTGAATGAGGCTCGTCAATTTTTTTCAAAACAAAAAAATGCAATCAAAACCGCTGAAATGGACTCGCATCTCGCATTGGCTTTTTTGAAACAAAACAATCTGAGTGAAGCCAGGACTCATTTAATCAAGGCTTTTCGAACGTTTTCTAAGGCGAGAATCCATTCCAGGATGCTATCCATAAATACGTATCTCGCTCAAATTGAGATTTCACAGGGCAACATCCATAAGGCTTTAGCGCTTTTGAAGAAAAGTACAAGATGGATTTCTGAAATCCATCTTCCATGGGTGCTGTTGCCGTTTTATTTAACTTTGGGACAGGCTCAGTTGAAAGCTGGGATTGCAGGGGGCAGAAAATCACTGGATCGCGCCATCCGATTGATTGAATCGATGCGTTCTGAAATTCCAGCTGAAGATCTTCGCATTTCATACTTTCAAGACAAACTGCTTCCGTATCATTTGTTAATTGAACAGGATTTGAAAAGCAGTGAACCAAAAAGAATTGAACGCAGTTTTGAATATGCTGAACGAGCTCGCTCGCGGGTATTGCAAGATTTGCTGGAAGGCGCATTACATTTTGAAAATTTGGAAACTGATTCAGCAAAATTAGCGGCAGAAGTGAATGCAATGCGTAGCGAAAGTTGGCGGCGAACGCTTGCTGTCAGCGCAGAACCAGACAAGGCGAAAGACCACAGAGCCGAAAAACGACTCATTCAAATCTTGCGCCGTGCGCAACGCATGCGCAAAGACTATGCAGCGTGGTCTCCAAAGATCAAAGATATTCAGAAGTTGCTGCTCCCGCGCCAAACGCTGTTAAGTTATTACAGGATTGGAGAAGCAATTCATGCATTCGTTCTCAATTCAAAAGGGGTTCGTGTTTATCCTGAGATTGCAAAGAACAGCGAACTCATTTCATCCTGGCATTTTTTCCGTTTTCAGCTTGAATTAGGCAGAACAGATCCTGGAAATTCTTTAAAGGCCTGTGATACTCATCTTGCGGGGCTTTACTCAAAACTTGTTGAGCCTTTAATGGATCAAATCGAGACCTCTGACATTCTTACAATTGTCCCGCATGGATGGCTTCATTCATTTCCATTTCATACGTTGAAAGATGAACACGGCTATCTCGTAGATCGTTTCATGATTTCGTATGCGCCAAGCATTTCTGTTTATTCACATTGCCTGCAACGGAAAACCTCCGCGAAGGATGTTCTTGTTTTTGGACATTCCGATTCGAAAGCTCCATGGATCGATCATGAAATTCGCGAAATTCATTCGATTTATCCGAAGGCTCAAATATTTTCCGGCGCTCTAGCCAGTGCAGATCAGCTTCAGGAAGAAAGCAAAAATGCGGGGATTATTCATATTGCAAGTCATGGACGGTTCCTTCAAGATCAGCCATTTCTCTCAGGAATTCATCTTGCAGATGGATGGCTCACTCTTCCGCAAATTTATCAAATGAAACTGAATGCCAAACTTGTTACATTGAGCGGCTGTGAAACTGGAAGCAACGAAATCACAACCGGTGACGAATTGCTTGGATTAACTCGTGGTTTGCTTTATGCCGGCGCATCTTCTTTGCTTGTAAGTCTATGGCGAGTTTTTGATGCCTCAACCGCGCAGTTTATGAAGGCTTTCTATTCAGCGCTTTCTTCCGGTTCCTCAAATATTGAAGCATGGCATCATGCCGTATTGGAAACAAAGAAGGAGTGGCCGCATCCATATTACTGGGGACCCTTTGTTCTCATGGGGAAGATTTAAATCGCAGAGTCACAGAGACGCCCAGGTTTCCGCACGCGTTCTTAACTCATTCAGCGTATTTTCTAGCTCAATGCGTTTTTGTTCCAGTACTTCTTCCGGCAGATCTTTTTCTAAAAACATCGGTTCAGCGATATCAAGGCGAACGCGAGAAAATGGAAGTGGAATTTGAAATTGGTCCCAGGATGAAAACTTCTTCACGCTTCTTCCTTCAGTATGAAAAGGCAAAATCGGATGCTGCGAGTAGCTCGATAGCCATGTAACTCCTTGTTGAACGAGGTAACGCGGCCCGCGTGGTCCATCTACTGCAAACCCAGCATGTGCTCCTTGTTTGAGTGTACGAATCAATCCAATCATACCTTTCACAGCACCTTTTGAAGTCGAGCCACGGCTGCTTCCATAGCCAAAACGACGGATTACGTTCGTAATATATTCGCCGTCTTTGTTTTCGCTTATAAGAACGACAATGCCTCGATTACGAAAATAATACGTAGAAGCAAGAATACGCCCGTGCCAGAATGCTAAAATAATTGGGATTTTTTCCGTTTCGAGTTTTCTGAGATTTTCCAGGCCATGAATTTCCCAGCGCCACGTACGCCCTATGGCATGGAGTAAAATCCAGCCAAGTATTCCAACGGTGGTTAACACAAAACGGTTCCACACTTTTGATTTCTTATTGGCCGATTTGACGGATGGTGTCGCAGATGAAATCGCCGGCAGCTCGCGTGCCGAGATTGCCGCCTAGATCACGTGTGATTTGATTTTCAGCAACCGCTCTCGCGATCGCTTTCGATACAAGCTGAGCTTCGGCATCCAATTGCAAATGTTCAAGCATCAATTGAGTTGTAAGAATTGCACCAAATGGATTTGCGATATCCTTTCCCGCGAATTTAGGAGCCGAACCATGAACAGGTTCAAACATGCTTGTGCTCTTTGGATTAATGTTCGCGGAAGCAGCCATACCGAGACCGCCCTGTAATGCTGCTCCAAGATCCGTAATAATGTCGCCAAACATATTGCATGTCACAATGACTTCATAATTCTTTGGATGCAATACCATTTGCATCGTCAAAGCATCAACATACATGTGTGACGATTCAATCGATGGATACCTGGCTTTAACTTCATTGAAAACACGCTGCCATAAATCATGTCCATAGGTTAAGACATTTGCTTTGTCAGCCATCAAAACTTTGTTTCTGCCGGTACGCGTTGCAAATTCAAATGCATATTCAATGATACGCTGGACACCCTTTCGCGTATTGATGTCTTCCTGAATCGCAATTTCATCAGGAGTATTCTTTTTGAAATTACCACCCATGCCTACATAAGAACCTTCGGTATTTTCGCGGAAGATCGACATGCGGATTTCTTCCTTTTTTATGTTCTTCAAGGGGCAGAGTCGTTCATCAAGCAAATAGACGGGGCGGTAATTCACATATAAATCCAACTTAAATCGCGTTCCCAGAAGAATATCCGCGGCATGTTTGTTGTCTGCAACACGCGGATCGCCAAATGCCCCCATAAAAATTGCATCATGATCGCGCAAGCGATCATAACCATCTGAAGGAATACTGATACCAGTCTGCAGATATTTGTCAGCGCCCCAGTCAAAATGCCCAAGTTCAAACTTTGTACCTGTAACATCGGCACATGCTTGCAATACTTTGACAGCTTCGGCAGTTACATCAACACCGATTCCATCCCCTGGAACAACTGCAATTTTTTTCGATTTCATAATTGCTTGAGAAATTAGAAGATGCAGTTTAAAAGATGGCTTGTTAGGTGTCAATCCGGAGCGCGGACATCCTTGTCCGCATTACGGGCCGCAGGCATCTTGCCTGCAAGAAATTGCGGACTAGAAGTCCGCGGCCCTAAATGCAGGCTGGAAGCCTGCGCTCCGTACTTGACACATCCAATTTCCTTTAGATATAAATGATTTATGTATAAAGCTTTGGTCACCGGTGGAACGCAAGGCATTGGGCTTGTGATTGCGACAAATCTGAAAGATTTGGGCTATCAAGTCACTACGTGTGCGCGCGGAAAGGACGCTGATATTCAATGTGATGTAACCGATCCAACCGCTGTTCGCAAAATGCGAGAAACGACAGGTCCGATAGATATCCTGATCAACAATGCGGGGGGTGTGATTACTGCGCCTTTTTTAAAAATAAAAGAATCGGATTGGGATCAGCAATTCAACTTAAATGTTAAGAGCGTGTATTACTGTATCCAGGAATATCTTCCAGCAATGCTTGAGAAAAAATTCGGACGAATCATCAATATTGCATCAACAGCAGGAAAGGTGGGTTATCAATACATCACAGCATACTCGGCGGCAAAGCATGCAGTGATCGGATTAACTCGTGCTTTAGCGCGTGAAATCGCTACACAAGGAGTTACTGTCAATGCAGTTTGTCCATCTTTTGTAGACACTCCGATGCTTCAAAAGTCTGTTGAGCCAATTGCCAAAAAAACCGGAAAATCTCCGGAAGAGATTTTGGAATCCTTCCGGGCTCATAGTCCTCAAAAACGTTTTGTAACACCTGAAGAAGTTGCATCGGCCGTTCGTTTTCTGATTGAAACTCCATCGGTAAACGGACAGGCCATTTCACTATGTGGGGGGGAAACAGTTTGAAGAAATTTGTGAATCCTGAAACGCTTGCGCGTCCTAAGGGATATAGCCATGGAACAATTGGAAGATCTGATGGACGTATTTTTTTTATTGCCGGCCAAATCGGCTGGGATAAAAATGAAAAATTTGCAAATGGTTTGCTTGCCCAATTTGATCTTTGTCTGGCGAATATCCTTGACGTTCTTCATGCCACCGGCGGGAGTGTTGAAGATATTGGACGTCTCACAATATTTGTAAAAGATAAAACAGAATATCTAAATCTTCGCAAAGAGATTGGAAAAGTTTACCGAAACCGGATGGGACGTCATTATCCGGCAATGAGTCTTTTTGTTGTAAAAGATCTGCTGGAAGATGACGCGCTTGTTGAAATTGAAGCAACAGCGGTGGTACGGTGAAACCTGCAGTTCGCAAAGTGAGCTTAGACTCAAACCATGCGGGTGTGAGCGCCTGGATCCGTTTGATTAAGGCTTACAATCTCGTGTTGCGGAAAGCACGAGGCCGTTTAACCGAATGCACATTATCGCAATTTGATGTAGTTGCGCATCTCGTCCGCGAAAAAAACGGTATGACTCCTGTGGAATTGTCCCGCAAATTGCTTGTAACGGCCGGCAATATCACAGGATTAATCGATAGAATGGAAAAATCTGGATTAGTACAGCGCATTCGTGACACAAAAGATCGCCGAACAATTCGAATTCAACTTACGGAAAAAGGCCGCAAACTCGCAAGCCGTGTCATTCCAAGACATTCCGCGGATATTGAATCAATCTTTACTGCACTGAATGAAGCAGAAAAAAATCAGCTTCACAAGACGCTTGATAAACTGATCCTTTCGTTGGAAAAATGATGAAAGTAAAAAGTTTTGAATTCACAATCAAGGACGGAATCGCTCGAATCTTTCTTAATCGTCCTGAAGTTTACAATGCAATTACTTTCGATGTTTATCGCGAGATGTCTGATCTTTTTCTAGAACTTCGTTCGGATCCTGAAACGAAAGTTGTCATTATCAGCGGAAAAGGCAAAGCTTTTTGCAGTGGTGGTGATGTACGAGAAATTATTGGTCCATTATTGGATCATGGTGAAGAGGAACTGCGAAAGTTCACGCGTCTCACATGCGATTTAATCTGGAATATGCGAATGCTGCCAGTGCCGGTGATCGCCAGCCTGAATGGTGTTGCGGCTGGTGCGGGCGCTATGATTGCAATCGCATCCGACTTTCGCATCGCAGTAGAGAATGCAAAAATCGCTTTTCTTTTCGTACGTGTAGGTCTTTCCGGTGCGGATATGGGTGCCTGTTATCTTCTTCCAAAGATTGTTGGCCTTACCAAAGCAACTGAACTTCTAATGACTGGTGATTTCATTTCAGCTCAAGAAGCTTACCGGATCGGCTTATATAACAAAGTTGTTTCACCAGAAGAGCTTGATGAAGCGGTTCTGACACTGGCGCAGCAGCTTGCAGAAGGACCTTCGACTGGACTCGCCGTAACAAAACAGCAAATCAATCAAGAAACTTTACCTGAATTAAGGAAGGCTCTGGATGAGGAAGAAAAAGCACAAGCGCGATGTATGATGCATCCAGACTTTCGCGAGGGATATGCTGCATTTACTGAAAAACGAAGACCTTCATTTCAACCGCGCAGGATCCCAGAGGAGTCATAAATGATTGATCCTCTGCCGCATGAATATGAGCTCTTAGCGACAATCGTTAAGAACTTTTTTTCAAAAGAAGAATATCAACAAGAAAACCAGCTTCCTGAGTTTTGCCGAAAATTAATTCGAGCAATGGGAGATCACAAGCTGCTTGATTATGTCGCGCCTTCGCCTTCTTCGCGCAACCTATGTTTTCTGCGTTACTCTATCGCGCAATACTCCGCGCTCGCAGATCTTTTGTTTGCCATGCAGGGACTTGGAAGCTTCCCGATTTCGATTGCTGGAAATGAGGAACAAAAACAGAAATATTTAGCTGCAGTTGTTCGTGGCGAAAAAATTGCAGCATTCGCAATGACTGAACCGGAAGCGGGTTCCGATGCAGGCGCAATGCAGATGCAAGCTCAAAAAAAAGAAGGTGGTTATGTTCTGAATGGAACTAAAACCTTGATTAGTAATGCAGGACTTGCGGACTTTTACACGATTTTCGCCCGCACCTCCACCGGACAGCGCGGCATTTCCAGTTTCATTTTAGATGCAGACAACCCGGGAATTAAAATAATTCCGATGGAATTGATGGGAGCTCATCCGATCGGCCGCCTGGACTTGAAAGATTGTTATGTGCATGAAAGAAATCGTTTAGGTGCTGAAGGAGACGGATTGCGGATTGCAATGAGCACACTTGATGTTTTCCGCTCAAGTGTCGCGGCTGCTGCAATAGGAATGGCCCAAAGAGCTTTTGAGGAAGCAATTTCTTATTCAAAAAAAAGAAAACAGTTTGGCAAATCCTTATCCGAATTTCAGGGAGTTCAATTTAAGATCGCTGAAATGGCTACGGCATTAGCTGCGTCGAAAAGTCTTGTTTGGCATGCCGCATCTCGCAAAGACTCAGGAGCCCGAACTAATCTTGAATCCGCAATTGCTAAAGCATTTGCAACCGAATCAGCTCAACAGATCATTGATCAATCGTTGCAAATCCATGGAGGGATCGGACTGTTGAAGGGTTCAATTACAGAAAGACTCTACCGGGATGTGCGAGCGCTGCGGATTTATGAAGGCGCAACAGAAATTTTGAAATCGATTATTGCGGCCCATTATCTGAAGGAGGATGCGTGAATACCTTCCGTACTGCAGCGGACCTGCCTCAGGATTACAAGCATCTTTTGTCTCAGGTACTGCGTAATCAAGCCTATTGCGAAATGGCTTCCGCAAACATGCTGGGCCATTCACTGAAATTCATCCCAGAGTTGTATTACAAAATTGCTGCAACGCAGCAAATTGGAGAAGAGCTTGAAAGATTCACACAGATCGCGCGTATCTATGGTGAACTAACAGACGGAAAAGATTTATTTGATGATCCCGATCCGCGCCTTTTTAATATTCCATATGCTGAAAATTGGTTTGAACTTTCAATGGTGCAGTTTTTATTCGACCGCTCGTGTGAGTTTCACCTTCGTGAATACATGAATTGCACATTCGAACCATATGCAAATCTTGTGAAGGCTCTCATTCGTGAAGACAAACTAAACGGCGGCTTCGGAGAAAAAGTATTAAAGGAATATTGCCAGTATTCAACCAACCGGGGCGAAGCTCAACGCATTTTTGATCAATGGTTTCCAATTGCACTTGAAAATCTGGGATATATGGATCCTTCGCGTGAATTGCTTGCAATCAAACATGGGATGAAGAGCCGTGAGTCGGGGGCTGTGATTCAAGATTTTATTTCGCAGATAAAACCTGCCATGCGCGAATGCGGATTGACTTTCAGAACGCTTGATGACCTGGAGACGCCACTTCCCGCAGATTTGGATCTTACGGTATGAAAACGTAAAACGTATTGGTCTTATGAAATTATTCACTCCTTTCACGATCAACGGAATGACACTCCCCAACCGTTTTGTGCTTCCAGCAATGGTGACACGACTTTCTGGCGAAGATGGATTTGTAAATGAAGATATCAGACAACGTTACATCCGATTCGCAAAAGGGGAGCCTGGTTTAATTGTGATTGAAGCCATGGCAGTTCATACGGCTAAGAGTGGTCCGCTTTTGAGGCTAAGTGAAGATGCGCATATTCCTGGACTGTCAGCGCTTGCGAAAGAGATCCACGAAATCAGTCCATCAAAAGTTGTTCCGCAAATCATTCATTTTTTAAAAATCGCGCGAAGTGGTTGGCGGCAGAAGATCAAAGATTTATCGCACGATGAAATCCGCTTTATTGTAGAAGCCTATGCTGCATCTGCCGAGCGTGCGCGCCGAGCCGGATTTGATGGCGTTGAACTTCATATGGCGCACGCATATACGCTTTCTTCCTTTTTGTCTTTGCGCAATACACGCAACGACGAATATGGACGCTCTCTTGAAAATCGGATGCGGTTGATGACTGAAGTTATTTCGGCTGTACGCTCCCGAATTGGATTTGATTTTCCACTGGGTATCCGTTTTGATGGCGAAGAATGTATTAAGAACGGTTACACACTCAACGATTCGAAAAAGATGGCTTTACGAATGGCGCAGCTTGGTGTTGATTACATCAGTATTTCTGCCGGCGGAAAATTTGAAGATGCTATTCACAAACCTGGAGATCCACTCTACCCATATACAGGCTATTCCGGTGATCGTTGTATGCCATCTTCAAATTATCCGGATATGGCAAACACGTATCTGGCAAGCGGCATTAAAGATTTTCTGATCCAAAACGGTTTTTCACTGCCAGTTGTAACGACAGGAAAAATTCGGACACCTGATCAAGCAGAAGAAATATTGCAACAGGGTCATGCAGACCTGATAGGAATGGCACGCGCATTGTTAGCTGATCCTGATTTGCCTCGTAAGGCACGTGATGGACGATCGGATAAAATCATCTGGTGCACCTATGGGAATGTCTGTAAGAATTTGGATGAGAATTTTAGAAAAGTTACATGTGTGTTGTGGCCCAAAGGAAGTCTTCAAGCACCAGAAAGTTCTGATACAACGCCTCCGGTTTGGCCCGAGAAAGGTGCAGCATTAACGGCGGAGTATCGAATCGGTCAAGTTTTTTTGAAATGGAGTGAGGCTTCAGACAATGAAGCGGTGTATGGATACGAAATTTATAGAAGTGTAAATAAGGATAAGCCAGTGCATCTAGCAACAGTGAAGCGCAATACACATTATGATTTGAGTGTTGCGGGCGGCGAAGTATACAGCTATTTTGTTGTTGCATATGATCTTGCAGGAAATCGTACGGAGCCATCGAATATCGTGAATGTGGAAATAAGGCCAGGCAGTCGCGGATGCGGGGATCGGAGACCGGCCCATTAGAGGCCCGGGTTTAACGCGCGGCGGGTCCGCAAACCCGGGCCTCAAGTGACAGATCCGAGGCGCAAAGATAATGGATGAGTTGCTGAGTTTACGATCAGAGTTTCCGATTTTAGAAACAACAACGTACATGATCAGCCATTCTCTTGGTGCTATGCCCCGGAAAGTTTACGATCGTTTACGTGAATTTGCTGATACATGGGCAACTCGCGGAATTCGTGCATGGGCCGAAGGTTGGTGGCAGATGCCGGTTACGACCGGAAATAAGCTTGCCTCTTTGATTGGCGCTCAACCCGGCGAAGTCGTGATGCATCAAAATGTTTCTGTTGCAGTCTCAGTCGTTTTATCTGCATTGAAGTTTAACTCGCCAAGGAATCGTATTCTTTATCTTGATGTTGAATTCCCTACAGTGATTTATGTTCTGGAAGCGCACCGTCGCCATGGGGCGGAAGTCATTTCAATCAAATCTCCTGACGGTCTGGAAGTTCCATTAGAAGCCCTCATCGATGCAATTGATGAACGCACATTGATCGTGCCTTTGTCTTATGTTTTTTTCAAAACATCTACACGGATTGATATCGAAAGAGTTGTAAAAAAAGCGCATGAACATGGTGCATATGTTCTTTTAGATGCATATCAGGCGACCGGAGTTGTGCCGATTGATGTAAAGAAATGGGATATTGATTTTCTCGTTGGCGGCTCTGTGAAGTGGCTTTGCGGCGGGCCAGGCGCTGGATATCTATATGTAAAGCCTTCGTTGTACTCATTGATTGAGCCCACCGTTACAGGATGGGTAGCACACGAACATCCATTTGCATTTGAAACAGGCGCAATAAAATATGCAAAAGATAGCATGCGTTTTTTGCATGGATCGCCACAAATTCCAGTTTTCTATGCAGCCGAACCAGGCTATGACTTGATCAATCAAGCAGGAGTGGATCGGATCAGAAAAAAATCGGTCGAGCAAACCACACGAATGATACAACTGTGTGATCAACGTGATTATAAGATTCAAACACCGAGGGATTCCGAAAAGCGGGGTGGAACGATTGTTGTCGATGTTCCATATGGAGATGCTGTCGTAAAAGAATTGTCCGCTCGAAATATTCTTGTCGATTATCGCCCAGGCGCTGGGATCCGCATTTCACCGCATTTTTATACACTGGATTCCGAAATCGATCAGACTTTTGAAGCGATCGATGAAATCATCAAATCAAAATCGTACGAGAAACATTTGAATCAACGAGGAAGCCAATATTAATGTTTGTAGTAAGGGACGCAGCCGAGCGAATGCGAGGCAGTGCCGTTTATAAAATATGAAAGACGATTACGGAAAGTCACAACTCACGTACAACGAATATCTCAAGGTTCCTGAACTGCTGAAACTACAGCGCTGCCTTAGCGATCCAGCTTCGCACGATGAATTGCAATTCATCATTACTCATCAAGCATATGAGCTGTGGTTCAAGCTCATGCTTTTCGAGATTGATACGATCAAAGAGCGCATGAACGGCGGCGATGTGCGTACTGCGGTGTGGTTGTTCCGGCGTGTCAATGCGATTGCGAAATTATTAATTCAGCAAATTCATATTTTGGAAAGCATGAGTCCGCTCGATTTTCTTGAATTCCGCGGAAAGCTAAACCCCGCGAGCGGCTTTCAATCCGTACAATTTCGAGAAATTGAGTTTGTTTCCAATCTGAAAAATGAAGCCCTCATGACGCATCTCAAAAGCGACCCTGAGACAATGGCAAAACTTCAGAAGCGTTTTAATGAACCAACGTTGTGGGATGCATTCCTGGAATTATTGAAGAAAAACGGTTTTGAAATTCCAGAGGATCGTAACAGTGAAGCGATTGCGAAAGAACTCGCCCGGCTGCATAAAGAATCTGAGAAACATTACGATCTGTTTGCGTTATCAGAAGAGATGATGACTTTTGATGAATCCATTGGACTCTGGCGCATGCATCATGTTCGGATGGTTGAGCGCATGATTGGAAATAAAATAGGCACTGGCGGAAGTGAAGGTGTACGGTACTTAACCACAACCATAACTAAAAAATGTTTCCCGGAACTCTGGGACGCTCGTACATACTTGGAGTGACCCACAGGAGGGCGGGCGTCTCTGCCCGCCATAAAAATGTCGTTATATTGGGAAGAACACAGCTGGACTGATTTACAAGAGCGAAAGCCTCAAGTCGTACTCCTTCCGATCGGTTCAGTTGAAGCGCATGGCCCACATTTGCCGCTCGCGACAGATACAATTATTTCTGGTGAAATGGCGCGGCGCTCCGCGCTGGAATTACAGCAAAAAGGAATCTATTCATTAATCCTTCCCCCATTGCAGTATGCGGTCACCGATTTCAGCCGTGATTTCCCCGGAACAATTACAATCCGGAAGGAAAATTTTCAAAACATACTAAAGGATATTTGTAATGCGCTTCGTGATACTGGAATTCCTGTATTGTGTGTTGTGAATTCTCATTTGGAGCCTGCACACATCAATGCAATCCATGATGCGATTCGTGAAATCAAAGGGATCCGGGTTGTGTTTCCTGATAAAACTAAAAAACCGTGGGCTTCCTTGTTAACGCCAGAATTTAAGCAAGGAGCTTGTCACGCCGGATGTTATGAAACGTCTCTTGTACTTGCAGCACGCGAGGAGCTTGTTCGGAATGAACGTGCGAATTTGCCTCCGAATCCAGTTAATCTCGCAGTATTAATGAAGCAAGGTGTAAGTACATTCAATGAAGCAGGTGCCCCGCAAGCATATTTTGGTGATCCAGCCGCTGCATCGATTGAAGAAGGGGAGCAAACATACGAAATTCTCACTCGCATGATCGTCGAAAGCGTTCTGAATTCACTTAACGATTAAATCGACTGTTTGCTTTTGCTTTAATTAAAAACGTATTCGTAACCACTCGCTCCGAGAGGAAAATCTACAATCGAATAAGATAACCCACATTTTTGAAGTATCCCTGTTACAAAAGAATTGCTGTTCGGACCTTTCTTTGCTCTAAAGTCATATTGAAATTTTGAATTATTAAATTCCTTTGTAAGGCTTCGCAAACAATCAATTTTGAAACATGGAATATCGTTGTTCCTACTGCATTGAAGGCATCGTTCATCTTCTGCGAGCGAACCATTCAGTCTGACTTGCCATGAGGCGATCCTGCTGCGCTTTCTTGGATCCGGACCTGCAGTGAATTTGACTGCAATAAGTTCCTCATGCCGGTTATCGCTGGTAATTATGTAGCAATGTATGGATGGTATAAGGGCTCCAGTCGGCCGGCAAAAAATATTCAAACTACATTGACCAGGATTACTGAACCATCCAACTGTTCTATTTTTAGGCGCAGAAATGAAAGTATTTTCAACTTTCATTAACGAAGTTTCGCCCATAAAACGTTCAATTGGACGCTCAAGTATTAAATTGTCTGAACCTGAAACCGCCTGGTCTTTCGGCGGGATGTATGCGAAAAGGACTAAAATTATTAGAAAGACAACGTAAAGGCCCCTCACATCTACGGCTCCCTCATCGCAATTATACAATTTGTACCAATTCGAGAAAACTGGAATGAAATGAGACATCCAGTACCTCAAAAAATCAACATCTGTACAGAAAATAACACACATTTGGTTAGCATTTTGTAGGACCCTTTTGAGGTTTCTGTTGTCTAAGTATAGATAGAAGTAAGATTTACAAGATTATTGCAATACTGGCATCGTCTTTGCTTAGCTAATAAGCGATTGGAAGTTAGGAGGCGAAATGAGAAAACGGAAGAAATTGTCTCTAGGTGATTTAATTGCAGCTCTTTTTGAGGAATCTAAGAAAGTGACGACCGATCGACTCGAGCAGAACTTGCTTGTTTATGCAGCTTTACGGGATTTATTGCGTACAAAAGTTATTAGCGTACGGCCGATAGCGATCCGGGCATAATTTAGGAATTTTATTCCTTATGGTTTATCCCCTCCTGGATAAGAACATGGACGTGGCCGTTCGATCTTGACTGAGGTCGGACGGCCTTTCTTTTAGCAACATTTATACAGTGATACCGATAATTTGAATGATCCGAAATGAATTCTGGATCGTACTTAATAAGAAGAATATGGAGAATGCAATGAGAAGCAAAAAACATTCGGTTCGAGTAACAGTTGGTGAGTTGATTGAAGCATTATTTGATGAAACAAAGAAGGTGACACGGAACCGGATGGAACAAAATCTTCTGGTATATGCAGCCCTCCGTGATCTTGTAAAAGGACGCAGATTACGTCCTGTTCCAGTTCGTTCAAAATACACGCATTAATTCTGAGGCGGAGTGATGCCCGCCTATCCATTCCTGGATAGAATGTTACAATTCTGAGCCGTTCGCAGATTGCGGACGGCTTTTCTTTTTTTACCTCACAGTTTAATATTCAGATCTATCATGAAACCGTTTTACATCACTACGCCCATTTACTATGTAAATGGACTGCCTCACATTGGACATATGTTTACGACAATCCTGTCCGATGTGATCGCGCGTTATCATCGATTGCTTGGGGATGATGTTTATTTCTTAACCGGAACCGATGAGCATGGTGTGAAAGCCGAAAAAGCTGCGCTTGAGCTTGGAATTCCCCCGCGCGAAATGGCAGATCGCATCGCTCTCCCATTTAAGGATCTTTGGAAGCGGCTCAATATCGACTTCTCTGATTTCATTCGCACAACAGAACCACGCCACTATGAATCGGTAGCCGAACTTTGGAAACGATGCAAACAGAATGGCGATATTTATTTAGGTGAATATGAAGGTTGGTATTGCACGTTCGAGGAAGCATTCTGGACAGAAGGTCAACTGGTTGAAGGAAAATGCCCGGATTGCGGACGTCCTGCGGAACGAATCAAAGAAGAAAGTTATTTTTTCCGTCTTTCAAAATATCAAGAGCCGCTTTTAAAACACTACCGAGAGCACCCCGATTTCATTTTTCCGCGTAAGCGTTTCAATGAAGTTATTAGTTTTGTAGAAAGCGGTTTGCGCGATCTGAGTGTCAGCAGAGTCCGGTTGAAATGGGGAATACCAGTTCCTGATGATCCACGTCATGTGATTTATGTCTGGTTTGATGCTTTAACAAACTACATTACAGGCGTTGGATTTCCATCGAATCAGGAAATGTTCAAACGCTACTGGCCTGCCAAGTTACACATGATTGGCAAAGATATTGTGCGTTTTCATGCTGTATATTGGCCCGCGTTTTTGCTTTCAGGTGGAGTCGAGTTGCCGAAACAGCTTTTGGTTCATGGCTGGTGGATGAAGGATGATACGAAAATCTCAAAGTCGCGCGGAAATGTAGTCGATCCAGAAACGCTGATCAACACATTTGGTGTTGATGGCTCGCGATATTTTTTAACGCGTGAAGCTCCTATTGAATCGGATAGCACTTATGATTTCGATAGTATCTTGAAGCGTGTTAATAGTGATCTTGCAAATGATCTTGGGAATCTTGTGAGCCGCTCGCTGACAATGGTTCATCGTTACAATGCAGGTGTAATTCCTGAGGCACAACCTGGCTCAGCTCCATTTCAGGCTTCACTTGAAAAAATCATCACTCATTTGGAAACCTCAATTAAAGATTTTGCATTTCCTCGTCTACTTTCAGAAATCTGGGGCGTTGTGAATGCGATGAATCGATACATTGTTGATGAACAGCCCTGGACACTTGCGAAGGATCCCACAAAAACTCAAAGCCTGAATAATGTTTTGTATAACACAAGTGAAGGACTCAGATTGATTGGAGGAATGATTGCTCCGGTCATACCCGCATCAGCCGATGCTTTGTGGAAACAACTGGGTCTAAAAAAAGCAGCATCACACGCAGTGATGGACGATTTGCGGTGGGGACAGTTGCAGCCAGGTACAAAACTTGAGGAAGTGTCGCCATTGTTCCCAAGAATCGAAATCAAAGGAGAGGAAACGGTGGAAGATCAACAGCCAAAAACAGAAGAGAAACCAGTAGAACCGGTGCAAGAAAGAATTTCGATTGAAGACTTTTTGAAAACAGGATTGCGTGTTGCGGAAGTAAAAGCAGCCGAGAAAGTTCAAGGTTCAAAAAAGCTGCTGAAGATCACCGTTGATCTTGGTACTGAAGTGCGAACAGTTGTTGCAGGAATTGCTGATGCATATGCACCTGAAGATCTGGTTGGCAAACAAGTCGTGGTTGTAACGAATTTGAAGCCTGCCAAATTAATGGGAATCGAGTCGAATGGAATGATTTTGGCTGCAACGCTGGATGGCAAACCCGTTTTAGTCTCGATTTCAGCTCCTGTTCCGAATGGAACGACGGTAAGATAGTTCTTTGCGCCTTTGCGGTTGAACATTGAAATTCTCAGTAGTATTTTCTGATCTCCACTTCGGAGACTCTCGATGCACTCTTCACTCGATGAACACCGCTCGAGTTTTATTCAACAAGTTATCCGAATTTAAACCGATTCACGAAATCATTTTGCTAGGCGACATTCTGGATCTTCAGCTTGCAAACTGGGCGCAAGCATTGGAAGGAAGGATCGGTGGAAGAATGGAAAAACGCGCAGCCGGCTTCCGATATTTTCTGAATGTCTTGTTACGCGAAACCGGCGCTCGCAAGGTTGTGTATGTTCCTGGAAATCATGATTACCGGGTCTTCGATTACCATTCAGTCGAACGTTATCTCATGGGACCATTGAAGCGCGGGAAAAAATTATCCGGAAAAATTGCTTTCTTCAGGAAATTTCAACGTGGATTTCTCCAGGGAATTATTGAAGATGCCGGGGTTTCTCTTCAAATTCTATATCCACATTACAGCATACGGATCGGGAAGAGCAGAGTGATCCTGACTCATGGACATCTTTTTGATCCAAGCCAGGCATTCAGTCATGAAGTCGGAAAAGTTTTTCGCAAAAGCGAAAACTTGACTAGAAAAGATGTGCATAAAATTAGAGAACAATATTTTCGCCGTGTTTCACTGTATCAAAATGTGATCAGCGGTCTTTCGATGAAGAAAGAATTTCGAAAATGGTTTAGCTCTTTGTATGATCCTCTTTCAGCATTCAAAGAAAATTGGCATCATCGATCACGAAAATCATTCTTGACGCCGGCGATGCGAAGAAGTATTGAAGCGTATGTGCGATATTGTTGCCGTCCGGGCAAAGTAGGAGGGCTTATTTTCGGACATACACATAAGCCCGGAAAGGCCACTTTGAATTCCGGACCTGTGCAATATGTATGGAACTCAGGGACATTTTTGCGTGAATCACCGAATTCACCTACGGGAAGCTTCATTACAATTGAACATTCCAAGAAAACAATTCCTGACGCAGTGCAAGTTCATATTTTGTAAGCCCGAATTGATTTAACAAAAGCTTAGGTAGCCTTCTATTTGAAGATATCAATACGTCGCAATACAGCGGTCTGTCCCTACTGCAAGCAGTCAGTGACTACTAAGGGTGAACTCGGTTTTTGTTCTGTATGTCACACAGTGCATCATTCCGAATGTTGGCGGCAACTCAATGCATGCAGCGTGTACGGGTGTGCCGGATCCCTTGCACAACTGGATGTTAAGGGGCAACGCATTCCGTTCCGACAACATTTGCTTTCATTATTTCCGCTTCTTTCCGTAATTCTTTTCATTTACGGTGGCACTTATCTTTTTAGTCGTCTCTTTCCCATGAATTATCTCGGCACATTCATTGTGTATGTTATTCTCACAATGGCGACCTTAATTTTCGTCGCATGGAGAATGAATCGAGAGTATGCATGCCCTGCATGCGGCATGGGACTACGTCAAAAAATTGCAGGGCTCTATCTCTGCACTTTGCGGCGTGCGGTTCCAGGGCCGCCTTTGACAAATGGAATGATGATGCAAAACCCAATGATATTGATCAAGATTACCATCGCGCTAGTTTGCGTTCTGATGAACTCTGGACTCTGGGCTGCTCCGCAGCATGAGCGGCCGAATATCATCTTCATTCTCATTGACGACTTGCGATGGGATGAGATGGATTATCCGTTTGTGAAAGTTCCGAACATTCAGCGCATTGCACGTGATGGAGCGCGATTCACAAATGCTTTCGTAACCACGCCACTTTGTTCGCCCAGCCGTGCTAGCTTTCTTACCGGACAGTATGCGCACAAGCACGGCATTACGGATAACACCGATCGCAGTAAGCGGAGCCATGAGCTAATCACGTTCCCGCGTTTGCTTCACGATTCTGGCTATGAGACGGCCTTCATGGGCAAATGGCACATGGGTCTTGATGACAACGTAAGGCCAGGGATCGATCATTGGGTCAGTGTAAAAGGGCAGGGCAGTTATATCGATCCTGAGTTCAACGTGAATGGTAAACGTGAGAACATCTCCGGATACTTCACCGACATTCTCAACAAGTTCGCTCTTGATTTCTTGAAGCAGAAGCACTCAAAGCCATACTTGCTTTATATTTCGCACAAAGCAGTGCATCCTGACCTGATTCAAAACGCTGACGGAAGCGTGTCTGATCCGAATGCAGGAAAATTTATCCCTGCCAAAAAATATTCGCAGCTTTACGCGGGAGCTACAATTCCGCATCGTCCAAATTATGGAAAAACTCCAGAAGGCAAACCTGCGCTACTCAGATCAATCCCAGGAATGAATCAACTCAGTTCAAAAACTGTAACGGACGACGAAACGATTCTCAATCGGTTACGAATGCTCGCGTCTGTAGACGAAGGTTTGGGTCAGATTTTGGAGACTCTTGAAACGCAAGGAGAGTTGGACAACACATTGATCGTGTTTACAAGCGACGAAGGATACTTTTATGGTGAACACGGTCTGAGTGTTGAGCGAAGGTTGGCATACGAAGAGTCTGCAAGAATTCCGCTATACATTCGCTGGCCAAAGCTCATCAAGTCTGGTACCACAATTAATGAAGTGACTCTCAGTATCGACCTAGCTCCTACTTTATTAGAAATCAGCGGTGCTCCAGCCGCAAAAAACATGCACGGACGCTCACTCGTTCCACTTTTGCGAGGCGACAAAATTCAATGGCGCAACGCGTTCCTGATCGAATATTTCTCAGATAAAGTTTTCCCGCGAGTATTAAAAATGGGTTACCAGTGCGTGCGAACGGAGAAATGGAAGTACATCCACTACGTTGACCTCAATGGAATGGATGAACTATACGATCTCCATGCCGATCCGTTCGAAATGAGGAATGTTATCAGCGATCCTGACTCGCAGTCTGCCTTAAATGAGATGAAAGCTGAACTGAAACGCCAGTTACAAGAAACCGATTAATGAAGATGAACGACCTTCGGCTTATGCAAATCAATATTGATGGAACGCCACAAGAGGACGTCGGAATTCTTTCGCAAGAAGCGAAAGATGTTTGTACTCAAACTGTATCCCTGTATCGTTTAGCTGGGTTTAATCCGCCGTGGGTTGGATATCTTGCGTTGCAAGGGTCTCAACTAGTCGGCACTTGCGCTTTTACGGGAGCCCCTAAGGACGGTCGTCTTGAGATCGCATATTTCACTTTTCCTGAGTTTGAGGGCCGTGGCATAGCAACTTCTATGGCAAGTGAGCTCATCGAGATCGTAATTGCGTCGGGCATTAACGTTCTAGTCTTCGCTCACACGTTGCCGGTTCTCAATGCGTCAAATAGCATATTGAAGAAGCTAGGTTTCGTATTCTCTGGCGTTGTAGCCCATTCCGAAGAAGGATCCGTTTGGGAGTGGCAGTTTAGAATAGGTGAATGAGGTAGCTTAGCTTTTAGTGTTCCATTCAGCGTTTTGCAATGGAATCGTAACGCTGAGAAAAGCATTTAACAAATTATACTGAAGCATTAGCCAATCGTTCCAGGAGTAGCGATGAATTGGATCGTAGCCAATATGAAGTGGGTGATGCTGATATGTGGATTACTCACGTTCACGATGGTCTATGCCGCCATTTCTCCGGATGCTTCCTTGCGTTCAACGTTCGGAGAGACATTGAATGGTCCAGTTGCAGACATTATCGTTCGGAGTTGGGGTGCACTGATTGCCATGGGCGGATTAATGTTGATCTACGGAGCGTTCAATTCTTCTTACCGGCCGCTCATTCTGATCTACACCGGACTTGGCAAGTTGATCTTCATCGGCCTTGTTCTCGCTCATGGTACGAAATACCTCAGCCATCAGGCCGGCCTCGCCGTTGTTATTGATTCATTGATGATTTTGCTTTTCATCGCGTATCTTTTCGGACTAAGACGCGATTTGAGTTTAAGATGAGTGGTTCAACATCGATGTTTTGCAAGGGTTGTTGGCAACATATGCATGTGCCAATTCCAATTCGTGGAATTCTTTCAATTCCATTTCGCTCAATCGGTATCAAAAAAAGTCAGATGAACCCTAATTTATGTACGATTTGCGAAACGAACTTTACTAAAGTAAAAAAGAAAAAACAGGTTGTCATTCCAGCGACCATATTGTTTGCTGATTTGCGAGGCTACACAAGCCTTTCTGAAAGAGCGCATGGGACAGAAGTTCTTCCTATGTTGCATAACTTTTATGATGAGTGTGCTTCTGCAATTTGGGAAAGGGACGGGATTGTCAATAAATTCATCGGAGATGCTGTGCTTGCCATCTTTAATTTTCCAATTATGCGAGAGGATCATGTACGGCAAGCAGTCTTAGCTGGAATGGAAATACAAAAAAGGTTTGTTGAAAAAAAGAATCTAACGGTTACGACGATCGGTGGAAAGGACGTTTCAATCGGGATTGGAGTTGGAATTCATACAGGCAATGCTTCCATTGGCGAGGTCGGCACTGCGTACAAAGATTTCACAATCATAGGCCCTGTTGTGAATCTGGCTTCGCGAATTCAAGGAGCTGCTGAGCTTGGTGAAGTTCTTGTGACCGAAGCCGTTTATCGACAGGTAGAGGACCTTTTTCCGCAGGCTGAAAACCGCCCGTATCAACTGAAAGGAATCGAAGAACCCGTTATTGGATATCTGTTACGCTCTAAATAATGCTTAATCTCGAATCCGGAGAGTATCTGGGTGTTGCCAGAAGAAAATATGACGCTGAAGGTGTGTTGATTAGTGAGGTTGAATATCATCAACGCGTATTTGAAGGATGGCACGATCATAAGAACAAACACCTGACGCTTCTTGTCACCGGAGGAAATAAGGAACAGAGAAAGCATGCGGAGTTACGAGCTTACCCGGGTGAGGTTCTTATTTACAATAGCGGAGAGCTGCACCGCAACATCAATACACTTCACCCCTCTTTGAATATTAATATTGAAATCGAAGATGTTTTCTTCGAAAATTATTCTCTCGCTCCTGGTTTATTCGACAAACTATCGCCTGATCATCCGAATTTGAAGCTTGCAGTATTGAAAGCGTTTCGAGAGTGTCTTTCAAATGATGCTCAAACCACCATGACCATCCATTCCATTTTGCTTAGCTTGTTGAGTCCCCGAAGACAAGAAAGGATGATCAATCAATATCCGCGGTGGGTGCCTCGAGTTAAAGAAATAATTCATGATCGTTGGAACGAAAAACTTTCGCTGAAAGAGCTTTCGCTGGCTGCAGGTGTTCATCCCGTCACAATTTCGAAAAGCTTTTCCAGATACTTCTTTTGTTCGCCAGGTGAGTACATGCGTCAAGTAAAGATCGAGAAATCAGTTTGTTTGATCAAGCAAACGCAAATACCCCTAACTGAAATCGCCCATCGCTGTGGCTTTTCTGATCAAAGCCATTTCATCCGAACATTTAAAGCTGTAACAGGTTTTCTACCCAAAGAGTTCAGGAATCTGTAAGCAGGCTAAAATCATTCTATTTTTGGATACGCATCTGTGAAATCTTCGTAAAGGACACGGAGGATTCATGAAATCAATTCTTGCAATAATCTGTTTCTTTATTTGTGCGGTTCTTCAAGCTCAAAGTCTGCCGAAAGAAGAAATCGATAGTGCAGTCGTAAAAATATCAGATCTCATCAAAAGCAACTATGTGTTCGAGGAACAAGGAAACAGAATCGCGGCTCATTTGGAACAAAAGAAACTGGAATTTAAGTCAGTAAAAAACTGGGATGAATTCGCCGCTATATGTAACGGGATTTTGCAGTCGTACAGTAACGATGGGCATCTCTTTGTTCGTCATGATGCGAAAACCGTCAAAGAGCTATTGACTGCCACAGATCACGAAAGCGAGTCCGCAGTTGATGATCCTTTCTTTCATAGCAAAGGAGCGAGCGAGAGAAACTTCGGGTTTGAAGAAGTAAAGATTCTTGAGGACAACATCGGCTACATCAAACTTTCGGAAATAAACATTTCAGAGAAAAGCCTTCCGACACTGTTTGCTGCGATGGAGTTTGTCTCTAACACTAAAGCGCTAATCCTGGATCTTCGGGATAATGGAGGAGGCGGTAGTGAGGTCGGTCCCGTGCTGGAAAGTTTTTTCCTTCCTAAAAATATTGACCTTCTGGAATTCAAGAGCAGAACCGGTGAGGTCACAGCCGAGAAAACAGTCCCATGGCTCACACAGAAGAAGTACAACCATCCTCTGTTCATTATTATTAATAAAAAGACGGGTTCGGCCGCGGAGGCTCTAGCTTTCGTCTTGCAAGCCAAGAAAAGGGCCATTGTCGTAGGGAGTCCTTCAGCCGGGGCAGCTTATATGAACTCATGGTATGTCGTAAACGAGAATGTATTTGCCTCTATTTCAACAGGAGCGCCAACCTTACCCGGAACTGATACTTCCTGGGAAAAAAGTGGAGTACAGCCAGATCATACTGTCGCCGAAGGTGATGGATTAAAATATATATTGGAGAAGATCAAAAAGAATTAAATCCAAATGGAAGGATAGTACTATGGAAATAGTATTTGATATTGCCTTGACCGATCAACAGTTCGAACAGATATTACAACTCCAAAGAAAAAATCTTGTGAGTGAGATCAGCGCGGATCAACAAGCGCAGCAGGGTTTTGTTTTTGCAGAACATACAGTTCCATTGTTAAAAAGGATGGCATCTGAATTGCCACAGGTAATAGCAGTCAGCAGTGGCAGAGTAGTTGGTTACAATCTCGCGATGCCTGCTTCAATGAAAAATGAGATCGCGAGTCTGGTGCCGATGTTTACGGAATTCGAGCGGTGTGAATACAAGGGTAAACCTTTATCAAAGTATCGGTTTATAGTGGGTGGACAAGTTTGCGTAGATAAAGAATTCAGAGGGCATGGTTTATTAAGCAGGCTTTACCACGAAACCAAAAACAGAGTGTCATCTGATTATCAGCTCTGTGTTACCGAGGTGTCTGCAAGAAACAACCACGGTTTAAAAGCGCATCAGAAGATGGGCTTTGAAGAGGTCAGTACGTATCATGATGGAAAAGAGCTGTGGAAAGTCGTAGTCTGGGATATGGAAAATACTCAGAAATGAAGCGTAGTCCTGCAGCTTTTGCAATCGTTGTTGGCGGTCTTGTTGCCGGCATATTTGATATCACATACGCGATTATTTTTTCCTCCTTTCGTGGCCGTACTGCAATTGGCACTCTTCAATCGGTTGCCAGCGGTATTCTAGGCACAGAGGCTTACAATGGCTGGCTCAATACCGCGATTCTTGGTCTCTTGCTTCATTTCTTCATAGCATTTTCAGCAGCCGCGATATTTTACATGTTTAGCCGGAAGATTCGCTTTCTTACGCAACATGCAATCGTATCGGGCCTTCTTTACGGAATTATTATCTACGGGGTAATGAATCTGATCGTTCTACCGTTGTCCGCGTATCCGCATCATATTAACTTTTCGCCTTCACGGCTTGCAATCAACTTGTTTGTCCACATGTTTCTAATTGGACTTCCAATCGCACTAGCAGTGCGGAAAGCCGCAGCTTCTATATAATATTGCCATGGGATACATAACGAAATTACTCGGCAGCACTGAAAACATTACGTTCCGAACGCGGCGGCATTTCTTTGTTATTTTCAGCGCGATACTGAAAGAGTTCTTGATTCTGCTCGCGTGTGCAATCGCGTTTGTATTTGTTCAAAATTGGTATAAGGGTGATCCGTTGTTCATTTACATCGGACTCGCCGTGTTAGCGTTCTGGGCACTCATTTCTGCGCTGGTCGATATTATCAAGTGGCAGAATGATGAATTCGTAGTGACAAATCACCGCGTAATTCGAGTGAGCGGAGTTTTCAGTAAAAATATTCTGGATTCTTCACTCAATAAGATTAATGACGTCATTCTTCAACAAAGCTGGTTGGGCAGAATCTTCAATTATGGAACGATCAAAATCTTAACTGCGACAGAAGAAGTCATAAATCTTTTGGACCGCATCCAAAACCCGATCGGATTCAAACAGGCAATGCTTGAATCGAAAAGTTTACTTGAACCGGTGGGCGGGCATGCCGCTTTTGCAGCGCCGCTAACGGCAACACAACTTCTCGAAGAATTGGAGCAGTTGCGCGCACGACAAATGATTTCTGATGCGGAATATCAAGAAAAGCGGAAAGAAATTTTGAAACGAATGTAAGAGGCTTCTATGATTCGATTGTTTTTGTTTTTGCTTCTTGTTCCATCATTCGTCTTTTCTTACACAGTAGTAAGAAAAGATGGAAGACCATTTCATGGAGATTTGATTACCGAAACCTCCGAGCACATTCTTTTGGAAGATAAAATTGGAATAAAAGTAAAGTTCAAAAAAGATCAGCTCGATCTCGAAAAAACAAAACAAGCGAATACAGGATCAAAAAAGGAAGATAAGGACTCAGCTTTCGCTCCTAAACCAGAGCCGGCATACGAAACAAAAACAATTGGTAACGATCAAACAGAAAATACCTGGACAGGCGAAAAAATATCAGTCGATTTCAAAGACATCGACATCAAAGATTTCTTCCGATTTATTGCTGAGATTAGCGGAATGAATATGATTCTGGATCCCGCAGTGAAAGGTTCATTAACAATCCGTTTGGTTGATGTTCCATGGGATCAAGCACTCGACTTAGTCTGCCGGCAATATGGCTATGGATACCAAATCGAGGGGAATGTTTATTCAGTGAAGTAGTCTTTGCACCGCGCAAACGGAATTCTCTAAAGCCGAATCACGGAAACACGGAAGTCACGAAAAACACGAAAAAGATCTAATATTTTCTCTAATATTTGATTTCGTGTTTTCAGTGAATTTTGAGTTTTCGTGATTATGATGTCTTTGCAAGAAAAACCAAGATTCAACAATGAGCTATGCAAAGTAGAAATGAAAAGTAAACTCGGCGTACTCGGCGTTAAAAAAGATGGTTCGTAAGAAGAAATACTAACGCGGAACTTTGCCCAGTACGTTGATCTCTTCTTCGTAATATCTACGATATAGAATTTGCCATTCCTGTCCTCCTTCGGGAATTTTCCGCTTAAAGGAGGCAATTCGATCACGTACTTTTTGATCCAGCATCTCGTCAATTTTCAATCGATTGTTTAACACTTTTACGATTTCAAGCCGAATTTCATTTAAATCTGTTTTTAAAATTACTTCAGGATCCACACGTAATGCTTCTGCGACTTGATGAGAGATGCGGGTTACTTTTTCACGACTTAGTCTCAACATTAAAAAATTAAGTTCCTTTCTCTTTGAAGTTTAGCCTTAACCTTCTTGAACATCTCGTGATATTGCACATTTGCTGCCTGAATCTCGTCATTGTGTTCGGTCAGAATCTGGCGGACTTCCTCATCAACTTTATCCTCGACCATGAGCTCTTCGAGAATGACTTGATGGACGAGAGAATAGAGCTTTTCTCTATCGGGATGGCCGATCATATCTTGAGAAACCAGCTCGTGAAGGATCTGTCCCGCCATGTCATCCACCATTTTTTTTGGCACGCGCATAAAAACCCCTTCAAGAAGATAAACCGTAATATTACCAGAAATCCTCTAAAACTCACAAGACCTTGGCCACTTTTTTGCTTAAGAGGAACCGCGAAGACGCTGAGGGTATTTTTTGGTAATGGAAAGAACTTCAGGCAGTAAAGAGCCATTTGTTGAGATGCCTTCCGATGAATAAGCAGTGCGATTGCCCTGCCAATCTGTAAATGTTCCGCCGGCTTCCTCAATAATTGGAATGAGAGCTCCCGCATCCCATGGATTCAATACCGGATCAACGCAAATACCGGCTCTTCCTGTTGCAACCAGAATATGCGCATAACAATCACCCCATGTGCGTTGCCAGGCTGTAGCCGTTTCCAACTCGTTGTAAGCTTCCAAACGTCCAGATTCCACAAAATATTCCCTGCCTGAATGACAGAACAACGCATCTTTAAGTGAAGTAATTTGATTCACGTGCGCGCGAGTTCCATTCCAGAAACATCCCTCGCCTCGGGCAGCACCGATAATCTCATTCAATACAGGAAGGTTTACAACACCCACCGAAAAATTTCCGGAAATTTCCAATGCCAGCATCACTCCATAAATTGGAACTCCCTGAGCAAAAGCTTTGGTGCCATCAATAGGATCAATGTACCAACAGTACTCATTGGTCGATTTATCACCACCGTACTCTTCCCCAATGATTGAATGCGACGGAAAATGTGTTTGAATTAGTTCGCGAATTTTTTGTTCTGATTTTCGATCGGCAATTGTGACAGGAGACTGATCAGCTTTTCTTTCAATTTCAAAATCTTTTTGAAAGTATTCGAGCGTGATTCTGCCTGCTTGTTCACAAGCATCCATTGCAAAGCTAAGAAATTCTTTCATAACTACAAAGACGCAGAGTTTCAGTTTTCATCTGTTAAAGCTGCTGCTTTGGTGGCGATAAGACCAAAGCCTTTCGCGCGCGCTTCTTTTTCGATGTTTGTCATAGCATTTCGGCTGTCAGGGCGCTTCCCGTATTTCAACTCGATTGCACAAATTGCAAATCGTGCTTCCCATTGAATGTCGACAAATCCGCGGCGGGTCGCTTCATCTAAAACACCTTGAATCCGGGTGAGCGCCTCTTGCCAGTAAGGAGCTTGAGCGGTTGAGGCGCAGACCTGAGATGCATGAAGTGTAACAAGAAAATAAGTTCGCAAACCTTTGTTTCTGTTATTCACAGCAAGAGCACGCTCCGCAACTTGAACTGCTTCCAGCATTCTTCCATCTTCCATTAAGCAACGGCTGTGCAAAGTAAGTGCATATGCTTCACAATCAGAACGCATCTCATCACGGAAAACTCCAATGGCTTCGATCGCAATTTCATTCGCCTGTTTTACTTCGCCTTCTTCCAGTAATATCGCAGCGATCCCAAGCCGGCTTTCAGCCGCAGTTCCTTTTTCGCCAATTTCTTCGCGTATTTTCAATGATGCTTCAAACATTTTCATACTGTCTTCGTATGTGCCTTCAGCAAAAAGAACTTCAGCCAGATCGAACAATGTGAATGCAAGAGAGCTTCGATCTCCCATTTCTTCTTTCATTCTTATTACTTCATCGTAAAAAGCACGCGCCTCATATAGTTTTCCCTGGAAGTGATGAATCTCCGCAAGATTATTCATGATCCGGGCATTTCCGATACCATAGCCGGCTTTCTTTGAAATCTGAAGCGCTTCGGTATACCGTTTTTTAGCTTCTTCAAGATCGCCTTCCTGCATGAGCACATTTGCAATTCCCATGAGTGCTCGAACAACGCCAATCCGATCTCCTACATCTCGCGATGCTTCAAGTGCACTTTCATAGAGAGTTCGAGCAACGGCAAGATATCCAAGAATACGGTCGGTGTTCGCCATACAATTCAAAGCGGCTGATTCGCCACTGCGATCGCCGATTGATTTGAAAATCGTGAGCGACTCTTCAAACATTCTTTTCGCAGCCTGAACGTCCCCTTTTCGACGATAAACATTCCCAAGCGTCAGATTCATGCGCGCTAATCCATCTTGATCGCCTTCAGCTACCAAAATTTTCTGCACTTCATTCAAAATTTGTTCAGCACGTTTTGGTTCACCGAGATCCGTATATCCTGCCGCTTCCATCATGCGCGCGCGAGCGACCATCAAACGTGCGGCATGCGAACCATTGGATGACAATTTGTTTGCGGCGCGTGTGGCAGCATCCACCTTTCGAGTAAAATCGGATAACGAATCGGCTGCAAGTGCTTCTGCAAAATCAATTCGAGGATCTTCTGAATGTTCGGCTGATGATCTTCTAAGCAAATCTAAAACGGCTTGCGCTTCCTGACCGCGGCCAGCTTGCGTTAGAACCATTGCTAGACGAAAAGCGCATTGGAAACTTTCTGGATAAAAAACCAGTAATGATCGATAAATCTGAATTGCTTTGTCCCAATCGTTTGAGAATTCGCGGTACATTCCTTCGATCAAGAGATTCATTTCGCGGGGCAGTCTGGAGGATTGTCCGAATGCAATTTTCGCTTCCTCACGCGCTTTATCTGTGTGCCCAAGAATTGCGAGTGTCTCTGCCAGTGCCGCATGAATCAACGGATCAGCAGGATCAAGAGCGACGGCCTTATGAAGAGAACTTCTTGCAGAAAAAGCATCCATGATCCTCAAACTTTCCAGAGCTTCGCTATAATGCTTTGCGGCTTTCGGATTTGATGGATGTGCAGAGAAAGCAGGACCTAATCCCTCTACGAATGCCATAGGACTTCCCTCTCTGTCTAATATTGTATTCCTGTTTCGCGTGATTCCACAAAAACTTTGCGTCTCTTGGTAGGGGGCGACCCTTGTGGTCGCCCATTTTTGGTCTCGGCGGTAAAGTGAACCTGTCGTATACTCTCCTCATGAAATCAAAAACAATTTTGTTGGGTATCGTTTTTGTTTTATTTCAATTTATAACCGGTTTGTACGCTGCTGAACCTGATGTCGAGATCCGCTGGAGCGTAAAGATTCCAGTGAGAGATGGCGTAAAACTGAATGCAACTGTGTATCTTCCAAAGCCGAATGCGGGGCCAACTCCGGTAATTTTTACATTCACCCCATACATATCTGACAGTTATCATCCGAGAGCATACTATTTCGCAAAACATGGATATGGCTTTCTTCTAATCGATGTTCGTGGCCGCGGAAATTCAGAAGGACTCTTTGAACCATTCAAAAATGAAGGTCAGGACGGACATGATGTTGTTGAATGGATTGCAAAACAAAGCTGGTGTAATGGCAAAGTTACAATGTGGGGCGGATCCTATGCAGGCTTTGATCAATGGTCGGTCTTAAAAGAATTTCCCCAGCATCTTTCCACAATTGTTCCAGCTGCAGCTGCATATGCCGGAGTCGATTTTCCATTCTTCAAAAACATTTTTTACTCATACGACATTCAATGGCTGACCTTCACAAGTGGGGTGGCTTCAAATGCAAATTTGTTTGGAGAATCTTCAGTATGGAATCAGTATTTTCGCGAAAGATATCTGAATCACCGGCCTTTCCGCGAACTCGATCAGATTTCTGGCAATACTGCTTCACATTTTCAGACCTGGCTTAAACATCCGACACCTGATGAATATTGGGATGCCATGGTCCCATCTCAAGCTGATTACGAAAAAATTAACAGCCCAATTTTATCGATCACAGGCCATTACGATGGAGATCAGGCAGGAGCCCTGGAGTATTACAAAAGACATATGAAGTATGGTTCAGTGTCAGGAAAAGCAAAACATTACCTGATTATGGGACCTTGGGATCATGCAGGAACCAGAACACCTGAACTCGAGTTTGGCGGATTGAAGTTTGGTGAAGCTAGCAAGCTCGATATGAATAAGCTTCACACTGAATGGTATGACTGGACAATGAAGACTGGAACGAAACCAGAATTTCTAAAGGATCAGGTTGCGTATTTTGTTACGGGTGCCGAGAAATGGAAATATGCGAAAAGTCTGGAAGCAATTTCCAACGATAAAAAAGTTTTCTATTTAAACTCGAATGGCTCGGCAAATGATGTTTTTCGTTCCGGCGTAATGACGGAGAAGAAACCGGAGGGGTCAAAACCGGATGAATATGTTTATGATCCTTTGGATACCCGTCCTGCCGAAATAGAAAAAGATGAAGTCGATTCACCGTATACGGATCAGCGATACGCCCTAAATTTATTTGGAAATGGTCTCGTATACCATACGGAACCGTTTGCTGAGGAAACCGAATTCTCCGGATTCATCAAGTTTGTGGCATGGATCGCAATGGATGTGCCTGACACCGATTTTCAAGCAACAATTTATGAAATCTTACCTGAAGGCAAAAGCATTCTTCTTACGCAGGATATGATTCGTGCAAGATATCGCGACTCATTGCGCGAAGCAAAGCTTGTAAAGCCAGGCGAAATCAACCGTTACGAATTTAATGCTTTTACGTTCATGTCGCGTCAAATTGGAAAAGGGAGCAGGCTTCGTTTGTTAATTACGTGTCCGAATACAATTCATCTGCAAAAGAATTACAACAGTGGTGGTGATGTTTCTGCGGAGACTGCCAAAGATGCTCGCACTGCACACGTGAAGTTGTATCATGACGCAGAACATCCGTCGTTTTTGGAATTGCCAATCGTGAAGTAGTTCGTAGTAGGCACGCAGGCGAGCGAAGCGAGGCAGGCCGTATTGAATATGTTTCACGGTACTGTTCGGACGCATAAATGCGCCTGACTGGTACCAACTACAAACCAAAGAATTTTGCTAAGGCGGCACGGATTTGATCCGGGACTCATCGGGTATTCGTGTATAATTCTCTAGAAAATCTTTAGGTGTCAAAAAAATAACCGCGATAATTGCCAGGCAATAAATATCCCATTGCCATGATCCGCGCGAATATGTCCAGTAAAAGGTCGCACGCAGAAATCTTGCTAAAGGGTTCATGCTTTCTTTCTTCGTTTCTTAATGATATCAGAAACGAGTTTTACGACTGCTGGAAGAAGAGTCACTAAAAACAAAATGATGATCCATTTGAAAGGCAATTCCTTGCCTACATAAGCAAGAATTAGATAACGCGGAAAGCGTCCGGTAAAAGTCGCAAGAACGTATTTCCAATACGTATAAGCTCGTGAGATTGCCAGTAGTCTGACGACATCAACGGGGATCGGAAGGAACGCAGCAGCACTTAAGGTTAGAAAAGCGTATTTATCAAAAAAATGTAAGAGCCTTCGATAGGTGCGAATGTCACGTACTTTTTTTACACGATGATGCCGAAACATCCATCCGAGAATTGCGTAATCGTTGAAATTCGCGATGCAGGTTCCGACAGCTCCAATGAAGGCAACGAGCACCGGATGGAATGCTTTTGCAACAAAAGCAATGGGAGGCAGAGTAGGGATTGGGAAAAACTGGCATGCGACGCACATGTATATAAAGAAGTCGTACAAAATTGATCCGTCTTGCGTCACCTGAACATCAGGCTTACGCACCTGTTTTAACAGCGTTAAAAGGCTTGGTCCTTCAACGTAAAAGATGCGAATAAGAATGAGGATCGTAAAAAAAACGGCGAGAGAAATGAAAATACGTTTTACGCGAATTTCAGGAATCGCAAGGGGCGGAACTATTTCTTCTACTGGGACTTCGGGAGTGTCTATTTCCATCTGCGTTTATAAGTACGGGCGGGTCTAAAGCCCGCCCGAGAACGTTGTTGATGAATAACAGGCGGGTCTAAGACCCGCCCCTACGTCAATATTTCTACTCAGTCGATAATATAGCCGTTCCGTGTAATAAACAGCTTTCGCCTTCCACCTGAAAAATATGGAGATTCTACGTAAACAGCTTCAGGAAATTTGCAATATTTTCTGTTGCGATGCAGGAATCTGAAGATGACATCTGCGCCATGATCGGCGAGCCATTCATCATTCGGTTGCTGATAGTGATGTTTGTTTTGTTCAATGCTTGTGAAGGTAATTAATTTTTCATAGTTTCCGAGCCCGGTGAATCGTATCCATTTTGGAAATCTTAGAAAAATTCCACCCGCTGAAGCGCGCGATCCGCTCCAGCGAAAATCTGTTGTGTGACCACGATTGTCAGTGTATTGAACGACACCTCGTTTTATTGCAGCCGTTCCTGCTGGATAAGCTCTGTCACCTACGTATCGATACGTGGAAAGATAGACGGCGGTGAGAATAAGAACAGCGGAAAGAATTAGAAAGGGAAGCCAAAACAAAACTGCATTTCGCTGAAATCGTAACAGAATAGGGTCATAGGGATAGGGAGGGTTCCATTTTCGCCGCAGTTGAGAGTACATCGTCGCCATTCTGCGGCAGAAAAAATAGAGACAAAATAAGAACAGTCCTGCGGCGACTAGCGTAAACCGCAAGTACGGACCCTGAAATGCAGAAACCAGCGACATCTATTTGAGGCCGGACTACGGCGCGAGAATTTTCACATCTGACAACAATGGCCGTTTCAAGTACCGGTTAATTTTGCTGATAATTTCCGGCTTCATTGAATTCAGTGTTGAAAGCCATTGCGGATGGTGAACGCGCACTGTCAGCACTCCCTCCTGGAATCGTTCGGGCTCTGTTACTTTTCGTAAATTTTCCCCGACACAATAATTCCAGGCAATCCGCACGATTCCCTGTTGCACTTCCGGAATGTCCGCGTAATGCTCCGTAAATACTGGATACAGTTCCGCGATTGGGAACATCTCACTCCATTATGATCAAAACCTGTTGTGAGGAAACAGGCGCACCTTCGGAAACTAAAATCTGTAGCACCTTACCTGGGCGCGGCGCCTTCAATTCGTTCTGCATTTTCATGGCTTCCATGATCAGCAGAGCGTCTCCCTCTTTGACTTCTTTGTTTTCTGTTACCGCGATCTTTACAATCTTGCCCGGCATTGGCGCAAAAACTTTAAATGGGCCCGCCGGCGTAGATTTTTTTGCAAGTTCGGACGCTTTGAACTTGCGAGCCTCATACAACTCAAAAAGAATTGTTCCATTGTGAAAATGCGCCTCAAAACGATTATTCTGTTTTGCAAGCGCAACTTCGTATGATTCGCCTTCCACCAGCAGCGAAAAAACCTGCGGATCCGGTCGAACCGCATTTACAGTAAAAGTTTTCTCTCCAATTGTCAAACTATAACTTCCATTTTTTTGTTCCACTTCAACGGAAACTTGTTTTCCCGAAATCATTGCAATGAATTTCATTCGCGTAATCCCTCTTTTCTTCCAAGTATTTTCCAGGCATTCACTTGTTTTGAAGAAGGATCTGGTATTTGTGAAAATCCGGATGTTAGACGCTCAAATTCCGAAATCGCAGCTGCAGCCAGCGCGATGTCTTCATATGGATTTTGTTCTGAAGTTTTTTCTTTTTTAAAGAAGTCATCAATAAATGAAGTTGTGACGTTTCCTTTTTCGAACGCTGTAGTTCTTAACACCTGCTGATAAAAGGGGATTGTCGTTTTAATTCCGACAACAAGATATTCCTCCAGCGCTCGTGTCATCCGTTCGATTGCTTCTTTGCGATTTCGTCCCCATGCGACAAGCTTGGACAAGAGTGGATCGTAATGGATAGGCACTTCGAATCCCTCATAAATTCCACTGTCATCACGGATTCCCGGGCCACCAGGGACACGTAAGGTCGAGATAATTCCTGGAAATGGAAGGAAATTATGTTTCGGATCTTCTGCATAAATCCGGCACTCAATCGCAGCACCGCGAAAAACAATGTCTTTCTGACTGAATTGCAATTTTTCTCCAGCAGCAATTCGGATCTGTTCCTTTACGATATCGACTCCGGTCACCATTTCTGTTGTTGGATGCTCTACCTGCACACGAGTATTCATTTCAAGGAAATAAAAATTCTGATTTGCATCCACAAGAAATTCCATGGTGCCCGCATTTGTATAACCGATATCCTGCGCCGTTCGTACAGCAGCTGAACACATGTTTTCGCGTGTCTCATTTGTAATGAAAGGAGAAGGACATTCTTCAATCACTTTTTGATGCCTGCGTTGAATTGAACATTCCCGTTCACCAAGATGAATTACATTTCCAAAATGATCGGCGATCACCTGAATTTCTACATGATGAGGACTCTTAATCTGCTTTTCCAAATAAACGGATGAATCACCAAAAGCTGACAATGCTTCTGATTGCGCAATTTCAAAAGCAGCTTTCAATTCAGACTGACTTGAAGCAAGACGGAGGCCTTTACCGCCGCCACCTGCTGCTGCCTTAATCATGATCGGGTAACCAAATTCATCCGCAATTCGTATCGCTTCATTGAGGTCGCTGATCGGTTCAAGCGTACCTGGCACCACTGGCATTCCTGTGCGCGTAACAGCTTGCCGCGCTTGTGTTTTGTTGCCCATCAATTCAATGATCTGACTTTTGGGTCCAATGAAAATAATGCCGGCTTTTTCGCAGGCTTCAGCAAAACCAGCACGCTCCGATAAAAAACCATACCCGGGATGAACTGCTTCACATTTTGTTTCTTTAATACATTCAATAATCCGCGGAATATTGAGATAACTTTCTGAAGAAGGGGAAGGACCCAACAAGATCGCTTCATCCGCAAGCCGCACAGCAAGCGATGTGCGATCGGCTTCGGAATAGCCCACGACTGCAGTTTTCCCCATCTCGCGACATGCGCGGATGATCCGGACGGCGATCTCGCCACGGTTGGCTATGAATATTCGATTCATGTGTATACGCAAGTATAAGTGAAGTTGTACCGGCGGGGGAGCGGAGGTGCAGGGGAGCAGGGGGGCGGAGGAGCGGGGGAGGAGAGGGGAGAAAGGGTGAAGGGGAGAAAGGGTGAAGGGAGAAAGGGAGAAAGTGATAGCCGGTTAAAATGAAAGCGTATGACAAATACGTTTAGCCGATCACCCTCGCTCCCCTGCTCCCTTTCTCCCCTGCATTATCCATATACAAACGCAAAGAAGCGGAGAATAATTCTCCCTACAACGGAATATTCCCGTGCTTCTTCGGTGGATTTTTGTCCCTCTTGTTTTCCAGCGCCGCTAGGGCGGTGATCAGCTTTGCGCGGGTATGTTGTGGTTCGATTACTTCATCGATGAATCCGCGTTCTGCTGCCACATAGGGACTTGCGAATTTTTCTCTGTATTCCTGGATCATTTTTTGGCGGAATGCTTCCGGATCTTTAGCCTTTGCAATTTCACGCTTATATACAATATTTACTGCGCCTTCGGGACCCATCACCGCAATTTCAGCACCCGGATAAGCAAAATTAAAATCGGTGCGAATATGTTTGCTTGCCATAACGCAATATGCGCCACCATATGACTTACGTGTGATTACAGTAATTTTAGGTACAGTCGCTTCAGCAAATGCATACAGGAGCTTGGCACCATGTTTGATAATTCCGTTAAATTCCTGATCGGTTCCCGGAAGAAATCCTGGAACATCTTCAAAAACAATTAAAGGAATATTGAAACAATCGCAAAAACGAACAAACCGCGCAGCTTTAATTGACGCATTGATATCAAGTGTTCCTGCCAGATGGGCGGGTTGATTCGCAACAATTCCGGCTGTGCGTCCTGCGAATCGCGCAAAACCGATCACGATGTTTTGAGCGAAATACGGTTGTACCTCAAAAAAATTCCGATCATCAACTACCGAATGAATTAATACTTTGATGTCATAGGGTAAGTTTGGATCTTCCGGTATGAGCGTCAGCAAAGATTCATCCGATCGACCCGGATCATCGGAAGTTTTCACAAAAGGAGGATCTTCTGCATTGTTGGACGGTAAATACGAAAAGAGTTCGCGGATTGAAGTTAAGCAGGATTGATCGTCTTCAACTGCAAAATGTGCAACACCGCTAAGCGCATTGTGTGTCATCGCGCCGCCTAACTCTTCTTTTGTAACTTCCTCATGCGTTACTGTTTTGATTACATCGGGACCTGTAATAAACATGTAACTCGTATCTTTGACCATAAAAATGAAATCAGTGATTGCAGGAGAATAAACGGCTCCACCTGCACAGGGTCCCATAATTGCACTGATCTGGGGAATCACACCCGATGCAAGTGTATTGCGCAAAAAGATGTCCGCATACCCTGCAAGACTTGCAACTCCTTCCTGAATGCGTGCGCCGCCGGAATCATTCAGGCCAATAACCGGAGCACCAGCTTTCATCGCAAGATCCATAATCTTGCAGACTTTTGCTGCATTCGTTTCACTGAGGCTGCCGCCGAAGACTGTAAAATCTTGCGCGAAAAGAAATACGAGACGTCCATCTATCCGGCCGTGACCCGTGATGAAACCATCTCCTGGAATTTTCTGTTCTTGCATTCCAAAATCCAGGCATCGATGAACGACAAAACGATCGGTTTCAACAAACGAACCTTCATCAACCAGCAGCGAAATTCTTTCACGTGCCGACAGTTTTCCTTCTTTATGTTGTCTTTCGATGCGCTCTTCGCCACCACCCTGATCGGATTGCTCATTTCGTTTGCGGAGTTCGTCTATCTTTTTCATATCTTATTCACCACAGAGACACAAAGTTCATCGATACTATTCATCAATATACCCCAGAGCTTTGAGGTTTTCGCGGGTAGTTTCGTCCATGGTAGCGTGTTCGGCTTTTTGCCATGCTCCTATTTTTTTGCTTGCTGAAAGCCATCCGAAAACTCTGCTTCGTAAATACGCGGCTTGAACAGGATCTTTGTCAATCCTGTTATCTTTTTCGAGCGGATCAGCCTTCAGGTTGTAGAGCTCTTCGTTTCTGGATTGAATGTGTACCATGTATTTAAGATCATTTTCAATATAGCCATACGCTTGTGACGCAATAGTCTGAGTCATGACTGGCCTTGTTGGAAAGTCTGATGATGAAAGATATGGAATGATACTGTTCCCATCGACATTCCAATTTCGACGCGAAAATTGCATAAGATCTACAAGTGTTGGATAGATATCAACCGTCCGTACCGGCTGACTAATCCTTTTCCCTTTCAGCGGAGTTTGATCAGCGAATTTAATGACAAGTGGAATATGAATACTTTCTTCATAAAGTTGCGAATTATGGCCTTGAAAATTGTGTTCCCAGAATGCTTCACCATGATCTGCGGTAACAACGATCACAGTATTTTTATAAACGTTCAGTTGTTTTAATTTTTCGATGACACGGCCAACTTCATAGTCCCCATATAAAAGGTTTTCATCATATGTCGCGATGATGTAATCGCGATCCGCTTTTGTTGCATCCACTTCTCCCATATTGATTTTCCGCCGCATTTCGTAAGAAGCGTCTCGATATCCTTTATAGGATGGATCTGTAAAGCGGTTCTTGAATTTCTCCGGAGGGTTAAATGGAGCATGAGGTTCTCGATAGTGTAAGTACGCAAAAAATGGACGATTCTTATCTGAGCGCTCAAGCCATTGAACAAATCTGTTTGTGATATCTGAGCCCCATCCCGTATAATTTGGCTCCCGAAAAACTTCACGAACTTCCTTAAATCCTTGCGTCATTCCAAATGTATTTGAAGCATTTCCATTTGCAACGAATGTTCCGGTATCGTATCCGCCCGATTGAAATCGCTCTGCAAGCGTAACAGTTGCGGAAGGAAGTTTGCTTTTCCGTAAAATGATTTGATGGTTATAAGGATCGAGCCCTGACATTAAACTTGCAGTAGATGCCAGTGTATAAACTGCCTGGCAGTATGCTCGCTCAAACACGATACCTTCACGCGCTAACGCGTCAAAATTTGGTGCGGTCTTTCGATTGTATCCATAAGTCTGATAATGCTTCGCGCCTGCCGCATCCTGAACGATAACGATAACATTTGCGCCACGGTTGGCTTTGCGGATCCCTTCCACAATTTCCTGGTTAACATCAGGAGAATCAAGGGCATCCTGAAAAAGCACAGGCTCAATCCACGCAGCTTTTCCCGAATCAAAAACAGAATTTCTTTTTAACCCGAGCTCAATTTCATAAATAGCCGGTTCACTGGACGTAATGTGTTTTGATAGTGCAACATCTTCAAATGATAGAATTTCTTTGTCTGTTCGTTTCTGGAAAATTCTTTTTTCAGATTGTCCATCCCTTCGTAATGTAACAGCGAATTCGGCAAAATCATCATCATCGGAAATTGCAGCTGGATCAAAAAAGACTCCGAATTTAAGTCTGGAATTTTTATTGAGTTTTTCGTAATAACGAATTGTTCCACCGGCGGGTAAAACGAGTGCCGCGCGCCTTTTTCCATCAAAATTCAAGGACTGCGCTTCTGGCTCCGGATGTTTTTCGCCAATGTGTGGTGGTCCTGACAAATATTGTGCCGGAGTAATGACTGCATAGTAAGCTGAAGCTGCAAGAGTTCGTTGATCATTTTCGTGGGTTCTTAATTCATTCCACTTGAACTCGATAACATTTGTCTCAGGTAGCAGAGCTTTCGCAGGCAATTGAAGTGAATGAATATCAGCTTCGCCATTAACTTGAATTCTTCCTGCATCCTGTTTATTCAACAGAACGCTGACGGAATTCGGGAAAAAGGATCCTAACTTGATATGCAGATAAAGTGGAGTGATGCGGGGAGTCTTAAAGAAAAAGGATGTTTTTTCGGCAGAAGCCCATTGGAAAGTTTCATTTCCATCCTTTTCTGGTTGCGACCATCCTGAGAGCAAAAACTTTTTATCTTCACTTCTACCAAAGATGATGACCTGGGATTGATCGTTTTTCTCAGCGTATGGAAGTCGTTTGATAAGATCAATTGGAATTTGCGAAGTTGTGTGCGATCGGCATCCTGAAAGGATCAGGCAGAGAAGTAGTGCGATTTTCAAATGCATGAATGAGCTCAACCGCCAAGACAAGACGCCAAGAATTATTTTTTAACCTTTTCCCAGTCTTTGCGGAATTTTTCTGCACCAATGTCCGTTAGCGGATGGTTCAGAAGTTTATCCAGGACATTATAAGGCATGGTTGCAATATCGGCTCCTGCCATGGCTGCCTGAACAACATGTACAGGATGACGAATGCTGGCCGCGAGAATTTCTGTTTCCAAATCGTAATTGTCGAAAATGGTAACTAGCTGATCGATCAATTCCATTCCATCAATTGCGATATCATCCAATCTCCCGATAAATGGACTCACAAATGCAGCTCCGGCTTTTGCTGCAAGCAACGCTTGAGTCGGAGAGAAAATCAAAGTGACATTAATGCTGATCCCTTCTGATGACAGCTTTTTTATGACTTTCAGTCCTTCCCAATTGATCGGAACTTTCACAACTATATTGTCGGCAATTTTTGCGAGAGATTTGCCTTCTTCAACCATTTCTTCGAAACGAGTCCCGACAACTTCAGCGCTTACAGGACCTGATACAACCTTGCAGATTTCTTGCAGAATTTCCCTATAATCACCCGATTCTTTTGAAATTAAAGATGGATTAGTTGTGACACCATCAAGAATTCCCATTGCCTGAGCTTCACGAATTTCTTTCAGGCTGGCTGTATCAATGAAAATTTTCATTAGCCGTCACCTCCTGCATGCATTATAAACAATTTCAAAAAAGTAGGGGCGGGTCTAAGACCCGCCCGAATAAGTCTCGATATAGCGGGCAGGTTTTTGACCCGCCCCTACGAATTCAAAAAATTAACTGCTTGGTACTTCTACTGGTACAAAGAAAGTATTGCCGCGGCGATAAATCAAGAAGAGGAGTGATTCGCCCACTTTGGCACGTGAAACGATATCACGATAATCATCGACACTTTTTACTGGACGTCGATTGATTTCCAGAATGACGTCACCACGTTGAATTTCCGCCGTCTCTGCAGGGCTATTTACCTTGACTCGTGTTACGACAACGCCTTCTTCATTTTCCATCTCTAACTGGCGTGCGGTATCTGAATCAAGATCCTTAACCGTTAATCCAAGTTCCGCTGTTTCTTTTTCTTCATCGGTACCTAATTCCTCACCGGAGGCAAGTTCCGTATCTTTCATGGTTCCGACTGTTACGGTTAATTCCTTTTCCTTTTTGTCGCGAAGAACTTTCATCTTTACTTGAGAGCCGGGTTTTGTCGCTGCTACGAGCTTCGGAAGTTCATTTCCTTCTTTTAAGGGTTTACCGTTGTATTCAATAATGACGTCGCCACGTTGTACGCCTGCTTGGTCTGCAGCTGATCCCTTGGTGACATCGGAAACGACTGCGCCATAATCCGCGCCAAATTCACGCTTCATGGCATCATTCCATTGTGATTGGATAGAAACACCAAGCTGTCCGCGGATTACACGTCCTGAGGATTTTAACTGTGGCAAAATTTCTTTTGCCATATTAATCGGAACTGCGAATCCAATTCCTGCAGATTGTCCTGTTCTACTTGCGATCGCAGTATTGATTCCAATCACTTCACCACGCAAATTCAAGAGCGGTCCACCACTATTTCCAGGATTGATCGAGGCATCAGTTTGAATGAAATCTTCAAATGTAACGCTGCCTAGAGCTCTTCCTTTTGCACTGACAACACCAACGGTGACTGTGTGTCCCAAATTAAAAGGATTGCCAATTGCGATTACCCAATCACCGACTTCAAGAACGCCGGAATCACCGAGTGGAGCGGCTATGAGTTCGCTTTTGGGTTCAATCTTTATTAAAGCAATATCAGTCTTAGGATCACGACCGATTATTTTGGCATCAAGGCCATTACGGCCTGTTACATCATCATCTTCAAATGAAACTTTGATTGATTCTGCATTTTCAATGACATGATTATTTGTCAGAATATATCCATCTGCATCGATCACTACGCCAGAACCTAGCGAGTTTTGTCTGCTTTCACGTTCTTCTTCGGGTCGATCACCGAAGAAGCGGCGGAAAAACGGATCATCACCAAAAAAATCATGAAAAGGATCACGCCCACGCACAACTTGCGTTGTGTAAATGTTTACAACTGTGGGGTTTAAACGTTTTGCAATTTTACGAAATACATCGAACGTTAAAGGCTGACCGGAAAGGTCTTCTGGGGATATTGTGCGGGCCACGCGAGTGACGTCAGCCTTTTCAGTATCCTGGCCAACGGCTTGGTTAAATAAATCAAGCCGAGCAGTAAAAACCATTCCAGCAATCAGGCCAACCAGCGCCACGCCGATCAGGGCCGCCAAGCCATATCGCCTGTTGCTCATTTATTGATTCCTCCTACTTATTAAGCTGTGAAAAATGCCTTGTAATGCTGGAATCTCGCCGGCTCTAATAAGAAGCTCGAGCTCGGCCGGCCGGGAGGCCAGCGTTACAAATCCTAAGGCACAGATTGTTTTCTGCATTTTTCACAGCTTATTACACTTCCAATGTTAAATATCGAACAAAAAAAAGCAAATAGGTACTTTTTTAGTAAGGTACGCGGTCGGACGCATGAAATGCGGCCGACAGCACCGTAAATATTGTCGCTACGGCACTGCTTCGCTTCGCTCAGCTGCGTGCCTTACTACAAACTAATCTTCAAAAAGCCCGGGTTGTTTCTTCTTTTTACTTGTTTTTCGGGCAATTTTCTTTAGTTGCGGAAACTCTTCAAGCATCGGTTCAGGTACGTCTACAGGTCCTTCTGTAACTTTTGACTTCAACTGTAGAATATTGGCCGGCGCTTGTCCGCGAAAATGATTATTTCCTACTACAATTACCTCTTTCGATTTTTCTCCCATTTCATGAATTCGGGGTACCCAATCATCCAATTCTTGATCACTGTATAAATAGTCGTAACGGGCATCCCTGTTTTCGCGTCCTTTGCCTTTGGCAAACCAATTAGCGTAATTCCTGCCATGAAAACGTATATATGATGTTTGACCAATGACATGAGCAGAAGGACGGATCATTTTTTTGAAAACTGGTTCATCCACATTACAAAAGCCGATATTATTTTTCTGCATCCATTTGAAAACACCTTCTTCAATCCAGCTTCTATGTCTGAACTCCACAACCAATGAATATTTTTTAAAATAGTCTGCAATTTCTTCCAGCCGTTCCTGATTTTCAGGCAAATTACGAAATGAAATCGGGAATTGCGCAAGCAAACAGGCAAGACGTCCTTCATCAACCAGCGGTTTAATTGCTTTTATGTAAGCCTGGACATCTTCTTTTTTGAGAGGTTTTTTTACGTGAGTAAATTCTTGGAAAAGTTTCGCAGTAAATTTGAATTTAGGATTATGCTGGACCCTTTTTGCCCAGCTTTCGGCCATCTTAACTTCAGGAACCCGATAGAATGTGTTATTCAACTCGATTAAATCGAAATACGAAGCGAGATACGCAAGTTCATCAAAACCACGTTGACGCGGTGCCGGATACACAATGCCTTTCCAATCTTCATAGGACCAACCTGCAATGCCGAATAACACCATAAAATTAAAAGTTAGAGAGAAAAAATAAAAATTAGATTGAGTTAGGGAGTTTATTTTTGATTTTTCATTTTTAAAGAGTATTTCAAGAATAATTCCATATCCCACAAAAACTATCCCAAACAACGCAAGCGTAATATGCATAACATGTCTCAACCCTGAGGATGCTGATACAGCTGCCGGAGGTGGGAAAATTGCTAGAAGAATAAAGAAAAGCAATCCAAAGCATGCTCCTTTCCACAGTGCAGGAGCGCCAAGTTTTTTCCTGATTGCAGCGTAGACAAGCGCAGCTGGAACTCCAAAAAGAAGTCCACTTGCGATCACTTCAAGCGTTCCTCCCCATGAAAATCCACTGGAACCAAGCGCGATCATGGCGATGATCCACATTGCTACACGTCCCCCAATGCCCAGAAATAGGCCGGACACCAGACTCGCCACTATAAGTCTTCGCCAAAACATCATTAATAGAGAATAGAGAATGGAGGATAGAGGATTGTAGGAGCTATCCTCTATCCTCCATCCTCTCTTCGTTTATAATTATGTCACCTATGGAACAATATGTAATCGGCATTGATGTTGGTGGTACAAACATAAAAGCGGGTGCGGTTGATTATCAGGGCAATATCATCGCAAGCTTGCGTGTGCTGAGTGAAGCATCATCCGGACCAGAAGCAATTTTATCGAAACTGGAGTCAATTGTTCGCGACCTCCAGTTGAAAGTAAAAGATCGAACCCTCGCAGCAATCGGATTTGGCATCCCGGGAGCCATTCATTCGATTGAAGGGATCGTCACTCAAGCACCGAACTTTCCTGCATTAAATGGAATGCCGATCGGAAAATTATTAAGTGAGCGGATTCACAAGCCGTGTTTCATTGAAAATGATGCTAATGCAATTGCATTTGGCGAAATGTGGGTTGGAGCAGGACGCGGCTTTTCTCATATTTTGTGTTTGATTCTTGGAACTGGAGTCGGCGGCGGAGTGATTATCAATGGTGAATTGCTTCGCGGCGCTGATGGCATGGCCGGAGAATTGGGGCATGTTGCCGTTGATATGGATGGTGCTCAATGCAATTGTGGAAGTTTCGGATGTCTGGAGACATTAGCCTCTGCTACTGGAATTCTGCGAATGTATCGCGAACAAATCGCAAAACATCCTGAATCTTCACTGAAGTCATTTTCAGAAATGACACCCGCCCTTATTTTTGCTGAAGCCACAAAGGGCGACGAATTTGCTCGTTCTTTATTTAAACAAGCCGGACACGGATTGGGCGTTGGTATGGCTTCTTTCATTAACATCTTCAATCCGGAAGTTCTGATTATTGGCGGCGGAGTTGCAGCAGCATGGGAATTTCTGGTTCCTCCCGCAATTGACACAATGAAAAGTCGTGCATTTAAAGCTCCAGCTGAACGAGTAAAAATTGTACGCGCTGAAAAAGAGAATGAAGCTGGAATTCATGGATGTGCTTACCTTGCATGGGACGAATTGCGCCGCGGTAATTCGATTCGTAGGGCAGGAGAACACCGCATCGCTCCATGGGGATTCTGGGAAGTTCTTGAAGAAGCGAAAGACTACAAAGTAAAACGGATTTTTGTCCATCCCGGCCATCGCCTCAGCTATCAAAAGCATCAACAACGCGAAGAAACATGGATGGTTGTAACCGGTACCGCCGGCGTTGTATTAGATGGCAAAGAATTGACATTAGAAGCTGGCCAAACCCTTCATATTAAAAAAACGCAATGCCATCGTGTATCCAATCCAGGTCAGAGTCCGCTGATTTTTATCGAAGTTCAGTGCGGGACCTACTTCGGTGAAGATGATATCGTGCGACTGGAAGACGACTACAAGCGAAGTTGATACAGTCGTTTTCTCAGGAACCTTGTGGCGGCTTTCTACGTAAAATATTTCAGCAAATGCAGGGGAGCAGGGGAGCGGAGGAGCAGGGGAGCGGAGGAGAAATGAAAATAATCCATTGGCTCGCCATTTTTGTTTCATTCATTTTCGTTAATGGTGTGTCGGCTCTTGAGCTAAAGTTTTACCCTTCTGATCAGTTGTTTCTAAATGAAGCTGAAGCCCGGCGGCAAACATACGATGTGATTGCCCATCTTCTTGTTGTAAAAAATGACTCCAACGAGCCAATTACGTTAACCAACGTAGACTTGCAAATCAAAAAAGATAATTCAGTAATCCAGGAAGTTCATTTGGATCTGGCTAACTTAATCGCTTCAACAAAGCAAATCGTTGGAATGAAAGAGCAAGGCATGCAAATTATGGCCGATATCATTTTGCCTGATAAAGCGCTGGGGAAAAATGGCAAATTGGGATCTTCTGCTGAATTAAAACCAGGCGAAGCTTTAATCGCACAGAATATGTACATCACCTTGCAAAGAATCCCCGATGTCATGCAAGCAAAAGCCACAGCGAAAAGTACTTCCAACAGTCCGGTGGAAGGTTCAACGGAGATCAAGATCGTTCAATACAAGTCGCCAAACAAATATATTTTTCCACTTGAAGGTGTTTGGTACATGCAGGCGGTTCCAAATGTTACAAGCCATCATCGCTGGATGTCGCAAACAGAATTTGGAATCGATTTTTTGAAGCTTGATGAAAAGGGTTCGCAATATAAAACGGATGGAAAATCAGCAGGTGATTTTTATGCTTTTGGCCAACCAGTCCTTGCAGCAGCAGATGGCGTTGTTGTGATGGCCATTAACGATGCTGTGCAAAACTGGGATGCATGGATTCCACGCGAAGGCGAATCAGATGAAGCTTTTTCGGAACGTGCAGAAAAATTTCAATTGGAATCGATGAAAAAGGATTTGTATCGCACTGTCACCGGTAACCTTGTGGCGATCGAACATCCTGGCGGTGAATATTCCGCCTATGCTCACTTAAAAACGGGAAGTGTCCGCGTCAAAGTTGGCGACCGTGTAAAACAAGGCCAGCAAATCGCAGAGGTAGGCGATACGGGTGACTACTATATGGCGCATCTGCATTTTCAGATCAGTAATAGCACAGATCTTTTGAGACGCAAGAAGCTTGCCTTTCGAATTCGTCAACTTAAGAAGAGGCCTTGAGCTTGGCCACTTTGCCCGAATCAAAAAACAATAGCTTTGTGTCTTTGCGGTTCAGGTTTGGCTCCAGCTGCGCGGGAAATAGCCAAGATTTTGTGCGAGTGAAGAAGGTACACAAAAATACGTCATTGAAATCGGCGGATTATATCCACCATGTTTTGGGAATGGGTAGATTGTTCGAGTGTGGACCGAATACTTAGAAAGCACCGCAAAACCGCCGAGAGCTGCACAGATTTTCCAGCTATGTCTTCCATAGTGATCAGTGCCAAATACAGGACGCAATCCTTGTCCGGATAATTCATGTACATATCGAAAACCGGCATGGTACGTGTTCCACCCTGTATGCATAAGATCATAATCATTCAGCGCGGATTCTTCAGTGAAGATGACGACGATTCCTGCCGCACAATACTTTCGGAAGACTTCCACAATTTTTTGATTTGTCTGGCTCCGAACTTCATGAAAGCCGTTACCGACAAACATCACTGCGCTTTCTGTTGAATGTCCGGAAGTTCGAACAGCATCAATCACGATATCTGGATTTGCTATATCCGCTTTTCGGATAAAGATCATATTTTTAGGGAGGATGTTTTTGCGTTGTAAATCTTCAGCCTTATCGATTGCCGCATCTTCCAGATCCGCGCCAAAGTACTGAATATTTTGTTCACCGCTGCGATCAAGCCGCTGTCGTGTTGCTTCTCCCTGACCTAATGCGTGTTCAATAAACACGGAACATTGCAAATTGTGATCTTTGCAGAAACGATCATATGTATCATTTGCCATTTCAAAAGTTTTGCGATTTGCATCCTGGCTTGCTGCAATATTTTTTCCGCGCTGAACCCATGTCTTTGTTGCTTTACCGGAGAGTCGATCCGCCAGCACTTGCATATACGGTACATAGGCATGAATAATTCCGAAAGGTCCTGGTCCGCGCTGAATTACTCGCGCTCCAAGCGCCGTTAGCTTTCCTTTCGATTGAATGATTCCAGCATTGACCAACAATGTTTTCATTTCTGGAGTTATCTTTGGAAGCGCTTGAAAGACATTCGAGCCTTCATCCATTCCCTTCAGCGCCTTCGTTGCATGCAAACTTAAAATCAAAGGCACGAGCCGGTAACTTGTTTCTAATTCAAATCGAGAGGCAACCCATCCCGTAGTTTTGCCTTGCGGAACAGAGTATTTAAGAAAAGAGGAAACAAGGTCCAGCGTTTCGGAAGTGATCTTTCCGCCGGACAATATTTCCAGCATGGGTTCAACCATGTCGCGTAAAAATTCTGGAGGAATTGGAATCGTGTTTCGAAAAACATCATGAGCCTGAGGAATGTCTGCGATGTGATAGGTCTTCCGCTTTGCAATCAAATAGCCGCGGCAATGAAAAAGTGAAAGATCCCAGCTAAGCTGGTTTTGATCCAACATCATTTTGTTTGAAAGTTTTTCTGGATCAATCCGTTTTTCATCTGCGATTACTTTTGTAAGACCGAATTGACTGTGGGCAGAAAGTACATGTTTCAAGATCCAGAGATCAGACGGTGCACACACCGCGGCGCTATAAACAATCGTGCGTAACACACGCACTGCACTGAGAAAGGAATCCTGTTCACTTTTGGAGAAGCCTTTTGCTTGCTCCATTTTCTTTTCAGCATTTTTGAGCCAGGTCAGCAGCGCATTGCCATGTGTAAATAAATGAGGGACATGTTGCAGAAATAATTTGAAAGATCGTTCTGAAATGTAAGGAAAACCTGTGCTGCTTAAGCTTGTGCGTCCGGTAAGAATCCGAACCAGGTAACTTCTGCGCGGATGGGGCAAATCAACCAAAAGCTTGCCGGCTCGTCGTAAAATAGGGCTACTCATGATTTTATCAGCGTTTCACATTGTGAAACATCGTTTCAAAATCTGGAATTATTATTTTATCACACTGGTAGCGGGAAGTAATGGATGGAAGTAGGGGCGGGTCTAGGACCCGCCCGGAGAAATTCTATGCGGTTGCAGCAGCTTTCGCTTCTTCTTTTGTCAGGTTCAGTTTCAAGCGAACCTGATCTTCAACTTCTTTTGAAATATCAGAATTATCCCGCAGGAATTTTTTTACATTTTCACGGCCCTGGCCCAGCCGGGTGTCTTTAAACGAGAACCATGCGCCACTTTTTTCAATGACAGCATGGATTGTTCCGAGATCGAGTAAATCGCCTTCACGCGAAATTCCTTCGCCATAAATAATGTCAAATTCAGCAATCTTAAAGGGAGGCGCAAGTTTGTTTTTAACAACTTTTACTTTTGTGCGATTTCCCACTGTTTGATCACCTTCTTTAATCGGCATTTCACGGCGAATTTCCATGCGTACGCTTGAATAAAACTTGAGAGCGCGTCCGCCTGTTGTGACTTCATTGCTTCCAAACATCACACCGATTTTTTCGCGAATCTGATTGATGAAAAGCAGACATGTTGCAGATCGAGATACAATTCCTGTCAATTTGCGCATTGCCTGTGACATCAATCGAGCCTGCAAGCCCATATGTGAATCACCCATTTCACCTTCGAGTTCCGCTTTCGGTACCAGAGCAGCAACTGAATCAATTACAACAAGATCAATTGCTCCACTGCGGATTAACATTTCTGCGATTTCAAGCGCTTGTTCTCCGCTGTCCGGTTGCGAAACCAAAAGATTATCGATGTTCACCCCCAGTTTGCGCGCATATTCCGGATCTAATGCATGTTCTGCATCAATAAATGCAGCCATCCCTCCGGCTTTTTGCGCTTCGGCGATTATATGCAAAGCAAGAGTCGTCTTGCCAGAAGACTCCGGCCCAAAAATCTCCACTACACGTCCACGTGGCACACCGCCGATACCCAGAGCCGCATCGATTGAAAGAGCACCAGTTGAGATTGTCGGAATCGAGATCGCTTCCTTGTCACCAAGTCGCATGATCGAACCTTTTCCGAACTGTTTCTCAATCTGGAGTAGTGCAACTTCAATCGCTTTGCTCTTATCGTTTCTTACTTCAGCCATTTTGATGCAGCTCTCCTTTTTTGAATTTTATGTAATCTTATTGTATCTCTTTCAAAGACGCAAAGGCGGGATGCGGGATGCGCGGTGCGCGATTAGCTCAACCGCCAGACGCCGAGACGCCAGGTTAAGAATTTGTGTCTTTGCGGTTCAGTTATTGCTTTTCTAAATCCAGTGTCTCTACCGGCAAATCCCAATGCGCCAAAAGTATCTCAAAGCGTCGCTGTTCTTCTTTCTTGAATGTTTCTTGATCAGGGTAAAGCGGCTTGGTGATTGTTTCCGGATCAAAATCATCATGTGCAATCGTGGAATTTTTCCAAACAATTGTTACACGATAATCCCAGCGTCCATCTTCCGTAAAATGATAAACAGGTGTCGATGCCGTTACCTGCAAAATGCGCCCCATCTCAATTTCTTTCTTTAAAACGGGGTAGTGATTTTTCTTAAACAAACGGATGAATTCGTTCTGAAATCCCCAACGTGCTTTGTAATAATACTCAACCGTGTATGGTTTCTCCTGAGCGTATGCTGGAAAATATGGTGCAAGAGTTATTAAAATCAAAACACAAAAACGCACAAGTATTTTTTGATGCACTCTCATTTCTCCTTCGTATGTCGGGAAATACTTAGCTCAACCGCCAAGACGCTAGTTGATCTATTTCTTTGAGCGTTTCGATTTCTTTTTGGAACGAGATTTTAACTTCCGTTTTTTCTTGGTTTTTGGTTTTAGGTTTGACACGTTCCGGAAGTTCCTTATATCCTGTTTCGCGATTCCACTCTTCGTAAGTCTCTGGAGAAATTTCTCCTTTCACCAGAAGTTCGGCAAATTTTCTGCGTTGAGCTTTACTTTTGAATGGCATAACTTATCCCGGTAATAACTCAGTTGTAGTATTCCTCGACTTCTTGCGGCCAAGATCAACAGCATACTTCAACCAACCTGGTGTGTGATATTTTTCCAGATATGCCTGATCGATTTTATCGTTCAATGCTTCACTTTTTGTTTGACGCGCACGTACGGCGATTTCTTTATCATCGACCAGAATTGCCCCTTGTGGGTCTTCAAGAAATGTACGATACCAACTTCGTCGTTTAATACTCCATGATCGTACGAAGACGCGGTCAGCAACAACCACAGCCCAGATCCGGATGAATTTGTGATCGCCAGTACCTGCTCGGATTTTGATCGCAATATTTTTCCGTATGGATGCTAATACCGTGCGATTGAATTGGCGCTTTTTCATGAAGACGATTTACACAGCAAGAATGACTCATTCGTTGGTTATTGTTGTCCCAGCCAGGCTTGATTTCCTGACGCATCCTCTATTTCATTCAATATCCGTTGAATAGCCGCATCAGATATCTGGTGTTTCCTATGGGTTGCATCTATGAATATATCAAATTTTCCCGAACCAAATTTATTGATCCGCTCTTTAACGATGTCTTTATATCGATCCGATTTTGTGCCTGAAAAACAACATGGATCATATTGATTAAATATTTGTAAATGCTTTCTGCGGTCTCCGTAGGAGTCAAGGATATAAAGATCAAGGTAGTTCACCGTTTGATAAACTTTTGGCTCATTCTGCTCATAATCACCCCATTCTCCAGACTCAGGTAGACGAAGATGAATAGGATAGGATCCTGCAACGCTAAAACTGTTTTGGATCCTTTCATCGAGAGCGGATACAAACGTAGTCGTCCATCCACCTCCTGATATTCCAACCATGGACACAGATGAGTAGTTATAGTTTTTGGATAGATAATTTAGAACAATCAAAACCGGCTCAATGAAGAATTTGATTGGATGTCCGTGTTGGGGTTTTAAGAACTTGATGTGATCGTGACGTTCCAATCTAAAGTTCCCGATTGTGGGTAGTACAATAGTCGGCTGATTGTTACGTCCCATCAAAGGCATTGAAAAAGCTACAACTGAGTATCCTGCATCAAGGAATTTTCCAATTTGCTTTTTACCCATAAGAAAATCGCCATTATGTCCTTCATGGTAAAGAATGACTCTATTGTTTGGAGATTTTGGGATGAAATGATAGCAGTAAGATTCCAGACCGAATTCCATTCTGGCAGTTACTTTGTCGATGCTACTTTTTGCGGAGAGATCATCAAAACGGTCATCCACAAAATTTTTCTTAACATCCGAAGGAAGGGTTGATGGAAGTCCAGATTCTCCCCACAAGAGAGTTATCAATTCTGTTCTTAGCCGTCCAATATCTTGCTGTTCTTTGATAGAGATGAGGCTGGCGGTATCGTTCTCCAAAAATTCTTCGGGCGGAGGCGGTGAGATTTTATTATAGAGTTCTGATAAGAATTCGTAAGGTGGCAGCTTATCTTTATGGATTAGCACCCCCAACATTATTGCCATAAAAAAAAGTATTGTTAAGCAGGCGAATTTTAGTATTCTCATCCGCATTTTTTGGGTGCTTTATGAGCGGAACATGAATCGATCCTGGAATAAGGATATAGAAAAACGTCTTTCTTGGAATATAGAATCAGAAGATTGTTATTCAAGTCGAGCGATTCTGCCATCAAATTTTGTTTTTATCCGGGGAGCATTGGGCGCTTGCTCATCCAGTGACTGGCGATACTTTATACAACCTTCAAAAAATTGCGGCCATTCGGGCACTTCCGGAATAGGATCACTCTTCTCGGGCAATAAGCCCCAGAGTTCTGGATGATGCCAGCAGAGCTCATGCCGGCTGGTGTCCCGATGTTTACGGATTCCAGCTCGAAGTCTCTTCATTTCGTCAATGAGTTGTTCTCGCGACATTGTATCAAGATCGTCATCCATGATGTTCCTCCTGAAGCCAGTGAATTCACGTTATATAATGAACTCGGCTCCTAGTTAAGCGTCTATTGATAATCTGATCCCATTATTTCTTTCCTGCAAGTGAGTACCATGACTCCAGAACGTTGGAAACAAATTGAACAAATCTTTTCCACTGCGGCAGAATTGCCTCAACACGAAAGAGAAAATTTCCTGAAAACGACTTGCGCGAATGATTCCGAGTTGCGTTTTGAGGTTGAATCGCTCCTTGCGCAAGATACCGAAACTGGAACGATGATGCAGACCTTGATTTCAAAGGCTGCAGGGTCTCTTCGCAGTTCAGATCTTACAGGAAAAAGGATCGGTCCCTATCGAATCATATCTCTTACCGGTGAAGGTGGGATGGCGCAAGTTTATAAAGCTGTCAGGGATGACGATCAATATCAAAAGGTTGTCGCTATAAAAATTTTGCGACAAGACTCGGCGCCATTATTTCTTATTAGCCGATTCTGGTACGAACGTCAAATTCTTGCGAACCTCGAACATCCTTGCATCGCTCGTTTCCTTGAAGGGGGGACAACAGAGGAAGGCATTCCGTACTTTGCTATGGAATTCATCGAAGGACAGCCAATTACAGAATATTGTGATTCGCATAACCTTACAATTCGAAAACGTCTTGAATTTGTTCAGATCCGTTTGCGAAGCAGTTCAGTACGCACATAAAAATCTTGTCATACATCGAGATCTCAAACCAAGAAACATTTTAGTAACCGATGAAGGGGTTCCTCGATTATTAGATTTTGGCATTGCTAAATTATTGAACCCTGAAATTGGATCCGAAGTTCCGAGCGCAACAATCAGTTCAGTACGCATGATGACTCCCGATTACGCCAGCCCTGAACAAGTACGCGGGGAGAAAGTTACAACTGCTACTGATACTTATTCACTAGGTCTTGTACTTTATGAAATGCTTTCAGGAAAGAGACCTCAGGAAGTTCATACGAATTCATTTGCTGAAATTGAACACGTTGTTTGCGAGCAGGAACCGGAACTTCCCAGCGCTGCAATACTTCACCAAAAGTCCAAAATAAATACCAAGAAATTAAGCCGTGAAATTTCAGGAGAGCTGGATAACATCGTTTCAATGGCGATGCAGAAAAATCCACTTCAACGCTATGCCACTGTGGAGCAATTTGCGGAAGATATTTCAAATTATTTAGAAGGTCGCACGATTCGAGCAAAAACACCCACACTGAGTTATCGCGTCATAAAGTTCGCGAGACGGCACCGAACTGCAGTAGCTGTGACAGCATTTGTAATTCTTACACTTGCAGCAATTGCTGTATTAATGACAATGCAAGCGTCACGGATAGCAAAAGAGAGAGATCGCGCAAGTGAAGTCACGAAATTTCTTGTTGAGCTTTTTCAAGTTTCCGATCCAGGTGAATCGAAAGGGAATTCTGTCACTGCGCGCGAACTTTTAGACAAGAGTGCTAAGAAAATTGAAAGCGACCTTAAGGAACAGCCCGAGGTTCAGGCTGCATTGATGGAAACAATGGGTAAGGTGTATGGCAACCTTGGACTCTATAACACCGCGATCCCAATGCTGGAAAAAGCACTTGAGATTCGCAAACAAACTCTTGGTTCTAAAAGCCCGGAAATTGCAGCAACCATGAATAGTCTTGCTGGAGCTCTTCAGAATGCAGGAAAACATGATAGAGCATTAAAAATCGGAGGAGAGGCGCTCGCATTGCGTCGAAAACTCTTTGGAAATCAACACCCAAGTGTCGCTGAAAGTTTGAGTGTCACTGGCGGCTCCCTGTTTGAAAAAGGACAGCTCAAAGAAGCGGGCGCTGTGTTTCGAGAGGCATTGGCAATCCGGGAAAAAGCGTTCGGCCCTGAACACTTACTTGTGGCAACGAGCTTATCTCAACTTGGTTTGATTCTTTCGGTAGAAGAGAAGAAAGATGAAGCAGAGCCTTTGTATCGGAGAGCACTCACGATCCGCCGAAAACTTCGTGGTGCCGATCATCACGAAATTGCAACAAGCCTGAATAACCTTGGGAGAATCCTGCTGGATAAAGGTGATTACATTGGTGCTGAAGAAATGTTTCGGGAAGCTGTGCAGCTGGATAGAAAAATATTAGGAAATGATCATCCGGATCTTGCTGTAACGCTTTCTAGTCTCGCATGGACATTGAAGGAACAAGAAGAATATTCAGAATCGGAAGAGCTTTTTCGTGAAGCACTCGCTTTGCGAAAACGGGCTCTTGATTCCCAACATCCAGCGATCGCCAGAAGCTTATACAACTTAGGTTGTATTCTTACTGACAAAAAGGATTTCGATCAAGCTGAAACCGTATTGAAAGAAGCTCAGGAGCATTGGAAAAAAACGCTTCCTGAAATTCACGCGAACCATGCAACTTTGTTAGCCGCGATCGGAAAAGTCCAAATGGGAAAACAAAAACTGAATGAAGCTGAAACCTCATTCAAGCAAGCAATCGAAATGCGGATTCGCACATTGAGCGCCGATCATCCGAGTATCGCAATCGCGAAAGGGACTCTTGGAGAGTGCATGGGCTTGCAGGGCCGTTATAAAGAAGCCGAAGTCTTGCTCCTTGAATCCTACAATGCTTTGCTTGCCAAGTATCCAAAAAGTCATCCGGAGGCAAAGGAAGCACAATTACGCCTCATTTCGTTTTATACATCCTGGGGAAAACCAACCGAAGCCGCCCGATACAAACAGTAATCTCTGCGCCTCTGTGGTTGAGTTTAAACTATCCAAGTTCGATCGGGCGTTTATGGAACACGATGCGCCAATCCAGAATTTCATCGATCATTTTTTCCGAAATGTCATCCACGATCTGCGCAAGCGATGCAGAATCAACCGTTGATTTATTTCGAAACGTCTCCAGGTCAACGTATTTTTCGTCAAGATATTCAGCCATCGCAACATTGTGACGTCCCACCCTTTGAAATTCTCCCTGACTGAGAATTCCTGCAAAGGCAGCACCAAAAGCAGGACAGACAATGGATAGAAGAGAAAAGGCAGTGCCTAGTTGAGGGAAATCATTCAAATAAGGCCGTATAGAAGTATTGGAGTATACAAATGGAAGGTCTTTCAATACATGCAATCCACATCCTATTGCAGCCAGGATGAACATTCCGAATGCTAAAAGATGAAGGCGATGATGGATATTTCCATTCCATGTTGCTTTTCGAAAATGATAGGCTGCTTGATGTTTTGTTTCCTGTTGAATCAAGCCTGCAACTGCCTTGAGATAATCCTGAGTGAGTTTGGTGTTTGGTAAACCAATATGTTTCGCCACACCGGAAAAATGCCAGTGAACCCAGCTTGAAGAGGGATCTTCATAGTGAGTGTGGATTGGCTCAGGTGCAGCCAATGGAGGAATCCGCCCGATTGCTGCGAGAAAACGTGTTTGACGGAGCAACTCGGCGAGCAAACGGTAATCGATCCGTCTGTCATACCATTTGCGTGAACGATCAAAAAGATAAACAACGATGATCGAAGCAATTGCAAATAATTCCGCAAATCCAAGCGCATGTTTATGCAGCACAAACGCAAGAAAAGCAAACAGCACAGCCAAAGCGCTCATCAAGTAGTTCCAAATAAATCCACTGTGATAGAGATTTGTATAATAACCAGCAAGAGCATCTGCAAATTCATAGTGCGGTCTGACTTTTTGTTGTATGTTTTCAATAACCTTCGTAAGCTCTTCTCTGGCCGCAGGCGAAATGTTTTCTATGGATTGAATGGATGCGGTCCAATCTTTGGGTTGATCCTTAATTTTCTTCAGGCTCCTGTCGTAGCCGAAAACCTTATTAAATAATTTCCATAAGACTGCAAAATTCCAACTCGGAATTTTCTCAGAAAAATACATGCTCCGAAGATCAACGACTTTTGTTGCATGATGTGCAATCTCATGTGGATCTTCTTCTTTGGGTGGAAGTATTCTTAACGCAACGGCGGCATGAAAATCCGTTTCATCCACATCTTTAAATATCTTTTCTTTTTCTATCGGATCATTCTTATCTTTCTGTCGTTCATTTTTCGATTTCGGACGGCGATAAACGACGTCATGCGGCTTATCGGGGTTGACTTGTACGATAGGAATCGAAAACTTTTCTGCTTCTTTTACGATGTGCCCTGTACCGCCGGCACCACGCGGCTCCTGTCCATTCCAGATTGCAACTAAAACGTCGGAATGTCTGAGTACCATTAAACCCGCAGCTTCATATGCTTGTTCTTCTTTTTCAGTAGAACCATCCATTTCAAAAATCACTGGCTCTTCGTCGCCAGGTTTATTTACGTTTTCACCGTAAATTTTTTCAGCATCCGTTGGGCTTCCAGGTTTAAAAAAAGGGAGAGGGCAGTAAAGCTTATATCCGGACTTTTGTGCTATCGAGGCTACAATTTGATCTGCTCCGTCAGCAAGTGGGGAAAGGATCTGTAAGCCATGCTCAAGACCATCTTGTTGTTTTGGAAGTGATTGAATAACGCCTTTTAGTTTTGTGAAAATTTCATTCAGCTTTTGGTCGATCTGATCACGATCCATCTTTTGCAAGTCTTTCATTCGATGGCCGGTAACTCCGACTCGTAAGATGAATCCGTGAGACTCAGGTGATGTTCCCTTTGCTGGCATTTAATTTTCCATGGCTCGAATTTTATTTTTTTAGATCATCAGCAAAGATTGCGACGCGAAAGCCTGTGTCACTGAATCTGCGTGTAAATTCTTTCCGGGTTCGTGAAGAACTACGACAAAATGCTGCGGCACTTGAATAGGAACCGCCGCGAACAACACGATATTGCGGATCGCCATGTGTTTCCCATACCGAAGCTCCTGATGGTGATCCTTTGTAGTTTGGATGCCATGGATCCATGCACCATTCTTGCACATTTCCATGCATATCAAGAAGGCCGAAACCATTAGCTGCATCCGTGCTTCCTGAATCAAATGTTTGTTGTCTTCGTACTCCCGAAAGAGTACGACCCCACGGAGAAGTGGCATCAAAATTCGCAATGGTGGGAGAAATTGTTTCGCCGAAATGGAATGGTGTGAGGGTTCCTGCGCGGCAAGCAAATTCCCATTCTCCTTCACTTGGCAATCGATAAGGCCTGCCAGTACGAGCTGAAAGGCGATCGCAAAATTCGATCGCTTCTTCCCATGTTATTTGTTCAACAGGACGATCTTTTCCACGGAAAAATGAAGGCTCAGAATTGAGTTCGATCTTCACTTGCGGCCAATCAGCAACCTCAGCCCATTGGGCTTGTGTAATCTCGAGACGCGAAAGAAAAAACGAAACAACTTGAACCTGTCCTTGCGGAGTTTCGGCTTGTGCAACTTCTTTAGCTTGCAGAAGCGGTAAACCAACACGCTGTAACTCTTTTACAACCTGACTAAACTCTGTTTCCGAAGAACCCATCCAGAAATTCCCACTTGGAAGTTCAATCATTTCCAATGATTCATTGCTTCCTAAGTCTTCCCGAAATAATCTTCCTTCGCGCTGCATTCCTCCTTTCATTACACCGGAACTATCAATCGTCGCTACTGTGAATTGAAATGTTTCAAAGCGGGCAGACGGAACGATCGCACGATAGATTAGAAAGGCAACAACGAATGTGAAAATTGTTAACAAAAGTGCGGCAGGCAAAATCCATTTTGTAGCGGATCGAATTTGCGCAATTGTTTGATTTCCAGGAATGACCCGCTGAGGCTCTATTCTTTGGCCGGTAAGAAGTGAGTGCACATTTTCAGCAAGACGCAAAAGATGTCTGTGCAACGGTGGAGTCAGCGCGTCCAACCAGTGCGGAACACTGATGAAATACTCCAGAGATTTTGACATTGGCACATCTTCGATGCGAAAGGGGATGATTGCGAGGCCTTTGTGAACGGCTCGCTCAACTTCACGCTTCACTTCGTACGAAGAATTCGCATGATTCGAAAAAACAAGAATGAAGATTCGTGCTTGATTGATTGCTTCAATGATCGCTTCACCACGATCGATTCCAGGCAAAATGTCACGCGGTGCAATCCAACAGCGGATACCATTTGCTTCCAGCGTTGCACAGGCTGCATCACCGACTGGCTTGTCAGGCGCGGCGTATGAAATGAAAACGTCATGCATAATTAGATTGAACGGAGCGCAGGCTTCCAGCCTGCATTACGGGCCGCGGACTTCCAGTCCGCCAATTCCGCAGGCAAGATGCCTGCGGCCCATAATGCGGGCAAAGATGCCCGCGCTCCGTATAAGCTCAGAAAATTTTCTTGAATTTGTCTTTTAACTTTCGGAAAAGATTTTTGCTTTCTTTTTCTGCTAACTGTTTCAACTTTTTCTCTGTCCAGGATTTCATACCAGGATCCAATTTTCCGCAGCGATCAAAATCATTTTTTGCTAATGGCAAATTTCCCTGGGACAGATAAATTGCTCCGCGATTACAATATGGCTCGGCAAAATTGGGTTCGAGCTTGATCGCCAATGTATAGTCCGTAACCGCTTGTGTAATATTTTTTAACTCCTGGTTTGACACCCCGCGAGAATTTGCCGCTTTCGCATGCTTCGGGTTTAATCGCAGCGCTTGCGTGAAATCGGAAACAGCATCTCTATGTTTATCCAGGCTCTGATTGGTTAAGCCACGCTGATAAAATACCTCCGCCTGATTTGGATCGTATCGCAGTGCCTCGTTTAAGTCTTTTAATGCGAGCGCTTCGTTCCCTTGCTTCTTATATACCTGTGCGCGATCGCTGTAGGCTGCTGCAAAATCCGGTTTCAATCCAATTGCTTTACTAAAATCCACAATGGCTTGATCGTAATTGCCTGAAATGCTGTAAGCCTGACCGCGATGATGATACGCTTCGGCATTTTGAGGATCCAACTGCAGTACTTTGTTGTAATCGATGATCGCATTGGGATAGCGATCGAGTTTGTAATACGCTTGACCGCGGTAATGATAAGCATCTTCGAAATTCGGATCCTGTTGAATTGCTTTGTCAAATGATTCAATCGCTTTATCGTATTTTCCTTCCTCAAATTCTCTGACGCCTTGCGAGTAATATGGATTCTCTTGAGGTTTCGGGCGTTCAACAACTCCTTTGCTTCGCAGCAGATTCATCACATAAGGCAAACCTTTGATCAAACCGAATGTAGCAGTGAAGGCAATGAAGAGCGTGAGTATGACACTAGCAGCAATTGCTTTGCCGCTAAATTTCTTGCTTCCGAAAAGTTTTGGTTGTGATGTGCCGCGATTCAAGAGTTGCGATACTGTGTCTCCTAACAACTCAAGATGGCTTTCCTGGGGTCCCGAATATGCATCGAGATATTGCAAAGAGCCGATGTAATATTCGAGAGCCTTATCCGCAACTACATTTTGAACGCGATAAGGAAGGACCGTTACGCCTTTGTTGATTGCACGTTCTACTTCACGATGAATTTGACGCGATGCATTCGCGTGTGTAGACATTACGAGAACCATCACCGATGCTTCATTGATGGCTTCGATAATTGCAGCGCTCCAATCTGCGCCAGGTGTGATATTGCGAGGAGCTATCCAGCAATTGATCCCGCGAGCTTCCAGAGTGACACAGATTGCGTCTGCAGCCGCGCGATCGACAGACGAATAGCTTATAAATACTTCGTGAGCCATACCCCTATCTGTCCATTCTAAGTATTACACAAGTTAACCGCAGAGACGCCGAGCCCACAGAGTCATTTAATCTTGCGCGGTTCGGTTAGATTCGCAGGATCGAACAGCGTGGCGAATTCTTCATCGCTAAGAAGTTTGCGTTCCTTCACAATTTCTTTGATTGATTTCCCCGTTTGTTGTGATTCTTTGACAACTTCTGCAGCTTTCAGATACCCAATAAAAGGGTTGAGTACTGTTGCTAGACCCAATGTTCGGTCTGCATACCGATTGCAGGCTTCAGCGTTAGCCGTAATCCCTGTAACGCATTTTTCGGTAAATGCGCAAATACCGTTTGTAAGAATCGTCATCGATTCAAACAGATTATGTGCAATAACAGGCATCATCACATTCAATTCAAGCTGTCCTGCTTGTGCAGCCATCATTATCGTTGTGTCATTTCCAATCACATGAAATGAAATCATGTTCAACATTTCAGCCATTACAGGATTTACTTTGCCTGGCATAATCGATGATCCTGGCTGCACTGCCGGTAACGTAATTTCATCTAACCCAGTATTCGGTCCTGATGCGAGCAATCGAAAATCATTTGCGATTCGCGTCAGCTCGATTGCAAGGTTGCGGAGCGACGCCGATAATTCTGTAAATGAAGACATGCTTTGCATTGCTTCAAACATGTTTTCGGCAGGACGCAAGTTGAAGCCTGTGAGTCCACTCAAGTAGGAAACAATTACGCCACGATAATCCGGATGCGTATTTACGCCGGTTCCTACTGCGCTTCCTCCGATGCCAAGTTCTTCCAATGAAAGCTCCGAATGAATAATCTGAAAACGCATTTTTTGGATGGCGCGCGCATAGCCGCTAAATTCCTGTCCTAATCGTATCGGTACCGCATCTTGCAAATGAGTTCGGCCTGATTTCAAGACTGGATCAAATTCTTGTGCTTTTTCGCCAAGTGCATTCTCAAGCTTTTCAAGCTGATTGAATAGACCCGGCAGAAGCGCTAACGCTGCTAAACGCATGGAGGTTGGAATGACATCATTCGTAGATTGCCCCATATTTACATGATCGTTCGGACTGATGAGTTGATGATCACCTTTCTTTCCACCTAAAACTTCAGCCGCGCGATTTGCGATCACTTCATTGACATTCATGTGAAACGATGTGCCGGCGCCGGCTTGAAAAACATCAACGACAAAGTTGTCGTTGTATTCCCCAGCCGCAACCTGCGTAGCAACATCTATGATTGCTTTTGCTTTATGCTCATCAAGATAACCAAGCTGCATATTTGTTTTTGCAGCAGCTACCTTAATTAGAGCCGCTGCACGGATCAGCTCTGGATGTGCTTTTTGCCGGCTGATTGGAAAATTGCGGACGGCACGCGCAGTCTGCACGCCATAATATGCCTCCTCCGGAACTTCCATCGTGCCTAGTGAATCCTTTTCTACCCTCGTTCCCATGACTCCTCCATACGGTATGTGTGAAACATACAACATGTATTATAAAATCCATTAACCACAAAGGCGCAAAGTATGAAAGCGATTGTTTTGCAAGAGATTGGAGATATAGTCCTCCAGGAATTTGATCCTCCTCGGATAGAAGACTCCGGCGATGCGCTTGTTCGCGTAACCACTTCCGGAATTTGTGGTTCTGATCTTCATATTATTCATGGCCGCGATCCTGGAATTCGGATGGGCACAATCATGGGTCATGAGTTTGTTGGCGTGATTCAGGAATGTGGAAGCTCAGTTGCGAATCTGAAATCCGGAGATCGAGTCGTTTCGCCTTTTACTGTTAACTGCGGAGTTTGTTTTTATTGCAAACACGATTTTCCGGCACGATGTGTGCGCTCAATCGGTTTTGGTTTTATTAGCGAAGATGGTTCAGGCTTGCACGGTGCTCAAGCTGAACTCGTTCGAGTTCCGATGGCTTCAACTACCTTGATGAAAATCCCGGACCAAAAAGAAAATGGTACGCCTTTAAAAGATGAAGATGTTTTGTTTCTTGGCGATATTTTTTCTACTGCCTATTCAACTGCTGAAGGAGCAAAGATTAACAAAGGTGATACGGTGATCGTTCTCGGCTGCGGTCCGGTTGGACTTTTAGGCATTCTTTCCGCAAAGTTATTTGAACCAGCCCATATTGTAGCGGTGGATTCGGTGGAGTACAGACTTGAGAAAGCCCGCAGCTTTGGTGCAATTACTGTGAATCCAGACCAAAAGGAAATTGCAAAAGTCTTAGCTGAGTTAACTGAAGGCCGTGGTGCAGATGCTGCGATCGAAGCAGTAGGAAATCCATCTGCGCTGGATCTTGCAATTCAAGCCGTACGTCCGGGTGCTGTAGTTTCCATTGCAGGCTACCACACAGAAAATGTTTATGAGTTGCCGATCCAACTCGCTTATAAAAAGAACCTGACTATCAGAATCGGCCGCTGTAATGCGGGTAAATACATGCGTCAGCTCTTGCCTTTTGTTCTGCAGAATAAGGTCCCGATCACAGACATCATCACGCATGTACTTCCACTCAATGATGGAATCCGCGGTTACGATATCTTTACCAAACGGCATGAAAATGCAATTAAAGTTTTATTGAAGCCGTGACGAACAAAATTAATCACTCCTTGCGCGAAGAACTCATTGAAATGATTCAGCACGATGAATCGATACGCGAAGAACTTGCGCAAACCGGTGAGCTGTTTGTTGGATATCATCCCAAAATGGCGGAAGTTCATCGTCAAAATGCGAAACGCCTTGACGAAATTGTTGCACGTCATGGCTGGCCTGATGAATGCGCTGTTGGTAAAGACGGATCGGAAGCCGCATGGCTGATTGTTCAACATGCGATCGATCAACCAGATTTTCAAAGACGAATGTTTATCTATTTGCAGAACGCAGCAGAGCAAGGACGCGCCGAAGCATCGCAACCGGCATTTTTAGAAGATCGCATCCGCTCATTGGAAGGGCGTCCACAAAAATATGGGACGCAATTTGATTGGGATGAATCGGGTGAAATGAGCCCCTATCCTGAAATCGAAGACCCCGCGAATGTGAATGAACTTCGTGCATCGGTAGGACTTCCAACAATTGAAGAAGCAATTCGAGAGATGCGCGAAAGCATGAAAAGAGTACTGAACCAAAGCCACTCGACATTACGAAACGAAGAAAGGAAATGGAAGAATGGGCAAGCTCCGTTGGATGGCGCAAGAATAGAGAATAGAGGATAGAAGATAGAGGATAGAGTCAGCTCCTCATCGCTCTATCTTCTATCCTCCTCCTATACTTGATAGAGCACGATAACAAATACCAAGAATAGAAGCAGCAAGAACGACTTTTGTCATGCTGAACTTAAATCGCAAGAGAGCGACAAAACTTGCGACACTTACAGCGAGCACAAAAAAATCGATTCCACCGGTTTTCGGAAAGAGGGCATGCAAAGCAAACCAGACTGCCAAATTTAAGATCACTCCAACAACAGCTGCAGTGATTGTAGACAACGAGGAATTGATTAATGTGTTTCCGCGCAGCAGCTCTACGTACGGCGCACCAAGAAAAATCCATAAGAAGCAGGGCAGGAAAGTTACCCAGCTGGAAATGAATGCACCGATTGACGCAGCAACCAGTGGACTCATGCTGTCAGATTGATTCCAACCACCCATGAACCCGACGAATTGAACAACCATAATCAGTGGCCCAGGTGTTGTTTCGGCGAGTCCTAATCCATCCATCATTTGTCCTGCAGTAAGCCAGTGGTACTGCTCTACAGCTTGCTGTGAAACATATGGAAGCACAGCGTAAGCTCCACCAAATGTAACCATGGCTGCTTTGCTGAAAAACAATCCTTCTTTAAAGACCGTACTATTCCACCCCAGCATCGCGCCCGATAACAATACAGGGGTCCACCAGAGTGCAAGACATACGAACAAAATTTTCATAGAACGTAAAAGCGAAGGGCGGGTGTGTTCAGGTGATTGGGTATGATCATCAATGACGGAATGATTTTCCGTGGAAGCTTTTGTATGGTTCTGAATGATTAGAAATTTCGCCGGTCGAAGTTTTCCGCCGATAAGCCCGATCAAGCCAGCGGCCAGGATAATGATAGGGAACGGAACTTTGAAAAAGAAAATTGCTACAAAAGCCAAAGCAGCAATGCTCCACATCAGTTCATTCTTTAATGCTTTGCTACCGATCCGAACAACTGCAACTGCAACAATTGCAATCACAGCGCCTTTCAATCCATAAAAAATTGAGGCAATCCAATAAACATTTCCATACGCCGCATAAACATAACTCAGCGTCCATAGAATAAGCATGGAAGGAATAACAAAAAATGCTCCGGCCACGATACCGCCAATCGTTTTGTGAAGCAGCCATCCTATATAAATGGCAAGTTGCTGTGCTTCTGGGCCAGGCAGCAGCATGCAGTAATTCAGAGCGTGAAGAAAGCGTGAATCGCTGATCCACTTTTGTTTTTCAACAAGTTCAGAATGCATGATTGCAATCTGTCCGGTGGGGCCACCAAAACTAATAAAGCCAAGCTTTAACCAGAAGCGGAATGCTTCCCAGAAATTGACACTGCGGGGTATTGATGGAGGTGGATCCTCAACTGTTGATGACATCGCAGAAAAAACCGATCCCTTGTTGTATCGCGCGCCGATAGACAATTGCAGCTGCTGCTACATCCTGAAGTGCGGTACCGGTGGAGTCAAAGATAAAAATATCATCCTTAGAAGTCCGGCCCGGCTTAATCTGAGAAACGACTTCACCAAGGTCAGCATGCACATCTTCAATTTTCATTGTGCCGGCAGAGATTGCATGATGCAAATCGCCGATTTTCGCACATTGATCACGGATGTCGGTTACAACTTTGCTTGAAGCAAGTAATGAAGGTTCAAGTTCTTGTTTGTCATGACTGTCAGCGCCCACACCCGCTACAAAAGTTCCCGGACGAATGTGTTCGCTTGTAATCAAAAATTTTTTTGAAGTTGTGCAGGTCACGATTGCATCACTGCTTCTCGTTGCTTCTGCGATTTCCGGAACCGCTATCACTGGAATTCCGAGTTCCATAGTCATTGCCTGAGAAAATTCTTTTGCAAGCTGCTGATCCTGATCGAAAGCAAAAGCGCGATTGATTGGAAGTGAATGTTTTAGAGCAGCAAGCTGAATTCTTCCTTGTCTGCCGCAACCAATAATTCCAGCGGTTGTTGAATCGGAACGGGCCAAATATTTTGCCGCTACAGCAGTTGCTGCGCCTGTGCGTTGAACTGTAATCTCAATCGAATCAAGAAACGCAAGTGGAAATCCACGGATTCCATCGGATAGCAGAATTGCTCCTTGAATCGTTGGAAGTGCAAATCGTGTTTTGTTTTGAGGAAAATTGCCATTGATTTTTACTGCGACGTAAATCTCATCATCATATGGCATCGATGCAGCTTTTATATGGAACATTCCGCCCTGACCGGTGACATCAAGAACACCAGGTTGCGGAAGTTTGCCTTCAGCGTACAGCCGAAACGCTTCTTCAACTGCCTCAACATAATCACCGAATGACATAAGCTTCTGAATATCAGAACGCTTTAGAATCAGAGTACCGCGGTAGCTCATGTTGATTCCTAGCCACAAAAAAGGCGGATGAATTCGATGATTGCATTGCGACATGCAATGACTTCATTGATCCATACATATTCTTCGATGCTATGTAATCCAGCGCCGCCGGGTCCAAAGACGACGGATGGGATACCGGCTTTTCCCAAAATTGCGCCATCGGTCCAAAAGGACATTCCATTGCGAGTGGTATTTTTTCCGATTTTTTTCATCGAAGCTTCAAGAAGGTCAGGCACGTTGCTATCAGACGGCAATTCATAGGATGGTTGTCCAAAAAGATACTTTGCTTCCGCTTCAAATTCAGGATCGCCATTGGACAAATTATTTAAGATCGATTGAATTTCATGAAGTGCTGTTTGGTTTGCTTCACCTGGAATCAAACGGCGTTCGACTTGAAGCGTGCATAAATCTGGATATGTGCTGAGTTCGCGTCCACCTTGAATTAGCGACGCGTGTAAAGATGGATGTTCAACAAGTGGATGCGGATCGCGCGCAGCAAGTTGCTTTTCTAATTGTTCAAGCCCTGAAAGAACGCGTCCCATGCGAAGGATTGCATCGCGTCCATCGCGCGGACGGCTTCCATGCGCTGCGACACCGCGCGTTGTCACCTCAACCCAGGAAAAACCTTTGTGCGCAATTCCGATCTGAAGATCTGTTGGTTCCAATACGATTGCTGCATCCGCTTTCCATTTTTGCACCAACGACTCAGCTCCAATACTTGCATATTCTTCATCAGCTACTGCTGCAATGATCAATTCGCCTGAAGGCAGACCGCCACGCAAAGCATAGGAACGTGCCGCAGAGATCATCGCCGCAACTCCGCCTTTCATGTCTTGCGAACCGCGGCCATACATTCGATCATCCCGTTCAACAGGATCAAATGGCGCTTTCATTCCGATTACGCCAACAGTATCCAGGTGTCCACACAACATCAGCGATGCGCCTTTGTTTTTGCCTTTCAATACGCCAACAACATTTGGACGTCCAGGCGCTGCTTCACTGACTTCAACATCGAGTCCATAGTTGCGCATCTCCCGCGCAACAAATTCAGCAATCTGCTTTTCTCCAGCAGCACCAGGAACCAGTGAAGGATTCACAGAATCAATGGCAATTAAGTCACGTAAGAGTTCAATCGAATCATCTTTCATAAACTTCCTGCTGTAGTCTGCACCGCAGAGGCACAAAGATTAATGCGAAAGTAAATAGATATCGGCTTGCATGGCTGGCTGCGCAAAAATAATTGTGGAAAGATCACGCGTAAAATCGTAACCATTCCCTTCAAAGGATAACGGAAAAGAGAAGGGCACCTTCAATGCGACCTCCGGAGATCCAATCAATTTTCCATTTTTCCAATTTGCACGATAAAAAAGGATTTCATTATTATCACTTTCTACTGCATAAAGAAATGATTGATCATCCGGCGCGATCCGCACCATCATCGTAGGAACATCTCGAATTAACAATATCGATTCTTTAGTCTCCAGAATTAACGAAGAAATTCCTGTCTTCTCACCTTCAGTTGCGCGGCCAATTAGATATTTACCGTCACTGGTTATATCGCCTACAACAAAGCCATTTTGAGTTACAAGTTCCATGTCTGAAGTTTCTGGTGAAACTTTCCAAATTGTACGGTCTGGATTTTGTCCTGTCCGAACGGACATATAGATTGACTTACCATCTGACGACCAGATCATATTACTGATGTTGCCTTCCATCGGTTTTAATGCTTTGACTTTTCGGCCGTCCGCACTACCAACAAATGGTTTATTTATATCCAGAAAAACAAAACGAGAGGAATCTCTTGTCCAGTCTCCGGTACCGATACCGGTTCCTTCACCGATTCGAATCCCCCTTGAACTTCCATCTGTGGGCGAGATCCAAAGCTGATCATTTGAATTACCAGAACCGAATTTTAAAAACATGATCATTTTGCCATCAGGGGAAATCACCGGCTGAGATGAAACTTCTTCGATGATTCTTTTGACTTCTCCTGTTTTCGAGTCATATCGAACCAATGCGCCGGATCCTCTGCCATTCACATAATAAATTCCACCGCCACGATCGGGCATCGGCTCAAGATCAGGGCCTGGTCCGAAGGTAACCTGCGTGAACTTTTTCTTATCCAGATCAAACTTCCAAATGTTTTCGATTCCATTTTCTCGCTTACGTAAAAGAATGCTGTGATCTGGCTTATACCAAGCAAAATCTCCAGAAAAGTCGTTTATAACAGCTAAATCTTCAAAAATGCGATCATTTAGATTCACTTTATAAATATGAGCTTCAGTCGCCGGATTCATTCGAGCGCGAACCAATAGTTGATTTGGATCAGTAAAAGGCAGGATTGTGGTTGGGACTATGTTTTCTTTAAACTCAAATACGCTCTGTTCATTAATGCCCGTCTTTTCGCTTCGATAGATTACGTTTCTACCTGCATTTTTGAAGTAATAAAGATATTTACCATCGGAAGATGGTTCGACATTTAGGCCGGCCACAACAAACTCTGGTTTGCCGCCAAGGGTCGGTACTGCCCAGGTTTCCTCCCGGCCGAAATCCCTGCGGTAATAGATTTTCGTTCCATCTGCTGAAAAACTTGAAACAAGTTTACTCCCGACATCATTCGTGAGCTGAAGCGGTTCACCGCCTGTTGTAAGCATTACGAACACCTGAAGTATGTTGTCTACTGGTGCACTGAATGCAATTGCATGTCCATCAGGAGAAATTCTGGATTCGATAATTTCCTTATTCCAATTGCTGATCTGACGCACCTTTGTCGGAAGTTTTTCTTCCGGTTCCGGCCAAAATTTATATGCAGCAAAGCCTGCTGCTAAAAGAACAGCTAAAAGCCCTGCGAAGAGAAACTTCTTTTTGTTTGAAGCCGGTGGCGCGGTTCCTGTCGTTGACACTTCCGCTGGCCGAGCAATTGTTTGGGAACTTGCAACCGGCACAGAGACGGAAGCAGAACGGCCTGAATCGATTTCCCGTTTCAACCGTTTCAAGTCAGCGCGCATTTCCGACGCAGTCTGGCATCGTACATCGCGATCTTTTTCCAGAGCTTTGCGGATGATACGATCCAATTCAGGATGCGTTTCAGGATTTAATCTTGTTGGAGGGATCGGATCTTTATTCAGGATCGCTTCAAACACAACGGCTGAAGTTGGACCGCTGAAAGCCTGTCGTCTTGTGATCATTTCGTATAGCACTGCCCCGAATGAAAACAGATCGGTGCGTGTGTCAATGTCTGCTCCGCGTGCCTGTTCGGGAGACATGTATGCAATTGTTCCGATTGTCATTCCTGGACTTGTCAGCGATTCAGGATTTTCTTGCGTTTGCATCGCAGATGCTTCGCCTTGCAGCGTACGGGATGGAAGTAATTTCGCGAGACCAAAATCAAGCACCTTTGCGTGACCACGTGAAGTCACAAAAAGATTTGCAGGTTTAATGTCACGATGAATTATGTTCTTGCTGTGAGCAGCATCCAGAGCATCTGAAATCTGAATGGCAAGTTCGACAATTCCTTCAGTCGAAAATTGTTTTGCTTCAATGCCATGCTTTAATGTCATCCCTTCAAGCAATTCCATGACGATGTAATGGACGAATGGTCCGTCATTTGATCCGTTTTCACTGAGATGATCCGCGCCGATGTCGTAAATTGTGCAGATATTGGGATGATTCAATGCAGATGCGGAACGTGCTTCGCGTTGAAGCCGTTCCAGGGCTTGTTTGTCATTGGCAAGTTCTTGCGGCAGAAATTTTAGCGCAACTCCACGGCCAAGGCGCACATCCTCAGCGCGATAGACAACCCCCATTCCTCCGCCGCCTAGCCGCTCAATGATTCGGTAGTGCGAAATTGTCTTACCAATCATCGGCAGAAAGTTTACTACACTTTCTCTATGACTCTGTGGTAAAAAAAGTACAAGGAGAAAACGACTATGAATCGTAGAGAGTTTATGCGGAATTCAGCGATCGCAATGACAGCAGCGGGTATTTCGGCGGATGTATCTGCAACAGAAAATGCAGCGACTCCTGTTGCAATGGAATCATTGCCAAGAGTTGGACCAAAACAGACCGTCAAAGGAAAAAAAGCGGTAGCCAGCAGTGACAATCCGATCGTTACCCAAACGATGCTTGATGTAATGCGAGACGGAGGCAATGCAGTCGATGCTGCAGTTGCTGGATGTTTAGTGCAAGCCACAGTTGCGCCTCATATGACAAACCATACGGGAACCGTGATGTTCCTGTATTGGGAAGCAAAAACGGGGAAGTCGTATGCGCTTGATAGTTCCGGAACGCTGGTACCAGGAATGGCGCCATTCCGTCCAGTTCCGCCTGGATTGGGAGTCCTGGATTCCGGACCTGTTGCGCCGATGGGATGTATTCCTGGATTCATGCCTGGTCTGAATGAAATGCATAAACGTTTTTCTACGAAGTCATGGTCGTCCTTGTGTGAACCTTCAATTCGTTGGGCCGAAGAAGGCTTTCCAATCTCTTCATTCATGCATTCAGTATTAGCTGAGGAGATGCCACTTTATGCATATTTTCCAGAAGGACGTGAATTGTTTACGCCGAATGGATTTCTTCCGCAAGTCGGCGATCGATTAAAAAATCCAAAACTCGCACAGACGTTGAAAAGGCTTTCTGCCGAAGGACCTGAATATTTTACAAAAGGGGATTGGGCAAAACATTTTGTCGCTGAAGCAAATCGATTGGGCTGGAATATCAAATTGGAACACATGACAGAAATTCCGCCAAGATGGGATGAGCCATTGAAGTATGAATACAATGGTTACGAAATTCTGCAGTTTGGTCCGCCGCAACGTCAGGCACTTTTTACAGCGTACGTTCTCAATGTGCTGAATTTGTTGAACATCAAATCGTTGGGACATTATTCGAAATCTCCTGAGACGCTTTACTATTTCGCACATGCGATGCGACGCGCACAGTTTGAACTTGGAATGCTGCATGATCCAAAACATTTCGATGTGCCAGTTGATGTCTGGATGTCAAAAGATTTTTATCGCATGGCAGCGGAAATTTTGAAACGAAGTAGGCCCAAAATTGATTTGACCGAACATGTGAAAGTCACATCAGGAAATCCTGCATTAATCGCTGCTGGAATTCCTGCAGGTACGCCTGATAAACGCGCGGTCCATGTTGGAAGTTGTGAGCTGAGCATTGTGGATCAACAAGGAAACTGGGTGCAGATGATGAATACACTGCAATCCGGTGGCATTCCAGGCGCCGTTGTGGATGGTGTGATTATGGTGGGGAGTCATGCACAAACATCGATGGATTCTCCGATTGCAGGATGGCTTACCGGTGGTTGTAGAATGCGCAGCGTTTATGGCAGCACGATTGTGCTGAAAAACGGACGCCCGATTTTATCGATGGGTACTCCAGGCAGTCCGCATTTTACGATGCCGATCGTTTTGTCCAATGTACTTGATTTCGGAATGGATCCGTATGATGCGGCTGATGCTCCGCGTATGGCACCGATCAGAGACGATTACACGATTGAAGTTGAGAGTCGCGTGCCACAATCAGTATTCAGTGGATTGTTAAAACTCGGAGTTCATGTGCGCGCACTTCAAATGTATGACTATCATATGGGTTCTTTCCAAATGTGCTGGCGCGATGAAACGACAGGGTTGCTGAATACGTGCGCCGATCCGCGCAGAGCAGGAAACGCGGACGGCTTTTAAGGGAGCGCGGACGTCTCGTCCGCATCAGGAATCGCATATTGCAATCGATTGTAGATTGTACGATTTAATATTGGAACTATAAAATTTGCAATTTGCAATCGTACAATCTGCAATAAATCTTTAGAAGTTTTCGAATTTACCGCAGAGCTACGCAGAGATAATCGACATTCGCATCACCATCATCTTCAAAGGTTGACTGTTACGCGTAAAAAAGTAGCAGCGATTGATGTGCCACCATCAGTACTCGTGTTGTGCGCTTTCGCCAGTTCCACAAGCTGATTGTGCAGTTCCTCAACTTTTCCATTCTTTTCGGCAGCTTCGTAAGCGTTCATTGTGGGGCCGTAGAATTGCCTGAACATTTCAATCACTTGTGTTGGGTTCTGATCAGGCGAGATGAATCGGAATGTGTCTTTGATGAATGATATCTTTTCTCTGGCTACTCCTGCCTTGGCAAAACGTTCGACGACATGATCCTCTACACCCCACGTCATGGGGCTGATGAAGCCTTCCGGCGGTGGAGGTGTGAACGACGAGCTGATTTTTAGCACCTGTGCCACGAAAGTTGGATCGTTCGGAATCCAGTTGCCCATCACGATGCGGCCGCCTGGTTTTGTAACCCGAACCATTTCCCTGGCTACATCGAAAGGTTTGGGTGCGAACATGGCGCCAAAAATGGAAATTGTCAAATCAAACGAATGGTCTTCTACGCCTTGTAAGTTACACGCGTCTCCTACCATGAATTTCAAATTGTTGAGCTTCGCTTCCGCTGCCCGCCTGTTTCCGGCCTCAACGAGATTTTCGGCTATGTCGATACCGACAACTTCAGCTCCCAAACGGGCCATAGGAACTGCCGTCGTACCATCTCCGCATCCGAGGTCCAACACCCGAAGAGGCGGCTTGACCCCGATTGAATTCACAAGGGTTTCTCCAGATTCACGCATCAGGGAAGCAATCCTGGTAAAATCGCCCTTCTCCCACAAAGCTTTGTTCGGATTCATATTCACTCCTCAGGGACATGTATGATTCGCGGCCATGAGAAGCTCCGCGCCGCAAATTATTGTTAAGCCTAACTATGACTGCGCTTTATACAATTTGCAATTTGCAATCTCTGCGTATCTCTGCGGTAAATCGCTAGAATCTTTATTCGTTACGAAGTGCGATCGCTGGATCTACTTTCAATGCTCGCTTTGCAGGAACAACCGATGCAAACAGTGAAACAACTAGCAAAGCAGCCGGTACGATAAAGAAGGTGAATGGGTCAAATGCTTTGACATTGAACAGCTCACTTGAGATCAGAGTTGCAAAGCCGAAAGAGATGGGTAATCCGATGATGAGTGCGATCGCAAATTGTTTTAGACCGCTGTTCAGGAACATATTCACTAATTCCTTATCAACAGCGCCAAGAGCACGCCGGACGCCAATTTCACGCTTGCGTTGATTCACCGTGTATGCAAGAACAGCATATTGTCCAGTTGCCGCTAACAAAATCGCTGCGATTGCAAAAATCCCAAATAAAGTTGCAAGAAACGAAGTTCCAAATCTTCCGATCTGAATCCATTCATCTAAGAGTCGAACCCAATATACAGGCAAATCGGGATCGATCTCTTGAACTGCTTTTCTTAAGCTTTCCGAATAACGCATTGGATTGTCCGTTGTTCGAAGCACAATACTAACGAAGCGTGGCACTTCTTGTTCGATTGGAAGATAAAGAGTTGGGCTTAGCTTTTCATCCACTTCATCCTGCTGGACGTTGCTGACTACACCGACAACTGTTAGCCACGGATTATTTTCATTGAGCTCACCAAGTCGCAGACGTTGTCCCACTGCATCCGCTCCCGGCCAGAATTGTTCAGCAAGCATTTTATTCACAATCACAACCTTCTGAGCATCCTTGTGATCCCTTGAATCGAAAAAACGTCCTTTGATCAAAGGCACTTTGAAAGTTGTGAAATAATTTGGAGCAATGCTTGCTTGATGAGCAACAGGAAGAAGATTGGATTCCGTGGTAGAGTTTTTCTCCGTTGTAACGTAGTTCGAAGGAACAAAAGTGCCGGGTAAGCTGGATGTAATCGTAGCGGATTGAATTCCCTGGATCGCACCAAGGCGTTCAATGAGTTTTTGATAGAAACGAAGTTGTGAATCTGAATCAGGATATTGAGCCTCAAAAAGTCCAATGCGTCCTGTTAATATGCCATCAATGTTTGCGCCTAGTTCAATATGACGTAACTTCAACACGCTGCGTGTCATCAATCCGGCTGAAATTAAAAGTACACACGAAAGCGCGATTTGACCTGTGACCAGACTGCGACTCACTTTTCCAAGAGGCTTTGCTGAAGAATATCCTCCTTGATGCAACGATGTAACAAGATCCGTTCTGGATGCACGAAATGATGGAAGCAAGCCTGCCAGAAGAGCTGCAAACAAAGCGGCACCGATTCCGAACAGCAGCGTACGCCAATCTGTCCCCATTTCGATCCAGTAAGGCGGAGCCATATTAGGATTATTTTTTAATGTCGCTATTGTGTAATGTCCAGCCCATTCAGCCAACAAAGATCCAATAAGTCCACCGGCAAAACTGATCACAACACATTCTGTGAATATGTTTACGATGAGTCGCCATCGATCGGCTCCGAGTGCAGAACGGATTGCAAACTCGCGGGAACGAGCGAGCGAACGTGCTAACGTGAGGTTCGCAACATTACCACACGCAATTAACAGAACTAAAAGGACTGCTCCAAACATTGCGAATAGGATCGATCGAGTTTCGTCATCTACATATTCCCGTTCATAAGGTTTCACAACAGGCACGAGCCCTTTGATTTCCGGATTCTCTTTCGCCTGACGTTCCGCTATGGTGCGGAATTCGGAGCGAACGTGTGCAATCGTTGCTCCTTTTCGTAAACGTCCAAAGACTTCGAGGTTGGCGCTGTCACTGCGTTTCACATTGCTGATGTCCAGTGATAACGGAATCCAAACATCTTCCCGTGCCGGAAATCTAAAATCGGGAGGCATGACACCAACAACAACTGTGTTTCGTGCGTTTACGCGAATGGTTTGACCGATAATATTAGGATTTGCGTCATATCGATTTCGCCAAAGATGATAGCCAAGAATTACTACTGGGTTTGCGCCAGGTTGATCTTCGCCTGTAACGAATAACCGGCCGAGATGCGGTTTTATTTTGAGCACATCAAAAACATTCGTGGTGACGTAGGCTCCATCAAATCTTTCTGGTCTTGAATTGCCGCTTAAGTTAATCGTCCCTTGATAAAATGCGGCAAGGCTTTCCATATTTCGCTGCGAGACGCGCCACTCAAGGAAGTCATGAACAGGGACAGATAAGCTGTCCTCACCTTGCGATGGATTGCTCCATTCCATATGAACGAGTTGATCCGATTCATGAAAAGGTAAAGGCCTCAGAATAAATGCATTGATTGCACCGAACATGAACATCGTTAATGCGAGTCCGGTTCCTAAAATCAGAATTGAGATGAGAGTGTTTCCAGGATGTCGAAGTAAGATACGAAAGCTCAGAGCGAGTTCCCTCAGAAATGGTCGCATTCACTACCCTCCTGCGCGCAACATGCGACGTGCAAGTGTAATGCCATCCATTCTTCCTCTAAAACGCAATTGAGTGTGTTCATATGTGGGATTTATTTAGTCAAAAGCGAACAGGAAGAATTTTTAATCGCAAAGTCGCTGAGAGATTTTTATTGAAGTGTTAGCCGGAAGGCGGCCATTTCTTGAGCGTTTCGAACGAGAAGGATATTGCCAACTAGCACAGGATGATTCCAAGTTTTCCCTTTGATAGCCTGGAACCGTGCGACTTCTGTGAACTGTTCAGGCACAGCCTTGACTAGTGCAAGCTCGCCTCGTTCTGACAAGATCAATAGCAAGTCTTGATCCGCGATCAGCACAAGTTGTCCATTTCCAAATTTTCCACCCTTCCACTTTTTGGCACCCTCTTTAAGATCGATGCAAGCCACATAGCGTCCGTCAAATCCGTAAGCATGACCTTTGTGAACAACAAAGTCGGTGAAGTATGGTTTTAGACCGATCGATGTCCAACGCTCTTTGGCAGTCCATCCTGAAGTATTCTTTGTTACTGCGAGGCGTCGTGTTCCGCCTCGATCACTAACACTGATTAATACATCCCCGTCTGCAGTTAAAGCAGGCTGCACAATTGGGTAACCTTTCCAATCGTGTTTCCAGAGCAGTTTTCCATCAGTGGGTGAAACGCTACTTAAACCTGCGCCGCTCAATACAAGAATTTGCGGCACTTCGTTAATGGTCATTAAGTGGGGTGAACTGTAGCTCTCAGCACCCACTGGACCTGTCCATCGTGGATTGCCATTAGATACATCGTAGGCTACTAAAACGCCGGAAATGGCAACGACAACGATATCATTGACTACTAGAGGTGAGCTCGAAAATCCCCAAATTGGCACTTTCGTTTTTGTTTCAGTCGCTGGATTCCTAGACCAGATAACTGAACCATCAACTGCATTCAGCGCATTCAGGATTCCAGTTCCACCAATTGTATAGATACGACCATTACTAATTGTTGGAGTTCCACGCGGACCTGCACCACCATTGGATTCCCAGAACCGTGCTTTATCTGTGTGCTTCCACACCGGCTCACCAGTTGTCAATTTATAACAAGCAACGACTTCCTCATCTCCACGTTGTTCCTGCGTATAAAAAAAGTTGTCGCGTGCTGCGAATGATGACCAGCCAGGTCCGATGGGCCGCCGCCATAATTCAGCAGGTGGCGATGCAGACCAATTGGTTTGAATACTTACACCATGAATAATGCTGTCGCGATTCGGTCCGCGGAAACCAGGCCAATCTGCATTCGTTATATTTCCCGGCTGCGCTGTTGAGCCTGCTGTAGCTTTGTCAGTTAATTTATCTGTTAGTTGATCTTCAGGAGTTGCCGACCAACGCCACGCGAGATCGTTATCGAAATCACTTGTTATGCCACCGGTTCTAAGCAGGATCCAAATTCCTGCCGCAAGAAAAATTGTTGCAACCATTGTGATGCGGCGAGCGCCAAGAGAAAGGTGACGGGTTGCGACTGCCCATCCTACAAATGCGACAGCAACGATCGGGACTGACAGGATGTAAAACAACATCCCCATTCCACCCTTGGCAATCGACACATGAATCAGGCGTGATGTAATGAAAATCGCAACTGCCATCAAAACAATTGCGGTCAAACGATCGAACCAAGGTGCGCGGCTGAAAAACAACCACCACAAAATAATCAGCAACGCGCCAATCAACCCTCCAAATACACCAATCAATAAAGCATCCGGAATAAAAACAGGAACGACATACTTGAGCAGCAACATTAGTACAGCAATGACCACGCCGGGCCACACTCGGAGGGATTTCGGATTCGATTCGCCTATCTGGGTCATAGACATACTAAATCAAACGATTTTCAAAACTGGTTTGTTCCTGAGAACGTCTGCTTTGTTTATCGTACCATTAAACATTCTTATACTACTCTATCTCAAGGCGCTGTTTCATATCAGCGTATGCAGATTCGATGAGTCTGACGAGGGCCGTCGCATTGATGTTGCTATCGGGCCTGAGCTTTACATGGCGCATGTACTTGCCGGTACCTTCCAGCAGTCCTGTTGGATCCTCAAGTTCGGCGCCGCGGAAAAATCCTACATTGACATGGTCTTTGAACGCATTGACATAAGCGAAGGCGGCATCAGCGATGCATGCGGTCGGGTGACCATCATGCAGCAATTCGCGTACATCATCTCCACACTGGCGGATGATGTCGAACCAATGCAGCGCGATATCACCCAATTCACCTGAGTGTTCGTTCATCCAGGCAGTGATTGCAGGATCTCGCTTGACCGAACCGAAGAATCGCAAGACTTGACTCATAAAGTTGCGTGGCTCATGATTTTTGCGTCTTTGCGGTTCAAGGAGCTGAGCCGTACAAATTTATTGCTGGTTAGCGATAAAGGTGCCCTCGTTGATTACGCCGGGAAATCCTGAAAAGCTCCATTCGCCACGGATCGTTTCTCCTTCAAAAGTGCCACCCAGGAAAACATTATTATCCGCGACTCCAGGATTCAAATTAATCCCGATGGTCTGGCCATCAAATGAGCCTTCCAGTGTGCCTGTTCCAATTTGCGGACCTACTTCAACATCCGATGAACCAATTCTATCAAGCTCCCAGCGTCCGCTAACGCGAGTGGTGCTGACTTCATCAAGATAGATAAACCCTTCAACAACCCGTATTCCTGAATGAAATGCGGTATAGCGATATCTTCCAGTTTGGGATGGATCGTCGTCACTACAACTCACAATAAAAACTGCTGCCAACAAAACAATTAAAAGTCGCAAATATTTCATTGATAACCCTCGATTCATATCTATGCAATAACTATACCCGAACTATGTTCGAGCAGTCCTGCTACCGACTCTCAAAAAACTGTATAGCTCGTAACAGTAATCTGATTCTTCATTCATCTTTCCTCTTTCATATTTCATCGTTTAGAATAGAGTGCTTATGCCTGATCTTGAAGCTGCATTAACTCGCCGGCGGTTTGCTGAAACTTTACGGAAAGATTTATGGTGGTTGCAGTCGCTTCTTACTTTTATTGGCCTTGGCTCTTTTGTTTTTTACGCAACATGGGCAGCGATGCAGGGCAATCATTTTGAATGGGGACCTTACCTTTCTCCGTTTTATTCACCGCTTCTCTTTGGAGATTCCGCTCACAGCTGGTTTGGAGCCCGTCCGGGCTGGATGCCGTTATGGGTTACAGCAGCGATGCTGATTCTTTGGGCACCGGGTGGATTTCGCGTTACTTGTTATTACTATCGCGGCGCATATTACAAATCATTTTGGGCAGATCCACCAGCGTTGCGCCGTCGGTGAGCCTCGCAAACATTATCTCGGTGAAAAGTCGTTTCCATTGATCATGCAAAATATCCATCGTTTCTTCCTATATATAGCGCTCATTTTTATTTTGGTTCTGGCTTACGACGTCTGGCGTGCCATGTGGTTTGTCAATCCTGAGACCGGCAAAACTGAATTCGGCATTGGATTAGGAACGCTAGTGCTGCTATCTAACGTAATTCTTTTAGGCGGTTACACGTTGGGTTGTCATTCATTGCGGCATTTAATTGGCGGCAAGCATCGATGAAATCTCAAAAAAGCCGGCCTGCTACTTTGCATATCAAAACGTCAGCAAACTCAATCGCAGACATATGCTTTGGGCCTGGATGAGTTTGATCATGGTTATGTTTTCGGATGTCTATGTGCGGATGTTATCGATGGGAATTTGGAAAGACTGGAGAATTCTTTAATGGCTGATTATCAGCAGATTAACCATGATGTGCTTGTCATTGGTGCGGGTGGTGCAGGTTTGCGTGCCGTGATCGAAGCTGCATCTGCAGGTGCCAAAGTTGGAGTGATTTGCAAATCACTTTTGGGAAAGGCTCATACAGTTATGGCGGAAGGTGGAATTGCTGCTGCGCTTGCAAACGTTGATGAACGGGACAATTGGAGTGTTCATTTTGCCGATACAATGCGCGGCGGACAATACATCAACAATTGGAAAATGGCGGAGCTTCATGCGAAAGAAGCACCCGATCGCGTTAAGGAACTGGAAGCATGGGGAGCTCTTTTCGATCGAACGAATGATGGACGCATCCTTCAACGAAATTTTGGCGGACATAAATATCCGCGTCTTGCTCATGTAGGGGATCGTACTGGTCTTGAAATGATCCGTACTTTGCAAGATTACGCCATTCATCTCGGCATTGATGTTCATATGGAATGCACGGTGCTTAGACTGCTTCAAGATGGACAAGAGAGTCATTGGTGCCGTTGCGTATGAACGCGAGCGCGGACGCATCAAAGTTTTTCATGCCGGTGCTGTCATTCTTGCAACAGGCGGTGTCGGACGCGCTTACAAAATCACAAGTAATAGCTGGGAATACACAGGCGATGGTCATGCACTTGCGTATCGCGCAGGTGCAGATTTGATGGATATGGAATTCGTGCAATTTCATCCAACAGGAATGGTGTGGCCTCCGAGTGTTATGGGAATTCTTGTCACGGAAGGAGTTCGTGGCGAAGGCGGTATTCTTTCAAATAAGGAAGGCCGGCGATTCATGTTTGATGACATTCCGGAAAATTATAAACATCAAACGGCTGACACACCTGAAGAAGGCTGGCGTTATTGTCAGGGTGATAAAAACGCGAGACGTCCTCCCGAGTTGTTAACGCGTGATCACGTTGCGCGATGTATCGTTCGCGAAATCAAGGAAGGCAAAGGAAGTCCGCATGGCGGAGTCTATCTTGATATTTCATGGATCAAAGAAAAACTTCCGAATGCCGCAGAACATATTAAGAAAAAATTGCCAAGCATGTATCATCAATTTAAACAGCTTGCCGACATTGATATTACGCAGACAGCAATGGAAGTCGGGCCAACGACTCATTACATCATGGGTGGTATTCGTGTTGATGCAGAAACTGAGATGTCAACGCTTCCTGGATTATTCGCAGCAGGTGAGTGTGCTGCTGGAATCAATGGTGCCAACCGTCTTGGTGGAAATTCTCTTTCGGATTTACTTGTGTTTGGAAAACGTGCGGGTGAATTTGCTGCAAGATTTGCAAACGAAAATCCTCCAGGCAAAATCGATCCGCATCAAATTGAAGACGCAAAAACCATGGCGCTAAAGCCTTTTGAAACTTCTGGCGGCGAATCGCCTTACGCGATTCAACAGGATCTTCAAGAAACGATGCAGGATTTAGTTGGGATCGTTCGCAATGAAAAAGAAATGCTGGAAGCACTTAATCGGATCGGTGTTTATCAATCGCGAAAAGAAAAGGTGAGTGTTACCGGAAATATTGAATACAATCCCGGATGGCATACCGCACTCGATCTAAATAATCTCTTAATTGTTTCAGAAGCGATTACACGTTCAGCCATTCAAAGGAAAGAAAGCCGCGGTGCACAATTCCGCGATGATTATCCTGAAAAAGATCCGCAATGGGGTAAGTACAATATTGTTATACGAAGAGGAACAAAGGGTGAGATGATTGTTGAACGCGTATCAATTCCTGAAATTCCAGGCGAGTTAAAACAGGTGATTGAGGAGAATCAGCAATAATGGAAGCAACATTTCAGATCTGGCGCGGTCAGCGTGAATCGGGTCGTTTTGAGGAATACAAAACCGAAGTGGCTGAAGGAATGGTCGTTCTGGATGCGGTGCTCAAAATTCAAGCTGAAAAGGCAAATGATCTGGCGGCACGTTGGAACTGCAAAGCAGGTAAATGTGGTTCCTGCTCCGCCGAAGTAAATGGAATTCCGCGATTGATGTGTATGACACGAATGAATACTTTGCCGATGGATAGTCCAATTACTGTTGAGCCGATAAAAGCATTTCCCTCGATCAAAGATCTTGTTACGGATGTCTCATGGAATTATGAAGTTAAGAAAAAGATTAAGAAGTTTAAGCCGAGACCGCCTGATGCTTCCGATGGAACGTGGCGGATTTTTCAGCCGGATGTAGATCGCGTTCAAGAGTTTCGTAAGTGCATTGAATGTTTTCTTTGTCAGGATGTTTGTCATGTGTTGCGTGATCATCATTTACATCAAGGATTTATTGGCCCAAGATTTCTGGTGTATGTTGCTGCCCTGGAAATGCATCCACTTGATACGGAAGACAGATTGGCCGAGTTGAAGAATCAACAAGGCATCGGCTATTGCAATATTACGAAATGCTGCACGAAGGTATGTCCGGAAAATATTACGATTACGGACAACGCAATCATTCCATTGAAAGAAAGAGTGGCTGATCAATTCTACGATCCACTCAAAAAGCTTTTACGCATTTTCAGAAAGTAGGGGCGGGTCTAAGACCTGCCCGTATTTCCGCAAGGAGGCAGCATGTTTAAATTGAAACCGATCGAAAAGAGTTCGATTCCCCGTGCGATTGAAAAAGCGGAACGCTACAGGCTTTTGAATGAACCTGTTGAAGCGGAGAGCATCTGCCGTGATGTTCTTGAAGTTGATTCACACAAATCAAAAGGCACTTGTTGTTTTACTGCTTGCTTTAACAGATCAATTTGAAAAGGGAATCCCTGTAAGTGAAGCCCAATCGATTCTGCCCAGGTTGGGGCATGAATATAACAAGGCGTACTATGGCGGAATTATTTGTGAAAGAAGAGCAAAGGCTTTGCTAGAAATGGGATCGGTTGGATCTGCATTCGTTGCATATGATTGGTTTATGCAAGCAATCCGTTTGTATGAAAAAGCTGAAACGCTGCGTCCTCCTGAAAATGATGATGCAATTTTGCGCTGGAATACATGTGTGCGGATCCTTGAACGGAATCCCGAACTAAAACCATCATTTGATGACCGCGTCGAACTCCCTTTGGAGTAAGACGGGACCGCAGACGTCTGTCTGCTTAGGGTCGCGAAATCTGTCTGCATATGATAAATTATGAGCAATACTACAATCTGGTTTTCTTCTGCTTTCTTCCATTTGTTTTGCACAAGACTCAACCGCAGCAATCTCTACTACGAAATGAAAGGCGACACCGGACCTGTGATCGTATTTTCCCATGGTGGTTTTGGTGATCGAAGAATGTGGGATGGTCAATTCGATGAATTCGCAAAGAAGTACCGTGTAATTCGATATGATCATCGCGGCTTTGGTAAATCTCCTGCTCCGGAGTCCGCATATTCACCAGTGCAAGATCTTGTGAATCTTCTAGACCAATTGAAAATTGATCGTGCTCATATTGTTGGAAATTCAATGGGCGGAAGTCTTGGGATCGATTTTACGCTTCTACATCCATCGCGCGTTATCAGTTTAACTGTCGTCGCTTCAGGTCCTAATGGAGTTCCTGTGCCGCAGGAAGATCAGGAAAAAATGAATGCAGTTTTCAAGACAGCTGCAGAGCAAGGCCTTGAAGCGGCCGGTCAAATGTGGGTCAAAAATCCGATGGTTGCAGTAACCGCCCGAATGCCTTCCACCGAACCTTTACTCAAAACTATGATTCATGACAATGCTTCGATTTTTAAGATGCGATTTTGGCCGATTGAGAAAATGGATCCTCCTGCAGCGAAACGTCTTGGCGAAATTAACACCCCGACTTTGATTGTTCTTGGCGGCAAAGATACAAAGTTGGTGAATCAATTAGGTGAAGTAGCAGCAACCGGCATCAAAGGAGCACGAAAGGAAATCATTCCTGAAGGTGATCATCTTCCCCAAATGGTCGACCCCGCCAAATTCAATTCTATCTTGCACAAATTCTTTGAGTCTTTGCGGTAAACTCTGCCATTTGGCATTATAATAGATACAATATGGCAGAGGTCTTAAAATGTATGCAAATGCTGGTGTGATTGAAGCTCTTGGTGGCTTTCGGATCTTGAAGCGCAAAGTTTCAAGTGACAATGAATTGCAAGAAATTATTCGCTCAGGTTTACCGTATGCTTCTTTTCGTTATGTGATGCAGAAGCTTGGTTTGAAGAGCGCAGAAGCTTCGGCTGTTGTCAATCTTCCGATGCGGACGATTGCAAGGCGCAAGAAAGAAAAGAAGTTGCGTCCGGATGAATCGGACCGCCTTGTTCGCGTCGCACGAATTGGCGCGATTGCTGAAGCTGTTTTGGGCAGTGAACAAAAAGCTGCAGCGTGGTTGCGTGAATCGAATCGCGCGTTGGGTGGGATTGCTCCGCTCGAAATTCTGGATACAGACATCGGTATCAAACAAGTGGAAGAAATCTTAGGACGGATTGAATACGGCGTTTATAGCTGATGCTGGCCTGGCGCATTGTTTCGAAACGCCGGCAGAATTCTGCCTATGATGGCGAAGGTGCCAGAAGATTTGGAGGCAGATGGAATCCACCCGGCCGGCGTGTTGTTTACACTTCTGCAACTCTGTCACTTGCGGCGCTTGAGTACTTCGTCCATGTCAGCGTTCAAACGAAACCTGACGATCTTGTTTCCATCTCAATTGAAATTCCGCAGAATCTCACGATGGAACGGATCTCCGAATCCAGGCTTCCGAAGAATTGGCGTATGTATCCCGCATTGCAACAGCTGCAAGTGATCGGTGAAAAGTGGTTGAAGAGTGGAAAGAGCGCTATTCTTGCTGTACCCTCCGCAATCATTCCACAAGAGTTGAACTACTTGATCAATCCGGAACACTCCGACTTTGCGAAATGCAGAATTCATAAACCCCAGCCATTCGTATTAGATCCAAGAATGTTCAAGTAGGGGCGGGTCTAAGACCCGCCCGCGATGTGTCACAAAATAACCTGGCGGGTCTTAAACCCGCCTTGCCCAGGATGCTCAACCGGTATGATCAAATCTGGCATTGGTAAGGATTTACCGCAGAGCCGGTTCGGAGCGCAGGCTTCCAGCCTGCATTACGGGCCGCGGACTTCCAGTCCGCAATTTTCGTGCAGGCAAGGATGCCTGCGGCCCGTAATGCGGACAAGATGTCCGCGCTCCGTATGCTAGCGAGTTTTCAGGATGTCAGCTTTGCGGAGTGGGGCCAGTTTATGGCCCAGCTCCGTACTACGATCATAGTACGCAAAGGCCTTGGAAATTTCTCCGCGGTTGTAGAGGAATTCAGCCAGATTGAAGTATGTTTCGCCATCAGCATGGCCTGAATCGACCGCCTTTTGCAAAATCACTTCCGCTTCGTCTGCCTTGTCCTGGTAAAAATATACAGCGGCTAGTCCATTGTAAGGGGCTGCGGATGGATAACCCGACTCAATCACTTTGACAAACATCGATTGAGCTTCCGGATAATTCTTTTTCTGCAGCAAGACTTCCCCATAACGCAAAAGCAATAATGGGTTGGATGGATCAAGCTGCACAATTTCGTCATACGCCTTTGCGCGTTCTTCTAGCGACATCGGTTTCATTGTAAGTTCCGCAATCTGACGCGCCACGTCCACGCGATCCTTTGGATCGGCACCATTCCAGTTGATCTTTTGTGGTGCGCTGGCAACATACCCAAGCGCGCGCAGCCGCTCCATTTCTTCTGCAGAAGGTGTATGTCCGGAATTTTCTGATTTGTTTCGAGTCAGCAATGCTTCCACCTTCGCTTTGTATTTCGCAGTCTGCTGTGAAGACGCGACGAGGTTTTGCATTTCTGAAGGATCCGAATCAACTTTATACATCTCAGGTTTTGGTGCATGAATGTACTTGAACTGCGCATCTTGCAAACATGCCAGCGGACTCCACCCAAAATCGATTGCCGGAGCAAAGCTCTCCGAATAACTTTCGAGCGATTGAAGCTTTTTGCCTCGCATCAAACCAACGAGCGAAACTCCATCTGAATTTGAAGAAATCTTCCATTCCATGAGTTCCACAATTGTTGGAAAAATATCAATAATTCTAACGAGTTCTGTGTATCTTCCAGGCCGAATTCCTGGAGAAGAAATCATCAACGGGATTCTCAACGTCGTGTTGTAAACGAATAACGAATGGCTGACTTCACCATGTTCGCCAAATGCTTCCCCATGATCCGATGTAATCACTACCAGATCGTTACTCACTGCATTCCGTTTGTTTAGAAACTCAAAAAATTCTGCGAGTTGATGATCTGTATAAGCCACTTCTTGCTCATACGGTTTCAAATCCGAGTAGCCATGAGTTTCGTATGGATGATGCGGATCAAAAAGATGAAGCCACAGAAAGAAAGGCTTACTGCTGTTGCGTGTTGTCAGCCAGTTTTGCGCTGCAAGTCTGACCTGTTCTGCGTTCCGTTCCGGATATGAAAAGATTCCTGATTCCGTTTGCACTTTTTGAAAGGAATCATCGTAGTGATCGAAGCCTTGATTTAATCCATAGATCGCTGCAACTGGCGCGGCGCCAACAAATGCGCCTGTTTCAAATCCTGCTGAACGAGCTGTTTCCGAAAGTAGATTCAAAGATTGCGGTGCACGATAAACACCATTGTGTCTCACGCCATGAGATGGCGGATTTAGTCCTGTAAATAGCGAGACATGTGCAGTGAGTGTGATCGGTGCCGTTGTGAATGCTTTTTCAAATACCGCACTGTTTTCGGCGAAACGTTGCATGAATGGAGTCGGTGTTTTGCTTCCATAAACTGACAATGCATCGGCACGAAGAGTATCAATTGTAATCAGAATGATATTGCGCGGCTTGGAAGGAGTATTTTTGCAAAAACAGAGTGGCAGAATAAAACAAAGCAAAATTGCGATTGATAAATATTTATTGAGGTTCAAAACGAGCCCTGAATGGTTCAGGCACGCTTGGCTGCCATAGATTCCAATGTTCGATCCAATCTTTGCGAAATTTATCATCCGTCCAGCCAAGATCCAAAAGCAATTTGTAGCATCGATGGATAACTTCATTTTGTTTCTGACGCAGTGCGGCATCAAGAACGACCATCACTTCGTTTGCAGAAACCGGAAGGCCCAGTAACTTTCGTTGTTCGACAACATAGATGCGCGACCTGGTTAGCCACATGCTTTGCCGGAATTGTGTTGCGGTTTTCTCAGCTTCCTGTGATTCGAGTAAGGCTTCATTGATTCTTCCAAGCCTTTGAAGCTGCATCGATGATAACAAATGCGAAGCGGTGATCAGATATGCGTGTTCCATTTTTGTTGCGATTGTACGCAATTCATCTTGCTTGGCGATCGATTTTGATTCTTGTGCTTCCAAGACAGCTGCGAATCCTTCAGCAGCCGTTTTCCAAAACAGATATTCTGATGATGGATTTTTCCCTTTATATGATGTGCCGATTTTCCAGTGTTCCTTGGCTGCTTCAAGATCACTCAGGAGCCAGACAAAGGAAACCGAGCTTTAATTCTGCTTCCATGCATCCTGCTTCATCCTGAATCTCATTACACAATTTCAACGATTCCGTTAACGAAGAGAGCGCTCCGGCATAGTCTCCTTGAAAGTAATAAATTGTTGCTTCCTGACGCTGCAATTCACTGACGCGTTTTCGTAGATTTTTTTCTTCAGCAAGTTTTCTCGCTTTCACAGCCGCTGAAATTCCGGCATCAAGTTCGCCTGTAATCATCCGGTGTTGTGCTCGATTCTGAAGATAGTAGGTGAGTCCAAGGCTATGTCCGAGGTCCATATAAATTTTTCCGGCGCGTTCATTTAACTTGTCGGCAAGATCGTAATTTGAGAGATCCAGTTCAAGCTCAGCTTGATTTACAGCACAGGCAGCAACGCCGAATGGATCTCCAATCTCTTGTGCGAGAGCAAAAGCATTCACGATGTTTTGTCTGGCTTCATGCATATTTCCCAGTACATGCCTGATGATGCTTATGTTCAACAGGCATTCGATCATGCCGGGTCTATCCCCACGCTTCTGAAAAATTTCGAGTGCCTTTCGGAAATGCTGCAATGAGCTTTCATAATCACTGCGTTCCAAATGGATAATTCCTGCGCTGTTTAAATACTTGGCTTTTAGGCCGGAATCTTGTTCTGCGCTTGTTAGTTCTATTGCTTGATTCATATACTCAAGCGCTTTTGAGTAATCACAAAGCCGCCAGAAATTTTTTCCAAGATTGTAAAAACTCTGGCAGATTCCGGCGCGATAATTCTCTTCGCGGGAGATCTTTAATGCTCCATCTGCAAGCGCACGAGATCGATCAAAATCTTCCCGCTTATAATGCACGCGGCTCAAATGGTTCATAGCATCGGCTTCCAGAACTTTGAACTCTCGCGGCTTTTTTAAACTCAACAGTTGTTCGTAACACAAAATTGCAGAATCCCAACTTCCAAGCGCTTCAAGCGATAGACCCTTATAAGTATGAAGTTCAGCAAGCAATTGAGTGCCAGTGGCATCCACCATTTCTTTGTACTTCGAACATCTTTCAAAGTGCTGATATGCATCGCCATAAGCATGAATCTGGAGCGCTTTCTTGCCTGCTTCAAGTGAATATGCAAAAGCTTTCTGTATGATGCCTGCTTGCTCGAAATGATATGCGAGATCCTCAGCGAACAATCCAAGATTGTCTTGATGAAGCATCTCTAAAATTTCACCAACTTTGCGATGATACTTCTTGCGCTTAATCAGTCCCATCTCTTCATAAATCACATCGCGGATTTTGTTGTGCGTAAACGCAAAGCGGTCTTCAATTCCAGAATGGATTTCGCGGATGATCTGAAGTTTCGTCAGCTGTTCAAGCTGATCCAGCAGGTATCCCTCATTTTCTTCGATCAACTTAACCAGAATATGAAGATCGAATTCATAACCGATAATGGATGAAAAACCAAGAACACGTTGAAGTGCTTCACTTAAACGCCCAACGCGTCGCTGCACAAGAGCGCGGATGGAATAAGGCAGCGCCGATTTATCCGGCTTTCGCAGCTGCACTTCATTTCCCGAACGCTGAATTGATCCTTCTTCAAGAAGCAGTTTCACAAGTTCTTCAATGTAAAATGGAATGCCTTCCGATTCATCATGAATCCATGACTTGAATGAATCTGAAACAGTAAATCCCTTAAAAATCTCTTCGAGCATTAATCCGGATTCCTCGGGTTTTAATGCCTTCAGTTCGATCGTGTTGTAGAGATTTTCGCGGCTCATGTTTTTAAGAGTCGCAGGAAGCGCGGGCTGTAATGATTCTTCATCACGAAATGTGGCGATCAGCAAAATTCTTTCATTTGGAATATTGCGCGCAAGATAATGCAACAGACTTAACGTTGCTTCATCACTCCAATGAATATCTTCAAGCACCATGACAGTCGGAAGCTGTCTTGATAGGCCCTGTAGAAGTAGAAAGATGCTTTCGAGCAGGAAATATTTGTCGGAAGATTGTTTAGGCTGAAGCGGTTCCTTTTCAAATCGATCGAATTGAGGAACGAGGCCGATTAATTCCCTGCGGTAATGTTCTTCGAGATTTTTATAGATATTTACTGTAGCGGGATCTTTCGCTTCGAATCCTTTTTTTAATGCGCTGCGGACCGGAGCGTACGAATGGATCAATGTTCCTTCAATGCATTGTCCAACAAGGATGTGAAAGTCACCTGTTCTTTGCCGCCGGGAAAATTGTCTGAGCAAACGTGATTTTCCAACGCCTGCTTGACCAACGATAAAAAGCAAACGTCCTTTTCCATTTTTGCAATCCGAAAAATGGGTTTGTAATGTGTTCCATTCGATTTGACGCCCGATCAGGGATTCACAATGAACCTGAACCGGCCAATGGCCGACATTCTCTTTTTGATCTCGGATTATCTGACGTCCTGAACGAAAACAATTTCTGCCCGCTTCCTTGCTTGCATATAAAGCACGATCGGATAAGTGAAAAACTTCAGAAATAATCGTGCTGTCATCAGGAAAAATGCTGAAACCCATGCTCAGCGAAATGCTTTTCAAAGGAAGGTTTTCTTTGTCGTCCGCCAGGCATCCTGCGATTCGTGAAAGCAATACATCGCACAAGGCAGCGGTTTGACTTTCTCCACAATCGCGAAGCACTACAACAAATTCATCTCCGGCGTATCGGAATACCCATCCGCGGTCACGGAAAAAGTCTTTTAGCTCTTTCGCTACACGAATTAATGCAGCATCTCCAACGGCATGTCCGTGTGTATCATTGATTTGTTTGAAGTGATCGATGTCTAGAATAAGAAGTGCAAACGGAGAATTTGTGGATTCGCTTTGTGTTTTTTGTTCTTCAACACAATGGCGGAAAAAACGTCGATTATACAGACCCGTCAAATCGTCTGTATAAAGAAGTGTACGGAGTTGTTCGACCTCTGTTGGCGCGCCTGGCCGCGGAGTTTGATCGAAGCGCGCGTCATCTACACCCATAGGACGCTTATATACCCTCTTCCCCAGTGTGCAACTATGCGCAAGCTTAACGTAACTTGCATCCTCGTGCAAGGTATGGGCTTTGCGTCTTTGCGGTAAAATATAGCGCCATTTCACAGGATTGGTTACAATTGGAGCGGTATGGGAATCGTACGGAAGCCGACGAGAAAAGTAAAAGTAGGATCAGTTTACATCGGTAATAGTTCGCCGATTGCTGTCCAAAGCATGTGTGCGACCCGAACTCAGGATATTGATGCTACGGTCGAGCAGGCTGAACAGCTCCGAAACGCCGGCGCAGCAATTGTGCGGATTGCCATCGACAGTGATAAAGACGCGGAAGCGTTGAAGGAAGTCCGCCGCCAGACAAAAGCGACTCTTTCGGTTGATCTTCAAGAAAACTACAGACTCGCATCAAAAATCGCAGCATATGTAGATAAAATCCGTTATAACCCTGGACATCTGCATCATCACGAAAAGGAAAAGTCGATCCCGCAAAAAGTTGAATGGCTTGCGTCAGTGGCGCGTGATAATGATGTCGCTATCAGAATTGGTGTGAATTGCGGATCGGTTGCCCCAGAGTTCCTAAAACTTTACTCGGGCGATCAGATGAAAGCACTAATCGAATCAACTGTTTATCACTGCAGTCTTATGGAAGATTTGCACTTTGAAAATTATGTGGTCAGTCTGAAAGATTCCGATCCTCAAAAAGTCATTGATGCTAATGAACAATTCAGTAACCGGTTACCGCAAGTCCCTCTTCATCTTGGAGTGACTGAGGCAGGCCTTCCACCAGATGGAATCATCAAGACTCGTCTCGCGTTTGAAAAGCTTCTTGCGAAGGGAATTGGTGACACAATTCGAGTTTCATTGACTCTTCCTAATCCAAGAAAACATGAAGAAGTGATTGTAGGGCAAAAAATTATTGAAGATGTCTATGCCGGACGTTTCATTTCAGTGCCAGATTTTGGAAAAGGAATGAATATCATCAGCTGCCCGAGCTGTTCGCGCGTTGAAAACGAAAAATTTGTGGAACTTGCAGAAGAAGTGAAGGCGATGAGTGAGTATGCAAAAGCGCATCGTTTGACGATCGCTGTTATGGGATGCCGTGTGAATGGTCCCGGAGAAACTGATGATGCGGATCTTGGGCTCTGGTGTGGTCCAACGCACGTAAATTTGAAGCGAAGGGCAGAATCTGTAGGTGCCTATACATATGATGAGATTCTTGCCAAATTAAAAGAAGAACTGGATGCTCTAATTGCTTTGCATGAACCGCAAAGATGAAAAATTCATATAGGCTCATCTTCCTTCTTGTCACTTTCATTCCATTTGTTGCACAGAGCCAGGATAATCTCTCGGAGTTAAGCCGCTCTTTTGAGGCTCTTTCCCGTCGTGTTGGTCCCGCTGTAGTTCAAGTTTTTGCGACAGGCTACAGTTCGGATGAATCAAGCTTAAGCAGTGAAAGCTTGCTAACTCGACAACGCAGCAGCGGTTCAGGCGTCATCATCGATCCGGAAGGATATGTCATTACGAATGCGCACGTTGTTCAGGGTGCGCTTCGCGTTCAGGTCATGTTGAACGCTGGGGCCGATGATGGTTCACCGCGGGAATCAATATTGAAATCCAGAGGGAGGGTTGTTCCTGCAGCAATTTTAGGAATGGATTCTGAAACAGATCTTGCGTTGCTTCGAATTGAAGGCGGTAATTTGCCGCATTTGCAATTAGGGGATTCTGATCTGTTAAAACCTGGACAGCTTGTGCTTGCGTTTGGAAGTCCATTCGGACTTGAAAATTCTGTGACAATGGGTGTTGTTAGCGCAATTGCACGACAGCTACGAGCCGAAGATCCGATGATTTACATTCAAACAGATGCGCCGATCAACCCTGGGAATAGCGGCGGACCGCTTGTTGATGCGGAAGGACGATTGATGGGCATCAACACTTTCATTTTTACTCAATCCGGCGGAAATGAAGGTGTTGGATTTGCAGCTCCAGCAAACATTGTAAAAAACGTGGTTCAACAAATCCGTAAAACCGGACGAGTTCGACGTGGTGAAATCGGCGTCTTAGTGCAAACGATCACTCCTGCACTGGCGAATGGACTTGGACTTGCACAAAACTGGGGAGTGATTGTTAGCGATGTCGTTATGGGAAGTCCGGCTGAAAAAGCAGGACTTCAAAGCGGCGATCTAATTTTGACGATGGATGGAAAGGTCATGGAAAATGGCCGCCAATTTGATGTGAATTTATATCGACGTTCGGAAGGTGACACAGTCACCGTTGAATTCTTGCGCGGAGATAAAAAGCAAATCATTGAAATCAATGTCATTTTTCGCGGAGAAGATCTTGATAGCATTCCTGAATTAATACGGCCTGAAACAAGTCTAATTGCATCGCTTGGTATTTTCGGTGTAACAATGAACGATCAAATTGCAGAGTTGTTACCCGCGTTAAAGAAGCAATATGGTGTTGTTGTTGTGGGTAGAGCTGCTGATGCGCCATATTGGGCGCGTGAATTCAGGACAGGCGATGTGATTCATACAATGAATGGCAAATTCATTACGTCTGTGGAACAACTCCGATCCATTATGGACAATCTACGCGCTGGTTCACCGGTCGCTCTTCAAGTCGAACGCCGTTCCCGCCTTTTCTATGTCTCCTTCGAAGTAGAGTAATTGTCAAAGACTGTCGTAGCTCCGCGGATAGGCAGGGGAGAAGGGGAGCTGGGGAGAAAGGGAGAATTTAAAGGTTAAGGTTTTTGTAGCTGCGCACAAAGAATGTGCATAGCTACACCAACTTCAATGTGCCACTCACCCCTGCTCCCTTTCTCCCCTGCCCCCCTGCATATGCGCGAAGCTACAGAAAAAATGTGATGCAAATGCGGTTATTCTCCGCACATTTTCATTAATAGCTTCCATTGAGCATCATTAACAGGCATGACTGAAAGACGAGGCAGGCGGGTCAATGCAAAATCGGCGAAATCTTTCCGGGCTTTAACTTCTGCAAGCGTTGGATGCTTCTTAAAACGCTTAATTGCTTTGATATCAACCACACTCAACTTTTCGTTCTTTTGCTTCGGATCAGGATATGCTTCACGAATCGCTTCAGCTAAGCCGATAATCGCCTTTTCTTCGCCTGTGTGGTAAATCAAAATCTTATCGCCCTTTTTTATGCTGCGAATATTTCTCAGCGCGACAGGATTGCTAACGCCATCCCATGTGGTTTGTTTATCTTGTTCCAGATCATCGTAACCATACGTTTCCGGGTCGGATTTAAAAAGCCAATACGCCATTTTTATTACCTCAAGTCTTTTTTGCTTTGCCTTGACCAGCGACTGCATCCATTGCTTTTTTAATTTCTTCTTGATCGCCTAAATAGTAATGCCGAATCGGTTTCAACGAAGTATCAAGCTCATAGATAAGTGGCACTCCCGTAGGAATGTTCAAACTCACTATGTCTTCATCTGAAACATTGTCTAGATACTTCACAAGCGCACGCAAACTATTTCCGTGTGCAGCAATAATGACTCGCCTTCCGCTTTTCACCACCGGCGCAATTTGCTCATGCCAATACGGAAGGAATCGAGCGACTGTATCTTTTAGGCTTTCAGTTTTCGGCAATTCATCACCGGAAAGGCCTGCATAACGAGAATCATGTCCAGGCCAGCGTTCATCCGATTCTTCCAGAACTGGCGGACGTATATCGTAACTACGTCTCCATATATGGACTTGTTCATCGCCATATTTTGTAGCCGTTTCAGCTTTGTTTAATCCCTGTAATGCTCCGTAATGCCGCTCATTTAATTTCCACGAATGATGAATAGGAATCCACATTAAATCCATTTCATCCAGAACGATCCAAAGCGTGCGGATGGCTCGCTTCAAAACTGAAGTAAAAGAAACATCGAAAACAAATCCATCTTGTTTTAAAAGTTGACCAGAACGGTGGGCTTCTTGTACCCCTTTTTCAGAAAGGTCTACATCAGTCCAGCCTGTAAAGCGGTTCTCTTTGTTCCAAGTGCTTTCACCATGCCGCAATAAAACCAGTCTGAACATAACTTCCTCCCTTTAAGACTCTGCGGTTTAATCTAAAATGTTGGCAATTTTGCGTATTGTGCTTTTGCGCCGAGCTCTTCTTCAATCCGCAGCAGCTGATTGTATTTTGCCATACGATCACTACGGCTAGCACTACCGGTTTTGATTTGTCCGCAGTTTGTTGCTACGGCAAGATCTGCGATTGTAGCATCTTCAGTTTCGCCAGATCGATGACTGGAAATGCATGTATATTTTGCATCAAATGCCATCCGCATCGTATCCAGTGTTTCGGTTAAAGTTCCTATTTGATTCACTTTAATCAGAATAGAATTTGCAATGCCTTTTTCAATTCCTTCCTTTAGCTTCTTTGTATTTGTGACGAAAAGGTCGTCTCCAACCAGTTGAACCTTCTTGCCCAATCGATCAGTCAGATTTTTCCATCCATTCCAATCGTTTTCGCCCATCCCATCTTCGATGGAAAAAATTGGAAAGCGGGAAATCCATTCCTCATACATGGCAATCATTTCATCGCCACTCTTTCGCGACTTATCTGACTTTTTGAAAACATAGGAACCATCATCAAAAAATTCGCTCGCAGCAACGTCCAGGGCAAGACTGATTTGTGAACCGGGATTATAGCCCGCAGCCTCAATTGCTTTTAACATTAATTCCATTGCTTGTTCATGGGACTTCAATTGAGGTGCAAAACCACCCTCGTCACCTACTGCGGTAATCATTCCATTCTGTTTCAACAACTTTTTTAGGTGTTGAAAAACTTCGCAACCCATTCGAATGGCGTCAACGAATTTTGACGCGCCATGAGGTACGATCATGAATTCCTGAACATCCAGGTTGTTGTCTGCATGCGCCCCGCCATTGATTACATTCATTAGAGGAATCGGCAAAGTGACTCCTTTCGACTTTCCAAGATAAGAAAATAAACTGATCTTTTGCGAAGCTGCAGCAGCTTTGGCAGTCGCAAGCGAGACACCTAAAATTGCATTCGCTCCTAATTTTGACTTATTAGCGGTGCCATCCAGTTGAATCATAAAATGATCTAATTCTTCTTGCGCAGCAGGATCTTTACCGATCAATGATGGAGCGATAATCGTATTGACGTTTTCAACTGCCTTTAAAACACCTTTGCCAAGGTAACGTTTTGCATCGTTGTCACGCATCTCGAGTGCTTCATATTCACCTGTTGAGGCTCCGGATGGAACAGCGGCTCGTCCCATCGTTCCATCATTCAAGTAGACATCAACCTCAACTGTAGGGAAGCCGCGAGAGTCCAAAATCTCCCGTGCGTGTACTCTATTAATGGTGGCCATATAGTAATCTCCTTTGTAGGTGCGGTAATGATCCGAAGTAGCGGAACTCCAATCCTAGCATAGTTTTGCATGCATGTTGATAATGAGGCACTCAAGTTCTTTGACTTGAAAAAAGTGGGCACCTATACTTATGTGGTACCAGCAAAATTGTGGCAGGGGAATTAATCCCGTACAATGGAACCACGTTAAGCTGGTTAAGAGAGGTTACAGAAAATGAAAAATGCGAAGAATAAAAAAGTAAATATTCCGGACATTATTTCCGTACTGCCATTACGAGATGCAGTATTGTATCCGGAATTGATGATACCTCTTGTTGTAGGGCGGGATCGCTCTGTAAAGCTAATTGAAGACTCGTTAAAAACAGACAATATCATTGGACTCGTAACTCAGAAGGATCCAAAAATCGAAGAGCCGAAGACTGAAGATTTATATTCGCTTGGAACTACGGCTTTGATCACTAAAATGATCCGTATGCCTGATAGCACCCTGAGAGTGATCGTGCAAGGATTATCCCGTTTTCGGGTCGAATCATTTTTACAAACGGCTCCTTATTATGTCGCAAAGGTCGACATTATCGATGAGCCGGATGACAAGAGTATTGAAATTGACGCTCTTGTGATGAACGCCAAAAAGCTGTTCAAAAAACTTAGCGAGATGGCCAGCTATTTATCTTCCGATTTGGCTTCCGTAATCGTAAATATGGAGACTGCAGGGAAGCTTGCCGATTTAATCGCTTCAAGTCTCAAAATCTCCACGGAAGAAAAACAGGAAGTACTCGAAGCGATCTCAATGAAAGAACGGCTGGAGAAAGTCAATCTTTTATTGAATAAAGAAATTAACATTCTCGAAATTGGGAACAAAATTCAGTCACAGGTTAAAGGTGAAATTGATAAAACTCAGCGTGAGTATTATCTACGGGAACAAAAGAAAGCAATCGAAAAGGAATTAGGCGAAGGTGATGAACGCGGAATGGAAGTCGAAGAATTCCGCGAAAAAATCGAAAAGGCAAAAATGCCTGCCGATGTAAAAAAGGTTGCAGAAAAAGAATTAAAGCGTCTTTCTAAAATGCATCCTGCATCTGCAGAATATTCAGTCTGCAGAACCTATCTCGAAGTGCTTGTTGAATTACCCTGGATGACTGGAACAGAAGATAACCTCGATGTAAAAATGGCAGCCGAGGTTTTGAATGAAGATCATTACGATCTCGAAAAAGTCAAAAAACGACTTCTAGAATATCTTGCGGTACGTCAGTTAAAAGCTGATATGAGAGGGCCGATCCTGTGCTTTGTTGGACCTCCCGGCGTTGGTAAAACTTCGTTAGGACGTTCCATTGCAAGAGCACTTGGACGCAAATTTATTCGAATTTCGCTGGGCGGCGTCCGTGATGAAGCAGAAATTCGCGGACATCGCAGAACTTATGTGGGCGCATTACCCGGCCGCATCATTCAAAGCATAAAGAAGGTTGGTTCACACAATCCCATTTTCATGCTGGATGAAGTCGATAAGATCGGTACGGATTTTCGTGGCGACCCGTCTTCAGCATTGCTTGAAGTATTGGATCCTGAACAAAATTTCGCATTCTCGGATCACTATCTTGAAGTGCCATTCGATTTGTCGAAAGTAATGTTCATTGCAACAGCGAACTTGCTCGATCCAATTCCAGCTCCGTTGCAAGATAGAATGGAAGTCATTGAGATTCCAGGCTATACCGATGAAGATAAGCTGCGAATTGCGACTAATTTTTTGATTCCAAAGCAACGTAGCGAACATGGCTTGAATGAAGAGCAAATTGTTTTTGAAGAAACTGCAGTGAAGGAAATTATCCGAAACTATACGCGAGAAGCAGGCGTACGTAATCTCGAACGTGAGATTGCAACAATCTGCCGCGGTACAGCGAAAGAAATCGTGGAAGGCACGATTCAAAAGTCTGTGATCACTCCGGAGATTGTCAGCAAATATCTCGGACCGATTAAGTTCTTTTCCGAAGTTGCGGAAAGAACAGCGGTTCCTGGAGTTGCAACTGGTTTAGCATGGACTGCTTTTGGCGGTGACATTCTATTTGTGGAAGCGAGCAAGATGAAAGGAAAGCGAACTCTTTCACTCACCGGACATCTTGGGGATGTCATGAAGGAATCGGCACAAGCTGCATTGAGCTACCTCAGGTCGAAAGCGAAAGAATGGGGTATTCAAGAAGATTTCTTTGAAGAATATGACATTCACGTTCACGTTCCTGCCGGTGCTCAACCGAAGGACGGTCCATCTGCCGGCGTAACACTGTTTGTTGCGATGTTTTCAATGTTAACTGGAAGACCGGTTAACAATGATGTGGCAATGACAGGTGAAATTACGTTACGTGGCGCAGTGCTTCCTGTTGGCGGTATTAAAGAAAAAGTTCTGGCTGCAAAACGAGCAGGATTAAAGAAAGTGATTCTGCCGGATCGCAATCAGAAAGATCTTGATGATGTGCCAGCAAATGTACGCGAAGGAATGGAATTCCTCTTCATTAAGCGTGTAGATGAAATCGTTGACCTCGCACTTGCTCCAAAGCCGGGTGAAGAAGTCCCTGTTCCGCCAAAAGAAGAGGGACCAAAACTCGAGCCGGGAAATTATGCCCGCTTAGCGAGCGACGAACGACCTAATTAAGTCCAACCATCTATGAAAAAGGCGGCATCCGTGCCGCCTTTTTCTGTTTCTAGATAGCTCTTCGTGTCTCTGCGGTTAGAATATGCAGATGCATTCATTGTGGAACAATGCTATTGAGGCTCCATGGTTTATTGACATTTATCTTTTCCTGGTTGGTTTAGTGATTGGCTCATTTCTGAATGTTTGTATTCATCGTCTTCCATTAAAACAATCGATTGTTCATCCACGCTCGCAATGTCCTCATTGCAAAACACCAATCCGTTGGTATCACAATATTCCGCTTTTGAGTTATATATTTCTGCTCGGGCGATGTTCCACCTGCAAGGCCCGAATTTCACCTCTTTATCCCTTTGTCGAACTAACTACAGCAATTCTCATCGTGCTGCTTTGGCGCAGGTTTGGAGCAACAATCCCATTTCTGATTTACACGATCTTTGCCTGCATCATGATGGTTCTAATATTTATTGATTACTATCACCAAATTCTGCCTCATCGAATCACATTTCCAGGGATCGTGTTAGGGTTCGCAAGTTCATTTGTAAATCCATACGTAAAACCAATCGAATCTGCTCTTGGAATTTTAGTCGGCGGATTACTTCCATTAATCGTTCTGTTTGCCTATAAATGGATCCGTAAAAAGGAAGGCCTGGGACATGGCGATGTTTTTATGCTTGCACTCATCGGCGCATTTCTTGGCTGGCGTCAGGTGCTTGTCGTACTTTTCCTTTCTTCACTTGTTGGTTCAATCATTGGACTCTTTATCATTCTTGTGTGGAAAAAAGGGTCCGATTTTGCTTTGCCATATGGGACATTTCTTGGAGCGGCTGCATTATTTGCGGTTTTTTTCGGAAGATTTCTCTGGTTGGCCTATTTTAATCTTTAGAAAGTAGGGGCGGCCTTTGTGGCCGCCCGATGAAACTTAACCATGACACAACGGGCGGGCACAAGGCCCGCCCTACTGAGAACTAAAATGAAAACTCTGCTATTAATTTTTGCTCTTTTGTTTTCAAGATCCGTTCATGCACAAGAACTTGAGTTCCGGTTCATCGGGAACATGGCATTTTCTATCACCGATGGAAAAGTAACGATGTTTACGGATTTCCCTTATGAGTCTGGCGCATTTGATTACATGAAATACGATCTAAAGACCATTCAGATTCCAGAAAATAGTTTTACCCTGATTACGCATGGACATTTGGATCATTGGGAACCGAAGATATTTCAACAATTGAAGAATTTAAAAGTAATTGGACCACCCGATGTAACCAAAGGAATTGATTCTGCACGAATTGTGCCGCTGAAGGATATGACCGCTGAATATCAAGGAATCAAGATTGAGGCGATTGAGACGCCACACGTACCCAATCTCAAACACTATTCCTACATCGTTACGTGGCATGGAATCAGAATGTACTTTACGGGTGATACGGAAGATACAGGAGCATTGCTGAACGCTAAGAAGCTTGATGTTGCGTTTATCTCACCGTGGCTTTCTCGGAAGTTATTGAAGGATGGAACTGGCGTTGACGCAAAGAAGATCGTGATTTATCACCATGCCGAAGGTGAAAAAGTTCCAGTGCCGAAAAATGGTGTCGTTCCCAAACAAGGTGAAACGTATCGATTGCCGTTTAAGGATTAATTTCAGTAGTTTCGTTTTAATTGCCAGCGGTGGAAAGATTCGGCTGCAATAAAAAATCCAGCAGAAATTGCGGCATAAATGGCAACGATGGATGGCGTAGTCTGATTAAACCATCCTGCAAAATCGAATGATGCGGTATGGCCCTTATCATTCATTACTAGATACAAAAAGAAAAGAAAGATCACAATAAATGTTTTCGGATTGGTTGTCAGAATCCCTAATGCCGTAGCTGCCGCTGCTGCAAATAATGTCCCGCCAATTACGGCAAGTGCGCTAAAGGGTTGTATGAAGAGAAGTTTTAAGATTGCGATCCACGTAAATGCTAGCGCCAGCAAAACCGCGCTGCTTAACTTCCATAACACAAAATTCTGGCGTAATTTGGGTGCCGAAAAAATCACAGGAAGAGTTCCTGAACTTTTTTCACGTGTTGCAAGATCAGAAAGCACCAAGACCATTGCGGCAAAAGCAAGTGGAAGTTTGTTTTGAATTCCAGCCGGCGAAAGGATCGCAAACCAAATCGTGAAGAACGCAATCAGCACAGCGCCAGCGGGGTAAATCTGCAGAGCCAGCAGGACTTCAGAAATCACTGAGCGAATAAACGAGGGCTTACCTCCAACCGTGGTGAGTTTTAAGGCAGGTGCTGTTAAAAGCGCTGCAATTGGCTTCATCAGCGCGTTGATTTTGGCAGGGATGCCTTGCCGTACTCTCTTTGATGTTGCCTTAATCCGATCAGGATTAAACCGATGAAATCGTACAAGTGATATTAACAACAATGGCAATGGATACAATAATGAACTGAGACGTGGAAGGATCCATTCGCGTTTGAACACAATTCCTGAAATTACAAACGGCGGCTTAGTTTTATCATATGGTGAACTCCCGATAGACAAACCGGAAACACCTGCGATCGTTCGCGTTTGCTCGATCAGATAACCCATTCCCATTGAATCGACATAAGATCCTGCGTTCGGATAACCTTTTTTCTCTGATCCGATTGCGCCGACTGAGAGAACCGTAAGCCAAACAGCAAAGTACAACACATCGCCAAATTTACCGGACAAAAATCGGATCGATTCAAACACGATAGCAATCGTTGAAACAAAAATAATTAATGGGGGAATCATGACAGCATAGTAGGCAAGGAAGATAAAAGGTTCGATCGGTCCTTCACCGCGGATTAATTGCATAATGATGCTGCTTATAAGAAAACCAAACGAGAGTGCAGTCAAAAACAAAACATTTCCCGCGAACTTTCCAATCAAATATTCACTGTTCTTCAGGGTTGTTGATGCAAGAATGAATCCTGTGCGCGTTTGAATATCTTTTTTAATCGAATTGCTTACGAGATAGTATCCAAACAATCCCATCATTAACGTGAATATTGTGGAAGTGCCGATCGCGAGGGCCGATGAATTGTAGAGTGCACGTTGCTCGTTCAGTTGGATCAGTGCCTTTCCGCTGGAAGGATCGGGTATCCAGAGATAGGCGGCTACGCATAAGATTAAAAAAATTACAGCGGTCGATGCTTTGCGAAAGCGCAGCAAAAAGTCCGTTTTAATTACGGCAACGATCCGTTGGAATCTTTCGCTCATACTCGTTCAAGCTGATTTGTAGAGTCTTCCATTGCGAGCAAGAAGGCTTCTTCTAAGGCTGGTTCAACTGGCAATGCGGTCGAATGTGGAATCATAGCGCTTACGATACGAAGATGAACGCCGTCCGGTCTGCGGACAGCTCCTGAAATTTTCAACGTTCTGCGCATTTTCTCAAATTCATCAGAGGAAACAACAACTTCCCAAACACATCGTTCTGCGGATTTCAACAAATCTTCAGGTGCAGCAAAAATCACGAGTCCACCGTTTTTCATGATTGCAATTTCTGTAGCAATCGATTCAATATCAGAAACGATGTGTGTAGAAAGTATGACCAATTTGCTATGACCCAGATCGGTCAAAATATTGCGGAATCGCACGCGTTCTTCGGGATCCAATCCAGCTGTTGGTTCATCCACAATTAATAATTCCGGATCGTTAATTAAGGCTTGGGCGATGCCGAGTCTTTGTTTCATCCCTCCGGAAAACCCTCCTACCGCGCGCTTTGCGACAGTATGAAGATTCACCATCTCAAGCATTTCTTGTACCTTTGTGCGTGAATGAACTCCTTTCAACGAAGCAAAATAACTGAGAAATTCAAATGCGGTAAGGTTTTCATAAATTCCAAAATCTTGTGGTAAATAACCAAGACGGCTTCGCAAAAATTCCGGATGTCGAACGATGTCAGTATCTTGAAAAAGGATTGTTCCTGTTGTGGGGCGTGTAATGGTTGCGATCATCTGCATCAGTGTGGTTTTGCCGGCACCGTTTGGCCCCAACAAACCGAGTACACCGTTACGCGCAGAAAGTGTAAAATCTTTCACGCCATAGTTTCCGGCGGAAAAACGTTTTGATACGTTTTCTATTTGAAGGACGTTCATAGATTTTTCCTCGTGCAATTAATAGATCATACGCCCGAAACTGTTTTTGGTTCATAAAACTCATTTCCGGAGGTGATTCTAATGGATCGTTGTCCATGGCCCGCAAAAGATCCGCTTATGGTCGAGTATCACGATAAAGAGTGGGGAACACCACTCCATGATGACAGAAAGATTTTTGAATTTTTGGTGCTTGAAGGTGTGCAAGCTGGTTTAAGCTGGCAAATCGTTTTAAGGAAGCGTGAGAATTATCGAAAAGCATGTCATGATTTTGATCCTGTTCGGATTTCAAAGTATGGCGCAAGAGACATAAAGCGATTGCTGAATGATGCTGGGATCATACGGAACCGTTTAAAGATCGAAGCAATGATCACGAACGCGAAAAAGTTTTTAGAAGTTCAAAAAGAATTTGGGACATTCGATAAATACATCTGGGGATTTGTTGGAGGTCGTCCAATTCAGAATAATTTCACAAGTTTGTCACAGTTGCCTGCAACATCAAAAGAATCAGATGCTTTAAGTAAGGATCTAAAATCGCGTGGATTCAAATTTGTGGGTTCGACGATCGTGTACGCTCATATGCAAGCGACCGGAATGGTGAACGATCACATTGTAGAGTGCTTCCGTCACAAGCAGCTAACCAAAAAGAAAAAATAGCAAGGTCTTTTCTAACGCAGAGTGCGCCGAGTTTAAAATTAATGACTCTGCGTCCTCGGCGTTAAATATTCTTTCTCAATTTCCTAAGGCGAAGCCGCCGCGGCGAGGATCAGCAGCGCCTAATTTCATCCCTGTTGCAGGATCAACCATAATGACGTGCACATCACTTCCAGTGCTATCCGGCTCCTTTGCGAAATGATGACCACGCAACTCAAGCGATTTTCTAACGTCTTCAATCAATCCGAAAGACTCGAAGACTATTTCATCGGGCAGCCATTGATGATGGAATCGCGGAGCATCCACAGCTTGCTGTAACTCCATTCCAAAATCAATAACATTAATAATGCATTGAGCAACGGCTGTCGGAATTCTTGAGCCACCCGGACTCCCAAGCGCCATAAAAGGTTTATCGTTTTGTAAAACGATTGTAGGTGTCATGGATGATGCTGGACGCTTTCCTGGTTGAATTGCATTGCTTTCGCCTTGCACAAGTTGATACAGATTGGGCTTTCCGGGTTCTGTCGTGAAGTCGTCCATTTCATTGTTGAGCAAGAAGCCTGCGCCAGGAACAGTGACTCCAGAACCGAATGATTCGTTGAGTGTTGTTGTAACCGCAACGATATTTCCCAATCGATCGATGATTGATATATGAGTCGTATTTCCCGAAAGTTTTGAAATGACTGCAGGATCCAAAATTTCTTTCGATGGTGTTGCGCGATCTCTGCGAATTGAGTTGCTAAGCTCTTTGATGTGCTCAGGGGAGAGTAGAAGATCTAGAGGGACATTTGTGAATTCAGGATCGCCTGAATATCGAGCGCGATCGGCAAAAGCGCGCTTCATCGCTTCAACAAGCAAATGAATTTCATCCGAAGAATGGAATGCCGGCCGTTTTCAAATCATGGTTTTCAAGCATTTTCAGGATTTGTATGAGGGCGATTCCTCCGGAAGAAGGAGGAGGTGCGGTTAGCAAGGTATAACCTTTGTAATCTGCCGATAGCGGCTTTCGAATTACAGGTTTGTAATCGCGCAAATCTTCAGCAGTAATCAAGCCGCCATTTTTCTTCATTTCCTGAACAATCAAATTTGCGGTTTCACCTTCATAAAATTCGCGAGATCCTTTTTCCTGAAGCCGTTTCAATGTTGCTGCCAGATCAGGCTGTACCAGAACATCGTCTTCATTTAAGAATTTTCCATTGCGTAAAAAGATTTTGGACGTCTCAGAAAATGAAGTGAGCTGCTTTTCGTTCTTTTTCATTCGTTGTGCCGTTTTGAGGCTGACTCGAAAACCATTCGATGCAAACTTGCGCGCTGGTTCGATAAGTTCATTCCATTTCAAAGAACCATGACGTTCAAGAGCCATTGCCATTCCTGCAACCGCTCCAGGAACCGCAACTGCGAGGTGTCCAACCGTGGAAGCATTCGATTTCCCTTTTTGATACATATCGCGCGTTGCAGCCTTCGGGGCTATTTCCCGCGCATCGATAAATTCTGTTTTGCCATCAGAATTTCTGATTAAAAAGAATGTCCCACCTCCCAGATTTCCTGCTTCGGGCCAGACCACTGCCAACGTAAAAAGGGCGGCAACTGCGGCATCCATAGCATTTCCCCGCTGCAAAACATCAACAGCTGTGCGCGTCACGATTTCATTAACGCTAGCAACCATTGAATTTCGAGCCCGCACGGCATCGCGCGAGGCAGCACCTGATCCGAAACTAAAAACGACAACTAACAGAAGTGCAAATAATGATTTCAACTTCATACTGAATTTGATCTTAGCATGACCTGAGGCTGTAGCCGTTGCTACTTTTCGTTGTATATTTGCGTAGAGGCGGTCTGAGATCCGCCTGTAAGAAAACATGCTTTTAACGAGAAGAGGTGAAGAATGGTAAGCCCGATCGCAAGATGTTCTTCCTATTTTTATGCTCTCCTGCGGATCATTGCAGGGTTGATGTTCATGATGCATGGCACACAAAAATTGTTTGGTTGGCCTCCCTCTGACAGGCCGCCAGTTGATATTGCATCAGTGGCAGGAATTGGAGGAATTCTTGAACTGGTTCTTGGTTTTTTAATTGCAATTGGTTTACTCACATGGATTGCGGCATTTTTAGCCAGCGGTGAAATGGCTGTAGCGTATTTTATGTTTCATTTCCCTGGAGGATTTTGGCCGATCGTAAATCATGGTGAACTTGCAGCACTATACTGTTTTGTGTTTTTGTACATTTCTGCAACTGGCTCAGGTATTTGGAGTGTTGATGCTGCGCGGCGAAGTAGTCCGTAATTCAGAACTAGTAAGGGCGGGTCTTAGACCCGCCCGTTCTTAGATTTTCAACAGTCTGCCCAGTGAGAAGAAGCTCCCAAAAAATCCTACGACCATTCCGCCCAAGATAACGGAAAGAATTATCCATGTGGGCAGGAAGTAAATTTGAGTGCCTCCAAAAAAAGGCGCGTTGAGAGCATTCACTTTTGCAACAATAAACGAATACATCGCAAATAAGAGACCTGTCGCAAGCAGCCCACCTATCATGCCATGCAAAATTCCTTCGGTAAGAAATGGACCCTTGATGAAGCTATTGGTTGCGCCAACCAGCCGCATGATTTCGATTTCATCTCTTCTGGAAAGTACGATTAGTTTGATTACGTTTGAGATTGAAAATGTGGCCGTAAACATTAAGATCCCGCCAAAGACAAGCCCTATAATTTCGACAAATCGGATCATAAATTGAACGCGGTCAATCCATTCTTGATCATATTCAACATCTTGAACTGAATCGTGCGAGCGAAGCAGCTTCACGAATTCACTGACAGTCTTTTGATTTTGAAACTCTTTTCGCACTGTGATTTCGAATGATGCAGGAAAAGGGTTGTTCTGAAGATCATCAGCAAGGTCCTTCATTGAAGGATAAAAATCACGAAATCGATTTAAGGCCTCATCTCTGCTAACAAATTCGAACCGGGAAACCAGTTGCGAAGATTTAATGAAGGCTTCAAGTTGTGTTGTTTGGTTTGGATTTGGGTTTTCGTTTAAGAAAACGCTGATCTTGACGTTTTCGGTCCAGTGACCAATCAAACGCCCAAGATTTTGAGCTGTCAACAAAAACAGGCCGAGTGTGAATAGTGAAAAAGAAATAATTGCAATTGAAACAAAATTATTAAATCGATTTGACCACAGATTTCCTGCTGCCTCTCTGAAAAAATAGCGGAAAACGTAAAGCAGGCGCATGTTTATAAAGAAATATCGTCCGAAAGACGTCCATGATCCAGCGTAACAACTCTACCTCGGATCTTTTGAATCATGTCTTTATCGTGCGTTGCAATCAGAACCGTGGTGCCACGCGCATTAATACGCTTAAAAATCTGCATAATTTCAAAAGCGAGTTCCGGATCCAGATTTCCTGTAGGCTCATCTGCAAGTAGCAACACGGGTTCTTGAATCAAAGCACGCGCTATAGCAACACGTTGCTGCTCTCCGCCGGAAAGCTGCAGGGGAAATGAATGCATCTTGTGTTGAAGTCCTACTGTTTTTAGAATCTCAAGCGCCCGTTTCTTTTGTATGCGAGGCGATGCGCCAATAACATGCAGAACGAAAGTTACATTTTCATAAACCGTTTTTCTTTTAAGAAGTTTGAAGTCCTGGAAAATGAAACCGATATTGCGGCGCAGAATTGGAATTTGATGGTCAGGAATGATTGCAATGTTTCTTCCATTGACAATGATTTGTCCGCTTGTCGCAATTTCTTCACGGATCAATAGCCGGAGTAATGTTGATTTGCCAGCACCGCTTGCGCCCGTTAGAAATGCAAATTGTCCTTTAGGAATGTTCAGCGTGACATCATTGAGTGCTACATACTGGTGATCGTAGCGTTTAGTCGCATGAAACATTTTGATCATATCTTTGCGTCTTTCTGGTAGGGGTGGGCCTTGTGCCCACCCGGGCGACCACAAGGGTCGCCCCTACTTAAAAACTTAACTGATTTTTTCGCGGATCAAGCGATTCACAAGTTCGGGGTTGGCTTTTCCTTTTGTTATCTTCATGACCAATCCAACCAGCACGCCTTGTAATTTTACCTCTCCCTTTCTGAGCCTCTCAACGACTTCAGGATTGTCTCGAATGACTTCATCTACAAAACGTCCCACTTCTTCCTCCCCTGAGATCTGGGTCATTCCGCTTTCATCCACTATGATGGACGGCTTTTTCCCGGTAGTCCACATTTTTTCAAAAATTTCTTTTCCCTGATTCGTGCTGATTGTCCCCTTTTGTATAACATTTACAAGGTCCGCAATATGTTCAGGGCTAATCGGGGATTCATTAATGTGTCTGCCCGTTTCATTTAACTTCTGTAAAAGGTTATTCAGGATCCAGTTTGCAGTTTGTTTCGAATTGCTGCTTTTTTGGGCAGCCTCTTCGTAGAAGTTTGCAAGGTCACGTTCAGAGGTTAAAGTTTCCGCATCGTTAAAAGCTAATTGATATTGATTCACAAACCGAAGCCGCTTTTCGGCAGGCAATTCAGGAATCGTACTTTGAACAGAGTCATAAAATTCTTTTGAGATTTTCAACGGAAGAAGATCGGGATCAGGGAAATATCTATAGTCGTGCGCTTCTTCTTTTGATCTCATCGGCTCTGTTATTCCTTTTGTAACGTTGAATAATCTTGTTTCCTGCCTGAGAGCCTCACCAGTATCAAGTGCTTTCGTCTGTCTTTGAATTTCATACTCAAGCGCTTTTTGAACATTACGAAAAGAGTTTAGATTCTTAACTTCCACTTTAGTTCCAAGCGTGTCCGACCCTTCCGGCCGTAGCGAAATATTTGCATCGCAGCGAAGATTTCCTTCCTCCATATTTGCCAGTGAAACATCTGCGTAACGTAATATTGCTTTCAATTCGACGAGATAGTTATATGCATCGTGTGGATTGTGAATATCAGGCTCTGTCACAATTTCGATCAACGGAACCCCGCTTCGATTGAAATCAACATAGCTACCATCGCTTTGACTCTCAACGCCTTCATGCACAAGCTTTCCGGCATCCTCTTCCAAATGCAGACGTTTAATACGGACTATTTTTTGTTGCTCTTTGGACGGAATTGCAAGTTTTCCATTTACAGCAAGAGGTTTATCAAATTGTGATATTTGATACCCTTTCGGCAAATCAGGATAGAAGTAATTTTTTCTCGCAAAAATCGAGAAATCAGGAACGGTGAAAGTTAATGCAATTGCTGCACGTACTCCGAGTTCTACAACCTTTTCATTTAGAACCGGTAATGATCCTGGCAACCCAAGACATACCGGACAGGTATTCTCATTCGGAGCGGCTCCGAAGCGAGTGCTGCAGCCACAAAAGATCTTCGTTTCTGTGAGAAGTTGAGCATGAACTTCGAGGCCAATAACGGGTTCGTATTTCATGTTTCACAAAAGAACAAAAGTATAGCATGACGTTCATTGTAGCTTCGCGCATACGAAAGGGAGCAGGGGAGCAGGGGTGAAAGGGAGATTTGAATAAGCAGAGTTGTGTGTAGTTACGCAAGAAGTATTGCGGAGCTACAAACAACTTATCCTTACGATCTCCCCTGCACCCTTTCACCCCGGCTCCCCTGCATTTGCGCGGAGCTACAATAAAGTCGTATATGATGAACCGCAATGGGTACTGGAATCTTTCTCGGTTTAGGCTCAAATATTGGAAATCGGCTCGCGACATTAGAGAACGCAATCGAAATGCTGGAGCTTGAAATTGTTTCAACTTCTTCACTTTATGAAACTGAACCTGTCGCTTTTTCGAATCAACCGTGGTTCATAAACCAGGTTATTGAAGTAAAGACCGATCTGGATCCGCTGGAGCTTTTATCGTTATGCCAGAATGTGGAAAACAAACTTGGACGAACGCGCACAATTAGCAAAGGTCCACGAACAATCGACATCGATTTGCTTTTTTACAATGATGCAATCATCGAAAGTCATTTGTTAACTTTGCCTCATCCAGGCATTCCAAATCGACGATTTGTTCTAATACCACTCGATGAAATCGCTTCAAATTTCGTCCATCCTGTATTGAAGCGCTCGGTCAGTGAGCTGTTGAAAAGCACCATGGATCGTTCGGAAGTAAGACGAATTGATCCCACCTGATGGAATCTTTATACTATTTCGGGTTCAGAAGTAGGGGCGGGTCTAAGACCCGCCCGCCCGGCACATTGTATTAAAAAACGGGCGGGTCTTAGACCCGCCCCTACAGAACAAATATGTTTGATTTGAAATTGAAGGTTTTTGAGAACGTTTGTCTGACCGGCAAATATTACAGGATGCGGATTCGCGCACCTGAGATTGCATTGGAAACAAGGACCGGCCAGTTTTGTATGCTTCGCGCGGAAAATTCCGGCGAAAGCTTACTTCGGAGACCCTTTTCCGTTGCCGCAATTCGCGAAGGCGATATTCTTGAATTTGCATATACTTCAATCGGACGCGGCACGCGATTGCTCGCAGCACTCAAACCAGGGGATCCTGTTTGGTGTCTGGGGCCGCTTGGAAATACTTTTCCGATCATTGAAGGATGCCATGCAATCGTAGTAGCGGGTGGTATCGGCGTCGCACCATTTCCACTTTTAAACAGCGTACTGAATCAACATCGAATATTTCCAGTGACTCTGTACGGAGCACGCAATGCCTCCGAGCTGATTTATGTGGAAGAGTTAAATCAGCTCAGTGAGCGTCTTGAAATCGCAACGGATGATGGAAGCGCTGGTTTTCATGGTTTTGTTACTCAGCTCTTGGAAAAGGAGCTTGAAAAAAAATCTCGGACTTCTGTAATTTACGTTTGCGGACCTCATCCTATGATGAAACGTGTGAAACAAATCGCGGAACAATTTGATGTGCCCGCATATTTGTCTATGGAAGAAATTATGGGATGCGGTGTTGGAATCTGTATCGGGTGTCCAATCCCTGGAGTTACATTGAATGGTGATGACATCCAATATTTGTGCTGCAAAGATGGGCCAATTTTCCCATCAAGTCTTGTGAAATTATGAAGCCTGATTTATCCGTTCAACTTGGCGAACTTAAATTAAAAAATCCGATTATGACTGCAAGCGGTTGTTTCGGATATGGTCTTGAGCTTACGGAATTAATCGACATTAACTTGTTAGGTGGAATTGTTTCGAAGAGTCTAACCCCGACTCCCAGAATGGGATCAATGCCGCATCGGTTGATTGAAACACCTTCCGGATTAATCAATGCGATAGGACTTCATAATATTGGGGTTGACACATTTCTAAATGAGAAGTTTCCAAAGCTTCAGAAATACGATACAGCTTTGTTCGTAAACGTAATGGGCAACACGATTGAAGAATATGGAGAGGTTGCCGCACGGTTTAAAGGTCTTGAAAAAATTGCAGGAATTGAAGTCAATATTTCTTCACCGAACGTCAAACAGGGTGGTATGCATTTTGGAGTCGATCCTGAAATGACTTATCAGGTTGTTCGGGCTGTTAAGGACGCAACTGATCGTCCGGTGATTGCAAAGTTAAGCCCAAATGTAACCGACATCGTATCGATAGCGAAACGTGCCGTCGACGCCGGGGCTGATATGATTTCGCTTATTAATACTTTAATGGCCTTTGCAATTGATATTCAAACTGCGCGGCCGCATCTAGGAAATGTTACAGGCGGACTATCAGGTCCTGCAATAAAGCCTGTAGCATTACGCATGGTTTGGCAGGTTGCACAAAAAGTTCCAGTGCCTGTAATTGGCATGGGAGGAATTGCAACTTTAGAAGATGTGATTGAATTTTTAATGGCAGGCGCTTCGGCGGTACAAATCGGTACTGCAAATTTTTATGAGCCAGGAATTACAATTCGCTTGATCCGTGAACTTTCCGAATTCTGTACAGCACGCGGTCTTGATAGCATACGCAGTGTAATCGGATCTGTTAAAGTGTAAGGTCTGGATCTGAGGTGTAAAAATGCGTTGGATTTTGAGTGTTTTAGTTATCTTAGCGGTCGCTAATAGTGCATGCAGTCCCAGTCAGCCTCCAGCTACTCCGGAAATTGAGCATAAGGATGAAGAGGGTCAAGTATTTATTGGGCTTGCATCCTATTACGGATCAGAATTTGAAGGTAAGACAACTGCTTCGGGTGAACAATATGATCCTACGAAAATGACTGCAGCCCATCGGACGTTACCTTTTGGCACTCGTGTTAGCATCACAAATCTTGACAACAATCGCACTGTGATCGCCACAATTACCGACCGGGGTCCGCAGCAACCTGATCGAATCATCGATGTTTCATTGAATGTTGCAACAGAACTAATGATGCTTCCTTCCGGTGTGGTTAAAGTTAGAGTCGAAGTGCTGAAAGATGAACAATAAAGTTATTGTTGCTCTTGATACAAATACGGCTGCAGAAGCATTACAAATGGCGAAACTTATTTCGCCTGTTTTCCCATTTTTCAAAATCGGAAGTCGATTGTTTACACAGGCAGGCCCGGGGCTTGTTCGTGATGTTCGCGAGTTTGGCCGTGTATTTTTAGATTTAAAGTTTCATGACATTCCGACAGTGGTTGCCGAAGCAGCAGCAAATGCAACGGAACTTGGAGTTTCTTTGCTAACGCTTCATACCTCAGGCGGTTCCGAAATGATGTCGCTTACAAAACAGCGGCTCCAGCATTTCGATCAGAAGCCGGCAATTTTGGGTGTTACGGTTCTAACCAGCACCTCTGACCTAACTGAGTTTGGTATTTCACGGACTGTTCCAGAACAAGTAGCATTTCTTGCAAGTCTGGCGCAGCAATCAGGAATGGATGGAATTGTCTGTTCACCCGCTGAACTTCCTGCTTTGCGTCAGAAATTCCCTTCACCATTTTTAATGGTGACACCTGGAATCCGATCGCCCGAAGATTCAAAAGGTGATCAAAAACGGACTGCCTCACCGAAGGCCGCACTGGAGGCTGGTTCGGATTATCTTGTAATCGGACGTCCAATCATCGAAGCATCAGATCCGCTTTCCGCCGCAAAACGGATTGCTGAATCGCTTTGATTCAACCTTCTTCCCGCTAATAATGAAACGATGCGCTGCAAACTTTTTATACCGATCTTTGTAGTTGCGACCATTATTATGGGGTTGTTTTCAAGTATTGTGTCGATCTTCGATCGATCGGGACGCATTTCACATCACTTTGCAAGATATTGGTCTCGATTCGTTTTTGCAGGTGTCGGGATCCGGACGAAAGTACGTGGGATCAAAAATATTCCTAAAGATCGAGCTGTAATTTTCGCTGCAAACCATCAGAGTACGATGGATATTCCTGCGATGTTTGGTTATTTGCCAGTCCAATTCCGAATTATGGCTAAACAGATTTTGTTCATGATCCCATTTTTTGGCTGGCATCTTTTTATGTCCGGACATATTCCAATCAATCGCAAAGATGCAAGACAAGCATTCGGCAGCGTCTTTAAAGCTTCCAATCTTTTGAAACGCGGCATCTCGCTGCTGGTTTTTTTGGAAGGAACACGTTCGAGAGATGGTAAATTGCACAGATTCAAAAGAGGTGGCTTTACTTTAGCTCGAAAACTGAACGTTCCGATCGTTCCCGTTGCAATTAAAGGATCAGGTAAGCTAATGCCTGCCGATGCGTGGACTGCAAAGGGCGGCACAATTGAAATTGAAATTATGCCTGCAATAGAGATTTCGCCTGAAAGTGATATCAATAAAATTGCTCATGATGTGCGAAAGCAAATGATTGATGCAGGTCTGGAAGATGCTGAATCGAAGTCTACTAAGGGTTTAGATTGATGAATATAGAATTTGGACAGTTTTTGAACGAGAAGCAAAAGCTGATTGAGGCGCGACTTCTTGAACTTGTACCTTCCATGGAATCTGAGCCAAAGAAGCTTCATGAAAGTGTTCATTATTCACTTTTTGCTGATGCTAAAAGGATCCGGCCGATATTCTCTCTTGCAGTCGCAACAATCTTTCGTGTGCCTGAAGATGAATTGCTGGATGGTGGCTGCGCGCTTGAAATGGTTCATACTTCTTCATTAATCCTTGATGATTTGCCCTGCATGGATGGAGCCACTCTTCGTAGAGGGAAACCTGCAAACCATCTCGTTTACGGCGAGGATACTGCAATTCTCGCTGCTATGTTTTTGCTGAATCGATCCTATGGGATTCTTTCTAGCTATAGAAAAACATTTTTCAGCCCAACTTTATCTTCAACGCTGGCTTCAATCCTTTCGCGTTCTATTGGCTCGGAAGGAATTATCGGTGGTCAGGTTGTGGATCTTGCATCGAAAGGAAAAAATATTGATCTTGAAACTCTGGAGATGATTCATAGCCGTAAGACTGGAGCACTCTTTTATGCAGCGGCCGATATGGCAGCCTCATTTGGAAGAGCCCGGGATATTGATCGCATCGCCGTGCTTACATTTGCGAAGAATTTAGGGTTGGCGTTTCAGATCAGTGATGACATTCTTGATGCTACTGCTGATTCCACTGTAATCGGAAAAGATACTCAAAAAGATACAGACAAAACAACGTTTATTACATTTTGCGGATTAGATGGTGCGCGATCCCTTGCAAAAGAATTAATTGAAACTGCAGTTGAAGCTTTAAAGCCATTGAAGTCACGCGGTGACCTATTGCGCAGTTTCGCAGACTTTGTCCTGAGACGAACGAAATAACATAGCCCCCAGCGTAAGCTGGGGGTAAAGATGGTTGGGAAGTAGTCCAGCCCGCCCTTGATGGCGGGCGCAAGACCGTGAAATATTATTCTCTTACGCCCGCCGCGGAGCAGCGGGCTCGTCGTGTTCTAACGTGCATTTACCCCCGGCTTACGCCGGGGGCTATCTAAAGTGAAGAGAATTTTTAGTGTGGGGCATTCGAATCTTCCACTGGAAGAATTCATATCGATGCTAAAGAAGAATCGTATCGAACTCATTGCCGATGTCAGGCGCGTTCCGCGATCAAGATTTAATCCTCAATTCAATACGACTAAATTAAAAGAGAGTTTGCAAAAAGAAGACATCGAATATTTCTGGATGCCGGAGCTTGGTGGTAAACGGGATCCGATTCCTGGTACAACGAACATTGGATGGAAGGAAGAAGCATTTCAAGGATATGCCGATCACATGCAAACTTCAGAATTCGATCATGCGCTTGCTCAGCTCATGATTCATTCAAAAATTCATACGACTGCATATCTTTGTGCAGAGGCTGATTATCAACGCTGCCATCGCAGACTGCTTTCAGATGCACTATCCGCCCGGGGTTTTGAAGTATTACACATCACAAAGACAAATGTCGTACCGCATGCGTTAACACCATTTGCCTGCGTTGAAGGAAATCGCGTTACATATCCTTCAGCGTCACCTGAGTTGGATTTTTAAAGCGCAGCGGGTGAAAGTCGTATGATCCGGAAAAGTTGCAGCATTCGGATAATCGGATAAACCGGATCGAACTCAAACCATTTAAACGCAAAATTCGTGCGGTTTGGATGCTTGTGATGATTGTTTTGATACAACTCACCCATCATTAAGAAATCCATCACAAGCGTATTGCGGGATTTATCATCATTCTCAAAATTTCTGTAACCATATTTGTGGCCGCACCAATTTACGATTGCGCCATGAATTGGCCCCATCAAGAAATGAACTGGTAAGAAGATGAGCATCCACAGGTCTGTGATGAAATAAAAATAGAAACATGCATACAAGACACCCCAGAGGATTCTCAACCAATAGGAGTCAGTAAACTTTTCAAATGCTTTCCAATCAGGAACGTTCTGAGTGAAACGATCTTCCGGCGCCGTTCTGCCATGAGCGAAATCGCTGTAGATCGTCCACATTTGGACGATCATGCTCCAGAGGTTTGCGTGATGTGGTGAATGTGGATCTTCCTCGGTATCACTATATGCATGATGCATTCGATGCATGATTGCATATGCGCCAGGGTTCAGATAAGAAGATCCTTGAACTATAAATGTCATCACGTGGAAAAATCTTTCCCAGAAGCGTGACATTGTAAACATCCGATGAGCGGCGTAACGATGAAGAAAAAACGTCTGACAAAAAAGTGAAAGAAACCAGTGCGCAACAATAAAAATTAATATGACCATTTGTAGATCCTTAACTCAACCACCGTGTGTTTATTGCTCCCGGTAAACCCGGTGGTGAGCTCCTCCTATTTATTATCTGTCAATTCCAAATCAAAAACGGTAAAGTATACCATTTGGTGCAAGAACGCAATTGGAGTTCGAGAGATCGTCTCCAAATTTTGAGGCCTTTTGAAACCCAGTAAGCTATGCCAGAAGCAGCAATAGAAACCGAGGACTTATGTAAAACCTACCTTGACAGAGCCCGCGGTGTCGTCACTGCTGTACAGGATGTCTCATTTCATTTGTTCGTATGGCGAGATTGTTGGGCTTCTTGGCCCAAATGGCGCCGGAAAGACGACAACACTCCGGATGCTTGCAACTGTATTACAGCCAACTTCCGGAACTGCGCAGGTCGCTGGCTTTGATGTTGTATCTGAATCATTGGAAGTGCGGCGCAAGCTTGGCTTCTTAACCGGCGGCACAGGACTCTATGGAAGACTCACACCTCTGGAGATTTTCAGATTTTTTGGCAGGCTTCACGAAGTCTCCGATGAATACATTGCAAAGCGTTCCGCCGAACTTGTCAGTCTTTTTTCCATGGAGGCTTATCAGAATAGTCATTGCAGCAAGCTTTCAACAGGTCAACAACAGCGTGTGAATCTTGCGCGAACTTTGCTGCATGACCCGCCAGTTATCATTCTGGATGAACCGACCGCAGGTCTGGATATTATCAGCAGCCGAACAATTCTGGATTTTATTCGCGAATCGAGAGCCGCAGGAAAATGTATTCTTTTTTCCACACATTACATGACAGAAGCGGAGATGCTTTGTGACAGGATCGCTTTAATTCACGAAGGCCGGATCCTCGCATTTGATTCAATCGAACAATTAAAGTCTGCAACCGGACGCGACAATCTTGTAGACGTCTTTTTCCATCTTGTTGAAGAGCATGAGACTCAGAAAGGTTAAAGAAATTTTTCGTAAGGAAATTCTGGATACGCTGCGCGATCGCCGCACAATCTTAATGATGATCGTCATTCCGGTCTTGTTGTATCCAGCTTTACTGATTCTGATCACAGAAATGACAGCAGCACAGCAAGCGAAGTTGGAGCAGCGAACTGTAAAGATTGCATTGAAGGGTGTTCCTGATAATTCACCTCTGATAGAACGTTTGCGAAAAACTGAACGTGTAACCCTGGTTGAATCTCGCGATCCTTTGAAAGATGTGCAGGAAGGAAACGTTCTTTTTGTGATCGATATGCCGCCTGGCTCTGAACAAAAAATTCTAGAGAACGGCACCGCAGAGATACGCTTGCGTTACGATCGCTCGAATGATGATGCCACCATCAATGCCGATCGCATTCGCAAAGTTATTGAAGATTATGGAAAAGAAATTCTGGATCAAAGGTTACGCGCCAAACAGTTAAACAAAGAATACGTCCAACCGGTTCAAATTGAAGAGGTAAATGTCGCATCGCAACAGAAGATGGGCGGCTTCATTATTGGAAGATTTCTTCCCATGATGCTTGTGGTTATGGTTCTGATGGGTGCGCTTTATCCTGCGATCGATATGACTGCTGGAGAAAAAGAGCGAGGAACGCTGGAAACAATTTTAACGAGCCCTGCGACTCGAACCGAAATCATAGCCGGTAAATTCCTGACAGTCACTTTAATCGCTCTGGTTACAGGGTTATTAAACATTGGCAGCATGGCCGGAACTTTTATTTTCGGCGTCTTCAAACAAGTTTCGGAATCTCTGCAGTTCAACATACCGGTACATTACATTTTGATCATGATCCTTTGTTTGATTCCGCTTGCTGTATTTTTCAGCGGAATGATGATTGCTGTTTCATGTTTTGCGAGATCTTTTAAAGATGCTTCAAGCCTTTTAACTCCGGTGTACATTGTTGCATCAGTCCCTGCGTTCATTTCAACTGTGCCTGGCATTCAGCTTGAAGGATTTTGGCTTACGGTTCCAATTGCTAACGTAGTTCTTTTATATAAGGAACTAATGATTGGTGTTTTTCGAGTCGATCATATTATTGCAGTCTTCTTGTGCACTGCATTTTTTGCAGGGGCAGCTCTTTTTGCAGCGGTGAAGCTTTTTGGCAGAGAAGAAGTTCTTTTCGGCGAAGCTTCATCATTAGGTTTGAGTTTCCGCAGATCAAATTTCCCTGCGCGTGAAGTCCCAGAACCATCCGAATCCATGTTTTACGCGATGCTTGCAATGATTTGCCTGATCTACATCGGTATCCCTTTGCAAGGTCAAAATCTTCCGCTAGGTCTTGCTGTGACCGAATTGGGTTTTTTCATGGCTTTGCCTTTAGGGCTTGCCTATTACTTAAAACTCAATTTGAAAACGACGTTTTCATTGAGAGCGCCAACGCCATCGTCTCTTATCGCGGCGCTTTTGTTTGCTCTGGCTGTTCTTCTTGCAGCGGGAACAATTCTTTATCTTCAAAATCAATTCTTGCCGATGCCTCAAAAAGCGCTTGAGGCATTGGAAAAAATGATGAAAGCGACAAAAGAGTATCCGCTTCCGTTGGTTCTTTTGTTTGTTGCGGTGATGCCTGCGATTTGTGAAGAACTTGCTTTTCGAGGGCTAATTTTTTCAGGATTGATCTCGCGTTACAAACCATTTGCGGCAATGGCAGCGACAGCCGCTTTTTTTGCAGCATTCCATTTGAGTTTGTACCGTTTCTTGCCTACATTTCTGATCGGATTGGCTGCTTGTTATTTAGTGTGGCGTTCAAGATCCATTGTTGCAGGGATGATTTTGCACTTATTGAACAATGCCACGATTACAATCCTTAGCAACTACCCTCAACTAGACACATTTGGTCTGTCGCAAATGAAACCGTCATTAGTGTTATTTGTAGCAGGAGCTGCGTGCGCGGCAGCAGCGGTATTCTTATTAAGATATTTTAGTCCGATTGTTACAGCCGAGGGCCAGAGGAGCCGAGGAGCAGAGGGAATCAAGACAACTTTGAAATGAACTCTGTGTCCCGGTGGCCAAAAAGAAAAGCAGCGGAGACTGGCGAATTTGGATCCAGTTGATTGTAGCTAGGAATATTGAGCTGTTTGCTTTTAGGCTCGGTCTGTTGATTTACTTTTTTAGGGCCGGAAAAGAAGCACTCTCCACGTTGCAAAGAACTTAGCAAACAGGGTGCATCATTCGCGGGACATCCTGTGACAGATGAAAAGAGAGCTCCAATTAAATAACTCATTTTCGATTCAGAAAATCCCCTTCTATTGACATGCATTTTTTCGGGACTAACGTTGTAATCGTTTACAGTAAGATTCACACCAACCGGGGGTAGGGCGGGAGGTGACGCCAGCATGCCCGGATGCGGCAGGAGAGGGCAACTGTGAACGTCACCATTAAACAAGTCGCAGAGGAAGCGAACCTTTCTGTAGCTGCAGTCTCTCGCGTTGTCAATGCGAAGAGTCAACTGAGTGATAAAGCCCGACGCCGCCTTTTAAAAGTCGCCAAACGGCTTCGCTATGTGCCCAACATAGCAGCCCGCAGCTTAACCACAAGCCACACAAACACAATCGGTGTGCTATTACCTGATTTGCAAGGTGAATTCTTTTCGGAAGTCTTGCGTGGAATGGAACTGATTTCGCGCAAAGATGGTTACCATTTGTTGGTTTCCAGTATGTGGAGGGGCATCACCGATTTTGTCGATGTTTTACAGAACGTTTCGTTCAAAAACAGAATAAATGATCCGTTGAACTAAGGAGTCAATATGACAAATCAGGTGAAGACAATCAGGGTTGTGCGGTGGCCTGCACTCATCGTACTTTCACTACTTTTTTTCAGCCAGGCCAGTGCACAAATATCGACTTCAGCAATCCGGGGAACTGTAAGCGATGAAAAAGGTCCACTCCCAGGAGTTCAGGTTGCAGCAGTTGATAGTCAGACTGGATTTAATTACTCAGCTTATACAGACGAAGTGGGTCGTTTTAACCTTCCTGGATTAAAGCCTGGCACGTATGAAATTACAGTTTCTATGGAAGGCTTTGTGCCACAAACGCATACGGCCACCATTTTGGTAGGTCAATCCGTAACGCTGGATTTTCATGTTACGACAGACCGGTTGGTTGCGGAAAATGTAACGGTCGTTGGTGATACTTTTGTGGAAACAAAAAATACAGATGTTTCAACGAACATTACCAGTCAGCAAATTGAAACGCTTCCACAAAGCAATCGAAATTTCTTAAATTTTGCGGCTCTCGCACCTGGCGTTCGCATTAACAATGATGAATTTCGCAAAGAAGTTCAAAGCGGTGGGCTTGGTTCGAATGCAACGAATGTCTTTATTGATGGCGTAAGCTACAAGAACGATATTTTGGAAGGCGGCGTCATCGGACAAGATGCGAGTCGTGGTAATCCATTTCCCCAAAATGCTGTTCAAGAATTCCGCGTAGTCACTCAAAATTTCAAAGCTGAATATGAAAAAGCTGCAAGCTCCATCGTGACTGCGGTAACAAAATCAGGTGGAAATGCCTGGGCAGGCAATGCATTTCTGTTATATCAGGCAGATGCTCTGGTTGAACAAGATGATCTATCCAAAGATAGAGGCGATCCAAGACCTGAACTTACGCGATACCAGGCAGGCATAAGCCTTGGTGGACCATTGATCAAAAATAAACTTCACATGTTTGCGTCGTTTGAAGAAAATTATCAGGATCGCGAATCCACCGTTTTCCTTGGCGCACCCCCACCGCCAGAATGGAATTTCCTTGTTCCGTTTGAAGGCACATTTGTAAGCCCATTTCGCGAACATCTTATTTTTGGAAAAATCTCTTATCAGCCCGCGGACGATCAAACATTGGATTTCACAATCAATACGCGCCGTGAAAGCGATGAACGCGGTTTCGGCGGACAAACCAGTTTTGAATCAGCTGAAGAAGTTGCGATCAACAACACGACGTTTCTTGCAAAACATCAATTGCTTCGTACGTATTGGTTCAATGAAGCAAGCTTTATCGTTCAGAGTTCACAATGGAATCCAAGGCCTCTGAATGAAGGCGAGGTCGGACTCGAATATCAAGGCTTCATGCGGATCGGTGGACGCGATACATCGCAGGATTTTATTCAAGATACAATTTCGATTCGCGATGACTTTTCATTTACACGATCATGGAAAGGGCAACATGGATTTAAAACCGGCGTGATTGTTGCCTTTAAAGATTACGAAGTAACTAAACTGCAATTTGGAAATCCGGTCTTCCGCTTTCTCTCAAATATCAGTCTTGATTTTCCGGCCGAAGCAAACTTTGGCGCGGGGAATCCGGATCTCAGTGACTCCAATACTCAATTTGGAATCTACTTTCAGGATGACTGGAATCCGACTCCACAACTTTCAATCAATGCTGGAATCCGTTGGGATTATGAAACGAACATGCTGAATAATGATTACGTTACACCGGCGGATGTTCGTGCTGCTTTAACTGGATTGGTTGACGAACGGTATTTCACCGATGGAGATGACCGGCCGAAATTTACAAATGCGTTTCAGCCGCGATTCGGAATTTCTTATGATTTATCTGGTGATGCTACAACTGTTGCATTTGGCGGAATAGGCCGATACTACGATCGTGTTGTTTACAATCAAACACTCGATGAACGTTTCCGTTTGCAATACGGTGTACGGTTATTCCGTTTTTCTGCAGATGGCCAACCACGTGATGGTTTTCCAACAATTCAATGGGATGACAGTTTTCTGAGTATCGATGGTTTGAATAACTTAATTGCCCAAGGTATTGCACCAAATCCAGAAGTGTTCTTAACCGCTAACGATACTGAACCACCGCACACAGATCAATGGAATGCTGGTGTCAGGCATTCGTTTGGCGATGTGCTTGTCTCAGCAACGTATGCGGGAATCCGTGGAAGTAACATCCTGACATTCATTTTTGGGAATCGGCGCGCGGATGGAACATGTTGTGAACCTGTGCCAGGCAATTTCAGCAACGTTCTTCTTTCGAGTAACAGAAAAACCTGGTACGATGCGCTGTACTTGACGCTTGAAAAGCCTTTCACAAGCGAATCCCGTTGGGCCGCAACAGTCACTTATACGCTTTCAAAAGCGGAAAAGATCGGCGGCGATTTATTCAGCCTTGATGCCGTTAGCGTTGAAGCGTATCCGCGCCATCCTCAGCCAAACCTCGATGAACGGCATCGAATTGTACTGAGCGGGATCTATCAATTCCCTTATGAAATTACAGTCAGCGGGTTATTTACATATGGATCAGGTCTGGCCTACACAATTACTGATGCATCGCGCGGGTTTGGTCCAAACGAATTGGTATTTCGGTTCGGAGAAGGTGAAGGAGATCCGTATTCAAGTCTTGATCTTCGATTCCAAAAAGATTTTATGATCGGCGGATCACACAGAGTTGGCGGAATTATCGAAGTGTTTAATTTACTCGGACACGATAATTTTGCCGATTTCAACAGTTTCATACCACCGTTACCTGAAACAAATCCGAATCTTGGTGATCCCGGACGTCAATTTGAAACACGCCGGTTCCAATTTGGGGTGAACTACATTTTCTAACCTATTCTTTGCTGGAGCTTCCTGTTGCCGCAGGAAGCTCCAGTTCCACCTTTCTAATTTCGGAATGCGCAGTTTGCACAGTGCGACGGAGGTGTAAAGCTGATGAAAATACGTAAGATTTTTTCACTGCTTGTTCTGTTCGTAGTTTTCTCCTGGCAAACCGTCGCGCTTGTTGGTTATCAAGCACTTCCGCAATCCGATGCAGATCCGTTTTTGGATGATGTTCAGCATAGAACGTTCCAATATTTTTGGGATTTGGCGAATCCAAAAAACGGATTAGTGCCTGATCGCTATCCCACACCTTCTTTTTCCAGCATCGCAGCCGTTGGTTTTGCACTCACCGCTTATCCTGTGGGAGTCGAGCGCGGTTATATCACCCGAAAGCAAGCGCAAGAACGTGTTCTAAAAACGCTCGAATTTTTTGTGAAAGCTCCTTCCGGTAAAGATGCAAAAAATATTTCAGGTTATCAGGGCTTCTTTTATCACTTCCTTGATATGGAAACCGGACATCGTTTCAAAGATGTTGAACTTTCCACAATCGATACAACTTTACTATTAGCCGGCGCACTTTTTTGCCAATCCTATTTCGATCAACAAAGTCCCTCTGAAAAGTTGATCAGAGAACATGCTGAAACTCTTTATCGCCGAGCGAATTGGAAATGGTTTCAAACTCGCAAACCTTTAATCTCAATGGGATGGTGGCCGGAAGGTGGTTTTATTGATGCTGACTGGCGTGGCTATAACGAAGCAATGATCCTGCTTGTTTTAGCTTTAGCCTCACCTACGCATCCGGTTGAACCGGACGCATGGAAGAAATGGACAAGCTCTTATAAATGGAATGAATTTTACGGACAACAATACGTTGGATTTGCTCCTTTATTTGGTCATCACTATTCACATGTGTGGATCGATTTTAAAGGAATTCAAGATTCTTACATGCGCGATCGCAAAATTGATTACTTCGAAAATACCCGCCGCGCTACATATGCTCAAAGAGAATATGCGATCAAAAATCCAATGGGATGGAAAGACTATGGCGAAAACATCTGGGGATTAAGCGCCTGTGATGGACCATTGGATATCACGCTGCCGGTAAATGGAAAACCACGACAATTTTTTACATACTCTGCGCGCGGTACCAGTCACGATGAAGTCCGTGACGATGGCACAATCACACCATCTGCTGCAGCGGGCTCAATGCCATTTACGCCTGAAATTGTAATTCCTGCTTTGATGGAAATGCGCAAACGCTACGGAGATGATCTGTTTACGAAATACGGCTTTCTTGATTCTTTCAATCCTACTTTTACATTTGATGTAAAAGTTCAGCATGGACGCGTCTTTCCAGGGAAAGGTTGGATCGATGGCGATTATATCGGGATCGATCAAGGTGTGTTATTTGCCATGATTGAAAATTATCGCAGCGGTCTCATCTGGGAAGTGATGAAAAAGAATCCTCACATTGTGCGAGGTTTGCACCGCGCAGGATTTACTGGGGGATGGCTGGAAGGAAAGATGAAAGATGAAAAATAAAAAATAAAAAATGAAACGTTTAACGACGTCAGTGATGGCTTTGCTTCTTGCTTTGAGCTTGTATGCTTCAAAGGAACAAGTCCTGGACAATTTTGAAGAGATTTCATCCTGGGAGCCTGCACCTGCCGAGGGCGTAAAGCTGGAACTTAATGAAGGTGAAGGATATTCAGGCAAAGCGTTAAAAATAGATTTCGATTATCAAGGAAATTCAGGCTGGGCTGCATTCCGGAAGAAATTTTCACTCAAGCTTCCTGAAAATTACGAATTCTCATTTTGGGTCCGCGCTGAGGCTCCTGTCACACATTTCGAATTTAAGTTGATCGATTCAACCGGACAGAATGTATGGTGGGTTAACAAAAGAAATTTTGAGTACCCAAAAGATTGGAAGAAAGTAACGATTAAAAAACGACAGATTAGTTTTGCATGGGGACCTTCCGGTGGCGGAGAGATCCGTGAAATCTCCACGATTGAATTTGCCATCACTTCAGCTGCTGGAGGCAAAGGCACTGTATGGCTCGATGAATTAAGCTTCCGCGAGTTGCCGCCAGTGAAACCATATTCAAACGTTCCTGCCACTAGCGCTAGTTCTGATGTTGCGGGATTTCCAGCGAAAAATGCAATGGATGGAAATCGTGAAACACTATGGAAAAGCGGATCCGGTTTGCAGCAATTTTATGAAATTGATTTTCATCAGGTGCGCGAACTCGGCGGAATGATCATTGATTGGGATGAACAGAATTTTGCACGAAAGTACGAAATTCAACTGAGCGAAGATAAATCAAATTGGACAACGCTCAGTACAATTCAAGATAGTAATGGAGGCCACGATTATTTATACCTTCCTGAAACTGAAACAAGATACTTGCGAATCCGATTGGTGGAAGGAAATTCACCAAAAGGATTTGGAATTCGTGAAATTGAGATTAAACCACTTGAGTTTGCATCAAGTCCGAATGCTTTTTTTTCTTCCATCGCGAAAGATGCACAGCGCGGATTTTATCCAAGAGGATTTTCAGGAGAGCTTGCCTATTGGACAGTAGTAGGTGTTGATCGTGCTCCGGATGAAGCGTTGTTGAACGAAGATGGCGCGTTTGAACCATCGATCGCGTCTTATTCGATCGAACCATTTGTATTTGTAAATAACAAACTGATTACCTGGAGTGATGTTAAGACCGAACAATCCTTGCTTGAAGAATATCTTCCGATTCCATCCGTTCGATGGATTCATGAAGGGTTCTTTTTGGACATTACTGCATCGGCTTCAAATGCGCAGACAGAAGTTCAATACCGTTTAACAAACAGGAAGAATAATGCGTCAACCATGAAGCTTTTTTTAACGGTTCGTCCTTTTCAAGTCAACCCGCCCTCGCAATTTCTAAATACGCCAGGCGGTACCGTGCCGATTCATAATTTAAAGTGGGATCAAAACAAGTTAGCGATTAATGAAAAACATTTTGTTTTTACAACGAGTCCGCCATCTGGCTTTGGCGCCTCATCGTTTCACTCAGGCGATATCAGCGAATTCTTAAATGCTGGCAAATTACCGGCATCAAAAGATGTTTTGGATTCATTTGGATATGCTTCAGGCGCGTTTGAGTACGAATTTGCGTTAGAACCTGGCGCCAAGAAGGACATCACAATTTCAACTAGCCAATTTTTTTCAGAAACGAATCACGAGGACTTCAAAAATGTACTGAATCGCGTTCAAATTCGCTTGCCTGAAGAAGCTAAATCGTTTGTAAATACTTTGAAATCCAACCATGCATACATTTTGATCAATCGTGATGGTCCTGCCATTCAGCCTGGATCGCGGGCTTACGCTCGTTCCTGGATCCGCGATGGTTCCTTAACCTCAACTGCGTTGCTTCGATTGGGGAATGCGAAGGCTGCAAAAGAATTCATAGAATGGTACTCGAAGTTCCAATATCCAAACGGAAAAGTACCATGTTGCGTTGATGCACGCGGCGCGGATCCTGTCCCTGAACATGATAGTCACGGTGAATTCATCTATATCATTGCGGAATATTATCGTTATACAAAAGATCGTGAATTTCTGACGAAGCTCTGGCCTAATGTTGCGAAAGCGGTGCAGTACATTGATTCGTTGCGCAGAGAGCGGCGAACTCCCGAATTCCAAAAACCAGAAAAGCGGATGTTCTATGGATTGTTGCCTGAATCCATCAGTCATGAAGGTTACTCAGCAAAGCCTGTCCATTCCTATTGGGATGATTTCTTTGCGTTGCGTGGGTTGAAAGATGCTGTAGAAATCGCTACAGCACTTGGAAAAGAAAAAGAGCAAAAAGAATTCAGTTTGATTCGTGATGAATTTAAAGCAGATTTATACACATCACTTCAGCAAACAATTGCTCATCATAAAATTGATTACATTCCAGGTTCGGCCGATCTCGGTGATTTTGATCCAACAAGCACAACGATAGCGATCGCTCCAGGCGATGAACTCGAAAATTTACCGCAAAAGGAATTGCATCAAACATTCGAACGATATTATCAAGAATCGATGCAACGAGTGGCTGGATCAAAATGGGAAGGATATACACCTTATGAACTTCGGAATGTCGGAATTTTTATACGTTTAGGATGGAAGGAAAGAGCACACGAACTGTTGCAATTTTTTATGCAACATCGCAGGCCTGCGGGATGGAATCATTGGGCTGAAGTTGTATTTCGCGACCCACGTGCAGCAAAATTTATCGGTGATATGCCTCACACCTGGGTTGGCTCTGACTTCATTCGATCTTTTCTAGATTTTTTTACTTACGAACGCGGACACGATCAATCTTTGGTTCTTGGCGCCGGAGTTTTGGCTGAATGGGCTCAAAGTCCCGATGGTGTCTCAATTCAGAATCTTCAAACGGAGTATGGCCCGCTTACATATTCTCTGACTGCAACCTCGAATGAAGCACGATACAAAATCTCTGAAGGAATTCAAATTCCACCGGGTGGCATTATTTTGACCTCACCTCTCGGGGGGAAGGAAGTTGTAATCAAGGAAGTGCCTGCGGAAGTAGTATTACAGAATCATAGCAATTGACAGCTGGAGGTTCAGCCAGATTATGAAACGTATCGCGATTACAATTTTTATTCTGATTGCATGCCTTAGTTTTTTTGCGCCTCAAAATTTTGCTAAGCCCGAAACCGCAACCGTAGCAGACACATCAATTGAAGAAAAAGTTAATGCGATTGTGTCAAAAATGACAATAGAGGAAAAACTCGGGCAGCTAAATCAACTGGCAGGAGGTGGTGAGTGGAATACGGAAAGAACTTCCATCGGAATTTCAAAGGAACAAGTTGAACTTCTGCGGAAGGGTCTGGTTGGTTCATTTCTGAGTGTTGCTGGTACTGAAACCTTGAAAGAAATCCAGCGGATTGCAATTGAAGAATCAAGATTGAAAATTCCCGTGATGTTTGCATTCGATGTGATTCATGGTTACAGAACGATTTTTCCGATCCCTCTTGCGGAGTCGTGCACCTGGGAGCCTGAATTATTGCAGCAGGCCGCACGCGTTGCCGCACTTGAAGCATCCGCATCCGGATTGCATTGGACATTTGCTCCGATGGTTGATATTGCTCGCGATCCAAGATGGGGGCGGATCCTGGAAGGATCGGGTGAAGATCCTTATTTAGGATCTGTCATTGCAGCAGCGCGTGTAAAAGGTTTTCAAGGTGAGCGGCTCGATCAGCAGGGATCTATGTTGGCATGTGCAAAACATTTTGCTGGCCTACGGCGCAGCGGAAGCAGGACGCGATTATAACACTGTGGATATTTCCGAACGCACCTTATGGGAAATTTATTTACCTCCATTTAAAGCTGCTGTTGATGCAGGTGTAGGAAGTTTTATGACTTCGTTTAACGAAATCGCTGGAGTTCCAAGCACATCAAACAAAACGTTGCTAACCACAATCCTTCGCGATAAATGGAAATTTGATGGCCTTGTTGTGAGCGACTGGACTGCAGTGAAGGAACTAATGCAACACGGGGTTGCAGCAACAGGCGAGGAGGCAGGCCTTCTTGCACTGAATGCGGGCACTGATATTGATATGGTTAGCGAAATTTATGTAAAGGATTTGCCCGCATTGGTTCGTGCGAACCGGATTTCGAATGCAATTGTTGACGAAGCGGTGCGTAGAGTGTTGCGCGCAAAATTCAGACTCGGCTTATTTGATAAACCCTATCAAAATGCCGATCTACATCGCGCGAAACAATTGATCCTTCATCCTGACCACAGACAGCTCGCGCGTAAAGTTGCTCAAAAATCAATAGTGTTGCTGAAAAATCAAAATGCGCTTCTCCCATTGAGCAAAACTACAAAAACGATTGCGTTAATCGGTCCGTTGGCTGACAACAAAAAAGATTTGTTAGGCGGATGGGCCGCATTAGGAAAGCCTGATGATGTTGTTACTGTTCTGGAAGGCATCCGCAAAAAGATTTCACCACAAACCAAAATTGAATACACAAAAGGATGCGATTTTCAGGGTGAGTGCGGTTCTTCGCTTTCGGAAGCAGAACAGCTTGCATCGCATTCCGATGTTGTAATCATCGTTGCTGGAGAAAATTCAGACATGAGTGCTGAAGCTGCGAGCCGATCTATGATCGATTTGCCTGGAAATCAAGAGCAACTGATTCGCGCGATTCACAAAACTGGAAAGCCGGTAATTGTCGTTTTAATGAATGGACGTCCCTTAACAATCCCGTGGATAGCAGAAAATATTCCGGCGATTCTTGAAACCTGGTTTTTAGGGGTTGAAGCAGGGAACGCAATTGCAGATGTTCTGTTCGGTGATGTGAACCCATCCGGAAAACTGACTGCAACATTCCCGCGGAACGTCGGTCAAATTCCAATTTATTACAATCACAAAAATACAGGCCGTCCGTTATCAGAAGAGAAATACACATCAAAATATATTGATGTTCCTAACACGCCGCAGTATCCATTTGGATTTGGCTTAAGTTACACAACTTTTGAGTATCAAAATCTTCAGGTGAATCCAAAACAGATCAGCAGTAACCAAACTGTCTCAGTCACAGTTGATGTTAGGAACACGGGGAAGCGAGCAGGTGATGAGACTGTGCAGTTATATATTCAGGATAAAGTTGCTAACGTAACTCGGCCGGTTAAAGAATTAAAAGCGTTCAAAAAAATTACTCTGACTCCCGAAGAGAAAACAACTGTTACATTCACCATTACACTGGAACAGCTTGCTTTTTATAATCTGGAAATGAAGCGTGTTACAGAACCAGGAATGTTCCGGGTATTTGTTGGTGGAAATTCACGGGAAGTTCTCAATGCGGAGTTCGAACTAAAGAACTAAGGCCAGAGGGGCAGAGGAGCCGAGGAGCAGAGGGGATTAAAAAACTTTCGGGATGAAGCCAGGAACGCGCTTTCGATAATCCAGATATTCTTGTCCGAAGTTTTTGACTAAATCACGTTCTTCAAAGTATGTGCCTAATAGCGCATAGATCGTGAACAAAGCATTCCATTGCAAACGCGATAAGGTCATTGATTCATGGGACCACATTGCAATGATCAACAACGATGTAAGCGGATGCCTGATCCGTCCGTAAAGACCGCTGGTTTGTAAGCCTTTGTCAGGCAATTCTACTTTTTTCCAAAGTGCGTAGCCTTGCTTCAATCCAAACATTGAATTGTGGTTCAAGTTTCTTATTGCAAGCAGGATTAAGGTAATTGCAAAATAAAATGCCAGATCAAATGGCAATGATGTTTGGAATCGGTATAAGAAAGGTCCAAAGCGCTGCCATCCAAAAATGATAATCAACATTGCAATGCCTGAAGTTGCAACATAAATCGGCCGTTCAAGTAGTGGAGGGCCCAGCTTCTGGATTTTTTCTTTTATGGATGTTCGTGCCAAAACAGAATGTTGAATCGGGAAAATCATAAACAATGCTGTATTTGAAATCACCGCTTGCCAGGAAAAAGGCGCAACAGTCTGATCAATTCCAAACTGAATAAACCAGAAGAATAAAACCATCGAGCCGACGCCGGCGACATAACAAAGTATAGATACAATAAAATAAATCACGCGCATGATTTTACTTTAATTCTTTGCGGCTTTGTGGTTTATAAATCTTATGAAGATAGTGATTTTGGTCATCATAATAAGTGCAATCTTTTTATTGATCTATCGCTTGCTTAAGCGATATAGACGATGGATTCAAAAGATTTCAGCTTGCGGATTTTCTAATCCGCCGAATCCCAAATCTTTTGCCTTCGCGGTTTGGCTCGTTCGAATCCTGACATTTATTCAAGTTGGTGAAGTTCGAGTGATCGGCCGGGAAAATTTAAAGAAGCAGGATCCGGTCATCATATGCCCGAATCATCCACATTACATCGACGCAGCCATCGTTCCAATTTTAATGGAGAGACAGGGACGATATATGCTTGATGAAGATGTCTTACGTTTTGGCTTCGGATTGGGAGCTCTTATTTGTGTACCCGCCGGCGGATTCCCCGTGCGCGATGGAACTCGCGGCAGCAATTTGCACGCATGCGAGGCAGGAGCTCAATATCTCGCTTCCGGCTACACGCTATTGATTTTTCCTGAAGGCCACACAAATTTTAGTTTGAAAATGCAGCCTTTAAAAAAAGGTGCAATTCGCATCGCAAGATTGGCTGAGAACAAACTTGGAAGGCCGGTGTTTATTGTGCCGGCTCATATACGTTACGGACGATATCCTTCCGGATGGATTCGAAAAATAAAGCCTCCATTACAATACTTTATTGTTTTTCTAGGATTTTTTTATTTCCGGCGCGGCGCAACCGTAATCTTTGGTGAACCTATATCAACTTCTGATCTTCCAGCATCAGAAAAGTTAGCCTGCAATTTCCTGGCTGAAAAGATTCAGTCGTTGGATACAGGCGAACGGAGTTACGGAGTCGATAAAGGAATATACGATAGCTTTGCGTTAACCAAGCTATAAGGGAATGCTTTATCCACAGCTTTCATTGATACTTCTAAAGACTCAGCAGTACCCGTTGCATTAATCGTTGTAAATGGAAAACTTTGCGGCACAATCTGTCCGTTCGGTTGAACCCTTACCGTAAAACTTTCAGTCCATAAGACCTGTCCGTTTTTTGCATTTTTATGCTTAACCGTTGCACTTAATGTTGCTGGGATCGGTTCCGGATCAAAAGGCGTAATTTTCCCTTGAATTTTTACTGTGCCATTTAATTGAAATCCCGGCTGACCTTGAACTTTCAGAATGTAAGGTCCAAATGACTCTCCTTTCAATCTGTCTTCAATGTAATTCACATATGTGTAAACGATTTGCGGCCCAGCGGTTGGCGCTAAAGTTTCTTCTAATGATTCAGAATTTGCCAATGCTCCCAGAGTATGTGTTGCATTGAAAAGGATGCGTCCAGCGGGAAGCGGCTTGTCAACAGGGATAACGGTTATGTTCAGAACGTCTCTGACACTAAAGACCTGAAAATCCGTAACAGGAAGATTCTGCAAAAGAATATTCCCATCACTTTGAACGTTGACATCGTAAGAACTGGATGAAAGGGTTGCACCACCAGGATTGTTATGTTTTACAACAAGCCTGAGTTTCGTAGGTAAAGCTGCGCCCGCAGTTTGTGGCGTGATTTTCCCTTTCACAATCAATCTTCCGATTAACAATATGGTTTGTGTTTCTTCATTAATTGATTGTGCAGAAATACCAAAGGCTACTTTGCCAATTCCAGTAGCTTTCACTGGAGCGGAGTATACAATTTGCGCTTTGCCGTTAGCCGCTAATTTGTAGGCTCTTTGCGCCCAGCGTTTCACTGATGAATAAGTTGACGATTTTGAAAAACCTAACCAGAACAGTGACAGCAGAATTACAGTAACTGTGAGAAATTTACGATGTTTGAGAAACATGCAGTAAGCCTCCGAAAAGGATAGGTGGGAAGGAAACCTCTTCACCCTCGCGGAAATTATAGCACCGAAGAGGTAAATAGAATCCGTTGATTTTTTCGAATACCAATTGAGGAGAGCTTTGCGGTGACAGGGGCGATTACTTATGTTAAGATGATGGCCTTTAAGTCCGAGGAACACTCTCTCCATGTCCAAAGAACAAAATTCCTTTGATATCGTCTCAAAAATTGAAACGCAGGAAGTGAATAATGCTGTCCAGCAGGCAATGAAAGAAATTGCTCAGCGGTTTGATTTTAAAGGCAGCAAAAGCAACATCACATTCGATGGTAAAGAAGAACTCGTTATTATTTCCGACAATGAGCAAAAATTGAAGAGCGTTGTCGATATTTTGAAGGAAAAGCTCGTAAAGAGAAAAGTTCCATTGAATGGGATTATTTATGAAAAATTTCAACCAGCTGCGGGGGATACAGTTCGTCAAGTCGCCAAACTTCAGCAAGGAATTCCTTCAGAAAAAGCAAAAGAAATCGTAAAAATCATAAAAAACAGTAAGCTGAGAAAAGTTCAGGCAAGTATTCAAGCGGATCAGGTTCGAATCACAAGCGCTAGCAGAGACGAATTGCAGGAAGTGATTAAGATGCTTAGAGAGAGCGAAGCGAGTCTCGGGATTCCGCTGCAATATACGAATTACAGGTCGAATTAGTCACCGCGAAGACACTTTGTGACTTTGTGGTAAATAACAATCATGATTAAGCAACTACCACAGGAAATGTCGTTTTTTTCGCCGGCTCTTACCACGCATATTGAGGAAAAATTAGGATCCGTTGAATTGGAGCTCGAAAAGTATATGAACTCCGAAATCGACATTATTTCCCGCATGGGACAGTATATTTTTCAAAGCGGGGGGAAGAGGATTCGTCCACTTGTCTTAATCCTTAGTTCGAGAATTGCTGGCTATAAAGGCGATTACGATATTCTATTTGCTTCGATTGTGGAGTTCGTTCACACGGCTACTTTAATTCACGATGACATCATCGATGAAGCAACACAACGCCGCGGCCAGGCATCAGTAAATTCCAAATGGGGCAACAGCCTGACCGTCTTAATGGGTGATTATCTTTACATTAAAGCGATGTCGCTTGCGCTAACACGTGAGAATATGCGCATTCTTCGTCTGATTTCGGATATTACTCTGCGGATGCTTGAAGGCGAAATGATTAGTCTTGAACGGGATGGTGATATTGAAGTCTCCGAACTGGATCATCTAAATCTAATACGCCGCAAAACTGCGTATCTGTTTTCTGGATGCGCTCAAATTGGCGGAATTCTAGGCCGCGTCACACATCAACAAGAAGCAGCATTACAAAATTTCGGACTCAATCTCGGAATGGCCTTTCAACTAATTGATGACTTGCTCGATTTTACTTCGACTGAACACATTCTTGGAAAACCTGTAGGGCACGACTTGAAAGAAGGAAAAATCACGCTTCCTTTGATTTACTTGCTTGAACGTGCCGACGGAAATCAAGATGTTCAAAACATCCGTACAGCTCTGATACAGAAAAAATACGATACTCTTACCCGCGAACAATTGATGGGTCATATGGTTCGCGTAAACGCGTTCTCTGATGCCGAACAAAAAGCTAAACACTTTGCTGCCCTGGCAAAAGAGGATCTATCAGTCTTTGAATCCTCCGATGCAAAGACTGCCATGCTGGATCTTCTCGATTTTGTTATTCAGCGTAGCTGGTAACAGTCTTATAATCGGCGCGACTCCATGAAAGCCTGGTTCACTTCAGCCTGGCGAATTTTCAAGAATATTCTCGGTTTCTTTCTCATCTTCTGGTTTGCTTTTACGATTTATTGCCTGTTCTCAGTTCCAGAACTCTGTACACTGAAGACAAAGAATCCCAAAACGACTGCATTTCAGGAACTTCGCAAAAAACAATGGGAAGCGAAAAAAAAGAAACGCAAAATTGTTCAATACTGGGTTCCGCTTTCTAAAATTTCTAGAAATCTAAGAAATGCGGTTCTGGTTGCTGAAGATCCTAATTTTTACAAACATGGCGGACTCGACTTTTATCAAATCAAACTTGCATTTGAAGAAAATTGGGAGGAGAAAAGCATTGTTCGTGGCGCGAGCACAATTACACAGCAACTAATTAAGAATCTCTATTTATCGCCTTCCCAAAATCCGTTGCGCAAATGGAAGGAAGCCATTCTGGCGCTCCGTATCGAACGTTGTGTTTCAAAAGATAGATTGTTTGAAACGTATTTGAACGTGATTGAGTGGGGCGAATCAACGTATGGAGCTGAAGCCGCCTCGCGCAGATACTTTGGGAAATCTACCTCAACCTTGACGCCTGCGGAATCGGCGTTACTTGCAGCGATGATTCCGAATCCAATTGCTCGAAATCCTTACAAGTGGAATCCAAAGCTTCACCGGAAGAAAAACATTATATTGAAGCTGATGCGGCAGTCAGGCAAAATTACAAGATCTGAATATGATGCCGCCGTGAATGAAAAGATTGGATTGCGTTAGGAAGGCGGACCAGAGGTCCGCGGTCCCCGAGGCGGACGGGACGTCTGCGGTCCCTTTAGTCTCCAGTGCTATAATTTCATGTTTTGGTAGGTAAGATTCATGTCAAAAGACAATCTCGTGTTTGGTTTGGGTGGAGTTGTACTCGGAATCATTGTTGGTGTTTTGATTGCAAACTTTAGCGGAAGCTCGAGAAATCAGAGCGGGTTTGCTCAAAATATGACACCGGCGCAACAAGCTCCGCAAATGCAGTCTCAGGGACAACAAATCCCTGCTCAAGGGGAATTGCCGGAAGGTCATCCGGCTATCGATGAAAATGCCTTGCGTGAACAGCTTGTAAAACAAGAAGAGATTTTGAAAACGAAACCAGGCGATCAAGATGCGCTTGTTTCGGCAGCAAACTTAAATTTCGATTTGAAGAATTATGAAAAGGCTGCAGAGCTTTATGATCGGGCTGTTAAGAACGATCCAAACAATGTGAATTTGATTACAGACTTGGGAAGCAGCTGGTTATGGATGAATCAACCGGTGAAGGCGATTGAGTATTATGATCGTTCTTTGAAGCTTGATCCAAATCATTTTCAAACATTGATGAATCTTGGAATTGCACGTATGAGTTCAGGCAATCGGCCTGGTGCAGCTGAAGCCTGGGAGAAACTCGTTTCTGTTTATCCGGATCACCCAGAAGCTCAGATGCTGCGTGATGCGATTAAACGTTTAAGGGAGAAACCATCAGGATCATGAGCAGCTTTGATGAAGAAAAAATCAGACGCGATATAGTTGAAGTAGGGCGCCGCATGTACGCTCGTGCACTCATAGCTGGTGGTGACGGCAACATCAGCGTTTTGCGGGAAGATGGCTTGATCATGGCCACACCGACAGGTATGAGCAAAGGTTTCTTAGAAGCCGACGATATTGTTGTAACGGATCGCAACGGCAAAAAAGTAAAAGGAAAGCGTGAGCCCTCAACCGAGTTGTTGATGCATCTTGTGTGTTATAAGAATCGTCCGGATGTTCGTGCCGTAGTCCATGCTCATCCCCAAACATGTACCGGTTTTGCCGTAGCAGGCATACCACTGGATAAAGCGCTTCTTGCCGAAGTAGTTGTTACGTTTGGTTGTATTCCCATAGCGCCTTACGGTACTCCGTCAACGGAAGAATTGGCGACCAGTATTGATGATTACATCAAGAAACATGATGCGCTTTTGCTGGCTAATCATGGAGCCCTTACGGTAGGCCATGAACTTTATGCGACTTATTTCAAAATGGAAACGTTGGAACATTTTGCCAAAATAAATCTTGTTGCACGGATGTTAGGTCAAGAAAATATCTTGCCCGCAAACGAAGTTGCAAAACTAGCAGCTCTTCGCTCTCGTTACGGCTTGACAGGCCCCGATCCTTTTGCGGAGGGTTGTCCCATTCCGTTGGAGACTTCAGGCACGGGTGAAGAGCGAATCACACTGACACGGTCCCAGCTTATTTCTCTCATCTCTGAAGCCATAAAAGCCCTGAATTAAGACGATTCTCCTCGTGAAACCTTTCGTGCATTCCTGAAAAAATTGTTGTATTCTTTTTTGATGAGGTGGTCGTCTATGAAAAAGTTGTTTCAACTGGCGGTTTTAGCCATTTTTCTAATTACAGGATCACTGGTCTACAGCCAGCAAACTCAAACTCAACCACAGACTTCTGAGGCATCTACAGATTCTCCGCTCATGGAAGCCGCGAAAAAAGAAAGAGAGCGACGCGAAAAATCAAAGGACGTTGGAAAACCGGTCAAATCATTTACGAACCAGGATATTGAAGAGTTCAAAATCAAAAATAAGGACTATGAATCATCATCCGCCGAAAGTGAACCGGTCGAAGAGGTAACTGATCCTTCAACAACTCCAGAATCAACGACACCTGATCCTGCTCAAGATGAAGAGCAGTGGAGAAAACGGTCTCGAGACCTGGCGGAACGTACGAAAAATGCCGAAGAAAAACTTGAAAAATTACAATCCGATGTAAACGCTTTAACACAAGCTTTTTATGCTGAATCGGATGGTGTTGCTCAGCGCGGACAAATAGACGCTGAAAGAACAGCCCGTTTAAATGAACTTGAAGCCACAAAAAAAGAATTAGAATCCTCCAGGCAAGCACAGGAAGATTTGCGCGATGAAGCACGAAGAGCCGGCGCACTCCCTGGTTGGATCGAAGATTAAATAAATTCGGCACACTTTGTTTTTTTTGTGCTGATTTCGGACTTGATTTTAGGACTAAAACTGAGTAGATTTGATATTGAAGATTTTGGCGAAATCTAGGGCAGGCTTTGAGGCCAAAACTCATGCGCTAGGTCGCACGAAGGTGCTAATGGTTTTGCCAAAATCTTTTTCTATTTTAGCCTTCATTATTTCTCATGACCCGCAATAAGAAACCACTTCCTCCATCTCCTTTCGGAGATCTAGATGCTTTTGCTAATGACATGAATTTCGATTCAATCGAAGAAAAAATTCGCGGCGATGAACTTCTTCAGAACGAAAATCTAAAGAAAATAAAAGAAGAGCGAGATGTCAAAAAGAAAATAGACGAAATTGAAGTCGATAAACGATTGGCTGAACTGAAAAAGAAAATCAAGCCTAAGACTCAGCGCTGAGATCCAAAAACAGTGATCCTACTTGACCGTGAAGTAAACTATTTTTGATTCAGTACGATTACCACCCCAATCTTCTCCTATTGCTCGAAATGAGTGACTTCCTTTTTTTAATGGTTTTTCTATTTTGAGAGTTGCAAGATTGCGATCCGGATCATAATCCGCTGGATAGGCGACGCCATCAACATAAAAAGAGATTTTGTCGTCATTTACATCCATTCCTGAATCGCGAATTTCTGCAGCAAGCTTTGGGGTGTCATTGCGGGTAGTACTATTTTTGCGCGGAAAGATTTGCTTGATAGTAGGGGCAACGTTGTCATACAAGAGTGCATATAAATCCAGATAGCCGATTTGAGTTTCAACAGTCCGATTCGCAACATTCACTGTTGATGGAAGGCTTACCCATGATTGACCGAATCGGTTCCAGCGATAAATGCTCAAACGTTCGGGGTGTAAGGTTCGATCAGGATAACTAAAACGGAGTGCGGAACTTTTTTTCAACGGCAACCCACGTGGGCCAAACTCAACCATTGGACCAACTAAATAAAGATACTTTGCCGTGTAAGCCGGAATTGTTTTAGACCATATAAATGAGTTCCGATAAAGACTGTCAGCCTGAAGAGTCAAGTCATAGTTTTCGCGCGCGATCCGTTTGAATTGCCCTGCAGTTGCATAGTCCACTGGTATTGTTGTTTGCGTTCCTCCATCTAGCGTTACAGTGATATAGGTTTCGTTTACAGGCGCAGGTAGAACTGCATGATACGAAGTAAGATTCCAGGATTGCATCGGATAGATAACGGAGCTTGTGCTGGACTTAACTTGAAGTGGATATGTGATCAGTTCTGTTGTGTCATAAATAACTCGCAGCCCATTTCCATAAGGCGTAATTTTGAAATTTCCTTTTGGAATATTTGTTGTTGAAGGTATCGCAGGCGTTTGCGCCGAAGTTAGGGGGAATACGACATAGGGTGAATATTCAACGCCATCAAAACCTCGTGCTTTGATCAAAACGTTCGCATTCCCGATCGATGCGAGTGGAACTTTAGATAAAATTTGAACCTCACCTGGTCCAGATGCAAGCTGAACTGAATTCATAGGAAACAGCACGAAGGTTTGTCCATTGTCCAGAGAATATTCAACTTCGCCAGCAAATCCGCTTGGCATTTTCACTTTCCAATCAGGATCATCAATGATTGCACTGACGACTAAATCATTTGCATCTGTTGACACTTTTTTCAATTCAAAGGACGGAGGCTGATTCACAATAAATTCCATCATTGCAGTCGAAACATTTTTCCCAGCATCTGTGGCCTGTAGTTCCATCCGATGAAGACCCGGAGTCAATGCTTCGACTGAAATAGCAGATCTGCGCACAAAAGGCGGTGATACTTCGATCGATGTAGTCATTATGATTGGAAGCTCATAATACGAAGGGCCCGGCTTTCCTTGATCATAAATGAGTCCGAAATATTCAGGCTCTGAATATGAAAACTGATCAAATTCAATTTGAGAAACAGACTTTCCATCGATTAATAAAGTCATGCGATGCGGAACACGACGGTATGGCCGTAACGCAGAATCATAAACACTTACGGACATAAAGAAGTCGCCACGAACAATGGGAACATGATCTGATTTATAAATACCGGAGTTCCCTTCAAACTTCACAGTGTGAGTTTCGAGTGCCCCATCCACAGCCGAAGTAGAATTCGCAGGATATAAGTAAGCAGCCTGGAAAGCGGGTGGCACCGGGTCTGTTTGATCAATGAAACCATTAACGAGCGGGTTGATTGGTTTGTTTTCTTCGCGACGTAACTCAAGATGAAGATGCGGTAGGCCTGCTCCTGTTTCTCCGGAGTATGCGATTAGAGTGCCTTGTTGAACAGGCACAGGAGGTTCCAAAAAAATATCACCGACATAACGATTTCCAGTTTCAATAACACGTTGTTGATATTTCTGTTCCAACCCAAGGTCGGAAGAATAACCATCGAGATGCGCATACACAGAAACCATTCCATCGGAATGCCGGACGTAAATTGCTTTGCCGTATCCCCGTTTTTGTACTTTTAAGCGGTAGATCTGCCCATCTGCTACAGCTAAAACCGGGAGACCTATATCGCCATTCGTGCTCAGGTCGATGCCGGCATGAAAGTGATCCCCGCGCGATTCACCAAAAGTGGCAGAAACGCCGAAGTTTTCTTTCAACGGCCAGCCATAAGTGAGAGAAAAGGCAGGAGTTGAACCAACCAACGCTAATAAAATGATGACTAAAAACCAGGAAAACATCGTCTCCGGTGCGGCGTAAAAAAGATTATATCAGAATAAAGATGTTATAACCTGTCTTTCCGAGGCTCAATATCGCTGTTTGACGTCTGATTGGCAATAGTACTAACATTGTCGTATGCAAATAGTCCCTCAGGGCAATGCTCGCCTTCAATTTGTCATTTTTCAGGTGGGTGTCCAGATATTTGGGGTTGAGATCAAGCGGGTCAAAGAAATCCAACGCTATCGTGAAATCACTCCATTGCCGAAAGCTCCAGCCTTTCTCGAGGGAGTAATCGAAGTTCGCGGGACTCTCGTTCCTGTAGTTGATTTACGGAAGCGTTTTGAGATTTCAGACTTTAAGAATGACGCGCGAACGCGAATCATTATTCTGCGCTCAATCGGGCGAAGGATTGGTATTGTTGTGGACTCTGTACACCGGGTCTTACCAATTCCGCTGAGCGATATTAAAGCACCACCAGCAATCGCTCATGCTCATGATTCAAACCCGATCATGGCAGTAGCGAAACACAAAAACGAATTGTATGTCATACTCGATCTGGATCACATACTCTCTTCTGCCGAAAAGTTGACCCTATCTAAAGTTAAACTTGCTTAGCTATTTGTTCATTGTGACCATTGTGTCTTTGTGGTGAAATTCCTATATGTATCTTTACGTAGCGGCTGACACTCCATTTCAAAAGCTGCATCCGCTCACCAAACTTGCATTACTTCTATTGATGATTGCGTTGCCGTTTTTTGCTCCGGGATTGATCGGCATTGTCATTGTCTTTTTTGTCTATCTTGGCTTGCTAATTTGGGCAGGCGGTCTAAGAAATCTAAAAAAGATGACAAAGTTGATGATTTTGTTCTGGATTTTTACATTCTTAATCTGGATCATCATTCCTTATCTTCGCAAAGCTCCATGGAGTCTTGAGAGCTCCGCAATTCTGGCGACACGGATTGTTACGTTCGTTCTAGCGGCACTTGTGTTTGTCACAATCACACGGATCGAAGAATTTACGTATGCTCTGACCCGTCTTGGGGTTCCGTATAAGGGTGCTTTTGCGTTATCTCTGGGCTTTCGACTTGTCCCTTTGTTTTATCAAAATCTTCAGACCATCGTTGAAGCACAAAAGTCGCGAGGGGTTGATCTTGATAATGCAGGATTGATTCGCAAAGCGGGGCTGTACTTGCCTGTAATCAGCATTTTGATTTCCTATGGTTTGCGCAATGCAGACATTATGGCGATGGCACTTGAAGCAAAAGGATTTGGATACTCAAAAGACCGGACATACCTGCTTCAGCCCAGGTTTAACATGACTGATGCTGCAACGCTGTTGGTCGCAGCCGGCATAGTCGTTGCTCTTTCCCTGTTACACTGAATTCATGGAGTTTCCGATTTGTTTATCAGTGTATGGGGATACGCAATCAGTTTCCGAAGTTTTGCAAAAGCAGACAGATGCGGATCTATTTGAAATTCGTCTGGATTTAAGCGAAAAATTGAATTTCGAATCCGTCCGTGCTGCAACTTCCAGGCCTCTTATTTTTGCTTCACATACAAAACCTGAATTGCTTAAGGATGCGATTGCTTTTGCTGACTATTTGGACGTCGGCTCATACACTCTTGAAGCTGGACCTTCCGCACAGAAAACGATTGTTTCTTTTCATGGTGACGAGGAAGATCCCTTTCTGATTTGGGATAAGTTACGCGGAAATTCAATCACAAAAATTGTTTTAGAAACTTCAGATTATAAGAAAATTTCAAACCTGCTTGAGTTGAATCAAAAATCCCGCGGTGACGCGATCTGTTTTGCGATGGGTGAAATCGGAGCTTTCAGCCGCATACTTTCTGTATTCAGAGGCGCACCCTGGATTTATGCTTCACTTCCTGGACAGCCAACAGCGGCCGGACAATTTACGATTGATGAGCTAATCCATACATATAACGTAAAGCGCTTTTCTACTGACCCAGTGACATTCGGTATCCTTGGAAATCCAGTGGCACACAGTCATTCTCCTGCGTTCCATAACCGGAAGTTCGCTGAAAATAATCTTCCATGGATATATCTTCGTTTTCCTTGCACCGACTTGATGTCGTTGATGTCACACACTGCACAATTTGGAATCAAGGGCTTGAGTGTGACTCATCCTTTTAAAGAAGAGTGTATTAGTTATCTGCAATCAAAATCGAAAGAAGTTGAACTCCTTCGTTCTTGCAATACACTCTACAAAAAAAATGAAGGGTGGGTTGGAATTAATACGGATGTAGTGGGCTTTGAAGAATTGCTTAGAAAAAACAGTCTCAGTCTTCAAGGCTTGCGAGTTGCAATTCTTGGCGCGGGTGGAGCCGCCCGTGCTGCCGCTTATATCGCGTTGAAAGATGGAGCTCAATTAATTTTCTTAAATAGAACTCAGTCAAAGGCAGAAACTCTTGCAACTATTTTTAATGGCACGGCCATTCCACTTTCTGAATTTTCATCACTGGAATACGATGTTTTAGTTCAGTCGACGCCTGTCGGCATGCAAAATGATGAGTGTCCAGTGAATCCTGAAAGCCTTCGCCCTCGAACCACCGTCATCGATGTCATCTACGAACCGAGCGAAACTCTTTTATTAAGAAAAGCTCGAGCCCTCGGTTGTAGAACGATTAATGGAGAACAGTGGTTTTTGTCGCAAGCGGAAGCACAATTGAGATGGTGGATGGAGCAATAAGGGACCGCGGACGAAGGGACCGCGGACCTCTGGTCCGCATCAGGGACCGCAGGCGTCTCGCCTGCATTTGCTCGTTTATTTTCTGCTTCCAATCCTTTCTGTATTTATGCTACAACTATCAGAAAGGCGGGAAGGAGCATGCTTTATGGATTCCCGCACTCGCGGTTACTTACCTCATCTAGAAGTTTCCAAAGGAACGTATTTTCTTACCTTTCGATTAGACGATAGTCTTCCAATATCTTTACTTCAAAAATGGAAGGCCGAATTAATTTCTAAACAATCTCATCAACAGCAGACTTACAGACCTGCAGATGAATATGAAAAAAAGATTCAATCATATTTAGACACCAATTCAGGAAATTGTTGGCTTCAAAATCCAGATATTGCTGATCTTGTTGCCAATGCCCTACGATACTTTGATGGCGCACGGTATGTTCTTCATGCTTGGACGATTATGCCAAATCACGTGCATGTCCTGTTTACTTTAATAGAACCGTATAAGCTGCCATCAATAATTCATAGTTGGAAAAGCTTTACTGCACATAAAGCCAATCATTTTCTGAAGCGAACGGGACGTTTCTGGCAACCTGAATACTTCGATCGCTCCGTAAAGACTTCACGACAGTTTGAGTATTGCGTTCGATACATTCTTAACAATCCTGTCAAAGCAGGTTTATGTAACGAGTTTTATCAATGGCCCTGGTCAAAAACATCGATTGAATTGGAGGGTATGGTAAATCGATTTTTTAGATTCCAGGAAGGTGGAGAAGAGGGTGGGATCCTTGATGCAGACGGGACGTCTGCGGTCCCTGATGCAGGCGAAGACGCCTGCGGTCCCTGATGCAGGCGAGACGCCTGCGGTCCCTGATGCGGACAGGTCACGTCTCTATCATGATCCAGAATCTTGTGATGAAATAAGGTTCGATGAATTCGGCCAGGCGCACGTTTTTGCGATATGTAGCACTTTCTCCGTTTGCGGGTTATTTCACCCTGCCGGAACTATTTGCAGAATCACAGCTCATTTCACCTGATGATGCTTTGAATGTCTTTCAATTCGAGCAGGCGATTCAAAAGAAGCTTCCAAAAGATGTTTACGAATTTATTTCAGGCGGCGCCGATGATCAAAAAACAATCCAGGCAAACCTTAACGCTTTTGACTCCGTTCAAATCCGGGCACGCCGTCTGATAGATGTTTCCAAAATTGACACTCAGATTGAGCTGCTGGGTCAAACGATGGAAACGCCAATTCTGATTGCGCCGGTTGGATTTCAGAAAGCATTTCACACAGAGGGAGAATTGGCAGTTGCGCGTGCCGCTGCCTCGAAGAAACATTCAATGATTGTTTCGACAGTTTCAAGTTACTCAGTCGAAGAAGTTTGCCGCGAGCATCCGTCAAAAGTTTGGTTTCAGCTATATCCGACATCGAATCGCGATGTTGCACGCACACTTCTTCAGCGCGCTGAATCCGCGGGTTGTCCAGCTGTCGCATTAACTGTTGATACTCCTGTACTCGGAAATAGAGAAAATCAGGCAGGATTTTTAAACAAAGTTTTGCAGTCAGATCAAGGATATTTAGGAAACTTCAAAGATATTGATCTGCGGAATGCGCTCTCCGATCCCTCAATGACATGGGACACGATTTCCTGGATGAAAGCGAACACAAAAATGAAGATTGTAATTAAAGGAATCGTAACCGGTGAAGATGCAAGATTGTGTGTAGAGAATGGAGCAGATGCAATTATTGTTTCGAATCATGGAGGTAGACAGGAAGAGAGCAATCGCGGAACTCTGGAATGTCTTCCTGAAGTTGTTGAGGGTGCGCAAGGAAAAATTCCTGTCTTGATCGATGGAGGATTCCGTCGAGGAACAGACATTTTTAAAGCACTCGCCATGGGTGCGAAAGCTATCTGCATTGGTAGGCCTTATGTTTGGGGATTAGGAGCATTTGGACAGCCTGGTGTAGAAAAAGTCCTGGATTTGTTACGAGCAGAATTGGTTCGAATTATGAGGCTTGCCGGGACACCTTCGATCGGCAGTATTACACCGAAGCATGTAACTGTGAACCTTTGTGATTAGGCGGATAGGCGAAGAGCAGAGGGGCGGAAGGAGCGAAGGGGCAGAGGGCGGAGGAGACGCATGTTACACTAACGCAATGAATTGGCTGTCACTTGCATGCGCTTTGTTAGCTGCATCCGCAACTGTTTTAGGTGGATCGCTCATTCTTGTGAAGCGCCGCTTCGATGAACATTTCTTAAAGTATTCGATTGCCTTCGGAGCCGGATTCATGTTGGGAGCTTCTGCACTTGCGATGCTTCCAGAGAGCTTCAAAGTCAATCCGCGAGCACCATTATGGTTTCTAGCAGGTTATCTTACGATTCATTTTTTTGAGCATACAATCATTTCACATTTTCATTTTGGCGAAGAAACCCATTCAGATGCTGTCGTAAATCCGATTGTTGGTTATACATCCATGTTCGGTCTGAGCATTCATAATATCTTTGATGGAATTTCAATTGGGTCAGGCTTTTTAATCTCACCTATTTTAGGTCTTTTGATTTTTGGCGCTGTTGTTCTTCATAAAGTTCCGGATGGATTTACGATTGCTTCCATTATGCTTGCAAGCGGGCGGACACCACGGAAAGCATTTTATGCTTCTGCAATTTTGGGGCTGAGTACTCTCGCGGGTGCGGTCGTAATCGGGTTATTCAAGACTGCCGTTTCAGCAGCTCTTCCGTTTTCGGCTGGCGTAACTTTCTATATTGCGGCAACCGATCTGCTGCCCGTGATCAATGAACATAAGCGTCTGAGATATTCTTTTGCTTTTTTTGCCGGGATTCTTGTGTTTTATTTAAGTGAATTATTGTTGTCTTCTTTTTATCGCGGAGCCGCTAAGATATAGAAACTCCGTGCGGGAACAGATTGCTTCCAATGTAAGAAGGAGTATGCGACATAACCTTTGTCAAAATAATTTGTAAAAACGTCGCGTGTCTTAAACCGCCACCGCAAAGCCTCATCCGGTAATTTCATTTTTAACTGCTGCATATTCTCCGGAATTTCTAAAAACAGGAATGGTTCCTTGCAATCAAGATCTACGTCTTGAATACGCAGAAATCCATCATCGCCGCGCACAACACGTGTGACTAATTCAGGCTGTTGTGGAAGCGTGTTCCAATTTTCATCCTTATTGAATGGCGGAATCTGCCAATGGGCTATGAGTCTATCTGTGGGACTTCCACTGTGGAGCGGACTGGATGTTTCTCCATAGATATTGATTTCATACTCTTTTGCAATACAACCAAGTTTACGCAAATTGAAATGTGCATTCCGGCTCTCAAGCGGATCATAAGTCCATTCAATCACCTCATATCCTTTTTCCTGGGACATGGAGTATTGAGCTTTCTTCAATTTATAACCAATATCAGAATTTTGATAAGCAGGATAAACCGCAAGCATGTGGGACCATTGAACCTTTTGGCCTTTATGTGTTCCAGGCAACCCATACACGAATCCAATCATTTCATCTTTGTTAAAAGCGCCAAGGACAACACCATCGTTGCGCGCCGAAATCATAAGCAACGGCAGCGGAACGATGTCATAAGGATCGTCAAATCCCCAAATAACTCTTTGGAGTTGCACACAATCCTGGAAATCTTTTAAGGTTGTTAGCTCTCGAATTTGTATGTCCATCAATCCATTAATCCTTTAAATTAGCAGTCGAGACGCCTGCGGTCCCTAATGCGGACGAGACGTCCGCGCTCCCTTAAGAGCGTATAAAACGGCTTTCCAGAATGTTACCTCTATCATCCATCTTAATACGCAACACAAAAGGTTTTCTCAATTTCAGAACTTTGAGTGCCTTGAAGCGCATATGAAATCTCAGATCCGTAAATTCTACTATATGAAACCTTCCTTCAATACGCTCAGTAACGGTTGGGTATCTTGCAAACCAGTAAAACAAAATGCCAAGTTCAGATTCTCGTGCTTTTTGTTCGAAAAGTGAACCATTGGTTTTGTTAAATACTTGAAATGAGTCTTGAGGCTTCTTAAAACTCCAGAATCGTGACTGGTAATAATGCGTATCATTGTCAATAATTCCTGACCACCAGAGAGGCAATCCAAATTGTGGCATAGCGGCGGCTGAACGATATGAAATTCTTTGTTCATCTGCACTTTGTTTCAAATTGTGCAGTGCCAGTGTGTGATTCATTGCACAAAAAATAACGTAGGTAGCAGCCGCTGCGATTCCGATTGCTGCCCGGCGTCGGGCAAAATCAACATTCTGTCGCGCAAAAAAGACCGCGAGTAGAAGGATCAAGCTGAAAAAAACATCAATAACGAAGACCCAATCAAAGTAGTACCGCGTTTTGCTGAATGGATATAGAACCATCGTTCCATAGGATGTAAACAAGTCGAGGAGTTGATGGCTCAAAAGAGCAACCCAGCAGGCGCAGATCCACGGAAAGTAACGGCGTTCGCGATCGAATCGTCCAAAGACTGTTCCGGTCAGGATTCCCAGAAATAAAATTCCAGCGAAAGAATGGGTAACACCGCGATGTTGTTCGAGATACGTAGCAATCCCATTAAGCCTGTAAACGATGTCAAGATCAGGCATCATTGCTGTGCCCGCCATGACCCAACGTGCGCGCCGGCCCAGATGCTGCGCAAATCCTGCTTCAGCAATCAATGCTCCAGCAAAACTGTGCGTCAGAGAGTCCATAATGTTCGAATAAAACCAGTTATGATATCAGATTTTCCTTGAACCCTTTCGTTACATTCCTATTCTTATGGTTAAATAAACACCTATGAATCTTCATGTTTGTATTCTTGCTGCAGGTCAGAGCAAAAGAATGCAGTCAAAATTATCGAAGGTGCTGCATCCTTTATGTGGAAGACCGGTTCTTTTACATGTACTCAAGGCTGTTGAAGCGCTATCACCTTCAAGTGTCTCAGTTGTGCTGGGACATCAGCGTGATGAAATTCTGGAAACACTTGGATCGAAACAGATTGATGTTGTCATTCAGCATGAGCAAAAAGGAACGGCACATGCTCTTCATGAATATTTGAATCAAAAGCCCGACATTACAGGTACACTTCTCGTTTTGAATGGTGATACGCCTCTTGTTACAACGGATCTTTTGCGCCATCTGGTTCAAGCGGCGCACGATCAGAATGCTTCTCTTGCATTTTTTACCGCTGAACTTCACGATCCTACTGGTTATGGAAGAGTTTTCAGAAAAGGAAACGCGGTTGAAAGAATCGTTGAAGATGCTGATGCAACCCCGGAACAAAGAAAAATCCGGGAGATTAATGCAGGCATTTATTTGTTTAATATTGATTTACTGAGAGATTGGATCCCCCGAGTACAACCTTCCAATAAACAAAGAGAATTGTATTTGACTGATGTGGTATCGCTTGCATTGGAAGACAAAAAGAATGTGATCGCAGTGCGAGGAAAGTCTGAGGAATTGATTGGAATCAATACTCGTGCTGAACTTGCACAAGCGGCCCGGGAAATGCGCCGGCGAATTAATCGTGAATGGATGTTAAAGGGCATTACGATGATTGATCCCGAGACAACTTACATCGATGCCGATGTGCGTCTGGCTGCAGATACTGTGTTGTATCCAAATGTTTATTTGGAAGGGGAATGTATGATCGGTGGAAGTGTAACGATTTATCCGAATTGCAGAATTACAAATAGTTGGATAAACGTTGGATGCGTGATTTACGAAAATACTTCAATCGATTCATCGCATCTTGAAACTGGTGTGAAAATCGGACCTTTCGCACGCGTTCGACCGGATACTGTTCTTGGAGCCAACGTACGGATTGGAAATTTTGTGGAATTGAAAAAGACCTCCGTAGGCGATGGGACGAAAGCGAATCACCTTTCTTACCTGGGTGATGCAGAGATCGGAAAGAATGTAAATATTGGCGCGGGTACGATCACATGTAATTATGACGGTGAAAAAAAGTATAAGACCATCATTGAAGATGACGTTTTTGTCGGGAGTGATACTCAGTTAGTTGCGCCCGTCAGTATTGGAAAGGGTGCCTATATTGCAGCCGGTTCAAGCATCACAGAAGATGTCCCAGCCGAGTCTCTAGCCATTGCGCGATCCCGCCAAACAAACAAAGAAGGCTGGGCCAAGAAGAAATCAAAAATCAAAGATAAAAAATAAAAAATGTAATGATCGCTACGGACGCCACGTTTCACCCATACGCCAATCGATAATTTCCGTTCGTGCTTCAGAAATCGCAGGTTCAATACCGAGCGCTTGCAGCATGCTTGATTCGTTCGAAGGAGCATTTCCAATCTCGCACCACAAATGTGAATAGGGAAGGAATGTTTTTGCTCCGGTAATTCTGCAAATCTCAGCGACACCGTCTGGCCCTAATGTAATCAGGTCAGATATTTGCGGGAATTTTGCAATTTGATCCGCGGTTAAGGAGAGCCAATAGAGTCCGTTGCCTGTAACGTAAAATGGGTTTCCACAGCCAACGCCTACCTGGAATTCCTGTAAATTGCTTAACACCACATCCACTCTTCCATAGTGATGTTTTACGTATTCAGCAACCTGATTCATCGAACCATTCGCATCTGATCCCGAATCAATCAAACAAAAAGCAGAAAAAAACGGCGTTCGGAAAAAATAAGAATTGCCCCAGTTTCTCAGGCGCTTATCGCGTGGATACTCATATCTCAATGGTTGTTCACCGTAAAATGGAAGCGCCGAAATTTCAATGTCATCAACGTATACAGGATCTGAATACCAATCAAGATCAATAACATTTTTGAACCCCATGGCGCGAAGTTCTTTGGCGAAATCAGGACTCAGAATAGTTGCTTCATTTACACGAGGTACGATGATGAGGATGTCACGCGGGAGTGTTAGCAATGAAGGAATATGATAATGATCTCTATGGGAGTGAGTTATTAAAACGGCGTCAACTATTCCAATGAAATTTTGGGGCAACATCCGTGAAGTAGTTTGAAGATTAGAGCTATAGCCGGAAACAAAATGAGGATCAACGATAATCCGTGCCTTAAGAGTGTTAAGCAAGAATGAGGCGTGCTGTAATCGGACGATTCCGACTTCTTGAGGCTGAAGTCTCCAATTCGTTTCAACAAGATCTTCGACAAATATTTCCGCATCGAAAAGCGCTTGAATCAGTTTTTGATAAGGACTCTTGCTGAACAGGTCAGTTCTTTGATTTGCTTTTTCCAGAAGAAGAATTGTTTCGCCAACTTCGAAAACCTCCTTGTCGGTAAGATGATTCAGAGAAACACATTTTCCTGAAAAATTATTGCGAAATACAAACGTGTCAATTCTGTTGTTCTTATCAAAAAGTAAGCAGGACTTAAGCCCGAAATCGGATGAAACGTTTTCAAAAGATTCGGCTGCTTCAGGGAAAGGTTTTGATGCAGCATCAACAGCAGCCTGGATTGATATTCCTGAACGGATGTCGCGGGCTACTTTCGAAATAAATGGTCTTAACGATGCAATGAGCCGGTCTGAAATCTTTCTCTCAGCATGAATCGTTGCGTTTGTTGAAATCATACAGCACCTGAATGTAAGCATAACCTGAAAGGCTCTTCAGGTTTGATTCAATTGGCATCTGCGATATGATGAACTTACCAAAACACCAGGAGGGGTTGAAGTATGTCGGACCCTATTTCAAAAGGTGGATCCAAGCCACCATCTCAAGTCAACAAGCAAACCGAAATATCATCCACTCCGGAATCAACAGCGAAAGATTCCGCACAGATTCAAAAGAGTTCCACTCCTCAAGAAACGCAAGATCCCAAGAAGTTAGCAAAGGCTAAAGGAGAACTCGCTTCGACCAAGAAATTTGATATGCAGCTGCAATCAATGAGTCAAAAACTTGCGGCTGAACTTCCCAAAAAGGAAGCAACCGATCTAAGCTCATTGCCTGGACAAGTTCCAGGAAAGGTGTTGGACCAAAAGCTTGATGTCGCAGCGCCTGCATGTACAGGAACTTTGTTGTCCACATGCGGAGTGACTGATACGAAACCAACTGTATGCGATACGCTGTCAGGCTGTACAAAACCAACAACGGATCTGGGTTCAATCCCTGGCCGCACGCCTGGCACTATATTGGACCAAAAGCTTGATGTAGCAGCGCCAGCATGTACAGGAACTTTGTTGTCCACATGCGGAGTGACTGATACGAAGCCAACTGTATGCGATACGCTGTCAGGCTGTACAAAACCAACAACGGATCTGGGTTCAATCCCTGGCCGCACGCCTGGCACTATATTGGATCAAAAGCTTGATGTCGCAGCGCCAGCATGTACAGGAACTTTGTTGTCCACTTGCGGAGTGACTGATACGAAACCAACTGTATGCGATACGCTTTCAGGCTGCACAAAACCAACAACGGATCTGGGTTCAATCCCTGGCCGTACGCCTGGAACTATATTGGATCAAAAGCTTGATGTAGCAGCGCCAGCATGTACAGGAACTTTGTTATCCACTTGTGGAGTGACTGATACAAAGCCGACAGTATGCGATACATTGTCAGGCTGCACCGGTTCTTTGAGGTAATTTTGTCCGTGAATGGTGGCTTTATTCAAGCCACCATTCGATTTTTCCTTCCGATGCAACTTTGCAGACAAGACGTTTTTGATCCAGCACAACAATAATCACAACACGGTTATCGCTCTCTGTTCTGACAACTCGAATGCCAAGATCTGGTTCGTGAAAATCGAATGGTCCTTTCGGAACGATTTGCCAAACTATATCTACGACAGCACGTACAAGACGATTTGGCTCCGCTTGATTTTCAACAACTGACCAAAATGGCGTGACGGTTTTTATTTCAGGAAAACTCCGCTCTAGAACTGGCCCACGATTTTGTTGATCGATCCAGTAAATATTCCCATCTTCTCCGAGAATCCTAAAATAATACGGAATATCAAAACGATCGAGTTGTTTGATTTCGGAAGAGACAAGTGGCCGCGCTAGAAGAAAAGATTGGGTCATAGCGATTCCAGCAATAGGAAAGCCTCCGAGTTTTCGATCCAGCAGCGCAGCGAAATAACTTCGCGTAGGGTTGAGAACAATCCGCATCGAAGCCCCTGTCAATTTTTCTTTCAGGTGATCCGCAATTTCTTTTGCATGAGCCTGGACCATCAACCATTGATCAGCGAAGCCACGCAAAATTGTACAGACATGCTTTGTATATCCAAATGATCCATCCGAATTTTGCGCAAGATGCGGCCAGATCCAGTTGACTGCTTTCCAGGGTTTTGTAACAGGCTTAGGCCCATCCGATGTAATTTCAATTACCCAATCCTCAGAATTCAATCCACAATAAAGCGATGGTAAGGATAAAGGTGAGTGAGAATGAGGCACGACTTCGACACCCCAACGAGGTCCTTCAAGTAATTGCGTATCTTCCAGATCAATCACATTTCCAAACGCCATTTCTAAATCCACTGCATGAATTGAAATAAGAGGAGTGGATTGAGTGGTGCCGCTAACTACATTTTCTGAATGTAGATCAAATACTCCAAGACTAAAGGCATATCCCGCTAAGAGTCCTGCCGAATACCAGAATCGTTTTTCATCATGCTCTTTGAGCCGTGAAACTTGAGGCAGTGGAAAGTTGCCAGACTGTGAAAGCGGATTTAACTCGTCATCAAGTGGAAAAGTAACAATGTCTGTGCTGTTTATTTGCTCCACATAACCATGTTTTGGACCAGCAACGATGATCCGATGTGTCGGTAACTGGGCGTTTGCAAAAGCAGGGCGAAGCCACGCACGGCATTTTTCGGCAAGCGTCTCACCGTCATTACCAGCGGATGCGCCAGCTAACTCTCGATCGATCGCAACTGAGCGTCCTTTGTATAAAAATTGTGCTCCGTTTTCAAACAAAAGTGAGACGACACGATGCCCTCCAAAGTGTGGATCGCTTCCAAGCACTTGTATTCTGGTTAAGCGGCCTCCAATCTGTTGAGCAAGGACGCCTTGACGATCTGTCTCAAGCCGTTGAAACATGACTTCAAGTGCACTGATCGCCCCCGCAGTTAATTGCTTTGCAGCGCGTTTAACATTTGAAGCATTCCCTTCTGGATGCAAAACAATACCGGCAATCTCCCTAAGTACTCGTCCCATGATTGCAGGAGTCAATGCCTCTTTATTAACGAAACTTCCGTAACGCTTGCTCCATTGGTGACATGATTTCTTTACTTCGTCCAGAGCTTGAAAATATGAATCCCCAGCAGGACAATTGGAAATTTGTTTCAGAATCGAATGCGCGTCATTCGGTTGCAGTTGGCCTACAACTAAAAAGTTTGCGTCGTTCTTAAATCGAATTCCGCCGGGTGGCAAAAGTTCAGCAGGAATTTGATATGACGAAAACTTTTTACCGGCTTTTTTGTTTAATCGTTTGGTCGATCTCAATAAAATTGGATCGCGATTCATTGTTAAGATTGGAAAAACAGGATAGCCGGATAATCTCAGCATTTGCCTGACGATTCCGCCTGTGCCCAGACCAAGTGAGGGGCCTCCACCTTCAGGCTTCAACGCATCTCGCCTGACTGCGGCGCGATTCTTCATTCTGTTCGCGATGGACTGCGCACGTTTCGTCCAAATCTCGGAACCAGTTTCATCTGCCATATCTAAAAAGAGTTCAATCGCGCCTGTCAGGCCATGACAATGACAAAATGGTTCATCATGATTGTCGGCCAGCGAATTCCATGTTGCATGAGCTGCAGATTCTGCAATTTCAAGCGCTGATGGATCCTTCAAAAGCCGATGACGCGCTAGATATGCGTGACTGATTCCTGTGGAACCATGACACCAATGATCTTGAATCACACGATGTTCATCGCTGCGAGGCCATGCTGTTCCATTTCGGATACGAAATGATCTTGAATTCAACCAATCAAATGCTCCATCTAAAAGTGTTTTTGTAGCGGGATCTTTGGTTACGTGGAACAACTCAAGAAGAAACAAACAGATTCCTGCAGCCCCATGGGCAAGGCCAGTGTGGGTCTGTGTCGCTAATTCACCATACGTTTGATCATTTGGAGGAAGCGGTTGTCTTCGATCTCGCACAGGCCAGGCGAACATTCCACCAAAGTCGATTCGAGTCTCTTCAAGGAAAGAAGCTGCCTTCTTCGCATGTTCAAGAAACGATGCATCATGAGTTGCATAATATAGTGCCAGAAATAGCCATCCTGTTCCCGCAGCACCTCTAAAGAGATCAGTATCTACGTGAGAAGTTTGTGAGAGAAGATTTCCGGCATGAATGGCATAATCTAAATATCGTTGATCTTTAAGAACCCTCGCACAGGCAAGATGGAAAAGACCAACTCCTGCAAAACCGCTGTACAGGCCGTTAGCAATCGAGTCGGATTCAGGAGTGCTTATCACCAACCCATAGGAAATTTCCTCAACTGTCTTTGCATAGCGAGAATCTCCGGTTGCACTGTAAAGATCCAATAACACGATTCCAATTCCAGCAGAGCCATCATATAACTTGAATTCATACCTTCCTTCAGTTCCAGTCTTTAGATCAGCAGGAAATCGAAGTCCCAGCGTAGTCGCGGTTCTTCGTTTCAGAATTTCGTCGCCTCCTTGAAGCGCCATCTTAAAATATGAATTTGTATTCTTCTGTTTTTTCTTGATACGCATAAGACAATCCGAAATGAGGATTATAATTGGTTTTGTTCCTGAACTGCGGATTCTAACCGGTGAAGGCTATTTACCGGTTATATTGTGTCATTGATTCTATGAAAATATTTAACCACCAGCTCCCACTTGATTTGTGCAAGAACATTTGTGATTTTGCATTGAACCAGATCCTGAATGTTGATTTCAAAAAGGCTCCGGTAACAATGTGGACTAATTTTGGATGGCCTCAGCACATTGTCAAAGACAGTACGGCCGTATTGATCTTTCTTACTCCGCGGCAATTTCTAGAAGAGATTCAAAGCTGTCTCGAAGAATTAGCAATTTTTAATGCAGAGGTCGATTTACCTTTTATCAATGAAAGTAATCCTGATTTGTGTTCTCTTTGTTTGACTTACGTGTGGACTCGAAATTCGTACATCCCGGTTCATCGTGATGGAAAGCATAGAAAAACCGTGACTATTTATTGCAATGAGAAGTGGACTCCTGAGATGGGTGGAGTCTTACAATGGTTCGATTCTGAAAAGAATGCATGGGATGAGGTTGTCCCATCCTGCGGAACTATTGTGTTCAATGATAAAGATGAAGCACATGCTACAACTCCTGTGCTCGCTCACAATGATTTCAGGATCAGTCTTCAAATTTTTATATTGTCTTCAGGGCAGGCGGGGTCTATTCAATATTGAGCAGCATCATTTCCAGTTTGGCCCTTCCATCCATGCAACAAGAGAGTGCCTCGTCCCTTTTGTTACAGGCGTGACTTCATGTTCAAGAAATGAAGGAAAGATAATTGCAGCGAGGAATTCCCTTCTTTGTTGAATGTTCTTCGAATAATTTGCCTGGTTGAGAATCAAGTCATTTTTATCGCCAAACAGGAGCAAATCTCCGCCTTCATAATTTTCGGGAGGAGTGAGTTGTATTGTAAGAGACAGTTTGCGCTGAGTATCAATCCATCCTGTCAAGCATGTATCAATATGAGATTTGTAAAATTGGCCGCTCTCATCGTTCACTCCAGCAGTGTACTCCGCTAACTGGATCGTTTGGATTGTATCAATCGCAAAATGATATTTTTGTGAATTGATAGCGTTGAGTAATGCCGAAATTTTATCGTATATCCAGGATGTATCTTCGGAACGATTCACCCAGCAAACTGTATTATTTCTAATATACTCAGGGCGCGGTTGATCGTTTTGTTGATCGCTAACTTTAGTGCCCGCTCTGCGTAATTTTCCGGACTCCTTTTCGCCTGTCTGAAAATACTGCAATAAACGATCCCGTTCTTCAATTGTGAGAAATTGGAGTACGACTACAGGATTGATGTCGAAAAGTTCATGTTTTTCAGAAGTCACGCTATTGAAATTTCAGTTCTTTTTAGGAGTCTTGAAAAATTTGTTCAATTCCCATTTTCGGTAGAGACCGCGGAAGGCAAAACCGGCGCTTTTTGATGTTGACTTTGGGTGGTCCAATGGTCGTTGAAATAAACCTTTGACTACCATCGTAACGCTATTATCTGCTACCACGCTGGCCGGGTTACTTCGAACAACCAGATTCTGAGATTCAAAATCGCCCAACTCTACTGTTACACCATTTACCGTAATAGAAAGGCTGCCATTTGCTTCACTGAGGAATAGAATATCGTCTTCATGAGCATCGAGTAAAATTGCGCCATTTTCAATCCGCAATTCTGAACCCGATCCGATAACGCCTCCGGGAAATTCGTTATCCGGATCTGATTTCAATTTCATTCGATGATCGCCCTCCCGCTCTCGTCGGTCTAAGGATATCATAAGCCTACTGAACGCTGAGTTTCAGTCGATGATTAGGGCAATGATGTTTGTTTGAGGGGGACGGATCACGTAAGAAAAATAAAGGGAGATTCACAATTAGTGAATCTCCCATGACTTCTTGACTAAGCCACCAAGTGTTTATTGCTTGTTTTCAGGCGGAGTCGCATCATCAGGAGGTGTTATTTCCATTTTCGTTACAAGGTTCTGAGAATCTACTTCCAATGAAACCTTGTCGCCTTTTTGTAGTTGGTCTACAGTAATCGACTGTCCTGCCTTGTTGAAAGTTGTTGTCTCGTTGAACTCGAGATCCTGGGTTGTTCTTGAACGCTCATCTTTCAGCGTAATTGTCTTCTTTACAAGATCAATCTTTTGAATGACGCCGGTGAGCTGCTGGTTTTGGCTTGTTGGAGCCTGTAGCTGATCCTGAGGCATCATCTGCTGCTGCTCTTCAGGTTTTTGCTGATCTTCAGGTCTCTGTTGATCTGTCTGTGCGAACGCAAATGCGGAGCATACAAACAGAAATAAAAAAGCAAATAAAGTTTTGTTCATAGTTACCTCCAGTGGAAATTAACTCAGGAGGTTCACCATGGACGCCACTATTAAAGTTAGGTTTGAACTCCGTATATTCAACCTGTCATCAATACTTTGTTGCTCGTTCCCACTTGAAGCAGAGAGCGTTAAAATGTGCAATGAAAGGTTAGGTTGCATCAAGGAGGAGGAATGAAATCTGCTATTGGGTTCATTGCGGTTCTGCTGCTGATTGGATGTTCATCCAAACATCCGAACATTTCCGAATTTCCCGCACCAGTCACTCTTACCAAAGATGTATGCAGCCGCGAACCGGAGCTTTGCGAAAAATCTTGCGCAGATTGTAAAGATCGCAAAGATTGCATGTTGAATAACGGAGTGTGCAAAACAGGCGGACTACACTTTAATGACTCCGGAGATACGGGTAACGATATCTGGACACCCGGATGTCATTACGAATATAAAGATGCTGCTTGCGCGCAAAACCAGAATTTTTTTCTGGGTGATATCTGCGGGACGAAAAATCCTAAGGAAATCATCGAGTGGACTGTTTCGGCTTGCCATGGTGCGATCGGAGATCGGGAAATATTTGACTGTGATAAAGAATGCAAGCGTGCGGATCTAGGAAGGGGTACATGCGTCGTTGTACCAAATGTCTGCGCAGGAAAGGACAGTGCTGCGTGCAAATGTGATAAGCCGTTACCGACTCCGTAATTAATTAATGCAGCTTTCTGGGAGACGTTTCATAACGTGAAACATGTTTCACAACATGAAACGTCTTGCACCAACTAAAGTTAGGTCTAAAACCCTGTCCATGGGACCAGCCTGCTTCTTGTTCGTGCCTCGATAATGAGAAGTGTTGAATTTCTTTGGAGGTAACATGAACAAGGTTGGATCAACGTCATCAAGTCCTTATACAGGTCAGATTCCAGGTGCCGAAACAAACGAGAAAATCAAAAGCCCGGCGCAATCACCCGCTGAATCTCCAATAACGCTAGATAAGAGCGTCAAACAAGAAGCTAAAACACGCGAAAGTGATTCTGATTTGCAGGCATCAGTTCGGAAAGAAACTTTGTTTGCTCAAGTAGATAAGCCCAAAACCGGAGGCGCAAGCGAAGCAAAATTCGTTGAAAGAAACTTAAAGAGCGATGCAGAGGTTAGAAAATTTGCCACTGAAAAAGCTTTTCCCGCAATTATGAAAGGGCTGGAGAAATCAGGTTTAGGAACCACCGAAGAAACCTGTAATCTTGCAGCAGGAATGCTCATGACGGCATTGAAAAAACAAGGAATCGAAGGAGCAAAGATCCGTTTCACAGCCAATCATGCATTCGTTGAAGTTCCTACAAAAAAGGGAACATTGATTCTCGATCCGACTGCAGGTCAGTTTTTTAAAGAAGGAAGTGAAATCAAATCAAAATTGAAAGCAGAAGGTTTTGTTGGAACGAAAGAAGAATTAAAAAAGACGATCCGTGAAAATATTATGGATTGGAAACATGAGTCGAATTTAGAGTTCCATCCAAACGTAGTAAAAGTAATTCAGGGAGAACGAATGGATAAGGAAAGTACCAGGGTTGCGGAAGCGCAAATCGACGACTTAGCTCATGTTGCTGAATTACGATATTTTTCAGGAGTAGATTATAGCGGCCCCGGTGATGACGCGATCAAGCAACACGAATGGTATGAAAAGGGCGACTTGGATCAGCCTTTCATTAATAAGCTCAAGTCCGACATGGGCCCAACATTAAAGACCGCATATGAAACGATGGAGAAGGAACTGCTGAAATAACTGTTTTCTTTCGACGAAGAAGTTGTTGCTTTGCCTGGCGGGCATATAGTAGTTACAATATTGCTCCATGTGTGGAATCGTCGGGTATATCGGGAAGAAGGAAGTTGTTCCAGTTTTAATCGATAGCTTAAAGCGATTGGAATATCGCGGCTACGATTCAGCAGGTATTGCTGTAGTAAATGATGGCGAATTGGTTATTCGCCGTGCCGCTGGCAAACTTACCAATCTTGAAGATGTCTTAAAGACGAATCCCGTGCGTGGTCTATACGGAATTGGACATACGCGCTGGGCTACACATGGGCGTCCAACCGAAGAGAATGCCCATCCTCATCGTGATTGTAAGAATCGCATCGTCGTTGTTCATAACGGCATCATTGAAAATTATCTTGAGTTGAAGCATGCGCTGATAAAAGATGGCCATCGTTTTGTAACTGAAACCGATACGGAAATCGTCGCGCATTTAATCGAAAAATATTACGAAGGCAATTTACAAAAAGCAGTTTTGAAAGCGTTTGCGGAAATTCGTGGCGTTTATGCGATCGTGGCTTTAAGTGTCGATGAGCCCAACATGATTATTGGAGTGCGGAATGGCCCTCCACTCGTAATTGGAATTGGAAAGGATGAATATTTTATTGCGAGTGATGTTTCTGCGCTATTGCAGCATACGCGGGAATTTATTTTCCTGGACAATCAGGAAATGGCAATCATTAGTCCGGAAGGTTCACGCATCGTATCGCTCAATGGTGAGGCCGTGAACCGTGAACCGCACCAGGTTAATTGGGATCCTGTTCAAGCTGAAAAAGGTGGATATAAACATTACATGCTCAAAGAAATTTTTGAGCAGCCCCGCGCGATTCGTGAAACAATTGTCGATCGATTTTCACTCGAATCAGGCAAAATTCATCTGAATGGATTTCAATTCAGTGAAGCAGATCTTGCTGCAGTCCAAAAAATTAATCTAATCGCTGCCGGAACTTCATGGCATGCGGCACTTGTTGGTAAATTCTTACTGGAAGAACTGACGCGTATTCCTACTGAAGTCGATATCTCTTCCGAATTTCGATATCGCAAGCCAATCATTCAACCCGGAACGCTTACAGTTGCAATTACTCAATCTGGTGAAACGGCAGATACGATTGCTGCGATTCGTGAAGCAAAAAAACTTGGCTCATTAACTTTGTCGATTACGAATGTTGCAGAAAGTATGATTGTTCGCGAAACGCAAGGTGCTTTGCTGACTCATGCCGGACCCGAAATCGGAGTTGCATCTACAAAAGCATTCACAACTCAACTCACTGCATTTTATCTTTTGGCACTCTATTTGGCTGAGCTGCGGAATACTTTGAGTGTGCAAGAACGGGTTGAAAGAATCCAGGGTCTGACAACGATTGCGAATCTTGTTGAAGCAATTTTGGAAAGACACGAATCGCTTGAAGAAATTGCAAAGAAATATCACAACTGCACCGATTTCCTTTATCTTGGACGCGGCCTGAATTATCCAATCGCATTGGAAGGCGCTCTCAAACTGAAAGAAATTTCATATATCCATGCGGAAGGATATCCAGCCGGTGAAATGAAACATGGTCCTATTGCATTGATCGATGAGAAAATGCCTGTTGTGGCATTAATGCCGAAAGACAGACATTTTGAAAAAATCTGCAGCAATGTAAATGAAGCGCGTTCGCGTGAAGGGAAAATAATAGCCATTGCAACTGAAGGTGAAGAAAGTGTCCGTGATATCGCTCATGATGTTTTCTTTATTCCTGATACGGATCCGCTTCTGACTCCAATTTTGACTGTCATTCCTCTCCAACTCCTTGCGTATTACATTGCAATCCGCCGCGGTTGCGATGTGGATCAACCACGCAATTTGGCGAAGTCCGTAACTGTCGAGTAATTTTTTACCGCAGAGACCAAAGGAATGAGGCGGGCACTAAGGCCCGCCTCACAAAATTAAGAACGCTACTCAGTTACTCGGATTTCTTCGATGGTTGCGGTTGTTTGCACAACTTTGAAACTAACATTGGATGAGGCCGGCACGGGTCCGGCGGGGACAGTCATTATTACCTGTCCGTTTACTGAAATCACAAACGCGGTGCCATCGTATTGGAGGCCGACTGTATAAGTGACTCCGGGATCAAGCTGGAATGGTGCGGATTTCTTGGCCACGAGTACTCCGCCGGATCTTTGCCTGAACATCACCTTGTTAAGTCGTTCCCTAAGAATCAGCGAAACGCCATTCTGTTTGTCCTGTCTCCAATCCAAAATGATTTTGTCGAATATGCCGCCGGATGACTGGAGATCTACTTCAACGGTGCACGTGCTGCAGCCGAACACTCCTGATGGACTCCATGGTAGGGGCGCGAAGACCTGCGCCCTGCTGGAGCCGGTGCAAACAAGCGCGCCGGAATTTTCCTGGCACGAACCTTTAACGACGTCCCAATCCATTACACCATCTTCGAAGTCATCGAAAAGCAGGTATGGAATAGTTTCAAACTCGGCCGTGACTGTTGTATCGGAGCTTAAGGTCACATTGCAGATTTCGTTGTTGGCTCCCGATGTGGAATCGCATCCGGTCCAACCATCAAAAAAGGAGTTGCTATCCGGTGATGCGGTAATCGCGAAGACTGTGCCGCTGTCTGCCTGTTGACTGCAATCTCCTGATTCTGTACCAGCGGTACTGCTACAGTTGATCGTTCCGCCTGGTGTTGTGTCCACCATCGTTCCGTTTCCGGTGCCTGTGCCGGCCGTTGTGAGAATCGGGTGTAGGGTGAAGGTAGCCGTTATGGTAAGGCTGCTCTGATTCACGGCAATGTTGCATGTGTCATTTGTTATATTTGTAGTACTAAGCAGAATCGCAGCCGGTCCATCCGCCGAATTCGAAGCCGAGATCAGGTGTGGCAACGACGGCGTAGTTGGCGCTGATAGCAGTGGTTTCGGTACAGTCGTTGGATGTGATTCCTCCGGTGCTGGTGCAGTTGATCGTGCCGCCGGGTGTGGTGTCCGTCATGGTTCCGTTGCCTGCGCCGGCTCCGGCGACTGTGAGAACGGATGGAGGAGTTGTGTCGATCGTGAAAGACCACACGGTAGACCACGCGCTGAAGGCGCCCGCTGCGAACGCGCGCACGCGCCAGAAGTATGTGTTATCAGCAAGCGCGCTTCCAGGCGTGAATGTGGAGACAGCAACGTTGGTATCGATTTCCGGACTGGAGAAATCGTTGTTGTTATCTACCTGGATCTGGTATTGCGTTGCACCACCGCCGCCGGTGGAATCAGTCCAATCAAATGTCGGAGTTGAATCGTTTATTGTTGCGCCATTTGCGGGAGAAAGCAGGACCGGCACGGAAGGCGGCGCTTGAATCGTGACGAGGTCCGCGCGATCACCGGACTGGTTATAGTGATGGAGCATCAGGATATCAGCATTCCCATCCGGCTCGCCGGAAAGATTGAAAATCCAATCGAAAGCGGTTGCGTTAAGGTCATCCACGATCGGGATCATCCGTCCGGCAACGCCGAAGAACCCCTCATTCGGGGAAAATTTTGAATTGGTCGGATCAAAGGTCAACAACGGTGTCGTATCCGTGAATACAGTCGGAGGATTCGCCAGGGGATCGTTAAAATCAAATGTCATTAGCTTGAAATCGAAAGCCTGACCAGGATCTGTTGTATTTCCGCCTGTGTATTTTACGGTCCCAGCTCCTATTAGAGTATTCCAATAGGCCGGCGTGGTTCCTGAAGCCAGGAACATCACGTTGTTGTTGAAGATGTTGGTATCCATAACAGATGGATTGATCTGCTGATACTCGGTTATGCTGAATTCTGCACCTGCCCCGGAGCCAAGAAAATTGTTGATGTCCCGGAGAAAAACCATGAAAGTATCGCGGGAGCTGGATCCGCTAACGTTCGGTCTTGCTACCATGCACCAATCAGTGCCGTCTCCAAACGCGCCGCCGGTTCCGTCCTGATTCAGATCGAGGCATAGCCACACATGTCGCATCGCGGGTGTATCCCAGTTTCCATACATGGAGAGACCGAAATACGTGCGGGTGCCCCCGACCGGGACATCGCTGCTGACTCCGACATACTGTATATCACCGCCATCCCATGCGTCAGGTCCGGGATTCACTTCTGGACTTGTGTGCAAAAGCTCATACGCGCTGACGCGGCTGCGATACGTAGTTGTGCCCGCGCCCTGGTTCACCTGAACGCCAGTGAGTGGAATGCTGACAACTCCCGTGGACGCGCCAGTATTCACTTGTGTTGGGGAATCCATATCAGACGCCGGGCGCGGCGCAGAATAAAGTGGAACTCGTAAATCTACAGTTGCTCCGGACACAGCATCGAGTACCGCATATCCCGTTTCTTCGGTGATCCAATGACGGAAAAAGGTATCTTGCTGGGTGGCGCTATTCACATCCATGACATGGGTCATTGCGGATGGTGTGAAAGTAGTCGTCACGGTAAAAGTATTCGTGCTCATTGCGCCCACAGTAACGGAGCTGGGACTTACACTGAAAGCAACACCAGTGGCATCGTTGACCGTGTCGATAGAGAGGTTATACGTCACCGAAGTCCCTGTATTGTTTTCGACCGTGATGGTTTTATTTTCTGTTTGGGGACCTGCGTTGTTCAGAAAGAGATCTCCGGCGAATGTAACTCCCACAGCTGCCGGATTATCAGTGCCGTACGCGATGACTTCTTCAGTTGTTGCGTTTTCGACATCGACTCTGCCTGCTCCGATACGGCTCGTTCCAAACCGTGCTATCAATCCGCCCGTGACAGTGCTCAACGAAAACACGTCATGTGTTGCGGTGCTCATCACCAGGGCTTTCAGGTCCTCAACAGACCATGTGGGATATTGTTCGCGTAGTAATGCCATAACTCCTGCTACATGCGGTGAAGCCATGGACGTTCCGCTATTGAAAGCGCCTTCATTTCCAGCACAGGTACCTGTGTAACAGGTGCGCGTTGAAAGGATATTGGATCCGGGAGCAGTAATATCGGGCTTTAGCAGCAATTCTCCGGTAAGATTTCTGCGGCGAGGTCCGCGGGACGAGAAGGCTGCAAGAATGTCCGCGGAGTTTCCTCCGTTTTCAATAAGTTGGCCTTTTGCAGTGCCGATGAAAGGATTGATTGCAGTGCCTGAGTCCAATGCAATCATTACAACCGGAATCGTGACCGGGTCTACAGCACCGTCGTCCGCCAACGATACGGGATTATTATCGGTGTTCACGATCACCACGGCAGTTGCGCCGGCTGTCTGGGCGTTGAAAGCTTTTAGTTTTCCGCTGCAGGTGCCCCTGTTTATGAAAGCGACATTCCCTGCAGTAAACGTTGCAAAGTCTATAGCGTTGCAACCAAGTACGTTGGTTGGCTTCTGAAGCAGTGTAAGCGCTGGCGGAGCCGTTCCTGGAATCGCAGGAGAATAATTTGACTGATGCAAAGCATAGTACCTGTTATCCACAACGTTATCTGCATTCGTGTCAACATCCAGCGCGTTGTTCAACAATCCGCTGTCCAATGATGCGGCAACGCTGATCGATTCTGTGACGGAGCCCGGCGTGCCGGTAATGTAGTGAGTGTCGCCGGAGTTGCCGGCCGAAGTTACTACGATTACACCCACAGCCACAGCATTGGGGATCGCTGTTTCATATCCCGCAAAGCCATAGCTTGAACCAAGTGACATATTGATCACATCGTAGTGATCGCTGAAATCATCATCGCCATTCGGGTCCACGGCACGGTCGATTGCCTGGAGAACGAGATTGGTCGATCCTGAACAACCGAAGACTTTCAGAGCTACGATCGAAGCCTCCGGCGCAACACCCGGACCGATCTCGAAGCCGGCAAGAGTGGCTGGAGTGAGATTATCGTAGCCGCCAGTGTAGGTGACGCCCCCATCCACGCCGGTGCCGGCAGCGGATCCTGCGACGTGTGATCCGTGACCGTTGCAATCGGTGGGATCCGAATCCGGAACCGGAATATTAGAGCCATTATAGCTGTCACCTGCGAAATCAAATCCATCAATTACTTTTGCTGTGGGAAATGTAATGCCATCAGAGTTGATCACATTAGGATCTTGTCCGGTGTAATTCACAGTACCTGCGAAATTTGCATGTACATAATCGACGCCGGTATCGATCACTGCGATTGTAATTCCATTGCCTGTGAGCCCAAGTGTCGAAAGAGTCCCGGTTGAGTCCCACACCGTGTTCGCGCCGATAAAAGGGACGCTCGTGGAATTCTCGATATAGTGTACGGGGGCAAGGCTGACCTTTTTGACGCCTGGCAGTTTCTGAAGCTCGCGAACTTTGCTCGCGTCCACTCTGATTACGATCGCATTCAGCACGCGCTGCACTGCATATAACTCGACTGCTCCAAGTTTCGTAAAGTTCTTCCGCAGCGCATCCTGCTGAGTGCGAATCTCTTGCATCGATTTTGCAACAGCGGTGGCAGCGGCCGCCCTCCGCGCTCCATTGCGCATCTTCTCGGCGTAAACTTGTGCCGCCGGCTTCCCCTGAAGCTCGACTAGCAGTGTCAAGTTGCCGTCCGGCGCGTTTGGCGGAACTTCCGGTTTCCCTAGCTTTACGTCTTCCGACGCGTCGTTGCGCAACTTGATGTCCTCTTGTGCAAAGCAGAGAAACGGCGCAATGATAACCAAAACAAAACAAATCAGGCGTACTTGAATTTGAAACATGAATCCCCCACAGTTTGAATTTTGATTGACGAATAAGGATGGATATGACGATGCCCGGTTTCCCGGTGACAGAAACTTCCCCCCCTTCCCAATGTGGGAAAGAGTTTACAATCTTCCCGGACGCTATGTCAACACTTTGAAGAGGAAAATAAATTACGCCAAAGAGGATTCTTCGTTTATCATATTAGTATGTAGGTATTAGTTTATTGTACGAATAAATCTTTACCGCAGAGACTCAGAGGGTTTTGCCGCTATTAGGTACAACTGGTAAGCGGTTGCAAGATAGAGCGTATCGCCGATGAGCGCCGGACGCGAATAAAGCGGGGCATCCATTTCCATTTGCGCTAACAATTCTTTTCGCCGTCCGGCACGAAGAACGGTCATGCTGCCTTCAACGTTTCCAACATAAAGCCGGTCGCCGGCAAGGAGGAGACATCCCCAGATGGCCTCGTTCGTCTCATGCTTCCAGACAAGTGCACCAGTAGCTGCGTCCAGACAATGAACTGTTCCACCCAGATCTCCAACGTACAGCAGACCGTCCTTCACGATTGGCGTTCCCACGACCCGGCCGACCTCGCGAGAAGTCCAGAGGAGCCTGCTCTCGGTGACATCGCCTTGGCCGTTGGGATTGATCGCATGAATCAAACGAAGGACCGTTGCCGTGTCGAGGATCCTGCCCCATCGCAATGAAGATGCGGCCGTCGGCGAATACCGGTGAAGCAATAATAGAGCTGCGCGAAAGAACGCCGGGGCGAGGAAGCCAGCGGGAGTCTTTCGGATTGCCGTCAAATCGCCAGACTTCGTGACCTGACGCCGCGTCGTAACCGCGCAGCCAGCCATCTCCTCCACCGAAAAGTACCTGCATTCGTCCGTTGACGTTGGCTGCAACAGGGCTGGACCACTGGCCGTGCAGCACGTTTTTGCCCGGGCCGATGGCGCGCCAGACCACTTCGCCTGAGTGCTTGTTCACCGCGATCAGACTTGGGGCGCGCGGCGATGGAACAAGCGTATGACCTTCATTCTGGCCGTTAGAAGTACACACCATTAAAAGATCACCCACCGATAGCACTTCGCTGTTGGAAGCTTCGTGCGGAAAAACACCCAGGCGGCCGCACATGTCCAGTTCCCAAACGATGTCGGCAGCAGCGTCGTCTTGGAACGCCTCTTCTCGATACGGACCATTGTTCTCGCCATCGCGAAAGCCTTGCGTATCGAGGGAACGGAGTTGGCACTCGGCAGTGACATAGTACAACCGGTTCTCTTCCACATACGGCGCACTTGTAGTCGAAGGCAGCAGGAACTCCCGCAGGCCGCGCTCCACTCGCGGGGCCACATCCTGCCAAAGGAACGTGCCATCCGACATCTGAAATGCCATGAGCACGCCGGATTCTTCCTGAAAGTTTGGGTTCATTTGCCTTGCGTTGTCGGTACCGACATAGACAACATTGCCAGCAACCACGGGACGGCCAAACGTGTCATTTCCCAACTCGACGCTCCAAGCTATATTCCGTCCTGTGGCCGTATCCCAGTCAACTGGAGGATTGCCCGTTTGAGCTACCATGGTGGGGGGTTGGGGCGCGCTAGCGGGAGGCGCGGGAACAGCGGGTGAGATGACAGGCCTTCCAGACTCTATGCCTGCAATTCGATTCAAAGCCCACTCAGCTTCGTTACGAAGTGTGGGATCTTTTGCTGCTGTTTTCAACGCGTCCCGGGCCGAATGTGCTTTCGGTCCAATGCTTCCCAATGCACCGGCCGCGAAGATGCGTACGTAGAGGAATTCATCCTTCAATGCTTCGATCAACTGCGGCACAGCGGATTGCGCGGCCGGTCCGATGTTTGCGAGTGCTTCACACGCCGCCCATCGAACTCCGGGAATCGGATCGCCCACAGCTTTTGCGAGGTCCTTGGTCGCTGAGTCCGCCTTCGGACCGATGGACGCCAATGCCTCAGCTGCATAGATGCGAACGTATGGATCCCTGTGCGAAAGAGTTTTTATTAAAGCATCTACCGAAGGACTGGCCTTGTTTCCCAACGCGCCCAGGGCGCGTGCAGCATCGCCTGCGACGTAGGAATCCTCGTCGGTCAGTGCCAGTCTTAACGCCGGTTGAATCCGTTCTGTATCGGGTGCCAGATCGATCAAGGCATCAACGGCGCTGCGCCGGAAGGACGCCCACTCGTGCCGAAGCAAATCCTCCAGGAGCGGAATTGCCGGCGGACCGATCCGCCTGATGATTTCAAAAGTCGCCAGATGCAGGTCGTTATCATGCCGGTTGAGGAATTGTCTCAGCATGGGCAGCGATCGCTCCGACCCTTGGACCAGCGCCGCTTCTGCAATTGCGCGAACCTTTGGGTCGTTGGCCATCACGCGATTTGCCCACTCATCCACTTCCGCTTCGCTTGTCTGAGGCTCGGAACCGCCACCCTGCTGCTCTTCTATTTCTGCAGCACCAGATTGCACAAATACTATCGGTGAAGTCATCAGTATCATGATCAGCAACAATCTGTAAAGGAAATCGCGCGCCAACCCGCACATATGTGCCTCCAAAGGACCTGCCACTGTTGAAGATTTACTTTGCACTCATAGCGGAAGGCCGATCTTTTTTATCATAGCCACATAGCGTGGAGGGAGCCAGAAGATTAAGAAGAGGTTGTTATCCTTCTGTAATAATTGACCTGTCCAAGATGATAATTTAAATGACCGTAGGTAATAAAGAGAATTTCAATCGTGGGACGGATTTTGTCCAAGAAAGGAATTGGAAAATCTTTTTGTAAATCCTCATCAGATAATTTCGGCAGCGTGGTTTTTACGATTTCAAGAGCTTCAAGCAGTCCCTTCAATAAATTCTCTCTGGATACGTTTCTGTCCGAAAACTCTTTATCACGTTGCCGCACATACCCCGTTTTCCCGAGTTGCGCGCCGATAAAATGCTTCAGGTTGCCAGTGATATGCAACGTCAGCGTTCCCGGAGAATTGGCAATTCCTTCTTTCAATTGCCACAAATCCTCTTCGTTCCTAAACAGTGAGATTTCTTGAACCAGATTGTTGATACCGTTTTCATAATAATTGAGTAAAAGCTTTGATGTCATTTTGTAGTGAACTCCATTGTTCTTATTGAGTGCATCTTTAGAGTATTTTAATTCGTCTCCGGCTACTCGTCGAACTCGGCGTTAAACAGATTCATAGTAGGCCCTCTCACTGGATGTGGTTACAATAAATCTTTAAAAACCTGGAGGCGATCCATGTTGAAAAAAGTATCAGCGTACTTTTGCATCATATTTCTATTTGCCGGAATTTCCGCAGCCGCAGCCGATCAATTTGAAAAAAAGCTTCAGCAGATTATGGAGCGGACTGCATTTCGGCATGCATTTTTTGGAATTCAGTTCATCTCAGTTGAAAACAAAAAATCGCTTTATTCGATGAATGCGGACAAATTTTTTATCCCTGCTTCAACAACGAAACTGATTACAGCTGGCAGCGCTCTTGAATTGTTCGGTCCTGATCATCGTTTTACTACACGCGTCTACCGTACCGGCCCAATCACCGCTGATGGAATCCTGGAAGGCGATCTGATTCTTGTTGCAAGCGGCGATCCCAATCTGTCAGGAAGGATCATGGAAGATGGTTCGCTAGCATTTGAAAATCAGGATCATTCATACGGCGGCGAACACAGCCGGGGTATAGGTGATCCATTGCAAGTGATTCGTAAACTAGCAAAGCAAGTTGCAGACAAAAAAATCAAAAGAATTTCAGGGCGAGTCATCGTGGATGCAACACTATTTCCGCAAGGGGAACGTGAATTAGGTACGGGCGTAGTTCTTTCACCGATTGTTGTAAACGATAATGTTGTCGATCTACTTATTTCCCCCGGCGCGACCGAGAATGCTCCCGCCGTAGTTACAGTTTCACCAATTACTTCTTATCTGAGGGTTATCAACAAAGTTGTGACAGCGAAGAATGATTCTAATGCAGACTTTAGTCGCGATTCCGACGTTGAAAATAGTGACGGATCCAGGACTGTAACAATTACAGGAAGCACACCGGCCGGTGGGCCTACAATTTTGGATAGTCACGCGGTTGAGGATCCAACCAGATTTGCGGAAATCGTTTTGAGTGAAGCATTGCGTGAAGCAGGAGTCATCGCGAATCCAAGATTGAAAGAAGATCAACCTGATTTCAAAGCAACATCTGCATTCTACTCTTCCGAAAATCAAGTTGCTGAACACGTGTCAGCTCCAATGTCAGAGGAAGCAAAAGTAATTTTGAAAGTAAGCCAAAATCTTCACGCCAGTATGATGCCGTATCTTTTTGCATCATTGATCGCAAAAAAAGAAGCGCCTCAAGCTGGGTTTGATTTGATGCGTGAGTTCCTTTCTAAGGCGAAACTGAACGTAGATGGCGCGTCACAAGGCGATGGTGCTGGAGGTTCAGCGAACTTTACTCCGGAATTTATGACGAATTACCTCGCATACATGAGTGAAGGAAAAAATTCCCAGATCTTTCATCAAGCTCTTCCTATCCTTGGGAAAGATGGAACATTGTTTCAAATTCAAATTGATTCACCGGCAGCAGGTCATGTTTTCGCAAAAACCGGAACATATACACGGTCAGATCTATTGCATGACGGAGTGCTGGTGGATAGCAAAGCTCTCGCAGGTTATATGATTACAAAAAGTGGAAAACGTCTGGCGTTTGCTCTGTTTGTGAATTTTGTGCCAGTCGGTTCAGAACCAAATGCGGTTCGTGATATTTGCGGGCAAGCATTGGGTGAGATTGCTGCGGCAGCGTATGAATTGTTTTGATCTAGAACATCGACGTCATTGCGACGTAATATAATGAACATATGAGCCGAAAAAAGAAGCTAGACGAACATCAATATACAGTGATCGAAAAACATGGTGGGACTGCTGTTGTGGGATTCATTGCTTTCATGGGCGCTATCATGTATGGCAAGCATGGCGAAAGTAGCATCCTCTTCTACACCTTCTTTATGGCTTTGATCGTGCTTCTAATTCCCAGGATAACCGAACTCTTCCGCAGCCAACCAAAAACACAAGACAGTCAAGAATTGAAAGCTATGACTGAACGGCTTGAAAATCTGGAATCACTTGTCTGCCGTCTTGATACTGAAATTAATGTTCAGCTTGAAAAATCACTCTCCTCAGGTAAATTGGTCACGTTTGATGCTGGTGAAAATAGTCAGCTTCCAACTTCATTCCTGAACATTACATCGGTGCTTGAGAGCCGCTACCAAATTTTAAAAGAACTCGGAAGAGGTGGGATGGGAATTGTATTTCAAGCGCATGATAAACAACTTCGCGAGCAAGTTGCGATTAAGATACTTTCGCCGATTCTCAGTACAAATTCAGAAGCGCTTGAAAGGATGAAGCGGGAAGTTTCTGCAGCACGCCGTGTTACTCATCCTAATGTCATTCGAATTCACGATATCTTTGAAACAGGCGGGTTGAATTATGTTTCAATGGAATATTTTCATGGTTCAAACTTAAAGGAAGTAATCCGGAAAAATGGCGCAATGTCGATGATCGAAGGCTTTCAAATTGCTGCACAAATTTGTGATGGAGTTGAAGCCGCTCACAAACAGGGTGTCATCCACCGTGATCTGAAATCTCAAAATATTATTGTAGATGCTGCAGGACAGCTAAAAATCATCGACTTTGGTCTGGCTTCAACAACTCACGCGGAAGGAATGACTGCAACTGGATTGATTATGGGGACTCCTGAATACATGGCTCCAGAACAAGTCGCAGGCAAAAAGGTGGATGAAAGGGCAGATCTTTATTCAATAGGAATTATCCTTTATGAACTGTTCACTGGATCTGTGCCATTTACCGGAGAATCTGCAATTGCAATCGGGTTCAAGCAGATTAAAGAGAATCCCGTGACGCCTTCTGAAAGAAACAAAAGTATTTCACCGGAGCTGGACCAAATCATCCACAAATTGTTAGAAAAAAATCCAGCGGATCGATACCGGTCTGTTTCTGAATTGAAGAAAGATCTCGAACGTATCTTTAGCAGCGAAATTCCTGCCGCTCAAAAAGATTCAACCGCATTGCGACAAGTTCAATCAACTCGCCAATAGACTAACGGCAAACCACATTGGGATTGCAATCGAATTGCGGCCAGACGTAAGTATTTCTTTCGCCAACTTCAACCCAGTCTTTTCCATCACGAAGATGGATGCGGAATGTGTTATTTCCCAGGTCATACATTTCGCAAATTACACCGATCCAATATCCTTTATCGACATCATTAATTCCGCCCCGGCGTACGTCACCACAAAGGTAAAACACATCGCTGCAGGTTACCGGTTCAAGAAAACGGCCCGTGACAATCTTCGCATCTTCATCTTCGCTGATGACTTCAAATAAATGATAGTCTCGTCCCTCTGCTGGGGTGGTACATTTGCCTTCGACGGGACCAGGTTCATCATCGTCATCATCTTTTGCTCTCACATCTAAAGTTCTTGTGAAAGTATCCGTTTCGCCATCCTCATCAGTGACAGTTAGCGCGATTTCAAAAGTTCCTTCTCTAGTGAAACTATACTGGGGAGTTCGATTCGTAAACGTATTGTTTTCGATTAACCAACGGAATTCGACGATTGTTCCATCCGTATCGCTGCTCGGTGTTGAATCAAACGTAAATACGGTTTCAGTTGTCCCCGTTGTAGGGATGATATTAAAGTTTGCATTCGGCGGATCTCCAATTATCTGCAAACTTTTTTCTTTTGATGATTCGAGCCCGTCATTATCTGTTACTGTTAGAACTACCGAAAAGTCGCCTTTTTCTGAAAAGCGATGCGTGACTCTCGATCCACTTGCAATACCGCCGTCACCAAATTCCCATTCATAACTTTGAACACGGCCATCGCTATCCGTACTTGTCGATCCATCAAATTCAAATAAGGTGTTTGTATTTCCTTCTTGCGGCTGAACATTTAAATGTGCAACCGGAGGAAATGCATTTTCAATTCTTATCTGGCGGGTTGAATTCGTTTTACTTTGTCGATTATCGGTTACAGTCAACGTTGTAGTGAACATCCCGGCTGACTCATAACGATGCGTTACAACTTTGCCCTCAGACCTGGCTCCGTCGCCAAAATCCCATTGATAAAGTTGAATCGTTCCATCATTGTCACGCGATCCGGAAGCATCAAAAGTAATCTCTGTTCCTTTGTTCCCGTTTGGCGGGTTAGCCGAAAAAATTGCTTGTGGTGGAACATTTTCAGCAACAGAAAAAGTATCTTCCAACTCGCCCACTCCAGCCATAGTTGAAACTGAAATTGTTCGAGACCCAGAAGATGCGCCAGGGCTAACAGTAAAACGAATTGCAATTTCTGTGCTGCTAACCAGTTTCGTTTTCAGAATTTCTATACCTGGCCCCAAATTGACAGATTCAAAGCCAGTGAAGTTGGAGCCCACAATAATTGCGCGAATGTTTGTCTGACCGGGAAATACTTGAGATGGAGTAATCGAATTGATTCTCGGTCGTGAGCCAGAACCTGAAGTGCTGTCATCTTCCATGCAAGCCATCAAAGCTATCAATGAAGAGGCAGCCAATAACAATATACAAAGCCTCAAAAGTACGATCATCATCTCCTTTACCTCTTTTCTATTACTATGTCTGTAATATTTTTTGTAGAGAACGATTCTTACGTACTATTTGTATCATATTATAAAAAGAAAAATCAACACGAGCTGGCTTCACAAGCGACAGGATTAGTTGCGGAGCACTTAGACTGCGAGTTCCAATTCTATTTGCTTGCAGAGACCGGCAGATGTTTTTGCAATATGGGACGAAACAACAAAAAGCCTGTTGCATAAATGAGGGCAGCAAGTAAGAAAACATTCCTGAAACCCAATTGCATACTTAACACAACTGAAAGAAGAGAGCCAAAGACTGTCATGAAGGAATTAGTTCCCCATGCGAGAGGAATCCAATTCGACTGCCTATGATCAAGAATATGAATTCCCGCAGGGAATGGCATTCCCAGGAGTAAAGCGATTGGAGCAATTATTATTACCGTCAGCACAATACGGGCAAACATGGAAAGACCGAGACCCCATCGAATCAACCAATTCAACGCAAATGACTCAAGTACAATCAATAGGATCAAAACAAGCATAAGAATCGGAAGACGATGTTCAACTTCTCCCATCCAGCGTTTCGCTACATAACTGCCAATACCGGAGAACAAAAGAAGTGAAAAAAGCGTGATACAAATCGAATACGTAGGCCCACCTAAAAACACAGTCAATTTTTGTATCAAAGCAATTTCAACAAAAATAAAGCCTAATCCCAGCGCACCAAAGTATGCGATTACATGGGAGATACCACGTTCACGCGGAACAGCTCCCGATTGAATGAGTGGATATAGGATTCCCACTAAAGCAAGAAGGAGAACCAGAACCAAACTTTGACCAAGTGTAATCAAGCCTACAGGTGTATTGTACAAACCTTCACTTTCATTCTCTCTGTGAAAAAGACTGGACCACTTGTAATAGTTAAAGAAAAAAGGCTTATCATCGGTTGAGGGTCTGACATCGAAAACATACTGTTCGTAAAATACTTCTCGTTCTTGGGGCGATGCGCGAATTAGCCGATTAAATTCATTGTCAGTTGGAGAAAATGGATCATAAAGAATCTCAAAATCATTCTGTACAGCCCAACTGCGAAGATTTTCCATCTCCTGAACGGTAAATGGAGATCGTTTCAGAATCGTCTCGGCCCAATGATCACTCTTAAGAACCACGATCTGGTTCTTTGCAGCAGCTGCGCCGCTTTGCTCAAGTGCCTGCACCATCATTGCTGCGAGTCTGAGATTCTCGCGCGGCGGCTTAATGTGCCAGCGCGAAAAAGACAAAACGCCATTTGCAGTCAGATGTTTCATATAATCTTGAATCGCTTCGAAGGTATATAGATAATTTTCAGAAAGAGAATATGCGCCAAGCGAAAGCGCTGTAAAAGTATCCACACCGCTTAACTGAATTACATCGTAAAGATTTCCATCCCTTGATAAAAAGTGCCTGCCTTCCGCAGCATGAATATCTACATTTGGACGATCAAAATAACCTCCGGAATACTCTTTATATCGATTGCGAACCGCATCAACCATCAAAGAATTGATTTCTGCTCCTGTGACATGCGATGCACCATTGTAAAGAGCGATTAAAACATCGACTCCTCCACCTACACCGATGATCAGAACTTTCGGATTGTCTTTAATCATGTAAGGAGCAGCATGTATTAATTTGTCCAAATAGGTTAGTTTCTTGATCTCACCATCGGATCTCAAAATGGAAGTGGGTGCGGCTCCATCTTGATACACAATGCGGGTCTCCGCAGTAGGAAGAAATTTATTGCTCATACTGCCGCCAAATGTGAGCAAAGGTCCCACGTATGAACGTGAAATATCCAGACGTGCAACAATACTCCACTTGCTCCACTCAATTCCTACCGGCCCTTCATTCGCATTTGCAAGTGCGGAGAGTTCCTTTGATCGCGGAGGATAAACTAAATATGGGTCACGATAGAGTCCAATCGCAAGAATACTTCCAAGAATCAGGACGCTTATGATCTGCCGAAAAGTAAATTTTTTCTCCACTTCAATTTGAAACAAAAGAGCGGAAATTCCCGCCATTAGACCTACCAAAAATACGGTGTTTGTTGCGCCAAGATAATGGATTGCTGGAACACTCATCAAACTTCCGATTGCAGCTCCAGCAAGATCTGCAAAATAGACGCGCGTGATATGTGCGCTATAGGTGGAGACAATGCTTACAAGACAAAGTCCGGCAAAATAAAATGGCACGGAGAGAGCAACAAAATAAATCACCAGACTAATGATTTGAATGTTGTCTTTACCAATATTGAGCGGTTCAAAAACGACACGAATTACGATAAAAAAACAAAAAATAACTGCATATGCGTACAGCGATGCATTTCGTGAAAGTTTATTAATGCCGAGAGTTTCACCCTTTCTTGCCCGCGACATCAAATAGGAGCCTGCGGCTCCGTAACCCAGCAAAGCGATACTGATAATCATGGTAGTGAAATGATGCCAGGTCAGGACGGCAAAAATTCGGGTGATAGCAATTTGAAGCTGCAAAACGGACGCTGCAATTAAAAAAGTGCTTACAAGCAGCAATCTGGAGGGCGATTGGGCGCTCATCCTTAGGTAGCATCATAATACGTAAAGAGTAGTACGTAAACACACAAAGATCCGAGCTCAGGATTATTGGCATTGCGAGAAGTCAGCTTTGGGCAATTTTTCCGCGGGCTTTTTGCAAGAAGTCGATTACGGCATCATCGGATGTTTGAGTAAAATCCATGTACCAACTGCCAACACCATAAAATGGCTCAGGCGTTACTCCACAAACCACATGATCGACCTCTGATTCAAACTCTTTGCACGTGGAGGGAGCGGCAACCGGGACTGCAACTACAATTTGCTTAACACGCCGATGTCTAAGGGCTTCAGCAGCGGCTCGCATCGTTGCGCCTGTAGCGAGCCCATCATCAATTAAGATGACCGTTTTGTTTCTAACATCGATTGGCGATTCTTCCTGCCTGTAATATTTTTCCCTTCGTTCTAATTCAGCCTGCTCTAATGCTGCTACCGAATCGATGACAGTTTGTGGAATTCCTAATGAGCGAACAATATCTTCATTCAGAACACGAATGCTACCACTTGCAATTGCACCCATCGCAAGTTCTTCATGACCCGGAACTCCTAATTTCCGGACAAGGTAGATATCAAGAGGCAAATCAAGCTCTGTGGCAACTTGATATGCGACCGGTACTCCGCCTCTTGGAAGCGCTAAAACAACAACATCGGGGCGGCTGCGGTATTTGCCTAATTTCGCAGCAAGAAATTTCCCTGCTTCGACCCGGTCATGGAATAACATACCAATTTGTAATCCTTACTTTGGAAGCTATTCCTCCTGTCAGGATTATCAATGTAATTCTTGCAATTAGAGTGTTATGGAATAACCTTAAAGCGCTCGACTTCACGTTCGGAGTGTTATGGGTATGCACACAATCCTTGGAACTACTGGCACCATCGGAAAAGAGCTTACAAAGGAACTTGTAAAGAAAGGAAAACCTGTCCGTGTTGTAAGCCGCAATCCGAAAGTTATTCCTGGAGCTACTGAACTTGCAACAGCCAACATAATTGACCCAAATCAAACGATGGAAGCAGTTGCAGGTTCAGCGATTGTATATTTGGTTATCGGACTGAAGTACGATACGAAAATCTGGCGGCAGCAATGGCCTCTTATTATGAGGAACACAATTGAAGCATGTAAAAAGGCAAGAGCGAAGCTCATTTTTTTTGACAATGTTTATATGTACGGAAAAGTGCATGGTGCGATGACTGAAGAAACTCCGTTTCGACCCGTTAGCAAGAAAGGAGAAGTTCGCGCCCAGATTGCTCAAATGCTTTTAGATGAAATCAAAGCCGGTAATATTACTGGAATGATCGCGCGCTCTGCTGATTTTTATGGACCGAAAGTCAAAAACAGCGTGTTCAATATTCTGGTGTTTGAGAAATTTGCGAAAGGTCAAAAAGCAAACTGGCTTGTGAATGATACAGTTCGACATTCGTTTACATTTACTTCGGATGCATCGAAAAGCCTGATTGTTCTTGCAGAAAGCGAGGAAGCATGGAACCAGACCTGGCATCTTCCAACAGCGCCAAACCCTTTAACAGGAAAGGAATATATTCAACTCGCAGCTAATCAATTTGGTGTTCCGCCAAGATATCAAGTGTTAAACAAGATGATGCTGCGGCTTGGTGGATTGTTTGACTCAAATATTCGTGAAAGTTATGAAATGAATTATCAATATGAGTTTGATTACATCTTTGACTCATCGAAATACAACAAGAAGTTCAATTTCAATCCGGTTCCCTATACTGAAGGCGTGAAAATAACGGCGGCATCATACAAGAACTGATTGATAACAGAAGGGGCGGCCCTTGTGGCCGCCCTGCGAATCCAGTTCACGAATATACGGGCGACCACAAGGGTCGCCCCTACTTAAAATATTAACTCTGCTTTGCGATCCAGGAATCGATGCGTTGTTCTAGAACTGTAAGCGGTACAGGGCCTGCACCTAACACTTGATCGTGAAACCCACGAATATTAAATCGATCTCCTAATTCTTTTTTTGCATGTTCGCGCAGTTCGAGTATTTTCAGCTGTCCAACCTTATAAGAGACAGCTTGTCCTGGCGTTGAGATATAGCGATTGGTTTCACTTTGAACATCGATTTCATCTAATGCTGAATGCTGACGGATATAGTCAACAACCTGTTCACGATTCCATTTCTTGAAATGCAAACCGGAATCAACCACTAGGCGGATTGCGCGAAGTATTTCATCTTGTAAACGTCCATAGTCATTGTATGGATCTTTATAGAGTCCGACTTCTTTTCCAAGTGCTTCCGAATACAATCCCCATCCTTCAATGAATGAACCGAAATAAAGATTCTGTCTGTAAGGCGGAAGTTCGGGCAATTCTTGTTGAATTGCGATCTGTAAATGATGACCTGGATGACCTTCATGAAACGCAGTGGATTCAACGCTGATTGTGCTGCGTTCTTCAGGTTTGTATGTATTGATCTGAACACGTCCTGGCCGGCTTCCATCCGGAGCTGGAGGTTGATATTGCGCTGCTGCTGCGTCTTTTTCGCGGAACTGTTCTACTTCTACGATCTCAAGTTTTGCTTTCGGAAGAGTTCCAAACAATTGAGGCAGCAATTTTTCCATATTGGAAATGTGCATGCGATACAACTCTAACAAATGTTCACGTGTATTCGCTTTTAAGTTTTGATTTTCTTTAATCGAAGCATTCAAAGATTTCAAATCGTTGAAACCTAATTTCTTTGCAATTCCCAGCATTTCAGTTTCAATCCGAGCCACTTCTTTCAAGCCGAGCTGATGAATTTCTTCCGGTGTCATACTTGTTGTTGTGCTTAACCGGACTGCTCTTGCGTACCGGGCATCACCATCAGGAAGCGACCAGATGCCAACTTCTGTCCGGCCGGCGGGAGCATAATCTTTTTCAACAAAGTCTGCGAATTTCATATAAGCGGGAGATACCGCAGTACGAATCGTTTCAAGCATGGATTCACGAATCCGTTTTTGATCCGATTCCGATATTTCTTTTGGAAAGTTTTTTAAAGGTTCAGCAAATGGTGATTCCTCCACATTTTTTTGAGCGATCCCACGTGACTGTTCAACTACCTTTTCCAAAAGGAATCGAGGCGGTATTAATTTCTTTTGCATTCCTAAACGCATCCGCTCAATGGTTTGATCAAACAAAAGCGGCAATCCTTTTAGCCGTGTTATGTAATCTTCATAATCTTTTACTGTAGTGAATGGAAGTTGTGAAACAACTTGTGGTGTTGCAAGATGAATTCCAGATCTCTGATTCACGGGCATTAAGTAATTTTCGAACTTCTCACCCTCAACTAAATTTTTCAAATCAATAACCATCAACTCTTTATTCAGCACTTCTTGTTCACTAAAGCCAGAAGTATCAATCGCTTCGAATCGTTTCAGGAATTCACGAGTTTTTTCGTAGTCTTTTTTAATGCCTGAAATCGATTCGTCCGACAGTTTATCGTTCCATCGTTTGTCACCGATCACGGAAGCGTAGACAGGATCAGCTTCAAGTGAGTAATCCCATTGCTCTTTTAAAAGATCATTGAGCAGTTTACGGCGGGTTTCCAGATCCTTCGATTGTCCAAACAAGGACGTAAAAGACAGAACGAAAATCAGACAAATAACGATTTTTTTCATGAAATCTCCCAAAAACGAAAGTTGGCAAATAACTAGACGTAATTCAGCATCAAAAAGTTGGCTTTAGCCAAAAACTGTAATTAAAACGATACCCATAACGACAAAGGCTGACGCCATCACACGCAGCCAGCCCCCTTGTTCTGACAAAAATTGAATTCCGATCCAGGCTCCAATCACAACAGAAACCTCGCGAACCGGCCCGACATAACTTAAGGGACTGATCTTGAGAGCAGCTAAGACAAGCGTGTAGCCTGCCGTACCGAAAATAGCGCCTGCAAAAATTGCAAATATCCTGCGCTTTTTTGGTTCCTCTATCAAAGCTGCACGACCTTCTGGAATGAACCAGAGTATCGACAAACAGATCAAAGCAACGAACAAAACGAAATAGATATATATAAATGGAGGGAAATAACGGATCCCAACCTTATCGACGGCCGTATAAGTTGATATCAAAATTCCCGTAAGCAAAGCCCAACGAGAGGCGCGACTTCGAAAAGCTTGTAGTGGACGCCGCCAATCATGAATCGAACGAAGGTTGATTAAATACAAGCCGAGAATTACGCAAACAATTCCACAAAGTGCGACCCATGTTGGACGCTCTTTAAGAAAGAGGACTGCCCAGAGCAGAAGGAAAAGTTGAGCAGATCCGCGGGCAATTGGGTAAACAAGTGATAAATCGCCAGACGTATAAGCTCTGGTCAAGGTAAAGAAATAGAGCGCTTCTAAAACACCGCTTATTGCCAGAATTGCCCATGGAAGAGGTTGCGTGTGCGGAATGAAAAAAAATGCTGGAGAGCCTATCACAACAGTAACTGCAAGCATCCACCATGCGAACGCAATCTTGTCACGCGACTTCTTCATCAATACGTTGGCAAGCGCATGAAGAGCCGCCGCAAGCAATAACAGCAATAGACTGCTTAGCAGCATTTACTTTTCTTCGTCCATTTGTGGTTTGGGTATATAGACTCGCCGTTCGAGTTTGGGTGGACGTTTACCATGACGGACAGCGCCAGCAAGCGGGACATAATCAAGTTCTTCTCCGGAATCGCTGCAGCGCAACATCAAACCGCCACGGCTCATGTCACCGCGTCCAACAAAGGAAGGAGGAAAAAGTAATCGTTCTCCAAATACTTTTACTAACAATTCCACGTATTTTTTTGAACTGATACTTCCTAGCAAAACAATTTCGCAATTCTTTGGAAGTGTTTTTGCCAGAGCAATTGCGGAGGCCTGTAAAGCGTCAAAATAACGCTTATCCGATGGGTCAATTGGAACTTTACCAAAAGCTGCCAATTCTTCAGCGGTGACCACAGTATCAACTGGTATCAATCCGCGATTAGTCGTGATCACTAAAACGCCGGACATTTTTTTTGGGGGACGAGCAAATTGTGTTGAATATACTAGCTTGCCGCGGAAATAGAGACCGCTTAAGAATGCGAATACTTCACCAAGTGTTGCGCCAACATCTCTTAATCGATTTGCAAGATCAAATTTTGCGCGCTCGCTTAAAAGCATCCCTGCGCGCTTACCATCTAATCTCGCCGGCGATAATATGAAAATTCTATGAGGCGATCCAGCTTTAACCATGATTGAGCAAACGTTCAAGGTATACAAATTTTTACTGTAAAACAATCAAAAAAATGCCAAACTACTTAATAGCCAAGTAAAGATCGTTTTGGAGGAAAAATGAATCAAGAGAACATAAAAATCATTCAATCTGCTTACACTAGCTTTAAATCAGGAAATATTGATGGTGTTCTGGCTATTTTGGATGAAAAGGTAGAATGGGAACTGCCCGAAATGAAAAACATTCCGTTCTCAGGCAAACGTACAGGGCGCCAGAATGTAGGTCAATTTTTCTCAACTCTTGCTGAGTTGCAAGAACCGCAGACATTTGAACCGAAAGAATTTGTTTCTGATGGTGACAAAGTTGTTTCCCTTGGAAATTATCGATGGCGCGTCAAGTCAACAAACAAAACTTACGAATGTCCTTTTGTACATGTATTTACCCTCAGCAACGGTAAAGTAATCCGCTTTCAGGAATTCACCGATACAGCCTTAGCTGTAAACGCGTACGAGTAAATTATTTAGGGCGGGCCCGAACCCGCCCGCTTTCTATCTCTCTAACTTAAGTTAGAGGAAAACCATATCCCACTACACTATGGAAATAGCCTCCTCAGGATAGATGTGTTGGAACTTGATTTCGCAGATTATCATCCATGGAAAGCGTGCAATCTGCAGCAATCCAGAAATCTGAAAAACGAGGAGAAAATCATATGAGTAAGATAGGATCAGTTGGTAGCAACGCAGCGACGGCTGTGCTTCCCGAAACAACAGCACCTGCGGCTAAAGTCGAAACAAAAGCTTCAAACGAGATTGCTGCAAATACCACCATCCAGCAGGATCCCACAGACAAAATGAGTGATCTTAAGATGGAAGGTCAGGCGCGTGAAGCACAAGTACGCGCACAGTATGGAGCGAATCCACAATTCAAAATGCCTGGCGTGGATGTAAAGGGTCCGAATCTTGACGAGCCTAAAGTTCAAGATGGCTTCAAAAACTTCGATAAAAAAATGCCGTCTGTCGATATGAAGTGGCCGGAGAAAGCAGAATGGAAGGAGACCAAAAGCGATGATGGAGTCATTCAACGTGAAATGACTGATGCTAACGGAACTCAATTTAAAGAAAAAATCGACAAGAACGGAGCTCGTGAGCGTGAATCGATGGATAAAGAAGGGAATCGCCGTTTCGAGATGACCGATTCCAGCGGTTTTGCGATGAAAGGCGGGGCAGACAAGAACAGTACATGGACTATCGATAATAAAGGAGTTGCGACAAGAACCTATTCAGATAGCGAAGGCCGCCAGTTTCTGGAAACAAATGGCAACGGACGCAAGCTTCGTGAAATGATGGATAAAGACCGAAACTATTATAAGGAAACAAAGGAACCGAATGGCAAGACGGAACGTGAATGTGGTGACTCATTCGGCAACCGACAGTTCGAGATTAGAGACGAAAAGTCCTGGATGAAGGGTTTTGGAGATAACAAAGGAAATACTTATTCAGTTAATAGTGATGGAACTTCTGTTCGGATGCACCAGGATTCCACATCTGGAAAAACTTACCTTGATCATAGCCACAAAGATGGAAGCAGAACCCGTCAAATCGCCGAGAGAAACGGTGATACATGGATGGAAACAGTTGAAGCGAACGGAAAAAGAACCGTCGACAACTTTAAAGTAATAGGGAACGCTTCAGTCAGACAGTAAATAGAATATTGTGGACCGCACTTGTTTTAAGTGCGGTCCTACTCCCTCCACTAATTCATTTATTTAGCAGGCAAGGATGTCCGCGCTCCGTAAGGCAAAGATGTCTGTGCTTGAGGCATATTGCAATATGTGATGCAAGTATCATAATATTGCAACGAATGATGCATACTCTCTGAGGAGGAGAATATGAAGCCTGCTTCTTCACAACAAAAGCCTTTTATCACCACTTTTTATTTCCTGTCCTTGTTTTTATTGATTGCACTTTTGCCGCAGCATGCGTTTGCGCAGGCAACAGGCGGAAGCATTCAAGGCCATGTCACAGATGATTCCGGTGCAGGTCTGGCAGACGTTTCTGTTACAGCAGTTCATACAAATACATCCGTCTCGCGTATTGTAAAGACTGATGCGAATGGTTATTACCGGATACCAGAATTGCGCGTGGGTCCTTATGAAATTACGGTTGACAATTCTGGATTTTCACAACAAGTGAGAAGAGGCGTGACAATCACCATAGGACAGCAAGCAACAATTGACTTTTCTCTTCAAGTCAGCGGAGCCACTGAAAGTATCGTTGTTGAAGGCGAAGCACCTATCATTGAAATGACGAAAAACTCAATAGGAACCACAATCACAAACAAACAAATTGATGATCTTCCTTTGCTTGATCGCGATTTTGTCAGTTTAGCGCTGCTCGCTCCTGGAGTTACTTTTGCGCGAACGGAAGCGACATCTGTTTCAGGTTCGGGGAGCTCTGGAAGTAGTAATACATTTCTTATCGATGGTTTGAGCAATGATCAGGATTCATTAGGCGATAGTCGCGGTGATTTTTCTCCTGATGCTATTGGTGAATTTGAAGTGATGTCAAGCCAGTTCAACGCAGAATATGGACAAGCCTCCGGCGCAATCATTAATGTACTGACACGATCGGGCACCAATGATTTTCATGGAAGATTGTCGTTGTTCTATCGCGCAGATGGTCTTGCGGCCAGCAATCCGTTCGCAGAAGAAACGCCTTTTGATGAAACCATTGTTGGTGGATCGATCGGTGGTCCGTTAATTAAAGACAAAACTTTCTTCTTCGCATCCTATGAACACGACTTTCGTGATGATACAGCGTTTGTAAATATCGATCCTGCTGTTCTTGCATCATTAGGTTTACCAACTGAAACGAGTTTTGATCAACCACTTCGACAACCACGCTTTCTGGTTAAAGTGGAACATCATCCAAACGCGGATCATTCTCTGACTGCTCGCTTCAGACTTGATAACCAAAAAACTGAAAACGCGTTTATCGGCGATGACGCCGGTGGTGCCGTTCTTACCTCAGAGGCCGGAGTTACCCAAAAGGAGGACAATCTAGATTTTGCGCTTAGCCATACATGGATTGCCTCCGAAAATGCAATCAATGAAGCGCGATTTCAGTATGCGATTCAGGACAACGATCTAACTGAAGTGGCTTGTCCGGAATGCCCGACACTTATCAGGCCTAGCTTGATAAGCGGAAAACTCCCAAATTTTCCACAATCCTTTACAGAAGATCGATGGCAATTTCTCGATTCGTTTAGTTTTAACGTTAACGATAAGGGAGGCGACCACTTCTTGAAAACCGGCATTGATTTCAGTCACATTACATTAGATGCATTCGTTCCTCAAAACTTTGCTGGCGTTTTTATTTTTACAACCGACGACCCGTTTGATGCGGCAAATCCTGCTACATACCCGTTCGTCTACCAGGTTTCCAGTGGTAACCCTGATATCAATATTTCAAACAATGTTTTAGGGCTGTACTTTCAGGATCAATGGATGGTGAATGAATACTTAACTTTGAACCTTGGACTTCGTTATGAATACGAAGATCACATATTGATCGAAAACGATAAAAATAATTTTGGTCCGCGCCTTCATTTTTCATGGGATCCTACGCATGAAGGGAAGACAGCAATTCGCGGTGGATATGGAAGATACTTTGATCAAATCATGTTGAATGCTCCGCTGCTCGCGTCCATTTTTGAACCAGACCGTTTTCGGACGATAACACTCTTTGCGCCTGGTTATCCTGATCCATTCTCAGGCGGTGTTCCAATTGGTCTTCCTACGGATACGTCCACATTGGTGCCTGGATCGACTCCGGTCAAAGATACGGCAAGCTTTGGAATTCAGCAGGAACTTAAGCAAGATCTTGCGATCACAGCTGATTTTGTGTATGCCAAAGGAAATAACTTGATTGTGCTGGCGAATACTAATCAACCCATAAATGGTGTGCCACCCGATCCAACCATAGGGCTCGCGTTCACGATTCTGACAGAAGGACGTAGTGAATATAAAGCATTGCAAGTTGGTGTGGAAAAACGGTTCAGCGACCGATACTCCGTCAATCTAGCTTACACGTTGGCAGACACTAAAACCAACGCACACGGTCACCAAAGCTTTGTCTCAAATGCGTATAATCTGGACGACGATTATGGATCAGCTAGCGATGATGTTACACACACATTGAATGCAGCGGGTCTTGTCGAAATACCATGGGGAATTAAACTTGGTGCTTCAACAAATTTCACCTCCGCACCACCATTCAATATTGTTACTGGAATCGACACAAATATGGATGGAACGTTGAACGATCGTCCACCTGGTACTGAATACAATACAGGACGCGGAGAATCTCTCTGGACAGTGAACTTAAGGTTGTCCAAAACTTTCGACTTTGGCAGTGCGCGAACCGAATTCTTGGTCGAAGCTTTCAACCTTTTCAACCGTTCGAACGTTGATGGTTTTGTAGAAAATATGTTGTCTCCAAATTTTGGAGAACCAACCACTGTGGTGGATGAATTTCGTCCGCGTCAGGTTCAACTAGGATTTCGAGTAGATTTCTAATCGCTATTAATTTGGTAGGGGCCGCCCTTGTGGCGGCCCGGGCGACCACAAGGGTCGCCCCTACTACTTGTGATTCACGATAATCAGATAAAGCAAAGGACAGTAGAATGAAAAACAAAGCAACGACACGCACTCAGTCTCTTTTTTTGAATCTGCTCATATTCATCTTTCTTGCGAGCATTGTCAGCGCTCAAACTCCAGCGCCGGAATTAACAGCCGCTGATGTTGGCGCGTATCTGGATGGTTTTATTCCGGCTCAAATTAAAAGAGATGATATTGCAGGCGTCGTTGTTGTTGTTGTTAAAGATGGCAGTATTTTGTTTTCCAAAGGCTATGGTTACGCGGATGTGAAGAAAAAGGTTCCGGTGTCTGTTGATTCAACATTGTTTCGCCCAGGATCCATTTCCAAACTCTTTACATGGACCGCTGTGATGCAGCAAGTTGAACAAGGGAAATTGGATCTGGATCGCGACATAAATACGTACCTTGATTTCAAAATTCCTGATGCATTTGGCAAACCGATCACTCTTCGTAATCTCATGACACACTCTCCGGGGTTTGAGGAAGTTATCAAAGATTTGTTTGTAGCTGATCCGAAGCAGATGCCTACGCTTGGACAATACCTGTCAGGTCATATACCCAAACGGATTTTTCCGCCTGGCGAAACTCCTGCTTATTCGAATTATGGAACAGCACTCGCTGGTTATCTTGTTGAACGCGCTGCGGGAAAGCCTTTGACTCAATACATTGAAGACTCCATCTTCAAACCGTTAGGAATGTCGAATTCAACATTCGTCCAACCACTTCCGCAGAATTTGGCACCAATGATGTCGAAAGGTTACACAGTTGCTTCAGAAGATCCTGTCGATTTTGAAGTTGTTTCCGCATATCCGGCTGGATCCTTATCAAGTACAGGAGCGGATATGGCTCGATTCTTAATGGCGCATCTAAATTATGGGCGCCTGGGAGATTCGCAAATCTTACGTGAAGATACCGCTCGTAAAATGTATACCCGCACCTTAATTCTCGATGAAGCGGCAAATGCGATGTGTCTGGGATTCTATGAAGAAAATCGCAACGGGCTTCGAATTATCGGTCATGGTGGGGACACAGTCGCATTTCATAGCGATTCGCATCTGATTCACGAAAAAAATGTAGCTTTTTTCATTTCCCAAAACAGTGGAGGAAAAGGTGAGTTCAGTTTGCGTTCTGCTGTTTGGGAACATTTCTTAGATCGATATTTTCCATCTCCTCTTAATAGCAATGTAAAACCGGAAGGTGGAAAAAATGCGAAAGCGGTGAGTGGTAATTATCAGCTCAGCCGCAGAAGTGATTCATTTTTCCGTTTAGCGTATTCACTCCTCCAATCTAAAGTGACTCCCGATGGTGAAGATAAGATCATCATTCCTGATTTGAAAGATTTAAATGGCAAACCGAAAAAGTGGCGTGAAATCAGGCCTTTCGTTTTTCAAGAAGTTGACGGACAGGACATTCTAGTATTCAAAGACAAAAATGAAACCAAGCGTCTGATCATCTCATATCCATTTATGGTTTTTGATCGTGTTTCTTCCCTTAAGAGCAGTATGGTTGTCCTTGTTTTGATCGGCTTCATGCTAACAATCTTTTTGCTTACCCTGATCTTGTGGCCCGTTGCAGCCATTATCAGAAGACGCTACGCTGTTCGTCTGGATCGAACACCACAGGAAAACAGAAGGCGTCGGCTTATACGCCTGGTTTGCGCAATCGATCTTCTGTTACTAATTGTGTATGGCTTGTTTGTGGCTGAAGGGTTTGAAAGTATTTCCGCATTGACCTCGAAAAACGATGTAATTATCAATGTGTTTCAAGCAATTGCAGTGCTCGCAGCAATCGCATCACTCTACGTGATTTATCTTGCTTTGAAAGCGTGGTCAAATCCAGCACGAAGATTTTGGGGACGGTTGCATGATACTGCAATCGCAATCTCTTGCATCATTTTCGTCTGGGTACTTTTCTTCGGACATCTGCTGGATTTCAGTCTGAATTATTAGGAATTTTTACCACGGAGTCACGGAGATCACGGAGTTCTTTTCCACTTTCGATAGCTGAGAAAGAGTGTCGCCGCAGAAAATGTTACCGGACTAATAATTGTGAACAGTTTCCCTTTTTGATTGATCCGCTTCGATTCGGAAATGGCTTTCAGCAGAACCTGAGTTCGTTCGATGCTGCCGCCGTCATTCCAACGAAGATCTAGAATAAGCCGCTCCGCAGAAACTTCTTCAATTGCTTTGAAGAGTCTAATTGTAAATGCAAGAAGGGGTTCTTCTTCTTTTTCCCGGGATGCATCGTTGTAATTCACATACATAGTTTTTGATTCGGGAAGAAATTCAAACCAGTATGGATCTGTGAGGTTTTTCAGCCACAACGGAATACCAGGCTGATTCTTCATTATCTCCGGTGCGTTGAAGTTTTCCGCAGGCACCGGTTTCAAAGTAATTAAATGTTTATTGTGATCGCTGTCTTCTACTGTAAAGGTTGCTGTTGAAGTATCGCTAATGATTCCAACGCCGGACAATATTTCCGGTAGCAATAAATATTGAGGAAAGATTCCATGGAATCCGAAAGGGCTGTCCAAAGGTAAGAGGGGTTCAATCTCTTCTTTCACTTTTTCAATTGGTGTTGAATTGATTTGTACGATTTTCATCCCTGTGTATTTTGAAAAAGGTGAAGAAGCTGCAACGATGAAAAGGCCATCCGGAGCCGACCACAATTCAAGTGGAAACTTCAATGGATAACTTTGGCCATCAAAAGGAAAGAAAATTCCAGTATGACCATCTCCGACCTGCGCAATGAGCTTCGCAAACTCCAGTGGAATCTGTTGTGGCTTTAATTCAGGCAGTTTTCGGTCCAACGCGTTCGCATTGAGTAGAAATTGTTCTTTGCTGATGGTGTTGTAAAGATTTGCATGCCTTAAATCCAATTGCTGAATCATAAAATGTAAATCTTCGCGCCATTGCGTTGTTGCCAGTGGCTGTGCAGCATTGATTGGGAAAACATAACAGATGAAAAATATCAGCAGTACAGGCTTAAGATAATTCATCTCCTATTAGACTGGCGACGAGATAAATGGTTGATTCAAACGGTTTTGTCTTATAGATCCGGGTATGTGTTAGGAAGGGTATGAATAGATGTTTCGCATCCAATCTTATTTTTTATCCACAGGAAGCCCATTCTTCTTCCATTCGTCAAATCCGCCATAAAGTGGATGTACATTCTTCCAGCCTTTTTCCAGTAGTTCCTGCGCTACACGAGCGCTTGAGGCTTCATGACTTCACGTACAGTAGCTGACTACTACTTTATCTTTCGGGATTTCTGCAAGATGTTTTTCTACTTCATCGGCTGGAACACGAATCGCACCAGGCAGTTTCTCATCTGATTCGCCCCAAGCTTTCGGATTCCGTGTGTCGATAAAGGTAAACGGCTCACCTCGATCCATTCGCTCCTTAATTTCATCAACAGTAATTCGTGTCGGTATCATATCTTTCAAATATATGCCTGAAAAATAAAAGCGATTGGCTTCTTCTTGATCAATCCAAACGTGGGATTTCAAACGTATAACGCAATGAGTGAGGACCCCAGCACTCATGACTCAGTACTCAGCACAAAAAACTAAGGAGAGAACATGACAATTAAGTTGTTCATTTACCGTTTTTTCTTTGGGATGATGGCTTTGCTAACCAGCGCATTTGTAATGGCATCGAGCCACAGTGAAGCTCCAGGAGTCGGGCGGATACCCAGGTCCGACTGTACCGATGTTTATGCTTTTCGAAGCCCTGATGATCCAAATACAGTTACCATCATTGCCAATTACATTCCTTTAGAGGAACCAAATTCGGGACCTAACTTTTATCAGCTTGACGAACTTGGCCGCTACGAAATCAACATTGACAATAATCAAGATGCAAAAGAAGACATTAGTTTCGAATTTACATTTCAAACGAACATCAAGAATCCAAATACGTTCTTGAGTTTCCTGCCCGGAATCGATTCGCTTACAAGTGCTTCTTACAACATGGAACAAAGCTATTCTGTCGTGATGGTTCGTGGAAAGAAAAACCGTACGACTTTGACAACCGGAGCGATCGCACCTCCACCACGCGTAGGACCGGTAACAACTCCGAATTATTCACCCCTGGCATTGAATGCAGTTTACACAGTTGGGACGAACATAAAAGTATTCGTTGGGCAACGTGATGATCCATTCTTTGCTGATCTTGCAGCGATATTCGACGGTCTTACAATTCGCGAATTACCAGGAAATGCCGGTGGCGGTGTTGATGGTTTGGGCGGTTTTAATGTTCACTCGATTGCGATTCAAGTACCGATCGATCAACTAACCAGAAATAACACAATTCCAAGCGATCCAGCGGATCCGGCTGCGATTATGGGCTTTTGGTCCGATTCTTATTTGCCAAAAAGGATCGACGGCAATGGCGGCGGAAAATTGCGTCAGGTTTCTCGTCTTGGCTCACCGCTTGTAAATGAAGTTGTCATACCCTTAGGCGACAAGGAAAATTGGAATGCATCGGATCCGAAAAACGACGCACAATTTTTATCTTACGTTACCAATCCCGAACTAGCGACTCTACTTAATGCTATCTATGGCATCAGCGTTCCACCAGCACCTCGAAATGATTTAGTAGAAGTCTTTTTAACAGGGGTAACAGGATTAACGAAAGATCCAAACGTAGTGCCATCCGAACAGTTGAGACTCAATGTTGCAGTTCCTGTTACAGCAACTCCGAACAGACTCGGTGTGCTGGGTGGTGATCTTCAAGGCTTTCCAAATGGAAGAAGACTCGCTGATGACATCATCGATATTTCTTTGAGAGCCGTCGCAGGTGTTCTTGTTCCGGGTTTTGATATTGCACCGAACAACCAGTTAGGGGATGGAATCGATGCAAATGATCTTCCGTTTTCCAGTACGTTTCCGTATCTGGCTGATCCGCATGATCCGTTAACACATACGCATCATCCGACACAGCCGTAGTTGGATGTTTTTGAGGCCCGGCCCCGCGGATGCGGGGATCGGGGGCCGGGCCTCAGTTATTCTTGCAATTCGAGGCCCGGCCTTACGCACCCCAATCACCGCAAGGCCGCGCCTCGAATCGCTATTTGCAGCAATTCTGCCAAATGCATTGCACGCCTGGATGTCGATTGCGCAATTTGTTCCCTGCAACTAAAGCCATCTGCAACGATCAACGTTTCTTCCGGCGCACTTCGAACCGCCGGCAACAAAAGTCTTTCACCAATTGAACGTGATATATCGGAGTGGTTTTTTTCGAAACCGAATGAACCTGCCATTCCGCAACAGCCAGGATCAGGCACTTCAAACTCGATACCAAGTTGAGTTAGAAGATTGGTTTCTGATTGCATTCCAAAAATGGCGCGATGATGGCAATGTCCATGAAGAATCACTTTTCGATTCACCAACGCGGATAAAGGCTGCGCATACTTTTCAAGAAAGTCTGAGAAAAGAAATGTTTGGCGTGCCAATGTTTTTGCGCGGTCATTATCTGGAAACAGGTTCAACATTTCGTCTTTGAAAATAGCCGTACAGCTTGGCTCAATCCCGATAACAGGAATTCCTTTTTCGATCGATTCATCAAGTGACGTCAAAATTTGTTGAAGCTGTTGCTTTGCGAGCTGCAGCATCCCGTAATCGTAGAGAGGACGTCCACAGCAAAGTGGATCGGAAGGAATTTGCACATGAAAGCCGGCTTTCTCAAGTACGAAGACCGCGGCTTTGAGTGTTTCGGGATAAAAATAATTGTTGAAAGTATCAGGCCATAAAATCACTGGCCGTAATTTTTCTTGAGCCAGCGGCTGTCTCTTAAACCATTTCGTAAAGCTTTCTTTTGCGAACAATGGGATCTTCCGATCTTTCGAAATTCCGCCCAGCAATTTTACTCCTGCAGATAAAACACTGTTTTGAGAAATATGATTGACCAGGCCGGGAGCGAATGAAGCCATCCGAGCCCACCAATGGATCAGGCCCATTGAATAGGCAGACAACGGACGGAATCTCCCACGATAATAATGCGAAAGGAATTCTGCCTTATATGTCGCCATATCAACTTCGGCTGGACATTCTTTCTTACATCCTTTACATGCCAGACATAGATCCAATGCTTCCTTTACATCAGGATCGCGCCAACCATTTCGCAAGACTTCACCTTGCATCATTTCAAAGAGCAAGCGCGCACGGCCGCGCGTTGAATGCTTTTCTTCCGAGGTCACCATGTAACTCGGACACATCGTTCCGCCTTCAGTTCTTCTGCACTTACCTACGCCTACACATCTCAACATTGCATGGGAAAATTTTCTGTCATCCTGCGGAAAGGCGAATTCAGTTTTAACAACAGCGGGATTATATTCAGCTCCAAGGCGGAGATTTTCATCCAACCGGTAAGGATCAACAACTTTTCCAGGATTCATTTTTCCATCAGGATCCCAGATCGCTTTAAATTCTCGAAAAGCATCAATCAATTCAGGTCCGAACATTTTCGACAACAATTCTCCCCGCGATTGTCCATCTCCATGTTCACCGGAAAGTGAGCCGCCATACTGAATCACAAGATCTGCTGCATCGAAAACGAAAGATCGATACTTCTTGATTCCTTCTTTCGTAAGAAGATCAAAATTAAGACGCGTATGCACGCATCCCTGGCCAAAGTGACCGTAAAGTGAACCATCATATTCATAACGATTCAACAACTGTTTGAAGTCTCTAAGATACTTGCCGAGGTTTTCGGGAGGAACTGCGGCGTCTTCCCAGCCTTCCCATGTGTGAGGCTCACCAGGCGCAAAAGCCGTGGCACCTAAGGCTGATTCGCGAACAAGCCACACCTGGCTTTGCTCCTCTTTCTTTGCAAAGATTTTTGATTTCACCATGCCATGTTTTTTGAATTCCGATTCCAATTCTCCTGCTTTATCTAAAGCTTCTTTTTCGGTATCGCCGCCAAATTCTATGAGCAACCATCCGTCTCCTTCCGGAAGCAGTTCTATATTTGCAGGATGCATGTTTTTCTTTTTCATCATTGAAATCAGATAACTATCGATTGCTTCCAATCCTAATGGCTTGAAACGAAGAATGTCAGGGACATGATCTGCAGCAGTAGCAATATCGGAATATGCTGCTGCGACCAAAACTCTGAAAGGCGGGCTATGTACTAAATTGACTGTTGCATTTAGGACAACAACGCACGTGCCTTCCGAACCAACAAGGGCACGCGCAACATGAAAATCATTTTCCGGTAAAAGCTGCGGTAAGTTATAACCTGAAACCCTTCGCGGGATATCCGGATAGCGTTTCCGTATCAACTCGCTGTAGCGATCGCGCAGCAATTTTAATTTCTGAAAGATCTCGCCCTGCTGCTGTCCGTTCTGAATCCGTTTTTCGAGTCCTTCTTCGGTTGTTCTACCCACCTTCATGCGCAAGCCGTTATAAGTGAGTATTTCTAGCTCATGAACATTTTCCTCAGTCTTCCCAGAATATACAGAATGAACACCGCAGGAATTATTGCCGATCATTCCTCCAAGTGTGCAATGCGAATGCGTTGCCGGATCGGGTCCAAAAGTCAGACCATATTTTTCGGCAGCATTGCGCAAATGGTCCAGTACGACACCAGGCTGTACATGAGCGATCCTTTTTTCGGGATCGATAGAGATGATTCGATTGAAATATTTTGATGTATCCAGAATGATGGCAACGTTACAGCATTGTCCGGCTAAACTTGTTCCGCCGCCACGCGCAAGGATTGGAGCTTGATAGTGCCTGGCAACTTCGAGTGTTTTTTGAATGTCTTCTTCCGACTTTGGCAGAACGACACCGACCGGGACTTGTCTGTAGTTTGAAGAATCTGTTGCATAAAGCGCGCGGCTTCCATCATCAAAACGGACTTCACCCTGAATCGTATTTTGCAAATCGGCAGCAATCCGATTTCTAAGATCAGCTGAGTGGATAAACTCTTTCATAGTTGTGACGCGATATGGTCACAAAATATGATCGCATTTTGTAACGCTTGCTTCCAGCCGGCTCTTAGGATTTACCGCAGGGACGCCGAGCAAATAGAATTAACTAATCCGAATTGGCGCTTGTTTTTGGCTCACGGTACCAACGTAGTCCTGATGAATATTCCTTGTTGGTTAATTTGAGTTGAGTGAGGGAGCGTTTTGGATTGAGATGAGCGCAGGCGATCAGAATTGCATTCAGCAATGTCATTGGCGCAGCATATGAACCAATCCACGATGGACTCACTGTGGATACAACTAAAAATGAGTCACTGTATCGCGCGATTGGTGTTGTGCTCGCATCCGTAATTCCAAACGTTTCGACATCATTTTTCTTTGCACGGTGGACAGCTTCCACGACAACACGAAGACATTGACCGAAGCTGATAGCAATAAGCAAATCATTCTTTTTTAATACTTTTACTTTATGCTGCAAATTTCCTTCACTCCCTGATGGAGCTTCCGCATCAAGTCCAAGCGCGGTTAAACCGTACGACAGATGGTAGGCAAGGGAAGCGGCAAGATCGACGCCGACTACGAGAATTTTTCGTGAACGATGAATCGTTTTCGCTATTTCTACAACGCGATCACGATCAAGTTCGGATCGGAGTGTATTCAGATTTTCAAATGATTTATCAATACTATGATCGATCAAATCGGTAATGCTTTGTTTTCCTTCAGCCGCTGCTTTTAATGCTGTGTATGCGGTTACACGTGTAAGGAAGTGTTGTCGGAGTTCGACAGTAAAATCAGCAAAGCCATTGTAGCCGAGAGCTTGTACAGTTCGAACAATTGTTGCTGCATCCACATCAAAACGTTTGGCAAGTTCACGGGAGGAAAGGAAACAGGTTTCAGCGCTATTATCAAGAATCGATCGAATTAATTTCTGGCGCTGCGGGCCGAGTCGCGAACGAGCCGAAATAAAACGCTTTTCCAGGGTGGAATAATTATTTGTTTTTGAGTCTGCCTTGCGTGCCATTATACGGATACATCAAGAATAACATACACCAAGAGGGGCATGCAATAAGTATTGCATGTTTGTGGATAGCGCAATATTTGTTGTTTTTTAACACCGAAGACTCAAAGCGGCAAAGATGTAAACTATGACCAGGAGAAATAAATGGAGCGAAATGCTTTAGCTTATGATGATGTTCTTTTGATCCCTTCATACAACCACTACGAATCTCGAAAAACTGTGTCGCTCGCAATGACTGACCGGACCGGAAAACTGAGTCTGGAGCTTCCGGTGTTCACATCCAATATGGATACGATTACAGAACATAAGATGGCGAATTTTATCGCCAATTATGGCGGAATCGGTGTTCTTCACCGCTACATGTCGATTGAAAGAAATGTTCAAGAATTTAATAAGGTAGATGCGAATGTTTTTGTATCTGTTGGCACAGGTCAGAAAGAGGTTGAACGGGCCGAAGCATTACGGGATGCTGGCGCTTCTTATTTTTGTATTGATGTTGCGCATGCACATGCAAAATATGTCGGACGCGTTTTGAAAGAGCTACGAGATATGCTTCCAGATGCCTGCATCATGGCTGGAAATGTAGCAACGTATGCTGGTGCTGATTATCTTGCTTCGCTAGGAGCCGACATTATCAAAGTTGGAATCGGAGCCGGTTCTGTATGTACGACACGGCTTAAAACTGGATTTGGTGTGCCAATGCTCACAGCAATTCAAGAGTGTGCTCGCGTTGATCGCTCCATTGTTGCGGATGGCGGAATTCGCATGCCGGGAGATATGGTAAAAGCTATAGCATTTGGAGCAGACTTTGTAATGATTGGCGGAATGCTTGCGGGAACAAAATCAACGCCGGGTGAGGTCATCAGCAAAGAAAATGGAACGAAGGCGAAGATTTATCGCGGCATGGCAAGCCGTGAAGCACAGGAAACATTTCTTGGACCGATGCCTGATTGGAAAACCGAGGAAGGTGTTACAACCGAAGTTGAGTTTCGTGAAGATGAAGAAGCGATCATTGCCGATATTATCGGTGGTCTGCGGTCGGGTCTAACTTACGGCGGGTCAAAAAATATTCCAGAGCTCAAACGGAAATTGAACTACGTTCTGGTCTCTCAAGCTGGGGTTATCGAAAGCTTTCCACACAAACTGCTAAAATAGTTCGGTATATTGCAAATTGTACGATTGCAAATTGCAAATTTTATGATTGTTATGGACATTTGGAGCCAAGTTTAAAATCGTACAATTTACAATTGTACAATCTGCAATAACAAGTTTCCTCGATCATCATTTCAAACAATTCGGCGTATAAAGATAACCGCAAAGACGCAAAAGGAGCAGGCAAGATGCCTGCGGCTCTTAATGCGGACAAGGATGTCCGCGCTCCGTAAACCTTTTTGCAATTTCAAACGTCTATCAGTATTGACACCATATATGATTAAGGAATATATTGCTATGACATATATGTCAATAACAGTATTTAGTCGTGAATTAAAGAAAGGAAACGCCGAACTATTGATCCTTTCATTGATAGAACAACGTCCGCGTCATGGGTATGAAATCAGCAAGCTGATTGAATCCCGTTCCAGGGGTGCGCTGAAATTTAATGTCGCATCTTTTTATCCCTTACTCTACAGGCTGGAACAACGCGGCTTAATTCAGGGGCGCTGGGTTGAAAAAGCGAATGAAAGGCGCAGGCGGTATTACAAGTTAACAACGCAAGGCAAAAAGATGCTGAAGGAACAGCGCAGCATCTGGCGCGATTTTGTTGAAGCGATGAATCAAATTACTGGAGCGGAACATGCATAATTGGCGAAAAGAAATTCAACCGTTTCTTGAAAAACTAAAACTGGATCCAGCTCGCGAACTCGAAATTGTTGAAGAACTAAGCCAGCATCTGAACGATAAATATGATGAACTTCAGAAAAGTGGATCTACCGCCGAAGCAGCCTACAAGACGGTCGTTGAAGATTTAAGCGCTGGAAAGCTCGCGGAAGAATTGCATCGAATATTACGAGCAAAACCCGATCAAATCGTGCTTGGTGAACAATCGAATGAGAGCTGGTTTTCCGGTATTGGTAAAGATCTGAGATATGGTTTACGTCTCTTACGATTGAATCCAGGTTTTGCGATCGTTGCAATCCTTTCGCTGGCGCTTGGAATCGGTGCTAATACTGCTATTTTTCAATTATTGGATGCAGTGCGTTTGCGCAACTTACCGGTGAAAGATCCGCAGGAGCTTGCCGTTGTTCGAATTAACAACGCAACTGCCGGACGCACCGGCTCTTTTAATGGCTATCATTCGGATCTTACCAATGCACTCTGGGAAAATTTGCGCGATCAACAGCAAGCTTTTTCAAGCATGGGTGCATGGTTTACAACACGACTGAATCTCAGCGAACGTGGAGAAGCTCGATACGCACAGGTCATGTATGTTAGCGGTCAATATTTCAACACACTTGGTGTTCAACCACTTCTCGGCCGTCTGATTTCCGAAGCCGATGATAAGCCCGGCTGTTCCGGCTCACAAGCTGTGATTAGCCATTCATTTTGGCAGCGTGAATTCGGTGGATCTCAATCCGTTCTTGGAAAAGGTATACGGCTGGAAGGTCATCCGTTGGAAGTGATCGGAGTTACACCATCGAAGTTTTTTGGGACGCAAGTTGGACACAATTTTGATATTGCAATTCCAATCTGTGCGGACAGTATTATCACGCAAGAAGATCCACGGATCGGAAACAATCAAGCCTGGTGGCTTGCAGCAATCGGACGTCTGAAGCCAGGCTGGACAATCGATCGGGCTTCTGCGCAGCTTGCTACAATTTCTCCTCAAATCTTTGCAGCAACAGCTCCCGCGAAGTACGATCCAGTCGATCGGAAAAACTATCTTGGTTTCAAATTCGGCGCATTGCCAGCGAGTACAGGACTTTCTAATCTTCGCAAAGATTACGAAAAACCACTTTGGTTGCTAATGGGAATTGCAGGATTAGTGTTGTTGATTGCCTGCGCAAATCTTGCGAACTTGATGGTCGCTCGCGCAAGTGCACGTCAGCGCGAAATGGCCGTTCGACTTGCGTTGGGTGCATCGCGCAAAAGATTAGTTCGCCAATTGCTGGCAGAAAGTTTGATGCTTGCAGCAATCGGAGCGTTGTTTGGTGCTGCGATAGCTCAGGGTGTTAGCCGGGTTCTTGTGTCATTCTTGAGCACTGAACGGACTCCTCTCTTTTTGAATCTTCAACCTGATTGGCACATGTTCCTTTTCACAGCAGGACTTACAGTCTTTACCTGTATCTTGTTCGGATTGACGCCGGCAATTCAAGCGGCGCGGACTCCACCCGGCGAAGTGATGAAAGCTCACAGTCGTGGTTTAACTGCTGCTCGATCCCGATTCGGTTTGCGCAGAACTCTGGTTGTGTCACAGGTTGCACTTTCTCTCGTGCTGTTGATCAGCGCACTTTTATTTGTTGGTACATTCCGAAATCTGTTAACTGTTGATGCAGGCTTTCAACAAGATCAAATACTGGTCAGCATGATCGATTTTTCGCGTCTAAAATTACCAGTTGAAAATCGTGCTGCATATAAAAAGGAAATGCTTGAGCGCGTTCGTTCGCTTCAAAATGTGGATGCAGCTGCCGACGTATCGATTGTTCCATTGTCTGGAAATGGTTGGAATGAAAACATTAACGTTCCTGGATCCAATGTTCAGCGGCAAATTGCGAATTTTAATCAGGTTACTTCGGGATATTTCCAAACAGTTGGAACTGCACTTCTAGCAGGCCGTGATTTTAATAACAACGACACGCCAACTTCTCCAAAGGTCGCCATTGTGACAGAAACTTTTGTGCGTAAGTTTTTCAATGGCGCGAATCCTGTTGGAGCAACATTTTCAAAAATTCAAGGTGGAGATACTCCGGTTACATATCAAATCGTCGGCCTTGTGAAGGAATCGAAATACAGTACTCTACGCGAAGATTTTAATCCGCTTGTTTATCTTGCCGAATCACAAGAGGAGCGTCCCTATCCGGAGCTGCAAATTATGGTGCGATCCAATGAACCGTTGCCTTCCGTGATCTCATCCATTAAACAAGCGTCGTTGGAAATGAATCCCAACAATGTAGTTCGATTTCGAATTTTCCGAACCTTGATCCGGGAAGGTTTATTGCGCGAACGATTAATGGCTTCGCTATCAGGATTTTTTGGATTGCTTGCTGCCATTCTTGCGATGACCGGTTTATATGGCGTGATTTCATATATGGTTGCTCGGCGGAAGAATGAAATCGGAATCCGTATCGCACTGGGTGCAAATGAACGGAGCATCCTTTCAATGATCTTGCGTGAAGCGGCTACGCTGCTTGGAATCGGTCTTGCAATTGGAACTGTGTTAGCCGTTGTTGCGGGTGCTGCTGCAAAAGCATTGTTGTTTGGATTGCAACCAGGTGATCCAACAACGTTGCTGATCGCTGCAGCAGGTCTTGCTGTGGTTGCAGTTACAGCGAGCTTCATTCCTGCATGGCGTGCAGCAAATTTGAATCCGATGTTGGCGTTGCGGGAAGAATAACTTTGTGCCATTGCGGTTAGTCGACCTCGATGTACGCAAAGTTGGCTGTTGTATTTGAAACCTGAAATCCAATTGTACCGGATGATACGGGTCCGCCTGCAGCCACTGTGAAAATCGAAACTCCATCAACAAGCACCGTAAAGTTGGATCCATCAAACGTGATGCGAATCACATAAGGTGTATTTGGCAAGAGTTGAATCGGCCCGTTCTTTTTGGCAACAATTTGTCCAGCAATGCGTTGCTTGAACACGACGCTGTTTTTGCCTTCTCGAATCAGCAATTCAATCCGGTTCTTTTTATCTTCATGCCACCCGAAAATCCAGACTTTGCTGGTAAGCCCACCGGCTGTTGATACACTTGTTTCCACGAAGCAATTGAGACAGCCAGTAAATGGTGTTGCGAGTGCGATGGCTTTTTTGCCTTGCGGCACTCCATTTAAGTTGCCTCCGGATTCCGTCCATGTTGGCTTTTCGAAAGTCCACAACGGCAAAACATTGTCTGCGAAGTCATCACAAAATAAACATCCAGGCGGTGGAGGTGTCGAAGATGTAAATTCATCTGCGCCAATGTCGTAATCGGATCCTTGCGGACGCGTCTCCCCATCAAAATCATTTGTAACGGCAGCCAGCAAAGGCGCTTGATCGATTGCATCAGTGGCCGTTGATTGCAAGTGCAGATTTGCGGAGGCAGCATTCACAAACATTCCAGAAGTTGCAGAAAGATAATTGCCACTCATCGTTGCGGTGCCGCCATTGCGGAAATTGATTCCCAAATCAGCAAGATTGTTGCGCGCTTCTCCTCCTGTTGTCACAAAACGAAATTCAATCGAATGAAAAATATTTGAATTGAGCAGAAATGTATTGTGAAAGACTTTTGTATTTGGTGAATCCCAAATGATGAACGCGCCATCCGAACTTGCTTTTCTTGCAGCAGTCATTAATCCCGGTTCAAGATAAACAAAATTATTGCGTATCGTTCCGCCGCTATGATCCGATCCGGAAATATCCTGCAAACCATATGAAATCGCACGATCAACATTAATAAATGTATTGCGTGTCAGTCAGCGTATTCGTTGAGTGGTTCCACATCAAGACTGCTGGATTCCATGGATAATCCGATGAATCAGGAGTGTGAAAATCTTTAAACATGTTTCCTCGAATAATCCAGTTGTCGGCAGCGTGCGCGCTCACTCCATTTGTATAACCCACGCCTGCGCCATGATCCGTTGCAGGTGGTCCATTCGTATATTCGAGCCAGGAATATTCGATGATTCCATTATTCACTCCAACACCGTTCGCTGCATCAGTAGGATTTGCCTTAATGAATTGCGATCCAGCATTCAACAGTTTGACGCTATACACGCGTGGTGATTGAGCGCCGCTATTAAAAATGAGTGCGTTATCCCAGGTATCGCGGATTGTTAAATGAGCGATGGTTGTATTCGTTGAATTTGACCAGACACCATGAGGGACGTTGCCGAAGTTGGAATTATCCATTCCGTTGCCAACGAGAACCACATTATCGCATCCGGAATTTCCACGAATCGTCACATTGTTTTTGCCGTTCACATAAAGAGTGCTCGTAATGTCATATGTGCCGTTATCAAGAACGATCGTGTCGCCCGCCTGCAAATTTCCCATCGCGGTTTGAAGTTCCGCATTATTGGATACATTCACGATGCGCGTGCCTGTTAACGCAAGATCGGGCGCATTACACGCAGTTTGAGCGAAGGCAGAAATTGAGCTTCCGAAAATAAAGATAGGAATAGATAGAAGTCGTAAAACGAGTCCCATGAGCCTAACCTCTTCTCTATGTTTTCCCTTATCATACACCAACTGAGCTAGGTGCTTATTTTAAGCGTTCTTAGTTTTTCTTGATGAACGAGGCTTCCTTGTTCATGATAACTGCACCTATCAAAAAGGGATCCTGTTGCGTCGCCTGGAGGACTTGTGGCTGCATCCGCTGCGCTGACGTTCACCCTCAGGATTTATTTAATGGGGGATTTCTGCTTTCCCATGGCTATCTGAGGCGGCTGGAATTGAGATTTGAATCGAATATCTTCCGCCAGTTTCGCTGCAGTTAGAGATGGATTCGCACCTTCTGATTGCACCCAAATTCCAACCGTATCTCCTTCTGGTGGAGGTTGAATGATCGCAATCACTCCCTTCGCCGAAAGATCGGGACCTGTTGCTTTGACACCTTCGAAGGAATCTGGCATTGACATTATTCCTTGATGAATTTGGGAATCTTGGACCGTTTGAGGCACATTCAGTTGTTGGCCGAGTTTTAATTCTGCTCCTTCAAATAGATTATTCGTACATGCGAGATCGGACTCCGAAAGTCCTAGTTTTACCGCGATCGAGTTTAATGTCTCACCCTGCTGCACAGTGTAGACATCTAGTTGTTGGGATATTTGGGGTTGCCCCGAAGGGCCCATTATACGCATTTGTTTGCCTCCTAAGTTTTTCGTTGAACCTTTTTGCGGTTCACTACTTAAAGAGGTAGAAGGAGAGGTGATATTGGTACACCTAAAAGTTGTCGTGCTTGATTTTTTGTTTTATAAGAGAAGTGGCGAATTTAGTCGTCATCCCGTCTCACTGGTTCATCTGATGCAGAGGGCTCTTTCTCTTTCGCCGCTGCCTGATCTTCCAGTCCATTTGAGATTAGGTTCCCGACTATCTGTACAGCCGCTGCGACTACAGCAGTAATCGGTTGTTCGGGGGTTATTTCTTCCTTTTGCTTTTCCAAAAGTTCCCTTTGTTTCTCGGCTCCTTCCAGCGCCTCATCATTTGCATTGTTCGTTTTCATCTGTGAAGATGACCCAGGAAAATCGTAGTTTTCCAGATTATTTCCTTTGGTGTTCAATGAATGGTCTATTGCACCTACAACCACGGAGCCGATCAGCGAGCCTCTATTAACATTGCTAAAAAGGCCGTTGTCTTTTTGTGGAGCCGTCTCAAAAGAATCTCGACTGCTTGCAATCCCTGGGGTTGTGGGGCGAGGCTGTTCTGCCTGATCCTGTGTATTCACTTCAACGGATTCAATCGGGGTGTTGTTGTTACTTCGATTGATTTTCATATTTATTAGCTCCAGCCTGGTTTGAAGTCATCGATGCTATAGGAAGTCCGCTCAGGTTCTTTATTTGCGTTGTAAGAGCTCTCCTTCAAATTGATGAAGATGCTGAAACATAAACCATATTGGTAAGTGGCGAGCGTTCTGTTGCGGGAGGATTCGTTAGTATCGTTCGAGTAATATTCGACGGATCCTGGCTATTGGGCAGGTTTTTCTGTTTCAGGCGTTGCAGGGGAGAAAGTGAACATGTCCAAATTTGTAGTCAATTCTTTCGTATATTATTCAGGAATTGCTGTATTCTTAATTGCTGCCTTGTTGGTTATACGTAATTTTCGATCTAAAACCGCCAGGGTTCGGTGTTGAATTGGAGTCTATTGGAGGATTTATGTTTCGCAAAGTCATCGTAGTGACAACAGTCTTTTTGTTATTTCTTTCTGGTTATGCTTTTTCGACAAAGATTAAAGATACCTGGAAAGATCCGAATGCAACTGCGGAGAGCTTTCAGTTTAAGAAAGCACTTGTAGTCGTAATCATAAAGGATAAATTCATCCGCAAAGTTGCGGAAGACAAAGCAGTCAAAATCATAAAAGCGAACGGTAGGTCCGATGCAGCAGCTTCTTATGTTGTTTTTGGAGAGACAGAGGTAAAAGATAAAGAGCAGGCGAAGTCTCTCATTGAAGGGCAGGGATTTGATGCAGCGATTGTCATGAAGTCTACCGGTGCTGATGATGATGTAAGATATTACGAACAGACAGAGGGTCAGACATACCCCTACAATCAATTTTGGGGCTATTACAGCTATGGTTGGGGAGCGATTTACAATGCCACGGAAGATACTGACCTCCATGTATTTATTGAAACGCGGTTTTACTCACTGAAGGATGACAAATTAATTTGGGCCGGTGTGAGTGAAACCAAGAATCCGAAAAATCCTGCGAAGGTTGTTGCGGAGATTGCGGAAGAAACATCGAAATATCTTCAAAAGCAAGGATTAATTCCAAAGAAGTCAATTGCGTGAACGATTATTGTTCCTCCCCCTTGGATAAGGGGGAGGTTGCTTATCGAAGGGGGGAGAATCACTATGAAGAGATTCCTGGTTGCTGTCTTGGGTTTGTTATCTTTCACAACTGCCTCCGCGCTGAATTTACCCGGCGCTCCTAATTGTCCGATGTTTCCCGACACGAATGTGTGGAATAAAGAAGTAGCGCAACTTCCACTTAATCGAAATTCAGCCGCATTAATCCGGTCCATTGGTCTTTCTGAAGAACTGCATCCTGATTTCGGATCGAATTTGAGTTATGGAATTCCTTATAACGTTGTTGGAAGCAACACTCAAAAAGTTAGAGTCAATTTTTATTACGATGATGAATCGGATGCAGGACCTTATCCAATTCCGCCAAATCCAAAAAAAGAAGCAGGCGGCGACCAGCACATTTTGATCGTGGATCGCGACGCGTGCAAGCTCTATGAAATTTACGATGCTAGTTTGGTGAATGGTAGATGGGAAGCGGGTGCTGGAGCTATTTGGAATTTGCGATCAAATTTGTTACGGCCAAATAATTGGACAAGCGCCGATGCTGCAGGATTACCGATTCTGCCGGGTCTGGTGCGATTTGATGAGGCTTCGCGCGGCTTGATCAATCATGCAATCCGTTTTACAGCACCACGAACTCGAAACGCACATATCTTCCCGGCCCGTCATCATGCAGGTTCTTCAAACGACTCTTCACTCCCACCGATGGGACTTCGAGTTCGGTTGAAGGCTTCATACAATATCAATTCCTTTTCACCGAGAAACCGCGTCATTCTGACTGCGCTTAAACGCTACGGTATGATTCTCGCAGACAACGGAAGTCCATGGTTTATCAGCGGAGTATCTGACAGACGTTGGAATGCTGAGGATTTGAACCAGCTAAAAAGGATCAAAGGCAGCGCATTTGAAGCCGTTGATACATCCAGCCTACGCAACGGCCAGTAACGCCAGTCCTGCTAATCTTTCGTAATAATCGAAAAGCCATCAAAAAGATACGTGCGATTTTCTTCATCATGTTTATATATGGCACTTCTATCTTGAATCGCAACAAAAGCTTTATCCAATTTTTCCAGGTATGTTGATGGTAGAAGGGTTTCGTTATGACCTACCAGCAAATATTCTATGGAGCCCATCATACTGTGAAGCTTCGCCGCAGTTTTCGAATAGAGCTCGAAATCTGATCCTGGAACATGTGTATAGAGCGGCGCAGGATAAAATGTATCGCCTGTAAACAAAAGCCGGTTTTTTCGATCTAAAAGGCAAAGCGAATCCGGCGAATGTCCGGGAGTCAAAATCACTTCAAGCACTCTGTCTCCCAGATCAATTTTTGATCCGTTCTGAATGAACTTGGTGATTTTGAAAGGCTTGCTTGTAAATTCATTAGCAGAAAATTCTTTTGGTGTCTCTTTCCAAATTGAACCTTCACTTACAAATTCTTTCATCTCGTCATTAGTTTTTCCTCTAGAATTAGAACGCGAAAATTCTGAATCAACACCATAAACTTCCTTGAACTGATAATTTCCACCAACATGATCGTAGTGCGTATGTGAATTGATCACGACCGGTTCCGAATTCGCAATTTCCACGACTAGCTTCCTCATGTTTCCGATGCCAAGACCTGAATCAAATAAAAGACATTTTTTTGACCCAACGATCAGGTATGAAATCACTTCTTCCCACTGACCCGATTCGTAAATTGCAAATATGCCAGGCCGGATTTCATAAACCTCGAACCAATTTTGACTTTGCGGAATTTTCTTGAATCGACTCCATGAAGGTCTTGGAAGCTTTTCCCACCATGTTTCCTGAGCTTCAACCAAACACGTACACAGGAAAAATAAAAGCAATGTTTTGAGAATGTGATTCAGGAGGGAGTGCATAGGAGAATAATAACGGATTAATGGATAAATGGATTACGTGGGCAATTTTTCTGGCGGTGGAAAACCATGTTGTTCGCGGCCAGGTGGTCCATCAAATCTTTTGGAGGTTTTATAAAGTTCATATCTGCCGTCAAACGCATACTGTGCACATTTCTGGCGAATTGCAGCCATTTCTTGAGCTTGCAGCGGTTTGAATGCCCGGGCGATGGCAAGATTTTGGTTAAAGACCCCGACCGAATCAATGCCGCTCACAAGAGTTGCAATTGGAAGGCTCATTACATAACCCAAAGCTTCTTCCACTGTCACAATACCCTGTTTTACAGCTTCTCCAGTTCCACCAAGACTCTTCATTCCTATCGCAGCAATTCCACGGCGATTCAATTCCGGCAATACTTTTTGCTCAAAGCTTCTGAATGATGCATCGAAAACTCCGAGCGGAAGTTGGCAAGCATCAAAAGGAAAATCATGCGACAACATTTTCAAATGGATTGCGGGATCTTTATGACCAGTAAACCCGATAAACTTCACCTTACCCTGTTTCTTCGCTTCTTCAAGAGCTTCAATTGCACCACCTGAAGCAAAATGAAGATCAGGATCGTTGTCATATACAACTTCATGAATTTGCCACAAATCAAGATAATCAGTTTGGAGCCGCTTTAATGATTGCTCAAGCTGTTGCATTGCAACATCTTTCTTGCGCCCATGCGAGCAAACTTTAGTCATTAAGAATGCTTTATCGCGCCGTCCTTTCAGCGCCTTGCCCATCCATTCTTCGCTGCGACCATCATGATATTCCCACGCGTTATCCATAAAGTTGATGCCCGCATCCAGGGCTTCATGCACGATCCGGATTGCCTCTGATTCAAGTTTTACTTCCCCCAGTGTGTAACCACCAATCCCGATAATTGAAACCTGTATTCCAGTACGGCCAAAAGGTCTGCGAGGAACTTCGTTATCCATTTTCTGTCCTGTCGCCTCTTTAAATGTTGAATTTATTATGCCTGCGCCGGCTCCAATGATCGCAGCATTTTTCAAAAATTTTCGCCGGCCTGCATCAAATTCGGAATTATCTGCGCTCAAATATTTTTTTAACCTCAATACGACTCGAAATCTATTCCTGATTGTTGAATTAACAAGCTATAGTGCTTGTGATACATTACCGTAGTTCCGCGCAACCGGAGGCGCTTCATGATAACGAAATTCGTCTATTTTCTTGTTTTGATTCTCTTCGCATCGATGAACATCTTTGCGAACGCTGATGAGGAGGAGATGAATCGCGATCTGAAAAAGCTCATTGATAAATCTGTGAAGGATTTGAAGCATCGTGATCCTGAACGCCGTGGTGAAGCGGCTGAAACTTTAGGGAAATTGAAGTATGAACCTGCAGTTCCCGGGCTTGCGGAAGCGTTGAACGATAAGGATGAATGGGTACGTGTGCGGGCAGCTTCCGCTTTGTGGGAAATTGGCGAAGCTTCTTCTTCAGCAATACCTTCCTTATATAAAGCACTTGAGGATCCAAGCGGGCGAGTCCGGCTTTTTGCAGCAGGCGCTCTCCGGATGCTCGATCAAGATGAACAAAAATTAATTCCGCCATTGCAAGAAGTATTGAGAAGTGCAAATGTCTGGAACCGTGCGTATGCCATCGTTCAACTTATGGAGATGAATGTTTCAGTGGAAGAACTTTTACCGCCGATCAATTCAATCCTTCTCGATCCAGAGCATCGAACGCCTGAATCGTACGATTTCGACCTATTTTCTATGAAATTCGAAGCTGTCAATTCAGATCCGAATGTTGATGCAAAACGGATGCTATTGGAAGGGCTGGAAGATCAAGAAGTTCTACCACAGGGAATTGTCCCGGCACTTGAGTTTGCCAAAAAGGATCTGGATAGTTCGGTTCGAAGTGGTGCGATCGATTGTTTAACAAAAGTCAGTGAATCAGATGATAACAAAATAGCAAGATTAATCAGCACTTTAAAAACTGCAAAGGGATACGATCGTGTAACAGCAATGAGATTGATTGGGGATATGGAGCCTGTACCACGTGAAGCAGTTCCAGAATTGATTTCTGCCGCCCGCGACAAGGATACTGATATACGCGTGGCTGCCGCTGATTGTCTTGGCAAAACGAAACCTGTAAGCCTTGAAACAATTCAGGTGCTGATCACACTTTTAAAAGATAAAAAAACTGAGGTACGTCAAGCGTCCGCTGACGCTTTTGAAGAAATTGGAGCAGACGGAAAGGAAGCGATTCCATCCTTGTGGCAAGTCGCAAATGGGGATAAAGATACGTTTGTAAGAAACGCCGCTAAAAGAGCTCTTGGCAAAATGGGTGAAAAAATCACATGGGAATGATTAGCAGCATTTAAGATTTCAGATGCTAGATTTTAGATTGAAATTTTTGATTTTAGATTTATGGAAATGATAGGCAAGGTAAGAATTTTCTTAACCTTTGAGGCTCTGCCAAAACTTTACAGAAACTTTAAACTTAGCAGGAAGAAATTTCAATCAAAAATGATTCAATTTCGATCTGAAATCTAGGATCTGAAATCTGAAATCTCTTAATATGATAGGTAAGACACTCGGCCGTTATCTAATATCAGAAAAACTTGGCGCTGGTGGGATGGGTGAAGTGTATCGTGCATATGATGAGCGCCTGGAAAGGGATGTCGCAATCAAAGTGCTTCATGCTCATACTCTGGAAGAAGAAACGAGCCGGAAGCGTTTTCGCAAAGAAGCTCTAACACTTTCGAAATTAAATCATCCAAATATCGCTACCATTCTGGATTTTGATACGGATGAAGAAGTGGATTTTCTGGTGATGGAATACATCGTTGGAACCACGATGTCTGCAAAACTTGAAAAAGGGCGTTTGCAAGAAAAAGAAATTGTACCCTACGCTCTTCAAATTGCTACGGCAATGGAGGAAGCACATTCGGCTGGAATCGTGCACCGGGATTTGAAGCCAAGCAATATTGTAGTAACTCCTAAAGGAGCGATCAAAGTCTTGGATTTCGGTCTTGCTAAATTAGTACAGCCTGTCACACATGAAGCCGTTACGAAAGCAACTACCGAAACCAATCTCATTGTCGGCACATTGCCTTACATGTCACCTGAGCAATTGTTGAGCGAACCTCTGGATTTGCGAACGGATATTTATTCTTTTGGTGTTTTGCTTTATGAAATGTCTACAGGACAACTTCCGCACCAGGGAACTCAACCCATCTCTCTTGCTGATGCGATATTGCATAAAATTCCCGCGCCACCGGGTCAAATTCGCGCTGAATTATCTCCTCGTTTTCAGGAAATTATTCTGAAGTGCATCGAAAAAGAAGCTGCGAATCGTTATCAGTCTGCAAAGGAATTGTTGGTGGATCTTAGACGACTGATAACGCCATCCATGACAACTGCCTATGAATCCGATTCTTTTAGACAAAAATCTCAGAAACCAAATTCTCGCAGGCTTGCAATCTATGGCGCCATTGTACTGGCGGTCGTGTTGGGACTTCTGGCTGCATGGAATTTCAGAAAGCAACAAAGCACGGTCATCACTCAGCAGCCCCCAAATCAAATTCATTCAATCGTTGCTTTGCCCTGCAAGGTTTATGGATCAAGCGAAAATTTATTTCTTGCAGACGCAATTCCAAATGCGCTTTCAACTCATTTAACTCAAGTTGAAGGCATGGAAACAAAGGTTCCGCCAACGAGTCTTGATGTTGAACGGGTTGGTGGTGATTTAAAGAAAATTGCAGAAGTTTACGGCGTGAATGCATTGGTTTCTTCATCAGTATCCGTTGAAAAAGATAAGTTCACGCTGAATGTGCAACTCGTTGATGCAAACAACAGGAATCTCATTTGGAGCCATGAGTATGAGGGGCAGCGTCAAAATTATCTTGAGTTAGTACGAAAAGCTTCTGATGGACTTCGAACGGCATTGCGTCCAGATGGACGTCCGATTCAACAAGAGCCTGCCGCTGTAGGTGGCACGGAGGCTGAACTCGTATATCAAAGTGGCTTTTACCATTTACGTGCATTTGCAAATCGAAAAGACCCTCAAGAATTTGATCGCGCGTTAACGGATCTTCAACATGCTTTGAAGCTCGATCCAACAAATGCGCGTGCGGCGGCTGCCATCGCGAGAGTTCACAGTGCACGAATTGAATTAGGTGCACCCCTTCGCGAAGTTCTTCCGAAAATTGATGAGTGGGCCTACAAAGCTCTGGAACTTGATTATGCATGCGGCGAAGCCTGGCAAATTTTAAGCGTGGCGGAGGAATGGCGTCCAGGCGGAGATAAACGCAAACGGTTGGAATATGCATTAAAGGCTGCAACATACGCCAATCACTCCGGATACAGTCATCATGTTCTTGCGTCAGCACTCGCTCCAACATCATTTGAATTGTCGCTTCGTGCTTCACAAGAAGGTCTTCATCAAGAACCGTTGTATTTAAATGGACTGCTTTTTTCAGCAGGAATTCTATCGAGAGAGGGACAATCGAAAGAAGCGCTTGAACGGATCGATCGCGTTTTGAATGCCGAACCGGAAATGCCTGTCGCTCATTTAATGAAAACCTTATTGCTTCTGCGTGATCATCAATTTCAAGAAGCTGAAAAGAGAATGCCAGTGTTGGATCGGTTGGTAGCAGAACACAAACTTCATCCCGGTTGGGTTACATTTGGACGCGATTGGCTTGATTTTGAATCTGGTATCGGTGAAGGCAAAAAGGATAAAGCTTCCGCAGCTCTTACACGGCTTGTAAGTCAGATGCGAGGTGAAGCGCCACCTTTCCCGCGTTGGGAACTGGTTACAGGAAATGTTTTGCCTTTGCAAGCGAAGAATGATTCTGTGGATTCAACACTTGAGACTCTTTCGATTCGCGCGGCAAAAGGAATTGTCGAACCTTACGATTGGCTTTTGCTAAATCCTGAAATGGAACTGGTGCGAAAAGATGCACGGTTCAAAGAATTAGTCTCACGCTCACAATCGGAATTTCAAGACATGATACAAGTTCTTCAAGAAGCACGAACTCGAAAAGAATTGCCATCCTATTTAGAAAAGCCCCTTTCAGAAGTCCAAAACCTGAAAAATTAATTCTGCGTCTTTGCGGTGAATCCTTTTTATTTTCCTTTCAATGCGGCAAACAGTTTCTTGCCATTCGGAGTGCCCCATCCAGTACAAGGATCCCAGCCCGGCCCCGCTTTGAAGTGAGTTCCGTTTCTTCCTTTTGTTATGTCGGTAAATGATTCGCTGAAGTTTTTTTGATACAAAAGGGGAGTAAGATAACCGATTCGACAGCCGAGTTTTTGATTCATCCTTGCGATCAATCCTGCCCACATCGGTGCCGCTGCACTCGTGCCACCCATTGTAATGTCTTGACCGGCAATTCTCATGGAGTAACCCGATTCAATATCCGCTTTTGCCGATACATCCGGCACTCCACGTCCGCGTTTCTCTGTTTTGAGTTTTACTTTTGCTGTCGCTTGCCAGTCCGGTTCTTTAAAAACGGTACTTACTCCACCGCCACTTTGAACAACATATTTTGGTAACGCTTCGTTCCACACGACTTCATTTATTTTTCGTGGACGAGTGATCCAATGTGTTCCTCCGCATGAAAGTACATACGGGCTGGTAGCAGGGAAATGCGCGCGTGGTTTACCATTTCTTCCTGGATCATCTCCCTTATCACCTGTGGAAAAGCAGACAGTGATCCCACGTAAAGCAGCATCCTGAAGCACCTGGTTCAGAATATGAACAACATCCAAAGGCAAGTCTTCTTCAACGGCTCCCCAACTGCAGGAGATTATTGTGGGTTGATGTTTTGTATTGGTTAGCGCAGACGTAAGGGCATGATACTTTCCCTGTGCATTGTTAGGAGCAAAATAAACGTGGATTTCTGAAGCGTTTGCAAATGCTCCAGCCAATTGAATATCAAGCGTACTTTCAATTGTCCACATTGCGTGCGCAAGTTCAGATGGATCCATAGTGCTCATAGCTTTCTTGCGATCATCCGAAATTCCCATCAATTCCAACACTTTGTTAATGGAATTAGCAGACGCAGGATTGTTTCTTTGTCCGTCGATTTCAATCACATTGATTTTCGGAGTTGGAATTTGATTCGCTCGGAAATATTCGGTGATATCTGTTTGATGAAACCCACCTCCTAGTTCAATCAACGCAATGCGTTGTCCTTCGCCATTTACATCGGTAGGAAAGTTGTAGGCCTTCATCACCTCAGCCGTTCTCACATGATGAACCGCATCCTGTTTGGCCACAAAAGTATGGTGCTCCATCAAGTTCCGATTTTCCAAACCAAGAACGCCTTGAACAATTCCTTTCAAATTCGCAGGGATTTGAATGTCTTCACTATGAGATCGGTATTCGCTGCCTGCGTGAGTGAACATTTTCAGATTGATGTTAAACGCACGATTGAATTCTGATAGGGAGCCTTTAAGCACGACACAGCGATTTTGCTTTTTGATCTGAACTACACGCAGTCCATTTTCGTCAGCAAAGCGCTTAACAAGCGCAAGATCTTCGTCCATTGCGCCATGTAATTTCGTAAATTCTGTTAAATCCAAATGGTGACGATTTTGTGGAAGGTTCGCCGCTAATTCGTTAATTGCTTTTTGCCGCATCTGTTCAGAAGACGCAGGACGGACGGCCACCGTCACATGAATTTGTTCATCTGCTATCGGTGCTTTGAGTGCACGTGAGCCGTGCGGCTGCCGGCGCTTACTTTTGTAAAGCTTTACGTAATTCAATGACGGCCGCTAAGGATGTCTTGATTAAATGCAGATACAGGTATCAGGGTTGTCTGCGCTTGCGGAGAATTTGACTCCATATCTTTTCTTGAAATGATTGCGAAGCTCTTGCCGTGTAAACTTAAATCCTTTTTTCTTTCCTGCGGCAATCACTTCATTCCAACCTTTCCGTAATCGGCTTCGCAGTACTTTGTTCTTTTCAAGATGATCAACAAAAGCTACCACATCCTTTTTGGCTGCAGTTGGTTTTTTCTTTTTCACAGTTTTTTTCGCCATAATCTCCTTCTTTTTATTCCTTGAGAGTTTTATTGGAACCTACATGTTAGTTCATAATACGGTGTGGGTTCAATTCATGTTGCCTCAATGGAGTTTTCAGCCATCCTAATTGTGCTGGAATATCAAAGAGCCTTCCTTTTGCGAATCGTGCCCAAAACTGGCGCATGCCTGGCACGATAACTTTAACAACGGGCAAAGCAATATCAGGCCGTGTCTGATTTAGAATCAGTGTTTCCATGTTCCATTTTTCAGCAAGCTTTACAAATCTCATTATTTCTTTTGAGTAATCAATCCGTCTTCGGCCTGGAAAATCTTCAAAATGTTTTTCAGACACTTTGGGTTCCGGCAGGAGGAATTTCAACGTATTTAATGTTTCTTCAAAATTTCTACCGGGCGTATCTATAAATTGATTCATTTCCATAAGAGCGCGTGTAACAGCAGCTTGAGGGTCGTAGTCCGCCGCAAATCCAAAAATGAATTGCGAATGAACATTCATCGAAGATACAGCAGCAAATACCGGAATATCAAAATCGCTTGTAACATCAAAAACCCGGATACTTCTCCCAAGCTTTCGATATTCTTCTTGAAGCGCTGATACAAATGGTAGGCGAAACGATTCAAGGTCAATGCTTGATCTTTGGATCCGGTTATACCACCACAATGCGACTGCGTCGCGTTCAACTAATTCTAAAATCGCATAAAGGATTGCTTCTTCCAGAGTATTTCCACTTGCGTTGCCATTTGAATCAGCGCGACAAAACCGCTGTTTGGGAGGAAGAAAATATCCGTAGTAACAGTAAGCTGTTGGAACATACTTCATTGTGTTTTGGGTCAACGACCAGACGGGTGTCCACTCAATTTTGCGCGTCTCATTGAATGGTGCCGGGATCCAATCGTTTTGTGAATTCGATTGATTTAACTCCTCACGATTTTTGTACTGCGAATCGCTGAAATTCAAAAAAGTATAAGGATGAATCGCTGCTCCATTGAGTTCGTTGAAACTTGCTTTGATGCGATTTTCATTTCCACGAAAAATTCCTGAATGCCTTTCTAATGCCTCACAAAGCGCGCCGGTTGCTGAACTCTGAGGCGTCAGACCCTTTCCCATGCTTGTTCTTTTCAAACGTAAAACTAACGGATACTCCTTTTCTGGCGGAATCACAAAGGCGTGTTTGGCTGTCGCCGAATAGAATGCAGTATTCGATTCGGCAAAAGTAATTTCATGCACGATCCCTGTTAAGGGACTGATCAGATGTTTATATTTTTCAAACGTTTGTTCAGCACTTGCTGAGCGGTGGTTCGTGCCCGGTCGCTGGCTTTTTAGAGTGATTTTGGGCGACCGCAAGCTTTTCTTCTTAGAGCAAAAACTGCATTGATCCGATCGCGTTATCAAGTGAGTCTCAAGCTTCATCGTTTTGAGGTCGAGCGTTTGGATAGTGGACGTCTCTGAGTCTTGTGACTTGAGATTTTTCAAAATGTGGATGGCCGCCAAATCAAATGCTGCAGAAACTTGTAAAAGTTTTTGTTTTGAATTTCTTTCAAGGCCATTTGGAAAAGTTTGAGCTTTTAAATTTTCAGTGAGTCGTCGTGCCGTGCATTCCCAACAAGGAGGATGTTGATAAGCAAATGCCGGACCTGACCAGAACACTGTTCCAGTCGGTTTAATAAGCATCCATCTCATCTTTTTTCGGATCGCTTTTTCATTGAACGCCATCAATTCATGTCTAAGATAGCTGTCTGTTAAAACAACGGTAAATTCAGCTTTTTCTGTGATCTTGATTCCAAGGTTTTGGATGGTTGAGCGGAAAGGCTCAGGTGAAACGTGACCAAACGTAACAAGGTTAATCCTTGATCTCTTTATCTCATTCTCGAAAATCTTCGCCGTAATCCCTAAGACTTCGGAAAATAAATCGAATCCCTGGACGGATTCATCCATTGACTCTTCAAAAAATCCTTCATCTTCCAGTAACAGCAACAGACATTCCAGATCGAAACTTGTAAGCTCGGCTTTTAACTTTCGTGCAATAGTAGAAACGGAATTTTTGCCGTTGATGAGAGGGGCAATCAGGCAGATTAAATGGCTCTCAAGAACTTCATAACCGGTTTCATGAAAAAAGAAGCAAAGATCGGGCGGAACTATTTTGATCCGAATGTCATTTCTAAATACAGGTATTCTGTTCAAAATGAAAAATGGAAAATGAAAAGATCAAAGTTAAGCTCTCACAAGCTGCTCCTAATCTTCTATTTTTGATTTTATATTTTCGATCTTTATTCTATACTCAATCATTCCTGGAGGTTATATGAAGCCATTAAAGACAATTTTAATTTCCGCAATGTTTTTGTTGTCAACGTTCTCTGCGTTTGCAGAACAAGCTCCGCCATCCGAAGGGAGTGCCGCGCCTGAATTTTCATTAACAACGAACGAAGGCAAACCGGCGAGTTTAAAAGATTATCGAGGAAAGTGGGTTGTTCTTTATTTTTATCCCAAAGATTTCACAAGCGGCTGCACGATTGAGGCAAGAAACTTTCAAAAGGATATTGCAAAATATGATCAAGCAAATGCGGTGATCCTTGGTGTAAGTGTTGACAGTGCTGAATCGCACAAAGATTTCTGCACGAAGGAAGGGTTAAACTTCAAGCTATTATCTGATCCTGACGGCGCGGTTTCTTCACAGTATGGTTCCATCATGGAATACAACGGAAGCAAATTATCGGCTCGCAATACTTTTCTGATCGATCCGGAAGGCAACATCGCAAAAGTATTTATCAAAGTGAAACCTGACGTTCATAGCGGCGAAGTGCTTTCCACGCTTGCCGAAAAGCAAAAGAGTTAAAAGGGAGAGATTTCATGATCGTTGTATCGAACAGGATTTGTGTCGCCGAAGGTTATGAACAGGAATTTGAAAAACGTTTTGAAGGACGCGCCCGTCTCGTTGAAAAACATCCAGGGTTTGTGCGATTGGAAATTCTTCGTCCGCAGAAAGTTTCATTGCATGGCAATGAGCAAGGCGGATCTGAATATTATGTCGTTTTAACCTACTGGCAAACGGCAGAAGATTTTACGAATTGGACCGCGAGTGATGCATTTCGAGAAGCTCATTCAAATCGTCCACCAAAGGAAATGTTTTCCGGGCCCAATGTTTTCGAAATGCACGAAATCATTCAACTCGTCGAAGCAAAGTAGTTCCTCAAATGTAGGTTCAGCGATTTGTAACGCCGGCATGTTGCCGGCTCCTAATTGTTTTTTACCGCCGAGTTCGCCGAGATGATAAGCGGCCAACAGAATAGGGAGAAAAATATGAAACGATCTTTTGTTTTTGGAATGCTCTTGGGTGCAGCAATAACGGCCATTGCTATTGCTTCATCATCCGATATGACATCGACTCTTGATCCGGTGAAAGTATCACCTCAATATTACAAGGTTTTGTTTGAGAACGAACAGGTGCGAGTACTCGAATACCATCTAAAACCGGGTGAAAAAGAGAGTATGCATACACATCCTGCAGGTATTGTGTACACCTTCAATGATGGCCGGTTTAAAAATACCGTCCAGGGTAGTTCTAGTAGTAGAGAAGTTGAAGCAAAGGCCGAAGACGTACTTTGGCGCGATTCTTTGACACATTCTCTGGAGAACGTAGGGAATACTGAGCTTCATTCACTTGCAATTGAATTAAAGAAGACGTGCAACTAATCTCTATTGATTGTGACTTGCAGCAATAAGTCGTTCGAAGAAAATGAGACTTAAGAATCCTGCTGTTAGAGTTCTTACGCTTTTCAATGGCGCATGGTTGATCATCACCGTTTTATGTCAGTCACCGACAATACAAGCATTCAATCAAGAAGGGTCTTGTTACGATTTCTGGAAATGCAGGCGATGATGTTGCTCCTGGCACTTTAAACAGCGTTTTAAGACAGGCAGGTTTGAAAAAATGAAACGATTTTTGATAGTCATAGAAAAAACATCGACTGGCTATTCGGCATATTCTCCTGACGTCCCTGGTTGCATTGCGACAGCCTCAACTCGTAGATCAGTGGAAAACCGGATTCGTCAAGCGATACAATTCCATATCGAGGGATTGCGTCAGGAAGGTTATGACGTTCCAAAACCGAAGAGTTCTTCTTCATATGTAGATGTTCCCGCCTAACATTTAGAACCCTTCTCCACACTGTCTTGAACTTTTCGTTAGATATGACTAAAATACCAAATTGGTCATAAGTCAACAATGAGACAAATTGCGCAGCGTCCCGATATTCGAGACCTGATTCTGGATGGAGTCGATGTGCTCTTAGCGCGTTATGGCTATCGAAAAATGACAATGGACGATCTAGCGCGTTATGTAGGAATTGGCAAAGGCACGATCTATCTTCACTTCCCGAGTAAGGAAGATCTTACACTTTCGCACATTTCTCGAATTGTTGATCGATTGCTGGAAAAGCTTCGCGCGATTGCAGCTGGCACTGAATCATTTGAAGTACGGCTGGAAAAGATGATGATGACCCGCGTCTTATTCCGTTTTGATAGTGTTCAGCATTACAAAGAAAGTCTCAATGAGCTTCTCTCCGATTTGCGTCCAGCACTTTTAGCCAGACGTCAGAACTACTTCCAAAAAGAAGCAGCCGTATTTGCCGATTTGCTTCGTAAAGCAAAAAAGTCAGGCACATTTTTCTGTTCAGATCCTTATTCCACTGCATGGGCGATTATTACAGCCACGAATTCACTTTTGCCATATAGCTTGAGTGTTTCCGAACTGGGATCGCGAAAGGAAACTGAAATTCGCGCAAAACAAGTAGCAAGCTTGCTTCTCAAGGGATTAAAAGCAGAAAAGCCTCAGATCGTCAGGAGATCAAACAAATGAAAAATCGATCATTACTTATCTGGATTTTCATGTTTTCGATGTTCAATTCGTTCATCGCTTTTGCACAACACACAGCGCACAATACAGCACAGACTTCCAATGAAACGCTCAATACAAAGTCGCGTGAGGCCATTATTAATGAAACAGCAAAAGGGCTGAATGACAATTACATCTTTTTGGAGACGGCCCAAAAGATGGAAGAACGGATCCGGACACAACTAAAAAGCGGTGCCTATGACAAACTCACAAGTCCTGAAGAATTTGCCGCAGCGATCCATAAAGATTTGCACGAAGTCAGTAAGGACAAGCATCTTTCTTTTCATTATGATCCGCAAGGAGTCGCAAATATCCAACAATCAAACAGCCAGAACAAAGAAGAAGCGCAAAAAGCAAAAGAAAAACAATTGGCTTCAGTACGTCAGGACAATTTTGGATTTCGAAAGGCTGAGCGGTTGGATGGAAATGTCTGCTACTTGAGATTTGATTATTTTGCTTTTGTTGAAGGTGCCGGCGACGCTGCTTCAGCAGCGATGAATTTCCTTTCGAATTGTGACGCTCTTCTAGTGGATCTAAGAAAAAATGGCGGTGGACATCCCGCGCAGATCCAATATATAACAAGCTACTTTTTCGATTCACCCGTTCATCTGAACGATATCTATTCGCGTAAAGACAACAGCACCGAACATTATTGGACCCTTCCTTATGTTCCCGGACGAAAGATGGTAAACGCGGATATTTATGTTCTCACGAGCAGCTATACTTTTTCAGGCGCAGAAGAATTTTCTTACAACTTAAAGAATCTGAAACGCGCAACCATAGTCGGTGAAACCACAGGTGGCGGCGCGCATCCTGTTGAGCCGGTTGTTGTTTCAGCAAAGTATGTGCTTTACGTTCCGTACGCACGGGCGATTAATCCGATTACAAAGACGAATTGGGAAGGTACTGGAGTTACACCCGATGTGCCGGTGCCAGCGGATCAAGCATACGATAAAGCATATCGAATGGCAGTTGAAAAACTGTTAACGAAAGCTCAAACATCAGATCAAAAAAGCGAATTGGAATGGGTGCAGTTGAGCTTAAAGTCCCGCGAAAATCAAGTGACGCTCAGCGATTCTATCCAGCAGAAATATGCTGGCGCTTATCAGGACCGCAAGATCTTTTTTGAAAACGGCACACTGTACTATCAGCGCTCAGGTCCGCGATATAAGATGATAGCTCTATCAGACACAATTTTTGAGCTGGAAGGGTTGACCGATTTCCGTTTAGAGTTTGTAGTGAAGGATGGGAAATCCGTCGAAGTCATCGGAATTTATCGTGGGGGCTCTAAGGAACCTTCCAAGCGCACCTCTTGAAACTCCTCTTCGTGCTTTTTGAATTGATTGAAATATATTGGTTCAATACAGGAGGTGTTTATGGCCAGTGAAGACCGATTTCAAGAGCTTAAACAAAAGTATGTCAAAGTTCTGAATGTGATCAACAAAGAGGACCTTAACATAGAAAAAATGCACGTCGAAAACGACAAGTTATACATCCGGGGGAAGGCGCCATCAGATGATGCGAAGAATCGATTCTGGGATGCAGTTAAAACGATCGATGCGAATTATGCAAAGGATTTTACTGCCGAAATCTCGGTAACACCCAAGAAAGAACAAGCAAAAGCTGCTCCCGCGCCTTTAAAGCCTGGAGTTACGCCGGTTTCAGGAACAAGTGCTCAAGCCAAACCGGCAGAAGAAACTTACACTGTTGTGAAAGGCGATACACTATCTGCGATTTCGAAACGATTCTATGGCAATGCCAATGAATACATGAAGATATATAACGCAAATCGTGATCAGCTAGACGATCCAGACAAAATCCAAATCGGGCAAGTCCTTAAGATTCCTGCTGATAAAAGCGCTTGAAGTATTTTCTTAACGCCGAGTTCGCCGAGAATACTTTTTATTCTCGGCGTATGGCTAATCGATGTAGCCTGCTCTGTGACGCAGATCCGCTTTGGTTTTTGTTTTCACCTTAATTTTGTGATATTCGCCGGCTTTTTTATGGTCAGGGGCTTTGTAACAAATTAAGTATTGATGTTCAAGATCTTTCATCACCTGAGCGAAGCCGAATTTGAAGTTCAAAGAGTTTCGGAATGAAACTCCTCCCGTGTCGTCTGCGACTATATCCATGATTTCCTGGTGATCTCTCAGGTAGTCGTTGTCTTTCGGATAATACTTTTTGTCAAATTCCAATGTTGTGTCAACAGTACTGATCGGTCCGCGAGTATTAATTGTATAGATCGTCAAATTATTGACATTCATCCTTCCAATCAGTTCTTTTACTTCTCTTCGAAGGTCCCAACCGATGCCACGCATCCCGCCTAAAGGTAGTCCTTCTTCTGCATCACCGGTTTTGGCTCTGACTAAATCAAAATACTGTCGTCCTGGTTCAATGTTGAGTCCACCTGATATCAATAGAACGACTGTGTGCTCCGTTTGCTGAAGCTCTTCTATAGTTGATCCGAATTTTTTCAGCGCTTCCAATATACTGCGCGCTTGGGCAATCTCCTCCTCTTGATATTGAACTGCATAATCCAGTGCTAATGGAATCAATTGAGGCTTGAATGGTTTCTTCTCCAGGATGTTAATAATTTGTTTTCTTTTTAGCATCATTTCTTGATCACGATGCAAATTTCCGGAGAGTTTGTCTAATTGCTCCCGAACTTCACTGACCTCTTTAGTAAAAGGAACAACCGGCTCATACGGTGGATACACTGCAAGCATCATCTCAAGGTCTTTTTCATCTATTTGATTTAGAAACTCATCCAATCTGGATTGCATGTACTGAAATTCGACTTCAGACGTATTAATCTGATCGAAAAAAATTGCCAACCGTTTTCGGGTTAACGGGCCTTGATCTGCTGAAGATTCTTGAGTTTGTCCTTCACTCGATTCAGTCGAAGCTTCTAAAGGAAGGAGGACTTCTTCAAAACAAGTGGAAGCCATTTTTTTTCCATCTTCTTCAATTTCGAAATCATTGACAGTTAGACCTGTGACGGGCTTCCCGTTGCGATCTGCCTTGACCCAAACTTGAATTGTTTTGACTTCTACTTCTTCTTGAGTTTGTGCAATGAGTGTAAGCGCAATAAAAAATATGCAAAACGTCAGGATGTATTTCATAGATTGATTCCTTGTAGATTCTCAGGATCATTTAAAGTGTTTTTCGAACCATTTCATGCTTCGATCAATGATGTCGATTTGATGCTTTGGTTCTAGAATAGCGTGTCCTTCACGTGGGTAACGAACCATGATTGTTTCGACTCCAACATCTTTCAGCGCGATATAGAATTGCTCGGACTCAGTGATCGGAACATCCTGATCATTTTCGCCGTGTAAGAGCATGGTTGGCGTTTTTACTTTTGCAACATGTTTAAGCGCCGATCGTTCCCAGAGGATATTCATCATATCACCTTGGTGCGGCAACAAACCCCATTCCATTTGTTCGTACATATTGTAATAAGTCGTGTAGTTATAACTGATGTTGTTGATCACCGGTGCTCCAGCGATTGCAGCTTTGTAGATATGAGTTTGTGTAATGAGCCACGCGGTTAGTTGCCCGCCATAACTCCAACCTTCAACTCCGATCCGGTCTCGATCGATCCAGGGGTAGCGTCGCATGGCTGCAAAAGTTCCGTAAAGAACATCCTGCGCTTCATTCCCATTTTGGTCTGCAAAAACAGCATCCGAAAAATTTTGACCATAGCTGCTTGACCCGCGAAAGTTCACCATCAACGTGGCCCACCCGCGAGCTGCATACGATTGTGCTTTCAAGTGGAACACTCTTCCGCGTGCGCCATGCGGGCCGCCATGAATATGAACAATTAAGGGATATTTTTTGGTTGGATCGAGGCCGATCGGTTTTGTAAGGAATGCTTCAATTTCGAATTTGAAATCATTGCTAATGAATTTGAACGATTCGATTTCCGCTACCTTTAAACCATTCACTACTTCTGAATTCAAATCAGTCAGTTTTCTGGAGCTTCCACTTTGGTCCTTAAGATATAACTGAGCGAGATCCGATTCGGACATATATGTGTATGCGATATCAGAATTTTTTGAAATGGAGAAGTGCTGTACCTGACCCTCTTCTGTTGTGGCGGGAACTGCTTTTTCACCGTTAACGGTGATTCCGTAAAGTTTTTCACTCCCTCTTTCCGAAACCATGCAGTAAACGATCGTGCCATCCGGAGACCAAATTGGAAGGTGCTGGCGGTTATCGATACTTTTCCCAATTTCTTTTTTGTCAGATCCATCCGCTTTCATTATCCAGATATGGGTATCTTCCATATCTGTTTCCAAATCGGTGAGCCCGCGTCTGGTTCCCATGAATGCGATTGTTGATCCATCGGGTGACCATTGAGGCCAAAATTCAGCACTTTCCGTGGCCGTCAATCTGCGGATCGATCCATCAGCAACTGTCAGTGCAAAAAGGTCTGGATTGTAAAATAGATCAGGGTCTGGTTCGCGATTCGAAACAAATGCGATCTCTTTACCGTCAGGAGACCAGTCGATTGAATGTTCTTCGAAATTGCCTGTGGTTTTCTGTTCAACTTTTCCTGATGCAACATTCACAATAAAAATGTGACGCCTTCGATTGTCATTGAAACGTGTTGAACCTTCATCATAGCTAGGCTTATATAAATAACGCGTAATCACTACAGGATCTCCCGTGGCTAGCTCTGTTTCAGGACCGGGCGTTGTTGAAACAAAGGCGATTTGTTTAGAATCGGGTGACCATTCGATTGTCGTTCCTTCATAGGTTAATGGACTGTTTGTCCCTTTGATTTCTGAAAGAAAGCGTAGATCGGTCCCGTCTGAACGTACGATCATCAGCCCTTCTTTATCGCCGGTCTTACCGTTCAGTGCGATCCAAGTACTATCGTTTGACCAATTGGGACCCGATCCAGAATCTTTTTCAGTAAGGAGACGTACGGATTTGCCGTTAGTCAGATCCATAACCCAGACTTGATTTGTGGTTTTTCCTGTCTGAGGGTTATTCGCAACTGTGTATGCGATCTTTTTTCCATCAGGGGAGATTTCAGCCTCTTTTACCGATTTCATTTTGTAAAAGTCTGAACTCTTTAACGTTTGCTGGGCGTTTGCAACAGAAAAGGAAGAAAGAATTAGTAGCAGAAAACATTTCTGAAAAAGATCCATAACTTACTCCTGAAGGGTTTTTCAGCTTATAAGGATAGCAGTGAAAGGCGTATAAGGAAGTATCCGTTTTGTTCGACCTTATCGATTTAAATGCCTATTATTAATTCACCTCCCCAGGGTGAGTTGGTTTTATGGCTCCTTCTGGCACACTGAATCGTTCTCATTTAATCGCAATTCTGCTTTTTTTCGCTCTCAATCTTGCACTTCTATTTGTTTTTCACGAAATTAATTTGCCCCATGTGCTGCTTTTCATAGTCTTCTTCCTTGTTTGGTGTTCACCTGGATACTTCTTTGCGGTCCTTTCGAACCGAGAAAATCGTCGTGGCCCGTTTTTCTGGCTCGTTGCGATTGCCGCCGGCTATCATCTCAGTTCCCTGTTAGTCGTTTTTGCCGTAAAAGCGTTCTCTGTCCCGGCGTGGGGTATAGCCCTCTTTATGGGATCAGTTTTGCTAACTGTATTCCTGATTTTTCATAACAGGATTCTGACTCAAGTAAAAAAATTCCGTCTGTCGCGATCAGGAATTGATTTTTTCTCGCTGGCTCTGGTTCTCGGTCTTGCGCTCATATTTATCTTTTTTGTAATTTATCCGCATGCTCAGGCAGGCAAAACATCTGCTGACGGTTTCCATTACAATGACCTGTTTAGCACAGTTTTTTTCAAACATGTAAGCATTACTGGAGAACTTGCCAGAAATATTCCTCCGGAGAATCCTTTTTTTGGCGGCGAGAAGCTGAACTATTACTGGCTTTTTTACATTTTTCCATCTGTTGCACACTCCGCACTTAATATCCCGCTTGAAGAAACTCTGTACTTACTGACCTGGGCAATTGCAGTTATAGGCCTGTTTTCGATTTTGGTTATGATTCATGCTTTTTCCACTCGCACATCAGACTTAATGATGGCAGTTACACCTTTATTGTTTGCCTACAGTTACGATGGCGCTCTCGTACTGGCAAATTTGAAACACGATGAAAAACCATTGTCCGAATTTACTTCAATCAATATTGATGCAGCGGGGCGAATGTATCTTGATTCGCCTGAAGTGATCGGTGTGTACCGTGGATTTGTTTTTGATCCACATCATATGTTTGCAATCTGTCTTATGATCCTTTCGTTTTTATTGTTCAGGCGAGTGCTTCACAAACCTTCATGGATCGTCGCAGCAGCTGCATTGTTTTTGTTCGGTGGAGTTGCCGGGCATAGCGCTTTTGTCGCTTATACCGCAGTTTTATGGATTGCCGTCTGGCTATCGATAGAGTTAATCAAAGGACGTGCAGCATATTCTGAAGAACGGAAAATTTCTGGCCATTGCTGCGTTCATAGTTTTGTTTTACGCAATTTTTTATTTCAGGTTTCCTGGATTTTATGAAATGGAAAAGTCGGGATCTGGACATCGGCATGTCATCGCAGACCCCATTGTTTCTATTAATTGATTTTGGGGCATTGCTGATTCTTGGAACGCTCGGACTTGTTTTAGGCATTAAGAAAAAGGATGGACGAATTCTTCCAGTTGCCGTTTTACTTCTAATCGGTTTTTCGCAGCTTCTCTTTACCTTTTTTCCGGAATGGCCACATGATCTAAGTATGAAAACAGGGCATTCGATTTCTATTGCTCTTGCTTGTTTAAGTGCGCACTTTTTTTCAAAGCAAGCAGCAGGAACTGTCCGTAGAAGAATTGCGAAACTAGGATTTGCTTTTATTATTTTTCCAGCATTACCAACACTTGCAATGGACTGGTATAACTTGCAGCAATCCGACAGCGAACAATCCGATACATTAATAACAAATGAAGATCTTGCGGCCTGCAAGTGGATTAATAAAAATGTACCCGAGGATGCCGTAGTGCAATCATTTCCGTTCCGTGACGGAATTGCATTCTATTCATTGATTCCAACTTTTGCTGAAAGAAGAACAGCGCTCGGCGATTTGATGCATTCGCGCATCTTTCAAGGAGACACTGAACGGAACAAGAATCGCCGTAAGTTAATCAATCTTATGTTTTTGACTGAATCTCCTGAACAAACATGGTCAATAGGGCAAAACCTGGGGATCGAATACATTTACAACGGTCCAACTGAAAGGAAACTGTTTAGCGATAAGCAGTCGAAGTTCAGGGATCAAAACCTCTTCGAAAGAGTTTATGCAAATCGCCTTGTACGTATTTATAAGTTAAATCCGCGCCTCGAAGTTCAATCTGATTCCTATAATGAAGACCAGGATCAAAGTATTGTTGATGTGGAACTCGCAACCGGTTTTAACACGATGTGGTCCGAAAATACCTGGAGGGCTGTGGAGTGGAGCGGCGTTTCCGGATCAACACTTTCTTTGAATACACCTCACGAGTTTTCAGGCATTCTTATGTTTCGGATCAGAGCACCGAAACCTGTCCGGCTTGAAGTTCATTACGGCGACTCTCATGAAGCGATTAAGATCGAACCAACCTGGCAATGGATTGAGTTAGATAATTTATCCCTGACAAAAGGTACCAACAATATTCAGTTTATGCTTCCAAATAACAACAATCAGAGATTTCTGATTTCGGAAGTGTTCTTCTTCGGCCACCAAATTCACTGAGTTTTTGTAGTTAGGTATGCAGTCGCCGAAGGCAACAGTACCGTAAAGCTTTGTGTCACGGCACTGCCTCGCATTTGCTCGGCTGCGTGCCTTACTTCAAATTCAAAAAAAACTTGCCTTTTCCAATTGAAGCCTATCCATATAAGTGATAGCAAAAAAACAATGGAGGATAATATGAAGAAACCCCGTTTTATGGTGGTTGCATTTGTTGCAGCGATCAGCATGTTAGTCTCTGGCTTTTCCTGGGCTGTACCTCAAACAAGATTCGCAGTGCTGAATGGTGGAGTTGAGGTGAATGATGATGGAGTAGCTGGAGCAGGAGATACCAATGGTCGTGGCTCAGCAACGATCGTGTTCGATCCTGCAAACGGACAATTGTGCTTTGCGATTGCTGTTACAGCAATTGGAACTCCCGTTGCTGCACACATCCATCGCGCGGCAGCTGGCGTCAATGGAGGAATTGTTGTTACTCTGACACCTCCTTCTTCTGGTTCGCCCGGTGCTTCGAGTGGATGTGTAACAGGTGTTGCACAAAGTCTACTCCAGAATATTCAGAATAATCCGTCAAACTTCTACGTTAACGTTCACACTGAAGATTTTCCGGCTGGTGCAGTTCGCGGACAATTATTCTGAGTAACTTTAGCACTCACAACCGCCAATGAACATAAGTGGAGGCTTGGCGGTTGGGGAGTGATTGCGCTGTTATCAGGAGTAAACCTTTTTGTTTTATTGTTGGTCTAAACCGTCATGTTGGATACCGCACGACGGGAATTCCGCCATTCCATTCGGATCCTCAAGACCCGGCCTGGTTTTAGTGCTGCTGTTATACTGACGATCGCACTCGGGATATCTTCAAATACCACAATTTTTTCAGCAATCGATACTGTTCTTTTACGATCGTTGCCATACAAAGATTCTGATCGAATCATTACGATCTGGAATCGTTACGGTAAGACTGAAGAGACAAGGTTCAGATCTTCCATTTCACCTCCCGATTATTTTGATCGTGTAGAACAAAGTAAGACCCTTGAATCTGTTGCCGCCTTGACGATGTCAACCCTGGATTTAACCGGTAGCGGTGAGCCCAAACGGATTCAGTCGTGTCCTGTAACCGCATCCTTTTTTCCATTACTTGGAGTTCAACCATTGCGAGGGCGTTTCCCTACGGTTGAAGAAGATCAGACTGGCAAAAACAATGTTGTTGTTATCAGCCATAACACATGGAATGGAATTTTTGGAAGAGATCCTGAAATCATCGGGCGACAAATAAATCTCAGTGGAAATGTTCACACAGTTATCGGCGTCATGCCTCCTTCCTTCCGTTTTCCAACTCCGGAAATTGGCATCTGGTATCCGATTGCTTTTAAACCGGAACAAAAAGGGGATGACAATCGTGGGAATGAATACCTGTTAATGATTGGACGAATCAAAAAGGGTATTACTCTCAGCCAGGCTGTAACCGAGATGGAAGTCATTGCTGCACGAGTGCCAGTCAATGTTCCGGCACGACGTGATTTCTTACTGGGTGGAGGTTGGGGTTCAATTGTGATCCCCCTTCATGAATTTTTAGTATCGGATATAAAGCCTGCCTTACTTGTTTTAATGGGAGCGGTATTTTGCGTGTTCCTTATTGTTTGCGCAAACGTTTCGCATCTGATGCTTGTCCGATATTCAGAACGTCGCAAAGATATTGCGATCCGAGCAGCTTTGGGTGCAGATCGCTGGCAGCTTATTCGTACACTGCTTTTCGAGAGTCTTATTTTGAGTCTGGCTGGCGGAGCAGTCGGCCTGATTCTGGCGCGATGGGGTCTGCACTTATTGACCTTTATTACACCTGTCGATGTTTCCTTTTTTGGTGAAATTCAAATCGACCTTCGAGTTCTTGCATTCGTAGTTGTGCTGTCTTTTTTAACTGCTTTCGTGCTTGCACTGGTTCCACTCATTCAATTTAACAAAACGAATATACAGCTGTTCATCAAGGAGACATCACTGAATGCCTCGGGTAGATCCCGGCGTCATTATGCGTTGGTAACCATTGAAGTCGGATTGGCTTTGATTCTTTTTTCGTGCGGAATCATTTTGATGAAAAGTTTTCTTTTGCTTTTGGAAGAAAAACCGGGATTTGAGCCGAAGGATCGAGTGACTCTTTCACTTTCAACTCCGGCTTCAAGATATCCGGCGGAGAGCCATCAAGCTGAATTCTATAAAGAACTCCTTCAACGGATCAGATCGCTTCCAGAAGTTAAATCAGTGGGAGCCAGCGGAACGTTGCCTTTAACGGGTGAAAATTGGACGGCTACCTTTTCGGTTCAAGGGCATAGACCGGCTCCTGGCGGAGTAAGCCCAGGATTTGAATATCGCGTTGTAACACCAGGTTGGGTGAAAACGATGGGAATACCGATTCAATTCGGGCGGGATTTTAATGACCGAGATACCAGCGATTCGCCGCTTGTTGTGCTCATCGATGAACAATTAGCTGCCCGTTATTGGAAAGGAGCCGATGCAATTGGAAAAAAGATTGGATTTGGAAGTGACGAAGGTACGATAAAGTACCGTGAAATTGTGGGGATTATAGGATCTGTTAAAAATCTGAATTTGCAATCGCCAGGGAAAGAGCAGGTTTATTTACCCCACTCACAATTGGTGATCCGTTCAATGTTTGTGGTCGTTCATACTAAAGTAAGTCCGCTGACTGTAATTCCTGCAATTCGAAGCCGTGTATCAAATTTAGATTCGAATTTACCAATCGATCGCATAAGAACGATGGAGCAGATAGTTCACGATTCCGTTGCACGTCCCAGGTTTCAAACATGGGTACTTGGATTCTTTGCAATCTTGTCGTTTGTTCTGGCCATCATCGGAATTTATGGCGTTATCTCATATTCAGTCCGGCAGCAAACTCGCGAGATTGGCATCCGCATGGCGCTGGGTGCTACGCAAGAAAATGTTACCTTTCACATTGTCTGGTACGGCTTAAAAGCAGCTTTGCTCGGAATTGTTTTTGGAGTAGTCGGTGCATTGGCTTTATCCAGGCTCCTATCATCGCTCGTCTTTAAAGTGCGCCCAGGCGATCCAGTGATCATGATCGGGACCGCGATTCTGATGTTTATTGTGGCCTTCCTTGCCTGTTATATCCCTGCGCGGCGAGCAGCAAAAGTAAATCCCGTAATTGCCCTCCGTTACGAGTAATCTTTGTGTCTTTGCGGCAGTCATAGCCCCCGGCGTGAGCCGGGGGATAACGGATTGGTGAAATAAACCAGCCCGCTTCAAGCGGGCGAAAGACCGTTTTACTATGACTGTCTTACGCCCGCCTTGAGCGGGCTAAATCTTTATGTGGCCCTTAACCCCCGGCTTACGCCGGGGGCTAAAAGCAATTTAAATTTGCATTTCGATTTCCCAGAAATATTAGTTTCTACATGAAAAAACTAATCTGGGTGATTTTCACATTTTACAATTTAGCGTTATTTGCCGATGTAGAGGTCAAGGAAGTCAATGATGGCTTCCGGGAAAGCTGCATTAAGCGCGCACAAGTTTGGAGACCTACTGAAGTTTCAAAGATGGATATTATGGCAGGCCCGCAGAATGAGATTTCTGTACCACCTGGAGCGGAATTTGTGTGTACATATGTTGAGCCAAAAGAAAAGTTAGCGGGAGTTACTCAGAAATTTTTATGTAAAACGGAGTCAGGTGATATCGTCCGCGTCAAATATGGCAAGGAGAACAAAGAAATGTATGCGGAGATCGCAGCCACCAGACTTTTTTGGGCGCTTGGCTTTTATGCTGATGAAGTTTATCCGGTGAAGCTGAAATGCCTGGGTTGTCCGGAAAATAATCCTTCCAATCCGGAACCAGGTGAAAAGCGCATGGATGGAACTTTGGAGTATGCATCCATTGAACGTAATTTTTCCGGAGCAAATATTGAAGTGAAAGAGGATCAGGGTTGGGACTGGGAGGAATTGGATAAAATTTCCGAAAAGGATGGAGGCGCACCGCGCAGTCATGTTGATGCATTAAAGTTGCTTGCAGTTTTTATTCAGCACGCCGATTCAAAATCAGCAAATCAGCGTCTTGGTTGTTATCCGGAAGATGTTTTGGATCAAAACAAAGATGGTGTCGTGCACTGTAAAAGGCCCGTCATGATGATTCAAGATCTGGGTTCAACATTCGGTTCAGGAACCACTGAGCTCAATGTCAGCAAAATCAGTTTTGATCAATGGAAAGGCCAGGAAGTTTGGAATGTTCCCAAACAAGCAAATTCCATCAAAGATACAGTTAAGCCGGTGTGTTATGGAAAGATCACTGCATCAAGAGCGGCAGGGGAGTATGGACTCTCGGATCCTGCGATTTCAGAAGAAGGACGAAAATTTCTTGCCGATCTTTTGAAACAACTAACACGCGAGCAAATCGTAGATATTTTTCGTGTGACCGGCGTTGAGAGGATGGATGAATTTGTAGAAGAAAACGGCGTTAAGCGGCGTCTTGGTGCGAATGATTGGGCAGAGATTTTTATTGAAAAGCGAAAAGAAATTATCGAACATGACTGTCCCGTTTTGTCTGCTGAAAAATAGAAATCCATTATTCGTCATCCACTGAAGAAGGCTCATTTTCAGGATCGATTGTTGTTAGTTCCGCAACAACAAGACGTTCTCCAGTTTTTGCGTCACAGGCATGCGGCGGAGGCGGCATCGCTTTTTCTCCAACACGATTTGCGATCTTTCCGGGGAGCCAGAATACTATGACAAGCGCCAAAGCAGATGTGATCATTGCTAAGCGAAAAACATGTGTCAATCCTTCCGAAAGTGCATCCTTCAGTACCTGAAGTTTCGAGGGTTGAATTTTTGAGCGCTCCAATGGATCGATGAGTGCGTTCGGATTTGCAGAAAGTTTCTCAGCATCATCATGCGTGATTATAGAATTGGGAAGGTTTGCCGCTTCTTTAAGATTTGTTGCCATTCCCGCTGACAGAAAAGCGCCCATAATTGCAACTCCGACGGCTCCTCCAATCGATCGCGAAAATTGATTCAACGAAGTTGCAGTTCCCAAAATCTCTCGCGGAACTGCTTGCTGAACAGCAATGAGAAGGGTCAACATTGTCAGTCCCAGGCCTGCACCGATCAATACAAGATCCAGATACAACAAAGACTTTGATGTGTGCGCATCAAATGTAGAAAGCAACGCAAAAGCTAATGTCAGCAGGATGCCTCCTGTAATCACAGTCGGACGATATCCAGCTTTCAACAAAATGCGTCCACCGATGACCGATAGACTCACCCAGCTCAACATCAACGGTGTCAACAATGAACCTGCTTCGGTTGCTGTGGCTCCGCGAGTACCTTGCGCGTAAAGTGGGATGAATGAAATGGATCCAAACATTGCGATACCAATCAGAAATCCAGCAGCAACTGCGATACTGACAACACGATTTTTGAACAAGCTGAATGGCAGGACTGGCTCTTTTGCTGAACGTTCAATTCGTACAAAAACAGCTGCAAGAAATGCAGAGCCCGAAAGTAATAACAGATTTCGCACTGTGAAAAGCTTTTGCACTGTCCCGCTGTCAACAAGAGCAAGCATTAACAAGGTCACTGATGACATCAGAGCAAGTGCTCCGGCATAATCAATTTCAGGATGTCGATTCAGTTGTGGTTCTTTCAAGCTGGAACCGATGATCAAAGATGATAGCAATCCGAAAGGAACGTTAATGAAGAATACCCATCGCCATGAAAATTGATCTGTAACAAACCCGCCAACAATCGGACCTACAATACTTGCAAGTCCCCATACACCGCTGAAAAGAGCTTGCATCCTGGCGCGTTCCTGCAACGTGTAGATATCGCCAACGATCGTCATTGCAAGAGGCACCAGGGCTCCTGCGCCTAAACCTTGAATTGCGCGAAAAATAATCAGTTGAAACATCGAAGTGGAAATTCCGGACAGAATTGAACCGAGCAAGAAAATTCCAACACCAATTTGATAAAGACGCCTTCTTCCGTATAAGTCCGAAAGTTTTCCCCAAACAGGAACGGTCACGGTTGAAGTCAGTAGATAGGCCGAAAAGACCCAGCTATAATGCTGAAGCCCTCCTAAAGAAGCGATGACTGTTGGCATTGCTGTGCCCACGACGGTCGCTTCCAATGCTGCAAGGAACATGCCGGTCATAACTCCGGCAGTTACGACCATTCTTTGTTTGCGAGGTAGGGCGAGAAGCGGCGTTGCAGCACGAGAATCGGTGTTCATTCTTTGAAGATTATTTTCGATTAAACGCTAAATCTAGATTGCCTATTAATGATACAGAGTATATTAATAGTGGGATGCAAGATAGATGTTTTGCCTCCATAGGGGGATGGAGTTTATGTCACAAACCTACAGAGTCTATAAGGGACCACCTAAAACGAATACAATAACAAACTTTTCTCTACCTATTTTTCCTGAGAGCAGCCTTTCCCCGCTAATCGATACATCTCTGGACAAAGAGATGCTTGAAGAAAAGATGTCAAAGTTGATTCATGGAGACCATACCTGTTCTTTTTACGACTCCATGAATGAGCAAGATGCAGTGCTTCTATCGTTCGTGAAGGCTGGCTTAAAACGCGGTGAACGTTGCATTTGTGTTGTAGACGATCGATCTGTTGAAGGTTTTGTCGAAAGAGCTTCAAAGTGTGAATATCGATGTCAAGAAAGAACAAGAAAGCGGTGCTTTGACATTTGTAAGCAAAGAACAATGGCGCAATCCCGGCGTCTTTGATATTCCTATCATGGCAGAGGGAATAAAGAAGCTAATCAATGAATCATTGACACCATCCTGGAAGGGTTTATGGATCGCGGTGGAAATGACCTGGACACTGAGTCCGGACATTGATGCAGATCTTCTTGGAGCCTGGGAATCTTTTTGGAATAAACTGATTGAAGGAATGCCTGCAGTGTTGCTCTGTCAGTACAACAGGCACAGAATTCCACCCGCTGCTGTCTACCATGCTTTAAAAACGCATCCGCTTGTCGCAACAAGTGAAGATATTTATCAGAATTTTTATTACGAACCTCCTGACCTTTTTTCTAATGCTCTTGCGCACACTGATCGTGCGAATTGGATCTTAGAACAATTTCATAGGAACCGTGCACTTGAACAAGAGCGAAGCCAACGGCTTCAAGCGCAAACTGTTCGCATTCAGGCGGAAGAAGGTCATCGAAGGCTTACGACGATTCTTGAAAGTATTACAGATGGCTTTGTTGCTCTGGATTCCCAATGGTGCTTTTCTTACATCAATGGTCATGCGGCTTCAGTTGCCGAAAGGCTTCACAAGAAGGCGTCTGGTTTAATTGGAAAAAATTTTTGGGAGGAATTTCCCGAAATAAAAGGAACTACCCTTGAAGAAAAGTTCCGTGTGGCAATGACGCAGCAAATTCCCATCCATTTTGAAGTATTTTATGCTCAACTGAAATCATGGTTTGAAGTCAGGGCATATCCTTCTTCTGAAGGCGTCTCTTTTTACTTTCAGGATATTACTGTACGAAAACAAACTGAAGAAGAGCTTCGCCACTCGCTTCTAGAAAAGGACATTCTACTCAAAGAAATTCATCACAGGGTGAAAAATAACTTGCAGGTTATTGCAAGCCTGCTGGGATTGCAGTCTGCCAATATAGATGATCCCTACACTAAATCTTTGTTTAAGGAGAGTCAGGACCGGATCCGTTCCATGGCGCTTGTTCATGCGAAGCTAAACGGTTCCGAAAATCTAACTGAAATCGATTTAGGTGTTTACATTGAAGATCTTGCAAATGATTTGTTGAATTCGTATGGATTGGATCGCAACAAAATTTCATTAAAGATCACAGTTCGTGGCGTATTGCTGCCGCTTGAAAGGGCGATATCATGCGCTATGATTTTGCATGAATTGATTTCAAATTCCTTGAAATATGCTTTCCCTGGCGATAAAAAAGGCAAAATCCATGTGGCTCTATATGAAGAGCGTACTGGAATCGCAGTGTTAACCGTCAGTGATGATGGAGTCGGGTTGCCGGAAGGATTTGAAGTAACCCAGGCAAAATCATTAGGATTGCGGCTTGTAAACCTGCTCGCCAAACAATTACATGGAGCCATGACAATCACTCGCAAAGATGGTCTTACATTCCATCTCACCTTCCCCTGCAACTCCTAAGATTCTCTGCGCCTCAGCGGTAAATCCTACTAACTTAAGGTAGGATTAAGCGAGGAGAGTGATGATGATGAAGAGAATGCTGATTTCGATTCTTGTGATTTTCATAATGGCAGTTGGCCTGGGTTTTTTAGTTCATGCCACACTTCTAGGACCAGACTATGCGAGGCTTTCAACTCTTTATCGAATCCCTTCAGATCAAGAAAGCCATTTTCCTTTCATGTTACTTGCGCAACTTCTATTCGCGATTGGTTTTGTCTGGGTTTATAACAAGGGAAAAGAAGCAAAACCCTGGGTTGTACAAGGTATCCGTTACGGAATTACGATCGCGGTGTTAACGATCATCCCTCATTATTTGATTTACTATGCAGTGCAACCTATGCCCGGGATGCTGGTGGCAAAGCAAATCATTTTCGGTACGATCGGCACGGTCTTAATGGGACTTGTTGTTGCAGCCTTGGATCAACAAGCTTGATTCTTTTTTTTAGCCGAATCCCGCTAGAATATCAGGCATGTTGAAACGGGCGTGCCTTTTTTCCTTATTGTTGTATCTTGCGATTGCAGGAACGTATTGGTACTTTCTTCGACTTTCAATCCCACCTGTTCCGGCAGTATTAGTCTCCTTGTTTTTGGCGCTCTTTGCTGCTGCAGGAATCGGCGTCATTCGGACAAGCCTTCAAATCAATAAAACAGCGCGCTTGTTTTCTGATGCTGAAGCTGGTGCGCCGCTTCAAGATGGAAAGAAGATGGTCATAGCAGGCCGTATTAATCCCCAAGGCTTTCCAGGACGGACTCCGTTTCAGGAAAAAGATTGTGTGTTATACGAATATGAAATTAAGTATTCCAAACAAGATGCTGAAGATACTGCCAGCGACTTTGTTGGAATTAAGATGGTTCCGTGTTCAATTCATTCGAGCCGGGGAAATGTTCGTTTGATCGGCTTTCCACATCTGGATCATATCGAATATGAATCTGCACACGAGCCGGAGGCACAGGAAACCGCCAGACGGTTTGTGCAAAGCACAAAATTTGAAAAGGCTTCGCTTCTTTCAGTAGGCAAAATGCTATCCGGTCTTATCGATGCGTGGCGGGATGACGATGGAGTGGTTCAAAAGGATTGGCGCATTACAAAGGATGAGAATTTCAAAGAAGGAAGCACGTTGAAAGAAAGGTACCTTTCACCAGGTGATTCCGTTGCAGCCATTGGAGTTTATTCGGCTGCGCAGAATGGATTGATTGCACCCAAAGACGACAGCATTGATATTGTTCGCGGTGATTTACGATCCGCACGCGAAACGTTTATTGAAAAGAAAAAGGGAAATATAACCACCGGAATCGTTTTCTTTCTCGCTGCGCAATTCTTTTTTGGAGTGCTTTACTTCATATCGGAAAAACGTGAAGCGTTCCAGTCACCGCAAGAGCAATCGGCGACTCTGCATCAAGCTGCCTCATCTAGAGATTACAAACTTCTTGCGAAATTGAAAAGAAATGGTGTGAGCTTAGACATGCCTGATGCATCAGGAAAAACTCCACTGATGAATACGATTGAACCGGAGGTGGCAAAATTTCTTCTTGAAAACGGGGCGAATGTGAATGCAGTTGATCCTCAAACAGGTGAAACTGCCATCTTTAATGCTGCCAGAAACGGATGGGAAGAATTGCTGCGGCTATACATAAAACATGGAGCCGATGTTCAAGCAGTCAGTAAAATTCCATGGGAGCATTCACCAATTCACACTGCAATTGAATCAGGACTGCCGCAACTTGTTTCCATTTTGAGGGAGCATGGAGCACGCGATGATAGAGTGGATTCAATCAATGGCAAGGCTCTCACTGAAGGCGCACAGCAATTCGAGATCATTCGGAACTATCACATTGCGATTCAAGAGCAAGATTTAGAAGAATTGAAACGTTTGACCACTACTCGACAATCAGGCTTTTTTGAGAATGTCGACTTTAATGTGTGGAAGTATTATTACCCCATCGAAATGGAATTTGTGGATGGATTCGCCAATGATTCAGCTGCAACAGTGACAATCCAAATAATTACACCTGATAATACCTCTCAGCGATGGGTATATCAGTTAGTGCGAAATAGTGATGAATGGAAGATTGCGCGCGTCTGGGAAACCCGTGATTACTAAATGAAGAGAGGATAGAGGATAGAAGAAGAGGATAGAGGATAGAGGATAGAAGATAGAGGATAGAATCAGATTCTATTTGTTTCGGTCAGGATAGGTGTTTCGGGGAGTGCAATTCCATCGCGAAACGTAACAATGCTGCGAGAGTTTGCAGCGATCCGCTCACCTGGCACGATAATCCCGACAAGGTTTAATGGATCTGCGGCGGATACTGAAACGATTTCACCTGAAGGTTCAACCTTACGGTTCGCACGAAGTGAATCGACTGCAAGTGGAAGTGCAAATTGTTCACCGACAAATCCGCTCACAAATCTGCCGCCACGAACTTCGCCTCGATCTTCCATTCTTCGAAATTCAATAAGCAATTCCCGCCATCGTGGTAACAGAGTTTCTCTTTGAACCAGATCTCGAAAAACAACGCCATATCGTGTCAGCAGCATTTTGCATACAGCTTCTGTAGTTTTTTCAGTTGAGAGTTCATCATTTCCATAGAGTAAAGACCATCGGCCAGCGCCTGAACGGCCTGTCCCGCGAGTTTTTCTGCGATGATCAAGGAGCGAACGAAGACTATCAAAACCATCTGCCGTCACAAGACCTGCAGTGACGAGTTCCCATAATGCTGCTTCAACTTCGGATTTACGTAAATTGCTAAGTCGAACAAGTTCAGAAAGGAACGAAGCACCGCGCTGCTTTAGAGACTGATATATTTGTGCCGCTTCTTTGCTCAATTCAGAAAAACGGTCTTGAGTGACTTCTGCGGGACGCAGCCAGTTGCAATCTTCTCTGAGAAAAAATGTAATCGGCGCGGCACTTCCTGGAATTCTACGCGAAGGAGAAAGTGCTGAAGGCGAAGAGAATCTGCCCCAGCCAAGTATGCCGCTCCAGCAAAGTTTGTCCAGCATCGCGGGATCGTAACCAACGATTCTGCGAGCCAGCACATCGGGTTCCCATGCGCGTGCAGGAATTTCCAAACCTTGGAGCTGTCGAAGAATTTCTGATAATCCTCTTTCGCCATGCAATTGCGTTCCGGGTGTGACATGCTGCCATCGAAACAACCATCGCATGAATTGTGCTGCAGTTACCGGCTCAATCTGTTTTCGCAAGTGTTCCGAGAGTCAGTCTATGGATCCGTGCAAGTACGCGGCGATCGCACCATTCAATTTCATCGGCAACTCTGCGATTGAATTTTCCACGCAATACTGCGCCGGAAGATTCAATTCTCAACAATGCAGCATCAATCGCATCTTTAGATAAATGCAAAACATTGGCGAGAGCTTGTTGCAGTGACGGGGCCGCAATAGGGCATCCAACCACGAACGATCATCCAGATTGCATCTTCTTGAGTTGTTTCCGATTGTTCAACTTGTGCTGGCGTGAGAAGAATCTCAGCATCAGGATAGGCGATTTGAAATGTGTTGAATTTTTCAGCAGTAAACCAAAATTCCTGATCTTGAAATTTCGCGATACCTACCCTGTGTTGAAGAATGAGCTGTTGTAAATATTCCTGCCATAAATCTTTTGGGAACCTTTCGAATGCTTCCATGTTTGCAGGGATGACAATCATGGATAGCATCGCATCATGCAATTCATCGGCTGTTCGAAGATCGGGCCAGCATTGATCTGATACTTGTTTGATTGCAGCCGGATCCAGCATGGCTGCTTCGGAAAGTGATTCCGGTAAAATTCGCCGCATTGAAACCGCACGTGCACGGCGTTCTTCTAAAGGCGCATCATCAAGATATGCATATGGATTCGCATTCAGAATTTCATGTGAGAAGGCGGATGGAACTGCCGTATCCACAGCGACACATTGAATTTCTCCTGACGTAATTTGATGCAAAACATTTTGAAGTCCTGCAAGATCCATCGCTTCTTGAAGCACATCCTTCATCGTTTCATTAACGAGAGGATGATCCGGTGGATGAATCTCACCTACAACATTGTCCTGGCATGCTGCAGCTTCAGGAAACACGGAAGCGAGAAGATCTTCGGCTCGCATTCTTAAGATATTCAAAGGCACTTTTTTGCCGCGATAAAATCTCATGAGAGCCAGTGAACGCATTGCATCCCATCGCCAACGTGTTCCAAACAGCGGTGATGCGAATGCTGCTTGGGTTAAAACACCTTCTACGCTGTTGGGGTGCAGGAATTTAAAAACATCTGCAAGTGGAAAGCTATGTTGCTCAGTTAGGGAGATGTTGATTCCATCATCGGTTGCAGAAGCTTGAAGTTCGAGATTGAAGGATCTGCAGAAGCGTTTACGTAAAGCGAGTCCCCATGCCTTGTTGATTCGGGCGCCAAAGGGTGCGTGAATAACAAGTTGCATTCCTCCGGCTTCATCAAAAAAGCGTTCAGCAATGATTGTCTTTTGCGATGGGACTGTACCGAGTATCGCGCGTCCTTCAATAATGTAGCTGACAATCTGTTCAGCTCCTGAACTATCCAATCCACATTCCTCATTCAACCAGCCAATGGCCGCACTTACTTCGGGTTGAGATTTGTCTGGATCAAGTGGAGTTGATGCGGGAAGCATCGTATCCATCTGAATGCGCAAGTTCGCTACATGTTCTGACAATTCAGGGGTTCGCGAAGGAGCTTCACCGCGCCAGAATGGAACAGTGGGTGGTGCACCATGTGCATCGACAACCTGGACACGTGCAATCGAAGATTGAACACGTTGAATAATCCATGAAGTGTTGCCAAGAAGAATGATGTCGCCCTGATTACTTTCGACTGCGAAGTCTTCATCCAGAGTCCCAACGACATTTTCGTCAGGTTGCGCAACCACAGTATAGAGGCCCGTTTCTGGAATAGCGCCGCCGCTCATGATTGCAATCATCCGTGTTCCGCGGCGAGGACGGATCATTCCTTGAACGCGATCGCGATGTAAATGAGCGCCATATCGTCCGCGTGTTGAGGAAATTCCCTCCGATAACATTTCTAAAATTGAATTAAATTGATCACGCGTAAGATTCCTATATGGATAAGCGCTCTTAACCAATTCAAACAAACGATTTTCTTCCCATTCTTCCGCCGAACAAATTGCGGCAATTTGCTGTGAAAGAATATCGAGCGGCGCTTCAGGAATTACTAAACGATCCAGATCACCCATGCGTACAGCGCGGACCAGTGCCGCACATTCTACGAGTTCATCGCGAGTTGTTGGAAAGAATCGTCCTTTTGGTATTGCGCCGCGCCAGTGGCCTGAACGCCCGACCCGCTGCAACCCAACTGCAATGGAACGAGGTGAACCGATCTGGCAAACGAGATCGATTGCACCAATGTCGATTCCAAGTTCGAGTGAAGCCGTTGCAACCAGCGCTTTCAGTTCACCATTCTTTAACTTTTTTTCGGCAGCAAGTCTGAGTTTTCTTGAAAGGCTTCCATGATGCGATGTGACGGCATCTTCGCCGAGCTTCTTGATCAGTCTGTGAGCTGTGCGTTCAGCCAGTTTTCGCGTGTTCACGAAAATCAATGTTGAGCGATGCTGATTTACGAGTTGCGCAATCCGTTCATGGATTTCATCCCACAATTCGTGTGATGCAACGGGAGCTAGTTCGCTTGCAGGAACTTCAACTGCAAGATCCATTGGACGTTTGTGTCCCACATCAACAATGACAGGATCCGGACGTTCTGCACCGGAAAGGAATCGTGCCACTTCATCGATCGGCTTCTGCGTTGCAGAGAGGCCGATCCGTACAGGCTTTTTCAATGCGAGCTGTTCGAGCCTTTCCAGTGAAAGCGAAAGATGCGCGCCTCGTTTGTCATCAGCTACGGCATGAATTTCATCTACGATGACTGTTTCAACAGTCTTTAAAATGGCTCTGCTTTTTTCTGCGGTTAGCAAGATGTATAAAGATTCGGGCGTGGTCACCAGTATGTGAGGCGGACGCCGGAGCATGGCTTGTCTTTCACGTTGGAGTGTATCTCCGGTGCGAAGCGCTGTCCGGATATCGCTCATCATGTAGCCATGTTTCCAGGCAAGCATGTAAATTTCACTGAGCGGTGTTTGCAGATTTTTCTGAATATCATTACTCAGTGCGCGCAGTGGCGAAACATACAACACCTGAGTTTGATCTTTTAACTCACCTGTGAGGGCTTTACGAACCAAGCGATCAATACATGTTAAGAAAGCTGCCAGTGTTTTGCCAGAACCTGTTGGCGCGGAGATTAAGGTAGTTCGTCCCGCCACAATATGCGGCCAGCCAAATTCTTGTGGCTCTGTAGGTGATCCGAACTGGTTCTCAAACCATTCGCGGACAATTGGATGCGCCCAATCTAAATACATAATGATCTATTTTAGTATAGAAATTTGCGCTTATCTTTGCGAGCTTGGCGTACTCTGCGGTTAATCTTAAACGGCGGGCATTTTCAGGATGGAACTTTTTTCCTGTTGTAGATAGGCTTTCATAATTTCGAATTCATTTTCAAGCCTCGTAATCAATGCTTTCGAAGACCCCATGTCTTTGTTGATTCCTAATTTTTCAAGTTGTGCACAAAGATCCGCAATTCGATTCGCACCGATATACAAACTGGAGCCTTTCAATGAATGCGCATGCATTCTTAAATAGTCAGGCCGGGACTGTGAACTAGCGTGCTTCATTCCTGAAATATATTGTCTGCAAGAACCTAAGAATTCATCAATCAGTGATGCAATCTCATGAGGTTCCATCATCTCAGCCAGATCCTGTAATTTTCTCGAAATATGTACATCGACAGTCCTTTCTATTGCGATTGGAGGAATTTGAGCTTGAAAAGTTTCGGGCTCCTGAACTGTAGTTTGAGGCGCCCAATCCTTCAAAATAGACTCAAAATCTTCAGGGCTTACTGGCTTACTCAAATATGCATCCATTCCTGCAGCCAGACACTTTTCTCGATCACCTTTCAATGCGCGGGCAGTCATCGCAATAATCGGAATATTCTTCCTTGGATTCAGTTTTCGAATCTGCTGAGTCGCTTCAAAACCATCCAGAACGGGCATTTCACAATCCATAAATACAAGGTCGTAAGGCATCACATTGATAATTTCTACAGCTTCCTTGCCATTTCCTGCCACATTCACGCTGCAGCCCAGACGTTCAAGATTGTGCTTTGCCACTTTCTGATTGATGATGTTATCTTCTACAACCAGCACACGCGCACTAAAGCGTTGTCTTTTTGACGAATGCAATAAAAATTTGGTCTGTTGTGAGGCCGGCGCGATCATCTGCTTTCTTTCTTGAACAATCCCACTCAGTACGTCCATTAATTGAGATGCGCGAAATGGTTTTGCGAGGCATGCTTCGAAACGAGATTCTCTTGGTACGCTATCCCGGTTTGTGATCGATCCAAGCAAAATCAGTTTTGTAGTTCGGAGCGCTGGATTTGCTTTAAAATTTTGCGCCAGCATTCCAATCTCTGAATCTGCGACGCTGACGATGGCAACATCGTATGGATCTCCCGCACGTGAAGCGGACTGAAGATCTTCGATTAACTCCTGCAAGCCAGTTACCGAATCATTTCGCATCCCCCAACTTGTGAGAAGTTCCTGCAAAACGTCGCGGCTAACTTCATTTTCATCCAGAACAAGAATCCGCAAATTGCGAATGTCCGGCTGGAGTAACGAAGGCAACCGAACATTATTTACTTCTGGTGGTATCGGTTCGAGCACTAATTTCCCAGCTTCCAATTTTGAGTAGTCCAAAATTTCATTAAAAATATCGAGCAAAGATTCTGCGCTTAACCTTGCTGTATTTGCAAGATCTCGCTGTTCATTTGTTAGATTCGTATCAAGCAGCAATTCCAGCATTCCAAGAACACCGTTCATAGGCGTGCGGATTTTATGGCTCACTGCTGCTACAAATTCATTTCTGATTTCGCTGGCTTTTTCTGACTCATCAGAAGATGGGACGGTTTTGTCTTCTGTGATCTCTTCGAGCGGTTGTACTTGTACTTCAATTTCCGCTTCATCTCTGTTCACTTGGAACTGAGTCTGAATTTCAGTGGTTTTCATCATTTCTTTTTGGTTGTTGCGGACCGAAAGCCAAAGGATGAGGCCACAAATCGTGTTGCCAAGAACAAACGCAAGCCAGATTCCACTCCATGCTTTAAAGGAAATTAGCAGGACAACTGAGATTCCTGCCAGGGATTGAATGGCTAAAAATACACAAAACAACTGATCGGTACGTTGATGAAGTTGTTGTTCGCGCTGCTTGGAAAGTTCAAGCTGGCGTTTTTTGATTTCTGGAGAAAAATCAAAGCGCATAATTGTTACTTGGTGAAATCAACTTGAGCTTTATTTGCGGATTTTGGTATTTGTGGACCTGAATTGTTCCAAACGATTCTAATTCCTGCGTACAACAACAGAGCCCATAAGGCGATTGTCAAAATCGGAAAAGATAATTTCCGTGTGAAAGCCTTTTTTGTAGATGCAGAATGAATAATCGTCGCGTTCATGTACCCCCCTCGTTTTCCCCACTAAAATATGAGCAAAGGATATGCCAGAGCAGAGCTCCGTCGAGAACGCCGGAAATGTACGTTTATTGGTGGTTAAATATCAGGCAGATGTCGGAAAAATATGCAATCAAATCTTTGAAAAGACAGACCGTTTTATCGCTCTAATTGATGCTTCATTCCGCTTGTAGAACGTCCATTGTTTGATCCTTTTTGCCTGAAGAAATCCTGCATTGCATAGTATTTTTAAATGTTCACTGGCGGTAGGCTGACTGACTTTGAGTTTCTCAGCGATGAAGACTCCACAGACACCGTCTTTGACACGATCACCATAGACCTGTGGGGGGAAATTTTTTACAGGATCTTTTAGCCATTCCAGGATTTGTAATCTTTTTTCACTTGCAAGTGAGCGCAGTGCGCGTTCGTTAGTCATATTGACAATTAGCTAATTAACTAATTATACTACAAAACGATCGTATTGGTAGGGGCGGCCCTTGTGGCTGCCCGCCGAATCCTTTTCAGTGAACACGGGCGACCACAAGGGTCGCCCCTAACAACGTACTGAACCATGCAAGATCAACAAACGATTCATCGCGACAAGATCCGTCAGGCCGAACAATTAGTGCGTCCGTTTATCAGGCAGACACCAATCGTCACAATGGATGCATCCGATCTAGGATTGCAATCAAATCAAATGATATTAAAACTTGAGTTGTTGCAGCATTCCGGTTCATTCAAAGCGCGTGGCGCATTTGCAAATATGTTGATGCGCAAGGTGCCTGATGCTGGAGTTGTAGCCGCTTCCGGTGGAAACCATGGCGCTGCTGTTGCATTTGCTGCCATGAAACTCGGAAAGCCTGCAAAAATATTTGTACCGGCTGTAGCCTCTCCTGCAAAGATGGATCTTATTCGCAGCTATGGTGCTGATCTCGTTATTTCAGGCGATCGTTATAGCACCGCACTTGAAACAAGCAAGCAATGGGCTTCTGAATCGGGTGCATTAGAAATTCATGCATACGATCAGGTAGAAACAATTTTGGGTCAAGGCACAACCGGTTACGAATTGCAGCAACAGGATCCCAACCTGGATTCACTTCTTGTTGCGGTTGGTGGCGGAGGATTCATCGGAGGGATTGCAGCCTGGTATCGCAACGACTTAAAGATTATTGGAGTCGAGCCGGAAGCTGCACCTACGTTGAAATACGCTCTGGATGCAGGCAAGCCTGTCGATGCACCGGCGGGTGGTATTGCAGCAGATTCATTGGCACCAAAGCGGGTCGGGGAATTGATGTTTCCGATTGCGCAAGAATTTGTTCGCGAAGTCGTGCTTGTTACAGATGATGAAATAGTTCAAGCACAACAGCTTCTCTGGGAAAAGATTCGAATTGTTGCAGAGCCTGGCGGTGCTGCCGCCCTTGCTGCTCTTTTGTCACGCCGGTATTTACCTGAAAAAGGGGAACGCGTCGGTGTGGTAATTTGCGGAGGCAATACGGATGCTGTCGACTTCAAGAAAAGAAAAACCAGTGCAACCTGAAATAGGAGATTCGAATGTCTGTGTATGATCGCTTGAAAGTCACTCAACATAACTCTGGCGGAAGTTACAGCGCCGGTTGCAGCTTTTAAACCTTTTGTCATTTCAGGGAATCTAGTTTTTTTGTCAGGACATATTGCAAAGAAAGAAGGCAAAACCTGGACAGGCAAACTCGGTGAAGAATTGGATGTCGCCGAAGGGAAACTTGCAGCACGCGCAGTCGCGATTGATCTCTTAAGCACTTTGCATGCAGCAACGGGTGATCTGAATAAAATTAAGCGTATTGTCAAACTTCTGGTGCTTGTAAATTCCACACCTTCCTTTATCGAACAACATCTTGTTGCGAATGGCGCTTCTGAGCTCTTGCTGGAAGTATTTGGGGATTTAGGGGCCCATGCTCGCGCTGCTTTTGGAGTTGCCCAAATTCCGTTCAATTCCTGCGTTGAAATTGATCTGATTGCAGAGCTATCCTAGAGGGGCTCATTTAGTAACAAATCAAAATCGAGAGCCAGGGGTGTGCGATGCGGAAAGAAACGATGGGTTTTCTTTTCTCTGTTTTGTTTGTTCTCTGCCTCCTTGTTTGCAGAAAAACCGCGACTCACTGTTGACGATGTTTTTCAGTTGGAGATTGCATCAGATCCACAAATTTCGCCATCAGGAAGCTCTGTCAGTTTATGTTCGTTCATTTGCGGATAGCAAAACGGATAAACGTTATTCGAATCTCTGGGTTGTTGAAACGAATGGAACGCCAATCATCGTCCACTAACCTTTGGCAATTACAGCGATTCAACAGCAAGATGGTCGCCGGATGGTTCAAAAATTGCGTTCATTTCAAACCGTGATGGTTCAGGGCAAATTTATTTACTCTGGTCCGCAAACCGGACAGATTGCTAAAATCACAAATCTGATAATTCAGATCCATCGCAGATCTCATGGTCCCCTGATGGAAAATGGCTTGCCTATATTGCATTGGTGAAAGGAAAAAAAACTTCACTGATCACAAAACTGCCTGAAAAATCGGAAGGGCATACATGGGCAGATCCTGCTCAAGTTTATGATCGTCTTGAGTACCGTTTTAACCGGGTGGGTTATCTTCCACATGGCTTTTCACATGTATTTGTGATTTCAGCAGAAGGTGGAACACCTCGTCAAATCTCGCAGGGTGATTATCATCACACAAGCTATTACTCCGACACTGGTGCGCCTGTTTGGACTCCGGATGGGAAATTCTTATTGATCTCAGCAAACAGAAGAGAGGATTGGGATTATGAACCATTGGATACCGAAGTACATGAGTTCAATATTGAGACTGGCTCTGTTCGATCATTAACAAATCGCCGAGGCCCTGATGACATGCCTGCCATATCGCCTGACGGCAAAACGATAGCATACGTAGGGTTCGATGATCGTTACCAGGGATATCAAGTCACGAAACTCTATCTTGCGAATAGAGATGGTTCATCACCTCGCGTTCTCTCTGCTTCACTCGATCGGGGTATTCAAAATCCCACCTGGTCTCCCGATGGAAACGGAATTTACTTTAGCTATGAGGATCAAGGAATAACAAAACTTGGATTTTTTACTCTGAATGGAAAGCTACAGTCGATTGCAACTGATCTTGGCAGCGGACCTTCCAGCTATACGGGTGGAGGTTCATTTTCAATTGCTCGAAATGGGGCAATAGCCTACGCACTGAAAAAGTGGAATGTTCCCGGGGATGTTGCATATATAGCAAACTCTCGGCAAAATTCGACAACACTGACTGCGATAAACAATGATTTATTTGATCAGCGGCAGTTGGGCGTTGTTGAAGAGCTCTGGGTTGAGTCTTCTAAAGATAAGCGGAAGGTTCAATCGTGGCTTATTAAGCCCCCGTATTTCGATGCATCCAAGAAATATCCATTAATTTTGGAAATTCACGGCGGACCTTTCGCTGCTTATGGCCCGATCTTCGATCTTGAAAAGCAGATTTGGGCAGCAAAAGATTATGTTGTGTTGTATGTGAACCCACGCGGAAGCACAAGTTACGGCGAGGAATTTGGCAATCTAATTCATCATGCATATCCTGGGGACGATTTTTATGATTTGAATTCCGCTGTTGATGCAGTTATCCAAAAAGGATTTATAGATGAAAATAATCTTTTTGTAACTGGCGGGAGTGGAGGTGGTGTCCTGACCTGCTGGATGGATCGGGAAGACCGATCGTTTTCGTGCGGCTGTTTCTGCATATCCAGTAATCAACTGGATCAGCTGGGTTCTCACTTCGGATGTTCCAGCATTTGGAGCTAAATACTGGTTTCCAGGATATCCGTGGGAGTATACGGATCATTACATGAAGCGTTCACTTTTGTCTGTAGTCGCAAATGTAAAAACTCCAACCATGGTGATCACAGGTGAGGAGGATTGGCGTACACCAATTTCAGAATCAGAACAGTACTATACGGCTTTGAAATTGCGCAAGGTAGAGTCTGTTCTTGTTCGCGTTCCTGGTGAACCACATGGTATCCGAGTTCGGCCAAGCCACCATATTTCAAAAATATTGCACATCGTGACCTGGTTTGATAAACACAAAAAATAATGAGGATGGAAGAGAGAAGTCCCGCTCGTAACTTTCTAAGTTCCACTTAAGTCGAAATCTTTGACATTATCCGGTAGATACCGTTCAATCAGCCAATGCGGAACGGAATAATCCTACTCTTGCTTATCATTGCCTCAACAGTGAGTGCGCAGCTTCAAGAAGAAGTGAGTGTTGACCTTGTTGAAGTCTATGTTTCTGCACTCAATTCAAGTGATCTTCCTGTAACGGACCTAAAGCAGGAGGATTTTGTTGTGAAAGAAGATGGTGTTCCTCAACAAATTTCGTATTTCACAAGACTTCTTGATGCTGACAGCCAGATTCCACTAACAATTGGATTTCTTGTCGATACGAGCGGCAGTATGAGTCGTGGCGACGATAAGCTGAAACGGATCGACATCGCTCGTAACTTTGCTTCTTTATTTTTGAAAGAAGTAAAACCAGCCGACACGCTTCGAATTTTTGCATTCGATAATGTATATCGTGCATTAAACCCATCGAGTTCTGATCTGCAGTCTATAGAAGATGCGCTATCCAAACTAAAAATAGACACAGCAGAGAGTCCGGGCACCGCATTATTACTTTCTGTGGATTTGACAATTAAACAGCTTGAATCGAATTTCGGAAGAAAGATTATCGTTGTGTGTTCTGATGGCCAAAATAACATTCCAGGTCCTTCACCCGAAGTTTTGATTGAGACGCTAAAGAAAAAAGATATTACTGTGCTCACATTAACGACTGTGCGAGATGAAGATGTCAAAGCAACCGGCTCAATCGCATTAAATGCCTTGGGTGTCAGGCAAGAAAAAACGAAGGAAGCGAAAGACGCGCGAAAATTGATGAAGATGTTGGCTGAAGAATCAGGCGGATATGCATTTTTCCCCAAGAATGATTCAAAGCTAAATGAATCAATTGAACAACTCCGGTCGATTATACGGAGTCAATATGCAATTTCCTTCAAACCGAATACTCGATCGGGATCTTCATGGCGGAAAATAGATGTAGAGTGCAAACGAAAAGGAATAAAGTTGCAGTACAGACAAGGTTATTTTATGGAGTAGGGATAGGTCTAGACCGCCCGACTTAAGGAGTACTGCTCAATCTGCGGATGGCTTCGTTAGCTCTTTGGCGTTGTTCAGGGAAGTTTTTTTCGGAAGAAAGTTCAAGAAATTTTTGATACGCGTGAAGAGCCTCTTCAGTCTTTTTCATTTTTTCAGCTTGAACAGCGAGGTTGAAATATGGACTTGGATTTTCCGGATCATTATTAACGGCTTGCCGAAAGAATTTGATTGCATCCTCATCGCGCCTTAAAGCTGAGTAAGTCATCGCAAGACCATTCATGGCAAAAACGTAACGTGGATTAATTTGCAATGCCTTTTGATATTCCGTCAGCGCTTGTTCGTGCTTTCCGGTCGCTCGCATCAAATTGGCAAAAGAATAATGGGCCAAAACATTTTGGTCATCCATCGCCAATGCGATTCGGAATTCTTTTTCTGCAAGATCATAACGTTTCTCCATGTGATTGATCTGGCCCAGGTTCACATGCAGCGAAGCAAAATCAACCCGATTTGAAATCGCATTCTGAATGCAGGATTTCGCGCGATCATATTGTTCCAACTTGATATGAGCAGAACAAAGATGATCGTAAACGATTCGTGTGTATTTTTCAGTTTTAAGAACTGATTCAAAAGTGTTAATTGCGTCTTTGTAATTCTGACTTCCGAATTGATAAATGCCTTTTTGAATTTCATTCCAAACTTGAATCTTGTCTTTGGGATCGATGCCCGAAGAACTTTTCGAAGAGCTTCCCGATCCGGAAACGTAACCAAGACTCGCGAGGCGTTCTTTTGTTTCCGGGTCCATCTCTTCATTCGAAGAAGAAATTTGTCCTTTTTGTGTTTTATATAAACGATCGATTTCGGCTTTTAATTTCCTGCCTATATCCGGAAATCTGTGAATTTGATTTTGTGTTTCTGCAGAATCGTTTATCAAATCGTAGAGTTCGGGTTTCGGGGCATCAATGTAGTGATGTTTTTCAGTCTCAATTCCATGTAATTCACTCCAGCCCAAATTTATTTTCGGATAAAACGACTCACTGAAGCTGTAAAGAGATAGGTCTTTTGTTTTCTCAAGCGCTGATTTAAGACTCACTCCGCTGCCGGCTAGTGTGGTTTTGATTTGTGCATACTCAAGCAAAGTTGGACCAAGATCGATCAATCGGCTCAGCCCTGGAAAATTGGAATCGGGCGGAATTACTCCAGGCGCAACCAGGATCATTGGAATATGAAGCGTAGAGTTGTAAATGAGCAGAGAATGAGTTTGTTCCTGATGTTCCCCCAAACCTTCGCCATGATCTCCTGCGATGGCAATGATGTTGTTGTTGAATTGTTTGGCCTTCAAATCCCTGAAAATCTTTCCGATCACATGATCGGTGTAGGCAATTTCGCCGGCATAAAGATCGTTTGAATATTGTGTACGAAAGGGTTCAGGAGGGTTATAAGGAGCGTGAGGATCGTAAAGGTGAATCCAAACAAAAAAAGGTGACTGATTGTTTACGCTGGGAAGCCACTTTGAAAACGCTGCATAGACTGCATCTGCATTGCGTTCCGCTTCTTGACTCTCCAGCATTCCAATAGGCATCGCATCATCGAATGTGTCAAATCCTTGATTGAGTCCAAAACGATGATCCAGCACAAAGCTGCCAACAAAGGCGGCCGGTGCGGTAGCCCTGGCTTTTAAAAAGTTCGGCGATCGTTGAATGCTTAGTTGCGAGCTTGTTTCCATTGTCACGAACCCCGTGTTGAACCGGATACAACGCTGTCATTAATGATGCATGTGAGGGAAGAGTCAGTGGTACTGGTGCGCGTGCGCGTGTGAAATTTACACCTTGCTTCGCGAGTGAATCAAGATTCGGAGTTTTTGCTTTTGTTGAACCATTGATGCCAATAGCATCTCCGCGCAAGGTGTCAATTGTGATTAGAATCACATTCCTTTGTGTCTCTGCGGTAGATTGTGCAAAGACTTCTGATAATTGGGTATTGAATAGGATGATTAAAAATAAAATTCTAAGCATGTCTTCTAATTTTTACCACAGAGACGCAGAGGAGTTCGCGAGAAGGATCAAATGGAAGTGAAGAAATGAAGGGGCGAGGGAATGCCTCGCCCCAATGAAAATGCTAGAAACCGAAACCGAGACGAACTTCAAGCCGTCGTGGTTGGGACCAGTAATTTGGAAGGAATGTTTGCTCGGCACTCTGGATTCTTAACGAAGCAAGGCTCAACTCATTATCAGAGTTCAATACGTTGTAGATGGTACCGTCGAGTCTAACGAACATTTCCTGACCGAGGTTAAACCTTTTTCCTACTGTAACATCGATTGATTCAATGTTTGCCAACCGAAAGTCTCGTTCCATGATAATGTCCGTTCCGCCCTGATTTAGACCGGTTTGACGGAAAATTCGTGTATGGTGACGTCCGCTTGAGAAGTCAGCAATGACTGATGCCGTCATACCCCACCATATTTCCTGAAATACCGATTGCAAACGGAACATATGCGGCCGATCACCTTGCAAATTCCCTTCAGCATTGAGGTAATGATTCACCAGATCGCTGCTGTCACGTGATCCATAAAAGGGATTGAATTGAGTTTGAGTTAACGGTCTTGGAATCAATCCTTCAGAACGTGACCATGTATAGCTCGCATTCAAAGCCCAGTTGCTGGACAATCTCTTTTCAAAATTGAGCATAACACCATGATAGGTCTGGAAATAATCAAGATCGCCGTTCTGGCATGCTGAAGCTTCTGGAAGCTGGTTGCAGAAATTGCCAGGATCATTTCCTTTCGAAATGGTCGGTGCTTCAACGAAGTTGAAGATTGTATATTCTTGTCCTGTGACTGGATCGACAAGAGTAAAGGGTTCGAAAACTCCACCATTGGCTGTCCAACCGATCAAATCCTGAGTGTCTTTATAGACATATTGAACACCAAAAGCGATAGAATCTCCGACTTGCTGTTCATAGCCGATCGAATAGTTTAGCGCTTTCGGCGGATCGAGATTTTGAGGCACAACTAACGTATTTTCAGCAAGACCTACTGGTTCAAACTGACCTGTTTCCTCATTAAACAGGAACGTCGTGATTGGTGGCAGCTCGGGCGGTGGATAATCCCAGTTTCCAGAGACATTGTGGTCATAGTAAACACCGAATGATCCCTGAATTTTTGAACGTCCATCGGCAGTCGGTTGATAAGTGAAACCAATGCGCGGTGAGACGATGTTCCAATTTGATGCTTCCAAGCCCGGAATGATCTCGCCTGTTCCGGTGAAATTTCCTGCCGGTGAAATGGAAGGTGTTCCAGCTCTTAAACGTTCATAATCCGGAATTGTGCCGGTGTTATGATCAAAACGAAGACCAACATTCAACGTAAAACGATCATTTACAGTGATTGTGTCATCAACAAAAATACCTAATTCTCTGTTGTCTGCGCCATATTGAAATGGAGCCTGGTACACTTTATATAAATAACCGCCGTAGTTATATTGATAGAAACCATTCACACCGATTCCGATGTTGGTGTTTGCGGATCCTCGGGAATATTGAACGCCGAATTTGAATTCGTGGTCGCTCTTCAGGAAGTGGTCCGCATAATATGTTGCTTTGCCCTTAAAGGTGCTTCTCCAGGTTTTATAATCCCATGGATACAAAACACCGCCGGAATACACAGCAGGTCCGCCGCCTGGAGGCGTGTAATCAATAAAAGCATCTTCTAATGGTGCGCCAACAACAGAATCATAAACGTCATTGGACCACCATCCAGAATACCCTGCTTCTAGCAGCAGATTTTCTGTCCATGTGGAAGTCCAGTTTGCACCCCATGCCGGGTTCTTACCACCTTCACCTGGTAAAGCTGAAGGTGCAATAAAAGGATCTGGAGCATTCGGACTATCCCATTTGTCGTAATGGAAGAAGCCGTAAAATTCATGGTTATCACCAGCCAGTGCATTGATTTTCACATCGTATTTATCGCTCTTATACGGCGCGTCTGCGGCAAACTCTGGATCGACACCAGGCATGCTGAATGCATCGCGATACGATTGAATACCGCCGAAAAACCAGATTCTATCTTTAATGATTGGACCGCCAATTTGAGCGGTGACCTGGCGATAATCCAAACGTTCATATTCAGCGGAGTTAGGGTCTACTGTCGGATCGAATTCGCGATAATCGACATTGCTATCTGTCAATGCATCATCCAACAGGTAGTAGTTGGCGCCGCCATGAAAATCATTTCCGCCTTTTTTCGTAACAACGTTAAATACGGCTCCTGTATGGTTCCCATATTCAGCGCTTGCGCCTGCAATGACCTGAATTTCCTCAATAAGGTCAGGATTGACCGTGTACCATACTGAACCTGTTTCTGGTGCGGAAAGGTCAACACCATCAGCAAGCCATGCATTCGATTGCATATTGGAGCCAAAAGCAATCGTACGATCGCCGTTTGCGTCTCCTGTGCTGGCGCTGACGCCCGGAGTATTTTGCATCAACGTAAACTGAGAATGCTGAGTCGGAATTTCTTCCAACAACACTCCGCTGAAGTTCGTAGCAATACCCGTTTCAGTTACATCGATAAGCGGCGTTTCGCCGATTAGAGTTACCGATTCTTCAAGTCTTCCTATTTGCATTGTTACTGGAACGGTTGCAGTTGTTTCCAACCCGACTTTAACGTTTTCTACAAGAACTTTGTCAAACCCACCCATCGTGATGTCTAACGAGTAACTTCCAATAGGTAAGGCTGGAAATCGGAAATCACCTGACTCGTTTGTGTATGTAGTGCGGCTTTGACCCAGCAATACCTTGCTGCTCGCAATTACAGTTACACCAGGAAGAGGTTTACCTTCACTATCGACAACTTGTCCGCGAATACTTCCTGTCGTTTGTGCCCATGCAGAAATGCTGAAAACCAACAACAGGCATAACAGCGGAAAGAGTGTCCTCTTGCTTAACATAGAGCGCCTCCTTATTGTTGTTGTCCCATAAAGGCTGTTGATGCAGGAAAATAAGAGTTTGGTTCGAAGTGGTGGAAGATCTTTTGCCCTTTTAACAGTCCAACAGGTCTCACTGAAGAAAATTATAGCACGCTATTCCTTTCCGCTTGCAACACACTTTTAACACCAAGTTTTACAATGTGAAACGTAGGCTTATCAGCTAGAGTCGCACAAAAATTAATGAAGATATTGCCTCATTCAACTCGTCGAAGTAATTGGACAAGACACAACCTGGGATTTAAGATTCATTTTCATAACCATTGATTTGATTTCAAAACGTTGTTCCTGAAAACAATGACCCGAAAAACAGTAATTGCACTTGTTACAGGCATTGCCTTAGTAACAGGCGCATATTTTTTCTGGAAACAGTCCTCAAGCAAAATTCAGCAATCTACGAGCAAAATTCAATCTGGCAATTTTAGTGAAGCCAACATCGTATTGATCACGATCGATACACTTCGGGCTGATCATTTACCGGCTTACGGCTACGAAAAAATAAAGACGCCGTCCTTTGACCGTCTTGCTGCTGAGAGCATCCTTTTTGAAGATGCAGTAGCCCATGCTCCGATGACCCTTCCATCGCATGCTTCGATTCTGACCGGTTTGCTTCCGATCTCACACCGCGTGCACGATAACGCCGGCTTCATTCTGAACGCAAACATAACCACGCTTCCTGAAATTCTGAAGCAAAAAGGATATGTGACAGCGGCTTTTGTTTCTGCGTTTGTTCTCGATTCACAATTTAAGTTGGATCAGGGATTCGATCTTTATTCGGATGATCTGGCGCTGGCGGAAGCAAAAGTTTCTAGCATGGATCTATATAGACGTGCGGCGGATACTCAGTTGGAAGTCGAAGCCTGGCTTACGAAAAACAGCGATCGAAAGTTCTTTTTATGGATTCATTATTATGATCCTCATGATCCCTACGAACCGCCTGAACCATATCGCTCAAATTACGCAAAGTCCTTATACGATGGTGAAATTGCGTATACAGATCAGGTGCTTGGACAGTTACTCAACCATCTCGATTCGTCCGGATTGAAAGAAAAAACGATTGTGGTACTGACAAGCGACCATGGAGAGGGATTGGGAGAACATCACGAACAAACGCATTCATTATTTATATATAACGCTACGCAGCATGTGCCATTGATGTTCCGGCTTCCGGGTGTTCCTGCAGGTAGAAGGAAAGAAGTTGTTGCGCATATCGATATTGCTCCTACTTTGTTGGACCTCATCGGAATCGCGCCAGATCCGGGAATGCAAGGAAGAACCCTGCGGGCTCAACTGAATGGCGAACAGCCTAATTCAAGATCTGTTTATGCAGAAAGCCGTCTGGCTGAATTACATTACGGCTGGTCTCCGCTGAGAAGCCTTACCACAACAGAGCATCGCTTTATCGAAGCGCCAACCGCTGAGTTATATGACCGCCGAACGGATCGATCAGAAACGAAAAATATAGCCGATCAAAAACCGGAAATCGTTCAAACTCTCCGTAAAGAGTTAAACGTAATTCTTCAGACCAGTTCGCAATCGAATGCTGATCCCGGAAAAATAGATCCGGATACAGAGGAAAAGTTGAGAGCCCTTGGTTACGTTGGGACAACCGTAAAAAGCACTCCAGAGAGCCGGCGCAGCGATCCGAAAGATAAAATGGGAGTGTTGAATGCACTTAATGATGCGAAAAAGGCCAATGAATCTAAAAATTATCCGCTTGTTATCACCATTTTGACAGGGATTCTGCAGCAAGAACCGCAACTTGTCGATGCTCACTACATGGCCGCAAACGCTCATTTACATTTGGGAAACACGGAACTCGCTTTGCAGGAATTTCTGACCGTGATCAAACTGAAACCGGATCATACGCAGACGCTATACAATCTGGGCTTTTTCTATCACGTGCAGGAAAATTTACAGGCCGCCGAATACTGGTATAAACAACTATTGAAGTATGAACCGGAACACCTTTTTGGAAATCTCAATCTGGCAAGCTTATACAGGCAAAAAGGGGAGACGGAGAAAGCACAACCAATTGTGGAAAAGATTGTCAGTGATTATGAACGATCTATTGAAACCGCAGCCTCACCTGAGATCCGCTCAAAATTGCTGGAAAAACTTTCTGAAATCCGTTTTAAAACCGGAGATACCGCGCAAAGCAAACTCGATCTAGAAGAATCGGTAAAAGCGGACAGCAAAAATTATCAGGCTTGGTGGAAGCTTGGCGCGCTTTATAGGCAGGAAAAAAGATTTCAGGATGCGATCCAATGCTTCGAAAAAGCAATCGAATTGAATGAGCAATTTTATCCCGCGTATTATTCTCTCTCAGCTTTATATCTTGCGACCGATACGAAACTGCAGGAAGCATTGCGTCTTGTAGAAAAAGCCAATGCAGAAGAAGGAACGAAGCAGGGAGAACAGATCCGTGCGGCAATTGTTGCGAAATTGCAACGGAAAAAGCAAGATCAATGACAGCGAAATCTGCTTTGCGTCTCTGCGGTAATAAAAAAGGCGGTTCAGGAATTTTTCCTAAACCGCCTTTTGAAAAAAATCTGAATTAGAAATCTACGCCTAAACCAATCTCAAGGCGTCGCGGTTGCGTCCATGTATCAACCACGATGATACCGCGGCGATACAGGGAATCTGTGAATGCCAGTTCCGTATCTGCGTTGAGTATGTTGTAGAAAGTTCCGGACAACTTGAACCCAAAGTCCGGACCAAGACTGAATCTCCGGCCTACGCCTATATCGATCGCTTTAACCATACCCAGGCGGAAATCTCGTTCCGCGGTGATGGTTCTTGCTCCTTGATTCAGTATACTGCCAGGAACTCGAACCGGGCGGTTGTGGTATTTGCCGGATTCAAAATCAGCCGTTACGGATCCCTGTAGCTTGCCGGGCAGATTAAAGAAGGCTGCCTGGATCCGGAACATATGTGGACGATCGCCCGCGAGGGGTCCGACACTGTTTACATAATTGTTCGGATCGGACCCATCTGTTCCACCATAAAACGGATTGAATTGGATGGAGGAAAGTAGACGTGGTATCGTTCCTTCTGAACGGGACCAGGTATAGTTCGCGTTCAACGCCCAGCTGTTTGCAAAGCGCTTCTCAAACGTGAGAAGAACAGCATCGTAATTCTGGAAATAATCCGGTGTTCCGCCTGCACAAGCGCTTCCACTCGGCATGATGCTGCAGAAATCTCCAGGATTGTTTCCTTTTGTCAGAATTGGCGATTCAACCACATTGAACAGCGTAAAAACATTACTGGGATCTGCCGGATCCACAAATGTGACCGGCTCGTAGGCTCCGCCTAATATCTGCCATCCGATCAGGTCATCCGTATCCTTTCGTACATACTGGATCCCTGCTGACATATCTGTACCAAACTGTTGCTCATATCCGACCGAATACTGCAGGGTGCGAGGCGGATCCAGATTTGTATTGATTACTGTATTGTTAATGATTTCCCCGAAGGGGATATCAAATTGACCAGTGTCCGGATTAAACCCAAAAGAGAGTAGAGGAGAAAGTTCGGGTGGTGGATAGTCCCAATTCCCCGTGACATTGTGATCGTAATAAACTCCAACGGATCCTTGAATCTTCGATCTTCCATCCGATGTAGGTTGAAATACAAAACCGAACCTGGGTGACCACACATTCCAGTCGACAACATCCACGCCGGGGATGGTGCCGCCCGCATCCGCAAAATTGCCGACAGGTGTGAGCGATGGAGTGCCAACAATTAGACGTTCATATTCCGGAATGGATCCGGCGTTGTGGTCGAATCTTAACCCGAAGTTCAGAGTCAACCGGTCATTGACTGTAATTGAATCGTCAAAGAAAATTCCGATTTCATTCGTATCGGCTCCGTATTGCCAGGGATCTTGAATGTAACGCGAGTAGGGAGCACCATAGTAAGTGTAAGTATAGAAGCCGTTTACTCCCAGGCCATTGATGGAAGTATTGTGTCCCACGGTGTACTGCACGCCGAATTTGAACTCATGCTCGCTGTTCAAAAAATTATCGGCATAATGAGTTGCTTTACCACGGAATGAATGTCTCCAGGTTTTGTATTCCCATGGATAATACGAGCCGCCTTGATAAATCGGTTCACCCGGCCCAGGCGCTATTTCGATTACCGGATCTTCAAAAGGAGCTTCAATGACCGAATCGTAAAGGTCCAGCGCATCCCAACCAGAGTATCCTGCTTCCAACAGTAGATTCTGGGAACGCGTAGAAGTCCAGGTTGCTCCCCATGCCTGTGTGTCTCCGCCTTCTCCAGTGAGCGCGGACAACTCAAAATCTGGTGTCAGAGTGTTGGGAGAATCCCAGTTTTCCCAGTGGAAGAATCCGGAAATCTCATTGCTGTCATTGATCATCGCGCTAACTTTTCCACCATATTTATCGCTTTTATACGGGATTCCTTCCTGCAATTCTGGAAGGGTGCCAGGGGTGCTTGCAGTATCGCGGTACGTTTGAATACCACCATGGAACCACACTCTATCTTTAATGATTGGACCTCCAACACTACCAAAGATGTTCCGGTATTCGAGCCGCTCAAACGTTGCCGCTTCTTCGGGCACATCAGTCAATTCGATGTTGTCTCCCGTGAGACTGTCTGTCAGAATAAACCAATTGGCAGAGCCATTGATTTCGTTTCCACCTTTCTTTGTGACCACGTTAAACACGGCTCCTGTATGGTTGCCGTATTCGGCAGGGGCTCCCACACCAAGCACCTGAATTTCTTCAACCATATCGGAATTCACGCTGAACCAGACAGAACCTGTTTCCGGCGCAGAGAGATCCATTCCATCCACGTGCCATGCGTTCGATTGCTGATTCGATCCAAAAGCAATAGTACGATCGGATAATGCATCGCCGTAGCTTGCGGTTACTCCCGGAGCCATTTGCATCAAGGTAAATTGTGAATGTTGTGTTGGTACTTCTTCCAGTATTGCCCCTGAGTAACTTGTGCTTACACCTGATTCTTTAACATCGATCAACGGTGTTTCACCGATAACTGTTAATTCCTCAGCTGTTCCTTCCAAACCCATCGTAACCGGGACATTTGCAGTCCCATCCAGAGAAACATTGACACGTTCCACATGGATCTTGGAAAAGCCGGTAAGTTCTAAGTCTACCGAATAAGTGCCAACCGGTAGAGAAGCAAAGCGGAAAACTCCCATTTCATTTGTTGTTACTGTACGTGTACCACTGATGATCGCTTTGCTGCTGATCGTAACATTCACACCAGGTAACGGTTTGCCTTCCGGATCAAGAACAGTTCCTCGTATGTCACCACCGGTAACTTGTGCGAATGTTATCGCAGTAATTGCAACGAAGAAGAGCACAGATAGCGCTAATGTCAGTTTCTTAATCATAACTACGCCCTCCAGATTGAAGAGATCTGCTTGGATGCAGGAAAATAAGATTTACGGTTTGCAGTGGAAAAATTTTTTTCCTCGTTTAACGATTCTAAAGATCTTCTGACGAGAATTATAGCACGCGATACATCTTCCATGTGCATCTTAGATGTAACACGACATTTTACAATGTGGAACGTAGCGCAATTTCTACTGCCAATCATGGCTTGTTTGGGACGAAACGGACTAAATTCGGTATGAACTTGTAAGCAAAAAATGTGTGATATTTTCAAAAACCAAGAAAAAATCGGTTTCTCGGAAAAATAAAACGAACTTTTATTTTGATATCTTACAGAGTGAAGAGAGAAGTTCTAATTGATTACGATACAACTCCATATCTTTAGGATTCTTAAGTTGGGTTGCCACTTCCAACCGGAGTTTTATTGCTTCGACTTCATAAGGCGATTTGAATAAAACTTTATCCAATATAGAAGCCGCATTTTGAAATTCTTTTGCATTTAAGTAGAGCTGACTAAGGGCTAATAAATCTTCTTTTTCTGCAACACCTTGTTTGTCAATTCTTGAATAATGTTCTATCGCCTGATTGTGATCTCCCTTTTGAATTGCATCTTTAGCTTCCTGCCTAATTCGAAACGCCTGATTCATAATCGTCCATTCGTTTCGCTCTTCGGTTTTCAATTCTTCAAATCGCGTCATCGCCTTTAATGCTGCCGTTTCATTTTCTTCCCTTGTATAAATCAGACCAAGGTTGTAATAGACCTGCGAATTTTTTGGCGCCAGTTTTTCCACTTGAAGCAAATATTGTTTTGCTTTTTCAAAGTTGTTCTGATTCAGATACAAAACGCCAAGACTGTATAGAGTGTTAATGTTTTCAGGATGATTGGCTGCATGTTTTTCAAGAATTTCTCTCAGTTGAACAGAATCGGATGCAGTTAGTACAGCTAGAGCAAAGGAAGCAATATCTTCGGCAGCTTCAGGATTTTTTTCAATGGCTGATTCAAGAGCTTCCATTGCTTGTGAAATATCCATCTTTTCGTAATAAAGATTTCCTAAAGTTACGTATGCTGCTGCTTCCTGAAAGCCAAGTTCAATCGCGTGTTTACATGCTTCGATCGCTTCAGTTATCTTTCCTTTCTGCTTCAGAATTGTTGCCAGAATGTAATGAAGTGAAGCTTCTTCAGGCTTTGCACTGATTGCTTTTCGAATTGAGCATTCGGCTGCTTCATTGGCTTGCATATTTCTTGCGAGAATCGCAAGGCGAGTGGAAATCGCCGGAACATCGGAAAGCCATTGCATAAGCTGCTTATAAGTCGCCAGAGCCTCCCAATTTTTTTGCTGCTTTTCAGCTGCTTCAACTTGAATCAGCAAAGCGGGAACATGCATCGGTCTGTCTGCAATGATTTGCTGAGCGAGCTTTTCAGCCTCTTCAAAATTCTTCTGATTCAATGCATTCGAAGCGAGTGCCATAATCTGAATCACACGAGGACTCAAGATTGAAAAATCAGGAATACTTTTTCCTGATTTCTTAAGAAAGAGATGGATCACAGGGTTTTGGTCATCAATGTGATAGGCGATTTCCAATAATGCATCTGATTTGAAATGAATTCCTGCTGCAAGATAAGCGTCAGCGGAACCCAGGTTTTCTCCCAGTAAAATCTTGATGTTTTTGTCGGCTGCTGGTCCTCCTTTCATGGCGTGAATGAAGAGTCCTGCTGCTGTTGTTTCATCCATGCCTGACAGAATCTGTAGTGCGGTTTGGCGATTGTTTTGATAAACAAAGACTTCCGCTAAAAGGAGTTCTGCTTCGCTGTCATTTACTCTTTGCAAATCTTCAATCGCAGGATCGAATTGGTTCAAAAATAAATTTGCGCGTGCACGCCATTGAATTGCCGGCAAAAAATTCGGAGAGGCTTTCAATGATTCATCAAAAGATTCACGTGCCTTTTCATATTGATGTTGAAGGAGTTGAGCTTTTCCAAGCAAATGCCATGCAAGATGGATCCGTTGAGGCTGCGAGGCAACTGCAATCTCAAGATGTTCTTGCGCGAGCTTCGCATCGCCTTGTTCCAGTGCAATTTGACCAAGCATCAAGCGGGCAGGTCCATGTTTCGGTTCTTCCTTGATAATTTCTTCAAATAAAGCGGTGGCTGATGCAACATCACCTGAAGAAAACACACGTAGAGCTTCTTGCATCTTTGCTGCGACACTTGATTGTGATGTGGCCGTGTTACAGAGAAGAATAACCGCAAAGGCTCGGAGAAAAACTCTCACCTCTGCTCCTCTGCACCCCTGCTCCCCTGCAGATTCGGTTTGGCACCGCGCTTAATAATGTAGAAATTATCTGCTTGAATCCCGTTGTGGACTTCCACGCCACCATCGGGCCAGCGGATTTCTATCCGTTCAACTGTTGCAGAATTTCCCAATCCATAATGAAGACGCAAATCGGATTGTGATGCATAGCTGCCACCAGAAGAAATCTGGCGATGTTGAGAAACGCCACCTGCAGTAACGATTATGCGCGCTCCCATTGCAAGCGGGCTACCTTTTGTATCGATCAATTGTAAGTTGATCCAATGAGTACCAGTTAACTGGGTTCGATTTTCCAGATAGGTCGGCTTTTCATCTTGATTGCTGATAATAAAATCGAGATCGCCATCGTTGTCAAAATCAGCGTACGCGCCACCGCGTCCTGATTTCTTCAACTGAAAGCCTGGTCCAGCATCGGGTGTCCTATCACGGAAACGGCGATTGCCTTCATTCAAAAAAATTGTATTTCTTTGGCGGTAAGTTTCATGAAGATCGGGATCCTGATCAACTTGAGGATAAATATGCCCGTTGGCAATAAAAATATCCAAATCGCGATCGTGATCTAGATCCAAAAAGAGAGTCGCCCATGCAAGCGGAACAAAAGTTGGAATTGCAATTCCTGCTGCGAATGATTCATCTGTAAAAAATTTTCCATTCTGGTTCTTATAAAGCGTGTCGTAATCATGAGCAAAATTTGTGACGATCAGATCAAACCATCCATCATTGTCATAATCGCCAAAAGCGATCCCCATACTTCCTTGTTCTTCGCCATCTGCATTGTATGCGGTGCCGGTAGGTGTACCGACTTCTTCGAATGTACCATTGCCGCGGTTTCGATAAAGACAATTCGGGGTGCTGTCATTCGCGACGTAGAGATCGACGTCTCCATCATTGTCATAATCGAAGCTCACAACAGACATGCCGTAGAATTCACTTCCTTTTTTCAAACCCGATTTTTCGCTTGCTTCGGTGAACGTTCCGTTTCCGTTGTTGATATAAAAACTATCGATACTTCCTGGAAGTCCTTTGGGGCCATCTAATACAGGAACTTTTCCACGCCAAAGTCGTGTTCGCTTTGCAGAGTGAATTTCTTCCCAGGTGGCATCAACGTAATTGGCTACATATAAATCATGATCGCCATCACGATCGGCATCAAAAAAAGTACAGCCAATACTCCAGCGTGGATCCCCCACGTTGGCTGATGCAGTAATATCAGCAAAAGTTCCATCACCATTATTTTTGTAAAGAATGTCTGGTCCGAAGTTCGTTACAAAAAGATCCGGATGACCATCATTATTGATATCTCCAATGCATCCACCTTGACCGTATACAGCTGCGCCAACGCCGGCTGACTTTGTCACATCTGTAAATTTTCCCTTACCCTCATTCCGATAGAGCACATTGGAGTGTGGCCCGGTTTTTCCTTTTGCGGGGAAGCTGAATGCATTCACGAAATAAACATCTTGATCGAAATCGCCATCGAAATCGAAAACGATGACTCCGTTTCCTGTTGACTCAAGAATGTGATTCTTTTCCGCGCCGCCCGTGTATGTGATTACCGAAAAATTCGCAGATGCAGAAGAGTCAACAAAATTCAACTTGATTGGTGTAGCCGTTGCGCCAATCAGTACGATGGAGCTGAAAACAATTAAGGATTTGAGAAGGAATTTCATAACAGACTATTAGAGCCCTACTGTAACATCGAGATTAGGGAAAAGAAATCTTTACATTTACGCTATTCGAAACGGCCGTTTTTTTACCACAGAGTCACAGAGAAGTCTAAGGTTCTTGTGATTGCATTTGGCTTTGGCCGGACCAGTTGGGGTCGATGCGTGGGAGTTTGTGTTCTACGCGGCGGGTGTTGTACTTCCGCAAATACTCTTGATGATCAGCATCCTGCGGGTAATTTTCATCTTCACTATATGGATACCGGGTCATACCATGAAAAGGCAATGGTTCTACGGTATTCGAGGTAGCAGTATTTAAGTCTCCATCTTTTAACCAGCCAACTGTGTAGATTAGATAATCGCGTGTCCAGCCATCCGGAAGTTTTGGAAGGGTAGTGGCATCAAATTCTACAGCGATTTCATCGCCTGCATTGAAGATTACATATTTGCTATCGGAGTCTGTCAGTAGTGAGTTTACATCGCCAAATTTTGTATAGTTGCCGGCCAAATCGCGCCATAAAGGTTCTTTGCGAACGCTGTTGTAGTCAAACCAATGCGGGCCATAAAGGCCTTTGCGGTAAAGTTTGGAGAAGCCGCGATAATGCAAATCACTGGAAACTGCTTTCAATGGAGTCTGAGTTATCGGCGAAGTCTGATCCGTTTCAGCAAAAAAGATTTGATCCCAATAAACTTCCATACTGCTGCGAATTCTGATCTTTGAACCGCCATCCATTTTTCCGCTGAGATCTACGACAACCGTTTTATCTTTTCCGCCCGGAAAGCCAACAGATGCTACCTGTTTCCAATTTCCATTTTGATCCAGCACTTCAACATACGGAGCTGTGGCGCGTTCCGATTTGCCTTGACCCAAACCGGTGTTAATGCTTGCATCACTTGGAAAAATCCATCCATTCAGAAAAAGGATCAAACGATCCGATTTTGCAGTCGGACCCGCATCCAGAATCAAATCATGCATCGATGTGATTCCCTGAAACTTTGCCGGGATCAAATTCGGAGTATAAGAATCATCCTTATTAAGGATGTATGGCAAAAGATCATCGCCTCGGTCATTTATAGCCGTGCGAGGAACAATTTTTTCGGTGACCTTATATATATGAAGCGGTGGAAATGGTGGCGGGATAAACTTTTCGTCAACAAAAATGTCGGAGTCACCAGGATGATCGACTGCAACTAACGTAACTTCATCCAGATAAGGCGTTTCCCATAACTCTTCGGTAATCCTCAAAGAAAGCTTTCCATCTTTTGGCTGGAGCTGTCTTGACGATATCTTTACATATTCTCTGGACGCATCCGCAAATGCGTAGGTGGTGGAATTTCCCATAATTCCAAGTGGCATTCCTAATGCGCTCCGCCACAAAACATCTGTGACAAACTCATATTGTTTTCCATTCCACGCATATAAAAATGCACAGGATCCTTTTAATATTTGTTCTTCTACGATTGTCTGGTTGGCATTTGCAAGAATTCGATTTTGGGGAACTCCATTCGTCCAAACGACGCGTACAACATCGGCCGTTAAATAAGAACCCAAACCGAAATGTGTGAAAGGCTCCATCACAACACGTTTTTGATAAAGTTCCCCGGTTAGTATTTCAACCGAGGCGCCGATTGCGAAACGATTATTTTTACCGCTTCCTGTACCGAGTCCTTTAAGATTTATGTTGAGCCAGCGATTCGCGTTTCCTCCGGAGTTTTTCAAAAGTCTTGTGCCGTTTGCATCTGACATCAATACATCAAGATCTCCATCGGAATCGATATCAGAAATTGCCCAATCTTCAACTGCTTGAAGGTTTTTTGGCAAGACAGAGGACTGGTCTTCATATTTTGCCCCGCCAGTATTTCGGAACAACATTGGAATTGGTGCTGCAATTAGAAGATCGAGATATCCATCATTATCAAAATCCGCGTACGCTGTTTTTGTGATTCTTGAGTTTGCTGAAAGGTTAATCCCACGCGAAGAAGATGTTTCTGCATTCAATTTCTCATTCTGATTTCTGTAGAATCGTGATTCGTTTCCGTTTGCAGCAAAAACATCTAAGTATCCCTGGTTGTCATCATCTCCCGCAGCAAGTACCACCGCAGCTTTTGGGCCCGTGAGAGCTGTTGAAGTTTCATCCTGAAATCGGCCTTCGCGCAAATTGGAATAGAGTTTGATTGACTCTTCGCCCGATACAATCAGATCCAGATCCCCATCTTCATCAAAGTCAAAAAAGATTCCATCGTGTTGATTTTCTCCCGCAAGACCCATTGGATCGGAGCGTTCTGTAAAAGTACCATCGCCATTGTTTCTATAAGCCGCATTTTTTCCGTAACCGACTTTGAAAAAATCAAGATCTCCATCTTGATCAAAATCAAAAATCAATGTTTTGGAAGAGCCGATACTTTCCGGGAACCCTAATGTCTTTGTTACATTCGACCAATTTCCGTTACGGTCATTTCTGTGGACCATCTGAAAATCAGCACCTGCCTGATATAAATCAAGATCGCCATCATTGTCGTAATCTGCAAAAGCGGAAAAAGTGGATGGTTTTTCACTTCCCAATTTCAGCACTTCAGAGAATTTACCTTTTTCGTTTTGAAAGAGACGTCCACCTGCAAATAGATCGGGATCGCCATCGGAATCATAATCACCTAACGCGAGTGCGCCTTGTGCCGTTAGGTGAACACCACTGTCTTCGAATGAAAATGGAATCGAACGAGACGCCAGAACTTGTTTTTGAAATGTTGGATCAAAAAAAAGCAAAGGGAATCCAATAAAAGGAGCTCCAGGTCCTTTTAGCTCTGTGATCCCCGCGCGGTAATACGCCGTAGGTTTTAAAACATTATGAAGCATCACAGACAACGTAACAGCCTCTTGCGGATTCTTATGAAGTGCGTCTAAAGTATTTTGAATCAGTTCATTTGTCGTTTCTTCGAGTTCAGGTAATTGCTGACGAAGCTGTTGTAGTAGTCTGATTGCATCTTCTGTGCGACCCGCGCGAATCAATATTTCAAGATATTGCAACTGAACGGCGATATTACCTGGTTGTTGATCGGATAGCGTTTCAAGTTGGAGCAATACCTTGGAAGAGTCTGCCGAATTTCGAAGAAGCAACTGAATTAATTTATGCCGGCAGCGCGCATGCTGCGGATGTGCTGAAACCGTTTTTTCCAATAACGCAATCGCTTCAGGAATTTTGTTTGATTGTTCGTAAACTTCAGCAGCAATCAAAGCTGCATCCGGATTGTCCGGAGATTTTTCAAGACCTTTCCTGGCCTGTTCTTCAGCCTCACCATATTTTCCGGATCGAAGATAAACGAGGGCGAGATTTGCATAGCCAATCGGCTGATCTTGAGCGAGACGGATCAACTCACGGAATTCTTTTTCCGCTTCATCAAGCCGCATTTCTTCCAAATAGGCGAGCCCAAGATTTCTATGGCGAAAAACAGCTGAACTGTCTGCAGCGGGGGCGGTTTTTTCTTTTTTGAACCGTTGTATCAAAAGGTAGCCGGCTGCAAAGAGTGCAAGCAGCAAAATGAGCAGGATAAATTTTTGTCTCATTGATGAACCTAAACTTTAGCATTGAGCTTTTGGAAAAGGAATGTGCATTAAGGCCCGGCCCTGCGGATATGGGGTGCGAGGGCCGGGCCTTTGTTTGTGAATTGAGGCTCGGCTTTCGAACCCCACCACCGCAAAGCCGAGCCTCGACTAAGGTAGTCAAATACTCCTCAAAGGCCTAGTTTTTATAACGATGAGATTTTGGTTTGCAATTTTGATCATTTGTCTTTTCCCAATAACGCTGCTGGCTGATGATACAGATGTCTGGAATCTTCATCTTTTTGGTGGTGGCGTTACATACTGCGATGAAGATGGATGTTTTGGTCCGACTGGTGTCGCTTTTGGTGGGACTTTCGGTAGAAGCATAAACGAGCGGCTGAGTCTTGAGGGCGAATTTACATATGCCTGTACGTGGGAAGATCTGGAACCGCAAATCGATCCCGTAACGGGCGCTTCATATATAACAGAGCTCGAACGAGAAAGGATTTGGTCCGGCGGATCTCTTTTGATTCGTTTAAGCGATCCAGAAGTTAGGTCTGACTTTTATGCAATCATCGGTGCCGTCGGTGCGCACGAAGTACAAAAGAGAGTGCCACCAGAAGGAATTCCTGCACCTCCTGATGTCGATACCAGTATTCGTTTTGGAATTGCAACCGGGGTTGGTTACAACTGGTGGTTTGCGGAAAATTGGGGAATACGTCCTGAAGCCCGATTCTACTGGATTTTTCAGGATGATCTTTCAGCGTTGCGATACACTGCAGGCCTATTACGCAGATTTTAACTATTGAATCGGCTCTGTTCGCCAGGTTCCTTGAATGATGTAAGTTGTATCTACGTATCCACCTTGATTAAGATCCAAAGGTTCACAGGACCATGTACCGGAACCAATACCTGCTTCATTAACAAATCCATCAAAACTTGACATAGCGCGCCAAAAACGCCCATCGGCAGTTCTATTAATAGGAATCAAAAGATTCAATATTCCTGTTTGTGTCAACAACTGCGCTTGAACTTCTCCAAAGACATCTGCATGAAATGCGAATCCCGCGCCAGTTTCATCAAGGATTCTACGGAACACCTCACCGCCATGAACACCTGCATAGTTTACAGACTGCTGACTCCGGCCGGTTTCATTTCTCAATTCAAAGATCAAGTCGAGGCTGCAGTTAATAACAAATCCATCCGGTTGTGTACTTTCAGCTTCCCCTGTCAGTCTGAATTGTGTTGGTAAATTTTGAACGATCTGGGGTGCGACAACTGAATCATTGTTGCATCCAGATAAGAAAACGGTTGATGCTAAAAGAAGAAGAATCAAGATGCGCGAAAAAATCATTGGCAACGTCCTTTTGTTTATTGGATACGAATCGTTGCCCGGGCAGCCAACGAACTTTAATCGTGCCGTACAACACAGAGTGCTGTCAAGACCAAATCCTCTGTTTCTCTGTGGTGAATTAGTGCTCCGGAAAATAGAAGGCTTTTTGGAAGCGGACTTTCAGCTCTGGGTTTTTGGTTCGGATTTGAATTTCCGGCTTTTGATCCTTTGAGTAATCACTGGTGGATTGATAATACAAAGTAATCCGATGCGCGAGATCCGTTGCGATTTTTTCGTACGCAGCTTTTAATCTTGGAAAATCATCTTCCAAAACAAAATGAGTCCCACCGGTTTGTTCAGCCAATTTGTACATAACATATAAATCAGCTCCGCCTTTTTGAAGAATTAATGAATAGATCAAAGTCTTATTCTGTTGAGCCGTTCGAATCACATCTGATAAATCGTACTTGCCCAAAGAGTTTACGCCATCAGAAATGAGGAATACGGCTCGTTGAGGGTGGGCCGATTGCTTCAACCTGTTGAGTCCCGACATCAAACCTTCATATAAACGTGTGCGCTCTCCATAACGTAGTGAAAGAAAATCAGGAGGAACTGCTTTTGAGGCAATTTGCATTTCATGAGTCATTTTGACTTTGTCATCAAACGTCATCACAAAAAATTCATCTTCAGGTTTCAATGAGCTTACAAAGTCTTTTGCAGCACGCCCGATTCGAAGAAACTGCGATTGCATGCTGCTGCTCGTATCGACAATGATTCCGATTGAAAATGGCTGGCGTTGTAGTTCGAGATCCAAAACTTGTTGATTGATTCCATTTTCAAAAACAAGAAAATCTTCGGGCGCTAAATCTGTATAAAAATTATTGGATCGATCAATGACTGATATCTGCAATTCAACGACTTGAACCTCAACATCGTACTCAAGTTGCTTCGGTGTTGTTGCGACTTGCGAGGCGGGCAGGTTGTGGAAGCTGGCAAACAAAAGTGCAATTGTGATGAAGTACTTCATACTACTGCCTTCTATACCTATTATTTAATCAGAAAACTAGAAATCTACTGCATTCTTGGAATATCCTCCTTGTTTCACATTGTGAAACATCGTTTCAATATTTTGAGGTGTATGTTAAGATTTAGAGCACAACCACAAAGCTCGCGAAGCTTCGTGGTTTATAAAGGGGTCCATGCGTCCAACTATCACTGTTTTAGAAAAGAATTTAATTGAGCAGATCATCGACCAGGCTTTCATCGTTCTGGAGAAGAGCGGTGTTCACATCGAAGATGAGCACGCGCTTAAGAAGCTTGAAAAAATAGGGCTTACTTCTGATAAAGAAACGAATCGTGTCACATTTCCCCGGAAGGTCGTTGAAAAAGCTATCTCGGATGCGCCATCTTCAATCACCTTGTATGATCGTGATGGCACTGAAGTAACAAAGCTTGAAGGGGACAATGTCCATTTTGTTCCAGCTTCATCCGCTTTGCGGATTTTGGATCGTAAGACTCAAAAGGTCAGAAATCCGAATACACCCGATTTCGTTGAATATGTAAAACTGGCTGATGGTTTGAAAAACATTGCTTATCTTTCCACGGCATTCATTCCGAAAGACATTCCGCAGGACATGGCTGATGCATGGCGTCTTTATCTTGTGCTTTCCCATTCGAAGCGTCCAATTGTTTCTGGCGCATTCACATCATATGGTGTGCCGCGAATGGGTGAGGTTATGGCGATGTTTCGGGATGGGAAGGAAGATTTAATTAAACGTCCGATGTCCATTTTTACATGTTGTCCGAATACACCATTGCGTTGGGGTGAAGATCCGATTGCAAACATTATGGATTGTGCAGAATGGGGAATTCCAATCGAAATTGTTCCCGTTCTGTTATTGGGAATGATTTCGCCGGCAACGACAATTGGTGCTCTTGTGCTTCACACAGCAGAAGTTCTTTCTGGTCTCACGATTGCTCAGATTGTTCGGCCAGGATCGCCCGTCGTTTTTGGCGGCGCTCCTGCATCATTTCATATGCAGTTAATGACGAATCCGATGACGGCTGTTGAAGCTTTACAAATGTATTGCGGTTATGCGCAGGTTGCAAAACATTTGAAATTGCCATGCCAGGCTTACATGGCATTATCTGATTCAAAATTTAATGATCCGCAAGCAGGAATGGAAACAGGTGTCGGAGCATTCCTTGCAGCGTCTGCCGGATTCAATTCTATTTCAGGTCCGGGGATGCTGGATTACGTAAATTGTTTCAGCTTAGAAAAACTTGTTTTTGATGATGAAGTCGTCGCACATGCAAAACGTTTTGTGCGTCCGGTAGAAGTTCGAGATGATCTTCCTGCCGCCGATTTAATTGCTGAACTTGTTCGTGAAAAACATCTCTTAACTTCAGAACATACATTGCAGCACTGGCCTGAAGAATTGTATTTGCCTGGTCCGATGGTTGACCGCACAAATTGGGATCAATGGGAAGATCAAGGTTCGCGCGATTGGCGTAAACGTGCCAATGAAATTATTGATGAATTATTAGCGGGATATGAAGTAGAACCGCTGGATGAAAAAATTCATAAGGAAATTCAAGATCTTTTCCATCGCACCTGTTCTGATAAAGATGCGAAATTTCCTTCTTTCACGGAGTGAATATGGTTGATTACGCTGTCATGAACCAATTGTTGTTTGAGGGAAAGCATGAACCCGTCAAAAAGATGACTGAAGATGCACTCGCGGAAGGTCGAACGCCTATGGAAGTTCTCGATGAGGGACTGATTGCGGGTATGCGTGTTGTCGGTGAAGACTTCAAACACAATCGTGTTTTCGTACCGGAAGTTCTTTTAGCAGCACGCGCAATGAAAGCTGGAATGGCTGTATTGAAGCCATTACTGATCGAACGGAATGATGATTCGAGTAAATCATCGGCTGTCATCGTGATGGGTACAGTAAAAGGCGATCTTCATGACATTGGAAAGAATCTTGTGGGAATGATGGCTGAAGGCGCTGGATTTACGATCGTAGATTTAGGAACAGATACTTCCGCTGAAAAATTTATTGCAGCAGTTCGTGAACACGGTGCGCGCATTATGGGCATGAGTGCTTTGTTAACAACAACGATGGTTTATATGCGGACAGTTGTTCAAAAAGTCCGTGAAACCGACCTGAATGTAAAAATTTGTATCGGGGGAGCGCCTACCAGTTCCGATTGGGCAACTGAAATCGGAGCCGACGGTTATGCGGCCGATGCATCCAGTGCAGTTGAATTATTCCACCGGTTAATCGCAGAACAGGATGCAGAGCAGGTTCAACAAAAAGTAGCCGCTTCGTGATCATGACTACCGCTCAACCGTCCCGAACTACCTCCAAAGTCACAATCGATGGAGTCGAAGGTACCGCCGAAGTTGGGACAACACTTTTTGATTTCGCTGAATCGGTTGGCATCAATGTTCCTACCTCCTGCTTCAAACAGGGCAAATGTCGCGAATGTCTCGTTGAAGTCGAAGAAGGATCGGAATTATTAAGTCCTCCTGCTCCGCAAGAGAGTCATCTTGGAGGAAAATTCCGTCTTGCTTGCAGAACAACACTTGACGTTGCTGGTGAAGTTTTGTGCCACACGCTCAAGCGCGGCACACTCAGGATTGAAACAGAAACTCAAGGCTTGTCTGAACTAAATGACACGCTGGATCCGGCTGTTACTCGCGACGGTTCGCACATTCTCCTTGATGGAGAAATCATTTCCGATTCAGGCGGTCCGATTCACGGAATCGCAATCGATATTGGGACTACGACAGTAGCCTTGCGTCTTTACAATCTAGAGAGCGGACAACGTATCGCAACTCAGTCGTTTGAAAACCCGCAGCGATTCGGCGGATCCGATATCATGGCTCGCATCCGTTTTGATGGCGAACAGCGCGGAAAATTATTACAACGCACTTTATTAGGATATCTTACCCGGGCAATCATGGATTTACCGGTCGATCCAAACACAATTTATGAAGCCGTTGTTGCCGGCAATCCAACAATGCGTGATCTCTTTTTCGGATTGGATGTTCAAGGCATCGGCGTAATTCCTTATCGATCCACTACAGAAGTTGCTTTTCATGAAGGTCGTTCTGAAACTACAAGCCTTACTTTAACCGGCAGACGGCTCAGGCTTCCGATTCATCCTGATGCGCGCGTTTATGGTTTGCCAATCATCGCAAGTCATGTCGGTTCAGATGCCGCTGCGTGCGTACTTGCAACAGGTCTTGCGCAACGTGAAGAGATTTGCGCAATTCTGGATATCGGAACGAACACAGAAGCTTTCATTGGTAATCGCGATCATATTATGGCTGCATCTTGTCCGGCCGGTCCGGCTTTCGAAGGTGGCGGCGTGACATTTGGTATGTCAGCACTGGATGGTGCGATTGAGCGCATCCATATAAATGAAGAAGGAATCGCTGAAATTCATGTAATCGGCGATGGAGTTCCTGCCGGAATTTGTGGTTCGGGTCTTGTCGATTTACTTTCTGAACTTCGACGAACAAATCGCATGAACGAACAGGGAAGATTTCTGGATGACATTTCAGCTTTTACTGTAAATCAGAAACCGGACCTGTTTTTGAGTGAATCCGATATTAATGAACTCGCGCAAGCAAAAGGCGCCAATGCTGCAGGTCTTCGAGTTCTGGGTGAGAATTATGGTATTTCGATGGATCGGATCGATAAACTTTATCTTGCTGGCGGATTTTCACGCCACATCGATGTCGATGCAGCCTGCAGAATCGGACTCGTTCCTGATCTTCCGCGTGAACGCATTCAAAAAATAGGGAATGCTGCGTTGCATGGTGCATCGATTGCTCTGCTTTCACGAACAAAACGCAAAGAACTGGAACAGATTGTAAAGCGCATTGAGCATGTTCGGCTTGAAACGCATCCACGGTTTTTTGATTTTTTCGTTGAAGGATGTCAATTTGCACCTTTTGGTCATACTGCATGATTCCATCAACATTTTATTCACTGAAAGGCGAAGAAATTACGGCTGCAATAAAACCCAAGGAATATTTGCGGCTGCTTGGTTTGCCTCGCAGCCATACTTTGGAAGGCGCAATGCTGGAACGTGCGCAAACTGCACGTTCCTGGTATATACGTTATGGAAAACCATTTGCAGCATCAAGAAGAGTTGATTTACAAAAAATAGATTCTCCGAAAGTTCAGCTTTCCAGCGGACACGAATTGAATAGCGCTGCTCTTGCGTATCGCTTAAACAATGGCGACGCTCATGCATTGATGATTATTGCAGCAAGTGCAGGACAAGAAGTCGCAAAAGAAGTTGCGCGGCTTTGGGCTGAAGGAAAACCGGATGAAGCATTTTTTCTAGATCGCTTAGCGGTTGCAGTTGCTGAACATTTAGTTTTTCATTCTGCAGGAGAACTTTGCCGCTCGAGTGAACCTGTCAATGAAACTTTAATGCCGCATCTTTCACCCGGTTGTGGGACCTGGGATCTTTCGGATCAACATAAACTGATGGAACTCCTGGCAGGATCTGACAGCGGTGAGCTGGGTCCATTGAAGATGTTGTCTTCAGGAGCTATTGAACCGCAGCATTCGGTACTTGCTGTGATGGGCGTTACGCATCGCAATTTTGCCTTCACTCCTGAACATCTTTGCCGGAGTTGTGATCTGAGTCCTTGTGCATTTCGTAGAGCCCCATTCTCAAGCGAATTATTTCAATCGATGGATACACAATGAAGCGATCGAATCTACTTGAAGCAATACAAACACGCGTTCTGCTGAGTGATGGAGCAATGGGTACACAGCTTCAGTATGCCGGACTTGAATCCGGTGGTTGCGGTGAAGCATGGAACCTGGATCATCCCGAACGTATTTTGAAAATTCAACGAGCCTACGTTGAAGCAGGGTCTGATTGTTTACTTACAAATACTTTTGGCGCCTGTCGAATCATGTTGAACCGTCATGATGAAGGAGAACGAACGGTTGAGATTAATCGTGCCGCTGTGGCAATTGCGCGTGAAGCACTGGGCGAAAACGGTTTTGTGCTTGGCGATATCGGCCCATTTGGTGGTTTGATGGAACCGTATGGGGAAATTCAACGCGCGGATGTAGAGTCCGCTTTTCGTGAACAAGCCAAAGCACTGATTGATGGTGGAGCGGATGCAATCATCATTGAAACACAAACTGCACTTGAAGAACTTGAAATCGCTATTGAAGCAGCCAAAGAAGCCGGCGCGCCGTGCATCATAGGATCAGTCGCGTTCGATCGAATGCTGGATGAAGATGATGTCCGCACCATGATGGGAATTAGTCCTGAACAGGCAGCACAATTTATGGCTGAGCACGGATGTCACATTGCTGCGCTCAATTGTGGAACAGGTGTTGATATGCGTGTGGCTGCGAATATTGTAGAAAGATATCGTAAGACCGGCGGCCTACCAGTGATGGCGCAGCCGAATGCAGGGCAGCCTGTCTTAATCAATATGAAGGTGCTATACAATGAAACGCCTGAAGAAATGGCAGCTGGACTTCCTGGAGTGCTTGCTGCTGGCGCACGAATTGTAGGCGGTTGCTGCGGAAGTACGCCAGATCACATCCGCCTTTTTAGAAAAATAATGAATAATGCGTAATACGTAATTAGCTCTCAGCTATCAACGTAATTACGAATTACAGATTACGGAATAGAAAAATGAGAGTTACGATACCTGTAGACCAAGCACTTGCTGATTCACATCTTCCTGAAAACAAGGCTGATGGCTCCGGTGTGGGAGTGAATTATGCCGATCAAATCTTAAAGCCTTTTAAGATGACTCTTGAAGATGGTCGTAAAATGATGGCCAAACGGAAAGGTTTAAAGATTACGATCACGATCGGCGACAAGCAGGGTGAAGCGATCTTGCGCCGGCTGGATCATGGTCCTGAAGTAAAGGAAATGTTCAAAAAAGCGCTCGAGGAAGCTGCTAGAAATGTCGGCGCATCAGTTACTTTTGAAACCGGGGCTATCCATCTGGATTATGATTAATTTGTGGTAGGGCGACATCGTCGTCGGTCGACTGGCCACAAAAGCGTTCCCTACGATGCCTCTTGAAGCATCGAGGGAGCACTGTTATCATCATCGATACAGTCCCAGGCATTTTTGGGGGGAAAATGAAGAATACCCCTGGTTATTCAGGGCGTAAGACTCTGCATTATGAAGAGGTAGAGAGGCAAAAGGGGAACGAAAACGAATATCAGGCTCTATTTGAGATTAATCCGAATCCAACCTGGATATTTGATCTTGCCACTTTAGCCTTTGTCGCAGCAAACGACGCTGCCCTCGCTTTATTCGGCATTCAAAGAAGTGATTTTCTTAGTCTGAATCTGAAAGATTTATTGACTGAGGAAGAAATTTCGAAATTTTCAAGCAACGAAGAACCTGCGTTGTGGCCGCATAAAAAACAGAATGGCGAAGTAATCGAAATTTCTGTACATTGCCGTTCCATCGCTTTTCAAGGAAATCCCGCACGCATGGTGGTTGCCTCCCCGAACGTAAAATCAAAAAATCCTGATGTCTTTCATCAGGAAATGCGGCTCTTGATGGAACAGTTGCCGCAGATCCTTTGGACAACAGATAGCGATTTGCGTTTTACATCAACAACAGGTGCAGGTCTTGCGGGTTTACATTTAAAACCGAATCAATTGGTCGGAAAAACTCTTTTTGAATATTTCAACACAGATGATCGTGATTTTGAGCCAATCCTTGCACATCGAAGAGCATTAATCGGCGAATCGACTTCCTTTATTACAGAGTGGCAAGGACGCACATTCCAATCTCATGTTGAGCCTTTGATGGATCCCGGCGGAAATATCACCGGCACAATGGGTGTCGCTCTTGATATTACTGAACACAAACTGGTCGAAAAGAAACTCAGGGAAGCTGAAGCAAAGCTGCGGAATATTGTTGAACGAATTCCAGCAATTACATACATCGCAGAATTTGGCAGCTCAGGAAAATGGACTTATGTGAGCCCGCAAATTGAAAAAATTTTGGGCTTTACTCAGTCAGAATGGACCAATGACTCAAAGTTCTGGATCAATCATGTTTTTTTTGCAGATAGAGAGCGAGTTATAGAAGTAGAAAAGAACTGTCTTAAAACTGGCGACCCATTTCACTGTGAATACAGGGTCACAGACAAGAACGGACAGATTGTTTGGCTTGGAGATGATGCAGTTGTTGAACGCGGTCCCTCAGGTGGGCCAGCATTTTTGCATGGCGTGTTGTATGACATTTCAGACCGCAAACGCGCAGAAGATGCCGTACGTGAAAGCGAACTCCGTCTACGGATGATTCTTGACACTGCGCTTGATGCAGTCGTTACTATCGATGCAACGGGAATTATCAACGGTTGGAACAAACAAGCTGAATCTTTATTTGGATGGAAGCGGGATGAAGCAATCGGAAGGCAATTAACTCAAACCATTATTCCAAAACGCTACCGTGAAGCTCACCGCGCGGGACTTCAACGCTATATTGAAACCGGAAAATCTACCATTATCGGTCAACGTGTAGAAGTTTCAGCACTTCATCGGAATGGTCATGAAATCATGGTTGAACTGAGTATTTCACCGATGAAGTCGGACAAGAGTATCGCTTTCAGCGCCTTCCTGCGTGATATTACAGAAAACAAAAAATCACAAACGCAGCAAGCCGCTTTGTATCAAATCGCGGAGAGAGCAAATCTTGCTGAAGATCTTCAGGAATTTTATCGAGCCATCCACAATATTGTTGGAGAGCTGATACAAACAAAGAATTTTTACATTGCACTTCTTGATAGCGACTCAGAGATGCTCACATTCCCATACTTCGTAGATGAAATAGATCCTGTGCCTGATCCGCGCCCGCTGGGAAAAGGATTGACAGAGTATGTTCTTCGAACCGGTCAGACTTCTCTCATTTCGCCTGCAACATTTGAGGAACTTATTAAAGCTGGCGAAGTTGAATCGGTTGGAACGGCTTCCGTTGATTGGCTTGGTGTGCCTTTAAAAGCAGGTGAGAAAACGTTCGGTGTGCTGGTTGTCCAAAGTTATACCTCAGGTAGAAGATTTGGAGAGAAGGAGAAAGAGGTACTTACGTTTGTTTCACAACACATTGCGAGCACGCTTGAGCGGAAACGTTCGGAAGAAACAATCCGTCATCAGGCCTATCATGATGCTCTTACAAAATTGCCAAATCGGGTCTTATTCAGAGATCGAATGACGCAGGCGCTTGCGCATGCGAGACGTAGAAAAGAAATGGCAGCTATGCTTTTTCTCGATCTGGATCGCTTTAAGATCATCAACGATACATTGGGCCATGCTGTCGGAGATAAGTTGTTGCAAGGAGTGGCTTACCGTTTGCGCGAGTGTCTACGCAAAGAGGACACAGTCGCACGTCTGGGTGGAGATGAATTCATGCTTCTACTCGGCGGTGTGAATCAAGTTGAAGATGCAGCAAGAATTGCGGAAAAAGTTTTGAATGCAATCAGGCCGCCATTTCAAATCGATTCACATGAGCTGTACATCAATACAAGTATTGGAATCAGTTTGTATCCACACGATGGTGAGGATGCAGAAACTCTCGTAAAGAACGCCGACATCGCTCTGTACAGAGCAAAAGAAAAAGGCCGCGATACATATCAATTCTATGCGGCTACGATGAACGAAAAAGCATACGAACAGTTGGAACTTGAAAATAAATTACGCAGAGCACTTGAGCGAAATGAATTTGTACTGCACTACCAACCTCAGTTCGATATGCACATGGGAAAAATTATCGGAATGGAAGCTTTGATCCGATGGCAACAGCCAGATGGACAGCTTCTTTATCCAATCGATTTTATTGCAATCGCTGAAGATACAGGGATGATTGTTCAGATCGGCGAATGGGTTCTCAAAACTGCATGCGCACAAAACAAACTCTGGCAGACTTCCGATTTTCTGCCTCTACGTGTTGCTGTAAATCTTTCCGGGCGTCAATTTCACGAAAGCCTGGTTCCTACAATAGCCGACGTTCTGAAAAGGACAGGACTTGAGCCGCAATTTTTGGAGCTTGAGCTGACAGAAACATCAATCATGAAAAATGACGAGATTGCGGTCAAAATTCTGACTGAACTGAAATCGATGGGAATTCAAATTTGTATCGATGATTTTGGAACAGGCTATTCTTCCTTAAGTTATCTAAAGCGGTTCCCGATCGATACATTAAAAATCGACCGCAGTTTTATCCGTGAAAGTATGCGTGATGCCGATCATGCAGCGATTGTTGTAGCCATTATTACTATGGCCCATACCTTAAAATTGAAAGTTGTCGCTGAAGGTGTTGAATCCCCCGAGCAATGGGCTTTTTTGCGCGATCATAATTGCGACAAAATGCAGGGAAATCTTTTCAGCAACCCGCTTCCGGTCGACGCCTTTACGAGGCTGATTACTGAATTCCGTCAGTTCAAACCGGAAGAAGATGACTTCGAAAGCATCGAAGATTCTTAAACGTAATACTATAGTTATAGTATTACAACCTTCCCCGCAGCCGTAATCTTTTTATCCCTTTAGAACGTCTAAGCGTATCAAAAGGGGGTTTAATTCAATGAAGATGTTGATCCTTTTCCTGCTTTTGACTTGTTCTCAATTCCTATCGGCCCAAACCGAAGATTGGACTGTTGAGACACATGAATCCGCAGGGTTATCTTCCGAAAAACTGAAAAGCATGGAAGAAGCAATTCAGAAAAACGATTTCAAAAAAATAACAAGTATTCTCATTGCCCGCCGGGGAAAACTTGTTTATGAAAAGTACTTTGGAGACTTCACAAAGACGAGTCTCATGGATACTCGATCCTGCACTAAAACAATAACCTCAATTCTCACAGGCATCGCAATTGAACAAAACAAGGTAAGTTTGAATTCTCCCATCATGAAGTTTTTTCCTGATAGAAAGGCGGCGAATGCTGATCCGCGCAAAGAAAAAATCACAGTGGAAGATTTCTTAACAATGAGTTCGATCCTTGAGTGTGACGATTGGAATGAATACAGCCGTGGAAATGAAGAACGGATGTATCTGATTGAAGATTGGATCCAATTTACGTTGGATTTGCCGGTAAAAGGCTTTCCTTCATGGGCGGACAAACCTGCAGATGCGCCTTATGGCCGCAGTTTCAGTTACTGTACGGCAGGCGTTACAACTCTGGGTGGTGTACTTGAAACAGCCACAAAAATACCTGTTAAAGAATTTGCCCAGAAAAATTTGTTCGATCCTTTACACATCAGCGAAAGTCAATGGAAATTTTCACCACTGGGACTTGCTATGACAGGTGGTGGTCTCAGTTTGCAAAGCAGGGACCTTCTAAAATTGGGACAACTTTATTTGAATGGCGGCACCTGGAATGGAAAGCGCGTTGTTTCTGAAGGTTGGGTAAAAACATCGATTCAACCACATGCTAGGATCGACGATGATACGGAATATGGATACTTATGGTGGCTTAAGAAATTCAAAGCCGGCGAAAAAAATCATGGTGCGTACTTAATGTCCGGAAATGGTGGAAACAAGATTGCAGTCTTTCCCGAATTGGAAATGGTAGTCGTGTTAACAAGTACGAATTACGGAACGTCGGGTATGCATCAGCAAACCGATCGCTTGCTGTCCGAATTTATACTTGTTGAGGTAAAGTAAGGCCTGAGGATTTTCGGCGTCTTTGCGGTAAAGAATGGCCTTCAATCGCGATATCGTTCTGCTTTTTGGAAGCCGTATTGTGCGAATGTTTGCTTACGGCTTCTTGTCAGTGGTACTGCTTTTATATCTAACTTCGATCGGTCTAACAGAAACGCAAGCCGGACTTCTCCTGACTTTAACGCTTGTTGGAGATATCGCCATTTCGCTCTGGATGACAGTGCATGCAGACAGGCTTGGCCGGCGTCGCATGATGTTACTGGGTGCAGTGCTGATGATTGTTGCAGGGATTGTCTTTGCGTTTACTAATAATTTTGTAATCCTGTTGATTGCTGCTGCGATCGGTGTGATCAGTCCAAGCGGTCATGAAGTCGGCCCTTTTCTTTCGATTGAACAGGCTTCGCTTGCGCAGTCGATTCCGGATAACAAACGTACCCACTTTTTTGCCTGGTACAATCTGGCCGGATCATTTGCCACTGCGGCTGGAGCACTAGCAGTTGGAGTTTTCAGTGAAGCATTGATGAAGTCGGGGTACAGCGTTATTGAAAGTTACCGGGCCGTTGTTCTTGGTTATGCAATTTTTGGTGTTCTTCTTGTGATCATCTTCTTGCAGCTTTCAAATGCGATCGAAGTAGGGGCGGGTCTAAGACCCGCCCGGACAGACCTCCAATCTAAACTTGGCCTACATCGTTCAAAGAAAGTTGTATTACGCTTATCGGCTCTTTTTGCTATGGACGCTTTTGGCGGCGGCTTCATTATGCAAAGCATTATTGCCTATTGGTTTCACATTCGTTATGGCGTAGACCCGGCAACACTTGGAACAATTTTCTTTTTTGCAAACCTGCTTGCTGGAATTTCCGCGCTGGCTGCAGCGCGTCTGGCTGCAAGGATCGGGCTTATCAATACAATGGTCTACACTCACATTCCTGCGAATGCAATGCTATTTCTTGTGCCATTAATGCCGTCATTTGCCTGGGCGATCGGAGTTTTTGTAGCACGATTCAGCATTTCCCAAATGGATGTGCCGACAAGACAATCGTATTTAATGGCGGTTGTTGATCCGGATGAACGTTCTGCTGCCGCTGGTGTCACTGCAATTGCGCGGTCTGTTGGGGCGTCCTTGTCACCAATCATCACAGGCCCACTTTTAGCTAGCTCTGTTTTAATCGGTGCGCCTTTTTTTATCGCAGGCTTTTTGAAAATTACATATGACCTGCTTTTGTATCGCAGCTTTAGAGCTGTTAAGCCACCCGAAGAAAGAATAAACTCGGCGATACTCTGACGGTAAAAGACACAGAGTCATTCCTTGCCGAATGTAGGTTGGTTCGGAATTTCGTCTATATTTTCAGGCAACGCGGGGAAATATTTACAAAGAATTGCGCCACCTTTGTTGAGGATGATAATTAGTCCTTCGACGAATTCGCCTTTTTTGAAATATTCACTCAACTCCTGAGCGAGTGTATTCCATCCGTTTTGACCCAGTACTTTATAGATGCCTTCATCGCCAAAAATTGCAAATTTATGATCTTCAACTGCCAGATAAATTAACACACCGCTTCGATTTTTCGTGTTGGTAAGTCCGAGTTCTTTCATCAGGACGTATGCACGTTCGAGCGGATCGCCACTGCATTTGCTTTCGATATGGACCAGAATTTCGCCCTGCGTATTTTTTTCCGCCTCAAAAATGGCTTCGCTGATACGCGCAATTTCGTCTTTCGTAAAAAACAAACGCGGATTTGTAGACCGTTTTTGTTCTGTCATGTTACCAGCTTCCGCTCGCGCCTCCGCCGCCTGAAGATCCGCCACCTCCACTGAATCCGCCGAACCCACCTCCTCCACCACCACCTGAACCACCGCCCCAGCCACCTCCGTAAAATCCACCACCGCCCCAATGATCATCCCTGCCTCTGGGCATCGGTCCGATCGTAAATCCCCCGCGTTTGTTTAAGCGATACATAAGAAACAGCAGAACCAGCATTAGTACAATCGCTGCAACAGTTGGGAATTTTTCGGCTTTTTCTTCTGGAGCTGTATATTCACCACGGACTGCCTTTTCAATTGCAATCACTGTATTTTCAATTCCTTGTTCTGGATTCCCTGCGCGAAATTGCGGAACAAATTCGTCCCTTATGATTCGTCCGGATAACGCATCCGGAAGTGCACCCTCAAGACCATAACCAACTTCAATGCGGACTTTTCTTTCGTTTACAAAAATCGCAAGTAACACTCCATTGTCATTGTCTTTTTGACCGATTCTCCACGCTTCATACATCCGGTTTGTAAAATCTTCAAGACTTTCATCCTCAAGCGACGGGAAAGTAGCTACAATAATTTGTGTCGATGTTTCCGCTCCTAATTTCCGTAAACGTTGCTCCAAACGTTCTCTGGCTTCAGGACTTAATAAGGAAGCGTAATCATTTACGTAATTACCGGATGGTGGAGGAATTTCAAGCGCATCAACTGTAAAGGCGCATGACAATAAGAAGCCGGCAAATATGATCAGCATTTTGTAAACGTGATGGGAGCGCGGACATCTTGTCTGCAAATAAATTGCGGACTGGAAGTCCGCGGCCCGTAATGCAGGCTGGAAGCCTGCGCTCCTTAGCGAAGAAGACTGCATGACGATCAGTCGAATTTGACAGCGGGTGGTTTATCTGCTCCCGCAGCTGCTGAGAAATATGGCACATCTTTAAAGCCGAGTATCCCTGCAATCAAATTCATCGGGAATGAGCGTAGTTTTGTGTTGTATCCCTGCACAACTTCCGTATATTTGCGCCGCTCAACTGCGATTCTATTTTCTGTGCCTTCTAATTGATTTTGTAACATCAAGAAATTTTCATTCGCTTTAAGCTGAGGATAGTTTTCAGCTACTGCAAGCAAACGCGACAAAGCTGAACCTAATTGTGCCTGCGCTTCTTCAAACCTTTTGAAGGCTGCGGGATCATTCAAAAGTTCCGGCGTAATGTTAATTTGACCGGCACGAGAACGAGCTTCCGCAAGCTCTGTATACGTTTCTTTTTCGAATTTCGCTACGCCTTTCACTGTCTCAACTAAATTTGGAATCAAATCCATTCTGCGTTGATATACATTTTGCACTTGAGCCCAGGAAGCGTTCACCGCCTCACGTTCTCTTACAAGGCCGTTGTAAGCAGAGATACCCCACGCACCAATGATCAAAAGGCCTACAACAAGCGCGACAACACAACCAAGTGATTTCTTCATGCTTCTACTCCTCTCACACCAAGCTATGGAAATATTTTCAGATGAATCGGCGGGACTTATTGACCATCTGTCGAACAATCGACGCGTTCCCAACCACCACGAATTCTTGTGCTATTACAGTAGGTTTTACCAACAGTAGCAGGCGTATTCAGATACTGCAAAATTCCTTCACAAGTTTCATCTTCCGCGGGAACTACTTCACAGACTCCCTGATAGTTCGAATGAATAAAACAACACGTAGGTACGGTTTCATTTTGCTGACCTTCCTCAGGCGTAGGTAAGTCAAATGACGGCATATCAGCCCCTATCAAAGAGGAAGAAAGAACGATTAGAAGAAACCCTAATCTGAATAACTTTCGATAACTTTGCAGGTCCATATGCACCTCTGCAGAAAACGCGTTATGGATCTAATTTAATCCTGCGATAACAAGGTGCTACCCTGGACGGGAAGGTGCAACCTGATTCTTTCAGGTATACGATATAGATATGGCCTCAGAAGAAACCCTGGTTTTGTTGAAAGCCCTCAAGTTTTCGGCTAATAAGCACAAGAATCAGCGACGGAAAGATCATGATTTGTCACCCTATATCAATCATCCGATTGATGTCGCTGAGATGCTGCTCCGTGTAGGAAAGGTTCAAGACATTGATGTGGTTGTAGCGGCTGTTTTGCACGACACCATCGAGGATACCGACACAAAACCCGATGAGATTGAAAAATTATTCGGACAAAAAGTATTGTCTCTCGTAAATGAAGTTACGGATGATACGACTCTTCCAAAAGAAGTGCGAAAAAACCTGCAAGTCGAGACTGCACCGAAGAAATCTGTCGGAGCAAAACAAATTAAGATTGCTGATAAAATCAGCAACCTGCGCGATATTGTTCATTCTCCTCCTGCTAATTGGTCACTAGAGCGAAAGATCGAGTATCTGGATTGGTCTGAACGTGTTGTTGCAGGACTTCGCGGAGTGAATCCCGCACTCGAAAGTCTTTACGATCAGATCTTGATTGAAGCGAAGCAATCACTGCATGGCAACCCAAAATAAATCGCTGAGCCAAAAATGACGAACGAAGCCGAACCCGTTGATTTATATAACAGCACATACGGAAAATTTACAGATCCGATCTTAGTGGAAATTCGGAATGAAGCATTTGGCAAAGATATCGGTCAGAACAGCTGGATTACCGCATCGGAAGTGCAGCGGCTTTTGCAATGGTTGAAGTTGGGTCCAGCGAGTCAATTGCTTGAAGTGGCTTGTGGAAGCGGTGGACCTGCTTTGTATGTTGCGGAAACGATCGGCTGCAACATTTGTGGTGTCGATAATAATGAAAATGGAATTGCAACAGCACGTCAGGCGAGTTCGCAAAAAGGTTTTGCAGGCAAAGTCCGATTTGAAGTTGCAGATGCAAATGGCAGGTTGCCATTCGACGCAGAATCATTTGATGCAATCCTGTGCATGGATGCTGTCAATCATTTAACGAATCGATTACAGGTTTTGAGCGAATGGCACAGATTGCTGAAACGCGGTGGACGATTTCTTTATACCGATCCAATCGTCGTTTCTGGTCCGTTAACCAATGAGGAAATGTCGATTCGAAGTTCGATCGGTTTTTTTCTATTCGTTCCTGCGGGATGTAATGAACAATGGATAGAACAAAATGGTTTCATATTGTTCATCGTGAGGATGTGACTTCAGATGCTGTACTTATCGCAAAGAGATGGCATGATGCAAGGGAACGAAGAGAAAAAGAATTAATGTTATTGGAAGGCGAAAATCGTTTTAAAGGCTTACAATTATTTTTCGATACTGTTTACAAGCTTTATAATGAACGGCGTTTATCGCGTATTGCCTATGTTGGTGAAAAATCGTAATCATGTGCAGAAGCATTAAAAAGTTAAGAAAACCTCAAGGAATTCCGACTGATGTTGAGCTTCATGATGCCGCGCGACAGTTTATAAGAAAAATCAGCGGCTTTCGTGAACCATCGCGTACAAATCAGGTCGCGTTTGAACAAGCGATTGATGATGTCAGTGAAGCAGCGCGAGCGTTGCTGGAAAAGATCGATAAGGCCAGCAATGCAAAAGTTCTAGTCAGTGATGGATCTAAGAATTGATCTGAAGAATACTCAAATACTTTTGAGTTGTTTCAAGTAGTTCCACTTTTTGTATCGGTTTTTGAACAAAACCATTGCATCCCGCCTGAATACATTTGCTTCTTTCAGTTTCGCCCGTGTGTCCGGTCAAAGCGATAATTGGAATGTCTCTTCCATTTTGCAGACTGCGAATGTATCTGGATGCTGTATATCCATCCATGACGGGCATTTCCATGTCCATTAAAATTAATGCAACGGGTTCCTTCATGAAAATTTGAACGGCTTCCGCCCCGTTGTTGGCAAAAATCATCCGTCCAACATGTTTTGCTAACAGTCGTTCGATCAGTTGTTGATTCATTGGAGCATCATCAACAACAAGAATTGTGCCCTCATTCTTGAGGGTCGCCATGTTCATGAGTCCACCTCTTTCCATTAGTAATGCAAAACTGATTCCAGGTCACTCATCGAGGATGCGGTGCCTCAATTTTGTGCTTTAATCTCGCCGATGTCTGATTTTTGTCCAGCCATAGCCCCCGGCGTAAGCCGGGGAAAAGAATTGATAGGACACTTTAGCCCGCCTTTGGCGGGCGTAAGAGTAATCACGACAATGGTCTTTCGCCCGCTTGAAGCGGGCTGGTTCATGTCGCAATCCTCTTACCCCCGGCTTGCGCCGGGGGCTATTTTTAGCTTAGATAATTTTTCAAACTAAGGAGTCATTATGAAAATCTTCATCACAGGTGCAACTGGTTTTATCGGTTCCGCAGTAGCACAAGCGCTCCGAAGAGCCGGACACGAAGTTTGGGGACTCGTCCGAAATCCAGCAAAAGCAAACGAGCTTCATCGTTCAGAAATCCGAACCGTAACCGGATCCATGCAAGAACCGGAAAAATTCATGGACAAAGCGCGTGAATGCGATGTCCTGATCCATGCTGCATCGGATCGTGAAGCCGCAATCACCGATCCTGAATTAATCAGGAATTTTTTGACAAGCCGCTGAGAGTGGATCAAAAACGATTGTGTATACAAGTGGAGTTTGGGTCTACAACAATACTGGAGAAAGTAGTGTTGATGAATCGGCGCCATTGAATCCTCCAAAGCATGTTGCATGGCGTCCTGCGGTTGAGCAAATGGTTTTGAATGCGCCAGGTGTTCGATCGATTGTCATTCGGCCAGGCTGCGTTTATGGAAAGCAAGGCAGTCTCACTGGAAACTGGTTTAAAGGCGCAGAAAAAGGGGATGTCAAAATCATCGGTGACGGAACGAACCATTGGACGATGGTTCACCTTGATGATTTGGCAGATGCATATGTGCGGATTATTGAGAGCAATTCTTCCGGCGAAATATTCAACGTAACCGATCCTTCGAATTTTACTGTTGCAGAAATGGCAAAGGCTGCATTGCGAGCCTCAGGCCGGGAAGGATCGTTGCGTTTTGTTCCTGTCGAAGAAGCTACAAAAACAATGGGCACATTCGCAGAATGTCTTGCACTAGATCAACATGTTGATTCAACAAAAGTGAAACGGCTTGTAGGATGGGAGCCGCGTCACCCAAATTTTGTGGATGATGTAGATACGTATTATCTGGCCTGGAAAGCAAACCAATAAAATTTCGGATTGCGAGATTCTAAAGATCATTCCTCGAATGAGTGTTATCAGCTCACTAACTGACTGCGCATTTCTAATGCGCAGCTTAAATTCGTCGATGTCTTCCATGGCTTCCCATAGCTCAGGCGCGCTATCAATCACCGTTAGGATTTCTTCTTTAGTTTTTTCGAGAGAGATTTTTGGTAGCTCTTGAAGAACCAACTCAACCCAGATTGTTCGGCCATACATCAGGTTGAACCCCCAAAATGCGCCATCACTGCCAACCTTGTGAACATCAATTACTCTGATGTAGCGTTCTCGTGAATCGATATAGTAGAGATCTTTGAACCAACCATCTTTTAACGCTGACGAGGTGCATCGAGTGAGGTCTGTTGGCTGTTTTGCTACTTCAATGACGCCCTGAGCATAATTCAGATAAAGAAGCGGAAATGCTAAATCATTGATGGTCATACCGCTTTGCCGAGTTCAGTGCGCACGTGCGACTGCCCACTCATACAGTTGTTGATAGCCGTAAGCTGATTGCTGCCACGAAAAGTCGGTGAGCATTCCTTGTCTTTGAATTGCTTGCCATGATTCCGAATCGTTGTAATAAACAAACATGGCACGTTGAATTGCGTTGAAAAAATCATCCGAGCTGAAGTCATAAAATGTAAAGCCGGTGATGCTATCGCGAACTGTATCGGCAAGTCCGCCAGTTTCTCTGACAACAGGAATACAACCGTATCGCATCGAAATCATCTGACTGAGTCCGCAGGGTTCAAACAACGAAGGCATGAGGAAGATATCACTACCTCCATAAATTAATGGTGCCAGATCCGGTTCATATGCGAAGATGGCCTTCATCTTTTGGTTGTGATAGGAACCCAGTTGAGAAAGCATAATCTCGTATTGTTTTGATCCGCTGCCTAAAACAACAAATTGAGCTTCACCTGCTTCATGATTCAAAACTCGATGAATTGCATGTCCGACGATATCGAGTCCCTTTTGTTTATCAAGGCGCGTGACCATTGCAAGCAATGGAATGCGATCATTTTTTGGCAAGCCAAGCCGTTCCTGTAACGCTCGTTTGTTTTTGATCCGTTTTTCGATCTGGCTTGGTCTAAAATGACTGACAAGATTTGGATCGGTAGTTGGATTCCAGACTTCTGTATCGAGGCCGTTCAGAATGCCATGCAAGTCATTATGTCTGAATCGGAGGAGTCCATCTAATCCCGAACCGCCGCCCGGGGAAAGAATTTCGCGAGTATAAGTTGGGCTTACAGTATTGATTAACGTGGAATGAAAAATTCCCCGTGCCATAAAATTTATTTCACCGCGGCTTTCTTCATTCAGTGAATGTGTTTGGACTCCTAAATAGTAAAGAATATCGGCGGAGCTGCGTCCTTGATGTCCCAGATTGTGAATTGTGAAAAGACTTGCGATGCCGCGAAAACGTTCATCTGCCTGACCTCTTGTTGCAAGCCAGAGCAAGCCAGGTGCAGCATGCCAATCGTGCGCATGAATAATGTCAGGTCTCCAATTGAGTGCGGGCAAAAGGTCGAATGCTGCGCGGCAAAAAAATGAGAAGCGGTATGGATCATCGTTATATCCATAAATATTCGGACGGCGGTATAAGTTGCGTTCAGCAATGAAATAAACAGGCACATCGCTGCCTGGAATTTCTGCGCGTAATACTCCAGCAGGCAGAATCGTTCCACCAACTGGAACTTGCAAAATCCCTGGCAAAGAGCCAATTCCCCATTTTCCTGTTTGATGAGCGTCTTCAATGCTTGGATATGCCGGCATTACGACGCGCACATCGTGTCCAAGCCGCTTCAGCGCTTTAGGAAGTGATCCGCAAACGTCTCCGAGCCCGCCGACTTTTGCAAAAGGCGCCGCTTCAGCAGTGAGAAATAAAATTTTCAACGAAACTGCCATGAATGCTTCCTATCGTTTTTGATCTTGAACCAGTTCGCGTGCGCGCTCCGCTGCTTTAACTACAGCCTTAATCAATGTCACGCGCAATTTTCCTTCTTCAAGCTCGAGCAAGCCATCGATTGTACAGCCCGCGGGTGTTGTTACAACATCTTTCAATAATGCAGGATGTCCTTTTGATTCCAATACCATTCGCGCTGCGCCATACATGGTTTGTGCAGCAAGTAATGTGGAAATATCGCGCGGAATACCAAGCTTCACACCAGCTTCAGCCAGTGATTCAATGACAACATAAAGATAAGCCGGACCACTCGCTGACAATCCTGTGGCTCCATCCATTAGGTATTCTTCAAGGAAAACTGTTTTGCCGACACATTGAAAAATGCTTTCAGCAATTTGAAGATGTTCACTCTTCGCATGCTGTCCGCCGCACAATGCAGTCATTCCCGCATTTATAACGCACGGAGTATTCGGCATCGCTCGCACAACGGGCAAATCTTTTTGAAGACGTTCTTCTACGAAAGTAGTTGGGACTGATGCAGCTACTGTGATCACCAATTGGCCTGCTTTTAGCGCAGGCGCAATTTCGCGAACGACATGATTCATGTTTTGAGGTTTTACAGCTAGAAGAACAACATCGCGGCCTTCGACTGCTTTGTTATTGTCTATAGTGCATTCGATGCCAAGCCGTTCACGGACTCGAGCAATTGAAGATTCATGATTGACTGAACCAATAATGTCTTCTTTGCGAATTGTTGATTCTTTCAAGAGCCCTGAAACGAGGGCCTCTCCAAGTTTTCCAACACCAATAAATGCTAATTTCTTTCCTGCTAGCATTTCAGTCTCCCAACAGGCTTTGCGACTTTGCGGTTAAATTTCTTCAAATTCGCCTGTTTCTTTGTTTTTCCGTACATTGTCCCATTTGAAATATTTACCGTTCATTACAACATACACGCCGTGAGGTAGTGTTTGCACAAAGGCCATTGCACTTCCAAGATTGAACAAACCATCAGAGCTGCCAAATTTATAAGGAACCATAGCACCAGTAATCACGATTGTTTTTGGAAGTTTAGCAAGACCAAGTGACTTTGCTGTTTGATCCATCGTATCAGTACCGTGTGTTATTACGATTTTGTTCTCTTTCGCATCCCTGCAATGGTTCCGCGATTGTTTGCCGTCCGTATCTGTCATTTCCAAGCTATCCACAAGCATCAAAGTTTCTATGTCTACAGTGACCTTGCAACGGCCGAGCTTTAACATTTCCGGAAGATGAGTGTCTTTGAAAAACAGGGCTCCGTTCAGCTCGTTATATTCTTTATCGAAAGTTCCGCCTGTTACAAAGATCCGGATTGTCATAGACGCGATTCTATCATCTGGTTGGGGTGGCGCCTCCCATCCTCTTTTTAACGCCGAGTTCGCCGAGTTAATTTTTTTAAACTCGGTCGGCCTCTGCGTTAAAAGTACACAATCAAACCACGGCGGTTCTTAGACACGCCCATATACGCCACAATATACTTGCCACAGGTTATGAGATTGTGATAGTTTCACAGAGCCGAGGTTATTAGATGAAAATTAATACATTCGTCAATGTTCCATCGGCCTTTTCCGAACTCGTATAACTCTCGCCTAGTTAAGGGCGCCCCCAGATTGGGGATGAGTTAACGAACCGGGGCAGGCCCTTCAATTCACTTTCAAAATTCTTTTTTTAAACGTTCCCTTTTTTATAGCGTGAAACTATATGGACGCAACAACACAAGAACCTAAACTCACATTGAAAGAAACGCTTCAAATCATTCGTGATGCGATCCGCGGTGACAAGCGTGCCGACTTCACGGAAGGATTTTTAGGCAGAGATGTACTTTTACTTGCAGTACCAATGGTGCTGGAAGTTTGTCTCGAATCGGTATTTGCAGTCATTAACATTTTCTGGGTATCGCGTTTGGGTGCCGCAGCTACTGCTGCAGTTGGCCTTACCGAAGCAATGCTATCGATCCTTTATGCGCTTGCAATGGGACTAAGCATGGGAGGCGCTGCGATTGTGGCAAGAAGAATCGGTGAAAAGAATCCTGATGCCGCTGCTGTTGCTGCGGTTCAAGCGATCGTGCTTGGAATCCTGGTATCTGTGACTGTTGCAATTGCAGGTGGAACCAACGCCGAACGTTTATTGGGTTTGATGGGTGCATCATCAGAGGTGATTGCAACGGGAACGTCATTCACACGCATCATGCTGTTTGGAAATGGAACGATCGTGCTGTTGTTCTTGATCAATGCGATTTTTCGTGGCGCCGGTGATGCTGCAATCGCGATGCGTTGTCTGTGGCTGGGCAACATCATCAACATCATTCTTGATCCTTGTTTAATCTTTGGCCTTGGTCCTTTTCCTGAATTAGGAGTTACTGGAGCTGCAGTTGCAACGACTACAGGAAGAGGTGCAGCTGTGTTGTATCAATTCTACAGACTTTCAAGAAGAGATAGCCGGATTGTCATTCATCGATCGAATTTACGTCTGGATCCTTCCGTGATGTTGTCGATGATCCGAATCTCCGGATCAGGAATTTTGCAGGCCCTGATCAATACAACAAGCTGGATTGGATTAATTCGCATTCTTTCGGGGTTCGGTAGTACTGCAGTTGCAGGCTACACAGTTGGAATCAGAATCGTTATTTTTGCGATTCTTCCATCGTGGGGTTTGAGCAATGCGGCTGCAACTCTTGTCGGACAAAATTTAGGCGCCGGAAAACCAGAACGTGCTGAAAAAGCTGTATGGCTCACATGCCGTTACAACTTTTTCTTTTTAGGTTCTGTTTGTTTATTGTTTGAATTATTTGCAGGGGTCCTGATCCGTGCCTTTACAAAGGATGCAGCCGTCGCTGCTTACGGTGTTACTTGTCTGAGAATTGTCAGCGCTGGTTTCATTTTCTATGCCTTCGGGCTGGTGCTGACACAAGCTTTTAATGGAGCAGGGGATACCTGGACTCCAACGTTGATCAATTTATTTTGTTTCTGGCTGTGGGAAATTCCACTTGGATATTTTCTTGCGTATAACGCGGGTCTCGGACCAACAGGCGTATTTATTGCCGTCACAGTTGCGTTTTCCACGTTGGCGGTTGTCAGCGCAATTGTATTCAAACGTGGACGCTGGAAGCAGCGTAAGGTGTAGGTTCTTTTTTTAACGCCGAGGACGCCGAGTAATTTTTTATTAGGCGCTACCATATCGGCTTAGGGATTGTTAACATAAAGGAGATAAAGGAGGACGTACTTATATGAAAAGGGTAGCCATTCATGGTTTTGGCAGAATAGGAAGATCTTTAACACGAGCAGCATTAAAAAATGGATTATTCGCACCAGTATCAGTTTCCGATATCACAGATCCATCAACACTCGCGGCATTGTTTGCATATGATTCAAATTATGGGGCATGGCATGAGAAGGTTGAATTCAAGGACGGCAAATTTCATATAGGTGATCGTCAGGTTTCCTTTTTTAATTCTGCAAAGGCGCTTCCAAACTGGAAAGAGCTTGAAGTGGATTTAGTTGTCGATTGTACAGGCCGTGCTACAAAACGGGAATTTGCCCAGGCACATTTGGATGCCGGTGCGAAACGCGTTTTGGTGAGCGCGCCAAGCAAATCGCTGGAAGATTGCGATGCAGTTCTGCTTCCAGGAATTAATGTCGAACAGTTCGATCCATCGAAGCATCATATTGTTAGCATGGCAAGTTGTACAACCAACGCAATTGCGCCAGTTGTGAAAGTTTTAAGAGACACTGTTGGAATCAAAACAGGATTGTTTACGACAGTTCACGCTTATACGAATACGCAATCCTTAACAGATCAGCCGATGAAAGATCGAAGGGATTCCTGGGCAGCTGCGGAGAACATTATTCCTTCTGGATCTGGTGCAGCGAAATCGTTGAAGTTCATCTGGCCGGATCTTTCAATAACTGGCAAAGCCTATCGTGTACCGGTTCGTACTGGAAGCATCGTTGAGTTGAATGTCGTTCTGAATAAAGCATCCAGTGAGGATGAAATCAAAAACCTTTTTCGAAAAGCGGCCAATGAATCTCCATTGAAGGGGATTATGAGTGTTTTGGAAGAGGAGTATGCGAGTACGCGGATTCTTGGTGATCCGCATTCTTCGATCATCGATTTGCCGCTTGTTCAAATGATGGAAGGAACGCTTCTTTCAATTGCAGCATGGTACGACAACGAAATGGGTTATTCGACTCGACTTGCGGAAACGGCAGCTAAGCTATCCGTTTAAGACAAAAGCAAAAATAAAAAATAAAAAAGCAAAAATAAAGACAGAAAATCATATTTTTTTGTCTTTTATTTTTAATCGTTGATCTTTATTTCATGCGGCGTATCGCCTGGTGGTTGATCCTGATCATTGTACTTTTCACTGGAGCCGTAGGTTTATATAATGGTCTTCAGGATTACTTCTATTCAAATCGCTTTGGTGCTCGTCTTCTTGCCGTAGCCGTCACCATATATGGAGTCGCCGGACTCGTTTCGTTTTTTGGGCTCATAGGCAGACGATCCTGGGCAATGCTTTCGATGATCATTTGGGCAAGCGCGATTTCGTTTGCAGGGACATTTGCATCGATATACTTTTCACCTCCAGAGGCTAGATTATTTTCCGGCTTAGGTGCTGGGATCACCTGTGTTGCATTGATGGGTTTAATCTTGATCCAGGTGCATCGCGAAATGTCACGATACTAAACCCAGAGCAGCAGCTCCCCATTTTTGCGGGTAAGATATGGGATTGTCATGATTGGAATCAAACTTGGGAATCGTTATGAGATCGTTCGTTCATTGGGCGAAGGATCCATGGGCGTGGTCTATTTAGCGCGAGACCCATTACTGGAAAGGGATGTCGCGATCAAGCTTGTAAAAGGAAACATCCTGAGTTCAGAGTCTTTAGAACGATTTCGCCGCGAGGCGCTCATCGTTGCGAGATTTGATCATCCTTCACTGGTTTCGGTTCATGACACTGGTGAGCATGAAGGTTCTGTGTTTTTTGTAATGCCATTTGTAGAAGGCGAGAGTCTCCGTTCATTACTTAGAAAAGGCCCGCTTCCAATGAATGATGTGCTCGATATAGGAATTCAAGTTGCTGAAGCGCTTGAGTACAGTCATATGCGCGGCATCGTTCATCGTGATATCAAGCCTGAAAACGTATTAATCACTTCCGAACCGCAAGGACTTCGTGCGCGCGTAACAGATTTTGGACTGGCTCTTACTACTGAAGATCAGCGGATTACTGGAGCGGACGTGGTTGTTGGAACTGTTGCATATTTATGTCCTGAAGCTGTAGGTGGGAAGAATGCAGATGCGCGATCCGATATTTATTCGCTTGGCGCAGTGCTTTACGAGTGTCTATCCGGACGAACACCTTATGTTGGCGATATTCGCAACATATTGTTCGGGATCACATATGAAGATCCACCTCAACTAAAAGGAATTACGCAGAATATTACAGAAGAATTGAACGCGGTTGTCATGCAATGTCTGCGTCGAGTTCCTTCTCTTCGACCGCAGCGTGCGCAGGATGTAGCGGATCAGCTTGCGCGATTGCGTTATGATCGCTCGGCCTGGGAACTCTCAACGCGTGCCGGCCGCAGGGAAGCGAGTGTTGGAAGGACACATGAATATACAGAACTTGTTCGCCGGCTTGAAGCAGCTGCAGATGGTCATGGCCAGCTGGTCCTTATCGGTGGAGATGCAGGTGTTGGGAAATCATTTTTGGTTGAACAGCTAACGTCTCTTGCGCGTGCACGCAGGATTCCGGTTTATCGCGGCCGTTTTCATGAACGCGATCGTGCTTTTCCATTTCAAGGATTTTGCGAAGTCTGTCAGGATTTCTTCCGGGGTCCTGATGCGTCAGGCTCTGGACCTCATGTATCGGGAATTGATTTTTCAGATCTTGCTAATGAATTAACCAATCTTTTTCCTTCGCTTGCCGATCCGAATGCATTTGTTTTTCCACGATCCGAGCAATTCGCAGAAATTGAAACTGCTTCCGATGTGGCAGCATTACACGATTTGCTTGCGCGAACGTTGATCCGAATTAGTGCGGGAGGTCCTGCAATTATCGTTCTTGAAGATTTGCAGCATGGGGCAGAAGCCACAGCTACACTTAAGCCAATTCTTTCAAGATTGGACCGCTCGCCGATGTTAATCATTGGAACTTATAGAAGTAATGAAGTTACCAGGGATCATCCTGTCAGCAATTTAATCCGTAGTCTAACAAATGAAAAAAATTTCAGTTTGATTGAATTGAAGCCGCTAGGAGTGCAGGATCACCGCCGATTGGTTGAATCGTTGACTATGAATTCGGCGCCTGAAGAAGAATTTCTTGACAAACTTTATGAAGCAACCGAAGGCAATCCATATTTTACGAAAGAGGTGATCCGTTCGCTCGCTGAATCCGGAGTTTTAGTTCCGGTTGAAAGTGGGAGGCTTGTTGTTTCGGGTGATCTTGAAATGACATTTGATTCTCTGCCGGCCACTGTTCAGCAAACGATTGAAGCCAGGATGCGCAAGCTTAAGGAGCCGTTGCAGGAAGTTTTATCTGCAGCATCAGTACTGGGGAAAACGTTCGAATCTGAAGACCTAATTTTTTTACTTGAGAAGGATGAAAAAGTTGAAGATGCAATTGATGCATTGATTGCCGATGATTTTTTGGAAGAAGATCGCGAAACGTATCGTTCAGATCGTTTGCGATTTTCCAGCGCGATGGTTCGAGATGCTTCCTATGCGCGGCTTTCCAGAAGGCGGCGAAAGAATTATCACAAAAAGTATGCTCAAGAGCTGGAACGCCGGAACGAAAATTTTCTTGAACGAGTTTATCCCAGTTTAATTCATCATTATGCGCGCGCTGGTGAAGCCGAAAAAGTTGTGGATTATGGAATTGATTTTGCGCGCAAGACTTTGCGGACTTTTGGGACAGAAGAAGTGATCAGAGGCCTTAGAGATGGTGCTTGAATTTGGTCCCGGCGTTCGTGAAGGAGAAGTTCGGCGTTTGATGGCCAAAGCATATCGCATCAAAGGTGAGCCGATTGAAGCCCTGGAAGAATACGGAAAAGCTGTCGAAATTTTTCAACGTTTTGGTGATACACACAGAGCGGTTGAATCGATGGCTCTGGCTGCAGAAACTGCGTGGCATTTCAGGCGAACGGAAGATGCTCGTGTTTGGATTGAAAAAGGAATTCCAGTCGCACGATCCGCGGGTTCTCAAATGGCTTTGAAAAAATTGTTGTCTCTTGGAGAAACTGCTGCAAACCTGCGTGGCGATCATGAATCCGGCAGACTGTATATGAAAGAGCTGGACCGTTTGGAAAAAACCGGCCCAAGCATTGTCGCTCCAAATACTGCAGGAATTTTACATGTGCCTGTTAGCGGACTTGTTCATGGATTGGATCCATCGCGCGTTTTTTCAATGCAGGAAGAAGAAACAATTCCGCTAATCTTTGAAGCATTAACGCGTCAAGGAAGAGCAGCAGGAATTCGTCCATGGTTGGCTGCAGAATATTATGCCGAAAATAGTGGGCAAACTTTTCATTTCCGCCTGCGTGAAAATATTCGTTTCCATAATGGCAAAACTCTGACGGCACGAGACGTTTCGTATTCTCTTCATCGTTTGACAACTTCAAACTTAAGCCGCAAACGGCATTTGCTTTCAGGCATGAAAGAAATTCAAATCATTACTGATCACGAATTTCGCATTCATCTTGATCGTCCGATTGCATTCTTTCCAGCACTACTCGCGGATACATCATGTGCGATCGTGCCTGAAGGAACTCCAAGGATCGGATTTAACTGGAAAGAAGATTGTGCCGGAACCGGACCGTTTCGTGTAACAAGATTTGAACCAGGGAAGATCTTAGAACTCGAACCTTTTCTTGAGTACTGGCGGCCTGGTCTTCCTAAATGTCAAAGACTGGTTTACACATTCGGTGTTGCGCCGGATCAAATCCTCAGTGGATTCCGTTCTGGTTTGTTTTCGTTAGCCTGGGATCTTCATCCAGAGAGTGTAGAAGAGCTGTTGCGCGATACTCTTTTTGGGGCTCAATACAAAGAGAACCCAAGTCTTTCTACTTACTATCTTGCAATGAATGCAAATCATGGCACTTTAAAGGATGAAAAACTTCGTCATGAGTTAATTCGATCGTTAGACGTTCAATCACTTGTTACGAATTATGCCGGGCGTTCTGCAATTCCTGCAGTCGGTCTCATTCCACCAGGTTTGCTTGGATATGAGCCGCCGATTCTGGACAGCCCTGAGGTTGTAAGGACTGACAGTGTTACAACAGAAGCTCTACGCATTGCGGATCATGAAATAGACTTGTCGGGAAATGTTCATCCAATATTTGACGGGCCTTACGCCACTTTTCAAAGTGAAATATTGAATGCGCTCAAACATAAAGGATTTACTGTTCATGGAATTGAACAAAAATGTCGTACCGATCAGCCTCCTCCGCAAAATGCCAATTTTGAATTAGGGCGATGGATCGCTGATTATCCAGATCCGGATGGTGTGTTTTACTTGTTGTTGCAATCGGAAAATGGATTATTAGGGAAATTTTGTGGATCAAAAGAATTGGATGAATTAATAAATCGAGGCCGTTCGGAAATAAATCCACTCGCGCGACATCAACATTATCGCGAAATAGAACGCTATATTTCGGATCACGCGCTCTTGTTGCCTTTGTTTCATGAACAATCTTATCGATTTGCGTTGAAAGAAGTTCAGGAATTCGAAGTTTCTTATAGCCGCCCCGTCGTTCCTTACGAAAAACTCTGGATCCAACGCTAACCTCTCCCGCACCCCTGCTCCTCCGCATCTGATTTAATGAACAACGGTTAATAATTGTATAGAACGCTAGATCGAAAAAGTGGAGGGCTAAAATGAGTAAGCCAGTTCTAGGAATGATTTTAGGAGCAATACTCGGAGTGTTCGATGGGCTGTCCGCGTTGTTTACGCCTGAAGTAGCTCCGATGATTGTTGGAATCGTGATTGGTTCGACTATTAAAGGCCTTATTTCTGGTGTTTTGATCGGTTTGTTTGCCAGGCGATATAAGTCGCTTCCCTTAGGCATTGTTTTTGGATTATTAGTAGGACTTCTGCTTGCATATTTGATTGCCGCAATGCCATCGGAAGATGGAAAGCATTATTACTTTGAAATCATGTTGCCTGGTGCGATTCTTGGAATCATTGTCGGTTATGCGACCCAAAAGTATGGCCGTTCCACTTCTGCCTCTTTGCGGTAATACAATGTACACTTGTGAAAAGCCATGCAGTCCGCGGTGCAATCAATTTAGTATTGAGCACCTTCTTTTTTGGAATTGCCGCAGCCCTGATTAAACTTCTCAGCACTGAATATTCCATTTTTGAGATTGCATTCTTTCGCAACTTCTTTGGTTTAGTCCCTGCTATTTGGATGAGCAGCCGCCGTGGTATTGCAGGCTTTCATAGCGCTCGTCCTTTTGCGCACTTTATGAGAGGCTTTTACGGCATCTTCTCCATGTTTACAATTTTTTATGCTTATTCTTTGATCCCATTGCCAGATGCGACAGCAATTTCATTCGCAGCACCATTATTTATCACTGCGCTTTCAGTTCCATTGCTCAATGAAAAAGTTGGACGCCATCGTTGGACTGCAGTGCTTGTTGGACTAGTAGGTGTATTGATTGTACTTAGGCCTGGCAGCGGAATGCTAACGCGTGGTGGAACCGCTGCTTTATCATCAGCATTCTTTTATGCATTGGCAATGATCAGCTTACGCAAACTGCGAGACACAGAAAACACAGAAGTAACAACTTTGTATTTCACTTTTTTCGCGAGTGTTGTCACAGGAATCATGGTGCCTTTTTTTTGGAAGACACCAGATTTGCACGGAGGATTAATGCTTACCTGCGTAGGCTTGCTTTCGGGTGTCGGACAATACTTCATGACAAAAGCATTCGGACAGGCCGAAGTTTCAGCCATAAGCCCGTTCATTTATGCATCCATCATCTGGTCAACTGTGTTCGGTATTTTGATCTGGAACCATATTCCAATATGGAGCACGCTTCTTGGAACCAGCATCATCATCCTCAGCGGAATCTATATTTTGCATCGCGAACGTGTCCGCTCGGTGACTCGTGAAACCGTCCCAGTCCCCGAACCATAGCTCTTAGGGAGCGCGGGCATCTTGCCCGCGAGTAAATCATAAATCCGAAGAATGCGGACTGGAAGTCCGCGGTCCCTAATGCAGGCTGGAAGCCTGCGCTCCCTATTCCATTGAAACCCTAATCTCTGTGTCTCGAAGCTAACCTTTGCGTCTCTGCGGTTCTATTTGACCTTTGTGTCTTTGTGGTTAAAATAGTTCAACAAAAAGCCTGAATACAGGATGGATACTGGAGATGAAAGCTGATTTGAGGAAAGAGGTGGCGCCTCGACCTGCGCCAAAAAAAATTCAAAAAGTTCACGCTGCCAGCGCGGCAGAAATGGGTGCTCGCCAGCGCGAGATATCGGTATCAGAATTTTTCACGAAGAATCGTCATCTTCTTGGTTTTGATAATCCACGTAAAGCTCTACTGACGTGTGTAAAAGAAGCTGTCGATAATTCGCTTGATGCTTGTGAAGAAGCTCACATACTTCCTGAAGTTCACGTCCGGATTGATGTGGTTGCTGTCAATGGCACTGTTTTGCCGCCTTCTCAAGCGACTCGTTTCCGTCTCACCATAACGGACAATGGACCTGGCATCGTGAAGGAACAAATACCCAAGATATTTGCAAAGCTTCTTTACGGTTCCAAGTTCCATCGATTGAGAATGAGCCGGGGTCAGCAAGGAATCGGGATTTCAGCAGCCGGGATGTATGGTCAGTTAACAACAGGGAAACCTGTTCGTATTATTTCGCGAACGAGCGATCGGAAGCCTGCTAACTTTTTCGAAATTCAGATTGATACAAAAAAGAATGAACCGATCATTCACAAGCGCACAGAAATGGATTGGCATCATGCGCGTGGAACAGAAGTCAGTATTGAACTTGAGGGTCGATATCAAAAAGGACGCGCTTCTGTGGATGAATATTTGGAATTAACAAGTATTTCCAACCCGCATGCAACGCTTTCTTATCAATCACCGGAAGGTCAAATCATTCAATATCCAAGAACGTTTCATGAATTGCCGCCGCCAACAAGGGAAATTAAACCGCATCCTTACGGCATTGAGCTTGGAATTTTGTTGAAGATGCTTCATGACACAAAAAGCCATTGGATTTCCGGGTTTTTAACAAGCGATTTTTCGCGAGTCTCACCGCGTACGGCCGGAGAGATTTGTCAAAAAGCAGGAGTGGATCCGCGTTCACATCCAAGAAAAATTGCACGCGATCAGGCGGAAAAGTTATATCAAGCCATTCAGAATACGAAAATTATGGCGCCGCCTACAGATTGTATTTCGCCGATCGGAGAAAAAGCGATTCTTGCAGGATTGTACAAACAAATTCGTGGAGATTTTTATACGGCTGCGACTCGTCCACCTGCGGTGTATCGCGGAAATCCTTTCGTGATTGAAGTTGGACTTGCCTATGGAACAGGAGATGGATCGACTTCGCTTGAACGTAAAGCGCAGGCTCTTGCAGAAGGTGAATCCAATGACGAAGACACTGAACAAGCACGTGTGCTCCGTTATGCGAATCGCGTTCCATTGGTGTATCAACAATCGGGATGTTCTGCGTATAAGTCTGTTATTGATACAGCCTGGAAAAATTATGGCGTACCACAATCACGCGGGGCATTGCCGCAGGGTCCAATTGTGGTCTTCATCCATATGGCATCCGTATGGGTTCCCTTTACAAGTGAATCAAAAGAAGCAATAGCTGATTATGATGAAATCCGGAAAGAAATGAAGCTTGCGTTGCAGGAATGCGGACGCCGGCTGGGTACATATCTACGGCGGCGCGAACATGCAAAAAGCGAATTTAACAGGCGGAATATTTTTGCGCTATATATCGAAGAAGTTGCAGAAGCCTGCGGACGACTGAAACCAAAGAAGCTTGATATTGAAAAGTTAAAGAAACAACTCTTAAAGATTGCTATCAATAAAACCGGCGGACTAAAAACGGATGAACTATTAGGTAAGAAGAAAAAAGATTTACCTGAAGACTTGCCGCATTCGATTATCGTTACGCCTGACGGTGTAGAGGGAGAGGTTCCGGAGAGCGATGAGTGATGCGGGATGCGGGATGTGAGATGAGAGATGAGTAAAAATATGAAGACGAAAACGACTGTCAAGAAAGTAAAAAAGGATGTAGAAGGACGGCTCATTTCAGTAGCCGATGAAGTTGTTTCTGCTGCAAAATCAAATCGAAGTCCTGCGATTCAAATTCCAAGTCGTACATTGTCGAATGTGAACTACAACTCCAAACGCGGCATTATCGAAATGGGAAAAGGGAAGCAGGAGCGTTTATTTTTCAACACAGGCATGGCAAAAAAGTTCATGCAAACGGTTCTGGTTGCGGATGCTCTTGCAGAATTACAGAGACAGGATCTAACGACTTCACTTCGCGAAATTTATTATCGTACAAAACACACGATCAAAGATTCACATGAAAATACATTCGATTCGCAGGGAGAATCGGATCCGATTATTGAAGATCTTGAGGTAGCTCTAGATTCTTTACGCGAGGAATTGCATGTTCGCGCTGAAAATACAGGAACCGTCGTTGGTCCACTCGTTATGGTGGATGATGGCGATACGATTGACTGTACCCGATTAGGCAAAGGCGGATATTCGGTTCCTTCCATCGTTGAACCTGAATACATTCAGATTAAGAAATGCACAGCGGATTTTGTTTTGCTTGTAGAAAAAGGCACTCAGTGGAACCGTCTATCGGAAGATAAATTCTGGAAAAAACATAATTGCATTTTGTTAACTGGAAACGGACAACCCCCGCGAGGTGTCCGCAGACTTTCGCGCCGTTTGAATGAGGAATACAAGCTTCCCGTCTATGTGCTTGTTGATAATGATCCATGGGGCTATTACATTTTTTCAGTTGTTAAACAAGGTTCCATCAGCCTTGCATATGAATCGCAACGGATGGCTGTGCCTGATGCAAAATTCCTGGGTCTCTCCAGCGGCGATGCTGAGGAACATGGTCTGCCGAGAAATGTTGGTATCAAGTTGAACGACAAAGATATCGCGCGCGCAAAAGAAATTCTGAACTATCCATGGTTTCAAAAGAAGCATTGGCAATCTGAAATCAAGCAAATGCTTGCTTCAGGTTTGAAATATGAATTGGATGCGCTTGCGAATAAAAACTTTCGCTATCTCACCACAGATTACTTGCCGAAAAAACTGAAAAGCAAAAAGTGGTTGGATTAAGCTTTGACGTCTCTGCGGTAAAATCTACATCGTTGAAGAAGTCAGTTTAACGTCGGCGCCAGCCCACGCTTTTTCGAAATCACTTGCGACTGTTGCTGCTTCTTTTGTTTTGCCTTGCGCTTCCAGACTCTGACGTAACCCGATCAGCGACCAACCATTCTTTGGAAATTTGGTGAGTTCATCCCGATACACTTTCTCTGCTTCAACAGGCTTTTTCGCTTTTAACAAGATTGCGCCAAGATAATGTCGTGTTGGATTGTTCCATGGCGGCGGCTCGTCATACGTTAAATTATCTTCAACCTGAACCGCCTCATTGAGATGCTTCAACGCCGCATTCAAATCACCGGATGCGCCTGCAACTTCTCCTGCAAGATGAGCTCGAGCAATATGCATCAGATCAACCGTACTGTTGATATCAAACAAAGTCACTTCTTTTAGAACAGGATTTGCGGCAATTTCAGTTACGGCTTGAAGTTCTTTTTTTGCTTCCTCCAACTTCCCTGTACGGACATACGCAATGCCTCGCGCATAATGATAGACACCGTTTGGATAAACTAAAGCTTTGTCTGGGGCCGGTGTTTTGAGAATTTCATTCCATTTTCCAAATCGGATCATCACATAGGTTGGAATCATATGAAAATGTTGAAGGACGCCATTACCCTTTTCACGCATTAACTTGGGATCTACTTTTGATCGAGTATTGTTTGCAGCCTCCATCGCAAGTTTGCTATTTCCTTCAAGAGTTGCACTGGAGGATAAAAAATGATGGTTATGAGGAACATAAGCCGCAGAATATGGACCCGGCGCATGACATCCGGCTAGATATTCGTTATCCGAGTTGATTGCTTTTTCATTTGCTGCGGATGCTTTCCGATAATTTCCAGTACGGATGTAAATATGAGCCGGCATATGAACTAAATGTCCTGCAGCTGGTACCAAAACGTTGAGACGCTCTGCCATGGGCAATCCTCTTTCAGGATCTTTGGATGCTTCAACAGCGTGAATGAAAAAGTGATTGGCTCCCGGATGGTTTTGATTCCGTTTCATGACGGATTCCAGTGTGGAAACAATCTCAGCGGTCCAGGGTTGAGGTGCCCGAGTATCTTTCGTGTAGTAATCCCAGGGATGAACATCCATTAAAGCTTCTGCAAACAAGGTTGCAGCATCAAGATCATCTGGATATTTCTTCGCAACATCCCGCATCGCATTTGCATATGCGACATTTAATGAAGTGCGATCATCGACAGGTGTGGATGCATATCTTGTTGCAAGCGCTTTTATATACGCTTGTTCTTTTTCGCTTGCTTTGTTCATCAAAGAAATGGCTTTTTGTATCGCCGCATATGCTGGAGAAACTGCTTCGTCGTTCATTGCCATGTTGATATTAGGACCTTGTACAAGCGCGATGCCCCAATAACACATTGCACAACTGGGATCGAGGCGGGCTGCTTCACGAAACGAACGTTCGGCTTCAGCATGATTAAAAGCGTATGAAAGTGTAAAGCCTTGATCAAAAAACTTTTGGGCTTGTGGAACGTTGGTCGAAATTTTATGGTGATACGAACCGAGTCCTTCCATTAGAGTGGCCGGACCTATTTCCTGAGCAAAGACAATTCCAGATAATAGTACTATAACTATAGTACTATAACAAATAAGACTTGCGCCATTCAGTTTTCTCATTGAATCCTCATACGATGTTATTCCTTAGGTTTGCGGGGAAAAAACAAATATGTAAAAAGTCCTTTTGCTACAAGTCGTTCGCCCTGAGTTACCTCCACATCACAGACGCCAATTTTCTTGCCTTTTCTCACAACTGAAGAGCGAGCCGTTAAAGTTCCTCCATCACCAAGAGCTGGCGATAAGAAATTCAATTTGAATTCAATGCTTGTCATTGTCACATCCGCAGGAAGATCAGGATGAAATGTGTAAACTGCGGCAGTATCTGCGAGAGCTGCAACGATTGCTCCATGAATGATACCTTCTTCCTGCAAAAGCTCGGCTTTAGGATCCATTGAAATGCATCGCGGATTCGGCCGATCGTGAAATTAGTTTGAATCCTAAATGACTATTGATCGGAACTTTGTTAAATGATTCAAGTAGTTGTGCTTTTACACTCATAAACTTGAATTTACCGCAGAGACGCGGAGCTACATATTGATGACTTGTTCGATTTTGCGGACGAGTTCATTGATGGAGAAAGGTTTTAGAACATAATGCTGCGGTTTTCCAGGCACATCGGATTCACGATAGGTTAGATAAATAACTGTAATCAGAGCTGGATTTTGTGCCGCAAGAGCCTCAGCGGTTTCTGATGGATTCATTGTGCCTTTCAAATAAGTATCCAACAAAACAACTTCCGGTGGATTTGCTCCAGATAATCGCAGCGCTTCTGCGCCGGTTTCTGCAACTCCAGTTACTGTAAGTCCCGCAGCGCGAAGTTTGTTAAGCAGTTCACCAGTCAGAGTACCAATTTCTTGAACCAGCAAAACCTTAGTCCCCGGCACGCTCTTATTGGCCTCCTTGACCTCGCTTCATTTAAAAAATTATCGTATGACAACGACTTTCCGTTATTCTAACGGAAAAAGTACGAATGTAATAGTGATAGAATCAAGTTATGGTGAACCTGATTTTACGTTTGATCGTAACAATTCTCGCGCTTCTACTTACCGACTTTTTTCTAGCCAATTTCAGTCTTCATGGCAGTTGGGTTCAGATTGGCATTTTTGCGATTGTTTTAGGTTTATCGAATTGGCTAATTAAACCGATCCTTGTCTTCTTTTCCTTCCCTTTGATTATACTAACAATTGGCCTTTTGTATTTTGTCATTAATGCACTGGTTTTGTACATTGCTACATTGATCATGCCCGGTGTTCTTACGGCCACACTTCCGGGAATTCTGTTTGGCAGTATTTTAATTTCATTTTTTCACTGGCTTATTTCATATGTCTTCCGGATCAAGAAGGACGAAGACTAACCATCTCGCATCGCCTAAAACTCTTCCTTTCCTGTTCCTAATGCAATAGAAGTATGTGTCTCTTTGATTGCCTTATGGCTCAACAATTTTTTGATTTGACGATTCATTATGTCTGTATCTTTGAATTTTCCAATAACGAGTAAATCGAAGCCACCGGTAATTTCATAAACATGCGTTAGTTGGGGATCCGCCATTAAATCTTTCATTAAGGATGGAATTTTTCCGCCAACTGCTTTTATTAAAGTAATTGCAGTTATTCCAAATCCTAATTTTTGATAATCCAATAATGGACGAAATCCTCGAATCATTCCGGACTTTTGCATTGCATGAATCCGTCCAGCTACCGTTGTTGTTGAAATTCCAAGATGTTTTCCAATCTGACGCGCTGATGCACGTGCATCTTTCTTCAATTCAGCGATGATTTTCAAATCTAAATCTTTGTACACTATTTCTCCTCAATTCGACCAAGATTCGAACATAATATCAATTATTATCATAATAACTGGATGAACGTCAACATTATAGAGAATAAGCATTCATATGAAGATATTTATTGGAATTCTATTGACAAATGACCACGTACGAACATAAAGTTAACGTAGATTCGTTAAACGAGGTCAGGTTGCTACGTTCTTAGACTGATGAAAACGGATCGAAGCAATCCATGACTTAGAGCAAGCCGGGGCGGACTTCCGTTCGCCCCATCATTCTAAGGAAATTCAGTTGGGTGAAGGTCAGCCAATATTATTTTTTCAACAACTTATACGCCATTTCAGGGCCCATTCCCTGCGCATATGCGAGCTGGACGAAAAGTTCAGCCATCGGCTCAAGATAGCGCGCATTTTTCAAAGGTCCTGAGTCTACTGCTTCAAATGCCAGATCTGTAATTAATTTTGCAACAATTCTCTTTGCTTCAGGATCATCCCCGCAATAAAAAACTGTGGCAGGGACGGAATTAAAGACAGGTTTCGAAAGCGTTGCCGAAGACACAGCATTAAAGGCTTTCACAACACGTGCATCAGGTACCATTTTGGCGATTTCTTCACCGGCGGATGTACTAAAGCCAATAACAAGCTCCAAATAATTTTCTGTTAATGGATTTGTACAATCAATCAAGATTTTTCCTGTTAACGGTCCTGCCATACGTAATGCATTTTCAACTCCATCCCAAGGCACAGCCAGCAGAACTACCTCACCGAAACGTGCAGCATCCGCGATCGAACCTGAACTGATATTGACATTAATTCCTGCCATAGTCCGCACGCTTTCTGGATTTCTGGAGCCGAAAGTTATCTTATGGCCTCTGGATGCCCATAATCTTCCAAGACCATCCCCCATATTTCCTGTACCAATTACGCCGATTTTCATGACCCACCAAAAAGGATTTTAGATTTGAGATTTCAGGTTTCAGATTTAGAATAAAAACGTAAAACGTAATGCGCAGGAGTTGTTTACGTTTTTCGGATTCCGGTTTTTTATCATATTTCATAAAGCGCAAATCACAAATTGGTGAAGTGGAGGCAAAATGCAGAAAGCATGGATTGCATGCTGTTTCGCAATTGGGATCCTTGTGTTGTTTAGTAATTTGAGTACAGCGGATGACGCTGGACAATATGACGTTGTCCTTCGAAATGGTGTCATTTATGACGGTGGAGGAAAGGCGCCATTCAAAGGTGATGTCGCAATAAAAGGCGATCGAATTGCGGCTGTAGGGAACATCGGGAAGATGAAAGGCAAGACGGAAGTCGATGTGGCGGGACTAGCTGTAGCGCCTGGGTTCATAAACATGTTGAGCTGGGCTGTGGAAAGTTTGATTGTTGATGGCACATCGCTAGGGGACATTCGTCAAGGTGTAACTCTCGAAGTATTTGGTGAAGGTTCTTCGATGGGGCCTTTGAATGAAAGCATGAGAAAAGAACTCATAGAAAGCCAATCCGATCTTAAATATGACGTTAAATGGACGTCATTTGGAGAATACCTGGAATTTTTAGAAAAGAATGGAGTCTCGCCTAATGTTGCCTCTTTTCTCGGTGCAGCAACCGCTCGCATTTATGTTCTCGGTTATGAAGATCGCGCACCCAATGCTGAAGAGCTTCAAAAAATGAGAACGCTTGTAAAAGATGCGATGGAAGAAGGTGCAATGGGAATCGGGTCTTCATTGATTTATGCTCCGGGATTCTATGCAAAAACTGAAGAGTTGATTGAGATGTGCAAAGTCGCCTCACAATATGGCGGCATGTATATCTCACATATGCGGAGTGAAGGGAATTCGCTTGTCGAAGCAGTAGACGAGCTCATTCGAATATCTCGCGAAGCTAAGCTGCCCGCGGAAATTTATCACTTGAAGGCCGGAGGAACAGTAAACTGGAAAAAGATGGATGAAGTTATCCGCAAAGTAGAAGCTGCACAAAAAGAAGGATTAAAAATAACGGCAGACATGTATATGTATCCGGCTGGTGCAACAGGATTGGATGCGTCAATGCCGCCATGGGTTCAAGAAGGTGGATTTAAAGAGTGGCGAGAAAGACTGATGAAGCCTGAAATCCGCGCCCGCGTGATGAAAGAAATGTCTGAGCCAACGAATGAATGGGAAAACTTATATTTCCTGGCCGGTTCGCCTGATCGGATCGTGCTTGCAGGTTTTCGTAAAGATGAATTGAAACCACTTACCGGAAAGACTCTGGCAGAAGTTGCAAAGATGCGTGGAAAATCGCCGCAAGAAACTGCAATGGATCTGGTGATTGAAGATGAAAGCCGTGTCGGGACTATTTATTTCCTGATGTCTGAAGAAAACATTCGAAAACAAGCAGGTTTGCCATGGGTTAGCTTTGGTTCAGATGAAGGTTCCTACCGTCCGGAAGGAGTTTTTCTGAAGTTCAATGCACATCCACGCGCATACGGAAATTTTGCGCGCTTGCTTGGCAAATATGTGCGTGAAGAAAAAGCTTTAACATTAGAAGAGGCTGTTCGGCGGTTAACTTCATTTCCGGCAGGAAACTTGAAAATAAATGATCGTGGTTCATTGAAGTCAGGGAATTTTGCAGATGTTGTTGTTTTTGATCCTGCAAAAGTTGCCGATCATGCAACTTTTGAAAAGCCGCATCAGCTTGCTACCGGTGTAATTCATGTATTTGTGAATGGCGTTCAAGTATTAAAGGATCAAGAACACACAGGCGCCAAGCCAGGAAGATTTGTTCGCGGTCCCGGCTACAAACAAAAATGATCTGAGTTGCGGTTTCTGCGGTTCACGTTAAAAAGGAAAATCAGACTAGCAATAATCCACCAGATTCCTACCAAACGGAATACGTGAAGTGTGTTTTGAATTCCTAGCAAAAAGAGGTTGTGAATCGGAAAGGGAAAGTTTGGTGAATCTGTCTCTTTACCAATCCGCCACAGGAAAGAAATACTGACAACTGTGCATGCGATAAAAAACTGAAATATGAACTGGTTCCACTCCCTTGGAAAGTGGAACACTTTGATTGCATCCAAAATCATTGTCAGAACATACCAGGCCAACGGTATGAATATTCCAATTCGCAAGATCATTGCGTAATGCGAGCAAAAATCAAAAAATCTTTTTGCGCGATTGATGCAAAGTTCCTGACAGAATTCAAATTCAATCGGCTTGCCGCATTCTACGGATTGAGCGACACGCGGACGTGAAGTCCTTCCACACCATAAGCAGCGGAATTTTCGAAAGCGATTCATAAATGGAATTGCCACAAAGCGATGTGAAATCATAATCGCTATTGCGGCTCCAAAACTGGGAATGATACCAAAGGGATATCTTAGAAAAAGAAATAAAACGAGCGGGATGAAGACGAACAGAAGAATGCCACTGAGATGTATCACTAGCGCAAGTGTGATGTTTCGTGCTGCGATGCCTGGAGGACTGTAACGGCTGCTACATAATAGACGTCCTCTGCTGAACAACCGCGCGATAAGTCATTCACTGGAATCGCTAACCCTTGAAGAATCGGTCCGATCGCTTTTGCTCCCGCGAGACGTTCCGTTAATTTGTATCCAATGTTTCCAGCATCCAGATTTGGAAATATCAGAACATTCGCTTTGCCCGGCAACTGTGCTGGTTGGCGCTTTTGAAGCTGCAATAGACGGAACGAAGGCTGCATCTGCTTGAAGCTCTCCATCTACGATCAATTCCGATCTTCGTGCGCGGACATTCAGCAACGCTCTTTGAATCTTTTCAACTGAACTATGAGATGCGCTGCCATGTGTCGAAAATGAAAGAAGAGCTGTTCTTGGTTCAGTCTGGAGAAAAAGCCTCGCACTATCCGCCGAAGAAATTGCAATGTCAGCCAGTTCTTGCGCGTTGGGATCCGGAACAACCGCGCAATCAGCAAAAACTAGCGCACCATTGTGACCGAATTCTGTGTGCGGGAGTACCATTATAAAGAAGCTTGAGATTGTACTGATTTCGGGTCTTGCTCCTATGATTCGGATTGCCGCGCGCAAGGTATCTGCAGTCGTGTGAGTAGCCCCGGCAACCATTCCATCGCAATATTTGCTCTTTGCCAGAAGTGCGCCAAAGTTTAGCGGATACTGTGATTGTTGTTGAGCTTCTTCAAATTGAACCCCGCGAGCTTTTCGAAGATCGTGGTAGATGTTTGCAAATTCCTTCGTCCATCGAGAGGACGCCGGATCAATGATCTCCAAGCCCGAAACCGAGAATCCTGCATTTGTCGCGACAGCCTCGATTTCTTGCCGTTTCCCGAGAATGACTGGGGCACAAACCCTTTCTGAAGCAAGCCTTAATGCAGCCTGCAGAATTCTGGGGTCATTTCCCTCAGGGAAAACGATCTTTTTGTTGAAACTTTTTGCTCTTTCTATCAGTTCCTGAAGAATCTTCATGACAGATCGACCATAGTACCACGAATAATAGGGTGGGTTTAGCCCCGGCCGGCCAGATAGCTGGAGGACTTTATCGGCGAGTCTTAAGCACATCTCAACGTATTATTTGTCGGTCACTTCGAACTCCAATATAATGGGGGCATTCAAAGAGAGGTAAAGGTCAAACATGAGAACTCGTATCAGCATGTTCGCTGCTCTGATTGTCGTTGTTTTTTCAACATTTGTGTTCGCACAAGCTAGAATTCAGGAACGACTCATTGTAGGCGCAACACCCATTTCGCAGGGTGATTTAAAGCTCGGCGAAAGACTTACGACCCGGGAGGGGTTTGTAATTGAACCAGGAGTCTATCGGATTTCTGTAAACGTCAATACTCTTGGAGAGTGTCAGTTCATTTTGAGTCCTTACAAACAGGATTCGGTAGATTCAAGCAAAGGACTTGAAAAAAATGCGATGAATACTATGCGCAAACTCGATCCGAAATCGTTTGTCGGTGCGCGTATTCAAAAAAATCTATTGGTTAAAGGGATTGCATCAAATATCGAAGGAACATTCCATGTTCAAAACATTACACCGAGCGAAGCAGTCCTCAATTTCAATTCCAAACAATTTTCCGCCGATGCGGTTTTAGGAAGATCGTTGGACAGTAAACTTGTGGATTTGGTTCCAGTGTTCATGAGTTTGGAAGAGACAACCGAGTGTGGAGCCGATTGTGTTGAAGGCTATGTAAAAGTAACAGTTCGCAATGATGGAAACACTCCGGCTGTTGGAAAGTGGAATGTAGTCGTCATAGATCCTCAATTTTATGTTGGAACAATTACTGACATCCCACCTGCTGGCGAAAAGTCAGTCGTTTCTGCAGCGCGGATTAAACTTCCTTGTTGCAATCCAGCAAATCTGGATGCTGAAGTCCATTCTGATTTTTATAACAGTGCTGCAACCGATTCCAATGATAGCAATAACGCCAAGCGTTTTACTCTTAAGTTAAAACCCTAGAAGATTAAGACTTTCGGGCAATAGAATTCCTTCTATTGCCCTTTTCCTTTTGTTGACTTTTTATCCTCTTGTTGATATATTAAACGATCTCTAACTTATTGCATTTACAAGAGATTTCTAAATATTCGTTTTACCGCAGAGCTCGCTGAGCCCGCTGAAAAAAAGTAATAAAAATCCGCCTGGAGGTTCTTCACATGGCAATGGAACTCATGCAGGTCTTATCAAATGAAGGGATTGTAGATCAAAAGACGGAGCCTTCCATTCCAAAGGAGGATTTGCTTCGTTTATACAGAATCATGTTGCTGAACCGGCAGCTTGATGAGCGGATGATGAAATTACAGCGGCAGGGGCGTATTGGATTTTATTTGCAATCCATGGGTGAAGAAGCAACTACAGTTGGGACAGCATATGTTCTGAAGCCGCAAGATTGGATTTTTCCATGCTACCGTGAGCCAGGCGCAGCATTTATACGCGGATTTAGCGTGAAAGATTTTGTCTGTCAGTTGATCGGAAATGCTGGGGACCCTGTTAAAGGCAGACAGATGCCAAACCACTATGCTTTCAAAGCTGGAAATTACACTTCAATTTCGAGTCCGGTTGGAACACAAATTCCTCAAGCGGTGGGAGCTGCATGGGCCGCCAAAATAAAAAAAGAGCCAGTCGTTGTTCTGGTTTATTTTGGTGAAGGAGCTACCTCGGAAGGAGATTTCCACGTAGGGATGAACTTTGCTGGAGTCTTCAAAACGCCTTGTATTCTTGTTTGTAGAAACAATGGATATGCGATCTCAGTCCCGCGATCCCGCCAAACAGCTTCCGAATCCATTGCCGTAAAAGCGAAAGCATACGGTTTTCCAGGAGTTCGTGTTGATGGAAACGACATTCTTGCTGTTATAAAAGCAACTCAGGATGCTGCAAATCGCGCACGATCCGGCGAAGGGCCTACATTGATCGAAGCTGTGACATACAGGCAGGGCGCACATTCTTCAAGCGATGATCCACGAGCGTATCGTCCAGATGATGAACATGAAAAGTTATTACAAACAGATCCGATCGTCCGTTTTAGAAAATATCTAGAAGAAAAGAAATTGTGGAATGCATCACAGGATGAAGCTTTGCAACAAGAAATTAATAAAGAAATCTTAACCGCCATTGAAGAAGCTGAAAAGCATGGAGTTCCTCCAGTCGAAAGTTTATTTGATGACGTATTTGCAGAGCTCACCCCAAACTTGAAAGAACAGAAAGAATATTTGCTTGATTATCGGAAGCGCAACCCGCATGGAGCGGAGGTGGAATAATGCCTGTAATGAATATGATTGGTGCGCTAAATGAAGCTTTAAAAATTGAAATGCGACGTGATCCGCGTGTCGTCCTTCTTGGTGAGGATGTCGGAAAGCTCGGCGGAGTATTTCGTGTATCGTTGGATTTGCTGAAAGAATTTGGGCGAAGATCGTGTCATTGATACGCCTTTAGCTGAGGCGGGAATTATTGGCGCTGCGATTGGAATGGCGCTTTATGGCTTGCGGCCGGTTCCAGAAATTCAATTCTCAGATTTTATTTTTCCTGCATACGATCAAATCGTAAATGAGCTTGCGAAATACAGATACCGAAGCGGCGGTCAATATAGTTGTCCCGCTTACAATTCGTACTCCTGTCGGTGGAGGAATTCGTGGAGGACATTACCACAGTCAAAGTCCGGAATCGCTTTTTATTCACGTTGCAGGTTTGAAAGTGGTGATCCCTTCAAATCCTTATGATGCGAAAGGGATGTTGCTTTCAGCGATTCGTGATGAAGATCCAGTTTTATTTATGGAGCCGAAAAGAATTTATCGCGCTTCAAAAGGTGAGGTACCTGAGGGCGATTATACAGTTCCAATCGGAAAAGCTGCAGTCTTACGCGAAGGATCAGATGTTACTTTAATTTCGTATGGAGCCATGGTTCATACAGTGCTTGAGGCGGCTGAAGCAATTCAAAGTGCAGGCGGAGCTTCGTGTGAAATTATCGATCTCCGTTCGTTAATGCCGTTGGATTCTGAAACGATGATCAATTCTGTGCAAAAAACTGGCCGCGTTGTTGTTGTTCATGAAGCTCCAAAGACCTGTGGTTTTGGTGCAGAGTTAATTGCGCAGATTAATGAGAAAGCATTCTTGCATTTGCAAGCTCCACCGGTCCGCGTTACAGGCTTTGATACTCCGTTTCCTTATACACTTGAACATGAATATCTTCCTGATGTTGGAAGAATTCGTGAAGCAGTTGAACACGTAACTAGTTTCTAATTCAGATGCGTGATGCGACATACACGATGTGGGAAAAAGAACCAAAGTCCCATGTCGCGCATTTCGCATCGCACATCCCGTATCGAGGTTGAAGATGGCTTTTGAATTCAAGATGCCTGACATTGGTGAAGGTGTTGTAGAAGGCGAAATTGTTAAGTGGCATGTGAAGCCTGGCCAGAGTGTGAAAGAAGATGATCCACTGGTAGAAGTAATGACAGATAAAGCCACGGTGATGATCCCTTCACCACGGAAAGGAAAGATTTTGGAGACACGTGGTGATGAAGGCGGCATTATCAAAGTCGGCGCTGTACTGTTAACACTCGATACCGGAGACGGAAAAGCCGTTGCACCCGAAAAGGCTGCTGCAAAACCTGAACCTGCACCACCGCAAGCTGAAAAGAAAGTCGTCAGTGAAGCCACCACAGAACCATCCAAAGGCCGTGCGCTTGCAACACCCGCATTACGAAAAATGGCTCAGGATATGGGGATTGATATTAATACCGTAACAGGAAGCGGTCCTGGCGGAAGAATCACTCGGGAAGATATTGTCAATTATTCAAGCCCAGCAAAAGCAAAAACCCCTATTCCTTTTGTTCCTTCAAGGACTCCTTCGGCACCAGGGGAAGAAAAGGTTGAGGAAATTCCATTTCGCGGGCTGCGTAAGAAAGTTGCAGAAAAAATGGTTGAATCCAAAACACATGCGGTTCATTACACATATGTTGATGAAATCGACATGAGTGAACTTGTGAAACTTCGGAATTCTGCAAAAGATCTCGCTTCTGAGCGGGGAATCAAACTCACTTACCTGCCGTTCATCATGAAAGCGCTTGTCGAAGGATTAAAAAAATATCCGATGTTAAATGCATCGTTGGATGAAAAAGCAGGCAAGATCCTGATCAAACATTACTTTCATCTCGGCATTGGAGTCGCGACTCCCGATGGGCTTACAGTGGTTGTTGTTAAACATGCTGATCAGAAAAGTCTCTTTGAGCTTGCGCAAGAAGTAGACAGGCTTAGCGAAGCAGCACGTCAAAATAAAGTAGCTCTGGAAGACCTGAAGGGAAGCACATTTACGATTACAAGTTTAGGAACGATGGGTGGAATGTTTGCAACACCTGTCATCAATTATCCTGAAGTTGCAATCGTAGGGATCCACAAAATTGAGAAACGTCCTGTAGTTCATGAAAACCAGATCGTCATTCGCGACAGAATGTACATGAGTCTGTCTTTTGATCATCGTGTTGTCGATGGTGCTGTTGGCGCTGAGTTTACGCAGTACGTAAAAAACTTTCTTGAAAATCCGGCTTTGATGTTTATTCAGTTTTAGTCTTCATATGGTTCAGGTACTCAATCAATCCACTCCGTCAAAACAACTTGACAAGCCTGATGTAATACGACTCTACAGCGAGATGCTGAAGCTTCGGTTGTTGGATCAAAGGATGTTGACTCTTCAAAGACAAGGTCGCATCGGATTTTATGGAACTGCAACCGGTGAAGAAGCTGCAGTTATTGGAAGCGCATTTGCATTAAAAAAAGATGATTGGATTTTCCCTGCACTGCGGCAGGGAGGTGCAGCTCTTCTTCGCGGTTATCCGTTGGTTGAATACATTTCACAATGTATGGGGAATGTTGCAGATAAGACGAAAGGTCGCCAGATGCCGAGTCATTATTGTTCACGTCCTGCCAATTTTGTGAGCTGGTCAAGCTGTATCGGTACCCAGATCCCTCACGCAGTGGGTGCCGCATGGGCAATGAAGATACAAGGACATAAGAATGTAGCGGTTGGATATATGGGTGATGGCGCCACATCACAAGGTGATTTTCATGTGGCAATGAACTTTGCAGGCGTCTTCAAAGTTCCAGTTGTATTCTTTTGCCAAAACAATCAGTGGTCGATTTCTGTAAACATCAAACAACAGACTGCATCGGAAACGATTGCGATGAAGGCCGAAGCATATGGATTTAGCGGTATAACAGTTGATGGCAACGACGCACTCATTGTATATTCCGCGATGCACGATGCTGTCGAAAAAGCCCGGGCCGGAGAAGGACCTCAATTTGTAGAAGCAATTACATATCGAATGGGCGCTCATTCATCTTCTGATGATCCGCGTCTTTACAGAGAAGATTCGGAAGTCGAAGAATGGAAACGTAAAGATCCAGTCACTCGCATGTTGAAGTATCTGGAGCAGCAAGGTTTTTGGAGCGCTGCCGAACAGGAAGCTTTAGAAGAAAAATTGAATCAAGAAATTCTCGATGCTGTCGCAGAAGCGGAGAAAATTGGCCCGCCACCCGTTGAAACTTTGTTTGAAGATGTATATTCAGTAGAGTTACCGCATCTTAAAGAACAAAAGATGAGCTACATGGCTTTAAAAGGTAAAACTGAACGAAAAGGATAAATATGGCACAGAAAGAATGTGATGCACTTGTAATTGGCGCAGGACCAGGCGGGTATGTTTGCGCGATCCGTTTGGGACAATTAAAACAAAAAGTAATTCTTGTTGAGAAAGTATGGATCGGTGGAACATGTCTTCATGTTGGTTGTATTCCATCGAAGGCTCTTATTACCGCAGCAAAATATTTTGAAAAGCTGCATCATCTCTCAGATTGGGGAATTAATGTTTCGGGAGCCACGATCGATTTTGGGAAAATGGTTCAATGGGAAAAATCAATCATCGAAAAATTTACAGGCGGGATCCGCCAGCTATTAAAAGCGAATAATGTTGAAACGATAATGGGAACGGCCCATTTTGTTTCTCCAAACGAGGTAGAGGTTGTCAACGGCGACGAAACGACAACGATTAAAGCTAAAAATGTCGTTATTGCAACGGGTTCTGTTCCTTCCGGAATTCCTCCATTTCCATTTGATGGCGAACGAGTCATCAGCTCTACAGAAGCTCTTGTGCTTCCAGAAATTCCAAAACGCTTGTTTGTAGTGGGCGGCGGTTACATCGGATTGGAAATGGGGATCATGTATGCGCATCTTGGATCGAAGGTAACTGTCGTTGAAATGATGGATCAGTTACTTCCTGGTTTCGATGCGGAGCTTGTTCGTACACTGACTCGAAGTATGCGTGCAAAAGGGATTGAATACTTTGTCAACGCAAAAGCTAAAAGTTTTGAAGGAACTGTAGGAAACTTAAAAGCAGTTGTTGAAATTGAAGGTCAGGATCGTGTGTTTGAAACGGATCGAATTCTGGTTACTGTAGGGCGCAAGCCAAATACTTCAGGTCTTGAAATTGAGAAAGCTGGAATCAAAACAGATCAACGTGGTTTTGTTCCGGTAAATAATAAATGTCAGACTTCAGTTCCAAGTATTTATGCAATCGGTGATGTGATTGGAAATCCTATGCTTGCGCATAAAGCTTCGAAAGAAGGAGAAGTTGTTGCAGAAATCATAGCAGGACACAATCGGGTGGTGGATTATCTGGCAATGCCAGCTGTGATTTTCACTGAACCTGAAATTGCAACAGTTGGGCTTTCGGAATCGGAAGCAAAAGAGAAGGGCTATGATGCAGTGAGCGGAAAATTTCCATTTGCTGCTCTAGCGCGTGCAATGACTCAAGGATCGACTGAGGGTTACGTTAAAGTCATTTTTGATAAGGAAAGCAAGCAGGTTCTTGGGTTTCATATCATTGGTTCGGGAGCTTCCGATCTCATTGGTGAAGCTGCGCTTGCGATTGAGATGGGATCCAGTGTGGAAGACATCGCGCTCACAGTTCATCCTCATCCAACATTGACGGAATCATTGATGGAAGCGGCAAAAGCTGCTTTAGGTGAAGCCATCCATATTGTGAACCGGTAAAGGGACCGCAGGCAGTCTTGCCTGCACTACGGGATCGCGCGGACTTCCAGCTGCCGCATACACTATGCAAAAACAACAGTACATAGATCTGCTTTTTTACATGAAGCAGACCCGTCGTCTTGAAGAAAAGCTTGTTGAGTTATACAAACAAGGCAAGATTTTCGGCGGACTTTACAGCAGCTTGGGCCAGGAAGCAATTTCCGTAGGAACTACATATGCATTAGGTCCAGATGATGTTGTTGCGCCAGTCATTCGTAACATTGCAACGATTCTTATCAAGGGTTACACCCCTAAAGAAATGTTTTGCCAGTATCTCGCGCGTGTGGATAGTCCAACTCGTGGAAAAGATACGACTCTGCATTTTGGTGAGATACAACGCGGCACAGTTGCGCCGATCAGCATTATAGGTCCGCAAGTTCCGATCATGGCTGGAGTGGCTCTTGCCGGAAAAATGAGTGGTAAGAAAATGGTAACACTTACCTACATTGGCGATGGTGGAACATCAACTGGTGATTTTCACGAAGGATTAAATTTCGCTTCTGTTCAACACCTTCCTTTCATTCTGGTCATTGAAAATAATCAATATGCATATTCAACTCCAGTAAATAAACAATCCAATCTAAAAAATCTTGTCGATCGTGCAGCCGGATACAACATTCCCTCCGCTTTGGTAGATGGAAATGATGTCATCGCAGTCTATGAGGAAACACTACGGGCCAGAGAAATTTGTCTTGATGGAAACGGCCCATTTCTGATGGAATGTTTGACTTTCAGGCGCAAGGGACATGCTGAACATGATGACGCGCGATATGTACCGAAAGAAGTTTTACAAGAATGGATCGAAAAGGATCCCGTCGTAAGTTATACGAAATTTTTGTTGAGTCAAAAAATCATAAAAGATTCGGAAATTATCGAAATGGAAGAAGGGATTGAAGTTGAACTGGAGCAAGCACGAAAGGAAGCTCTGGAATCCCCATTCCCACCACCCGAAGATGCCTCCCGCGGTGTCTTTGCAGAATAATCTTTGTGCCTTTTGTGGTTATTCATTGCAGTCCTTTCAATTCATCAACGACTCGAATCCTGTTTAAGTCACCTGCAGTCAGAGTAAAACTTTGCTGATGTCCGTTCGGGCGCAGTTTGCTTGGTGGCCAGATGACGCGAACGTTCAATTCTGTGCTTTGTCCTAGTCCGAAATGGAGAACACGTGAAGACTGGCTATAGTTGCCATTCGTTCCGGTAATAAAACGCCATATTGATTTTCCAGGTTGGTCCATCGGACGCACTTCCACGCGCGCGCCGATTGCATCCCGATTTGTAAAGTCTTTGCCGCCTCCAACTAATCTAAAACTGACCCATCGATTTGAGTTGTTTGTGCGATTCAAAAACAATTGATAAGGGCCGCGATTTGCGGGCAACAATCCCGCACCGTTCAGAATAAAAAGATCCTGCCGGCCATCTTTATTGAAGTCTGCAGTCAGACCGCTATCACCACGCCCGAATTGTTCGTATGGTCCTTGCGAAAGAGGATAGCTTTGAAATCTTCCATCCGTATTTATGAAGCAAACATGCGGTTGTTTCCCGGCGCCATTGAATCCGGCATTCACCTGAAAAAGATCCAGATCAGAATCATTATCAAGATCAACCCAAAGTGCGCTTCGGCTATTAGAAGGATCTGATGTTTCGCTTTCGGATGTTCTATTCTGAAAATTTCCGGTTCCAGTGTTTATCAAAAGGACATTTGGAAAACGTGGTGCTGAAGGCTCCATGTTTGATGTATCAAGACTGCTTAAATCCGCTTCAGTTTCAAGTAGCGCACCCGACACAAGGGGCTCTCCACCGTTTCCAGTAGCTGTTGCAACAAACCATCGGTTTGTTGAAGGATCTCGCCACAGAAATGTGCCCCGTGCGCTGCCGTCATCACGCCACTGCTGTGGTTGTCCTTCTGCCGAAAAGAAACCAGGCCCTAGTATGAAATCAGTTTTGTTAGGATTCAGACCTTGAGCCCCAACAAATAGTCTTTGAATATCCAATCGATTTTGGGAAAAGCGAACTCGGATCCGCGCTCCTGGAGTTGCTGTAAACGAAAGTAGATCAACGCGATCTGAGCCGGCGCGTGCAATTTGCATAAAATTCAAGCGATGCTTCGCTATCACTGCACCTTCAGCCAACGCGCCATCAGTTCCACGACTTAGATACAAATCAAGGGCGCCATCATTATTGATGTCTGCTGCGGCTGCAGACCAAACAGCTGTAACAAATGGAACATTGCGAGCAGATGTCTCATCGCGAAAGGTTCCGTCACCTTGATTGATCATCAGATAAGGACGGTTTTCTGTATTTGCAAAAAATACATCCATATCTTTGTCATTGTCAAAGTCTGCCGCAATCGCGCCACCTTCGCTATCAATAAAAAGACCAAGGCCGCTTGCTTCCGTTACATCAACAAAAGTCCCATCACCGTTGTTTTTGTAAATGCGGTTTGGAGCATCCAACCGTTTTTTGTTAACAACAAGAAGATCAAGGAATCCATCTTGATCGTAATCAAACCAGACTGCCATTCGGCCACGTCCCTTTAAATCAATAATTGAAGGAATCGAGACTTGCTGAAAAGGTAATCCGCGCCCAGGATTTATGAAAAAATCATTTGCTTTATCTGCGGTTCCATTGTGAGCGCCACGCAGAAAATAAAGATCTTGATCTCCATCATTATCAAAATCAGCCATCGCAGGTGAATGTCGATCTGCAAATCCAAGATCTAATAGATTCCGGGCTTCATGAAACGAACTTCCATTTTTATTGGTGAAGATGCTAGGAGGCAGTCCATGATTTGAAATTAATAAATCGGGCCAGCCATCCTGATTTGCATCATAAACTGAAGCTCCAAAAGAGGAACTAATTCGTAAAATTCCAAAAGCCTCTGTAACGTTATCCAGAAGAACAGGCCCCAGTTGGAACATCAATCCTGCATCTAAAAGAAACGGAGAACCAAGAATGGCGAAAAAAACTGCAAATCGACGTCTCATTTTGTTTCCAATTCTACTTTGTGTCTCTGCGGTTCCTGTTACAATTATTTCTTGATGATAACTTACCTGGAAGCGATCCGTGAAGGACTACTGGAGGAGATGGAAGCAGATCCCCGCGTCTTTATTTTAGGCGAGGATGTTGGCGCGTTCGGTGGCGCTTTTAAAGTGACTGCAGGCCTGCAGGAAAAATTCGGTGAAGGTCGAGTCATTGATACTCCTATTTCCGAATCCGCAATTGTAGGTGCTGCAATCGGCGCAGCACTTTACGGCATGCGGCCGGTTGCTGAAATGCAATTCATTGACTTTATTGCATGTGCTTTCGACATCCTCACCAATTACGCTGCAAAAGCGCATTATTGCTGGGGAGCAGCCATTCCAATTGTCGTCAGAGGACCATCCGGCGGCCTAAGCAATGCCGGCCCTTTTCATTCACAGAATGTCGAATCCTACTTCGTTCATACTGCCGGTCTTAAAGTTGTAGCGCCAGCAACAGCCGCAGACGCGAAAGGACTAATTAAAGCTGCTATTCGGGACCCAAATCCGGTCTTGTTTTTTGAACACAAGTATCTATACAGACGCATAAAGGAAGAAATGCCAAAGGGCGATCATCTCGTTCCAATCGGAAAAGCAGAATTGAGGCGTGAAGGAAAGCATCTTTCTATTATTACGTATAGCGCAATGGTTCATGTGGCTTTAGAAGCAGCATCAATGCTGGCAAAAGATGGGATTGAAGCGGAAGTTCTTGATTTGCGATCTCTTTCACCTTTGGATGAAACTGCAGTTTTGGAAACTGTAAAACGCACAAATAAAGCGATTGTGTTGCACGAAGCTCCGGGTTTTGGTGGATTCGGAGGAGAGATTGCAGCAATCATTGCGGAAAAAGCATTTGAATTTTTAGATGGACCTGTTGTGCGCGTAACATCGTTAAATACTCCAGTTCCTTTCAGCCCACCGCTTGAAAAAGCATTTGTGCCTGACGCGGAGAAGGTTTATCAGGCAGCACGGAAGCTCGTTGAATATTGAGAGAATAGAGGATAGAGGATTGAGTACACGGGTTGTAATACCGCAGGTAGGACAGAGTATTGCTGAAGCGACAATTGTAAAGTGGTTTAAGAAGGCAGGAGAGAGTATTGAGAAAGGGGAGACACTCGTAGAAATCGGCACCGATAAAATTAATACCGAAATTCCTGCGCCTGAATCCGGCATCGTTCAATCGATTCTTGTTCCGGAAGGTGAAACGGTTCCAATTCTGACAGAGATCGCTGTCATTTCCGATGGAAAAACAGAATCGGAGATGCCCGCATCAACTTCGATCCATGTAGTTGAGTCTGGAACTCCGCTCATTTCAGAAAAGTCATTGGGAGATCGACATCACTCTCCAATGGTACGAAGGCTCGCACAAGAACATAATGTCGATCTTTCCAAAGTGAAAGGCACTGGCGCGGAGGGACGCATAACCAAGGAAGATGTGTTGCGCTTTGCATCGGAAAGCAAACAAACTTCGAGCGATGATGAAGAACGTGTTCCGATGTCACGGATGCGCAAATTAATTGCGGAACACATGAGTTTAAGCCGGCGTACTGCCGCCGATGTCTCCACATTTTTTGAAATTGATATGTCAGCCGTTGTCCGTGAACGTGAAAAAATCAAAAACTCAGGGACAAAACTGACGTATCTTCCTTTTGTTGTTAAGGCTGTCTCGCAAGGTCTTCAAGCTTTTCCTGCATTGAATTCCTCAATACAGGGAGATGAAATTGTTTACAAAAAGCATTCCAATATCGGAGTGGCAGTCGCTCTTGAGAACGGACTTGTTGTTCCAGTTTTAAAGCAGGTAGAAAAATTGAGTGTTCTTGATATCGCGAGAGGTCTTCAGGATCTTTCGGATCGTGCGCGAAACAACAGGCTTTCTGCTTCCGATGTTGAAGGCGGAACTTTTACGATCACCAATCCTGGAGTTTTTGGAGCCCTTCTTGGCACTCCAATCATCCATCAACCTCAAGTCGCAATTTTAGGCTTGGGTGCTGTTGTAAAGCGGGCGGTTGTAGTGAACGATCAGATTGTGATTCGCCCTATGTCTTATTTCAGTCTGTCTTACGATCATCGCGCACTGGATGGATCAACAGCTGACAGATTTCTTGCATTCATTAAGAACGTGCTTGAAAATGAGTGCCCGGCTGCTGACTGAAATGCGAAGGCCCTATGTGCGAAGTGATTAAGCCAGGTTGTTTGCCGTATTCTGCATCAATAGTATTACAAGAATCGTACGTAAAATCTTTACAGAATGGCACAGGAAGCGAGGCATTTATCCTGCTTGAGCATCCTCATGTGATTACTCTTGGCCGCGGTTTTCATATCGAAAACCTATTGTTTTCCCCGGATCTGCTGCAAGCAAAAAGGCATATCCGTGGAAGAAACGGCTCGAGGCGGAGATGTGACGTATCATGGGCCCGGCCAGGTGGTTGGCTATCCAATCATAAACCTTGCCGACAAGCCTGATTTGCATTTATACCTGCGAAATTTGGAAGAGTTGATGATACGAACTGTGGCGGATTTTGGAATTCAAGCCGATCGTAAAGCCGGTATGACCGGAATCTGGGTTGGTGACGAAAAGATCGGTGCCATCGGCGTACGTGTCGTACGTTGGATTACCACGCATGGCTTTGCACTCAATGTGAATACAGATTTGAAGTATTTCGATTACATTATTCCTTGCGGAATTAAACAATTCGGAGTCACGTCTTTGCAGAAGCTTCTAGGTCACGAAGTACCAATGGAAGACGTACATCAGTGTTTGATCAGCCATTTTGGCGACATTTTCAATCGTGAAATGAAAGAAGTAGAATTCATCGCAAAAAAATCATGAATTTACAGGAAATAAAGAAGGCTCAACAAGAGATTCGCTCAGTGCTTCACCGTACACCTGTTTTTACCTCGCGCTATCTTTCGGATCAAAGCGGCAGCAATATTTTTTTGAAAGCCGAGATGTTTCAGAAAACGGGTTCCTTCAAGCCTCGCGGAACTTTTCATAAACTGCGCAAGCTAACTGCAGAAGAAAAATCAAAAGGAATTGTCAGCGTGTCTGCTGGAAATTACGCGCAGGCAATTGCTTATGCTACTTCGATCGAAAAAATTCCCTGCACTGTTGTAATGCCAGAAACAGCGCCTGCAGCAAAACTGGACGCTACAAGAGGCTATGGAGCAACTGTTATTTTGCATGATGATCGAAAAACGCTATTCGATCGCACAGAACAGGTAAGAAAAGAGAAGAATGCCATTTTCTTGCATCCATTTGATGATCCTGATCTCATTGCGGGCCATGGCACATGTAGGTCTCGAAATTTATGAAGATGTTCCGGATGTTGAAGTTGTTGTTGTTGGAATTGGCGGCGGTGGTCTGATGGCCGGCGTGGCGATTGCACTCAAGTCACTCAATCCGCGCATCCGTATAATTGGGGTGGAACCGGAAGGTGCTGCCGGTATGAAGCGCGCACTTGAAGCAGGGAAACCTGTTCCACTTGAAAAGATTGACACGATTGCAGATGGGCTTGCTGCTCCTTATGCTGGAAAATTGCCGCTGGAAATCGCGCAAAAATATTTAGATGACCTTGTGATTGTAAATGACGACGAAATCAGGGCAGCTTGTAGAGTCGTTTTGGAACGAACAAAGTTGCTTGCTGAGCCGGCTGGTGCCGCATCTGTTGCTGCGTTATTAGCCGGGAAAATTCCAGCAGCAGCGAAAAAAGTTGTCTTGATTTTAAGCGGTGGTAATGTGGATCTCAAAAAGCTCTTAAACGCAGAGATGCAGAGCTAAAAGAGTTGGAACAATTTGGGGAGGGCTTCTATCGCGTTGAATATATGGCCTGATGAAATGCTGATGCTGTATCCTTTGCGATCAGCGAGCGTAAAGTCACTCGTTTCATCACGCAGCGGAAATGCCAAATCGACTCTGACTACTTTAGAGCTTTGTGATTTTTTCAAAGCGATGCGAAGTCCAACTCCTGCACTCACTCCAAAATCGCCCAGGGAGAGATGTTCTTCGCTGGACCAGACATAGCCCGCATCTAAAAATGCAGCCAGGCCAACTGCTACCACCCGAAAATCGATCGGTGTGAATATTCGATCTTCGATGTTAAACAACACTCTATTTTGTCCAGTAAATGATTTAAACGTATAACCGCGCAACCCTTCATTTTCTCCGAGTGAAATCTGGAAAGGCGCATCTATATCCCTTGTGAGAAGGGAAGACAGATTCACAGCGAGAGTTTGACGCGGAAAAGTTACGTTGCCCACGCTGAATTGTGACATTTTCAAATAATAGTGAGCATAGGCGTTAAAGAATATGTTGCTAGTAGCTCCATCTACGTGTTTTCTGCCACTGAATTCGCCAAACAAAGAAAAGTATTGCGATGGACTGAATTGTGCGCTGTACTGGCTCATTGAGTACAGCTGATAATAATCTGTTGTCGGTGTATTCCGGTTGTTTGAACGGGTTAGCATCCCGCCAACCTGCAGCCCAACTGGCATATCTTCGATGATTCCGAATTTATCCAGATAAGTTTCTTTAATAAAATTCTGACGATCCCATTTAAACATCCCACCAAGTTGAAAACTTTCGCGATCAACAGGCTGTAAGTTTTGTTTAATCGCTTTAACAGAAGCTGCTTCCGGAATGATTACTCGGGCCGGATTGGGATAAAGAATTGAATCGGCGTTGAATACAACTCCAAAGCGGCGTTTATTGTAACGTTCTCCCCAGGAACGTGCCGTAAAAAACAATCCTGTTCGATGATCTGTATCGATTTCGGCGACTTTTCGTCCGCCTCTTCTTGAATACAATTGCGTGGAATATGTTCCGGAGTCCCAGCTCATTCCATACGACCATTTTGTATCTTGCGAATAAAATGGCCTCGTGAAGTCGGTTATATAACGATAGCCATCAGATGCATTAGCAAAACCTGATTGCAATTTCCATCGTGTATTCCAGAATTGCGGATCATAGTACAAGACTTCATAGGTGCTTCTTTCGCGATCCTTTTCGTATCCTAAGCGAACTGTTTTTCCCAATCCTAAGAAATTCCCTTCTTCAACTGAAAATTCATAAGTTGAATAACCTGCGCTTGTACCTGCTGAGGCATTGATTTGAAGCGTCCATTGATCTTCTGTATGTACAAAAACATCCACTTTGTTTGCAGCTACTTTCTTCTGAGTAATGAAAACATCTCCGAGAAAATCGAGGTCGCGTAAACTCCGTTCAGTTTCGTCAAGAAGATCTTCATCGACAAGATCTCCTTTATGAAAAAGCAATTCACGTTCTAAGAAAGAATCGTTAGTCCGGTTATGAAGTTTATTTAAGAAACGGAATACCCAGGAGCGATATTCGGGAATTTTAGGATCGAAGGCATCGAGGGATTCAATATGAATTTCATTCACATAATTCTTATCTTGGGCATACCAACCGGAAATTTGCTCAGCCTGTGCTGCAGAAGGATCGAACGCTAAAAACATGAATAGTAACGGAAGTTCTCTCATGATCAGTTCGTAATCCGTGTATCTATTTCCCCGATCCTACGAGTCGCATCGCTAAACAAAGATTCCCAGCGGCTTCTGAGTAAATCGATTGCGCTAAGCTCGTCTTCCCGAGCCGGAGATTCTCTTTTGACAATCAGAATAAACAAATGCTTGAATGATTTTTGGGAATTAACACTATCCGGAACTCTCTTCCCATTTGAGGCAATAATGTCTTCGATCGTGATAGTGCGTGCAGAACCCTGGAAGTTTACGGTTGGTTCCGGTGATGACTCTGCAGAAAAAGGAAAGTCTGGAGAAAACCGTCGAGCGTCTTCTACAAGAAATGTTTGACTCACTTCTTCGGGTTTTAAAAATCCCATTAAATACAAGTCCAGTGTCGAATAAGCCTGAAAAGGTTTCGAAGTTACAAAATTATTGGCGCCTCTTTTGAAGAGTTCATTGCCTTCCAGATATGATCCATCGGAATCCAGGAAAAAGCTCCAATGAGTCTTATCGCGACCAAGAATTCTGTCATCACGTCGGCCATCAATCAGAACCGAAATGTAACTTAACCATCGATGTCCAACTTCATGTGCGAGGACTTGAAGCAGAGATGTATATGTATCGGGAATTTCCTCCGCTGGATTGGAAGGATACTGATGAATGTTGCCAAGAAATGTAATACTTTGAAGCTTTTCGGCACTTCCATATCTTTTTTGATCCCGAAATACTGCACTGCCTGCTTCGGCAGGATTTCCAATTCCACTCACATCGTTTTGAACATTGATTGCAAAAGCTTGAGCTCCAGGAACCGGAGTTAAATCAAAATTGCTGGATAGAGTTACAAAATCAAAATCGTCTGGAATGCTGGAATAGACAGTGTTCATGAGGTGGGGAATGTCGACGCTATCATGATCCCTAAAATCCTCGAGGAATGAAGCCGCCGCACGTCCACGCATTGCGGACCTTGAAAAATCGACAAATCGAAGGCTGGATCTTCCATAGCCTGGAACGATTCCAATCAGGGCTTGTGTCGCCGAGATTTCACGTGAATAGTTCAGGTGAATGCGGCCATCTCTGAACATAACGATTTGAAATGTGTTCTGCCCATAATCGAACTGATCGTGATTATAGAATTCAGGAACTTTGAGCCACGTAACGGTAACGTAGTCTGAAGTTTGCTGAACCGTAACTGTACCGGATGCTTCTGGATCCAGATCCGCAAAAAATGATGCTATCCGTGGAGGACCTTGCAAGAGAGTGTCAACATTCGGAGGATCAAAATCGCCGCTATCAAAAGTAATGTTGCCATTGGAATTAATGAAACATTGTCTGTAATTCTTGCCGCCAAAAGGAAACTCAAAATTATTGAACCTGAGTTCAACGGAATCATCATCTTCGAGTGACAATGACTCAGAGGCGTCAGTATGAAACCCGTATCGAGCATGAGAATAGCTGTAACGATTTCTGATTGACGGTTTGAATTCGATTGTAGTTCCGTAAAGATCGAAAGGATTTGGCAGGATCAGCAATTGAGAATCTGCTTCAACAACTACGATATCACCGCTTCTCGAGACGATCGTCTGAGACTTGCTTTGCCGAGAGAGACGTTTCGGAGCGGCATTCAAATATTGTTGAGCAGTCGCTGGAGAGACACAAACAGGCTTGTGCTTCATTTTCTTCTTTCCGGCAATTCCAATCTCCGGGTGAAGAAGCGAATGCTATTATTGCGAATACTATAAGTATGCGTTTCATCCGATTCGCACCATTAATTTGCCGTCTTCAACCTTTAAATCCAGCGTGCTGGCGCGAAGCGACGGATCTTTCTCGCATTCACCCGTTTTGATATTGAACCGAAATCCGTGCCCCGGACAGCGAACCGTACCATTTTCCAACGTTCCGCCCGCCAACGCAACTCCGTGGTGCGGGCACAGATTCTTCATTGCATAATATTCCCCATCTACAGCAAAGACAACAATTTCCCGGTTTTGAAGGGGATACACTTTATGTTGACCTTTTGGCACATCTTCTATTCCGCCAAGAACTTCGTAATGAACCTGATTTCTCGAATTCAGCCTGCATCGAAATTGAAATTCTTCGTTTTCTATCAGCTCTAATTCCGATCCGCATGTGATGCAGTCATAAATCATGCCGGCAGACGCACGCATATCAACATAAATCTGAGTCCCACAAGAAGGACATTTAATGTCCTGCGACTTCAATACTCGCTTCGGTTCGTGCAACGTTAAGCACCCGATTTTGAGACACACTATAGCTCATAATCCTTTAAAATTCAATCACTTCAATGCCATTTCGACTCCCTATGTTACAATGGCGGGCATGAGTTTTTGGCGGTGGGCGATCCTGGTTTTGTCCGGTTTTGGACTGTATTCAATCGCAAATTATTCCGCCGAAGTTGCAACTGTCAGAGATCGGAAACGTGTTTTTCAAGACAAACCCTTCTGGGTGATAGCGCATCGCGGCTTTTCGGGTGCCTATCCTGAAAATACAATGCTTTCGTTTGAGAAGGCAGCAGAACTACCCATTGACGCGCTCGAGCTGGATATACACTCGAGCCGGGATGGAAAACTGGTTGTGATTCATGATGCTACGTTGAATCGCACGACAGATATGAGTGGAAATGTCTTTGATTACACCTGGGAAGAACTAAAACGAGCCGATGCAGGCTACCGTTTTGATCCCGATGGCAATCAAAGTTTTCCTTTCCGAGGTAAAGGTGTACAGATTCCTCTGTTTGAAGACGTATTGCAGCGTTTTTCAGACAAGAAATTTGTTATTGAAATAAAACAAACGATGCCTGCCATCGAAGATATTTTGTTACGCGTTCTGCAGAAGCATAAAATGGAAGACAATGTCGTTGTAGCGTCCGGACACCACGAACCCCTTGCAAGATTTCGCAGTATGAGCCCGGCAATCGCCACGAACCTTTCTTCAATTGAAGCGCGTGAGTTTTACCGTTTGTTCAGAATGAGAGTTTCTGGTTTTTATAAAACGACCGGTGATGCTTTGCAAATCCCCAATCGATATCGTGGCGACAAGGTTGTTACACCTGCCTTCGTAGAAGCTTCGCACCGGAAAGGTTTTATCATGCATATCTGGACAGTCAATGATCCCAGCGAAATGAAACAATTAATCGAAGATGGCGTGGATGGAATTATTACAGACTTTCCCGATCGTCTTTTGAATATTGTTAACACCGAAAACCGAGAGAATAAGTAAATAAAATTCTCGGCCGTGTCTGCTTAAGAACAAAATGGAGTAAGCGTATGGATATTGTTGCTAAAAAGCTTGAAGAATACATGTATCAAATTACCCCGGAAACACATCCCGTATTAAACGAGATGGAGAAATTGGCAGCCGAACGCAGCTTTCCTATTGTAGGCCCGCTTGTCGGCCGCATTCTTTATCAATTCGGAAATATTCTAAAAGCAAAAAGAATTCTGGAATTGGGCTCAGGCTATGGTTATTCTGCATTTTGGTGGGCCCTTTCAACACCGGCAGATACGCATATCTACTGCACGGAAGGGTCTGCAGAAAACATTCGACTTGGAATCGATTTTCTTGGCCGCGCCGGTCTTGCAAATAAAATCGAATACTTTCAGGGTGATGCGTTGGAATCGATCGACCGCATTCAGGGTACATTTGACATTATTTTTATGGACATAGATAAGCATCAATATCCTGATGGTTTTCGTAAAGCTTTTCCGCGATTGCGTGAGGGTGGATTGTTCATTACGGATAATGTACTTTGGTCAGGCCGAATTGTGGAAGGTGATAACTCACCTGACACGAAAGGCGTTCTTGAACTTAATAAGCTGATGTATAACACTCCGAATGCGTTCACTACGATTCTGCCTGTGAGAGATGGTGTAGCTATAGTGCTTAAGACATAGGGACCGCAGACGTCTCGTTTGCATTAGGGATCGCGGACCTCTGGTCCGCACTAAAGAGCATTTCTTCCTACTTTTCCCGTAGTATCCACCAACGTAAATAAACCGAGTCTTGTGGTGGCTTCGTTTTGTGAATGACAACTTTTTTGGCCTGGGAATCTGCCTCCATCCATTGATCTTCATCAAGAAAAATCATTACGCGGTTGCTGGAAACCGCAAGATCACCAGGCAGAATTTTGCTCAGTGGATCAATTCTATAAGTGAAGTCATGTTTACTGATAACCAAATCCTTCGAAGAAACATCAGTCCACCAGAATCGCCATAAGCCAGGCCCTAGCATTTGCGGACTTATCTCACGAAAACCATATTGAAGCATCGCCTTCCAAAAAGCTGCTCTTGCCAGTCCTGCTTCATCAACTCCTTTCATGGTTTCTCCGCCACTTACATATTGCGCGCGCCCATAAGTTAGGAGTTGTTTCATGTAGAGATCACGCATTTGTTGAGTATCGACTGTCCGCTCATAGATCAAGATCCAGATGAATGCGAAAGCGACTACGAGCGCCGCAGGAAATCGTAAAGAAGGAAAAATCAACAAAACGCGGATGATATACAGCGCAAAAGATAACAAACCGCATAGAACTGTAACCGCTGTAACAATACGAACTGCGGGCGTAATGACTGAATTGTGAGATAGTGCAACCGTGGCTATAAGAAAAAACAAGAACAGTATTCCAAGTAATCCCTGTGAAAATCGGAGGTTGAGAAGTTTTTTATTTATCACGGAGACACAGAGTTAAACAGTGGATGAGGGGCATAAATCATTTAAAACGCAGTCTTCGCATTCGGGGCGAATCGCTTTACAAACATAACGCCCGTGATAAATAAGCATATGTGAGAATTTGATCCAATCTTTTTTAGGAACAAGCTTTAGCAGATCTTGTTCTATTTTTTCCGGATCTGAATGTTTCGTGAGTCCCAGCCGTTGTGAGAGACGTCTCACGTGAGTATCAACAACAATTCCACCTGCGATTCCAAATGCATTTCCTAAAACTACATTCGCTGTTTTTCTGGCAACACCAGGAAGAGTTAGCAGCTCATCCATTGTGTGTGGCACCTCTCCCTTAAAATCTTCAATTAACTTCTTGCTGGCACCACGGATACTTTTTGTTTTGTTTCTGAAAAATCCTGTGGTTCGAATTTCATCCTGCATCTGTTCTTCTGGAACTTTAAGATACTCAGCAGGGGTTCTGTATTTCTTGAACAATGTTTGCGTCACTTTGTTTACGCGTTCATCTGTACATTGGGCAGATAGAATTGTCGCAATCAGAAGTTCGAATGCGTTTGTGTAATTGAGTGAGCATTTTGCATCCGGATAAGCTTTTTTTAGCCGTTGGATGATTTCACCAATTCTTTTAGAAGCTGCTATTTTTGATTCGCGAGTCGGCATGTTTCAAGATAAAAAATTAAAAATAAAAGATCAAAGATTAGGGCGAGCTTTATTTTTAATTTTTTATTTGTTTCGCTTCAGTGGTTTCCGTCCGGAGAATCCTTCAGAGTTGCCGTGATAGTAGTCGATCGATGTTTCGCCGTAGCGCCAGCAAAGTAGAACAGATTCGCCGTCAAGTGTTGCTGGAAAATCAACGAGTCCAATATCAAGATCTTTTGGATGTGCACCCAATTTCTCGATTGATTCCAGGCCTTCGCTGATTATTTCAATCAAGAATTCAATTTCAGTTTGCTTGTTTACCAGCGCTGAGGGATCAACTTTAGTGGAGCCGGCTCGCGCTTCTTTTTGAAGTGCGATGAACTCTTCACCAAGTTCATATGCATTGCGCTTATGTTCCATAATGGAACTCATGATCGGTTCCAATTTTGGAATCATGGCTTCAGCTTCTTCCACTGTAAAAGTCTTGTCGATCATTTTTTTTCTAGCCGCGGAACAGGTTTCGAACCACAAACATCAGATTTGCGGGACGTTCAGCCATGCGACGCATCAAGTACGAATACCATTCGCTGCCATAAGGAATATAAATCCGAACACGATACCCTTCCTTGATGAGCTGATCCTGGAGATCCCGCCTGATACCATATAACATCTGAAATTCGAAACTCTCTTTAGCGATCTGCTCTTGTGACACGAAAAGCTTTGTCGCATCAATCATTTTTGGATCATGCGTTGCAATTCCATGATAGATTCCGCTCTTCAAAAGCACTTTCATGAGTTTGATGTAGTTGCTGTCTGTATCTTCTTTCTTTTCAAATGAAATTTCAGGCGGTTCTTTGTAAGCGCCTTTGCAAAGTCTGATCCTTGATTTTAGAACAAGCATATTTTCAATATCTTTTTCAGATCGAAAAAGGTAAGCCTGAATTACAATTCCTACATTTTCATGAACTTTTCGGAGTGCCGAAAAAATCCGTAAAGTAGCTTCAGTATAAGGTGAACCTTCCATATCAATTCGGACAAAGTTGTTCAGTTCCTTTGCGCGAATAATAACTCTTTCAACGTTTGACTGGCAAAGGTTTTCATCAAATCCCAGCCCAAATTGAGTTAACTTTAAAGACACATTTGAGTTTGCTTGCGACTTGTCTATTTCATCTAGCGCAGAAATGTACTCTTTGCAAGCTCCAGCGGCTTCTTCGACAGTGTTTACCATTTCTCCCAGAAAATCCACAGTTCCTGAAAATCCTTTACGGTTTAATTCAAGGACAGCAGGGATCGCTTCCTTGATGTTATCACCTGCGACAAAACGGTGTGCTGTATTTTTGGCGAAACTGAATTTCATCGCAAGGTCTTTTAGACGTGCGTGTTCGCTCATGTACAGGAGAGTTGTTTTCAGCATAACGTTTACCGGACTATCAGTTAGTTTCCCTTAAAAGTTGGGGTGCGTTTTTCGAGGAAAGCGGTTGTTCCTTCCTGCTTGTCTTCAGATTCGAACAGAATCCCTTGAGCATATTCGTCCAATGTCATTGCAGCTTCAGTAGACAATTCTGGAACAAGGTTCAATGAATGTTTCGCGAGTCGGATTGCCAATGGTCCGCGCGAAAGAATTTTGGCTGCATATTCTTTTGCCGCAGAAAGCAATTCGCCTTGTTTTACAATGCGTGATACAAGTCCAAGCTGAAATGCGCGCTGGGCGTCTATGAAATCGCCGGTCATCACCATTTCTTTTGCGACGCCTAACCCGGCAATGCGGTATAACCGAAATAAACCACCGGCGCCTGGCAGAATTCCAAGCGAAACTTCGGGTAGCCCAAACTTTGCATTCTCAGTGCAGACTCGTAAATCGCACGCCAGTGCAAGTTCAAATCCGCCTCCCAGAGCAAATCCGTTTACCGCAGCTATAACAGGCTTCGCACAATCTTCCACTGCTTTAAAAAGCCGTGAATTAATGCCTCGCAGTGCGTCATGCTTTTTCCTTTCACGAATATCCTTAATATCCGCGCCCGAAACAAAAACTCGATCGCCAGCTCCTGTAATAATCGCAACACCTGCTTTATCTGAATCGGAAATTTCACGTATTACAGAATGAAGCTCATTAACAGTCTGCAAATCGAGAGCATTTCTAACATCCGGTCTGTTGATTGTAATCAGTGCGATGCGATCAGAAATTTCAAGGGAGATATTTTTCAGTTCCATTTGTTTCTCTTTTTTTACCACAGAGCCGCAGAGCTTCAATACTCATAAACGCCTTTCTTTGTTTTACGGCCGAGCCGTCCGGCCTTTACATATTGAACGAGAAGAGGGGCAGGACGATATTTTTCACCAAGGGTTTTATGCAAATAATTCAGAATGCTGAGTCTTGTATCGAGACCGACGAGATCCACCATTTCAAACGGTCCCATTGGATGATTCAATCCAAGCTTCAATGCTTTATCTATATCTTCTGCGCTTGCGACTCCTTCCTGAAGCATACAGAAAGCTTCATTCCCAATCAGTGCATTAATTCTGCTCGTAACAAAACCTGGTGACTCGCGGACACTCACAGTTTCTTTGCCCATCTTGCGTCCAACTTCTTCTGTGGTACGCAGAGTATCCTCATCCGTTTCAAGGCCTTTAATCATTTCAACGAGTTTCATTTTGTGAACTGGATTAAAAAAATGCATTCCAATGACTTTGGAAGGACGTCGGGTCACTGCGGCCATTTCGGTGATGCTTAATGATGATGTATTGCTTGCGAAAATTGCATGGGCAGGTGAGAGTGAATCCAATTTTCCATACGTTTCTATTTTTAAAGCAATATCTTCGGGAATCGCTTCAATAATGAAATCAGCTTGAGAGGATTCTTCAAAGCTTTGTGAGTAAGTCAAATTTGAAATGGTTGCATCCATTTGAGGCTGCGTGAGTTTATTCAGTTCAATTCCTTTTTTCAGATTCGATTGGATCTGATCGCGCGCGCGGGAGAGCATTTCCGCACTGATATCAAATAAGCGAGTTGTGTATCCTGCCTGGGCTGATACATGTGCAATACCGGATCCCATGATCCCGGCCCCCAATACAGTGATTGTCTTCACATGCATGAATTAACACCCTGGGATCTGGCAGATACCAAGCTTTTTCTCAGCTAATCCTCGCAATTCTTCTGCAATTGTGAGCGTTATCTTGATTGCGTCCCTGGCACGTGTCTGTGACTCTTCTGAAGTTGCATATTTTTCAAGCATCGTTTTGCCGAGCAAATGATGATAATTTTCATCAGGCTGAATAATTTCGCTGTAAAGTTGAGCTGTTTTATCATCACCGCGCGATTCGCAAAACCGTATGAACTGAAGATTTCGTTTTAATGCTATTTTTTCGCGCGTAAATTGTCCGGACGCCAGACGCGAAATTGTATCAGGAATTGAAGCAAGAGTTTGATACATCGGGCTGAAACCGGCTTCAAGTGGATTGAAGTTTGAAAGATCGACACCCATTTCAATCAATCGTTTTTCAATAAGTCTGTAATGTTTTGCTTCATCGCCCGCCTGGCGCGCATATCCGAGCTTTACATCGATTTCCGGAGTGGTTGCCATCCAGTACGCTGCAAGCTGACTCGCTTCAACTTCGTTTTTTAACGCGATCTTAAGAAGTGGAATAATTTCAACGTTACCTTGAGACTCAGACTCAACCAGTTCTAATTTATCGAGTCCGGAAAGTGTACTCTCAAGCAGTTCATCCATCTCGCGAACGAAATCTTGACTCTTCATCGTGACGACTCCGCAGGGTTGATACTCTCTTGCGGACTCGGTGATAAGTATTGATATGCCATCAACTTTTGAATACTTGTACGAAGATCAAGAGTTTTTTGGTTGTCCGGATCAGAACTGAACATTGGAAAATGTACGAATGAAAGCACTAAAGAGATTACAAGTATGCTAAACATCAGCGTTCCTGAACGCTTCAACCTGAATCCTATTCCTGAAGTAATACGATAAAAAAAGAAGGTAATGATTGCAACAAAGGCAAATGCTATTGCCAGGATTCCAGTTCTAAATGCAGGCGTTAAAGTTACGTTCGAGAAATATGACTGTGTGCAATGATAAACAACTGCCAGAAAGAAAATCCCAAGAATCCCTGCAAGTGTGGCGCTGCGAAAAGTCGGATCATCATGTTTATCCATTGTGAATAGGACCCATCTCAGCAAACCATATGTCAATACCGCAACTACAGCGGCAATTACGAGATATAAGAAGAAGGATGCAACAAAGATATATGGACTCAGCCGAACGGAGTTTTGCGCAAACATCGGGCTTAATGTTTGCCAGTAAAATGCTTCACCAAAGCCCCATATCGTCCATACAAGTATCGAAAAACTCAAGGCTTCAGTTAGTGGGAATTTGAAACTATCGACAATTTTATCTTTGATTAGAACTTTCATGGGAGACGGTATTATAGCCCCGTAATAGCTCAACCGCCAAGACGCATAGTTCTTAATAACGCTAGATTCACTACATCTTCGGCGAGATCTTTCCCTTTCGGTGTTTCTAATACCTTTGGGATTTTCTTAAAACGTTCATCATTCATCAACAACTGGAAGGCCTGTATTCCAAGATGGCCCTTTCCGATATGTTCATGCCGGTCCACATTTGAATTCAGTTGCGTTTTAGAATCATTTAAGTGAAACGCTAAGATTTTTCGCGCAGGAACTTTACGTAACAGCTCATTAAATGTGGACTCATAAGCTTCCTTCGTTCTGAGATCATAACCGGCAGCAAAGAAATGACACGTATCAATGCATACTCCGATCCGGTTTGAGAAGCTGCAGTTATTTAGAATGTATTGCAGATGCTCGATCTTAGATCCAAGACAATTGCCTTGACCGGCAGTATTTTCAATAGCTATTTTGCATTTCATGCCTTCCGTTTGAGAAAAGACACGGTTTAAAGCAGCGACTACAGACTTGAGGCCTTGCTGTTCGCCGCAGCCACGATGCGATCCCGGATGTAAAACGATAAAATTAAGCCCTAATTGTTCTGCCCGGATTATTTCAGCGGTCAAGGCAGCAATCGATCGTTCATAGAAATCACTTTCACATCCAAGATTAATCAAATAACTACAATGAGCAAAGATTGGAGTAATCCGTGAAGCTTTTCGGGCTTTTCGAAAAAGTGTAATTTCTTCTGTTGAAATATCTTTTGCAGCCCACCGGCTCGCATTTCGCGTAAATATTTGAATTGTGTTGCAGCCTATGGAATGTCCACGCTCCAGTGCACGGTAAAGTCCGCCTTCAACCGACATATGTGCGCCAAGTGGTTCGCGAATTTTTGGAGGGTTGGCCTCAATAGTTCTCAAGAGCTTTGCGAGCCTCAGCAAGTACAGTCTGCTCAATTTGTGGAAGGGCCCCAAGTAAACGGATACCAGAGGCATGATTGTGTCCACCACCGCCAAATGTGGATGCGAGCTGGCTTGCGTTAAAGTTGCCTTTAGCTCGAAGACTGATTTTTACATCATTCGGCACAACTTCTAAGAAAAGAACTGAAAGTATTACACCTTTGCAATTTCTGGCCATATCCACAAACCCTTCAACGTCATCTGGATGAATATTATTTTCGGTGAGCATTTGATGCGGAATCGTAATCCAGGCAAGTTTCTGATCACAATCCAATCGAAGAGTTGATAAAACTTTTCCCATGAACTTCAAACGTTCAGCAGAGTGATTCTGATAGAGATTTTCAAAAATTAATCTACACGGAAGACCATAATCCATCAATTCAAAAGCAATTTGATGAGACCGCGCGCTTGTATTGGAGAAACTAAAAGACCCTGTATCAGAGAGTATTGCAGTATATAAAGGTTCTGCGATGGCAGGTGTAATCACGATGCTTAAAAATCGAGCAAGGTCATAAACGATTTCGGCGCTGGCGCAGGCTTGAACATTCACCAGATGATAGTCTGCGTGCCCTCCTGTATACGGATGATGATCCATGCAGATTTTTGGTTTGCCTGAATCACGGATTACATCAGCAAGTGCACCGAGACGTTCCCAGCGGCTAATATCCAGGATGAAAATTGCATCGACATCAGGAAGTGGTTCTCCTTGTTGATAGTGTTTTACTTCCTTACGTGTATCGATAAAGGTGTAGTTGTGTGAAAGCGGCGTCGGGTTCAATATGAGCGTTTGTTTACCGAGGGATCTTAGCGCTTCAGCTAATGCAATTTCTGAACCTAAAGCGTCAGGATCAGCTTGAACATGTGTTGTGATTAGAAATCGATTTGCATTTCCAACTGTTTCGCGAATTGAATTCCAATCGCCGGAGTATTGTGATGCGGGTATCATTTGAAACTTCCCCCTTTCAAGGAGAGCGTTCCAATATAACGTTGTAGTTTCCAAAAATCAACTTGTAGGAAACGATCCTTGTGAACCCGCCTTCATTTCCACTGCTACACCAGGGACGCCCTACAGTTAAAATAATGTTGTAATATTAACAATCTTGCTGGAGTAATCTTCAAAATGGGACAGATCGTTAACATAGACGGCACACTGTATCCGCCGGAAGACGCAAAAATTTCTGTATTCGATCACGGTTTTTTATACGGTGACAACATTTATGAGGCGCTTCGAACCTACCGCGGTAAGATTTTCTTAATTGAACGTCACCTCTTCCGCCTTGAAGCTTCGTCAAAACTAATTCATCTCAAGCTCCCATTCAGTGGTAACGAATTCCGCCGTCAGTTGGAACTCACAATAGCGGCAGCAGGAAATAGTGAATCGTATATGCGTTTGATTGTTACCCGCGGAAAGGGAGCAATCAGTCTTGACATGGATCGCAGTGAACGGGCAAGTTTTGTAATTATTGCAGGCCCTCTTGAGCCTTTCCCAGCCGAACATTATGAAAAAGGTGTCAAGGTTGCGATGGTTGCGATCCGAAGAAATGATAGACAAGCGTTGAATCCGCGAATCAAGTCCGGCAACTTGTTGAATAATGTTCTTGCTTATGGTCAGGCAAAATCGGAAGGAGCTTTTGAAGGCATTTTATGTAATCTCGCTGGTAATGTAACTGAAGCTACAAGCAGCAATGTCTTTATTGTAAAAAATGGGATCCTGATCACTCCTTCTCTTGAATCGGGATTACTTTCAGGTGTAACTCGTGGGCTCGTTTTAGAACTTGCGGCATCGCAACAAATTCCGATTGAAGAGCGGGATGTCTCACCGTCAGAAATGCAAACCTGCGACGAATGTTTCATTACAAGCACTACAAAAGCTGTGATGCCTGTAAATCAGATTAGCGAGAAACCTCTACCCCCCGCACCTGGCCCAGTAACAAAACAGATCATGCTAGCGTATCGGCAGTTTGTTGATGATCGTTACTGATCGGATTTGCGGCTGTGTCTCCGTTTTTTTCGGGACGCTTTCGGTTCTTCGGATTCAGTAGATGGCGCCGCTGATGCTGGCTGAACTGGAACAATTGCGTGTTGCGGAGCGCGCTGTCCGATCCAGCCTTGAATTTTCTTTAGAATTGCTTCAGGTACCAGGATCTCTGCATTCTTAATCCCTTTTTGAATTGTTGTAAGAAGATCTTTTTTCCCGCGCCAGTGTGAATTTACAATTTCAGGATCAATCCAATTTAGAAGCACATTCATAGCGAAGGCAGCCAGAACAAAGTCATCTGCAATTCCAAATAGCCCGCTGAAGAGCTCAGGAATAAAATCCAGAGGAGCAAAAATGTAAGCGAGAACGGAACCAACAAAGATTTTTACTTTACGGTCAACCCGTTCATCAAGCAAGATTCCAAATAATAAGACGATGAAGTTTCGCAGCGTCAGAGCTGCATCGAACAGACGCGAAACAAACCAGGATCGCTTTTCTTGAAAAGAGGTTTCCTCGACATTCGAAGTCCCATCTTCATCATTGTCCAGATGCGAGGCACCGGTCATCGATGAAGCATTTGCAATTTCATTCATGAATCTTCCTCCACTACAATGGGCGGATCTGAACCGCTCCCAATAAAAGATAAGATACTATTAGTATACGTTCCAGTGGCTGTTGATGTTTCGGAGTGTTCTTAGCAGTGTTTACGGCACTGTCTCGCTTTGCTCGACTGCGTGCCTTACTACAAATACTTCGACCGGCTGACTTTTGCCTTTCACGGTTAAGGGTTCCATGGGGTCAGCTTTCACGAATTCTTTCACTTCTTCATAAGTGCTTGCGCTTATGAGGATTTGACCTCGCTGTGCGTTCGATTGAAGACGCGATGCAAGATTGACTATGTCGCCAACGACGGTGTAGTCGAAAAATTCAGCAGAGCCTAGATTTCCTACGATTACATCACCGGTAGAAATTCCAATTCCAACATCCAGCGAGTGTGGCTTGCCGCGATCTGCCCATTCTTTCTTTAAGGCTTCTATTTCGTGAATCATTTCAAGCGCCATTTCGACTGCGCGTTTTGCATGATCCGGAAAAGGAATCGGATTACCGAAAAATGCCATGACGCAATCACCCATGAATTTATCGAGAGTTCCGCCATGTTTGAAAACGAGTTTTGTCATTCGGCTGAAATATTCATTCAATAACTCGGACACTTTCTCAGGCTCCATCTGTTCTGACATGGTAGTAAATCCGCGAATATCAGAAAAGAAGACTGTGAGGCGTTCTTTCTTGCCGCTAAACCGGACCAGATTTCTGTTGCGAATTAATTCTTGAACAACATTCGGCGCGACATATCTGCCAAAAAGCTGCTCAATCCTTCGCTTTTCTGCGGCTTCTTCAGCCTGACGTCCTGCAAGTCCGGCAGCAGCAATCGAAAAAATGGAGAGTAAGATCGCCGATCCTTGAATGTATTCTCCCGATTGAAATCTCAAATATTGGAAAAAACAAAATGCTAAAGCAAGCAGAACACAAACTCCAGTTGCCAGAAATGCATTCCTTTTCAAACCAAGCATTACGGCAGCAGCAAGAAAAGAAAAAATTCCAAGAAGTATCATGACCCATCTCTTTGGAAACGGCGCAATAAAACGTTTGTTAAGAATGGTATGAATCGCATTTGCATGGATTTCAACGCCGTACATGCTTTGCATTTGGTGAGCTTCGATCGTCTGAACATTTTTCATGCTCTTGATTTGTCTTGGTTTGCGTTTCATCGGAACGGGATAATAGTCTTGTGCCAGTGGATTCATATTTCCAATCAAAACGATTTTTCCCTTCACTTGATCCGGGACGAAATCCTTTTTTAGAATTTTGTGGAACGCAATTTTGGGGAAGTGCCCGGAAGGCCCGGCATAATTGATGTAAAAACCATCAGTGCCTCTCCGTTGAGGGTATGGAATCCGAAGATCGCCTACCTTCATCCATCGGGAGTCTTTGAGATCTACCTTAAAATCCCCTTCAGGATAAAGACGAGCCAAAGCGATCTGTAATGCAAAAGGAAAGTCCAGGATTAAATCTCCTTCAGGTGTTGTTCTTGCAAACGGTGGAGGAGCCGTTCGCATCACACCATCTTCATCGGGAAATAAATTCAAAAAGCCTTCGCCAATTTCCTGCTGTCTGAAGATTTCTAAGGGAACTCTTCGGTTTTGTTCTGAGGTTTCCGAAACGAGAATTACATTCGCAGCGTCTTCCAGGGCTGACCGCAAAGCTTCATCCTGAAGGGGGTCATTGGGAGAAGGAAGAGCGAAGAGAATATCAATGGCGATGATGTCTGAGCCTGCTTCTGCAAGATTTCGAATTGCCTGAGCGTAGTCGGTGCGTTTCCATTCAGCCGATTTTCGTCCCATCGCTTTTGCGCTTTCTGTGTCAAGTGCGACGATAATAATGTCTTTCCCTGGATCGACCGGGCCTCGAAAGTTAAAGTGCCTGGTGAGAATAAAGTTATCAGCTGAAAGAAAGGCGCCCTTTAAAAATAAGTAGTACGATAATAGTAGTATTATTAGTATAACAGCTATTGTAACTGTAAGAATCCGTTTATTGGTGATCGCAAGCATGTGAAAAAAGACTAACTCAAGTGCAGACGGGACGTCTGCGGTCCCTAATGCAGACGGGACGTCTGCGATCCCCTTTCTTGAAGTTTCCCTTCCAGGCCGCCGACTTCGCTGGAAACGACAACAACAACCTTGCATTCCTTTAGGACGCCATGTTCATCGTCCGCATCCACAATTTTTTGGGCATCTGCTTCGCTTACAATCAAAGTTGCTTTCAGTTTCCCATCGGTACCAGCAGCTTTCACAAGCATGGGATTATAACCCTGCCTGCGTTTTTTCTGCTGTGGCTGCGGGGGATCAGGCGAATAACTCGCGCGAATAATTGTTGCATTCGGATATAATCGCGAAATTTTGACTTCCCGGGCAACGACTGCATACGATGCCATTCCCCGTTTTTGTAAATCTTCCTGATTCACTTTGCTGACGCCATAGACTTCACGTTTTTGCGTATCTTGAACTCGCGGAAAAATGGCAGGAGTCGCCGGTATCGCGCGTGCATCAATCACAATGCCTGTGAACTGTTCGGGTTTCGGTTCAGTTTTGGAAGGTTCTTTTTTCACTGCTTGTTTTTTGCGGGTCGGAACAATCACTTCGGCAACAGCAGGAGGTGGCGGAGTATAAAATCCATAAAGAGTCATGCTCAAGCCTTTTACACCACGAACTGGCGCTCGCACTGTAACATTTACAGTGGTGCCCAGTCTTGAACGTGCAACAACCTCAGCACCCTGAACAAAGCCTTCGAGCGCGAAACTCATTCGTGATTCTTCACCGGCCTTCATCCGGTCATCTACAGGAATGTCATGAACAATTTCAAGAAGATGGGCTTTTGCGTCAACTTCTGCTGCACGTGCGGCCTCTTCTTCACTCTGACCATCACCGATTACACCTTTACCATAGGCATGTATAAATCCTTCACCCCAATTCACTTCACCTTGTGGATATTTCTGCAGATAATTCTGCATCGGTTCGCCAAGCTCTTCTCGTTCTTCGGCTTTGTTCATTACATATTCAGAAGGGATCGCAACATTGGCTTGTATTTTTACCCAATATCGATTTCCTCTTTTTTGTTCTGCAAGAATTGAGTAACGCAAGCTTGCGGCAGATTGCGCAAAAATAGTGCGGGCATTTGGCAGCTCTTCAACTTTGATGTAAGTTCCATAAGCTTTTTCAACAGCATCTCGTGCAGCTGCTGCAAGTGCCACTGTTCTTGCTGCTGCAGTATCTCCCCCTTGAATATCAACTTCCTTTTCAGCAGTCACAGCAACAAGTTTTTCATCTGCAAAGCAAACGTTAAACAATCCAAGAAGGATCAAAACTGTCAATGCAAAGTGCGTTTTCATATTTACTCCGAAAGAACCTGCAGGCGATTGATCATGGAAAGAGCTTCGGCTCCTGAAACTGGACGATTCATATGGAATTTCCCATCCACGTCAAGGCTGACGACGCCAGCCGCAATCGTCTTCATCACCATAGAATGGTAAATATTACTATGAGGAACGTCGGATATGATCATGTCGGCATTTTCCTCGCGGGATTGAATCTTCTTCCCTTCATTGCCTTCTAAAATCTGAAGAATCCTTGCAGCTGCTCGCGTCAACTCAATTTTTGTAATCCATCGAGAGGGCTGAAACGTACGATTGGGAAAAACTTCGATCATTCCTAGCTCAACAGCTTTTCGGATGTAATTTGTGGCCCAATGATCAAATGCATCCACAACAATCACTGAACCTGATGAAGAATATTTTGCGAGAAATTTCAAGTTTGTAAAAATTAAGGCTGCGAGTTGGGCACGCGTAATTTCAGAAGTTTGCGCAATATTTTTATATTCCTCAGGCATCGCTTCAAAAGCGAGAAGTTTTCTCAGCTCACCAATATGCTGTTGTATAACGGCACTTGGTGCAATTTGCTCTACTTTTTCATAAGTTTCTAATGCTTTCTGATATTGATCTAAGTGCACCAGACATTCGGCATAGGCAAGTTGGATAACTGGCTCATCGGAAAGTTGTTCGCCTGATTGTTCCAATGATGTGATTGCTTCCTCGCACTGTCCTAGTTTTAGCTGGATTGTCGCAATTTCCAGCGGGATCAGAGATATTTCCGGCGCGAATTTCTGGGCTTCTTTGTATAACTCAATTCCTTTTTCAGGATTCGTTTTTGCTTCCTCACGCGCCTGAGTGAGTAAAAATTCAGTGGCTTTTAACCGCAAAATCTTTTGTGCCTGGTCTATGCCAGGATATTCAGGCTTAATCCGCTGCAGTTCATCCCAATGTTTTAAGGCTTCCTCATATTTGATCTGCTGTTCCAAAACAACCGCCAGAGCATAATGAGCCTGAATATAATCAGGATTCTTATCAAGAGCACCACGAATGTAACGCTCGGCGGAATCTAAATCATTTTCTGCCAAATAGGTGTAACCGATTGCCAGAAAGGCAGGATAATAATTCGGATCTTTTCTTAATGCTTTTTGAAATTCTTCCCTGGCTTTCGGTTGATTCCCTTTACTGTATTGAGCGTAGCCTTTGTTGTAATCGGAGGATGCAGCGATCGAAGTTTCATGTGTTGGATTCTGAAGGGGTGTTTTTGGAGGATGTAACTGTACAGCTGGAGCACAGGCAGAAAGAATAAAACCAAGCAGCAGAATTGGATAGAGATTACTGTGACGCGTATTTTCTGACGCGGTCTGCAAGTTTTTTCGGCAATTCAACATCAAGTTCAATCCGGCCATCCACATAATTCTTTCCGAAAATTTTGCCTTCATCATGCAGCATGGAAATCAAAGATTGCTCGTCGTTGGGAATTGACAGGTGCACCCGTTCCCAAAAATCAGAAAGCATCCCGACAATAGCTGAAGTCAAATGATCGATACCTTCTCCAGTTTCTGCAGAAACTGCTACCACATTCCCAAGCTGATGGCTGTACGATTGTAACATGGCAGTTGGATTATCCATTAGATCGATCTTGTTTAATACATGCAAAATCGGTTTATTTGCAGCATCCAGGATGCGTAAAGTTTCAAGAACTGCCTGAATCTGTTCATCAACTGCAGGACTTGAAGCATCAATCACATGCAACAATAAATTTGCCTGCAATACTTCTTCAAGCGTTGCACGAAATGCCGCAACCAGCTCTGTTGGAAGCTTTTGAATAAATCCGACTGTATCCGAAAACAAGACAGTTTGCTGATTCGGCACGCGAATACTTTTGATTGTTGGATCTAATGTTGCAAAAAGAATAGGCGAAGCAAAGCTTTTGGATCCGGTGAGACGGTTGAAGAGAGTTGTCTTGCCTGCGTTTGTGTAACCGATCAAGGAAGCAATTGGCAAAGGGATATCATGTCGTGATTTCCGTTGTAGTGCGCGAATTTCCTGCACATGATCCAATTGTTTTTTTAAGCGGCTTCTGCGTTCGCGGAGACGGCGGCGATCGAATTCAAGCTTTGTTTCACCCGGTCCTCGAGTTCCAATTCCGCCACCCAGTCTTGATAATTGAATTCCACGTCCTGTTAAACGAGGCAACAAGTAATCAATTTGTGCCAATTCAACTTGTAATTTGCCTTCTGACGTTTTTGCACGTTGAGCAAATATGTCAAGAATGAGTTGTGTGCGATCAAGAACTTTGCGATCCATGAGGTGTTCAATATTGCGCATTTGCGCAGGTGTTAAAGGATCGTCAAATAAAACCAGATCCACACTTTTGGCATCGCAGTAAACTTTTATTTCTTCGAGTTTTCCTTTTCCGCAGTAATAAGCCGGATCGCGCCGCGGTTTTTCTTGCAAGAAAATTTGCAGAACATCAGCGCCTGCAGTAATCGCGAGTGTTGAAAGTTCTTCGAGAGATTGTTCCTCCCGCCAGCGTTCGGCGCGACCGCCATAAATACCGACAGCGACAGCCTTCTCTCGTGGGGGAATTAAATCCTTAAGGGCGGTTTTCTTATGCAAAACTTTTGATCAAAAGCCTTCGAATGAAATTATATGATGGTGGGAGCGGTTACGCTAGAGTCTACAGAATCCAAGATCCAGGTTGCAAGATACAGTGGAGTTCCCTTGTATCCTCCATCTTGTATCTTGTATCTTTTTTCGTATATTTTGTATCCTGTAGCAGCGGAAATATTTACTGAGTTTCACGATTCCGTTGAAAAGAACCATAGAACCTGGGCACGATCCTGTCGCCTGGAAGAAAAATCACATTTCGGAGGATTGAATGTATCTGAAGAAGATTGTTTTATCAGTGTTGTGTTTGATTGTAGCTTGCGGTTTCGCGATGGCTCAAGAGAAAAAGGCGCCAAGTGAAGCGGACATGAAAGCGATGATGGATATGTACACGAAACTTGCTACGCCAGGCGCCCCGCATAAGCATATGGCCAGTTTGGCAGGCACATGGACTACCAAAACGAAATCATGGATGGATCCCAGCCAACCCCCAATGGAATCGGCAGGCACATGCACACAAAAAGTATTGCTTGATGGACGATTCCTACAGCAAGAATGCTCAGGCGACATGATGGGAATGCCGTTCACAGGGGTTGGTCTTATGGGGTATGACAACTTCACAAAGAAATACAGAGCAACATGGATGGATTCCATGGGAACTGGAATTTATCTTTTTGAAGGAACAGGAAGTCCCGATGGTAAGACAGTCACAATGACAAGCAGTTGGGATGATCCGATCGAAGGCCCGATGAAGGCTCGCACCGTGACCAAATATATCGACAACAACACCCATACTTTTGAAATGTTTGGAACGGGGAAAGACGGAAAAGAAAAGAAAATGATGGAAATGACCTACACCCGCAAATAATTCGCACTCCAAAGGGGCGGTCCAAGGCCGCTCCTTTCTCTTTAGCTGGCTTTTCATTCAGTAGGTGTGGAGCCCTTAATTTGATCTTCTGAGGGAGTGGTGTTCTGAATTTCTTCAATGATTTGTTCCGCCTCATCCGCATACGCTTCAGGAACCCATATCGCGCCTCTCCAAACTAAGGTCTGAGTTTGTTCAACGACTCCGTAGGTATCAAACGCAGTGCCTGATTGAGACAGATATGGAATACTTTGATTTTCAAAAGCCAGACATATTTCGATTAGTAAATCATGTCGCTGTGTTTCAAAAACGCGAGTCAATTCGTTTTTCGGATCTGTTTCGATTCGATCAGCGGATTCCTCAGTGGTTTGAATCAAATCAACATCGCAGTCAGCACAGCGTAGAAAACCCTCCCGGTATTCGCTTCCACAATTCGGGCAGATCATTTGTCGCGTTCTGTCCTTTGTTGAAGAATTACTTTTCGAGCCATCGCAATTTGTCCGCTGTGATATGCATTATGCTGCAATATCCCTGAAAGCATACCAGCAAGCGTAAGGTCTGGCTCAGTAGTTGACGACTCCGCGATTGTGTTTAACTTGCGAACTAATTCATGTAACGAAGAATCCAGATCATACTGAGCTTGTTGCCATGCTCTGTCGCTTACTTCGAGTACAGCTCGCCAATCTCCTTCCTCTGGAATTTCTGGAACAAAACTGGAATGTAAACGGCGGATCACTTCTCTTTGCCACGCATCCATATGCAAAGTGATTTCCCAGATGCTGTGTGAATTTGAAACCACGTACGCTGCAGCTTCTTTATGCGTAAGCCCATCGAGCAAGGATTTTGTGGATGGTCCATGCCATGGTTCTGATTCATGACCTTTTACTAGCTCTTTGGTAAAGTGTTGAATCCAATTCATTGTTTTCTTTCCTTGTTGAATACAGGTATTTCACCCTTTAGATTTTTCCCGTGTGCACGATGCGATTTTATGTTTGCTGTTTCATCAGGATTACGTTTGTATAATTCTAGAAAGTTGCGGCGTCCAATTAGCATGAAGTGCCGATGAAAATCTGAATTGTCATGAAGTATTTTCCATAGTTTGTCATCTTGAGAAATGAAAACCCATCCTACCCATTTTTCGGGTTCTTTTCTTGCATCATTCCACCATGGTTTCGCGCCTTCATGAACAAATCGTTTAATCGGTAGTTTTAAATCATAAACAACAGGCGCAATTTCTCCCATCGCAACAAGGATCAACGACCCATCATCATGTTGTTGAAAATACCAGAGAAGGTCACCCTGGAGAGACAGGTTACTCGCATCACGCAAAGATTCTTCTAGCAATTCGGAAGAATCAAATTTTCCGAAATAGCTTGATGTGCTGATGAAAAGCGCAAAGACAAGAAATAAATAACGCATCAACTTTGAACGTTCAGGGAAATGTGAAAGAAAGAAACAACACGCCGGTACGATGAGTAAGCCATATCGGATACGCGTTGGATGCCCGTCATGATACTGGATCATAAACAAGAGTAGCGGACCAAGGATTGCAAGCGAAGCGATGAATGCAGGATTCCTAAATTTTCTGCGCAGCATTAAAAAGAATGCAGCAACTGATCCAATGGCCCACTCAAAACTAACCAGTTTTCCAAGCGTATATAGCGCTACAAAAAAAGATAGAAGATAGCTGCCTTGACCTGGCTGCCAATCCGTAAACTTGTGGGTGACATCAATAAATGCAGATCCTGTTGTTCTCCAGTTAATCCAGAATGTTAAAGCAATTGCCAAAAAGTTGGGGATTCCCAGCACCAGTCCGTCAAGAAGTATTTTCTTAAAACCACGTCTACTCTTGATGTGAAGCAAGGTCAACAAAAGACCGATCATTCCAAACGTAAACCAATTCTCGTAGCGGGTAAGCACACCAAAAGCAGAAATAATAGAAGCAAGCAATAGCCATTTTCTGGTCTGAGTGAGTTCGTAGCGTACAAAAAAGTACACGGCGGCCAGACTGAATACGATCGAAAGTCCTTCAGTTAAAGAAGTGGATTGAAGATAGAGAATATTTACATTAATCATGTACAGCGTGCTTGCACAGAACGCCGATATTGGATCAACGACATGTTTCAGCAATTTGAATAAAAGAATGACGCTGAAGATGTAACTCAAGACGGAAAATGGGATTCCTCCAAAGCCGTTGAAGTAGATCCAATCATTTTTTACGAGCGGGTAGTATAAGACGTGCGGAAGTGGAAGCCAGAATGCTCCAATTTGAATCCACCCCGGGCTTAAGTTGTCTGCAATCCTTCTGGGAACAAGCTGATGGCCTTTCGAATCAAAATGGGCATTATGGAAATCATTGCTGATAAAAAGATAAAGGCTCAATGCTGACAAAAGAATTGCACACAACAATAGAATTTTTCCGTACGGTAGCTTTCCGAAGTCGACCGAATTCAAGGCTCTTTCGATAGGATCGTGTTTTGATTTGCGAACTTGTGATGGCTGAATTTCAGGATCGATCAAAGTGTTTTGCACGGATTGCTACCGCAGAGGAATACGTTTAAGAAATGACTCATCGGTGATTCGTGCGACAGGATAAGCATCTTTGAATGGATCGCGATAAGGTGAACGTTCGTAGAAGAAGTGGAGCCGTGCCTCCGGGTCAGATGCAAACTTAGGATCCGATTTTATTTTTTGCATGAATTCTTTTTCTAGATCAGGGTTTTTCTTTAGCATGTCTTCCGCGAGGGCTTCCATAACATACGGTTCTGCATATTCTTTTTGTTCAAATATTGCGTTAAAGAATCCCCATGCAACAAAAGAATCATTTGATTGAGGTTCCAGCAAACCCATAATGATCCGATTGCTTCGTTGGTTTAGTTTTACGAAAACAGATCCCGCAGAAAATGTGCGCTCTTCTATGTTTGTTGTGACTTCATAGTTTGCGCCGTGTCTTCCTTCAAACGGTGCATTTTGCCAGTTAACATTTTGGAAGCGATATATTTCAAAGTTGCCAGTGACCGGCGCTGTAGTCCGGTTTAGTTCAATATTGTGCGCTTCAAGGCGGTCAATTACATCCGTCCATTGGCGCGGAATCAAATATCCAAACGGCGGAGATACAGAGTTCTGAACCTCAATTGTGTGATACCAGGGCACTGTTAATTCGAAAGGTTCTTTCCCATAGATAATGCGAACGGTACCCGAAATTGGACTGACTTCGTGTTTAAATTCAATTCCGCGAAACTGAAATGGCTCACTCTTTTCACGATTTAATTTGAACCGGATGGGAACAGCAGAATCTAAAGCTTTCGTTTCTTCATCAGCCTTTGATTCAGCGTTAATCAGTTGTTCCCCAGATTGATTTAATTCCTGCAACGCCGAGATCATTAGATCGTAATGCGCACGCACCTGTACGTCGTACGGTTTGAGCATGTGCGTTTCCACGGTCATTCCGAGTCTATTTTGTATGGTCGCATATCCATCTGAAAACCGTGGATCAGCAAGAAAATGTGAGATGCCTGCGGCTGGATTCCGATCATCGACCATTTCGAAATAGGGTGCAGACTTGTGGCCTGTTTTTGTGAGACCTTCAACCATCGCCGGCTCCAATGTTTGTTGCCAGTATTTTGCAACTCCCGAAGCCATCATCGGTTCACGCTGGACAATATAAGTCACATCGTACTGAAAATCGGCGCCATCGCTGACGTGATTGTCCATGATAAAGTTCGGCAGCCATTTCGTATACAACTTAAGCATGGAACGCATCTCTGGCTGATCTGCTTTCATCCAATCACGATTCAAATTCAAATTTTCTGATGTCGTTCGCCAGCCCATCTCCTTTGGTCCATTTTGATTGATCCGATTGTATGGCCCGAAACGTTCATGGCCATCTACGCTGAAAATAGGAACCACCAGCAACACTACATTGTTCAGCAGCGACTCCAATTTTTTCGTGATCACCATTTCTCGAAGCATCATGAACGATGCATCTTTACCGCCAATTTCTCCTGAATGAATTCCATTGATGATCAAAACAACCAGGCGATTCGCTTTGCGTGCAGCATCCGGAGTGAATAATTTTTCGCGCGATACAATCAATAATGGCAGATCACGTCCTTCCGGACTTTTCCCAAACTCTGAATAATTCACCCAGGGTGAAGCTGACGCAAGTTTTTTGCAGTAGGCAATGGCTTCATCGTAACGGCCGGTTTCTACAAACTTCGTGCGCTCAGCGTGTGTGAGCCAATCATTAGGGGTATCTGCAACAGCCATAACTGAAAGTATGATGCAAAATAGGAAAAAGGTCCTCTTCATTGTACCGATGGAAAATATACCCTAAATGATTCAATGTTAGAATGGTACTCTGTGCCCTCTGCGGTTAAAAAGCAGAGTAATTAACCGCAGAGATCGCAAAGATCAACATGATAGATCTTGAGAAGATACGGAGTGCGGCGGCGGCTATTAGTCCGCACATTCATCGAACACCTTTACGGCCTTCCTTTTATTTTTCCGAAATTTCTGGATTTGATGTTTCGCTAAAGCTTGAGAATTGGCAGCCAACAGGATCTTTTAAAGTGCGAGGGGCTCTTAATCTTGTTCGATCATTATCGATACAGGAGCGCTTACGCGGTCTTGTGGCATGGTCTGCTGGAAATCATGCATTAGGAGTAGCGTATGCATCACGTGTGTATGATGCGCCTGCGACAATCTATGTTCCACGAAAGACGCCGAGATCAAAGCTGGATAAACTTCAGCATTTTCTTGTCGATGTGCGAGGCGCTGAAACTTATGAAGATGCCGAACGTGAGGGTCGCTCTCTCGCGGAAAAGTTGGGGCTGACAATCGTTCATCCTTATGATGATTGGCGAACTGTTGCTGGACAGGGCACAATCGCTCTCGAGTTGCACGAACAGATGCCTGAGCTTGATGCTGTTGTTGTCCCTGTTGGCGGGGGAGGATTAATTAGCGGTATTGCCATCGCACTGAAGAGTTTGGATCCGGATGTAAAGATTATCGGTGTTCAAAGCGCCAATTCTCCGGCATTGAGCAAATCTTTAGAGGACAAAGTTTGTTATGAAGAATTTCCTGTTGAGCATTCAATAGCAGAAGGTCTGGCCGGTGGTATTGGCAAAATCGTTTACGAACTGGCTCCAAAGTATATCGATGAAATTCTTCTTGTTGACGAGGAAGAGATCAAAAAGGCCATCTTGCTCATGTTAGAACAAGAACAAGTTGTGACGGAGGCCTCTGCAGCAGTCACCCTTGCTGCGCTGACGCAAATTGAATCCGTTCCTCGTGGATCTCGTGTAGCTGCAATCGTTTCGGGCGGAAACCTCAACATGAGACTCCTGCGAGAAATCCTGCAATAACGCCTGTCCTCTAAAACTTGACAAAACCCTGAGTTACGCCTATCTTTAGTAACTGGAATAACTTATGGGCAAAAAGAAGCAGAAATCTGAACTTGTTAATGATCGAACACTAGCTTGTCCGGTATGTCTTTCGGACAATTTGGATTCAATTTCAGTTCGAATGAAGAAGTGCGAGTCCTGTGGATTTATCTGGAATCATGAAGTATCAGACAGGGACAATCTTCTGTTAATCATGGAGCATCAGTCAAAGAGGGACAATCCCCCTGATGTGACAACAAATCCTGGGTTGCAAATACCTTTCGTTTCAAAAGTCCGCAAACAAAAGTAAGCCGCCGGGTTCTCTCAACCTCGATGTTTCCCCTTTAAGGATTGCGTAAGCTCAAGAGCCTTTTCATGTTCAGGCGAAATGGTGAGCGCCTTTTTTATGTGATTGGAAGCTCGAAGCCACAGGCCTTGCTGCATGTAAAACTCCGCTAACTGTACATGATAATCGGGGTTCCATGGATCTAATTCGATTGCCTTTTCAAACTGGCTTTGCGCGTCTTTGAGGAATCGGGGATGTTTTGAATAAGCTAGAGCCATGAGCTGATAGTATTTGGCTTCAGTTGGATGGTTCTGTACAGCTTGTTTACAGAGATTTGTAACGTTGTAGTAATCCTGGTCTTCGTATTTCTTTTCTGCTAAACGATAAAATTGTTCTGCAACCTTGATATGTTGTTCAGCTTCAATCTTCTTTTCTGATTTTTGGACTTCCATTCGAACTTGAGCTTCCGCAGGTATCGGTGTTGGTGTAGGTGTGTGTGGTTCCGATGAGTCACTTGTGAAGCGTCTGCGCTGAAGTTCGAGCAAGTAACCTTCACGCAATCCTGCCTCTGTCTTATCTGACGGTTTGGCTGGAGGGTGCGACTTTGCTTTTAGATGACTTGCAGCTTGGGCACCCATATGTTCCGGTGCCACCGATTTTGCTTTTGGCTTAGTGGACGCTGCTGGTGTCGAAGCAGCAGAAGGTGCTTGTGGTGGAGGGGATGATGACGTCACATTTACGTTTTCAATTCGTAGATTTCTTTGCATAGCCGGTGGAGGGTTATTTAGCAGAGGTTCAAATTTACGATGTGACGTTGTACCTCGCTCGTGTGGCAATTTGAATTCGATTGCGCCAAATTTGGAAAGTGCAAATACGATTCTAGTAATTTTTTCCTCGGGCATCCCTGTCAAAACATTCAACATATCGATTGTTATGTTTTCACCTTCAAAACGAGAAGCCACAAAACTCTCTTCCGGATTTAAACTCAAAGTTCGTAACAGAAAATCAAAGTCTTGTGTTCTTTTGATTGCAGCTCCCGCTGGGACATGTGCCCGGATAAGAGCGTAATCAATCGTCTCACGAGCTGCTCCCAGCAAATAATCTACAACCGGAATTGAACAAAAGGCTTCATTGTCAATTTGAGCCGTCGCGAAATTCCCCTCAAAAACCGGCCAGAACAATACTTGATTCAATGCCGACATCATCAATTCACGATATGTTTTTTTGAAATCTTCCATCGTGAAGGCATGATTTAGAAGTAAACGGTTTAAAGGCTGCTCTAAATCATTTTTGTTTGCAGGAACGTCTTCTCTTTTCAAAAAACCTTTTTTGACCATATACACCCAGATATTTTCATCGGGCTGAATGGAGTCAAATAAAAGAATTTCACGGTTACGGACTAAAAATCTCTTTTCAAGAGTATTCCACCGGCAAGTTACAAGGCCTGATTGCGATCGTGTATGAAGTGATGCTAAAAGTTCGTAAAAATTTAAGCTTGTAAGGACAGCAACCGGAGCAACTCGGCTAGCGGCTGGAACTTTTAACTGGCTTCGATGGAGAAATTCATTTCTGACGCTTTCGAGTTCTTGAATCAAAGAGTTATAGTCTTGATAGCGCCCAGCTGCATCTTTCTGTGTCATCTTCTCAATGATTCGATAGACAGAAACCGGGACTTTGCCATCAAGGCTATCGTATTCAGGAAAGGGATGCGATGTGTGTTTGATCACCATTTCAATGGGTGATGTGGCTTGAAAGGGAAGTCGGCCATAGAGCATGTGGTAGAACGTGATCCCGAGTGCATACATATCTGCACGCTGATCTACAGATGGAGATTTGGCCTGCTCTGGTGCCATATAGCTTGGTGTTCCCAGAAATTCTCCCCCCTGCGTCAGGTTTGAACTGATCTGTTCTGCATATGCAAGACCAAAGTCGACGATCTTTATCAGCTGATTTTCATCAAACATCAAGTTACTTGGTTTAATATCCCGATGGACGATGCCTTTTTTCGATGCCAGGTTTAAGGCTTGTGCGCACTGAAAAATGATATCAACGCCCGACATCGGTTCGATCCGTCCTTTTTTGCGGATCATATCCCCGAGCGAGCCGCCGGAACACCATTGCATAGCAAAATAATGCTCGCCCTTTTGTTCACTAAAACTATAAATAGATGCGATTCCAGGATGATTGATGGACGCTAATACTTTCGCTTCTCTTCTAAATCTTTCAACAAATTCGGGAGAACCTGAAAGCTTAGATGCCAGCACTTTAATTGCCACATACCGTTCAAGTTGTTCGTCTTTGGCTTTGAAAACCTGGCCCATTCCACCTTTTCCAACCAGCGATTCCACACGATAAATACCGTAAGAAGATTGGAAATTGAGAAATGAATAATCGGATAGAGCCAGCGAAGGAACATCTAAATCTCTTTTCGTTGCACTTGTATGGCCATCCATATTCGGTTGTTCTTCTGCCTTGGATGAAGTGACATCATGATTTGAAGTCGCGAGTGCCGTCGGCATTTTTAGTTCATCAATCAAACGGATGAACCGTCCGACACGTGCCGTCAATTCGCGAGCATCAATCGGTTTGACAAGATATTCTTCGGCGCCGCTTGAAAAGCATGCGAGTTTCGTCTCGAGATCCCCTTTCGAAGTGAGAATAAAAACGACAATATCTTTTAAGGCCGGATCGCTTTTTATAATCTTGCACAGTTCGTCTCCCGGCATCTCGGGCATCATGAGGTCGAGTACGATCAGTTGAGGCTTGTCTTGTTGAATTACGCTTAAAGCTTCAGTGGCATTGGGGACACATCGGACTGTCAGGCCTTCCTCCTGAAGGATGGTCTGAAGATAACTTCGAATATCTTGCTCGTCATCAACGACGAGGACATCAAAAGACGACAATCAGTGCCCTCCCCGGCAATCCGACCTCATAATTCATAGCACTTTTTCCACATTCTGTCTAACTAGAACGACTTACGATAAAAGACGCTCGGCTTAACTGGAGGATTGTTCTGATTGGCTATTTTTTAAACACCAAGAGTGTTCTTTTATTGGACCTGAAAAGTAATATTGGACCAGAAGCTTTCCCAGTCCGCTTGCCGGTCGCCTTTAATAGGCAGGATCCGATTTGTTCGAATCATCCACAAACCAGGATGCGTGATTTTGAATCGAACCATGCCATCAGCTCCTGTCTCCTGAGTTTGAGCGTAATCCTCCGGTATAGTACTATATTTGTCGTACGTAGCCATGACTCTGTTCATGCTCAATGGCTTGCCTTCAAACAAAATTTGAACCTTCAATTCATCGCCCACTTTCAGATTTGTTGGATTGGTTTGAGGAATAATCTCGATTTTAAATCCCAAAGGCTTCTTATAATCTTCCGTCTTTTTATTGCCAATCTGGACATAAGTTTTTAGAAATCGGCTGTAACGCTCTTTTCCGTAAGTTTCGCTAGCCCCAGGACTTTTGCGAGCTTCGATTACCTGTTTATATCCTTCGAGTGTGATGTATTTCTCGAAGATTTCGGGTTCAATTGAAATGTATGACGCGGTCCCTTCCCATCCAATCTGCTGAGTTCCCGGTTTCTCAAAAGTTACAGTTGGGTTCACTCCATCGGAATCCCGGAGGTCCTGTTTTCCAGATGGGCTCAACATTTTAAATTGCACCGTTTTATCGTCCCGCCATTTGAGTGGACCCCCTGGGAATCTGTCTTCAGTCAAGCGCATTTCAAGATTCACTTCACCCGGTTTATCCAGATAAAAAGATCCAGGTTGCAGATAAAGATCGTGTGCAGCAAGTCTTGCTGCAAAAACGAATATCAAAACAGTGAATATGAAATGCCGGCGCATATAGCTCCTTTTACTCAAACATTTTTTCTACAGGCACGATCTGAATATTTTCTGCACGAAGATCTAAAGGGAAATTCATGATGTGTTTATCCTCTTCCATCACAGATTCCGGTTTAGGAGATTCATACGTAATAGGGCTTGGAGTGTTTTCAGCAAGCGCTTTCTTAAAGTTTTCAGCATCTTCTGTAACGACAGCGATAATCATGTTCTTAGTGTTCAGATGTTTCTTGATTGCGGCATTAACATCTTCAAGTTTCATGTTCGCAAGTTTAGTTTTTACATGCTCAAGATATGGTTGTTTCAATCCATAAAAACGATCATCGAGTGCGTATCCGAGTTGTTCGGAATCTGATTGTGCAAGGCTTACACTGTAGTTGATGAGGAAATTACGAGAGTGTTCGAAGTCCTCTTTTGTGATCCCATTATCGATAAGCTTTTGCACTTCACGAATTGCTTGTCGCAATGCAAAATGCCGATTTTGATTTTGTACGGGACGGATCCATACCTGAAAGATTTGTTGTTGCCGCGCAAAGTTGGGAAGCGGCTGCATCGCACGTCCACCAAATGGAAAGTGTTCAATATAACTGTAGTCGCCATAGTTTAAGCCCCGTTGTCCCCGCATTACGCTATAAAGATTGCCAAAGGAGTTCCTGTGTTGACCGAGCCAACAATTCATCACCATCATCGGATAATAATCTTCATCGGAGCGTGTAATCTGAATTGGAAAGCCGAAACTGATTGCAGTACCTGCAGTTTCTTTTTCTATCAAAAACGCATGCTGGCCGGAAATCGGTGATGGCGCCAGAATTGTTTTTGCGGAATTTGATTCGGAACCTTCAGATAGCGCACTAAAATCTTTCTTCATTTGTTGTATGAGCGAATCTGGATAGTTGCCTGCAATGCCGATGACAAGATTTTTTTGTGTAAATTGTTGACTGTAGAAAGTCTTGACGTCCTCAATCGTCAGGGATTTTACAGAATGAATCGTCCCCGCATTTGGATAACCATAGCCGTTGTTTTTGAAGATTGCTGCATTTAACGCTTCCTTGCCTAACTCTTCATCATCGTTATAACGGAGTGAGCTTGCAATTTCATTGGCTTGGTCTGTTTTCAGTCGTTCAAAGTCTTCCTGTTTGAACCCGGGTGATAACAACGCATCGCGAAGAAGTTCGTAATAGGGTTGAAGATGATCCTGGTGTACGACGCCTGCGATGACTGTCATTTCTTTATCGACCTGGGAACCATAATACGCCGCCATGGGAAACAACAACTCGAGAATTTTTTCATAATCATTCTTCTGAGTTCCAGCTTCTGCCAGCATACTTGCTGTTAAGGTGGCAATGCCTTCTTTTCCTTTTGGATCAAAAGCAGAACCGGTTCGAAACATAATACGGAATGCGATAAGTGGGGATTCATTTTTAATTAAGAGCATATTTGTATCCGAAATTTGTTTTTCCGTGCTAAATGCAAATGCGGGAATGATCAACATGAGCGCCATGAGCGGTTTAATCATTACTTCGCTCCTGTCAAAGTAACAACTGTTCTTTTTTCGATCAACATGTACTTTTGTGCAACTTTCTGGATTTCTTCGGGTGTAATCGAATCAACCGTTTGAATCGTTTTTTCCACACCATTGATATCATTGACCAGCGAAAAATACCTTGAAAGACCCGCTGCTGTTTTTTTGCTTGTATCAAGTCCCATCAAAAATGAGTATTTCAGATTGGATTTCAATTCAGCAAGACGTTTTGGTTCTGGCGGTGCAGTCTTCAACTTTTCAACCGCATCTGTAATTGCTTTCTCAACATTTTGTAAATCTTCAGCTTTTTTCAAACGTGCTAATACCATAAATAGAAATGGATCCCGATGTCGCTCAAAACCTGTAGCCAACAAATCGGCTCTCTGATCTTTTAATACGAGTTGGCGATACAATTCGGATGTTTCACCGAATGCAAGTTCTCCCAGCAAAGATAAAGCTGCAAAGTCTCGATTTTCCGGAGCAAATGGAGGCGCTTTGTAAGCGAGTGCTAAAAGAGGAAGGGTATTGCCGGGAAAGTCCACTTTTCCGCGTTTTTCCGATTTTTGTTCAGCTTCTTCAAAGTTGACCGTTTTATGCGAACCTGGTTTCCAGCTTGAATAATATTGTTTTATCGATGCAAGCGTTTGTGTTGGATCAAAATTTCCTGTTACCAGAACGACACAATTGTCAGGCCTATAGAATCTTTTGAAAAATTGCAAACTATATTCGTATTGATTCGGCATATCTTCTATATCTTTTAGAAATCCCATCGCTGTATGCTTGTAAGTCGATTTTTCAAAAGCGATATCACGTAAACGTTCTTCAATTTGAAATAACGGATTCGCAAAATTTTTGTTGTATTCACCGAGGATTGCCTTCGCTTCAGTCTGAAAGGCTTCAAGTGAATATTTTGTATTCATAAATTTATCTGCTTGAAGTTCAATGATCTTGTCAAGATAGCGAGTGGGGAAGTGTAAATAATAAATAGTCCAATCATCGCTGGTTGATGCATTTGTGTCGGCCCCCATTTCCATAACAATTTCGTTGTATTTTTCAGCAGGATACTTTTCCGTTCCGCGAAACATCATATGCTCAAAAAAATGAGCAAAACCGCTTTTCCCAGGTTCTACTTCATCGCGAGCTCCTGCGCGAACGACAGTAAAATAAGAAACGAGTCCTGCGTTTTTCATTGGAATCAGGACTACTCTCAATCCATTATCCAGTTTCGTTTCCTGATATTTATATGGGAAAAGTGATTGTGCAGATAAAGCTCCTGCAAAAAATGTTAGCAAAAAAAAGAGTAACAACATTCGAAGCATCTTTGACAACCTCTCAAATGAATAGCAGTCAATTGCAGATTGCATATTGTATAGCCCGGTAGCGTGGTAGGCAATGACAAAGAGGTAGATTTGCGGTTCGTAATAAATTGCTTACAATGTGCATCGAATGAAAAACAATGATAGCGACTGAAACAGAGAAGTCCTGTCCCATTTGCAGTAGAAAATTCCCCTCGAAGGTGTTAGCAGAAGCCAGATGGATGGAGCCGGCCGTGTTGTCGAAAATGGAAGAACGGCATCCGGGGTGGCATCGATTGGATGGAGCTTGTCCGGCGTGTGTTCAGGAAGCTTTATTAACAACGTTATTAAAGGAAGGTGAAGCTGCGCTTCATGATGGAATTCAATCCGTGTGGCCGCTGGATGCCGAAGCCGCTTTTGGAGCATTACCGACTCCGCTCAGAATGCACGCAGATCCTAGGTTTACCGGACGCGGCGTAACGATTGCATTTATCGATAGCGGATTCTATCCACATCCAGATCTCATTCAACCGCGAAACAGAATCAAAGCGTGGGTGGATGTTAGTCTGCCAAGATCTCGAAGTTTGCGTTTCAAGTCTGATCAAATTCCAAAATGGCCCGGTTGGGATGATCGAGAGCCCTATCAATGGCATGGGCTGATGACAAGTGCTGTTGCAGCAGGAAATGGTTGGCTCAGTCATGGACTCTATCGCGGAGTCGCAAGTGATGCAGAACTTGTACTGATTCAAGTCTTGCGAACAGGTGCAGGCAAAATAAATAACCAAAGTATCTTGCGGGGACTTCGATGGCTTATTCGAAATGCAAAAAGCCTGGAAGTGCAAATCGTAAATATATCTCTTGGAGGGGATCGTGGAACTTTAGATCCCACAAATCCTGTAGACAATTCGGTAGAAGAATTAATTCGTCAAGGGATCACAGTTGTTTGTGCCGCTGGAAATGAAGGTCAACGTCATCTTGTGCCGCCAGCTACTGCTCCGATGGCGCTCACAGTAGGCGGAATTGATGATAAGAATGTATTTGATCATCGTGAGATGGAATTGTGGCACAGCAATTATGGTCAAACGATGGAAGGCGCATCAAAACCAGAATTGGTTGCACCAAGCATTTGGGTTGCTGCCCCGATGTTGCCAGGTACACCAACCGCTGATGAAGCGATCGAACTTTTTGCAAAACGCGCAACAGGGGATACATCAGTCAATGACAGAATGGCTGCACAAAAACTTGTGACTCCGCATTATCAACATGTAGATGGTACGAGTTTCGCTGCTCCACTGACTTCGAGCGTGATTGCTTGCATGTTGGAAGCCAATCCTGAACTGGATCCGAAACAAGTACGCGCGATCCTAAAAGCATCGGCTGTTCCGATTGCTGGTGCGCCTTTTGAACGGCAAGGCTCTGGTGTTTTGGAAGCAGGTCAAGCGGTTGCATTTGCGGTTTGGAGGCGTCCTCAAATTCTCGATTTAGGTCAAAGACTTCCACCGCTGAAAAGAAATGGAATGATTCAGTTTTATTTATATGATCCCTCCGCAGCAAAGGTCCAACTATTTGGAAGTTGGGATGATTGGAAGACACCAATTGATGCAATCAGAATTGAAGGCAGTGTTTGGAAGGCAGTCCACCCTGAACTTCCAGCAGGAAGATACTTCTACAAGTTTTTGCTTGATGGAAGCCGCTGGATGGATGATCCAGGAAACCCACATAAGGCGCCGGATGCGAGTGGGTTCTTTAATAGCATTCTGACGGTGACCGAATAACTTTTAGCGAGGCGCAGGGGTGCGGAGGAGCAGGGGAGCTTAAATTCGTAATTCGTAAATCGCTATTCGTTATTCGGACTTCTGAGCTTGAGCTCAAACGCGCAACCGGATGAGGTTCATTGTATTTGACACAAATTCCGGATCGTACCTGGCTCCTGTATCTTGAAACTTGCATCCCTTCTATATTTCCCAACAATGTGTATGATTTAACTCGCATGAGTCGGTTAATACGCGCTCTCAGCTTCAAAGATCTTACGATCCTGATTGTTTGTTCAGTCATCGGATCCGGAATTTTTCTTGTTCCTGGTGTCGTATTACGCCAGGTTGACGGTTCGTTGATTCTGGCTTTGCTCGTTTGGGTAGTAGCAGGTGTTCTCTCTTTGGTAGGTGGACTTACTTACGGCGAACTGAGTGCACAAAACCCGGAGGCTGGTGGCCTTTATGTTTATATCCGTGATTGCTTTGGTCCGTTTGCTGCATTCCTTTTTGGCTGGACCACTTTTTTTGTTATTGGAAGCGGATCAGCCGCCACATTAGCTGTTGCATTTCCTGCATATCTGAGTCAGATCATTCCGGTGAGCAGCGGGATGTCAAAAATTATTGCGGTTGCAATGATCTTAATCATCATGATCGTAAATATCCGCGGCGTACGCCAGAGTGCAACTCTTCAGAATTACGCAACCATTGTGAAAGTTGGTGCAATCATTTTGATCAGCGCTATTTTTCTATGGTTTGGAACAGGATTCCAGAACCTTAGTGGAACGGATCTCTGGCCTGCCAAAGTTGGCGGATCTCTTCTTACAGCATTTGGTATTGCAATGATCAGCGTACTTTGGGCTTATGAAGGTTGGCAGTATGCGACCTACACTGCGGGAGAAGTTGTGGATCCTCAGCGAAATTTTCCGCGTGCATTCTTTGTCGGATTAATGATTTTGATGAGTCTTTACATCCTTGCTGTGCTGGGTTACGTTGCGGCTCTTGGTGTTAAAGGCGCTGCCGCTACTGATGCGATTGCTGCAGTTTCAATCAGCAAGATCGTTGGCCCCAATGCATCAAAATTACTTTCCGCAGCGATTCTGGTTTCAATTTTTAGTGCCACCAACACAATATTACTGACAACTCCCAGAGTGTTTTATGCAATGGCATCAGATGGGCTTTTCTTCAGGAAACTTGCTGAAGTCAGCCCGCGTTTTCATACACCTGTTTTTGCAATTGTTTCACTGGCGGTGTGGTCAATGGTTCTTGCCATTACAGGAACTTTCCAGCAGCTTCTTACTTATGTTGTTTTTGTAGGCTGGATTTTTTATGGCCTTGGTGGCGCGTGTGTGTTTTTCTACAGACGAAGAATTCCAGCGTCACAGCGGCCATACAGTACACCCGGATATCCAATTACACCTATTCTGTTTGTACTTTCGGCAGCCGCATTGGTTGTCAATACAATCGCCGCTGATACCCGTAGCGCACTCATTGGAATCGGTATCGTCCTCACCGGCTTCCCCGCATATTTGATCTGGAAAAACAAAACTCCCCTTAAGAATACAGGTGATTAGCGATTTGTAACGCTGGCCTCTGGCCGGCTCCTAAAAATTTGAACCGCAAAGACGCAAGATCCGGCAAGATGGCGGCGTTACAAATTCCAAACGCAAATTATTTGGCGAGTTTTAGTGGTGAATCGGCTTCGAGTTGAATGTGTACGGGTTTAGCTTTCCAAATATCCTTTGCATATTCACCGATGGCGCGGTCACTTGAGAATTTTCCCGAGTTAGCAACGTTCAAAATGCTCTTGCGTGTCCATTCATCGGTATTTAAGAATGCCTTTGAAACTTCCATCTGGCATTTTACATATGAATCGAAGTCAGCAAAGAGAAAGAAGTTATCTGTAGACATCAACGAATCAATGATTTGTTTAAACAATTGTGGGTTCCATGGTGAAAAGAATCCGCTTGAGATCATGTCGATGACCTTCTTTAAATCCGCATTCCGTTCGTAATATTCACCCGGGTTATATCCGGTTTTCTTTAGACTCAACACTTCTTCGGCTTTCAATCCGAATATGAAGATGTTTTCATCACCAACTTCTTCTTTAATTTCAATGTTGGCTCCATCGAGTGTACCGATTGTCAGCGCGCCATTCAGGGCAAACTTCATATTTCCTGTGCCTGACGCTTCCATTCCAGCTGTAGAAATCTGCTCGGATAAATCTCCAGCAGGCATAATTTTTTCAGCCATTGAAACACAATAGTTAGGCAAAAATACAACTTTCAAAAGATTGTTCAGTTCTGGATCTCGATTTATGACATCCGCTACGGAGTTAATCAATTTAATGATGAGTTTCGCTATGAAATATCCGGGTGCCGCTTTGCCCGCGAAAATCACGGTACGAGGTACAAATGTTCCTTCCGGATTTGCTTTAATTTGATTGTAAAGATGGATGACATGCAGGCAATTCATCAATTGACGTTTATATTCGTGAATTCTTTTGACTTGAATATCAAACATCGAATCCACATTCACTTTAATTCCGGTGAGGCTAGCTATATACGATGCCAATCTTTCTTTGTTATGCGCTTTGACGGTTTGCCATTCTTTTCGGAATTCAGAATCTTCGTTATACGATGCAAGTTTTTTTAGATCGTACAGATTTGTAACCCAGCTTTCACCAATACGGCTTGAAATCAAATCCGATAGTTTTTGATTGCAGAGACGAAGCCAGCGCCTTTGTGTAATTCCATTTGTCTTATTATTAAAACGCTCAGGATAAAGTTCGTTGAAATCCTTAAAGAGCTGACTCTTTAGCAAACTTGTATGCAGTTCCGCAACGCCGTTCGTTGAATGACTTCCCACTACGGCCAAATAAGCCATTCTAACCATACGCTCCTGTCCTTCTTCAATTAAAGACATTCTGCGAAGGCGATCATTATCTCCAGGGAATTTCTGTGAAACAAGATTTAGAAAGCGCTGATTGATTTCATAAATAATTTGCATGTGACGCGGCAGAACACTTTCCATCATCGATACTGGCCACTTCTCCAGCGCCTCAGGAAGGATCGTATGATTCGTATAACCAAATGTAGCTATAGTCAGCTTCCAGGCATCATCCCAGTGCATTCCATTCAAGTCGATGAAGATCCGCATTAATTCCGGAATTGCAATTGCTGGATGAGTATCATTGAGCTGGACGGCTACTTTTTCAGGAAATTCTGAAAAATTTGAGTGCGTTTTACGATAACGCCTGATGACATCCTGCAGCGTTGCGGAAACAAAAAAGTATTCTTGCTTTAAGCGGAGTTCTTTGCCTTGAAGAACATTATCATTTGGATAAAGTACTTTTGATATTGTTTCTGTTTTTTGTTTGTCCTGGACAGCTTTAATGTAATCTCCATGATTGAAGTATTCGAAATCAAATTCCCTTGTAGATTTTGCGGCCCACAAACGCAGATTATTTACTGTGTTGTTTGCGTATCCGGCAATAGGAATGTCGTAAGCCATAGCCATGACATCCTGTGTGTCGCGTCCACTCTGCAACTTGTTTACCATCCGGAGTTGTTGATTGAATGACGTGCCCATAAAATTGGACCGAATATAAATATTCAGGTCTTTCTATTTCCCAAACATTTCCATATCTGAGCCAGTTGTCTGGAGTTTCGACTTGATAGCCATCACGTATGTGCTGATAAAAAATTCCATATTCGTAACGGATCCCATAACCGTATCCTGGCAGCTGCAATGTGGCCATTGAATCCAGATAACATGCGGCCAATCTACCGAGACCTCCATTGCCAAGACCGGCATCCCATTCGATTTCCTGTAATTGGTCGAGATCGTATCCGAGTTCGCGTAATTCTTTTTCAGCTTGTTCATAAAGATGAAGGTTGATCAGATTATTTCCAAGCTGACGCCCCATCAAAAATTCCATCGAAAGATAGTAGACACGTTTTGCATCCACTTCGTAATAGGTTTGTTGAGTTCGGATCCAACGTTTAACAAGCTGATCTTTCGCGGAAAGAGAAAGACTTTTAAAGAGATCGAGATTTGTTGCAGAATATTGATCTTTTGCCATAGTGTAGAGCAAATGCTTTTTGAATGATTCCTGAATCGGCTTAATAGATGATTGGTTGATCCGCCGGGTTACAGCGGAAGGTTTATTCTTTTTTTGTACTTCACTGGTCTTAACAGCACTAGTTTTGGTTCTAGATGTTTTCTTTACCAGCCCCTTTCCGGATTTTACAGCCGTAGCGCGCTTCTCTTTTTTGGCTGGCATTTAGTCCCCAAAGGAGATTCCAAGAGAGCGAGCGGTCATTATACTATCGCAATCCAATGGAACGCATTTCAATTTGGAGATGGCTTCATCAATAGGGATGGTTTTAATTCCTGGTGGATCGAGTACGACCATTACATTAATATTGCCTTCCAGAATGCAACGGATTGCGGCAGCGCCAAAACGTAAACCCAGTAGGCGGTCAAAAGTTGTTGGTCCACCTCCGCGTTGGAGATGACCCAGTACAATCGAGCGTGTTTCTTTGTCTATGTGTTTGGGAATCTCTTTCGCGACATATTCTGCAATTCCACCTAGCAAAACGTCGCGTCCTGCTTCCTTGGGGGATTTGGTTTTCATTTCGCCGCCAGCAGGGCAGGCCCCTTCCGCGCACACTACAATAGAAAAATGACGGCCAGCGCGTTCTCTCTCCATAATTTTTTCGCAGATTTTTTCGATCTTAAATGGAATCTCAGGAATCAGGATCACATCTGCAGAACCTGATATTCCAGCATTTAATGCGATCCATCCCGCGTAACGGCCCATCACTTCAACAACCATCACCCGTTCATGAGATTCAGCAGTTGAATGGAGTTTGTCGATTGCATCTGTTGCAGTGGATACCGCCGTATCAAATCCAAATGTGATGATTGTTCCGGGGAGATCATTATCAATGGTTTTAGGAACGCCTACGATGGGGATTCCTTTGTCCATAAATTTTTTTGCTATACGCATCGATCCATCGCCGCCGATGCAAATCAAAACGTCGAGCTTCAAACGGTGAAAATTTTCAACGACACGATCGGAAATATCAATGATTTCAATGCCCCCTTCTTTTTGTACGGGGAACTCAAAAGGATTACCTTTGTTTGCCGTGCCAAGGATCGTGCCTCCGAGATGTGTAATTCCACGAACACTATCCCGGGTTAATGGAATGACAGTGCCTTCCACAAGACTGCGGAAACCATGCGATATTCCATAAACCTCCCACCCCGCGTTAATTGCGGCAAGAGTTGTCGCGCGGATTACTGCATTGAGTCCGGGCGCATCACCGCCTCCGGTATTAATCGCAATTTTCTTTACTTTGCTTGGATCAAACATTGGTGGGTTTGATTATACTCTGCGCCTTTGCGGTTAAAAACTACCCACAACAAGGACAAAGGCTTCGAAGTGTATTGAAAGAATAAATTCCTGTTTCGTGATGGTCGGAAAAAGCAAAGTGAAGTGCATAGTTTCCAACGATGCTAACTTTTGATGCCACAAGATCAGAAGGAATCGATTCTGGATCGAGGGTGCGAACACCTGTCCATTCATTGCGGCATCCTGCGCAAGGGCAATTCTGTCGTAAATAACGGAATGTGTAATTGCTAATATGCCCGTCTTTCCATGTAATTTGGAATTGATCATTGCCGATCTTTTTCAATTGCGACGGTTCGTTCATCTATACCGCTAAGACGCAGAGTTTATTCTTCGATAATTTCAAGAGGGGTGTTGTTGTAGTTGGCGATGCTGACCTGAGCTGCGAGTTTCTTGGTGATAGACTCAAATATTTTTGAAGTATTTGATTCAGGATCAGAGAGCACAAGAGGCTGTCCTATATCAGCATGTTCACGAAGTTTCCTATCCAGCGGAAGTTCACCAAGAAATGGAATATTCAGTTTTACAGCCGCTTCAGCAACCATTCCATGACCGAAAATGTAGTCCTGTTTCCCGCAATGTGGACACGTATAGAAACTCATATTCTCAATAATTCCAAGGATTGGAACTTTTGTCTCAACAAACATCCGGTAGGTTTTCATTGAGATTGTTAGACCAACATCCTGTGGAGTTGAAACAAGAACAGCACCTGTAACTGATACTGATTGAACAAGCGTCAAATGAACATCACCCGTTCCTGGAGGCAAATCTACAAACAGGTAATCGAGTTCACCCCAATCCACTCCAAGTAAAGTCTGTTGGAGAGCTTTATGCGCCATTGGGCCGCGCCAAATCAGGGGTTTGTCACCAGGCGCCATCAGCCCCATAGACATGAATTTCATTCCATGAGCCGGGACAGGCATCAGCAAATTTCCGCTCGCTTCAATGGAGCTACCGCTTTTGCCTAGCATGATCGGGACTGTAGGGCCATAAATATCCGCATCAAGAAGACCAACAGATGCGCCCATTTTTGCCATCGATGCGGCTAGGTTCACACTAACGGTAGACTTTCCGACTCCACCTTTACCGCTGCAGATCGCGATAATATTTTTTACACCGGCAATCGCATTTGCATTTAATTTTGGCTGAGGCTTCACTTCAGCCTGCATATTCACATTCACATTCCTGACTCCCGCAAGGGATCCAACAAAATTGATGGCATCATCCCTCATTTGATCCTTCGCAGGGCAAGCGGGCGTAGTCAGAACAAAGTCAAAACTGACATCTCCACCCTGAATTGAAATATTTTTGATAAAGCCGAGTGTTACGACATCTCTGCCCAGATCAGGGTCCTTTATTTTCCTGAGTTCTTTTAAGACATCAGCTTCAGTAATCGTAGAGATGTCCTCTTTCTTTGTAAATAATCCCATAGCTTTAATTATAAGGTGTTGAACATGTTATTTGCGATGCCGGATCTTGTTTAGAATGAATGTCGCAAAATACTCACCATATTTTTTTTGCAATTCTTTACGTTTCCAATCCCTTCCTGAGATAGTTTTGCGGCAATTTGGCTTATTGCAGCCACATGTCATCGTAAAATCATCGTCGTCGATCATTGCATAATCCAGCGTTAATTCTTCACCTGGTTTAATGTCATGCATTGCAACGTATGTGATTTGACCTTTCACGCCTACATTTGGCCCGCATGAATGATTGATAAACATCATTACTGTGTCGTGTTCCTCTTTTGTGAGTGGAGCAAGAAAAAAGTCATCATCAATTTGAATGTATGAATCCCCAACAATTTTTCGTTTCTTCTTAAGTTGATCACGCGAAAGGATATGACCGCCTTTGATTGCAACAATTTCATTTTTTCGGATCGGTTTGGCTGCAAAAAGCCCGCGGCCGTGAATTCCGCTTTTTTTCCCCTTACGTGCTTTGGGATTGATATAACTTGAAACATTCATGCGCGCGCAATCTTATCATATCCCGCATTCCGAACATCGCGCATCGCTATCGAACATCAATTAAGCCGAAACGCCCGGTAGCATCTTTTACTTCGAATGCAACAGTTCCATCGGGGTTTGTACCAGCCCCTTTGTTCAAGGTGAATAATTCCACACCGTCTATTGAGAACATAAAGGTTGTTCCGTCAAAATGCACATTCACTTTGTACGTAGTGTTTGGAAGGATAGTCCTCTTGACATTCTTTTTTGCAACAATCGCGCGATCTGAGCGTTGTTTTAATACCCACCTGTCGCTTTCTTCCTTCATGAGGATTTCAACCCTAGTATTTTTATCGACGTACCAGCCGTATACCAAAATTTTATTTCGAAGACCGCCACTGGTTTGTACATCCACTTCAATCGTACAAGTACTGCAGCCTGTAAAAACAGGAGTTGCAATCGCTGTTGCTTTTTTATTTGTAGTGACTTGCAAAAAGCCGTTTTGTTCAAGCCACGAGCCTTTTGGATAAGTCCAATTACTTGCAAGCACGCCATCTTCAAAATCGTCGCATAGCAAACAACTGCCAGGCTGTGAATCGATTGGCAATTCTATAGACGTCTCGTGTATGAGTCCGCTGCTATCCGTTACGGTTAACGTAATGTGATAGGAATGTGTACCTGTGCCGTAATCTTCCGCAACAAAGGAACCACCTGAGCCTGTTTGTTCAAGAAAGGTATGAAAATGAGTGTTGTGGTGTAGCAGGACAGTCCATTTAAGTGCACTCGGTGGCAATGCGCCGTCATCCGGATCTGTGCCTGAACCTGAGAAATTAATAACGTCACCTGGATCAACATGTGTCCCATCCAACGGTGTATTAATTGTGGCAGTCGGAGGGAGACTCCCGATTGTAATGGAAACAAAATCTTGAGAAAAATCTCCATCTTCATTTGTAACAGTTAATGATGCGTTGAAAGTTTGGACGGAACCAGAAGTATATGTGTGCATTGGATTCGGTTGAGTAGAAGTATTACCATCATCAAAATCCCAGAAGTAGGTAAGGTCTTGTCCATTTGGATCAAATGAGCCGGCGCTGGAAAAAGAAACTTCAAGTGGAGAGTAACCGGATGTAGGATCTGCTGCAGCGGTTGCATGAGGTCCGTTAAACCGGATGCGCCGCAATTCACCATCGTTTAATGCGACATAATAAAGCAATCCATTAGGTCCTTGAGTAAAGTGGACAGGTCCTTCCGCATCGGTCGCAAAATCTCGCACCTCAATCAGATTATGATCCTCATCAAAAATGGCTCTACGGATCCAGGAATTCACATAGTCCGCAAAAAAATAATTTTCTTGATATTGAGAGGGATATTCGTCGTCTGTATAAAAAACTCCACCGGTTATTGAAAAACCGTCTCCGCTTGGATGACTGTAAAGATAAATCGGAAATGTGACGTCGTTAGGATCCATCTGCTGGCATTGAACGAAATCTTCCTGGTAGAACTCTTGTGGATCATTACCTTCGAAACAAGGCCACCCAAAATTTACGCCACGGCCAAGGTTCAATTCTTCCCAGGTATCCCAACCAACATCTCCAATCACCGGTTCACCTAAATGCGGATCCAATCCAAAGCGGAATGGATTTCTCAACCCGTATGACCAGACTTTTGACTGAATCGAATTGGTACCATCATAAAATGGGTTATCAATCGGAGCCGTTCCATCAGGATTAATCCGCAATATCTTTCCCGAGTAGCTGTTTAAATCCTGGCTCCGCAATGCAAGGGGATCTGCAATAGAGAAGGAAGCCCCATCACCATTTCCTACGAAAAGTCTTCCATCCGGCGCAAAAAGAAGCGTACCAATTGAATGAGAAGTACCGTCGGCTGGAATGCAATCCGATCCGGCCGGATGACTATTACATGGAGGTGTTCCAATACTTCCCAGAATGACAACTTCACTTCCTGGCAACATTTCATCCGGATTATTGGGATCTGCCGTTACCCGGGTCAGCCTGGAGGTGCGAGGAGCAACACTGTTGTTGTTTCCAGCATTTTCGTAAGTGTAAAGGAGGTAAACAAAACCATTTGTTTCGTGGTTTGGATCCAAAGCAAGACCTAACATGCCCCGATCACCCGCGATATTTACCTGAGAAGAAATATTGAGAAAAGGAGTCGGCTTTAGATTGCCATTCTTATAAATTCGAACGATTCCTGTGCGCTGCCACGCAAAAATACGCCCATCGGAAGCGAAAACAGCTCCCACCATAGTAAATGGCGGAAGCGAAAAAACGGTCTCAGATGTGAATCCAGGATCGTCAAAGGTTATAGCTTCCAATAACGGGGTCGTTATTAGACAGAATAAAAGACAAATCACCAAAAGGAGAGTACTTTTCATTCGTAAAAACATCCTCGAAAGATATATACTAGCTATATCAGATTCAATTACTCCGCTATTATAATAGTCTCAATGGACGAAGACACTACGAGGGGCACTACATTCAGATAGGGTTTTTGATTCGGGTATGATAGGCCCGCTCTGAAATCCTTCGATCGATGCATGGGATACGTCTCACTATGTCAAGTGAAGAACAACAAGAGAATGTCACCATAGATCGTAATTCGGAACCTTCACCTGATACTGTAAATAAAGTTGAAAGATCGGATTGGGAAAAAATCGATCTTGATGATGATGAGGATGAAGAGAATAACAAAAGATCCAAGAAGACACCTTTCTTCTATTAGATCACGCCGATAATACCTACCTTTTTTCATTATAACTGCCTACAATTTATTGACCGCATTCATGATGAGCGAACGCGGACGTAAATTAATATTTTTTTAAATCGTCGTAGGAGGTTTTTCGAATGGCAGATGCCAAGCAGGAAGTTACAGATGTGGTCGTAATTGGTGGCGGTCCGGCCGGCTCGACAGTATCGACGCTGTTAGCTCAACAAGGATATCGTGTCGAACTCTTCGAACGTGAAAAATTTCCACGTTTCCACATTGGAGAATCACTGATTCCTGAAACATATTGGGTGCTTAAACGTTTGAACATGCTGCAGAAAATGCAGGAAAGTCATTTTGTAAAAAAATATAGTGTTCAATTTGTCAATGCTAGCGGTAAGCTCTCCGCGCCATTTTATTTCTGGGACAACAAACCGCATGAATGTTCTCAAACCTGGCAGGTTGTTCGCAGTGAATTCGATCAAATGATGTTGAACCATGCCAAAGAAAATGGTGTCAATGTTCATGAGGGCGTTCGCGTAATGGAAGTTTTATTTGATAATGATCGCGCTGTAGGAGTAACGATCAAAAATGAAGATGGATCCTTGCAGGATGTAAAAGCCAGAGTTGTTGTTGATGCAAGTGGTCAAAATGGACTCTTAATGAACAGGCTTAATCTTCGTGTTTGGGATCCTATTCTCAATAAAGGTGCGATATGGACTTATTGGGAAGGAGCGTATCGTGACACTGGCCGGGATGAAGGGGCGACAATGGTGTTGCAAACGACCTCAAAAAAGGGATGGTTCTGGTATATTCCTCAACACGATAATATTGTCAGCGTCGGTGTTGTTGCGCCATTTGATTACTTGTTTAAAGGCCGCACGAATTATGCTCAAACCTACGAAGAAGAAGTCGAGCGTTGTCCGGCTGTGAAGCAGCGTATATCCAGCGGGAAGCGCGTTGCAGGTTATTTTGCGACAAAAGATTATTCCTATCGATCGAAACAAGTTGCAGGGAATGGTTGGGTGTTGATCGGAGACGCGGTTGGATTCTTAGATCCATTGTATTCATCCGGCGTTCTGTTGGCCTTGAAGTCGGGTGAACTTGCGGCGGATGCAATTGTAGAAGGATTTACAAAGGAAGATACGTCTGGGGCTCAGCTTGGCAAATGGGGCCCCATGTTTATGGAAGGTGTGAATCGAATGCGCCGGCTCGTTTGTGAATACTATGACGGTTTTAGCTTTGGTGCTTTTGTTCGGAAATTCCCGCATTTGCAAGGAACAATCACTGACCTATTGATCGGGGATCTGTTCAATGACCGCGTCGATAAAGTATGGGAGCCGATGGAATCACTTTATCCGCAGAATAAAACCCCAATTCCATCGTGGAACGCTGGCAAAGATGCTGATAAAAGTCCCGAAAAAGGGAATGAGCTGATTCTTCCAGAGGGCCGACGACCTTAACAGCCGTGCAATCCGTTATTTATTTTGCTGCGGTTGAAGTAAAGTGTTGGGCCATCCCGGACTGAAAATTGTAAACAAACTTTTTGAATTCCGGGTGTAGGAAGCTTGCACCGAACTTAAATTTTTTCATCTCATCGTAAGCCTGATCTGCACTCCATCCATGCTGTGTCATTCGGTAGACTGCAGTCATCACTCCCGTGCGATGACGTCCGCCAACACAATGTACATAAACGGGCTGATTGACTGGATCTAGAATGATTTCCAAAAACTCAGCAAGATTTGCGGCAGTAGGAGGCTCATGTGTAGTCATTGGAATTTGAAAATATTTCATCCCTGTCTTTTCAACCATTCCCTTTTCATTCACATCTGCATCATGACTGGTCAGGTTGAGTACAGCTTTCACTCCAAAATCAGCAAGGTCTGAATAGTCGTTTTCGAACGGTTGAGCGCCTCGATAGTAGCTGTCGCTAACCCGGCCGAAATTTTCGACTTTAATGTTTGATTCAGCAAATACAGGCAGACTAAACGCGATTAAGATCAACATTGAAAGGGGATATTTGTGGTTTTTCATGTCAGTTCATCCAATAACAATAAGACTCAACTGAAATGCATTTGGTTGAGTCCCCAGTGGCTCCAGCAGAGTCTTATATCTGACCATTGATGAACATTGATGGTAGGGGAACCGTATCCTTATATCAAAGGTGAGGTGAATGAGCATGAGCCATTCAAAGATCTACTTTTTGGTTTTGAACCTGGCTTTTTGCATTGCTTCTGCTGCACTCGCAGCCGACTCTGATGATTCAAAGTATCGTTATCTTCGTCCCTTATCGACAAATCTGAAACCTGAGGATGTCAAAGATTCTGCTGAGCCTGAATTCACTATTGCAAGAGACATCATCCGTGAGGAGAGAGAAGAACTTGACGATGAAGACCACGATTTCAAGATTTTTCTGAAACACTCTAAAGCAGGGATGGAACATCTTCGCAACTCAAAACGGATCATGGAAGAAGTCGAACGAGAAATCTCGAAAAAACGCCAACACGAAGAAAAGGAATTGAAGAAATTCCTTGCTGAAATTGATAGAGAGCGAAGAAAGCATATCGTAGAGATTGAACGAGAACAGAGAAAGCTCATCCAGGAAATAGAACGGCAATATCGAAAGGGCCTTAAGAAAATAGATTGAGTTGTTCAGGTTCTTGAGCTTTGGGGTAGATGCTCGAAATGAAAACATCCGAGTTTTGGAATTCTATTGCAAATGTGAAAACGAGAGGCCGTATTCTATTCGCCGGTTGTGCGGCCGTTGTAGTGGTGATGACCTATCTTGTCATACTTTATTTTCACAGCTGGTGGACAATTGAAAATTATCTAAGATCCGAAAAATGGTCACTGCCTTCCACTCTGTACTCAGAAGCTCCCGTCATCCGGTTAGGGATGCCAGCAAAATCAAAGGCGTTTGTCGATCACTTCCGCCGCTTGAATTATCACAAGCACAGTATGAGTCAGCCAATGGATCAGGACGGGACATATGCTGTGTTTTCTAATGGAGTTGTTTTCAAAAAACGCCAGCTTTTTTTAGACAAGCCAAGACACCACCCAATCCGTGTTGAAATCAAATCCGATCGCATTAGCCGGATCGTTGATCTGGATACATCACGTTCCATTGATAAATATGAACTCGAGCCGATTCCGATTAGAAGTCTTTTTGGTAAAACAATCGAGAAAAGACGGATCGTTCCATACGAGGAAATTCCCGATCACTTAATTGAAGCGGTTATTGCAATTGAAGACCGTCGTTTCTTCAAACATCATGGCATCGATTTTCCTGCGATTGCTCGCGCCATTTTGAACAACCTTGGCAACAATAGAATGTCGCAGGGCGCAAGCACAATCACTCAGCAGTTTGCAAAGAACTCGTTTCTTACAAGGGAAAGAACAATTCAGAGAAAGATTCGGGAAGCCATCATGGCTACCGTGCTTGAGGCTCGTCTAAGTAAGGAAGAGATTCTTGAATTGTATTTGAATGAGATTTATTTAGGTCAGCAAGGTTCTGTCGGGATTCATGGAATCGGAGAAGCAAGCCGTTTTTATTTTGCTAAAGATGCACAACATGTCACTGTGCCTGAGGCCGCATTATTGGCCGGCATGATTCAAGCTCCCAGCGCTTTGAACCCATACAATCATCCAAAAAATGCAAAACAAAAACGCGATACAGTGCTGCTGGCAATGAGGAATCTTGGCTTTATCTCATCTAAACAACATGATGTATGGGTGAAATCAAACATTGTTGTGCGTCCGCTTGACGCGCGTATGGATGCTGCACCGTACTTCGGTGATCTTGTAAAAGCCAAATTGTCTGAGAAATATGATGGAGAAGCGATTCATAAAAAGAATTTAGCAATCTTTACTACCTTAAATTTGGAGATGCAGGAAGCTGCAGAACAAGCGCTCAAAAATGGTTTAGCGAAGATTGATTCAGCCAGGTATTCAAAAACAGGAAAGAGCATACAAGGTTGTCTAATTGCAATTGATCCTGAAACCGGTTTTGTTCGCGCGCTTGTTGGCGGGCGTTCATATGCGCCTGGCCAGTTTAATCGTGTAAAGCAAGCTTCGCGTCAGCCTGGCAGTGCGTTTAAGCCAATCGTTTATGCTGCGGCACTTGAACAGGCTTTTTCTTCAATTCAAAGTTCTAAGGTGAAATCGGCTAGAAATTTTTTTACTCCGGCTACACTTGTGCGAGATGAACCGTGGCTCTTAAAGTATTCAAATAAACAGTGGGAACCAAAAAATTATGATGGTTACTATCATGGCGATGTAACTTTAAGAACCGCTCTGGCCCATTCTTTAAATGTTCCAACAGCAAGATTGGCAAGTGAAGTAGGCTGGAAAAATATTTCCGATCTGGCACAGGAACTTGGATTTACAAATGTAAAACCGTTTCCTTCGCTTGCTCTCGGTGCATTTGAAGCGAGTCCATGGCAGATGGCCGAAGCTTACACTGTGTTTGCAAATGAAGGCGTGAAAACCTCATTGAATATGATCAAAGAGGTGAGTGATTCACATGGAAAAGTTTTACAAACAACGCAAATTCAGAACGAACGAGTCTTCCATGCCGAAACCGCTTTCTTAATCACAGATATGTTGAGGTCGGCAATGGTTGATGGTACAGCAGCATCCTCACAACGCAGTGGTTTCACGCGTCCGGCGGCTGGAAAAACCGGAACAACAGATGAATTTCGAGATGCATGGTTTGTCGGATACACTCCTCAACTGCTTTGTGTTGTATGGGTGGGATACGATGATAATACTTCGTTAGAGATGAACGGTTCACAAGCTGCACTTCCAATCTGGCTTGAATTTATGAAAAAAGCTGCGATAAAACTTCCCGTTCAATCTTTTGATGTGCCGGACGGAATCGTTTTAAAGAGAATTGATCCAACCAACGGACGCCGTGCCAATGAAGGATGTCCGGTTGTAATCGATGAAATTTTTATACGCGGTACGGAGCCTCAATCATTTTGTGAGGAGCACGATGAATGGGGTTTGGCAGACGACAGTCGAAGCGACCGCAGATCTGTCAGCATTTGGAAACGTCTCAAGAGATTGTTTAGAAATTGATTCATCAACGCTGAGTTCAACGTTGAACAAATGTACCCCGGCGTAAGTCTCCCAGAGCTTCCTCAATTTCCTCTTTTGTATTCATAACAAACGGGCCATATCGTGCAACACTTTCTCTAAGCGGTTTACCTGATGCCAGAATGAAACGTGCTGTCTGATCTTTGGCTCTAACGTTTATGAAGTCTCCATCTCCGAATACAACCAGTCTTGGAGCTGAAACTTCAGTTTCACCAAAGTTCGCTGTACCTTCGAAGATATATGCAAAGGCATTGTGATCTGAAGGGATTGAATACTGGAAAGAAGTTTGTGGAGGCACAAGTACATCCATATATGTTGGAGCGGCTGCAATATCTGCAACCGGTCCGGTAGCATCGCCAACGGTTCCCGCAATTACGCGAATTTCGGCGCCTTCAGTTGTTTTGATTTCCGGTATCGTATTACTCAGGACTTCCTGATAATTCGGTTTAGACATCTTTAGTTTTGCAGGTAAATTTACCCAGAGCTGCATTCCATGAATTCCTTCCGGCCGGAGCTGAGGCATTTCTTCATGCATAATTCCGCCGCCAGATGACATCCATTGAACATCGCCCTTTCCAATCTTGCCAGAATTTCCAAGAGTATCTCTGTGTTGAACTTCACCTGATAGTACGTAGGTCACAGTTTCAATCCCGCGATGCGGATGCATTGGAAATCCGGCTTCATAGTCTTCAGGCTTTGTGTTGGTAAAATGGTCCAGCAACAAGAACGGATCTAAATAATTTAACGGGCCTCCAATTGTTCTTTGTACAAAAACTCCGGCACCTTCACGAACCCTGTAGGGTTGAATTACGTCTTGAACCTTTCTTTCTTTCATAATGTCACCTTCAATTTAAAGTATAGAATTCCTGTCAAGTGCCGTTCGTAGTCGGGCACGCGGCCGAGCGAATGCGAGGCAGTGCCGTTCTAACGGTACTGTCCGGCCGCAGAAATGCGGCGGAACTGCGTACCCGACTACAAAAGATATAATGAATCACACAACACAACAATTGAGGATAGAACAATGATTCCAAAAGAAGATCTACATAAATGGATTAAGAAGGAGTTTGCAACAACCTTAAAGGTCTTAAAGGCATATCCGCCTGAAATGCTCGATTTCCGACCGCACGAACGTTCGAGTGATGCAATCAAACTGACGTCAACTTTCGTTTTTGAAATGCATTTACTTTCAATGAACATTTTTGGTGATGCGATTGATCGTTCAATATTCAGTACTTACAAACCAGGCCGTTTTCAGACTTTAATCGAAGATTTTGAAGCGGAGACTTCGAAATTTTTATCCCGTTTTGAGCAGATGCCTGAAGAAGAATTGAATAAGACCGTGAAATTTGCAGGAGTAACATTCAGGGCTGATGAATTTATACTTGCCATGATCTGCGATCAGGTTCATCACCGCGGACAGCTTTCCGTATATGTCAGAATGGCCGGCGGAAAAGTGCCTTCTATTTATGGACCATCCGCTGATGATAAAGCAACGAACCTTTAACGCGCTATTGTTGACGAATCAACTGAGGCCTTTCACTGCATGTAGGTAGAAAGTAAATCCCGACATCATTCTTTCCGGCACTCAAAGATATTTCGGGAATTAAGGTGTCGAAATGATGTGTTGTTGAATCGAGTGGCGCCGAAAGTGTAGTGGCTCGATAGATTCCATTTACGGAGACCGCAAGCACAATCTTTTTTGCAGGCAGATCGTTTCCGTGAATTCTTCCGGCAACAAAAACAGGAAGAAAATTTGTTTGCAGATTTACATTGGCAAGGAGATTTTGATTACGCATTTTTGCCGAAAATCCGTCAACGCTTTGCGTTTCTGCTTCAACGCTCTTGCCGATTATCTCTCGACATGGGGAGTTCAGGTTTTCGATTTGTTGGCCGGAACCAAACCAGCGTAACTTTCGATGAAGTGCTAAATTGTCAGATTTGAAATTTGCATCAAATCGATTGCGAATTTTACAGTTTTCAGAACATATGATGCGTGTCCGATCTTTGGGCGGAGGAGAAGACGCTACGCTAATGCCATCCATTTTCCATGGAATTTCAACGCCCGCGAGTTCTGCAATGGTTGGAAGAATGTCGATTGTTTCTACATTCCAATCCAGTATTCTTCCTCCTTTCTGTCCCGGAGTTTTTATGAATAAAGGAACAAAAATAACTTCTTCAGCATTTTCCCGCGTCACTGTCCGAAGCGTCTTGCCTGATGTAAAACTGATTCCATGATCTGCAGTGATTACGATTATGGATTGATCATACAAGCCGGATTTTCGAAGCTTTTTCAAAAATTCCCCAATCCAGTAATCAACAAAGCCAACTTGCATCAAGTGCCTTTGATAAGCCCTCTGGACAGCTGCTTCATCGTCTAGCCATTTTGCAAACACCAGATTCATCCCCTCATACGTTTGAGATCCATAACTTTTTCCTGATGGCAAAAGATACCAGGGGAAATGAGGAACATTCGGATGAATAAAATGAAGGACTGGTCGTTTTGTTGGTTGAATAGAATTCAGAAAATTTCTGCAAATGAACATCTGGATCTTTGCTATTCATGCGGCGATCCGTTTTTCCTTTTTCTGAATCAGAAGCAAAATCACCCCACGATTGTGTAATTGGCGGCAAATAAATCGAATATTTGTGCGGAAGAATAATGTGAAGATAAACAAGAGTGAGATCTGAAATTAGGGAAGTCCACAATTGGACATGATTTCTTTCAAATGCAATTTCATGCGGATTCATCCAGGTTACAGTTTCAAAAACATTCAAGTCATATGACTTTGCAAAAAGCGTGAAGAGGTTCTTCGGGTATTGAATCGTGATCGGCAACCGGTCAGGTTCTGGATAGTTGCCCGTCAGAATTCCTGCCAGTGACTCTTCTGTGCGTTCTGCTACCGTGCTGCAGGCACGATACCAGTTCCATTCACGAGTTAAGTTTGCGAAGTTTGGATATCGTATTGCGTCTACATTCCGGTGTTCGTCTAAAAGAGATATGAGTGGAAATTCATCAAAAACAATGAGAAAAACAGGAGTTTCGGAGCGAACACTCACATCTGGAATCTCAACTGGATTCGAAAACATCAATTGCCAAATTTTCGGGCTTGCAATGAAAAGAAACGGCACAATAAGCGCGGCCGGAGCGAGATAAAGATAAAACAAACGCAACCAGTGAAACCGAAAGTATCCAAGACTTGTGATGACACAAATCAAAACAAGAGCAACCATAAAAAAGTTGCTTACTATCATCTGCTGGCGATTAAATCCTGGAAGCAAAAAAACAAGAGTAAAAAATGTTATTAATAGCAATTGAAACAAACGGCCGGCACCTGGACTGATTTTCGAAATAAGAAACCGGATGAGCACCAGAATCCCCGGCAAAAGAATGCTGATAACTAACGTAAATGCGAGCAATTCAAAACGTGAAATGCGTTTGAAGACAAAAAATTCTGCATACCGTGCGAGGATTTCAAATAAAGGCCGGGCAACGGTTAGATTAAAAAGTCCGAATATGGCTAGAGCATCTATAACCGAAGTTGTTTTCGCGGTTCTCTCAGCATTGAACTGCCCCATCACTGATCATTCTAACCGACGACAGCCATCATGAGTGCACCTCCATGTATCATATGTATATGAATATTGCCCGGTTAATAACATGTTTATTAACCATCTTCATACTTGCGGCTGGGTGCGATACTTTTTCTAATGATGATGCAAAGTCGCAACCTAATATTTTGTTTCTCATAAGCGACGATCACAGCGGAGAGGATCTAGGCTCAACGGGTGAGAACAGACCTCGCACACCCGCGCTGGATGCCCTGGCTGCAGCGGGAGCGCGCTTCATGAATGCATATGCATTATCTCCGCAATGTAGCCCAAGCCGTTCTGCAATCATGACTGGACGTTCGCCGCATGCAACGGGAACCTCGCGGCTTCACAGCGCTCTTACGGAAGAACACGATACAGTGATTGATGCGCTGAAGCGATCGGGTTATTACGTAGGTGCGTTTCACAAAGTCCATCTTGGAGAAAGTTTCCAGTCACGATGGCAATTTTATGGAGATAAGGATGCATCCTTTGAATTGTTTTTCCGCGATCGTCCGCGCGATCAACCGTTCTTTCTTTGGGTAGGGTTTGACGATCCACATAGACCCTATCAATCAGGCGCAGTATCAAATCCGTTTGATCCTGAAAATGTGCGAGTTCCTGGATTTCTGCCGGATACAAATGCTGTTCGTACGCGATCTTGCAGATTATTACGATGAAATTGCGCGAATGGATTCAGATGTTGCCAGAATACTTTCACTGCTTGAAACGAATGGCCTGGCTAAGAATACGCTTGTTGTTTTTGCCGGTGACAACGGGATGCCATTCCCGGGTGCGAAAGGTTCGCTCTATCATCAAGGTGTAAATGTACCGTTAATCGTCCGATGGCCGGGTTATATTAAAGCTGCACAAGTAAAAAATGAGGTCGTTTCGTTAGTTGATCTAGCGCCTACGTGGCTCGAAGCCGCAGGCATTAAACCACTCGCACAAATGGAAGGGAAGAGTCTTCTTCCACTTTTGACCGGGCAATCGAGATCCCCAGATCGGCCGGCCTTTTTTGAACGGAACTGGCACGATAATCTTGATTTGATACGAGGCGTCCGCTCGGGTCGTTACCTGCTCATTCAAAATTACCGGACCGAATTGCCTTATCCACCAACTCTCGATCTCGTTCAGTCGCCAAGTTGGGTTGCAATTCGGGAACTTCATGGACAAAGCAAATTATCACAAGCGCTTGAGCAAAGATATTTTGCTGCTCCACGTCCGGAGGTTGAGTTGTTCAACCTCGATCTGGATCCTTTTCAACTTCAAAATCTTGCAGCCGATCCGGCTCACTCTGCCATTGTTGGAAATCTGCAAAAACTCCTTGGCGATTGGATGATTTCCACAAACGATTTTCTTCAACCACCTATTCCTCCCAAGCGCAGCACTCACGGTGAATCCATACGTCAATAGAAGATAAGTGGAGGATGAAGTAGAAGATAGAAGATAGAGGATAGAAGATAGAAGAGCGCTCCATTCCGTTGATCTGTGACTAATTCAATCAGTGTTCACCAGTGTTTAAGTAAAAGGGATTGCAATGTATGATGCGATTGCTCTAGAATTGCAACAAATGATGCACACACACGATTCCGTAGAACCTATTTCACGCCGCGCGATGCTGAAAGCACTTGCCGGAGGCATGCTTCTGCCAGGCGCATTTATGATCAATCTTGGCCGTTCGAAAGTTTTCGCAGGAGATGTGCGCGAGTATTCATCTCGAGCCATTGATCTTGTCGGTCGATCACTGGTGATCGATATGCTTGGTGTACTCGCAATTGATGATAAGAAAGCAGATCGATGGATCAGTTCGCCGGAAGGGATGTCAGCGGAAGAGCTTGCGGCGTTTAAAACTTGCGGAATCAATACGTTTCACAATGCATTTGGTATTGGGGGACCAACTTCATATGAAGATGCACTCCTTTTCATGGCAAGCTATAGCGCTTTTCTGAATCGCATGAGCAATGACTTTACCCGAATCAGTACAACAAAGGATATGGAGAGTGCCAAGAAGGATGGCAAGATCGGCGTTATTCTGGGTTTACAAAATGCGGATCAATTTCGGACCCCAGATGACGTCAAACTTTTTTACGGATTGGGAATGCGCTGTGCACAACTTACATACAACACACAAAATATGATTGGCTCCGGATCAACTGAGCGTGTGGATGGCGGCGTCACCGATTTTGGTGCAGAAATTATTAAGAAGATGAATGAAATCGGAATGCTGGTAGATGTTTCTCACAGCGGCGATCGAACAACTCTGGATGCGATCGATTTATCCGCAAAACCGATTGCTATTACACATTCCAACTGCAGAGCACTCAATAATCACCCGCGGCTAAAAACCGATGAAGCAATCCGTAACCTTGCCGCTAAGGATGGTGTTATTGGAATCACTGGCGTACGTATGTTTGTGCGCGACCGGGAACCCACGACAATCGATCATTTCGTCGATCATATTGATCATGTTATTAAACTTGTTGGGGTGGAACATGTTGGAATCGGCTCTGACTCTGATCTGAACGGTTATGATGATCTCCCCGAGGATATGCAGAAAAAACTGCGTGAAAGCTATAAGTCCAGTTATGCTTTCCGCGAGAAAATAGATATTGAAGGTCTTGATCATCCCCGCAAAGTCTTTGATCTTACCGAAGCCTTAATTCGCCGCGGCTATAGCGATTCCAATATCGAAGCAATCCTTGGTGGAAACTTCAAAAGGTTACTTCTGCAAGTCTGGGGCAGCTAAGGGCCCAGGATCTAAACTGCACGTAGTACTATAACTATAGTACTATGAAATTAACGAAAGAACCTGTCCACGCTTTTTAATGAAAATATTTTGCTAAGAAAATACAGGGATTAGTACATTCGGAATGAAGTCGACTAAGAAATGCGTAATGATATTCGCTTTTAAGTCGCGCCGCTTAATATAAAGCACGGCAAGAATGGCTCCTGCAACAAACGAGATGATGATACCGCCGATTCCTTGTCTGTAGTGAAAGATTGCAAAGAGGATTAGTGGAATCAAGAAATAGATAAACCAATTTCCAGTCATTTTTTCCAGACGTTCGATAACATAACCGCGGTAACAAACTTCTTCTACAATTCCGGCCCGCAATACCATCAATGAAATGACCCACAAAGAAACATTTTTATAGCGCTGGATTTCGCCGCCTTCACCAAATTTGATTCCAACCTTGCTGAAAATAAAAAGAAGTAATGCCAGTGCAGCGGCAGCAATGACAACTCCAAGAAGTCCCCAAAGAATCGATTTGCCCCAGTGTCTGTTATGAAGACCAATTGAATCTAAGCCTAGCTTTTCTCCTTTAACAATCAGCAGCAGAAGGATTCCTGTTAACGCAAATATGGAGAGTTCTTTCGTCAGTACGAAAGCATTCGTAAAAGGACCGGGAGAAGCTGTTTTTTGAAAAATGAAAATTAGAAGGGGGACACCAAAAAGTGCGATCGCAAGCCCGATATAAGTTATAGCCGGAGTTCGCTCCACGCTCTGTTGCATTCGCCACGAATCATACCATGCAATTTGTAACGCCGGCATTTTCAGATTTCAACCACGAAGGCCACGAAGCATCACGAAGATTTTTCTTTAATTATTTGTATCTTCGTGCTTCTTCGTGAACTTCGTGGTAAAAATCCTAAGAGCCGGCTGGGAGCCGACGTTACAAATTGCTATATAATCTGCCGCATGATGATCCTTCTATTTCTCTTATTTTCGTTATCGATATTTCAAACTGCAGACGCTGAGTTGGATGTTGTGTTCGCGAATGCACACGTCATGGACCCCGAATCTGGCGTTGATGCCATTCAACACATAGGTGTTCGCGGCAATCGGATCGTTGAACTTTCAACGAATCCGCTGAGCGGCAAAACGGTGATCGATGCAAAAGGGCTCGTATTAGCGCCTGGTTTTATTGATCTTCACTCGCATGGTCAGTCTGACGAAAATTATCGTTACAAAGCGATGGATGGTGTAACCACTGCGCTTGAGTTAGAAGTTGGCGTTTCGCCGGTTGCAAAATGGTACACAGAACGTGAAGGAAAGGCCCTCGTAAACTACGGCGCTACGTGCGGTCATATTCCAGTACGCATGGCAGTGATGCATGATTCCGGAACATTCTTGCCGCGTGATAAGGCGGCAAATGTTCGAGCCACATCCGACGAAGTTCGACAAATTACTGAATTAATAAAACGAGGTTTGGAAGAAGGTGCACTTGGCATTGGTTTCGGTATTAATTACGTTCCCAAAACAACACGGAGTGAGATCTTCGATCTTTTCAGCATTGCAGCGGAACACAAAGTAGCCAATTTTGTTCATATGCGCTTTTCCGGATCCGGTGAAACGGATGGCGCTCTTGTTGCTTTGCAAGAAGTGCTTGCCGATACTGCGGCAACAGGCGCTTCACTGCATGTGGTTCACATTACAAGCACATGTTTACGGGAGACATCTACTTGTTTAAAGATGCTTGAAGGCGCACAGAGAAGTGGACTCGATGTCACAACGGAATCCTATCCCTACACTGCGACTGCAACACAGATTGATTCAGCAATCTATAATGAAGGCTGGCAAGAACGGCTCGGTATTACATACAAAGATTTGCAATGGGTCGCAACTGGTGAACGGCTTACGAAAGAGTCGTTCGATCGTTATCGAAAAACCGGTGGAGCTGTGATTGGTCATTCGATTCCTGAAGAAATTGCGCGTCTGGCTGTTGCGAATTCGAATGTAATCGTTGCAAGCGACGGTCGCTTCGTTGAAGGAAAAGGTCATCCACGCAGTGCTGGCACATTTGCGCGTGTGCTCGGATATTATGTGCGCGAACAGAAGGCACTTAGCTTAATGGATGCAATCCGTAAAATGACTTTATTGCCTGCACAACGATTAGAAAAATCAGTACCGCAAATGAAAACGAAAGGGCGGATCAAGGTTGGCATGGATGCTGATCTCACACTCTTCGATCCGGCCCGCGTCATTGACCGTGCAACTTTTGAAAATCCGGCCCAATTTTCCGAAGGGATCCATCATGTGATGGTGAACGGCGTATTCGTAGTACGAGATGGCAAAATCGTTGAAGGGGTAAAGCCGGGAATCGCAATTCGCCGATAAGAACTCAACCGCAAAGACGCCAAGATATTAAGGTTTTCGTTTTCTGGGTTCCAGAGTTTTCATGTCGTAGTGAGTTTTGAAGAATTCATCACACCAGAGACAAATATTTTTCAGGTCTCGCGTTCTTTCTTTGGCGTATTCTTCCGTCACGCCAACTGATTCACCCATTTTCCATGGAGCACCTTCATTTAACTGTTTGAAAATTTCAGAACGCGATACCCGCATCAGTACATCGGCAACTTTCTCTTTACGAGCATCACCCATCGGTTCGAGTGTTCCAGGACAACACGGATTGATTTTCCAAAGTTGAATTGAGACTTCTTGCGGAATATCTTCTGAGCCCCCAAGGAATCCGCGTGCACCGGAAAGGATTGCGCAAAAGTTGTGCATCGGATCCTTTTTCCAAATCCCTTTTTGAATTGCGCGGCCTCGTGCCCAATTTCCACCAAGCCACATTTCTTCCGTGGCACCCCAGAATCCATAACTGATCCGATCTTTCTTGAGGTATGTTTCTTTTTCAATCAATGGATCAGTGTTTTCATCGCTCATCCCACGCGAACGAAATAGCTGCGTGAGTGCTTCTTTTCGTTCGCCTTTGTATTTATGGTAACTGTCGATTGAAGCAACATCGAAGCGAGTCACTCCTTTTTGAATTAAAGTATCCAGAATTTCTTCTGTCAGAAGATCGCCGTTAGTTTGAAGCATGATCTGAGTCGTGTTGGAATATTTTTTCTTTAAAGTGTCGAGTATCAAATAAAGTTGTTTCCGCTCCGCAAGCGGCTCACCGCCCGAAAGGATTAAACGATCGATTCGATCGGGCAGATGATCGATGATTGCAAGGCATTCTTCATCGCTGATGCGTGAACCTTCAGGCCCGGAAAGGTTATAGCAATGATCACAAACGTCGTTGCATAGCTGAGTGAATACCCAGTACAAAGATTCGCAATGGTTAAAATCGTTTTTTATAAGCATGTCTTCGTAGGGCCGGTCTTGTGCCGGCCCGGGCGGCCACAGCCGTCCCTACTGTCGTTTTTGTAACAAGCCTTCCCAAAACTCGATCTCACGCTGAACACCTGTTTTAGGATCGTGAATGAATTGCTGAACATCGTCAAAAACTTCCAGCGTACCTTTCTGCATTAGAGCAATTTGGTCACCCATCAGGATCGCTTCCTTCAAATCGTGTGTAACAAAAATCGATGTAATTTTGAACTGCTTTGCAACAGTTACGAAAAAATGTCTGCATCGAAGTGCGTGTCTCCGCGTCAAGATTGCCGAAAGGTTCGTCCAGAAGCAGCAACAAAGGATTCACAATGAATGCACGTCCAAAAGAAACTCTTTGCTTTTGGCCTCCGGAAAGTTGATGCGGCATCTTGCGCGCATGCTCATCAATCTGCAAACTCTGAATCATTTGAGCTGTTTTTTCTTGAATCTCTTTTTCCGGAAGTTTGCGCAACCTCAACCCAAAAGCAATATTTTCAAAAACATCCAGATGAGGAAACAAAAGCGTTTCCTGATAAAGATAAACAATATTTCTCTTATGCGCTGGAACTTCATTTACGATTGTTTCTTGCAAAACTATTTGTCCGGAATCGCCCGCCAACAAGCCCGCGATAATCTTAAGGAGCGTAGTTTTGCCGCAACCAGAACGTCCCACAATGCTAAGGTTGTGATGCTCATTCAAGGAAAAGCTTAAATCCGAAAGAACTCTGTCTGATTGGAACGATTTATTCAAACTTTCAACTTTTAATAGCATTTATGCAGGCTTTTTGAAAATGTAATTTTTATTAAACCAGAGCAAAATTGCAGGAGGCATGATCAGCAGACAGCTCGCCACCGCAGCATAGTACGGATTGGCTTCATTTATATATTGATAGACTTTAACAGTCAGCGTTTGAATCTTTCCAACCCCGATGATTGTAGTTAATCCGTATTCGAACCACGAAATCAAAAATGTTTGGAAAAAGCAGACAAGCAGCATTGGCCGAGATATTGGGACAATTACTCGAAAGAAAGTTTGAAAGGTATCACTTCCGAGAGTTGCTGAAAGCTGTTCCAATGATTTCAGACGACTGCTCCAGTACCCGCTAAAAAAAATTACACTGAATGGATACGCAATGATGAATTGAGCCAGAACGACTCCGCTTGCTTTTCCTGCAAGTCCCAGTTTTACGAAAGAAAAGTAAATACATGCCGCATAAATAACAGGTGAAAGAATGTACGGCAAATACGCTGCAAAAAGTAGTTGATTATTTCTAGGATGATACGCCACGGCACGACTTGTCACAAATCCGAGTGCTGTTGCCGAAACCGAAACGGCAATCGAAATGCCTGCCGATATCGCCAGACCGGAAAGTAGACTGCTGTGCGCTGAGAAAAGCGTCAACCAATTGTTCATTGTTACTTGATCCGGAAGTACTTTCGGATATTGCCAGTTGTTTGTTAATGAAAGTAATGCCAGGAATGCAAAAGGAAAAGCAAATACGTATAACTGCGACAATAGAAGTGGATTGTTGTTTAGAGGTCATAGGCCAGTTTCCGTTTTCTAAACAAGAGAACAATGAATATTCCAGTCAGGATCAAATACAGAACCGCCATCGTATACGCGGTTGGAATGTCCTGAAGATTGAATCGCTGCAACTTCCTGATTAACAAGACGGAGATCATTTGTGGATTTTGTCTGCCGAGGAGCAGCGGGATTTCGTATGATCCAAGCACGAAAATGAAATACAGCACAATCGTTGGAAATGATCTCTTCAGTAAAATTGGGATGGCAATTTTGAGTTCCGCTTGAACGAAGCTCGCGCCGAGAGTTCTTGCCAGCCTGTGCAGCTCTTCTAGATTTTCACTCTCATTCAAGTTCGCAAACAAGATTGCGAAAAAAGGAAGCCCCATCAAAACGTGAGTTGCGATGATGCCGATGCCAAACGCATCCTGAATCAGGTCAGGAAATTCTTGAACTCGGGTGATCCAGCCGAATTGAAAGAAGACTCTGGAGAACAAACCTGCTCTGGCAAAAACTTGAAAAGCAAAAAATGCAGCAACGATTGCAGGGATTCCAAGCGGAAGATAAAAAAATGTCGAAATCCATCCATGCGATAGTTCTTTTTTTAAGATGGAAACGACAAGAAGTGCCAACGAAATCGTGATTGTCATTGAAACGATCGCGATATAAAGACTAAACAAAAAAGATGAGATAACTTCGTTGGAAGTGAGAGTTGTGATCCAGTAAGAAATCGTAAATCCAGGGCGTAAGATGCCGGCAAGGCCAACACTGTAAAGTGCTGCATATCCAAAGGACATGAATAATGGAACTATGGTGAATAACGCAAAAACAAAGAGAGCAGATGTGTTGAGCTTACTTTTCAATTACATGTTTCCTGAAATCATCATACAACCGGATCATGTATTCCGGGGCGAGTTCCGGCAGAGCTTTTGAATTAATTTCCTCACGTTTTGGCGCTAATTTCCTGCCAGGAACATTTTGAAATTTCTGCTGCCAATCCGCGGGTAACTGCTGGAGATTCAAAACCGTCCCATCTCCCCATACATTTGGTTTTGATTTTTCGAGTTGTGCTTCCGGTGAAATAAGGAAGTTGCAAACGACCATTCCGCCGGCTTTGTTACCGGAGCGATTTACAATTCCAATGTAATGTGAATTTTGAATTGTGCCGGAATCCAAAACATAGGCTTTTGAAGATGAAGGAAATAGGCCTTGCATTACTTTGTTGTCAACTTCACCATCATTATTGCTCATCGTAAAATCAAGTTCACTGCTTGCAAACATCTGATGCATCGGCGCGACGGCATCCGGAAATGTTTTGCCCTGTTTCCAGAAATATGGCTTGATGCGATTGATGTAGTTCCAAAGTTCGGCGGAATATTTTTCGTATTTCTCTTTGTTAAACGGTCCGGACAATTCCGCCTTACTTCCTGAAATCGCAATCAAAAAAGACTTCAGCAAGAGTCATTCCTGTAAAATCATTTCCGATCGTGAATTTCCCTGGATGCTTTTTTACATAAAGCTCCAATTCCTCCATATTCCGTGGAGGATCGTTCACCCGCCTGCTGTCATAAATGATGGCAAGCTGTACATTTCCCCACGGACATTCCATCCCATTTACTGGCTGCTGAAAGTCGGTGTTGATGAACGGGTTTTGCCAGTCGATATATTTTGAGTTTGGAAGACGCTCTGTAAAAGGTCCATATAAGCCCTGGATCTCGCGCAATTGATAAAATGTTTCTCCATTGATCCAGCAAAGATCGATCTGGCTCGAAGTTTCCTTTGCTTCGATTTCAGTCATCAAGATTTGAACGATTTTGTTTCCTTGACCTTCTGAAATATTGAGCGTGACTCCGAAGTCATTTTGTAGATGAGGTTTTACGTAGTTATTCATGTATGCATTGATATAAGGATCGCCACCCCACATCATCAGTGTGACACTGGTGCCTTTCGCCGAGGCAAGAATCTGATCCCAATTCATTGCGGCAACATCTTGGGTCTGTTGCTGAGTTTTGCAGTGGCTTAAAAACAAAGAAGCAAAAATCAAGATCGCGATCTTGCAACGAACGCTTTTATCCATTTGTTGCACGCTTAAAAGAGATAGCGCACTGTGAATTGGAATTGACGTGGTGGTGCAGCGTTCCGCTGAACAAAAATGCCCGAAGCTTTTGATCCAACTTGAATTTGATTGCTCTGCGTCGCGTTGTTGGAATAGCCGCTTAAATTGTTTTCGTTGAATACATTAAATATGTCTGCGCGTAAGATCAGATTCGACCAGTTGTACTGTGCCCCAACATCGAATGTATACGACCATGGCAGCCGATCGTTATTCCTTGATTCACCAGGAAAGCGATCGCTGTTTCCGACATAGGCATCACCAAACGAACGGCCGTCCCCGTTTAGATCGGTCGTACCGAAAAGGATTGCATCCGGAATGCGATTGATAGGCTGTCCACTTTGCAACAAGGCCGCAACTGTAAATGAGAAATCATTGATCGGATAGTAATCGAAAACAGCACTGATTACATGGCGGCGATCGTTGATCGAAGCTCCCCATTCTTCTTCAAAATTGTTCGCATCTTCCGCGCGAAAATTAATGTCTTCAGTATTGTTTCGCAGCGAAGATAACGTATAAAACAATAAGTATGAATACTGATCATCCGCTCTCGTTTTTTGATACGTGAAGTTGGCTGCATAGTATTTTGATTCGCCTTCAGTTTCTGTAACCACAATATTTCTTGCGATTCCCCGGACGATCTGTCCGTTGATAATCGCATACGGACCTTGTGCATCGACAAAAATAGGAATCGCACGTGTTGCATCTGCTTCGGCCTGTGTCCGAACCACGACATTGTTTGGATCATTTAATGGATAAGGCGATGGCGCATTCAAATCACGCAAACGAAAAAGATTGTAAGAACGTGTGTGCATCACATCTACGTAAAAAAGTTGGTCTTCTTTCACTTGAAATTGATAACCGGCAGAGAAGTGATGTGTGCTGGGGTTTTGATAACCATCTGGATTCAGAATACGAAGTTCGTTGCTGAATGTGCTATCACGAAGTCCTTGAAGATCTTCCGGACCCGGCCCGTTGAGATACGTAACATTTGAAAAAGTGCCGCTCAAATTCCCGTCATTGGTGACTCGATTTACATCGGTATTTGAGGGCAGTATGCCGAGACGGATTAGCTCCTGGATCTGGCTCTGATAATCCGCAGAGGTAGTACTGAATTGCAGAGCATCGCTAAAAATTGCATACAGGATTTTGTCATAATACAGTCCATATCCACCACGAAAACTGCTGCGATCATTTACTCTATAATTCAGGCTCACACGTGGCGCAAAATTATTTGCATCTCCATCCGTTGAGCCGCCTTTTGAAAGATTATCGTAATCGTAACGCAAGCCCAGCGTTAAATTGAGATTGCTGCTCAATGAAATTAAATCTTCCGCATAAAAACTGTAAACATTTTGCCGAGCGCCGAAAGAGTTCGTACGCAGCTCAACGTTGTAATTAAGAACTTCGGCGTCTGATGGAATATCGTTGATATCCAGAGCTGAACCTGGATTTTGTGTTCGGAGTTGATCGAGTTGATCCTGATTGAGCTTTACAAGGTAATTGCCGTTTACATTACCACCACCCAGCAAAGAATGATCGGATGTTTTCACGCCGGCACCAAATTTGAAGGAATGGTTTCCCGTGTAATAATCCAGCTTTTGGTCGAACTGCCACGTATTTTCAAGTTCATCAAACACGAAACCCGGATGTCCAAGAACTGCAATTGTTTGTTCGCTGGGATCCAGCACAGTCACTTGCGGGCTGTCCGGATTTTCACCGCGCCCATAATTCCATCGAAAACGAGAGTAGAGAAGATTTGTTTCAGACATGAAGTTGCCGTGCAGATAAGTGTTTTTTGATGCAAGCAGAAGTGAATTTCTATCCTGACTGTTAGCAGCAGAAGGGAATTGAACACCGCCCTCTAATCCACCTCCTTGACGTTCTATATTGACCCATCCGGAATTCACGCGAAAAGATGATTTCAGTTCGTCATTCCAGAGGTGATCCACTTTTCCGGAAAGCAGAGTAAAACGATTTTCTCCGCCCACTGTTTCATTCACCCCCAGTGGCGGGCTGTTCAAGAGATTGTCTTTTAAATCGAAAGTTTGCTCCGCATCGATGAAGAAAAACGTCTGATCGCGAACGATAGGACCGCCGAGCGCAAAACCTGCCTGGTGCCGTTGGAATCCGTCCTTCACTTGATTTCCGGAAAGATCTCTTTGAGCAAATTCTGACTCACCATCGATTGCCGGCCCTGGACGAACAACGTAAAATGCTTCGCCGTTCAAATTGTTACTTCCGGATCGGGTTGTGATGTTTACGATTCCGTTTCCACTTTGTCCAAATTCGCTGGAATAGTTGCTCGTCAAAACCGTAACATTTTGTGTGATGCCTATTGGCGCTGCAAATTTCTGCCCGCCCAGAAAATTTTCATTGTTGTCCAGTCCATCGATCAAATAACTTGTGTAAAGTGAATTAGCGCCATTGATACTTACGTTTGGAGCTTCCGGAAAAAAGCCGGTCGCCTGAGTTACGTTTGGAAGACGAAACAAAACGCGTGTAACATCGCGTCCTTCAACTGGAATTGCTTCAATTTCTTCTGCTTCCAGTTCGGAGGATACTTCGGCATCAATCGTGTTGAGTTGGGTTGTTGCTCTGCCTTCAACAGTGACTTCTTCGGCTTTATTTTCTTTTCGCGGTAGGTACAAATTCACACTCGACTTCTTATTAGATCGAACAAGAATATTTTCGGCTCTCGCCTCAAAATACTGATCGTTTTCACCAACAGATACCGTGTAAGATCCGGAAGTTGAAAGAGCTGTGAATTGCGCTTTCCCCTGAGTGTTCGTTGCCTTTTGTATCGAATATCCAATAGAACTGTTTTCTAAGCGAACCATAATTCCGGAGATTGCTTGTTGATTCGATAAATCGGATACAGTTACTTCCAATTCTTCCTGGGCAAATGCAATTTGAGCAATCAAAAGAAACAAAACAGAAATGAATAGTTTCTTCATTTCTTCTCTCCTTGTAGAGCTATCGGCAGAGGATCGGTATGGATGCCGGTGCGTGTTATCAGTTTTCGGGAGAGGAAAATGGAAGTTCGGAAGGAGGTGGTAATTGCCAGCGCGATCGCTGGATGTCGGTAGGCAGGTGAATTAGTGAAAGGAAAGTATCACTTTTATGATGCTGCTTCAGTTCTTTCAGCAATGATCGAGCCCTGGCTCCGATTTTGTTTTTGCAACTTGCCAGAAGCCGAAGATCTTCTATCGAATCGATGTCATGCTTAACCGATAATAAGCACGTATTTTCTTCTCCGAAGACATGTTGAAGTTGGTCACGATCGGTGTTTTTTTGCCATTGAATTTCTGAAAGTTTATGGCTGTCTTGAATATGAAAGCCAATGAGGTAGCATCCTCCACGGTGATCCGGACCGATGACAAGTCGATGTTTTGAGAGTTGCGCAAGGGCTGTCTTGATATCCCTGGATTGAAGTTCCGGACAATCGGAACCGATAACAATGATTTGTTGATAACCAGTTTGAGCAAGTTTTGCGATTGCGTTTTGCAATCGCTCGCTGAAGGATGCACCGGTTTGAGCGTGTGTAAAGATTTTGATGCTTTCTGATCTTTTCGAATTCGAACGAAGATCTATGTCCGTACTGAAAAGATGTACATCAGCGTCAGCGGTAACATCAGAAGTCAGGGACGGAATTTGTAGGAATTCCGAAAATCTTTTGGTGAATCCTCGAAGAGCGAGATCCGTTTGAATACCTGCAGCAAAAATGAGAACAGCTTTAGTGCATTTGGAATTTGCCATGAAAAAATCCGGCTATCATCAACTCTATATTAGTTTCAATTGGGTTTTGGTTTATTCTCCATTTGCTGCTTGGCTTTCTGTCGATCGGCTATTTCCTCCTGGACGAGTTTATAGGCAAGATAATATTTGAAGATATTGCTTACATATGTAACTGTTTCCTGTCCGATGCGCTCGGCAGCAACCCGTTCAACGTTATTGAACCAAAGGTTCGGATTCAAACCTTTTTGTGCGGCTTCTTTGCGCAAGTTCCGTATTCGATTCGGTCCTGCATACTAGATTGTTTTCTCACAGTCTTTAGCCTTCCCGGTCGTTGGCAGTAATGCTTGACGTACTATTTTTCACTAAAGTCTACATTTATACAACATTGGAAAGATTTAGTTTCCGGAGAATATTTGTCATACTCTTGGCGTCTTGGCGGTTGAGTTCTTTTAGAGCAGTTGTTGTCGTTTCTATCTCTGGCCGAGATTTTTTACCTTCAAGCTCAAAGCAATCAAAATCACACCATTGATAATAGCGAAAAGACCAATAATCCAAATGACTGCTAGCGCGCCGACTCCCGGGCGTAAAATCAAAATAAGCCCAAACAATAGTGACATCACGCCACTAAATCCTAGAAGCCATTCTGTTTCGATCACCTTCCGCAATCGAATGGCTGCGACGATATGAAAGATTCCGGTGATGATTGCCCAAAATGCAATAAACCAAAGCAATACTAACCCGGTAGTGCCAGGCCATAAGAATGTGAGAATGCCGATTGCAATACTCAAAATGCCTGAAATCAAAGTTGCCCACCATCGTTCCTGTTCACCATATTGCTTGATTCCAAGCACGAGGGAAAAAATACCATCAATGAGGGCCCACGCACCAAAGAGGGTGATCAAGAACACAATTGTCATTCCTGGCCAAACAAAAGCAAGAATTCCAAACAGAATTGCTGCGACTCCACGAAGAAGCAAGAGCCACCAGTATTTAGAGATCATGTTCGTCAACGTACTCAGTGAATTCATTCACGTCCTCCTTGAGCAATTAGAATTTGAATTGGTCATAGTGTCAGTCTGCAGAATTTCATAAACTGTGAGGCATTGGCACTCCGAGCAGACGGGCGGCCGCCATGATCATCTGAATGGCTAATGCGACCTGGAGTACTCCCAGCACTGCGCCTAGTACCCCAAGTACGCCTGAGCCGTGCTTTAGAATCGGTCGCGCAAACCACATAGCAATCAGATTAAGAATCATTACCAATAGAAAAATTCCCAAAATGTTGAAATCTCGTGATTTGTCCGAAGCGCCAAGCATCAGAATCAGTGCGGCGGTTCCAAATGGTGTGATGATGCTAGGAAATGCCAAAGGTGAGAATGCCAGACCTTTTCGAAGGGTAGTGACCTCGGCTTCTTCAGTTTCCGCGGAAGGAGCAGCATGGGGTTCATACTGCGACAACACAGTCTTCAATGCGATGAGCAATAGAATCAAACCGCCTGCAAGTAGTAACGCTGGCAAAGAAACTCCCCATTTGAAAAGGAGATTTTGTCCCAAGAGTGCTGCGACCAAACCCGCCAGGCACGCAATGACAAAGCCTTTTAGTGCGAGGCGTCTCGATGTTGCATCGTCCATTCCCTTTGTAATCTTCACAAAGGGTCCCAATAATTTAATCGGGCCAAGCATCACTAGAAAGAAAGTGAAGATTTTGCTGTAAGGAATCGTCAGTTCCCTGGCGCCTTCCGCGGAGGAACTCGACTCGGCGCCAGGCGATGCCGTTTGTGCCACGGCAGTTGCGGTCAATCCCAGAAGCAGCAACATTGCGCCAATCTTCAGAAATTTCATCATGGATGTTCTCCTATCAATTATTGAGGTTCGTAAAGCAACGCCCGAGCCTTAGAACAAGAACTGCGGCCTGCTATTGGGTCTGGGCCGCTTATTCATTGGTTTGTCGTTCTCCCAAAGTAATATCTTTGGCCTTGTGAAGATATTGGACCTTAGTCCAGTGGCTTGGGTGTGACCGATTGTGATTACTATTAATATAGTATTACTTTTTGAGGATGCATTACTTTGCGGTTTGCTCTTTAGTATTCGGGTCGCGCACAAATCTAACACCGAGGTGATCAGTACCTGTATTTAGTTCACCTTTTCCGCGGGTTCCAACCATGTAGCGCGTGCAGTATTGATCAGTGCACAAGAAGGAACCGCCGCGATGAACGCGCTTTTTTTCAGTGGGCTCGGATGGATCAAATGACGATTCGGGTCCGGCTGGATTTTTAGTTACACCACCAACTTTCGCTAACTCTGCATAATAATCAGGACGATACCAGTCGCTGACCCATTCCCAAACATTGCCTCCCACATCGTAAAGTCCATAACCGTTCGGAGTAAAAGAAGCTACGGGAGCGATTCCTGCGAAGCCATCGCTGCCAGTGTCTGCTACTGGAAATTTCCCCTGATACGTATTTGCCATGGGTTTATTCTGAGCATTCAAATCATCGCCCCATGCATAGAGTTTTCCAGTCAAACCGCCGCGTGCGGCAAACTCCCATTCGGCTTCAGTCGGGAGACGTTTGCCTGCCCACTTTGCATAAGCAAGAGCATCGTCATATGCAATATGAACGACTGGATATTTCTCCTTACCTTTGATATTGCTTTCGGGTCCTTGCGGATGGCGCCAGTTTGCGCCGGTCTGATAACGCCACCATTGATAATGATTATTCAATGGGACTGCTTCGATAGAGGCAGAGAACACAATTGAACCAGCTACAAGATTCTCCGGCGGAGCGTCAGGAAATTCTTCTTTAGTGGGTGTGCGTTCAGCGATGGTTACATAACCTGTCGCTTTGATGAACTTCACGAATTCTTCATTCGTCAACTCAGTCGCATCCATCCAGAACCCATCAACATATACCCGATGAACTGGTAATGCATCGCGCGTCAGACCGGGCATATCACACATCGATTCGCTTTCGGCAGTACTGCCCATTGAAAATTCACCACCCGGTATCCATACCATTCCTTTCGGTGCAGGACCAGGTGCCGATGTTGAATTGCTCTTTGTCGATACGAAAGTAACAGAAGGTGATGAAGATGGCTCTGACTTCACCGTAGAAACACGCGCTTGTTCGGGGATCGGAGGCGTCGATTTTCGTAAAACGAAATAGGCCAAAACAGCAGCCCCGATTAACGCCAACGGTAACCACCAAATTATGTAAGATCTGGTCTGTTGCTTTTCGCGCCTGGCGTGATTTCGTTGTGACATTGTTTTCAGATGTATTAACTAAACGACTATCGAGCAGAAATTATGGATCTCAGATATTGGACTTTAGTCCAATAAACGCCTGAGACGAATTTAGTTTACTATGTACAAGCACCACAGGTACATATCCTTCTATCCTCGGTGTATCTGGCCAGTCTTAAAACATTTCATGGAGGCATCAATGCGACAAATTTTAATGCTCACACTTCTTATTTTCGGAGTAGTTGGTTTTGTTTTTGCCCAAACAGGGGAACGGCTTTCAGACAAGGAAGTTAAAGAGATAATCGACAATGTCGATCATGGGCGTGATCGTTTTGAAGATGCAATGGAAAACAATTTGAAACATGCAATTTGGCGTGGTCCAAAAGGCGAAGTCGATATTTCAAAAGCCCTTGACGACTTCCAGGAAAATACAAAAGATTTGGAAGAACGCTTTAAACCGGATTATTCCGCAAGTAGTGAAGTGGGTGTTGTGCTCGAAAAAGCAACCAATATTAGCAATTTCCTATCGAATCATCCTGGCACAAAAGGTGCGAGTGAATTTGATCATTTTGCAGTCGACTTGAAAAAGTTAGCGAACGCTTATGGAACGGATTTTCCAGTCCCTGAAGGCGCATCATTTCGCAGAATCAATGATGGTGAAGCAGCAAAGGCTGCCGATTTACTAGCAAAGCAAGCGGATCAACTCAAGAAACAAATTGACAAGGACAAGACAATTCCAGATGAGCAGCAAGAAATCTACAAAGATGATATTGATCAACTCATCAAGAGTTCGAAGACATTAAAGGACCGTCTTGCAGATTCGGATCCCGCAACGGCGGAAGCACGTACAGTGGTTGATCAGGCAGCGCAAATCGGTCAGGCATTGGAAGGCGCTCAAGTGGCGGCACCTGTTACGTCAGCATGGAGCTCAATGCAGGCGTCTTTGAGTAAGATCAAGCAAGCCTTCCAATTGGACTAGTACTATGAGTATAGTACTAGCATGGGTAGCGGCAAGATTTTCGGGCGCCCAGCCGGCTGGGGGATATTGCACCAAAGTCCAATATTCCATCCGGACTAAAAATGGTATCTTCTTGATGCCCTATTGCGAAGCCAAGCTGTTAGAAAAAGAGAGATAATTTCTTTGATATTCTTCATGACCTTTGGAAGTGCGAACATGCATGCACAGCAGACTCAGCCCGCCTTTGGAATTGATCCTAAGGCGGCTGAGCTGTTGCGCAAAAACAACCAATTTGTTCGGTGATTCAGCCACGGTAACCTCCCCGTTCATCCGCTAGAAGACGAAAGATCAATAACCAGTCTATTTCTTCGTTCGGTTAGGCTTGCTGTATTTGCATTTGCAAAAATCTATCCTGGCGCACACAGCACATCTAAATCTATGAAAAGGCGGGTGGGTTAGGTATGTTCAGCTTCCGCTTGTTTTGAGCAAAATAAGATCGAGCAAACTGTGGAGTAGTATTCAGGCGGAAAAATAATAAGGGCGGGTTCATGCCCGCCCCCATTGCTTCCCTTGATTGCTTTTTGACCAGTTGGTCGCGAATACATCGCTTATTTCTTGAAAATTTTCAGGCCATAGGAAAACGCAAGGAATACGATTCCCAGAATCCCGAATACTGCGATGGGGCTTCCCGTTTTTGGCAAAGTCGATGGTGCCGGGCTGTCGTCGTCGTCAGACGAAGCTGCCATCGGAGCAGGAGCGGGAGCAGGACTTGGAGCGGGACTGGGAGCTGCAGCCGGAGCACTTCCAGAAACTCCACCAGGAGTTGTTGTCACAACGGTGCTTTGGTTCTTATGGTAAATAGTAGCTGTCAGATTCATTCCCTTCTTAAGATCATAGACAGTCATTTCCTTGCCATCTACGGTAAAGCGGATCCAATCATCAACTACGAATTGTTTATTCGTGCGATCAGCCATCGTTACGATAAGTGTTGGGGGCTGCACGTGCCAAACTTTCCCCTGTTTGATCTCAGTTGAATAAACAGTTGTAGGTGAAGTGGTCGAAGTAATCGTTCTGGAAAGAGCGGTCCCCGGCTTCAATTCATGAACAGAAACTTCTTTTCCATCCACATTAAACCGGAAATCTTCGGGTACATCGAAGCTTTTTAATTCGCCCGTTGAAAATTTGATTACAAGGTGGTTTCCATCTACGGAAACTACTGTGCCTTGTCTGACTTCTGTCGTCACTTGCGCTTGAGCGGGACTCAAGCATACAAGCATTCCCGCAAAAAACAGTATCGCAATTGTAAACCCACGCATATACATTACCTCCTAAGGATTTTTTGATGTCACGTTAGTTGAATTTTTGGTTAACGAGGCCTGAATGATGAAGCGCTCTGGTGCGCTCCCTACAAAATAAAACGGATAACAAGTAACAAGTGTGAGAGATGGATTCGGTCTGGGATTGAGAACCCAAACGTCTTCAGGTTTGACGATATGAATTGCATCAATTGCATAGAGACGTTTTTCGTTGGACGTGACTAGTTCGATCGTATCGCCAAGGTTAATGTCCTTCAGTCCACGAAAGAACCCATCTCGATGTCCGGCGATTCCAATATTACCGCTACCGTTGATTTCTGATGTTCCGGGAATACGACCGACGGCGCGATTGAGTGTAATGTCATCAATTCCTTCGAATACTGACACTTCAAGGTTGATACGATTGATTCGTAGTATCGCCGCCGGAGGGTCAAAATTATTCAGAAGCGATTCTTTATAAGCCTGGATCCGTTTTGAATCCCAGAGACTAAAATCTGGTGAATCCTCTGTGATTGTTTTGTCCTGAAGATTCTGAGTTTGTGCTTCGACGGCAGCATAATTCCAGAGGAACCCGTGTAGACGCACAAAGACATAGATTCCAATCGAAGCAAACCCGAGTATTCTGAAGAATTTTTCCAATCTCATTAGACAGTTATTGTGAATAGCCTAGCAAGAGCCCGGCCTGCTATTCTTTGCAAAAGTACGATAGTAGATATACGGATACCTGTAAATTGGACTTTAGTCCAATTGAAGCGACTCAAATGTTGATTTTTGGTCCGATTTGTAAACGCTCGGCGATTCTTGCAAGCTCAGCCAGCGATTGAACTTCCATTTTTTCCATCACGTGTGCACGATGTACTTTAATGGTTTTCTCAACCAGACCAAGTTCAGCTGCTATTTGCTTGTTGAGTTCTCCAGAAACAACATGCTCCATAACTTCAAACTCTCTTGGAGTGAGTTTCGCCAGACGTTGATTGATTACTTCCCATTGTTTTCTTTCATTACGAGTAATTGAATCTTGCTCAATCGCCTTATTTACTGCTTTCAGGAGATCTGAGCCTGATACAGGCTTGGTAAGAAAGTCGACAGCACCGCCTTTCATTGCACGAACGCTGCTTGGGATATCTCCATGACCTGTTAGAAATATGATGCTCCGTTGACAGCCAGTTAGCAGCAGTTGTTCTTGTAATTCCAATCCATTGAGTCCGGGCATTGAAACATCGAGCACTGCACACCCCGGTATTGAGCTGTCATGATTCTGAAGAAATTCAACGGGAGATGAAAAGCACTTGGTTTCAAAACCTTTAGATCTTAAAAGGCGCGAGAGTGCTTTTTGTACTGAAAGATCATCATCGACCACAAAAACAACAGGGACGGAACTATTGAAGCTCGTGCGTTGATGTGGGTCATTGTGCTGCATAGAGGATCCAAGGAAAGAATACGGAAACTTGATTCTATCCCTTACTAATGATCCTGTCAATTTCTCTACTGTTAAGCCTGCGTAACATTTTACGGATGTCTCTTTAAGTGTTGGACTAAGGTCCATCTTGTCCGACATGACATTTAGAGGAAGAATGAATGGTGACAACGCCACAATTGAAGAATGCAGCGAGCAGGCTCAACATTGTAGGCAGGAGCTTTGACAACGAAAATGAGAGGATATTGTGAATGATTGTAGCTTCAGCGCTGCCCACATCAAGTCAAGTTCTAGATAAACAAGGCAAATATTTTATGATGCCTTTAATTGAAGACACTTTGATCCATGTGATTGACGACGATCCTTCAGTGCGAAAGGCAATCCGCAGATTACTACAATCAATGGGATACAGGGCCAAGGCATATGCTTCCGCAATGGAATTCCTAAAAGAAAAGAACGAAATAAGATCGTGCCTCATTCTTGACGTACAACTTGATGGAATGAGTGGGCCTGAACTACAGCAACATCTCATAGATATGGGACTCAGAATCCCTATCGTTTTCATCACCTCGCATGACGATGAAAGCATTCGCAAACGAATTGAGCAGACAGGCGCTCCGTTTTTGAGAAAGCCTGTTGAAGGACATCAACTCCTTGAAGCGATTCAAAGAGCAATGAAATCATTCGCTGAATAGAAGGCGAGTCTTAGGATATGCTAGCTTAGGAAATGAAAATCAAAAAACGTTGAGACAGCCTTGAAAGAACGTTCCCCTCTGACCGCATACCGCCCCCTGATTGAAAATATTCTGTGGTTCTGTTTATTCGAAACGGCATTCTATTTTGCTTATCGATATGGAATGTCGTTCAGCAATACTACCGCTTCTCCTTTCTGGTTCCCGGATGCGGTTCTGCTTTGTGCGCTCATGCGCAGTCATCCGCGAAGATGGTGGATTTTTGTTTTCGCGCCACTTCCAATTCGAATCTTCGCAGAAGTCGCTCACAATATTCCTTTATGGTTTTTGCTCGCAACATTCGCGATTGATTCCGCAAAAGGGGTACTGACAGCTTTCGCTTTGCGCCACGTTAACAAGAATCCCATCCGTTTTGAAACGATACGAGAATATTTATTGTTCTTTTTCTTCGCAGTTTTAATGATTCCTGCAGCAGCTGCTTTTGGCAGGTGCTGCGAGCTCGACACATGCTTGGTGATGATTATTGGCAAGCATGGGGACGCTGGTTTCTTGGAAATGTGACGACACAATTGGTTTTGACACCAGCAGTTTTATATTGGGTATTTGGCCATCCTGGGAAGATTCAACTCCCGTCCACGAAGCGTGGTATTGAGGCCGGGTTATTGATCATCGGGCTTCTCGCGTCGGGCTATTTCGCCTTCCATTCGGAATCTCTTTCCAGCAGATTTTGCTGAGCCGTTATTCTTCGCACCTGTTCCATTTTTGTTTTGGGCAGCAATCCGGTTTGGAATGTTCGGCGCTTCTGCTGCAATCGTAGCGATCGCTGTTCTAGCCGTTCATGCAGCACTCAATGCTCGTGGACCATTTTCGGGGCAGTCGCCGGCAGCAACGGCAGTCGCCTTGCAAAATTTTCTGATCATCAGAGCAGCGCCGCTTTATCTGGTGGCAATCTTGATAGGGCAAAGGAATGAAGTTGAGCAATCGCTAAGAGAAAGTGAAGGACGTTTTCGGAATGTGGCGAATTCTGCTCCGGTTGTGATTTGGATGACAGGACCCGACACGCTTTGCACTTTCGTCAATCAAACTTATCTCAATTTCACCGGCCGTACAGTAGAACGGGAACTGGGAAATGGTTGGACAGAATGTATTCACTCCGATGATTTAAAACATTGTCTAGATGTTTATCGCTCCGCCTTTGATTTGCATAACGAATTTGAAATGGAATACCGTGTGCGTCGGAACGATGGTGAGTACCGGTGGTTGTTCGCCAAAGGAGTGCCTCGGCGGGCGCTGAATGGAGATTTCTTAGGTTATATCGGCACAGCCATCGATATTACAGATCGCAAGCGGGTAGAGGAGGCCAATCGTCATCTTGCTCATGCGCAACGTCTTACAATTTTGGGTGAATTTACCGCAATGATTGCTCATGAAGTAAATCAACCATTGGCTGCCATCATGAGTAACACGGAAACCATCATGAATTTATTAGACTTTGAACAACCGCCGATGAAAGAAATTCGGGAAATACTTTCAGATATTCGCCAGGATGATCTTCGTGCAAACGAAACGATACGACGAGTTCGATCGCTGTTACAGAAACGCGAAATGCACATGGAACCATTTGATCTCAATCAAATTACTTCAGATGTGCTCAGGATCATAACCGCAGATGCAACGCGCAGGCACGTTCAAATTCGAAGAGACTTTGAACAAGGTCTTCCATTGGCTTTCGGGGACCCAGCCTATTTGCAACAGGTATTGTTGAATTTGATTTCTAATGGAATCGATGCGATGAAGGATACTTCAGAATCTATCCGACAGCTTACCGTGCAAACGAAACATGATCACAACAATACTATCGAAGTATCTGTCACAGATTGTGGGTGCGGTATCCCATCCGAAAAGCTGCCTCAAATTTTTGATTCATTTTTCACAACAAAAGAAGAAGGTATGGGACTAGGCCTCTCCATCGCGCGTTCGATTATTGAAGCCCATCATGGACGTATCTGGGCTGAAAACAATTCCAATGGCGGTGCAACATTTCATTTTGCTGTGAGAATGCTTGATGATTCGAAGAATCTAAAACACTAAATCTTTTCAACCGCGAAGGCACGCTCTCATATTATGGATTAAAACTAATTCGAACTCCGGTAGTTAGAAGTAAATCATTTTCCTCGGCACCACTGACAGGATTGCTCAGGTAACGATCGCTGACTGTTAAATGCCAATCAAACGTGTCGTTCATTTTGGTAACAATGCCCGCATCAAAAGTCATCCGGAATTCGCCTGTATCACTCAGATTGGGAAAGATTACAAATCTTTCTTTAAACGAAACACGTTCGGAGAGTTGATATGAAAAATCTTCGCCCACGAGGAGTTCAGCTGAGTTTCTGCTTTCATCTACTTCAAAATTTTCATAATTGTAGGATCCGCCGCCAAATATCTGAAACTGTGAGCGGTCATTCTTAACCAAATACCATCCTAAACCGCCGCCTAATACAAGCCTTAAATCGAGAAATTGAAACTCATCATGTTCCATATCCGTAAACACAAACGGTGTAAGCTTCTCTGTAATGAAGTACTCATACCTTCCACCCCCACGAATGGCGTTTGCTGTTGTTCTTGATTCACCCGTTGTGCTGTCTTGTGCATACAGTGAAGCCGCATAAAAACTGGTCTTATCGTTTGTGGTTGTTCTTGACGCGGACGCTCCAAGCGCAAAATTGATTGTTTCCGAATTCCCCTGACTTAAACTGAGCCCGGCTTCAACAAAACCGCCCCAAAGATCTCCCCATCCGGGATGTTCGTAACGCTCTACTTCGGCAAAATAATTATCTTTGGAACGGATCGCTGCGACTGTGGCAACTGCAGAAACAACTGTGCCGGCATCAGTAGTTTCTACTGTTATATCTCGCTCTGTAAACGTAATCGTTCCAAACAATGTCTTTCCGTCAGTCATGGATACATATACAGGTTCTGTGGACGTGATTTGTTGAATGGCATCATGAGAAATAGTAATGTCCCCTGCATATGCAGTCTTGAGAATGAGGGTCTTACCATCGGATTTTATTATTTGTCCTGTGATCCGGTCTGAATTCTTCATCTGAACTTCATCGGCAGAACAGATGACTGCTGCAAGAAAAATAAAAAGGAATACGAATTTTGACATCATATACTTTCTCCAATCGTGATTATTAAACCGTCGTCAAGAATTTGAATAGTCAGGTCGATTTTATACACTCTTTAACAGTGTGCATACATGGGCTAAAGTCCTATAGAAAAGATAAACTAAAGTAGGATATTTTCCTCAAGTAAGGAGTTGTAACATGTGGAATTTTTCGGATGTAGATACAGAAGAATTGTTTCTTCCGGTAAAGCAATTAGACATCGATCGACCCCGGGCTTTTTCATCCGAAGTTCGCGTAGATTTTGGTGCTGTATCGGACCGCGGCAAGATGCGTATGAATAATGAAGACGCATTTTTGATTCTTCGTACCGGACGATACATGCATAAGGTAATGACAAATGTCCAGCCGGAACTTTTGCCGGAACATCATGAAGAAAACGCTTATGCAATGGCAGTTGCCGATGGAATCGGTGGACTTGCTGCCGGCGAAGTAGCAAGCAGTATGGCAATCACAACGGTTGTAAATCTCATGCTTTCATCTGTGAAATGGGCCTTAAAGCTGGATCACCCGGAATATCGTGAAAAAGAAATGGAAGAAGGAATTCAGCGTGCTGTCGATTACCTGTGTAAGGCGGACCTTGCAATTGGACGCCGCGCCGAACAAGATGAAAAGTTTGAAAAAATGGGGACCACACTCACGGCATCTTACACCTTTGGAGATGATCTTTTCATTTTCCATATTGGAGACTCAAGAGCTTATCTGTTGCACAATGGAGTATTAAGCCGATTGACTCACGATCACACGCTCGCCCAAGCTCTTGCAGACAAAGGTGACATCACTCAAGAGGTGGCAGCAACTCACAAATTCAAACATTATTTAACACGCGCAATTGGTCATCATGGAGGAAAACTTGAAGTGGAGATCCATCATTTGAAACTCGCAGATAACGATCTTGTACTGCTTTGTTCAGATGGTCTCACCGATCTGGTTAGCGATGAACAAATCGCAGAAACTCTGAAAGGAACTGAGCCTCCGCAAAACAAATGTGAGTCTCTTGTAAATCTTGCTTTGCAAAAAGGCGGAAGAGACAACGTTACCGTGTTATTGGCACATTATCATCTTCCATCGACAGGAAGTTTCTAACGTTGGCAAATACCAGCTCTATTTTCCAAAGATTTGTTTCAATCAGCTTTTCCAAACAAATTATTCTTGGACTTTCTTTAGGCATCATTCTCGGGCTTTTTTTTGGAGAAATGATTGCACCCCTTCGTGTTGTTGCTGATGGATTTATTCGTCTACTTCAAATGACGGTTCTTCCATATGTCACTATCTCGCTGATCTCAGGGTTAGGTTCTCTTACAAAACAACAAGGCAAAATGATTTTCACGAAAGTAGGGGGTTTGCTCCTTCTTTTGTGGGGAATCACCCTTCTATTTGTATTTCTCAGTACCTCTCGCTTTTCCAAGACAGGAATCAGCATCTTTTTTCAGCACATCATTGATAGAAGAGCCCAAATCTTTCGATTTCTTGGATCTGTATATTCCAACGAATCCATTTTTCTCTCTTGCTAATAGCATAGTACCTGCAGTAGTTTTCTTCAGCATAGCTCTCGGAATCGCTTTAATTGGAATCGAAAATAAGGAGCAGCTAATCGGATGGCTTGAAATCGCGCGAAAAACCCTCAGCCAAATAAGTCGCTTTGTTGTGAAGTTAACTCCAGTCGGATTATTCGCGATTGGTGCCAATCTGGCAGGTACACTCAGGTTGGTGGATTTGGAGCGAGTCCAGGTGTTCTTGCTGATTTACGCCACAATTGCGGTTTTAATGACGTTATGGGTTTTACCAGGGTTGGTCACTGCATTGACATCAATTCGGTATCAAGAGATTTTGAAGCGCACTTCGGATGCGTTGATTACAGCTTTTATGACAGGAGATCTATTCGTCGTTCTACCTATTTTAGTTGATTCAAGCAAAGATCTGATTCAACGTCACTCAACAGAACGGAATGATGCCGCGAACCTGCCGGACGTTATCGTGCCTGCCTCGTTTAATTTCCCCCACTCTGGCAAAGTTCTTTCGTTAAGCTTCATCCTTTTTGCCGCATGGTTTAGTGATACCAGTTTTTCTTTGCTCGATAAATCAAAACTTGCGACCACCGGAGTACTTACATTTTTTGGAAACCTTAATGTCGCTGTGCCGTATCTATTAGACTTTTTCCATATTCCGATCGACACCTTTCAGTTATTCCTTGCGACAGGTGTCATCAACTCTCGTTTCGGAAGTGCAATTGCAGCAATGCATACATTCGTGTTGGCGGTCCTTGGCGCGTATGCAATGACCAACACTTTAACCATAAAACCAAAGAAATTGATTCGTTATGTTTTCATTACGCTGTTTTTTGCTTTCTTCAGTCTCATAGCTCTACGATTCTTATTTGGTCTTGTCTTGGACAACAGTTATAGAAAAGGAGATGTTCTCCGTTCCATGCATCTCCTGAAGAGTAAAGATGCAGCAACGGTGTATCGTGACTTCCGCGCGGTTCCCCCATTACCAGAAACCAAAATGACATCTTTGCTGGCGCAAATTGATGAACGGAAGAAACTTCGGGTCGGCTACTTACCTAATAGTCTCCCTTATGCTTTTTTTAACACAAAGAATGAACTTGTTGGTTTTGATGTCGATATGGCACACCAACTTGCAAAAGAAATGAATGTTTCTCTGGAATTTGTTCAGATGGATCGGACCAAAGTCATTGATCAATTAAAAAGCGGGTATTGCGATATCTTGATGTCAGGCTTTGCGGTGAGTACCGGTCGAGCCAGACAAATTATTTTGTCTTCACCTTATCTTTATGAAAATGCAGCCTTCATTGTTCCTGATTTCAGACGACATGAATTTGCAAATCGGGAGTCGATTCTAAGCATTCAACATCTTCGAATCGGGATTCCGGACATTCCTTATTACAAGGATAAAATCCGCGAATACGCACCGAATGCCAAGGTAGTGACGATTGATTCACCGATGGATTTGTTTGAAGGAAAACGAAAGGATTGTGATGTTCTTCTTATTAGCGCTCAGCGCGGCTCTTCCTGGTGCTTGCTATATCCACAATTTACGGTCGTGGTACCGCAGCCAGGGATATTGACGGTTCCAATCGCCTATGCAGTTGCTCGGAATGATCAGAACTTTGCTGCCTTTGTGAATACCTGGATAGAGCTAAAAAAGAACGATCGAACGATTGATGATTTATACGATTACTGGATTCTTGGAAAGAATGCAGAACCGCAACAACCGCGATGGTCAATTCTTCGAAACATTCTCCATTGGGTGAAATGATACAAAATTTTGGGCGGCCACAAGGGCCGCCCCTACCAGTTTCTGATCTTAATTAGAAAACTATAACCTGATAGAGTTTCAAACGGTTAAGACGGATACAACCCGATTGCATGCAAAACTCATGTTTTCCTCCAAGATGTATCCAAACATTCGATACGTAATTTTCCTTCCAATATATAGCCTCCGGTAAAATACGACATTGGAACTTTAGCCCTATAAGTCTCTGATTTCCTGTATTTAAACCAATTGCGAATCCTACCTTCTGGCATATCTTTCTTACGCAATCAAATCTGGAGGAATTGTGGACAAAGATCAGATGCATGGGCTGCTTTATGAAGCACTCGAAACTGAACAAGGCGGCGTTCTCGTATACGAAACGGCTCTTCGATATGTAATCAATGAAGACTTAAAGAAAGAGTGGGAAGAATATCTTGAACAAACCCAAAATCACGTAAAGGTCCTGTTGAATGTTTTTAAGAAACTTGGACTTAATCCCGGAGTGGAAACACCTGGGAGAGTGGTAGTGCGGCATTCAGGACTGTCGTTGGTTAGAACAATGGAGATCGCGGGTGTATCAGCAAAACCAGAAGCCGCTGAAATCGTCGCTGCGGAATGTGTGGTTCTTGCAGAAACAAAAGATCATTCAAATTGGGAATTAATAGGCCTTGTCAGCGAAACTCTTACTGGAGTTGAGAAAGAAGCGCTCAAGGGTGCATATGACGAAGTCGAGGACGAAGAAGATGAACATCTCTACCATACTGCGGGATGGGCCAGGGAATTACATCTTCAAGCGTTGAAATTGCCGGCTCAACTGCCACCGCCGGAAGAAGAAAAAGATGTTAAGTCCGCAATTGCCGCAGCTCGCGCGAAAAAAGAACGGAAAGGTGAAATCATCCAAAAACCAAGGAAACAAAATGAAAAAAGAAAACGCTGACAAGAAACGAGAGCTTAAAGCTTCGAATAATGAGAATGAAAAACTAACCGATCTCGAACAAAATAAAGAAACAGGGGCAGGGGAACTTTTAACAACAAATCAAGGGACACGGATAAATGATAATCAAAACACGCTGAAAGCAGGTCCACGCGGTCCTTCTCTGCTTGAAGATTTTATTTTTCGTGAAAAGATCACACACTTCGATCATGAGCGGATTCCAGAAAGGGTTGTACATGCGCGCGGCACGGGCGCCCATGGTTATTTTCAAGTATACAAACCAATGAGCGACCTGACGAAGGCGAACTTTCTTCAAGATCCAAATAAACGCACACCCGTATTTGTGCGTTTTTCTACGGTAGCAGGTTCTCGCGGATCAAGTGATTTAGCCAGAGATGTGCGAGGTTTTGCGGTTAAATTCTACACCGACGAAGGAATCTTTGACCTTGTTGGCAACAATATTCCTGTTTTTTTTATTCAAGATGCAATCAAATTCCCTGATCTCATTCATGCGGTAAAGCCGGAACCTCATAACGAAATTCCACAAGCAGCTTCAGCGCATGACACATTTTGGGATTTTATTTCGCTAATGCCAGAATCCGTTCACATGATCATGTGGGCGATGTCAGATCGTGCTATTCCGCGAAGCCTCCGGATGATGGAAGGTTTCGGTGTACATACATTCCGATTAATTAATGCAAATGATGAGTCTCGTTTTGTGAAATTTCATTGGAAGCCCTTAATGGGTATGCATTCAGTTTTATGGGATGAAGCTCAACAAATTTCCGGAAAGGATCCAGACTTTCATCGTCGCGATCTATTCGAAGCAATAGAAGCTGGTGATTATCCAGAGTGGGAGTTTGGCGTGCAAATTGTGGAAGAGAAAGATGAACATTCTTTTGATTTTGATCTTCTCGATCCCACTAAAATAATTCCTGAAAATATAGTTCCTGTCCAGCGGATCGGAAGGCTAACTCTAAATCAGAACCCAGATAACTTTTTTGCAGAGACCGAACAGGTGGCATTTCATCCAGGGCATATTGTGCCGGGTATCGATTTTACAAATGATCCACTGCTTCAAGGAAGATTGTTTTCTTATACAGATACGCAATTACTTCGATTAGGTGGGTCGAACTTTCACGAAATTCCTATCAATCGTTCGACGGCGCCTGTACATAATAATCAACGCGATGGGTTCATGCGTCACACCATAAACAAAAGCAAAGCTGCCTATGAGCCGAATTCTCTGGGTGGAGGATGTCCTTTCCAGGCTGGCAAGGACATGGCGGGGTTTGTTTCCTTTCCAGAAAGAATGGATTCGCCGAAAATTCGCGAAAGAAGTAAGAGCTTTTTTGATCATTTCAGTCAGGCCCGTCTTTTTTATCTAAGTCAGACAGACATTGAAAGGAATCACATTGTGCGTGCTTTCCGTTTTGAACTAGGAAAAGTCGAAGTGCCTGATATTCGGGAAAGAATGCTTGCGATTTTGTCGCAGGTGGACACAGGTCTGGCACAACGAGTTGCGGAAGGGCTTGGTATTTCTCTTCCGGTGAATACTGGGAAGCCTTTGAATCAAAGCGTGCCAGCGGATAAGGATATCAATGAAGTTCAACCTGGTAAGGCAAAAAATATGAAACCCTCTGCGGCGTTGAGCATCATACTTTCCGCACCAAAAGACAATATCAAAACGCGCAAGATCGCAATTCTTGCAGCAGATGGTTGTGATGATGCGGACTTAAATACAATGGTTGATTCGCTGACAAATGCTGGTGCTAATGCAAAAATTATTGCACCAAGGCTCGGATATTTAACGACAAAAAATGGAAATCAAATCAAAATTCATTTCAGTCTGCTGACTGCAAGTTCGGTATTGTTTGATTCCGTCTACGTTGTTGGCGGAAAATCCAGCAGTGATGCATTCAAAAGCCATCCTGCAGCACTCGAGTTCGTCTATGAAGCGTACAAGCATTGCAAAGCAATTGCAGCAACCGGTACGGGAAAGGACGTGCTTGACGCCGCACGTGTTTCCACTCAACTACCAGGAGAATCAAAATCTGCAAAAGATGAAGCCGTGATAATCGGTGCGGAAGGATCCGCTGCAAAAGTTGCGGCAAATTTCATTGATGCAATTGCAAAGCATCGAAACTGGGATCGCGAAAGGTGGCTCCAGCCGGAACGCTAAAGATACGGGTGCGATGCAAGATTATGACGTAATTGTTGTTGGCGGAGGTCCCGCCGGACTGAGTGCGGCACTTGTATTAGGACGTTGCTTACGCAAAGTACTTATTTGTGATTCTGGTCAACCTCGAAATGCTGCAAGCCATGCTCTGCATGGCTATCTAACACGGGACAACACTTCTCCCGGTGAATTCTTAAATATTGCTCGTAGCCAGTTTGAACCGTACAAAACGGTCACCTATCTTGCTACCGAAGTAATCAATGTACTCGTAATCAAAACAGGATTTGAAGTGGTTTTGAAGGATCAAACTCGAAAGTCATGCCGCAAATTATTATTAGCGACTGGAGTTGTAGATAATTTGCCTGAATTTGCTGGCTTTGAAGGACTTTATGGGAGTTCGATTTTTCACTGTCCTTATTGCGATGCATGGGAATTTAGGGGACGACCAATCGTTGTTTATGGAAATGGTAGTAGAGGGCATGCCTTATCACTGGACCTAAAAAATTGGACGAATCAGGTTACGCTCTGTACAGATGGTCCTGCGGAATTATCTGCTGAGGAAAAGTTAGATCTGGAAAAGCACTCTATTAGAATTTTAGAAGATAAGATTGCCAGCATTCAGTCAAGTCAATCAAAGATTCAAAAGATACTTTTCACTAATGGCAATACGCTCGATTTTTCTGCAATGTTTTTCACTCTTGGTCAAAGACAGCGCTCGAATCTTCCAGAACAATTGGGCTGTGAATTCAGCGAAAAAGGAGCGGTCAAAACGGATTCCTACCAAGTCAGTTGTGTTCCAAACTTGTATGTTGCTGGAGATGCTTCTGAAGAACTGCAATTGGTGATCGTTGCTGCCGCAGAAGGAGCGAAGGCTGCATTTGCAATTAACAAAAGTATACTTAAAGAAGATCTCCACTCGTGAACTCATGGATTCATCCAATCCAGTATCGCGCCGGCCCAGGGTATTTCCGCAAAGAGTAAGACAAGGAAATACGAAATAATATAGAGTGCTTTGAACACTTTTTGATCTGGATTACATTGCGCGAGTCCCATCACTAATAAGAGCCATCCGAAACCTGCAACAGGAGCAAAGGGATAAGTCGCAAGGCAAAACAACAAGAGTGCGATGTGACGTGGACGCTCGAAACGTCTTGCTCCGGGAAGTAGAAATAAAATCGCAACAACTGATTCCAGAAAAAGCGCTCCCCATGTTGCCGCAAAAGCAAAAGCGCGCAGACGCGGCGGCTCAATCAATTGCGGAGGATCCAAAAGTTCTGCTCCTTCCGGAAGCGGAAGCAGGTATTCTCTATTCTCTCTTAATTCTTGCTTGGTAAGTCCTCCAATTAACATTGAAGTAGCTGCAAAACGTTCATCCGTTAGTAGAGTTACTCTGAAGAATCGGCCATCAATATAGTCTGGCGAGAGTATCGATTTCCAAAGAACAGCAAGCGCAAAAGCAAAAGCAATCAGATATTTACTTCCCGATTTTATGGTGACATCGGGAAGTGGTGATCGAAGCGAAAAAAATAATAACAAACACCAATACGCTAGCAAATAAATGTGGTTGTCGGGAGTTGGCCAATCCAACATGATTCGCGTTCCTATTAAGGCAAATAGGATCAGCCACAAAAGTGGTGAGCGAAGGAGTGAAGTAAAGATAATTCCCGCACACGCTAAAAGGAGAATAAAAGGAAGGACCGTCCATGGTCCGGCAGGGCGAAGGATAATTTCAATCAATGTAAGACGCAGAAGGATGTCCCAGTGATTAATATTTGTAATTGGCCGTATCCAGGAAAGCATTCTTTATTAATTGTGAGGGTAAGAATATTTGCGGATAATCCTGCCTTTAGGTTGCAGGGAGTGTATGTCAAATTCCAGACGCCACACATCGATTTCAATTTTTTCAACGGGTAAATTGCGTTTCCGCTGATCCTTCAATATTCCTTCTGCGAGTTTGTCCAGAAACCAGTGGGAAGGGAACATTTGTGCGGACACTGCAAGATCTTCAAGGTTACCCTTTAGGAGCAATTCTTCGGAGCGTTCAGGAGCGCTAACATATACGCGCAGAGTCCGGAACATATTCGCATCCGTCGTGGAAAACATTCCAAAACCGCCACCTTTCCAGGGGGTTAGATCTTTTGTAAACGCGAGGTTGATTTGAATCCCCGCGACAATCAAAAGTAGAACGACGGGAATCAAGGCATATCGGGTTGCCGCCCCTTTTGGGTTCTCCATCATCAAAAATGTCCCATTCAATTGTCCAATATAGCTGATTTAGATGGAAGGCGAACTACGACTAAAGTCCAATTGTTCAACGTCATTAGAACTAATACAGTATCAGAATGAATTCAGCGATCGGGAGCTTTATGTGTTGTATCGCTGAGTAACCGAAACTTGGGGATGTTTAGGGTTGGAGAGTGCAGCGTGAACCTGAACAGAGTTATTCCATTCAATCCGATGTCTTTTTCGGCCGAAGCTTTTATTTCACCTACAGAAGGGAAACGTCCGGAAAATAAACGCGTGCGTAATCAGCTAAAGAGACTTCTCGTTTTTCATACAGCAATAAGAATTCTACACAATCCGAAATCATCCATTCCGGATATGCTGCGTGAATTGGTTTCCATCCTGCCCGGCGCTTGTCAATATCCAGAAATCTGTGGAGCACGGATTCAGATTGATGATTTTGATTTTGTTTCCAAAGATTTCATTAATACTCCATGGGTGTTCACAGCCCATTTTGATTTGACGAATAAAAAACATGGAATCGTTGAGATCATCTATCGGAAGAAGAAATCCTTTTTATCGCAGGAGCGTGAACTCATTGGTTCATTTGCGGAATTGCTTTCTTTTGCGCTGGATCGCCGTAATGCACAAGAAGCACTTCGAGAAAAAGAGACTGCTTTACAGTCCAGTAACGAATACATTCGCGATCTTTCGGACAGGCTGATTCATGCCCAAGAAACGGAACGATCAAGGATCGCAAGAAATCTACACGACAACATCAATCAACAGGTCGCAGCACTGGCGATTTCTTTAAGCAGCATCAGGAGAAGGCTAAACACTCCTGAAAGTGAAATATCGCAAGAATTTATTACACTTCAAGAGAGAATTTTTGAAATTGCAAAAGGTATCCGGAACGTATCACATGAACTGCATCCCGGAATTCTTGAACGTTTAGGGCTTATTGAAGCAATACGAAGTCAATGCACTGAACTCTCAAGCCTGCATGCGATTAAAGCTGAAGTCAGCCGATCGGGAGATGTGGATCATATTCCAAGGCAAGTCGCTTTGTGTGTATACCGCATGGTACAAGAAGCGCTCCATAACGTTGTCAGCCATTCTGCAGCCACACTTGTAAACGTCCGCCTCAAGTCTTGTTCAAAATCGCTGGATTTGATGATCGTGGATAACGGACAGGGATTTCAGTTGGATGAATCCAAGAAAAAGGGAGGACTCGGTTTGATCAGTTTGGAAGAGCGTGTACGACTCCTACAAGGAGAATTTAGCATTGATAGTGAAATCGGAAATGGAACCACCTTGCATGTGTCAATTCCATTAAGACCCAACAATATGCTTCACTGGAAAAGACCTTTGACTTGAAATCAACGGAGAGGGACGAATGGATCGAACAAAGATATTGATTGCTGATGATCATACGATTGTCGCTCAAGGTTTAAGCAATCTTTTGAAAGACCACTATGAAGTTGTCGGAATTGTGGCTGACGGAAGAGAATTGATTAAAGTGGCCCGCGAAGTTAAACCCGATATCATTGTGACAGATGTTTCGATGCCTTTATTAAACGGCATTGATGCCTTGCATCAGTTAAGAAAAGAAGGAGTCAAGTCTGCGGTTATTTTTCTTACGATGCATGCGGAGTCGCATTTAGTTCAAGAGGCTATCAAGGAAGGGGCTGCTGCCTATCTCCTGAAAGAGGCTGCTGGAGAGGAATTAATTCTGGCCATTCAGGAAGTACAAAAAGGGAATATTTATCTTTCTCCATCGATTACCAAAGCTGCTCTTGGCAAATTAAATGAATTAGAAAAAAATCCTGCCTCTAAGTTGACACACCGTCAACGCCAAGTTTTACGTCTTTTATCTGAAGGACACAGTATGAAGGAAGCTGCAGCCATACTGAATATTTCTGCTCGCACCGTTGAAACATATAAATATGAAATGATGCGATCTCTGGGAATAAAAACGTCAGCCGAATTAATCCGATTTGCTGTGCAGGCCGGACTGGCTGATGAATCAATTCGCTCTTGAATTGTTCATCATTTTGTTCTGCAATCAATGACCGCCAGGATAAATCAACGAAACAATGAAACGAATCGTGTCGGCAGCGGCACCAGAAGGATGTTCAACATTGCGATAATACTGGATGCCCACAGTCATTGGCCTTTTTGCCAGAACGGTAGTGCGTGAAATTCCAATCCCCACCGGCACGGTCCATTCTTCACCATCCGGCGCGTCCCAGTTTGCAGTGATTGAGGGTCCAGTTGTGATCGCCCAGCCCTTTCCGAAGTTATAATTCACAAAATACTGAATTAGGAGTTGATTCACTTCCGGATCATCACCTTCATCTGAAAAAGTCCAAAGTTGGTTTGCCAGCACCCCAAGCACCCATGGGCCGGTCATTTTTAAAAGAAGGGCGTTTGGACCTGCTGCCCAGGAGCCTGTGCGCGAAACATCAGCAGTGGCTGTTGGAAGAGAAAAAATCGGGCCAAAGCCCCAAATGATTCCTCCGGGTTTTGAAGGAGAAAGAAAAAGCTGTTCTTGTATATCGCCGATTCCGCTGGATCGAAGTTCTTCCACGGGAATACTTACAACAGGAACAATTGTACGAGCGATCAAATTCCAGTCTTCCGAGACTTTGAAAGGAATGACTGGTTGGATATTCAAATTAAAGAATGTCTTATCTTCAAACCCTCCGCCTGAATTGAAATTGAATTGAAATGGAATCGAAACGATATTGCTAACGGGGTTTTGAGTCGCCTTTGCAAGATCACTAGCATCATGCGGCGGTGTCTCTTGTGTTTGCGATTGACAAAGGTTTGTGAACAAAAACAGCAACACTACAAGTGATGCGCGTCCAAACAATCGATTCCATTTCATAATAAATCCTTAATTTCTTACACTAAAATTTTGAACACACGGTTAATCATCTCCGATAACGGCATCATCGTTAAAAGTAGCGGCAGAAATGGAACCACAAGAAAAGCTGTTAGCAAAAGAATTCCCCTAGTACCGATTGGGAATAGACGCATCTGTCGCGCAACTTCAAAGCTGCTGTTTAGATCGGCCAGTGATTGAATGTCAGAACTCCCCAGAAAATCTTCTTTGGTCTTCGCGTTATCGGATAACCATTTTTCTTGAAAGGCTTCCACATATTGACTGGCTTTAATACTGTACGCGATCCATTCTCTACGTCTGGCAGCCGCCATTTGCGTTACAAAGAAGAACTGCGAGATCATCACGGTAAGAATGAGAAATCCGATAAGAGACAGGATTTCAAATCTAAATTGCGGCAGTACGGCACCTTCATACAAAATTCGATTAGCAATCTCGCCAACTTGCACGGCTATGATTGCTAAGAGCACAGGAACAAAAGCAAATATGCTGTATCCAACGAACCAGAGCCCGCCTGTGTTATCTGGATGAAGAGCATTAATCCGTAGCGGAATGCGCGATACTTGCCACAGGAATCGATGCCAGATGATGAGCCGAAACAACCATCGAATTAATAGAAATCGGAAAAGAGATAAACTGATTGACGCATACCACCAACCCACAGGAGTAAGCTGTTTGGCTGTTAATCCACCATCACTAAACCAGGTCGGTACCTCCAAAGCAATGTGAATCCTCCACAGATACTGGCCCAGAGCAAAGGATAACAGTAGTAGAAAAACCTCTGCGATTTTTGAGTTTCTCCAACGAAGCGCGGTAGCAACAGCGGCCTCAAAGCGAGGTAAATTATCTTTGGTGATCAATCCTTGTTTTGGAAAATGGCCGACCGTTTCTTCTATCCGCCGATGAACGAGAAGGTCGGCGAAGAGCAGTAAAGGCAGCGAGATCAGAAATGTAATCTGTGTCTCAATGTCTTTCAGGAATGGTAAATGCACTCCTCCCATCGCTTTGCCTGTAAACAAAGTGGATAGAAAAAGCGGCAGCCAGCAAATTGCAAGAAAAGCTATAATGCGGCGATGCAAATATTCCAATGGCGGTCTTGCAAGACGTGTACTCAGATAGAGTTGGTACAAAGGTCCGCCAAGTGCGAGTGAAAAGTCGGTTGCTTCGGCAGGTTCTTTGAATTCTTTTTTCATACTAGATTATTTAACCTTAGTTGAAGATGTTTTTTTAGCTCACTTTATTTACGACTGGCGGTTCCCACGTGCCGTCGGCGACCTCTTTTTTGGGAGCATAGAGACGCAAGGCCAGCTTAAATTCTGCATTGTTCGGGGCCGGCAACCAATTGCTCTCTTTATTTTTTCCCGGCGAATCACTCTGGATGTAAATAGTCAGCGATCCATCGTCACCGAACTTCATACCGCTGCGGTCGCCAAGGGCGTAACGGTTGATCGGATTATCGACTAGATACGCATCCTTGTCGTACATCGTTAGCGACCAGAACGCATTCACCGGTGGGATGTCTTCTTTTTTAAATTGGAGTGTGTACTTGTTCGCTCCGTTAAATGGCTTGCCATCGCGGTCTTTTTCTCCGAACGGATAAACCGCGTCCTCAGGCAAATTTCCTCCAACTCCATAAAACGTCCAACCCGCTCGATACGCATATTTTTTTCCATAGCGTCCCATATCAAGTGCGATCTGCCAACCGTTAACAATTTCGCCGCGGTCCGTTTCTTTCATGACTTTAATCCCGGTAGCTATACCTTGTTCGACCGCGTTGCGCACTTCGGGACTAAAGGCTTCCATGCTGAACTTCTTGCCAGGTCCGATTCCAAGTTTTGCGATCCGCTCCATCATCTCCGGATCATCCGGCTCTGGCGGATTCTTCATTAGCAGGCGATTCAAACGATTGAAAAAATCCTCAGGACTCATTTTCAGCACCTGAGTTGGGACCGGTGTCTTAGCGTCCACCCCTTCTTTGAGCGGCACGTTTTCGGGAGGCGTATAATCTTTTCCCCATTGTGACAATGGTACAAGTTTGTATTTGTCTTGGATTGAGTGAACAGCGTCGTAATCTTTCGGGCCGCCTGTGTAGGTTCTGCCGCCAATTAATGCAAGATTTGTCGGCATCCGCAATTCAGTTACACCTGCAGGAAGTGTTCCTTTCCAATCCGGACCGACGATTGCGAAGTTGCCGCCTTTACTTCCAACGTTTCGTGATCCGGGCGCATGCGGAACGTTATTCCACGCATCGATGAGCTGCATAATCCAAAAGCGGTTTCCCATTTCGGGAATTGATAATACAAACGGCTCTTGGGAGAGATCGAAGTTCGCAAGCGAATAAAGCGTGTCAACATTGAAGCCAACCACTGCTTTGTTCGAAGCGTCCGGGAATTCGCGATAATGTACGAATTGGTTAATCGGTGCGTGACCTTTCTCCACTTTCGGCACCTGACACATCGTGTCGATCTGCAATTCGATGTATACCAGAGTCATGCCAAAAATCCATGCGTCCTGTGCGATGGCTTTTGCCTCATCCGGAGAAATCTGCCTGTTTATTTGCTCGTTTGCGTTCATTATTACTCTCTTTTGATTTCAGACCAAGTTAATTAGAATATTTTTTAGAATTTAAAATTAGAAGAAATTCTATGCACTAATCAGATGGAAATAAATTTTTCCAGTCTTTTTTCATATCGGCAAGCAACCAGCCATAACCGGCAGCTTCATCCAATCCTTTGTCCAATTGTCCGCTTAATACATGTTGACGATCGTACGCATACTCACGCTCTGCATCCGTGTGATGAACAATCAAACCAAATGAGGGTTTTTTGTCAGGACGGTTTATGGTTGTCCACATGAGCATTTCGCGATCACCGTCTGAATTTCCAAAACAAGCAATCGGACGGCGTCCAATAAATTTATTGATTGCCGCCGGCTTTCCTGCCTTATCATCAAAAAAATCCAGTTCAGGATCACGCATCAAAACTGGAGTGCCTTCGCGCATTTCGAAATGTGTTTTGATTGTAGATCCGATGACTTGTTGCGGCGGAATGCCATAGACTTCTTCTGCAAAGACGCGCATAAATTCAACGCCGCCTCCGGAAACGATAAAAGTTATGAATCGATTCGCGCGTAGATATTCCAGAACTTCGAGCATCGGTTGGTAGACTGCTTTCGTAAATGGAATTCCTAACTTCGGATGTTTCGCTGTTTTCAACCAATCGCGAACGATTGCATTAAATTCTTCGGTTGTCATTCCTGCATGCGTCGCCATTGCAAGTTCTGCAATTCCTTTGATGCCCGTTGCCATTACGGCTTTCATGTCTCCTGCAAGTTTCGATTTGAATGGCTCAGTTGTTTTCCATTCCGGATGCTGGGGAAGAAGTGCTTTCAGACGATCATCTGCGAAAAACGCTTGAACTGGCACAGGCATTTCGCACCACAATGTTCCATCGTTATCGAATACTGCAATACGCTCATTTTCCGGTACATATTCAGGTCCATTTTGAGTTGTAACCCGTTTCACAAAATCTAAGATCGCTTCTTTTGTTTTACTGTCGTTCCATGACTGAAGAAACTCCGACATAACGATTCCTCGATGAAGGTAAAAACCGGGCGACGAAGTTAGATCGACGCCCGGGATCATGATTAAAAATTAATGGCCGGCACCGCCCGCAGCTTCGTTCATTTTTGCGAGTGCATCATCGATCGTGAAGCTCGCCGCCTTTTGTGCGGCAGGGAAGTCTTTGAATGTTTCGGCGAACTTTCCAGCAATCGTTTGTGCTGCGTAGATCATGTAGGCATGATACAAATACCAGTCGTAATAACTGTTCGATGTAACGTCGGCAAACTCATACGGATCAGTTCGCAGGTTAAAGATCTTAGGCAGCCGCAAAGGCGTAAACGGCTCCGCCCACACTTGTAAGGTGCCGTGACAACGCTGCTCCATAAATACAATCTTCCAATTGTCATAACGGATCGCGAGCACGTCGCCGTCATCACTGAAATACATGAACAACTTACGCGGGCTTTCTTTTTGTTTGCCAGTTAGATACGGCAGCAGATTGAAACCGTCGATATGATTCTTGAATTTTTTGCCATTGGCAGTGTGTCCTTTTTTTAATTTCTCAACAACATCCGGTTCTCCGGCCATCGCTAGAAACGTAGGCAACCAATCGTGATGCTGCACGATTTCGTTTGATACCGTTCCAGCCGGAATTTTGCCAGGCCACCGCACGATCATCGGAATTCGAAATGCGCCCTCCCAGTTCGTATTCTTTTCACTGCGGAATGGAGTCATACCGCCATCCGGCCAGGTGTTGCGGTGCGGACCGTTATCGGTCGAATACATTACGAAGGTATTCTCTGCGATCCCTAGTTCATCCAGGTAGTCAAGCATTTGACCGACATTTTTATCGTGATCGATCATAGTATCGTGATAAGGCGACTGCCAGCGGCCGGCCTGGCCGAGGCTCTTTGATTTGGTATGCGTAATGCAGTGCATGTGAGTCGTATTGAGCCACACGAAGAAAGGCTTTCCTGCTTTGTCCTGTCGTTTAATAAAATCTTTTGCTGCGGCAACAAATTCATCATCACAAGTTTCCATCCGTTTCTTTGTGAGTGGACCGGTGTCTTTGATCTTCTGTTTGCCGACTTTGCCCCAGCGCGGTTGTACAGTTGGATCGTCTTTGTCAGACGCCCAACATTGCATCACGCCACGTGGTCCGAAATTTTTCCTGAAGTTAGGGAAGTCTTTTTCGGGAGGATAGTCGTACATTTCGGGTTCCTCCTCCGCATTGAGATGATACAAATTCCCAAAGAACTCATCGAAACCATGCACAGTCGGCAGATATTTGTTCATGTCTCCTAGGTGGTTCTTGCCAAACTGGCCTGTGGCGTAACCATGGTTCTTGAGCAATTCGGCAATTGTCACAGTTTCTGCCTGAAGACCGACAGGTGCAGCAGGGATACCGACCTTGGACAGACCAGTCCGATATGGACTTTGCCCGGTGATGAATGATGATCGGCCTGCAGTGCAGCTTTGCTCACCGTAGGAATCCGTAAACATCATTCCTTCTCTTGCAAGACGATCAATGTTGGGTGTTTGATATCCCATTAATCCGTGTGAATAGCAACTGAGATTGGAGATACCAATATCATCACCCCAGATGACAAGTATGTTTGGTTTTTGTGTGGATTTACTTGATTGCGTTTTACTTTTAGCGGTTCGACTTTTAGCCATAAGATTTTCTCCTTATCCGAATGGACCCATGTGAAAAACCATGCTCATGATCACAATAATGCCGATTATGAGCAGAAGAATTGCTGTCATTAAAGTTAACGATGGAGGAAACAAGCTCTCCGCATGAACCAGTCCTTCTTCCTTCATTTTTAATCGTTCATGCCGGAGCCCAACCATAAATTGAATGTGATAAATGATTCCCGTAATTAACATCAAAACTCCAAGCACAACTAACCAGACTCCAAAATGGCGTGCTGGCGCAGCGCTACCTTGCAGCACATTTGATTCCTGTAGTTTTTTAAAGAATTGGAAAATCGTGAAACCGAAACTGATGAGTGAAAGAGAGGTTCGAATCACTGACATCAATGTACGATCGGCGCTCATCCGCGTACGTTGAAACGACATACCAGTGCGACGTGAAGACAGTTCTACGGATTTCAGCTCAGGATCAGTTATCTTTCTGGTCTGGCATTCCATCTCCTACTCATTACTGACGAAAAATTACTGCAATTAAGCTCGCGACACCAAGAATTGAAATTAGTGCCGCAACCAATGTTGCGAGAGAGAATTCCTGGTAGATGTATTGTTTCCTAAAATTCCGCATGTATTGCCAATTCTGGAGAGTGGCAAACAGAAGTGAAACCAACGCGATGGTGATCAAGAACATTGCGAAATATCGTGGTCCGAAAACTCGATGCACTGGTGGGTGTGTTCCGCTTTCATGTAGATACTGAAAAAATTTATAGATTGTGAATCCGAAACTGATTAATGATGCCGAAGTTCTGACCCACGCCATCAAGGTTCGCTCGTGAGCGAGCTGCGTACGATCCAATGCAAGTTGATTTGAATCTATTTTTTGCGCCGCAATTTCTTTGGAAGTGTCCGCCATCTAATTCGCCTCCACTTGAATTCGATATTTCAGAAACAAACGCAAGAAGGACCCAGGTTCAATCCCAGATCCTTTTTGCTAGCTATATTCGTTTAAATTAGTTGCTGCTACCGTGAGGGTTTTCCATTTTCCTTTGAGCTTGCTCAAGAGCTTTATGCATACTCAGCGTGTCGGCGCCTTGAGATGGGGGAAACTCCATCATGCTTTTAAGATGCGCAGCAATGATAGGCCCACCAGCTGTGGGCGCCCACAACTTTGAACCGAAGAACTTGCGGCCTATGTAACCCCATTCATGCGATTCAGGATCCATTTTTTCCAACGGGTCCATGCGTAGATTGAAAATGTATGGAACGCTTGGATAATACTTTTCATTCCACCAGCTTCCCTCTCGCTTCACTCCGATGTGCATCTTCCAGTTGCCAACGCGGACTGCCATCAGGTCAGTTTCGTCATAGTAGAAAATTTCTTTTCGAGCTGATTTTTCCGATTTACCAGTCCAGTGATCAATGTTGTTGTAGCCGTCAAGATGAACCTTGTATGTGGTGTCACCCATCTTGTAACCTTTGAGCAACTTGTCTTTTAAATCTGGTAATCCTGCTGCCGCGGCAAGCGTAGCGAATAGGTCTTCATGGCTTTGGATTTCGTTCGAGACGCTTCCGGCCGGAATTTGTCCGGGCCAGCGAATTAAGCAAGGCACGCGTAGTCCGCCTTCCCATGTGGTACCTTTTTCTCCACGGTATGGTGCATAGCCGCCGTCAGGCCATAGCATGAGCTCATTTCCGTTATCGGTTGTGTAAATGACAATTGTGTTGTCCGCGACGCCTAGATCTTCCAATTTCTTGAGCAACGCTCCGATCTGTTCATCGTGTTCGATCATCTTTGCACGGACAACATCTTCTTCCGCTCGTCCTTCATCAACTGCCATCTGAACGTACTTTTTCTGCGGATGCGAGAAGATGTGAATTGCAGTTGTGTTGAACCAACAAAAGAATGGTTTATCACCTTTGCCATTGCGATCCAGCCAGTTCAACGTATGATCAAGAACTTCGGAATCGAAAGTTTCCATACGTTTGCGAGTTAGCGGTCCGGTGTTTTCGATTTTTTGTTTGCCTACACGTCCGAACTTCGGATCTTCCGATGGATCATCCTCATTCGTCGCCCACGCATGAAGTACGCCGCGTGGTCCGAACTTCTTCAAGTACTCAGGATTCTTCTGACCTGGATAATCGAGTTCTTCCGGTTCTTCTTCTGCGTTGAGGTGATAGAGATTACCGAACCATTCATCAAATCCATGAACAGTTGGCAGAAATTCGTTACGATCGCCGAGGTGGTTTTTTCCAAATTGACTCGTCACATATCCTTGCGATTTAAGTACTTCTGCAAGAGTTGGATCACTCTTTTGAATCCCGCGCGTTGATCCAGGAATGCCGATCGTGGTCATTCCTGTGCGGACGGGAAATTGGCCCATGATAAATGCTGCACGTCCGGCAGTGCAGCTTGGTTGTGCGTAATGATCGGTGAACAGGATACCTTCCTTGCCGACTTTGTCGATATTGGGAGTTTTACCCATCATCCCATGCGTATAAAGACCGACATTCCACGTACCAATGTCATCGCCAAAGATTACGAGGATGTTCGGTTTGTCTGTTTTTGCCATAAATTTTGACTCCTTATGCCAGATGTTTTGGCTCTTTCTGAATTATTTGTGGCGTTCTTTCATAGAATGCCTTTATCATTTTTGTTTTGGACGAACGATGCAACGGATTCCAAGATGACATGTTGAAGTATCAATTGGTTGAGCCATGCGTGCGGCAGGCCGATAACGCAAACAATAATTTGGTGCGCATAAATAGGAACCCCCTTTCATTACTTTGCGTGGGATTTTCACATTCGGTGTTCGCGGATCATAGCTCTTTTCGGGATCACCAACTCTCGGATTGATTGCACCACAACAGGATTTAACGATCTGGTTATGTTCCTGATACCAATCCGTAGTCCATTCCCAAACATTTCCACCCATGTCATACAATCCGTATCCATTGGGTGGAAATGAACCAACTGGTGCAGTCCATTCGTAGCCATCCGATAAAAGATTTTCGTTTGGAAATTCACCTTGCCAGGTGTTTGCCATCATCTGGCCATTGGGAGAAGAATCATCGCCCCAGGTGTAAGTTGCACCTTCCAATCCACCGCGCGCAGCAAATTCCCACTCCGCTTCAGTCGGCAATTCCTTGCCTGCCCACTTTGCATATGCAATAGCATCGCTGAATGCAACGTGAACTACCGGATGATTCCCGAGTCCTTCAATCGAACTTTCGGGACCGCGCGGATGACGCCAATCTGCACCCGGTATGTAAGTCCACCAATTGTATGGATTGCTTAAATCCACACGATGACTCGGTTTTTGAAATACAACGGACGCAGGTACCAGCATTTCTGGTAATGCACCCGGATAATCTTCAGCTTTTGGTGGACGCTCCGCAGATGTGACGCGACCGGTTTTTTCAATGAACAGGCTAAATTGATCGTTGGTAATTGTGTGTTGGTCCATCCAGAATCCATCTACAACCACTTCATGAACCGGTGCTTCTTCGCGATAGTGATCATCCGAACCCATTTGAAACTTGCCGCCAGGAATCCAGATCATGCCTTCAAATGGCGGCGCGCCTGCAACCTCCGTATCGATCTGTTTTTTTGAATGTTGCGTCATTACTTTGAAATAACTGGTTGGTTCGCAAGCTGTGATTCTTCTTCGTCTCGAAACGCAAATTTTGTAACCAGTGAAAATAAGAAGTTCATTGGAATCGAAATTCCGCTGAAAGCAAGAATGGGAACGAATACATTTGTCCCGGAGAAATCATGAATCGCAATCGGCAAGCAAACACCGACATTCCGCAAACTTGTCGCGATTGCCATCGTTTTCTTATCGCGCACTTCTTTGCCACCCAGAATCCACCCGATTGTCCAGGAAATAATTACGAGAAGTGCAATGAAAGCCACTCCATTGATTCCCATTGATTTCATCGCCGGTTTTTTCGCGCCGGATGAAAGAAAAGTTACGAGAACAAAGAGAACAATCGATAACGTTCCAATGAATTTGGCAAGCTTTTCAGCGCGGTCAGTCTGCATGTGTTGAGCCAACCATTTTCCCAATAAGATGGGTAACGGAATTAACATCAGTAACAAAAACATCAACCTTAAAATGCGGACGATCTTTTGGTCAGCACCAAGAAAAAACTGTGCGAAAAGGGGAGTAAAAATGATTCCAACAACAGCAAGTAAAATCAAAAGCGCAACGGCTAAATGAACGTTGCCTTTTGATACCCGTGCGAAATTTAAAGCGAATAAACCGCCAGGAGCAAAAGCTAGAAGCAACAGCCCGGTTTTAATATCTGGAGATAAGGTGAAGACCTTCAACAGAATCAAACAAACGACCGGAACTAAAACAAGGTTAGCGAACAGCGCATTAAAAATGAATTTCGGACTTTTTAGTAGTGTGATGATTTCGTTGGGTTTTGTTTCAAGGCCAACCGAAAACATGTAGACAATCAGAAAGAGGTAAGATAAAACCTGAATGTATGTAGGGAGTATTTCCATTGGGAATCCATCCCCCTACACCGTCCCGCGAGGCTCAACACGCACAAAAAGCCTCACATTCAATTTATTAATGGTTCGATAAAACTACCATTGGACTTTAGTCCATATTCCTTGGTGAGGTGAAGTGTTGTATGGCGAGAGTTATATTACTTGAAAATCTGCTTCCAATCATTTTTTATGCTGACAACAATCCATTTGCGTTGGATTGCTTCATCCCATGCCTTGTCCAATTTTCCAATATGAGATTTTCGATCGTAAGAGAATTCTCTTTCGGCATCATCATGATGCACGATGAGCATTAATCTAGAACCCGATCCTGCAGCAGCGTATTGAAGCATTTGCAGATCCCCATCAGAATTTCCGAAAGCAAGAATCGGACGGCGTCCGATAAATCTGTTGATTCCTACCGGTTTTCCTTCTTTATCATCAATGAATTCAATTTCAGGCAATTTCACCAGGACAGGCCTTCCGTTACGCATTTCAAGTTTTGTTTTGCCTGAGGAACCAACAACCTGCTCCGGCGGAATTCCATAAACGTTTTCAGTCCACGGCCGCATGAATTCGATCCCACCGCCTGAAACAATAAATGTTTTGAATCCATTTGCGCGCAAATAAGAAAGAAGTTCAATTTGTGGTTGATAAACCAATTCCGTATAGGACCGTTGAAACTTTGGATGTTTCGCAGTTTTTGTCCAATCGGAAACGATCTTTGAAAATTCTTCAGTGGTCATTCCGGAATGTGTAACGACCATGATTTCACCTATTGCTTTTTCGCCACCCGCAAGTGCCCCTTTCAAATCTCCCGCAAGGATCGATTTAAAAGGCTCTTTTTCTTTCCACTCCGGATGTTGAGAAGAGAGCGTCTTGATTCGATCGATCGCAAATGCTAGTTGAAAATAAAGAGGCTGTTCACACCAAAGGGTTCCATCATTGTCGAATGTAGCGATTCTTTCCGCGGGTGCCACATATTTCTCTCCACCTTCTTTTGTTACATCAGCAACAAATTGCAGGATTGCTTTCTTCGTAGAACCCTCATTCCATGAAGGCAGCGGATCTTCGGCTGCAAAGCTAAAAGAGGTACAAAGCGTTACTAAGAATGTAGCAATTGCGCAAATTCGAATTGATTTACGTCTTTGCGGTTGATTCATTTTTCGTCTAGCAGCGCTTGTCTTGCGAGTTGCAGCTCCTTCTTCTGTTTCGCATCTACTATGGGAAAATGAAGATCCATTTCCATTAAAGCATCTGCAACTGCGGCGGCAACCACCAGACGCCCAAACCACTTATGATCGTTCGGCACAACATACCAGGGTGCATTCTCTGTGGCGGTGTTCCGGATCATATCATCGTATGCATTCATGTATTCTTTCCAGAACTCGCGCTCTTTCGCATCTTTAATTGAAAACTTCCAATTCTTTTCAGGACGTTCCAAACGTTCCAGAAAACGTTCCTTCTGTTCCTTTTTTGAAATATGGAGAAAGAATTTTACAACCGCTATACCGTTGCGAGTTAAATAGCGCTCAAAACTTCTGATGTCTCTAAATCGCTGGTTCCAGATATCCTTTGTTACCATAGACGGTGGTAACTTTTGGGCATTCAAAATATCCGAATGAACGCGCACAACAAGAGTCTCTTCATAGTAAGAACGATTAAAAATTCCAATGCGTCCACGTTCGGGTAAGCAGCGTGTGGTTCTCCAAAGATAATCATGATCCAGATCTTCATCCGAAGGTTTCTTGAATGAATAAACCTGGCAACCTTGAGGATTAATTCCTGACATTACGTGTTTGATCGTGCTGTCTTTTCCGGCCGCATCCATGGCTTGAAAAACTAAGAGCAGGCCCCAGCGATCCTGCGCATAGAGTTTTTCCTGAAGTTCTCGTACAAGTTCTACACCTTTTTCCAACCATTCTATTGCTTCAGGTTTCGATTCTGATTCAAAACCACCACTATCATCAGGATCAAAATCTTTTAACCTGAATTTTTTCCCGTCATCCACTCGGTATGGCTTAATGAATTTTCTAACTCTCTTGCTATCTAGTTTCATTTGATTTTGACTTCCTTTGGTTAATAGTTATATCTATGATAAATCTCTACTTGCGAAAACAGAATACCTCCGTAAATCTACTGCCAATTTATATCAGGATTTTTCGTGATGCGAGATTTTTGGATTTGTGTTTTGATACAGTAAAGTTGTCATGAGGCATTTTGGCTCATAAAATGAATGCAAATGGGCTTCTCATTCATATCGTTGATGATGAAGAGCCTATACGTAAAGCTTTATCGCGACTTTTTCTTGCAGCCGGTTTTCGAGTGAATACTTTTGCCAGCGGTGATGAATTTCTGAAATCACTTCGATCCAATTTTCCCGATTGCCTCATCCTGGATTTACACATGCCTGGTTTGTCCGGCCTAGATATCCTGCACCGACTGGCTCAAGAAGGCATTCGACTCCCAACAGTAATCATTACGGGACACGATGAACCTGGAGTGAGAGAAAGAGCTTTACGTGCAGGTGCTCTAGATTACTTACCGAAGCCTCTTGAGGGACGTGAACTGATTCGCAGAGTGACTGAAGCTGCAAAATCAGGCGGGACGGTTGAAGAGTGACTTAAGTTGTATTTTCTTTTATTGAAGGCAAGTCGAGATGAAATGTTGCTCCATGATTAGGATTATTGGTCGCCCAAAGATCCCCACCATGTTCTCGAACAATCGATCGGCAAATTGATAACCCTAATCCCAGGCCATGCTTTTTTGTCGTAAAAAACGGCGCAAAGACCTGATCCATGCTTTCCGATTGGATACCCGTTCCGGAATCTGAGATAGCAAGACGAACGGTATGATTTGATCCTAATTCTGTGCTTAGGTTTATTTTGCGCTCACTGGGATTAAATTCGTTCATTGCTTCGGTAGCGTTAACGATCAAATTTAAGAGTACCTGCTGTAATTGAATTCGGTCACCTGACAATGCAGGAAGTCCGGCAGCCAGCCGTAATGAGACTGTCACTTCGTGGGTGATTAATTCACTATAGGCTAAATCCAACACCTCGCGAGTGAGCTCATTTAGATCTAGCATTTGAAATTGAATTTCACCTTTTTTGATCAAGGGGCGTAAACGTTGAATTACCTTTCCTGCGCGCATTCCTTCTGCAATTAAATCATTTAGAGCCTCACGAATTTCTTCAAAATTGATTGGTTCTTTCGCAAGAAAAAATTCCATAGCTTGAGCATTACTCAAAATCGCTGTTAGAGGCTGATTCAATTCATGGGCTAATGCGCCGGATAATTGGCCTAACATGGATACGCGTGTAAGATGCGACAATTGCTGTCTCTGTTCCCGTGATTCTGATTCAATCCGTTTTTGTTCTGTAACATCCCGGATTGTAATAATCCAACAACGTTCTCCCTCAATTTGAATCGGTTCCATAGCCACAATCGTTTGTATATTGATGCCATAATTTGTTCGCATTTCAATTGGAATATTCCGCAATACTTGTGGCGTATCCTCAGAGTTTTCAATGTTTTTGTTATCTTCCAGTTTTTGTGAAAGAGTCTTGTCCAACATTTTCCGTCCCATCACTTCTTCGCGTGCAAAGCCAAAAAGAGCGATCCAGCGATCATTGACTTCAATGATTTTCCCATCATCGTGTGCAATTACCATCGCGTCCGGACTGGAAAGGAAAGCTTTACTGAATCGCTGTTCAGAGCTTCGAAGTGCACTCTCAGCACGTCTTCTTTCCTCTAAAACCGCCGAGAGATAGATTAACGGAATCGAAGTGAGGACCAAAAACAATTGAATAGAAAGTGCAATTTGGTTTTCTGAATATGAAGCAAAAAGGCCTTGACCCCACCTTGCTTCTGAAATTGCGATTAACTCAACAATAAGAATTGATATGCTGATCCCAGGTACTCCAAAACGCACTGCAGCCCACATCAGAAATGGCAAAGGTGCGTATAAAACTACAGAAGGAGTAACAATCCGTGAGTTCATTCCACCGAATGCAAAAATGCTAACACTTAACAATCCGACGACAAGCAAAATGATTTCAAGATAATTCCAAACAGAATGTTTTCTAAACCAGTGTGTTCGTTCTGTAGTCCAGGATAATATCACCGGCACTATAGTGAGTGTGGCCAGAACATTGGAGAAAAATCTCATGCGCCATAGCTTGCCAATAGCTCTCTTGACCATATCCATTCAATTTGACTAAAGCGCTATCTAGAAATGTAGAAAGGAACGTGCCTAAAAATACGGCGCAGATCAAAAAGACAGAAACACTTTGAAAGCTATTTAGCTTAAATTCATTTCCACAAAATCGGCGTATTAGACCAGCGCCGATCACCGCTTCGAAACAGTTGCTTACAAACCAGCTAAGGATCATTGGAATCGGCACATTACTTTGAAGTTCTGCGGCGAGATGGGCTGGAAGTGCGGCGAGAATTAAAAACCACCAGGTTCTGGTTGGGGCAAGTAATAGTGCAGCCAATAAAATGGCATTAGGGGGCCATAATGTCGAAACGGGATTCGGTTGAAATGTCAGAAGAAATCCGACTCTTGCACCAATGTAGTAGCCCAGACGATGCAAGCAGAATTGCAAATATTATCCGGTTTGTCGACAAAAACGCATCCTGAGCGTATAGACTGCGAATCGAAAATCGGCTCAAACCGTCAGATGAAATACTTGATTCGGCTTGCGAAGAATTCCATTCCATAGAACCTCGCAAATTTTCGCATACTCGTCGGATCTACCGCTTGGCTCGCGAGAAACGGCAACAAACATATTTTAAGTCATTTTGTCTTTTTATCAATTCAATCTAATTCGTGATTCAGAGCTGTATATCGGGGATGACAATTTTTCAACGGGCATTTATTAAGAGATAGAAGATCGAATGGTGGGAGGGCGGATCTTAGGCCCGCCCCTACGCATCAGAAAATTACGAAGCTTTGGTCCTTGCTGCTACATCATCAGAATTAATATCAATCGTAATCATGAAACCATTCGTACCCTTGAACTCGAAAGCTTTTGAGCCTTCGCGATATGCTTCAACTACATTCGGCATAAGAATGAAACCATCATTTCTTGGTGCTCCCCAATAAGGAAGGTTTTTGATCACGACAGGCTGATCGGACATTCCTTTAAATCGTTGAAGTTGAACTTCTGCTGTCTTTCCCGAATCCAATGTGGCATGAGCTGTATCTTTCGTGAACTCCCATCGATCGATATCTCCTTCCGCGGTTTCAAATGAACCCCATTCCACCGGAAAAACACTTGGCATGATTTTCCCGATTGACGCGCGCTGCTCAGCGAGTCAATTTTTTGTCGAAATATAATTTTGCCCATTCCATTTTTCCGTTAGACCAATCTGCACCGAGATCAGTAACAACCCAGAATTTACCGCCATCCAATTTGACGTTCCCAACATAACCCGCGTTCACTTTGTAAGCGAGATTTGCGCGGCAAAAATGTTGTGCACCTTCTGAGCCATGGGAGTGATGTCCCGCTGACGCTGTTTCTTTTGAACCATTCGGTTGATGCGCTGCTGGCTTGGTGTTGAAATAACATTGGCAAAACATTGGACAGCTACACGCCTCAATGGCTGTTGCATTCAAACTCCATTCAGGCTTCGGTTTTGCGGCGCTAACTGCTGAAGCAAGAACTGCGAAGCCCGCAAGAATCGACAGAACAAAAACAATCTTTCCGAGTTTGTTCCCCTTTCGTTTCAAAATGTCACTGTTGGTTGTTGTCATATCTTTCTCCTAAAATCTTTTGCAAAGTTATTGAACCCTCAGAAAACTCCAGTAACAAATAAAGACGAACGAAAAGGGGAGTGAACAAAGCGAAGAGTTGGACATTCCTGCATTGAAACATAGCTTGACAAGGTCAAGTTAAAAGGATATTTTACCAATAGGTTAATTAACCAAATGGTGAAATATGATGAAACAAGATCAACTCAGCTCTACATTTGCAGCCTTAGCTGATCCGACGAGGCGGGCCATTCTGGCACGTCTCGCCACAGGAGAAACTTCTGTGAATGAACTTGCTAGACCTTTTGAAATGACCCTTCCGGCGATTTCAAAACGTCTTAAGGTTCTTGAACGTGCAGGCCTAATAACGCGCGGCCGCAAAGCTCAATGGCGTCCGTGCAAATTGGATGCAGCGCCATTGAAGGAAGTTGCTACATGGGTCGAATTTTATCGAAAAATTTGGGAGCAGAGATTAGATCAGTTAGCAGAGTATCTGATTGAATTGAAAAAAAAGGAGAAAAAATATGGCCGAAAAAAGAAATAATTCAGATGATCTCGTCATTACGCGGATTTTTGATGCACCCCGAGAAGTTGTATGGAAAGCATGGACGGAACCTGAACGCGTAAAGAAGTGGTGGGGTCCTAAAGGCTTCACTGCGCCAGTAGTAAAAAGTGATTTCCGTGTAGGCGGTAAATTCCTTTACTTAATGCGGTCCGCTGATGGCAAAGATTATTGGAGCACAGGCGTGTATCGCGAAATCGATCCGCTCAATCGTATCGTTTCAACCGATAGTTTCGCTGATAAAGACGGCAACATTGTTCCAGCATCCCAATATGGGATGGAGGGTGATTGGCCATTGGAATTGATGGTTACTGTCACGTTTGAAGATCACGACGGGAAAACAAGATTCACTTTGAGGCATGCTGGATTGCCGCAAGGAGAAATGGCGAAAATGACTTCAGATGGATGGAACGAATCGCTCGATAAATTTGAAGCTTCCCTGAAATCCTAACCAAACTCAAGATTAACCGCGGAGACCTCTGAGCCTCTGCGGTTAATCCTTTTCTCTGGCCTGAATTCAACAGAATTGTTATATTCTCAGGGCATTATGAGACTACTTTTAGCAATCTTGATCAGTCTTTTGTTCCTTTATGAAGTTGAAAGCGCTCCAATTGTTCGCGGGGTTGCACCGAATGGTACAGCGGCTGGTGAATCACTCAGCGTACGAATCGTGGTAGAAAATATTTCTACTTTGGTGCATGAGGATGAAATTTCCTTCGGCAATGGAATCAGAGTTTCATCAATCGTGAAGCAATCGTTTCAAAATCGTCTTGATCGACGCATGTTATTCATGCAGGTGGAAATCGATGTAGATGCGTCTGCTGCTGCAGGTGATCGAGTTGTAACGGTTGCAGGCTCATCACCCAATACCGCATCTCATTTTTACATTCGGTCATCGCCGGAAATATCGTTCAACCATTTCAAGCAGATCAACTCAGATCTAATTCCATTGCATTTACTCCCCGATAATCTAGATGATGATTCAAGGGATGAACTGGCTGCAGTATATCTGAGTCCGTTTGCTGATGGGTTCGTGGATGTGATCCATCCAACAGAAAATGAAAGTCATCGAATCTATTCGTTTTCAGAAGGTCACCTTGTTTCCACAAGAGAAGCTGTTTTAGCCGATCAAGATGGCGATGGTTTTCAGGATCTATCGGTCTTGAACTGGCTGCAGTTTGATGTTGCCGGAGGAGTGCTGGTTCGTCACCGCAATAAAGGGGATGGAACGTATGAAATTGTATCGGACCGGCCGTCGAGGATCGGAGATCTATTTATCACAGCTGGTAATTTTGATGGAGACCGTTTGGATGATATTGCAGTCGTAGGATATATCGGTGAAATTGTCGTAATCACTGGAAATGGCAAACAAATCCGAGTTAAAACAATTCCTAAAAACTTCCGCGGTGAAGTGCACGGCCTTGTCGCCGCAGATGTGAATCGTGATGGTTATGATGACCTTACGATCGCTGTTGATAATGAGGTAAGCGGGAAAAAAGAATTCAGGATCGCAATTGCGAATCGTGATGGGTCATTTCAAACAGCACGCCGAATTTCACTTCCGAACAAAGAAGAAGGTCCATGGGTATATGCGATTGCTGATTTGGACAATGATGGCAAAATGGAATTCATTTATACAACCGATCGATACCGATCTGTTATTGTAGCTACCTACATTGATGGAGTACTTACACCACGAAATTCGATCCGCGTAGAATGCAATGCTTTTGCGGTGGGTGATTTGGAAGGCGATGGAGATGCGGATGTTGCGTGTGTAGGAAGTGATATCGATCAGATCGCATTATTTCGAACAACCGGCTCTACATTCTTACCGCGCGTTACCTTTCCTGCACCGCGTTTTCCTGTTTCAATCGCAATTGGTGATTGGAATGCCGATCAAAAACCGGATCTTGCTACAGGTTTTGGAAAGATGTATTTTCCGCATTTACCAAACGAACGGAACGGCCTCACATTCTTTTTGCAAAATTAACGCAGCAGGGGCGGCTCTTAGACCCGCCCAAATTTCGATGATAAAACGTCCAGCTCGTGCACAAATTCGGTCTGCAGGCAACAAGACGCTTCAAGATGTCATCGCGCATAATTTAACTGTGCTGTTTTGTGGAATCAATCCTGGGCTTTATTCCGCTGCAGCCGGTCACAACTTTGCTCGACCGGGCAATCGATTCTGGCCTGCGATGTTTGGCGCCGGTTTCACGGATCACCTTTTTCAACCATCAGAAGAAATGAAGCTTCTCGACTCTGGTTATGGAATTACAAACATTGTAGAAAGAGCAACTGCAAGTGCCGATGAGTTGACAAAAAAAGAATTGATTGATGGAGCGAAAAAGCTCACGGCAAAGGTTCGTTTGTATAATCCGAATTATCTCGCCGTTGTGGGACTGACCGCTTACCGAATTGCTTTCAGTGTTCCAAAAGTAAAAATCGGATTGCAGGAGAATAGGATTGGCAAAACGCGCATTTGGGTCTTACCGAATCCGAGTGGATTAAATGCACATCATCAATTACCGGATCTCATCCGGCTTTTTAGTGAATTTCGAGCCCATATTTTACAAACCAGAAACGGGTAGCAAGGAATCTATCATATATATATGTCGATATAAGAATTCCCGGAACGACTATTGAGTGTAAGGAAAAGTGGCATCAAAATTAAAAAGGAGAAATTTATTATGAAACTCATGAACTGGACTTTAATTCTTATTTTGATTGCCTTACTGGCAACTCCAATCTTTGCACAGGACATGCCTAAAATTGATGGAACTTTGAAGGCCGATCACATTTTTCAGCACAATGGTTTGGCGCTCCGTGGATATGATCCTGTTGCATATTTTTCTCAAAGCAAGGCAGTTGAAGGCAACAAGCAATTTGAAGACACCCATTTAGGTGCAACCTGGCGTTTTGCAAGCGAAGAAAACCGCGATGCTTTTAAGAAGAATCCGGATCGTTATCTTCCACAATATGGAGGATACTGCGCTTTTGGTATGAGTAATGGATATGCTGCACCTATCGATCCACAGGCATGGAAGATAATCGATGGGAAGCTTTATCTGAATTACAGCCTTGATGTTCAAAAAGAATGGATCAAGGATCCTCCTGGTTTTATCTCAAAAGCCGATAAGAATTGGCCGAAGATTCCTAAAAATGCAAAAAACGCTGATTAGCGATTTGTACCGCTGGCCTCTGGCCGGCTCCTAAAAATGAACCGCAAAGGCGCAAAGTCAAAACCGCTGGCTTGACATTTAGACTCAGACGCATAATATTCAACCATATGGTTGAATATACTGAACAACTTGACCACACGTTTCACGCGGTAGCGGATCCAACGAGGCGAGCCATTCTCAAAATGCTGTCGAAGCGCCAAGCGCGCGTCACCGAAATCGCCAAATCCTTTCCTTATTCATTAAACGCAATTTCGAAGCACATCAAGGTGTTGGAACAAGCAGGGCTGATCCGCAGAGAAATTAAGGGACGCGATCATTTTTGCCAAATGGATCCTGCTCCACTACAGGAAGCATCCGACTGGTTTGCGTCTTATCGGCAATTCTGGGAAGTGCGTCTCGATGCGATGGAACGCCACATCATTCTGAATAGAAAGCGGAGGAAAAATCGTGTCAGATCAAGCAGAACAAAACGAAACAATCGTAATTCGTAAGATTATTGCTGCCACACAGGAAGAAGTATTCCAGGCATGGACCGATCCCGAAAGCATGCGTCACTGGATGCAGGGAAGTGAGGACATACAGGAATCGGAAGCACAACTGGAAGTACGCCCCGGCGGCAACTTCCGTATTACGATGAAAGGAAAAGACAAAGATCACGTTCACACCGGACAATATCGCATTGTGGAACCCCCATCACGGCTCGTGTTCACATGGATTTCAAAATCAACAAACGAACAGGAAACTCTTGTCACTGTGGAACTGAAACCACGCGGAACAGAATGCGAGCTGACTCTGACTCATGAAAAGCTGCCCGGCAAAGAAGCCGCTTCAGGTCACCAAGATGGATGGACCCGGATTGCAGAATTGCTGGCGCAACATTTGGCAAAGAGAGGATAAAAAAATGTGCCCCGCGTGTATCTCAAACATAGCCATAGCGGTTGCTGTTGGTGTGACTTCAACAGGCGGGCTGACTGCTTTCATAGTGCAAAGACTTCGTTCAAAGAATACGAAGAATATCCCAACGAAGAAATCAATAGGAGTACAAGATGAAAACAAATACAGAGGAAATAATTTATCCAAAAATCGTAACACGAAATGAGTGGCTTGCTGCTCGCAAGGCATTCCTCACCAAGGAAAAGGAATTCACACATCAACGAGACTCTCTCAGCGCAGAGCGAAGAAAGCTCCCGATGGTAAAAATCGAAAAGGAATATGTATTCGATGGTCCTGAGGGTCCAACGAATCTACAGGATCTGTTTGAAGGACGCAGACAGCTGATCATCTATCACTTCATGTTTGATCCTGAGTGGAACGAAGGCTGCAAGAGTTGCTCTTATGTGGCGGACAACTTCCAGGGCGCAATCCTTCATCTTCCGGCGCGCGACACATCGTTCGCTGTCATTTCACGCGCGCCTCTTTCAAAACTCGAGCCGTTCAAACGTCGTATGGGTTGGAACTTTCACTGGCTCTCCTCTTTCAATAATGATTTCAACTACGACTTTCATGTCACTTTGGACGAAGCGAAAGGGAGCGTTGAGTATAACTACGAAAATACGCGAGTGCTCAAGGAAGAGGGCGAGATTCCGGATACAAAAGGCGAGATGCCGGGTCTTAGCGTTTTCCTTCGCGATGACGCAAACATATTTCACACATACTCAACTTACATACGTGGTCTCGATCTCCTAATGAACACATACAACTACCTGGATTTGACACCGCTCGGGCGGCAGGAAGATCACGAACCGGGGATGGGTTGGCTCCGACTTCATGACAAGTACACGACATAAATGGAGATCAAAATGTTTCAGAAAATTTTAGTACTTGCAGTTTTCTTAAAGAGCTATTAGTGCAAACAGTGATGCTGCAAAATAAAATCGAGCCGGTTCCGCGAGATGGAAATTCAACTAGCGTTAAGCTCATGCTGCCGCACCTCAGAGGTCTTGAATGTTCTTGCTATCAGGCGACCACAAGGGTCGCCTCTACCAGCTAGGGTTGTTTTACAACAACTCCGTCTTTCATGACAAATACAACTTTTTCTGTAGCGCGAATATCTTGAAATGGATTTCCTGTCATCGCGATAACATCGGCAGTTTTCCCTGGTTCGAGTGTACCGATTTCTTTTTCCAGACCAATCGCTTTCGCAGCATCGATAGTTGCAGTACGTAACGCAGCGAGCGGGCTCATGCCATGATCTACAAGAAGTGCAAACTCTTGCGCATTTAATCCATGCGGAGAAACGCCGGAGTCAGTACCGAATGCGATTTTTACACCATGTTTTAATGCGTTTTTAAAGGTTTCGGATCTTTTTGACATGGCTTCTGCCGCTTTTTTTTGAAGTTCAGGAGGCATTGTTTTAGCGGCTGGTCCTTTGCCAGCATATTCTCCGGCCAGAAGGGTGGGAACAAGCCACGTTCCTTGCTTTGCCATCATCGTCAACACTTCATCATTCAGAAATGATCCATGTTCGATTGTGTCTGCGCCGGCTTTTACGGCAACTTTCGCTCCTTCCGCGCCATGTGCATGAACTGCAACCCGTTTTCGCAGGCGATGTGCTTCATCAACGATTGCATCCATTTCTGCTTGTGTGATTTGTGGTGTATCCACTTCATCTCCAATCGATAACACTCCACCAGTTCCGCAAACTTTGATTACATCTGCTCCATATTTAATTTGATAGCGGACGGAGTCGCGAAATTCGTCAGCACCCGATGCGATTCCATCCTCAATGGAACTTTCTTCGCCGAATGTATTTTCTGGAAAGCCAGTTTCATCACAGTGTCCTCCGCGTGCACCTAATGCATTCGTTGCCGCTAAGATGCGTGGACCTAAAACCAAACCTTTGTTAATCGCATTCCGCAGTCCTGCATCAATCCGATAATTGGAACCTAAATTTCGGACCGTTGTGAATCCAGCATCCAACATTTTTCTGGAAAACACCGAAGCGCGAATTGATTGCTCAGGAACATTCATCCGCAGACCTTCATAAAATGTCTGCAAAAAATTCGTTCCGATTTCTCCTGACGTATGAACATGAAGGTCAATGAATCCGGGAAGTAACGAAACATCGCCAAGATCAATTACGTTAGCTCCGGCCGGAATCGCAGTTCCCGACCCTACACTTTTGATTTTTCCATTTTCAATAATCACGATGCCATTTGCGATAGGGGCTTGTGATTGACCATCCCAAACGCGGCTAGATCGCAACACAGTTATGGGATTAGTTGGGCTTTGAGCAAATAAAGATGAATAACAAGCGACCAAAAATACAAAAGCGGACACAACGATTTTCATTGAACACTCCTGATTTTGTTGAACAGTATTGTAGTCGGAAATTGTTAAAGTGGAATCAGGTGAAAATCGGGGCAGGCAGGTCTTACACTGGCTCTTTGACTGCAGGCGTCTATAAAAAGAGTCGCAAGCCCTCGATGAGGGACATTCTTAAAAAGAAAGATGAAGTAGATCAGAAGACTTAGATACTGGTTTGCTTCTTGCTTAAGTTCACTCGCGTGATCAGGATGGGAATGATGAAAAATCGAAAATGGTTTCTAATCACGATTCTTATTGGTCTTTATTCCTCACATTCGCAACCCCAAACTCAGAATTATGAAGTCTCTGTCAATACAGTAACTGTCTGGGTTCGAGCTTTAGACAAAGAAGGGAATCCAGTTCAAGGTCTGAGCATAGAAGATTTCGAAATGTATGAAAACAAGCTGAAAGTCCCTCTAACATGTTTTGAAGAAATTGGAGGTCAGGCGTCTGAAGCTTCGGCGACGACTACGGATAATGTGGTTTCCAAAGAACCGTTACCCAAAAAGCGCCTGGTTTTTTATTTAGATCTTTTCAGCTTGAGCGGAGCAGAATATAACGATCTCCGGCCAGCAATGAATAAATTCTTAGGTGCTATTCCTCAAAAAAATTGGCAAGTGATGATGGCTGCATTGATGCCAGACGGAAAACTGCGGATTCTTGTTCAAACAACAGACGATTTTGGTAAAGTGCGTTCTACATTGGATCATTTGCCGGCACAATCCATGCGTGATCTTGAAATGGTGAAAAGAAGTAAGGAAATCGAAGGGATTCTTCGTCTGATGCAAGGCACTGAGAGAGAAGGAGTTATTAGGAAAGCATGTCAAACAGCCAATCTTTTCGCAATCGAAGAACGCGACACTTCAATGCATTCCTTAAGAGCGCTCGATACGCTGATGGAATCTCTTTCATTGGAAGAGCCAGCAGAGCAGAAAGTGATTGCCCATTTTTCAGCCGGATTTAATTCTGATCCAGGCAGAGTTTATTACGAGATTATTGAAAAAGTTGCGGGTGTAGATCTGGACGAGATTCAATTTCAAATGCCTGAGTGTGGAAGAGATCTTTCGTTCCATCCTTCAAGGAATGTGCAGAAAACGATGGGAGGGATGAAACGATCTAATGTAACACTCTATTCCATCAACACAAGAGCGTTATATCCGGGTCTTGCGTTTCAGCGCCAGAACACAACGATCAACATCAGTGAATCATCCCTTCTGTCAGATTACAGATTCTTTCAAGAAGCAATGGCAGAAGAATCGGGAGGGCAATTCTTTCCAAATTTAAGAAAATTTGATGAGAACATAAATAAAGTTATGAACGATTTGGAACATCAATACATTCTTTGCTATCGGCAACCCGAACAAAAAGTGAAATCAGACTATCGTGACATCAAAGTCCGATGTAAGAAAAAGGGAGTTGAAGTAAGACATCGTAAAGGCTATATCTCTTAAATCTGAATCTAACCGGTAAAAACACTTTACAGGTTAGAATCCAATTCTCACTTGTCCAGCCAGGCATAGTTGTAGCTTGCGCCGATGCTTGTAAAGTTGCTGCCGCGTGTTGCGATGACACCCTGGCTTACGGCAAATTTTACCGACTGATTCTTTTTGATTGGGAGTGATATTGTGCCGCCCAGACGCGAATTGTGCTGGACCAGAGTGCTGGCAACACCGTTAACTGCTGTTTTGCCGCCGGTATAATAATTTGCATTCACACCAATCCACATCGCCGGACGAATGTTGTAAGTCAGATGGAATTGAAAAGAGCCAAGTGGATCTTGAGTCCGTATCCTGCCTTGAAAATCGTCGTTTTCGGTAAAGAGCCAAACTCCACCATATATATCCATTTGCCATTTGTTGATGAACTTTGAAATTCCAACTTCCGGTTTAAAGGCCCAGCGGTTAGTACCAATATTGATTAGCTTTGATGGATCGTATTGACCTGTCGGTGCAGTTACCAGGAGACTGACTCCAATATTTGCGTCGCGCCGGTGTTTCATGAATTCTTTCAATTCCATTGCCGGTGTGCCTCTAAGATTTATTGAAAATCTCGTACGCAAAGTCTGCAAGCCCTGATCGATAGATTTCACGATCTACTCCCTCAACGGAGCCATGGAGATGCCCTGCTGCATAAGGAAGTGCTACGGTCATATTGGTAAACCTGCCAAATAATCCGAAAGACCTGTAGTATCCTACGCCCTCAAAGTGCAAGTTTGCGCCAGCATCTTCGATAGGAGCAGTAGGTTCAAAGAGGATGTCGCCAAATGAATATGCATAGCTTAGAACTATCCCATTAGCGCCAACAGGGCCTGGCTGATATGCCCTTGGATCCAATTCTTGAGCCGATACAAAACCGGAAATCGTCAGGATCAAGATTAGTGCAGGTAGAAACGCACGAACCTTTAGAAGTCTTTTTAATCTTTCTTTCATCTGTTCAATGTTCCAGCGATTCGATCATTCGAAGCGTTTCTATTATAGCCAAGACACCTGAACGACAAATCTATTTCAGCGCGCCATGAATGCTGGATTCAACTGGAACTGGTGGGAATGGCGGACTTTGTTGATGGCCTTGATCAAGGTTGTAGACAAGCTATTGCGGGCACTGTTTGAGGAAAGTTGCTTGCACTACGCTCACCGGTAACTTACAATGTTTCCTTCGCGAATTTGATGGATTTGTTTAAGCGTCAAGCAGCGAGTCAAGACAAGACTGGATAAAGGCGCTTGGTTAGCTCAATGACTCAATTACTCTTCCGCTTTGCAGTCTGGGTGCTTGCAGCGTTTTTTCTGGAAAGTACAACATCGCATTCATTCGCTCAAAGCGCTTCATCAAATGAAGCCAATGAACAATCACCTACATTTTCTAACGGAAAGCTACTTCTATTTCCTGGTAACGACCCTTACTCACCATACATCGCTGATCCATATCGTCCCATCAATGCCGCAACTTTTCAGTTGAATACCGTATCTGGTATAGCCAATAGTTCCGGAACACGCACCTGGCTGTCAGCAGGCGGACGCTTTGGAATCTTGCGCGTAATGCCGGGTGAACCTGTGGGACGGTTGTGGCAGATCAGCATTGAGGCTGGTCTTGATGCCCAATACGACTCAGGAAACAACCTGGATAATATTGGTTACGATGGTAATTATGGCGTCACTGTAACGACGGTACACTCCGACGGTCTTGATCTCCTATTCGCGTACCGCCACGTGTCTGGTCATGTAGGCGATGAGTGGATAAGAGAGAACGGTCGCGATCGAATTGGCTACAGGCGTGATGAACTTGCGCTAGGTACAACCTTTCAACTTGCAGGCCCTTGGTGCTTGTATGGCGAAGCTGGTTACGGGATTTATGAACTCAACAAGGAGTTGCAAAAGCCATGGCGCTTTCAAACGGGCATTGAACGTGAGTCGCCGCGATCTTTAGCCGGAGGCCGTTTAGGCTGGTACGCAGCCGCCGACGTTCAATCATACCAAGAGCGCGGCTGGCAGCCTGATTTTTCTATGGAAACGGGCTTGCTCGTGACCTCTGCCAGCCGACGCTGGCGCATCGGAGTACGCTACGTCGCCGGTCGTCCCCCTCTCGCCGAATTCTTCCAAGACAACGAACAATGGTTAACCTTCGGCCTGTGGATGGATCTTTAGATTCTTAGAATCTGGGGCATTATATGCGTTGCAACTCCGAAGAAATGCGTGCGTCCTTTCCAGTCAGCCATAGAGCATTCAAGGATACGCTTCATGGATCAAAGCGGTGACGGTATTCTTGAATCGATGTACCGCGATTCGTTCAGGTGCGTTAGATGAGTTGCGTTTTTTTCTGCCACCTTAAATATAGCTTAACCACATTCAGCTGAGGGGAACTCAACAAACATTGATTGGCCAGACAATCTCGCACTACACCATTCTAAAAAAGCTTGGCGGCGGAGGAATGGGAGTTGTATATGAAGCGCAGGACCTGAGTCTCAAACGTCATGTCGCACTCAAATTTCTTTCCGACTCAGTAGCTGAGACTCCGGAAACACTGGAGCGCTTTCGCCGGGAAGCACAATCTGCATCCGCATTGAATCATCGAAACATTTGCACGATATTTCACTTGCAGAATGCATTAAAACGTACCAATCGAATTCTGCTTTTCAGATCGCCGAGATTTATGCTTTCCGTGGTGAGTCAGATAAAGCATTCGAATGGCTCGAACGCGCTTATGAACAACGCGACGGCGGTCTCGGCGACTTGAAAGGCGATTTGTTGCTTCGTAACATCGAAAAGGACCAACGTTACGCCGCCTTTTTGAAAAAAATGAATCTGCCTTAGATTAAATACCGCGAATCGTTGACCGTGTAACTTGCGTTTTTTTCTGCAGCCATTAAGATAGCTTAACCACATCTAGCAGAGGGGTCCCCAAAGCATTGATTAACCAGACGATCTCGCACTACACCATTCTAAAAAAGCTTGGTGGCGGAGGAATGGGAGTTGTATATGAAGCTGAGGATCTGAGCCTCAAACGTCATGTCGCACTCAAATTCCTTCCCGAAGCAGTAGCAGATACTCCGGAAACGCTGGAGCGCTTCCGGCGGGAGGCTCAATCAGCATCGGCACTGAATCATCCAAACATCTGCACGATATATGAAATTGGTGAACATGAAGGTCGTCCTTTCATTGCTATGGAGCTCATGAAGGGTAAGACCTTGAAGCATGCGATTGATGGAAAACCAATGGAGATCGATACCGTGCTCGGATCTCGGTACACAAATTGCAGATGCTCTCGATACGGCGCATGCGGAGAGAATCATTCATCGTGACATCAAGCCGGCGAATATTTTCGTCACGGAACGGGGTCAGGCAAAGCTGCTGGATTTTGGATTGGCAAAACAGGGAGCAGCAGCGACTGGAAACACTGAAATGCCAACTGCCAGTACTCCGGCACAACTGACGCAAGCCGGTTCGACGATGGGAACCGTTGCGTACATGTCTCCGGAACAAGGCCGCGGCAGAGTGCTCGATCAGCGCACCGATCTTTTTTCTTTTGGGGTGGTACTTTATGAAATGGTTACAGGTACTCAGCCATTTGTCGGTCAGAGTACCGGAGAAGTGCTCGAAGCCATTTTTTCAAAGCAGCCTACAGCTCCAGTCCGTCTAAATCCGAATATTCCTGCTGAACTTGGAACGTATCATATATAAAGCGCTCGAAAAGGATCCCAATCTGCGGTATCAAAGCGCAGCGGAAATTCGAACGGACCTTCAACGATTGCGAAGAGATTCCTCTGTTGCTTCTAGCGTGGCATCACCTTCTGTAGAAAAAGATACTGCCAAAGTCCACTCTACAAAAAAGTCATCCAAACTCTGGATTGGAATCGCTGCTGCAGTTGCAGTAATTGTGTTGCTTGGCGTTTTCTGGTTTGGCCGAAAATCGAAAACGTCAGCACAAGCCGGACAGATTTCAATTGCTGTACTGCCCTTTGTCAACATGAGTCCAGATAAAAATCAGGAATATTTTTCGGATGGTCTTGCTGAACAACTGCTGAACGATCTAGCTCGAACTCCTGGATTGCGCGTGATCGCGAGAACTTCTTCGTTTCAGTTTAAAGGTAAGACTGAAGATCTTCGCGTGATTGGTCAAAAGCTGGATGTTGCAAACATCCTGGAGGGAAGTGTTCGCAAAGAGGGGAACAAGGTGCGGATTACGGCGCAGTTAATTCAGACTTCCGATGGATCTCACTTATGGAGTGATACATACGACCGCGAGTTGAATGATGTTTTTGCCGTACAGGATGATATTGCACGATCGGTCGCGGACGCGTTGAAAATTACGTTGCTCGGTGAAAAGAAAAGTTCTGTAAAGTCACAAAACGCGGAAGCATATAACGCTTATCTCCAGGGTCGATACTTCTTACGACGCGCCGGGGCAAGGAGGACTCTGCAAAAGGCGATTGGCTACTTTGAACAGTCGATTCAACTCGATCCTGACTATGCACCCGCCTGGGTAGGCTTAGCAGGAGTTCACTTTCGGCAGATAGCTTCCGGCCACATATCCTATAGTAGAAGGACAGGAAAAAATGCGGAACGAAGTGGAAAAGGCGCTGAGACTGGATCCAAATCTCGCTGAGGCGCATTCACTTCTGGGGCGGGTCAAATTGAATTACGACTGGGATTGGATGGCAGCAGATGCGTCATTTAAGAAGGCGCTGGAACTTGAACCCGGTAACGCAAGTGCGTTCAGCAACGCTGGAGTCCATGCAGGTACGCTTGGCCGATTTGATGAGGCTGCTGAATTGACGCGCAGAGCGATAGAACTCGATCCGCTGAACCCGGGTAACTACTCGAATCTCGCAAGCTGGCACCACTACGCAGGCCGACTGAAGGAGGCGGAGGCGGCGTATCGTAAAGCCCTGGAGCTAAACCCAGAGTTTCCCTGGCATACACTTCCGAATTGGTCTTATCTACTTGGAGCAGTCGAATCCGCAAGCGGCACTTGCCGAAATGGAGCGCGAAACAGAGCCAGTTTGGCGTGGTATGGGGCTGGCTCTGGGCAGTTTTGCCGCTGGTAAGAAAAAGGAGGCAGACGCGTTATTAGCCAGAGTACATTGAAGATTTATCAGACTACTGCGGCTTTTCAGATCGCTGAGATTTATGCTTTCCGTGGTGAGACAGATAAAGCATTCGAATGGCTCGAACGCGCTTATCAACAACGTGACGGCGGTCTTGCTGAAATGAAAGGCGATCCGTTGCTTCGCAACATTGAGAAGGACCCGCGTTACACCGCCTTCATGAAAAAAATGAAACTGCCTTTGGATTAATGCTGAGCAAATGACCGAACTAGATTTGGGGATCGATCTCGCGCATTTTCGAAAGAAAATCCATAATGGCATCTCGAATTCTGTCTCTATGAGCTTTCCTGAGGCAGAAGTATCTGAATCATTCTCGGATTCCGCAGTTGCAGCTTTATTTGCTTCTTGTTCCTGTTTGTAAATTTCTTTTTGTGTTTTGTCGGATGCTTTTTCAAGATCGTTCAGCAAAGAAGTGAAACGCTGATAGCGTGACTCAATCGCGGGAGAGTCGATTTGCCTGAGATCACTTCTCGCTTGCGATGCAATATCCTTTAGACCAGCGACTGCAGCGCCTATTTGATTAAGACCTGCCGCACTCCCTGTAACCATTTCAGTTGTAGCTTGCCCCATCGCTGTATCTGCTTTTTCTTTTGCTTCTTGCATCTGGCTGTCGATTTTTTCATTCTGTACTGACAAATTCAGATACTCTTTCATTCCGCGGAAGGGTTCAGCTAATTTGGACGATGCGGTTCCGCCCTCGCCTTTCAGATAGCTGGAGATCTCGGCTTTCGTTTCCTTGATTAGTGCTCCATGTCGATAGGTTGCGGTAATGTTCTGATTTCCTATCGGTGGCGTTTTTCCTGACAATCCATCGCCAAAATTAAGTTCACCGGTATTTGGATTTGCTGTAAACAGTGAGTCTGTTTGTTTCGCTTCAAACGAATCTTTTGCAGAAGCGATTCCCGCCTGTATTTTCTGCTGCTCCGGAGCCGGGCGTTGCAGGAGTCTCGGTTGTGGTTGACTGTTTGATGGTTGTAGATGAAGGCAATTTGGTAAGGCGAAATGAATCATCCATTTGTGGGCTCCTTTCCACAATACTAACACGAACACCTAAACCACAAATCTCAATCCGTTCAAATCCACGATCTATAGATTTGATGGTGTGCGTCCTTCCACAGTAATCAACGCCAGCGATATCTTCAGCGCATTACCTTTGGGTATACTGATCCTACTTGGAGGGAATCCTATGAGCTTGCCTGACCGTTGTTTCGCGATGATGCTTTTCACAGTTTTGTTGTTGCCCAATCCTGCATTCGCGCAGAGTTCACAATATCCTGAGTATCCAAGCGAAACGCCGAAGGAATTTAAAGTCATTCAAAATAAGTGGGATTATTCGCGTCGCGAAGAAATGATTCCAATGCGCGACGGAATCAAGCTGCACACTGTGATTCTGATTCCAAAGGGAGCGAAGAATGCGCCAATATTACTTACACGAACGCCATACGATGCATCTGCACTCACATCGCACAAGAATAGTTCACATCTCGCATCAGCTTTGTTTGGTTATGATAATGCCACAGAAGTAATTATTGAAGGCGGTTACATCCGTGTAGTCCAGGATGTGCGCGGCAAATATGGTTCTGAAGGTGATTACATCATGAACCGTCCGCTGCATGGTCCACAAAATCCAACTCCGGTAGATCATGCGACTGATACTTACGACACTATCGATTGGTTAGTAAAAAATATTTCTGAAAGCAATGGCAAAGTTGGCATTCTTGGAATTTCATACGATGGTTTTCTTCCCCTGATGGCGCTGGTGAATCCACATCCTGCGCTAAAAGTTTCTGTTCCGATGAATCCAATGGTAGACGGTTGGATGGGGGATGATTGGTTTCATAACGGCGCTTTTCGCCAACAAATGATGCCGTATATGTATGTGCAAGAAGCTACACGTAAGAATGAAGAAAAGTGGTGGACCAGCCATTACGATGATTACGATTTTTATATGCAAGCTGGATCGGCAGGAGATTTGGGCCGGTCTTATGGACTTGAACAAGTTGGATTTTGGAAAAAAATTCTTGCTCATCCTACCTACGACAAATTCTGGCAGGATCAAGCAATGGACAAAATTCTCGGTGCTCAACCGCTGGCAGTACCGGTAATGCTTGTTCATGGTCTGTGGGATCAAGAAGATATTTACGGGGCGGTGGCAGTCTATAAAGCGATTGAACCAAAAGATAAAAATAACGACAAAGTATTTCTGGTTATGGGTCCATGGCATCATGGACAACAAATTCGTGAAGGCAGCAAGCTTGGCGCAATAAAATTTGATAGCGATACTGCACTTTATTTTCGCCGCGAGATTCTCCGACCATTTCTGGATCAATACTTAAAAGACAACGCACCAAAAGCCGATGTCGCGCCAGTTATAACATTTGAAACCGGAACAAACACTTGGCGAAGCTTACCAAATTGGCCGGCTGGTTGTACGAGTGGATGTACGTTGAAAGCAACGCAGCTTTTTCTCAACTCCGGATTCAAGCTCAACTTTAGCGCTCCAAAAGCAGGGGATACGGAATTCGAAGAATATATTTCCGACCCCGCGAAGCCGGTTCCGTATCGTGCGCGTCCAATTCAAGCTGTTGGATATGATGATGGAATGTCGTGGCGGCAATGGCTCGTAGACGACCAACGTGAAGCTTCGAGTCGTACTGATGTGCTGGTGTTTACCTCTGATACTTTAATTGAACCGATGAAAATCAGCGGAGAACCGATCGCAAATTTAATTGCTTCGACTTCTGGTACAGATTCAGATTGGGTCGTTAAGCTGATTGATGTTTATCCGGATGAAGTTGCTGCCGAGCCGCACATGGGTGGTTATCAATTGATGGTTTCAGCAGATATTTTTCGCGGACGTTATCGTGAAAACATGGAACATCCAACAGCAATTGCGGCTAACAAGCCGCTTCTTTATCGATTCGCATTGCCGACTGCGAATCATGTTTTTTTAGCCGGACATCGAATCATGGTGCAGATCCAATCGAGCTGGTTCCCGCTGTACGATCGCAATCCTCAAACATTTGTTCCATCAATCTTTTGGGCCAAGCCCCAGGATTACAAAAAAGCTGTGCAACGCATTTACCATTCTCCTGACAAGCAAAGCTTTATAGAAATTCCGTTGGTAAAGCAGCAATAAAAATCAGATGATGCCTCATGATGGATCTGAATCATATTTCCACAAGATTAAAGAATCAGCGTTTTTGATTAACACACCTGAATTCACCGGCACAGGATGTGCCCAGGTCGATGCGTTGGACACTTTATATGTCCTGATAGCATCAAACTTCTTTGCATCGGATTCCAGAATCTGAATTTCACCATCGTCTTTCAGGACTAAAATCGATTTTTCATTTGCAATGAAGGCTGCATTCTCGGCCATTTTCGGAGCTGAGGTCCAGAGAATGGCTCCTGACTTCGCATCTAGCGCAAAGAGCTGTCCTTGCTTTCGATGTGACATGCCTATGATTTTTCCATCCATATATAAAGGCGAACTCATATACATGGAAATGTCCTGAATATCCCAGACTTTTTCTGTGGTCCAAATATCCCTTTGCTTTTGAATACGGACAGCAAAAGTTCCTGTATCCAGGCTTGAAAATATCAATAAATCGCCGGCTACAACAGGTGTGACGATATTCTGATCGCACGGAGTAACAAAAGGAACGGACCATAGCAACTTGCCAGAGGTTAGATCCACGCTGATAATTTTTCGATGCGCTTGAGCAACAATTTGCTTAACACCACTTACTTCAACAACGATTGGAGATGAATAACTTGGGCCTTCACCAATGAAACTCCATTTTTCATTCCCAGTTTCAATTTCAAACGCCGTTAAGGCTCCACCCTTATGGCCACCAACATGGGCAATCAACAATTCTTCGACAACCAGTGGTGACATGGATGCACCGAACGGTGGAGCAGCATCCGGAAATTTTCCATCGAATTTTTTCTGCCATTTCAGTGCTCCACTTTGAGCATCAAATGCAGAGAGAATTCCACTGATCCCTAAAGTGAATAACTTATTTTGAGAAAAGACGGGTGTGGATCTAGGTCCTGAACCATGACTTACTGCACCCGGGTATATGCTATAAGGGGCAGAATACGATGATCGCCACACCACTTTTCCAGTAGCAACATCGATTGAGCGAGCCACTTCCTCTTCGCCTTCGCGGGAGAAGGTATACACTCGATCATTCCAAACGACAGGGCTTGAGTGACCATCGCCTATCTGTATTTGCCATTTCTTTGTCAATTCCTTCGGCCAGTTCGCAGGAAAAATGTTACTTGCAATTCCATCACGATTCGGTCCACGCCATTGAGTCCATTGATCGAATGCCTCCAGATTATTTGTCAGGAGAACTAAGAATGCGATCACAAGAAGTCGCTTAGTGATTATGGTTTTCTGTTTTTGTTTCATTTTTATCCTTCCGAGCTTCCCGAAATTGAGCATTCACTCGGCCGGCCGACACAGCCATTACGATGGCCTCAACCGTTCCGATTTCGTCATCTGTGACTCCGAGATTCCTGGCAACGCCAAGATAATGATTCATTCACGGATAACAGCCGAGCGCCATTGCCGCAGCGAGATGAATGAGGATCGTTTGATTCTGCGGAAACGCGGTATTGTTTTTCGCCGTATCATAGAATTCGTGAAAAGCTTTCGCCTGCTTTCTTGTCAACATACTTGTATTACGCAAATATCGTAAGCCGCATATAAGATGTCAATTTAGTTGTATCATACAAGTATATTTCCATGCAAGGGGTAGTGGATGTTTTATATTACTGACAGCTGTCGGTTTCGCAGCATTTTGTGCAGTTTTTTGGATGATAGTCGAACACCGTTCCGTAACGATCGAATTCGAAATGACAGCATTCAAGCAAAAGATCTTTCAATTTTTTTCTGGCTCGCTGAATCCTCGATTTTGCACCGGACAAAGAAATTCCCAATCGTCGAGCAATCTCGGAATGTTTCACTCCTTGAAAATCTGAAAGTATGAGAGCTTCTTTATCTTGCACTGGAAGTTTTTCAACCATCGATTGAACGACTCTATTCAAGTCTTTCGGAGTTTCAATCGCTTGATTTTGTTCTAGCTCAGATAATGAATCCGAAGTCTCAACCGTTTGTTTTCTTTTTCGATAGGAATCGATAATTGAATTGCGTGCAATTTGGTAAATCCATGCAGGAAGCTTTTCCGGCTCATTCAAAGAATCGATTCGATCATGAATTTTCATGAATACATCATGGACCATGTCCTCAGCTGACGCTTCATCATGAATCCGTTTTGTAATGAAAGCCTTTAGAGGCCCTCGAAATTGCTCGTAGATTGTTTCAAAATTCAACTGCATGTCCAATGTGAACCCATTAGCAGGAAGGATAGACTTGCTATCCTTCCTGTATTGGAAAAGTTAATTGCAACAAGCTTTTGCATCACCAGATGATATGGCCGTTTTTGTTTGTAAATCAGGCCGGGTGTCCGCAACCTTAACAGTGAAGAACTCCCATTCATATCCATTTGGATCTTTCACCCAGATCTTATCTTGCAGAGCATAGCAGCAATCGGTATTGAGTTGTTCGCGTGTTAGAAGGCCCGCAGCTTTTAATCTTGCAGCCGCCGCGACAACATCATCTGTTGATGATACCTGAATGCCTAAATGGTTTAGTGCTCCCTTAGAATCGACTATGCCTTCATTTAAAGTCAGGTTTAATCCGGGGCTCTCTATGTCAAATTTTGCGTATCCAGGTTTTAACTTAACCGGCTCTTTACCAAACAAGGTTGAGTAAAACGTCACAGACTCGCTGAATTTATCAGTATTTAAGGCAACATGTACTTTTAAGTTTCCCATTTGATTGTCCTCCAAACTTGTCATCACTCTTATAGACGTGCGTTTTTCAAAAAGACGCACACTAAATTCTGGATTCATGCTCTGTGATCATTTTGGAGGACACGGCCTGAGCTAAAGGGACCGCAAGAGCCATTCCGATTATCGGTGCAATCAAATAGATCCAGGAATGCTTCAATTGTAGTGAGACCAACGCAGGGGCAATCGATCTTGCAGGATTCATAGAAGCGCCCGAAATTGGACCTCCAAATAAAGCTTCCACAGCAACAACGGATCCAACAGCAATTCCGGCAATGATGCTCTTTTCCTTCGCACCGGTAGAAACTCTCAAAATTACGAACATGAGAATCAGGCTCAGGAGAATTTCAAGAATGAAGCTCTGGAATTCACTGCCTGAAGGCATTGTTCTTCCTAATGTGGAATTTGCAGGGAATAAGAACCTGATGAAAACACTGGCAGTGATGGCTCCCGTTAGTTGCGCAGATATATAAGGAATAAGCTGTTTTATTGGAAATCTTCGAGCGATTGCAAACGCTACGGTTACAGCGGGATTGATGTGTGCCCCGGACACCTCCCCAATTGAATAGATCAAAGCAAGGACAATCAATCCAAAAGCCACACAAACACCAGGGTGCGTGATTGCACCTGATGTTATTTCATTTACGACGATGGCTCCTGTTCCAACAAAGACCAGACAAAATGTTCCTACCGCTTCACAAATAATCTTTCTGATCATCAGGGATTCGAAGGAGTAATGGTTTCGAGTAGTTGATCAATTCTTGAAGCGAGGTCATCACGGGTTTGTCTGAAATCGTTCAAAGTTTCAGGATCCCGAACGTCCCAGTGAATCAGTCTCGCGGAAGGAAAGATGGGACATCGTTCTTTTGCATTGTCACAAACTGTGATGACCCAATCAAAGGAATTTTTAATCACTGCTGAAACATCTTTTGAGCGTTGATCGGATATATCGATCCCAATTTCTTTCATGACTTGAATAGCGTACGGGTTCACAGATTTTGGCTCTACGCCCGCGCTGTAGACTTCGAAAGAAGAACCTCCTTTCGTTCTTAACAACCCTTCAGCGATTTGGCTTCTTGCGGAATTTCCAGTGCATAAAAATAGGATTCGGTTTGTCTTCATTTCCGTCTCCATCTATTGTGCGGTTATACAGTCTTGGCAAGAGCTTGAGAAAGTCTGAAAATCTCTTCTTCATTTCGGCTATAAAACATCCATCGGCCGCGCTTCTCTGAAATCACAAGACCTGCGTTGCAAAGAATATCCATGTGGTGAGAAATGGCTGCTTGAGATAAGCCTATTTCATCTTCTATGTCACAAGCGCACAATCCTTTTTCGCTGCGTTTGATCAAATCGCAAGCGCTCTTACCCGGTTTTTTCAAAAGCTCAAGGATCTTCAATCGCGTAGAATCTCCTAAAGCCTTAAAAGCCTTCTCTAGTTCTTCTTTCATATATCGATACATTTAAATATATCATTTTAATAAAAATGTCACAAAAGTTGAGATAGAGGCGTGGTCGCTAGGGATCGTCATTTCCATTCTGTTGCGATCATTCGAGTTGAACAATATTGGTGGTGGAGAGGAAACAGAGTTTCAAAAAATCGCTAAATCAATGCAGTATACGTTAGGGATAAAATAGCGTATTAAACACTTCAAAACGTGCTCTGCCAAGTGTTTTAGCGCGATACATTGCTGTATCGGCTTCCTGCATAAGTCTTTCTGGATCGAATCCATCTTTCTTACTTAAAGCGATCCCGATGCTGGCCGTTACATAAATCTTTTCTTCATTCAGATAAAAGGGCAACGCCAAATTTTTTAGAATTCGCTCAGCAGTCTGTGATGTCTCTCGAATGTCTTTGATGTCGCTGAGCAGGATCGTAAATTCATCTCCGCCAACACGAGCGATAGTATCTTCAGGACGCAAACAGCTTTTCAGCCTTTGAGTCACATCAATAAGGAGCTTGTCTCCAGCATGATGACCCAGGGTATCGTTAACGAGTTTAAAGTCATCCAAATCCAGGAAGAGGACAGCTAAAAAGCGTTCATGATGTTTTCTTCTTTCACTCGATACTTGCATAAGCCGGTTCAAAAAGGAAATGCGGTTCGGCAAATTGGTGAGTGGATCTGATGAAGCCTGACGTGCTAACTCTTCTTCCATGATTTTTCGCATTTGAATGTCTGTTTGAGCGCCGGTCAAGCGAAAGGTATTCCCAACTGTGTCCCGAGTTGCAACCGCACGGTTGAGCATCCAGTGATATGTCCCATCCTTTAGCAACATTCGATATTCACAGATGAAATGAGACGATTGACCTTGTACATGAGAATTTATCGCGTCCTGTAGATGTTCAATATCCTCTGAATGTACGCGGTCGAACCATTCAGAGGGCATGTCGCCAATTTCTTCTTCGTTGTATCCCAGCATCCGCTTCCAAAGACGCGAGAAATGAACTTTGTCTGTTTGTAAATCCCAATCCCATAACCCTTCATTGCTTCCTTGTATGGCAAGAGCATAGCGTTCCTCGCTTTGCCGTAGTGCTTGCTCAACTCTTTTGCTTTCGGAAACACTAGATGCAAGTGTTATGGCCATAATAGTGATAACTCCCATGTATGCTTGCAGCAATAGAAGCGATTCATTGGGTGATTTCTGTGCAAAAGGACCAAAGCCCTGCAGTGTGCCCCAAATTGCAATTCCAGAGAGCAGACAACTTGCTGTTGCTGTTTCGCGCTGGCTGAAGCGGAAGGCAGCCCAGATAAGAAATGGGATGCATAAGAATTCCAAAGGATAATTCTTCACCCCAAGTCGAAAGAATCCGGAGAATACTACAAGTCCAACCAGAATTAACGAAGAAAATAGCAATATAGTTTCTAAGGCTTTCTTGCTGTTCCACTGTACGCGCGGATTCTGACTCCAAAGCATCAACAAAGGAGTCACGATCCAGCAGCCGACTGAATCTCCCAGCCACCAGGTCAACCAGATGGATTCATACTGGTTCCAACTAGCGTAACCGCTGAGGCAAAGAGTGCTTACACCCCATGTTGCACTAATCGTAGTGCTGAGTATTCCGGCCAAAAATGCAAACATAAAGATTTTTTGGGGGCGATCAAATATGTTAATTCTGCCTATATAGCGCTTGATCAGTAATGCACCCGCAACTCCTTCCAAAGTATTTCCGATAGCAATTCCGATCGACGTTGCGAGCGTACCAGCCGTTGTTGCGTTCACCAGGAATGCACCAACCAGAATGACCGGCCAAACACGAAAGCCAAGAAGCAGTAAAGCTGCTAGTGCTATTCCAGTTGGTGGCCACACTGGAGAGGCGCTAGGATGCACGATCGCTAGCATTAGCCCAAGTTTTCCGGCGGTGTAATAAATCAAAAGAAGTATTAGGGGTATAACAATCTTTCGAAAGGATTTTCGATCCGTTAGGTGATGTGAGTGGCTTTTAATCATCTAACGTAATAGGCAAATCATTTGAAATATTGTTGTGATTTTTTGGTAGAAGAGATTAAAAATCATCCTATGCTCCAATGTCCAATATAATGATGAAGACTAGATCAAATATAGGTTCTGTAAATGGCATGATTAAAACATTTTTCCTCCTCGCTGTTCTTCTTTTTGCTACTGCGAAGTCTCCTGCGGATTACGACGCGGAAAATACGTCGTCATCAAACGGTGTTCAGTTAGTCAAGTCTTTCGGGTTGAACAGTTACAAGCGCGTTCTTGATGGTCAATGGCAGGGAATTCGCTATGCGTCGGATGGCAACGTGTACTTTGGTAGTTCAACACATTCCGCTCATCACGGAGGATCGTTTTTTAAATACAATCCAAACTCGAATCAGATCACGCTGCTTGCGGAGGACGTTACAACTATCTGCGGTGAAGATCCCCAAACAAATCCACAAGGCAAAATTCACAGCGACATCTTAGAGGCCAACGGTTGGCTTTATATGTCTACGCATTTCGCCAGCGGTGGGCCAGGTGCTTACGATACATGGAGTGGATCGCACGTGATTGGATACGAACTGGCCACAGGAAAATTTCGTGACTATGGTGTAGTTCACAAGAATTACACTTCTTATTCCGCAATCGGTGTCGATCCCAAGCGAAATTTTATTTATGTATTTGTAACGGGACAGAAACCTGATCAAGTCTCCTATATATATCGCATCGATTCGGTAACCGGAGTAAAAACCAACCTGGGACAGGTAGGTGGTTCTTTCGATGCATTGTTTTGGATGTTCGTCGACAGCCGCGGGGACGCTTGGTTCTCGATTAGAAATCAGAATGGCAATCTACATCGAGTACGTGCGAGTACTGGAAAGATCGATTTGTATCCCGATAGTTTGCCCCCGTTATACCGATGGGACACGAACAAGGTGGCCGATGCATCCAAGCAAAAGACGCGGTTTCTTTTCATGGATACAGTCGCTTGATGGCGACCGCGCACTCTTCGCAATGGGTGAAGAGGAAGGCGGCATGCTTTACATGTTTGACTCAACCAAACCGATCGGCTCCGGCCAGGAATTTAAGAACATCAAACATATCGGTTACAGTGACCTGGGAATGGCTTTAGCAGAAAATCGCGTGTTTTATTATCAGCGTGCAAATCGTGGATTTGGCCACCAGGACGCCCGAGATTTCCATCTGATGAGCATCTCTCTGGATTCCACCAGTGATTACCCGATCACTGATCACGGTCTACTAAAAGATCAAGATGGCAGAGTTGTATTTCGTGTGCCTGGAATGATGACCGATGGAAAGAATCGAGTCTTCATGATTGGCGATTGGTGGACAAATCCCGGCGATCTCGGAACTCTACGATACAACTACAAGGACGGAACCGAGGTCTATGATCATCTGCCACGCGGCCAATTCTTTGCCGTTGCAAATATCACAAATAATAAAAACTAAAAGCCCACTCAGTTTGTTTGCTGTTGGCGTAAGTTTTCTTCCATCGCCTTGTACAACTTCTTCAACGCGGAGCAGAATTACCATCTCCCCAAATTCCATTAGGAAGATTCAGCGGCTCATCTAATTTCCCCTTACTGTACCACTCGGCTTGTTTCCGGGCAGCATCTCCTATATATGTAGTTACATCACTGAAGTATCTGCGTTCAGCCATACGGAAATTTGGCGACAGAATTTTTTCCGCTTCTTGCTTCGAAGAGAAGTATGCAACTGGCTAGGGCAGAAAGCCTTATGAAATTTGGATATTCTAATTAACAGGAATGAAAAGAGCTGTAAGCATAATCAAGCGAATAATGATCATTACAGGCGTGCTTATCCTGCTGCTGGCTGCGGGGATCTTTTTTTATATGCGTCAGCCGCAATTCGGCAAAACACCTTCTGGTGAAAGGCTTGCGAGGATTGAAAGATCACCGCGTTATAAAAACGGCCGGTTTCACAACCTGGTGGAAAAGCCAACCCTATCAGAAGGGTATACTACAGGCGGGGAAATCTATAATACCTTTTTCAAAGAATATCCAAGACGTTCTCCAATCGATTCCCTTCCTTCAGTAAAAAATGACCTGTTAAAACTTCCCCCTGACAGCAACGTAGCGGTGTGGTTTGGCCATTCATCTGTTTTCATCCAGGTAGATGGGAAAAGATTGCTGGTGGATCCTTCATTTAGCGGTAAAGGATCACCCTTGCCGGGTTCCGTAAAAGCCTACAAAGGCAGCAATATCTATTCGGCAGCTGATATGCCTCCTATAGATTACCTGTTCATCTCTCACGACCATTACGACCATTTGGATTATAAAACGGTTGTGGCATTAAAGGATAAAGTAAAACATGTGGTTTGCGGTTTGGGAGTAGGCCCGCATTTTGAACACTGGGGTTATGCGCCAGAACAGATCATTGAAAAAGACTGGTATGAAAAGATTGAAGTGGACAGCGGCTTTACGATCTACACGGAATCAAGCCATCATGAGTCAGGCAGAGGTTTTGTGAATGGCAAAACATTATGGATGTCTTATCTCATACAAGCGCCCGGTTTGAAAATTTATATCAGCGGCGATGGAGGTTACGATGGAAGATTTGCTGAAATAGGAAAGAAATTCGGCCCGGTTGATTGGGCTATCATGGACAACGGACAATATGATAGAGCCTGGCAATCTGTTCATCTCATGCCGGAAGAAGTAAGGCAGGCTACCTTGGAACTAAAAGCAAAACATTTACTTCCAGTACATCATTCTAAATACACTTTAGGTAAACATGCCTGGGATGAACCACTGATAAAAATTACCGAACTTTCAGTGTCTCAGCCTTACCGCGTGGCAACACCCATGATAGGCGAAGTGGTGTACCTCAATAATCCTTCTCAGCCTTTTAAGGAATGGTGGAAAGGGGTTAAATAAGAATTGCTGGGAATAGGCAACATCATTTCTAAGTAATCATTAATAAGGAGACTAAACATGACCAATAATGATCCAGTGTCAGTAGTGCTAGTTCACGGTGGCTTTGTAGACGGCTCCGGTTGGGAAGCAGTTTACAAAATCCTGAGAAAGGATGGCTACCCAGTTAGTGTTGTCCAGAATCCAACATTATCTTTGGCTGATGATGTTGCGGTAACAAAACGAGTGATTGCTGCGGCAAGCGGACAGAAGGTGATTCTTGTAGGCCACTCATATGGTGGTGCCGTAATTACTGAAGCAGGCAACGAATCGAAAGTAGCAGCACTTGTTTACATAGCTGCTTTCGCTTTAGACAGTGGTGAATCCGTCTCTTCACTGATTAAGGACCCTCCACCTGATGCGCCCGTTCCACCGATATTACCTCCAGTTGACGGGTACCTGTTCTTGGACAAGGCCAAATTTGCAGCATCATTTGCCGCTGATGTTGCTCCAGAAAGAGCCGCCTTCCTGGCGGATTCACAAGTGCCATGGGGTGTTGAAGCTCTGAGTGGAAGCATCAATGAGGCTGCCTGGAAATCGAAACCTAGTTGGTATTTGGTGTCAACAGACGACAAGATGATTCCACCGCAAGCGCAGCGTTTGATGTCCAAGCGTGCCGGTTCAACAGTAGTTGAGGTCGCGGGTAGTCATGCGATTTATGAATCGCAGCCGCAAGCTGTGGCAAATCTGATCAAACAAGCCGCAAAATCGATAATTTAAATCTTTGTAGTGAGTGGTGTTTCGAACAATACGGAATCGCATCAGGCAATTGGGGTAACCCTCAATTGCCGATGCAATCCGTTACCGCTGCTTAACCTAAACAATATTTTTTCTTGCCTGGAAATCACGTGCAGTCCTTTGGAGAAATCATGATTGAGTACATTGGTTATCAAAATAGAATCAGATTGCTGCTTCTCGCTTTTCGAATTGTCTCAATGTTTACAATTTCGGTTTACTTTAATGAGGCAACTGCTGCCGATAGCAAAGATCCAAAAGCTGTAAAGATTGCTGAAGAAACGATTCAAGCAATGGGTGGTATGGACAATTGGAAGAACACTTCCGCACTACGATTTGATTGGGTGATTGCTCGTGAAGGGCAAGAAGCTCGCGTGGATAAACATCTGTGGGATCGCAAAAATAATCGTGATCATGTTGAATGGAAAACTCAAGAAGGAAAGATGAGAGTGGCCTGGGTCAATCTAACAGATCGCTCCGGTGCTGCCTGGGATGACGGAAAAAAATTAGAAGGTGAAGAATTGAAGAAAGCGATGGATTCCGCGGTCAGCCGTTGGATCAATGATACTTATTGGGTAATTGCGCCGCTTAAGCTTCTGGATTCTGGTGTTAATTTGAAATACGACGGCGAAAAAAATGGACACGATATTTTGCATCTTTCATTCAATTCAGTTGGCGATACGCCTGGCGATCAGTTTTGGGTGCATATCAACAAACAAACACGATTGATGGATCACTGGGATTTCGAACTACAGAGCAAAAATAAAGGTAGCTTCGATTGGATCGATTGGGTACAAGTCGGCAAAATGAAATTTTCAAAAACAAAACCAAGCATCGATAAGAAGGGAACAATTAAGATTGATCCTTTGGAAGCTCTAGATTCCGCGAGCGCTGACTATTTTTCGCAAGAATTGAAAATGCTGAATTGATGAGCGTGCAGAGTAGCGCTGGAAATCCATTCCTTGTGTGATTTACGATCCGGCTTCATTGAACCGAACCCTGAAAAACTGCTTCCAAGTTACCTCATCGAGCGAACGTAATTTTTAGCGCTCTACCAAGCGGTCGCGCCGCCGTCGACCGGGTAATTGGCGCCTGTGATGTAAGACGCCCGGTCAGAAGCGATGAAGGCCGCGAGCTCCGCGAGTTCTTCGGGTTGACCGAAGCGCTTGAGAAGCGTCTTTCTGGTTATCGCGTCCCGGGAACGTCTGGTTGTCGCCGAGGTCGCGGTCGGCGGCCGGAGTCAGGAAAGGCCCGGGACTGATCGCCACCGCACGGATCCCATAGCGCGCGCCTTCAAGCGCTAATTGTCGCGTCATGGCGATGACGCCGCCTTTCGCTGTGGCATGCGCGACCATCGGGGGGGTCTCGTGGGCGATCATGCCTGAGATGGACGCGACGTTAATGATGACACCTCCACCGCGCCGGACCAGGTGCGGCCATGCGAACTTCGACACGAAAAAGGGAATGTCGAGTTCGCCAGTTATGGTCGCCCGCCAGTCATCGATAGAGAAATCAGGCATCGGACCGAAGTATTGGATGGCCGCGTTGTTTAAGACGACGTCGAGCCCGCCGTAGGCGGCCACGGCATCCTCAACCATCTTCCGCGCCTGTTCGGGGTCGGTGAGATCGATCGGCGCGATGCCAGTCATCTCACCGCCGGCGCGACGTATGAGCTCGACCGTCTCGTTGTTGGCATCAACCTTGATGTCGCACCCGACAACTTTTGCACCTTCTCGCGCAAAGGTCTGCGCCGCGACGCGACCGAGACCTCCTCCGGTGCCGGTGATCAGCACGACCTTCTTGTCAAGTATTCCCATAGGTTCCTCCTAGTCTCAAATGTCTCAGATGAATTCCTTTCCATCGAGGGTCAACCGAAAAGTGGAACTATTACAACTATAATACTATCTTAGGTAATACGTGTCGTTCGCATGGTCTGCAGCGCCTGGCCCCACGGGACGAGATCATCGAGCATTGCATTGACAGCCGCTTCCTGCTGAGGACGGGGTTTGAATGTCGAGAAATTTTCGAAATCGTTGTACATCGACAGGCCGACTTGGGCACGTACGTCGGCGATCTTGATTTCGCCCATGACCAGTCGCAGATTCTCCACGGCGCGGGTTCCACCGACGCCGCCGTAGCCGACAAATCCGGCGGCTTTGTCGTTCCACTCGCTGGTAGAGAAAATCAATCGCGTTCTTGAGCGCGCCAGAAGTCGAATGGTTGTACTCCGGTGTAACGAACACGAATGCATCGAAGCTCGCGATTTTCGCAGCCCATGCCTTCGTGTGCGGCTTTGAGTACTGGTTCATTATGGGAGGGATCGGTTCATCAAGAAGAGGCAAATCAAAGTCTGCGATGTCCACAACTTCAAACGATGCGTCGCTCCGTTTCGCGGCGATGTCGTAGACCCAGCGTGCCACGGCTTCGGCCTTGCGGCCGGGCCGAGTGCTTCCGATAATGATCGCAATTTTCAACATAAATTTCTCCTGTACAGGTACCCTACTTACCGATCACGGCTAAGATATCCATTGTACGCTGGCGTCGTCCCCACGCGACTACGCTCATGACGATCAAGAGAATGATCGCCGCCAGTGGGCTGCCGCCTATGACGAGGTGCGTTATCACTGCGCCCAGCATCACCCCCAGTAGCAACAATGCGCCGAGACCGCTTAGCCGGGGGACCAGGAGCAGGAGTGCGCCCAGAACTTCCAGTGTCCCGGTCACGTAGCGAAACCACTGACCAAACCCAATCGTTTCAAATAAGCCGACCATTTGTGGATCGCCGGAAAGCTTGCCGAAGCCAGCCATCAGAAACATTCCGGCTGCGCCGATCTGTAAAATCCACAACGCAACATTAATAATTTTACCGGTCGAATGCGAACCCAACCTACTGTCTTCCGTTATTATTTGTGACATGCGAATCTCCAGTTAACTCACTTCGCTTTTTTCGGGTCTTTCCTGATGAACCATTCGAAGATGTTTCAGTTCCTCCTTCACGATCTTTTTCTTGATCAACAATCAATTCGGCTTTATACCAGTCATCTTCTGACCTCGCTTCCAGACGTCCTCGTTCTTCCCAGAAGCGATACGCTAATTCTGCGATCTTCTGCTCTTTCGTCATGTTTCATATTCCTCCTTTCCTAATGTTCCATTCGCAAAAAATAAATATCGATACTCTTCGGGTATTCGTATTGAACTTTTTCGCTATTTATTGATGAAAACCGCGGGTTGTAATAAGAACGCGGATTATTTTCAATAAACCGCAGAAAAATCCAATACATATGAAACGAAACACCCCGTGCGTCGGCGCGCGGCCATCGATGAGATCTTCACCGAAGATTGCGAGTTCTACGAGCCCCGGGGCACCCACCGTGGCCATGACGAGATCGATCGCGTCGCGGGCGCGATCAAGGCTACTCACCCTGACTTTCGCTATCAGCCAATTGCCGAGCCCGAGGAATTGGGCAATGGCGGGCGGATCCAATGGGTATCAGGTCGCCCTGGTGAGGCGCTAGCTTACGCAGGGACTGATTTCATCATTGCCCGAGACGGCCGGATTGTCGCCGTTTACCTCTTTTTCGACAAGCTACCCTGAGCCGGACATTCCTGAAGTATTAAGTCGCTCGCCGTTTGCCATTCTTGATTTGCGTGCTTCTCGTGTTATAAGAAAATGACATGTCAACGAAGTCCGACAATTACAGTCCAAAGCTAATGGTCATCCTCTCGCGCGCTAACCGTTCCATCGCGGATTTTCTGGAAAGCGGGCTAGTCATTTACGGAATTCCGTCATCTGATTTTTGGATTCTGGAAGTTCTTTTGCATAAGGGGCCTTTAGCAATCTCCGCGATTGCACAAAAAGCGCCTGTGACAAACGCTGCTGCAAAGAAAACCGTGAATCGCCTGAAACATCGTGGGCTCGTGAAGTCTGATGGTGAAATGTTCGAATTGACTGATGACGGTCGCAAGTTAGTTGCCGGAATTTACGAACAGCACAAAAAAGATATTGAGACTGTGTTGGGCAGTCTTTCTATTGCTCAGCGCAGACAACTTCACGAAATGCTGAAAAAAATCGGGTTGGAAGCCGATCGTCTTCAGCGTGAACGTTCCAAAAAAAGAAGAACTGGACTCGCCCCATGGCAGCTAAGACGAGCTACAGAATACATTTCTGAGCACTTTGCACAGCCGGCTCGCATGAAAGAAATTGCAAAACAAACAGGGTTGTCAGAATCGCACTTCGGTCGCGCCTTCAAATTATCAATGGGTATTTCCCCGCATAAGTGGCAGATCAAGGTGCGAATTTCTGAAGCGCAGGAATTGCTGAAAGAAGGCAAGCTTTCCCTTGCAGAAATTGCCAATGTTACAGGTTTCGCTGAACAGAGTCATTTCACACGCGTCTTCAAAGAAATCCTTGGCGTCTCGCCTGGAATATGGCAGCGTAAGAATCGTGCATAATTTTTCACCTGCTTTTTTAAAACGCCGATTATTTTCAATAAACCGCTGAAAAATTCAATACCAGAAAAATGCCCCACTCTCTTCTTCTGAATATGCAATAGCAATTTCTAATTTATTCGAATTCTGATGAAGCAGGCAATAATAACGCTACAAACTTTAGCGATACTGATGAGAAAATAAAAGCAAGCATCGATAAGAAGGGAACAATTAAGATTGATCCTTTGGAAGCTCTAGATTCCGCGAGCGCTGACTATTTTTCGCAAGAATTGAAAACGCTGAATTGATAGCGCGAATGCAGCACGAGCCTTACCCATTTTTTCCCGCGACAATATTTTTCATAAGATTATGTTGTTTTGTGGATTCAAAACCGGAGGTAAATCGGTTTCCCCAAGCATTTCTCTTATATCAATTTCAACAGCCCGGCTCATTTGTGAGATGGGGACATCATTGGCACTCCCTTCAAATGGATTCTCCGTGCTTTCTCCTACCTGCTCTAATGAGGTAAATACCCAGGAGATCAAAACGCCAAAAGGTATAACCAACCACACCATGTTTCCTTCCAAAAATCCTGTCACACCATCATTGAGGTTATCGAATTCCGCGAGTAGGCCAAATGGAAGAAGAATGCAAAACAATTTCACAAATAGCCCGTTAATAGTGGCATACTGCCGGGGATAGGGAAAATTCTTAATTCTCTCGCTCCGGCCCTGTTGCTGAGAAAAGTCCCTCAAGGCACTATGCAGATCCAGGAATCTGAACTCACTCAATGATTCGTCCTCGCGAAATTTTTTCAGTGTATTGCTTTGCAAACTCAATAATTGAGTTGCCTTGTTTTTAGCGGATAAAATAGATGTTATCTCTACCTGCGAAATGTATTTTATTAATTCTTGCTCCAATGGCGTTTCCATTTCAGGAATTGAATAATGTCGTTTGTACTCCTTGTTATAACCTTTATTTACATTTTCCCAATTCCTGGGGGCCCTCAGCTGATAACGTAAGGCGGTAAGCCATGCCAAATGGCGATTAATGAGCTCCCGAGATTGATCCGCGTTACCAAGGAAATCTCTGCACATCATGACCCACGATCGGCTGGCGCTCATCGTTGCTCCCCATATTTGCCTCGCCTCCCAGGTGCGATTGTATGTTTCCCGGTTCCTGAAAGTAATAATGAAAGCTGTTGCTGTACCCAGCAAACCAATAATCGAAAAGGGAATGGCCAGCCATGTAAGATCAAACAGCTGGTAAAGTATGGTGGGAATAGTATTCAAGACCAAAAGCCAAAAAATGTTTCTTCTAGTCCAGAAAAGAAACTCACCAAGGTTGTATGTTTTTCCGGCGTGCATGACTTTGTTTTTATAAAGTTGAAGTATCTAGACTACATTTCAATCTACAGCAACCATTTTAGCCTGAATTTCAAGCGTACAACCGATCGTTTATTTGTTCATAAAGAATTTCTTGAGTTCGGCCTTTGTTTCATCTGGGCGTTGTTCCATGAGCCAGTGTCCGGTGTCCTCAAATTTTATTGAAATAACATTTTCGGCCGCCATTTTAGCTTGAATTTCAAGCGCTCCACCCATTGCTTTGTCGCCTTCAATCGTCAGTACCGGCATTTGCAATTTATTCACAACAAATTTGTGGTTATCTTCCGCATCCACAGTGTTAAAGAGTTTAAACATTTCAAAGGCTGCCCGCATGGCACCTTCTTGTGCATAGGAGGTTGCATAAAGCTGACGATCTGCTTCAGAAAAAGTCTCAGGATGTGGCGAAAGACTTTGCCAAAAATGTTCCAGGAAAATGCGTTCACGTCCTTTAACTAATTCGAGTGCAATCGGACTGTTAACATAATGAAAATGCCACAACGCTGGATTCGTATAAACTTTCTCCCAAACATCACCAATGCCTGGAATCGGTGCTTCAAGAAGCGCAAGTTTTTCAACTTCATTCGGATACTGGGCTGCGTACGCATACGCTACCATTAGGCCAATGTCATGTCCGACAAGATCGATTTTTTCATAACCAAGACTTTTTACCAGTTCACGAATGTCAGTTGCTAATGTCTTTTTGTCATATCCCGTTGTTGGGCGAGAAGAATCGCCAAGCCCACGCATATCCGGTGCAATAATCGTGTATTCCTTGCCAAATTCATCAAAAAGAGGAATCCACATATGTGAAGTATCGCCAAATCCGTGAATCAAAACGATTACTTTTTTACCATTTCCAGCTCTTAAATAATGAATTTTTGCCCCATTAACATTTGCAAACTGGGATTGATAATTTTTACTTTTAGCAACCTCGTTCAATTTAGCGTTCACATATTCTGTGCCAGTTGGACCATAACCACTAATCTGCAGAACGACCGGCTGATCACCAGTTCGTGCGTAATGTGGAATGTTTGGAGATTCGGTGTAAAAACTGCCTGGTGTCAGAGCTTTAAGTTTCTTTTCATCGAACTGTGTCCCATAGCCAATAAACCATGTTCCCGATATGACAGTGGCAACTCGATCATCAGGATGATCATGGGCTTCGATATTCGTTTTAGCTGGAACTGTTAGTTGAATTGTATATAAACCAGGTTTAGTGGGTTCGCCTTTTAAGATGCGAGTTTGAATTCCGCTTACTCCAGAAGTTCCCGCACTTGCGCCAATTTGCTTCATCTGATCAATTTCCTTCGGAGTTAAGCGTTGGTCCGCATTGACTTCCTGCCCTTCGCTAATTGCAAATAAAGATAGCGAAGAAAAAAGAATAATGAACAATCGCCATGTGAATTTCGTAAAGCATCTCCCTATTGTTCTCATCAGAATTTCTCCTTTTTGATTTACGTTGTTAAGAGTTTATAAAGGATGAATGTAAGGGTAGTAGCAAAACATGGATCGACGCACAGAGTATCCTGTTTACACTTATTGCCTTTGTCATTTGTATTGCCATGTCATTATGGGACGCGACACTTTCTGGGAAAGAATCTCACCAACGTAGCGCGCGTAAGGCTGAAAGCTGGCGTTATCTAAACGATGCGGCTGTCTCGGAATAACAGTCTTCAAGATAAAGTATTGCAAAAACTAAATCAGACTGCACTCCAACAAATTACCATTTACTTAACGCAGCTCACGCATTGCCGGAGTGAAAAGAAGATTGGGAGGGAGCCGAACAACGCACAGGAGGACGAGCTGACTCGACGATATGTCTTTGACTGCCCATTTCATAAAAATTAAATTGCTTCCCAGACACTCCAAGCAGGGCAAAAGCAATGTACGCAGTTTCCTTCATATTAAATAGAGCCGTCTCCGTTCTCGTTGCTAGCGCAGTGATTTGAATGCTGCGCGTAGTTCTTGCACGAGCAGCTCGGGTTGTTCCCACGCGGCGAAATGGCCGCCTTTGTCGAGTTTGTTGTAATAGATAAGTTTTGGATACGCCTTCTCGGTCCAACTCTTTGGGGCTTGATAGAGCTCGTCGGGAAAGGCGCTTACCGCTGTGGGGATTGGCACGTTTTTCGGTGCAAAGAAAGCGAGCTTGCTTTCCCAATAGAGACGAGCTGAAGAGACCGTCGTATTCGTCAGCCAATAGAGCGTGATGTTGTCCAGGATGTCATCCCGTGTAAGTCCCTCACGTTGACCGTCAAATACGCGCGCCATGAGTGCCAAACTAGTCGCGTCATGGTCAAGCATCCATGCGGCCATGCCGACCGGCGAATCCGCGATCCCGTAGAGCGTTTGGGGACGGTTCGCCATTTCGTTCGCGTAGCCAAGGCCATGCTTATAGAAAAATGCGAGCTGATCGTACGCGTGCTTTTCGTCGGCCGACAGACCGGACGGAGCCGGCGCATCGGCAGAAGCCGCCGTGTTGATGTCGTTTGGCACAGTGGCAGGCATGTTTGTATGGATGCCGATCAATTCCGGAGCTCCCAGCAGGGACATCTGTTCCGTGACCGCATTCCCCCAATCGCCGCCTTGCGCCACGAATCGTGTGTATCCCAGGCGCTTCATCAACACTATCCACGCACGTGCGATGCGGATTGGATCCCATCCGGTCGTGGAAGGCTTGCCCGAAAATCCGTAGCCCGGCAGTGACGGAATCACGACATCGAAAGCGTCCGATGCGCTCCCGCCGTCTTCTGCCGGATTCGTCAGCGGATCGATGATCTTTAACTGCTCGATGATCGAACCGGGCCATCCGTGCGTGACGATAATCGGCAACGCATTTTTCTGTTTCGAACGAACGTGAATGAAATGAATATCCACCCCATCGATCTGCGTGATGAATTGTGGAAGGGCGTTCAGTTTCGCCTCGCATTTGTGCCAATCATAATCTGTTGCCCAATAGCGAGCGAGTTTCTGAATCGTCGCGAGCTGTACGCCCTGCGACTGATCCGCGACAGTCTCCTTGTCTGGCCAACGTGTAGCAGCGATGCGCTTGCGGAGGTCATCGAGATCAGCTTGCGGAGCGTTGAAATGGAAAGGGCGTATTGCGGACACACCACTGGTAGATTCGCTTTTTTGTTGTTGTGTGAACACCATTTCTATTGGTAAAAAAAGCATAGTTACCGAAAAGCATATAACGATCAGTTTCAAAACCGTTTGCATCTTGAATATCATTAGTAACTCCTAAGAATTCTAATTTCTTAATCATTCAGTTTTCGTAACAATCATTGCAAAAAAGCGAAACGCTGCGGTATCGAATGTTCGCCCACTATATATAGAGCACCCGTATTCCCCATCGTAGGTGAAATAAGGGATTTTGATATTGGACTAAAGTCCAATATCCATTCCAAGCAAGCTGGCCACAAAATACATACATCACCCTATACAGATGTTAGTTTCGACGCAAATGGACTCAGTACTAGTTGGCAGGGAACTACATTGATCGTATCTTTATTTTAAGAACTTACCTTGGTGATCAATGTCATTCGTATGGCACCAAAAGCAGCTTCAATTCAGACGATCCGATGAACCCCGAGGTTCTTACATACAAATCGAGAGAACATTATGAAAATGCGTGGGGACGCCTCGAGCTTTTCCGAACCGATGAGCGAGGCCGAGATGTCGTTCGCCTGAAAGGAGTTGGCAACAATGACCCAGAAATTTGTGCGTTACAGTCCGGACGTTGAACAGGAGGAGCCCGATTTCGAACAAACCCTGCAGCAGGTCCTCGATGACATGAAACAGCACATGCGCGGCTCGCTCAAAACCGAGGGGATCGGGCTTGTGGTGCGCAACGCCCACGCCAAGGGTTACGGTCTTGCCCGGGGAGAATTTGAAATCCTCAGTGGAATGCCGAACGAATATTCGCAGGGCATCTACGCCAAACCGGGACGCCACGAAGCCATGGTTCGTTTCTCAAACGGGACCAATCACGTTGGCGGGGATCGGTTCCTTGGACCGATCACCGGCATCGGGCTGAAGATTTTCGGAATCGAGGGGAAAACTCTTCTGGAAGATGAGCCGGACAGTCACACCTTCGACTATGCGCTGATCAACCACCCGGTCTTCTTCGTCAACACGCTCGCGCATTATGTCTTCATTCAGACTTTGTTTGCCAACCTTGGCCTACCGCCGCCAGCGAACCTTACGCCGGAGGAAAGGCAGGCGGCACTCCACCGCGTTCTCTACAACTTTGTGACGGGCAAGGGCACGCTGCCTCCGGAGCAGTGGGCCTGGGAGGAACTCGGCGCCTTCCTGCATCTCGCGCAAACCAAGCCCGTGAATCTCCTCCTCTCGACGTATTGGACTATGGGTGCGGTGCGGCATGGCGACTACGTCGCAAAGGTTCGTGTGGCCCCGGTTCAATCGTTCGCCGACCGCGTTGAACAGCGAGCTCTCGATCTCACTTCTGCCGAACAAGTCTTCCGGCCGGCGCTCGTAGCGGAGCTGCGCAAGCGACCCTACGAGTTCGACATCCAGGTCCAGCTCTGCACGGATCTGGCTCAAATGCCAGTTGAGAAAACGACAGTACGTTGGCCGAGAGCCTCTCGCCGTATGTGACCGTCGCGAAATTGCGGCTGCCGCAACAGGATATCGGCGGGGAAGACAATTTCGAGAAGATGGACAAGACTTCGATGGCCGCCTGGCGCGTCACGGAGCAGCACCGTCCGCTCGGCAACATCATGCGTTCGCGCAAGGAGGTCTACCGGCAGTCATCGATTCTTCGTCACAAAGCAAACAACCAGGAGCGTAAGGAGCCGAAGAACCTGGCTGAAGTTTTCGGTGAGCAGATGGCGGCCACCGGGTAGCGCATAGCTGACGGACGAGCACCATACGATGAATCAAGCCATCTATGGCAAGCAATCGTTAGTCATTGCGTTGCCGAGCATTGTTGAAAGGAGACGATTATGCCTGAAAGAACCACTGCCGCGCGTGCCGCGACAGAAAACAGCAAGACCTACGACCAAGTACACCTATGACTATGACCACCTCCCGCCCCTGGCGATGGTAGGTGCTGTGACTGAAGCAGAAGCGTTTTCCGCCCGGCCGGATTGGATTCATCTGGTCGCGCGCTCGGCACTGAAGATTCTAATCAACAGCATCATGATCGGAGTCAAAAACAAGGGCGGACAATATCGAATTCGTTCAACAAGTGCTCAAAAATATTCAGGCCGTCGCTCAGCAACTGAACGGCGAAGCTGGGCGTGACCTGAATAACGCAATTGCCATGGAGTTAGAGAAGCAGGGTTCGCCGACTACGCTGCCTCAATTGAAAGCGCTGCTGGAAGTTGTAATAGAGCCGTTGGCGCAGACGCTCAACCTTAAAACTTTGTTGGACATCGCTCGGATCGTTCAGCAGTTGGGATCTGTTTCCGGTCCCGCTTCCAGCCTCGAAGATTACAACCAGGTGTTTCAGTTCATTTCATTGCCGGCGGTCAGCCAGAATTTTCGAGAGGATTCGGAGTTTGCCGCCATGCGGGTGGCTGGGCCGAATCCGTTAACAATCGAGCGGATGAAAACGCTGGACGAGCGACTGCCGATTACTGATGAACAGTATCAGGCGGTGATGGGGACCCAAGACACGCTGAAGACGGCGCTGGCTGACGGACGGCTTTATCTAGCCGATTATTCCGCGTTTGACGGAGCCGTAAACGGCAGTTTTCCGGCGGGACAGAAGTTCAACTATGCGCCACTGGCTTTGTTTGCGGTCCCGCGGGCGGACGATCGTTGGTTCCTGTGGCGATTCAGTGCGGGCCGCGGCCAGGCCCGGATAACCCGATCTTCCTGCCGCGAGACGGCGATAACTGGTTGATGGCCAAAACCATAGTTCAGGTTGCGGATACCAATGTTCATCAAGCCGCTAGCCATCTTGGACGGACGCATCTGTTCATCGAACCGTTCGTTATTGCTACGCACAACCAGTTGTCGCGCACGCATCCGCTCTTTCTTTTGCTCACGCCGCACTTTGAAGGCACGCTCGCAATCAACGAAGGTGCCTTGAGTCTGCTCGCGTCGCGAGGCCTTGTAGATTTGTTGCTGGCAAGTTCCATAGATCAGTCGCGAGTGTTCGCCGTGAAAGCCGCGCAGAGCTATCAGCTGAATCTCAACACTTCCACGCTGCCACAGACGCTGGCTCAACGCGGCGTGGACGACGCGAGCCGCTTGCCGGACTACCCCTATCGGGACGATGCGCTGCTGCTCTGGGGTGCAATCAATCAATGGGTCGAAGACTACGTGAATCACTACTATGCGTCGGATGCAGCGGTGCAGGGCGATGCCGAGGTGCAGAATTGGGTGGCTGAGCTGGTCGCGCACGATGGCGGCAGATTGAACAACATCGGCGCGGCGAACAGGATCAGCAAGCGTACGGAATTGGTCGACTTGATCACGCTGATCTGTTTTACCGCCAGCGCGCAGCATGCTGCAGTGAACTTTCCGCAGGCTCCGCTTATGAGCTATCTGCCTGCGACGCCACCGGCGGGCTATTCGCCGTTGTCGTCCCTGACGCAGGAAGGCTTCAGTGAAAATGACTTCTTGAAATTCCTGCCACCATTGGATATTGCAAAGGCGCTGTTGGACATTTTGTATCTATTGAGCTCGGTGTATTACACGAGACTGGGCGATTACGGCAACAATTACTTCACCGACCCGGTCATTCAGAATCACCTGGCGAAGTTCCAGCAAGAGTTGATCAAGATCGAAGCGGAGATCAATGAGCGGAACAAGACGCGGACGCCGTACGAATTTCTGCTGCCATCGAAGATTCCGCAGAGCATCAATATTTGAACTATCCTCCGGCAGCGAATAATAGAGGAAGCTTTGATTAGGTATGAATCGGGAAGGTCGGGCATTGAATACCTTCGTAGGAACACGCAGTTGGAAGAGGACCCTGTCCCCGCCTAAGATTCGCAGCTCGATATTTTTGGGCCGAATGGGTTCGCATCTTAAGCGGGGACAGGGTCCCCTTCCTGACTGCACGTTTCCCATGAGGTGAGTGCCAGCGTCCCATGACTTAATCAGAGCTTCCTGGAGTTATTACCCAACGCCGTAGGAATCGAGGTTAGCAGGCAAAGCGCTTGCAGATGCCAGGTCAGCCAGAAGGATGGACACGATGCTCGCGTATCGACTGCTGAAAGCGCAGACTCAACCAGAGTTTCAGGACGTGCCGGATCCGCACGCAGGACCTGGTCAGGTGGTAGTTAAAGTCGCCGGCTCCGGCCTTTGCCATACCGATTTCACGGTCATCTCCGCGACCGAAACTATTGGAAGGACGATCCGCCGCCTTTCACGCTCGGGCACGAGATCGCTGGATGGGTGGAAGAGGTAGGAAGCGGAGTGAAGGGGTTTCAACGTGGCGATGCAGTCGCCGTGAACCCATCATGGGCCAGTTGCGGACGCTGTCACATGTGCCGGTCAGGGGAAGAAAACTATTGCCTCTATCAGAAGGCGATTCGAGCTCCGGCGTCGGTTACGACGGAGGACACGCGCCATACGTCCTCGTTCCTGAGGCGAGATTTCTCGTGCCCATCGGCGACCTCGACCCGGTTGAGGCGGCGCCGCTTACCGATGCCGGACTAACGACATACACCGCCATCAAGTCAGCGCTTCCTGGGATCTATCCGGGCAGCACCGCAGTCGTGATCGGCATCGGCGGGTTGGGATTCTACGCCATTCAATTTCTTACGGCAGCTGACTGGCGCACGAGTCGTCGCGGTCGTCTCGCGCGAATCCAAAGTGAAGCTGGCCCGGGAGTACGGCGCCGACGACGTCGTCACGAGTGGTCCTGACGCGGCGGACCAGATTCGCGGAGCTCACCGGCGGGATCGGGGCGGCCTTCGTCCTGGATTGTGTCGGGTGAAACGCAGACGCTTGCTACCGGGGTCGCCGCTCTGTCGTGGCGTGGTCGCCTGGCGATGGTCGGTGCGGGCGGTGGATCGATTCCGTTCGACTTCTTCAAGATGCCCCCGGGCGCGCAACTGGTGACGAGCTTGAACGGCGGGAGCTGTCGCGTTGAAGGAGGTTGTCGACATGGCGGCGTTGGGCCGGATCAAGATCTCTCGTGGATCGTTATCCCTCAAGCGCGGTAAAGCAGGCGTACGACGATTTCGAGCACGAACGTCTGGTCGGTCGAGCGGTCGTTATTCCCGAGGGAGTGGGAGCAGCCGCAGCGTAACGGCGAGATTCATGTACTGCAAGGAGGAAATGCAGTGAGTGCGCCCAAATCAGAATCAGAACGCCAACTGACTTTCGGGACGCTGAATGTACGCAACGAGAGGGCGGTCCTCTTCGTGGAAATTTCGGCTCCGCCCATGAATCTGGAAGGGCCCGAACTGGTTCGCGATCTCGTTTCGCTCATTCAGCAAGCGGAAGCTGACGACACCGTTCAAGTGCTCGTGTTCAAGAGCGCTGACCCGGATTACTTTATTTCCCATGTCGATGTTACGCGGATCAAAGAGAATCGAGCACGCCGCGGCGAAGCTGAACGGTGACGAATCAATAGGGCAACTGTATTGGCATCTGAGCGCCAGCCGCCTCGTCTCGATCGCGCAAATCGAAGGTCGGGTGCGCGGTGTGGGCAGCGAGTTTGTACTTGCGTGTGACATGCGTTTCGCCGCCCGTGAATCAGCCATCTTTGGTCAATTCGAACCCTCCTTTGGCGTGATTCCGGGCGCAGGTGGCGCCCAACATCTCACGCGGCTGATGGGCCGAGGCCGCTCGCTCGAAGTGATGTTGAGCGCACAAGACTACAACGCGGATTTAGCCGAACGGTATGGTTGGATCAATCGCGCGTTACCGGCTGATGAGATCGACCAGTTCGTCAGCTCGCTGGCTCATCGGATCGGGAAGTTTCCGGCTGCCGGCCGCGCTGTGGTCAAGGAGCGAGTAAATGCAATCGCGCTTCCGACCGTTGAGGACATCCGTCGCGATTCGGATCTCTTCCTTGAGGGCACGCGCACGAATGAGTTCCTGGAACTCACGAAGGCAGCGATGAGGCGCGGGTTCCAGACGAGAGACGGGGAGATAGATTTGGCTCGGTTGGTGGGAGAAATCAACGAACACCGTATTGGGTAAACCAGTGGCACACGCAACGAGTTAGATTAAGGAGCAGACATGTCCACAATTCACTTCAAAAAGATAACCACCGCGACGCCAGAGCAATTCATCGCCGGACTCACCGACTTCGGTCCAGGCCGCGAGAAGATTCGCAACCCAAAATGATATTCGCTTTTTCCAAAGAGTAGTGATAGGTTCAGACCAAAGGCAAAATAATGTCCGACTCCCGGCAAGTTTATCAGCCCAAACTTTCCATTTCCGAACAGGTTTTTCCAGTACTTAGCCCAACACTCATGGAGCGCATCATTCGTTACGGTCGTGTTCGGAAAGCTGAGCACGGTGAAGTTCTCATTGAGCCCAGAGCAAAAACAGTAACCGTGTTCGTGGTGAAAAGTGGTGAATTGGAACTCGTTCAGTCAGCCGGAAAGTGATGAAAAAATTGTTGGCATCGTAGGTCCTGGCCAATTCACTGGAGAAGCCAATGTATTATTTGGACGTCCCGGGTTACTACAAATACGTGTGAGTGAATCTGGAGAATTGATCGAGCTGGATCATAACACCATGATGTCGTTGCTTCAAACCGATAGCGAGTTAGGTGATATTTTCATGCGGGCGTTTATTCTGCGCCGTGAGGAATTGATTGCAGGGAATTTTGGCGATGTAGTGTTGCTTGGTTCTATTCATTCTCCTGATACTTTCGCATTAAGGAATTCTTAACCCGAAATAATCAAGCATATTCTTATATTGATCTGGATCGGAACGCAGCTGCACAGGAACTTCTGGATCGTTTTCAAATTACTGTTAGCGAAGTACCTGTGGTCATCTGCCGCGGTAACGTAATTTTACGGAACCCTGAAAATTCAAAAATGGCTGAATGTCTGGGCTTCAACGAAAGCATTCGATCAATCAAAAGTGCGTGACGTTGTCATCATTGGCGCAGGTCCAGCTGGTCTTGCTGCTGCGGTCTATGCAGCAACGGAAGGATTAGATGCAGTGGTACTTGAATCGGAATCACCTGGAGGACAAGCAGGCTCAAGCTCCAAGATCGAAAATTATATCGGATTTCCGATGGGCATCTCAGGTCATGATCTAGCTACTAACGCTTTGACACAAGCACAGAAATTCGGGGCACAAATCATGATCGCCAAAAGCGCAAGCAATCTCAGATGTGATCAAAAACCGTTTATCATTGAAACAAAAGATGATTCGCGAATTCTGGCGCGCACAGTCATCATCGCGACCGGGGCGAAATATCGAAAGCTACCGCTGCACAATTTGGAGCAATTTGAAGGACGCGGCATTTACTACGCCGCCACGTTTGTAGAATCTCAATGGTGCGGTGGCGAAGAAGTAATGGTGGTTGGTGCAGGAAATTCCGCCGGACAAGCTGCAGTATTTCTCGCAAACACCGCAAGTCATGTTCACCTGATGTTCAGAACCGATGATTTGTTTCAAAGCATGTCGCGTTATTTGATCGCACGGATCGAAAAACATCCTAAGATTGAGATACATCAACATAAGGAGATCATTGCGCTCGAAGGCGAAGATCATCTCAAGCTAATCCGTTACCATGATAATAAAACTCGCAAAGAGATATAGCTGTGCTATTCGGCATCTTTTTTTAATGACAGGCGTAATCCCAAATACTCAATGGCTCGATAATTGTGTTGCACTTGATCCGGATGGCTTCATCAAGGCTGGAAATGATATTTCACAGAATGAATTGACCGCTGCTAATTGGCCGCTCAGTCGTTCACCTCGTCTCCTGGAAACAAGTCGGCCTGGAATATTTGCCGTGGGTGATGTTCGATGCGGCAACATCAAACGTGTTGCATCTGCGGTTGGTGAAGGTTCGATTGCAATTTCCCTTGTGCAACAAGCATTGAATGAGTAGGTTTAAAAAAAATGAAAAACAACGAATAAAGTAGGCCGAACAATCCAGCAGCAAGGCAAAAGGAGAATACCATGTCTCAGACGCCCCTCACACGCAATATCCTCGGCCCTTCGCTAATTGGTAATAAAGATAGCGAAGAAGAAAAAAGAAGAACGAAGTAATACCATTTGAATTTCATACAGATTCTCCATGACCTTCATTTTTAAACATTTGACACTGATGGGTCTCACTCATGCTTTGCCGGATTGAGATTTTCAAATTCTAACGCATGCGCACGTCGACTCTGTTCTACACGGGCAGTAACCCGCAGATCATTTGGCCTCCATCGACAACAAGGGTTGGCCCGTGACCTACGAGGATGCATCAGAACAGAGGAACATCACCATGCCGATCATCTCGTCAGGCTCAGCACCGCGATGCATTGGACGAGAACAAAGGATTGAACGAGCAATTGATCGTTTCTCTCTTAAAATTTTCAGCTACGGAATTTCAGTACGACACGAAACCGTACTCTCCCGCTCTGCATTTGTTCATAGGCTTCTGCAACTCGATCGATCGGAAATATTTCGATCATTGGATGAACGTCCGTCAGTGCACTGAACTCAAGCGTGTCCTGTGAATCCTTCGCAGTACCTGAGTACCAACCGGCGACTGATCGTCTACCCATGATCAAAGAAAACACATTGATGGATAGCGGTTCAGCAGGTGCTGCCGGAACGAGCAGTGTTCCATCGGGTGCTAATCCATCTACCAATGGAGATATTGCTTGCGCATTCGGTGCCGTCGCCAGAATTACACTGGCACCACCAAGTGCTTGCAACTTTTCTACTACGTTATTAGCAGATGCATCGATGTAATGATGTGCACCCAATTTTCTGGCGAGTTGCTCTTTGTCGCTTCCGCGATTAATTGCCACTGTATGAAATCCCATCTGCCGCGCGTACTGAACTCCAAGATGTCCTAGTCCACCGATGCCATGAACAGCAACGACATCGCCGGGTCGGGCTCCGGAATTTCGTAATGCGTTGTACACAGTAACGCCCGGCGCACATAAATGGTCCTGCTTCCTCAGCGGGCACTTCATCAGGAATCGCTGCCAACGCACTCGCTGGTGCAATCATGTACTCAGCGTATCCTCCATCGAAATCGATACCGGTCACTTTCCGATTAACGCACATAGCGAAGTCGCCGCGCCGGCAATGTTTGCACACGAAGCAATGACCACCGTGCCAGCCAACGCCGACTCGTTGATCTTTCGACCATGTAGTGACATTGTCACCGACTGCGTCGATCCGTCCCGCAATTTCATGACCAGGAATTCGCGGATACTGAAGGCCTGGCCACAAACCTTCCTTGACAAGTACTTCGCTGTGGCAAATACCGCACGCTTCCACTTTTACGCGGACTTGACCGGGCCTCGGTTCGGTATCTCGCGTTCTACTAATTCCCAGTCTCCTCCAGGTTTGCTGATTTGCGCTGCTTTCATTTTCGAAGTCATAAATTCCTCCAAGGTATTTAATAGCTATCCACTTCGATTACTGCCTTCGGCAAAGGCCGGCGGTTATTCCCGTCCAGGCAGGCGCTTCGTGATTTCCTGGATTAACCACCCGTTTCCATCCGGATCGCTGAAGGCAACGAAACTATTGTAAGTTTGTCGTTTGGGATCAAGGCCGGGAGTTATTCCTTCCGAACCGAAATGAAAAGGCTCGCTAACATCAATTCCACGTTTCACAAGCTCAGCTCGCGTTGCTTCAATATCAGATGTTACAAGGTACGTCTTCTGATATGAGCCGGGCTTCGCATCCGTGATCCCGTTGCCGATATGAATCGAGCATTGTGATCCCGGCGGTGTAAGCTGCACGCCGCGAACCTTTTTGCCAGGAGCCACCGGTTGCTCAAAGTCAATATCGACTCGGAACCCCAATTTTTCTTCGTAAAATTTTTTCGCACGATCCACGTCCGAAACGGGAATCACAACAACTTCCAATTTGAGATCCATTTGTCTGCCTCCATAAATAATTAAATGGTTATTCTTGTTCCATAAGAGTGGTAATCTGGATGCCGAGAACACTTCAGCGGTACTGATCGAAAATAAAAAATATTTTTCGCGGACGTTCGGGATTTTTTGAAATTTCGAAAATCCGTATTCACTTTACCAGAACAACTAATGGTTTCCCTTTTTCCACCACATATGTGGCGAGCTCTGCGCCGTTATCGGTTCCAACGTTCTTCGCCGAGTGGACAGCTCCAGCCGGGATGAAGAGCACATCGCCAGCTTTAAGCGTTGCTGATTTGCCTTCAACCTGATACTCCAGAGTTCCTTCAAGCACATAGATGATCTCTTCGCCTGGATGTTTGTGGTTCGGTGCAACTACCCCAGGATCAATGTCGATGCGGGCCTGGACGACTTCCCGCCCGGGGATTGATAGATCGTGTTGCTGCAAATCGGTTCGCTTAACTCCTCCCATCTGCTGAGCGCGCGCTAGGTGCAACGCCAAACCGCCTCCAACAATCATCAAAACTACTAATGCTATCATTCTAATCTTTCTCAAAACGCGTACCTCCTTTTTTGTGTGGGTGGTTTAAGCGAGCGAAAAATTGATGTTATCTCGCGGTTTATTGAAAACGCAAAAAGACGCGAAAACGTTTTTTATGCGAATAACGATGGATGCCTTTTTTGGTGTGAAGACTTTTGGTGAAAAATGAATTGGTGTGCGGACATTCCACCGGTTCAGCCACAACAAGTGAATCTATAATCAAACTGGTTTCATCGCAACACATTCAGCCACTCAGTGGAATCAATCGTGCGTGTTGTTTTTCGTGTTTCGTAATTGTTTCTTATAATACTGGAGCAAATTCGGCTGGTTCAACTTGTTTTGCTCCGGATATTCTTCCTTTTGTTCCCTTCAAGGCAGCTTCGATAATTTCCACTTCCTACCTTCATAATATGTATGGCAGGGATTCTAGTTTATTGTTAAATTCACTATTAGACTGAATTTTCTTCAGATCTTTTCAACACTCGCGAGTTCGCTTCAAGTAGTTTTTTTTGGCTCGCAAAAAACGCATCCAAAAAGAAAAGGAGATGCGAAATGTCCTTGAAGCTTCAATCTCAATGCTTTTTCGCATACCTCTAGCAAGGCAAACAGGAGAATACCATGCCAGAAACCACTGACAAGAGCTCTATTCGTCCGTTTCAAGTGAATTTTCCGGAAGCGGAACTCACCGAATTGCGCAGGCGTATCATGGCGACACGATTTCCGGAGAAGGAAACCGTCTCCGATTTTTCGCAAGGAGTACAACTCGCCTTCATTCAAACGCTCGCGCGGTATTGGGCGACCGATTACAACTGGCGGCGGTGCGAGGCGCAATTGAACTCTCATCCACAATTCATCACCGAGATCGACGGGTTGGACATCCACTTCATTCACGTCCGGTCGAAACATGAAGATGCAATGCCGCTCATCGTCACCCACGGCTGGCCCGGCTCGCCCATCGAGCAGCTGAAGATCATCGATCCACTGACCAACCCCACGGCTCACGGAGCTAGCGCGTCGGACGCCTTCCACGTAGTGATCCCGTCGATGGCCGGCTACGGGTTTTCAGGCAAGCCCACGACGCCCGGTTGGGACCCCGCTCGCATGGCGCGGGCGTGGGTGCAGCTGATGAAGCGCCTCGGGTACAGCCGATTCGCGGCGCAAGGTGGTGATTGGGGTGGGTTCGTCACGAACCTGATGGCACAACAGGCACCTCCGGAGTTGATCGGCATCCATTTGAATTTCTCCGGTGCCGCGCCCCCTGAAATTGCCAAGGCGCTTCAGTCCGGCGGGCCGCCGCCGGCCGGTCTCTCGGCTGAGGAGCAGCGGGCATACGACCAGATGGCGTTCCTTTACCAGCACGTCCCGACGCAATTGATGATGGCCGCACACCCGCAAACCCTGTACGGCTTGGCCGACTCACCCGTCGCCCTTGCCGCCTGGATGATCGACCACGACGTGGCCAGCTATGGGCGCATCGTGAAACTCTTTCTTGATGGGGAGCCCTACGGCGACCTCACACGGGACGACATTCTCGACAACATCACCCTTTCCTGGTTGACGAACACGGGCGTGTCCAGCGCTCGGCTCTATGTGGAATACAAGGGCGCCTTTTTCAACGACTACAACATCTCCGTTCCGGCTGCCGTAAGCGTCTTCCCTGAGGAGGTTTACCAAGCTCCGCGGAGTTGGACCGAGCGCTCCTACCACAATCTCATCCATTTCAACACGCTCCCCAAAGGCGGCCACTTTGCTGCATGGGAACAGCCGCAACTGTTCTCAGAAGAGGTACGCACTGGCTTCAGGTCGCTGCGCGGCGACAAAGCAAAGGCGCAGAATCGTTAACTTCCCGTCGGTCCTGTCGCGCAGAAATGCGCGGCAGGCCATGTGATCTTACATCTGTCCGACTGAAGTCATAAGGATGTCACAATTCAAAGTACGAACAACGAATTGCGATTTCTAATTTCGAATGAGTTTGATCTTAATTTGTAATTCGATTGATTCGGTTAATCGTAGTTCAAATTAACAGGAGCGAGCGAAGAAATGAAAACAAAAAAAGCTGCTAAACCCTCGCAACCGCAAGGATAGTATCTAAGAGGCATATTTGTTTTCGCTCAATTTCTCTTTGTTTCTGTTTGTATCAAATCATGCCTCTTTACGGACAGCTTGATGGGACAAATCGGCACAAACTCGAAAAGTCAAAATGGTAAGTCATTCACTTGCAGTTACTAATAGACTGATGAGTGCCGAAGAGAGGACTCGAACCTCCACAAGGTTGCCCTTACTAGAACCTGAATCTAGCGCGTCTGCCAATTCCGCCACTTCGGCTTTCTGAAAGGAATAACAATATATAGGTAGCAGTATTAGAGGTCAAGGGCAAACGGTGTATCCGGATGTGGACATCCCCAAGCTCAGATATAGATTGATGAAAAGAGGGAGATATATATATGAAGACACTTTTGATTATTGTACTGGTTGTGATTCTTGGATTTGTGCTCTTGCAGTACAGCAATTCCAGAACGGCTCGGAATACTGAAGTTGCCGTTAAGGAAGCTGGGCGTGAAGTTGCAGAAAAAACAAAAGAAGGATTGACTGACCTGAAGCAAAAAGTTGAAGAGGAAAAAATTCCTGAAAAGATTAAAGAAGGCACCGAACAGGTTGAAAATTTAGCACTCGATGCAAGTACGACTGCTGCTGTGAAAGCGAAACTCATGAATGACGAACTTGTGAAAGCGCGAAATATCGATGTCGATACGAAGAATGGTCACGTGACTTTAAACGGTGATGTGTCCAGCACCTCAGAAGCGGATCAAGCTATTCAATTAGCAAAACAAGTTGAAGGTGTGAAATCCGTAACTTCGCGTCTGGTTATTAAGGTAAATTAGGATTCATTAGGTGAGTTTGCCAAAGGCTTTTCAACACGAAGGCACAAAGGCTCTAAGTTTCACAAATAAATAATTATTAATGAGTTAGTGACGCTTGGTATCTTAGTGCCTCCGTGTTGAGGTTTTGGGCGGGCTTTAGACCCGCCCTTTAATTTTTTCCGTACGTTCACCACGGAGTCACGGAGAGCACAGAGTAAAAAACCATCTTTAGAAAAATCTCAGTGTCCTCCGTGACTCTGTGGTTAAGTATGGTTAAATACTTGTGATGAAGAAGTGGATTGGTGCTGCAATTTTGGTTTTAGCGATTGCAGCATTCGCCTGGTGGAAACTACAACCGGCAGCTAAAGTTGAACTACCAAAACGGCAGAAAGTATTTCTGATCGGATTGGATGGCGCAAGCTGGAACCTAATGGAACAACCCTTGAAAGAAGGGAAGCTTCCCAACTTTCAACGCTTAATTCAATCAGGCACTTCTGGCAATCTTAAAAGTTTTGTCCCAACGAAGTCACCAGTTTTGTGGACCACGATCGCGACAGGAAAAATTCCACAAAAGCATGGCATCGGAAGCTTCACTGCAGAAATCAACGGCAAAACGGTTCCTGTTTCAGGATCGCAACGCATCACAAAAGCTTTTTGGAATATCCTGAGCGATTACAAAATCCGAGTCGGTGTTGTGAATTGGTGGGTTACGTGGCCGCCAGAAAAAGTAAATGGCTTCATGGTGTCTGACCGCTATCGCAGCGCATCAAAAAAAGACAACGCTGTCATTACGTATCCTGAACAACTTGCAAAAGATTTACCCAAAATATCAATCTCAATGGATCGCTACCTGGAGGAACGTCAGAAATTCGGGCTGCCTCAAAATCTCAAACCAAATGCTTCTTCAAAAGTGATCGATCAACTTGCCGCAGATTATAAAGGATATTGGGCGCAAGATCGTGCCGTCCGTGAAGCCTGCCGCCGTCTGCTTGCGAATCAGAAGGTGGATGTGTTTGCTGTCATCTTTAGAATCATTGACGTTTCCAGTCATCTATTCTGGACTTATCTGGATTTAGATTTGATCGCCGAAATGCGCGCGAAACTTGAATCCGGAAATCTAACTTCTGAAGATATAACGCGGATTGATGCGGAGTTCATTAAAATTATTGGTCCGGTTTATGAATATTCAGATCGGATCCTTGGCGAATTTCTTCAACGCGCTGATAAAGATACTCACATCATCGTAATGTCAGATCATGGTTTCAAATTTGAAGAAGGTCGATATGGCCACAGCAGCATGAAGGAACCTCCCGATGGCATCATCATCCTCTCAGGACCTGCATTCCGCAAGAATCATCGTATTGAAGGAGCAACACTGCTCGACGTTGCTCCAACACTTTTGTATCTTCAAGGAATTCCCGTCGCACGCGATATGGATGGAAAAATTTTGGTGAAAGCTTTCACGCAAGAATTCGTGAAGCTGAATGAACCTGAATTAGTTGCTTCACATGACACGGGTGAGAAAAAGAAAGGCCTTGCAAAAGAAAGTGAAATGGACGAAGAGATTCTGGAAGACTTAAAGACTTTAGGGTATATCAACTGAGGGGATAATTCTGTGACAATTGGCAACGGAAGGGGAGCAGGGGAGCAGGGGAGAAAGGGAGCAGGGGAGCAGAGGAGCGGGGGAGCAGGGGGGTTGGTGGCGGTCATCATTGTGGTGTTGATGCTTGCGTCGATTCCAGCGATTTATGCAGTGATCAACACGCCTAAAGGCACAGTGTGGACTGGCCTGATCAACAGAAATACAAATGATATCAATGGCTATCTAAGCATCATTCAAGAAGTGCGTTCCGATGGACTTCTTGCTCACAATCTAATGACTGCTGAGCCTCACCCTGCATTTCAATTTCGTCCATTTCATGCCGCACTTGGCATTCTTGGGAAAATGTTTCCTGGTTTGAGTCCGGTTGCGCTTTTAGAAATCGGCAGAATCATCGCAACGATTTTTTTTCTTTTTCTGCTTGCACGCCTTGTAATGCTCTTTTATGAAACCTCATCAGAACGAATTCTTGCGTTTCTTATCATGACGCTTGGTTCGGGTCTTGGTTGGGCTCACTTAACAGAACTTCGTCCGGATCTTGGCTACTCAGAACTTTCGACGTTCTCATCGCTCGTTTCTGCGCCGTTGTATCAGCTATCTCTTGGATGCCTGCTCGGAATTATTTTGTCTATTGCTGCGGCGTATCAAGCAGAGTCTTTGCGGATGCAACTCAAATATTCATTGATTGCTGCTCTGTTCGCTGTAATTCTCGGATTTGAGCGGCCGTTTTCGCTGATTACTCTTGGTTTTACGATGGCCGGATTTGCTCTGATCGAAATTCTTAATAATAAACACAAAACAATGAAGCTTCTGCTCTCTGTTCTTCCACTTGCGATCGCAGCCGGATCAGTCGTTCTGTATCAATTTTTCTTAATAAAAAACATTCCGGTTTATGCGGAATGGAACAGACAAAATATCCTGACATCTCCTCCTTTGATTGCGATTTTTCTATCTCTCGGATTATTGATTCCACTTGCAATCTTCGGTGTTCCGGAAGCAATACGAAAAAATCGCACACTCGCGTTGATTTTTTGTTGTTTCGCAATCAGCTCTTTGGTTTGTTCAAAAATACCTGTTCAGGTTCAGGAACGTTTTTTGGAAGGGCTTCCTCTTTCAACAGCTCTTCTGGCTTCAGCCGGTGCAATACGATTGAAACGTCATTTTAAAGCGCCAGCACTTCAATTCGGATTTGCTGTTGCTCTGATTGCGTTGATAATTCCCTCAAACGTTGTAGTGACGAAAAATGATTTAAACCGCCTCGCAGAGCGATTTGTACCCCAATATATGCCGCTACCTTTTATGGAAAGCCTGGAAGAACTAAAAAAAGTTTCTAAACCCGGGGAAGCAGTTTTGAGTATGGAATTAGCAGGGAATTTTGTTATTGCATATTCTTCAAGACCTGCTGTGATTGCACACCGTATTGGAACTGCACGCGTTAACGAAAAGAAAAAACTCGTAACGGATCTCTTCGAACTTGATGCAGAGAGTTCCGCAGCTAAATCTCTCATCCCAAAGACGAATGCAACCTGGTTGTTCTGGGGTCCTGAAGAAAAAGATTATGCAAGAGGCAGATTTAAACCTGAAACTGCATCTTATTTGGAACAACAGCATAAAAACAAAATGGTCACAATTTACAGGATCAAATAGAAACTCTGAGTTGTACAGGTTAAAATAACTTTAGATGTCGATCACAATTTTTCGTGAGAAGGAAATCAGGGAAGTTGTAAATTTTCCTGAAGCCATTGCGAGTATGGAGCAGGCCTTTGCTTCGTATTCGGCGGGGAAAGCAATGGTGCCGCCTGTTGTTCATCTTGATGTTCCGGAAAATGAAGGCGAAATCCATATTAAAGCAGCATATGTTTTAGGCACTGCTACCTATACGATCAAAATTGCTTCCGGATTTTACAAAAACAAAGAGCGTGGACTCCCTCTTAGCGGTGGGATGATGATTGTGTTTGATTCGCAAACCGGTTCACCGCTCGCATTTTTATTGGACAACGGTTTTCTTACGGATTTTCGAACGGCTGCAGCGGGCGCTGTGGCATCAAAATACCTGGCGGTCCAGGATGTGAATCAGGTTGCAGCCATTGGTGCAGGAATGCAAGGCCGTTTGCAGATTGAAGCTCTCACATTCGTCCGCAATTTTAAACGTGTCAAAGTCTACGATCATAAAACTTCGAATGTAGACCGCTATTTGCAAGAGATGCAGGATCGATTTAAATCGATCGAATTTGAACCGGCTCGTTCGGTGGATGAAGCATTAGATGGCAGTCAGATCGTCATTACAGCAACTCCGAGCAGACAGCCAATCGTACGCTCGGAGTGGATCAAACCAGGCGTTCATATCACTGCCCTCGGTTCCGATGGACCTCATAAACAAGAACTGGACGCCGATGTTTTTTCGAAAGTCGATCGCATTGTTGCCGACAGCATTGATCAATGTTTGAAGCTTGGCGAAATTCACCATGCATTTGAGCAAGGAATTATTACACGCGAAAAGATTGCCGGCGAGTTAGGTCAAGTTGTAAGCGGAGAAATTCCAGGCAGAGAGTCGGATTCTGAAATTACAGTTTGCGATCTGACAGGAGTCGGAGTTCAAGATGCTTTTATTTCCGCTCTCGCTTTTCAAAAAGCGAGCGCAAAGACGCCCGGTCAGAAATTCGAAAACTAAATTATGCGGCTCACCATTTTTGCTGCCTCTGTTCGGCATGAATTAGATCATCCGCCAATCTCATTGCTGCCGAATTCAGACCTTCATTCCTTCCTGGATGGCGCCGAAGATGAGACCTTCTTTTTCGACAAAGGCTCGACGGGCAAGGTCGTTGCTGTCGAAAGAACTCATTGCCAGTACGGCTATTCAGGAATGGCTTTCAGCACGGGCCCAAACGTGCAGTAGTACTATAATCATAGTACTACTTGAACGGGTGAAGCGCAGTCCTTGCCTAATGAAGCAGGCCAGAAGCCTGCGCTCCGCTCAATTCTTTTTTTATTCCAGGACCAGCAGCACTACACGGCGGTTCTTTGCGCGTCCCGTTTTTGTGCGATTATCAGTTACTGGACGAGCTTCGCCGTAACTGATTGTTGCAATACGGTGCAGCGGAATGCCATTCTCAGAAAGATAGCGACGAACTGCTTCAGCTCTGGCCATGCCAAGCTTTTCGTTGTACGGTTCGCTGCCAAATGAATCAGTATGGCCCTGAATCTCAATATAGATGTTCTTATTATCCGTCTTTAATTGAGCAATCAGATTTTCCAGAATCTCACGAGCGCCATCATTCAGATCGGATTGATCAAATCCGAACTTCACATCATCGCCGGAAAGTGTTACTTCATATAACAACTTTCCAAGTGCGAGTTTTTCTGCACTTTGAGCGCGTGCAAGAGCTTCTTGTGACTCTTTGGAAAGTGAAGTGATTTGTTGGTCATGGGTACCTAGACGGGAATCCTGTTCCTTGTTGCGGGTCTGTCCCTCTTCAACCGAAGTTCCCAAATCATCCATCTCATTATCGATGCGGTCCACTTCCTTCTTAACGCTCTTTTTTGTAGCGCAATCCAGTTGAAGCATCGCTAGTGAAACAATAGCTACCAGGATTAACAATTTTCGCATCATTTAATCTAACCTCCAGAAACAACTGAGTATCTCACCCTCACTCGGTGTTTCGGGTCTTTTGTCTTCAACTCTACTTTACCGTAAGAGACTGTCCCTTGCGGAGTATAGCCAATATAGTACTGGTATTTTAAGTCTTCAAATATCTTTGAACAAGCCTTATCAATGTCTTCAACTGAAGCTTCCTCGAGAGTGAAATAAAGACCTCCAGTGGATTCAGCAAATATTTTCAGTGGTAATACATCAATATCTTGTTCGGTTTGAGCTTCATCGATCCATTTACTTCGAATCAGCTCAAATGTATAAATAGGCACTTCAACGTTCGCTGCCATCTGAACGGCTTGTTCGAGAGGCAAATCGCTGCGGTTATCAAGCCCATCTGAAAGCAACAATACGCCTTTTTTTCCAATTTGCTCGAGCAACAATCGATGACTATAAGCGATTGCATTTCTTAAGGCTGTACCGCCATATGGCTTCAATTGATCCATTCGGGAAATTAATGCCTTTTTGTCTTTGGTAAAATCGACAAGCATTTCGACTTCACCATCGGCAAAAATCATTAATGCCACTTCATCATCTGGAGTGAGCTTTTCCATAACCGCTTTAATGATGTTTTTGGCTGTATCAAATTTATCGAGCAGCCGCATGCTACCACTGACATCGAGAAGAAACACGACATTTAATGGTTCGGTTATGTCGTTCGAAAAGTGTGAGATCTCCTGTTTCTTGCCGTTTATGAACAATGTGAAATCATCTTGAGTGAGACTGTAAATCGGACGGCCTTTTGACGACCGAACAGTCGCGTACAAATTGACGATTGATACGCTGACTTCAGCAGAGATCGTTGGAAGTTGATCGGGTGGAATTTCTTCCTGGGAAGGCAAGTCAAACGGCAGGAGCAATACGAACACTACGACTGGCAAAAACGCCAGCCTCAAATACCTCATACTTACTATTCTAATCCTCAATTGGGTTATGGTGCCACTGTTGGCCACTAAAGAGTGTGGTATTTGCGAGAATTATTTCACTTCGCCTTTGCGGTTAAAAATCATTTTGCTACAAGATAGACTCCCCGTTTGGGTGTGGCTACCTTCAAAACCTCTTGGGTCAGCATTTCCAGTTCTAAATTCTTGAACCTGGAAGGGAGTCCATCATTTTTAAAGACAGTGGGGCCTGCCATGAAGTGATAATGCAAATGAGGTGCATCTGAGTTGCCGGAGTTTCCGAGCAAGCCGATCACTTGACCTGCTTTGACAGTATCGCCAGTCTTTACGCGCACCGATCCCATCTTCAGATGAGCAAGGAAACTGAACTCGCCATTTCCATGATCGATGATCACATTATTGCCACCGAATGCGCTTACTGGATCAGGCATTTTCATGAAAACATCACGATCGATTTTTCCTGGTGCCGAATTATCTGGAACATCATTTCGTGCGAATGTAACTTTCCCATCCGCTGGAGCAATAATTTCAACACCGAATGTTACGTAATCCTCATTTTTTGTTCCATCACCTTTTAGGACTTCATAATTTTGTCCAAGAGCAACGATGTCATATGCATAATGCTGGCTCCATTCGGATTTGTGCGGTTCATTGAAATCGTGACCGCCTCCAACAACGAACTTTCCTTTGATCGGGAACAACAACTCGGTCTTTTGATCATATGCCGCAACAGGGATGTCAATAATCTTTTGAATTTTTTCTCCATTCGGAGCTGTAAGATTCAGTTTATAAGTCATCTTATCCACGCCTTCGGCGGAAGGTCTGGAAAATGAATGACGAAGGTCAAAAACTTCTTCAAGATTGTTAAACCCATCGAAAGATGTACCGCGAATTGTCTCAAGCATTGAGTCGGACATCTCAATTGATTCGACACGTTCGTCTTCCGAAAAGAATTCTATTTTCGCTGCAACAATTTCTACAGGCCGGCTGTATTTTTCTTTTACAAGGACATGAAATGTCCAGCTTTCGGTTGCCGATTCTTCCCAGATGCCGTCATTTTCTTTATAAATTTTTCGAGGAATCGTTTCGAGAGTTATTTCAAAAGGTTCATTTGCATGTTGATCGAGAGGACTCCGGAAAAGTGAGTCGTCAATTTCTGCATTGAGGGTGTAGCTGTCAATGTTCAACGAAAGGACCTGTCCAGGCAACGTTTGAACAATCGAATATGGTAATTGAATCCCTTCAACGGCTCGATAGTTGGAATAGTCGATCTGGAGATCCTGCTTTTTAGAATCCATGACTACCTGACGAACTTCACGAAGCAGAAGAAAACTCGTTGTATCAATCAAAAACGTTTCGGTATCTTCAGTGCCAACTTTGAATTCAAGGTGATACGCTTCACCGCTTTCAATTTTTTCTTTGCCTTTGAATTCGACAGGTGTGCTGTTTTTGTAATATTCGAGCAAAGCGTTGAACTTTGCACTTCGTTTGAGCCGATCTAGATCGGGTCCAGCAAGCTCTTGAAGGGTTGTCTGTTTTTGCCAGCCTTTAGTTCCATCGAAGGCCCGTTCCTGAACGACGACTTTCAGATCCAGCAGAGTCTTGATCCGATCAGGAGATTTTGACCAGAGATGATAGGTTCCTGACAATCCCGAAACTTGAACTTGAGCCGTAGCAGTTTTTGTCTGAGTTTTTTCAAGCTTCTCTATCCCTCCCATCGCCGCCAAGGATTTTTCAATGATCTCTTTTGCTGTGGGTTCTTCGGAGAACAGTGGAAGTTGAAACAACCAAAAAACTGCAATGCACAGGAAAAGTTTATTTTTCATTTTTTTACCGCCAAGACGCAAAGGTTATAATATCGTAAAACTTGGAGGGTCCAATTTTTAAAGAAAAAGTTTTCAAGGATCAAGTTGTTTTAGTCACCGGTGGTGGTACGGGTCTTGGAAAAGTTGCAGCGAAACGATTTGCAGAGTTAGGTGCAAGTGGGATTTTGATTGCTGGAAGGCGTGAAGAAAAATTGAAGGAAGCTGCGCCTGAAATTGCATCGGCAGGCGCTCAGGTAGAAACATTTCCCGTTGATATTCGTGATGCTGCCCGTGTCCAGGAAATGGTCGATCGCTGTGTAGAACGATTTGGTCGAATCGATGTGTTGCTCAACAATGCTGCAGGAAATTTTCCAACACGCGCGGAGGATCTTTCGGTTAATGGCTGGAATGCTGTCGTAAACATTGTGTTGAATGGAACTTTTTATGTGACACGTGCAGCCGGACTGCAGATGATCAAACAGAAAAAAGGCTCGATTGTCAGTGTGGTGCATCCGCAGGCTTTGCAAGGCGGACCTGGCAACATTCATTCTGTTTCTGCAAAAGCTGGCGTGATCGCAATGAGCCGCACACTGGCTGTGGAGTGGGCGAAATATAACATTCGAGTGAATACGATTGCTCCCGGTCCTTTCCGCAGTGAAGGGACTGATAAAAATTTATGGCCAACTGAAGAAATTCGAAAACAGGTGACCGAAGCTATTCCTGCAAATCGCTTTGGCACTGCGGAAGAAATGGCCAACGCAATCTGCTATCTTGTTTCCGATTACGCCAGTTACATTACTGGTCATATGCTTGTTGTGGATGGCGGCTGGTCACTTGAACGTGAAGGCTTCCTTCCATTGCTAAAGAAAGATTAACCGCAGAATCGCAGAGCCTATATAATTACCGCTCATGAATATTGATCGAGACGTGGTTTTGCACATCGCAAAACTTGCAAACATTGAACTTCAGGACACTGAAATTGAGCTTTTTACAAAACAACTCGGCGATATTCTTCACTACATCGAAACATTGGATGAGCTTGAACAAGACGCAGCCACATTTTCTTATGGTAATTTTCTTCCAGCTGTAACGAGACCCGACATCCCTCAACCTTCATTACCGATCGAAGAAGTTCTAAGGAATGCGCCTGAAAATGTTAAGCAGTTTTTTAAAGTTCCAAAGGTTCTTCCATGACCGAACTTCTAACCGGAAACATTTCGACTCTCTTAAATGCATATCGTTCTGGAAAAACAACACCGGAAGAAGTTTGTAATGAAGTATTCCAACGTATTGATCGTTTCGATTCAAAAACTGGTGCTTTCTTAAGGCTTGATCGCGAAGGAGCAATCCAATCCGCAAAAGATGCTTCGAAGGATTTAAGCAAACCTCTTGCGGGCGTTCCAATTGCGATTAAGGATGTCCTTTCTACAAAACATCTTGAGACAACCTGTGGTTCAAAAATCCTGAAAGATTATTTGCCGCCTTATGATGCGACGGCAATTGCTCGATTAAAGCAAGCCGGCGCCGTTATTGTTGGCAAAACAAATTGCGATGAATTCGCTATGGGCTCCAGTACTGAAAATTCTGCGTATCAATTGACACGCAATCCATGGAACCTGAACCACGCACCTGGAGGATCGTCCGGTGGTTCTGCTGCCGCAGTTGCTTCAGGTTTTGCGATGGCAGCTCTTGGTACTGATACAGGTGGATCAATTCGTCAGCCGGCATCATTTTGTGGAGTGATTGGTGTAAAACCGACTTACGGAAGAGTAAGCCGTTACGGCCTTGTGGCTTTTGGTTCAAGTTTGGATTGCATCGGCCCTTTCGCCCGTTCAGTTGAAGATGCTGCAATCATTCTTCAAACCATTGCAGGAAAAGATCCGCAAGATTCGACATCTGCTCCGGCTGCGGTTCCAAATTATTTTGAAGCACTCTCATCGAAACAAACATTGCGAGTCGGGGTGCCCGAAGAATATTTTGGCGAAGGTTTGGATCCAGAGATTGGACAACGCGTCGGTGAAGCCCTTCAATGGATGGAAAGAAGTGGAAGAGTACAATTGAAAAAGATTTCGCTTCCGCATACAAAATATGCAATCGCGGTTTATTACATTGTTGCAACTGCGGAAGCTTCTTCCAATTTGTCGCGTTTTGACGGTGTTAAGTACGGATACCGCTCACCCGGAGTCAATTCGCTCGAAACAATGTATCGAAAAACACGTTCAGCTGGATTTGGTTCCGAAGTAAAACGTCGAATCATGCTTGGAACATTTGCGTTAAGCTCCGGCTACTACGATGCTTACTACTTGAAAGCGTTGAAGGCTCGGAGTTTGATTGCACAGGATTTTGCCAGAGCTTTCGAAGATGTTGATTTAGTTTGTACTCCGACGTCACCTACTCCCGCATTCGGTTTAGGAGAAAAAGTGGATAATCCTCTCGCGATGTATCTTTCCGACATTTATACGGTTACGATGAATCTAGCAGGATTGCCGGCTATTTCAATTCCTTGTGGTTTTACTAATGCCGGCTTGCCTGCAGGTCTTCAAATCATTGCGAATCATCTTGATGAATCCAGAATGTTTCAGCTCTCCGATCTATATCTAAAGGATCATCCTGTGAGGCTTCCTTCTTTATCATGGACATAACACCTGTTCGGTTAGTTGAATTTCTGATTCATTACGCATTCTTTTTGCTTTCCGCAGCCGTTCATGAAAGCGCGCATGCATGGACTGCATACAAATTTGGCGATCCGACCGCAAAGATGCAGGATCGTATTTCACTCAATCCTGCGAATCATATTGATATTGTTGGAACCGTAATTATTCCTTTCGCTGTCTTTATAACGGGATTTCCAATCATTGGCTGGGCTAAACCAACTCCTGTAAATTCTGCAAATTTTTCCAATCCACGCAGGGATGACATGTTTGTCTCCGGTGCCGGGCCAGTCAGCAACATATTAACCGTTGCAGTCCTTGCAATTCCGTGGCATATTGCTTTCTCTTTTGTTCCACTCCCCCTTCCTCCATTTGAAGACATTACCATGGGCGGAAAGGTGGCTCTTTTGTTTTGTTATGTATTCGGAACCGGAATTCTTGTGAACTTGATGTTAGCCGTTTTCAACATGCTTCCCATCCATCCACTCGATGGCAGCGGTGTGCTGGAAGGCCTGCTTCCAAAGACATGGGCAGATGCATACTCAAAAATGCGTCGTTATGGATTCATCATTCTCCTGGTTTTGTTTTATATGCCTGCATTTGGCCGCATGATCTGGAGTATTGTTCGATTCTTGGGCGGAGTTTTTAGAATTCAATTTTTCTCTCTTCAAGGAATTTGGTAAAAGATGGAATCAACTCAACACACCGTTGAACTCGAAGTTTTTCAAGGTCCGCTGGACCTGCTGCTCTATTTAATTCATAAAAATGAAATCAATATTTATGACATTCCAATCGCAACGATCACTCAGCAATATCTGGATCATTTGGAATTGATGCAGGAATTAAATCTAAATGTTGCAGGCGAATTCATTTTGATGGCCGTTCAATTGATAGAAATGAAGATTCGCATGATACTTCCGAAACCTGCTTCGCAAGAAGGTTTGGAAGAGGACGATCTACGCCGGCCGCTGGTTGAACAGCTTCTTGAGTATCAACAATATAAGATGGCTGCGCAGCATCTCAAAGACAGGGAAGGCGATTCTGAACAATACTGGCGGCGTCCGGAAACTTTTGACCCTGAAGAAAATCGTGAAGAACTTGTTGAAGCAAACCTTTATGATCTTGTTCATGCGTTTGCACTCTTAATTAAACGGACTCAGAAAAAAGAGGCGCTGGAAATCAGGGCCGATCAGTTTTCTGTGAAGCAAAAAATTCAAGAACTCACGGAGTATCTTGAAAAACGACAAAGCTTCAGTCTGATGGAATATTCGAAACAGCTTGAATCAAGAGTTGAAATGATTGTACTGTTTCTTGCGATTCTGGAGATGATCCGCCTCAGCTTGCTCCGAATTTATCAGGGTGAAATATTCGGAGATATCGTTGTGTATGCTGGGGATCAATCGGAAGAGTAAACCGCGAAGACGCAGAGAATGAAGTGGAAAGGTGTCATTTTCGATCGTGATGGGACTCTGTTTGATTCGCTGCCAGTGATTTTGCGCGCCTTCAATTACGGGATTGAGCCTTTCTCCAATCGGCAACCATCAGATGAAGAATGGTTTGCGGCCTTTGGTCCCGATGAACCGGAAGTCATGGGAAAGTTCATTGCTGCTGATAACAAAATCGCAGCGTATCAGCGGTTCTTCCAATACTATCGTGATCACTTCCATCAAATTTCACTCTACCCGGGCATGCGAGAGATCCTTGAAAAGCTTCATAAAGACCAGGTGAAGCTGGCTCTATTTACCGGAGCGGGAAAAGAGACGGCACGATATTGCTTAAAAAATGAAGGTATTCTTCATTACTTTAGCGAACTGATTACTGGAGACTCGGTTGTTAGCCCTAAGCCCGATCCGGAAGGGATTTTCAAGGCGATGGAATCTCTGCATACTACTGCAGTAGAAACGCTTGTAGTTGGCGATGCAGGAGCCGATGTTCTCGCAGGACAACGTGCCGGCGCCACGACGATACTTGCCCGCTGGGGCGGCTTTGTCCCACCTCATGATCTGCCGTCCACGCCTGACTATGTTTTTACAAATGTTGGCCAGTTTGAATCCTTTTTATGGAATTTGTAACCGCAAAGACGCCGAGCCCCCCACTTTGCCTTCTAGCGCCGTAATAAGTATTTTATGTGAGAAGATGAGGTGCCGCATGTTTGCAAGAATCATTGTCTTATTGTTGTTCGCTTTTGCTCAAATAGGTTTTGCCGCTGAGCCAATAAAATGGTCCGACCTTCAAAAAAATATTGATTCATGGCTCGAAGGTCCCCCTGGTTTGATTCTGACCAAGGAAGAAAAAGATGTTTATAAAAAGCTAAAAACACCTGAAGAAAAAATGCAATTCATAAAAATCTTCTGGGCACGACGCGACCCGTTGCTTCGTACACGCGAAAATGAATTCAAACAGGATTTTTACAACAGAGTTGAATATGCAAACAAGAACTTTGCTGAAGGTTCAAATCCTGGATGGAAAAGTGCAATGGGTCAGACGTATGTAATATTTGGTCCGCCTTCCCGGATTGATAAAACGGCTATTGCAAATTCGTCACGTGCAGCCCAACTCTGGGTCTACGATAAAATCCTCTCAAGCAGGATTCCGACAAATGAAGCTTTGTTGTTCGTTTTTCGTGATTTCAAGTATGTTCTGGTTCCGCCAAATCCGCATGACAGTGATCGAGTCGGACAACAACAAAGAGCGTTGGAATCAAATTTTCAATATCAAACTATTCCAAGTGTCGTTCAAGCAGCTTTCACCGATGTGGCGGATAAATCCATTATTGATGAGAAAAAAGACTACCGTGAGCTGTTAACATCGGTAGAAAGTACGGAAAAGTTTGGCCTACAAGATCTCGAATTCGAAATTCGTCCGCTGCAAACGCAGCCTCAACAATATGAAGTTGTCCTGAAACCTGAGACAGCACCGCTTTATGATTCTGGTGATGCGACGTTTGCGGAATTTTTCTTCAAACAAGAGTTGAAGAAAGGGGATACGCTTGTTGCCGCGAATCAACATACAGCTAGTTTCAATTGGGACCCTCAGTCCTTTGGCAAACTGACTGAGATCGCTGTGAAACTTCCTGTATTGGAAGCTCCGGCAGGCGAATATGAACTGTACATCACAGTTGGCGATCGGATTTCCAATGTGAGTGAAACTCGGAAAGTTCAATAGAATGAAGATTGTCACTGCGCAGCAGATGCAATCTGCAGATGCTCATGCTATCGATGTATTGAAGATTCCATCGCTGTCTTTGATGGAGAATGCTGCTACACAAGTGGCTCGAATTCTGCTCGAACATTATCTTGAACCGGGCAACGCAGCAATCGTCTGTGGCAAAGGAAATAATGGTGGGGACGGAATGGCCGTTGCGCGGCTGCTTCGTCAACATGGGTGGTCAACTACCATTCTTTTGCTGGAACCGTATACCGGATTGAAACCAGATCCATTGGAGAATTGGAATCGCGCTTTACATACGGGCGTCCGTTGTCTGGATAATGTGGTCATCGCTGATTTGCCAGCATTATTAAAGGAAGCTGACATCGTTGTTGATGCATTATTTGGAACGGGACTATCGAAACCGCTTGAAGGTATTTATGCTGAAGCTGTTGAAGTGATCAACAACAGCGAAAAAGAAATTTGGTCGATTGATGTGCCTTCCGGTCTATCAAGTGATTCCAGTGAAATCATCGGCCGTGCGGTTCATGCAACAGGAACGATCGCTCTAGCAGCGCTGAAGTATTGTCATGTTCTTCCTCCCGCCTCTGAGTTATGCGGTGCTATCTATATTGTAGATATCAGCATTCCAACTGCCTCTACAACTACAGTAGTTCGCGGAGCGGATGTTGCACAGCTTCTTCCTTATCGCGCTTCTAACAGTCATAAAGGTATTTATGGCCACGTTGTTTCGTATGCAGGTTCTAAGGGGAAATCCGGTGCAGCCTACATGTGTGGAAAAAGCGCGCTGCGAGCTGGTGCAGGTTTATCCACCGTAGTTTCGCCAGCAGGTGTTCAGCCTACGGTTGCAAGTTATGGCCCTGAAATCATGACGATTGCTGCTCAAGGGCACTTAGACTTTTTTTCGGCTGAAGAATTGTCTCAGGCACTTGAATTTACGAAGGGCAAAAGTGTTGTCGCGCTTGGACCCGGTATCGGGACATCTGAGCAAACATGGGCCTTTGTAAAAGACTTCGTGGACAAAATCGACGTTCCGATGGTCATCGATGCAGATGGATTAAACCTGATCGCCATGGATCGTTCTGTACTTTTGAAACGGAAACCTGGTTCCACTGTTTTGACTCCGCATCCGGGAGAGATGGCGCGGCTGCTCAATACGGACACAAAAAAAGTTCAAAGCGACCGGCTTGCTGCCGCTTCACAACTTGCAAAGGAAACGGGCTCAGTAGTTGTGCTGAAAGGATATCGAACCATCATTGCAGATGCAGAAGAGCATCTGTGGATTAATCCGACCGGTGGACCTGCGCTGGCAAGCGGAGGAACAGGCGATATTCTTACCGGAGCCATCTGCGCGTTCATCGCTCAAAACGTTCCTGTTTTACAAGCAGCGATCGCCGGTGTTTACATTCACGGATTTACTGCGAATTTATTTGAAAAAGAATTTCCACAACAAGCTCTCAATGCAATGGATATTCTTTCTTTGTGGAATAAAGCTGTACACATTATTCGAACTGATAAGAATTTTGAAAGTGACTATCTCAACCTTCATTTCTCATTCTGAAATCGATACCCGGCGCTTTGCTTCAGACTTCGCAAGCCAACTCAAGGGTAATGAAAAGATTTGCTTGATTGGACCGCTTGGAGCCGGTAAGACAGCTTTTGTTCGAGGATTTGTTGAAAGATTCAATGTTTCATCTGAAGAAGTACAGAGTCCTACGTTTACACTTGTTCGCGAATATGGAAATTCACCGAAGATTTATCATGTTGATCTCTATCGATTCGACAAAGAAGAAGATATTTTCGAAGCAGGAATTTATGAGTTACTCACGGGAGATGAGCTTGTAATCGTGGAATGGGCTGATAAACTATCACGCTATTATCCGCTTCCTAGTATCCGAATTGAATTGAAGCATACCGGCGAAAATAGCCGCGAAATTGTAATAGAAAATGTAGGGGCGGGTCTAAGACCCGCCCGGAATTACGTCGTTAATCAAGACGGGCGGGTCTAGACCCACCGCCAAAAGTCACAGAGAAGAATGATTCGACTGATTACATTTGATTTTTGGAATACTTTGTTCGTTGATCGTGGTGAAGAAATTCGAAATGAAATGAGAAAGTCTTTTACCTTAGCAAGGCTTCGTAAATATAACCGTCGGCTGAGAAAAGATGATCTGGATGCAGCATTTGAAGTAGCGAAGGGAGAATTTGAACTACAGTGGCAGCGTTATACCGCTTCTACAATGGAAAACTACGTAAAAACCATTGCGCGCGAATTAAAGGTTGATATTCAACCAGCTGATCATCGGGATTTAGTTGATTATTTTGAGACAATTCTTTTGCAGCATCAACCAGTCTTAGTGCCTAATGCCGCTGAGGCTGTTCGCAACGCAAAATCGCGTTTGAAAGTAGGGCTGGTTTGTGACACTGGATATTCCCCAGGTACGACACTTCGAAAAATATTGGATTCGAATGGCATCGCATCCTGTTTTGATTCATTTTCTTTTTCAAATGAAACAGGATTCTTGAAACCACACATTGAACCTTTTGCAAAGATTTTGAGATCTTTAAGTATTCGACCTGAACAATCCGTGCATATTGGTGACCTCGAGCATACTGATATTGTAGGGGCAAAGAGGATCGGGATGAAAGCGATCAAATTCATTGGAGCCAATCATCAGGCAAAACGTGAATCTATGGCCGATGATGTTCTTGATAAACTCGAGGATCTGCCTGCTGCACTTGATAGGTTGCAGTACAATAATAAGTAATAAGTCTCAATCCGGAGCTCGGGCCTCCGTGCCCGCCGATGAGTGGCGGGCAGTGACGCCCGCCCTCCGGGAGTATCACTGATATGGAGTTTATTTATGCAAGAAGTAGCCGAAAAAGAATTAATAGAAAAAGGAACAGAAGAGAAACAACCGGTAAAAGAACAACCTGTAGAAAAGAATCAGGAAACTGCAGAATTAGAAGCCATCGAAACGAAAGAATGGCTTGAATCTTTGAAATACGTTTTGCAGACTGGTGGTCCTGAACGGGTTACGGATTTAATACGTCAGCTCCTGGTTTATGCACAGGAGGAAGGCGTTCGGTTTCCATTTTCAGCAAATACTCCTTACATCAATACAATTCCAGCAAACAAACAGCCTCCTTTTCCTGGAAGCCGGGAAATTGAACGTCGCATCAAGAGTTTGATCCGCTGGAATGCAATGGCAATGGTTGTACGTGCAAACAAAAAAGATCCCGGGATAGGTGGTCACATCTCTACTTATGCATCTGCAGCAACTTTATATGAAATTGGATTAAATCATTTTTTCCGCGCGGCGAATGATAAACAGGAAGGTGATCTTGTATATTTCCAGGGTCACGCTTCGCCAGGAATATACGCACGTGCATTTTTGGAAGGAAGGCTTTCATCGGAGCAGCTTGAAAATTTCAGACATGAATTAGGAGGCGGTTTGTCATCGTATCCGCATCCATGGTTGATGCCTCATTTCTGGCAATTTCCAACGGTTTCAATGGGGCTTGGTCCGATCATGGCCATTTATCAAGCGCGTTTTAATCGTTATCTGGAAGATCGCGGCTTAAAGAAGCCAAGCGATTCAAAAGTCTGGGCATTCTTAGGAGATGGCGAAACGGATGAGCCGGAATCATTGGGAGCGATCACACTTGCTTCACGCGAAAAGTTGGACAACTTAATTTTTGTCATCAACTGCAATTTGCAACGGCTCGATGGCCCTGTCCGCGGCAACGGCAAGATCATTCAAGAACTTGAAGCTGCATTCCGCGGCGCCGGATGGAACGTAATTAAAGTGATCTGGGGTACGGACTGGGATGCATTACTTGCAAAAGACGAAGATGGTTTGCTCGTAAAACGGATGAATGAAGTTGTGGATGGATGGTACTTGAAATACACGGTTGAACCAGGCTCCTTCATTCGTGAACACTTCTTTGGCGCTCACCCAAAACTTTTAGAATTAGTGAAAGATCTTTCTGATGAACAACTGCGTAAGCTTCGCCGTGGCGGTCACGATCCACAAAAAGTGTATGCGGCATACAAAGCAGCGATTGAACATAAAGGTGCGCCCACCGTAATTCTTGCTCAAACAATTAAAGGTTATGGTCTTGGTGAAAGCGGCGAAGGAAAGAACATTACCCATCAACAGAAAAAGTTGAATGAAGAAGAACTGCGTGAATTTCGTACCCGTTTCGGTATTCCGATTTCCGATAAGGAAGTTGCGAATGCGCCATTCTATGCTCCGCCAGAAGACAGCCAGGAACTAAAATATCTGAAAGAGCGACGCGAAAAGCTTGGTGGTTCTCTTCCAATGCGAACTGTAAAGAGTGCTCCGTTAAAAACCCCTCAGGAATCGCTTTTTGAAGAATTTTATAAAGGCACTGAAGCGAGAGAAGTCTCTACAACGATGGTATTTGTGCGTCTGCTTTCAAAGCTTTTGAAAGATAAAGAAATTGGAGATTTGATTGTTCCAATTGTGCCGGATGAAGCGCGCACATTCGGTATGGAGTCTTTATTCCGCCAGGTGGGAATTTATTCACACGTCGGACAGCTCTATGAGCCTGTCGATGCAGACAGCCTCCTTTATTATAAAGAGTCTCAAGATGGTCAAATCTTTGAAGAAGGGATTACTGAAGCGGGATCGATGTCATCTTTCATTGCAGCAGGCACTGCGTATTCAACTCATGGAATTAACACAATTCCATTTTTTATTTACTATTCGATGTTCGGATTCCAACGCATCGGCGATTTAATTTGGGCGGCCGGCGATTTACGCACAAAAGGATTTTTGCTTGGAGGAACTGCAGGCCGAACTACGTTGAACGGTGAAGGGCTTCAACATCAAGATGGACATACACACTTAATCGCCCAGTCAGTACCAAACCTGGTTACGTATGACCCTGCATTTGCGTTCGAGATTGCGATCATCATCCGTGAGGGGATCCGCAGAATGTACGAAGAGCGTGAAGATATTTTTTATTACCTCACACTCTACAATGAAAATTATGCGATGCTTCAGATGCCGGAAGGTGCAAGAGAAGGAATTTTGAAAGGTATGTACCTTTTGAAACCTTCAGAAGTTTCCGCAGAAAAGGCAAAAGTAAATCTCCTGGGTAGTGGTCCTATGATTAATGATGTATTAAAAGCACAGAAAATTCTTGCGGAAAAATATGGAATTGCTGCTGATGTTTATAGTGTTACAAGCTACAAGGAGCTTCGCCGCGAAGGACTGGATGTTGAACGTTGGAATATGTTAAATCCTGGTGAAACTCCAAAGGTTTCATACTTGCAGAACCTATTGAAGAGCGAACAGGGAAATGTGTTTGTTGCTTCATCCGATTTTATGAAAGCGCTTCCTGATTCAGTTTCAAAATGGATCCCGGGTCCACTCTATTCTCTTGGTACGGATGGCTTCGGCAGAAGTGAAAGCAGAAGTAATTTGCGTGACTTCTTTGAAGTCGATTCGAAATACATAACAATTGCTGCACTTGATGGATTGGCTGCGCAAAATAAATTTGGGCGTGATCAAGTTGTAAATGCAGTAAAAGAACTCGGGATTGATCCTGCAAAAAAGAATCCTATGGTTTCTTAGAAAGGAAGAATTTTGAATGGCCACTGAATTTAGATTGCCTGAACTCGGCGAAAATATTGCTGAGGGTAGTGTCATTAAAGTACTTGTGAAGCCCGGCGATACGATTGAAAAAGATCAGCCGATCCTCGAACTGGAAACCGATAAAGCCACAATTGAAGTCCCTTCGAATGTCAGCGGAATTGTAAAAGAAATTCGAGTCCAAGAGGGGGGAAAAGCTGAAGTCGGACAAGTCGTGATGACGGTTGATGCTCCGGCCGGACAAACAGAAACCAAGCAAACACCTTCTGCCCCTGCCCAAACGAAACCTGTTGAGAAAAAAGCAGAAGAGAAACCTGATGTGAAAGCAGCACCAAAGCCGCAAGTTGAGTCAAAACCCACGAAGGCTCCAGCCAAACCAGCAGGCGGTGTGGAAGAATTCAAAATACCGGAGCTTGGCGAAAACATCGAAGAAGCTGTCGTCATCAAAGTTTTAGTGAAACAAGGCGATCAAGTTTCCAAAGATCAGGCATTAGTTGAACTTGAAACCGATAAAGCGGCCGTTGAAGTTCCATCGTCTGTTGATGGAACGATAAAAGAAGTGCGGATCAAGGAAGGAGATAAGGCCAGAGTTGGCGATGTTATTTTCGTAATTGATCGCGGCGGTGCTGAAACTGCTGTGACTGAAGAAAAAGTTAGCGCAGGTGAACGGAAGGAAGCGGAAGCAGTCGAAGATGCCGTTGAAGAAGCAAGAGATGAACCAAAGGAAGAACCTGTTGCTGCAAAAGAGACTCCTGTTGAAAAGGCTCCAGTAGCGGAAGAGCGATATCGTCCAGGCGAAAAAGTTGCACCAGCAGCGCCATCTGTGAGGCGATTTGCCCGCGAAATCGGAATTGATGTCAACACGATTCCTGGTTCAGGTCCACGCGGCCGGATTTCAATTGAAGATGTAAAAAAATATTCCCGCGCTTCCAGATCGCAAAAACAAGCAATTATAGGCCCCGGCATTCCTGTTCCAACCCTTCCTGATTTCTCAAAATGGGGTCAGATCGAACGAAAGCCGATGAGTGGAATCCGCGTAAAAACAGCGCAGAACATGTCAATCTCCTGGCAATCCGTTGCCCGGGTTACTCAATACGACAAAGCAGATATTACCGAACTCGAAGAAGATCGGAAAAAGTTTGGAAGCAAAGTAGAAGTCGCAGGCGGAAAATTAACTGTTACTGCGATCTTGCTGAAAGTGATTGCCTCTGCGTTGCGAACGTTTCCGCAGTTTAACGCAAGCATCGATATGACAAAGAATGAAATTATTTACAAAAAGTACTACCACATCGGTGTCGCAGTCGATACAGACCGGGGACTGCTTGTACCGGTGATCCGCGATGTAGATAAGAAAAATATTCTTCAGCTTTCTGTTGATCTTTCGGAAGCTGGTGAAAAAGCGCGGAATAAAAAACTTAAGCTGGATGAAATGCAAGGTGGAAGTTTTACAATTACGAATCTTGGTGGGATCGGTGGGACTGCATTTTCGCCAATTGTAAATTATCCGGAAGTTGCAATTCTTGGAGTCTCAAGATCGAGTATGGAACCTGTTTACATAGATGGAAAGTTCGAACCAAGACTCATGCTTCCACTTTCTCTCTCTTATGATCATCGTTTAGTGGATGGAGCCGATGCAGCACGATTTCTGCGATGGGTTGCTGATGCATTGAAAGATCCATTTTTAATCGCCCTGGAAGGGTAAGTAGGGGCGGGTCTAAGACCCGCCCCTACGCGGCAAAGACGCAAATATATGGAAGACGAAGAAAAAAGTAGACTGGAACAGTTCAAAGAATTTGTTGAAATGGATCCTGCCGATACCTTTTCCAGATATGCTCTTGCATTGGAATATATGGGTGTCGAGCAGTTTGACGACGCAGTCATTCATTTTCGTGAAGTCTTAAAGCTCGATCCGACTTATTCTGCAGCATATTTCCAAGCTGCTATCGCATCCAGAAAATCCGACTCAAATGATCAAGCCATTGATTTTCTAACGCGAGGAATTGAAGCTGCGGAAAAAAAAGGAGACTGGCATACACGGGATGAAATGAAAGCTCTGCTTGAAGAAATTCAATCAGCATCCTGATGTCAGAGGAAGCTCAACCGCCAAGACGCCAAGACGCCAAGACAGCACTAATTCTTTTCAGATTAGTTCCGATTACCATTGCGCTCATTGCCCTTTCATTTACATCAGTTTTTTCTGAGCTGGATGCATGGTGGTATGCCAGAAAATCGTTCTCCGAAAGGGTCAGTCACTTTCGATCGAATTTTCAGCCAGGCCTTGTGCTGCCTTTGTTTGCACTTGAAGAAGACTATTCGTATAAGCAGGCCATTGATGAAATCCACGAAATGGGAGCGCGAAGTGTTTCAATTTTTGTTACGAATTATCAAGAGGACATTAGAAGCAATTACATTTATTTAAACCGTAGAGCCATGGAAACTTCCCGGCTTACGGAGATGATCCACTACGCTCATCAAAGAGGTTTAAGCGTATTTCTATTTCCAACACTTCACCTTCAACATCTCGGACATAAAGAATGGCGCGGAGTTTTGAAACCGAAAGACCCTGAGCTTTGGTGGCGAAATTATGCGCACCTGATCCGATATTACACAAACTTCGCCAGAGAAAATCAGGTCGAAGTTCTTTCAATTGGTTCAGAACTTTGTTCTATGGAACAGGAATATGAACGATGGTCTGAAATTATTCGGTACGCACGGAAAAACTATTCGGGCCTTCTTACATATTCTGCAAATTGGGACCACTATCACGATATCGATTTTGTCAAAGACCTGGATTATCTCGGTATAAATGCTTATTTCGGTCTGACTAAAAAGTTGGATCCGTCACTTGATGAACTACTGAAGGCGTGGGTTCCGGCAAAGAAACGGATTGAAGAAGCCTATGATGAATACAAGAAAGCCGTGATCATTACCGAAATCGGATATCCAAGTGTGGATGGCGCAAATAGTACTCCGTGGAATTATTTTTCGAAAACAAAAATCGACCTTAAGGAACAAGAACTTTGCTATCGTTCCTTTGTAGAAACCTGGAATCAACCCCCTGCATTTATGCATGCCGTCTACTTCTATAACTGGTGGGGACCAGGCGGCTCACTCGACCGCGATTACACCCCGCGCGGCAAACCAGCCGCCGATGTCCTTCAACGCTGGTACAAATCCTTCTAAAACTCTGAGTCTCGGCGTTAAAAAGACCTTGCCCGCCTAAACCTATTTTCTTACATTTTGACCTTAAGTCTTTATAGAAAGGGTGGAAGTCTTAACATATGGGTATGAATCGGGTGCCTGAGCCATACGTGCGCCAAAGAACCGATGAAGATCTCGTGGATTCGGTGTTGCAAGGCAACATCCGGGACTTTGATGTCCTCATCGAACGCTGGCAAAAGCCTTTATATAACTTCATATTGCGTTTCATGAACTCGGAAGAGGAAGCGCGAGATGCGTGTCAGGATAGTTTTGTAAACGCATATCGTAATCTGGCGAAGTTTAAAAAGCAGTCGAAGTTTTCGTCCTGGCTTTTCAAGATTGCGATCAATCGTAGCAATACACTCCTCCGAAAACAGAAACGCTGGAAGACGTTCTTTGATCCTATGGGAGATCAGCAAAATTTTGCAGATGTTCAAAGTCAAGAACACAATGCTGAACATACGGTAGAAAAAGAGCAGATTTATAGCAGAATTCGCAAAGCGATTGCAATGCTGCCTCCCGAACAAAGGACAGTATTACTTTTGAAGGAATACGAAGGTCTTAAGTTTCATGAGATTAGCGAAATGCTTGATTGTCCGGTTTCAACAGTAAAAAGCCGGATGTACTATGCGCTTGACGGTTTAAGGAAAGCGTTGAAGCTTGTTGAGGTGAAAAGAACCGATGGACTGTGATCGTTTTCGAGAATTAATTGTTTCAAATATTTGCGGTGAACTTGAAGGTGAAGAAGAGCTGCAACTCCGGCAGCATCTGGAACATTGCGAAGAATGCCGTAATGAGCATTCAGAATTCGGCGCAATTTCAAGTTTAATGCGTCAAATTCCACGCCGTGATCTGGATGAAAGACTTCGGATCCGTGAACTTTTACGCCGTGATCAAAAATGGAAAACCATTGTATTTAGCAAAGCTGCAATCTGGGTTGTAGTCCTCACTGGATTTTTGAGTGTTCTTACATTTATGCCGGTTCATTGGGAAGTTTCTTCAAAACAATTTACACTTCGCTGGGGAAATGGAGATCAGCGAGAAGCCGAGTTGTCGGCAGAAATCAAGAAGATACATCAGCAACTTCAATCCATCCAACAGCAAAGTTCGAATTATCAAAATGTTTCTGAAACACGATTTAAGCAGTTACTGAAACAGAACAATATGGAGCAGCAAAAGCTTTACTGGCAAACGCTTGAGATGTATACAAACTATTTGCAGCTTCAACATCAAGCAGATGTTCGAAAAATCCAGCACGACATCGCGACAACATATGATCGCACCGGTCAAGAAGTTGACCGTACAAATCAGCTGCTGGAATACGTTTTGAAGGCTTCAAATACCAGCGGTGGAGTATATGGCAATGAGTAAAATTGCGGCAGTGTTGATGTTGAGTGTGTTTTTAATTCCAGAATTGTTATGCGCTCAGGAAGAAATTGCGCCTTCTCTTGTGGAACCACAAGCCGTTCCCCAGGAGCGGTCGCTTGTAAAGTTACGCGATTTTCAAACCATCTTAATCACTTCTTTACGACAAGAATTCCCGCGCCTGCCTGGCGTTTTTTATTCAGCACATTCATGCCGCTTGCCTGAATATGGACCGGTTGTTTCAATGACGCTTCAATTGCCAGTTATTTATTTTACTCGCCCACTCATGCAGGAATTAGGACGCCGGCAGAAATTGGCAGAGGAACAGGCAAAGATTTTTCGATCTCAAATTGAGCGTGCAGCAACTGTAATCCGTCTGAAATCTAGGGAAGCTGAACTCGTTGAAAGGATCAATCTGGAGTTTGGAGCGAAAAAGAAAAGCAAAATCAGCTTGGATTCATTGCAAACTGAACTTAATGAAGTAAGAAAAAACTTGGCGAATTTTGACCCGGGTGAAGCTTCTCCAAGTTCTCCTTCTTCGGAGTTGTTGTCAGAAGTAGACATGGAAGAAATGCTGGATTCAAGTTATCAGCAGTTAGTTGAAAAAATTACTTCAACAGTCAAAACTGTGCTGGCCGATAAAGCCGCTGTGCTTGCGGATCTTAAAGGCAACGAACGGATAACAATTACAGCCCATATTCGCGAAAGCTTTGTAAGCTCGCAGGAACGAAGCATTATTTTCACACTTCATCACACCGATATTGAGAGCTTCAGAACAGGTGTCTACGATCTAAAGGCACTCAAAGAAAAAATCGAAGTTCGTAACGAGCCCCCCGAGTAAGATCTCTGAATCTTAGCGGTAAAATATTCTGATGAGAGTGATTGCAGGACGTCTCCGCGGCAGAAGCTTAAAGTCTTCAGATTCATACCGCCCTACCTCAGATCGTGTGCGCGAAACACTCTTCAATGTGCTGCAGAATGAAATCGAACAAACAGTTTTTGTAGATGCATTTGCAGGCAGCGGTGCTGTTGGAATTGAAGCGATAAGCCGTGGCGCAGCCAAAGTATATTTCGTCGACTCCGGACGCAAGGCTTTGAACTCACTGGAAGAAAATTTGAAAATTGCAGGCGATGAAACACAATGGCGTATTTATTCACTTCCGGCTTTGAAAGCACTTGAAGTCATTCATGGAACTGGAGAACGTGCCGATATTATTTTTCTTGATCCGCCATATAATTATCAAGATTACCCTGAACTTTTGGCTGCAGCATCAGAGTTATTTCCCGACGCATTGATGATCCTTGAAACTTCTTCCCGCGTAAACTTCAAAATCCCAGAAGGACTTCATGTCTCAAAGCAAAAGAAGATCGGTGAAACGTTGTTAACGTTTTATCAACGCGCTCAGTAGGGAAAGCCTCAAGGACACGCAGACACCAAGTCACAAAGGTTCACTATTCTTTATTTTGTGATGCTTCGTGTCCGTAATGCGGACGGGACTTCGTGCTGCACCTTGAGGCTCTTAAGGAAAGTCTTCTCCGCGATCACTTGTAAATGGCGAACATCTTAGCAGCCTTAATCCGGTTAAACCTGCACCTTTGGCAATCCCATATTTTTGTAAAGCCAATCGCGAATAGTTGGAGCATGTAGGCGTGAATTTGCAAATCTTCGAATTCTTTAACAGCAAGCCGAAGGAATGCTGATACACCCAGATTCCCGCGAGCGCAAATCGCACGCTAACCTGTTGATGCGGAGGCATAGCGGCATCAATCACAAACAGCGTAAGGATCAGAATAAGGCCGATCTTTAGAACGGATTTAAAGTTTAAGCTGATCGACATACTGGCTGAGGCCTGGAATCATCAAGCGCTCGCCTTTTGTAGCTTTTACAATCCCCAGTATCCGGATTACAAGAAATCCGATCCAGATGATGGAGGGAAGGAAGCAAGTAACGCAGCCTAAAATGCCTGAAATGCTGGAAAGGATCCAGGACGCAATATACAGGCCGAACTGCAAAACAGCCTCAGCAATTGTCAAAATCATTCCGTGTTTCGCGTGCCATTGAACTTGTGGATCATTTTTTTCCGTCAGCAATGGAACAAGAAACAAGATGTAAAGATAGGAAAGCACAAGCATTAAAGTGTTGTCTTTTTTGGGTGGAGGAGTGCCTGGTAATTCTGTTGGAACTGGTGGTACATCCGTTGGATTATAACCGTTGCTCATGCTGTGACCTCCGGCTGAGTTTTAACGAACGCTTTTAAACGCCAGTCTATCATACGATAGGGTCATATCAATTAAAGTGCAACCCGGAATGCCTGAAGTTATAATCACGTCATCTATGGACCTAAGGTCATCTGTAATTCGAGCATCAAACTATCTGGATGAAAAATATTATCCGGCACAACATCATTTGTTTCATGCAGTTTTGTTCATGGTAATTTTGATTGCTGCATGGTTTAGTTCTGTTCAGTTCAGCCATATTGTTATCTCCGGCCACACGATCCCATCACTTTGCATGTTCAAAAACATTACAACTCTGGATTGCCCCGGATGCGGCATCACACGATCTTTTGTCTATGCCGTACATGGAGAGTTCTACAAGTCATACATCATGCATTTTTGGGGAATTCCGCTGGCAGGTTTTTTAGTATTTCAGGTGTTTTACAGAATCTGGCGGTCTTTGGGAGGTTTGGCCATTAAAGTAAACCCTGTTGTCGCCCGATGGTTCCGCATTTTCGTGGTTCTTTCCTTCCTGCTGCCTTGGGTCCTTAAAACTACATTGAGGCTAATCGAACACTCTTATTAGTCGTCGATTTCAATCAGCCATCAACTAATCTGCTCGGCGCTTTCGGCGTTTAAAAGACCTGGCCTATTTTGGTTTGACATCAAATCGCCTAACTCTTGCATTTTCAACCACATTGTGTTAAATTTGGCATCATTTTCATGTATTGGAAGTAGTGTCTCTTTTAGATGGAAGTTCCATGAGGAAGAGGTGCATGCTGAGAAGGAGGAACATGCATGGTTAGTATACGGTTAATGCGGATGGGAGGAAAGAAGCGCCCCCTCTACCGGGTTGTTGTGACCGATTCCCGGCGATTTCGTGATGGTCAGTGTATTGAACGGTTGGGATCCTACAATCCGAAACCCGAAAATCCAGAGATTAAATTAAGAATGGATCGCGTTGATTACTGGATGAATCGGGGGGCACAGCCTTCGGACACCGTGAAAAGCTTGATTGCCCGAATCCGCAAGTCCGCCGCTACTGTTTTATCCTAATAATCCATTCCCGTTCATAAACGCCTGTTCGCAAATTAGGAGGACACACGTCATGAAAGAATTACTCGAATCGATGGCAAAAGCTCTTGTTGATCATCCTGATCAAGTGGCAGTGACGCTGGTTGAAGGAGAGCAGACAACAGTACTCGAATTGAGAGTCTCCCACGAGGATCTTGGGAAGGTAATTGGCAAACAGGGAAGGACGGCTCGCGCGATACGAACGATTTTAGGTGCGGCTGGAATGAAATTGCGAAAACGATTTGTTCTGGAGATTTTGGAATAGATGCAGACATCTTCTACACCTGTGATTGTTGCACGAATTTTGCGCCCGCATGCTCTTCAGGGCGAAGTTGTGCTTCAATCACTAACAGATGTAGAAGGGCGGCTGGAAAATACAGATGTTTTTCTATTGCTGAATAAAAATGAAGAATCTGTCAGAAAACTTGAAGTCGAATCTCGAAGATTTTTTCAAGGGAAGCCTGTCTTCAGATTTTCAGGATTTCCTGATAGGACTTCGGCGGAAAGCTTGAGAGGAATGATGCTCGCAGTCGATGCAGAAGAAATCGGTGAGCTTCCACCGGATACATTTTTTATTCACGATTTAGTAGGAATGCAAGTTCAGCTGCAGGATGGAAGTAAAGTTGGACAAGTTTCTGGAATTCTGAAAACGGGCGGAGTGGATTTATTAGAAGTTGGTGAAAAGGGACAAATCTTGATCCCTTTTACGGATGAAATTTGTAAGAATGTTGACCCGCAGCAAAAGGTGATTACAATTGATCCGCCTGAAGGGCTGCTTCAATTGAATGCGAATTGATTTTCTTACAATTTTTCCGGGTCTAATTTCTGGTGTTCTTGAGTTTAGTTTGTTGAATCAAGCCCGCAAAAAGGGTTTGTTAGATTTTCATGTTCATGATTTAAGGGACTACACGCACGATCGCCATCGGAGTGTAGATGATATAGCGTATGGTGGTGGTCCTGGAATGGTATTCAGGCCTGAACCAGTATTTGAGGCGATCGAAGCAATTCGGCAAACGGGGGCGAGGTTGATATTACCAAGCCCACAGGGTGAAGTTTTTAACTCAACGATTGCAGAAGAGCTTGCAAAGAATGCACAACTGATTTTCTTGTGCGGAAGGTATGAAGGGATTGATGAGAGAGTAAGAGAAGCACTTGTAGATCGAGAGATCTCAATCGGAGATTTTGTCACAATGGGTGGCGAACTGCCGTCTCTGCTGATGACAGAGACGATTGTTCGCTATGTTCCAGGAGTGATTGGCGATGAGGAATCAGTAGAGCTGGATTCATTTCAACAATCTCTACTTGATTATCCTCATTACACACGACCTTCTGAGTTTCGTGATTTGCATGTTCCGGATGTGTTACTGTCCGGAAATCATGAACAAATCAGATTGTGGCGGAGAAAAATGATGTTGCGCCGCACTCTTGAAAGACGTCCGGATCTTCTTAAGAAAGCGAACTTAACGAAAGAAGATCAAAAGTTAATGGACGAAATCGAACGAGATTGTGCCAATAGCGAGAAAGAAGGCTATTTAAAAAATGAGGATAATACTATGAATATAGTAGATTCGGTTGCAAAGAAATACTTGAAGTCGTCGAAACTGCCTGAGTTTAAGCCAGGTGACACGATTCAGGTTCACGTACGAGTAAAAGAAATTGAGAAAGCAACGGCCAAGAAAAAGGAAGCGGAAAAGGAAAAAGAACGTATCCAGGTTTTTGAAGGCGTTGTGATTGGAATGCGTGGACGTGGAATTGAGAGTTCGTTTGTCGTTAGAAAAATTTCATTTGGGGTTGGAGTGGAGCGAATTTTTCCATTTCATTCACCCAGTGTTGATAAAATTAAAATTTTGAAAAGAGGGAATGTTCGCAGAGCGAAGTTATATTATCTTCGCGAGAGAACTGGGAAAGCAGCAAAAATTAAGGAGAAGCAGCACCAGCAGACGACACAGTCTTAATATGTCGAGCGTGAAGAAGTCAAAGCGCCGCAAGTGTTCATTCCGATACGAAAGAAAATTGCAGAAACAAGGATTTCTTCGGATTGCTGGAGTTGATGAAGTTGGACGCGGTGCCCTATGCGGGCCTGTTGTCGCCGCTGCAGTTCTTCTGGATCGTAGACCGGCTATCCGTGGAATTCGTGATAGCAAGGCACTGACTGCAAATCAACGAGTTCGATTAAGACCGCGAATTCTTCGCGTTGCTGTTAGTTACGGAATTGGAATTGTTTCGGCCGAGGAAATTGATCGTTACAATATTTATCAAGCAACCCTTCGCGCAATGCATATCGCGCTCTCACAGCTATCCCCAGCTCCGGATTTTATTTTAATTGATGGTAGCCCCGTACGAGGGCTGGCAATTCCTCATTTAAATGTAGTTAAAGGTGATGCTCGCTGCATCAGTATTGCAGCTGCATCAATTGTCGCTAAAGTCACTCGAGACCAGCTCATGAAAAGCTATGCTAGCATGTATCCGATGTATGACTGGGTGCGGAACAAAGGTTATAGCTGTAAGAGTCATTTTGCAGCTTTAAAGAATTATGGTCCTACATCCATCCACAGGCGGTCTTTCCGGCCTGTACTAGTAGAACCGCAATTGAGCTTGATCGACGACGGAAATTCGACATAAACAATCGTGGGTTCCTGAAATACAATAGAGAGTTATGGCAGTCGACAAGGCAAAAATCTTAAAATCTGCTGAAAAGTTCGTCGCAGGGGGGAAAATTCAGCAGGCTGTCGATGAATATTTAAAGATTCTTAAAGAGAATCAACGCGACTGGAATCTCATGATTCAGGTCGGGGACCTTTACCTAAAAATCAATAAAACTGCAGAAGCGATCCAGCATTTTCAAAAAGTTGCCGATCACTATTACATTGACGGATTTTATTTAAAAGCAATCGCTATTTATAAGCGGATCAATAAGCTCGATCCGAACCTGACAGATATTTGTATTAAGCTTGCCGACCTCTATTTGAAACAGGGACTATCCATGGATGCGAAGTCCCAGCTTCAGGTTGTGGCGCAGCATTATCTTTCCAAAAATCAAAACAGGGATGCGATTCAAACACTGAAAAAACTGGTTGAAATTGAACCAGAAAATCTCCGTACGCGTAATGAGCTTGCCAAAGCATACAAAAGCGAAGGCATGATCGGCGAAGCGGTTAATGAATATTTGGAAATCAGCGACGAATTGCTGCGGAAGAATTTAGTGAAAGAAAGCCTCACCGTTTTAGAAACAGCTCATAAACTGGATTCACGGAGTGCTGCAATTCTTCGAAAAATCCTGGCAATCTATAACGAACAAAATGAACAGGATAAAGCGACTGCGCTTTTGGAAGAGTCACTCCGATCCGATCCTACAAATCCCGATGTGCTTGCTCTTCTTGCTGAATCGTACGCTGATGAAGGTGAATATCCACGGGCGCATGAAACGATTGACCAGGCAATTTCCAATACCGGCAATAAAGAGCCATTCTGGATCCTCAAAGGTGATCTGTATCTAAAAGAAGGGGATCTTGATAAAGCATACTCACAATTTGAACCGGCAATTGATCGACAAATAAAAAGAAAAGATCCAGAGAAAGCAATCGGATTGCTTCAGAAAATCCTGAAGCTTGACAGTTCTTTTCATAGCGCACTTCAACGATTAACTGATATTTATTCTTCTCTTAAGCAGACTCCAAATCTTGTGACTACCTACAACCAGCTTGTAGACGCTTTAATTTCCAAGACTCTTTACAGTGAGGCTTCAACGGCTCTTGAGAAGCTGATGGAATTAGAACCGGATAACGAACAACATCAAGAAAAACTCGATTTCGTTCGTTCATTTCTTGCAAAACAGCCAAAAATTGAAGAACCTATTTCTCCGCCAGAACCTGTTGAAGAACCAGTCACAGAACCTGAAGGTGAAGAAGTTAGCAGTGAAGAAGTCAGTAATGAAGATTTCGATATCAGCATTGATCTGGATGCTGTAAATGAACCTGTTGCTATAGCCGAGGAAATTACTCATGCAGCGGCAAAAAGACCAACGCCTCCGCCGATGCCTTCTTTGCCACCTGTGCCTCCTGCTCCAGTAGCTGGAGCGGAAAGTCCTGAGGAAGAACGCGATTTCGTGTCCGAACATCTCATTGAAGCCGATGTTTTTACAAAATATGGACTCATCGATAAGGCGATCGAACAGTTGCAGATCATCACTGGACGTTACGCTAACTCAATTGTGGCGCATCAAAAGTTGAAAGAAATTTATATTGAGAAAGGAGAGCGTAGCAAAGCGGTAGAAGAATGCGTAATCATGTCGAAGATTCTCCGTAAGAAAGGTGACATGGATCAGGCGGAAGATCTATTAAGCGAAGCAAGACAAATTGATCCAAACCATCCTTCGCTTGAAAAGGCATTTAAGGAAATGCCGGCAACGACTTCAGCAACAGATGTGTTGAGTGAAATAGAACGGCTTGCACAGAGCTTGAAGAAAATGCCTTCCAAAGCGAAACAGGCAAAGCCGAAAGTTAAAGCACCTGCTCCGCCGCCCGAACCTGAACCTGAAATCGCAATCGAACCAGAACCTGAAAGGGAACCCGAAATCGCAATCGAATCTGAATCCATACAGGAACCTGAAATCGAGATCGAACCTGAAATCCGACACGAACCTGAACTCGTAAACGAACCTGAAATTGTATCTGAACCTGAAATCATAAACGAACCGGAAGTTGTACCCGAACCTGAACTAACAATAGAACCTGAAATACAGATTCACTCCGAAACTGTTCCTGTTCCTGAACCTGTATCTGAACCTGAAATTCAAATTGAAGAACTTTCGATTGAAGTAGAAGAATCGGTAAGTCCTGAGGTGCTTTTCGAGAAAACTCCTACCGGTATTTTAGATCGTGAAAAGTTTGACGAAGTCGATTTTTATGTTGATCAAGGACTGTTTGATGAAGCGGCACGTCTGCTGGCTCAAATGAACCAACAGTTCCCTAATGAAGCAGGCATTATGAGCCGGATATGGAAGTTGAAAGAAAAAGGAATTGACGTACCGGATAAAGTTGATGAAGAGGTTAAAGAAGAGGTACTTGAAGAACTGACGCCAGCAGCACAATTGGAAATAAATCGGGAGAGTTTGCCATCAGAGAATACGGATAGCAATAATATTGCAGGAGATCTGCAGCTTCCTGAAGAGCTTTTGCCCGAAAATATGGTGACAGAAGAAGTAGTCGCAGCAGATTCGTTTGGATCTTTTGATGAGATTGAGGAACCTGAAGAAGCCGCAGAAGAAATTTTTGAAACACCACTTCCTGAAACAGTTGACGATCCGCATGATGCTGAGACACCCGTTGGAACATGGGCCGACCTTGAGGCTATAAGCGGAATCAAACCCGAAACAATTCAGGAAGAAGATGCTGAATCCTTGTTTGAACCAAATCAAAAAGAGGAAGGCGAACACGCATGGGATCTTGGAGATCTAAATGAACTCTCCGATAACGTGATGCTTCCTGAACAGGAAGAAGATTCATACTTTGATAAAGCGATGGGAGCTGCAATCGATCTCACTTCAGGTGATCAAATTGAAGAAGATGAGGATGAGGAAATAATTGATCAACGATTTCCACATGTTCAGGAAAAAGAGAATACTTCATTTGATGAATTGGAACCTGACTCAAGCTTTGGTGAAACGGAAACTGACGGAGACGTTGAGGTTCCCTACATTCCTGCTGAGAGCGAAGTGGAATCAGCTTTAGATGCGGCATTCGCTGGTGAATTGGGGGGTGGTCTTGAAGACGAGGATGAAGAGGTTGAATCCAAACCAGTCCAAGCGGCGCCTGAACTTTTTGAGGAAGAAGAGGATTATTTCGATCTTGCTGCGGAACTTGAAGAAGGTTTTCTGAGTGTTCAAAGCGCGGTTGAAGAAAAGCCTGCAGATGGACAGAATTATTCCCTTGAAGAAATCCTGTCTGATTTCAAGAAAGGTGTCGATAAACAATTAAGCGCTGAAGATTATGACACGCGTTACAATCTTGGAATTGCTTATAAAGAAATGGGATTAATTGATGAAGCAATTGCAGAATTTCAAATCGCGTCAAAAGAACCGAAACGCTTTCTTGAATGCTGCAGCATGCTTGGTATTTGTTTTGTCGAGAAAGGAATGCCAAAGCTTGCTGTGAAGTGGTACCAGCGTGGCCTCGAAACCGGTGGTTTTACAGAAGAAGAATACCAGGGATTAAAGTATGAAATGGGGCAAGCCTGTGAAATGTTGGGCGACCTGGAAAAAGCACTTGAATATTATCAAGAGGTCTATGTCGTCAATGCCGGTTACCGGAATGTTACTAAGAAAGTAAAAGAACTTACCGATCATTTCAGGAGCAAAGAGCGGCCTTCATGATTTTTTGGTCAAGAAAACTGGCGCTCCGTTGCTTCGACCGTTTAATTCCGATCTTCATTATCGAATGTTGAAAAAGATTTCTTTCTATTTTTATGTTTTTTATTGCTTTGAAGTAGGAATTTTTTTACTTGTTGCGCCGTGGTGGCTTCCACAGATCTGGGAACAGAATTTCTTCTTCTTTTTTGTACCTTCCTTGAAAGAAGTATTTCTAAATGGTTATTTTCGTGGAGCAGTCTCGGGCCTTGGAGTGTTAAATATTTTGCTTGGTGTCATTGAGATTTTTGAAAACGAACGATCGAAACAATTCGTCCAGCCATGAATGCAGTTTCTGAAAGGTTTCTATATCATTTAATTACGGACCACAATCAATATAAACAGTCTTTGCATGAAGCAGCTCGTCTTGCTGAATTAAATCATGTAACACACTTTCAATTGCGTGAAAAAATGATGCAGAAAAGAGAATTGCTGGCTTTAGCGCAACATATTCGTCCAGCACTCCAGCATACACTGTTCATTATCAATGGCCATTTGGATGTTGCGCTTGCAAGTGAAGCCGATGGCATTCATCTGCAGGCCGACAACCTTCCGATCGCGACAGTGCGAAAAAAATATCCAGATTTAATTATTGGTTATTCTGCTCATTCGCGTGAAGAGGTTCTTCAAGCTGAATCCTCCGGAGCCGATTATGTTTTCCTTGGCCCTGTGTACAGACCCCTTTCCAAAAATATTAGCAATTCACCGATCGGCCTTGAAAGATTTAGCGAATGGATTGCAGGAACGAATATTCCTGTTTTTGCTCTAGGTGGACTCTCTGCATCAAATCTTCAAAGCGTTGCAAAAACCGGCTGCCGTGGAGCAGCGGGTATCTCGCTTTTCATACACGAGGGTCAGTTCACCGCTTCAGGGATGGTGATTCAATGATCTCATCACTTGATTACAAGATGCAGCAAGGAGTTCTGGTTTTTGTTCTGATGGTGGCAGTGCTGCTGGCCATTTTCAGGTTGACTCGCCATCACAAAAATATTCGACAAAAGATACAGCTTCCTTTGATCGCACTTTTCCTGCTTTTAGTTGCAAAGATTGTGTTGTACGTTACAGGCGTTCAACTGCCCGCTCTCATTGAAAATTATTTCAAGGCGATTCTTTATTTATCGATCGCCGTTCTTGTGATCCGCGTTGCAGTGTTTGTTTTATTTACCTCGATTGAGAAAAAGAAACGATACCGAATACCAAAACTGGTCGAAGAAATTACAAAAGTTCTTTTATATGGCATTACTGCAATTGCAATCATTCAAAAGACGTTGAATATTCAGGTAACGACCGTTCTTGCAACATCAGCGATCATCACAGTTGTACTGGGGCTTGCGCTGCAGGAAACTCTCGGAAATTTATTCGCAGGGTTGGCATTGCAATTGGATCCTGCGTATCAAGTTGGCGACTGGATTCGCGTCGGTGAACGGATGGGCAAGGTTGAAGAAATCACCTGGCGCGCCACGAAGTTAAGGACAGTAAACAACGATTCAGTAATCATTCCGAATGGTAGTATTGCAAAGGACACCTTGATCAACCTGAGCAATCCCATTACTCCTCATGCAGCGAGAATGATGATTCGAGCTAGTTTTTCGACACCACCAAACAGAGTCGATCGTGTTACCCGAGATGTTCTTGCTGAAATCCCAAACGTGACTCTTGATCCTCCTCCGGAGATTCGTGTCAGCGATTTTAAGGATTACTGGATCGAATACGATTTAAAATTTTATTACAAAGATCCTGGCTTGCTGGAAGCAATGCTTGCTGCTGTTCGCAAAGGGCTCTGGTATCACTTTCGCAGGGATGGAGTTGAAATTCCAGTCCCGGTCAGAGATGTTTTTGTTCATGACCGCCAGGAAAGGGTCGAAAGCGGCGAGGCAATGCTTCATCGTCTCAGTGATTCCTTGAAGAAGGTTTACTTATTTTCCTCACTTGCGGCCGATGAGCATCAACTCATTGCGGAAAATCTTGAAGAAATGAGATACGCAAGAAATGAATTAGTTATTCGTGAAGGTGAAGCCGGGGATTCTTTTTTTATTGTTGAACAGGGTGAAGTCGAAGTTTTTGTAACCTCTCCGACAGGTACAAAAAAATCGCTAACGATACTTTCCGTTGGCGATTTCTTTGGAGAAATCGCATTATTAACTGGTGAACGAAGAACTGCTAGTGTTCAAGCACTGACTGAAGTTCGTGTTTTTCGTTTGAAAAAGGAGAGTTTCAAGACAGTTCTTGAAACACGGCCTGATATTTTGGATCAGATAAGCGGTATTTTAAGCCGGCGGAAAGATCAAATTGCATCTCTTCTGGCTGAAAGTACGGGAAGTGATGGTAAATTGATTTCGATTAATACGGATCAGGCTAAAAGTAAAATTCTTGGTAGGATTCGAAGTTATTTTGGTCTTTAGAATACTTACACCGCTCCGTTTTGATTCCATTCTATGAATACACGAGAAATTGAGCAGGAAATCGGCGAGTTGATGCCGGTTGATGACTTTTTGCAGATTCAGCGCCGTCTTCGAGACTTACGATTTGAAGAGGATGCAAAATTGCGGGCACTTGCTGAACTGCAACAAGTGTATCTTAGCGCCAATACAGATGAAGAACGTGATCTCGTGAAGGACGCTGTAGCGAAGATTCGTGACCTTTCTCGCGCCACAAGACAGGAAATCCGCGATCTGAACAATCGCATTGTCGCGTTCATGCCACTGGATGTAGCACGCGAACTGTTTGAGCGGTACGAGAAGTCAGCGAAAGGTTAGAGCTTGTGGTGAGTGGATAGAGCAGGGGAGCTAGCTCCCTTGCACCCCTGCACCCCTGCACCCTTTCATCATCAATGTCCCCACCAAGCCACACCCCTCCACTCAACTAATCCTATCCCAACGAATCATTGTGGTATGTCACCCCTGCTCCTTTCTCCCTTTCATCATCAATGTTCCCACAAATCACACCCCTCCACTCAACTAATCCTATCCCAACGAATCATTGTGGAATGTCACCCCTGCTCCCTTTCTCCCTTTCATCATCAATGTCCCCACCAAACCACACCCCTCCACTCAACTAATCCTGTCCCAACGAATCATTGTGGAATGTCACCCTGCTCCCTTTCTCCCTTTCTTCATCAATGTCCCTACCAAACCACGCCCCTCCACTCAACTAATCCTGTCCCAACGAATCATTGTGGAATGTCACCCCTGCTCCCTTTCTCCCTTTCATCATCAAGGTTCCCACCAAACCACACCCCTCCACTCGAATAATCCTGTCGCAACGAATCATTGTGGTAATGGGAGGGGATGCCTGCAGGTGGGGGAACCTGCAGGCATTTTCAGGGGAGAGACAAGGGAACTTTTAAAATTTCAAATACCTACGTTTAATCTTTTTTCTTTATCTGTTTTGAGCTCGAAGAAGAAGATGGACGGCTTGATGAGCTCTTTGATGAAGATGAAGAACGTGGTTGAGATGGTTTGTTATAACCTCCTGAGCTTTTCGGTTCATAACGAGGTTGAGTCGATTTCGGCTCATACCGAGGCTGACTGGTGGAGGACTTTGGATCAGACCGTTCTTCGAATCTTTCATACATTTTTCGCGCTCCTTCATAGTAGCGCGGACTAACTTCCGACTCCCTTCGGCTCTCTTCAGAAGATTTCGGATCGCGATACCATGGGGTGCTCGTCGATCTTGAATCATTATTGTCTCTTCTTATATATGGACTCCTGTAAGAGTCATAAGGCCTTGAAGTTTCTTTCCGATACCGCTCATATTGAGAATCGCGGTCCCAATAATTTGGTGGCGCCGGTTTTGATGTCTTATTATCGCTGGAACCATATTTGCTGCTGCTCGTGCTTCGATTGTTGTCGTAATTCTTGTTCGTGGTCGAACCGGGCGATTTTGTTACAGGCTTGCTGTTCGAATCATTACTGTTTTTGCTATTGCCTGGATCTTTATCAACCGATTTGCTTTTCGAATCGTTCGAAGGCGGCTTTGTTGTTGGATTAACCGGTTTGGGTGTAGTTGTAGGCCGCGTTTTCTCCCAGCTTTTTGTCGAACTTCCTGGATTCACATCCTTACGACCGTTCTCAACGTTCTTCGAATTGCTTGGATTAACGGGCTCATCACGATGTTTCACTCCAACAGGATTGTCAACATCAGGTCCTTTAGCGGGTGCAATCCTTTTGTCGTTAACGTAGGCCGGTGTTTTTACGGTTTTTGGAATAACGTAGCTCGTAAGTTCCTTCTTTGGTGAGCGTGCAAATTTTGTTTCATCAAACCGGATCTTCTTAACATCATTTGAACCCACGCTGATGTGTTTGATGCTCTTGGTGCCGACATCATGTTTTTTTACAAATGTCCATGAATTCCCGACATCGATAGTCTTTTGTTTCTGGATTGGATTGTGATAATTCCAATTGTCATAGATTGGTCTATTGTAATAATTCAGCGGGCACCAGCCGACATAATCGCCATAGTCATACCAGCTTACCCATGAAGGGCCGAATGAATAACCGGGAATCCAGTACCATCCAAAATCAAGACCCCAGCCCCATCTTCCATAATGGTACGGAGCCCAACCCCACGGTTCAGATGAAACCCAGAACCAACTGCTGTTTGAATATGACCATCGTCCATCGTAGTAAGGTCGCCAGCCATCATAAACTCGTGGAACCCAAACGTTTCCATAGTCTCCATATTCGCGCCAATCGCCATACTGTTCCAGTTCGTATGTATCATAACGAAGGCTCTCATCAACATATTGATCTTCGTCATAGTCATCCCGATAAGCGAGTGAATCCATTCGGGATGAATTCCAATTATCAAGTTCGTCATAGGCGCCGTTAAAAGCTTCAGGTTTTACAGGACTTGAGCCCGGGTCCACGTAGGTGCGTTCATTTGCGCGGAGTAGAATGCGCTGTCCATTTGCGCGGATTTCCGCTTCGCCTTGAATTGTCGTTACACGGATACCGCCTTCGTTTCCTAAATCGACGCGCATATTACCTTCATCGATCAAGTAAATCTCAGATTCACCTGCTCTTACCTTCAATTCTTCGCGGAAAGAATCAATGAGATGCGAATCTACGAAAAGACTTCCCTGGAGAAGTTCAATAACCATGGGGGAATATGTGGAATCTACTTTTGCGGAGGAATAATCTCCTAACCGGACGAGAATGCCATTACGAAATGAAAGTTCGGCACGCCCGTTTTGTGTTTCAACGACATCGCCATCGAGAATTGGCGAGTTGATCGTCGCATCGTTCGGTCTTTGTGCGTCCGTAGGATAAATACTAACGTCCCCCTCAATATGACGTAAACGAACGACTCGATCATTTGCGGCATCGGCCGGCAACGAGACTAAGAATAGTGCTAAGAAACAACCGAAAGCAGCTAAAATCCTGTACTTCATAGAACCCTCCACAAACACCCCACGTAAACCACACCTCCCATACAGCAAATCACGTGCCATCTCTCCTCGAGAAAGTATCAAATTTCCGAGGACAAATTCTGTCCCCTAATCACGACAACTGTACTTCAGACAACCCCTTTTCTTTTCTCGTCGAGCCGTTTGGAGACCGACTCTAACGCCCTCTCCATATTTTTTAGCCGGGTCATCAGGGTGAACAAATAAAGAAACAATAGAATCCATACGGCAATGTACGCTGCAATTAAGTAATTCATATAAGTTTAGTCATCTTCAAGCTTATCTTGCAAGGAATGTACATGTTCCTTCATACGCTCCAGACGGATCCGGAAACGCATCAGAATCGTGTACAGGATTAAGAATGTCATAAAGCAAATCAAGACGGAGTACCACATTCTGGGGTCAAGATCTACTTTGTCGGGTGAAATTACACGCGGGTGGATTGTTCGCCACCAGTAAATCGACAGATACACAATCGGCACATCAACAAAACCGATGATTCCATACACTGAGGCATAAGTGCGGACTGATGGATGATGTGCAAGCGAGGATCTCAGAATCAAATATGCTACGAAAATCAGCCATAAAACAAAGGTGCTCGTTAGCCTTGGATCCCAGGTCCACCAAACATTCCACACAGGCTTGGCCCAGATCGGTCCTGTGACAAGCACAATTGTACAGAACAAAACTCCCAGTTCTGCAGCTGCGTGAGCAAAATGATCATAACGTTTGTCTTTTTTTAACAAATATAAAATGCCGCCGGCAAACACGAAGAAAAAGAAAGCAAACTTGTCCACGCGCTGGATACATGAAAATAAAAAATACGCTGGACAACACCCATGACACGTTCCTGAGGGGCATAAATAAAAGCTGCATACAGAGCAATCGGCATCATTGCGAATACAAGAAAAAGCAGCAACCGATCCAAACGAGACATCGTTAGGCGTCCTCCAATATCCATTGATATGACCAATACGAAAGTACGACGTAAATCACATCAAACGCGATTAATAACTTTAGCCAGTTAAAGAATTGTTCCATCCTTAATTGGTTCAATAGAATTATCGAGGCCTTGACCGCCATAATTAAAACAGGAATCAAGATCGGAAATAGTAAAACAGATAATAAGATCTCACGATTTTTTACATCCAGTGCCATTGTTGCAAGCAATACACCAATCGAGCAATAGCCGATGGCCGCAAGGATGATGATGAGATATAACCAGAGAGAATTGAGAGTAAATTGAAAATTAAAAAGAATATGAAAAACGGGGAAAAGAATCGTTTCAAGAGCTACAAGAAAAATTGTGGCAGAAAGCATTTTTCCTAAGAAAAGTTTTCCTGGCGATGTAGGGCTGATTAAAAGACCTGCGAGTGAATTTTCTTCTTTTTCAGATGCGAGAGTATGGTTTAAAAACAAAAGACCTGAAAATAAAAATGAAATCCAGAGAATTCCGGGAGCGATTATGCTTTGTTGATCGCCGGCGACAGAAAGCGAAAAGTTTCCAACAACGAGAACGAGCAACCCGAAGAAGAGTGTTGGCAGAAAGGTTTGCCTGCTTCGATATTCGACAATTAAGTCTTTTCGAATGATGGCTGAAATCACATTCATGCAATTACCTTCCTGTAAAATTCTTCAATTTCAGGGGCAATTTCGGAACGAGATCCGTAAAAGATTTGTCTTCCATTTTTTAAGATCAGAAATTTATCAGCAATTTCATACGCTCGATGAAGTTCATGTGTAGTCAGGATGATTGAACATATCTTCTTTTGCTGAGCGACAATGTCCTCTAACAATAAAGTGGCATCTATATCCAGGCCGGTGAAGGGTTCATCCAAAAGCAAGAGTTGAGGCGTCGCAAGCATCGCGCGAGTGAGCGCTAATCTTTGTTTCATTCCACGGGAAAATGTCTGAACAAGTTGGTGCTGGGCCTCTTGCAGCTGAAAGGAAGCAAGCAATGAATCGATGGAGGGCGATGCATCATACAGTTCTGCGAAGAACTCCAGATTTTCACGTGCAGTCAGTTTATCGTACAAAAATGTTTCATGCCCGAGATATCCAATTTGCTTTTTGATCGAAGCTTCCCGCTTTCCGGAACCTAGAATGATGCACTTGCCATCAACTTTGAGCAGACCTGCGATCAGTTTTAGGATTGTACTTTTGCCAGCTCCATTCGGTCCTAAAATTGCAAGGACTTCGCCTCGTTTGAGTTCAAAATGAATATCGCGAAGGATCGTAGTGAGGCCGATCTTATAACGCTGAAATTCAAGTTGTAATGCGAGCTCAGGAGTGTAGTTTTGTTGTGTCTGCATTGACGGCTATTGTCGGAGAGGCTTCCGTTAATTGATCCGCTTGTTTCATTAATTCAATCGCTTCAAGGGAAAGTTTTTCTTTAATCTGCAGATAATCAGGTTCCCCAATTTTCTTCAAACGGAAATCATATTCAAGATCATTCAATGCGGAAAGTGTTTCTTCTTTGCGATGCAGGATATTTTCAAGTTCCTGGCCGCCGGATGTGAGCTGCCGGTTTCGGTAGGCTTTATCAAAGAAAGGAAGAATTGCATAAAGAGCAAATAAGACTGCAAGCAGAATAAACAAAAACCAGATCACTTCCGTTTCTCCAGCTCTTCATCCAGAAGTTTCCTGTAATGTTCATCATTTTCTTTTTCTTGAGAGTTCGGATCCACAGGCGGGGTATTTTCAGGTTTTTCTTGCTGTCTCTTGAGGAATGCAAACAAAAAGATTGCCCCAACAAGAAATCCAATGGGAGTAATCATCCAGGCTGTGAGATGAAAGCCTTTTTTAGGCGGCGCAGAAAGAACTGTGTCGCCGTATTGTGCAACATAGGATTTGATAATCTGATCCTCGTTCATCCCTTGATCAATCATTTTCTGAATGTCCGATTTGATCTGATCCGCCGTGCTGCACCCACATTGACTTACAACAAGATGAGGACATGTGCCGCAATAACAAGATAATTTCCCGGCAACGCTTTCCATAGTGGTCGCAGCTTCGAGAAGTCTCGTGAAAAGAAATAGTACTATGATTATAGTATTACAAACGCTGAAAGGCCGGTTCAACTTGATACCTCTGACGTCGCTTCTTGAACCGTGCTGAAAACACGTTCTTTTCCGAAACTCGGGGATAAAACGATGATTCCGCCAAACAACATAATAAAACCGCCCCACCAGAGCCAGCTCACAAGCGGATTTACATAAACCTTAAAGGTGGCTTGTCCTTGTTCATCCCAGCCTGCAAGAATGATGTAGAGATCTTCATTCCAAAAGGAACGGAGTGCAACTTCGGTTGTTGGCTGATCAGAATTTTTATAAAAATGGCGTTCAGGAATCAAAAATCCCGCTGGTTTACCGTTTCGAATTACTTCAATCTTGGCACGAACCAGTTCCTTATGTGAATCTTTATGGAATTCAATATCTCTGTAAATCAGTTGATAACCTCGCGCCTGAAAGGATTGGTTTAGTCGCACCATTGCATCTTTTTCAAGACTGAAGAATGAACTTGCAGCAATTCCGATCATTAAAACAGCCATTCCTGTATGGATAATAAACCCGCCATATCTGCGGCTGTTACGCTGTACGAGATTATAAAAAGCGACGGGCGCATTTTCACGAATCATTGCCATTCGTGCTTGAGTCCCTTTGCTGAACTCAAAATACACAGTCGCCATCACAAAAACGGTAGAAAAGAAAAAGAGCAATGCTACCCAGTGTCTGATTCCAAATGCAATCAAGACAACGACTGCGAGTGTGCCCATGAGTCCTGGTACAAGGAAACTTCTTTTCAAATTGTTAAGTCCTGCTTTCCGCCAGGCGATCAACGGGCAAATTCCTGTTAATAGAATTAATCCAATCGCAAACGGCGTCACAACCTTATTGAAAAACGGAGCACTTACAGTCACCTTACTGCCTGTAACCCATTCAGACAAGATTGGAAATGTTGTTCCAAGCAAAACTGCAAGGCAGATCACAAGAAAGAAAATGTTGTTAAATAAAAAACTACTCTCACGGCTTACGAACGATTCAAGTCTCGCTTCTGGCTTAAGTTCTTTTCTGCGATACATAAGGAAAAAGACGCTGATTGCAATTTGAATTCCAAGAAAAATCGCGAAATATTTTCCGATTGGCGATTGAGCAAACGAATGGACTGATGAGACTACGCCGCTGCGTGTCAGAAATGTTCCAAAAATCGAAAGTGTAAATGCTGTAATGACAAGCACCATATTCCAGAACTTCAACATCCCTTTCTTTTCTTGAACCATGACTGAATGTAGAAATGCAGTCGATGCAAGCCATGGCATCAGCGAAGCATTTTCAACTGGATCCCATGCCCAATAGCCACCCCAACCGAGCTCAATGTAAGCCCAGTAAGAACCTTGTAAAATTCCCAGCGTTAAGAATAACCAGCCAAACAAAGTCCATTTACGGATTGCTTTGAGCCAGCTCACATCCAGGCGTCCGGTGATTAGGGCAGCCATTGCAAAAGCGAATGGAACAGAAACGCCAACATAACCGATATAAAGCGAAGGCGGATGGGTAGCCATCCAGTAGTTCTGAAGTAAAGGATTCAGGCTTTGACCTTCGATCGGGATCGGTGAAAGTTTGCTGAAAGGATCCGCCGCAAAAAGAACCAGACTTAAAAAGAATAATGTGATGCCCATCATCACTGCTGTTACATATGGCATCAGTTGCCGATTCTTGTTTTGGTTTTGCATTACGGCGACGAGCGAATACATGGACAGAATGAATAGCCAGAACAGAAGTGAACCAGCCTGACCACCCCACAGCGCCGTGATCTTATACGGCAGCGGAAGCGTCGTGCTTGTGTAATGAGCAACGTATTCAAATTGGAAATTGCTCGTAATGAGGGCATGAATGAGGATTCCGCAAGCTGTTACGACGAGAAAGACGACTCCAAGAACAGCACGTTCCCCGGCTTCAACAAAGTCGGCTCGACGAAATCGAGCTCCTAAAATTGATGAAACGATACTGAAAATACAAAGTGCGAAGGCACTCAGCAATATAAAGCGTCCAATTTCAGCAAGCATAAATTCGGTTCGACCGGGGCGATACGATTAATCTATTAAAGGCTTGTATTCTTTGCCCTTTCACCCTTTTGTTCTTGAGGTTCATATTTTGTTGGGCATTTCGCAAGCAGAGTCGTGGCATGAAAAATCCTGCGCTCAGAGTCATATTTACCTTCTACTACTACATCGGAACCATCTTTGAAAGTATCCGGAACAACGCCATGATATTCCACATTAACTGTATTCGCCGGCGTATGTCCATGAATACCGAAACTATAATCAAGCTGCGCTTTTTGAATGGTTCCTTCGATTACTTTCCCATTCACTTTGATGGTTTCTCCATTCAAAGAGCTTGCTTTAGGCAGAAACTCATCTACATGGTAGTAATAAACCATATTCGAATTTAATCCAGTGTAGACGAGAAACCCTAAAGAACTGACTACAACAGCGATACTGAGCAATAGTGCGGTTTTTCCATTCATGAAAGTCCTATTTTAACACACGCTTAAATATATATAGAGTCTGCAGTCGAGGGAAAGATACAAATAAGAAAGATCGGGATGCGGGATTCAGGATGCAGGCTTTATGCCTGGCAGTTCTAAACTCACGAATACGCCGAGATAACGCTCAGACATTTTGTCAACTTTGGTAATTTTGCCTTGCAAAGATCGAATCTTGAGGCGGTACAAATAAGTCACTCCGGTATTATCACGATCGTAAGGAACCGGGTCAGACATATAGACTTCACCAGAATAGAAAACTGGCTCCTTAAGCTCAATTTTTGTCTTCTCTCCGCCATCAACAATCACCGTAGTCCCTGACATGGCTGGTTTCAGTTTCAAGTGCAAACGTGAAATCTTTTGAGTTGTCCTCACAATGATTTCACATTCGCGCTCTCCTTTCACCCAAAATCCGATTCTACGATCGTAGGTCTCGCGGAAATAAGTGTTGTTATCAGCGAAATATAACAAGTATGTTGGCGGATCATCAAATGCGACTCGAACAGCATTCCGATTGGTATTGAATGGAAGATCGGCAAGCAGAGTTCGCTCTAACGGTAGTGCTTTAAATATTCCAGCTTTTTGATGATAAGAGTTATCAAACGAACTCAAAATGGGTGTAAACAAAAATGGCGCTGAAAATAATAAAGATCCTGCGAATGCCAAAATAAGGAGTTTCTTTGAAGGTTCTTGCGTTAGGCAAAACAAAAGTACCGCAAAACAATTCATCAAATATCGATTTCCAATGGTTCCAGAGCCTCCAAAATAATTCCATGGCAGCCCGATCATGTAGGACAAAATTCCCACCCAGCCGGCAGCATAGACGGCAGTAGCAATTCCACTTTTTTTGGAAAAGAAAAAATAGAGAAGTGAGAAGAACATCGGGAAAAAGTACACAGCCAATCCGGAATAGCGTCCAACAAAGAAATACCCAAGGTTATAAAACATGGATTTAGGAACATAATTGAGCCGGTCAAACCAATCCCAGGGACTAATGTTCAACTTTGATTCTGTTTTTTCGCCTGTTTGCCCGCCGAACTTTTGAGTAAACGGTGCAAATGGAGATGCTCCAGCCCGACCGTACGGAAAATTGTCATAAAAGACAGCTCGCTTTCCACCCTGATAATTCCATTCTCCTGAGTAATGATTGTTTAAAGCAAAAAAAGCTGCTGTTCCCAGAATGAAAATCCCCAGGCAGATGGCTGCAGGCACAAACTTTCGTTTCCATAACAACCAGATTCCAAGTGGTGCAACTAATGCGGCATTCGTAACCTTGGAAAATGTTGCCATCGCAAAAAGAATTGCCGCGATCGCATAGTTCCATGGCGACTTGAACAATTGGAATTTCGATTTCAATTGCTCATCTGCTACAAAAAAGAAAAATCCATAACAAACAAGACTCATATTGAAATATTCAGGAGTCATCCAAAACATGTAAATAAGGGACGCATTCGCCAGGAAATAAAAGAAAGAAAACATTGCAGCCGTAGATGGCTTCATAATGGAAATGCAGAAACGATATGCGCAAAGCAAATTCAACCAGAGCAATACGCCATGAAAAATGAAAAACCCGTTCGTGCCGAACACCTTTACAAACGGAGCAGCAGCCATTGAGTACAGAAATGCTTTCGCGAAAACGATTGTGTTCTGTTCCTCGTTTATTTTCAGAACGATCCCTTGCGGACCTGCAGCGAACTCGCGATAAACGCGGATCAAATCATTTTGCTGAAAAACCATGTCGCCATCTTCAGCAAAGCTATAAGCCATTGTGTAATACACCGATTCATCGCTGAAGAAAGCTCGCGTTAGTGCCAGTGGATTGGTCGCAAACCCCGCTGCAATGAACAGCAACCCAGCAAGGTGAATCGCCCACACAGGGGATAGAAACTTCTTAGTCATAGGCTACTCATTGTATCAGGCAGTTTGTGCCCTTTCGCGATTGCAGGGGAGCAGAGGTGCAGAGGGCAGGGGTGAAAGAAGCAATTAACGGTTGATGCATAGAATCAAACAACTAATCCTGCTTTCTCCCTCTCCCCTGCACCCCTGCCATAGGAAGGGAGAAAGAGGGAAGGGGAGATAGGGAGGCCCGAAGAGCCACTGATTGTGATTAAGCGATTGAGTCTGGGTCAATGTCGATCGAATACTGTGAGTGTCGTTTTGGATTTTGTTCATAGTGACGAAGTGCTTCACGAATGCAATGCCGCAATTCTTTTCGAGATGCGCTTTTAACCAAAATCTGAAAGCGGTTCAGACCCGAAATTTTTGCGATCGGCGCAATCGCCGGACCAATTGTTCTCATGGTTTCAGTCTTCATCGCCAGCAGCAGTTTTGCAAACTCACGAGCTTCTTCCAAGGTTGCTCGCGGATCTTTGCCTGAAAAAACTATATTAGCGAGCGAAACATAAGGCGGATAATTCATCAATCTACGGAATCTGATTTCTTTCTCGTAAAATCCTTCATAACTCTGATTCATCGCGCAACGGATTGCATAATGATCCGGATGAAAAGTCTGCAATATAACCTGTCCTCGATCACGTCCTCTTCCACTACGGCCGGCAACTTGAGTTAAGAGTTGAAATAATTTTTCGGAAGAACGGAAATCAGGAATTCCTATCGATGCATCGGCTCCCGCAACACCAACGAGGGTGACATCCGGGAAGTCATGACCTTTAGCCAGCATTTGTGTGCCTACAAGTATGTCAATTTCCTTTTTTGCAAAATTCGAAAGGATCCTTGAAATGCTTCCACGTTTGCGGGTTGTATCGCGATCGAAACGTTGAATTCGTGCTTCTGGAAAACGTTTCTCCAGTCCCTCAACAATTTTTTCCGTTCCGCTTCCAAATAAATGTAAAAGTGGACTCTTACATTCTTCGCATCTAGTTGGTGAGAGGCGTGCGTAATCACAATAGTGGCAACGCATGCGATTCGCGCTTTTGTGATACGTCAAAGTAACGCTGCAATTCGGACAATCGAGAACGTTACCGCATTCCCGGCACATCAATAATGATGCATATCCACGGCGATTTTGAAGAACTATAACCTGATCCTTTTTCGCAAGTCGATTTTCAATTTGTTCCAACAGATATCGTGAAAAAACTGGATCACCTGTAAGCCTGTATTCTTCTTTCATATCTACAAGATGAACTTTAGGTAGTTGTCGTTCTTCGACGCGGTATGGAAGCGACAGATATTCAGATTTTCCGTTGCCTGAATTGAAAAACGATTCGATGGAAGGTGTTGCTGATCCTAAAAGCACCGGGCATTTTTCATAAAGCCCTCGCATGATTGCAGTTTCGCGCGCGTGGTAGCGCGGATATTCTCTTTGCTTGAACGATGAATCGTGTTCTTCATCCAGGACGATCAAACCAAGATTTTTCAAAGGTGCAAAGACTGCGGATCGTGTTCCGATTACTATACGAACATCACCCCGCCGCGCTTTTTGCCATTCTTCTACACGCTCGCGATCGGTGAGTTCACTATGCAAGATACTGAGATGCTGTCGCAGGGCATGTTCTGCGCGATGGACGAATAACGGAAGCAATGCAATTTCCGGAACAAGAATCAAAACCGATTGGCTTTTGGATAAAACCTCTTTTGCAATTCGCAAATAAACTTCAGTTTTTCCAGAACCAGTCACGCCATGAATCAAGAAAACTCCGAAGTCTCCCAGTCCATTCCGCAGTTTTTGTAAAGCATCCGTCTGAGCTTCATTCAACTCTTTTACTGGATTTACGTTCGGCCAAATATTTTGCGGCGAAGCAGGAAGCCAGAAACAGCGAATAATATTGTTTTTCGCCATTGATCGGATCGCAATAGGGGCATTCTTAAATTGATTGCGAAGGTCTTCCACCCAGACGGCTCCCGGCTGATTTTGAAGATACTCAAAAATTTCTCGCTCTTTTGGCTTTTGCGGAGGAATGGCCGTTTCAATCAGTTCTACCATGTTATAGCCGCGTCGTTTTTCCTTTTTTGAAGCTGTGATTTCTACTTTGCCTTGCTCTTCTAAACTTCTCAGCTGCGAAAAGGTCCCTTTATGACCGAAGAGTTCATAAAGTTTTTTTAGTGGAAGAGATTTTTTATCTGAGAGTACCTGGAGTAATGCGTGCTGGCCTGCGTTAAATTCACCCGTTGCTGTTAGTGTTACCAAAGTTTCAGGCCGCACATCCAAACCGGGAGGCAGTGCCGACTTTAAAATATCTCCCCAATCCGCAATATAGTAATCCGACATCCAGCGCGTTAGCTTGAGCATTTCATCGGAAAACAAATTCTCACGATCCAATACATCTGCAACGGCTCTAACATCGAAATCAGATGGAACTTCTGATTCTTCGCTTTCCACAAATCCAGAAACAAATCGTGAGCCAAGCGGCACAAGAACACGCATGCCCGGCTCGAGACTCTTCATATCATCCGGGACAGAGTAGGTTAAATCTTGAAGCGGAGAGCGTGGGATTGTGACACGAACGTATTGCATGAATTGACGGATCCGCTATGCACTTTCCTGCAGAGTTTTCCGGACAAGTTTTAAATCTTCCCATGCTTCCGGTTTTTTTTGCGGTGACCGCAAAAGAAAAGAAGGGTGATACGTCGCGATTACCCTACCAAACGGCATTTCATAAACGCGATTGCGAAGAAATGAAATGGAAGATTTTGATTCCAACAGTAGTTGCGCAGAAAATGTGCCCAGCGCAAGAATGATTTTCGGTTTGATAATTTCAATCTGCTTGAAAAGAAATGGCGAACAGGTATGAACTTCATCCGGCTCAGGCGGACGATTGTTTGGCGGCCGGCATTTCAACACATTCGCTATGAATACGTCTTTTCTTTCAAAATGAATCGCCTTAATCATTTGCATGAGCAATTGTCCGGCACGGCCTACAAACGGACGCCCTTGAATATCTTCATCTGCGCCTGGTGCTTCACCGATCAGCATTAACTCGGCCGAAGGATTCCCTTCGCCAAACACGATTGTCTTTCTGCCGCGATGTAGTTTGCAGCGTGTACAATTTCCAATCTCCTGAAGCCGTAAAGTTTCTAAAAGTTCCTGATTCTGTGAAATACCTGCAGAAAGCTCCACGCTGTTTGAAGATACATTGGAAGGAAGAAAGACTTCAGTTATTCCAAGATCACGGAAGAGATCGAGCCAGTCTTGTAGTGCATTTTCAGGCGTGACTGACGATTGGACGGCTTTTGAGTTCTGTTGTTCGTTCAATGATGACATCCCAGATTCCCGCTGCAATCACCCTTTTGTCGCGACGTTCAAAACTGGTTTTGTTTCCAAGACGATCCAGGATTACAACTTCATTCTGATCGGATTGAAAGGCGCTCTCGTTGCCTCCAACATTGTTTGCAACGATTAAATCCAGTTTTTTTCTAGTGAGTTTTTCTTGCGCATTCTTTTCAAGATTTTCTGTTTCAGCGCAAAAACCAACCAGTATTTGATTTTCTCTTTTCTCTGCCAGCAGTGCAAGAATATCATCAGTTGGATTTAAAGCCAGCGTTTCCGATCTGCCGGTTTTCTTCTTTTTATTCGTGAAAACATCGGCAGGCGTAAAATCTGAAACAGCAGCGCTCTTGATTACATAGTCTGCGGTTTCAAATGCCTCGAGTACTGCATCTCGCATTTGTTGTGCGCTTTCAACACGGATCAAATTCACTCCAAGCGGTGGAAGAATTTGTGTAGGACCGCTGATTAAAGTTACGCGCGCACCTCGCATTACAGCTTCTTCTGCCATCGCATAACCCATTTTGCCGGAGGAACGGTTCGTCAAAATTCGAACCGGATCCAATGATTCCCACGTTGGCCCTGCGGTCACTACAACGTGTTTTCCAAAGAGTGACGAGGTTGCGTTCAGCATCATCAGTGCCCGTTCAGCGATTAATTCAACAGGAGCAAGTCTTCCAGCGCCTTCGTCCCCGCAAGCAAGATAACCTTCATCCGGTTCTACAAAATGAACGCCTGTAGAACGAAGCTTTGCGATGTTTTCTTGAACCATCGGATTGCGATACATGTAAACATTCATTGCAGGAGCAATCAAAACAGGGCAGCGTCTCGCCAGGAAAAACGTGGACAGAAAATCATCGGCAACCCCGGAAGCAAATTTACCGATGACATTCGCAGTTGCCGGCGCAACTACAAGAAGTTTAGTTTCGCGAGCCAATTCAACATGCATCACTTCGCCATTTCGTGCTTTGAATTCGTCCAAATAGACAGGATGCTGGCTCAGGCTTGCGAAGGTGATCGGACGCACAAATCGTGTAGCATTGCGGGTCATAACCACACGAACAGTGTGTCCTGCTTTTTGAAGGAGGCGCAGAATTTCAGCCGCTTTGTAGGATGAAATAGAACTTGCTACGCCAAGCGTTACGTTCAAGGGTTATTTCCGTGATTTCTTTTCTTTCAAACGATCCGGAAGTTCAAATTGAACTTTGTGTTCGAGGCTTTCCAGCATCGCAACAACTGTCGGTTTTCTGATGCCTATGTCCGTACGCGGTTTGGCGCCTCTTTGAAGCTGCAACGCCCGTTTGGCAGCTATCATTACAAACAAAAATCGATTGTCGATCTTATCTAACGAAACTCGAGTCACATAATCCATTGATTCACATTCTCCAGCTTGATTTAAATACGGCCTCCTATTATACGGAAAGGTTGTGGGGGGTGGCAACCGGTGGGGAGCAGAGGGGCGAGGAGCAGAGGAGCGGGGAGCGGAGGAGCAGAGGGGCGGGGAGCGGAGGAGCGGAGGAGCGGAGGGGCAGAGGAGCGGAGGGGCTAGTCGTTTGCGGAGAAGTCGTTGAGGATAGAGTCGATTCGGTCGGTCTGCAGCTCGCGTTTGCTTTCGGTGCTATGAATGATTCCGGAAAGGCTTTTGGAAGCATTATGCAAATCATCATTAATAATGATGTAATCAAATTCCCCAAATCGTAGAATTTCTTTCTTCGCATTTTCAAGACGTTTCAACATCACTTCTTCCGAATCTTTTTGACGAGCGAGTAATCTTCGTTTCAGCGCTTCATAGGATGGAGGCAAAACAAAAATGCTGATGGCATCAGGCATTCTTTCGCGAACTTGTCCGGCGCCTTGAACATCGATATCCAGAATCAGATCGCGATTTTCACTTTTTGCCCGATCAACAATTTCGCGGGATGTTCCATAAAAATGACCATGAACATTGGCCCATTCCAGAAAGCGATCTTCCTTGATCATCTGCAGAAAGCGCTGTTCATCGATGAAAAAATATTCGACGCCATCGCGTTCGCCTGGCCGTGGTGGGCGCGTTGTATGGGATACAGAAAACAATAAGGAAGGATTTTCCGAAAGCAGCAGATCAATCAGAGTTGTTTTGCCGCTGCCCGAAGGCGCGGAGATGATGAAGATATTATTTTGCTGTTTCTTCATCTTCTTCGGCTTCGCTCCTGACTTCTTCCTCCTCGCGATTTTCTAATCGAGCTAGCAATGTGGATGGCATTACCGCAGAAAGAACTACATGACCGCTGTCAGTTACAACAACTGCACGAGTTTGACGTCCGGATGTCGCATCAACAAGCTTTCCATTCTGTCGAGCCTCTTCTTTCAACCGCTTAATCGGTGCAGACTTCGGTGAAACGATCGCAATGATCCGGGATGAGATTACAGTATGTCCAAATCCAATATTGAGTAATTCGCGCATATTCCCTTGGTGAAGATCGAGGAGATGAGTCTAAGATATCGAGAATTTTGAATAAAATCAATGAAAATAGAAGAAATAAGGCGTGATTTTCGCTTTTTCTTGAAATTTGGCGTTATTCTACGTTCTGGCTTTGCTCTCGGACTTTTTCAACTTCTGTTTTCATCTCGATCACAGTTTGAGAAATTGGGAGCAAATCGCATTTTGAGCCAATCGTATTGATTTCCCTCAAAATCTCTTGAAGTAGAAAATCGAGCTTTCGACCCGCAGCCTCTGCTTTTTGAAACAAAGTTTCACATTGTGAAATGTGGCTTCGGAGCCGCACGAGTTCTTCCGTAATGTCCGAACGTTCCGCATAATAGGCAATTTCTTGAAACATACGTCCTGTATCTATGTTCTGGCCATTTAACAATTCTTTCATCTTTTCTTCTGTGACTTTTCGAACCATTGCAGGATATTCATGCGCATTTTCTTCGATACGAGTCGTCATGCTACGAAGATTATTTAAACGTTCGTGAAGATCTCGCTGAAGGATCTGACCTTCTTGAAGTCTCATTTGAACAAGCGACTTCAAGCATGTTTCAACCATGGTTTTGATTTCATCAAGCACATCTTTACTGATTTTTTGAACATCGGTCTGAACTTCGATTAGGCCGGGGATTCTTAGTACAGCAGCTAAATCGATTTCGCCAGGCACACCAAAATCATCCTGAATAGATTTCATTTCAGAGATGAGGCGTCCGACTAAACCGCGATTCACGATTACGTGATAGATCCCTTCTTTGAGGAATGTTGTACGTAAGGTAATTTCAACGCGGCCACGCGATAGATGGCGTCCAATGAGACTGCGAAGTTCACCTTCAATCGTCATGAGTTCAACTGGGAGTTTTAAGTTGATGTCAAGGAATCGATGGTTGTATGTTCGGATAAAAACATCCAACGTGAATTCTTTTCCTTCGTAACTACTTTTTGCAAACGCTGTCATGCTTCGAATCATATTTTCATTTTAACCGCAGAGTCTCAGAGTTCAAAAACTATAAATCAATGATGCCGTATTGAAGTTCGTGGAATTTGCGATACAGCCCTTTAGAGTCCAGTAAATCTTCATGAGTACCGATTTCCTGAATCTGTCCATGTTCAAGCACGATAATTTTATCAGCTTTACGGATTGTGGAAAGCCGATGGGCAACAATGAAGGTAATTCGATTCTTAAGTAGATTTTCCAAGGCTTTTTGTATTGCGATTTCGGATTCAGCATCCAATTCTGAGGTTGCTTCATCCAGGATCAAAATTGCAGGATTGCGCAAAATTGCGCGAGCCAGAGCGATCCGCTGCCGCTGTCCTCCTGAGAGACGATGGCCGCGCTCACCGATTTCGGTTGAATAACCTTTGGGTAGAAGCGAAATGAAATCATGTGCGTATGCAGCGCGTGCTGCTTCCTCAATCTCTTCCTGGATTGCTTCTGGTTGGCCGCAGGCAATATTCGCCGCTACCGTATCGTCAAACAAAATAATTTCTTGAGAGACGAGTCCGATTTGGGAGCGCAATGAATCTAAGGTGCCCTCTCTTAAATCATGTCCATCCACTCGAATCGAACCGGAGGAAACGTCATAGAGACGCGGAATGAGATTCACAAGAGTTGATTTTCCTGCACCGCTGGGTCCAACAAGCGCGATGACTTCGCCGGCCTGAACAGTAAAATCAATCCCTGTGAGCACAGGTTCATCTAAATAGCGGAATGAAACATCACGGAATTCAATGATGTTGCTGACGCGTGGCAACTCAACAGCATTGGGTTGCTCAATAATCCGTTCGTTACGATTCAGCACCGCCTGAATCCGTTCATAACTTGCAACAGCTTGCTGAATTGTTTGATTCGATTTGCTCAGTTTCTTAATCGGTGTATACATGAAAAAAAGCGCTGACAGGAATGCAGTAAAGTCTCCAGCTGTTAGCGTTCCGGCCTGAATTTGACGGCTGCCGTACCACATGACTAACACCGCTGCGACGCCGCTCAATAATTCCATAAAGGGCGATAAGAAAGACACAATTCGCGAGGATCGAAGTCCTTCCTCAAGAAGCTTTTGGCTCGTTTGTTCAAACTTTTTTGCTTCCCGATCTTCCATCTGATATGCCTGAACGATTCGTGATCCGGTAATCGATTCAAAGAGGATTTGAGAAAGACGGCTGATACTTTCCTGAGATTTTCTGCTTGCGTGGCGGAGCCGGCTCGAGAATCGCGTAATGGGATATACAACAACTGGAAATAGTGTGAAAGAGATAAGCGCTAGTTTCCAATCTAGGTAAAAAATTACAATTAGAAGTCCCGCCAATGTGAAGGTTTCTTTAACAAGGTCGCTTAACGCTTTCGAAACAGCATCTTGAATGCGATCGGTATCGCTGATTACACGTGCTGTAAGGTCTCCTGTTTTTTCAGCTGAGAAGAAGGTGAGCGATTGATACATGATGTGGCTGTAAAGTTTGTTCCTCAGATTCCGGACAATCTTTAGCCCGATTGAAGTCATCAAATATGAAGAGAGGAATGAAAAAATGCCTTTTCCTGCGTAGAAAAAAATCAGCAGAATTGAAACACGGAAAAGTGCATCAGGCTTTGTTTGAATCAAAACGTCATCAAGGATTTGCTTAACAAGCAAGGTCAATTGAGCTGTGAAGATTGCGACAGCAATCATGCTGATTACTGCCAGTATCCATTCTTTGCGATATGGCTTTATCTGCGCAATCAGCGTCTTGATGGTTGGATTCATGCGCTTATCATACTATTAACCGCAGAGACGCAGTGACGATGCCTGAATTACTGTTTGTGCTGCGAGAGGAGTTGCTGAATCTCCGGCTGACTTGAATCCAGAGCGAGTGATTTTTCCCAAAATTCAACAGCACTCTGTTTGTTTCCGAGTTGCAATTCGGCAGTGGCAAGAGTATTGAGCAGATCGGTTGTGTAGAATCCAAGCTCCATCGCCTTCTTCAACATTCCGGAAGCTTTTTGCGCATCTTTTTGTTCGAGAGACCACTTGCCTATGTAGTAATAAGCTTCACTGTCAGATGGCGCTTCTTGAGCTAACTTTTCATAGGCAGAGATTGCTTCGGGAATGTTTCCTTTCGCTTTTTCGATACGGGCTAATAATCCACGCGCGACATAAGAGTTTGGCGCAAGATCGATAGCAATTCGAGCATGGCGTACTGCAGACTCCAGATCGTTCCGCAAGAAATATTGCAGCGAAAGATTTGTATGCAGCGCTTCAGGAGGATTTGCTGATTGAGCCTGAATTCTTAGTCTGCCTAACATTTCTTCATTTGTATTGATACGAACAGGGGTCTCGCCTTCGATGGCTACCTCGCCCCGTGAAAGGCGCATGTATGCAGTGTAAGCGCCGGGAACCAGCGATTGAAGACGGATCAATCGTCCGATATCTTGTTCAGCTCTTTGGGAAACTAAAACCGATTCACTCAGCTCCAGTACGTTCTGATTTTCCTTCTTAAGGCCAAATTTTAGATCCCATGTCCCGGCGATGTTTTCTCCTTTCGGATTCAACATCTTTGTATAAAGGATGAGGACTTGATTAACGCTTAAGGTCAAATTTTCTTTGGGTGAAAACTGCTGATTCGCGTAAAGAAATGGCTTGTCACCTGGCTCAACCTGGCTGACTTTAAAGGAAATTAATGGGTCCAAAAGCTCGAGTTCTTCACCAGGTGCTTTTACTTCGAAAGTGCGTTCCAAATTCCCTGCGCTATTGGAAGCATAATCGCGGAACACAGAGTTCAACGTGTACTTTCCGGGAAGCAGATAAGTGTCGAATGTATAGCAGAAGTAAAATGCTTTTGCTTTTGCAAATTCAGCTTCTTGCATTCTCAAAGCAGGACTGTCATTAATTCGAATAATTTCATTTTTCTTTTCATCAACGATGCTTCCGATTAAATCAACACGGCCTTGATACAACGTTTCCGATTTTTCAAATGTGACGTACTTCGGCGGGATCGCAATAGCAATGCTCGTCCGTAATACACCATCCCTGTGAGGAACCGAGTAAGTCGTTACATCAGCTTCAAAGCCTTCATACACAACGGTGGTTTCAACTGTTGGGCGCTTCTTTTCTATGCGGCGGATGGCTCCAGGATCTTGTAATGTCGCGCGGACGATCTCAGATTCATTTGGACTTGAACCTACTGAAAGTCTTTCTGCCGCTTCAACAATTTGCGGATCGAAAAGGGTCTTCATCTGAGAACGCGTCCTCGGATTATCGAAATCCATCGATGACGGAGTTAGCGATTTCATTCCATCAAACAAAGGACTATAGAGACGAAAATCCCCAGCGCCGTGACGCTTAAAGAAAATAAGTTCCAGTGAAGGCGGAAGTCCTGGATATCCAAGACTGTAATATGACCAGAGTTCCAGCGGAAAGTATTTGTCTGAATTGTGATGGCCTTCCACTGAGTTCGGTTTTCCAAGCAGAAGATAAATTTTTGCCCGGTCAGATGGAATGCGGTAATGCTTTTTCGCATACTCAAATCGCTTCATGTATTCCTTCTGATATTCGTTTTCTGGCGTAATTGGGTTTGGATCAAGCGCCGACCATAAGTTCCGTATATAGAGCTCTTTTTGAACATCGCTCATAGCACGGAATTTTTCCTTCTCTTGTTCGGAAAGCAGATAGTACCCTTCGTTCTTGAGCCATAGATCATATTGACCTTGGGCAATTAAAAGTCCTGGGACAACAAGCAGAAGTAAGACGAGTAATTTGAATAATAATTTCATGTTCTTTATCAATCAGACGCGCATAAGCGCGTGTTGGTTTTGTTCCGGCAGATTATAGACCCGCCCCTAAAATCTAACAATGCTTGTTTGTATTGGCAATGGCCTTTGTGTTAATGTGCACGGCATGCTTCCGTGGCTTGCTTTAAATATGGTAGAGGGTTTGCGTTCAGCACAACGGGCTGCTTTGCTCAACGCATTTGAAACTCCCGACAATGTTTTTCGGCGGTCGGAAATGGAATTGCGCTCTATCCGCGATATCAAAGCGGAGGTGGCCCATCGTATTACTCATTTTGATATGAGAGATGCTGAACGGGAACTAAAGGCGGCCGAACGAGCGGGCATCACTGTACTTTGTTTATCTGATGATTCGATGCCTATCCTATTGAAATCGATTCCCGATCCACCCCTGGTCCTATATATACGAGGGGAGATCAGGCCTGAAGAACTTTGCATTGCTTTGGTAGGTTCAAGAAAAGCAACTACGTATGGTTTGAATGTTACTCATGCCCTGGCAAGAGATCTTGCGAATGCAGGATTGACAGTTGTGAGCGGACTTGCGCGGGGAGTCGATGCGAGAGCACATTCGACAGTTCTCGAAGAAGGAGGACGTACAATTGCGATTCTCGGCAGCGGTGTCGATGTCGTCTATCCTTCGGAACATCGTTCACTTGCTGATCGAATTGCCGCTTCAGGAGCACTTATATCAGAGTTCCCTTTAGGTACTCCGCCGAATCGAGAAAATTTTCCCGTACGTAACAGAATTATTAGTGGACTCTCAGTGGCAGTTGTCGTTGTTGAGGCTTCCCGTAAAAGCGGATCGCTGATCACTGCTCGAATGGCGGCTGAACAAGGAAGGGAAGTCATGGCAGTTCCAGGAAGTATTTTTAATGAGTCGAGCCAAGGATGTCATGCATTGATTAAGGATGGAGCGGCATTAATTGAAAGTTGGAGTGATGTTATTGCAGCACTCCCGGAAGAAATCGCAAAAAGTCTTTCTTTGCCTTCTGGCATAAATGAAACGTCCTCGGAAGACTTGACGGAAACCGAAAAGAGTATTATTGCCTTATTATCATTTGATCAGCCAAAACATATTGATCAACTCGCAGGACTCGCGGGGATTCGGCCTCAGGAGCTGCTTGGAACTTTAGTCGATTTAGAACTAAAGAGTCTGGTCAGCCAAATGCCAGGTAAACATTTTGTCCGGCTGAGATAAGGAGAAAATAACGGAACAGGATTGACAGCTTTGCTTAAATACCTGTGGTTGAGGAAAACAAATGGCGAAATCTCTAGTGGTCGTGGAATCACCAGCGAAAGCAAAGACCATCAATAAATATTTAGGATCGGACTATCTCGTAAAGGCCTGTCTCGGTCATATTAAAGACCTTCCTAAATCTAAATTAGGGGTCGATGAAGAAAATAATTTCGAACCGCAATACACAATTATTCGAGGAAAGACAGATCTTGTTAAAGAACTGAAGAAAGCGGCATCGAAAGCGAAGAACATTTATCTTGCGGCTGATCCGGACCGTGAAGGCGAGGCTATCAGTTTTCATCTCTCCGAAGAACTCGGAAATGGCAAACCTATTCATCGCATTATTTTGAATGAAATTACGAAGGATGAAGTTCGGAAAGCATTTGAAAATCCAACACAAATTGATCAAAAGAAAGTTCAAGCTCAGCAAGCTCGCAGAATATTAGACAGACTTGTCGGCTATAAGATCTCACCTTTACTCTGGCAAAAAGTGAAACGAGGACTCAGTGCGGGTAGAGTGCAATCAATTGCACTTCGATTGATCTGTGACCGTGAGAAAGAAATTCAAGCTTTTGTGCCGGTAGAATATTGGATTCTTACCGCGTTTTTGGAAGGTTCAGAGCCCCCGATATTTCCAGCAAAATTAACTCGGCACAACGGAAAGAAAATTGAAGTTTCAAATCAGGAAGCTTCCGATCGAATTTTGTCCGATTTGGATCGTGCACTATTTACCGTTAAAGATATCGAAAAGAAAGAGCGAAAGCGCAATCCCGCTGCGCCGTTCATCACAAGCAAACTTCAACAGGAAGCTTCACGCAAATTCCGATGGCCCGTTAGAAAAGTAATGATGGTTGCACAAGGTCTTTATGAAGGAATGGAAGTAGGTGAAGAAGGTGCAGTTGGTTTGATCACATACATGCGTACGGATTCGGTTCGCATTTCGCAAAGCGCATTACAAGAAGCGCGAAAATTTGTTGCGGATGAGTATGGCGCCGACTTTCTTCCGGATCAACCAAACTTTTACAAAAACAAAAAATCGGTTCAGGATGCACATGAAGCGATCCGTCCAACTTCAGTAGCTCGCACACCTGAATCGGTCCAACAATATTTAGGCCGCGATGAGTTTAAGCTCTATACATTGATATGGAATCGATTTGTCGCTTCTCAAATGAAGCCTGCACTGTTTGATGAAACCATCATTACAGTTGAAGCAGCAAAATATGAATTTGAAGCAAGCGGACAAGTCATGACTTTTCCTGGATTTATCCGGGTTTATCAGGAAGAAACTTCCGATCAACCTGCATCAACAGAAGAAGGCCCTACATCTCTGCCTGTCGTTGAGAAAGGGCAAGAACTTCGGCTTGATCGCCTGGAACCAAAACAGAATTTCACGCAGCCACCTCCCCGTTTTACGGAAGCAGCGCTCGTGAAGGAGCTTGAAGAGAAAGAAATTGGACGTCCTTCAACGTACGCCACGATCCTATCTGTAATTCAGAATCGCAGCTACGTCATTAAGGAAGACAATCGTTTTAAACCAACTGATCTTGGATTTTTGGTAACAGATATTTTGGTTCGACATTTCGATGAAATCATGGATTTCAAATACACAGCTCATCTTGAAGATGAGTTGGACGAAATTGAAGAAGGCAGCAAACAGACTGTTGAAGTATTAAAAGAGTTTTATGGCGATTTCTCACGCGACTTGAAGCGCGCTTATGACGAAATCGGAGAAATCAAAATAACCGGTGTTCCGGTAGACACGAAATGTCCGCAATGCCAAAGCGCAATGGTGAAACGTTGGGGAAAATTCGGTGCATTTTTAGCCTGCACAAATGAAGAATGCAAATACACCCAGAATCCTGATGAAAAGCCAGATGAGGCTATGGGTGGTGTTGGAACTGAAACGGAACATACGTGTTTGAAATGTGGGAAATCACTTGTAGTAAAAGTGGGTCGATATGGAAAATTCCTTGCCTGCTCCGGCTATCCTGAGTGCAAATTTACTGCAACATTAAACAAGAAGCAGGATGAAGCTGGATCCGTAGAAGTACCCAACGAAAAATGTCCGCAAGATGGAAGCGAGCTTGTTATAAAGCACGGAAAATATGGACCATTCATAGCTTGTAGTAATTATCCGGAATGCAAATATATCAAGCCTAAGACTATAGATGTGAAGTGTCCTGAAGATGGCGGCGATCTCGTTGAAAAGCGTACGAAGGGTAGAAAGATATTTTATGGTTGTGCTAATTATCCTGAATGTACATTTGCGCTTTGGAATAAGCCAGTTGTCCGCAATTGTCCGGCATGTAATGCGACGTTTATGTTGGAAAAATTCAGGAAGAATGGCCCCTCTTATCTAGAGTGCAACAATAAAGAATGCAAGTTTCAGATCGAATTGGAACAACAACCAGCCGAAACTGCTCAGTAAAATCTCTTTGAGTCTCTGTGGTTAACAAAAAGATTCGTGTCATTGGTGGCGGTCTTGCCGGAACAGAAGCGGCGTGGCAGATAGCACGTCATGGTCTGGACGTCGAACTTTACGAAATGCGTCCGGTACGCAAAACTCCTGCGCATGTAACAGACAATCTTGCAGAGCTGGTTTGCAGCAATTCATTGAAATCAAATGATACTTTTCATGCACCGGGCTTATTAAAAGAAGAGATGCGGATCCTCGATTCGCTTGTCATCAATGCTGCAGATCGTAGCGCAGTGCCCGCAGGGATGTCCCTTTCAGTAGATCGTGTGGTTTTTGCGCAGAACATTCAATCGAAATTACAGGAACACCCACGGGTGCGGATTGTGCGCGAAGAAATAACATCGATTCCGGAAGATGGAATTAACATTGTTGCTACCGGACCTCTTACATCCGAATCGTTAGCTGAGTCGATCAGGCAATTTACGCAGTCTCCGTATCTGTATTATTACGATGCGATTTCGCCGATAGTGGATTCGGATTCAATCGATCGTTCCATCGTATTTGCTGCATCACGTTATGGAAAAGGGACCGAGGATTATTTGAATTGTCCTCTGACTAAAGATCAATATGACAGCTTTTACGATGCCGTGATTACAGCAGAAGTTCATCCGATGAAAGAATTTGAAAAGGCTATATTTTTTGAAGGATGTCTGCCCATTGAAGAGCTGGCCCGAAGAGGAAAAAAAACACTCTGTTTTGGGCCGATGAAACCTGTTGGTTTGACGGATCCTGTGACGCAGCGAAGACCTTTTGCCGTAGTTCAGCTTCGTCAGGATAACCTTGCAGCATCACACTATAATATGGTGGGATTTCAAACGAGCATGCGGTTTTCTGAACAAGATCGCGTGTTTCGCATGATCCCAGGTCTCGAAAAGGCGGAGTTCATTCGCTATGGGTGGATCCACCGGAATACATACCTGAACGCTCCTGCGCTCCTGTTGTCCAGTTATCAAACGAAGATAAACCCAGCACTGTTTTTCGCAGGACAACTTTCCGGCGTCGAAGGGTATGTCGATTCTGCTGCATCCGGATTGCTTGCAGGAATCAATGCAGCTCGGGTTGCGCTTGGACTTCCTGTGAAAGTTCCACCGCCACATACCGCTATGGGCGCATTGGCAAACTATATTGCAAATGCTGATCCGAATCACTTTCAACCCATGAATATTACTTTCGGACTTCTTGATGCTCCGGATCTTCAAATCATCAGAGACAAAAAGCAAAAAAAAGAGATGCTTGCAACGCGGGCATTGAATTCTATTCGGCAATTTGCTGAAGAGATTTCCATTAGCCAACCATCAGTTGTCTGAGTTAGTTTAACGACACTTGTAGTATTATAAATGTCGTGAAAAAATACGTTAACGAATTCGAATCGCATCTTAGATTCGAAAAACGCTACTCAAACCACACTGTAATTTCCTATCTCAAGGATCTTGAACAGTTCTGCCTTTTTCTTGGGGAATATCTTGGGAAGGAGATCGATGAAGATCCATCTGTGCTTCAGAATATAGATCTGCTTGCGGTTCGCGGGTTTATCAATCATTTGTACAGAAAGGGCTTTAGCAAGTCCAGCATTGGACGGAAACTGGCTTGTCTGCGTTCATTTTTCCGATTCTTGTGCCGCCAAAATTATATGTCGCAGAATTTTGCAAAAGCGATCAAGAGTCCAAGACTTCCCAAAAAACTGCCTGGCATTCTGCAGATTGATGAAATGAATGGCTTTTTGAATTTTCCTTTTGATGATTCTGTTATCGGCGATCGCGATCGTGCAATTTTCGAATTATTGTATGCAACAGGAATGCGTGTCAGCGAAATTTCTTCTTTAAAGATGAAAGAAGTAAAAGGCGCTTCGGGCATGCTGAGAATTACAGGCAAAGGTTCAAAAGAGCGAACAGTCTTTTTCGGTTCTAATGCAACATCCGCCATCAATGACTATTTGGAAAGGCGACATGAGTTGGCACAAGAGAAAGATACGGAATGGTTGTTTCTAAATACTCATGGAAACCGATTGTCTGAAACAAGAATCAGACAAATTCTGAATCAGTATTTATTGAAATTGGCAATGCAGAAGAAAGTCTCACCACACGCCTTCCGGCATAGCTTTGCTACGCATCTCTTGAGTGCCGGAGCCGATTTGCGATGGATTCAGGAACTTCTGGGACATAGCAGCCTCTCCACAACACAAAAATACACACACCTCAACGTCCAACAGCTGCTGGCGACTTACAACCGTGCCCACCCAAGAAAGACTTAACCGCAAAGACGCAAAGCTTTGTGTCTCTGCGGTTGTAGTGCTATTGACATAGTGCTACGTGGGTTGTATGATCGAAACCATTGAATACATTGAGGTAAGCTCCGTCTAGACCTAAAAAAGGCTGCGGAGTGTGTGCTGGAGATGATGGGTACGATTCTCCTGAGGGTGTTCTTTCTATTTACATTCACGCTGTTGCTCTGCCCGGAGCTTGTCTCTGCTGCTCCCAATTCCAAACAACTCTACGATCAGGCTGTAAAGCTTGAAGAGGCTTTGAAGAAATCCGGCGAAAAGCAGAAACAAATTTCAGAGTGGAAAAAAGTCGTAGAAGCTTATCGCAAGGTTTACTACACACATCCTACATCTGGTTACTGTGACAATTCGCTGTTTCATGTCGGCGGTTTATATTCCGAGATGGGACGGCGTTTTAATGACGATCTTTATTTGCATCGGGCTTGCAGCACATTTGAGTTCCTTATCGATCAGTACGGTTCGAGTTCACTTGTTGAAGAGGCAATGCTTGAATACATCCGGATCATGCGGGATGAGTTGAATAAAGATCAGGAACTAAAGGCGATGGAATCCCGCTTTCGAGTGAGAGCGCCAAAGATGGCAGCTACCGTATTAAAGGAATCGAATGCAACAGCGACTCAGCCTGCATCTTTAAAAACACTTCGACATTATACAAGCACGGATTACACACGCATTGTGCTTGATTTCGATAAAGAAGTTTCTTTCAAACGGAACCGCCTGATGAATCCGGATCGGTTGTATCTGGATTTCGATAACACAGTCGCATACAAGGATCTTGTTGATCAGGAGTTTTCCGTAGACGATGGCTTTTTGAAGAAAGTACGAGTCGGTCAAAATACGTATCGCAAAGCGCGCGTCGTTTTGGACTTAAAGAGCATTGAAAATTTTGAAATCTTTGCTCTCTATCATCCGTACCGGGTTGTGATCGACATTCAAGGAAAGAAAGTAGCCGAAGTAATCGAACAGCCGATTCAACCTCAAATCATCCCTGAGAAAACGGTAGATCCCGAACAACCATCCACACCCGCCATTTCCCCTGAAATGGCCAAAGCAAACACAAGTGGACAGTACTCCCTGGCGCGACAACTTGGCCTGAAGGTTCGAAGAATTGTGGTTGATGCTGGACACGGCGGACATGATCCAGGAGCAATGCGAAGTGGAATGAAAGAAAAGGATATTACGCTGGATGTTTCCAGAAGATTGAAAAGTATCCTCGAAGACCAATATGGTTACGAAGTCTTAATGACAAGGGACGAAGACGACTATGTTGCGCTGGAAGAGCGGACAGCGTTTGCGAACAGCAAATCCGCCGATCTCTTTGTTTCTGTGCATGTCAATTCAAGTAGAAATAAAAAAGCAAAAGGCATTGAAACATATTACTTAAATTTTGCGACGACACCTGAAGCAATGGAAGTTGCCGCACGTGAAAATGCAATCTCTGAAAAAAATATGGGCGAGCTTCAAAAATTAACTACAGCAATTGCATTAAATACAAAAATTGAAGAATCACGTGATTTTGCAAAATTAATACAAACCAGTCTGGTCGGGCATCTTCAAAAGGGGTACGCACCCAGTAATTTAGGAGTTAAACAAGCTCCATTTTATGTCTTGATCGGCGCGCAAATGCCTTCCATCCTTGCCGAAATTTCATTCATCAGTAATGAACGCGAATACAATCTTCTCGAAACTTCGAGCTATAGAGATTCACTTGCGCAAGGACTCGCACGCGGCATTCGTAACTATGTAGATACACTCGCAGAAAGCCGCCTCACTAAAAACCTGCCTGCAGATGGGAATTGAAACCTGCATTCTGCATCTTGAATCAGCCTCCTGAATCCTGAATCTTGTAGTAACTTTCCAATGGAGTAGTACGCTCATAGTACTACCATGTGTATTGTTCTTGACATCTCACTATGCTTGTAGTAATATCCCCGCTGATCCAGGAGGTTCCAGATTGCCTTTTTCTGCCTCAGGGGCGTATTTGTGGGGATGCTGAGATCCGCAATGGGAGCGGGTTTCCTGCATAGTACGATGGGCAAGAACCGCATGGGATCTGGATTTCGACCGAGTTTGTGACGACCTTTCCTTGACAAGCAAGGGAGTTTTTGTTAACGTACCGGAGAAATCCTGAAATAAGGAGAGACAAGTGGGGCTGTTCGGCAAACCCAAGGACCTGGTGGGACTCGACATCGGTTCACACTCCATAAAGCTCGTTGAATTTAAACAACGAGGCAAAGCCTTTGAACTAGTCAGCTTTGGCATTCAACCACTTCCACCCGATTCAATCGTTGAAGGCGCAATCATGGATTCATCTGCAGTAGCAGATGCAATCGACAGCCTTTTCGTAAATAACAACGTTAAAAGAACAGATGTTGCGACATCTGTTTCCGGTGGTTCGGTTATTGTCAAAAAGATTTCACTTCCTTCAATGAGTGAAGGTGAACTGGCGGAATCGATCCGTTGGGAAGCCGAACAATATATTCCCTTTCCGATTGATGAAGTGAATCTGGATCATAAAATCCTCCGTTCGAATGCCGGCCAGGGTGGCATGATGGATATCGTTCTGGTGGCAGTTAAAAAAGACATGATCGGATTTTATGCCAATGTTATTACTCAAGCAGGAAAGCGTCCTCTCGTTGTCGATGTAGATTCGTTTGCACTACAAAATGCGTTTGAGCTGAATTACAAATCGGATGTTCGTTCCGATGAAGTCATCGCATTGATCAATGTTGGTGCAAGCCTCATTAATATGAACATCATTCAGGGAGACATTTCCCTTTTCACTCGTGATATCGGCACAGGCGGAAATCTGTACACTGAAACAATTCAGCGTGAACTCAACCTGAGCCGCGAGAATGCAGAAAATATTAAGAAGGGAATTGCTACTGATGGAATCGAACCTTCCTCCGCCGCATCCATCATTCAAGGAGTAACAGAAGACATCGCAGTGGATGTGCAGCGTACTCTTGATTTCTTTAAGGCAACCTCAACAGAAGAGCGGATCGACCGCATTTATATTGCCGGTGGATCTGCAAAGATACCAGGACTGCAGCAATATTTCCGTGAGAAATTTAACGCACAAACAGAACTTCTAAATCCGTTTAAAAACGTGAAGTTGACCAATATTGATGCTGATTATCTACACGAAGTTGCGCCTGTTGCTACAGTTGCTGTGGGATTGGCTTTAAGAAAGGCAGGAGATTCATGATCAAAATAAACCTACTTGAGGTTGAAAAAGAACGCCGCCCATCGAAACCCGGAATTGCTTCAGCGGGAGTCGGTGGACCGACTGCGTTAATTGCCGCATTAATGATCGGGCTGGCAATCGGAGCATTTCTCCTGCACTACTTTATTAAAAAATCTCAACTCGCAACGCTTACTAAAGATGTAATACAAAAACGAGAAAGAAAGAAGGAATTAGAACCGTATATCAAACGTGTTGATGAGTTGGAAAGACGAAGGAATGAGCTGGCCAAGAAAAATTATGCAATTGAAGAGTTACGCAGTCAGCGCACAATACCAGTTCATATTCTCGATGAAGTCAGCCGATCCATTCCTGAATATCTCTGGCTGACGAACCTGACTTTGAAAGGCGCAGTTTTAAGTATTGATGGGGAAACTTTACAAGAACAAGCGATCCCCACACTTATGAAAACATTGGATTCTTCTCAGTTTATTGGAACGCCAAGGTTGATCGAAACGAAACAAAGAGCTACAACCGGTCAGCAAGCGGGTTCGAGTACACAGTTTAAACTTTCGGCGGCAATTACAAATCCATTTAAACCAAAAGCGCCGGAAGTGAAAGAAACGACAACTAAGAAGCGCAAGAGCGCATCGTAGAGGAAACAGAACTATGGCAATGTCAGATACCATTAAAGGTTGGCCCTGGTATGGGCAAGCTTTTCTGTTTCTACTAATCGGTGCAGCCTTGTTTTATGGCGGTCATCGTTTGTTGGTGAAACCGATTAACGAAGAAATGTCACGCTTAAATATCGAAAGGGAAGAACTCATCGCTGAGATCAATAAAGGTGAAACTTTAAAAGCACGATTTATTGAATTTGAAGCTGAATTGAAACGGTTGGAAGGGCAGCTTGAATCTCTAAAAAGAATTCTGCCATCCACTGAAGAAATTGCTGATCTTTACAGCAGAATTCAGCAAGAAGGAACTGAATTGGGTTTGAATATCATGTTGTTCAAGCCAGGAAATCACGTTCCTAAGGAATACTATGACGAATGGCCGATTGCGATGACTTTAAGTGGTAACTACCACATTCTGGCCAAGTTTTTTGAACGGATCGGGAAATTGTATCGAATTATTAATGTGAATGATTTTGCTGTGAAGACCTCAACTGGCAGAGCAGCAGGAGTGGCGTCAAGCACTACTATCCAAGCCACTTGTGTAGCGACTACCTTCATATATAAAGAGGGTACACCAGATGCCAAGACAACGACTAAGAAAAGGGGAGGTAGAACATGAAGAATCGTGGTCTTTTGCTTTTTCTTGTCCTTATTACTTTAACATTTGGGACTTTAACGGTGGCTCAGGCTCAAACTGCTGAGCCGGTTCCACCAGCTTCAGAACCTCCGTCACAAGTACCAAGCCTGACCTCATCAGTTGAGAAAAAGGCAGACTCACCAGAAACATACGATATCAGTTATAACTACGATCCGGCGAACCGTCGTGATCCTTTTATCAGTTTACTTACTGGAATCAAAGGTAAGAAAACACCACAAGGGCAGTTAACAGTAACAGATGCTAAAGTGGTAGGGATTACGCGGAACCGTGACGGCTACGTTGCAATCATCATGGGAGCTGATAAAAAGGCTCGATTTATGAAGCCTGGAGACAAGCTTTATGACGGAGCGGTGATCGCAATTGAAGCTGATCGTGTTATCTTCCGTCAGGACTTAACGGAAGATACACTCACTGCACCGGGTTTGAAATCAAAGGAAGTCGTTAAGAGGTTACATCCCGTCCAGGAGGGGACATAATGAGCAAACTTCATCCATGTTTGTTGTCCTTTCTGTTGATCCTTTCGTTTTTTGCGCCAGCTTTTGTACTGGCTGAGGATCTAGTAGGCATCAAAAACTTATCGTGGGAGGAACAGAAGAACCGTACGAAGATTGTGTTGGAAACATCACAACCACTCGTTTATACGGTCACCTCACCGCAATCCACTTCGGAAGTTCATATTGAATTGGCGAATCTGGATTTGCGAAACATGCCTCAAGAGCTGTTTATAAATACAAGTGAAGTCGTTTCCCTCCGAACATTTCCTCAAACGGAAGGCCAGAAAGCAAAGATAATTCTGAAACTGGCATCGATACTTCCATATGAAGTGAAAACGGATGGCGCAAATCTCTATGTAGAGATTAATGCCAAGGGACAAGGTGATGGTTTACTTGCCCCTGCTCCTACAATGACGTCACAGCCGGCACCAAAACAGGAAGAACCTGTAAAAGTGGAACCGATTCAGGAAGCAACACTTGCTCCAATTGAAGAGAAGCAATCGGAACCGGAAGTGAAGGCAGCTCCAACACCAGCGCCAGAGGAAATTGCAGAACTAAAAACTCTTGAACCAGCTACAGAAGTACGTAGTGTGCGTATTGAAGAGCTGGAAAATAGAGTTGATGTTGTGCTGGTTGGAAATGGCTCGTTCCGATATGACGTTTTTGAGCTTTCTAATCCAAATCGCATTGTTATCGATTTGAAATCGGTCACAGTTGCAGCAGGAATTAAGAACGTTGTAGAAGGAAGCAATGAGATGCTTTCACGCGTGCGTGTAGCACAGTTTCAACAATCTCCTAAAATCGCGCGCGCGGTCATCGATTTGAATTCAAAAGTTCCATATACAATCAAACCAAAAGGTGCAGAACTTTTAGTTCATATTGGTGCAACTCCAAAGGATGATGCTGCTGCAATAAATCCAGAGCCATCCATTGCGAATTCTTCAGAACCTGCAATTGAAACACAACAGGAAGAGCAAACCGAAGAAGCTGTTCCAGAGCCAGTTCCAACAGAACCAGCTGCGATGGAAACAGAACCGGCTCCGGTTGAAATCTCTTCACTTCCTCCTGCTTCAATTGAACCAGTAAAGTTGGCCGCGAAAGATTCAGTTCCATCAGTGGAAAGCGCGGCAAAAACTGAAGAACCCATTACACAGGACAATGAACAGTTTTTTACTTTTAAGCCTGATACATCACTCTTCGCACAGGAAGGCAGCACCACTGGCAGTTCGACGACGGGTTCGTCGGGTACCGGTACGACTGGCGAAGGCGCTGGTGGATATGGGATGGGATCTTTTGGTGATAAAACACTTCGAAGTGGAGAAAAACAATATACAGGTGAACCATTCTCCTTCGATTTCAAAGATATTGACATAAAAGATCTCTTCAGATTTATCGCTGATATTTCCGGACTCAATGTAATCCTGGATCCTGCTGTTAGAGGATCCGTAACTTTGAAACTTACTGAAGTACCCTGGGATCAGGCTTTAGATCTGATCACAAAAAACCAGGGCCTTGGTTACACAATTGAAGGAAATGTCATTCGAATCGCACCGATTCAAAAGATCGCCGATGAAGAAAAGAAACGTGCTGATGCTGAACGTCAGCAGATGTTGAGCGCTCCTCTTGTTACAAAAATAAAACCGCTTAGCTATGCAAAAGCAAATGATGTAGACCGTGTAGTCAGGCGTTTGTTAACACCGAAAGGCAGCGCTATTGTTGATCCACGTACTAACACAATGATTATTACCGACATCAATACAAATATTGATGCGATTATTAACTTGATCGATACGTTAGATTCCAGAACGGCTCAAGTTTTGATCGAAGCTCGTATTGTTGAAACAAACAAGAACTTCTCACAAGCTTTTGGTATTCAGTGGGGTTTCCGTGGAATCGTAGATCCTACATTTGGTAACAATACGACCTTGCAATTCCCGAACAATATTCTGGTTACTGGAAACAATTTGACTCCAACAGCCGGAATAACAGGGAATCCATTGGGTGGATACGCAGTCAACCTGCCAACAGATCAAGCTCCGAATTCAGCGATCGGACTCTCGCTCGGAAACATTCTTGATACGTTCAGGTTAGATCTTGCATTAATGGCATTGGAACAAAGCGGTAATGCACGCATCCTTTCATCGCCAAAAGTGGCTACCCAGAACAATGCAAAGGCGGAAATTCTTCAAGGTGCACAAATTCCGTATCAAACAATTGCAAACAATACAATTACTACAACCTTCATCAATGCTGCACTCCGTATGTCCGTAACACCGCAGATTACTTCAGAAGGAACGATCATTATGGACATCGAAGTTGAAAACAACAGGCCAGATTTTACGCGATCTGTTGGAGCAGCTGGTGGAACACCGCCAATCAACATCGAACGCGCTACAACAACGCTTCTGGTTGAAGATGGCGGAACAACTGTGATTGGTGGAATTTTCCAAGCACAGGAACAATACACCCAAGGTCGAACGCCGGTCCTTCATCGCATTCCGCTTCTCGGCTGGCTGTTTAAGAACCAGAATGTCATTAGAGAAAACCGCGAACTGTTGATCTTTATCACACCGCGGATCTTGCGTTAGGAGGAGGGAAACAATGAGCATCAAAACTTTAAGACTAAAACCAGCGTTTTTGGTCCTCCTGGCTGTGGCTCTTATGAGCTACGCTTGTTCGCGCGTGGAAGACAATACACGCTCCGGTTCGCTGCTTGTCGTAGAAAGCGTGGTTGGATCAGCCGGATCAGATGAGCAAGAACAGACGCCATTGCTTTCAGATCTTTGTGAAGCGGAACCACCAGAATGTGATCAATGTTTCAGATTCAATGACAACGCTGTTGTTACATTCGCAAATGAATTTCTGCAAATCGGACCTGGCTCAGGCGTGGGAAATGGTAGCTTCCTGAATGACATTATTGTAAATCGCTATCGTGTTGATTATTTCCGGCCTAATAACCGGAATACTCCTGGCGTAGACGTCCCATATGGGATCGATGGCACAATGAATGTTCGTATAACGCTAGGTGGAAGTGCCTCAGCTCCGATTATTGTTGTTCGGCATGTTCAAAAGAGAGAACCACCACTTTCTGATCTGATTCAATTGGGTCCTTTTGAAGATGTCATTACAACGCAATCTGAAATTAAGTTCTTTGGACAGGATGTAGCCGGTCGCACCGTGTCTGCATTTGGGTTCTTAGAAATCCATTTTGCGAACTTTGGGGATGAGGGGTGTTAATCATGGTCAGGAAGGTGTCGGAGGGAATTATGAGAGCGAAATTCAGCTCGCGTACGTTTAAAAATGCGATGATTTTGCTTGTTCTGCTTACAGGCGCTATTGTTGTGAGCAGTTGTCGTAGCGATGAGGTAGAAATACCACCGCTTACCGGGCCAAGCGGCGCACGATTATTCTTACAGATTCAGGCAAATCCCGACCATTTAGTAATGCATGAGCCCGGGCGTCCCCGCGAAACATCAGAAATTACAATTCAATTGAAGAATCATCTTGGACAAGGAGTCCCTGGTGAGAACTTAAAACTTCGTATCTTAAACCGTACATTTAATGAAGTAAATATCGGACGGCTCAGTGATTTCAATGTACGGACCGATGGATCTGGTTTTGCGCGCGTGATCTATACAGCTCCCGATACAAGCGAATTATTTGACGCAACAAGGATCATTATTCGTGCAGTTCTCACGAATGCTGCGTATCCAGATGAAGTAACGGATAATCATGAAATTGAACTTCAACGCTCTTCCGTTGATCCTGGAGAATGCGCAGGAGATCTATTCCCGCAAGGTGAAGTCTCCGTAAGTCCGTCCAGCCCAGTGGTAAATGAAACTGTCTGTTTCAATGCAACGGCAGTCTTCCCAACGGCTGAAGAATTCTTCTGGGATTTTGGAAATGGTGATACAGCCCAAAGTGGTAGCGGCCAAACCGTTTGTACTTCTTTTGGTAGTGATGGAACATTCACTGTCAGCTTATTGGCTAGAAGCAATGATCGTGATTGCGGTGAAATAAGTTTCGCCGTTGTTGTAGAAGAAGGTGAACCGGCGACATGTACAATTACATTCTCACCGTCCCCAGTGCTTGAGGGTCAGGATGTGACATTCATCGCAACGACAACTGACAATGATGGTGACGTAAGACGGTTCAGTTGGAACTTCGGCGATGGGTCGACGCAAAACACAAATAGTGGGACCGTTACGCATGATTATGATGAAGCGGGCACCTACACCGTCGTGTTAACCATTACGGATGATCAAGGTAATATCTCGACGTGTACAACCACAGTCACTGTATCGGCGGAGCAGGAAGGAGATCCTATTTGCTCGTTCACAGTCAGCCCGACGAACATACTGGCAAACACTACACCTGTATCAGCCAATGCTACGGCGAGCGACGACGATGACGGTGAAATTGTCACGTATTTCGTTGATTGGGGCGATGGCTCAGCGCCAGATACGTTGAACTGTCCGAACGGCGTATGTCCGGGCACATTTGCGATCATCAATAAGTCAAGTGGACCGTACACATCGGAAGGAAGCTTCACGGTTACACTGTTAGTAGTTGACGATGATGGCAACGACTCAAGCTGTACGCAGCAGGTCACAGTGTGTCCGTCCACAGGATGTCCTACAGGGGATGCCCAGTGTTCGGATGGAATCGACAATGATTCCGATGGTTTCACTGACTTTAGCCCGACGCCAGGAATCGGTGATCCTCAGTGCTCAAGTGCCACGGATGACACTGAGTAGAAAGTGTTGATCTAGATTTTAGGATAGGGTAGAATTTGTTTGGGGCCAGGTGATGAACCTGGCCCTTTTTCTGTTTGTTACTAATGTAGTAGTTGAAAATGATGAAAGTTGCTCGGCGCTTGTTGATACTCCTGGGTGTTGTTCTTTTCATTGCCAATTGTGATCAAGTTGATTTCACGGCGCCGCAGGGTTCAACTTTAACCATCACAATTCAGCCGCCGGCAGTAGCGACATTTGGCAATGCCAACATCACTGTTATTGGAACACGTGGTACCGGTGCTCCGTTGCCGGATGGAACGGTGATTCATTTCACTTCAAATCTTGGAACTATTACTCCCAACCCGGCTGAAACAGATAATGGTGTAGCTACCGCTCAATTCCGCTCTGGCAGCCGTTCAGGCACAGCTACCATTACAGCCACTTCTGGGGATTCAGAAGAATCGAGTGTAGAAGTTATCATTGGCGAAGCACGCCCGGCGCAGGTCATTCTCATTTCAACGCCATCCGATTTGCCATTTGGTGGAGGATCGGTGAGGCTCACTGCGCATGTCACTGATGAAGATGGAAATCCACTCGCAGGAATTGCGGTATTTTTTGAATCGACTTCGGGAGAATTAGCTTCAGGCGGACGTACCGTCCGCACAAATGATGCTGGAATTGCGACCGATACATTGACAACAAGCATTGATGCAGAAGTCACTGCTACAACAGCAAACGGAATTTCATCAGAGGCTCAAGCAATTGATGTATCGCCTGGCGAAGGTCCGGAATGTAGTTTTGTATTCTCACCGCCTAATCCAGAGCCTGGAGAAACAGTTACCTTTACAAGCACTTCAACGAATCCGGATAATCCAATTGTCGATTTCTTCTGGGATTTTGGTGATGGCGAAACGGCTGAAGGGCCTATTGTTACACATGAATTCGAAGTTGCCGGCACCTATACAGTTGTTCTTACCGTTGTAGATGAGTTCGGATTCAGTTCAATCTGTACTGAGGAAGTCGTTGTTGAGATTGATCTGCCAGATTGTTCATTTGAAATTACTCCTGATTTACCCGATGAAGGTGAGACTGTCGCGTTTGATGCGTCACAATCCACAGATGAAACGGGAATTGCATCGTTCGAATGGTCCTTTGGTGATGGATCACCCACCGTTGAAGAAACCGATCCATTCACGACCCATGTTTACAGCTTCCCTGATTGCAGTGGTGGCGCAGATCGAACCGTACAGGTCAGCCTTATCGTGACCGATAACGAGGGTGCGACAAACTTCTGTTCTTTACCTCTGACAATCGCGTGCCAGTAGGGTCGAACACAATTTATCCTCGTGAAATTTGCAAAAACAGCGTGATGCAAGTATAATTCCGCTGATTAATGCTGCCTTTTAAAGAGCTGAAAAATCGAGGTTTACGCGTTCATGTCCACCCCCGCTATCGATAAATTACTCAGAAAATTGGAGAAAGAGCCTACTTCGTTAATTTTCCTCCAATTGGCGGAGGAGTATCGTAAAGAAAGCTATTATGATGATGCGCTTTTCGTGTGTCAGGAAGGTCTCAAAAGACATCCAAATTATTGGTCTGCAAGGGTTGCACTGGGCCGGATCCACAAAGAAATGGGCCATATCGATCTTGCACGGGAAGAACTTGAAAAGGTCATTAAGGCAGTTCCCGACAATTTATTAGCAAATAAATTGCTGGGTGACATTTATATGGAATTGAATTTGAATCCGGAAGCTTTAAAACGGTATCAACTTGTACAGATGTTGACGCCCGCAGATGCAGAAGTTATCAATAACATCCAAAAACTTGAGATGCGTATTACAGGCGTTACTGCGCCGGTTGATCCGCCAACACTGGTGGAAGAACTAAAGATAGATCAAAATATGATGCCTCCTACTACAGTAGAAATGCTGATTCCACGCAATCCAGGTTCTGAAATAAAAACAGAAGAGTTTCCTCAACTTACATTTCAGAATGATTTACCGCCATTTACGGATGATCTTCCGGGCTTTCTTGAAAAAACTTCACCGGGCACAGCATCACCTGCAGTTTTACAAGAATTTTTTGATTCGACAAATATTGAGCCATCTTCTTCCAATGAGCAGGCTCACGCAGTTGCGTTTGAGGAATCCCGATCCTATTCAGAGGTGGCCGTAGAATCGAGCGCTGATGGCTTTGACTTTCCTGAACTTGAACCTGTTCCTCAAAAAGTTGATCAAACTCAACCGATGGAAGATGGTGAAGCAGATGAGTTAACGACTCAGACGCTTGCAGATTTATACGTTCAGCAGGGATTAATCGACAAAGCGACAAAGGTCTACCAAAAGCTGTTGCTAAACGATCCTGGAAACAACGAGATTATTCAACGCTTAAAAGATCTCAATCCAGCTGATGCACTTCTTTCGGCAGCGGCTGCGCAAGAACAAAAATTACGAGTAGCCTCTTCGAAGCCGAAAACAATGGACCGTTCAGCCGGCAATTCATCACGCATGCCGGATCGACTCAGTGAAGAGCGCAGACGGAAAATCAGCACTCTTGAAAATTGGCTTGCTGCGATTCGCAGAGAACGTTTATAAGGCATAGGGCAGGGATATGTTTGCAGTCACCTTAAAAGAAATCGCAAATCGCATGGATGATGTTGAATGTATTTTATTGATGGGAACAGATGGCCTGGCCATTGAAAAAGTAGTAAAAAGCGAATCAGTAAATACTGAGTTATTGATTGCAGAATTCACAACCATCCTTCGGAATACCGCACAGACAGCCGCAGAAGTGAATGCCGGTGATTTAGAAGAGTTCATCCTGTTAACCGATCGTCTGATTGTTATGCTAAAAGCAATCACTCAGGAATATTTCTTAGTACTAATATTATCTGGTGGCGGGAACATCGGCAGAGCGCGGTTTGAACTGAAAAAAGCCAAATATATTCTTGAAAAGGAATTTGTATAATGTCAGACCGTCAAATGGATATAAATCTCGAGGAATTAAGAGAACTCATCAGATTGCTTCGCGAAAGCAATGTCAGCGAATTTGAGTTACAGAAAGCAGATTATCGTGTTCGAATTAAACATGGCGTTATTGTTGAAACGACGCAAGATGTAATCACTCAACAGGTAGGGGTTGCGAAACCTTCGAACGGACAGGATGCAACTTCCACACAAACGGAACAAACGCCTCCGGAGACCGCTGCAGCGCCCGAAGAAGCAACTCAAGAAGTGCGCTCGCCTATGGTTGGCACGTTTTATAGATCATCAAGTCCTGGTGCTTCCGCTTTTGTTGAAGTCGGAGATGTAATTCATAAAGGTCAGGTAATTTGCATTATTGAAGCCATGAAAATTATGAATGAAATTGAATCAGATATTGAAGGCGAAGTTCTCAAAGTCCACATCTCAAACGGCCAGCCTGTTGAATTCAGCGAAATTCTTTTCACAGTTAAGTCAGCTTAAGTAGGGGCGGGTCTGAGACCCGCCCGAACCAAGAGATGTGATAATAACGGGCGGGTCTCAGACCCGCCCCTACGTAATGATAAACATATGTTTAACAAAGTTTTAGTTGCGAATCGCGGTGAAATAGCACTTCGCATTATCATTGCATGCAAAGAATTAGGGATCCGCACAGTCGCGGTGTTTTCGGAAGCTGACAGACATTCGTTACCCGTGCGTTTTGCAGATGAGGAAGTTTGTATCGGTCCCTCAGAAAGTGTGAACAGTTATTTGAACATTCCTAATATCATTTCCGCTGCGGAAATTACCGGTGCTGATGCAATCCATCCTGGTTATGGTTTTTTATCGGAGAATGCGAATTTCGCAGAGATTTGTGAAACGTGTCACATAAAATTCATTGGACCAGCGCCCCATGCAATTCGCATGATGGGTGATAAAGCAATGGCACGCAAAATTGCTCAGGAGGCTGATGTCCCGATCATTCCTGGTTCGGAAGGAATTGTGGACACTGAAGACGATGCCCTGAAAGTGGCTGAGCAACTCGGTTTTCCAGTCATTTTAAAAGCAACAGCGGGTGGCGGCGGTAAAGGGATGCGAGTTGTTCACAATCCTGCTGAGCTTGCAACCGCTTTTCGCATGGCGCAACGTGAAGCAGCAAACGCGTTTGGTGTCCCGGAGATCTATTTAGAAAAATATTTGGAACGTCCGCGTCATATTGAGTTTCAGATTCTGGCAGATGAACACGGCAACATTATTCATCTTGGTGAACGGGAATGTTCGATTCAGCGCCGTCATCAAAAAATTATGGAAGAAGCTCCATCACTTAGATTGGATCCCAATCTTCGGTTAAAGATGGGTGAAGCAGCCATAAAAGTTGCACGCGCGGTAAATTACCAGAACGCAGGGACTGTCGAATTCCTGTTGGATCGTCACGGCAAATTTTATTTCCTCGAAATGAATACTCGAATTCAAGTCGAGCATCCTGTTACTGAAATGATCACCGGTCTGGATCTTGTTTATTTACAGATTCGAATTGCAGCAGGCCGTGAGCTTGCCATCCGGCAGGAACAGGTAGAGTGGCGCGGTCATAGCATTGAGTGCCGAATCAATGCTGAGGATCCATTAAGTTTTATGCCATCTCCCGGACGTGTTACTGCGTTTCATCCTCCTAGCGGCCCAGGAGTTCGTGTTGATACAGCAGCTTATGCAGAAGGTGTGATCCCTCCTCATTACGATTCCATGATTGCAAAGGTCATTGTGCATGGACCGAATCGTAAAGCTGCGATTTCCCGGATGAGACGTGCATTAGAAATGATGATCGTTGAAGGAATTAAGACGAACATTCCGTTGCATCACAGGATTTTGCACGATGAAGATTTTGTTCGCGGCAATATCGATACAAATTTCATGCTTCGATATGATCTGAGACAGCGTTCCCGTTCTGCAGTCTTTTCTGAACCCGCCATCCGCACCTAACTCTGCGTCTTTGCGGTAAAAATGAATTTTGAAACACCATTTCTCTATCCTGTTCTCGATGACACTCGAAGCGTTAACCTAAAGCAGGATGCTCTGGAAATCATTCGTGCAGGCGCTAAAATTTTTCAGATCCGTGCAAAAAGGTTAACCAATCGCGAAATGTTTGACGTTGTGCAAAGCATTCTCCCGCATTGCATCGAGCCTGGCGTTTCCCTCATTGTAAATGACCGTGTAGATGTTTGTCTTGCAAGTCGTGCATCAGGTGTTCATTTAGGACAGGATGATTTTCCCGTTCCGGAAACAAGGAAACTGTTGCCAGATGCAATCATCGGACTCTCAACACACAATCTGAATCAGGTCACGTGCAGCAAACGATTTACCGGTGGATTACATTTCAATAGGACCTGTTTTTCCAACTACCTCGAAAATGAATCCCGATCCTGCTGTTGGAATTTCATTCTTGCAGCAAGCCCGATCGATGACTACCAAACCAATCGTTTGTATTGGGGGAATTCAAGCAGCGACTATTCCTGATCTTATAAATGAAGGCGCAAATGGTATCGCGGTGATTGGAGAAATCTACAATGGCAATGATATTTTCAACTCAACCAAACGATTGCTACAATTGATAAAAAAGTAGGGGCGGGTCTAAGACCCGCCCGCGGTGCCCATATTTAATTAAACGGGCGGGTCTAAGACCCGCCCCTACAGGCTTATGAAGAAATTTGATGTTCCGCCTCCAGTGAAACTAGTTTGCGGAATTCTTTACCATGACGAAAAATGGATTGAACCAGCTCTTTCGGATCTTCAGCTGAATTTTGGAGCCCTGGACTTTCGTTCAGAACCGATGCCATTTCAGTTCACAGACTATTATTTTGATGAAATGGGACAGCCTCTTTTTCGCCGCATGATAAGCTTCGAAAAATTAATCGATCCTTCTTCGCTCGCTGAAGTTAAAGTCGAAACAAATACTCTCGAAGAGAAATACGCATCTCAGGGTAGTTCGCGAGTCTTAAACCTTGATCCGGGTTATCTCACCGCAGCAGCGTATATTCTTGCAACTTCGAAGAATTATGCTCACAGAATCTACTTAGGACAGGGTGTTTTTGCGCAACAAGAATTGTTGTTCGAACGCAAGCGGATATTAACACTCGAATGGACTTATCCGGATTACAGGTCCTTCGAATATCAGGAAATCCTCCGCAAGATTCGGAGGAGGTATTTGGAGCAATTAAGAGAACTCACCAGGTAATTTAAGTTTCGTCATCCCGTGGCCACCAAACTCTGTTAACCCTGTAGACGTGTGGACAGCGTAACTGGTGTCATAGATGATAGGATGACATGACCGCTATCGGTGATTATGACAGCACGGGTTTGTTTTCCTTCAGTTGCATCAATTAAACGTCCTCGTGTACGAGCTTCATTCTTGAGTCTTCGAATGGGAGCAGAATTCGGATAAATCACACAGACGATTCGAGATGCTAAAATGGCATTGCCCCCTCCAAGATGCAATAATTCTTTGACGCCCATACAATAAAATTGCGCCCATTCATTTTTTTGACAAGTCTCTGAGAGAGAGAATGGAACTTTTACCAGAATAATGTGTCGATATCATTCATCAAGAGGTAGAAGTACGTGTTGTTTTTAGCAAGAGTAGATATTGACAATTCACCTAGCTCGAGTATAAATATGATACGGCGTTCTAAAAGCCCTTGCCGTACTAACAGTGGGCCAGAATCTCGAATAGTAGGAGCTACACTTGCCGTTCCTGTCGACCGGTATCAGCCTGTATCCACCAATTGGCAGACCGGCGGCACAACGTTGCCTTCCAAAGTAAGGAGTAATCTATGAAGCGTACGTTCTTCGTACCAGTCCTGATTGTCGTTTTTTTCTCACTGACACTTGTTTCCTGTGGACAATTTAAGGCAAAGATGGAGGTCAAGAAAGGGAACGAACTCTATGGTGCCAAAAAGTACGAGGAAGCGATCAAACATTACAAGCAGGCACTAAAATACGACAAAGATATGGATACAGTTAATCTAAATATGGCCCTCAGCTATATGGCTTTATATGTGCCAGGCTCTACCCACCCCAAAGATGTTGAATACGCCAACCAGGCAATCGCGCAATTCAAAGAGTATCTTAAGAACAAACCCGATGATCCAAAAGTAAATGAATATTTGATCACAATGTTTTTGAACGCAGAGCGCACCGATGACGCAATTGCATATTTTGAAAATCACTTAAAAAAGAATCCAACTGATGTAAGCACGATGCAAAAGCTAGCATTTATCTATGCGAAATCGGGGAAATTTGACGAGGCATTGAGATGGTATCAACGTCGAACAGAAGTTGAGCCAAATAATGCTGAGGCATTTTACGTAATCGGCGTGATTTGTTGGGAAAAGTCGTATAAGTTTGCTGATGTCACTCCGGAGGAACGGGAGCGCTTAATCAAACTCGGGATGGATTCTCTGGATCGAGCTATGCAGTTGAATCCTAAATATTCGGAAGCGTACCTATATATGAATCTGTTATATCGTGAAAAAGCAAAAATGATTTCACCAGATCCAAATCTATTTCCTGTACCGGACGAAAAGATTGATGAATATAACGGTTATTTGCAGAAGGCGAAAGAACTTCAGGACAAAGCCGTTGAAATTCGCAAGCAGCAAACTCCGTCTTAGGAGGATATGAAATATGTGGGATGACACACTTATAGAATCGAGAGGTTCAAAAGAAGGTAAAGGGAAGAAATATACACTCGCGGGTGCGATGGCACTGCATGTACTCGTAATAGCGGTTATGATTGGTGCTTCGTACTGGTTTGTTGAAGCGGTTCAACCGCCTCCAATTCCAGTCACATTGTTATCAGCGCCGCCACCCCCGCCACCCCCTCCTCCTGCGGCCCCAAAGAAAAAGGCTCCTGAAACGCCAAAAGAAGAAGTAAAACCAATTGAACCACAAGAAGAATTTCAGCCGACAGAAGTACCAGAAGAACTCCCGACTCCTGAAGATATACAAGAAGATACAGGTGTTGACGGTGGAGTTGAAGGTGGTGTTGAAGGCGGTGTCGAAGGTGGTGTTCCCGGTGGAGTCCTTGGAGGAGTTCCGGGCGGAGTCATCGGTGGAGTACCCGGAGGTTTAGGTGATGAAACTCCAATGCGGATTACCGCTGAGGTAAAACAACCTGAACTTGTAAAGAAAGTAGAACCCCAGTATCCAGAAATTGCGCGTAAAGCAAGAATCCAGGGTGTCGTCATTCTGGAAGCTGTTATTACAAAAGAAGGAACAGTTGAAGGTGTAAAAGTCTTAAGAGCTTTACATCCGATTCTTGATCAAGCAGCTGTGAATGCTGTACGCCAATGGAAATATAAGCCCGCTTTATTAAATGGCCGTCCAGTAAAAGTATACTTTACGGTCACTGTAAAATTTACGTTACGCTAACAGTTGATTAGGAGGAAATTGTCATGGATTTTGGAGTACTAGGCCTGTGGAATGCAATGGGTTACATGGGTAAAGCAGTAGTTATACTTCTTGCCCTGATGTCCATTTACTCGCTTGGCTTGATGATAGAGCGTTATCTTACGTATAACGCCGCCAAGAAACAATCCTTGAAGTTTGCGACACAAGCAACTCAATTATTGAAACAAAATAAGCTGAAAGAAGTCATTCAGCTTTCTAAAACCTATAAGAAAAGCCATCTCGCTAAAGTGGTATCGGCTGGTTTATATGAATTTACATATGAACAAGAAAATCCCGGTGCGCAAGCGGGATTTGATGTCATTGAAGCCGCTAAAAGGGCAATTGAACGTGCAACGGCTATGACAGGTGCGGAATTAAAACGCGGAATTGGAGCTCTTGCTACAATTGGTTCAACTGCTCCTTTCGTTGGATTATTCGGAACGGTTTTCGGGATCATCCACGCGTTTGAAACAATGGCAGTTGCCGGCGGCGGTGGATTGGGTACAGTTTCAGCTGGTATCGCGGAAGCTCTTTACACGACTGCGTTCGGTCTTCTAGTGGCTATCCCCGCAGTTTGGGCTTTTAACTATTTCACGAACAGAATCGAACGATTTAACATCGAGATGTCGAATTCCGCGAATGAATTGATTGATTTCTTCATCAAACAACGCGGAGGTACACATGCAAACAGGGTCAGCTGAAGCTGGTGATGTCCGATCGGACATAAACGTAACACCTCTTGTCGATGTCGTTCTCGTTTTGTTAATCATCTTTATGGTGGTTACGCCGATGCTCCAAAAAGGAGTACCTGTTGAATTGCCGGTAACAAAGAATCCGGACAAAAAGCCGGATAGTGAGAATCAATCTATTGTTTCGGTAAAGTCAGACGCAACCATCTATATTGAACAAAACTGGGTACCAAAAACAGAACTTGTTACGCAATTGAAAGAAATGCATGATCGAAATCCAAGCAAAGAGATTTTGATTAAAGGCGATTCAAGATTGATGTACAAAGACATTAAAAAGGTGATGGATATGATTAACGAGGCAGGGTTTGAAAACGTTGGTCTCATCACTGATAAAGTCGAAGACGGTACCGGCGGTTAAGTCGAGGTGTAATTATGGCAATGGCAACAAGTAGTAAAAGCCATCTGAATGCGGATATCAATGTAACTCCCCTAGTTGATGTTGTGCTGGTGCTGCTGATCATTTTTATGGTCCTAACTCCGTTGATGCAACTGGGCTATGACGTGAATGTTCCCCCCAAGAAAACTGCATTAGCATCGGAAGTTACTTCCAAACAGCAGCTCATTGTTACCCAGATAGAACCTGGTAAGGTTTATCTAAACAGGGAACAAATCGACGTTGGCCAGTTGCCGATTCGATTAACTGAGATTCTAAAAACCCGTAATGATAAAACCGTATTTTTTTCGGCGGATGATGAATTGAATTATGGTGCCGTCATGGCAACCATGGATATCATTCGTAATTCAGGCGCTGAAAAAATCGGAATCATTACTGAAAAAGTGTCTATCCCTTCGTAATCAACTAAAGCGTTTATTATCGGGGCATCCGTTTCCAGGATGCCCTTTTTCTATGTAAGATTAACCGCAAAGGCGCCAAGGAAATCTTTGTGTCTTTGCGGTTCAGAATTCTTATGGTAGAATCGGGCACTTCAAAAATTCCAATCGGAGCGACAACATGCAATTGCCACGGATGCGCATTGCCCTAATACTGACTGCACTTATATTTTTAGCCCCTTGTTCACTTTTCGCGAGTGAAGCAGACTTAATTATTCCGGAATTAAGCTCCGTTAAGTTTCAAGGCGTATCTGGATACGATCTTCTGCTTGCCGGTTTATTCGTTTGTGTTCTTGGAATGTTATTTGGATTCATGATGTACAGGCAATTGAAAGCAATGCCAGTTCATAGTTCAATGCGTGAAATTTCAGAGCTGATTTACGAGACCTGCAAAACATATCTCATTACTCAAGGAAAATTCATTTTGCTCCTTGAGATATTGATCGGGATTATCATCCTGTTTTATTTCCGCGCGCTTCGTCATTTCGCATGGGACCGAGTGCTGATTATTCTGGCCTTCAGTCTTGTTGGTATTGCCGGAAGTTATGGTGTTGCCTGGTTCGGAATTCGAATCAATACATTTGCAAACTCCCGCGCAGCCTTCGCCTCTCTTACTGGCAAGCCCTATCCGACTTATGACATTCCATTAAAAGCCGGGATGAGCATCGGCATGCTTCTGATTGCAACTGAACTTGTAATCATGCTTGCGATTCTGTTGTTTATCCCGCGTGATTATGCGGGACCTTGTTTCATAGGATTTGCAATCGGGGAATCGCTGGGCGCTGCTGCATTACGTATCGCAGGTGGAATCTTTACGAAGATCGCCGATATCGGTTCAGATTTAATGAAAATCGTCTTCAACATTAAAGAAGATGATGCTCGAAACCCTGGAGTCATTGCAGATTGTACGGGTGATAATGCTGGAGATTCAGTGGGTCCTACTGCCGATGGATTTGAGACTTATGGAGTTACCGGAGTCGCACTGATCACATTCATATTGCTCGCAGTCAACGAAAGAGTTGCAGGAGTCAATTACGAATCGATCCAGGTCCAACTGTTGGTTTGGATCTTCGTAATGCGCATCATGATGATTCTGACAAGCGGAATTTCGTATGGAATCAATCAAATCATCGCAAAAGCACGATTTGGAAATGCCGATCACATGAATTTTGAAACGCCTCTGACGACACTCGTTTGGCTTACTTCAATTGTTTCGGCAGTCGTTACCTATGCCGTTTCGTACGTTCTGATTCCGGATCTTGGTGATGGAACATTATGGTGGAAGCTTTCCACAATCATTTCATGTGGTACCCTGGCTGGAGCTATCATTCCAGAATTGGTAAAGGTCTTTACATCGACAGATTCAGGGCATGTGAGAGAAGTCGTTATTGCATCCCGTGAGGGTGGCCCTTCGCTCAACATTTTGTCAGGATTTGTAGCTGGCAATTTCAGCGCATACTGGATGGGTATTGCAATCGTCATACTGATGGGAATTGCATACTGGATCAGCACTCTTGGACTGAGTATGAATGTGCTCATGGTAGCACCTGCCGTATTTGCCTTTGGTCTGGTTGCCTTTGGTTTTCTTGGTATGGGCCCTGTCACGATCGCTGTGGATTCCTATGGCCCTGTTACGGACAATGCTCAATCTGTCTTTGAACTCTCCGTCATTGAACAGCTACCAGGCATTGTAGAAGAAATCAAAAAAGATTTTGGTTTTGAACCAAAATTCGAAAAAGCCAAAAAATATCTGGAAGAAAATGATGGTGCTGGCAATACATTCAAGGCAACTGCAAAGCCCGTATTAATTGGGACCGCTGTGGTCGGCGCAACAACATTGATTTTCTCGATCATCATGGTGTTAACGAATGGACTCACTGCCGATCTGGAAAAGCTTTCTTTATTGTATTCGCCGTTTCTTCTTGGACTCGTCACCGGCGGCGCCATTATTTATTGGTTTACGGGTGCAGCAACACAGGCTGTCGCAACTGGCGCTTATAGGGCGGTCGAGTTTATTAAAAAGAACATAAGGCTTGATTCTGACGCCCCAAAGGCCTCGGTTGAAGATAGCAAAAAGGTCGTTGAAATTTGCACACAGTATGCCCAGCGCGGCATGTTCAATATTTTCTTAACCGTCTTTTTTTCGACTCTAGCTTTTGCATGTTTAGAGCCTTACTTCTTCATCGGTTATCTGATTTCAATTGCATTATTCGGTCTTTATCAGGCGATTTTCATGGCCAATGCAGGAGGCGCCTGGGATAATGCAAAAAAGATTGTGGAAGTGGAACTCAATCAGAAAGGTACGCCGCTTCATGCCGCCACAGTCGTTGGAGATACCGTTGGAGATCCTTTCAAAGATACATCTTCAGTTGCGATGAATCCGGTCATAAAATTCACGACACTCTTTGGATTGCTTGCGGTTGAACTTGCAATCGAGATGCCGCAAGAATACAACAACTATAATGGCTGCGATTTTCTTTCTCATTTCTGTCATCTTTGTATGGCGTTCCTTCTACGCAATGCGTATTAAGACCGCCTGATCATTCACCTTACGTAAATCGTCCCTAAGTTCTTGACATCAGTTAACCTGTTGTCATAATAACAGGCAGTTCACGGTCATCTTCCATTTCTAAGAGGAGCACATGGCTGAAAAAGAACGGTGGGGTTCTCGACTCGGTCTGGTCCTTGCCGCTGCCGGAAATGCTGTAGGCATCGGTAATCTTCTTCGTTTTCCATCACAGGCCGCCAACAATGGCGGTGGCGCCTTCATGATTCCATATCTTGTTTCTCTTTTGGTTTTTGGATTGCCCATGATGTACGTTGCATGGTCAGTCGGCCGATTTGGAGGGAAGCATGGTCATAGTACTTTGCCAGGAATGTTCGATAAGATGTGGAAAAACCGTTCATCGAAATATCTTGGCGTTCTTGGGCTGGCTCTGCCCCTTCTGTTTTGTCTCTATTACACATATATAGAAGCATGGTGTTTGGGATATGCATGGTTTTCTCTGACCGGTGCATTTGTTAACAAGCCCGGTCATACAGTTGATCTTGCAGTATTTTTCAATGAATTTCTCGGAAACGCAGCATCTCACTCTTATTTTTCTGGGTTACAAGTTGCTCTGGTATTTCTTCTCATAACGATTGCGTTAAATATCTGGGTGTTGGGCCGGGGAATCGCAAGAGGAATTGAACTTCTTGCGAAAATCGCTATGCCGGCACTGTTAGTTTTTTGCCTTCTTCTTTCAATCCGCGTCCTAACGCTGGGAAAATTGGAAGGCACCGCAATGGATGGTTTGAATTTTCTATACACACCCGACTTCAGCAAGTTAACAAATTTCAATACCTGGATGGCCGCTGCAGGACAGATTTTCTTTACGCTTTCCATAGGATTTGGATCGATGGAATGTTACGCCAGTTATGTGCGGGCAAAAGAGGATATCGCATTGGCCAGTACTACAACAGCCGCTACAAATGAATTCGTCGAAGTTATTTTCGGAAGCATGATCGCAATTCCGGCTGCAGCAATTTTCTTTGGCCCTGCAATGATTACAACTATTGCAAGTACCGGATCATTTTCAATCGGCATGATCTCAATGCCTGAAATTTTAAGAAATTTTCCATTTTTGCAGTTCTTTGGAACAATCTGGTTCTTGCTGCTTTTCTTTGCCGCTTTCACAAGCTCTGTTGCGGTCGCTCAACCGATCATTGCTTTTCTTGAAGATGAAGCAAAACTCAGCAAAAAAGTAGCATCGGCCATCGTAGGGATGATCTGGTTTCTTGGAACAATTCCAATCATCTATTTCTACAAATATGGTGTATTTGATGAATTCGATTACTGGGCCGGAACAATCGGACTTGTTGTGGTCGCAATTGTAGAAATATTTATTTTTTCTTACATCTTCGGGGTGGACCGCGGCTGGAAGGAATTACATGAAGGTGCGCTGATTAAAATTCCGCGTTTTTTCAAGTTCATAATGAAGTATGTTACACCGGTTGCGCTGCTGATTGTTTTTATTGGATGGGCGACCAATCCGAGCATGCCAGCAGACAAGGCCTTGATTTGGAATGTTGCGGACAGAGCCTCTTTTCCCGGAAATTTCATACATAAACCAACCGATAAAACACAAGAAATTCAGTCAAAGATTTATGAAGCAGTAGGAAAACAGAAACGTGATTTGACTGGATGGGCCGAAGCCGACTTAAGCGCAGATGGAAGTGTTCGTGTGACTGGGTTTACAGGTGATTCAGCTTTTCATGGTGTTTTAGATGCGAAAGTTCTGGAAGATTGGTTACTTTCACAGAATTTCCGGTATGAAGAAAGTCGTCAGCCAGCGTCCGCAAAGGTTACAATTGGAATTGAAGCGATTTATCGTACTCCATATATATGGCTTGCGCGAATGATCATGGTTTTCTTTTTCGTGCTTTTCCTTGTGCTTATAGGAACGATATGGAAACAGCATCATTCCTCTAAGCCTGCTACCGGAGGTGTTCAATGAACCTGAGCGCTATTCTTTTCATTGTTGTATTTTGGGGAGCACTCATTCTATTGACGTTCTGGTGTTTTTATAAAATGCTAAAAGCACCAGCTATGGGTATTGAAGATGAACCTGAAGTGCCCTTTACCCCATGAGGTTTTATAGTAGGGGCGGGTCTAAGACCCGCACTCGCAACATTTGCGCGCGCGGGTCTAAGACGCGCCCCTACTTCAAATAAATGTCATTACTCAGGCTTCCCGCTCAGATAGCTCTTCGCCTCAACAACTGGACATCACGCTGGATTCCCAGCGCATTTTCAATTGCCGTTCTGCTGACACTTTTCACTCTTGCCTTCGCTGTTGTTGCAACCGATAAAAGCCTCACTGATTGCATCCGCTTTTGGGGTGATGGATTTTGGGAACTTCTTGCTTTTAGCATGCAAATGACCTTGATCATGGTTACCGGTTACATCATGGTTGTGTCGCCAGTCATGAATCGTTTACTTCGCTGGGTTGCGTCCATTCCAAAAACACCGACCGGTGCAGTTGCGCTTACTGCTTTTGTGTCTATGATGCTCGCCTGGCTCAACTGGGGTTTGAGCATCATCGGATCTGCGATTCTAGTAAAGTACATGGCACGTCAACACAGAGATGTTGATTACAGGCTTCTTGTAGCTGTCGCGTATTTTGGGATGGGATGTACCTGGCATGCCGGACTCTCCGCTTCAGCTCCTGTGCTTGTAGCAACGCCCAAACATTTTATGGAAGCTGAAATCGGAATTATTCCGCTATCCCAAACTATTTTTCATCCATTTAATCTTGTTTCTGCTGTGATTGTGATTGCAACAATGACTATAGTTGCGGCGATGCTTCACCCGAAGAATATTCATGAACGGAGGTTAATAGATCCGGAAAAACTGGAGAGCGTTGGGGTATTTGTACCACCTGAACTTGAAAAGAAATCGAGGTTTAATTTTGCAGATTTTATCGATTACAAATATCTTCTGAATTTCATTCTTGGCATTTTGGGAATTGTTTGGCTGTTCTTGAATTTCTCGGCGCGAGGCTGGCAAGGAATCACGATCAATACTGTAAATTTTTGTTTTCTAACACTTGGTATTTTGCTTCACCCATCGCCTGCTTCTGTTTTAAAAGCTGCAGCCGAATCAGGATCGACAATTTATAACATCGTTCTGCAGTTTCCTTTCTACTCTGGAATGTATGGAATTATCAAAGGCTCAGGCCTATCGGATGTTATTGGAGATGCATTTGTAAAGATTGCCGGACCAAAAACTTTTCCGTTAATTGTTTATTGGTATTCGGGGATTGTTAATTATTTTGTTCCGTCAGGTGGTTCTAAATGGGCCGTTGAAGCCCCTTACATTGTAGATGCTGCCAAGAGTCTCGGAGTTTCTTTCAATCAAGTTGTTATGGCTTATGCATGGGGAGATATGATGACCGATTTATTGCAACCTTTTTGGGCGATTCCATTGTTAACCGCAGCTGGAATTGAATTCAAAGAAATCCTGGGTTACGAAATGATCGCCTTCTTGATATATGCTCTGCTGGTTTCTGTATTATTTTATTTCCTGCCGTTTTATTGAACTTTAGCCCCCAGCGTAAGCTGGGGGTAGAAAGGATTCTGACGCGATCGAGCCCGCCATTTTAATGGCGGGCGTAAGAGCAAATTCTAGAAACTAATTTTAATCTTGCGCCCGCCTAAGGCGGGCTAAAACATTCTGATACCCTTTATCCCCCGGCTTACGCCGGGGGCTACCTTCCGTGTTTCCGTGATATGCTTTCGGTTTTATTAACCACAAAGACACAAAGGACACAATGGAAATAATTAAGCAGTTGATCGATTTCATTCTTCACATTGACAGCCATATGGCTGAAATTATTCGCAGTTATGGCGTTTGGACTTATGCCATCCTCTTCTTAATCATTTTTTGTGAAACGGGATTTGTGGTTACACCATTTTTGCCTGGAGATTCACTCTTATTTGCTTGTGGCGCTTTAGCCGCGAGTACTGGAGCCTTAGATCCAACGCTTTTGATCGTTCTCTTATCCATTGCAGCAATTGCCGGTGATACTGTGAACTATTGGATCGGAGCCTATATTGGTCCGAAAGCATTTGCGAAAGAGGACTCACGCTTTTTCAAAAGGAAATACTTGATTCAAACGCATGAGTTTTACGAAAAATATGGCGGTAAAACAATCATCATTGCCCGGTTTATGCCAATCGTGCGTACATTTGCGCCGTTTGTCGCAGGCATCGGCAAAATGACGTATCCAAAATTTCTTGCATATAACGTAATCGGCGGGATCGTTTGGATTACTAGTTTTGTTTTGCTTGGCTACTTCTTCGGTAATATTCCTATAGTGAAAAGAAATTTCACTCTAGTGATCATTGCGATCATCATTCTCTCTATTCTTCCAAGCATCATCGAAGTAATCCGTCATCGCAGAAGAAATGTAAACCGGGCCACTGAAGGTGACCCGGCGAAATAAAGATTATTTCTTATCTCCCATCAGCTTTGACATTACACTGTGATGTCTGCCATACGCAAAATAGATGATGAAACCGATACCCAGCCAGATAACTAAACGTAACCAGTTTTCAGCAGGGAGGGAGAACATCAACGTCAAACAGAGGATGATTCCCATAATAGGAACGAAAGGAACAAATGGGACCTTGAACGGCCGTTCTGCTTCCGGATGTTTCTTGCGCATGATCAGTACCGCTGCACATACGATTACAAACGCTAACAACGTGCCGATGTTGACTAGCTCCGCCAAAATGCGCAACGGGAGGAATGCAGCAAGAATTGCAACAAAGATTCCGGTTAATATTGTCGATTTCCATGGCGTTCTAAATTTCTCATGAACTGCGCCAAAAAAACTGTTCGGTACCAACCCATCTCTTGCCATTGCAAGCAAAACGCGTGGCTGGCTGAGCATCATTACCAACAACACAGATGTAATTCCTGCCAGTGCGCCTAAAGAAATCAGGAATTGTGCCCAGGTAAGTCCAACTTGTCTAAAGGCATCAGAAACAGGCGCATCAATATTTATGTTTTTGTAAGGCACCATTCCTGTGAGTACTCCTGAAACAAGAATGTAAAGGATTGTACAAATAATCAGTGATGCGATGATGCCGATTGGGACATCTCTTTTTGGATTTTTTGCTTCTTCCGCATGCGTTGATACAGAATCAAATCCAATGTAAGCAAAGAATATTGTGGCGGCTCCAGCAAGCATGCCGAGTGGCTCACCTCCTAACCCTTCTTGTCCGAACAAGGTTTTTCCAAAGAAGCTGATCCCAGTCAGTCCGAATGGTGCAAAAGGTTTCCAGTTATCGGGATTTACGTAAAAGATTCCAACACCGATCACCATGAGTACAATCGCAAGTTTGACGACGACCATGGCCGTATTAAAACTCGCGCTCTCCCGAATCCCTTTTACCAATATTACAGTCACCATGAGTGCAATCAGGATCGCAGGGAGATCAAACCATGTTTGTGTTGATACTAATCTCCCGACTGATGGATCGTAATCGAAAGGAGCGGTGGTAAAAATGTGTGGAATCTTGATGCCAAATATTCCTATAAAATCCTGAAAGTAGTGGGACCACCCATGTGCCACTGTTGCAGATCCTACTGCATATTCGAGCACAAGATCCCAACCCATTATCCAGGCGAATAGCTCACCGAGGGTGGCATACGCATATGTATAGGCAGAGCCAGCAACTGGAACCATCGATGCAAATTCGGCGTAACACAAAGCTGCCATAATACAAGCAAGTCCTGCCACTACAAACGACAACATCAGTGCCGGACCGGTTTTGTCATGCGCAGCCTGTCCTACTAAAACAAAAATTCCCGTGCCGATAATCGCACCAACACCGAGACTTGTCAGTTGAACAGGACCAAGAATTCGACGGAGACGATTATCGCTCTCCATCTCTTCATAAAGTAGTTTCAGAGGTTTTCTCGCCCAAAGTTGACTACCCATCGTGGGTTACTCCTTGTGGTGAAGTTTAATCGTTTATGTTTCTAGAAAATAAAAACACCTACGAGGTAAGCTGCTGTGAACAATGCTAAAACGATAGCAATGTTGGAAGCCTTTTGTGCGTTGACTAAGTTCTCTCCCGTAACACCGGCTTCTTTCGCACGGTTAGCGCGAATGATAATGACTGGAAAAAGAATGATCAAGAACAATGCCAATGGAACAATAAGCCAACCTGAGGCGTCAAAGAACCAACCAGCAGGCGTTTTTCCAGATTGTCTTGCTGCATCAGCAAAATGAGTAATGAACATGAGAATGATTCCCCAGACGGCCAAAAATGCACCATTTGATGCTGTCCTCGCATCATGATTTGCAGTATTTTCAGCAAGGTGTCGTCCGGTAAGTCGACTCTTCACGCTGCCATACAATACATATACGATGATTCCAACACTTAACCACGCTGTAAAACGCAACCAGGATGTGGGCGGCAAATAGCCAATTAAAAACAAACATCCAGCCGCTGCAGTGACTGGAAGTACGATGCCGAATGGCACACGAAATGGTCTGTGTCTATTGGGATCTTTTTTACGAAGAATAATAATACCAATACAAACCAGGATGAACGCGAAAAGCGTTCCTATGTTTGTTAAGTCCACCATTTCTTCCAAACTTGTAAAAAGTGTAAAAATTCCTACACCGATACCAGTCAGAATTGTGGATCCCCATGGAGTCTTATATTTCGGGTGAACTTTTCTAAAAATCGCAGGTAGTAATCCATCACGAGACATTGAAAAGAAAATGCGAGTTTGTCCCATTTGAAATACGAATAAAACTGCCGTGTGCGCAATAACAGATCCAGCAGCTACGATCTTTAAAGCCCATCCGCGAATGTTTGCATACTCCATCGCGATCGTGAGTGGTTCCGCTTGTTGCGTAGATAGAAGATTTTTTAGCGCGGAATAAGGAATCATCCCGGTAAAAACTGCAGCGATCAAAATATAGAAAAGAGTACAGATAATGAGTGAGGCAATAATACCAATAGGAAGATTTCGCTGAGGATCACGCGTTTCTTCTGCCGCCGTAGAGACGGCATCAAATCCTATGTAAGCGAAAAAGATGACAGCGGCGCCTCGAAAAACCCCCACCCACCCATTTGGCATGAAGGGTACCCAGTTTCCCGAATCAATAGCCTTCCAGCTTATGACGACAAAGAAGGTCAGCACGATGAGCTTGAGAACAACCATTCCCGCGTTAAACCAGGCACTTTCGCGAATGCCGATGAGTAAGATCCCGGTGATAATTGCGATAATCAGCAATGCAAGTACATTCACGATTATTGGAACGCCGAATATATGTGGTGCGCTTTCCAATAAGCCTGGGATTTTGTGAGCCGTATGATAGTCAACCGATAACCAGTCAGGGATGATTATCCCAATTTCGCGGGATAGGGTTTTGAAATAATTACCCCAACTAATTGCTACTGCGACGTTACCTACGCCGTATTCAATAATGAGATCCCAACCGATAATCCACGCGATGACCTCACCCAATGTTGCATATGAATAGGTATATGCAGACCCAGCAATGGGTACCATTGCCGCAATTTCGGCATAACAAAGGGCCACGAATGCGCAAACAATTCCAGCAATCACGAATGAAAGCATGAGCGCCGGCCCTGCTCCGACTCGTTGGAGATCACCAGCGGCCGCCGTTCCGATAGTGGCAAAAATTCCGGCACCTATGATAGCGCCAACACCAAGCAATGTGATATGAACTGGACCGAGAACTCTTCGCAGGGACTGATTTGGTGCTTCAGATTCTTTTAGAATGTCGTCAAGGTTTTTGACGGAAAACATGCCGCGCATGCGTATCCCTCCTGTCGACTGCAAACACTATATCAGAGAAATAAAAAGGAACATATGGGATTTTCTGACACTTGAAACCGTGATATATACTGGCCGCAAATAGATGAAAATAAAAGCATCTGATACGGTTCGAGTGTATCGTACCGGCGGGGGAGGGCCATACTTATTTATTTCAATTCCGATGATGGCAATGGGTGCATATCTATTTTATCTTGGAGTCGCCGAATTAACGCACAACCGTGAACCGATCCCCTCCATCGTTTTCCTGATTATTGGAACGATTTTTCTGCTGATTGGAACCCTTCTTACTTTGTTTCGCGCAGGAGTTACTTTAGACCGGATTCAAGGGACTGCATCTCAGTGGCGTAAAATATTTCGTCACAAAACAAATGCCGTTCATTATTTAAGGGAGTTTAGTTCGATTCAGCTTTTTATTCATCGGAGTGCAAAACGTACTGGACATATTGTTCAACTTGCCGGTGAGTCTAAGAAGTTAATTCTGTGCGATCTCTTGAATCTTGAAGCTGCAAAGCAATGTGCCGATGATGCGTCCAGCTTTTTGTCGCTGCCTGTCGTAGATAGCGCGAGTGAGGTTTAATTCGGGATTTGTACCGCTGGCTTCCAGCCGGCTCTAAACCCTTACCTACGAAGATCATGAAGAGCACGAAGTAGATAAATTATTTTCTTTTAAGATTGTTTTCCTTCGTGTGCATCCCTGGCTGTATGAGCTCTGCCGGCAATGCCAGCGTTACAAACCCCAAAATCAATCCTTCTCTTCCTCTTTCTCTTCCTCATTTGCATCAAGTGAAATTGGAGCGCTAAAAAGCTGTCCCGATGGCTCTCGAACTCCGTACAATGAGGGTATACTTCCGCCTCGTTGATAGTATTCCGGATATGGTAACGGTGGTTGCCATTCATATGTTTCAATCGCCAGCCGTTGCTCTAGTGATGGCAATTGAATGTTCAATGCAGGATATTTTGTCGATTCGACTTCAACGACTTCATGTTTACCTGTCATATCCGATGTGTCTACTTCAGGAAGGGGTCTCAAGAGTTCTTTTGGATAAACGAGAATACTCTTCTTTTGAGGCTCTTTTTTGGGGGTCTCTTGGGATTGTGGCTCTTCGCCAAAGATTGCTGTTGAAGCAAGGAGAAACACTAAGAGAATGAACATCCGCATATTTTCCTCCTTCTTATAAGATATAAGATTTTTGAGCTTACTGCTCGGACTTTTTTTGCCTTAATTATATGAAACGCTTTTACCAGGACAGAATAATCCGAAAGCACTACAAGAAAGCACGATGGTAGATCAGATTTGATTTTACGTGCTGAATAGTCGAGAATTCTTACATGCAAATACGTTTTCTCAGCCGACTATTTCAAACAACGAAGGAACCAGAGTCGAAGCCCACAACAAGCGACTCGATTACGAAACCGGTTCAGCCGAAAATCTCTGAGGCGCAGGACAGCTTTGAGGCGGCACCCCAACGAGGTTCCTATTTTTCAGGAAAATACCTTTCACAAACAGATCTTCAGCAGGAACAGAATTATTCCAGGGATCAAAACTCCGAAAGTTTAGTGAAATTCGATGCCGGTGAAATTCGGAATGCGTATGTCATCGGAAACCTATGGGATTCTAAGGACACTCCAACTGCCATAAAAAAGAAAGATTCTGATTCGGATGATGATTAATTACTTTGTTCTAGCTGAAGGCTAACGCACCGACTAAGAAGCGAGCCGTGGGGATGTTAATAGAATCCGAACTAAATCGGATTGGCGGTTAGCACCGGTTTTCAAAAAAATAGATTTCAGATGGCTGCGGACCGTGTTCACCTTGATTTCAAATTCTCTTGCAACTTGCATGACATTTTTGCCCTGCAGCAGTGCTGAAGATAATCGCGCCTCCGTGGGAGTGAGTCCATAAAGTTTACGAAATATTTCCTTGGGACCTGGAATTGCCAGATCCGGATCGCTGATAAAAAGCGCGGCGACAGCAGTATGGTTTTCAAACGAATACTCTCGCGAAAGCAATGGTGAAATCAATACGGGCAATGGCTGTGCGTGAAGTCTCCGTGATACCATCAACGCTCCACCAGTATTTTCTAGAGATCCATTCAAGTCAGATGATGCTTTTCGGATTAGTTCCTGCAATTTCCTATTGTCAAAAGCATTGACGGCGTGTATTTCGTTCCGCTTAATGATCAACCCGTTGCCTTGACCAGTAACGGTTTTGGCACTTTTGTTTGCAAGAATAATCTTTTTACTCTGATCCACTAGCACTACACCTGTTGGTAAACGGTCTAACACTTCGAGCAAAGTATCACGCTCACCTTCAAGCATCGTGATACGTCCCAAAAAATAATTCTTTAGAATCTCTGCCTTCTGTTTATTTTCATTTTTATCCTGGATCTGGATGTCAATTACATACCTAACCCGCTTTACTATTAGCTGGAGGAAATTCCATGTGTTCGCCCAAAAACTTCTCATCAAGCGCCGAAAATCTTCCCGTTTTAAGATGAACGCTGTAACACGAGTTTTTGCGATCAAAGAAATGCGAAAAGGGTCATCATCAATTAAAGCCAGTTCGCCGATTGTATCTCCCGGAATTCTATGAGTCACTAAACTTCCATCCAAAAAGACTTCTGCTGTTCCCTCAGTAATCACGTATAAAGCTTTCCAAGGTTGATTTTCTGCCTGGAGTTCTTCTCCAGGATTGAAGCGCACCTTCTCGATTTTTCGCGCAATCTTACGCAGTAATGTTTCGGGGAGTTTTGTAAAAACTTCGATCCGTTTAAGGAGAATCAGACTTTCATTGAAAGTAGTCTTTTTTCGTACAGACATTTTTTCTCTCTAAATATTCGCTTTCTTTTCTCCCTTAAATGGGTGTTGGGCGCGGAATTGTATTTCCTTATTATACCAACCATTTACTACGGAAAGATGATGCACCAGATGTCGAACACTATTTTAGCAATCGGAGCCCTATTCGGACCGTATCGAATCCTTTCTCGGTTAGTAATAAGAGGATCCGGAGAATTGTATCGAGTAAGGGACATCCAATCTGAACGAGAACTAGCACTCAAGGTTTTATCCACGAACACTCACGGCGATCGTGAAGGATTAAATCTTCTCAAACTCCATGTAAATGAACTGGCTCAACTCTCTCACAAAAACATTTTAGCCATCAGGGATGTGGGAGTGGAGAATAACATCTGCTATGCGGTTACTGAACTGATCGAAGGACAAACTCTCCAATCAAAATTGTCCCAATTTCCAGTTTCCTGGCAAAAGGCGGTCCAGTGGACCATTGATATCGCTGAAGCCCTTGCCGCGGCTCACTCCATCGGGATGGTACATGGTGACCTCAATCCAAAAAGTATCTATGTGACTTCCGATGAATGTATCAAGATCCTGGATTTCGGATTAACTCGTTTTAGCAAGCCAAGAGTCGGAGCTGTTATGAATTCTGCTCCTTATCTGTCTCCCGAGCAGGTAGCGGGAGATGATGCCGATTTCCGCAGCGACATCTTTTCTTTGGGCTGTTTACTGTACGAGATGATCAGTGGCCGATATGCATTCGGGCGTCCTTCCGTATTTGAAACTGTAAGTGCCATCATGAAGCAAGAACCGCAGAAACTTTCGGAATTGAAGAAAGATATTCCGTTAGAGCTTGATCGGATCATCTCGCATTGTTTAGAAAAGAAGCGTGGATCTCGTTATGCGTCAGCACGCGATTTGATCTTGGAATTGCGTCAAGTACTCGATCTCCTGGATGGCCGGATGGGATTGCCAAAAAACCGGCACTGGACCGCGGCAATCTCCGCAACAGCGATCATGGTTACCCTGCTTTATCTCAAATTCTGTGCCGCAGGTTAAAACAAAAACAAAGATAAGCGCCTTTTATTTTGGATTCTTTCTTCTAACTCAAAAAGGGGTGCGATGCAATGTCGCGCCTCTTTTCTTTACGGAAAAAGCATATGAGAACAGTGATGAGAAGCATGATAAAACAATCGTATGATACCTATCCGGTGTCATGAAGGCATCCTGCTCGTTGATCCGGATAAAATCAGTTGGGTTAAAGCAGCACGAAACTCCGTGAAGGTTCACTTTGATGGACAAGTGTGTTCTCTGAAAAGCTCCCTGGAGTGCGTGGAACAACAACTCTATAGTAGTAATTTTGTTCGAATTCAGAGATGTACTATTGTTAATGTGAATTGCATTCGTGAATTAAGGCATTGGCTGCGTGGAACCTTTCAGGTGCATTTAGAGGATGGAACGCAGTTGTTGTTAAGCAAAAGCTATCGGATGAATTTTTTCAAACAGCTTCGGCTACAGTCATATTGAATAAAACCTTTCGAATTTTTGCATTTATCTTGATTTCAGTCATGCTGATGCATTTTTCCGTTTCAGCAGACACAGACAAGGTCCAACTTGCGGAAAAAGTGCGGCAGGAATTTCTGCACTCGTGGAACGGCTACAAACAATACGCATGGGGACATGATGCGCTCAAGCCTTTGAGCAAAACTCATCACGATTGGTATGGCGTCAGTTTGCTGATGACTCCTGTGGATGCAATGGATACGATGTATCTGATGGGTCTTAAAGAAGAAGCCGATAAGACAAAAGAATATGTTGTCAATAATTTATCCTTTGAAAAAGATATTTTCGTTAAGAATTTTGAAATCACGATCCGCATTTTAGGCGGGCTGCTCAGCACATATCAAATCACTGAAGATAAGCGTTTATTAGAAAAGGCAGTAGATCTTGGCAATCGATTGCTGCCGGTCTTTGATTCTCCTACCGGAATGCCTTACATGTTCATTAATTTAAAAACCGGCGTGGTGCGGGGAGCTGAAACGAATCCAGCCGAGATCGGTACGCTTCTCATAGAGTTTGGAACACTCAGTAAACTGACCAAAAATCCAGTTTACTACGATAAAGCAAAACGTGCTGTCGTTGAGCTTTATAAGCGTCGTTCCGAAAAAGATCTTGTGGGTTCATCTATAAATGTTGAAACAGGAAAATGGATCGATTCCATCAGTCACATTAGCGGCGGAATTGATTCCTATTACGAATATTTGCTAAAGTGTGCCCGTCTTTTTGATGACAAAGAATTAGACCAAATGTGGCAAACAAGCATTAAAGCTCTTAATAAACATCTAGCGGATGATGCTCCCACAGGATTTTGGTATGGATACGTAAACATGAATACGGCGGAAAGAATTTCCACACGATTTGGAGCATTGGATGCATTCTTCCCGGCAGTGCTGGCTTTGTCAGGCGATCTAAATCGCGCAAAAAAGTTGCAAGACTCGGCCTATAAAATGTGGACCATTCATGGAATTGAGCCGGAAGAAATAGATTATGTAACCCTCAAAATAACTTATGATGGTTACAAGCTTCGTCCCGAAATTATAGAATCAGCCTACTATCTGTATTCGATGACAAAAGACCCGCGCTATCTTGAAATGGGAAGCACTTTCTTTGACAGCCTCCTGCGATATTGCAGAACAGATACCGGATATGCAGCTCTTAGCAGCGTTGAAAATAAGGAAAAGAAAGATGAGATGGAAAGCTTCTTTCTTGCTGAAACGTTGAAATATTTGTATTTGCTGTTTGCGCCGCCGGAGACGCTTGATTTATCAAAGGTAACGTTTAATACAGAAGCCCATCCGATTAAAAAAACGTGGTAGGGGCGGGTCGTAAGATCAGCCCGCGTTAGTACGACGTACTAGACGATAACGGGCGTGGTCTAAGACCCGCCCCTACTAGCAACTGGGGCATTCTTGTTCAAGCGCCGAAAGAACTTGTTTGGCGCGCACTGCATTTCCACTTGTCGGATAACGCTTCATAAATGTACGCAAATATTCGAGCGCTTTTTGATTCGAATTCATTTCAATATGAATTTGGGAGGAAAGTAGCAAAGCATCTTCATCAGAAGCGCCATTTTTATAAACTGTGTAATATTGATCGAGAGCTTTCAGTGCCTGATCACGACGGCCTAGATAATAATCTGCCAGAGCGATTGAAAATTGAGCTTTTTCCTTTTGAACCGACGTTGACGAAGCGGACGTTAAAACTTTTTGATATCGTTGCTGAGCTTCCATATACATTTGGCGTTCCAAATATGTACTTGCCAGCAGGAAAGAGGCATCAGCCTTTGCTGGCTCTCTCATTTCAACTTCGAGTAATTTTCGGACATGTTCAAGTTCTTCTATCAATTCCGCAGTATTCATATAGCCGCTGATACGATTGAGTACATTCCCGGATCCATCAGTAACAAGCATCGTTGGTAGGCTGTCAACTTTATATTTTTCAGCAACGGCGCTTCCTTTTTTACCGTCTTCGGAATCAATTCTTGCAAGAATGTAATTGTGCATGTAGGAGGTGAATTTTGGATCAGAGTAAACTTCCTTATCCAGCTTATGACACCATGTACACCAATCGGCAAAAACATCCAGAAATATCGGCTTTGATGTTTTCTTTGATTCAGCCAATGCTTGATCGAAGTCAGTGATCCATTGTGTAGATGCAGCGTGAGTAAGCGAAGCAGCAAAAAGAGTTAGAAGCGCAAAGACAGTTCCGATTTTCATGGTTAAATTATGATAACGATGCCCACTAAAAATTACAATTTCCCGGTAAGAAGTCAATGAGAGAATGGAACGCGCGATTTGTCGCCTATGACATTCTGAAAAAGCTTGAGGCACGTCAATCAAATTCCGCTGTTTTACTGCAGAATTCGCTTACTTCGATTTCAAATCCTGCCGATCGGCGTTTGATCACAGATCTTGTCATGGGCACTCTTCGTTGGCGCAGCAAATTATTGCATATCATTCAACAATTCTCCAGGCGCCCGGTGGGTTCAATCGATTCCAATGTTCTGGTATTGCTCCAGCTAGGGGTCTATCAACTTTTATTTACGCGAATTCCAGTTCATGCTGCGATTTATGAAACTGTGAATCTAAGCAAACGGATCCGAATGACTTCAGCTTCTTCCTTTATTAATGGAATTTTACGCGCAGTGCAATCGAAAAAAGATACTGAAGTGATATCGAAAGCAGATGATGTCGCATCACTTGCAGTTTCGTATTCGCATCCCGAGTGGCTTGTTCAGCGATGGACAAATCGGTTTGGGATATCAGAAACGAAAGCGCTCATGGAAAAAAATAATGAGCCGGCACAGGTATATTTACGTGTGAATGAATTAAGATTTAGCCCACCTGAAGTCCTTCAGCATTTGAAAAATGAAGGAATTTCTGCTGTGCCTGTTGCGCCCGATTCTGCTGTATTTGTTGTAGAAGAAGGGGCGCCTCAGCTAACAAATTCCTTTGAAGCTGGAGAATTTTACATTCACGATGCTGGGATCGAATTGATCGGTGAACTCATGCGGCCTCAGTCAGGCCAGAACGTTCTTGAAATTGCGGCAGCTCCCGGTGGAAAAACATTACAATTAGCAATTCGGATGAAAGATAGTGGCAGGATTGTTTCACTGGACACTGAATTAAAACGCATGAAAATGTGGCAGCGAAATATCGACCGCCTGCAGATTCGATCTGCTGTTCCAATCGTAGCTGATGCACGCACTCTACCTTTTAGTAGAGCTTTTGATCTCGTTACAATTGATGCGCCATGTTCCAGTTTAGGGACAATCAGGCGGCATCCCGAAATAAAATGGTGGCGGCAGGAATCGGAATTTAAAAAGTTCAAGGAACTGCAATTGCAAATGTTAGAGTCGTGCGTTAAATATGTCGGAGAAAATGGAAATCTCGTTTATCTTGTTTGTAGTTTTGAACCCGAAGAAACTGAAGACGTTGCGAACGAATTTGTGACAGCGCATCCCGAGTTTAAAGAAGAAGAAAGAATGATCTTACTTCCTCATCGTGATAACACAGATGGCTTTTTTGCAGTACGATGGAGCCGGTAACGCCGGCGTTACACCATGAATTTCAATAATGTTTTGGAACAATTTAAAAGACAGTTTGGCGAAAACGTTGTACACCACAGAATCATTCCAGCAAAACCTCCCACGAATGTTCCATATCCAGGTTTCATTCCTGAAGGCATCATTCAGGCTTTAAAAGAGCGGGGAATAGATCTCCCATACACTCATCAATTCGAAGCCTGGCAACTTCTTTCTGAAGGAAAGAATATCGTCATCATAACTCCTACAGCATCGGGAAAAACGCTTTGCTACAACGTGCCTGCTGTTTGCAAAATTCTTGAAGATCCAACAGCGCGCGCATTATATCTATTTCCAACAAAGGCACTTTCTCAAGACCAACTTTCAGAACTGCAAACGCTGTTGAATATTGCCGCGCCGGAAGCAAAAGCGTTTACCTTCGATGGCGATACTCCTGCCGATGCGCGGCAAGCGATCCGCGCGAACGGACATATTGTAATTACGAATCCTGACATGCTCCATTCAGGCATCCTTCCGCACCATGTAAAGTGGCAGAAATTGTTTGAAAATTTGAAGTTTATTGTGATCGATGAACTGCATTCATACCGCGGCGTGTTCGGCTCTCATGTGACAAATGTAGTAAGACGCCTAAAACGGATTTGTGAGTTCTACGGAAGCCATCCTCAATTTATTTGTTGTTCTGCTACGATTGCAAATCCGAAGGAACATGCCGAACAGATTCTCGAAGCGCCTGTGGATTTGATTTCTAAAAATGGAGCACCTGCAGGCGAAAAGCATTTTGTTTTTCTGAATCCTCCTGTCGTCAATGCAGCGCTTGGAATCCGGCGTTCTTTTGTAAAACAATCACAAGCGGTTGCCAATTTTTATCTGGATCACGATCAACACACGATTGTGTTTGCGCCAAGCAGGTTGATCATGGAAATATTGTTGACCTATTTAAAGGAACGCCAAACGGGTCACGTTTTGAAGGAAGGTGAAATCCGCGGTTACCGTGGCGGTTATTTGCCTTCGGTGCGGCGTGAGATTGAAGCAGGTTTGCGATCGGGTGAAATTCGGGGTGTTGTTTGCACGAATGCTCTCGAACTTGGAATTGATATTGGTTCGCTTGATGCCAGCGTGCTCGCAAGCTATCCCGGGACAATTAGCAGTTCATGGCAGCAAGCAGGACGCTCGGGTCGCCGCGATCGTCCTTCCATGACAGTTCTTGTTGCAAGTTCTTCACCTGTTGATCAATTCCTAATGTCCAATCCGGAATACTTTTTCGGCGCATCACCTGAACATGCAAGAATCAACCCGGATAACTTGCACATTCTTGTAGATCACATCAAGTGTTCCACTTTTGAATTACCTTTTCGCGGAGAAGAAAAATATGGCCGCGAAAATCTTGATGAAATCCTCACATTTTTGAAAGAAGAAGGATTCGTCCATCAAGCCGGTGATGCACATCACTGGATCAACGAAGCTTATCCTGCGAACGCTGTTAGTTTGCGTCGAATCAGTTCGGATAATTTTCTTGTTGTTAATACGGAACGAGGCGACGAAATTATTGCTGAAGTGGATTTCAGCAGCGCATTAACGACACTTCATGAAAAAGCCGTTTATATGTGCGAAGGCATTCCTTATTACGTCGATCAGCTTGATTTTGATGGCCGTAAAGCTTTTGTTCGTCCAGTTAAGGCAGATTATTACACTGATGCTATTACGTATACCGATGTTCAGGTTCTCGAAATATTTGAGCAGCATGAACGTGATACATTTCTGCCTTCACATGGTGAAATTCAAATCACTGAAGAAGTGGTCGGATTCAAGAAGTTAAAATTCTTCACGCTGGAAAATGTTGGTTCCGGCGAATTAAGTCTTCCTGAACATGAATGGCATACAACAGCATTCTGGTTCAGCATTCCACGTGAAGTCTTGGAAAAGGCGCCGTTCGATTCGGAAGAAAAAATCGATGGAGTCCGTGGATTTGCATATGCTTTGCGAGGAATCGCAGTCATTTCACTGATGTGTGATTTGCGGGATCTTGGAGTTTCTGTCATTGACACTGTGCAGGATCATAAAATCTATCAAATGCAGCTTCGACGGCCTGAGACTGCCGAGCGCTCTCGACTTGCTTTTCAACCGAATATTTATTTGTATGATAAATATCCGGGCGGAATTGGCTTCAGCAAAACGCTTTTTGAGCAAAACCGCAACTTACTTGCTGCAGTTGAAACTCTGGTACGGAACTGTGTGTGCGAAAACGGTTGCCCTTCCTGCCTCGGTGCGCCAGGCATTTACTCCCGCCGTACCCGCGAAGTAGTACTTTATCTACTCAGTAAGGCTTAGAAAGATGCGGACTAGAAGTCTGCGGTCCCTTCGCAAAAAAAAATGATATAGTGAGTTAACAAGCTTCCAACAAGATCATGTTACAGGAACGCACAGGATTAAACTTCGAAGATCTAGGCCAACACATTCGAGCAGCCTGTGAAAGAGTTGACTCATTATCAACTCAAAGAGGCGGCTTTCAGCAGCAAGAAAAACTCTCCGAGGCTTTTGAAGACCTTTTCGTTTTATTAGAAGAGCTTCGTCTTGTCGAAAAAGAATTGCGTGTTAAAGATGAGGACTTGATGTCCATGCGCGAGATTATGGACATTGAGCGAGAACGGTATCAAGAACTTTTTGAACATGCTCCCGATGCTTATTTGTTAACTGATCCTTATTTTCGGATTCAACAGTTTAATTTCTCATCAGCTGAACTCTTTCAAATACAAAATGAGGGACTCCTTGGCTTAACACTGATGTTATTTATAGATGAATTGGATCATAAGGTTTTGCGGGAACAGATATCGAACTTAAAAGAAAAGAAAATTATAAAAGGGATCGAGCTTCGTCTTCAACCCCAAAAAGGTTCTGTGATTTATGCATTGATTACAGTTGGAGCGATCCATAATCCTGAAGGCTCGCTTACAGGGATCCACTGGTTTCTGCGCGATGTAACAGCACAAAAGGAAGCTGAAAAAGCATTACAACTGAGTGAAGAAAGATTCCGGTCTATTGCTGCATCCGCGAGAGATGCAATCATTGTTGCCGATGACAAAAGTACAATTCTTTCCTGGAATAAAGGTGCGGAACAAATTTTCCAGTTTTCTGAAAATGAGATGATCGGAAAGCCTTTGGATTCTCTAGTATCGGAACGATTTAAGGAAAGCGGAAAAGGTCTTCAACTCTCACATATTTTGCAAATCGTTGGCAAAACCTCAGAAATGTCAGGAATGAAAAAAGACGGCACCGATTTTCCTATGGAAATATCTCTGTCTGCATGGCATGCAAATGGAAATGATTATTACACCGGAATTATTCGGGATATTACTGAAAGAAAACAAGCGGATGAAACACGGATCCGCCTGTTGGAACGAATTCTTTCAGGTCAGGAAGAGGATCGTAGATGGATTGCGCGTGAACTCCATGATGAAACCGGACAATCCCTGAGCGCATTACTTGTTGGACTTCGCATCATTGAAGAGGCGAGAACTTTGAAAAAAGCAAAACTGGAGGCAAGCCGGCTTCGCAGTATTACAGCGCAGACGCTCGATGATGTTGGAAGACTCGCTAAAGGATTGCGGCCAATCATTCTGGATGACTTAGGCTTGATCGTAGCATTGAAAAGGCATGTATCCGACTTTGCACGCTCTTTCAATATCTCGATCGATTTCAAAAGCCGGGGTGTTGACTCAGAACGGCTTCCTCTGACCGCTGAAACTGCATTGTTCCGTATTTCACAAGAGGCCCTGACAAATATCGCAAAACATTCAGGGGCCAAAAATGTACATTTTTTTCTAGAGCAAAATGAAAATGAAATCTTATTATCAATTGAAGATAATGGCCGTGGATTTGAAGTAGAAAAAGCATTGAAAGCATCAACGGCATCCAATCATCTTGGAATTCATGGGATGCGCGAACGTGCTTCATTATTGGGAGGCACCTTATTTTTTGAATCATCACCGAACAAAGGTACAAAAGTTCTTGTTCGACTTCCAAAAGATGGTTTGTAACAATCGAGCGATTGAGAAAAAATAAATGGCAAAAATTCGCATTCTGATCGTTGACGATCACACTCTTTTTCGTTCCGGTTTGCGCATGCTGATTGGCGAACGCTCAGACATGGAAGTTGTCGGAGAAGCATCCGATGGTGAAGAAGCTCTTACGTTGGCGAAAAAGCTCTCGCCGGACATCGTTCTCATGGATATTACGATGCCAGGGAGCGGCGGCCTTGTTGCAACAGAGAAAATTCGTGAAAATTGTGAGAAAACGCGAATCGTTATTCTCACAATGCATGAAGATCCCGTTTATGTGCGCTCCGCATTGGCAGCAGGAGCAACCGGTTATATTGTCAAAAAAGCAGCTGATTCTGAATTGATTTCAGCGATTCGGGCAGTCAACCACGGACGAACTTTCATTGATTCTTCCCAGGCGGAAGATACGCTATTTCCAGCAAATGGAAAACGGAAACATGCACACGGCCAACTGAGCGAGCGGGAGTATCAAGTTTTAAAACTCCTCGCTCGCGGTTACACACATCACCAGATAGCCGAAGAAATTTCGATCAGCGTTAAAAGCGTGGAAACATACCGCGCCCGCATGACCAAAAAACTAGAACTCCATAGCCGTGCCGATCTAATTCGTTACGCGCTGGAGACTGGTTTACTTACAAGGTAAAACGCTATCTTCACGCGGGTGGTAGCTTCGGACTCTTGGGATCAACAGGATCTTGTGGATTAATACTGGTAGAGTCCCTCGCAGTTGATTTACCAGCTGGACGCCCTGCACCCGTTTCCTCAGTATCATAGCGACCCGGTTCTTTTCCTTCTTCTTTTATTATGTCTTCACCTTTCCGAGTTCCAGGTGTATGACTCGGTAATTCTTCCTTTGAATTTGTCTTAGATTTATTATCGTCAGCCATGTTTTTCCTCCTGACCTATTAAACATAGGTGTTTATTTCATCTTCAACCGTCACAATTTGTGCAGAAAAAATCGTTATCCATATGGCATTCATGTAGAAATCTAACGTGTTGTAGGTGTTATTCCTGACACGCTTAGAAAATGTGGGGGGATTCACCCGACAGTTAATAACTGAACAAAGACATAAAATATTTGTGTCTCTCAATTGGTTCTTCACAGCCAGAATCTTTTTCATGTAGGTTGCCGGTGAAAAATGGTCAACCATATCACTTCTACGAAAGTATTAGACACCTTCTTGCATATCTGTTTGTACGATCAGTTAACGCTTCTAAGTCCTTTGGAAAAGGAGGAGAATCATGCCAGCAGAAACTGTGCCATACGGGCGCATAACACAGCGTGCTCCTGCAGTTAAAGAAATTCACATTTTGTGGATTACAGCCGGCTTGGGCTGTGATGGCGATTCAGTCGCAATCACAGGCGCAACGCAGCCTAGCATCGAGGATGTAATTCTTGGTGCAATTCCAGGCCTTCCGAAAGTTCATTTGCACAATCCGGTCCTTGCCTACGACGTAGGTGATGCTTTTATGAAACCGTTTTGGGACGGTAAAGAAGGAAAACTCGATCCGTTTGTTCTTGTAGTAGAAGGATCGATTCCGAATGAAAAGATTAAAAGCGAAGGATATTGGGCGGCTCTTGGTTATGATGAGAAAACAGGGCAGCCAATTACTACAAATCAATGGATCGATTGGCTTACGCCAAAGGCACTTGCTGTGGTCGCGATCGGGACTTGTGCAACTTACGGTGGAATTCATGCAATGGCTGGCAATCCTACCGGGGCAATGGGTCTTGCTGATTATTTGGGTTGGAATTGGAAGTCGAAAGCAGGAATCCCAATTGTGAATGTGCCTGGATGTCCGGTTCAACCTGATAATTTCATGGAAACTGTCCTTTATCTACTGTATCAAGCTGCAGGGTTATCTCCCATGATTCCTCTGGATGAAGCGGGACGGCCAACATGGCTCTTTGGAAAAACGGTTCATGAAGGATGCGATCGTGCTGGCTATTATGAACAAGGAGATTTTGCAACAGAATATGGTTCCCCAAAATGTATTGTGAAACTCGGATGTTGGGGACCTGTAGTCAATTGCAATGTTCCGAAACGTGGATGGATGAATGGTGTTGGTGGATGCCCTAATGTCGGTGGAATTTGTATTGGCTGTACGATGCCAGGATTTCCGGATAAGTTTATGCCATTCATGGATGAGCCTCCCGGCGGAAAATTATCTTCTGCTACGAGCGGTTTATATGGACGTGTAATCCGATCACTTCGAAAAATTACAAACTCAACTCTCAATCAAGAACCGAAATGGCGGCATCCCCGTCCTGAACTAACAACCGGTTATCGGCCGAAATCGTATTAGGGAGACTACTATGTCAACAGCGACTAAAACAGGATCAGAAACTCCAACTCAAAAACAAAATCTTGTTGAAATGAATTGGGATCCGATTACAAGGATTGTCGGAAGCCTCGGAATCTACACGAAAATTGATTTTGCGAACAGGCGTGTTGCTGAATGTTATAGCACTTCATCCATTTTTCGTGGATACAGCATTTTCATGAAAGGAAAAGATCCGCGTGATGCGCATTTTATTACAAGCCGTATTTGTGGGATTTGTGGAGACAATCACGCGACATGTGCAACCTATGCTCAGAATATGGCTTTTGGGTGCCGCCCTCCTGTTCTTGGTGAATGGATTGTAAATCTTGGTGAGGCAGCCGAATACATGTTCGATCACAATATTTTTCAAGACAATCTCGTAGGTGTTGATTTCTGCGAACAGATGGTCAAGGAAACAAACCCGAGTGTTTGGGATAAAGCTCAAAAAACGGAAGCACCGAACGCCAAATTGCACGGCTATCGAAAAATTTCTGACATTATGACGGCGCTCAACCCATTTACTGGCGAATTCTATCGCGAAACTCTTCATGTAAGCCGGTACACGCGCGAGATGTTCTGTCTCATGGAAGGAAGACATGTTCACCCTTCAACACTTTATCCGGGTGGAGTGGGAACAACACCTACGATTCAGTTGTTTACTGATTATCTAGTTCGTTTGATGAAATATTGTGAATTTATGAAGAAGGTCGTACCTCTTCATGATGATCTTTTTAATTTCTTCTACGAGGCGTTGCCCGGTTATGAAGAAGTAGGACGCCGACGCGTACTTCTTGGATGTTGGGGATCTTTCAACAATCCTAATGTGTGCGATTACACATACAAGAACATGTCCAATTGGGGACGTGGAATGTACGTGACGCCTGGTGTTGTTGTTGACGGCGAACTTGTAACAACAGATCTGGTCGATATCAATCTGAACATTCGGATTCTACTTGGCAGTTCGTTCTACGATGGATGGGAAAATGCTGAAAAGTTTGTTAAGACTGATCCATTGGGTAATCCTGTAGATCAAAACCATCCATGGAATCAAACCACAGTTCCGCGTCCACAAAAACGGGACTTCAATGGCAAATACACTTGGGTCATGTCGCCCCGTTGGCTTGATCAACGCACAGGCGATCATCTTGCTCTTGATACCGGTGGTGGACCCATTGCGCGCTTCTGGGCAACTGCCAAAGCTGGATTGGTAGACATCGGATATCTCAAAGCAACGGGAAATAGTGTAAAAATTTATCTTCCAAAAACTGCGACACTTCCTGAAGTTGAATTCGAATGGAAAATTCCAAAGTGGAGTAATGCGATTGAACGTGATCGCGCAAGAACATACTTCCAGGCTTATTCAGCAGCAGCAGCACTCTATTTTGTTGAACAAGCTCTTGCCGAATTGCATGCAGGCAGAACAAAAACCTGGTCGGAGTTTACAGTTCCTGAGGATGCCATCGGTTGTGGATTCCATGAAGCAGTTCGTGGCGTTCTTTCACATCATGTTGTGATTCGTGATGGTAAAATCGCGAACTATCATCCGTATCCACCGACACCATGGAATGCAAATCCGCGTGATATTTATGGAACTCCCGGACCATACGAAGATGCGGTACAAAATACTCCAATCTTTGAAGAAAATGGTCCCGACAAATTCAAAGGCATTGACATTATGCGAGCCGTAAGAAGCTTTGATCCGTGTCTGCCTTGCGGTGTCCATATGTATCTCGGAAATGGAAAAGAAATTCAAGTTCGGCATTCTCCAACATTTGGACCGCGGCTTTAAGGCGCTGATTTCATATGCCGGATGATCGAAAACTTCCGCAGCGGATACAGCAAATCGAAGGGCTGATCTCTAAAATAGAAAGTTACGCCGACCCGGATATTCGAGCCACTGCCAGGGAACTGGTTCAGTTGCTCATGGAAGCTCATGGTGCCGGATTAGAACGCATCATGGAAATTTTATGGCAATCTGAAAACGGGGAGACACTCACCGATCAGATTGGCCGGGATGTCATGATCGGCCCTCTCCTTTTGCTTTACGGACTCCATCCTGTTGATTTGAAAACAAGGGTGCTGAATGCACTCGATAAAGTGCGTCCCTATCTTCAATCACACGGTGGGAATGTTGATCTCATTGATATTTCCAACACCGGAGATGTACGTCTTCGATTGCAAGGTAGCTGCAATGGATGTCCGTCCTCCGCAATGACACTGAAACTTGCGATTGAAGAAGCAATTGATGAGTATGCTCCCGATGTGAATAGTTTGAGTGTGGAAGGAGTCGTGGAATCGAAGCTATCTTCCGGCTTTGTGCCAATTCAAAAGTTGAAGATGGAAAACGAACCGCAGGGAGGGTGGAAGGAAGTAAGCGGGCTGGATGCAATCACTCAAGGAATGGTGAAAACGCTGGAAGTCAGCGGCCAGCCTGTCTTGTTTTGCCGGATTGAAGAGTCGTACTATGCATATAGTACTACATGTCCGGATTGCACAAGCACTCTGCGAGGCGCGATCCTTGCAGAACCGTCAGCCCTTACCTGTCCGGCATGTGGACAAAAGTATGACGTACTCAGAGCGGGAAGAGGCCTTGATAAACCAGCGCTACATTTAGAGCCCTTTCCATTATTAATGGAGCATGGCCGCACTAAAATTGCGCTGCCGGCGTCATAAAATTCCGGATTTCTGGTGGTTAAATGAAACAAGGATTTGGAGTTCTCCGCCAATTCATAAAGGAAAAAGAACCCCAGGAGCAATGTGATCTTTGCAGCCTCGGGCTCCCCTCACAGCATCAACATCTGATCGAGCCATCATCGCGGAAAATTGTTTGCTCTTGCGATGCTTGCTCAATTCTTTTCAGCGACCAACAAGGGTCCAAATTCAGACGGATCCCCCGCGATAGCAGGATCCTCACTGACTTTCATTTAACCAACGAACAATGGGACGAGCTCCTGATTCCGATCAGCATGGCCTTTTTCTTCTTCAGCTCAATGCACAACAAATTCATTGTTCTCTATCCAAGTCCAGCGGGAGCAACTGAATCTTTGCTTCGTTTGGATTCATGGAACGATGTTATTCAACAGAATCCGGTTCTTCAGAAAATGAATCCGGATGTGGAAGCATTGCTTGTAAACCGGATGCCAAAAGAACCGGAATATTTTATTACACCGATCGATCAATGCTTTAAGTTGGTTGGCTTAATCCGCTCGAAATGGAAAGGTCTTTCAGGCGGCACTGATGTATGGAAGGAAATTTATCAATTTTTTGAAACGCTAAAACAAAACAGTCTTGTTCTCAACAGCGGTGACACAGCACTGAGATCAATAATAAATAATGCCTGATCTGAATTTTGATGTAGAAGGAGCTGAACCTGTTGCGTATGCTGCGTCTCCGTTGATTGCATTCAAGCTCAGGATCACTGCCGATAATGAGAACGTTACCATTCATTCGGTAATGCTGCGATGTCAGATCATGATCGAATCAACGAAGCGTCATTATGATCCGTTAGAACAGAAGCAGATGTATGAGATTTTTGGAGAACCAGAGCGCTGGAGTCAAACACTCAGAACCATGCTCTGGACTCACGCGAGTGTGGGCATCCCGCGATTTATCGGCAGCACAGTGATCGATCTTCCAGTGATATGTACTTTCGATTTTAACGTTGCAGCAACCAAGTATTTTTATGGGCTTGAAGGCGGTGAAGTACCGTTATCGTTTTTATTCAGTGGTTCCATTTTTTATGAAGATGAAAATGCTGCGATGCAGGTCACACAAATTTCGTGGGAAAAGGAGTCTCGTTATCGCCTTCCAGTCGATGTGTGGAAGAAGATGATGGAGCACTATTATCCAAACTCAGTATGGCTTTGTCTCAGAAAGGATATATTTCAACGCCTTTATGAACACAAAATGGAACATGGATTTGCAACATGGGAACAAGTTCTTGAAAATGTTCTTCCGGTGAAAACCGTCATGAATCTTGAATTAGTGGAAAAGATCGCAAATGCGATTTTATATGAAGGTTATCTTCTGTATCCATACCGTGCCTCGGCTGTAAAGAACCGGCATCGATGGACTTTCGGTGCACTTTATCCGCCTTCTTACAGCAAGCTTCAAAGCGAAAACGATCCCTCTTCAATGCAAACAGAATGTATTTTGAAAGGGACGGCCAATGCTTCATTTAATGTACGGCTTCGGTTTCTGCAACTTGTTTCGCGTGAAACTGGCAATCAATCCTGGCAAGAAGCTAAAGAACAAACTTTTGAAATTCCTGAAACGAAGCTGTCTTCTTTGAATTCTAACGTCACAAGATTTCCTTTCCGTTTCGAATCGATGCAAAAACAAGAAGGGTCAGCAGTCTTGCGCTGCGAAGAGGTTCAAGGCGTAGTTGAAATTAGCGCAGAGCAGCTTGCCGATCAAGCATACAAGTTAACGGTTTGTGTTTTGAATGAGACAAATTTTGAAAATGCTGAATCGCAGGGCCGTGATGAAGCTCTAATGCATTCCCTTGTTTCAACTCATTGCATTCTCAGTGTTCGAGATGGTGAATTTATTTCGTTGCTTGATCCACCGGTAGAATTTCTAGCTTTCGCAAAATCGTGTCATAACATTCGAAACTGGCCTGTTCTTGCAGGAAATGAGGGAGAGCGAAGTATGATGATCGCCTCGCCCATTATTCTGTACGACTATCCACAAATTGCAGAAGAGAGCGCCGGTGATCTGTTTGATTCAACAGAGATCGATGAAATTTTAAGTCTGCGGATTCTGACTTTAACAGATCAAGAAAAGGCAGAAATGCGGCGGGTTGACGAACGTGCACGCAAACTATTGGAAAGGACAGAATCGATTCCACCAGAACAGTTTATGAAAATGCATGGAGCGGTTCGCGGTCTCAAACGAGTAATCCGGGATCCGGATCCAAAGGAGGAGCCTGTGGATGCTAACTGGAATCCTTATGAAAGCAAACCGCCGGTTGAGAAGGTTCAAGTGTTAGGGATTGATGTTAAAAAGGGAAGTCGTGTGAAGTTGTGGCCTGTAAAAACTGCCGACATTATGGATCTTGCACTTTCTGGACGCACTGCAATCGTTGAAGCGATCGAAGAAGACTATGACGGTGTCGTACATCTAGCAGTTATTGTTGAAGATGATCCCGGCAAAGATATGGGTGAATTAAGACAACCCGGACACCGATTCTTTTTTACACCTGAAGAAGTGGAACCATTATGACCAACATATTGATCGCTGGAATTGGAAACATCTTTTTTGGTGATGACGCTTTTGGATGTGAAGTCGTCAAAAAGCTATATCAACGGAAGATGCCTGAGAATGTTCGAGTTGTGGACTTCGGTATTCGTGGCTTCGATCTGGCGTATGCCTTGATGGATGATAAAAATGATTTTTCAATTCTCGTTGATGCATTGCCGCGCGGTGGAAAGCCAGGCACTCTTTACACGATTGAACCTGAAGTTGAATTGACTTCGCCGGAGGATGCCAATGTAGAGACGCATGGAATGAATCCTATGAAGGTATTTCAGCTAATTCACGCTATGGGAGGACAAGTGAAACGCGTTTTGATTGTTGGTTGCGAACCCCAAACGCTTGGACCCGAAGAAGGACTCATGGGGTTAAGTGAGCCAGTTGAGTCCGCAGTTGACGAAGCAGTTGAGCTCATTGAATCACTTGTCGAATCGATCTCAAAAGAGAAACAGTTACTAACGTAATCGTAATAATCCAAAAGGAGGAACAACATGGAAGGGAACGGATTTGGAAAAAGCTTACTGGACAACAAAGAATTTTTTGAAGCAGCTGCCGGGGTTGCAATGATTGTTGCAGGTGCAAGTATTCTGCTTGCGAATCCACAAACTCGGGAATATGTAAAAGATGGTTTAAGGGCAGTGTTTCCAAATATGGATATCGACAAACTTGAGGATCCGCTCGCAATGGGACTTTCAACTGTGATGCCAGATTTAGAAAGGTACTTAAAACTCAGGTCGATGTAAGATGCACGAATTAGCGCTCGCTGAAGGAATTTTAGGTGTCGCTCAAGATGCTGCTGGTGGCGAAAACATCACATCGATTCGAGTTCGAGTGGGCCGTTTGCAACACGTTACACAAGATAGTCTTCGGTTCGCGTTCGAATTGGTAGCTCGTGATACGAACGCGGAAACAGCAACGATTGAAGTAGATCAAGTACCGATCAAATATCGTTGCAAACGATGTTCAAATGAAGGCGAAATTGAACTTCCGAATTTTAACTGCCTTTCCTGCTCTTCAAGTGAAGTGGAGATTTTATCGGGCGAGGAAATTCTTGTAGATTCTGTTGAATTACACAATGGGCAGGTAATTCGAAGGTGTGACGCGAATCTTCAGGATCTGCTCGATACGCATATCAAGGAACATCATGGAAACGACAATCATTAATGGAAAAATTAATTCTGCTCGCAGCAGAATTACAGTCAAGGCATTTGCCTCCGGTTTGTTATCATCTTTTGGACACGATCCAACCTTTTCCATCAGAAACCCAACCGGTGAACTTAGCTTTTGTGCCAGATGATCCTAAAAGCGCAAAACTGAAAGTGATGATTCGCGCTGATTCGATTGAAGTGACCGGGGACATTAGTAGTAAAGATCGAAAGGAGATCGAAAAAACAATGCGTGAGGATGTTTTAGAAATCGATCGATTCCCTGAAATCACTTTTGAAAGCACAAGCATCGAAGGGGAAAAGATTTTTGAAAATCAGTATCGTGTTCAAATTCAAGGAAATTTTACTTTGCATGGAGAAACTCGGCTCGAGACAATTGAAGCTCAGGTTACTGTAAATGGTGATCAGGTCCGCGCATATGGTGACTTTCCGCTACGCCAAACGAATTACGACATCAAGCTCGTTTCTGTCGCTGGAGGCACACTAAAACTGAAGGATGAGCTGAGAGTATCTTTCGATATTACAGTACAGCCGCAGTAACGCACGCTTACGGAGGTTGTCTCCAGAGATTTAAGTATGATTCAAAGAATGCATATTCACGTTCAAGGAATGGTGCAAGGAGTCGGTTTCAGACCATTCGTATACAAACTTGCCAGGGAGCACGAGCTAACCGGCCATGTCTCTAACAATACTCGTGGTGTGCATATAGAAGTCGAAGGAGAAGGAACCGCGATAGAAAATTTTTTGGGCGCTCTGAAAAGCCAGTCACCCCCGCTCGCTCATATAGAATCGATTCAATCAGACAACAATTTAAGTCCGATCGGATTTGAGCATTTTCAAATTGTTGAGAGTTCAAATCTCGAAGAAAGACTTGTGCGGATCTCCCCCGATGTAGGCACCTGCTTGGATTGTTTGGATGAGATTTTTGATCCAAACAGCAGGCGATATCGATATCCATTCACAAATTGCACAAATTGTGGACCCAGATTTACGATCATTCAAGATGTTCCTTATGATCGGAAAATGACTACGATGAAATTGTTTCGTATGTGCGTTGATTGTGACCGTGAATATCACGATCCTGAAAATCGGCGTTTTCATGCTCAGCCGAACGCCTGCCCGAAATGTGGCCCGCAACTCAGATTTGTAGATCAGAGTGGAAACGTATTACACGCGGATGATGCATTCAATGAAACGATACGTAGAATTCGAAACGGAAATATCGTTGCAATAAAAGGTATTGGAGGATATCACCTCTGCTGCGACGCGATGAATAACAATGCAGTGTCAATGTTTAAGAGCCCGAAAATTTCGCGAAGAGAAACCATTTGCATTGATGGCCGCGGATAATGAAGCGATCAGGAAATTTTGTTCAGTAAATGTTGAAGAAGAGGCGCTGCTAACTTCATATAGACGTCCGATAGTAATTTTAAGAAAGAAAGACGGATGCAACATTCCCGAAAGTGTTGCACCTAAGATTCATTCCCTCGGTTTCATGCTTCCTTACTCTCCGCTGCATCATTTGTTAATGGCTGAATTCAATAGTCCATTGGTGATGACGAGCGGCAATATTTCGGACGAACCGATCACATATGATGATTGTGTTGCCATCGAAAGACTGGCGAAGATTGCTGATTGTTTTCTGACTCATAATCGAGAAATACACGTCCGCTGTGACGACTCTGTTGTCCGAGTTTCATCTGGTAAGCCATGCGTTATCCGCCGGTCTCGTGGTTATGCGCCTGATCCGGTGACACTTCCTTTTTCTATGTCGCTTCCAATACTCGCTTGTGGTGCTGAACTGAAAAACACGTTTTGCCTAGCAAAGCAGAATTATGCTTTTGTCAGTCATCACATTGGTGATCTGGAAAATTTCGAAACACTGAGATCATTTCAAGAAGGGATAGAGCACTTCAAAAAGCTATTCGATATCGAGCCCGAAGTGGTTGCCTATGACTTACATCCCGAATATCTATCAACGAAGTATGCGCTCGAACTCCCCATTCCTTTGAAGATTGGTATTCAACATCATCATGCTCATGTTGCAAGCTGTATGGCGGACAACGGAATTACTGGCGATGTTATCGGCGTTGCAATGGATGGCCTCGGGTTTGGGTTGGATGGAAAATTCTGGGGTTGCGAATTCATGATTGCAAGCCTGGAGACCTTTCAGCGAGTCGCACATCTTCAATACTTGCCAATGCCGGGCGGTTCAAAAGCCATCCGTGAACCCTGGCGAATGGCTGCGACATATCTGCAACATGCATATGGGAAAGATTTCGTGAATCTGGATTTGGACTTTTCAAAACGATTGGATTTTCAAATCTGGAAAGTGCTTGAAAAACTGCAGACACCTTTGACTTCTAGCATGGGACGTTGCTTCGATGCTGTTTCAAGCTTGTTAGGAATCAGGGATTCCATCAATTATGAAGGGGAAGCTGCCATTGAACTTGAAATGATTGCGGATGAAAAAGAAGCAAATCGTTATGAATTTGATATATCAGACGACAACACCACAATTGAAATAACTCCGGTAATTGTTGGCATCGTAAATGACATCCACGCCGGGATTTTGCCTTCACAGATTTCAGCGCGTTTTCATAATGCAGTAGCAAACTTGATTGTCCGGATGGTTCTCAGAATCAGGGACAAGAATCAGTTGAACAGAGTTGCACTGAGTGGAGGTGTTTTTCAAAATACACTTCTGCTGAAAAAGACAATTGCGCTGCTGAAAGACGAACTCTTTCAAGTTTTTTTTCATCATCGTGTTCCTGCAAATGATGGCGGAATTTCACTGGGGCAAGCTGTTATCGCCGATGCGAGAATCAAGGCAGGACTTTCTATATAAGGAGGAAACCTATGTGTTTAGCGATTCCAGGAAAAGTAATTGAGATGCATGAATCGGAAGGAATTCTTTTGGGAAAAGTTGAGTTTGGAGGAATCGTTAAACAAGTTTGTTTGCAATATACTCCTGACGTTAAGACTGGCGAATGGGTCATTGTTCATGTTGGGTTTTCATTAAGCAAAATGGATGAAGAGGAAGCCGCTCGTACTTACAAATTGTTAGAAGAATTAAATCAGCTTTCTGAATTAGATATACCTGATATCGATTCCTCAGAAATTGCAAATATGAAGAGGGATGTATGAAGTATCTGGATGAATATCGTAGTGAGGAGATTGCACAAAAAATAGTAAACGAACTTCATCGCATTGTAACTCGCCCATGGGTAATTATGGAAGTTTGCGGAGGTCAGACGCATACGATAGTGAAGTATGGATTGGACTACCTTCTGCCTTCTGAAATTGAACTTGTGCATGGTCCTGGATGTCCGGTCTGTGTAACGTCGCTTGAAATGATTGATAAGGCGCTAGCGATCGCTCAACAACCGAACGTAATATTTTGTTCCTTTGGCGATATGCTTCGAGTGCCAGGATCGAAAGTTGATCTATTGATCTGCAAATCACGTGGCGCGGATGTTCGAATCGTTTATTCACCGATGGATTGTTTGAAAATTGCAAAAGCGAACCCTGATAAGAAAGTTGTATTTTTTGCAATTGGATTTGAAACAACAGCTCCTGCAAATGCTATGGCAGTCTGGCATGCGAAAAATGCAGGGATTACAAATTTTTCAATTCTGGTTTCGCATGTATTGGTCCCGCCATCGATGACTGCGATTTTACAGTCGCCGATGAATCGGGTTCAGGGATTTCTGGGTCCAGGCCATGTTTGTGCTGTTATGGGATACAAAGAATATGAGCCTGTGTCTGCTCGTTATGAAGTGCCGATTGTCATTACAGGTTTTGAACCTGTTGATCTCTTGCAAGGCACGTTGATGGTTGTGCAGCAGCTAGAATCAGGTAGATTTGAAGTTGAGAACCAGTATTCGCGCGTCATTACGCGCGAAGGAAATCGCCCTGCGCAAGATCTCGTGAACAAAGTGTTTGAAGTATGTGACCGTAAGTGGCGTGGAGTAGGTACAATTCCCAAAAGTGGTTATAAGTTGCAGTATGAATTCCGTGATCATGATGCTGAACGATTGTTTGAGGTAGAAGAAATCGATACTCAAGAATCTTCTCTTTGTATAAGCGGTCTTGTTTTAAAAGGCGTTAAGAAACCGCATGATTGTCCCGCTTTTGGAAAGGAATGCAACCCGGATCATCCTCTTGGCGCGACAATGGTATCTGCTGAAGGCGCTTGCGCGGCTTATTATACATACGGACGTCATCTTCAAAATGAAGAGGTTCACCCTTAATGAATCGTACCGTTTCTGAAAGCACTCGCGAAAAAATAATGCGCAAGTGCCATGAAAGCATGGAAATGAAGGAGAAATTCTTCAGCCTCTACGCAGATCAAATTGACGTTCTTACTATGGAAATGGCGAAGAGGTTTTCTGAAGGTAAGAAGCTGCTTGTAATGGGAAACGGCGGCAGCGCTTGTGATGCTCTGCATGTCGCAGTTGAATTTGTGCATCCAATCATTGAAAAAAGAAAAGCGCTTCCTGCAATTGCGCTAATGACGGATATTGCTACGATAACGGCGATCAGCAATGATCTCGACTTTTCTAAAGTCTTTGTAAATCAAATTAAACTTATGGGACAGCCTGGAGATATGGCACTTGCCATCAGTACAAGCGGCAAATCACCAAATTTGATTTATGCATTACAAGCCGCGCGAGAAAAAGGAATGCTCACGATTTCATTTTCAGGCAAAGACGGCGGACGTCTACCGGAAGTCTCTGATCATTGTTTTACAGTTCCATCCTTTAGCATTCATCGAATCCAGGAAGTTCAAGAAACTTTGTTACATATACTCTGGGATCTAGTCCACGTAAGCATGGGTGAGGAAGACGTAATCTAATCCTCGAAAATAAAAAAATGTCAGATCGCGATGATGTTTTAAATGCGCTATTGAATTCCTGTCCTATTCCCATTACCGATTACAAAGAAATAGTTCTTGGGCATGGAAGCGGCGGAAGGCTCACACATCAATTGATTGAAAAGATGATGCTGCCACAATTTCGAAATGATTTGCTTGAACCATTACACGATGGCGCGATTTTTTCGTTGAATGGATGTCGTTTAGCTTTCAGCACCGATTCTTATGTGGTCAGTCCAATTTTTTTTCCAGGTGGGGACATCGGTCATCTTGCGATCAATGGCACAGTGAATGATCTTTCCATGTGCGGGGCAAAGCCATTATACCTTTCTGTCGCATTTATTCTTGAAGAGGGTTTCGCGATGGAAGATTTATGGCGGATCGTTCTTTCTATGAAGAAGGCTGCAGAAGATGCGGGCGTTACATTGGTGACAGGAGATACAAAAGTTGTTGATCGCGGTAAAGGCGACAAAATTTTTATTAATACGTCCGGTGTCGGTGTCATTGAAACAGGTGTCAACGTTCATCCAAACCGAGTACAGGTTGGAGACCAAATTCTGATCAATGGTGCGATTGCAGCACACGGAATTGCAATTCTTGCCGTTCGAGAAAATCTGGAATTCGAATCACAAATCGTAAGCGATACAGCTCCATTGAATGATCTTGTCCAAACAATGCTTAATGCCAGCCACGAAATTCATGTTCTTCGGGATCCAACTCGCGGTGGTTTGGCCAGTACGTGTAATGAAATTGCCAAACAAGCGAAGGTTGGAATTACATTGAAGGAAAACCAGATTCCGATCGCTGAAGAAACCAAAGGGGCATGTGAAATTCTTGGACTCGATCCTTTATATGTTGCGAATGAGGGTAAACTGCTGGCATTTGTTGCGCCAACGGTCGCTGATCAGGTTCTTCATGCGATGAAGAATCATCCTCTTGGTAAAGAGTCGTCGGTCATCGGAGAAGTCGTGCAGGCACATGCCGGCACAGTCGTATTAAAGACCCGAATTGGCGGCAGCCGTGTTGTAGACATGATTTCTGGCGAACAACTCCCGCGCATCTGTTAGGTAAAATTTTCTTCACACTAAGATCGCCGAGTTAACTCTTACACTAACTCGGCGACCTGTGCTTCAAAAAGACTTTAATTCACCGTAACGGAATCGATACTGCCAGTGGAACCTCGGGACTGGAAGCCAATTGTGCCGGTTGGATTTGTCCCAGCGCCTTTAGGCATTGTGATTAGCAAAGTATTGTTAATAAAGACCTGGAACTGGGTTCCGTTAAAAGTGATCCGAACGTCGTATGTTGTATTTGGATCGATAGTTGCCAGGCCCTTTGCTTTAGCAACAATGGATTTGTTCACTTTTTGTTTGAGATTCCACGAGTCGCCTTGCTCATTCATCATCAATTCAACGGTGTTTTTCCTATCGAAGTACCAGGCCAGCAGCCAGACACGACTTTGTGGGCCGCCTGGTGATCGCATTTCTGCTTCAATTGTGCAATTCGAACATCCGGTGAAGATAGGTGTTGCCACAACAACAGCTTTCTTTCCTGTTGGTGTCCCGGTTAAAAGCCCGCCTGCTTCAGCCCATGAGGGTTTGACATAGGTCCAGCCAGTGCTCAGAACGCTATCATTGAAATTGTCACAGAACAAACAGGTAACGCTTGTGATGACAATCGTGTATGAACGGCCTCCTGTGCAATCATTCGAATCCGTAGCTGTTACTACGAATGGAAAGTTTCCTGTTTGGGAAGGCGTTCCAGTAAGCGATCCATTGGACCCAAGAGTCAACGATGTAGGAAGGGACCCTGAAGTAACCGCATAGGTGTATGGTCCGGTGCCGCCAGTGGCAGTGATCGTTTGACTATAGGGTGTTCCCAATACTCCATTCGGTAGTGTTGCAGGGTTTACTGTGATCGGTGCGCAGCCAGTAGCAGTGATTGTGAAGTTTATATTGGAAACATCAAAAAATACATTTCCCACTGCTTCTACTTTTACGCGAGCCATTGTTGAAGCGATAAATGGCACCGGTACATTTTGACTTCCATCATTCGGAGTTGATGCAAGTAGGACTGTCGGAAATGTTTGTCCGCCATCCGTTGAAAGAAGGATACGCACATTAGCAACTGAAATAGGAGCAGACGCTGTGCCTGCGACGTTCCATTCTACAGTTTCCGTCCCGCCGCCAGTCCATGTGATGGCTGTGTTGGGATCCGTAACCAGGAAAGGTCCTGCGTTATTTTCAACAGTGATAAGTGCGGTGTCGTGTGTCACGCCGCCGCCACCAACGCGATTGTCGCGCACGGTCGCACGAAAAGTGATCACGCGATCTGTTGTAGGCAGAGATTCGCCCAACGTTTCTGTGTTATTCAAAATGTCAGAAAGTTTTGGAAACGTGCGTGATGGAGAAGTGGATGGCGTAAAGGTCCGGAAGATCGGACGCGTCCCATCGTCTGTATTTGGCGGTGAAGCCGTCCCCAGATTCAGTTGTTCCCAGTTATATGTTATTGAATCACCATCAGGATCACTTCCCGTTGCAGTTAAAGTAAATGGAGTGCTTTTGGGAATTGTGTAATCGCTTCCTGCATTGCTGGTAGGAGGATTGTTTCCTGTTGCAGTTTCCGTATCACAAGTTACAGCCGTGGCAAGGTTATTCACTATATCGAAACTGCCTACATGATATTGGCTAAGCTTTCCGCCAGCTAAGTTTTCTGCACCACAAAGTCCGGCGTAGGACATGATTGTAGAACCACTGCCTGGTTCCCACGCAGTTGACGCACCGCGATTTCCACCGCCACAGTTACCAGTCGTGCCATTAAAGGTATGATGCGAACCTAATTGATGTCCCACTTCATGCGCAACAAGTAATAGATAACCGTTTCCAGTTGGATTGGTTGATGTTGAAACACCTTGTGCTTTTAATCCTGCGTTGCATGGCGTACCGAGATACGCAACTCCATTTCCACCAAGACCTCCAAAAGCATGGCCAAGGTCATAGTTCGCTGTGCCGATTTCCGCATCAATATTCGTCTGGTTTTCTCCAAGCATTGTATTGGCGTTAGTTCCAGTGTAAGGATCAGTTGCGGGATCGGTATAGATAATCTCCAGCTCATTGTTTATAAGTACTAAACGAATTGTAAATTCACGTTCCAAAATTGCATTCAAGCTATTTGTGGTGGGAATGATGCCATTGTTTAATGCCGCATCTTTTGTTCCCGGTGGAAATCGTTGTGTATATTCACCGTTTCCAGCAATAGCCATCGTGAAATTACGAAGAGTGGCACCGGATAAAGGGACGTTCGTTACATTTTGAGGCTGAGCGATTCTTTCTTTACCTGCCGTCAAACATTCAAAGGCTTCGACGGCATCATCATCGCCCCAATAACTAATGTAGTGTTGAAGGTCGCCATGCTGATATGCACTGATAGAAAAATTTCTATCCGCTGTTAAAACGAATGCATGAAACCCACCGGATGTCCATCCAAAGCGTGCAGTCATCGTTGCATCATCAACACCTTGTGCGCGGTACGTTTTTATTTCTGGAAATTTTGCTGCGAGTCCAGACTGCATAATAGGTGATTCTTCGATCCTGAAACGAAGATATCGCCCATCAGGTATGGGCAGCGAAACAATCACACTAATGCTTTTTGAGGCAGGCGTAAATTCCATGGGTGCCTGCTTCAGGAGACTTTGCAATATGTCTTTGTTCAACCGGAAACTTAAATATGCTTTCGGTTCTGTTGATCGACTGGATGTTTTTTGAATTGATTCTTCTGAAATGCGCTGCCAGATTCCATCATCCGAAAAATCAGACGCAATCGACAACTTGCTGAAGAAAATTAAAACCAGAGTGAAAAGAAGAAACCGCCCCCACTTAATTACCATTCGAGCCCCCATAACCTGTTTGAACAGGCTTTTTTAATATTGTAGAGCTTGTGGGTTTAGGACGTCAATGGGAAAGTCAGAAGAAAGCGAGCAGGGGAACAGAGGGTAGGTCCTCTGCACCCCTGCTCCTCTGCACCTCGGCTCCCCGGCAGAAGCGCGTAGCTACACTGACTCGTGCTATGATCAAAGTGGAGATGATTCAGGGATGGAGCTACGGGACCGTCTGCGTGCTCTAAAAATAGCTTCCTCGGACAAAAAGCCCGATCTGCCTCGAAAGATGGGCCCACTTCCAAGTCTTTTGTCGACGACAAACGCATCTGGCCAAACTTATATTTGCGACAAAATCTACATTGAATACCATGGTCAAATTGATCTTAAAAATTTTCCGGAAATTCCCGCTAGCTCGTTGCGTTTTCTTACCTTAGATCGATCTATCCAGGAATTTAACCTCCAAAAAACACTTTTCTTCGATATAGAAACGACCGGCACAGCTGGAGGGACAGGAACGTATGCATTTCTCGTGGGGTTCGGTTATGTAGAAGAGGGATATTTTCAAATCCGCCAGTTCTTTTTGCACGATTTAGCTGAGGAATCTGCTTTTTTGCAGGCGATTGTAGAATTTGTTGAGAATTATGATTGTCTCGTAACCTATAACGGAAAATGTTTCGATACTCAAATTCTGAAAAACCGCTATTTAATGCATCGCAGAGACGATCCTCTGGAAGGCAAGCAGCATGTCGACATGCTCTTCGTTGCACGCAGACTCTGGAAAAGAAAACATACGGAATGTGATCTGATCAATTTAGAACGCTGCGTCTTGCAATTTTTTAGAGAAAATGACATTCCCGGTCAATTAATTCCAGCAGCGTATTCAAACTATCTTCGTTACGCGAATACGAATTTGATTCAAGAAGTGCTTCACCACAATCAGCTTGATATTCTTTCGCTTGCTGTATTGACTGCAAAAGCCTGTCTACTACAACAAGCCTCGCATGAGGCTTCACCTGAAGAACACTTTTCGCTAGGGGTTCTTTATGAAAGACATAAGGAATATCGTCAGGCAATTGAGCATTTGATACAGGCACTCCAAACTGATTCGGCAAAATTCAAAGATCAAGCATTGATGGCTATTGCACGAAACCTGAGAAGAGTGAAAGATGTTGATCGGATGCAGTGGCTTCTTAGAGAAACAGGTGAGCAGGTAAGTGATGGCGATTTGTGTAGAAAGTTATGCATACTTTGCGAACATGATATGAAAGATCCTGAACTGGCAATGCGTCTTGTTGAAGGACAAATCAAGCGTCATGAAAAATTTCGTGGAATCAGCAGTAAACATTCGGAAGCAATTATGCCGTGGTATCATCGGAAAAAGCGTCTTGAAATGAAGCTTACTAAGCTTAACCGCAAAGGCGCGGAGATTCTTAGCTTATGAGTGAAATGAAGATCCCGCAGCTCCAAGATGTATTAAATGCTCGACGAATCATTCGGAAGTATTTGCCGCCGACCCCATTGCACAATTATCCAGCCCTCGATCAAATCGTTGGTGCACGCGTTTTCGTAAAGCATGAAAATTATCAGCCGATCGGCGCATTTAAAATTCGCGGTGGAATCAACATACTTGCACAGTTAAATTCACAAGAAAGAGAAGCAGGTGTTGCAACGGCTTCTACAGGTAACCACGGACAATCCATTGCATATGCTGCGCGGATTTTTGGAGTGCATGCGACGATTTGTGTTCCTGAAAAAGCAAACCCAATCAAGGTGGAAGCGATTCGAAGTCATGGCGCAGAAATTATTGCTCATGGCAAGGACTTCGATGAAGCAAAAGATTTTTGCGAGACAATGGCGCGTGAAAGGAGGATGCGGTTTATTTCATCGGGTGATGAGCCACATCTGATTTCTGGTGTCGCTACCCATACACTTGAAATTATGGAAGAGCTGCCCGATGTTCAAACGATTATCGTTCCTGTGGGTGGGGGAAGTGGTTCATCCGGAGCCTGCCTGACCGCTAAGACTATGAATCCTTCAGTTGAAGTAATCGCGGTTCAAGCCAAGGCTGCGCCTGCCGCGTATTTGACATGGAAAAATCAAAAAGCAACAGAATCAAAAATGGAAACGATGGCGGAGGGCCTTGCCTGTCGTGTTCCTTTTATGCTTCCGCAGCAGATTTTGTGGAAGTACCTTGATGACTTCGTCTTAATCGAAGAAGATGAAATGAAAAGCGCGATTCGCATTTATCTTGAGAAAGCCAAAACGCTCAGTGAACCTGCTGGAGCTGCTTCACTTGCAGCTGCATTGCGATTGAAGGATCGCATCAAAGGGAAAACGATTGCTCTGATTTTGTCAGGTGGAAATATTACGCCCGATCAACTACGAGAGATTCTGAACCGCTAAGACTCAGAGATTAGACCCAGAGGCACAAAGTTTGGGTTGATGTATTTTGTGCCGAGTTGGCCGCAAGCCGCACTGATATCAGGACCACGGCTTCTACGTACCGATACAATCCGTGCCACCATCCACTAAAATTCCGGCAAATCTGCTGATCGTTTCATCATCAGGACGATCATAAGGCAAATGCGGATCAGGATTTAAGGGAATTAGATTGATCTTGCACCGTACAGCTTGTGTTGCTTCAAGAAGCTCATGAGCATGCTGCGCAGAATCATTCACACCTTTCAGCAAAACATATTCGAACGTAATGCGTTGTCTGTGACGCAGCGGTAGTTCCGTCAGTGTTTTGATTAATAATTCAATCGGATAGAGTCGATTGATAGGCATCAATTCACTTCGTAGTTTGTTATTCGGAGCATTGAGTGACACTGCAAGATTCGGAATTACTTTTTCATCTTTTAAACGCACCAAAGATGGAATGTATCCAACGGTTGATACCGTAATTCTTCGCGCTGAAATGGAAAGCCCTCGCTCATGTATCAGGATCCTGAACGCTTTCATAACATTGTCATAGTTGTGCATCGGTTCACCCATGCCCATAAAAACAATATTGAAAGCCTTCTCTCTTCCATGACGCTGAATAGCAAGGAGGACTTGTCCCACAATTTCACCTGCAGATAAATGTCGCAGCAAGTTCATCCGGGCGGTCACACAGAATTTGCATCCAAAGGAGCAGCCTGACTGACTCGAAATGCAGAGAGTATCCCGCTTTTCGTCAGGCATATGGACTGCTTCGATGCTTTCGCCTGCTGTATTCAGAACGTACTTCGTTGTGCCATCGCTCGATTCCTGAAATTCCAATATGTTTGGCAGAGAGATGCTAAATCGTTGCGAAAGCTCCACGCGAAATTCCTGAGGCAAATTGCTCATCTTTTCGAAATCAAAGACATGCCGCGCATAGATCCATTCAAAAATCTGTGTCGCGCGGTATGCAGGCCCCTTAATAAGAGCTGCAATGTCTGGAATTTCAAGGCCTAAGATTTCTTGCATATTGTCATTATAATTTGATTGTCATATGTCTGCTCCTTTTGAATATCCCAAGACCCGTAAGTCTGATGTAGCCGAAAATCTTCACGGAACGCTTGTGGAGGATCCTTACCGCTGGCTTGAAGATCTGGATTCCGAAGAAACTCGTGCCTGGATTGAAGATCAAAATCGTTTGACCTTTTCCTTTCTGGAACAAATTCCCAACCGCGAAGAGATTAAGACCCGCCTTACGAAACTTTGGGACTACGAAAAATTCGGGGTTCCTCACCGCGAAGGTAAGCGTTATTTCTTTTCAAAGAATGACGGACTTCAAAATCAATTTGTGTTGTACACGACTGAGTCCCTTCATCAAGAACCGCGCGTTCTGTTGGATCCAAACTTGCTTTCCAAGGATGGGACTGTTGCACTTACAGGTTATGCAATTAACGATGACGGAAATTTAATGGCGTACGGCCTTTCTTCTGCCGGTTCGGATTGGATGGATTGGAAAGTCCGTAATGTTGTAAGTGGAGAGGATCTTGCTGATGTTTTGAAGTGGATTAAATTTTCTTCCGCATCATGGACAAAAGACTCCTCCGGATTCTTTTACTCACGATACGCTGAGCCAGATCCCGAAACGACAATGGAGCAAACAAATTATTTTCAGAAACTGTACTTCCATAAACTCGGAACTCCGCAATCGCAAGATATTCTGGTCTTCGAAAACCAGAGCGAACCTGAATGGGGTTTTAGCGGTTATGTTACCGAAGATGGCGAATACCTGATCATCACAGTTTCAAAAGGTACAGACCCGCGCTATGCGGTGTACTACATAAACTTACGCTCTGCTGGAATGGAACGTTAAAAAGTTGCTTGGCGACTTTGATGCTGAATATTCCTTTATGGGAAATGAAGGAGAACGGTTCTGGTTTAAAACAAATCTGAATGCTCCACGCGGCCGTGTCATTGAAGTTCACTTATCAAATCCAGCGCGCGATCAATGGCGTGAAATAATTCCTGAGATGACCGACACTTTGGAGAATGCACGCATTTTGAATCGTCAGATCCTTGGGTCTTATTTGAAGGATGCTCATTCAGACATCCGAATTTTCGATCTGAACGGCTCTTTCATTCGCGACCTGGAGCTTCCAGGCACTGGAACAGCCGGTGGGTTTTCAGGAAAACAAATTGATGAGGAGACGTTTTATCATTTTACAAGTTACACGAGTCCAGTCATCATCTACCGGCTCGATTTAAATACTGGCAAATCAACAATAGTTTGGAAACCAAAATTACTCTTTGATCCCAATCAATTCGAAACCAGACAAGTGTTTTTTGTAAGCAAGGATGGAACCAGAGTGCCGATGTTCATAAGCCATCGAAAAGGCTTGGCTCTGGATGAAAATAACAAAACTTATTTATATGGATACGGCGGGTTCAACATTTCGATGACGCCGGCATTTAGTGTTGCAATGCTTGTTTGGATGGAAATGGGTGGTGTCTTTGCTCTGGCGAATTTGCGCGGCGGCGGTGAATATGGTGAAGATTGGCATCGTGCCGGTACAGTTCGTAATAAACAAAATGTGTTCGATGATTTTATTGCTGCGGCAGAGTGGCTGATCAGCAACAAATATACAAAGCCTTCATTGTTGGCAATCGGTGGTGGCTCGAATGGAGGTTTGCTCGTTACAGCAGCTATGATTCAACGTCCTGATCTGTTTGGAGCAGTCATGCCTTCAGTTGGAGTCATGGACATGCTTCGTTTCCATAAATTTACGATCGGTTGGGCATGGATTGATGATTATGGAAACCCTGAGAATCCTGAACATTTCCGCGCGTTATATGCATATTCTCCACTTCATAATGTAAAGAAAGGGGTTTCATATCCTGCTGTGATGCTGACAACGGCTGATCATGATGACAGAGTTGTGCCTTCGCATAGTTTTAAATTCGCCGCAGCGCTGCAAGATGCTCAGGCAGGAGATTCACCGATACTCATTCGCGTTGATGTTCGTGCAGGGCATGGCGCAGGTAAGCCGACTTCTAAGATGATCGATGAGATTTCGGATAAATGGGCTTTTTTGATGGAAATTTTGAACCGCAAAGACACAGACCGTTAAGTGTGTAGGACGGTTCGATTGCGGCCTGCTTCTTTTGCGCGATAGAGCGCTTGATCTGCAAGTTTGATGAGGTCTTCGATATTTTGTGCCGGTGAAATAGGATAGCAAGAAATTCCAATGCTTACTGTTGCAAAACGTTCTGCATCGGAAGTGTCCATGCTTTCGAAAGTTTTGCGGATCCGTTCTGCAAGCAGCACGGCACCATCGGACGCGGTTTCTGGAAGCAGAATCATAAACTCATCACCGCCGTAACGTGAGATCACATCTTCAAGGCGGCAGATAGACCGAAGTGTTGATGCAATTTTTCGTAAAACCACATCACCATGATCATGTCCGCGAGTATCATTGATCATTTTGAATCGATCCACATCAATCATCAAAATACTCAAAGGACGCTGACGTCTGAGCGCGCGTTTCCATTCGACTTGTGCTGCCGCAGTTGTGTAATGCCGTTGAAACAATCGGGTAAGCCCATCAAGAGAGGCCATTTCAAACAAGTATGCATTTTCCAGCGCGAGCCCCGCGTTCAATGCAAGCGCATTCACGATCGCTTCTTCCATTTCGGTAAATGGTGTAGGACTTCTGCTGTCTTCATAGAGCACGCCAACGATCTTGCGTGTATCACTGATCCCCTGAATCGAACGATACGCAAACAAAGGCACACAGAAACCACTTTGAATTTTAAGAGCTCTCACACTATCACTTGTGAATTTGGACGTGTTGTTAAATGAAAATACTTTTTGTTGATCTACGGCTTTGCGGATCATCGTCTTGCTGACTTTGAATTGTTCTGAAGCGAGATTGTTCCCAGTATTATCGCGGCCGAGACGGAATTCAAGCTCCCGATCCTGATTAAACATCATGATGAAGCCACGCTGCATTCCGGTGAGTTCAAGCGCTGAATCAAGAACAATTTGAAGTGCTTTTTCGAGATCTAATGTGCTATGTAAGGTGTGGGTGTTTTTTAATAGCTTAAGCAGATTTTGTAGTTTTGCATCCCGGTTACGAGATGCATCGCTCACCTTATTCCCCATCCTTGGATTATTGTCTACCAAATGTTGCGGGAACGCAAAAAGAAGATTCCCTGACGAGAGAACAGAATAGCTGCTACTCTACGGCAAAAAAAAGCGTTCTCCCCGCCGAAGCGGAGAGAACGCCTTAGGATTAGTGCTGATCGCTAGATCAGTTTACAAGAATATGACCGAAGGTACCGGTTGTATTCCTTACTGCAAATCCAACGGTTCCGTTTGGAACTGAAGTAGTCGCGGGCATTGTGATTAATGTCTGCCCATCAACTTTCACTACGAAGTTCGTACCATCGAAACTCAGATCTACGCTGTAACTGATATTTGGTTGAATAACAGCAAGCCCTTTGGATTTGCTGACGACCTTGCCGTTGACTCTGTGTCTCAAAAGCCATTTGTCGTTTTCTTCCTTCATCATTAACTCGATTGTGTTCTTCTTATCGATAAACCATGCAAACAGTGAGACGCGATTGCGTACTCCACCCAACGTACTCATCGTTGTATTGATGCTGCAATTTGTACAGCCGCTGAAAACGGGGTTTGCAACTGCAATCGCTTTACGTTTCGCTGGCGTACCTTGTAGTGAACCATTGGATTCAAACCAGCTTGGCTTTATATAGGTCCAATTCGTTGCAGTTACGCCATCTTCAAAATCGTCACAAAACATACAAGTTTCCGAGATTGTGATCGTGCCCTGAATGTCATCGATTGTCGCGCCATTCGGGTCGCTTAAACTTACAAGAATTGTTTCATTTTCTTCAAACAAATCGTCATCCGCGAGAATTTGAATTGTAATCGTTGCGGAGGTATCGCCTGCTGGAATTGTTACTGAACCACTGTCTCCTGTGTAATCGGAATCTTCTGTTGCTGTTCCTTCGGCTGTTGCAAAATTAACTGTTACATCGGAACCTGACTCTGCGGACAATGTGATTGTTAAGGTCGCATTCACGGATCCATTCAAAGGTTCAATAACGCTGGTGTCACCAATGGAGACCGTAACGTCCGGAATCACCTGGTCAACAGTTATATTCACAGTGGCTGTATCCGAACCGCCATTTCCATCCTCAATCGTGTACGTGAAACTGTCATCGCCAAAGAATCCTGTATTCGGCGAATAAGTAACGGTTCCATCATTATTGTTCGTTGCTGTTCCGTTGCTTGCGCTGCCTACGTTTGTGACAGTTAAAGTATCATCATCAACATCACTGTCATTATCCAGAACATTCACATTGACATCTGTATCCTGATCTGTTGTCGCCGAATCATCAGTTGCCACTGGATCATCATTTACGGCGTCTACTGTGATGGTTACTGTCACAACTTGACTGTCATCGTTATCATCATTGGCTTTGTAAGTGAAACTGTCGTTGCCGTTGAAGTCTGATGACGGTGTGTATTCGAACGAACCATCGTCATTCAAGGTAAGGTCGCCATTTGATGTGCTACTTACCAGGACCGCCGTTAATGAGTCACTCTCAACATCAGAATCGTTCGAAAGAACGCCATTACCTTCAGGAACGTTTAAGGTTTCATCTTCATTTACATTGTAAGAATCGTCTACTGCTTCGGGTACATCATTGACCGGATCTACTGTAATTGTAACCGTCGCGATTCCGCTATCTACGCTGCCATCATTGGCCTGGTACGTAAAGCTGTCGCTACCATTGAAATCTTCATCCGGTGTGTAACCAAATGAACCGTCTGCATTCAGCGTGAGAGTTCCATTTGAAACATCGCTGACCAAAACTGCTGTTAAGCCGTTTCCGTCAACGTCACTATCGTTGCCAAGAACACCGTTTGCAGAAACATTTAAGGTTTCATCTTCATCGACATTGTAGGAATCATTGGCTGCTGCAGGAGCATCATTAACGGCATCGACATTAATCGCTACTGTTGCAACGCCACTGTTTTCAGAGCCATCGTTTGCCTGATATGTAAAACCATCGCTTCCAGTGAAGTTAGAACTCGGCGTGTAAGTAAAAGAACCGTCTGGGTTCAGCGTGAGAGTTCCATTCGAAACATTGTTTACTAGATTAGCTGTTAAGGCATCGCCATCGACATCGCTGTCGTTATCAAGCACGCCGTCTGCTGAAATAGATAATGTTGCATCTTCATTCACATTGTATGAATCAGTTGTTGCACCAGGAGCATCATTTACTGGATCAACTGTGATGTTTATGGTTGCGACATTAGAATCATCCTGACCATCGTTTGCTTTGAATGTGAAAGAATCAGAACCCGTGAAGTCCTGATTTGGAGTATATGTAAGGCTTGGTTCTGTTCCTGTCAATGTTCCATTGGAAGGGCCATCGACAACGCTATATGAAAGTGAATCGTTTTCAACATCAGAACCGCTTAAAGTAATTGCCAGATCGGTATCTTCATCTGTCGTGACGTTTTGACCGTTAGCTGTAGGCGCATCGTTTACTGGATCGACTGTGATGCTTATAGTTGCAATATTTGAATCAGACACACCATCGTTTGCCTCGAACGTGAAGGAATCAGGGCCTGAATAATTCTGATCTGGAGTGTATATAAGGTTTGGTTCTGTTCCAGACAATGTTCCGTTTGAAGGACCATTAAGAACGTTGAATGAGAGTGGATCGTTTTCCGGATCCGACGCGGTTAAAGTAATTGCCAAATCGGTATCTTCATCTGTTGTGACGTTTTGATTGTCAGCCGAAGGCGCGTCATTCGCATCAACAGTCGTTGATATGGACGACGAATTATTTCCAGGATTCGGATCGGATGCATGCGGATGTGACGATGTAATCGCAAGAACACTGCTAACTGAACCAGTTGCCGCGGCGTTAACATTAACAGTAACGTCAAACGCCTCAGATCCTACGGACATATTTCCGATGTCACAGGTGACGGTTCCTGCATTCGAACTACAACCTGAACCGGAAACAAATGTAAGGCCGCTGCCCAATGCAATCGTAACTGAAACATTTTTTGCTCCGTCCGGTCCGAAATTATTTGCAGTGATGCTATATGTGATATTACTGCCGGCATTCACTGGATCCGGTGAGTCGACTCCCGATATTGATAAATCAGCAACATCGACAGGTGCAGCAAGCGCTATATGGGCGCTTGCGATAAACAAAGCTAACAGAATAAGAATCGAACGATACATTTGAGTCCCCCTGACAATCTCTATTACTTTTTTGCAGAGTTCATGCTGGACTCAATGATCCAGAGTGTCCCCCTCTGCGGAACAGAATGCGCCTATTACGCTCTTCCGAACTACTTTGCCTTGAGCAAGCTGTATGCCATTGTGGTCACCGTCGAGGTTGCGATTCACCCATTGGCTAAGAACCGGTCGGTCATCGATTGCAATCGGTTGAAAACAAATAACTTACAGCGTCGACCCGATGGGACTGGGGATCTGTATGATTTTTGAGCAATGTGAATTAAAAGTCGAGAGTTTTAATCCATCTGGTAATTCGGGGATTCTTTGGTGATGATCACGTCATGGACGTGACTTTCTTTCAAGCTAGCGCTTGTGATGCGCATGAACCTTGCATTCTTGCGCATGTCATCAAGAGTGTGGCAGCCGCAATAGCCCATTCCTGCACGCAGTCCACCGATGAGCTGATACACGATATTTGAAATAGAACCACGGTACGGAACGCGGCCTTCAATTCCTTCGGGAACCATCTTCATGGCATCATCTGTTGTCTGGCGATAGCGTTCTTTACTTCCGCGTTTCATGGCTTCGATCGATCCCATACCGCGATACATTTTGTAACTTCGACCTTGATACAGGATTTGTTCGCCTGGTGCTTCGTCAGTTCCCGCAAACAGAGATCCGATCATTACGGAGCTCGCTCCCGCAGCAATTGCTTTCGCAACATCTCCTGAATATTTGATTCCACCATCCGCAATCAATGGAACTCCGTATTCGCGGCTTATGCGATAGCAGGAATCGATTGCTGTAATTTGAGGAACACCAGCACCTGTAACGACTCGAGTCGTACAAATAGAACCAGGACCCATTCCAACTTTGATTCCATCCACACCGCGCGTTATTAAAGCAGTTGCACCTTCTTCTGTTGCGATATTTCCTGCGACAAGATCAACCTGCGGAAACTTCTGCTTTATAAACGTGATCCCTTCCATGACTTTCTTGGAGTGACCATGTGCAGTATCAATCACCAACACATCTATTTGTGCATTGACAAGTGCTTGTGCGCGCTCTTCCATGTCATCGGAAGGACCAATTGCTGCGCCAACACGCAAACGCCCCATCGCGTCTTTGCACGCGCTTGGAAATTCAATTGTCTTCTTGATGTCTTTAACAGTAATGAGACCTTTGAGCCGATACTCTTCATCCACGACCAGAAGTTTTTCAATTTTATGTTTGTGAAGAATTCGCTTTGCTTCATCCATGCTAATACCGACAGGCACAGTGATCAAACTTTCACGCGTCATGACCTGTGAGATTTTCTGATTGAAATTGCTTTCGAATCTCAAATCGCGATTTGTAAGAATTCCAACAAGCTTGCCATTGTGAGTGATTGGGACACCCGATATTTTGTATTTTTGCATAACGGCGAGAGCTTCGCTGATTGATTGATCGGGTGACATCGTAATCGGGTTTACAATCATTCCCGATTCAGACCTTTTTACTTTATCGACTTCATCTGCCTGATCGGTGATCGACATATTCTTATGAATGATACCGATCCCGCCTTGTTGAGCCAGAGCGATTGCCATTCCGGATTCAGTAACAGTATCCATTGCAGCGCTTGTGATTGGAACATTCAGTTGGATGTTTCGGCTGAACAAGGTGCGAACATCTGTTTCGGCTGGCAAAACATCAGACTCCGCCGGAACTAATAAGAACATCATCAAACGTTAATCCTTCTTCTAATGGTTTTTCGATCATAACAACTCTTTTTTATCGCAGAGACTCACGATTTTACTTCCTGTCCACATTTCAAGCAAAATTTTGCGCCAGGTGGCAATGCAGTTGAACACTTTGTGCAAGTTTGTGTCATAGATGTTCCGCATTTGCCGCAAAACTTTGCGTCCGGTGGAACTTGTGTTGTACATTTTGGACAAACAAGCCATGCCGCGATTTGCGCACCACAATTTGTGCAGAATTGAGCATCAGGCGCGAGTTGTGTTTTGCATTTATTACAAACTGGTCCAGTAAGAACAGGTTCCTGCGTTCCCTGTTGGCCAGCTTGCATCGATTGTGCAACCATTCCGGGCAGCATCATTCCTAAACCAGCGCCCATTCCCATACCCATACCTTGACCTGCGCCGCCACCTTCTTGTTTGGCAGCATCACCCACAGCCTGCGCCGCTTTATATTTCATATATTCATTCATGTTGCCCATAGCTGCCATGCCGCTTCGTTCATCGATAACCTTTTGAACTTCTTCAGGCGGAGTAATGGAATTGATGTAAAAATCTACAACTTCTAAACCATATTTTCCGAAATCTTCTTTAATGCGCGTTTTCAACGCTACGCCAAGCTCATCATAATAACGAGGTAGATCCAGCAGTGTCTTCAGTGTTTCACCAAGGACATCAAACAATCGCGAAACGATTGAATCACGTAAAAAGCCTTCGATGTCGCCTGTCGTGTATCGTCCCTGAGTTCCAACAATTGTATTTACGAACAATTGTGGCTCGGTTACACGGATTGAATAGACACCAAACGAACGCAAACGCACCATATTAAACTCAGTATCACGAAAAATTACCGCCTCTCGTGTTCCCCATTTCAGGTTAGTAAAAACCCGGCGGCTCACGAAATAAACTTCTGCTTTGAATGGTGAATCAAAACCAAATGGCCAACTCAATAGTTTTGTGAGGAATGGAAGATTCATCGTGGTTAAAGTGTGGCGGCCTGGGCCAAATGTATCGAGCGCTTTTCCATCTCGAAAAAATACTGCAGTCTGACTTTCATTAACGATCAATTGTGCGCCCATCTTAATTGAGTCAGAGGACGAAAACCTGTAAACAAGTTCATCGCCGCCGCTATCTTCTTTCCATTGGATAACTTCAATCGCCATCTCTTTATCTCCTTTTAACTTTCAAGCGAGAATAAATGTTTACGATCATCCAGCTTTTGATCGATTGCTTGAATTTTGCTGTCCCATTCATGCGCGGCGTTTTGATCCTTCAAGCTTGTTTCCAGAGCTTCAACATCGGATAACATCGAAAGATCAAGCTGATAAATTTGATCTAATTCGTTTTCCTGGATTTTTACCTGATCAAACAAGCCGGAATATCCGTAAGAAGCATGTCTGATTTGATTTGCTGATTTCATCATTTTTTGCGAAAGCCGATCGAGTTCTGCAAGTCCATCAAGTTTTCCTTGATTCACAAGAATGCGTTTCATTTCATCCAGATTTCCGCGAGAGCGGTCGATTTTGTCAGCAAGATAGTCGCGAAAACGTTTATCAGTATCGCGGCGTGATTCTTTTTCGCGGTAACCCTTTAACCCAGGAATAGCATCAGCCAGTTTCTCCAAATAATTCTTTTCACTTTTTTCCATAGCACCCTCACTTTTTCTAACTTGTAGGGGCGGGTCTTGTGCCCGCCCGTAGAGTTAAGCTTAACGAACTCGGGCGACCACAAGGGTCGCCCCTACGAGATTAATCGTTGATACCGCAGCAGCGTTTATATTTTTTTCCGGATCCGCAAGGGCATGGATCATTCCGGCCTACTTTTACTCCTTTACGTGCTGCAACCGCTACACCTTGTTCTAGCGATGGGCCTGAGAATTGCACTCTACGTGGAGCTCGTACTGGGCGTGGAGCCTCTTGCTCCTGAGGCGGCTGAGTTAAGAAAACATAACGGACGATATCATCTTCCATCCGGTTCATCATTTCTTCAAAGAGCTGGAATGATTCTTTTTTATACTCAACAAGCGGATCGCGCTGTCCGTATCCGCGAAATCCAATCCCTTCTTTCAAGTGGTCTAATGCATATAAATGATCTTTCCACTGTGTATCGATGACGTGCAACATCAGCATTCGTTCATGAAACGTCCAACGTTCATCACCGATTGCAGCTTTTTTATCAGTGTATTGTTGTTCAAGTTTTTGATACAGGAAGTCATGAATCTGTTCTTCATTTTCGAGCTGACGTAATCTTTCTTGATCTACGTCCATTCCGAATTGTCCATGTAAGTCGATCGCAAGATTTTGCATATCCCAATCACGAGGGTCACTTTTTTCTTGAATGCGTTGGCCGATCTGGTACTTCAAAATATCTTCCGAAAGTTCGAGTATGTATTCGGAATGATTTGATTCTTCAAGAACTTTCCGGCGTAAGCCATAGATGGCTTCACGCTGCTTGTTCATAACATCATCGTATTCAAGCAAATGTTTGCGGATTTCAAAATTGCGTGTTTCAACTTGTTTTTGCGCATGCTCGATCGATCTCGTCACAAGCTTGTGTTCAATCGGGACACCTTCTTCCATTCCGAGGCGTTCCATAACGCCTGAAATTCGATCGCTGCCAAAAATGCGCATCAAATCATCTTCGAGTGACAGATAAAATCGAGACGAACCAGGATCGCCTTGACGTCCTGCGCGGCCTCGAAGCTGATTATCGATCCGTCTTGCCTCGTGACGCTCTGTGCCGATAATGTGAAGTCCATCTGCTTGTGCTACTCCTTCACCAAGCACGATATCAGTTCCGCGGCCTGCCATATTTGTAGCAATTGTGACTGCGTTTGGTTGTCCGGCTTGAGCTACGATTTCAGCTTCCTTCTCATGATATTTTGCGTTCAATACAACATGTTTTATGCCGGCACGTTTTAGCATCGTTGAAAGCCGTTCCGACTTTTCAATGCTCACAGTGCCTACGAGCGCCGGACGCTTTGACGATTGCAACTGTTTGATTTCTTCAACAACAGCCTCAAATTTTTCACGCTCAGTCCGATACACAACATCAGGATACGAAACCCGGATTAAATCCCTGTTGGTCGGAATCACCATTACGTCAAGCTCATAAATTTTCCCGAATTCTACAGCTTCCGTATCTGCGGTACCTGTCATGCCGGCAAGCTTGTCGTACATTCTGAAGTAATTTTGGAGGGTGATGGTTGCAAGGGTTTGGTTTTCCGATTCAATCTTGACGCCTTCTTTTGCTTCCAGAGCTTGATGCAAGCCATCGCTATAACGACGACCCGGCATCAGACGACCGGTGAATTCATCTACAATAATGACCTGCCCATCTTTAACGACATAATCATCATCAAGACCAAATAAAGCGTGTGCTTTCAATCCTTGATGAATGTGATGAAGCCAATCCATATTGGACGGATCGTAAAGGTTGTCTATCCCAAGCATGCGCTCACTATGTGCAATCCCTTCTTCAGTCAAAGTTACAGAATTTGCTTTTTCATCGATCGTGTAATCGGAATCTTTCTTAAGGCGTGGGATGATTCGATCGATTTTGTAATATTTATCCGTACTTTCTTCGGCTGGACCTGAAATAATAAGTGGTGTTCGGGCTTCATCAATCAGGATGCTATCGACTTCATCAACGATCGCATAATGATGAGCTGTTTGAACGTAATCGCCTAAATCAAACTTCATGTTATCGCGCAAGTAGTCGAAGCCGAATTCGTTGTTTGTACCGTAGGCAATGTGACTGCGATATGCGACCTGCCGATCTTGCACGGATGAATCATGTTGAATGATGCCGACTGAAAGTCCGAGTGCGTTGTAGATAGGTCCCATCCATTCGGAGTCGCGGCGTGCGAGATAATCATTCACAGTAACGATGTGGACGCCCTTTCCGCTAAGCGCATTCAAATAGGCAGGCAATGTTGCAACAAGGGTTTTACCTTCACCGGTTGCCATTTCAGCAATTTTGCCTTCATGCAAAACCATTCCGCCAATTAGTTGCACATCAAAATGGCGCATGTTCCGTACGCGTTTTGCAACCTCGCGGACGACTGCAAAAGCTTCAGGAAGAATATCGTCGAGCGTTGCGCCCTGGCTCAATTTCTGCTGAAACTCAGCAGTCTTTTGAGGAAAGTCATTCAGACTCAACTTCTGAACGCTTGCTTCAAATGAGCTAATCTTTTCGACCATGGGCCACAGTTTCTTGAGCTCGCGCTCATTCTTAGTGCCTACGATTTTGGTTAAGAAATACCCGAGTACTGTCATCGTTTTATAGTGAAAGTATAAGGATGGAAGTGCAGCGCTATCAAATCATTTCGCTGAGGGTTAAATCTAACAGGATCATCTCCTGTCGTCAACTTTTGAACTCAACCGCAAAGACGCTAAGTTCAGGTATACTCTTCTCATAAAGATGGGGATTCTGATCAACGTTTTCGGCGTGATCTTGATTCTACTCGGGTTGATCTTCCTGATCGGGTTTCAAGGCCAGATCGGAAGATTGGTCATCGGAATTCTGCTTGTTGGTGGCGGTGTTTTGCTCCTAGCAGCATCACGGTTGCGCCCACGTCAGACAACTTTCGTTCAACAATTGCACTTTACAGGTGATATCACTCCACAGGAACTCAAGTGCAAAAACTGTGGATCCACTCTCTCAAACAAATCCGTAGCCGTACGAGCTGGAGCCGTTTTCATTTCCTGTGAATCTTGCGGTACGCAGTACCAATTAGAGGAAGCGCCGAAATGGTAAACATCAGTTCATTGTTTCAAATCTTTAAGCCGGAGAACGTCCTTCCCGATCCGGATTTATATACATACCACCTGACTGATTCCCGTGGGTATTTTCGGAGAGTTCATTTGCGAATTGAACCTGACAGACAAGGTGTTCTTTTTGTGGATGTGACTGATGTGATTCATCTCAATCCTACGGCGACTCAAATTGCATGGTTTGCACTTCAGAAGAAATCGGAAAAGGACACGATTCGCTATTACCGGAAAAATTTTCGCGGCGAGTCAAAGCAGATCCAGAACGACATTCAAAGCATTTACAAGATGATTGATCACTTAGTGAGCGCTGATGGATGTCCTACATGCGGACTCGATTTTATGGAACGGCGTCCACTGTTTTCAACACGCGCTCGTGCTCCATATAAAGCTGATGTTGCTTTAACGTATGGTTGTAACAACGCATGCAATCATTGCTATAACGCTCCGTCGCATTTAGGAATGGCCTCTCTGCAGGTTGAAGATTGGAAAAAAGTATTGATGCTGCTCAAGAAGAAAGGAGTGCCGCACATCATATTCACCGGCGGTGAAGCAACACTTCATCCAGATCTTCCTGAATTAGTAGAGTATGCGGACAAACTGGGTCAAATTACGGGTCTAAATTCAAATGGGCGCCGCTTCTCCCAACCATCGTTTGTCGAAACCTTGCGCAAGGCCGGCCTCAATCATGTTCAGGTCACGCTCTCTTCAAGCCGTGCGCGAATTCACGATCAAATCAATGGCGTCTCCGCATTTTCACAAACAGTAAAAGGAATCGAAAATTGTCTTTCCGGCGGTTTGCATGCAATAACAAATACAACTCTTATGAAATCAAACCGCGATCATGCGGAAGAGATTATCCAGTTCATCCATCGGTTGGGAATTCGGACATTTGCGATGAATGGAATGATTTATTCCGGCGGAGGTTATTGTGATCCGGAGGCGATTCCAGAAGAAGAGTTGCCACCTTTATTGATTCGAGTTCGCGATACAGCTCAGGAACTGGGTATGAAATTCTTATGGTATACGCCTACCGAATATTGCCGAATGAACCCAATCGAACTTGAGATTGGAGCAAAGCGATGCAACGCTGCCGAGTATTCAATTTGTATCGAACCCAATGGAGATGTTTTACCCTGTCAATCTTTTTATGTATCGGCTGGGAACATTTTGAATGATTCCTGGGAAAAAATCTGGAATGGTGATTTGTTTCGCAGTTTTCGTGATCGCGAATTGGACCCTCGCTGGGCTGGATTGCCAGAAAAGTGCTGGGAGTGTCCTGAATTAAGTATTTGCGGCGGAGGATGTCGTATTGAACGCGAGGCGCGCGACGGCGAAACAGTTCATCAAGAAGGATCCTGTTCAAGCGGCAAAACTCAGAATCCGAGCTTTATTCCTATTGAATCACTTCAGCATATTGGAAAACGCGCCGCAGGCAGGGGAGCAGGAGTCCGATGAGTGTGACATTTGGCGACCGGCTGAAAAAATACTTTATCCCTGAAATAGAGACAAACCAAAGCGGTGTCTATTCTTTTCGCCGTGAAAAAGGTGGAGCGATTACACGATTTCATTTAAGAATTGAAAAAAATGGCGCGGGAATGCTTCTGGCGAATTCTTCTGTTGCGTGCAGGCTTTCCCCATCAGGAGCTTTAATCGCAAAATCTTTACTTCAAGGGGAGAATGAAAACAAAATTCAATCCGACATCCGGAAAAATTTTCGTGAAGTACGCAGCGAAGAATTATCTCAAGACATTGAACGTGTCCGGCAATTTATTGAAACCCTTTCGATTCCTGATGATGCCTATCCGATTTTTAATTTGCAGGATCCAGCACTTGAAACTCCGCGCAGCCTGATCGCGCCCTTTCATGCACAAATGCATGTCGGCTCGCCAGAAACTGTAAATCCGATCTTACAGAAACTGTGGGATGCGGGAATCCCTCATGTAACCTTCGAAGTAAGCAACATGCCTTCAATCGATGATTCCATTCGGAATGTTCAACGCGCAGAGGATATTGGCATGATTTGCGGAGTGCGCGCTCAGGGAAGCTGGTTTCAACAAAATGATGTCATGAAACGTCTTGCTCTTGCCGGAATCGACTACATTGTCACTCCGATTGTGAGTTCCGAAAAGGCCAATCACGACAAACTATTGGGTGCTGAAGATTATTCGGATACTTTGAAATGCTTCAGTGATTGCATTCAATGGGAAATATGTCCTGTAGCAGAGGTTGCAATCTTTAACGAAAACAAAAAAGACATTCCGAAACTTATTGGGACACTGAAATCGAAGAATGTAAGAAACATTCATTGCTTTGCGGTTGCTGAACCGTTGACCGAAGGGCTCAGTAGTAACGCAATTATTCAAACGGCTGTAGAAGTTCTTGAAGCTGCTAGCAAATTTGAAACACGTGTGATCTGGCTTCCTCCCGTGAGCCGGTCAACAAGCCTCGAAGAAGTTGTGAAAACGGGACCAAGAACCGCCGGAGATGTTTCTGTTTTTGTGGATCATTCAGGAAATGTATACCCTTCGCGCGGACCGAAGGTTTCTGCAGGTAATCTTTTACAAATTCCCTGGAAAGAAATCTGGAGTTCGGGAGTTTTTCGGCAGTATCGTGATCGCGTTGAATCGAATACACACTGCAGTATCTGCCCAGGCATGGAAATCTGTGCAGCCGATTGCCCGGGCGATCCCAAAGGATGGGATACGGTATGAAAGCTGCGATCCGAATTTGGCTTAAGTACTATTGCTATAGTACTACTATTATCGCAAATCGCTTTAACGCAGAGCTATAAATTTGAAGTTCCCGAAGTCTTATTGGATGCGAAAATCAATCAAGACAGCACTGTGGAGCTCTACTATGAAATTCAGTTTCGCAACCTACCTGGCTCTCACGCGATTGATTATGTAGATATCGGCCTTCCTGATGTAGATCTTGATTTCGAGGTCATTGAAGCTGGGTGTGACGGCGTACCAGCAGCATCCTCTGGACCTTCGGAATATATACATCCTGGCATCGCAGTAGGACTTCAAAATCCGATCCCGGCTGGCGAATCGGGTAAATTTTATTATCGAATGCTCATCCGCAACAAAATGGTCTATCAAGACACCACTCGCGATAATTACGCATCCTTCCAAATCACGCCTACATGGTTTGGCTCAGATTATGTTGTTGGCGTTTCGACTGTGACAATTCGTGCCATCTTGCCGGAAGGTGTATTGCCTTCCGAAGTGCTCAGTCAAAAAGTGCCGTTCAACAGAACTGAGACAGTGGATGGAAGAACCGCGGCAATTTTTAAACAAAATTATTTCTTTGCTTCGGCATATAAAGTTGGCGTTTCATTTCCATCCAGAAACATGACGGGCGTAATTAAGCAAACAACCTGGGATTTAATCGTGCAGTGGTATGAAAGGAACAAATTCTACTTCAACTTTTTATTCATTCCTCTGACATTGTTTTTTACTGGTTGGGCAATGTTTCGAGCTGGAGGAAAAGGCTGTTTTGGAATCTTGCTTTTTTTCGTCCTGGGCTATTTCAACTTCGGTGAATATGTCGGACGAGGTCGACTCTTTTTGATATCACTGATGGCGGCTGGCTTTGTGGAGTTTCTGCGCAGGCTGCGGCGTCCTTCTTATTTGCCCGCGCTTGTCAGTGTTGAAGGCGGTGGTATTCGAAGAGGGCTAACAGCACCTGAAGCCGCCGTTTTGCTTGAGATTCCTGCGAGCAAGGTTGTTACGCTAATTCTGTTCGGTCTAATGAAAAAAGGGTTCATTCGTGAAAAGGAAAAAGATCCGCTTGAATTTGAGAAGATTAGTCCTCGACCAGATGATTCAGTTCTTCATGACTACGATACGCAAGCTTTAGAGATACTTGCAAGACCTTCGAATTATTCCCAGTTGAAGCCGTATCCTGTTAATGAAAGAGATTTTGGTCCGGTGATTGATACGATTGTTGAATCTTTGAAGACAAAACTAAAAGGTCATAATCTTGATGAAACGCGTTCTTACTATAAACAGATCGTTTCGCGTGCATGGGTCGAAGCTAAGGAGATTGGGGATGTTCAGGCATGGAATAAAAAAATGGATGAAAAAATCGATTGGATGATGCTTGATTCTGATTTTGAAGATCGTTTTCGTCCTTATAACAATCGCTATACACCTCGTTCTAGCTTTCCATCGAGTGGCTCAGGGTCTTTCGGAACGAGAACCACTTCTGGACCTTCGGTGGGTGGCCCAGGAATTACAGACATTGCCGGATCCATGGCAGCATGGATGCAAACTACAGCAGGATCTGTCGTTTCTTCAGTTGTACCCAAAGACGCCGCCGCTCCTTTGTTTGATGGCGCAAAACTGATGAATTCAACTGGTGGTTCTGGTGGTAGCGGCCGTAGTAGTGGTGGTGGAAGCAGTTGTGCGTGTGCATGCGCGGGATGCGCCTGTGCGTGCGCATGTGCCGGCGGCGGACGTTAAAAGATCAAAGATGAAAAATCAAAAATAAAAAATGAGCTCCAGTTTTTTATCTTTTATTTTTCATCTTTGATCTTGAAATGTTTAGCCTTCCACAACATGAATTGCTACAACTGCAAGCTGAATGGCTTGCCGATGCACGTGCGCGCATATTGCGGCTTGCAGAAATCGCGCGCCGTAGAAGTGTTCTGGATCTCGGATGTGGCTCAGGCGTTACACTTCAAGAACTGCAACAGCGAAGTAGCGGTTCCGTTATTGCACTCGATCTGCAAATTGAAGCTCTTAGAAAATTAAAAAACGCAGTTAACGGCGATGCTCTTCATCTTCCATTTATTGATCAGAGTTTTGATCTGATTTTCAGTCAGAATTTTTTCCTATGGGTTCCGCAATTGGAGTCTGTAGTTCAACAAATCTATCGATTACTTGAACCCGGCGGCGTATTTGTAAGTATTGAACCGGATTATGGAGGACTCATCGAATTCCCTGCAGAAATCGAATCACAATTATTGTGGATCAATGGATTGCTTCGTGCGGGAGCGGATCCATTCATCGGCCGCAAGTTGCCTATTCTTTTTCAAGAGCCGAAATGGAGCGTGCGAGTTGAACTTCTTCCTAGAGTATTTTCTGCGAATCTCGATCGATTCCGTTTTCTTGAAGATTTACCGCTGACTGCTGACGAACAGTTAGAATTGGTTCAAATCCGCAAAAACGTAACAGAAATTCCCGCACATTCCCAACTTGTTCATCTTCCTTATTTCCTGCTTCTCGCGGAAAAACGGATGTAAAAGCGATCCTCAATACTCTATCTTCCATCCTCATCCTCTTATGGTAGAATGAGCCGTTTCATCACTCGCAAAGACGCCAGAAGCGGCGCAAAGATGAAGCTTTGCGAGCTTTAAGGTTTCGACGCGAGGAATGTTAAGGATTCAAAAAAGAGCGGCAGGAAGCCGTGCAAGGCTCGGACTGGTTTCGACCCCACGTGGCACATTTCCTACCCCCGCATTCATGCCGGTTGGAACTCAGGCCGCAGTAAAAGGGCTGTTACCCGTTCAACTCAAGGAAATCGGAACATCCATCGTACTGGCTAACACGTATCATCTATATTTGCGGCCAGGGAGTGATGTAATTCGAAAATTGGGTGGACTCCATCGTTTCATGGGGTGGGATGGTCCGATCTTAACTGACAGTGGTGGATATCAGGTTTTTAGTTTGAGTAAATTACGGAAAGTTACGCCAAACGGTGTGAGGTTTAAATCTCATATAGATGGATCAGAACATGAATTTACACCGGAGCTTTCAATGAGTGTGCAGAAAGATCTGGGATCGGATCTTGTAATGGTATTGGATGAATGTCCTGTTTTTCCTACAAGTTATGATGATGCAAAACGATCCATGGATCTAACACATCGTTGGGCTGAACGCTGTAAACAAACTCCGCTTGGAGAAGGTCAAGCTTTGCTTGGAATTGTTCAGGGAAGTACATATCCGGAATTGCGCGAAGAAAGCGCTCGTACGCTTTCAGCAATGGAATTTGATTCGTACGCGCTTGGCGGTTTATGTTTGGGAGAAAGCAAAGAATTACGCCATGACTTGATTGATGCAGCAATTGGACATTTGCCTGATGAAAAACTTCATTATTTAATGGGAGCTGGCACTCCTGAAGATATTGTCAAATCTGTTGATCAAGGGATCGACATTTTTGATTGTGTGCTTCCTACCCGGAACGCCAGAAATGGCTATTTGTTTACTTCAAAGGGACCGGTGATCATCAAACAAAGCAAGTATCGTGAAGATCCAGAACCGCTGGATCCAGAATGTGATTGTTATGTTTGTAAGAATTTTTCGAGAGGCTATTTAAGGCATTTGTTCATGGCTGGTGAAATAAATTCTTCAATGCTAAATACCTATCACAATGTCTACTATTATTTGAACCTAATGAAAGAAATTCGCGAACACATTGCCGCTGATACATTCAGCGATTTTTTTACCGCAAAGACGCAGAGAGGTGAGTTATGAATTGGTTTTTGGCTGCAGATGCGCCACCGCCTGGTGGAGGCATGATGCCTGCACTACTGACGCTTTTACCGTGGTTATTTTTTATTGTTGTGTTTTATTACTTTTTTGTTGCAGCACCGATGAAGAAGAAACAAAAAGCATTTCAAGAGATGATGTCCAATATTAAAACTGGAGACAGAGTCGTTACAAATGGCGGAATGTATGGTGTTGTTACTGGAATGACTGAGAAAACAGTCAAGCTTCGTATTGCAAACAATGTCGTAGTCGATATGGATAAGTCGGCGATTGCCGGAATGGCGACGGACGAAATTAAGGAGGAGAAGAAGTAAGCGGACAACTGTCCGTTGAATTGGAGAAGGACTTATGAAGAATCTGCAGTGGAAAATAATACTTGTAGTTGCGCTTGCGGCGATCGCAGCATACGGCATCTATCCGCCTGAAAAAAGAATTAAGTTAGGTCTTGATTTGAAAGGGGGAATCCATCTTGTTGGTGAAGTAAAACTGGATGAAGCCCTTGCTGGATATTCAGATCAATTTATCGATACGCTTCGTACTGAGCTTCAGGAAAAAAATGTTCCTGTAAAAAATATTACGCGTCAGACGAATACCTCTATTTTGATAGATGGGATTCCTCGTGACCGCGAAGCCAATTTGAAAAAGATCATGGAGCCGTTCGGCGAATGGGAACTTGGTTCGTTTCAGGATGGCAAAGTTATCGCTTCATTGCGTCAGGGTGTTATCAATTCAAAAGGAGAGGAAGCTCTTAAGCTTGCCCTTCAAATCATTCGCGAACGTGTCGATACGTTTGGAGTTTCTGAATCTGTCGTTCAAAGGCAGGGACTAACCGGCAGTAGAGTGATTGTTCAATTGCCAGGTGTCGAAGATACGGATCGTGTGAAAAGGTTAATCGAAGGGACTGCAAAACTCGAATTAAAACTTGTAACAGCAGGGCCGGCTCCGACGCGTGAAGCTCTTCTTGCAGCACAAAACGGTCAGGCACCTCCCGGAACAGAGGTTTTGCCACATAACGGTGTTCGTGACGATGGAAGTGCTTTCGCAGAATATTTACTCGTTAACCGCAGCGCGGTTATTTCAGGCGAAGAACTCCAATCCGCTGCGCGTTCGGTTGATGAATATGGACGTCCTGCGGTTAGTTTTAACATTAAGTCGGGTTCAGCAGAAAAATTTGGACGCTTCACTGAATCCAATATAGGAAAGAGTCTTGCAATTGTTTTAGATTCGAAGGTTCAATCGTATCCCACAATTCAGGCGCGTATCAGTAACAGTGGAATCATTACCGGCCAATTTACAATTGAAGAGGCAAATGATCTGGGTGTAATGCTTCAATCCGGTGCACTTCCTGCTGGTTTACGCTTCCTTGAACAACGTGTCGTCGGACCTTCACTCGGCCTGGATTCAATCCGTAAGGGTGTATTAGCTTGTTTAATCGGTGCGGCAATCATCTTTTTGTTCATGCTGATTTATTACAAATTCAGCGGCGTTAACGCAGTGATTGCAATGTTATTAAACCTGCTATTTTTGATGGCATTGATGACTTACTTTGAAGCGACTTTCACATTGCCAGGAATTGCCGGTATTATTTTGTCCGTTGCAATGTCCGTTGATGCAAACGTCTTGATTTTTGAACGCATTAAAGAAGATTTGCGTCTGGGAAAAACGGCGCGTTCGGCAATACAATCCGGATTCAGCAAAGCCTTCTGGCCGATATTTGATTCAAATCTCACAGTAATTATTGCCGGGATTTTCCTTTACTGGTTTGGAACAACGAATGTGAAGGGATTTGCGGTGACTCTCATTATCGGTATTACTTGTTCGATGTTTACGGCAATTTTTGTCTCACGATTAATTTATGAAATTATTTTAAGCCGTAAGCGAAAAGTTGAGACAATAAGCATTTAGAGGAAATTATGGATCTGATTAAGAATACGAATATTGATTTTCTAAAATATAAGATCCCTGCACTTTTGTTATCACTGGCGATCATTGTTGCTGGTTTAGTTTTGATAGCTACAAAAGGCCTACGCTATGGCGTAGATTTCGCAGGTGGTACGGCGATTCATGTGAAATTCAGGAAAGAAATTCCTGTGGATAAAGTGCGCAACACTTTACGCGATGCGGGATTCCGTGATAGTGCCGTTCAAACTTTCAACGATCGCACTCAAATGCTAATACGGCTTTCACAAAAAGTTTCGTCCGGAGATCAAGTCGAAGCGTTGTCAAATCGTGTAACAGAAGCCTTGTTATCGGCGATGGGCGGCTCAACATTGCCTGCAGGTAAACGGGATCTAAATCGGGCATCGGAGAAACAACTTCAGGAATATTTTTCTGTTCGCGATCCCTGGGGTACCAAAAACCCTGAAAGTTATACAAGTGAAACAAAAAAGTTAGTCAATCTGCGAGTTCAAAATGCCGGCTTAATGCCAGCATTTGATAAGTTAGTTGGAATCGATCCAAAAATTATCGAATCGTTGCGCGAACAATATGTAGTCAGCGATATAGCGATTCTGAGCACTGAATATGTTGGACCGCAGGTTGGAGCTGAGCTGCGAGAGCAAGCCACACTCGCAATCATTTGGTCCGTTATCGCTTTGATGATTTATGTCTGGTTCCGTTTCCAATTAGTCTGGGGCGTTTCCGCAGTTTTGTGTCTCGTTCATGACGTCCTTGTTACTTTGGCGTTCTTTGCATTCTTCGATCGCGAAATCTCTTTAACTGTTGTTGCTGCGTTTTTAACGATTGTGGGTTATTCGATTAATGACACAATTGTTATCTATGATCGCGTTCGGGAGAACCTCCGAACGATGCGGACTCTCCCGCTTGAAGTCGTGATCAACACAACCTTAAATCAGATGCTCGGACGAACCCTGATCATCAACGGCCTCGTGATGGTAGTGGTACTTGTACTCTATTTCTTTGGCGGTGAAGTCATTAACGACTTTGCATTCGCAATGCTTGTAGGTTCAATTGCAGGTACATATTCAACAATTTATATCGCTAGCGCTTTAATCGTTTTCTATGATCGCTATTTCGGCAAAAAAGCGCAGCCTGCAAAAACCCGAGTCATTAAGGCTTCCTGATGGCTGGCATCATAGATGGAAAGCAACTTGCGGAAACAATTCGGAAGGAAATAGCATCCGACGTTCAGGAATTTTTTAACACCTCCGGAAGACGCCCGCGGCTGGCGGCTGTTTTGGCTGGAGATGATCCTGCATCACATGTTTATGTTCGGAATAAAGTAAAAGCATGCGAACAGGTCGGAATGGATTCGGAAAGCCATCTTCTCGATGCTTCTGTGAGCGAAGAAGAGCTTCTTGGATTGCTTCGTAAACTCAATGAATCGGATCCTGTTGATGGGATTTTGCTTCAACTGCCTTTGCCAAAAGGGATCAGCAAGATTAAAGCCCTTGATGCAATTCATCCTTCGAAAGATGTAGATGGTCTGCATCCATATAACGCAGGTCTCCTGGTTCAAGGCCGCGCTTCATTAGTTGCTTGTACTCCGCTTGGTGTTATTGAAGCGCTAAAAAGATATGATGTGCCTCTGGCAGGAGCTGATGCTGTTGTGGTTGGCCGAAGTGATCTTGTCGGTAAACCAGTTGCGACATTATTGATGCATGAAAATGCAACGGTGACTGTGTGTCATTCAAAAACGAAAAATCTTCCACAAGTTGTTGCGCGCGCATCGATTCTTGTTGCAGCAATGGGGAAAGCTGGTTTTGTTACGGAAGATTTCATAAAACCAGGCGCTGTAATTATTGACGTAGGTACCACCGTTTTGAAACAAGAGTCAGATGTTATACAGATCTTTGGAAATGGAAGCAAAAAGGTCGAAGATTTTCGTGCAGGAAAAACGGTTATAACAGGAGATGTGCATCCTTCGGCGTATGAAAAGGCCTCATTGTATACTCCTGTCCCGGGCGGAGTCGGTCCATTGACGATTACGATGCTTCTTCGAAATACATTAACTGCGGCAAAACAACGACAAAATCAAAAATAAAAAATCAAAAATAAAAAATAAAGATACAATTGAACCACTCTGTTTTTCATTTCCTAATTTTTTATTTTTTATCTTTAATTTCTAATCTTTATGTTAGTGGTAGGGTTAACAGGCGGAATGTGTTGTGGCAAGACGACAGTTTCCAGCATGTTTGCTGAACTGGGATGCCTTATCATCGATGCAGATTTAATTTCCCGAAAACTGGTTGAGCCCGCGGAGCCTTGTTATAAGCAAATCGTACGCTTCTTCGGAAAAGAAATTCTGCAAAAGGATCGGACGTTAGATCGCAAGAAGCTAGGCGCAATCATTTTTGAAGATCCGGCGAAAAGGAAACTCCTGAATTCCATTTTGCACCCTTCTATTATTAAAGAAGAAGACCGGATGATCCGTGAAGCCCGCGAAAAAGGCACACATAAAATTGCAATCGTTTCTGCTGCATTAATGATCGAGGCGGGCAATTACAAAGCATTCAAAAAAATTATCGTAGTTCATTGCAGTCGCGAGCTTCAAATTGAACGGATCATGAAGCGCGAAAAAGTATCGCGGCGAGAGGCCATACAGAGAATTGCTTCGCAGCTCGCGACACGAGAAAAGCGAAAATATGCAGATTATGTAATCAACACATCTGGCCCTTTTACTCAGACTCGCAAACAGGTTGTCCAGGTTTATGAAAAACTCAGGAAAATTCCAGACGCGAAGAAATAAGAAAATCAGAGTCGCTATGGAAAAACATGCTTTGAGTGAACCTGATCGAGAGGTGTGCGGATTTGTTTACCAGGATTTTTACCATCCATTACGCAACCTGGCATCCGGCCACAGCTCTTTTTATGCTGATCCGGCTGACATAGCTATGGCTCTGGTCCGATATGGGGAGCCTGCAGCCATCTTTCATACCCACCCTTGCGGTATCGATTCGCCATCGGAAACGGACCGCAGATTGTCGTACTATAATAATAGTACTACAATAATTGGAACCTTGAAGGGGGGAAGATTATTCGTCAAGGAATACAATCACTAATCGTTTCTTTGATTCTACTCTCCGCAGCTTGTTCAGGTACAAGATCGTCATACCAGAAAGACACACTCGCTGTTGCCATCGATCAAACCCCGGTTAATCTTGATCCGAGAATTGGAATCGACAAATCCTCTGTCGATTTTCATCATCTGTTGTACAACGGATTGATGAAGAAAAACGAAAATGATCGCATGGTGCCTGATCTCGTTCGTGATGTCCAAATCGTCAATTCGAAGTTGTACAGGTTTTATCTGAAGCCTGGTATTCGCTTTCATAACGGTAATCAATTGCGGCCTGAAGATGTAGTTTTTACTTATAAGAGCATCTTGTCCGGCAAAGTTGTGTCAGCCAAAAGAGCATCGCTTGCAAGCATCGCTGATATCCGGGTGGTTGCCCGGGATGCAGTTGAAGTCAGATTACATGAACCATTCAATGGTTTGCTTTATAACATGAATATCGGGATCGTACCCGACGGATCAACTGCTGATTTTGCGCGAGATCCAATCGGGACGGGCCCTTATCGAATTGTTTCTTATCAGCCTGACAGCGGGGCAGTGCTCCAATCATTTGAAGGCTATTTTGAAGGTAAACCGCGAATCCAAAATCTAAGGATACGAATTATTCCAGATGCAACAACCAGAGCGCTAGAGATTCGCAAAGGCACTATCGATTTACTTTTAGGGCCGGCTGCTGTTCCTCCAGATTATTTTCGGATTTTGCAGAACAATCCTGCATTAAAAACGATGACAAGAACGGGAAGTAATTACTTTTACGTTGCATTCAATTTGACAGATCCGTTATTAAGAAAAAGGGACGTTCGTTTGGCAATCGCTCATGCGGTCCGCAGAGATGAAATCATCAAAAATTTATTTCATGGAACGGCAACTCTCGCGACAGGATTACTTCCGCCTCACAATTGGGCTTATGAAAAGAATGTGCTGAACGTTTCGCATGATACTGATAGCGCAAAACAATTGTTAGATAGTGCCGGATTGATCGATCCTGATGGCTCTGGTCCTCAGATGCGTTTCTGGCTTACTTTGAAAACGAGTACAAGCGAATTTCGTCGTATCGTTGCTACTGTTATTCAAAAAAATCTTGCTTCTATTGGAGTGGGATTGAACATCCGTTCGTATGAATTCGGAACATACTTTTCGGATGTGAACCGGGGAAATTTTCAAATGTGCATGTTGATGTGGATTGGCGAAAGCGATCCTGACATTTATAGCACTGCTTTTTCTACGAAAGGCCCACGAAATCGTGGCAAGTATAGCAGCTTAGAAGTGGACGAATGGATCGAAATGGCAAGACAAGCCCAATCAGAAAAAGAACAAATCCATTTGTATTCCTTAATTCAAAAAAGGATTGCTGAAGATGCGCCATACATCTCACTCTGGTATGAACCAAACTTATGCATCATGCGGAGGGAACTACGTGGAATGGAGCTCACTCCGGATTCGGATTTCCGTGCGCTAAAAGATGTCTATTGGGGAAACGGAAGTAGAGAGAATAGAGAATAGAAGATAGAAGATGGAAGGAGGCTATCTTCTATCCTCCATTCTCTATCTTGTCTTCTAAATAATGGTTTCGCAGAAAGCTTGAACGCTTTCGGCTTTGGATAGGCGTTCCATCAAAACATCGAGGGCATCTTTAGGTTGTAAATTCGAAAGATGGCGTCGGAGTTTATGGGATGCATTGAGCCATACGGGGGGAAGAATTTTTTCTTCTTTACGTGTGCCTGACTGTGAAAGATCAACTGCAGGAAACACGCGGCCATCGGCCAATTTTCTATCTAAAACAAGTTCCATATTTCCAGTACCTTTAAATTCCTGGAAGATAACTTCGTCCATGCGGCTGCCGGTGTCAATCAAAGCTGTTGCTACGATTGTGAGACTACCGCCTCCTTCAAGGTTGCGAGCAGAACCGAAGAATCGGCGAGGAAATTCAAGAGCGCGGCTGCCAACGCCACCACTGAGCGTTTTTCCGCGGTTTGTTTCTTCGCGATTGGATGCTCGACCGAGACGTGTAATCGAATCAAGCAACAAAAATACATCACGTCCGCTTTCAGCCATGCTGCGTGCAAGATCGAGAGTCAATCGTGCTGTGCGTAAATGCGTAACAGCATCCTGATCGGAAGAAGATGCGATGACTGCGCCTCGAACACTTCTTTTGAAGTGTGTTACTTCTTCGGGGCGTTCATCGACCAGAAGGGCAATAAGATATGTTTCCGGATGATGTGTTGCGACAGCACTTGCAAGATCGTGAAGCAAAGTTGTTTTGCCTGTGCGAGGTGGTGCAACAATCAATGCGCGCTGGCCTTTGCCTATAGGTGTCATTAATTCTAACAATCTTAACGATCGTTCCGATTGCGGATCTGCCGCAGGAGTCAAAATGAATCGTTCAGTTGGATCGATGCTTATCTGCCGCTCAAAAGAGTTCTCGGATGTAAATGAATCTACAGCAACATTATTAATGTCAAGAATTTTTGTAACGGCTGGAGATTGTCCGCGGGATTGAGCAAATGCAGCCATAACATGCATCAACATGCCCTGATGTAACCGTTTTTGTTGAATCAGTGATGGAGGCACAAACACATCACCTTGTGATGGCTGAAGATCTTCATCAAGACGTCGGAGAAATCCGGAACCTGAAGGAATTAGTTCAAGGACACCGGTAAATTCCTGTTCAGGACCTTGTACGGCTGCTGGTCCTGTTGTGTGAACGGGGACAGGACGTTGGTGTGGCTGAGAATGACGCGGCGGTTGATGACGTTGATTCACAGGATGTTCGCGGCGAATATGTCGCGGACCTTCTCCACTGGAGTGTCGGTTTTCATTTCGATGATGCGGTCCAGGAGAATCACTTCGTTGATGCCGCGGTCCAGGGGAATCACTTCGCTGATGTCGCGGTCCTGGCGAATCACTTCGTTGATGCCGCGGTCCTGAGGAATCACTTCGCTGATGTCGCGGTCCAGGGGAATCACTTCGTTGATGCCGCGGTCCTGGCGAATCACTTCGTTGATGCCGCGGTCCAGGGGAATCACTTCGTTGATGCCGTGGTCCAGGGGAATCACTTCGTTGATGCCGTGGTCCAGGCGAATCATTGCGTTGATGTCGGGGACCCGGAGAATCATTTCGATGATGACGCGGTCCCTCTGCGCGATCATGCCGCGGATTTTGACCATCGATCCTGGCGGCACACCTTCGGTCCGGTCACGTCGCACACCTTCAGTTCGATCGTGACGCACACCTTCGGTTCGGTCACGTCGCACACCTTCGGTTCGATCATGACGCACACTTTCGCTTCTTGGGTGTCGAGGTCGATCGCTTTGGGGGTGTTGACCCTCGCTACGAAGTGGTCGATTCCCTTCGGATTGTTGGTGCCGCTGACCGCTGCTCCGTGAATGCTGCTTCTGCCGCCCCTGATTTCGATTCTGTTGGTTCATAGTACAGGTAAGAAAAGACTCACGATTATAACCGCAAAGATGCTGAGTTGGAAACGAAATTATAAGTTAGGTAAACAGAGCATTGAAAGCGAGTGTCTAAGAGTCTTATAATCTGATAGTCTTATGTGACCGTTAGTGCTGCAAATGCTTAGTTTAACCATGAAGCTCATGAATCTTTGTGGTTGATCATACAGGGATTGGAGAAATTATGGAAACGAAAGATTATGTTCAGCTCGAAGAACGTTACAGTGCTCACAATTATCACCCATTGGACGTGGTTATTGATCGAGCTGAGGGAGTCTGGGTTTACGATGTTACAGGCAAAAAATATCTTGATTGCCTGAGCGCATATTCAGCCGTTAACCAGGGACATCGGCATCCGCGCATCGTTAAAGCTCTGGTGGATCAAGCCAATCTTGTGACACTCACATCTCGTGCGTTCCGTAATGATCAGTTCGGACCCTTCTGCAAGGAACTCTGCGATCTAACCGGCTATGAGATGGTGCTTCCGATGAATTCAGGTGCAGAAGCTGTAGAAACGGCGGTAAAGACTGCCCGCATGTGGGGATACCGGGTTAAAAAAGTTGAAAAAAATAAAGCTGAAATTATCGTTTGCAATGATAATTTTCATGGACGAACAACTACGATCATCAGCTTTTCAACAGAGCCGCAATATCGAGAAGATTTTGGTCCGCATACGCCAGGATTTGTCTTTGTTCCTTACGGAGATGCTGAAGCATTAGGAAAGGCAATCACGCAGAACACGGTTGGATTTCTTGTTGAGCCGATTCAAGGTGAAAGCGGCGTGAAATTTCCCCCGGATGGTTATTTGAAACAAGCTGCTGAAATCTGCAAAAAAAATAATGTCTTGTTTATTTCTGATGAAATTCAATCAGGTCTTGGACGTGCGGGTAAATTATTCGCATTGGATCATGATGGAGTTCGAGCAGATATTGTGATTCTTGGAAAGGCTCTCGGAGGCGGCGTCTATCCCGTTTCAGCCGTTATTTCGTCGCGTGAGATTCTTGGTTTATTTCGTCCTGGAGATCATGGCAGCACTTTTGGTGGAAATCCGATAGCCTGTGCTGTTGCCCGAGAAGCTTTGCGCGTCATTGTTGACGAAAATTTAGTTCAGCGTTCTGCAGAGCTTGGGCAATATTTTCTAAACAAAATGAAGAATCTCTCCAGCCCGCACATTCAGAATTTACGCGGCCGCGGACTGTTTATTGGAATTGAACTGAAACCCGAAGCCGGAGGAGCAAGACGTTTTTGCGAAGCACTCAAGGAACGTGGAATGCTTTGCAAAGAAACTCATGAACACGTTATTCGTATTGCACCGCCACTGGTAATCAGTCAGGAAGAAATCGATTGGGCTTCTGATCAAATTCAAGCAGTATTGGCCTGATGGCAGATATACAATTTCCATGCTTCATGGAATGATCCTGAAAAGTTTTTACCGCAAGGTTCGCGGAGTATCTTAAGTAATGCGGAATACGATCCGCATCGTTCTTGCCCTCTTTCTTATCATTCTCGTTTTTGCAAACTACAACTCTATCCGCATCGTTAATCGCGCAGTCAGTGTTTTAAATGATGACTTGCAGCAGCGGGCCAGTCTGATCCTTCGCGAAATGATCATCAAGCTTACGGAGAATTACTTTAATCTCAGTAATCAATCCCAATTAGATCAGAACCTTCGCAGATGGTTGGATCTGTATGACATTCAAGGAATTGTCGTTTACGAAACATCTGGGACGGCTGAAGCAATGATGAGCTATAACCTTCCTAAGAATCTTGCAGAGCCGCTCAAAATACTGGGCAATCGGAAGACTGCAATCGTTGATAAATATTTGCTTGTTACCGGACAATTTGTCAGCGGTACAGAACTTCGGAAAGTCGTACTTCTTTTTGATATCGAACGATACATACGATTTGAACGTTCAGCAAAAGCTGTCAGCTACGCTGGACTTTTATTGATGATTCTCGCAGGGCTTGCTGTGTTGTACTTTTTTGAATCAGCTTTCCGGCCATTCCGGATCCTTTTGCAAACGGCTCGTTCCGCACCGGCAGATATTCCCGCACACGAAAATCGAAATGAGGCGGACTTCTTGATTCAAACATTCAACAGTGTGATTGGACAATTGAAAACAAAAGAACAGGAACTCGCAAAACTTCATCTAAGTGAAAAGGCTCGTGCAGATGATGTCGCCAGGTTGAATCAAGATTTAATTCGAAGTATCAGCAGCGGCCTAATCCTTGTTGATCAAACAGGAAGAATCAATGTATTCAACGAGGCCGCTCAAACAATTTTAAGAATCAGTGCAAAGGAAGTGCTGGCGCGTCCGTACGGAGAAGTGATGCAAAAGTTGTCTCCTGCATTTAAGGCCGATCTGGATCGGTGTTTGAATGAGAGGACAAACATAAACCGTGCAGAACTTGAAGTTCATACTCAAGATGCTGAGCTGCGTTATCTTGGAGCGAGTATCATGCCGCTTCAAGACCGGCAGCAGAATTTTGCTGGTGCTATTTGTCTTTTCACTGACATTACCGAATTTAAATTGTTGCAAAAGCATATGGCGGAAAAAGAAAAGTATGCGAGCCTCGGCGAAATGGCCGGAGGCGTTGCTCATGAATTCCGGAATGCGGTTGCTACAATCGCCGGATATATGCAACTACTTGAAAACAAAATTGAACCAGATCAAAAAGAATACACAATACCTGTTCAAAAGGAACTTCAATCTCTTCAAAAAGTCGTCAATGATTTCCTGTCATTTGCCCGGCCTGTTGAATTGGAGATGGGTAATGTTCTCTTGCGCGAACTGTTAATGGAATGCATGGAGGAAGTTAAAGTCGCATCTTCCAATGAAGTTGATTTCAATATCGAGGGAGTATTTCCTGAAGTTCGTGGCGATGAACGCATGTTGCGCCAGATTTTTACGAATCTAATCCGGAATGCGGCTGAATCATTGGATGGGACAAATCGAAAAGGGAAAATTGAAATCAATGGTTCGTCCGCATTGAGTGGGAAGTTTTGCTTAGTCGACATTTCGGATAATGGCATTGGAATTCGAAATGAAGACATATCTCGTATATTTGCTCCTTTTTATTCTACAAAGCGGGAAGGTGTGGGCCTTGGTTTGGCGATAGTTCAAAAACTCGTGCTACAGCATAATGGGACAATCACGGTTGAAACCGGGGAGAATGGAAGCATCTTCCGCGTCCAATTGCCTGTGAATACGTAAGGGCGTCCCTTGTGGTCGCCCGTTAGTCGGTTTGACTTACTAAGTATTTAAGCTGGTAAAGGCTTTTCGCAATTTCTTTTGATTGATTTAGAAAAAGGCTTCGCGGGGCGGAGAATTCCAGAATAGGAAAATCATCTGTATTTATTTCAAGATTTCGCCTTAAAGCTTTCAACATCGTTTCATCTGAAACATAGATTTTCATAATGTTAGCTGGTTTGATTCCGGTCGGTTCAAGACTTCTCTGAATGACCGGCTGGCTCATTCGTTTAAAAATTTGGGGTACATCAGGTTTAAGTGATTTTCTACTTGCCAGGATTAGCATATCGCTTCCATCAATCCAGATGCTTAAATGAGGAAAGACCGAGTGCATCGTCTTTAAGAAAACAAGAACATCATGTCTGGAAATTTGATAGAGATGGATCCACTGACACATGATGCCATCAGGGTTCAGGCGGTTGCTTGCAGCTAGAAAAAATTCACGAGTGAAAAGATTGGCAACTCCTGACATCCATAAGTTGCTCGGTTCAGAAGTAATCAAATCGTACTTCATCGAACTGTGCTGAACTACGTTTCGTCCGTCATCAAAAATCAACCGGACATTCTTGCGTTTTAAAACACTGCCATTTTCTTCTTCAAAATATTCCGATGCTTTTGCGACTTTTTCTTCAATCTCAACCACATCAATCCGATTCAGCTCATGAAGCGCGAGAGCTCCAGCTGTAACTCCGCTTCCAAGGCCAATCACAAGAGCATTCTTTGGTTTATCCATATGTAATGCAGGGAGATGTCCTAACAAAAGTTGTGTTCTCATGTCTCCGGTTGGAACGTTAGAGGCGTCGGGTTTCCCATTGATCAAAAGACTGCGAATTCCGTTTTCATCCTGCGTTACGGCCACTGTTGCAGCTAGACCTTCGCTGTAAAAAAGAAGGTTCAGTTCGTCGACTGCAGTTGCAGGTCCCCAGGAGAATGCGCCGGCTTGTAGAGATGCGGGATGCGAGATGCGGGATGAAGGTTTTTTGTTCTGTTGTTCCTCTGCGTATCGATACGCAAATGCATAGAAGCCTGCATTGTAAATCGATTGATTCCATCTTGGAAGAAACATTAACAAAACTAATGCAATGCCGCCGACCGCTAGTACTCTTCGATTTTGATTGCTTGCGAGACTCTTCCTGAAGCAGATAATTCCAAGGATAAGATTTAATAGCGCGATCAACCGGATTGAACGTTCGACGCCCAGCCACGGAATCAGAATAAAACCTGCGCAGAGAGATCCTAGAATGCTGCCTATCGTATTGTAACTATAGACATAACCCGCGTATCCCTGTAATGCTTCAGAATCTTTTCTGAAAAAGTGAAGGGCAGCTGGAAATGCACTCCCAGACAGAAAGGTTGTGTAAAACACTGTAATCGCAATCAGGAGAAATTGTGCGATCTGAAATAAAGCAAAAGATTGATTGAACAACTGAAACATCCAGATCAAAATTATCGGCAGTCCCATAAAAATTCCGATAAAGAAAAGCGCTGAGAGTGAAATCCTGAATTGAATCAGGCTGAAAAGTTGAAATGGATCTGATGATTGCGAGATTCGCCCGGCATAGTAAGAACTTCCGCTTGCGATACCCAACAGGAAAGAGGCGAGGATTGCTGAAAAGGCATATACGGAAGAGCCGAAATACATTGAAAGTGCCCGCGCCCATAAAATCTCATACGCAAGCGTCGCAAATCCTGTAAGAAGAAACAATAAATACAAAAGATGGAATGCAGGAGCGCGCTTCTCTGATTCTTTGAAAACATCCATTTGAGCTGAAAGAATGAGCCCCGAAATAAAAAGAAGTCCATTGATTGCAGCCGTTATGTAAATTGTCAGGCTGATCCCAAGATTGGGAAGAAGAAGATATCCTGCCAGCAGCGTTCCCACGACTGCGCCTGCCGTGTTCAAGCCGTACAACAAACCCGCTTTTTCATGCCGTTCCGATGCAGGAAAACAACGAACAAGTAAAGGAAGGGTCATGCCCATTGCAATCGTTGGAATTAACAACAGCATGCCAGACATGCTTGCTTTCAAAATTACAGATTGAAAAAAGTTGTTCGCCACAGCGGGGTAGTAGTTCGAATAAAATTTGTTGATTAACTCTGAAAGACTTGGTGTAAACAACGAATAAAGACCAATCAATCCTTCGAGAATGCCGTAAAGGATCAGTGGTTTGAAAGAGCGTTTAAGGCGTGCTGAAATGAAACTTCCCAGCGCAAGGCCGGCCATAAAGAGAGAGACAACAACAGCAATTGCTAAAGACGTATTGCCGATGATTGTAGATAGCACACGAGACCAGACAATTTCATAAACGAGACTGGTCAATCCGCTGAAGAAAAAAAGAAGGAAAAGTAGAAATGTGCGCTCGCGCGGCGAAATCAAGTCTGAATTAACTCACGAATATATTTTTCCAAATGTTCTTTTTGTTCCGGAATGAGATCAATAAACTGAACGCCCATGCCTGATGTTGGCAAATTCATTCCTTCAATCCAGGTTCCCCAAACTACACGTGCTTTTAACCAATAAGGTTCCTTGTACTTGGGAATATGAAAAAAAAGTTCAACCATGTCCCCTAGCAAAAGCATATAACTGGTTTTAAGGAACATGCCATCGATGGAAAGATTCAAAGCTTCAGCAGTATGTTGCTTATTATCAAAAGTAAATTGGACTTCGAAATCAACCGGAACGCGTACGTGTTTGCGTTTGTTTATGTCCCCAGGCATACAGTTCAGGCTCTCTGCATATATTTGCCTTCTGTTGTATCGATGCGGATCTTTTCTCCCTGGTTTACAAACTGAGGTACCTGGACGATGAGTCCGGTCTCAACTTTTGCAGCTTTTGTGACATTCGTTGCGGTCGCTGATCTGACACTCGGCTCCGTCTCAACAACAACAAGATCAACTGTAGTAGGAAGCTCAATCGAAATCGGATTGGATTCATGGAATTGTGCGCTAACCTTCGTATTTGGAATCAGATAATAAATATTATCCCCGAGCAATTCCGCATTGAGAGTAATTTGTTCATACGATTCCATATTCATGAAATGATAATCGGGACCTTCATTGTATAAGTATTCCATCTCATGTGTTTCCAGCGAGATTCGATCTACGCTTTCTTCTGAACGGAACCGGCGTTCGGATTGTTTTCCACTGCGGAGATTACGAAGTTTCGTTTGTACCATCCCGCGCCAGTTTCCAGGGGTGATGTGCTGGACAGTCATGACCGAAAATAGATCATTGTCCATTTTCAGAATCATACCCCTTCTAATCTGTGTAGCTGCAATCATTAAAAATTCCTCCGGATTGGATTCAACTGGGATGTTCTTCCGTGTCCAGAATTGTAGAGGAGGGTGATTACCTTGTCAAACCCTGCGGAGGAGCAGAGGAGCAGAGGAGACTTGCATCATCGAGTTAGTTACTATTTATTTGCTATGGCAACTTGTCCGTACTGTAAAGATTCTGTTGACAGCCGAAAAACCGTCGTATGCCCATCGTGTGAAACAGTACATCACGAAGAATGTTGGGAAGCGAATGAAAACATCTGCTCCGTTTATGGATGCCGCTCGAGAAACGGTGATTTCGTTGGGTGTCCATGGTGTGATGAAGTGTATCCATATGGAGAACATTTAGTTTGTTTGAATTGTAATTCTCCCTTGATGAGTCCGGCAGAATACTCTACCTTTATTCGAGGCGCGACCTGGGAGAAATTGAATCCAGAAGAGTATGGAAATCCTCATCTGGCACAAGGATATCTTCGCAATAATGGCATTGTGGCAAGGCTCGATAAAGTTCCATCAGTATATGGATACTTTTATTCTCCGCCTGTCTTATGGATACTGACCGAACACGTGGAGCGCGCGAAAAGCTTACTTCAAAGCCTTCAGGAGAGTCTTATATATTGTGAGAAATGCGGGCATGTTCTGGATTCCGAAGAATCTACATGTACTTTTTGTTTAAATGAATAGAGGAACAGAATGAAAATAAGGAATTTTGCAGCTGCGATCTTGATTTTATGCTGTTCGTATATGGCGCAAGGATCATCAAAAGAGATGTTGAAGCTTGTGCCACAAAACACATTCTTTGTAATAGGTGCTGATTTCAATGTATTAAGAAGTTCCGATTTATTTGTGAAGCTGGAAAAGGAAGGCCGCATTTGGTCCTACGACAAGCGAAATAATTTGATGCCTTATTTGCAGGCTCTAAATCTAAATCCTGCCGATATTCAAGCAAGCATGTTCACAAAATATTTGAATGCATATGGCGCAAAAGGAGAGTTCCATTTGTTTGAACATCGGAGCGACATATCGGGACACCTTGCAACAAAAACTTCAACGCCATATTTAGAATTCAAAATCTATAGAATCCGTGCAGAAGAGGACCTTTTTGCTACGGTATTAAATCCAGGTTTAGTGGCTCTTGGTTCCCTAAATGGTGTGAAAATGTCGATTGACGTAATGAAAGGAAAAGAAAAAGCCCTGAAAGAAAATCCTGATATCAGCGCGATCATTGAGAAAGTTCCTCCCGCGGCAGGAGCCTGGGGCGTTTCACGTCCATTAACCAGGAAAGAAGCAGCTTCGCGCGGAACATCACAAAGCACAAATACGATGCTTGAAGCATTTGAGAACTATTATTTCTATGGAGTGCCCTCGCGTACGTCAGTTCGCGCGCATTTTATTGGATTTGCAAAATCTGAAGGTGAAGCGACCTTTGTAAGGACATTTATGATTGGTATGGTAACTTTTGCAAAGTTTCGCGCAGGAAGTGAGGAAGTTACTGAGGCGCTCGATCAAATTAATGTAGACAGAAATGGAAAAAATATTCATGTCACGGCTACAGTGAATCAAGCAATAATCGATGCTTACTTAAATGGAGAACTTGGGGTAGAGTAATGGCGGAAATTCGCGGCTTTCCTGGGCTTGGTTACAATCCTGCTAAAATTTCGGATTTATCCAAAGTTATATCGTTGCCTTACGATGTGATTAGTCCGGAACATCGTCGCGAATACATTGATCAAAGCCCCTACAACGTAGTCCGTTTGATTTTGCCTGAAGGGACAGATCCGTATCAAGAAGCGAACAGGCTGACAAAAGAGTGGATTGAAAAAGGGATCTTGATTCAAGACCAGGAACCATCGATTTACATTTATCAGCAATCGTTCAAAACCTCTGAAGGCGAGGAAAAAACTCGTACAGGCTTTCTGGCTCGAATTCGAATTGAAAATTTTGAGAAAGGAATTGTGCTCCCACATGAAGCAACGCTTTTTGCACCAAAGGAAGACCGGCTAAAATTGCTGCAAGCTTGTAGAATTAACTTTAGTCCGATTTTCAGCCTGTATTCGGATCCTCAACACGAAATTGACTCAATCTTGACGCCCTTTGCATCGGCGCCACCACGTTTCAGCATTACTGATGAAAATGGAGTCTTAAACCGTTTCTGGGCAATTCGCGATCATGCAGCCATTCAAAAAGTTCAGCAGATCATGAAAGATCATTGGGTTTTAATCGCCGATGGACATCATCGCTATGAATCATGTATGGTTTATCGCGATCAAAAGAGCCGCGAAAATCAAGACACCGAAGCGGCACACAATTTCACACTAATGTATTTCGCCAATATTCATCAACCTGGAATTTCCATCTCTCCATACAATCGAGCCATATATAATCTGCCTTCATTTAATGCTGATGATGTTTTACAAAAAGCAAAATCATATTTTGAAGTTCAAAATTTTGATGAACCGGATCGTGCACTTCAAACCATGCGGGAGTTTCAGCCATCAACGGCATTCAGTGCCTTTTTTAATGGGAAGAAAGGCGCGTTTGTTTTTCGGCTCAAGCAAGACTTTGACTTAGCAAGTTTGTATCCCCCTGATACGTCCGATGTCGTTCGTTCATTGGATGTAAATGTTTTGCATAAACTATTTCTGGAACACATTCTTGGAATATCGGAAGAAGATGTAAAGAAACAGACATACTTGAAATATTACAAAGATATAAATGAAGAACGGCGTGATTTTGATTCAGGAAAATTGCAGATCGCATTTTTCCTGAACCCAACCCGCGTTCAGCAGGTCGTAGATGCTGCAAAAGCAGGCGAAAAAATGCCGCAAAAATCTACATATTTTTATCCGAAACTAATGACAGGATTCGTAATGAATAAACATGATTAAAAAAACGATTTTTCTTTTCATTTTTTGCTGGGCGGGAATTGGGACGTGTTTCGCCGCCGAAACTAAAAAGGCCGACGCCTATTATCACTACGTCCAGGGTGCAATGCTTGAAAATCAACGCAAGTATGATGACGCAATTAGTGAATACAAACAGGCCCTCCAGAACGATCCAGACTCATCTGAAATTCTTTCCAAGCTTGCCTATCTTTACGTTCAGACAAACAGGATGGATGAAGCGGTAGGGGATGCCCAAAAAGCAATCGAAAAAAATCCGGACAACAAAGAAGCATATCGTATGCTGGGTCAAATATACCTGGAGAAAGTTTACTCGCGTGATTCCACCAAGCAAGATGTTGAAAAAGCGCTTGAACAATTTGAACAGATTTACAAACTAGATCCGGAAGACTCTGCCAATTTGCTTGCGCTCGGTCAGCTTTATTTGCAAAACAATCAACCGAAAGATGCAGCGCAGATGCTCGCAAAATATTTAGAACTAAATCCCGATTCTCCATCAGCGGTCATGTCGCTCTCGAATGCATTTCAGCAGTTGAATCAGCCTGTTGAAGCACTAAAGGTATTGGAAAAATACCTGGAAACAGAACCAGAAAATCAGTACGTTTTGCAGCTTGCAGCTGATTTATATGAGAAAACCGGTGAACTTGATCGAGCACTCGAACTTCAGCGAAAAGTCTTCGAAGCAGATGTGAACAACCCTGTCGCTCTCAGGAGATACATTTCGCTCTTAGAAAAAAGTAATCAACATGAAGAAGCAGTCAAGATTCTAGAACAACAGGTCGTAAAAGATCCGGAACGTCTTGATTGGAAAGCAATGCTTGCGAAGAGTCTGCAGAAAGCCGGTGAACAAGAACGCGCCGAAACGCTTATGCGTGAAGTGCTCGCAAAAGATCCATCTTTTGATTATCGACTTGGTCTTGTGCAGATCTTGGAAGAGGGGAATCGTTTTGAAGAGTCAAAGAAAATCATTGAAGAAATGCTTCAGAAAGTTAACGCTGGCGAACTCGTCGAAGAACGCGAGCGCAAAACGAGTCTTGCTATTCTTTATTCCCATTTAGGTTACTCACAGCAACAAATGAAAAGTTATGCTGAAGCGATCGAAAGTTACCGCAAAGCGAGAATGCACGTTGATCCGGAAGAAGCAGGCCGGATCGATTTCTATATCGCTTTAAATCTTCGGAATCAAAAAAAGTATACAGAAGCGATCGAAACTTTAAACGACGTTATAAAACAAGACGCAAATGATACGGATGCATGGGAATTGCTCAGCTTAATCTATGAAGAGCAAAATGATCACGAAAATAGCGACCGTGTAATCAAACATTTGATAGAAGCCTATCCAGATAATGTCACCTACAAACTTTTAAAAGCCGAACGCCTTCAGCAACGGCAAAAGCACGAGGATTCACTCGTATATTTGAAGCAAATTCTTCCTGAATATCCTGACAATGATCAACTTCTGTTTTTAATGGGAGCTGGTTCAGAGCGTTTGAAAAGAATCGATGAAGCGGAAGAATATTTCAAAAAGGCAATTACGGCGAACCCACAAAATGCAAATGCATTGAATTACCTTGGTTACATGTTGATCGACAATGGTATCCGCATTGAAGAATCCCTCGAATATATAAAGCGGGCTTTAGAGTTAGACAACGATAATGGCGCATTTCTTGATAGTTTAGGTTGGGGTTACTTCAAGTTAAATCAACTGGATCTTGCTGAAGATAATTTAAGAATGGCTCTGGAACGGCTCGAAGATAATGGTGTCGTTCATGATCATCTTGGTGATCTATACTTCAAACAAGGCAAGTTTCGCGAAGCAATCTCTCACTGGCAAAATGCAATCAAGAATAAAAGCGCTGAAATCGACGAAGCCTATATTCAAAAGAAGATTGAAGATACTAAAGCGCGTTTAGATTAACCACAGAGACACAGAGATTATATTGAGTAAACAAATCAAACTATCCTTAGCGGTCTTTGCGGTTGTCTTACATTTGCAATGTTCAACGAAAGTTAATCTGCCTGACCTATCCTGAATTTTCAACCCTGCGGCAGCAAGCTGTTTCAACTTTGGTCATGGAGGTCTATGGCCAATACTCTGCAACTGCATCAAAGAAAACGATCCGTGCCAGTTATAACCTTTTGCTTGCTCCAGGAGAATCCGGATATCTTGAAATACTGGATCCATCAAAACAACTGCTGAATACTGTTTCACTCACCAAAGAAAGTTTGACTGTTTACTGGCCTAAAACTGGAACGTATGTTCAGGAGCCTGCAACTCCGGAAAATCTAAACGCTGTAGTAGGACTTCCTCTTTTGCCGGATGACTTACTTCTTCTTCTAGCAGGGTCCGGATTGAATTTTTCAGAATGGCAAGCAGTTAATATTGAAAAGGATGGCTGGCAAATTGCCCGCGGAAATTTTAATGGCAAATTATCACTGAGAGAACACATCTCAAGAATTGTGCTTCAAGGCGCGTCAACACCGGAATTGAACATCATCTATGAAGATTATGCAGAGATCGATAACCGGCTGCTTCCCCGAAAGATGCGATTCGAAGTGCCGGATCGGAAATTGATCCTCGAACTTCGATCGGAAAAAGTTTTATTCCGCGATGAACCCTCAAAACCTGAACTATTTGCAGTTCAACTTCCACCATCTGCTCATAAAGTTTCTTTGAAAGAAATTTACCGCGGCAAACCACTTCTGCTCGAAAACTGACTCTGCGCTTCTGCGGTTAATCTTTTATTATGATATTGTTATATCTACTGGAGAATCTTCAAGGGTGACTGAAGAAAACATCCAAAAGGATGTTCTAAGTAACGGGCTAACTATCTTAACTGAGCGGATTGAGCATTTGCGCTCAGTGTCGCTAGGAATCTGGCTAAAGAAAGGTTCACGCGACGAATCTCTTTCCGATGCAGGCGTCTATCATTTCATCGAACACATGCTGTTTAAAGGCACCAAAAAGCGCAGTACTTATGAAATTGCACAGATCATGGATTCAATTGGCGGTTTTAATGATGCTTTTACGAGCAAAGAAAATACATGTTTTTATGCAAAAGTTCTTGATGAGCATCTTCCCGTCATCCTTGATATTTTTTCTGACATTCTTGTGAATCCTACTTTCAATCATGAAGATATTGAACGCGAGCGTAAGGTCGTTCATGAAGAATTCAAAATGGTTGAAGACACGCCTAGCGATCTCGTTCATGAAGTATTCATGGAAAATTTTTGGCCAGGACATCCGCTTGGCCGTCCGATTCTTGGAACACTCCAAACTGTTGACGCTCTGAATTCAGATCGTCTTCGTAAGCTTTTTCTTGAGAATTATGTTCCGCCAAATATGGTGGTTTCCGCAGCGGGTAACATTAATCATGATGAATTGCGGGAAGCAATTGAAAAGAATTTCGCTCTTCCTCATGTCAGCCATGTCGTTGAAACGATTATGGAACGAGTGCCTGAACCACAACCGATAACGTTGCTACGTTCTAAAAAGGATCTTGAGCAAACTCATTTATGCATTGGAGTTACAGGCCATAGTAACGATCACCCGGATCGTTATGTCGCAGGTGTTTTGAATGTAATCTTAGGCGGCAGCATGAGCTCACGACTTTTTCAAAAAATTCGAGAAGAAATGGGGCTTTGTTATTCAATATTTTCATCAATGAGTTCGTTTAAAGATGCAGGATATCAGAGCATATACGCAGGCACATCTCCAGAAACAACTCAGACTGCTGCTGAACTCATTATTAAAGAATGCAAACGGCTGGCGCATGAAGCCGTATCACCTGATGAACTCGAAAATGCGAAAAATCATTTGAAAGGAAGTTTAATTCTGAGCCTTGAAAGTTCATCAAGCAGAATGTTCAATCTAGCACGATCGGATATGACCTTTGGCCGCCAGATTACAACGGATGAAATACTGGATGGTATCTCAAAAGTTACAGTGGAGGATGTCCAAAGGGTAGGTTGCGAACTCTTTGATCATTCAAATTTTGGTGCTGTTGTTGTTGGTGATCTTGAAGAGTTTGTGCTCGATCCTGTTGGGGCATAGTTATGAGAATCTGTGTGCTTGGAAGTGGAAGCAGTGGTAATTCAACTTTTGTTGAACAGAACGGGACACGTCTGTTGGTCGATGCAGGATTGCGTGCTAAAGAAATCGTGGAACGGCTTGCATTAATTAATGTGGACGCTTCTACATTAAGTGGCATTCTGATTTCACACGAACATCAGGACCATATTCAAGGCGCAGCAGCGATCGCTCGAAAATTCAAAGTTCCTGTCTATATTTCATCTCGAGCGCGGGAACATGCCTCATTTTCATTTCAACTTGTCCATCACTATCCCGTGTCCGCTGGAGTTCCTGTTCAAATCGGATCAATTACAGTTACACCATTTTCCACTCCTCATGATTCGATTGATCCGCTTGGATTTGCGCTTCGTGCACAACAATGCCGAGCCTGCGTGATTACAGACATCGGATACGTTACAGAAACGATCCGTGAACGGTTGCACAATTCCGATATAGTGATCATCGAATCGAATCATGATTTGGAAATGTTGCGAAGTGGACCTTATCCATGGTCGCTGAAACAACGGGTTATGAGCAATTATGGTCATCTGTCCAATGAAGCGCTTGCTTATTTTTTTTCAGAATACTTTGATGGTACACAGCGAAAAGTCATGTTAACGCACTTGAGCCGTCAAAATAATCATCCGCAGATTGCTTATGTTTCGGCATTACGTGCGCTGGAGAAGAAGAGTCGCGATACAGATTTACACATTTCTTTACAGGATGAAGTCAGTGAAATTCTAGAAATCTAGCATTCAGTCTTGTGGTGAAAAAATGAGAGCTCGAATTATTGTACGTTTAAAATCTACTGTTCATGATCCCCAGGGTGAAGCAATTTTGCAGTCTCTACATCATATGAATTATTCCAATATCAATTCTGTGCGTCAGGGCAAAGAGTTTGATTTGGAATTAGGGAATATCTCAAGAGCCGAAGCGGAGCCTCTGCTCGACGAGATTGCGAGAAAAGTTCTTGCGAACCCGATTATTGAACAGTACGCTATAGAGTTAGAGTAAGATTTTGCGTCTTATGGATAATGCGGGGGAGCAAGGGAGCAGGGGCGAAGGGGAGCTAGCACCCCTGCTCCTCTGCTCCCCAGCTCCCCTGCATTATCCATGGGCACAAACTAGGAGTAAACAATGAAGGTGAAAGTCGTAGTATTCCCTGGATCAAACTGTGATCACGATACGGAATACGTTTTTGGACGGATTCTTAAACAAGATGTGCAGCTTGTATGGCACAAAGAAGAAGAGCTCGGCCAATGTGATCTTGTGATTCTTCCTGGTGGATTTGCCTATGGCGATTACCTTCGTACTGGAGTCATGGCTCGTTTTTCACCGATCATGAAATCGGTAGAGACGTTCGCGAAAGAGGGCGGCATTGTTTTTGGAATTTGCAATGGATTTCAGGTATTGTGCGAAGCCGGTTTACTTCCAGGTGCTTTGATGAAAAATGCATGTTTGCAATTTAGATGTATGCATGTCAATTTGCGGGTTGAGACAACGCGTTCTCCACTCACTCGATATCTTGCGCAGGGGCAGGTCTTCAGCATTCCAATTGCCCATGGTGATGGTAGTTACTATGCTGATCCGGAAACAATTCAGCAGTTAATCGATGAAGATCGTGTTTTGTTCCAGTATTCAACTTCCGATGGGCTGATCTTGCCGGATGCCAATCCGAACGGTTCTCTTTACAACATTGCAGGAATCTGCAACAAAGAAAGGAATGTATTCGGAATGATGCCACACCCGGAACGTGCATGCGAACCGGAGGTTGGCAGTAGTGACGGTCTTCCGATGCTGCAATCTTTAATCAAGTCTGTCGAAGAGCATATTCAATCCCCCCACCGTGAAACAGTCTCAATACCCTGAATTGATAAGTGTCCTGGGTTGAAATTTTTAGTCCGTTAGGATAGCGTATAGCGTCACAAATCTTGCAATATTTCGGAGGAAACTTTGATGAAACGGCTGGTTTTATTTAGCGGCTTGTTCTTGATGTTAGCTGTAGGTTCTCTATCAGCGCAGGAAACTGAAGCTGCATGGACCAAGAACATACCCCTGAAGGCAGAAGATACTTTGTTTATTTATGTAGATCCAGGAAGTCTGCAAATTGTTCCGTGGGAGAAAAAGGAAATTGGAATCACAGTTCAGGGAGGGACTCCTGCAGATCGGCAAAAAATTCAAGTCTCTTCAAAGAATAAGGATGTTCGTCTCGATTTCCGTGGAGATAAGACTACGGTCATCACATTTGTTGTTCAAGTCCCTTCTACATTCAACATTGATTCCTATAGCGGTGGGGATGTTGAAGCGAAAGCTCCACTGAACGGTAAACTGAAAATAAAAACAAATACCGGTGGTGTAACACTCGGCGATGTTTCAGGAAACTTAGTCATTAATAGCACCGAAGGAGACATCTTTGTCAACAATGTAAAGGGAGATGCTTCGATTACGACAAACGGTGAAATTGAAACGAATGATATTACCGGAAATCTTGAGCTAAAAAATCAAAGCGGTGATTCTTTTGTAAAAAATGTTAGCGGTAATGCAAATGCCAGCGTTGCTGATGGCGATTTGACCATTGGAGATATCGGTGGGAATTTAACGGCATCCTCAACCTGGGGCGATATCGATTTTCATAAAGTTGCTGGAATGGCAACCGCTAATAGTCAGGATGGTGATATTGATTTCTTCGAAGGAATCGGAATGATTATTGCGCAGACCAATTCCGGAGATATTACTCTACGAAAAGTGAGCGGAGCTGTTGATGCGCGAACAGAAGATGGTGACATTTCAGCAGAAATGTATTCAGGTTCCGGCGGTTCCAGTAAGTTCTATTCTCGGGACGGCGAACTGGAAATCCTTTTTGCTCAGGACGCAAAAGCAACAGTCGATGCGAAAGTTACAGGCGCAGATGCTGAAGATGAGGACTCTCTTTCTTCAGATTTTCCTCCAGTAAGTGATAAGAACAAATTAGCAGCTAAGTATGAAATCAATGGCGGTGGCGACTCAATTCTTTTGGAATCTGTAAATGGCGAAATTTCCATTAGAAAGCTGGTACCTAAACCACAGCCTGCTGCCAAGAAAACGAATCAATAAAACTGTTTAGAGGCCTGGCCTTGCGCGTTAAGCGGAGCGCGAAAGCCGGGCCTCTAAAATAGGATCATCCCCGTATCCAGCATCGAGTCAATTATGCCTTCGGCATTCTATTATCTTGTTCTTCCTTCCTTTGTGGTTTTGATTCTTCTGGTTTTTCACTCCATTACAAATCGCGGTAATCGTTCAACAGCAATCTTTTTTGTCTCTGCAATCGTGTATGGGCTTGTACGTGCTTTGTGGCTCGATCATATAACCCGTGTGGAATTCGGAACTCTTTTCCCTTATCTGATGAATTTCCCAGTGCTTAAGATTGGTCCTGTTTCTTTTCAGGAAGTGATCGGCTGGAGTGTAGCTTCCACAATCGCATGGCTCGTTTCGGACAGGCTGCTGTTGCGAGTTGGATTGACACCTGCTCCACACAGGATTGCCATCGTCGGCTTCTTTGTGATGGCAGCACTGTGTCTGGCAGTTGAATCGGCTGCAATCGAATCAGGCTGGTGGGTATGGACAATCAAACAGCCGGTCAAGGGAATCTTAGGGCGTGTGCCTCTTGTTGGGCTTCTGGATTGGGGATTTGTTGCATTTGATTTTCTTCTTCCGTACCTGCTTTTTACGCAATCGGTAAGCTGGCCAAAAAGACTCATCGGTCTGTGCTTATTTCCTCTGCACTTTTATTCGCATTCAAAAGTGATCCCCTTTGATGAACCAGTTCCTCTCGCAATGAATGATATATCTCATGCTGTCATTTTTGGTTATGTATTCATTTGTGCGATTGGTGAGAAAGGGAAATCGATTTTACCGGAGCCATCTAAAGAGCGTTTCCGATGGCTGGTTTTGATTTCGATTGTAATCGTGTGCGGCTCGACCATCCTTGCATGTTTGTTTGAAAGTGACAATCCAAAAGCGGCAATTTATTCGATTCCATTACTTGCCTTTGCATTAATCGCATACTTAATAACCGCGGAGACTCAAAGAAAAAAGAAGAAAGAGGAAGAAAGTTGGGGAGTCTTTTGGAGTCGGGTTGCAATTGGAATTGTGTGTTCTGTCTGGTGTACTGGTTGCGCGTTCCGTTTCACAGAAATACGCGTGTATTTTCGGAAGCTCTTCAAGCGGGAGTTCAAAGGCTAAATACTGGCGATTTTTCAGGCGCTGAAACTGAACTCCGCAAAGCAATTAATGCACGACCAGATCAAGCAGGTGGCAGAGCAATTCTTGCACACGTTCTCATCCAAAATGGAAATGATGCAGAAGCTCGCGCGCAATTGGAAACAGCACTTCAGCATAATGAAACACATCAAACCGCACTGATGCTTTTAACGACTCTGGATTTGAGAGAGAAAAAGTGGACAGATGCAAAAAATCGCGCAGAAAAAGGGCATAAGCTTTATCCAAGAAGGCCGGAATTTGTATATCAATCCGTGATCGCGGAAAGAAATTTAAGAAACGAAAGCCCATCAGTTGTTTCCGAGGCTATTGAACTGGCCCGGCAGGGCGGTCCTTCTATGTTGCAATCATTGGCATCACTCGCAATGGCACTCAATGATCCGATTACGGCTCAGGCTTGTGAACAAGAATGAAAAACGTTGACACGATGAACTAGGACGTAAATAATGAGGTGCCGATCCTGGAGAAAATCGTCAATGCATCAAGCATTCCGCATATCAGTGTTCACTCTGATTCTTCTGGCTGGATTCGGCTTCAAATCTATTGTTCAATCCGACGGAAAAAGGGACGGTCGTCGTGCATTGCTTGAAGATCGTGATCGTTTCAAATATCTTTCTCAAGCCGCACAGAATCTGTTACAAAAAAGATTCGGACCTAAACCAGCGGGAAAAATTTCACCCCTTCGGAATCCCGAATCTCCACTGATTGCGCCAGCAAATGTTCTTGTGAACAATCCAGCTGCCGACATCTCTTCTCAGGATACTCAAAGCACAGCGGCAATTACATTGGCTTCAGGGACGAATCTTGTAGTCGCATTTACAGATTCAGGTTCATTCACTGGAAACAACAATCACTTTTCAGGGTATTCCACTTCAGCCGATTCAGGCGAATCTTTCACGGATCGCGGAACACTTCCGGATCCAGGCGAGGGTGATTCCGGTTCACCAGTTCTTGCAAGAAATACAACGAATGGGACAATTTATTTATCAACTCTTGGATTTCTTTCAGGCGAAATGATTCCTGTTTTTCGCTCGACCAACAATGGCGTAACTTTTAATGCGCCAATCAATGCGACGCCGGATATGTTGGCAAGCGGCGATTTTCTCGATAAACCATGGATGGCCGTTGATAATGGATCAGGAGCAGGACAAGGGAATGTTTATGTAGCTTGGAGACATTTTCCATTCAGCGGAAGCGGTTCAATACGATTCACAAGATCGACAGATGGCGGTTCAACATGGGGACCCAATCTGGGCACTGAAATTGTGCAGGCTACTACGGGCAGTGTTCAAGGTCCAAATGTTGTGGTTGGTTCCAATCATGATGTTTACGTGTTTTGGTTCGATCACATAACGGCGACCCGCCAAATCCGAGTTCGAAGGTCGACAGATCAGGGAAGCTCGTTCAATACTGCAGTAACTGTCACGAATCTCACAACGGCCGGAAATAACGGGAATCTCAACTTAAATGGCGGATTTACAACAAATGCTTTCCCGCAAGCAGCGGTAAATCCCAAAACAATCATGTTTATGTGGTGTACAACGATGATGTTGCCGGAGTGGATAAGGCAAATATTTATTTGCGACGGTCGACAGATTCGGGAGCGACATGGGGAACTTCAACTCAGGTGAATGGCGACACAACAAGCAATGATCAATTTCATCCTGCGATCGCAGTGACTCCTGATGGTTCGCGAGTGCTCGTTTCCTGGTACGATCGGCGTAACGATATAGGCAATTCTAAAATCGAACGCTTCGGCAAAATTTATTCGGTCGATGGAGCAGGGAATCTTGTTTCGCTTGGTGAATTTCTTATTAGTTCCTCCAACTTTCCTGTTGCAGTCAATCAGGATCCTGAAGTTGTTCCAGGTTACATGGGTGAATACGATCAGGCTGCAGCCGACAATATGTTCTTTTATATACCGTGGGGCGATAACCGCGATGGGAATAGTTTTCACTCAGAATCAACCCGATGTTCGATTTGCGAAAGTACCCGTAAATGGTCCTGGTTCGGTTTTGACTTTTTTCAGTTCAACGCTGGATGATTCATCGAAGGTAATAACAATGGCACTGTTGATCAGGATGAATGTTTCAGCATCAGTGTTACTTTGCTCAATCAAGGCAATAGCACTGCTACCGGCATTACTTCTGTTTTGTCATCTTCAACACCTGGCGTAATGTTACTCAACCCGATAGCACTTACGCGGACATTGCTGCTGGCACCACAGGCACAAATGTTCAGCCATTTGATGTGTACGACTTCTTCTGGATTTGATTGCGAAGGAACCGATATCGATTTTCTGCTCAGGGTTACTACTTCGGATGGAACATATCAGTTTCCATTTGTAGTCCGATCGGGAGGAATTGGATCTGAATTGCAATTCGATCTGAGCGCACCAGTGGAAATTCCAGATTTAGGATCAGTCGATATTCCACTGAGTAGCTTCGGGTTTTTCAGGAACACTTGGCAAAGTTCGAGCTTCAGTACAAATTCAACATACGGCCGATGCCGATCTGGATCTTTATTTGATCAGCCCCGATAACACGATCGTTGAACTTTCAACGGATAATGGGGCGTGTTCGGATAACTACGGAACGAATTGCGCGCCACAAACAAGCAGAACAACATTTGATGACGATGCTGCGAATTCGATTACGTCTCCAACTGTCAGCGCTCCATTTACCGGAACTTTTAGACCGGAGGGACATCTTAGTGATTTCCGTGGAAAAACCGGAAGTGCTGTTAATGGAACATGGTTCCTTCGCGCAACTGATGACAGCGGAATCGATACTGGAATCGTAAATTGTTTCAGTTTATTTTTGGCGCCGGTTACTTGCGTTCCAGGAAGTGGAGCCTGCGCTCCCTCATGTTTGTTCTGTGACAATTTTGAAGATGGCATTCTTGCGCCGAATTGGACCTACATAAAGTTATTCTGGAATGAAACTGGTGGAAATCTCATTGGGACACCTGTTAAGAAAAAAGCAATGGCGGTTGCAACACCTGCTTTTTCCGGATGTGTAAATTGTTCAGTAAAAACATCGATCATGACTTCCGGAGGTTCTGGCAATCGCATGTCACTTCTTGCATGGTTTGTGAATAATCAGAACTACGTTGAATTGATGATGAAGGAACAAAATGACAGATGGATCCTGCGACAACGTTCTGCCGGATCTGTTGTGGCAAAGAAGAATTTTCAGCAAACAATTGAACCGAATGTTAGCTATGAAGTTGAAGTGAATTACGATGGTGTCGATTTTGAAGTGATTGTCGATGGAGTATCCATTTTTACTATGGTTCCCGGTGCCCCAGTCTTAAACGGCACAGTCGGATTCCAATCTCGTAATGGAACAGGCATGTTTGCGGAAATCGAAGTGAATTAACCTGAATGATAAAATAAAACCTATGAAACGGATCGATGAACTCCTCACCGATTACGCGGCTTATCACCAAACCCGTGGAAATGTGTTCTGCCATTTTGTTGGAATTCCGTTGATCATGTTTGGCATTTTCTCCATGTTGCAGCGTCTCCATTTTGGTTCTGTGGCAGGTATTCCTCTAACTGCTGCGGAAGTCTTAATATTTTTCGTTTCCGTTTACTACTTCACTCTTGATGTAAGAATCGCAGTTGGAATGTTCATTGCAACTGTCCTGATTGATTTTGCAGCCTTCGCTATTGGCGATTGGAAAATTGGTTTAGCTGCGTTTGTGATCGGTTGGATCTTTCAGGGTGTTGGACATGCTGCGTATGAAAAACGTTCGCCAGCATTCACAAAAAATCTACTGCACTTGCTGGTGGGGCCAATTTTTCTGGTGAATGAAGCATTTCATTTCAGGCCGGTAAAGGGACCGCAAGGGACCGCGGACGTCCCGTCTGCATCTGTCGCACTTAAGGAAGACCATCGAAGTCACGAAGCAATCTAAAGTTTATACTTCGTTGTCCTTCGTGACTTCGTGGTTACATTTAAGCTCTTCAATCCGATCTTTTCTCTGGCACAATCTCTAACTCAATTCGGCTTCCATTCCGGATTACAACAATCTTTGTTGCATCTCCTGCCTTCATATCCTGAAGCGCATAAGTGTAGTCATAAATGTTTTCAACTTTTTTTCCGGCGAGTTCTACAACAACATCTCCCGATTGAATACCAGCTTTTTCCGCTGGACTCGCTTCGCGAACGCCTGTGAGTTTTACACCTTTCGTTTCTTCGGAATAATCAGGAATGGTTCCAAGATAAACCCGGAAGCCGCCGGTTGCGCTGGCTCTGGAAGGAGAGGATTTTACGCGGCTGAATTTTATGGCTTCATTTTGTTTTTGTAATTCTGCCATTAAGCGATAGACATAATTTGAAACCTGATTGAGCCCTTCATAATTCAAAGTCCGTGCATCATCCTCAGGCCGGTGATACTGTGCATGAGCTCCGGTAAAAAAGAAAAGCACCGGAATATTATTGGAGTAGAAAACCATATGATCACTTGGGCCATATCCATCATCCTGAAATGTGATTTTCAGTTTTTCTGATCCCGCATTCAAAAGCATTTCCTTCCAGGATGGTGAAGTGCCGGCACCGCCAACAACGAGTTTTCCATCACGTAATCGTCCAACCATGTCAAGATTCAACATAGCCACAATATTCTTCAATGGAATGATTGGATTCTTTACAAAATAGCTTGAACCAAGCACACCTAATTCTTCGGCTCCAAATCCAGCAAAAAGAACGTTGTGAGTTAAAGTGTTGCGGTTTGCCGAAAGAATTCGTGCAAGTTCGAGGACAGCTGCGACTCCGGAAGCATTGTCGTCAGCGCCGTTGTGAATGTCTCCAGGTTTTTTCGCAAGCGATCCTTCGATGCCGGTACCAAGGTGATCGTAATGGGCGCCGATGATGACGGTTTTGTCTGTTTGAGGTGGAGCTGGAAGCCAAGCCAGGACATTTTCGGATACAGCTTTCTCACGGATCAGTTGTGTTTGAAATGACAACTGAATTCCTGGAACTTCAAATGAAGCCGGTCCAGCATGCGGATTTTTCGGATCAGGAAATTGTTTTTGAGCCACCTCAAACCATCGATCGATGACGTTGCGTTTCACATAAATCACTGAAAGTCCGGCAGTTCCCGGGTTCCTATCCAGACGCAGTTTTGGAAGTTTGTCATCGGAATCAACTACAACAAACAGCGCCGAAGCACCAGCTTCACGCGCGGTCATGGCTTTGTAACGAACAGAATAATATTGCGCAAATTGGTTTTTAGGATCGTTCCCTTCAGGTCCATAACGCAAAACGACTACCGCTTTTCCTTTTACATCCAGGTTGGAATAATCATCATGATTTAACGAGTCCGCCCGAATTCCATGTCCTGCGAAAACTACAGAAACATTATTAAACTTGCCATCATCTGAAAAACCAGCAGGAACAAAATCCTTTTCCATATCATATTGAATCGTGCCGGTTGGAATTTGCGCCTGGAGATGATTGTTATTTCCGGCTTTAACACCTGAACTGAATTCGAATTCTTGAAAGTATGTGTTTGCTGCTGGAGGTGGAACTAAATCATATTGTTTGAATTCATCTGCAATATATTGGGCCGCTTTTTTCGCTTCTGTAGTTCCGGCCAGGCGTCCTTTCATTTCATCGGACGCAAGGATTTCAATATGACGCTTCAATCGAGGTGTCGATATTTCAGAATCTGAAGATTGTATTTCTGACGGTGATTCAATCCAATCTGCAATAAAAATATTCGTTTCACCTTGAACTTTTGCGTTGCGATTTGATGCAAACACGAGCCTCTTGCCATCAGGGCTGAACATCGGAAAGCCGTCAAAAGTTGGATTGTTCGTAATTTTGTTCAAACCAGTTCCATCGACATTGATGAGATACAAATCAAAATTACGTCCGGCCGAATCGTGTACATTAGAAGCAAAAATGATCCGTTTTCCGTCAGGATGAAAAAATGGAGCGAAGTTTGCTGCTCCGTTGTTTGTGACTTGCCGGATATTTGTGCCATCGGCATTCATAACAAAAATTTCAAGCTTGCTTGGCCGTACAAGATGTTGTTTTAGAAGGTCACTATATTCCTTCAGTTCTTTTTCATCAGAAATTGGGTGAGCGCGATAAACAATCTGTTTAGAATCGGGTGAGAAGAATGCGCCTCCATCGTATCCTGGCGAATTTGTTAACCGGCGAATATTGGAGCCATCTGAATCCATCAAATAAAGTTCAAGGTCTCCATCGCGATCGCTTGTAAATACAATTGTTTTGCCATCGGGGCTGATTGTGGCTTCAGCATCATATCCATTTGAGGAAGCCATGGCCTGCAGTTCGCCAGAGGTTGCGGTGCTATAAATATCATACGATGGATATAGTGGCCAGACATACCCGCGGCTTCGATCAGCAGGAGGAGGGCAGGCCGGGGAAGAGACATGTGTCGATGAGTACAGAATCCGATTTCCATCGGGATAAAAATAACCGCATGTTGTTCTGCCAGTAGTGCTGACCTGACGCAATCCTGTACCGTCAATATTCATGATGTACATCTGATCACAGGGATAACCGCTTCGAGTCGATTGAAAAATCAGCCTGTTGCCGTCACTTGAAAAATAAGCTTCGGCATTCTCTCCACCATCAGTGAGTTGCTTTATGTTTTTCAAGTTCGGTTCATCGGCGCAAAGGGGACGGAATCCTAAGACAAAAATTATGATCCACAAAATAGTTTGTGTTTTATTCATTTTGAACTTGCGGTTATTGCAGCTGATTACATTTGGGGCAAATCTTTGTGTAACGAGGTAGTGGACGACTGCAGTTCCAACAGGTCAGTGTCGGAGTCGTAGTCCTTGACAGGATCCTGTTCCGGATCTCAGTTTTTTCATTGTGATCCTGAGACGTACCAAGGAAAAACTGGATTGCCTGCGATAACTCGAAGCAGGAACCATATCTTGTGTCCAAATCCTTCGCGAATGCGCGCATCACAATATTATTAAGATCCTTGGGCACATCTTTGTTGATCAAACGAGGCGGTGTGCATTTGCCTTCCAAAATGAGTTGTTCTATTTTTGCAGGATTCACATCGTAATACGGAACCTGACCCGTTAGCATTTCATACAGGATGATTCCAACGGAATACACATCACTTGCATAGACCGCCTTTCCTTTGAAGTGTTCAGGAGACATATAGGGTGGAGTTCCGATAATTGTTTTCGCATAAGGAATTTTTTCAAGAATCGCTGCCACACCAAAATCTCCTACTTTCAGCAAGCCGTTTTTGGAGACAAGAATGTTTGCCGGACGTAGATCGCGATGGAGAACCTGTTGTGAATGCGCATAATCCAGCGCTTCGCAGATCTGTAATATATAGCGACATGCAATCTTGTGAGGCAATGTTTTTTCGCGTTCAAGCAGATTTTCAAGTGATTCGCCTTCTATATATTCCATCACAAAGAAAAAGAGGTCGGTTTCTTTTTCAGCTGAAAGGATTCCAATGATGTTTGGATGATTCAAGCGTGCGAGCATGCGGGGCTCTTTTAGTAAATGCTCCAGATCATAATTTTGATAATGGGGGATTTTAAGCGCTACGAGTTTATCGATCCATTGATCGCGAGCCAGATAGACAGATGCAAAACCACCGGTGCCAAGGGAATCAAGTACTTCATATTTCCCTAGTTGTTGTCCGCGGAATAGCACCTGTGCCATGTTAAACAGCGGACTCCAGCCGTTTTAATTCTCTTTGGGTGTAAATAATTCTGTCGATAATTGTGATGAACGATGTAATGGCCATCACCAAAAGACAGATGGGGACACGATCCAGGAACAACCCGATGGCTAGCAAGAATACACGCTCAGGACGTTCCATAAACCCAATTTTGCATTTCGAAATGATGCACTCCGCACGTGCGCGTGTGTAACTTGTAATCATTGCACCGGCAAATGCTGCCATTGTAAGTAAAACGCAAGGCACATTTGAAATGATTGCATAATGGAGTAAGAGTCCTGTAAAAATCACACCATCAGCAAAACGATCCATGACAGAATCAAGAAATGCGCCAAACCGGGTAGACATCCCTCTTTTCCGCGCGAGAATTCCGTCAAGCAAATCCGTCATGCTGACAGCCAGATAAAGCCATGCACCTAAGAAGAAACGCCCTTCCATCAAAATGTACGCGACTCCCGCATTCAGGAATACTCCTGTGACAGTAAGAATATTTGGCGTCAGCCTTAGGAATGAAAGAAAATTAGCGATTTTTCCTAGCAGGTAATCTGTAACCGGCTGGATCGCTTTTGATACCATAAATGGACAGCAAATTGTACCACATCGATGTGCTTTTATGCCGCCGTATGATCGTTCTATCCCAATTTAGATGAAAGTTAAGTTCGGCGCATGGAATAATTGAAATATGAAACTCATATTGATATTACTTCCCATAGTTGTTTTCGCTTTTTCATCTTTCGCTTTTAGTGAAGATGGAAAAGACTCTCAGCTGCTGGCTCTTCATCAAAAAGCTCTAGAGGCGCACATGAAAAGTGATATTGCGATGCTGCTTGAAGACGAATCAGAGGACTATGTCGTTGTAAGTAATGGTGAAGTTTCTTCGCCTACTAAAAAAGAGCGTGAAGCGTTTCTGGGTTCGTATTTACGTGCGACACGTTTTGAATCCTACAAAGATCTGATTCCACCGATCGTTCATTTATCGCCTGATGGAAAGCTGGGATGGGTGATTGCTCAAATTTCTGCAAAAGGTGTTCAAAAGAAAGCTGACGGCACGGACGGGAAGCTCGAGTTTGTTTGTGCCTGGATTGAACTTTACGAAAATCGCAACGGTCGATGGTTTCGAACTGGCAACGTCTCGAATTTCAAGAAGTAGTTTGTACCGCTGGCTTCTAGCCGGTTCCTAAAAATGAACCGCAAAGACTCAAAGTGCCGGCAAGATGCCAGCCTTACAAATCGCTAGAACCTACTTGAAATCTTCAACGTATTGTATTAAGACATTAATACAAGTTGGAGGTCCACATGAGATGGGAATTTTCCTTACTGCTGCTATTTTTCTGCGCAAGTTTGAGTGCACAGGATCTTAGCGGAAGCTGGCTGGGCACCTTTCAGTTTTTGAATGCAGTTCATCCAATCCGTATCGAGTTAGAAAAGATTGACACAAGTTGGAAAGGATCAGCTGATCTCCTGTTGGATGGTATTCATGCTGCGGAGCTTAGTCCATTGAGGGTTGATGGAAATCGATTGGAATTCACGATTAAACTCGGCCAGGAAAGCCTCGCTTTTAGCGGCGGAAGCACGAAAGCTCAATCGATTGATGGGAAAGTTGTTTCAGGTGAAAACAGCGGCGATTTTTATCTCACCAAAATTGCGAATATTTCGCCGGCAGAATTAAGCAAACTGTTCGGCGTATACAAGCTGGATAAGGATGAATATGTCTATCTGCGTACATGGGATGAACTCGGTTCAGGCCAGCTTACAGCATTTCACAGCGACGGAAGAATTCATGCGCTGTATCCACGGTCATCGACAAAATACTTTTCTGGGCCTGGACTGTTAATCCCTTCGCCTGAAACAAGTAGCTACTCATTTCAGAAAAACAGAATCGAATATCGCGAAGGATTAAGCACAAAATCCGGCACGCGCATTGATGAGATTCGTGAAATCGAAATAGAAATCCCACATGGCAAAAGAAAAATTCATGGAAGTCTTGTTCTTCCTGAAGGCAAAGGACCCAACCCCGCGGTTGTGCTTGTTCATGGTTCTGGTGCCGTTAGTAGAGATTTTTTGGGCCCTATTGCGTATGTATTCGCGCAAAAAGGAATTGCTGCGCTGACCTATGACAAACGGAAAGATTGGATGGATTCAAGCTTTGAAGACCTTGCAGAAGATGCTGCCGCTGCATTTCGTTACCTTCGCACGCGTTCTGAAATTGATTCCGCCAAAGTCGGTTATCTCGGAGCAAGTCAGGGAGGCTGGATTGCGCCACTTGCTGCTTCAAAGGAGCCAGGCGCCAGCTTTCTGATTCTATTTTCGGGTCCGTCAGTCACACCTGCTGAACACGAAGTCATGCGAACTCGCGAAGAAGCGAGAGTACAGGGAGCATCAGAGGAAGAAATCAAAAAAATAGTGGAAGGTTTACGTTCTCAACTGGCGGAACTGCGGAAAGAGGAAACTCGGGTTGAATTTGAAAAACAACTTGGTGAATGGAAAGCGGCCGGCAAATCAAAAGAACTTGAACAATCAGAAATTGGAAATCCGCGTTTCTTGCTGTGGTATCGAAGCATTATGGATTATGATCCTGTGCCTGTTTTGATTCGGACAAAAATTCCTGTGATGGCACTTTATGGTGAGCTCGATCTTGCAGTCCCTCCCCAAGAAAATATTGAGCCATTGAAAAAATATCTCAGCGAAGCCGGCAACAAGAATCTGCAGGTTCATGTTCTACCACGTGCAAATCACGTTTTATTGGATTCAGAAACTGGCGGCCGATCGGAATTCCCGCAGCTGAAACGCTTTACTCCGGGCCTTTTTGCTTTGATAACAAATTGGATTTTGAAGCTACATTCTTAACAATCAAAAAGGGCGGGTTCAACACCCGCCCTTGCTCGCACTTCATATTTTTATGATGGTTTTCTCTTCTTATTAGGCTTACTTGAAGGTTTCTTTACAGCTTTTTTCTGCGTTGTTTTTGTTGAATCCATTTTATGTTTCGAAGTTTCTTTGCTGGATTCAATTTTCTTGCTCGAAGTGTATTGCGTTTTCGGCTTCACCTCTGGTTTCTTTGAAGTGAATTTAGCAGGGGAAGCAGAACTCTTTTTAGGAGCAGTGCTCTTTACAAACGCTTTACTGTTTGAACTATGCTTCACTTCAACTTTTCTGTTGTTGTTGCTGCTGAACTTACTTTGAGACGCCGGACTTTTTTTCGGCGGCGTGCTCTTTATAAAAGCCTTTCTTTTCGAATCGTTATTTGATTCTAGTTTCTTAGTTGATTGGCTTTTAGGTACATTCTTCACTTCAACTTTGCTTTTTGAGCTCTGATTGAATTCAGGTCGTTTGCTCGAGCTGAGCTGACGGCTTTTTTCAGAACTCTGTTTTACAACAACCTTGCTTCTTGAATTATCGAGTCGATCTGCATCCACGCGTCTGACTTTCGATGCTCGAGTAACTTCACGCACTACCTGAGATTCGCGATGTTCAGGAACTACCATTCGTACGCGATGTCGATCCGCTTCAAATGATCTTTCGCGGACTTTGACAACTTGTACCGGACGTCGAACAACGCGTTCGAAGTCGTCTCGATCCCAACGTGATTCGCGGACGCGTATCACTCTACGATCAAAGAGCGGGCGAATGCGATCACCGCGCAAGTAGTGACGTGAGTAATCGCCGTATCCATAATGATCCCGGTCAATAAACACCCACAGATTTACGTTTGAGTATCCAGGATTCGGATAAACCGGACTCCATCCTAAATAGTCATCTCCATACGCCCAGGTTACGCGCGATGGATAGTATTCATATCCAGGAATCCAGACCCAGCCGTAACTTGCTGTGAAAATCCAGCGTCCATAATGATAGGTAGCCCAACCATAAGGTTCTGAGCTATCCCACATCGGACCGTAATCTGTGTAGACCCAGTGTCCGACCGAGTAAGGCCGCCAACCCGCTGCTACGCGCGGCCGAAAGGCATTACCATACGATGAAACATTGACCCATGAACCATACGGATCCAATGCATCATGGAAACTAAATGAAAAGCTTGCATTTGAATATGCATGACTTTTTCCTGCAGTCCCAAACGTCCCCATCAAAAATAAAAGCGAAATAATCATTAATTTTTTCATGGGAAATACCTCCACAAGTTATTTCAACTGAGAATAAAGCAATATTTATACCAGGAAGGATGTTATTTGGATTCAGTAACTTAGGAGGTTTAGGGGAGTGGCAGTTAGCGTACTCTTGAGTGGGACATTTTCTAGTGCTGAGTGCAGAGTAGAGGTGCACTCGATGCACTCATAACTCATTGCTCAGTACTCATTACTCAGCACTGATTACTTCACACTAGCTAATAATTTCTTGGCGCGTTCTTCGATGCGATCGTAGCGTTCATCGCGCAAATCTTCAGGTGTAAATAAGGATTTCACAAATCCAACAGCAAAAGCTCCAGCCTTTAGATATTCTGCTGCATTGTTTTCATCGATCCCATTTGTTGGAACAATTTTTAGGAATGGAAGCGGTGCTAAAACGGAACTTACGAACGCAGAACCACCAGCAGGAGCAGGAAATAACTTTTGGAGTTGAGCTCCCGCCCTGTGAGCCAATAACATTTCGGTTGGTGTAGAGGTGCCCGGCATAGCCACGACTCCAAGCTTGGATGCTTCTTGAATCACATCTACGTCAACGACTGGTGAAACCAGAAATGATGCGCCTGCATCGACAGATCTTCGGGCATCATCAACTGTCAATACAGTACCGGCTCCGACAGCTAGATCTTCGCGCTTTGAAAACTCAGCGACCAGTTCAATCGCACCAGGAACAGTTAATGTGAACTCAATAATACGAAAGCCACCACGGACAGCAGCCTCCATCGCTGAAGCTGCAACTTTTTTGGTAGAAGCTCGGATAATGGCGGAACATTTTTCTTTAGATAATAGGGATAATAATTCTTCAGACTTCATTCAATTTTCTCCTTTCTAATTGATGATTCCTTACTAGCATTATATAGTGTTGCCGCATGAAGCGCGGACTGCTCATCGCTCCTATAGCCGGTTTGTTGTTTTATTTCCTCCCAATTCCCCTGACTCCCGAAGGGCATCGCATGCTCGCTATTACCGCGGTTGCCACAACTCTCTGGATCTCTGAAGCAATCCCTCTTGCAGCGACTGCACTTCTAATCGCAGTGCTTGTGGTTTTGTTTGGTGTTGCGCCGCCGGCAGATGTTTTTTCAGTATTTGCCGAACCGATCCTTTTTCTGTTTGTCGGAAGTTTTATGCTTGCCGAAGCGATGCAAATTCACAAATTGGATCAACGAATTGCAAATACAGTTCTGCGAAATGAATGGGTACGAGCGAGAACAGGCCGACTCCTTTTCTTGTATGCAAGCATCTGTTTCTTAATTTCCATGTGGATCAGCAACACGGCGACAACTGCAATGATGTTTCCGATTGCCCTTTCTATTATTCGAGTTGTTCCTGAGGATGGCCGCAGCAGAGTCGCGCAGTTGATTTTATTGATGACCTCTTTTGGCGCTTCAATCGGAGGCATGGCTACACCTGTCGGGACACCTCCAAATCTAATTGGCATCGGGATGATCAAAAATATTCTTCATCGATCTATCCCATTTTTTGAATGGATGTCGTACGCGTTTCCCATTTCGGTCTTGATATTTTTGGCAATTTACTTCTGCATGCGAATGTTTTTGGCGCACCCTTGCATGAATGCGCCTATGAGCCACATCGAACTCCCACCCGATGAACCTCATTTACGCAAAGCTCAAAAGAATGTGATGATTGCTTTTCTGGTTACAGTATTTTTGTGGTTGCTTCCCGGGTTTGTCTTAATTTTTGGCGGAGATTCAAAATGGTGGGAGAATCATCTGCCTGAATCTGTTGCTGCCTTGATTGGCGCAATTTTACTTTTCGTCTTGCCAGTAGATTGGGCGAACCGCAAATTTACGATCACCTGGAAACAAGCGGAAGGGATTAATTGGGGAATTATCCTGCTATTCGGGGGCGGATTAATTCTCGGTAAATTTCTGTTTAAGACAGGCGTTGCTCAATACTTTGGGGATTCGATTGCCGCGGTATATCCGTTTAGATCGGAATTCAGTTTTATACTTTTGTTTACGTTACTTGCGGTGTTTGTTTCAGAATTCACTTCAAATACAGCATCGGCAAATATGATTCTTCCAGTCAGTATTGCTGTGTGTCAATCAGCCGGAATTGATCCTTATAAAACAGCGGTGGCAGCTACACTGGCTTCAAGTCTTGGTTTTATGCTTCCAATTTCAACTGCGCCGAATGCAATCGTTTTCTCTTCTGGACTCATTCCTATCCGGTCGATGATCCGCTACGGAATTGTTCTGGATATCGTTGGCGCTGTGTTAGTCGCAGTCGGGATGTATCTACTTGCTTAAGGCGGGCGGGTCTAAGACCCGCCCCTACGTTTGATCTTCCGTTTTACCCACCTGAAAAATACAAACAGCGTATAGAAATATGGAAACAGCAGGATTCCTCCCACTACAGCCACACCTGCACCGATCGTAATTTTTCCGCTTGTGCTTTTCAGCCTACGATTCCACGTATCTTCATCCATTCGTGGTGCAACATCTGCGAAAACGTTGTGTGCTTTCTGGATCGAAGCACGAAAACCTTTTCTGGGTTGAGGCGCTGGTTTATCAGGGCCATGACAGGTATTACACAGTAGCACTTTTGCTTTTACCGGATTATGCGGATCATGACAGACAATGCAATAGTAATCGCTTGTGTCTCCTTCAACTCGATAATCTTTAACAAACTGCCAATTCTCATAGTTCACTTTGTGTTCGCCTGTATGACAAATCGTGCAGCCATTGAGTGTTCCTGAATGAAACTCGCCATGACATGCGCCACATAAGACGCCGCGCTTGTTGTGTGTTGCATCTAACCATGTCTTAAATTGACTTTCATGACAGGATCCGCAATCTGCCGCAGGCATATCTTGAGAACTGGAAATGGCAGGTGTCAAAAATAAAATCAGTGTTAGTAGAAAGGCACGCAGTCGAAGCGCGCGAAGCGGGTAAGACAGTGCCGTAACAGTTTAAACGGCATTGCCTCGCATTCGCTCGGCTGCGTGCCTTACTACAAAGACGCATCTATATTTTTACGGAATGAGGCGAAAGAACTTCATCGCTGAAGTTAGATGGAGGAATGTAATATTTCGAAAAGGCAGGACTCTTTAAATCAATTCCAATCAAATGTTCTTCAATTTTCCGCAGTGAACCAACTCTATACTGTTCAACTTCATTTATATTTTTGACAAGACGCACACGTTCATAATTCCAATTCATCATCTTCAAACAAACGCCGTCTACTGCGACTGGATCAAAGCCGGCGATGATAGCATTACTTTCAACGGTACTCGGGCTAACCGGTCCACCGCGATCCGTTCCAATTATTGCATCGACAACTACAGCATAACGGCGCTGTGGATCGACATGCATTTTTCCGTTTTTATCTGTGTAACGGATCAACTTGTTTAGATCACATAACGATCGCCAAAGGATATCGTTTTCATAGCCTATTAACTTGCGGCTGACAAATCCTTTCCCGCTCCATGAAGCTTTACTGTAGTGTGGAACATCGCGAAGAGGGGATTCACGATACAGCTTGAAGTCTGGATTCTTTTGATACTCCGTCATGACTTCGCCTGACATGTAATGACTGGTAGTGCGTAAGTTCAACCCCATTAGATTTTTTAGTGCGGCTGTAATTCCACTCCAACCGTGAGTCTTCAGTTTTGGTACTCCGATAAAAACATCGGCTTCGAGATAGGATTTTGCGATGGCATAGATTCCAAGTTTGTACTTGCCAGGAGAGTATCCGGCCGCATCATGAGCACTAAAAAATAGATCTCGCACAAAACCTGTATGTCCATCATGATCTAGATCGGGGATTCCATATGTATCATGGAACGTTGACGCATCTCCAAGTTCTACCCAATAAAACTGATCATCATTTGCATCCTGGAAATGGAATTCTACTCCCGGATGGCGTTTTTGGAATTCCTTGATCATTCCAATTGCATTTACAAACGCAGGACCCCAAAAGTATTTTTGGCTTCTATATAAAGTCATCGGGCCTTCAACAATCGTAATTTTGGAAGCTCCCGCTTTTACGGCATATTCGACAACTGGTACCACAACGCTTGGATGCGTAACTGGCTTTGGAAACAGATATTGCGTTCCCCAATTTGGTTTGATTACAACTGTATCGCCGGGTCGAATGATTTTGCTGAACGGATTTTCTGGATTTTCTTTGTTTAGCAACATCATGGCTTTTTCAACCAGCGGATAAACGTTGCTATTTTCGCGGAACCAACCGGTCACTTCCCGCAATCTCGGATATGAATTCACATTTGGATCCCATGCGACAGCTACAGGAATTTCAGGGAAAGCAGAAAGTGAGCTGTGAATTTTCTTGACTTCGGAAAGAAGATCAGACGATGAAATGTTTCGAAACGATTTGCCGCAGGATGCAAGGAACGGAGCGCTGCTAAGGAGTGCAGCTCCGCCCATGAACCGTAAAAATTCTCGACGATCAAATGGATCCATAATTCTATTTTACCGCAGAGTCCGAGATCATTCCCACGAAGTGGGGCGGCCTGCGTTTTCTTTTTGAAGATATTGCATTAATGGTTGAAAATATTCAACCATTGCACGTGTGCTCAGTTCTTCTCCAGTTTTTTCTTTAATGACTTCCCGCCAGTCACGAGTGGCTCCCTGTTTCAAAATATCCCACAAAAATGTTCCAACTTCTTTATTTCCATAATAGTTACACGAATGTGGATCCTGTTTCAGGATTTTTCTTGCAATGTAATCATGGAGTTGATATTGGACCACAAATGAGAGTGCATAGTCATAATACTGTGCCGCGTCGTTATTAATATGTGTTTTTGTGGCCGGGTCGCAATATTTTTCATCTCGCGGAGACGGTGGTTCCACGCCTTGAAATTTTGCGGCATATTCCCACCACCGCTTATTGTATTGATCTACCGGGAGGTTTTTTTCATAAAAATCGTGCTCCCAGTGGGTCATCGTACCGGCTGAAAATGACTGAAATATGACTGCATTATCCAATGCTTCGTTCAACAGCCATTGAGTTTGATCTATTTTCGTATCTTGCGGCATTAATTTGATTTCCTTCAAATAAGGAATCTGGCGCGAGGCGCCGGCAATCAGGTAACCGATCCCTTCATGAAATGCGCGATTTGCGCCGCCGCGAAGAACAATCGGGACTTCAGGATTCGTATAAGCAAGATAATAATAAATATGTCCAAGCTCGTGATGAGTCGTCTCAAACCATCTGAAATTAGGCTTCACACTCATTAATGAGCGAACATCATTTTCTAAATCGACATGCCATGCGCTTGCGTGTGTGTTCTTTTTTCGCGGCGAATCAGGGGGTAGTTCGTATAAATCAGATTTGGTCCAGAATGTTTCCGGCATTGCGGGCATGCCCAACGATATGTAGAACTTCTCCGCTTGCTTAATAATCCATTCAGAAGATTTATCCTTAACAAGGGGATCCAGGTTCACACCTTCTGCCAGGCCGGGCCATCCTTGACTCCAACGATTTCCGAGCCAATGTGCCGGAATCATTTTCGGTACAGGCTTTTTATATCGAGCGGCAAGTTTGTATTTTGCCCACGTATGAAGTTGTTGGTATAACGGTCTCAGATCTGAAAGTATTTTTCCATTCAAATCCATCATTTCTTTTACAGTCATGCCGTAATCAGAAACTTCAAGTGCGAAGTATGAACTGAATCCTGTAGCTTGCGCAATTTTATTTCGCTGTTGCTGCAATTCAATCAAGCCGGGTTTGAGATCAATCCCAATCTCCTTCGAAACTTCCCATGACTTTTTCCGCTCATTCAAATCGGTTGAAGTAACCAGCACTTCATCGATCATGTTTGGCGTAACAGGCTTCAGACATTCACTATCCTTGTGCTCGAAACAGAATTGATATCCATCCATAGAAGCATCTTGATTTGCTTCAGTTTCAACTCTCTTTTTAACGAGGTCCGGCACGGTTCCAGGCGAATGGGCAGCGATGTACAGGATCTTATTTAGCTGGCGGATTGTAATTGGATTCAACTGATCTTTGTGCTTCAGTAACTCTTGAGATTGTTCGATAATATAAGGGTCACCACTAAAAACTGAAAATGCCTTACCCGCTCCGATGCGCTCTCCTGTGTTTTCATTTTTCACATCAGTAACTGCTTTCCACTCAGCCTCGCCAGCAACAGTATAGAGGCGCTGATACATAGGATTGAAGAATTTTAAGAAAGCCTCGGCGCGTTTTTGAATCGTTTGATCTTGTGTCTGCCCAATTGAATAGAAAATGATCGCAAGCAGAGTAAGCGTATAGAGTTTCTTCATTTCTGTGTCGTAATCCTGATCTTGCTCGTGATCATGATCGAGTTTTAGCGTTTAGCTCGATCACGATTACGATCATGAGCAAGATTAAGATTAACTAATTTATGACAATGCTATTGAAAAGCCCAGTTGAGCCTTTAACTCGAAAGCCGAAGGTTCCTGAAGGCACTCCTACCGCTGACATTGTAATTACCGAGACATTGTCGATAAATACTTCAAAAGTCGTTCCATTAAAGGTGATACGGGCTGTGTAATTCGTTCCTGGAATGATTGTGCTATTTGCCTTGCTCTTTGCAACTACAGTTTTATTGACACGCTGGCGTAGAGTCCACGAATCTTTATCTTCTCGCATCATCAATTCTACAAAGGTTCCGTTATCAACGTGCCAGCCAAGAATATAAACACGACTTCCTGCTCCGCCAGCGCTTTGAAGAACGACTTCTACGGTGCAGGTACTGCAGCCAGAAGCAAATATAGGAGTGGCTAAAATTTCTGCTTTTTTGTTGCCTGGTGTTCCGCTCATAGCTCCGGCAGTCTCAACCCATGCAGGTTTCATGATGGTCCAATCTGCAGGGAAGACGCCATCATTGAAATCGTCACACAAAAGGCATGCACTTGGGTCCTGAACTTGTGTCGTTTCAGAATCTGAATTGTTACCCGGAATTGGATCCGTTTCGTTTGCGGTTACGCTCGCACTATTACTAATGCTGCCTGCAGCCGTTGTGGTTACCACGATTTGTACACTTGTATTTGCACTCGCACCTAAATTGCCGATTGTGCATGTCACAATGCCACTTGTGTGTGAACATCCAGGGCTAGCAGATACAAAAGTCACGGATACAGGCAAAGTATCGGTGACTGTAACTCCGGTCGCATCTTCAGGGCCATTGTTTGTGACCTGTAGTGTGTACGTGACGTTATTTCCAATTTCTACTGGATCCGCGCTATCCGACTTGACCAGTGAAAGATTGCTTCCCGTTAATGGTGAGACGACTGTCGATTCAATATCTGTATTGTTATTGGAGTTGAGATCATTTTGATTTGCACTTGCAGTGATGTAATTTGTGATGTTTCCGGCTGTGGTTGGCATGACAACAATTGTGAATTGAACGTTTGCTCCATTGTTCATGTTATTTAAATTGCACGTAACAATCCCACTGTTGTGGGTACAGCCTGGATGCGAAGCAGAGATAAATGTCGCTCCCGCAGGTAGTTCATCGATAACTCTGACACCGGATGCCTGGTTGGGGCCCATGTTTGTGACGTTAACGGTGTATGTTAACGAAGTGTTCTGCAAAACAGGATCAGGGCTGTCCGTGACAGTCAGTGCAAGATCTGAATTCGTGGCTGTAAACCGATAAACGGCTCCATTGTGATTGAGTATATAGAGTTCACCATTTTCATCTTCACCGAAACCAGAGATCAAAAATGTCGTTCCGATCGATGAACCTTTAGTCCAGTCTCCGTTCGATGATTGCGTCCCTCCCCAAACGGTTCCGACACAATAGTCACCGAACCAATAACGGCCATAAATTTGTGGAACATTATTTCCACGGTATCGGTATCCACCACTAACTGAACATCCGGTACCATGATCGTAATCCATAATTGGAAGTTTTCTGTTGGCAGTCTGGCAGCCTGGATTCGGTTCATGGCAAAATCTTCCTTCCATATCATCCCAACCCCAATTGATACCACCAGGAGTTCCCGCTGCTTGAAGATCAATTTCTTCCCATTGATTCTGTCCAACATCACCAATAAACATGTCACCGGTGACACGATCAAAACTATAACGCCAGGGATTTCGCATGCCGTACGCCCAAATTTCATCTCTCCCAGGAATTGAACCAGCGAACGGATTGTCAGGTGGAATTGTGTATGTGCCTGTACCATTGCCTACATCGATACGAAGTATCTTGCCAAGCAATTCATTAATATCCTGACCATTTTCACCAGGATCTCCAGCGCCACCGCCATCACCCGTTCCAATATATAAATTATCATCCGGACCGAATTGAAGTTGTCCTCCGTTATGATTGAGTTGGTTCGGATGGGGAATGGTGAGAATCGGTAATCCAGAATTTGGATTGCCCTGGTTCGCATTCAATCTTGAGTATCGTGAGACTACGTTGTCGCCATTATTATTTGTGTAATAAACATAAAAAAATCCATTGTTCACATAATTCGGATGGAAAGCGACACTTAATAATCCTTCTTCATTTCCAGAATCGCGAACAACATCTTGAATGTCCATGAATTCCGAAAGTGTTGTTCCGTTCCAAACACTAATAACACCTGGTTGTTCTGTGATAAAAAGACGACCGGAGCCGTCACCTGCATGAGTGAGTGCAACTGGCTTGGTCAAATTTGAAGTTATGATTGATTGGAAGCTCAGCGTAAATGGTCCGATCGGAGCTTTATCAGGTGACCAAATCGGACCTGCAGGATTCCCTCCAAAATTGCGTATTCCATCGCTATTTCCGGGACTAGCATCCATGATTGTGTTTCCACTTCCTTCATCAAAATGGTAGACCGCTGCTGTATTTGCATCAGAATTCGGAAACGTCGCAGAGGGACGAGTAAAATTTGCCGTATAACGGAGGTTCGTAGAAAGTCTAACTTCATCGATCCATCCGTTGTATGAAGGGAATTGCGGACCTGCATCATGTTTTTCAGCGCCAATTACAAGGAATGGATCGTTTGGAAATGTAGTCGGACGATTGTTTTGATAACTGATGTCGCCAATCGGTCCAGTTGCAAGATGAGCATCCAGAACTCCATCAACATAAAGTTGGAGTCTGCCATCGGAAAAACGCCGGGTCACAGCAATATGATGCCATTGGCTATCGGCAACATTTGTGCCTCCGCAGATTCCATGTCCGGCTCCGGCTGATTCACTAAAAATCCCAAACGCAATCCCATCACTAAAGAGAGAAATTCCGTAATCGCCATTTTCTCCAGGTCCGAAAATATCTCGATCAAAAATAATGTTGCCGTTAATCCACCCATCATTTCCACCGATGCAATTACCGGCTCCGTTATCACCGGGGTTCGCTTTCATCCAAAATTCGATTGTGAAATCACCGGAACCAATGTCTGCTGGAACCGCAGGATTGTCGATCCGGATTTTTACTCGATCAATGTCATTGGTTCCATTTCCAAAGAAGCGCAATGAATAACCCGCACTCCATAGCGGCCCGCCATAAAGTAAGAATGCAGCTATAGCGAACAAACTAAAGTAACTTTTGATTTTGGGTTGCTTCACTTGGAATGGACCTCCGATAATAGTGGGGGCTCTGGCGTTCAGAGTGTATCAAAGGACAGCGATTGCGTCTATTTCCAAACGTGCTCCCTTCGGAAGGCGTGCTGCTTCAACGGTTGATCTCGCAGGATAAGGTTCTTTAAAATATTCAGCATAAACCTGGTTCACTGCTTCAAAGTCGCCTAGGTCGGCTAGAAAAATTGTAGTTTTTACAACGTGATCGAAAGTAACGCCAGCTTTTTCAAGAACATGTTTCAGATTGCTCATGACCTGGCGGGTTTGAGTCGCAATATCACCTTCATTCATTTTGCCTTCTGGTGACAGTGGAATTTGTCCGGCAAGAAATAAAAAGCCTCCAGCCTGTGTAACTTGAGAATAAGGACCTACAGGTTTTGGCGCTTGATCTGTCATATATGCCTTCTTCATGATTCCTCCTAGTTGAATGCTATTTAATCATCTTTTTTAACGCAGAGAACGCCGAGTCAATGTTTAAAAATTTTTTCTCGGCGTACTCGGCGTTAATAGAGCCCATTAAATTCGTTTGAAGTTTTTTGCAATTTCGTAATGGCTGATTCGCAGAATGATTGGTCGTCCATGAGGGCAAACCTGGGGAGTTGCCGTTTGAAGCAATCCGTCAACAAGGTATTCCATTTTCTCGCGCGTGAGAGGCATATTAATTTTGATTGCTGCCTGGCATGCCATCGATTTTCTCATTTCATCTGCAAAGGATTCCAAAAGTCCATCTCGATATAAGCGTTCCATTTCGTTTAGAAAACGTTGTACTGCATTTGAATAGTTTGAATCCAGTAACAGTTCAGGTATTTCTTTTACTGCTACTGTGTTATTTCCAAAAACTTCCATTTCAATTCCGAGTTCACGAAAACGGTCCATGTATTCTTCGAGTAGCATCATTTGGGCAGGATTCACATCCAGGATCAATGGAATCAAAAGAGCCTGTGTGCGGATTTGACTTTGTTCGTGTTGTTCCAAAATTCTTTCATATAAGATTCGTTCGTGTGCGACATGTTGATCGATCAAGATGAGTCCGCCTTCATCCGACATAACTACATAGGTATTGTCGTATTGTCCGATAATTTTATATTCGCCCTGTGAAGGCATTTTCCGCGCAGGAGGGGAGGGCATCTGCATAGGAGGTCCGGATGGTACTTCATCCATTGAGTTAGAAAACGGAGAAGGTAACGATTGCGAATCCGAAAGTCTTAGTTCGGGGCCCGAATACCGCGGAAGGGTTTCAGATTGAAATTGAAAACTTGGCAGTGGGCGTGCCGTATTCAATAATTTCTGAATCGAATCGATGATTCCTTTTTGAACGAGAACTTGCTGTAGAAACCGGACTTCATATTTTGCAGGATGCACGTTCACATCCACCATTGTGGATGGCATATCAAGAAACAGAAATGCAACCGGATATTGTCCCGTTTGTGCATATACGCGATATGCAATATAGATGGAATTTGCAAGAACTTTGTCTTTTACATACCTTCGATTAATAAAGAAATATTGATAATTCCGGCTTGTTTTTAATGAGTCGGGGCTGCTGACAAATCCTCGCAATCTGTAATGAAAGAGTGTTTCATCGAGTTCCAAAACATTTTCCAGTAATTCCGCTCCGAAGACTTGAAAGAAACGCTCACGCAAAGAAGCAGTAGCAGGGCAGTTTAGGATTTCTCTGCCATCGAGTGTGTAGTTGAATGAAATTTCCGGATATGCAAGTGCAAAAGCATTCATGATGTGTGTAATAGTTCCGGCTTCAACATGATCGCTTTTTAAGAATTTTTTGCGCGCTGGTGTGTTGTAAAAAAGATTTCGCGCTTCAAGAGTCGTACCCGGCGGCATTGCGATAGGCTGTTTGTTCTGACATCTTCCATTGACAAGGAAGAGCGAAATTCCTGCATCTTGATCGGAACGACGCGTACGCAAACTCACTTGTGCAACCGCTGCAATAGAGGCTAATGCTTCGCCACGAAATCCCATTGTTCCGATTTGATGCAAATCATCAGAGGAATTTATCTTGCTCGTCGCATGGCGTTCAAATGCAAGAATCGCATCTTCTTCTGACATCCCTTTGCCATTATCAGAGACCCGAATCAGTTGTTTTCCACCTCTCTCAATATCAACCCTGATATCTGTCGAACCAGCATCAAGTGAGTTCTCAACAACTTCTTTCACGATGGAAACCGGACGTTCTATGATTTCTCCGGCTGCGATTTGATTTACGACAGAATCGGGAAGTACGTGAATTTCACCCATTGATTAAAACAATATCATGTTAACCGTAGAGACACCGAGTGCAAATGGCCTTGTTGATTTTCGGAAGTCAGTCAATTATGTTCTAGTAATGCGTAATGTGATTTCACTACTTCTTTTTATAATTCTCCTGGTGGGATGCTCTTCTCACCAACCACAAACGGAACAATCTAGCGGAGATGGTCCACGTTTGAAATTAAGCGCTTTCCCGCGTCAAGGATTTGCACCGATGCGAGTTTCATTAAATGCGAGTCTGGAAGGTGTTTCAAAAACGGATGCAGAACATTATTGTCTGCAGGAAGAGTGGGAATTTGGAGACGGTGCAGTATCAAGTGAGCAACCGGATTGTGCACCAATCGGTGAAGATGGCAATGAAGTTAAGATCGAGTTTTTCGCTGAGCATGTTTATTCAGAAGCGGGGAATTACACAATTTGGTTCACTCTGGGTGACAAAAAACTCAAATCCAATCAGATCGCAGTCGTTGTTCTGGAAAGCGACATCGGCCCTAATTAATATCGGATGAGTTTGCGCAGGAAATTGCCGCTCATCGCCATTGTCGGACGTCCCAACGTCGGAAAATCAACGCTCTTTAATCGCATCAGTGGAAAACACCGCGCTCTGGTTTCGAAAGAACCAGGAATGACGCGTGACAGACGTTTTGAACTTGCGGATTGGACCGGCCGATATTTCGAAATAGTTGATACCGGTGGAATGCAAGGTGAGCAAGATGTGATCTCCCTCCAAATTTCAATACAAGTAAAAAAAGCAATTCAAGCTTCAGACCTTGTGCTTTTTGTTGTTGATGGAAGGGAAGGTTTGACTGCTCGCGATGAAGATATTGCAAGCTTTCTCAGACGTACAGGTTTACCTGTTTTGCTCCTTGTTAATAAAGTAGATGTGCCTGCACGGGATGATCTTGCTGCAGAATTTCATAAGCTGGGTTTTCCTGAAGTTTTTCCCGTATCTGCTGAACATGGTTACAGTGTTGATGAAGTTCTGGATCGTGCAATTGAACTGCTTGAAATAAAACAAACCGATCGACCGCCACGTGATGAATCAATTTCTGTTGCTATTTTAGGCAAACCAAATGCTGGCAAATCGACGTTCCTGAATCATTTGCTCGGTGAAGAACGCCTCGTTACGAGTGAAATTCCAGGGACCACCCGCGACACGATCGATCTCGATGTAATGTATGGCGAAACCCATTACAAGTTCATTGATACGGCAGGAATTCGAAAAAAAGGCCAAACGAAGACTCTTCCTGACAAACTCGCAGTCATTCATGCACGTCAATCGTTGGGACGCGCTGAAATTGCCTGCATCATGATTGATTCAAAAGAAGGGATTACCCATCAGGATGCAGTCGTAGCCGGTTATGCCCTGGAAGAAGGAAAAGCCATGGTTTTGCTCTTCAATAAAATAGATCTTTTAGACGCTGAGCAAAGAAAGGCTCTTGAAAAAGAGGCGGATTCCAAACTACAATTCATTCGTTTTGTACCACGTCTCTATGTTTCGGCAAAGACAGGATTGAATATTCGCAAAGTATTTCCTGTTTTGCAGAAAGTATCTGAGTCGTATACAAAGAGGGTGACTACGGGGCAGTTGAATTCGTTTTTTGATAGTGTTCTCACGAACCGTTATCTGGGAAGTTACAGGGGAAAGCCGATTAAACTTAAGTACATAACACAGGCCACCGTAAAGCCACCCACATTTATTCTTTTCACAAACGCATCATCACAGCTTCATTTCTCTCATCGCCGCTATCTCGAAAATCAACTGAGAAGTTATTTCGGCTTTGAAGGATCTCCGCTGCGAATCCGTGTGCGCGCAGGAAAAAGGAAGTAGGGGGATATGGTTTTATTTAATTACGGCACTCGAGAGCTTACGGCAAAGATTGTGTATTACGGGCCCGGTTTATGCGGAAAGACGACGAATCTGGAATTTATTCACAAAACAATTCCGCAAAAAACGCGCGGCAAAATGTTATCACTTGCAACCAAAACAGATCGCACATTGTTTTTTGACTTTCTTCCAATCGAATTGGGTGCGATCCGTGGTATGAAAACAAAAATCCAGCTTTACACAGTTCCAGGTCAAGTCTTTTACGATGCCACTCGTAAACTTGTTTTAAAAGGTGCTGATGGCGTTGTATTTGTTGCGGATTCACAAAAAGAAATGATGGATTCAAATCTGGACAGCTGGGAAAATTTCAAAACAAATCTCAAAGAAAACGGGATAGACATTCGCACAATCCCTCTTGTCATTCAGTACAACAAAAGGGATCTTCCGAATGTCTTGTCTGTCAAAGAACTAAATGGAAAACTCAATGAATTTAATTCTCCATTTTTTGAAGCGGTCGCTCTTAGCGGCCAGGGGGTACAGGATACGTTAAAAGGAATTACAAAATTTGTCATGGAATCGCTTACGAAACGCTACAAGGCAAAAAAACCTTTGGAAGAACCTGCTCCGGCACCCGCGCCGAAAGTAGAAAAAGGACTGCCAAGCGTAGAGGAGGTTGTTCAAGAGGCAATGAAGCAAGTGAAAGCTTCAGCGCAAGCTCCAGTTGCTGCCCCTGTTTCTGCTCCGGTTCAAATTCCAGTTCAAGTTCCTGTTACAGAAATTGAAAGTAAACCGGTGGCTGCTGATCTAGTGGCATTAGATGTTTCTGCAGAGGAATATGAAGAGCTGGAAGAGATCAGCGAATTGGCATCCGAGCCGGAACCTGCTGCGAAAAGGCAGCAAGGGGCTGTTGCAATTTCTCCAGAACCTGAACTGTCTGATGCGGAATTGCTGGATAGTTCGCAAGAGATTTTTCCGGATGACTCCGGAGCTCAGGAGAAAGTGATTCAATTTGAATCTGCATCAGGCCGTTCGCAAGATGTAAGCGTTCCGATCGAAATTCGTGTTGGCCCGCCGGGTGAAGAAGTTAAACTTCAGATAGTTTTCGAACTCAAAATAAAAATACTGCCGAAGTAATTTTACTTCCAGTGTGTGAGTTTGAAGACAGGCGAGTCTCTGGCATGATTGTATACTCATTGATCGAAACCTGACGGCAAAACTATTCCTTTCCTAATCGATCTGTTTTAATGCAAAATAGTCGGCCATGAAGTGGACCGTTCCGATCTTTATCGCTGTACTTTGCATATCTCTCATTCTTTTTACCTTCTTCATTGATTCCGAAATCCTCATTTACTTTGGTAATGCTGTTCAAATCGGCTCATTAATCCTTGCTGCATTGAATGTGAGCATGGTTCGCAAGTTGTATGCAGCTGGAGATGAGCCGCGAAAAGCATGGGGCTGGCTTTCGACTGGACTCTTTCTATGGATCATTGCGCAGCTCATTGGATCTTATCGTGAAATGGTGTTGGAAGAACTTCCGTATGGCGATTTTTCCGATGTGTTCTGGGTACTTGGTTATGTTCCGTTTTTTATCGGCCTGATTATTTTGATTCAAAGTTTTTCAAAAACAGGACTCCCTATTGTAAACAGGAAAAGTTACATGTGGATCGCAATCATCAGCATTTTCGTTTTCGTGGGGCTTTTTCTTTGGGTAATATGGCCCGAGTTAAAGGACCCAGAACGACCAGTTCCAACAAAACTGCTTGATGTTGCATACCCTGCGTTGGACATTTTGCTTCTAGCACTTTCTGCGGTTTTGCTTCAAATTTCATGGACTCTACGCGGTGGAAGTTTGGCTAATGCATGGCTGATGCTATGCATCGGATTTGCAATGTCAGCGATCGCTGATCTTCTTCTCATTCACATTTCAGAAATATCAACAGCATACCGGTATCTGGACGTACTCTATTTTTCTTCGTATTTTTCTATTGCAATTGCGGGGAGTATTCAGGTTCGAACTTTGCGTTCATCCTGAAATACTGCCTAAAATAACCTGCATCCATAAAAAAATCATGAATGAGCTTCGTTTGTTTTATTGGAACCAAAAAAAGATGAATGAAAATGGAAGCTACGTTTTGTATTGGATGCAAATTAATCGAAGGTTCGAATTCAATTACGCGCTCGAATACGCAGTTGAAAAAGCAAATGAGTTAAAGAAGCCACTCTTAATTTATGAAGGATTAAAATGCACATACTCATGGGCAAGTGATCGCTTCCATAAGTTCATTTTGGAAGGGATGCTTGAAAATAAGCAAATCGCACGAAAAAACGGTTGGAACTACTACTGTTTCGTTGAAGAAAATCCTCATGAAGGAAGTGGACTTGTGAACAGTCTGGCAAAAAGCTCTTGTCTTGTGGTTACAGATGATTTTCCTGTGTTTGTAATTCGTGAGCATAATGAAAAAGTCGGACCTGAAGTGCCCGTGACTTATATTTCGGTAGATTCCAATGGAATCATTCCTTTGGGTTTATCAAAAAAAGCGCCATATTCGGCCTATCAATTTCGCAGGTTGATGCAAAAGAACTTTCTCAGTGAATTCAGTAAGCCCCCTTTGCGAAATCCTATGCGCAAGTTAAAGGTTCAAGTGACTTTGGATTTGTCGGACTTTACAAATCATTGGTCCGATTCTGCGGAAAAACTTGAAGAAGTTGATACTTTAATAGAGGCAATTGCAATTGATCACTCCGTCAAACCCATTCCGCTGAAAGGCACTCGAGAAACCGGCCTAAAACGATTGAAGGCTTTCTTAGCGAAAGAAATTAGCAGATATGCTGAACTCAGAAATCATCCTGACTTGCAGGTCACCAGCGGTTTGAGCCCTTATCTACATTTTGGAAAGATTTCGGCCTATGAAGTTGTTCAAATGGTTTTAAGACAGCAACCAAAAGGCTGGAATGTAAGTAAGATCCATTACAGTCATGGTTCGCGCCAGGGTTTTTTTAGCGGACATTCATTTGTAGATTCCTTTCTGGAGGAATTCATTACTTGGCGTGAGACCGGATATCACTTTTGTCATCATGTGCGAAATTATGATTCATATAAAACGCTGCCTGAATGGGCGAAAAAGACGTTAGAAAAACATGCAAGCGATCCGCGTGACCACGTCTATTCACTAGAAGAATTTGAAACAGCATCTACACATGATCCGTTATGGAATGCTGCTCAAAGACAGCTTTTGCTGGAAGGAACTATTCATAATTATTTAAGAATGTTGTGGGGCAAGAAAATTCTAGAATGGTCAAAGAATCCGAAAATGGCTTTAAGCTATTTGATCCATCTAAATAACAAATACGCCATCGATGGAAGAAATCCAAACAGTTACACAGGAATTTTCTGGATTTTAGGACGATTCGATCGACCATGGGCGCCGGAACGCGAAATTTTTGGAAGTGTGCGCTATATGAGCAGTAAGAATACCCAGCGAAAAGTTAAGGTGAAAAAATACCTGGAAACATTTGGATAAGATTTTGTTGCCGCTGCTTCAAGCCGGATCCTTAAGGCTTTTTCTTTCGATTAATCGACTCGCGCATATTCTTGGCAATCTTTTCCGGCATATAAACAGCATTCACAATCATAGAAGAGCTTGACGGCTTCAAGAATACAGTGCCATGTCTGTGCTTATCGATTGGATCCTTATATTGAAACTGATATGTGACGATATTGTCTGCTTTATCTTTCCAATTTCCCGACCATTCGTAAATCATGTAAGCGGGCCGCTTTGGAGGGTCTTCATAAATAGTCCATCCTGAAACGAGTGAAGTAGAATTCTCCGGATGCAAATAATCTTCTTTCAACGGGATCCAGCCTTCCGACTCAAGTTTTTTACTGACCTGGTTAATTGTGGATTCAGCGGGAAATTTTGCTTCAAGTTTATAGAACATTCTATTTATTCCGCCCGTGTAAAATTGCTTCAGATTAGTGGCATCCTTCAAAATAATGAACGAATTCGGGTACGTTTGATTACAGGAAATCGTCAGTACGACAGAACAAAGAATCAATATTTTTTTAAACATTTTGTTGTTTTGAAGGGTAAATAGACTCGCAAGTCTACATTATTTTCTTTCCAAGTGAAGAAAGTATGAATTCAACGGCAAATTGCGCGGTCTGATTTGCTGTGTCGTACAAAGGATTTACTTCAGTTACTTCAACCGAAAGCATTTTTCCTGAATCAGAGATCTTCTCCATTGCAAGATGTGTTTCACGATATGTAGCGCCGCCCATTTCACGGGTCCCTACACCTGGGGCATAAAAGGGATCCAGGAAATCCATATCCAGAGTCGCATGAAATCCACGTGTATTTTGTGACGCAATTTTGATCGCTTCTTGGATGACGATTCCAATCCCACGTTCGTCAATTTCACTCATTGTAAAAACTCGAATACCCAGCTTACGAATTAATTCAGTTTCTCCAGGATCGACGCTTCGAGCACCCAGAATTACGGTGTTTTCAGGAAGGACTTTCGGCGCAAATCCTGCAACGTGAGTAAATTCGCGAGCCCCATGTCCTAAAAGTGCAGCCAGAGGCATTCCATGAACGTTGCCTGACGGAGTCGAATCTGGAGTGTTGATATCAGTGTGAGCATCCAGCCAGATAATTCCGATCCGCTCATTCCTTTTTTTATAAAACGACGCAACGCCTGCGGCGCTTCCGATCGCAATGGAGTGATCTCCGCCAAGGACCACGGGAATTGAATCATTCTGTAATGAGTCTTCAACTACAATCGCAAGCTTTTCACACGCAGAAGCAATTTCCGGCAGGTAATGAGCGCGTAAATTCGACCGGGCTATCGATTCGGGTGGCTGTACATTAATATTCCCTGTGTCGTGAACTTCATAACCGAGCCGATTGGCCGATTGATTCAGTCCGGCAATCCGGATTACGGACGGGCCCATATCGACTCCACGTCGGCCTGCCCCTAAATCCATCGGAACACCAATAATTGTGATTTTTTTCGTCATTATTAAACTTGTAACGGGCGCGTCAAGACTCGCACAGTACCAATATTATTACTTCTCTTTTAAGCGCACCATCGAGGCAGGAATTATATCTAGAATTGGCTGATTATTCCTTCCAAATCGTCCAAAACTAAGAGTTCCTGTTGGGCATTGCTGAACACATGCAGAACATCGGACACACTGAGGATCATTCATAGGCAAGCCTTTGTTTGCGAAGCTCATAATATCAATTCCTTGATGGCAAACCGAAGTACACACATTGCATGATATGCATTTTGATTTCTCGGCAAAAATTCTAAACCGTGAAAATCGCGTATATATATGCATTAACGCTGCTAAGGGACACGCAAAACGGCACCAAACTCTTCCGCTGAACCAAAAATACATTCCAACACCGATGATCCCTGCAAGAAAAATATCAACAACGTAGTAGTAATTCAGTTTGACGCCAAACAGGCTCCACCCGCTCAAGAGTCCTGAATACAATTTACGGAACATGATTCCCAATTCAGTTTGCGGCCATGTCCAGCTGAATATTCTTGCAGCGAGCAAAACAAACGCCGCCACCAAAATGACCTGTCCTACCATATTCATGCGATTCCAGAATGGTCCGTGCGGCATTTTCTGTCTGTACGAATCTCCAAGCGTTTCTGACAGAGCGCCGCATGAACAAATCCATCCGCAATAGGCGCCTTTGCCCCAACGAAAAATAATCAGCGGGATGATGATGAATGTTTGTGCAAATGAAATTCCTAGCCACCACCATAAGGGCTGTCCTGTAAAAACATTCCAGATAAATAATGGCCAGGCTAGAATCAGCCCACTCGCTCTCCAATATTCCCTGCCATGTCCATATTGAACCGCCGGAAACAGCGCATCTGCAAAGGATTTTCCTGCAGCATGATCGAACCATCCGTTATAACCCATCCAGGGAAGAACAATTTGAGGCAGCACAAAGAGAGGAATGACTTGAATCGCCATCAATGCAAAGGTCTGCATTTTTACATATGGAGTTTTGCGCCTTTGAATTCTTCGAATTCCGAAAATGACAACGCACAAACAGTAGGCCATCGAATAATAAAAAGAAGGATCTCGACTCGCCCTAACGATCGTGCCTAACAAATTGGAAGGTTCCGCTGCTAATGTTGAAAACAGGCCAGGCACATTATAAGGAAACCAATTGTTTGCTTGAAACCATTTATTAAGGGAACCACCGGCCTTCCAATTGTAAAGAAACACACAAAATAATAAGAAGGTGATAAAGCCGAACCAGGTTGCAGCTTTCCACTCCCCACGAATGGAGATTCCGGAACGTCTAAAAAAATCCAATGGCGCTTCCCGGCCAATCATCGTGAACACCACATCGTTCTTAAGGAGACTTTCTTGATTTTGGTCATCGATAAGAATTACGCGATCATTCTGAATCTCCTTCACGCGAGTTCCTAAAGCAAGATGCAGACTTCCTTGCTCATTTTTTTTCCGCATTCCTGAAGTAATCGATGTTGTAACGCGCTCGGATGATGGTTTTTCGATTGAAACATTTGCTGCTGGATCTTTTTGCAGCATCGATACTTTTTCGATATTTTCCGGCTTGGGACGCGAGAAATTCTTTTTTTCGATAACTTAAAGTAACATCAGCGCCGCTCATCGTGAGTGCGATTGCAGTCTCAAGGGCCGAATCGCCACCACCAACGACAAGCGCCTGTTTTCCATGAAAATCTTTCGGATCGTAAAGCCTGTTAAAAACCTTATCCAGATTTTCTCCAGGTATATTCAGTTTTCGATGATTTCCGCTTCTTCCAATCGCAACGATGACTCTTCTTGCCCGAGTGACAGTCTTTTTATCGTCATGATGCAGCGATAAGCTCGGACCCTTTTCGCTCAACGCTTTCAATCCTTGCGAACGTAACCTCCACACCTGCTTTTTTCCTGTAGTGCTTCCATTTCTTCAAGCAAAGTTTCTTTGACTACGTAGCAGTGAATTGCAGGCGGCCTGCAGGCGTCATGTCTGTACGGATACGTGTAGATCGGCTTAGCCTTCGGAAAGTTAACAACAGTCGAGAAGATTTCGCTCGCTTCAAAAATTTTGTAGCTTAGGTTTGCGGATTTAGCTTCCATCGCGGCAGCAATTCCGGAAACACCTGCGCCTATGATTGCAATGTCGATCAGTTCGGGATCGGAGGACTTACTTGAAGCAAAATTTGGCTCAGCCATAATCGCCTGAACTGCTTTAGCGCCTGTATCTGATGAGAATTTCAGAAGTGGGATCCCTGTTAGATCACCCACGATACGAACACCCTCAACAGAAGTCTTGCCATTTTCATCAACTTCAGGAAGTCTTTCGACAGTTCCGGCAGGCCATTGAGTATGAAGCCAGTGAGTATATGCAGTAACCGGCTTAAGGAACGATAGGATCTTTTTCATGGTTCAAAGCTTAAGTAGTTGCCATGCTACTATGATTTCTTCCTGCGATATATCTTTTAGGTGCAAGCAGGCATTGAATTCTTAAATTATAATTCTTACCTCGGCGGTATGTTCGGATATCTGTCTTTTCAGGAGTAAGGAAATAATGTCGCAACAAGATAATCCTTTGCGGGTAGGACTTCGCATTCAAAAAGCAGCAGATCCTTGCACGATCATCATTTTTGGCGCCACGGGTGACTTAACGCGGAGGAAGCTCATTCCTGCACTTTACAGTCTTGCACGCCAGAATCTATTAGGCGCGGGCTGCGCAATCATCGGAGCCTCCCGGACACAAATGTCTCATGAGGATTTTCGCAAGAGCATGCGGGAAGCCATTCAGGAATTTTCTGATGAAAAGCCAGACGAAGCGGAATGGCAAACATTTGCTTCCATGTTGTTTTACAACCATACCGACACTAAAGATCCATCGACGGTTCTAAAATTGAAAGAACTGCTGAACCAAACGGATAAAGAACACGGAACTTCCGGTAACAGGCTTTTTTACCTTGCTACTCCTCCGTCCTCTTATAGCGAAGTCGTACAAGCGCTTGGAAAAGCGGAGTTGAGCCGTCCAGGTGAAGGAGGAATATGGGTAAGGATTATTGTAGAAAAACCGTTTGGCCGCGATGCGCAAAGCGCCCGAGAGCTCAATCGTCAGATCCATGAAGTCTTCAGCGAAGATCAAGTTTATAGAATCGATCATTATCTTGGAAAAGAAACCGTTCAAAACATCGCGGTTCTGCGTTTTGCAAATGGAATTTTCGAACCGTTATGGAATCGAAATTATGTTGATCATGTACAAATCACGGCTTCAGAAAGTATCGGGGTTGAAAATCGCGGCAGTTACTACGAACAAGCCGGCGCTCTGAGAGATATGATTCAAAATCACATGCTTCAACTTCTCACGTTAATTGCAATGGAACCTCCAGTCGCTATTGAAGCAGGTTCAGTGAGAGACGAAAAAGTAAAAGTGATTCGTGCGATGCGATCATTCAATGTAGCCGATCTTAAAGAGATTGCAGTTCGAGCCCAATATGGAAGTGGAATGGTAACTGGAAAGGAGGTTCCTGCATACAAGCAAGAAGAAGGCGTGAATCCAAATTCGAAAACAGAAACTTTTGCGGCAATTGTTTTCCGTGTAGATAACTGGCGTTGGGCAGGCGTGCCTTTCTACGTGCGATCCGGCAAAAGATTACCCAAACGTGTTAGTGAAGTTGCAATTCAATTCAAACGTGTCCCTCATCTTCTTTTCCCGGAGGGTTCTTCTGGATATCTTGATCCAAATTGGTTGATCATTCGCATTCAGCCGGATGAAGGAATTTCTATAAAGTTTGGTGCAAAACTTCCAGGTCAGATGATTCAGATCAGGCCTGTAAGCATGGATTTTCAATATGGAACATCGTTTGGAAAGAAATCGCCAGAAGCGTACGAACGCCTGCTGCTTGATGCAATGATTGGGGATGCGACGTTGTATGCGCGTGCTGATATGGTTGAGTTATGTTGGGATCTTGTCATGCCTGTTCTAAATTCTTGGGAAAAAGATGAGCCTGTTCCAAATTATCCGGCAGGGACGTGGGGTCCTGAAGAGGCTGAAGCGTTAATTGAAAAAGATGGAAGAAAATGGCGCCGTCCTTAATAGGGTGAAGTTATGAATGAAGGATTTGTTGATGTTGCCGCAATTGAAAAAGAATTACAGAAACTCTGGGCAGATATGGGAGCCATGAAGGATGGTGAAAGAGAAGCAATCACTCGCGCATGCGTTCACAATTTAGTTGTCTATGCCCCTGGAGAGAACAGTGACGCCGAAGTCAATGCAATCATTGGTGAGGTAACGGTTCAGAATCCCGGACGCGTTGTTATTCTGTTGCCTGATCCTTCTAAAAAAGAGAAAAAAGCGAATGCCTTTGTTTCTGCGCAATGTTATCGTACTGCCGGAAAGCGTCAGCAAGTTTGTTGTGAACAAATTATAGTTCGTGCGGACGGAGAAGCCATTCTTGAGCTGCCTTCACTTCTTGCCCCTTTAGTAATTCCTGATCTTCCCGTGTTTGTGTGGTGGCGAACACCGTTAGAGAAAGGAATCGTATTTGATGAATTGTTGGAATTTGCAGATCGCGCAATTATTGACACTGCAATCGACGATCAAACTCAGAATATTCAAGACATCACACAAATACTTCTTCAGAACAAGCATCTTTGCGCGTTCAGCGATTTGAATTGGGCGCGATTAACGATCTGGCGCGAACTGATTGCGAAATTGTTTGACGCACCGGATGCGCGTCACCAATTGAATGAGATTATCCGGCTCGAGGTTTTGTCCGAACGTCCTTTTTCTCTTCAGCCTTTGTTTTTGGTCTCATGGCTTGGAAGCCGGCTGAGTTGGAAAATTGATTCAAAGATTAAAACAGAAAATGGAACGATCAGTTTCAAAGGGACGAACGGCAGCAAGAAAAACGTCGAAATTGTTATCTCAAAATCTGATAGTTCTACAGGCAACAAGAATTTAGAGAGTGTGCGCTTGCAGTCTGAAAGCAATTCCTTTTCCGTGTCTCGTAAAAAGGAATTGTTCCACCTTGAAGTTACTTCACATGCTGCAGAAAAGGTTACGTTTTCTCAAGATCAAAAATTGGCTTCGCTTAGTGAAGCCGATTTGCTTAGAAAAGAGCTTCAAATTCTGGGCCATGATTTCCCTTATGAACAAGCGATCCAATTTTTAGATACTCTTTTCTAGAATTTTTCTTACCGCTGTGCCGCAAAGTTCACTTGACTTTTATCCTGCTTTTAGGTAATTTCTGTAGTGACAGAAATAAAAGGAATAAAGTAAATGAAACGAACTCCACTTGTAGAAAAGTTCATTTTGCATTGGGGTGAGATGGGCGCCCGATGGGGAATCAATCGTACAGTCGCCCAAATTCATGCGCTTCTGTACATCTCACCGAAACCATTGAATGCCGAAGAGATCGCTGAAACTCTCGGAGTAGCTCGTTCAAATGTCAGCAACAGTCTGAAGGAATTGCAAGGCTGGGGGATCGTTAAAATTGTTCACATAATGGGTGATCGACGCGATCACTTTGAAACGATGAAAGATGTATGGGAAATGCTGAGAACTGTAATTGAAGAAAGAAAGAAACGTGAAATCGATCCAACCGCAGCGTTCCTTCATGAATGTGTATCTGAAGCGTCAAAGAGTGGCGCATCAGACAGTTACACAAAGGAAAGACTGACGGAATTAAGCGAGTTTTTCGATTCTTTGATTGAAGCTTACGAACAGGTCAGCAAAGTCCAAACTCCTGCTTTGATACGAATACTTCGGATGGGCGATCGAGTGCGCAAGGTGCTAGAGACACCGTTACGCTGATCAGAGTTTGCAGAAATTTTTACAGAATTTCAGGCCAGGCCTAGCGTGTCGGGGCGCAGGTGAGGCCTTTAGTGGCGTCCGCCTTCGGGCGGACGCCTCTTAAATCGTACTTTGAAAAGGATAACATAAAATGCATCTGGAGCTTGCGGGAAAATGGAAACCGGCATTTTCAATTTGGTATAGTTGCCGGCCGGAAATTCTCAATCCCTTTCTTCCATCAGGCTTCAAAGTCCACAGTCGTAAATCGCGAGCGTTCTGCAACATCCTTATCAGCCAAATGGAATCTGCACGGCCGGTGGGTCTTCCTGTTTGGTGTGGAATTCAAGGCTGGCAAATTAATTACTGCATTTATGTGACATCCACAGCGGAAGCTTCCGGCGAAATAGCAGGGCTTTATGTGTTACGAAGCCTGATTGATCAAAAACATTTTTCAAAACTAATCAGTATGATGCCTTATTTTCATTATCAACCTGCAACAATTCGGGTTAGCGAAAATCAATCTAAGTTCAACATTCAGATTGATCATTGCAAGATATCATTCATATTAGATGCAAGTCCTCTGGATCCATCTGGCGCGTCATCGCTGAATGAAGCAATGAATTTTTTTCAACATCGAAACACGTTTGTTCTAACATCTGGTGATTTTTTGGAGTTCGCTGATTTGCATTTCGCCGGGAATGAAGAACGGATCACAGGACCAATTGATACTTTGGAATTTCATCCCGACCTGGATCAAAGTGAACTGACCTTTGAATTCGCAACATGGATAGAATGTGCGGATTTTCACTTAATACTTGGGAGACGCGAACGCCCTGTATTTCTTGCAGAGTACGCCGAAATTGAACAGTAACTCCTGAATGAGTAGGTATTCTTTTACCGCAGAGTACGCTGAGGAGGAAAATGGGATATATTTGAGTCAAGAGGGAGGGAAGTGTTAAAAAGTACGTGATGGGAAAGGTACGACGGGGGAGTTCTCGGTCAACGAATCTACGATCGAGTCCAGTTTTCGCAGAAATTCTGGATGGAACTAGAAAGAGTTATGGGCATCTGGCCACAATCATTCATGATCTACCAGATTGTATATTTGTTGTTGATACGAATAAAAATTTGCTATGGTGGAACAAGAAAGTTGAGATTCTAAGCAAACTTTCTCCCACTGAACTAAAATCAAAACAAATCCTGGATTTCTTTTCTGAAAAAGATCATCCCGTAATTCTTCAAGCCTTCGAACATACCTTGCTGGAAGGCGAATCTGAAATTGAAGTCGATGTCGCTGCAGAGGATGGCCCTATTCCGTTCATGTTTCGCGCGATCGCATTAAAAGACCCCAGCGACAAAGTTGTTGGAATTGCGGGAGTAGGCCGCGATATTACTGCGAAGGTTCGTGCTGCAGCATCGCTTCGTGTATCAGAGAACCGCTTTCGCGAAATGCTCGAAAATGTTCACCTGCTTTCTGTGATTCTTGATGTAAATGGTTCGATCCGATTCTGTAATGAGTATCTTTTGAAATTAACCGGATACGCCCGCGACGAAGTCCTGGGCAAGAATTGGTTTGATTTGTTTATTCCTGAAAAGGGCCGGACTCAATTTCGTGAAAAATTCGCAAATGATTTACGCGAAAAGATTCTTGCTTCCCATCACGAGTGCGAAATCGTATCGCGTTCAGGAAACCTCAGGCTTATTTCGTGGAGCAGTACAACTTTACGGGAAACGGATGGAACCATTTCGGGCGAAGCTTGTATCGGCGTTGACATTACGGATCAACTGAACTCAATGCGTGAATTGATGAACAGTGAAGAGCGATATCGCGCGGTCGTCCAACAGGCTTCCGAAGGAATCATGCTAATCGATGCTGATACGCGTCAGATCTTAGATGGCAATCCTGCGATTTGTAAATTTCTCGGCTATGAAGCTTCAGAACTCAGAAAAAAGAATTTGTACGATCTTGTCGTGCTTGACCCTGCAATTATCGATGGCAATATTGCCCGAATTCTGAACGAAAATTTAGGTTTTCTTGGAAGGAGACAATATCGTCACAAGGAAGGGCACATGATTGAAGTCGAAGTAAATGTAGCCCTTGTTACCTATGGTGGTAAGAGAGTTTTTTGCGCAATGATTCGTGACATAACGGAACGATTGAAATCGGAAGAAGAATTGCGTAAAGCTCGTGAGATGGAAACTCTCGGCAGTTTAGTTTCGGGTGTCGCTCACGAAGTACGAAGTCCATTATTTGTAATCAGCACTTCAGCGGAAACGCTTTTCAAGAAAGTCGGAAACATGCATGAAGTGCAGGCGATTCTGGATCAAGTTGAAAGACTAAGCAAATTGATGAAAGACTTACTGACATTGAAGCCGGTGACACTACCGGAAAAGTCTCCACAAGATTTTCATGAAATCATTCGAACTACAGTGAAACACCTTGACGCCTCGCACTCCGGATGTGGAGAACGCATACAGATTCTTACTCCATCGGAATTACCAAAACTTCTTGGAGATCGTGATCAAATAATTCAAGTCTTTTACAATCTTTTGCAAAATGCGTTGCAGCATTCCTCGCAGCTTGAAGAATCGATTGAGGTTCGGGCAGAATCTTTCAATGGTGGAATTCTTGCGCATGTCCGTGATTGGGGGCCTGGGATTCCTGCGGATTTTCATCAAAGAGTTTTTGAACCATTTGTAACAATGCGAAAAGGTGGAGTTGGTTTAGGTTTGCATATTGCCAAACGCATAGTAGAAAGCCACAACGGAACAATCCATGTCATTAACAACAATCCAGGACCAGGATGCTGTTTTGAAGTCTTTTTACCCGGTTCAGGCGAAAAAACAGAATGAAGCATCTTCTTGTGGTCGATGATGATAAAGCGGTTTGCTCCGCTCTAAAGGGGCATCTCGAAAGCGAAGGATATCGAGCTTTTGAAGCCTATTCACTTGAAGCTGCGCGAGAAGTTCTTTCAGCCAGCCGAATTCATGCAGTTTTGTTAGATCAAAATTTACCTGACGGCAATGGTCTGGATTTTATTACCGAAATAAAAGAAGAGTGGCCGCAAGTCTCAATCATTGTAATTACGGGTTACGGCGATATACCGGTTGCGGTAGAGGCAATGCGCAGAGGTGCCGATTATTTTGCGACGAAACCCGTATACATGAAAGATTTGAAAGTCATTTTGGAAAAGTGTTTAGAAATTCGATCTTTGCAGAAGATTGCTGATCTTCGTTCCAGACGGACAAGAGATGAACTTTTTATCGGAGATTATTTTCGGACTCATTGCTTGCGAGAAGCTGAAATTGCTGCAAAATCAGAAAGCCCTGTTTTAATTCAAGGTGAAACAGGAACTGGAAAGAGTTTGCTCGCAACCTGGATTAACAGAGGCAGCGGAAGAGTGAATGGTCCTTTTGTTCATCTTAATTGCGCGGTTTTGAAGGGCGACTTGCTGGTCTCAGAATTATTTGGGCATGCCCGGGGAGCCTTCACCGGTGCAATCCATCGTAAAGCTGGATTGCTCGAAATTGCTGATGGCGGCACGCTGTTTCTTGATGAAATCGGTGACCTGACACCGGAGGTTCAATCTCAGCTTTTGCACGTGCTGGAAACCAAAACATTCCGGCGTCTGGGTGAAACACGCGATCATTACAGTGATTTCCGTCTTATCTGTGCGACAAATCGAAATTTGAAGAAAGAGGTAACGGAAGGCATATTTCGTCAGGATCTTTTTTACAGGATCAGTGTCCTAAATGTTTCTCTGCCGCCGCTAAGAGAGTATTTGCCTGAACTTCCCAGACTCTGCGATCACTTGCTCACATTGTTACAATGTCCGCATATTCAAGTTTCTGAAAAAGCGATTCAGGTGCTTTCTTCATATTCATGGCCAGGGAACGTTCGTGAGTTACGGAATGTATTGGAACGAGCGTCACTTCTTTGTGAAAACGAAGCGATTCAACCGTCACATTTACCATTCGGCAATAGAGTTTCGGCCGAAATTCCAGCAATCTCCATCGAAAAACAGATTAGTCAAATGGAAGTGGACCATATTCGTGATGTAATCGCTCGATGCGAAGGAAATATGACTCGTGCTGCAAAATTGCTCGGCATTTCCAGAGCAACTTTGTACCGCAGATTGACGCGCAAATACCCTTAATCTGGTCAGTTGATGCAACAGCTGTATCACAGATGAAACACTAAGAAGTCGAATACTAAATTAGAATCGTCGAGCGTTCATTTTTTGGGTTATGGTATAAGAGTTGCTGAGAAGTAGTTCAGGTATGCGTTCAACCGCAGAACCGGAGAGGGAAGTTCGGTTTAGTAGGGTTTAAGGGCCATGGCACGGACGGCCACTTAGACCTATCTTTTCTTGGAAGTGGCAGGCTTATTCGTCGCTTAAAATTCGCTACTACATCTAAAATTCTTCTGAAAATCTAACGGCTGCAAGTACTTCTTATTGGAGGAGTTACTCGGTGGCATATGCACGTGTGCTTTTGGTTGATGATGATTCTCAAATCCGTATTTCACTAAAAACTTTGCTATCTTCCGCAGGTTTGGAAGTAGATACCTGTGGAACTTTGGAAGATGCGTTTACATATTTAGATAGGAAACCTTATCGGGTTGTGATTTCAGATGTTCAGTTGACGGGCAATCGAATGAATGAAGGCTTGCAAGTTCTTCAATATGTAAAAAATCACACAGTGGATACAGCTTGTATCTTGATCAGTGGAGGTGCCGATACTGAATTGCGAATGCAATTGATAGAGTCCGGTGCAGCATTTTATTTTGATAAACCTGTTAAAGCTTCAACCTTGCTAGATGCGTTAAATACATTGGGGTGTGATTTAAAATGAGTTCAGGTTCTTTTCGTTACGGATCACTCGAAGGAATTATTGATCAGTATGGAATTATAGGAACTCCGCCTGAGCGTATTTTCGATGACTTAACTTCCACTGCAGCATGTCTTTGTCGAACTCCTATTGCTGTTCTTTCACTGGTGGATCATAGACGTGCCTGGTTCAAATCCAAAGTTGGATTGAATCTCGACCAGGTACCACTTGAACATTCATTTTTCAGTCAGCCTTTTCAATTGGGGAATGTATTTATTGTTCCCGACACGTTGGCCGATCCGCGGTTTCATCAAAATCCAATGGTTATTGGACCATCCGAAATCCGCTTTTTCGCGGGATGCTCTTTAGTTCGGCCGGATGGAATCTCGATTGGGACATTGTGTGTTATGGATCGAATTCCAAGACAACTCACGCAGGATCAAGTAGAAGCTATTCGTTCCCTTGCGCGACATGCATCCAGGTTGTTGGAACTCCGGCGTTCTACTCTACAAGCTTCAAGAAGGGAAGAGCCATCATTAGCCGATAATAATATCTCTTCGATTCTGTTTGATTTTGCGCCTGCATCTTTGATGGTCTGTAGTGCATCAACACTGAGTATTCTTGAAGCAAATATTTCTGCGCTCAATTTATATGGTTATGCGCGCGAAGAAATTTTAGGGATGCCGATTCGGGATCTCTTTTTATCGGACGAAGAGTTCCGTCTTCCTGAAGACAATCAATCCGCACTAGTTCTTCATCGAACAAAAAATGGCGAAGTTCTGAAAGTTGAGATTTCTTCGCGGCGTCTTGTGCAATCAGGGCAAGTTGTTTACTTAATTTCCATTCAGGAACAGGATTTTGAACAAAACGTACAGAAGACACACAAGATTGAACTCCCATTAGTGTGTCATGAATTGCGGCAGCCACTTACATCGATACACAGTTCGCTCGGTTATTTAGCATCTGAAACTGTGACCGACTCAGTTCCTGATTCGCGAAGGATTCTTGAAATTGCATATCGAAATACTCAAAGGATGATGAGGCTTGTGAATGATCTGCAAGAGACGAGTGCTTTATCGCTTGGTATTACTAGAATGGTGAGCGAAGATCTGAATTTGAATGATGTAATTCGAGAAGCGATTGAATCCAGCCAGTCAAAAGCATTTGAATCTGAATCAAGAGTTGTATTTGATGGTGCCCTGCCGGGTGCAATGGTACGCGCAGATCGTGATCGTTTGATTCAGGTGTTTAGCAATCTTTTTAGCAATGCTTTGCGGTTTAGTCCGCCTGGTAAACCGGTTGTTGTCTCAGTCTTGCAGCACGAAAACAATTATGAAGTGCGAGTAAAAGATCAGGGTCCAGGAATTGTCGAAGAAATCAGGCTCCAGCTATTTGAAGGAATGGTACGGGGAGATCGTCGCAGGACGAAGCAAAATTCAGGACTCGGGTTATACATCTGCAAATTGATCCTTGATGCCATGGGCGGAACAATTCATTTTGAGACTAACGAAAACACAGGAACTTCATTTTACGTGACAATTCCCTCCCTCGAAACCTGCTCGTAATTCGTTCCATCTATCCAACGAAACAAAACCCAGACAAAGCCGATAACTCTGTTGAAAGGAGTTAAGAATATGGGACCAAGATATGGAAAAACTGAATGTATAAAATTGAATCAAAATCATGAAATTCGCGATTTGATTACTGGAGTTGCCGTTGAAATTTCCAATCCAGAGTCCTATGAGCTCGATACAGTTCTTTTGAACTCTGCGTATTACAAATTTCGCGACAAAGAATATCGATTCTTGTTGAGTGAGGCTCGCGAATCCGGTCTTAAAATCGCTTAATATTCACCACTTTGTTGCAATAGTTTCGCAACCAGGCCTGTCCATCCTGTTTGGTGGCTTGCGCCGATTCCAGCTCCATTGTCGCCATGGAAATATTCATAAAACAAAATGTAATCGCGCCAGTGGGGGTCTTCTTGAAATTTTTTCGCATCTCCAAACACCGGACGCCTCTGATTTTCATTTAACAAAAAGATATTGATTAACCGGTGTGATAAATCACGTGCAATTTCCGAAAGGTCGCGATATTTTCCAGAACCCTTTGGGAATTCAACTTTGTATGAATCTCCAAGATAAAAATGAAATTTCTGCAGCGACTCAATAATCAGGTAGTTCAAAGGAAACCAGATAGGGCCTCGCCAATTGGAATTTCCACCAAACAAAGCTGTAGCAGATTCTGCCGGTTCGTAATCCACACGATGTTCATTTCCATTCACGTGCAGAATATATGGACGATCTTTATGGATTCTGGAAAGCGCTCGAATGCCATAAGGCGATAAAAATTCAGCCTCATCAAGCATGTAATTCAATACGCGTTTTAATCGGTGGGGGTTTACAAGTGAAAGAAATCGCCGGAAACCTTTTTCCCCCGTTTGTGTTTCGATGTAATCGCCTAAATCTGGTCGATTTTCTATAAACCAGTGCATTCGACGCTTAAAGCCTGGAAGATGATCGATTTCCTCCGGGTCCAGAGTTTGAACAGCAAATAATGGAATTAAACCCACCATCGAACGAATCTTCATCGGAAAGTCTCCGCCTCCCGGAAGATGAAGTACGTCATAATAAAATCCGTCTTCTTCGTTCCATAATTCAATTCCACCAGCAATGTTGTTCATGGCGTTGCATATAAATACAAAGTGTTCGAAGAATTTACTGGCTACATCTTCGTATGCTGAATCTACCCGTGCGAGTTCAAGTGCAATGCTGAGCATATTCAGACAATACATGCCCATCCAGCTTGTACCATCGGATTGTTCAATAAAGCCTCCCGTAGGAAGCGGAGCGCTGCGATCGAATACGCCTATGTTATCGAGACCGAGAAAGCCGCCCTGAAAAACATTTCTGCCTTCAGTGTCCTTGCGGTTGATCCACCAGGTAAAATTCAACAAAAGTTTATGGAAAACGCGTTCAAGAAATTTAAGGTCACCGGTTCCTTTACGTTTCTTTTCAATTTTGTACACACGCCATGCAGCCCATGCATGAACCGGCGGATTCACATCACCCAGCTTCCATTCATAAGCGGGAAGTTGTCCATTCGGATGCATATACCATTCACGCAAGAGCAAGACTAATTGTTCTTTCGCGAAATCGGGATCCATGATTGCAAGCGGGATGCAATGAAATGCAAGATCCCATGCGGCATACCATGGATATTCCCATTTATCAGGCATCGAAATAACATCTGCGTTATATAGATGATTCCATTGAGAATTTCGTCCCTTTTTTCGTTCTTGCGGTGGACGAGGTTGAGCGGGATCGCCTTTAAGCCAGCGATTCACATCATAGTGATAGAACTGTTTGCTCCATAACATTCCAGCAAGTGACTGACGCAGCACATTCTTTTTGTCTCCACTGAGTTTGTTTGGAATCACAGTTTCATAAAATTGATCTGCCTCTAATTTGCGAAGTTGAAATGTTTTCTCGAATTCCGAGAACGGATTTTCAGTCTCTTTATCCGTGAAGGCTAACCGTATTTCTGATTGTTTCCCAGCTGCGATTCGTAATTTGTACCATGCGGCTGCTTTTGTCCCTTTTTGTTTTGGATTTATAGCATCGTGTTTGTTGTGAATTACATAGTCATTGATTCCATCTTTGAAATACTTTGATCCGTTTTCAGCGCCAAACAATCTCAGTGTGTTTGTTTCGTTTTCTGTATACAGAACTTCGGGAGAGCCCTCACAATAAAGCCATCGATAACCGTAGGTGTCGCTGTTTAATCGAATTCCTTCACAGTTTGAAATTGGATTCGATTTGCGCAATCCAGGGCGACGTTCATCCAGTCCCGTATTCCAGGTATTCCTGAACCAGATAGTTGGTAATAAATGAAGATCCGCATCTTCCGCTCCGCGGTTAATGGCGCGAATTCGGATAAAAATTGTTTCTGGGTCGGCTTTCGCATAATCCACAAAAATGTCGAAATAGCGGTCGTCATCAAAAATGCCTGTATCGATTAGTTCGAATTCAAGATCTTTCCGTCCGCGTATTTTGTTTTCTTCTACCAGCCGGTGGTAAGGGAATTCTCGTTGTGCGTATTTGTAAAGAAACTCCATATAGGAGTGACTTGGAGTCGAATCCAGATAATAGTAATACTCTTTAACATCTTCTCCGTGATTTCCTTCAGTACCCGAGAGGCCGAAAATGCGTTCCTTTAGAATTGCATCGCGCCCATTCCAAAGTGATAATGCAAAACAAATTTTTTGATGACGATCTGATAAGCCTGCAATTCCATCTTCATTCCAGCGGTAGCTACGCGAACGTGCATGATCATGCGGAAAATAATTCCATACGATTCCTTCAGCGCTGTAATCCTCGCGAACTGTTCCCCATGCGCGCTCACTGAGATAAGGTCCCCAGCGTTTCCAATGCTCCTTTCGGTTTTCAGATGCTTCCAGTCTTCTTTCTTCTTCCGTTAGTTTTCGTTCAATCATTTTTTACCGATCCGTCATAATTTTCAGCGAGGCTCAGCCGGCCAGTGGCCAGCGTTACAAAACCGATTCAGTACGTTACGCCGCCTGAAACAACAAACGCCATTACTTTTGCGCTTTCAGCATTTAGGGAGCGTACAGAACTTTTTGGATACAAAATCAGATTTCCCGCAAAATTGTAGGATTGCGGAAAATAAATGGCGACTTCATTTTGGAGATCGAATTGTTCAAGCGATTCCCGCGTCATAAAACCAATTGCCATAACACCGCTGCCAGGAATCAGTTCGACAACGACTGGCCTATCGAATCTTTTCCGTTCGCCAACAAAAGCAGTCATGATGTCTTTTACCGATGAATGAAGGAGCTTAACGAACGGTAAGCGGTTCAGAATAGACTCAAGAAATCGAAGCAAGCTTCGTGTTAGGAAATTTGAAGCGAGAAAGCCAACGAGTGTTATTCCGGTCAGAATAACAAGGAATCCTGCGCCTGCCCAAGGGAGGGGTAACCAGTTGTCTACTATTACGAAAGCCTTGTAAATTACATACACCGTTATGGCAACAGGGACGACAAAAATGAGACCTTCGAAAAAGTACCGTACAATCCGCTTCATGCTTCCTCCATCAAATATCGTCCTCGCAAACTACTCACGAGGCGCCGAATAACTGCTATAATAAGGAATTTTGAGGGGTGACCATGAGGCTCCATAACTTATTAGCAGCAGCCGTAATAACTCTCGTTTTCTGTCAGCTAGCCTATTCAAAAGAATGGTATCAGTTTTATGAAGATGGGAAAAAGGCCGTTGAAAAGAACAATTGTGCCGAAGGAACCAAGGCGCTTAAGGAAGCTATTCAGAAAAATCCCAAAGCAGATTTAAAAGCCAGACCCTATGGAACGATTCCATGGGAATATATTCCGCATTTTTATCTTGCAAAATGTGCTGTCCAAAGTGGCGACTACGCGGCTGCTGAAATGTACATTGAAGAAGCGAAGAAAATCGACATGTTCTCTTCGTCAAAAGCCACGGAATTTCGAACGATGGTTAAAACTGTTCAAGATAATCTCAAGTCGCGTCCAACTGGAAATCAAATAGCACAGAACCAAAATCAAAATACAAATCCCAATCCCAATCCACCCGTGACTCAACCAAACATCACGAAACCGCCTGTAACCACAAACCCTTCGGTCGCTCCGAATGCTGAAGCCACAAAATTGGCAGCGATTAATCGAACTTTAGATGAGGCTCAATCAGCGTATGCGTCGGGTGATTATGATGAAGCACGAAATGCAGCGAATCGTGTGTTGATGCTAGATCGAAATAATCGTGAAGCTAATAGATTATTGTCACAGATTTCAAGCAAGGAAGGCGCAGAATTAGCGTCGCAGGCAAAAAAGCAAAAAATTGATGAAGTCAGACGCGCTATGAATCGTGGAGATCTGAGTGTTGCGGAAAGTTCGATCATTCAATTGCGCTCCGAATATCCAGGGGATCGTACAATTGAATCATTGGCGAATGAAATTCAACAAAAACGCTCATCACAAATGCAGAGTATGGGTGAAGCGGCAAAGCGTAAAGATAATGAACGTCAGGTAATTCGAGCCTACTTCGAAGGTAAATATGTAGCCGCTGAACAATTTGCAGATACGTATCTATCCGAATATCCGAATAGCTGGAGGCTTCATTTCTATAAGGGATGTGCTCTTGCTGCACAAGGACTTACGGATCAAAATAATAAAGAATCCAGATTGGCACTGGCGCGTGCAGCGTTTCGTAAAGCACGCCAGAGCGGAGGGGATATCAAACAGCCACCTGAGGTTTCACCAAAAATTTGGGACATTTATAGAAATTCGTAAGAGGGGAACTGAATGATCTGTCAGAAATGCGGAACTTCGATCCGTGAGGATGCGAAATTCTGTGCCAATTGTGGAACACCTGCAGGCCAGCCTGAAGTCGACCCTCGTCTATATGGAATTGAGAAAGCTCTCAATTTCAAATACAAAATCATCAAAAAAATTGGTGTTGGTGGATTTGCCGAAGTCTATCTCGGTGAACATACACAACTCGGACGACAAGTTGCGATCAAAATTCTAAGGCATGGTTTTGCCGGCGAAGATGAAATGATCGAACGATTTCGCCGTGAATCAAAATCTGCTGCAAAACTCTCCCATCCAAACATCATCGACATTTATGATGTCGGCGAGAATGACGGTACTTATTACTTCGTTATGAAGTATGTTGAAGGCGAAACCCTGGGAAAGAAGATGCAGCGCGATCGTAAAGTCGCACCGCAAGAAGCTGTCTCTATCATTAAACAAGTTGCGGATGCGCTTGCATATGCACACGATCATGATGTTATTCATCGTGACATTAAGCCAGCGAATGTAATGCTGGATCAATACAAGAAACCAATATTAATGGATTTTGGAATCGCTCGCGTTCAATTCGAAGGCAATCTTACAAAAACGGGCACACTGATGGGCACGCCTCATTACTTGCCGCCCGAACAACCATTAGGACGTCCTGTGGATGGGCGCAGTGATACGTATAGTCTCGGCATCATGTTTTATGAAATGCTGGCTGGAAGACCGCCATTTCATGATGAAAATTCCGTAACGCTGATTTTCAAGCATATCAACGAAGCCCCTCCTCCGCTCATTGATGCAAATCCAGAGCTGGCTCCGGAATTGTGCAGCGTCGTTCATAAGATGATTGAAAAGCTTCCAGAGAATCGCCATCAAACTGCGTCTGAAGTTGTCGATGCATTGGATGCATTATCAGATTTGTATCCAATGAACACTCCAACATCAGGACGTGGTGGTCGTACAAGTGGAGGATCCACACGCAATACAGACCAGCTTTTGCAGCTTGCAAAAGACAATTTGGAACTGCAGAAATTTGATAAGGCGATTGAGATTTATGCAACGATCGTCAAACGTGATCCTGAAAATCCTGTCGCAAAACAGGCAGTAGACGATATGTCATCGATTCTGGTCGATAGAATGCAAAAACATGTCGATGGTCACCAGTTTACTGAAGCAAGAATGATGTTAACGCAGCTCACAAAATTGCCGGGCGGTTCAGATGCAGCTTCTGAAATGAGAGTAGCTCTTGAGAGTGCTGAGCAAAGTCATGCAAAGGAATCCGAATTTCGAAATCATTTGAATGCTGCAAAAGTAGCTTTAGATCACGAAAATGCATCGGGCGCAATCGATAAACTTACGAAGGCATTGATCGTTGATCCTGCGAATCATGAAGCGCAAACAATGCTGAAACATGCGCGAGCGCTGTATGAGTCCAATCGACAGAAAGCTGAATATGCTAATGCGTATTCCGAAGCGGAATATTACTTCGAGAAAAGTTCCTATGATCAAGCTCTCATTGCCGTCCGCAAGGCACTCGACATTGAAAATGATCCACAAGCAGTCGAAATGCATGACAGGATTCAGGCTGCCCAAAAAGAAAAAGCCTACAAGCAATCTGAACAAGAAAGAATTCTTGCCGATGTCGATCAATTGTGTGAAAGCTTGGATTTTGACGGCGCACTGGATGTTTTGAACAAAGCCAAACAGGATTTACCGGTTTTTGTTGAATCCAAGACTCGTGTTGTGGATCGCAACCACAATTTGTACCTGCAATTTGCACGAGCCAAAGAGAGTTTTCAATCGCGGTCCTGGGTAGATGCTGTAGAGCTATTCAGTGAATTTTTGGAGAAAAAACCTCCATATGATTTCCAGGTCTTTTATGGTTTACGCAAGGAAGCCGAAGAATCATTGAAGCTTGCTGAAAAAGAATCATCAATGGTAGATGCCGGCACTGAAAAGCGTAACAAACAAGCGATCAGTGCGCGTTTGAAAAGTGTAGATACTTTTCTGCGCATGGGACAGTATGAACAAGCAAAACAGGAGTGTTTAGGGATCTTAAAAACATATCCTGGAGATGCTGAAGCCGAAAAGAAGTTGAAAGAGATTGAAGCAGTTCTCGCGCCGGCAAAAATTGATACAGATGAAATAAAAAAGATGGCGAAGGGTACTCCGGAGTATTCAAGCCAGACAGTTCAAGTGCCTGTACCTTCCGGACGCGTACCGGTGGTGCCTCCAGCTCCTCCACCTCCACCTCGGCGCGCCGAACGGAAAACTCCAGCACCACAAGCTCCCGTGCCGGCCACAAAACCTGTTCCACCATCTCCAAAAGTTGCAGATCCCGTTCAACGATCAGTAGAAGCAACCGAGCCACGTTCCTTCCCGTTGAATTTTGTTCTCGGTGGTGTTGGTGTGCTGCTGTTAGTTGGCTTTCTCGCAATTTTTCTCTGGCCCCGCGATAAGGATGTGCCAGAAAATACAACGACAACCGTACCGACCGGACCTCCGAAAACTGACCCAACAACCAATGTTCCGCCTGTGATTCCTACAATCAGTGTATCCATTGATGTCCTTCCATGGGCAAAGGTAAATATTTCAGGCGGAGGGTTAAAGGAAAGTATTACAGATACAACTCCAGCCATCATTTCACTGCCTCCAGGAAGATACGTTTTTGTATTTGAAAATCCGGATCTTCGAACATTTAAAGAAGAAGTCGACGTCAATGAAAACAGCCGCAGCTTCAACTTCGCATTTCGTGACTTTGATGCTGGAAAAGTTGCTGACTCCCTCGTAGAATAGTCGTAACAGTTTTGCAAACCTATGAATCGTTTCACGTTCTTTTTGTTGTGTCTTTTTCTTTCTGTAACAGCTTCTGTATTCGGAATTGAATCTGGTATCAACGTTTATGGCTTTTCGTATCATCCGGAACGAACCGATTCACAAGGAAATGGATTTCAAGAATGGAATCCAGGTGTGGGTTATCATGCAACATTACGAGAAACACATCACTCCATTCTTTTTGCGGATGCGGGAGTATTTTTAAATTCGCTGAGCAGTCCCACTTTGTTTTCCGCGGCGGGGGCTGAGTTAAAAATTCATAACGGAATAAGCGCTGGACTATTTGGCGCTCTTATTTACAGCCGTGCTTACAATTTCGGAAAGCCTATCGTGGCTCCGCTCCCATCTTTATCGTTTCGGCACGGTCAATTCAGATTTAATGCGACATACTTTCCAAAGTACAAGCAGAATGAAAATGCAGCATTCGGCTTTTCGTTCACCTGGTTTCCATAACACTACTCTGCTGTCCAAGGAGTGAAGATGAAGTTCTATGTGAGTCTCATAGCGTTCCTATTCATCCATTCGTCTGCTTTTGCGGAAGTTTCTTCATCCGTTTCGATGTTTCAATATCACCCTGAACGGATCAAGGTAGGTACCGTGTATCACTATACAAAATCAAATTTGGATGGAACAAAGCCGGCAACAGTTTCGATATACATCAAAGCAGCTGATACTCTTGAAGTCTATAAAGCCGAAGAGGAAGTCATCGATGCGGCTCACATCATCGCAAAAATGGACTGGACATCATTTTCAGCGTCTGAGTTAGATTCAGGTCATCTACTTAAAGATGGAACTCGCAAGCCTGTAGCAACTCTGACACTTTCAAAGGCAGACAATACGCTTCAAGTCCGGATCAAGGATCAAAATGGCAGCACAGCAATCAATCATTATCCGGTACACATCTACAACTTTGATTTCATCAGCTTCAATTACATACTCCGCCATCTAAAGGATCCAACAAAAACTTTTGAGATTGGGATCGCTGATCCGATTTTTCAAGGCGAAGGATTGATCAAATACAAAGGGAAAGTAAAAATTGAATTCGCCGGCGAAGCTCCGTGTCATCAAACAACATGCCGCAAATACAGAATTACCGGCGAACCATTTGGTGACAAAGAAGGTTTCATGTGGGTAAATAAAAAGGAAGGCTATGCTGAGAACATAGAAGTCCCCGTTCCGGACAATCCTGATTGGAACAGTTTTAAGTTTGAATTGAAAAAGGTTGAGCAAATGACGCCGGCACAATGGGAGACTTATAAGAAAAACAACATTGGCCGAAAACCGTATCCTTAGTGTCTTTGCGGTTAAAACAAAAATAGATACGCAAGGAGCATTGCGGCAGCGGCACCAACGAGTGTGTTCATAAAGTTAATAATTTCATTATCAACAATCTTCATTTGTTCCAACGTTGCGCCAAGATAACTTTCAACAGTCGTCCCGATAAATCCAGCAACAACACAGATCCATCCGATCGTAATATTAATGGAGCCTAGCAAGATTCCGATACCGCATAGCACTGCGGATGCAACGATTCCTGCGAAGGTTCCTTCAAGCGAAACTGCACCTTCAGTTCCCACCGGAACGGGACGCAAAGTTGTAATCAGGATTGGATGTTTGCCAAGCACCTGACCAATTTCGCTGCTGACCGTATCTGCAGCTGCAGTAGCGAACGCTCCGAAAAATCCAGCAATAAAAATCAGTCCCTTATTTTCGGGAGAGAGCATCGCCAGAATCGCCAGGAATGCTCCCACAGAACAATTTGCCACTGCATTTTTCCAGCCTCTCGCGCCGCCTTTCTCTTGTGCAACTCCCATCGCTTTTTTGCGGGAGTATCCAAACTTGGTTGATGCTGATCCAAGAAAAAAGAACGTGAACAGAATTATGAAAAGTTGATAACCACCAAATGTGTAAATTGTTGTTCCGATTAGTAACCCGCTAGCAAAGCCTGAAAAATTTACCATTCGTGCCGCGAAGGATGCGCCTGCCAAAGCTAGATTGATTGCAAAGCCCCACATGAAATTATGCAAAATTTGATCTTGATTTATGAAAACCAAGCTCGGATCGATTTGATTCAAGGCCAGCATAAAGAAGCCGGCGGAAATAGGAACTGTGAGATTATCGTTTAATCCGGAAGGAACTGTTTCAATCAGCGCTGCAAGTAATGTTGCAAGTACAGGGAATCATGATTCCATACCAAATCAAAGGTTCCGGGATCGTCTTCCTGATCCAGAATGTAAAGAACACAGCAGCTGCGCTGCCGAAAATAAAAAAAGCAATCGAACCTGCATAACTCCGCTCTGTGTTCCAGGGAATTTTTGCCGTTCCATACTTCTTTCCAACAAGCGATGCCATGCCGTCACCCCATGCCATGATTCCCCAGGCAGCGCCAACAATGTAAAGGTGATGTGGAAGTAATAAAATCAGAACTAAAACCGAAAAGGGATATAAAAGGATTCCAATTGGATAGCCACGCTGATGATCATCATCTCGATATAAATGTTTTCCCCCAACTCGCGGCAAAATCAGAAAATTAAAGATGAATGCACAAAGAGCAATCAGGGCGCTCTGCCACCAGTTCAACCATCGTAAAAGAAATGCAAAGCCACTGGATCCAATGTGAACAGCCTTCCTCTTCAGTTCCGAATTCATGGAATTATTTTCACCACAAAGACGCAAAGATTACTTAATTTTTTACGTAGCCTTCGTTCTTGAGCCAGCCGATCATTTCGATTAAGCCATCTTTTAAAGATGTGATTGAGTAACCCAATTCATTAATTGCACGACTACTGTCATAAGCCCAGCTCAGTTTATAAATTTCGACAACTTCGTGAGTCAAGAGTGAAGGCTCGCGTCCGAATATTTTCGCAAGCAAATATTCTCCGTAACCTGCCATCTTGGCCATGCTGAATGGCATGTTCATCGCTGGCGGTTTTTTCCCCGTTACTTCGTGCACAGTCTTGTAAAAGGATTCACCTGTATGATTCTCGCCCCCAAGAATATAACGATTTGAAGGCGGAGTGTTTTCGATGACTTTAACAAAACCATTGACAACATCCTGAACAAAAACGTAAGACCATGCTTTGAGCGGCAATCCAAAAGGCATCTTTCCATTCAAGAAAGGAATGAGATTTTTTGCAACAATATTTCCATACGTTAAATTTCCGGGTCCATAAATAACGGCTGGATACAATATGTATAACGGAAATCCTTCTTGTTGAAGTTTCCTCGCTTTTTGATCGGCCAGATATTTTGTTCGCTCATAATCATTGTGCAAAACATTGCTGCGGCGCGCATCATCTTCTTTCAACAGTGTTCCATTGGAAGGTCCAAGCGCGATAAATGAAGATGCGTAAATGAATTTCTGGATGCCTGCGTCGGCTGACATACGGATCGCCTTTTCAGTTGCATCCACATTGACACGGTCGAATTGCGCGCTGTCACGTGCCCACATCTTTACAAGTGCGGCAATATGAACAAATACATCTTGATCTCGCAGTGCTGACTGATACGTTACAGGGGATTCAATTTCGCCTTTGACAATCTTCACACCTTCGGGAAAGGAAAGTTTTTCCGGTGAACGAACAAGTGTAGTAATTGCATGTCCGCGTTGGTGAAGTGTTTTTAGTAGTTCGTTGCCAAGGAAGCCGGTAGCGCCCGTCATGAAAATATTCATGAAACGGAAACTCCTTGAACTTTCATTTGCCAGTATTCAAATAAATCCTTCAAAGTGGTCCGCAAATCATACATGGGCCTCCAACCTGTTTGAGTTGTCAGTTTTTCGTGGCTTCCCAGGATGAGCGGCATGTCTACCGGACGAAATAAAGCGGAGTCTATTTCTACTTGAAAAGGTTTTCCGGAAAGGTCAATCAAGAGATGGAGAACTTCTTCAATTGATGGCGCTTTTCCTGAACAGACATTGTAAGGCTCACCAGGTTCACCGCTGTTTAGGATCGTGCTATAGGCTCTCACGACATCACGGACATCAGTGAAATCGCGGCGTGCTGATAGGTTTCCAACATGAATGCGATGAGGAGGTGGCTGGCCTGTCGCTATTGCGATCTGATAGGCAAAAGCGGAACAAACAAAAGTCTCTTTTTGCCTCGGACCTGTGTGATTAAAAGCCCTGCAAATGTATACAGGTAGTTTTTCCGCACGCGCATACTGCATACCAAGAATTTCCTGAGCGATTTTACTTACCGCATAGGGCGAAGCGGGGGAGAGTGGAAAATCTTCTTTAATCGGTTGCTTTTCAGTGGGAACAATACCGTAAGCTTCGGCGGATCCTACCAACAGAACTTTAGGAAAGGCAGTCAATGAACGGCATGCTTCAAGCAAGTTAAAAGAACCAATAAAATTTGTCTCCATCGTCGCTCTACGATGCGTCCACGATTCATGCACATGGGCAAGCCCTGCAAGATGATAAACAACTTCAGGTTTCACCAGCCTTAGAATCTTCTTTAAACGTGAAGCCTTAAGAATATCTTCGCGATAAATCTGAATGCGCGGATGATCTTCAAGATGTTGAACTGCATGAGTAGGATGGATGATTCCTACAATCTGCACATCCGGATCTTTCATCAGAAGATCGACTAGGTGGCTGCCAACAAAACCAGCAAGACCCGTGATAACAACTGTTTTCATAATCTCTGTCTCTTAGTAGGGGCCGCCCTTGTGGCGGCCCGGGCGACCACAAGGGTCGCCCCTACAAACTCTGCGGTTATAGAGTTAGCGGATTTGTTCGCGCCAGTAATCTACGATATCACCAAGAGTCTTTTTGAAAGGAATTTGTGGTTTCCAACCAGTTGCTTTGTGAAACTTTGAAAAATCGCCTTTCAAAAGTGGAACATCGGAAGGACGCAAACGTGCAGGATCCTGTTTCACTTCGATTTGTAATCCTGTATGTCCGATTACCATACTGAGTAGATCGCGAATCGAAATCGCGTCTCCTGTGCAAATGTTGTAGACCTCACCTGGTTCGCATTTTTCCAGCGAAAGCCAATAGGCCTTCACCATGTCACGAACATCCGTAAAGTCGCGCTCTGCATCCAGATTCCCAACATAGATCACCGGCGGACGTTTCTTTCTCTCAATTTCAACAGCCTGTTTACTGAAGTTGGAGCAAACAAAAACTTCGCCGCGCCGAGGTCCTGTATGGTTAAAGCCTCGCGTACGAACTGCTTTAATTCCGTAAGACATGAAATACTGATATGCCAGATAGTCCTGTCCGACTTTGCTGACTGCATAAGGGCTCAGTGGCCGCAAGGGATTGTTTTCAGTAATCGGAACTTCATCGGGATGCACCATTCCATATTCTTCACTCGAACACGCAATCTGCACCCAGCAATCCAGAAGTTTCGATTCGCGCAATGCCTCAAAAATGTTTAATTGTCCAATGATATTTGTGCTTAACGATTCCGCAGGAGCGTTCCATGAACTTGGCACAAAACTTTGGGCTGCAAGATGGAAAATTTTGTCAGGCCGCACATCGGCAATCAGTGCTTTTACAGAAGATGCATCTACGAGATTGCATTCCATCACATTTACTTTATCCAGTAGATGTTCGATGTTTTCCATTCTGCTGCGCCATCTTCGGATCCCAAAAATTTCGACTCCGGGATGTTCTCGTAAGATGTATTCAGCGAGATGGCTGCCGGCAAAGCCGGTAATTCCTGTTATTAAGACTCTCAATGAAATCCTCCAGATCTACCTCAACCAGAAAGACGCAGGAGCTATGATCGCAATTCGTATTCGTTGGCTTTCAGGTATGCAATGTATTCCGCTGTACTCTGTTGCCAGGTACGCGGTGTCTGACCTGTGGTTCGAATGTAATGCGAACAGCTCAAAACCGAGTAATTCGGCCGCTTTGCCGGCGTAGGCAAACTGTCATTTTTAACAGGTTCTACAGAATTGTTCAAGCCATACAATCTCAAAATTGTTTCAGCTTGCTCATGACGGCTGCATTCACCGGTATTGGAGAAGTGGTAAGTGCCTGTGCATTTGAGGGATAGAAGCTTCAGAACGGCAGCCGCAACATCGCCGGCGTAAGTCGGTGCGCCTATTTGATCTATCGGCGCTTGAACTTTTCCCCCGGCAAAAGCTCGTTTCAGTATCTTTTTGGCGAAGTTGTCACCATTTCTGCCGAAAATCCAGGAAGTTCGTATGATCAGAAACGAACCGCCGCCAGCAAGGATTTGTTTTTCGCCTTCCAGCTTCGTGACTCCGTAATAATTGACTGGATTTGGTGGATGATTTTCCACGTATGGAGTGCTGTTACTGCCTTCAAAAATATAATCGGTGGAAAAATGAACCAGAAGTGAAGAATATTTTTTGCAAAGCGCAGAAAGGTGGCCGGGTGCTTGCGCATTTACAACGAAAGCGGTTTCCCGAAATTTTTCACAATCATCAACACGAGTGAATGCGGCTGCATTCAATACAAATTCGGGTTTATGTCTTAAGAATACTTTTTCAACTTCAAGATAATCCGTAATATCGAGTTCTTGATGCTGAAATTCAGCAAGTTGCGCTCCGGAACAAGCGCGTGATAAGGCACTTCCAATCATGCCGCCGGCGCCCAGCAGCAAAATACGACGCCCTAGCGTGGGCGAATCTGCCATGCTCCCTCCGTAATGGTTCCATAATGTTTCGTGTAAAAGTCGTTAAAATCCTTTTGCCGTTCGCGAATTCTCTTCCACCAACCTTCGTTTGCTGCATACCAGTCAACTGTTGATTTCAATCCATTTTCGAGCGACCAATCAGGCTTCCATCCAAGGGCGCGAAGCCGCGAACTATCCAGTGAATACCTGCGATCATGTCCCGGACGATCCGCTACATGTTGAATCAAAGAATCCGGCTTTCCAAGTAAGTTCAGGATTTCTGTTGTAATTTCCATGTTGGTGCATTCCTGATTTGCACTGACGTTATAAACTTCACCGGCCATTCCATGTTCCAACAAGAATAACAATGCGGAACAATGATCGCGGACATATAGCCAATCGCGAACTTGTTTTCCATCTCCATAAACGGGAACGTTCATGTTTTGAATCGCGTTCGTTATGAAAAGCGGAATTAACTTTTCAGGATATTGATTTGGACCATAGTTATTGCAAGATCGTGTGATAACAACAGGCAAGTCATAAGTCTTAAAGTAAGAATATGCGAGCCGGTCCGCTCCCGCTTTACTCGCAGAATAGGGATTAGCGGGCATCAAGTTATCATCTTCGGTAAATGAGCCCTGTTCACGGCTGCCGTAGACTTCATCCGTAGAAATGTGAATGAACTTTTTAATGTTGTATTTGCGTGCAGCTTCAAGCAAAACATACGTGCCATAAACATCCGTTCGGATAAATGCTTCGGCGCCATAGATGGATCGATCTACAAATGATTCAGCTGCAAAATGAACGACAACGTCGCATGCCGACATAGCATGATCTACAGCTTTTGCATCGCAGATGTCACCCTGAATGAAGCTATAACGCGAATCAGATTTAAGATCTTCAAGGTTTTCGAGATTGCCTGCGTACGTCAGCAAATCAAGATTTGTAACTTCGGCGGTTTTATCAGCTTCAAGGAGAGCATGCACAAAATGGCTGCCAATGAACCCCGCCCCGCCTGTAACCAGATATTTCATAAAATTAAAAATGAAAAATCAAAAATAAAAAATGAGGAACTCTTCTCTCTGTTTTTGATCTTTTATTTTTCATTTTTAATTTTAGTAAATATCAATCAGACTGTTATCTCCCACCAGAAATCGATAGACCTGCGGTGGACGATCGCTTCGTGCAATGCGCGTATTCATGCCTATCAGACTATCCTCTACACGCCGGTTGAGATGCAAGAGCTTGCTGCCACGAAGAACGATGCTATGTTGAAGTTCACTTCCACGAATCTCACATTGATCCTGAATCGAAGTAAATGGACCTACGAATGAATTTTCAATAACTGTATTTTCTCCAACGATTGCCGGACCTCGAATAGTACTTCCAATAATTTTTGCGCCCTTTCCGATTTCAACACGGCCATCAATCCGTGAAGCTGAATCAACTTCACCGTGAATTCCGCGTTGCAATGTTTCCAGGATCAATCGATTCGCTTCAAGCATATCGTCCAGCTTTCCTGTATCTTTCCACCATCCATCTACAATGTGCGGCTCAACACGATAACCTTTATCGATCAAATATTGAATTGCATCTGTAATTTCAAGTTCGCCGCGCCATGAAGGTTTCAAAATTTTCTCAGTTTCAAAAATATGATGATCAAACATGTACACACCGACAAGCGCCCAATTGCTACGTGGAGCTTTCGGTTTTTCTTCCAAACGGATAACGCGATTTTCCTCTAATTCCGCAACACCAAATTGTTCAGGATTCGGAACTGAAGCAAGCAAGATCTGAGAATTCGGCTTCGACTTCCGAAAATCATCGATTAATGATTCAATTCCATTTTTAAGAAGGTTATCACCGAGATACATAACAAAAGGAGATTCTTTTAAGAATTTCTTTGCTGTAAAAACTGCATGTGCCAGACCGAGAGGTTCAGGTTGATCGATGTATGTGATCTTTGCACCCCAGCGGCTGCCATCACCGACGGCTTCAACAACTTCATCTTTCGTTTCACCAACAATAATTCCGATATCGCGAATTCCTGCATTTGTTAACGCTTCAATCCCATAAAAAAGGATCGGTTTATTCGCCACTGGCATGAGTTGTTTTGCGCGGGTGTAAGTGAGAGGGCGGAGTCTTGTGCCTTTTCCTCCGCTTAAAATGAGTCCTTTCAGTTCCATCATCAGGCGCTAGAATCGGCGCGGAGGGGTGCCACTGCGGAAATCAACGAGACTCCCAAGATTCGGAAGGCTAACTGTAAACGTAAATTGGTTCTCATCGCGTCGGAAAGAATCATCCCCAAAATCAAATCGTCTCCACTCCATGCCTACGGTAAAACAATCATCATTGTAAAGGAAGCCGGCTGAATTGCGATACACTTTCTTCTCCAAGAAATCGTAATCAAACTCACCCGTAAATACAAATCTGTTCTTTAGAATGCCAAAGCCCCCATTTAAACGAACCTGGTGAGCATCCGCGCGGGTTCGGATTCCTTCGATACGAACTCGATTCGAATAGTTGTAGCTGACATTTGCATACCAACGTTCCTGATCCCTCAATGTCGAGCCAACATTGATATTTGTGATCTGTTTTTCGTAAACATCGTAGTCAATTCCAAAATCGATGTTGTAATTAACGCTTGGGTTTATCCGTAAATCTGAGCTAATGGGTGACATGGGTCGAAGCTCTGGAAACCTCTCTACATCAAAACGATCCGATTGCATCGAATAACTTTGTGATAGCCGCCATGAAATTAATTCCCATGGAGATTCAATCTCTTCTTCATAGGGTGTTGGATTGTAATATTGATATTCGTCTGGGTCATATTCTTCTGGTTCTTTGATTGGACGTTTTGAATAAAGTAAGTTTGTGATCCCAAATGTAACTACATTCAAACCAAAAATATCATCGACATCATCAATTCTCAGTATGTTTGCAATTTCTTCGATATCCTGAATGTAACGATACGTAACCTGAGGCTCAATCGCGTGCTTCCATTTCTTGGAATAGGCCATATTTGGAGTGTCAAAGATTTTCGAAAAATTTGGACCGCGTAAATCTAATGCCATGTCCATATATTTTCGCGTCACGGCATCGTCTAGAATAACAGGAACATCACGTGATCCCGTCGCTTCTTGCTGTTGAGCGCTATAGTGCGTTACGCGATAGCCGAACCCTGGTGTAAGTGTCAGCCAGGATAGATATGTCATCGGAAATGAAATACCTGGAAACATATCGTAACGCTGATACTTGGAACTTAACTCGGAGCTGCCAAGTAGATCGCTTCTACCAAGGTAGCTTGCCGATCCAGTGAAAGTCCAGAATAGACCAGTCGGCCCGATTTCCTGACTGCGTGCTTGAAATTCGAGTTCAGGCAAATGAAAAAGTTGAACTTCGCGGGATCTTGAAAATTGCGTTTCAGAAAAGTCACCTAACAGGTTCATACTGTAATAAGACCAGTTACGCGTAAGAAATCCTTGTGCGCGCTGCTGTCTGCGCGCGGACCCCGCAAAACTGTTGTCTGCATCTTGAATGTATTCGAAACTGCTGAATACATCTGCCACACCAGCTACACGAAAATCTTTTGGAAGATCATGTTTTACGTCTGCGTTTAATGTCCACTGTGGCCCTAATTCCTGATCGTCGGCATAATAGTATCTGGTAGAGCCTCCCGATTTTTCTCCTGTTGCATAACGGTATTCCGCGCCGCCAGCCCAGCCGCGAATTGCCCAATGATCGACCCAATATGTGCTATCCATCGAACGGCCCATCGCCCAGAAAAAAGAACCACCAACCCAGAATCCTTTACTGTCGTTGGGTCCAAATCCTGGAAACAGAAAACCAGTCGCTCGGTCACGTTTAATCGGCCAGATCATGTAAGGTGAATAAAAAATCGGAACTGTCTTTGCCTTTAAAGTAAAGTTCTTAAAGTGAGCATACTCGTTGAACGTTAAGCGTGTTGTGGTTGTTTTTAATTGCCAGTGCGGGAGAATCTGCGAACATTCGGTAAAGACCCCATCGTAAATCTTGTATTCATCTTCACCTAGCTTATCTAGCTTGGTGCCCCAGAAGAAAAATTGGGGAGGAACATAGCCAAAAACGTTATACATGGTTCCAGTCTGGTCCTCCATGTTCATTTCGAGCTTTTCACCCGTAATCCGTTGTCCTTCTTGATCCAACACTACATTTCCTGTAGCAATCAATTGCTTCGTAGCGGTGTCATACTCGGCTCGATCGGATTGAAGGCGGACCCCTTTGTACGCGATGTCGACGTAGCCTTCTAAGATGAAATAATTCGGCCTTACTTCATCCTGTGTTTGTGATGAAATGTGGAGTTGTTCTGTAAAATCAGATTTGGGAAGGGTTCCATAGCTCCCAAGTTCTTCACGGTTAGGATCGATGCTGTTTGTACCCGTGCCTTGAGATTCAGTTGGATAGACTCCGCCTGTCTCTTCCTCATCTTCTTCATCGCTTTGGGAGAAAACAAGATTGAAAAACAGGAGAGAAAATATTGTTATAAGAAGTGCCACCCGTGCAAGCTTCATGTCAAACAATTCACACCTTACCACGTGAGCTATTCTTTTTCAATGAAATCTCAGCGGCTCAGCGCTGGAAATTCAAGTACAATTTCAGTTGATGGAATGGATCGACGCGCATACTCATCTTGATTCTGACGATTTATATATTCAAAAAGACGCAGTGATGGAGCGAGCTCTGACTGCTGGCATCGAAGGAGTGCTTCAAGTGAATAGTGAAGCAACTCCAGTAAGCATGCAGCGTTCAGCGGAAATTCTTAATGCTGATTCAAAGTTAAAACGATGGGGCGCATTTGGGATTCATCCGCATCAGGCGAGTCAGTACAGCGAATCACTCGAAGAAGAGTTGATGAAGTTCTTGCGCCTTCCAAATGTAATTGCACTTGGCGAAATTGGATTGGATTTTTATTACGATCATTCACCGCGCGAAGTACAGGAGCAAGTATTTCAAAAACAATTACAACTTTCTTTGAAACTGAATTTGCCTGTTGTGATTCATTGCAGAGATGCGTACCCACGGTTAGCTCAGCTTTTGAAAATGGAACAACCCAATTGGAGCGGAATGATTCATTGTTTTACAGGAAACCAGGAGGAAATGGAGCCGTTGCTGGAACTCGGTTTTCATATTTCATTCTCTGGAATTCTGACATTTCGAAGTGCTGGAGAATTACAGAAAGCAGCAGCGGCCGCACCACTCAATCGAATTCTCGTTGAAACTGATGCACCGTTTCTTGCGCCAGTGCCAAAACGGGGAAAAACGAACGAACCAGCATTCGTTGTAAATACAGGAAGCTTTCTCGCAAGCCTCCGAGGTATTTCAGCGGTGGAAATCGCAGAACAAACTTCTAAGAATTTCCGAAGCCTATTCCGTATTTAGAACCACGGATACACACTGATGCACACGGATGTTTTATAAGTTCAAATCCGTGTTTATCTGTGTTTGTGGTTAAGAAAATCCGTGTTTATCTGTGTATCTGGTTAAATTAAGATCCGCGGTTAAATCTCCAACTTGACGTAGACGGCGTCTCCCATTATATTGAAAATGATTTTCAAGAATTTATCATGGAAGAAGAAATACAGGTATTACGAGATCATTTAAATAAGAAGCGGCTGAAAAAAACATCGCAGCGCGAAACGATCCTTGAAGTTTTTCTGCAGGCCAAGCGGCATGTAACAGTTGAAGAACTTCACAACCTTGTAAGGTATCGCGATCCCAGCATCGGGCTAACGACTGTTTATCGGACGATGAAACTTTTTTGCGAATGTAATCTTGCACGCGCGAATTATTTCCAGGAAGGTCGCGTTCGATATGAACCGCAGCATAAAACTGCACATCATGATCACATGATTTGTTTGAATTGCGGCGAAGCTCTGGAATTTGTAAACGATCAAATCGAACGCTTGCAAGAAAAGATGGCAGCTAAATATGGTTTCCATATGACGAACCATCGAATGGAAATCTTTGGCTACTGTAAAGATTGCAGAAGAACCTCCAAACGCGCCGAAACTGAGCTTTTGTAATTTAGCTCACTTTGAAAATGATAATCATTTGCAACGTAAACTCTTGAATTCAAACGGTTTATATTCGCGATACGCTTATTCCTTCATTATAAAACCAGCTGCAACTCTGAGGAAAAACGACTCGTGCGCCTCATTCGATGGTCCGGTCGATGTGATTTTGACCTAGCAATGAACTCAAAGATAGAAACAGAAATCCTAAATTTTGCATTCACGATTCCGCATTCCGAATTTTAAAAAGTTGACAGTTTAAAATCTGCCTCGTTATAATGATCAGTCGTATGTTGAGCTTGAAGTTGAAGCGATCGAAACGAACTAATCCGTTCCGATTTCTCAGTATAAGCAGCAGCAATAATTCTCCCACTATCAGGTGATGGTGGGATTTTTTTTTGGTTTACAAAGATGATTACTCAACATAACTTGAAGGAAACAATACCGGCTCCATTCACCTCTGCGAGCCGATTGAGTTCTCGTGTACTCGTTCTTAATTCAACATATGAACCAGTTCATATCTGCAATGTAAGGCGAGCTGTCGTAATGATCTTTAAGGGAGTTGCAGTACTTCAAGAATCAGCACACTTCAATTTGCGATCGATCAGCGCATCGATTCCTGCTCCATCTGTAATCAGATTGCTGCAGTTTATTCACATTCCTTATAAAAGGAAGCTCGCATCAAAAAATAATATTCTGATTCGCGATCGTTACGTTTGTCAGTATTGTGGCAAGACTCTGAAATCTCAAGAAGTAACGCTGGATCATATCCTTCCGAAATCCCGTGGAGGAGTATCAAGCTGGGAAAATCTTGCCGCTTGTTGTTCGCGCTGCAATGTAAAGAAGGGGAGCCGACTGCCCGAAGAAGCAGGCCTCACACTCCTTCGCGATCCGCGGAATGGATCTTCTTTTCACTTTCTTCATTTACTTCGTCATTATGGTAGCGTTGATGAAAAGTGGAGAAAGTACCTGTTCTATTCCTGACGATTCCCTAAATTAGGAGCACCTCATGTCTACAGGCATAAAAGTTCTTTTGATTGGATGCATTTCTGTTGTTGTGGTTACTGTGCTTGCGCTCGGAGTTGGTGGATATTTCGTTCAAAACTGGTGGTCAGAAAAAAGTAAAACAATCGAAAACGTTATTGGAACTGAAGATAGTGAATACGGAAAAAAAGTAGCAGAGCTCAATCAAAAATATCCATTTAAGGAACCCGCCGATAACATTGTTCGCGAAGAAAGACTTCAACGCTTTTTAGCCGTGCGGAAAGATATGGATGTCATATACAAGCAACATGAAGCTGAAATAAAACAGATCGGTGACAACACTAATACACCTTCGGATGCTCTTAAAGGCGTGGCTTTTTTAAACGATTTACGACTCGCACAAGTTAAAGCCTTGCAGGCTCAAAGTATGAGCAAAGATGAATACACATACTTAACTCAGATGGTGTACGTAAACTGGCTTGCAATGATGGCCAATGAAGCTCTTCAAGGACAAAAGTCAGCGGTTGACCAGCTCAAATCTTCGATCGAGCAAATCGATCAACAATTAAAAGATCCTAACCTTACAGAAGATCAACGGCAGCAGCTTCAATTAACGAAAGATTCTCTTCAGGCGCAACTTGAAACGCTTGGACAAGTAGAACAAGGGCTGAAAACCATACCGAAAGAAAATATCGCGCTGTTCAAGAAATACGATCAAGAAATCAGGCAGAACGAGATGACGGGACTAGAATTTTTGGGATTCTAGATCTACAAAGGGAAAAGTTTTTCTGCTTGGACAAGGCAGGGGAGCAGGGGAGCAGGGGAGCAGGGAGAAAATAAAAAATAAAAATCAAAGATCAAAAATGAGAGCTTGGTTTTTGATTTTTTATTTTTCATTTTTTATTTGTAATAGTTTGCCGCCGCGATAAAGCAAATACATAGCAATTATTTGGATCACATGATACAGATCATTGTGATTGAAATGCTGATGCAGCGTAAATCCCGAAAGTTGAATTCCTGCCGCAACAAACGACACTAAAATCCCCGCACTGATCCATGCCGAAAAAGGCGCATGCCACCGGAAGATACACAGCGCCAGTATGAGAATCATAGCCGGAACATAGTCATAGATGACATATTTGAAGTCACTTGTTCGGGCTATGAAAATAATAAATACAGAGAATTGAATCCATGCCAGTACAAGCAAGATACGCCGCGGCAAGTCTTTCAACGTCGCATAGGCGGTTGATGAAAGCATGAACAAGGTTGAAACGCCAACTGCGTAGAGTGTGATCTTCCAAAGAAGTTTGTAAATAGATTCCGGTAAAGAACGAATAAATCCATGACAGGTGCCGCCAGTAATTGCAGCAATAGCTATCACAAAAAAGGCGAGCGCCCAGAACTTAATCGTAATTTCGCGATCGCGCGCTGCCTGTCTGCTGAGAAGTACGGCAAACACAAAAGTTTCTATTGCAAGAATGTAATCAGTGAGGACTGTTACGGGTTCTGTGATTGCCACAACCTTGCGTTGGATTTATGCCTGGCGGAATTCAGAACTGCCGCACTCCTGGCATGCAGAAAGTTTTCGCCGGCGTTTTATCTCTTGAATCTTACTGCAACTGTTACACAGAAATACGCCACGATCTACGATTTGTCCGGAATGATACGTGACTTTATCTGAAAAAGATGCTTCGAGATTTTCTGCTGCTTTTTTGATTCCTGCAGCTAGATTTTCAAGAATTTGTACGCCAATTTCTCTCCCTTTCTTAAATGAATTATCAACCTTAATACGCTCTTTTGCGCTGTTGAGAGAATCAACCGTTTGTTGCCAGTTAGCCTGGATTCTTGAATGAAATTGGTCGACTTTTTCTTTGCCGTATTTCTTTTCAAGCCTTGCTCGCACTGCTTCCGACACACGATCAAATTCACGCTTTGTTACACGTCCAGCGGTACGAAGTCCCTCTTCAAGCAAAATCAGGAATTCATCCTGAACGCTACGAGATGATCTTTTCTTTTCTTTCTTCTCTTTCGTCGGCATATTCAATCTCCTCCTTCCCGTTTGTGAGCGTCCTGCTGCTCCCGATCCTCAGGAATATCTTTAGATAGTTCGCAGCGGAAATAAGGGAGATCGCTACAGTCACCCATAATAAGAAACGTCCGAAACGCTCCCAGGGTTCAATGTAAGTATCTGCGACAATTAAAACGACAATTGTGCAGACCTGACAAACTGTCTTTAGCTTACCGAGCATATTGGCAGGCATCAGGTAGCCTTTTGATAGTGCAATACTTCGAATTCCACTAACGGCAAACTCGCGACCGACAATAATGACAACCATCCATGCGGGAGCCAGATTTAGCTCTACCAGAGAAATGAAGGCTGAAGATACGAGCAATTTATCAGCAATTGGATCAAGAAGCTTTCCGAATGCAGTTACTTGATTCCTTTTGCGGGCAAAATATCCATCGAAGAAATCGGTTAATGCCGCTATAACAAAAATGCAGACGCCATAAATCTCTTTTCCATCAATCTTGGTAAGTAAGATGACAACGAGAAAAGGGGTTAAGAAGATTCGGCTTAAAGTGAGTGTATTTGGGAGATTCAAATTGAAGGCCTCAAGACAAATCTATAATACATCAAGGCACAATAGAAAGTTGATTTAGGGGGGAATTGTTTTTTAAGACCAAGTTCTTTATTCTAGAAATAATAGACCGGAAATCCGTGTCCGGGCGGAGGTGATTGTGTACCAGGAAAGCATTGATTTATCACATCTTCCGGCGGAGGGGCTAAATATTGACAGGCAAGTTCATTTGAATGCCTGGAGAATTAAAGAGCCTGATTGGGAAAGCCGATCTGATCTGGTTTTTGATCTATTTATCAGTGGGAATCAAAGAAAAGCACTGGTTCGTGGAAAGTTTACTGCAGGAATCACAGCCCATTGTGATCGATGTTTGCAGTCATTTGATGTCGACTTGAGCCGTAGTTTTCGAGTGACCTATCTTGAGCCTGATGCTGAGCGCTTTGCACGTGAAGAAGTAGAATTATCGGATAGTGAACTCGAAGTTTCTTACATGGATAAATCCTATTTGCCATTGCATGATATGCTTCGGGAGCAGATTTATCTGTCACTGCCGATGAAGTTTTTATGTTCGGTAGATTGTAAGGGACTGTGTCCACATTGCGGTGCAAATTTGAATGAAGTAGAATGTGACTGCGATCAGGACCAGATGGATCCTCGCTGGGCTTCGTTAAAGGCGATAGCGAACGATCCTAACTAATCCAATCCCCAGAGACGCAGTAAGGCGCACCGTATGAGGTGCGCATTCTTATTCTAGAGGTAATTACAGATATGCCAAATCCAAAACGGAGACATTCAAAAACACGCGGTCGAAAGAGAAGGACGCATGACGCTTTAACTGCTGCTCGTCTTTCGGAATGTCCAAATTGTCATGAATTGAGAGTTGCACACCGGATTTGTCCGCATTGTGGGCATTTTGCCGGGCGTGAATATATTCCTGAAAAACAGGCCGAAAAATAGACGTCAATGCCTGATGATGTAACGATTTCTGTGGATGGGATGGGAGGCGATTTTGCGCCACAGAACATTGTTTCTGGTTGTGTTCAGGCAGTTAACGAAACGGGGATCCGGGTTCTCCTAACCGGCCCCGAAGATCGGATGAAGGAAGAGTTAGCCCACCATCAATATCCTGTCGAACGGATTTCAGTGGTTCATGCTCCTGAAGTTGTCACAATGGATGATCAACCTACAACCGCAGTTCGCAAGAAACGCAATTCCTCAATGCGAGTTGCAGTAGATTTAGCGGCTGAAGGTAAAACAGATGGGATTATTAGCGCCGGTAATACTGGCGCTATGTATGCAACGGTTAAATTCATTATTGGAGCCTTGCCTGGAATTGATAGACTTCCTTTAGCGGCATGGTTTCCGCATCCAACCGGACGTTCCATCGTTTTAGATGTAGGCGCCAATGTGGATTGCAAACCGCGTCATCTTCTGGAATTTGCTTTAATGGGCTCAATCTTCGCTCAGGAAATTTTTAACATTCCTTCACCCCGCATCGGATTACTCAACATCGGCCATGAAGATGCAAAAGGGAATGATCTGACTCGCGAAACTTTTCCATTGCTTAAGCAAAGCGATCTTAATTTCATTGGTAATGTTGAAGGAAATGATGTTTTTAAAGGTACAGCTGACGTTTACGTTTGTGATGGCTTCATCGGCAATGTGGCTTTGAAGGTCAGCGAAAGCTTGATAGAAACTATTTTTCATTTGTTACAGGACGAAATTCAGCAACAACCTAAAATTGGTAAAGTATTAACACGTTATTTTGATTATTCTGAATATGGTGGAGCTCCTTTGCTTGGAGCGCGGATTCCAAGTTTCGTATGCCATGGCAAATCGAGTTCTAAAGCAATTAAGAATGCAATTCGAGTTGCGGAAGAATTTTGCAGTCATAAAGTAAATGAAAGAATTGACCGCAAGATTTCCCGGCTGAATTCGTGAAGCCGGGTTCCGAATTTTGACTCATGAAATGGATTGATGAATTATGGCAAAAATTGCAGTTGTATTTCCCGGCCAGGGATCTCAAAACGTTGGGATGGGACGGGATTTCTATGATCGATATCCGCGAGCACGCGGTGTATTTGAAGAAGCGGATCGTGCTTTAAAACGTCCCTTGAGCAAACTGTGTTTTGAAGGTCCGCAAGAAGAATTACAGCTTACGGAAAATACTCAACCAGGATTATTAACAGTAAGTATCGCGATTTGGTCGCTGCTCAATGAGGTACTTCAGCCTGATTTTGTAGCAGGACACAGTCTTGGCGAATACACAGCACTAACAGCAGCGGGTGCTTTGCGGTTTTCAGATGCGGTCAGATTAGTTCGCCGGCGTGGTGAATTTATGCAGCAGGCAGTGCCTGTTGGTCAGGGTGCGATGCTTGCAGTCCTCGGCGCAGAGCCAGAAAAAGTCGAAGCACTCTGTAATGAAGCAGCGCAAGGACAGATCCTTTCCCCTGCGAATTTTAATTGCCCTGGACAAATTGTTATTGCTGGTCATTCTGAAGCCATTCGCCGCGCCGCAGAAATGGCTCAAGCGATGGGAATCAAACGAACAATTCCGCTTGCAGTCAGTGCACCCTTTCATTGTGCTTTAATGAAGCCAGCACAAGAAAACATGATGCCCGTAATCCAAGAACAGACATTCTATCCACTTAAATTTCCGCTCGTTACAAATGTTGATGCGTCCGTCGCTCAACTTCCGGAAAGAGTGCGCGATGCTTTGATCCGCCAGATCCCAAATCCTGTACTATGGTGGCAATCGATTGATTTACTGATCCGCGAAGGAGTCAATACGTTTATCGAAGTAGGTGCCGGAAAAGTATTGACCGGAATGATCCGAAAAGTTTCGCGCGATGTTCAAACATTCAATGTTGAAAATGTAGACGACTATGAACAACTTCGCGCAAAATATCAAAGTTAAATTCTGCATCTCTGTGGTTTAATTCAATGATGCTTAAAGAACGTTTAACAGTCGTAACTGGAGCAACTCGTGGAATCGGCCGCGCGATCGCATTGGAAGCTGCACGAAATGGCTCCGATGTAGTCTTATTTGGCCGGAACGAAGATCTTCTCGCCAGTGCAAAAGCCGAAATTGAAAGCATTGGACGAAGAGCTCTATCTCTTCCCGTTAATGTTGCAAAACAAAATGAGGTTGATGAAGTCTTTAAAACCGTTCTGAAAGAATTTCCTAAAATTGATTTCCTGGTAAATAATGCCGGTGTGACCCGCGATAATCTCTTACTGACTATGAAGCCGGAAGAATGGAATGATGTCCTTGAAACCAACCTGAACGGAGTTTATCACTGTAGTAAGGCCGTTCTCAGATCTATGATGAAGCAAAAATATGGAAAGATTGTTAACATAACTTCGATTGCCGGAATTACAGGAAATCCAGGTCAAACGAATTATTCGGCTTCAAAAGCCGGAGTGATCGGATTTACTAAAGCGTTGGCGAAAGAAATGGGAAAGCGTAATATCTGTGTGAATGCAATTGCGCCTGGAATGATCGAAACCGATATGACTGTTTCACTCCCTGAAGAGCTGAAGAAACAGTATATGGAATCGATTCCTCTTGGACGGTTCGGAAGAGCTGAAGAAGTAGCAGCACTCACAATCTTTTTGCTTTCTTCAGCAGCCGACTATATTACAGGGCAGACCTTCGCTATTGACGGCGGCCTTCAAATGTAATATTTAAGTTTTTGGATTTTTACATCCGCTCTACGCGGACAATCCGCACAAACGACGGAGGACAAGAATGGAAATCGCTGAAAAGGTAAAAGGTATCGTTACAGAACAATTAGGTGTGGATGCAGAGGAAGTAACACCAGAAGCAGCATTTATTGAGGACTTAGGGGCGGACTCTCTCGACACCGTTGAACTTGTAATGGCTTTTGAGGAAGAATTCGGAATTGTAATTCCGGATGAAGAGGCTGACAAGATTCGTACCGTAGGCCAGGCAATAAAATATATTGAAGAGCATAGTTAGGAGGCCTTTTGGACCGCAGAGTTGTAATTACCGGAGTGGGGATGGTCTCTCCAATTGGGATTGGTACTGCAGCAAATTGGAATGGGCTGGTTGAAGGAAGATGCGGAATTTCAACAATTACGCGTTTTGATACGACTGACTACACCACTACGATTGCTGGTGAAATAAAAAATTTTGATCCTGCCGATTACATTCCCAAAAAAGAAATTAAGAAAATGGATCTTTTTATCCATTACGCAATCGCAGCTTCAGATTTTGCTTTTCAAGATTCGGGCTTAAAAGTCGATTCCACGAACGCTCCGCGCATTGGTGTTTATATCGGATCCGGTATTGGAGGATTCGGTGTCATTGAAGCGACACACAAAGCCCTTTTGGAAGGTGGTCCGCGAAAGATCTCTCCGTTTTTTATTCCTGCTTCCATTGTAAATCTTGCATCAGGCTGGGTTTCGATCCGGATTGGTGCGAAAGGTCCCAACTCAGCCACCTGTACCGCTTGCACAACCGGTGCGCATGCAATTGGCGATGCATTTAAGATCGTTGCGCGTGGTGATGCAGATGTCATGATTGCCGGAGGATCAGAAGGCTGCATTACACCTTTAGGAATCGGTGGATTTTGCGCAATGCGTGCTTTGTCTACACGAAATGATGAACCAGAAAAGGCAAGCCGTCCATTTGATAAAGATCGTGACGGATTTGTAATGGGCGAAGGCGCCGGAATTCTAATTTTGGAATCTCTTGAAAGTGCTCAAAAACGGAATGCACGCATCTATGCAGAAGTCGTTGGATACGGAATGTCCGGGGATGCTTTTCATATTACAGCACCATCTGAAGATGGTGATGGTGCGATTCGTGTTATGCAATTAACTATAAAAGATGCGGGAATTTCACCGCGTGAAGTGGATTACATTAATGCGCATGGAACATCGACACCATTTAATGATCGCGCGGAAACAATGGCAATAAAAAAAGTATTTGGAGATCATGCCAAAAAATTAGCCATAAGTTCAACGAAATCGATGACCGGCCATTTGCTTGGAGCTGCTGGAGGGTTGGAGAGCGCAATTATGGCTTTAGCGATTCACCATCAGACTGCGCCGCCTACCATAAATCTTGATAACCCTGATCCGGATTGCGATCTTGATTATGTTCCTCATCACAGCCGGAAAATGGAAATTCGATACGCCCTATCCAATTCTTTTGGTTTCGGCGGCACCAATGGCGCCTTATTATTTAAAAGATATCCTGACTAAAGTAGGGGCGGGTCTAAGACCCGCCCGCCAGCCCTTATAAAAACACACGGGCGGGTCTTAGACCCGCCCCTACGTAGGAAAACTGATGAATATCATTGTTTTTGTTAAACAAGTACCAGATACGGCCACGCGAATTAAGATCGGTGCAGGTGGAAAAAATATTGATGAGGCGGATGTCACATGGATTATTTCACCCTATGATGACTTTGCGCTTGAAGAAGCGCTTAAGATCAAAGAAAGCAAGGGTTCAGGAAAGGTAACTGTAGTGAGTCTGGGGCCTGAAAGAGCCTCAACATCTTTGCGCAATGCACTTGCGATGGGAGCCGATGAGGCAGTTCATGTCAACGATCCGGCTGTTGATGGAAGTGATGCATTTGTCACCGCTCAAGTTCTTGCGGCTGTTGCAAAAGCACGACCGTTCGACATTTTATTCTTTGGAAAAATGGGCGTCGGAATGGATCAATCCCAGGTTCCTTCAATGGTCGCAGAAATATTGAATCTTCCGCAGGTGACTCAGATTGCTAAACTTGAAGTAGGCGATGGTACTGTCACAGCCCATCGTGAAGTCGAAGGAGCAACCGAAACCGTAGAATCCCCTCTCCCTGTTGTTTTAGCGGCAGAGAAGGGTTTGAATGAGCCTCGTTATCCTAGCTTGAAAGGGATCATGGCCGCAAAAAAGAAACCAGTGGAAACGGTTACGCTTGCCTCATTAGGCGTGGCTGTTGCGAATCCTTCAGTGACAGTCTTAAACATTTCACTTCCTCCCGAGCGGCAGGGGGGTAAAATTCTGACGGGTGATCCGCAGGATACCGTAAAAGAGTTAGTAAACCTTCTTCATAACGAAGCAAAAGTAATATGAGAATAGTACTATGAGTATAGTAACATTTATTGAAGTACGGGACGGACAGGCAAAGAAGGCTTCGTTAGAAGCGCTTTCCGAAGCAAGGAGACAGGCCGATCAAAAAGGCTTGAAATCAATCGCTGTCGTTGTTGGTTCGCCGGCGGAGTTAGCGGTTCAAAAGGTATCAGGTTACAAGCCTGATAAAATTCTTGTTGCAGATGACCCTTTATTTAGTTCCTATTCGGCCGAGAGTTATTCCGCGGCTCTAGCTGCTGCCGTTAAGCAGGAAAATGCCCGCGCGATTTTTGTATCTGCTACTTCGATGGGCAAAGAAGTAGTAGCACGGACAGCCGCGAAGTTTCAGACAAGCGTACTGTCTGATATTGTCGCGCTTGAATGGGGTGATTCAATCAAAGCACGGCGTCCAGTTTATTCAGGCAAAGCCTATGCCGAAGTTGAGTCAAAAGGTGATAAACCTGTATTCATTTCTTTAAGGCCCAATGTATTTCCCGCTGCTTCACCGGATTCATCACACAAACCGGAAACCGCTAAGTTGGATGCTGGGATTACTCCGGATCAGGTCCGCGCTAAAGTGAAAGAAGTACACAAAACAGTGAATGATACTGTTGAACTCACTGAAGCTGAAATTATTGTTTCGGGAGGGCGTGGTTTGAAGGGTCCTGAAAATTTTCATCTCATTAACGAACTTGCAAGCGTTTTAAATGCAGCTGTCGGTGCCTCGCGTGCAATTGTTGATGCTGGATGGGTGGATCATCAACTTCAGGTCGGCCAGACTGGAAAAGTTGTTTCGCCAACGTTATATATTGCTGCAGGTATCTCAGGTGCAATTCAACATCTCGCAGGCATGTCCTCTTCTAAGTATATTGTGGCGATTAACAAGGACCCTGATGCACCGATTTTCAAACTTGCAAATTACGGAATCGTGGGAGATGTTTTTCAGATCCTTCCGGCTTTGACTGAGGAAATCAGGAAGTTAAAGAGCGAAAGTTAACACCCAGGTAAAAACTGTGTTAGAGATTGAAACGAAAGTCATCAATCCCGATGAAAATGTCGTATTGATTCAGGTGAAAGGCAGAATCGCTTCAGGCGGTGTTGGCAAACTTGAGCAACAACTTGATGATTATGGAAGCGGCAAACCTATCAAATTAATTCTTGATCTTCATGAAGCCGAAGCCATCGACAGTCAGGGTGTAGGAATGCTGATTAAGGCTCGTTTCGATATCGTTAACAACGGCGGGAAGATTGTTTTACTAGGGCTTACTGACCGTGTTCGTGCTGTGCTTCGCATCTCTGGGTTAGAAGAATATTTTCTGATTGCACCGGATGAAGCGAAAGCCCTTGAGTTAATCAAATAAATCCTTAACCGCAAAGACTCAAAGGGCCAGTTCTTAACTCTTCACATAAATTGAGGCTTCTTTCTTGAGCTCGGCCAGCCATTCTTTTGTTCTTTCTTGAACGCGCGATTCAGCCAGCTTTGATTGAATCAATTCAAAAGCTTCCGCAAAGGGGGGCACTTTTTCTCCTTTGAGTTCCAATTCCGGCTTAAGAACTTCATTGTAGTGAGCTTCAGCATCTTCAATTCTGACATTTACGAAGGGACGGAAGCGAATGTTTATGAATTCACGAATGCTGAGTTGTTCGCGAACTTCACGATCAAAATCTTCATAATTCATTCCAATCGAATTCAGGAACAGGAGGAATTCTTCCGGGCCGCCTAATTTTCTGGTAAAAGATTCCACGACTTCCTGAATCATTTCACGAGAAACAGTTGGCGGTGGCTGTCGTTCAATCTGTTGAATGACAAGATGATGATTGATTCTCTGCTCAAGTGGAGTTGGCGCGGGAGGAAGTCCAGAAACATTAAGTGCTAGCTTTTCCGTTGCGCTTACTTCACTGTGTGTGATGATTTGTTCGTCAACAATGGCTGAGATCTGATCAAGAATCACTGCTGAAGAAAGCGCAGGCGTTGTAAGAATAAAAGTAAAAATTGAAAGTACAATCTTAAAAAGCATGTCCTACCGACAAAAAGAATTCTGATGCGCTTTCACGTATGGGTGTAAAACGCCGATCCAATTTATATCCCCAATCCAATGTCAGCGGTCCAATTGGTGTTTGATATCGCAAGCCTAAACCCGCAGTCTCTCTCATCCCATCAAAACTGACATCCTCAATCAATTCGAATGCTGAACCATAATCTATGAAAACAATACCAGCTAGAGATTTAAACAGCGGAAAGCGATATTCAAGGTTTGCGATGACGACTGCATTTCCGCCAAGAGGCTCTCCATTTTCATCGAGCGGTCCTGCCGTATCGAGTTCAAAGCCGCGAATAGTTCTCCCGCCGCCTGCAAAAAAGCGCCGCGAAAGAGGCAGCTCTACAGTTTCGCGGAAACCATGCGCAAGCCCGATACGAAGTGATGAGGCAATTACAGAAGTGTCTCGCACTGTCAAAAAATATTGAAGTTGATTGAACGATTTCAGGAAATCTGTTTCGGAACCAAGTACATTGGTTGACCATTCTAAACTGGTACTGAAGAATGTGCCGTGATACGGATCGATCTGATTGTCTCGCGAGTCGCGAACATAGGATCCTGTAACGCTGGAGATATGAATATCTAAAAAGCGCCGTTCCTCCGGTGTCAGTTCGGGTGTGCCTTTGTTATTAATATCTTCAAAGGCATATGTGAAGAAAAGCGAACTCAGTGGAGGTGGTTTTTGACCCACTTCACGAAATGTGGGATCGATTGATAATTTCTTTTCGATCAAAAGGGTTGTACCAAAAAGACTGTATGAGAACGTATCTCTGGGTGAACGATTCTCATAGATGCCTGAGACAACTAAAGGTGTTCTTTCACCGAGTAAATGCGGATCATTTAAAGTCAGCAATCCACGGCCTTCGTTAAAACCTCCGCGAGCTTGAAGCGCAATAATTCGATCCAATCCGAGCCAATTTCGATTCGAAATTGAAAACACGCCATTCAGTTTGTTGTATGATTCGAATCCACCTCCGTAGGTAATCGTATATGGCCTTGATTCAACTAACCGGATTCGAAGAGGTTGATGAGGTCTCAAGTTATCCGGACGTGGTATTTCGATATCAACACGATCAAATATTTCCAGCGCATAAAGTTTGCTTTGACTCGCCGCAATTTTTCGAAGGCTTAAAGGATCGTCTTCCTGAAAAAGAAGTGTCTTCTGGACAATCCCTAATTTTGTACGGTAATTCCCGCTGACTACGATACGATCTACAAAAATCTGTTCGCCTTCAGTAATGTTGTATTCAATGATCGCTCGTGTTTTATCGCGCGAAAGTAATATCCGGTTAACTGCCTGCATCTGCGGATATCCGCGCTCAGAATAAAGGGCTACAATGAAGCGCGAATCATTTTTGATTTCCGATTCGCTGACAGGATTTCCAACTTTTTGCGAAAGCCGCTCCATCAACTCTTCGGACGAAATCACTTCATTACCTATAAACCTGTATTCAGCAAGCAGAACCTGTGGTCCTTCATCAATTGCAAGCGCAACGTCTATTTTTCGATCTGTGGCCCGCCGGATAACTTCGGTTCTTGCAAATCGAGCAAACAAGAATCCACGTTCCCGGTAGGCTGCAAGTATTTTTGATTGGTCTGTTTCAAAATCCCTTTGAACAAGATGCTTTGAACGTAGCCCGCTTTCCTTTGTTGAAATCAAATCCAAAATTTCCTCTTCAGAAAGATTTTGGTTACCTGAAATAGAAATGTCTGCAACTTCATATTTTGGACCCGGCTCAATTTCATAACGAATGAGGATGCTTTCATTTGTCAGAATTTTCTTGTATTCGATTTCTGCATCGTAATATCCTTTCCGTTGAAGAAGCGGTGTCAGATTCCGCTTTCCTTCTTCAAGAGTATCGTCGTTATAACTATGTTCAACGCGTATTGGAATATTTTCATTAATTTCATTCTGGGAAAGTTTTAAGCCTTCAACTTCCAACGTAAGCGGCTTTCCTGCATTGATTTCAATTTCAATATGAATCCGATTCGACGCATCGACTTCCTTTTTCTTTTCAATGATTTCATGTTCAAGAAATCCGCGTTTGTCATACAACTCTTCAATGCGTTCCAGATCGCGCTTAAATTTGTGGGGCCGAAAACGGTGTCCTGGAGTTGACTTCATTAAAGAGCTGAGAGTGTGATGAGGGAAGTGGGGAGATCCTGAAAAGACAAGTTCACTAACATATATCGGCTGACCTGGATTGACGAAATATGTAACCTCTGTTCGCTTCTCCGAACGCAACAAAAGTACGTCCGGTGTAACTCGCGCTTGAAGATAACCATCGTTTTGAAGGGCTTCCAGAAGTTGTTCTCTTCCTTTTAAGACTTTTTCAGGAAGATATGGTTCAAACTTTCTCAACGTTAAAGCCTTTTTGATTTTCCTATAAGATGGTCCGCCCTCGCCTTTTACTTTGATGGATTGAAAACGATAAATCAGTCTGAGGATAAACGTGAGTTCTACGCGGTCCTCTTTCTTTTGAGCATCAACAAGAATGTTGGAAAAGTTTCCAGTTGCGTATAGAAGTTCAATTGATTTCCGTACCTTGGATGTAGTGAGAATGTCAACGTTCGGAGTGAATTCAATCAAATCCAACAAAACCTGTTTGTTGATTGGTCCATCAGCTTGAACGTGAATTGCCCCTACTTTGAGAAATTGATATTGCGCTAAAACTTCGGCAGATGCGGTAGTAGTTTGAGCGGTTGCGGCAGCCGGGATTTGAAGAATAATCAGTGCTGTAAAAAGAAATAGGGCGCGATTATTCAAATGTCTTAGTAACAAGAATATCAATTCCATATCGTGGGCGTTCGTCCTTGTACGCAGTTATCTGAATTTCATCAGTCAGCCTATATTGAAGCAGAATAATTTCTTCTGCGACAGTGAACACATTCGTAGAGTATGTGACAGAAAAATCAGAAGAGATATCCTTTTCTAAGGTGACACGTGCTGCCGCGGATTGGGTAGTATCACGTTCAACAAAGATCGGGTCAATTTGAAAGCGTTCAAGACCGAAGACACGTTTGAACTCGCGCTCCAATGGCGAGGTAATGGGACTTGCAATAAAGTCGGAAAGTTGCTGCCCCGCAATTAAAGCGGCAGTATCTTGTACAGTGCTGCGTGTATATCCGCCTCCCAATAGAGCATAAATGTCATCTCTTGGCAGAGGTGGGTCGGAACTGATTTCATGATAAATACGATCAAAAGTTCCTGTGAAGTTTAAAGCAATGTTGTATTCTCGCACTCGTGTTTCTGCGAAAAATGTCATCTGAGCTTCTATGCGATAGGGATTTTGAAAATCAAGACTTCCACGCGTAACTTTGTATTCGCGATCTCGAAAGGTAATAGTACCTTCCGTAACATCAAGACGTCCAACCAGAACGGGATTATCAAGCGTGCCAATAAGATTTAAGTCAGCGGAGCTGCTCACGTTTGCAAAATTATTTCGCACCATCAGGTTCCCATCCGATCGGATTCTTATATTGAGCTTGATTGGATTTTTTGCTGCAGCTGCGCCAGGAAGACCAGCAAAAGAAGGTACGCGTGCGTAGGTGAAAAGATCCGGAGTTTCTTCAAAACTTCGGACATAAAGGCCTTGAAGAACATTGATTTCACCAACGAGGTAACTGGCATCAGACTGTCCTTGCAAATGAAGTTCTGCATCTACGGTACTTCGAAGACCTTCGGGAAAATGAATACGGATCCTTTCCGCGTATAAATCAAAACGATATGTTTGGAAGGAATATCCTTTCAGAACTGCAGAACCTCCGGCCGTAAGTTTCCCGCCGCTACTATTGGCTTGAAGCGATTGAAGTGTGATGTTTTTGTTTTTGAAGCTGACAAGAGCAGTAATGTCAGTAAGCGAGTTTGGAAAACTGAAATGACGGAAGAAACCGTTGTCGATTTCAAGCGCACCTGTCAATGCAGGGTCCTGAGTTGTACCTGTAATTGAAATTCGTGCGGTTGTAACGCCGCTTGCGTTTATTTCCTTATCAAATTCTGAAAGAATTTCGAGGCCTATATCAGCCGCAAGATTCAGATCCATTCTCCATCCTTCACGTGGGTAGATATTTCCGGTAAGCTCAATGCTTGAATACGGCCCATTGAGCAGGCTGTCGGTTATTTCAATGACTTCGTCTGACAGTCTGATCTTTAACGGGCGTGCCTCTTTGAATTGGAGTCCAGCGAATTCGATTTGTATTGTATTGAGCGACCCTTCAAGGTGATCAATTTTCATCGGGTTCAAATTTCCGGCGGTTTGGAAGCTTCCACCAAGCACTCCTACAAGATTTTCCACTTCAGGAAAATAGGCATGGGAAATGATTTCTAACGGAAAACTTTGTACATCCATCTCTGCTTTGAATGGTAACAGTCCACTCAATTCCATTTCAGCAAGCATTGTACTTTTGATGCCTCGTGCAATTCCTGATGCTGCTATTTTCAAGTTTTCGTTAATTAACTGAATATCCCCAACAACATCTCCATATAACTCACCGCGATATTTCAAATCCTGAATCGAAAGGAAACCGGTGATTTGTGGTTGCGTAATTGTGCCTTTTCCGTTTCCCGATGCAGAACCGAGTCCGCTCATTTCAATTCCGCTCCGTTTGAGCACCTGTAGTTTTTCAATCGGAATATTTTCTGCGGAAAATTCTACATTGTAATCATAATTTTCGAGGGTTAGATCACCGGAGGCTGTTGCAGATCCTCCATCGATAAACACTGTGATTTCGCGTAATCCAATTGAGTCAGGAAAAAATAGAACTTTTCCCTTGCCGCGCTGCCATTGCTCACCATAAAAAATACCAGGACCAGACTCAAATTCGGTTTGTCCTTCCAGCGCTTCAAAAAATCCTTTCAGTGTTATCGTGGCATTTACATTCGTTTCAATTGGAAGAACTAGATCGAAAGCTCCTGCAATGTCTTTTGCAGGATAGTTGTTGACTGAGCCTTCAAGTTCCAGGGCATCTTCCGTGCCGAGCCTTTTGTCGCCGAGAAAGAATTTTACGCGCGCCTGGCCTGTCGCATGTCCGGTACGCATACGCGAATCAAAAACTTCAATCAGGTGGTCATAAAATAGAACTTCCGCTTCCACCTGGTCCATTAAGACACCGTGATAAGTCGTTTCACGGCCGATTACATTTCCAATGATTCTTGGCCGGAATGGACTCCAAACGGTTTCAATAAGCCTCCCTTCAAAATCCGCTTTTCCCGTTACACGCCAAAATTCTTGCTCGCTTGCCGGGTCGTTACGGAAGTATGCAAACAGGTGATGGAAAATCAGATCGATTTCAGGAATTTTTTCAGAGTGCGAACGTACCATCAAATCTGCTTGTCCGGACATATCGATTGTGCCTTCAACTTCAGTTCTTGTATAAGGCGTTTGAGTAATCGATTGAATATTCCGCAGCTGCTTCCCTTCGATTCGGAAAGTGGTTTCGTTCTTGACAGGCAAAACAAAGGGCTGGGAGTATAACGAATTATCGAAATCGCTTGTTTCTGCAGCTGTTGGCAAGTCTGGCCGCTTGCGCAGTTGTGGGTTCCAGCATGAATTTAAAGTCTCCATTCATTTCTTTAAACCGGCCTTCTTCCCAGGTCATGTCTGCCGAACCGGAACCTTTCACAGGGAGAATGAGATTTTTCATGCGGACAAAATCGCCTAACTTCCTGCCATCCCAGTTGTTAAACTTTGCATCAGTCTTATAAATGGATTTTCCTTTCAATGGTGCAACGGAAAAATTACCATCGTAATTTCCTTCGAACATATTGGCTTTGATGTTCGTCACATTGAGCCAATTGTCCGTCATATCCAGATCGAATTCTGCACGGTCGATTGGCAAAGAATAAAAAATGAAATTCTTGAAATTTCCACGACCTTGCATTCGGAAACGGCTGAATGTTCCTTTGTAAACGGCGCGGTAATTTCCCCATCCTGACATTTCAGGACCGAGGTGGAACATTTTCTTTGCCTGATCGATGCTTAGACGCGATCGGATCCTGAAATCAAAGAAAGGATCTTTCAGGTTGTACATTTCTCCGGTCATATAAAATTTGGATTGATTGGATAAAACATCGAGACGTTGAAACAGGATCCGGCCGCCAATGATTTGATAATTGGACTTCAAGTCAAATTTGAAAAACTCAAAGTTCTGAATCTTTAGATAGCCATCTTTGAAGTTTGTAGTCGCCCGGTAATTTTTTTGTTTCTTATCGTACTCGGCGAACGTCTCCAAATCTGTAACTGAAAAAGAAACCGGAACGCGCCTTTGGTCAACGATTACGGTCATGTTATCGCAATCGACTTTATTGATAACGAAATCTACTCCGCCTTTTTTTTGTTCCTTTCGTGGCTTTGTTTTGGGCCAGTTGTTTCCGCCTTCTTTGTAGAAGACTATGTTGATCTCCGGTTTATCCAAGCGAACTTCAGAGATTCGGAGCTTACCGCGAAATGCGTGCCGCCACGAGACATCGGCATAGATTGCACGGGCACGAAAGAATTCCTTATCCGGACTTCTGGGATCATTTCCAATAACAAAATCGTTGAGCTGAACATCCAGAAAAAATGGATTGAACGAAACAGATCCGACGGTGATTTTTCTATCGATGGCTTTGCCAAGCCGTTCCTGAATCTGTCTTTTGATGAATTGATCGAAATAGTTACTGTTGAGGAAAATGGCAAGAGCGATAAAAATGAACGCAGTCGTGATCAGAATAATTTTGACTGCTTTGGCTGAGAAATGAAAAACCCGCTTCATCCAGTTGTTTCTCTAGCAGCACCCAGTGGTACTTATATATCCTTTTCTCGAAAATACAAAGGTACTGCCTAACTACAACTTGTGCCAGTGGAAGCGCTATCTCGCATCTCTCATCTCTCATCAATTTCTAAAAACCCCATCATTCTGCATTCACACACAGTGTATAATTACCGCAATGAAGACTTTCCCGGTCAGCAAGATCAGGATTTTCCGGCGTTGGATCAGCTTGCTGGAAATTGAGGGTAAGACTCAATACCTTCGTGAATTGGAAATGTGGCTGAAGAGCTTCGAACGCTACTTCAGTGTTGCAAATCTTCCACTATCTGAAGATGAACATCGGCAATCAACTCTTCGCGATTATTCAGAAGAAGTTAAAATCGTAAGCGATGTCATCTTTCGCGTTTCTCAGCTTTGCACTCTTCTTTTATCAGAAGAACAGGTGAGTTATTCAAGTTTTGCCAAATATATCGAAAACTCGCTTCGGCAGGATTACTTTACAGACAGCTACATTCGCAAACTGATCCGCGATCAGCGTCCTGTTCGCAACATGAATCTTTTAATGGAAGCACTTCTGGATGTACGAACTCTCATCATCGAATTATCGCGTCTAAGTAAGATTCCCTATTTAAGCTTTGCAAGTGTTGGCAGAATTATTAATCGGGAAATAAGGAAAGGCGTTTATTTTGACTTTTTCCTTGATCGAAAGTTCGAAACCTTTTTTGATAAAGTAAGTAATCCGCATATCGTTCGGATCGTTAAGTCAATTCAAATACCGCAGTATAAGCGTTCTATCGCGGTCATATTTCTTGAATTTTTCAGGGTATTAAGATATCTCCACGCCGTGACAATGCAGATGCAGGATGCTCACGCGCTCAAGCGATCACTTCTGATCTTTTCACTGATTCAAGCTGAATTGAAGTGGATCATTTTGTATTTGGATGAACAGTATCTTCGCAAGGAACATCCGGATTCAAACTTTACGGAGTTGATTGATGGAGTTAAGTATTCGCTTTCAATGGAGTTGAAGAAAGTCATGCGCCGTGAGTTGCTTGGAACGGCGGGGCTTCGTCAATACGATTTGATTTACACGAAAATCCAAAACAGCCAGGGGATTTTGTTGAATTCGGTTCAGCAAATCGTTTTTTCCATTGCTCATTACTTTGATCCAAGACTTGAAGGACATGAAATTTTTCCAGACTACGTTACGAGGCTTGATCAATCCATTAAGCTGCGATCGGATATTTACGAGCTTCGTCACTTTATCGGGAAAATTTTGAGAGAAGGAGATTTAATGGAATTGGCTGCCATCATCAAAAAGATTGAATGGTTCCGCATTGGCAGCATGAAGTTTCTTATGTACAAAGATTGGGTTGATTTTGACAACTTTTATCACGAAATTCAGGCCTGCAGAACGAGCGGAAATTTGAACTTTTCTCTTCATCGCCTTTATACTTTTCTTACCACTTTGATCAAAGAGGTAAATAAGCGCTCAATCTTGTCCAATTACCCACTGGAAAAGCCTCTATAGTTATTTTGTAGCTACGCGGGAAAGGCAGGGGAGCAGAGGTGCAAGGGAGCAGGGGAGAGTGCAAGGATTAATTTCTTTTTAGCTTCGCGCAAACTTTGAGCGAAGCTACAAACAACTTAATGATTTCACTCTCCCTTTCTCCCCTGCTCCCTTTCTCCCCTGCATTCGGGCGAAGCTACTAACGAACTTATCCCTTGAAATATTGACTTCACGTCCATACTTTTGTATAGTTCTCGGTTCATACAATTTTGGAGGTAGGAGAAGTGTACGCAATCATTGAGAATGGCGGGAAGCAATATAAAGTTGCCCCTGGCGATATCGTCAAGCTTGAAATTGGCGAAGAGAAACAGGGATCCCGCTTTGAACCGGGAACTTTATTATTTCTTTTCAACGATCAGGATTATTTTGCAGGCGATAAAATTCCCGCAAAAGCAAAGGTCGAAGCTTCAGTAGTGGAGACTGGCAAAGACAAAAAGGTTCTTATATTCAAGAAAAAACGCCGCAAACAATATCAACGTACTAATGGACATCGCCAGCAGTTTATGCGTGTGCGGATTGAATCGATTAGCTGGTAGAAACGGGAATCAAAGAGAAAGTGAGGAAATATTATGGCTCATAAAAAAGGGCAAGGCAGTTCAAGAAATGGCCGAGATAGCCAGCCAAAATTTCTGAGTGTTAAAAGATTTGCCGGCCAATATGTACTCGGTGGCAGCATTTTGGTCCGTCAACGTGGGACGCGATTTAAGCCTGGTTCATTTGTGGGAATGGGTCGCGATCATACACTCTTCGCGTTAAGAGATGGCGTAGTTCATTTCGAAGATAAAGGCAGCTCAGGTCGTTACATTAGCATCCACCCTGCAGAGAATTAATAACATCAGTGAGGATCGGAAGATTCCGATCCTCCCTTCCTTATTCTAAAAATCCAATGTTCATTGATGAAGCCAAGATACACATCCAGGCAGGTCGTGGTGGACGTGGTTGTGTCAGCTTTCGCCGTGAAAAATTTGTTCCTCGTGGCGGTCCCGATGGAGGAGATGGCGGAAAAGGTGGAAATGTTTTTCTTAAAGCTTCAAGCAGATTGAATACACTCTTAGACTTTCGCTATCGTAAGCATTTCAAATCGGAACGCGGTCTGCATGGCAAAGGCAGCAATCAAACAGGGCGATCCGCAGAAGACATTTGGATAGTAGTCCCACGCGGAACTGTTGTACGCGATGCTGAGTCCGGTGAAACCATTGCAGATCTCGATCAGGATGGTGCAACGATTCTTGTAGCTCGCGGGGGAAGAGGTGGACGTGGAAATTCTCATTACGTTACTTCTTCATCGCAGGCTCCTGAGTTTGCCCAGGATGGTGAGCCAGGAGAAGAGCGTACGTTGGAGTTAGAATTAAAACTTCTTGCAGACGCAGGATTGGTCGGCTTACCGAATGCCGGTAAATCAACACTTCTTTCAAGAATCTCGGCTGCTCGACCAAAAATTGCAGCATACCCTTTCACCACACTTGCACCTCTGCTGGGTGTAGTTCGGCTCGATGAGAACTTATCGATGGTAGTCGCGGATATTCCTGGGTTAATTGAAGGTGCCTCGTCAGGTCATGGACTCGGCTTACAGTTTCTCAGGCATATTGAGCGCACCCGTATCCTGCTTCACTTAATCGATATCTCTGATGAACAGCCCGAAGAGCCGACTGAACGATTTAAGGTGATACGCAATGAAATGGCTCAATATGGTCATGGAATTAATTCCAAAGCGCAGATCATAGTCGGGACTAAACTCGATGCAATGAATGAAAAACGATTGAAGCAGCTTCAGAATTTTGCAAAGCGTCAAGAGATTCCTTTCGTTGCAATCTCAGCAGTCACAGGTGAAGGCATCGATGAACTCCTGCAATTAATGAGACGCGAGTTTGTAAACCCGTCATAATAAGACTTATGCGGATTGGAATCTTTGGCGGCACTTTTGACCCGCCCCATTTCGGACACCTCGTTCCGGTAGAGTCCGTTGTTCAAGAGGTGAGTCTGGATGCAGTCCATTACATGCCCGCTTATATACCGCCCCACAAAAGAAATGAGCTGTTAACCGACCCATACCACAGGACTGCAATGCTTGCGCTCGCCATTCAGCACTATCCAAAATACCGCCTGCTACCTCTTGAACTTGATAAGGGGAAAGTGTCCTTTACGGTAGATACAATCCGGGAAGTTAGACAACTACAGGCGCCTGAGGATACCTTTTATTTCATAATCGGTACAGATTCATTCCTGGAAATCGATACCTGGTACGAATATGAAAATTTGATTCAATTGTGCAATTTTATTATCATTAATCGCGGAACCGGGGAAACGGAACTGATCGAAAAGTTAAAGTACCTGGAAACGACACTGCATCAAAATCTGAAAGATACATTCCATTTCGCATCAAACGCGATTTTTCCAATTTCTTCAACAGAAATCCGCGCAGCCGCTGCTGAAGGCAAATCATTAAAAGGACTTGTTCCTGATGAAGTTGCTAATTATATTCAACGGCATGCGCTATATCAGCGGAGGTGAAACTCACAATTTTGAATAAAGAATTGCAAACAGTGATCGAATCTGTGCAAGAAAAAAAAGCACGAGAGATTACGGTTCTCGACTTGAAGGGAATTGCGTCATTTACAGATTATTTCGTTCTCTGCAATGGAGAATCAGAACCGCAAATCAAATCGATTTTCAAAAATATTGATGAAAAGATGTCTGCACTCGGGATCAATCCAGATCATGTGGAAGGTCGTGCGGAAAATGGATGGGTTTTGATGGACTATGATGATTTTGTGGTTCATATCTTCTCGCCGGAGAAACGTACGTACTATGATTTAGAAAGGTTATGGGCCGATGTTCCTCGTTTGAAAGTAGATGAGGAACCGGCGCTAAAGACCGTTGTAAGGTGAATTCTCGCTACAAAGAGCACTTAAAGGTAAAATGGACTCTGTGCCTTTGTGGTGAATATGCTGCTGGATGAAATTCAGACTCGAAGTTCGGCTTTTTCCAGCACATTAGCTTTAATACGGCGCGTTTCCAGTACAGATACAAATATTTTGCTGGCCGGAGAAACGGGCAGTGGAAAGGATTTTGTTGCCGGTTTGATTCACGACGCAAGCCCCCGCCGTTCTGCCCCTTTTCTAAAAATTGACTGCGCTTCAATTCCATCCTCACTCGCTGAAAGCGAATTCTTTGGCTATGAAAAAGGAGCTTTTAGCGACGCTTATCAATCAAGAACAGGAAAACTAAGACTCGCTGACGGCGGTACTCTTTATTTCGACGGCATCAATCATTTACCCGCAAGAATTCAATCCAAACTCCTTCGATTTGTTCAGGAGCGAAATGTTGAACCCCTTGGAGGTACCAGAACATATTCCGTGGATTGCCGGTTGATCGCTTCTTGCACCGCACCAGTCAAAACATGCTTGAAAGAAAAACAATTGCGTGAAGATTTGTACTTCAGATTGGCAGGTGTACTGATTGAACTTCCGCCTCTTAAAAATAGGATTGAAGATCTGGAAATTCTAATCTCAAATATTTTGGAAGAATTGTCACAGAAGTATCGGAAAAACCCCGCCGTATCCGAGAATTCGATGAAATTGTTAAAAGAATATGCATGGCCTGGAAATATTCGCGAACTGCGTAATGTTTTGGAGCGCGCTGTCATTCATGGCAATCATCCGATTCAGCCGGGCGACTTAGTTTTTAATCAATCTGCAGCCGATGCTTCGTACCTGGCTCACGCTGCGGATCGGATGATTAGTCTAGAAGATCTTGAAAGCAGGTATATTACCGAAGTTTTAAGGCACGTTCGAGGTCATCTTGGAAAAGCGGCCACAATCTTAAACATCAATCGCAAAACGCTGCTTGAAAAACGGAAAAAATACGGGGTTCAGATTCACCACAAAGGCACAAAGAAGAATAAACAATGAAGGTGCGCGTTCTGTGGCCAGGCAAAACAAAGCACAAACATTTTCGGGATGCTGTTGATGATTATTCCAGCCGTATCAAGCATTTCGTCCCATTTGAAATTATCGAAACTAAAGAGCATTCCGCAGTAGATCGGAATCAAAAACGGAGAGTCAGGCTGGAAAGTAAAGCCTTAAAAAATGCCGCAGGCAAAAGCATCGTAGTTCTTGATCCGGGCGGAAAACAGCTCACCTCCGAGGATTTTGCATTCTGGATCGAAAAACAGAATAAAGACGTTGATTTTATTGTCGGAGGACCTGCCGGGTTAGACATTGAAAATGCAACCCTAAAGTTGAGTCTTTCAAAATGGACCATCCCCCATGATTTAGTCCGTGTTGTGCTCCTGGAGCAGATTTACAGGGCATTTACCATCCTGAAAAACATCCCTTACCACAAATAAATCAATAAATTAGCAATTCCTAAACTTTGTCCTATATTTTGAAAGTTGTCTTTTAATATGAATTTGACTATCATTTGTCATTCATTTTTTGGTAATTCCGAACTTGAGGGAGATTTTAGATGGATAAGAGACATCTCGAAAAATACCGCAAAAGATTAGATGAAAAGCGGCAGGAAATCGTAAGGGATTTCCAGAAGAATGTGAACTATAGAAAAGAATCAGTTGCGGATGATGGCACACAGGACATTGCGGATAAAGCCAACATGGCCTACAACAAAGAATTTATCTTCAGCCTGACTGACGCTGAGCGCGACTTATTGTCGTTGATTGAAGACGCTATCAAGCGGGTTGAAGATGGGGAGTTCGGAGTATGCTCATCCTGCGAAAGTGACATAAAGACTACAAGGCTTGAAGCCGTACCCTGGGCTAAATATTGCTTGAATTGCCAGGAGTTGCAGGAACAGGGCTTATTGGATTAAATTATGTATGAATGAGTGGGAGACTGGGGCTGGCGATTGCGTCACTGCTCATTCTTATTTTCTTCTTAATTCTCGCGGGGCTCGATCAGCGTACACACCTTTTTGACCTTCGCTTTCTTCAAGTTGAAACTTCGCTTTACTTTGTTTCAATCATTGTTTTGGGTTTAGGCGCATTTTTGATGTTTCTATTTGTTTCTGCGCTTTCTCCATTCCGTTCACGTAAATCTTTTGAAAATCAGCAGATAGCTCTTAAAAAATATTCAACATCAGATGTGATCCGTTCTGCTGAAATTGCATTGCTTGCCGGCGATACGGAGCGTGCTGCCAATTTACTATCGCAAGTTGCACCTGAGCATCCAGAGATGTGGCTTGCAAAAAAGTTATCGGGTGATCTGGCAGTAATGACAGGCGAGTCGATGAAGGCGGAACAGTTGTATCAACTGAGTATCGGCGAAGCATCCGGTGAAAATCAGGTACCCGCTCTTCTTTCATTGGCAGGAATTTGTTTGGCTGAGGAACGGCTTGATGAAGCAGATGATTTGTACAAACGGATCCATCGGATTCTACCCGGTGCAATCGAACCGCTTTTAAGATTGCGAGGCATCGCCGTTCAAAGCGAAAAATGGAATGAAGCTTTGGGATGGCAGGAAATTCTGGAACGCGAATTTCGAAAAGATGGAGAGGAAGCCTCCGAGCAGTTAATAGAAGGTGCAGGGATTCGATGCGAGCTCGCCCGCGCGGAATTAGAAAATGGTTCAGCAAAGAACGCTTCTGCATTGATAAAACATGTTTGCAGAATGACTGAGAATTATCCGGCTGCTTATCTTATAAACGGCGAAATACAAAAACAGATTTCGGGTCCTTCTTCAGCATATCGTATTTGGGATCGCGGTTTTCAAAAGACATTCAATCCTGCGCTTTTGCTCTGCATTGGAGATTTTTTTCTGGATAGTGGTCTGCCGGAACGTGCGATCGAATACTTTCAGTCGGCCGTGCGAATGAAACCAGATCCTGCACTTCAATTTTGTTTGGCGGATCTCCATTCACGCCTTGAAATGAATAATGAAGCAATCAAGTTGTTTGAGAATCTGGTTCAAAGCTATCCTTCATGGCCGTTGCCGTCTAAAAGCCTTGCGAGTTTGTATCGTAAAACGGGCAAGACCGCGGAAGCGGCATGCTTTATATGCGAAGCTCATGGATAAAGTGGATATAATACTACAATGGCAGTGTTACAATTGTAGTATGTCCTATTCCATTTATAGCGGCTATTGCAAGGAATGCGGGCAGTGGAATACAATTCAGTTTAATCAAGAACAGGCGGGGTTCGGAGTTAAAGATGAACAGAACCACGCCGTTATCCGTTATTAGGCAATTCTCGCTTCCACTGAATCAACTTCGCAAATCATTTTTGGCGCTTCTATTTCCATGGTCCTGCCCAGGATGCAATACACTGCTCGTATATCCGCGCGTCTTATGTGAAGCCTGTGAGCTGCTGCTGCCAAGAATCCATGCGCCTTTCTGCAAACGATGTGGATCGCCTTTTCCGGAGTATTGGCGAGTAAAAATCTGCGCGGAATGTAAACTTCAAAAACCAATAGTGACTGCGATCAGGTCCGCATTTCATTATGAAGAGCTGGCTGCTCAAATGATTAAGGAAGCAAAATATATGAGAAAGGGGCGTTATCTTCGCTACTTTGCAGAAATGCTTTTTGTTCTGGCGCGGACTGAATTTCCTGCTTCGATTAAAGCGGTAGTGCCCGTACCGTTGCATCGAAGCAAGCAATGGAATCGGACCTTTAATCAAGCTGAAATTCTTGCTCGTGGAATTGCGGACTTATGGGGTATTCCCGTTTGGAATGTTTTGAGGAAAAGTAAAATCACGTTGCCTCAAAGTTCTCTGTCAGGAACTGTCAGGCGGTTGAATTTGCAAAATACATTTCAATTCCGAACGAACAACAAGAGATATAACTCCGTCTTGCTTGTTGATGATGTGATCACGACAGGGAGTACACTTCGTGAATGTTCCCGAATTCTCAAACGAAATGGTGTCAGGCGAGTCTTTGGTGTCACAATTGCTCGGGCCGAACTGCGCTGACTCTCACCCTTTATGGTTCAATTTAGCTGTGGTAACGTAAGCGATTCATGAATTGGAGCAAGAGCTATGTTTTGAAAAAAATTGCAGAAATGCGGATGGAAGAATTCATCGCATATCTTTTTTTCATCCCATGTCTTGCAATTACAATGCGTGCGAACTTTCACTTTTGGCTGGAAGGTTTTGGTCACGGTAGGAGAATCGTAAGCGGTCTCTGGAGAATTGCAATTGTCGCGCTGCTGATGCCTCTGATTCCATATCTGGCTCGAAAAGCGACTGGCTCACGATTTTTTACGATTGTCAGAAATTCGCTTCCCTTTTTGATCGCCATTGCAATCTATACAAACCTGCATGACACAATTCACTTTGTGAATCCGAATGATGTTGCCGACTGGTTTTTGACAGCGGATATCTGGTTATTTGGAGTTGAACCAACGATCTGGGCTCAGAAATTTTATAAACCCTGGCTCACCGAATTGCTTTCGTTTTTCTATGCCGTTTATCTACCTTTGACCATCCTGCTTCCATTAGTGTTGTATATCAAGAAGCAAGATTTACAGGCAAGACAAACTCTAGTTGGAATTGTTTTGTGTTTTTATTGGGGTTATGTTCTTTACATTCTGTTTCCGACGGTGCCGCCGCGATTATGGATTGCTGATCAATACACATTGAATCTGGAAGGCGGGCTCCTTCATTCAACGCAACGAGCGATGGTTTCCATAACTCCGTCAAGCTCTCGTGCCGCCTTTCCTTCACTGCATGCAGGCATTACTTTGCTTTCTTTGCTGTATTCCTGGCGTTTTATCAGGAAACTTTTTTGGTTCTTATTACCGCTTGCGATTGGGCTTCATGTTGCGACAATTTATTTGCGGCATCATTACATTGTCGATTGGTTTGCGGGGTGGGGTCTGGGAATTTTGTCCTACAAATATTCGCCAGCATGGGATCGCGCTTGGGAGAAATTCCGAAAAACTCTAAGATCACGAATGGAAACTGGCGTGTTATCATAAGCGAATGCTGAAGCATCTATTAGTTCTGATGCTTTCGTTTTATCCGTTATTTTTGGAGGCACTTGAGACCCTCATTGTTCCTCGATCGGATCTGCCGCTAAAGAAAAGCTACATTTTTTCTGACCCATCTCGCAGCGAATTGATTCTCTTTTACGAAAAATTAACCAAACCATCATCCACTTTAATCGTCGAAAGGAGACGCGTTGGGGATCGTACGGTTATTGCAAAGTTTTCTTTGCGCTTGGAGCCCGGTCAAACAACACGTCTGGCTGACTATGTTCCAGGAAATTCGGTTATTCTGGCCCTGGTTCAACATAATAAGTCTCAAGCCCTATTCACTCTATCAATTAATGTTTTAAGCCGAGGAGTGATTCGTTCATCATTGTTCACGATTGAAGAGGCAAGGAGGGCTGATCGTTCGCTGCGCCGCTTGTCGGTGGCAGGGATGATCTGGGACAAACGGGCAAGTAAGGAATCCCTCGTAATTAATGCATCGGCAGAAGAAAACACCGTTGCATTTCTTGCATCAATCGATGCTTCAGGACGGCGTATTGGAACCCCATCTCCGCTTAACAAAAGGCAGAAACATACTGACCTTGCAGTGAATAGCTGTGCGTCCACAATGGCATCCACAACAGAGACATCGATTCGCATCCTAAATGGAAATCGCGCTCGTAGTCTGATTACGCCTGAAGAAATATCATTCGATCCAGAATTATGTAGATACGCGGTGATCCGGCGTCCTTTTGACGAAATTCCCGAAATCTACTTTCTGGATGCTTCACTGAACACACAAGACTTTTTTACTCTTCCCGGTGCCGTGGCTCAAGGATTAATTGAGGAGTCACGAAATCAGCTGATTTATTCCCCGGAACGCAATAGCTTTTTCTATCCGACAGCGGATGACCATGCAAAAATCTCACTGAGTGAAATTACTCAGAATGGAGTTAAGTTCGACGTCATTTCTACATCAATTGATTCGTCCAGCGTTTCCATTACGACCGTTGGTGATCAGGTATTTCTACTGATTTCCGGATTAAGAGTTCGAACATTTGAACGGATTCATCAACTGATCCTTATTTCGGTGCCCCCTCCGACGGGCACTGGTCCAATTCAATGAGGTGTGATGACGAAAAATAATTGTGATAACATTAAAAACCAGCGGGCGGGCATAACTCAGTTGGTAGAGTGCAAGCTTCCCAAGCTTGATGTCGCGGGTTCGAACCCCGTTGCCCGCTCCAGAAACCTAATTACTGAGGGATGGCTAATATGAAATTTTTTGACAACAAAAAAGACAACAATGTGCCTCAACCCGAAACGCCTGCGCCTCCAGCTCCAGCTCCGGTACAGCAGCAGCAACCAAGACCTGCGGAGACAAGAGTAGCTCCTCCGGCTCCTGCTCCTGTCTCCTTCTCAAGCTCCAGCTCAGGTACCTTCACCTGCACCGGTTATGCAAAAACGCGGAAGCAGTACGATAATCGGAACCCTAATCACGATTCGCGGTGACATCTCAGCTGAAGAAACCGTCACTATCGAAGGCTCCGTGGATGGGACCATAGAAACAACTCAGAACGTTATTGTAGCTCCTGAAGGCAGAGTTCGTGCTGATATCCGCGCATCAGTCGTTACAATTTCAGGCCGCGTAAAAGGGGATGTCTATGCGACTCACAAAGTTGACTTAACAGCTTCCGGACAACTTGAGGGAAATATTCACGCTCCAAAACTTGCGATCGCTGAATCCGCGATGTTTAGAGGAAGCATCGATATGAGCCCACCGTCACCATCAAATCAGCCGAAAGGTGAAAGAAAGCTTCAACCTGAAGGTGAGCTGGTAAAGAACTAAATCGTTGTAAATAAGATGAGCGTTCCTCGTTTCCGGAATCTGATTCGTGGAGAATGGGTAGATTCCGTCTCCGGACGCACATTTTCTGACATCAATCCTGCCGATACGACGAGAAGTGTGCGGAGACTTTGCCGACAGCTCTCCTGAGGATTCATTGGCAGCCGTTGATGCCGCACGTTCCGCATTTCAAAGTTGGCGTTTAACTCCTGCACCACGCCGTGCTGAAATCCTGTACCGCGCAGCTGAAATGATTGTTCGGCAAAAGGATGATCTTGCGCGTGATATGACGCGTGAAATGGGAAAAGTTTTCAAAGAAGCGGCCGGGGATGTTCAGGAAGCCATCGATATGACCTATTACATTGCAGGTGAGGGACGCAGACTCCATGGTCATACAACGCCATCAGAGCTTCCGAACAAATATATGATGTCCCAGCGGGTACCGATTGGTGTGGCTGCAATGATTACACCCTGGAATTTTCCGATGGCGATTCCATCCTGGAAGATTGTGCCTGCTCTTGTCGCTGGAAATACAGTTGTTCTTAGACCTTCCCCCGAAGCTCCATTATCAGCCCATCATTTCGTTCGGATTCTCCATGAAGCAGGTATTCCACCCGGCGTCATCAATCTTGTAACTTCTTCTGGAAAAGAAGCTGCCGAGACGCTTGTTTCTCATCCGGATGTTCCAATCGTTTCATTTACCGGCAGCACACGTACCGGACAAATCATTAATGAGATGGCTGCACCAAAGTTTAAACGGATTTCGCTTGAGATGGGCGGCAAAAATGCAATTCTCATTATGGATGATGCCGACCTGGATCTTGCAGCCGATGGCGCTCTTTGGGGCGGCTTTGGAACTACAGGACAGCGTTGCACTGCAGCAAGCCGTTTGATAGTTCATGAAAGTATTCATGACTCTTTCCTGGAACGTTTTTTGCCGCGTGTAAAAGCGCTGCGTGTCGGAAATGGATTGGAGCCCAATGTCGATATGGGTCCTTGCATTAATGAAATACAGCTAAAAAAAGTTGAATCTTACGTTCAAACCGGGCGCGACGAAGGAGCGAAGCTGCTATGCGGTGGTGAACGCTTGAAGGGACAAACCTATGATCATGGTTATTTCTATTCCCCAACCGTATTCACCGATGTGACACGTCAAGATGAAAATTGCAAAGGAAGAAATATTCGGGCCAGTCGTTTCTGTGCTTCGCTGCAAAAATCTGGATGATGCAATTGAAATTTGTAACGGGACTGAATATGGACTTTCAAGCTCGATCTATACAGGGAATGTTCATAATGCTTTTCGCGCGATGAGAGATTTGAACACAGGTATCACCTACATCAACGCTCCTACGATCGGCGCTGAAGTACATCTTCCATTCGGCGGGACCAAGCAGACAGGCAACGGACACCGGGAAGGAGGTCCAACTGTTCTGGATCTATACACCGAATGGAAAACAATTTATGTAGATTTCAGCGGCCGCCTTCAAAAAGCACAAATCGACCCTCCTTAATCCTCTGCGTCTCTGCGGTAAATTACAAACATGAATTGGCGATTGTTGATCCATCAGAATCTATATGGTGCGCGCCAGATGGCAATTGATGAAGCCTTGTACCGTTCCGCAATTGATATTGAACAACCAACACTCAGGCTTTACACATGGCTGCAACCAACTTTGTCACTTGGCTATTTTCAAGACTACAAAAGGGTTGTATGCGAGCCTTATATCGTGCATAATAATATACATGTAGTACGACGACTTACTGGCGGACGTGCCGTACTACACGATTTGGAGATGACATATGCGGTTGCGGCTCCGCTGGAACGAGGGGTTTTTCAAAACTGCACTTTGCAGGAAACATATCAATTGATCGCTAAGGCACTGGACCTTGCATTGCAGAATCTGGGTGTAAAACGTTCTGCTATTTCCATGAAATCAGACGGGGGAAATAATAAATCCAAAAAGCCTCAGTGCTTTGTTTCAGTCTCTCGCTATGAGCTGGCAGAAAACGACAAGAAAATTGTGGGCAGCGCACAAAAGCGTTCGCGCGATCGCTTTCTGCAGCATGGTTCAATTCTTCTGGATTTCAATCGCGAGCTGCAACGTGGCTGCGTGAATGATCCTGATCCGCAAATAGAAGAGAAGATCGCTCCACTTCGATGGATTCTTGGACGCACACCCGATTTTAATGAAGTCAGAAATCATGTTGTAGCCGGTTTTGAAGAAGTCTTCAACACAAGAATCGACGAGTCGCGCTTGCAACCAGCTGAAGAACAATTAGTGCGCGAATTGGAATTGAAATATCAAAGCGACGACTGGAATATCCGCGGATGCAAATAAAGAATTTTCACGTTATTAAGAGCCTGGAGCGGAATACATTATCCGAACTATTTCTAGGCCGCCATCTCCATGAAAATTATTTCGTAAAAATCAGGCTCTACGATCAGCTCAGCATTACAAACGAAGAAGTTCGTGAAGCCATTCTTCAGCGTTTGCGTAATTCCTATCAAATGCGGCACCGAAATATTCTCGCCACGCTCGATTATGGTGTGGAAGGCCGATACATGTATCAGATCCAGGAGCACATGGATTACGGCACACTCGAAGATTTGATGGAGAAAACGACTACAATTCCGCCTGAGATTGCTGCGTTTATCCTTCAAGAAGTTTTGCGTGGTTTACAATACGCGCACAGCATCGGTATTTTTCACGGAATGTTGAATCCTGCCAAAGTACTGTTATCAAACAATGGTGTCGTTAAGATTGATGATTTTCAGTTCCTTGATCTGAAAAACACGTTCATAAAGCAGGTTCAAACGCGGATTAAACGAAAACAACAAATGTATCTGGCGCCTGAACATTTATTAGGAAAGGAAGCGGACCATCGTTGTGATCTTTTTTCTTCTGGCGTCATCACTTACAAAATGCTTTCAGGTCAGCATCCATTTCTGGAAGAAAGATCAGAGTGGACCACAATGCAGATTACAGCTTGCAATGCAAAACTCCTGTTTGAGCTTGATCCTACTTTGCCGGCTGTTCTTGAAGAGTTAGTCGAAGGGATGATTGAAAAAGAATTAAGCAAACGTCTTCAGAATGCAGAAGATGCTCTTCACAAACTCGATGGTTATGTGGACCATTTTGGTGATGTCCGTTCGTATGAAGTTCTTGCGAATTTCTTGAAGAAACCTGCTCAGTCGGTTGAACAGTTAAATATTCTTCGTTCGGAAGAATACATTCAGCAGGCTGAACAATTTCAGTTGCAAGAACAATGGGATCGGGCTTTGATCGCCTTATCGCGGGCTCAGTTTTTGAGGCCCAAAGAAAAAACAATTGATGCTGAGATTAAATCGGTTTGCACGAGATTAGGCTACAATCAGGGTGATCAGTCCGATCCCAAAATTGTTCAACTCGAACAATCTCTGCGTGCCAATCCGGAAAATATTCAGATTTTGCAGCGTTTAGCAACACTTGCAAAATCACGCGGTGAATTAATTCAATGTGTAGGTTATTACAAACGGATCTTAAAAATTGCGCCGGGAGATACATTTGCGGCAACTCAAATCAGACAAATCCTACAAACGCAGGATAAGGATGCGGTTCTGTCGCCAAACGATGCGAAATGGGTTCGCTGGCAGGATTTTTACAGGCGCAAAGAGCGTCCGATTTGGCAGAATTGGAGCGCATTGCAGGGCAATTTTACACTTGCAGCAATGGTTCTGATGTTTGCTATAACAATCACCGGTCTTCATGTTCTTAAACTGATTCCGAAAACATCCATAGCTTCGGCTATGACAATGCAAGTTCCATCGTATTCTTCTCAGGTTGTAGCGAATCAAAAAATTAATGGCATTTGTGAACAGGCAATTGCGAATTATAAGCAGGGTGAAATTGAAGAAGCGATCGAAATTCTTTCGAAGACTCCGCTCATTCCAAAAGGGACTGCTGCAGCAAAAGCAAGATTACTGCTTGCCCGTTATTGGCTTGAATTGGATCATGATGAGGCAGCCATAAAAGCTCTTGAAGCGATCGATCTTCCAAGCGCAGATTTCCCTCAAAAAATAGCCGCCTACAGAATGAAAGCTGAAGCCTATCGCAGACAAAAGCGATATGGCCATGCTATCGATCAGTACATCAACATAAAAGCTTTGCCTGGACTCTCAATTTCGATGCGCGAAGAAGCCGATCGAAAGATTGAAGTATTGCAAAATGAAGCCGTGCCAGCTGCCCAATCCGACAGCCTCCCCTAATTTTCTCTGTGCCTCCGCGGTTAAAATGTAATAAGATACCCACTTTACTTTTAGGAGGGCCAATGGGTTTTTCAACTGATGCGATTCACGGCGGCCAGGAGCCAGATCCGGCTACTGGAGCAGTAACAGTTCCGATTTATCAAACCTCAACATTCGTTCAACAAGGCTTGGGCAAACATAAAGGCTTTGAATATGCCCGCACTTCAAATCCTACGCGTCTTGCACTGGAAAAAAATATCGCAGTACTCGAACATGGGTTCGCAGGATTTGGATTTTCATCGGGAATGGCGTCGATTACGACTGCGCTCCTTTTGCTAAGGTCCGGGGATCACGTAATTGTTACCGACAACGTATATGGCGGAACGTATCGCGTCTTTACGCAGGTGCTTTCCAACCTGGGCCTGGAATTCAGTTTTATTGATACTTCAAATCTTGAAAATATTCGAAATGAATCACGTCCGAATACCCGTATGGTATTTATAGAGACACCGACGAATCCGCTGCTGACGCTAACTGATCTACGGCTCACTGCCAGCTACTGCAAAGAAATGAATTTTTTGTTAGTGGTGGACAACACATTCATGAGTCCCTATTTTCAGCGGCCCATAACATTGGGAGCTGATATTGTTCTTCATAGCAGCACAAAATACTTAAACGGCCACAGTGATGGAGTCGGGGGTGTGATGGTTGTTGCAACTGAAGAATTGGCAGCGAAGATGGGATTCCTTCAAAATTCAGTCGGGGCAGTGCTCGCACCGTTTGAAGCATTTCTCGTTTTACGAGGCATTAAGACTCTCGCTCTTCGGATGGAAAAGCACAATGAAAATGCAGCCAGCATCGCCGAATACTTGCAGCATGTGAAGAAAGTACAACATGTTTACTATCCGGGATTATCGACGCATCCACAGCATGAGCTGGCGCGGAAGCAATGTTCAGGATTTGGCGGGATGATTTCATTTGATGTTGGCAGTCTTGAGAAAGCAAAAACTGTTGCTGAGTCTGTAAGAATATTTGCACTTGCAGAAAGTTTAGGTGGTGTGGAGTCGTTGATAGGACATCCTGTCACGATGACACATGCGAGTATTCCAAAAGACAAACGGCTTCAAATGGGATTAACAGATGGAATCGTCAGACTTTCTGTTGGTATTGAAGATGTGGAAGATTTGATTGGTGATCTTGGTTATGCTTTGGATCAGATATAGGTACCGCCGTTCTACTTAGTACCCGCAGGGGAGCAGGGGTGCGGAGGAGCAGGGGAGCCTACCGCATCGCGTATGGCTCTCGCCTTTTTCTCGAGGAGAGTTTATAATACGAAAACGTAGCTGGAGATTTCATGATCCGTTTTGGAACGGCTGGGTGGCGCGGCATTATTAGTGACGAATTTACATTCAGTAATGTTCGTCTTGTTTCACAAGCAATTGCAAATTACATTTCGCGTGAACGTCCGCCAGGAAAGGGAGTCGTTATTGGGTATGACACCCGATTCTTATCCGAAAAATTTGCGCGTGAATGTGCCCGCATCGTATCCAATAATCGGATCCCTGCGTATCTTGTTGACCGGGATGCGCCCACACCTGCGCTTGCTTCTGCGATTATGCGAAAAGAGGCGCAAGCCGGGATAAACTTCACTGCCAGTCATAATCCACCTGAATATAGCGGCTTAAAATTATCGACGCATAAAGGAGCTGCAGCACTTCCCGATGTAACAGAACAGATTGAAAGAGAAATCCGCAAGCTTGAATCTCATCCGCCATCTTTTTATTACCTTGATGAAGCGTTGATCGAAGAATTTTCACCACAAGAAGCGTACTTGAACCTTTTAAACAACACAGTGAAGTTTGATCGTCTCACTCCATCACTTAAGATCGCCGTGGATACTCTTTGGGGCACAGCTCGTGATTATTTAGAACGGTATTTAATTGAAAGAGGTTGTGCGGTCGAAGTTCTTCATAATTTCAGAGATCCATATTTTGGAGGATATGGTCCGGAAGCATCGGATGAGAATCTACAGGAATTAAAATCGCTTGTTACATCCAAGCAGTTCCATCTCGGTGTTGCAACCGACGGTGACGCCGATCGGTTTGGCATTATTGATTCAGATGGAACGTACATAACTCCGAATGATACTCTCGCACTCCTTCTAGATTATCTGGTTCAGGATCGTAAGTGGAAAGGGAGTGTTGCTCGAAGTGTGGCAACAACTCATTTGATTGACGCGATTGCAAAGAAGCACGGACTGCCGGTCCTTGTGACGCCTGTCGGATTCAAATATCTAGCTGAATTGTTCTTAGATCAAAAAATTATTCTAGGATGTGAAGAGAGTGCAGGATTGTCTGTGCAAGGGCATCTACCTGAGAAAGATGGAATTTTAACGTGCCTTCTTGTTGCTGAAATGGTTGCGACACGGCAAGAGAGTTTACGCAGTCAGTTGGATCAACTTTTCCGTACATATGGTTATAGAGTGAACCAGCGAAAGAGTTACAAATTTTCGGAACAACTTGGAAAGCGCGTTCATGAACTGGCTGCACATCCTCCAAAAACGTTTAACGGAAAACAGGTCACTAATGTAAACACGATTGATGGTTTAAAGATGATCATGGAGGATGGGAGCTGGGTGCTTGCTCGGATTTCAGGCACCGAACAACTTGTGCGGGTTTATGCGGAAAGCGACAATCAGGAAGCACTTCAGCGATTAATGAAGAGTACTGAAGCGTTAATACATCAATGAACGAAATTAAGAAAAAGGAAAAACGGAAATTCCCTGGCTTACTTGTAATCTGCGCTGCAGTCGCTCTTTCATTTACATTAAGTTTCTTTTTTGGACAAAGCGGAATTATCCGTTTGCGTGAGCTGAATGCTGAGTATGACAGAGTGCTAATGGAGAATTACAGACTCGCTCTTGAAAATAAGAAGTCTGCAGATGAAATTAAGCGATTGAGACACGATCCTGCTCTCGTTGAAAAGATAGCACGCGAAGAACTGCAATACGTTTCCCCTCAAGATACAGTCCTCATCGTTCCCGAAGAGAAGAATTAACCGCAAAGACGCAAAAGCAGAACTTTCCTTGACCTTGAGGTTAGTGATACCTATAATGGTTGTTTCATTGCGGGGTGGAGCAGTCTGGTAGCTCGTTGGGCTCATAACCCAAAGGTCAAAGGTTCAAATCCGATCCCCGCTATTGTTGGGCCGCAAGGAACCGCAAAGGCCGCAAAGTTTTCTTTGTGAAATTTGCAGTCCTTGCGGCCTTTTGCTTTAACCGCCAAGATGCAAAGATGAACAATAAGACACTTCAAAAAACATCAACCACAATCAACTTAATCTGGGCAGCATTATTCGGCTCCACATTCATTTATTTGATTATTGCCTTTATGCTCTCACGCAGTGGATGGAAGCCTGTCGCAGATCGTGGACTCTACCTGACTTTGATGGGCGTTCTTATGGCCATCTCGTTAATTGATGTCATGTTTGTTTCCTGGTTAAAGAAGAAATCTTTTACTGAAGAAATTACACCAATTGCGGTTGGAGAAGCTCAACGAAGGTTTATCGTTAGCCGAAGTGTTTTGCTTTTCGCGCTCTCTGAAGTTCCAGCTATTTTGGGTCTGGTAATCTTTTTTCTTTCAGGAAATCTGCTGATCCTACTCTCATTCTGGGGACTTTCGTTCATTTCCTTTCTAATCGCCCGACCCCCAGGCGATCTTCTTGATCACGCCGACCGTTAGTTTCGAGAGAAATTGTGAAATTAGTTCCTAGCGTCACCAGACTGTCGATTTGAGTTTTAAGATACTGCCGAGGAGCGGAGGAGCAGAAGTGCGGAGGACAATCGTTACCCCGCTCCCCTGCTCCTCAGCTCCCACTGCTCGCTTCTAAGGCTCAGATCGATAATCTCGCGTCACCGCCGGGGGCTAGAGCTTTTGCTACTACCTACCGCAGCAAAGAGAAGGATGGATCTGTGTAAACCGGTTTGCCCTTGAACAAAGTCAGAATTACTAATGCTTCTGAAATTTCAGAAGGTGGAACTTCAAAAACATTATTTGATAGAACAATTAAGTCCGCGGACTTTCCAGTTTCCAGACTTCCTGTTTCCTTTTCCCAAAAGTTTGCGTGAGCTCCACCAATTGTGTAAGCAGCAATTGCTGTAGGTAGATCAAGACGTTCATCGGGAATGAATACTTCAGTGTCACTCTTTGCCCCTTCATAATTCATACGCGTCACAGCTACTTCAATCCCTTCAAGTGGATTCACTGAAGAAACATTCCAATCACTTCCCATCGCCATCACAGCACCTGTATTGGCAACGCTTTTCATCGGATAAATCCAGCGTGATCGATCAGGTCCCAATCTTGGAATTGTGAGATCGGTGATATACGCATCTGCGAACCCCCAAAGTGGCTGAAAGCAGGGAATAGCGCCAATCTTAGCAAATCGTGGAACGTCACCTGGGTCGATCAATTCAATATGCGCCAGAAGAGGGCGTGCATCACGGGGTCCATTCTGTTTGCGTGCGGATTCCAGGGCATTTAATGCAATCCGGACTGCACGGTCGCCAATCGCATGAAAATGGATCTGAAACTTTTCCTTATCCAATAGCTCAACAAAGGGGTTCAGTATTTCAGGTTCCCAGATCAACTTTCCAGTGTCGTCTCCTTTATCCAGATAGGGATGCAGCATTGCAGCTGTATGAGCTTCTATCACACCATCCTCAAAAATCTTGATAGAAGTTGGGGAAAAATTTTTAGTGCGGAAATCTTCGCGAAGCTTTTTAAAGGCGATCACCTGATCCAGAATTTTTTTCAAATCCCCATCTGGATCCGCAAGCATTGCGCCAGTGACTCTTGCATTAAGAATTCCACGCTTTTCGGCTTCGCTGTATGTCATGATCCCGCCTTGAATGAAATATTCGCCGGGTAAGATATCTGCAGTCACAACTGCATCTTGATATCCAGTGATACCAAAGCGGTGCATTTCCTTTAAAGCTTTTTGAAGGCCTGTAAGGCTTTCTTCTAGTGTGGCTCTGGGAGCATGTTTTTGCACAAGATCGATTGCAGTTTCACGCAAAGTTCCGGTAGGCTCTCTATTTGCATTGCGTTCGATGCGTCCATCCTTTGGATCGGGAGTATCTTTGGTTACTCCCGAAACTTCCAACGCTTTTGAATTAGCCCATGCAGAATGACCATCTGCGCCAGTGATCAACGCCGGACGATCTGGTGCAATTGCATCGAGCCATTCCTTTTGTGGATTCGCCTGCGGAAATGCCGGCAAGGCCCATCCACTTCCAAGAAGCCATGCGGCATCAGGAGTTGCTTTCGCACATTCCGTTAACTTTGCCAGAATTTGCTCCTTGTTTTCCAACCCAAGGACATCACACCGATCCATACTTACGCCCGCTTCGACTGGATGAACATGTGAATCGATGAATGACGGCATCACAAATTTTCCACGAAGATCAATGGATTGTGTGCTTTCGTCTAACCAGGGAGCTATGCCCGCATCTTCGCCAATGTAAATAATTTTCCCATCCTGTATTGCAATTGATTCAGCCCATGAACGCGAGGAATTCATCGTGTAAATTTTGCCATTTCGTAATGCAAGGTTGGCCTTTTTCTCAGCTTTGGGAGTGTCTTTCAAAGCTGCAGCGAATGATGCAAGGACTAAACAGGGCAGAAGCACCAACAACCACTTTTTCATAACGGCTCCTCTTTACGTCTCTGCGGTAAAAAGTTATTGAATAATTTTGCGAAGCATCAAGCCCCACCATGGGGCAAGCAATGCTTTGATTACGAGATCAAGAGCGATTCCTGTAATAGCAGCCCAGAAAAACGGACGTATTTCTGAATAATTGTAATCTCTTTTCACAATTTTACAGATGGTAGGTTCTGCAAGAATCACTCCCAGGATGACAAACGAAATAACACGAATCACTGACCAGGGGTGCCATCCCATCATTGAGGCGAGCAATGGATCAGAAGATGCAGCGATCAGCGATCCCACGTAATAACTCATGTAATTCATCAAGAATGCACCCATCAATAACGATAAGAAGCCGGCAGATAAAGCGGAAAGAACACAAAAAATAATGAGATGCACTAAATGCAGCGGAATAAATTTCGCAGGATTTCCTTCAGATCCTACTCCCGTACGGATCCACTGAAACATTTCTTGTTTGTATGTGGAACCATAAAAAATAGATGCGTTTGCGAGTTCCGGAAAATTCACAACAGCCCATGTCGTAATGACACCCATGCATAACGCCCAAAAAAGCATTGCGCCGAAGGCTCTCGGACGTCTTTCATCGACAAGAAGTTTATACATAACCGGATATGGAATAAGAACATTCAATACCGGCAGCAAATATTGATTGGAAACCCAGAATCCGATTGCTGTAGATAAAACCGTCCCGATCAGCAAGTAGAAAAACAGAGCCGGCGAATAGACCAGCTTATTCAACATCCGTAGTACCAGAATGAAGGTGAGTCATTCTTAGAAACTCACGAAGACGAGTCTGCAGATTTTCGCGCGTGAGTTGTGCAAGCTTTTCCACGCTGAATCCTTCAACACAAAAAGAGGCAGCAATATTTCCAAACATCATCGCCTTTTGAATCGAAGGAAGATCAATCCGTTTTTGTGCTGCAAGGTAGCCAACAAATCCTCCGGCGAATGTATCGCCAGCGCCTGTGGGATCAATTACATTTTCAAGAGGGAATGCTGGAATTGCAAAAATCTCACCTTGCTGCGTAAAAAGAATTGCTCCATAGCCACCACGTTTTATCAATAACGAAAATTTCCCCATCTTTAAAACGCTTTTTGCGCCACGAATTACATTGTGATCGCCACTCAACATTTGCGCTTCTTCTTCGGAAATAATGAAAAAATCCACCCGCTTTAATACTTTTTCAAGGTCCGGTCGCGCGTTTACGATCCATAGGTTCATCGTGTCACAGCAAACCAGTTCAGGTTTTTCAAGTTGATCCAGTACTTTGAGCTGCAAATCCGGATTGATGTTTGCAAGAAATGCTACTGGAGTGTTGCGATAGGATTGCGGGAGTTCAGCTTTGAATTCTTCAAGTACATTTAATTGAGTTTCAATTGTGTGGCGAACGTTCATATTTTCTTCGTATTCGCCGGTCCATCGAAAAGTTCTACCTTCCGAACGTACAAGTCCCTCTATATTAATTCCTCGTTCTTCAAACAAGCGAATATATTGATTGGGAAAGTCCTTTCCAACAATAGCGACAAGATTTATCTTTGCGAATAAGTGTGCAGCCATTGCAAAAAATGTTGCTGAGCCTCCAAGTACCTCTGGCGCTTCAGCTAACGGAGTCTTGATTGAATCAAATGCAACGGTCCCAATGACAACAATCGAACTCATAGTGCGTCTCCTTTATTTAACGTACTTTCCGACAATCAAATCCAGATCCTTCAGCGTCTTTTCCGAAACATGCACTTTCTCAGTAATTACACCGCTTGCAAGAGCTGTAGCGCATTCACACTCTCTGCTGATGGGAAAACCTTGAACGATCGTTCGCAAAATCGTTCGCGCGTTGTTAACGTTTTTCATCAGGGTCGCGATGACTGCATCGATTGTGACAACTTCTTCCGATTCATGCCAGCAATCAAAGTCTGTCACAAGAGCCATTGTTGCGTAACAGATTTCTGCTTCGCGCGCGAGTTTTGCTTCAGGCATATTGGTCATTCCAATGATATCAACACCCCACTGGCGATAGATTCGTGATTCACCCTTCGTGGAAAATTGAGGCCCTTCAATGCAAATATACGTGCCGCCTTTATGTGTCGTGACTCCGTTCGCGCGGCAGCTTTTTTCGATCAGCGATGCAAGATGCGGACAAACAGGATTTGCAAGGCCAACATGACCAACAATCCCATTGCCAAAGAATGTGCCGATACGGTGTTTCGTATTGTCATAAAACTGGTCCGGCACAACAAAATCCAGCGGCTTGATATGCTCTTTCATGCTTCCCACTGCGCTGACTGAAACGAGCCACTCAACCCCGAGTTTTTTGAAGCCATAAATATTGGCTCTGTAATTGATGTCCGTTGGTGTGATTCGATGACCCCGGCCATGCCTGGAAAGAAATGCAATCTTTTTGTCTCCAAGAATTCCTAGAATAAAGGCATCCGAAGGCTCACCAAACGGCGTGTTAATTCTTACCTCTTCGACGTCTTTCAATTCGTTCATCTGGTAAAGACCACTTCCTCCGATTACGCCTATTTTTACTTCAGTCATAGTGTGCCTCCACGACGTTTTTTAAGCGTTCCATCATAAAACGAATTGGATTTAAAAAGTAGGGGCGGGTCTAAGACCCGCCCGAATGGAATGTGCCAATAATATATACGGGCGGGTCTAAGACCCGCCCCTACTATGCATTTTCCTCTCGAATAGCCTATACTTTGGAGTATGAAAATCGCGCTTCTTCTTTGTTTCCTTCTTGCTGTCAGCAGCGTTGGAGCAGTGAGTGTTGACCAAATTGGGAAGCTGGCTGAATTAAAAACAAAAGATGATTTAATCCTCGAACTTGTCCAAAGGGAGGGATTGGATCGCTCTTTGACCGCTGAAGATATTATTTTGCTGCGGGAAAAAGGTGTCAGTGAACGTGTCATTGAATATCTAATGAATCTTTCGCCAAGTGAAAGCAAAATAATGCCGAAACAAGAAGGAGAATCCGTTTACATCACGAAGGACCTTCGTGCTTTTCAAACAAGAGACAAGAAAGGCAAACCGATTCTAATGGTTACCAACCTGGATGAAAACGGCAAAAGAATGGGGCCACCGCCGCCGCCTAATCCTGAACCGGAAGTTGTTCGCGAAACAGCACCGCCTTCCCGTGAAGTACTCGTTACTGTTCGGCACGAAGAACCGCAACGATATGAAGACGATGAGGAATATCAAGAAGACCCATATTATGATTCTGGAATTCCTTTATATCCGGAATACGGCGGAGGTTATTATCCGTACTATCCATATTATCCGGTAAAGCCGGATCATCGCCGTCGCGAGAAATTCGGACGTGATCATTACAATTACGACAAACCGTGGGGCGCTCCTGCCGCGAGGAATTCACAATCAAGATCAAATAATCATTCAGGAACACAAAATCGTTTTCAACCGATGAACAATTCACGACCACAAAATCACACACGAACACAGACGGTTGCGCCTAAATCTCCGAGCGCAGGTACAAGTTCACGACACAAGTGATAGACTCATCACTTTTTCTTGTTCTTGCTCTTATTGCTCTCGCATTCCAAACCCTTACACTCTACCTCTTTCTTTTTGAACCAGGACTCGAATATCGAATTGCCCGAAGGCCTAAAATGTCGTCGGCACCAGAAGATTGTTTCCCTGTGCTTGAAGCTTTAAGCAGCTCGCCTACATATAAGAAGAACAAGATCGAAGTGCTGACGAATGGTGATTCTTACTATGAGGCGGAACTTGATGCTATCCAAAAAGCAAAACACAGCATCCATCTTGAAGCATACATTTTTAATAAGGGTAAATTAACGAAGCGGTTCTTGAAAGTACTAACAGAAAGAGCAAAAGCGGGAGTCGCAGTGAGAGTCGTTGTGGATGCAATCGGTAATTTCCTTACACCGAATAGCTATTTTGACGAACTAAAAAAAGCTGGCGGTAAAGTTGAATGGTATCATCCGTTTCGACTTCATTTAATACCAAGATTAAACAATCGTACGCATCGCGAGCTTATTATTGTGGATGGTAAAGTTGGTTTTATGGGTGGCTCAGGTTTTGCCGATCAATGGGCTTACGGAAAGCGCGGCCATCCAAAGTGGCGGGATACCATGGTGCGAGTAGAGGGTCCAGCGGTACGCGGGCTTCAATCGACATTTACCGAGAACTGGCTCGAATCTTCGGGTGAAATTATCACATGTAAAGAATGTTTTCCGGTATTGGAAGCAAAAGGTGATGTTACTGCTCTTGTTGTGGACAGTTCGCCATCGGCAGGACGTTCAACTAGATCGCGTGTTATTTTTCAGGCTGTGTTGGCGTGCGCTTCAAAGAGTGTCTGTATCGCAACACCTTATTTTTTACCTGATGCAGGTGCACGAAAAGAAATGATCGATGGCGTGAATCGTGGTGTGAAGATTCGGATTATTACGCCCGGGCACAAATCGGATCATCTTTTGACAAGACATTCCAGCAGGCGTCTTTATGGCGATTTGTTGAAAGCAGGCGTACGCATTTTTGAGTATCAACCAACGATGATGCATGCAAAAATCATGATTATCGATGATCTCTGCAGCGTTGTTGGTTCGACAAATTTTGATAATCGATCATTTGGTCTAAATGATGAAACAAACCTGATTGGATTTGATAAAGCTTTTGCCGCGCGTTTGATGGAAGACTTCGAAAAAGATGTTGAAAATAGCGAAGAAATCACTTTAGAGGAATGGAAAAATCGATCTATAGCTGAGAAAGTAGTTGAAAATGCTGGCAGGATCTTAGAAAGGCAGCAATGAAATCCGGAATATCGAAACCATTACACGTTGTGACATACAACATCCATAAGGCTCGTGGACTGGATGGTAGAACGCGGCCGGATCGTATTGCCAATGTACTTAAAAAGTTGAATGCTGACGTCATTGCGCTACAGGAAGTTGTAAGCATGGCCGACAAGAATCCAGAAGAGAATCAGGCTGAGTACATTGCTCATGAGCTTGGCATGAGTTATTGCTGCGGCGAAAATCGCAAACATAAAGGCGGAAGTTATGGCAACGTAATTCTGAGCCGGCTTCCAATTGTGAATTACAAAAATCACGATTTAAGCGTTCATGGCCGCGAAAGACGCGGCGTCTTGCGCGCTGATTTGGAATTTGAACAGTCTTTGCTACATGTATTTAATGTTCATCTCGGTACCGCATTTCTGGAACGACGAAGTCAAGCCCGCAGGTTACTTACATCTACAATTTTGTTGGATGAACAATTGATCGGTACGCGTCTTCTATTAGGCGATTTTAACGAGTGGACTCGCGGATTGGTTTCAAAAATGCTTTCTGAACGGATGGCAGCTGTCGATGTTAAAAAACATCTAAAACGATCAAAGACGTATCCGGGAATCCTTCCATTTCTACATCTGGATCATATTTATCACGATCCGCCACTCAAGGTGAAGAATCTCAAAGTTGAAAGGAGTCGAGAGACACTGATTGCATCCGATCATTTGCCTCTGTCTGCAGAATTTGTAATCGAACAAGTTGTGGCAGGAAAGTAACGCCGGTGCCTCGCCAGCCTTCACTCGTATCGCAAGGCGATGTTGGGATCGACCTGGGTTGCTTTGCGCGCAGGAATATAGCTCGCTGATATTGCAACGGCTCCAAGTAAGAAGGAAATCAAGATATACGTCACCGGATCCGTTGGGCTCACTTCAAAGAGTAAGCTTGTCACGAACCGGGTCAATAGTGCGGCACACACAATACCGATCGTTAGTCCGATTGCTGTAAGAACAACACTCTGACCAACAACCAGCTTTAAGATTTCACTTTTACGCGCGCCAAGAACCATACGAAGCCCAATTTCGTGAACACGTTGTGCAACAGAGTAAGAAATCACACCATAGATTCCAACTGCAGCCAGCAACAATGCAACGAAAGCAAAAATGGCCAGCAGGATCGTTGTAAATCGAGGCTCAGCCATGGATTTTGAAACAACCTCTTCCATTGTTTTGACCGTTGCTAATGGAAGATTGCGATCCATCGATTGAATATCTGACTTAATAATGCCTAAGAGCTGCGAAGGGTTCGATCGGGTTCGAACAATTAGGGTGCCCATTCTTATCGATGCAAACGGGACATCAATCAGCGGAAAATACATTTGAGACTCAGGGCTCTGGCTGAGATTTGAGTTTTTCACATCCCCAACTACACCAACGATTTCTCTCCAAATCTGTGGTCCAAGGTTAACATTGATCCGTTTTCCAATCGGATCAACATCAGGCCAGTATTTGCGTGCCATCGTTTCATTGATAATCACGGCTCCTTCTGATTTTTCTTGATCTTGTTTTAAGAAAAATCTCCCGTTGCGTAGCGGAATTTTCAAGGTTCGGAAATAATCCTCACTAACGAGATTATAGAAAGCGCTATGAATGTCATTGGTTTTGCCTTCAAGTTCGAACCCCCAATTACTGTCGGAATTATATAAAGGCAAAAAGACGGCTTGAGCTGCAGATTCAACTTCATTTAGTGATTTGATGCGATCCAGTAATTGCGTATAAAACGCTGCAGCATCCGAAGTTCTGGGATAACGAGTCTCCGGTAAATCAAACCGGACCATCAAAATATTCTTTGTTGTAAAGCCCGGTGAAACTTTCTGCAAGTTGTAGAAGCTTTTAATTAATAATCCTGCGCCTGTTACTAAAATGACTGCAAGAGCAATTTCTGAAACAACAAGAATGCGGTGCATTTGTTTTCCGCGAACTCCTGAGGTGATTCCTCGCCCGCCTTCTTTCAAAAAGAATTGCACATTCACACGGAGCATTTGATAAGCGGGAGCAAGACCAAACAGAAGGCCGGAAAATATGGACAGCAAAAGTGTGAAAAAGAGTATATGAGAATCGATCTTGACATCTTTCAGTCCCAATATTTCTGTTGGAGAAATCGCAACCACTGAATCGAGAGCCCAGAATGCGATCAGCAGACCCATGAGTCCACCCAGGATTGCAAGCATTGTACTTTCAACAAATAGGAGTCGTACGATGTCCTTCAAATTTGCACCTAAAGCGGTGCGGATTGCGATCTCCTTGTGCCTTGTTTCCCCTTTCGCCATAAAAAGATTAGCGACGTTTGCACAGGCTATCAGCAAAACAAAACCAACAGCCCCAAATAGAAGCAATAGCGCTTTTTTCACGCTACCTACGAGCGAATTGCGAATCGGTTCAAGATCGACGCGATTGGTTGCATCATAATATTTCGGATATTGAGTGCGGTACATCTCTTGTGCGATTCGCGTCATTTCAGTGGTAGCAACCGTAGTGCTTACGCCAGGTTTCAAGCGACCGACTACATTAATGTTGTGATTAACAAGAGAAGTTTCATCAAACTTCGAGCGTTCAATCATAATTGGGAGCCAGACTTCAACGCGATCGTCAAAGAATTGAAATCCATCCGGCATTACCCCAATTACAGTACGTTGAACGTCGTTCATCGTAATCGTTTTTCCCAGAATGTTTTCATCTTTACCAAACGTTCTTTTCCACAAACCATTGCTAATCACAACTACAGGATCGGAGCCTGATTGATCTTCTGCAGGCGTGAACCATCGTCCGAGTGCGGGCCGAACGCCTAACACCGACAAAAATTCTGCAGACGTTCTACTTGCCAGAACACGCATCGGTTCTGAAGAACTCGTAATGCTTACCCAATCCCAATCCATTGCAGCCAATGCATCAAAGCTTTTGCTCTGATCACGAAATTCGAGAAATTCAGGCTTGGTTACAGGCCATTTCCCATTCGGGTCGGCATCCTGGATAAACAAAATTCGATCGGATTCAGGATAAGGAAGCGGACGCATCAACAATGAATAAACAAGACTGAAGATAGCTGTATTGGCTCCGACACCAATCGCTAGAGTGATAATTGCGATCATCGTAAGCCCCCGATTCTTCAATAACATTCGGAGACCGTAGCGTAGGTCTTGCCAAATTGCGGTCATAGTTGTTTCTGCAAATAGCAAAGAGGATGCCAACTGAGAGGTACGACGTGAAACCTAAAGATTGACCTGGAATTGTTCCACAATCGGGAAGCAGCCGTTCAAAAATGAACAACATAGAATTAACCACAAAGTCGCTGTGTGAGGATAAGGATAGAAGATAGCGAATAGTAAGCTCTTGCTATCCTCCATCCTCTCTTTCCAATATAATGATTGCATCGAGGCATTGATGATTACACCTGCACTGCCCGTAGATGAAAAAGAACGGATTGATGAACTACACAATCTGGGAATTCTTGATACTCCTGCCGAAGTTCGATTTGATCGCATCACACGCACCGCAACTCGCCTTTTTGATGTACCGATCGCGCTGATTAGTCTGGTTGATACAAACCGGCAATGGTTTAAATCCTGCCAGGGTGTTACTGAACGCGAAACATCAAGAGACATTTCATTTTGCGGTCATGCAATTCTTGAAGACCAAATTCTGCACGTTCCTGATGCTCATCGTGATCCACGGTTTGCCGATAATCCGCTCGTTACTAAGGAAAATGGCATCCGGTTTTATGCTGGTTGCCCTCTTTTAGGTCCTGGTGGGCGCAAGATCGGCACAATGTGCATCGCAGATCATAAACCACGAACGTTGAGTGAAGCAGATCTGACTCAACTTGCTGATCTAAGCGAATGGGCAAGTTTGGAATTGTCGGCTGCTGTCTTACTGCGGCAGGAAATTAAAAAGAAAAGCGAAGAACTTCAAGAGAGCGAGCTGACGTTTTTCCGTTTCATGGAAAAACTTCCCGTAGGTGTTTTTGTTTTGAATGCTTCGGGCAAACCATATTATGCAAACCAAACTGCCATTCAACTCTTAGGAAGAGGAATTGCTCCTTCAACCGAAACAGATCAACTTGCCGATGTTTACCAGATTTATATTGAAGGAACCGACAACGAGTATCCTGCTGAAGAAATTCCAATTGTTCGTGCACTTTCAGGATTGGCCACTGAAGTGGAGGACATGGAAATTAGACGGCCTGATGGAATTTTATCGATTCACGTTTGGGCGACTCCTATTATCAATCGATTTGGCAACATTACACACGCGATCGCGGCATTTCAGGACATCACGCCTCGAAAGAATGCTGAACGGCGTTTAGCAGCGCATTCTGCAGTGACTTCAATCCTTGCTGAAGGAAGAGATGTAGATCAGGTAATAACGGAAATTCTGAAAGCTATTTGCGAAAATATCGGATGGGATGTCGGTGTATTTTATGATAACGATCGGAATCAAAATGTTCTTCAGTGTTTGGAACTCTGGCATTCTGAGAGTGTAAATATTCCTGAGTTCGAAATGCTAACGCGAAAAATTTTGTTTCCACCAGGTTTAGGACTCCCCGGTCGTGTATTATCGGAGAGTGAGCCGATGTGGATCGCGAATATTGTAGAAGATCGAAATTTTCCACGCACTCCTGCTGCTATTAAGAATGGACTCCATGCAGGCTTTGCTTTTCCGATCCGTTTCGAGGGCGAGGTAATCGCCGCTATGGAATTCTTCAGCCGGCACATTCATCAACCTGATCGACAGCTCCTAAAAATGTGCGATGCCCTCGGCTATCAAATCGGACAATTTATAGGTCAACACCGCGCTACGAAATAACTTGTGCCTTTGTGGTTAATCAACCTGAAACCTGCAGAAAGGCGCATTTCAAATAGAGCGATTCGGGGAAATTTAACAGGACTGGATGATCGAGCGGGTGCATCAACAGCTCGCGGAATTGGAAGCTGCGGCCGGAATCAGCTGCTGCCTGGCGTAATACATCAACGAAAAGTTCTGGCGTCAGCGGTTGAGAGCACGAACAGGTAACTAACACACCATCGCGATTCAACAACTTCATCGCACGCACATTGATCTCGCGATAACCCTTAACTGCATCGATGAGATACTTTTTCGATTTTGCAAAAGCAGGCGGATCCAGCACGATTAGGTCGTATCTTTTTTCAGAACTGTAGGCATTGCGCAAGAAATGAAAAGCATCTTCTTGAATGCATGAAATCTCGAAATTATTTAGCTCCGCATTTCGCCTCGCACCTTTTAGAGCTTCTGCGGAAGAATCTAACACTGAAATTTCCTTCACTCCAGCTTGTGCTGCATAAATACTCCATGCGCCCGAATAGCTAAAGACATCTAACATGCTTGGGCCCGGAGCATACTCACGCAAGCGGCGTCTGTTCGTTTGTTGATCCAAAAAGAATCCAGTTTTTTGTCCTTCTATAAACTGGATTTCAAATTTCAGCCGATCGACTTCAACGATACTGCTATCAACGGGTGTTCCATGCACCCACTCGTTTGATTTCGGTAATCCTTCAAGTTCGCGATAAGAAGAATCGTTACGGAGAAGAATACGCGCGGGGGAAGTTATTTGAATGAGCGAATCGATAATCTCATTTCTAAAACGTTCCATTCCTGCTGTAAGAATTTGGACAACGAGCGTTTCAGAATAACGATCAACAATCAATCCTGGCAAACCGTCCGATTCACCATAAACAAGGCGATAAATGTCTTCAGCATAATGCTTCTTGCGAAATTCAAATGCTTTCGTGATACGTTCATGAAGATTAAATTCAAAATGGTAAGAAAGGATGCGGGCCGCGATTAATGTATGTGGATTGTAATATCCAAGAGCAATACGATGACCTTGCGGATCACGAATTTCAACAATTTCGCCAGGAGGAAGTTCCGCAGGCTTTTCTGTTATTTCGTTTGAAAAAACCCAGGGATGTTTGGTTTTTAGCCTTTTTCTAGCCCGGTCTGAGATAACGATAACCGGTCTTTCCATGGATTAACTTCACCGATAAGCGGGAATACCTGTAATCCATTCGCCGAGAATTAACGTGTGAATGTTATGTGTACCTTCATATGTAAATACCGATTCAAGATTGCACATATGACGGCCGACTTGATATTCATCCGTGATACCGCTTGCGCCAAGAATATCGCGGGCAGTTCGTGCAATGAGAAGCGCCTGATACACATTGTTCATCTTCCCGAGTGATACCTGCTGCGGTGTGACCTTGCCATCATCTTTTAAGCGTCCCAGCTGCAAATTAAGAAGCTGTCCCTTTGTGATTTCGGAAAGCATGTAGGTCAATTTCTCTTGAATCATCTGAAACGATGCGATCGGTTTATCGAATTGAATACGAGTTTTCGCATATGTAACGGCTTCATCATAACAGGCCATGGCAGCTCCGATTGCTCCCCATGCGATTCCATAACGTGCTTGATTCAAACAGCCTAACGGTCCGCCAATGCCTTTTGCTTCGGGCAAGATTGAATTTGCAGGAACTTTGCAATCTTCAAGAATTAATTCGGATGTTACAGATGCGCGAAGCGACCATTTTCCTTTTTGTTCATGCGTGATAAAGCCTGGCGTACCTTTTTCTACAAGGAATCCGCGGATTCCATCTTCGGTTCGCGCCCAAACAACCGCGATATCGGCAATGCTTCCATTTGTAATCCAGCGTTTTGTTCCATTGATGATCCACTGATTTCCATCCTGTACTGCTTTGGTAAGCATGCCAGAAGGATTGGATCCGAAATCAGGTTCAGTGAGTCCGAAGCATCCAATCTTGCGTCCGGCTGCGAGTTCCGGAAGCCATCGGTTCTTTTGTTCATCAGAGCCGTATCTATATATAGGATACATAACGAGCGAACCCTGCACGGATGCAAAACTGCGGATCCCGCTGTCGCCGCGTTCAAGTTCTTGCATGATGAGCCCATAAGCGACATTGTTTAATCCCGCGCAACCATATCCCTGGATGTTCGCGCCAAGTACTCCTAGTTCCGCAAGTTGCGGCACGAGGTGAATAGGAAATGTGGCTTCACGATTATGTTTTTCGATAATGGGAATGATTTTGTCAGAAACAAACGAACGGATCGTATCGCGAACCATCCGTTCTTCTTCGTTTAATAAACCATCAATGTTGTAGAAATCAACGCCTTGAAACATCTCTGTGCCTTTGCGGTTAAAATCCTACCGGTTTTTCCAAACGGGTTTCCGTTTTTCTGTGAACGCTTTCATTCCTTCTTTCGAATCATCAAGGTTCAACAATTGCTGTAGATAAATTTCCTCAACAGCGCGCAAACTGTCCGTTAGGTTCTTGCCCTGTGAAGCAATCATTGCACGTTTTGCAGCTTGCAACACAGGACCTGAAAATTGAAGAAGTTTTCCTGCCATGAGTCCTGCTTGTTCTTGAAGTTTATCTTCAGGAACTGCTTTGTTGATGAAACCGTACGTTTCCGCTTCTTTTGCCTGGATAACATCGCCCGTAAAAATCAATTCAGCCGCGCGTTTTGGGTGAACTAACTTTTGAAGCATATTGCACGCGATTGCAGGGATTAGGCCGATCCGAATTTCTGGAAAACCAAACTTTGATGTCTCCGAAGCAATCGCAAGATCGGAAAACATAACAAGCTCAAATCCGGCTCCAAGCGCCATACCTTTTACGACTGACAAAACTGGAATTCCAGTTTCTTGAAGTTGTTCAAAGAGGCGCCCAAAGGATTCAATTAATTGATAGGATCGATCATCGGTAAAATCTTCAGGAGAAAATCCTCCGCAGAAATTTTTCCCTGTTGCGAGAAATGTAATTAGTTTTACATCCGATCGATACATTAAGCTTGCAACGGCCGCATTCAATTCTTCAACCATTTCAAGATTGAAAGCGTTTATGGGCGGCCTATTTAATGTGATTTGAAACATGCCGTCTTTTTCTGAGCAAGCTATATGTTTTGGAGCCTTTGTGTTATCCATCCATTCCATAAGTCCCCCTAAGCCAAATTTTCGTACGCAACGGAAAGACCGAGGCCACCGCTAATGCAGAGTGTAGCCAATCCGTATGATTTCTTTCCAGCGCTTCGACGCTTTAACTCATGAAGTAAAGTTGTTGTAATGCGTGCGCCTGTACATCCAATTGGATGGCCAAGTGCAATGGATCCCCCATTCACATTCAAAATTTCACGATTCATTGGCATCATGCGATCTACCGCGATGACTTGTGCTGCAAACGCTTCATTGAGTTCGATTAATGAAAAGTCACTCAAATTCATTTGCAGACGTTCGAGAAGTTTTTGTGTCGCAGGCACAGGACCGATTCCCATTATTTCCGGTGGAACTCCTGCTTTTTCATAGCCGATCACACGTGCCAATGGTTTCAGTCCATGCTTCTCCAGAAAGTCTCCATTACAAATTAAAATGGCTGAAGCGCCATCTGTAATTCCTGAAGAATTTCCGGCTGTAACTGTTCCCGTTTCACTGAACACCGGCTGCAATTTTGCGAGACCATCCAGCGTTGTTTCAGGCCGTGGATGTTCATCCTGGGTGATCATTTGTGTTTCTTTTTTGATCTTCACAGGTACGGCCGCGATTTCATCCTTGAATCTTCCTTCTTGAATTGCACGTCCTGCTTTTTTCTGACTCTCTAACGCAAATTCATCTTGTTCCTTACGCGAAATGTCATGGATTTGTGCCAACTTTTCAGCGGTTTCACCCATAAGCATGTCGCTGATCGGACAATGAAATCCATCACGATACATTGCATCAATCAATTTTCCGTGGCCTAAACGATACCCATCAAAGCGAGCCTGATCCAGCAAGAATGGAACGCGGCTCATGCTTTCGATTCCACCAACGAGTACACAACTGGCCTGTCCGAGTTGAATCGATTGTGTCCCAAGAATTAATGCTTTTAATCCTGAGCCGCACGCTTTGTTTACTGTAAATGCGGGAACAGAATCTGGAATTCCGGAACGATACGAAACCTGCCGTGCTGGATTTGGGCCGGCACCCGCAGGCCTCGCGTGACCAAAGATAGCTTCATCAATTTCTTCAGGCTTGATTCCAGTTTCATCAAGAAGTGCTTTTGTGACATGAATTCCTAACTCAACCGCGGGAATATCTTTAAATACTCCGCCAAATCGTCCAATCGGCGTTCGTTTCGCCTGCAAAACATAAACATCTTTCACTGATTTATCTGTCATCGCTCATCTCGTATCCCGCATCTCGCATCGCGTTAAATATAACCTTGAATGGATTCCAGGAACAACCTGGTAATTCTTGCCCCTTCAAACTCAGCTTTTCCAGCATGTTCGAGAAGAATAGCATAAGCGATCTTTGGATTCGGAACTGGTCCAAAGCCAATGATAATTGAATTATAACCAGAGGCGCCTTCGCCGGCGGTTCCAGTTTTCATCGCGAAGGGAAATGAAGGCAGGGCAGCGCGACGCCCTGTGCCGTCTGTATTTTTTACTACATCTATCATCGCTTCAGTGAGAACCCTGGCGGTTCTTTCGCTCATAAACCTGCGGAATTCTGTCGATGAAGTATTTCCGAAAGGTAAACCAATAATGTTTCGATATCCTGATACCAGCCGAGGTGTAACACAAACACCGCCATTTGCAATCGCTGAAGCCAGCATCGCAGCATGAAGCGGTGTTATTTCTAAATACTCAAGTCCGATTGAAAGATTAGAAAGGTAATGTTCATCAATAGAACCTTCCTTAATTTTTCCAAGCTCTACCGGCAGCATTCCATCCAATTTGGAGTCGAACCCGAATTGCTTTAAGTTATTGATCAAATCAGCAGGTTTTAAGGCCAATCCCATTCGTGCAAAGGCTACATTGCATGAGACAGCAGTCGCAGTGTTGACATCCTTTATCTGATCATGTTTTTTCCAATCATATAAAGCCTTATTGTCCTGAAGTGTAATATAACCATCACATTGAAATGGAACTATTTTGCTCATATCCACTCCATGCTCAAGGCTGCCTGCAAGCGTGATCATTTTGATAATTGAGCCCGGCTCATATCGACCTGTCATTGCAAGCGATGTGCCTTCAGGATGATTCGCGCCAACTCCTTTTAATTTGGAAGCTGCTGCAAGAATGTCACCTTTTTTAATATCTAGGAGAACAATGGCACCTGCATATTGATACAGTGATTTTTGTGCTGCATTCTGGATCCTGTAATCAAGAGTTAAAACAGCGGGATTTTTTGGGGAAGCTTTCTTCAGGGCATCAACAAGATTGTATTCTGAATTCATTAAGACTGGCTTAATCGAATCAGAAAGATAGGTTGGCTCACCTTTGAAACTGAGTTTTACTAAGGGCAGATTTTCGCGATCGATTAAGAAACCAAATTGACCCGTTGCATTGCGTTGCTCAATTTCCGATTTCAATAGTCCTATTTCGCTAGTCATTTCAGGAATATTGCCAGCCTTCTGCAGCTCGCGAGAAGCTTCTTGAAGCATATTCTCTCCAGCAAGAAATCCTGATTTATAAAAATGAAGTTGTGGTTGATCTGAAATTGAGTTTTCAATGTGCTTTGAATAGGAAAGACCGTCCTGATAGCGTCCATTTACCCAAAGTGACTTCAAAATGTCAGGCCAAATACCAACCGGACGAAAAAATAGTTTGGAACTGGCTTTCGAAAAATATGATTGTGCGGATTGCTCGCCGTCTTTGATGAGCCGAATCGTTCCCAACCCCTCGTAAACGCGTCCATTCACTAATGGAAGCCAGGTCCAATGATCGAGAGTTTCCGTAGCTTCATCATATTTTGAGGTTAGGATTTGTTCTTCCACATTTCTTGTTTGGAAAAAGTAAAAGCCATAAATTCCCGCTGACAGGATGATGAAAGCAATGAGGACTATAGGAAGTTTGTGAGTAAAGTTGCCTCTGCGAGAAGCTTTTTCGTGATCGATATATTTATAACTTGTCGGCATGGAGTTTTAATGATGTAACGCCGGCTTCTTGCTGGCAATGGTATATGCGGATTATTTCAGCAGGATGCCGACTTCCATTCCGCGCGCGGCTCCCAATGTTTTTGCGGCTGAACCTTGCGTTTGCGCAATTTCAAGGAAATCAGAACTGCCGAACAAAGCCAATAATTCACCTTTTTGGCCCTGAGCGTAATATTCTTTGAGTCCGTTAATCTCTTGTTTTCCTATTACTGTTTTGAATGTTTCACCCGGAATTTTTGATCGTACTTCGTCATAGTCGGTTCGTCTGATATTTGTGATCAGGTTTCCAAAACGATCCACATGAAGCACAGTCCCTTTCATCAATCCTTCACCAACGAGTTTCGGCTTCGGCAATGAGAGCCGCAAATAATTTTCTGTTGGTTCGCCAAAATTTTCTACAGCAGTCCCTTTCGTTAACCAGGCTGCGGCAGGCGCCATGATGTCACGCCCGTGAAATGTCTTGCTTACATTATTAAGATAATAATGCTCAGTCGTAATTTCAGTGACCGATGATACGGTTTCAGCTTCATAAATCAACGATAGAACGCCGTTGTCAGGGGCGATGAAATAATAATTTTCAGTTGCTACGAGCAGAAGTTTTCGAGAAGACCCAACGGTAGGATCGACCACGACTATATGAATGGTGCGTGATGGAAAATACGAATAACAGGACCTGAGCACAAACGATGCTTCAAGAATATCCTGAGCTGAGATGTCGTGACTGATATCAATGATCTGAACGTTGGAGTTGATATTCAGGATAACCCCTTTCATGCTGGGGACGTAACCATCACGTGTTCCGTAGTCGGTAAGAAGGGTAATTGTGGGAATTCGCTGAATTGCCATCTTAAATAACCATCAAACACTATCGAAAAAGACTTGAGGTGTCAACGAAGTGGTAGGGGCGGGTCTGAGACCCGCCCGTCTTTTCAACTCCACAATTGCGCGGGCGGGTCTAAAACCGCAAAGTCACAGAGCTTGACAGTATTACAGTAATTGTATATATTACTGTCATGATCGAAAAAAGTTTGAATCTGGAAGAATTATCAAAGGAAGTTGAAGAACTTTTAGATCGACGCGGACTTTTAGACGTTCAACAAGATGGAAGGGTGTCGCCAATTCCTGATGCACGAACGATCCGTTATTACACAACGTTAGGATTGCTGGAACGTCCAAAAATTGTATTGCGCCAGGCTTCGTATGGGAAACGTCATGTCTTGCAGCTTCTTGCAATCAAATCGCTGCAAGGAATGTCGATGCCGTTGGAAGAAATTCAGGCGCGACTTTATGGAAAAAGTGATCGTGAACTGGAAGCAATTCTGGAATCTATTTCAAACAAAAGAAAAGCACCCCGGAGCGAAATCAATCCGCTCGTTTGGCGTGAAATCATAATCGAGCCCGGACTAAAAATAATGGCTGAAGCAAAATGGCAACCTTCCGATGAAGAAGCTCTTGCAAAAAGAATTCGCGCAGCAGTTGCTGTATTTGCGAAGGAGGAAAAACAATGACTACCCCCCAAATTCCAATCGTCGATCTGCCGGAAGACGATTGTACCCGTAGTTTCGGCGTATTAACTGTACAAAAAGCAGCACAGCGCATTGCTCTGCCACTCGAAAAGGTGGAAATTGATGCAAGAGTTGCCGGACAAATCGCGGAAGTTACAGTTCTGCAGTCTTTTCGAAACGAACATCAAGAAGCACTAGAAGCTGTATACATTTTTCCGCTTTCAGGAGGATCAGCAGTCAGCAGTTTCGAAATGAAAGTAGGTTCACGTCTCCTTCGCGGCAAAGTGGAAGAGCGCGCACATGCGCGCCAGCAGTATGAAAATGCCATCCAGGATGGAAAGAGAGCAGCGTTGCTTGAACAAGAACGTGACGATGTTTTCACGCTTCAAGTTGGAAACATACTTCCTGGTGAACATGTTGAAATCAAGATCACCTATTCTGAACGTCTGCCATTTTTTGAAAATGGAACGACTGAAATCCGGCTGCCGATGGTTGTTGCTCCAAGGTATGTTCCTGGAAGTCCGCTTGATTCCAGCGGAGTTGGGGATGGAATTGAAGAAGATACCGATATTGTTCCAGATGCTTCCAGAATTTCTCCACCACGGTTGGCGAAAGGTTTTGATCCAAAAGTAGGCCTCAACATTCAGGTTGAACTTTTGAGCGATGCAGCGATTCGAGAACTATCCTGCTCGCAACATGCGACCCGTACTTCAAATTCAGGAGGCAACGGAATCACTGTTTCGCTTTCCAGGACCGACGAATTACTGAATCGTGATTTTGTGTTGCGATGGAACCTCGGTGAAAACAAAATCCAGACAGTTTTCCAAGGATACAAGTCAGAGCATGGCGATTATTATGCGATGTTATCGATCCTTCCTCCGCAACTCGAACATCAATCCATTGCAGGACGTGATGTAGTTTTTATTGTGGATCGATCGGGATCGATGCGCGGTATAAAAATGGCTTCAGCATCCAAAGCATGTGCGATTTTGCTTTCAACGCTCGGACCCGCGGATCGTTTTGCAATTGCTTGCTTTAACACGGCCGTTAAATGGTTTTATCCCAATGGTATGGATGGTCAGCGTTTTCTAACAGCCGATGAATCAGGTTTGAAACGTGGTGAAGCATTCTTGCGTGAAATAACAAGTGAAGGCGGTACAGAACTCGATCAAGCTCTGGAATCGGGTTTGGAAGTGATTCGCAGACGCAGTGATGACAGTACGCGTGTTCCAGTAGTTGTACTTTTGACCGATGGACAAATCTCCGATGAGGCCCGCGTATTATCGCGGATCCAAAAAGAGGTTGGAGGTTCTCGTATTTTTACAGTTGGTATTGATACTGCAGTTAATCATGGATTTTTGAGCCGTCTTGCTGCATTAGGAAAAGGAACATCCACATTCGTTGAACCAGGAGCGTCCTTAGATAATGCGCTACGGGCAATTAGCAGAGAAATTGGAGCTCCAGTAATTGTAGATGTTAGCCTGAAGGATTTGGATTCAAACATAAATATGGAAACAATTTCACCCGCCCGAATTCCGGATCTATTTGCCGGACGCTCCAGCGTCACTTTTTTTCAGATGAAGCAACCGGGGCGCATTCAGATCAATGGAAAATTCAGCGATGGAAGCAATTTCGAACAAACAATTTCTTCAGAAGTCACTCCGGTATCTGCAATTGCGCATTTGTGGGCTCGCGCACGAGTCAGGGATTTAGAAGATCAGTTCCGGCTCGAAAGTGGTCTGCAAGAGCAGACAAAAAAGCAAATTATCGAAATTGCAATTCAGCATACATTACTGACGCGTTTTACAGCATTCGTAGTTGTTGATGAAAGCGAAGTTGTAAATCAGGATGGAACTCGAAGAAAAATTGTTCAACCAGTAGAAATGCCGGCCCAATGGGAAATGGATATGGGTTCTTCAATGCATATCACTGGAGCCATGGCGATGATGTCTTGTCCGCCGCCGCCGCAAGAAGCACGTGCTTCAGCACCAGTAGCGATGATGCAATTTGATGAAGGAACCAGACCTTCATCTTTATTGAAAGGGCTCTTCCGTAAACATCGCCGCGATGTGGATCCAAAACAGAAGCCTGCAGAATCAAAAGCGTTGAAAGATGCGGTCAAAGATTTTATGAATGCATTCGACAGCGTACAAAAATCCATAGAGTCAGGGCAGGTACCTTCAGGGAAACAACTTGAAAAGACACACAAGCAACTAATCAAGCTGATGACGGAGAGTGGTGAATATTCAGCGATCAGACGTTTGCTGACTAGTATGGTCACAGAACTATTGACAGCTTTGCGAAGTCCAGGAATTGAAGTGTCAGCTTTGCGGAATATCTTGAATCAGAATAAGAAAACGATTGATGAAGCCTTTCGCGAAGTAAATGCAACGACAGCCGGCCCATTTCTGGGAATCAACCATTTGATCTCTGCGTCTTTGCGGTTTGTTGGCGAATTCTGTTACACTTGAAACGGACCAGACTCTACCGTTTCCGTTGTAAAACGACGCCACATCCTTGCTGATTTTTTATGCCTGATTACTTGAAAGAAGCCAGAAAAGCTGAAAAAGAAAAAATCTTTTCGAGAGCGGGCGAATTCTACCGGCTTGCTGGAGAAATCGATTCTGCTGTTGAAATGTACATGAAGGCAGAAGACTACATTCTCGCCGCTGGTCTCATGGAACAAAAAGGCAACTGGAGTGCTGCTGCAAATCTGTATGAACGCGGCAGACAATACCGCGATGCTGCCAAGATTTACGAAAAAATTAAAGACTATCGTTCCGCCTTTTCAATGTATGAAAAGATCAACGATTATCCACGTGCTTCAGAAATGGCGGAAAAAGCGGAAGATTATTTCAAAGCTGCTGTTATGGCTGAAGAAGCAAAAACATTGCAACGTGCAGCACAACTTTATATTCAAGCCAACCAATATCCACAAGCTGCAAGAATTCATTACAAATTATTGCAACAACTTGTCGATCTCACTGAAAAAAGGTTTTTTCCAGATTATGAGGCGCAACTCGCGAAGCATGCGAATACAACGGCGATGCTTTACGAACGGATTAATGATCATGCAAAAGCAGCCTACTGTTATCAACTTGCAAGAAATCATAAGAAAGCTGCAGAGTCGTATCTTGCAGATCAGAAACCTGAGAAAGCTGCAGAGATCTATCACCAGCTAAAGAGCTACAACAAAGCATTTGAGATTTTGTCAGGACTCACTGACGTTTCAAACAAGCCTCTTTTCGCGGATGTTTGTTACCAGTTAAAGAAATTTGATAAAGCTGCAACTTTATTTCAGCAGTGCGGAAATCTTGGCCGCGCTGCTGATGCCTGTGAACAGGCAAAGCTTTATAACATCGCAGCTAAGATTTATGAAGAACTAGGAAATTTCAAACGTGCTGCAGAAATGTGTTTGAAGGCAAATAATAAGATTCGAGCGGCTGAACTTTATGAAAAGACAGGAAACTTCGGCAACTCCGCAATTTTGTATCAGCAGTCCGGACAAAATGAAAAGGCATTGGAAAGCTATCTTGCGATCGGGCGAAGAATTCCTGCCGCCAAAATCGCTCTTCAAATAAAAGATGAAGATAGAGCTATCTTTTTGCTTCAGGCAATTAATCCAATGGAAGAAGAATATAGAGATGCTTGTGCACTTCTTGGTGTAATTTTCGCTGAAAGAGGAATGAGTTCAGCGGCTCAGCGCAAGTTCGAAGAAGCATTGGAACGCCCCACGCTTACGAAGACAAATTTGGACATCTATTTTGATCTTGCGATGCAGCAGGAAAAAATGGGGATGCGTGCAGAAGCGGCCGACTTGTATGAGCGGATTCTTTCTGTGGATTTTTCGCACAAGGAAGCTTCACGCCGCCTTGAAGAGTTACGAAGATCGGCTGTTTACCATATTCCGGATACATTTTACGTGCCCCAGCCTTCAGAAAGTGTCGAAAACATTCAGACATCCGGACAACCTCGAATTGTGGCATCGCGTTATGAGTTGGTGGAAGAAATGATTCATGATGCTTCGGGGAAAGTATATAAAGCCAGCGATCAATTTTTTCAACGTCCTGTCATGATCCGGATTCTTCCGAAGCAGGATCAAAATCTTACACAGGTGATTCTAAAATGCACTCAACTTTCATCGGCACTCAACCACAATAACATTCTCGCAATTTATGATGGTGGGAAAGATAAAGATGATTACTTTGTTTGTACCGAATATGTAGACGGTCAAACTCTGCGGCAGTATCTTTCGGATCATTCTTTGAATATTCAGGAAGTTGTTCAAATTGCGCAACAGATTATTTTGGCCCTTGCGTATGTTCATAAGAAGGGTCTAATTCATGGAAATCTGACGCCGGAAAATATTTATATTGCAGCCGACAAAAGTGTAAAGGTCACTAATTTTGGAAATCTTGCAGTATGGGAAAAACAAAATGCGGCTGTTGTTAAGCAATACTTAAGTCCGGAACAGCTTACGGATCAGACTTCTGATGAGCGAAGTGACGTCTATTCGTTCGGGATTATTTTGTATGAGCTTGCCTATGGCAATCCTCCTTTTTCGGGCGTGGATGTAGAACAACAACATTTGAGTGCTCTTCCTGTATTTGAAGAAACTCCTTTACACACTGTCCCGGATTTTCTGATCCGAATTATGAAGAAGAGCCTTGCAAAGGATCGAAACAGACGTTACGCAAATGCGGATGAAATCCAAAATGAGTTTGAAACACCGGGAATCACACCAGGCGTTGTTATCAATGGCAGATATGAAATTGTCCGTGAACTTGGCGAAGGCGGTATGGGAAATGTTTATCAAGCGCGGGACAGGGACCTGGATGAAATCGTTGCATTAAAAATGTTGAAGGGGGAGATCGGCGGTGATCCTGATATGCTTCAACGTTTCATTCGTGAAATCAAAGTCGCAAGAATGATTGCTCATCCAAATGTAGTACGCGTTTTTGATACCGGGACATACGAAGCAAATCGATACATAACGATGGAATATATCGATGGCATCAGTTTTGACCGATGGATCGATCAATCTAGAGAGATCGATCTGAAAACTCGACTCAACATTTTGTTGAAAATCATTCAAGGCGTTCAAGCCGCTCATGCCCGTGGCATCGTTCATCGTGATTTGAAGCCTCAAAATATTTTGATTGATTCCGACTTCATTCCTCACATTCTCGATTTTGGAATTTCACGAGTACGAACTCACAAAGATAGTTCAACGACAGCCAAAATTGTACTTGGTTCACCAAAATATACATCTCCGGAACAAATCAGCGGACAGGAGGCGGATTATCGCAGCGATATTTATTCGCTTGGAGTCCTTACTTTCTACATGTTAACGTTTCAAGAACCTTTCAGCGGAGATGATGTCCAGAGTATTTTGATGAAACACCTAACTTTGGAGCCTGCTTCGCCCCGCCACTTGAATCCTGAAATTCCACTCTGGCTCGAAGATATTGTTCTTCGCGCGTTACGAAAAGATCCCGCCAAACGTTTCGAAAACCTCGATGAAATGCTCGCCGACCTCAAATTCGGCATCGACTTCAAGCAAAACTCATAAGATTTTAGATTTCAGATCACTGATTTCAGATTGAAATTGAAAAATTGAAGATTGCTAGAGCGTTTTTTTATTTCGATAGCTTCGATGTTTTTATGGAAGATACGAATATGGAAACAAGTTCATTTCCCTCAACAATTAATGATCTTAATAAAGACTCATTAAGGATTTTGCATTCGATAATAATCTCCATCCAATAAAGAGATTCATCCGCTTCTTCCAAAACAATTCCCAGTTTTGAGATAAAATCCACTTTTGAACGTGCTCGACAAGCTGCACGATAATTTGCTCCCACGGACGTTCCGGACCGAAAAAGCTGATCACCCACGCGTCGTGCTTCATATGAATTCGGCAGAGCTCTGCATAGTCTTAGGATGCGCTTCCCGTATTCTTTTGTTCGTCTCTTCATCTCTTGTTGATTCATATACCAACCTTCTCTCAATCTTTCAATCCTCAATTTCAATCTGAAATCTAGAATCTGAAATCTTAAATAATTGAACCGCAAAGTCACGGAGTTCTTTGCGTCTTTGCGGTTGGATTAAATTCGCAGCGGGAGCAGGAAGCATCGCGGTTATCGCAAAAGTCGTAAAAGAAGTGATGGAGCGCTTGTTGCCGGTGTGCGCTGTCAATCATGTTTCTTGCTTTCTCCGGGCTCCCAAACATCCGATGAACCATCAGACGTGTAATGCTGTTGTTAGGCAGTTTTGGATGACGTCTATAGATTGCATGGAGAGAATCTTCGAGCCCTCGTTGTGAAGTGAGCTCTGCATGCGCTAACAACAATGGAAGCACGACATTTACGATCAGGATCCGCGCGCGATCCTTTCCGATCAATCTGCGAGGTGCGCTGAATTTGTGCTTATCGAATTGATAATGGTATGACCAATACAAATGCGATGGACGTCCAAACAAGGCATTCCACGATTTGAGTATTTCGCGAATTCCGCGAGGCGATGGAAAAGGTTCGCCGATAGGGTGGAGTAACAATGGAATGATTTGTCCAGAATGGTAATGAAAAAATGATGCAACAGCAGTGAGCCTGCGTGCAGGGAAGTTTGCCGGACGTGTACTTGAGGGATACCAACAAAACCCGGTGAGTATTCGCGATTGAAAATGGGATTCGTGTTTATGCCAGTATTGAAAAAGCTCGTTTAGATACCACGACGTTTCAGGATCTTCCGGAGTTAAACGGATCTGTGATAAGTCTTCGATCAATCCCGCAGTACCAAGTAATATCGCAGCCATTGAATCGATACCGCGCCGACCCGCAAAATTGTAATGCATCAATTCATCAATCGGAATTCTTTGGGCAAGCTCACGGAATGCATATCGAGATTGCTTATATCCCATGCCTTCCATGATGCCTTCATAAAAAGCTTGCTGAAATGTTTGCGATCGAAGTGCCGTCAGATATCGTTCCTTTTTTCGGCGCATTCGAAGATCGCCTGCTGAATCCAATATTCGTGTGATGGATAGTTCATCATGCTCTTCCAGAAATCGTCTGCAAAGATGTACTTTGCTTCCTGCATGAAATGGAAATTCATGAATCGGCAATCGTGTCTGCAGCAGCCTTAACTCTTCCATCAATGAATCTTTTAATTCCAGTTCAGGAACCGACTCTCCATTCTGTTTGATACATTCCGCGCCTGTGCTGTACAAAACAACGTGAAGAACAACGCTGTTGTAACGTGGATCCAGATGGTGCCGGTGTTGATACCATTCACCGCTGCTTAAATGAATTTCAACATCACCACACATCCGTTTTCCATCAACAAACAATTCTGCATTTCGAAAGTCCGGGCCTGCTTCAAGATTCCACCAACCTGGCGATGATATCGATAACGCTGTGCCGTTCAGGCGCAATTGTTTCCGGAAGAGTTGTTCAGACCAGATGCAATGGATTAAACGTTCAAGGACGCGTTCGCGTCCACCATAGGGGTTTTGCGATTCGCAGACGAGATAAGGTTCCATCGTTTGCCTCCTGTTTTGGCAAACGGTGGAGGATGGTAGGAAGTTACCCGCACTAGGATTTTACCACAAAGACACGGCCTACGGCCGCAATTTCAGATTTCAGATCTTAGATTTCAGATTGAAATTGATGATTTTTGGATTTAAGTACAGGTTAATTCTACTTTATGTGAGCAGACCGAATTAAGGCTTAAAAAGAATCTAATAGCTTCTATCAATCTTCAATCAAAAATTTCAATCTGAAATCTAAGATCTGAAATCTAAAATCTATTGGACTTGGAGTTTGGCGTAGGAGGGTGAACTGCCGCAGCTTTCAAACCATTCGAGGCCTTCACACACCATATCAAATTTCAGCCAGTACTGGCCGGGTGAGTTTACGGCGGGAACTTGAAAATCAAGACGCAATGCTTGTCCTGAAGGAAGAGCCTTTGGAAGCAAAGCACGTCCGAAGTTGCGGTTAATCATGCTACGGTTGCGATCTAACAATGAAATTCCGAGAGTGATATGTCTTCGATTCGTGCGTGAAGTGTTTTTCCAGAGTGCCCCGCCGGCATTAAGAATTTCTGCGCTTGTAGTAAACGATTGGCCGGCTTTGACTTTCAATGCTGCAATCTCCGGACGTATTTCGGCTTTTAATGCTTTTTCGTGGATTGCATTTCCTAAAGCGCTCCAGATTTCATGCTGAATCTTTTCATATTCAGGGCGTCCCGGAACAAACCTTTCGGAAGCTGAATTTTCAGGATGATCTGTAATTTCCCAGCATAAACGATCGATTCCAAGTTCACCTGCAAGTTTTCGTGCAAGATCCATCTCTTCATCAGTGTCGTTCCAACGAAACAAAATGTAACGCCAGTTGATGAACGGCGTATCGGAGTTCAGTTCATGTTTGATTTCCACAAAGCGCTTCAGGATGCGCATCAATTTATCGAAATCGCCTCCACGCCTGTAACGCACATATGATTCTTGCATGGCCCCATCGATCGAGAAAGTAATTTCATCAATCCCTGATTTCGTAAGAGCGCGCAGTTTTTCATCCGTGTTTAGCAGCAATCCATTAGTGCTTGTAAAAAGATAAATCTGAGGATATCGAGATTTTGCATATTCGATCATTTCGATCGCGCGTGGATGGATGAAACTTTCACCGTAATTAAAGAAGTCAATGCGCTGAAGTCCCGGTCCAAGCTCATCAATTACTTTTGTGAAAGTGTCATAATTCAAGAGCCGGATCGATCGCGTAAAATGGATTCCATTTTCATGATTGCAACAAGCTTCAAAACAGGAAAGATTGCAGGAGACACAAGGCTCTACGAATAAACGCTGAGGCATATAGGCAAGCGAGGTGCCATCAGGTAATTTCACTGCAGGATCGGATGCAACTCCCATCAAGTTGCAATGGGTGCAAAGTACGGGATTATTTTTATGCAGACCCTCACGCAATCCACGAAACACCGGACCATTCCAAATTTCTTTAATGCTCAAGATCGATGCATTGCCAGCCGGACGCTTTTTGAATGGATCGGCACAACCACAAACGATCGTTCCATCTGACATTAATGTGACCGTCTCCCATGGCCATGTACAAAAGAAACGCTGGCCTGGTTGAAGATCGATTTGAGAGGGTTCTTCGGTTCCTATCATTTTTGAATTGTTGCTACGTTTGGCAGGAGATCCTGGCGATCGATGAGTTGACTTGCCGAAATAAGCTCATAACCGCGTTGACGAAAAGTCTGGATAATTTCGGGAAGCCATTTATCGACACGATCTTCCGGTTGACGTTGAGTTCCCAGGTGCATCAGTACAATAGCTCCATTTGTTTGAGCCGCTTCATTGTGCCCAAAACTTAAAATACGGTCTTTGATTAACATTGCAGGAAAATAATTTGCATAACTTGAATTTGGCACCCAATCCAGGCTGTCCATATTTTGGCGAGTCTTTGGATCGGATGTCCATGCAACGTGAACGAACCCGAGCTCGGCAGCCCAACGCCGAATTTCGAGATTATGCTCTCCGTAAGGCGCGCGCCACAAAGGCACCATTCGTTTGCCAGTCGTAAGATAGAACAATTCATCCGTTTTACGCAACTGCATCTGAAGATCTTCGCGCGTGAGCATAGGAGAAGTTTTCTGCTGTGAATCCGTTGCAAATGTTGTGAGATGGTCATGGCTGAAAGTATGATTGCCAACTTCATGCTCTGAAGCGATACGCCGCGACATTTCAGGAAATTTTTGAATGAACTCCCCGGTGAGGAAAATCGTGGAACGCACATTATGTTTTTTCAGTGCATTAAGAATCGATTCCGCTGAATTTGCCTCTGAGCCTCCGTCAAACGTGAGAACAATCTCTTTCCGATTGATGTTTCCGCGCGAAATATTGTCCGGTGAATTTTGGAAAAACTTCCAATTTGCGCTGTCAGACTTTATTGAATCCTGATACAGAACCATAATGGCTGGAGAAAAATTTGAAGATCCATCATCATCATAGAATCGGGTCTGCAGTACATTTGCATGTTTCGTTAGCATGACTTTTGGGAAGCGATACAGCGTGTTGCGTGCTACCGTGCTTTCTACAAGTGATCCGTTCAGGTAAACGGCAACTACAGCATTTGCCGGAGCCGAGCCTTCTACCTCGACGAACTGAGAAGCGCTCTTCATCCCATTGATTGGCCGCGTAATATTAATCCCATCAGCCTTATCGTCAGCTTTTTCCAGGTCAATAGGCAGTGACGGTGTCATGAGATCAGGTTGTTGATGCTGACTTCCACCGGAATAAAAAGCGTCTGCAAGCAGGCCGAAATAAACAAAACCTGCCGCTAAAACTACCAGCGAAGCATATATTGCATATCGACCATAATTGCGGGTGGGTGTAGCCGTCGCATTCTTTTGCAAATATGTTTTATGACAGAGGTCTCCGCAAAATAAATGATGATCCAGGCTAATCTGGCATTGCGGACAAAGCGCGCGACCACATTCAAAGCACTTACGGCGCGCAATACGTGACGGATGTTTAAAACAAAACCTAGGCTCGTTCATCTCCGAAAAAGTCAGAACAAATTATGGGATGTTCATACTATCAATGTCAAACGCCTCGACGGACTATTGACTTGCCTCATTCCCGGGATTACCCTCAAAAAAAGATGTATATTGTTTCACTTGTTTCATTCATGGTCATAATGTTTGCATGTGCAGGAAATCCCGATGGTTCAGGCCAAGCTGTCTCCGTGGAGGAACTTCGTAAATTGCGCCAAAACATGGTGAATCGTCAAATTATTGCCCGCGGCGTGAAAGATCCCCTTGTTCTGGAAGCGATGGATAAGGTGGAACGTCACCAATTCGTTTTGCCCGGTCAAGAACGTCAAGCTTATGATGATGGACCTCTTTCGATCGGTGAAGGCCAAACAATCTCTCAACCTTATATCGTTGCAATTATGACCGAGCTTGCGAAAATTGGTCCGGAATCAAAAGTTCTTGAAATTGGAACAGGTTCCGGCTATCAAGCTGCAATTCTTGGAGAGATTGCTAAGGAAGTTTATTCCATTGAAATCATTGAATCGCTAGGTTTGCGTTCGCAAAACCTTTTGCAACGTCTTGGTTATGAAAATGTGAAAGTTCGAATTGGTGATGGTTATAAGGGTTGGCCGGATGAAGCACCTTTTGATGCGATTGTAGTAACTGCTGCTCCGGATCATGTTCCTCAGCCGCTTGTTGATCAACTAAAAATCGGTGGACGCCTCGTGATTCCTGTTGGAGAACTTTATCAGGAACTTGAAGTCATCACTAAAACGGCTAAAGGCACGGAACGCAACAAAATTATTCCAGTGCGATTCGTCCCGATGACCGGCGAAGCTGAACAAGATAACTAAAATCTCTGCGTCTTTGCGGTTTAATAATCAAAAGTAAAGATGAATGCGGAACGTTAGCTCATCTGCATTCTGAATTTCATTTTGCGGAATGCTTTGATTGAAGCTGTAATACACTCCGACCTGTAAGAACGGAACGATAAAAGGTTCGACTCCAACCAACACTCGATCGCGCTGATTTTCATCGATATCCCGATTTGGGTCAAGAAATTCATACGCAGCTTTGACATTCCAGCCATCCGTTATCAGGTAATTTACTTCAGCGTGTGCAACAAATTGTTCGCGATCAGCTTCATCGGGAATTTCGTCCTTCACAAGATCGACTTCACCAAGAAAAACGGCTTTGTACAATCGGAATCCACCCCACAAACCTGCTGCCGTGCGATCACCCAAATCGGATGGGTTGTACGATCCTGAGGCGCCGATTCTAAATGCATTCGCTGCATACGATACAGATCCAACGAATTGTTTTGAAGCATTGTTATCCAGGCTACTACCGGTGCCGTTTGTTGCGGAAGTTACAATTGAAAAAGGTCCAGGTTCAAAGCCGACTTCAACTCCCGCGTCAGGATTATTGAAATTAAATCCTGTTGCTTCGCGGATAAATGCGCGATCATCTTCAATTCGCAGGCCGTAAGGGAGAATAAAACGTCCGCCTTTGATCCATCCGTGCGCAGGCATCGCCTCGAACATCGCGAATATTTCACGACTCTGGACTCCGCCCGGCGCGACACTTTCATCAACATACAAAGAAAGCATGTCTGGAATTGGTTTTACATGGAGATAAATATTTCCTTTGTCGGTTAGAAATGTATTTGCGGTGTTATCTTCAACGAAAGTGCTTTGATTCAAGAATCTGAAATCCCCACCCACTGAAAGATTTCCGTCTAGAATCGCCCAATAGTGTGGCACTTTTTTTTCACTCAGGTCGATTTTTTGCCAGGGAAGGGCTTGGGTTCCGTATCCAGATCCCATTACATTACGTTTACCGCCTCCGGTTCGATTCACATGACAGGCACTGCATTTGAGACCTTCACGAATCGCAAGATAAGGTTCCGAAAAAACAACGGTTGGACACAGAACGAACAGCAGCAAGATTATTCGTTTCATTCAGTTTTCCCTCAGTTGCGTTGGGCACCCTGGGAGATCCAAACGCGGAAAGCGTTAATGGTTTCTTGAGGCAATGGCGGAATATTTAATGGCATCTGAGCCCCTACAATATTCGGCACCCCTTCAAGTTTGTGAATTAAATAGCTGTTATCCGGATCGCCTGGTCTTACTCGAAACAGTTCCGGTCTTTCAACTGATGCAACGTTTACCAAAGAATCGTAAGCATTGACTTCATCTAATCGCAGTCCTTGCGGAGCATTTGCACCGATATGACATGCAACACAAACCCTGTTAAAAACATTGGCCTGAATGTTTGTAAAGGTAGGAGGAAAAGTTACGGGCAAGTCTCCATTTCCAGAACCGACCGGATTGCCATTTTCATCGAGTCCATTTCCATTGCCCGCACATCCTGCAAGTAAAGCTAATAATGCGAAAACCGGCAAAACTCGAAGTAAATCTCTAAAAAACACGATACGTTAGAAATATCAGCCAAAACCAGGGAAGTCAAGATCTTTGCGGCTAGAGCTTGCGAACTTGAACTCCTGCTTCCTTTAGCAGTGCGAAAGAAGTTTCAGACAGCGGATAATCATGGTTGAAGACAACTTCCATAATTCCGGAGTTGATAATCATCTTCGTACAAAGCAGACAGGGTGAGAATGTTGAATATAATGTTGAACCTTTTAATGCTGTTCCATGATATGAAGCCTGAGTAATTGCATTTTCTTCACCATGTGAGCAAAAACATTCTTCGAGTGAGCTTCCGCTTTTTGCGAGTGAATTGCATCGCGGACAACCGCCTTCATTGCAGTTTTTCGTTCCCCTTGGAGTGCCATTGTATCCGGTTGAAATAATTCTGCGGTCTTTTACGATGATTGCTGCAACTTTCCGTTTCACACAGTTGCTCCGGCTTGCTACAACTTGAGCAATCGACATGAAATATTCATCCCAACCTGGACGCGAAAAATTTCCCATTTCACCGCTCACAACGCCTTGAACCTTGCTATGAAGAGTATCCAGATCCTCATCATTCATAATTGTAAAGTTTGCCATTGCCTGACAATCTTCAATGCTTTGCATATGAGTCGCAGTGTTTTTACGTTCTGCTTCTTCTTTGGCTGTGAATTCCTTCAAAGTCTTTGGATCATTTTCCCTGTTGCGGGATCGAATCCTTTCAAAACGCACATCTGCCGGAGCATCTACATTCAACAAAACAAAACGGCCCGATTCGCGTAACGCCGCAACCTCAGCAGGATTGCGAATTGAATCGATTACGTAATTTCGATTCGGATCGATTTTTTGCAGAATCCGCCTTGCCAGAATATCGGCGCCATGTTTTTCGCGAAGCTCATTTCCTAAGGCAATCAGGCTGTCGCGAGTAATAGGAATTTTGCGTGCATCTAACTCGTCACGAATTGCATCCGAGAGCGAGTAATAGTAAAAACTCTTGTCTTTAAGAAAGGATGCGACTTCGCCCTTGCCTGCAGCGTTTTTGCCGGTTAATCCGATAATCATATTGGCGAAAAGATTAACATATCTGGAGCTTTGTGTCTCTGCGGTAAATAAAGCCTTATATTGTTCAGAATGATTTCAATAAAATTCAGTATCGTCTTTATACTTTTGGCATCATTTGCGGTCGCGCAACAAGCGGATCCTTATTTGGTTGGTGCCCATTATTATCTTTGGTATCGCAGCGGATCATGGGGAAACATTGATGGCGACCCTTTATTGGGTAAATATGATTCAGCTCAAGATTCAGTGATCAGTCAGCATATCCGCTGGGCAAAAAATTATGGAATCGATTTTTTTGGTGTGGAATGGGGCGGCAAAGATCGTGAACAAGATGAAGATATGCGGAAACATTTTCTCGTGTCTTCCGATCTGAAAGGTTTTCAGTTCTGCATCGCTTACGATACTTTAACTCGATTTGCCAAATATCAATCTCCACCTTTTGATTTTAATGATTCGCGAATCTTGCACGAATTTGTATCGGATTTTGCATACTTAAGCCGTACATATTTTTCACATCCGAGCTATTTGAAGTTTAACGGGCGTCCGGTAGTTTGGGTTTACATCGCGCGAGGTTGGAAAGGGGATTGGAAGCGCGCACTTCGCGAAGCACGATATGAAGTGAAAAAGAACGGTTTTGATTTATATCTTGATGGCGATTTGCTGTGGCCTGATCGCACCGATACTGACCGGCTTTCATATTTTGATGCTGCTTCAGCATATGTATTGAATCAAAAGGAATTGTTTACAAAACAGAAAGTGAAGAAGACCGCCGACATTATTCCTATTGCTGATAAATATTTTCGCGAATGGGCAGGAATGTTAGACGTTGTAAAAAACAGACAGACAAATGAAAAGGTAGCTTTTCATCCTGTTGTCCATCCACAGTTTTGGAAACCTGCAGACCCCGGCGCATTGTACTACTCTCTAGATTCACCAGATGATTTCAAACGCTTTGCAGAAAAGGCGCGAGATACCGCTACATTGAATACACTTGCGAACGCAAAAGTCATCTGGATTACAAGCTGGAATGAATGGTATGAAGGTAGTTCGATTGAGCCAACGCACAACGGCCCTTCATACCAAAAGAATTATGGATTCGAATTGTTGAGAGCAATGAAGGAAGTATTTGTAGTAAGGCACGCAGCCGAGTGAATACGAGGCAGTGCCGTAATACAGAACGAACAAAATGACAGACCTCTTAAAACGTTATGGCTGGAATCAATTCTTTGAACAGCAGTTTGCTTCTCTTGTTGATGAAGGCTTGATTCCAGGGCGTGTCATAGAACAACAACGAAATAGCTACACTTTGAAATCAGAGCAAGGCGATTTATTGGCTCACATCGCAGGAAAAGTCAGGTATCATGCGCGCGGGATCGAAGATCTTCCCGCCGTTGGGGATTGGGTCGTTGCTCAACCAACTGGTGATGGCGCAGCGCGAATTGAACAGATATTAAAAAGACAAACCCAGTTTGTGCGAAAAGCTCCAGGCGAACGAACAGAACAGCAGGTACTCGCTGCAAATGTTGACGCGGTATTTCTTGTCAGCGGACTGGATCAAGACTTTAATTTGCGCCGGATCGAACGGTATCTTGTTCTGGCAATTGAAAGCGGAGCGCGTCCGATTATTGTTTTGAACAAAGCCGACCTCTGTGAAAATATCCTAAACAAGATTGATGAAGTACGATCGATAGCGCCAGCAACCCCAATCGTTGCAATGAGCGCGCTATACGACGAAGGACTTGATGCATTTGAAAAAAATCTTCCGGAACGTTCTACCGCAGTTTTGCTTGGCTCTTCCGGTGTCGGAAAATCAACGATCATTAATCATTTGATGGGACATGAAACGCAAACCACTCAAAGCGTTCGTGAAAGTGACAGCCGTGGACGCCATACAACAACACATCGCGAATTGATGATGCTTCAGTGGGGCGCAATGTTAATCGATACGCCTGGATTACGCGAACTTCAGCTTTGGGGTGAGGCTCAAAGTGTTCAGGATACTTTTCAGGATATTAGCGATATCGCGTCGTCTTGCAAGTTTTCCGATTGTGTTCATGAATCCGAACCAGGATGTGCCGTAAAAGCGGCTCTAAAGGAGGGTTCGCTGAATCAAGATCGTTATGATAGCTATGTAAAACTTCAACGTGAAATTTCATATTTGAAGCGGAAGGAAGATCCAAAAGAACAGCGAAATGAAAAAGAGCGCTGGAAGAAAATTCATCAGGCAAACAAACAATTCTACAAAACCCCCAAACATTCGAATTAATGTTTTTTTTTACCGCAAAGACTCAGATGACAAGTTCTGAAACGGGGAAGAGAGCAGGGGAGTTTTCTAGAACTTTAGTTACTGCCGATTCAACCGGCCCATTCATCAATATTCCTGATGCATGTTGATGTCCGCCACCGCCGAAACGTGCTGCAAATTTATTTACATCAACATCACCTTTGGAACGCAAACTCACTTTGACTCGTCCATCAGGAAGTTCAAGAAACAGAAGTGACGCAAGAACATTTTTGATTCCACGTGCAATGTCAACGAATCCTTCAATCTCTTCCGGTTCTACGCCCGTTTTTGTCAGCATGTCTTGAGTAACGACAGCCCAGGCAAGGCGTCCTGTGTGCATATATTCGAGATTGCACAACACCATTCCAAGGAGTTTTACACGCGCCGGCGAACATCGCTCATAAATTTGTTCGTAGATGTGAGCGGGATTGATCCCAGTTTGAAGTAACTGAGAGGCGGCAACATGAGTCCGGTGATTGGTGTTGGGAAACCGGAATGCTCCAGTATCCGTCAAGATCGAAGCATACAACGGCTCAGCTATATCCGTCGTGAGTGGAGAATTCATTTCTGTAATCAGTTCAAGAACAAGTTCTCCTGAAGCACATGCGTCCTGGCAAATCCAGTTAATATCTGCAAAATCGCCGCAAAGCGGATGATGATCGATGCAAATCTTGAGTGCCGGATGATTTTGAATAACAGAATGCATCGGACCTAATCTTTCCCACTTACTGATATCCAGAATGAAAATCACTTGAGCTTTATCGATGATGGAAGTGTCATGAGGTTCGTACAAGAAAATTTCGGATGGTCTCTCCAGAAATTGATATTTCCGCGGAGTCCATGTGGAGTTAACGATACAGGCTTCTTTGCCAAGCCTTTTCAAGAAGCGCAGAAGACCGAGTTCGGATCCGATACCATCACCATCTGGATTTACGTGTGTGGTGATGATGAAGCGTTGATTTGCGTTAATGGCTTCTTTCGTTTTTGTAAAAGCGTCCATGTCTCGGAGGTTAAACAATCACAAAACTATTTCCAGCCCCTCAAAAGCTGCGATTGAATTTTGGAACATGCTCCTTGCGCGCTTTTCCATTTCCTGGATAGTCGCGTCATCATACATGGGATCGTAATGAAATAATGCTAATTGTTGAACTCTTGATTGTGTTGCTACATCGGCAGCCATGTCTACAGTGCTATGTCCATAACCCTGAACGTACGTTGAGCCTGTAATGTAATCATTCTGCATATATTGCGAATCATGAATGAGAAGTGTCGCTCCTTGCGCGAAATTGATTAATCTTTGATCCCCTCCAACATATCCTTCAGTGTCTGTTGCATAGACGACGCTCTTACCATTCATCTCAATGCGATAGACAAATACTCCGCCGTTTGGATGAGCCAGACTGTGCATCACTCTAATTCGAATTTTATAGATGCCTTTTGATTTGTCATCTCTGTAATAGTTCAGGACTTTCGGTGGATCATCATTGTTTTCAAAAACGATAATTTCTGATTCATTTACACTTCGAATCTTGCGGAATGATGGTAAATCTTCAAGTTGAACAGGAAAGTAAGGACTTACCATTGCTTTGCTTAACCCTTGTTCAAGTTCTTCTTCCAAAAGACGCGGGCCAAATAAATAGCAAGTACTGGTTGGAATGTACGCTGGTTTAAAAAATGCAAAGCCTTGAGTGTGGTCGTGGTGAGTGTGGCTGAAAAGAATTGTGAAAACAATTTTTTCGCGATCGGATGTATTGCTGCCGCTAGCTAAATGATTCCGGGCGATCTCCTGACCGAGTCCGATAATTCCGGTGCCCGCATCAAGAATGATGAGATGTTTTCCGGCATGAACTTCAACACAGGAAGTGTTGCCACCGAAGTGAACTGTATTGGGGCCAGGCATTGCATGACTACCGCGTACGCCGCGGAATTTAACTGCGAATCGATCGCTGGCGTTTGCCATGGCCGTCCCTCTCAATTATCCCCTTGGGCCTAAATAAGGCTCCAATGTTAGCAGAAGACAATAACCTCTGCAATAAATAATCAACCACTGTAACTGTCGAAGCGAGCGAGCCAGGCGCTCAGCCTTGAGAATTGGTTTGTCGCTACCAGCAGCCCAATTAAAATCAATAACACACCACTGGCTAATTCAATTCCACGATAATGCTTCTTAATAGCCTTAAACACATTCATAGCATAGTTCAAGGCTATTCCGGTTAAGAGAAAAGGTACACCGAGTCCCATTGAATAAACAGCGAGAAGTATGATCCCATCTGCCGTTGTTTTTTGATCTGCAGCAATTAAGAGAATCCCACTTAGAATTGGACCGATACAAGGGGTCCAGCCGAATGCAAATGCTGCACCGATTAAGACAGATCCTAGCATCCCCAAAGGTTTTTCTTTTACATGAACCCGTTTTTCATAATCCAGCCATTTGATTCGATAAACCCCTGCAAGATGCAAACCCAACACAATGATTACGATGCCACCGATTACATTAATGTATGTTTTGTAAAGTACAAGATACTGTCCGATATAACTTGCTGTCGCGCCAAGAGTACAAAAAACAAGGCTGAATCCCAGGACAAATAACAGAGTATTGATGATGACTTTTCGTCCCGTCCCTTTTTCTTCGGTTTTGCCTCGCATTGCATCCAGCGATACACCCGAAATGTAGGAGAGATAAGCCGGTACCAATGGCAACACGCATGGTGAAATGAATGAGAGCAAACCGGCTGTGAAAGCTGTTATGAAATTTACTTGTTCAGTCATCTATGTGACTCTTCGAGGCCCGGTCCCGCGGATGCGGGGATCGGGGACCGGGCCTCAGTATTTCTTGCACTCGGAGGCCCGGCCTTACGCACCCTATCACCGCAAGGCCGGGCCTCATTGTTAGCATCACGCATCACGTTCTTCCAATATCGGACAAAAGGTGGAGAATGCATCGGACTCCGAACCCACTGGCTGCTTTGCTGTAGACACCCCATTCACGTTCTTGCCATGCAGGTCCAGCAATATCCAGATGTACCCATTTAGGATGATTGATGAATTCTGATAAGAATAGAGCAGCCTGGATCGTTCCTGCTTCAGGTATACCGCTTGAGTTTCGAATGTCGGCAATATCGCTGCGGATTAAATCTCTATAAGGTTCGAACAGAGGAAGCGGACACATTGTTTCGCCGGAATTTTTTCCGGCGCGTACAACTTGTTGAACGAATGATTCATTATTGCCAATCACAGCAGCCATTAATCTGCCGAGCCCCACTACCTGAGCGCCTGTTAACGTTGCAATATCAACTAAATAATCCGGCTTCAAAGTCTGGGCATAGGTCAAACCATCAGCAAGCGCCAGACGACCTTCGGCATCAGTGTTTGTGATTTCAATAGTCTTTCCGTTCATCGCACGGATAACGTCACCGGGGCGGTTTGCTCGTCCACCAGGCATATTTTCCGTGACCATCATTAAAGCAGTCACAGTTAAAGGCAGCTTCAGTTCTGCCGCCGCTTGCACGCAGGCAAGTGCTGTGGCTGCGCCGGCCATGTCCGACTTCATGTGCTCCATTCCTTTTTCTGTCTTCAAGGAAAGTCCACCCGAATCGAACGTGATCCCTTTTCCAATTAAGGCAACATGAGCTATAGACTTTTTGGGATGCTTGTAAGTTAAATGCACCATCCGGCCTTGCTGTGTGCTTCCTTTTCCAACTGAAAGGAATGCGTTAGCCCGCATCTTTTCTAATTCAGGAGCTTCAAAAACTTTGATCCGCAATTTATTCTTACGTGCAATTACTTCTGCGTTGCGTGCCAGTGTGGAAGGGTTCAAATGATCAGGAGGTTCATTGACATAGTCACGGACAAGCGAAACCGCGCGGCAATGCACTTCTGCGATTTGAATTGGATTGCCCTTCGCTTGAGTCGTGCAAATACTAACGGATTGAAGCTGTTTGTCTTTGTCAGGCTTTGATTTAAATCGAACATATTGATACCCCGCAAGTAAGCTCCCTTCAGCGATTGCCTGAACTTCTGAATCTTTTGAAGGATCAAATGCAATTGTAAGTGAACTTAACCCTCGCAAAGCCGCTTGACGAGATGCGATATACGCTGCTTCCCGTAACATATCCGTTGACGGTTCGCCATTTGTTTTGACAGCCACACAAAGGACACGGGAAGGGCTATCAGATCCTGTATACAACAGCAAAGAATTCCGTTTCCGAACCGTAAAATGCGTCGATTCCAGCTCGCGCTTCAAGTATCCCTTTAAGAAGGCATTCAACTTTGAACCCGATTTTGTAAGTTCGTAGTTGTCTCGAACTAAAACAGCAATCGCATCCGCTTGAATATGAACAGGATCATCCGTTACGTGTTTTATCTTCATCATCGCAAACTCACTATTATAAGGTCTTTATTTTCGATTTTTCATTTTTGTCTTCCATTTTTATGTAATCACTTGAGCCGACTTGATTTAGCGACATGTTCCTGATAGGATGGAAAGCTCCTTGAGGGCGAGGGATTGTAATCCCGATTAGAATTTAAATCGATTAGGGTAAGACGGGATGGCGCTTCGGCAATCGGATAAACTTCAATCATTAGAACATCAGGTTGAGCTTTTACAAGCTGAACTCCAGCAGTATAAAGAAGCAAATCAAATATTACAGCAGCAATATAACACGCTCAAACTTCAAAATGAGCGGATGTTGAAAAAGGAGGCGGAACATCAAAACGCCAAATCACACCTCCTCCAGAAACGCATTATCATGTCTCGTGCTATTGTGCTTGTGCCTGAAAATTTGGTGATAGGCGACCGTCTTGAAAATTGCACAATCAAGGTTTATCGCGGAACCAATGTTGTTTTAAGTGATACGGCTGAGCTTATTAACTGCCGTATTATTGGTTTGGATCATGCGTCAGATGGACGTACTGTTACGAATAGTAAAAATCAGGGGACAATCGAGATTAAAGGTGTTTTCTACAATATGACTCCTCGCAAGTTTGCGATTGCAACATCCGAACGCGTGGTTATTAGTCCTGGTGCTCGATTCGTCGGCAATATAAGAGCAGATCGAATTGTGATCAATGAACTGACGAAAGTTCGTGGAAGATTCGCATCGAATGATTTAATTAGAAAATTGCGGGAAGAAAAAGAACAGAAAAAAATAGCTTCAAGGAAATTTGAAGACACCAAACCCCACGAAAATAAAATCGAAAACGTACTGGACGGTTCAAATGAAACTGTTCAGGTGACAGAAATAGGATAAGAGGTACTATGAATCAGGAACCAAAGGTTACCAGAGTCGCAGAGGGGACGGTCATTAAGGGGGAAATTTCGTTTCCGGGTGGTAAACTCCGCCTTGAAGGAGAATTGCAGGGAAATGTAACCTCAATTGACGGTCTCGAAGTAACACAGAAAGGCCGTCTGAAAGGGGATGTACATATGGCTGCCGAGATTGAATTGCTTGGCACCATAGAAGGCAACATCAAAACACGTAAGCTAATCATTCGCCCTTCTGGTGTTTTAACCGGGAATTTAGAGGTTGAACATTTTGTAATGGAAGAGGGTGGACGAATTCTGGGCGAAGTAAAAATGAATTTGGGCGAGATGAAAGAATCTTGGAAAACAGCACCAGCACGTCCGCCAAGCAGCCCAAGCAGCTCAGGCGGAAGTCCCCGCGGCGAAACATTAAGTTCAGCCATTTCTAAAGGGCATTGATGCGTCGAAAACAATGGGCCATATCCGCCCTTGTATTCGCTGCATCACTATACTTTTTGCTGTACTCTCAGCAGTTCTTCTCACAGCGGAAGGGAGAGCCACAAAATGCTGCACTTCCTTCCGCATCAGAACCTGCCCAAAATATCATTCTTCTAGCAAACGAAGATTATTATCCTTTCCTGAAACAACACTTCCGAAATGCTAAAAGCCGCATTATCGGGACAGTCTATCTGTTAAGAATGACTTCACACCCCGAAAATGCACCAGCAGATTTACTTCGTGAATTGATTGCTGCTAAAAATCGGAAAGTGGAGGTGGATATTGTGCTGGAGGTTTCAAATGACAAAGATCCAACGGATATCAATCTGGAAGCGGCTAAACAACTAACGGATGCTGGAGTAAATGTGCAATTGGATCATCAAAGAATAACCACACATTCAAAGGTCTTCGTGATCGATGACAGGTATTGTTTTGTGGGAAGCCACAATATGACTCATTCAGCATTGACAATGAATCAAGAGCTTTCAATTTATGTGGATTCAAAAGAGCTCGCTTCAAAAATTACAAACTTTGTAAGACAAATTCCCCTTTCGGGGTCCCAATAGGGCATTGTGACTGAAGAGAGCGCAGAGATATAATCACAAAAATGCAAGTTCTCGATGATCTCGCTTCCTCCTATGATCGAATTGTCGAAGTACTTCGTGGTGGGGGGATCATTTGTTATCCAACCGAAACTTTTTACGCTCTTGGCGTTGATCCCTGGAATGCAAATGCATGCGAACGGCTCTATCGCTTAAAACAACGAAGTTCTGACAAAGAGCTACCCCTCATTGCTGCGAACCTGGAGATGGCATCGAAGTTCTTTGATCTATCGGATCACAGGGTTCAAATTCTTATCCAGAAATTTTGGCCCGGCGCATTAACACTTGTCATTCCTTCTGCGGATAAATCCCGAAATTACGCAGTTCGAGTCTCTTCTCTTCCCGAAGCGCAAAAAATTTCTGAAGCATTCGGTAAGCCAATTGTTTCAACAAGCGCTAATATCAGTGGTATCAGGCCGATTTCGTCTCCGGGTGAACTAAGCCAGGAGTTAATTTCCGGAATTGATGTTCTCCTGGATGGAGGCGTTTGCGCAGGAGGTTTACCTTCCACGATTGTTTCAATCTTAAAACCCGACATTGAAATTCTTCGTGAAGGAGCTATCTCTTCAAAAGAGATCCTTTCACTTTTATGAAGATTCGAAAACAAGACATTTATCTATCCCCGGATCATCCTTCAACTCTGCTGACTTTGAAGCCGCTTTCGATTGTTGCTGCGCCTCTTGTTTTAAACAAAAACGGAATTCTTTTGGATGGCTACAGACGATATCAACTGATGGAAGGAGATTTTGTTGATGCAGTCCAAATCGATGCGCAGAATGTATTCGATGCAGCCTATGAAATGAATTTGAATACCCGCATCTGGGATGATCGTGATTGCTTCTTATGGTCGCGGTGGGCTCGTACTCTCGGAGCAAATCCCTCGCGCCTTCCTATAAACCGCTTTTCTACAGCAATTGAATCTGCGCCGCAAGAGTTACTACATTTGATGGCAGAGCGAAAGATCACAATGCGGAAAGCAGTCTTGATTCAGGAAGCTCCACCGGCGGCCCGCGAGATATTTACTGATCTTTTAACAAACGGTTTGAGTCTGAATGACAATGAAGCCGCCGACCTGATCCGGATGGCATGGGACGTCAAAACCAGGCTCAATTCACAAGGTCTTCAGGGTCTTTTTCAGGGTGAGCTTTTTGCCGGTATTTTGCAGAATTCGAGCCTGTCTCCCAGACAAAGAGGAGAGGCATTGTTGAAAGAATTGAGGGCAGTGCGTTATCCTTTATATCAAGAGAAGCTGGAGCAGTTTACGTCGAATTGGCAACAACTGAACTTAGGGAACGGCGTACAGGTTAAACGACGTTCTTTCATTGAACGCGGCGTTCTTGAAATTTCATTTACGTCATCTTCATTGGAGGAGTTAAAGGAAAATATCGAGAGGCTCACGACTAGCTTGAATGCGGGGTCATGGGTCAGGATTTGGGAAGAATGACTCGAACTGAACGGATTCAATGGCAGATTTTTGTTTTACTTGTTGTTGCGATCGCTGCGTCTATTTATTACTTCTCAATGCCTTCTACCGAAGATCCTATAAAAACGAACCTAAAAAAACCTTCCGCAAAGCCTGGGACTTCGTCGCCCGATAACTTACCACAAGTTTCTACGCTTCAAGGAAAACTTCCAGAATTTAAGAATGTACAGAGGAACGTTTTTGAATTTGCAGGAGAACCCTCTGAATCAGATGATGTAACGAGTTCACAACCCGTTTTAACCGAGCCGCAAACCATGCCGCTCCTGGTTCCGGTTGGACCTGATGTAACATATTTGGCTTTTTACAAAGAAAAAGAGGGATCGAATCGGAAATTAGCTGCAATTAGTAATGGTGGGCAAATCTATGTTGGCGGTGTAGGTGAAGTCCTTGCTGGAAAGTACAGGGTGATTCAGGTTGAAGATGAATTCATCGAAGTCGAATATTTGCCTGAGAAACGAGTGATCCGCTTGGAACTCGGCCGCCATGATGGAACTCCGCCGCTGGAGTGATCCACCTATCGAGAAATCTTTATTTTTACTGGTTTAAAATAGAACTGATGAAAGAAGATCGTGATGCCATTGCTCTCGCAATTGAACTATTTCATAAAGCGTATGTGCATCATATGAGTGGTTATCTTGATGAGGCAATTGAACTTTATAGGGAATCAATTGCAATGTATCCAACGGCTGAAGCATACACATTCCTCGGATGGGCATATAGTTTTCAAGGAAGATTGGATGAAGCGATTGAGGAATGTAAAAGAGCGATCGAAGTCGATCCTGATTTCGGCAATCCATACAACGATATCGGGGCATATTTAATTGAAAAGGAATTGTTCAATGAAGCGATTCCATGGTTGAAACAAGCCACGGAAGCGAAACGATACGAATCCTATCATTTTCCACATTACAATCTTGGGCGTGTATATATTGCGCAAGGTATGATGAAGCGCGCAATCGAAGAATTTCAAAAAGCGTTAAAAATTGCGCCAAATTACACGCTCGCACGTGATGCATTAGAAGAAACGAGCCGGCAGATCAATTAAAGATCAAAAATGAAAGATCAAAGATCAAAAATAAAGATAGAGCTTCATTTTTGATATTTTATTTTTCATTTTTTATTTTAATAACATGGATCTAAAAAACAAAAGTGTTCTGATTACTGGAGCAGCCCGAAGACTCGGCCGTGAGACTGCAGTTCATCTGGCGCGAGCAGGGGCTCGAATTACAGTTCAATATAACGAATCGGCAGAAGACGCGAAATCACTTCAAAAAGAAATTGGCTGCGAAATTGTTCAGGCAAATTTTACAGCAATGCCCGCCGAAGAACTTTGTAAGCGTCTGGAATCGGCAGCCGGACATGTTGATATTCTGATTAACAACGCGTCCACGTTTACACATGTGCGATGGCCTGAAATTTCGGAAGAAATATGGGATCGGGAACTTGCAGTAAATCTTAAAATACCATTCTTCTTAACGCGTTACTTTGGAAGCCGAATGAAGACGAAAGGGATCGGCAAAATTTTAAACATAGCCGATATTGCTGCAGAGCATCCATATTTAACATATTTTGCATACAGCATAGCGAAGTCCGGAATCATCACAATGACGCGTGGATTTGCCCGGGCGCTGGCTCCATCAGTTCAAGTAAATGCTATCGCTCCCGGCACGGTATTGCCGCCTGACAATATGGATCCCGGGCAATATCGTAAACTAATAGAGAAAATTCCTGCGCAACGTCCGGCGAGTGTGGAAGAGTTTTTACGAACTGTTGATTTCTTGCTGTCGGATGTAGATTATATTACCGGCCAAACGATCACTTTAGACGGTGGCCGTTCATTAAACTGGTGAAAAAACTTAGCGTCTTTGCGGTAAAAAAATGATTACACATGATTGGCACGCTTCAAAAGGTGCAAAATTTCAAGATTTTTTCGGCGTAGAAATTCCTTCAAATTACGGCGACGTTGAATCGGAATACTGGGCATTACGAAAAGCCGTGGGTCTGCGTGATGTCAGTTATTTCGGGAAAGTAAAAGTCTCAGGAAAAGATGCGCAGGAATTTTTGCATCGCATGATTTCAAATGATGTAAAGTCTCTGGCACCCGGAAAAGGCGTCTGGGCCTTGTTCCTTAATATCAAGGGCCACATTCAAGGGGACATGAAAATTTATCGATTTCCTGATTATTTGCTGATGGTCATGCAACACCATGCTCTTGATCGAGTCGTCAAAGGTCTTGACCGTTATATCATTGGTGAACAACTTCAAATGACGGATGTTTCCGGTCAGTTCGCACTTTTCCAAATCTTAGGCCCTGAAGCTAAAACCTTCCTTCAATCAAAAGGGGCAAATCATTTACCCGAAACTGAACTCGCTTTTGAGTCAGTCTCCTTTGATGGAATTGCAACACAGGTGATCCGCTTGGGACTTGGATATGCTTTGCTTGTTGAAGCAAATTCCGCTGTTCAGCTTTTGAATTTCCTGAATGTGCAACCTGTAGGGATGCAGGCATTCAACATATTTAGAATTGAATCCGGACTTCCTTTGTTAGGGCTGGATTATGATGAGACCAATTTGCCTCAGGAAAGCAGACTCGATCACGCTTTGAACTTCAATAAAGGTTGCTATTTAGGACAAGAAGTTATGGCACGCCTGGATGCTCAAGGTCATGTAAATAAGGTGTTGATGGGCCTGGTGTCGTCTGATGAAGTCAGCCGTGATCAAAAGTTGTTTGCTGGTGAAAAGGAAGCCGGCAGAATCACAAGTGTTGCGCGATCTCCGCTTTCCGGTGAATATGTTGCCCTGGGTTACATCCGCCGCGAATTTGCTAAAGAAAATCAGCCTCTACAAGTTTCTGGCAATAGTACTACAGCCATAGTACGCAACCTCCCCATCGTACAGCAGTAATGAGAAAAGTTTCCAAGCTCGAATTGCAGGACGTAAAAAAGATCCTTACGGCTTCCGAAGCAGAAGCCATTCGGATCGGCGTTGATATGGACATTGCGGTCGTTGATGATGGCGGGAATCTCCTCGGATTTCTCCGAATGGATCGTGCCAAGGTAACAAGCATTCAAATTTCAATTGATAAAGCTTTTACCGCAGCCGGAACACGAAAGCCTACAAAAGATTACAAAGCCGTAGGCGCTGTTGATGGAATGGCATTTGGGATCAACACCAGCCATCAAGGACGTTTTACAATTTTCGGCGGTGGCGTTCCAATTATGATTGAAGGCGAATGTGTCGGCGCCGTGGGCTGTAGTTCAGGGACTCCTGAGCAAGATGAACAGGTTGCTCAAGCAGGAATCAATGCACTCTGAATCTTTGCGGTAAAAAAATGAAAATAAAAAAAGTGGCAATTCTAGGTGCTGGAACAATGGGCTCACAAATTGCGGCTCATTTTGCAAATGCTTCGATTCCATCAATGTTGTTTGATATGCCTGGGCTTTCAAAAGCCGGCATTGAAAAGCTGAAGAAATTAGAACCTGCACCGCTCTTTGATCCTTCCTTATCTTCATTAATAGAACCTCTTGAATTTGGACCTGACTTTCCGCGATTAATAGAAGCCGATTGGATTATTGAAGCAGTTATTGAAGATTTAGAAGCAAAACGCGCATTGCTGAACTCGGTGCTCCCGCATCTTCGCGATGATTCAGTCATTACTTCAAATACTTCTGGTTTACCTCTATCAAGTATCGCTCTTGAAATGCCGGCAGAATTTAAGAGTCGCTGGTTCGGTACACATTTTTTCAATCCACCCCGCTATCTTAAACTTTTAGAGCTGATTCCAACTTCCGATACGAACGAAAATTTATTGCATGAAATTGCAGAATTTGGCGATAAACATCTTGGCAAAGGCATTGTTTATGCAAAAGATACTCCCAACTTCATTGCGAATCGTCTTGGCACGTTCGCAGCAATGCTCGCTTTGAAAGTCATGCTTGAAGATGGATATTCAATTGAAGAAGTGGATGTACTCACAGGTCCGATTGTCGGCCATCCAAAAACTGCAACATTCCGTTTATTCGATCTAGTTGGAATCGATATTCTTGGAATGGTGGCGCGGAATTTATTTGAAAATGTACCTGATGATGAAAACCGTGAACTTTTCAGAATTCCAATGTTCCTGGAAGACCTTCTTCAACGCGGATGGTATGGAAATAAAACCGGTCAGGGTTTTTACAAGAAAACGCCTGAAGGTATTTTGACTCTCGATCCCTCAACAATGGAGTATAGTCCGCAAAAGAAGCCAGTCTTTCCATCTTTGGAGATGGTAAAGAATATTGAAGATCCAAGAGAACGGATTGCAAACTTAGTTCGTTCAAAGGATCGCGCAGGAAGTTTTATTTGGAAAACATTATCTCCACTCTTTGCTTACGCTGCGAACTTAATTCCGGAAATTTCGGATGACATTCTGAATGTGGACAATTCAATAAAGTGGGGATTCAACTGGTCGCATGGAATTTTTGAAACGTGGGATGCGATCGGAGTTCGTAAGTCCGTTGAGCGTATGCGTGAAGAAGGAAAGCATATTCCTGCATGGATGGACTTGATGCTTGCGCAGCCGGATCCAAAGTTTTACAAAAATGAAAAAGGGAAATTGCATTGCTGGGATATTTTTGGATATGAGTATCGTCCTGTTCCGCAGCCTCAGGGTGTCTTAATTCTGGATCACATCAAACAGCAGAAGGGAACGATCAAGAAAAATGCCGGAGCCAGCTTGATCGATCTTGGAGATGGTGTGGCCTGTCTGGAATTTCATTCAAAAATGAATGCAATCGGCGGGGATACAATCCAGATGGTGAAGTCGGCAATTGAAATTGTCGAAAAAGATTTTGAAGGCTTAGTTATAGGAAACCAGGGTGAAAATTTTTCAGCAGGAGCAAATTTAATGCTCTTGCTTTTGGAAGCGCAGGAAGAAAACTGGGACGATCTAAATATGATAATCAAAGCATTTCAACAAATGGTGATGTCCTTGCGCTATTCAGCGCGTCCAGTTGTTGCTGCGCCATTCGGTCTTGCACTTGGAGGTGGATGCGAAGTTAGCATGGGAGCCGATGCAATCCATTCCGCAGCGGAAGTTTACACCGGACTTGTTGAAGTAGGTGTTGGATTAATTCCTGCAGGAACGGGAACGAAAGAAATATACGTAAGAAATTTTAAGAAATGTTTGCCCGGTGCTGATCCATTACCGTTTTTGCGAAATGCTTTCGAAACCAGTTGCACTTGCGAAAGCATCACGTTCAGTACTCGATGCAAAAAGACTTGGATACTATGCCGAATCAGATACTTTTAGCATGAATGCGGATCGCGTCATTCAAGATGCGAAGAATGTTGTTTTACGACTTGCGAAAAATTATAGACAACCTCAACCACGAACCGACATTCTTCTGACTGGTCGCGCAGGATACGCTTACCTTCAAGCTGGCATTTACTTAATGCGTGAAGCTGGTTTCATCAGTGAATATGATCAAAAACTCGGTCAAAAAGTTGCGTGGATCATGACCGGTGGAGACTTGACCGAGCCCACCCGCGTAAATGAACAATTTATGCTGGATCTCGAACGCGAAGCCTTCCTTTCGCTGCTGGGTGAACCGAAAACGCAGGACAGAATTCGACATATGCTGAAGACCGGCAAACCCCTCCGGAATTAATTTCGGATTTTAACCGCAAAGACTCAGAATCTCTGTGGTTCACAAAAGGAGTTAGTTTTGCCACGAAAACACAAAGAGCATGGAGATAAGAACATGACTGAAGTATTCATAGTGGCCGGCGCAAGGACTGCAGTTGGAAAAGCTCCACGCGGAACATTACGGAACACCCGACCTGATGATATGGCTGCAGCCGTTTTCAAAGAGGTATTGAAGCGAGCGCCGGAGGTACGTGCGGAAGAAATTGAAGATGTCATCATTGGATGTGCGATGCCTGAAGCAGAACAAGGGATGAATGTTGCACGCATTGCATCGTTGCGTGCAGGATTGCCTGTTGAAACTTCTGCGATCACGGTTAATCGATTTTGCGCATCCGGACTGCAAGCAATTGCTTTTGGCGCAGAACGAATTGCGTCAGGTTCAGCAGATTGCATTCTTGCAGGCGGAACAGAAAGCATGAGTCTAATTCCTATGGGTGGTAACAAGATCGTTCCGAATCCAGCATTAATTACTGAAAGTCCCCAGGCATACATTTCAATGGGACTTGGCACCGAGGGACTTGTTCACAAATTCGAAATTAGCCGCGCTGATCAGGATCAGTTTTCGTATCAATCCCATCAAAAAGCATTGGCAGCAATCGATTCAGGAAAATTTCAAGATGAAATTGTTCCACTTGAATTTGAAGAAGTAATGCTTGAGAACGGAAAACGGATTCGAAGGAATGTGAAATTTGATACTGATGAAGGTCCGCGACGTGATACGAGTCTTGACGCCTTAGCTTCACTAAAGCCTTCATTCAAAGTAAATGGCACAGTTACTCCCGGCAATTCATCACAGATGAGTGACGGATCTGCAGCAGTGCTACTCATGTCGCGAAAGAAAATGGAAGCAAGCGGACTCCAACCATTAGCTCGTTTTGTCAGTTATGCATATGCAGGCGTACCGCCAGAAATGTTTGGGATTGGGCCAGTGTACGCAATTCCAAAAGCATTGAAGTTAGCAGGGTTGAGTCTTTCGGACATTAAAATCATTGAACTGAATGAAGCGTTTGCCGGGCAATCTCTTGCAGTAATCCGAAAAGCTGGCTTGGATCCGGATATTGTTAATCCAAATGGAGGGGCAATCGCGCTTGGGCATCCACTCGGTTGTACTGGAGCAAAGTTGACTGTCAGTATCATTCAGGAGTTAAAACGCCGGGGTGGCGGCTTTGGAATGGTCACGATGTGTGTCGGCGGTGGAATGGGGGCTGCGGGCATATTCGAAATCTAAAGACATATAATTAGATCAGAAATTATGAGCACAATATTAGAAGAATTAAAGCTTGGAAAGAAAGGGGGCGGTTTTCTTCTTGAAGACTTATCTGCCTCCGATATATTTACGCCCGAAGATTTTTCGGAAGAACAAAAAATGATCGCTAAAACTGTTGATGAATTTGTAATCAACGAAGTTCTTCCTCAACGCGACAGGATGGAAAAAAAGGATCTTTCGGCAACTGTCGAATTGTTGCGCAAAGCGTCCGAGCTTGGTTTATGCGGTATTGAAGTTCCAGAAAAATATTCAGGTCTGGGTCTGGATAAAGTTTCTGCGATGCTTGTTGCCGAAAGAATCACTCGTTATGGTTCTTTTGCGGTTTCCTATGGCGGCCATACAGGGATCGGGAGTTTACCGATCGTTTATTTTGGAACTGAAGAGCAGAAGAAAAAATATCTTCCAAGACTTGTCACCTCCGAAATTCTATCTTCATACGCTTTAACGGAAGCTCATTCAGGCTCAGATGCGCTTGCAGCCCGCACAACTGCTGTTCTTTCCGCGGATGGGAAAGAGTACGTATTGAACGGCACAAAAATGTGGATTACCAATGCTGGTTTTGCAGACATCTTTATCACGTTTGCAAAAATTGACGGCGAAAAATTCAGTGCTTTTATTGTGGAAAAAGGGTTTCCAGGAGTTTCAACGGGTGCTGAAGAACGGAAAATGGGAATCAATGGTTCGTCTACTCGCACATTAATTCTTGAAGATGCGCGAGTGCCAGCTGAAAATTTGCTTGGTGAAGTTGGCAAAGGACATAAGATCGCTTTTAGCATTTTAAACATTGGACGTTTCAAGCTGGGTGCTGCATGCGTCGGCGGGTCAAAACATTGTATTGAAGCTGCAGTGAAGTATGCGAATGAACGTCATCAATTCGGAAAATCGATCGGCAGTTTTGGCGCAATCAAATACAAACTTGCTGAGATGGCAACCCGTACGTTCGTTGGCGAAAGTATGGTCTATCGTACCGCAGGGTTGCTGGATGGAGCTCTTGGGCGTGTCGATGTGGATGATTCAAAGCAGGCGCTCAAGGCAATGGAAGAATATGCAGTTGAATGCGCTGCAATTAAAGTAACGACCAGTGAATTTTTGGATTATGTTGTGGATGAAGCTGTTCAGATTTTTGGCGGTTATGGATACAGCCAGGAATATCCGGTGGAAATGCCATATCGTGATGCGCGTATTAATCGCATCTTTGAAGGAACAAATGAAATCAATCGTTTGTTAATTCTTGGAATGTTGTTAAAGAGAGCGATGAAAGGCGAACTTCCACTGATGGCCGCCGCTCAAAAACTTCAAGATGAAGTGCTCGGCTTCAGCGGTGCAGAAGAAGAGGGAGATGGACTTTTGGCGCGCGAACAAAAAGCTGTCAAGAATATCAAGAAACTTGGACTCCTCACCGCCGGTTTAGCTTTGCAAAAATACATGACTGCAATTGAAGAAGAGCAGGAAATTTTGAGCATGTTGAGCGATATTGTGATGGAAGCTTTCGCCGCAGAAAGTGCATTACTTCGAACATTGAAAATGATTAAAACTTCCGGCCCGGAAAAAGCAGCGCCTTATGTGATGATGACTCAAGTTTACATTAACGATGCGATCGGGCGGGTTGAATCGCGCGCAAAGGATGTACTCGCTGCAATATCAGAAGGTGATATGCTTCGAACAAATCTTGCGGCAATGAAACGCTTCCTGAAGTTTCCGCCAGTCAACACAATTGAACTTCGCCGCAAAATCGCTGACAAGATGCTGGAAGCCGACACCTACATCTATTAATTTCTTTTATCGGAGCGCGGACATCCTTGTCCGCATTACGGGCCGCAGGCATCTTTGCCTGCAATTAATCCTATTCATTTCTTTGCGTCTCTGCGGTTATAAAATCTCGAATCACTTTATCTATAAATTCCGGTTTATCGTCTAAGGCAAATGTTCCTACATTTTCGACGGGAACAATCTTTACGGATGAAATCTCGACGGCTTTCCATTGCGTTATCGAATGAGGTTTCTCTTTCGGATCCGTAATTGATGGAATCACAAGAGCTGGAATTTTCAACTCCGTAATTTCAGCCGACAAGTCTGTAGTCATTAATTCTGCGCCGTAATCCCAGGTCAAATGAGCGTCTGATTTACCGCCGTTTTGAGCTAGCTGCAGATTGCGTTGTGGATCTTTGCTCATTGTTCCTCCAACGTTCTGCCAGTATTTTGAGAAACATTCGCGCGAAGGCCTCGGAAACAATTCGATGGGCAAAAAAAGTTTTGCCAGGCGATCCCGGAATTCAGGCGTTAACTTGCCTGAAGGATCATCCTTTGAAATTACCATCGGAGAATAAAGCAAACCATTTAAAACGACCACTGCTCTAATATTTTGCGGGTGGTCAAGCGCTAAGCGTAACGCAAGATACGCACCTGCTTGATGACCTAAAACGATGGGTGCTTTCAAGTTTTCTTTTTGGATCAGGTTCAGAATTGCATCTTCTGCATTTTTCCAAAGCCTTCGTGCTGTGTAATCGCGTTTTTCAAAAGAGGGGAGTGCAGGCGTTCCACCAAAACCAGGAAGTGTTACAGCATACATTTTGTAATTACTTTTATTTCTATCAATAAATAATTGGAAAACATTTCCATCCATTCCTACATCGGGAATTAGGATGATCGGGATCTCACCATTGCCCACCTTAATTACCTGTTCAAGTTCACCAGGCTTTGCTAAAGGAGATGCGATTTCACTTTCCCCAGGACACGTCCAGCTTATTGCGGATGAAACAAGCATATCGATTACCGATGGCGGTGGATTCGATTTCTGCAAACGGACAGACAACTGGAACAATTCTTTGTAGGCATCCTTGCGCTGATCAACAGTCAAATCCGGAGATTCAGCTTTTGATTTTGCTTTCGCAAGCATCGAAATGTCCTCAGCTGAAACATTCTCTTCAATTCCAAGGTAGTGAATCAGGTTTCGTGCGAAGGTCGTGTCATCTGCATGAGCTTGTAAAAATACAAGTAAACAAAAAGGAAGAAATAGCATTGCTTTCATTTTGTTTGGTCTCCTTTGTTGTGGCTAATGTAAGTTGGAGGGCAACAAGGAGTCTCTACTTATGTGGTGGACGGACGCTTTCTAATTGCGAATGGTCTTCAAACTCAACCGCAGAGACGCTAAGTAAGTTAAAACTCAGAATGGAGAACTTTTCGTAATTCGTTTCGGTAACTTCGACCGAGTGGTAGGATGGTCCCATTTCGAAGCACAACGCGATAGTCACGTTTGAACCATTGCTGCAGTTCTTTAATCGACTCTACGTTTACAATTGCTCCGCGATGAATCCGCACAAATGAAATCGGATCCAGCTCCTTTTCGAGTAATCCAATCTTTTGCCGTATCAAATATGTCTCTTTTCCTGAATGGATCCGTACGTAATTATCTTCTGCTTCAATCCAATCAACTTCGCGGGCTTTTATAAAAAATATTCGTCCTCTTTCTTTAACCGTAAACCGATCCAGATACATGCCTTTCCCGGACAGTGATTCAAGCATCGAATAAGTTCTCTGGATCCACTCTTTTTGGTTTCTTGTACGAAGTTCATTTTTCGCATGAATGACAGCTTCTTCAAATCGCTTTTTCTTGAATGGTTTCAAAAGGTAATCGAAAGCATGAAGCTCAAACGCTTTGATTGCGAATTCATCATAAGCGGTGACGAAAATAACGAGGGGCATCGACCCTTCATTGATTTTCTTCAGGACTCCAAAGCCATTCATGTCGGGCATCTGAATATCCAAAAAGAGAATATCGGGTTTTGAACCCGTTAATGCTGCCACAGCTTCAGTGCCGGTTGCGCATTCTGAGACCACTTGTAGTTCGGAATCTTTTTGGACGAGTTCACGGATACGAGTTCGCGCTAGCTCTTCATCATCAACGATCATGATCGTGATTTTGTTTTGCTCGATCATGTTTTTACCCATGGGTTCGGATGGGGATTTTCATTTCAACACTGACCCCGCCTTCAGACCGATTTGATAATCGAAATTCATACTCGTCAGTGTAGAGACGTTTTAATCTTTCCTGCACATTGCTAAGTCCGATTCCATTGATAGGCTTATCGGAAAGTTCAGGGCCATCGTTGACCACCTGAAGGAAAAGATGATGATCATTCTTTCGTGAGGAAACTTCAATCCGGCCAGAATGAATATGTGCGATTCCATGTCGTATCGCATTTTCGATGATCGGCTGCAAAATTAGATTCGGAACTTTGAGCGGAAGAGTCTCCGGGTCAATTTGCATTTCTACTTTCAAACGATTTCTGAAGCGGATTCTTTCAATCTCCAAATAACTTGATAAAAAACGAAGTTCTTCTTCTAGAGTGACTTCCAGTCCTGAACTACTTTGAAGGGTTAACCGTAAGAAATTTCCGAGTTCACCGATCATTTCATCTGCATCTTCTGGATTTTTGTGGATTAAAGCTGAAATGGAATTCAGAGTATTAAAAAGAAAATGAGGATGAAGCTGCATTTTTAATGCATCAAGCTTTGCCTGTGCTAGCTGAGTCTTCAACTCGGAAGCCCTGCGTGAATAATCGAGTGCGTGATATCCCGCGAGAATGATCCAGTAAATCAAAATGCCGATATGGAAGTCGATCGCAAAGATCATTTTGAAAATCCGTTCAGGATCGTACTGCGCTCTTTGTATAGCTTCAGGAAATTTGACAAACAATGCGTCTGTGATTGAAGCACTCGTGGCGAACGCTTCCGTGAAACGAATGACGAACCAATAAATGATGGAAAAGATCGCAAGATGTAAAAGAGAAATGAGAATACTTGCGATGCCATTCGTTATGAAGAATCGTTTTCGGGAGCCTGAGAATTGAGGTGAGCGCTGGATTGTTCGGATAACAAGCGGAAACAAAAAAATCCACAAACACCAACGAGTCAACTCCCAGCTGATGATGTTGGACCAGCTCATTGTAAATCCGCTGTTTAGTGCAAGGAGGCGGAGTTGCCATGAAAAAATAAATCCGATTCCAACCCAGGCTAAAACAAACAGCAGGATCTTGATCCAGCGTTTCTGCATACTTCATATTTTACCGACTTGTCGGTCAATAGCATGATTTGGTGGCGAACGGTCCGATTTCACTGGCGACCTTTCTCTTTGAGTCTTTGCGGTTCGAGCGTATTCGAGTATTCTTACAAGGGAGTAATACAATGCCATTGGTTCATTTTGATAGACAAACGGTTCTAGATTTTTTCAAGGTTTCGCCTGAAGAAGCTGAGGAGATAATCAAACAAATTGGATATAAAGATCCGATCGATGTTCATGATGATTTTTCAGGTGATGATGTAAAAGCTATGGCGATGAGCTATGCGCATAAGTCGCATCCTTCAGCGAAGGACAACGACAAAGTCTCGTTCGGAAGCCAGGTCAGTTATCTTGTTTGTGGAATGTATACTGGCGTAGCTCATTATATTAAGGAACAAAAAGCAGAACGCACCTTCGAAGAGTTTAAGAAAGCATTCGGTGTAGATCCGGGCGATGAAGGTCCGGAAATTAAGGGCGAAATTAGCAGTCCTGAATTTACAATTGCTGGAATCATCCTTCTCGAAGGAATGATTTTGTCGGAAGATGATCAGGCCAACGTAAATCAGTCCATAGGACTTCTTGACCAGCATGCTTCCTCTTTTGCACCCAATCGTCTGGATTCCATCAAAAAAGTCTTGTCAGGTTTGCAAAATCTTAAGCTCTAATCCTTTAATATTTTCCCACAGCGACATATGAGTACAGAAGAACAGTATATTCAGCAAAGACGCGAAAAGCTGGAAAAGCTACGCAGTCTTGGTGTGGATGTATATCCGCGCAAATTTGAATACTCCAAACCTGTTTCTAAAATTCTGCAAGCCAATCACGACAAAACTGCTGAACAACTTGAGCATGAAAAAACGCGAGAAAAAATCGCCGGCCGGATTGTCGCTTTGCGTGGGCATGGTAAAGCAGGTTTTATGAATTTGCAGCAGGATGGTGCGCAGCTTCAGGTCTATGTAAAAAAGGATCTGGTTGGAGATCAAAGTTTTGCAATTTATGAATGTCTTGATATCGGCGATTTTGTTGGGATAGACGGTGAGTTATTTCGCACGCGGACAGGTGAGTTAACTGTAAAAGCGGAAAACATTACGTTTCTTTCAAAAGCGCTACGACCGTTGCCAGAAAAATGGCATGGTCTTCAAGATGTTGAATTGCGTTATCGCCAGCGCTATCTGGACTTAATCGTGAATCCCGATGTACGGCGGTATTTTGAAATTCGAAGCAAGATCGTAGCTGAAATGCGCAGCTTCATGGATTCGCATGGATTTATGGAAGTTGAAACGCCGATGATGCAAGTCATCGCAGGAGGGGCACTTGCGCGTCCCTTTAAAACGCATCACAACACTCTGGATATCGATTTATTTATGCGAATTGCTCCCGAGTTATTTTTAAAGCGATTAACTGTGGGTGGTCTGGATCGAGTCTACGAGATCAATCGGAATTTTCGGAATGAAGGAATTTCAACGATGCACAATCCGGAATTCACAATGCTGGAATTTTATACGGCATATTTTGATTATAACGATCTCATGGAGTTCACTGAAGAATTAATCGGCAGTCTTGCTCAAAAAATTCTTGAGAAGGATCAATTGGAGTTTGAAGGTCAAACGATTTCTCTCAATAGGCCATGGAGAAGGTTAACCTTCGCGCAAGCACTCATTGAGTTGGGCGGCATTTCTGCAGAGTTGTTGGAAGACGAAAAGGCATTGCGTGCGTTCGCAATTGAAAAGCATATTAAAGATGCGGCGAAGCTTTCGAAAGGCAAACTATGGGGCGCCCTGTTTGATGAATATGTAGAAGATAAATTAACCGGTCCGGTTTTTATAACCGACTACCCACGCGATCTTTCGCCGCTTTCGAAATCGCGTGCTGACAATCCTGAAATTGTCGAACGATTTGAGCTGTATATCGGTGCGATGGAAATCGCAAACGCATACAGTGAGTTGAATGATCCTGTTGAACAGCGGATTCGATTTGAAGAACAGCTCCGTGCCTATGAAGCAGGGGATCAGGAAGCCCATGCGATGGATGAAGATTATGTGACTGCACTTGAACATGGTATGCCTCCGACAGGCGGCGAAGGATTGGGCATTGATCGTTTAACGATGCTATTTACCGGTGTACGTTCCATCCGCGAAGTAATTTTATTTCCGCTTCTAAAACCGCGTTGAGAAACTTTTGCGCCTCTGCGGTTAAATAAACATGAAATTTGAATTATCGGTAGCACTGCGATATTTGCGCGCCAAACGAAAACAAACTTTGTTGTCCGCAGTGTCCTTAATCGCAGTCCTCGGTTTTATCCTTGGTGTAATGGCGCTTATCATTGCGCTTGCATTAATGACAGGCTTTCAAGAAGACATCCAGGCGAAAATCCTTGGTGCCAGCGCACACGTTCTTGTATATCCAACAGGATCCCGCGGAATCAAAGAAGTAGATAGTACTATAGACATAGTACGTAAAGATCCAATGATTACTTCCGTCTCGGGCGTTGTCTATGGCAAAGTGATGGTCTACACAACGGGCGGCGCCGATGGAATCGTGTTGAAAGGAATCGATCCAGTAAAAGAAAAATCCGTTACGGAGCTGACATCAAGTCTTGATGAGGCGGCATTAAAAGCCTTAAGCGATCCCGGACAGGAGAGAGAAGGGATCGTTTTGGGAAGCGACTTAGCAGAAACTTTGCGTGCAAAAAAAGGGGACCTCGTTACGCTTGTTTCACCCGAAGCTCTTTTAACTCCGCTAGGATTGATGCCGAAATTCAAGAAACTTCGAGTGGTCGGAACATTCCGAAGCGGAATGTACGAATATGATCAAAACTGGGCCCTTGTTTCAATGAAAACGGCCCAACGGCTTTTTTCACTCGGCGAATCTGTTACTTTAGTCGAAGCTCGAATCAACAATATTCATCGTGCCAATGAAGTATCGGATCGTTTACAAAAGTCTCTAGGAAGCCGTTTCTTTGTTGACAATTGGATTAATCAGAATCGTTCATTATTTTCTGCAATGAAATTGGAAAAAATCATGCTGTTCATCACAATTACGCTGATCGTGCTGGTAGCAGCATTTAATGTAGTTTCAACGTTAATCATGATGGTGCTTGATAAAAACAAAGACATCGCAGTCTTAATGGCAATGGGTGCAACAACAAAGCAAGTCATGCGCATTTTTATGATTCAAGGTGTCTTAATCGGAATTGCAGGAACTTTGATTGGTGCAATCCTTGGAATTGTAACTTCCTTGATCATGGATCATTACAAAGTAATCCAGCTTCCACTCGATGTATATTTCATTCCCTATTTGCCATTTCGCTTGCGATTTGAAGATGTTGCCTTCGTTACCGCAACAGCACTTGTCATTAGTTTTTTATCAACGCTCTATCCGGCAATCCGTGCATCAAGAATCAATCCGGCAGAGGCTTTGCGTTATGAGTGAGCGCTACGGTCCAATCTGTTGTTTTCTTGCAGGCAAGATGCCTGCCGCCCGTAATGCGGACAAGATGTCCGCGCTCCGAAGCAGAGGCATTGCGTTATGAGTGATGGAACCGCAAAGGCGCAAAGTGAGATTCTTTTATTAGAAGCGCGAAGCTTATCAAAGAGTTACCAATCGCCTGTTCGCAGGATTGATGTGCTGAATGAATTAGATCTTCAAATTCCGCATGGAAAGACAATTGCAATTATGGGCGCGTCCGGAGTAGGGAAAAGCACTTTGCTCCATGTACTGGGTATGCTGGATCGTCCGGATAGCGGTCAAATCTTGTTTGAAGGACGCGATTTAGCCTCTTCAACAACACAAGAACTTGCAGACTTCCGCAACAAAAAAATTGGATTTGTTTTTCAGATGCACCATTTACTTCCGGAGTTCAATGCGCTTGAAAATGTCATGATGCCAATCCTGCTAAGGAATTATGATCGCAAGGTGGCTGGAGAGCGCGCGATGAAAATCTTACATGAAGTGGGTCTTTCAGAACGTGCCGATCATCGCCCGGGACAACTTTCAGGAGGCGAACAGCAGCGTGCCGCAATCGCAAGGGCTCTTGTTAACGATCCACCTTTAGATTCTTGCTGATGAACCTACTGGAAATCTTGACGAGCGTACAGGTGAAACAATCTTCCAACTATTCCGCGATCTTCATTCTCATCGCAAACTATCTTTCATAATTGCCACTCACAATCCTGCCCTTGCGGCTATCTGCGACGAAACGTACGTTCTCCATGAAGGAAAACTTACACCGAAAATTTAACAAACTTTGCGTCTTTGCTATTGAGTTATCCTCTGAAAACGTTGAAAAATTGTAGTAATTCTTGTAAAATCAAGGCGCGCGAGCCGGAGTTGAAGCGCGCAGATGTTGGGCGTTTCATAATGCTCACTTTTAAGTTGCAGTCCTTCTTGCAATCCGGACGTGAGGAGGCTTGAAACTTGAAAACCATACACGTACTTTTAGGGTGAGCATGTTTGAGCATTATACAGAACGGGCGATTCGTGTTATTCAGTTTGCGAGGTACGAGGCCACACAGCTGGGGAGCCGCACGATTGAAACTGAGCATTTGTTGCTTGGTTTAATCCGTGAAGGGAACGGAATTACAAGCCGCATTTTTAACCGCTGCAAAGTTACCTTCGAAGAGATTCGAAAAGAAATAGAATCCCGCGTAGTACTCAAAGAAAAAATTTCTCCTTCCGTTGAACCTCCACCTAGCCCTGATGTTGATAAGGTTCTTGCTTTTGCTGCAGAAGAAGCTGAGCATCTCAATCACAAATACATAGGGACAGAACATATCCTTCTTGGCATTTTACGTTTAGAGAGTTGTGTTGCTGCAGAGATCCTCCGTCAAAAAGGGATGAAACTGACTGTCATTCGTTCGGAGATTTCGAACATTCTTAACGAAAAGGCCGGTGCGAAAGTAAAAGAATCTCCAACACTTTACGAATTCTGTCGAGATCTTACCGATGAAGCAGCCCGCCATAATCTGGATCCGTTAATTGGGCGTAATGATGAAATGGGCCGGATTATTCAAGTGCTCTGCCGCCGTTCGAAAAATAATCCGCTCCTTGTTGGAGAACCTGGAGTTGGTAAGACTGCATTGGTCGAAGGTCTTGCTCAGCGCATTGTGGATGGTGAAGTCCCTTATCATTTGACCGACAAACGCGTTCTTGCATTAGACATTTCGCTTGTCGTTGCTGGTACAAAATATCGCGGCCAGTTTGAAGAAAGAATGAAAGCCATTCTGAAGGAATTGGTCGAATCCCCTGAAATTATTATTTTCATCGATGAAATCCACACACTGGTCGGAGCCGGTTCTGCGGAAGGTTCTTTAGATGCAGCCAATATTTTGAAGCCCGCACTTTCGCGCCGGGAAATTCAATGTATCGGAGCGTCCACTCCTGCGGAATACAGAAAATATATTGAAAAAGACCGTTCACTTGAACGGCGTTTCCAACCGATCCGAATTACTCCACCATCAGAAGATGACAGCATCCGTATCCTTGATGGCCTAAAAGAGATTTACGAAAATTTCCACAGTGTTAAATACACCGAAGATGCAATCAAAGCATCCGTATTTCTTTCTTCACGTTATCTGACTGAACGTTTCCTTCCGGATAAAGCGATTGACTTAATGGATGAGGCCGGATCGAAAGTGAAACTGAAGACTTCACCTCAACCGAGCGAACTTTCGGATATTAAGAAAAAAATCAAAACGATTGTAGATCGTATGGAAACTGCAATCTCAAAGAAGGAATTTGAAAAGGCTGCATTTTATCGTGATGAAGAAATGCTTCAGCGTGAAAATCTGATGATGCTGAAAGATAAGTTGAACAGCCAAACTCAAAAGAATCTGGTAACGGAAGAAAACATCAGCGAAGTTATTTCTACATGGACAGGCATTCCGTTGAGTGCCATCAATGAAGTCGAATCTCAGAAGCTTTTGCGAATTGAAGAAGAATTGCGCAAATGGATGGTTGCTCAGGCCCAGGCAATTGAGGCTGTGGCACGTGCAATCCGCCGGTCAAGAATTGGTCTGAAAAATCCATCTAAACCGATCGGCTCCTTCCTGCTTTTAGGACCTACTGGCGTCGGTAAGACTGAATTAGGCCGCTCGTTGGCCCGACATATGTTCGGAAGTGAAAAGTCTTTAATCCGCTTTGATATGTCTGAATTTATGGAAAAGCATTCGGTCTCAAAACTAATTGGTTCACCCCCAGGGTATGTCGGATATGAAGATGGTGGACAACTGACTGAACTTGTTAAACGTACACCGTATTCGATCATACTTTTGGATGAGATCGAAAAAGCTCATCCGAGCATCTTCAATGTGTTGTTGCAGGTGCTCGAAGACGGTCATTTGACCGATTCTTTCGGAAATAGAATTGACTTTAAGAACACGATCATTATTATGACTTCCAATATTGGAGCCCGATTAATTGAAAAAAGTGGAAGAATGGGCTTCCGTGCTCCAGATGAGTTAAAGGAGTATGAGGACACGCGCGAGGAAGTCTTGCAAGAAGTGAGGAAAACTTTCAATCCGGAATTCATCAATCGTTTGGATGAAATTATTGTTTTCCATCCTCTGTCTGATGATGATTTGCTTCAAATCATCCATATGATGATTCAGCAGATTAACATCGATCAAAAGGAGGAAAAACCGCGAATTATGCTCTCAGAAGCTGCCATGCGTTGGCTGCTGGATAAATCATGCCGGGATAAACGTTACGGCGCTCGTCCGCTTCGGCGGGCAATTCAACGTTATGTTGAAGATCCGATCGCTGATCTGTTGATCCGGAATGGGATTGAAAAGAATACGGCAGAAATTCGTGTAGAAATTCAAGACGAAAAACTCGTCTTTAGCCAGTCCTGACGATCCGGCCACAATTCAATATTATTAAAGAAAAGAATATGAAATTGCTTGTACTACCTTTCATTCTAGTCCTGGCCTTCGGTTGTTCTGTTTTTGCTCAAGGAAACGAAAACACCATTGTCGAAGTCCGCATCGAAGGAAATCAGAGAATCGCTACTGAGACTTATCAGTATTACATCACGACACGGGCGGGAAATGATTATGATGCCGCCGGTGTTCGCGAAGATTTTAAGCGCCTCTGGCAAACTGGATTTTTGAATGATTTAAAGATCGAAACGGAAACAACCCCCGAGGGTGTTATTGTAATTTTCAAAGTTGAAGAGCGGCCGCTGGTCAAGGTAATTGAATATTCAGGCAATAAGAAAGTCTCCAAGGATGATATTGAAACCAAGTTGAAGGATGACAATATCGGATTGAAAATCGATCAGCCTTACGATCCATATTCCGCGAAAAAAGTCTCGAATGCAATTGATCAGCTAATGATCGAAAAGGGTCTCCGTTTTGGGAATGTCAAAATTCTTACCGAATCGATAGGTACATCAGGCACCAAAGTGACTTTTCAAGTCGATGAAGGGCCGAAAGTCCGAATCGGTGAAATCGTATTTGAAGGGAACAAAGTCTTTTCCGATGGAAAGTTAAAAAAGCGCATGAAAGATACGAAAGAGCGTGGAATGCTTTCCTGGATCATGCGCAAAGATGATTTCGAAAAAGAAAAATTCGATAAGGATATGGAACGCGTTTCCGATTTATATCTGGACAATGGTTATATCAATGCAAGGATTGATGAGCCTCAAATAGAACTCATAGAAGGTAAAGAGCGGATGCGCGTCACGATTCCTGTTGATGAAGGGGATCAGTATCGGACTGGCGATATTCATTTTTCGAAGAATACTGTCATTGCTGAGAAGGTTCTCCAGAAGAACATGGAAATGAAAAAAGGAGAAGTATTCAATCGAAGTCAGCTTCGCGCCGGGCTTGAAGAGAATCAAAAGGCTTATGGTGATCAAGGATATATTTATGCATCACTGAACCCTGCACTGGACCCTGATAATGCGAACAAAATTATTAATCTCAATATTGAAGTGCAGGAAAACGGACAATTCTTTGTTAACCGGATTGAATTTACAGGCAATAATTACACGCGTGACAAAGTCATCCGTCGCGAGCTTCTCATTCAGGAAGGAGAACTTCTCCGAGTCAGCCGTTTTCGCGAGAGTTTGGACCGCATTTATCGTCTCGGATTTTTCGATGATATTAAGCCGAATATTGTGCCTGTTGAAGGCGTCGATAACAGAGCCGATGTATCAATCGATGTAAAAGAAAACAAGAGAAATGAAATCCGGTTGGGCGGCGGTTACAGTGAATTTGAAGGATTTTTCGGCAATGTCGTTTTCTCAACCAAAAACCTTTTTGGTACAGGAAAGATCTTCACTCTCAATCTTCAAGGTGGGTCACGATCTGAAAACTATGGAATCGAAATTCTTGAACCATATTTTCTTGATCGCCGTATTTCCCTTGGTTTTGGTTTGTTCAAATATAGATACGACTATTTCAATTTCCTTCGCGACACTTTAGGCGGTTCGATTTCTTTTGGATTCCATATTTATGAAGAATTTAAAGGCGTTGTAACCTATGCATATCAGGTCGTTGATATCGACAATCCAACCGATAACTCCGGAACTCCAATTGATGATGATATTTTCCCCGGACTTGAGCAGCTTCAAAGTGACCGCACAGAAAGCCGGGTTACTCCTCAGCTCATCCGCAGCACGATCAACAATCCAAACGAACCTACACGCGGGACGCGGTTAGTTCTTGCAAATGAATTTGTAGGCGGTTTTCTCGGTGGCGAAGTAAGTTACATTAAGCCAGCCATAACCTGGACGCACTTTATTAGAGGATTTATTAAGAAACACCATTTTGCATATAACGTAGAATTCGGTTATGGCAGTGGATTCGGGAGTCTTGAGCTGCCTTTTTATGAACGATATTTTCTTGGGGGCGAACGGAGTATTCGTGGTTACGAAATCCGCATCGTTGCCCCTATCGCAGTTGATGCTTCAGGCCGTCAATTTATTGCAGGGGGAAACAAGTTTTTTGTGACCAACGTTGAGTATGTTGTACCATTGGCAGGGCCATTGAAAGTTGCCGTATTTCTGGATTACGGAAATGCCTTCAGGCCAGGAGATGGAGTCGATTTCACAGATATGCGCGGCAGTACGGGAATTGAAATCAGATTCCTGGCGCCATTTCTCAGCGCTCCATTCCGCTTTATCTGGGCCTATAACTTTAACCGTGGCGAGCTGATGACCTTGCCTCCAGACTTCCAGCCAGAACGAACCACCTTCCGATTCTCTGTTGGGACGACATTCTAATTGCTGAAAATATCGGGAGAGCGGGCTGCATGTTTGTTGAGATAAATGATTCTATGGCGTGCGCGGAGGCGCGCCCTCCGGACGTAGTCCGGTTTTAGATTGCAGATTTCAGTTTGAAAAAGTACAATCTAAAAGCTGCAATCTAAAAAATTCAAAGTTGGAGAAAGTAGTTTTATGAAATTGTTAGTTGTGTCATTTCTGTTGCTTTTCGCTTTGCCCGTGATGTCTCAAAGTGCGGGACAAATCGCTGTTGTTGACGGCGAGAAAGTATTAAGAGATTCAGAACCTGGTAAAAAGTTGTTTGCTGAAGTCAAAACACTGCGCGACAAAAAGCAGCAGGAAATCGAACAGCGTCAGACCAGCATTCAAGCTATGCAAGAAAAACTTAACAAAGAAAAAGATATCCTTAGCCCTGATGCTCAAGAAAAGCGTCGTGCTGAAATTCAAAAAGCTTTAACGGATGCAAAACGTTTTCGCGAAGATTCGGAAGCTGAAATTCAAGGCAGACTCGATTCTGCAATGGGTGGAATGCAAGACAAATTACTTCCGATGATCCAAAAATTGGGCCAGGAAAAAGGATATTCATTAATTGTTGGTAAACAGTTTACTATCTGGCATGATGCTAAATACGACATTACAGAGGAAGTAATCAAACGTTTTAATGAATCGCAAGGTGCAGCAGCTCCTGCTGAAAAGAAACAGTAAACACGAGACGAATGACGGCCTTCGACATCAATTCAATCTTGAGGGCGTTACCCCACCGTTATCCGTTCCTTTTAGTAGATAGGATTCTCGAATACGAAAAAGAAAAACGGATTGTCGGAATCAAGAATGTAACCATCAATGAGCCTTTTTTTCAGGGCCATTTTCCCGGCAGACCGATTATGCCGGGAGTCCTGATTATTGAAGCAATGGCTCAGATGGGAGGCGTCTTGTTACTCCAAGATCATGAATTGAAAGAAAAAGGCCTGGTTTATCTTGTCGGAATTGATAATGCTAAGTTTCGTAAAACAGTGATACCTGGCGACCAGTTACGGATTGTGGTAAATGTACTGAAGTATAAATACACGATTTGTAAAATGAGGGGAGAGGCATTTGTGGATGAAAACCTGGTAGCTGAGGCAGAATTCTTGACATCCCTCGTGACCCAGGAACCAGAGCATGCCTGAAATTCATCCTACCGCAATTGTTCATTCCGATGCACAAATCGCAGCGGAAGTTACAATCGGACCCTATAGTGTGATAGGTTCTGGCGTCCGAATCGGAAGTGGAACCAGAATCATGTCGCATGTAGTCATTGAAGGACCGACTACCATTGGAAGCAATTGCACATTCTTTCCCTATGGTTCAATTGGCCAAATTCCTCAGGATTTAAAATTTCGCGGAGAACACAGCGAGCTGATCATAGGCGATCAGAATATCTTTCGCGAATTCGTCACATTTCATCGTGGAACTTCAGGTGGCGGCGCAAAAACGGTTGTTGGAAACAACAATCTCTTTATGGCTTATGCACACGTTGCTCACGATTGTCATATAGGAAATTCAATTATTATGGCGAACGCAGCTACGCTGGCAGGTCATGTACGAGTTGAGGACGATTCGGTCATTGGCGCATTTTCAGGGATTCATCAACATTGCCGTATTGGGAAATATGGCTTTGTTGGCGGTTATTCTGTGATTACAAAGGATGTATTGCCTTATTCAAAGACCGTAGGAAATCGCGCGCATTGTTATGGCATTAATTCTGTTGGTCTGCGTAGGCAGGGATTCGATTCATTAAGAATCAATACAATCCGAAAGGCATTCAGGCTTCTTCTGCAATCACATTTAAATACGTCACAAGCTGTTGAAGCAATTTCAAAAGAAGTATCTGAATCGGAAGAGATTTCATACCTTCTGCAATTTATTAAAAATTCCAAACGCGGCATCATAAAGTAATTCAACCGCAGAGACGCAAAGCTAAATCGGTGGGAGGGAGAACTTACTTTTCACGTTTAATGCCATTCGCAATGAAGGGATTGCCCCGGTGATCGTAACACCTTTGTCGCTTTTACCTTGCACCGCGTTACTAAAATCCAGCTGTTCAAGTTCGAGCGGATGTACGATCTGTTCAGGCTTGTATGCCATGTGATTAATTTGAGGCATGCCGCCCTCGCAGGCATTCGGCTGGAGAGAAACCATTGAAACCGATTGCTCCAGAAGATCCATTGATAAGTAGTAGTAAGGCTGAAAAAGGCGCATCTTTCTCATTTTTTTCGCGCTGACCCTGGACGCTGTAATATTCGCAACACATTTCCCGGGAAATTTAATTCGTGCATTTGCTATATCGACATTGCGTGACAGGATTGGAATTCCAACCGCTTCAAGTTCCGATGTCTCTTCATTCAAGAAAAGATGCAGCAAATCAAGATCGTGAATCATCAGATCCAATACAACATCAATGTCCAGACTTCGCGGTGAAAATAATCCCAACCGGTGGACTTCAATGAACAAGGGCCGTGTGATGCTTGGAAGGGCTCGCTGAACAGCAGGGTTATAACGCTCAGGAAAACCGACCCTGGCAACAATTCCTGCTTTTTGAACTATTGCTGCAAGCTGTTCCGCCTCTTCAACAGAAGCCGCTACAGGCTTTTCAATCAAAATATGCTTGCCCGCTAAAACAAGATCGGAAGCAATTTTGAAATGAGTGACTGTTGGTGTCGCAATCACTGCTGCATCAAATTCATGCAGATGATTCTGATACTGTGTATCAAATGGGACCCTATATTCTTCTCCGGCTTTTGAAGCACGTTCTGTATCAATGTCTACAATCAGAGTCAGCGTGGCTTCAGGAAGACTTTTCAAAAAGCGGACATGATTCCTTCCTTGATGTCCAATACCGATTAGTGCAATTCGCATAGTAACGCGACACTTCTTTACTACTCTTTTTCAGACGTATTCTTGCAGAGTCGAGTTGATCCGTTCAAGGCCTGCTTTTACGTATTCCGGTGGAGAACCAAAACCGATTCTTAAGTAATGATCCATTCCGAAATGATCGCCCGGAACGATCAAAACGCTTTTCTCAGTACGAAGTTTTTCAACAAGTTCCGTTGAGTTTACATTCAGTTTGTAACGAAAGTAGGCAATAGCCCCAGCATGTGGAGAAATCATTGAAAACATCGAACCGTGATTCTTAATCCACTCTTCTACTACGGGAAAGTTCTTTCGAATAATGGATTGTGTTCGTTGCAGAATCAATTGGCGTTTTTCGGGTTCAAGCGCAACTCGCGCCAGGATGTCACTGAGCATCGATGTACCGATTGTAGTGTAATCGTGATACGACCAGCACTCCGCCACGAATTGTGATGGTGCAACGATCCATCCCATTCGAAGGCCAGGAAGTCCATATGCCTTTGAAAGACCACACGTAACAATGACTCGGTCAGATTTGCCGTAAAATGTTTTCGTTTCAGATTCGTCACGTTCAGCGCCTCGATATACTTCATCCGCTAGAAGCCAGGCACCGCATGAATCTGCGATCTTCACGAGTTCATCCATTTCTTGTTCAGTCAAAATGGAACCGGTCGGATTGTTCGGGTTACACACCGCAATTAATTTTGTGCGTTTTGAAACGACAGAACGAAGCTCATCAAAATCAGGATGCCACTGTTTTTCTTCACGCAAATTGAATGACCGCACATTGCCGCGCAGAGAGCGGGTCAATCCCCACAGCTGCATGTAATTCGGCAGCATCATCACGATTTCGTCTTCAGGTTCTGTGATACGTAAAGCTGAAAGCAGATTTGCTTCGGCCGTTCCATTTGTCACGATGATGTTGTCTCGTGTGGCACCAGGATAGAGTTGCGCGATTCGATCACGCAATTCAGGAGTGCCATTTGATTGAACATAACCAAGCTCTTGCTGCATCAAACGATCGATCCAGCGCGTGTCACCATCCAAAAGCTCTCCCAGTGACATTGGGTGTACTCCGCTTTCGGACAAGTTGTATTCGACCAGGTTTTCGTACGTAGACTGCATCCGTTCCATTTTGAAGAGTTCAATTTTCATAATGTTTCTATTGTACCAAGGATCTTCTTTACCGCCGAGAACGCCGAGTAGCTTAAATTTTTTTGCCTCCCGGATTCAATGCGAGTATAGTAATACGTTTATGAATGAGACTGAACCACAAGAAAGCTTACAAAAAGCAGAGCCGAAGTCGTGGCGTTTTACGATTCTTCATGCTTTTGGACTCTGTGTATTGTTTGCTGTTATTCAAGCCGCCATTTTCCTGGCTATTCGACAATCGACTGGATTGAAATTAGAAGAGCTAAGATGGTTTCACCTCGCGGTTATTAACGGAATACCAGGCGGAATTGTACTCGCAGTTGGAGCTTATCTGAATGGCTTTTCGCTTCATGACATGCTCATGGATCGGCTTCCAGATGCGGGCGGAATCCTTTCGACTGTTGTCGCTGTACTCGGCATCATGATCCTTTCTTCGGAACTGAACAATATACTGATGAAATACTTACCGTTCACAATGGACGATCAAGTTCAGTTGATTGAGAGGCTGCTAAATGAGGATTTGATCGGTGTGATCATTACTGTTGGAGTCGTAGCGCCAATCGTTGAAGAATTGTTATTCCGCGGCGTGATTCTTGACGGCTTAAGGTTGTACTATCGAATGAGTACTGCGGTTTTGGCTTCTTCCATCCTGTTTGGTCTCGTGCATTTGAATCCAGTCGTATCAATCGGAACTTTCCTACTCGCTCTCTTCCTTGCGTGGCTGCGCATCAGTACTGGCTCGCTGATGTTATGTGTGATTAGCCACTCGGTTTTCAACATAACTCCATTCATTCTGAAAAAAATGCTTCATAGTGAAGTTCAGGGTTTGACGTCGTTACCAACAACCGCAGGAGTTCAGTTTCAACCGTTTTGGTTGGATGCGCTTGGAGTATTATTGCTGCTCGCTGGAATTGCTGGCTTGAAATTCAGTAACGAGGAAGAACAAAAGCCTCAAGAAATTCGAGAACTGGGATCAGAACAAGGATAGTTGCCCCGATCTCAGAAAATGTTCTGTAGTCATTTCATCCTCATCGTCTTCATCATCATCATTATTCAGGCCATATTTCTTGCATGAGGCAGAGAAGAGAGCTTTGATAGTTTTGGCGAGCTCTCCTTCGCCTGTCATTCGAGAATGAAATCGTGGATCACTTAAATTTCCGCCGCGAACTTCTCGGATTCGATTCAGAATTTTCTCTGCGCTATCCGGTAATTCCCTTCGTACCCATTCTTCAAATAATTCTTTCACTGCATATGGCAATCGCATGATGATGTAAGCGGCACTCTTAGCGCCGTGATCGGCAGCTTGTTTCAAAATCTCTGGAATCTCGCTATCTGTGAGTCCAGGAATTACTGGCGCAATATTTACTCCAACTGGGATACCGGCATCACTTAACGCTTTAACTGCCTTCAACCGATTTTGAGGGGAAGCGGTTCTTGGCTCCATTTTTGAAATGAGCTTCTGATTCAAGCTGGTTATCGAAAGTGTAACGTGAACCAATTTGAAACGGGCGAGTTCTTGCAGCACATCAATGTCGCGGGTCACCATAGAATTCTTCGTGATGACGCCAACGGGATTACGGAAACGTAAGAACTGCTGAAGGCACCCTCTGGTGAGCTTTAGCTTCTTTTCAACTGGCTGATAACAATCAGTATTCCCGCACAGTGCAATGACCTGCGGCTCAAATTTTGGATCCGATAGAGCCTCTGCCAGCAATTCTGGCGCATTCATTTTCACCATGATTTTGCTTTCAAAATCCAGGCCTGCCGAAAATCCAAGATATTCGTGACTCGGCCGTGCATAACAATAAATACAGCCATGTTCGCATCCGCGATAAGGGTTTACACTGAATGTGAAAGGAACATCCGGGCTATCGTTTTTTGCAAGAATTGAACGTGAAGAGTCCTTAAAATAGATGGTAGGGATTTTTCCGGGTGCCGTACCCTCCATCTCGTCGGAGAGGTCATCTATCTTCAGTGTTTCAAAACGATTACCCGGATTAAATGCAGCACCCCGGCCTTGAATTCGTTCAGGCATAGTATGATTATTGTATGAATTTTTGGAAGAGTGTTGCAAATGAACATTCAAAAAACAAAAAATGTGCCCAACAAGAGGGAGAATGATGAGACGAGATGAATATGAGGAGCTGCCTTATTTTGATTCAGATGGCAACGTCTTCGTTGAAGAATTGCGCCGTCATGACGCTTACATAAAGCGTGGTGGTAAGCTAACGGCTCCACAAATGATTAAGTATGAGAATCGTGTCATGATGCTCGTTGAGCGTTTGATGCTAATTCATGAAGCTGTAAAACCAAATAACCAGGATTGTGAAGACTTTCTTCGATCGATAGAGAATTATCATCGCCGTGGTTTATTGCCCGTGCAAGTTTATCAGCGGTTTAAGGAGAAAAATGAAGCTCAACCTGGCCATAAATCAGAAAGGGATCGTGATCGTCTTCGAGTGATTACAGGTGGAGCGGAAGCTGATGAACGAAGTCTCTCCGATCTACCTGTGGAAACCTTGCTTGAGATGAATCAGCAGGGCGCGATTACGAATCCAGTTTTATTTCATGAATTGAACAAGCGCGAGAAGACTGGAACAAAGCTTCCCAAAATGGGAGGTGTTCTTTGGGGGAAATATCGTACGTGGGTGGCCGAAAGAAATCGTGCTCGACGTCACGCACCACGAAACCATGAACGATAATCACCTTCAAGACCTCCTTCAAAACAATCGTTTTGATGAACTAGAAGAATACTGGCTGGAACTTATGGAGTCCGGCCAATTTGATCTGCAAGATTTGCTTTCGTGCGCAAAGATTCTAGGACGAAATCGAGAAAAGAAGCGCGCTGGTTTATTGATGACGTTGCTGGATGAGCATCTTCGCGAACATGGCCGCTGGGCCGATCGCCTACGCGTTCTAAAGGAAATTACTCGTCATACACTTGAGCTAAAAGAACTCGATAACATGAAGGATGCGCTTCGAGAAACTCTTGCGAAAGTTTATCCCGATAGCCCTTCATTCAACGCCGTTTTGAGATCTTTCGCATTCGATGAAATTCTGAATGCTGAAGAGCTTGCAAAGAGTGTCGAAAAATCCGAGGAAGCATTCCCTTATGATGTCGGTCGGGTTTTTTACCAGCCGGGCTATGGAGTGGGGCGAGTTTCAGAAGTGAATCTCAAGCTCAGAGTTGCTCGAATTAATTTCGAAAAGAAGGAAGATGTTACCGTTCAATTTGGCGATCCAGAAGTTCAGCTCTTGCCGGAAGGTCATCTACTTCGCGACAAAGTAATGAATCTTGAGCAGGTTCGACAGGATGCGGAAGCAAATCCTGCAGAAATGCTAGGGAGATTGTTGCAGACGTTTGATCGTGCGATGACAGCTGGGGAAATCAAGGATTGTTTCCATGGAATTGTCGATACCAATCAATGGTCGAGATGGTGGACAGCCGCAAAAAAGAATCCGCAGGTGGTAACAACGGGAAAGGGCGCTCAAGCCGTTTATGCCTGGAGTGGGTCGGCTTCAGAAGCTGAAGAAAGTGTTCGGAAGGAATTTGACTCTGCGAAAGTTAAAGATCGAATTAATCTTGCGCGTACGCATGCAGCACGAAGCCAGGAACTTTCTGACCATTTTGCAGCAATCTTGCTTCAAGAATCTGTGCGGGCATATGAAGGGAAGAAATGGGATGAAGCAATTGAGCTTCTGGATTTATTTCAAAAGTGGCCCGGCAAATCGTCTCCAGCTGCTGGTTATACTTTCGAACAAATTATTAGAGAAGCTCGTCCGGCAGAACTGCTCACCAGTGTAGAGAATCAGCCGCAGAAAACAAAAATCCTGATGGCTTATCGTGAATTGTTACCAGATAACTGGGTACAGATTTTTACTGATCACTTTTATCGGGAAGAGAATCCGCGCCTTCTTACTTTGATGTATCAGCAATTACAAACCGATGCGCCGGAATCATCGGCCACTGCGATATTGAATCGCATAGTCGGTCATCCATCCTTGAATCCAGCTGCATTTGCCTGGTTCTGTGAAGGCGCAAGTGGAGAAAATGTTGATCCTGCTTTTGCGCAGCTTCTAGATGGAAAGTTCATGCTATCTGCGTTTGAATCAATTGATGGAACTGAGTTTTCAAAACAGCGGAACCGGGTTAAGAAGGCTGTAGAAAGCGGATTGCTGATGAATTTGCTTGCCCGTTCCATCAATCCAGATCTTGCGCAAAAAGCGGTCGATATGTTGGATCACACGATTCACCTGGAAGATTATCGAAGAGATCGTTGGAAAAATGTGATTCGTGCACGGATTCCAGAAACGAAGAAAAAGGAAGATTGGATTTTCAGCACACGTGAAGCCTTTGAACGGAAACGCGTGGAGCTTGAACAGCTGATTAAAGTTGAGCTGCCTGTCAATCGAAAAGCAATTGGCGAAGCTGCGGCGCATGGTGATTTGAAAGAGAATCACGAATATAAGGCTGCAAGGGAACGTCAGGATTATTTGATTAACAGAGTCAGTCAACTTCAGGGTGAATTGAGTCACGTTCGCGTTCTTGAGCCGGGACAGGTTGATTGCAGCGAAGTGCGGCCTGGTACGCGGGTCGAATTAGTTCAACCCGGTGAAAAACGGATGCTTGTGACATTGCTCGGTCCCTGGGATTCCAATCCTCAGGAAGGTGTGTATTCCTATCAAGCAAGAATCGGCACGATACTTCTTGGCAAACTTCCAGGTGAAAAAGTGGAATGGAATGACGAGCACTGGACCGTAGAAAAAATCGAACCCTGGAGCTGAGCTTATTAAGGGATCGCAGACGTCCCGTCTGCATCGGGATCGCGGACATCTTGTCCGCATACCATTTCACTGCGGCGTTACAGGAATCTGCCTATCTTCCGGAACTGTCCACAAGTAAAGCGTTCTATTGTGAACATAGATAGTCTTCTCTGGCTTCCAATCACCCATATCGAATGTATTTGAAACGATTCGTGTGCCTGGTTTGAGTTCAGCGAGAAGTTTAGGTCGCAATTTCAGATTTACCCTTTGCAAAAGATAGAGTGTAACTACTGTCGCATCTTTAATATCTGCATCAAATAAATCGCGTTCGAGAAACTTTACGCGATCACTGACTCCGGCCTTCGTTGCATTGCCCCATGCTTCTTTGATTCTTACGGGATCGATATCAATACCGACTCCATGCGCTCCAAACTTTTCTGCAGCCATAACAACAATTCGACCATCGCCGCATCCTAAGTCGTAGACAATGTCACTGCTTTGTACGTTTGCCATTTTTAACATTTCCTCAACGACCTCATTAGGAGTTGAGACATACGGCACATCTTTTTCCTTTTTGGGCTGCGGTTGAGATTGTGGTTGTAAAACATCCAACACCTGGGCTTCCTGGAATTGAGCTCCTGCAAACGCGAATAGCACAACCGCCATTGCGCCGAGAATTGTTTTGCGTACCATACGGTTCTCCTTTTAGATCTACCTGGGGTTCAATACGAATAAAGATTTGTCCTGGCTTCTGAAGCTATAATAAAATATTAGTACAACATCCAATAGATACAAGGATAAACCTATGCATATTCGCTCAATTTTTATTGTCTTCAGCGTATTCCTCGCTGGTTTTGCTTTCGCCGAAAACTTAAATGAACAGCTTCTCGAAGCTGCACGGAAAGGTGATGCAACGCTCGTCAAGTCGTTGCTTGACCGTGGTGCCGATGTCAATGCAAAAGCCCGGTATAACGTCACACCCCTTGCTTTTGCCTGCGATAAAGGGCATCTCGAAGTCGTTAAATTGTTGCTTGAACGCGGCGCAGATGTGAATGCAGAAGATACTTTTTACAAATCAACTCCTTTAACGTGGGCGGCGGAAAATGGACACATTGAAATCGCAAAACTTCTAATCCAAAAAGGGGCGAAAACTGAAGGAGCCCTAACATTCATGATTTATACCGGAAAAGAAGATATGGTCCGGATGCTTCTCGAAAACGCAAAGTTTACGCCTGAAAATATGACGGAGGCTCTTGAAGTCGCAATCTCGCAAGAGCAAAAAGGTATTGTAAAAATTCTTGAAGACGCAGGAGCAGTACGAAAAAAGGCGGACCTTCAGGTACCACCAGAAGTTCTAAAAATGTACGCAGGCAAGTTCAAAAATAATGAAGGAAATGAGGTGACGTTTGTTCCTGATGAAAATTCAATAAAGGGGAGTGGAGCAGGTGAGCCTTTTGTGCTTATTCCCAAAGACGATAAGTCATTTGAAATGGGTGGTGCTCCTGACTACAAATTTGTTTTTGAAGTCGCAGATGGCAAGTCAAACCGGTTAACTGTTACACGTCCGGATGGCTCTACTTCCATTTATGACAGAGTTGATGAAAAGAGTGCAGCTGCAGAAGAACCAAAAAGCACTCAGACTGCCAACACCGCCGCGCTTACAGAAAAGCGTGAGGTTACAAAGCCATTAAACTGGCCTTCATTTCGTGGAACTGAAGCTTCAGGTGTCGCAGATGGACAATATCCTCCTGCTGTATGGGATGTTGAGAAAGGAAATAACATTGCATGGAAAACAGCAGTTCCTGGTTTAGCGAATTCATCTCCTATTGTTTGGGGCGACCGTGTATTCATAACGACTGCTATCACCAGCGATCCAGAATCAAAATTGCGGCATGGTCTTTATGGCGATGTTAAACCCTCTGAAGATTTAACAAAACATACATGGCGTATCTATAGCATTGATAAAAAATCAGGAAAAATTTTATGGGACAAGATTGCTTTTGAAGGCTCTCCAAACGTAAAACGCCATCCAAAATCTACCCAATCGAATTCAACACCTGTAACCGACGGTACGCATGTAGTTGCTTTGTTTGGTTATGGAGGACTGCAGTGTTATGACTTCAAAGGAAATCTATTGTGGAAGAACGATCTTGGAGTTCTAGATTCCGGCTGGTTTTATGATCCTGATTATCAATGGGGCCATGGAAGTTCTCCAGTATTGTTCGGAGATCTGGTTATTGTGCAGGCCGATTTGCAGAAAAATTCCTATATTGCCGCATTCAATCTTAAAGATGGAAAGTTAGTATGGAAAACTCTTCGTGATGAAATTCCATCATGGGGGAGTCCCACTGTAGTGAAAACAAAGAACGGAAGTCAGATCGTTACCAATGGTACGAATTATGTTCGAGGTTACGACGCGAAATCCGGAAAAGAAGTGTGGAAGCTTAAAAATAATTCAGAAATTACAGTTCCAACTCCTTTTGTTGCTCATGATCTAATTTTTGTTACAAGCGGTTATCCTCCCATGCAACCAATCTTTGCAATTCGCACGAGTGCAACTGGAGATATTTCATTGAAAGAAGGTTCCGAATCGAATGAATATGTCGCGTGGAGTAAATCACGTGGCGGACCATACATGCCAACTCCCATTGTGTATGGTGATTATTTGTATACTTGTGCAAATAATGGTGTTGTGGCTTGCTACAACGCGAAAACAGGCGAACGCATTTATCAAAAACGCCTTGGTGGAAAGGGCAGCGGATATGCATTTACTGCTTCACCTGTTGCAGCAGATGGAAAGCTATATTTTACGAGTGAAGATGGGGAAATTTATGTTGTTAAAGCAGGGCCTGAATATGAAGTGCTCGCGATCAACAAAATGAATGAAGTCGCAATGGCAACACCTGCTATCTCCGACGGCATGATCGTCATCCGAACGCTCGAGCATGTGTACGGAATTCAAGCCAAATGAGGATGGGTTAAATCTTCGCCACAATCGGTGCGTTCAAGAAAGGTATGATGAGAAACCGTCTCTTTCATGATGCGCGCGACTTTCAAATTCTTTTTTTATTTACCTTCCTGACACTAGGAATATTTGAGCGGGATTGGACTCTTCGACCCATACTGATGGCGACGATTATAGTGTCCTCAGTCACCGTTCAATGGATTTGCGATCGTTTTTTCTCTTCTCCCAAGCCCTCGATTCGCAGCGCCTTGATCACGGCGATTAGCTTGTGCGCACTTCTTCGAGCCGGCTCAATTCTAACAATGATCATTGCCGGAGCAGCGTCCATCTTGAGTAAATTTCTTTTTCGTTACCGCGGAAAACATTTCTTTAACCCATCTAATTTTGGAATCATTCTTGTTTTGTTGCTCACGTCTGATGCCTGGGTATCGCCAGGGCAATGGGGGAACGAGGTTTGGCTTGTGCTTTTGTTTTTCGCAACCGGTGGCATGGTGGTTAGCAAAGTCGGACGTTGGGACACGACAGGTGCATTTTTAGGCGGTTATATATTGCTTGAGTTTGCCCGCAATCAATGGCTCGGATGGACACCCGATGTTTTTGTTCACAAAATGATGAGCGGCTCGCTGCTTCTGTTTTCATTTTTCATGATCACAGATCCGCGTGCGATTCCTGATCGAAGAATTGCAAGAATACTCTGGTCTCTTTGTGTTGCAGTCCTTACGTATGTTCTCCGGAATCATTATTTCCTTCCGACAGCTCCGTTTTGGGCATTATTTGTGCTGTCACCATTTACGATCGTTTTCGATCGGATATTTCCAGCCAAGCGATTTGAATGGAGTGCCAAAGAAAGCTCTGTTGTAAATCCATTAATCGCAAAGACACAAAGGGAGGTCTTGGTATGATGCGGATTTTATTAGCTTTTGTATTTTCATTGCCTTTCATTTCATCTGCCTATGGATTTTGCGGATTTTTTGTGGCCAAGGCAGACACGAAATTATTCAACAAGGCTTCAAAGGTTGTGCTTGTTCGGGATGAAAATCGCACAGTCATTACAATGGCGAACGACTTTCAAGGAGAAGTAAAAGATTTTGCAATTGTAGTTCCGGTTCCAGTCGTTTTGAAAAAGGAACAAGTTCATATCGGTGATCCAAAAATCATTGAAAGGCTTGATGCATTCAGCGCACCGCGATTGGTCGAATACTTCGATCGTGATCCATGCCAGCCTGTTTATCCTGAAAGTGTCGGTGCGGCAATGCCGCGGAAATCGGCAGTAGCTGACCGCAAGAAGAGATTCAACAGGCGTAACGATTGAGGAGCAGTTTACTGTTGGCGAATACGACATCATGATTTTGAGTGCGACTGAATCTTCAGGACTTCAGACATGGCTGGAACAAAATGGATATAAAATTCCGAAAACCGCAACTGAATTGCTTCAGCCTTATATCCGCAGTAACACAAAGTTTTTTGTAGCGAAAGTGAATCTTGCCGAATATGACAAACGAGGTCTAACGTATCTTCGTCCAATTCAAATGGCTTTTGAATCACCTAAATTTATGCTGCCGATCCGTTTGGGAATGGCAAATGCAGATGGCGTACAGGACCTGATTGTATTTGCATTATCTCGAGTGGGAAGAATTGAGGTTACCAATTACCGAACTGTAAATATTCCATCAGAATTCAATATTCCGATTTACGTTAAGAATGAATTCGCCGATTTCTATAAAGCGATGTTTCAAAGAGCCTACGAAAAGGAAGGGAAGAATGCTGTGTTTGTTGAGTATGCATGGGACATGGCCTGGTGTGATCCATGTGCAGATGATCCATTGAATCCTGAAGAGCTTCGAAAAGCGGGTGTTTTCTGGTTAGATCAGCAAAATCAAAACAATGTTTTTATTACTCGAATTCATGCGCGTTATACACGTCCGCTATTTCCTGAGGATTTCGTATTTCAGGCAACTCCTAATCGTCAGAATTATCAAGGACGTTATATTTTGCAGCATCCATTCAAAGGGAAAATTGCGTGTGACCAGGGCCGTCAGTATTTAAGAGAAGTGGCTAAACGGCAGGAGAAAGAAGCACAACAACTGGCAAGTTATACAGGGTGGGACATTAATGAAATTCGTAAGAAAATGGGACTTCAACAAGCTGTGAATAAACCCGAAGATGAGTCATGGTGGGATAAAATCTTTTCGGATGAAAAGGATGACTAACCGCAAAGACACAGAGGGAGGTTGATATGAAGCGGATTGTTCTAGCTTTTTTATTTACAACGATCATAGTTAGCTCTGCTTACGGCTTTTGCGGTTTTTTCGTAGCAAAGGCTGATACAAAGCTATTCAACAAGGCTTCGAAAGTTGTTTTAGCCCGTGATGGTGATCGCACTGTCCTTACAATGGCAAACGATTTTCAAGGTGAAGTCAAAGACTTTGCGATTGTCGTTCCTGTTCCTGTTGTATTGAAGAAGGAACAAGTTCACATCGGCGACCCGAAAATGATTGAACGTCTTGATGCATTCAGTGCGCCGCGGCTCGTAGAATATTTTGATTCGGATCCGTGTATGCCTATTCCTCCGCAACCAGTTCCCATGCCTTCGGCTATGGCAGACAAAAGCGGCGCGAGCAGAGCGCGTGAAGATGCTCTTGGAATCAAGATTGAGGCTCAATTTACCGTTGGTGAATATGACATCATTATTTTGAGCGCGAAAGAATCATCGGGGCTTCAAATTTGGCTCAATGAAAATGGCTACAAAATGCCACCAGGTGCAGCAGAACTTCTGCAGCCTTACATCCGAAGCAATACAAAGTTCTTCGTTGCGAAAGTGAATCTTGCCGAATATGACAAACGAGGTCTTACCTTTTTGCGGCCATTACAGATGGCATTCGAATCGCCTAAGTTTATGCTGCCGATCCGTCTTGGAATGGCTAATGCAGATAAAGAACAAGATCTTGTCGTGTTTGCTTTATCACCGCAAGGAAGAACAGAGGTAACAAATTACAGAACTGTGAATATCCCTTCCAACGTCGAAATCCCCGTTTATGTAAAGAACGAATTTTCAGAATTCTATCGTTCAATGTTTCAGCGTGCCTATGAGAAAGAAGGCAGGAATGCTGTATTTGTGGAATATGCATGGGACATGGCATGGTGCGATCCATGTGCCGCCGATCCTTTAACACCTGAAGAACTGCGAAAAGCCGGTGTGTTCTGGGAAAGCGAGCAAGGTTCAAGCAATGTTTTTATCACGCGTATTCATGCGCGATATACGCGAGATAAATTTCCTGAGGATCTCGTATTTCAGACAACTCCGAATCGAGAAAACTACCAGGGACGTTACATCATGCGGCATCCATTTAAAGGAAAAGTCGCCTGCGATCAGGGACGCCGGTACATGCGTGAACTTTCCACAAGACAGGAAAAAGAAGCGCAAACACTTGCTTCACTGACAGGATGGGACATCAATGAGGTTAGAAAAAAGATGGGACTCAACCAGGCGAAAGGCAAACCTGAAGATGAATCCTGGTGGGACAAAATTTTTGACGATGATGAACAGTAGACTCTGCGACTCCGCGGTGAGAACAAAGATTAACGAAGCCGCCGAAATTGTGTAGGAGTCATGCCAGTAAAGCGTTTGAATATTTTTGTAAAGTGACTTTGATCACAAAATCCAGACGCTAACGCAATCTCCGCAATTGAATTGTGTCCGTGAAGTAAATTGCAGGCATGCTCAACTCTTAAGCTCCGTACATATTCTGCAACTGTCGTTCCATAGAATTTGCGGAAGGATCTAGCCAGATGAACAGGATGGACACCCGCGCCTAAGGCTAATTGTTTAAAAGAAAAATTCTCCACGAAACAATCCTGAAGATGAGCTTTCGTATCCTTCAACCATCGCGGGATTTCTTTCGAAGCGATACGGAATTCTCTCAATCCCGCAGCCATTAATTCCATTGAAAGTCCTTCAATAGCAAGGCTTGAAAGATTGTCCGGAAATTTGAACTCCTGAAATATCCGCATAGCAATCAAAGAAGGTTTGATGCCGCATGAATTCCACGGTTGTGCATCCGACATTTCAGAAATTCCTTGAAAGAATTCGATATTAAAACACCGGCTCGGATTGTCATGAACGCGATCGGAATGGAGGTCTCCCGGTGGGTGAAATATGACTGTCCCGGGTTTGCAATTCAATGTACGGTTACGTCCGATTTCAGAAAAAGTCCCTTGCAAGACATAGCAAAAAAACGGCAGCTCGTGAAAATGTTTGGGAATAACCTCCCGGGCATCGTATCGGGTTTCGCACAACTGGATTCCGCCCGTTTTATGCAGGCTGGTTATAGTTCCAAAGTACTGCCCTGAGCTTAAAACTCGATTCAATTCCATTGTTATTGGCTCACCAAAAAGTTTACAGCATACAAGACAAAAACCCTTCCGATATTTAGACTGATTCTCCAGCAAAGAGGTTGGGATGAAATACGTCATCATTGCTCTTTTAACTTTAAACGCCGCCACCGCTTCAGCAATTGAGATTTCTGAATTTCCTCATTATGAAATGGACGTTCATCTCACTCCTTCGGATCAAACGATCAGAACTGAAGGCATCATTACACTGCCAAAAAATAGTGAATCGATGACAGTTTTGAAGCTTGCGTTAAGTGAACAAATCGAGGATCTTCGCGTTGAAGTGTTATCGCCTCCTGATTGTGCAGGGGTCGCGATGTTTGAAAAAAAAGAAACCCGCCGCCCTTGGTCGCGCGATGGATGGGAAATAAATACCTGGCATTTTCAATTACCGAAACAATTACCGGCGGGGTCGCAATTAAAAGCAAAATTTTCTTATCAAGGTAAATTTACACAAAGCAGCTTTATATTTTCGCTTCAAAAAGACGTGATGTTCGGATCTGGCATCGGCACGGCATGGTACCCACAATTTGAAGAAGCTGATGCAACTACACGATTGAAAGGATTGCGATCTACAGGAAGACTTCAATTTCATGTGCCACCCGGACTGATTGTTCATTCAGCGGGAAAGTTGGTGAGTTCAGTTGAAAATCAAAAGCAAGGCAAATTTGAATTTGAAAATTCCAATCCTGTCTTTTTTTCATTTGCCGCTGCAAAGTTTTTCCATGTGATGGCACAGGGGAATCCTCCAGTCAGCGGCTATTTATTAAGGGAAAGGAAAAATATTAACGAATATTTGAACAAATGCTCACGCATTATGAAAGTCCTTACAGATGAGTTTGGGCCCAGTCCGCTCAGTCCGGAATTTGCGATTGTGGAATTGCCATCAGAGCAATCGAATGATGCAGGGTTTGCTGGAGCCAGTCTGGATGGATTCATGCTTTCAACCACCGATTTTCTGGACCAGCCGTTCAACACTGCATATTACGGTCATGAAGTGGGTCATCAATGGTGGGGTGGGCTTGTTCGTGTCAACGGAACATCAGGAATCTGGATGTTGCAGGAAGGACTTGCCCAGTATGGCTCCTTGCGTGCGGTTGAAATCATTGAAGGCCCGGAAAAAGCAAAACAGTATCGCACTAAGTATTATCCGGGATACTTTGAATTTGAATCGTCCGGACCCGGTTATTTGCGTTTTGCTGCTGCAGGCTTAGACAAACCACTGGCGCCATTGCCAAGAGAAGATCCAATCGCTCGAAGACTTTCAAATAGCAAAGGCATGTTTGTATGGGACATGCTTGCACAAGAAGCAGGCCGCGACCGTTTCAATGAAGCTTTAAGAAACATCGCTAGAAAATATGCTTACAAAAGGATTCAATGGGAAGAATTTCTTCAGGAAATTGAAAACAGCGCCGGACGTGATCTATCGACATTTTATAAACAATGGTTCGACCAAACGGGTGCTCCATCGTGGAAATCAAAATGGTGGATGAATGGCGAAAATCTTGAAGTTGAAATACGTCAGGATCTGCCGCATTTTCAAGTTAAAGTTCCTGTTGTGATGCGCGGAGAAGGCAAAGAAAAAAGAGAGACAATCGAACTCAAAGGTGAAATATCTAAATTTACGATGCCAGTTTCATTCCAACCTGAGTCAGTTGAGATTGATCCCGATTTCACAGTTCTGCATTGGACTCCGCAACTCCGCGATGAAGCCAATGCATTAATTCCATATACACGTGGATTCATGAAGTTCGTAGACGGCAACGCAAAAGAGGCAGAAGAAGAATTTCGTGCAGGGCTCAATCAGATTCCGGTTCCAGATCAACATGGTTTAGAGTTTTTACTTCGTTATGGTTGGAGCCAGGCCGCTCTGGATCAAGATCGTGTGGATGAATCCCTGAAGCAAATTCAAGCTGCTGTATCCTGCAAGACCCGTCGTCCTGAACTTCTTCCATGGGCGTATCTTCATCTTGCATTGGTTGCAAAAAAGATGGGGAATCAAGTTCTCTTAGAAGACGCTGTGCAAAGTGTGAATGATGCCGACAAAGTTACAAAGACAGGCGCAGCAGAACAAGCCATTCAACTATTGAATCGCAAAGATCGCTAGTAATAACGAGGCCTACCGCGCCGCAGCTATATCCTTGGAGTTCATGTCGATGGTGATGGTCCATCCTGAGGTACCACGAAAGTCGAACGGTGCTGGCTTGGGTCCGCGACGATAGGCGATAAATTGGACTGGCATGATATTAAACCCGTCATTTCGGGTAGAGCCGAAGTAGCTCATATTCTTAATGACGGTCGTACCTTCACCTGTGGCGCCAGGATTTCGAGTCAACACCACTTCAGCCGCCTTCCCGCCATCGAGCTTGGCCTCGGCGCGCACCGACTCTGCTTTGAAGTCAATCTTTGCATCGGGTCCTTCAGTGAAAGACGTCCACTTCAACGGCAGGAAATGGGACATGAACACGCGGATCGCTGCCCGTTGCTCTTTGGTCGCGGAAGGCTCGAATGTAAGTTCGACAGTCTTAACGTCGCCCTTGTCTCCCGCGAACCAAAACTTCAGCCCGTCCAGCCTCACCTTGCCATAATGCCCCTGATTCACCCGAAACGCCTGGTTGAAGTAACAGGACCTGTGTCCTCCATGCTCGTGGGTCGCAGCTGAGCCGACTGTCGCGGGCGAGCCGAAGATACACGGACACAGCATACGGCAGCTACAGCCATCGATAATTGTTGTATTCACCGCCCAGTCAACCAAGGCTTCTTTCGCAAGGGTCTGCGTCGCAAGAACCAGTGGTACAGAGAGCAACGACTATACTAATGAGGATTTGATTTATTTTCATACTTCCTCCTTTTCGATCTCTGTCGCGAGTATAGTTTTTTCCCACATGGCTACTAGTACAACAAATGAACTGGTCGTAAATGATGGTGAGGTTATACTGGATTAATGACCAAGTATGGTCAGTACTGTCCCACGGCGCGTGCTGCTGAGATTTTAGGCGATCGCTGGACGCTCCTGATTATTCGGGACTTGTTATGCGGTGTGAGCCACTTTAACGAATTGGAGCGCGGGCTTCCCGGGATCTCACGTGCGCTCCTTGCTGAACGGTTGCGCCATTTGCAACAGGTTGGAATTGTAATACGTAAAGACGTTCGCGACCGACAGCGAACCAGCTATCAGCTTACCAGGGCAGGAATAGAACTTAAAGAACCGGTGAATTCCATGACGCAGTGGGGTGCAAAGTGGGCCTTCGGTGAACCGGAGCCGGCAGAACTTGATCCGGTTTTGCTTTTGTGGTGGATGCGAAATCGAGTTTACTTTGAACGTCTGCCCAAAAAACAGATCGTAGTGGAATTTGTGTTTCGTCCCATGCACAAAAGAAAGTACTGGCTCATCTTAAAACCTGACGATGTTTCGCTTTGCCTTCAGTATCCCGGTTTTGAGAGTGACTTGCTTGTAAATGCGGATCTGTCGGCCTTTTACCAGGTGTGGCTTGGACGTAACACTTTTGGAAATGCATTGCGGAATCGAAGTATCGAAATTGTCGGAATACCATCGCTCGTCCGCGGGTTCCCACGCTGGTTTGCTCTAAGCCCAGTTGCGGAACTGGTACGAAAAACAGAAAAATTTCAGAAGTAAGAGTATATTTGCGATCCGAATCTTCGCCATAATCGAATTAAAGTTAGCGCCTCGAGACGTGCTCCTATTTTCTCTTATAAATAGTGTAAGAGCCGTACCGGCTCTGGATGGTTTTTACCGGTACGTAATGCTGCATCAAATCCGAATCTTTCAAGTTCAAGGATCGCGCTTGACCCGCGCTGAATGCAAAATAGTCGGGATGAAATGCCCGGATCGGGCCGAGAAAATCGCCTCTGGCTCTGTATTCGATACACTGCGGGGAGACCAGGCCGGCCAGATCCAGAATGTAGCGCCGGGAATAATAGCCGAGATAGCCGATATCTTTGATCGCAAGCACTGAATGCGGAGGAGTATTCTCGTTTACCCATTCGCCTGCAGCGCGGTTGACTGTCTCATAATGATGCTGTTGATATTGTAAATCCAGCACTCGATAGTACGATATCAATAGTATTATTGGTATAGAGCTCAGTGCCGCCACGTGAATTAGGATCTCTCTTTTCTTGAAAAGGTAAAGCAGCCCCAGCCAGATGAGGGGAAGGTATGCAGCGTAGAAAGGGGCATAGTACCAGGGATGCATAGGACCTGCAGCGGCGGTGTACGAAATAGCATAACCGGCGGCCCAAATCGGAATCAACAGAAGATTTCGGTGATTCTTCCAGACATTCCATGAGCCTAGCAAAGCAAGGACCAGGAACGGGATTCCAACAGTATTCAGGTGCAGAAATCCGCGAAGCAGAATTTCGTAAATTGCATTTCCTTCAGATTTTTCCGCAAGCGCCCATTTTGCGGCAGCCGAATTCGGGATCGGGGAACCGAACATGAGGAAGCCGAACAGAATCATCGGTATTAGCGCAACAAATGCAATGAAAAGAGGCTTCAGCGGTAATTTACGTTTTTGCAGGAAATAACAAACAGTAAGTCCGGCAAGTACGGCAATTCCATCTACTCGCGTCCAAACCGCAAAGGCGCCGCATAGGAAAGCTGCAGTCCATTTTTCTCGAGACGATAAAAGAATCGCGGCAAACAGCCAGGCAATCGATAATTGAGTTTCCATACCCGACAGGGACCACTGTAAAGTTTCGGGTCCGAACAGGAAGAGGAATGCAGGAACCCATCGAGACGGGCCGGGCGCATGAGAAAAAATTTGCAATAATATCCAACCGATAAAACAATCGGCTGCCAGAGAAATAATGAATGCCGCGGAAATACTGGAGATCCCGATTTTGACAAACAGTGCGATGATCAACCCTTCAAGCATGGTTGACGTGCCAAGTACTTTTTCACCCGCGTTATAAACGAATCCCACACCGGATGCCAGATTTTCTGCATAACGAAAAGTGATCAGGGCATCATCGGCAGTGTACCTGATGGTGAAAAACAGGTAGATGCGGATCACAGCCGCGGATATTAGCAGAACGGCTATCAGGTATTTCGGAACGTGGGTCTCGGAATGGATCGATTGATGAAGTTGGTGCGGGTTCTCCGAAGCACTTGATGCTGCTTCAGGATGCATGAGCCAATGTTTCCGGCTTTATTGAGTTATGAATCACCGCAAAATTCTTGTATTTGAAGTTTTCCAGCTTGTGCTGATATGCAGGTATTTTCTTAAGTCCGGAATCAAGAATCTTGTAGATCGAATAATTTTCTATTTTTGAAAAGAAATCGAAAAAGTCCTTCAATAACACCCTGGAATCTATGTTGCAGCGGCTGTATTCGAATTGAATCCTCAAAATCTTTTCAGCATCGATCATCTTCTGCGCACCTTTGAGGATTGGCAGCTCATGTCCTTCGACATCCAATTTCAGAAAATCGATTGATGCGATTTCGTGGTTCTTACAATAGTTATCCAGAGTATCCAGTTCAACCGGTATCCTTTGATTGGATTCAATATATGACTCGTCTTTGGGTGAAACTCTTTCAAAGGAAGCAGAGCGGGCATCGATAAATCTTGTTCCCGGCTGTGAGGAAAAGCCGAGGAGGTTTAGGTGGACATTATTCGGAAAGGCGGCGAGTTGAAGGCGGCGATACATTTCCGGAAGTGGTTCGAAAGAATGGATTATGGCAGCAGGATTGAGAGCGAGAGCCATGCGCGTCCAGTTCCCTTCGTTTGCTCCCACATCGAAAATAATCGAACAATCTGAGATTTGAGATTTTAGGAAAGCGAATTCACCGTTTGTGTGGAAATTTCCGTTGTTTTCTCCATCCATCCAATTACAATATCGCCGGAAGAGGTAATACAATTTTTGGGATCGGGGGGCAAATCGGCTAAATTTCATGCACGTCGCAATGTGAACACATAGGAAAGCAAAATGCCTCTATCTTGTCAAGAATGCTTGGTTGTTGTTTCAGTCGCGCGATCAAAAAGCTTAGCGATCGGGCAATTTATCATGTAAAGCATACTTGACTTATTGTAAAGGCTGCTTTATACTGATTTTTGTCAAGTTTACTTTACAAGAGGGTGACAATGACTTTACTTGAAATTGATAAGAAGCAAATTTTCAGATTCACAGCGCTCTGTCTTGTTGGCTCTGTCGCAATTTTGGTCGCGCTATACATTGCAATCTGGTTCATCGATTCCCATCCTGGGGACTCAGTCAATCTTTGGATTGCAACATTTCCAATTGTTGGATTGCTTTTTCTCACTGTTCTTGCGATGCGTAGTCTACGCGGCATGGATGAACTGCACCAGAAGATACATACAGAGGCAATGGCATTTGGGTTTCTTGCAAGTTTCCTGATTATCACTAGTTGTGGTTTTCTCGCACTGGCAGGTTTCCTGAAAATGACGCTTGACTGGATGGCACCAACCATGATCATTAGCTGGATTGTCGGGTTGCTCATCGCATTATTGCGGTATCGTTGAGGCCTGCTGATATGAAGAATCGACTGAAAGTATTGCGCGCAGAAAGAGATTGGTCACAAGCCGATCTCGCTAAAAAACTCAAAGTTTCCCGCCAGACTGTAAATGCGATCGAGACCGGAAAATATGATCCGAGTTTGCCACTTGCCTTCAACATCGCACGATTATTTGGACTGCTGATCGAAGAAATCTTTCAACCAGATTCTTGAGCATTCTAGTATTTGAATCACACGAATCGCAGAGTATCAACGGATTCAATAAGACATCTCGGCGTACTCGGCGTTAAAAAACTAACGCTGATCGCGTGCGACGAATTTCAGATCGATGGGGCCACTATATTCAGAAGCGGGTCTGATCAAACGATTTTCTGATTGTTGTTCCAAAACATGAGCAGTCCAACCTGCGATCCTGCCTGCAGCAAACAATGAAGAAAATTGATCAGGTGTGAGGCCGATACTTTGCAGAACAAGTGCGGTATAAAACTCAACATTAGTATTCAAATTCCTTCCTGGTTTGACTTCATCTAATACGCGCAAAGCAGTTTTTTCTACACCAGTTGCCAGCTCAGTTAATTGGCGATCAATATTTGCGGATTTTCCAAGTTCTTCTACTGCAGCTTTCAGCACATTCGCGCGCGGATCACGCACTTTGTATACGCGATGTCCAAAGCCCATAATGCGTTTTCCTGCTGCGAGTTGTTCGCGTACCCAGGATTCTGCGCGATCCAAAGTCTTAATTTCCAGAAGCATATCCAGAACAGGGCCTGGTGCGCCTCCATGAAGTGGACCTTTCAAAGCTCCAATGGCGCCTGTAACAGCGGAATACATATCTGACTGTGTTGAAGCGATCACGCGTGCTGTAAAAGTGCTAGCATTCATTCCGTGATCGATCACGGTTGTCCAATATGTATCAAGCGCATGAGCTGCTTCGGGGGCTGGAATTCGATCATTGAGCATGTAAAGGAAATTGGCTGCGCGATCCAATTCAGGTTTTGGTGGTACAGGATTTAAACCCCGTCTGAACCTGTCATGCGCAGCTACAATCACTGGAATTTGTGCTGTGAGACGTTTGGCTCGCTGTAGATTCGCTTCAATGGATTCATCATTCACCGCAGGATCATTAATTGATAAAACACCTGCAGCCATTCTTAACGCATCCATTGATGGGGCGTTTCTGGCGGCTTGCAATAACATGATCGCCGCATCCGGAATCGTCCGTAGTTCTCTGAGCTCTTCACTCAGCGCTTCATATTCTGCCTGTGTCGGTAGTGAAGGATGTTTGCCCTGGGCTGCATTCCACAATATGTAAGCTACTTCTTCAAAAGTTGCTTTACCTGCAATCTCTTCCAGTGGATAGCCGCCAATGATGAGTTGTCCGGCTTGACCATCAACATGGCTAATCCGCGTGGTTGTTGCGACTACGCCTTCCAGACCTTTCTTTGCTTGTGTACTTCATAATTTCAAGATTAAAAATGAAAGATAAAAAATAAAAAATAAGGACTTAAAGCGGCACTAATTTTTGATCTTTTATTTTTGATTTTTAATTTTTTTTACGTTCGGGGTTAAAAAATGGCAGTTTAACTATATCAGCAAAGACTTTTTTCCTTTGATATTCAACAGTCATTTCCATTTGAATTGTTTTACCAGGTTCAGCGAACTGTTTCTCAACGGTGCCAATGGCAATATATTTCTTTAGCACGGGAGACCAACATCCACTCGTTGCTTTCCCTATTTGACGATATTCATTATAAAGTGGAATGCCACCCCGCCATGAGGCAGACGGCACCTGGGGAGGTAATCCGTCCTCCTGATAAACACGTTCAAGTTCGTCCCATCGGATATCAAGCCCAATCAAATCTCGTGCTACACCTTTCTGTTTGTCTTCAATGAGCTTCTTTTTGCCAACAAAATTTTGTTTGTCCAAATGAACTGTCCAACCGAGTCCGATTTCGTAAGGACTGTATCTTTGAGATTCAATGATTGCTTTTTCGGCACTGATGTAATCGACTTCAATCAAAACAAATCCAGCTTCGATTCGGGTTATATCGAGTGCAATATTTCCCGCAGGTGTAATTCCATACGGATGACCGGCTTCCATTACCATGTCATAAACTTTTACTGCATGTTCAACTGGAACCCAGATTTCGTAACCCAGATCTCCTGTGAATCCCGTTCTGGAAATCATCAAAGGAATTTTTTCAACAGTGACATTTGTTAAACGAAAAAACTTCAAAGCATCAACAGCATTACTGTTTGTCAAACTGCGGATTATTTCGCGGGAAAGTGGTCCCTGAAGTGCGAGTGCTGCATATTGATCGCTTACATCCTGAATCTCAACATCTAATCCGGATGCATTTAATTTCATCCAGCGGAACATAGGATCTGCGGTATTAAATCGGAAGTAATCATCAGTGATCCGGAAAACAGTACCGTCTTGTAATGTCTTTCCTGCTTCATCGCACCATGCAGAATAAACAGCTTGTCCTACTGCACATTTCTTCATGTTTCGCGTAACAATCCGATCACAAAGGCTGAGTGCACCTGGACCTTTAACGTCATATTTCAACATTGGAGTAATGTCGATCAAACCTGCTGAGTTGCGAATCGCATAATATTCAGTTTCATGATGCACTTCGTAGGAGCTTGGTACAAAGTATCCGGACCAATAGCGCCATTGCATGCTCTTCATGAGTTTTGATGTTCGTGGATAAAAAGCTGTTGGATCTGGCATGCGCTTATTCTTACAGCAAAAATACTAACTTTCAAGAGATCTCTTCAAAAAGTCATGTTTCACATTGTGAAACATCGTTTCGAATGTTGAAACACGCGAAAAATCGTTCCTTTACATTTCAGAATCGTTTAGAATAGACGCCTATGGCAAATCGATATGACGCAATTATTATCGGTGGCGGTCACAACGGACTTGTTACAGGTGCATATTTAGGCAAAGCTGGAAAGAAAGTTGTTGTACTTGAAAGACGTCACCTGGTTGGCGGTGCAGCTGTTACAGAAGAAATTTATCCTGGATTCAAATACACAGTAGCATCGTATGTTGTAAGTTTACTTCGTCCTGAAATTGTCCGGGAGTTAGAGCTCCCTAAATATGGACTTGAAATTTTACCTCTTGAAAGTACGGTAACGCCCTTGCCTAATGGAGATTATCTTGGGCGCTGGCCTGATCATGCAAAAACGCGGCGCGAACTGATGCGCCACTCAGTTGCTGATGCCGAAGCTTACGATCAATTCGGTAAGCTGATGTATCACATGGCTGTTTTGGTCAAACCCATTTTGGGAATGACTCCGCCGCGTATTGGATCATTCAATCCTTCCGAACTGATGCGTCTTGCCGGGCTTGGAAAGCATTTCCGTAAGACCGGCGAAGAATATATCTACGATATGCATAAGCTGATGACGATGAGCTCAGCGGATTATCTGGATGAATGGTTTGAAACCGAATGTTTGAAAGCAACAATGTCTGCGAGTGGAATTATTGGCACATTTTTAGGGCCCCGTTCACCTGGAACTGCTTACGTTTTGCTGCACCATTACATGGGTGAAATTGATGGGAACTTCCGCGCATGGGGATTTCAGCGTGGCGGAATGGGTGCGCTTAGCGAATCCATGGCTGGTGCGGCCCGCGCACAAGGTGTAGAAATACAACTTGAACGTTCGGTCTCAAAGATTCTCATTCGAAATGGTACTGCTTATGGCGTTGCTCTTGATAATGGTGATGAGCTGCATGCGCCGATCGTGGCTTCGAGCCTTGATCCGAAACGCACGTTCTTGCAGCTGATTGATAAGAATGAATTGCCTGCAGACTTTGTCAGACAAATAGAAAACTACAAGATTCGAGGCTCTTCAGGAAAAGTGAATCTTGCACTTGATGCACTCCCAAATTTCACGTGCCTTCCAGGAGATGGCCCTCATCTTCGTGGTGCATTTTCAATCAGTCCTTCGATTGATTATCTAGAACGGGCTTATGATGATGCAAAGTATGGAAATTTTTCACAAAAGCCTTATATGGATATCGTTTTGCCTTCCATGATTGATCCTTCAATGGCACCCCCAGGAAAACATGTGATGTCGATTTTTGTTCAGTATGCGCCGTATCACTTGAAGACCGGAACCTGGGAAGAGAAGCGTGAAGATTTTGGTGATGCTGTTATCAATACTCTTAGTGAGTATGCACCAAACATAAAGGATATAATTCTTCATCGCCAGGTTTTGTCTCCATGGGATATTGAACAAAGATTTGGCCTGACTGAAGGAAACATTTTTCAGGGTGAGTTATCACTTGATCAATTGTTCTTTTTACGGCCTGCAGCAGGTTGGGCACAATTCCGTACACCCATTAGAAATTACTATTTGTGCGGATCAGGCGCGCATCCGGGCGGGGGAGTAATGGGAGCTCCAGGCAGACTTGCAGCTCTGGAGATTTTGAAAGATCACTAAAAAACGGGAGAAAATATGACACGTCAATTTGTTCGCGCTTTGTGTGGTTTTACCTGCGTGCTTCTCTTACTTGCAGTTGGTTGCATCAACTATGATCAAAAAATGGAATTGAATTCAAACGGATCCGGCAAAATGGTCATGCATTACAGCATGGCACAGCAACTAGTTTCTATGATGCAGATGGGTGGTGACGCAGCTGGTGGTGAGACCGGCGGAGACCAGGAAATGCCATTCAAGCTGAAAGAAGAAGAAGTAAAAGCAGACTTGGTTGCTCCCGGAGTCAAGGTGGAAAAATTTGAAACGAAAACAGAAGGCGATCAACAACATTTTTATGTGCATTTATCCTTCGACAATGTTACAAGCCTGAACAAAACAAAAACCTTCAAGGACATGCAAGTTACATGGAAGGAAGAGGGCGGCGTTACGACATTTTCCCAACTATTGAAAGCGAAAAAGAAGGAAGCCGGTGCGACCCAGGGTGACGATGCGATGGGAAAACAAATGGCTTCGGCAATGTTTGGAAATGCAGCGTTTAAATATAACGTAAAATTTCCCGCCAAAGTTTTACCTGCACCGGATACAAATGGAACGATCGCTGAAGATGGTCAAACTGTAAGCTGGAGTTTTCCTCTGGTTGAAATGGACTCAGGCGACAAAGTCATGACGGCTAAATTCAAATCCGGCGGCTTATCGATGAAAACACTGGCAATTATTGCTGGCGCCGGACTGTTAACACTCATTGGTTTGGTCGGAATTATCTTAATGATGCGCAAGAAATAATTTATCGAAGCGCGCTGTCTCAAGTGGAGCAAAATAAAAATCTATGGCATATGACGCAATTGTAATTGGCGCAGGTCACAACGGTCTAATAACTGCCGCAAAATTGGGAAAAGCCGGGAAGAAGGTTCTGGTTTTGGAACGTCGTAATATAGTTGGCGGCGCGGCTGTGACGGAAGAAACTTATCCCGGATTTCGATATTCAACCTGCGCATATTCGCCTGGACTCTTTCAAGCATCCATAGCAGATGAACTCAATCTTGCAAAATATGGTTATTCAACGATTGAATTTGATCCAGCTCTTGTTGCTCCATCGCCCGATGGCGAACCACTCTACTTCTGGAATGACCAGGCACGAACGATAGAAGGGATTGCTAAGAAGTCTGTTAATGATAGCAAGCGCTATCCGGAATTTATTGCCGATATGGAACGGCTCGTTAAACATTTAAAGCCGCTTCTAACAAAATCTTTACCAGATCCTGCTACAGCAGGTGTCTCAGATCTCGGTGAATTGTTAGCACTTGCCTGGAAGCTAAAGGGATTACGGGAACGCGATATCCTGGAAATGCTTCGCGTTCTTCCAATGAGCATTTTCGATTTGCTCAATCAATACTTCGAAAATCCTCATCTTAAAGGAGTTTTAGCTAGCGAAGGTATTTTTGGAAGCTTTTACGGTCCGCGCTCAGCAGGCTCTGTCTATGTGATGCTTTATTTGCGGATGGGAAGAGGAGATGGATCTAAGTTTGGCTGGCCATTTTGCAAGGGTGGAATCGGAACTCTGACGCAGGCGATCGCTCAAGCTGCGAAAAGCCATGGCGTGGAGATCAGAACTGGAGTGGATGTTGCGCAAATTCAAATCAAAGATGGTGTTGCAACTGGAGTTGTGCTTTCAAATGGCGATGAAATTTCCAGCAATATTGTTGTTTCAAACGCAGATGCGAAGCGTACGTTTTTGAAACTTGTCAATCCGATTTATCTCGAACCGCATTTCCTGGTCAAAATACGTGCGATTAAATCTCGCGGCGTAAGTTGTAAAGTGAACTTTGCATTGGATGGGTATCCAAATTGGAAGGGCTTGAATTCAGGCCAACAGCCTGCTGCACTTTGTATTGCGCCCGATATGGATTATCTTGAAAAAGCATTTGATGATGCAAAATACGGAAGACCGTCAAAAGCACCATTTCTGGATATTGCAATTCCTACAGTCGCAGATTCAAGTATTGCTCCACAAGGAAAACATGTGATGTCGGTTTATGCCTTATTTGCTCCATATCATTTGAAAGAAGGCGATTGGAACCAAAAAAGAGATGAATTCGGCGACACAGTTGTAAAAACTATTGAGACATATGCGCCAGGGTTCTCAAAATTGATTCTTCACAGACAGGTAGTTACACCACTGGATCTTGAAACTGAATTTGGACTTACTGAAGGAAACATCAATCAGGGTGAAATTTCGCTGGATCAAATCATGTTCATGCGTCCGGTTTCAGGATATTCACGGTACAAAACGCCGATTGAAAAACTCTACCTCTGCGGTGCTGCAACTCATCCAGGCGGAGGCGTTACTGGAATTCCCGGGTCGCTTGCAGCCAGTCAAATCCTTTCCGATTGGAAGTAGCTCTTAACCTCAAAGACTCAAAGTTATCTGTCTATCGGTAGATATTGATCCAGGAGCGGCTGTAATAATCGGTAAGGGTTAAGGTAAGCAGGATTGCAAGCCAGAAAAATCCGGCGACCACGCACAGTCGAACGACACTATCACTGTATCGTACATGCATAAAATACAGCACCACAAGTGTGCCTTTCAAAACTGCAATCGAAACGGCAATGATCGTATTCCACTTACCAAAATCTTGCATCGATGCAAAAACTGTAACGGCTGTTAAGATCATCAAGCTGAGAAATATAGCTATATAAATCTTGATAGGCACAACATGATGTTGTTCTGACATTATTTCCTCAATGGTGTCTGCTAATTAAATAAAGGAAAGGAAATAAGAAAATCCAAACGATATCTACAAAATGCCAGTACAATCCGCAATTTTCAACCGGCGAATAATATTCAGCTGAATACAATCCTCTCCATGAATTGAATACAAGCCAGGAAAGCAACCCGATTCCAATAATCATGTGGAGTGCGTGCAATCCGGTCATGCAGAAATACAATGAAAAGAATATTTGTGCATGTTCCGGATCCGTGACTTCCGTGAAATGAAAATTCACTCCGGGAACATGATGATGTTTAAACTTGTCTGCATATTCAACGACTTTGATGCCTAAAAATATTGATCCAAGAATAATCGTAAGAACCAAAAAGAATAGCAGTGCTTTTCTCTTGCTTGTTTGAGCGGCATGTACAGCAAGCGCCATAGTTAAGCTACTGCCGATCAGAACTCCTGTATTGATACTTCCCAGAGTCACATCGAGAGTATTACTGGCTGCAACAAATGCGGCGTGATACGTACTGCGGTAAATGACATATGCCAGAATCAAACCGCCGAAAAACATAATTTCTGTGACCAGGAAGACCCACATTCCAAGGTTTGACGCTTCGCGTTGTTGTTGCGGAGAATCAAAATGGTGTAAGAAGGCCGGGTTTTCAGACAACTTCAACCTCCTTTGGTGAATATGCGTATGCGTCTTCTGTCACAACTGGTGTTTCTGCAAAAATTCTCGGTGGGCGGCGGTGAGGGTGTCTCCCACTCCAATCCTTTTGCATTCCATGGATTGGATGATGCAGCGGGACCGTAACGCATCGACCAAACGAAATAAATCATCGGGATCAAATATCCGATTCCTAAAATTGATGCGCCTGCGGAAGACATGACGTTCAATACTTGAAATTCTTCTGGATAGAAATGATAACGGCGCGGCATTCCAAGATATCCAACAACAAATTGCGGGAAGAACGTTAAATTAAATCCTATGAAAACGACTAGAGCTGCAAATCGTGCCCAACCTTCTGGATATAATTTGCCGCTGATCTTTGGCCACCAGTAATGAAGTCCGCCAAGATAAGCCATAATTGTGCCGCCCACCATGATGTAATGAAAATGTGCAACGATAAAGTATGTGTCATGCACATGAATATCGAGACCCAGGCTCGCAAGAAAGAGCCCTGTTAAGCCTCCAATCAAAAACAGACCGATAAATCCGAATGCATAAAGCATCGGCGTTGCATAGGAGATAGAGCCTTTGTAGAGTGTGGCGGTCCAATTAAAGACCTTTATAGCAGATGGAATTGCAACCAGAAAACTTAAGATCGAAAAAATCATCGCAGCATAAACAGATTGTCCTGTTGTGAACATATGATGTCCCCAGACAAAAAATCCGATCACTGCAATTGCAAGACTTGAGAATGCAACAAAGCTATAGCCGAAGATTCTTTTTCTTGAGAAAGCTGCGACGAGTTCGCTGATCACACCCATCGCAGGAAGGATCATGATGTACACGGCGGGATGCGAATAAAACCAGAATAGATGCTGAAATAGTACGGGATCACCACCTAGCGATGGATCAAAAATTCCTAGCCGCAAAGCTCTTTCGGCAACAACCAGCAGCAGAGTAATTGCGATTACTGGAGTTCCCAAAATCATGATGAGGCTGGTTGCATAATGTGCCCAGATAAAAAGTGGCAGGCGGAACCAGGTAAGGCCTGGAGCGCGCATTTTATGAATCGTCACGATGAAGTTCAGTCCCGTAAAGATGGACGAGAATCCTGTGACAAACACGCCGATTCCAGTTGCTATCACGTGTGTCTTTGTCACTTCTGTTGAATATGGTGTGTAAAATGTCCATCCCGTATCAACACCGCCGCTAATCACAACATAGACTGTAAAAATTGCTCCAATCATGTATAGATACCAGCTCAATAAGTTGATTCGCGGAAACGCAAGATCTCGTGCTCCGATCATCATTGGAACAAGAAAATTCCCAAGCGTCGCTGGGATCGCTGGAATTAGAAAAAGAAAAACCATGACTACGCCATGAAGCGTAAACATTTTGTTGTATGTATCGGATTGCATGAGGTCGCCTGGAGGTGTCAGAAGTTCAAGCCGGATTAGTACAGCGAAAGCTCCCCCAGAAAGAAGAACAATGTGATGGATGCAAGATAAAGGAGTGCAATCCGTTTGTGATCGACTGTCAGCAGCCATGACTTTACGCCATAAGCCACATTCAAATAATTCGTAAGAGGTTTAGTTTGAGTGTTCATTGGTTCTTCACCTCTTCCGGTACGTTCGCTGGTGCCGAAGCAGCAGTCGAGGTATCGTTGGTTTTACGAAGGCTTTTAATGTATGCAATTAACTGCAGCAATCCTTCTTCACTGATTTGACCTTGATAAGTTGGCATAATTGGTTGATAGCCTGCAACGATTTTTACGTGCGGATTTACAATGGATTCCCGCAGATATGTTTCATCGACTTTTATAGTTTCACCAGTTTGCATTTGGACTTCGCTTCCGAATAGTCCAGCCAGAATTGGACCCCGTCCAACTCGATCAGGGAAATGACAAGTATTGCACGCAAGCTGTGTGAATAATTTTTCACCTGATTCCTCCAATGAGCCTCCGGTTGGACCCCCACTGATCCAGGCTTGAAAATATGAAGGTTCCATGACGTGCACCCAGCCGATCATACCTGCATGTTTTGTCCCGCAATATTCAGCACAGAAAATTCGATATCGCCCCGGCTTCGTTGCTTCAAACCAGATCGTTCGATAATGCCCCGGTATGACATCTCCTTTTACTCTGAACGCGGGAAAGAATAGAGCATGAATTACATCTTCTGATGCCATCGTTAACTTTACGGCACGGCCAACCGGAACATGGAGTTCATTAATTTCACGAACACCGTTCGGATGTTGAAACTTCCACATCCATTGTTTGCCAACTACGAATACATCCATTGCTCCTGCCGGAGGGCGATTCAAATCGAAGTAAATCTTTGCAGCCCATCCAAAAATTCCAAGTGTGATTATCAAGGGAATAATCGACCATGTCAGTTCAAGCAGAACTGAGCCTGTAATCGCTTGCGGCTGCTCATTTTCTGAACGTCTTCGGTATTTGATTGCAAATACGATGACGTCAGCACGATGAGCACGGTGAAAAATACACTGATCGCAATCAACGTAATGTATAAAGCGTCAACTTCTCCGGCTTTGCTGGAAGCTTGTTCCGGAAAAAGTGGAAAATTTTCAAACATTTTATTTATTCTTTGCGACTCTGCGGTTAGTAATGATAAAAATTCCAAGACAGATTACGGTTATGATTCCTCCGAGCCTTACAAAGTTCAACGCATAAGCGCTGTATTTCCCTGTGCTCGGATCGTAATGAAAACAAAAAAGAAGTATTTGATCTCGAATTGAACCAATCTTGCCTTTTGAAGCTTCGACTAGTGCAAGTCTGAGATCACGAGCAGAATATTCCACACCATAGAAGTAGTTCGAAATCTTTCCTTGCGGTGTTATCACCATGATGGCGGCACCATGCGCAAATTGTCCTGATTTTTGATCATAGTTGTAGCGGAACCCAACTGACTTTGTTAACTCAGCTATCGAATTGCGGTCGCCTGTCATGAAATGCCATCCTGATTCTGTCCCAGGTCTCTTATATGCCGCGGCATACACGGCCTTCTTTTTAGAAGCGAGTTGTGGTGTTTCACTTGGATCAAAACTGACCGTCACAACTTCAAAATCGCGTCCCATTTCAAGATTCAGAACCTTTAACGATTTCAGCAGTCCATTCAATACTTCCGTACAAAGCATCGGGCATTCGTAATAAACAAGTGACAGGATCACAGGCTTTTCTGTTTTGAAGTATTCCTGTAACTTAACCTTCCTGCCATGCTCATCTTGAAACATTAAGTGCAAAGGAAGTTGTTCATTGATTCGTTGATCGATTCCAACGCTTTTCAATGCGGGCGGAAGGCCATTGTCGGCACTTGTTGAGAACGGCAATTGAGTCAGCAGGAAAAAAAACATTGCGATAAGACGGTTATTGTTGATCATTTGTGGCCTTATTCGTTTGTGCGGCTGGCGCAGTCTGAGTCTGATTTTCTTTCTCAGCTAGAATCCTGATTGCATCATCAATCGGAATTCGGATGATTCCGTTCTGCGGATCAACCCATCCATATTCTTTTAAAAGGCTTGCATCTGATTGCATTGCTGAATTCGCAGAAGGGGTGTCAAAGATCTGCCTTGAAGAATCTGATTTATTTGGCATGGCTTGAAGCCGCGGCTCTGCAGGCAGGACCTGTTGTTTCGGGTACAAAGGTGAAAGGACTGGATCTTCCGCTTTTTTTCGTTCATCCAGGAATCTAAACAACCACCAAACCACAATATGAACAACTACAGCGATGACTACCAAAGCAATACCAAACTTCAGAATCGCCCCGGTGTTTACCCCGGATGGATCTGCCGGAGGAATTATTTCCTTTAAACTCTTGTCATCTAGCTTTTCAGGTTCCATAAGTTCTCATGCATGCTTAGGTGCTTCAGTCAGGTGAACATCTCTTTCAGGCAAATTCGGATCATAAAGAACTGCAAATGGGTGCTTTTTCAATTCGTTTAAAAACAGGCTCAAGCAGAGCGAGCCCAATCCTAACGGAAGAATGAAATCCAGAAAGTTAATGTGAAATCCTTTTTGATGTAATTCAGGTCCGATCAACCAGAACAGATCGACGAGCCGCATGATCAGTACGCCAACGGCAACATAGCCCAGAGTTCGCGGATTTTTTTTCAATTGTTTAGAAAGAAGCACGATAAATGGCAACGCAAAATGCCCAACGATCAATAAAATTCCTGCATATTTCCAGCCGCCTTGAATTCTGTGGATGTACCATACGTTTTCTTCCGGTAAATTCCCGGAATAAATAATGAGGTACTGAGAAAAGGACAGATAAGCCCAGATCATTACAAACGCGAGTAACAGTTTGCCAAGGTCATGAAATTGTTCCGGACCAATGATTTCTGAAAATGGTGAAAAGCGGGAAAGCCACGCAGCAATCGCAATAATAAATGCAAATGCAGATAGAACTTGTCCGGCAATAATAAGCAACCCAAAGATTGTTGAGAACCAATGCGGCTCTAAAGACATCATCCAGTCTACGGATGCAAATGTCATTGTTAATCCGTATAAGACGAGTCCAGCTCCGCCAAGCGCTTCCAATCTTCCGAGGATTGCAGGATCTTGTGTTTGATCCTGTTTTAGTGAGAGTCGATTAAACACCCAGGCAAGCAGATTCCAGATTATGAAATAAATTGCGGCACGAAACAGGAAGAAGGGAACATTCAGATAAGGCGCTTTCGATTTCAAGATTTCATCGTTATTAACAACATCAGAATGAGTCCATTCATAAAGGGAATGGGTTCCAAAAGCGATTGGAAGGAATAATAAGGCAAACACTGGAAGTAGTCTGATTGCGGCTTCCATGATCCTGCGAGTAACGGCGCCCCAGGCTCCTCCCGCGAGATGATAAATGCAAAGAATGACCATGCATCCCAAGGAAATTCCAATGCAGAACACGTATGCAAAAAGATAAGATCGGAAAAATTGATCCCAATTGGTTGCGCCAATTATGAATGAGAGCAACAAAAGCACGCTTCCAATGATTCGTGTCGGTTTTTGAAGCTGCTCTATATTCGTCATTGCGGCTTCATTGCCTCCAGTTCTTTTCTTTTTTCTTCAGGTACAAGATCGATCGTCGCATGCTGACTCAACTGCAATGCCCGGATATAAGCCACAATCGCCCAACGATCCCGGACTGGGATCTGCTCGGCGTAGCTGGACATTGTTCCAAAACCATTAGCAATTGCATCGTAAAAATATCCAGGCGGAGACTGACGGAGTCGATCAATATGAAAGGAGGGTGGACGCTTGAAGCCGCGTTGCACAACGATTCCAAGTCCATTTCCAATAAGGTCATGACACGGCGTGCAAAAGATGTTGTAACGGCTCTCCCCTCGCCGTACCAGCTCTTCTGTAACAGGAATTGGAAATGATGTCACATGTTGATCTCCGATTTTACCGGCAAAGTACTCCGGATTGTCTCTCAGATGTCCACGCGCAACTGTTCCTTCTACAAAAGGACGTGATGCTCTTTGATCATCAAAGAATGCACTTTTTTCCAATGGTTCATATTTCGGCTGATCATGCATATCCTGACGGCAGGCTGCAAGACTTACTGCAAAGACACAAATGCCCAACGTCAGTCTTAGTTTCTTTGCGGTAAAAAATATCATTCTAATGGTCAACTTCGGATACAAATGTTGGTTGAAGCGCATCCAGAAAACGCATGGTATTGTCGCGATCAAATTTTGGATCACTCGATTCAATTAACAAAAAGAAACGATCACGTGAAGCAAGGGCAAAGCGCTTCACATTAAATACAGGATGATATGGTTCCGGAAGTCCATTTAATGCAAGCATTCCAAGGACTGCAGTTAATGCGGCAACTAAAACTGTGGTCTCAAATGTAACCGGGATGAATGAAGGCCAGCTATTAAATGGCTTGCCTCCAACGTTGATTGGATATTCGACAACCGAAACCCAATAGCATAATGCATAACCACCGATGCATCCTATAATTCCACCAATCAAGACCAGTAATGGAAGCCGGTTTTTGTGAAATCCGATGGCTTCAGAAAGCGCTTCAATTGGAAATGGAGAGAATGCGTCCATCTTGCGGTAACCTTCTTCATGTGCTTTTCGTGCTGCGTCCACAAGACTATTGGCGTCTCCAAATTCTGCCATGAGGCCGTAAATGCCGCGTTCTTTCATTCCTCACCTTCGTGTTTTACTTCAGCTTCAGGAAGCAAAGTGCGCATTTCAAAAATGGAAATCATCGGTAGTACGCGAATAAATAAGAACAGGAGAGTCAGGAACAATCCAATTGTTCCAATGAACATACTCCAATCGAAACCAGTTCCTTTGTACATCCCCCATGAAGACGGCAGGAAATCACGGTGTAAACTGACCACAATAATTACGTATCGTTCCAGCCACATTCCGAGACTTACGATCAAAGAGATAATGAACAGAGCTTTGGTGCTATTTCTGATTTTCGTTAACCACAGAAATTGTGGCGTTATTACATTACACAGAATGAGTGCCCAGTACATTGTTTTATAAGGCCCTGTCATCCGATTGATGATCATGAATTTTTCGTACTGATTTCCGCTGTACCAGGCCATGAACGTTTCCATCATGTACCCATATGCGACTAGGAGACCTGTTGCGAGCATGATCTTGGCCATATTTTGGAGATGCCGCATAGTGATGAAGTCTTGTAAGCCATAAACCGCGCGAATGGGAATTGCAAGAGTGATCACCATTGCAAATCCAGCGTAGATTGCGCCTGCGACAAAGTACGGTGGAAAAATAGTTGCATGCCATCCAGGAATTAATCCGACAGCGAAATCGAAGCTAACAATGGTATGCACTGAAACTACAAGCGGCGTGGAAAGTGCAGCAAGCAAACCATATGCAGTTTCATAACGGTGCCAATGTTTTGTAGATCCGCGCCAACCCATGGCCAACATTCCGTAAATAATTCTTCCGATTCGTGAGTTGGAGCGGTCTCTTAAAGTTGCAAGATCCGGGATGAGCCCAACAAACCAGAAGAGTGCGGAAACTGTCGCATATGTTGAAACTGCAAAAACATCCCAGACTAAGGGGCTGCGGAAGTTCGGCCAGATTGACATCGTATTCGGATATGGAAACAACCAATATGCGAGCCATGGCCTCCCCATGTGCAGTATCGGATACAATCCGGCACACGAAACAGCGAACAGAGTCATTGCTTCAGCGAACCGGTTGATGGAAGTTCGCCATTGCTGTTTCAACAGTAAGAGAATTGCAGAGATTAATGTTCCAGCATGACCGATGCCGATCCACCAGACGAAGTTAATGATGTCGAAACCCCAACCGACTGGAATGTTGATGCCCCAGATCCCAACACCGACAAATAGCAGCATCGTGATTGTAAAAAGCAGTCCCATGAGCAGAGTGAAGGCAATCGCAAAACCGATAAACCAGCCGAGTGGTGTCTTTTTAGTTAAGACAATTGAGCTGATTTTTTCTGTAATTGTCCCAAATGTATGGCCGGGTTCAAGAACAGGACTCGAATCCTGTGCTTTTATTTCCCGGCGTTCTTCCATACTCATAGCTTTGTACGCGGCGTCGCTGTCCCGGGTAAGAGCGCAGGTCTTACGCCCGCTTGCCGCGGGCTTATCAACGCTGCGTATTTTTGTCCCCCGGCTTACGCCGGGGGCTAAACGGTTAAACATTCTTCAATTCCGGATTCAGGTTACGAATATTCGCAAGATACGTCGTTCTGGGTTTTGTATTGAGTTCAGTTAGCAAACTATAGTGCAATTGATCCTTTCTCAATTTACTGACACGGCTTTCTGGATCATTAATATCGCCAAACACAATTGCCTCAGCAGGGCATGCCTGCGCGCAAGCAGTCTGAACTTCGCCTTCACGGATTTTGCGATCTTCACGTTTTGAATCAATCCTTGCGTGATTAATTCTTTGAACACAATAAGTGCATTTTTCCATTACACCGCGCGTGCGCACGGTTACATCAGGATTTCGCATGAGTTTCAAGCTTGGAGTTTTTAAATCCGAATAAAGGAAAAAATTGAATCGTCGAACCTTATACGGACAGTTGTTGGAACAATATCTTGTACCCACGCAGCGGTTATAAACCATTTCATTTAAGCCTTCAGTATTGTGAACGGTTGCATTTACAGGGCAAACAACTTCGCAAGGCGCGTTTTCGCAATGCATACAAGGCAATGGTTGATGATGGATTGTCGGTGAACCGGGTTCACCTTCAAAGTAACGATCAACACGGATCCAATGCATTTCGCGTCCGCGTTTGACTTCTTTTTTTCCAACAACTGGAATGTTATTTTCAGCCTGACAGGCAATCACACAGGCATTACATCCCACACAAGAATTCAGATCGATTGCCATTCCCCAGGAATAGCCTTCATACTTGTGTTCAGGATACAGACTTGGGAGGTGTTCTTCTTCATGTTCGGGTGGATGAGCCAAATATTCCTGGAGTGAAGAAGATCGTACGATATCGCGGCCTTCCATCGAATGATGATCCTGAGTGCAAGCAATTGTGTAAGTCTCATTCGCTTTTGTGATACTGAGACCTGGTGCTGCCCAATGGGCATTTGAACCGCGTAAATGAAATGCGTTGAAGCCAACCTTTCGTCCGACACGCCCGGTGCGAGTACGCCCATAACCCAGATGAAGCGTTACAGATTCTTCTGCTTGTCCTGGCAGGATCCAAACGGGAACTTTGAGGCTTTGATTATTGCATTTCAGTTCAACAACGTCTTCATTCTTTAAACCGAATTTTTTTGCAGTTGCCGGGCTGATTAAAGCAGGATTGTCCCACGTAATCTTTGTTAAAGGGCGTGGTAATTCTTGCAGCCATGCATTGTTTGCAAATCTGCCATCATACGCGCTGGGGTCAGGCCTGAATAACAATTCCAAACTTGAATCCTTTTGCAGCGCAGGGATCGATGCAACAAAATCTGTACGCGCTGTAACGCTTTGTTGAATTGCGGCAGAGTTCGCGACGACTCCATCATGTAAAGACTTCTCCCAAAATGATTCGAAATTCGCATTTTGATTTCGAGTTTGCCAGTAGCTGCGAACGATATCGTACGATTTTGCGTCGGGTCTGCCATTCAATGCAGACAACACTTCGTGAGCAGATTTTGATCCAGAGTATAAAGGCGCAATTAACGGTTGAATGATGGTTGCCGTACCATCGTATGCGCGAACATCACTCCACGATTCGAGAAAATGTGTTTCAGGAATGTGCCAGTGACACAGATTCGATGTTTCATCATGATGTTGACTGAGATGGATACGAAGTGAGACCCCGGTAAGCGCAGTACCAAAATTAAAATCAGCGGGCGCCGTGAAAACAGGATTACCACCGAGTATTAATAATGTATCGACCGTACCTCCAGCCATATCCTTTGTGAGCTGACGAAGCGATTCATTCTGATTAACTGGATCAGCAACTATGGGGTCAGTATGAATTACTGTTGCGCCTGCATTGCCTAATGCGTCATTAATTGCATGGACAAGAGCATGAAGAGCAGCAGGTTGATGTTCGCCTGGAATCACGATGCATTTGCCTTTGTGCGCTTGCAAATCTCGAACGATTGGCGCAATCCACGCATGCCCTGCATATTCAGATCCGCCACCCAAGCCAAGTCCTGCTGCAATCGCTTTTGCAAATTCAAGAATGTGACTGGAACGTAATGCAAGACGATGATCCGATACTGCGCCTGTGATTGATGGTGTGCTTTCTACAACATACAACCGGCTCATTTTTGTGTTATCCGCGCCCGTTCGAACTTTTCTGCGCGAAGTAAAATCACGAATGTAACGGATATTTCCAGGGATGTTGGAAAAGAAATCTGCATCCAGTGACAGAACTACATCCGCTTGATCAAATTTGTATTGAGTCTCCACTGGTTTACCGAACGCAATTCGAGCGCCATCAAAAACAGCATCTCGATTCACCGCTTCATATTGGTGCCACTTAGCACCGGGTAAAGCTTGAAGCAGCTGATTGATTTGATCTGCGAGTGTTGGAGATGAAATCGTTTCAGTTAAAATGCGGAGTCCTGCACCCGGAGTTGGACGCTGCTTTTCAATTTGCATTCTCAAATTTAGCGCCTGAAACAATTCAGTCCAGGAGCTAATGTTTAACAAATTCGTGACGGATTGCGATCGATCAGGATCGTATAAATCAAGCACACTGGCTTGTCCAAAAACATTTGTCGATCCGAGACTTGCAGGATGATCCGGATTTCCTTCAGCCTTCGTTGGCCTCCCCATATGATTCTCCATGAGCAACCCATTTCCATAGCCGCTCATTGTCATCGCAGTGGCAAAAAATAAAGGCTTTCCTGGAATCAATTCTTCAGGCTGTCGAACGTAAGGAACAATTCTTTCTTCGGGCTGTTTTGTACAGGACGTAATTCCAGCAAGCGCAAGGGAGGCACCCATGATTTTTATGAAATTTCTGCGGCTTACAGGATCGAACCATTCAGAAGCTTGTTCAGGAAATTCACGATGTAGATATTCAAGAAACTCTTCACTTCCAGATAATTCTTCAAGGCTTCGCCAATAACGCTTTCCTGTCGTACTTTCTAATTTGTTTTTGAGAGCCGGATCTATCGATCTTGGATTGCTCATCGGTGACACACTGTGCAATCTTGTAAACGAGCGATCTTGTATTTCTTGACAAGCTCCTGACCCTTTTTGAGTTGATCAGCCGGAGGCTCGTAGTTCATGTTGAATACTTCTTGCTGTTCTCGAACGTATTTTTCCGGATGACGATGACAATTCAAACACCATTCCATTGCCAGTGAAGCATCCTGCCACATTAAAGGCATTTGATTGACCTTGCCATGACACGTATCACAACCGACACCTTTTTTTACGTGAATGCTGTGATTGAAATAAACAAAATCAGGAAGATCGTTAACGCGAACCCATTCCAGCGATTTTCCCGTGCGAAAGCTTTCTCTAACAGGTTCCAGGTAGGGGCTATTGGCCCAAATTTGTGAATGACAGTTCATACAAGTCTTCGTTGGTGGAATACCAGCAAACGAAGACTCTTCTACTGATGTATGACAAAAACGGCAATCAATACCGATTCCGCCTACATGATGTTGATGACTGAATTGAACGGGTTGTTCTTTTGCGATCTTTGCTTGGGTGACATAAGGCGAACGATTGATTCCAGCAACCCCCCACCCTAACGCTCCCAAAATAAACAATCCGCCAAGAATGCTGAATTTCGATAATGTGTTCGTGCTCGGATGGAAGATCTGCATAGTACGCCTCTGTGCGAATCCGAAATCTCAGCGTGAACCTTTTATCGGGGAAGGAAAAATCTTACCGTATTTAATATAAAAAAGAAAACGGTTTCGGGGAGGGGCATTTTTCAGTGTTTTGCGCTAGTTTAATTCAACCCAAGAGGCCAGCGCCCTATTATGGGCTACACTGTACATGATTTCAGATTTCAGACGTTAGATTTTAGATTGAAATTTTTGATTTAAGATTAATAGAAACCTTGCTTCAAGCTGAGTAAATCAATCAAAAATCCTCAATTCCAATCTGAAATCTGAAATCTAGAATCTGAAATTGAATATGAATGAAACGGTTCGTTTTGAAAATGTTTCCTGTCGGATTGGCAGCGCGGAATTAATACGGGATTTGAATCTGGCAATCAGTGAAGGGGAGACGTTCGTTCTTTTAGGCCGAAGTGGATCAGGGAAGACAACCACGCTAAAACTTGTGAACCGGCTTCTTTCAGCCACTTCGGGGGCTGTCATTGTGGAAGGACGCAATGTCGGAGACTGGGATCCGATTCTGTTGCGAAGAAGAATTGGGTATGTGATCCAGGAAATCGGTTTATTTCCGCACCTTACGATTGAAAAAAATGTAGGGTTGGTTCCATCTTTGTTAAATTGGGATCCTGAAAAAATCAAAGAGCGTTACCGTGTTGTTATGCATTTGGTTGATCTTGATCCAGAGGTGTTTGCCAGTAGATACGCATTTGAACTTTCGGGTGGACAGCGCCAGCGTGTCGGCGTGGCCCGTGCACTGGCAGCCGATCCTCCCTTGTTGTTAATGGATGAGCCATTTGGTGCGCTTGATCCTGTAACCCGTACAGATCTGCAAGCCGCTTTCAAGTCATGGAAAAAGAGACTTGGTAAAACCATTCTCTTTGTTACTCATGATGTGGCTGAAGCTTTTTTGCTTGGCGACAGAATTGGTTTGATGGAATCGGGTACTCTCGTTGAGTGTGGCACAAAAGCCGTTATGAATGATTCGAATCATCCGCTCATTCATGCGTTTCGAGTATCCGTCGAAACTTTTTTGAAGGAATCCGAGAACACCAGTGAATCTTTATAACTTCCTTTTGACCAATTGGAATGAGTTGGTTTCAGTTACGTTGCAGCATTTGTTACTTGCTTCAGTTTCGACTTTGATAGCATGCGCAATCGGTATACCCACGGGAATTTTTTTAACGCGACGTCCTGAATTAAGCAAACCGATCCTTGGTTTTGCAAGTGTTGTTCAAACAATTCCAAGTCTCGCACTGCTTGGTTTTCTTATCCCGCTTCCATTTATTGGCGGTATCGGACCTCGTAGCGCAATCGCTGCGTTATCGTTATACTCGCTTCTGCCTGTAATCAGCAGCACTCATGCCGGAATCAAAGGAATAGACCGGTCTGTTATTGAAGCTGGCCGTGGAATGGGAATGAACAACAGGCAGTTATTAACTCAAGTAGAGATCCCGCTAGCGGCTGGAGTAATTCTTGCGGGAATCCGTGTCGCAATGGTTTTATCAATTGGAATTGCTACAATCGCAGCGCTTACTGGCGCAGGCGGTCTTGGCACATATATTTTTCGTGGTATTTCTATGCTCGATCATACGTTAATTTTTGCTGGAGCCATTCCTTCTGCACTGCTTGCACTTTCAGCGGATTTGATTCTTGGGATCGTTCAGAAACATATTCAATTCGTCCCTGTCGTAAAAAAATAGCTATGCGTTTCCTATCCATTTTAATCCTGGCACTTTTTTCGTTTGCCTGCGCTTCTAAAGAAGAGGCAATTGTCGTTGGTTCAAAAAACTTTAGCGAACAAGTGCTGCTTGGTGAAATACTCGCTCAACAAATTGAAAACAAAACAAATCTTAAAGTCGATCGAAAACTAAATCTCGGTGGAACTTTTATTTGCCACAAAGCTATGATCGCAGGTGAGATGGATACGTATATCGAATATACCGGCACCGCCCTGACGGCAATCTTGAAACATGAAACCCAAACTGATCCGAAAACTGTAACGAGGATTGTAAAAGATGATTATGTCAAACAGTTTAAGATTGAATGGCTGGATCCTTTGGGATTCAACAATACATTTGCAGTTTTAGTTCGGAAAGAAGATGCTGGCCGATTGAATCTTAAAACGATTTCCGATCTTGCTCGTCATCCGGATCTGAGACCTGGTTTTGGTTACGAATTTATGGAACGCAAAGACGGCTTTCCAGGTCTTGAGAAGCTTTATGGTTTGAACTTTAAGGAACGTCCTAAATCAATGGACTTAATGATCAGTTACAACGCTCTTGCTCAAAAGAAGGTCGATGTCATTTCGGGAAATTCTACAGATGGGCTGATTGAAAAGTTGAATTTAGTAGTGCTTGAAGATGATCGGCATTATTTCCCTCCTTATGAGGCTGCTCCTGTCATCCGCATGGATACTTTGTCGCGTCATCCGGAGTTAGGCCCAGCATTACGTGGACTTGCGGGCAAAATTTCAGAGCAAGAGATGAGACGCTTGAACTCGCAGGTTGATGTGGAGAAACGTGACGTCAAACAAGTTGCCGCTGACTTTTTGAAAAGCATCTCACATTGAGTACGGAGCGCGGACATCTTGTCCGCATTAAGGGCCGCAGGCATCTTGCCTGCAGGAAAATTGCGGACTGGAAGTCCGCGGCCCGAAATGCAGGCTGGAAGCGTGACTCGTGCGGTAGAGTTCTGATATATGAAATTTGAGGATTATCAGCCGGAAGAAGATTTATCGCGCGCATCAACCATTCCTGCCCGATGGTGCACGGATCCTGGATTTCTTGAATTAGAAAAGAAGAAAATCTTTTGGGCCACATGGCAACCTGTAAGCAGACTGGAATTGCTTCAGCGTCCGGGCGACTTTCATACTGCTGAAATTGCAGGTGAACCGCTTGTCATAGTCCGTGGATCAGATAATCAATTAAACGCATTTTCGAATGTGTGCAGACATCGCGCAGGTCCTGTTGCTGTAGGGCGAGGAAATCGCAAAAGCTTGCAATGCCGCTATCATGGCTGGACATATGGTTTAGATGGCCGCCTTCTTACGCAACCTGATTTCGAAGGGGTTAATGATTGGAACAAAGAAGAAATCTGTTTGCCTTCTTTTGCAGTTGAAGCGTATGGCCCGTTTGTTTATGTAAATTTAAGCCGCAGACCAAATCCACTTCGCTTGTATATGGGACATATTCCGTTTGAAGTTCAAGAAATGGGTGTTGATCTGAACAGTATGCGATTGATTGAACGCCGTGATTATGTTGTGAATTGCAACTGGAAAGTCTATGTGGATAACTATCTTGAAGGCTACCATATTCCGATGGCCCATCCAGGATTATTTAAGGAAGTGGATACAGAACAATATCGCATTGATACATTTCGATATTACAGCTCGGCTCATGCACCGATTCGAGATTTAAAGACTGGAGACCTGCAAGGGCGGGATCGAAGATATGTCAGGAATACGGCCGAATCGAGAGCACTTTATTATTGGGTTTTTCCCAATTGGATGATCAATATTTATCCAGACAATTTGAGCATCAATATTGTTCTACCAATTAATCATGAACAGACGCTCACAATCTTCGAATGGTATTTCAATGAACCGGGGACAGGTGAAGGCTGGGAATCGGTTCAGGAATCGATTACATTCAGCGATCAAATTCAGAAAGAAGATATCGAAATCTGCGAAGCGGTCCAGCGCGGTTTGAAATCAAAGACATATGATCGAGGCAGATTTTCGGTAAAAAAGGAAAATGGTGTTCACCATTTTCATCTGTTACTGAATGAATTCCTATCGCAACCTTGATTTTAACGCCGAGTACGCCGAGGATTTTTAAATAATTTTAACTCGGCGTCCTCTGCGTTAAGAAAAACTATTCAACGGGCACAGGAGGCGGACCGTCAGGAATATATCCTTTATAAACAACGTTGCCTTTGCGTTCCACGAAATCCTTTTTGATTTCATCCCGTTGTTGCGGGCTCAAATAAAGATCGATCATTGTAGCCGCCATCGCTTTCGATGCATACATCATTCCTTTGTGGCCGATCGACATCCCACCGGCAGCCACAACAGGCCATGCGTGCCATGGTGCTTCGGCTGGAGCAGTAACTACGCAAAGATGAAGTGTTGGAATGTTCCAACTCACATCTGCAACATCAGTTGATCCGCCTTCAGGTTCACCTGGAGCATTTGCGACCGGAGTAATCTTTTCATCCAAACCAATTTCCTTTCCGCCTGCTTCTTTTTGGATCTTGCGCGCAAACGCATGTTCTTCTTCGGTAAAATCGGGCGGTCCTAGCCACTGCAAATTTGCATCGAGCAATTTTGCGCCCGGCATATTTACGAGGATTTCTGGAGAACCGGCTTGCACGGTAAATTTCATTTCAACACCGGCTGCCATTGCTGCGCCTTCAGCTACTTTTTTTACACGCTCCAAAAGTTCATCCACTCTGACTTTTTTTGAGTCACGTACCCAGCACCATAACCTCGCATATTCAGGGACAACATTCGGAACATCCCCTCCTTTCTGGATCGCGTAATGAATGCGAACGGAAGGCCGTACATGTTCCCGCATTAAATTCAAAGCGTGAGTAAACAATTCCAAACCATCTACCGCGCTTTTGCCATTCCATGGATCGAATGCAGCATGGGAAGTTTTACCAAAAAATTCAACCCTGAAATCAGCCATCGCCTGGCTGCTATCGGTATCAGCCTTTGTTTCAGAATCGGGATGCCATGCAACAGCAATATCGACATCCTTAAAAAGGCCTTCACGAATCATGTAGGCTTTGCCGCCGACTGATTCTTCTGCCGGAGTTCCATAGAAGCGGATCGTTCCTTTTAGCTTTCCAGCCTGAATCAGATCTTTGATTGCAAGCGCTGATCCCAAACTTGCGACGCCGAATAAGTTATGGCCACATCCATGTCCACCTGCACCTTCTGCCAACGCTTCCTTATGCGGAGTCGCTTTTTGAGAAATTCCGGGAAGTGCATCATATTCGCCAAGAATTGCAATGATGGGACGTCCTTCCCCAAATTCTGCAATAAAAGCTGTCGGCATTTGCGCTACGCCGCGAGTCACTCGAAAACCATTTTTTTCAGCATAATCGGAAAGAAGTTTTGCCGATTTTGTTTCTTTTAAAGCGGTTTCAGCAAAGGCCCAGATTTGATCGCTCATCGCGGTCATTTCATTTGTTCTTTTTACAATACTTTCAACGGCTGATTTTTTCAGCGCTTCATCTGCGAACAGAAAATTTACAAACAACGAAATTACAAAGACCTGGCTTAAGATTTTGATTTTCATCGTGTGTGTTTTTCCCCCATGCTCTTCTTGTGGCAAGAACGTTCGTACTACTATGCACCGCGAACTATTTTATGTACACGGTTTTGATGTTGACGAATTCACGGATTCCGTACGATGACAATTCACGTCCGTATCCGGATTCTTTTACCCCGCCGAAAGGCAAACGGGGATCGGATTTGACAAAAGTATTAACGAAACAGGCACCTGCTTCAAACTTTTCTGCTGCTATATTTTCACCACGCTTTATGTCGCGTGTAAATACAGCCGCTCCAAGTCCGAATTCTGAATCATTTGCAACTCGAATCGCTTCTGCTTCACTTTCAACAGGAATGATTGCGGCAACAGGCCCGAACAACTCTTCATCGTATGCAGGCATCCCTTTTTTTACGTCTGTTAACACTGTCGGTTCATAGTATGCGCCTTCACGATCGGGAATTGTTCCACCCAGCAGCAAGCGAGCCCCTTTTTCGACACTGATCACCACTTGACGATGCAACGCATTCCGCAAATCAATTCGAGCTTGCGGACCCAAATCGACGCCTTCTTCAAGTGGATTGCCCATCTTCTTGGATTTCATTTTCTCGACGAACATTTCTTCAAAGCGATTTCGAATTTCGTTGACTACGATAAAACGCTTAGCAGCGATGCAGCTCTGTCCGCCATTAATCAAACGAGAAGTCACGCAAGTATCCACAGCCAGATCAAGATCGGCATCTTTTAGAATGACATAAGGATCACTGCCGCCAAGTTCTAACACTGTTTTCTTCATGACTGAGCCGGCTTTTGATGCAACCGATTTTCCTGCAGGTGTACTTCCCGTGAGCGTAACCGCTTTGACATAAGGATGTTCAATAATGTTTGCGACGACCTGGTTATTCACAAGAACAGTACGGAAAAGATTTTCCGGAAACTCAGCATTGCGAAAAATTTCTTCAATAGCCAACGCGCAGCCAGGAACATTGGAAGCATGTTTTAGGATTCCGGCATTTCCTGCCATTAATCCAGGAGCAGCGAAACGAAAAACCTGCCAGAACGGAAAATTCCATGGCATGACCGCGAGCACGATTCCCAACGGATTAAATGCTACATAGCTGCGAGAAGCATCGGTATCCACTAATTCCGGAGATAGAAATTTTTCCGCATTCTCAGCATAATATTCGCAGCACCACGCGCATTTTTCCGCCTCAGCCCGGCCTTGAGCGAGCGGTTTTCCCATTTCATCAGCCATCAGGCGTGCATACTTTTCCTTGCCTTCTTTCAGCAGCTTTGCTGCTGCTTTCATTTTCTTGCTGCGTTCACTAAAAGTGGATCCTTTCCAACCTTCATAAGCTTTCTGTGTATTTTCCAGGATCGATTCAATTTCTTCCCACGTCATCTCATCATATTTATTGATGACCTGATTTGTTGCCGGATTAATGACTTCAATCATGATGATTCTCCTTCATTGCGTCTTTGCGGTTGAGCTAAGACTAAATCCCGTACTTGTCGGAATTCCAGCTAATTTTCAATTCGCTAGGTGGCGCCATATATCCGGCCATTGCGGAGGCAGCAACAACGGCAGGGCTTGCGAGATATCCTTCGCCTCCGACACCCATACGGTTTTGCCAATTCCGATTAAATGAAGTGATTGCACGCTGTCCGGCTTTCAAAGAATCGGGGCCTTGACCAAAACATGGACCACACCACGAATCTCGAATTTGTCCGCCAACAGAACGGAACACTTCTGCGATTGATTCGCCTCCCAGGCGTGGATCGGATACTTCAATCGCTTTTTTTACGCCTCCGGACCCTGGGAAAATGACAAGATCGCGTGCAGTCTTGTTTAATCCCGCTCGTCTTGCTGCATGAATTACAAAAGCGGCTTGTAATAGATCATCGTAACTGCCATTTGTACAAGAACCAATGTAAGCCTTATCAAATGGAAGTTTTTCTTGCGCAACTTCCTCCGCTGGAAACGCATTGCCAGGGCTGTAGGGTTTGGCGATCATCGGAACAACTTCGGTAAGATCAATCATTTCATCGATCTCATAAAAAGCTTCTGCGCCAGGCTGCAAAGGAGGGTAGGGAAGTTGGGTCAATCCTTTTTGGCGATACCACTCGTAGGTTAATTCGTCCGGCGCAAAAATGCCGTTTTGTGCTTCTCCTTCTGCCATCATATTTGCAATTGTGTTTCTGTACGCGATTGGCAATTGTTTTTCGCGATCAACAAATTCAACTGACATTCCTTGAGATTGTGCGGCACCCCAACGTTCTAATAATTTCAAAACAATATCTTTACCACTGACCCATGCTTGTAGTTTTCCTGAAAAGATGACACGTCGCGCGCGCGCAAGTGTGAAGTAGACATATCCAGTTGACCAGCCGAATCCAAGAGTTGTGGACCCAACTCCAAATCCTACTGCTCCATACGCTCCATATGCGCGGCTGTGTGAATCTGCTCCCGGGATGAATTGTCCAGGATAAACAAGTCCTTGTTCTGGAAAATAAAAATGGAAAATGCCGTCTCCGGGATCGGCATAATATGGCTTTTTGATATTTTGAGCTTTTGCAAACTCTTTTGAAATTGCAGTTTGCTTATCATCTTCCGCTTTTCCAGTAAATACGAAATGATCGTTTGCAATCGCAGCTTGTCGTGGATAAATCGCATGACCGCCTGTGATTTGATTAAACGTATGAATTGAAAAGGGACCGGTACCATCGGAAGCGGGCAATAAATCCGCATAAACGCGCAATGTAGCGCCTGGTTTAACTTCGGCATCTTTATCGACACGATGTGCCCAGACGATCTGTTCGGTTGTTGTCATTTTGCGCGCTGTATCAGCGTCAGGCCAAATAATTTCGGGCTTGCGTTTAACGGAACCTGGAAATTCTCTTCGGCCTAATGCGAAGATTCCACCGGTCCGACGGATCTCATCTTCTTTTGGTGTTAGCGGAAGTGGATCATAGCTTTTTCCGCGAGTTTCATTCGTCAGTTTACGGCTGGATGGTATCAAACAAAAATTCATCTCCGTCTTGCGCATCTTCTACAGCTTCCGGAGATTGAATTACATGTAATCCAAGATTGAATGCATTCCGGCGAAAAATGTCGCCCATATTGTTGGAGCAAATGATGACCATTTCAAGTCCGACTTCTTCGGCGACCGCTTTGAGCCCTGCGGGGCTCATTTCGCGTGATGATCCAATTCCAAAACGTTCGCCTGCAATCACAAAAGTTTCTCCACGGTGTACATGCTCACGAAAGTTGGGCATTAAATACTTGAATGCTCCCTCTTTCCATTTTTCATCAAGTGAATCCAGGCTTTCTGAAACACAAAATTTGGAAGGAGTAATTTGATCGGTGTCGATGGCGTCTAGTTTTTTACCGGGCCTTTTCGGATCCCAAAAAATGAGAGCCTTCCCGCGAATCGTACGAGCTTCTGTAGAGGCGCTTCCAGTCTTCAGACTGTATCAAAGCGTCGACTTGTTTTCCGGGCTTTAGCCGGGCGGGTAATATTATATGCATAGTACTATTTACTTAGTATAGTTTGTAGTAAGGCGCGCTGTCGTCGAAGGCGACAGTGCCGTGAATCATTTTTACGAAACTGCCTCACATTCGTTCGGCTGCGTGCCTTACTACAAAGATGTTACGTTGTTCTCAGAATCCAATCTTAAATGTTGAAATCAGAACGATTCCGGCTCAGCTCAACACCGACATACTGAAAACGCCCCTCAATCGGAGGGTTCATCTTCTTCACACGTAAATGAATCCGCTCCGCGACTGTGTTTTTGAAAATTTGCTCAAATAGATAATAAGCAAATGCCTCTAAAAGCTTAAATTGCACTTTAGCTGAATGATCCAGAATCATATCGATGACCTTGCTATAGTTAACGGTATCTTCAAGCTGATCGCTTTTGCCAGCTTTCGATAGATCAAAAAAAAGTGCGACATCTACTTCGCAATTTCGTCGGACTTCCTGTTCTTCCTTGCGCACGCCAACCCGTACGGAGCAGTGAAGCCCTTTAATTACAATTTTGTCCTGAATCATGATCTATCTTTCGAGCGAAACCGAATCTCCCCGTGAAAGTGAAGGAAAATGTTATTGAACACCCTAATGTTTGTCAACATGAGATACTGAAGATGTTTCTTCTGCATCCAGTGTTAATGCCTTCCAGCGTTCTTTCAGCATTTCAGTTGTCAGCGATGAAAGAATGATATGCCCGCTATCGGTAATGACTACACTTCGTGTATGCCTTCCTGCAGTAGCATCAATCAGCTTCCCAATTTCATCGGCTTCCTGCTGCCATCTCCGGCCGGCCGGCGTTTTCAGTGCATAAATTTGGCGTACCCGCGCGGCCACCACAGCGTTCCCAAACCCAATCCTCAACATTCTCATACGTTCAAGTATAAGCTCCGGTCTCTGCGGTTCAAAATAAAGAAGATACAATGATGGAATGAGTGATCTGCCATTCATCATTGTCAACCCGAAGTCAGGAAAAGGTTTATCGGAGCGGCAATGGGCTTCATTAACGATTAAGCTCCGTGAAAATCTGGGACCATTTGATTTTGGTTTAACGCGTGGTGTTGGTGACGCAACTCGAATTGCCGAAGCGGAAGCAAAAAGCGGACGTCGCTTGATTGTTGCAATGGGTGGAGATGGCACGATCTCGGAAGTTGCTACCGGGATTTTACGTTCAGGCCGAAATTCTGAACTCGGAATCTTGCCGCATGGAACGGGAGGCGATTTACGCAGGAGTCTTGATTTTCCAACAGATCTTGCAAAAGCCGCAAGAAGACTACGGAAAGGAGAATCTCGAAGTGTGGATATTGGCCGATTAACATATGTCGATCATGATGGGAAGGAAGCTTTGCGATATTTTGTAAACACGGCATCTTTCGGGATGAGTGGTAAGGTCGCAAGAAGAGCCAATCGATCGTCAAAACGCCTCGGTGGAAAAGTTAGTTTTGCTGTTGCGAGTCTTCATACAACTCTAACCGAATCCAATTCAGAAGTGTATTTGCATATTGATCAGCAGGAAAAGCGCAGGCTAAAAGTTGTTTCAATCTGCGTTGCAAATGGCCGGTTTTGGGGCGGCGGTATGAAGGTTGCGCCGGATGCGAAATTAAATGATGGAAAGTTTGATGTTGTCATTATTGGTGACTTTGGTTTGATGGAAATTCTTACGAAGTCGTATCGATTGTATTCAGGAACTCATTTAAAGCTGGATAAAGTTGGATTCACACAAGCGAGTCGAATCGAGGCTTCGCCAGTGAATGGAAGTGAAGCCGTAATGCTGGAAGTTGATGGTGAAACGCCAGGTCGTTTGCCTGCAACATTTGAATTAATACCCTCTGCGCTAAAAATTCGATGTTGATTGTAGGGGCGGGTCTAAGACCCGCCCGTACTCCCCACGAGGTCTTTCGTTTTCCTGTGTGATAATACGGCCAACATGTCTACAACCCTGGCTCGATCGTTGCGAGCAACGGAATATTTCACACTTGCTTTTGGAACCATGGTTGGTGTGGGCTGGCTGATCTTGATCGATGATTGGCTGTCGCGAGGCGGACCTGGCGGCGCGATGCTCGGTTTTTTTGTGGGAGGTCTCGCTCTTGTTCCGGTCGCATATGTTTATGGCCGTTTTGTTCAAGAAATACCGGGTGCTGCGAGTGAGTTCGCGTATACCTCTACTGTTTTTCCCCGCGCAGGATTCGTTACAGCATGGATGATGACACTTGCTTACCTGATTGTGTGTCCCTGGGAAGCAGTAGCGATCGGCAAACTCGTTTCATATTTGATTCCATCAGTAAAAACGATTGAGTTGTATAGAGTCGGACAATTTTCCGTCTATTTGCCCGCTTTGATTTTAGGGCTTGCGATCACGGCTCTCATCATTTTCTTAAATTATCGCGGCATTCGATTGAGCGCGCGTTTCTTGAATTACACAACTTTCGCACTACTCGCGTTATTTGGCGTATTTACAGTTGCTGGCTTTTCTAAAATGGAGACTCAAAATTTGCAGCCATTCTTTGCGCAAGAGTCGTCAAGCCCGTTAATGGGTGCGCTCATCTCAACGATCATGATTTTGCAAATCGTACCTTACTTTCTTACGGGCTTTGAGTCTGTACCAAAAGCTTCCGAAGAAGCGAATGAAGATTTTGCTCCGCGAGGTTTTTCAAAAGCTATTTATTTAGGTTTGGCTGCGGGTGTTTTGTTTTATGTTCTTGTGATCTGTGTTGTTAGCGGATTGACTCCCTGGCAGACATTAACTCAAGAACGATACGGAACGGCTGTGGCGTTTAATCGTGCGTTTGATTCGCCTTTTTTCGGACAAATCATTGTAATCGCTGCAATATTTTCACTGTTGAAAATATTCAATGCCAATTTTCTTGTTGCATCCCGGTTGGTTTATGCGCTTGGAAGAAGCGGTGTAATCCCAAAACAATTAGGAGCGATTCACAGCGTCTTTCAATCCCCCAAAAATGCAGTGATATTCTGCGGCGTCATTACGATTACTGGAGCTTTCTTTGGTGATTCGATTTTGATTCCTGTAACGGAAGTTGGTTCGATGTGCTCAGCATTTGGATGGATGATGACCTGTCTTGCGTTTGCACTTTTGAAACGAAATGTAATTGCCTGGATCGGGACGGCTGTTGCTTTTTCCTTTTTGATGTTGAAGTTGATTCCATCTATACCGGGAAGTTTTGGCAAATGGGAGTACGTGGCCCTGTTTGGATGGATCGGTTTGGGATTTATATTGAACCGCAGAGGCGCAAAGAGTTAATCGAAGACGCCGGCGCCGAGAAAATTTTTCCGCAAGTATTCAACCGTATCAAATAATGTTTCGCCAGGATCCCGTGGCACAAATCCGATCTCACGTTGGGCTTTCGAGGAATCGACATACCAGAAATATCGTGACATCTCCATGCTTACAGGTTCAACAGGTGGTTCTTTGCCGATCCCATCAAATATGCCTTCAATTATCTTTGATGTAACGCTGTGGAGTTTCTTGTGAACTTTGAGTCGCGGCGCTTTTACTTTGGTAATTCTTTCAAGGTGCCCGAAAAATCGCTCCAGAGGCCAATTTGGGCCGCCTAACAAATAACGTTCTCCCGGCTTTCCGCGTTGCATTGCATTGTAAAATGCGGCCGCTGTATCGCGAACATCGACAAAATTAATTCCACCTGATGGAATTGCTGGAATATCTCCGGCTATAAACTTCAATACATCCTGCGTTGAGCTGAGTCGATCATCGCCCGGACCTAAAAGCAAACTTGGATTCAGAATCACAAGCTCTACTTGATCGCCGCATGATCGGATCGCGGTTCTTTCTTGATACCACTTGCTTGAGTAATACGGAAATTTTGTAATGATCTCTACCGGAACAGGCCACGATTCGTCCGGATTTTCGAAGCCGTCTTCAGTAATAGCGATCGTACCGCTGCTCGATGCAAGAACAATGCGTCGTACACCTGACGCTTTCGCGGCTTCGCATAACATCCGTGTTCCATCCACATGGATTGCATGCATATCACGTGGATCGTCTTTGCTTCGAGAGACTTTGCCGGCGAGATGGTAAATCTGTTGAATATTTTCAACGGCGACTCGAAGAATGTCAGGCGAGGTAATGGAACCTTCAATGATTTCAACACCACTTTCATCCAGCCACTTAGGTGGATTTGTTGTTAATACCCTCACATTCTTTTCTTTTTTGAAACGCAAATAGTCCAGTAGATGTTTTCCAAGAAAACCAGTTCCGCCGGTTACAAGAATCTTATCGCTGGAATGTTTTGAGGCTTTCATTTGATGGTTCAATCACCAAGCGCTGAGGCCTTTTCATGAAGTTTAGGTTGGTTCTCTCGATTCCATTGATTTCGAACGGCTGTCAAATCCGGCACCGGTATTACACCATGCTTTAATTTGCGGACCATTTGTTCAACAACCAATGTAATCAAACGATAGGCCTCGTTACGCGGCATACCTTCCACGAATTTCTCAAGCGCTTCATGCGATAAATAGGGCCCAATGATAGCTTTTACCTTTTTCTTTTTGGGAAGCTTTGATCCCTTTGGCATCGCATCATAAGTTCCACTAAGATGTATCGGCAAAATTCCACGTTTAGCGCGAAGCGCAAGGTAACCAAGGCTTGATTTGAATTCCGTAATCTGACCAGATGACGATCGCGTACCTTCCGGAAAAATCAGCAAATTAAAGCCTTTTTGTAGTGTTTGAACGGCGAGCTTTAAGGATTCGTGAATCGAACCTTCACGTTCCATCGGAATCAAATTCGTAAAATTTTCAAAGAAGGTTCGCTTTATTTTGTTGCTGAAAAAGTAATCTTTTGCAGCAAGCGCAGCCAGATTTTTTCCAGCATCCCCTAACGCTTTCTTGACAAGTCCTGTATCAAGATGTGAGCTGTGATTTGGAGCAACTATAAAATTTGTGTGAACGGGAATGTGTTGAGTTCCGCTGATTTCTGCTTTTAAGTATGAATCGTAAAAGACTTCATTCGCCCAATCCAGTGCAGCGCCGCCGGCTTCACCGATGATTCCAGGAAGGGATATTTCTTTTTCTTTCTGCGTTTCTTCTGCGATTGAGCGCTTTGCAACTGCATGAGTTCGGGATGAAACGTGAAGGAAATCGGCAAGCTGTCTGACTGAAGTAATTGAACCAAGAGCTTCAAAAGATGGCAGCGTCCGGCCTGAATGTTCGATTGCAGCGCCAAGCTCAGAATACATAAGACTGTCAAATCCAAGTTCATCGAATGTAGTATCACGGTGAATTTCTTCGATCGGTCTTCCACAAACAGAACTGATAATTTCTGTTAGTACCTGGAATTCGGAAGAAGCTGGCAGCTCAATCGGTGCAGCTGTGCCTTTCGCATGCAGGTCTTGAAGGATTCGGATCACCTCTCTGCGTTTTACTTTTCGAGTTCCGGTGCGCGGGAGATCCTCATCTTGAAATTCCAATGTGCTGACGCGTTTCCATACTGGAAGTCCCGAGGCGATGCGTCGAAAATGTTCTTCGATTCTTGTGCGCAGTTGAACGTGCGTCAGCGATTCATCATATGCATGGTCAGGGACAACAAGACACGCGATCCTTTCCCCGTTGTGATCTGGCAAGCCAACAATACTCAGTTCTTTAATGTAAGGCGAATCGCGATACAAGTCTTCAATCTCATCCGGATAAATATTTTTACCACTTGGACCCAGAATTAAATCTTTCGATCGTCCGACCAGGAATAAATTTCCATCTTCATCGATATAACCAAGATCACCGGTATGTAACCAGCCATCGATAATTGTTGAATTCGTGGCACTTTTGTTTTGATAATAGCCCGCCATGATATTTGGACCGCGCGCAATCACTTCACCGATCCCTTTTTCATTTGAATTGATGACTTTAATCTCAACGCCAGGCAGGGCAGTTCCAACGCTTCCAATTTTTGGCTTTGACCCAGGGCGTGTGACTGAAAGAACAGGTGAACTTTCTGTAAGGCCATAGCCTTCATTCAAAGAAAATCCAAGGCCATAAAATGTTTCATAAGTCTTTTCAGAAAGTGCAGAACCGCCGCTGATTAAGAAACGGATCTTTCCACCAAGCCCATGATGAACAGGGAAGAACAGGAATGGCCCAACATTCAATGAGGTTTTTTCGCGGACCCAATGGTTGATACTGATCAAAGATTTAACAAAACCCTCGAGCTTTTTAGATTTATCTCCAAAACGATTTAAGATCCGCCGCTTCAATAGATCCCAAAGTGCCGGCACTCCAACAACCATCGTTACGTGACTATTTTTGAAAGCATCTGAAATGGAATCGGATGTGAGTTCTTCCAGATATGTTATCTGCGAGCCGCGGCTGAAAGGCAGCAAAAATCCTGTAGAAAATTCAAACGTATGATGCAATGGCAGAATGCTAAGGAAGCCATCTTCGTGTGTAACATCATAAACTTTGAGCAACTGAGACATCATGCTGGTCAAATTCTTTTGGGTTAGCATGACACCTTTCGGATTCCCGGTTGTACCCGAAGTAAATATTAAGGAGGCAATGGCGCCTGGTTTCGCTTTCGGCAATTGAGCAATTGCTTCATTTTCTTTTTCTTCATTATCCAGTTTAAAAATATCCTCAAATGTCCAAAGCTTAACTTCGAGATTTAAGTCTTGGAGCTTCTTCTCAAGTTTTGGATGTTTGCGGCGAATTTTTTCGCTATGCACGAAGGCTTTCGCATTGCCGGCTCGCAACAGATTCACGATTTCATCCGTTGTGAGATCTTTGTCCATCGGAATACAAGTTGAACCAGCCCGGACGACTCCCAAATAAGTGATTCCCCATTCGGGAGAGTTTTCGCCAATCAACGCAACATGATCCTCAGGTTTAATTTCGTGATTGTGCAAGAAGGCTGCAGCGCGAAGAACTAATTCGCGCAAATCACGGTACGTATATTCTTCAAGCTTGCCTTTGCGTTCCATCCGCATCGCAACGCGTTCTGCATGAAGCTTTGTAACCGAATCGAATAATTCAGTAAGAGTTCGATATGTATAAACGCGCTTGGGTTTTGGCTTTCCGATTTCTTCCATTTTCGGAAATACCCATCGATTCAGACCAGGGAAGTGTACTTTTAACCAATAGTGATACCAGTCAAGCGTTTCAGGAGCCCAGGTTAAAATTCTGCGATCTTCTTCCGGTAGACGTTCAAAGAGAGCCCGAACGTTGTCGGCACGAAAATACAATTCATTCAATACTGTAAAGGGTCTGAATTGTTCGTAAGCTTCCAGGCCTTCGCTTATGAATGCTTCTGCATGATCTGCAGCTTTTTTGATTTGAGTCTTTAATCCGCTGAGAACTCCATACGATTTTGATTTTTCCAGAGTTTCCGAAATACTTTGCGCAGCATCGCGAACTCTTGGCACAATTTTCCGGAATGGTGCATCACCAATAGCTCGTGCTTCCATTCGCGCCGCAATTGCATTCAAAAAACTGTTTCCAGTTTTTTTGTCTTGAAAATAGGAACGTTTATAAAGTCCGAGCAAAGTGACAATCCTTCGAAGTTTTATCGGATTGCTGTCGCCTGAACAAAGTTGATAGACAAGCCGCGGTTCTTCAACAATCGTCTGTGAAGATACAGTTAGAATTGCCGATGCGACATGATCAACTGGAATGATGTCAAGAATTACATCTTGATTCAGTGGATAAAGGCTCTGTCCGTTCAGTGCAAATAGAATCAACGGTGCGGTTGTGTTAAAGCCTTCATTCCAACCTGGAAACGGATATGAAACTGAACTTTCAACAATAGCCGGACGGATAATTGCGCGTGCGATACCAGTTTCGGCAGCAATCAACTGTTCTGCCATACTTTTGGTGTAGGTATAGATATTGGGCCAGCCCCACCATTGAGCGCGTTGCAATCCAAGATCACTCATTTTATTACGGATCCAATCTTTGCGTTCGCGCGCAGCAGCAAGACTCAATGTATTCCCTTCATCAGGATCGCGTCCTTCTTCGATCAAACGCTTTCGGGCAATTGTCCGGAATTCAGCGTTCAAAGTTGCGTCAGTGGCTTCATCCACAACGTTGCGCGTCAGACGTTCGGAATCTTTTAATTCTTGTTCTACTGAAAACTCCGCATCTTTCATCTCATCGCGTCTTGGAAAATAGCCGATGACAGGATCATCTTCCCAAATTTGACCTGAGCGGTTGCCTGCTACAAAACATGTGCTTGTATGAACAAATGCGGGACGCTTCATTCGCTTTACGAAAGCGATCAGATTCTTGGTCCCGGTAACATTTGTTTTCATCGCAGTTTCAAGTGGAGGGTTGAAACTGACATTTCCTGAAGAATTCAAAACAAGATCGATATCGTTTGCGATTTGTTGAGCTTGTTCTTCTGTGTAGCCAAGATTGTCATGCGTAATATCTCCGCCAACGATGACTAGTTTTTCGCGCAAATAATCATGAACACGCTCTCCATGACGTTCACGTACTGGATCAAATGCGGGGGAAGTAAAGACATTGTTCCAAAATCGTTCTTCGCTGTCATCGCCTGAACCGGCGCGTACCATTAAGTAGATTTTGCCAATATCAGGAAATCTCTCGAGGAGCATGCTGAGCGTTACCTTGCCCAGGAAGCCTGTTCCACCAATAAAGAAAATATTTCGGCCGCGGAATATTTCGGGGGGAGAAATTCGCATGCCAGAAATTATAGTGGATAGCGTCTTAAACCTCAAAGTATGGGCAGCTAGCCCTCGTTAATTGGCTGGGAGCTCTGCGTAAAATGTGGCACCAAAATCGGGATTATTCTCAACCCAAAGTACACCGTCATGCGCTTCCATAATTGTGCGCGAAATGCAAAGTCCCATGCCCAAACCGTCTCTTTTCGTCGTAAAAAACGGCTCGAACAATTTTGGGATCTGATCTGTTGGAATTCCGGGCCCCGAGTCTGAAACTGCGATTATCACACTCCCTTTACTACTATTTCCTGTTCGAACTCTCAGTTGCCGCGCGGTTTCGGGCAGAGTTGCCATTGCGTCAAAACCATTGAGAACCAAATTCATAACAACTTGTTGTAAGTGAACACGATCTCCGGGAATGGGTGGTAAATTCCGTTCTGGTTCAAAACTCATTGCGATTCTTCGAGTCATTGCTTCCGCATTCATCAGCCGCAGTATTTCTTCCACAACATGGTTCAGATCAAGTGGCTTTCGCACAACCTCGTGGTACTCCAGAAAACTTCGCATTTTCTGAATGATGTCTCTTGCACGCAGATCATCTTTTCGGATATCAGAAAGGATATCCTTAACCTCATGGATTGCTGGCGGGTCGTTGTTCAGAAACAACTCCGCAGCCTCCGCGTTGCTGAGGATCGCTGTCAGCGGCTGCTTCAGCTCATGAGCAACGGAGACGGAGAATTCTCCCATCGATCTTACACGAGTGATATGAGCCAATTCTTCGCGATGCCGTAAGTTCTCCAATTCAGCATCTATCCTTTCAGTGATATCGATCCAGGAGCCGATAAATCCAGCGAACTCATGTTGTGGGCTAAATAACGGAATACCAGAATCGAGTACCCAACGATACTGACCATCATGACGTTTGATGCGGAATTCCTTGGTGTAAGGTCGACGCTCATTGAAAGAAGTTTGATAGATGGAGTTGCATCGCTGGAAATCATCGGGATGGATATTCTGTCTCCAACCAAAATTTGTTTGCTCAAGGGTGTGTCCCACGAAATTGAGTAACCGTTGATTACACCAGGTAGTTAGTTTGTCGACACCTGACATCCAGATCATAACAGGGGCTGTATCGGCCAATGTTCGAAAACGTGACTCGCTTTCGCGGAGTTGAGCTTCTATTTTTCTGCGGCGTGATCGCTGCATAATCAAACGGCCTATCATGAATGACTGCAATGCAATAATACCGATCGCACCAATTATGTAGTGTTTGTATTGGTTCCATAATGAAGGCTGACGAAAACGAATGGTAGATCCTGCCGGAAGCTGGCTCTGATTGAGGTTCCAACGTTTCATCTGGCGCCAATCAAGCAGGGTTTCACTGGCTCCATATTCAAACAAAGGAAGGTTCGCAGTGCTTGTTCCGTCCAAAATCTTCAATGTGATTTTAGCGACTTCCTCACCTTGAGAGTTCAGACTATAGAGCCGTCCTCCAACAATTCCTCGCCCCAAATATTGATCGACAAAACCATATACCGGCGCATTCGAAGCAGCTGAAATCTGTTCGATAACCTTATGGGGGATAAATGGTACTCCAGCGCCATCTTGAAACATCGTTGTGTACAGAACTACAGTTTGCGGCGGCAACTGCGAGAGTTTTGTCAACAATTCCTTCAGGGGCAAATTCGTCATGTAGTTGAACTTGAGTTGATTTTGGTAGCCTTCAAATTCATTTTTAGCATCTTCAACCAATTGCTTATCAAACTTCGATGAGCCTCCAACAACTACGACATTTTTCGTTTCAGGATGCAGTTTGAGAGCGAGTTCCAATGTCGGAGCAAATTCCCGTTTCAAAAGAATACCTGTTACATGAGGCGGTAAGCTTCGGTTGCCGAATTCTCTTCGATCGATCCCACAGAAAACAATTGGTGTTCCAGGAAAAATCGTTTCACCAGAATTGAGAAGAAAGTTCAATGAAGGACCCAGCATTGCGACAACTACATCGACTTTTTTATGTGCGTATTTTGTGCGCAGGTAATCCCGCATAAATGGCAGGTAATTGTCGTTTGTTCCAAATCGCGAGAGGTCAAGAGTTTCGCGATATACATCGATGGAATATTTAGAATTGTCCGTCAATTTGCGGACGAAGCTGGCATCCATCATTGACAAGCCAGGTAAGTCGAGGCGTTCATCATAAATCAGCAGAACTTGCCGTGTGTCGGAAAAGGCCAGGTGAATGCAACTGAGCCAAATGATCAGCACTGCAGAGGATAAACGCACGATGGGATAACAGCTCATCTAAATAAATTTCATTATAGCGAGGAACAAAATAGGCTGCAATGAAGACCTATTCTAACTAATTGGTTGTAATCGAGCCTTAATTGTTTGCTGCTTGCCGTCGCGCAATATCGTTACGGTTACTTCATCTCCGACTTTGTGCTTTTCCAGTTCAGTAGCAAGATCGTCAGAGTTCTCCACTTTTGCGCTATCGACAGCAACGATAACATCGCCTATTTCAGTTTGTCCAAAAACATTCCGTTTGATCCCGCGAAGCCCCGCTTTTTCAGCAGGACTTCCTTTTGCTACGCTTCCGATGATGACGCCTTCTATTCCGGCATTTCTTGCAACTTGATCGGAAAGGACATTCACTCCCAAACCAGGACGAACTATTTTTCCGTGTTGAATGAGTTGCGGAACGACAGCCTTAACACTATTCACAGGCACAGCAAAACCGATTCCTGCATAGGCTCCGCTCGGACTTATGATGGCTGTGTTGATTCCGATTAAACGTCCGCCGCTATCTAACAATGGACCTCCGCTATTTCCAGGATTGATTGCGGCATCGGTTTGAATCACTTCATGAATGGTGCGTTCAGTAACCGATTGAATTTCTCGCCCTAATGCGCTTACAACACCGACAGTTAAGGTTTGATCCAAACCAAATGGATTTCCGATGGCAATCACTTTTTGGCCGGTGATCAATTTATCGGATGAGCCTACAGGAACTGGACGAAGTATGTGGGATGGCGCTTTAACACGAATGACAGCGATATCTTTATTTGGCTCAGATCCAACAATATCAGCAGGATATGTTGATTGATCACTGAATTTCACACTGAGTGAATTTGCATTCGCAATGACATGATAATTTGTAACGATATGTCCTTTGTTATCCCAAATGAATCCACTGCCGGAACCAAGCGGGATTTCAGTTACATCAAGCGTAAAAAAATCACGCTGAAGGGCGTTGTTTGTAATGAATACAACGGAAGGTGCAGCATTTTGAAAAACGCTGATCGTATTTTTTTCGTCCGCCAATAGTTCAGTCGTTTGAGCAAAAGTAATCGTGGGTGTGCGAACCCCGCGATCGCTGTCACTCTGTTGCGATGGAGAAACGCGATCCATCATGGGTCGCAAAACAATAAACATGATAGCCATGCCGGCTATGATGCCAATTAGAAATGGGCGGTAACGTGAGGTTGCCATAGAGAACTCCTGTGAAGATGTTCTCTATAATAAACCGCATCTGTGGTAGGGGCGACCCTTGTGGTCGCCCGCGTGTTCATCATCAGAGCTCGGGCGGCCACAAGGGCCGCCCCTACCACAAATGGCGTAAGCTGCAATCATTACGTTTTTTGAATTTGAAGCGTGATTTTGTAAGTATCCTGCTGCCCTTCAAGAGGACTTAAATTGAGGACTCCTTTCCATGATTCACCGGAATCGCCTGTAAAGTTCCATTGGCTTGAATTCTGAGGCCAATCTGGTGTCTTCAAAGTCCATTTCCCATTTTCATTCAGTTTTGTTTCAAAAAACTTCCGCAATTCTACAAGACTTGATTTGGATTTTAATTCCCATTCAGCGGACCACTGGTCATATGTTCCCTGTGTATTCAGGATTCTAATACTGCTTTGATCTGGAAGTTCAAACGAACGTGCGGAGATCCGGCGGATATATTTATCCGCAAAATTCGCCCTTGCATAAGTTGATTCAGGTTGCCAGTTATATTCCAGGTTTAAAGCTACAGCTTGCGCTCTGCCTTTTCCTTGAATTTTTGAAATCAGATAAAGTGTTGCATCGATACCGGAAGATAAACCTGCTGACGTAACAATTTTGCCATTATCTGCAAAACGTTTGTTTGAGACTACATTCACTTTAGGAAAAGATGATTTCAGTTCCTCGATTAACCCATAGAATGTTGTCGCTTGTTTACCATCCAGGAGCCCAGCTTTTGCAAGATAGAATGCACCATTACAAACTGATAAGACATGTTGCGATGATTCAGCGCGTTTTTGGATCCATTGAATAACGTTTTTGTTTTCTAAATGCGGATCTACATTTCCACCTGGAACAAGAAGAATCTCTGCTTCAGGAGCATTCTCAAATGTGTATGCAGGTGTTACTGTCATTCCCATTGATGTTGTAATCGGGGCGGCCTTTTCTGCAACCGTAAATGCATTTATTCCAGCCTGACCAAACACTTCATACGGCCCTGTGAAGTCGATGATCTGGACGCCTTCGAAGATAAGGATTGCCGCGCTCATCCGTTTTTCGGAAGGTGGAATATCTTTTTTCTTCACCAATTCCATCCCGCAAGCCGGACAACTGCCCGGCTCTTTATAGATCGTTTCATCATTGCCGCACGAACAGGGACCACAAACATATTCATCAGTTTGAGCGTTTATTGAGAATAGAACAAGGCAAGAAATGATCGCAACTAAAATAATTCTTAATTTCATATTTTCGACCTCTGAAATGGAATTCTAAATGGTTGCTACGGTCTTCTTATTGGACAGAATTGCTCTGTATTTTCCAGGTGTGATGCCGAGGATCCTGCGGAAATGTCTATGCAAATGGCTTTGATCAAAAAAGCCAGTTTCCGCTGCAGTTTCTGCGATTGAAATGCCGCCGCTTAACAATTTGCGGGCCTTCTCAACACGCAAATTGCAAAGATATTCATGAGGAGTAAGACCTGTTGCTTTCGTAAATGCTCTGAGAAAATAAAATGGACTCAGCCCCGAAACATTCGCAAGTTCAGATAATTGAATCGAACGTGAATACTTCATCTTCAAGATATTCCTTGGCTCGCATGATTGATCGCGGAGCATTCAACGAATTCTCAGGTAAAACAATGCTTTGAGCTTGCAATAGCTTTGAAAAGGCAAGCATCATTAAGCTTTCAGCGTCCAATTGATCTTGATCGTTTTGAAAAGCTTTATGCGCTTTTTCCAACAGTCGGGCAACTGAAGGATTTTCAAGCGTGACAGATTTAAATGCAATCGGACGGTTGTAATTCAACCGTTTAGAAATCCATTGCATCCATTCACCTGTGGGATGAAAACTGCGGTATGAAACAGCCGTGCCATCGGCCGAACGTCCGGTGTGCACTTCGCCGGGATGAAGCAGAAGGATGCCCCCTTTTGGCGCATGATAACTCTTGCCAGTGCATTCAAGAGCAACGTTACCTTCGATAACAACTTCAATTACAAACGTTTCATGCAGATGCCGTGGAAATTCATGATCGATGTAAGAAACTTCAACGATTTCCAAATTGCGCATGTACGGCACAATGCCAATTTTAGCTTCAAGCATTTTTCAAGAATAAGACGAATTTGGTCCTGACAAAGTTGCAGATGGATCTCTTAGGTTAATTTAAGCATCGATATCCACGCAAATAACGAATAGAGACTGCCGACAAAAAATTATCTGCGGTCTTTCAGTTTGGACAGCAGACGAAGGATTTCGATATAAAGCCAGACTAGTGTGACCATCAGTCCGAATGCACCATACCACTCCATAAACTTTGGTGCACCGTGTTCAACTCCTCGTTCGATGAAATCGAAATCGAGAACCAGATTCAAAGCCGCGATGACAACTACAAAAAGGCTGAAGCCGATGCCAAGAAGACCGCTGCTATGAATGAACCCGATGCGTATTCCAAAGAAGCCGAGCACCATTGAAACAAGATAAAGCAAGAAAATGGCTCCGGTAGCGGCTGTGACTCCAAGCTTAAAGTTTTCTGTTGCACGGATCAGCCGTGATTTGTACGCCATCAAAAGTGCAAAAGCAGTTCCGAAAGTTAAAGCAACGGCCTGAATCACAATGCCTTTAAATTGAGCCTCATAAAAAGCCGAGATGCCTCCAAGGAATAATCCCTCTAGAAGTGCATAGATTGGCGCAGTGACAGGTGCCCATTCTTTTTTAAAGCTTGTAATAATCGCAAATACCAAACCTCCAATTGCGCCACCAAGCATCCATGGCACAACGACTCCCGGATTCTTTGCAAGAAAAAACATCCGCCACACATAAAATGCTGAAGCCAGGGCAAGAATAAGCAGGATTCCAGTCTTGTTTACCGTGCCGTCCAAAGTCATGGCACCTTCTGTGGTTCTTAAGCCGGTGCTCTCGAAAGTCTTGGAGCTTAATGTAGGATTTCCAGTTCTCATTCATCCCTCCTGTCCGTCATAAAAGAATAGACCATTAAACAGATTTTCACCACGTAGGTGACGACGGACTTCATTTTCTTGTCATACTATATCCGTCGTAACAATATTGCTTTAGATCTCGGAGTCGAAGTAATATTAAGCTAACACAAAAACAATTTGAGGAGAGAGAGATGAGGCGACGGGGATTCAGTGCCATTTTCTTTTCACTCACCATGATCGTTGGAGTTCCTGCGATCGATGCAGACACTAAAATCAAGAGGAATGGAAGCAAACTCCAATGGGGAAATAAAGAATTAAAGTTGATCGGATACTCGAGCATCGATCTCATTACAAAATCGGCGCTCCAGGTAAATGTTCCCAACTACCTTGATACTTCGGAATACATGAGGAAGCCTAAAAAGATCCGGCATGGCGTAAACCTGCAGCGTGTATGGGCCACGGGTTTTTCAAATGTCTTTACTCCGTGTTCCAACGCGCGAATGCCTTTTGCTCAAATTCAGGATTGTGACAATGGTCCTGTTTATGATCTGTGCATTGATTCTGTGAATGGTTGTACAGCTGTAGGCCTCGATCAGGTTTGGATGGATCGTTTAGATACCGTTTTACAGGAAGCTGAAAGGAACGGACAAATTGTTCAATTTACATTTTTTGATGCGGTGACTCTGGACAAAGATAGCGGAGGCTCGCCTGCATATCTTCATACACCGTGGAACCCTCTGCACAACAACATGCATCAAGAACCGTTGAACTGTACTCAACAAAACGGCGGACTGCCGTTGGATACGAATGGGTCTCAAGATGCTTTCCCAGAATTTTACAGGATCAAAAATACTGATGGCACTTTAAATTGTCTTGGATCGATTCAAAAAGCGTTTGTTCAAAAGATTGTTCAATATATCTGGGACAACGATTATGAGCATGTTTTTTTTGAAGTGATGAATGAAGCGAGAAAAGGACCAGGCGAGCCAGATTCTGTATTTGATGAAATTGCATCCTGGCATAACACAGTTGGCGGTTGGATTAAGAATCTACCTGATGGAACGAAAACAAATTTTCTTGTTTCTGCCAGCGTGATTGGTGCTTCTACCAGCCTTGACGGTTGTACAGGTAGTTGCGCAGGCAATGCATTTAGCGTTTTCACCCAATCAAATATAGATATTGTGGATCTTCATTGGATTACATGGAGGGGATCGAATCTACTTGGGAATCCATGTGATACTGCTGCGACAGCAATTCTAAAATTTAATAAACCGGTCATTATCAACACGGATGGTGCTCCAAGATCTGGCGGTGCAGATCGAGATGACAATTGCATTGTAAAAAACTGGGCCGATACTCTTTTCGGTTGTCAGTCCGCAGGAAGAGTTCACTTCAATCATATGGATGGAACTTTGTTCAATGGTTGCACTACAGAAGATCTATGTTTTGATTGTGATTACATGGACCGGCTTGGAGATTCGGCGCCTAAAAAGATTTGCAAAGGCACCAATTGCGAATTTATTTCTACATTCTGCGGCACTCCATTCCCATCTCAAAGCTGCTCGCAGCAAACGGTACTTTCGATTGATGCTGTACCATCTAAATCGCTTGTAAAAGCAAACGGCGAATTGATTCCAGTTGAAATTCAGGTGGAAGTGACAAAGGCCTTACATTCGCCCGTCAACATTGAACTGATCTCAATTACATCAAATGAATCAAATTTTGCTGAAGATATTCTAAGTGCTGGTTATGGCACTGATGATCGTTTGTTTTGGATTAGAGCTGAAAGGAATTTGGCAAATCCCGAAGGAAGAGTTTATCTGATTACTTACAAAGCGACAGATAAACTGGGGAATGTAGCTTATTCGAAGGCCTCAGTCACAGTTGAATAAAGTTTGATGCGAACTTTTCACACGGGGCGGGCGGGGGTTTGAACTTGCGCTGGTAGTTTCACGGTAAATGTTGTTCCAGCATCTGGTTCGCTCTCTACTGAAATTGTGCCACCCATCATCTGGCAAAATCGAAGGCTGATAATCAGACCCAATCCGGTGCCGCCATATTTTCGCGCTGTGGTTGAATCTGCTTGCGAAAATGCCTGAAAGAGTCTGCCAAGCTGTTCTTGTGTCATACCAATTCCGGTATCAGAGACTCGAAACGTAATCCAATCTCCTTCCTGATCATTTGCACGGACAACTTCAAGAGTTACTTTTCCATCTTTTGTAAACTTGGCTGCGTTACTTAACAAATTAAAGAGAACCTGCCGCAATCGCGTCATGTCGGCATGAATTGTTCCAAGCTCTTTGTTTGGCTCAAAGATCATCGTATTACCATTCTTTTTCATCAGAGGGCGGACCGTAGTAACAACTTCGTCAAGGAGCCCTGGAAGACCGAAAGGTTCTAAAAATAGGTCCATTTTTCCGGCTTCAATTTTTGAAAGATCCAGAATGTCATTAATCAGTGCCAGCAAATGCTTGCCGGCCGCCTGGATTTTTTGTAAATCGCCATTAAGGTCTTGCACACCTAATTCTTGCGCCTCTTCCTGAAGCATTTCGCTATATCCAATAATTGCATTTAATGGCGTTCGAAGTTCGTGGCTCATATTTGCCAGAAACTGACTCTTGAATTTGTTTGCTTCTTCAGCCACAGACGTAGCGCGTTCGGCTTTCTCTTTTTCGACTTGAAGATTGCGTGTACGATCTTCAACAAGTGACATCAATTCCTGTTCACGGCTTCGGGCATCATCCTCAATTTTGTTGTAAAGCTTGGAATTTTCGATTGCGACAGCAGCCTGGTTGCCAAACACACTTAAAAATTCCAAATCTTCGGCAACAAAGCGCATTGGGACAGAAACATTATCAACGTATAAAACACCGATTACTTTTTCACGCGTTTTTAGCGGAACACAAATTGAGGAACGGATTGACTGCTTCATGATCGAGCTTGTGTCCCCAAAACGTGGATCTTCACGCGCATCGGATGAGATCACTGAAACGCTTTTTTGCAGCACATAGTTCACGATGCTGCTGCTGTAAATAGTTTCTCCTTCGTGAGTTTCAACAGAAGATCGGGTAATGCGTCCCTCTAGCAATCCGGTTTCTTCGTTGACCATCAGAATAGCCACACGATCAACATCCATAATCACAAACAAGAAATCCACAATCTTCTGAAGCAAGATGTCGATATCTTCCGGCGAAGAGAGAAGTTCACTGACTTCTAAAAGAATTTGTAACTTGTCTTTCGATCTCTCCTGAAAATCTTTTTGTTTTATTTTCAGAGCGGAGGTGCTCACTTTGTCGCGTGGTTTTTCAGCGACAAGCAGATCTCGAAAGCCTTTGCGGACTCCTGAAGATATTTCATGAAGGATGTGGAGGTCTTCGCGGAATTGAAATTCTGCATCGCCGCACTTTACTGCATCCCCATGTTTTAAGATGCATTCGGTGATGCGTTCTCCATTTACATACGTACCGTTGCTGCTTTGAAGGTCGCTGAGGACGATGCGTTCTTCATTGACATCGATTCGGGCATGCATGCGCGAAAGGCTGCCGTCCAGGATTACGATGTCGTTTTCTTTTGCGCGGCCTAGAGTCGTTGGCCCGATTTTTAATTCAAAAATCTGTTCGGTAGACTGGCCCGGATCCAAAACCAGGCGTGCCATAGATTGAGTATCCCCCCTAAATTGAAAGATGAACAATGAAATATGAACGCTGAAAGGAGTTCATTTCATCCTTCATCTTTCATCTTTTATTTTCTAATTTTACTCCATATCTGACATAAAGATTGGCGGATGATGGAGCATTGTTATTTCCGCAGTTCGTCCCATGTGACTGCGAGCCATATAAATCGCCTCTGTTAAAGTTGAAGCCCGGTCCCACCCGAGCATTTCAGGCACGTATGTATTGCCTGCAACAGCAATGATTTTGCTGTAATGTTTTCTGCCATTTTCTGCCCAATACCACATAAAAAATGGATGCGCTCCATGATATGCATTCCCGCGCCGATACATTTGTATGTAATTTGGATCATGCGCGAATTCCAGCTCATATTTCTCTCTGAGTTCAAAACTATCTTTTGTTTCAGGCAAAAGCCGGTGAAAAAATTCTATATAACTTGGATGAAAATTCGGATCAAATTCGTCATAGCATGGATGAGTCAGAATCAAAACGCCGCCTTTTTTTGCGACAGGTTTGTTCCGGTACATGTTATGGAAGTATCCAGGCCCCATCACCTGAACGAGTATAGGATTCAAAATCGAATTTACGTTGTATGGAGAGATGTAAGGAATGCCAGTGATAACAATATCGGCTTGTCCTTTTACAGGTACTGAATATTGCTCGAAACAATGTTGCAGGATTTTTTCATGAACAAGCTCAGTCTTGCCCGCATAACAAGCGATCATCTTGTAGTTTGAAGGAATTTGAAAAAACATTTTGCGCTTTGCAGCACGCGGAAGTTTTTCGAGCGTTGCTTTTGTTAAATTGAACAATGCCCAATCACTTTCTTTAAAGTGGTCCTCATTTTTATTAAGAAAGCTCATCGGGCCAAGAAACATGTCGTTGTTCAGCGCTGTTTCAATGTGAAAAACATTCATATGCTGATCGACGATTTTGCCCATCCGTTCACATTTTCTGCTGAGCTCTGATTTTGCGGGGTCCATGTAACTATCAGAATCGATGATCGTTTGCGGTTCATGATGCGGTCTTAGACTTTCATAATCGCAAAGTCCGACAGTGACTGATTTATGCCCGCCATCCATAGGAACGAGATTGATGTTGATATAAATTACGAGATCACTTTCTGCGGCTCGCCTGTTGATATTGACCGGTTCGTGATGACGGGTTTCACCCAGATTGACGATTCCTTCAGGATCTTCGGCGTCGTGACAATAATAGCGATCAGGAAAATAAGCCTTGTGAATTTTTGAACCGACGGTGCGTTTCATTTCGCCTTCAGTCATTTTGCGATGTAGCGAATTTGCAATGATGATGTGAATATCTTCGACACCGTGACCGGTCAGCATATCAAGAACAATTTCGAGAACTTGCTGACGCACATCGGGCGTCTTCATCGGTGGAAGGGGAAGGCTAATATCATCCAGAGCTATCGTGACTTTCATGCCAGGAAAGAGTTGGGCGTGTAATGGATCACTGCCAAGAGGACGGTTTAATGCGTATCGAATTGCTGCTTCAGGGTTCGGCAAACCTGCGATTGGAGCTTTAGGATAAATAACGCGAGTTCCGATCGGCAAATCTTCAAGCAGAAAATCTTCACCATAATGAAGAATTCTAGGTTCAGAGTCGCTATCAATGTATGTAATATTTTCTTCAAGACGGCGACGAAGTATTAAACTCATTTTCTTCTTACCTCAAATCCAATATTGGCCAATGACTAGAAACTGCTGTGCTCTTCAACCGAAAATCAGGATGAACCGCTGTCGGGTGACCTACTACAGATAACATTGGTAAATCACTAATACTATCTGTATAGCAGTAACTGTCACTCAAACTCAAGCCCTCTTTTTCAGCATAAGAACGGATCCAGGAGGCTTTTGAAGCATTTGCCATGACCGGAGGCAGCAGTCTACCTGTTGCAAATCCGTCGACAAACTCAAGGCGGTTCGTGATCCAATCGTCGATTTTCAGATGACGGGCAAGAGGCGCCACCGTTGTGTCGAGTGCCCCTGTTACTATGACCTGTCTTAAGCCCAGACTTCGCGACTTTTCAATCAGATCGTAAGCGCCTGGATAGATCGAAGGCAGAATCACATCTTCAAATAATTCCTCGGATAGAAACCGGATCCTATCTTCGGATTCGCCTTTGTACATCTTAAAAAATAATTCCTGAAAGGCGGTCCGGCTGTAGGCGTCCGTTGCGAGGAAGGCAGGGACTGCAGAAAAGACGCTGGCAGTTTTGCGGATACTCCGCAAAATACCTTGCTGATTGCGGGCTTGAAAGAACAAGACATGTACGAGATTCGTTTTTACGAGCGTGCCATCCAGGTCGTAAAATGCTGCAGCCGCCCGCTTTGACTTCGGTGCCCGTCTTGCACTCCTCATAAACCGCCTATTATAAACCACAAAGCCTCTTCGTGCCTCTGCGGTTAAAAAGATTCTCTTCGCTTTGTAAATGCGCACCGATCGGTCCAATGATTTCGTGCGGGATGGAAATTCATGGAGGACATCATAGGTCCCGGGAATTTTGTTGAATAAGTCTTCAGTCACACAAACATATTCATAATTCTTGACGTTTTTGGGATTCATGAACTCACCATACGAAAGGTAACGTACATTGTAACGATCGCCGGGAATTGTTGGACCTGTTGGATCCGATAAAATTTGCGAGCCTTGCGGATATTTTTCTCAATCCAGGTGATTACTTCCTTCGGCTGCAAAATTTTAGCTGCTTCAGAATAGTGCTGAAACGAATTCACGGCCGGTTGCGCTATTAACAATGCGAGTGCCGCAGGTGCAACTGCATGGCTCCAGCTTTGAACGGACTTCGGTTTAGCTTTGATCCACTCAACAATCGCATCGTAATCCTTCACCTGCAAGAATTGAAAGCAAAGGAATGATTGGAAGCAGATAACGGGGAAATCCGGCAGCGTAGGATCCGATTGTTAAAAGATAGAGAAGAGGGAAGCTCCACAGAATCAGCAAGCGGTTGGATGTAATAATGCGCGGCAATGTTAGTAAAGCTAGAACAAATGCTACGATTCCAATTCCATCCCCCATCAGTGTAAACGAATATTCTAACGACCGATTTGGAACGCTGCTCCAGTGATTCGGATTAAGATGGTAAAGTGCAGTCGGGAACAAGTCTAAGAATCGATTTAAATTGGCAAATACAAAAAAATTGGTGATGAAATAAACAACACCTGCGCAAAAAAAGCCTAGCAGTAAATTCCAATTTATCCATTTTTCTTTTTTCGATAACGCATGGGTGATCACCAATGAAACTAAAATTGGTGTAACCGTAGATTTTGTACCGATCGCAAGGCCACACAGAATCCCCGCAAAAACATAATTGATCGATAATGGTTCATCTAGAATTTTGAAAAAGAACCAGTGTGCAAGCAGTATCCACAAAGCAAGCACAACATCAACACGGATCAAGTGGGCTGTCATAAAAGACAGTGTCGAAAATGTTAAAACGAGCGCTGCACTAATTGCCGTTATTTTTCCGAAGTATTTGCGAGCGAAAACATAAGTACAAGCTACAGTTACAACGCTGAAAAAAGCGGTAGCGAGTCGTCCGGCAGTATAGTATTCAACCTCGGGAATTTGATTTACAGCACGATATTTGAAATTTTTGATCAGGCTGAGAGTCGTTAGGACAAAGACAATCAGAAGAATATAAAAATAAACTCCACCGTATTCGTATCTCTGGAAATCATATGTGCCGGTTCGCAACATATGAAGCACAGCATCCACCAAAATAGGTTCATCGATTGTGGGCCCGGAGAGAGCACGTTCGTTGATTCCTTTAAACCGGAGATATGCGGCGACTCCAATGATTCCTGAAAAGATTGCTGCTTCTACGATGAAGTCTCGTTTAATATTTTGGAAAGCTTTCCGGGAATGCAGAATACAAATTGCAAAAAGGATCATCGCGAGAGTGGAGCTAAAAAGCCAGTCCTCTAATACAAGATTGAGGGGCCAACCACCGAAGAGGATTGTGATCACCAGATAGGCTAGCACCAGAGGAAAGAGGATGAATTTGAAGCTTCTTGAATCAGATTTTGGAGGGAGCATTACCCGGCGCCTGAAACCTTCTTTCTATCTGAGAGTAATTGCCTGATACGGTCCCTGTGATCTTCTTCGTGGGTATAAGCGAATTCAGAGATCCATTCTGAAACGGGATAGCGATGTTTTGGATTATTGATTTCAGCGGCTGGTAATTTTTTTATTCGTTCAACCAATTCTGTTCTTATTTTGGCGCCTTCGCGTAGCAGCTGGTTCATCGAAACCGTTCTGTACTTAGAAACTGCGCGCGCATTAAAGCGATTTGAAACTCCCATGTCGTCATAGTAATAAACTCGATCGCCATGGCCGGCAAGAATAAGATCAAGACGTTTACAAGCTTCATTCTCCCAGGCAACAATATGTGCGAACGTATCTTTAATCGACCATTTGCCTTGAGTTGCAGGTTTAATCATCATCCGCGCGTTAATTTGAGTGAATAATTTCAAGGTTGCGGTTCGTGAGGTTCGCATTTTGCGGAGAGTATTCCGGCGCCACTTCTCTGCATCCATATTACATATTCTACATGATTGCTACATGAATTAATTCTGTGACTTTGCGGTTCCGGATTTTATAGCGGCGTCACGTACCTTAGGATTTGGATCACTTACGCTGAGCTGTTTGATTTGCTCATTTAATTCCGGTTTTGCCAGTTTCGATGAAGCCTTTATAGCGTTAATCATTAATTCTTCTTTACGTTCTTCTGTAAGGCTCTTAAAGCTGTCGAGATATTTGCGTTGCATCAAATCCATTAGCACAGAACTGCCTGCATCATTGTTCAAACGCGTAAGAGCGATCGCCGAATTCCATCGAACTTCAGGCTCCGTGTCATCAAGATGCGCTTGTAATGGAGCAACCGAACGTTCATCTCCAAGGGCTCCTAAAACATATGCGCTGATGATTCGAATTCCGTTATCCTGGCTTTCAAGTGTCTCAATGATTTTTGGTGTGGATTCCCGGTCTCCAATATTTCCAATGGCCCAGATTGAATAAAAGGCTGTTTGCGAATCTTCATCTTGAATCGCTTCGTGCAAGGCTGGGACAGCTCTTGGATCCTGTAATCCTCCCATTGCAAGCGCAAGATACCGCCTGATCTGTGGATCTTTACCTTTTTCATTTTTGAAGATCAGCATAATTTCAGGCAGCTCTTTTTTTGCGTCTGCTCTGTAATCTCGATTTGGGTTGGCGAGTAAATTTGAAAGATGATATGCCGCTTGCCATCGTTCGGATTGGCTTCCAGTTCGAATATCGTAGAGATAATCGCGCACCGATTTTTCCTTCAGTGCCATATTTCCAAAAAGCACAATAACAAAAACAATAATTCCCACAAGAATTAATGGAACAACGACAAAACGGAACAAAACCAAAATCCCTTTTTCTTTTCGCTGTTCCTCCGCACTTTCCAGTGGAGGTTGAATATCATCATTCATTGTGAGATTCCTTATAATTTTTTTCTGCCCGGTGAATGCTCCATTGAAATGCAAGCCAGGCGCACACACTCAGACTTAACGAAATCAGTAAGATGGCTAAATTCGACTTCAGCATTGGGGTAAAATTCTTACCGCTAAGGCGCAGAGATGCGAGGATTTACTGCGTTCCGGCACTTTGAGACGTCGCTTCAGTTGATGAACCGGGAACCGCATGCGCAACGCTGGGTTCAAACCATGCAGCTTCTTCGGGACTCAAAATAGAGTCTTGATTCCCTCTGCCAAGGCTGTAAATATAATTTCGGATCGCTTCTTTCTGCAAATGTGGATCGCCATTCAATACATTTGGTAAAGCTGCTTCAGGGAAAAAGTCAGGCATTCGTGTTCCTGGTTGCAACTTTTGCGGATCTTCCAACCATTTCAAAATCCAATCTGCGCGCAATCGTGTTTGGGATAGTGTTAGATCCGGTGCTAGATCTGCCGAAGCTCTACCCGGAGGTGCGACTCCACCGACTACGTGACATGTAGAACATTGAAATGTTGTAAATACTCCTTGTCCTTCCGCTAAATGTTTTGTGAATTCAGGTGGACTGTTAAATGGTCCTGTTTTTGACGCAGCCATAAAGTATTGAACAAGTGTATTTGCTTCTTCATCAGACAACCTGAAATTCGGCATCCTTACTTTTAACCACGGTCGAATTGTCCCAGGTGCTTTTAAAAATTCAAAAAGCCAATCAGATTGAGCCTTTTCACCTTCCGCTATGAGTAGAGGCGGCTGCATACCTTCCTCTGTTATTACTTCTTTTATTTCACCACCCCAGCCATCAATGTTGTGGCATGCAATACAATTCTTTTGAACAACCAGCCATTTTCCACGTTCAGCAACTTGTTCGTTATCGGCTAACACATCCTGTGATTCTGCAGGGACGCGTTCGTTTGTGAGTCCCATGATTAACATTGTCAACGATGCTGTTTCTTCCGGAGTGAAATCAAAATTCGGCATGATTAATTTTTCATCCCACCGTTTTACGCGTTCTTTATCGAACGACCGTGGGTCATGCAGCTTTTGATGAATGTAAGCAGGAACTGAGTGTTCGATGGGAACAAAACCAAAATCAAATTTTGTAACTTTCTTGCTTCCTTCTTCAGAAAGAGATGTTCCGATTCCTTTTGCTGTTTCAAATCCCGGGATCAAATGGCAGCCGGCACAGCCATATCGCGAAATTGTTCTTTCGCCCAAAAACATCCATCGTTCCTGTTCCGGCATCTTGTTGTATTGTTCGTCCGCACCAAGTCCATACTGCCGTTTAAGATGGAAAACAATTTCATCCTTCAAATATTTCTCTTGTAAGGCTGGTACTTTTTCTGCCTCCCACGCTGTATCACGAATCGACAACAAATAAGCAGTAATATCGTTTGCTTCCTGGTCCGTGAGTTTCATATTCGGCATACGAGTTTGCGGAGAATAATGGCGAGGTTCACGCAACCAGTTATAAAGCCATGTTGAATTTGTCTTTGAGCCCAGCTTTACCAGGGGCGGACCGAATCTGCGTCGCGTATCGGCGTGCGCTGGTTTTTCATTTTCCATTAAATGACAACCGACACAGCCAATTTCTTTAACAAGTGTTTGTCCGTTTGCTGCATTTCCAGAAACTGTTACCGGCTGATATTCAAGTTGATCTGACTTGGCAAACAAGTATTCAACCATTGAGCGAATTTCGACTTCATTTCGCGCAACATCTTCCGGATCGCTGTTGTTTGAATTTAAGAAATACTTGGGCATCCGCGTTGTTGGACGGAATGCTTTTGGATTCCTGATCCATTTGAACGCCCAATCTTTTGTTACCTTGCTGCTGATTCGTCTTAGATCAGGTCCGACTTTGGGTAAATTCTCAAATCCTTTTGTTACATGACATCCGTTACAGCCATTTTCAATAAACAGCATTCTAGCTTTGTTGATTTTGTCGCCACCTGGAATTTGAGCCACACCTTGATGACACTTAACGCAGGAAGCTTCAACCATGTCGCTTTCATACATGGGAAATTCCCAGTGATGCTTTTTATGCCAATGTAATTCTTTTTCCCAACGTTTTTTCTCTTCTTCATTGGTAGGCATATGAGCGACACCAATGAAGTCAGTGGAGCGGCCGCGTCCCGCATGACACGATGTACAACCGAATCGATCCATCGGATGTTTCGAAGTGCTGCCTACAAAAATATCAAGGCGCGGATGTGAAACAAAAGGCTGCTCGATCGTTTTGCGATCATAGTCTGGCACTTTTTCGCCTTGAACATATCCTTCTTGATCAATGGCTGCATGACAGGTCATACAACGATCGACTCGAGGAATGCTGATAAAGTTCAAATCTTCATGAATGTTATCAATAACCACTTGCTGAATCTTAATTGAAGGTCCGATGAAATCGACCAAAGGAAGATTGCGGAAAATATTTGCTACTGATGCTGAAAGATTGGTTTCTTTTCGAATCATTCGATCGCGTTTAGTAGTCAGTTTGGTAAGCTCTTTCTCAAGTTCAGCTTGACGTTTGGTAAAATCCTCAACGCGTTTTTCAATCGCAGTCTTTTTATCGTTTACCTCATCCAACTTGAACTGCAGAGCCTGCATTTCATTAAAGCTTCGATCGAGGTTTTCTTTTCTTTTCGGAACAGTTTTTGGGTGATTGGCGACGGCTTCTTCATAGTCATACCGATTTGCTTCATATTCTGCTTTTTTAAAGCGGAACGACTGGTCGGCCCTGTACCAGATCCCTTGTATGTCCGCCAGTTCCTTCTGTGTCTTTTCGTAATCAGCTTTTTGTTGATCAAGCTGGGCCTTTGCAGCGTCCATTTCTTGCGAAACTTTTACATATTCAGGATTGCCTTGCAGGTTGGCGGATTCTTGTGCAATCTGCGCCTTCGTGCGAGCTCTTTCGAGGCGTCGAAAATCCGCCTGTGTGCGTTTCCAGTCACGATTAAAATCCTGCCACAACATCCATGCGAAAAATGCGAAAAGGATGATACTTGAAATCGCAAAAAACATGTTTAAGCGATTTATGTCGTATGCGTGATCAGTATCTCGTTTTGCCATAATTTTTTATTTACCGCAAAGGCACAAAGTTTATATATTGAAGAACGCCTCTGGAATCGCGATGATGTATTTCAAATTGAATAACCATCGCAGGTACATTTTCACAGGCAAAGCTAACATCGCCAAAAACAGAATTGCACCGATGTAATATCGTGCAGGACCCATTTTTACGTAAAAACGCTTGAATAATGTTTTGGCAAGAACCACAGGTAGCACAAACATATAGATTGCGGACAAAACAAATCCGACGATTTCGCGTAGCCACCATTGACTCGGTAAAGCCTGTCCCAACATCATTACCCAAAAATATTCAGACAAATTTACGTTGTTCAAAACTAATACTTTGTGAACATCCCAATATTCATAAGGACCGAAAAAGTTCCAGTTTGGACCGCGCAAAAACGTTCCAAGGATAATCAGCAAGACCCACAGAATCACAAACCCAAAAAGAAAAATCGAAATTTCCCATTTCCTTTCTTTAAAAGTGTAGTAGCCGCTTCCTTTGGGGTTAACATCGATGAAAGGAATTGCCATAAGGCCAAAGATGATCAAACTTGGAAAAACGACACCTGCGAGCCATGGATCGTAATAGACAAGCATTTCCTGAAGACCAAGAAAATACCATGGAGCTTTCGATGGATTTGGCGAATCTGCAGGATTTGCAGGCGCTTCAAGTGGCGCCTTCAATACGATTGCCCAGACCGTTAAAATTGCAGAACAAATGACGAGGCAGATCATTTCCGTATAAACAAGATTTGGCCAGACCAGAACTTTTTCGTTATCTTCTGCTTCTTTAACAGGCAGCGATTGATCTAAGCGATCATCATTCGCTTTTGCTTTGTACAATGCATACCAAACAAAAAAACCAACCAGAAAAAGCATGCCCACAATCGGAACGTTGTCAGGTGCTGACACAATCTTTCGAAAATTTGGGTCTTGAACGCTAAGAATGAAAAATAAAACAGCGCCCGCAAATAGAATTTTTGCTGGAAGAGGTTTCCAGAGCGAACGAATGTTGACTGCAACCAACAAAACGATCATCGAAGTCGTGATTAAGACTTCCGGTTTCGCAAGTAAATTAACAATACCTTTGAGGAATTCCATTTGTTCCTCCTACATAGGTCCTGAGATTCCGCCATCTTTGCGGACGCGCCAGAAATGTACAGCCATCAATACGCTAGCGACAACAGGAATTGCTACGCAGTGCAAAACATAAAAACGAAGAAGTGCACCTGCTCCGACAAATCGTCCTCCCAGCAATGCAAAGCGCGCATCATCGCCTGCATGAACCATTGCAAGATCACCGATTTTCAGCAAACTTGCGCCAGGTCCTTCATGACCTAAAAAGGGCGTAGCTCGCGCCATGTTAGATCCAACAGTGATTGCCCAGATTGCAAGCTGATCCCATGGCAGCAAGTATCCGGTAAAGCTGAGCAAAAGAGTCAACACAAGCAGAATAACACCAATGATCCAGTTGAACTCGCGTGGTGGTTTGTAACTGCCCGTTAGAAACACACGTAACATGTGTAACCAGACTGTGATGACCATTGCGTGAGCGCCCCATCTGTGAAGTTCGCGCATCACTCCAAGCGGCACCTGTTCACCCAGTTCAACAATGTCCATGTATGCATATTCAAGAGTTGGACGGTAATAGAACATTAATAAAAGTCCTGTAAACACTTCCACAAGGAACAAGAAAAATGTAAGGCCGCCCATACACCATGTATATCCCAATGCAATTCCTGATTTGCGAATTCGCACAGGATGCAAATGTAAAAAGACATTGTTTAATACCGCGAGCGCGCGGCCGCGTGTATCTTTTGGAACTGCATGGCGGAAAATCGATTTCCAAACTTGTGAACGGGTTATTTGCGACCAGATGCCTCGTTTCGGTGGCGCCATATGACTTCCCTCTATAAGCTGTGGTAGGGGCCGGTCTTGTGCCGGCCCGGGCGGCCACAAGGGCCGCCCCTACCATCTAAATGGTAGAGATCACTAAATTCGAACGAACGATTCCGGATCGTTCCATTCGCCCTTTTCCTGTTGAAATTTTTTGCTTTTATCAATAACAACCTGACCATCATCCCCGATAGAAATTCGGAATCTTTCTAAAGGACGCGGTGCAGGCCCTTCAAAATTCATTCCTGTCATATAAAAACCACTACCATGACAAGGACACTTAAATTTCGATTCAGCTTCCAGCCAGTTGGGTGTACATCCGAGATGTGTACAAACTGTACTCAGACAATACATTGTCTCATTTGTACGAACAATCCAGCAGGCATACTTTTCCTTAAATCGTTCATCGACTTTATTGATTGCATAATCTTCCGGGAAACCGGCGATAAAACTTGAAGGTGGTTCAAATAAAACATTTGGAAACAAAAATCGCATTGTGGCAGTCAATGCTACTCCCATAGCAGCTGCAAATGCGCCCCATGCCAGTCCTAACCAGGAAATAAAAGCTCTGCGGGATATTGTTTCTTCCGCCATTCACCCTCTCTTTTGCAGTGAGGTCATTTTATTTTCAAAAATGCAAACACGATTATCAACTAGGATCATTTCTATTGTCAAGAACTTGCGCCGAAAATCCAAACTTATTTCAATTCTGGCTTTTACTTTAGTTTCAAAAAGGCTTCTGCAAAACATCCCTTTTGAAATGAGGCATCTGATTCTTGCGCGCTGATCCTAATTATCGTTCCTGGCTTGATACCAAGAGTCTGGTAGGACACCGATGAATCTAATTGATTACTTGTTATAGGCCCTTTGACCTCACTGATTTTTTGCTCCCATGAATTCTTCTTTGAATTGTAATCATAGATGTTTTGGCCATTCAAGAATGACGAGGCCTTTTTACCCATTCCACCGCCGCAAATGTAGGTTCCTCCACCGAAATCGAGACAGATGCTGAGATCGATACGGCGTTCAAAGCCGTTCATACTACAAAACGGAATCTCACCGCCAGTTGCTGAATTGTTATCTGTGTCCAGGTAAATCGAGAGGGTTCTTCCGGCGGAATCGGTAATGTACTGCTTCACTTCTTTATGTAGAAGCGCGCTTGTTTGTAACTGGGTTCCATCGTTCTTAACCGTTACTTTAACAACATCGACTCCCTTGCTTCCTTGCATTTTGTCTTTTGCGTCCATCACTGGATGATCCAACTCAACAACCGTTTTTGAGGCTTCCGGCGCAGCAAGAATCAAAGATGGGAATTGAAACACAAGAATTGTGAACAGGATGAAATTAAGCCGCATTCATACCTCCTTTGGAAAGATTATCTGCCATAATTGCATAAATTCTTACCACCTGATCAGGTAGGATTGTGGTGTAAATCTCCTGAAACTTGAACCATTTGGCCCATTCTACGTATGCTATAATTTCAAGACTAGGAATCGTGACGCCTGAGTCGAAATTAAAATAAGTCTTACTCGGCGTATCGGCGTTAGAGATTAAAGTAACGACTCGCCTGCAATGATGAGGAGGTCAGCATGTTTCAGCGCGTGACGCGGATGTTTTCCGCAATGTTCAACTGGTTGATGGGAAAGACTGAGTCCCAAATGACTGTTCCTATGCTGGAACAGACCGTGCGTGAAATGCTAGAAAGCCTGAAGACCCTCCGTGAGGCGACTGCGATGACCCTTGGCTTCGAAGCGCGACAGGAACGAGAGTTCAAGGTGAAAAGAGAACGCGTAAAAACCTTGCAAGCTCAAGCTGAAGAAGCATTAGGTCAGGGGAATGAAAAATTGGCACGACGTGCGCTACAGTTGCAATTGGAAGCGCAGGGAGAACTTGAACGTGCTGAGCAAATGTGGAAAAGCGCGAAGGTACGCGCGGATGCATCACGCGCCAAACTAAAAGTAGAAGAAGAAAAAGTTCAAGAAAAGATCCGTAAGCTGGGTGAACTGAAATCGATCGCTGCAATGAATGAAGCTCAACGTAAAATGCATGAGATTACTGATAAATACAATATCGACGGAGCTATGAGTACGTTCGACAATGCAGCGACTCAAATTCAGGAACAATCCGATCGTCTCGCTGCCTACGATAAGATTGCGGTAAGCGAAGGTGATGAATTGGATAAACAGCTAGATCAATTAACAGGCAAAGTTAAAGTTGATCAGGCATTGGAAGATCTAAAACGTAAGATGGGACTATCGAAAGAAGCGCCAGTATCGCAGCAACAACAGCAGCAGCAGCAGCCCGAATCACAAAAGATTTCATCAGCATTTGATACGGAGAAAGAAAACTAAATCAAACAAACTTCGTGCTTCTTCGTGATCTTCGTGGTTTACTAAAACACGTCGGCTCGCCCGTGCGGCAAATGCCTATGGAAGCTTAATATGTACAAGCTGGTCTACAAGGAGGGGGATAAAACCAATTCCTATTCTGTTGAGAAAAGCGACGTATCGATTGGGCGTGCTTCTGATAACGACATCATCATCAACGACTTTGGTGTTTCCCGGCACCATGCGCGCATCACTCTCAGCAAAGCAGAGAACTACATTGTTGATTTGAATTCACGCAACGGTACACGAGTGAATAATGTCCTTGTTACTCGTGGCAGTTTGCAAGACGGTGATGAAATCAATCTTGGAAAATTCTCGCTCCGGTTCACAAGCTCAACAGACGATCGAGTTCTTCTGGAAGAAACGGGCGATAATCTTTTAAGTCCCGGGACTTTTATTAAGCCGATCAGTGAAATTCAAAAAATGATTCCGGATGTGCTTCCGGAAAGTACACAGCCTGCCGCAATAAGCCAAATTCAAAAAAACAATCAGATTCTTGGAGTTCTGATCCGCGTCGCAAAATCTTTGCTGACAGTTCAGCCTTTGAATGAAGTTTTGAATCTTGTAATGGAATTAATCTTTGAACACTTAAGCGCAGAACGTGGTTTTCTGATGCTTTACGATGAACATTCAGGAGATTTGATTCCAAAAGTTGTGAAGTATCGCGATCCACAAGCGGATTCCGGAAGAATTACGATCAGCAAAACGATTACAAATAAAGTTTTTTCTGACAAAGTTGCAATCTTAACTTCAGATGCCCTTTTCGATCCTCGTTTTGATGGTGGTGCCAGCATCATTTTTCACAATATCCGTTCGGCTATGTGTGCGCCTCTATGGAATAAAGATGATGTCATCGGCGTTGTTTTTATTGATTCAACAACAAAAACAAGCACATTCAATCCAGGTGATCTTGATCTGTTAACAGCGCTTGCGAATTATGCGGCCATTGGAATCGAACAAGCAAGATTAAATGAAAAAATCAAAGAGGAAGTAAAACGTCGCAGTCAGCTAGAACGTTACCACTCGCCTTCAGTGATAAGCCGAATGATGAATTCAGCGGAAACGGATATTGATGCGCAGGAAGTAGAAGCCTCAATCCTTTTTTCGGACATTGTTGGTTTTACTGGAATGTCGGAAAGAATGGAACCACATCGTGTCGGTTTATTGCTGAATGAATACTTTGGTGAAATGACTGATGTAATTTTTCATTATGAAGGAACACTCGATAAATTCATCGGTGATGCAATTATGGCTGTGTTTGGTGCGCCGCTTCCAATGGAAGATCACGCGGTTCGTGCAGTCAAGGCTTCTTTAGACATGCGTGAAAAATTAAAGGAATTTAATAAAGAAAACTTTGCGCAGCAACACATTGAAATACGGATTGGAATCAATAGCGGTCGTGTAGTTGCCGGAGATATCGGGTCACCGAAACGTATCGAATACACAGTGCTGGGGAATACTGTTAACATTGCTCAACGACTTGAAGCAGGTGTAGCAAAGCCGGGCCAGATTGTGATTGGCGCAAATACTTACGAACTAGTAAAAGATCATTTTGAAACACGAGAGCTTGGAGCATTCAGTCTGAAAGGACTGGAACAAATGACAAACGTTTACGAAGTGATTGCTGAAAAATCAAAAGACAAAGATTCTGAAGAGAAACAAGCCTAAAATCGATGGCGATTTTTACTGAACGTAAAATCAAGAACAGCATTCTTGTTACTCTTACACTTCTGTTCCTTGCAATCGGAGTGATCCCTCTTTTTGTAAGTTCCTGGATACTAATCACCAATAATAGAGAACGTCTTCAGACCAATCTTCAAGAAAGTTTTGTTACGATTGCCGCAAGTGTTTCAACTCGAATTTCATCCTATATAGAAAACTACCGCTATCAAATTCGTGAATTGATTCCCCGTGCAGGGACCTTCGTTCGAAATCTGGATGCGCCTTCAGTGCGATCAGAACTTCCTACCTTCCTAAAAGATCTCAACATGTTGAAGGCAACTATTTATCTTCCATCTGGCAGAGGTCCGGCTGCGAAACGGCCTGAATTCGATGATGGAAGCGTCAGAATTGAAGAAGAGAAAGCATTTAACAATGCAATTCAGGGTAAATCGTACATCGGCGGACCTTTTTTCATTTCTGAGCAAGACCGAACTGTACTTTTGGTTGCGGAGCCTTTGACAGATTCGACTGGCAATATGATCGGAGTTTTGTGCGTCATCGTTAGCGCCGATCCATTAATGCAAATTATTGCTGATGAAAGCGTCGGTGGAATCAGTGTGTATGTTGTAGATCCAAACGGCAGACTTGTCCTCCATCCAAAGAAAACTGAAATGCAGCAAAGGCGGGATCTATCAAAGACAGCAATCGTTAGCGATTTTATTCGTACGCGTGGACGCGTTTCAACAGTCCGTTTGTATGAGGAGAAACAAGGGGGCAAAACGACAGAAGTTCTTGGATCAAACTGGGCAGTGGAAGATGTAGGTTGGGGAGTGATGGTACAGATTGAGCGGGACATCGCTTTTGAGTCTGTAAATGACATGATCCGCCAATCCGTAGCCTGGGGTTTTTTGTTCGCCCTTGTTGCTGCAGTTGTGGGTTTTCTTTTCGCGCGATGGATCACACGTCCGGTTCAACAACTTGCTCAACATGCATTGGATGTTGGACGCAATCAAAATTTCGATAAAAAGATCGAGATAAAAGCAAGTAACGAAATTCAACAGCTGGCAGACACTTTCAATTACATGACCGATGAAGTTAAACAAAACATTCAGGGTCTTCAGGCTGCCGCGCGTGAGAACAAAGAGCTGTTCATGAGCTCAATTCGTATGCTTGCTGCCGCAATTGATGCGAAAGACCCATACACTCGCGGTCATTCAGAACGTGTGAAAGATTACAGCCTTGTGATTGGAAGGGCACTTGGTTTTAGCGCGGCAGAATTGGAACGGCTTGAGATTGGCGCACTTTTACACGATGTAGGAAAAATCGGAATTGATGACAGGATTTTACGAAAACCTACAAACCTCACTCCGGATGAATTTGAAGTAATGAAAACCCATCCAGATAAAGGCGCAGCCATTCTTTCACAAATTGAGCAGCTTCGTGACATCATTCCTGGAATGCGCGCTCATCATGAGAATTTCGACGGAAGTGGCTATCCTAAAGGATTGAAGGGTGAAGACATTCCCTTGTTAGGCCGTGTGATGACTGTGGCTGATACATTTGATGCGATGACCACAGATCGTCCGTATCAAAAAGCATTTACACTGGATTTTGCTTTGAACCGTATTCGCACTCTGGCCGGTGTGAAATACGATCCAAAAATTGTAGATGCGTTTGGAAGAGCCTGTGAAGAAGGGAAAGTTGTTTTGCATAAGCCATCACGTCCGCGCCCACGTCAGCCCGTCGCTTAAAGCAAACCGCAAAGACACAGAGATCAAAAAATACGTGCAGTCATGTTATACTTTTGTGCGATGAAACGAGCCGTAATACTTTTTTTGGTCGTTCCGTTGATTTTCCTGGCCTGCAGTGGAAAAAATCAAGCCGGCAAGCCACCTAAGACTCCCGACAATCCTTATGCAGAGCTGAAGCAAGCCGATCAATTGCTTGTTCACAAACGATGCGCGGAAGCGGTCGTTGCTTATTCAAATTTTGTTAAGAAATATCCAAAAGATGCTGGTGGATGGAATTCTCTCGGTATTTCTCATTTATGCGAATCGCAACCTCAAGAAGCTGTAGTAGCTTTAAAACAGGCAATCGTACTTCAGCCAGCGTTTTCGGATGTGCATAACAATCTTGGGATTGCATACATTGAACTAAAGGACTATCCGTCGGCGCGGCAGCATTTTTTCAAAGCACTGGAAGATCCACAATATGGCAAGGCTGGTCCTTATTACAATCTTGCAAAGCTCACGTATTTGGAAGGAAATTACGAAGAATCGAGAGCCCTTGCGAAAAAGACGCTGGATATCACACCGAAAGAGAAAAACCATGGTCCACGTTTGCTGTATGCATTTTCGCTTGAAATGCTGGGTAGATATGACGAAGCTACTCTGCAATTCAAAGAAGTGTTGAAAACGGCGCCGGATAACGTTGAAGCTTGTTATCATCTCGCTTCCGTTTTGAAGCGTCAAAATCAACCTTGTGAAGCTCGCGAATATTATCGCAGAGTTATCGATGCTGATCCTCTGGGTGATCTTGGACAAAAATCGATTGCTGAAGTGAAAGCGCTGCACTGTCCGAAATCTACGAATTAACCTCTCACAAATGCCTTTTCAGGCCTTACTCGACCGAATGATGAACGTAAAAGGAGTTGAGGCCGTTGCATTTCTGGATCAAGAAGGGGAAGCCATTTTGACTCGAAGCAATGTCGATGGCGATCATCTAAAGATCCTGGGAGCTTATCAGGGAATTGTCATGTCCACGATTGTGAATGTGGGTCTAACAGAGACACGGACTCTGATTACGTCTTATACTCACCGTTCAGTGTTGACCCATCGTTTAAAAGATGGTTATTTTATCTGCGCTCTTCTTTCGAAAGATTTACCTTATGCTCAAGCGCAATTTGCGTTTGCAGAAATTTATAACCTTATTGAAAATGAACTGTAATTAACCACAAAGGCACAAAGAAAAGCGATGTTTGAATTTATTACTGAAGAAAAAACATTTTTACAGAAACTAAAAAGCGGTTTGAAAAAGACCAAGGAAGGCCTTGGTAGTCAAATTGACAACATGATGAAAGCTGGACGCGAAATTGATGACGAAATTCTTTCGAGTCTTGAAGAAGCATTGTTACAATCCGATATCGGAGTTGGACTTACGATGCACCTTATGGATCTTGTCAATGAACGGATCCGCAGCAATCAATTGTCCGATGCAGCAGCCGTCAAGAAGTTAATTCATGACGAACTGATGTCAATTTTTAAGAATACGGATCCATGGTGGGAGAAAAAGTATCCGAAGCCTGCGGTGTTTTTGATTATTGGAGTCAATGGAGTTGGTAAAACCACTACGATCGCGAAACTTGCGCATGAATATAAGAAGCAAAATAAGAAGCTTTTGATTGCAGCCGCTGACACATTTCGGGCTGCTGCAGTTGAACAACTTCAAATCTGGGCCGACAGAATCGGTGTGGAATTATTAAAACAAAACCAGGGAAGTGATCCTGCAGCGGTTGTTTTTGATGCACTTTCAGCTGCAAAAGCACAAAACAAAGATCTAGTTTTAATTGATACTGCTGGACGTCTTCATACCAAGTCCAATTTGATGCAGGAGCTTGCGAAGATGCGAAAGATTGCACAACGCGAAGTTGCAGGAGCACCACACGAAAGCTGGCTTGTTCTGGATGCGACTGTTGGACAGAATGGGATTGTACAGGCGCGCGAATTTATGAACATTACCCCGATTACTGGAATTATTCTTACCAAAATAGATGGCACCGCAAGGGGCGGAATCGTTGTCAGCATCGCGAAAGAATTGGGTGTACCGATCAAATTTCTCGGTGTGGGTGAAGGTTTGGATGACCTGATCCCATTCGACCCCCCCAAATTCATCAACGCTTTGCTGGAATCCTAGTTCTTTGCGTCTTTGCGGTTAAAATAAAAACATGGATCATTACTACCTGAATTTGGCTTATCACCTCGCGCTTCAAAATGCAGGGAAGACTTCGCCTAATCCATCTGTTGGAGCCGTAATTGTAAAAGATGGTCAGGTTGTTGGCACTGCATTCCACCCTGCTGCAGGCGAATCGCATGCAGAAGTTCTCGCGCTTCAACAAGCGGGTTCGGCCGCAAAAGATGCGACCTTATATTCAAGCTTGGAACCTTGTGCACATGAAGGCAAAACACCGCCCTGTGTGAATTCAATTCGAAATTCAGGAATCAAACGCGTCGTTTTTGGCGCAGTGGATCAAAATCCTTTGGTCAATGGAAAAGGCGTTGAAGCCTTGAAGTCCTTCGGAATTCAAGTCGATCAGCTTGAAATGAAACCGATTGAAAGTTTTTACGACCCTTATTTCCATACTATTCGAACAGGCCGTCCATACATGATTGCGAAAGTAGGCGCTACTGCAAACGGAATCATTTCGCCGGCTGATCGCAACTCAAGATGGATCACAAATGAAACCAGTTTGGCATGGGTTCATCAACTGCGTGCACAATGTGATGCGATATTAGTTGGGGCTGATACAGTTCTGTTGGATCGTCCGCATCTGACCGTTCGAGCTTCTGCTATCGCTCCACGCAAACCAATCCGGATTGTTCTTGATTCCAGATTGAAACTTTCTCCTGAAGAATGTTCTCTTGTAGAAAATGACGCGCCGATCATTATTTGTACTTCAGAATCAGCATCAAAAGACCGTGAGAATCTATGGCAACAGTACAAGAATGTTCAGGTTCTAAGATTTCAGGGTATTTCAACGCTGCTGCCCGCCTTGCTCAAGCGTGGTATACGTAAGATCCTGGTTGAAGGTGGACAGAAGATATTCACTCTATTTCACACCGCCAATGTGATCGATGAATACGTATTAATGATCGCACCACGTCTTTTGACGGGAAAACATTTCTTGAACCTTTTAGGCGGACCGGAACAATCTCTTTCGGAAGCGCAACGATATCGAGTAGACCCTCCGCAAGAATTAGATGGAGATGTGATTCTCCGTTTGCGAAAGCCTCGCTGAGTTAGCAATCATGTTTAACGGAATAATCGAAACGACTGGCAAAATAGTCTTCATTGAAAATTCCAGGAGCAAATCAACGCGTTTCGTTATTGATGCCGGTCAGATTGCGAAACAATTGAACCCTGGTGACAGCTTAGCCGTAGATGGCGTTTGTCTAACGGTTACACAGCGAAGTGGCAGGAAAGTCACCGTTGATATTTCGCCTGAGACTCTAAAGCGAACAAACTTTAGAACACGCTCTGATGGGATGCGTGTAAATCTTGAGATGCCAATTACAGTAAGCACTTTTATCAGCGGTCATTTCGTTCAAGGGCATGTAGAGGGCTTGGGACGTACAGTTAAATGGAAACGGAAGGGAAGCGATGTCAGGCTCCGAGTTGAATTGCCGGCAGATTTGATTTCATACTGTGTACCCAAAGGTTCTATTACCTTAAATGGAGTCAGTCTCACAATAGCTAAACTGAAGAAAAATACCGTCGAAATCGCACTCATCCCCTACACGATACAGCATACGAATCTCGGCGATCTCCAAGAGGGAGATCCCGTCAACGTTGAGACGGATATGATCGGCCGGTATGTTGTCAGCGTCGTGAAAAACACCTATGATAAAGAAAGATTTAAGAAGCGATAAAATACTACCGCTATTCGTGTAGCCGGGGGCAGAATTGGCGACCAAAAAAAAGAGTACACATTTGCCATTTATTAGCATTCCTGAAGCGCTTGATGAAATCCGCAAAGGGCAGATGATTGTCGTTGTTGATGATGAGGATCGTGAAAATGAAGGCGATCTAACTATCGCAGCCGAAAAAGTCACACCTGAAGCGATCAACTTTATGGCTCGTTATGGCCGTGGTTTGATTTGTCTTGCTTTGACTGGCGAACGTTTGGATGAACTTCAAATTCCACTTCAAGTCAATGAAAATACGGCGAAATATGAAACTGCTTTTTGCGTATCGATCGAAGCTAGAAGAAATGTTACGACTGGAATTTCTGCGTATGATCGAGCGACGACCATTCATACTGCAATCGATCCTGAAACGCGTCCCGCCGATCTAGCACGTCCCGGCCATGTATTTCCACTCCGGGCCAGGAAAGGTGGTGTCATGCGCCGTGCCGGTCAAACGGAAGCTGCAGTTGATCTAGCACAACTGGCAGGCTTGTCTCCTGCAGGTGTTATTTGTGAAGTCATGAATGATGATGGAACGATGGCGCGAATTCCTCAGCTAACAAAGTTTTGCAAAAAGCATCGGATCAGGATGATCACCATCGCAGATTTAATTCAATACCGGATGTTACATGAAAGTCTTGTTCGTAAAGTTGCAGATACGAGGCTTCCAACTCGTTTCGGTGAGTTCCAGGTAAAAGCTTATGAAAGCGTTTTGGATGATGCAGTGCATATTGCTGTTGTTGCTGGTGAAGTCAAAGCGTCGGATTCAGTTCTCGTTCGCGTTCATTCTCAATGTTTAACCGGCGATATCTTTCATTCCTGGCGATGCGATTGTGGGCAGCAGCTCGAACGTGCTCTCGAATTAATCCAACAAGAAGGTAAAGGTGTTTTGTTATATCTGCATGGAGACAGGTTTGAAGGTCGTGGAATTGGGCTTCTGAACAAATTAAAAGCATATGAATTACAGGATCGCGGTGAAGATACAGTTGAGGCCAATGAAAAGCTCGGCTTTAAAGCAGATCAACGTGATTATGGGATTGGAGCTCAAATCCTTCGAGCTCTTGGCGTCCAAAAAATGAGGTTAATGACAAACAATCCGTCAAAATATGTCGGACTCAAAGGATATGGCTTAGAGATTGTTGAACGTGTTCCACTTGAAATTGCGCCGACTGGTACGAATTTGAAATATCTCCGGACAAAAAAAGAAAAGATGGGGCATTTATTATCCGGAGTTTAGGATGACGGAAATAAACAATCAAGACTTTTTGCGGAAAATTAATCTATTCCAACCGCTTGAAGATTATGAACTTGTAGAAATTCTCGGGGTCTGTGTCACAAAAAATTATCCGGCTGGTAGTCAGATTTTCGCAGATGGTGATCCTGCTTCCCGTTTTTATATTATTCGCGAAGGTGAAGTTCGTATTTCTAAAATTATCCCTGGTATCGGAGAAGAGGCTCTTGCTTTATTGCGGCCCGGGCATTTTTTCGGCGAAATGGCTCTCGTAGATGAAAACCAGAGATCGGCATTTGCATTCGCCAATACCGATTCCGTATTGATGGAAATTCCGATTCCTGAATTAACCGACATTTTGAAAGGAAATCCGAATCTAGCAAGCAAATTTCTATGGGAATTTTGCCGTATTCTAACGTCACGTCTTCGCGCAACAAACGAGAGATTTTATGGCTTGTTCGCGATGTCATCCTTCTTTAAATGAGATGCCTGTATCTCGCATCTTGCATCAGTAAATTATGTTTGATCAACTCAGTGAAAAACTTCAAAGAACTCTAAAAAATCTTCGGGGAGAAGGAAAGCTAACTCCCAAGCATATTGAAGAGGGAATGCGTGAAATCCGTATTGCTCTTCTTGAAGCAGATGTCAATTTCAAAGTTGTAAAAAACTTTATTGAGTCTGTACAGGCAAAATGTCTGAATCAGGAAGTCCTGGATTCATTAACTCCTGGACAACAGGTTGTAAAAATCGTCCGCGATGAATTGATTCACCTCCTGGGTGATAGCAATTCGAGTCTGATGTTCAGCGAGCCGCCAACAGTTTTCATGCTTGTCGGTTTGCAGGGTTCAGGAAAAACCACCACTGCAGGTAAGCTTGCGCTTTGGCTGCGTAAGCAAGGACGTGCTCCCTATTTAGTATCTACAGATGTTTATCGTCCCGCGGCAATGGACCAGCTTGCGGTTCTGGCGAAACAATCTCAAATTCCTTTTTATCCTGCTACGCCTGATCAGGATCCTGTGGATATTGCGAAAAAAGCACTCTATGAAGCGAAGAACACCGGCTATTCAGTATTGATTGTTGATACAGCCGGCCGTCTGCATCTTGATGATGAATTGATGAAAGAACTTCAGCGAATGAAGGAAGCAGTCGTACCGAAGGAAATTTTATTTATTGCTGATGCAATGACTGGACAGGACGCTGTAAAGAGTGGAGACGCTTTCAACAAAGCGCTTGATGTAACCGGTTTGATTCTTACAAAGATGGACGGAGATGCAAAAGGGGGCGCCGCTCTTTCAATCCGTATGGTTACTCAAAAGCCGATCAAAATGGTCGGTACCGGTGAAAAGGTTGGCGAGTTCGAAATTTTTTATCCGGACCGCCTCGCTTCACGCATTCTTGGAATGGGCGATATCCTCTCGTTGATTGAAAAAGCCGAAGAATCATTTGACCGAAAGAAAGCCGAGAAACTTGAACGAAAGCTGAGAAAAGAAGCATTCACTCTGGAAGACTTTCGTGATCAGCTTTTACAAATCAAAAAAATGGGACCACTTTCTCAGATCATCGGTATGCTTCCAGGGATGAATTCAAGCATGATGAAAAACATGAACATGGATGAAAAGGCCCTTGTAAGAATCGAAGCAATTATCAATTCAATGACTCCTGGCGAGCGCGCAAACCACAGTCTGATTAATGGCAGCCGCAGAAAACGGATCGCTAAAGGAAGCGGCACAAGTGTTGAAGAAGTAAATCGGCTTCTGAAACAGTTTGTTCAAGCGCAGAAATTGATTAAGCAAGTTGCAAACATGGATCCTAAGAAAATGCGCTTCCCGTTTCCGCCGCGTTAGTAGGGGCCGGTCTTGTGCCGGCCCGTGATTGGGCCGCCACAAGGGCGGCCCCTACTAATGAAATATAAAGCTCTCATCTTCGACCTTGATGGAACTCTTGTCGATTCATATCCAGCCATTCATGAAAGTTTGAATCATACTCTTACTTCTTTTGGCATGCCTCCAGTGGATCTTCCCACAGTCAAAAAAATGGTTGGGCGAGGCCTTGAAAATCTAATCCGTGATGCAATCGGGCAGGAGCATCTTAAAGAAGGTATTGAATCCTTCAAACGCAGTTATGATGAGACTCATTTGAGCGGGACTTTGTTGCTTCCACAGGTAAAAGAGACTCTTCAACGCTTGAATGATTCGGGATTGAGCATGGCTGTTGCAAGCAATAAGCCTTCCGGTTATAGCAAAAATATTCTTCGTCACTTTGAGATCGATCAATACTTTGCTGCATGTTATGGTCCTGATATTGTTCAGTTCATTAAACCGCATCCAGCAATGCTTCAGGGTTTGATGACGCTTCTGAATGTTGCACCTCATGAGACTCTGTACGTCGGAGACATGACTCTGGATCTGGAAACTGCCCAAAATGCAGATGTGAAGGCCGCATTGATTCCTACCGGCGGGAATAGTGTTGATGAGTTAAAGGCTATTCGTCCCGATTACTTATTGAAAGACTTTTCAGAACTGTTTAGTTTGTGTTTTCCGTGAAGCGAATCGAATCGGCTTGAATCGATGCCATCTCTTCGGTGACTGTCGATTGAATCTTCACATTCTGGAGTTGAACAAAAACCGGAGCCGATTGGGACTTAAATTCTGCAAGCTCACCTGGAGTTAATGGCTCTGCTTGCGGCGATTTAATGCTGAGGAAGTTTATGTATTTTCCTTTCTTCATGAACCGGAAATCAAGATGTGGTCCGGTTGCCAATCCAGTTGAACCAACGTAACCAATTACCTGACCTTGTGAAACAGAAGCGCCTGAGCGAACTCCGCTCGCATAACGGGATAAATGGCAATAAACAGTTGTGATGTCGCGATCATGTTGAATTTTTACTGTCTTGCCTGCACCACCGGCCCAGCCTGCAAGAATCACTTTGCCTTTGCCGATCGCTCTTACAGGTGTTCCGGACGGGGCTGCGTAATCGATTCCATAATGAGGACGATATCTTTTTAAAACCGGATGATAACGGCGTGCTGTAAATCCTGAACTAACACGGCTGAACTTCATTGGAGATGCAAGAAAAGCCTTCTTCATCGCTTTTCCATCGGGCGAAAAGAACTCCCAATTATTTTTGTGCTGATAACCAACGGCCTGATAGGGCTTTTCTTTGTTTATGAGTTCTGCTGCCAGGATCTTTCCGTATCCATAATGTTGTCCACGAACAAACTGCTTTTCATAAATAATGCGGAATGTATCGCCTGCTTTTAAGTCTTTAAAGAAATCCACATCCCATTCAAAGATTTCTGCAAAACGGATCACAAGCTCATCTTCTTCACCCAGCTTATCGATTGTGCTGTAGAGTGAACCCTGAATCTCACCGCCAAGTTCGTGCACTTCTACATCGGCAGTATAGCGCTCCATTTCAGCGCGGATCGTATTATCTACAAAATTGACAACCAGCTTTTGAAAGGGATCAATCGTATACTCAAGTTTGGAGAATTGTTCGTCCGGAGTTCGCGTAATCACGAGAGTTTTGCCGGCGCCGATCCGGGCAAGATTATAAACATCCTTCGCGCCATCATAAATCTGCAAAATCGTTTCAGAATTAAAGCCCTGGGATTCCATGACTTCACTAAATGTCTGGTTTCTGCCAATAACGACTTCTTGAATTTTGGGCTCCGGCTTCGGTGGTGGCTTATGTTCAAACTTTGGCACGGGCGGAGCAACAGACATTAAGGTCGCATTCGTGTTCAGGGTTAACTTGCTGGATAAGTCCCTGTAGGCGAGATACAGCACGGACGACAGTAGGAATAGGACTATCACGACGCCGTGATATATGGAAATACGTGTACGGTTCTTTGGTTCCTCTCTCATTATCCCATGTCTTAGATAACAGTATTTTCCGGGTTTGTCAATAAAAATCTGTTCATCATAATACTATCTTCCTCGTATAGACGTAATAACTCCAAGTTTCTGCGGTAAGAAAAGTCTATGTTAGAATGTCATGTTTATTTAGACGCGCTATGGAAGAATTAAGCCAAAAGGAAGTAGATATACTAAGGTTTATCCGGAATCAACGCCACAAGACTACCGTTGAGGAAATTGCCCGCGGCCTGAACTTATCTCCGCCGGACGTGCAGGTATTTGTAAGCGGCATGATGGCGCAAGATCTTTTAAAGGTGGTTCCTGGAAACCGGCGAGCCGATGATGGCTATTATACAAATCCCGAGGCGCGGGAAAAGATTTACGATCTTCTCGGGTGATTCTCAGCGCGTACTATCCTTCCACATAAAGGATCCATGAAAGTATTAACACCGGTCACACATAGTTTTCGCTTGCACGAATTCCAGGGCTCTGTTCCTGTTCAGGTCAACTTCAAGCCGAAACCACATTTATTTACAGTCGATATTTACTCATATTTGCGCCAGGAACACCCTCATACACATTTAGGATGGTGGTCATTTCAACTGCCGCCTGGAAGCCGTTTGATTCAAGTTCATGTGGATTTTCGAAACATCAGCCAGCAATCCGTTAAGTTGATCGTGGATGGCAACAAAATTCTATGCGGCGATCACTGGCTGAATCCTTCCTATTTGTTTGATCCTTTGCAAGATCTCCAACTCGTTTTGAGGGATGGGGCCTTGAATATTGAGCAACTCGAGCATGTGATCATGAAGATTGATGATCCTCAAGTGCTCAAGCAGTTCTATGCGAGACTGCATGCGACCGGTGGTTATGGCAGTCCTTTGCCATTTTTGCCGACAATGCATTATTACAAACTTGATGTATTGAAGAAGCTGTTTACGAAATTCATACCCGCCGGCGGGAATGCACTCGATCTTGGCTGCGGACGTTGCCTTTTTACAGACATTCAGCCGAACTGGCCATTTAAGATTTTTGCAGGTGATCTGGATACGGGTTTAATCAAAGAGCGTAAAGCGGAAGTGCCACAAAATTATTGGTTTATTTCTGATGTTTTAAACGTTCCATTTCGAAATGATTATTTTGACGGGCTATTTGTTGGTGAAATTATCGAACACGTGAATGATCCGGGGCTCGTCTTAAAGGAATGGAGACGGGTTTTAAAGCCAGGTGGAATTTTGATTTTAACGACTCCGAATCGCGAACGGCTCCTTGCATTAATTGAAGGAAGGGAACGCCCTTATTCGCCCGATCATTTACGTGAACTGTCGTACAAAGAACTTAGGGATGAAGTACTTCCCAGTGCCGGATTTAAAGTTCTGATCAGTACAGGAATTTATCTTGAGGTACTGTTAAACTGGCTGAGTGGAAATCCACGACGCGATTATCTTCAGGCAGAATGGAATAAAGATAAGTATGTGCCTCTGATGAAGGTGTTTAACAGGCTTGGGCGCGTTTTTCCACAATATTCACTGGATATGATTTTCGTATGTCAAAAATTGTAAGTATTATTATTGTAATACTATTCTTATCGTACGACATTTTTGCTATCGATACGTACATTATCCGCCCGGTGGTTCGTAAAGAGTATGAAATCAAGGAAGATCAAGTTTACTTCCGCAGCGGAAATGGAGGAATCATTGTAAAATGCATCCGCCCGAGCGATGTACCTCCCTATTATGCCGCTCGCGGTGCTGACTGGATCGGCAATCCGTTTGCACGTTCTGAATTCGCAAGTCCAACACTTTTTCTCATAACTATATTTAACCGGACGAATGGAAATGCTACATTCACACCGGGTCTGGTTACGATAAAAATCAGAGATGAAGCCTCGTTTCCAGTGGACTACATAATGCTCACACAGGTGCTTGAAGGTTTGTCTTCACGTGAAAAAAAAGTGTTAGAAGACTCAATCTTTCATTCCCCCGAAACGATCAAGGCAGGTCAAGTAGTCAGTAAATTCTTGATGTTTCCTACTTTACCTGACAAGAATTTGGACTTTCGACTCGAATTCGACTACCTCTACTTCGAATCAAAAGAAGTACGCGCAAAATTCTATTTCACAAAAGAACGGATCCGTGTCAAAGAATAAATTCAGCTTTTACCGCAAAGCCACAAAGATCTTTCTGATACTTTCGCTCGCTGCGACAGTATTCGCATCTGAACATCCGAGAGTCGTTGTCCTTGGAATTGCTCAGGATGGCGGAGTTCCCCAAATTGGATGCACACAAAATATCTGTCGTACCTCAAAACATTTTGTAAGCTCGTTAGCTCTAATAGATGAGAATTCGCTTTTCTTAATCGATGCAACACCTGATCTGCGGCAGCAGCATTCCGAACTTACCAGGCGCTATCCAAACGCGGTGAGGCCGAATTTGTTTGATGGGATCTTGCTTACGCATGCGCATATGGGACACTATGCCGGTCTGCTTTACCTGGGAAAAGAATCAATTTCAACAAAAAAAGTTCCTGTGTTTTGCAGCGCTGAAATGGCAGATTATCTTACGCGCAATCATCCTTGGAGTTTGCTCGTTTCAAATGGAAACATCGAGATCCGTATTTTCGAAGCAGACAAACCAATTCAACTAGGATCCTTTACAGTGACACCGATCGCCGTTCCTCATCGCAAGGAATTTACCGATACTCACGGGTTCATCATTCGGAATTCTCAGAATTCACTTGTTTATGTTCCTGATATTGATTCATGGGATCCTGTCCGTGAAAAAATATCCAGCTTACTTTCGAAAAATACATACGCACTTCTGGATGGAACGTTTTATTCGGGGAAGGAATTGCCCGGACGCAACATGCGTCTTGTACCCCATCCTACAATTGAAAGCTCTTTGGAATTTTTGAAAGGAATTCCACCATTTCAATGCAAGATATATTTCACGCATCTGAATCACACAAACCCGCTGCTGGATTCAAGCTCAACTGAGTCTTCAGCCTTCGGAGATACTGCTTACCAGATTGCTCAGGAATGGCAGGAATTTAAACTGTAGATTTCTAAATAATGAAAAGAATTTCAATACTAATCGCATCTGCAATTGTACTTTCATTTTTCTATTTGAATTTGAGCGCAAAAACTTCGCAAAGGATTGTAGGTTTAATTCAGAATCGGCAACTGGTGGTGGAACCAGAGTTCTATAAGAAACAGACGTTACAACCTGAGACAATCGGTGAAAAACTCATCGCGCAAATCATTCCACAATCCAGCCCGGCTCAAACACAAACACAAACGCAAAGTCAAACTCAAACTCAAACTCAAACCCAGACTCAGAGCCAAACCCAGACCCAAACACAGACTCAGGCCCAATATCTTTTCATTGGATTTCCGCTGCAGCATTCATGGAAATATAAAACGAATGCGCCTATTGTTGCTCAACCTCAAACCGATACAGTCACGGTTTATATCGCTTCAAAAGCGGGAGGTATCCATCGCGTTCAACAATTGGATGGGAAAATGGTTTGGCGAGCAAATGTAGGTGACAACGTTGAAGATGCTTTTCTTTTGTTGAATAGAACACTCTATGTAGGAACAACTGGAGGCAGAATTCATGCAATTTCTGCCGATCTTGGCAAATCAATCTGGAAAAAAGAATTTTCGGAAGAAAGTTTCTTAACTCGTCCTGCAGTGGATGAGGAAAATCTCTATTTCGTAAGTCAAAAGGGTTCAGTTCTCTGCATCAATCAAAAAACAGGAGCAGCTGTGTGGCGTTATAAAGCTCAAGGTCCGTGTCTCACCGCCGCATGGATCTACGATAAAAAGGTGTTTGCAGGCTGTAATGATAAAAATCTTTATGCACTGGACGCAGTAGCAGGATTTGTAAAATGGAAGTTTACTGCTCCCGTTGAAATTCAAGGCTCACCTGTGGCCGGTCCTGAAGGTGTATTTTTCGGAAGTGAAGATGGTAATTTTTATGCGCTTGATTTAGAAACCGGACAATTAAAGTGGAAGTATAAAACAGGCGGAGCCATTCGCGGTGTTCCTATGTTTTATAAGGATGAAGAGTTAGGACTGATTGAAGACATCATCACGCCATCCTTCGATAATTTTTTATATAGTCTTAAAATCAAAAATGGCGGAAGAAGTTGGTTGAGTCCCACAGCAGCAAGAGTGTATACACGGATGCACCTGGATCGTGCATTAATTTTTCTTACTCCTTTTGGGTCTAACGTTTTAGGATACGATCCGCATACAGGACAAGTTGTGGGAGATTTTAATCCTGGAAACAGAATTCGGTCGGCTCCTAATACCGCAAGTGACAGATTATTTTTAGGACTCAATGATGGCCGGCTGGTTTGTCTTACACGACAGCCTCCTCCACCTCCTGAATCTGAAGAATCTCAGACTCAGACTCAAACTCAGACACAAACGCAGACTCAAACCCAAACTGAGACGCAAACTGAGCCTGAAGAACAAACCGAGCCTATGTTAGAATCACAAACGCAGACCCAAACTCAAACTCAAACCCAGAGTCAGATGCAAACTCAAACGTCTGTTAATTGAAAATGGAATCATTACATAAGCCGATAAGTTTTAAGCCGCCGGAAAAGAAAATATTTAAGTCTGGCGACGTTGCGCCAGTGAGCGGAAACTACAGATTTGAAAAACATGATTCTGTAGTTCAAAGCTGTGTTCCACGATTGGGCGTCTACGTTCATCTTTTGAAAGGGATGAAAGTCCCTCTGCATGATGACTGCTTGCAATCTTCAACATGGTCCTTGATGACCGTGACTGAAGAAGATCCCGAAGCGATGTTGAAGCGATGATCTTTGCGTCTTTGCGGTTAATCTAAACGCCTTCGTATCACACGTGCTAAACGATTCACACCCTCTTTAATCCGATCAGGTGGTTCGGCAGAGAACGCAAGGCGGAGGTAGTTTTGCGCGGAATTATCGCAAGTGAAGGGTCTGCCAATGATGTAGGATACTTTCTCCTTGGTGATTGCTTCTTCAAGAAAACTTTCGGAATCCAATGTTTCAGGAAGTTTTAACCATACAAAAAAACCTCCCGATGGATGTGTCCAGGTTAGTGATTCAGGCATATGTTCTGATAAAGATTTTTGGATTGTATCTCCGCGTTCTGCGTAAAACTTTCGCAGTGTTTGCAGATGTTCTGTGAATTCCGGTGAATCACAGAATTGTTTTACAATGCGTTGGTCCAGCATTGAACTGCATAAATCTGCTGCTTCTTTTGCGAGTTCTACCTTGCGCAGCAATGGTTCGGGTGCAGTAATCCAACCCGTTCGAAAAGTTGGAGCCACAATTTTTGAAAAAGTGCCAAGATAAAATGTAAGATCCGGAATCAAGGTTGCGATCGGAGGCGGGGGAGGGTTTTTCGGATCAAAATAGATTTCACCATAAGGATCATCTTCAATAATGTAAGCATTCCAGCGTTGTGCTATTTCGGCTACTTCCTTGCGGCGTTCTGCAGAAATACTCACTCCCGATGGATTCTGGAAATTACTGATCAGATAGATCAACCTGTTCTTATCGGAAGGAGCTGATCGGAGCTGGCTTTCAAGATCTGCGGGAACGATGCCATATTCATCTTGAGCAACGGGAATCATTCTTCCGCCGCTTTTTTTGAAAACCGCAAGAGCGCCAATATAGGTTGGGGTTTCAACAAAAATCAGGTCACCAGGATCGATCAAAACTTCGGTGATTAAATCCAGAGCCTGTTGTGATCCAGTCGTGCACATCAGGTTGTCAGGTGTGCATTCAATTTGAACCTTGCGAAGATAATTGCAAATCCATTCAACTAGCGGTCGATAACCGGAAGTCATTCCATACTGCAAACTGCGTCCTTGATTATCGCGGATTTCGGAAGCTGCAATTTCGCCAAGCCGGTCCAATGGGAAGGTAGCAGGATCTGGCATTCCGCCAGCCAGTGAAATTAAGTCACGCCCGGCACCGGCAGCCAGTTTTGTCATAGCCCGAATGGCAGAAGGTTCCATTCGTCTGGCACGTTCGGAAAGATCAGGTTTATGCATCTTCATATTATATTAGTAGTAAGGCACGCAGATCGACCGCATTTATGCGGTCGAGCAGTGCCGTGAAAACGGTCCTTTACGGCACTGCTTCGCTTCGCTCAGCTGCGTGCCTTACTACAAACACGGGGCTTGCAACCGTCCCCGTCAACTCACTATTATCGACACAATGAAGTGGTTCTCTCCTGAATTAAAACGCTGTCTCATTGTAGTTCCTTTTGCTCTGCTTTATTTTTGGCTGCGAACTGAGCCAAAGGTCCATGCAAGTTCAGGAACTCTCTTTCTCTCAGGTCTACTTTTTTTCTCAGTCATTCCTCTTCTTCTTCACATCATTGAAGGTAAGACACGTTATGTTGTTGCAATTCTTTGGGGCGCAATTGCCGCTCTGATCCTGTTTGAATTTTTTCAGTTGATTGCTTTCCGACAATATTCTGAGGAGAACTTTCGGCGTGAAGTAGAACGGAACGCAAAGGTTGTCCAAGCACGAACGACGCGCTTTTTAGAACAAGCCAGAACTGAGTTAACGGCTATACAAAACGAGCTTCGTCAAACTTCTGGAATGAATCCTGGAAGAGTTCAGATTTTACTTCAAGACAAATTCGGTAAGAGTCCGTACTGGTGGGGAGTCTATCGCGAAGGCCGCCTGCTTTCATGGAGAGGGCAGCCGAAAATGTCCGAAGATTTTCCAGCTTACGGTGCGGAAGAAGTTTCAGTCTACAACGCTTTGCATCAGCAATTCGTAAAAGTAAAACGCGAAATGAGCGTTCAGGAAGATCTTTATTATGCGGCAGTAATGTGGCCAATTGCTGCAGATTACGGTGTTGAAAACGATTATTTGCGTTCATATAACCGTCTCACTGATGGACTTTCTCTGCGCCCACGACTCTTATATACAAGTTCTGAATCTTCGACCGGCTCGCCGGATCTTAAAATTGTAGAACTTGATATCACCGATGAATTTTCAATTTCGGCTGTATATGACAGGCAACACTATGGACAAATGTTACAAGCGCGATTTGAATATCTGCACTGGTGGATGGAGTGTCTTGCTCTTGTTTTCCTTGTATATACATCGATTATTTTGACATTCAGCTTTGTGGGAATTTGCGGACAGGAAGGCTGTCCGGGCCTGGTTTCTTACTGGTTCTCCTTTCTGCTTTGTTCAGTTTTGTCCGTACTCACAATTGGAACCTTCAATCAATTCGGCTCGGGAACAATTTTTACAACACGAGTTTTTCACGTAGGCGGCTACGGCAATATTTTCCATACGCCAGGTCATCTTATTTTTTCAGCCTTCTTTGCATTGAATGCGGTTTTCTCGTTGATTCTTCTATTCCGCAGATTAGGACTTCATCTGAAAGGAAGCAATAAAACCTTCAGATTGGTTGCTCTGTTTGTTGCGTCGTTTTTGTCGGGGTATCTATTTTGGGGTTACTTTAAGCTTCAAAAAGCCTTTGTTGCCGCTGGTGCAAATCAACTTACGCCTTTAACCATGCAGCAAAGCGATGTTGCGCGAACCTCAACTGCATTTGGCCTTTTATGGACCGATATTGCTTTCACTGTGGCCATCGCTCTTTTATTTTCGTTTTTTATAAGAAAGCTTCCGCTCAAAAAGTACAAAGCTCTTGCGGTTACATTGATTCAGGCATCGGCTTTTATCGCATTTTTTCTTATTTATAAGCCTGCAGCAAGTTTACCTGTTGGACTTATTGCAATCCTTTTCTTTGGAATTTCGCTCTTTGTATATTTCATTCCCCGCCTTTGGAGCTGGTTTGAGCAGGTTAATTTACTTACGAGATTTATCACAACAATTGTGTTGTGTTCAGTAATCAGTTTTGTATTTTATTTTGGACGATTTCACTATGCTCAAAATTTCCAACGTAAATACATCGAGCGAGTCGCAGCGCTGCAGGTTTACGAGATTCGGAGACACGTGCAGGAAGCGGTTCGCCTCTCGCTTCAGGACCTTGATCGGGCAGTTCAAACGATGTCGCTGGATACAAGGATTCCAGATCTTGCATACAGGTTATGGATTCGTACGGAAATGTCCCGGCAGGGGTTGCGTTCTGCTGTAAGCCTCTACGACTTAAATGGCGAACTTGAAAGCCGTTTTTCACTTGCACTCCCATCACTCAACATCAATGTTATTGGACGATCGCAAGGTGAAAGCTGGAATACGCAATCGAGCGATGTCCAGTTTGGAACAATTAAGAAACCGATCCTGATCAGTGTTCGAATGGTTGGAAACTCGCATTATCTCGTTGTCGAAGCATTGGCCAATCATGAGAATCTTGCCTTTATTCCTTCTGTAAGCCCATTCCATGAGCTTTTTCGGACTTCACCGAAATTTCGAGCAGTTTTAGAGCCGGAACTAAATGTCTATGATTCCTTTTGGCATCCTGTTTATCAAACCGATCAAAAAATTTCACCACGAATTGATCGCGCAAGAGAAACTCTTGAACAGGTTCAATCCGCATGGATTCGGGAGACTTCGGAAGGAGATCAATATGACGTTTATTACTTCCGGATGCAAGGCGGCTTTTCTGCGCTTGCAGTTCCTGTGAGGAAAAACTTAACTCACCTTGTGCAATTGATTGATTTAACCGTTCTGAACTTTTTCTGGCTACTCGCTTTCACTCTGACTTTTGTATTTTTCTTCAAGCCATACTTGATGCTTCATTTTCAGGCAGAAACACCCATACGGTTCAGCTTCTTTCAAAAGATGCTGATTGGCTTCGCTTTGTTTTCTATTGTGCCAATGATTGTGCTGACAGCTCTTGTCAGGAATTATGTTTGGGAAAAGCGTACAGCAGAAGTGACAGCACGTGCGTTGAATTCGTTTTTAGTCGTTTCTGAAACTATTACTCAATACCTTTACGGCCCTGGCGCAACAGCATCTTCCAATGATACTCCCGTAGATAATTCGGTGGCTGAATTGTTGGGGCAAGTTGTAAAGCAGGATGTCAGCTTCTTTATGCGACGTGACCTGATGGCAACAAGCCGGGAAGAAATGTATTCCGCGGGATTACTTGCAGAACTAATCGATGGTCGAGCTGATGTGGAGCTGACTTTGCGCGGACAAAAACACAGCATCAGCGAAAGTCAGATCGGCGCTTTGAAATACTTAAATTTGAGCGGACGAATTTATCGCGGCAAGGTGAAAGAAGAATTAATCATTTCAATTCCATTCCAAATTGAAGAACGCTCAGTTGAGAAAGAAATTGTTGCACTCAAAGAATATATGGCTCTCGCCGGTGCGGGCCTGGTTCTGCTTTCCGTGTTTCTAGGCTGGCTCTTTGCAACGCGCTTTACACGTCCCGTTCGAGTGTTAATTGAGGGAACTACTGAAATGGCACGCGGGAACCTTCAGCACAGAATCAGTGAAGTTTACAGGGACGAATTTTCACAGCTTGTGCATGCGTTTAACGCTATGGCGGCTTCACTCGACGCCCAGCAGCAGGCTCTTGAACAAAGACGACGGTACATCGAAAACATCTTGAACAACATTACTACAGCCGTAATATCTATTAATAATACTATGAATGTAACAACGATTAATCCGGCTGCCAATCAAATGTTTGGCGTCGATTCCGATTTCAAAGGGCCTATTCAGGAATTGACAGCAACCAAGGAGGATTGGCAGGAAATTCAAAAAGTGCTTGAAGCGTTTGCAAAAAGTCCGGATCGTTATCAGGTTAAAGAAGTCTCATTATTCCTCACAAATAAGGAGATTAACTACCGGCTTATTTATGTTCCACTATTTGATGAGGAACAATGGACAGGCGCTCTCATTTTAGTTGAAGACACATCGGACATTATCCGTTCCAACCGGCTTTCTGCATGGGCAGAAATGGCAAGACGTGTTGCGCATGAAGTTAAGAATCCGCTGACTCCGATTCAGCTTGCAGTAGAACATTTAATGCGAGTTTGGGAAGATCGGAATCCGAATTTCGAAGCCGTGTTGAAAAGCTGCAGCGATGCAATTTTGCGACAGGTAAAAGCGCTGCGCAGACTTGTCTCTGACTTTTCGCAGTACGGAAAACCATCCATTATTGAACGAGCGGAAATTAGGCTCGATGATTTTCTGCGAGATCTGGCAATGAGCTATGGAATCCACCTGCCGGAGGGAGTTCGAATAGAAACTCAAATCGAAAGCGATTTGCCAGCGGTGCGCGTTGATACTGAAAAATTGCGCGGAGCATTGATGAATATTATTGAAAATGGTTTACAGGCAATGAATGCGAAAGGGGAAATTTTGTTGCAAGCGGAGCGGGGTGACAATGGATTTGTGCGAATTCGCGTCCATGATTCCGGGCAAGGTGTACCGGCTGAACTTTTGCCACGGCTGTTTGAACCATACTTTTCAACAAAAACCGGAGGGACAGGTCTTGGTCTCCCCATTGCTCGCAAAAATATTGAGGAACAGGGCGGCAAGATCGAAGTTCACAGTAAACAGGGTGAAGGAACTACAGTAACAATCATGCTTCCCGAAGCTCGTGTCACAGAAATCTCACCGGCAATCAAAGCGTAAATCTATTTGAAAACAAGATGCGCTACATAGGATTCCAAATTCCAATAGATGATCGCAAGTGCTGTCAGATCGAACGCAGCATGAGCAAACATTAACATCCAGATTTCACGAGTGATCGCAAAGATGCTTCCAAATAGAAGACCCACGATTGTAGCTTGTTGTGTTCCGGGGAGACCCTGGACATGGTAGTGAGCGAGACCGAACAATACGGATGTGATCAGGACGATCAATATTTTTGCAACCAATCCGGTTCCGAATAGTTTGCCAAGTCGCTCGAATAAATAGCCGCGGAAGATGGTTTCTTCGCCGAAACCGGCGCCAATAATCATCGAGTACAGCATGCCGGGAATCGCAGCCCGGTTTCCAACAAGATAGTGATACGCTTGATTTATTGGATCCGCACCCAGCAAAGGCATCACGATTATTTTCATCAAAAATTTTAATGCGACACCAAAAACGATTCCTACAGCAATCGTCACTATCCAGTTTTTTGGCCGAGTGTAACCGATTTCTCGCCATGGAGTGTCAGAACGCCAGACCCAGAGTAGTGCCAGCATCGCGCTAAGAGGCGCGATGAGAGCATTGCCAGCCAGGATCAAAATCATTGCTAGAATTCCGATCGGGCCGAATCCGCGTAAAGCCTCCGCGAAACGATCAACGGATTTTGTTATGCCTGGACTACTCAAGACCACTCCTTCTACTAAATACGATTTTTCCTGAGGATTCGTTTTCGACGATCTACTTGTAAACGTTGTTCGTTGCGATCGCGTACGACAAACGGATGACGGTGAGTGTCAGATGGAACGGTTGCGCGATATTAGGATCTAACGCAAAACGGAGTGAAAGTTGCGCTAGGAGATGAAGATTCTAACCTTCTGCAAATTTTCGCAAGCGCTGATTGAAGCCTGGTGCATCATCCCAAAAAGGTGCATGTCCAGCGTTAGGCATCATATGAATCTGAGCATGCGCAATCGCAGCTTTTTGTTGGTCGACAACGATTGATTTGAGAATCCGATCGTTTTCTCCAAATGTGATCAGCACCGGTTTGCGAATGTTCTTCAGAAGATCATCATTGTCCACGGATCGTGAGAACAATGCTTGACGGACATACGAGGGCACAGAAACATTGAAGCCTAGCATCAGGTAAAGATCTTCGGCGGAAGGTTCTTGAACAAAGCAAAGTCGCAATAATGACTGCAAGCTTTGTACGTTTTCTGAAACATCTGTCGAAAAGAAGCCTGGCACAAGATTGATAAACTCAGGGGTAATCACTGACATTGCTTCAGCACTGCCGAGTTTCGTTATGCCGGAAACAAAGTGAATTCCGTTAATGGCATCCTCTCCGTAATGCCGGATGTAGTCCAGAATTACAAAAGGCCCGTAGGACCAGCCACTGAGAATTGGATGATCCAGACCTAGAGATTTAATAACAGCATTGACATCGTCAGCCCACAGTTTAGAGTCCGCGTAGGCTTCGGAGGGTTTATCTGAGAGTCCATGACCGCGCATATCGATCGCAACAAGCCGATGATCACTGGCCAGATCTGAGTTCAATTGCCGATTCCATGTGAGCCAACATTGCGAAAAGCCATGAATGAAAAGAATTGGTTGACCTTTCGAGTTGCCAGTCTCAACCACATGGAGATTTACACCGCCCCCGCCTAATACTTTATGGTGCTCCATTATGTTCTCCTTAATCAACGCATCATTGAATACACTTATTAACAATGACGTTTACAAAAGGAAGTCAACCGAGGTCAGCCTATTTTTTTAGTTGTTTCGCTAGCTGAACGAGTTGATCGAGGCATTGTGACCAACCTTCGTGAAAGCCCATCTTCTCGTGCGTTTTGCGATCTGCTTCATCTTTGTGAAGAGCACGCGCAGTGTACTTAGTTCCGCCTTCATGATCTTCAAGAGTTAAGACTGCTGTAAAAAATGGCTTAAGGGAAGGACGGTATCCTGGCGCCAGTGCATCAGTCCAAACCATCTTTTCATTCTTGATGACCTCGAGAAAACAACCGGCATTTGGAAAGTCCTGACCTTCGGGTGAGCGCATCACTGTGCGGAAGATTCCACCCGGACGAAGATCGATTTCGCAATCCACAGTTGTCCATGGCGCAGGTGCAAACCACTTCATGAGATGTTCAGGCTCCGTCCAAACTTTCCAGACAAGTTCGCGTGGTACATCAATTGTGCGCGTTAAAATGAGATCCAGATTTTCGTCGTAATTTTTATCATTTGGCATATTTTTTCTCCTTTCCGTGTAGTTTTCTCAGGTAGTCATCCATTTGATCGAACTGCTTTTCCCAAACTGCGCGTTGATCTGCAATCCAGTGTTCCGCGTTAACAAGCGATTTTGGAGTGAGTTCACAAGTTCGTACTCTTCCTTTTTTTGTTGATCGAACTAAGCCAGTACCTTCGAGCACTTTTAAGTGCTGTACAAATGAGGGAAGCGCCATATTAAACGGCTTGGCTAATGTACTGACTGATTTTGGCCCGCGACTTAGCTGTTGCAGCACCTTCCTGCGGGTCTGATCAGCCAACGCACGAAAAACATGATCAAGGGTTCCACTTTGGTTAGGCATATTCCTAAGTATAAGTTTTTAAATACTTAGGTCAATGCCTAAGTATTGAAGTTGGGGGATCTGGAATTTTGATTTAGCCTGTAGCATAGAACAGGAGACAGTCAGTATGCATGGTAGTGTAGTTTGCAGTGTGCTGAATAACTTGTTGAATGTGCTGGGCTCAATTGTGCTGTGAAGGAATCGAACCTTCCGGACTGCCCACCGTCCGACCGCGGAATTAACCCAAACCGCGGGGGCACACTCGCTCTGCCTCCTGTTACACTTAAAAATGATCGATATCAATATCCCAATTTGCAGATTGAATTTCTGCATTGACGTCGCGGATTTTTTTCGCTAAGTCATCAGCCTCCTTCTGGAGAGCTGAAACATCAACTGTTTTAATCCAACGGATTTCTTTTACTCCATAACGTTCTGGAGGCTTTGTGGCAGAATTGGCGGCCGATTGCACTAAACTGTGACGGTAAGTTAAGCTATCCCGTTCAGCTAAGGCAGCTGTCAGGGATCGATTTTTGTTCGTGTGACCGCGCAGATTTGCTTCATTAATCGAAAGAATCAGAATTCGAAGCTGTTCAATTATAGCAATCGATTGTTTTAATAAATCAATCGGATTTTCTGAAGGCTTTTCGCCTTCTTGTACTACCGTATTCTTGCTAATTCGATCTTTTAACGATTCTAACTTCTTCTGAATATCGGCTCTCAGCAAAAGCGCTTCAGCAAGTTTCATTGAACCTTCTCCTAATATAACTTTGAGCCTTTGCGGTTAAATCTCTCACGGTAGCAGCAGAATTTTTCCGCTGGAGGCACGGCTTTCAAGGCGGCGATGGGCATCGGCAGCTTGAGCTAAGGGAAATGTGGAATCAAGATGGAGTTTTACTACGCCGGATTGAATCCAATCAAATAATTCATTTGTGCGTTGCATCAATTCTTCACGTGTTAGCATGTAGTGAGCGAGTGAAGGTCGTGTTAAAAACAAGGAGCCTTTTTGCGCAAGAGTAGAAGGATTCAACGGTGGAACAGGACCGCTGGACTGTCCAAATAAAACCAGAATTCCACGGGGTCTCAAACAATCCAAACTTTTTTCATATGTCGTTTTCCCAACAGAGTCATATACTGCAGCCACGCCGCTTCCTCGTGTAATTTCCTTCGTTTGTTCGAGAAAATCTGATTTTGTATAAAGGATTACTTCGTTCGCGCCGGCCTCTTTTGCTTTCTTAGCTTTTTCTTCCGTAGAAACAGTTCCGATTACAAAAGCTCCAAGATGTTTTGCGATCTGGCACATCAACAATCCCACACCGCCGGCAGCCGCATGAATTAAGATGGGATCTCCTTTTTTTACTTCATATGTACTTCGAAGCAAATAATGTGCTGTTAATCCTTGAAGCATTGCAGTTGCTGCTTCTTGATCTGAAAGCCACTCTGGCAGGCGAACTAATTTCCAGGCTGGCATCACTGAAGATTCGGCATAGCTTGCTGCTCCCATTGCATACGCAACACGATCGCCAGTTTTTACTTCCGTAACTTCCGTTCCTACGGACTCAACAACGCCCGCACCTTCCGTTCCAGGAATAAATGGCAAGGGTAATGGATAGAGTCCTGTGCGATGGTAGACATCGATAAAGTTGACCCCTGATGCTTCCAATCGCACAAGGGCTTGTCCTTTTGATGGTTGAGGAGTGGGTGCTTCGCGCAGCTGCAAAACTTCTGGCCCGCCATGTTGTTCAACTCGAATCGCTTTCATACATTTTCCTCATAATCTTTAGAAGGTTCGGCAGGTGAAGCCTGATCTCCCATCTGGTTAATGCCATTTTTCACATAGGATGAACCACGAATCATTTTCGCCTGTCTTTTGTATTCGGCGGCCAGCGTTGCAATTTGAATGTGATCCGTAAGATCCTTTTCTTCATTCGTCAAACATGCGATCGAAATTGACATCAATGGAAACTTTCGCCATTCGCCATAGCGATCTTCATTTTCGATATAACCACGTTCACGATCTTCTCTGCGATAGTAAAACGGAATGATGGCATCGAATTGTGCAATGATCTGTCCGCAAAGTTCATCCGATTTTTCTGGAGATGTTATGAAAATAAAATCATCTCCTGCGACATGCCCTGCAAAGTCGCCCGGATTCCCACTGCGAAGGATGGTATCGCGAATAATATCTCCTGTCTGGCGGACAACACCGTCAGCTTTTGCATACCCATACGTATCGTTGTATGACTTCAGGTGATCGATGTCCAGATAACAACAGGCAAATTTTTTCTGCATGGATAACAACCGGCTGATTTCTTTTTCAATCGCAGCGCTTCCTGGCAATTTCGTTGTTGGGCTCGCATGCAATTCTTCTTCCGTTCTTCGAAGGATGCTTTCAATGCGAGCGCCGAGTTCTGTTGTATCGAAAGGTTTAACGAGATAGTCTGCGCCGCCTGCGCGAAGCGCTCTGACTTTATCTTCTGTTTGTCCGCGCGCGGTGAGAAAAACAATTGGGATTCGAGAAAGGATAATATCTGCTTTTAAAGTTTCCGCGACTTCAAATCCACTGCGATCAGGCAGCATCAGATCAAGCAAAATAAGATCGGGAGTGAATCGTCTTAAGTGTTCAAACGCTTCGCGTCCGCTTCCGGCTTCTAAAACGCGATACCGTTCGAATTCTAAGACTTCCCGGCAAATCATTCTTAAATTTGCGTCATCATCAACGACCAGCACACATTTTTTCTGATCACCGCCATACATCTTCATGAGTGCTTCAGGTAGAAGTTGTACAAACTGATGAGCATCAATCGGTTTGGTTCCCATCATGACGTTGCCTCTTGGTCTGATCCTTGCAGGGTTCTGTGAGAAGACAACGATTGGCACTCTTTCCGTTTCGGCATCATGTTCAAGAAAATCAATAAAGCCTTCATCGATGTTTTGGTCTGCATCCAGGTCTGCAACGATTAGATGAGGAATGCGTTCACGCAATGATGTTTGCGCTTCTTCGATTGTTCGTGCAATGGTGACGCGGAAGCGGCGTTCCATTAGAATTCCTTTTAATGCATAGGCTGCGGATTCATCGCCACTGACAACAAGACCATCCAGTTCTTCGCGGCGGCCGAGGGTCGTAAGTTCGGCGTAAATTTCAGGTGATTGTCCGCTCCTTTTTTCAACAGGGAGAATGAAAATAAATTTTGCACCTTTGCCAGGTGTGCTTTCAACCCAAATCTTTCCGCGATGCGCTTCAATGATGCTGCGGCTGATCGCAAGTCCCAGTCCGGTGCCTCCTGGACCCGCTGATGGATAAGGCTGTGTATATTTATCAAAAATGCGATCCAATTCTTCCGGCCGTATTCCTGGACCATTATCTTTTACACTGACTCCAACTTGCGGCGGCATAATCGCGGGAACAAATAATTCCACTTCAATCTTGGCGCCAGGCGGCGTGTACTTCACAGCATTGCTGATCAAATTGTTCAAAACCTGAATCAAACGATTTCCATCTCCGTAAACTTGAGCCTCTGATTCCGGATGCGAAAATCGAATGTTGGCTCCTTTTTCCATCGCATACGGTTGGAAACGTTCTACTACTTCATCAACAATCCTGTTTAACATCACTTGACCCAGCTTGATCTCCATCCGGCCTTTTTCGAATTTCGATAGATCAAGCAAATCGCCGATTACTGTATTCAGCTTTTCGCAACTCGTTCGCGCAAGCTCCAGGTATCTTCGCTGTTTTTCACCTAATGGACCCAGCACTTCTTTGAAGACAAGATCCAATGAGCCGCGAATACTCGCAAGTGGTGTACGCAGTTCATGTGAAATAACAGACAGGAATTCGTTCCTGCGATCTTCTTGTGTTTTTTCATCAGTAACATCGCGCATCAAAACAAATGTTCCAATCTGAATTCCATCTGTATCAAACACAGGGGAGACATGCAGTGCGAGCATTCTTTCAAACACTCGAATCTCTTCTTGTAATGCGATTTGAGAAACAAAACTTCTGCTTAAGCCTCGTGTAATGTCGTATGATGAACCCGTCAAGCTTTCTTCCAACGCTTTCACAGTCAGGTGATCTTCTCTTCGTGAAAGGTGGAGTAATTTTCTCGCGGCTTGATTAATGAGCACAACTTCGCCCTGAAGATTTACAAGCACGACCCCATCGATCATGCTGTCAATGATTGCCTTCGTACGGTTTTTTTCATCTTCAAGTCGATTGTTCTCTGCGGATACATCACGCAATGAAGCTACACAGCCCGCAAATGAGCCCTGAGTTGTAATTGCATTCAATGCAATTCGAAGCGTTCGCTCTTCAACATCAAAATCGGATTGAACCGATGAGACGGTTCCAATTGAGATATGCATCAGCATGTCGCCAATCGAAGTTTGAATTGAAGGTTCAAACAATTCGCGAAAATTTCTACCTGCAACAGCAGCTTCCGGCTGCTCCAACATTCGTGACGCGGCAGAATTCATATAAATGACACGATGTTCGTTATCCAATTCAAGGACACCTTCAGGCATTGAGTTCAGCAAATTCAAAAAGCGCGCACGTTCCTGCAAAAGTTCTTTTGTGATTTCGCTTGCAGATGCGGCGGCAGAAGCTTCATTGTTGTGAACAGGCGTAAATTGTTCAAGGAGGGTCATTAATTTCGGAAGCAAATCCTGAATCGATTCTTTTGCGACTGCTGCGGTCGCTCCGGAGTCGATCGCTCTTTTTAATTCGGCAGGGGAGACAGCGCTGACCGCAATCAGTGGAAGGCGCGCAAATTCAGCATCTTCGCGAACGTATTGGCAAAAACGGAAGCCATCGATTTTTGGAAGAACCAGATCAAGAAGAACTGCATCTGGCTTTTTTTCCCGCATTCTCTGCAGACCTTCCATTCCATCTGCAGCTTTATATACATCATGACCAGCCTCGCGAAGGCCATCTTCCAGCTGTTGAAGAATTAGCCGGTCATTATCAATGATCAGCAGGCGCAGTCCCATGTCTGCTATTTTCGCCGTAAATTGGAATCAACGCAATTTATTAATTGGGAGCGCGGACGTCTCGCCTGCAAAAATTCTAATTCTTTTGGTGCTGTCGTCTTAGACTTGCATCAACTATTCTTTGATTTTCGTACCGCCTAAAGGCACTGACGGGATTCCCGGGTCTTGGTCGACTTTCTTCTGGAAATCCGCGCCGCCCAAGGGTATGGATGGGAATTTCGTTTCAGTAGGAAGCTTCTTCTGAAAATCTTCACCACCCAGCGGTACGGAATTAGGAAATCCGGATTCTTTTGAAATTTTGTCTTGGAAATCTTTACCTCCAAGTGGCACAGAAGGGATACCTGAATCCTGAGAGATCTTTTGCTGAAAATCTTTGCCGCCAAGAGGCACAGAAGGAATTCCCGAATCTTTCGAGATCTTGTTTTGAAAATCTCTCCCGCCCAGGGGAACAGAGGGAATGGATTTTTGTAATTCCAACTGACGGGCCGTACCTGAAGTATTCAACTCAGATGTTTTCGACGACTTCGCTTCCTGTGAAATTTTCTCTTTCACTTTTTGTGAAGTTGTATGGTCCGGATTGAGTGTTTTTAGAAGTTTCTCCCTGCTGAATGCAGAGAGTTTGTATTCCAATTTCTCCGCAAGGCCTGCGTTTGATGTAAGCAGGTTGTACATATATTGTTTGTCTTCGGTCGAGAGGTTCTTGAACGTGTTTTCAAGATGATCGACTCTTGCTTTGGCTGCTTTGATGTCGCCTTTCTGAACGGGTTGATTCAAAGTGTTTAGAGTCTCGGTAAGGATTTCAGTTTGTCTTTCGGCTATTTTGTTTTCATCTGCCGTGAGTTCCTGATTATTCGTTTATTTTCTGATCCATCCAGGCAGGATCGGTGGTGGGATTATTCGAGCCGATTCTAGTCATTTTGTTGCCTCCTACGTCATCTGCTATCAATTCAAAAGCAGTTCAATAACAAAGACGTAGGCTGAATCGACTGAACGGCCGTATTTGGTAGGCCTTTTCCAATTGTGGGATTTCGACCTCAATGTCACTGCACTACAACTTTGAATGGGTAACCGCTGATTACCTCAGGCACATCGTCGGTGAATCCGGAAAGTTCAAAGATATAATTTTCCTCTTCGACGAATTTGGCTGGCATCCCAAATTGAACTGTTTTTCCAACAGGCCTAAGTTTGCTGCTTTGCCAGAGAGATTTGTCCGCATCAAGATCCTTTAGCGCGACTTGATATTCGGAAAAGCCGGTATTTTCTAGTTGCAATGTAACTGCGACATAATCGACCTCTGGAGGAAGCGGGAGGAGTTGTACTTTTCCGGACGCTCTAGTTTGAGGCGATAGACTTAACTCGACGATTTTCACATCGCCTGGGTCTTCTTGAGGTCGCTGTTGAGATGCAAGTTGTCTTTGAGCTCGCGTCAGTTTTTGGCGAACGTCAGAAAGTTCTTTTTTTGTTTCGGCTTCCGCGGACTCTTGGTTAGAAACCTGTTGCTGCAACTGTTGTTCGCGTCGTTCAAGTAAATCCCGTTCTTTTTGTAATTGTGCAATTCGATCATGCATTACCATCTGTTCACGCAGTAGATAGCCAGCTGCCACCAGCATGACCAACAGAGCGGCCGCAAGTGCCCATTGCAATGCCGATCCACGAGATTGCTTGTTAGTTGTTTCGTTCACTATAGATCCAAGTGTGAAATCGTTGCTTTCGAGGCAATCAACTCCAGATCATTTTCTCACAATTCGATAATATGATTAGGAATTTGTAACGCTTGCGCGCGGCCATGCGGGCAAGGATGCCCGCGCTCCGTAATGCAGGCAAAGATGCCTGCGTCCCGTAATGCGGGCAGGATGCCCGCGCTCCGTATAAAATACATCTATGCTGCGATCGTTGTTGATTCAAGAAGACGAAATCGGGCTGTTAACGGACCTGTACGAGATCACAATGTCGGCAGCGTATTGGTCTCAAAGCTTGAACCAACAAGCGACCTTCGAGTTGTATTTTCGAAGGCTGCCTCTCAATCGTTCGTATATTCTTGCCGCAGGACTTGAGCAGGCATTGCATTATCTCACCTCATTTCGATTCACAGCAGAATCGATCAATTATTTGCGATCTCTGGAAGTGTTTAAACACGTAGAGAAGGGTTTTTGGGATTTTCTATCAGAATTGAAATTTACCGGTGACGTTCGCGCAGTTCCTGAAGGTACACCGATTTTTCCGCTGGAACCTGTACTGCAAATTACAGCTCCGCTGATTGAAGCTCAAATCGCGGAAACGTATTTGCTTTCCGTGATGAACATGCAATCGATGATCGCAACAAAAGCAGCCAGAGTCACCACGGCTGCATCGGGCGTTCCCTGCGTTGAATTTGGCGGCAGGCGTGCACATGGACCACAGGCGGCATTATATGCTGCGCGCGCTTCTTACATTGGAGGCTGCATTGGCACATCCAATACACTTGCGGGACAAATGTGCGGCATTCCAGTGTTTGGCACCGCAGCACACTCATTCATCATGGCCTTTCCAACCGAACTTGATTCATTTAAAGCTTTCCAAAATGTGTTTCCCAATGACTCAATTTTGTTAATCGATACATATGACACTCTTGCTGCTGCAGAAAAAATAAAAGAACTCGTAGATGTTAAAGCTGTCAGAATCGATAGCGGAAATCTTGCGGAACTTGCGCGAAAGGTTCGAACCATTCTTGATCGCAACAAAATGCAAGACGTCAAAATTTTCCTTTCAGGTGATTTAAATGAATATAAAATTCATGATCTTCTTAAGAATCGCGTTCCTGTAGATTATTTTGGCGTTGGAACTGAACTAGCTACTTCATATGATGACCCTGCAATGAGCGGAGTTTATAAAATGGTAGAACTCCAAAGCGATACAGGCATGGTTCCAAAAATTAAGACAAGCCCAGACAAGCCATCGTATCCAGGTAAGAAACAAGTATTTCGATTTGAAGCAGGTGGTTTTTATAAGAAGGATGTAATTGCACTTGAAAATGAGCCGGTACCACAACCTGGAATTCCACTGCTTAAAGACGTTATGAAAAACGGAGTGCTGGTGGAGGAACTCCCAACAATTGAAGACTCAAGGAAATTTGCTCTAGGTAATCTGGCTCATCTTCCGAATGAATTTCACGATCTTGAAAAGCCAGCGCAGTATGAGATCAATCTCTCCGAGACGTTGATTGATTTGCACAAGAGCATTGCCGCCAGGGTTGGGTCACATTAATCTATTCATATGAAAGTTGCCCTTGGACAGATCAATACGACCGTAGGTGCGTTGAAAGAGAACGTACGAAAGATTCTCGATTACACAACGCAGGCAAAAGGGAAGGCCGACATTATCCTGTTTCCGGAGCTGGCGATCGCCGGTTATCCTCCGAAAGATCTTTTGGAAAAACAGGATTTTATTGAAGCGAATCTCACAGCACTAAATCAGCTCGCTGAGCAAATTGAAGGGATCGATGTTGTAGTCGGTTTCGCAGAACCGAACCGCGCACCTCAAGGCAAACCGTGTTTTAATTCCGCGGCTGTCATTCGCGACCGCAAAGTTGTTTCGATTCATCGAAAGACTTTGCTGCCTACCTACGATGTCTTTGATGAAGGTCGTTATTTTGAACCTGCAAGAACTCATGATCTTGTGATGATTGAAGGTCATCAGGTTGGCGTTACAGTTTGTGAAGATGTTTGGAATGACAAGGATTCATTTTCACGGCCGTTATATCACACCGATCCGTTACAGATTCAAGTCAAAATGGGCGCCGAATACATCTTGAATATTTCAGCGTCTCCGTATCATAAAGAAAAGTGGGAAGAGCGTCACAATTTATTACAGAATGAAGCGCGTAAATATAAGAAGTATGTGGTTTATGTGAATCTGGTTGGTGGAAATGATGAACTAATTTTTGATGGACGAAGCATCATCATTTCTCCGGAAGGGGAAGTCGTCGCGCGCGCGAAAGATTTTGAAGAAGACCTTTTGATTTTCGATCTGGATTCTAAAGAACCGATTATCCGTTCTGGCAGCAATAGCATGATCGAAAATGCCGAAAAGGCTCTTGTGCTTGGGACACGTGACTATGTATCTAAATGCGGCTTTTCAAAAGTGCATATGGGTTTGAGCGGGGGTGTGGACTCCGCTGTCACATGCGTGCTCGCGGTGAAAGCGCTAGGTGCAGAAAATGTACTGGGTGTGATGATGCCATCACAATATTCTTCGGACCATTCAATTTCTGACGCTGTCGCGCTCGCAAAAAACTTAGGGATCAAATATGAAATTATCCCAATTGAAAATACGTTCAATGTATACCGCAAGGAATTAAAACCGATTTTCAAAGACGCTCCTGAAGACGTAACGGAAGAGAATTTGCAAGCACGGATCCGCGGAAATTTGTTGATGGCTCTTTCGAATAAATACAATTTTCTTTTGTTAAGCACAGGAAATAAATCCGAACTTGCTGTAGGCTACACCACTTTATATGGCGATAGCTGCGGCGGTCTTGCTGTGATTTCCGATCTGCCGAAAACAATGGTGTATGAACTTGCAAATCACATGAATCGTGAACGCGAAATTATTCCGAAAAATACAATTACAAAGGCGCCAAGCGCTGAACTTCGTCCAGGACAGAAGGATTCTGATTCATTGCCGCAGTATGAAACTCTGGATCCCATTCTTGAGGGTTACGTAGAAGATAATCTTGGAGTGGAAGAAATTGTAGCGCGTACTGGTGCGGATGCAGCGCTTGTACAAAAGATCTTGCGGATGGTTGATCGTGCGGAATATAAACGCAAACAACTTCCAATCGGTTTAAAAATTACGACGAAAGCTTTTGGTTTTGGCCGGCGCATGCCAATCGCGCAGAAGTTCGAGCATTAACCGCAGAGACGCAAAGCTATCCTTTCACGACGCCGATGGGGCGGAGGCGTACAACTTTACGGCTGATTCCGGAGTTGTGCATTACATCTACAACTGCGTGAACATTCTTATACGCTTCAGGCATTTCTTCCGCAACGGTACGCATTCCTTTTGCCATTACGCTGATGCCTTTCTTTTTCATTTCATTAATGATGTTACGTCCGCGTGCAGTTTCCGTTGCTTTTTTACGGCTCATCACACGTCCTGCGCCATGGCATGAACTGCCGAACGTTTCATCCATCGCTTTGTTTGTTCCAACAAGAACATACGATGCATTTCCCATGTCACCTGGAATTAGAACAGGCTGGCCGAGATCACGATACACTTCAGGAAGTTGAGCGTGACCCGGCGGAAAAGCGCGAGTTGCTCCTTTGCGATGGATACACAATTCTTTTTCTTTGCCATTGATTCGATGCTTTTCAAATTTTGCGATGTTGTGACAAACATCATAAACAAGACGCCAACCCAGTTCCTCTTCAGACATCTTCATTGATTCAACGATCGCCTTTTTTGCAAGATGCATCATCGCTTGCCTGTTTGCCCATGCAAAATTGGCAGCAGCAGCCATCGCACCGAGATAACTTCTGCCTTCCTCGGAACGAACCGGTACGCAAGCAAGCTGAAGATCGGGCAATTGAATTCCATGATGTTTCATTGCAGACTGCATCGTTCGTAAATAATCCTGACAAACCTGATGTCCGAGTCCGCGTGAACCGCTATGAATAAAAATGCAAAGATTTCCTTGTTCTAAACCCAGAGCCTCGGCGACTTTTGAATCAAAGATTTCATCAACAATGTCGAGTTCAAGAAAATGGTTTCCGGATCCTAATGAGCCAAGTTGACCGCTTCCGCGATCGAAGGCTTCTTTTGAAACAGAATCAGGATCGGCGCTCTTCAAACAACCATATTCTTCCGTTCGCGCGAGATCATCTTCCGTTCCCATTTCTCTCTCAACAACCCAGCGTGATCCTTTACCAAGAATTTCATGTAACTCAGGCTTGCTTAACTTTTTAACTCCGCTTGCAGATCCAACGCCGGATGGTACGTGATAAAAGAGATTGCGGACAACATCATGCAGTTTGTCGCGCACATCTTCTTCTTTCAGATTAGTGCGAGCTAATCTCACACCGCAATTAATGTCGTAACCAACTCCACCTGGCGAAATAACTCCATCTGCATCTGGATCCGTTGCGCAAACTCCGCCAATCGGAAATCCGTAACCAAGATGAATATCAGGCATGGCAATCGAATACTTAACGATTCCCGGCAGATGCGCCACGTTTGCAACCTGCTTGAGCGAATCATCTTGTTTGATCGCATCTAGAAATTCTTCGCTTGCGTAAATTCTGCCAGGCACACGCATCCCGCCTGTTTTTGGAATTTCCCATAAATAGTCGTTAATCTTCTTAAGTTCCATAGACACTAACTATTATAAACTTGGAGGTTGATTTCAGCACGAAGACACAACGGCACTAAAATGACGAAAAAAGAAATATTATTATTTGTGATCCTTGGTGCTTAGTGTCTTCGTGTTAAATCCTGGACTTATGTTCACCGAAATCAAGCATTCGCAACAGAATTCGAACCCGCATGTAGTTGTGATTGGATCAGGTTTTGGTGGTCTCTACGCGGTGAAAAATCTTGCCAGAGCGCCTTTGCGAATCACGATTATTGACCGCAGCAATCATCATTTATTTCAACCGCTCTTGTATCAGGTAGCAACCGCAGCCATTTCGCCGGGTGATATTGCTCAGCCAATTCGCAAAATCTTTCGCCGTTACAAAAATGTTCAGGTATTGATGACTGAGGCCGAATCGATTGATGTTGAACGGAAGCGAGTTGACTGTACAGACGGATTCATCTCCTACGACTTTTTGATTGTTGCAACAGGCGCAACACATGCCTATTTCGGACATGAGGAGTGGAGTCAAATTGCTCCCGGCTTGAAATCACTGGAAGATGCGATCGAAATGAGGCGCATGTTTTTGACAGCGTTTGAAGAAGCGGAAAAAGAGCCAGATCAAAAACGGCGCGAAGCATTGATGAAGTTTGTAATTGTAGGTGCTGGGCCCACAGGGGTTGAATTGGCAGGCACAATCTCAGAAGTTGCACGGCGAGCACTTGCTGAAGAATTTCGGCATATAGATTCACGCCAGTCGCGAGTGATTTTGCTTGAAGGCGGTCCTCGAGTTTTACCGGCGTATCCGGAAAGTTTATCTGAAAGTGCGCGAAGGCAACTGGAAAAACTTGGAGTTGAAGTGCGCACGAATTCGCTTGTAACAAACATTGAAGAGGGAGCAGTTTATGTAGGCAATGAAAAGATTGCGACTGAATGTATTTTCTGGGCCGCCGGAGTCGCAGCTTCACCGTTAGTCAAATCTCTTGGTGCTTCAATCGATCGTGCTGGAAGAGTCAAAGTAAACACAAACTTATCAATCGATGGTCATCCGGAAGTTTTAGTCATCGGAGATACAGCGGCTGTTATCGATGCAGAAGGAAAACAGGTGCCTGGAGTCGCACCGGCAGCGATTCAAATGGGACAATACGCCGCAAAATCGATTCGAGCCAAATTAAAAGGAAAATCGATCAAACCATTTTCATATTGGGATAAAGGGAGTCTTGCCACAATCGGTCGTGCTGCGGCTGTAGGGTACATCGGAAAGCTGAAAATTTCCGGATTTATTGCATGGATTGGATGGCTGTTGGTTCACATCATGTTTTTAATCGGCTTTCGTAATCGTCTTTTTGTAATTTTGCAATGGGGCTGGGCCTATTTCATGTTCAGCATGAGCGCACAATTGATCACATACTACGATTTGCAAAAACGTGAAACCAAAAAGCCAGTCTAGAAATTCGGAGCGCGGACATCCTGTCCGCATTAAGGGCCGCAGGCATCTTGCCTGCAAGAGTTTTTTGTGACTATTGTCGAACTTATTTCTATCCCCAGCGGCACTTTTCTCATGGGATCCGAAAATGGTTCCGATGACGAACGACCGGTACACAAAGTTTTTGTTAGTCCATATCAAATCGGACGTTTTCCCGTTACAAATCGAGAGTTCAAGGAATTTGCAGTAAACCATTCGCTGCAACCAGGCTTTGATCATCCGGACCAACCTGTAACAAGTGTTAGTTGGTTTGATGCAGTAGCGTATTGCGACTGGCTATCAAAAGAAACCGGAAAGCTTTATCGATTGCCAACCGAAGCAGAATGGGAATTTGCCGCTACTTCAGGCAACCCACGAAATATTTATCCTTGGGGAATCCGAACATGGGATGAATGGCCGGAATTGCATCAGCGTTTTTTAAACGGACCAGAGACTGTTGGGTCATTTAATCCGAATGAATTTGGGATTCATGATATGGGAATGAATGTGCATGAATGGTGCTGTGATTGGTACGATCGCGAATATTATTCAAGTTCGCTTTTTGAAAATCCAAAAGGTCCACCAAAGGGAACCCGCAGATCTTCTCGTGGTGGTTCATGGCGTCATCAAATCAAAATCACACGATGCGCGGCGCGCAGTTCAATCCCACCTGGAATGCGGTATGCGGATTATGGGTTTCGAATTGTAATTTAACAACAAAAAAAGAACGAGAAAAAGAACTTTGCAGGCAAGATGCCTGCGGCCCGAAATGCGGACAAGGATGTCCGCGCTCCGATCTTCCTAGTCTACCTTTTTCAAAACGAGGGCGCTATTTTTTGAACCAAAGGCAATGCAATTGCACAATGCGATATTCACGCTGGCGCTGCGAGATTGATTTGGCACATAGTCCAGATCGCAAAGTGGATCAGGATTTTCGATGTTTATTGTTGGGTGGATGACGGATTCATTTAAAGCCAGACATGCTGCAGCAACTCCAGCCGCTCCACAAGCCCCTTGCGGATGGCCAATCATCGATTTTGTGGAACTGCTTGGAATGCGATGCGCACGGCTATTAAAGACTTTTTTCATAGCCAGAGTTTCAATTTCATCATTAAGTTTCGTGGCCGTTCCATGCAGATTGATGTACTCAACTTCATCCGTCACAAGACCGGCAGATTCGAGTGCCTTTTGAACAGCACGCGCTGATTCATCGCCTCCGGGCATAATTTGAAATTTATGGTATGCATCGCATGTCGAACCATATCCTGCAATTTCTCCGTAAATTTTTGCATTTCTTGCAACCGCACTTTCGTAACTTTCCAAAACAAACATCCACGAACCTTCGGAAAGAATGAAACCATCTCGATCCGCATTAAATGGACGCGACGCGCGCTGCGGCGCATGATTCCATTTTGTCGAAGTTGTTCCCATCAACACAAAACCAGTAAGAATTCCGGGAGTGATGCAGGCTTCAGCCCCACCCGCAAGCGCATATTTCACCATGCCGCTCCGGATCATGCTTGCCGCATACGCAATCGCATCTGTTGAACTTGTGCAGCCTGTTGATAGTACGTGGCTCGGACCACGAAATCCAAAATGAATACTCACTTCGCTGGAAACCATTCCAACAAACGAAGAAACGATTGCAAATGGACTTACGCGCGTTTCAACCGGTGAGAAAAATTTTTCATATTCACGTTCTGCAAAATCAAGACCCCCACCACCGGTTCCAATAAAAACACCAACATCCTGTCTTTGATTCTCAGTGAGTGTAGCGTAAGGAATTTCCGCGTCTTTTAATGCTTCTTCAGATGCGAGAACTGCAAGAGGAACGATTCGTGGAACACGGCGTCTATCTTTCGGAGGAAGACATTCATACGTGAGGTTTTTTACTTCACCAACGACCGTGCAAGCCAGGCCATCTACTGGAAAAAGAGTTACAGTATCAAGACCACTTTTACCTGCGGATAACGCATCCCAGTATTCAGATCGGCTATTTCCATTTGGACTTTGAACACCGATCCCAGTTATAACGACGCGCGTTGTCATATTTTTAGAGTATAAAGATCATGACACACTAAGCGCCATGATATAAATTCTAATTATGCCACCTGATATTGTCGTCCTGGGAGCCGGTCCTGCCGGAATTGCGATTTCAATTTTAATGGCACAAAAAGGCTATGCTGTTGAGATCCTGGATCCAGCAACATTCCCTAGAAAGAAAATATGTGGCGAATTTCTCAATCCGCAAGCAGTTCGATGGCTTCAGAAGCATGGGTTACATGAACCATTGTTGAATCTTCAACCGTTTCCAATTTATGGAATGAAGATTTTTGACTCGAATGGTCATTCCTTTACAGGTCATTACAGATCATTTCGGGGAGTGAGTGGGTATGCTGTCATGCGTGAAGCGTTTGATACTTTGCTCGTTGGTCATGCTCGACAGGCGGGCATTCGCATCCATGAAGCTCACCGCGCACAGCACCTGATTTTCAATCATAACCACGTCAAAGGAATCCGCGGAATAGACGGCAATGGTGAGCCATTTGAGATTTATGGAAAGGTTGTGATTGGTGCAGATGGCCGGAACAATTTGATAGGGAGAACTTTTGGCTGGGTTCGAGGGATGCCAAATTTGCGCAAGTACGCCTTTCAAACTTATTTCGAAGGGATACCGGAGTTATCTACTTTTGGTGAAGTACATCTGGTACGCGGAGGTTATGTTGGTATTGCTCCATTGAATGAGAAACTTGCGAACGTCGCACTTGTGGTTGATGAAAAAGATTATCCCGGCGGTGATGCTGATCCATTAGTGTTTCTGCAAGAACGCATTGAAGAGAGCCATCTTTCTGCCCGTTTTCGTAGCGCAAAACGTCCTTCGACGATCTTGAGCGCCGGCCCTCTGGCTTACGATACCGTACATACAAGCGGTTCGCATACGATGCTTGTCGGTGATACATGCGGATTTATCGATCCATTCACAGGCGAAGGGATTAATTATGCTTTCGTTAGCGCTGAATTAGCTTCCGAAGTGCTGGATCAGGCATTCAAAACCCAACAATTTGACGATGATTTTCTTCGCAAATATGATTCGAAAAGGCGTAAAATGTTTTCAAGCAAGCATGCGCTGAACCGGCTTTTTCAACTTGCGATTCCTCATCCGAAAATTTCGAAAATGTTGATCAGCCGATTTTCCAGAGATATGGAACTCGCTGATGCAATGGTAAGCGCGGTCGGCAGCGCGGTTCCGGTAGAGGAAGTTTGGAATCTTAGATTCTTACTTCGAGTAATTTTTTCTTGATAGCGCAGGGGTGCCGGGGGGCAGGGGTGCAGGGGAGAAGTGGTTTCCAAAGTAATTTCTCCCCTGCTCCTCCGCTCCTCTGCTCCCCTGCCGGTGCTATGAAATGCTATGGTGCTATTACACAGTGAGGTTGTATGAAAGTACTACTAGTGGCCATGCCGGACAACGCAAGTTGTTTCGATCAAGTAATGAAAATGCCCAATCTTGGGCTTTGTTCTCTTGCTGGAAGTCTCCCATCAAATATTGAAGTTAAGATCATCGATCTGAATTTAAAAAATCGTCACATTAGCCGCACCATTACAAAGCTCGTCACCGAATTTGAGCCGGATCTTGTTGGATTGAGTGCGATGAGTTTTCAATATCGTACAGCATCACATCTCGCACGTCTTATCAAAGCGATCAGGCCTCAGTGCAAAATCGCTGTGGGTGGATATCATGCGACTTTACTTCATCGCGAGATTGGAGAATCTGATGATGCTTCGTTTGTCGATTTTTTAATTCGTGCAGAAGGTGAACCTATTTTCCGCAGTCTGTTAGAACGGTTACAAAGCGGCGATGACGATTACAACGGGATACCTGGATTATCGTATCGCAAAAGTGATGGTTCTTATTCCCACGCCGATCCAGCGCCACTCCTGGAACTGGACAATTTGCCTTTGCCTCGCAGAGAAGTTCGGGTTCTGGATCATTTTCATTATTTAAAACGCAAATTCGATTGTGCAGAGACTACGCGAGGGTGTACGTTTCCATGCACTTTTTGCAGCATTACAAGGATGTATGGAAAAAGTTTTCGTGAATTTCCGATCGAACGTGTGATTGAAGATCTGAAAATACTAAAGCAACGCGGAACATATGGCGTGTTTTTTGTGGATGATAACATCACGCTTAATGTTGTCCGGATGAAAGCTTTATGCGAAGAAATTATTCGGAATAATCTGAACACAATGGATTACATGACGCAGGCCACTGTAATCGGAATTGCTTCAGACCGCGAGCTTTCAAAATTAATGGCACGCGCAGGTTTTAAGTTTGCCTTTTTAGGAATTGAAAGCGGAAATAAACGGAACCTGGAACTCTTTAAGAAAAGTACAATTAATGCTCGCACTCGCGAAGCGGTTCAATATCTTCAAGAAAATGGCATTGTAGTTCTCGGCGGTTTCATCATTGGCAATCCGGCGGATGATGCTGAAGATGTTCGTGCAGTATTTAATTATTGCCTCGAGATCGGTGTTGATCATCCCATTGTTCAGACACTAACACCGTATCCAAAAACGCAAATGAGGCAAGATCTGATTGATATGGGACTCGTTACGAATGCTGATGATCTCACACGGTATAACGGTTTCATTGCGAACGTCCGGACCGAACATCTTTCCCAAAAACAATTGAGCCGTCTGATGCTGAAAGAAGGAGCAAAATTGTACTGGAATCCAAAATTACTTCGAAATAGCCGGCTCTGGAGATATAACTGGCGCGCAGGTCTCGCTTTGATTTACAACAATTACCTCTTTCTGAAAAGCGGTATGAAGGGGGAACTGTTCCTTTCAACCCATACGTTCTGACTTCGCGTCTTTGGGGTAAAAGAATTCGTGTATCCGATTTTTGTAATTGTTATTTGTTGAAACACTCTTTGAGCTCGCAATTTCAAGACGAAATTCAAAAGCACTCTTCAAAAAGGCGCAATCGATATTGCACCTCACTTACTGCCATGGATGGCTCTTGTATATGCCGTGAAATTTTTTGGATCACTCACCGAATATTTTATTACCCAACCCGTATTATCGACCGCATGGCTCATTACTTTTGGCGGTTTAGTCGTTGCAGCAAAAGCACTAAAATTTTGGGCCATCTCTAGTTTGGGACCGTTTTGGAGCATGAAGGTTTTGGTTGTGCCGGGCAGTCAAATGGTCAACAAAGGGCCCTATCGGTGGATTAAGCACCCAAATTATGTTGCAGTGCTCACTGAAATCATCGCTTTACCATTGATGGGGAAAGCGCTGATTACGGGCGGGATTGTAATCTTCGTCTTTGGTATTCTTTTATATTTACGGATCAAGGCTGAGGAACATGCCTTAATTCAATATACTGATTACATTCAAACGATGGGTGACAAAAGGAGATTCATTCCATGAAAAAACTGATCTGGATCTTTCTGGCTCTCCTGCTTCCTTGTTCAGGATTTTCAGAAACGCAGACATATGTTGTAGTGCCACGTTTATCTTCTGTGAATTTTGATGTCAGCGCTCAAATGCATGAGGTTCATGGAACAGGCAACCGGTTTTCTGGAACGATTACGGGAGATCCTGCAGATATTACAACTGCAAAAATTGATTTAAAGCTCGATCCTAAATCATTTGATACACAAAATGAAAAAAGGGATAAAGATCTTCGCGATAAATGTATGGAAGTATCTCGCTATCCATTTATTGAATTCACTTCCCAATCAATCCAGGCAGACCAAAAAGAACTAAAGCCAGGACAGATGCAGAAAGCTACGATTCAAGGCACTTTAAAAATGCATGGATTGGAAAAACAGGTAAGTGTCCCTGTGAATCTACAACTCTCAGAAGATACTCTTACTGCCGATGGGGAAATGGCTGTTGTTTTGGATGAATGGAAAATTCTGCGGCCCAAAGTTTTGTTCGTGCAATTACAAAACGATGTAAAAATCAAATTCAAAGTCGGCGCGAAACTTCAACAATGATTATTTTGAGACCTTAGCGCCTTGGCGGTTTAACATACCTCGGATCCAGCCGGTCAATAACAAAGAATACAACGGTGCATAAACAAGAAGTCTAAGCCAATCTTCATGGCTCCATTTGCCGACAGGGTAAACATAAATGATGAGATATACGATTGCGATCCAGCCGCTAAAGAAGAGCCACGCAAAATTTGGATGAAACAGCAGAAAAGGGATGATCCAGCAAACGTACCACGGATGCACAACAGGTGAGAACGCGATAATTGTTCCGAAAATAATCAGCAAAGATCGATAGACTGAATATTTGCGGAACCAGCAAACAGCAAAACTGAACAAGACGGCACAACCGCCTGCCAGTCGCGCCGGTTCAGCTCCGCCAAGCCAGTGATACAAAAGGCTGAATAAAGAATCGTTAAACCACCACTTTCGATAAAAAGTAAAAAGTCCTGCAAACATTTTGTTCGATGTGTAGTATTGCCAGATCAAGAGTGCAGATACGACGAACAATGCCGTAACAAACTTCCAACTACCGCGACGAATCAGCCAGGGAAGGGAAATCAAAGGTAAATATTTTGTGAGCGTTGCGAATGCGAGAGCTGCGCCCGAAATCGCGGGGAACCCACGATAAACTGTGTATAGCGTAACAAACATCAGCGCAATCGAAACGATATCGATATGTCCGGCTGCTCCAAATTCAACAATCGGAAGCGGATGCCATGCATAAAGAAGAAGAAATGCAGGTGGACGTTTTTCAAAGTCCAGTAATTTCTTTAAGAAAATGATCAGAATGAAATCAAAGATCGCGATTCCGAATTTAAAAACGCGTTCGTTGTCAGAAATATAAGTGAGAAAGCGAAAAAGGTTTTGTGCTGCAGGAGGGTAAGCGGTCCAGAAATCTTTATGATTGATCTTTTCGTAGTTGTTGTCTCTTAGAAATTCGAGTTCTTTCGCTCGCGGTGTTTGATCATAAGGACCAAATCCCGCATTTTGGACTTTCCCATCCCATATATAACGGTAAATATCTGTTGACAGTGATGGTTCACTCCAGAAGATTGTTAATCGGAAAATAAAAGCAGCCGCAATAATGAGTGTTGATGATGGAATCTCATTGAGTTTCCCATGCAGCAATTGAATGGCAATATACAAATAAATTGCAAACGCACTGAAGAAAAGGAAGAGGAACTCAGGGATGCGGTCACGCCAATTGCCCAGTAAAAGTAAAGTAACAAAAACAACTTCAAGGATTACGGCCGAAGCGACTAGTAGAATTCTAGTCCGAGTTCCGGCAGAGCCGGAGGTCGCTTCCATGCAAAGTTACCGGACCTGAATTGTACCTGACTGGCTTGAGCCATGAATCCGGCAGAAATACGGGTAATTGCCTGTTTCATTAAAGATGAAAGTAAATCCGCCGCCGCCATTTAATGTACCACTGTCAAAGCGGGCGCCTGGTGATGAAGTCGGCGATCCACTTGTAACAGAATGAGGATTTTGGCCATCATTGCGCCAGACTACTGTTCGTCCTATCGCTACAGTGAGCGTTGTCGGGTCAAATGAATTATCGCGGATTTGAACCAAATTGGGATCAGAATCATCATCATCCAGGAAATCACAGGAGGAAGCAGTAATTGCTACAAGTATAGTAAGCACAATATAATACGTTCTGTAAAGCATTCAGTCCACCTCAAGAAATCACGTTAACTTCGATTCCGAAATGAATTGTAGCAAAGATTATTTCAGGAGACGAGGTCTGGCATACCATTCCGCAATAATTTTTTCTGCAGGCCGTCCATGTGGTGAATGATCATCGGCTTTCTGTCCTCGATCATCCGGATTGCTAAACCACTTCCACCAGTACATTCCTGCAAACCACGGCTCATTCCAATATGTTTCCAACGCTGCGCGATAACAATGGGTCTGCGCCATTTCATCATATTTTGAAAATTGAATCTCTTGCGATCCCATACCCGCTCCTTCATTAGCCATATAACCAATCTCGGTAAACAAAATTGGTTTCCGCCAGCGAGAAGCAATCGATTTAAGCTTTTCTTTTTGTAATGCAAAGCCCTCTTGAATTACCCTCACATCATCTTTAACTGACTTGCGTACGGGATAATAATTATCGAGCCCGATGTAATCGACAGCATCCCAGAATGTAATTTCTTCAAATTCTTTTCCCCAGTTTGCAGCATAAACAATCGGCCCTGAATAAACCTGGCGGATTTTGGAAATAATCTTTCTCCACCGTTGTGGATGTTGAACAGTTGTTTGAACCATTTCCGTGCCGATACAAAAAAGATCCGCATGCATCAATTCTGCAACGATTGCATAGTGAATGATCCAATATTCATAGCTTTCAAACCATTGCTTCCAATCCGCCTCATCATTCATCTTAATTTTACCGGGCCATGCTTCATGAGAAATCCAAATTTGAGGCTTTAACATAACTTTGATTCCAAGCTCTTGTGCGTCTAAAGCAAGTTGAAACATGCTTTCATCGTTTTCTGTATGAATACTATGTCCTGCCATCCGAACATCAGTCTCATCGTGATCTCGCATAAAGCCATATGGAATCGCTGCGATCCATTCGACGCCTAAATTTTTCAAAAGCCGTAAAGATTGTTTTGATTTGCCCGCTGCATAACCAGAATCGACACTATTCCAATAGGCATATGTCATGCCTTTTTGAAAAACAGGCTCAAATGGTTTCCGGTAAGTTCCGGCTTGAACGACTTTTGGGTCACGATTTTTATATTGATACTCTGCCGGAAGGGTTCCTGTTTGATACAAATTTGTGAGGGCATCAATTCCGTCTGTGTTCAAAATTTCTTTTGCGACGATTGCAGAGTAAGGAATCGAGATAAATTCGCTCAGCTGTGATTCGTTCAATGTTGTTGGAATGAGATTCCGTTTTAACAAAAATCGTTCCCACTCTTCCAATGTTTTATGATTCCAACGGTCAGCTAGCGCGGCTGTGATTGCGCGACTCCATCGTTCGTCCGAACCTCTACCATACTTCTCATGTAGTAGAACCGAAAATTCCATTCGTTCCGCAAGCCCGTTGAATTGTCTGTTCCAAATGCAGTAGATTGTTTTCTTTTCAGGATCTGCATTCGCCAGGCGAATCTCTCTAACATGTGCACCTTTTTCTTCAAAGGTGTTATAGATATAAGCTTTCAACGGTGATCGAAGTTGCAAGCCTAACAGTTGTTCCGCTTGTTTGAGATTGTTCTCAAGCTCATCTGATAATTGTTGGATATTGTGAGCGACCGGCGTGTTCTGAATATATGCAATATCAACGCGTTCTGTTTTATGATGAACGAATGTACTTTCTGGTGTAGTCTTCCAGTTGCGATGGGCATATAAAATGTATCCCTTATTCCACCATAAGGTGATGCCAAGTAGAGATAGAATGATGAGAACAGACCATTTCTTCATCTGAAATTTCATGCTACCACGTTGTTTGTAGTTAGGCACGCAGCCGAGCGAATGCGAGGCAGTGCCGTTGGAGAAAGGAAGAGGATAGAGGATAGAAGATAGAGGATAGAGGATGGAGAATAGAAGATTGAGAAAAATACTTCCGTTGCTTTTGATTCTGATCGGCAGTCCGATTCATGCAATCGCATTCGATCATGAGTATTCAAACTTCGATGCTGTTCTTAAGAAATATGTTCAGAATGGTCTTGTCAACTACTCCGAGTTGAAAAAGGACCGAACGGCGATCGATGCTTTTGTAAACGAACTGAAAGCAGTGAGTCAGCAAGAGTATGAGACCTGGAACAACGATCAGGAACTTGCGTTTTGGATCAATGCCTATAACGGCTGGTTTCTTCAAATTGTGATTGATCATTATCCGATTAAGAAGCAGCTTTTGAAGGGGATGGTTTATCCAGATAACAGCGTTCAACAAATCCGTGGAATTTGGACAGACATAAAATCGAAATTTGCTGGAAGGGAAGTATCGCTCGATATAATCGAACACAGAATTATTCGTCCCGAATTTCGTGAACCCAGAATTCACTTTGCAATTGTTTGTGCTTCGATTGGCTGTCCACCTTTAAGAAATGAAGCGTTTCGCGCAAGCCAGCTTCAAAAGCAGCTTGATCAGGCGGCACGGGATTTTGTGAACAATCCAGAAAAAGTGAAAGTTACACCGGCTGATAAAACCATCCGCATGTCACAAATCTTCGATTGGTTTTCTGATGATTTCTCAAAGTTTAAATCTGAAGAATTAAGAAAAAAATATTCAGGCAAAGAATCGGGAGCGATCGGTTTTATTTTGCAATATGTCAGCCCGTCCGATGCAAATGTAATTACTGCCGGTGCAGAAGTGGAATACTTTGAGTATGACTGGGCCTTGAATGAGCAAAAGTAATTATGTAGGGGCGGCCCATGTGGCCGCCCTGGCAAGATTGCTCACGACCATACGGGCGACCACAAGGGTCGCCCCTACTCCGGTCAGGTCATGGATTTTTTTCTTTCGGAATCCTTTTCCCGAAGTAACTGCATCCATTCAATCGTTTCGCGGCGGGCAGGTTTTCGTTGATGCCTGACACGTGGCCATCCAAAGATGGCAGAGAAAACTCCATGGACCCACGCGGTCAGTGGTTTACGCTGGCGCAGGTTTTGAATAAAACTGCGCTGAAGAAAATGAAAAGACTCGCCGATTGTCATACTACGCGGATAGTAAATCCAGACATACCACAAATAATTTCTGGTTGAATGCATCGTCTGGTTGTAGATGCTTCGTGACGTTGGTGATTCTCTATGGCTAACTGCAATGTCAGGAAAGTATCGAATTTCGTAATCTGAATCCCAGATCCGGGTCGCGAGATCTACTTCGCTGTGGTACACAAAAAATTCCGGCAAATAAACACCGGTTTGTTTAAGGATATCCGTTCGAAATGCTACCCCGCCGCCATCAAATGTACTGCAAGGATATCCTTCAAGATCGTTCCCTTTTTCCACCCAGTACTTCGGATTGTTTGGAGACAACGTTCCGTCTGGCTTGCGAACCTGCAACGCAACGGCGCCAAGTTTAGCGTTTGCATGAAGTGCGCTCACGATTCGTTCGAGCGTATTTTTTTGCAGTAAATCCATATCATTATCAATCAGAACAAGAACGCTTCCAGCCGCTGAAGATATTCCTTCGTTATAACCTTGCACGCCTATGTTTTCCTTTAGAGCGACTATCTTAATTTCAGGAAACGTTTTACTGATCATTTCGATCGAACCATCAGTGGAACCATTGTCTACCATCAAGATTTCTTTGTATTCGTAAGTTTGTTCTTGAATAAGCGAAAGAGTTTTAGCTACATCTTCTTTGCGGTTCCAATTCAAAGTGATGACAGAAACGAGCGGATTCATTCGTGGATTGAAGCGAATACTTGATGTACCAGTGACTCAGGTTCAGTGGAGTAGAGAACTACAGCGCGGTTTCCTGGTTTTGCGAGTGAAGGGAGCCATTCTTTAAAATGATTGCAAAATCCTCCGCTTCCTTCCAGAATTCCGATAATTTTTTCTTCATCGTAGGCCAAAGTTAATTCGTTCAATGTGCCCATGCTTCCTCCGATGAAAATGGCAGCATCACTTGCACGTACATTCAGAAGATTTCTTCCGTGTGAGCCTAAGCCCGTATAAACAATCCAGCTGTGACCCGTAACAGGCAGTCCGCGCTGAACGTGATCTTGTTTGTTGAAAGCAGGTGAGAAGCCGATCACTTCGCCGCCAGCCGCTGTGGCGCCGCGAGCAGCAGCGAACGAATATCCGGTTGTGGCTCCAGTGATCAATGTTGCACCCTGTTCTGCGATGAGCTTTCCGGTTTTGATGGCATTCTCTTCCATCCTTGGATCCCAAATGACTGAGGAACCAAGAACTCCAACGGTTCTTTTCATAACTTCATCATACCATTCGGAGCGCGGACATCCTTGTCCGCATTAAGGGTCGCAGGCATCTTGCCTGCATGAAAATTGCGGACTGGAAGTCCGCGACCCGTAATGCAGGCTGGAAGCCTGCGCTCCGTTGTGTCTCTGCGGTAAAAAATGTCTCTGGTTTATAATGAGTCATAGGTATCGGAGGACTCATGAAAAAACTGTGCAGCCTGTTTCTACTCATCTCTTTTACGGTGGCTTCACTTGCTTACGCCGCATATCCCGAAGAGTATCCCATTTATCTTCGTATGCTTGGATTCTCAAAAGATGAAGTGCACTACATGCAAAAGGGAAGAATGGTTACGCATTCGATTGAAAATAAAGCTCCCGGTGAATTTGGAATTGTTGCTGCGCAGGTTTATAACGTTCCCGTTTATTTTTTCAGAGACTTCTATCGATATGCCGAAAATTATGGAAGCATTTTGAATTTTCAACAAATCGGTAAATTCAAATCAAAACCAGACCTTCAGGATCTAAGAGCTCTCAGGTTTACGGAATCGGATATGCGCGAATTCCTAAACTGCCGCACAGAAACCTGTGATCTCATGTTAACGCCTGATGAAAGAAAGCTTGTTCCTGAAAGTCCAGATATCAGTACATCAAAAGGAGTGGAAGCATTTACCGATGTTTACAGGCAAATTCTTCTTGACCGTTTGATGAAGTATAAGAGCAAAGGAATTCAGAGTTTTAATGATGCGGCTGAAAGCAATTACGATGTCTCATCCGATTTAGTTGAGGAACATCTTCACAGGTTTCCTCATATTCAGGCGTACTTTCCTCTTCTCCATAACCAGATTCTGGAATATCCAAATACGAAAAACTTATCGGACGAATTCTTCTTTTGGACTAAAGAGCAAATGGGAGGGAAGACTATTATCAACCTGAGACACGTCTTCTCACAAAGAGTTGGCGAGGATTATGTCCAGGCTTCGATTTTGGTTTATAGCAGCCATTCATTTTTATCTTCTATCAACATCACACATTTGATCAATTACAGCGACAGGCAGGAGCCTCGAACTCTCGTAGTTTCAATGCAAAGGACAATTACAGATTTGCATGGAAATTTTATCAAGTCGATCGGACGGAATGTTTTACGTAGCAATCTTGAAAGGCGTGCATCCGCATGGATAAAAGAAGTTGGTGAGACAATGGAAGAACGATATCTAAATAATGAGCTCTATCGAAATTTTCCGTATGGTTTATTGGCTAGAGATCAAAGATGAATCGTCCTCCTTTAAAAGGAATCAGACATCTCGCCCTCAAAGTTCAAAATATGAATGCAATGCGACACTTTTATGTCGATATTATGGGATTTGAAATTGAGTGGGAGCCTGATCCGGAGAATATTTATTTAACTTCAGGCTCTGACAATCTTGCCTTACATCAAGTTTCAGAAGTTGTTTCAAAAGGAGTGTTGGATCATCTTGGAATTCTCGTTGAGCATCCTGATCAGGTTGATTTATGGGCGGAATATTTGATTTCGAATGGAGTAAAGCTTAAAGCGCCGCCTCGAACACATAGAGATGGTGCGCGTTCTACATATTTCCCCGATCCGGAAGGAAATATGATTCAATTGATTTATCATCCTCCAATCAGCGGGAAATAAGATTCACCGCAAAGACACAGAGTAGGTTTATGGAAGCGAACATTCAAGAACAGTTGTTGTATGGCGATCTGACGGCACGCATCCGAAGACTATTAGAGCCGGTTGCGCATGATTCATTTTTATTTTTTGAAGACACAGTGCGATTGTTGGAGGCTGAAATTCCACCAGGCGCAAAAGTATTTGATGCAGGATGTGGACGCGGCACGATTACAGCCTGGCTTGCGGCACGCGGCTGTAATGTTGTTGCAGTAGACTCAAGCAGTCAAAGAATTGCTCAAACACGAAATTTGTTGCATGAGAAAGGACTCGATCAAAACATAAAACTGGAAGAATCACATCTTCCAGATGCATTTCCTGAAGATAGCTTTGATGTAATCCTGGATTGCTTTTCGTTATGGCACATTTCCGATTGGGGAAGGCTCTTTAATCTAGCCAAGTTGAATCTGAAGCCTCAAGGCAAGTTCATCATTCTTGATACTTTCTTCGGATGGAAAACAACCTTGGAATTTCGTCAGCAAATGCGAGAACTGTGGATGACGGCTCCATTGACTTACAATGAATGCCGCAACATGTTGATCAAGCGCGATTTCAGACTTGCAAAAGCTGAATCGATTCAAGATTTGTATTCAAAATATTTAGGCGCGCTCATTGCAAAAATTCATGAACTCGAAAAGGAAGATCTTGGTACGCTCGATCCTGCAGAACTACAGAAAGTGAAAGCGATGTGGGAATGGTTTCATAAAGCTGCGAAGGATGAAGAACTTGTTGCCACAATGATTGTCGCTCAGCTTACGGAGGCGTAGTCCGCATGAAGCGCGCGAATAAGAAAAGCGTTGTCGCTGGTTCGGACGAAAAAATAACTTCCGTTTTGAGCGAAAAGCGATTATTCAAGCCGAAAGTTGAATTTTCAAAAAATGCAGAAATAAAATCGTTTGCACAATACAGGCGTTTGTATCAACAATCGGTCCGGAGTCCTGAGAAGTTTTGGGCAAAAGTTGCAAGTGAGCTTCATTGGTTCAAGAAATGGAAAAAGGTACTTGAATGGAAACTGCCATTTGCAAAGTGGTTTGTTGACGGCAAAATCAATCTCTCCTACAACTGCCTGGATCGCCACCTGGATACGTGGCGCAAGAATAAGGCTGCGATTATTTGGGAAGGAGAGCCTGGCGATTCAAGAACTCTTACCTATCAACAACTTCATCGCGAGGTTTGCAAGTTTGCAAACGTTCTAAAAGCACTCGGTGTGAAATCGGGCGATCGTGTTGTCTTATACATGCCGCTCATTCCTGAGCTTGCGATCGCAATGCTTTCGTGTGCGCGAATCGGCGCAACACATTCAGTTATTTTCGGAGGTTTCAGTTCTCAAGCATTGGTGGATCGAATTACTGATGCACAAGCTCGCGTCATCGTGACTGCTGATGGTGGCTTTCGAAGAGGAAATGTTGTTCCGTTGAAACAGAATGTGGATGAAGCCGTCAGGAAGCTTCCGTTTGTTGAAAGTGTTGTTGTGTTTAAACGAACTGGCAGTGAAATCAGCATGGAGCCAGGCAGAGATCACTGGTGGCATGCATTGATGGAAAATGCCTCGGATGTTTGTGAAGCTGAAAAATTGGATTCGGAACATCCGCTTTTTATCCTTTATACAAGCGGCACAACTGGAAAACCGAAAGGTGTTGTTCATACGACAGGCGGATACTTGACGGGCGTTTACATCACAACAAAATGGATTTTTGACATCAAAGATACGGATACATACTGGTGTACTGCTGACATTGGCTGGGTCACCGGACATTCCTATGTCGTTTATGGACCACTTGCGAATGGCGCTACTTCCGTGATGTATGAAGGCGCGCCGAATTGGCCTGAGCCGGATCGTTTTTGGCGGATTATAGACAAACATAAAATTTCAATCCTCTATACTGCGCCTACTGCGATTCGCGCTTTTATTTCATGGGGAGAAGAATGGCCGCTGAAACATAATCTGAGTTCGCTTCGTTTGCTGGGATCTGTGGGTGAACCGATCAATCCTGAAGCATGGATGTGGTATCACAAAATTATTGGTAAAGGGAAATGTCCGATTGTTGATACGTGGTGGCAAACGGAAACAGGAGCAATCATGATTTCACCGCTTCCTGGCGCTACAACAACGAAGCCGGGCAGCGGAACGTTTCCTTTTCCAGGTGTTGTGGCCGACATTGTAGATCGCAATGGAAAATCTGTGGGAAAGAATCAAGGCGGATATCTTGTGATTCGTAAACCATGGCCATCTATGTTGCGTACAATTTATGGCGATCCTGATCGTTACAAAAAACAATATTGGAGTGACATTCCAGGCATGTATTTCACCGGAGATGGTGCGCGCCGCGATTCGGATGGTTACTTCTGGATTATGGGACGCGTTGATGATGTGTTGAATGTTGCAGGACATCGTCTTGGTACTGCTGAAATTGAAAGTGCACTTGTGAGTCATCCATTTGTTGCAGAGGCAGCAGTTGTTGGGAAACCAGATGAAATAAAGGGATCAGCGATTTGTGCTTTTGTGACGCTTGAACGAAAGCGTACGGCTTCCGATCAGTTAAAAGATGAATTGCGCAAACATGTTACGAAAGAAATTGGTGCTATGGCGCGTCCGGATGAAATCCGCTTTGCGCGCGCGCTTCCTAAAACACGCAGCGGCAAAATCATGCGCCGCTTATTGCGCGAAATGGCCAGCACCGGGACAATCGCAGGCGACACTACAACGTTGGAAGACTTCAGCGTGTTAGAAAATCTGCGCGCCGGCGAAGAAGATTAGGTTTATACGGAGCGCGGACATCCTGTCGGCATTGCGGACGCGGACATCCTCCGCATTACGGGCCGCAGGCATCCTTGCCTGCGAGAGAATTTCACGAGTTTGTGGTTCGTTTATTCATCCAGCATCGGCCAAAGTCTCCGGGCCAGGGCAATCCTGCTGTAATCACGATCAATTTGAAAGCCATCTTCGATTGTCCAAATTGCGGAGAGAACTGCTTGGGTAAACGCCCAGGAAAGCACACGCATTGCATCGAGATTCAACTCAGATGCAAAGCGTTTGACTCGTTTCTGAATTGTTGAAGCATTAGCAAACAACTCCGGCTTTTCAATCGGATTTCTCAGCGCGGCACCAATCTCGTATTCAAGTTCTCCGACAACGCCTTTTGGATCGATAGCGAGCCATCCGCGCTCATCATCAAACAGTACGTTGCCGTGATGTAAATCGCCGTGTAAAAGCCGTACCCGCTTTTGTGAACGACATAAATTCAGGTACAACTCGTGCGCCTCCGAAAGCAGATCCTTTGGAATTTGTTTGTCACTACTCGCTGTATAGTGCTCGAATCCTTTACCCCAAACTTTCACAGTTGGTACAAAGTGCATTGGTTCTTGCGGTGACATTTTCTTAATCGTCGCAGCTAATGCGGTTGTCGCTTCATCATCATCTGTCATGCTCACGAGCGATTGGGCCGGACTTAAGCGTTCCAGTAACATCGCACCTTCGATGTATTTGTAGACTCTTACCATTCCGCGTCCATCAAATGCATCAAGTATTTCGCCTGCTCGCCATTCATCTCCGTAATTCTTGATAACCTTTAGCACAACCGGCTGTTTATCACGTTTGCCAAAAGCAATAATCGAAGTATCGGTTTCAGTAACGTGATCAACATCAACTCTCCATGTACGGACCCGCTCCTCAAATCGTTTCCGTAATTCAATCGATAAGTTCATTGTGTGTACTCATGGCGTCTTTGCGGTTGAGCTTGCGGACTGGAAGTCCGCGGCCCGTAATGCGGACAAGGATGTCCGCGCTCCGTAATGCGGACGAGACGTCCGCGGTCCCTAATGCAGGCGGGACGCCTGCGGTCCCTTACTATTCGTAGTGGAGTGCAAGGATCGGATCTTGTTTCGCAGCACGGCGGGCGGGGTAGAGGCCAAAGAACAATCCGACAGAAGATGAAACTGTAATTGCCGCAATCACCGCTCCTGGGCTGACTTTTGCAGGCAACGGTGTTACGGAATTTACCAATAAAGCGACAAGGGCTCCGGCACCGATTCCCAATGCGCCTCCAATCAAGCACAGTGTCACTGCTTCAATTAAGAATTGCCATAAAATATCACGGCTGCGTGCGCCTAAAGCTTTACGTAATCCGATTTCACGAGTTCGTTCTTTAACAGAAACAAGCATGATGTTCATGACTCCAACGCCACCCACCATTAACCCGATTGAAGAAATGACAATCATCACCAGATAAATCGCGCCTGTAATTTGCTTATATGTATCGATTAAATTATCCGGTGTTAGTACGCCAAAATTATTCGGTTGATCCGATCTGAGTCTTCGCTGTTTTCTTAATGCTGCAGTGCCTTGATCGATCGCTGCATTCATTAACTCTGGAGATTGAGGAATGCTCGCGATGTTGATTCCATTCTCACGATAAACATCTGGAAAGATTTTGATGAAAGTCGAAAAGGGGATGACGACATACGTATCCCCGGACCCACCCATAAAACTTCCACCCTTTTTTTCAAAAACTCCAATGACTCTAAATTTGTAACTGTTTGCTGTGATGGTTTTGCCTACCGGATCCACGCCTCCTGGGAAAAGAGCCTCAACGATTGCTTGTCCGATAACAATTACAGAAGTTGCATGTTGTATGTCCGAATCGGTGAGGAATCTTCCCGATGCAACGAACGTGTTGTTGCATTCATCGAATGTAGGTTCAACGCCGGCAAAGTTAACTCCTGTTGTTTTTTCATTTCCATATTTTAGAGTCATGTCCCAGTAATACGCTTCAGGTGAAACTGATTTTATGGCTGGAGAAAATGCGCGGATTGCTTGCGCATCTTCATGCCGCAATGGCGGACGTGCACGTTGTTCGCGTGTTGGGCGATGGAACGTGACTGGATCTCGTTTCTGAAACTGAATGAGATGTGGACCCATCGATTGCATCGTTTCCATCATGCTGGAATTCAATCCTTCAATGACTGCAACCATACCGATGACAGCCATGACACCAATGACAATTCCAAGAATTGTAAGGAATGCGCGAAGCTTATTACTTCGTATTGATGTGAAAGCCTGCACGAAGGCTTCGTTGACTGCGTATAAGTGTTTTTTCATTCCGATCTCAATGCAACAATCGGATCCAGTTTCGATGCTTTCATTGCAGGCCATAATCCTGAAACAAGGCCCACAGATGACGCGAGAAGCAGTCCTGCGATGACTGGTGCTGGTTCGAGCCGTGAAGGCAGAGAGCTGATAAGTGACACAAGTTTTGCAGCGCCCGCACCCAATGCCACACCGATCAAGCCACCGCTTGCGGCGAGTAAAATCGATTCAAGCAAAAACTGTCTGCGGATGTCGCGGCTGCGTGCTCCCATTGCTTTCCGAAGTCCAATCTCAGATGTGCGTTCTACAACTGAAACAAGCATGATGTTCATGATTACAATGCCACCTACAATAAGCGCGATAGAAGAAATACCCATCATTGCGGCAAATGCACCAGCAGTAAAAGTACGCCATAAATCGACAAGAGTATCTGTTGTTAAGATTTCAAAACCATCATCGTCATGGTATCTGCGATGATGCCGTGCTCTTAATGCAACGCGCGCCTGATCTTGAGCTTGAGCCATTTGAGCGACATCTTCTGTGCGGACCATGATGAACAAGTAATTCTGTTTGCCGAAAATTTTGTGAAACGTGCTGATTGGAATTTCTACAACTTTGTCACGGCTTTCATGCAGAAATGTCCCGTATTTTTTAAGTACTCCAATCACTTGAAAACGACGGTTGTTGATGTGTACTACTTTCCCGATCGGATCAAGATTCGGGAAAAGTCCATTCGCGATTTCGTGTCCCAACACAGTTGTATATGCGCTGTGTTCCTGCTCCCAATCCGTAAAATATCTTCCTTGAACGATTGTTCGTTTGGCGACATCTGACATATTCGCCGTTGCGCCATAGACTTCAGGATCTTCAATTGTTTCGCGTCCGGCAGCAACATCGACAGTGATGTTATTAAAAAAAGAAGGGACTACAGACAATGCGCCAACTTCCTCGCACAGCGAGCAATTCTCTTCTACGATTTTCATATCTTCGAGTGTCATGTCCTTCCGTCGTTGTGCCTCTTCCCACTCTTCGTTATTTGTAATTAAGCCGAAACGATCGATGCGAAACGTATTGCTGCCGGCTTCTGTAATTGTGCTGATCACATAACGATTCATTCCTTGAATAATGGAAACAACCGTAATGACAGTTGTAACTCCAATGATGACTCCAAGAAGAGTCAGGAAGGTTCGAAGTTTATTTGCGCGAAAGGTACCTAAGACAAGCCGGAGAATTTCAAAGAAGCTCATGAGTTGCGGCGGGCAGGGACGCCCGCCCTCCAACGTTTTCTGACGGATGATCTGATTCAACAACACCATCGCGCAACCGTATCACGCGATTTGCGTGGACTGCTACTTCAGGATCATGGGTGACCAGAATGATTGTATTTCCGCCTGAGTGAAGGCGGTCAAATAGATTCAAAATGTCGCGTCCTGTATTGGAATCGAGATTTCCGGTTGGTTCATCAGCAAGCAAGATGGAAGGACGATTGATTAAGGCACGCGCGATGGCAACACGCTGACGCTGTCCACCTGAAAGTTCGTTTGGACGATGATGCATACGATCAGCTAAATCAACTTCTTCCAGAGTTTTTTTCGCGCGCTCCAATCTTTCTTCTCTTGGGACATTGCTATACACAAGCGGCAATTGAATATTTTCAAGCGCGCTGTAGCGTGGCAGTAAATGGAACGATTGAAAAACGAATCCCACTTCTTTATTGCGGACTTTTGCAAGCTCATCATCGGTTAACGCGCTGACTGCTTGTCCGTTTAACCAGTATTCGCCTTCAGATGGTGTATCCAAACATCCAAGCAAATTCATGAGTGTCGATTTGCCGGAACCTGATGGTCCCATGATTGCAACGTATTCCCCTTTGTTCAATTCAATATCTACACCATTGAGAGCTTTCACTAGCTCTTCGCCCATCTGGTAGATTTTTTTTAGACCTTCAGTCTTAATGATCATTCTTTTGAATCTTTTTTATCTTTTTTGTCTTCTTCTTTCTTGACTTCGATTAAATCGCCTTCGTTGAGTTCTCGCAACGTCTGATATGTGCCGGTAACGATTTGTTCGCCGCCATTCAGGCCTTCCTTTATTTCGATATCCATATCGCCCATCACTCCAGTTTTTACCTGGCGGAATTGAGCTTTTCCCTGACTCATCAGAAAGACACCTTCTTTTTCACGTTCTTCTTTCGGTTTATTTTTTAAAGCTGAATCTTTTTCCCCAAGATCGCGGACGACGAGTGCCTGAATTGGGACTGTGACACACTTCTCGCGAACTGCAGTAATGATTTCACCATCGGCAGTTAATCCGGGACGCAAGTTCACATCCGGTTTTTGAAGAGTAATCGTTACTTTAAAATCCGTGGCTTCTTGACTGCCTGTGCCTTTTACAATTGGACTATTTCCGATTTCCGTGACTTCACCATAAAATTTTTTTCCAAGGAAAGCATCAACTGTGACAGTTGCTTTCTGGCCAAGCTCAAGCAAACCAATATCTGTTTCATCAACTTCGAGTTCAGCTTCCATAACTGAAAGATCCGCAACAGTAAGCAGAACAGTTCCAGGATTGTTCATCGTTCCGATGACTGCGACTTCACCTTCTTCTACTGCTTTGCGAACAACAACTCCACTCATCGGTGAAACAACACGTGTTTTATTCAAGTCATCTTGAGAACGCTCCAGCCTTGCTTCGGCTTGCTCAACAGCATGACGAGCCGAACTTACGCGCGCTTGTTGGACTTCGAAATCGGTCTTACTTCTTTCATATTCATCTTCGGAGATCACACCCGATTTTTGATCCCACATTCTAGCTTTTCGTTTGTACGATTGTTCGGCTTGTTTGAAACTGGCAATTGAGGAATCGAGTTCGGATCGTGCTCCGCTCAGCGAGGCTCTTGCGTTTGATACTTCTGCTTGAAATGGAATAGGATCAATCTGAAGTAAGAAAGCATCTTTACGAACGACGTCACCTTCTTCCAGATCGAGCTGAATTATTTTTCCAGGAATGCTGGCGCTAATATCGACTTTACGCTTTGGTTCTATTTTTCCAGATGCAGAAACCTGGGAAACAAGTCTTTGAGTCTTAACAAAGTCGGTTTGGACTTCAATGGTTTTGGTTCGATTTTTAGAGACATAAAAGGCTGCAGAAGCGCCGCCTAGCAGGAGGATCGCAAGTACAATCCAGAGTTTTCGTCGTTTTTTCAATGCAGCCATTTCAAGATCAAAAATGAAAAATCAAAATAAAAATGAATTTATTTTTTATCTTTTATTTTTAAATCTTTGTGAAATTCTACTTTGATTTCGCCAACGCCATTTACTTTTGCCCATTCTGAATAGCGCTGTTGAATCAATGTTTCTACAGCATGAGGTTCTGTTGTGTGAAGTTTCCCGAGAAAAAAACTCAGCTCTTTTACAACTTCATCGCCTTTTAAGATTTGTCCGGTGCAGCGGCCGGTTGACTCATGAAAAATCACAACACACGTTCGTTCAGTCATAAGTTTGAATTGAATCTATCTTTCACCGATTTAGCAGCCAGTGAAAGGATTTTTTCGCCTGCAGGAACCGCGACAGTAATTCGGTTTTCGTCGGGCGTTACAGGACAAGGAAACGTCCCACCATACGCACATGCAGGATTGTACGCCATGTTGAAATCAATCACATAAAGACCATTATCTTTCTCGATCAAATCGATATAACGTCCGGCCGGATAGGTTTCTTTTCCGACATTTGCATCAATGAACGGAACAAATAACATATTTTGTTCCGCCAGATCCAGCAATCGATACACTTCAAGTCTGAATTCTTTTCCAGTTAGGAAAAATCTGATATATCCGTATTTTACTGCATCCCGTTGCACACCGGAGGTGGTGATCATGCTGAATTTTTTCGGATCGGGATAACGATGAACTGGACCTTCAAATCGGAATTTCCAATCGATTGGATAATATTCAAGTCCTGAAAAAACGACTTTGATCTCAGCAGGCAATGGAGAGTCAGCAGACTTTTTGAATTCGTCATCTTTTTTCTTGCGGAAATCGATAATCTCCGTTTCCATCCGCTTTGCCATGAAGCTATCAGTGTGTACCGGATGAGCGATCGCATTGATGTCAGAAGAAGACTGTTGCCTGCATGCAAAGATGCTGATAACCGCTAAGACGCAAAGAATTTGTTTCATGGTTGCCAGCCCGAGCCCACGAGTTCTTCTAAATGCGAAATTTCTTTCGGACATTGTGTTGATAAAACTTTCGGCTCATTTGATGTAATGAGAACATCATCTTCGATTCGGATTCCTATATTTCGGAACCGGCCGTCCTCATTATCATCTCCTACATAAATTCCAGGCTCAACAGTGATTATCATGCCTGGCTGCAAAATTCGCCACTCGCCATTTTTTCGATACTTTCCAGCATCATGAACATCCATCCCCAACCAGTGGCTGGTTTTGTGCATGAAATATTTTTTGTATGTTTCCGTTTCAATGTTTTCCTGAACGCTTCCTTTCAACAAACCTGTTGAAATGAGCCCTTCGGTTAAAACCTGAACAGCCGCTTCATGGACTGTGAGTAGAGAATTTCCAGGCAATGCTTTTGAAATTGCATTTTTTTGTGCTTCTAAAACAATTTCATAAATCGCTTTTTGTTCAGGCGAAAATTTTCCACTTACTGGATACGTGCGTGTAATGTCCCCTGTGTAATATCCAAATTCTGCGCCTGCATCGACTAACAAAAGATCTCCATCGTTCATTTTTCTGTTATTACTGTGGTAATGCAGAATGCATGTAAGCGGTCCTGAACCGACAATCGAAGTATAACCATTTCTCGGCGAACCGCTTGTGCGGAATATGTATTCCAGAACTGCCTGGATTTCATATTCAAATTTGCCAGCAGCTGCCGCTTTCATTGCACCAATGTGGCCCTTAACGGATATATCGATCGCTTTTTGAATGGACTCTAAATCCTCCGGCGTTTTGATCAGCCTCATTTCAGAAAGAATTTCAGAGGGATCCACAATTTCAGCCGGCGCTTCAACCCCGGAACGCTGCATCGATTTCATTTTCTCAAGAACAGCAAAAATAATCCGGTCTGTTTCAGAATCATTGTTAAATGCGTAATAAAGTTTTTTGGCATTTTGAAGCAATTGTGGAAGAACATCTTGAAGTTCGTTCGTGGTATAAGCCCGGTTTGCATTGTAATTTCCAACAGCACCCTCTACGCCATTCCTTATGCCAGTCCAGGTTTCCTTTTCTTTATCGCGCGGTAAAACAAACAACGTGTATTGCTGAACTGGATTTGTAGGCGAAAGCACACAAACGGATTCAGGCTCTTCAAAGCCGGTTAGATAATAAAAATCGGAATCTTGTCTGTATTCATAATCAACATCATGATTCCTTCTGCGCACCGGCGCTGCAAAAAAAACAGCCACACCGCCATCCATTTCAGCCATGAAGCGTTTTCGGCGTTCTTCGAAAATATTCATAATTTGGAGTGCGGAATGCGGGCCGCAATTTCAGATTTCAGATTTTTGATTTCAGATTGAAATTGAATGATTGTTGGATTGAAATTCATGTGATTGGCTTGGAGGCTACTTCGTAACTTTTGTTGATTGCCCAATCAACCGACTCCTTAAGTGATTTAAATTTTGAGGCGTAACTGTCAATAATCTCGAATAAGGTCTTCATCAGTCATATTGACCTTCGCCGAGTCTCACACCCCAGATTTTGGCGATGACACGGATGCAAGATTTCATTAACTTCGCGAAGTTGATCTACTTTTTCAGCATTGGTCAATCGCTCGTCTGACCAAATTTCACGAACGACCACCGTGAGGTTATGCGCCAGGACTTCATAAAAATGAATTCGATTTGAATGAGCTAGAGCTTCTACTTGTTTGCTTGTAATCATGACCGCTGTCTTACCTAACAGATGTTGTGCTTGTAGCTCGTTATTTCTATCAATCTAAAATCAAAAATTTCAATCTGAAATCTGAAATCTCGAATCTAAAATTCTTTGCATAACCGCAGAGGCTCAGAGCCCAGAGGTTGATATCGACCCAGACGCTTTTAACCTGGGTGTAGTTTTCAAGCGCATGCATTCCAAGCTCACGGCCGAATCCACTTTGTTTGTATCCACCGAAAGGCGAGGCGGGGTCGTAAATATTGTAAGTGTTAATCCACACAGTACCGGCTTTCAGTTTGCGGGCAATGTAATGTGCTTTCTTGATATCGCGAGTCCAGATTCCTGCGGCAAGACCATAAATGGAATCATTTGCTTGAGTGATCAGATCGTCGATTGTGCTGAACTGAATTGTAGAAAGTACAGGTCCAAAAATTTCCTCGCGTGCGATGCGCATCTGATTTGTGACATTGTCAAAAATTGTTGGCTGAACGAAGTAGCCTTTACCATCTCCAACTTTTGCTTTCTCGCCTCCGAGGACTAACTTTGCGCCTTCTTCTTTGCCGGAGGCAATGTAAGTCAGGATTTTGTCCAATTGATCTTTTGAACAAAGCGGACCGAACCGTGTTTTAGGATCCAGCGGGTCGCCTACCTGCATTTTCTTTCCGCGTTCCAATAATTTTTCGATAAATGCATCGTGGGCCGATTCCTGAACGAAGAGCCGCGAACCCGCAGCACAGACTTCACCCTTGTTGTAAAAAATTCCGGTTAACGCACCACGTGCGGCTGCATCAAGGTCTGCATCATCCAGAACAATATTCGGAGATTTCCCTCCGAGTTCCAGAGTTACCTTCTTTATGGTTTTTGCAGCTTCTTGCATGATCGTAACACCGGTTGATGTGCCACCTGTAAATGCGATCTTGTCAATTCCGGGATGCCGAACCAATGACATACCTGTTGTGCGCCCTGAACCTGTCACAACGTTGTATGCGCCTTCAGGCAATCCGACTTCTTTGCAGATCTCAGCAAATTTCAGTGCAGACAATGGACTTTGCTCCGATGGTTTATGAACAACTGTATTTCCCATTGCTAGTGCAGGAGCAATTTTCCATGACGCCAGCAGGAAAGGAAAATTCCATGGCGTGATTGCACCAACAACACCAAGCGGTTCTCGCAATGTGTAATTCAAGAAATTGCCACGCACAGGAATCGTCTCACCGTGATATTTGTTCGCCCATCCTGCGTAATACATAAAAAGATCAGCTACAAAAGGAACATCTATATTCCTGCTTTCGGAAATCGGTTTTCCGATGTCGATTGTTTCGCAATATGCAAGTTCATCTGCGCGTGCAAGAATTGCTTCACCTAATTTGTAAAGCACCTTGCCACGATCCGTTGCACTCAACTTGCTCCATGCGCCTTTTTCATAAGCATCACGCGCCGCAGAAACTGCAGCGTTTACATCCTCATCATCTGCAAGTGCGATTTCCATGATCGATTCCTCAGATGCAGGATTCGTAGTTACGAAATTTTTTCCGGAATGAGGGTCCACCCATTCATTGTTGATGAAAAGTTTTTTTGAGGGTGGCAGAGGATGTTTATGTTCAGCCATGATTATTTCTCCTGACGTTTGTAGATAGGCACGCAGCCGAGCGAATGCGAGGCAGTGCCGTTCTTCATTTTCCTTTAAATTGCGGTGGACGTTTTTCCAGATATGCTTTGAGCCCTTCTGCGGCATCATCACTTTCAAAAAGCTGCTGTTGTAACTCACGTTCAAGCGCTAGCGCATCTTGAAATGGAAGCTCAAGCCCTGTTTGAACTGCCCGTTTTATTCTGCCTGCAGCTTTACTTGCTTTTGATGGGGGTAAAAACTGGCGGGCATACTTCAGCATTTCTTCAGTAAAGTTTTCGGATTCAAAAATCTGATTAATAAGACCGATCTTGAATGCTTCATCGAAGTCGAAAGTTTTTCCAAGTGTCATCATTTCAATCGCTTTCGATTTTCCAATCAGGCGTGGAAGACGTTGCGTACCGCCGGTTCCCGGCAGAACTCCAAGATTGATTTCGGGAAGCCCGATTTTGCCTGCGCCGCGCCGGGCGATTCGAATATCTGCAGCAAGTGCCACTTCCAGGCCTCCGCCAACGCAATGTCCATTTAATGCAGCAATGACTAATTTTGGAGTCTGTTCCAATCGGTTCAAAGTTTCATTCGCATGAAGACAAAAATAATACTTAAATTCGGGAGTAACGCTTGTGAGCATCGCAATATTTGCTCCCGCGCAAAAGAATTTTTCACCTTTGCCTGTAAGAACTAAGACATGAACTTGTTCGTTCATTCTTGTTTGAAGGATTAAGTCATCGAGTTGTCGCATCATTTCATACGAGTATGTATTGGCGGGAGGATCATTGAGTGTTAAGACTGCAATTCCATCAACGAAAGAATATTCGACAAGTTGGTTATTCATATACGACCTAAGTGTAAAGTTTTCAGGCTGTAGCGGAAAGGAACGCTATCAAAAGAACGTACATTCTAGCATAGAGGCTGGAGTCAATTACTGCCCAAAATCTTTGCTAATCAAAATTGCCTTATAGTATAATACGACGTCTGTAAAACGTATTGAAAACATTGGACTAACATGCCTTCACAGAACCCTGAAAATCTGATTGCTGAGCTTCTTTCCAAGTGCGAGCAAGCCGTCGAAACTGGAAATTTTGAAGAAGCAATTACCGGGTGTAGAGCCATTTTGCAAGTTACCCCGGATCATATTCGAGCAAAACAATTGCTCGATGATGCTCAGAGCAAAATGGAAGCTGACTTATTTGTTCGGGATAACCTTCGAAAAGCTCAAGAATATTTCAACGCTCGCGACTATCAAAAATGCCTGAACGAATGCCAGAAGATCCTCCTTCTGGATAGTAACAATCCTTCCGTTGCTGTTTTAATGAAACAGGCTAACGACAAATTGGAAGCTGAGCCGTTCGTTCAAAATTTTATTACGTCCGGACAATCACTTTTTGATAGCGGACTTTATAACGAAGCAATTTCGCAATGGGAAAAAGTGAGGTCAATCGATCCCTCATATCCCGGATTGGATGGTTTGATTCAAGGAGCCCGCGCACAGTTAGGAAATAACGAAAGTTTGATCGATACGGTCGTTGGTGATGCGTTGCCTGGAATTGACCTTAACCTTGATATCAGCAGCGAGCAGGGTCCTGATGGTTTTTCCTTCGATGCATTTGGAATTCAAGAACCTGATCCACAAACGGAAAAGATTGAATTTCAATCAGATGAAGATCGGATTAATTATTTATTGCGTGAAGGGGATGAGCTCTCCGGTAGTGGTCATTATCAACGAGCAATCGAAGTCTGGTCAGAAATTTTTATGCTGGATGTAAACCATCCGGAAGCACTTCAAAAAATAGAAGTAGCGCGTCAGGCTGCAGCACAACAAAGAACGGCGAGTCAAGAAGTTGTAAAAAAGGCGATTGCAGCGTATGAAGGCGGAGAAATTGAACAAGCACGAGATCTTTTTGAAGAAGTTCGGTCGGCCGATCCTGATAATTCGGAAGCCGCACGATATCTTGAAATGCTTCCTTCTTCCGGAGCCGCTCCGGCAAGTCTTGACGATTTGATTTCTCAAGCGAAAGGCGCCGAAGACCGCGGCCAATATCGAGATGCGGCAATGCTGTATTCCCAGGCACTTGCAATTGATGCCGATAATGCGGATCTGGCCGATCGCGTTAAGAATTTGAACTTAATGGCGAAGCGCCAGGAGCAAGGCCGAACTGTATTAGGGAATGCGCGAGCATTTTTAGCTGAAGGAAAATTAGAGAGTGCAAGGCATGCAGTTACCAAAATATTAGAAGCCGATCCTTCAAATCCAGAAGCGCTTGAAATCATGAAAGAGATCAAAGCGCAAGCTGGAGCGGGTGGAATCACAGATGCCAGACCATCTGTTTCAGCGCCCTCAACAGCGCGTTCAGGGAAAAAATCTCTTCCAATGATGCCGCTTATGTTTGTGGGTGGAGCTCTTCTTTTATTAGGGTCGGGATTCCTTTTGTGGAATTCTTTAGGTGGAAAGTCTGAGAAAGATACGGCACAGGCAAGACCCATTAAGAGGCCGATTAATAAAGCGCCGGTTAATTCACAAAAGCCTCTTACCACTCCAACAGTGATTGTGAGTCCTCAAGACAAGCAAAAAGCTGGCGAAATTGTCCAGGAAGCGCAATTCTATTTCATGGAAAAACGTTACGATGAAGCGTTGCAAAAAGCTGGCGATGCATTAAAAATCGATCCCACTAATAAAGAAGCAGCAGGAATTAAAACAGAATCAGAAAAATTAATTAAAGAAGCGGTTGCGGCTGAGCAAAAAATACTGGATGATGCAAATGCTTACTTTGGGTATTCGGAATTTGCCGGCGCTGTTAGACTGTATGAAAAATATTTAACAAGACATCCTGAGAGTGTACAAGCGATTCAGCCACAAATTATCAAGTGCTATTACAATCTTGGGGTTATTGCGATACGGCAATGGAGATGTGACACCGCGGCTGATTATTTCCGCCAGGTTCTTTTTATTGATGAAACAGATAGATTGAGTAAGGACGCTCTCGCACTTAGCAGAAAGTGCCAACAAATGGGAACTTCCGATTTAGAAGTTCGAAAAGCGGTAGCGTTCATGGAAATGCGGAAATAAGAAAGCTGTCTTCCTGTTTATTATTCGTCTGACAAAAAAGACGAGCGAAGCTTGATCATGCCTAAAATGAAGTGTCCTAACTGTGGATCAACGAACGAACGTACTGATACCCATTGCTTGAGGTGCGGCGCCGAATTGGTTGAGCATGTAACAGCAGCCGATCAGGAAACTGTTTCTGTTGGTAAGCAAGCTGTTCCGGACTGGCGTAAAGAGGTAACACGGAAAGCTCGTGAATTCGGTGAACGTAAGAAATTTCTTACGACCCCGCCACGGCCATTGAAAGAGCATGCTTCCGATTCTCAATCTGAAGAATCTACCGTAGCGCCTGTTCAGTTTCGTGAGATTGAAAAGCACGCGCCAGCTTTTATTGAGCCTCCGCATGAAATTCAGCACCCGAAAGAAGAATTGTCGGTGCATACTCCACCTCAAATTCAAGATCCAGTGATTCCTGTAATGATTCAGCCCCAACCGGCTCACCAGCGCTTCGAATTAGATCAGCAGGGGATGTTACAAATACAAAGCGAGAGTGAACCGGACGCGCCACTTCATCTTGGTAGGAGAGCGGCTTCACTCATTGTTGATCACGCAATTCTTGGAATCGCAATCTATGTTGTGGTTTTTATTTTTCGCGAATTTTTCAGCTATGATATTCAATCGCTGATTCAATCCTCTCCTTTTGCTTTGTTTTCAGCGTTACTTTTGTTTCACTTCACTTACTATTTTTATTTTCTGAAAACAGCCCGCCAGACTCCCGGTCAGGTTTTCTTTTCGCTTGAGGTACGCAAGCCATTAAGCGCAGGAAAAATATTCTCGCGATGGCTTTCGCTTGTATTTTTGAATGTTCTGAATGTCTTGCCCTTATTTTTCGGAAAAAAATTTCTGCTAATGGATCGCCTTTCCGATACTGAAGTCCGCTCCATGAAACCCGAGGATTAATTCGGCAGCAACTTGCCTTCGTTCAGTCGTCAATTGGCTCAACACCAAGTCGCTCAAGTCGCTCAAGGCCGTCCTTCATGGCTTTGAGCGCTTCAGGGGAGTGCCCCTGCCAATCCGTGACCTCGCCCGTGACCCGTAGCGGCTCCCGGGAGCGGTATGACTTCGTCGGATTACCCCGAAACTTCTTGTCCGTCAGATTGGGGTCATCTTCAATCGGGCCAGTCGGTTCCACGATGTAGATTCTGCCGGGACCTTCGCCGACGGCCAGCTCCGCTCCCCACGTGGCTGCATCCAAAGTGCGGGTCAGATAGACGTAGGTTGTTGTCCTATCCTCTTACCGTAAGTTAGAGTTATGGCCGGGCTCGATCAGGTCTCCTGGCTTCAGGTCCGCCCGAGTGCCATGGTAGAGAGGCCACTCCGTGACCTCGCCTGTGACCCGCAACGGCTCGCGGGAGCGCCATGACATCGTCGGATGACCCGGAGACTTCTGGTTCGTTAGTTCGGAGGCATCTTCAATCTGGCCGATCGGCTCCACTATGTAGACTTTGCCGGGACCTTCGCCGACCGCGAGCTCTGCCTCCCAGATGGCCGCATCCAGATTAGGGGTCAGGTAGACATAGGTTGTCATCCTGTCCCGCTCACCGACGTCCGGGGGATTGCCGGGCTCGATCAGGTCTCCTGGCTTCAGGTCAGCCCGTGTGCCATGGTAGAACCGCTGCGATCTGCAGGTCGTCGGTGGTGCCGCGAATGCCATTGTTCATGATTGTCTCCTTCTAATCTGCGATGTGCGTCTCGTTTTGACAACCACAGACCAACAATCAGGAGTGCCCTCTATATATCCGTTACCAGGAGTCAGCAACGCCCTGATAAGAAATCCTCTCTTTGTTTTGAACATGAGCGCTCTACGAAGCACATTTATCAAGTATCGTTATTTCCACAATATCAGGCCGTCCGTGGATAAGCCGGCAAATATCTTGGCAGGAATCAAGTTAACAATTAGCATTAGGAAATTCAGGAATGTAAACACTAACAGAAAGCAATTCATGAGGACTCGACTCGATTCGTAACCGAAGACCGCAATGTAAATCATCGCTATAAGGAATAGGATAACCTGCGCAAAGATACCCGCCGATGTTACCAAAAGTGCCTTTAATATTGTGGGCGGCTGCTCATAGCGGCAGTGCCCACCTGTAACATTTATTTGTACTTCAAAAACCTTCAGCCCGAATAGCTTTGCTGCGAGTGCGTGACCAAACTCGATGAACGCCGACCAAGAGAATGAATGCAACAATAAAAAAGGGGATATCAGTTATGTTGAATTCAACATATGCGCAAGGCAGAAATCCACCAAGAAGTACAGACCAATGCAAATGAACTGGCACGCCAAAAGGACCGCGAATTCGTTAATGTCATCATGATGACTTTATAGATGCCACCGAAGGTGTCGGCTCCAACGATTTGTTGGGCGGTACCGATGAGAGACCTTAGTGTTTCCCTTCAAAATAGTCCACAATCAGCCGCCCGATCCGGCCGATCTTATCTTCCTCTTCCTTGTAGCTTCCTCCCAGATCGTTGGTGAATACCGCAACAATGATTGGGCCCGAAGGCGCATAGATAATACCTACGTCGTTAGCGTCCCAAGGGGAGCTATCTCCCGTTTTGTGTCCTACGGGATAATCGATGAAGTGTGGCAGGCGCCGCGCTCCCGCTTGTTGTCGCGCAGCATCTGTTTCATTTCCGCACTGGCTTCTTTTGACGCGAACGTGGCCCGTTCTATTCCTTGTAGCAGCCGGCCAGCTTCGCGTGGTGTCATCCTACCAAAGTAAAACGGCAGACCACGTTGTTCTAGCGAGCGTACGAACTTCAGCGAGTGGTCGGGCCTCAAGCGCCGAAACCTCATGACGAATGGAATCTAACCATTCCTGAGTCAGACCGGCCCACGACGGATTGTTAGTTCGAAGAGCATAAACCTGCGCAACGGTCAGCGACTGGTGGGCTGGATTTGCAATCTCGTATGTAAAGCGAAAGCTCTCGAAAACATTTGTCGCCATACGTGCTTCGGTGTAACCCGAGGACAAGAGCCATGAATTGAGTGCAGCGGTCCCCCCGATTCTGGCGAGCATAATGTCCGTGGCAGTGTTATCGCTCGTGATGATCATCTCCGTAAGCAAATCCCTCAGCGTCGGGTTCGATCCCTCTTGGTGGAATTGCAGGACACCGGAACCAATGTTGAAATCGGACTTTGTAAGGCGGACGCGTTCGTCGAAGTCCAATTTCTTTTCATCGGCAAGCTGGTAAGCGCGAACCAGTATGGGGATCTTGATCACGCTCTGGGTCTCGAAGACAACATCAGGCTGAACCATGGCTTCCTCGCCTGTGGCCAGGTGCTTCACGTAGATGCCAACGCCAAGAGGCTTTCGGTCTCTAAATGATTCCAACTCAATGACACCGGTCGGCGCGTTTTCATCGGGCGATCGCAACGTGAACTTCGCCGCTTCGGCTTCGAGAAGATTGGTCAGCCCGCTCTTGCGAGAGGTCTGGGCCCAAAGGGTCTCCGTCGTGACCAGAAAACAACAACAAAATGATCGGTGTGACTTTCTTCATGCCAGATCCTCCAGTCCGCCCAACGCTCAAGCGAGTTGTTAGGCGGCGCGGGACCGACCAAGTAGGGCGCCTGCGATTGCTAAAGTTAATGAGCATAACACGGCGATTGCAGTGGCAGAGCTAATAACCAACCAAGCAGTGCCACGTACACCGGAGAAGTTTAACTCGAGGTTGCCTGCCAGTGCAATGGAGATAGGAAGCCAGAGCATTGAGACCAGCAAGACTGCTTGAGAGATGTGACGCCGAACTGAGCCCACCGGACTTAGTGTAAAGGCTGAGCCGGCCAAGGAACAAAAGCAAATAGCCGCCAAGGCGTTGCCCAAAGGCAAACCCCCAGGCAAAAGCCATTCTAAGTAGCTGGTGCCTGAAACAAGAACGCCAATGGAGAGTACAGATCAGCACAATGAGAATCGGGACAGTCAGTTTTTGCATATGATTACCTGTGTGCGCCGCCTAACGCACGGAGCTCAGCCGCACGACCTGCGCCGAAACGAAGGCAGCCGGTTGTGCTGGCTTCAGCACAACATCATAGCTGTAAACTTTTCGTTGTACAAATGGATTATAGCGGCATGCAACCGGCATGACTGAGAGAGGCAAGAGGTGTCGGCTGCAGCGATTTGTTCGACGGGTCTTAAATCATTGAATATGTTAGAGTGGCTGAAATTAATAATGACGCCTGAGTTGAAAAACTGGACATGACTCGTACTGCGCTAGAAGGGTCGATTACGATTCTTGTATTGACTAAGATCTAGGACATTGGATCTTATTCCGAATGACATATTCTTGCGAAGCCAGCCGAACTACGTATTATACGGCAACATGGCGTATAACACGCTTTTGGAGCGTATTAGATGCCAAATTAGCGTCTAATTCCATTATGGCGGGCAATGAAAAAAGTCTGATAGCTGCTATCTATTTTTCTGCCTCCAACGGTGAACGATCCGGGGCCTCTTCAGAAAATCCAAAGATACGTATGACGCTCTAGGTAGAGTTTCAAATTTCGAGTACAATTTCGAGCGCACCTGACTTAAAAAATTGATCTTATAAGCAATGGGAAATAACTGATGCGGTGGTATGGCTATCTGGCAGCGATCTCAATGATCATCTGTCAGTATCTGATGTTCAAGAAGGTTGAGCCTGTTTTTACTTTTTTTACGCCAATTCAATGGTGGAACTACATTTTTCTTGCGGATGCAATTGTCTCTGCAAGACAGAAACGAAGTTTAATCACGGATCGTCCCGCCGAATTTTTAATCATGCTCGTCCTTTCAAATGTTTGCTGGTTAATGTTTGAGGGCTATAACTTTCTTTTAAAGAATTGGTATTACATCAATTTGACTCCGGTGTTCTGGCATAGAATGCTTGGGTATAGCTTGAGCTTCGCAACTATTTTCCCTGGAATTTTTATTACCGCGGACTTGCTCGAGAGTTTCGGTTTGTTCAAAGACCGTAATCCAAAACCACGCAAACTCAGCGATGGTTTTCTGATAGGGTCACTGGCTGCAGGTCTTGCGTGTGTTGGGTTTCCACTAATTTTTCCGTCCCCGTATGTTTTTGGCCTTGTTTGGATCGGATTCTTTTTCTTGTTGGAGCCGATCAATTACTGGTTAAAGGGAAGTTCTATCTACGAGGATTTTGAGAAAGGGAAAAAGCAACGATTCTGGCTGCTTCTTGCTGCAGGAGCTGTCTGCGGTGGATTGTGGGAATTCTGGAACTTTTGGGCCAACTCAAAATGGATTTATACGGTTCCGTTTACGAAAAACATTAAGTATTTCGAAATGCCGCTTCTCGGGTTTTTAGGATTTCCGCCGTTTGCCCTGGAATGCTTCAGCCTTTATCACTTCACGCGGCGTTTGTTGCAGCGAGACTAAGGTTTTTGCAGAAGGTAACTAACATACACAGCTCTTCCGTGTTTGAGTCCTTCGTAGATCTCTGAACCCTTTGCGCCCATAAATTCACGAAGTGGTGTCTTTAAATCTTCAGGTACGGTTGTAAGATAACTTTCTTTTTCTTCTTCTTGCGATCTCATCGCTTCAATTACATTTGCAGTGATAGGTTGATCTTCCAATACAGTTAACCCGGAATTTGCAATGGCGCGTTGAAGTGTATCGAGAGTATGCACACTTCTAAAATCGACTAAAACAAAATGTCCTCCCGGTGCAAGAATCCGGCGAATATGATCCATAAAGATTCCCAGCGAGATATAGCCATGACAGGATTCAACATTGATCACAACATCAAAACGTTCATTGCGAAACGGAAGGTCTTCTGCATCTCCTGCAACAAACGTGAGATTTTCACAAAGTTGATTTCGGCGGCACGAACGAACAGCTTCTACTGAAAAATCGAGCGCTGTATACAATTTTGGCTTGAATCGGCGGACAATGTAGCCCGCGCCAGCGCCACCGCCACAACCAACTTCCAACACTTTTTTCCCTTCAACATTGATCCGCGTTGCAACATAATGGTAGAGCTGAAACTGAAAGCGAGTTGCTTCTTCGGAGGAATTTAGAATGAGTGGTGTCGATGGCTCAGAAGAGTAGTTGTATCCATAGTTCATGAAATACGCACTTGCCTTACCATATTCTTGTGCTGCAAATTGATACCACTTTTGGCGAAGTTGTTTTAATTCCGGACTTGAAGGAAAGGTATCTTTTACCATCTGCTGATCCCTTCATTAGTATAATGGTTTTACAAAAGAGGACGGATCATGATCAATAACATTTCAGGAAAAGTCGCTCTCGTCACTGGCGCAAGCAGGGGAATTGGCCGATCAATCGCAGTGATGCTCGCGCAAGAAGGATGTAATGTTGCGCTTGTCGCACGGAATGAAAAGTCCTTGGAAGAAACCGCAACGGAGTGTAAGAAGCATGGGGTAAACACTTTCTGCTTTCGGCAGGACCTGACAGATACAGCAGAACTTCCAGGCATGGTTGATCAGGTCGCTTCCAAAATGGGAGGAATCGACATTCTGATTAACAACGCTGGTATTGCCAGCATGGTTTCTGTTCAGGACTCAGATCCCGGTGATTGGAAACGTCTGTTAGACATAAATCTGTATGCGACGATGGAGATGACGCGCGTTACATTGCCTTATATCATGCGTAGAAAAGGCGGGTGCATCATTTTTATTTCATCAATCTCGGCCAAGATTACTTACGCAGGAGGCGCTGCATATTGCGCATCGAAGCACGCAATCAACGGATTTGCTGGATCCGTTTTCGAAGATGTGCGCCATCATAACATCAAGGTGTGCTCAATCTGTCCTGGCTACGTCAACACTGACATGGTATCGGAGCTTGGAATCGACCGGTCAACAATGACGCAGCCGGAAGATGTTGCGGAGGCGGTGCGCTTTGTAGTTCGCTTTCCAAGCACTGCTTGTCCAACCGAAATCATCATCAAGTCTCAGAAATCCCTCTACGTTTAATCCACTTGAGTATGAAAAGATTTGAAGGAAAAGTGGTTCTGGTTACCGGTGGTAGTTCCGGTATCGGCCGGTCAACTGCACTTCTGTTTGGCGAAGAAGGAGCAAGCGTAGTCATCGGAGATATTGATGAACAATTGGGGCAAGCGGCTGTTGAAGAAATAAAAAAGCTTGGTGCATCGGCTCATTTTGTTCGAACGGATGTTTCCAGGTCTGATGATGTGGCGAGTCTTGTTGCGGAAACCGTTCGAAGGTTTGGAAGATTGGATTGTGCGGTTAACAACGCCGGAACTTTGGGTAAGCTTGCAGGTATCGCTGAACAGACTGAAAGTGATTTCGATCACACAATCGCTGTGAATTTAAAAGGTGTTTGGCTCTGCATGAAGTACGAAATTCCCGTCTTACTTAAACAAGAGCAAAGTGCGATTGTGAATGTTTCTTCTATCAACGGAATTAGTGGTGCTGCAGGTGCTCCAGTTTATTCCGCAGCAAAACACGGAATTTTGGGACTGACGAAGTCGGCTGCTCTTGAATATGGAGCAAAAGGAATTCGGATCAATGCAATCTGTCCCGGTTCCGTCACAACTCAAATGCTTCATCAATCGTATGGAAAATCAATACCTGACCTCGCAATGCAAGTTCCATTAAAAAGGATTGCTGATTCGCATGAAATTGCTCAGGCAATCCTGTGGCTTTGTTCTGATTCGTCTTCCTATGTAAATGGCCATGCGTTGATTTGTGATGGCGGAGTCCTTGCGCAATGATTGTGTCGCCTGAATTTCAAAACAGAGTCGTACTGGTTGCGGGATTAAGCAGCAATCTTGGCCGCGCAACAGCTCAGACGTTCGGCCGTGAAGGCGCCAAGTTGATACTGGCTGACAATAACGAAACAAATGTGATTCCAGTTATCGAATCAATTCAAAAAAACGGCGGGGAAGCGACCTTCGAACAAACGGATCTAAAGTCAGAGAAAGACGTTGCAGCACTTTTGGATAAAATCATAAAGAATTACGGAAGATTGGATGCAGCTTATAACGATGCTTCTGCCATTGAAGAAACGGATCCAGTGAAAATGCTTGCCGATGTTGAAGAAAACGATTGGGATCGGTTGATCGAAACACACTTGAAGACAATTTGGATTTGTATGAAGTATGAATTGATGAACATGCGGCCCCGACCAGGATGTACGATTGTGAATTCATCTTCTGTGCTGGGCCGTTCCGGGCATGCAGGACATTCGGTATACAGTGCAGCTCAACATGGTGTAATTGGTTTGACCCAGGCGGCCGCGCGTCAATATGGGCCGTTAGGAATTCGGATCAATGCAGTGTGTCCTGCATTACAAGCACCGGTGGAGTCAGTTGTAGATGCAATCGTCTGGCTAAGTTCGAGCAGGTCTTCATTCGTAAGCGGCCAGGCGATTGTGATTACAGGCGGAGTCTTGATTTACCGCAAAGTCTTACAAGAATTGGCCGCGGCGAACTCTCGCAACTTCTTTTCTGGCTTCACTGATTTCTTTAATACTATGCAACAGTTTTTCGTAAAGTCGCGCATTATTAATTGCCAGCGCCGCATGCTGCCCAACTCGTGACAACGACTGCTTATCAGCCTCCCGGAATCGTTTTGGATCAGAAGCTGCAAGTTCAAGCGAGCCTACCATTTTGTCCTGGATGACAAGCGGTACCGAAATCCAGCAGCGTATTTCTTGACCTGTGATTCCTGTTAATAGCTGAAACTCGGGCTGTGATGGCTCTCCGGTCATCAACACGGGTTCATGACGGCGTGATGTCCATTGACGGAGTAACGCATGGGAGAGTGTTGATTCCGTAAAAATGTTTCCCGAATAACAAAAGCCGTTCAATGTAGATGCTTTTTCATCTAACAAAAACAAAAACGCAGAGTCAGCTTCGAACGTCGAACAACATTCATCCAGAGTTGTATGAAACATCGTTTTCGGTTCGAGCGTAGCGGTAATTTTACGGTGCATCTGACTCAACCTGGTCTCGCGCATGTAAACCCGCTCGCGATCAAAATGAAGCTGTGCATTCATGATTGTGAGCAGCAAAATGTGAGCAAAAATTGTAACGAGATAAAGCTCATGTTCTTCGAAGGGCTCACCGTTCCATTTGTTGTTTGCGTTCAATACTCCGATCACTCGACTCCCTGCTTTTACTGGAACACAAACGAGAGACTTGCTGGAGTACTGTTCGAAGTAAGGTGATTCTGCAAAGTTTTCATCTTTTTGTACATTCTTGACATAGAGGGGTTTACCTTCTCTGGCAACCCAACCTGATATTCCTTCGCCAAGACGCTTCACAGTGTTGCGAATTATTGATTCACTTAACCCTTTGGCTGCTTTAATTCTCAACTCACCTGTCCGCGAATCGAGCAGCATCAGGGATACGGTTTCCACTTGAAGGACATCTGCAAGCAAGTCCACAATACTTTGAAGTAAATCATCCTGATCAAACGTAAACTGAGCCGGAAGATTTTCTTGAAGCGGAACAGAGATCCGGGCAATGCCATCTTCAAGATGTTCGAAGTCGCGGCGAGTATCCACAACTCTCTGCCTGTACTCCTGCATCTGAATCGCAATATCCATAATGTGCTCTAGATCAGTTGTATTCAGTGGAGTTGTCAGATTCCAGAATGCGCCACGCTTCACCATATCTCTGCCAATCTTTACCATGTTCGCTGGCGTATAAACGACGACGGGCACATCTGGAGCGCCTTCACGAATGGCTAAGAAATGTAGCCTCACCTGCGGTGCGTCGCAATGTACCATTCAAAAGGATCAAGGCAGGCGGATCTTTTGCGCATTGATCTAAAATTCGTTCAATGGTGGTTTCATTAATGATTCGCCAATCCTTACGGAATAAATCTTCAAGAAGCTTCAAACTAAATGGATCATCATCAACTAACAATAGTTTCTTCATAGAAACGTATCCTTTGTTAGACCATTCTCAAGGTAAAGGCCGGAAATTGACTCAGGGGGAGTTAAGTCAAAATAGAAGTTATTAATGCTGATACCTTCCTTACCAGCGTAGATTTGATCCCCCAATCCCTGGCGAAGCAATAAAATATCTTCCCAATTCTCAGCAAATTTTTCGGAAGTGGCGATAAAATCCGTCTTCTTGCCGATAGTTCTAGCGGCAAACGCCAAAGCCGATGTTCCTATCTTGTTCACAATTCCTTTTTTTGTCAATGCATCACATCCAAAGGCTAACGCATCTACGTGTCTTATCAGTGAGAATGCTCCCATGTCAGTTGTCAGAGTTACCCGATGGCCTGCTCGAGAAATCTGTTCAGCAAGCAGAACCCCTTCAAAAGAAGGGCGGCTTTCAGTGCAAATCACCTCAATATGTTTATTCATTTGTTGAAAAGACTTAAGCAGAAGCCCACTATTTGAATGAACCAGTACCCGGTTATATCCTTGCAGATGAGCCGCAAACATTCGGCAAGCTGAGCTTTCATGTTCCCTGTAGCTATCGAACCAGGAATCAAGGGTGTTTTCAGAGATTCCTTTAGATTCAAGATGCTTTTTTAGATTGAGAAGGGCTGCCATGGACGAATGCGTGTGGCAGAGTAAATTGAATTCAGCCATGATTTCATCCGGTTTGTGTCCTGCTTTTAGGGATTGGCGTAAAACTTCTGCTGTTTGAAGAAGAATTTCTGAGGAGCCCGAAGTTACGTCGGCAATCAAATTCTGGATAGAAATCATAGGAAAGGCTAAAGTATAACAAACCTCAGCTTGTATAAATGGGCCTAACTGGACTACAATGACGCACTTTACTACAATAAGAAGACACTAACTGGGTGATTTTGAGGAATACAAAAGAATGAAAGTAATCTTATTCGTCCCGCCGGGAGGCTATTTCGCTGAGCGCTGGAGTCAGGGCTCAACGATGCCGAACCTGGGTATTTTATATATTGCCGCTGTTCTTGAACAGGATGGTGTTGAAGTTCAGGTCATACCTGCAGACGTGTTAGGGATGACTTTTGAGCAGATAACAAAAATTATCCTGGATGAGAGACCGGATGTCGTTGGTATCACCGTTACGACAGAAAACAGGTTTGACGCATTCGAACTAGCAAAAGTTTCGAAACAAGTTCTCCCTTCAGCGATGACAGTCATTGGTGGTCCGCATTGCACGCATACCGCCGATGACACTTTAAAACATTTACCCTACGTCGATGTTGTTGTTCGAAATGAGGGCGAAGAAACGATGTCTGAATTGGTAAAAGCAATTCAGGCGGGTGGCGATCTCAGCAAAGTTACTGGAATTTCTTATCATGATTCGGAAGGAAATACGGTTCATAATCCTACACGCATTTACATTAAGGATCTGAATGATCTTCCGTATCCCGCGCGTCATCTTGTACCTTTGGATAAATACAATTTCCAGATGGATGTTCCAGGCCATGGATTCCTTCCAGCTGCGTCCGTAATAACAAGCCGCGGCTGTCCCTTCTCATGCACATTCTGCGCTACTCCTGGAAATTGGGGAAGAAAAGTACGCGCACATACACCTGAATATGTGCTTGGATGAAATTCAGTATTGCATGGATACATATGATGCAAAGGCAATCTGGTTTTACGATGACATCTTTAATTTCAATCCAAAAAGGGTGAATGAGATTTGCGATATGATCCTGAAACGCAAGATGAACTTCAAGTGGTTCTGCGAAATTCGCGTGGATGTTATGACGAAACCGTTGCTTGCAAAAATGGCAGAGGCTGGTCTTGTTCCATCTTGGATTTGGTGTTGAAGCGGGTTCGGAACGCGTTCGAAAGCAGATCATCGATAAGAAGCTTGATTTGGATCAAGCACGTAATGTTGTGGATTGGAGCAATGAACTTGGTGTTGTACCAAATCCATTCTTTATTTTCAGTCATCCAACTGAAACGTGGGAAGAAGCGCAGGAAACAATCCAGATCATGGAAGAGTTCAGGGATAAGACGGAACAGAGTATTGCGATTATGCACGTTTATCCAGGAACGCCGCTTGAAAAAACAGCCCGCGAAATGGGACTTCTACCACCAGATTTTACGTGGACGCGCAAATATGATCGTCGCATTATTACATTGCCGGCGGCGCAGGGAGATGTCCCGCTGTTTATCGACAAACTGACTTGGTGGCAAATCAGTGAATTGTTGTTCCGGTGGTCCGATTTCCGAAGAAAGAAATACCGTATCTGGAACAAAATTCCTAAAGCGCTGCAGAGCATTCATAGCTATGGAGATTTCAAGCGATACTTCATCATGTTCCTTGTATATATGAAGGTGAAGGTGCTTGGTCAATTCGCTACAAGTCCCAAGGTGAGCTCAATTCCAAACGGTCCTACCGCTTTTAACGCATAAATCTGTGCCTTTGTGGTAAAGAAAATACGCGAGTCAACAAATATTTGTTTTGCTTGCGGTCCTGCAAATTCACAAGGGTTGCGTTTGAAATTCTCTTACAGTCCGGAACGCCATTCCGTTATCTGCCATCTCAGTCTCGAACCACAATTTACGGGAGCCACTGGTTTTGCACATGGCGGAATCATCGCTACTTTGCTTGATGAGGCGATGGCAAAATCGAATGGTTTAGGCGGCACACGCGCCGTCACTTTGCGGCTTGAAGCAAATTATCGCAAAATGGTTCCCATTCAAAAGCAACTTGTGTTAACCGGGTGGCGGACTGCGAAAAAAGGCCGCAAACTTTTCCTGCGCTCCCAATTGAAGGATGCAAAAGGAACCATTCTCGCGGAAGGGAAAGGACTATTCCTGAAGATGGAATGAAGTACGAATGTTCCGAATAGCGATTTACGAATCGTACGAATTATGAGCTCCTGACAAAATAGCAATGCAATGGAATCGAACATGAAAAATAGAATCGTTTTGCTTGCTCTGATCTTAATTTGTTTTACGCAGTTGATTGCTGCGCAAGAATCACAAACTCAAGAAACCAGGAAAGAGAATTCAGGTCCGAAAGAGTTTGTTACACATCATAAAGTTCAGATCGAGAATCAATCTGTTAGCTATTCAGCAGTTTCAGGCGAAATTATTCTCAAAGATGAAGATGGCGCACCGAAAGCAAGCGTCTTTACGATTTCTTATCTAAAGGATGGAACCCGGGATCTATCAACTCGTCCAATTACATTCTTTTTTAATGGTGGACCCGGCTCCAGCGCTGTATGGCTGCATTTAGGAGCTTTTGGGCCCAAACGTCTTAATCTATCCAGTGATCCTGTAAATCCAGGAGCTCCTCCATATCAACTGATCGATAATACTCACACTCTGCTTCCGTATTCTGATCTTGTTTTTGTTGATCCGATTGGAACTGGATTTAGCAAAGCGCTTGGCAAAAGCAAAGATAAGGATTATTGGGGAGTTGATGAAGATTCTAAATCGTTGGCGGAGTTTATTCGCGCTTATATATCCAAAAACAAACGTTGGAACTCTCCAAAATTTTTGGCAGGGGAAAGTTACGGAACAATTCGGGTCAGTGCACTTGTCAGAGATCTTCAACTCAAATTGCTGGATAGCGTCACCTTGAATGGTGTCATCCTGATTTCCACCGCAGTTGATGTAAGGACTTTCCTGGATGCAGGCCCCGGAAATGAGCTTCCATATATTACAAATCTCCCAACATATGCCGCAACAGCTTACTTTCACAATGTGCTGCCGCAGCGTCCAGACAATCTGGAAAAATTTCTTGATGATGCACGCGCATTTGCAAGCACGGAATATCTTGAAGCATTGTTTATGGGCGATTCATTGCCGGAAGATCGAGCGCGCGAAATCATAAACAAGCTGCATTTCTTTACAGGCTTAAAAAAAGATTTTTTACAACGTTCACATTTTCGCGTTGAAACCAGTAGATTTTTGAAAGAGCTCCTTCGCGATCGCGGACAAACTCTCGCCGTTCATGACACACGATTTCTAGGCAAAGATGAAGACGACGCCGGAGAGACTGTTGCTCTGGATCCATTTTTGTTTGGAATTGCAGGGCCTTTTGTGTCTGCTATGAACAACTATCTTTCCACCGATCTTGGTGTGAAGATCGAAGAACCATACAAGACATTTTCAATAGAAGCAGCTCAAAGTTGGAAAAGAGCAGGGGACAGCAATGGAGTGTTTGATGGATTTCTCCATAATGGATCGAACCTTTCCGCTGCTGCATCGACAAATAAAGACTTTCGATTGTTCGTTGCAAGCGGACTTCATGATCTCACCACCACATTTTATGGCAGTGAATACATTTTTAATCACACAGGAATCGATAAAAGCCGCATCACATTAAAGAATTATTACGGCGGACATATGATGTATCTTTATGGTCCATCGCTTGAACAGCTTGTGAATGATATTGGTAAATTTATCAGCGATGGAGCGAAAGCAGAGAAGTAGTGCTGAGAAATGAGTGCTGAGCTTCGTAATTCGGAGTTCGCTATTCGTTAATCGTACTTCTCTTCTTTAGGAGCCGGCGAGATGCGAGCGTTACAAATCTTGCAGCGCCGGTGGGACAAATCTGTTGCAAGATGCCGGCGTTACAAATCCTTTTTTTCTTTTTCAAGTTTAATCTGATCTTCTTCCAGGCTTTTGGCTCCCATTAATAGAATCAGTCCACCGGCAAAAATTGCTACAGGTCCGATAAGCACGCCGAAAGTTAGGGAGCCTGTCATATCTGAGACTTTTCCAATCACCCATGTTGAGATTGCATCACCAAGCACATGAATAAACAAAATGTTCAACGCCATTGCAGTTGCCCGCATTTTTGAATGAACTACGCTGATGATTGCAGCATTCAGCGGGCTCATATTAAAAAACAAAAAGAATTCTGCGAGAAATACGATAGGAAAAACCCATGCACGATCTTGAATTACAATCGCCGCGATAGCGAGAGGTGCAGCAATCAACATTCCCAAAGACGCAACATAAAAGTAGGATCTTCGACTTTTGTGTTGCCATAAATCAGCAATAAACCCGCCGAAAAGAGTTCCAGTCACGCCTGCAATTACAGTAATCGCTCCAAAAAATTGCGTCGCTGAAGTGATCTCCCATCCACGCATGCGAGATAAAAAGGTTGGAAACCAATACGCTAACCCTCCTGTTGCGAAGGTCAGTGCTGCGGTTCCAAACAGATTGTAACGATACGACGGTGTGCGCTTCAGAAATCTTAGAGTTTCGGCCGCAGAAGGGTTTTCAATATGTTGAGCCGGACGCGAAGGCTCTTTCATGAATAGAGCAAGTACTGAAAGAATCAGCCCTGGAATTGCTGCAACAAGAAATGCAGTGCGCCATCCATAGTGATGTCCTAATACACCTCCGGCCATTAATCCGATTGCGCTGCCAAGCGGTGTGCCAATAAAGTAAACGGAGAGCATTCGCGATCGTACATTTTCTGAGTAGTAATCATTGATGATTGTCGGCGCAACAGGCCCATATCCCGCTTCTCCAATTCCAACCATTCCCCGAATTCCCAGAAGCTGGCCATAACTTCGCGCAACGCCTGATAAAGCTGTTGCGATGCTCCAGACAAAAACTGCAGCGCTTGCAAGCCACTTCCGAACCGTACGATCACCAAGAAATCCGAGAAATGGCGCAGCCAGTACGTAGCTGAATGTAAAAGCAGTATGAAGCAATCCAAGTTGCTCGTCACTGAGGTTAAGATCGGCCTGAATCAGAGGCAGCAAAGCTGAGATGATGAAACGGTCAAGATAATTGACAAGGTTCATGGACGTTAGAATCACAAGACCATAAACCTTCATCTTGTTTGAGATCATCGAAAGAATCTAACATAAAAATTATGAGGAATAGAACAATCTTTACTCGCCATTGAATCCGTATAAACTAAGGAATGAGGAGGAATCCCAGTGAAAAAACAGCATGTGGTTACGGTAACAGCCTGTTTTATCATGATTGTATTGAGCGCAGGGTTTGTACTGGCGCAAGCAGCAGACAGTCTTTACAAACGTCTTGGTGGTTATGATGCGATTGCAGCGGTAACGGATGACTTTATCGGCCGTCTTGCAACCGATCCCCAACAGAGCCGGTTTTTTGTTGGACACAGTGATGACTCAAAGCAACGGATCCGCCAACACATTATTGATCAGCTCTGCCAGGTTACAGGTGGTCCTTGTATATATAAAGGCAGGGATATGAAGACCACACACAAAGGACTCGGTATTACGCAGGCAGATTGGGATAGTTCAGTCAAACATCTGGTTGCAACGCTGGATAAATTCAAAGTTCCAGAGAAAGAAAAGAACGAAGTTCTGGCGGCGGTCTCAAGTCTAAAAGCCGATATCGTGGAAAAATAAGCTTCAACCGTATCATGGGGCGCTCGTTTAAAGGGGCGCCTCTTTGTGTTTAGCTCAACCGCCAAGACGCCAAAGCGCCAAGAAAATTCTTATTTATCTTAACTTAGCGTCATGGCGGCTTGGCGGCTGAGTTCGGATTTCAGATCCCGGAAAGTAATGTGAAAGAATTTCCGTAAATGAAAAACCCTTCGCAGCTAAAATGTCTGCTCCAGTTTGACAAAAACCAACTCCATGGCCTTGTCCTCTTCCATGAAAAACATAACCATCTGAGGTTTGTGTCATCTCATAACTGTTGCCTGGTAGTTTGTTCCATCCATAAGCTTGGCCAAGTCTTGTGCGAAAAACTTCCATTGGGAATTGCTTTTCTGTACTTTGAGTTGAAACGACAATCTTGTTAGCAACGCGATGCAGTTTTGCATTTGGAAATCCGCTGATCGCAGTCAACTCTTCAAAACTTAGAAATGTCTGCCACGGCGGCAATGCCTTAATACAAGGACAAGATACGGCTGTAAATTCGTATGGCTGCGATTGTTCACCCCATGCATCTTTGAATGTAGCCGTTTGTCCACCGCAAGATCGCGAATAATAAGGCTTGAACAATTGATCGTGGTACGTTAAAACGAGCGATGCGCTTTTTTGAACCGCACGTTGTATTTCAGGTGAGGGCTGGAGATTCTGAAATACCTGACAATGTGTTGTATCGCAAAAATCTGCATGTTTTTCGGGATGACGTCCACCTTCACTTAAGAATGACCTGCTTACAATTGCAAATGCCTCGATCGCTTCCGGCTCTTGAACCCCTCTTAACTCTGAAGAAATAACAGAACCTACAAAATCTTCGCTCGACAGTCGTAGTACTATACTTATAGTACTATTATAGAAGTGAAATTCAAACTGGCCGGAATAAGCGCGATCCATTTTGTCGTCGATTTGAATCTGAACTTTGCAGACCTCGGGACAATCTAGCGAAAGGCGTTCTCCTGAAATCATGGAGGACTGCAGCGTTCGATTAGCTGCGCGAAGCTCGAATGTTTTGCCTGAAAGGATCGGCATCTCTGCGATCAGAATTGCGCAGCATTCCCGTGGCAGGCGACAGCAACGTCAAGCGAATTTGACGCGGTTGCAGGAGCGATAAGATTGAAACACGAACGTTCCGTTGATCAGAGTAAGCGATCACAGGGAAAAAAATGACGAACAAAAGAAAGCTTATTCTAAGCATAAAAAGAATTATCGGAGCGCGACTGTTTTCGCTTTGAATAACTCCAACCATGCAGCCAGGGCTCGTCCGCCATTTGGCGCCGCATCACTCGCGCCGCGTCCGTTTTGGACAAAAGTCATAATTGCAATATCCGGATCATCTGCAGGATAGAGCCCGATCCACCAACCCTGAGTGCGCGAGTAATCGGTTTTGCCATTCACGATCATCAATGATGTTCCCGTTTTACCAAGCATTTCGACACCTGAGGCACTTCTGGCAAGGCTTGACGTTCCATACATGGATCCTTCCAACAATCCTTTCTGGATTAAAGTGCGAATCTCAACAGGAGGTACATATGATTTTCTGGATTGTGTTGCATCAGCTAACTTCCAGAGTGTTCCGCCATTAAAGATTGAGGAATACGCCCGCAGTAGTCGGAGCGGAGAGACTTTCCATTCCATCGTTGTTCCGGTCATGGCTTTGCGAATGAGTTGTGGGTTGTTCAAGCCTTCACTTTGTTCGGATATTCCGAACTCTCGCAATACATCGATAAAAGTTTCTGTTGAGGTTTGTGCAGCCAGTTGCCGAAAATAAACATTGCACGAAAATGCCACGGCTTTTTGGGCATCGACTGTCCCATGACCATTTCGATCCCAGCATCCCATTGAATCTCTTGCAGCAGAAGGCGGGCAATGGAATTCCGGAAATTTGCCTTCATGATTTTGTGCATACGCGATGAGTGTAAAAATTTTCATTAACGATCCAGGTGGATGCTTTTCTTTCAGGATGGGATTGGAGTTCAAAGAAGCTAAGAGAGTTCCATGATTTGGATCGATCATCACTGCAGAGCAGTTGCAGTTCTGTAATCGCTTCTCCAGGAGTTTTTGCAGCGCGGGGTTTTCTTGCGCACTTAAGGGAGTTAGAAAGAAAATGATCATGAATACAATCAGAAATTGGTTAGCGTACTTCATAATGAACAACTTCCTCATTTTCAGACTTTTCGATGGTTGATTTCTTAATTGAGTACAGAGCCTTGAAAAGACTATCCAGATTTCCGGAGAAGAATAATGGTTCTTCGCCGCTGTAGGAGCCATGATCCAGGCGCCGCATCAATCGTGAATATTTCCATCTGCCTTTTTCCCAATCAATTTCAACGAACGAAGATTGCGGTGTTGATAACTGCGCAGGAAGAATAGCGGCGCTTTTGTTCAGGTCCGTTTCATTGTTCGAAATAATGACCCATGGTTTTTGAAATTTAACGTAAATCGGATTAAGGGAATGAAGTGTGTGGGTGCCATTATTATTGCGACTCCATACGGCTCCGTTTTCTCCGGCTGATGTCAGAAGGAGAAAGTAGGATTGGAGTTGATCAAGCAAATCCTGCTGCTGAAGTGAATCAAAATTTTCCAACAGAAGAATTTGAGTTTCCTGGAAGTGTAAAAAGAGCCCATCCTTATCCCAAATCGGAGTTCTAAGTGTGATTGATGCTGTTGGCTTGGAAGAAGTCAGAAGGGAAGTAAGAACCTTCGGTTGCTCGGCTTGCAAAATCTGAACATCCGCAGGCTGCAATACAGGCGCATCAATGTGCACCAAATAAGGGCTCTTGAGTTCGGCCTGGCTCGCGCGCTCAAAAGATGCTGAAAATGCAGGCGGATAGGAAATTTCCTTTTGATCTTCCGGAAAACGGTTCAGCATTTTCAAAATTGATTCTGAAACGCTGTCTGGATCAGGCAACGGTTGGATGGAGAGGTAGTCGGCTGTTAGATTTCGAAAAGGCTTAGCCCAGTCACTCGCCTGTAAATTTCCTGGAGTTCCATTTTCTGAAAGAGCAAAATATCGATGCTCAATCAGTCCATTTCGTTCGGCCAGGAAATCAATCCACGCAGAACGGATCTTAGAAAACTCTTTTGCATTTTGATGAATCCAATATTTCTTAAAATACCTGTTGCTGTTCAATGTTTCCTGATCCAGATAAATTGAAAATAATGAAGGTGCTGTTTTTTCCGGATGGCATGCCTTCCATTTTTCAGTTCCGGCAAGTGTCGGCGCTCCATTTTGCTTTGTGGCATTCGTCAGGAATTCTTCAAGCAGTGCTGATTCGGTGCTGATTACCAGGAAAGGTTTTGAATATGCGAATGATAATTTCCCTTCATCAGGGTCGATGTAATATGTCTGTCCGCCGAAATTTCTTTCCTTGAATTTTGCTCGTGCAATCCAGAGTTCGGTTAACGAGGCATCTGCCTGAGAGATTTCTGTTGCAGCCAGTACCTTCAATTCTCCGATGTCGTAAACAGCAAGCGCAGAACGTTTTCCTGAAAGTTTAATAAGATTGTCCAGTGAAAACTGAACTTTCTCTCCAGCAAAATCGTTGATACGTTCTTGCAGCCGCAGATATAAACGTGAATTTTGAAAAATTTTGTAGTTGTCTGTCTTTTGCCAATCCGACTTCATTGAAGAATTCTTCCACCAGATAAAGAATTCTTTCAGGTTTGGTGATTCCCAATAAACGATCGCGTTTGCTGGAAAAAACTCTGCAGGCGAAGGAGTGCCTGGATCCATCAGTTGAGCCGCAACGATTCCAGAAATTACAAGCAATCCTAAGATAACCGCAGCGCGCAGCTTCTTGTTTTTCATGATTCTCTCCCCAGATTTGGGCCGACCTTCCATCGTCCGGTTTCTTCGAGAGCTGCTTCGGCTGCAGTTTTTTCAACCTGTGTAATCTTTTCTTGAATCCTTTGTTTTTTATTCATATCAGTTTCAATATTCATCGCAAGATGCAGGAAAAAAATCTGCCTTGTATAATTGCGAATTTTTTCTGCGCAGTCGGAAGCTTCTAACGCAAGCTGCAGGCTTTCCTGGTCTGAAAGATTTAGGTTTTTGATAGGATAATTTTGGGTGCGATCGTAACGATCATATTCGCCATAGTATTCGTCTCCATATCCCCCTGAATCTTCTTCGGTTTCCACATAATTTTCTTCGGACACATTTTCCGGATCCAGCGCGATTAGAGCATTCTCACAAAGTCCAGCATTTTTGTAAGCACGGAAAAGAGGCACTTTCAGCATTGTGCTCGCAGGATTTACATAGAGCTCGCTCAGCAGTAATTTTAGATTCTGATTCTGATTCTGCTCGAGTAATACTTCGCGCAAAGCTGTGTAATGTATATTTGTGTACGACGTTACCTTTTGATTCCGAACAACTTTTTCAATCTCTTGCATTTCAGGAGATCCCGCAAGAAGCTTGCTCGCTTTTCCGTAAACTTTTGCTGCCCGAATTTTATCCTCAAGCGTTGCTATATTCAGTTCAAGAATGCGTTTCGCTTCTAATGCCGCTTCTTTGTTTTTCTTTAATTCAACGTAATCTTCAGACAGCGCAGCTTGATTCGTTGAATCCCACGGTTTGCGCTTGAGGAGTTCTTCTCTGAACTGAATTGCATCCTCCAGGCGGTCATGCTTTTCCAAAACATTCGCTGCGAGATTAAAGCGCTCAGGATCTTCACTTAGTCCATAAATCATCCGCTTTAATAAATGCAGTGCATCGTCGACTTTGTTTTGATCCAGGCGAATTTCTGCAAGGCCGATATAAAGCGATGAATCTGTTGAGCCGGAAGTTAATTGTTGCTCATACAGTTCTTCCAGGATCAAATTCGCTTCCGTTTTCTTTTGTTCTTCCTGTAATAGTTCTGCTGCCTGTCGATATTTTTCTTCGTTCAAGCTGACGTTTTCATCGTCCTGTTGTTTGCTATAGCTACCTCGTGCAAACTTCTGCAGCAACTCAACTGCCTCTGAAGTTTTGTTCAATCGAAGGAGAGTCTTTGCATGAAGTAGTATGAATTCGTCAAAATATTGATTTTCGCTTTCAGTCGTCTTTAATTCTTCAAGCACTTCTGACGTGATGCTTTCGGCAAGATTCACTTCGGTCATTTCCAAATATTCTTTTGCAGCTTTCAGATTCCATGAAGCCCATTGATTGCGTGCAAGTTCAATTTCCTGCCCTGAAGAAGAACGCATCCACGTCTTCAAGTACGCTGCGGTCTGTTTCAAAATTGCAATACGATCTGCCGGTTCCAGCTTTCGAATGCGAAGTATTGCTGCAGAAAACTCTTTCGGTGCTGGAGCTGATGAAATCCATTTCGAGATCACTGCCTGTCGTTTTTCGTTTGGAAGTTCAGGTAGATATTCGGTGATTAATGCAATTTGAAGCGCACCATTCTTTTGAATGTCACCAGACAGAAAAGATTCAATATCGCCATGGACGCTATCCAGAAAAGTATGCTTCGATGCGGCTCGCAAAATAAGCAGGTAACGTTCGCTTGATGGAGGTGTGATCAAACTCTTCCAGATTGCAATTGCTTCTTCTTTTTTGCCAAGTGCAACGAGAGCTTCTGCGCGATGATCGGCATAGTAAATATTCCCAGGTTCAAGTTCAGTAGCAAGATTGAAGTGGTGCAGCGCTGATTCAGGCATATCTGTCAGATAGTACGTTCCAAGTTCGTCCTGATATTCGCCACGAACCGGAGCGCCTTCAATATCGGAAAGAAGATAATAAGTCGCCTCACTCCTGTTTCCCGTGTTCCACAAATATTCACCATAACGTGTGCCATAGAAAAACCAATCATCACCGGAAACTGCTAGTGCTGAATCAGCTCGGGTTTCGAGTTGATCCGCTATTGAACGAAGATCCAGTCCATTTGAAAATAATTCACGAACAAAGGGTTCGTTAATGTTGAGTTCTTTTGCCAGCATTGCAGACTGAATCGTTTTCCACACAGGTTCTTTGGTTTTTGCGAGAGACTCGATTGCAATGAGTGCACATTCTTGATCTTTCTTTTTCACAAAGAAGTTTGCGACTGTGAAGTTCGCTTTGGTCGCTGCGCTTCTTAATTCATTTCGCAGGTTTCGTTCATAAAGCAAAGTCAGATAGCGCTCAATCGCTTCGGGTGTGGGATTCTGATGATTCACAACAGCAATGTTGAAGTATTCCCTTAATACGACAAGTTCTTTGTCAGTCATTTGAGCAAGTCTGTATGCATAAGCGGCTTCAACAAGATCATAGTCATGGTAATAGTTTGATTTTCTTCTTTTCCATTCTGTTTCAAGGAATTTCCCGCAGGCAGCGTAAGCATGACGATCGAGGTAGAATCGCTGTAGTTGTTGCCGATCAGAACGATAGTTCCCCAGTGTTCTGTCATATGAATTCGCTAGTAACCCTTGCAATAATTGTTCTTCTGCGCGAGCCATTCCTGCGGCATGTGCTAAAGGTAAGAGTCTTTCTCTTTTTAGCTGGGTCTTATAAGTCGCAGCATGAGTTAACAAGGCAGTTTCCAGTTTTTCGATTTCGGTACCCGTTAAATATTTTCTTACGCTGAGAGGGAAGGTTCGGATCAGAGTATCCTGAATCATGTATTGATTGGAACGGAGCGCTTCATCCGCAAATGTTGCCTTGACTCGCGCTTTATCCAATCGATTCAGAGTTTGCACCATTATCTCAAGTGCAGCCGGCGCAGAATTCGTTTGAATCATCGCTTCCATATATGCTGCAAAACCTTCAGATGGTATCGATTGAGTTAGATCTGCCCGAAATTCCTTCATGCCTGCGTTGCCGTATGCAACTGCGCTGGCTGGCATTCCCCAACTCAACGCTTTCGCTGACATCATGAACTGGCGCTGTAGTAGAGAACGTGGCTCAATATATCTTTCGTACAACTCAAGAGCTTTCTTCTGGTTTCCTAAACGCGCTTCTAATTCCGCCATTGAGCCAAGCCAGTTCGTATCTTTGTACGTTAATGCATACAGTTGCTCATACGTTTGAATGGCTTCTTTATATTGCCCGGCTCTTCTGTGTGCATCCGCCAGGCTCTCATTTAAATCAACGCGTTCCGGACGAATCGCAATTGCAGCACGAAAACTTGTAATGGCATCGGCAGGATTTCCTGAATCCAGATAAATTCTGCCAAGCATCATTGGCCAGCGATGATCTTTCGGTGAGGCCGCCGCAGTCTTCTGGTAATACTCGATCAGGCGCGGTGTCAGTGCATAGCGCGCCGCAAATTCTGCGCTTTCCCGGACAAGACTTTCATTTTCAGCATCACGATTGAGAAGTTCAATATATTGATCGAGCGCTGCAGTGTAATCTTTTAATATGAGATTTGCTTGAATGATGCCTCTTCGCATCGAAGCGATCTGTTGCTTTTTCTGATCTTCAGAAAGCTTTGAATCACGAACAAGCTGAAGGCCTGCGCGATAATGTTCGACCATTGATTTGTAATTGCCTTGTTCCGCGTAAATCTCAGAAACGAATTGAAACAAATCTGCATTCAGTGGATCATCCTTACGCAACTCTGCGACAGATGTGAGTGCACGGTCGTACAGTTTTCTTTCGCGATAACGTCCGGCGACTTCACGCAAAAAGCGTTTTCTGAATTGAGAATTTGCGATTGAAAGAGCCGAGTCGTAAATTGCAAAGGCTTTATCGTAGTGTCCATTTCGCCAGTAGAACAAAATCAGGTCCTGGATCAATCCATGGCTTGAGGGTTGCTTCTTATAAAGAGCAACGAGAATCGATTCTGCTGCTTGTTTTTCTCCACGCGAATCATAGAACCTGGCAAGTTCAAGATTCAATGTAATCCGTTCAAGATCGGATGAAGCATATTGAATTTGCTTTTGAATGATCATCACGTTCGCGGAATTAAATCCGAATCTGCGAGCCGTGTTTGCTAGTGAACTGGAAATTTCTGCAAATGATTTAGGCTGTAACGTTTCTATGGCGCGTGTGAGATATTGCATCACAGTATGTTTTTCCTGCTGTGTGGAATAAAACTCAATCACGCCGGCCCACCATGTTGAATCCTGCGGGTTTTGTTTGAGTTGTGTGTCGAGATGCGTGCGGATCAATGCGGCGAGACGCGGCCGCTTATAAAGTTCAGTCAGCCTGTTTCTCGCTTCTTCTGATTGCGCGATCAGGCTTTTACTATATTCAGCAACAGCCGCTTCGTAGTTCCTTTTCGATTCGTAAATCGCGCCTGCTTCGTAAGCATAGAGTGACTCCGAGGCCTGAATTGAACGCGCTCTCTGAATTAAGTTCAGAGCATCATCAAACAGGTAGTAATCCCAGAGAATTGTGGCGACTTCCAGATATCGTTCGGGATTTTGCGGATCCGAACGGATAATGTTCTCCCAGTTTTCTTTTGCTTCTGTGTATTCTTCGATTTCTGCAAGTGTTTCGCCCGCGGTAGTCCATAGCGCAATGTCAGAAGGCGAAATTCGCGCGAGATGTTCCCGAATGCTAGCTGATTCAGCGTAGAAAGATGGATTCTGCCACGCGAGTGATCGTTTCAAATCAGCAACACGTACATTCAACCATCGGTCTGAAGAATATTTCGCAGCGAGATCTTCATATAGTGGGACGGCTTCCGAATAGTGTGAATTCCAGACAAGAATGTCGGCTGCAAACAGTTTTTCAGGATTGGTGGTTGGGTTTGCAATATCTCTGGAGGTTCCGTTAGCACGATAATTGAAGAAGTTATATTGCTGCCGGATCGATTCATCCAGAAAATAATATTTCCGACAAAGTTCGTGCCAGACCGGGGGCCTTTCTGACCCGTTCGTTACATAGGCTTCCAGTAAATTGTTTACAAATGTAAGGTTGTACGGAAAGCGGCTTAAGGCGTACTCGTTGATTGCAATCTGAAGCGATCGATAGGGTTGCGGATAATGAACACTGTTGATGTATTCGGCCACTTCAGTCCCGGCAAATAGATCCACAATTTCACGGGAGATTTTTTCAAATTCACCTTGCTGTTCGCGCCTGATATACCATCGTGCAAGTTTTTCGTACCAACTTCGGGTCTTGAATTGTTTGATCGCTTCTTTGTAAACACCCGATTCTTCGTCAAACAAATTATTTTGAGCAAGATAAGCGGCGAAATCGATATACAGCATTTCTTCAGAAGGATGTTGCTGAAGCTGATCGCGATAGAGTCTTAGAACTCCCATGAAATTCTTTTCACGAGTTAAGCTTGCAATGTAACGCTTTAGCAAGGATTCATATTCGAGTGACTGTACAGGCTGCGGCGTAGATTCGTTCTCGTATTCTTCTTCCTCTTCTTCTTCATAACTCTCCGAAGGTTGCTGCGGCGGTGCGAAGAGTTGCTGAGCGTTCCTTTTCGAAGCTACGCCCAACAAATAATCATACGTGCGCCATTCATTGCTGTTGTCTTTCTTTCGCGCGTATGCCTCAACAACTTCAGTTCCAACATGAATGAGCTGTCCTGAATTTGGAAAGTTGCGGAAAAAATCTTCGCCAGTCTTAATGATCAAATCATCCATGCCGTACTTCTTATAGATTTTCAAAACATCGTAATACATGGCAGGCAGATGTTTTGAAGATGGATATTCTCGCTGCGTAAGTCTTACGATTGCGCCGGCTTGAGCGCGATTAAAATATCCGATCGCTTTTGTTTCCTGCAAAGAAAACTCGGATTGTGGATCCGTGCCATTTAAAATTAAAGAAAGAATTCCATTGAACACACCAGGTGAAGCGTCGGCCTTTGCGATATCTTTGTAAAAATCCAAATTTCCAGAGCCAATCTGAATGGGACGTTCTTCCGCTGTTATCAAAATTTGAAATAAGCCATACAAAGCATCATCACTTGCAAGCGTGGTATATCGCTTTGCCTTCACGTTTTGATGCAGCGCTCCGTACAGGGCAAAGTAAAAACGCGCAGACTCATTGAGATTTAGAGCTCTTTGATGCAGCTGCGCCATCACCCACAGCTCATCGGCATTCCATTGTGATTTATTTTCTCGAACGCTTTTTTCTTTCAGCAGCCGAAAATCATTTAAAACGGCAGCGGATTCAGCGGTATTTCCTGCAAAGTAATATGAATGGAATAAACGGGTGGCAGCATCAAAATCTAAAGGATCCTTTTTGAGTTTTTGGCTGAGTGAAGCAAGATATTCACCTTTTTTTTCCGCCCGGATCGCAGCCGCATCAAGCGCTCTTGCCAGTTCAGTATCCCAGAGGGGTTCGTAACTCTTGTTCAACAACTCAAATGCGATTGCGGGTTCAACAAGCCGTACTTTATTCAATAGATACGTTGTTTTTTGCTCAGGAAATTTCTGCTGGTAGAGTTCTACCAATTCAAGTGCATTTGCATTTGAATCGTTAGCAGATGCGCCAATCGATCCAATCCTGTAGTGCTTTTAAAGACTGCGGATATTTTTCCGTAATGATCTTGTAAATGGCTTGTGGATCTTCGGGGAGTTTGTAATTTGCACGATGAGCTAGCGCACGATGGTAGTGAGTATAGGGTCCACGGTTGTTTTCAGGATCCATGGGATCGGCAGGTTGTACGTTTGCATGGTTCAGTATTTCTTTGTACTCGTCATGGAATCGCAGCCGTTTATGATAGAAGTTTTCCAGAGCGTAATAAGCAGAATCTTTATCCGTTGATTTTTCCACGAACTGTTTTATATGGATTTCAGCCTGCGCGAAATCAAGCAGTTCAACTTCAATATCTGAAAGCGCTTTAAGCAAAGAAATATTTTCGGGCTGAGTTTGAATCAATGACGTAAGTTTTTCCCGCACTTCCTGGGGAGTATTGGGAACAATTGCTTGCTCACCTTGAAACGATTCCTTGTGATAAAAGGCCTGTGCGATTGGATCGCTTTCGCGCAAGTCGGATGGCACAATCGCGAAAACAATGGACACAAGCAATGTAAGCGGTATTACAGAAATAGATTTCAGTAAACGAATGGCGTTCATCAATACACTTCCACTTTTCGCGACCATCGGCTGATGTTGTGTGCGAAATCTTCACCAATCACTTGAAGTTCATAGACGCCGGCAGGCAAATCGTCGGGCACAATGATGTATCCAACGGAAGCTTTCTCACGGTTGTCCCATTGAATTTTTACAGGACGTGTTCCTTCTAATTTTGCATAAATATGGCGCGTATCTTGATCAGAATGGACCAGAAGTTTTACAGTGCCTCCGCGCTGAATTGTTCCCTGCCAGCGAGCTGTAATGACTGGAGGTCTGCTATCTACAATGAATGATTTCTTTTCGTCATATTGATTGCCCATGCGATCGCGCAAAATTAAACGGCAAAAGTATGTGCCATCTGAAACTTCTTTAGGAACAAGAAAGCGTGTTTGCCAGATTTCTTCTGAAGGCAGATAGACAAGATTTTTCACAAGGCCAAACGGGAAAATGGCTCTTACTGAAACGATATCGGGATCTGTTTTCACCCGAAGTAATGGATCGCCAGGCCGGATCGCGCGCGGCCGCAGCAAAGATCGAGGGGCAGCAAGAAATGAAGTGTACGGCGTTACAAATTTATACTTTTTTGCAAGCCTGATGATTTCATCGATGCTTGCTGCATCTTCACCTTCCAATTCAATTTTGCGTAGGAGCGCATCCACACGCATTCTGGCCCATCCGCGTGGAATAAAGGTGTGCTCTGTTGCAGATTCTGGAAAATCGACTGTGCGTTCCAGTTTAAGGTCTTTGCCTGCAAGTGTGCCGGTGGCAGAAATTCTAACGGCCGAAGCAGGAGATCGATATCTGCCGAACCAATCTTTTGATGAGCCATCGTAAACGCGGCCTGGTTCTGAAGGGTACACGTTATAAAGCAGATCGGGGGTGGAGGAACTCAGCAATAAATTATGCGCAGGCTCTTGTCCAATTTTTGAGAAGAATGCGTGAAGCTTGAAAGTTAAATCCTCCGTTTCGCGGACCCAATCAAAAGTGCCGTTGCTCCGTTCAGCAATTTCGGAAAGTAAAGTACGGTTCGTATCGGATCCGATTCCAAAGCAAAAGGCCCTCAGCGATGCGTTTTGATTTCCTGATGTGAAGTGTTCCAAAAGCTTTTTCGTTTGTATTTGAGTGAGGGTCGGATTTCCATCAGTCAGCAAAATCAGAAAGCGGTTCTTATGTTTGAGTTTGTTTGCGCTTTCAAATGCAGTATCCAATGCTTTCCGGAAGTCCGTGCCGCCCATCAAGTATTGTGACCGCACAAATTGCAGGGCTTGCGCTATGTTTTCACGCGTGGCAGGAAGGGGAGCTTCACTTGATGTTTTTGTTTCCTGGTGAAACAAAATCAATTGGAATTCATCTTGTTCACGCAAGTTTTGTAAGAAATATTCCAGTGCTGCAAATGATTGTTCCAATTTCTCCCAGCGCATTGAAGAAGATGCGTCCAGCAGGATTAATAAAGAACGCGGATTTTTTTCATCGACAACTCCGCCTTCGTTCAGCACCGCGGAAGTCCAAAAATAACCATCCTCTACTTTGCCGGTCGAAGGTTTTTCAAAAGCTGTGATTGTTTGACCTTCGGTTCGTAATGCAGAATCGGCTCCGCGAAATGCAAGAAAAGATAATTCGCTTTTTTTCGTATCCAGTCTGTATTGGAAGGCAAAATCTTCATTCAATGTAAGTTCACGCGCTTCAAACGTTCCTTTCCATGCGCCGCTTCCTTCAGGATTCATTTTCAATGGATAAAAACTGGAAATTAATTTAAGGTCGGCGATCGGGATGGTGCTCAGCAGTTCAAGATCCAGTGAGAAGTAGCCTGTTTTTTGTTCCCGGAATAGATCAGGTTTCAACGGCAGTGAGAAATACGATTGTGTTCCTTGTAAATCGATGCGCTGAGTGTATTCAATTTCAAGACGCTTGGTTCCATAGGCAGGGATTGGAACAATTCGCGCTGAAAATGCACTTGCCATGCGTGCGCCTTCTTCACCTTCATCCTGTTGAAGTAAACCTGGATCGATGACCTGCATTTTCAACGATTCGTAAATTTCTGACGCTCTTTTCCGTTCCAGAATTACGCCCGGGATCCGAACCACACCGTCCCATACAGCAAAATCGGAGATGGCTGCATCACCCGGAATCGCGAAAACATATTTGCCTTCCTGCACCCGATTCGTATGATTGCCAAAAATCTGAGTGATACGGACACGCGCATGCTGATGATCTGCGCGAATATGGACCATGACTTCATCGAGCGTAAGAATCGATGGATCGGGTTCCTCGCGATCTCCCGGAATTACGACTCCGACGTCAGCAAAGACAACCGCTGAGACGAGGCTAGCGAAGATCAGGAATAGTACTAATTTTGTCATATGATATCTGTAATATGCCATGATCTGTTCCTACTATCACCGAATCCTCGCCTTGTGTGAAAGCCGTCACATTTTTGGAAGGAAGTCCTTTTTCAAAATGCTTCCATGCGTTTTTCGAAGGATCATATGTATAGAATCCACGATCCAAAGTTCCGCAAAAGACCTGACTTCCGTTTGAAAACAATGCATTTGGATTCACTTCAAAATCTTGTGGCAGGGCTTCAAATTGAATCCAATCTCCTGATTCGGTCCGGGCCTGAACTCCGCTTCCATAGGTGCCAACGAGCAATGTACGATCCACATTCAAAAGCGCATTCACCCAGTTCCGTTTCAATCCGGAATCTACCTGTGTCCAGCTTTCCTGAACGCTGAGATCTCGCAAACGTGAAATCCCTCCCAGAGTTCCCAGGTAAATTTGGTCGCTTTTAGCTGCAATAGCGTAGACATGATTGTTTACGAGTCCATGAAAGGCAAAAATCGATTTCATCGCTTCGCCTTCTTTTAATGTGAAACCTTGAGTTGTAGCGATGGCAATCCGTTTGCCATCAGGATCCAGGGGGATCGCTTGCATAACACGATCGCTAAGAAGACCATCACGTTCCCGAAAGACACGCCGATTTCCTTCCGGACCGATGATCACAAGACCATTTGCTGTAGACACATAAATGTTGCCGGATTGATCAGCAGAAATGTGATTGATAAAGGAGAGCGTTTCGTCATGCAGGTGTGAAGAAAAATTCAGCGATGCATCCAAAATATCGATGCCATGATCAAAATATCCAACCCACAATTCACCATTCGGAGCAGCAAGCAAGCTCGAAACATTGGAGTCGGTTAGTGTAGAAACAAAAGCGTTTCCCCATGGCTGCCATCTTCCTGATGACATGCTCCAAAATTGTGTGCGGCCAAAAGCGATGAGCGTATCGCCAATTCGTTTGATCAAAACTCCATTTTCTTCCTGAGCTGGCAGTGAAGCGGCTAAGATGGGACGTCCCGGACGCACAGTTGATTTCGTTTTTAGAAGGATCAGGCCGCGATCTTGTGATGATGCCCAAATTGAATCACGATCCGGCTCAAAAGAGGATACAAATAAATTTTCTGCAATGCTTTGGAAGCTTTGTCCGGAATAGGATTGCAACCCGCGAGGTGTAGAGACATAACAGCCTGCAGGATTCGAATGAATATCTGTGATCATTGGATCGAGCAGGCCATCGCCGCGATCAATATGATTCAGAGTCCCGCTTTCGTAAGCAAAAATTCCTGAGTTAAATGTTCCGATATAAAGCCTATGACTTTCTCCTGCGATGCGCGCAATCTGAATTCCTTCGAGTTGAGATGGATAAAATGGTTCGAATCTGGTTCCGTTGTATCGGATCACTCCAGATGCAGTGCCAATATAAAGCTCACCATTTGATGTCGAAAGCAGGGAAGCGATTTGGCGATGTTTTCGTCCGCGTGGAATGAATTGCTGCCAGATGCCATGAGCATATCGAATTAATCCATTGTTTCGCGTTCCAATCCATAGTTCGCCGTTCAAAGAAGCAAGAGAAGTTAATTCAGGTTCTGGAAGGCCATCGGCTGCTGTAAATTTTTGGAGAACTTTCCCTTTAGGATCAAGAATTAACAATCCATCTGAACCAACAACAAAGATCTTGCCTTCGAATTCGAGAGCATCATTTGCATGAAACGGACCCGATATAAGCCGGACTCCGGGGTTTGGAGCGAATTGAAGAGTACGGAGTTCAACTGACAAGACTCTGGATTCGTTAAATCTTTGTTTCTCTGCTTGTAAAACGGTTTGAGCGCGGCGAATTGAAAAGAAAGTTGCAGTAGCAATTGCAATCAAGACAAGCAAGATTGCTGCTGTTAGGATTCGGATTTGTTTCCCCTTCACGCCTTATTGACCTTCATTTGCAAACTAAAGCAACCGTCATGCCAGTTAAGACTTTTTGCGTGGAGGTAGAATTCGACAATCGATCTATGAGTCCCCCCAAAAACTTGTGTCTATTCGGCACAAACTCGCGTCTAAATTACTACGCTATGCAGCGTGTAGCAAGCATTTTGTAGTAAGGCACGCAGTAGGGGCGGGTCTATAGACGCAGCGCCGCAGAGCTTATTGATTGCGACACTGCCTCGCAATCGCTGGCGGGTCTTAGACCCGCCCCTTACTACGAACAATGTGCTACAATCTGAACCTTATGAACGGTATCATCCTCGAGGTAAACAATCTCTACAAGAAGTATGGTGACCTTGTTGCCGTTGATCACATTTCTTTTGGAGTTGCGCGCGAAGAAATTTTTGGAATTCTTGGCCCGAATGGCGCAGGCAAAACCACAACCCTGGAAATCATTGAAACACTTCGTCCCATGGATGGCGGCGAGATCCATATTGATGGGCTGAATGTTGCGAAGCAGCCCCGTGAAGTAAAGCGTAAGATCGGCGTGCAGCTTCAATCATCGTCCTTCTTCGATCAACTGAATCTGACCGAATTGCTGCTACTTTTTGGGGAAATGTATGGAAGGAGAGTGGATCCAGCTCAATTGTTAAAGGATGTTGAGCTTGAAGATAAAGCTCGCGCAAAGATCAAAGTATTGTCCGGTGGACAAAAACAGCGTTTCTCAATTGCGGCTGCTCTGGTTAACGATCCGATCGTTCTTTTTCTTGATGAACCGACAACAGGTCTGGATCCTCAAGCGCGCCGCCATCTTTGGGGAGTCATCCGTCGCATTCGTTCTGAAGGAAAAACAATCGTTATCACCACACATTACATGGATGAAGCAGAAGAATTGTGCGATCGTGTTGCAATTATGGATCGTGGAAAAATCATTGCGCTAGAACAGCCATCGGAATTGATCAACTCTTTGTTGGCAACGGGCTTTACAAAACCAAGAACTGAACGGCTTGCGACGTTGGAAGACGTCTTTCTAAATATGACAGGTCATTCACTGAGGGAAGAGGAATAAAGAGTTGAGGTTGAAATTCAAGTTACTCATTGCCAGCCTGAAGATGTTTTTCCGCGAAAAGGAAGCCGTATTCTGGACCTTCTTTTTTCCGATCTTCATGATTGTTCTTTTCGGATTTGTACGCTTTGATTCTTTTGGCCGTATTGAAGCTGGGATTGTGAATCTTGCCGGGCCTCAAGGAAAGGAAATTATTCAGCCACTAGGCAAGATTGAAACGATCCGTCTGCATGAAGGTTCGAAGGAATCGGAAATGGTTTCACTTTCCAAAGGCGAACGTGATCTCGTGATCGTTATTCCCCAGACATACAGCTCTGGTTCAAACGGAAAAGTTGAAGCGTATCTGAATGATGCAAAGCCTCAGGAATCGCAGCTAGGCCGGCTTTTAGTTCAGCAAACTCTCGATCAGTATGCATTAAATAAAACAGATACGGCACGAACAACTCTTGAGGCGCGATCCGTTCGCGGGAGAAAGTTGACTTACATGGATTTTCTGGTTCCAGGAGTGCTGGCGATGTCGATTATGCAGACTGGCGTATTCAGTGTCGCTTTTGTATTCGTCGATCTCAAAAAGCGCGGGATTTTAAGACGGCTTCGCGTTACTCCAATTAATCCAAATGATTTTATTGCGGCCCACGTAGTGACACGGTTGATTGTCTTGATGATGCAAATCGTTTTGATGGTGGTAATCGGAATGCTGTTTTTTAAGTTGCAATTTTCAGGCAATCTGTTGAATTTATTTGCGGTTGGAACTTTAGGTGCAGTTGTTTTTCTCGCGCTGGGATTTGCGGTTGCAGGAGTTTCCAAATCAGAGGATCAGGTTGCGCCGCTTGCAAATATGCTTGTGTTTCCGATGATGGTGCTTTCAGGAATTTTTTTCAGCCGCAGCAATCTTCCAGGTTTCGTTTATTCAATCACAAATTATTTCCCACTGACATATTTGGCTGATGCAATGCGCAGTATTGCTATCGATGGCGCCAATTTAATCTCTGTTGGTCCACAAATTATCGGCCTTACAGTGTGGGCTATTATTTCTTGCATCATAGCAGTCAAAATGTTTCGCTGGGAATAGTTTTGTTGTCGACTCAAGCCTGAAATAGCCGCCAGCGTGAGCTGGGGGGTGAGAAACTGTGAAAAATCTAGCCCGCCTCAGGCGGGCGTAAGAGGAATATTCTTCAATGGCCGGTCTTTCACCCGCCTTCGGCGGGTTGGGTTGCGTCAGGGACATTAGATACCCCCGGCTTACGCCGGGGGCTATTTGCATTCTGTTTGCGGTCTAAAAGGCTTTGAATCGCTGCTGCAAATAAAATCGCAATCAGTGGATCTATTTCAAATCGGATGCGATTATTTTCGCCAAACTCAATTAAGTTTGTAATCAATGACACCCATACAATTGTCCAGGTCATAAAAACGTAAACTCCCCGATCCTTGCCGGCGCTTAACGATTTTCTTAATCCATAGAAAATCAAAACAGGAAAAACAACGTAAAAAGTGTTCCATGGGATATAAGCCTTAGAGAGTTCGATCAGTCCACCTTGAAAGAGTAGAAGTGTCATCCACCGGCGGTATTGTTCTACACCCATGTAGTCATAGCTTTGCACCAAAAACCAGCTTGGTCCTGTTGAAGGCTGGAGGAACAACTGAAAGTTCAATAACACACGGCCCAAATATTTCTTTGGATATTCATTAATGATTGCACGATCCGCCTCAAGCATTTTCTTTGAGATTTTTGCATAATCTTCGTGATTAAAATTTTGAAATCCGTTCGATTTTTTCGCGTTGTCGATAGCCGGATGCCTGTGCTGCTGATTGCTGAAGTAGCCGAGACGCCTGTATGCATCAGGATGCATGAAAGGTCCTGTTAACCATTCGAAATTAATTTGCTTTTGCTGTGCTAAATTTCGGATCTCGGACGGCTCTAAAAAAGCATCAAATTTTTTCAGTGCTTCATTCGGAAGAATCCAACCTCTTGCAAGGTTCATTCCCAGCCATGAACTCGGACCCGCAGATTCAACAAGCATCCAATTTTTTGCATACAAGGAAATAACTATTAGCACAGGCAGAATCGAGGCTTGAATCAAAATACGCTTGTTTTGCATTTGCATGAAAAACACAAGCGCTGCAACGCAAATCACGAACCATCCCAGGTGGTAAATCGAACGTGTAAGCATGATGGATGCAACTGTCCATGCAAAGAGATGAGCATATTTGGCTTTGCCGTCTGTGGTGAATTTCTGAAGAAAGACGATCGAGACTAAAAGAAGGAAAGCGACTGGCAATGTATAAAAGAGCAAATTTGTGTAAACCAGGAAATTTGGGAAAATTGCGAAAATGGTACAGACGAATAGGATCAAGTAAGTTCGAATCGATAAATTGCGCATGATGATTGCCATCAGGAGCAGGTTTCCCCAGCCTATCAGCCGAAGGATCAATGAAAAAACGAACTCATAATGATTTGGAAAAAGTTGCATAACAACGCCAAGAAACCAGTTGAACAGCGGCGGTTGAGAATGAAGGTAGTAAAGACCTCGCAGAAGATCCGTCTTCAAGATTTGAGGATCAAGATATTGCCAGAAAGGTTCAATGATGATTCGCAGGCTGCCTGCAAAACGGATTCCTAATAAATAGGCAAGCAACTGACTGACAATGAAAATTACAGAAATCCAAACGTAAAGTGAGAGTTCCCTGGGCCTCATTTTACCGCGGAGACACAAAGGTCATTTTAGGTTTGACTGGATTGCATCAAGGTGGAGGGTCAGTGCAGCCAATGAACGAAGATCGACAAGCCATTTGCGCGATGCGTCTGTAATTTCCCATAGAGAAGGAGACTGTACAACAATATCTGAATCAAAAATAAGATTCATAATCGAAAGGATTGCTGGATCTAGTTTTTGTTCTGCATCATTTTTGAAGCGTTTCTCATATTCCAGAGCAGCATTGGAAAGTTGATTCACAATTTGATTCATTTGGGCAGAACCAATCCCTTCTTCTGCAATGCGAGTTGCCATGGTTTGGCTCCATTCATCCAGGAACTCTGGCTTCAAGTCGCCCTTTGCAGAAAAGAAACCGCCGGTAAGGTAATCTCTCGGGTGAATGTGATGTTCAACTTTTTTAATTGGTTCTTCAAACGATAGAGTGATCGGTTTATTTCCGAAATCGATTAAATCTCTCGCTGGTATTCCACGAATTCGAGATGCAAACAATTCGATTTCGCGCATCGCTTCATTTGGCAGTCCGGCAAGTAAACGGAGCTTGTTCAAAGGATCGGGATTTTGAAAAAGGTTGCACCGAAGCACAGTCGATTTCAAGATTAAAGCGCGTTCCGCTTCAGGATCAGCCTCTCGAACTTTTTGTCCTGATCTGATTGCTGCATCTTTTAGCAATTTGCAGAGTTGATCGAATTCATGATCAGTGATTTGAGGAATCAAAAGTGCCGCTTCAATTGCGTCTTGATGTCGTAAGATTGCCGTCGGAATTTTCTGTTTCCCGCTCGGACGTTCAATCAATCCTGAAACAATGGACAGAATTATCTGTGATGGAAGCCGTTCAGGATATCGTCCGTATAATGCGGTAATTTCAGAGTATGTCCGCAAAGTCTGGGCCCAGTTTCGTGCAGGCAAAACTCTTTCTTGAAGGAAGCGAAGTTCCTGAGTCCGTTCCTGAGCACGAAGCTTTTTAAATCGGAATTGAATGTGAGTGATTTGGTCTTCATGAAGCCCTGCATCTTTCGCCTTGTGAAATAAATCGGTGATCGAAAGTGCAGGCAAAACGGATGGATCATGCGGTCTGATAACTGCTTCTCGCGCAGCGCCTTCAACAACCACTCGTTCTGCTTTTCTTTGTGCTTGTTCTTCAGGTGAGGGTGGTTCCGGCGGCGGTTGTTGCTGCTGTTGTTGTCGATCTTCAAGTTCAGCACGTTGCCGCATTTGTTCTTTGATGAATGCCATCTCTTGCTCAGGCACTCTGGCAATTGCCATCGGCGGCCTTATTGCGCTAATGCGATTAACTTTCATAATTCCTTTCGGAGCGCGGGCATCTTGCCCGCATTACGGGCCGCAGGCATCCTGCCTGCTATAGAATTGCGGACTAGAAGTCCGCGGCCCGAAATGCAGGCTGGAAGCCTGCGCTCCGTATTTTTATTTCGAATATAAATCAATAATTTGAGACAGTGTCTCTTCACATACTTTGCAGAATGGAACATCATTTCTGCTAAACATAATACAGTCTGCTTGCGGACGAAAATAACCGCGAGCTTCATAATTGGCTCCTTCGAACGCACCTACATTCTTAGCATACTTCTCTTTTGCTAATTCTGCAGTTTCGTGGTCTTTTTGAGTCTGAAACAACGCATCCATTTCTGATTCTGGTTTATTTTGAGCGCGAATCTCTCGTCGTTTCTTTTGAATCTCACGTGAGTAATTCTCAAATTCTTGCTTATTCCATGGTGTTGGAATCGGAGTTGCTTGCGTTACGTGTTCATTCCACTTGAGGCTCTTCGGATCGAGTAACGCAGTCACATTCGGTTCCCATGGTTCCACACGATCTGTAGACGATTCATATGCAACATCGGAGGTGTAGTATTCATCAGCAAGAGCCGCGAAATGGTGACCGAATTCATGTACGAAAATGTAAGGTGCCCAAAGGCTATCTGCAGAAACTGTTCCGTACAGACCAAAAATTCCGCCGCCTCCATATGTCTTTTGATTCACAAGGATTTCGACAAATTCATAAGGCGCATGTGATGAGATGTCTCTAAACGATCGGTTGTCAAATGTTAGAACATATCGCTCGGATCCGAATGCATCGTAGGTTGTTCCAACTGGTGAACGGCGATGCGTTCCTGTGGAAGGCCGTCGAGACACCGCTTTCAGAAGATTCAGGACATAAGCCCCAAACATTGAAATCGGCGCGGCGTTCTTTAAAAGGCGAAACACTGAATAGAATTTCAATCAATTTCCGTGCATCTTTTTCAAACTTGTTTCTTTCTGCAGCCGTGTAACCATCGCCAAGAATCAAAAAATCTACCTTATTAGAAGGATCGCCTTTTTTCTCAAGCTCAATCAGTGGGCCTGGTGCGGGACTCTTTGATCGGTCGATGAAGATGTCGGTTGGATCAACAATCGTTGACCAGACTTCACGGAATGCATTATTTCGGTCACGCTTTTTCAAAACGATTTGAGCTTTTGAAGATGGAGCAGGGAAGCGCAGCGATTCATGAAACGTTTTATGCATCTGTCTGGCTTCAGAGGTTGTTTCCCATTCTCCATAAATTGAGGCAAAACCGCGTGAATAAAGGACACGATTGTTCGTTCGATCAATGACTTCAAAAATATATTTACCGAGGTTTGTATCATCGATGGGATGATCGGGATTCCCTGGCCAGGGTAATGGCTCGACAACGATGCTATCAAGGCTGAAAAATTCCTCTTCAGCATTTCCTGTATGGTAATAGTTCAATCGCATGGTCTCAGGAGCTGCTGAAACAATCGCTGCAGCAAGGAGAAAAATGACAGCAAAGGACGTAATTTTCATAGGCAACATTAAACCATAAGTCTGAGGCCCGCCCTTGCGGAAGCGGGAAGTGAAGGGATCGAGGCCCGGCTTTGCGGTGATGGGGTGCGAAAGCCGGGCCTCTATGGTCGAACATTGCTGATCTCATCGTCTATTACTATTATTTCCATCGTGAACGTATTTTGTGTGAAGAGTGAATAACATCAATGTGGAGACTCAGATGACGAAAAAAATTATTGTTTATGTTTTCCTGATCAGTATGTTTTCGCTCGTTTCGGAAGCCACGCTCATTCGTGGCTCTGTACCTAATGGACAAGAAAGACGGTTTACATTTGTTCCTGACTTTAGTGGAACCGTTCTCCTGCATTTAATCTTTGACAACAACAATAGCGATCTTGATTTGGAGTTAGGTTATACAAATGAAGATGGTGATATTCAGCTTGTTGCTGTTAGTGAATCAACATTAAGAAATTTTGAACAGTTAGAGATCGGAGTGCTGGGTGAGCTTGAGTACAACATTTTTGTTGTCTCGGCGCGAGGACCCAGTCCTTTCCGGCTGAATTTTGATGGGACATTTACAACGAATTCAGGTGCGCGAGTTTCTGCCGCTTCACTCGGTTTGAAAGAAGCTCCGATCGATGAAAAGTCGCGGAAATTTCTAGATGAAATGAAAAAGCGTCGCGACGCTTTAAAGAATTAACCGCAAAGACGCAGAGTCAAAAAAGGGCGCCCCGAATGGGCGCCCTTAGCTATGTGCTGATGCGGTTAGATTAGTCCCCGGCTGCCGCTTCGGCAGGCAAGTCTGCAACCATTTTTGATTCTGAACTTAGCCAGACTCTTCGTGCCCATGAAGCAGCATCATCAAATAATGTATAAACGAACGGCAAAATAACTAATGTAAGAACTGTTGAAGCAGCAAGTCCGCCAATAACTGCGCGTGCCAGGGGATAATAGCTCAGACCTAACAACGCACTGCTCCCGATTGCCAAAGGAACTAAACCCAGAATTGTTGTCGCTGCTGTCATCAAGATGGGTCGCAAACGATCATTGCCAGCTTGTAATAGCGCATCCATTCGTGAGACTCCCGATTCACGCAATTGATGGACTCGATCAATTAAAACAATTCCGTTTCTGACAACAACTCCGATTAAGATTAGCAACCCAATTTGTGCCATCAAGTTGAACGGAGTATTTGTGGCCCAAAGCAGCCAGAACACACCGACAAGTGCAAATGGAATAGAAATAATAATGGACAAAGGATGAATCAGCGATTCAAAAAGTGAAGCCATTACGATATAGACAAGTGCAAGCGCAAGCAGGAAGTTAATCATCATTACTTTGCCATCTTCATCCGATTGCATAACACGCCTATCAAAGCTCCATGAATATCCTGCTGGAAGTTTCATCGTATTCATTTGAGAGGTGATGTTGTCTTTCATCTTCTCCCAGTCTTTGCCACTGCCTTCAAATAACGCTTTCAACGAAACGAAATTTTTGCGATTCTGGCGTTCAAGCTGATTTTGACCTTCGACTGTATAGAAATCCACAAATGTGCGAAGAGCAGCGGGACCATTTGGTGTTCCAATCTGCAAATTTTTCAAGTCCTCAATGTTGGCGCGGTCTTCAATACGAAGTCCAAGAACCATGTCGATTTCTTTTTCGGCAGTCGTGTATCTTGGAAGGCGTTGTCCACCCAGCGTAAACATTTGAATCTGAGAAAGATCTTGCGGAGTGACTCCAGCTTTAATCGCTTTCTCACGATTCAATACCATTTGAACTTCTCCGCGTCCTGATTCGCTATCGAGACGGAGGTCCTCAATTCCTTTAAGCTTTGCAAGACGTGACTCGGCATCACGCGCCAGAACTTTCAGTTCATCGATATCTTCACCGTATAAATACACGGAAAAGAATCTTGTATCTCCGCCGGCTTCTTCGTCTTCATCTTCAAAATAGATTTTGACACCGCCGAATTTCGGCAATTCTTCGCGAAGCTTTTCCCGGAACGCCTTTGCTTCTTCGGCAGTCATATCATCCCGTTTAAACGTCACAACGGTCATCGCATTGCTATCAGAGAAGAAGGAATAAATGGATTCCATCGGATAGTCTTTCTTTTTTGTGTCCAGGAATTTTTCAACTTTCGTAACGATGTCTTCAACATCTGATTTGTAAGTAAAATCTGAGAACTCATATTCCACTTGCTGTCGTTTGTTTTTTCCACCCGCAAAGGTACCTTTTTGGAGATGCTGTAAAGGCAAATAGACACTTCCCATTAGCACGATTGCAATGACAGCTGTTAGCCATCGATGGCGAAATGTCCATCCGAGAGAAGCAACGTACTTATGCCGCATCCATGTAATGATGCGAGCCTCAGGTGCTTCCTTTTCTCGCAGGTAACGAGAGGTGACAAGGGGTATTAACGTCAAAGAAAGGAAGAGTGAACATAACAGTGAAACAGTGATTGCGATTCCGATTTCAGAAAGGAATGTCGTGATGTTTGTTTTCTTTCCCACGATTAATGGAAGGAATACGATGATCGTTGTGATTGTAGACATCGTCACCGCGAGTGCTACCGAATTTGATCCTTTTTCCGAAGCTTCCAGTTTGTGCATTCCTTCTTGACGGCACTTATAAATGGATTCAAGAACGACAATTGCATCATCAACAAGCATCCCGACTGCAAGCATCAAGCCCATCATCGACATTACATTGAATGTCATGCCGAGGTAATAAAGTGCTGCAGTGCCGCATAAGAGTGAGATTGGAATAGCAAGGCTAACTACGAGAGTCATATCCAGCCGTCGCAAGAAAACGTAAAGGATTACAAGCGCGAAGAGTCCGCCCCAAAGTCCGCCTTCGGTAATTCCCGCAAGTCCATTTGTAATTTCGGCAGCTTGATCTTCCCAAACAAACAAACTAATTCCTTTCAAATCCGGATCTTTAGGAAAGTCCTCTTTGATGAGTTTTGTTACCTGCGATGCAACGTCAACGGTATTTGCTGTTGGTTCTTTAAAAACCTGCACCGCAACTGCATAGGAATGATTTAAATGTCTTCCGAACTCTAACGCCGGTTCCTGGTAACTAATTTCAGCAACATCTTTCAGCCGCAGGCCATGATCGTTTACAGGTAAATTTTCCAGCGCTCCGAAGTCCGGATAGTTTCCAAGAGAACGAACTGTTATCACATTACTTTCGCTCCGGATTTTTCCGACGCTTACATTGGCTCCATTTTTCTGCAGTAATTCCGCAAGCCGGCCTATATCGATATTGTGTTCGCGGATCTTGTTCAGGATTAAATCTACATAAATGACTTTTGGGTTGACGCCTTCAAGATCAACGCGCGCAACTCCTGCAATCCGCTGAATCGGAACCTTAATTTTCTTTTCCAGCAAATCGTAGTTCGAAGCCAAATCGATTCCGGGAGCTGACAAACGAGCCTGAACTACAGGAATATCATTTGAGCTGAAGTTGAAAATGTTGATGTGTTCTACGTCAGCAGGAAGCTCCGGCCGTACCATTTCAACCTTTTCTCCGATTTCAGTGCGGATTAGATCCAGCTTCAATCCCCAATCGAATTCGCAGCTCAATTTCGGCGCCATCAGCCGTTGCACTCGAATTCATGTTCTTGACTCCACTCATTGTGGAAAGTGCTTCTTCGATCGGCTTTACAATGTTCTTTTCAATTTGGGTAGGACTCGAATTTGGATAATCAACTCGAATCATGACGACTGGAAAATCTACGCTTGGCAGATAGGCCAACTTCATGCGCGTAGCAGCGATCGCACCAAGCACAACGATGCTGGCTAAAATAACAACTGTTGTAATCGGTTTCTTGATCGCGAAGCTGGCGAGATTCATGCTTCGGCCTCCTTTGCAGGCATTGCAGCAGGAACATCGGCTGCAACTTTCTCACGTTCAGTGATGCTGTAAAGGATTGGGATGATGATCATCGTTAAAATTGTCGAAACTGTAAGTCCGCCGATTACGGTGATCGCCAGAGGAGCACGGATTTCCGAACCTTCGCCGGTGCTGAAAGCCATCGGAATCAATCCAAGCAATGTTGTAAGCGTGGTCATGATAATGGGACGAATACGAACATTACCGGCTTCGATAATTGCATCAACCATGTTGAGTCCATTTTTGCGGCCATGATTGATGTAATCCACCAGAATAATTCCGTTCTTTACAACAATTCCTGCAAGGATAATGAAGCCCATAAATACAATTACGCTTATTTCCTGCTGAGTAATCCACAGAATCCATGCAATACCAATCACCGAAAGCGGCACGGTAAACATGAGTACGAAAGGTTGTTTCAAGGATTCAAATTGTGCGGCCATTACGAAGTAGACAAGGAAGATTGAAAGTCCAGCTACGAGATACAATGAACGGAACGAGCGCTGCAGTTCTTCATTTTGACCGCCAAGAATCGCATTTACCTTCGCAGGCATTTGAGTTTCACTGATTACACGATTAATCTCTTGCGATACTTGACCAAGACTTGCACCACTCAAGTTTGCTGAAATGACGATTGACCGTTTTTGATTAATGCGACGAATTTCATTCGGACCGCGTCCGCTGACTACCTGTGCAACTGCCTTCAGCGGCACGGCAATATTTTCAACACGAGCGATCGTCATGTTTTGTAAATCTTCAATCGAATCGCGATCAATGTCTTCGTTCCAAACTCGAATGTCGATTTCTTCATCACCTTCGCGGAACTCTGTCGCGATGTCGCCTCGAACTTTGCTTCTCAAAATATTCGCAACGTCCTGAAGATTCAGATTAAAGCGTGCTAGCTGTTCGCGATTAAAAAGAATGTGAGCTTCAGGCGATCCTTCTTCCCAGCTTGATTTGATATCGGTTAGACCAGTGAGCCCTTTCATCCGTGTTTCGAGCTCTTGAGCTGTTTTGCTGGTCATTTCAAGATCATCACCATATACCTCAACTTCAACCGGAGTGCGGAAGCTGAATAGACTTGGACGTTGCATCTTGTAAAGCAAATCGGGATGACGATCCAGGATGCCGCGGATTTTTTCTGCAGTTTGTTCTTCTGCGAGTTGAAGGTCTTTTCCATCAACTTTTATGTTCAACACTGCGGAATTCTCATAACTCTCTGCAGCGGTCCAGCTAACGTTTGCATTTCGCCCTAGCAGAAGCATGCAGGTTTTAACTTCCGGAATTGTGCGCACTTTATCTTCTACATTTCTCAGTACTTTTTCAGTTTGCGAAAGAGGTGTACCTTGTGGCAACTCTATTTGGAAACTGAATTCACCTTGACTGACTGGAGGAATCAGCTCAACGCCAAGACTTCCGAGCATTAATACTGACAAGAATACAAGCGCGGCAGTGGCTGCAAGCACAGTCCAGCGAAAACGCAGCGCACCCCTCAGAATGCCAGGATACGATTTGTAAAAAACATTGAGAAGGGCATCCGTCAGTTTAACAAAGGGTGCAATCAACTTTGATAGGATCATGCCGATAATACGGAACAGCTTTCGGAGGAACACTAGAATCAGTGTCGGTCCTTTATGGAAAACTGCGCGCGAAACACGATTTTTATATTGTGGAATTTCAGAAGGATCCTTTTTAAGTCCGCGTGAAAAAAGCATCGGAATTAAAGCAAATGCAGAAATCATCGAAACCAGAAGGGAAACGGTGACTGTGATTGCCAGGTCTTTGAACATCTGACCGGCAATTCCTTCAATAAAAGAAATAGGAAGGAATACAACGACTGTAGTAAGCGTACTTGCAGTAACGGCGAGGCCAACTTCTTTTGTGCCTTCATATGCAGCTTTGGCCAATGGCGCTCCAGCTTTGTAATGCCGGACGATCGACTCAAGTACAACGATTGCATCATCCACAAGCATTCCAACGCCGAGCGCGAGTCCGCCAAGTGACATGATGTTCAGCTTGAGTCCCAAGTTGATACATGACGAAAAATGTTGTGATGATTGAAATCGGAATTGATAGACCGATGATGACCGTAGACCGGAATTCTTTTAAGAAGAAGAACAGTATAAAGATTGCAAGCAGACCGCCGATAATTGCATTGTCGCGAACTTCATTGATCGAATCCTGAATGAACTTCGACTGATCGAACATAATGTCCATTCCGATATTGGTTTTGGATGATGAACCAAGAGATGATTTCTGGATTGATTCCAGTCTTTGCTTTGCGGCACGTGCAACCTGGACTGTGTTTGCATCGCCTTCTTTGAATATTGCAAGTTCAACGCCTTCTTTGCCGTTGATGCGTGTAATGACTTCACGTTCCTTGGTTCCTCTTTCAACTCGCGCAACATCACGCAATAAAATTTTGCGTTGATTGTCTTCCTTCACGATCAGTTCCGAAAGATCGTTCACTCGCTGAAATTCATTTAAAGTACGAACAAGATATCGGGCTTCATTTTCATACAGACTTCCGCCAGCGATGTTTACGTTGTTTCTTGATAGCGTATTGTTGACATCTTCAACAGTTAAGCCGAGTCCAGCGAGTTTTGTTTCATCAAGATAAACATGGATTTCTTCTTCCAATCCACCGTTAATTTTTACTGCTGCAATGCCATCCAATGATTCGAGATCTTTTTTGATTGTCTTTTCCGCGAACATACGCAGTTCAACCAGATTGGAACCACCGCTCAGAATCACGCGCAAGATAGGATCGTTGGAAGGATCAAAACGCAGAACATTTGGTTTTTCTGCATCCCGGGGAAGTTGAATCAGATCAATTTTTTCGCGGACATCCAGTGCTGCGAAATTCATGTTGGTATCCCAACCGAATTCCATCGTTACTTCAGATACACCGGCACGGCTGCGGCTTGTGATCCGTTGTACACCAGATACAACAGCGACCGCTTCTTCAATCGGTTTCGAAATTAAGTTCTCAACTTCGTTCGGCGCTGCTTGTGCATATTTTGTTTCAACCGTAAGACTTGGATATGAAATATCCGGCAGGAGGTTGATCGGAAGACGGTTGAATGCCACCAGGCCGAACATGATCACTGCAACAGTGACCATGCCGACTGTAATAGGACGCCTGATTGAGATATCCGCGATTTTCATGACTCGACCCTCAGCGACTCGCTACAACTTCAGCGCGCGAGCCATCACGTAATGAACCCTGGCCGGCTGTAACAACCGTATTGCCATCGCCAATTCCCTTTAGAATTTCAGCATTCATATCATCGGTAAAACCAACCTGAACACTGCGGCGTACAACAAGATCTTTGTTGAGCAAGAAAACATATTTTTCGCCAGCTTCTTCAACGAGTGCTTTCTTTGGAATTAATAGTGCATTGTCATGCCGTTGTGTAACCAATTTTACATCCACGAAAGATCCGGGACGTACTGAATCGGGCGCACTATTAATAAGGATAGTGATTTTTACTGTACCTGTCTTTGCATCGACTGCAGGATTGATTTGATCGATTTTTCCTGAGAAGCGAACATCCTTTTGTGCATTCAACGTCAGATTTACTTGCTGATTCTTTTCAATTCCAAATACTTCTTTTTCCGGAAGGAATATGCGGGCTTTTAACGGATCTCTGTCCAACAAGGTAAATAATTGGTTACCTAAGGAAATGTTTTGTCCCTTTTCAATATAACGTTCGGTAATGATCCCTGAAAATGGAGCCCGAATTGTTAACCGTTCGTGCGCCACTCTGGCCGCCTTTAGTTGAGACTCGGCAACATCCTTTTCAAATTTCGCCTTATCATAGTCAGCTAGACTGATGATTTTCTGCTGGTAGGAAGCTTCCTTACGATTTAGCTCTGTATTTGCGTTTTGCAAACGCATTTCTGCTGTTTGAACATCAACGACTTTTTGGCTATCAGAAAAAGAAGCTAAGACCTGTCCTTCGCTAACAAAGGTACCTTCCTCAACATTCAGACGTGAAACTGTGCCTGTAGTTTCAGAAAGTATCGTAACTTGCTTGTCTGCTTCCAGAGTTGCAGTCGTTACGATCCAGCTGCTGATAGACCCTTTTTTAGCAACAGCGATTTCAACTGGAAGTTTCTTTTCTCCTTTCCTTTTCCTTCTTTTCATTTTTTGCTTTGTCTTTTGTGGCGCTGCTTGTAGCTAACGATGGCATCAACAGGAAAACCGTTGCAAGCCCTCCAATCGCTAGTACAACCACCAGAACGCTAACAAACGGATGACGCTTTATCATGTTCATACCCTCCTGCCATGCAGATCGTTTCTGTGGATGTCGTTCATTTTCAATCATCTATACGTGACCCTTTCTTATTTAGTTCCGTCAAAATTTGGAAAAGTTTACGCCAAACTTGCATCATAAAATCTCATTGCCGCTGAGCATCGCACACGCTATCATGTTGCGATGACGATCAAGCTCGACCTTGGGGCTGGCCGGATAAAACGGGACGGTTTCTACAGTGTAGACCGCCAGTTAACCGATAATGTGGACCTGGTATGCGATGTTGAAACGAAATTGCCTTTTCGGGACAATTCCGTGGACGAAGTATTCAGCCGTCACTTGTTTGAACATGTAACTAATCTCATTCAGCTTTTTGAAGAAGTTCACCGCATCTGCAAGCCCGGTGCCCGGGTCATTATAAATGTTCCTTATTACACCTCTGTTAAGGCGTACAAGGATCCTACTCACGTTAATTTCTTTACAGAAAAAACGTTTGAATATTTTGAGGGAAAAAACTGGGAGAATTTTGAATTCCCTTTTAAAGGGGCTTTTCGTATTTCCAAGATCGAGTATTTGTATCAAAGACCCTTTCATAAGTATTTTCCCTTGATTAACTTCTGGCGCCGTATCTTATTGAACACTGTCACATCTATGATCACGGAGCTGGAAGTGATCAAATAACATAACTAAAGACGGAAAAAATGTCCAAAAGTTCGGATATGGGACTATATTTGAGGCCCGGCCTTGCGGTAGTGGGAATCGAAGGCCGGGCCTCAGAAATGTGCGCGACTCTGAGGCCCGGGTCTCGCACCTCACCACCGCCGACCCGGGCCTCGTCATAGGAGGGAGATATGAAATGTCAAAATTGTGAAGGTTCTCTTAAGGAAGGGGCAGTTTTTTGTACTCAATGCGGATTTCGAGTACCGCCATTGGCGGTACCTGTAGAGCTTCCTGAACCGCCCCCGGCGCCGGCTCCGCCAAAGATTCCAGCTGCATTTATGGCTACACCTTCGGGCAGTCTAAGTTCCGGAGATGGTTATCGTATTGCGGAAGGTCCTGCATTTGCTGTTTTGACGGTGTATCTTCAGGACAATCAGTCAATGACCGCCGAATCAGGCGCTATGGTCGCAATGTCTTCAAATATTGAGTTGCAAAGTGAAATGAAAGGCGGCCTGATGGGCGCATTGAAAAGGAAAATTACAGGGGAATCAATATTTCAATCGACATTTACTGCACGCGGGAGGACCAGGAGAAGTTCTACTCGCGCCAGCAAGTTTAGGGGATATTGCAGCCTTGCAATTGGCCGGTCATACATATCTTGTGCAAAGCAGTTCGTTTCTTGCTGCAGATTTAACTCTTACGATGGACACAAAATTCGCAGGAGCCAAAGGATTTTTTGCGCGCGAAGGCTTGTTCATGATTCACATTAGTGGCACGGGACGTTTATTTATTTCAAGTTTTGGATCGATCGTTCGGAAATCTTTAGCGCCTGGGGAACGCTATGTTGTGGATACAGGTCATATCGTTGCATTCGAAAATACAATTCAATATTCCTTGCGCAAAGCTTCTCAACAAGGCTGGATCCGCTCTGCAATGAGTGGGGAAGGGATGGTTGCAGAATATGTAGGGCCCGGAACGTTGTACTTACAAACTCGTGATATTACCGCATTTGCAGGATGGCTTGCGCCGTTTTTTCCAACACAAGGAAAAGGTGGTGGCTTATCATTTAATATTGGAGATTAACTTTGTGTCTTTGCGGTTTTAATTCTTCACCTGTTCTGTTGCTCTCACATTCGAAACAGAGAGTTGAGATCCGACTCCCGGTGAACGTACGGCTTTTTCTAACGCAGTTTTAACTTGAGCAACTGATGCATATCGCGCGGCGGGTTCTTTCTCCAAACATTTTAGAATGACTGTCTCAATTTCTTCGGGCAGCTGCGGATTGATTTCGCGCGGTGGACGTGGCGGATCTTTCATTTGCATAAAGCCGACAGCAATAGCAGAATCTCCACTGAATGGAACTCTTCCAGTGAATAATTCATACAAAATAATTCCAAGCGCATAAATGTCTGCTCGTTCATCAACCCGTTTTCCTGCGACCTGCTCTGGCGCCATGTATTCGGGAGTCCCCATGATTAACCCTGTCGCTGTCATCCCTTGAAGATGTGCACTGTGAGCCAGTCCGAAATCAATAATCTTCAAATGTCCGGAAGGGGCTATGATGATGTTTTGCGATTTTAGATCTCTGTGAATCACACCTTGCTTGTGTGCTTCTTCAAGGCCATCGCAAATTTGTGACGCGATGTTGTATGACTCCATCATCGAAAGCGAACCGCCATGACGGATATGCTCCTTCAATGTTGTTCCGTAGAAATATTCCATCGAAACATAATGAAGGCCTTTTGTTTCTGCGATGTCATGAATGCGAATTACATTTGGATGCGTAATGCGGCGTGCAGCCGAGACTTCACGCTTCATCCGATCAAGGGCATCTGTATCATTACTAAGCAGCGGTGAAAGAATTTTGATTGCAACCTGTTCATTCAGTTGTTTATCGTGCGCTTGAAAAACGATCCCCATACCGCCTCGTCCCAGCTCTTGTAATATTTGATAGCGTCCTTCCAGCGCAGATGCAATGTTCATGAAAGCCGTCGGCATCTGGCTGACACCTGCAGGATTTCCCACACCGGAGCTCAACATTCTGGCCATGCTCAAGGATTTTTCCATTTGTAAATTAATTTCGCGATCCATATTGCATAGCATGGATTCCAGATTTTCTACACGTTCTTGCATCCTCTTGAGTTGAGCTTCGGTTTGTGGATTTGAGGCGGAAGTTATTTGACGCACTTCCATTTCCTGTTTCGCTAACTTCCTTTTATGCCAGAGCCAAAACGGAACAGTAATCATTGCAGTTCCAGAAAGGATTGCAATCATCGGCACCATGATTTCTACGCGATGTCCGAAGGCACCGAAAGCCGCCATACCGAGCACGGCATAAATGACTGCATTCCAATTTAAACGGTTCGATTTTTCTTTCTTTTCTTCAGCCATGTTAGTTCCGAATTGTTTCTAAGCCTTTTTTGGAAGTTTTGACATCAACTGCACCAGGAAAACGTTCAGCAGAACTTGAGAGATCCAATTTCAATTCTGAAACAGAGGAATACCGGCGGGAAGGTTCCTTTTCTAATGCTTTCAAGATCACCTGTTCAATATGAGCCGGAATTTGTGGATTGATTTCGCGTGGCTTCACTGGCTCTTCTTTCATTTGCATAAATCCAACACCGATCGCTGATTCTCCTTTAAAAGGAACTCTTCCAGTAAACAACTCATACAAGATAATTCCTAACGAATAAATGTCCGCTCTTTCGTCTACTCGTTTTCCGGCTACTTGTTCCGGGGCCATATATTCTGGCGTTCCCATGATCAAGCCTGTTGCTGTCATTCCTTCCATGTGGGTCGTATGAGCAAGACCAAAATCGATAATCTTGAGGTGTCCGTTTGCATTGATAATAATATTCTGAGACTTTAAGTCGCGATGAATGATCCCACCACGATGGGCTGCATCAAGTCCATCACAAATTTGACTTGCAATTTGCCACGCTTGAATTCCTGAAAGAGCACCTTGTTGTTTAATATATTCCTTCAAGCTCTGGCCATGAAAATATTCCATTGAAACAAAGTGTAGTCCATTCATTTCTGCAATATCATGAATCCGAATCACATTTTGATGCGTGACACGCCGCGCTGCAGATACTTCACGTTTCAGGCGTTCCAATGCATCGACGTTTGTGCTTAATATCGGCGATAAAATCTTGATAGCTACCTGTTCGCGTAATTCCTTGTCATGGGCCTGAAATACGATTCCCATTCCGCCACGACCCAACTCCTTTAGAATTTGGAATCTCGCTTCCAGGGCAGAAGCTACATTCATAAAGGTAGTCGGCATCTGGCTTACACCAGCATCACCTACGGAGGTAATAATTCTTCCTGAGGAAAGTGACTTTTCAATTTGTACGTTGAGTTCGGAATCCAAACGGCAAACAAGATTTTCAAGGTTTTCTACGCGTTCTCTTAATTTGGTTACCTCGCCTGTATCCGTTTTTGTGATCTTTAAGGCTTCCTTTGCCAATTCGGCTTTGTGCCTTAACCATTTGGGAACCAGGATCCAGGCAGTCACTGCGGCAAAAAAGACGAGCGGGACCAAAACGTCTTCCATACCGCTAATCATAACCAACGTACCCCCGATTTCAAACGACCTTGTTTGAATGCGGAATTCGGAATGCAGAATGCGGAATATGAAATGCGTATTTTTTGTTGACTTCAGTAATTCAAAACAGAATCAAAATCAATTTCTAAAGCTTAATTTATAGCCCGCATTCCGCACTCCGCATTCCGAATTTTGGATGAAAAATGGACATTTTTTGACCTTCCATAATCAACAGTTTATCGTCGACAAGATCGTAGTATTACAATGGGCTTACGTAACACTTGACAAATAATACGTAAGATGATAATGTTCATTTGACAAATGTAGTACGTAGAAATATGGATCAACTTGCGTACTACAGGATGGCCGCTCCCCGGTGTTCCGCTCTTGCCGGCGAGCCGCTGGTTGAAGCAACAGATTGGGGGAAACAATACTGATGCTTCAAACGATGGAGCTGGCTTGAATGAACAAGTCTGACCTTGTTTCTGCTGTTGCAAAGAAGGCAAAGATTCCTAAGACAACAGCAAATGCTGCAATTGATGCCGCTTTTAAGGGAATCCGTGAAGCAATGGCCCGAGGAAAAAGTGTTGTACTCGTTGGCTTTGGTACTTTTGCAGTTTCAAAACGCTCCGCCAGAATGGGAAGAAATCCGCGAACCTTAGAGCCGATGCGGATTCCCGCAAATAAAGTTCCACGGTTTCGCGCGGGTAAAGCTTTAAAATCGGCAGTCAAACGAGGGAAATAAGGCAAAGAAAAACAACAATCGGCTTTACATACAAAAGGCCCCGCTGGGGAAGCGGGTTATAGGAGGAAGTCAATTGAGGCCAAAAGTCGTCAGGCAGGGGGAAAAACGGTATATGCTGACGGATCTTGAGATGAAGTTAATGAACAAGATCTGGGCATCAAAAGGGGAAGTAACCGTGTCCGACGTTCATTATGAGATGTTGAGTGAGCGGAGAATAGCATATACAACGGTAAAAACAGTCATGGATCGTCTTGTTAACAAAAAGATCTTATCCAGGAGGGATAAACAAGGTACGTACCACTATAAAGCTCTAGTCGATGCCAAAACAGTTGCTGACTATTGGAAGAAGTATATCCAGGAAAATATAGCGGTACCTACTCAAAAGAAAAAGTAATAACGCCCTTTTCATCAGTCGAAGAACCTAGCAAGCTTCAGCTCCGGAATCCCCTTCCGGAGCTTTTTTTTGTGTTATGAACCGCCAAGGCGCCAAGATCGCCAAGAAAATATTGTTATTTTACACATGACGTGGGTAGTTCTGCCTTGAACCAGCACTCTTTCAATTCTTCGCTCAAACCATTTTTTGAAACCCTATATAGTACTGTGATTGACGAGGAGGGAGACTCAATGGGGTTATTTGAAAAACCGAAACTTCAAATCACAGACCTCGGCAGCAAATTTCCGCGTTCTTGGTTAACGGTATTAGAGAGAGAACATTCAAGAGTTATCACAATTCGGTTTGATACTAGCAATTACCGTCACAGAATGGAAATTCTCATCGTGGGGTTTTATGCATTAAAGGTGTCTACCACACGGATTTCAGACTCTCAGACACAAGGTTAATTCTGTGGTTGGCTAAATACTTCACTAAAATATTAGAATTTAATTAGTTGATAAGATAATACATTAATGGTAAGATTAGTGTATCAAAGTTCTAATGTTATAAACCCAACCTGTTGAACTGTCTTCTAATACAGTCCACCGTGAGTTAACTTAAGCGTGGTAGGTATCTTTTTTGGTTCGAATCGAGGTTATTCCTTGATTCTGAAGAGGTGTTCTGTTTCCAATTGTACGTCCCCACCTCGCCTAAATAACACGTTCAAGGCTCTGCCCTACCACTTACTTAATAGAAAGGCAGCGGAAATGGAAAATGTCCAAAGACAAAAACTCGGTTTAAAGAAAGCATATGCTTTTGGAATTGAAAAAGGCCTGAGCAATGAAATTAACGAGATTCGAAATATGGAGATACAAATCGAAGAATGGGGACTTACCTACACCTCAGCGCTTCGACGAGGATTTATTGTTGATTTGTTTGAGCACAAGGGAATCCTCAGTGCGTTTATAAACCAACACTGGCCAGAGGGAGCGACACCTTGGGGTGAAAAAAAGCGTGCCTTCTATCTCGGATTGAAATCTGACTATGAAGATTTCTTGGCTGGCAACTCGCCTGACCTTTTAACGGAAAGTGAAAAAAACACCAACTTTAATTATCAGTAGAGGTGCTACAATCGACACATCGGGGGGTAGGGACCGAATGCATGCCGAGACAGCCGGTTTAGTCTTGATCATGATGCCGGCATTCAACCGGGAAAGTTTTATCGCAGAAGCGATCGATTCTGTCCGCAGCCAAACATACCCCAATTGGAAATTAGTGATTGTAGATGATGGTTCAACTGATCAGACCGTCAGCATAGCAAAAGGTCTGGCACAAAAAGATGAGCGGATCGAAATTATTGAGCTGAATCATAAAGGCGAATGTCATGCACGGAATACTGCACTCACGCGCGCCGATTCAAAAACAGAATTTGTAGCTTTTCTAGATAGTGATGATGTTTGGGATTCCGACCTTTTACAAACGCTTATTGAATCGCTTCGGTTGCACGGAAATTATGTTGGCAGTCACGGCATTGCCCGAATTGTTGATACAAACGGCAGAGCTTCCTCTTCAGGTAAAGGTGAAACCTGGCCTGGTGTTCGAAAAGGCATCAAAGGATTTTTCCCAAGAAACTGTAAAGCCAGCAGTCCAACGGATTTCTCGATGCTTGTGTATGGAAATTTCGTTCCGATTGGCGCCACACTCGTTCGTAGGCTGGTATTTGATAAAGTAGGGGCATTCAATCCGCAAACATTTATCTATGCTGATTGGGAGATGTGGATGCGAATCTCTTCTCTTGGCCCATTCGCTTTTGTTAATAAGACGCTATACAAATACAGGATTCATGAGAAAAATACTCCGAAACCAAAAGAAATGATCTTTGCCCAAGAGAAACAATTTTTTGCAAATATTTATAACGGCGCTAATCTTACAAATGACCAGCGTAAAACTCTGAAAAGAGGTTTTCGTTTTCACCAGCTCCAACATAGCATTACTTATTTCAGATCATCGGTTAAAAAATTGATGCAAGGCAAATTATCATCTTCTTCCAAAGAATTTACATTCGCGATTCTGCAAGCTTTATACGCTTGTGCTTTTAGGCCACTCGATTAATCTCCAATCTTGCCTCGGCGTACTCGGCGTTAAAAAAAATATTGAGCGGACGAGACGTCTGCGGTCCCCGATGCAGGCGAGACGCCTGCGGTCCCTTAGAACTTTTTGACATCTATGTCGTATTACGATATAGTTGCCCGCGATACAGTGAACGACGACGTATGGAGGATTTGAATGAATGACACGCAAACGCCATTAACGCCTGCAATGTTTCATGTTTTGCTTGCGCTTGCCGATGGTGACAAGCATGGATACGCAATTTTAAAAGATGTTGAAAAACAAACTGACGGTGAAGTTCAACTGAGCACAGGGACACTTTACGGAATTATCAAACGTTTGCTGCTGAACGATCATATTCGTGAAATCAGAAAGCCGTCCGAAAAAAATGACGATCCCAGGCGTCGCTATTACAGGCTTACAGAAGATGGAAAAGAAGTAACGATTGCAGAAGCAAAGCGTCTTGAAAGACTTGTCGTTCAAGTAAAAAGCAAACGTTTATTCCGATCATTACGCCACGCATAAAAATGGAGAAATCATATGCAGGATTCTAAACAATCTTTCGCTGATCGTTGTTATCGCGCACTGTTGCGCATCCTTCCATTCGACTTTCGTGTTGAATTTGGCGGAGAGATGGAAGCTGCTTTTCAGGAGCAAAGAAGTGAAGTTGTGCGCGAGCGTGGAATTACCGCGCTTTTCAAGATGTGGTGGCAGACAATCTTAGACATCTTTCGAATTGCGCCGCGCGAGCACTGGAGCATCCTTTCCATGGATGCCCGTTATGCAATTCGAACAATGCGAAAGAATCCTGCGTTTACACTCGCAGCAATATTAATTCTTGGCCTGGGCATTGGCGCCAATACCGCTATTTTCAGCATCGTAAATTCTGTCTTGCTCAAACCGCTTCCATATATAGATGGCGATCGACTTGTCGTTTTAAGACAGCCCGAAACGAAGCTAGATACTCAAGACGCAGGATTTGCGGTACAGGAAATTCAGGATTACAGGGAACGCAGCAGATCGTTAAGTAACGTAGTGGAATATCACAATATGACTTTCACTTTGTTCGGAAAAGGTGCTGCGCATCGCGTCCGTTCAGGAGTCGTATCTCATAATTTCTTTGAAGTATTAGGTGTTCGTCCACTTCTGGGCAGAACATTTGTAACTTCCGATGAGCGTCATGGAGCGGAGGCCGTTCTGGTTTTGAGTCATGAGTTCTGGCAGCAAATCGAAGGCGGATCCAAGGACATCATCGGAAAGACATATGAAATGAACGATCGTGTCCACACCGTTATTGGCGTTCTGCCTGCGATTCCACAATATCCTGATGAAAACGATGTGTACATGCCTTCGACGTCGTGTCCGATGCGTATGAATACGGAAATGATGACCGGACGCAACATGCGAATGGTGAATCTATTTGGACGTCTCAAAGAAAATGTAACCCTCGATAGCGCTCGATCTGATATTGCTTCCATTGCTAAGCAACTGAAGAAAGAAGATCCGAAATCATATCCGGAAAATGCAGGCATCATGACAACAGTTTCATTGTTGCGTGAGGATCTCACGCGCGATGCGCGTCCGCTCCTTTTGTTGCTCTGGGGTGCAGCAGGATTCGTGTTGTTAATTACATGTGCAAATGTTGCAAATTTGATTCTTGCGAAAATGTCACAACGCGAACAGGAGTTAAGGATTCGGACTGCAGTCGGTGCAGGGAACAGCCGGTTGCTGCGTCAGCTTTTAACGGAGAGTTTCTTTTTAGCATTGTTATCTGCAGGAGTAGGAATTGTTTTTGCGTTTGGCAGTGTTGAATTGATGAAAGATTTTGCCGGCCAATTAACTTCTCGCGCGCGCGAAATCGCAATTGATCCATGGGTGCTTGCATTCGCGTTACTTTGCGCTGCGGTTACTACAATATTCTTTGGCTCGATTTCTGCACTGTATTCGCGTCAGGATCTTGCAGCAGGCTTAAAGGAAGCCGGCCGCACATCATCTGAGAAAAGTGGCAATGTTGTTCGCAAGGTTTTGATCGCGGTGCAAGTTGCATTCTCATTTGTGTTGCTAATCGGTGCCGGATTGATGGTGCGAAGTTTTGTGAACATCATCCATGTCAATCCAGGGTTTGCCACCGAAAGCGTGTTTGCGGTGCGGTTGAATTTGAATGGAGCAAATTTCGATGCGCCTGAGCAACGCCAATCATTGGGAGATCGGATCGTTCAAAAATTAATGACCATTCATGGTGTAAAGCATGCCGCTGTCGGTTCGAGCTTTCCATTGGATCAGGACAATATGAATTCCGGAGGACGTCCAATCCGCTTTCAAGTTGAAGGCGATCCGAGGCCTGAAGGTGAATTGCCTCCCGTTACAACAGCACGATCGGCTTCGCCTGATTATTTCAAGACTCTCGAAATTCCGGTGATTATGGGACGAACTTTTCTTGAATCGGACACTGAAAAAGCTCCAAAGGTTGTTCTTTTAAATCAGACTGTAGCAAGAAGACGTTTTGGAAATGAAAATCCTGTAGGCAAAAGGATCACAATCGATGATGGCGAAAATTGGATGACGATCGTTGGAGTGGTTGGCGATGTGAAGGAATTCGGCCTGGAGCGCGAAACACCGTATCAAATTTATCGACCTTTCGCGCAAGTTCCAAATCTCGGTAGTGCGCTTCTTCGTGCAAATGGTGAACAGTCTACAATCGTTGAACAGCTTCGACGTGCCTTGCGAGATACGGAACCGCTGATGGCTGTTGTACGAGTTGAAACTATGGAACAAGCTCGTGCGAAATCGATCGCTTCACCCCGGACATTAACACGCTTGTTTGGTCTGTTTGCCGTCCTGGCTCTTGTGATTGCAGTAGTAGGCGTTGGATCGATGCTTGCACTCGGAGTTCGACAGCGCATTCGTGAAATCGGAATCAGAATGGCCTTAGGAGCAACACCGCGAAATGTACTCGGTTCTGTTATCGCGCAAGGAATGTTACTCGTCGGTGTTGGTTTAGCTGCCGGGTTGGCCGTTGCTTTAATGACAACCACAGTTCTGAGTGCGTTATTGTTTCAAGTGAAACCTACACACATTCCAACGTATGTGCTGGGCACAGTGTTGTTATTGATTGCAGCGTTCTTTGCGTGCTATCTTCCTGCGCGCCGCGCGGCACGAATCGATCCGCAAGTCGCTTTACGCTGCGAATAAGTTACGTTTCATCAATAGGAAATTTGCATTTTCATATTGACAAACTTTTTGGCGCATGATATTTCTATTTTCCGTAATCGTGGTAATGACTCAGGTAATCAGGTTCAAATTCTGCACCTACTAAGCGATTAGAACTAATACCGCCAATACCACCTTATTCAAGTTCAAGAATGTTTTGAGCATCAGGGGGCGATCTAAGGTGCTCTTTCGGGGATTTGAGTTGCTAGGGTGTTCATCTCCTGCCACTCATTTTGGTAAAGGGTTTGTTCCTTTTGTTTTTTCAAAAGGCGACCTTCAGTCCAGTTGAAGGCTAGCCGCGTTTGTTTCTGGTTGTGTCAACGTGAGCGACGTTTCCTGTGGAGGGGAACAGTTGATGCTGGAGACTTCGGGTAGCTATTTCTCGCAATGTAGTTTCTTCACAGTCATAATTTCCTCACTGTTTTTTCTTTCCCCAATCAACTATACGAACCAGGAGGGTTCATGTCGAAACGACGGGTAACGGGTTTTGCCATATTTGTAATCGTGTTAATCGGAATCGGCCTTCTTGCCGGTCAGATTGTTAATGCAAAAGAAAAGGGTCGCATCAATAAAATCTTGGGAGTTGGTGGCGATGCAACAGTTTCTGGAACCGTGGTAGATGACTCAGGACACGGTTGGCCACTGTATGCCAGGATTGATATTGAAGGATTCGCAGGGAGTCCGGTTTTTACAGATCCTGTGACGGGTCAATATACAGTTAATTTAGACTCCACTGTGACCTACACATTGGATGTGACTGCGGTTTCCGGTGGTTATGTAGCGGAAAGCAGAGAAATTACTCCGCCATCCGGAAGCTCAACGGAAGATTTTTCGCTTGAAATTGAACAAGCGGCCTGTAATGCTCCTGGTTATTCAATCGGCGGCGGAACGCTCTACGATTTTGATGCTGGGCAGCCTGGTGATTGGACAATAATCAACAATGAACCATCTCAAACGGTGACATGGCGTTTTGATGATCCATGCGGACGCGGCAATCTTACCGGTGGCGCAAACGGATTCGCGATTATTGATAGCGATTGCGATGATAGCGATGTAGGAACCGAAGATGCTGAACTGAGATCGCCATCATTTGATTTCAGTGGACAATCGAATGTCTTGCTTTCCTTTGATACGGACTTTAATTGGTTCTCCGGCGGTTTAGACGAAAAAGGAGATGTCGATGTTAGCACCGATGGCGGCAGCACCTGGGAAAATGTGCTGCGTTACCAGGGCGGTGATTTCCTTGGACCCCGTCATGAAGCAATTGATATTAGCGCAATTGCCGGTGGTCAAGCGGATGTAATGATTCGCTTCCATTATTATGATTCCGATTTTGAATTTTGGTGGCAGGTCGATAACGTAATCATCGGCGATCAATGTAATGTAAATCCTGGTGGTCTACTAGTCGGCAACGTATTCGATGAAAATTCAAGCCTTGGTGTAAACGGGGCGACTGTTAGCAGCGACACCGTGCCAACAGATACAACCAGCTCTTTCGCAACACCTGATGATCCAAACGAAGATGATGGCTTGTATATTCTTTTTTCATCATTAACTGGTGCAAATGACTTTACAGCATCAAAGTCAGGTTATGGATCCGATACCCACACCGTAGCTGTTGTTGCGGACGCAATTGTTGAACAAGACTTCAGTATGGGTGCAGGGGTCATAGATCCGGATCCAGATTCACTTGAAGCAACTGTTGAATTAGGTTCAACTGATTCAGTTACGCTGACGCTCAATAACACAGGTTCAGCTGATGCTGATTTTGAAATTCAAGAAGGAGACGGTCTTCCAACTGGCGATCTCAGAAATGGACGAGGCGCGCCGTTAGTTCGCATTCCGGGGAATTATTCTCCATTGCGTGCTGGACTTGATCCAAATGTAGCGAAGATTGGGAAACGTGGAATCAAAGAAAAAGAAAAAAGGCTGCTGGCGATAAGAAGCGCAAAGCAGACGGTTCAAAAAAGAAAAATTCACCGCTCGATCCACCATGGACAGCCGTTGCTGATTATCCAATCAACATCATGGACAACGCGGTTGTCGCCATCGACGGTTTGGTTTACTCAGTTGGCGGATTCGATGGTGGATCAATTCTTAATTCGGGATATGTCTATGACCCAGGTAGCGATTCATGGTCTCCGATCACGAGCATGACAGGATTCCGTGAAAAGCCTGTAGGTGTTGTGGTCGATGGATTGCTTTATGCAACAGGCGGTTGGGATGATTTCGGCATTCCCAACCCAACACTTGAGATTTATGATCCATCATCTGATAGCTGGAGCGCTGGAGCGTCAATTCCAACGCCTTATGCCGCATCGGCCGGAGTAAATCTGGACGGGCAAATATATGTCATCGGTGGTTGCAGTAGTGGTTCTTGCGGTGTTACCGATGTTCAAGTTTATGACAGTTCAGCCGATTCATGGTCAACTGCAGCTTCATATCCTGAAGATACTTCCTGGCTTTCCTGCGGAGCAATCAATGGATTGATCTATTGCGCAGGTGGTGTGAGTGATTCAGTTGGTGATAGCGCTCATACGTATGTTTATGATCCTGCTGGAGACACATGGTCACCTCTGGCTGATATGCCTCAAACACAATGGGGAGCCGGTTTCATTGCTTCCGGCGGAAAACTCTATGTATCGGGCGGCATTGGTGCCGGAAGTGTAACGAACGCAGGATTTGTTTATGATCCTGAAGCAGACACATGGTCACCAATCGAAAATTCCAATCAAACAACATACCGCGCGGGAAGTGCTTGCGGATTCTACAGACTCGGCGGCGCATTGGGCTTCTTCGATCCAATCCCTGATGTTGAACTTTATCCTGGACTCACTGATTGCGATTCAGTTGATGTTCCGTGGTTAAGTGAAGATCCAACCGAAGGTACAGTTCCTCAAGGTGGTAGCGTACCGGTTACGGTTACATTTGATACAACCGTTCTCAATCAACCGGGCGACTACTTCGCTCATCTCAAAATTAAAGAAAACACTCCAACCGATGTTCCTGATGTCGGTGTCACATTGCATGTACCGCTTCCGGCAGGTTGGGGATGGATCGAAGGCACCGTAAACGGATTAGGACGTTGCGATGATCCTACCGGTCCACTTGAAGGTGCAACTGTATTTGTTGACACAGCTGGTGTCGATTGGCCGCTGACAACAGACTCGAATGGATTTTATAAAGTAGCATTCCTCGCGTCTGATAGCCCGGTAACAATAACAGTGAGTGCGCCCGATTATGTTGGACAAAGTTTACCGGGTGTTCTCATCACAGCTGGTAACACAACTGTTCAGGACTTCACTCTCCGGCTTGATGCACCATGCGGAGATAAAACACCAACTTCGTTTGATGTAACGTTAAATGCCGGTGGAACCGCGACTGAGACGTTAACACTAACGAACAATGGCGCAGGTACTTTAAACTTCGAGGTATTCGAAACAACATTCGATTTACCACCGCAAATCAATTCACCGAAGTTGCCGGTTGCGAAAAGAGCAAACAACTCCAAACGTGAAGCGAATGCGCGGACAGCGCATCCGAGATCACTCTTTAGCCGATCTGCACCTGCACAAGCAGCGCTCGATCCAAGTGCTACAGCTACATGGTTCTTCGGTGCACCAATTCCGATTGGAACTGTCCGGTATGCTCACGCACGATGTGACACTCAACCAAACAACTTCTATATCATCTCGGGATTTGATGCGAGCTTTAACTATACTGATGCATCATGGCGTTACGATGCAGCAGCGAACGCATGGACGGAGCTTGCTCCATACCCAACCGCATCAGAAGGTGCAACAGCAACCTGTTATCAAGGCAAAATCTATGTGATGGGTGGATTCGACGATTCGTTTGCCCCAACAGATACACTGTACATCTATGACATTGCGAACGACTCATGGTCAACTGGTGCTTCATTACCACGTACAGTCTGGGGAGCATCAGCCGGTGCATGGGATGGAAAAGTGGTTCTAATCGGTGGAGATAATTTCGGTGTCACCGATGAAGTTAATATTTATGACGTAGCCACTGATACGTGGACAGCTACAGGTGCATCAATGCCTGCGGCTGCGCAACTACCGGGATTCTTCCAGACTGCTAACTATGTTTACCTTGTTGGTGGTTGGGATGACAACAGTCCGATTGCGAATGTTGCGGCTACACAACGCTATGACATTGTTACAGATACATGGGAAAGTGGGCCAACACTCAATTTCCCAAGATCTGATCTGGCCCTTGCTGCAACCGATACTGCTTTGTATTCAATTGGTGGTGACGAAGATGGCGGCAGTTTCTTCGATGCGATTGGTACGGTCGAACGTCTCGATCTTACATCGTGGCCCGCTGGGACTTGGGAGGATACAGGTGATCCAATTCCAGTGGCAGTTAGCTCAAATAATGGAGGCTTCTGTACGGAAGTAATACAGGTGTTTGGAACCATCGGGGAATTCTGGAGCGTCGGTGGTGGTGATGCATTCGGCAACATCCTTGGAAACAATGCATTCCGTCCAAACGATGAACATTGCTTCTCAATCTTCAGCGATGTTCCATGGCTGGAAGTTACATTGCCCACATCACTAACTGGATCTGTTCCGCCGGATAGTTCATTAGCGTTGAATGTGAATTTCAATGCTGCCGGACTTGCTCCTGGCGATTACACTGCATCAATCGTGATTGTGACAAACGATCCAGGCGCACCCCAATTTGTAATTCCGGTCACATTGCATGTATCAGCAGCGTTGTTCAACGATGACTTCAACGACGGTGTTCTTGACCCGAATTGGACGTACAAGAAAACGTGGACTGAAGCAGGCGGCGTTTTGACACTGACTACAAACATTAAGAAAGGAAGTGCAATCGCAACTCCAATCTTCGCTGGTTGTCAAAATTGCGGTATTTCCACATCCGTCTCAACTTCTGGTGGATTGGGCAACCGCGTCATGATTTATGGCTGGTACGTCAGTCAAAATACCTTTGTCGAACTCGTTCTTCGAGACGATACAAATAAGGCAAGCATTAGACAACGAGTGGGTGGTTCTCTGGTGAAGAGGCAGAACGCTTCGCTCACCATCGAGCCGAACACATTCTATACCGTGACTATGACTTATGACGGTACGAATATAGTCGTAAATGTTGATGGGACTGACCTCATGACATTTACACCGCAAGGATCGTTAAGTACTGGTACTGTTGGATTCGCAGTAAAGAGCGGTACCGGTTCCTTTGACTTTATTACAGTGAACTAACGTAGAAACTTCTGTATGGGACAGGAGTACACACTTCTGTCCCATACTTTTCCTTAACGGTAAAACCGTTCGAGATTGAAGGAGCGGTTCATGAAATCTGGATTTAGATTTTTCCTTCTGCTTTTATTAATTCTTCCAGGGATTGTTTTTGCCTTTCAACCAAAGAATGATCAAAAATGATTTAACCCAAAAAGAATTCTTCCTTCCGGAGTTGTATATCGGCAACAAGGCAGTTACTCGTGCTGAGATCGACTCCCAGTTAAAAAACAAAGATGCGCTAAATACTTTTGTCGGAAAATATGGTTCTGAAACCGTAATTTGGTTAGATCCACGTTCTGGAAATGCAATGAGCATCATAGGCGCAATTCCACTCATCCCAGGAAAGGGAGCTGGAAATCATTTATCAATTGAATCCATTTCGAATCAATTGGGAAAACAAGTTGCAGAAATAACACCTGAAATTGTTGGTGAATTATTCCACGATTTTGTAAATAAGAATCGAGCTGCAATTGGAATTGATGTAAGCCAATTAGGTTCTGTTAAAGCTGTAAAAATTAATGATCGATTGTGGAACATTAGCATTCCTCAAGTTGTTAATGGAATTCCCGTTCGCTGGGGCCGTTATACAGCTACGATTAACAGCGGGAATATTGTTCTTCAAGGTGCTGCTACATGGGGAAATGTTCGCATCAATACAACCCCATCAATCTCCGCGTTTCAAAGCGTGGAATTTGGTTTCAATTATGCGGGTGGCCGTCTTTCCAATGACAGAATGTGGAAAGAGCCAGAATTAGAAATCATACCTATCGCGCCTCCTGCATTCGCAGTTGGTGAACATGGATTCGCTGGAGAAATTGGATCCGGATATGGACACCGCCTTGCATGGGTATTTGGATTTCAACGTGCACCTGAAAGTCCAAAATGGCAAGTTACAGTCGATGCACACACATCCGAAATTCTTGCATTTGAAGATAAGAATCATTACATCAGCAAGCAGATTAAGGGTGGAGTTTATCCAGTAACAAATACTGAGATCTGTCCTGACAATCCTCGCTGCGGAGTCTTGCAGGACGACTATCCGATGCCTTTTACAAATACAGGTTTTGCCGCGCCCAATGATTTCACGAATAGCGGCGGCGTATTTGATTACACAAGCGGGACAACGACAACAAACTTGACCGGGCCTTACGTTGAAATTACTGATACATGTGGCTCGCATTCCGGAACTGGCTCCGGTGATGTTCTTCTTGGCGGAGTCAATGGGGATCATGATTGCGATTTCGGTACCGGCAACACAACAACTGCTGCAGCCCGTGCCGGTATGTACGAAGTCAACAGAATTTTTGAGACCGGACGCGGTTATTTGCCGGAGAATCCCTGGCTTCAAGGAAACCAGGGTGGTCCTCTCCCAACAAATATGAACATCAATCAGACGTGTAATGCTTTTTACACATTTGGAGATCCCGGCACGATTAATTTTTATCGGGAGGGTGGAGGATGTCGCAACACCGGTGAAATTGCGGCCATCTTTGATCATGAATGGGGTCATGGGATGGATGAGCATGATTCAGCCGGAATCTTTAGCAGCTCAAGCGAAGGATATGCTGACATCGCCGGAATGTATCGTTTATGGGCTTCCTGCGTGGGATACGGATTCTTTATGTCGGGCAGTCTGGGCTGCGGAGATACGATAGATGGAACTGGTCCCAATAATAATGAAGCACAGCAAGGTGGTGATGTTTGTGATCTCGATTGTTCCGGTGTACGAGATTCAGACTATTTTAAGATTGCTGGCGGAACTCCTCTCGGAGTCAATTTTGTATGCACAAGCTGTTTCGCTGGTGACAGTGGTCCATGCGGACGTCAAGTTCATTGTTCCGCAACACCGACACGTGAAGCAGCGTGGAATTTCGTTGCACGCGAATTACAAAACCCACTCGGTGCTGATGTCGATGCAAATACTGCATTCATCATCGGAGATAAAGTTTTTTATCAAGGAAGCGGAAATGTCGGTACATGGCATAACTGCTCCTGTCCAAGTACTTCGGACGGATGTAACGCTGACGGCGGTTATCTAAATTGGCTTGCAGCCGATGATGATAATGGAAGCATCGCTGATGGTACACCGCATATGCTTGATATTCATGCCGCTTTTAACACGAATGGAATCGCGTGCGCGAATCCTGCTCCGGTTCAAAGCGGTTGTGCAGGCGGCCCTGCTACGCCTCCAGTGTTAACAACACAACCCGGAAGCAATGCAGCTACCCTCAATTGGACTTCGGTTACCGGAGCGAATAAGTACAACATTTATCGTACTGAAGGTTTTGCAGGCTGTAATTTTGGCAAAACGTTGATCGCAACCGTAGATAGCCCAAATCTAAATTTCACAGATACGGAAATCGCAAATGGCCGTGAGCATTGGTATGTAGTCATGGCTGAAGGTGCGAATGATGCCTGTTTCAGCGATGCCAGTAACTGTGCCAACGTCACACCGCAACCTTGTGCAGGTGCCGTGAGTCTTGATAGCAGTGTTTATTCTTGCTCAGACTCAGTAGACATTACAGTTGTCGATTCCGATTTAACTGGAGCTGGCACATTGGATGTTTCCGTAACTTCAACGACTGAAACGACACCTGAAGTCATCACGCTAACTGAAACGCCCGCATCCTCTGGCACATTCGTTGGTTCAATCGGAACGACGACTGCAGCACCAGCAGATGATGGCCTCATTTCAACTGTGCATGAAGACACAATTTCAGTCACGTATCATGACGAATCATTCTGCGGACCCGAACAGGATGTAACGGCTACCGCAACAACAGATTGCCTGTCTGTATTGAGTCATACGGACTCTTCCTTTACAGATTCTTGTACAGGAGGCGGGGCAGGCGATGGAGATGGAATCCTGGATCCTGGTGAAACCGCAACGTTGGAAGTTACAGCGGAAAACACGAGTATCACTGACGCAACAGGCGTAACAGCGACACTCTCAACAACGACACCCGGCGTAACGATTACGGATAACGAGGCGACTTTCCCAACGATTCCAGCTGGCGGAAGCGCAACTTCAGAACCGCCTCATTTCACTATTTCAGTGAGCCCAAGTATTACCTGTGCGACCTTTATTGATTTCACAATCACATATGAAACAAACGAAGGAAGCTCCAGCGATAACTTCACTGTACTTGTTGGATTAAATACAATCCTTACGAACAACTACAGCTCAACCGATGTGCCCAAAGCCATAACGGATCTTTCAACGATTATGTCAACTCTTAACGTTGGAGATGGTGGCCCGATCAATGATGTAGATGTTTCATTAACTCTGCTTCATTCAGCTGATGGAGATCTGGATATTTCACTCATTTCTCCTGATGGCACAACGGAAGTAAATCTATCAAGCGATAACGGTGGGTTCGGCAACGATTACACCGGTACAAAGTTTGATGATGATCAGGGTTCACCAATCACTTCCGGAGTTCCACCCTTTACAGGTACATTCAGACCTGAAGGATTGTTGAGCACATATGACACCTCAGAAAAATCGGGAACCTGGACATTGAAAATTGCTGATGATACAGCAACCAATACAGGGAATCTGATTTCATGGGGTCTTACAATCAAGGAAGATACGGCCGTTTGCAATGTTTGCGGTGCAGGATGTCCTACTATCACGCTGTCACCGCCGACATTACCGAATGGTGCGATCGATGTTGCGTACAATCAAACGATCACTCCAAGCGGCGGAGCGGGTCCATACACATTCGGTGTTACAAGTGGAGCACTGCCGGATGGACTGACTCTTGATCCGAACACAGGTGTAATTTCGGGAACGCCAACGGTTGCAAATACTTTCAACTTCACAGTGACTGCAACTGATACAAACGCTTGTACGGGTAGTCAAGCGTATTCGATCACAATCGATCCCGCGCCTGACTGTTTGTTCTGCGACTTATTTGATGACGGGGTCCTTGCAACAGATTGGACCTATACACCCAATTCGAATGCGTGGTCTGAAACTGCTTCGATCACTGGTTCAACTTCCAGGAGAACATCAGCTATTGCAAGCCCTGTGTTTGCTGGCTGTTTAAACTGCTATGTAGAAACAGTGATGCGCAGTACGAATGCTGTAGGAGGACAGGTCGCCGTCCTACTTCATTATGTTGATAAGCTAAACCTTATTGAACTCGTGATGAGAGTCGATAAGGGTCGCTTTATTCTCAGACAACGAGCTGGTGGATCTGTCGTTGCAAAAGCAAACGTGAAGATGGAATTAGAACCGAACACGGATTATACGGTTCGAATCACCTACGACGGAACAAATTACGTTGCTTCAGTCGATGGAACGGATGTCATCACACTAACACCTGGTGCTCAGGTCACCGAAGGAACCGTTGGCTTTAGAGTCAAAGGAACTACAGGGACCTTCCAGCGAATCGAAGTAAATTAATGAAATTTTAGGGGCGGGTCTTGGACCCGCCTCTACCTTTCTTCTTCAGAACAAATACTAACCACAGAGTCACAAAGCTCAACAACCCGTCAGAGCCTTTAATACCAAATGCGTTTGTCGACGGTAAGTTCTTGACAAGAAAAGAGATTGTCAATAACATTGCTTCTCGTAGTGTAAGAGTAGGGAATCAGGATTTCATGAAAATAGACCGATTCTGGGGCATTAAGACGATCGCGATTTTGGCTTTAATTTTCGCAATTTGTCCTGGTAGCTCCGCTGAAAGTTTGGACTCAGGTTGTTGGTTTGGCCGAGGTGCGAATCCGATCGCTCCGGATTCGGCTGAGTTCCGCAGTTTTACAGCCGATCAGTATTTCAAAATCCATTTTCCTGCTCATGATTCCTCGTTTCATGATGCCGATAGGAATGGCATCCCTGACGCGCTGGAAGCTCAAATTCAACTATTCTCAAAATCGCGTCATTTTGTTCAAACTGTCTTAGGCTGGCCTTTACCATCATCACGAATTCAAACGGGTGCGCCACAGCTTGATGTGTATTTTATTTCAGCCGGAAAGAAGTTTTCAGGAGCTGTATATAAAGAGAATTCCTTACATATCGTTTTTAACAAAAGTGTTTTGTCACGTCCTGATTTTGCAGCAATCTTGATTCATCAATTTGCGCATGCGGCGGAGCTTTCCTACAAATCATCGGGTGACTACTGGTTCTATGAAGCAACTGCCGGATGGATGGAAGGACAATTCCAAAACTATTCAACCGCTACATTGCGCGCGCAGCAGCGGCGTTTTGAACACCCCGAAATTCCATTGACTGATGATGATCCTTCAAGCGCGCTAGGTTCATCGCGATTTCTTGAATTGATTGCACGCCCAGCAAGGGATGTAATCAGACAGACGTGGGAACAATTGTCTTACACACGTGATGGCAGAGCGATGGAAGTTCTGGAAAATGTTTTAAACCTCAACCATCTGCCTTCGCTCGCTTCGTATCTACAGAATTACTATTTGATGTTTCCAAAATCTTCATTCAAAGAAAGTAAAGAAGGTGAGTATGAAGTTCAGCCGTATTCTGCATCTTTAGTTGATGGTGATTCAGATGCAGATTCTGGCGGAGTCATACTGCGATTTTTGCCTTTCACAGAATCAACATATTCAACAAGCACAATGTTTTTCCCTAAAGGTGAAAAAAGCGGAATTCTATCGATGAAGCTCGGCTTAAACGGATCTTCATCTACAATGATTCCGTTTGGTGGACTTGATCATTTTCGTTTTGTACTCGTAAACGGTTCTTCGGACGTCTTGCGTGGAGAATTAAGGAAAGATAATGATGCCTCGATTCCCGGGAGTCTTGAATATTTTAAAGTCGTACCGGAAGAGAATGGCGTGTTAATTGAATGGAAAACGGCACGTGAAAATGGCGTTGCTTTTTGGAATATTTACAGAGTAGGCGATGGGCAAAAAGAAAAACTCAATGTTTTCCCAATCCCTGCTTCTATTCAATCTGACGAAGGTATTCATTACATGTTCTATGATTCCTCTTCATCCTCGTTTTATTCACTGGAGGCGATTACTAGCGAAGGTTTTCCAAGCCCTTTAGGCAATTCTGAATCACTGGAGCGCGATTGAAAAATCCATCGATTCAGGCGCTCGGAAATAGCTTGAACTTATGAATATCTGGGAGGCTCATTGAGCTTTCCGATATACGCTGCATATATCCAAGAACAAAGTACGAACAACGAATACGATTTACGAACTACGAACGAGCGCAAACCATATTCGCGGGCAATTGCTTTGGAAGCTTAAATCGAAAAAAGCTTAGTCAGCGGGTTCGTAATTCGTGCTTCGATTGTTTGTAGTTCGTAAATCTAAAAGAAAAAAGTGATCGCTCAATGAAGTCTTCCAGCTCTTCGTCCTGCTTAGGATCGGCAGTTCTTCTGGTCATCGTTTTAATTGCAATCCGCTTCGCGCTCCCAGGCGTCTGGAAAATACTTGCAGCATTATTCTCTACTGCTTTTTACGGTGGAGTCATCCTTGTTTTGTTGGGTTTGTTAGCGCTTGGATACTTCACTTACAAAAACCTTAAGAAGAATCAAATCAAGCAGGTAAATGCCAAGACCGTACGCGTGGATCGTACAGAGGCTCTTTATCAATCCGTTGTTTCACGCTTGAACCAGGATGTCGTATTAAATGAAGTATCAGCAGAAGAATTTCTTCAATCGGAGCTATTGATTGGAGATGCGATGAAGTCCGTAAAATTAGAGTTGGCTCGATTGAAGGATTTTGTTTCTCCTCAAAATGAAAGATTGCTTTCCAATCAAATACGAGATTACAAACAACAGTTCCAGCAAAGTACAGATGAAGCAGCGAAACAAGTCATTGAAGAAAATCTGAAGCTATTGAATGAAAAGAAGCAAAGGATGGCTGCAGCCGTGGAAGAGGTACGGCAAAAGGAAGCTTCTGTCGATCTTGTATACAACTGTCTGGTTCGTGTTGAAGATGATTTGAAATTCGGACGTTCTGTGAACAGAATTTTCCCGCCAGAGATTTATACTCGTTTCGGGCTTACGCCTCCTGCGGAATCACGAATCCCGCCCCTCACGGAAAAAAGTTCGCAGGATAGTTAATGCACATCGTTGAAGATTTATTGCCGTACTGTGAACGGCTTCAACAACGTGATCCTTCCCAAATCGAACTTGTTGTCATTCATTGTACTGAACTCCCCGATCTGAGTATGGCAAGAGAGTACGGACGAAGAATTATTTACGAGCAAAGTGGAACGGGCGTATCGGGGCACTATTACATCGATCGAACAGGTGAAATGTATCGCTTTGTTCCAGAAGATCGAATCGCAAACCATGTAGTAGGGCACAATGAAAGATCAATTGGAATCGAGCTTATAAATACAGGAAGATATCCAAATTGGTTTTCTGTAAACTCGCAAATAGCAACTGAACCTTATCCCGCAATCCAAATCGAATCCTTAAAACGATTACTGCAATTCTTGAAAGGTCATCTAATTAATTTGAAAAAGATCGCGCAGCATTCCGATCTCGATCAAAATGAAGTGCCTGCAGATGACAATCCTCAAATTTTGATCCGCCGGAAAATTGACCCCGGGCCACAGTTTCCATGGGATGATCTTGTTCGTTTCTGGTTGACGCTCTAACAACTACAAATTATCGAACGAACGGCTACAAGATTTTCATTTCGTTGAAAACAGGTTCATCGAGCATAGATTCAACCCATGGTTAGATCGAGTGTTTCTGTCGTGATTCCTATATACAACGAAATTGATGTTCTGCCGGAACTCACACGCAGGCTGGAATCGATTATCGCGAAAAACCCCGAATTCAGATGGCACATTATTTATGTGGATGATGGCAGCAGCGATGGCTCGTCTTCTGTGATGGAAAACCTTAGCAAAAGATTTTCATGGCTTAGCATCATTTTTCTTACACGCAATTTCGGGCATCAAAATGCAACGACCGCGGGGATCGATCATGCAACAGGCGACGCCGTTATTATCATGGATGGTGATCTGCAGGATCCCCCTGAATTGATTCCTGAAATGCTTTCCAAATGGAAGCAGGGATACGACGTCGTATATGCAACACGAAAAAAGCGCGATGGCGAATCAAAATTCAAGTTATATACAGCCCGGCTTTTTTACAGAATGCTTCACCAATTATCGGACACTGAAATCCCGGTTGATACGGGAGATTTCAGGCTCATGAGCAGACGTGCGATTGATGCAATCAATCAAATGCCCGAACAAAATAGATTTCTGCGTGGAATGGTCAGCTGGATCGGATTTAAACAGACTGCAGTTCATTACGAAAGGGACCGCAGATTCAGTGGAAATACAAAGTTCACACTCCCCAAAATGCTGGGGTTTGCTGTAAACGGCGTGCTGTCTTTCTCAACTTCTCCACTCCACTCAATCATGATGCTGGGTGTTCTCTTTACTGGACTCGGTTTTGCAGGATTTATCGGCTTACTCATCAAGCTATTTATGCTAAATTCGGCATCGGCCGGTTGGGTTGTAGCCATCATTGTAATAATTTTTGTTAGTGGAATTCAATTGTTTTGCACTGGAGTCATTGGAGAATACATATCAAGAATTTTCGATGAAGTTCGGAGGCGGCCTTTATATCTTATACAAAATATTAAAGGCCAACTTACACAGAAATCCGAAAATAAATTGAAGGAGGCTTATTTAGCCCGGACCGGTACCGCGAACTGGGAAGCTGGTCAAGTACGGTTTTTTGAGGATCTGCAGCGAACTCGTCCCAGGTGATTCTCTCAAGTTCAATGGCAATCCGATCGATGCATTCAATAGGAGTGTGCAATGAAGTGGATAAAAACGACTTTGACAGCAATTCTGATTGCGACTTTCGTTATAACTCTTTTTGCGTTGGAACAAGAACCACCCAACGATAATCAAAATCTGAACATTAACCTGAACGAAAATTTGGCGTTGAACTTCAATCAAAACATCAACATAAATGAGAATTCAAATTTGAATATCAACGACAATTTCAATCTAAACGTAAACAGTAATCAGAACGGTAACAATAATCCAAATCTAAACGTGAACATAAACGAAAATCAGAGCTTTTAATAGGAAGAATTTTGTGGCGGGTCTAAGACTCTCCTGCGTGAATTAAGTTTCAAATTTCGGGCGGGTCTAAGACCCGCCCCTACGAAAAAATGCCCTACTACCTTAGCTTACTGAACTAATGTAATGCTTTGAACAAGACTTCTTACTGTTGTGCTTCCAGACTTCGCGCTAACTCTCCAGAAAATTTTCCCTTCAGGCGAATTTCTCTGGATCGTTTTTAGTGCATTCAATCTGGCGCCAGGTCCCATAAATATGGCAAGCTTCGTGGCGTTATTAAACTTCTTAAAACCTTGCGTAAACGCGGCGTTCCCTGCGAGTTCCAAGACAAAAGCTGTGAGTGAAAGCGTGTTATTTTGTTCCCAGCGAAAAGTGATTCCGGCTGCTGCCTGCGTTCCTGTTCCTACAAGAACTCTGTGTGAAGTATTGTTCAGTGGCGAAATAAGCTTTGGGGTAGTAAAAGTATTCTGCCTGGCTCCATAAAGAAATTTGCCAGCCTCTTTGTCATCTGGATCGAGAGTCTCTCCAATGTCACCCGCTTGCGCTGAAAAAAACATGGTCGCTGTTGGTACTGCTGAATGGCCAATTCCTACAGAATGCCCAAGTTCATGAACGGCAACAGGTAAGATTTTATAGACATTATTGTTTGGATTCGAGGGACCCATTGTCCATCTAAAATCTCTGTTATTGAAATGGATGTCTCCTTCAATTCTGGTGCCGGTATCGTTCGTAAAGAAAAATGCTTCACAGAATGCAAGTGTAGAAGATCCCGCTCCAAAATTTCCTTTGTCAAATATGATCGCGTTGATTAAATCTCCTCCATCAACTGTGCCTGTTGTTCCTGCGAATCGAAACTTCAGTGGTGATACAGGATTCCAGCGATTTAAGGCAAGTTTCAACTGGTTCCTCTCATTTGTTCCAGGAATGTCTGTAGTGCCAGCTGTGTGAATAAGATACCCGACTGGAAATTCTGAAGGAGACCATTCAAAGGTCGAATCAACTCCTCTGCCTTGTGCAGTAATCAGCTCAAAGCTGTACATATTTGAAGAAAATAAAAGTACGGCAAAAATTGCAAAAAATATTTTCGTTTTCATCATCGCCTCCGTGACTTATTTGTGAACAAATTGACGGATCTGCTGCCTGAAATCATCTAAATATTTCTTCTGATCAGGCTGAAGATCGCGAATGTTTGTTTCACGGGGTTCAGATAAATATTTGCCATTCCCATCGGCCTTCCGGATGACTACTTTTTTCCCAGACTGTTCATCCCTGTAAATGGAATATTTGCCAAGGTACAAACCTACAGGAAATAGGCTTCCATCATTCCGTTTTTCTAAAAACAAAAGTACTTCCTCGTTACGATAAAAGTCCGCAGCGCCTGGAATGTGCATTCCTAGCTTTGAACCGAGCCCACCTAAAGTTTTAAGTGTGAGTTCGCGCCCAACATTTTTACCTTTAATAGATTCGCTAATCTGGAGATGGATGTATGTGTATGGACGTTTATCCTTTGAATCAACTTCATAATGAGCGGAAAGAACTTTTCCAACAACTATAATTTCTGCTTTTTGTGCTAACTGCTCATCGGTTAATTGGACAACTGTTAATGCATGTAATCCGGGCACAAGAAACATTGCTGTTATGCCCATCAAAATTTTTGCAAATGATTTTCTAACCATGCCAAAACCTCCTTCGCAATAGAGGGCTGCTCCCGCCTCCATCGTTGGTCTCAGTAGTATACTCCAAACCGGATTAATTTTGGGCGGGCTCTCTCAATACGTTTCAGCACCGACGGAAAATTCTTACTTTCTTTTCTGAATTTTTGTTAAAATACACCGGATGGCAGCTGCGTTACAAAAACCATACTACCCCTGTCGTATCTTCTTCATAGTAGCAATTCTTTTTCTTTTTACTTATGGGTGTGCCGGCAGGCAGGGCGGGGGAGGTATACGATCAGGGGGAACGCCTTCCGTACCAAGTACAAGTGTGCGTCCTCAACCGGGTCTGAAGGCGCCAGTGATCCGCGTTGGGCTTAAAACGGACGCAAAAACGGTTTCGATTACATCGGACAACATTGTTTACTTTTCTGATGGATCCAGGGAAGGGGGGACTCCATCACGCGTCGTTGTAGGATTAAGTTTTTTATCCAGCATCAATACGAAACATTCAATTCAGGTTGAATCCTTTTCATCAAGTGATAAGGCGAAATCAGCCATGACTACATTGCGCGGACGTACGCGTCATCCCATTTACATTTTTTTCAATGCCGACCGGAATATGCATCAAGTTCGTGTTGGGCCTTTTCAATCTAAAGAACTTGCTCAACAAGCAGTAAATGAAATGAAATCGTTAGGATACTCAGGCGCGTTTTACGTATCCGAAGAATCAGGGAATGGAAGGCGTCCCGAGCTTGTTCTGAGTGACGATACTGGCAATGCTTTGTTACGAACTCTGAACCCGGTGCGATTGTGGAATGAATCACTTGTTCTTGGCGTAGACAATGATCGTTATCGAGGCATCGTTACGGTTTCAGTAAACTCGCTGGGCCGGTTAACTGTAGTCAATCACTTGAACTTTGAGGATTATTTAAAAGGCGTTGTTCCAAATGAAATTGGCGGAGGAACGGCCGCAACTTTCGAGGCGATTAAAGCGCAAGCTGTTGCTGCAAGAACGTATGCATTCAAAAATCTTAAACAATTCGAACAGGACGGCTATGACTTGTGTGCGACTCCAAGATGTCAGGTTTATTCAGCTCTGAACACTGAAAGTGCATCTGCAAATAGAGCGATTGAAGAAACGGCAGGCGAAGTTTTAACGTACGGTGGTGAAGCAATTAATGCTTTGTACACATCTACATGCGGCGGCCGAACCGAAAATGCCGAATTCATGTTTGAAGGTTGGGATTATCCCTACTTAAAAAGCGTTGAGTGTTACCCTGAAGAAAATAATCAAAATCAAAAAGCGGTGGAACTTTCGGGCATCAGTGAACCCTGGTGGCTTTCATGGCTCCGAATTAAGTTGAATCAAGAATTTACTGGCCAATGGAACGATCCTGTTCAGCAGTCTGAGATTCAATCCGCAACATCGGCGCTCTTAAAATATCTTGTCAAACGTCCTTGCTCGCAGAATCAACTCAAGGGAACTCATTGGGTTGCAGTCGGTGAACACCTTGTTGAACAACTTTGCTGGCAGACGAAACGGGATTCATTATTGAATGAGAAGGATTACAGATATTTTCTGGAACATCTGAGTTTTTCAATTCAACCCGCTCCTGAAACTCATTCTTTCCTCTTCTTATTTCATGATCAAATCCTGGTTCCTGCTGAAAAGGATCTCCCACGATTCAATCCATATCAGAGTTTAACGAAATCAGACTTCTATCAGGCTTTGTTCAGGGTTTTGGATCATTACCATCAGATCAATACCGAAAAAGGAACCGTCAGAGAAATTACAAAATCAGAAATTCAAATCGTGGATGACATTGGAGTGCATCTTCAACCGCTCAACTCGAATTCTGCACTTTATCAAAAAATTGGTACTATCTTTGATACCGACGCAGAAGCTTGTTTGCTCTCCTGGAGATCAGATTGAGTATGTACTCGATCATGATGTACTCAGGATTGTTGTTTGTGAACTGAACCAGGCTGGGGCTGCAGTGGATCGGAGTTCGAAGTACACGTTCTGGCGGGAATCTTTTACACCGGACGAATTAGCCGAAAAGGTAAGCAAGTACGCTGATGTCGGAGAAATCATTGATCTTGAACCGATTAGTTATGGCGTATCGCGCCGGGTCTATGAGTTAAGGATTACAGGAACTAAAGGTGCGGCAGTTATGAGAGGCTTGAAAGTGCGCTGGTCGTTGGGTGTGCGCGACAATCTCTTTGTGATTGATAAAACGTATGGTGAGGATGGAAAGATCCGCAATTTTATCTTTACAGGCCGCGGATGGGGTCACGGTGTTGGAATGTGTCAGGTCGGTGCAATTGGATATTCCAAGCGCGGCAAAGATTACCGTGCAATCTTAAAACACTATTACAGCGGTGTTGAGATTGTAAAAAAATATTAGAAGTGATGTGTAGTAAGGCACGCAGCTGAGCGTAGCGAAGCAGTGCCGTCTTCAGAAAAATTCAGTGTTGCAATACAATTCACGTAGCAGTACCATCATCTAACATGATCGGCAAGCGTTTCAAAGGGGACCTGGCCTCAGTTGGATTGCCGGATGTGCTTGAGTTCCTGCGAGTTACCCGCCGTACCGGCGTTTTGAGTTTCAGAAGAGAACGCCTGAAGAAAGCACTTCACATCAAAGATGGGAATGTTGTTTTTGCAACGAGCAATGTTCCGGAAGAGCGCCTTGGTGATTTATTGCTGCAATGGGGACGCATTTCCAAACATGCTTTTGATCGTTCTGTCTCAATGCTTGGTCCCAAAAAGCGACAGGGTAGAATTCTAGTCGAAATTGGGGCACTCACACCGAAACAGCTCTGGGAAGGCGTTCAGGATCAGATCCGGCATATCGTCTACAGTATCTTCAATTGGGAAAATGGTAATTTCTATTTTGCGGAAGGGGAACTGCCAAGCAAAGAAAATATAACGGCAGATGTAAGCATTTCCGAACTGATTGTTCATGGAATTCGCAAAATTCAGGAACCTTCGGTTCTTTACAGTAAATTCCCTTCACGCGAAGTTATTCTTGCCCGCATGGATTATGGCTTAAAGGAACGCGTGAAGCTTGAACCTTTTGAGCGGCATGTTTTGGAATTAATTGACGGACAAAAAACAATTGAAGAAATTTGCCGCGAAAGTGAAATTGGAGACAGTGAAACCTTCAAAGTGATGTACATGCTTTTAAGCATTGGTTACATCAAGGTTAAGGGGAAAAAATCTGAAGTTGAAGACGATGTCTCTGCAAGCTGGGATATCTCATGATGAAGTTAAAGAGATCATTAATAACTACAACAAGATGTATTCATTTCTTTACCGGTATATGATGCGAGAAGTAGGGCCAATCGCAGAACATGTACTCAGTAAATATCTCAACGATTTGCGCGAAAACAACTCGGCCGTCTTTAAGAATGTTTCTTTAAAAAAAGATGGAACTTTGGATGGATCTACAATTTCAGGGAATTTGAACTGGCTTCGCTCTGAAATCAAAAGAGAATCTCTTGTGAATTCGCTCAATGAGTTTTTATATTCCGCAATTCTGGCAGTGAAAAGAACGCTTGGGCCTGATCACGAAAGACAGGTTATTGAAACTTTAAAGGACGTAAGGCCGGAAGTATGACGAGCGCTCAAAAACAGCAAATGTGGGGGTTCTTTTTAACAGGTGTCCTTTTGCTTCTCGCGCTCTGGCTCCGTTTTTGATCCATAACGCGGGGGCAAGGAGAGTTGAAACATGTTCACAAAAATAATGATCACGCTTGGAATCATGGGAATGGCTGCTGCTTTAGTTTATTTCATGATTGCTGATAAAACTGAGGGCCAACAAGTACAGGTTGTCGAAAATACAAAATTGTATTTTGTTGTTGCTGCTGCTTTGGTTCCCGCCGGATATATCTTGCGATATGTTGGGAAATTTCTAGGGCTAGGCACTAGCCGCTGCAGGAAATGCGGAAAGCGAATTGAAAAACAGGAAATGTTCTGTTTCGATCACAGTTTTGAATTAGTTCAAAATGCAAGAGAGCGAACTCGTCATTTAGACACTCGTCAGAAACCAAGAAGTTAACACCATTGAGTTTTCCCGTCATTGTAATTGGCGGTCCTACCGGTAGCGGGAAGAATAGGGCCGCAATCGAAATTGCAAAAAAATATCCTGTAGAGATCATCAATGCAGATTCACGTCAGATTTATAAAGATCTGATCCTTGGCACAAATCAGCCGGCACCTGAAGAAAAGCAATTTGTTCCACATCATTTGTTTGCATTCCTGCCTCCGGAGCAATCTTTCACAGTTGCAGATTACGAACGTCTGGCCTTTCCCTTAACAAATGAAATTCAAACTCGCGGAAAGATTCCCATTGTTGTTGGGGGAACTGGTTTTTACATTAAAGCTCTTTTAAGAGGAATCTGGACCGTTCCTGAAAAAAGTCCTGAGATGCGCAATCGGCTTCGGAGAATTGAAGAGAAACAAGGTAAAGAATATCTTCATCACATCTTAACCCGGGTTGATCCGGAATCGGCGCACAAAATTTCTGCGCAGGATTCCTACCGAGTTTCACGCGCTCTCGAAATCTACTTTCAAACGGGCAGCAAAATATCAACTCTGCCTAAGCCCCAACAAAGATTTGAAGCTGCAAAGTTATTTCTAGATTTGCCGGCGGCTGAATTACGGGAAAGGATTGAAATCCGAACAAGGATGTTGATTGAAGGTGGTTGGTTTGATGAAGTGGAGAAGCTACTTAAACAGTATCCCGGTTTTGAAAGCATGCCGGCTGCGGCATCATTGGGTTATATCGAGATTATTCAGTATCTTAGACATCAGTTGACCCGCGAAGAATGTGAAAAACAAATCCTTCAAAAGACATGGCAATATGCTCGAAGGCAAAGAACGTGGTTTCGGAATCAAGACCAGTTTACGTCGGTGGCCTCATCTTCAGAGTTGCAAAAAATCGTCGATTCTGTATTACAATGATACGGGTCCATTTTTTACGAGGCCCATAACTATAACTAAAGACTAAATATAGGGGTCTCCCTGGAGGCGGTTCACATGGAAAAGGCATCTAACGGTGCACAAAATATACAAGATGAATTTCTGCACACGCTGAAGAAGGAACGTCAAATTACGACGATTTATTTGATGAATGGCTATAAGCTGTCAGGAAAGATTAAAGGGTTCGATAAATTTACAGTAGTTTTAGATAGTAATGGCCAGGAAATCATGGTCTTCAAGCATGCCATTTCCACAATCGGTATCGGCATCTCATCGGCGCGAAAAGATCCCAGGGAAGGCCCAAGAGAATAGTGAGACTCAAAGTTTTTATAGCTTAAGAGTCTTGAGCTGATCTAACAGAATTTCAGTAGTTGAAGGTCCTTTCAGAATTGAAGAGGCTTTCGCAATTTGAGTAACGGCTTCCTGAATCGCACCCATCCCGCCGCCTCGTTCAATATCGGCTTTTGCCTTTTGATATTGTTTATCAACTACAGCTTCCCCCTGTTTTCCTAAAGTCGAATTACAAATCGATCTAATTTTCTCAAGCAGCATCAACAAATTCTCTTTGTTCGGACCTGGCTCTGTGGTTGGAGGACTACCGGATGCAGCAGCAGAATTAGCTGCTGCTCGAAGTGCTGCAGATTGTGCCGGAGAGGGCAGCGGTGTTGGGTCAGGCGTTGTCATCGGCATTTTTAATGCAACCAGGCCGTGAGTCACAAGACCATACAAAACTTTACTGACATCAAATACTGGCAAATTACAGTTCTTTGAAATTGTGCGAATGTCTTGCTTCCCATTTATTTTTGAAAGGATCAGCCATTCACTTGTTGTCAATTGAATCTGACCGCGGTCCTGGTTTTGATCAACAACAAATTCAGGAATTAAATCCAGTGATGGAATTTTCTTGGAAAGCACACGCCATTCATCGAGGCGCCTTGCTGCCTCCATCAGTAAGTTTGTGTTGCTCTTACTGATTGTTCGTACGCTTGGTTCGACGTCAGGCTCAAAATTGAACTCACCTTCACTCCAGATAGCGAGTTCATAGACGGCCTCTTCTCCTTTAATTTCATCGACTTCGGCATGAACGATGTTTCCATCTTTCAAGTAAATTTGACCCACATGGTCGTCTTTCTTTAAGTGGAACATCCCCGTTTTGCCGGAGACGCTAATTAATTGGATTACGTCGGCTAGATGAAGGTGTTTTAGCGATCCCTGCAGAGACATGTATGTTTAAGAACGAAGAGACCCCTTCTCAATTGCAGTTCCGAAATCAAAGGCGAGTCTAACATACTGAGAAAATCATTGTCAAGAATAACTTAGAAGCAATCAGGGGTGTCGAAATTGTGTCTGTTTGAGTAACGAAAAAAGTTATAATATCGGATTAAAACTAGCTAGGTTTGTCGAATCCATTATTCCATCAATCCATTAATCCGTTTTAGAAGCATGATAATTGGTTGGCGAATTATTGGATAGTTCGACACGGAAAAGGGTGTTTCATGATAAAAAAACGACTTTTTACTCCGGGACCGGTAAGCGCATATCCGCCCGCGCTTCAAGCGGCTTTAGATGCAAATATCCATCACAGAACTCCTGAGTTTAAAGAAATTCTCACATCGGTCATGGAGAGTTTGCGGCGCATTTTTGGAGAGCCTTCAGAAGTTTTCATTTTTCCTTCGTCTGGATCAGGAGCAATGGAGGCGGCAGTTACAAATTTCTTTTCACCTGGTGATGAGGTCTTAATCGCTACTTGCGGTAAGTTTGGTGAACGCTGGGTTGAGTTGGCCAGTCGTTTTTCGCTTAAAGCAACAATTCTAAAGTATCCGTATGGTGAAGCAGTTCAGCCTGAAGAAGTTCGATCGGCGTTACAAAAAAATTCAAATATTCGTGGAGTTTTTGTACAAGCATGTGAGAGTTCAACCGCCGTGCAGAATGACATGTCCGAGCTTGCTCGAATTGTGCGAGAAACTGACAGCATTTTAGTCGCTGATGCTGTAACAGGTATTGGAACGATGCCGATCACCGTACAAGAAGGCATTGACGTTATGGTGACCGGTTCGCAGAAGGCACTGATGATTCCGCCAGGTTTGGCAATTATAGGTGTGAGTGATAAAGCATGGAAGCGCGTAGAAAGTGCATCGATACCAAGATTTTATTTCGATTTGCGAGCTGCAAAAAAAGCGTGGGATCAAAATGCGCAGACCGCTTTTACGCCTGCGACATCTTTGATCATTTCATTGCGTGAGTCTCTGAAAGTAATTGAACAATGGGGACTGGAAAATTTAGTCCGTACCACTGAAAATCGTGCTCGCGCCACACGTGCCGGCCTTTCTGCAATGGGGCTGTCAGTGTTTGCAAAGCGTCCAGCAAATGCAATGACTGGTGTTGTTGCGCCCGATGGTAATGCCGAAAAAATCACCTCACTTATGAAACAAAAATTCGGCCTGCAATTAGCAGGCGGCCAGGGAGATCTGAAAGGCAAAATTTTTCGGATCAGCCATATGGGTTATATCGATCATTTCGATACGATGGGTGTGTTGAGCGCTTTGGAATTCACATTGATGGAACTCGGCCACTCTATCGATCTCGGAAGGTCTTTGGTTGAATTTCAAAAGATTTATGCGGAGTTGAATACACCAAAATGAAAAAGATTCTTGTGGCCGATGGACTCTCTGTTGCAGGCCTCGAAGTACTGCAATCCGAACCCTGGACTGTTGATGTTCATTCCAAAATGACTCCCGATGAACTCAAGGCTGCGATCGAATTCGCTGACGCACTCATTGTGCGGAGTGCGAGCAAAGTAACTGCTGATGTCTTACAAAATGCTGTCAACTTAAAAATCATCGGAAGAGCCGGTACCGGTGTTGACAATATTGACCTTACAGAAGCAACCAGACGCGGAGTTCTTGTTACGAATGCGCCGGAAGCAAACACAATTTCTGTTGCAGATCACACAATCGCGATGCTTCTCGCTCTTTGCCGTCATCTTCCCTTTGCACATAACGATTTAAAACAGGGCAAATGGGAAAAGAAAAAGTATGAAGGAATTGAACTTGAAGATAAGATCGTCGGAATTTTAGGGTTAGGACGCATCGGAAAGGCTGTAGTGAAGCGATTACACGCATTTGATACTCGCATCCTTGTTTATGATCCGTATGTTTCCGAAAAAATGGCAAAGGAGCTGGATGTTGAACTTTTGCCGCTTGAGGATGTACTTGCAACAGCAGATTTTGTGAGTCTTCATATGCCACTGTTGCCTGAAACTCATGGTTTTTTAAATCAGGAACGATTTTCAAAAATGAAGCCGGGAATTCAGATTATCAATTGCGCAAGAGGTGAATTGATTGATGAACCATCCCTTTATCAAGCGCTTGAAAAGGGAATTGTTGCAGGAGCAGCACTTGATGTTTTTAGTGAAGAACCTCCGCGCAGTGAAGTGTTGCAAAAGATCATTCAACATCCGCGCGTTATTCTGACTCCTCATCTTGCGGCTTCTACTCTGGAAGCCCAGGAAAAAGTTGGATATCAAATGGCTGTACAAATCCGCGATTACTTAAAGGAAGGCACTGTACGGAATCCTGTAAATTTTTACAGCATGACACGTGATGAGTTTGCCAGAAACGAACCTTATTTAAATCTCGCGGAAAAATTAGGATCCTTTGTTGCCCAAATTGCAGGCGGTGGATATGAGCGGATCAGAATAGAATTCCGTGGCTCTGTTGCGCACTTATCAAAGGAAGCCATCATTCATTCGGTTCTAAAGGGGATCCTTCAGCATATTTCGGAAAAGGTGAACATTGTGAATTCACAAAGTCTGGCGCGCGAACGCGGAATTCAAGTCATATCAACTGTCAGCGAACAAGATCCGACATTTTCAAGTTTGCTCGCAGTCTCATTGGAGACCGGTCGTTCACACCATCAAGTTAGCGGGACCGTATTTGAAAAGAATCTGATCCGTTTGCTGGCAGTTGATGATGTCTATCTTGATTTTCGGCCGCAAGGGAATCTTTTGTTTTTCAAAAACCAGGATACTCCCGGAGTTGTTGGCAAAATTGGAACACTTTTAGGATCCAGTGGAATCAACATTGCTTCGATGAAACTTGGGCGAATTCAAGAAACTCCTTTTGCGTATGGCATCGTGAGTGTAGATGGCGATTTCCCCGAAAGCGTGTTGAAATCGCTCAAAAGCATTCCAGAAATTGTCGATGCCCACGCTCTGCGTCTCGGCGGTTAACGAATTAATTAGAGGCCCGGCCCCGCGGGGAGCGCAGACGTCCCGAATTAATTAGAGGCCCGGCCCCGCGGAAGCGGGAAGCGGGGGCCGGGCCTCTAAAAATGCTAAGTTCAATCAAGAAAATACCCTGATATATACTTTTCCTTTTCCTGCCGTCTGGTTAAATACTCTTCCAGCATGTCTGCATAAGGTATGTCGATCAACTTGCGCTGAATTAAGGGATTTGTTTCTTTTTGGAAATCTATGTGGCTTGAATGTTCCCATTGCCCTGTTTCACTCACCAATCGTGCATCCACCGGATTAAGGTGAATGTAGCAAACTAGCCAAGCTAAATAAACTGTTGATCGAATTTCTTTCGCATTGTATCTGCCTTGAAAAACGTAACCGCTATGGTTGTAACGCTTATTGAAATATCCTGCATATGAAGTCTGCAACCTATGAATCATCTTCGATAAAGCATTTTCCTCTGTAGTATGAACCAGCAAGTGATAGTGATTAGGCATAATGCAATATGCGAGGATGTCGGTTTTATTTTCCATTGCGTATTTGAAAAGCCTTGATTTAAAAAAACCGTAATCCTGACGATCAAGGAAAAGGGTTCTACGTTCAACTCCACGGTTGTATGCGTGATAGTAGTGATCTGCTTGTGGCGTAATCCCATTAGGCATATTGAAATAGTAGTATAAGAAATATGAATTGAGGCCCGGCCCCCGCTTCCCGCTTCCGCGGGGCCGGGCCTCAAACAACGCGGAAAACAATATGCGACGGAAGCCAAAAAAAATGGGGGTTGTTTGATAGCGTTCGGCAAGCAAGCTTCTATAGCGTTCCAGAAACTCATTCTTCAAGCGCTCATTTAATTTTTCAAGATACGGTAAAAGGGATGTCGCTGTTGTCCATTTCACCAGCGCATCTACATCATCAAGAATGTGTGGATAGATTTTTTCAAAGACTTTAATTTCTCTGCCGCCTTCTTTGTACAAAATGTCTGCATATTCAGCGATATCCAAAACATTAGCAGGTTGTGTCCAACCTCGCAGTGCCGAAACGAAGGGTTCTTCGCTAGCTACAGCATGAATTTCTAAAAATACAGGATGGCTATGATTCGACGGAAGCTGAACCGCAAGTTGACCGCCCGGTTTTAACATTGAAAAGAATTTTTTCAATAGTGAGTGATGATTCGGAACCCAATGGATTGCAGCATGAGAAAAGATTAAGTCATACTTGCCATCGACATCCTCAATTCGTTTTTGTTCAAATCTCAAACCGTTCCGTTTGAAGTTTTGGGCATGTTCGAGCATTTCAGCCGAGGAGTCAAAACCGATTACATTGCTTTCAGGTAGATGATCCTGAAGGCGCGCGGTGAGTTCGCCGGTACCGCACCCAAGGTCGACTACATCAATTCCTGTGCGGGAAGGGATCAATTGGATCAAATCTTCAAATGGGGCAAACCGTTCATTCTTAAAACGAAGAAATAAGTCCGGATCCCATGGCATTCCTTTATTTTAACCCTTAGAATGGACGGAATAGCGCGTATGTGTTAAATTTACCTTCTAACATATATGCCAATTTACGAGTATGAGTGTGTGAACAATAAGCATCGTTTTGAAGTGATTCAAAAGTTCAGCGACGCATCTGTTGACCATTGTACGGTTTGCGGAGAGCCCGTTGAGCGATTAATTTCGTCACCCGCAATTCAGTTTAAGGGAAGTGGATGGTACATCACTGATTACGCCAGGTCAGGGTCATCCGATGCTTCTGAAAAGAAATCAACAGATAAACCTTCAACCGAAAGTCCAGCATCTACGGATGCAAAATCTGAGAAGCCCGCACCTGCTGCGCCTGCTTCTTCGACTAAGACCGAACCCTAAAGATTTTTGTGTATTTCACTTTACGAACGCTCCTTATCATCTTAGTTCTCGCCGGAATTTCCATCAGCCAGGAAGAAGAAGAACAGGAATTCGAAGACACTGTTCAGATTGATTTGGTTGATGTTTATCTTTCTGCAACCGATAAAAAAGGAAATCCTGTAAAAGACCTGAAAGAGGATGAGATTATCATTAAGGAAGATGATGTAATCCAGAAGATTACGCATTTCTCAACTTCAGGGACCGAAGAAAAAAATGAAATGCCGATTGCCGTTGCGCTAGTGATTGATGCCAGCAATAGCATGCATGAGGGTACAAAAGAAGTTAAAAAGATCGATATTGCAAAGGATATCGGGCGCGAAGTAATTCAGTTGATGAGACCTCAAGACCAGGTAATGATTACTGCTTTCGATAGCCAGATTAAAATTAAAACCGAATTGTTGTCCAGCGCCGGCGAAGCGGAAAAAGTCTTATCAGGCTTAACACCGAGTTACAGGCGCACAGCATTATGGGACGCGATCAGGGCATCATCCAAAGTCTTGCAAACTGTAGAGGGCCGCAGAGTGATGTTGATTTGTTCCGATGGGATCGATAATGCAAGTTCAGCCAAAGAAGAGGATGTCATTCCTGACGATTTAGTGAGCGGCGAAGTTATAGTTTTAGCACTGGGGACGATCGAATTCGAGCGTGGTCAACATGTTCATGGTGACGATGGGGAGTATAAAAAAGGGAAGAATACGATGGAACTTCTTGCTGCTCGAACTGGAGGATATGCATTTTTTCCCAAGAAAGCACCAGAGCTTGAAGAGATGTTTCAAAAGATAAGATCTGGCGTTTGGAACTGGTATTCGATTGCTTATAACTCTTCAAATCCGGAAAAAGATGGAAATTGGCGTAAAATAGAGATAGAGACGAAGCGAAAAGGTGTTCGTCTAAAGTATCGCGAAGGATACTATGCATCGTCATAAACTATTTATGTAGAATTTGTTTCTGTTACTCTGGCCCACATGTTGCTGACTGTAATCGGCAACAAACGACTCCCGGAGGGTCTTATGAAACATGTCCATGTTTTGTTACTTCTCCTGCCAACTTTAATAACCATCAGTCCTGCCTCAGCTGAAGACTATGAGGTTTCTGTCACTACTGTAAACGTTTGGATCAGGGCTACTGATGGATCAGGAAATGCCATGACAGGACTTCAGATGTCGGATTTTGAAATTTTTGAAGATAAGAAGAAGATGACGCCAACCTGTTTTGAAGAAGTTCATATTCAAATGCCGAGCTGACGAAAATCTTGCCGAGGAAACCAATGTTGGTCCAGCGACTCCGAAACGCATGATTCTTTTTCTTGATTTGTACAATACTTCTCAGTTTGAGCTTGAACGAATCCGTCCGGAGTTGGATCGATTTATGTCCCGCGTTCACTTAAAAGGATGGGAAATGATGATGGTTGCCTTTCTTCCTACAGGGCAGCTGGGAATCATTTCACCTTTTACACGAAGTATCACAAGTATCCGTAAAGTTCTTGACCGGGCAAAAGGAAACGCTCAAAGAGACCAGCAACTTTCGCGAAATGATCAAGATCTCATTGAAATACTTGCACCTTTGAATATCGCCAAGGAAGATTCTGCTGATGAACGCGACGCGGAAGGTAATCGAAACCCCGAATTCAACCAACGCAATGGGGCAGGGGTGGCAGATCAGGCGTTTTTTGACATGTCGATTAGTAATGCGTATCGGCAAGCAGAAGTTTTTGCGCGCCGGGAGAAGTATGCGGCTGAACATGCTTTTGGCGGTCTGGAAAGTTTTGGAGAATATTACGGCAAAAATCTTTCTGCCGGTGAGCATACTCTCATTATCTTTGTCTCGGGAGGAATTAATTCAGATCCAGGGAGGCGTTACTTTGAAATTGTGAATAGTTATGTTGAAGGGACGGCTGCAAATGTGGATCCTGGTGACTTTATTCTGAAGTCCGGTACCGTTGTTAAAGAGAATAATTTTGATCTTGAACGTCTCGTTAACAAAAGTATCGGAAAACTCAATCGATACAACTTAACCCTCTATGCGATGAATACGCGTGGCTTGCCTTCTTCAGGCTCCGACATTACGAAAGCGGAAGCAAATTTCGCGGCGCTGGACGTAAATTTTCTTAAAGATTATCAGGATTCGCTCGCGCATATGGCGGAAGAGACCGGCGGATTCTCGTTTCAAAATTCACAAAACTTTAAGGTAGGACTGGATAGTGTGTTGAATGATATCAGCCATCAATATCTGGTTTGTTATCGATCACCGGATCATAAAAAGGCGGACGAATATCATTCAATTAAAGTCGTGGCAAAAAAGCCAGGCTTGAAATTACGATACAGACAAGGCTACGTAGATTAAGGGGCCGCAAGCTTCCAGCCTGCATCGGGGATTGCGGACTTCTAGTCCGCTAGGCCAACGAATTTTTTCGGGCGGCAATTTTTTCGCGAAGGGTATTCCGTGAAATTCCAAGCACACGAGCGGCAGTTGCTTGATTGTGATTCACTTTAGGCATCACAAGTTCAATCAGCATTTGCTTCATCTGTTCCATAAATTCTTCGTAAAGTGAACCCTTTTTCCAACGCACTTCACATTCTTTCAAAACATCTTCAATCAGATTCGAAAATTGATTCGCACGGTCAAGATTCAATGGAACATTAAATCCCTGACAAATCCTCCAGGAGTCCGGTGTTAGAATTCCTGACGGTTCAATTAGCATCATCCGTTCTATCACATTGGATAATTCTTGAATATTTCCTGGCCATGGATATTCCTGCATAATCCGAAGGATTTCCGTGGAAATTGACTTCACCGGAATTTTCATTGAACGCGCTGAACGTTGAATAAAATGTTCTGCAATCATGTGTACATCTTCAGAATGTTCTCTTAACGCGGGAATTCGCAGCGTTGCCTCTGTATTGTGGACACCCTCTTCAAGAAACGGAGCAGATTCCTGGTAAGAAGCAATCACACGGATAGAAGAATGCGCGCCACGATCAAGAATTTCGGTCTGTTGATCTGTATTCAGCTGTTCAACATGACTCAAAAATAAGATTCCATCATCATGCCGTTTTCTTGCTTCCTGAAGTCCTATTCCAATAAGGCCAGGCACTGGAATTCCGTCGTATCGCGAAATTTGTTGCAGCAATCTGCAGTCATAGTTCAGAAAAGGTGAATCTCTTTTGCAGGATAACCGATACATTCCATACGCAAGATGTTCTTTTCCTGTCCCTGTTTCGCCTGAAATAACGACTGGTTTATTCTCGCGTGTGAGAGCCCGCGCGCGGTTATTTATTTCTCGTATTTTTGAATTTGTTCCAAGGAGCAATTCGGCTCGTACGGGGCCTGGCTTTTTTGCCGGACGCGCATTCATCCATGCAACGGCTTCTCTGATCCTTCTGGCGATCCGGCCGATATTTTGTCCTACAGAAAAATAATCAAATACACCATACTGAAGAACGTGGATTGCCGTTTCAATGTTTCCAACATGCGAAATTACAATGATCGGAACAGAACCATCATGGCGCGATAACCATTCCTGATGTTTTAAATCAAATTCATTTTTTATTTTTACAATGAGAACGATCGCTTTTCTTGCTTTAGCAAATTTTTGCGGAGACCCTGAAAGGTTTTGCGCTTTTGCTTCAAGCAAATATCCATCAGAATGACGAACTAACTTTTTATAAAAAGAATCTTCTGATCCACAATAAACGACACGTTGGACGTTAGTTCGATTCATGATTAATCCTAAAGAACTTTGAAACTAGCGAAGCTTCAGCGTTAAGAGATACTCGCGAAAGGCTTCTCCAAGATCTTTTCGCTTCAAGGCAAATTCTACGGTTGCTTTCAGGAAACCAAGTTTGTTTCCTGCATCATACCGGGTGCCTTTAAATTTATACCCAAAAATGGGTCTCTCTTTCAACAAAAGTTTTAAGCCATTTGTAAGTTGAATTTCTGATTTGTGATCCGGTGTCACATTTGAGAGAGCGTCAAATAAATCCGGTGTTAAAACATAGCGACCAATGATCGCCAAATTTGATGGTGCCTCTTTACGAGACGGTTTTTCAATCAAATCTGTGATTTCGTACAAATTTTCAGCAACTTGTTTGCCTGCAATGATTCCGTAAGAACTGACGTGATCCATGGAAACTTCTTCGACTGCAACGACGGGATGTTGTTTCTCGTAAAACACATCTAACAACTGTTTCATGCATGGTATTTCGGAATCGATAATGTCATCTCCAAGAAAACAGGCAAAAGGTTCATTTCCAACCAAGTCCCGTGCGGTAAGAATAGCGTGGCCGAGCCCTAGGGCTTCTTTCTGTCTCACATATGAAACATTAATCATGTCGGAAATGGATCGAACGATTGCCAGTAATTCCTTTTCTCCACGCTGTTCAAGAATTTTTTCAAGTTCAAATGAAACATCAAAGTGATCTTCGATTGCCATCTTTCCCCGGCCAGTAATTAAGATGACATTTTCAATGCCTGAGGCGAGAGCTTCTTCAAAGCCGTATTGAATCAAAGGTTTGTCGACCAGTGGAAGCATCTCTTTGGGTTGTGCTTTTGTAGCGGGAAGAAAGCGGGTGCCAAGCCCCGCGGCAGGGAAGACTGCTTTTCGTACTCTGGTGGTCATGATTGTTTCTGAAATATTTATTTTTTGCTTTGCGTCTTTGTGGTTGTTCTAAAAATCGCCGCGTTCGTATTGTATTATTGCAGCCAGAGCAAGTCCAGCCGTTTCAACACGCATGATTCGCGATCCGAGATGCACTTTTGTAAATCCTGCATCTTCAAACGCCTGAGTTTCGAGCTCTGTCCAACCTCCTTCAGGTCCTACTACAAATATAGTACTATCATTGGTACTCGCAGTATTCGACAGCAGTTCTCGTAAAGGATGTGAGCCCTGGCGTTCATGGAGTAGAAGCTTGAGGCCGGAGAAAGAATGACTGAGGAAATTATTGATTGATTCGGGTGGAAAAACAGTAGCAGGAAACACATTTTCGCTCTGCTCAGCGGCTTGCACCGAAATTTCATTCCATCGCTGAAGTTTTTTTTGCACATTTTCCGGGCGAACAATTGTTCGATCGGAAATGAGCGGATAAATTTCTGAAATTCCAAGTTCGGTTGCTTTTTGAATCAGCCACTCAAAGCGTTCACCTTTCGGAATTGCCTGGCCGAGAATCAATTTATGTTCCGGAGCTTGCACCGGCAGCGGCTTAATCATACGGATCAAAACGCCATCCGGTAGAACAGTCTCAATTGCAGCTTCCCAGCATTTTCCTGGAATCGCTATTTCAAGAGCGTCTCCCTCTTTCATCCGCATAACACGGATCAATCGTTTTTTAATTTCACGATTGAGAAGAAGCCTTCCGTTTTGAAAGTCAGCAGTGGGGAGAAATAATCGCATGGTGTTTAGTAGGGGCGGGTCTAAGACCCGCCCGAAGACATAAGCCAATTATAAACGGGCGGGTCTTAGACCCGCTCCTACTATCGGAGAAATTATTCCAGCAGGTCTTTTACTTTTTCGAGTACGCCGCGTTCTTGAGGTGAGATATGTTCCTTCCGGGATTTTGCCAAATCTTTTAAAAGTTTCCGTTCATTTCCAGACCAATTGGAAGGAATTTTTACATTGAATTGAACGTGCAAATCTCCACGGCCGAATGAGTTCAAATGAGGTACGCCTTTCCCTCGCAACGTGTGAATCATTCCTGGCTGCGTTCCTTCCAATATTTTGATTTTCTCTTCGCCATCCGGAGTTTTTACAGTGATCACATCACCCATAGCCGCCTGCAACATGGAGATTTCTTTTTCACAAAACAGATCAGCATTACGGCGTTTGTAAAATGAATGTTCATTCACTTCGATGAGTACATAAAGATCTCCAGAACCTCCGCCACGGATTCCTGCTTCGCCTTCTCCTTTTACCTTTAAGCGGTTCCCTGTATCGACTCCAGGTGGAATTTTCACGCTGATCATTTTTTCTTCTTCAGTTCTGCCTGAGCCACTACATTTTATGCACGCATCTTTTAATACTTGTCCTGTCCCGGAACATTGCGGACACGTCCGCGCAATGGTTACAAAACCTTGATTGTAACGAACCTGACCATACCCGTTGCAAGTTGGACAAGTGATTCGGCTTTCACTTGAAGTAGAGCCGGTTCCATTACACAGAGTGCAGGAATCGAGTCTATTGAATATCAATTGTTTTTCGATTCCTGAAATGGTTTCTTCTAAGGAAATTTCCAAATGATATTGCAAATCTGCGCCGCGAACGGGCCCACCACGGCGTTTGCGTCCGCCGGCGGCTGTTCCAAAAAAATCACCAAAAAAGAAATTTCCTAAAATATCGCTGAAATCTGCAAACAGATCCGGATTAAATCCTGCTCCACCACCTGCCGAACTACTCACTCCAGAATGACCGTATCGATCATATAAAGTTCGCTTTTCCTTATCGCCAAGTACGGAATAGGCTTCTGCTGCCTCTTTGAATTGCTCTTCTGCCGCTTTATCCCCAGGGTTTCGATCGGGATGGCATTTCATCGCGATTTTGCGATATGAGCTTTTGATTTCCTGGTCGCTGGCTCCACGCGTTACACCAAGCACTTCATAGTAATCGCGTTTCAATGTTGGCATTTTGGGAATTTCCTTGTTTTATATAGAAAAATCGCTACGCAGCATCGCCTGTGCAAGAAGAGTGGATGCTCTTTGCATTGCTTCCAATGAATCTTTCATTCTTTGTGTATCATTTTCGCCCACAGCTTCTTCCGCATCTTTAAATACGGATTCAAGCGTTGCTTGTTCATGTTCATCGAGCTTCGTGGCAAATTGTTGATACACTTTACGATTCGATGCAAGAAGCTGATCGAGCTGGCTCTTTACTTCATCCAGTTCACGGCGGTCGGAAACCTCCCGCTGTTCTGATATCGTATCGTTTGCAAGGCGTGTAACTTCTTCGCGTGAGAGTCCGCTTGAAGGCGAAATTAAGATAGCTTGTTTCAATCCTGTATTTGAATCTCGCGCTGATACCTGAACGATACCATTTGCATCAATATCAAACGTAACATCGATTTGTGGAACTCCTTTTGGAGCAGGCAGGATTCCGGTTAGTTCAAACTTACCCAGTGATTTATTTTGATAAGCTTTTTCTCCTTCCCCTTGTAGAATATTAATTTCAACCGCTCCCTGATTGTCAGTTACAGTTGTGAATATTAATGATTTACGGGTCGGAATCGTTGTGTTTTTATCGATAATCACCTGGAAATTACTTCCACGAGTTTCAATCCCGAGTGGTAACGGCGTTACATCAAGCAGAACTACATCTTTCACTTCTGCATTCAGTACTGCTCCCTGAACCGCCGCGCCCATGGCTACAACTTCATCAGGATTGATTTCACGATTAGGTTCTTTGCCGAAGATTTTCTTAACACGATCAATGACTTTAGGAGTACGAGTTTGACCGCCAACAAGAATAATTTGATTTAGTTTTTCAGGCTTGATCCCGGCATCTTTCAGAGCTTCAAAACATGGTTTTTCAATCTGCTCTAACAAATCTTCAATCAAACCTTCAAATTTCGTTCGTTGCAGCATCAAATCCAGATGTTTGGGCCCGTTTTGATCGGCTGTAATAAACGGAAGATTGATCTTCGTTTCATTTGTTGTGGAAAGTTCGCATTTTGCTTTTTCCGCAGCTTCCTTAATGCGCTGCATTGCCATGCGATCCGATGACAGATCAATCGAAGTTTGCTGTGAGAATTCCTCAAGCATCCACGCAATGACACGTCGGTCAAAATCTTCACCGCCAAGAAATGTATTTCCGTTTGTGGCTAAAACTTCAAATACTCCTTCGGCAATTTCAAGGATCGTGATATCGAATGTGCCGCCGCCAAGATCGAAGACTGCAATCGTTTCATGAACTGATTTATTCAAACCATAAGCGAGGGCAGCAGCCGTTGGCTCATTGATAATCCTTTTTACATTTAAACCCGCAATCTGTCCCGCATCTTTTGTTGCCTGGCGCTGGCTGTCATTAAAATGCGCCGGAACGGTAATAATTGCATCCGCCACTTCGTACCCCAAATATTCTTCCGAATACCTTTTAATGTATTGAAGAACATGTGAAGAAATTTCTTCGGGACTGTACTCATGGTCCTTAATTTTGATCCGGATATCTCCATTTGGCGCGCGGTTCAATTGATATGGGATGTAGTTCCGTACAGTGTTGATTTCCGGAGAATCATATTTGCGGCCGATTAACCGCTTTACTGCGGAAATCGTGTTGATAGGATTTACGACTGCTTGTCGTTTTGCAATTTGTCCGACAAGACGATCTCCTTTTTCTGAAAATGCAACAATGGACGGCGTGGTTCGTGCGCCTTCCAAATTTGGAAGCACTTGTGGTACGCCATTTTCAAAAATCGCCGCACATGAGTTTGTGGTCCCCAGATCTATGCCGATTATTCTTTCGTCTGCCATTCTTTACTCGCTTTTCATCCCATGAGAATCAAGATTGTATTTATTCTTCCTGAGGCGGAGCCTCTTCGGTATCACCCTTACCAGTCTTTCTAAAACTGACTTTCACCATTGCAGGGCGTAACAATTTTTCACGGAAAAAATAACCCTTTTGGAATTCTTCCAGGATTGTATTCTCCGGAACGTCATCTCTTTCTTCGCGAGTAATCGCTTCATGAAAATTTGGATCAAAAATCTTCCCAATTGAGTCGATCGCTCGTAATCCTTTTTTCTCCAGTCCATCTTTCAACTGACGATAAATTAGTTCAACACCTTTTTGATAATCAGAACCCACCTGATCATCCGCATGAGAAAGTGCTCTTTCAAAGTTGTCCAGAATTGTTAGCAGTTCATACATGAAATCAGAAAGAGCATACATCTGATATTCACGTTTCTCTTTTTCTGCGCGTTTACGAAAGTTTTCAAAATCGGCGTGTTTGCGCAGCAAACGATCGTGAATGTCATCTTTTTCACGCCGCAGTTCGAACAATTGCTTTTCCAAATCGGCAATCTGTGCGCTGTCCGGTGGGTCAGCGACTACCAGATTTGTTTCTTCATCGGCAACATTATCCGAATACGGATCTTCTTCATCAATTACTTTGATGTAGATTTCCTCTTCATCTTTGCCATTCCCTTTAGATCCTGTTAATTCATCAAGATCTTCGGGAAGGTCATCATTTTCGTCTACCATGGTCTTCTATTGCGTATCATAGAGCAACACTCGCGCTTGTGCCTATGTACGTTTCAATTCTCCTTACTTAAAATACTGCTGACTACCTTTGCGATATGATCCACAAGGGGAATCATACGCCCATATTCCATTCTTGTTGGTCCTAGAATTCCAACAGTTCCAACAGCTTCATCATAGTATTTATATGCTGCTGAAATTAATGAAAGCCCTTTTAGTTCGGGATTGCGGCTTTCCGAACCGATTACAATATGAATGCCTTCTCCTTCGATGCATTGCGTGAGAATGCGGACAATTTTGCTTTTTTCTTCCAGTGCTTCAAGAATGTTACGAGTCGCATGAATGTTCGCAAACTCAGGATAGTAAACAAGCTGTGAAGCTCCTGTTACTACAAGATTTTCATCGGCAATTGTCGAATCCAACATCTTTTTCCCAAGGATCATCGCCTTTTTAACGATTTGATCAAATTGTGTTTGCTCCTGCTTCATTAAATCGAGAATCCGTTTTCGGATTGAAGGCAGGGTCTGTGTACTGAATTCATTTCTAATGTAATTCGCAATCCTTGTTAATTCTGCTTGTGTCACAGGCTCTTCAAGTTCAATGATTTTGTTGCTGACAACACCTCCTTTCGTTATGAGGATTGCCAGGACCCGGCAGCTGTTAATTAGAACAAAATCAATATTCTCAAGCACAAGCTTCTGCAGGTTGGGAGTCATTGCCAGCGCAATACTGTGGGACAAATGCGACATAAGTTCAGTTGTTAACAAAAGCAAATTCTGCAAATCGCCGCCGCGCTGCTGCATCTGAGCTTCAATCATTTCTCTCTGTGACGAATTTAAGCTTTGATTTTTCATCAAGTATTTGACATAAAAGCGATAACCCTGATCCGTTGGAATTCTTCCGGCGGAAGTATGTGGTTGAGAGATATAACCCATTTGTTCCAGGTCGGACAATACATTTCGGATCGTTGCGGGACTTAACCCTAACTTAATCTTTTTCGAAAGAGTGCGTGACCCGACGGGTTCGCCTGTGATGCAGTAATGTGATATCAGCTCTTTTAGTATTCTTTTACTTCTGTCGTCGAGCTGTTCCTCGCGGCTTTTCATGTCCCCTTATGAGCAAAATCTCCCCAAAAAATGTAACATCCGTCGACGGGTTTGTCAAGGAATCATCGCCCTAATTCTATGCCTATCAATGATTTAGAGAGAATAGAGAATAGAGGATGGAGAATGGCAGGCTCTGCTATGCTCTATCTTCTATCCTCCATTCTCTTCTCTTCAGCTTGGCTTTGATATCTTCTCGGAAGATGCCTTCTCAAGAGTTTCCCGCAGCATGGCTAAGCGGGATTCCATCTGCTTGAGCAATTCTGCATCTTTTATATATGGGAGATTGATCTCAATGTTTTCTATTGCGCCTTTTCCCCCGGCATAACAAAGATATTGGGCGACTTTCAAATCCGAGAATGCAGATGGATTTCCGAGGACGGATGCTTCGCGAACAAGGTACAAACATTCAACGCAGTCGCTTAAAGTTTGAAAGGGCGCATCGATTGCTTTTTTGAAAGCTTTTTGAATTGCTTGCTGTCTGAGTTTGGTTTCTTCTTCGGTGGTCTTTGGCATCTTGTATGCTTCAGTCACTTCAGCAAACGCAAGAGAATCTTCAGTAATCAAACGATTCAGTTTTTGCTCATATGAAGTTGCTTCGGTAATAATTTTGCGTAAAACTTCCTGATCATCTCCACTTACGCCTTTTCGATGCATCCCGATCCGGCAATACATAACAATCAAGGCTGCTGCCAGCGCGCCAGCCAGTGCTGAGACGCTTCCACCGCCGGGAACTGGTTCATCGGACGCGAGCTTCTTTAAGAATTCAGCTATTGTCCAGTTTGAGAGATGAGTATTGTTTTCATTTAGAACGGCTTTTTGTTTTTGCTCCACGCCACGTTCCCTCTCTTGATAACGGTTTCCAATCGGTTAATCCCTAAATTATAAAAAAGATATGCGTAATGTGGAATATCAAAAATAAGGCAGTCCATTTGCTTGGCAAGTTCGAGTGAGCCAACGGTATCGCTTTTTCCAACTGCCGCTGCTGCATGAAGCGTTGCTGCGGTTAACGTTTCCTCGGCTGTCATTCGATACAAGAGTGCTCCAAGTTGCATCATGAAAAGCACAGAATGGCTGTAACAAGTACCGGGATTAAAATCGGTCGCAATAGCGACTCGAACACCAAGGTCAATCATACGCCGCGCCGGAGCATGCTTTCCGCTTTTTAGCCCGAGTGAAGTTCCTGGAAGTAAAACCGCAACGACATCAGCTTCTGCCATTTTTTGAATTCCTTCTTCATTTGCAAGGATCAAATGATCAGCAGATACCGCATTCAGTTCAGCAGCAAGCAAGGCTCCACCAACATCCTTCAGCTCATCCACATGCAATTTAATTTTCAATCCAAGCTCTGCCGCCCTCTTGCTGATGGCTCGCGCTTGTTCAATCGTGTAATAACCTTCATCGCAGAAAACGTCACAGAACTTGGCTAGTTTTTGTTCAGCAACTTTCGGAAGCATCACATCAATAATCTCGCGGATGTAGTCCTCATGTTTTACTTCAGGTGGAAAGTCATGAGCTGCGAGAAATGTGATGACGAGGTCTTGAGTTGCCAGATGTTTGAGGTCGTTTGCGACTTTTAGAAGTTTATGTTCATGTTCCCAACTCAAACCATACCCAGTTTTTACTTCGACTGTTGTTGTTCCATTTTGAAGCATCAACTGCAGATTTATGAGAGCGTTGTCCCGGAGGGTTTCTTCACTGGCGCTTCGAGTTTCACGCATTGTATGCAGAATCCCGCCACCATTTGCAGCAATTTCTTGATAGGTTGCACCACCAAGTTTCATCAGGAATTCTTGACTTCGATCTCCCGCAAAAATCAGATGTGTATGGGCATCAACAAAGCCTGGAGTTAGAACTTTGCCGGAAACATTGATTTTCATTGCATCCGGAAAACTGGAAAGCCCTTCAAGGGTTGATCCTACGAAGCAAATAGCGTCACCTTCGAATCCGATAGCGCCGTCTTCAAGGACAAGAAATTTGCCGACAGCGTGAGGTGTAACAATCTGCGCCGCGGAATGCAAAAGGATCATCGTTTGCTCTTGTCGGAAATTAATAACGGAAGGTCAACAGCCGCAACTCCCGAAATTCGTAAACGTTTCAGTCTTGATGTCTGCCCTGAAATTATCTCAATCTGATTCGAAGGAACCAAAAGTCTTTCAGCCAACACCTTTACAAGCTGTTCATTTGCAGCGCCTTCAACAGGTGGGCTTGTCAATTTTACCTTGTAAAGACCGGGAGCAACCGACTCAATTGATACTTTTGAAGAACGTGGGATCACACGAACTTGAATGATGCAATGATCCGATTTAACCGTTAGAGACGTTCTCCTGTTTTTTTGCATAGAACATGACCTTTTCCGCCGTCTTTTCTTCCTCTTTCTGATATTCCAGTAATTTTTGCATGATTTGCATTGAAGTCTGGATCTTCTCTTGCAGTGCTTTGCGCTGCAATTTCAAATCAAGCATATCTTTTTGAATCTTAATGACAGCGCTCTGGGCATGTTCCATTATTTTTATTGCCTTAAATTCAGCTTCTTTAACAATCAGTTCAGCTTCCTTTTTGGCATTGGTGGTCATTGATTCGCTGTTTTTTTGTGCTGTAACAAGCGTATTTTTCAAGATTTTGTCCCGCTCTTGATAATCCGCCAGCATCTCGCGAAGAGAATCGATTTCCTGTCTGTATACTTCATTCTGACGGCTGAGTTCCTCGATTTCCTCCGCCACTGCGATCATAAAACTGCGCACTTCTTCCTGGTCAAATCCCTTGAGCTTAACCTGGAATTTTTGGCGCTGAATGTCAATGGCTGAGATCTTCATCTACCCTCCTATTTGATTAAAATGACGACTTTGCCAGATAAGAACATATTGCATCAGACTGTTCACAACGATGATCTGAATCGCCATTAAAAGTAGAAAAACAATCATTGGACTCAGATCAATACCGAGCGACATCGGCATTCTGCGTCTGATCGGACGCAAAATCGGCTCAGTCATTTGAAAGATTATGTGAACAATCTGGTTGTAGGGGACTCTGATCCAGGAAATTACGACTCTGGCAAATAAGACGATCATATACATCTTAACGATCGCATCTAATACTCTCGCAAACCAATAAAGTATGTTAAGTAATATTAGCATAATCGTATTATATCCTCGAATATGGTTCGTAGGGTCGGGGGTTAAACCGGCCCGTAGTTTTATGTCCTGCTACCAAATATATAGCTGCCCACCCTTACCATGGTGGCGCCTTCCTGTATTGCGATCTCGAAATCATGCGACATGCCCATGGAAAGTTCCTTCAAATCCGGATATTCAGCATGCCATTTTTGCTGCAACTCACATAGTCTTCGAAAATACGGACGAACAAGCTCACTGTTTTCGAAAAACGGCGGTATTATCATAAATCCCCGAAGTTTTGTCCAGCTAAGCTGCCGAGTTGCTTCAAGCACTCCTGGAAGCTCCGGCTCAGCAAGGCCATGTTTGCTTTCTTCATTTCCAAGATTTAATTCAAGCAAACAATCGATCTGTTTTTGCTGTTTTGCAGCTTCCTTTTCCACCTGATGCAATAGCTTAAGTGAATCAATCGACTGGATCCATGAGAAATTCCTGACAGCCTCTTTTGCCTTGTTCGTTTGAAGATGTCCGATAAAATGCCACTCTATATTAAGGTGAGAAAGAGCGGCAAGTTTTGGTAGAGCTTCTTGAATCCGATTTTCTCCAAACGTATGAACCCCGGCCTGATATGCTTCAGCAATGACCTCAGGCGGAAAAGTTTTGCTAACTGCAATCAGACGTACATCCCGGCCCTTCGCATTTTTCGCGATCAGTTCGCAGACTCTGCGAATATTTTCTTGAATCATGTTTGTAGGGGCGGGTCTAAGACCCGCCCGTCTAAATTAGTTAATAATAATGCGGGCGGGTCTAAGACCCGCCCCTACGGTAATCAAATGATACAATCGTTCTCCAGTTATGAAACGCGGAATTTTTATTACATTTGAAGGCATCGAAGGTTCAGGAAAGTCCACTCAGGCGCAACTTGCTTCCACATGGTTGAAATCTCGCAACATATCTCACGCAATAACGAGAGAGCCTGGAGACAGTACAATTGGAAAGGACATCCGGCGTATTTTACTTTCGGAGAATACAGCCAGTCTTCAACCTGTTTCCGAAGCTCTTCTTTATCTAGCAGATCGGTTTCAACATATAAATGAGGTGATCCGTCCGAATCTCGACGCGGGGAATATTGTTTTGTGCGATCGGTATCATGACAGCACGGTGGCTTATCAGGGATATGGCCGTGGCATTTCATTGCAATGGATTGAAAATATTTGGAGCAATTCAGGACAGTCGCTTCTTCCGGATCAAACATTACTTCTGGATCTTGCCCCTGAAATTGGGCTGAACCGATCGCTGGAAAAACTGCGCTCGGCCGGCTTAGACGAATCCCGTTTTGAAAAGGAATCACTTGAATTTCATACGCGAGTTCGGGATGGATTTTTGGAAATCGCCCGCCAAAATCCAAAAAGATTCAAAATGATCGACGCCTCATTGCCTTCAGAAAAAATAAATCAGATTATTATCGAACATTTAAGTAAAGTAATCCTATGAAATTTTCTGAATTTGCAGGCAATGAAAGAATCGTTGCTTATTTCAAAAAAGCTATCGGACAAAAGAATCTTGCGCATGCGTATCTTTTTTCAGGTCCTGAAGGAGTGGGGAAGTCAACTCTCGCACTAACGATCAGTAAAGCATTGCTTTGTCCGAATCGGACAGAGGATGGACCCTGTGAAAAATGTACGACATGCCAGAAATTCGAAAGCGGGAATCATCCTGATTTCCATCATTTCATTCCGGAAGGTCTCTATTTCAAGATTGATGAAGTGCGCCGCATCATCCATGAAGTTTCTTTAATGCCGGTTGAATCGGCGTGGAAAGTTTTCGTGTTAGAGCGTGCAGACTACATGCGTGATGAAGCTGCTAACGCCTTATTAAAAGTTCTCGAAGAACCGCCGGGTCAGGCTATCTTTTTTCTGATAACAGAAGTTGCAGAAGTTCTGTTGCCAACTGTGAAGTCGCGTTGTCAGACTTTTGCTTTTCAACCGTTAGCGCCCGAAGATGTAACAAAACTTCTTGTGGATCGGATGGAGTATGCTGAAGATGAGGCCGCTGGCCTTGCTCGATTCAGCCATGGCTCACCAGGCCGGGCGCTGAGTCTGAACGTAGAGCAGTACAGCGATATTCGAGATCGCGTACTGGCTGCGCTCGAAGCGGCTCTCGCACCGCGAACTTATTACAATTTGATGGATGCGGTTCGAGCCATCAGTGTTGAGCGAACGGAAATGGGGGAACGTTTTTTAATGCTTGAAGAGTTAACCCGCGATTTAATTTTGTTAAAAATGTCTGACCGTGCAACTCTTGTTCATCAAGATGCAGCTGAACATTTGCGAGCGCTCGCATCAAACGTTCGACTTGGCTCACTTGTTGAATTTTATGAAAAACTTCTTGAAACACGTGAAGCTGTAATGAAGGTAAATGCAAATATCGGACTCTCGCTTCAAGCTCTGTTTTTGCCGTTGCGGCTCCAACATTCGTAAGGGCTTTTTCAACGCCGAGAGCGCCGAGAAATTTTTATGAAAAACTCGGCGGCCTCTGCGTTAAAAAATAATGCTGATTAATCTGCTCGCCGTACCGCTGCTATTTCTTCTGCCCGGTTTTGCAATTGCACGTCTCATCGCACGGGATCGCGGTCCTGCATTTTGGCTTGTGTCAATCCTTTTTAGTATTCCTGTGACATCCATTGCTGGTTTCGCTCTGGCTCGTTTTGGATGGTTTTCGCTTCCTGCCGTTAGCGGAGTTGTTACAGTTATTTCTGCTTGTCTTTTGATATTTCAACAAAAATCCGATTTTCGATTCGATTCGTTTCTCAACAAGCGAACAGTTCTAGTTCTTGTTTTAGTGAGTGGGGGGCTTTTTGTGTATTTTGCTCCACCATTTGAATACTTTTTTGGAGGACGCGATCCTGGAATCTATGTAATGAATGGAATTCGCATTGCACGAACCGGGTCATTTACTGCAGAAGATCCAATTGTTGAAAAGATTGCGCCAGAATATCGTCAGCTTTTTTTCAGCATAAAAGGTCCTTTGCGTTATATGGGGTTTTTTCTTGGATCATCGACTGATCATAGAGTCATTCCGAATTTCTTCTATCTGTATCCTCTGTGGCTCGGAATGTTTTATTCGATATTTGGAATTAACGGGATGCTGTATGCGACGCCATTTCTAATGGTAAGCATGCTGCTCGCTGCATCGATTTATGTCGCGTTTGTTTTGGGAAGACTCCACAGCATCGGATTTATTTTGATTTTGGGTACAACGGCAATGACGTTGTGGTTTGCGCGATTTCCGAATTCAGAAGTTCTTGCAGGCGGTCTGATCTGGATCGCTTTATTTTGTTTTCATTTGTATCGTGAGAAATCGATGTTGATCCCAGGAATGTTCGGGGCAGTCTGTTTGGCGCTTGCATTTTGGGCGAGAGTCGATGCAATCCTTCTGTCAGTCCCATTGGTTCTGGATCTTGCAATGCGTTGGATTGCAGGAAAAATGAGCAAAAAGGATCTGATCGTTATCGGTTTGTACCTGATCTTTATTTCGCTTGGTATATTCCATTCGCTTACAACAAACAGCGACTACATTCTTGCCGCATTTCAGAATCTCCGTTTCAAACCATATAAGGTAGCGCTTGTTGTTGGAGGCCTGGCCGCGCTTCTCATTTTGCTCGCAATTGCAGGAAAACGTTTTCGGTTGTCAGAAAAAGATGGCGTAGGCCGTTGGATTGCAGTTGCGCTCGCAATCTTGCTTGCGTATGCGTATTGTGTCAGGCCCTTTTATCCATATTCCAATGCCGGATCGCCGAATGCTGGTTCATTTCTAGCACTGGGTTGGTACTTTACGCATCCTGTTGTCGTTCTGTCGCTGCTTGGAATTATTTTGTACCCGCTACGATTTCGTTCGATCGATTGGATCCTATTTGGAGGAACTCTGGTTTATTCGATTCTGTACTTTTACAGAATTCGTGGACATGCTGAGCATTTTTGGATGTTACGTCGTTATTTAATGCTGATTGCGCCGGCTCTTGTATTTTTTGCGTTGTATGGATTTCGTGAAATCTTTTCCAGAATTGAATCCCGCTTGAGGCCCGGCTTTGCAGTGGCAAGGCGCGAGAGCCTGGTGTTGATTGCATTATGTGTCTTACTTGCGGGCTGGTTCATTTACGATAATCGTTCGCTTCATTCGCATAAGGAATATTCCCAAAGTCTCAAGTTTTTAGAGGCATTGTCACGGCGGCTTGCACCGGAAGACTTACTGTTGATTGGAGCCCGTGAAGCAAACGATCTTCATATCATTGCTCCGATGTTGTCATACTATTTCGATCGCAATGTCTTAGTTTTGCGGTTGGGAGAGCCTAATCTGGAATTATTGGATCGCTTTAGAAAAAGTTGGAAGGGGAACGTATATTTTGCAGGTACTGGAAATAGTAATCTGGCTGCGGGTCCATTTTTTCTTGAGCCGATTGAAGATTTTCGATTTGAAACTCCAGTCTATGACGAAGTCTATCATCGAAAACCGAAGGTCTCATTTCTGAAGTACTTTCAAATTGGTTTTTACAGGCTGACCGACCAAACAATAGGAGATCCTACACAGTGGATATCGGCCGTTTTGATGATGGCAGCATCACGAACTTTCATCTAAAGGAAAAACATCAAACTGTAACGTACCGCTGGACGAACGGGTCTGGACATGTATTTTTTCCAAAGAAGAATGATAGTATTACTAGTATAGTATTACGAATGAATCCAGGACCCTGGGTCCCCGGAATGGAAAGAGTGTGGGTGAAATTGTACGTAAATGGCTATCCTTTGGTTGACTTGGTTTTAGGAAACGGTTATAACACGTATGACGTGCCTGTTCCTGCCATGATCCGGGAAAAACTAGCGGGTGGACCGGTCGATCTCCTGATCGAATCGAAGAGTTGGATCCCAAAACGAGTCCTTAATCTTCCGGACACAAGACGAGTAGGGGTAATTGTAGATTGGGTAAAACTGCAATAGTAGTAGGGGCGAGCTCTAAGACGCGCCCGCTAAAAAATAAATGAAGCTAATCATCCAACTTCCATGCTTTAACGAAGCAGAAACTTTGCCTCGCACAATTCCAGATATCCCGCGCCAAATTGAAGGTGTAGATTCTGTTGAAATTCTTGTAATTGATGATGGCAGCCGCGATGGAACCAGCACAATTGCTCGATCACTTGGTGTTGATCATATTGTACGTTTTCCAAATCACAGAGGATTGGCTTCGGCCTTTAATGCAGGCATCTATGCAGCCCTTACGATGGGAGCCGACATTGTCGTAAATACAGATGCAGACAATCAATACAATTCAGCTGACATTGAACATTTGATCCGTCCAATCTTGCTCGGTGAAGCCGATGTTGTTATCGGTGACCGGAATGTAGATTCAATTGAGCATTTTTCATTTCTAAAGCGGAAGCTTCAGCGCTTTGGAAGCTGGGTTGTGCGGCAGGTGTCCGGCACAAAAATTCCGGATGCAACAAGTGGATTCCGCGCATATTCACGCGAAGCTGCAATGCGTGTAAATATTCTTACAGACTTCACATATACGCTTGAAACAATTATTTCGGCCGGCAAAAAGCGGATGGCTATTCAGCATATTCCAGTCCGTACAAATCCGAAACTTCGCGAATCCCGATTGTTTAATAACACCTGGGATTATGTCAAAAAATCGATTGTCACCATCATCCGAATTTATACGCATTACGAACCGCTCAAAATTTTCTTTTACATCGGTTCAATTGTTTTTGGAGCCGGCGTCATTATCGGCTTACGCTTCCTTTATTACTACATTTTCGGCAACAGTCAGGGTCATATTCAGTCTTTAATTCTTGCTGCCGTTCTACTGATCGTAGGATTTCAGATATATCTGATTGGATTGGTCTCCGATTTGATTTTTGGAAATCGCAAAATATTGGAAGAGATACTTTATCGCCAGAAGCAATTTGATCTTGAAAAAGAAAAGCTGCTACAACGTCTCGCCGAAAATCCCTCCGCAAGCGAACAATACATTAAGAAATAGTTCATTAAAATAAAACCGCAAAGACACAAAGACTCAAAATTGGTGTAACATCAGATTCGAATACTGTCTGTAAACACGTATTCCGTTTTCAACGTCTTAACTTCAGGAACAACGCTACAATGTGCGCAGGTTAATCATGATGAATCGATTGATACTCCTTTTCTTTTTGATTCCGTTCGTTATTCATGCTCAGGAAGTTGAAAAATACCAAACGCCGCCGAAAGAGATTGTAGAACTCGTTGACGCGCCATTAACACCTTCGGCACTTTTGAGTCCGACGAATGATTGGATGCTTCTGCTTGAAGCACCTCCACTTTTGACGATGGAGGATCTTTCGCAATCGGAATTAAAACTCGCTGGAATTCGATTTAATCCACAAACGAATGATCAAACGCGACCCGGATACTTCAAAAAAATATCGCTTCAACAGGTTGCCACAAATAAGAAACCACAAACGATTCAACTTCCTGCTGAAGCGCGCGTTCGTAACCCTTCCTGGTCTCCTGATGGAAAACACTTTGCATTCACGATCAGCACAACATCAGGGGTCGAACTCTGGACTGGAGATTCTGAAAGTGGTGTCGTAAAACGTCTTGGCTCATTTCACTTGAATCAAGTTATCCCAGGTGTTTCATATCAATGGCTTTCTGATAGCCGTCATATCATTGCACGAATTGTGATTGATACGGCAGATAAAACGAAAGAATCATCCTCTGCTCCATCTGGACCCGTGATTCAGGAAACTGCAGAACGAAAAGCGCCTGCAGTCACATATCAGGATCTGCTGAAAACTCCGAAAGATGCGGAATCGTTTGACCGGCATATAACATCAGCGGTAGTTCGGATCGCTCAAGATGGAACGACAACGGAGCTAATCAAAGGAACGATAAGCAGGGCAGAGCCGTCCCCTGATGGAAAATATTTATTGGTAGAAACAATTCATCGTCCGTTTTCTTATCTCGTACCATATTATCGTTTCCCTCGCCGTGTTGAAATTCGCGATTCGGAAGGGAAGCTGATCAAAGAGGTCGTGGATATTCCGCTAGAAGATGCAGTCCCTGTTGATTTTGATGCCGTACAGACTGGACCACGCGACTTTGGATGGCGATCAGATCAGCCATCAACTCTTTGTTGGATTGAAGCGCAGGACAAAGGTGACCCGCGTATAGAAGCAAAAATTCGAGACAAAATATTTTTGCTGTTACCTCCGTTCAACGGAAAGCCGGTTGAACTCGCATCGACAGAGCTGCGATTGGAGAGGATTGATTGGGGTGGTGATGATCTGGCACTGGTAACAGAGTCATGGTGGAAGAATCGCAAAACTCGCACATGGCGTATCTCACCAGCGGATCCATCAACCAAACCTCAGCTCATTTTCGATCGTTCTTCCGAAGATCGATATTCAGATCCGGGATATCCAATCTCCAAAACCTCACAATGGGGAACATACGTTCTTAGGCGAACGAATTCTGGAAACGGAATTTTTCTTTCCGGTGATGGCGCTTCAACTGAAGGAGATCGTCCGTTTTTAGATGAACTCGATTTAACAACCATCAAGACCAAACGGCTTTGGAGATCAGAAGCTCCTTCATATGAGTATGTCTACGAAGTGTTCGATGATAGCGGTTCAAATATTCTCACGAGCCGTGAGTCACCATCTGAACCACCAAATTATTTCCTTCGTAATCTAACCACGAAGACTGTTGAACCATTAACCAATTTTCCACATCCATCTCCGCAGTTTTCAAAAGCCAAAAAAGAATTAATCCGTTATAAGCGTGCAGATGGTGTAGATCTCACAGGCACTCTCTACCTTCCGGCAGATTACGATCAAACGAAAGACGGACCTCTTCCTGTATTGATGTGGGCTTATCCGACAGAGTTCAAGAGTGCGGATGCTGCAAGTCAGGTAACGGACTCTCCTTATCGTTTTATTCGTGTTTACAGCAGCTCGCCTCTTTTCTGGCTCGTTCGAGGTTATGCGATTCTTGACGATCCTTCGATGCCAATTATCGGTGAAGGTGATAAACAGCCGAATGATACTTATGTTGATCAACTCGTATCTTCTGCACAAGCAGCGATCGATGAATTAGTGAAACGTGGTGTGGGTGATCGAAATCGAATGGCAATCGGCGGTCATTCCTACGGCGCTTTCATGACCGCAAATCTTCTAGCACACAGTGATCTCTTCCGCGCCGGAATTGCTCGCAGCGGTGCATACAACAGGACTTTAACTCCTTTCAGTTTTCAAGCGGAGGAGCGAACGTTTTGGGAAGCTACCGATACGTACATAAAAATGTCGCCGTTCACATTTAGCAACAAAATCAACGAGCCAATTCTTTTGACCCATGGGATGGATGATAACAACACTGGTACGTATCCGATTCAGAGCGAACGGTTGTATCAGGCAATCAAAGGACTCGGCGGGACCGCTCGCCTTGTAATGCTTCCGTATGAATCCCACGGATATCGTGCGCGTGAATCTGTCCTGCATGTGCTTTGGGAAATGGATCGGTGGCTTGAAACATATGTGAAAAAATATCAGCCTGCACCAGTGAACGTCCGCTAGCGTTGCGTCCTTTTTCCTTTGCTATAAATGACAGGCCCAGCATATCCGCATCATTGGTTGCAATTGGAACAGTACATGATCTGAGGGGAGAGTATCAGGAAGCCATGCTTCATCTTCGGAAGGCTCAGCAGACTAAATGAGGTTTGGAGTTCTGTAATTTTAATAGGGACGCCTAACCAGTTGTGCATATTTTTGCCTTGGTTCGTTAATGTCAGTTTTGATCAGACAACTTTGGCGGAATTTTGTCGAAAAGAATAGTATGTAGGGAAAGGGGGTAACGGATGACCAAAATTCAAGGTTCCCATAACATTCCTGTATCTCCACAAAGCGAAGTTCAACCTAGTGCTACAACCACTCGACCCACCAGTTCGCAACAAGCGTCTTCCGAATCCGCAAGCTCTCAACCACTATCTTTGCGTGACGCATCGAGGCGCAGGGCAGAGCACAACTTGGGTGGACTCGTTCAAGAATTGCGGCTAAAAGATGGTGGATCAAAACAAGATATTGGCGACCGCGCTAGAGAATTGATGCGCAATGGGCAGTATGGCCAGGCGGCTCAAGAAGTGCGGACTCATATTGGCAGGAGTACGGTGTTGGAACAGCGATTCCGTCCGTTTCAACGTCAAGCCGAAGTGTTATCCCAAATGCAAAGCAGTGGAGTTCAAAATCTTCAATATCCACCGTCTCAACAAAATGTCAGAGACTATTTTCGAACTATGCGCGGACAACCGATAGCGGATATTCAGACGCGGTTCCAGAATTATGCAAATGCGTTTTATAGCCATTCCGCCAGTGGAAACTTCGCAATTGGAGATATACGGCGGATGCCCAGCTCTTGGTCAGATTTGAACAGACACGCGAGCGCTGACGGGCGGCATCGAATTGATTGTGAAGGCTTTGCGATGCTGGGTCACACAGCGTTGCGGGCAGCCGGTTTCAGAGATCTTCGTTTTGCTGACATGCGTCCGCCTAATCGCGGGGATAGACACATCGTTATTGCGGGTGAACGAAGACAGCAGGGTTCAACAGAAATCGCGTTGATCTCGAATAATAATTTCCGTATTGGATCGCCGCAGCGTAATCAGGATGCGGAACAAGCTCGAACGCAAATGGTAGCAACTGAGTTTAATTTCATTATGGTGCGACCGCTAGGCCAGGGAGATCGCATCGTAGAGCACCGTACGCAGCTAGGTGCGAGTAACGCCCCTTAATTTTTTCTTTCAAACTCTAACCAGTAAAAGGGGTGGAGCTGTGGGAGTCCAACATCCTTCCAACTTTTCTGAAAATATCACAAAGCTTTTAGCCGACTATCGTATAAATAAACGTTTCCATTAACGCAAACGCCAATTTAATCTGGAAGCGGATTCCTCCGTTCCAATTCTTGTCTTTTAACTCTGGATGCAACATCAATCTGGAGTTCAATTTCGGATTTTAGAAAACTCCCCGTGGTAAACATCGGTGAACGTCCGCTAGCGTTACGTCCTTTTTCCTTTGCTCCGATTCGATGAAGAAGACTGTTCCAATTCCAGAATCGTTTTGGGTCCCTTATATTCTTCAACCCGTGATGCAATTGGAGGAGTTTGAAAATTTGTTGAATCTCCCTGATTCGAAGATTCGTTTAGGGATCCGCGAATCTCAGCAGCAATAGCATTGGTGCTGTCAATACTATCAAGAACTGCATCAGGGATCGCCGGAACATCATAATTGTTGGTTATTACCGAATCTGGCCCTTTATATTTGTTCGCTTGTGATTCAATCCTCGGTTCTTCGAGAATGGATTTCGGCCCTTTGTATTGGTCAACGCGTGATCCTCTTTCTTGAGGTTTCAGTGAATCTGGCCCTTTATATTCATCCACCCTTGATCCTCTTTCCTGTATTAAACAGACGAATCAGGCCCTTTGTATTTTTCTGCCCGTGATTCAATGGAAGGAGTTTTAGATTCGTTTATGGATCCGCGAATCTCAGCAGCAATAGGCATTTGCGCTGTCAATACTATCAAGAACTGCATCCGGGATCTGCGGTGGCTCATGATAATTCGTTAAAACTGGATTTGGTACTTCAAATTTATCTACTCGTGATTCAATTTGATCTCGAGTTCGAGTAATAGAGGCGGGTCCTTCAAATTTGTCCTGCACCCGAGTTTTATTTGGTTGGATTGGGACTTCATTTTCAACTGGTGCTTGATTTCCAATATTTGGAATCCTGTTCGAAATCTTCATTCGTTCCTCTCCTTGGGATTTGCCCTTACGCATTACCACTCAGCAAAGATCATACCAGTTGTTCGATGATGAGCGATAGACGTGAGATTGTGACGTGACTGAATGAAAGCAACTCAAGTTACTATGCGGGGAGCAACACAAGTTGCTTTTGCACGCGTTGTCTATTCAAGCTGATGTTGATACGCAGCACTATCGAAGTGTCCGAGAGATTCGGCGATTAAATTATCGTCTCCGAATTTCCAAACTTCGAATCCGCTGATGCGAACATTTTTCCCTTTACCGCCAGGACCCGTATTTGTGCCGGTCAGTGTCCAGCAATAAATGGATCGCTCAGCGTGATAGAGCAAATCATCCATCTGCACAATCATGTCTGGGAAGTCAGTCATGAATCCTTGCGCTACGCGTGTGATTGCATCACGTCCAACAGCGGCACGCCATAATTCACGCAGAGTGAACCGTTAGGCGAATAGAACGAAGCCACATTGTCAGGTTTTTGGCTGCACCATGCTGCTGTATAGCGCTGTGCGAATTCGCGAAGATGAGCTGGTACTGTCATCAGGTTCGGTAAGGCATCGAGCTCATTCAATAATGCGGTTACATCGCTCCGCAATTCCAAAGTTCCGGAAATGTTCCGGATACGGATGATGCGATCAGCGGGAGTGTCCATTTCTATTTTTTTGCGATGGGCGCGCGTTTGAGTACTTCTTCAAACCAGTTAATGGTGACGTTGAGATGGTCCTGTCTGTCTTTTTCCTTCTGTACTGTGGTGACAAAGCGCTGGTGATCTGACGTTACATCCATCTGCAGATAGGCTCCTTCGAACAATAGTTCAGGAGTTCCTGCCGAAAATGAAGGAGAAGTTTGAATCGGTACACTCATCACTTTCTTTCCAACTCTGTAGAGAATTTCGTTTTGCTGTTTCCACATTACATTCGTACCTCCATTCGTGGAAACAAGCCATCTACCAGGAGGACCTTGAAAAGAACGGACGTAAATTTCGTCTCGTCCCGATTCATCCGAAGTATACGCGATCCATTTGTCGTCCGGAGAAAATATTCCATCTGTTTCGCTGGCAGGAGTCGCAACTAAATCGTGAAGCTTTCCATCCGATGTGTCGAAGACCATCACATCCGTATCTGTCTGCTGACTATCCTTAAATAGTAGAAGCTTTTTATTATCGCGCGACCACTTTGTAGGAACTAGAACGGACTCGTTTTTGATAACAACCTGTTCCTGATCGCTTCCATCGGCTGCTCGCCAGAATGGATTCCAGAGACCCAATCGTTCCGATGCATACGCAACTCTCTTACCATCGCCGGTCCATTTAGGCCAACCCGTGCGTGCTTCGGAAGTTAACCGTGTGGAGGTTCCGCGTGCCAGATCGTAGATCCATATTTCAAATTTTCGAAACCCTGCAAGCCGGCTGTTATCCGGAGAGAACTGTGGATCGCTCAGTACAACGGAATCCAGAGGTCCAGGAAGTCTTTCACCCTTGCGATTCAATATTGCAGTAGTTCCACCTTCATCATAGGAAGCGCCTGCAGGAAGTGTGATAAGAATTCCATTTTGTGAAAAAGCATATTCCAGACTACCTGCTCCATTTTCGGAAACTCCGGAGACAAGCATGACAGAATCGCCGTAGGTTTCGAGTTTCTCCGGATCAAACCCGATAACATAAAGCGCATCACCTCGCCCAAAGATCAGATGACCCGTTGGCAGATAGCGCGCTCCGAAACCACCTTGCAAAACCACCTTTCGTTCGCCTGTATCAACACGAACTGCACCGATCGTTGCATCGGACCAGCGTCCACCATGACCGATCGTAAACAGCGCAACTTTGCCTCCAGGTAGAACAAATGGCCACCGGTGATTCCTTTCTCCTTTTGATTTATCCACAGTTGTAAGTGATTGCGCAGTTCCACCGTCTGCTGAAATCTTGTTGAGACCCGCATAATAAAATGGTGAAAAAACGATCGTTCCATTGTCGCCCCAACTCGCTCCACGCGGATTTGCGATGCGAGTAAGCGTGACCGGTGTATCTCCGGAAAGTTGAACTTTCTTTAATTCATGTGCTGTAAAAAAACCGAGCCATTTCCCATCCGGAGAAAAGAAAGGAGCACGCGCGCCTTCTGTTCCAGCAATCGGCCTGGACTCAAATGTATTCAAGTTTCTTAGATAAAGCCGGATTTGTTGATCTTCGACACCGGTATAAACAACAGAGCTGCCATCTGGTGACATAGCCAGTGAACCGTACGCGTTAAATGTGGCTCTTTGTGTTCCTTCCAATGGAAACATAAAACGCATCACTGCTTTCTCCGACTTCGGAATTTCTTTCCTTGTTGGAGAAAACAACGCAATCGCGGCAAAGAGTGTCATCATTAACGCAACCAACCATGGAAGAAGAGATTTGATTCTGGAATGAGTTGGCGCAACTGCAGGTGCTGCGATTGAAGTCGTTGAAACACCCGAAAGATTTTCCAAATAAAACGCAACATCATGCATTGATTGGAAGCGCTGTGCCGGATCTTTTTCCATGCAATGTTCTACAATTCGATTCATTGCAGGTGAGAGGTTCGGATTCGTTTCAGATAGATCAGACGGTTCCTTTCCAAGGATTGCACTCATCGTGTCAGCTGCTGTATCAGCGTGAAAGGCGCGTTTTCCTGAAATCATTTCATACAGAATTACGCCGAAAGAAAAAATATCGGAACGTGCATCGGAGGGTTTTCCGCGTACCTGTTCAGGCGACATATAGCCAACAGTTCCCAAAATCATTCCGGGAGTTGAAAGCTGCACCCCCGTTTCCAGTTTGGAATGTTCAGCGGCGGGCGCTTCTGTTTGAGTTAACTTCGCCAGACCAAAGTCCAGAATTTTGACTCGGCCATCATTTGTAACAAACAGATTTTCGGGTTTCAAATCGCGATGAATGATTCCTTTATCGTGTGCTGCAGACAATCCTTTCGCGATTTGCAACGCATAATCAATTGTCTTGCGCTGCGAAAGTGCAGATTTTAGTTTGTCACGAAGTGTTTCTCCTTCCAGTAATTCCAGGACCAGAAAATGTGTGCCATTCTCATGTCCGATGTCATAAACATTCAGAATTCCTGGATGGTTCAGCATTCCAGCTGCACGTGCTTCCTGTTCGAACCTCGCCAGGCGATCTGGATCTTGCGAGAAATTAGAAGGAAGGACTTTAATGGCTACTTCACGTCCAATTCGCTTGTCCGCTGCACGATAAACGTCACCCATTCCACCTGCGCCTATACGGCCCAGGATTTCATACGCACCAAGCTTCGTGCCGGATTCAAGCAACATCGGTTCAAGAATGTATCATGAAACGTGATTGAATGAATCAGGACATTGCGCTTGATCTGATTTGGCAATCGAAATTTTAACCGCGGCCGAGTTTATCCTTTGTTGAAGCAAGCGACTCCGTGAGTATCTGTTGTTTACGGATTGTTTCAGCCACAGGTTCGTCCTTCTGAGATTTGCTAGCAGATTGGGATGAGGTGTCGTCCTGAAATGTGTTTCCAAAATCGACTGTTATCGCTTGTCCAGTAAACGGAGAATTGTTTCCGGAACCCAGCAAATCTTCAGCAGCATTTCGAAGTTTTTCTTGTTCAGCTTTTGTCTCGGCTTCGTCTTTGATCCTTTTGAAATTTGCCAGATCTTCCGTAAATTCTGTTTGCTTAGGGTTGCCAAGAGATAGATCTATTTCTGGTGGCCGCAACAAAGATTGTGCACTCTCGCTTTCACTTTTAAGGTTACGGATCTGTTCCTCAGTCACCGATGAGGTAGCTTGTTTTCGATCGGAAACGAACAACTCAGTAAAATCTTTTTGTTTACGATTTATTTCCGCTGTTGGCAATGGCTCATGTTTCTCGGATTCTTTAGGAGTTTCGGTTGAACCTTCATCATGAAATGGGTTTCCAAAATCGATTGTTACGCCTTCAAACCCTTGTCCAATAACTACATCCGTAGGATTGTTTGATGAGCGAAGCAAATCGTCAATGTTGATGAGTTTTTCTTGAGCTTTCGCATCTGCCTTATCTTGAACCTTTTTGAAATTTGCAAAGTCTTGTGTCAATTCGGCTTGTTTCGCATTGGCAAAAGAGGAATCTATTTGTGGTGCGCGTAGCGAAGATTGTGCACTCTCACTCTCATTTTTAAGGTTACGGATCTGCTCCTCACGGGCCGTCACCGCAGAAGGTGTGGCCTTTATTGCGGAGTCTCCGAGATGAGCAGCTATTGTTTGCTTCTTAAAAAGGTCTCCAACTTCGTCATTTGGTTTTTGCGGATAGGGCACTGATGAAATGTTATTCTGTTCGCCGAACGATTTAGATTCTTCAATTTTGAACGAATCTGAATTGCTATAAATTGATTCCGCTTTCTTCACATCTGTCGTTTGGCTCTCTTCGGTTCTAGTAATTGGTAAAGCAGCTTCTGTCCGCTTGATTTGCATCGTTCCTCCGTAATCAATTTCCTTAAAGCAAGCTAGATGCCATCGTCCTTCAGAGAGAAGAAGGCTTTAGCTTTTGAAATGAGAGCAACTTTTGTCCAGGAAAACGCAACTTCCGTTTCTAAGTTTGTGGCGGATGAGCCGTATGTTTTGTTTTTAGAACCGGTTTGTTGAAGGAATAATGAAGATAACCACGAAGACTCAGAGTCTCAGCGGTTTCATGATTTACTACTGCTGTGAAAAAGTTATTGGCGTTCGTATTTCTGACTTCACTGTTGTTGCGTCTCTGGTTCGCGATCGGGTACTGGGGAAATAAGCCTTTAACACACGATGCAAAGGAATACTTGGAGCTCGCAAAAAGCATTAATGAAAGCGGGCAGTTTGAATTAGCCGTTCGCAAGACCCATAAAATTGAAAGTTATGGCCGCGCACCAGGATATCCTTTCTGGCTTGCATTTTTGCACCGTATTTCACCCGCGCTTGCATGGATCCGGCTAGCAGAAGCCCTGTTGAGCTTGATCAGCACGTATCTTTTCTTTTTGATTGCTCGCGAAATGTTTGGGGTGCGAGCAGGAATTGTCGCGTTCGTGCTTTCTTCGTTTTATATACCTCTGATTGTTCTCGCTCCAGTGATCTTGAGTGAAAATCTCTGGCTTTTTTGCATGCTTCTGAGTTACTGGTTTTTGTGGCGCAAGCATACGACTTTTATTAATTCATCCCTGATCAACCTGATTCTTGCATTCTCACTTTTTGCTATTGCAACATTGATTCGTCCAGGGACCGTTTTTCTTTTGCCATTTTATTTCATCTGGACACGTCGAAAATTCAATTTACGATCTGCGATTATTCTTGCGGCATTTTATTTTATGATGTTATTTCCCTGGAACCTTTATCTTTACCTGAAAGAAAATCATTTCGTTTTTGTGGCCTCTGAAGGTGGTGTGACTTTATGGACCGGCACACACCCGGCTTATTCAGGTGATGGAGATCTGGCTGTCAATCCTAAGGTTCAAAAGGATTATCGAGTTCTTCTTGAGACACATAGCACTTTAACATCAACACAAAGATCACAAATTTATACGCAGCTGGCAGTTAAGAACGTCTTGGAAAATCCCGGCGGCTTGGTTCTGATTGAACTTAAGAAATTGCTTTACTGGATTATTCCAATCGGACCATCAGTAATGAAAATGTCATTGTTTCACAAAATCGCGAGCTTCCTCTTTTATTTGCCTTTGTTGATTTTTGCATTGTTAGGATTCCGCCGGTTAGCTCCGGATGTTAGATTGTTTGTCTGCGGAATTTATATCTCATTTACACTCATGATCCTGGTTTTCCTTCCGCAAGAACGCTTCCGGATCGCAACCGTTGATCCGGTCTTTATTCTCATCTGTGCAAATGAATTGACGCATCGCTTTTTCAATCCACATCGTTCTGCTGATCCCGCAAGAGACGCTATAATTGGCGTATGAATTTCGTAATCATAGCTGCGGGCGGAAAAGGGGTGCGCTTTCAGGGTGATATTCCCAAACAGCTACTTCCTTTAAAAGGACGAACTGTTTTAGCATGGACTCTTCAACCATTTTTGAGACTGCGTGAAATTGATGAAATCATCATTGCTTATCCTCACGATGAAGATCACTCGCAGTATGAGGAAATATTAAAGCAAGAGAATGTATCACGATACAGCCTGGTCAAGGGTGGAGATACGCGATATCAATCGGTTCGAAATGCATTTGAATCAATTAACAATCCAAGTAAAAATGATCTTGTTTTGATTCATGACGCGGCGCGTCCGTTGTTGCCTCTAACTTTGTTGAAGATGTTGATGGAAACAGCGGTGCAGAAGGGAAGTGCTGTACCTGTTGTCCCGTTGCAGGAAACAGTAAAGGAAGTTACAGGGAATGAAATCATAAAAACGATCCGTCGCGAAAATTTATTTACCGCACAAACTCCGCAAGTGTTTCAGTACCGCGTGTTGAAAGCAGCATATGCAGTAGTGGAGAATTCCACGGATCTAACTGATGAAGCGATTCTTGTTGAAAAGGCTGGTGTGTCTGTTTCGGTTGTGAAAGGTGAACGAAAAAATTTGAAGATCACTGAACGTGAAGATTTAGAATTGGTTGAATTCTATTTGGATAAAGGATGGGAATGATCGTACGTTCCGGTTTAGGATTTGATGCCCATCGTTTTGTCGAAGGACGAAAACTGATGCTGGGCGGCATTGAGATTCCGCATACTCATGGTTTACGTGGACATTCCGATGCAGATGTCGTTTTGCATGCGATTGCGGATGCGTTGTTAGGCGCTGCAGCGCTTGGCGATTTAGGAACTCATTTTCCAGATACAGACCCGAAGTGGAAAGGTGCAGCAAGCCATGTCTTTATCGATCGAATCCTGGAAATGCTTTCTGCCGATCGTTGGAGCATTTCAAATGTCGATGTAACCGTCATTGCTCAGATCCCAAAACTTTCACCACATCATGCAGCAATCCGCAAATCAGTTGCTGAAATGTTGAAGCTGAGTGAAGCCGCAGTCAGCATTAAAGCAACTACATCCGACACAATGGGCTTCATCGGCCGCGAAGAAGGCATCGCAGCCATCGCAACCGTGCTAATTCAAAAGGATTAATGGATAATTCCTGTTAACAAAGCGGCCACCCGATGGATGGCCGTTCTATTTTGAAAAGTTTTCTTTGGCATTCTTGAATCAATCGTTATCGACAATCGTGCAGATACCTTGACCATCCGCGATTGTTCCATTCACTGCATTGCTTAGATTCACAAAGAACGTTTCAGTTGGTTCTGCAGTTCGTTCACCTTTCACTGATACAGTTACGGTTCTGCTTGTTGTTCCTGAAGCAAATGTAATAGTGCCTGACTTGCTAGTATAGTCGGAAGGCGCGGTTGCAGTATTATTTGCTGTTGAGTAGGTGACCGAAACTGAATTCGATGTCGCAGCGCTCAATGAAATTGTGAATGTGATGTTCTTACTACCAGAGTTACCTTCAATTACGCTCATATCATCGATTGAAATATCAGGAGTAATCGCTGGAGGTGGAGCGGGCGGCAGTGGAGCTAGTGGAGTAATTCTGATTCGAAAGGGAAGTGAGTACTGCCCATATTGGACCCACGGCGCCTTTTGGGGCTCAAGAAAAAGGGTTGCCCTTTGAATGACGGGATCCGTATCTCGAACGAACTCTCCTTCGACAACAAACGTATGCCGGGAGATCGGGTATAAGTAACTTTCACCCATCCTGATTGTTCTGGCTGGTTTACGGTTGCTGGATATTCCAGGTGAAGATTCGGGGCGCACACTGCACCAAGTGGGCAGCTCGCGTTGGGCGGCATCGATCCAAAGCGATAATGATTGCCGTCTGGTGCTTCAAAATTTCCTGAAAATTTTGTATAAAACACCGCTGGTGGTCCCGGTATTTGTAATCCGGTGTTACGTGCTGTTATGTTGCGAACGTTGATAAATGTTTGTGTCATGAATGCTGGACCGCCTGCAAATGAAGGTGGACCGCCTTCAACGATCGCAGCGGGAGCCGGAAATTGCATCCACAAAAAACGGCCCGAGTCAGTTCCGATGGTTGCATCGCGCGTCCCATCACAACTGCCTTCATAGTTGATTACGCCATTTTGATAAAGCATTCCAGGAATGTCATTCCACATTGCTGCCGGAGCAGAAACTGGATCCTCGAAAATGTAACTAATTGGAACATCGCCACAGCCTGATGGCGGCTTTCCGGCAAATGCAGTACTGAAAGCAATGATCATTAGCACAAAAAATGTGAATGTTCTCATGGATCCTCCTACGATGCCGGAGGATACTACGGAGTGATTTTTCGCGCCCTACTCGTAGAGTGGGAAGATTTTACTCGACTTCAGAGTTGTAGCGTGATATGAGATGACAAACGGCCATCCGCCATGGATGGCCATTTATGTTCTTGAAGTTGACTTACGGAATATCAGCTTGTGCAGCACAACTTTGATTGCGCCTTTTTGTTGACCAGTGATGATGCCCTGGTTCTTTAAGGTGTTGAGAAGTTGCGAAACACAAGCTCACAAATTTCCCATGATTCGTTGCACCTATTGCACAGAGTTCAATCTGGTCTGAAATTGTGCACCCAGTGACAAGCAAGAAATTCGGAACTGCCTGAATCGCAAAGCCGACTATGACTGATGTTGAACGATCCGATTCGGGACAGTTATCGTTTTCATTTGGTTTGCCATCGCCATCGATATCGCCATCGCAAACATCGCCTAAGCCGTCACCGTCGAGATCGCTTTGATCGGCATTTGGATTTTGTGGGCAGTTATCGGATGCATTTAGTACACCATCACCATCGATGTCGCCATCGCAGACATTTCCTTCGCCATCACCATCGCTGTCTGCCTGATCGGCGTTTGCAGTAAATGGACAATTGTCATTGCCATCAAAGACATTGTCGTTGTCATCATCGGCATCGCAGGCATTGCCAGCTTCATCACCATCGGTATCGGTTTGATCGAGATTGGCATTGAGCGGGCAATTGTCTTCAGTATCTACGATGCTGTCATCATCATCATCTTCATCGCATGCGTCGCCTTGACCATCGCCATCAGTATCGGTTTGATCGGCGTTCATGCTTAATGGACAGTTGTCTTCATCATCAGTAATGCCGTCATTGTCATCATCGGTGTCGCAAGCATTTCCATTTGAATCACCATCGGTATTGAGTTGATCAGCGTTGACTACAAGCAAACAATTATCGGCGGCATTATCAACTCCATCACCATCGGTATCGTTTTCGCATGCATCTCCAATTCCATCTTCATCTAAATCATTCTGATTCGAATTGGAATCGAGCACACAGTTATCGCTTGTGTCTGCGACACCATCGTTATCATCATCAGGATCACAGGCATTTCCTAACCCATCATTGTCTGTGTCAATTTGATCGGTGTTTGAAACAAGCGCGCAATTATCGTCTTCATCGGAAACGCCGTCGTTGTCATCATCGCTATCGCAAACATTTCCGACACCATCAAAATCCGTATCGGTTTGATCCTGATTGACGTCCATTGGACAGTTGTCGCTGCCATTTAACACACCATCACCATCGATGTCAGCATCGCATGCATCGCCTTGGCCATCTTCATCTGTGTCAGTCTGATCCGGATTCGAGGCATTCGGGACAATTGTCAGAGGGTTGATCAACGCCATCCCGATCAGTGTCAGCGGAGCATACATACGTTTCAAAGCCAGCATCAGAGCGTTGCCGTACGTGAACCAAAGCGCTCCGCCACTCGCAGTGCGGCTCAAACTTACCGCCGGGATAAGGATTGGTCCATCAGCCCACCATCGCGTTGCGTGTGTTGCCCTCAAGACGATCGCATATTGGGCCCCCACCACTTGTGGAACTCGGAGGGTTGAAATTAAAAGTTGTCCATTGCCCATTAACAGGTGTCCACCGAGTCCGCTACCATTTCCTGAGTGGATGTGGAACCCATAAACAGTATTGTCTGCGATAATAGTTTGCGGCGTTACAACACTAGCATCTGTAATTTTGACAGTTAATGTATTTGGCGAGCCCGGTGAAGTGATTGCGTCAAGGGCCAAACGTACGGTGGTCAATCCACCGTTTTTGCCGGCCGTGTAGACTTTGCCAGCGTTTGTTAAATTTGGTGTTAAAGATTCGTCACCAGTGCCGTAACCTGCGAGAGTCGTTCCACGGTGAGTAAACATCTGATCCAATGTGGCACTGCACGTTGGAGTCGAAGCGTCGCAATCTGCGGGACAAAAAATAGAGGTCTCTCCTGTTTCGCAAGTGTTGTTACCGCAAACTGGTGGAGGTGGTGCACAATCCGCAGAGCACTTATTCGACGTTTCTGCTGATTCGCAGACATAATTCCCACAAACTGGTGAGTTGCTGCTGACGCCTGAACTTGCTCTTGAGTTAGAGCCTGGTTATAAAGCTTTACTTCATCAATTACGCCGTTGAAGGTACGGGGCAAACGAACTAAGAGATAGTAGCTGTAGAAGAGGAGCCAATCGTCCATGGAACTGATAAATCATACGGAAGAATTATAGAACGAGGAGCATCCGCCTCCAGTTGCCCGTTCACGTATAACTTCAAACGTCTGCCATCGTAGGTTCCCGCTCGCCATCACCCTGCCCTACTGGAAATGAGTTGGTAGATGTAATAAAGTTCGTATCAGTATTCCCGATACTGAGTCTGAAGCGGTTATCAATTCCAGGCCACCATAGTCCGTAAAACGAATTATTAAAATTTCCCTGCGGTGGCGGAACTCCTTTCTGAAGGAAAGTGCTTCCAAATGAATCATTGTTTGGCCCGGGGCCTTCAGGTTTAACCCATGCGCTGACTGTAGAGGTTTCTGATTTTGAAGAACCGGTGCATCTGGAATGTCAATAAAGCCACCCGAACCAAGTTACACCTTGACCTACGGCTCCTCCCATGAAAGTTAATGCATTGGTTGCCGAAGGATTGTGTCCGCCGATGATGTCATTTGTGTGTCCATCTTCAGGCCACCAAGCGATGAGACCTAAGATAATTGTCATAGACTTCATCTTCCGGAAGTGCGTAACCGTGAAGTATTATTTCATCGATGATTCCATTGAACGTGCGGTAAATGCTGAACCTCGCAAGTAGCTATAGGTAGAACCGATAGTCCGGGTACAGACCAAATCATAAGGAATTACTATCTTGAAGACGATGATCTAGCCGGCAAAATTCATCTGACTTCGAGTTTGAGTACAAGTCCATCAACGTACCTAAAACGTGATAGAACTTCCAGGCGGAAATGTGCCCGTAGATGCGATTACATTAGTAGAGTAGTTTCCAATAGAAAATCGGAAGCGGTGATTTACTGGGACCAACGTCACGGTTCCGAAGCGCTTGGAAGTGTCCCGCTGTGAGCCAGTACATCCCTGTTTGACGGACGCAGCTTCCGAATTCGTACGTATTACATTTGGTCCAGGGCCGTCTGGTCTAGACCCATTTTACTTACCGTCCGGAGACTGCAGAAGCCGAAGGTCAGTGCATCCAGGAATAATCAATGTTTCACCGGTTCCATCGGCGTTTATGCCTAGACGCTGAATTTGCCTTCAGAAAACAGATATCGTTCCGTTGCTTCCAGGATTGAAAGCCGCCGATGAGATCGTGAGATATTCACGTCTCTGACAAATGGGCGACTAGGCCACTACCGAACGCGCCTTGGCGCAGGCAAAGATGAATTACGTAACGCTTATAGTTTCATGCTGCCTCCTTCTGATGTTGTTAGGATAGTAGCCGCATATTTTTTACACCCTACTCAATCGAGTGGGATTTGGCCTGAACCTTTGAGGAACGACAATGTTTGCTCTGAATGCGTTAGGGAACAAAATTCTTCGCCCTACTCGAACGAGTAGGATTTTTCCTACTCTTTTGAGTAGGGCTGCTGGGAAAGGTTGGCCTTAAAGTTCTTGGGGGTGGATTATGCCTCGAAGAAGAGCAGCGGTTGCAGCTTGGGTACGATCGGTAACTCCCAGCTTGCTGCAGGATTCCTTTTACATGGTACTTCACCGTTTCTTCGGTGACTTTCATTAGATCAGCAATTTCTTTGTTACTTTTTCCTCTTACGATCGACTGCAGCACCTCCATCTCTCTGCGAGTTAAAGTGGAGCGATCCATCCGTTCAGCCAATCGAATTGCAATCTGTTTTGAAATATGACGCCTTCCCGAACTTACGGAATGAATCGCTTCAATCAATTCAGGTTCAGAAATATCCTTCAATACGTAGCCGCGGGCGCCTGCGCGCAGGGCTCGATAAATATCTTCACTTCCGTCATAACTACTAACCATCAGAATTGCAGTTGTTGGGAAATCTTCATGAATTTGGCGTATCGTTCCGATAGCATCCGAACCATCCAATCTAAGATCAGTAAGAAGGACATTAGGCCGATGCTTGCGGAATTGTTCAGACAATTGCCCAAGCTTTTCCACATGGGCCACTACTTCGATATTTTTTTGCCGGTTCAGAATGGATCCAAGTCCTTCTCTTACAAGGATCTGGTCGTTCGCAATGAGTACTTGGATTTTTTGTGTCTGCATAACGGAGAGCATCTGTTATTTTAGCATGAATCATCATTTTTCACGACTATATAGGCCTGCTGAATTAGTCATTGTTTCGTTATGCGAAGAGATGTACAATCATTCAAACGAGTTGTACCTGCTACACTATTAGACATGTACCAAAAGCCTGAAGCGTACGGAACAAGGGGTGCCCCTGGACGCGAGGGCATGTCATTTGAAATCCCATCAGAAAACCCTTCGCAACAGATGAGGCAAGTTGTAGCAAATCGTTACCAAATTTTATCCAAATTAGGAAAAGGCGGAATGGGCGAAGTGTGGCACGCCTATGACATGAAACTTCGCGTAGATGTAGCGCTGAAATCGATCCGTCCTGATCAAAGAGAGAATCACGATTGGATGGAGGCATTGAGAAATGAAGTCCGGATAGCTCGTGAAGTCATTTCCCCAAATGTTTGCCGAATCTTTGATCTGGTTGTTGAAGAGGATCAAGAGTTGATTTCGATGGAATATATCGATGGGATGACGCTGCTTGCAATGCTCGTGCAAAAGGGTTCGCTGGAATTGAAAGAAGCAAGAGACATTGCTGCACAATTTTTAGCCGGACTTGAGGCAATTCACAAAGCAGGTTTGGTGCACCGAGATTTGAAACCGGAAAACATCATGATCACGCGTACAGGTCGCGTTGTTGTAATGGATTTTGGAATCGCAAAGTATGCTGCACAAGCGGACGAAAAGATGTCAGGAACTCTGCCGTTTTTGTCACCCGAAGAATTATCAGGAAAAGCGGGCGATGCACGAAGCGATGTGTACTCTGCTGGTGTTGTGCTGGCAGAAATGACCCATCCCGAAGGAATTTTGAGTCACGAAACGCGTGAAGAAATTTGGAATACAGTTCGTGAGGATCCAACTCGCCTTGCAGAAGGTCCATGGAAACCGATCATTGCACGTGCTGTTGCAACAGATCCATATGATCGATTTGCTTCTGCCGGGGCTGTATCACGCGCACTCGAAGAAGCGACGCAGGCTTGTAGAAACAATTGACGAACGAACTCCATATCCTGGCCTGGCTGCATTTACATCGGCAGATGCATCGTATTTTTTTGGCCGTGAACTGGAAGTGGAAACTCTCTTAAAGAAATTGCAGCAGCTTCATATGATGGCTCTGGTTGGAGCCTCAGGGACAGGGAAGACTTCCTTTTTGCGTGCGGGACTCGTTCCTGCGCTTCCACGCGGGTGGAGTCACCTTTTTTGTGTTCCAGGCGATTCACCTTTAATGAATCTTCGACAAGCGTTGCTTCCTGATCTTTCGCAAGATTCAGATGAAACACAAAACGTTTTGAGCTTTGAAAGATGCAGCATCGCACTTCGATTATTGTTGAATCACTGGCGAAAGAAACATTCCGAAGCTGTATTAATCATTGATCGTTTTGAAGAGTTGTTTACTCTAAACGGTTCACATATTCAGTCCAATTTCATTGATCTCATTGCAACCGCAGCTTTAGAGTCAGATGTGCGACTGCTCCTTAGCATCCGCGATGATTTTTTGCTTCGTTGTCATGAGTATCCTTCACTTGCTCCTATCTTTTTTCAGAACTCACTCCGTTCGGAAAACTGAATGGACCTGCATTACGCCGTGCTCTTGTGCAGCCAGCATTGAAATGCGGCTATCGATATGAAGATGAAACACTGGTGGATGAAATCCTTTCGGATGTGGAGAAAGAACGTGGTGCATTGCCGTTGATGGCGTTTGCGTCAGCACGATTATGGGAAAAACGTGATCGAAATTCAGGGCAACTTACTCGTAAGGCGTATAAAGAGATAAGGGGAGTTGCAGGAGCGCTTGCAAAGCATGCCGAAGAGACGATGGATCATATCGGAACTATCAGACATCCGGTTGTCCGTGAAATATTTCGCAATTTAGTAACCGCGCGAAAATACGAGGGCAGCGCGCGATACGGAAGAGTTATTGAGTGTTTTTCCTGATAAACAAACGGCCCGAAGATGTTTTGCAATTATTAATTCATGCGCGTTTATTGACTTCCTTTGAAGCTCCTGATACTGTAGGAGGCAAACCAAAGATCGCGTCGAAATTATTCACGAATCTTTATTGACCGCATGGCCGCGACTAGTTCGATGGCAAACTCAGGATGGAGATAGCGCCCGACTCTGGGATCAACTCCGGCAGGCCTCACAACTTTGGGATCAGCGAAATCAGGTCGCAAGACCTGCTGTGGACTGGCTCGGCGTTCCTGGAATTTCAGGTCTGGCGGCAACGTTATCCGGGCAGGCTCACGGCAATTGAAGAAGCATTCGCTCAGGCGATGGTCCATCGCGCTAATAGTCGACGCACCCAACGCCGGCTCTGATTAGTACTACTATTGTAGTACTATTGGCAATAATTGCGGTCGTCGTGAGTTTTTGGCGGCAAGCGACTCTTGCAAAGAATGATGCGGTTTCCCAAGCAAAGACCGCACAAGCCAGTAAAGTACTCGCTTTGGGCAGAGCTCTTCCGGATGCTGATCCCAGCACAAAATTGGCGTACGCAATCGCAAGTCTCGAATTTGCTGCACTCGGCCGAAGCTCGCCATTTTGCGCTTCAGGCGCTCGCAGTAGGACCTCCCGCATTGATGATGGATATTCCTGTAAAGCCGATCAATAGTATTGAGCTTAGTCCTGACGGGAAGTGGATGGCCGTTGGTGTGAAGGGCGGTTTGCAGCTTTATCCACGTGATGGAACTGCACCCATCACGGTAACCGAACCATATGCGCCCAATCTTTTCATCCCCTGGAGTTCACAGTTCTCAGCAGATGGAAAATTCTTAATTTGGACGATGCGGCAAGACACAAGAATTGTAAAGGTCTGGTCGATGTCAGAAAAGAAAATAATTCGAGTTTTCAATTTGGAAGGAAATACCATTGTTCTTGTAAGAAGTGGTGTTGCGTTCTTTATTACGGACGCAACTGGTTCCCATGATGCTCCTTTCGGTTGGAGCAAGATGCTTATCCGCAAATGGAGATTTGATCAAAGCAAGCCGGAAATTGTTGATCGCTTTCAAATACCAGCGATATGGTGGAAAAGTTTTGACATAGACGAACATGGCCGGTGGATCACATATACAAAAGCTGGCAATGTTTATGTCAGACCTTTTGGTGTTGCAGCATCCGAAAAAATATTTGGTCCGCATCCCACTAATGCTCAGTATGTGAAATTCAGGCCTAACTCTAACGAAGTTGCCTCATCGGATGTTTACGGTCTAATCCAAATTTGGTCACTTGATTCTGAAACAAAAACTCCGATCAGAACGATGAATCTAAATGGGGAACTAGGTTACATCTGGTTTGACCCTGAGGGTAGATTACATCTATGCATCCCGAGATGCACAACTTTATCGGTGGGATTTAGCTGCACCCAAAGATGCCGATCCTCTGATCTTTCAATTCCCCGGGAGTCCTAATTCGATTGCCTTCGATTCTAAAAGTCAATGGATGGCTGCTGTAGATGGAGGTTCAATTGCCTTTTTCAACCTGAAACGTCCGTATCCATATATATTGCGCGGCACCGGATACAGCGGCTCGCGTGACGTGCGATTCACTCCTGATGGCAAAACAGTTCTAAACGGCTTTCTGGATGAGCTTCTGGTGTTCTGCGATGGAATTTGCCTGGAGAAAAACAATTACCTTCTCGCGATTTTTGGAATAAGGGAAAAAGTGTTACAGCAATCGATGTTGATCCATTAGAAAGATTTGTTCTTGCGGGTAGGACATTTGGAAAAGTTCGACCTTATTTCGATGCAAGATCAAAAAGTAGTCAACTCTTGAAGGTCCTGAAGCCTATGCTCCAGGATGTCGAATCTTCTCACCCGATGGAAAATATGCAGCAGCTGCGTCTGGATTAATCGGAGCGAGAGACTGTGGATGTCGTGTTTGGGAACTTGTCATCTTCCAATTCCATGGGTTCTTGTAGACAGAGCAAGGGGAAAAGTATTTATTCTCTCTAGAGATATTCCAACGACAACATTATCTTTGCTGGCGATCTGGATGGCAATCTATATCAGTGGGACTCGGTTAATAGTTCACCCAAGCTTTTGTTGAAAGGGAAGGGCAGGGTAAGTGGACTATGCAATATCGCCTGACAGAAGCGTATCTCGCAGTGAGTCGATTGGTCCGGATATCGGTGAACAAATCTAGAACTTGCCACTTCCGAACTTTTTCTGCTGGATTTAAAAAAGGGCAATTCAGTTCCCATTACCTCTCACGGAAGTCGAAGGTTACAGTGTTGGTTTCGATCCAACTGGCGCACACTCGTGACCGGTGATCTAGATGGCGATGTACGTGTGGGCCCGCTTTCTGGTGGAAGGGTCCGTTTCTTCTCTTGGGTCACGAAATCGGTGTGGATAGAGTGGTCGATTCATCCTTCGGGACAATGGATAGCATCTACAGAGCGATGGTTAGCCCGACTGTAAGATTGTGGCGGATGCCGCGCGGTAATCCGATTGCATCTCTTTCGGACAGGGACTTTCTCGATCGATTAAGAAATCTAACGAATGTGCGGATTGTCCGGATAAAAATTCTTCAAACGGTTACAAAATTCAGTACGCGCCCTTTCCAGGATTGGAGAAGACGCCTAGCTGGTGATTAGGCATTGAGTGTGGGAGTGGTGTAATGAAAAGGGTTCTCTTCTTAATCGTTAGGGATTTTATTCATTAGCTCTTTAGTTTTTGCACAGCGGACAAATGGTGCAATTGAAGGTACAGTTGAAGATTTTAATGGCGAACCTATTTTTGGCGTAACCATCACAGTATCAAGTCCCTCATTAATCGGTGGTAGTTCAATCACATTCACAGATAAAATTGGTTACTATCGATTTCCTTATCTAGCATCTGGGATCTATGAAGCGAAGGCAGAAATTCAAGGATTTCAATCGATGATCCGCAGAGGTATTCAACTTTCAGTAGGCCAAACATTAACTGTGGATTTTAGTCTGCAAATATCCCAGATATCAGAAGTTCTGGAAGTTACGGACAAGCCGCCATTAATCGATGTTAGTACAACAGCGGTCTCGCACACAGTTCCTTCTGAAATCATTCACAATCTTCCTAGAGTTCAAAACATTCAACAGTTGATCGCACTAACTCCGGGAGTCAGTGATGATTTAGTTGCGTATGGCTCCGAAGGCACATCATCGAATAGTGTTTGGATCGATGGTGTATACATGAGCGATCCGCGAAGACGTGATCTTGTTGTGCAATATAACTACAACTGGATCGATGAGGTTCAAGTTACAGGCATTGGAGCTCCGGCAGAATACGGAGGATTTACAGGAGTAGTCGGAAATTTTGTTACGCGTTCTGGTGGGAATCAATTTCATGGTTTGTTTGAGACGTTTTTTCAAAACGAAGATCTGACCAGCACAAATGTCCCGAATCCAAGTCCGGAAAAACCATTTAAAACATATGATGTTAGCGCACAACTTGGCGGTCCGATCCTGAAAGATAAATTTTGGTTTTTTTCAGGAATACAGTATCCGCAAACTCAAACTCCTACGCCTGGTTATGATGAATTAATAACGGACAGTTATCGAAAATTTATTACGAAACTCACATATAAATTAAATGAGAATAACAACCTGCAAGGATTCGCAAATTGGAACGATCATTTCTTCGAAAGAGAAGGCTCTAATGCAAGGGCACTTCCGGAGGCCAATTATGCGAAAAGCAAGACTCCTCAATGGAGCTGGAATGCCACATGGGTCTCGCTTTTGGGTTCTCAGACTACTTTTGATGGAAGATTTGGCGGGTTTTATCACCATAATAAGGACATTGAAGAGAATCCGGATTTAGCTTCT
>CAVZQN010000005.1:0-145320 GCA_963777505.1 uncultured bacterium
CAGTTGTGGCTCCAAGGCCATACACGTCTGTGCGTCTGTCAAGATGATCTCGTTCACCGCTGACCTGTTCTGGCGCCATGTAGTAAGGAGTGCCAACTGCTACACCAGTTCTGGTTAAACCAGGCGTTTCTTGATCACGCGCTAATCCGAAATCCAGTACATACGGTTTCGATTCATTACCTTCTGTGAGCTCCAACATAATGTTGGATGGTTTCACATCACGATGGATCAACCCATGCTTGTGAGCTGCGTGTAAAGCCTCTGCAATCTGCTTGATCACTTTAACCTTTACTTCGGTTGACATATCTTTAGAAGCCGCAGACAAGCTTTGGCCTTCAATGAATTGCATCGCAATATATTTCTTTCCGTCTACCTCACCAACTTCGTAAACCTGGCAGACATTTTCATGTTGAACGCGAGCCTGAGCGCGTGCTTCATTTACAAAGCGCAGTGCATGATCAGGATTTTCGGTTCGAATCAGTTTTAAGGCAGCAAAGCGCTTCAAGGCAGGATCATAGGCTTTGTAGACAATTCCCATTCCACCCGATCCGAGTTTCCCGGCGATTTCATAGTGTCCAAAACGTTCTTTCAGGATCTGGGAGGAATCGGAAAATTCACTAACGGGACCTTCAAGCGTTTGCGCTTCTGATTGTGCGGCAGGATCCTCTGATTTATGATCTTCTTCGCTCATCGAATGAACCTGTTGAAGAGGGCATGATACCACGCTTCGAAGTCAAGGCATTTTTCTGAATGTTGGCTTAAGACGTCGATCGCAACAGCATTAAATTCAGTTGGCTATCCGGATCGAATACAGCGATAGCGCGGGTCACGAAGAAGTCTGATAATCAGCAATTACCGCAGTAATGTTATCGGGTCCGCCATGATTCAACGCAGCTTGAATTAAGGCATCACATGCTTGCTGTGGATCGGAGATACGCTGGAGGATTCCCTCGATTTCAGGAAGATCTACTGGATTTGTCAGCCCATCAGTGCAAAGAAGCAAACGGTCATTATGGTTTAAAATCAGTTGATGAATTTCTCCTTTTACTCCTGCTTCCTTTCCACCAAGTACGTTCACTACAATGTTGCGCATATGATGATGCTTCGCATCCTCTTGTGAAATAGCGCCGGAATCTACCAGCATCTGTGTAACAGTATGATCCTTTGTGATTTGCTGTAATTTATTGTTTCGGAAAAGATATGCGCGTGAATCGCCGACATGAGTAATGACAAGATCCGGACCAAGAATGCGCGCCACTGTAAGTGTTGCTGCCATTCCAGACAAAGATGGTTGATTCTTAGATGCTTCAATAATGGCTTGATCGATCCCTCTCAGTCCTTTTTGTAAATCCTGGATTGCTTCCTGAGTTTCTTCAGGATTTTCATACCAGCGGAAGAACCATTTTGCCGCTTCAACCATGTAACGCTGAACTTGCTGAATTACCATGGTGCTGGCCTGTTCTCCAGCGACAACACCTCCAATCCCATCCGAGACAACCACTAAGTAAGCTGTCTGGCCAGTAAGCTCTTTGAGTTCCTCATTTGCTAAACTGGCTTGAAGAACTTCGAATAGTTTTGAAAGGCGGGCAAGCATGTATTGATCTTCATTTGCTCTCCGAACCATGCCTATGTGAGTTGCAGAACCAAAAGTCACGCGTGTTTGCATTCTTCTATCAAGTATACCCTATTGAAGAATACGTGTTGATGATCAGTTCCTTGGTAAACGCGTTTCCTATTCGTCTAAAGCCAAAGCTTTTCTGTTCGGAAACTCAGAATGATCCATTAACGTTCACCCGCGATTTGGTGCGTCTGTATTTAATGAGAACAGACTTTTCTCGGAGGCTATGCATGGCAACGACAATTGGCGACACGCAACCGCGCAATATTTCATCGAACAATATTCCGGATACGATTGGTGCAGAAACAACGGAAACTACAGCTCCGGCAACGACCGCCGGCTGAACCAAAGGTCGATGCACGACAGGCTGAAGGATCCAAGCAGCACGCAAACGACAATAAGCCGCAATATGACGTCCGTGCTGGGCAAATTCGGCAACAATTGGATCAGGCTTATAAGAACTCGATGCCCAATACTCCGGATACCAGTTTCGGTGCTCCGCAACAGTTCGCGGGGGATGCCAACAAAAATGGTAGCAGCGGCGGTGTTGGCGCTCAAAAAACCGCAGCACCGAAAACGACCAACGTCGACGTAAAGCAGTCCAACGTTAGCAGCAAGCCGCCCCAGACGTATGACATCACGAAAGTCACGCCTCAACAGATTCAGGAACTGCGCAACAAAAAGCAGGATCAGCTTGCGAATACGATTGAGAACGCTCAGATCGCCTACGACGATTTCGTGAAAGCGAATCCGGGCGTCAAGGTGATCGTCACCACCAGTGAAGGGAACGGTGGCAAGCCGGTGCTCGTAGTTAAGGGCGCGGCTGCAGATAAGGACGCGCACGTACATACACACTACCATGGTGACAATGCAACGGTCGGCGATCCGTTGGGTTCAAAGGCTGGACAGAACGCGCGTATCAGGGACACGCTGAAGAAGGATCCGCACGCCGTATTCGTGCTACCCGAGGCAGCGAACTCGACTAAAAAGACTGACTCCTCTTCGAACAACAACTCTTATAGCGTCAGCTGGTCTAACGTGAAGAGCCAGGTGAAGACGACCAACGACGCGCTGGATGCTGCCGGTGTTCAGAGACCACCAAAGGAAACCGTGGTGTCGTTCCACTCTGGCGGCGGAATGGCACTGGTCAATCTGGTGAACGCGAACAAAGATAAAGGCAACGCCACGCTTCAAGCAGACCGTCTGGAACTGTACGATTCGGTCTATCATTTCGGCAAGGAAAACAATCCTGCGTACCACTTCGAAGCACGTCTGCGCGATTGGAGCCAGACCGATAGCGGCAGGGCAGTCCAACAGGTGGTCTTCTATCGCGGTAGCAATGATATCTCACGCGCCGCGGTCATGGAGAAAGCTGTGGGAAAGGATAAATTTAAGGTGGTCGACATGTCCAAGCAGCCGCCTGTTGATGATACGATCAATCCACCAGCGGAGAATTCGAACGGCAACTGGACGGAAGTCGTGCGCAACGGCAAACAGACGGGGAAAGTCGCGCACAATTTCAACCCCGACGCCCATTACCGGACCGTCGGCCAGTTTATGGGAACCCGCCCGTGACGGCGCTTGATGCCGCTACCATCGCGCGGCGTAACCGCAACTGCAGTGCAGGTGTAGTCGGACTTCACTAAGAACAAGCATAGAGTCGTTTCCGAATCATAGGCCCGGGACATTTTCTACGCGCACCAAACTGAAGAGGAGTTCCAATTCTGACAGTGTGATGAATTTGCCATCCGGTGAAATCGCAAAAGTTTCCGTTTGTTTAAACGGATCGAATCCGGCAATAGCGCGTCGTGTCGCGAATGTGTCTTTACCTGGAATAAAGTCCTGCGCGAAAATTCCAAGATCTCCTTGTTCGTTCGAGTCTATGTAAGCAAGTGATTTTCCATCCGGCATCCAGCGACAACGACCTAAGGAACCAGCCAGCGTGTTTTGCTTTTTCGTTCCGCGTTTCGCTTTCGCTTCAAACGGAATGGCATTTCCTGTTTCGATGTTGATAACATCGATGTATGCCGTGGGTCCCACTGCAAATTGTTTATACCAGGTGTACGCGATATGTTTGCCATCCGGTGAAACTTCGGGTTGTTGTGTGAGTCCGCTAAACAATTGTGTCGCTCCGGATCCATCCGGACGAATCTTCCAAATTCCAGTTTTTTTAGTATTGTAGGATGTGTATACAATCCATTGCTGATCCGGCGTCATCGTTGGATTTTCAGCATCCAATCCATCGTTTGTAATTCTGCGCGAATCGGTGCCATCTGATTTTGCCATCCAAATTTCAAAATGACCATCACGGTTTGAGCTCCAAAGAATGTGTTTGCCGTCGGGAGTATAAGCGGGATCCCAGTCATCCGCTGCGTCTTCCGTAATGCGTCTTACGGCGCCGGTTTCAATTGTGAGTTCCACAAGATCAAGATTTCCGCTTCCAATGGAGGAATACAAAATGCTTTTGCCGTCTGGCGAATAGACAGGCTGACGATCAATGCTGTTTCCACGCGTGAACCACCAACCGGTTGCTTGCGATTCGTCCAGAGAGACTTGACGCAAGTTTTGTCGCCTGACAGCGGATTGGAGCAGTAGCGTGTCCTGATCCAGTCTGTCCAGAACATCACCGCACGATGGAAACCAAAACAGCTTTCGAATCTTTTCGGTATCTATATCTTGAAGTACGATCGTTCCAGCTCCGCGCGAACTTCCGCTCGCGGCTATTGACCGCGGAACACCGTAAAGAATCTGATTGTTGGAAATCCAGATTGCGGCTGTTGGCCATGTGGAACGGAGCCAGCGCTTTTCCTTTGTCTTCGTATCTACTATAAGAATGGCATCCAAATTGATAGCATTGCCCGTCCAATTTCTAGTTGCAACGATTCGATTACCGTCAGGTGACCAGCGGGGAAATTCAACCTGAATTTTTTCAATACGAGTCACCAGTTCCACTCCAGTTCCATCTACGTTCGCTGTAAATACTGATGATTCTCCTGATTTCCACCGTAAGAATGCGATCTGTTTCCCATTAGGAGATAGGTCTGCAGAATGAACATCATCCAATATCTTTCTTTCTTCGCCGCCAAGAACTGAAATTCTGTAAAGCGAAGTGCCTGCTCCTTGTCTGCGAAGAAAAAAAATCGAAGAGCTATCCGCAGAGAATCTTGGATAGTCATCAGGTCCAGATGAAAGAACGACTTCGTTGTCGGCTGCTATTTGTTTCAACCAGATCCTGGGAGTTCCATCCCGGTCGGAGCGAAATGCGATCAGTTTACCGTCCGGCGAAACTGCTGGTGCCGAATCCTTCCCGGTGAAAGTTACCGTGAGCATTTCTAAAAGCTCTTGTGGTTTTGGTCTGAAATACCAGTACGCTGCCGCGACTCCAGCAAGAAAGGTGATCAAAAACAGTGATAGAAGCCACGGTCGAAAACGTTTGCCTGGTTGCGGCACTGCCGAAAGGGAAACGGAGCCCAAATCAGAAATATGATCGCGAATCAATTGAAGATCGCGCGACAGATCCTGCGTGGAAGCGTATCGTTCATCCGGATCTTTAGCCATGCAACGATCCAGAACCCAGCGCAGAGCCAGCGGTATTTCCGGGTTTAGGGTGTGCACCGGTTCCGGCTCTTCCGTGATAATCGCTGCCATGCTTTCCACACCGGAGTCACGCTGAAAAGCACGTTTTCCAGTGATCATTTCGTAAAGAATCGTTCCGAATGAAAATTGATCGGCGCGAAAATCAACATCTTTCCCACTCACTTGCTCCGGAGACATATATCCAGGGGTTCCAACAATCGCGCCTGCTGAAGTCTGTGTCTGTAGATTCGATGCTTGATTTGTTGAAACGACGGTTATTTTTGCAAGTCCGAAATCCAATATTTTCAGCAAGCCATCTTTGGAGATCATCAGGTTCTCCGGCTTGAGATCGCGATGAACAATCCCGGCAGCGTGCGCTTTGGCGAGACCGTCCGCGAGCTGTGAAGCGAGGGTCACGATTCTTCGCAAACTTATTGGTCCCGCATCGAGTACAGCACGAAGACTCTTGCCTTCTACGAGCTCCATAGAAAGATAGGAGGTGGTATCAGCGACACCTACATTGAAAATGGTAATGATATTGGGATGATTCAGAGCAGAAGCTGAACGCGCTTCCTGTTCGAAACGAGCCAGGCGTTCGCTATTTTCTGAAAATTCCGCCGGCAAGATTTTCAAAGCAACTTCACGGTCCAATCGCGTGTCACGCGCGCGATAGACTTCACCCATCGCTCCTGCGCCAATCGAGGAAATTACTTCATAAGGCCCGATTTTTTTGCCGGGTGAGGTTGCCATCGCGACATTATACTACCCGAAAAATTGTCTTCATTTTTGACCCGGCTTTTCCTTTCGCTCGCTCTAATAGCTTAAGTATCATGCCTGTTGCCTCGCGTGAATCACTCTGTTCCATAATTTTCATCCAAACAAATACACAAGGCAGGCTAGCGTTTTCGCCACAAGATTTCTCTTTTTTGCCAATTTCTTATGTGTTCATCTTCCGATTCCCGACTGAATGTCATATGGCACATGCATTGCTCATACGAGAAGTGCAGGAGGAACATGATGAACACAATTTCGCACGATACTGTTGCAGAAGTTCTTGGTTTGAAGACCCGGCAAATGGCGGCACTGGTGCTTACTGGATATCGACTCTATCAACAAGGACACACTCAGGATGCTGCAAGAATATTTGAAGGGATTGCAGTTTTAGACAGCAGTAACCCTTACGTTCAAGGTATTCTCGGATCGATTTACCAAAAGCTGGAGGAATTTGAGCCTGCAATAGTCCGCTATAACAACGCGTTGAGCATTTTCCCCGGTGATATCAATTCGCTTACAAATCGCGGAGAGATTTATTTGAAGCTTGGAAGATTTCAAGAAGCAGCGGAAGATTTCAAACATGCGATTCAACTTGATCCGGAACGGCAACATCCTGCTGCAAACCGCGCACGTCTTCTGATAGCGCTGGTTCAAGATGCTCTTACAGTGGCGAAAAAGAAAGAGCAGCAGTGATTGAAATATTCCCAAGCAATAGGAAAAAACAAAATAAGCAAAATGGAGAATTCAAATGGAAATTATTGGAAGGAACATACCATCATTTCAGACTGCAATTGCATCGGTAGCTTCAGGAATTCAAGAAAGCACGCAGGTAAAAGGACTGGCAGCAATCAACAGTGCGTTTGAAACGTTTTCCGCACCAAGTTTTGGCGCTCTCGGTGCTCCGGAGTCATTGACAAGTGTTGCTGATGTTGCGCAATTTCCAGAGCCCACTCAATATTTTCAAGCGAACTCATCTGCTTCAGCTAATCCCAAATTTGATTCGCGGGAATTTGCAGCCGTCATCAACGACAAAAATTTTAGTCCGCTAAATGAGCTCTCGCGTTTGGGAGAAAACAGCTTATTTCAACGTGGAATTATCATTGTTGGTGGTAAAAGTTCCAGGCGCCGATAATATCGATCATTTAAGCTTTCCGCCGGATCCAATCGTTCCACACCCTCAGCCAGCCAAGCTGACCTCAACAAATTCTGGATCCAATGCGGCATATGCATACGGTCCCGAATTGAACGGGAGCGTAAAACCGAATGAAGTAATTCAGGAAGCAATGGAAAAAGGTAAGCAGCCACTTACGCAAAAAGAACCCGAGTATGTCTATGCGAATGGCCAACTTCCTGGAGTGAACCCAGAAACCTTTGAGAAGCTTAAAGATTTCTTCAAATCTTATGCAGAAAAGTCAGGTGCTGTATTGGAAGGACGAGCCGATCAGACTGAAACAATTAAAAAGGCCTCAGAAAAGGCAGGCAATGCAGGTGTAAACAAAGATTTGCTTGACCAATTTCCGCCAATTCCTTCTTTAGAAAATCCATTGCTGAATTTAAGAGTGCAAGGGAGTACAGAGCAAAACGGACCAGTGCAGAATGCAATGGAAAAAGCGAAACCTTCATATACTCCAAAAGAGCCGGAATATCTTTACCCAACACCTCAGGGAATTAAACCTGGCGGCAACTCTCCCGGTGGAGTTCTTAACGAGCACCTTAGCGATCCTAAGTTTGGAGAGCCAAATCCACTGCTTAATATACCGTTGCAAGGTAGTGCTCAGCAAAATGAAACAGTGCAGGATGCAACGGAAAAAGCGAAACATCCTTTTGAATCAGGTGAACCGGAATATCTTGATCCGAGACATGAAATACACAAAGCCGGATGGGGAGTACATGTATTCACAGCACGAAATCGATGATTTTTATAAGAAATTCAATCCGCTCTCTCCTGAAAGGCTTGATGGAATGATGAAGGGAGAACTGCATGACAGCGCCAAACAAAATGAATCAATAGCAAATGAAATGGAAAAAGCAAAACCTTCCTACGTTCCAAAGGAACCCGAATACTTACAAGGTGACCTGCCACCGGCGAACCATTCTCAAAGTACGTCCGCGAGTGATGCAGATCAGCGAGGAATCATTATTGTAGGAGGGAAGAGCCAGGGCACATATTTCGAGACAATTGATGACACGCTCGCGAAAATGAATCAGAACCCGCAACCTGAGACGGTTCAGCTTTATCAGCAGCAAGTTGGCGCATTGCAAGATTTGTCCGCAACAGTTCAGCAGTCGATTCAAATGAATCAACAGCTAACGTCTGCGACATTAATGAGCAGATTCCGGGTGTGATTTACTTTTTTAAAAGGTTCGTAAGTTTCAATTCGCGGACCAAACGATAAAGATGGGCTGTATGAATTCCAAGTTTTGCTGCAGCTGAGTTAAAGTTGGAATCGGTCTCTTCAAGAGCTTTTAGAATTAATGCCTTTTTGTGTTCGTTGACAGACTCATGCAGGTTTTTTGCAGTGCTCGAAGAAGATTCTTCCACTGCCATCATTGATTCCGGTAGATCTTCGGGAAGAATCATTTCTGTGGAGCCGAGCAGAATGGCGCGTTCGATCACATTTTCCAATTCACGTACATTCCCCGGCCAGGGATAATGCAGCAAAAGTTGCTGTGCTTCTGGTGAAATCCCGCCAACCTGGCGTGTTAGTTTTTTATTGAATTTTGAAATCAGGTACCGTGCAAGAAGTAAAATGTCATCTCCAAGTGCGCGCAATGGCGGCATCTTTAATCCAACCACATTGAGCCTGTAATAAAGATCCTGCCGGAATTGTCCATCTTTTGATGACTTTTCAAGATCTCGATTCGTGGCAGCAAGCAAACGGATGTCAGTTTTAATGGTTCGAGTGCCGCCAACACGTTCAAACTCGCGTTCCTGCAAAACGCGCAATAATTTTGCCTGAAGATTGGAATTGAGTTCGCCAATTTCATCAAGAAAAAGAGTGCCTCCATCGGCCAGTTCCAGTTTCCCCTGCTTTTGTGAAATAGCTCCCGTAAAAGCGCCCTTTTCGTGTCCAAATAATTCGCTTTCTATTAACCCTTCCGGAAGGGCAGCACAGTTAATCGCAACAAAGGGCTGATTCGCTCGCGGACTATTTTCATGAATGGCACGCGCCGCAACTTCCTTTCCTGTTCCACTCTCACCGGTAATCAAAACAGTCGTGTCTGCTGCAGCGATTTTGCTAATCATATCGATTACTTGTTTCATCGGCTTACTTTCTCCGATGAGCTCTCGCTCCATCCTTAGTTCTCCCACGAGCTGTTTTGTTTTCTCTTTTAATGCCTGGAGATCTTGAATATTTTTGATCGCCGGTGCGGCAATACCAGCAATTGCAGTGACTATCTGCAAATGGTTTTCATCCAATTGCACAGGAATTCCGAAAGTATCCAGATAGAGCACTCCCAATATTTTTTCGAAAAGAACGAAGGGTGCACAAACCACTGATGATAATGGTGCAGCGTTATCGGATAACTGTAGGTCAGCGAGCAATCCATTTTTCTTTTCAATCACCTGCTCAATAGTTTGTTTATTGATTCGAAATGCTTTCTGTTCTTTTTGCTTTTGTTTCTGGCACAACAATTCCAATTCTTCTGAATGATTTTTCTTAAGCAGGATCGCTCCACGCGTGCACGGGAGGTTATCAAATATCAGATCCAATAATTTATTTCCCAATGAATCCAGATCTTGAATGAAGGCAATCGTATTGCTAATGCTCAGCAACAAGCTGAGTTCTTGTGGACTTCTAACGCGGCTCGGCGTGCTGTCCCATCGAGTTGTTACGATTGATCTTGCACTGAGCGCTTCATCTGAAAAGGAAAGATCGGCCCGCGCTAACTCTTCATGTTCTACGAACAACAACAAGGATGCACCGAATTCAATGCGATCTCCGTGTTGAAGTACTCGATGCCTGACAGGGATACCGTTCAGCAAAACACCATTGGTGCTATTCAAGTCAACCAGGGCATAAGTGTTACCTTCTTTCTGAATCGAACAATGTCTGCGGGAAAGACGGAGGTCTGCAATCCTCAGGCGATTCGAACTGTCGCGACCAATCGTGATTTCGTCTTCGTTCAGTTCAACTGTTGTTCCTTTTAATGGTCCAAGAACAGCATAAAGTGCAGGCATAACGATCTAAGCTCATTATAGCCTGCGGTCTCTGGCATAAATGCCACAAATTTCGCAATTTTGCTATTAATCACGTATATACTCTGGTGCTCCCTCGACGTGAACTATCCTGGCTAATCATTTGCTATTTCCTCTTGCGGAAAGAAACCACCCATAAGGTTGAGGAGGAGTTACGATGATCCGGAATATTTCAGGAGAGGCATTTAAACAGTCCGAAATTTTGAAACAATCACCCGAACCGCAACCCGATCAAGGCGTATTACAACGCAGTGAGAAAGTCGCAATCGAGAATCCTATGATCCAAGCAGCTTCGCAACAAACGGTTTTCCAAAGAAAGAATGAAATCAATATTGCAAGTTCAAATCAATCAAGAATTTTGCATTCAGTTCTGGACAAGATTAAGCCTCAAACCAAACCCGAGATCTCAGTACCTAAAACCCTTCCGGGCGGCGTTGAAGGAACGGACAAATCAACCGGTGTGGCGACCCAGCAACTGGGTCCTGGCAGCAAAGGCCCTGATGTAGAGAAGCTTCAAAAGGATCTACAACGCTGGCGTGCAATGAATGGACAGGATTTCTCCGTTCCTGCGATCACCGGTGAATATAACAAAGAAACCCAGGATGCCGTCCGTGAATTTCAAGCTGCCACTGGATTGACAACCGATGGATTAGCCGGTGAAGCGACATTGGCAAGAATGCGATTAGAAAGCGATAACAAGTTTATCGGTTTGAACAAAGATGTACAAAATGAAATCCGTGCAACATTCAATGAATCTGTAAACAATCCGGAACTTCGCGAAAAGCAGATAGATCTCCGGATGAAAATGGAAACGGATAGATACTTTTCGAAACTAGATCCACTGGTCCAAAAGGACCTTCGTACTACATTTCATGAGTTCAGAAATAACCCGGCAGCAATGGAAAATCTCGTAAACCTATCTTCCAGTCGTGACTTTGCATTGTATGCAGGTGAGCAGGCACAATTCAAAGCAATTGAAACGTTCAAAAAGAATCCTGGAGATAGTAAACACGTTTCCAATATTAAGGATACCCTGGCCGATTTTTACCAGTTGGAGCACTTCCCATCCAGTGTGCGGTACGTGGGTAACTTAAACCCATTTCTTGATGCAATGTTTTCGTACACTGAAAATCCAATCGGACGTCAGGGGCTTCTCAACCTGGCCCAAAATCCACGTTTTAACCAACTAGGTGCGTTCCAACAAAATCAATTGATCGAAGATCTCGAAACTAACCCCAATGATGACAGTCCTGAATTGATGAATGGAGTATTCCTCAGTGGAGCTTATGGAAACATGACACCCCAATTGAAAAATTTCACTTTGAAGACAGCAGGTGAACTTGCAAGTGATCCAGAACGATTGAGAGCGTTAAACGATTTGTTAAATGATCCAACTTTTGCGAATGCTCCAAAAGAAGATCAACAAGCGCAGATCAACGCACTTCGTTCGCGGAACAAGGAAATAGAATTTTAATTTGTTCGTTGATTGAAGTTCTCAGCTTGCTTTAGCAGCGGTTCATATTCTCTTTTCAAAAATGGATTCGCTGTTATGGCCTTACTGAGTAGTTGCGATGCTTCTTTCGCGACATCCGATTTGTGATCCTTGCGTGCGGCTAATAATCTCAAAGCTCCATGAATTGCCATTGTTTCAGGATCCGTGGCAGACAGTTTTGACGCATTCTCGATCGCTTCAAACGCATGAGCGATCGAATCGGCAGCGTTTTGGTTTTGTGCGATACGCCATTCTGCTTGAAATTTGTGAATAAGCGCAAGATCACGTAACACTTCAATGTTGTCTCTGTTCAATTCATCCGCTTTTCTTGCGTTAGAAAGTGCGCGATCAAAATTGGATTCGGGCGAACTACCGTTCTGAATTTTCCAGCGCGCTTCCAGTAATTCAACAGCGCTTCTGATTCGAAAAGCCTCGTAGTGCGACTGATCGATTTTGATGTAAGTGTCCAATTCTTTTCTCGCAGAATTCAACTCTGAAGTTGGGTTTTTTCCAGAATTGAATAAATCCGTCGCAGATAAGAAGTGCAATGACCCTATACTAATATGAGGAATCGTCAATTCGGAATTGATTCGCAGGGCATTATTGTATGAAGACATCGCATCTGCAAGATCCGATGTTGGATCAATGCCAAGTCTAATTTTATGCTGAGCTCTTAAAAGAAAAACTGAACCTCTATCATGGTGTGCGAAGGCATTCGTGCTACTAATAACGATGGCACGATCGTACTGCTGAATGGACTGTATAAAAGTTGCTGAAGGATCGGTTCCGTGATTCATTTCATATTTTGCAATGTCCAGATAAGCAAGACCCATATTTGCGGAAACCATAGAAGCATTAGGATTGATCTTCAATCCTGCTTGATAAGACTCAATTGCTTGAAGGAGATCAGGTCGTGGATCTTCTCCGCGCTTCAGCCGGTATTCACCGATATCGAGATGTGTCAGGCCAAGTAAGTTATAAGCATATTCATCAAGACGAAACGTTGCTAAATTTTTCTCCAAAATTTCTATGACTTTTTTTAAAGAAGGAATCGGATCTTCACCATGACTTAGCTCATATTCTCCCATCCAGAAGTAAGCGCTTGCTAAATTGATATGAGCATCTGCATACTGTGGATCGAGTTGAATTGCTTTTTGTGATTCGACAATCGCTTCTTTAAAAGATGCCCGCGGGTCCAGGCTGTTGGCGGTTTCATATTCAGCAAGACGCAAAAATGCATGTCCTGCTGTTGCGTGTGGATCCGGAATCCTTGGATTCTTATTGGCCGCTATACGCGCAAGCCTAATCGCTTCGAGAAAAAAAGGCCTGGCATCGCCTGAAGAGTACAGTTGATTGATGCCGTGCTGAATGTTTATCTCCGATTTATAGAGATAGGATCGTTCTTTGTCAGGTTGAATACGAATTGCTTTATCGCAAACATCCAGCGCAGTTTTTAAAGAAGCTATCTTTTCTCCCTTCTGAGTTTGTACAAAAGAAGTACGGATCCAACGTTCCGCATCTGCAAGGTAAATATCCTGATCGCTTCTAGCAATTTCGGAGGCTTGCTTGTATGCATCGCCAGCTGAGCGATAGGCTTTAAGTGCGGCATCGTAATCGCTTCGTTCTACGGCTTCTTGACCGATTTCAAAATAAATATCGCCTTGCAGTTTCAAAACTTCGTATGGACGACTGGAGATTTCCAATGCTTGAAGGCTTTTTACAAATGCTTCTTTGTGATTTTTCTCGTAAAGAAAAATGAGAGCCTCTACATACGCAGGTGATTCGGCATGTTCGCGAGCATTCTTCAGAAGTTGAATCGCGGGCGTACGCAATTTCTCATCGGCTTTCTTCTTTGCTGCTACTTGTAATGCTTTAGTCGTAAGACGATCCGCATCGACGAGCGCCTGGCGCCATAGAATTCCTTTGACCTTTCCTAGAGCATAGGCTGTTGAAGGACTGTGATAGCCCGAGTTCCACGCCTTTTCAAGAAATTCTTGGGCGCGTTCATATTCTTTTAGCATTAAATAACCTTGTCCAAGTGCATTGTTGCCCGGACCAAAGGCCCACTTTCCGCCCTGAGTTGTTCTCCGTTCGATCTGTTGAAGTCTCTCGCGCGCAAGATCTAATTTTGGTCTTACATCATGCAGAGGTGACGTGTAGGCACTTAATAGCATTGTTTCGATATAACGAATTTCTTCGGCAAAATCATTCGCATATTGCGTTTGAATTTTTCCCTTCCACTGTGCCAGTAGCAATAAAATAATTAGCCCGACTGTCACAACCAATGCAGCACTTGATATTACAGTTGCAACACGGTTCTTCTTGGCCTTCTTCCAAATTCGTGTTGAAAGACTGACAGGACGGGCCGCAATCGGTTCACCATCAAGGTATCTTTCAAGATCATTCGCCAATGCCTTTGCTGATTGATAGCGTGCGAAAGGTTCTTTTTCTAAACACTTCATGACAATGGTTTCGAGGTCTGGGGAAATTTGCTTTACAATTTTGTGAAGCGAAACGGGATCTGCATTTATGACTTGTAAAATTACTTCTGGTGTTGTACCAGTGAACGGTGGTTTGTTAGCGATCAATTCATAAAGCGTCGCACCAAGCGAATAAACATCGCTACGCGTATCGATCGGCTCGCTCTTCGCTTGCTCTGGCGGCATGTAATGTGGAGTGCCGATCACAACTCCTTTCTGAGTAATTCCAGGCGCTGTTTGCATCCGTGCCAAACCAAAATCCAGGATGTAAGGCTTCCATGATCCTGACTCAGTTTTTTCGAGCATGATGTTTCCTGGCTTGATGTCACGATGCACAAGCCCTTGTTTATGCGCGGCATGAACTGCATCTGAAATTTTTCTCATTACTTCTACTTTTTCAGTAAGATTCATTTCTTGCGCGGCCTCAGCAAGGGTCTGGCCTTCAACATGCTGCATGCAGATATATTTCTTACCTTCAACTTCTCCCACCTCGAATACCTTACAAACATTTTCATGTTCAACTCTTGCCTGACTTCGCGCTTCCAACATCAACCTTTCACTTTCATCATTCAAAAGCTTTAAAGCTACTGTTCTTCCTAATGTCGGATCGTAACCACGATACACACGCGCCATCCCGCCTCGCCCGATCAATCGCAATTGAACATAACGGCCGAAAACAGGAATTAAGATTTCATCTATCCGGTCTTCTTTCATAGTTTCAGGGAGTGGCCAATTCTGATCCGCTAGAGTTTTCATTTCATCCAACACCTCAGCATTTAGTGAATCCAGATCTGTGTTGGTTAATTTGCCCTGTTTAACCAGAGTTGCGAGGAGATCAGTTGTGTTGGCGGTTGCTAATTCGTCAGGATGGAGTAAACCTTTCTTAACCGCTAGTTTAAGAATTTCTTCTTCGACTGAATTCATTGGACCTCAAACAAGGTACCGGTTTATATCAAAAAGCGGAGTTGCATTCAGTATACCAATTCTGCGAATCAACAATCTGGGTTCGAGTCCATCAACCTCGGACTTTCTTCGAGAGCATCGTGCGACACTGGACGCCGGGGCAGGGAAGCACACTGATGATGTCATTGATAGTTCACATAATTCCCATATTTTTTATGTTGGAAGAACTGATAACAGCGGGCTGCATCCAGGCGGCCTGGTATTAAGGAGAAAACAATGAATGAACAAAAAAATACTGCATTAATACGGAAGGCTTATCAATATATGAGCGAAGGCGAGATTCAATCGTTTTTGAATTTGTTCGCCGATGATACTGAATGGGAATTACCTGAAATGGAAAATGTACCTTTTGCCGGAAAATGGAAAGGACGCGAAGGAGTCGGACAATTTTTCAAAACGGTTCTCGATTTGCAGGACATCGTCGAATTTGAACCACACGAATATTTTGCGAATGGTGACAGCGTTGTCGTTTTAGGGCATTTTATTATGCGAATTAAATCTGCAGCCAAAGACTTCGGCTCAAAGTGGGCACATGTTTGGACTGTAAAAAACGACAAAATTACTTATTTCTACGAATATGTCGACACCGCTGTTGTGAGTAAGGCTCACACCGCTGCCAGAACGCCCACAACGCGCATGTAAAGTAAAGTTAACTTCGTTCGTTTCACAATGTGAAACTCGTTCCACCATTTAAAATAACGCTGTTGCTCCGTTCACACCCTATTTTGTACGTCTTTGATTACTGATTGCCGGATCTTATCGCGCAAATCATAAAAGGAGAATACGAAAATGAGAGTTGGAGGATATGCTTCACCCTCGGGAGTTTCTGGAAATACAGGTGTTATTGATCAACCGGTAGATGCTCAAAAGGATCCAGTACGCACTCAGGATCATAAAACTGAAGAAACGCTAAGCCAGCCCAAGTACCCACCGGCACAGCACAGCGATCTGAAGTTGAACTCGCAGGACAAAGCCGTGCGGCGGAACTTTCAAAAGAACTGGCAAAGAACCCGGTATCAAAGAACCGTATTTTTAAAGATGGAATAACCGATCCGGAAAAAGTTGCCAGTTCAACGAAATACACGGATGCGGAAAAAACGGAATTTTATAAAAATTATGTGAAGACAGCCAGCTCTGATGATTTTAGAAAGCTTATTTCTAATTCAGAAAAATGGCACACCGATGAGAGCGGACTTCTTGATGACGCTATTGCTTCTACTCCGGAGGCAGCTAAACGCGCTGCAACTGAATTAGGACGCGGTCAGCATCTGGACATGCTGGACAGAATTTTCCGCGCTAATTCCGGCAATTCATATCAAGCAATTCGTGAATACATGTCGAATCTGGATACTCCGTCATTGAACCATGTAGCGCAAAATCTCAAGAATTTAGAGATTTTAGAATCTCCGGATATTAAAGGCCGCATGATGAATGCAGCATCTGTGCTTCGCGGACTTGCAGACCGCTCCGGCGAACTCACAGGAGACGCTCGACTTTCTTTAACTCAAGAAACTTTGAGAGTTCAGCTAGATTATAAGAAAGATAAATATGCTGAGGTTGAGCAAGCTATAACGTTGCAAACAATTTTTGCGAATAGCAGTCCTGAACAAAAGAATCAATTGTTTGATGATCTTCAGGATCGCGGAAAAATTGATGATCTGGCTCAAAGCTTGAAAGAGCTCAAAGAAATTGATGTGAACGTTTTGAATGGACTCAATGCGCAGAATGTCGATGCCTTACGTGAAACTTTCAAACAACTTGCAAAAGAATCGAACAAAAAGGATGAGACCCATACGTACGAAAGATTGATTCTTCAACTGAATGGTTGGATGGAGAATCATTTTCCTGAGCATCGCAAATAAATATTAAGGAAGCCGGCGCCAGAGCAGTAGGTTGATGCAGTTCTGGCTCCGAGCCTCTTTATCTGAGAATCGAGTTGAAGATTCTGATCAGATGGATAAATGAAAGCGTTCCTGCAGAATACAGGCGCTTAAAATAATCAGATGAGCCCGCGGCTTCAATCGACCTGTCTGCTGTATTCCATTTGTCTTAAATTCGAAGCATCTCGCGCAGGTGGCGCGCCAAAGAACCTGGAATATTCGCGGTTAAACTGCGATGTACTTTCGTAGCCAACATCAAAAGCTGCATCCGATACGGAATGACCGCTAAAAACCAAAAGCTTTCTTGCCTCAAGTAGTCGCAATTGTTTTTGGAATTGGATTGGGCTTAGGCCGGTAATTTGTTTGAATTGACGGTGAAATGTCGTAACACCCATTTTAGACTTTGCCGCGGCTTGTTTTATATCGATTGATTTGGCGTAATTCTCCCGAATCCACTGAATAGCCTGACGTATTCTTGAAGCACCGCCGCTTGCAAAACAAAGTTGCCTTAAGCGCCATCCCTGCGGACCAAGAAGAACTCTGTAGAGGATTTCGCGTTCATACACAGGGGCAAGTACAGGAATATGTTTTGGCGTATTCAAAAGTCGCAACAGACGTAACCATGCATCAATGAAATCAGTTGTAGCGGTACAAGCAGAAAACTTATTTGAAACTCTGTCTTCTTGAAAATCATCGGGAAGATCCTTTAGCAAATCTACAACCGAAGTTTGATTCAAAAAAAGACCCACTGATAAATAAGGCAGCCCATTTGGACCTTGATGTACGCGCGCTGTCGCCGGAATTTCTGTGCCAATTACGAAGTATGACGGCGCTTTAGCGTGGACAACCTGGTCACCAACCGAAATCGTTTTGCTTCCTTGAACAATGAATCCAATCATTGGTACATACATTGCCGCAAGCTGATGTTGAGGTACCTCGCCCTTGATAATCACGACTCCGGGCAGATCCGTTTCAGTGGGTTGAGTAGTAGCTTTAATTGTCAGTTCGGCGATCTCGTTCAGACTATCTTTCATTTCCTATGCAGCCCGGAAGGCACTTTTAGGCTCTTCCAAAGCGAACCTTCCAACATTGATCAATTTGATCTTAGCTAAAAGCGGCATTATTAGGCAATAAAAAGGTAGGATCTGATCTTCACTCGCTTACTGAGACTTCGCATAATTGTTATTGATCAAAACCTGATCTAAGGAGGTTTTATGAAAGTAGCAATTGTTACAGGTGGAAGTAACGGCATCGGAAAAAGTACCGCGATTGGACTTGGCAAGCGTGGAATCGGCGTCATTCTTACTTATCATTCCGATAAAAAAGGCGCTGAAGATGTCATTAGAGAAATTGAACAAAACAAGTCAGTTCGTGCTGTCGCACTAAAATTAGATCTCAGCCAAAAATCGACTTTTGAGGATTTCGCGCAGCTTGTAAAAAAGAATCTCGAAGAAATTTGGCAAAGAAGGACTTTCGATTATTTGGTTAATAACGGTGGCATTGGTGGCGGTATGATGTTTGCCGATATGACCGAAGAGTACTTTGACAAAATACTCAACACAAACTTCAAAGGCCCTTTTTTCTTAACTCAACAACTGGTCAAGTTGATGGAAGACGGCGGACGAATTGTGAATACTTCAAGCTCATCAAGCCGCACAGCGCCTCCAGGATATTCCGCTTACGGACCATCAAAAGCCGCACTGTCTTCCTGGACCCGCTACCTGGCAAAGGAACTTGCGCCACGACAAATCCGCGTGAATGCAGTTTCTCCTGGCCCGGTTCACACGAATCTTTCAGATGGAGCATTCGATAAACATCCAGAATTTATTAAGCCTCTGGCGGAACAAACCGCTCTCGGACGAATCGGTTCCCCGCAAGACGTAGGAGATGTTATCGTCAATCTGCTATCTGATGAATTCGGCTGGGTCACTGCTCAAGACATAGAAGTATCTGGTGGATTCCTACTGTAGTTATGAGTTCGTTAGGTGAATTGTGACACCTGCCGCTGGAAATGTTCACCACGGGCAGTGTTACTTCTATGGATCCAGAATATCTGATTTATTTCGGCGTTTCACATCTTCGTTTGGCCTGAATTCAACTTCAATATTTCCATTATCCCGCAATGTCCCATCGAGTTTGCCAATTTTATATCCGAGTTCAGCCTGGCTTCGCAAATGGAAAGCGGAAAACGTTAATACATGTTCACCGAAATAGAATGCCTGTCCACTATCCGTTAAAACAAGCGCGCTTTTGAATTTATCTTTGTGGCCCTCTTCAAGCATAAATCGGCCGGCATTGCGAAGATTAGTCGTAGAATGGTGTGCTTTTCCTTCCACAATGATACGTTCTTCGGGTACACCCATCTGCATGAGTTTCCTTTTCATTTCAACGGCTTCATTGAATTGGGTATCAGGTGGATGAACATTTCCGCCGCTAACCATAATGAAAGGCGCTCTGCCATTCTTATACTCAGTCAACGCCATCTTGCATCGTTCTTCTGCTGTCGGATGCAATTTTAGCGGCTCTTTTTGTCCGAGCGGTGTATACCCGGGAACAATGATTAATGGGTATTTATCTGGAGGCTTATTATATTTATCCCATTCTTTAAAATTTTGGATGGCTGCTCGACTCTTTACATTTTCTTTGATCGAAGGATCCGGAAGCACTTTATCAACGATTTCATTCGTTCTATTTAGCCGTTCTGGTTTTTCCTGAATAAATTTGTTCAAATCTTTATCTGTCTGCAAGCGCTCCTTGAAGAGCGTTGGCCATCTCTTCCTTTTGTTTTGGGGATGCGTTCTCGTAATTTTTCATGAACAAACCCTTAGGTGTGCCAGCCACATCTGCCTTAAACATGGATGTTATGGTCTTTTTGTAATGCTGTTTATCCAGCGCTGTTTCCGGAGATTTGAGTCCGTCAACATCTTTGAATGTATGGTCCGGCGGCTCTTCAATTTTTACTTCCTGCGATTTTTTTCCGGACTTATCTCCGTATTTACGAAGTTCCTTATCAAGATCCTCGCTCCGCTTTTTACTTTCAACTTCAAGATCCGCTTTTTGTCTGAGCGGCTGCGGTGTTTTCGCAAAACTTCCTACCTCGGGTTCCTGGGATGCTGTTGATGGATCCTTTGTTTCCGATTTGTCCGTAGCTGCTTCAGTAGATTGCGTTTGGATTTCTGACGGCGGACTGTATGCATTTCCAGCTGGTCTAACCATTTCAAGCCCTCCTTTACATTGTGAGCTTGATTATGGTGATTTTTTGATGCTTTGTCCCCGCCTACACAGGTAGGCTTGTATTACAACGATCGGTTATTCACGTTCAAACATTGAGTATGCTATCGTAATTGTATAGAGGACAACTGATGCTAGAGATAGAAAACATTGCATCTTCATCCACCGCAGAAGAATCTACGCCTGAAAGAATTTCCCTTTTCAGTGAAACAGAATGCGAGGAAATCAGAAATAGAGTACATGAACTGCGCCATCTCTGGATACGCCGCCATCCGTATGTTCCGTTTTACACTCTTGGAACAGCGAGTTATCTTGACGGCTTTCTTTTACCGAATTATCTGAGTCTTGCTCAGATGTTTAATAACACCTTGAGAGAAGAGTTGGGATGGATGTACACGAAATTGTTTGAAGCTCTGGAAAATCATTTGCAGGGTCCAATCGTTTATTCAGAAAAGTTTTGCGGTACCGGGATTCCATGTGCTATTGAGTCATCCTGCTTTTGAAATGAACTTTGCATCCTTTCATTTTGATTTGCAATACGATTTTCTTTATCGCAATTACAAGGGAGCTGATTTGTCACAGCCATTTTCCTTCACTCTGGCAATCACTTTACCTATTTCCGGCGCCGGCATGACAATGTGCGACCTCCGATATTCCGAAGTAAAAGACGTCGCGCCTGGTCAAGTTTTACAGATTGCTGCGAAACGAAAACAGAGCATGATTTCATACAAGGTAGGATCAATGCTTGTTCATTCCGGCCATCATTACCATAAACTTTCCGCCATGTCAGACCTGCAGCCAGAGGATGAAAGAATCACATTGCAAGGGCACGCAATTTGTTGTGACGGCAACTGGCAAATCTACTGGTAAACGATTTCTTATTGCTGCTTTCTAGCAACAAAATGAACATATCGCAATAAACCTGTGGAAAAAAACATATGGTTTGTTGTGCCAACCACTGCGGCTGAAGTGAGGAATAGCGGTTGCAATGGAGCTGGAAAGTGTTTTCTTATTAACGCCGCCATCATCGGGCTGTCAAGGTTCAGAGCATGAAGGACGTTTTTGCTAATATCTGTTTCTGTGATGATTTTAAGCCCTGCATCCGCAAATTTTTTCAGTAATGCAGGAATCAAATACCGTAAGCGAAAATCTGCAAAGAGGAAAAATCCATCAGGTTTCAACACACGCGCTACACTTTGCAAAAACTTATTTTCATTCGGATAGCAATGCGACGATTCAATATTGATGACTGCATCAAAAGTTCCAGTATGGAATGGCAAATCCGACGCATCTGCATTAAGAAATTGCAACCCTTGAATTGAGTGATTTCTACTGCAAAATTGAATGCAATGCGGTGAGTGATCGACACCAATTAGACTTCGCGGATGACAAACTCGTGAAACATACGCAGCGCCGCCTCCGCGGCCGCAGCCTATCTCCAGAACATTCAAGCCATCAAGTGGAACGCAGCCCACAACCTGAGCGTACAACGCTTCAAAGTGATTCAGGTTGTGGGTTTCCGTTGATTCATTCAGGTTTGCATAGCCATAGTTCATGAAAGTCCATTCATGAAGTTCGGCATATTCTTTTGCTGCCAAATCATAGAAGAAGAAATTAATAGATTGGTTTCCTGTGTAACCCATAGATTTGAATCAAAGTAAGTGTATCACCGGGCTCTTTGAGCGATGATGCGAGCTGTCAGTTTTTTTCGTGCGTGACAGATCTTTCGGGCGGTTCCTGAGAGGGAGTGGCAACCGCGGCGAACCGCGGCAGTGCGGATTCAAAATCCTTGCGCAATTCATCCACATTGCGATATCGATAGATTGGATTTTTTTCCAGAGCTTTCAAAATGATCTTTTCTACCTCTTCTGGAATTTGGGGATTGATCGAACGCGGAGATGGAGGCGGATCTTTCAACTGCTGAAATCCCACGGCAATCGGAGAGTCACCGGTAAATGGCACACGTCCGGTCAGCATTTCAAAAAGAATCACTCCCAGGGAATAAATGTCGGCTCTCTCATCCACATGTTTTCCAGACACCTGTTCGGGAGCCATGTATTCCGGCGTGCCCATGATCAAACCTGTCGCAGTCATTCCTTCCAGATGAATAGAACGCGCGAGACCAAAATCGATGATTTTGATTTGACCGGTAGTACCAACGATAACATTCTGAGATTTCAGATCACGATGAATGACTCCTTGAGAATGAGCAGCCTCCAGGCCATTACATATTTGCGAAAGGATCTGATACGCATTCAAAAGCGACAGCGGGCCGCTTTTCTTCAAATGCTCTTTCAAGTTCATCCCGCCGAAATATTCCATGGAAACATAATGAAGAGTATTCACTTCGGCGATATCGTGAATCCGAATGACGTTAGGGTGAGTTACCCGGCGGGCTAGCGAGACCTCACGCGTGAGTCTTTCGAGCGCTTCGTTATCTGTACTCAACAATGGAGACAACAATTTGATTGCGACCTGCTCTTTCAGTTGCTTGTCGTAGGCTTGATAAACGATTCCCATTCCTCCACGGCCTAGCTCGGAGAGTACTTGATAGCGTCCTTCGAGCGCGGCGGACAAACTCAATAGGGTTGTCGGCATCGCGCTTCCACCCATCTGAGCCGGTGCCGCAAACATTCTGGTCGATATTAACGACCGTTCCATCTGCTGATTCCGTTCTGAATCCAGCCGGCAAACAAGCGCTTCCAGATTTGTGATCCGTTCTTCCATTCGAGTCGATTTTGCGGTTTCTTCGGGGTTCAATTCCTTTAGTTTCTGTTTGTTCAGTTCGTGACGATGACGCATCCAGATCCAGAAAGGCGACATCAAAATTGCAAATACAGGAATTGCGATCAATGACTCAGTCCTGGATGCGAATGCAACAGAAAAAAACGAGTCCGAAAATGCCGATTGGGATTATCCACTTCGTAGGAGAATTCTCAGAATCCTTGGACTTGCTGTCAAACACTTTCATCCAGCTAGAGTTTGAGTCTTTAGCCATATTAATCCATAGACGACAGAGAAAGACATAAGTTCGCTACATATCTTAACTATATATGATATGGCTGCGGAGGTTTATTGGTGAGGCGTCTATTTTATCCCTTGATGTTCGATCGAAGCTGTCGTGTCAGAAGTTGAAATGTCACACCTGTATCTTCGACTTCTTTTCTTTGACAACATCAGATTCCGGATTTTCGATAGCCCGTGGGTCGGCACCGATGTCAATTTTTGGATCCCTATCGAATGCGTCTTTTTCGCCAACCGTATATTTTGGTAGGGTGCCACGTACGACTTCAATTCCAAACGTACGTCCTCTCATGTCATCTATATCGTCTTTGAATAATTCAGTTTCTATTTTGTATTCATTTGATAACGGATTCTTACTACCAGACCCTGGTCCCTCATTGATTTTAGCCATCGAGCCTCCTTATTGATGAAACCGTACTATTAACAAAGACGTGTCAGAAAAGGATTGAACGATCGTGGCGTCAAGTTGCTGTCAGCAAAGGCTTTACTCTTCATGGAGTATTATGGTTTTATGATGGTGCTCTGCATAATTGTTGAATAAGCATCTGCTGCTTTTTGCAAGTTTGAGTTCACACGGCTTTCCTGTTCCTGTCGGCTTTGGATACTTTCTTTTACCTGATCTTCGTTCTGCTGAAGTTTTTCTATTTCACTGAGAAGTGCCTTAATCTTAATATCCACTTCTGCGAGCTGTGACTTCAATTGTTCAAGCTGAGCCTGAGCCGCTGCTAACCCGGTTTGGTTGCCTGCCGATTCAGCGCCCATTATTTTGGCCGAAGTAGCCACAATCTGTGCTTTTAGTCCATTTTTCTGTTCCTTCAATGATTCCAACTGTTGACCGAGTTGTTCCAGTTTTTTATCGTTGTCCGGCTTTATCAAACTCTGGAGTTCCGCTGCACGTGAATTAGCAATCATTGATTGTTCCGACTTCACGCTCGTTGCAAGTTGTCCAGAAAGTTGATGATTTTTCGTGTCTGATACAACTTCTTTCGCGATGTTAGATGTTACGGAAGCATTAGAATCTTGTTGAATGATACTCGTTTCGGTTGGAACAGAAGTAGATCGTATCTTCATAAGGCGAGCACCTCACCGCTGATTCTCGCACGTGTACAAAATGAGTGCAAATGGCAGGGATTACTTCATCAGTTCGTCTGGACTCAATGCGAAAGTCAGATCCTCAGTTTTTGCGAGACAGCTCGTATCCAGTCCGTCCACACTTCCAGCATTCACATAAGCCGTGATAATTTCCGAAACACAAGGATCTGTATCGTTATGTCCACGATTGGGCAACACGATATTGCGCGCATTTGTGAGCGGGCGCGCCACACGCTCCCCTCTGTGATAGGGCTTTTTAACGCCGAGTACGCCGATTTTAATGAAATAAGAACTCACCACCAAGTCACAAAGACACAGAGTTTCACAAAGTTCTTTGTGAAAACTTGGTGACTTAGTGTCTTTGTGGTTAATCTTCTGTTTTACGGATAAACACGGATTTTTCTTCATAAATAAATAAGATCCGTGTTCATCCGTGTCTATCCGTGGTTAAACTACTCCGTGTTCATTTGTGGTTATTGTAAAAACGTCCGATTCGGAAGCCATCAATTGGGTGTACGTGCCTATCTGGAATTCCATTCTTACGGTAGAATTTTTCGGGGTTAATAAAAGATGCCGCATAAAAGTATCCATTTCGCAATGATAGCTCTCGTTCTATTGTGCAGTGGTTTTGATTCTCCCGCGAGCGAAAAGCCTGATGAGATGTTTGGCTTTACGGCAAATAGTACAGCATCTCAGCAAAAGATCGAAGCTCAATTCGACGCATTGCTTGTTGGTTCGCCTTTTCGCGAATGGATGCAGCGAATCACAGCAAGGCCGCATCATGTTGGCTCTGCTTACGCCCGCGAAAATGCGGAATGGATGGAACAACAATTCCGTTCATGGGGTTTTGATGCAAGAATCGAATCTTTTCCGATGCTTCTTCCAACACCACGGATTCGACGTGTAGAACTTCTTTCGCCAAATTCTTATGTGGCAAAATTAGAAGAACCGGTATTAACACCATCAGAAGCAAAATTGCGAACAGTAGCCGAAGAGCTTCCTCCTTACGGTGCTTTTTCTATTGGCGGCGACGTCACTGCTGAACTTGTATATGTGAATTATGGAATGCCTGATGATTTCACTGAATTGGAACGACGCGGAATCGATGTAAAAGGGAAGATTACCCTGGCACGATTCGGTGGTGGTTGGCGCGGCATTGCACCACGGGAATCGGCTGAACACGGAGCAGTGGGATGCATCATGTATATGGATCCGGAAGATTATGGTTGGCCGTATGGCGATTCATATCCTGAAGGCGGTCTTTACAATGGATGGGCAGTAGAGCGAGGTTCGATCACTGACTTTTCAAAATTTGGTGGTGATCCTTTATCCATTGGAATAGGTGCGCCGGCATCGCTGGCTTTGCCTCCATTAGAAGAAATTAAGCGCCTTCCAGGATTTATTACGATTCCGGTTTTGCCGATTGGTTGGAATGATGCTCAACCCCTGATCGCATCACTGAAGGGACTGATCTCTCCACCGGAATGGAAAGGCGGATTGCCGCTTCCATATTATTTAGGACCTGGCCCTGGAAGAGTCAGGCTTCAAGTAGAATTCGATTGGAAAATAGTTGAAACCCACAATGTGATCGCTGTGTTGACCGGTAAAAGCGAACCAGATCGTTGGGTAATCCGCGGCAATCATCATGATGCGTGGGTTTATGGTGCGGGCGATCCGGTAAGCGCTATGGTAGCGCTTCTTGCAGAAGCGCGAGGAATCGGACGTCTTGCATCGCAAGGATGGCGTCCGAAGCGAACTTTGATTTATGCCGCATGGGATGGTGAAGAGTTTGGACTTCGTGGCGCAGTAGAATGGGCCGAAACTCATGCATCCGAACTCAACAAAAAAGCAGTCGCATATCTTAATACGGATGGCTACACTCGTGGCGTTTTTAATGCAAGCGGATCTCCGATCCTGGAACTTCTTGTCAATCAGGTCGCGCGAGATGTCAATGATCCGGTGAAAAATGTAAGCGTTTTGAAAAGACATCTTGCAACTCAGATCGTTAACGGTGCTCCGCCGCGAGCAAAAGCAGCAAGAGATGGCAAGCTCTGGCTGAGTCCAGCCAGCGGCGGTTCGGATCATGTTCCTTTTATTCACCATCTAGGGATTCCTTCACTCTTTGTTTTGACTAGTGGTGATGAAAACGCCGAACTATCGCACACCAGTTACGACACAGTCGAAACGTACGAACGTTATATGGATCCAGGTTTTCGTTACGGTATAACGATGGCTCAAGCCAACGGACGTCTTGCGATGCGGCTCGCATCCGCTGATGTACTTCCATTTGATCCACTCGCATTTGCCGGAACGATGGCAAGGTCAATCGATTCTGTTAATAACAAAATCGAGGAATTGCGTTCTGAAGCTGAGGAGCACAATCGAAGACTTGCGGATGGAATTTTTGAGATGACCGCTGATCCGAACTTGCCGTTTGTAAAACCATCAAAACTGAGTGAAGTCCCTGAGTTTGATTTAACTTCTTTAACGCAGGCATCTGAACGCCTTCAAGAAGCGGCGAAAAATTATCATGAACGAATACAAGAAGCGCTTGATAATCAACGTCTCGATGCGGATACTTCCTCAAAACTGAATTCAATCTTGATGCATCTTGAGCCTTCGTTGTTGCGCTCCGAAGGTTTGCCGGATCGACCGTGGTATCGTCATCAAATTTGGGCCCCCGGTGTTAACACAGGATATTCTGGTTTTGCATTTCCTGGAGTCCATGAAGCAATCGTGTTAAGGGATTGGAAAGTAGCGCAGGATCAAGTGAAAGTGATTGCAGCCACCCTGGATCAATTTACTTCTACACTCCAAAATGCAACGGCTGTGCTGTCAACAAAGGATTGATACCTGTCCAATTTGCTTGAGCGTTAGAAAACATTGCCAAATGTAATCGAAAATACTATTCTCTGAACTCTCATTTTTTAACCCCACCAAGATCTACTGCTGCACAAGGAGTATGCCTTGGAAAGGAAATGGATCAGTGTGAAGGAGAGTCTGCCTGGAAAGGCGAAGCATTTAGTGATCGTTTATGATCCGGAGTTAATTCATGGTGTGACAGCTGCACTATTTGATGGAAAAGAGTTCAGGTCCATTGCGGATAGACAGGAAATTTTTAAGAGTGTCACACATTGGATGCTGCTTCCAGAAGGCCCAATTCAGGAAGAAGACGAGAATTTCTAGCTAAAAAGATTGATCATCAATTGGGTTAATAGGCTAATTGGACGTTTTTATTTTGTGCAATAGTAAATTTCACCGCTTGCAGCACTTAGACCCATTAGCTTTGCTTCGTTGTTACTAACCAGGTCTTTCACTACCGTGACTTCTACTTTGAATCCTGCTTCGCGAAGTCGATCAACATAGTCTGGGCCGTACCTCCGAACATGATCTTTTTGGCCAAATACCTTAAGTCGTTGTTCAGGATCAATAATGGATGGATCCTCAAACGTCCTATCAGCAGTAATCGGTACGAGCAAAATTGCCCAACCATTTTCCTTTAAGACTCTGTGAAACTCTTTGAGCGCCTTCTTGTCATTGTCAACATGTTCCAACACATGGCTGCAATAAATGACATCAAATGATTGATCAGTGTGTTTGATATCTGTAACGTCCATTTTCTCCATCGCGCGAGGATTCTCTAAATCAGCGGTAACATAGTTATTTCCAAGGAGTTGCTTGAGCCTCTTTTCAAGGCAGTTTTCCGGTGAAACGTGGAGCATCTTTTGGGATGTGCTGGTAAAAAGATTTGTCTTCTCTTTTAAATAGAGCCACAACAACCGATGTCGTTCGAGCGATCCGCAATAATAGCATTTGGCATCTTTCCGCTTCATAAGTCCATAGCCAAGAAATCGTCGAGATGATCTTCCGCAAACTGGACAATACCTTTGTCTTCCAGAGCAGTACTTTACAAAGATGAATGCATCTTCCAGCACATATTTGAACTTGTTTGGGAGAATCGCACCGGTAAATCTTTTCATTGGTACTGGCCCGGTATTGGTTGAAGGCGACGCTTACTTCAGCATCATCTTAATTTTATGATCAACAACCTGAAAAGCAAAGGATCATTCCCGATATAAGCCTCCGGAAATATTCGATCAGGAAAAAGACTGTGCAAAAGTCATACCGCCCATCATCATACTTGCACTGATACTTGCTTCCTATAGATATTGGAAGAATGAATTAAATATAACCGCAATTAAAGGAGTATCAATAATGGAACAGAGAATTAGTGCTATTTACGAAAAAGGTCACCCGGCGTTGAAGGCCTTATTTGGTTTGGGATCGTATCTGGCGAAATCATCAATCGAAGAATCGCTTCAGAACTTAATCCATTTTCGAGTTTCGCAAATTAATGGTTGTGCGTATTGTCTTGATATGCACTCAAAAGATTTGCGTGCAAGAGGAGAAAGCGAACAACGTCTGTATGTTTTGGATGCATGGCGTGAAGCACCGTTTTACACAGACCGGGAACGTGCAGCACTTGCCTGGGCGGAAGCGGTTACGAACGTAACAGAGGGTCACGTTCCGGATGAAGTTTTTGAAGAAGTGCGAAAGGTGTTTTCTGAACAAGAGATAATTGATTTAACGATGACTGTTATTACGATTAACTGTTGGAATCGCATTAACATTGCCTTCCGCACCACTGCAGGAACGTATCAGCCGAATCAATTTGCCGCGCAAACGAAATAGAGTTCACTAACAGGATCTTCATTGGTTAATCAAACGGGCGGGTCTTAGACCCGCCCCGTACACTGTGATTACATTTGAGATTGCTTCAGTGAAGCAACAAAGTCCACTACCTTATGTTGGGTAGCTTCAGGCAATGAGTCTAAATGATCAGACAGGGTTTGCCGTTCGAGTGTCAGAATCCTGGAGTTTTGAACTGCTTCTACTTTCCATTCTCCATTGTGTTTGGCGACAACAAATAACTGCATCGAGTCTCGGCCAGGCAAAGGTTTGGATTCTCCAGGCATTGTTACACGAACGACACTATGCATGTATGCTAATTCTGGATTTAGAAGCCTGACGAATTTTACTTCGGCTTCGAGATGTGACCCCTTAACGACCGTATCAAAAATCTGCTGATGGAATGAATTAATTTCGCTGCGACCTTTTATATGCGTGCCCTCGAATGCAACAAAATCAGCGTCATCGGTGAATGGAGCAGCAAAACCTTTGCCGCTTCCTTCATTCCAAGCTTCCATCAATTGATAAGGAATCGAACGGATGGCAGCTTCATCAGCAATACTCATCTCTTGAGTTGATTGCACTTCCATAACATGCTCCTTTCTTCTCAAAAATCATCGTTACTTCGAAACTATTCTTTTAATAAAGCGTTTTCAAGATTGCCTCTTGAATCGGGGTGGAATCAAGCATACTGAATGTATATATATGGATATGAGGTGATTTATGAGAATGATCAATCTAAGAAAACTCGGCACAATGCTCGTTTTGATTTGCTTAGGTTTTGTACCTGTTTCGTTGAACGCTCAGGAAACAGAATCGGCAAGAGAAGAGCAGGATGCATGCAAGATGATCATGGAGGAGAATATTGGAGCCATCCTCGGTGAACCAGTTAAGAAATCAGAACGGACTTTACCCGCAGAGGGTTTGAAGGGCATTTCTCCTTTTACTCAATGCCGGTTTATGTCCACTGAATCGGACAAACAAGCCAGCATATTGGTCCGTCAAGGACAGGTTAATCAAAGTGAACCCGCCGAAGTCCGTAGCTCGCTAGAATCGATGGGTAATGTACAGGATGTCTCAGGCGTTGGAGATAAGGCTTTCTGGGGTTCCCAACAACTGAATGTTTTTCGTGGAGATGACCTGTATATCGTAGTCACTGTCTCAGGATTGTCTGATGATGTTGCTTTGGAAAAAGCAAAAGCAATCGGTCAGGAAGTCCTTAAACAGATTCCCTAAATAGTTTTTCCGAAAGTTTTGAAGTTTATAGGAATATCCGGGTACTGTCCGCATCTTCAAGTTCTGGAGGTGCGTTATGGTTCACTCAAAACTTTGGAAAATATTCGCATTCATGTTTCTCATTGCGGTTCCAGTGTGTTTTGGTGCTTCAACACACATGGGTGTTGAGCCGCAAGAATTAGTTTCATTAATCCGGCATTGTTACGTGAATGATACGCCGCCCTTGTTTGATTGCTTCATGAGACGGACGTTTGCGACTGGAGAGCTTGAAGATAATTTCAAGATACCGGAAGGCAAGATGCTGATTGTCACAGATTATGAATGGAAGTACGTCAACACTGAACCGAATGATCTGGCTGGTACACTTCTTCGAATTTCGATTCATCGAAGCTGTCTGGATCCTCAAGATGCATGTCTTACAAGTCATTTTCAACCTGCAAGTTCGTTCGCTGAGGCCAACGAATTTGGTCCGATTCTTGGAGGCGGAATTTATGCATCAGGAAACGCTCAAATGACAACCGGGTTTGCGGTAGCTTCAAATCGAAAGCTATCCGTGCACATGGAAGATATGTTAGGAGGTTTCCTTCCAACTTCAGGAGAGTTCATCAAATTGGAACTAATGGTTCGTGGTTATCTGGTTGCATCGACTTGTGGAATTCCAGGAACACCTGCTTGCCGTTAGGGCAAAATTGAGGTGCTTGATTCAGCAAAAATTAGCAACTTATAAGTTGCTGGGCGGCCTGTAAAGACCGCCCCTACAAGTTTTCGGACTATTCAATAATTTGGTAAATCTCCCTGCGGCCGCTGATATACATTTCAGTATAATTCGACATCTCCTTAGCGACGTCAGGATCCATCTTGGGATCTGGTTTCCCTGATTTATAGTCTTCCATTTGCTTTTCGAATTCTGCCAAACTGTTAACCTGCATCTCTGCTATGACAGTGTTATAGTCCCCTACAAAATCGGTCATTATGCGCGTGTTTGCGTCGTCTCCGAAGGCCTTTCTAAATAACTTGGCAAGCTTGGATGCCTGTCCGGGTTTTGCTGTAAATACTTCACGAATGATGAGCATATCAATTCTCCTTTGTCAGTGATTTTTGAAAACTCCAATCATTAATAATCGTTCTGAAATGACCAAAATCGACACTGAAACGCGGTGCAAATGACCATTAAATTTGAAATTGCTTATTGTAAATAGAAACCCTACAATTCAGCGCAGGTAAAAATCTATGGCAAAGCCTACTTTATTAACCGTAGATGACGATCCAGATGTACTACGGTCAATCGAAAGAGATTTAAAACGACAATACAGTGCCGAATATCGTGTCTTGCGTGCGGAATCCGGCGCAGCCGCTCTTGAAATTTTACGTCAACTGAAAGAACGCAACGATTCTGTGGCTTTGATGCTTGTGGATCAGCGGATGCCACAAATGGATGGTGTCAGTTTTCTTTCGGAAGCGATCAAAATCTTTCCGGACGCAAAACGAGCTCTGTTGACCGCTTATGCCGATACAAATGCCGCAATAGCTGCAATCAATTTGGTTCATGTTCATCAATATCTTCTGAAGCCCTGGCATCCACCAGAGGAGAATCTATATCCAGTGTTGGATGAACTTCTGGAAGACTGGCAAGCTGATTATGTACGTCCTTTTGAAGGCATCCGTGTATTGGGGAATCGATGGTCAGCACTTTCACATGCCGTGAAAGATTTTCTTGCTCGTTACAATCAGCCTTATCGCTGGCTGGATATTGAAACAAAAGATCGTGATAGTGAAGTTCGAAGTCTTGTGGAAGTTTTGGATGAGAGTGAACTAAACAAATTACCGGTAGTGTTTTTTGCAGATGGATCGAAATTGTATGCGCCATCGCCGGCCGAAATTGCGGACCGGATCGGATTGCAAACAAGAGCCGAGACGGACTTCTATGATCTTGTAATCATAGGGAGTGGCCCTTCCGGCCTTGCCGCTGCAGTTTATGGTGCGTCTGAAGGACTTCGCACAGTGATGATTGAACGTGAAGCTCCCGGCGGACAAGCGGCGCAGAGTTCCAAAATAGAAAATTATCTGGGATTTCCGGCAGGGCTGACCGGTTCAGATTTAACTCGCAGAGGTGTGATGCAAGCCCGCCGTTTTGGAGTAGAAATTCTTGCGCCGCAAGAAGCAACTCGTGTGCGTGTTGATGGTTCTTACAAAATCATTGAGCTCGCAAATGGAACAGAAATTCGATGTCATGCACTGTTGATCGCTACAGGTGTGCAATGGCGGAAATTGCAAGTGCCTGGGATCGAACGTCTGAATGGAGCAGGAATTTACTATGGCGCTGCCATGGCTGAAGCACTCGAATGCCGCGGTGAAACTGTTTACATGGTAGGTGGCGCGAATTCGGCAGGGCAAGCCGCAGTTCATTTCGCAGGCCATGCAGAACGTGTTGTCATGTTGGTTCGCGGCAATTCACTCAAAAGCAGCATGTCTCAGTATTTAATCGACCGGATACAGCGTACTGAAAAAATTACCGTTCAATACAATTCCGAAATTGTTGAAGTTCATGGAAATGATCATCTGGAAGCAATTTCCATTCACTGCTCCACAACTGGTGAAAAGCAAACGGTTCCCACAAACTATCTCTTCATATTTATTGGTGCGAAACCTCACGCGTTTTGCGTAGAAGGACTTCTGGAATGTGATGAACGAGGCTTCATTCTTTCTGGTCCTGATCTAATTCGCAACGGCGAACATCCTAAAGGTTGGCCCTTAGAGCGAGATCCGGGTTTGCTGGAAGCAAGCGTCCCAGGAATATTTGTTGTTGGAGATGTGCGGCACGGATCCATCAAACGAGTTGCTTCGGGAGTAGGTGAGGGCTCGATTGCTGTTCAACTTATTCATCAATATTTGAGTAAATTGTAAACATGACAGACACGAAGTCTAAGAAAATTGCACAAGAACTGAAAATCGTTCCTGAAATCGCTGATGTTCCTGACGATGAGCTAATTTGGTTAGCCGATCGCGTTAAAGAAACTACGTTAAGCATCGGAGAAATTGTATCGAAGGAAGGGGAGCCTGCAGATACATTTGCTATTTTGCTTGAAGGAAATCTTCAGTTTCGCCGTGAATCCGATTCTCATGAGTTTCGTGTATGGGACATGGAGCCCGGTGAGATCACAGGCAAGCTTCCATATTCACGGCTGACACATTGGCCTGGCACCGTGCGAGCAGCCGCTTTAAGCAGAGTGCTTGTAGGAAGCATCGATCTTTTTCCTGAAATGATCCGCGAGGCACCAATATTGACACAACGTTTGGTCGGCATGATGAGTGACCGCATACGTTGGGTAGCGAGAGAAGATCAACAAAGAGATAAACTTGCTTCGCTTGGAAAATTATCAGCAGGACTGGCTCATGAATTAAATAATCCTGCCGCTTCAGCAAAACGAGCCGCCGTTGCACTCAGTGAAGCACAGGAATCTTTGCGTGAAGCAACTTCGCAGCTGGAAAATCGAAATTTAAGCGCTGAACAGCGGAAAGCGATTCTACATTTAGAACGTCAAGCCTTGCTCAACAACACAGGCCCCGATCTTGATGGATTCTCTTACTCAAAGTGAGAAAGAGGAAGAGATCACATCATGGTTTGAGAATCAACATATCCAGGAAGGATGGAAGTTTGCTTCCGTATTAGCGGAAACCGCGCTGGAAGTTTCATGGCTCGAATCATTGCAACAGCAAGCGGGTGATGAAGCATTTGGGGATGCTCTGAAGCGTATCGTTTCTCAAGTACTCGCACGAAAGCTAACAAAAGAAATTGAATCAAGCGTCGAACGGATTTCTGAACTGGTGAAAGCGATCAAAGAATATACGTTTATGGATCAAGCCCCTATTCAAGAAGTCGATATACATCATGGGCTTGAAAGTACACTTATTATGTTGAAATACAAACTCAAGCACGGAATTACAATCGAAAAGCAGTTTGATAAAACATTGCCGCTTGTAAACATATATGGAAGCGAGCTGAATCAGGTATGGACCAACTTAATTGACAATGCTGCGGATGCGATGAAAAACGGTGGGAAGCTAACAATCCGTACGGCAATGGAGCAGAATTGTATATTAGTAGAGATTTTCGATACGGGTTCAGGAATCCCAGAGGAAATCAAAGGCAAAATTTTCGAACCATTTTTTACGACAAAGAAGATGGGTGAAGGAACAGGACTTGGATTAGATACAGTCTACCGAATCATTCGTAGACATCATGGGAATATTAGTGTTGATTCCCGGCCTGGGAATACACGTTTCCAAGTCCGTTTGCCTTTAAAACAATCTGTATCCTGATCGACCGAACCAGTCGCAAAGACTCAGTCTTCGTAAAATGCTGGTTTTCCTGCTTTTATCAAAACGCCTTCGCGAGCTAGCGTTAGAATTTTTTCCGCATAACCACCGATTTCATGATATTTCGCTTCAGCAATCGCTGGAAATTCTTTGCTGGTTGCGGCATAGAGCGGAGATTTGGTTGGATTATCCCGAGGTTCCAACAAATTTTCCCACTTAGTCGCAAAGTCTGATGAATATTGAGCCGCAGCCTGGTCGTCCATTCCCTGAGCTTTTGCGTCCGCGTACGCATTATTGTAGGCAGTTGACATCGCAATAGTCACCGCTTTCTCTCCGCCGTTGTACGCTGCGGTTACATATTTCCAATACTGATCTCCCTGAGGCGTGCCATATTTTGAGAAAGCCATTGTTTCAAGTTTTTCCGATTTGTCTTTCAAATGGCGAGCAGCGGCTGGAATTGCTTTTTCAGGCTCTTTCCGTTCATCCACATTGCCATCCACAATCAGACCTGAGCTGGCAGCTGCGGGACGACCAAATTGAGCAATTCCAGTAAACCCTGAGGCATTGACTACTTGTGTTTCAAATTTGCTTTCAGAAACTAAGAGCGCTTTAAGCACTTTGGGTTCCAAGCCAGGAAATTCTTTGACTCCAACTGAAATTGCATCGTTGTATTTGTTTTGCAAAACTTCCTTATTGCTTTCCTTCACTTCATTCAAAATTCTTTTATATTCTTTTTGTTCTTTAGAACCAGATTCGATGTCTTTGCCTTTCATGTCTGGAAACTCTTTGTAAAAGAGCTCATCTACTTTTGCAAAAACCGAACTATCATTGTGCAATTCGACATTCCACTTTGTATCTACATCAGCAGCTCGAACGTCTTGTGCTTCCTTGAGGCGCGGTTCAACGATTCCCGTTTTGATTTTTTGCCATTCTGCATATTCCGGGCTGTCACTGGTAATCGAAGTATCTTTCAACGCATCCGGATGACGTTCAGAAAAAATCTGATCGGTAAGTTTGTCGGCATCCCATTTTGTGTTTTCCTTGAGCAACTGATCAACACGCTTCTGTTCAGATGAGAGATTTGTTTGTGAAGGGGCTGATTGCGCTCCAAGCATTTTTTGAAGCTCTGCAGCGCGGAGATCAGCTTGAAGTTTAGTCTCCACACCCGGATCACACTGCTGTGGGCCATCCGCTTTCGAAGTGCTCTTATTGATTTTCAATTTAGGCGGAGCTTTTTCGGTGGCTGGCATTCGGGGGTCAACAATGTCTCTCTTAATTTCCTTCCATGTCTCGGCTTCTGGACTTCCAGCTGTAAGGTTGGCTCCTTTTAATGTTGGAAACCGGTTATAAAATATTTCGTCCGTAATTTTGTCGGCACTTAGTTTTTGACCGCTGGCGATCAATTCATCCACTTTTTTCTGTTCGTCTGTGAGCGCCTCTTTTTGAGTGCTTCCTTCTTTCTTATCTACCTGTCCGTGAAGTTCTGCTGCTTTGGTGTCGGCTTGTAATTTATCTTCTGCCAGTTGTGATGGCCCCGATGACGTTGGCGTGGAAGCAGGCGCTTGAGCAGGAGTGCTTGCTGCAGGCGTAACTTCTGTTTTCTTAGGTTCAGTTACCGGGGTTTCTACTGGCGGAATTGGAGCAGGCGTTGTAGGTGTGCTTGAAATTCTTGGTGATGACATTTTGATTTCTCCTAATTTTCAGAATGGAAGCAACTTTTATGTTGATAAGTCCATCAACACAACATGCGTAAGAATTGGTCTTTAGGGATCAAAATAGATGGAGTATGGAGAGAAAACAGCCTATTTCTATTTTTCGTTTCTTAAGGCATGGGAAATAATCCAACGCCTTTGAGGTGTTGGATTATTGCGCCATTCAGCGAGCAGTTTTCGTGTCTCGGCAGGGTTTTCTTTCAAATAATCGTTGATGTTATTTCCTACCGACTTTTGAACAAATCTCGATGAATCATCTTTCAAATGTTCAAGAATTTTGAAAACAGGGGAGGGGTCGTCAATAAAAAGAGATAGCTTTTGTGCCCAGGGAAGCCTCGGTCTAATTCCTTCACTCGCAAGCCTCCTGACATGAACATTTTTGTCCTGGGCCCAGCGATTCATAATCCGTAAGGTCTTTTCTGGATATTTCTTTATGAAAGGACGTATCGCGTATTCACCTGTATGGCGTTTTGTTATTTCATAAATTGCATCGACTGATAATTTGTAATCTTCGAGTCCGTACACTTCCACAAATTTAGCAACGGGCATTAGCCAGTATCCTGTCGCAAACATTCCGGTTTCTTTTTTATTTTCCGGCCCAAGGATTTTATGAAGAATTGAAAGTGCTTTCGGATATTCCTCTGGCAGAAATTTGCGAAGCCCTTCCGCAATAAGGCTTACTCTGGCCTTAAGCTCCAGATGGTTGATAGACCTTTTAGTTTCCTTGCAAAAAACTTCAGCCTTGAATTCTGGATATACAACCTTTAGCTTTTCTGACAAGAGCAAGGCGAGGCTACTTCCGAAGTATGCTTTGTATCCTGTTTCACCCATATGGTTTCTAGTTCATGATCTTTCGTATGTCGGGTCCCACTCTCCGAGTGTCAAATATTTCAAGAAAAGAGGGAAGCAAAATCATGGGCGCGAAGTCATTGAAAGAACGTGGAGGCCTGCTTAGGGCTTCTTTGACATTCCTCTCCATCCAACTATTCAATATATAATTTTTTAGGGAGGCTTTACTATGCCAGTGATCAAACATAATCCAAAGGAATTATTTCCGCAGTATCGATGCTATAGCCACGCAATCGAGATATCCGGGAACTCGCGGATCTTAATCATCAGCGGCCTAAATGGATATTTGTCTGATGGAAAGACGATGCCGGAATCGTTCGAAGAGCAGGCCGAAATTATCTGGACCCACATTCGAACACTCCTTCGGTCTGCCGATATGGACTTTCACAATCTGGTTTCGCTTCGGATGTATCTCGCTGATCCAAAGTACGACGAACCCAATGTGCGCATGCGAGTCAGGTTTCTTGGCTCGCACGAACCAGCATTAACAGTGATCTGTTGCCAACTTTTGGATCCAAAATGGAAACTGGAAATTGAGGCAATGGCCGCGACATAAGTGCTTATCGCTTAAAAATTCCAACAGATCTGCGTCGCACAAGTCTTTTAGGACTCAACTGCGTTTACACTATAATGGGGTCAACGGGGGCGGGCGGACGATGAATCCTAAGTGGATCATAGTTTTTTTCTTTGTTAGCTTTGTTATTTATTATCCAGCCTACAGCCAGCCCTCTGAGCGAATGCTTCCACAGGATAAGGCCAGACTCGATAGTCATCTCGAAAAGTTGAAATCACAGAATCCAGTGGATCGCGAGAATGCTGCCATCGCAATATTCCATTTTGCCGCTTCTGGACATCCCATGCCCCCATATCCAAAATTTCAGGACATGGCCGATTTTAATATTGTCGTTGAACCTTTAATTAACGCGCTGGGTGATTCCAATTGGCGCGTCCGTGCAAACGTTGTTACTGCGTTGGGCCGTATCAAGGACGAGCGTGCTCTAGTGGCTCTTGAACAGAAGGTAAACGACGAAAATGCAAACGTGCGCAAAAGCATAATCCATGCGTTTGGTGATCAGGACGATGAACGTGTAATCAGCCATATGATTGATCGTCTTGTAGACATCGATCCAGAAGTTCGCTGGACTGCGGCTTATGAGCTTGGTAGAAAAAAAAGTCGTGCAGCGATTGTTCCTTTGATCATGGTTCTTGAATCGGAAGAGAAAACACAAGTACGGCAGGGGGCAAGACATGCATTGATGAATATCGCAAACGGTCTTGATTTTGGTAACGATCATTCGGAATGGCAGACGTGGCTTTTGCAGACTTTGCAAAAACGGGACGGCCGTATTTCAGGCACGACCATACAGGAAGATTCGAGTCCAATCGCACAACTCATGAACAGCGCCGTCAATGACGAAGATCCCAAAGTAAGAATGAGATCAGAAGAAGAATTAATTCAAATGCGAGATCAGGCTTTTGATTACCTGTTTGAAATGCTCAAGCACAATGATTGGCGGTTTCGGCGAAGTGCAGCAAGGATTTTGGGCCCTTCGCAAAATTCGCTCGCCATCGATCCACTCATGAGCGCAACAAAAGACGAAAACGAAGACGTTCGGGAGACAGCCAAAGGATCGTTGGAAACATTGAGATTAAACATCAGGTTAAGCGGCGATCGTAAGTTAATCGGCGAGCAAGATTTCAGCAATCTTGAGTCGCTTAAGCAAGCAGTACACCACGAAGAAGTATTGGTTCGGCAGAAGGCAGCAATTGAGCTTGGAAAGATTGAAGACCGTGAAGCGATCGATGTACTGATTATTCCCCTTTTAGATGATAACGCCAATGTCGCGGTTGCGGCTCGTGATGCTCTGCGTCAAAGAAAGGAGGAATCAAGAGTTGTAGAAGTGCTCAGTGGAGTTTTGAAATATGAAAAGACACAGGCAAATGTTCGACTCACCACAGACATTATTGGAATACTCGCACAAAAGAAGGATCCCGCATCGACGAATGTTTTGATTGATTTGCTGAGTCATAAAGACATGTCTGTGAGACAGCATGCTATTGCAGCATTGGGATCCATTGGTACGGAGAAAGCGTTAGCATCGCTGGTTGTCTGTCTTCATGATGAAGTAGACTTTGTGCGCAGAACTGCCGCCGCTATTCTGGCCAATTCAAGAGATCCGAATTTGGTGGAACCACTTCTTGATGCACTCAGCGATTCTGATTCATTCGTGCAAGATTCTGCCTTAAAGGCGCTTATCAATATCACAGGTGAAAATTTTCAGCTTGATGCAGCAAGATGGGAAGAATGGTGGATTGAAAATAGGGATCGGTTAACACAATGAGGTTTAAAGCGCCCATTATTTCTTTGTCCATATTCGCAGCAATCCTTATTTATTACGCGTGGAAACATCCTTCACCTGTAAAGGAATTCATGACGCCTCAAATTCAACGCCTCCACAATAGAGTAGAAACTCTAGAACTTAGAGAGAATGATGCCACGGCGATCAGGATGGCTTTAGGGGAAGAAGCCGTAGATATTTTGTTGCCAATTCTTGTGGATCAAAGTGAGCCAATCGAACTACGATGCACAGTTGCTTATGAATTGAAACAATTGAAAGATGCTCGCGTTAAGAATGTATTTGAAAAGATGAAACAGCAAAGCAAAGATATGGAACGATGTGGAAATGACTTAGAAATTTCTGCGTCTAGAGATCCTGTAAAAGCTCGTAATGCTCTAGTATCAGAAAAGCTTCAAGGGGCACAACATTCGATGGAATCACTCTTTGCTTTATTGAAAGATCAGTATCCGGAAGTACGGCAAGCGGCTTGTGAAGCTTTGGGGAATACTCATAGTGTCCACGCAATCAAGCCGCTCGCAGCAACTCTGAACGACAAAAACAAGAATGTCCGCCACGCTGCCGCGAGAGGATTGATTAAAATACGGCATCCGGATGTAGTCAGGGAATTCGTATTCGTTCTAAAAGATGAAAATTCTCCCGCAGGGGATCTTGCTCATCTGGCACTTCTTGAATTGACAGGAACAGGGATTCCGAAAGATTTCACGATGTGGATGGAATGGTTTCAGCAGAATGAGCAAGTCCTGAACTTCTTTCTCGAAGTAAACTCCAAAAACGCATTTTCAAACTGAGCCTGATGCACTAGTACTATGGATATAGTACTACTATCAACGGATTGCGTAGATATCGTATAGCGCATTGTTGCTGGCTTTTCGAAACTCGCCGATTCCGACACATTGCAGCCGGTTCATCCAGAGGTAGTCTGGATGACTGGTAGAAAATTGAGGTGACGTCCGAATTTGTGCTGTATCAGGCATATCGCCACGGAGAAACATTTCGAAAGCATCTTCTCCAAAATCGATAATTCCTTTGTAGGTTGCCAGGATTAAAGCCCCATCACTTGATTCAAAGGTTGTGCGAACATCGAGAAGCCCAATTCCATCCCGGCGTACGATGAACCAATCACCTCCCACCGCCAGCACTCTACCCTTGAGCTTGGGTCCAGTGATTTCGCCACCAGCGGAATAGAAATTGATGCGAATTCCTTCCGCCACTGGGCCGATCATTTCAGGGTTGGCCAGGTTTCCGTTGAATGAAAAAATGTGTTCCAGTTTGAATTCTAGCATCCTACTTTAGATAACATTTCCTCAACATGAAACCAAAAGCAATGTCTCAATCGGGAGAAAGCGCAGCACGAAGTGGAGATTTTTGAACAGCAAATTCAAGCTCGATGCTGCGGATTTGAATTCAGGAATTGCATTTGCGCAGGGAATCGGTTTTTATTTTTGCGCGTTGGCTGTTGTTGCAGCCATCCGATTCCCGAGTCAACAAGCTACGATTTGAAATTCTATCGCTTAAACAATTCAAGAGCTGAGGTCGTTGCAGTAGATGTTTGAAAGAATTGTTTCTCGTTCGCTTTAATTCTTTTTAGCGCATCGGTAAGGCTGAATTCAATCGGCAAGAGTTCTTCGAGCCCCGCTATTCGAATCACTTTTTCAACGCGGGGTTGTGGATTCAGCAAAATCATTATTTTGCCGTGAGCCTTTAGTGTATTTGCATTTCTAATGAGCAGACCAAGCCCAACGGAAACGATTAATTCCACATCACGAAGATCAACAATCACTGACTTCCTTTGCGTTGCTGTCAAGGTTGTAAACTTCAGATCGATTTTTTCTACACCGAGCATATCCAGACGTCCATTCAAATGGATCGATGCGATACCTGATCCAATATCTTCATATTTCATTTGTATTCTTTGGATTTTGCTATTCCTACTTTGACTCGAAGAAGGTGCTTTGGTTTCAATTGTCGATATTTGTGCCAGGCTCATAACATTTCTCCTTTTCATTAGGTATCGACAACTAAGACGGTCGAAATTGGGAGTGAACGAAGATTTTGCCGCTGAATCGCTGAGATTATGCGAACTCCCTCAGCTGCCGTCGGATTCTGCGGGCGGGTCTTAGACCCGCCCCTACATGCAAAGGAATCACTTCAGTTTTGCGTGGCGGAGTTCCAGTTCATCAAGCGATTTTGGCCAGTCTTCCTTTAAAAGACGCGACAAAGCGCGATCAGCAAGAAGCCGGCCGCCAGTCTGGCAGGTTGGGCAATAGTTCGTTTCATTAGAAGCATACCGGATGCGTTGAATCATCGTATTACAGCGTGGGCAAGGTTTTTTATATCGTCCATGAACCGCCATTCCATCGCGAAACGCGGTTACTTTTTCCGGAAATTTCTCCCCATAATGTTCACGGAGCCGGTGAATCCATTGTGTGAGCGTTGATTGAACTGCCTCGAACAATCGTTTTATTTCTTCAGAAGTGAGCTTTTGCGTCATTTTGATAGGTGAGAGTTTGGCTTCGAACAAAATTTCATCGGAGTATGCATTACCGATTCCGCTAAAAAATCTAGGATCGGTGAGAGAACGCTTAAGAGTATGATTTGCTGAAAGCAAAATTTTTGAAAAATCTTCCAGGCTGCATTGCAAGACATCCACGCCGCCTGGATCCATGGTGCGAAGACCCTCTTCTCCTGCGACAACATGAAGCGAGGCACGCTTTTTTGAACCAGCTTCACTCCAAAGAAGGCTTCCTGTGGAAAAATCGAATGCAGCAAAATTGCGATGTGGTGAAATTTCGGCTCCACGCTGATGCCAGTGCAATCGCCCGGCAATCATCAGATGCAATACCAACCAGTGATCGTTTTCCAGGCCAATACAAATGCGTTTGCCAATCCTTCGAAGATGCAGAACCTTCTTTTGCTCAACGCTGCTGATAGGTGGGATTGCCGTACGCAACAAAAAAGGGCTCACGATACGCACTGCATCAAGCGTTTCGCCTAGAATCCTTTTCTGTAAGGCTTCAATGTAAATGACAACGTCTGGCAATTCCGGCATGATCTAACCTGGTAGGACACGGTGCCGCTCAAGCGCCCTGGTGCTGCCCATCAATCTGTAATGCTTCGCTTTGAATTTCTTCATTCTCCGCTATTTTTGTGTGATGTGCAGCAATCAAAGAATAGAAAACTGGCACTACGAATAAAGTAAAAATCGTGCCCAGAGTCATTCCCGAGACAAGAACGGTTCCGATACTGTTCCGAGCTTCGGCTCCAGGACCTGATACAAGTACGAGTGGAAGATGCCCGAAGACAGTGGCGGCTGACGTCATCAGTACCGGCCGAAGCCGTGTTAATGCAGCTTCGCGCAAAGCAACTTCTTTTGGAGCCCCGTTGGTTTGCAGGGTATTAGCGAACTGAACGATCAGGATACCGTTCTTAGCAATCAAACCGACAAGTGTGATGAGTCCAACTTGCGAATAAATATTAATCGTAGTCAGATCAAGAAAGCTAAAGATCAATGCTCCTGAGATTGCGAGTGGGACTGAACCTAAAAGTACAATCAAGGGATCCCGGAAACTGCTGAACTGTGCAGCAAGTACGAGATATATAAGGATAACAGCGAAGCCTAATGTTGTTGTGAGCGCTGAACCTTCGAGCCGGATCTGACGAGACTCGCCAGCATAATCGATATCAATGCCTGATCCAGCTGCGATAGCAGCTTTTTCCAGAACTTGAAGTCCTTCTTCTTTAGTAACGCCTGGTTGGACACCGCCAAAAACGCGTACAGCATTTCGCTGCTGAAAACGATTTAATGCGCGAGGGGCTGTACTTGTTTCAATGCTCGTAAATGTTGATACAGGCACCAACTGTCCATCTGGTGTTTTGATTTTCAGATCAAGAAGCGGACCTAGAGTCGTACGATTTTCATCTCCGATTTGAGGAATGACTTTATAGCTGCGATCGTAAAAATTAAATCGATTTACATATGCTCCGCCTAACAATGTACCCAGTTCACGCCCAACACCTGCCAAATCTAATCCAAGATCGGCAATCTTTTCGCGATCAATTAAGACACGAGCTTCAGGTAGATCAATTTTCAAATCCGTATCAACGTATAAAAATTTTCCACTCTGCCAGCCGGCCGCAAGAACTGAGTTTGCAGTTTCAAGCATTTCTTCGGATGAGGCATCACTCTGCAAAACAAGTTCGACATCATACTGTCCTGGAGTAGGCAATGGAGGATCAAGCCGCGGAAAAACACGTAAACCCGGAGATTGCGAAACGGTGCCAAACACTTCTCCATACATTTCTTCAGTTGATCGCGGTCGTTCCTTCCAATCCTTCGTGACCATACCACCGAAACCACCCCATGCGGCAGTCAGCGACCACATAAAGTCAGCTTCTTTGAACGATGTGATTTTATTTATTACGTCCAATGATTCTTTGTTTGTTGCAGCAAGTGTGGAATCAGGTGAAGCTTCCATGAAGAGACTGATATGGCTTTGATCTTCTACCGGTGCAAGCTCTTTACGCGAGAATTGATACAACGGCCACGCTGCAATCATGATTAACAACGAGGCAACAACAATTGCCCATCGCATCTTGAGTGCGCCGTCAAGCAATCGTGCGTAACCAAAACGGATTAAATCAAAAACATGATTCACGAATGAGGTGAGTCGTCCTTCTTTTCCGCGTGAATGAACGAAACGTGAGCTCATCACCGGAGAAAGTGTAACGGCTACAATACCGGAGACAATGACGGCTGCTGCAAGTGTGATTGCAAATTCCAAAAACAACGATCCGGTTAATCCGCCTTGAAATCCGATTGGTGTATACACGGCTGCAAGCGTGATTGTCATTGCAATGATGGGACCAACAAGTTCACGCGCGCCAATCAAAGCTGCGTCAATACGGCGTTTTCCAAGACGTACATGGCGTTCAACATTTTCAACAACAACGATTGCATCATCTACGACAAGACCGACGGACAGTACGATTGCTAAAATTGTAAGAAGATTCAGACTGAAACCGAATGCGACCATCACAATTGCAGCGCCTACAAGTGATATCGGCATCGCAACAAGAGGAACGAGTGCTGTGCGGATTGATCCCATAAATAAAAACACTGCAATACCCACAATGAGAATGGTTTCAAGAAGCGTCTTTGTAATTTCTTTTAATGCGTCTTCCATGAACATCGTTCCATCCCAAACAAGACGCATATCGACGTCTTTGGGTAACGTAGGCCGGATCCGTTCCATTTCATCACGGAGCCGGTGTGCAACTTCGATTTCATTCACACCAGCAAGCGGCCATACTCCGAGATACACTCCCTCTTTCTCGCTGACTTTCGCAACAAAACTTCCTTCTTCGGCTCCAAGCTCAACTCGCGCAACATCAGTGAGGCGAACAATCGCACCGTTACGATCTGCAACGATTAACTTTGCGAATTCATCAACAGAACGCAGATCCGTATTTGCAAGCAAGTTGACTTGCACAAGGTTTCCTTTCGTTTGACCAACAGCAGCAAGATAATTGTTGCGTTGCAATGCTGCGTGAACATCGCCAGGTGAAAGGTTCAGCGCTGCAAGACGATCCGGATCGATCCAAACGCGCATCGCGATCTGCCGTCCACCTTCGATCGTCACACGTTGCACGCCTGTGAGTGTCGCAAGTTGCGGTTGAAGTGTACGTAACAGCCAGTCGGTGATTGCCGGAACATCTCGTTCTGTGGATGTGAAGCTAATATAAAAAGTTGCATAAGGCCGGTCAGAACGTTGGACTTCAACAATCGGCGGCTCGGCTTCTGCTGGAAGTTCAGCACGCACCTCTTGAAGCCGTGCATTAATTTCCGCTAACGCTGCAGTGCTGCTGTGATTCAATTTTAATCGGACAGTAATCGTGCTGATGCCGGCTCGGCTTGTGGACTCGATGTAGTCCACGCCGCTGATTGCTGAAACAACACGTTCGATCGGTGTCGTTAAGAAGCCACGAACTGTCTCAGCACTCGCACCGTAATAAACAGTCGTGATGATGACTGAAGAACTTTCGATCGTTGGATATTGTTGAACTGGTAAGGTCGATATCGCGCGCCAACCAACGAGCAAAATCACAAGGTTGACTACAATTGCAATGACTGGATGCTTTATGAAGGTATCTGTAAATGAGCGCATACTGAAATCCTTGTTGTGTGACTATGATTTCCTCTTAGTGTCCATTGTTATTGACTTCCATTTGATTCACCGGGATCGTTCGTTAATGCTACCAGCGCTGCTTCACGCAATTTAAAGGAGCCGGACGCAGCAACGTAGTCTCCGGCAGATAATCCTTTGAGTATTAGAACTTCATCGCCCAGCATCGCTCCGCTTACAACTTGACGTATGTGTGCACGTTTCTTGCCGTCCTTTTCGGATTGAATGACAAACACATGGTCTCCGTCAGGACCTTTCCGCAGCGAACTCACAGGAATTGAAACAGCTGTTAGCTGTTGTCCAACTGAAACTTGAACGCGCACTGAAGCACCAGGTGCTGGGGCGTCCTCTGCATTTGCAATCTTCGCGCGGACTGTCGCATTGCGTGTTGTTGGATCCACACGTGAATCAATTGCAACGATTGAAGCCGAAGTAGCAGGGGAGTTGGCTGCAGAAAATATTTGGACTGCATCTCCGTGGCGTAAGGTTGCAGCGACCTGCTGTGCAACCGCAAAATCAACATGAACAGCTTCATCCACACCTTGAAGCGTGGTCAGCTGAGTTCCTTCAACGAGATATTGACCTGGATGAACATCAGAGATTCCAACGCGCGAACGGAAGGGTGCACGAATGATTTTTCGATCGATTACAGCTTTCGTGCGTTCCACTTGGGCTTTTGCAACATCAAGCTCAGCACGGGCTCGATCAAGATCAGTTTTTGAAATTGCACGGCTCTCACCAACAGCTTCGATCCGTTGAAGTAATGTTTCTGCGAGTGATGCACGCGCTACTTGCTCACTCAACTCTGCTTGTTCAACAGATACATCCAGTGTAACAAGCACTGTTCCTGCTTCCACAACGCGGCCGGAAGCAAGATTCACTTGTCGAACTGTGCCAGGAACTTCATTTTGTAACGTAATGGATCGAAGTGCTATGATCGTCCCGATTGATGTTGTCGTTTGTGTATGTTTTCGATTTTTTGCAATGGCAACAGTTGCAGTTTCCATCGGTTCAGGCAATTTGGCTGATGCTGCGCTCGCTTCTTGAATCGATTTGTACTTCCAGGACGCCAGGCCGAAACCAATACCAATAACTACGATCAGCAAAGAAAATCCTATTAAACGATGAATGCTCATACGCTGCGCCCTCCTGCGCGTCTCTTCTTTTGAACTTTGCCTTTGCGTTTGGATAGTTTCTGTGTGCGAAGGTAACTCGCTAATATATTTTCTATAGCAATATGCACACGATCAAGAAGCTCTTTCTCAACTTTAGCCAAACCCAGAACCCAGTACAGCCATAAACCATCGATCGCTGCAGCAATCATTTCGCCAACTCCGGGGGGAAGTCCATCTTTTTTTATCAGCTGATTGAGATCGTTATACGCTTCGCGCATTGGCTGGATTAAGGAAGGATTTTGTGCGAGTGCTGAAAACACCGCAGAAGAGCCCTGCCGGACTTGTTCACTCCAACCTTCAGACAGACAATGACTCAACAATGCCCGTGACATTCTTCCGGGTCCTTCCGGTGTGTTTCTATAACGTTCCATATAACAATTCCGCCAATTATCTGCAGAACGTTGGACCATCGCTTCTATAAGCAGGTCTTTGGAAGGGAAATGATGCAATAATCCGCCTTTACTCATCCCAGCTTCAGCAGCGACAGCATCGAGAGTTAAGTTGCCAATTCCCTGACGCACAACTGCCGCTTCCGCAGCGTCCAACAGCTTGTCTTTTAAATTAGTTTTCAAAATAGCCATAAACAAGGAATTTACCGTCCGGACGGTCGGTTGTCAACCGTCTGGACGGTTTTTCTATGTTATTTTCTATATTCTTGAATAGTCGAATTTCAATCACGAAATTCGACAAATATCATGATGTAAAATCTTTGTAAACGACAATTGCGTGCTCAATCTTTTGTTTTTTATTATTATATTTTCGTTCTAGCAGTGTTTAGAAGGTTAACGGAATGCCTATAGAAAAAGGTACCTTATTAGGGCCCTACGAAATCTCCTCCTTTATTGGTGGAGGTGGGATGGGAGACGTCTATCGAGCGATCGATACCCGCCTTGGAAGAGATGTTGCGCTAAAAGTTTTATCGAAACATCTTGCTGAAGACATAAAATTTGTTGATCGTTTTGAAAAAGAAACTCGCGCACTAGCAGCGCTGTCGCATCAAAACATTCTTTCAATATTTGATGTCGGAAAAGATCAGGATTCTATTTTTGCGGTAATGGAGTTGCTTGATGGCATGACGCTGCGAGCGCGGATGAATCAAGGCGCACTTGGCTGGGAAAAAGCTCTGGAGATCGCCGTTGAAATCGCCTATGGTTTGGTAGCGGCTCATTCAAAAGGAATTGTTCACAGAGATCTGAAGCCGGAAAATATTTATCTGATCACCGATGATCGTGTAAAAATTCTGGATTTCGGTCTGGCTCAGCTTAGACTTGAAGCGTTTTCTGACGCGGTCTCTCAGTTAAGAACGATCGCGGATGATACAAAACCTGGAATGCTCCTGGGTACGGTTGGATATATGTCTCCTGAGCAGATAAAAGGTATTGAAGTCGATGCGACTTCAGACATCTTTTCATTTGGCAGTCTTTTTCATGAGATGTTAACAGGGAAGCCTCCTTTCTTGCGGAATACTCCAGTGGAAACGTTCGCAGCAATTCTTCACGATTCAACGCCAGATCTTGGTACAAATAGTGGTCCGGTGCCAGTAGAGCTTCAACGTATCATCATGTTCTGCTTAGAAAAAAATCCAGCAGATCGGTTTCAATCAGCGAAAGATCTTTATCTTGCTCTGAAAACAGTTCCACGATCGCCCAGTCTTCTAACCTCTAACTTTCCGGAATTTGATTTGGTGAAAACCAAACGGCGCCGTTCGAAAAAAAGTGTGGATTCTTTGGCTGTACTTCCATTTTCGACAGAGGGATCCAAGCCTGAAATGGAATATCTGGGTGGTGTTGCAGAGACAATTATTAATGCTCTTTCTCAAATTCCAAAGCTCCGAGTTATGGCCTACAGCACTGTGTTGCGTTATGCCGGGACGAACGTGGAACCATTGCGGGCAGGAAGAGAATTGAATGTTCGAGCGGTACTAAATGGAAGAGCTGTTAAGCGTGATGATGCAGTGGAACTGCAAGTCGAATTAATCGATGTCACGGATGGCGCTTTGCTGTGGGGAGAACATTACAGTGCAGATTTATGCGAAGTTTGTAATCTCGAAGAAGAAATTGCGAAACAAATCTCGGATAAATTGAAAATTCAGCTCACGCGTTCCGAAGAAAAACGCATGAACCGCAAAATGACTTCAAATAGGAAAGCCTATGATCTCTATCTGAAAGGAAGATTTTTTTGGAATAAGAGAACGGAAGAAGGGCTCCGGATGGCAAAGGATTATTTTGAACAAGCGATTCTTGAAGATTCTAATTTTGCATTGGCCTATTCCGGATTGGCTGATAGTTTTTGGATTCTTGGAAGCTATGGCTTTCTGCCGCCGAAGGATTCGTATCCATTAGCAAAACAATATGCTTTGCGTGCGTTGGATTTGGAGCCAGGGCTTGCGGAAGCACATTGTTCGCTTGCTGAGTTTTTATTCCGTTACGATTGGAATTTTGTAGAAGCGGAAAAAGAGTTTGAAATCTCTTTGAAATTAAATCCTGGATATGCAACGGCTCATCACTGGTATGCAGTTTTATTAGCAACTCTTGGAAAATTTCAACAGGCAGTGGATGAAGTTCATAAAGCCAGGGATCTCGATCCCTTTTCACCGGTGGTTCACTGGACTATGGGTTACATTTATCATTACGCACGTCAATATGATAAAGCGATTGAACAGTATAGATACACAACGCTTTTAGATCCTTCTTTCATTCGTCCCTCAGTGGATATGGCGCTGGCATTCATAAAAAAATCAATGTTTCAGGAAGCTCTAGTCGAAATGGATAAATTAATTGCTGCAAAGATTACAACTCCATCGGTACTTGCGACAATTGGTTATACAAATGCAATGGCAGGACGCACTGAAGAGGCCGAAAAAATTCTTGAAGATTTAAAGAATCCTAATCGATTGCCTTATCGTTCAAACTACAGCGTTGCCGTTGTGTATGTTGGCTTAGGAAGAGTGGAAGACGCGATTGATTGGCTGGAACGTGCTTACAATGATCGAGAGGATGCAATGACCAGCATTAAGGTGAATCCCCGGCTTGATCCTTTGCGATCCAACCCCCGTTTTGAAAGTCTGATGCAGCGAATGAATTTTCCGCAATAGAAGGATTAACTGAGTGGTTCCGCGAAGCGGTAATCGATTACTTCGACGTCTACACCTATATTGCTGAAGCGGACGTTTTTCGTTTTCGCCATTCGGCAGGGGAGACGCCGACAAATTTTTTAAATGCGCGGCTGAACGCAGCTTCCGAATCATACCCAGCTTCATCAGCTACTTGCGCAATTTTGGAAGAGCCACGAGCGAGCAATCCAGATGCGATCTGCATCCGCCAATGAGTTAGATATTGCATGGGAGGCTGTCCAACAAGATGCATAAATCGTTCTGCGAGTACTGACCGCGAGATTCCTACTTCATGTGCTAATTCTTCCAAACCCCAGCCATGCGTTGGACGTTCGTGCAATAAACCAAGTGCTTGTCCTATGAAAGGATCGCGTAATCCGGCTAACCAACCTGTCTGTTCCGCCGGCAACGAATCCAAATAAATTCGCACTACTTCAACAAACAGAAGTTCACTCAACTGCGCCAGAACAGCTTCTCCACCTGCTCTTTTTTCTTTGGACTCCATCGCAGCATAATGTGTGAAATTATTCAGCCATACTGCTTTCGGCTCGGTACTGGCTTTCACATGCAGGACCCTGGGTAATGTGGAAAGCAGTGGATTGAACGGACGCGCATCACATCCCAGGTAACCACAAACAAGCGTTGTCTTCGCAGATTGATTCTCTGGTCCCTCTTTCAACACAAAGGGACGTTGAGTATGCGGAGGAGTTGGATGTTCAACTTCGGGAGGTTCAATTGCAGGATCACTGGTCATAACATGCGAATCGCCGTGTGGAAACACAATCACATCGCCTGCTTCCATATGAACCGGTGGTAGTCCTTTTACAGTGCCAAAACATTCTCCGCGTGTAACAACATGATACGGAATTAAGTGCCCGGCGTCAGGCATAACCTGCGGTATGTACTTATGTGTCGGAGAAGTAATGGCAGACCACGGGTGAGATGCTTCGACATAAAAAAAGACTGCTCCGGTAAGCCTGACCGTTCGAAGCACGTTCGAAAGAACGTCTGTAGCCATTTTTATTTTTCCTCAGTATCTATGATCAACGATTCCGGACGTTTGATCAACCGAACATCTTCTTTAGGATTTCGAATCATGAAGTACGGACGCGGAATCATAGAGAGCGCGTTTGAGCATCGTTACCATTGTTGTGTAGCAGAAAAATTCTAGGAGGAAAACAAAATGTATCACAACTACACATACAGTGGAGCGTTAGCAGCATCAGAAAAGGTAAAGTGGACAATTCAAGATGTTATTGGCGAAAAAAACAAACTTGATTTCAGCAAGCCGTTTCTGCCGGAATCTCTGGCACGAGTAGAACCTCTTTCATTTCTGACACCACAAGAGAAATTAATTTTAAATCAGATTCGCGGCCATGCCTATCTAACCTTATTCGGAACTGTGGAAGAGTTCATTCTCCCATTTGTGATGGATAATGCACGTCCACGGCTCAATGGTGACGATACCATGGTTAGAGCACTTCTTGCGTTTGCCGGTGAAGAGGCAAAGCATATTCACCTGTTCAAGATGTTTCGCGAAGAATTCCAGAAAGGATTTGCGACATCCTGCCAGGTGATTGGCCCGCCAAGCGAGATAGCCGCAGCCGTTCTGTCACATCACCCACTGGCAGTCGCATTGTTAACTTTGCACATCGAGTGGTTTACTCAACTTCACTACACTGATAGCGTTCGCGATACAAACAACCTGGATCCGCAGTTTAAGCGGCTGTTGAAATATCATTGGATCGATGAGGCTCAGCATACGAAGCTGGATACACTCATGATAGAAGCGCTCGCAGAGAATTACACCAAAGAAGAAATTAGGAACGCGTTTGAAGAATATGTCGCAATGGGAGGATTCCTCGATCGCGGTTTAGTGCAGCAAGTACAGTTCGATCTGGATAGCTTTATCCGAGCAACAGGGCGGAAGTTGACTGAGGATCAAATTCAAGAATTTAATGAGGTGCAACTGCAGGCAAATCGATGGACTTACATCGGTTCGGGAATGTCTCATCCAAATTTTCTTGCAACTGTTGGATTTCTTGATCCGGAATGGAAAGAAAAGTTAGAAAAAATGTCGCCCATCTTTTCCTAAGAATAGACTCGTTAGTCTGAGCAGCAAATTGCTTTTTCGGACTTACAGGCATGAAATGCGGACGCTGAGTCATGGAGAGCGCCATTGTATAGGGTTACTATTTTTGTGTTATTGAAAAAATAATGTATGTGCGATAACAACGAACAAACGAAGGTGCAACATGGCTGAATTAAATCAAAAGATTGAGCAGTTCAAAGGAAAAATCAAAGGCAGGACTGTACTACCGGAGGACTCGGATTATAACGACATTCGAAAGATTTGGAATGCAATGATCGATCGGCGTCCCGCAGTCATTGTGCGATGTGGCGGCGCCGAAGATGTTCAACAGGCAATTGCCTTTGCGAAAGAGAACAGACTTGACTTGACCGTTCGTGGAGCCGGTCACAACATTGCAGGAAATGCAGTTTCGGACAACGGCCTTATGATCGATCTTTCAACTCTAAAAAATGTCAGAGTGGATTCAACGAAGAGGCGTGCGTATGTCGATCCGGGAGCAACACTTCGCGATTTTGATGAAGCGGTTCAGGCTCACGGACTGGCTACGCCTGTCGGTATTAATTCCACAACAGGGATTGCAGGTTTAACACTTGGCGGTGGATTCGGCTGGCTTACTCGCAAGCATGGATTTACGATCGATAATCTCATTTCTGCAGAAGTAATCACAGCGGACGGTCAAAAGAGACAGGCGAGTGAAACAGAAAACGCAGATCTGTTCTGGGCTCTTCGTGGTGGTGGCGGGAATTTCGGAGTTGTAACTCAATTCGAATTGGGACTTCATCCTGTCGGTCCGGAAATTCTGGCCGGTCTCCTCGTTTTTCCTTTCGATCAAGCAAAACAAGTCTTGTCGAACTATCGAGAATTCATGAAATCCGCACCGGAAGATTTAAATGTTTGGGTCGTGATGCGTCAAGCCCCTCCGCTGCCTTTTCTTCCTGAAAATGTACATGGAAAAGAAGTTGTTGTGCTGGCAGTGTTTTATCGAGGCGATTCTGCCGCGGGCCAAAAACTGATCGACGGTATTCGAGCGTTCGGAACTCTGCACGGTGAACACGTTGGAACACAACCCTATGCACAATGGCAGCAAGCCTTTGATCCTTTGCTGACACCCGGTGCCAGAAATTATTGGAAATCACATAATTTTACCGACCTCAGTGATGGCGCCTTCGATACCATGATTGATTACGCTGGAAAACTGCCATCTCCCCAATGTGAAATTTTTGTTGCTTGTGTATCAGGCGCCGCGAATCGCGTTTCGCCTGATGCAATGGCATATCGTTACCGCGACGCAAAGTTCATTCTCAACGTTCACGGGCGATGGGAAACTGCAGCGGATGATCAGAAAATCATCGGTTGGGCTCGTGAATTTTTTAAAGCCTCCGCCCCTTTTGCGTCCGCCGGTGCATATGTGAACTTCATGACTGAAGATGAAGGTGAACGCGTTTCAGCAGTGTATGGGCCAAACTATAAACGGCTGGCGGAAATAAAACAGAAGTACGATCCGGACAACTTGTTTCATTTCAATCAGAACATTCGTCCGAATAGGACTTAATGCTAACTTTGGTTATCATATGGGACATAGTACTATATGTATAGTACTATTCACTGTAAACAGATTTCCATGACAGCGGTACTTTGGATTTTCTAGAAGGCCGGATGGAGAATGAATGATTCTCCATCCTGAATGTTCATGATAATTCTCTTGCCTTAAACTTCAGTGCTGTTCGGAAGGTGAATGCTTAATCCAGCGACTTTATTGGAATCGACCGTAAAGTGAAAATCCAATACGAGTGGATCAGGTAGGCCTGTTTTATCGAAGGTGCCATCTACCCTGGCGGTTACAATGGTCTTTCCACTCTGCTCAACAGATTTGATTGGTTCAAGCGTGACTTTTGCGCCGATTATTTTTTCGTCGCTCCATTTTTTGATTTCGCCTATTCCACGATAGTCATGGCCTTCATCATTGATGACGGCGGTTTCAGTCAAGGTGCCAAGAAAGGCCTCGGTGTTGTGCTGATTGGTTGCGTCTATGAAAGCTACGATTGGATTTGGTATCTTCATTGTTATACTCCTTTTTACTTTTCCAAAATCAATTATTGTTTGGCGGCTGAGTTTCATCAATACGGAAAATGAAATCCAATACGGATAAATTAATCCCTATGGTGTATTACAATGATTGATAGAACATTCTTCTGAGTTTTGGGTTATGTACCAGCGAAAGAATCCGATTAAACTGAATTGTGGACTCGATCTTGTCAGGGAAGTGATCTATGGCAAGTGGAAAATTCACCTGATCTATTTCATTTCACAAGGTGTAAAGCGTCCGGGCGATCTACAAAGACGTATCCCGGGAGCCACGCGAAGAGTATTAAACGTTCAATTGAATCAACTGGAACAACACGGGCTTGTTGCCAAGAAAATATATGCGGAGCTGCCGCCAAGAGTTGAATATGCTTTGACTGTATTAGGGCGCACCGTTCTGCCAGTCATTAATGCATTAGGGAAATGGGGAGATGATCATCAGGAAGAATTACGCCGCGTAATTTCCGGTTCATAGTAGATTTCAATTATGGATTCTTGGAACGTAATTTGTTGTAAAGTGCCTGGGAATTGGGATCGACAAAATAGTTATCATGTTGCATACAAATTTCGGCAAATTCTTCTTCACTGACTTTACGACCTGCAGCAATTTCAGCGAGTGCTTGAAAATATCCTTCGCGTGGTGCGCCGGGTGCGAAAAGAATCAGCATTGATGCCGGCTCATCAGACTCATTTCCGAACCCGTGTAATCCACCTTCAGGCACGTAAAGAAAATCTCCGGCAGTTGCATCGATCCAGCGTTCTCCATTAAACATTCGCACTCTTCCTGATAGCACGAAGAAGGATTCCGACATCGTTCTGTGAAAGTGTGGATTCGCTCCTGGTGTATTCGGTTTCACTTCCCATTTATACAATCCGAATTGTCCGTGCGTGGATTCGCCACTAGCTAAGTAACTTATAACTGCACGTGAACCAATTTTCAGATCCGGTTCATGATCGTGTGCAGGACGGAAAATTGCACTAATCTGCCCGTCATCATCTAAATAGCGCGGATCAGGATATGACATGGATGGCTCCTTTTTTTGATTATTGAATATCGTCACTTAAAGAATATCCAGACCTGCCTATACTGCAACTTTTGTTACACGAAAAATGACGGTGTTGGCTAGATAATACTATAAATATAGTACTATATCTATAGTGATTCGCTAGCCTTTTGCTGAATACCAGTCCAACACCCGTAACGCTCGCAGCGTGTTCCACCGGCTCGGCCGGCCTTCGCCTTCGTCCACCTCAATTGGCATCGTTCCAGGGTGCTGGTTCTCGAGCGGCCACAGACCGTTGGTGTCGCGCTTCGACTCGACCAGCTCAATTGCCTCGGCTACGCGCTCGTCCGGCGTGACGTCGGCCCTGCGTAGGTACTCAAGTGCACGAAGCACGTCGTAGTGCCACCAGGTCGGGAAGGAGAAGCGCATCCAGGCTGGATCAATGATCTCACCGGTCGTCTGCCGCCGGAGGAGTCGGCGTTGGAGGAGGTACTCCTGGCCGCGGAGGCGAGCCTCGATCACCTCGATGCTGCGACCGCCGGCTAGTTCGTATTCAAGCAAAGCTTCCAGCACGCAGATCGTGGTGTTAAATGATGACCGCGTCGAGCCATTGGCGGACTCGCAGTTCCAGCCGCCGTCGAGTAGTTGCTCGCTGAGCAGGCGGTCGATGATCCGCTTAACGTCTTGCCTGAAGTACGCACCGCTCGCCGCCACCTGGCCATTGATGCATGGCTCAACCTCGCCTGCGAAGAATGGTGTGCCGCTAAATTCCACACCCCGCCACGTGCCATCCCAGTCCCAACCTCGCCATGTCACGTGGTCGCGAACCGAGCTCATTGCATGACGCGCCTCGTCGCTCGCAGGATCGAGACCGAATTCTCGCAACAACATCAGGACGTGCATTGTGGAGTCCCACCCATGGTTCCACGCCGCGCCGGCCCACGATCCGTCGGTTCCCTGAAGTGCGAGCAGCCTTGCGCCTTTTCCCTCGGTGGCGACTCGTCTGCGCTCGCCTGCGACCTCCTCCGCCGGTGCACCGATCAAGTCTTGCATCGTCTGCCAACGGATCGAAGGGTCAGAATCAAGAAGCCACTGGATGACAGATTTGTTTAGCTTGGAAGCTTGTCGTTTAGGTGCGTTGGTAGACATTTGCTGCGTTTACGAACGAACATTCACAATAGTTGCCTGCATGATCGCAATCAATTTAGAGTCCGCTCCCACAAAAGCTCGGACTTCTCCTGTGCAAATAGTGAGAAGCTTGCCCGAACTTTGTACCTTCCCGATTGCTAAGAATCTTTCGCCAATCGCAGGTCGCACGAAGTTGATCTTGAACTCGGCTGTGACAACCTCGCACTCGGGCGGCGCCTTAGTCAGCGCTGCATATCCACATGCACTGTCAACAATACTGGTTATTGCGCCTGCATGAACATAGCCGTGCTGTTGGGAAAGGTGTTCGGAAAATGGCAATAATATTTGAACCTCACCATCTTCTACCGTCAGGAGGTGCGCGCCGAGGGTTGTCATCAGACGCTGTGATTTGAAGCTGATTGCAATTCGTTCGTGGTTGTCATTCATGATTTCATGACGTTCATTCAATCGGATTAGCCAACTAGCACATAGTATCGTAGCCGCTGCGGATATCACAATATTTCATGAGGGCTTTTCCCCATAATTGGTGCGTTAGTAAGTGGAGGAAGTTTTGTGAGATGGAATCACTTATGGACATTTATCAAAAACAAAAGCAATACGAGGCGGCCCTAACACGTTACAACAATACTCTGGAAAAGTTTGCGTATGACACAAATGCTCTCGTGAATCGTGGCGAGACGCTTCTGAGACTTGGCCGATTTCAAGAGGCTGAAGAAGATTTTCAACAAGCCATTCAGCTCGATCCAAAAGGAAAAGATCCGGCTGGAAATCGTGCCCGTGTGCTCGTAAGCATAGTTCAAGAGGCTATAACGCTCGCGAAAGAAGAAGGGATTGAGACCTTAGATCAAGCAAAAAAGTGACTGGTCAGATAGCGTAATAGAGCATCACATTTCCATTGTTGAAGGTTCGCGTCTTTGTAAGCTTCAGTGGCAACTTTTCCGTAACACCTTCGAACAGTGTCCTGCCCTGGCCAAGAACGATTGGAATCAGCGCAAAATGATATTCATCGATTAAACGCTCTTGCGATAATTGCGAAACAATTGTGCCGCTTCCAAGAATAGTGATGTCGTCGTTGAGCTCTTTTTTCAGTTTTCGTACCTCGTCAGCCAATCCTTCCTTCACAAGTCTCGTATTGTTCCACGTTACCTTATTCAAGGTTTTCGAAAACACAATTTTCGGCATTTGATTCATGCCCTCTGCTGTAACTGGATCATTTTTCATCGCATGAGAGGTTGGCCAATAGCTTGCCATCAGCTCATATGTAATCCTGCCAAACAAGAGAGTGCCCTCACCGCTTGCATTTTGCGAAGCAAATTCGTTCCACTCGGGATCGGATTTGTGAGCCCAACTCATATCATTATTTTTATCTGTAAAATATCCGTCAAGCGTCACACTATCGAAAACAACTAATTTCGCCATGGGATTCTCCAGTCCAGTACGTTCGGGTCTTAGACCCACGCGCTACGCTACTTTGCCGATTCATCCGCCTGGAAGATTCCAAACGTGTTTCCTTCCGTATCCAGAAAATATCCTTGCCAGCAAACGCCAGGTACTGCAAACTTTGGCAGCGCAACTTGACCACCGGCACCTAAGATTTTTTTTGCTGTTGCGTCAAAATTATCCATTTCGATCGAACAAACGAATGCGTTTGTTCCACACTCCGTCGGTGGAGTTTTCGCAGGACGTTTGAGTAATCCACCTCTTGTACCACCTGTTTCTATGCGCCAGTATTCAACAGGTAATCCTTCTGCTTTTTCAAACTTCCAATCGAAGATTTGTTTATAAAAATTAGTTGCTCGACCTGGATCGTCAGCTTGTATTTCGAAATAAAGATGTCCATTCATATAATTATCCTCACTTTTTCACTCGATATTTTTGTGGTTTTGAAGAAGTACGTTCGATTATTTTTCTGGCCTCCAAATCAAGTTTGACTGTTTCTGCATACCAGCTAATATTTTGCTCGAACGTTTCTTTCAAATCCTTGTTGATCCTCTTCATGAGTTCTGTATGAGTCAAATCTTCTTTTCTCAACGTCTTTAAAATGGCTTTTTTCATCGTTTCATAATTTTTGACACTGATGTTTCGTCCCGTTTTACCCTGAGGGTGTTTTGTTAATATTTTTTCTTCTGCCATGTTATTTCCTCATGCTTTCGTTGAGTTTTTTAAGCCCTCAATAATAGTCGTCTGAGGGAGCTCGAAATCGACAAAGTTGAATTAGAAGAGAACTAAAAAAGGATGGACTATTTAATTATAGGCGCTAATGTGGTTGCGGATCGCTTCAATCGTTTGATCTTAGCATGCTTACACTGCTGAGATCAGCGAATGCTTTCGTCGACCTTCATGATGGTCTGTCTTGCCGAGCGTTTATCGTCACGAAATTTTGCGGAGTTGGCGAGTTCCGCTAAGGCTTCTGCGAGTTGAACATTATCAGGGCGAAGAGCTAACGCATTCAACATATCCTGGCGAATGCTTTCATTGAGTTTTTCAAACCCGGGCGCTGATGCAAGTTTCATCAAATTATTTATTTTGACGGAGTCCAGTTTTACATCTTGAAACATGTGAGGAACACTTGTGAGAATCTGATCCCGAACGCCAAGTGAAACGTCCTGGAGTTTGGGCGTCATCATCAATTCCATTAAATTATCAACGGCTCCAAAGTCTCGCGGCGGATAGTTGCGTACATGATTCAACATTTCCTCTTGCAACGGTTGCGGCATGTTGCGGAAGTTCTGACTGTTTGTAGCGTGACGTAAAGTGTCGCCAAGTACAGCATTATCCGGGTTCTGAATGTGAGAACGAATTAGAAAATCGCGAGTCTTTTTCGGAAGTTCAGCAAACTTCTGCGTTTCAGTAATTAAGTCTTCAAGATTTTCGATTTTGTTAGAATTGCCGCCGTAGCGTTCAAAGCGTTTCAACAATAAATCCTGTGTAGGTGGATCTAAGTCGCGGAAGTTCGGACTTCCAGCAATCTGAAGCAAATTATTTCCAACAGTCGAATCCCCTGGACGCGCCGCGAGAATTTTTAACATATGATCCTTGCTCTGCGGCGATAGACGATCAAAACCTGGTTCTGCAACAAGGTTTTTCAGAAGAGTAACGTTACCAGCCGTTGATGGACTTCCTGCATAACTCAAAACCTGATTTAGCATTTTTGTTTGTCCTGGCTCACCAAGACTTTTGAAGCCAGAACTACGAAGCAATTCGATGACATTATTATTAAGTGCGGTATTTTTAGGTTGCTTACCTAAAATATCAAGCGCAAGCGTTAATCGTTTTTGAGTTTCAATGCCGGCTTTTCCATCTGGATTCAGACCTGTAGCACCCTGGAACTTTTCGATCGCCTCTTTTGTGTCTTGATCCATAGTCCCGCTGGTATTGATTGCACCTTGACCGTTTTCCATTCGCCATTTATTCAAGGATTCCTGCAGCGATTTAATCTCAGCAGGTGTTGAGGGTATCTTGATTGCCCCAACTTGTGTATTTGCCGGAGCCGCAAAAACAGAATTTGAAGATGCCGAAAATTGAATGCTCCTCAGGTTCATCTCTTGAACCTGACCTCTGATTTTCATTTCTGAAACTTTTGCTGTGCTTGAACTCTTTTCTGTCCTTGGGTTTCCATCTGATGGTGTGCCGGTTTCTTTCGGTTGCGGCGATGGTTCTTCTTTTTGAACAGCAGGCGCTTCGATTTCGGCAGACTGTGGCACCGTCTGTAATCCAATAGAAGAACCGCCGATTTTAGGATCTCCAATACCCATTCTCATTCCTCCGATTAATAGCTCTTTAACCAAGACGTACGACGGGATCAGAGAACGGGTTAAAATAGATCCTCTTTATGATGAGCTTTCGCCATGTTGTATTGATTTCGTTTGCAATCGTTGGCTGGATCGTTCCAATCTGCGCTGAAACCAACCTCGTTCTTTCAGGTGGCACGATTTACACGAGCCCGATGGAAGACCCAATCGCGAATGGAGTTGTTGTCATTCGTGATGGAAAGATTACTGCAGTCGCAAAAACAGAATCGATTCGGATTCCCAAAGACACCACAATCCTGGATTGTACCGGCCTTACAGTTGTTGCGGGGTTTTGGAACAGCCATGTTCATTTTAGTGAACGAAGATGGTCAGCTGCTGAGAGTATTCCAGCACCTGAACTTACCCGGCAGCTTCAAGATATGCTAACGCGATATGGATTCACCAGTGTTTTTGATTTGAGTTCGCCGTGGGAAAACACTCGCAAGATCCGTGATCGTATAGAGTCCGGCGAAATCGCGGGTCCGCGAATTCGCTCCACTGGAGAAGCGTTGCTTAACAAAGGTTGGATGCCACCTGATCAGACGATGAAGGCTCTTGGTTTGATGCAAGTTCAAATGTATGAAGTGACGAATGCGGCCGAAGCGCTCACAGCGTCGAAGAAATTGTTGGATGCCGGCACAGATGGTCTAAAGTTATTTGCTGCTGCTTCATTTCCGCCTTTTGCTGTTCTTCCGGATGAAGTGATTAAGGCCGCAGTCAACGAAGCGCATCGCAGAAACAAGCCAGTGTTCGCACATCCTACGAGTCTCGATGGATTGCTGGCCGCTGTAAACGGGGGAGTGGACATCATTGCACACACTACGCCTCAAGCAGGCGGTCCGTGGAATGAATCAGTCATAACAAAGATGTTGGAAGCAAAAGTTGCTCTCATTCCAACGTTGAAAGTCTGGCGGCACGTGCTGCGCCACGATCGTGTTTCGTTGAGTGATCAATGGGGAAAAACGACAACCGAACAATTGCGAGCCTGGCTTGCAGCCGATGGTCTGATTTTGTTTGGTAACGATGTTGGTGGCGCTGTTGATGATGATACTCAAGTCGATGAGTATCGGCTTCTGGCCGATGCCGGTATGACGTTTCAACAAATTCTGGCTTCGCTTACAACCGCGCCTGCAGAAAAATTTGGAGATTCAGCCCAGCTTGGCCGCATCGCTCCTGGTTTTGCCGCAGATCTTGTCGTATTAAAGGGTGATCCATCACAGGATGTAGAAACATTTGGTAGTGTTATTTATACAATCAGAAACGGAAAAATAATTTACCAAGCAACGCGCCGCTGAAGAGGATCTTGATGTCGAAAATCAATGAAGATTTACCACGGAGTCACGGAGAACACGGAGTTAATTCAGAAATTAATAAGCTCTCCGTGCCCTCCGTGACTCCGTGGTGAATCTTGGATTCCACTTCGGAAAATCTTCTTCATATTTGCCGAATTCTGCTGGTGAGCGATTTACGCGAAGGAACCTGGTATTAGATAATACTTAATCACGACTCCACGGTTTTCTGAAAGTCATCATGTTGGTAAATGAGCGGGTCGGATTCAGGAAAATCGCCAGAACATTACCCCAGTTAGGATGGTTAACATAAACGCGATCGATGACATGGTGTCGAAGCGCATCCTCACCGACAGACCATGCAATTCCCAGGGTTGGTGTGATAACCAAGTCACCCCATCCTTGCTTTATGTTTCCCAGCGAACTTTCAGAAATTGGACCGATCTCAAATAGAAGAGTATCTACAACTGCAAATCCAAATTGTCTCTTCTTTGCGCGGAAATATCCTTCATTCCAACCGAATTTGGCTTTTCTTGAAATCGGATCATTCAACCTGAAGATATTTGCAGCTCCCGATCCCTGCATTGGATGTGCAATGTAGTTGGTAAAGAATTTGCCGCCATCATCAAAACGGGGCTTATTAAAAAGAAAGTTGACAGAATCGAACCAATCCTCTACAAATGGGCCGCTTAGCTGGTCGCGAGTTTTCTCTTCCGTTAATCGAAAGCCCTGTCGCAAACCAATAAACATCATGTGATCTGCAAACAGCTTGCTGTAATCTATCTTGTCACTAACAAGTTGGTCGGCGGTAATACTGAGATCGGATTGAGATAACTCCGAATCTTCAGACCAAATGTTTGATGCACATATCGATAGACACACCACCATTATCAAAAGTTTCTTCTGTTTCATTACACACCCCCAAAGCGTTATGAAAGTGAGACAAGGCGAGATATTTTCGTTAAGCAAGTCATCTCAGATTCGCACTAATGCAACTACAATTCAACTAACCTCTACTGAAAAGGCAGACCTCACCTCTATATGATTATTGCTCAACTCGGGGAGTGGAAGCGATCAGTATTATTCCCAGGGGAACAATCCTGAGGCTTTTCAGGTCCTTTAAGATAGGGTATTTTTGATTTTTTAGACGGTTATCCTTCGTAGGCACGTCTTAAAGTTTTGATGTCGAGTTTAGTCATTTTGAGGAGCGCATCCATGACTCTTTTCGACCTCTCGGTATCCTTGCTTGTCATCATTTCATCCAGGCCTGATGGGACAATCTGCCATGATAGGCCATATTTATCTTTCACCCAGCCACAAGGCTGTTTTTCTCCGCCTTCAGAAAGTTGCTCCCACAGTTTGTCGATTTCTTCCTGTGTCTCGCAATTGACTAGAAGCGAAAAGCCTTCGTTGAACTTAAAATGTGGACCACCATCCATTGCCATAAATTCGCGTCCATCGAGTTGGAATGTTGCATTGAGTAAGGATCCCTTCGGAAGCGGTCCACCGTCTCCCCAATGTACGATGTTTACAACCTTTGAATTTGGAAAAAGCGAAACATAGAAATTAACTGCTTCTTCTGCGCGATCCTTAAACGTTAAGAATGTTGTAACCTTTTGCATAGAGTACTCCTTAATATCGTTCATCCTATAGTCGCTCGGAATGCCATCAAATCGACAAAATCTTTGACCACCAATACCAATATTTGGTGATTCATGCACTCTTCTTCAATAGAGGTGAGTTATGCCGATCAGACCTATAGGTACACCGACGTCTATCAATACAAACATTGAAACCAATGAACCATCAACAAAGGCAGTATCAAAAGGAGTTGGCGATATTCCAGATTCCTTTGAACAGCTTCAAGGAACGGTTTCACAACCCATCATTGGAATGATGATTGGAAACGCTGTTGGGGAGGGGTCAAATAATGGAGATGAAGCGCCGGTCAAGTCACAGAGTGCGAATGAACAGGCAATGGAGGGAGCAAAGAAACAAAAGGAACTGATTGAGGATCAGAAAGAGCCGCGACGCCAAACGTATTCTTTAAAACGCGATCCTGATTAACCTGGCTAGAACGATGTTTTCTCCACGACTTCAATGTGGGAATGTACAATCAGAAGATGGTGGATTCGGCCAGTGACGCAGTTCTTCTTGAATTGTTGAAAGCAGGGATGAAGAGAGAGAATCTTGCCTTTCAAAATTAATCTCCACTCATGCCGAACCCGTAATAAAAAAAATTGTCTACTATCGTTTAAATGTTTCATCCGATTATTCCAACACGAACGAATCATGGGATGCGGCAGATGTTTGTGGCAATGCTCTAACCCAGGTGTTGTCTCAGGTATCCAAATTCAGTGAGAATCCAGAAAAATATCCGATCAGAGATTTTCGTGCTTACACCGCAGTCGTTGCCCATCATGCATGCAATCAATATTTTCGACAAAAATTTCCCAAACGAACTCAGCTCAGCAATAGACTGAGATATTTAATGAACCATAAAGACCAATTTGCTTCATGGACAATCGATGACAGGCTTGTTTGCGGTTTCCAACGCTATCGAGAAAGCTCCCCCATTGCTCTTACACAAGAAACAATCAATACAAACAAATTAGGCCTGAATACAACGGCCGATATGAGCCCGGCCAAACTTTTTGCGTTATTAATAAATGTGTTCGAAATTCTAAAAGCTCCGTTGTATTTTGATGATCTGATCAAGCTCATGATCGATCTCATTGGGATCCATGAATTAAGACAAGTAGAAGAAGCAGGAACGGAAAAGGAAAGTATTTTAGAGCGAATCGAAGATCAGCGAATGGATACTTCAACAGAAATTGAGCATCGTCATTATTTGAAAAAACTTTGGAGTGAAATGATCATTCTCCCTTTACGCCAGCGGACAGCGTTGTTTTTGAGTATCCGTGATGAAGAAGGAAGCAGCGTTTTGCATCTTATTCCTGTAACACGAATTGCATCGATCCATGCTATCGCTGAGTGCCTGGTGCTTTCACCTGAAGACTTTGCGAGTATGTGGGATAAGCTTCCACTGGAAGACAATGAAATTGCTTTGCGCATGGGCATTACCAGACAGCAAGTGATTAACTTACGGAGATCTGCAAGAGAAAGACTTGCAAGGAGAATGAAACCATTTTAGGAATATCTTTTGAAATCCCTGCTCTTATTAGATTAGAGGGAATGGACCACATAAATCAGGATTGGACCGAACAGTGAGCGTTCATTTAACTGACAAGGAAATCCGAAAATATCACGAACACAGCCTTACCGCTCAAAGGGTACTGACAGCCGATCTTCATCTAAATGAGTGTGAAGAGTGTGCGAAGAAACTGCATGAACTATCTGTCTTATCCATAACAAAAAGGATCAGCAATTTGCGTCGAGATTTTCACGAAACTGGGAGATTAGAACACGATCATATTTCATATGAGGAATTGGAAGCTCTTACAGATGGCAAACTGGATGACGTGGAACGTGAGATTGTTCAGAGTCATATTGAGTTGTGTTCACAGTGCCGCAAAGAGGCAGAGGATCTCCGCAATTTTCGAAGTAGTTTCATTCAAGAAGCAGGACAAGATACCGGACGTGTAATTCCATGGCATCGTAACGCAATCGGCATTGTTTTGAGAATGGCTGGTGCCGCTGCAATGATCGCCATTGTTGTCTGGGCCGCAACATTGCCGATGCGAGATCGCATTAAAGTGTTAGAGGCGCAACTCAAAGAAGCCAAAGAAGAAAATGTACGATCGATGCTTAAGAATTCCGAATTGCTCCAGGAATCAAAGGAATTGCAAACGGAAATTGCTGAATTGAAAGGATCTCAATCGCAAATTTCAATCACCGCATCGCTCAATGATAAAGGCTCTGTGGTGAGCCTGGACAAGCAGGGAAATATCGCAGGAATTACTTCTGCTTCACCGCTGTTTTTGGAAATGGCAAAAGATGCTTTGAAAAAACAAACGGTTGAAACACCTGCATTCCTTGCTGGATTGATCGGCAAACAGGGAATACTGCTTGGGGAATCAAACAATGGACCTCCATTTGAATTGATTGCACCTGTCGGCACTGTTTTGATGGAAGGTCGTCCAAATTTTCAATGGAAATCTCTGAAAGATGCATCAGGATATCGCGTGCGTGTATATGACAAAAATTTTAAAGATGTCGCTGCAAGCGAAGTGATCAAGAATACAAACTGGATTCCACCGAATACTCTTCAGAGAGGGGAGACCTTCAATTGGGTTGTAACTGCATATGTTGCTGATAAGGAAGTCTCATCACCAGTGCCGCCGGCACCCGAAGCACGATTCAGAATACTAGATTCTGCTCAGTACAAACAGTTGCAGCAATTAAAACAAGATCTCACAAAATCACATCTACTAGCGGGATTGGCATATGCACAACTGGGTTTGCTGGATGATTCGATTCTAGAATTCCAGCAGCTTGTCAATGACAATCCGGATTCACCCATCGCGAAGAAATTATTAGGCCGCGTCGAAGCCCTCCGCAAAAAATAAACTCTGCGTTTCGGCGGTTAATCTCAATTCTGACCGAGCCCTACTATATCGTTGTCGATTTTATGCTTTTCCAAACGACTATTCAGTGTACGAATAATAATAAGGAGAAAATAAGGTGTTGACCTTCGGCCCAACTCGATCAGGAGTCAGAATCGGATCCAAAGAAGAATGGCTCGAGGCGCGTCTGAAACGGATCTGGAAAAATCGGAAGAACTGGAATCATGTTGAGGCGAATCGTCCAGAAAGCAAAGTTGAGCCTGTACAGGTCGGCAAACTTCCACTCCTGAGCATTAACAGAATTGCATAGTACTATAAATATAGTACGCAATGGTACACTTTGGCCGGATCACCCACCCAAACAGGAATCAAATTGTCATTTAGCGCCACGAAACTGAAGGCGATCTCACTTCCGCCCTGGCATCGGTATAATAAGAAGCAGGTGATCCCATGGCGGAAAATATCCCTCCCGAAAAAATGCAGGAAACGGTGGAAGCCGTCTATCATTCTGAATCGCGGCGGGTTCTTGCAACTTTAATCCGGTTGCTTGGAGACTTCGATCTTGCCGAAGATGCGCTTCATGATGCATTTGCTGCTGCATTAAATCAATGGCCGAAAGATGGTGTCCCAGCAAATCCAAGGGCATGGTTAGTTTCGACCGGCCGATTTAAAGCGATTGATAACATCCGCCGCCGTGCAAGATTTGATGCATCGCTTGGCGAATTTGCTGATCGCCTGAATGTGGACACCAGCGGTGGCATCCAGATGGACAATGTAGCCGTTGCTGATGATCAATTGCGGCTCATCTTCACATGTTGTCATCCCGCTTTACCTCCTGATGCCCGTATTGCACTTACATTGCGTGAAGTTTGTGGTCTCACAACTGAAGAAATTGCACGCGCTTTTCTTGTTACTGCTCCAACTGTTGCTCAGCGGATTGTTCGCGCAAAAGCAAAAATTCGAGATGCCGGCATTCCTTATCAAGTGCCATCCTTATCTGATCTTCCGGAGCGTTTGAACACAGTACTCCATGTGATCTACCTTGTATTTAACGAAGGATACTCTGCGTCATCCGGTGATTCATTAACACGAGCAGATCTTTCCGCTGAAGCGATCCGTCTTGGGCGGCTTCTTGTGGAATTGCTCCCGGAGCCGGAAGTGATGGGACTTCTAGCGCTGATGATCCTTCATGAATCGCGGCGCATCGCGCGATCGGATGAAAATGGTGAATTGATTCTGCTTGAAAAGCAGGATCGCAAACTCTGGAATCAAGATCAAATTGCAGAAGGATCCGCACTCCTGGAGCGTGCTTTCTCTTCGCGAAGACGATTCGGTCCATACACACTTCAAGCTGCAATTGCGTCTGTGCATGCTGATGCAAAGAACGCAGATGCAACGGACTGGACCCAAATTGTGGCATTGTATGATGTTCTGATGCGGGTGGAACCTTCACCGATTGTTGAATTGAACCGTGCTGCAGCCGTAGCGATGCGCGATGGACCAGAAGCCGGAATTGCACTGATTGATGAAATTCTCGGGCGTGGAGATCTGGAAGCATATCATCTTACACATTCAGCTCGTGCCGATCTATGTCGTCGCCTTGGAAGAAAAAAAGAGGCTAAAGCTTCCTACGAACGTGCTTTAGAATTGGCCCGTCAAGAACCCGAACGCCGGTTTATTCAGCGGCGCCTCGATGAACTGCAGAGTTAAACTTTTGGTTGTCTATTTTGTATTTTGCAAAACGACTATTTAATAAATTGACGGGCTCTATTTGGAGGATTTTTTATGAAGTATATGTGCCTGATCTATTATGACGATAAAAAGCTGGACGCTCTCCCCAAGAACGAATATGACTCACTTGTTGATGAAGCTTTGGAATATGATGAAGAGCTTCAGAAAAGTGGAAACAGCTTAGCGCGCGGCGCCCTACAGTCAGTACACACTGCAACCTCCATCCGTATCCAAAACGGAAAGTTAGTGATTACCGATGGTCCCTTCGTTGAAACAAAAGAACAACTTGGAGGCATCGTTGTCATTGAAGCAAGAGACCTGAATGAAGCCATTCATATGGCATCGAAACTTCCACCGGCGCGACTCGGTGGTGTCGAAGTTCGGCCTATCAGGGAATTAAGCAAAAGTTCAAGGAAATGATTCGATCTGCGCGGTAAAAAGAATGCAATGACCTCTTCAGAATTTTTAATTACCTATCCAAAGAACCTTCGAGTGATCACAGAGCGCGTTCGCGATTTAGTGCGTTCTACATTTCCATCAGCGCAGGAAAAAGTCTACACAGGCTGGAAACTAATCGGATACAGGTTACCTGCCGGTAAAAAGAGTCGATATTTCTGCTGCATTGTTCCCCAGAAGAAAGAAAATGATGTTTTGCTAGGATTCGAATATGGCATCGCGATGCAGGACCCGAAAAATCTCATGGAAGGGAAGGGAACTAAAGTACGGTTTGTGCGGATCAAAAAGAACCATCAATACAACGATGAAGACCTGGTCTGGTTGATTGAGGAAGGAGCTAAAGTAGCATTGGACTTCAGGTCTATGTAGAAAAAAAGATGATAGATAAAGATGAAATTGTTCTGGCATTTCAATCTCAAAAAGATTGGAGACGATGGCTTGCGAAAAGCCATTCCACTTCAAATGGGATCTGGTTGAGACTTTTCAAAAAAGCCTCAGGTGTTGCGACAGTTACGCATGATGAAGCTCTAGACGAGGCTTTGTGTTACGGGTGGATTGATGGTCAGGTAAAAAAATATGATGAAACTTCCTGGCTTCAGAAATTTACACCGCGGCGCACGAAAAGCATTTGGTCTAAACGGAACAGAGATCATACTGCCCGGCTGATTTCACTTGGAAAAATGACTCCAGCAGGTTTGAAAGAGATAGAAACAGCCAAAGCAGACGGACGCTGGGAACAGGCGTATGATTCACCAGCGGCAATGCAAATGCCTCAGGATTTTTTAAAAGAGCTTTCAAAAAACAAAAAAGCAAAAGCATTTTATGAAAGTCTGAACAAAGCAAACACCTATTCGATTCTGTGGAGGCTTCAGACTGCAAAAAAACCTGAGACGCGAGAAAAACGCATGAAAGCAATCCTCGAAATGTTAAAACAGGGTAAGAAGTTTCATTGAGCGGGGCTATTCTTTTTATTGGTTTCTGGCTAAACCAGATTGGCGTGCCTGACGTCTTGCAACCATCAATTCGCGCTGAACGATTTCGGGCTGATTGTTAATCTTTAATCTTTCTTCGAGGATTGGAATTGCGATATCGGGACGTCCGGCCATGCGCCATGCGACTCCAAGATTGAAAAGCGCATACGCGTACGAAACATCTTTTGTGCCTTGGGGAAAGGAGCGTACCGATTGCTCTAGTAGCGGAATCGCTTCTGAAGGGCGTCCAGCTTTAATCAATGTATAACCTTTGCTATTTAAGAAACGTCCTCTCAGGATTCTCTGCTGGTCATTCAACTCAAGCGCTCGCTGTGTTGATGCTGGCATTGATGGATCAGGTTCCTGATCCTCCACGATCCCTGTCTCGATTTCGGTTGGCACTGCTTCGATGATTTCCGATTCTTCGGAAGGTTTAGGCGCTGGAACACTTCTAATTTGTTTCTTTGGCCTTGATGTAATTTCACTTTTCGATTGAGCCGGCGATTCCGGCTTGGGAGATAAATTCGTTTTTTCTTTTAACTGTGGAACGTTAGGAGTTATTTCTGGATTGTTTGCATCATTTTCCTGAATAGGTGTGGGCTGGGAGAAACTCTGCTGCCACACAAAGAGCAAGAGGAGAAGAACAACAACAGCTCCAGTCGCTGTACCGATTACAACTTTCGCGCGTCTTAATTTGGAGTAATTAAAATGTTCCTTAACATCTTTTCCGCATAGCGGACATAAAACTGAATGATCCGGGATCAATTTGGAACAGTGTGAACAATAACGTCTCATGATCAAGATCTGGCAATGAGGACAATTGATGTCATCGGGTTTAATGGCTCCGCCACACTGCAAACAGATGGAACCATCGATTTCTCTTTCAGGTTCATCTTCAGATAATTGAATCCGCAGTGGTTCTGTTTTTTGAGTTTCTTCTATCGGAAATATTATCTTTTGAGTGTCCTCTTCGAGATGGTGAACGGCTGGTGCAATTTCAGCTGGTGCAATTTCAGCTGGAGCAATTTCAGCTGGAGCAATTTCAGCTGGAGCAATTTCAGCTGGAGCAATTTCAGCTGGAGCAATTTCAGCTGGAGCAATTTCAGCTGGAGCAACTTCAGCTGGAGCAACTTCAGCTGGATCAACTTCAGCTGGAGCAATTTCAGCTGGAGCAATTTCAGCTGGAGCAATTTCAGCTGGAGCAATTTCAGCTGGATGCAACTTCAGCTGGTGCAACTTCAGCTGGCGCAATTTCAGCCGGTTCCATTTCAGGCGTTTCGCTTTTCTTCAGAACTGATTTCAATAACGCGGATGAAACGAAGTTATTTGCAGAAAGAGACAATGCATTTTCGCCTGCAGCATTCACAAATTCTGCGTTTGCACCTGCGTCGATCAGGATCTCGACAATATTGACGGAGCCGCAGGCAGCTGCACTCATCAATGGTGTGCGTCCATTTTCATCCACGGCATTCACATCGGCTCCAAGCTGAATCAAGTCCGCAGCCATTTCCGCATCCTTTAAAAGTATGGCAACGGATAAGCCTTTTGATTTTGAAATTGGAAAGCCGCAAGTGAGACACATCAGAGCGCTCGATGAAACCTGGGAGGAACACTCCGGGCACTGCACTAAAGACACTGAATGACTCCTTTTAACTACTTTTAATTATAAGCACCTAAAACAGCAATTGGGTTACAACGGTGCTTTTACTGGAAGCTTCCAAACCCGGCGTCGCGTGCCTGCTGCTTGGCAGTTTTTAATTCGCGTGCAGCTTCGTCGCGCTGATTACTTATTTTAATTCTTTTTTCTAAAATCGGAATTGCTATGTCTGGTCTGCCCGCCATTCGCCAGGCAATGCCCAAATTAAGCAAAGCAGAGGCATATTCAACGTCTTTTTTCCCTTTTGACAAAGATCTCAGCGATTTCTCCAATAAAGGAATTGCTTCACCGGGACGTCCCTGTCGAATTAAAGCTATTCCTTCATTGTTCAAGGATTGATTCTTTTGAATGTCCTCTACATCTGTTCTTGTGGGTTCTGGTTTCTTAAAAGTGGCGCTCGCAATCACTGCCTCGGCTGGCTGCTGTGTTTTTCGTTTCGATTTTGTTGAAACGGCAGAGGAATCTTTTTTGATCCACGATTGTTTGGCGTCTGCTCTTTTGGTCGAGCTTTTTTTAACGGTTGCCTTGCTCTCGGAAATTATTGGCTTCGGTTCCGGCTTAGTCTCGTGAGGAATAAACGTTACAGCTTTTTTGATAGGTTCAGTTTTCGAGGCGGACTGTTGTTGGATTGGACTACGAATTGCACCTTGTCCGGCTAATCTTGAGTTTGGAGTGGGCCACGTCAAAAACATAAGAAAAACCAAAATACATAAGGCGCCGGTAATGCCGATTATGAACTTCTCAGGATTTAGATTCGAAAAATAGTACGGTTCAGGAATGTGTATTTGTTTTTCCTCTGGTTCGAACAACTGCTGGGAAGTTCTTCCTGATCCCATATAGTCGGTTCGAGCTCAATCCACTGCGGTTCACTAAACTTCGATCGAAACTGTTGAGCGGTAGGAAATTCTTTTGATGATTGCTCAAAAGCGAAATCAGTATTCGGTTGAGTGAATGCAGGTGTTTCGAAAATTGGCGCTTCAATAATTCCAGGTTGTACATCAGAGGCTTGCAGCTCAGTCATGAATGTCAGGAAAGGATCACTAGAATTTGGAGCATTTTCGATGAACAGCTCCTCAACAATGGGCTCTTCTATCTGAGTGTATGGTTCTTCTTCTTGAACAGATAGTTCTTCAACAGTCTCAACTTCCGGGAGCTCGGTTGGTGACTGGCTGGCAATTTCAATCGGTTCTGGAACGATTAATGGAGATATGAAAGCGGTTTCTTCAATAATCTCTTCATGGTTGAGAATGTTGGAGAATTCCTCGATTGCTCGCGGTTCGTAGGTTTGCAGCTCGGCGGTTTGAAGATCCTGCGGATTGTTAAATTGCAGACTGAGGAAAGGCTGATGCGGGTTGGGTATCTCCAGGAATTCGGCAACCGGTTCAGCGATTGGATCTTGATCAGGCGCAGATTCCTGGGCATTCGATGTTGAAGGCACATAGTCTTCAACCCGATTTTCCCAGGTCATTGATTCAGTAAAAGTCTGCTGGTCTGCTATCAATCTCATGAATGGATCGTCAAGATCAGGATCGTTTTCGAGCGGTTGTTCCTCAACAGGTTCTTCTACTTGAGCGGCTGTTTCTTCTGCAGTCACAATTTCCGGCACAATTTTTGGCGCAGCTTCTTCCGTCTTGGAGTTGAATTCCACATAGTCTGTTATGAAACTCATGAAAGGGTCCTCAAAATCAGGATCGTTTTCGAAGAAAACTTCCTCGATAGCGAGTTCTTCTATCTCGGTGTTGGTTTCTGCGACTGCTTCCATTTGAGGTGGATCGTTCAGTGCCTCGATGGCGATTTCAATCGGTTCTGAAACGATTAAGGGAGATATAAAAGCGGTTTCTTCAATAATCTCTTCATTATTAATGGTGCCGGAAAATTCCTCGACGGGTGGAGGTTCGGCGATTTGAAGGTCAGCGGCTTGAATTTCCTCCGGAATGTTAAAGGAAAAACTGAGGAAAGGTTCATGTAGATTATCAGGTATTGCCTGAAGTTCGTCGTCAACAGAAGCTTTAGGCTTCACTGCAGTTTCTTCGACTATATTTGGCTCTACCTGCATTTCTTGCTCATTGCGGGAAAGCGGCTGGGTAGCATCAAAGTCTACTTTCTGCGCAACAGGTGATTCTGGTGTAGCTATGGATACGGGTTGGGATTCTTCGACGGTGGGCGTGGTGGATTGTTGAGGCTCTTTCTTATGAAGAGAAATAAATCTTGAAACGACAACGGCTCTTCTTAGAATCTTCTCGACATCTCTTGTTCTTGCTGTCGATATTGCCGTCTCGCCAGCCTCATTTACAAATTCAGGTCTTGCACCTGCGGCCATGAGCATCTGGACGATTTCGGTGCTTCCTATAGATGAAGCAACCATCAAAGGGGTTCGTCCATTCTTGTCTACGCTATTTACGTCGGCGCCAAGTTGAATTAAACCGGCAACCATATCGCGATCGTTTGTTAAGATTGCAGACGAGAGACCCATCAACTTCGAAACAGGGAAGTTGCATTCAGGACACGCGATCGCCGTACCTGGTACTTCGACAGAACATTCTGGACAGTGTATGGAATTCATTTCGAACCCTTATCAATCTATTATAGGCGTTCGAGTAGTTGTTGGTATAGGGGACGAAATAAAAAACTCAGGCTGAAACTTGTAAATTATTCTTTAGCGTACGCGAGTCAAGTTCCATATTCATCAAGCCCCGATGTAAAATAGAAATCATGATTAAGAAAACTTTCATATTCCTTGCCGTTTTAGTATGGTCCACCTTTATTTTTGCTGATTCTGTCGATGAATATCTTGAATCTCAGCTGAAGGAGCAGAAAATTCCAGGAATTTCGCTTGCCATTGTTAAGGATGGAACAATTGTCAAGGCGCAAGGTTATGGGTTCTCCAACCTGGAACATCAGGTTCCGGCCAAACCAGAAACGATCTACCAATCTGGATCTGTGGGCAAACAATTCACAGCTACGGCTGTAATGATGCTTGTTCAAGACGGAAAAATCGCTTTGGATGATCCAATCACGAAATATTTTGAAGATACACCCAAGTTTTGGAAAAAGATTACCGTCCGTCATTTGCTGACCCATACCTCGGGAATTCCTGATTACACAGGTGGAGATGTCAATTACCGTAGTGATTATAACGAAGATGCTCTTCTTAAGATATTGATGAAATTGAAGCCAGAGTTTTCTCCTGGTGAAAAATGGAATTACAGTAATTCAGGTTACATGTTGCTCGGTTTTTTGATTCGCAAAGTCACAGGGAAATTTTATGGCGATGTGCTTGAAGAGCGCGTATTCGGTCCCCTTGGAATGACAACGGCGCAAGTAATCAGCGAAGCGCAGATTATTCCGAATCGAGCTGCCGGATATGAAGTGGATAAGGATAAATTAAAAAACCAGGATTGGGTTTCACCAACATTAAATACGACTGCCGACGGTGCACTCTATTTGACCGTTCTGGATATGGCTCGCTGGGATGAAGGCCAATACGGGACAAAATTGCTTCAGCCGGAAAGTTTTACAAAGATGTGGACCCCTGTGATGCTGAACAATCAAACATCATATCCATATGGATTCGGCTGGCGCCTTGGGTTATCAGCGCGGCCATCGGATCATTGAACATGGTGGGCACTGGCAAGGTTTCAGTACAGCGATCAGCCGGTATCCTGATTACAAATTGACCGTAATCATTTTAACGAATCTTTCCGATATCAACGCAGTATCGATTGCTGAGGAAGTTGCAGGAATTTATGAACCTGCTTTGCAATCTGTCAGGAACCTGCAGCCAGCAGCAGAATCAGATCCAGTATTGACTGCAAAACTAAAGCAAATGCTGTTGGATGTTGGAGCGGAAAAAGATCCGGAAATCCTGATGCCGACGTTCCGTGAGTTGCTCGAGGACTATAGGGAGGAAGAAATTTCTATAATTGCCAGGGATTTGAAGGCCTTTGAACCTCTGGGGTGTGATCAAGTGCAAGGTGAACCGATGGAGTTTTATGGGGGCAAGGCTGTTCAATTCTGCAATTATCGCGTTGAGAGCCCTGGTAAGCTTCGCTTCCTGACGGCAGGGATTACTGCAGAAGGTAAGATTACAGAATTTTCGCTGGCGAAATAAGCCGGGGTTTGTCGTAATTCGTCTCAATCACTACATTTAAATACCATGAATATACGCAGCAAAATTTCCATCCTCAGTTTATTGGTCTTGTTGGTTCCATTTGCTTCCGCACAACAAATTGAAGAACAAGTAGAAGTTGACCTGGTACAAGTCGATCTTGTTGCAACAGATAAAAAAGGCGCGCTTGTTACTGATTTAACTGCAGAAGATTTTGTTTTGAAAGAAGGTGGCGATGTTCAGAAGATCAGCCATTTCTACAATGCCTCCAAGGAAGAGATACGATTTCCACTAACAATGTCGTTTCTGGTTGATACAAGTGGAAGCATGGGTGAATCCGTTGCGGGCTTGACCAGAATCGAGATTGCAGTACAAGCTGCCGAACTTATCATGGCCCAGATGAGACCGGAGGATAAACTTGAACTGATTGAGTTCAATAAAGAACCAATTGAACAAGTTTCATTTACGTCCGATATCCCAGCTGTCCGGGAGAAACTCAAGACGTTAACATTCAAAGAGGCAAGTACATCCATGCATGATTCTGTGATGTTTGCTCTGAACAAAATCAATACTCAGTCTGGGAGAAAGATTGTCGTGATCTTTTCGGATGGAATCGATTCATCCAGCAAGGCGATTGAGGATGATGTTATTGAAGCTGTGAAAAAATCTGATGCAACACTCATTACGTTTTATACAGAATTTGTGAAACTCAATTTCCCGGCAGCGGGTGGAGGAATGGGCGGCGATCCAAACAACATCGGAAGAGTGAGAATCAGAATGGGTGAAGATCAACTTCGATTGTATTGTCAAATGAGCGGTGGATTGTTTTTTTCATTTAGAAAAGAGCCTGAACTGCTGAAGGCATTGGAAAGTTTTCGGGCATTTGTGCGAAGCCAATATACTCTCGCCTATACACCACCAGCAAAAAAGAAAAAAGCGGGATGGCGAAAGATTAAAGTGGAATGCAAACGCAAAGACGTTGAACTCCGCCACCGCGAAGGTTACTGGGCTAGCTAAGTTGCCGCAGCTAGGGACCGCGGCTAAGGGACCGCGGACGTCCCGTCCGCATCGGGGATCGCAGGCGTCCCGCCTGCTATAAAATGAGCTATGAACAAACGCGTGTTGATGGTTCAACCATGGATCCACGATTTTTCAGCCTATGATTTATGGATTCAGCCATTAGGACTGCTTTATCTTGCTGGAGTTCTTGAAGAACATGGTGTTGAAATTGATTACATCGATTGCTTGAGGAATCGGTGTGATATTCGTCCGGATGGGCGGGCAAAATTCGCTAAATCCGATTTGCCGGTACCTGAAGTGTTGAAAGGCATCAAACGCAAGTACAGCCGGTTTGGAATTACACCCGAAGATTTCAGAGCACGTTTAACGTCTTTAGCGAAACCCGACTTAATTCTCGTTACTTCCGGAATGACGTATTGGTATCCTGGTGTCCAGGAAGCGATCTGCGAAATTCGCGCATTCTTTCCAGATGTGCAGATCATTCTTGGTGGAATTTACGCCACGCTGATGCCTGAACATGCCCGCCGTCATTCAGGGGCAGATCTGGTGATCACCGGTCAATTTGAAAACGGAATTGTTGAATTCATTACAGGGTCTCGCGGCCGTACATATGATTCATTAAATGACTTTCCGTATCCGGCCTGGCATTTGACCGGTGAACAAAACTATCGCGTGATCATGACCTCGAGGGGATGTCCGTATCGCTGCACCTTTTGCGCTTCCGACTTGCTCAATGCAGAACGTTTTAGCTTGCGAACCCCCGATGCTGTTGTGAAGGAAATAGAGTCATACTATCAAGATAATATTATGAATATAGTGTTCTATGACGATGCATTATTAATCCGTCATAAGCATCATCTTGAGCCAATCTTGCGTGGACTGATTGAACGTAAGATCAACGTATCATTTCATACGCCAAACGGACTGAATGCGCGTGAAGTGGACGAACAACTTGCGGAATTGATGTTCCAGGCGTCGTTCCGTACGATCCGGCTTTCACTGGAGTCCGTAAATCCGGAAATTCAAAAGGTGCAATCCAACAATAAGGTGACTAACAGCTTATTTGTGAATGCAATTCAGAATTTATATCGTGCAGGATACAAGCCCGGTGATATTGAGTGCTATCTGATTCTCGGACTCCCCGGACAGTCTCCGAAAGATGTGCGTGAGAGTCTCGCATTCGTCCATGACCTTGGTGTGATTACGCGGCTTGCGGTATTTTCTCCGATTCCCGGAACAGTTGAAGCAGAAGCAGCTCGCAAAATAATCGGTGATGCATTTTTGCATGAACCGCTTTTGCAAAACCACTCAGCTTTTCCGCTCAAAGACAACTCAATGTCAGAAGATGAACTTCAGTCAATTAAGCTGGAGTGCCAGAGCTATAACGAGTCCATTCGAAAGCCGGCGAAACTGGAAGTTTGCCTCTCTTAACTAATTTGGGAGGCCATCGGGGAAATCGCTGAGAGGTTGATCCAATTCACGATAGGCGCGGGCAACAAATACATTCAGAAAGTAAGCTTTGAATTCTGCAATCTGCTGAGAATCAGTTAAGCCAATTGTTTTGGCAATTTCAGAATTATTTTTTGCAGCAATTTCCTTCACTTGCTCTAATGACGATCCTTTGGCTTTCGCATCCTTCACAAGATCCATCACTTGCTTGAACATCGCGATGTTCCGATCGATATAATCGGGCTTTTGTACATCTCCGTGGCCCGGGATCACAAGCGCAGGTTTGAGTGTTGCAAAGTTCTGTAGCGTCTGTAACCAGCTAGCTGGATACGTTCCCCCGGTGCCGAAAGGATAAGGACTCAACAAAATATCGCCTGTAATCAAGATCTTTTCTTTCGGCAAATGGAGATATGTATCACCAATAGTAACCGCACGTGCATGAAGAATCTGAATCTCCCGTCCACCCGGACGAATCGTCATTGAATCTGAAAAAGTCTTGTTAGGAAGCGTCTTTTTCAATGATGTTTTTTGCTCCAGAAAGTTCTTGTCCGCCGCGAGCAGTTCTTTCATTGGTTTCAATTTTGATAATTTCGTTCCATCTCTTTTCGCCTTTTCAAATTGTTTTTCAAGATCATTCAAATATTGAGGCAATCCAACCTTCAAGCCTTGATCGTTCCATCGAGGTTCAACTGTCTTTAGTTGTTCTAGAGTTTTTTCATGGCTGATGATCTGTAGCTCGGGATAAGCAGCAAGATATACTTCATTGCCACCCCAATGATCCCAATGCCAGTGCGAATTGATTAAATACTTGACGGGCTTGTCCGTAAGTTTTTTAATTTCAGCAAGAACAATCGAAGCGGTTTGAGGAATTGCCGTTGAATCAAAAACAACAACACTCTCTTCAGTTAAAATGGCAACAGAATTTCCGCTCATGCCAACATCGCCGTACGGGCTCGTTCTAAAAAGATAAACGCCTTCGGCAACTTTCTGAACGTCGACTTTTCCATAGTCTTCGGCATAAAGCCCTATTAGTGAAAACATAGCCAAAACAAAAAAGATTAGAGATTTCATAATGTTTCAATATCTTAAGCTGATTCGATATTTCAGCAATCGGATTGGAAGATCAGGGCGACTTATGGAATTGAACGGGCCAGAGCTGTTCTTAATCGGGATCGATTACGATGATGATTGTAATCAGAGTCTAAAAACCCGCTTTCATATTAACTCGGTACATTACAGGTTAATTTTGTGCAAGCGATCCGTTTCAGTCAGCCGTTATGCTTGAAACATGATTAACAAAACTGGATTCAATACGCGTGCAGCGAAGACTCACATCGATGGAAGGAAAATTCTCAGACCGCTTACAATTCCCATTATGCAAGGCACCACTTTTGAAATGGAATCAAGCGAAGAGCTTGGCTCGCTTTTCAAGAATACGGCGGATATCGTTTATACACGTTTTGGAAATCCGACAATCAGCGCTGCGTCGCAAAAATGCGCTTCTCTGGAAGGCGCCGAATCGGCAGTTGTGTTTTCGTCAGGAATGGGGGCGATTACAACATCGTTGCTTTCTGTTTTGAAGTCGGGTGATCATGTTGTTGCGCAGCAGAATATTTTTGCACAGACTTTTACATTTTTAACTAAAGTCGCAAAGACGCTCGGGATTGAAACGACTTTCGTCAATGCTTACGAGCCAGAGGAAATCAAACGGGCGATCCGATCTGAAACGGTTCTGATTTATATAGAAACTCCTTCAAATCCAGTTCTTGAAATTGCAGATATCAGAAAAATTGCAAAAATCGCAAAAGATGCAAAACTCCTTTTATACGTGGATAGCACATTTGCAACCCCTTACGTCCAAAAGCCGATTGAACTAGGAGCGAATCTTGTATTGCATTCCGGTTCAAAATACTTCGGCGGCCACAATGATCTTCTGTGCGGGATTGCTGCCGGTGACGCATCTTTAATCCAGCGCGTCCGGTCTATGCAAATTCTGCTTGGTAACATCATGGATCCACACGCAGCATGGGTATTGCTGCGCGGGATAAAAACGCTTGGACTGCGAGTTCAGCGACAGTCCGAAAATGCATACGAAATTGCGAAGTTCCTAAAAGCTCAAAAAAATATTATTCATGTGCATTATCCCTGGTTGAATTCATCGCGTGGTTTTGAAATTGCGCAATCTCAAATGGCAAGCGGCGGGGGAATGGTGTCATTTGAACCTTCTGGTGGTGTCGAAGCCTCTCGTGCTTTTTTGAATGCCTTGAAGTTAATTCCGGTAGCGACAAGCCTGGGCAGTGTAGAAAGTGTGATCGAAATTCCGAATGATCTTGATTTCTCTGCCGATGAACTCGGTGAAGGTACAAAGCAAATGGCGATCAGCGATGCGTTAATCAGGCTGTCAGTCGGCATTGAGGATGTGCACGATTTGAAAGCAGATTTGGAACGCGGTCTGGATGCGATTCGTTAAGATTGTGCTGAAGTGATCTTCTTTGAATCTGCAATACGGCGACGCGCCAGGTAGGGGAGAGCAAAAAGGTAAATGCCAGTAATCACCAACAACAAAAGGCAAAAACCTACAGGCAGAAAAATTCCGTATTTTACTGAACTATGAAACCAGGATCCGTCATGGATGGATTCAATCAGATCGGAACGTCTGAATGCTACTTGTAAAACTTTCCCCGTTTCGCTATCGATTTGAATTTCCCAGTTTGATTTCGACCATACTTTTAGCATTCCTTTCGAAGGCCGAACATCAACACGGTTTATGTCGTCCCATGTGCGGATGTCTGCAACGGCAACCTCTTTGCAAATTCTTAATACCTCATCAAATCCGATAATGGGAACCGTGCCAGTGCCAGCGGTTTCATTTGGCTGAATCCAATCAACGTGCTTTTTTAGCTGCAGCATGATCCCGGTACAAATGATGATCAGCAGCGGCGTAGCAACGACAATTGCAACCCACGAGTGCAGCTTTCGATTAAAAATTTGAAACTTCACAACACTATATTAGACGCAAAAAATAGAAATTTCTTTCGTTTTCAGGAATTGTTTCAGACGATTAAAGATCGCAGCACAACTGTAATTAATAAACTTGATGGATGCTGTATGTATTTGTCCAGCAGAATTAAAAGTACAATCCCGTCATGATGCGGTTAACGCAAGCTGAATATCTTGGTTTGCCTGTACTTCGCCGCGAATTGAATGGTCTGATCCTGACGGAAAAAGTATTTCCCGCCTCTTATCATCTTCCAACTCACACTCATGAGAAACTGTGTGTCTGTACAATTCTTCAAGGCACAATGCATGAAATCGGCAAAGATTCAAAAAGAGTGTTTAACGCAATAACTACTGTGTTTCACCCGGCCGGCGAAATTCATTACGACAAGTTTGGTTCTGATGAAACCCATGTAGTGAGTCTGGAGTTTGGACAAGTCTGGCAGGAACGTTTGCGGCCTTATGCAGAATGGCTTGAAAGACCACGACAACATCAAAATGATTCAGTGACGTGGTTAGGTCTTAACATTCACCGTGAGTTTCAAAAATTCGATGTTGCGACGCCTCTAGCAGTGGAGGCGCTTGCGCTGGAACTTGTATCACGGATTATCAGGGCAGAGAAGCCGCGCAAAGAGAATGAAGCTCCAAAGTGGTTGAAAAGGATTGAAGAATTTCTAAATGAACATTTTGAAGATCCGATCACTTTGGATCAACTTTCACAAATTGCCGGAGTTCATGGCGTCCATTTGATTCGAACATTTCGGAAATTTCATGGGACAACCGTTGGAGAATATTTACGCCGCCGGCGGATCGAATTTGCTTGCAAATTATTGCAGAACAGTAAACTCTCCGTAACGCAGGTTGCCATTCAGGCTGGTTTTTATGACCAGAGCCACTTCACACGCACCTTCCGCTCATTCGTTGGTCTGACTCCAGGCCAATTCCGTTCGCAATTAATAAACCGCTAGTAGGGGCGGGTCTAAGACCCGCCCGTATATTTGACATTCTTCGAATGTTAGATTAGTATCTATCTACTATGATAGATATCAAACTGAAATTCCACTTCGAAGTTCATCCCTGGTTTGATGTTTTTTTTGCGCTTCAAGCACTCACCGATGAAAGTTCACGCATTCACGAAATCTGGAAACGGCGCGCACTGCAGCGCCTCCCCGCAAGCTTTCATAAGAAGCTCAACCTGATCGGCGGGTCGCCCTATATATGGCCGGCGATAGCAGATTTGTTGCTGGATTTGCCTTTGAGCATTTCATTCGAGGACAGACTTTCTAGAATTTCGCGTGTGGCGTCGCAAGACCTTCAATGGGCCTTGTTTGATGGAATTTTTCACGAACCGGGGCCAGTGAAGACAGCTTCTATCCGGCAAGCTTGATCTGAATCAAACAATCACGCAGGTTTCAAAAACGAAACGTGAATGGCTTGCGTTTATCGGACTGTATCCACCGAAAAAATCATCTCCACTTTTTAAAGGGCTTGAGATGCTGCTTCGCAGTCCTGTGGAATTTAGAAAGATTGTTGCAGAGCTTGTCGAAACATTTTGGGACAAAGAATTCAAAGAAACATGGGAACAGATTTACAAAAAGCTTGAGCGATCGAAGGAAGAGAAAGAACGCTTATTTCAATCGTGCACACTTGAAGAATTCACGCATCACGCACTCTTGCGAGTTGAAATCGATGAACGGAAAGGCGTGTTAAAAGCATTGCGCGGTGGTTATACGTTACCGCTAAAAAATCTGGCAGAAGCAATTATTTTGCCTTCGGCCTTCAACGATAAAAGGCACTGGACTTGTTACGACAAAGATCCAGGGAAGGTGATTGCTTATTTTCCGTATTTCGATCCTTCAATTTCGTTAAGTTGGATAACGACAGGAAGAGGCGCTCCGATCGAGGAACCAGAACTAGATCCTGCTTTGATTTTTAAGGCCTTAGGAGACACAACGCGTTATGCGATGGTTTCGCTTCTTGCGAAAGAACCGCTTACTTCAGCTGATCTTGCGAAAACTTTGAATTTGTCGCGGCCTACAGTCTCGCACCATCTTCATGTTCTTCGCGAGGCCGGGCTTATCGCTGAAAAAGCGCAGGGCAATGCATTGCTGCTCTCACTCCGAAATGAAGTTTTTCAAAATCTTTCTGACCTTGTAACCAGCAAACTATTTCAATCCACCAACATTGATTTGAAAAAAACGCGAAACAAATGAATCCCGGAATCGGCAACGAACATCCATCAATCGAATATTACGATAGCGATTATCCATCGCCATTCGACACACTTTTTCCAGAGAACTTTGATCGTACTACGGAAGATCAGGGTCTCGCTTTTGATATTGAACGATACCGCGAACTTGTTCGTGAGGCCGGCGGACCTGTTCTCGAACTCTGTTGCGGTACAGGTCGGGTTGCAATCCCCCTGGCCCGGGACGGGTTTGATGTGACAGGCATCGATATCAATCCAGCAATGCTGGAGAAATTTCGTGACGCATTAAAGAACGAGGATCGATCGGTTTCTAACAGAATTGAAATCATCGAGCAAGATATTACAAAGCTGAACCGGGGTGAACCGCGATTTCAAATTGCGATTCTCGCTTTTAACAGTCTTCTTTGCATTCCAGATTTTGCCGGACAATGTGCGGCTCTCCGTTCGATTGCCGGTCAGTTGAAATCATCGGGAAAACTTCTGATCGATATTGTGAATCCACTCAAACTCAAGATCGAAGGTGATTCCACACCCAGGCCCTTTTTCACAAGGAAGAGCAGAAGGACAGGGAACACCTACACACGTTTTGCAATGATGGGTCCATTCGATTCAGATCATAAGCAGCAATTGCATGGCTGGTACGATGAGATCCTTCCGGATGGTTCTGTAAAAAGGTTGCAGTATTCGCTTTATTGGCGTCCGATTTTCCGCTTCGAAATGGATCTCATGTTGCGTGAAGCCGGTATGCGCCTGCTTCAAATTGAAGGGGGCCATCGAAAAGAACCGTATACGGCACAAAGCCCAAGGATGTTTTTAGTTGCAGAAAAATAATAATGAACTCCGCTATCTATTCCCTCATTCTACTGTTGTCTTTTTGCCCAGTGCTATTGGGCAGCGACGACTTTATTACGCCGCCGCGCATCAATAATCCTCCGCGTATTGATGGAATTTTGAATGATGAAGTCTGGCAACGCGCATATGTAGTTTCAGATTTTCTTCAACGATTTCCCAGAGAAGGAGCAGTTCCAACAGAAAAAACTGAGATCAGGCTTTTATATACAACCACAGCTTTATATATCGGTTTTCGTGCGTATGACACGAGGCCGGAGAAAATTGTTTCATCCGTGTTCAAGCGGGACGATTTTGATCTGGTTCAAAATGATCAACTCGCATTCGCCATCGATTCTTACAATGATGAAAGAAACGGTTATTGGTTTTCTACCAATCCGCTTGGCGCGCGCGTGGATGCTCAATTTGGAAACGAAGGGGATCTTTGGGAACCAAACTGGAATGGAATCTGGGAATGCAAAACTCAAGTCGATAATCAAGGTTGGACTGCAGAAATCGAAATTCCTTTTTCGACGCTCCGTTTTCGCAAAGCCGATGCAAACATTATGGGCATTAATCTCTTTCGCAGAATTATCCGCACAAATGAACAGATTTTTGCTCCGCTGATTCCTCTGCAACTTTCCAATGGAACACCGAATGTTTCTGCAGCCAGGAAATATCGCTTTGAAGGCATTGAGGGGTCCGATCATCTGTTTGTAAAACCGTATGGGCTCAGTGGTTTCACCGCAGAAACGGATAGTACGGAAATGGAAAACGATGGCGGTGTTGATGTGCGTTATCAAGTCACAAACAACTTAATTTCCAATTTCTCACTCAACATGGATTTCGCGCAGGCAGATGTGGATGACCGCCAGGTAAACCTGACACGTTTTAGACTCTTCTTTCCTGAAAAGCGTGAATTCTTCCTGGAAAGCGCTAATAATTTTCTATTTGGAATTGCCGGTGAAACTGAACTTTTTTTTAGCCGAAGGATCGGTCTCTCTGAAGATGCTACAACGACTGTTCCAATTCTATTTGGCGGAAAACTTACCGGGAAACTTCACGGATTTGATATCGGCATCCTTGATGTTCAAACTCGATCCCAGGATTGCGATGATGAATTCGATTTCTGTACAGATGATCCCGCCGAAAATTTCAGCGTTATTCGATTAAAGGGTGGATTGGGTTCGCGATCATACATAGGAGGCATCATCACAAATCGCTGGGCCGATGAATTGTTTTCCAGTCAATCCTATGGACTCGATATGAATGTTCACCTTGGTAATGAGATCTTCCTGAGCGGTTTTGCGTCAGGAGTTCATTCTCCAAAAACTACAAACTTTTTGGATTCTTCAGCCTTCGATTTGAATCTATCAAGAGGCGGTGAGCGAACCTCATTCCGTGTCCGTTACACGGATATCGCAGCTGACTTTGATCCAGCAATCGGTTTTGTGCAAAGACCTGATACACGGCGTTTTCACGGCAACTTGTTTACGCCGTTTTACAGAAAACAGGGGAGATTGCTGAGCCTTACACCGGGTTATGAATTGATTCGCGAAGAAGATCACACCGGAATTCTCACATTTTTTGGACAGGAAGCATCCTTCAAAATTCTGTTTCAAAGCGAGGATCAATTTCGGTTGTTTGTAAATCGCGAAGAGGAATTTGTGCCTGAAGACTTTTTCATTTTTCGTGATGTTGAAATTCCAAAGGGGAGCTACCTGGAGAATCGAGCCGGAATTGAGGTTTCGTCGAAACCTGGAAGGAACTTTTCCGGAACACTCATTGTTTCTCAGGGTGGATTCTTTGGTGGCTCCCGGCTGGAATTGAGTCCGTCGTTGATCTGGAAAGTGAATAAACATTTTACTTTATCGCAAGCAGTTCAATCGAACCTTATTGAACTTGAGCAAGACAATTTTAATGTTTACGTCACTCGTACGAGAATTGCGTATTCTTTGAATACAAATTTTTCTGCTTCAGCGGTTTTGCAATACGACAATTCTTCGCAGGAATTCGGACTTAACTTCCGCGCAGGTTATTTGTTTAAAGAGGGAACCGAGCTGTTTGTCGTTTACAACGAAATCATGGAAGAGAGTTTCGTGACTCGTCCAGTTGCTCGGCGTGATCGATCATTTCTAATCAAGTTCACTTACATGTTTAGGATCTAAACGTTTTTTCTATAATCTTCAATTCGATTTCTTTGCAGGATATTTCACGCATTTTGAATTTTTGGATTTTGCCTGTAACAGTCATTGGAAAGCTATCGGTAAAGCGCCAATACCTTGGAACTTTGTAATGAGCAATTTTGCCTTGGCAATATGCGTGCAACTCTGTGGCTTCCACTTCGACTCCGTCTTTTAGAACCACCCAGGCCATGACTTCTTCTCCGTAGAGTTCATCCGGAACGCCGATAACCTGGACGTCCTTGATTTTTGAATGTGAATACAAGAATTCTTCAATTTCTCTTGGATAAATATTTTCTCCACCGCGGATGATCATGTCTTTAGAACGGCCAACAATCTTCACAAAGCCTTCATCATCCATCACGGCAAGATCGCCTGTATGCATCCAGCGTGAATGATCGATTGCATCAGCTGTGCCTTCCGGGTTGTTCCAATAACCAAGCATTACGATGTATCCACGCGAAAGAAATTCGCCAGTAACTCCGCGCGGAACTGTTGCGCCAGTAGAAGGGTCAATGATTTTACATTCAACATGAGGATGAGCGCGTCCAACGGTTGATACTTGTTTCTCAATTGGATCCTCAGGTTCGGTCTGACAGGATACAGGCGAAGTTTCGGTCATGCCATAAGCAATCGTGATTTCATTCATATGCATGCGAGTCTTCACTTGTCTCATAACTTCAATGGGACACGGTGCTCCTGCCATAATCCCGGTTCGTAAACTCGTCAGGTCGTATGTATCAAAATCAGGAACAGCAAGCTCAGCGATAAACATAGTTGGCACACCATGCAGTGCTGTGCAACGTTCCTCCGAAACTGTTTTCATTGTCTGAACCGGATCAAAACCTTCAGAAGGCAAAACCATTGTTGCACCGTGCGTAATGCAAGCCAGATTTCCAAGCACCATACCGAAGCAATGATAAAAAGGAACGGGAATGCAGAGACGATCCTGATCAGTAAAGCGCATCCGTTCGCCGATGAAAAATCCGTTGTTGAGAATCGAATGGTGGCTTAATGTTGCGCCTTTCGGAAAACCGGTTGTACCGGATGTGTATTGAATGTTGATCGGATCATCAAAATTCAATTGCGATTGACGGTTCTTGAGTTCATCATTCGAAATGTTTTCAGTGCGTGTCAAAATATCGGTCCAGGAAAAGGTTCCGTCAGCGGGTCTGGAGCTCAATCGGATTACAGTTCGTAGCTGCGGAATTTGCTTTGAATGCAATTGTCCCGGAGCGCATTGATTCAGCTCGGGACAAACCTCCCGAAGAATTTCTTCATAGTTAGAAGTTTTGAATCGTTCACAAATAATTAAGGCGGAACATCCGGATTGCCGGAGTGCATATTCTAATTCAGTGACACGATATGCAGGATTGATGTTGACAAGAATGGCTCCAATTTTTGCGGTTGCTAATTGCGTGACAATCCATTCAAAGTTATTGATCGACCAGATTCCAATTCGATCTCCTTTTGCAATTCCACACGCCATCAATCCCCGCGCGAAGCGATCACATATCTCGCGCAATTCTGCGTAAGTCAGCCGAACGTTTTGATGTCTTGAAATAACAGCCTGGTTGTGCGGGAACTGCTCAACTATCCGATCAAAAAAGTCGCCAATTGTTGATCCAATCAGCGGAACTGTGGATGTTCCATGAGCATAGGATAGATGTTTCGGATCCATACTGTACTTAGCGTATTTGCGGTAAAAGTTCTTCAAAACACGTACCAAGAGCAACGATCAATTGATCCCCATCCATTTTTGAAAAAGGCATTGGTGGGCGGATTTTGAGAACGTTATGGAAAGGGCCATCGGTGCCGAGCAAGACTCCGAGTTCGCGCATACGATTCACTATGTATGACGCTTCCTCGCTTGCCGGTTCAAGAGTTTCACGATTGCGAACCAGTTCTACTCCAAGGAAAAGACCGGAGCCGCGCACATCGCCAATCAACGGATAGTTCAGTTGCAGCTGTTTCAACTGTTGCAGCATGTAGGACCCAACATTTAATGCATGATCTTGAAGTTTTTCTTCCAAAACAATTTTAAGAACGGTCAATCCGATTGCACACGAAACAGTGTTGCCGCCGAACGTGCTGAAAAACTCCATCCCATTATCAAAGGACGCTGCAATTTCTTTTGTTGTAACTACAGCACCGATCGGATGTCCGTTGCCGATAGGCTTTCCTAAAACAACAATGTCAGGCACGACGTTTTGTGATTGAAATCCCCAGAAGTGTGTGCCGATACGTCCGTAGCCTGTTTGTACTTCATCTGCAATACAAACTCCGCCTGAATCTCGCACGCGTTTATATACTGCTGAAAGATAACCATCCGGAAATAAGATTTGTCCACCGACACTCGGACAGGATTCAGCAAGAAATCCTGCAATCCCTTTATTTGTCCGAGCAATTATTTCAGAAATTTCCGCTGCATGGTTTTCAATGGTTTTTTTATTACGATACGGATCTGCAAGTGAAGCAACATGAACCCAATCGGGTGTGCCTTCGCCGCCTGGGCCATTGTGTTTATAGGGGCTTATGTCGATCAAAGTTGTGGTTATACCGTGATAAGCAGCATCGAGGACTATCATGTCACGACGTTTTGTGTGAGCACGCGCAAGCCTGATTGCAAGTTCGTTTGCTTCGCTTCCGGAATTTACGAAAAAACAAACACGTAATGGTTCAGGAAGCGTGCTACATAATTGTTCCGCATACAGATTGATCAGATCATGCAGGTAACGCGTATTCGTGCTTAAAACATTCATTTGTTGTTGCGCAGCTTTTACGACACGGGGATGGCAATGACCAACATGCGGAACATTGTTGTAAGCATCGAGATATTTCTTTCCATTTTCATCGTACAAATACTGCATCCAGCCGCGAACAATCTTGACAGGATTACGATACGAGAGCTTTACGTTTGCGCCTATTGCATTTTTGCGATCCGCGAGAGTCTCTCCCTTCGATGCTTCGGAAATGGGAAGTTTCAAAATCAAATTTGGATCGGGTGAGAAGGCAGACCAGACTTCGCGTTCGCTCGCACGAAAAACACCGGGAAAATCGCAATCAAGTTCCAGCGGATCCAGGATGATTTGAAGATGCAAATGAGTAGGCCATCCACCATTCACATCTTGTTCGCCGATGGTTCCCAGCTGTTCACCGGCAGAAATTTGTTTCCCAACTGAAAAGCTCGCAAGTGATTCAACATTGAGATGCCCATACAAGACATAAAAAGTATGCCCAGCATTCGTTGAATGTTTCAAAATCACAAGAGCCCCATAATCCTGAGGCCCTGTGTTGTTCGCAAATGCATGTACTTCACCGTCAAGTGGTGCAAATACTTTCGTGCCTGGTTCTGCAAAAAGATCCATTCCCATGTGGATCGTACGTCTTTCAAGCGAGGGGTGTGTGGATGCAAAAACTTCTGATGTATAGAGATTGCGCGGCTCATTGTATCGTCCGACTGCCACACGAACATTCGCGGAGTTCTTTTCCTGCAAAATGCGTTGACCTAATTGGGTTGCTTCATTCTCGAGTGCATTGCCGCTGAGAAGAGGGCTTGAATAACTTAAATCCAACACAATGAAGGGTTCTTTATGCAAATCAATATCTAATACAGATCGGAAAGAATTTGCGTTGAGCCAATCACAAATAGCTTTAACATTGCGCAACGCAGGTAACCCGCAGGCATGTCGTAATGTCGCTTCTGCAAATCTTGGATGGATCTTACTTATTTGAGGCAAAGTATTACGGATTGAGCGCTGACTGATCGTTAGATATTCATCATTCGGCCGCTGCTTTTGTTGATCTGCTGCGATGCAAATGCTCATACACAACCGTAGGCAAACAAATCCCCACAGTGACGAAAGTTCAGCTTCAGTTAGCGGATAAACCTGATGATAACCGCGGACGATGATTGCGGCTGTTTCAAGTGGATCCGGTTTGTTCAGGATTGCATACGCAATTGCGATAGCCAGATTGCAGACAGTATAGCTGTAAACCATATCGCCGAAATCAAGAATTCCAACAATCTTCTGGTTTCGGGTGAACAAGTCATTTCCACCGCCTGCAAGAATATTGTGATCATTTGCGTCATTGTGAATGATGCTACGGCGCAGAGACTTGATGTTGGGCAGCGTTGTGCGTTTAAATTCCGTTGCTAATGTGTTCACAAGATCACGGATTGGTGGATCTTCGATCAGCGCTTCATATTGATTGATAATCTGTAATCCGTTTGCGAGGTCCCAATAAAAATCGCGATGGAGGGAAGGATGATCAAAATCCGCGAGGGCATGATCAAGCGTTGCAACCGCACGTCCAAGATCCTCAAGTAAATCAGGTGAATGCCGTTTGACATTCGCGAGTGGAATGCCATCCAGATAATGCACTAAACGAACGAGGTGGGATTGTCCATCTTTCGATGTAGTTTCAACCGCGAATTCACCGGTCCGCGCTTTTACGATGCGAGGACACAGATCCGTATGTTTAGAAAGATGAATCAGGGCTTGATTCTGTGCTTCCAGCAATCCGCGATCATCAGCAGAGCTTGAAATTTTTAGTACATACTTTTTGCCATCATCTGCTTCCAGCAAAAAGTTCTGATCTCTCTCGCTGGGCAATGGCTGCGCTGTTGCTCGAATGCCATAAAGCTGTAGTGTGAGGTTAAGAGCATCCTCCATTGTGAAACGTGGAGCATTTTGCAAATTCATATAAATAGTATGAACCACAAAGGCTCAAAGCGCCTCAGCGACTCTGCGGTTCATGTTATCCGGAAATCACTTCATCCTTTAATGACTGCATATCGATAACAAACCGATACTTAACATCACTCCGCAGCAGACGGTCATAGGCTTCATTCACTTGCTGAATCTTGATCATTTCGATGTCACAGGCGATACCATGATCGGCGCAGAAGTTCAGCATCTCTTGAGTTTCGAGAATTCCACCGATTGGCGAACCGGAAAGGTTTCGTCGTTTGAAGATTAAGTTGAAAGCTTTAATAGGCGATGGTTTTTCAGGAGCGCCGACAAGTGTTAGTGTTCCATCACGTTTGACTAACTCAAGATAGGCATTGATATCATGTGCTGCGGAGACCGTGTCAAGAATGAAGTCAAAACTGTTTGCATGTTTCAACATTTCATCAGGATTCTTTGAAATAACAACTTCGTGAGCTCCAAGACGTATTGCATCCTCAGTTTTGCCGGGTGAAGTTGTAAAGAGTACAACCCTTGCGCCAAATGCATTTGCGAATTTCACTGCCATATGACCGAGACCACCAAGGCCCACAACACCAACTTTTTTTCCTTCGCGAACATTCCAATGCCGCATAGGTGAATACGTTGTGATGCCTGCACACAACAACGGTGCTACTGCTGCAAGATTCTTAACTTGAGGCACCTTCAATACAAAGGCTTCATCGACAACAATACTTTCGGAATAACCTCCGAGTGTTTTTCCGCCAAGATGTTTATCATCAGCGTTATACGTAAAAACAACATTATCGCAAAATTGTTCCTGCCCTTCACGGCATTGAATACACGTACGGTCGGAATCAACCATACAGCCAACAGCAACAAGATCGCCTTCCTTAAATTTTTTAACGCTGCTTCCAACTTTGACAGCGCGACCGACAATTTCATGACCCGGCACACAAGGGTAAACGGTAGGTAAACCGGCCTCTTCCCACTCATTTCGAACCTGATGCAAATCGGAATGACAGACACCACAATATAGGATTTCAATTTGCACATCTTGCGCACCTGGATCGCGTCGTTGAATCAATCCCGGAGCCATTGGTGAAGATTCGCCCTTCGATATATATGCTTTGCTCGTTTGCATTTTGCATTCCTCCTTTCAACAATAAATGTAACAATTTAACTTGAATGGGGCACTAACAAATTGCGCCAATGAACTCGCAAAACGCGCCATGTGGATTACTCCAAGGATGCAAAGCTGATAGAATCTCCGGGCTATGACGAGGTGGAATTCAGGAAAACTGGCGTCGATAATTTTCTTGATCGCACTCACTTTTTACATTTACACGATGGCTCCCGTTGTAACATTCGTAGACAGCGGGGAACTCGCCGCCGTTGTTGGAACTCGCGGAGTTTCGCATCCTACAGGATTTCCTTTATATTCTCTGCTAACTTCCCTTGTTGCCGCCGTTCCGGTCGGATCATTGATCCGTCGATTGAATTCATTTTCAGCGCTCTGTGCAGCAATCAGCGTTGCTATGACTTATCTGATTTTTCAGAAAATCCTCAAGGACGTTTCGTCAAAGAAAAGGAAAACGAAAAGTAAATCTATTGGATTGCCTCTGGTTGAGATGGCATGGGTGGGCTCATCAGCTGCAGCATTCGCATGGATGACGAATCGCGCTTTATGGAGCACTGCAACCGTGACGGAAGTTTATGCTCTTCACGCAATGCTCCTGACGATCTTTTGTTTCTTACTGATTTCGTACTCCAGGAGCATTGAGCCCGCATCCACAAAGTATTTAGCTTTAGCATTTCTGATCGCAGGATTGGGAATCTCAAATTATCCCCCTTTTGCAATTCTTGCGCCTGCTGTTCTGTTCTATCTATATAAGAAGCGGCCTTCATCGATGAAATGGAAAAACATGCTATGGATGTGTGGTCTGTTCGCAGGCGGATTGCTTCCTTATATATTGCTACCCATCCGCGCTAATTCTGACCCGCTACTGAATTGGGGAAACCCTTCTAGCTGGGAACTCTTTTGGAATCATGTTTCGGCAGCACAATACAAAATCTTTCTAGGCAAACCAAACTTTGCACACCTTTCAGATGCAATTCTTCTGTGGTGGGATCAGTGGCCCGTACCAATTTGGCTGTTAATGGTTTCTGGAATTGTTTTTATTTTCAGAATGAGACGCGATGAGTTTTTTTTCACATTCATTATAGGGATTACAAATATCCTCTATGTTTTAAGTTATGACATCGTAGATGTTTCGAGCGCCCCAAGCGATTATTATGCATATCTTTTGCCTCTGTGCTGCGTAAGCTCCATTTGGATCGGCGCAGGGGTACAGTGGATTGTTGTAACGATCCAAAAACTTTCGATCAATCCTCAAATAGTGCGTACTATATGTATAGTACTATTAATTGGAATCCCTGTTGGCACAGCCGGGGCTTTTTGGGGGCAGTCCAATCGGCGGCAATATGTTTATGCTGATGACTTTGCTCGCAGCATCCTTGTGTCATTGCCTCGCAATTCACTTGTGCTCACACATGATTGGACCTTCGTTTCACCGGCATTGTATCTACAACATATTGAACAGGTTAGACCCGATGTGGTTGTTCTCGATACAGAGCTTTTGCGCCGTAGCTGGTATTTCAAATATGTGAAAAAAGTAGCCCCATGGCTGCTTCAATCAAACGAACGGCAAATTTCAGCATTTGTGGCAGAGCTTGCAAAATATGAATCGGGTATTCCGTACGATGCTAATTTGATAACCGAAAAATATGTAGCGATGATCAATGGTTTTGTCTCTACAAGCCTTTACGATCAACATCCTGCACACATTCTTTTGAACCTGGAAGCAAAAGAAGCCGATCCGCAAACATTCAGAGAATGGGAACGATCGTTAGGTAGACCTCCATTTATTACACTTGGCGTAATGCCAAATGCAATCGGGGCAGGCTATCAATGGGTTCCCGAAAGTCTTGCGTTCAGACTCTATGCAGACAACAAAATCCATTCTTTGCAGCCAATAACTGTACCTCCACGATCGATTGATCAAAGCCGTGAATATGATCCTGTTACGCGCGGAGTATTTGCTCGTTATGCGGAATTCTGGAGATGGCGTGGTGATTATTTGAGGTCTCGCCAGAATTGTACTGACGCAATAGAAAGTTATGAACGCGCGAGGCAAATCTTGCCTGAACTGAAGGAAGTGTCTGAAGGCTTAAGTGTTTGTGTTGAAACACTTTTGACAAACGAACAATAAGATCCGGCGCGTTTTTTGTTGAACAATTCATACCATTCTGTTATTCTCACTTCCAACAAATTAGTGGAGGACAGGGATATGAGACAAAAGCCCTTAGTGTATCTACTACCGTTAGTGTTACTATCTTTCACCGCGATCTGTTTTGCGGGAGCATTTCCAAAATCCGTAATGCTCCACCCAAAAGCAGGCGCAACATTTAGTCCAGGTGAAAAAGTTACGATCCGTTGGAAAATCACTGATGCTGATAAAGCCGTGTTTTGCGAACAGGAAATCTATCTGATCGTTGGGGACGTAAAATATCAAATCAGTCCAGAACTTCAAAAAGACGTTCGCAAATACAAATGGGTTGTGCCAAATATTCCCGCTGAAAAGGCATATCTCGAATTGCATCTTGGCTGTGAAAGGGGATCAGCATTTGAAGCTGCGTACGTTCAAAAGAATCATCCCATCACGATTCGAGAAGATCAGTAGTTGCAGTTCAACTTTAGCTTTTGTTGAATTGTGACAATTTGTATCCGTGGATCGAACTGAAGGACTAAATCGTGAACTTTCCATTAGTCTCTAACAGACAAATTTTATTCCTAATACTCTCTTCTTTGCTTTATTCACTGTCTATTTATGCTGATTCTCAATTAGGAAAGACAGTGGTCCAATTGAAAGAAGGAGAAAGTGCGTTCGTTCCTGGAACAGAGATCAAAATTGTTGTTAAATCTGTGATCGACTTAACATCTTCGGGATGCATGGGGGGGCCGATTGGTTGCCGCGATCAAGTAACAATCGAGATTCAGTCCAGTAAGGACAACAGGCTGGAGGTAGTTCTTGAGACTGCCAAAACTGTGGATCAAAAAAAGCGAAAGATCGACCAAACATCCATTCACGGGAAAACGATTCGTTTGATTCGTCTCAACAAAAAGGAAGTAGAACTTGTTGTGGAGAATCCTTAAGGGATGAAACGAACCATTGACTCCTGAGATGCGTATCACAAAAAAATTCAAAACCCATCATAAGGAGGGGCTTTTGATGAAAAAGACTCCAGGTATTTCTCTCATCGTGCTATTGATGATTTTTATCAGTGGCGCACTTTTCAATCTCAACGCTGAATCCAAGAAGAAAGATAAACCCGCCGCGAAAGATTCAATGCGGTACTACTACGATAATAAAGCTGTATTTGAAAAATTATCGGGAGCCGCACAATCGGCATTAATCCGTGCATACGGACCCAAAAAGGGAGTAGGTACTTTAGGAACACCGAAAGAGAATCCTAAAGGTAAACTGAATCCAACAGCTCCGAATGCCGTAATTGTGAATGTACCGGTAAATAATCCTGCATTGGATTTAACGGCTCAGAATACTCAGAGCGAAACCAGTATTGTTCTCGCTGATGGCAACATAGTTGTTGGCTACAACGATTCCGGTGAATGTACTAATCTTTGTGCTGCAGACGAACATTTTACCGGATTTTCGTATTCGACAAATGGCGGTACATCTTTTGTTGATGGAGGCGCGCTTCCGGATGATCCTGTTGCTAATTTCGGAGATGTAGGCGATCCCGTTCTTGGGTACGACGTTACAAATGATATTGTTCATTTCTCAGCACTGGGTATGAATTTTCCTACAGGAGATGGACCCAGCTTAAAGTGTTTTCGATCTACAGATGGTGGGATCACATGGTCTACGCGAGTTGATTGTACACCTGGATTTGCGGCCACCGATTTTCAGGATAAGCAGTGGATAGCCGTAGACAATTTTGCCGGTGCAGGACAAGGAAATGTCTACCAGGTATGGCGGCAATTCTCCGGCTCAAACCCACAAGGGATCCGATTTGTCCGTTCAACAGATGGAGGCCTGACATGGGGACCTTCACCTGGTACTTTAATTGCAAATCAGGGCTCTTTTAACGTTCAAGGTGCTTTTGTTGCTGTAGGACCTGATCATGCAGTTTATGTTTTTTGGCTAGATCAAAGTGCTGGTAGCGGTACCGCTCACATACTGAAAGGTAGAAAGTCGACTGATCAAGGTGTTACGTGGAGTGCAGCGGCCAATATGTACACCTTCACAAATACACTTACAAACGGAAACCTGAATCTAACTGGCGGTTTCCGATCGAATTGTTTCCCGCACGCTGTTGTTATTCCGGCAGGAACGAATGCGAATACTATCGTGCTTACATTTAATGACAATGATTCAGTGAATGGAGATCCTGATATCTATTCTGTGGAATGTGACGCAGGGGATATTACGACTTGTGCTGGGAAGGTTCAAGTCAACACTGAGTCAGTCAATAATCAACAATTCATGCCCACGCTTGCGACTACACCAGATGGAGGCGCTACGTTTTTCACCTGGTATGACCGTAAGAATGATCCAGGTAATATGCTCATTGAAAGATTCGGTAGGATTTTTAGTGGCGGCGGAAGTACTGTCGACTTTGTAATGAGTGACAATCCGTTTTTGCCTGTTTTCGGATCGGATCCGGTCGTCAATTCAACTTACATGGGTGATTACGATCACGCAGTTGCTGATAACGCCTTTTTCTACGCATCGTTTTTGGATACGGAGGAAGGAAGCCAGGATGTTGTCTTTGCAAAGGTTCCTAGGACCGGTCCTGGAACGATTTTAAGTCGTGGTGCCGTCACAATCGATGATAGCGGCGGCAACAATAATGGAACTGTCGAGTTCAACGAATGCTTGACGATGAATGTTGCTTTAAATAATTTCGGCACAAGCACCGCTACCGGTGTGAATGCGACGTTGAGTACAACGACACCGGGTGTAACAGTTACAAATGCCGTCTCAGCGTATCCCAACATTGCCATTGGCGGAACTCAAACAAACTCCACTCCTTTCCAATTTGAAACATCACCAAGTTTCGCCTGCGGTACGCCGATTGAATTCACTTTAAATGTCACTACCAGTTCATCCGATCCGAGTGGAGGTGCTTCATTTAGCTTCACATTTACGATACCTACTGGTTTGGGAACTCCAGTGCCATTCGATAACAATACAGTCACACCTTTAGTTGATGCCGGGACCGTAAATATTCCATTTAATGTAAGTGGATTCACAGGAGCTATTGGCAAGGTGACATTCTCTTTCCACACTACACATACATGGGACGGAGATTTAGATATTACGCTGATCGCCCCCGATGGAACCGAAGTAGACTTAACAACGGATAATGGTGGCAGTCTAAATAACTTCGGTTCAAACTGTTCAAGCCGCACCGTTTTTGATGACGCGGCGGCAGCATCGATTACCGCTGCTTCTCCACCGTACGTCGGTACGTTCCGGCCGGAAGAAGCGCTCACAGGCTTTGACGGGTTATCCGGAACTGATGTGAATGGCACATGGATGCTGCGGATTACGGATGATACATCTGTTGATACCGGCAGTTTCCAATGCGGTTCACTGTTCTTGACTCCATTGACTTGTACAGATGGAGGTGGCGCTTGTGGTGGCGGCGGTTGTGCGGATCCACCCGTAATTACAACAACAACTTTGCCAGATGGAACTGATGGCGTTGCATATAGTCAGACGGTGCAAGCTACAGACGGAACTCCGCCATACACCTGGTCTATAAGCGCAGGTACTCTGCCTACCGGACTGACTCTTAACACATCGACGGGTGAAATTTCAGGTACGCCTACCGCTACTGGTACATTCAACTTCACTGTGATGGTCACTGATACAGTTGCAGGCTGCGAAGATACGCAGGCTCTCAGTATCACGATCGATCCTGCGGCAGCTTGTTCATATGAGGAACTGTTCAGTGATGGTACGTTGACCTACCTCGAATTGAATCCGGAAGTAACAGAGGCGAATGACTTTTTGAATTTGGATCCAACAAAGAAAAAAGCCTACGCAACCTCTGGTACCGATTTTACGGCTCAGCAAAATGGAACGATTACAGCCGAGGTACAATTCGCATCAGGCGGCGAACTCAAATCAAAAGCTTTCATGTTCACAAATTGGGTAAGCAAGAAACTGAATGTTGAGATTTCGCTCAATCCGCAAAGAGGTAAGGTGATTGCGAAACAGAGATCCACTTTTGTTCTTGCCAAAGAGAGAGCAGACTTCACCTTTGCTTTTGATACTGTGTATACAGTGGCTGTAAATTACGATGGAACCGATGTTGAAGTGTCAATTGACGGTACTCCTGTTCTGACACTAACACCTGTTGGAACCATCCAATCAGGGATCATCGGATTTGCATCCAGAGGCATGACTACGATGGTAGATCGGGTCTGTGCGACTCCGTAGAATTTTGTTCTATTGAATTTTGGGGCGGCGATTTTCGTCGCCCCTTTTGTTTTTCTGTGTCTTTATGGCTAAGAGCTACATCCAGCACTAACGGAAGATGATCTGATCCGATACTTGTACCTGTTTGAAAATTCAGAATTTTTACATTCGAACTCACAAGAAAATGGTCAATCGGAATCATTACTAATGGCATATGTGTTGGCCAGGTAGGCACAAGTCCGAATCCAGTCCGTGCATCTTTCAGGTGAGTCTCCTTCACAAACTTCGTATAGTACGGTGACCAAATCGACATATTAAAATCACCGGCAACAATGACATAACCCTCCGTCGAACGAATAATGGAACCGAATTCGCTCAAATCCTTATTCCGGTTTTCAAATCTCCATGCGCTCGTTGGCGTAAATAAGTGCGTGTTCAGTACTGTTACTTTTCGACCTTTTAGCTTAATTTCCGCCCGGAGGTAAGGAACACTAAAGTTACTAGATTCAAATTTGCTGATTGGATAACGGCTTAATATTGCAATGCCGTGAATATTCCTGTTTGGTTGATATCGCACATGAGGATATTGCGAACGCAAAATTCTGAGTTGTTGCAAGCTTTGCGTTGTTGCTTCCTGTAGGACAACCACGTCTGCATTCGAATTCCCTATAAAATCAATAATGCGATCATAATGTTTGTTCCTGAAATAAAGATTGGATGACACAATCCGAAGTTTATGATTGTCTGAATATTCAGGCGTTTCCGCAGTGCTCACATAATAAGGAGCGATCACGAATGCATTCAAAAGAAGCGACAGGATCGAAACGCTAAGATATTTCCATGAGCGCAGAAAAATAAATACAGAAGTCAGTAAGACTCCAACAAGTAAATATTGAAGCCTGAAATGACAGCTTAACTCGAAATATCTATTTAGATTTCCAAGAAAACTCGTAATGCTGAAAAACAGCAATGAAAGTGCGGCTATCCGAAGTCCCCAAAGCCTGAGTTTCAAATAGTTTCGCACCTCTAATGTAGGACACTGCCTCGCCGAAATTATCCAAGAAGCATGCCAGTAGAGTTCCTTCTCGCAAATTCACATTGATGTTCCTGAAATCTGTTTCGGGATTCTGAGTGTGTGTCAAAATGTCGTCATTTTGAACCTTCCATTGTTCTTTTTCAAAGCCGGCCGTCTAGCTGAGGATGGAGTTCCCTATGTTTTGTTTCGTACTGACCGCAGAGACGCAGAGTATTTTTACGGATTAATCGACCGGAAGGTTCAATTGTTTCAAAAACACCGGCCAGCGTGGATCGTCTTGAAGATTTTGAAGCAGGGGATCGCCTTTTATTTCTGTAACGCCGCCATCACGATTCTTGTAGGCGAGTTCTAACCATTCAAACGCTTTGTCCTTTTCTCCGCGAAAGGCGTAAATTTCTGCAACCTGAAAATAAACATCATCAGAAAATGTTTCGATGAATTCATTTAACGTAGCATCGGCTTCCTTTTTCTTTCCTACGGCATGATAGTAAAGTGCCAGTGCTTGAGTTCGCCAAAAAGGTTCGGCCTCCATCTGTATTTCGGTAAAAGCTTTTTCATGTTGCGATTGAAGAAGATAAATCGTTCCTAATGTGGAGTGCACTGCTGGAGCTTGTGGGCTTAATTCGAGGGCTTTTCGGAATGCAGCCTCCGCTTCATTAAACCGTTTTGCGTAATACAAATGTATACCCAGGTTACTGTATGTGGCCGATTGCAAAGGGTCCAGTTCGATTGCGCGACGTCCGAGTGAAATCGCTTCATCCAAACGTCCCATAATTGCTGCCAGGAGTGCTGCCGTACGCATGGCAAGCGGATTTTCAGGTTCCAACTCCAGTCCGCGCTTGCAAGCTTCACTTGCAGCAGTCCAATCCCAAACATAACTCATCTGAACATGTGCCATTTGTGCATGAGCTTCAGCCAAGTTTGGATCGAGTTGCAATGCCTTCTCGACCGTTTTTAGTGCTTTCTCTTGAAGCATTTTCGGTACGTTGCTAACATTCTGTAGACTGCGATAGGTTCTGGACAATCCAACCCAGGCCGGAGCGTAGTTCGAATCGATCTTTAGCGCTTGCTCAAAATAGCCGACCGCTTTTTCCAAATTCTCCCTTGTGCGTCGCTCTAGAAAGTACTGCCCCTGCAAATATGCATTGTATGCTTCAACACGGGTCTGTTTTGTTTTGAGATTTTGGTCTCCATGGAGCGTCGCTTTTAATGCTTCTGACACCGATGCAGCAATTTCATCCTGAACGGCAAAAACGTTCTCCATCTGACGGTCATATGTTTGTGACCATAGATGCGAATCGGATGATACTTCAATTAATTGAGCGGTGATCCGCAATTGATTTCCTGATTTGCGAACACTTCCCTCCAGAACGTGCGTGACTTTCAGCTTTTCAGCGATCGTCTTCATGTCCGTTTTTGTTCCCTTAAATGAGAACGCAGAAGTGCGGGAAGTTACCTGAAGCTTTGGGTTTTTTGCCAGCACATTAAGCAACTCTTCGGATAGTCCATCGGAAAAATATTCTTGTTCTTTGTCTGGACTCATGTTCGTAAATGGCAAAACTACGATCGCCGTCTTTGTTGTTGTTGGCGAGTTGACGGGTTTTGAATCACGACGAAAGTACAGGATGGAAGCGATCAATAGTACTACAAAGATAGTACTAACAGGAATCCAAAGGCTCATCTTTTGTGGGGCGCGGGGCAGTGAGTCAGTGGTTGAAACATGCATTGTATTCCGTTTCAGCCGTTGCAAATCGGTCCGCATCTCCGCAGCACTCTGGTAGCGTAAAGTCCGATCCTTTTCGAGCGCTTTTGCGATGATCCGTTCCAGGTCTGCCGGTACTTTTGAATTCCAACGAATAGGCGCAATTGGCTCTTTAGTGAAAATTAATTCCAGAGTTTCTCCGGTTGTTTTGCCTTCAAACGGAAGTTTGCCCGTTGCCATTTCGTAAAGCACAATTCCAAAGGAAAGAGATCGGAGCGCGGATCGAGTTCCTGTCCACGGGCTTGTTCAGGTGACATATAGGACACCGTACCCATTGTCGATCCACTTTTCGTCAGTTGTTCCAGCGCGCTGGCTGTTGGTATTTCAGTTTCGGTTGGTAGCAGACCCGATTGTTTGGCCAATCCAAAATCGAGGAGCTTTCCTTGTCCCCGTTCTGTCACAAAAATATTTGCCGGTTTTATGTCTCGATGAATGATGTGTTCCGCATGTGCCGCATCAAGTGCATCTGCAATTTGGGATCCGATTTCAAGGATCTGATCGATTTCCATTGAACTTCCGTTGATCGCATGTTTTAAGGTTTTGCCTTTCATCATTTCCATTGCGATGAACGGACGTCCCTCGTGTTCGCCGACCTCATGGATGGTGCAAATGTTTGGATGATTTAATGCGGATGCCGATTGAGCTTCTCTACGGAAACGCTCCAGAGCTTCTGGGGTTGCGACTAAATCCTCGGGTAAGAACTTCAAAGCAACATGACGTTTGAGGTTCAAATCCTCTGCTTCATATACCACGCCCATACCGCCACCGCCAAGCTTATTTAAAATGCGGTAATGTGAAACTGTCTCCCCGATCACAAATTCATCACGCTGCTAAAATTCAAAGCTATCATTGTATAGCACGATACGGAATTGTGAAGGTAGTGAAAAACTTGACACAGCGAATCGGTGTTAAGATCAAAAGTAATTGAATTGTCGCAACTCAAACGGAATAGTAGCATATGCCTGACACACAAGACCAACGTTTACTTGAGGCTCTGCTGGATTCCTGGGACCGTAACAACATCATTCTGATCAACCTGCTTCGCTCGCTGCCTGAAGGCGGATTGGATGCGAAAGCGATGGCGGACAGCCCATCCGTTTCGGAGATGTTCACACACATCTACCATGAACGAATGGTGTCTGTCTTTGAGGAAGCGCCCGAGTTCGCGGGAAAGGTGCCGGAGAAAGAATGGGTAGTTGAGAGTGACCGTGATCGCATCAGGCAAATGCTGAACGAAAGCGCCAAAAGAGTGCGAGATGCAGTAAAGAGCAGGGTAGAAACTGGCCGTGATATGAATCTTAACTACGACCATCCGATTCTTCTGATCCAGCTGTTGATCTTTCACGAATCCTACCATCACGGTCAGATCAAGCTCGCTCTCAAAATTGCAGGATGCCCGGTGACCAACGATGAAGCCGGGCCGCTAACGTGGGACGTTTGGAGACGTAAGAATGGATAATCGATACGTTTCGGCCTGTCTCAGAAGCGAAAAAACAACGATGAAAAATTCGTAATACCGTTTGATGATCCGAATGTCACGTTTGTAGATTTTCATGAAAAAGAAAATGGATTCCGGTGAACTCAGCGGAAAAGTACGATCCGTGATTTTACTCATGCAATCAATATATTTTTGAAGATCGAGAACCGCGATTTCTTTTTTTACGTTGATGAAACTGCATCGAATGAAATAATAAGTGTCATTATTTCTTCAAAAACTTTTGTTCCAACAGAAAAAGGGTTAAACTTAGACCCGCGTCATCTGGGTATTTGTTTTACAAAAGTAACACACCAAAAAGATTAAATGTTTCTATCAAAAGCTGAATCGACTTTAAAAGGTCTTATCAGTCCGCTTGGTCATCACAGGCTAAACAGGATGATGGAAGATGGTTTCCCTGAACATTTTAAGGAACCCTTGCAGTACCTGCTATCTTCAACTTCAGCTGAAATGGATCGTTCGATTGAAGAAAAGGTGACAAAGGTAGAAAAGATCCGCTCCGACATTTCTAGAAAAAGCGAACAGTATATAGTCGTTCGTTCTTCCGGCATTGATAAGGATATTAATTCGCAGGCAGTGAATCTTGTTCAAAGAAAATTAGGATGGTTGGTTGCGACTGCGAGCATCACAAAATACTGGGGTACTTTTTTGTATCTTTGTTCGAAAGCGACGAAGGCCGAGACGATCCTTGAGCTCGGTTCTTGCGTTGGGCTCTCGTCTTGCTATTTAGCTTCAGCCGAATCTTGTAAGAATTTCATTACGATTGAAGGGTCAGATGGTTTGGTCAGCTTGATTGAATCAAACCTTCGTCAAGTAACAAACAATTTTAAGGTTGTCCATTCGTTGTTTGATTCAGGATTGGATCAAGTTCTTCCTTCATTGAATACTCGTCTTGATTTGGTTTTTATCGATGGAGATCATACCAAGCCAGCGACATTACATTACTACCGAAGAGTCAAACCATTCTTGAAGCCTGGTTCGGTAATCCTGTTCGATGACATTCACTGGTCAAGAGGCATGCGGCATGCATGGCAAGAGATATGCGAATCTTCAGGATTGTTGTTCACTGTAAATCTCGGAAAGTTAGGGTTATGTATTTGGAATGGTCAAGAAAATAAGCCAACAAATTTTAATCTTTCAAAATTTACATTGGATTGGGGAAGGGGAGAAGGCTCAAAGTATCTTTCATGTTTTTGATATCCTCAAATGCTCGAACTTCCATTTTTTTCAATTGTAATTCCTACCTATAGTCGCCCTTCACAATTAACAAAGTGTCCGTTATCCCCATACGCCGTTTGAAGTCGTGGGCTAGCGCTCGTAGCATTCCAGTCGCATCGAACTGAACTCAACCGCCAAGTCGACAAGAAGACTTTTCGTTCACTGTCTTTGACATACGTCTTTGTTAGGGAAGTTGCATATTGAGCACTCAAAACTCAGGAGGTTTAGAACATGTCTAAGATAGGAAATTTACCGACAACGGATCCATTATGGATCGACCAAAGAATCATGGATGGCAAAGAATTAACAACCGGCGAATCTCAGATCGCGAAGGATCAGACGAATGCGATGTCAAAAACCCTGGAGATCCTTGGTAAGCCAGTTGCGAAAGGAGATTACAAAGCTGCAAATGCAAAGGCAGCCGAGTTACAACAGCATTTTGAATCACTTTCACCGGACGTTAAAAAGAATCTGTATAACAACCTGCAATCCAAAACGGGAAGCGGCATTATCGACGGGACTCTCGCTGGACAATTCCGCTATTACCTTTCGACCGGACAAAGAGACAAGTTGTTAAAGACGCTTAATCCAGACCATCAAAAAGATCAGATCAAAAACTACACATTGAATGATGCTAAGGAAAAAGCAAGCAAAAGCCTTGAAATGAACATGCAAGGAACACAAAAGCAGAAAGAATTGGAAGAATCGATTAAAAGGTTAGGAGAAGAAAATAGAGGCATCATCAGTAATCTGCGGGGCTGAATTTATTATCTTCTACGTTCATGAAGTATGATCCGGACGAATGCTTACAGCAGGTTGTCCGGATCGTACTTCTTTTTTTAAGATGCCGTTCTAGTTAGTTCCCGATTTCCAGCTTTCTTTTTCAACTTTCCAGGTCTTGTCTTCAAGAATCATGTGAATCGTACCGGTTTGTTTCGCACCAGTTTCGTCTTTACCTTCCGCATTCAGGTTCGCATCTTTTGAAGTCATCGTTCCGCCAATGACCTTAATGTCCTTCGGTTGAAGCGCCTGAATCATTGGAAGCATCTGTTTCATTTGTGGATCATCAAGCTCTTTCGCACGGGCTGCTGTAACCATTTTCTTGAGAGCTGCTACATCTCCAGATGCAAATGCTTTGGTATAGGTCATGTAAACTTTTCCGGGTTCGCCTCCATCTGCAGGCAATGTTGTCGGTTTTTCGGCAGTCGTTTCAGCCGCAAATGACAGCACCGGTGAAATAACGAACATCAACATGAAAAGAACACAAAATCTTTTTAGCATAGAGTCCTCCCTTGTTAGCTGAGAATGCTAGCATGATTTTTAGGATTGTAAAGTTTTTGATGGTCTAATTCGATGCAGGAGAGGTTGCGGACTTTTTAAGGTCTTGATATTTCGAGACTGATTCCGATTTGCCCAGTAACTCGTAAAGAGCAATAAGTCGATTGAGTGTGCGTTGAGTTTGTTTATTTTGGTCGCCACGATTGGTTTTAAGAATTGAATAGCTTTTTAGCAAAAGACGCTCAGCTTCATCGTAACGATCCAGTGCAAACATGCACTCGCCGAGTGCGCTTTCTGCTTCGGCAGTTTGCCAGTGACCTTCCGGTAATTTATTCTGCCAAACGGATAGTGCTTCACGTAAGAATGGTTCTGCATTCACAGAATCGCCTTTGTCCAAAAGCAAGCAACCGAGCCCGTAAAGAGTTTGCCCAATAAATGTGTCTTCGGAAGGCTGTGCGCGATAAATCGCAAGAGCCTCGCGGTAGTAAGATTCCGCTTCAGAGTAATCCCGTTTTTCGGAAAGAACATTTGCGAGGCTTGTCAGATCGTAGGCAACGTTCGGATGATTTTCGCCGCGTAATTTTCGATCGAGCTCCAGTGCTTTTCTTAACAGCGCTTCCGCGGAATCCAAATCACCTTTGTGACGCAATACGCGCGATAGATTCACCATCGTTGTTACGGCTGTCGGATGCTCACCGCCGTATAAAACATTTTCAATGGCCTGAGCCTCTCGATACAATTTTTCTGCGTCATCGTATTTTCCTGTGGTATCCAGGAGAATCGCAAAATTATTCATTGTGAAAGCAACCTGGGGATGATTTTGTCCGAATACTTGTTTGCGAATAGTCAGGGCCTCATGAAACAGTTTTTCTGCTTCATCATATTCAGCTTTTTCATATAAAACGGCGGCAAGATTATTCAAGCTTTCGCTTGTCTCCGCACTCTGCGGGTTCGTGAGTTTCTTTCGGATCGATAGTGCATCGCGATGAAGAGCCTCTGCCTCCTGATATTTTTTCTGGACAAAAAGCAACCATCCGAGATCGTTCTTGCTCAGGGCAACGTCCAGATGTTCTTTTCCAAGCAACTTTTGGCGAACTTCAATTAACTTGCGCATCATTCGCTCGGACTCTTCATAATTACCTTGTTCATAATGCAAATATGCAACGCTGTTGAGGCTTTCAACGACATCCAGATGTTCTTCGCCGTGAATCTTGCGGCGAATATTTAACGATTTTTCCAAAAGCGGTTTCGCTTCGTTATACATTCCAAGACTTTTGTAAACATCACCGATTACATTCATCATTTTTGCTTGAACTTCCGGCTGGTTTGCCGTCTCTTTCTCAATTTTTGACGCACCTCGCTCCAACAATTCGCGGGCTGTAATGGTCTGTCCTCTTGATTCGCTGGGATCGGAAACTTGAAATAGTTCGATCAAATATTTTGAAACTTGTTTGGCTTTTTCTGCTTCGATCTTCGCGCGGTCACGCTCATTCGATATCTGGCGAATATAAAACCCAAACAATCCTGCAATGACAAGAACAACAATCGCAATTGAAACAACGCCTGCAGTGGGACGGCTTACAAATTTGCGTGCGCGATATCCAACAGTAGATGGCCGCGCAATTACTGGACGTCCTTCTAGATGGCGCCGGATATCATCAGACATTTGTTCCGGTGTCTGCATCTATCTCCCATGATGTCTAAGATTGACCTACTATAAACTGATCGGCATGCAAGAACAAATTACGGACAGAGAAGAATTTCGTGACTTAGCGGGTGGATCGTGTTTGAGCTAGATGCAAAACGGCTCCAAGTCCGGCACCAAGACAAAGGCCGTAGATCACGCCCCAGAGCAACATTCCTGGCTTTCCTTGAACGGCGTTGTTAACAGCAGAGCCAGCAAAATATCCAATCGAGTTTGCGGCAAAAAGAATGACCGCGAACACGATCGTGGATTGCATGATGCGGAAACCGATAGCTAGAATCAAGGCCATTAAAATGGATCCGGCAATTGATCCGACCCATTCACCGGCGGATCCTTTCAGAATAAAATATGCACAGATCCAACCTGCGGAATAAGCAAAAAAGGCCAGAACAAAAAGAAAATAGAAACGCATCCGGTGTTCCTGGTGAACAACAAGTCTGCCAAGAAGAAAGGCTCCCAGCGCAATGAATAGAATTGTCCAGGCAAAATATGCACCTATTACGGTGAGACTTTTGTACATCCATGTTTCCGCGAATGCTACAGTTGCGAAAACGCAAAGACTTGTTAAGCCGAAACCTAGGGCGCCGCGAAGAATCGCTTGATTCATAGTTCACCCTTTTTGCAGAATTTCGTTTACGGCGCGATAAGCTTGATCAATTGCAGCATCAGCATACGAATAGGCTGCAGCATCGGCGTTTGCGATTGCCAACCGTCCGAATGGTTTTCGTGCACGTTCACAGGGCAATTCACTTCCATCCAACCAGAATGAATCGTATAAGGAATTGTATTGATACGCATAACCATGCGCCCAGCGATTGACTGTAATTGCGCGAATATCTTTTGCCGCATCGAAACCTGAAGGGCTCAGCATTCGCGAAAGTTGTTCGCGAATTTTTAATTCGTACGTTTCGAATTTTGTAGTAAACATTTCGAGCCTTCCAGCCTGATGCTGCTGGCGCGCGGGCAAGCCTGGACTGCATGGCGTGCGCACCATATGAACGACCATCGGCTCTTCCGGTTGCGTTGAACATTTGTAATTTCCAATACTCACCGGCAAATCCAAGCTTACAAATGAATGATACGAACCGGGACAATAAACCATAGACGCGCCAGCCTTCACAAAAGATTTCCAATTCGAAATCAAGACATTTGTATAAAGCAGCGGCACCTTTATACCGTATTCAAGAGCTTCTTGTTGCGGCTTCGGCAATTCAGGGCAAATATATGGAATTACTGCATTCCAGCACGCAAGAATACAATGCTTCGCTTTCACCTTTTGAAATTTCTTGTCTTTTACAAAAGCCACATCAACGGAGTTCGAAGAGGCTGGATCGCCATTATGTTTTACCTGAACAACAGTACTGTTTAGACGGATCCGAGTTGGTGAACTGGATTGATCAAGCTTTGAATAATTACAATGCGCGGTGACGATGTCATCTATGGTTCCGCCGGGAAGCACCCCAGGGATTAAACGCCGGACTAGCAATCGTGCGACGCTTGCATTCCCATCCGGAAAATGGAAAAAGAATGCTTCGCCGGCTTCCGGATAATACATCGCATCAAAATTCATTCCTTTGCCAAAAGATTCATCCAAATCCAAGGCCATCAAATCCTGGCAATCCAAGCCCCCATGCATCTTGAGCCGGTACAGCTTCAATCCCCACACCGAAAAGGCCATGAATCCGCGATTGAAAAAACTTCACAACATCCGTGTGCACTTTCACAACATTTGTTAAAAAATCTGCATAGCTCATGCGCGCGAGCCGATCTTTCTTTTTCGATGAAGATAGACCGGGCATGTAATCAACACTTTTTGTATAGAGGCGTTCGAGATCGCGTTTGGCAACTTCGCTAATCGGTGCTTCTGCAAGAAAAGTTTTCCAGGTCTCAGGGTTGCTTGCTATTTCGTCACCGGTGTCGTCCCATAATCCCCTTAAAGGAAACTTCACAAGGCGGTCTGAACCGAAAGTTTCGCGGTCAAAAAAGACTGCAGGTTTCAGATTCAAAGAATTATAAATTTCACGTTTCAAAATTTTCGGCCAGCGTTTCATATCAATGCCGAGTTCTTGAATCAATCCTTTTGCAACGGAGCTGAAGGGAAGTGGACTATCAATAGAAAAAGAGCCGCCAAAACCGAGCATTGTACGGTTGTCAATTCGGAACTCATTCCGCTTTGCGTGTCCGCCAAAATCATCGTGATTATCCAAAAGGAGAATTCGTGCGTTATTTCCGATTTGTTTTCTATAGAAATATGCTGCGGAGAGTCCGCTGATTCCTGCACCAACAATCACCAGATCATATTCTTCGCCTGTTTCAGAAGGTGTTCCTGATTTTTTCCAAAATGAACCGTCACGCAATTCATGAGCTACTTCAAATGAACCAGCATGATTTCCGCGCATTCCGGTAAGAGCCGGAGGATAGTATTCATCGATCTGTTCCGGTGTGAACTTTGAAGCTTTGTCCGATTCTTTTGAACAAGCAGGAAACAGGGAAGAGCCAACGGTTAAGGCAACGCCGTTGAGGAAATCGCGCCGTGTAATCCGGCGGTTCATTCCGAATTTTTCGGAATCACTCTTTTTGTTTTTCATCGAAAATTATTGCGGAATTGTGTCGTTCCAGAGGCTTGGCCATTTTAGCATGAGCCATTCTTTGTGGAAATTGTGAGTCGCTATATATATGATGCGTTCTTAATCCACCGGAAGTTTCATTTTTTTCAGAAACGCCGTCCACCGTGGATCACGCTCAAGGCTGCGCAGCAGCGGATCGCCTTTCATTTCGCTCAGGCCGCCGTCGCGTTGTTTGTAGGCGCGCTCGAGCCACTCGAAGGCTTTGTCCGTTTCGCCACGGTAAGCGTAGATCTGAGCAATCTGGAATGCTGCACTCACTCTGAAATTTGTCAATGATACTCCGCCAGTGCAGCATCGGCTTCCTTCTTCTTTCCTGAGGCATGATAGGCAAGTGCAAGTCCTGTACGCGCGCCAGCGGGCTCCGGTTCTTTCTGGATCTCGGCAAGTGCTTCTTCTGATTTGGATTGCATCAAATAGAAGAGGCCCAGAGCACCTGTGCGTACCAGGAAATTGTGGGTTCAGCTCCAGAGCCTTCCGGAACGCTGCATCAGCTTCTTCCAATCGTCCGGCGGAATATGAAGTGATTACCCAGATTGCTGTATGTTGTGACTCGGAGCGGATCGAGCTGGATTGCACGGCGGTCGAGCGGGATCGCCTCGTCGTAACGACCAAGCGTTGATGCAAGGGCAGCTGCGCCGCGGACGACATCCGTATTTCCTGGCTCAAGCTGCAATGCACGCTGGTAGGCTGCATCAGCACCGGTCCAGTCCCAGTCGTAATTGCCCAGCTTAATCCATCCAATCTGTGCATAAGCCTCGGCCGAGGTTTGGATCCAGTTCCAGCGCCTTTTCTGCTTCCTTTCTGCGCTTTTGCAAGTAACCTTCGTCTACAGGCACGTAGCCAGAATCGGCCTGAGCGAAGTGTGCACCGTGGACAATCCCGACCCAGGCTGCGTGCATAATTCGGGTCGATCTGCAGCGCCTGCTCGAAGTAGTCCAGTCGCGTTTTCGAGATCTTTCTTGGTCGCGACGGTCGCGGAAGTAGCGTCCTTGCAGGTACGCGTTATAGGCTTCGGGATTTGTCTGCTGTGCTTTTGGATTCTGTCCGCCGTCCAGCGTTACTTTCAACGCTTCTGATACCGATCCAGCAATTTCATCTTGAACAGCAAAGATATTTTCCATCTGCCGGTCGTAAGTCTGCGACCACAGATGCGAGTCGGTTGATACTTCGATCAACTGCGCGGTAATTCGCAACTGGTTTCCAGCCTTCCGAACACTCCCTTCTAATACATGCGTCACATTCAGTTCTTTGGCGATTTTTTTGATATTGACTTCTTTCCCTTTGAAAGAGAAGGCGGAGGTGCGCGAAGTAACTTGCAGTTTCGGATTTCTTGCAAGCACGTTTAGCAGTTCTTCGGTCAGTCCATCGGAAAAGTATTCTTGCTCTTTGTCCGCGCTCAAGTTGGTAAACGGCAGAACGGCAATGGCGGTCTTGCTGGTTGCTGCAACCGGCGCGGCCGTTTTCGGCTGTTCGCGTTTGAAGAGGAAGAATGCTACTGTGAATAGTACTACAACGATAGCAGCAATGCCGATCCATACTCCCATCTTTTTCGGAGGGCGGCCCTCCGTGGCCGCCGTTTCAATGGCGGGCAGGGACGCCTGCCTCCGTGCAGGGAGGGCCCGCACCACATTCGAAAACGATGTATCACGTTTCAATCGCTGCAAATCGGTGCGCATTTCTGCTGCACTTTGATACCGCAGATTGCGATCCTTCTCCATTGCCTTTGCAATAATTTCTTCAAGCTTTGCAGGAACTTTCGGATTCAATCGCACAGGTGCAGCAGGCTCCTTAGTAAAGATTGCTTCCAGCGTTTCACCGGTGGTTTGACCGCCGAAGGGGAGTGCACCGGTTACCATCTCATAAAGCACTACACCAAATGAGAAAAGATCGGTGCGCGCATCCAAGTCTTTTCCGCGTGCTTGTTCGGGAGACATGTAAGCAACAGTCCCCATGGTCGATCCACTCTTGGTCAGTTGTTGCGGTTCACTGGCTGTTGGCATTTCAGTATCTGTTGATTCGATGCCGCTTTGTTTGGCCAAACCGAAATCGAGGACCTTTGCCTGTGCGCGTTCGGTAACGAAAATATTGGCTGGCTTTATGTCGCGATGAATGATCTTTTTCGCATGAGCTGCATCGAGTGCATCCGCAATCTGTGATCCCAGTTCCAGAACTTGATCGATGTCCATCGGCTTTTGATTGATCGTATGCTTGAGCGTCTTTCCTTCCATTAGCTCCATCGCGATAAACGGACGCCCTTCATGTTCACCGATTTCGTAGATCGTACAAATGTTTGGATGGTTGAGTGCCGATGCAGATTGCGCTTCGCGGCGGAACCGTTCCAGCGTTTCGGGAGTCTTTGCCAGATCCTCAGGCAGGAATTTGAGCGCCACATGACGTTTGAGGTTAAGATCTTCCGCCTCATACACCACGCCCATTCCGCCACCACCGAGCTTATTTAAAATACGGTAATGAGAAACGCTTTCCCCGATCACACTTCCCCGAATTTAGTTGCACATACTTTAACATCAAAATCATCAACTAGGAATGACAGAAGATTCTTAAACGTAACTCTTTTTGCGGTCATTACTATCGGGTTCAGCGCGCACAAGCATCGTTATTTGCCAGTGCGCGCATTCCCTAGAGACTAAAGGAGATTTATTTACGTATCAGGCTGAAATCTTTTCAAATCGCGGGGTGCGATACCCTGAGTGTTGAATCAGGTGTTGCGCTATACCCATAAAATCTTCGCCATAACGTTCCTCAAGCTGGCGAGTGGATTCTTCCAGTTTTTCAAAATGTTCCATTTCGTTTTGTAGTTCAACAAGTTTCTGTAAACTAACGCGATACGCTTCGAGCGATTTTCTTGCGTTGCCTTGCACCATTTCCGCAAACGGTTCGAATATTCCGAACTGATCTGCGACGTCTGCTGGGATGTGGTTATTACGCAGTTCAGCTAATCCTGCTTGATAATCGCCATGGACCATAGACTGGAACAGTGGCTGTGCGGACGTCAGCATGCTCAACAACTGTTGCACGTCTGTTCCTGCGAATGCATTGAGTCCTGAAAAATTGTTCAAAGTTGAACGAAGATCTCCACTTGCAATCGCGTTCAAGAATCTAGATCCTGACCGTGTCAGATCATTCACCATCTGAAATTGCGGCGAGCCAAGGATCTGGTTTGCTGATGCTGAGATTTGACCGACTGCTTGCGACAGACCGCCACCGCCGATTACTTGCAGGAATCCGTTTTCACCACGCAGTACATTTACGAGTTGCTGCGGATTGCCGCTCCCTAACGCTCCAATCAAATTTGATACCTGACCGAGCGAATTAATAAGACTTGCACCAGGTCCGGCGTTCAGCAATTCATGGCTTGTAAGTAAACTGCCAACTGCTCTACCGTAGTCGCCCTTGCTCAAGGAATTAACAAATCCTAATCCGTCATTCACCCAACCTAAAGCCCGCGCAGCATCAGGATTATTGGCAATGAACGGGGCCAGTTCATTGGAAACAATTCCAAGCGCCTTGCTTGCATCTCCACTTGCAATTGCATCGATGAATGGAGCAGCTTTTTGGCTGTACTGAGTAACTTGCTGAATGAGGGGGTTATTACCTAAGACAGGTCCTAAAACTCCGGTGGCGCCATTCACAATTCCTGTAACATCGCCACGGCTGATTCCATCTGCTAGGGCGAATGTTTTCTTTGCATATTCCATTACTGGACCGGAACCGACTCCTGCAAAACTACCGACCGCTCCTAGAACATTTCCATCTGCTACACTCGTTCCAATGCCGATAGCTGCTTGACCTACTTTACCAGCGGTAGTAAAAGCTGCTTTTGTTGCGCCACCAATTGCAGCACCCACACCGGGAAGTGCACTGGCCATGTTTGAAAACATTCCCAGTACGTCACCTTTCGCGGCTGACATGGCTGCTTTTACGCCGAAATAAATTCCACCAATCACATTCCCTACACCAGGAACACAAGCAACAACTGCCATTGCTATATCAGCGATCGGTCCAAGAGATGCAATAAAATCCTCTGTGAAACTGGTTGGAACTGGATACATACTGCGAGCGGCTTCACTAACGTTACCCAAATGTTGAGTGAATGCACCGGTTGAATTCTCAAATTTCGCGATTCTTGCGCGCAATTCCTGAGCTTCCCGACTGTTCGGTCCTAATGTTCTTTCTATAGTGGCAAGCTGATGTTTGAGCGGACCGACAATGGCCTGACTGTGGCCATGCATTTGCTCGGCTCCTTTGCCATAAATGTGAGCCATCCGTTTTGTTACAAGTCCACTCATTTCTTGTTCTGTAAGGCCATACTTAACCCGAAGTGAATCCATTTTCTGAGTCATATACTTTTCTCGGGCTTCCTTTAGATCAAGGTCATTTTGCTGTGCATATTCCTGGACCTTCTGTTCGAAATCAGGAGCGCTTGCGATTCTGTTTGCTTCAGCTGTTAATTCAGTGAAATCCATCTTCGGATGACCCTTGAGTTCACGATCACGCTGAATGAGTGCAAGCTCATTTTCGGCCTGTGGATCCTCATCAAGAGCGTACATATCCTTCGCCATGTCTTTTTTAACTTTGCCCGCTGCTTGATTGCCTGCCTGCTGGAGTGGATCATTGGCGTCATTTGGATCCATCTTGTATTCCGGACCCACTGCATCAACTTCGTTCTCCGTCGGATTGCGGGTAGCGGTATATTCTGCATGCTTTTTTGGATCCGCTAATATGTTCTCGTGTTGCTTGGCAAGCGCTGGATCATCGGCTAATTCGGTTCGTCCCCATCCCCCCATTAGCTTATTGATTTTTTCTTTGCTTTCATCATCATCCATGTCATTGAGAATTTCTTTTCCGCCAACCAGATTCACAAGCTCATCAAACTCTGCCTTATCTTTGCAGCTTAACAGGATTCTTTTAATCGCAGCATCCTGATGATCTTTTGTATAACCACGCTGAAGTTCTTTGATTAACTTTGCCTTCTCGCCTGGTGTTGCAACTTTCATAGCGTCTTTGTCTTCCGATAGTTTGACCGCAAGATCGGAATCTTCATACATTGCCGCACGCCCAAATGCTTCGCGATATTCTTTTACTTTTTCAGGCGGCAAACCATAACCTAGTTTGGGCATATCAAAACGCTTTGCCACTGCCTCGAGCCGTTTTAATAGTTCAGGATCTTTGACCTGGTGTTTCAGATCCAGGCCGCCGAGTTCAGTTGCCAGTTCTCTAGCCTCTTCGGGTGTTTCGCACTTTTCTAACATCTCGATAGCTTTAGTTGCTGATTCTTTTTCTGTATTAATCCACTTGCTTTCAGCTTCTTTGAACCATTGCTTTGCCTGATCTTCTTCAAGTTCGTCGAAAACTAAATGGCCTCCTGCAAGTTCCGTAACTTTGTTCCATTCGGCTTTGGAATTTACGCTAGCGCAAATTCTTGCGATAGAGCAGTCTTGACTTCCATCGGTATCTCCATCCATCAGTTGCTTGATGAGCTTCGCTTTTTGTTCAGGAGATAGTTTTTTTAGCATTTCAGGGTCATTAGAAATCCTTTCGGCTTCTTCGTCATCGGCACAGGCAATTCTGTCATCAATCTTTTTTTGATCTTCTGCGGAAACCTTGGGCTTCTTTGATTCGTCAATTTTTCCGCCAGCAAGGCCGCCTGAATCTTTAAGCTTTTTCGCTTCTTCCATACGTTTTTGATGTGCAGCCGGATCTCCAGAACCAAACTCTGTTACCTTTTCGCCTTCAGAAAGCTCACCGGATTCCGGATCTAATTCACTTTTTTCTGTTTTTGTAGATGTCGATTTTTTTGGATTAAATGCATCGGGCGAATATCCAAGAGGCATTTGGCCGGGTCGTCCTTGTAATGCAGAGAGCATCATTGCAAATTGTCTAAGGATTTCACCCATTGGATCTCCTGACTCGGCTTGATTGCCAGCCGGCTGCGCAATCTTTTCAGAAATCGTTTCGTGAAGGGTGGTCTCTGCCTGATCACCTGCATCTAACAGATCAAACGCAGCACGTGTATCCATTTCAGGTGGTAATGACAAGTTTTGAGCTTGAGAAAGAATCATGTCTAGTTGTTGAAAGGCTTCCAACATCGGATCAGACTCTGGTAAACCTTGTAGATGCTGCTCAAGATTGCGGATTTGTCTGCTAAGTTCGGAGAGCGGCACCTGGCTCTCTTGAACTACCGCTTTCTTTGATGCGGTTGTGTCCATTTTCAAAAACTGATTTTGTAAAATTTGAGCGGTCAGAGTTTCTATTGCTCTGATCTGTTGTCTTTCAGTTCGAATTCCCTGTTCCGTTTGTGGCTGATGAGACGTCTCGCTATGAATCAGCGCTTCGTCTTCTGATAGTTGATCAACAGAAGCTTGATCCAGTTTTTCCGCTAAGATTTGCGCAAGTTGTTGATTGTTGTTTGTGCTGCGAATCATAATTCTTTCTCCTTACTCAGGAACCTTAGTTCCAATTATTTTTTGACTAGCACTTTTCAATTTCTGTGCCTCACATTCCCCTTAAGCAATCGCCATACCATGCTTGGAATTGTGCCAACACGAGGATGCTACTGATGAAGCCACTGGAATGGTTCAAAGTCTTTTTAGCGGAAACGCTAAAATGTTTGGCAATTTTGCCACTCTAAGCTGAGTCCTGCTGAAAAAAATCTTCTTCTAACTTCAAGAAAAATTTACATGCTCTCAATAACTTAAAATCGTCCTGCCAAATTCATGTTGAATACCGTCTGGCATGCTGTTTGCTAAACGATGTGAGGCAACAAAAATAAATAGCCGGGAGAAGAAAAAATGATTAGAAAAATTGATGGCGCGTTCACCGGAACGATTGCTCAATCTGCAGAGCCAGCTAGCGCAGAAAAAACAAACCAACCAATTCTTGAAAATGCAAAGCAGGTCATTGAAAACTCAAATTTGGCTGTTCGCGAAGATGCTAAAGCACCCCCCGATCTGCGTAACACTCAACTTCAAGAGAGTGCGCTGGCCGGACAAACAATGGCAGTGCGACTTTCATCAATGATTACATCTTCGCCTGTCACAGAAACAGAGACCGATAAGAAGCCTCCGAAATCCACAGAAACTGCGGCGCCGCGTGAACTATCCCGGTGGAAAAATAATGAAGGTACAGACGTTGAGAGTATGCAAACACAGATTAATGAATGGAGGGCACAAAATGGAAAACCTCCAATTAAAGTAGACGGCAAATTTGGAGCAGAAACCGAAAAAGCAGTGATTGAATTTCAAAAGGCAACAGGTCTGAAGGCAGATGGAATTGTTGGAGCGAATACACGCAGCAGACTTCAATTAGAGAATGACGCCAACTTCCGAGCGTTGCCGGATGCGACTAAAAAAGAAGTTCGCGACTCTATGAACAAATATCAAAAAGATCCTGCAGCACGTGAAAATCTTCATGAACTTGCAACCAGTTCAGCTTTTAAGGGTATGTCACGCGATGGCCAGGAGCTTGCCCTCAAAAAACTGGCAAAGAACCCAGGAGATGTATCACATGCACAAGACGTGGGTGAGTATGCAAAGGATCGCTCTTACATGGAATCGCATGGCAATTTCAAAGCTCTCGATGCTACATATAAAGAAAAAGTGCTGAAACAGTTTGATGGTTATGCAGGCAATGCGGAAGCACGACAATCCTTAATGTATATCGCAACCGATGAAAGTTTTGTCAAATTGACCCCGGATCAAAAAGACAAAGTTCTTAAAGCTTACGCTGAAAATCCAAACTTTGAGACATCCGCCGATCTTCGCAAGGTTATCAGTAACGAAGCATTTGCTGGAATGGATGATTCGCTAAAAAACCGATCACTCGACATCGCCGTAAAAAATGCGAAAGATACGCAAGCCAGCTTCGATCTCGGGATGCTTTTTACGGAAGACAAGTTCGCTAGCTTGTCAAATGCTGATAAGGCGAAAGTGTTGAACGTATTTGAAAATGCTACACCGGCAGGCAGAAGAGAACTCCGCCACTTATTAAATAAGGAAGTAAATGGAAAGCCTGCTTTGTTGGCTACTTCTCCTGGCAGCAGTGCGACTACTCTGGATCATCTAAATCGTTTGGCTGAAACTCCTTTACATTCAGCGATCACAGACAGCACAGGCTCACCTCAAAACAAATCAAAAGTCATGGAGGATGTGCTGAAGGAGATCAACAAGCCGAGCCAAAATCTGAATCAAGGCAACAAAGGGACATGCACGGTTACCAGCATGACACACACTCTGGCAGAACAGAATCCAGCTGAATATGCGCGCATCGTTACCGATCTTGCTACAACCGGACAATCTAAAATTGCGAATGGCAACACGATTACTCCACCCGCAGATGGATTCGCGCAGGACAACAGTGATCGATCAGTCAGCGAGCGTCTGTTGCAGTCGGCTTTAATGAACTACGCTCGGCCGAGCGCAGGGTATCAAAATTGGAACAAAACCGGATTTCCGACTTCCGGCGGCGGAACTGTTGATAATGGCTTTCCACCGAATGGAAGTGGTCTAGTTGCGGCTGATAACATGCGGATCATGCAAGGACTCTATGGAAAACAAATGGTAAATCATACCGATAAAGCTAAGCTTCAGGCCCAAATCCAAAACGAAATTAATAAAGGCAATGTTCCAATATTCACTGGGGTCAATTGGGGTGCGGGGCAGGCTCATGCTATTGAAGTTTTGAAAATTGAAAATGGCAGGGTTTATTTTAGGAACCCACATGGGCCGGGAGCGGTATCTTCAAATGGCACAATGATGGGTACTGCTGCCAACAACACGAATGCCGGACCGTTGCGCCGAACCGAAGACAGCGCCAATGGCGTCCAATCAATGACCATTAACGATTTCAATAACGCTGTGAGAGACATCATCGTTGCGAAGTAGGAGTAAAATCATGAATACAAATATGGAATTGAATCATAGTATGCTCTTTGTCCCTGCTGGAGAATTTAGCATGGGCATCTCCACGGAACAGGCTGATCAATTTGCGCAAAAATTTCTGAATCTTGAATCCGGAATGAACCCATATCTCTTCTACAATGAAATTCCGGTGCATCCAATGAAGCTTAAGGCATTCTTGATCAGCAAGAACGAAGTCACCAATCAAGAATATTTGAAATTCGTTCAAACAGGAGGCTATCAAAACCCAGACTATTGGAAAGAACTGATTTCAGTCGAAGAACCGAACGTGCCAGGAAGCGGCGCAGACAGGATCCAGGTTTTTGTGGATAAGACCGGTAAACCAGGTCCGGCTGTTTGGCAGGATGGAACATTTGTAAAAGGAAAAGGGGATCATCCTGTTGAGGGGGTATCATGGTATGAAGCCGCAGCCTATTGCCGGTGGAAAAAAGTACGTTTACCAAGCGAGGCAGAGTGGGAATATGCAGCGAGAGGAACGGATCAGCGTATATTTCCCTGGGGTAATACGTATGAGATTTTGCAGCAGCTGAATTCCGGTGAATCGAATGAAGTTTCCGGAGCTGGCGCAAGGCAAGATAAGAGTCCCTTTGGGTTGGTTGATCTTGCGAAGAATGTGTCGGAATGGGTTAACGATTCATGGGCTTTATATATAGGATGTCCAATCGCCGTGCAATCGTATGATGAACCGATGGGGGTTGTGAGAGGTGGAAACTATTATTCTTCACCCTATGAAATGAGAACAACCTTCAGGAAAATGCGACCACGTTCAGATCGATCTGCGGGTATTGGATTTCGTTGTGCAGTGGATTCGGTTCGGCAGTGAAGGCAGAATTTAATTTCGAGCTCATTTGAAGAAGAAAACCGTTAGAAAAACAATAGATATTCTCAAACGCAAACTCATGGACTTTTTCTGTCATTCCTATATCGTGGTGGTCATTGATTTTTGAAATGCGTCCATTAGAATTCATGCGAGAGCTACGGAGAAACTTCAATGAGAAGATTGATTGCCATATTTCTGCTTTTATTTGCGCTGAGACAAATTACAGACGCGGCCGAGCAGCCGTATCTTTTTCAAAGCCCGACGTTAAGCAAAACGCAAATTGCGTTTGCATTTGCAGGCGATCTATGGATTGTCGGACGTGATGGTGGACGCGCGAGCCGTCTAACGACCGGGCCGGGAATCGAGTCACATCCATACTTTTCACCGGATGGATCATTGATTGCTTTCACAGGTCAATATGATGGCAATACAGACGTCTTTGTAGTTTCTGCAAATGGCGGTGTGCCACGGCGTCTGACTTATCATCCGGGTGAAGATCTAACCGTTGGCTGGACGCCGGATGGTACGAAAATTCTGTTCCGATCAGCGCGCTTCAGCGCTCGCGATACACATATATTATTCACGGTTGCACCCTCCGGTGGATTTCCAATAGAACTTCCACTGCACAGGGCCGATCACGGCAGTTATTCTCCCGACGCTCAACGGCTTGCCTACGTTCCATTTTTCCCCTGGCAGCCTGCGTGGAAACGATATCGCGGCGGACAAACCAAGCCGATCTGGATCGCAAATCTAAAAGATTCCAGCGTTGAGCCACTTCCACGCAATAATTCCAATGACTTCAATCCGATGTGGATCGGAAACGCAGTCTACTTTCTCTCCGATCGCGAAGGTGCATTCACACTCTTCCGCTATGACCTTTCCAGCAAACAAGTAGAAAAGGTTTTGCCAAATGACAGTTTGGATTTGAAATCAGCAACTGCCGGCCCTGGTGGAATTGTGTATGAGCAGTTTGGCTCGATTTATTTGTTTGATGTTGCAGCAAACAAATCGAAACAGATTGCAATTACGCTGGAAGGCGATCTTCCTGAAGTCAGACCTCATTTCCAAAAAGTAGAAGCTGCAACATTATCCAATGCCGCCGTTTCTCCAACTGGAGTAAGAGCTGTCTTTCAAGCCCGCGGAGAAATCATCACCGTTCCTGGAGAGAAAGGAGACATCCGCAATCTCACACGAACGCCCGGCATTGCGGAACGCGATCCCGCATGGTCTCCTGATGGGAAATGGATCGCCTATTTTTCTGATGAATCGGGCGAATATTCCTTGCACATCCGGAATCAAAATGGTCTGGGAGATGTGCAGAAAATCAATCTTGGAAATCCGCCGTCCTTCTTTTATAAACCGCAGTGGTCGCCTGACTCGAAAAAAATCGCATATACCGATAAGCGGTTAAACGTCTGGTATGTGGACATCGCAAAACAGAGTCCGGTGAAAGTTGATACTGATTACTACGAAAGTTTTATTCGCGAGCGCGATCCGGTATGGTCACCCGATAGCAAATGGATTGCATATCCAAAATTTCTCCGAAATCATTTGCATGCGATCTTCATTTACTCGCTTGAGTCGGGAAAGAGCAATCAAATAACGGATGGCATGAGCGACGCACTGTACCCACAGTTTGATGACAATGGCAAATATTTGTATTTTGCCGCCAGTACTGATATCGCACTATCTGTTGCATGGTTGGACTTGTCGAGCGTCGACCGTCCTGTCACACGGTCGATCTATGCAATCGTGCTTGATAAAGATGAGCCCTCACCGGTCGTTCCGGAAAGCGATGAAGAGAAGGGGGCTGCCAAAGCGGAAGAAACTAAAGATAAGGAGAAGAAGGAAAAAAAGGTTCCGATAGTCCAAGTCGATTTTGAAAATATCGGACAACGAATCGTTGGTTTGCCGATTCCTGCGCGGAATTACATCGCAACGGCTTCCGGTAAAGAAGGAAATCTCTTTTTAATGGAAGGTAGTCCTGTGCTTCTTTCCGTTGCAGATGAAATCCCTACGATGACTGTTTACAAATTTGATCTGAAAGGCAGGAAGACGGACAAATTTCTGGAAGGCATCAAATCTTTTTCGGTTTCTGATGATGGCGAAAAAATGCTGTATGCGAAAACGGAAAAGTGGTTTTTTGCACCTTCGGAGAAGCCTCCAAAGCCGGAAGATGAAAAAGAATTACAGTTGGATGCTCTTGAAGTTTACGTTCAGCCGAAGGAAGAGTGGGCCCAAATGTATCGCGAAGTTTGGCACATCGTTCGCGACTTCTTTTATGATCCGGGATATCACGGGCTTGACATCAATGCTGCCGAAAAATTTTACGCAAGTTTTCTACCGAACATATCCAGCCGCACAGATCTGAACTATTTATTTGAAGAAATGTTGGGCGAATTAACGGCTGGTCATGTCTTTGTGGATGGTGGCGAAACGCCAGAGATCAAGAAAGTAAAAGTCGGGCTTCTTGGGGCCGATTATAAGATTGAAAATGGTCGATACCGTTTTGCACGCATTTACAATGGCGAGAATTGGAATCCACAGCTACGCGCCCCACTAACTCAGCCAGGAGTGAATGTTTCCGTAGGTGAATATTTATTAACCGTAAACGGTCAGACCGTAGATGCTTCGAAAGAGATTTACAGCTACTTCGAAGGAACTGCGGGAAAATCGACGATCCTTCAAGTAGGAAAAGATCCGGACATTAAAAACAGCAGGGAAGTGACGGTTGTTCCTCTAGAAAGTGAGACGAATCTACGATACCTGGCATGGATTGAAGGAAATCGTCGCAAAGTTGATGAGCTCAGCGGCGGACGTGTTGCGTACGTTCATTTGCCTGATACGTACAGCGGAGGTTACTCGAATTTCAATCGATATTATTTTGCACAGGTTGGAAAAGAAGCAGCTGTGATCGATGAACGGTTCAATCATGGCGGAGATATTGCTGATTACGTTGTTGATTATTTGCATCGCCCTGTGATGAGCTTGATGATGACGCGCGAAGGTTCGCAAATGGCAAGCCCCTTTAGTTCGATTTATGGTCCAAAAGCAATGATCATCAATGAAATGTCTGGTTCCGGTGGAGATGCGATGCCCTGGTACTTCCGAAAAGCGGAAATCGGTCCGTTGATTGGTAAAAAAACGTGGGGTGGCCTGATCGGGATTTATGATTATCCTGAGTTGATGGATGGTGGATCCATTACTGCACCCCGGATTGCGATTTACGGACTCAATGGCGAATGGGAAGTAGAGAATGTTGGAATCTCGCCCGATATCGAAGTCGAGGACGATCCCAAAAAAGTCCGGGAAGGGCATGATCCTCAATTAGAAAAAGCGGTTGAAGTGGTGCTGGATCTGCTGCAAAAAAATCCACTTCAAAAATATAAACAGCCCGCGTACCCGAATTACAATCAGAAAATAAATCAGACTAAGCCGGAATAAACTCATGTGCTGCACTGTTGCTCCGGAGGCACTGGCTTTTGTATCTGAGTATAATGTGTCTCATTGTTTTTGCTTTCGAATCTGCATGTGAAGACGTCATTTATAGGAAGAGCTTTATTGTGAGCGCACGATCTGTCCTGAAGATCCTTCTGGCGATTGTATGTTTAGCGGTGGTAGTGATTCTTGTTTTTCGCATGAATCGTGCAAGGCCGGTTGGCGGAATTGATGAAGGACGTTTATTTCTGGCCGGTGCGACTTCGCTCATGCAAGGGAAAGGTTTTCAGATTGTCCAACGAACTCCGCTTTACAGTCTGTTTTTGGCATCATTAGGTTATGCGGCACGTGTAGATCCAAATCAAACGATTCCGGGTGCGCATGAATACGGAAACATTGAAAATGTGGACGTTGCCACTGGTTTTCTTCAACCACGTTTTCAACGATTGGTTTTAATCGTACAATTGGCGATCTGGATTGCGACACTATTCCTCGTGTATAAGATTGGTCGCAGCGTAAACCTCCCAATTGAATGGGCCCTCGTTTTGCTAATCGGATTCATCCCCATCTCCTGGATTCTTGTAACCTATATATATGATCCTATTCTGACTCAGTTTCTTCTGGTGCTTGGCCTCTTTAGTTTTTGCGCCTGGCTCAATCATCCCAAACATTTTGGATGGATCTTCCTGAGCGCAGCAAGTTTCTCGATCAGCGCATTGAGCCGTCCTACTTTCCAGATTCTCACTCCCTTACTTGCATTGATCATATGGCTTCTAGCACGCGCAGGAAAACTGCGACAGCTTTCTGCATCGTCGGAAGGAGACGAAAAAGAGAGAGTCCAATATTGGAAAAAGGCAGGGACAAAGGCAGCGATTATTTTTGTTCTCTCGTGGTTTGTTTTAATCGGGACATACAGCTTACGGAATTATTTAAAACATGGATTTTTTGGTGTTAGTGGCGCAACAGGCCTGAGCCTGAGCGGCAGAGCGGCCCCGTTTTTGGAAAAAGCACAACCTTTTTTCCCCGAAGAGGTAGGTGAGTTTCTGAAGATCCGTGAAATTCGTGGAAATACCTGGGGTGCCCGCGGCATTAAATGGTTGATGTCCAGCCGTGGAATGACATGGCCTCAAGCAAATATTTTTCTTGTGAAGGTGTGTACAGCGGCGATCGTTCGCGCGCCGATGCGATATCTAGTAGAAGTTGGCAAAAGCGTAATTACATTTCATATGCCTAGCGCGCTAAAAGGTGAACGCAGCATCTTAATTCCTTTTTATTTTCTTGACGCTTTATTGATAGCATTATTTTTGATTTGCAGCATGATGTGGGTGTCGTTCCATCTGATGCGCGTGTTTACTCCCGTTATCTCTGGTGTATGGTCCGTAGATGACAGTATCATTCTTCTTTGCCTGGCTGTGTATTGGTACTGTGCGTTGATTTCAAGCGGTGTTGATTATGGCCGCCCCGAACATCGCATTTCTGTTTTGTTTTTGATTCCATTGACAAGTCTGTTGATCCTTCGCCGTTTTGAATTTTCAAGAAGTCCTGTTCTCCTATCCATACAGAAAAGATTTCACAAATGAAGTCCTCAGCCAGTGAAATTTTCCTCACGATCGTGATTCTTATTCTTGTCATTGCTCCCGTAACTCGCATGTTTTACCGGTTCTCAATCACGTACAACGAAGGCTGGACTGTCTATCATTCTGAGGAGGTCGCAGAAGGAAAACAGATTTATGATACAAAAAATTCATTTACTCCTGTTGTTTATCCTCCATTGTTTTTTTATTTAGAAGGACTGCTGGGCAAAGTTCTTGGAGATTTCTTGATGGTCGGGCGGGTGCTATCGCTTCTTGGTTTGCTTTGCACAGCGATTCTTGCTGGTCTGATTGTTCGGATTTATACAGCAAATGTAATTGGGTCCATTTTCGCAGCAATCTTTTTTTGTGGAGCTGTCGCTGCAATTGCACCCCAATACGTCGCGATGAATGATCCGCAGCTACCGGCTCACGTGCTCTCGATTGCAGGATTGTGGGCTTACCTGCGCGCTGTACGAAAGAGTTCTTCACTATGGGTTGCGGCGTTCCTTGTTACCGCTGCTTTGTTTACAAAACATAATCTGATTGCTATTCCTGCGGCAATTACAATTGATTTGTTGCTTCGATCAAGACGGCAATTGTTGCAATGGTGCTTGTTCTGTTCAGTTTTTATTGGGATCTTGACGGCATTAACACTCTTGTTCGCAGGACAAGGATTTGTTGATCAGGTATTTGCAGGACGTTATATAAGCGTGGAAAAGATGATTGTTCAAGCACGGCAATTCGCAACTTTCACTATTGTTCCACTTATTGTTTCCAGTGTGTGGTGTCTAAGAGCATGGAAAAACTCCGAGCAACGTGTTCTTGTATTATGGCTGTTTTTCTCAATACTGATTGGATCGATCACTGCGGCTGGATTCGGGACCGCGATGAACATGTTTTTCGATGCATTTCTCAGCATAGCCGTCATCCTTGGTATTTTGATTTCAAATCTGAACCCGCTACCACAGGCTGTACTACCTCTTCTTGTGTCTGTTTCAATTATTTTTGCCACGGTCTCTGAGCTGCAAATTTTGTTAAACAAGAACCTGAAATCACGTCTTGTAAAACAGGAAGCTGAATACATTTCAGATGTTCAGTTTCTGAAGAGTCAATCTGGAAGCGTCGCGTGCGGGAATCCTTTGCTATGTTTTGATGCGGGAAAGCCATTGGAGTTTGATCCATTTAACATTTCGCAGCGGATAATTACTGGAAGGATGAAAGAAGATGACGCAGTTCGCCTTTTTGAGACAGGACATCTTCGGGTTGTGCAGATTAAAGAGCAACACTATGAGAAGAACTCAAAACGTACCATTGAACCAGAAATGTTTGCCGATACTTTTTTCACGCAGAATATGATTGCTGCAATTCGCGAGAATTACATCGTTGAGCGAAAATCACGGACCGGCAATTTTTATGTTTATCGGCCCGCACGTTTTTGAGCTTCAGTTTTCGACAAAGTCTTTCGCATTATTGGCCATGCGGCAACAAACACAATCAGCAAGAAGGATCCTGCAGTAATGATCAAACCCCATCGGAAACTTGCTGGTTTGTATTTCATTCGAACTGTGCTGGTACCGGAAGGAACAAGAATGCCGCGAAATAAATAATTTGTTCTGTAAAGATGAGCGAATACACCGTTAATCGTCGCCGTCCATCCAGGATAATATGTGTCGCTAACAACTAAAAATGCGGGATGGGCTGTTTCCGCTTGGATCTCCATTAGGCCTTTGTCGATTTTTACGATTCGAACCTTTGCTTCCGGATCTTCTTCAGCCTCAAATGTAAAGTCTTCTTCAACCAGAGCGATATCCTCAGGCCTATATCTCGTTCCATGCAGAACCGAGTTATGTATAGCGTTCCGCACTTCCAGGGGTGTTGCTTGCATCACTTTCGAGACAAGCCATACCCGCGGCATCGCGCGCCGGTTCTCAAGAATGACCGAGCTTCCGAATTGACGCACGAGCTCCCAGCGTTTGCTAGATGTAACATTAGGAGCAACTCCGTTCTCTTCCTCAGGCTCATTATTTGCTGATAGATAACGTATTGCCATGAGATCAAGACTTCTATTTGCCGAGGCCATCCAGTTTCCCCGCAGATTCCCTTCTGCAGGCATGGAAAATAACTCATTGGTTCGTTTCAAAATAAGCGATCCATAACCGCCACCGCTGGGGATGGACCATAAACGTGTGAGATTTGGCCTTCCTTCTTCGATATCGGACCATACACCACGCACAGGCAAAAAACGCTGATGGGTTTTTTCTAGCTTTTCTGGCAGATCCTTCAATGGTTGCGGCAAGCGCAGTACTGTTTTTTCAGGCACTAACTTCCAGTCACTATAGAATCCAAGGCTAGCAAGATCGAAAATTAAAGTGCCCAGAAGGATTGATGCGCGAAATGTGGATGGATTGCGAACATAGAAAAAGAGAACAAAGGCACCCATACAAAAAAGTAAGATTGGAATCGTGATCGCTAGATTGGCCCAGGGAGCAAGGGTGAGGTTTGTCACGCCTTTTTGTAAGGCCATGTTTTCAATTTTATGTGAATTCAACCAGACGCCCGCACCGGCAACAACAAAAATAAATCCTCCTGAAATTACAGACCATTGAACCGATTTTTGTGTGGTATGTCTTTGATGGATTGCAGCAGCACCGAATCCAGCAAGAAAACTCATTGCCAATGTCATTTCAAAAAAATGTCTGGCTGGCACGCGAAAATTTTGTAATCCAGGAATAGAAAAGAGCAAGCGACCTAAAGGAAACGTATCACTTAGAGTTAGCAACAGAGCAATGATCAATATGATCACCCAGAACCATATGAGACGCTTTTCCTTGTAACGCTGCATTCCGACAAAACTCAAGAGTATCGTAACCAGACCGAGATAACCTGTCTTCTCCGTAAAGTTCCTCGGTCCGAAGTAAGAATAGTAAAGACTGGGATCCGGCGTACCGAAAAGCGCTGGAAAAATAAATGTCGTTAAGCTTAAAGGTTTCAACGAAAGTGTCAGAAAAAAACGGAGGTCTGGTTTTTCACGTATGCTCTGCGAAACGAGTTCAAAAAGTGGAAGCATTTGGATCGCTGTTAATGCCGCTCCGGCTATGAACATTCCGGCGCATGTTGTAAAAAAACGGATGCGATGATTGGACGTTGATAACCCCAGAGTCAATGCATAAAAGCCAGCAACAATCAAACCATACGCTGGAATTTGCGGATGGCCTGAAAGGAGACTGAAAGCAATCGCGCCTGATCCAATCACAAACCACGTTCCGCTACTTTCAATTTTCAATTTTTCAATTGCAAGAAGAACCAGGGGGATCCATGCCATTCCATGAAGGATTACCGTGTGGCAAAAATGAGCCATAGCGAATCCGGACATTCCGGCTACAATTCCAGAAACCGCCGCACCCACCCAGGATTTTGTCAAGAAATAAACATATGCGTACGAAAAGCAGCTCAGGAGTACATAGCCACTGATAACAAAACCATTCCAGAACCGGAATATGGAAAACAACCGTGCAATTGGATACCAGGAGGCATTCTGTAAATCCGCGGCTACAGGAAATCCTCCCTGTAAATCTGGCTCCCATAAGGAGACTGGACTCAAGAAGCTGGGAAGATAAAGAGCAAGTGAATCAAGAATCGCAAGAATGCGGCCTGAAAATAAAACAGGTGAAAAGAACAGGCAATAAAGCAAAATGTAAAACGAAACAACAATTGCCGAATGATTCAACTGTTTGTTCATCGAAATAACAGCAGGATGTAATTTCAGTTATTCGTAATATCTTACACTGCCTTAGCGTCTAATGCAGAAGCGTTGCGGTATCATGTTAGGCAATGACAACCGGGCGTGTCCGTGTCTGCTACATAATTTTGTTCGCCCTTCTTCTTTATTCGCTCGCGATCCGGATTCATTTAACATCGAACCGGCGTTTCAATGCGGATGAATTTCAGCATCTGCATGCCGCATGGATGGTACATTCAGGATATCTTCCCTATCGTGATTTTTGGGATAACCATACTCCATTGCTGCACTATTTTCTTGCTTCAAGTTTTCCCTTTTTTGAAGAAGGAATTCCTTTAATGATGATAGTCAGAGGAATTATGTCTACTGTAGGACTGCTCATCATTTGGTTGACGTATCGAATAGCACGACTCGATCATGACCGGTTTACTTCATTGCTTTGCGCACTCGTTTTGAGTTTTTCAGTTCTTTTTATCCAAAAAACGATTGAAATTCGGCCGGATCAATTTCTTGTTATCTTATGGTTAGCCAGTTTCTGGATTTGCCTCCGCTCCTTCCGTTTAAGAAAAAACGGAATCCATTTGATTGCCGCCGGAGCGTTGCTGGGAATGGGCATGCTGTTTACACCAAAAGCCCTTTTATGCTTTGCAGCTGTTACGTTGACCTTCATCGCAAATTCTATTTTAAGAACCAGATCACCCGAATCTAAAGGGGACAGTAAACTTAGAGTGATCCGTGACTGCCTGTGTTACACACTCGGATTTCTTGTTCCTATTGCGGCATGCGCTCTTTTTTTCTTGCAAAACAAATCGCTAGGCATGCTCATTGACTCTACGATTCTTGATAATTTGGATTACCCGAATCTTCGTCGTCCGACATATTTGCTGTCCCTTCAGCACATCGTCTTATTTCTGATCGCATTTGCGGGAATGATCGTATGCTTGCTGGAGCGAAACATCCATCGTTCCATATACCGCAGCCGCTTCCTGATTGGTGTTGCATGTACAATTCTGATGATTTATTTCCTGTTTTTCATGCCTGCACCTTTCCAGCAGAGTGCTTTGATTTTCGTACCATTCCTGGCTATTTTCGGCGGAATAGCACTTAAGAAATCGCTCGAGCCCGTTATTGTTGCCGAACGTGTCTTTACCTGGAAGCAAAAATCGTTTCTTGCTTTTACATTGTTGACTGCTGTCCTGATTCCCTGTGGAAGTCTGTTTGTAAAGCAACCTACAACAGGATCAAATGCGGGACAATTAAACCTGATGCGTACAGTCTTGAATCTCACCACTCAACATGAACATATCTTTGATGGCAACGCTGCTTATGTTTTCAGACCGCAGGCATACTACTACGGTTCACTGGTTGAAGGAATTAGAGAACAAATGGAAAGAGGTGAAATCACAATCAGCATTCCACAAAGCCTAAAGGAGCGTCACTGCAAATTTATTATTTATGATGATCGTGTATCCCGCTTGCCAACAAACGTTCAGGAATTCATTAGAAGTAACTACATCCCGACGCAGTTCCCTGAAATTCTTGTTGCAGGTCGAGAGCTTCGTGCGGACAGTTTTTCCGGGCGCAGAGCCAGATTCTGGATTGAAATAGCACTTAAGTACAGCATTCAAACCTTGAACAACGAACGGTTCGTGGTAGATGGAAAACCTTACACTTCTCCGGTTTTTCTAACAACTGGTTTTCATGAATTAGTTGGTGATCAGGATTTGCATTACGTTATCCTGCGTGCAAGCAATTAATTCCTGGCGAAGTTGTGGTTGAGGTAAGGAGGATATTTATGAGAAATACCCTCCCGGTAAATACAATTACTTTTGTGCTTCTGCGACAAGATCGGCTGCAGAGACTGGCCCCATCGTAAAAGTGTCAGTGTGATGGCTTATGAACTGTCGGAATTCCAATGATGACTTGAATCCTATTGATAATCCCTTCTTCTTTGATAATTCATCCACTTTAGCGTTTTGCTCATCAGTTAATACTGGTCCAATTGCAACGTAATCCCATGCATCTCCGTTTGTGTGGACGTACCATTGTGTTGCCGCTATTCCTGCTTCTTTACGAACAGCTTCTTGTGCTGCTTGCCAACGTAGAAATTCAAGATGTCTTCCAGGTGCAACCAGATAAGTGCTGACGATTGCTTCTGGAGGTTTTTTGTCTCCACTCATTTGCGCCAGTAATGGCAAAACAGCCGGAATTAATAACAACAGCGTTAATAAAATGAACTTTTTTCTCATGCTTTCTCCCTGGGTTGAGCGCGACGAGTTTCAGACGCAGCGCGAGTTTGTTTTGTAGGTTTGAATAGATTAGAGCCGACGGCCATGTATTCTATGATGCAAAGGTTATCGAGTCAACGATTCAATTACAATAAAGTTTGTCCGCGTTTCCATCTTTACTAACCCAACCACCAGGTAGCCAATATTTTCATTTCTTATTTTAGGGTGGTTTCTGTCCGTTTGTGCGTTACTTACTGGAGGTTGAATATGACTTTTATTCGACGGATATTAGATCCTACAATCATTGCAACGAATCAAGAGCCGCCAGCCGAAGTGACACCACAATCACAGCCTAAACCAGAAACCAGCTTTGGAATTGCGTCCAGTTCAGATCTATTTGTGACATCTTTACCAAGCAGTTTCGAATTTTTGGAACAGCCACCTCAAAGCGTTGCTTTGACCGAGCCCTCTATAACTTCAGAAATGACTGTAGATGCTTCTTCCATTTTTACCCAGGTCGAAACCGCCCCAATGGTATTAGATCAGGCTTTACAGGATCTATTGGACCGGTTGAAGCCACTAAAGGAAAAAAGGCAAGAACTCATAACGCAAATCAGTGAAGCACATGAGAAGATTCTGCAGGCCCACGAAGCTCTGAGCAAAGTGTCGGAAGCGCTTGATTCCGACAAGCCGATTCCTGATGAAGTTCAAGCTGTCCTGGGACAATTGGGTATTTTGGGAATTATTGGAGGACTTCCTGCAATTCCGATTGTGGGTGGAATCTTGGGTATGCTCGGCTTGTCTGAGGATTACAAGAAGAAAATGCGGAATGCTATTGATGAGATGCATCGCCAGATTGGAGATTTGAACTTGAATCTGCACCATTTGCAGGAAGAGCTCGAGGGTGTGAATAGTGAAATTGAATCAGTAACAAATGAAATAACAGACAAGCAGAGATCTTTTCAGACTGATTCGGATTTTACAAACGGAATGGTTGCGGAGCCAATGCTTCAACAATTGAACGTCGATCAAAACCTGATTCAGGAAGAAAACAATCCATTTGCGGTTTTGTTCAAACCGATGGTTCAAATGAAAGATGATGAATCATGATCATTGAAAATCGCGAGGGATTGTATCGTTCCAGGTTTTCTCGCGTATCAATTTTCCATCTTGTAAGAGGCGGCGCGTGTAAGTGTAATAAAAGTTTTTGAGATCACTGCGAAAAAGTGCATCTGCTTCCCAGGTCAAAGTTCTGTCCTTCAACTCGACTATGTACTTAAAGTTGCCCTTCATCGATGTATTTTCCGGATGTTCATCGTTCGTTTCGTGTGTATATGTTTCCTCTTCCCGTTGAGTGCCCCATGGATATTGATACCCGGCTGAATTAATAGAGGTTGCCTTTGTAGTTTTTTTCGCGGTATCTTTTTCAATCCTGGAGATTTCTCCATAACCGGACGGGTTTGACGGATCCAGGGTCTTAAAGCCTGGAAGTTTAAGGTCTACTGCAGGTTTTTGTAGGGGAGGGTCTAAGACCCGCCCGGATCTTGCCGGCACGACCGGAAGTAAAATCTTCGAATCCTTTCCTATATATAGTGATGTGGTAACCGGATATGGGCTGGGCCAAAACATCGGCCATTGGGAATTGTTGATCGATAGCCGGATCCGGTGACCTTTCGCAAAAATCCACGACGTAAAATGTAGTTCAATTTCAAGCGGGAACACCTCGCCCGGCTTCAGTGCTTTCGGATCTCTTGCCGATTCGCGATGAGTGCCATTGAATCCTGCACCTGCCACCTGCGTGACGGAACCATCCGGAGCAACATCGGAAATTCGTACAAACCAGTTTGCATGTGGAGCATCAGCTGAGACTCTTAATATCGCTTTAGGCAATCCTAAAATTTCGATATCTTCTTTCAAAATAGTTGTGTCATAAACCAGACTGAAGGCATCAGTTGGACGCTGATCCGGCGCAACATCTCCCCACCACAATACCGGACCACTGGCTTCAATTCCTGCACTCGGAGTATTTCGCAGGCTATGCGTTTCATCGGATGGAGTCGACTTCGATAAAGTTTGATCAGGCTGCGGATAAAAAGCTTGATCACTTATCCGATCGATTGGCCAGCCATCCTCCCAATACCATTCGCCGGGTGCTTCATCCAATTCAGGTCCTGGCGGATGCCAACGTCTTACATATACTGCGAACTTGGGTTCATTCAGAATTCCAGTATCTTTGCCGCGAAGCCAGTGATCAAACCACCGCACTGCTTCGTGTCTCCATTCAATTTGAGGTTTTGTATATGCATCGTGCGGATAGGTATGCGACCACGGTCCGATTATCGCTTTGACTGGAGCTTTCATATGTTGAAGCATACGCGGAATGCTGTCGCGATAACCGTCATACCAACCGCCAATCATAAATGTTGGAACTCGAATCGAATCGTAACGCGTCTTTAATGCAGTACGATCCCAAAACGGACCATCCCGTTGCTGGCGTTTAAAGGTCATCATCCATGGCTGTGTGTCAAAGCGGTTGCGAAAATACTCTTCATCGATTTTGTAATCCGGCGCGCCAGGACGTGCATTATCAAGATCCTGGCTGAACTCCCATCCATCCAGATGCATGATTCCATCCATGAAGTGCACATCGTCTTGATACAAATCATCTGTTGCATCGACAGCAATAATTGCTTTCAAAGCCGGTGGATTGCGCATCGCCATATGAATCGAATTAAACCCACCCCATGAAATTCCGAACATCCCCACATTTCCGTTTGACCATTCTTGCTTTGACAGCCAATCGATCACAGCTTCGCCGTCTTCTTGTTCTTGATCTGTATATTCATACTCAATCAGACGGCCTTCACTATTGCCTGTGCCGCGGATATCTACTTTTGCGAGAACATATCCTCTTTGAACGAAATACGAATAATGCGAATAGTCATAGCCTCTGTATTCCGTTTTGCGGTAGGGCAAATATTCCAACACAACCGGAAATTTTTCACCGTCTGCGGCTCCGGAAGGCATGTACAGGTCTGCGGCCAATCGGATTCCGTCCGGCATCGGAATCGTGACTTCCTTCATTTCAATTCCATACTTCGGAGCGGAAGGGGATTCAGCTGCAAATAGTGCGGTGATTTGAATGAGAAGGAACAACAAAGTTAGCTTCAGTTTCATCATCATTTATGAATGTTAATTCTACTGTGTTCTATAATGATCAGGAAATAGAACTGCAGCTCTGCGGGCTATCTTTTTTTATGTCCATCGCGATCAAGCAGCCATGTGATGAAGGAATCATTCGTTCCAGTACGGCTACCTCTCCGTGCAAGAAATCTGCTGAACCCTGGATCATGGCGGCCACTATTCTCGGTTCCAGCATGGCATTCATCGATGGAACTGTTGTCAACGTTGCTTTACCGGCTTTGCAAACGAATCTGAATGCCACAGTTGTTGATGTGCAATGGGTCGTTGAAGCGTACTCACTTTTCCTTTGCGCTTTGATATTAGTTGGTGGATCTTTAGGAGATCGATTCGGAAGAAAATTGATTTTTGCAATTGGTGTTGCCATCTTTGGATTCGCTTCAGTTTGGTGCGGCTTATCAAGGAGCGTCACTGAATTAATCTTTGCTAGAAGCGCGCAGGGAATTGGTGGTGCGTTGCTTGTACCGGGAAGTCTTGCCATCATCGGTGCATCTTTTAATGAGGGAAAGCGGGGAAGGGCATTTGGAATGTGGTCAGGCTATACATCGATTACGACAGCCATTGGACCTGTTCTCGGCGGATGGCTGGTTGAACATATATCCTGGCATGCAGTATTTTTCATCAACATTCCTATTGCTGTAGCCGTCTTGTTTATTGTTTTCTGGCGTGTACCTGAAAGCCGCGACGAAGATGAAGCAGCGCGATTAGATTGGTGGGGCGCATCTCTCGCAACACTCGGGCTGGGATTGCTCGTCTACGGATTGATCGAGTCCTCCCGCCTTGGTTTCAATCATTTAGTCTTGATCTGTATTGCCCTTGGAATCGCGATCCTTGCAGCCTTTCTGTTTGTTGAGAGTCGAATTCAGCATCCGATGCTTCCTCTAACTGTATTCCGCTCAAAAATTTTTAGTGGTGTTAATCTAATGACATTTTTCTTATACGTTGCGCTGAATGGTGCACTCTTTTTCTTTCCATTGAATCTGATTCAAATCCAGGGTTATTCACCAACTGCAGCTGGGATGGCTTTTCTTCCGTTCATCCTCATTATGTTCTTACTGTCTCGTTGGTCAGGAGGACTTGTTCAGCGGTATGGCGCAAGACTTCCGTTAACGATTGGTCCGATAATCGCGGCAGTAGCTTTTACGCTCTTTGCGGTTCCGGAATTCAGCAAGAATTTCTGGACCAGTTTTTTTCCTGCAGTCGTTTTGCTGGGTTTTGGGATGGCAATTAGTGTGGCGCCACTAACAACAACGGTCATGAATTCGGTTCCACAGAATCACTCAGGAGTCGCATCAGGAATTAGTAATGCGGTCGCACGTACGGCAGGACTGCTTGCAATCGCGATTTTCGGGATCATCATGCTCCGCTATTTCAATCATTCGCTGAACGAATACTTAACGAATAGTGGCATCAATCCTGTTATTGTTGCTGACGACCAACGTGTAAGCCTTGCTGCAATGAAGTTGCCGCCGAATATTCCGCAAGAAACACAAACAGAGCTTCAACATGCAATAAAATATTTCTTTTGTTTCTGCTTATCGATTCGTCATGTTTTTGGCCGCTGGTCTGGCTATTACAAGCGCCTTATGCTCATTCCTGTTGATCAAAGATAAAAACGCTAAGAGCCGGTAGGGGCGGGCCTTGTGACCGCTTGTTTGGAATACCGCTCTAACTTTGAGGACCCTCGCAGCATCAACCTCTTGCGAAATTCGCGGTCTAATACCAAGAGGGCCACATGCAATCAAATGTTCTGCGTTTTTGTCTTCTGTTTGCTTTGGCTGTGTCATCGGCAGCTAGCAGTCAAACAACATCTCAAAACATTCAAACTAAAGAATTGACCAGCAAGGTATTTAACAACACGAGAACTATTCGAATTTTAATTCCGCCTGACTATCAGGACCCTGCAAAGTCTACAGAAAAGTATCCGGCGTTGTATTTAAATGACGGATGGATGGTCTTCGACAACAACGAGAATGGAATCCGGATTGAAGAAATATTCCGTGATCTGTATGCTCAAAAAAAGATTCCGCCGTATCTTGTGATAGGAATTGATAACGGAGCATCAACGGACAAAACACAAGATGAAATCCGTGACCGCGCCAATGAATTTTTACCGTATCCTGATGCCGGATTCTCACCAGGACATACATATGAGCCGGTCCCACCTTCACCGCAGGGAAAACTGTACCCAAAATTTCTAATTGAAGAGGTAATGCCATTTATCAATCGCAGCTACCGCACGAAGACGGGGCCGAAAAATACAGCGATTGGCGGTTTCTCCTATGGAGGCGTAAGCGCGCTCTACACGGTGATTGCTCACCCAAACGTATTCGGAAAGCTTCTTCTGGAAAGCACTCCTTTATATATAGGACATCATGAGGAACTAATGCAGGATGCAGAAAAGGCAACGGTTTGGCCTCGCGCTGTATATATAGGAAGTGGAACAAAAGAGTCGGATGAGGAAGCCTTTAATGAAAAGGGCCGGACGAATCAGATTCGCCTCATTGAAATCATCAAAAGTCACTCGCCCCAATCCCGATTGAAGCTTTATCGGGAGGAAGGAGCCACTCATGACACCACTGCATGGCGAAATCGTCTGCCTGGCGCTCTCACATTCCTGCTTTCCGAATGAGTAGGGGCAGCTTTAGTGACCGCCCATCTTGATATACAAACTATTTGAAACTTTCGTGCTCTCCGTGACTCTGTGGTAAATCTTCAGTGTTTTTGGTCATTTTGCAAAATAACTTTTGCATTTTGGCCAAAATCGCGTTTGGGTTGTAGAACTTCACGAGAATGTTCAGTCTGGCATAACCATTGCAATGACTATTGGCGTGCCCAAAGGAGGGTGTTGTATGCTGCCGATCAATAAGTTTAGTGGATTTTCTACGAATACGATTCAGACGGAGAATGAAGCAAAGTTTGAACAAAACCAAAGCTTTACTAAAGCGGCCATTTCTTCAGGGATTGCAACGACGAAAGACGGTTTTGACGCGACTGCGACAAAAGCATCTCTGTTTGAATCGTATGGCCATGAAATCATTGGAAAAATTGGCATCTCACCGCGCAGCAATATAAATGAGATCAGTCAATTTACCGGCGTGCCTGTAGATCAATTAAAGTCAATCTTTGCAAAGAACGGCTTAACCCCGGGAAAATTGCCTTACCCACCTGATGAAAAAGTAATTGCACTTTTGAAAGACCCTGCATTTGCGTCACTCAATGAAGCGGATTTGTTATGGAAAGTCTACAATAATTTTGAAAATATCAATCAGGAGCCTTCTTCAACTCCGCGAAATTGATAGCAAATTGAATATGATTTCGCCTCTTCTTGAAGCGATTATTCCAAATGGTGTCCAGGGCGTTCGGGATGCAGCGGCAGCACAAGCAAAATTCCAGGAAATCTCAGACCTTACAGGCAAATCGCTAACCGAAGTTGAACAGTTATTTCAAAAATATCATCTGAAACCTAGCTCGCTTCCGCAGCCGCCTGACTACAATGTGCTTGCCTTTTTAAAAGATCCGAATTTTTCTGCAGTGAGTCCTTCTTTGTTACTCTATGCGACTTACGGTTGGTAAATCTCTCTGAGTCTCTGCGGTGGAGTCTATTTTGCAAAACTGCAAAATCTCCTTTCTGCCTTATATGCAAAAATTCAAAGACCTATGACAAGATCATCAATACCGATGAATCCAAAGTCAAAGTGGATGATCCTTATTGAGCAGCCTGAGTCTTCCATAAGACCGACACATCGTCTTCAGAATGGACAATTCTGTCCTACATATAACTTCTCCCGATGAAAGCTTTAGACGTTTTTCTCCAGAACCGCTAGGATAAAAGAATCCTAATTCACCCCATTCCTCAGCAATCCAATTCCACCACAGCAATCTATTTGTCCTCAATAACTCGCAGTTTCCTTTATCGATCAATAGCTGGCATGACCCTTGCTCCAAAGTTTTACGGAATTATATGGATCTCAAAGATACGAGTAACGACAGGGCTTAATGGGCTGCCCTCGTTTTCGCGTTAAGAATCTTAGCGGGAAACTCGAATTGAGGAATTATTCGCTCCGCGGATGATAAGGCGCTCAAGAATGGAAGCTTTTATGGAGAGGAAATGTCAGACATAAAAACGAATGAAGAAGTGAAAGTCAAAATGGCTGATTTAGATGAAGCGCATCCTGGAGGATTAGCTGGGAAGTCTAAACGTGAGGCAATCAACATCGCAGAGGAGGAAGCTTACTGGAAAGAAAAATACAAAACCCGAACATATTACAACGAAGGTCGCGAGTACGATGAGTATGCTACAGCTTTTCATTATGGATGGGAAGCCGCTGCGAAGCCCGAAAATGCGGGCCGGAAATTTGAAGAAATTGAGGCTGAGCTCGAGAAAGAATGGCCGTCTTATAAAGGCTCCAATAAAAACACGTGGCGACATGCGAAAGATGCAGTAAGGGATGCGTATGACCGCATTCAAGCTTAAATAAATTCATGGAGGAAAAACATGAAGAAAGGAGTTCGGCGGAAGTGCTTGCTCGGAGATTTGATCGTCATATTATATGAGGAAGCCAGTAAGGTTTCCTTACAATCTTTTGAACAGAGAGTAATTGTTTACGCCGCATTGAAACATATTCTTACAGAGCGAGTCAGAACGAAGCATCCAATCTCTCTTCAAGCTTAACGTTGGATTCCGCAATGTCTGGACATCAAGGGCATAAAAAAAAGAGAGCGGTTCTCCGCTCTCTATTATGCAATTAAGGGGTTATGCATTAAGGATCGTTAGATGACGTTAGATGGTTTGTCCTGCCACGATCTTATGGAAAGTGGAACTTGATACTTCAAACGTTCTCACTTCTGGGGTACCATCGATCACTTTTGACAGGCTTTTTAATACTTCTGGGTAAGTTGTGCGATTATAATCATCCGCGCTTTCTTTCTTATTCCAAAAACTGATTCCTGTTACTTCTAAGCGCTCCGGCGATACGAAGCTAAGTTCATCCCGGAAACCATTTTGCTTACGCAACATGGGAACGATTTCGTTCTCAAATGTTTTTGCAAAATCGTCCTGCGCATTCTTCCTAAGTTTCATATTAACTATTCGTGCATACATAATCTAGAACCTCCTAAGTTTTCGATTCGGTGACCAGCTAGGAGTTTTTTAACTAGAAGCTTATTTTTAATCACTTAATCATAATAGGTTAATTATCCAAGTATGACAATCAACATACTCCAAGATAACTAGCCATTGATTCATCTTGTGTTTCTCGCTGGGTTGGTCTATAAATTATTCATATTATTAAACTTGACGTCTTAATCGGATTCAGTTATCATATTAACTAATAATGGTTAATAAAATCATAGAATGAAAATAGATATGAGTGACCAGGATGAGTTAGCAGTCGGTTGCTGGTTGAAGATTGTGTGCGTGAAAGGAGCAAGAGCTATGAATAAGAAGATGGTGTTCGTATTTATTCTTCTAGCGTTGGCAGTTTTGGTTTCTGTGAATTGTACGTCCCAAAGAAATGTAAGCGTTGGAATGAATGAAGGTCTGATAGAGAAATACCAATGGGATGTCGTTGTATCGGAAAACGTAGATGGCCGGACTAATGATGCGAATATCTCGTCAGCCATTATGCTGAAATTCGAACAGGACGATTTGATATCCTCTTCGAGAATTAACGTGGATACGACAAATGGTTCCGTTACATTGAGCGGTAAAGTTAGCATCCAGCCAAAAGCCGATCGCGCCTTGCAGTTAGCACGATCCGTTGAAGGTGTGAAGCGTGTCCGTTCGAATCTGAGTGTCGAAAATCAGTAGGATATAAATCAATGAAATTAGTTTTACCCGAAATGGATAGTTCATCAGATATTCAAGTGTTTAGCATCTTTAGCGATGTTCAGGCGGGACACGTCACTCCATTGGGTGAAAAGTTTGAAAAATTGTGTGAAGGTCCGGCTGTGAAGCTAATTTTCGATATGCAGGGCGCACAACGGATAGATTCTTCAGGAATTGGTGAACTAATAAAGGCACGAAATGACATCATCGAAAAGGGCGGAAAGGTTGTCCTGATGGGAGTGCATAGCAGAGTCGAGAGGCTGATCAATGTTTCTGGATTGCAAGAGTATTTTCCGATCGCTGTATCCTTGTCTGATGCTATTAAACTGCTCACCGAATCTAATTTAAATCCACCATTAAATATGACACTCCGTGATTCCGTGGTTCAAAATGTTGGCTTCGAATAAATTTTATCATCGCAAGACGGGTTTCAATTTTGCTTGAATTTTTAGATTTGTATTGTCAATAAAGTCCTCAACACAACTACACAAACGAACCTTTCGGAAATGCAATTTCCGACTAAATGATGGAGAGAAAATGAAAACAAGATCGATCGTAATGATTCTAATGTTTTGTTTTATCGGAGCAGTGTGCCTGGCAGCTAATGCCAATATGGGCACATGGAAACTGAATGAAACCAAGTCGAAACTCAGCCCGGCCGTGGGAAAGAACACCATGGTTGTGTACGTTGCCGAGGGTGATAATGTGAAGATCATCGTGGATGGTCTCGATCCTATGGGTAAGCCGGCGCACAATGAATGGGTAGGGAAGTTTGATGGCAAAGATTATCCAGTTACCGGAGACCCGAATGCTGACGCACGGTCCTATACAAGTGTCGACGACAACACGTTGCATGCAACCAACAAAAAGGGTAGTAAGTCCACTGCCGATATACAGATTGTCGTCTCAGCCGATGGCAAGACTCGCACAGTTACTGTTGCAACAATGGATTTAAAGGGTAACAAAGTTAACACCACTTCCGTCTACGACAGACAGTAAAACTGAACTTTCTCGGTAGGCACAGGGGAGCGCGGACTTTAGTCCGCGTTCCAATTGCCAATTTCGAAATGATTATCGAGCGATTGTTCTACCATACCTCCGTAAACCATGGACAATTCTGTCCTATATGTAACTTCATCCGATAAAAGATTTAGCTGTTTCTTCCTAGGACGGCTAGGATAAAAGAAGCCTAACTGACCCATCCGCAGCAATTCAATTTCACCGCAGGAAGAAGTATTTGTCCTCAATTATTGCAGTTTCAGTAGTCAATTTAATAGATGGCATGACCTTTGCTCCAAACTTCTGTGCAATTAAGTGGCTCTCCAAGATCGTAAAAGGGCAGGGCTTTGTGCGCTGCCCTCCTTTTCGCATCAAAAATCTTAACGGGGGGAAATCGAAAAAACTAAGCAAGGTTAACAGTATTCCATAAACGTTGTAGTTTATCCGGAATAGCCTCCGAGGAAATAGGAATGAACACATCTGGTCGTTGCATTATATGAGGAAGCGAATAAGCTTTCTTTGTAGTCTTTTGAACAGAAGTAATCGTGTACGCCCTGAATCATCTTCTGACAGACCAGATCAGCACGATGCATCAATCTCTCTGCAGGCTTAACCTTCGATTGTGCAAGCCTGAAACTCAGTGCGTAATGTGAAACGCAAATTTTTGAAAGGAGGAAAACCATGTCCATAACCCCAATCCTAATTGTGATTTTAGTTCTCGCATTCCTTGGCATCTTGCCAACATGGCCGCACAGCAGGAGCTGGGGGTATGCTCCCAGTGGAATTGTGGGTCTGATTGTCGTTGTGGTGTTGATCCTGTTTTTGCTGGGACGGCTGTAAGAAAAGGAAGCGGATCTGACTTCTTCAAATATCCGCGCAAATCCATCCGGGTGCCTTGCACAAACATCCGAGTCGAAAAGATTATTGATGCTTGGATTGCAGAAGTATCTTCCAATCGCCAGATATGTGACCTATGCTATTGCACGCCATAAAAACCATTTGTTAACATTAAGGTTATGCTTGAGTATGCATGAATAAGATCAGGGCACTGGTTTTGCAGTCCGAAATGACGGATAATCCGGATCCGGTTCTGCAGAGAATTTTTGACTCCTCTTCAGAACTTGCGTTTCAAATTGAACGGAGTTCACTTGGCACCTTTCAGCAGGACAGTCCTTCGATCTCTACTTCGAATTTTAGCCCTCAGATCGTTATCCTTAATATATCGGCGTTACATGACTTCCCTCAAACGCTTTCTCTCTTTCCCGCTGTAAAACAAAAATTTTCGGACGTTCCAATCCTGGCAGTGATGGAAGCCGATGACTCAAAAGATATTTTCAATCTCCTGGAAATGGGGATTGATGATTTTGCCATATTACCAATCAAACCGATTGAAATTCTCCTTCGCATCAGAAGGCTATTGGAGAAAAATGCTTTAGAAGATTTAGTTTCTCAATCGATCAAACAAAAATTCGGTCTGAAACAAATGATAGGACAGAGCCCGTCCTTCTTATCCAAAATCAAAAAGTTACCGGTTTTGGCAAAGTCTGATGTGATCGTTTTTATCACAGGAGAGACAGGAACTGGAAAAGAGCTATGTGCCCGAGCCATTCATTATCTCAGCCCGCGATCCCGCGAACCATTTATGCCGATTAACTGCGGTGCAATTCCAGTTGATCTTGTGGAGAATGAACTATTTGGTCATGAAAAAGGTGCATTCACGGGCGCTACAGAAACAAGAACCGGACTGATAGCCGAGGCAGAAGGTGGCACCATATTTCTTGATGAGATCGACTGCTTGCCCCCTTCAGCACAGGTAAAGCTGTTACGATTCTTGCAGGAGAAAGAATATCGGCCTCTTGGTTCTATGAAAATGAAAAAAAGCAACGTGCGTCTTCTTGCAGCGATGAATATTAATCCTCAGGAGGCAGTTGCTTCTGGTAGACTCCGTCAGGATCTTTACTACCGGTTAAACGTTATTCCTCTTGAAATACCGCCGCTAAGAGAAAGACGGGAAGACATTCCTTTGCTTGCTCACCATTTTCTGTTGAAATACGGGGTACAGTTTAATAAGCCGATGGCAGATTTTTCAGAAGAAGCGATGCAGTTGCTTCAGCTTTATGACTGGCCTGGGAACGTAAGAGAATTAGAGCACAATGTCGAAAGGGCGGTTGTACTTTCCGAAGGGCGAATCGTTCAGGCAATCGATGTTGTCCTTCCGTCTTCTGAATCTGATCTTCAGGAATCATTTCACGATGCGAAGGTCAAGATGACAGCTGCATTCGAAAAAACCTACATTGAACGATTGCTTCTCGCTCATCATGGCAACATTTCTCAGGCGGCTCGTGCAGCTCAGAAGAATCGGCGCACATTCTGGGAATTAATCCGTAAATACGAGATCAACGTCGAAAACTTCAAGATTCTATGAATCCTTTCATACTAATTATTTAGTATCTCAGCGAAGAAGAATATTCGGGCATTTCTCGGTAGATCTGGAGAATAATGCCCTACCTGTAACTTCATCGAATGAACGAGTTGGCCAAGTATCGTAAAAATCGCTAGGGTAAAAAGCGCCTACCTTTGTTCGTATTCACGAACATTGAAAGCCCGCACGAACACGTAATACTCTCAATAAATCGTAGTTTCACCGATTAACGGAAATAGTTTGGCCTAACACTTGCTACTTGAGCAGTTATAAAGAACAGGTCAAATTGAAAAACGAACATGATGAAACACAAGAATCTTCTCACAAGATTCTGGCATATCTGATGGCCAATCCGGATGCGCAAGACACTTTGGAAGGCATTGTGGACTGGTGGCTATTGCAGCAAGACATAAAACGGAACGTTGCGCTAGTCAGAAAGTCAGTCGATGGGCTGATTCAAAAAGGATTTCTGCTTGAACGACAAGGCACTGATCGGACGAAATATTATCGAGTGAATCGCGATCGTCTTGCGGAAATCTCGACACTCATTGTGAAAACATGAAAGTGATCTCATATCAAATTTAAGGAGGCAAAAAATGCTTTGGACAATTGCTGTAGTTCTTTTGGTTCTATGGGCACTCGGACTAGCCACGTCTTACACGCTTGGCGGATTGATTCATGTGCTGATTGTTTTGGCCATCATCGCCGTAGCGTACCAGCTGATTACGGGACGAAGAGTGGCTTGACTGAACAGGATAAATTTTCGAGCTTGATGACACCCGAGCGGCACCAATATAAAGAACAGGTGTCAAAAGGTAGAACAGCCTGCAACCAATTTCAGGCAGTCCTACCGGAATGATTCGGCCGGCGTCGTCGCGTTCCAGCTCGCGCTGGCCCTCGGGGCGCCGTGGGGCCGCTACGCGATGGGCGGCGCGTTCCCAGGCCGCTTCCCCCCACCGATGCGGGTCGCGGCCGTCGTCCAGGCGGCGGTGATCGCCCTGCTGGCTGTGGCCGTGTTGTCGGCGGCCGGTCTCGTCCTGCCGGGTCTGGCGGACTCGCTCCCGTGGCTCGTCTGGGTCGCCGTCGGCGTATCGGCTCTTGCCGTCGTCCTCAACGGCATCAGCCGCAGCGCCGGCGAACGCCGGATCTGGGTCCCGGTCAGCTTCGTGCTCCTTGCTTCGAGCCTGATCGTCGTGCTCGATCTCTGAACCGCTGACCAGTCACCCGCGCTTCGCGAGCGACGCGAGCCAGGCGTCGCGGTCGAGCGGGCTCGGGCGGGAGCGTGCGCGTCGTCGGCGGGTTCTCGCCGATCGGCTGGTAGCCGCCGAAGCGCTGCTCGAGGATCCCCTCCCCCATCGACAGGCCGGGCAGCTGGTGCTGGAGCGTGCGGACGCGCGCGACGCGGCAGGACCGCCGACGGCCCGGGTCAGGCCGTTCGCCGAGAACTGCCCGGTCACGCGGCCGCCGAGCCGACCGAGGGCCGCGAGCACGGCCGGCGCCGTCGACGTCGGCATCTCGAGCGACAGGTCGGCGAGCGGCTCGCAGACCCACGTCCCGGCGCGCTCGAGCGCCGTCGCCAGGACGAGCTGGGTCAGGCGCCGGAAGTCGGCCGCCGACGTGGCCGGTGACGCGTAGCCGCAGTCGGTCATGGTGACCCGGCAGTCGGTCACCTGCCAGCCGGCCAGGCCCTCCAGCGAGCGCCTCGTGGACGTACGACGTCCATCTGCGTCGCGAACGCGTCCGGCGTCTTGAACAGGTAGAGCGGGACGAGCCGGGGCTCGACGTCGGTGCGGAACTCGATGCCCGACCCGAACGCCGCGGGCTCGATGCGGAGCGCCAGCGTGGCCATGAACGGGTTCGTGCTGTCGCGGCGAGCTGCGGCCGGTGATGTTCGTCTTGGTCTTGGCGCGGATGACCTCCTCGGCCTCGCCGACGCGCGCCGGACGCTCGATGCAGACCGTCGTCGTCTCGCGGAAGTCGGCGGCGATGCCGTAGTCGCGCTCGAGCGTCGCCTGGATGACCTCCTTCTGGACCTCGCCGTAGAGCGAGACCGCGATCTCGTGGCGGATGGTCGTCCTGGCGGACGTCGATGAGCGGGTCCTGCTCGGCGAGCTGGTTGAGGGCGGCGCGGAGCGAGCCCTGCTCGTCCGGCCGGATCGGCGAACGACGACGGCCTCGAGCGCCGGCCGCGGGAAGCGGGCCGTGACGTCGCTCACCCGGCGGCGGCTCGCCGATCGCGTCACCGACCCGGACGGCGCCGAGCCCGCGGACCGTGGCCATCTCGCCGGCCGTCAGGCGCGTCGCGCCGCGGCGCACCGGTCGGCGCGAAGACCTGGATCGACGTCGGCTTCGCCTCCTCCCCTCCCCCGACCCGGACGCGCTGGCGCGGCGCGCAGCGTGCCGGCGAACAGGCGCACGTAGGCGACGCGCTCGCCGGACGTCGTGCGCTCGATCTTGAAGACGCGGCCGGAGACGTCGGCCTCCGGGTCGCCGCGCGCGCCGCCGAGGAGCTCGTCGATGCCGGCCAGGAGGGCGTCGATCGCCGATGCCCCGCGCCGCCGAGCCGAAGTAGACCGGGTGGACGACGCCGGCCCGGGTCTGGACGCCGAGCTGCCTCGCGCAGGCGCTCGGTCGTGAGCGTGGTCGGCGTCGCCGACGTAGGCGTCGAGGATCGTCCTCGTCGTGCTCGGCGAGGACCTCGATCAGGGCCGTCCGATGCGTCGTCGTCGGCCGCGGTGAACGGCACGAACGTCGCGTCGGGCGGCCGGCGTCGCGGCACGGCCCATCGCACGACGCCGGGCGACAGGCGCCGCCGCATCGTCGGCCACGACGCGGTCCGGATCGGCGCCGGCCCGGTCGATCTTGTTGACGAAGATCAGGGTCGGGACGTGGAGCCGCTGCAGGGCGCGGAAGAGCAGCGGCGTCTGCGGCTGGACGCCCTCGACCGCCGAGACGACGAGGACCGCGCCATCGAGCACGCCGAGGACGCGCTCGACCTCGGCGATGAAGTCGGGGTGGCCGGGCGTGTCGACGAGGTTGACCGCGAGGTCGCCGACGAGGAACGAGGCGACCGCGGACCGGATGGTGATGCCGCGTTCGCGCTCGAGGTCGAGCGAGTCGGTCTGGGTGGTGCCGGCGTCGACGCTGCCGACGTGGTCGATCGCGCCGGCGGTGAAGAGGAGTCGCTCGGTGAGGGTGGTCTTACCGGCGTCGACGTGGGCGAGGATGCCGAGATTGAGCGTGCGCATGGGACCTCATGTCGTGCAAGGAGGTGGTGACCTTCTGGCTGGACATGGGTGCTCCCA
>CAVZQN010000006.1:0-487118 GCA_963777505.1 uncultured bacterium
TCCGCCAGATCGAGGCACGGGCGATGAGCAAGCTGCGCCATCCCTCCAGCGACACCGGCGCCCGCGACCTCCTCTCGCCGTCGACCGCCGCCCCGCAACGGGTCGATCGGTCAGGTCGGCGCGGGAACGTCACCGTGACGTCCAGCTCGTCGCTGCCGCGGACCACGGCGAGCTCGAGCTGACCACCCGCCTGGATGCCGGCGAGCGTGGCGAACAGGTCGTCGGCGACCTTCAGCTCTCGCCCACCGGCGCGGACCAGGAGGTCGCCTTCGTGGAGCCCGGCCGCCGCGGCCGGCGAGTCGTCGACCACGCTGCGGACCAGGAGGCCGTCGCGCTCGTCGAGGCCGACCGATCGACGCAGGCGGGCCGCCACGTCGGTCGGAGCCAGTGCCACGCCGAGGCGTAGCCGCTCGAACCGGCGCCCCTCGGACATCGCCGTGATCGGTGTCGCGTAGGCCCTGGTCGGCGGCGCGGGCCAGGTAGAAGCCGTGCTCGAGGCGGTGCGTGTTGATGGCCACGACGCGGCCGCCACCGTCGAGCACAGGGGCCCCGGACGAGCCGGAGGCGCACGGCGTGGAGTGCTCGATCGCCCCGACGATCGGCCGCCCGCGAGGTCCTCGGAACCCGGCCTCGGTGGCCGTCACCTGACCCCACGCCGACGCAATCAGTGGAAAAACAGGAGGCCCTGGACTCTTTGAATTGCTGGAACTCATGGGCAAACAAGATACGCAAGGACGATTGTTGCGATTTATCACAGCATTGAAGAGTCCGTAGCGGCGGTCTTAGACCCGCCCGTAAAAAAGACGTGTCACGTTACGACATCATCTGGAAAACAGTTCAGAAAATCCCTTATGGCCGCGTTGCCACATATGGACAGATCGCGCGTGAAGCCGGCATGGAATCACACGCGCGTTTGGTTGGATATGCACTGCATGCAATTCCACGCGGGCTTGAAATTCCATGGCATCGAGTGATCAATTCATCGGGCCGCATCTCACTTCCCGGTTTGTCAGCGCGCCGGCAAAAAGCTTTACTTGAAAAAGAAGGGATTCAATTCTCACCGGCCGGTAAAATAAATCTCAAAGTCTTTCAATGGACAGGCTCTCCGCAACGTCGCCGCAAACGCTGACTTCAAAAGTACGTGCTTTAAATTGTGATTTGAACTCCTAGTTTAGAAGCAGCTTCGTTACGTTACAGTTTGGGTTCTTTTAAAAATCACCCAGCGATCCATTCACGTCCCTTGCGTAATTCATTCAATCTGAACTTTGAATGAACGACGAAATTTGTCTCTTACATTTTAAATAACCCTCTGCGCGCTTGCTGCAGCCGAATCTTAAAGTGGCATAAGCCAGGATGGCGTTGGCGTAAGATTAATTCCATAAACACCGCCTTGATAATTTTCTAATTGTGCGCACCCGACAACCACCCTGGGGGTTCCCACACTCGAAGCTTTTACGAGTCTGCGAGCGAATAACAGCTGCTTCTTGCACTCATCGTTCCAAGCCGTATACAGTATCAGTCCTCCGTCTGGCGAGATAGCGATTGATTGAAGCTTTTCAGCATCAACATTTATCGCTTTTGCAAAATTCGTTATTGATCGAGGCGATCCCAGCGGCTGACCTGTTGTTGCATCGACCTTCTGGATTACCAATTTACTTTTACTGTTAGAGGTTCCAGGCAGCCGAAAATTCCGATACGCAAGATATCTTGTGCCGGTGGATTCAATTGGATTACTCAAACTCTGGCTGTAACCCTGAAAATCGTTCACGTTCAGCCATTTAAATGGTGATCCTGACAACTTTCCATTGATCAACTTCCCGACCAGTCCGATGTGATTCATCCCTTTAAAAGTCATCTGGCTCACAAGTGCACCGTCAGGCGATACTGCGGCGGTTCCAGGGGAACGATCGGCCGGATTAACAAATACTTTTTTTGTACTGCCATCCAGTGGATAAGATACATAATTGTTCGCGCCGGATGTACCAAATGTGCCCGTAGTCAGAAGATTAATGTCATTGTCAATCCGAAATGCGTGCAACGGATGATACTCGCCCGGAATTTGTGAGAATACACTCAGGTTGGACTTCTTTTCCAGCTGGTTATCAAACTTAAAACTACCAACCTCGAGCGGCTTCGAAGCATCACCGGCATACATCGTGAAGACTTCGAAATAGGAATCAGCGTCCCATCCATTATATATAGCGAGAACTGCTGTGCTTCCCAAAGCTTTTCCCATGGAAGTAATTGATGCCCGTCTTGTTTGAATTCCCTTATTATTTTGTGTTACATATACGAGCCCCAAGTGAGTTTGGCCCGCTACAAAGGTGACCGCATAGGTTTGGATAACGGCTTCTGCGAAATTAGAAATCGCCATTAGAATTAACAGTGAAATCACCATGCACTTGTTACGCAACATTTTGACCTCCCTCATTGACAAATCGTTGTCACAGGATTGTTTATAGAACTGGAAACGCCGGATCGATGAACACCCTCAGCTCCGCCATTACCAACATAAGAAAATTGAAACTCAATAGCTGACTCTAATCTACCAAAAGGAATTTTTGTGGCTGAACTTGAGAAAAAGTTGTTACAATTCGAAATTTTTCCTTCGGAATCGACAAGCGAAAAAATGAGATCATCGCCGCTAGAACGAAATAGGAAGTAGCCACCGTTGGCATTCGGGAAAACAGATCCGCCACTAATATGTAAATCGTTATATGTCTGCTGAAAAACGAAACCCAGGCCCGAATCTAGCTTAATTAGAAAGAATCTACCTTCGTCTGATACTCCTGTAATAGCGAAACCAGAGTCATACGTTTGCACAACATCCGTAATGAAACGAACGGTTTGTGCAAGACGAAATTTGTACTGATTCCTGGCAACCCCGTTGCTGCTGAGGCTAACTACATTTAGTTGCCTACATCCTCTACAACTGCCCACAGCAATGACGCCTCCATTCCCGTTCAAGGCAAATTTTTGGAAAACAAGGCCCGTACCCGATAGTGACTGCATCCAATCTGCTTTCATTTGATCATCCACGCGCAGGATCCGGAAAACATCCTTCGCAACGCCGCCCACAAAGTTGCTACCCCCACTTGTCCGCTTCATCTGTTGACTCATCGGAAATCTTAAATTGGATAAATTTTTCGCTGGAATTAGCTCTCCCTCTGAAGAAAGCTTAAATATGGATGAAGTGTTGCCCCCCGCTTCTTCGATACCAGAGTTAACTTCACCGCTGATAATCGCGCCGCCATCTGGTGTCGCCACTGAGGAAAGATATCGAATTACCGACCAGATAAATGGGCCATTGCTGTAGCTTTTTGTCCAACGAAGGGAACCTGTTGAATTCAGCTTCACTACAATTCCATCGGTTACTGGTACTGTGTTGTCATCGTAATATCTGGTACCGACTACAAAATAATCTCCATCCGAAGCTTCCATGATTGATGTAAGACGAACGACACCGCTTACTCTTATTGTTAGAGTTCTTTGCCATGCCTTTTCGCCGGTTGCCGTAATGTGTGTTACGCAGTAGTCATTTAAACTCAAATTAGCACGACTGAGAGTCGTATATCCTCCATCCGTAGTTTGCTTCGTTTGGATTAGGAAACCAGCTTTTTCTATTCTTTTCTCAAAGGTCTGCGGATAAACTTGCTCAGCAAAAAGTAAACCGATGAGAATGAAAAAAACTGAAAAGAATTTTTCTGTATGCAGCTTTTCGGATTTCATTTTCTCCTCCATCGGTACCAAGCGCCTATTCAAACCGCGTGCCGGTAAATGATGGACAGCTCATCCCCACAACATTTCCGTTAGAATCGAAAACTTCTGCTTGTCCCGATCCTGTGTACGTATTAGCGTCTTCGTTTATCGCTACATCGTTCCTAACGATTACCCAGCCGATGTTATTTCCTGACGCGTCATATCGGAACATTTTAAAGGCCAACTGATAGTCGTTTTTTGAAACGTGGCTCCAAGTGCTCAAGTGTGCCGACAGTGCTGTGGGATTCGTGGCAGGGACTACTTGTCCGGTACCACCGAGTTCATACTTGTGAAGAGCATTGAAATTGGCTAGTTCGGCGCCAGTACTGCAGTTGAAGACAGTTACGTGAACATCCCACAGTCCGACAATTCTGTTGCGACGAGCTTTTGTGCTTTCCGCCGATACGATGGATTGCAGGCTCACTAGTAAGAACAGAGCCAATACAAAGGCCGACTTTACAAATATCTTTTTCATTTTTTCTCCATTAACTTCTCGTTCATTATTAACGCGACGTTTTTCATGAAAACCCGACAGCTGAAGTCGTTCGGTGTGCAGAAACGGTATAATGTGGCTAATTCTGATTCTGTAGCAGAAGCAATCGAAAGATGGAGTCTCCTTCTTCAAACGAAATTACACAATTACTCATTGCGTGGGGCAATGGGGATGAGGATGCGCTTGATAAATTGATACCGCTTGTTTACCAGGAGTTGCACAAGCTTGCCGGTCATTACATGCGGAAGGAAAATGCCGGTCACACTCTTCAAACGACTGCATTAGTGAACGAAGCCTACTTCAGGCTCATCGATCAGAAGGCTAAGATCCAAAATCGTGCACAGTTTTTTGGAATCGCCGCTAACTTGATGCGACGCATCTTACTTGATCACGCTCGCTCTCATGCACGGATCAAGCGTCGAGGCAGCGCACAAATTGTTTCATTGGATGAAGCCGCGGTTGTATCGCAATCAAAGGCTGCAGAATTGATCTTGATTGATGACGCCTTGGCCCGGTTGAATGAGATTGATCCGCTCAAGAGTCGAATTGTAGAAATGAAATTCTTTGGTGGACTCAGTATGAACGATATTGCGGAATTGGAGAAAGTGTCATCACGTACAATTGAGCGCGAATGGCGGAAAGCTAAAGCCTGGCTTTACGGTGAAATACAAAAGTGATTCGGATTGGAACTCATGCAATCTGAGAAATGGAAACGGATCGACCAGCTTCTGGATGCAGCCCTAGACCTTGAACCCGACAAACGAGAATCGTTCCTTGAACAAAATTGTTCGGGAGATCAAGAGCTCAAAAAAGAAGTGGAAGCGTTACTAGCGTTCGATGAAAAAGCCCACGACTTCATTGAAACGCCGGCATACAAAGGAGCAGAGGAATTGTTGTCGATGCCACTCGCGCGCTTATCCGAATCTCAACTTTTATCAGGCGGTCGTTACCAGATAATTTGCTCATTAGGATCTGGAGGGATGGGCGAAGTTTATCGTGCAAAGGATTTACGATTAGGTCGCGAAGTAGCGATTAAAGTCTTGCCCGAACGTCAGGCAAAAGATGTGAAAGCATCGAAACGATTCGAACGCGAGGCAACGGCTCTTGCCGCATTGTCGCATCAAAACATTTTATCGATTTTTGATTTTGGTTCCGATGAGGAAACATCCTATGTCGTAATGGAATTGCTGCAAGGTGAGACACTGCGCAAGCGTCTGGAGAATGGTCCACTTCCATGGCTTGAAGCTGTAGAGATTGGAATTTCCATTGGGGAAGGTCTTTCCGCTGCGCATTCGAAAGGAGTGATCCATCGTGACTTAAAGCCCGAAAATGTTTTTGTGACATCAGAAGGCATCGTGAAAATTCTAGATTTTGGTTTGGCGTTATTCGATACGCTGCCGCCTGAAAAATTACCGGCAGTACCCGCTGAAGTACTGCAGAGCACTTCGAGCCTCATGATGGGAACAATCGGTTATATGTCGCCAGAGCAATTCCGGGGAGCACGTTCGGATTCGCGAAGCGATTTATTTTCATTCGGCTGCATACTTTATGAAATCATCAGCGGCAAGCGGCCGTTTACCGGAAAAACCACAGCGGAAACTATTGAATGCATTCTAAAGGATGAGCCTGCTCTCATTTCGCAAAAGGTAAAAGATTTGCCGCCCGAATTGGATGAAATCATTCAACGTTGTCTGAAAAAAAATCCTGAGGATCGATTTCAATCGGCTCGCGATGCAGGTGTTCAATTAAAGAAAGTGCGTGACGGCATTTCATTGCAAACTACTTCCCGAAAAATTTTTCCTTTTGCTATGCCTCGATTGATTTGGGCAGCGGCAATTTTGATTTTACTGCTTGCTGTTGGATTGATTGCAACATTTGGCAACAAAAGCAAAGTTACTAGTTTAGAAAATCTCAGCAATGGCCGTCCGAAAACAATTGCCATTCTTCCATTCCGTCCACTCGCTGGCGGCAATCACGACGAAGTGCTGGAACTTGGAATGGCCGATACGCTGATTACACGTCTTGGTAATTCCAGAACGATAACGGTCCGACCAATAAGTTCAGTACGTAACTTTAAGAGCCCGGATCAAGATCCCATAAAGGCTGGGAAAGCTCTCCAGGTTGAATTGGTTTTAGAAGGAAACCTGCAGCGTTCGGGAGATCGTATCCGAGTAAATGTAAGGTTAGTTCGCGTAGACAATGGAGCAGCGATTTGGACCGACACGTTTGATGAAAAATTCACAGACATCTTTGTAGTTCAGGATGCAATCGCAGCAAAAATTGCTGGGGCGCTGGCTTTTCAATTGAGAGATGATGAAAGATCACAGCTGGAAAAGCGATACACAAGCAATCCAGCAGCTTATGAGTATTACCTTCGCGGCCGTTACCATTCATATAAATTATTCGAAGAAGATTTGCGCAAGAGTATTGGGTTTTACGAACTTGCCGTTACGGCTGATGCGAATTACGCTCTTGCGTACGCAGACATGGCTGACTCCTACCGAAGGCTCGGCATCTCGCAGGGTTTGCCGCGGCCAAACGAAGTTTTCGTTCAAGCGAAATCACAGACAAAGAAAGCATTGGAACTCGACGAATCACTGCCCCAAGCATATGTCGTTTTGGGGTGGATCGATTTTTTATATGGATGGGATTGGAGCGCCGCCGAAATCAAGCTGAAACGAGCGATTGAGTTAAGTCCAAATAATTCCGATTCTCACCTCGCTTACGCACATTTCTTGTCGTGCGCGGGAAGGCATCAAGAAGCTGTATCAGAAGTTCGGATTGCGAGAGCGCTAAATCCGACAACGCTCATCCTGCGCGCCATGGAAAGCCAATTCCTACTGTTTGCCGGACAAGAAGATGAAGCAATATTCCAGTCGAAAAAGGCATTGGATTTAGATCCAAACTTCTGGGTCGCGCTTAACCAGCTCGGCCGGTCCTATTCTTTTCAAAAGCGTTACAACGAAGCGATAGTCGAACTGACGAAAGCAAAAGAACTTGCTCCGCTAAGCTCAGAACCTCCAATGCAGCTAGGCTATGTTTTTGCGGCAATGGGTAATCACAAAAAAGCTTATGAAATCCTGAATGAAATGAACCGCCAATCAAAAGTCAGGTTTGTCCCATTTTATAGTTTTGCAATGATATACAACGGTGTTGGTGAGAGGGAAAAAGCTTTAGACTTGCTGGATAAATCTGTGGATGAGCGCGAATCCCAACTTACATTTCTCCAGATCGATATTCGTTGGAATAATCTCAGGTCTGATCCAAGATTTATCAAAATATTAGAAAAAGTGAACTTTCCAGCAAGCTGAGGAGTTATAAAAATGAATATCATAATTAGCGACTCATACGTTTGATTACTTAAACTAATTGCTTAGATAATGTTGCAACCAGTTGTCTTGATTTTTCGAGCCCGAACTTTGTTAGTGCTCGTTTGCCTTGTCGCAGCGCTATTTGCACAACCAATTGCAGCAGCTGCAACTGTCGAAGTATTTGAATTCGGGGATTTCGCACTCTATGTACCTTCGAACGTTTCATCCGTCCGTGGGATCCTTCTATGCTTGGGTGGCCCAGATACCAGAGCATTTGTTACAGGCGGACGCTTCGGCGCACCGATTCCTGAGCTTGAGGCGTCGCTGCACATACTTGGACAAGAGTTGCGGAAGCTTGCAACCGAAAAGGGGCTTGCGATACTAGGCACTTCTCGCGCTGCTTTAACGAACGATCCCACAAGTGACAAGCTCATTTTTGATACAATTCGGGAAGCTGCTGCTAAAACCGGTCACTCAGAACTCACACGTGCACCACTTTTTCTTTACGGAATTTCGGGAGGGACGCCGGAGGCATCCGGTTTCACTGCGAGAAATCCTGGCAGCGTTGGTGCTCTTTTGCTGAAAGCTCCGGGTGTACCAGAGCGGCTCAGCAGTCCTGAAACTCTTGCAGTGCCAACATACATAATGCTTGGGTCGCGCGATGTTTCAACGGAAAATGCCAAAATTACCGCGATGTTTAAGTTAAACCGTGGCGCAGGTGCGCTGTGGGCTCTTGCAATGGAACCCAATGTGCCGCATCACATGCTTACACCGAGCCATCGTGCTATTACGATTAACTGGATGCGCGCAATAGTAGAGCTTCGCTTGGGCTCATCAGTCGAACATCCGCTTCGCACCATTAAGGAGTCCTTTGGTTGGCTCGGCAATTCTGCTATCGGTGTAAGCAGCTGGTCGAATTTCAACGGCGATCGAAGATCCGCAAGCTGGTTTCCTTCGCAGACTACGGCTGAGGAATGGAAAGCGTTTCAGCAAGGAAATAATGTTCAGTAAAAAACTCTTTGGACATCTTCTTTTGATTTTTTTCGTTGCACTTGCGTCAATTGTTTGCGGACAAACAACCGGAAGCATGCGCGGAGTAGTAACAGACACCGATGATCAACCGTTACCCGGGCCGATGGTAACGATCAGCAGTGAGGCATTGATCGGCCAAAAAAGAACTGCGTATGCGAATGAGGTCGGCGTTTTCCGTTTTCCTTCTCTCCCGATCGGTGCCTATTCTGTTGAAGTAACAATGAAAGGGTATGAACCAGTGAAAGTTGCAAAAGTGGATATCGGTCTGCAAGCAACAGCCGTTGTGCCTGTTCAAATGAAATTTGTCACCAGAGCGGAGGCCATTACAGTAATCGGTGAAACACCGATTATTGATGTTTCCAATGCTGGATTTTCCACAAGCTATAGGAACGAACTTCTGCAGGAAGTTCCGACCCAACGCAACATGACAGACTTAATGCAAGTTGCTCCAGGTATTAGCCCGGGGATTGGCGACAGTTTCATTGATCGTGCAGTTGCTTTCGGATCAAATGTGCAATCGAATTCCTGGAACGTTGACGGAGTCGACACCTCAGGTCCAGAATCGGGAAACGTCCAATGGAGCGTTAACCCGGATCTGATTCAGGAAATTCAGGTCATTGGCGTCGGCGCACCAGCAGAGTACGGAAACCATCTAGGCGCTGTATTTAATGTTGTTACCAAAAAGGGTGGTAACCAATTACACGGCGGCGCAAGTTATTACTATCAAAGTGATTCCCTTACCGGTACAAATGTTGAACTAGATCCAGCCAGTCTGCCTTGTGGAGCTGTCTGCGCTACCTTCAATCGAGTAAAGTACAACAATTTCAGCTCACAATTAGGTGGCCCGATTGTGAAAGATACATTGTCATTTTTTGCCGGCTTCGAATATCGACGCGACGCTCGTAGTAATCCACGTGAGAATCCTGCCTTTGCTCCTACTGATAAGAGCGACAAGTACGACATCAAATTGACTGGTACACTAAGTGAAAAGCACGAAGTCAATGGATTCTTCCATTATGAAGATTGGGGTGACCCCTGGCAGCCTTTGCCTAACTACGAACTTTCAGCTTTGCCAGACCCACGCGGATCCAATCCCGCCTGGGGTGGTAGCTGGACTTCAACACTATCCAACAATTTCCTCCTTGAGTTGAGTTATGCGGGATGGCAGTCGGATTCCATCAACGATTCAAGAACCGGCAGCTTCAAAGATCCCGTCTTGGAGATCACGCCGTCAGTCACTCGGTACTCCGGCGGCATACAATATCCATTTGATCGCGTAACATCGAAAAACCAGATTAAGGGTAAAGCCACATACTACGCCAAAAATTTCTTGAACAGCGAACATGAGTTCAAATTCGGTGTCCAGTATTCATATGGCAGCGTCTTAAACAATTATGGAATCGGGCCGAATGGCAGCTACACGTACAGTGTAAACGGTAATCTCTTTAGAGCTTATCAGGATCCTTTTCAGTATGGTGGTATTAACAATGATCTCGGATTTTTTGTGGATGATACGGTAAATGTTAATAACAAGCTAACGTTAAATCTCGGCATCCGATTCGATCACAATACGGGCCACATGCCGGAGTTCGAGATCCTTACGATTGGTCAACCTTCCATTTCGACCGTGGGGAACTTCAAAAAAACAGGCCAGCGAACATCTGAGGTTTCAGTTTTGAATTGGAACCTCATTTCTCCGCGATTTGGTGTGGTTTATCAGCTCCGTGATGATGCACGTTCGATAATTCAAGGCTCGTTCGGTGTTTATTACGATCATAACGTCAGCGGCAACTGGGATTACCCTCCGCCTGGTCTTGGTACTTTCGCTGTGTATAAATTTAATGATGTAACCCGTCAATTCGATATTCCGCACGAAGAGATCCTGCCTGAAAATATTGCGATCAACCCAGATTTGAGAGCGCCTCGCACCTTGCAGTACTCTTTGGGCTACGAACATCAGATCGGCCAATCGATGGCGTTTGGAACTCAATATGTGCACAAGACCACAAAAGATCTTGTAGGCTGGGAAATACTCGGTGGTATATATGACGAAGTCCCATTTGTGGATCCCAATACTGGAAATCAGTATACGCTGCTCAGTATCACCGATAGCCCGATCTTCCGAAAGGGCAACGATCCTGGTAATTTTCCTGGCTCGGAAAATCTCGATTACTTTCAGAAATATCACGGGTTGATCTTCACGTTTGATAAGCGGCTCTCAAAAAGCTGGTCGCTCAGCACGTCTTATACATGGTCACGCTCAACGGGTTTGATCCCCAGAATGATTTTCCAGGGCCAGGGCCCTGAATTCTCATTTCCAGTGCCAACAAAGGAAGGAAGAGACCCGAATAACTACATCAACGCTGAAGGTATATTACAGGGTGATCGGCCGCACATGTTTCGCGTCTTGTCATACTTGCAGAATCTACCGGGTAATCTTCATGCGTCTGTGAATGCGGATTTCAGCAGCGGCAAGCATCACGTTCGTACAATCGGTCCGCCCAAGGGGTCTCTCATCCCGGGTGTCGTTCAAATTATCATGCAGCGCGGTTACCGCCTCTCTCCAATCAAGATGATTGACGTAACTGTCGGACGTCGTTTTGATCTCAGCGACTTTGTCATCCGTGTTGATGGCACAATCTTCAACCTGTTAAATAGCGACAATGAACTGGGGGTCAACCAACAGATGGCGCCACCGGCAACAGAGTTTGTTCCTATTAACTGGACACAACCACGCCGTCTTCAGATTCGTGTGGGATTCGAATTCTAATACTTTGCGTCTCTGCGGTTATTAGATCTATTTTTCGATTCGTTGCTTCAAGCCAAGACTATTTACCAATCGATATAAGAAATTTGGTTTGACACCTAATCTTGATGCGGCTTCGTTGTAATTTCCATTCGTGCCATCAAATGCTTTCAAAACAAGATCCTGTTTAAATCGTTTCAAAGCATCTTCATAATTAGATTGCATCGTTTCCCGGGCTGAGCCAGCTCCTCCAAAAGTCTCCGGCAGGTCCGCTGGCACTATCAATTCAGAAGATCCCATTACCACCGCTCGTTCCATTGCATTTTCCAATTCGCGAATATTGCCAGGCCAATCATACAACTTCAAATTATCAAGTGCATCGGTTGAAATACCCACAACGTGGCGTCCAACTTTCTTACTGAATCGGGAAACAAAGTAACGCGCAAGCAACGGCAAATCTTCCAGCATTTCGCGCAAAGCAGGTGTTCTTACTGTGAGAACATTTAAACGATAAAACAAATCCTGACGAAATTTCCCTTCTTGAATTTCTTTTTGCAAATCACGATTTGTAGCAGCAATAATTCGTACATCAATTTTGATAGGACGTGTTCCACCGATGCGTTCGATTTCGCGTTCCTGCAAAGCCCGTAATAACTTGGCTTGAAGTGGACTTGCTAATTCGGCAATTTCGTCCAAAAATAACGTACCACCTTCAGCCGCTTCTAACTTGCCCTTTTTCTGTGAGATTGCGCCCGTGAAGGCTCCTTTTTCATGGCCAAATAATTCATTTTCAAGAAGAGCTTCTGGAATGGCAGCACAATTTAATGCAACAAACGAAGAGTCGGTTCGTTTGCTGTTTGAATGAATTGCCCGTGCAACAAGCTCTTTGCCTGTTCCGCTCTCGCCTGTGATTAAGACTGTAGAATCTGCCGGAGCTGCTTTACGAATGAATTCGTAGACCTTCTTGATTGCTTCAGTTTCACCAATGATTTCACGATCCATTTGAAGTTCGGTTCTGAGACTTCGCGTTATTTCCAATGCGGCTTCAAAGCTTTGTATATTGCGGATTGCTGGAGCAGTGATGCCGACTATAGCTCCTGCTAATTGAAGGTGGTGCTGATCGAATTTTAGTTTAGGATCGAGAATATCCAGGTATAAAACGCCAAGCACATGATCAAAAAGAATAAATGGCGCACAGAGAATAGATTTTGGATCTGCTGATAAAAGGCTTTCCGTCTTTTGAACTGTTTGATTTTGCAAAACATCATTTGCAAGAAATGCTGATTTCTCCCGCACAACCTGAGTCATTAAGGTTTTGCTTGCATGGAAAGGATCGGTACTTGCGTTACGTGAGCGTGAACACAGATGCGTAAACTCAAATGTGGAATCATTGTACAGGTAGATTGCTGCGCGTTGAGCTGGCAAGGAATCAAAGAGAATCTCCAACAACTTCTGCCCCATCTGTTTTAACTTTTGCTCAGCATTTACAGCCTGGCTGATCCGCAGCAAGAATGTTAGATCTTGTGAATCGTTCGTAACAGATAAGGGAACATGTTCGCCAACGTTTAGAGATAGCGTTGATTTTGCGATGAATGCGCCTTCACTTTCGTCTTCCAAATCCTGAGGCAACTCCTGTTCTTCCGCGGAAAATATGAATAGAGAATTGCCTAATTCAATCTGATCACCGTGCTGTAAAACTCTTTCTCCGGTAGGGATCCCGTTAACAAAGATTCCGTTTCGGCTCTTTAAATCCTGGATGGAAAATTCATCGCCAACTTTTCGAATCAAACAGTGCTGGCGAGACAGTAGCAGGTCTGAAATTGGAAGCTGATTACTGTTGTCACGGCCAATCGTGAATTCCACTTCGTTGAGCGGAATCCGTTGTCCTTTGAGTGGTCCCAAAACAGAAATCAGCGTGGGGTTCACAATTTAATTATACCTGCATACAAAACCTCTTATATACTGAAGTTTCCCCAAAACTATGAGCAAAAAGGATCAGCCACAGCCAAATGATCCTACTCTTCCTATCCCTGAGGGAGAGTCTTTAGCTCATCAACAAACTCAAGATGGCCGTTCTGAAGAGATCGGCCGACGCCAGCCCGGCCATCCCACACGAATAGGAAAGTACGAAATAAAAGAACAGCTTGGATCGGGGGGTATGGGAGAGGTTTACCGTGCATATGACACATCCCTTAATCGATTTGTGGCTTTAAAAATTTTATATGCGGACAATCCTGACTCCATTCGGCGTTTTCTTGAAGAAGCACGAGTTCAGGCAGGAATTGAGCATGAAAACATTTGCAAGGTCTATGAAGCCGGACAACAGGATGGAAAAAATTATATCGCGATGCAATTGATCAAGGGAAAAACTCTGCTCGACGCCTCTAGGGCAATGACTCAGGAACAAAAATTAACTGCGATGTGCCAGGCCGCCGATGCAATGCAAGCCGCTCATCAGCAGGGATTAATTCACAGGGATATCAAACCGACCAACATCATGGTTGAGAAAAACGAAAATGGTGAGTGGAAGCCATTTATCTGCGATTTCGGATTAGCACGAGGCAGTGAAACACCAAATTTAACAATGACAGGAATGATTCTTGGAACACCTCCCTACATGGCTCCTGAACAGGCAAGAAGCGAAACAAGAATGATGGATGCTCGCACCGATGTCTATGCACTCGGGGCAACACTTTATGAATTACTTTCAGGCCGGCCTCTGTATGAAGGAAAGAATCCAGCCGAAATTTTGGTAAAGATCCTAGATGATGATCCACCGCCAATTCGAAATTCAAATCCGTTATTGCCTCAGGATTTGCAAACAATCATCTTCAGGTGTGTTGAAAAAAATCCTGAGAGACGATATCAATCTGCCCGGTCATTCGCTGATGATCTACGCCGGTATTTAAATGGCGAGCCCATCGTTGCAAGGCAAACGACGCGATCCTATCGCTGGTTCCGAAAGGCACGTAAAAACAAAGCGACAACAATAACCGTGGGGATCTCTGCAATCTTGATTCTCGCCGGAAGTGTCGCTTTCTTTCAATCAAGAGCAAATGCCGAACGTAAGGCAAAATTAATCGCAGAGTTTGGAAACGAAGTTCGTTTCATGGAATCACAGCTCCGAAGTGCTTACGCCGCACCTCTACACGATGTTCGCGGCGAAACGACTGAAATTAAGAAACGGTTGAGAAAAATTGAGGAACGGATTTCTGCGGAAGGTGAACTTGCTTTTGGTCCTGGCTATGAGGCGCTCGGTCAAAGCTATATCGCACTTGGTGACTACACAAAAGCTGAAGAATTTCTAAAAAAGGCATGGGATGCCGGCCATCACGAACCTTCAACTGCCTATGCGCTAGGAATCGTGACAGGAAAAGCCTATCAAGATGAATTACTAAAAACAGAACGACTTCCAGGCGCAAGTCTTCGCGAACTAAAGAGAAAACAAGCTGAAGAAAAATATGGACGAAAGGCCGTAGAGTATCTCAAAAAAGGGAGCACACACATTGAGTCACCTTTATACGTGGAAGCGTTAATTGATTTCTATGAAAAACGTTTTGAAAGTGCACTGAAAAAATCTCAGGAAGCATACCGCCTTACGAGCTGGCCGTATGAACCCAAGAAACTTGAAGGCGATATTTATTTCAGAATCGGTAAAGTCGCACAGCAATCCGGTGAACAGAAGAAAGCATTGGACGCATTCAATTCTGCAGGCAAAGCGTATTCAGAAGCGGAAGGACTCGCCAGAAGTAACGAGGAAATTCATCTGGCTCTGGGAGGACGCTTTAATGCCGCCACCCTGATTCAAAAAGAAACAGGCGTTCGTGATGAAGATTATTTTTCAAAAGCATTGGAATCTTGTAACAAAGCTCTTACTGCTAATCCAGACTCCGGACGGGCTTTCTTATGTTTATCGGAAGCTTACTATCATGAAGGAATCTATATCAAATTTTGGTCTGATAAAGATCCTACCGATCCTTTTCTTAAGGCGGTTGAGATGGCGGAGCGAGCCGAGCCAACAATCTATTCAGTTGATGCTTTGATTGCGGCTAGTGAATCCTACATCAGTCTTGCAGAAAGATCAGGTGCAACGAGAAAAGATCCGCTGCCCTATTTAGAGAAAGCAATTCAGAAAGCTCAAAAAGCGGAGAAGCTAGATCCACATTCAGATGCCTTTCATTCTTTAGCGGGAGCGTATTTTCTACTTGGTGATTATCAGCTGATGCATGGTCAAAATCCACTTCCAGCATTACAAAAAGTTGTTCAGATCTATCACGAAGGGCGGAAGGATATTTCTTTTCTTGAGTATATGCAAAATGTTATTGGTCTCGCATACCACAATATGGGTGAATATAAATTACAGCGCGGTGAAAATCCTGATTTTGAATTTAATAAATCTTTGAAGTACCTTAAGCGCGGATTAGAGATTAATCCGAAAGCTCACTATATTGCTTCGAATATTGGATTAGGTTATTCGCGGCTTGCTGCTTTTGAGATGACTCAAGGACGCAATCCTAAACCGGCTTGTATGGACTCTTTGCGATACTACAATATTTCTATGTCAGAAGTGCCTGATGAGGCATACGGCCACAACAACAAAGGTCTTGTTTACTTACTTCTCGCTGAATACGAACTGCTGAACAAGAAAGATCCAAATCCCGATTTAACTCAAGCAATCGATCATTTTCAAACGACGATCAGATTAAATGCGGAGTTAAACTTTACGTATGTGAATTTGGCATCAGCTTTACTCTTGCGAGCGGACTATAAAATTCAGACAAATCAAAATCCAACCATTGAGCTGACGCAAGCGCAACAGAATCTTGAAAAAGCTTTACTGACAGCAGATGATTTTTACGAAGCTCATCGGGTCATTGGTGAACTTCATCTTCTTGAAGCTCGATACTCAATTTCGAAACGGCGATCTCCTTTAAAAGAGCTGCTCTCTGCAAGAAAAGAGATTTCGGAATCTCTGCGCATCAATCCACTGGATGCATTGTCGTATGTTGCCATGGCTCAATCGTATCGATGGGAAGCTGTCTACGATCCGAAGCTAGCTGCAACTGCTGCGACAACAGGTTTAGAGTGGATTCAGAAAGCCAGGGAGAAAAAAATTAGCGATGCACGAATCACCGCTCTGGAAGGGTTCTTTTATCTTATGCTTGAGCGAACTGATAGAAAATACGCCGGTGCTGCGTCTGAATCTTTAACAAAAGCACTACAAATAAATCCCCTTCTCAAAACAGAATACGCGCCATACTTAGATGAGGCGAATGCGCTAAATCGGTAACTCCGATCTATTTCTTCATCAACTCCAGCACTGCAGTTGTCATCGCTTTAATCCCGGTTTTTATCGTGGGTTCGGGAAGTGGAGCAAATTCGCTTGAATGTAATGAGGGTAGTGTCTTTCCGGCTTTTGTATATTCTGCATGCTTTTTCGGATCTACAGCTCCGACCCAAAAAATGACGCTTGGGACGCTGTAATCTTCAAGGCTGTAAAACGCAAAATCTTCTCCGCCCATCACAGCAGCTTTTTGAGCTAACGTTTGTTCCCCGAATGTTCTTTTGAAAATTTCAGTGAGTTTTGCTGAAAGTTCCGGGTTATTGTAGGTTGAAGCAGTACCTCTTGTGATCTTGACGCTCGGTTCCAATTCTTTTGGAATCCCGGCTGTTCTCGCAATTCCGACTGTAATTCGCTCAATTGCTTTGAGAAGTTGTTCGCGAATTTCCCGTTTATAGGAACGCACTGTGAGCTCCAATTTAACTTCATCTGGAATGATGTTGTGTTTCGTTCCGCCATGAATGGATCCGACAGTTACAACAGCCGGCTCAATCGGCGGAATTTCTCTGCTCACAATTGTCTGAAGCGCAACGACTGTTTCCGCTGCAATGACAACCGGATCAATTGTGTCATGCGGGTATGCGCCATGGCCGCCTTTCCCGCGGATTGTAATGTCGACACTGTCAACATTCGCAAGTGCATAACCCGGTACGATTCCAATTTTGCCGGCTTCCAGTGAAGCATCATCGTGAATTGCCAAACAATAATCCGGCTTCGGAAATTTTGTATACAATCCAGCTCTTAGCATCGCTTCTGCGCCGCTAGGATCCTTTTCTTCCGCTGGCTGTCCGATCATGATCAAAGTTCCTTTCCATTGATCCTTCAACGCAGCAAGCAATCGCGCGGTGCCGACAAAAGAAGTCATGTGAATATCGTGGCCGCAGCCGTGCATTGCGGGCACATCTGTTCCATCATCTGCCTTCGCTTTCGCCTTACTTGCATAAGGTAAACCCGTTCGCTCTTCGATCGGCAGACCATCTAAATCTGTGCGCACAAGAATTGTTGGACCTTGACCATTTTTAAGAATGCCAACAATTCCGTATGAAGTTTTTCCGAAATCTTTTGGATATTCTCCAAAACGCTCCGTCACTTCGTACCCTGCTTTGCGAAGTTCTTCTGCAATGCGAACTGAAGTCTTCTCTTCCTGATGCGAAATTTCGGGGTTTGCATGAAGGTGTTTATAGAGATCTTCAAGTGAAGGATATTCTGTTTGAATCAATGAATCGATTTTTTCCATTTGACCGTATGTGACTCCACTCAGCAGCAAAAATGATACAACAACAAGAGACAATCCTCGCATTCGCAGATCTCCATTTGAAATATTTATGGCCCGGTTTTCGCAACCCATTAGGAGCGAAGCCGGGCCACAAGAAGAGTAATTCTAACTCAAGAACAGCATTTCGCGATATTTAGGAAGGGGCCAGAACTGATCGTCTACAAGTTCTTCAAGCCGATCGCAAACCTTTCTGACACTGGCGCATTCTTCCATCAATTCATAGGCATAGAAATGTGCCCTCTTTTCGATGGAGTCGATTTCAGCACCTTCTGCAGATTTCTTTTCGACTGTTTCCAATTTCCGTTTCAACTCTCCGATCAAACCTGAGATAGATTCCAATTCTTCGGCTTGAGAACGTGCCCACTGTGCTGGATTGCCTGCAAGTTTTGATGCTTCGAGATAACTCTTCAACGACTCGGCGAGAAGGGTTTGGTGTCTGTATGCCGCTGGCAATATATTTGTTTGAATGATGTCAACAAGAAGCCCGATTTCGATTTCGACATCCTTTATATAGCGCTCGAGTTTTACGTGGTAGCGCGCTTCATTTTCTTCCGGATGCATGATACCCATACGCTGAAAAAATTCTGTTGATTCAGGTCTTACCAACCATGCGAGAGCTTCCGGAGTTTTTGCAAGATTCGGTAATCCACGTTTTTCAGCTTCTATTCTCCATTCATCCGAATAGTTATTGCCTTCAAATCGGATTGGTTTTGTTTCGATTACAGCTTCCCGGATTACTTCCATGGAAGCCTTCTTCAGATCTGAACCTCCAGATACACGTTTGCCGATTGCTTCAACCATCTCACCGAGTGATTCGGCAACCGCAGCATTCAACACCGCAATCGGCCATGAAATAGATTGACTTGATCCGACTGCACGGAATTCAAATTTATTTCCGGTGAATGCAAAAGGTGAAGTACGGTTTCGATCTGTGTAATCTTGAGCGATTTCAGGAAGCTTACTTACGTTTAAGTTAATGATTTTCTGTTCTGTCGTTTCGCCTTTCACATGACTGGTTTCAATAGAATCCAATATGTCGCTCAGCTGCTTGCCCAGAAAGACGCTGATAATTGCCGGAGGAGCTTCGTTTGCGCCGAGGCGATGATCGTTTCCAGAACTCGCGATGGCGGCCCGCAACAATCCCGCTCGCTTATGAACAGCTTTCAAAGTTGCAGTAAGTACAATCAGAAATTGTAAATTTTCATCCGGTGTGTTACCTGGATCGAGAAGATTGTTTCCTTCACTATCCATCAGTGACCAGTTATTGTGCTTGCCGCTACCGTTAACTCCTGCGAACGGTTTTTCATGAAGCAGCAGAGCGAAGTCGTGCAGGTTTGCAACTCTTCGGAAAATTTCCATAACCATTTGATTGTGATCTGCCGCAATATTCGCTTCTTCAAATACAGGCGCAGATTCATACTGGCTTGGTGCTACTTCATTGTGTCGAGTTTTAACAGGCACGCCGAGTTTGAATAATTCGTATTCTGCTTCTTGCATAAATGCAAGCACACGGCTGCGGATGCTACCGAAATAATGATCTTCTAGCTCCTGACCTTTTGGCGGTGCTGCTCCGATTAAGGTTCGACCGGCTAGAATCAAATCCGGACGAAGCATGTAGAGAGCTTTATCAACAAGAAAATATTCCTGTTCCGGTCCGAGTGTCGGTACAACACGATACGCTCGGGTATTGCCAAACAACCGCAAAACTTCCAAAGATTTCTGGTTAATTATTTCCATGGAACGCAGCAACGGCGTCTTTTGATCAAGCGCATGTCCGTAATAAGAAATAAAAACTGAGGGAATGCATAGAGTGCGGCCATTTGGGCCTTCCATCAGAAACATAGGGCTGCTTGGATCCCATGCTGTGTATCCGCGAGCTTCAAAAGTAGAACGCATACCGCCGCTAGGAAAACTTGAAGCATCAGGCTCACTTTGAATGAGCTGTGATCCACTGAAACGTTCAATAGCTTCACCATCCGCTTCAAAAGTCAAAAATGCATCATGCTTTTCTGCAGTCAATCCTGTTTGAGGTTGAAACCAGTGACAAAAGTGGGTAGCTCCGCGTTCAACAGCCCACGCTTTTGCAGCTCTGGCTACTTCATTCGCGAGTGAACTATCCATCTTTGACTGACCATGAATGATCTGTTGAAGCTTATCGTGCACCTTATCAGGAAGGCGCTCTTTCATCACTCGATGGCTGAAAGTGTTAATTCCATAAATTTCAAGAACACGCGTGTTTCCAACGGCTGCATTTTGACGCGGTTGACGACGCGAAATTTCCCGAACGGCCTGCATGCGGCTTGAATTCCCTGACAAGTTTGTAGACATCCCTTTTCATCTCCTTCTCGGCTCGTAGGCCGGAAATAATAAGTGAACCTTTTTCAAATTTAAGCTGGAATAATATCAGAATTTAAGGTCGGACTTCCAATTAATTTAATTCGGCCAAAAATCTGTTCAACTTTCCGAAAAACATGCCCAAACTATCTAAAAACTGGACATTTAGTCAGTTTTGGCGGGTAATCTTGTGCGGGCTTTTTCGAGGGCTGCCTGAACTTCCATTGCCCGGCGACATGTTTCTTGTGCGCGTTTTACTTCATCAGCATTAGCCCAATATCCTGAAACTTTTACATCTTTTCCATTAACACTGTACGTGTCTGTGCGGAATTCTTTTTCTGACTTTGGATCACCACCTGCATTTCTGCAAGCAGCTTTCAATCGATTGAATTCACGTTCTTTTTCTATGATCCATTTTCCTAGCTCTTTTTGGGATTCAGGAATCGAAACCGTTTGAATCGAAGTAATCAAAGGTGCTCCATCCCTGGTTTCGATGACTGCAAGCTGCGCCGTTTTTTCTAAATCTTGATCAGTAAGCAATGGAGCTGTACCTGTTCTGCGCAAACGTTCACGCTGTGCAATCTCTGCAAGACTGCTGGGCATCGAAGAACTTTTTGCGCGTTCAGAATCCGAAACCTTTTTTTCTCCTGATTCATCCACCGATTGAGGATTCGCTTCCCGCATCGCGGGAATATCAAGTGAGCTGCGCTTCAAGCTATAGAGAATTCCATTACGATCCTTAAACCTTAACGTTTCGCCATCGTCCCATAAAAGTGCTCCTTCCATCTTTTTGCCTGATTTAAAAATTACAGTGAAAGCAGAGACGGTTTGCGTAGCCAGTATTAAGGAAAGGATGAGAAGTATAGAAGAGACACGCACGGTACTATCTTAACAGAAACCACTTGTGGCGCTCTTGCACCCGGTGCTCCTTGCTCCTCGTGTGCCGCAGGGGTGCTGATGCAGGGGAGAAAGGGGCAAGCTTGATGGAATATACTTGACGGCATGAAGAAAAAAATAGAAGAACTTACCCGCGAATTTCTAAAAGAACGATTGAAAGATCCTGAATACCAGAAACATTATCGTGAAGAAAAACTGCGGCAGTACCTGGGTCAATCTATTGCTGCTTTACGCAAAAAAAAGAAGATGAGCCCTGAACAATTTGCCAAAGCAATCGGCAGCAACGTTCAATCATTAACCAGAATCGAAAAGGGAGAATATGGTCGTTATACTCTAAAATTTCTTCTCGATCTTGCCCAAGCCACGGACACTTACATACATATAGATTTTGTGACTCAAGCATAACTGCCGAGATGCGCTGCTCCTCTGCGGGTAGTATGCAGATGGCGGCGCTACTGAAATTCGCTATGTTATAGTCTTGTGGCCGGAAAACTATGAAACTTCTCGATCGACTCGAACGAAAGCTGGGCGAAGATTGGGGAATACCCAATCTCACATTGGTATTAATTATTTCGCAAGTCATCGTTTATGTTTTGTCCTTTACTAACCGTGACATCCTCATCGGATTTTATCTCATCCCAAATTTAGTTCTGGAGGGCCAGGTATGGCGGTTTATTAGCTTCCTGGCTGTTCCGCCGCTTACAAATCCTCTTTTCGCATTCTTTTTCTGGTACATGTTTTACATGATGGGAAATGCACTGGAAAATCAATGGGGAGTGTTTCGTTACAATCTGTATTTTCTGATCGGTTATCTTGCGACTGTTGCAGTATCCTTTCTGATTCCCGATCAACCTTCGTCGAACGCATTTCTTCAAGGTTCAGTATTTCTAGCATTTGCTTTTTTATTTCCTGATTTTCAACTTCTCATATTTTTCATTTTGCCTGTAAGAATTAAATGGCTCGCTTTGATTACGTGGATCGGTTATTTATTCGTTCTGATCTTTGGAGATTGGCTTTCAAGGCTCCTGGTGCTGGCTTCAATCAGCAACTTCCTTTTGTTTTTTGGATCGGACATTTTGCATCGAATAAAGACTGGAAAAAGGCAAATGGAGTTTCAAGCACAGCGTCAGGTGGGAAAAGTTAGAGAACAACAGCCTTTTCACCGTTGTATTGTGTGCGGAATTACGGACCAGAGCCATCCTGATATGGATTTCAGGTATTGTCCTGATTGCACAGACGCGCCTGGGTATTGTACGGATCACTTACAAAATCACGAACACCGGATTGATCCTAATAGCGTAAAACAGGGCGGGTAAGACACGTAGGGCCGCCACTGCCTTTATATCCAATTTCTTTTCCGGCGAACTGGATTACTTCACAGCCAGCTTCCTGCAAACGTTTTTCGGTAATCGGACTCCCTTCAATCATCAGAACACGCCGCGGAGCGATCGCTAAAATGTTGCAGCCCAGAGTGTCATATTCTTCATCCGCAACATCAATCATTTTGATGTTTCGAGATTCGAGCAGCTGAAATAGCGCAGCAGGCATTAATTTGCGGTAAATAACTGCGAGGTCAGAATCGAGCAAACTCACGAACGACATCAGATGTAAAACATCAGCAGGACCATTCCAATAAGGTAAATCGAAATCAAGAACTGTGACGCCTAAAGGATCCAAAAGTTTTCGAAGCGCTTCAATTCCTTCAGCATTCGTGCGAAACCCACGGCCCGCCAGTAGCGTTTGCTGATCCAGCCAAACTAAATCTCCACCTTCTGCCGTTGCAGCTCCATCAATTCTGCCGAGCAATGGTATATCTGATTTATGGAAAAAATCTTCCATCGCAGGCCCTTCGCCTCGCCGGCTTTCTTTTCCAGTTTGAAAAACAACAGCGCCACCATCGGTCACGATGCATGGATCATGTGTATACAATGAATCCAACCCTGTCCTTGAATCCTCAGGCATGAGCAACACTTCAATGCCAGCATCCTGCATGACCTTTACCAGGTGTGAATGTTCCTGGATCGCCACTTCAAAATTTGGAGCTGAAAGATAATTCAGTTTCTTCCATTGATTCTCAATTTGTTGGTTATTAACGAATGCTTCCTGAGGACGCTTCACGATTACGCGTCGAAGCGGCGCAACCATACTCTGACAGCCATAACTCTTCATGGTTCTTCATTGTGCACCTGTAAGCGGGTCAAGTGCAACAGACGCTCCAAAATAAAAAGGGCACGGTACGTGCCGTGCCCTTCATTTTAATTTCTAGTTTATCTACAAACTACGCTTGGGTTGCAATCGAGCTGTGGCCAGGCGTAAGTACCTGATTCACCAACATCGACCCAACTGGTGCCATCCCTGAGATGCATTCGGAATTGATTATTACCAAGGCTGTACATTTCACAGATGACGCCGATCCAGTATTCTTTTGCACCACCGATACCGCCAATGCGGACATCGCCACAAAGATAAAATACCTGGTTGCAGCTAACTTCATCCCGGAATTGTCCAACGATTGTTTTCGATCCCTGGTCTTCGCTCACTACAGTGAAGAAGAATGGTTCACGTAGCCTGGAAGGAGTTGTGCATTTTCCTTCTGGCCCAGGACCAGGACCTGGACCCGGCCCAGGATCATCTCCACCAAACACGCGGAAATTACGCTGAGTTGAAGCACGCGCTCCACCATTGTCCGTAACAGTTAGCTGAATCTGAAATGTCGCGGCTCGCGGGAAAGTATGCATCACGATCGCGCCAGAACCCGTAGTTCCATCGCCAAAATTCCATTGATACGAAACAATACTTCCATCGCGATCGGAACTAGACGTTCCATCAAATCGAAAAGGAGTCTGAAAACTACCCTCTTCTGGTGAAACTGTGAAGCTTGCAACAGGTGGTGTCCCGCGCACTCGAACATTTTTTTCTACTTCGGATTCGAGTTTGTCATCGTCTGTAACAACCAGCGTGACATTGTGCGACTCAGGAGATCGAAAACGGTGTTCTGCAATTTTCCCTTTTTTGCGTCCACCATCTCCAAAAATCCAATCATATTCCACAATACGTCCATCTGGATCGCTGCTACGGCCTCCATCAAAACGGAACGTCGTTGTGGTGTCACCTTCATTTGGACTTACATCAAAGCGCGCAATAGGAAGTTTTCCATCTTTTACTTCCAATTCGCGTGAAGCAAGCGTTTGACCTTGATCATTATCAGTAACTGTTAGTTTTACATTAAACTTGCCATGAGAACTGAACTTATGGGTTACTTTTCTGCCGCCTTCTGTTCTACCATCCCCAAAATCCCACTGATAACCTGTGACGGTGCCATCTTCATCGTTTGAGGCAGATGCATCAAATGAAAAAATGGTTTGTGCAATTCCCAAAGCTGGATCAACTGAAAATTGTGCATTGGGTGCCCGGTTTGCACCAACTGAAAGCATTGAAGAGTTCGTCGCAGTGCCTGCGGTGGTTGACACCGATATGGTCCGGACTCCAGGTGCAGCATCATTATTAACAAAGTAACGCAACTGGATTTCCTGGGTCGCAACTGCCGTAATTTCGACTACACGAATTCCGTCGCCCATATTGACTACGCCAACACCGTTGAAATTCGAACCCTGAATTCTGCCTTCAACAGTCTGTCCGCGTAATACTGATGTAGGTGTAATTGAAGTTATGGTTGGGGGTCCTGCCCCGTTGTTTGTGCTGTTGTCGCCGCCCTGATTACAGCCAGCTAAAGCAAGAAGGATCAGCAAAAGTACACTGAAGCGTTTCATTGAGTCACCTCACCTTTTTCCCCCTGTCCCAGAAAGAAGCATAGCACAGAGGGCAGTTCTGTCAATTAGACTGTAGTAAGACAATTGTAATATGACCCAGTTGAGCCCGAGATTCCCTAATCCCACAAAACTGAGTCCCTTAGCAGCCTGTAGAAGTATTACAGTCACTAATAGAATATCAGAATTAGTAAGGGTCTGTAACGGGTTTGAATATAAAGCCCGGCCTCTGCTTCCCACTTCCGAGCAGGGCCGGGCCTCGACGTAAAATCACCGGCAAGTAACAGCAGGGTTGCAATCGAGCTGCGGCCAAACATAGGTTCCATCTTCACCTACATCGATCCAATCACGGCCATCTACAAGCTCGATCCGGAATGTATTATTCCCCAGGCTGTACATTGCACAGATCGTACCCATCCAGTATTCTTTGTCACCCGGACGGATTCCGCCTTTTCGAACGTCTCCGCAAAGGTAAAAGACTTCCTTGCAAGTTACATTTTCGTCAAAGCGTCCGGTTATGACCTTTGAACCCCGGTCTTCACTAACCACTTCAAAGAAGAAAGGTACACGCAACTTTGATTCTTCAGTACATTTGCCTTCGACTGGAGGCGGAGGATCATCGTCATCATCCTCTCCCACAAGGACTGTTTGTGTCGTTGTATCTGTTTCATCGTCATCGTCTGTTACAGTCAGACTGACTTCGTGGGTACCTTCTCTAGTAAAGCTATAGTGTGGAGTTTTGTTCGTAAAAGTATTGTTTTCTATCAGCCAGCGATATTCCATAATTCTGCCATCATCATCTCTGCTTCCTGATGCATCAAATGCAAAAACGGTGCTCGTCGAACCGGTCGACGGTGAGACTGTAAAGCTTGCAATTGGGGGCTGGCCGGTAATACTTACTTCTTTATCTCGCGATGATTCCAGACCATCGTTATCAGTTACAGTTAATCGAACTGAGAAATCACCTTTGCTTGAAAATTTGTGGGTAACTCGTGCCCCACTTTTTTCAGAACCATCACCAAATTCCCATAAGTATTCTCTGATGGTTCCATCGCCGTCTGTGCTTGTTGAGCCATCGAATTCAAATAATGTATTTGTACTTCCTTCCTGCGGCTGAACATTCAGATGAGCGACAGGTGGAATTTTGTTTTCAATTTGAACCTGTCTTGTTGTGTTACCTTTGCTTGAGAGATTATCGGTCACAGTAAGAGTCACAGTGAAGTTGCCGGATGAAGAATATTCATGCGTAACAACCTGTCCTTCCGCTGTGCTGCTATCTCCAAAATCCCATTGAAACAATTGAATCGTTCCATCGGGATCGGTTGAATTTGAACCGTCAAATCGAATCTCAACACCTTTGTTTGCGTTTGGTGGATCTGCTGTAAAAACGGCTTGGGGTGCGCGATTTGCAGCTACTGTAAAAGTGCCATTCAATTCGCCTTTTCCAGCAAGTGTCGATACAGAAATCGTGCGAGGTCCAGCTGCGGCATTTGGCTGGACCGTAAAACGGATACTAATTTCAGTACTGCTTATTAATCTTGTTCTGATTATCTCTATGCCCGGCCCCATATCTACAGCTCCAAAGCCTACAAAGTTCGTCCCAACGATTGTAGCTCTGACGTTTGCCTGTCCTGGAAAAACCTCGGAAGGATTGATCGAATTGATGGTCGGCTTCGAACCACTCGAAGTACTATCGTCTTCGCTGCAAGCAGCAATCATTAGAAAAAAGAACGCCGCAAAAAGCAGCAAACAAACCCTTGGGAGCAGAATCATCATCTCCTAACCTCCGTATTACTATTTTTGTAATATTTATAGAGGAAACGTACCTTAAGTACTATTCATATCATATGACTACTATAAAGGTCAATAAAGACGGGTCAGAGGCGGGGGCTTGATAGGAGAGATTACGGGAAATTAAAAAAGGGCAGCTTTTTAGCTGCCCTTTAAAATAACAAACGCTTACTAATTAGCGCCGGCAAACTGAGGTAGAGCAATCAACTTGTGCCCATGTGTAGAACTTTCCTTCTCCATCGGAGGGCCAATAATTGCCAAGCACACTTTTGATCTGGGCTCTGCCGTCGCCAAGATCGATAAACTCGCACATAACGCCGACCCAATATTCTTTACCAGGGCTGCCGCCTTTTAATCCGCCTTTGCGAAGGTCTCCGCAACGGTAATAGGGAGTACAGCCATAGTCACCATCAAATTGAACAATGAGTGTGCGTCTTGCACGATCCGCTGTCACAACAGTAAACAGGTATGGAACCTGAGCATTGGATCTTGGACTACATACCCGGCCTTGTGCTTTATCTACTTCAACACCTTTTTCAAGTTTTGAAGTTAGACCACTGTTGTCTTCAACGGTCAGTACAACATCATAGTTGCCCTGCTCTTCGTAGGTATGATCTATATCCTCGCCTTTTCCCCGTTTACCATCACCGAAGTCCCAGCGGTAATCCACAACACGTCCATCCGCATCACGGCTCCGTGATGCATCAAACGAAAAGTTTGTAAATGTGGAACCTGTCGATGGGCTGATTGAAAAAATCGGAACTGGTGGACTGTTTCTCAAAATTTCAACAGCCTTTCCGGCGAAATCGGAAGCTCCATCGTTATCAGTAACACTTAAACGAACTGTGTAATTTCCTAACTGAGTGTACTTATGCGTAGACTTCTTTCCGTTTCCTGTTGCGCCATCACCCCAATCCCATCGATAACTTGCGACGGTGCCGTCATCATCATCACTATTTTCGGCATCTACCGAAAAGACTGTTGCGAGTGATCCTGATGGGGGTTCCATTGTGAACCTAGCACGTGGTGCTTTGTTGTTTAAAACCTGGAACACACCTGATGAGTTTGCGCTTCCTGCCGATGTCTCTACAACGATCGTACGGTTTCCGGAGAACGTCGATGCATCCACCGAAAAAACGATATTGATTTGAGAAGCGTTAACAGAGTTAAAATTCTGAACGGAAATTCCATCTCCAAGGCTAACGCCTGTTACTCCAGTCAAATTTGTGCCTTGAATCTGCCCTTCAACATTTCTTTGACCTATGCTGATTGTAGCTGGCGTGAACGATGTAATAGTAGGTGCAGAATTATTATTCTGATTATTATCATCATTGTCACAGGCTACAAACCCGCCAAGGATGCCTGCCAAAAGGATCCCAAGTACTATCCTTGTTTTGTTGTACATTTTCCCTTTAAAACTCCTTATGTAAGTTGAACCGAATATATTAACCGAGAAGCCTCGAAATTCCAAGGTTTTTAAGCGGGAAAGTGCCATGATTTCAATCTTTTAGCCTTAAACTTGTTGGTGACATTCCTTTGATTTATAGTTAGAGCTTCTTTTTTGGGTAATTGATGGCGGAAAATCCAGAATTTTCAATAGTTGCACCTGTATATAACGAGGAAGAAGGAATCGCACAGGTGATCCGTTATTGGAACGAAGTTCTCCGGCAAAATCAATTGAAAGCCGAGATTGTACTTGCAAATGATGGAAGTACAGACCGTACGCTTGAGATATTACAAACTCTTTCGTCAGAAATATCCTTTCTGAAAATTGTCTCTTATAAACCGAATCGTGGTTACGGTTATGCCTTGCGGTCAGCAATACAGGCCAGCAGCGGTAAGTGGATCATCACACTCGATTCGGATGGTCAGTTCGATTTAGCGGATTACTCATCTTTGGTAAAGCTTCAAGCCGAAAAAGATTTGGATTTTGTGACAGGTTACCGGATGAAGAAAAAGGACAATCCGATGCGAGTGATAGCGGATCGCAGTCTCAACCTTATCGTTCGAACTCTTTTCTGGGTGAAGTTGCGCGATACAAATTGTGCGATGAAACTGATCCGCGGGGAGCTTGCACGATCGTTAAATATTGAAGCGCGTGGGTATCCGACTCCAACCGAAATTACGATCAAACTTCTTACACTCGGTGCAAAAACGGGTGAAACAGGCGTGCGGCACTCAGAACGGCTTCAAGGTCAGTCGAAATTGAAGTTTGTGCAAACAAGCCTGTCGTTCTTCCGTTTCCTTTTTTATCTCCGCAAGAAGATCCGCTTGTATCGCGACGGCGTTTTGCAGAGTCTTTGATCCGTGTTTTCCACCACAGTGACGCAAAGTTAAAAACAAGTAGAATACTTGTAAGTATGCCAAGTCAAAACGATTTTGTGGGTGTAATCCTGGCTGCAGGAAAAGGGACCCGCATGTTCCCTTTTACCGCTCGCTGGCCAAAACCAATTCTTCCAATCATGGGAAAACCACTGCTTCAACATCAAATTGAAATGTTCAATTCTGTTGGTATCAAGAAAATCTTCGTGGTCATCGGTCATCTTGGATATGAAGTCGTGAGGTCTCTTGGAAATGGAAAAGAATTTGGCGTCGATCTCGAATACGTAGAACAAACCGAAACTCTTGGAATCGCCCACGCCGTAGGCAGACTTGAAAGCCGCGTTGGAAAACCTTTCTTGTTATGCCTTGGTGACATCTTTTTTGTATCAAATAAACTTCAATCGATGCTCACTCATTTCGGAAAGAAAAATACGAAGGCCGTGCTCGCTTCCAAATTGGAACAAAACCCGGAGATGATACGCAGGAATTTTGCGATTATTCCATCCAAAGACGGCGGGGTGAAACAAGTAATCGAAAAACCGCGTTATATCCAAAACAAGTTGAAAGGCTGCGGTATTTATTTGTTTGGCCTGGAAATCTTTGATGCGATCCGCAGGACTCCGCGCACTGCAATGCGCGATGAATACGAAATTACTGAAGCAATTCAGATCATGATCAACGATGGCCATAGGGTCGTTCACTCGCAAATCATCGATGAAGATTTGAACCTCACAAACCCGGAAGATTTATTAATGATCAACATGCTCGAACTTAAAACTCTCAAACTTAAAAATCATTTTTCATCATCAGCTTCTGAGAATTCAAAGATCAAGGGAGTAGATTCCTGTGTTGTTGGTCATCGTGTCAAAATACAGGAACCTGTAAATCTACGAAACTGTGTAATTTTTGATGATGTTGCGATTCCAAAAGGAACAAAGCTAACGAATGTGATCATCACGCCTGAATCAATAATTCAATGCAACCCCGAATGAACCGCAACGACACAAAGTCATGAGAGTTTTAGTTACCGGAGGCGCGGGATTTATTGGTTCCCATCTTTGTGAAGGCCTTTTGCGAGAAGGGTATCAAGTTCGCGTACTGGATGATCTCTCCGTCGGAGCCGTTGCAAACATCCCCCCACAATGTGAATTCATACAAGGCAATGTTCTGGATGCCAACGTAGTTGAAAAAGCGATGGATGGTATAACGCATGTTCTTCATGATGCAGCTCGCGTAACAATTCGCGGCTCTGTTGAAAGATTCTATGAAGATGCAGAAACGAATCTGATGGGAACGTTGCAAGTCTTAAAAATCGCAGGAAAAAACAAAGTTCAACGCTTTGTGTATGCATCATCAATGGCAGTGTATTCTGATTCAGAAGAGCCTGTTGGAATTTCGGAAACCTATACACAAATTCCAGCAAGTCCTTATGGAATTGCCAAGCTTGCAGCAGAACGGTATGTTCTTTTAACTGGAAGCGATCTTGGAATGCAGCCGATTGTGTTACGTTACTTCAATACGTTCGGAACGAGACAAACTTACACTCCGTATGTAGGCGTAATTACAATATTCATAACCCGGCTTTTGAAGCAGCAGGACGTTACAGTTTTTGGTGATGGAGAACAGAGACGCGATTTTGTTCATGTCTCCGATATCGTTCAAGCGAATTTGCTTTCTTTGAAAAGTGAAAATGCCGTGGGTGAAATTTTTAATGTAGGAACAGGTAAAGGCACTTCAGTGAACGAACTTGCTCAGCTTCTCACATCACAAATTTATCCACAAGCACAAATTAAGCATGAAGAGATTAGAAGCGAAGAATTACGATATTCAATTGCCAATATTTCGAAATTGAAAAGTTTATTAGGCTATGCGCCTCAAACTAATTTTGCTGCGCAAATTCCTGAAGTAGTCGAATACATACGAAAGAATAAACGTAGCGCATAAAGCAAACCTTCTACTTAACCACGAAGGTCACGAAGAAGCACGAAGTTTCAGTTTGTTATTAACTCTTCGTGAAACTTCATGAACTGCTTTGAAAATCGCTAGCCCCCGGCGTAAGGCGGGGGTGACAGGATTGAGAATGAACTAGCCCGCTTCAAGCGGGCGAAAGACCAGTTACTATGAACACTCTTACGCCCGCCTTCGGCGGGCTAAATCAATACATGCATACTGAACCCCCGGCTTACGCCGGGGGCTATTTTCATTTATTTCTGTTTGGCCGCTTCGCGGCCATGTGTTACTTCGTGGTTACGAGTTTGTTTACGTTTTCTTGATGCTCAAACACAAAAAATCAATTCAATTTACCTCTTTTCTTGCGCTGATTCTCTTTCTCAGTGCGGAAGCTTTCTTAAAAGCGCAAGCCCAAGCGATGGGTATTCAAACCATAGCCTGGGGTGTCTGCGCGCTTGCGTGGATTTTTCTTCTGTACTATTTTTCGCGCGATTCTGAACTCTGGAACAGTTTCCAAACAAAAGAAGGACCTTTAAAACATACGGTCCTCATTGCGGTTTTAATCATTGCAGTTGGAGCCGTTTTTAGATTCTGGAGATTAAGCTCACTTGCAGATGGGATGGCATGGGATGAAGCGTATAAGGGATTGGATGCTCTAGCGATCCGTCAGTTTGGTGAACGACCTGTTTTCCTGAATTGGAATGCCGGCAGAGAAGCACTGATAGCATATTTAGTTGCCGCCTCTCAATACTTTTTTGATTATTCCATTGTTTCGGTTCGCGCAGTGCTCGCATTCTTTGGAGTACTGACACTGGTCTTTGTCTTTTTGCTTTCGCGCCGTTTGTTTAATGATCGTGTCGCTTTAATTGCAACATTCCTGCTTGCTGTTTCAAAGTGGCACATCATGCATTCCAGGTACGCTGTTCGTGTTGGTTTGATCGTATTTTTTGAAGTGATTGTTTTATATTTTCTTGCACGCGGGATTCAATCATCTAAAAGAAATTCACTCTGGATTGTAGCCGCAGGATTTTTTGGAGGACTCGGTCTTTATACGTATATTGCATACAGAATTTTCCCGCTCATCGCGATAGCGTTTTTGCTGGATTCTACAATCCGCCCAAAATTGAAAGAAAAATGGCCGGCACTTCTCACCGGTGCTGTGGTTGCTTTCCTTGTGGCCGCACCGATGCTCAATTTTTCCTGGAAAAATCGTGAGAGTTTTAACGATCGCATTCAGCGGACTGCCGTGTGGAATACACGTGGTACAGATCTGACTCCGACTCAACTTGTTATCGATTCCACGGTCAAGACATTGGGACTCTTTACCTATAGAGGCGACGCCATCGACCGTCATAATCTTAAGGAAGAGCCAATGCTGTCACCTTTTGCTTCAGGTTTTTTCCTTCTTGGTATTGGCATTGCTTTGATCAACATTCGAAAACCTTATGCAGCCTTTTTGTTGATCTATCTTTTTTTAACAACTTTGCCTGGAATTCTGAGCGTAAATGCGCCGCATGCTTCTAGAACTCTGGGAAGCGTCGTTCCTGCAATTTTCTTCGTAACAATAGGACTGTTATCTGCGGTCAGGCTTCTTGCAGATATATTTCGACCGCTAGCATTTCTTGTACTCACTGGAATCCTTGCAGCAAATTTTTATTCAGGACCCAATGATGGACTTCTTCGATACTCATACTCGCTGGACACACTTGATCCAAAGACTTCTGCTTTATGGGGTATAGATCGCGATCAATATCGTGTTGTTCAACTTCTCAATCAACTTGGTCCTAAGTTCGATCTTTATTTATCACCGCAATTTTATTTTCACAGCACTGTAGAATATTTGACGTATTCAAAATCTGAGCACAAGGTTTATGCACCCGGTATGAATCTTCAAAGCAGCTGGAGGCAGAACAAGATTCCGTTGATTGTGGTTCAACCTGCCGAATGCAATCTTTGGTGGCTGAGAGATGATGACAGAAAGCAATTCTACAAATGGTGGGCGCAATCAGGCCCTTACGATGTACAAAAGATTCGCGGAATAATAAACAGGTCGTATGGCAATAATGCGCGAACGACGAATATGTCTGACTGGCGTCTGATTGAATCCATTCAGAAAGCGTATCCCCAGGCGCGTGAAGTGCGATTGGGTAGTTTTACAGTCTATCTGGTGCCTAGACCGAGGTAAGCCGGGCGTTACAAAGCGCTATCAATTTCAGTGAAACGAAGATCTTCAATTTTATAAATACGCCCGGTGCGATCTGCGTCTGTTGGCGGCTTTTTGCCTGGATAACTTTCGGGTTCGCGAAATTCAATTGTATTCTTTCCTTTTTGCAATTGAAGTTTGACATTCACAGGAATACCGCGAATTTTTGCGCGTTCACCTCCGACAAGTCTACCGTTGTGGTATACAGCAATCTGACGGCGATATGGTTCTGAATAAACTGTAAAACTCAAATTGCCTTTCAATCGTTTTTGCGAAATCAATTCCAGCGTTCCATTAGATTTCATCCAGCGGATTGTCTCGAAATCCTCCTGCGTTTCCGGATCAAAAAATCCTGAACCATACTCAACTTCAAGCAAAACAGATCCGGTTTCGTCATCCTGAAAAAGGACCTGCCGCTCAAGGTCTTTCACTGCAGGAGTTCTTTTTACAACACGGTAAAGCCGGGCATCCTTTTCCTGACGAAGAAGTTCAAAGTATGGGCCTCTGATGCGAGTTTCAAAAGGTTTCAAGTTTTCCATAGAAGAAATAAAGAAATACTGAATCCCCGCACGCTGCGATAATGCAGAAATTCGGCCAGCCGATGAGTATTGACCAAAGATTTTAGAAAGTATTCTGTCGCGAAATTGAACTTCCTCTTTTGAAATTTGATAAAGGCGGGAATGAACTTTATCTCCAAGATATACAGGACGTCTTCCAAGCGCAGGTAATTCCGTTACATATTCTTCCAGAAATCCTTCTCCACGGGGCATCGATTGGACACAAGCATTTTTGTCGACATTTGATTGAATCCAATCATAGATTTCACGATCTTCCGTTGAAATAATTGAAGTAAATTTGGAATTCGAGACATCCTGATTGTTATACCAATCCATTGCCCATGTCAGCAAAGACGGGCGCAAGCATCAAGGCCAAAGCAATAGACAATGCCGGTGTACTAAAACGAGAATCATCAAAAAAGCCTGCTGCAAAAATCAACAGAACTACATACGATAAAATTCCCATTTTCAGCGTAATTTCCGAGAGGCCAGGGACATCGATATTGATAAAAATTATCAGCACGCAGCAAAGTGCAAGATAAAACAACAGAGTCTTTGAAGGAATATTTTTTGATCTAAAAATAATTCCCGCGACGCCTGCAATTAATATCGCACCCCAATTTAATGGGATGTATTTAGTGATGTTTGCCAAAACAAAATGGTTAATTTCAAACTGTACTTCTCCTGCTTTAGTTCCAAACATCTGAAAAAGAAAAAAATAAGCTGTTAGAAAAATGAGACCTAAGGCGCCAGCACATAAAACTTCTTTCCACTTCACTCGAGGATTTTTATACAGCTCGACAAGCAGCATGACTGCAGAGCCCAGAATCAAAGCACCAGCAATGATCACTGTGAAACCTGTGATTGCGAATAACAACACATGCAAAAAGATGCGGCGTCTGAAGCTAGCAGCTTTCTTCCACGCCAGCAGGAACAAAACAAAAGTAGAAAGACCGATTAGATGTTGTGGTCCATACAACATTCCACGGAAAAGAGTGTCGACTTGCGGCGCACGATAGAGCCATCGCAGGATTGCATCCACATTCCATTCGCGAAATGACATCCATGGCAATTTTTCGCCATAAAAATGAAACAGGAGATAGAATCCTTCATAACTTCCACCAAAAAGAAAAAGCAGAAGTGTCATGACTCGCGTTCTTTTTCTTTGTGTGAAGTATCGAATCCCGGCATACAAAGCCGCACAAAAGCCCATCGCAAGCAGCACATTAAATTGGAGCATCATGTAATCTGCTGAAAAAGAAGGGAAAAGTTTCAGCCAGAAAGCAGGAATGATGTGAAAAAACCAATAGTAACGGAGGATATGATCGCTGAAATACGGATTTTCAGGTGGAATGCCGTGATTCGCGAGATTCGCTGCTACTGCGATGTGTCTGAAAAAATCGGTGTTGAAATAAGCACGGTATGCGTGCCCGCCACTAACTGGTGTTCCAACATGCACAAACGGAATTGCGAGAACAGCAAGAGTGCAAAATAACCAAAGAAACAACAGATACCAATCCGCTTGATCCCATGAATGAGCTTCTGCTGCTGGAACTGACCTGCGATGAAAATAGAATGCAAGCGCAGCGAATGCGAAAAAATAAAGAATGAAGCTTAATACTGAAATTCCGAAAATGACGCCTGTAAGAGAAAGAAAAACGGCGTGAAGGATATAGCCTACAGGAATTGTAAATATGATGGCGTTTGGCCCACGGCCCAGTAGAAATGCAGAGAAGGGATACGCTAACGCGAGAAAACAAACGAGTACAAAGAGTGAAACAAATGATTGAAGCAGGTAGCCATGAATGCCTGAAATAACTGCAACACAAACAAAAAGAATTGCTGTGCATGCAGTGAGCGAGCCAAAAGAAGTCTTCGATGAAGAAGCGTGATTACCTTGCATTCAACGTAAGACGCTTCAGTTGCCGTTTTAATTCGAGTGCCTTCTCTCCAAATTTCGTAATGGGAACATTGGGTTCACCACCATATCGTTCACGAAAATGGATCGGGACAACTCCCTGCCGGATCGATGGATTTTTTTTCAGCAGCACTGCCAGTGCAATATTTGCTAGATGAAAATCCGGTTGAATCTTTTCGAGTTCTTTTGTAATCATTTTTGTTCGCATCAGCCTGTAAGGAACATTTGCATCAACACAGTTTACTCCGGACCAGACCAGTAAACTGAATCTTAAAACGATCGATGCAAGAACCCTCCGCCAGCCATCATCGCGATGAGTACGTTTCCCATAGATCACATCATATTTGTCTCTGTCACGCCAGAAACGAAAAAAGTATTGGGGATCACATTGACCATCTGAATCAAACTGAAAAACGTATGGAATTTCGCGTTCGGAGGCAATTCGATATCCTTCCAAACATGTTTGCCCGTGACCTCGATTTTCACGTGTCCATATTTCCATTCTGGATCCAAGTTGTTGTTGAAGACGTTGCAACAGTTTCAATGTGTCATCCTTGGATCCATCGTCTATTGCAAGGAACAGAAAATTCTCGGTCCAGTTTTCTACTTCCTGTACCCATTCCATAACAACTTTGCGGACACTTGCCTGTTCGTTATATACAGGCATGACTAATAACAATTCGGGAGTAGACATCTCTGCGTCTCAGTGGTTAATAAATTTACCGGATGTCGAGCGTTTTTAGCCTTTCGAACTCGGCCAGCGCCATTCCTACAACCTGGTCCATGTTATAGTACCGGTAAGTTGCCAGCCTTCCAACAAAGGAAACTTTCTTTTCATTTTCCGCAAGTTCCGCATACTTCTTATAAAGCTGCTGCGCATCAGGTGCGGGGATAGGGTAATAAGGTTCTTTCCCGGGGCCAAAATCATCCGGATACTCGCGAACAATCGTAGTAACCGGAAGTTTTTGTCCGGTTACATGCTTGATTTCAACAATCCTCGTGAAATCGTAGTCATTTGGATAATTTACCTGCACTGTGGGCTGGTAAAATTCCTTTTCAATTATCTCTCTGTCGAAACGCAATGAGCGATACGGCAGTGGGCCAAACTTCCAATCGAAGTATTCATCCACAGGGCCGGTGTAAATCAGATGTTTGTAAGTAACCTGTGAAATCACATCCTGATAGCGTGTATTCAACAGGATTTTGATTTTGGGATTATTCAGCATCCGCTCAAACATTTTTGTGTATCCTTCTTGTGGAAGTCCTTGAAATTTTTCTGAAAGATATCTGTCATCGCGGTTTGTTCGAATTGGAATGCGGCCGCACACGCTTGGGTCCAAATCTTTTGGATCTCTTTTCCATTGTTTGCGCGTGTAGTTTTTGAAAAACATTTCGTAGAGCTTAACGCCTACCTGTGAAATGATGACCTCTTCCGAATTTTTTGGATTCTCAATAGGGACACGCCACTTCTCCAGTGTTTCTTCCATTTCTTCGGAAGTGGAAGGCCGGCCAAGAATCTGTTCGAAAGTATTCAGGTTAATTGGAAATTGCCAGAATCGGCCATCTGTCCAGGAAAGAATTTTGAAATCAACTCGATGCCATTCCGTAAACTGGCTCAAATACTGCAGAATCCGATCCGATTTTGTGCGGAAGTAGTGCGGTCCATAAGCGTGAAGACGTACACCTGCCGAGTCGTATTCATCATATGCGTTGCCTGCAATATGATGACGTTTTTCTACAATTAGACAGGTTTTGCCAAGTTGAGAGGAAAGGCGTTCGGCAAGAACCGAACCTGCATATCCCGCACCAACAATTAAAAAATCAAAATTCCAACCCATTAAAACATACTAACTCATAACGTGATGCGGGACTTCAAGCTCATTACCTAATCCATCAAAAACAGTATTCTGGCGTCTGTTGTTAGATTTTCCAGAAAGAAATTACAAACTTGCCATTCTTCGTCTTCGAAGACTAAAGTGAAATGATGGATGACATCGGACTTGCCCGTATCCCCATCCTTTTCAACCCACTCGAATTTCGCACGAACAGTTGCATTCGCATCCAGACCATTTGGCTTAACCAGAACATCAATATCAACAACCTCAACACTATTCTCAGCAATCAGTAATTTTTGCTGTTCAATAATCGCAATTTCGCGATCTCTGCCTTTACACTGAGGGGACGTGCTCCATCCATCTACAATGTCTTCGGTACTCCAATTTTCAATTTTGTCGAAGCGTGTAAAGAAACGATCGAGCAATCTCTCGATTTCTTCTTCAGAGTTACCCTGGTTAAAGCGTTCAACACGGATGCCTTGCTCGCGCATACTTTCAAGTCCGGTATTATCTCTCACGGTTAAACGAATCGTGAATGTTCCGTTCGTTCGATAGACATGAGTAATTGCAGAGCCTGTTCTAACATTACCGTCACCCAGATGCCCATTCATAGTTTGTAATTGTGCCGTCATCGGAGCTTGAAGTACCATCGATCACAAAACGTGTACCGACATCACCGGATGGAGGCGTGACGGTGAAACGTGCAACAGGAGCCTGGCCTCTTTCTACTTCGACTTCCCTTCTGGCTGATGCTGTTGCTCCATCATTGTCAGTGATACTCAACGTAATTTGGAAAGTACCATTTACGCCAAATCGATGCTCAGCAATTCTTCCGGTTGCTGTTTTATTGTCTCCGAAATCCCAACGGTAGGCTGCGACTTGTCCATCAGGATCATCTGATTCCGTTGCATCAACTGTGAATAACGTATTTTCAGCGCCAGAGGCAGGACTCACAGTGAATTTTGCTACCGGTACTCTGTTGTTCGTTACACTTAACACTGCGGATGAACTGACGCTGCCAGCAGAGGTTGTAATCGTGATTGTACGATTCCCTGCTGCAGCATTGTTTTGAACATTAAAAATGACTTCGATTTCAGAAGAGCTCACGCTGGTAAATCGAACTACCGTGAGTCCTGCTCCAAGGTTCACTGCTGTAACGCCGCCTAAATTAGTGCCTTGAATTCTGCCCTCAACGTTTTGCTGTCCTTTGCTTACTTGATTAGGAGTAAAAGAGCTAACTGTAGGTTGAGGATTTGGTGTAGGACCTGGATTGTTATCGTCATCGCTACCGCACCCTGCAACAAAAGCTAGCAGGCATAAAAGTATAAAAAAACTTCCGCGCTTCATTTTTTGCCGACCTCCGAACTAGATGGGTTTCTGGGAGTGAGACATTCTAACATAGTCGAACATTGCCTCTCAACTCTATCTATCTAAAGGTTTAATTGAATACTACTTTGTGATCTTTGTGCCTTTGTGGTGAATAGACGTATAACTTTTAAGCACTGCTCAAAAATTTTGCAGACACTCTGAGCTGGATTTCGGCCACTCACGACGAGAAGATTTGGAAAAAGAAGCTGGCATCCCATTTGCTTTTACAAATGATTTCAGGGAGGGGAGGTATAAGTTCGTAACACTTCCATTTGTAAGTCTTCCATATATATAGCAGTGTTTCACTTTATGGATGGAGTTATCAAACGGTTGGTTCCATTGATATCAATCGCGGCTTGCTGGGGTCAGGGGGGCAAACAGACATCGCGCATTGATTGCACCTGGCGGCTATGCATATTACCGAAAGGTTGATATCTTTTCGGCCGGTGATAACTTCATCCGCCAATTCATTTGTAATCAAAGTTAATTCCGTACAATTTTGCATATCTGGTCCTAACTTCGACTTTTCATTTAAAGTACAATTGCAAAATCCGGAGTCTATATGACAAAGCCAATCAATGTTGCTGTTATTGGTGATTTCAATCCGAAAGCTGCACATCATACGATGACAAATGAATCGTTAAAACATTCTGCAGCGCGGCTGTCTAAGAAAATCGAAATTGACTGGATTCCAACCGATGAAGTGCAGATTGATCAATTAGCAAACTATGATGCGATCTGGTGCTCTTCAGGAAGTCCGTATAAGAGCATGAGTGGAGCGATAGAATCAATTCAGTTTGCAAGAGAAAAAGGCTGGCCTTTTTTTGCAACGTGAGGAGGATTCCAACATGCTCTGGTAGAGTATGCGCGGAATGTTCTGGGCGTTCGAAATGCCGAACATGAAGAAACGGCACCTGACGCTGAAACGCCAATCATCAGCAAGCTATCCTGTTCATTGAATGGACTGACCCAACCCATTTCGATCGTTGAAAATACGATTGGATATAACGCATATAAAAAGAAAACCGCTTCCGAACAATTCCTTTGCAATTATGGTGTGAATCCAAAGTATCAAAATGAAATGATTCGCAATCCTTTGAGAGTTTCTGCAGTTGGACCTGATGGCGAGGTCCGGATGATCGAATTAACCGGACATCCTTTTTACGTTGCAACACTTTTTGTTCCGCAAATGCTTTCGACTGAAGAGAGTCCGCATCCGCTGATTACAGACTTTGTAGAAGCAGCAGTTGTTCCTTTCATGAAAGTCGTTCCACGTTGTGAAACTTATTTCACAAGGTGAAACACGCATTAACCGCACCATTCTACGATTGTTAACGCGACGACTTTCGCCACAGAAATTATTTCATGGACCGGTACAAATTCATTCAGTGAGTGAGCGACTCTAACGTCACCGGGGCCATACAGCACAGCAGGCATCTTTGCGTTGTTTGTAAAAAAGCGCAAATCAGAACCATATGGGACACCATGAATTTCAGGGTTACCACCATGAACATCTGAATGAAACTTCTTGAGTGTTGAAACAATTTCTGAATCCAGAGTTGTGTGTGCTGGTTCGAACTGTCCTTCAAACCATTCGACTGAAGGCGGATTTTCGCGAAGCCATGAATCCTGGTTCGCTGCGAATAGAATCGCACTTTCAAATTCAGCTCTGGCATCCTGAATTTTTTCTTCAGGAAAAATTCCAAATCTTCCTTCGGCAACAAGAGACTCAGGCACTGTTGAAGGCCAATCGCCGGCTTGAATTTTTCCAACACTGATCGGTGAAACAAGTGCGTCTGCCTTATATAAAGGATGCTGATAGTTTTTGTGTCGCGTATGTTCCAGTTGTTGAATGGCAGAAAGGATCAACTGAAATTTTTCGATTGCGCTAACACCTTCCAACCTCATCGCACCATGTGAAGCTTTGCCCCGCACACGAATCCGGAAGCTTGCGGCGCCTGCACCTACCGGACAAATTGCCATGCGTGTTGGCTCAAGCACGATCGCTGCATCCGCACGATATCCGCGTAACACCGCAGCGAGCGTTCCAACACCACCACTTTCTTCGCCGATTACACTTTGGATCCAAACCGAACCACGCAAAGGAATACCGGCCTTCTTTAATGCAGATAATGCGATATAACCGGCAACTAATCCGCCTTTCATGTCGCAAGAACCACGCCCAAAAACTTTCTCTTCACGCAACGCGCCACTCCAGGGTCCATCATCCCATGCGCTCTCTTCCCCCGGAGGAACAACATCCATATGTCCATTCAAAATAAGCGAACGCCCATTCGAATCTTTGCCGCGCAAATGACCTACAACAACCGGACGATTCTCCAACGCTAAGCCATCATCAGAAAAAGCAGGATGCGCCTGCAGATCCTTTCTTTCAGGATTCCAACAATCCACATCAAGGTTGAGATCTCGTAACCGGTCGGCAAAAAGTAATTGTGCTTTGGTTTCATCCCCTGTAACACTTGGAATTCTTATCAGGTCTTGAAGCAGCTTGATGGAATCGGCTGTTAATTCATCGATTGTCTGAAGCAGAAGCTGGTCGTGTCTTCCAGAATTCATAACCTGATGATATATGTGAAACCCTATCGAGCGGAAGCATCTCTATGCCAGGGCTTGACTAACCTTAAGGCGTATCACATCATTAAACGTAGTCTAAGACAGTGTATTGAGACTAGGCTTTCATTCTAAACTTTTCACCTAACCCATTTTCTTGACATATACGTCCCGCAGGCTGGTTAGCTCCTATGAGAGGTTGGCTGGTTGCAGCTTCCATTTGTGTTTGTGTCGCTATACTCGTTTTCGCAATCTTAAAGAGGCCAGCCATCGTTGGTCAGAGTTTGGGGACTAATACCAATCTTGTTTTCATCACTGTAGATACTCTGCGAGCCGATCACACCCCATTTGCAAATTATCATCGCGCTACCATGCCAGCCACGGCGGAATTCTTCCAGGACGGTATGAATTTTACTCAAGCGGAAACAGTCCGTACTTCAACGGCTCCATCGTATGCATCGATGTTATCGGGACTTTATCCATTTCGCAGCGGCGTGCGCAATAATTTTGCACAACTCAATGAACAGATAGAGACATTACCTGAAAAACTAAAAAAGTCCGGCTTCATGACTGCAGCTTTTGTTAGCAGCTTTGTCATGATTGGACGCATAAGCGGCTTTAATCAGGGCTTTGATCTTTATGACGATTTCGTTTTGGAAAAAGAAGCAACTCGTGAAAGTTTCGAACGAACAGCAGGTAACACTGTTCAACATGCTCTTTTGTGGCTTGATAAAGCCCCCAAAGATCGTCGCTTCTTTCTTTTTCTGCATTTTATTGATCCGCATGGACCTTATCATCCTCCGGCTCCATATAACGAAAGCTTCCGATCCACTCATACAAGAATGTTGACTCAAGATCAGATTCCAAGTGATCAATTTATTCCTTCTGTGATGAATCAATATCAATACATCGATTGGTACGATGGTGAAATTCTTTACCTTGATAGTCAATTAAAAGCCCTTTATGAGAAATTAAAGACCTTTGAAAACAATACCTGGTTTGTCTTTATTGCTGATCACGGAGAATCTCTGGGAGAACGTGATCTGTTCTTTAGTCATGGCGATTCTTGTTATGGATTCGAATCAAAAATTTCAATGGTGTGGTTGCCACCGGTTCCTTTACGAAAACAATACAAGCCGGATAGAATCCAGCATCCTGTCTCTTTGGTAGACGTGACCCCAACAAGCCTTGAGGCACTTCAAGTTTCAGTTCCAGAACAATTTGATGGCGAATCACTAGTCCCTGCGTTTCAAGGCGGACAATTGAAAAATCCTTTCCGATTTATTGAACGCTATTGGGGACCAGAATTGAGCTTTGCAGCTCGCAATTCGCAATTCAAATTAATCAAAAACTACCGTCCTGTCCCAAATCCAAATTGGCTCACCAAGATCTGGCATCCGGAAACGTGGGGAGAACATTCCGTTGAATTGTACGATTTATCTTTAGATTCCAAAGAAGAAAAGAATCTAATCAAACTCACAAAAGCGCCGGAAGAATTGAGTTTAGCTCTTGATAAATTTATCGCTGATGCCCGCGGATACAGACCACCTTTTACTGTCAAAAAATTTACGATTCCTGATGAGGAACGGGCTGAATTTATCAAACAAAATGTGAAGGAACAAAAGATAGATCTGACTGAAGAGGAAGTAGAAAAATTAAAAGCTCTTGGCTACGTAGATAAATAAAGTAGGTGTCGCAAACGGAAGAAAGGATTGTCTCGATGCCAAGAATTTTAAATACACGATTTCAGCTGCCGAAGTGATCTGAATACCATGTGCGAAGTCACGATGGCCAAAACCATAGTTGAGAATTAAATATGCAATATCCATGTGAGCATTTTACTCAAATAAAAAAAGTGAAACCGAGAACTACAGGTTGTGAAGAGTGTTTGAAGCTTGGAGATCCCTGGGTACATTTGCGTCTTTGTGAAATTTGCGGCCATGTTGGCTGCTGCGATTCATCGAAAAACAGACATGCAACCGGCCATTTCCATGCAACAAAACATCCTATTATTAAATCCCTAGAACCTGGTGAAAAGTGGGGATGGTGCTACATCGATGAAGTGTTCGTTGATGAGCTCATAACGAAATAGTCTCGTTGCAACAAAACTATTGCCAAGAAGAATAATCCCGCACCATCAAATGGGTAGGAATTATTGAATATGAGTTATGGCTGGCGTGGATTCGCTCATTTCGAAGTTACTGCATCCCACCCCGGAAGTCCCGTTAATTCTACAAGAAATTCGTTCAAACCATCTGAAAACCGTCGTTTCGTTTTTGGTATAAAGGTTTTAAACGGCCTCAGCTCGCCTGCGGATCATAAGTTTACTGATTTCGCTGAGCCACAATACAGAGCTTCCCGCAACAACACAGATCAGCCAATCACTGATGGTTAAACTCACGGTTGAAAATGCTTTCTGCAGGAACGGTGTGTAAATTACAGCTATTTGGAGGAGGAGCGATAACAAAACTGCGCCCCAAAGGAACTTGTTAGCGAACAGATCTTTGAATGCGCTTTCTTCATCCGACCGCGCATTAAAAACTGTGAAGAGCGAGAAGAAGACGAGCGTTGTGAAAGCCATCGTATGCGCATAGTTGATATCGCCGGATCCTTGGATGAACCCTCCAGGCAAACTTGCATCCAGTACCAAGAGAGTTCCTGCTGCCGTGATCGTGCCAACGAAAATGATGCCTACCCACATACGACGGGTAATTACTCCTTCACTTCGCGGGCGCGGTGGGAGACTCATTAGACCAGAATCTGGTGGATCCACTCCGAGTGCGAGCGCGGGGGCTCCATCGGTCACCAGATTAATCCATAGAATTTGTGTCGCTAACAGCGGTAAGACGAGACCGCTTCCTTCCTGGCTCAGACCAATCACATCAGCCAACAAAATTCCGAAAAACATCGTCATTACTTCTCCGATATTTGATGAAAGTAGATAACGTAAAAATTTACGGATATTAGCAAAGATCGCACGGCCTTCTTCGACGGCTGCAACGATGGTGGAGAAGTTATCATCTGCCAGAACTATATCCGCAGCTTGTTTCGAAACATCTGTACCCGTAATGCCCATCGCTACTCCGATGTCAGCAGCCTTTAAAGCGGGAGCATCGTTGACACCGTCACCGGTCATTGCAACTATCGCACCCTTACGCTGTAACGCTTTTACGATTCTAAGTTTGTGTTCCGGGTTAACGCGCGCATAGACTGAAACATTTTGAACAGCTCTGTCGAGAGCATCTTCCGACATCTTCTCAAGTTCACCACCAGTTACAGCCTGTCCGTCTTGAACGATTCCCAGTTCTTTAGCAATCGTTGCTGCGGTTTTAGGATGATCACCTGTAATCATGATCGGGCGAATACCTGCAGCCTTCGCGCGTGCAACCGCCTCCTTTGCTTCCTCACGCGGGGGATCAATCATTCCAATTAATCCAAGAAAGACGAGTTCGTGCTCAATCTGTTCATCAACTTCCTTTTCTTCGAACACGTTCTTTGGAAAATAACGAAACGCGACACCAAGTGTGCGGAGAGCTTCACTCGCTAGATTTTCATTGATCTTCAAAATCTCCCCGCGACGTTCGTCTGTTAGTGGGGCGATTTCCCTCCCAACTAACTCCTTCGTACAGCGACTAAGCAATACATCTGGTGCGCCCTTAGTGAACGCCAGGATACACTCCTGATGTTTAGCGTCTGTATGAATGGTGCTCATCAACTTGCGTTCTGATGAAAAGGGAACCTCGCCTACGCGCACAAAACGTGCATCCAAAGTTTCGTCTTCCAGCCCTGCTTTGCGTGCTGCAACGATCAACGCACCTTCCGTTGGATCACCCTGGATAGTCCAACGCCCATCGTGCTCTTGCAAGACAGCATTGTTAGCGCGATCAGCAGCGGCAAGCGCACGCACTAACTCGAACCGACGCGGTCCTTCAATAACACCTCCATCCTCACATTGAACTTCCCCTTCTGGCTCATAACCAGAACCTCCAAATTTTATTCGTGCACTTGCAGTCGCAACTACTCGGACCGTCATTTCGTTTTTCGTAAGTGTGCCAGTCTTATCGGAAGCAATCACATTTGCCGATCCAAGGGTTTCTACAGCGGCAAGATGACGGACGATTGCGCGTCTGCGCGCCATCCGCTGAACACCTATCGATAGCACGGCTGTCACAACTGTCGGCAGCCCTTCAGGCACTGCTGCAACTGCGAGCGCTACACCTAAAATGAGCACATTAAAAAGGGCTGTAACTCCTCTTACATTTTCAACCAGAATAATGGTGATGATCATCACGATAGCAATAACAACAACAATGATTCCAAGCATTTTGCCTACGCGGTTGAGCTCTTGTTGCAACGGCGTGGTCTCAGCCGTCTCTACTTTCAACATTCCGGCAATTCGCCCCATTTCGGTTTGCATTCCCGTTGCGGTAACAACAGCACGCCCACGGCCATACGTCACAGATGTGCCGCTGAAAATCATGTTGTTGCGATCCCCAATTCCAACTTCTTCAAGAATCGGGGGCGTTTCTTTGGCTACAGGCTGGCTCTCCCCTGTAAGTGCAGCCTCTGCTATTTGCAACGCGGTTATTTGAATCAATCGACCATCCGCCGGGATCGTGTCTCCTTCTTCAATGATCATCAGGTCACCAGGCACAACCTCATTGGATGGGATTCTCTGTATCTCACCATTACGAATCACGTTTGCATGCGCAGCTGACATCTTTCCAAGAGCTGCTACTGCTTCCTCCGCTCGCGATTGCTGCAGGTACCCCATGATCGCATTGAGAAACACTACGGCAAAAATTGCCATTGCTTCATATGGAAATGCCGATTGACGCTCATACAACCACAATCCGGCCGAAATGACTGTAGCAATCAAAAGCAGAATTACTAGAACATCCTGAAACTGCGCAAGAAACTTTCTCCAACCAGGAACCGGTTTCTCAGCCGTTAACTCATTTTTCCCATATTTTTGGAGCCGCGCCTTTGCTTCCGCTTCACTTAAACCATTCTGCGCATCCGTATTAAGCCACTTTAGTACTGCTTCAACTGGCTGGCGGTAGGAAATGATCTGATCTTGCTGAAGAGTGTTCATCATTACAGTTGTAGCCTTGCGATTTGTTGAAGTCTTATTAATCCTATACCACCGTATTTCGCGAAAAAAGTTTGATTTTCACTAAATGCGCATCATCGGGTTCTAAAATATTCGAAGTCTAGCTTTGAATGCCCGGTACTTCGCTATACGCGCCGATTCCCATTTTATCTAGCACGCGGGGGTGTCGAATTGGTCAATGCGGAGTTTGACGAATGTCAACGTTACTGACACTCCGCAGCGGTTAGGATCTCGTCGGCCTATCAGGCGTTGCCAATCCCAGCTTCTCAATTTTTTAAAACTTAGCGGGAATATATTACGCTGCGGCCACTTCTCCCGGGCGTACGAACCTCGATCATTTCACACAATTGTTTCCTGGCACATCCTTTGCGTCATCCGACATTTGAAGGAGAAAAAAATGAACACGCAAAACACCCTAAAACGACTGAAAAACGAAATTACTCATTGCATTTATTGCAAGAGCTCAATCCTTTGGGATGGATATGGCAACGCTGAGATATTGAAATCCGCAAACAACCATGTATTCGAATGCATGAAAACAGGTTGCTGTTTGGTCATTCAAAAAATTCCCGAATATTGTTCAACTCCTGAAGAGTTAGGCTCATTCCTGATGACTTTAATTCAAGATGGGATTCCATCCGATGTTGCCGAGTCCGCAGCCTTAAGACTTATTAGCGAGCGGCTTGCTGCCTGATGGCGTATGATAATGAAATAGGAAGGGTTTCTTCACAACCCTCGATTCCCCTTGCAGCTGTTATTTCAGGTGATGGGGGTTGATTCCGAATTTTTTCAACCGAGCAATTAAAGTTGTGCGCTTTATGCCGAGCCGCTCTGCGGCGCCTGATGGGCCGCTAACGCGGCCGTTAGTTTCTTTCAAAACACGAATCAACTGATCGCGCTCTGACGATTCTACAGAGACAGTTGTGCCGGTAGGAAATTCCGTTAATTCACTTAAGGGGACGTTCAAGACGTTTCCCTGCGTCAAAATCATAGATCGTTCAATGAAATTCTCTAACTCGCGGACATTTCCGGGCCAATGCCATGCGCGTAATTTTTTTAAAACATTAGCAGGAATACTTTCGACCTTTTTGTCCATCCGGAGCGCGTATTTGTGAGTAAAATGGCGAACCAGCAGAGGAATGTCATCCGGCCGCTCGCGAAGTGCAGGAATACGAATTGGGAAAACGTTCAAACGATAGTACAGATCGCTGCGGAATTCATGATCGGCAACCATTTTCTGTAGATCGCGGTTAGTTGCAGCAATCAGGCGCACATCGACCTTTCTCGTTTTGGAGCTTCCGAGCCTTTCGAATTCCCGCTCTTGCAGCGCGCGAAGCAATTTCGATTGCAGTTCCAACGGAATGTCACCGACTTCATCCAAAAACAATGTTCCTTGATCCGCTAATTCAAATCTTCCAGTCCGCTGTGAAATCGCTCCGGTAAATGCACCTTTCTCATGACCAAAAAGTTCGCTTTCAAGCAACCCTGTAGGAATCGCCGCACAATTCAATTTGACAAACGTCCGATCCTTTCGCCGACTGTGATTGTGAATTGCCCGAGCAATCAGTTCTTTGCCGGTTCCAGTCTCACCTAGAATTAATACATTAGAACTAGTTGGCGCAACAGTATCGACTTGTTGCAATACGATGCAATAAAGAAGCGACTTTGTCCGATAATTTCTTCAAAACCGATCTCTGTTCGAATTTCTTCCTCTAAGTACAGTTTCTCCTGTTCAAGTTTGTCCTTTAGTGTCGCGATCTCCATGTAAGCCAACGAATTTTCAACTGCAAGTGCGAATTGGTTTGCAACTTGTAATAGAAAATCAAGTTCGGCGTCGTCAATCGCGTTGCTCGGTTTGTCTGGCCAGAGACAAGACCCCCAGTACGCGATTCCTGCTGATCAATGGCAATACACAACCGTTATTCAGGCCTTCTCCAAGGGCGCGCTGGTATTCTTCGAAATGCAGCAGTTCGGTTATCGCCCGAACCACAATGGGCTTTCCTTCCAGGAAGACTTTTCCCACGATTGTGCCTTCAATAGGAGGAATTCGTAAATCCTCATAGAACCCTTTTTCGCCCGGAAAATCCCGAGCTATCACCGGCAAATGTTTGCGTTCCGCGTCAGGCAGATGGATCCAAATTGCATCGCATTTCATTACGCGACGAAGATTGGCTAATGTTGCGCTGAAGTAATTCTTGAAAATCCAAATTCGATGCGACTGCGTTGGTGAAATCTAAGAGCAACTTCAAACGTTCATGCTCACTCCGTGACTCTTCTTGTGAACGCTTTATCTCTTCTTGTGCACGCTTCATTCCATCAAAATGAAGCGCATCATCGATCGCAACAGCCACCGCAGAAGCCAACATAGTTAAAAACCGGATTTCGCTTTCTGTATATGCGTTAGAATGTTTGCTTCCGAAAAGTAACATTCCGATTTTTCGATGCGCTGTTGTTAATGGAAAAGCACATAAAGACTGAATTCCAATATTTTGCAAGTAGTTTTTGGCGACACTAAATCGAGTCTCTTGTGTTATGTCTGAGATGAGGATCGGCTGCTGATTCTGATACATCCAACCGGAAATACCTTCGATACTATTAACGAGTGGTGGTTCTATTACCTTTGGAAGGTCAAATACGCGAATCAGATCCTTTTGTATTCCGTCTGTTTTATCGGCCCATTGCAAAATCAACACATAGTTGAAGTTGACAACCTGGTGAAGCTCATCAGCCACCACTTTAAAGAGTAGATCGGGATCGCGAAGTAAACCGATCGCCTGCGAAACACGAAATAGAGTTTCGTAACTTGTAACAGGTTGCTCTTTTAGCAGATGATTTGATTCCGGAACTTGTTCACGCATTACTCTAAGCTTACTGCTGAGCTTCGCGACATACAATCACGTGATGTTTCTCCGGCCAATAAATAGCTAGGAAGCAATCTGCATCTTGCTTAAGCGGATAGGTACTTATTCTCTAAAGGAGTTCTTTTTATCCTGCCAGACATTTGGATGAACGCCGATGAGCAAAAGACCTCGTCGCATCTCGGAATCGGGAAAGACAAATGCTGTAACTAACCTTTCGATGAAAGTATGCGAATTTACACTGCGGAAGACTTATTCTTTTTTTGCCACACACCTGACCGGGCGCCCAAGTGCAACAGCCTAGCTTGCATTTCGGCAATACACTGGGCTTGCAGCTTATCCAACGGCTCGAAAATGTTATTGCGATTACCCACAATGACTACAAGCTGTAATTCCGGCCTGAGGGCCGTTTCCGGCCTAAGCCTAACGGCAAAATCAAATGGTTGAATCTCGCATCTACAGGGCGATTTGTCCGGAAGGACGGCAGTTTTAACAATCTCTTCAAGCTCGACGTACATCTCCATCCAATCCTTGTCTTTGGGTGTTAAATGTCTGTTGTCGGAATCCGGGTGCTGAGCGTAGAGGTTGAGCATAAAACCAATTTGAGACTTCGTGAAATTGTTCAGAAGAATAAGCGGAGAAACTTCGAAACAAACCTTGTGCTTGCAAACCCATTGACTAAAACGTTCATTGGTGTTTGTCGATCTTTCTGTTTTGTTTAAATGATGATCGGATTCTGATCCGCTCATCTTTGTCTTACCTACATCAACCTGTTTCATATTCGTATTCTCGGCGTACCCCGACGAGAGGTTTGGGCGGCTAGCAAAACTTGGGTACGAGCGGCTAAATTCAACGCTAAAAACTTGATACACACTGATTCCTCGCTATCGAAAACGAAGCTTGTGCAATTCTTCGTGGCACATCGTGCTAAATTCTCGCAAGGGATCCATCGCGATGTTCTTCAAGATCTCCGGTATATCGTCAAAGGTTTTATTCGGCGCGAGATAGGTCTCGACGATTATGAACACAACCTTCTCCGCCTTCTCTACTACATGGAGCGCTGACAGAACACGCATCCTGCTGACCAAAGCGTAAAGGTTTACAAGATTTGAAATTTCTGCCTTATCGTGTTCATAGGCGTCCGCGTACAATCTCGATGCCTCTTCGATGAACTGCCTGTATAGCTCTTCCCGCTTGTTCAGATCGTGTGCGAACCTTTGCGCTCTAAATTGCACGTGCTGGGTCAGCCACGACGCTGCCAAGGAAGTCAGGCCACCTATTATCGACCCGGCTAGCGCTGCTAAGGCGGTAACGTATATGGGATTCATAACTAGCTCCTCGATTATCGTCTGTCGTGAATCAGGACTTGCAGAGAGTATCGTCGTAATGCTTCAGCAATTCGTAATCCACAGTTTAACGATTTCATCATTCCCTCCGTAGTTGATGAGTAATGCATGGAACGAACCGGCACAGCTTTTGTTAAAAGCCTCGTGCAATGTTTGCTGTGCCAGGTTCTGACCAAGCCCTCGCATTACTTCATCCGCTCAAAACCTATGAGTCTGGATGCTCCTGATTCCCGCACAAAGTAAGCGCTCACAGGCATCTGCCATGATGGATGTTCCTTGCTCATTGCACTGATTTCAACTTTGATGTACGCATCTTCCGTTGGCAGTTCGGCTGGTGCTTTCATCTGTTCCGTGGTTGCAGTTCTTTCACCGATTAACGTCGTCTCACCGGTTTCATTATTGAACGTGTACCACTTCGCGGTATAGCTTTCGGGCGCCTGGGCAAAACCCGCCATTACTGCAGCATTTCCAAAAGTCAGAACTCCAGATGGATCTAAAGTAGGATCGATAACAGGATTGATCGCCGTTAGGTACCTGCGACCAATTGCATCACGCCGCTCGATCAAAGCTTGTGTAAGGAAGACTGATGCCTCCTCATCCCGAAATTTACCGGTTTGTACTGCTCTGCGGATCGCATCATCAGAAAGCGTCATTAACTTGCGTGCCGCCCAAAATTTATCATCGTTACGTGCGCGTCTGAATGCAGCATTCGGAAGCTCGGGTTTCCACTTTTCTGGATCCCAGTTTGTATTGTCCAGCTTAAAACGTCCGACTCCGGAAGATTTGTAAAACTCATCTTTCCGCCACGGCAAAATGTAGAAGCCAAAGCTCGCCATTCCTTTCAAGATATGTGAACTACCTTCATACAAATATTCCGATCCATCCCAGTAATTGCGTGGTCCAACTGCGTCACTTCCCAGAGTAGATCCGAAATCAAGCAAATGATGCCGCACAACTTTGATTCCGTTTTGTTCGATTAAAGTATCAAGCGAATTCATCGATCTGGAATCAACGTGATTCAACCATGCGGAAAATACCCCGTAGCCGCGGAGTTCGCGCCGGTGTTCATGTGGAACTACATCATTTGGATCGTCAGGGAAGGTTCCATGAAAACGGAAACCACTTAATGGAACGCCCGGCAGTGCTTTGCTTGCAACAACGCGATAGGCACCATCTTCATTCTTGGCTACCTTTTTTAACAGACTATTCAGATCACCTCCAGTCATCTTCCGCTTTTTTCTGTTCAGTGGTCTGTAAGTTGCGCCTTCTCCAATCACCAGGTCTTCCCGGTGAAACGTAGCAATATAGTTTTCCGGCACATGATATCCAAGAGCCCAGAGGAGTTTTGTCACTGCTACTTCTGAACCTGTTGTCATATCGGAATATCCGGGTGGATCAAATTTGAGAAACCAAACTTGGCCAGTGCTGTCTTTGATTGTAAACCCCGGCGTTACGCCTTGAGACTTTGACGATATAACTGTCCATGTTCCTGGCGCGGGACCATTGCCCGTGTTTGGACCTTTCTCAATCATTTCCGGAGTGATCGTCATTTTGCCGGCGCGGTTTGTATACCAATTCGAATCGGGAACTTCATCGATTGTATTTATGTTTTGCGCACGAACATTCGGTGTCTTATCACCTGGATTTGTGAAAAGGTTTTCCAGTGCATCATAAATAACATCGGTTTCCCAAGCTTTGATTCCTGAAGCATCCTGTACATCCGGATCTACATAGATCGGATCATCATGATAAAACTTCATGGCCGCCTCACTATTGAATGTGAATGCAAAGATTATCAATGTGAAAACGACCGTAACAATTCTTTCTATTCTTGTATTTCTCATGGTTGCCTCCTTAATACGTATGACCGAATGAAACAATGAATCTCGGTTTATTTTCATCACTGAAAGCTGTATCAAAACGGAACACAGCAGTCTGACGCGCGTGAATCCGCATACCTATTCCATACGAATCCTTCAAGTCTTCGAAATCCAGATCTGATCGTTTAGACGCAACGCGACCGATGTCATAAAAGATCGCCATATCTACAAAATGGGAAGGTGTCCAGATGTACTCTAAAGTCAACCCCATCATGTGTCGATCCTGAAAACGATCATCGAGATATCCGCGGACTCGATATCCTCCTCCGATACTTGGAAGCAGATAATGAGGTACGTCATTTCCGTCATCAGTTTCTGTTGTTGAGAAATAGCCGATTGGATGGATAATCCAGTTTGAACGGAGAATTGGAATCCACGCGGATGCGACAACATCGATTCGCTCAAATGAAAAAGGATTGTCATCGGCTTCGTCATATTTTAGGTAATCGGCTTGAAGCAAGAGCCCTTGATTGTAGTAGGAACGTTCAGGGCGAGTGTCGATCCTGGCAAAACCGCGGTACACGTTGTAGGTTAAGTCTGTTTCAAGGCCAGGAGCAGTTGACGGCGTAAATTTTTCTTCAATCGAAGATGACGATCCATCACCGGGAGATGTTGAGACATCCAGGTATTCGTAACCCCCACCCAAAGACAACCATTTCACCGGCTCAATCGTGCCGATAAATTTGGCTGACGTTGGTTGATACGCAAAATTTGTCTTGTTATCTTCTAATGAATCATTACCGATACCGAAAAACTTAACTTGCGTCGCATCAATGTAAGATCCACCGAGATCGAATTTAATGCGCTTGTCTGCTAACTCTGGAAGATGAAAATTCGTTTCAACGAGTTTGTAACCTGCAACCGAATACCCTCCATGAATATCAAATGATCCGGTATCGCCAAAGACCTTGTGGAACCCTGCTCCAGCAGCCGCACCGCCACCTGAATAGACATTTCCAAACCATGGATATATGCCTCTTGGCTCGGTTAAAAATCCCCAACGCTGCAATCTACCAATCCAAACTTCAGCTCCATTGGGCTCATATTCTTTTAGATTCTTTTGATTTCTCTGTTTTCTCTGAAATGAGTTGTTCAGTCCGGCTCTCTTGCCCCCAAACTAAACATGGAATCAGAAAATAGATGGCCGTAAAAAACGCAATCGACCACATGAGGTCGAATCGATTCCTAATTAAAAGTTTTTCAGGCATAAACATTACCTCCTTGAGACCTACTTAGATAAGAGCGTTTGTTTAGGTCCTGTAAGCAGCTTAAGGCAAGCAATGTGCCAGATGATGTTTCGAGACAGATGAAAAAGGAGATGTCAAATTTGTCAATGAGATTTTGACGTGTGTCAAACGATTTGACACATCGAGAGTTCATAAACCAAGAAGAACGGAGTGTTAAATTCTAATACTATAAAATTAAATAATTAGATTTCGGACTATGCTGATGGAATAGAGATGAAACGCCTTAGATTCGCCCTGCTATTACGGAAATAATTCCAGCAAGATAGTTCTCAAGAATGCCCCCCTCCGAAGACTGGCATCCAACTTGCACCTCATTATATGGAGTTCAAATGTTTAACTAGACGTGGGGTGAAAGATATGAAAAAGACATATACGTTCCTGATTTTGACACTACTTTTTGGCCAAGCGTTACTAGGCCATTCAGTCACGAGCGATGAGATCCCGTCGCAAAACATTTCTCTCCCAACTCCGCGGAGTCACTACGAACACGTGCAATCGGGCGCCTCGGGAGCTCCTCTACTTCTTGCTCTGGTGAATGAACTTGATCCCGCGACTCAAAAGGCAGTGATGACAGAACTCAATTCTCCACAAGTCCAACTCATTCTCAGCGCAGCGGAAACGGGATTCACAGGAGTCACGAGACCTCCAGAGGCGCAGACTATTTCATTACTTCAACAGATTAATTGGACCACGTGGCGACCACTGATGTCAGAGTTCATGTTGCATCAGTCACGAGTGCTCGAAATTATTCCGCCAAAGTATCAGGAATTTTTAATTCCGATTGTGCATGATTCATTGCTCTACTTTCTTGATCACCTTCCCCAAGAGCGGTTCATAGAAAAATTGGTGGACATTGCGTATCTGCCAAAAGACGCAACTCGCGGCGACTACCTCGCAGCGTTCGTTTCTAAAACTCCGAGTCTGCAAAAAGTAGGGCAAATCCTTGCACGGAATCCTGCGTTGTCTCCAGAGTACCAGGCAGCACTCCAGCTATTGGAAAACGATATTCACTCAGTAACACGTGATGAGCTGGCTCGATTCATTTCCGATGATGTCGGTAAAGACAACATCGATAAATACGATGTGGAAATCGCCGATCAGATTCTTGCGGAAGGCAGCGTGGGCGCAGTAATTCGAGTCACTTTCCTTGAGCCGACATCATCAGCCAGACGACGCCAGGCGATTTGCAAAGTGATCAAACCCTACGCGCTGATCAATCTACCTCAGGAACTCGAAATCATTGATGGTTTGGCAGACTACTTCACAAAGGAACATGATTTTTATCAACTCGGCGTCATACCTCTTGGTGAGATGTTTACCGAAGTCAAAAAGGCGCTGACGGATGAGATCAACATCGTTCGTGAGCAGCAAAACCTGGCTAATGCATGGCGGTATTATCGGGGCAACAAGAACATCGTTGTTCCGGAACTGTATCCGTTTTCTACGAAGAATGTCACATTCATGGAGTTCATTGTGGGGGAGAAGATTACAAATGCCTTTAAAGGGCAACCAGAGCAACGCGCGATTATGGCGAAACGCCTTCTGGATGTTATGACTCGTGATGTGATTTTTGCTGAAAGCAAAGAATCAGTTTTTCATGGCGATCCGCATGCGGGCAATGTTTTTCACGTCACTGGAGATCCAAAGGATCCCTATCAAATTGCACTTTTGGATTGGGGATTATACGGAACATTCCCGCGCAAGGATCGAGTCGCGCTGATGCAGTTGATGCTTGGAGTTCAACTCAAAGATGCCAAACGCCTTCACAATTATGTAGGGGCGTTACTCGCAGATGGAATGCCGGATTCTCCCGAAAAGATTCAGCAGATTGATGGAATGATTGCAAAAGTTCTTTCATCAAAGAACAAAGGGGGCAGTTTCGATGCCCTGGCAGAGTTACTGGCAAGTCTGATCAACGAAGGATATGCAACCAAATTTAGTTTGAACCTGTTCATCAAGTCGCAGGTTACGATTGCCGGAATTCTGAAGCAGTTGGATCCAAAGCTCGATCAGGATGCCTACTTAATGCAACAGGTCATAAGTCTTGTGAAAAAGGAGATCCCAAAACGGATACTATTCACGGTGTGGTTTCCTGCATGGAACTCACACAGCTATCGTAGTCTGCTTTCCAATAAGGACATTTTGGACGTTCGCCGCCTTTCAAAGCAAAAAGAGAAAGAGAGATGAAAAAGCTCGCAAAGTTTTTGGGTCAATGTTCCGAAATCGAAGAGTTGAGATATGGAAAAAACTTCCGATATAATGAAAAACGAATTCTCTCTGGTGAGATTAATAGTAGAACGGATCGAGTTCCAAACTCTCCAGATTTAAATCTACTTACGTTTTTTCCGCATTCGAACCAATACAGGAAGACTCATGGCCTTTCAAACTAGGGAGACTTCGGGACGCGTTTTGCTGGTTGAAGACGATCCCAAGGATGTTGAGCTAACACTTACGGCATTAGATGAATATAATCTTGCTAAATCGGTCGTTGTTGTCTCTGATGGTGAACAGGCGCTCGATTATCTGTATTATGGTGGTATTTTTGCGCAACGTCCCCGCGAAAATCCCGCCGTCATCCTGCTTGATTTGAAATTGCCTAAGATCGATGGACTTGAAGTATTGAAGAAGATTAAGTCTGATGAGATCTTGAAAATGATTCCGGTAGTCATACTGACCTCTTCCCGTGAAGAGAGGGATCTTGTGGACAGTTACAGTTTAGGCGTCAACGCATATGTTGTGAAGCCACTGGATTTCCACGAATTTGTCAATTCGGTTAAAGAGCTCGGAATATTTTGGACGGTCATTAACGAACCGCCCCCAGGAAGTGCCTCATGAAGGACGATAATCAGCGGTGTGTTGAATGTTTAAGAATCGTGCATCTGGAAGACGATCCGGCCGACGCAGAGCTGGTTCAGGAGAGGTTGGCAATCGAAGGAATTGAATGTGACATAACGCGTGTCCAGACAGAATCACAATTTAGAAGCGCACTCGAACAACGATGTGATCTTATCCTGGCCGATTACACATTGCCCTTCTTTGATGGACTCTCAGCATTGAGCATTGTACGCCAGCAACAACCCGATCTACCGTTTATCTTTGTTTCCGGAACGCTCGGTGAGGAAGTCGCGATTGAAGCCCTCAAGATCGGTGCGACTGATTACGTGTTGAAACAACGGCTGTCTCGCCTTGCTCCTGCTGTAGGTCGTGCCTTGCGCGAAGCCGAAGAAATAGCCGAGCGCAAACATGCCGAGGAAGCGACTCGCGAAACTCAAAAACAACTCGCACGAGAAAAAGAACGTCTAAAGCTGGTTCTTGATTTTACGAATAAAGTCGCATCGAACCTGGATTTACAGGAAATACTTCGAGCGACTTCTGCCAACGTTCGGCGTGTTATGAAATGTGATTCCGTGACAATGTTTCTTCCTGATGATGAAGCCAAGAATTTGTTCCCTATAGCATTTGATGTTCCTGAGGGAAAACAGCTTTTTGATGATGCGGCTGGAATGCCTATTGAAGGGACTGTAGAGGGAAAAGTCTTCGTTGAAGGAAAACCATTTGTGGTGACTATTGATACACTCAAAATGTACCCAGAATCATATCGTCGAGCGACTGCATTAGGATTGAATTGTGGCTGCGTATTGCCGTTGATTCATCGAAATCATGTACTGGGTATTCTCGCGCTCGACAGGCAAGCCCTAGAACCATTTGAAGATGAGGAAGTTGATTTCCTGGTTCAACTCGCAAATCAAGTTGCACTTGCTGTTGACAATGCCCTTGTTCATGAGCAGACTACGGCGCTAAAAGATAAGCTAGCGCAGGAAAAACTGTATTTGGAAGATGAGATCCGAAATGAAATCGGCTTTAAAGAAATTATAGGACAAACTCCGCGTCTATTACATGTTTTGCAGGAAGTTGAAACAGTAGCACCGACAGATTCTAATGTATTAATTCTTGGGGAAACCGGCACTGGCAAAGAGCTCATTGCTCGGGCGATCCATGATCACAGTCCGCGAAAGCCTCGCACTTTTGTGAAATTAAATTGCGCAGCAATACCAACAGGATTGCTTGAAAGCGAATTGTTTGGTCATGAAAAAGGCGCCTTCACTGGAGCGGTTACACAACGCATCGGAAGATTAGAATTAGCGAATCAGGGGACCTTATTCTTGGATGAAATTGGTGACATTCCTCTAGAACTGCAATCAAAATTGCTTCGTGCTCTTCAAGAGCGGGAATTCGAAAGACTTGGCAGCTCACATACACGAAAAGTCGATGTTCGTATTGTTGCAGCTACCAATCGCGATTTGCAAAAGATGGTTGCCGATCGTGAATTTCGGAGTGATCTGTACTATCGACTGAACGTTTTCCCGATCCGCATTCCGCCACTCCGCGAGCGCTCGGACGACATTCCCCTGCTTGTTCGTGCATTCACGCAGAAATACGCGATTCGAATGAATAAACGGGTTGATAGCATTCCTGCTAACGTATTAAAGAAATTGAAAGCCTGGAATTGGCCCGGCAATGTGCGGGAGTTGGAAAATTTCATTGAGCGTTCTGTAATTTTGACGACTGGAGATGTCTTGAACGTTCCTCTTCAGGAATTAGCAGGAGACACTATCGGAGCAGGCGCTTTTGAAGGATCATCGGAACGTGATCAATTAATCAAGGTGCTGAAAGAGACGAAAGGGCGGGTCGGCGGCTCAACAGGAGCCGCCAAGCTGCTAGGCATTAAGCGCACAACTTTAATAGCGCGCCTGAAAAAATACGGCATCAACCCCCGCCATATGTCATAACATTTCGTTCTGGCAGAATCGTATTAGCCCAAAACAGTCAGGTTTCAACAATTACAATTCCTTAATACCCTACTGTAGTAGTAACTTTTTTCTTGAAGCAACTCTGGGGCGCGTCAAAATTCCTGTCTGGTTCCTTGGTTTCATAAACATTCAAATCAACACCTTCTTTGAGTAACGAAGAGTGTCAAAAAAACATTTGACAATTGTCAATTTTTCTTTGGTCAAACTTTGACGAATTACCGCGTGGTATGTCGACGCGATTATGGCACATCGCTTGCTCAAAGCCTCTTCAGAGTACGTGAATCGTTAAGAACGGAGAAGCAAAAATGAGAACAATGATGAAAGCATTTTCAATGATCGCACCAATTTTAGCGATCTCACTGGCAGCCTGTTCAGGCTGTGTCGAAAAGAAGGTAGCAGATCCTGATCCCGTTTCGGTAGAGGTCGGCAGAGTTCAAAAAGTGCAGGAGAATGAAACGATATCGGTGAGCGGGACAATCTCCACACCAGATTCACCAGCCACGGTGTCGTTTCTGGTATCAGGAAAAGTCGTCTCTGTCGGTCCGCGCGAAGGCGATTCTGTCACTCGAGGGCAGAAGGTTGCATCCATTGAATTGACAGATTACCAGTTGACGCTTGCGGCGGCTGAGGCACAAAGAAAGAAGGCCTCGGTTGCCCATAACCGTGCTGCGGATGAGCATCGGCGAATGAAAATGTTATATGACTCCAAGAGTCTTGCTCCTAATGATTATGAGAAATTCAAAGCTGCACTTGACTCCGCTGAACAGCAGTACGACGAGACCACTGCTTCAGAAAAACTGACAAGAAAGCGCCTTCAAGATGCCACTCTGTATTCACCTATAAGCGGCTTCATTTCAAGGCGATTCATAGAGCCCGGCGATACTGCCGCCGCGGGTCAGGCTGTTTTTGAAATCGTACAAATGAATCCTTTGGAAGTGAATGTCGGCGTGCCGGAAACGGACATACATCTTGTGAAGATTGGACAGAAAGCCGAGATTACGGTTCCGGCCATTCCAGGAAAATCATACGAAGGCACGGTTCGTGTCATCAACGTTTCTGCCGATTCAGCAACGCGCACTTATATGACGCGCATCAGTGTCGCTAATCCAGAACACCAGCTGCGCGTTGGGATGGTGGCAGAAGCGGCCATTCGCGGCGACCGGATGCGATCGATGGCAATGCTTCCAGGAGATGCAATCGTACGCGATCCACAAGGAGCAACCCAGGTGTTTGTCTACTATCCGGATCAAAAGCGCGTCTACACCAGGCGAGTCGAAGTCGGAGCCGCCGTAAATAGAGATGTCGAAATCAAAAGCGGCCTTTCCGGAAATGAACTGGTCGTATTCGCTGGCCAAACCATGCTCCGAAGCGGACAAACCGTTTCGGCAACCCAACAGACGGCGGCGAAATAACCGGCACAGGAGACGATAAAATGCAAAATCAAATTAAATTCGCCCTTCGGTATCCTCCTGTCACTCTCATCCTGACGGCAATGATCCTCATTCTTGGAGTTCAAGCATTCATGAAAATGCAGAGAACGGAAGATCCGACCATTACTATCAGAACCGGAATCGTGGCTGCCAGGTATCCAGGAGCCACGTCCGAACAGGTGGAAAAACAGATAACAAAAACTCTTGAAAAACACATCTTCAAGTTTGAAGAGGTGCGAAAGGAAAAAACGTACTCTACAAGCCGGCCGGAACTCGCCATCATCAATGTAGAACTAGAAGACAACGTAAAGAATTCCGATGAGTTCTGGGCAAAGCTTCGCCATGAGATGAATCTTGTTCGCAACACCGAACTGCCCGATGGAATCAGTGGTCCGGTTGTTAACTCCGACTTCGGGGACACCGTCGCCATGCTGCTGGCGGTGCACGGTAAAAATTATGGATATCGTGAACTGCGAGATTACGCGGACAAGATCCAGGATGAAATACGCACAGTGCGTGAAGTCGGAAAGGTTGCCACCTACGGAACGCAAAGCGAGGAAATCTGGATCACCAGCAGCCTGGAACGTATGGCTCAGTATTTCGCGGACCCACGCCAGGTGGGTAACGCCCTGATGCAGCGAAACGTCATACAAAGTGCGGGACATTTCGAAGCAGACGAGTCGAAGATCCCCGTTCGGACAACCGGAGTTTTCAACACTGAAAACGAAATACGCAACGTGCTCGTTGATGTCTCAAAGGACGGGCATCCAGTATATATCAAGGATTTTGCAAACGTGGAGCGTCGCTATCAAGATCCGGCGTTCCTTGTGCGCTACGACGGAAACCCCTCTCTTCTTCTTTCCGTTGAGATGCAGGAAGGAAAGAATATTGTCGAACTCGGCAAGCTGCTGGAAGAAGTTTTTCAGCGCCTCAAAGTCCTTCTTCCACCTGACGTTCACATCGACATTGTTGCAAATCAACCGAAAGTCGTCGAAGAGCGCATCGCAACGCTGAGTCACGAATTCATGCTGGCGATAGGTTCAGTCATTGTTGTAACGATGTTGCTCCTTCCATTTCGCGTTGCCCTTATCGCTGCGATGGCTATTCCCGTGACGCTGTGCGGAACGCTAGGGGCGATGGATGCGCTCGGAATCGCCCTGCACCAGGTTTCCATTGCAGCACTCATCATGGTTCTCGGAATTGTGGTAGATGACGCCATCGTTATCGCAGACAACTACGTGGAGCTTTTGGACCAAAAGGTACCCAAAAAAGAAGCGGCGTGGAGATGCGCAAGCGACGTTGTTGTTCCGGTACTTGTCGCGACAATCACGATCATTTCTTCGTTCCTGCCACTCCTGATCCTCACAGGGTCAACGGGCGAATTTATCATGGCGCTCCCCATCACTGTAGCCATTGCGCTGGCCACTTCTTTCATCGTAGCCGTATTTTTAACTCCTCTGCTTTGCAACTCCTTTATCAAAAAAGGATTGCACGATCATGATGCAGATGAAGAACACGGTAAGAAGAAGAAAGGGCTGCTTGATCGTCTCCAAGAAAAATATGACGTATTAATCAGGATCTTCATGAAGCGAAAATTGTTGGCTATGGCCCTCGGAGTGGCGGCGATTGTAGTTGGCGTCAGCCTGTTTGCCGTTGTGCCACAGCAGTTTTTCCCTTCCGCCGAACGCAATCAGTTCGTCATCGATGTGTGGATGCCTCAGGGTGCTCGGATTGAGGCTACTGACGCGGTGTTGAGCCGAATCGAAAAACATCTTGCCTCAAGCAAGGGAGTCGAACATTACGCCACGTTTGTGGGTGAGAGTGCGCCAAGGTTCTACTACAACGTTAATCCGCAGCAGCCTGATGGTGCTTACGGGCAATTCATTGTAAACACAGCTTCAGTAGCTGATACGGAGCGGCTGGTGAAGGAGTTGCGTCCCTCCCTGGCAGCCCTGGTGCCGGAGGCACTGGTGATCGTGAAAGAGCTGCAGCAGGGTCCGCAACTGGAAGCACTGGTCGAGGTGCGCATCTCCGGCGACGATATCGCAGAACTGAAGCGGCTCGGAGATAAGGTTCAGGCAATCCTGGAGAGCACACCTAATGCGCAATATGTGTACCGCGACTACTTTAATGATTCGTACCGGTTAGATGTGAAAGTCAATGATGAGCTGGCAAACCGGCTCGGAATAACGGATGCGTCGACCTCACAAACGCTGTTCGGAGCTTTCGATGGCGTTCCGGTCAGCACGTTCTGGGAAGGAGACCGCTCGGTCTCGATCAAGCTGAGACTGGATCCGGCTTCACGTTCAAAATTCGCAGACATTTCGAATACGTATCTTAGCTCTGACCTGACGCGTGCGAGAGTGCCACTCCGCGCAATTGCCACGTTGACGCCTGAATGGCAAACAAGCAGGATTGTCCGGCGAAACGGTGTGCGCACGCTGACAATCCGCGCATTTGTTAAGCCAGGCAATTACGCTTCAAGAGTTCTGGAGCAGGCAATTCCACAAATCAACGCGGTCGAACTCCCGGCAGGCTATCGCATTTTCTTCGGCGGCGAAAAGGATAACCAGGATGAAGTGTTTCCCCGGATGATTGTCGCGCTTAGTATCAGCCTCGTTGCGATCTTCCTGGTACTATTGGTTCAATTTAAAAGAATCTCGGATCCGCTCATAATTATGACCTCCATCCCACTCACACTTTTCGGGGCGATGTTCGGGCTGATTATCACTCAAAATCCATTCGGATTTACTGCGTTCATGGGTCTCATCGCGCTGTGCGGAATTGTCGTAAGAAACGGCATCATCCTAGTCGAGTACTGCAACGAACAGGTTGCCGGAGGAGCAACGCTCGAAGAGGCTGCGCGAGAAGCGGGCGCGAGAAGGCTGCGGCCCATCTTTCTTACCACGATGGCTGCCGCCGTCGGTGTTACTCCGATGATCCTTTCGGGTTCCAGTATGTGGAGCCCGCTGGCCAGCGTTCTTGCATTCGGTCTGATCTTCTCAATGTTCTTCACGCTGCTGGTCGTTCCCGTACTATACGCGTTCGTTAAGTCCCGCTCGTTAAAACGACAGGCAATTGCAGTACCACAGTTGACTACAGCGATTCTTGTCATTGCAGTAGCTGCTCTATTGGTTGGCGGACCACAGGCTTCTGCGGAGTCCGTGAAGCAGTCTCTGACACTGTCGCAAGCAGTGGAGCTGGCTCTGAAGCAGAATTCGTTGTTGAAAATCGCGCGAACGAGAGTAACAGAGACCGATCAAAAGATCGTATCCGAGAGGTCCCAGTATTTTCCCCAGCTCTCCAACAACACACAATATCTGACTTTGTCGGATCAACAACTTGTCAAGATACCTGCCGGCAGCCTGGGAAATGTTGATGGTAGCCCTTTCCCGACTGAGGACACGACCATCAATCAGGGCGGTTCCCACTTCATGCTCACCGAAACAACCCTCTCGCAGCCGACAACACAGCTGTGGAAAATCGGTGAAGCCAATAAGATCGCCAGAGCAGAGCGCGCCATTGCAAATGCGGAAGTGAAAAGGACGGAAAACGAAACGGCACTCGCCGTGCATCAGCTGTATTACTCGTTACTGATTGCTTACAAGGAGAATGAAGCTGCCGTGGCCTCGCTGATGGCAGCCAGGGAGAATCTGCGCGAATCAGAAGACGCGGTGAAAGCCGGCAACGTGCTTGAAGTTGCGCTTATCGCAGGAAACTCCAATCTGCTACAGAACCAGCAATCCGTTCTTGTCGCTGAAACGCAAATAGCTGACCTGACTTCGGAACTCAATGACTTACTCGGTCTGCCTGCGGATGCCATCCTGGAATTGACCGAAACAGGTCTGCCTGATTTGACCGCACCTGCAAAGGATGAAGCATTTGAGCAGGCTCGTTCCAAAAACGGCGAGCTGCTGGCAGCTCGAAAATCCGTAGAAAAGTCTAGTCATGCCGTGGCTGCTGCGCGCTACGAATACATTCCTGACGTCTCTCTTTATGTGAGGTATAGCTATCAGGACGGCGCGCCGTTCATTGAGAAAGATATCACCACCGTGGGTGCTCAGCTGAGCTGGAACATTTTTGACTGGGGAAAACGGAAGGGTGAAATCGGCCAACGCGTTGCTCAACAGTCGCAGGCCGAAGAGAACCTGGAACGAATTGAAAAGCGCGTTTTGATTGACATCGATAAGGTATATCGGAAACTGGACCGCACTAAACAAATGATGGATGTTGCACGCGAGTCGCTTTCGCTTTGCAGGGAAAATACGCGGCTCAGCGAAAACAGTTTGAAGGTGGGCGCCGTGACAACGGCAAAATATGCCGAAACTCTGGCTACGTTGAAAAAGGCGGAAATGCAGGATCTTGCGGCTTCTCTGGATTATCGCCTTACACTGGCTGAACTGGAGAAAACAATCGGATCGCTTGCACCAACTTCCAAGTAAGTATTATGAGTAACGAAGAGTGTCGAAAAAAACAATCGACAATTGTCAACACACACATCGTGAGGAGCACGGCCATGAATAGAACCAAACTAGCAGTCCTTTCGGTTGCCGCATGTTTGCTTACTTTTTCGGCGGCGGTGTCTATGAGCACGCAGCAAGCGGGGGCTCCACAGGCGTCGAGCGACCCCATCATCTACCTCGACCAGGGTTGGTCGCAAGATGACCGCGACTGGTACTATCATTTTTCGCAGGGCTCGGCGGTGCTGTCGTACGACATCTATTTGAACCTAGAGGTCGCCGGCAGCCAGGACCTGCTCCGGTCCGGCGCGCGCTACGGCCTGCTCCCTGGACCCGTGAACCCGTACAATCCGGATGGGTTGCCGATAGGCATCAGCAAAACGACGGTTGCGACCCCGATCAAAGGCTGGCCAGCCGGCGACTATGCTGGCGTCACCTGTGCGGCGTGCCACGAAGGGCGAGCTGAACGTACAAGGGCAAGCGCATTCGTATTCACGGTGGGAATTCGCATACGATCGATCTGCAGGCTCTCGCTCGGGGTCTCGACGATGCGCTGCAAGCGACGCTGACCGACGCAGCGAAATTCAACCGTTTGGCGGCGCGGCTCGGAGCGTCGAGCACGGATGCCAAGGACAAGCTGCGCAAGCGAGTCGAGAGCGAGGCGGTTCGGGTGCACGAGTATGCGACCCGAACCGCTGTCAGCCCTCACCTGTGGGGACCCGGACGCATGGATGCCGTCTCATTGATTGTGGCTCGCACGACGTCTGAGTTGACGGGAATTCCACAAAACTGGTCCCCCGGCATCGCACCCGCAAAACCGCCGTTCCTTTGGAATGCTCCGCAGGGACGATGGGCGCAGTGGGGTGGGTATGCCTGCGAGCCGATCAGCCGCAACTTGGGAGAGACGATGGGCGTCTACCTGCCCATTGACCTGAGCTCCAAGACTCCGGCCGAAGGGTTGTTCCAGTCGAACGCCGCGCTTCTCGAACTTCAGCGGGTGGAAAACCAATTGGCACGGCTGGCGCCGCCAAGCTGGCCAGAAGACGTGTTTGGCAGGATTGATCGTGACAAAGCCAAGGCCGGCAAGGCGCTGTTCGTGGAATATTGCGCAAGCTGTCACAATGTCTGGCCTTATCGGTGGACCGAACCGAACAAATACGGCAAGCGCTTCATCTCGGTGGGACTCGTCCCGCAAACCTACGTCGGCACAGACAGAGCACAGTTCGATGCCGTGAAACCCCTTGGCATTACCGGCCATCTGAGCAATTATCCTGCCCGGAGAGTTCCGCGGCACGCCGATGCTGCCAAAGTTTCTGTTCAATCTCTTGATTGGGGACGCGGTTCTGCAGACGGCGCTGCAGAAACTCAAGCTGACCGAAGCCCAGCTGATAGACCTGTACGGTTATCGCGAGATGCCTCCGCCCCCTCCCCCAGAGGGCGTCTACAAGGCAGCCCCGCGCGACGGTGTTTGGGCAACGGCCCCCTTCATGCACAACGGATCGGTGCCCAACCTCTATGAGATGCTGATTCCGGCGGCCGAGCGCACGAAGAAGTTTTATGTCGGAGGCGACTTCGATCCGGTTAAGGTCGGGCTCGACCCCGGTGCAACGTCTGGCAGCTTTTCTGATGGACACGACGCTGCTCGGGAACTCGAACGCCGGTCACTCCTTCCAGAATGGTCCGCGCGGTGAGGGCATTGTCGGCCCGTTGTTGACCGATGATCAGCGCTGGGCGCTTGTCGAGTACCTGAAATCGATTCCTGAAGAACCCGGTCGTATCACGCCGTTTGGCGGTTTCCCGGAATCCACTAAACTCAACACAGAGGTGAATTATAGGAGAGTGTTATGTCAGATCACATCGGGACGTTTCGCCATTCCCTGTGGCGTGGGTGTTTTTTTCAACTTGGAGTGCTTTGGGGAGAGCTCGTTCCTGAGCATGATTCGCTCCATTTTGAGCGGCGATCCAGAAGTGCGTTGGCGCCTCGCTGACGTGCGACTTCCCAGAGAAGATATGGCCGAAGCAGAAGTGCACATGCAGGCCGCCCACTTTGGGTTTGAGGCTGTTCTTGAACGGCACTTGCTCGCATTTTCAGATCACGGGGCGGAGTTCTATGCCGGAAGCGGTTATGATTGGCGCCGAGCGCTGGACCTGGCGCGCGTCAATGTGGCGAACCGACCGACGGTGCGCGCCTTCAAGCAGGCTTACGATACCGCAGTGCACGCCGGCGATACGGAAGTTGCTTCTCAAATCGTCGCAGACGCCACGAGGCGATGGGGAAGCGCCACAGCGGATTAGCGCAAACAGCCTAGGGTCGGTTCCGTGACAACGCAAAAAACGGCGAAACGCTTGCCGCGCTGAAAAAGGCGGAGTTGCAGGATCTCGCCACTTCTCTGGATTATCGCCTTACACAGGCCGAACTGCAGAACAATCGTTCTTCGTTTCAATTTGCCTGATTTTCCACTATCAGGAGTACACTGATGATATGCCTGAGGATCCTTTGAGAACTCCCGGCCCTAACAGCAAAGTGGTCTGGAGAAAAGGTTCTGACGCCTCTGCTCCCTTCGCGGCGCTTCAATGCTTTTCCTACTCCGGCAATCCCGGAGACTGGTGATCGTGCAGTTCCTGCCCAACGATGGAAAGTAGGATCGCGACCTGCGCGTAGCTGGCGATCAAGACGCTATAGTGAAGTAACTCTTCTTCGCCAAAAAGCGCCAGGGCTCTCGCGTACGTCGCTGGCGTAACCTGCTTCGCCCCCACCGCCTCGCGCGCGAGATGAATGAGCGCAGCCTCTCTTTCTGGTACATCTGCAAGCGGCCTGCCGTGACGGATCATGTCGATGGTCGCAGCGGGAACACCCAGTTCCAGCGCGACCGGTTCATGCATGGCCCACTCGAACTGGCTTTGCATCTCCCGCGCGGTGGCGAGAATGGTTAACTCAACCAAGCGCGCATCAAGCCCCAGCTCGGAACGCAGCATACGGTTGAGGTCGTCCAGGGACTGGGCGAGCTTGGGCATGCGCAGGATCACTCCGCCAGGCCCCTTGATGCCCGCGAGATTCAAGTGTCCCGAACGTGGCGCCGCCAGCCGGTCGTAGGCCTTCTGCTGTGCCATGTTCAAGGTCTCGCGTTTCAGCGGTGGCAAGCGCGAGAGGGTTTCGGGATACACATCGGCGGGAAGTTGTCTTGCGGTTGCCATGTCATGCCTGCGCAGGCTTGAGCACAAAGTCGTAGTGCATCCGATAAAACGGCGCTTCGACCTGGTATTTCGCCGCTTCTTCACGCGTCTTAACGCGCTCACAGTCGACCACCAACGATTCTTTCACCCCAAACACCGCATCCGAATCGAGGTATTGGTCGCCTGTGACGAACAACTGCGTCACCAGACGCTCGTGCCCTGGGGCGCTGATCATGAAATGCAAATGCGCGGCGCGCATGTTATGCCGCTTGGTGGCCTCCAGCATGGCACCCACTGGCCCGTCGGGTGGTATCCCATAGTTCACCGGTCGCACCGCCCGGAACCAAAACTGGCCTGAAGCATCCGTCCGCAGCCGTGCCCGCAGGCTGAGACCGTTGGGTTTTTGCAAATCGTACAGCCCGTCACCGTCGGCTTCCCAGAAATCCACCACTGCGCCCGCCAGCGGGGTGCCGTCGAGGCTTGCGACACTGCCGGTGATCACGCAAGGCTCGCCATCGCTTGAGTGCTTGGCAAGATTACTCCCCAGCGGGAGTTCCGGTGCGACCTCGACGAAGGCTGGCCCGAGCAGGTCCGACTCGGTGGCATTGCCAACCTTTCCATGATTGATGAGGTCGACCAGCATCGACACCCCAAGCGTGTCCGAGAGCAGAACGAACTCCTGCCGCTTGTCATCACACTTCTGGCCAACCGCCGTGAGGAACTGGATACCGGCCATCAATTCCTCCCAGGTTGGCCGTACCTCACGCACAAAGCTGTGCAGATGCTTGACCAGACTGGTCATGATCTGCCGCAGACGCGGGTCGGGTGTTGCGGCAACGCGGTCGGTAACCGCTTCCATCAGGGTCTGTTCGTTGTAGTCACTCATGTCTTCCTCCTTTTCGACTAAATTCATCGATTGAAATTCGAACTACACTCCATTAGTGCAAAAACCGCACCATGTTTATGGCTTAGCCCTAAAGACGGTAAACGCCGAAGCGACTGGATGATCCACCTGTCAAACGCATTGTCTTTGGTCAATGTTTCTTGCGGTGATGCTGTTGTTGAAAAGTAAGTCACTCCCCAGGAGGTATTAGCCGCCACTAAAGAGGTTGGCCCCTTTCATTTCCACAATTACTACTCCTATAATACTACCTTTGTAGCAACTTTTTTCTTGAAGCAACTTGCCTCAAAACCTCCTTCGTGTCCTCATGACTTGATTTAAACAAATCCAAATCTCCTTTCAGTAAATAAAATGTCAAAAAAACATTTGACAATTGTCAATTTTTCTTTGGTCAAAATTTGACAAATTACCGAGCGGTAGTCGATGCGTTTATGGCACATCGCTTGCTCAAGTCCCATGCGAGTGCGTGAATCGTTAGGTACAAGCTAGAACGGCTAATACGCGGTTTTGGCCGGATCAGAGCTCGAACGGTTCGAGTTGTTCGGTCCCCTTCACGCATCACATCAAAAAAAAAGGAGAGTTATTTCAAAATGAGTCAGAAACAACAGATAACAACAGAGCAATCTGCACCAAACACATCTGCCGGCGGGTATGACCTGCGTCACCCCGGCCTGGTCATGAAGGGCGCAAACGGTGAGGAGATCCACGAGTTCACGGGCATGTGGCCCCTTAAGCCCGATGCCGACCTTGTGGACATGGAGAATGCCCTAAGCCGCGAGGCCCCTTTCTGGACAGGCCCTGGAAAGACGTTCGCCGAGGCGACGACGATGCTTGGTCTCATCAGGACGGCCCGCTGGTTCGTCGGCACCAGCACCGAGTTCGGTCCCACCCTCTACTTCATCTCGCAGTTCGATAGCAGCCTCGAGAAGTACTTCGATGACTTCGTGCTCAACGGAAAGGAGAACCTGTTGAAGGCCTGGGGCACATGCATCGGCTGTCCGACCGGCCCCGACGCGACGGCGCGCGACATCGTGAATTACATCGCACGCGGGCAGATCAAGACCATGGTCTGTTACGACGCTCTTCCGAGCCTGAACTTAGGCCAGATCCAAAAGATGGCCGACTGGTACGAGAAGACGCAGAAGTTCCAGCGTGCGGTCGCCAAAGGAGGCGGCAATCTCGAGGACAAGGTCAACGCTTTCTTCAGCGAGCTGGCCAAGCCCTACGAGTTCATCCAGAGCGGTGCCGCTATCGATACCGACGTGGCCAACCAGCCGCAATACACCGACGTCCCCGAGCGGTTGGGCGTGAAAAAGAACCCGCAAAGGTCCTGAATCGGCGGCAGGTGGATCGGCCTTGGGCGACCACCCAAGGTCGATCTTATCCGCTCAGTAATGGTGAGTACTTTTGCAGTTAGGAGGATAACAAAATGCAAACTTTAATTTCTCTCAGATCTGCTGATCTGAAAAATAATCTTCATGACATTCAGGACAATGTCGTGGCGCCTATCTTGATGCGTTACGGACGTCACATTTTCTTCAAGTTTCTTGACGGTGCAAAAGCGCGTACGTGGCTGAGTAACATGTTCAAACGCGTCAACACGCGTCAGGAAGAGCATGGTATCCGATTCACAGTCAACATCGGATTCACTTACGAAGGGCTGAAGGCGCTCGGGCTTGTCTCAGCCTTCGCTGAACAGCTTTCCCGGTGGCGTTCCGGCTCGGAATGCGGGGGCGCGCCCATGAAGTGGGTGATGTTGGATCGCATGCGCCCGAACATTGGGAAGGGGGTCTCGGCGGTCCAGACATTCATGCTATGGGATGGATTCGAACGGATTCTGACCAGGGCCGCGAAGAGGCAATGCGGATCATTCGCGCCGAGATGGAGGCTACAGGTGGCGTTGAGATTCGCTTCGTGCAGGATACGATGGCGCTCGCGCATCAAAACGGAATCGGCTCCGAGGGCGAACATTTCGGTTTTGCTGATCCGATTTCACAGCCGCCGATCGAAGGTGCAGACGTGCCATGGTATCCGGGCGATGGAGTGCAGCAGGAGGATGGAACTTGGCGTCCACTAAAACCGGGCGAGTTCCTGCTCGGCTATGAGGATGAGGTAGGCCCGCCCGGTACGCAGACCCCCGAACCATTCGAATTGCGACGCAATGGAACGTACATGGTATTCCGCAAACTGTATCAGGATGTGGCTGCGTTTCGCCGATATCTGGCGACCGCTGCGAAGTCTCTGTACGGCAACGATGACAAAGATCATCAGGATCTGGTAGCCGCCAAAATGATGGGGCGATGGCGCAGTGGTTGTCCGGTTGATCTGTCTCCCGATAAAGACGACCTCGCGATCGCAGCGGATCCTGAGCGTCGTAACAATTTCACATATGCAGGCGACGAACAAGGTCTGCGGTGTCCGATCGGTTCGCATCTGCGCCGTAGCAACCCGCGGGCTACACCGTTGAAACGCGCGACCGCGGTAAGACGTCACCGATTGATCAGACGCGGCGTGGAGTACGGCCCGCATCTGCTGGACGGGATGCTTGAGGACGATGGTGTGGATCGTGGCCTGATCAATCTTTTCATCAATGCCGACATTGAACGCCAGTTCGAATTCGTCCAGAAGGAATGGATGAAGGGCGGTGAGTTCCTCGGGCTAGATCCGAGCGAGCAGGATCCGATCAACGGCGTGGGCGGCGAAGGCTTCGCAGATGTCGGTGCCTGGCGCTACACGACCGTTCCTATTTGATTTGCCCACATTCGTGCATGTAAAAGGTGGCGAATATTTATTCGTCCCTGGCCTCAATGCACTGAAAGGCATTATCGAACAAAAATTCTGATTAAACAAGGAGTAAATCAAAATGTCAGATCATTTCAGTGGTCCAGCGGTGATAGGCGATCCATCGATCGATATCACCGATTTTTACGCGTTTCCCAGCCCCGAAAAACCCGGGAATCTTGTCCTCATCATGAATGTATTTCCGATGGCAAACGTGCAGTCTTTTTTCAGCGATGTTCTCACTCACCGCTTTCGACTACGGCCGCTAACACGGTCGGGAGGCAACATTACATATGGTGCGGCGGAATATTCGATTGATTTCACGTTTAATGATGTGCCGGAGGGAAGCTCAGTTCAGAAGGGCAGTGTCATCACGTCAGACGGGCACGAGGCGAGCTTCGTAGTTGGCGAATCATTAGAAAAGAACGGTATCCGCGTCTTTACCGGACTCGTCAGCGACCCATTCTTCATGGATGTCGAGGCGACGGTCCGCACGGATCTTTCCGGCAAAATGTCCTTTGACACCGCCGCAAACACGGTTCAGTTGCGAGACGTGTTGTCGATCGTCATCGAGATTCCGTTCGCACCTATAGTCAAACGTTTCGAGGGCAATACACTTGTTGGCGTCATTGCGGAAAACATTGTGTCCCGGCCTGGCAGGGCGATCCGGATCGAACGTTTCGGGCGGGCGGAGATCAAAAACGTCGTTTTGAGGAACGCGAGTCGCGATCCACGCACGAAGGGTGTTGAGCTACGAGATCTATATAATAAGGAAGATGCCTTTGCGCTCTCCGAGGAATATCGACCGTTCTATGAGTCGCGTATGGACGCGAACCTGGCTTTCTTCGATAGTCTTGACCAAAAAACCGCATGGCCTTTAACGCCAGATGGGCACCATCCCTTACGCGATCTGCTGATCGACGACTACACGATCCTCGACCTTGCTCATCCATTCGCACCGGGCAATTTCCTCGAAATTGAACGGGCGATCCTCGATGGCCAACCTCACAAAAGCAGTGGTGGTCGTTGGCTTGATGATGACATCCTGGATGACTTGCTCACCTTGATGGTGAATGGCGCGCGAGGCGAGCGGTTCGGTGACGGAGTCGATGTTCCCACAAAGCCCGCCAGTTTGTCGTTTCCTTATGTGCGTGAACCAAACAATCGAACTGACTTGCCGCTTCCGGCATTTTTGAGAGGTTAATATGACTATGTTAAAAAGCAAAGGCGCGGTCGTGACTGGTGCTGCATCTGGCATCGGAAAAGCGATCGCAACAGCATTTCTCGAAGCCGGTGCAAGCGTGCTGCTCTGCGATGTAAACGCGAAAGCACTGGAAACCGTTGTCAGCGAGCTTGGTGCTCGTGCCAAGGGCCAGGTCACTGATGTGTCGGACGAAAATCAAGTTGAAGGCGCTATGCGCCAGGCACGCACTGCCTTCGGCTCATTGGATATCGTAGTGAATTGCGCCGGCTTTGGTGCGATTGCACCGCTTATTGAATTGACTGCTGAAAAGTGGAAATCCGTTCAGGCAGTGACTCTTGGTGGAGTCTTCTACGGTGTGAAACATGCCGCTCTGCAAATGCTTGAGCAAGGACGTCCGGGCGTCATCATCAATATCTCATCGGTGAACGGACGGCAGCCCGGTGAAGGTCAGGTGGCTTATTGTGCGGCCAAGGCCGGCGTGGACATGATCACGCGATGCGGCGCGCTGGAGCTTGGCAGTACCGGTATTCGTGTCGTCGGCATTGCGCCAGGTATGGTGGAGACGCCGTTGACAAAGAAGGAGTTGGAAAATCCAGCGATGCGTGAGCTATTCATGAGCTGCATCCCGATGAGGCGTGCGGTTGAAGCGCAAGAGATTGCAGCGGCCGCAGTATTTCTCGCTTCCGATGGCGCCAGATCGATCAACGGCGAAACGATCGCCATCGACGGTGGCTCGTTGACACGCGGCTATCCGGCATTACTGACAGGGTTGAAAAAGTCATGAAAATCGAAGGAAAACGCTACACGAGTGGGCGAATCGCCGTCTCCAATCTTTCGGCCACGATCGATAGTTTGGAGCTGCGACGCTTGCAACGTTCGACTACTTTTGATGATCTTCTAATACTGTCGAAGCTTCTGTTTCTTCGCGGTGACTTGCTTGGCCATATCTCGGATCATGACCGCGGAAAAATATTGGCCACCAAGGCTATTGCATTTTCTCCCAATACGGCTACTGCGGCCTACATTCTTGCTCAGCTTGCGGAACGTTTTCATCGTTTTGACGAAGCAAACTCTCTTCTCGATCGTGCAGGCGCAGCCGGATATCCAACGCACAAAATTGACGTCAAAAGGGCGGCAGTACTTCAGGCGACAGGACGATACACCGAAGCGCGCGTTCTTCGTGAACGAATGGCGAAAGAGAATCCTGGCATTGATACACTTGGGGCACTCGCGTCACTGCTGGCGGAAATGGATGAATGGTCAGTGGCCGAAAACTGCTATGCGGCCGCGCTCGAAGCAGATCATGGCCTATCGCCTTTGCCCTGCGGACAGCTACTGTTCGAATGGGGAGTGAGCGCGATGCGACGCGGTGATCTGGATCAGGCTGAGACGATTTTTGCCGAGCTTGAAGTGATATTGCCCGCACATGCTCCAGGACGTGGGCATCGCGCCGAGGTCGCTTTGGTCCGCGGGCAGTTAGATTTTGCAGAGACTCTCATCATGCCGCTGCTCACAACCTCCGACGATCCTGAATATCGTGCGATCTATGCAGAGATCCTCGCTGCACGTGGTGACTGCAAAGTTAGAACCGAGGCGGAACATGCAGCGGCAGAGTATGAGCTGCTACTGGCACGACGCCCCGAAGCCTATTTAGATCATGCTGCAGCCTTCTTCATGGGAGTTGGCAATCGGCCAGAGCATGCGGTGGAACTGGCTTTCGCAAATTGGAAGCTGCGCGACACACCACGCTCCCGCAGCCTCCTGGCCAAAGCGCGTCTCCGCGCACAACAAATTTCAGTGGTGAAGGAGAGTGCAGCATGAGTGTGAAGAGTTGTGCAGCAGGGCCATGTCGGCCCAGAGTGGTAGTCATCGGTGGCGGGTTTGCGGGTATTGCCGTCGTCCGTCAGTTGCGCGACGTCGATGCCGACATAACGCTGGTGGACCGAAACAATCATCATCTTTTTCAGCCGTTCCTTTTTCAAGTCGCCACATCGATCCTTGAACCTGCGGAAATCGCGACTCCTATCCGTTCGCTTTTGAACAAGATGCCTCATGTCAAAGTGGAAATGCGTGAGGCCCTTCGCGTAGATGTAAAACGCCGTGTTGTCGTTATGGGCGAAGGAGACGATCTCCCCTACGACATGCTCGTGATAGCAACAGGAGCGCAAACCAGTTATTTCGGCCACGAGTCGGAATGGGCCCAACATGCGCAAGGGTTGAAAACACTTCAGGATGCCATTGCAGCTCGGAATCGGCTTTTGAGTGCATTCGAACAGGCGGAAATGGAAGCGGATCCCGGAACCCGTGCGTTTTATATGGCAATCGTTGTGGTGGGGGGCGGTCCAACAGGAGTGGCTATTACAGGCACCATCAGCGAGTTCGTGAAGCGGACCTTGCCGGCAGACTTCCGTAATATTGACATCCGCCAAGCGCGCATTGTGCTTGTTGAAGCGGGAGCTAGATTGCTGCCCTCATTCAGTGAAAAACATTCGTCGTATGCGACCCGCGCACTCCAACGTGCCGGAGTTGAGGTGAAACTCGGCGTTCCAGTTACGCATGTGGATGCGCGCGGCGTATCGATCGGCGCCGAGCGGATAGATGCAGCTACAGTTCTGTGGTGCACAGGTGTACAGGGCGTGCCACTGGCAAAAACGCTAGGTGTAGATCTAAAACCGAACGGTACAGTACCGGTTGAAAAGGATTTCTCAGTTCCTGGTTATCCTGAGTGCTTCGTAGTTGGCGATGCAGCTTCTGTGATAGGGCCTGATGGCCGACCTCTTCCGGGTCTCGCATCGGTTGCGCAAGAACAAGGCCACTACGTTGGCAAACTGATTGCCTCCCGGTTGGGGGACGGCCACTCCCCCCTCCTCCAGACCCATTCGTGGCGAGCAAGCTTGCAACGATTACGCGGCATGTAGGTGTTGCTGAGTACGGTGATAAATCGATCACTGGCTTTCCTGCTTGGCTGATGTGGGGGTTGCTTCATCTTAGAACTCTCGCAGGCGGGCATTCAAAGGTATCGATACTCGCAAACTGGCTCCGTCTTTTGGTCACCTATCGCCGCAGCGCACGGTTGATTATCGAATCACGTCCTAAAGCCGCGACCGAGGAAACGTTAACAATCACGGCCCCAGCGCTAACTTCATCAAGGTGATGACATGAAAAATCGACTGGTTCTGCTTGCTCTTTTGCTACTGACTTGTACAAGCTTAGTGTTTTCCCAGGACCAGGAAAGCAACGACTCTTTTCAAGACCCTACGAAGCGGGTGTTTCAACTGCTGCTGCCATCTGAACATTTGTTGGGTGACTGGGGCCGGTTGAGATCGAAACTTGAAGAATCTGGCATTACTCCAAGACTGGTACTCATTACTGACTTCGCCGGAAACCCGAGCGGTGGCCGATCCCAAGGCACGACTGCGCCAACTAGTGTTGAGCTAAGCTTGTTCTTCGACCTCCAGAAGATGTGGGGGCTGAAGAAAGGCTCCATCTTTGCGTCATTTTCCGAACGCTGGAACGACAGTCTTTCGGTAACTGAAATCGGCAACATCTTTAGCGCGCAACAGATTTATGGCTTCCAGACTTACCGCCTTATTGATCTTTCCTATCAGCAGGAGTTGTTTGATGGTCAGATGGAGCTCCGGCTCGGACGCTTCCCAGCGATGGATGACTTTCTGGTCTCACCTTACAACTTTGGATTCATGTCAAACGCGTTTTGCGGCAACCCTTTTGGAATCATATTAAGTGCACCGGGCATGAGCGCCTACTACGGCACCTGGGCGGCTCTCGTAAAGGTGAAACCTACAAAGCGAAGCTACCTGATGACCGGCGTTTACAATGGCGATCCCGAGATCCGCGAAAACAAATACCATGGTGTGAATTTTTCACTGAACGGACCACTTTTCTCAATTAGCGAGGCCGGTTACCAGATTAGTGGACTACCTGGGGATAACCAATTGCTCGGCAACTATAAGCTAGGCGCCTGGTACGACCGTTCCACGCTAGTGGATTTCGAGTCCGGCGCGGAAAAGAGCGGTAGCTGGGGCTTTTATGCCCTCTTCGATCAGGTACTCGTCCCATTCAGCAGTCCCGGCAGCAACCGTGGATTTGGCGTCTTCGGGTCGGTCACTGTCGCACCGAATTCCGACATCCAGCAGTTACCTTTGTTCATTACGGCCGGCGTTTCCGCGCGTGGAATGTTCGCCGCACGCCCGCGGGATGTCGTTTCGTTAGGTGTGGCATCCGGACACTTCAGCGAAAACCTGCAGCGAGCCCAGCAAAATGGACAGCGTCCTCGTCCCGATGGAGGTACCCAAGATTATGAGACAGTGATCGAACTGACTTATCGCTTTGACTTGCGGAAGGGTGCCTTATTCATCCAGCCGGACTTTCAATACATCATTCAGCCCGGCGGCACGGGCAATCTCAAGAACACAGTGGTGATCGGCTCCCAATTCGGTATCAACTTTTGATGGAGGAAGGAAAATGAAATTATCAACGTTCAACAAAAAACAAGAGAATTTTACGGGTCATCAGATTGGCCGCCATCGAGTCGTGATCGTGGGCGGCGGGTTTGGTGGACTCTTCGCAGCGAAAGCGCTGCGGCGTGCTGCTGTTGACATCACACTGGTGGATCGGACAAACCATCACTTATTTCAGCCGTTGCTCTACCAGGTTGCGACAGGAATTCTTTCTGAGGGCGCAATTGCGGCGCCGATACGCGACATCCTTCAGCGCCAAAAGAATGCGCAGGTTTTATTGGGAGAAGTTCAGGATGTCGATCTTCAAACGCGTCATGTCATGATAGATACCCTCGGTTCTCGCAGTGAAATTCCATACGATAGTTTGATTATGGCAGCGGGCGCAAAGCAGTCGTACTTTGGACATCCTGAGTTCGCTGAACATGCGCCAGGGATGAAGACGATCGATCACGCGCTCGAATTGCGCGGACGCATCTTTGGAGCATTCGAGATGGCCGAACGTGAGCCGGATCGCGCCGCAAGACGTCGCTGGCTTACGTTTGTAGTGATAGGTGGCGGCCCTACGGGCGTCGAGGTCGCGGGCCAGCTGGTTGAGTTGTCTCACTCCCTGAAACGGAATTACCGCAACATTGATCCGTCGCAAGCGCGCATCATCATTCTAGATGCCGGACCGGCGGTGCTGGGATCATTTCCGGAGCAGCTACGCAAGCGGACTGAGAGCGACCTTCGAGACTTAGGAATAGAGATTCATCTGGGAACGAAGGTGACCCGCGTAGATGATCTAGGGATCGAAACGGACTCTACGGATCCAAATATACAGCGCATCGAGGCGGCGACAAAGATATGGGCCGCTGGAGTTCAGGCTTCACCACTCGGCCAAATTCTTGCTGAAAAAGCTGGCGCAGAACTTGATCGATCCGGACGAGTGAAGGTTGAAGCTGATTGCACGCTTCCTGGTTATCCTGAAGTTTTCGTAGTTGGCGATTTGATGAATCTTCAGCAACTGCCACAATTGGCGCTGGTCGCTGTTCAATCTGCTCAGCACGCAGCACAGACAATCACCCGACGCCTTTCGGGCGATACAAGGCAACGGCCGTTCCGTTACCGCGACTTGGGTTCAATGGCGACCATCTCAAAATTTCGCGCGATCGGAGTAGTAGGAAAACTGCAATTTTCCGGGTTTATAGCATGGGTTATGTGGCTCATCATCCACGTTGTTCGTTTGGCTGACCCTCGGAACCGGATCACTGTCCTTTTTAACTGGGCGATTACTTTCTTCACCAACAGTAGGCCCCATCGCGTCATCACTTCACAACAAGTGTTCGGAAGGCTTGCACTGGATGCACAACCTGACCTAATGCAAGTGAAAAGTTCACCGTCTTCAAACGCGGTATCTACCCTAATTTTGGAGTTATCAATGTCAAAAATACTCATCCTTGGGGCGACCGGCTCTCTCGGTCGGCATGTTGCCCAACAAGCCGTTTCGGCGAACCACGAAGTTTCAACTTTGGTGCGAACACCATCCAAGTTACGAGGCCGAACTTCGAGAGCAGGTCACAGTGTCATCAGGCTGATCTAGCAACAGTGCCTGCAGCTGATCTGACAGCCATTCTCAGAAATCATGATGTCGTTATTAGCACAGCAGGTTTGGTCACCCAAGGGCCAAATCTTCGTTGATCTTATTGATCGCATCGTGACCAGTCTGGAATCCCTACCTCACCAAGATCGGCCTGTCTGCTGGTTTATGGCAGGTGCAGCATTGCTAGACCTTGATGACCGTAGTCGAAAGGGCGTTGATCTCCCTCGCATTTCGTCCACTTATTGGCCGCATCGCGCTAATTTCGACCGCATCCGTCAAACCACATTAGACTGGCGAATACTGTGTCCGGGGCCAATGGTTCATCAGCAACCTTTAGGGCTGGATCGAATGCGAATATCGCTTGACCGATTGCCCGTACAGATCCCTTCGTTTACCAGGTTTCTGCCTGGAGCTTTTGTATTGCCTTTCTTCGTCTCACGTATCCCTGAAATGATTGTCTCCTATGCCGATGCAGCCGCGCTAATGCTTGCCAACCTCACTCCCGATGGCGAGATGTCCCGCCATCGAGTTGGATTGGCGTTACCCGTTGGGATGCGAGGTAAGAAAGAACACTGGGCAGCCAAACCGAACGCCCGCTAATTCACTGTTTAGTAGGAAGTGTCAAAAACGTTTTGCCAACTGTCAACGGAAAGACGTGCAGAAGACGACATTCTGTCTTCAAAAATCGATGCACCCGACGATCAACTCGAACGCTCAGCTTGGCCCGTTCATTGCAAACGAAATCGTCAGCACAGGAGGAAATGAAGATGAAAACAACGATTCGATTAGGTGACTTGATTGCGACTCTGTATGATGCAGCAGAGAAGAAAACAAAGGATAAGAGAATGCAGTCCGTTTTAGTACGTCTGGCTCTGTATGATCTCAGGTTGAGATACAGCATTCGCAGTAAGCGCACCATGGTTAAAAGACGTTCTGCAGCATAGACGAACAATCGTTCAGAGATTCAAAAGCTGAGTTTGTAAATTTGCAACTTCTTCTTGATCGTCGTTCAGAGCGTAGACGTTAGTTCTGCTTGTTCTTGGTAAGTGAAAAGTAGAAGGTGGCGCCGCCATCCACTTTGCCCTCCGCCCAGACGCGGCCGCCATGGTGATGTATGATGCGTTGAACTGTAGCCAGACCGATGCCGGTGCCTTCGAAGTCCTCCTGCGGATGAAGCCGTTGAAAAACACCGAACAGCTTGGTGTAATACTTCATGTCGAAGCCCACCCCATTGTCTCGAATGAATATCACCACGTGATCGTCCTTTCTTTCCGTGCATCCGATCTCGATCTCCGCCTCTTGCCGTTTCCGTGTGAATTTGACGGCGTTGGAAATCAAGTTGACTAGGGCCAGCCGCAGCATCGAGCGGTCCCCATACCACTCAGGCAATGAATCTGTTTTCCAAGTGATTTTGCGTCGCCGCTGTATCCCGGCGGACTTCGGCAATGACATCTGCAACGAGCTGCTCCAGGTTGATCATGGAATTGTGCGTCTCGGCGCGGGTGATTCGAGAAAACGCCAGCAGATCATCGATCAGGCTGCCCATCCGATTCGACTCTTCCAGAATCAGGCTTACATAGCGGGTGCTCTTCTCATTGAGAGAGGCGGCCGCTGACTTGTTCAGAAGCTCCGCAAAACCCGACACGTGGCGCAGAGGTGCCCGAAGATCGTGCGCCACGGAATAAGCGAAGCTTTCCAGATCCTTGTTGCTGGTCTCCAGCGCCATCGACCGTTTTGCAAGCTCCTGGTTGAGAGCCTGAATTCTCTCCTCCCAGCGTTTTCGGGCTGTGATATCGTTGCTGGTTTCGAGGATGGCGACCGGACGATGTTGCTGATCCCGCCGCAAAGACCACCGGCTAGAGAATGACAGCCTGATCGCCGTTCGCCTTGGATCGCCTCAGTTCGCCCTGCCATTGATCCTTCTCCAGCAGCTCTACCCGGATTTCCTCGACTGGATTTGGAAAAATGGTGCGTAGAAGTTCATCCGATCTCTTGCCGATGGCTTCTTCCTGAGTCCATCCGTAGAATTCTTCGGCTCCTTGATTCCAATACTTAATGACGAACTCCATGTCGAGAACCGAGATCGTATCGTGTGTCAGGTCGAGCAAGCTGGATCTTTCCTCAACTTCGATCTTAAGAGCTTCTTCGATCCGCTTGCGGTCTTCGATGTCAGTGAGAATTCCATACCACCTGAGGACCTTTCCGTGTTTATCGCGCAGCGGAACACCCCGAGCCAACAGCCAACGATATTCTCCATTTGCGGCGTTACGAAAGCGGGCCTCGAATTCGTATGGTTCACCACTCGCGATGGAGGCGCGCCACTTATCCATACATAATGAAAGGTCCTCCGGGTGAACTGCAGCCGTCCAACCCGACCCGACCGTATCCTCCGCAGACAAACCCGTAAATTCCGCCCAGCGCCTGTTTACGAATTCATTAGAGCCATCCGGAAGAGCGGTCCAAGCCATTGCCGGAATGGTTTCGATTACATCCCGAAGCTTCTTGAAATCTTGCCGAAGTTGGCGCACACGCAGCTGATAAGCCCCTCCGAGAAGTGCCAGAAGAATAACGACGCCGAGAGCGCGGAACCAGTTTGTCTGGTAGTAGGCCGGAGCGATTGAGAAAGCCAGCTTAGCGGGAGTATTGTTCCAGACGCCGTCACTATTGCTGGCGATCGACCTGGAATGAATAGTTCCCCGGAGGGAGGTCCGTGTAAAATGCCTGCCGGCGCGTGCCGGCGTCGTGCCAATCACTATTCATAGCCTTCCAGGCGGTAACGGAATTTCACCTTCTCGGGATTAAGAAACGAAGGTGAGGTGTAATCTATCTGCAAGTCACGCGGGTGCGGGGAGAGTCTCAGTTTATCGGTCGGTGCAAATTCCTTTCGGTCAACCGTGATCGATTCAATGAAAGTCACCGCCGGTGGAGATTCTTTCGCGAGTCTGGATGGGTCCAGCATCATTACCACATATCCGGTAGCAAACCACACGCGTCCATCCGGAGATAAAGCCGCAGAATTGAAAGACGGTTGCCCTGATAGCCGGGCTCCGTCAAGGACATCGTACAGCCGAGTGTGAACTATCGCTTCGGGGTTGGCCCACCATTGCTGGAGTTCGGAATCTGGAAATTGGATAACTCCGCAGTGGGTGTTAAGCCACCACTGTTTCTGTTTGTCTTGAATGAAGGAAACCACGGTATTGCAGGGCAACCCGTTTTTCGTTGTCATTCGCTGCACCTTACCCTTCCGCCATCCAACAAGCCCGTTTTCGGAACTGGCAAGCACGGAACCATCCGCCTGCACGATGATCTGGCGATTATACGGATCACCTCCGGGGTTTAGCGGAAACCTTGTTTCAATGGCGCCATTCCGCAAGAGTATGACTTCTCCCTCCAGAGTGGTGATCCAAATTCCGCCTTTTGGATCGGGAGCGAAGTAATGTCCGGGCGGAATTTGCGAGGCGGAGAACTCTTCGACGACCCGGAAATCGCGAATTCGCAGCAGTCTTCGCGGAGGGCCTGCACAGGCGGCCCATATATTCCCATCTATGTCCTCAATCATCGCAAGCACCATTCCGAACGGCTTGTCCGGCGGGTCGATGCGGCGGAACTGCCCATTCTTCACGTGATAGAGCCCCTCATCCACTCCCACCCAAAGGTCCCCCGCACGGTCCTCGAGCATGTAAGCGACTTGAGAACCGGGAAGACCTTGCCCTGCCCGGATAGAGATGACGGTCCCATTAACGATGCGATCGAGCGATCCAGCGTTTGCGATCCAGATTGTCCCGTCTCTGGTCGCCAGAAGGCCTGCCGCTGCATCTAACGCTAGGCCTTCCACTGCGGAGAAGACGGTGATCGGCGGATCACGGAAGCTGTCTACTCCATTAGTAGTAGTAACCCAGAGAGTCCCGTCTCGGTCTTCAAAGAGACCTTCAACGAAATCACCAGACAGTCCGTCCGCCCTTCCGTAATGCTCAACAACATCCCCATGAATACGAAACAGCCCCTGATTCGTCGTGCCTACCCAAAAGCTGCCCTGGCGGTCGAGCCTCATGGAGGAGACGGGCAATTTACTGCCATCAAACCGGGCTGTTACAAAGGGTTTAAAGACACCATCCGTTAGACGTCCAAGCCCTAATCCGGGTCCTGCCTTGAGTATGCCGACCCAGATAGAGCCATCCGCACCACGCACCAGGCAATTCACTCCGATACCTCCTGCGTTGTGCTTGAGCCCTTCAATCGGGTACAGCTTCGAGGCGCCGTTACGCCAATGAACGAGCGCCGTCTGCCCTCCGAGCCAGAAACCTCCGTCGGATTCGGCCAGTAAGGAGCCTGCCGGGGCAATCGGTATCCCGTCGGCTTTACCGAAACACTGAACCGCGCTGTCGGTGACTCGGCAAAGAGGCGCGTCTGAAACATCATATTGGCCTCGTACCACCCATAAGGAGCCGTCAGGAATCCTCGCGAATGCGTTCGAAAAGTTGAAGGCCTCGCAACTCCAGATGAGAAGCGACCACACCACGCTTTCAGGTGAATGATTTCACGCTCCCCTAATACCCAGAGCCCGCCTGAACGGTCGCCATGGACATTGGTAATCGTTTTGATCGCTTTACCTTTTATCGGTATAGGCCAGGGCACAAACCGCACACCGTCAAACCTGTACATACCCTGGGATCCGGCGCCCAACCAAAGGAAACCATCCAAAGTTTGCGTGATCGAATTTCCGGCGGCCGGAAGAGACCCATCTTGTGTTCGCCAGGATTTATGCAAGTACTGAGTGATCCGTTTATTCGGATCGAGGGCGTAAGCAGGGCCCGCCATGAACCATAGACAGGCGAGATAGCAACCCAACGTGGCACCAATCATCCTGCCGGGCCGGCTGAAAGTAAGCATTAGGCGAGAGGGCATATCTGCTCGTGTACGTCAAGAACTTACAAACGATCTAGTGAGCATGTGCTCTAAGATTATACTCAATCCCTATGAAGCAACAATGCAGTTTCGGATTGCTTAACTCTAATCACCCTTTAATTTTTGATAATCTCCAGTTACAATCAATAGATTCTGATCGCTCTTGTTTGGTCAAATCAAGTTTAGGAATTCACCTAGCATTAATTCCAAAAAGGTCTTCAAGCCAGTCAGGTGGGTAGATGTCTGATTCCGAACTCTTTTGAATGCTGCTCGGGTTTTTTAAAGCAACTACTGCGGATTTTAGTGACAGTCATATTTATCGAGTAGATTCGGGGATCAAACTACCTGATTAGTATTAATAAATGGAAAACGGACAAGACTTTTTGGAGAGTTAATGGCTGGGGGACAGGGATTTGAACCCCGATAAGCAGATCCAGAGCCTGCTGTCCTGCCGTTGGACGATCCCCCAGAACAACATTTCAGATGTCACAGATTTCAGATTGAAACCTAAAGAAGGGTAAAAATAGCATTCGACAACCAAAGTGTCAAACCACAAACTTTGCAATTTGCAATCGTACAATATGCAATAGTACTTGAAAAAGCATCAGGGCCGCTTACTGACAAACAGCAGCGGCCCTGTGTAATTTAAGGAAGGAGATCAGTAGCGTGGAGGTGGCTCCTGATCTGCGGTAACGGTAATCGTGCCGGACATTGATTGTCCGTGTATCACACATATATATGGGAACGAACCTCTCTGCGTGAATCTGAATTCAAACGTTTGTCCATTATTCAAGATGGGGCTATTAAATACACCATTGTTACCTGTAGGGTCATGTGGATTTTGACCATTGTTTATCCACTTCACTGTCGCACCAGTCGGAACGGTAAGTTCAGCAGGCGAAAAGAAATTATCACCGATGGTGATCGTATTTCCTGAAGGAGTCGTCTGTCCATTCAAAAAGAAAATTGCGGCACGTGCTTTAAATCGCACTGCGGCTCCGCCAGCTATGGATGCAGGTGAGTTTGAATCTTCCCAAACAACAAACACATTACCCTGTTGTGGATCATATGAAGTGTTCGAGTTTCTTGTGTGAGTCAATGAAGAGGTTGCAACTGAAAAAGGTTGCTTAATCACTGAACCACTTGCGGTATTTAAGGCGGCTGATTTCACCTGATTCGATTGTGTCCACACACCAAGAAATTGACTATTGCGCGAATCATTAACCAGACTGGCCTGAATGCTGTTTGCATCCGCGGCATTGTTGATCGCTTTTGTTCCTGAAGCAAAAGTTCCGGATGAACTGATTTTGCGATATTTAATTGTTGTCTTATCACTCCAGATTCCGAATCCTGTTCCGGCATCAAGAAAACTTGAATCGCCAACCGTATTCAATCCAGCAGTTGTGGGTTGAAATCGCGATGGAGCTGCTCTGAGTAACGTACCATCCGGTTTCGCTGTAAAACCTACGAGACTTGATGCTGCGCCACCTTTTTCAAGAACCATTACGATTAGATTTCCATTTTGTGGATTGGTAGAAACCGAACCAGGTCCCCAGGTTTTTCCAACCGGCGCGGTTGCAAGATTCCGGATGTCTCCCGCTGGTTTACCCGTTGGATCCAGATTTCTACTTTTTAGAATGCGGTTTGGATTTCCATCCTGACTTCCAGCCCAAAAAATTAAGAATTTTTTTCCAACAGGATCATAGGCAAGTCGCGGCATACTATTGGTTACACCGCCTTCAATTAATGAAGCAGGACCAGTCTTTACAAAATTTGCATTGAAGAATTGTGTTAGTAATCCTTGTGCGGTTTCATATGCGAGCACATAAGTGTAATTGACAGAATCATAAGAAATATCAAAGTTTTGCTCGAATGCCGTAACTCCGGAAGTCATTACTTTTGCGGCTCCCAGAGCTCCATCAGATTGAACAAGACGGCCCATAATTTTCGCTGGATTTCCATTTTGCCGCCATGCAACAAGCCATAAATGCTTAAATCCATTTCTGGTTACGCGCGGTGTACCTGCAATTCCCGCAAATTCACTGGAAAGGGTCAAAGTTTTCAAAGTTTCCTGAGCGGCTGCAACGGATACCAGAGCAACAATCAAAAATGCTGTGGAAAACGTTTTCCTCATATTCGACTCCTTCGTCGATCAATTTAGAATAGCGTTTAATATTCAAAGCAACATGTATGCCATACAAATTTTTATAAGCAAAATAACATGTAAATTATTACGATAAAACGATTTATATCATCAAACCACTGTCCATTTCATATTGGACGCTTGGCTCATCCTGATACATTCCGGTTTGGAAGTAGCTGTAACACAACAAGACAAAAAGACTCAGATATTGACAGGGCAACAGTGTGGATTTCTCTGTGGAAATGGTGATTATGGCCTGAGGATTGCTGTGAAAATCGCTCTGGTATACTAGCGCGACATGACTGAACAGGCACAAAAAACAAAGAGCCTGGCAAGGACAGCAGGGGCAGTTTCGTTTGCAACTTTGATCAGCCGGATCCTTGGATTAATCCGGGAAATGGTCCTTGCAAAATACTTTACTGTTTTTGCTACTGATGCTTTTTTTGCTGCCTTTCGAATTCCAAACCTGCTTCGCGATCTATTTGCTGAAGGAGCCCTCAGCGCTGCTTTTGTTCCAACTTTCACTGAATACAAACAAAAGAGAACTCGTGAAGAAGGCTGGCTGCTCGCAAATATTGTTCTCAATGCTCTTGTTGTAATCCTGAGTGTTGTTACTCTTTTAATTCTACTTTTTGCGAAGTATCTCGTCCTGCTGCTTGTTTCAGGTTTCGCTCAAATTCCAGGCAAGATCGAATTAACTGTGCATCTCACTCGAATCATGTCCCCATTTTTGTTAACTGTAGCTCTTGCAGCGGCTGTGATGGGGATCCTGAACACTTACGGCAAGTTTTTTGTTCCTGCCCTTGCTCCTGCATTTTTTAACGTTTGCAGCATTCTGGCGGGTATTTTCTTATCACCATTGATGCCGCGCTTCGGGCTCGAGCCGATTACCGCAATGGCAATCGGAAGCCTGGTTGGCGGCGTTGCACAACTCGCAGTACAAATTCCTGCACTGCATCGCTGCGGTTTTCGTTATCGTCTAACGATCAATTGGAAACATGCGGGACTTCAACGCATCTTTCGATTAATGCTGCCTGCAGCATTTGGTCTTGCTGCAACTCAAATCAATATCCTGATCGATAATCAACTCGCCTCGTATCTTGGTAATGGACCTGTCTCCTGGCTCAACTATGCCTTTCGATTGATGCAGCTTCCGATTGGGCTTTTCGGAGTCGCAATCGCAACTGTCCATCTAACAAGTGCATCACAACATGTAGCCGCGAATAATATGGAGGGATTGAAGGCAAATCTTGCTGATGCAATCAAACTTGCGGCATTCTTGAATATTCCAGCGACTGCGGGGCTAATTTTTCTGCGGTATCCAATCGTTCAAATCTTATATGAACGCGGACGTTTCACACCTGAATACACGATTTATACAGGCGATGCTTTGCTTTGTTACGCAATAGGCCTCTTTGCGTATTCACTTGTTAAAATTGTTACGCCAACATTTTATGCTCTTGGCGATACAAAAAAACCGGTTCAATTCTCCGGTCTGGTAATCCTTTTGAAAATCGGAATTAATCTCGCGTTGATTCAGAAATTGGGATTTCTTGGTCTTGCGCTTGGTACATCTCTCGCTTCTTTGTTAAACACAGGCTTACTTTTGAATGCCCTACGTAAGAAAATTGGAAGTCTTGAAGGTCATGAAGTGCTTTCTACCATCATTCGGATCACAATAGCGAGTGTGCTGATGGGTGTGGCGGCATGGCAGCTTCATACCTGGCTCGCAGTCCAGGTTGGACTCGATTCATTGCAACAAAAATCAATCGTACTTGGAGTAACGATCGTTGCATCCCTTGCTCTTTTGATGTTGCTCAGCTATTTATTCAAGGTGAAAGAAGCGAAAACAATCCTGGGCCTCGTAATCAACAGAAGGAAAAAATCAAATTAAGGCAGACTGATCAATGTTTGGTGTAATTTGCTGGACCATTCTTTGCGTGCTTGCGATCCGATCGCTCCTGCTTCTGTTTGCAGCAGGAAAACCTTTATTCATTCGGCTGTTCGACTTTCTTTTCTTTCTGTTTTTTGCAAGCTGTGCTGCCCTTCTTTTTACATTTTTAAGAGCACAAATTCTCGCACAGGCTCAAATTGCAATCATTGCCTTTGTTGTAATGATGATTTCAATTGGAACTCTTGCATTGCGCCGTTCGAGGCAACCCTATGCGCCTCATCCAATTTTTTTTCTGTTTAAGGCTTTGCTTGTTATGGTGCTTCTAATTGCCTGCTTACTCGCTGTAATGATGTCTGGTTTTCAATACTTAACCGAAGATAGACCGGTATTGAAAGTGGTGCTCACCGGTGATCAGAAACAAGAGCTTGTTGAATGGCAGCCTCCAAATGGAACACTGCGAAAGGAAACTTTGACTTCATATGAAGTGGAATTCCAAACTCCTGAAGGTGCACCGGTCACGGAGATTTATGCCTATGGTGATCAAGTCGCAGCAAAGGCACGTGTGCTGCGTTTCAAACCAATTCTGAATGTAATTGGAATTCAAAATCTTTGTAAGATTGAATACATCCACAACAGCTATGATACGGCTCCACGTTTTAATGCCTATCCGCACAAAGCGTGGGAAATCAGGACAGCGCACCCGTTGATTGAGCCGTACCAAGAAAAATTCTGGAACTTTTGGCGCAATTATTATTCTCAAGAAGAAAAGAGCGCCTGGGTTAAAAGTGCAACACTCGAATCCACCTACTTTCCACTCGTGCGCCCTGATGGAACTGCATTTAAAGGAGCATATTTTCTAACAGTTACATCCGGGGGACTTAGCGCCGTTCCACTGCCATAATATCGGGGCGCCAGAAGGCCGCCCGTACGTTATACTTAAAAGAGGTGACTGATGAGTTCATTTGAAGCGAAGGATGACTTGATCTATGACTGGAATAAAAAAGGAATTCCGGTAAAACCGAAAAATCTTTTGTTAGATGATGAAACTCTACGCGATGGGCTGCAATCCCCCTCAGTTCAAGATCCTAAAATCGAAGATAAAATCCGCTTGCTGCATTATATGGATGAACTTGGAATCGATACAGCCGACATCGGTCTTCCTGGTGCAGGACCGCGCGCTGTTGCCGATGTTGAAGCGTTAGCACGGGAAATCGCTCAAGCCAAATTGAAAATCAATGCGAATTGCGCAGCCCGCACTTTAATTTCCGATATCAAACCGATTGCTGAAATTTCGCAACGAACAGGAGTTTCAATTGAAGCCTTCTGCTTTCTTGGATCCAGTCCAATCCGGCAATTTACTGAAAACTGGACCATCGATGTTTTGTTAAAACATACCGAAGAAGCAATCTCTTTTGCGGCCAAACAACAGATTCCGGTAAGTTATGTTACCGAAGACACGACACGCTCCGATCCGGAGACGATTGCGAAACTCTATCGAACCGCAATCGAATGTGGTGCACGCGGAGTCGTCATTGCTGATACAGTCGGTCATGCGACGCCTGTTGGAACGACGGCGTTAGTGCGATTCGTAAGGAAAGTTGTTGATGATACGGGCGAAAAAATCCGTGTCGATTGGCATGGTCATCGTGATCGTGGAATGGATCTGGCGAACTCTTTTGCTGCATGGCTTGCAGGTGCTGATCAGGTTCACGGAGCTGCGATCGGACTTGGGGAACGTGTAGGAAATACTCCGATGGATTTGCTCCTTGTGAATCTAAAACTTCTGGGCTGGATCGATCGTGATTTAAGCTGTTTGAAAGATTATTGTGAACTTGCTTCGCATGCTACAGGAGTTACAGTGCCCCAGAATTATCCTGTAATGGGGAAAGATGCTTTTCGTACTGCAACAGGTGTCCACGCTGCCGCAGTCATTAAAGCTTATAAAAAGAATGATGAATGGTTAGCAAATAATGTTTATTCAGGCGTACCTGCATATTATTTTGGGTTGCGCCAAAAAGTTGAAATAGGGCCAATGAGCGGTAAATCAAATGTCTTGTTCTGGCTGAGCGAAAATGGCATTGAAGCGACTGAAGATCGCATTTCACGAATTTATGATGCGGCCAAACAGTCTAACCGCCTTTTAACAGACGAAGAAATTCGAGCCCTCGCGCAATAATAAAAAATCAGACTTGAGGAAAGATGGCAACGGCTGAGGAGAACTTTACCCTGAGGCATCATGGAAAATGCCAAACCCTATTTCAGTATTTGGATGACCATTTTCAGGATTACATAGAAGAGCTTGTTCGAATTTGTGAGATTCCAGCTCCAACCTTTGAAGAAGAAAAACGGGCGGAATATTATGCTCGTCTTTTTCAAACGATGGGATTCAAGGCCAGTGTTGATGATGCTGGCAACGTAGAAGTCCCCATTCACAAAAATGGAAAACCGCGGATGGTGCTATCGGCCCATCTTGATACTGTTTTTCCTTTTGATGAAATCCGGGTGAAACGCGAAGGTACGATGCTGCGAGCTCCAGGAATTTCGGATGATTCAGCAGGTTTAGCAGCGATGTATATTTTGGCGCGGGCATTTCATGAAACAAAATTTCCTGCACGCGGATCCCTTACTTTGCTTGCAACAGTTGGCGAAGAAGGGTTGGGAAATTTGCGCGGGGTAAAACATTTTTTTGATCGTAATGCTTCAAAAGTTGATGCTTTTGTTTCGCTTGATGGTTGCGACTCCGAACGCCTGGTAACGAGCGGTCTCGCGAGTAAACGCATCCGCGTTTATTTTCGGGGACCCGGAGGTCATAGCTGGGGTGACGCAGGAACACCAAATCCAATTCATGCATCAGGGGAATTTCTATCGCGAATTCACCGTCTTGTACTTCCAGCAGAGCCAAAAACCGCAATTAATGTAGGCGTCATATCCGGCGGTACTTCGATTAACGCAATCCCTACTGAAACTTATATGGATATTGATATGCGCAGCGAAAGTGCTGATTCACTGAATGCCCTGGATGGATTCGTTAAGAATGCTTTAAGTGAAAGTACGTATGTAAATGGCTCAATTGCAACCGAATCAAAAATTCTCGGTGAACGTCCATCAGGCTCAATTTCACCGGATCACGATCTTGTGCGTATTTCCGTTGCAACGAATAAACATTTTTCGATGTTAGCAAAGTTGGATGTAGGAAGTACCGATTCCAACATTCCTTTTTCTCTCGGAATTCCTGCCATTACGCTTGGCGTCGGGGGACGAAGCGGAAAAATTCATACACCGGAAGAATGGTATGATGTCAAAGGAGCAGATATTGGGCTGAAACGAACAGCCTTGCTGCTCGCCGAATTTCTAAATTCTTAAACGGCAGCCTTCAAAGTGTATTGCCCCCCTTCTACAAAAAAACTCCCGGGCCTCAAAAAGATATTTGTATTGGGTGCATTTTTCTTACTCAGGGTTCACTTACTTTTTTCCGCTGAACCTGAAATAGAAAAAACTTCTGACTTCTACTATCGCGTCCAGACTGCAATTCAATCCCAGAATCTCGAAGAATTTATGTCGTTGACTGTTACAGAAAAAGACGATCGCGTGGAGTTGAATCAATTCTTTCAGACTTTTCTTGATTTCAAAGCATCGATGCCTATCATGCAGCTCGCTGATGAAAAAGAAGATCGAATGGTTGTGCATGTCTTGTTGCAGGGTGAAAGTGAAACGGCGTTCCAATCGTGGAATTTTTCAATCGATCAGACCGGAGGAAAAAAGCTCCTACGTGCTGCCAATGTTGTTAGTTCGATTGATGGTCTCTTCCGACTTAAGGTCAGCTCCGCTGCACTGCCGATGAATAACGTTAAGATCACACACCATGACATGACTGTTGTTCTTAAAAATGGCCATCTTTTTGTAATACTGGCTGGAGGCGTTCCGGCCGGAGCCATTTTTCTTGGGAAAGGCAATCTGTTGTTCGTGCCTCCTGATCCTCGCGAACAGCACCAACTGGTTCTATTCAATAAAAAAGCCACGATTGATGTTCCTGTAACTCAACTTTTCCTTCGTGCTTCTTCAAGCACGCTAAAAGATTTATTTGGCGATTTGGATTTAAAAAAAGGCGTTTCAGATCCCAAATTGTTTGAGAAGGCGCAGGAAATTTCCAGGAAAAGTAACATGAATGCTTTTGGCATCGGTCTTCCATTCGGCGATGAACTCTGGTTTCCAAGGTTAACTGGAGCCGATGTTTATAGTGAGCTCAACACGAAGGTTGGAGAATTAGTTTATCAATTTGCACCGAATGAAATAGAAGACATTATGCTAATCGATCGTGAAAAAGATCGGATTATTTCGCTTTATAGCAGCACTGGTTCGTATACTCAAAATTTGGAAGAAGAGAGCCAGGAGGTTCTTGACTACAAGATGAATCTTTCATATAACCCTGCTGCAGCACACCTTTCCGGCTCTTCTGAAATCCGCCTTCTCTGCAAGGAACCAACAAATCGAGTCGTTTTTAAATTAAACCCGAGTCTTCGAGTCTCTCGTATTGAGGGATCGCAGGGATCGTTAATCTATTTTCAAGAACGAAATACGAATAATCTTCACGTGGTGTTGAATGAGAACATCCCGGAGGAAAAAGAACTTACCTTGCGCTTTCATTATCGTGGAAGGATTGAGCCTGATAAGGGCCGTGCTGAAGTGCAGAGGATCTCACCAGATCGAGATATCGATACGGAATACTTTGTCCCACCTTCTTTTCTTTATTCCAATTCAGCGCAATGGTATCCACAGTTAATCACAAGACCTTATTCGACCGTAGATGTCACCATCAGTGTGCCTTCTGATTATGCTGCAATTTCAAACGGCGCTCTTACAAAAACGGAAAAACAAGGTGATCGCACTGTTTATTTCTATTCTTGTGAACAGCCCGTTAAATATTTTTCGTTACTTGTAGGTCGAATCAATTCAAGTATCTCGTTCGAATCGATTGTTCCAATGAATATTTTCTTTTACAGTCTGGATCGGAGCAACGCGCAGCAACAAGCGGAATCCGCAGATCGGATTTTACGATTTTATGAAAATTATTTTGGGAAGTATCCTTATTCATCTTTAAACCTTGCATTAAGACCCTCCCACGAATTAGGCGGACATGCTCCAGCAACGTTCGTAATTGCGAACCGCGGTATTCACCTTTGTTCAATCCCGATTTGCCAAGGATCCTCTGTATGTTCCGGAATATCCCGATTTTTTTCTCGCACATGAAATTGCTCACCAATGGTGGGGACAGGCAGTTGGCTGGCGAACTTACCGCGATCAATGGCTTTCCGAAGGATTTGCACACTTTGCAGCAGCGGAATATATCCGATCTGTTCATGGCGATCAGGCATGGATTAAACTTTCCCGCATTTTTTATTCATGGGTGGAAAGCAAAACAAAAGCCGGTCCGCTATGGTTAGGCAGCCGATTGGGACATCTAACAGAAGATCCTCAGGCGTTTACCGCACTTCTCTACAACAAAGGAGCTTACACGCTGCTTATGCTAAAGAACTGGATGGGAGAGGAAAAATTTTCCGAATGCCTCGCGGAATTTTTCAAGACCTTCCAAAACTCCAAAGCAACAATCAATGATTTTCAGAAAGTCGCGCAGCGTCATGCTTCAGGAAGCCTTGATCCATTTTTTGATCAATGGTTATCGCGATGGGATGTACCCCAAGTGAAATGGATCGTGATGGAGAAAACGGAATCAGTTCTCAAACTGCGTTTTGAACAAATGACTGCTCAACCGTATGTTCTGAAACTACCCGTTTTCATCAAGAGCTCGCACCGGCGAAACATTTCGGACTGATGCTTTAGTGGATACGAAGGTTAAGGTAGTAGAAATTGCCGTTCCATTTCAGCCAGCAGAAGTTGAAGTGGATCCACTTTTTGAAAATCTGGTGAAAATGACGTCCCCGAAATGATTGTGCTACTTGCCTGATTCGATCTTATTGCGGCCGTTATTCTTTGCGTTGTAGAGCGCTTCATCCGCTTTCCGCACAAGTTCATCAACTGATTTTGTTTTCATCTCAGGAATTGATGCGCAGCCGCCGCTAACCGTGATACGCACAACTTTATCCTCAATTACAAATTCAGTGTCTTCTATATCTTTCCGAATCCGTTCCGCATGCGCTATACAACCGTTTAACCCTGTTTCAGGAAGTAACAAAGTAAACTCTTCCCCCCGTAACGAGCAATTAAGTCAGACTGGCGCATGTTTCTCATCATCACTTCACCGAGTTGAACAAGGACTGCATCACCAGCGAGGTGCCCAAAGCAATCATTCACACGTTTAAAAAAATCGACATCCAGGATTACAAAAGAGAGTTCTTTTTTGTACCGTTGAGCACGAGCAAACTCATTTGAGAATTGCTCCATAAAACGTCTTCGATTCGCCAGCTTCGTCAGCTCATCCGTACCGGATAACTCACGTAAGCGGTTATTCTTTTCTTTCAGCTCATCTTGAAGATGCTTAATCTTCAATTGGACTTTTACGCGCGCGATGAGCTCGCCTTCATCAAAAGGCTTTGTCAGATAATCCGAAGCTCCTTGCTCCAAACCTTTTATTTTCTTTTCGACATCTTCTTCAGATGTCAGCATGATGACTGGTATTTCGGAGAAGCTTGGATTGGTGGATTTAGAAATGAGGAATTTAAAACCATCGAATTCAGGCATTACAATATCGCAGATTACAAGATCCACTCTTTTGTCCATGAGCATCTTGATACCCTCCAGTCCGTTTTTTGCCTCAAAACAGAATTCCAGAAGATGCGCTTGTTTTAAAATAGACCGGATCTTTTTTCGAACGGATTCCGAATCATCAACGATCAGAATATTCGCTTTGATCCCGCCTCTTGAATTGCCGCTACGCTGCGAGCTCATGAATTTCTTGGCCCCCGCCCCCTTGTTGTTCTAATATTCTACCCAAGACTCCCTTGTGTTGATAATGACAGTATTTGTTGCCTTTGTGTAGCGTCGTCTATAATTAGTTCGATTTCCGACGACAAAAGGGGTTCGTTCATGCTACTTCTTAAGAATGGAAGGGTCATAGATCCAGGGCAGAATATAGACGACAAACTGGATATTTTAATCGATGGTGAAACAATCATTCAGATCGGAAAGCAGATCGAATCTCCCGATGCTGAGACGCTGGATCTTTCCGAAATGATTGTAGCGCCTGGCTTTGTTGACCTTCATGTGCACTTACGCGAACCAGGCAAAGAAGAAGCTGAGACGATAGAAACGGGTGCGCTGTCGGCGGCAGCCGGGGGATTCACAACAGTTGCCTGTATGCCGAATACTCAACCTGTAAACGACAACCCATCTGTTACAGCATTTGTGCTGGAAAAAGCTCAACAAGCAATTATTCAAGTACTTCCAATTGCCGCAATCACAATGAATGAAGCCGGAGAAGAATTAGCAGGGCTTGAAGCTTTGAGAAAGGCGGGTGCGGTCGCATTTTCTGATGATGGCAAACCCGTTGTAAATTCTTTGTTTATGCGAAAGGCGCTTGAAAAAAGTAGAGATCTGGGTGTTCCTGTGATCGATCACTGTGAAGATCCTGGATTGGCGAAAGGCGGTGTAATGAATGAAGGTAGAGTTTCGGCAAAGATGAAATTGCCAGGCATGCCTTCAGAAGCCGAAGAAATTATGGTCGCGCGTAACATTTCACTTGCGAGACTTACCGGTGGTCATATTCACATGGCACATATGAGCACCGCTGGTTCAATGAAATTAATTCGCGAAGCAAAAAAGGATGGGCTTTCGGTTACATGCGAAGTTACACCTCATCATTTTACTCTCACAGAGGAAGCCGTCTCCAAAGAAGGAACTAACGCTAAAATGAATCCTCCCTTGAGAACTGCAAGCGACCTGGAAGCTGTACTGGAAGCGATTGCCGATGGAACTGTCGATATCATTGCGTCCGATCATGCACCACATCATGCGGAGACGAAGAGCGTATCATTTGAGAAGGCATCTTTCGGAATTGTCGGACTTGAAACTTCGGTATCGCTTGGCCTGGATCGGTTGGTAAATTCAAATTTGATTTCGATGAAACGTTTTATAGAACTTTATAGCGTTAATCCTGCAAAAATTATTGGCGTGCCACGAGGCGTTCAGGAAAAGTTGCAAGCAAATCTGACCGTTCTGGATCCAAATCGTAAAACAAAAGTTCAAGCATCAAAATTCAAATCGAAAAGCCGGAACACCCCATTTGATGGATGGACCTTGCAAGGTGCGCCTGTCGCTACCATTTATAAAGGTAAGATCGTTTGGATCGTTAAGTCTTTGCGGTAACAATAAATATTAAGGAGCAAGGTATGAAAGAAATCAGTGCACAGGAAGCAAATGAAGTCATGCAGAAGGACGCGTCTGTGATTTATCTTGATGTGCGATCAACGCAGGAATTTGATCAAGGACATCCGATACGGGCGTTGAATATACCAATTATGAACATGGTTCCTGGTATGGGTATGGTACCGAATCCCGAATTCGTGAACGTTGTCGAAGCAAACATTTCAAAGGATGCTACGGTGCTCGTGGGATGCAAGTCAGGTGGACGCTCAGCTCGTGCAGTTGAAATTTTATCCGGGATGGGTTTTCAAAATCTTACCAACATTCGCAGCGGCTTTGTCGGATCAATGGACATGACAGGACGAATCGTTGAACCGGGCTGGAGTCTGTTGAATCTTCCACTTTGTTCAGCCTGCGAAGAAAACGCCTCGTATTCGTATCTCGAATCAAAAGCCAAAAAATAGTTTTTCTTGGCGTCATGGCGCCTTGGCGGTGAGCCTAAATTTCGATAATTCCGCGGTCAAGCATTCGACGCACGATTTTCAGTGCATCAACTTCACGAAGCGGTGTAATCGTCAATATCGATTTCAGATCCCATTTGCCATTGATTCTTGTAACAAGATAACTTTCTTCGGAAGACAATCTTTCCTTAGATAACTGTTCCAACGGCATGCGCAGTTTCAAAATCGATGCAGGCGAAATTACATCTTCATAAATGCTTTGAACAAAACTCTCTTCTGCATGAAGCAAAAGCTCTTTTATTTCTAGACTGTCTTCATACTGCAGTGCGTAATTAAATAAATTGATTGCCTCTTCCCATCGTGCAAGAGCCATTTTCTTGCGTGCATTCTCAATAATTGTAGTGAGCGGAATCGCTTCCGAAACTGGCGGCTTCACAGGTTCACCGTAATTGCTTATTTGGACTAAATTATTTCCCTTGAGCGTATTTAAAGAATGCACAACACGATATTCAGTCCCATGACTCTGAGCGATTATGTCGTTAATTGAACGTTGTCCATCGACCAATTGGAAAACCGTGCTTATGAATGAATCAGCGATCTGCTCATTTGCGCTTGACGTTTCTGTTTTTGAAAATATGATACGGCGCGATGGATATAATTCTCTGAGTACCTTCCATTCATCTCTACGTTTTAGGCCTTCCGAAACCAAAGACTCAACGTCCATCGATGTGGGAATCAGTCTGACCGCAGGGAGTTGATTGTCGAAAAATTCAAAGTCTGCATCATCCCAGAGAAACATCATGAAAACGCTTTCTTTACATTTTGTTTCCAGCATGACCAGGAGTTCTTCTTCGCTAACCGCGCCGATCATCACAAGGATTTTTCCAAGCATGACCTTGGTTTTTTTTTGGACTTCGAGCGCTTCGGTAAGCTGCTCCTCTGTGATTTTCTTTTCGGATACTAAAAAGTTGCCGAGATATTCGCTGGCATCAGAAGATCCGGATGAAATAATTTTGCCTTTCTCAAAATAAAGCCGTCTCCATGCATTGCCTCGAACCAGCTCCAGAGTGCCCGTGCTTTTGCGGCTTGCAATGAACCTCAGCAGTTCATCGACAGGCATCGTAGCTGACTTCCCTTTTAAGCTCATTTTGTCAGACGATTCTCAGATATGGCCGAAAGGGATTCGGAGATGCGTAAAGATGCTTCTCTTAGTTCCTTTTCAGAATGCGCTGTGGAAATAAAGTTGGTTTCGAATTGTGAAGGCGCGGTGTAAATACCTTGTTCAAGAAGCTGCCAGAAAAATGCAGAATACTTTTTTGTATCTGTTTCTTTTGCCTCTTTAAAGTTTGCCGGAATACTTTTACGAAAGAAAATTGTCCACATGGACCCCATTTGTGAAATTGAAACCGGATATTCTTTAAGCTGAATCAGTTCACGGATAGGCTTCAACAATGTGTCCGTTCGATGTTCCAGGACTGGATATGGCATTTCTTCCTTTAGAATTTTTAGAGCTGTGGAACCTGCAGCGGCTGCAACAGGATTTCCTGAAAGGGTACCTGCTTGATAAACGGGACCGAGCGGTGCGATTTTCTCCATGATGTCTGAACGTCCACCATAGGCAGCAAGAGGCATTCCCCCGCCAACAATTTTCCCCAGGATTGTGAGATCTGGTTCAATTCCAAAGAGCGACTGCACTCCGCCATAGAGCAAACGGAATCCTGTAATCACCTCATCAAAAATTAGAAGAATTCCGTGGCGTTGAGTAAAGTCGCGAAGAGCATCAAGAAATCCTTTTTGCGGAGGCACAAGTCCCATATTTGCGGCCACCGGCTCCAGAATGATGGCAGCTGTATCGTTTAATACTTCGGCCGGTAACGCTTCGAGCGCTTCAATATCGTTGTATGCAACGGAAATAGTATGATGACTATAGTACGCAGGAACGCCTGCAGAGTCGGGCAGATCAAAAGTCGCCAGCCCAGAACCCCCTGCCGTTAGAAGACTATCCACATGGCCGTGATAACACCCTTCGAATTTAATGATATGGTTCCTGCCTGTGAATCCTCGTGCAACACGCAGCGAAGACATCACAGCTTCGGTTCCAGAACTGACAAGCCGCAGCTTTTGCATCGAAGGGATAGCGCTCCTGATCTGTTCAGCCAGGATGATTTCCGCTTTACAGGGCGCGCCAAATGTGGTTCCCTGCATCGCAGCAGCATGAATGGCGCTCACAATAGCCGGATGTGCATGGCCGAGAATTAGAGGCCCCCAGGATCCCACAAAATCGATAAATTCGTTTCCATCCTCATCGTACACGTGGGAACCGTTGCCACTTTTGAAAAAAAGAGGGGTGCCGCCAACAGCTTTAAAAGCCCGGACCGGGCTATTTACGCCTCCGGGCATCAAATCCTGAGCGCGATTGTAAAGCTCTTTTGAACGATCTTGTTTCATGATCTATCTTAATGATCGTACGGCAGGAAATTTAAAACTAGCTTCGTTGCTGTTCTACTTTATAAAGGAAATATGTTTCTCCCACTTTAATAATATCCCCTTCTTTAAGCTCAACTTTACGAACCTTTTTGTCATTTACAAATGTTCCATTTGTACTTCGTAGATCGTAAAGATAGTGCTTTCCCTCTTCAGAAATGATCCTGCAATGCTGGCCAGAAACAGTCACATCTTCTAACCTGATTTCGCAAACGCGAGATCTTCCGATAGATATAGGTATTGAGCGATCCAGGGTAAAAGCTTGCCCGAGATTTTTCCCTTTCCGCACAATTAGCAACGGTTTATCCATTAAGACAAAGGTTCTTGAAAGCAGTTCATCTGAATCGGCCTGCTTCATTAACACTTCGGGGGGAAATGATGGAAGATCATCAGCTAAAGGAATATGCGGACGTTTGATTTGTCTGGTTTGCTGCGTGTGTTCTCCGGAAAACTCATCATCGGGTGATTTTGTCGCAACAGGTTCTGGTGACGCTGAACAATCAGGACAAATTGTTTCGTAATCTTCCAGCGGCTTACCGCAGGTTGGACAACTTCGTGTTTCCTTTTTGAAAGCGCGCGTTACAACCCATAAAACAACAGGGACTGCAATCAAGCCAGCGCCAGCAATCCACAAAAGATAACCATATCTGGCCATCAAGCCCGTTTGCCGTCTGGTTTGTCTGGATATTGGCGGTGCCGGACTAACGGATGGTTCCGGATTCTGCGTTGGAGCTGGTTCTTCTACAACAGGTGACGGAGTTGTAACCGGCTGAGGTGCAGCAACCACTGCTCTTTGTCCAGCAATCGTTGATCGAATATTTTCAGCAAGTGATGCATCATTCAGTTCAAACACCGATCCACTTGTTAATTTGCTCATGCGCTGCAACGATTTATCACTTACTTTGCCAATCCCGATGCTATGGATTGCAATGCCATGAGTGTCCGCAAATTGCATTGCGTCTTCAATTGTTGCTGCGCTTTTTGTATCCACACCATCCGTGATTATTACAATTGCTTTCCGAACTGCTGGAGCTTTATCAAGCTCGCGGGCAGCATCAAAGAGCGCATCGTATAAATACGTATATGAATCGCTTGGACTCAGTGATCCAAGATCCTTTCGATTTACTTTTCGAAGTGAGTTTCCAAAAGCATAAATATTAATTGTGTCATCTGGCTTCGCTTGATCATGTAATTGATCTGTAATCTTTTTAGCTTTTGCAAACTGATCTGGTGGAATGGATCTGCTCATATCAAGCAAAATTGAAATTGCTTGAGTGTCCGCGAATGCAGACAAAGGAATAAGCAGAATGAAACAAAAAACTATTCCCTTCACAGGAAGTCTGGTTGATAGAAACATCAGTACTGATCCCCCCTACTAAACGTCAACTAGAACTTATTCACTACCTATTGGCTCCTTCTCCTCCAAAGAAGGCAGCTTGGCAGCTGCTACAATCTTATCACCTTCTTCAACTTCCATCAGCCTGACACCGATTGATTGACGGCTGGCGATCCGGACATCGTCGGCAGAATAGCGAATAATCATGCCGGATTGGGTCAACATTATGATCTCATCCCCCGGATTTACGCTCTCAACATCGACGATTAACCCGTTTCTGGGCCTGATTTTCATGTTAATTAGGCCGGACCCGCTTCGACCCTGGATCCTGTATTCCTCCAAAGGTGTCCGCCGGCCGAATCCATTTTCAGTAATCGTCAGGATCAGATCATTATTCGAGACGATCTCCATCCCAACAACATAATCTTCAGGCTTTAAACGGATACCTCTGACGCCGGTAGCCGTTCTTCCCATTTCGCGGAATTCTTCTTCCGGAAAACAGATTGCGCGGCCATGTGCAGTTCCGATGAAAATATTTTTCTTACCATCGGTTACATGTGCCGTAAGCAGTTCATCATCTTCTCGCACATTCATGATACGCAACCCATTTCTGCGAATATTGCTCAATGCACTGAGCCCCACTTTTTTAATAATTCCTTTACGTGACAAAATCGTGACGAATTTGTCATCGCCGTAGTCGGATACACATCGCAAGCGCGCGATCTGTTCATCAGCATCCATCGTTATATCGAACTGGGCCATAGCTTTTCCTTTTGTAGAAGGAGGCAAGTCGGGCAGTTCGTATGTTTTTAAGGTGTAGACTTTGCCTTTTTGAGTGAAGATCAGAATATCGCTATGCGTTGAAGCTACCGCCATTAAATCCAGGAAATCTTCTTCCTTCGTTTTCATTCCGATCTTACCTTTACCGCCTCGCCGTTGACGGTTGAAGGAGCTAAGAGAAGTTCGCTTAATGTAGCCTGAGTGCGTACAGGTAATGACAACCATTTCTTCGCGAACCAGATCGACCATCGAAAGTTTTTTGGGCTCAGTATCTAGAATTTCGGTTCTGCGATCATCACCATACTCTTCTTTCAATTCGCGAAGATCACTCATGATGATCTGATCGATTAAAGAAGGGTTGGCAAGAATCTCTTTCAATCTTGCAATCTCTTCGATCAGTTCTTTATGTTCTGAAAGGATCTTATCCCGCTCCATCGAAGTCAGACGTTGCAACTGCATGTCAAGAATGGCTTGTGCCTGAATTTCGGTGAGCGCAAACTCTGTAATCAAACCCTGCCGTGCGTCTTTTGGATTGGCAGAACGACGAATGAGAGCAATGACTTGATCCAGATGATCCAGTGCAATCATTAAACCTTCGAGGATGTGAGCGCGCGCTTCAGCTTTTCGAAGTTCGAATTCTGTTCGTTTGTGGAGGACATCACGCCGGTGAGAAATAAAATGTTCAAGAATTTCGCGAATGTTAAGAACCTGTGGACGTCCATCCACAATGGCGAGGAAAATCGCACCAAAGGTATCCTGAAGACGTGTGTGTTTGTATAAGTTATTTAGAACAAAATCTGGATTTTCGCCGCGACGCAACTCAATAACAATCCGCATTCCTTGACGATCTGATTCATCGCGAATATCTACAATTCCTTCGATTCGTTTCGCGCGGACAAGATCTGCAATCTCGATGACCAAATTCTTTTTATTTACCTGATATGGAATCTCATGAACGATAATTGCGTCTTTGGTTCCTTTTTCTACCTTTTCAATCGATGCTTTCGCACGCATCGTGATCGAACCCCGGCCCGTCCTATATGCCTCGGAGATGGATGCTCTTGAATAAATCGATCCACCAGTCGGAAAATCCGGACCAGGAATAATTTGAAGAATGGTGTCCAGATCTGCAGCAGGATTTTGTATTAAGTGAATGACTGCATCACAAACTTCATTCAGATTGTGCGGAGGAACATTTGTCGCCATTCCAACCGCGATACCTGAAGAACCATTCAGCAAAAAGTTAGGTAACCGCGCGGGCAGTACTACAGGCTCAACTGTTTGTTCATCGAAATTTGCAACAAAACCGACAGTCTCTTTGTCGATGTCTTCCATCAACTCCATTGCAATCCGATTGAGCCGGCTCTCTGTATATCTGTAATGTGCCGGAGGATCCCCATCGACCGATCCAAAGTTCCCCTGCTTACCAATCAAGGGATAACGCATGTTCCAGTCTTGAGCCATACGCACAAGAGCGTCATAAACGGCCGCATCACCATGAGGATGATATTTCTTCAACACTTCGCCGACGACACCTGCGCATTTTGAAAATTTGCGATCCGGCGTGAGTCCTTCACGAAGCATTGCATACAAGATGCGGCGGTGTACCGGCTTTAATCCATCACGTACATCGGGCACAGCTCTGCCCATGATTACGCTCATTGCGTAATCGAGATACGATTTCTTTATTTCGTCTTCTATGTTTACCGGTACTTGTTCTTTTGCAAAGTCGTTCATTACTTATCCTCTTAACCGCAGAGACGCGGAACCTTAAACGTCTAAGTTCTTTACTTCCAGTGCGTGTTCCGTGATGAAAGCTTTTCGTGGTTCTACTTCTTCACCCATTAAAGTTGAGAAAATCAGATCTGCTTGAATTGCGTCTTCAATGTTTACTTTCAGAAGCGTCCTTACTTGCGGATTCATTGTTGTATCCCACAATTGTTCAGGATCCATTTCACCTAAGCCTTTATATCGCGTGACGGCCCACCCTTTCCGGCTGCCATCGTGTAAAACGCGGAACAACATTTTCCAATTTTCAACAGACTGTTTATTTCCGTTTTCTTGAACGAGAATGTCGGAGCTTTGGAAATCTGAAATCACGCGGAACAATTCCTGTAACCGAACCCATTCGGGCGAAGCAAAGAATTGCCAGCTTAATTTAAACTGCCGGTGATTCTTGATCTTTATATCGAGTTCGTACAATCCATGTTCCGGATCCTGATTGACGATTCCGGCTGAATCTTTAAGCGTTTCTATTAATCGCGTTTTTAGATTTTCAAGCTTGGCCGCTTCCTGAAAAAATTTCTTATCCATCGGTGGCTCTTTTAAAAGAAATTCCACAACAGAAGACAGATATCCGCGTTTCTCGAGTTTTCGCAAAAGGCCCTCAGCTTCACCCATCTTTGCCATTGCCTGGTAAAGTACGTCACCTTTAAATTCTTTTTGATTCACCTTTCCATTTCCAACAACAATCGTGTAGTCATCAGCCACACTGCGAAGCAGGTGCTTATCCAGTTCACGATCGTCTTTGATGTACAGTTCTTTTTTGCCTTTTTTGATCTTGTAAAGCGGAGGCTGCGCAATAAAGAGATGACCTCGCTCAATTAATTCAGGCATTTGGCGGAAGAAGAATGTAAGAATCAAGGTACGGATGTGTGACCCGTCTACGTCAGCATCAGTCATGATGATGACGCGATGATAACGAAGTTTTCCTGCATCAAAATCATCTTTCCCAATACCTGTTCCAAGTGCGGTGATCATGGTTCTGATTTCCGCATTGGACAGCATTTTGTCGAACCGTGCTTTTTCAACGTTCAGGATTTTGCCTTTCAGCGGCAGAATCGCCTGAAATTTCCGGTCCCGTCCTTGTTTTGCCGAACCGCCTGCCGATTCACCCTCAACAAGATAAAGCTCACATAACCTGGGATCTTTTTCCTGGCAATCTGCAAGTTTGCCCGGCAATGAATCCATTTCAAGCGCGCCTTTACGCCGTGTTAGTTCTTTCGCTTTACGGGCGGCTTCACGCGCGCGAGCAGCATCCAGAGATTTAACAATGATCTTGTCCGCGACTGCAGGATTTTCTTCAAAATACTCACCCAACTTTTCGTTTACAAGAGATTGAACGATTCCTTTGATTTCGCTGTTTCCAAGTTTTGATTTAGTCTGCCCTTCAAATTGAAGCTGCATCGAATTGGGTATCAATACAGAAAGAACTGAAATACAACCTTCTCGTACATCTTCACCGGTGATTCCTTCTTTGAAATCTTTCAGCCAGTTGTATTTCGTTGCGTAATTGTTGATCGTTCCTGTTAAGGCAGATCTGAATCCTGAAAGATGTGTGCCGCCTTCTTTTGTGTTGATGGCATTCGCAAAGCTTAGAACATTTTCGGTGTACGTATCGTTGTACTGAATCGCAAGATCAATAATCACTCCATTCCGCTCACCGTGAATGAAAATTGGATCCGGATGAAGTACTGTCTTGTTCTGATTTAAGAAACGAACGAATGAAACGACTCCGCCTTCCGAGTGAAAAACCTGTTCTTTATCAAGACGTTCATCGATGAAGCGTATAGTGACGCCGCGCGTAAGAAAGGCAAGTTCGCGGAAACGCTGCGCCAGAATGTCATGGCTGAATTCAATGGTTTCAAAAATGCCGGCATCCGGTTTGAAAGTAATTTGAGTTCCACGCTTTTTTGTGGTGCCTACTTCTTCCAGCTTCGAAACAGGCTCTCCGAGTTTGTAGGACTGTGTATAGACCTTACCATCGCGCCAGATTTCAAGATCCAGAGTTTCCGACAAAGCATTGACAACAGAGACACCCACTCCGTGTAATCCTCCGGAAACTTTGTATGCGCCTGAATCGAATTTGCCGCCTGCATGAAGCGTGGTCATTACGACTTCGGCAGCGGATTTGTTTTCATCTTTATGCCAGTCGACAGGTATACCACGGCCGTCATCACGTACGGTCACGCTGTTGTCGATGTGAATTACAATTTCGATTTCAGTGCAAAATCCGGCATGAGCTTCATCAATACTGTTATCAGCAACCTCATAGATGAGGTGATGCAATCCCATCGGACCCGTAGTTCCGATATACATTGCGGGACGTTTGCGAACAGCCTCAAGCCCACCTAAAACTTTGATACTTTCGGCTGTATAGTCACTGCCATCATCCTTGAAATCGTTTACGCCATTTAATCCAGTTAATTCATCCATATTTCTCTACCTCTGTTAAACGCCAAATCAAATTTGACTTGCACGTACGGAATCCGTACGGTTCGCGTTTACATCTCCAGAACCCGGCCAGAGCTGATTCCAAAAAAACGCATGTTTCCGTTTCCTTGAAACAAGTCACGCCGTGAAGAACTGATAAGCGTTTGATAGCGATCTTTTATTTCGTGAAAAAATGCCTGGATTTTTCGCTCATCCAATTCAGAATCCAGGTCATCCAGCAACAAAACCGGACGATCTTCACGCCATTGTTCGTATAAATCGAGTTGTACCAGCAATAACAAAAGCAAATACGCGCGATGTTGACCGGAAGAACCATACTTTCGAAGTTCTTTTCCATTCAGCACCATCCGGATTTCATCGCGATGCACACCAAGAAGCATGTTCCACGAAGAATCTCGCGATTTGCATTTTCTTCCAGCTTCTGTTGTAACTCCTGCCGTGAAGCCCGAAAATTGCTAATCAGCTCAATCTCAAGACTCGAACTACTATCAAAGAACAACTGCTTTTTCTTTCTCAGCAATTCCTGCAGCTGGTTCAGATATGCCGTTCTGTATTCGACAATTTCCAAACCATGTTCCAACAATTGCTGATTGAAAGCATAAAGACTGCGTAACCCCTCCTTTCTTCCAGATTCACCCTTCTGAAGCATCGCCAGCAAAGCGAGTTTTTGCTTCAAAGCCCGATGATATTGCATGAGTACAGGCAAATATGCCGGACGGCTCATTGCAATCGATCGATCAATAAACTTTCTTCTTTCTTCTGGTCCACCTCTGACAACTTCAAGCAATGGGTAACTGAACAAAAACACATTCAAAACGCCCAAATACCCAAGTGAATCAACTTTTTTCCGATCAAGAAAAGCATGCTTTTCAGTTTTCTCTAAATTGACTGCAAGCTGGTGCTTTCCATGAACTGTTTGAATGTTTCCTTCTACGATTGATCCTCCTTCACCAAAACGAAGAGTCTCAATAAGATTGCGCGTTCGAAACGACCGAAGCGTTGAAAGCAAATACACTGCTTCAAGCAGGTTTGTTTTTCCCTGCGCATTCTCTCCGTAGATCACATTCATACCGGATCCTGGAAGCAGATCTACATCTTCCAGGTTTCTAAATTTCCGGATGCTCAGTTTCTCCAGTTCCAAATTCTCAGTTACAACCTCATTGGCATCAAAATGTACCGATAGTCAAATTGATCCGTACCTTTCGGCTTCATTAAAGCTGCTGTACTTTCACTATTCAGCTCTAAAATCACTTCTTCAGAAGAAGTAGCCGCAAGAAAATCCATCAAATATTGCGAATTGAATCCGATTTTTAATTCCGGACCTTCATATTGGATTTCCAACGTATCGGATCCTTCAGCCATATCAGGATTGGCTGAGGATAATTTCGCCAAACCTTCTGTGATGCTGAATTCAACGGCACGAGATCTTTCATTTGAAACAACAGACACTCTTCGGATCCTGCGATTCAGCTCCACACTGTTGAAGAAGGCCTGTTTTTCATTTCGTAACGAAATAAATTTGTCATAATTCGGAAACTGAGCTTCAATATTTCGCGAAAGTAGATGATGTGCATCCACTCTGAAGAACACAAAATTTTCAAAACGGCCGAACTGCACTTCTTCTTCTGCTTCAGGTAAAAGCTTCAACAATTCACCCAGTGCTTTCCTTGAAATAATGACTTCAATCTTTTCGCCGGATTTTTTCCCCTCAACTTCAGTTGAGACATACGCCAAACGATGTCCATCCGTACCGATCAACATCAAGCGATTTCCTTCAACCTGGAAGAGGGCGCCATTCATGGCATACCGTATATCTTCTTGAGCGATTGCAAAGATGACGCGGCGTATCATCTCCTTTAACACTGCAGCCGGAAGAGTTATTGCTTTTTCGCCGCTGATATCAGGAATCGGGGGAAATTCTTCAACAGGAAGGCCTGGTAATTTAAAATAAGCAGATCCGCATTTTATTTCCAGGAAATTATTCTCTAATTTCTTGGCCGAAACATCCGCCAAATCTGGTAATTCTCTGACAATTTCAAAAATTTTCTTAGCTGGCAATGTGGCTTTTCCAGGCTTTTTTACTTCAGCTTCTGTGCGGCTTCGAAGCCCAACTTCCAGATCAGTCGCTGTCAGTTCTATGCTGCCCTTCTCTGCCGTCAGGAGAAGATTGCCCAATATTGGCATTGTGCTCTTTTTTTCAATAATTCCCTGCAACAGCTGCAATTCCTTAAAAAAGGATTGCTTTGAAATCGAAAATTCCATTGTTTCCTCCTGGCGTAGTTTCGCGCGTATTCTGATAACACTGTTTATTTAACATTGGTATATATAAACAGTAGTAATAGTAGGGCTTGTGCGAATCTTGAAAACCTATCCAAACGCGCGCTGGATCAGCATCTTGCGTGTTGAAAAAAATGTGAATCATTTCATTTTACTCAGCTTGAATGTGCAACGGTTTTTAACTTCACAGTTGTTCACACATTCACACAGGTGTTTCTTTTCATGCATTGTTCAAAAATCATCTAAGTAGTTTTAATCGTTTCAATTAGGGTGTTGATTTCGTTTTGCAAAATCGGATCCCTCTTTAAAGACTCCTGAATTTTATTTACGGAATGAATAACGGTGGAATGATGTTTTCCTCCAAATACTTTTCCAATTTCAGGCAGCGAAAGTGGTGTCATCTGTTTGCAGAGAAACATTGAAACCTGCCTGGGGAGTACGATCTTTCTTGAGTTGTCTTTTGATTTCAAAGCCTCCGCCTTTAATTGGTAGTACTGAGCAACAACTTCCATGATTAGATCCGCAGTAATGACGCGATCTTCAGTATTGATCAAAGGTTTAAGCACTTCCTTTGCAAGCTGAAGATCAATGGCTCTACCAGTCAAGGAATGCATCGCAAGCATTCTGTTGAGGCAACCTTCCATTGTTCGAATATTGTTTTTTACACGGCTTGCAATAAACCAGGCAACATCATCGGCAAGATACGCACTCACTTTGTGAGCCTTCTTATGAAGAATGGCTACCTTTGTTTCCACATCAGGTTCCTGAATGTCTGCAATCAGGCCACCTTGAAATCTTGAATGAAGCCGCTCTCTTAATCCGGGAATTTCTCGCGGCAGCATATCGGACGCCATCACAAGTTGTTTTTGGTTTTCATAAAGTGCATTGAATGTATGAAAAAACTCTTCCTGTGTTTGAGCTTTGCCTTGCAGTTGATGAATATCATCGACAAGCAATAAGTCGGCTGTGCGGTATTTTTCTCTGAACGCTTGCGTGCGTTCTAACCGCAGCGATTTTATAAATTCATTTGTAAATTCTTCTGTGCTTATGTAAATCAGTTTCATTTTTGGATTTGCATCGTATGCAGCCAAACCGATTGCATGAAGCAAATGCGTTTTTCCAAGTCCTGAACCGCCATAAATAAACAAAGGGTTATAGGCTCGGCTTAAGTTTGTGGCTACTGCGCGAGCTGCGGCATGGGCGAACTGATTAAAGGGTCCAGCTACGAAATCGTCAAAGGAATACCTTGGATTCAAATGAGGCGTAATCGAAGGTTCAACTTCCCTCTTTTCTTCTGCTTGAAGGGTTAGCTGAGTCGGCCCTACGCCTTCTGTCACAAAATCGATCTGAATATCTTTTAAATCGCTTTGGGCCAAAATATCCTCGATAAGGGGGATATACCTCTCTCGGATATGCTCCCGAAACCGGTCGTTTGGCACCTTAACACGCACCTTTTTATCGTCCTGAGAAATTTCATAGGTGGGGCGGAGCCAATCGTTATAGGCTTGGGAACTGACCTTTTTTTTCAGAGATTCTAAGACAGCACTCCAGATATTCATATAGTGGGATCCGGCCTCCCCAATCTGCGCGAAATTTCCACAGAATTTTCCACAAATGTTGAAATTTATCGGGACGGTTCCGCATGGTGACTTGCCCTTCTGTAACTCCTTGATTTTAAAGGGCTTGGATCGTGCCGGATGTACGTTAAATTATACCATAACCACGAGATGGACACAAGGAAAAGTTTGATTCCAAAATGCGCTGGATAATACCATTTTTCATTGGTACTATTATTACCCATAAGTGGAGAAAAATCATGGGCTTACAAGCAAAGTGCACTGCGTACCTGGATGGCAAACGTTCGATAGGAAATGCACTGCTTGAAAGCGATCAGCTCATCTTTCGTGGTGACTATCGCATAACCGTGCCATTTAAGGCCATAAAACGGCTCTCTGAGGCCGCAGGAAAGCTTTCAGTTGAGTCTGATAACCGTTTGCTTGTTCTGGACCTTGGAAAGGAAGCCAGGAAGTGGAAAGACAAGATCACCAAGCCAAAATCGTTGCTGGAAAAGTTAGGGATAAAAAACGGGATAAAGCTGATCGTGCGAAATGTGGATGACCCTGGTTTTCTGAAAGAGTTAAAAGAAAGAGAAATTGAGTATCAGACAAGAACTTCAAAGATGTCTGACATGATTCTTCTTCAAGCTGATTCGAAAGAGAGTCTTGGTTCTGTTGGTTCTTTAGCAAAAACTCTTACAAAAAACGGAACGCTTTGGATTATTTATCCAAAAGGAAAAAAAGAAATAACACAGGAAGATATTTTCAAAGCAGGTAAATTAGCAGGTTTTGTTGATATAAAAGTCGTATCATTTTCTTCTACGCACACCGCATTGAAATTTGTCATACCTGTTTCAAAGCGGTAATTTTGCATCTCTGCGGTAAATTTTATGGATCGTACTCAACTTCAGAAAACAGGAAAACCTCGTTTGTACATCGTAGATGGCAACGGTTACCTCTACCGCGCATTTTTTGCACTTCCGAAGATGAACAACAGCAAAGGTGTGTCTACAAACGCTGTTTATGGATTTACAAACATGATCCGCAAACTGCTGATTGAAGAAAAGCCTGATTACTTTGCTGTAGCTTTCGATGGAAAGGAAAAAACTTTCCGTCATGATTCCTATCAGGACTATAAGATCGATCGTCCCGGGATGGCTGATGATCTCGTTCAGCAAATTCCATACATTCGCAGAATTTGTGAAGTGATGAATTTGCCAATCCTTGAAAAGCCAGGGTTTGAAGCTGACGATGTGATTGCCACTTTAATGGAGCAGGCAAAAGATGAAGGCATGACCGGCGTTGTGGTGACCTCAGACAAGGATTTGCTGCAGCTTGTGGGTGGCGATATTTATACGCTAGATCCGATGAAAGATTACTTTGTTTATGACGTTAAAGCTGTGGAAGAAAAATGGGGTGTACCGCCTGAACAAATTGTTGATTTACTGGCGATCACTGGAGACAGCATAGACAACATTCCAGGAGTAAAAGGGATTGGACCTAAAGGCGCGCTTGAATTAATTCAAAGATTCGGAAATGTTGAAAAGCTTCTTGAAAATATTGAAAGTGTAGAGAAAAAATCTCATCGCCAAAAAATTGAAGAAAGCCGCAAAGATTTAGTGCTTTCTAAAGACCTTGTTCAGCTCAGGCGGAATGTACCGATTGATGTAAAGATTCAATCTTTGAAAGCAGGGAAGCCTGATGTTGATGCGGCCAGAAATCTATTCCTGGATCTTGAGTTTTATTCAATCTTGAATGATTACCTCACGAAGATTGCCTCCAGAGGCGCGTGTTACGAGATCATTGATTCTGAAGCAAAACTCGATTCACTGGTTCAGAAGCTTTCTGCGGCTGAACGGATTGCATTGTTTTGTCAAATTGCGCCAGAGACAAGGTTTCGTGGTCCGTTAATTGGAATCTCAGTCAGTATTGATTCAAAAGCCGGCTGGTATATTCCGGTCGGTCATGCAACGGGGTTAAACGACGCTGAGCAAATTCCGTTAAAAACAGTGCTTGAACGTTTCCGTACCGTTCTCGAAAGTGATCATCCGATAAAGACCGCCTTTAATTTAAAGAACCAGATATTGATCCTGCGTAATCATGGAATTGAATTAAAAGGTGGTCAATACGATCCAATGGTTCAATCGTATGTCTTGAATCCGACACGGCATGCTCACCGAATGGAAGATCTTGCAAAAGAATACATTCAGTACCAGTCAATGGTCTGGAAAGATTTTGCAGGCACTGGACAAAAACTCAAACCAGCTGCCGAACTGAATATGCGCGTGCTCGCGGATTTCGGATGCGAATTCACAGACATGGCTCTCGAAGTTACTCGCAACCTGGAAGCAGATTTAGAAAAACAAGGGCTGGACCGCTTTTACTTTGATGTTGAACAGCCATTAATCCGCGTTCTTGCAGAAGTTGAATGGAATGGCGTCAAGATTGATTTGAAAACTTTGGAACGGCTTTCTCAAGAGATGGGAAAGAATCTCGATCGTTTAGTTGCTGAAATTTATGAACTGGCGGGCGGTGAGTTCAATATCAATTCGCCAAAACAAATCGGTGAAGTTTTGTTTGAACGGTTAAAACTTCCGATGGTGAAGAAGACTCGCAAGACCCGCGATTTCAGCACAAGCGTTGAAGTGCTTGAAGAACTTGCTCAAGACTACGAGTTGCCGCAAAAAATTCTTGAATACCGTCAATTCACAAAACTGAAATCAACATATGTTGACGCTCTTCCTTTGCTGATGGATCGACACGGTCGCGTGCATACGGATTATCAACAGACTGTCGCTGCAACAGGTCGTTTAAGCAGCACCGATCCAAATCTGCAAAATATTCCAATCCGTACACCATGGGGAAGATTAATACGTGATGCATTTATTGCGGATGAAGGAAATTGGTTGATCTCCGCAGATTATTCACAAATTGAACTGCGTGTTATGGCGCATCTTTCGAACGATGAAACTTTGATCGATTCATTTATGAAGAACGAAGACATTCATGCGCGTACGGCATCCGAAGTTTTTGGGGTGCCAATGGAGCAGATGACCAAAGACATTCGAAATCGCGCGAAAGCGATCAACTACGGAATCAATTACGGTCAGAGCCCTTTTGGATTATCACAGCTTCTTGGAATCGATCAGAAGGAAGCCAAACAATATATTGACCGATATTTTGAGAAGTACGCGAAAATAAAAGCTTATCTTGAAAGCACTTTGGAATTTGTTCGTGAGCATGGTTATGTCACGACTCTTTTTGGCCGGCGTCGTTATATTCCTGAAATTCGCAGCCGTGACCGGATGGTATTCCTTGCGGCACAACGAGCTGCAATTAATACTCCACTCCAAGGAACTGCCGCAGATATCATTAAGCTAGCAATGATTTCAATTCAGAATGAGCTTGAAAAAAGCAAATCATCTGCCCGGATGATCATGCAGGTACACGATGAACTTGTATTCGAAGTGAGTGATGCGGAAAAGCATGACGTCTCAGAAATGGTCAGGGAGAAGATGGAAAATGTTCATAAGCTTGTTGTTCCACTCACAGTAGACTTAAGTATCGGAAAAAATTGGCGCGAAGCTAAGTAGTGGATGAGTTGGTTGTAGCTTCGCGTGACCGCAGGGGAGCGGAGGAGCAGGGGAGCAAGGGAGAAATGGTATGAAAAGTTGGATTCTGGGACTGTTATTTTTGGTTCTTTTTTGTTTTCAAAGTTGGGGTGTGGATAAGGAACTAAAAGCGGATCTTGTGAAGCGTCGCGCGGAACTTGCTTCCAGGATTGGCGACAACGGAATGCTCATTGTTTTTAGTGCACCGGAACGCCCCAAGACCGGCGATGTTTTTTATGAGTATCGCCAATCAAATAATTTGTACTATCTAACAGGCATCACGCAATCAGAAACAACACTTGTGCTGATGCCCGGAAATGCTACGAGAAAAGAAATCATCTTTGTTAAAGAACGAAATCCTGAACGAGAAACATGGACAGGAAAAATTTTGAGCCGTGATGAAGTCAAAGAAATATCAGGCATTCAAAATGTTTACAACAGTTCCGAATTTGAAACATTTATGAGCACGATTTTGAACTTGCAACCATACGATTTGCCTCGTTATGGGCTTTCAACGGAGTACGACAAGTTTTTTGAAAATCTTAAAAACACTCAGGCCAATATTCATTTAATCTTAGAAGATGAACAAACATTATCGGGTGATTTGACGGGTAACTCTGACTTCGCTAAGCGGCTAAAGGAGCGATTCATTGGTTTTACAATTCGAAATGCATGGCCTGATTTGACTGAAATGCGGCAGGTGAAATCGCCGTATGAAATCAAGATCCTGAAGATCGCAGCGGATATTACAGCCGATGCACTCCTTCGCGCTTATAAGACAACCAAACCTGGTGTCTGGGAGTATGAGGTTGAATCAGTCGTAGAAGAAACGTACAAACGAAGAAACGCATTTGATTGGGGATTTCCATCGATCATTGCTTCAGGATCCAATGCAACGACTCTTCACTATGAAGCCAATCAAATGCAGATGAAAGCCGGGGAGTTGTTGTTAATGGATGTCGGTGCCGAATATCAGTTCTATACGGCTGATATAACCAGGACAATTCCAGTAAACGGAAAATTCTCGCCGGAACAAACAGAGGTATATAACATTGTTTTGCAAGCTCAAGAAGCAGCTTTGAAGGCAATCAAGCCTGGCGTGAAATTACCCGATGTTCATAAAGCAGGAACAGAAGTTGTAAAAGAGGGTTTGAAGAAACTTGGTCTGATAACAGATACAACTGGAGATCAACACAAGATCTGGTTCATGCATGGCGTAAGCCATTGGCTGGGAATGGATGTGCATGATACTGGAGATCGCGCACGGGCGCTTGAGCCGGGAATGGCATTTACAGTTGAACCTGGAATTTATATTCGGGAAGACGCGCTTGACCATCTGCCGCGAACTTCAGAAAACGAAAAATTTATCGCTGCAGTAAAGCCAGCATTTGAAAAGTACAAAAATATCGGCATCAGAATCGAAGATGATGTGGTTGTAACCACAAACGGTTATGAAAACATTTCCAGCAAAGTTCCCCGAACAATTTCAGAAATTGAAAAAGTGATGAAAGACTAATCACAGAGTCGCAAAGATGGCTTGGCAAATTGATTGCGTTGTTGTTGGTCCAATTCAATGTAATTGTTATATCCTTTCGGATTCCATTACACGACAGGCTTACCTGATTGATCCAGGTGCAGAATCCAAACAACTCTTGAGCTTCCTGGATAAGAAGAAGTTTGATCTGAAAGCGGCATTGATCACGCATGCTCATCTGGATCATGTCGGTGGAATTCAAACGCTTCAGTCTTCGTTTCCGCTCCCGGTTTTTTATCATGCAGGCGATCAACCGTTATATACGAATTTGGAAATGCAGGCTTCCTTATTCGGATTCAGCTTAAGCCAACTTCAAGCTTCTCAACCAACGGTGGGGGAATCTTCTTTACAACATGAACAGGAGTTTCCTTTTTCGTCGGGTGCACTCCAGGTCATACATACGCCAGGACACACTCCAGGCAGTGTTTGTTTTCACGCAAAAGGGGAGATGCAGGCGTTGTTTACTGGAGATACTTTATTTGAAGGATCGATCGGAAGAACCGATCTCTGGGGCGGATCATTTGAACAAATAATGGATTCAATTCGCAACAGATTATTGACTCTTGATGATGATTTATCTGTTCTACCTGGCCATGGGGCTTCCACAACGATCGGAGAAGAGCGAGAAAACAATCCATTTCTTCAACGCCGAAGTTAGAAAAAAGAAATCATTTGTGAACATAAATGTAATAGCCGTCGAGGCGCCCTGCTAATTTATATTCTTCATTAGCTGTTTTAAGTACACTCGTTGGAATTCGTGTTACGCGCTGCCATGTCATAGGATGTTCAAAAGGGTTCGTCATAATGAAAAATTCAACCCTGCCTTGTTTTAAAATTGACAATAATTCGGCAGAGTTCCACTCACCAGTTTTTTCGAGATAGCTATACGGAAATGGCTCGACAAGAAACGGATGCTGCGAAGCAAGAGATATTCGGGGATTATCGCTGATTACAATACCTTTTGCGTCACTTGCTAACTTCCGTACTTTTTCATCATGTTGAAAATGGATTCCTTTCAATGAGTGAACCATAAAGTTGATTTGAGGCAAAATCAAAATCGCAAATATTGTAGCCAGGAGAGTTCTGGAAGGGGACATTGTTTGTAGGTTCCGGCGTAATGCTTCTGGAATGAGCAGGCATCCTGCTGCGAGAGGTTCGAGGAAATAGTTTGCGCTGGATCCTGATTTGGCGGAAGTAAATAGTGCCCAAACTAAAGGAAGCAAAAAGTAAATTGAAGGTAGATTTTTCCAAAACTGACTTTTCAACCCCGAAAAACTGAGTATGAAAACAAGAGTTGCACTTTGAAAGGCTAATATAGTCACCAGCCTGACATTGATAAAACTCATCGGTGCAATGTTAGAACCTACAATATTCAGGGTACTCATTCCGCCGGTGAGTTGATGCAGTCCAAACCAAATCACGATAATTGAGAAAGAAATCAAAGCAAAGAAGAGGATCGCCTCACGATATTTCTTGTTTACAAGAAGATAAAGAAAAGTTGCTGCTAAACCGCTGACCAGTGTCTGTTTGGTATAAAAGGCGAGAACAAAAAGCGGTATGCTCAGATATAGCCCACGCTTTCCACAGTGAGCAACTATCAATACTCCGGCAATTGAAAATAATACTCCTGGCAGATCAGCACGATTTGTGCAAGCTGTGGGCCAAAGAAGATAACTTCCCAGGAATATCAAAGCAGAAAGAAAAGACAAATTTCTGTTTGCTGTAATCCGCTGAGAATTCCAGTAAATTAACGCCGCCAGAATCAGTGCGAAGCCAATCATAAGCTGGCGACCTCTGGTAAAAAGTTGGTCCACATCAAGCGAGAACAAATTCTTAACTCCCGCCAGGATGAAATAATACACAGGCGTATATGGAGTTAAATTGTAGGGCGGACGACGAAAATCGGTATAAAGCGGTTTTCCTTCAGCGAGATTTTGAGCATGAAGAATAAAAAGACTTTCCGGAACCGATGTTTCTCCCGGATTTGAAGTTTGAACCCATAAATGAGCAAGGTTTAAAGCGGCTACAACAATGGTTAAGCCAAAAAGAAAATAGATGAGATATTTTTCTGAAGTCTTTGATGAACTTTCCAGTTGGGTCAACGTGACAGCTTGTCCCGCGTCTTCTTTAATAACTCTACGGCGTTTCGTAATGTTTCCATTTTCTTCGGAAAGCCAAAACGTATTTTTCGAGAACCATTTTTTGAATTGCTATAAAAGCTGGATCCTGGTACAGCGGCAACACCTACATCTTTCACGAGTGCACGTGCAAATGATGTATCATCGGCAAATTCAAAATTGGTTATATCAGTCATGATGTAGTATGCGCCATAAGGTTTGTAGCAAACAAATCCTGATTCCTCTAATCCGCGCATAAGAAAATCGCGTCGTTCCAGATATTCAACTCGAAGTTTTTCGTAATACGAATCATCGAATCGCATCGCGACTGCCACAGCTTCCTGAAGCGGAGCAGGCGCGCCGACAGTAAGGAAGTCATGAACTTTGCGAATTGCTGAAGTGAACGACTCGCTCGCAATTGCGTATCCGACTCTCCAACCTGTTACGCTGTACGTCTTTGAGGCTGCATTAATCGTAACGGTTCGATCCGCCATGCCTTCCAGCGTCGCAATGCTGATATGCTCTCTGCCTTCGTAAACGATGTGTTCATAAATTTCATCTGTGATCGCAACAACATCCCATTTCCGGCACAATCCAGAAATGAAATTCAGTTCCTCGCGGCTGAATACTTTCCCAGTCGGATTGTTTGGGGTATTGAGAATGATTGCCCGAGTATTGTTATTAAACAAACTTTCGAGTTCAGCGAAATCAAAATTCCAATCAGGTTCGCGCAAAGAAATAAATCGTGGTAAGGCTCCGGATAAAATTGCATCGGGTCCGTAGTTTTCGTAAAAGGGCTCAAATACGATGACTTCTTCGCCGGGATTTACAAGAGCCAGAACTGTGGAGATCATGGCTTCGGTGGATCCGCATGTAACGGTTACATTCTTTTCAGGATCGACTTTTATTCCGTTATAACGCGCAGTTTTTTCTGCGATCGCATTTCGCAGGTTTTTGGATCCCCATGTAATTGCATATTGATTGATGTCATCATGAATCGCTTTGCAGGCCGCTTCCTTCATCGCTTCAGGACATGAAAAATCGGGAAAGCCTTGCGCAAGATTAATCCCGTTATGCTGCTGACACAGTCGTGTCATCTCACGGATAACCGATTCAGTAAACTGCTGCGACTTTTGCGAAATTTTAGGCATGTGAATTTACGTTTGTAGTAGTGCCGTTCCGAGCGCTTTACGGCACTGCCTCGCATTCGCTCGGCTGCGTGCCTTACTACAAGTCCTGTAACCTTTTATAACACAGAAGTATCGTTTGAGGAGGGAGGCATTCGCAATAAGACTTTGGAAATTTTATTGCCATTCATTTTCTCAACTGCAAAATGCAATTCTCCGAAGTGAACCTGATCTCTTTCTGATGGAATTTTGTCCATCATTGAAATAAGAAAACCTGCGACTGTTGTATATGAAGAATCTTCCGGCAGATCCAAGTCCAGATTCTGGTTGAGTTCCTTTATCGAAAGATTTCCTTCCAGCATCCAGATTCCGTCAGTTACTTTTTGAACTAATTCCACATCTTCATCATATTCATCGTGTATTTCGCCGATTAATTCTTCAATCAAATCTTCAAGTGTGACAATTCCATCAACGCCGCCATATTCATCGACAACAATTGCAAGATGAGCGCGGCTGCGCCGCATATTCTGAAACGCAGTTTGAACTGTTGCCGACTCAGGAATAAAAAAAGGTCTGCGTAAATAATGCTCCAGCGTAAATGGCTCTGATACACCGAGCAGATCCTTCGCATACAAAATGCCGAGAATATTATCCAAATTTCCTCGAAAAACAGGGATTCGAGAATAGCCAGTATCTTGAATAAACATCAACATTTTTTCTAAACGTGTATGGATTTCTATGGCTTTTACGTTTGGTCTGGCAACCATCACTTCACGAACGCGACGTCCAGTGAAATCGATGATTGTCAGGTTTTGCCGCTTTAAGTCTGGTTCAGATTTGTTCCTGCCTGCACTCAGAAACATTTTCATTTCATTGACTGAATATTCGGAAAAAATCTTTTGTCCATTGAAGCCGTAAAGTTTCAGAAATCGCGAAGCCAGGCGTTCAGCAGATTGTGAAAGTGGAATCAGGCGGTTTAATTTCAGTATCAGTTCAAATGGTCGCACAAGTGCAAATGCTGCCCTTTCAGGATTATGGACAGCCAGCATTCGGGGAACATATTCAAGGAGGATCAATACGAGTAAAACCAATGCCGGCGCGAGTAACCATTTCGATCCAAGGCTAATTTTCAGCATAGCCATGAGCGCACCAAGTGCAAGAAAAAACAGAGCGACGCCTGTATATTTCAGAAACAATAAAACTGAAATTGACGCTTCAGGTGCAGCAAGCAATCGTAAGAGTTTGATTGCGCCGTTGTTGCCTTTTCGATGAAGTGATCGAACCTTGTGGTATTGAACTGAACGCAGGGCGATATCCAGAAGAGTTACGCCAAACAAAAAGACAAATAAAATCCCGCAAAGGGAGGCTAATATTGCTTCCACGGCTGGACTATTTTTTCTTCTTCATGCAATTGGAGAGTGCGCGGTCGAGCTTCTTTTCAATATCTTCTTCCGGAAGCTCCTGCACCTCCATCAGCTCGCTGACAATTAAGTAACGAGCTTTGCTGAACATCTTCTTTTCACGGTACGACAAATCTTTTTGGTTACTCAGGAAAAACAAATTCTTAAGCACCTCTGCTACTTCAAAAATAGAACCACTCTGCATCCGTTCAAGGTTTTCCCTATACCTTCCCATCCAATTGTCATATTCGCGAACACTTCCATTCTGAAGAACTCGATATAATTTGAGGACCTCTTTGTCGTTTATCACTTTTCTCAAGCCGACGTGGGCAAGCCCTTCCCTAGGAATCATCACCAGAGAGTTATTCGAGCAAAGCCGCAGTTGATAAAACTGCATGGTTCGGTCACCCACTGATCGATCGTTGATATTCTCGACCACGGCTATTCCATGGTTTGGATAGACGACTTTTTCGCCAACTTTGAAATCACTGTTCAACATAGAGGGTTTTGAGGATGATGTATTGTAGCATATTTGAGACTCTAACGAAAGTACGACAGCGTTTAAGATACTGTTTTAACAGGATTTCTGAGGATATCTAACGCTTCAATTTCGATTTCGACAACATCTCCATCGTGTATCGGGGCAATTCCTGACGGTGTGCCTGTCGTAATTACATCCCCCGGCAGAAGTGTCATGATGTGGGAAATGTAACAAATAAGATATTGAGGGCTGAAAATAAGCTGAGATGTTCTTGAATGCTGTCGAGTCTGGCCATTTACACGAAGGGTAATTTCAAGATCTTCTGCGTTCACGCTAACTGTAATACAGGGTCCGAATGGAGCGAATGTATCGAATCCCTTCGCGCGCGTAAACTGAACATCTTTATCCTGTAAATCTCTGGCAGTGACATCGTTGAAGCACGAGTAACCAAAAATGCAGGCATTTGCCTCTTCTTCTGACTTTAGCTTGCTTGCAAGTGAACCGATTACAACGGCGAGCTCGCCTTCCGGATCGACTCTGGAAGAGGAGGATGGAATTAGAATTGTTTCGCCTGATGCAATCAAAGCTGTAGATGGTTTCAAGAAAAGTAGAGGTTCTTTTGGAATCGGTTTATTGCGTTCTTCTGCATGATCTTTGTAGTTCAAACCGACACCAATAATTTTTGATGGAGATGTTGGCGTGAGAATTCTACATTCGGATGCAGGAGCTGAGTGTTCGCCCGAAATTGGTGTTTGCGGATTTTGCGGATCTACAAAATAAAAACGATCTTCCTGTAAAACGGCATACGTAGTTTGTCCACCTTTTTCAACGCGATAAAGTTGAAGTGCCATTAGAAGTACTCTCCGTTCATGGGAAGCCCAGTAGTGCTTCCTTTGTTAGTTCTCCGCGGTAAATGAGCCTTGCGTCACCTTCCAAATACAGATCACGAAAGTTGCTTTCCTCAGGGAAGTAAACTGTAACTGGAATTCCAGATTGCGGTTCAAATGTTATTGGGGGAACTGTCTGATGTGTTGCATACGTGGCGATGGCTGAAGAAATGCAGCCGCTTCCACAAGCGAGAGTCTCATCTTCTACACCGCGTTCATAACTGCGAATTTTTACATAATGCCGGTCAACGGGTTCAATGAAATGAACATTCGTCCCTTCAGGTTGAAATCGCTCATGATTGCGGATTTTTCGAGCTAGCGGGAGAATGCTATGTTTTCGAATGTCTTTTACGTACATCAAGAAATGAGGTTCGCCTAATCGTACAAAATGGCCTTTTAGGGCCTGCCCATCTACAACAATGGGCACATTTAATGTAAAACGGGAAGGGGAGACAAACCGGATTCGTACGGAAGATCCGATCACTTCCGCATCTATTACTCCGGCATTTGTTTCAAGATTCATTTTTCTACCAGCAATGACTGATAAAAATGCATAACGTACAGCACATCGTCCACCATTGCCACAGGTATTGAATTCCTGGCCATCAGGATTGAAGTATCGGACTCTGAAAGTAGCTTTCTTTGAATTTTCAATCAGAATCAAACCATCGGCACCTACAGAATATCGGTGAGAACACAAACGGTTTGCAAGGATTGATGCTACATGTGTGAATTGTCCGTTGCGATTATCAAGAACGATGAAGTCATTTGCAGAAGCGGAAAATTTTGAAAAAGAAATGCGGTCCGGCAATTGTGCGATGATTTCAAGTTGATCAGAGTTCACTGCCTTCTTGCTACCTCAGAGGTTTCGTTCGATTTCTCGCTCTCATTTGCAACCGGAGCAGAATCGACTGCTGTGATTACATAATAATACCTTTGACCTTGCTGAATGTCTCGGTCAGTAAAAGTCGTTTCACGAATCAGTTCGGAATTAATCTTTTTATAGTCAGTCCCGGCAGTAGTAGCTGCGATAAATGTTATAGCCCGCAACATCTTCCTCACTATTTGGTGCCCAGATCAAAACCATTCCTTCCCTGGCTGATACGACGTTCAATTCCTCTGGTGCTTTTGGAGCGAAAGTATCCTGGGGATAGATAAGAACAACATTGGAGGCGCTGCTTTCCTGCTGGCGTTTTTTATTTGAGAAATGCGCGCGGATAAAATAGTAATACGATTTGCCAAATTCAAATGAGGTATCTTTGTATGAAGTTGCATCGAGAGGTTCAGTATTGATCGGTTGTTCAGGAGCGAAGTTTGCGTGCGTGCCCCGGTAAATGTTGTATCGAACTGTTCCTTCCGGCACTGGTTTTCCTGCGACATCGGTAGTCACAGCATTCCACGTGATTTCCAATTCTTTCTCAGCAAGTTTCACTATGAAATTGGATGGCGGATTTGGAACTACTCCAGGAAAAAGCGCGGCAAATTTTGAGTATCCCGCTGTTTTGCCTTTCGTGTTATAGATTTTGGCTCCATAGTAAAACCAGTTTTGTAAGTCCTCTGAACCTTCCTGAAGGTTTACTGTGTCGGTAATCATGAATATTGAATCTCTCAGATATCCATCGATTTGTTCGCGTGAGAGTTCGATGAACTTTTCGCCGCGGCTTTCAAAATCTGCATCTCCGATTTCGCGTGCTTCTTCCTCTCGAACTGGTGCTGTTTGTGATTGTGTCTGAGTCTGACCAGTCTGCGTTTGGCTCGTTTGTGACTGTGTCTGAGTCTGTGTTTGCGCTGAAGGTTCTGTTTGAGTTTGTGGTGCAGTTTGCGTTTGTGTTTGCGGCTCCGGTTGTGTTTGTGCCTGGGTTTGAGTCTGAGGCTCAGATTGAGTTTGTGGTTGCGACTGTGTTTGCGGTTGAGTCTGAGTCTGTGGCGCAGTTTGGGTTTGGGTTTCCTCTCCGATCGGGATGCGTGCGTCTTTTAATCTATAGATTTCGATTCTATCAATATCCGCGAGGCCTCCACCTTCCGTGTTGTAAACGGGCATCTGAAAGAAAAAAATCATTTGCTCTCCCGATTGCCGCACACGTGGTTGGTTTGCACGATCAGGAGCGATGACAATTGGCGGAAGAGGGTTTGCTTTTTTGCCGCAATTAATAGCGAATGGAATAAGAATAGCTGAGAGTAATAGGAGTAGTGTTAAGCGATAGCGCATGCGGTGTCAGTTGTCGGTTGGCCGCAGTCCACCGTGTTTTGTATGAACCCGGGCGGACAACTGGCAGTTTTGCTCCGTTGTAAGCTGTAACAGTGAGTGAATACTTTCATAGAATAAAACGGCTGAGATCCTGATCGCGCACAATATCCGCAAGCATTTTGTCTACATATTCCTTATCAATCAAGACCCTTTTGTTTTCTAGTTCCGGTGCGTTGAACGAAACTTCATCAAGTAATTTTTCCATTACTGTATGAAGTCTGCGTGCGCCGATGTTTTCTGTTCGTTCATTTACTTCGGCTGCGAGTCTCGCAATCCGTTCAATGGCATCATCTGTAAACGTGAGATCAACACCTTCTGTTGAAAGTAATGCGCGATATTGTTTCGGTAACGCATTTTCAGGTTCACGAAGGATTCTAACAAAATCTTTTTCATCCAGAGCATCCAGCTCAACACGAATTGGAAAACGTCCTTGAAGTTCAGGAATTAGATCAGAAGGTTTTGAAACATGAAATGCCCCGGCTGCGATAAACAAAACATGATCTGTTTTCACCATGCCGTAACGCGTGTTTACAGTCGTTCCTTCGACAATCGGCAGAATGTCCCGTTGAACGCCTTCACGGCTGACATCAGGACCGCCATGCCCTCCATCTTTATTCGCAATTTTGTCGAGCTCATCCAGAAACACCATTCCGGATTGTTCAACGCGGGTGACAGCTTGTTTTGCAATTTGATCCATGTCAATTAACTTTTCTTTTTCTTCAACAAGAAGAGTGGCCAGGGCTTCATCCACACGCATTTTACGCTTCTTGGATTTTCCTGAAAACATTCCCGGAAGCATGTCTCTTAAATTGATGTCAATATCTTCAATTCCGGCATTCGAGAGTACCGAAAATGTTCCATGAGATTTTTCTTTGACTTCAAGTTCGACTATTCGTTGATCGAGAGACCCTGCTCGAAGTTGGGCACGGAATTTTTCTCTCGTATCCTTACCCTGATTTTCAGCGTCTGTTTTCTCCTCAGTCGCTGCTGAAGAATGCGAAGAGGGTGGCAGTAACAAATCCAGCAAACGTTCTTCTGCATTTCGCCGTGCTGACTCTTTTACTTCTTCCATTCGCTCTTGCTTGAGCAGATCAACCGCGATGTCAGTCAGATCGCGAATCATGGATTCAACATCCCGCCCGACATAACCGACTTCTGTGTATTTTGTGGCTTCAACTTTAATGAAAGGCGAACGAACTAATTTCGCAAGACGACGCGCAATTTCTGTTTTACCAATGCCTGTCGGACCGATCATGATGATATTTTTGGGAGCAATTTCTTCAGCCATTGCCGGCTCTAATCTTTGTCTGCGGATTCTGTTTCGTAATGCGATTGCAACGGCTCGTTTTGCTTTGAGTTGTCCGACGATGTAACGATCCAGCTCTAGAACGATTTCTCTAGGAGTCAGTTCTTCGGCGGGTTTTTCAAGACGCGCAGGAAGGGGAATAGCCACGCTTATAACTCCTCAACCAGGATATTTGAATTCGTATAAATACAAATATCTGCTGCAATTTTCATTGCTTCCACGCAAATATCTTTCGCGCTTAGATCCGAATAGGCTTTTAGTGCCCGCGCAGCAGCCAATGCGTAAGGGCCTCCTGATCCAATAGCAAGAATGCCGTCATCCGGTTCAATCAGATCACCGGATCCGGAAATCAAATAAGAATTTTCACCATCGGAAACGATTAAAAGTGCTTCCAATCTTCTCAGGATGCGATCTGTTCGCCAATCCTTTGCAAGCTCAACGGAAGCACGGCGTAAATTTCCGCGAAATTCTTCCAGTTTCGCTTCAAACTTTGAAAAAAGTGCCATCGCATCGGCGGCTGATCCTGCAAAACCGGCAATGATCCGATCGTTAAACAACTTGCGGATCTTTTTTGCGCCTTGTTTTACGACAATATCGCCGATTGTGACCTGGCCATCTCCAGCCAGGGCAACACGCCCTTTATGACGGACACAAAGAATTGTTGTAGCATGAAACATTGGATGAATTTCCAATCAGGCAGGAACGCAATCTGCTGCGCACCCGGTTTGAGTGAACCAACAATATAATATGGTGGTCATGCCTTGTCAAACCATTCTCCTCGACGGAGCGCAGACCTATCCTCGTTTCGTTTGCCTGGGTCTATAGCTCAACCGCCAAGACGCCAAGAACTAGAAATTCTTTTTGTTCTTCTTGGCGACTTGGTGGTTGGTTCGGAAAAACTGGCCGCACAAATGCGACCGATCTGCGTGCCTTACTACAAACTTGCCTAGAAATGACAAACAAATGAGGTTATGATTAAGAAAATTTTCAGAAGGGGTAAGTATGGCCACTCCTGTCTTAGATGAACCTGAAATAGCTGCACCGCATCAACCTTATATCCCAGCCGAAACCAAAATCCCGGAACTCACACCAAAAGCTCTAATTCTTGGAGCACTCTTTGGAATGTTATTTGGAACAGTATCCGTGTATTTGGGGCTCAAGGTAGGTTTAACCGTAAGCGCATCCATTCCGGTCGCTGTACTGGCAATTACGATCCTGAAAAAATTAGGTGGCTCCACAATTCTTGAAAACAATATTGTTCAGACGATCGGATCGGCAGGAGAATCAATTGGAGCCGGTGTTGTTTTCACAATTCCTGCGTTCATCTTTCTTGGGTTTCCCCTTGAAATCTCGCGCGTTTTCTTTCTTGCATTAGCTGGCGGATGTTTGGGTGTTCTTTTCATGATCCCATTGCGCAGAGACTTGATTGTTCGTGAGCATGGGAAATTGAAATATCCCGAAGGCACTGCTTGCGCCGAAGTGTTAATCGCGGGTGAGCGCGGCGGTTCAATGGCCCAAAATATTTTCATTGGTCTTGGCGTTGGAATTCTTTACAAAATTTTGTACGAAGCAATAAAGATCTGGCGCGGTACGACTGAATGGAAAGCGAAATTTTTTCCAGGAGCCTCTGTTGCTATTGAAGGTTCTCCTGAACTTCTTGGCGTTGGTTACATCATTGGGTTCCGGACTGCCTCCGAAATGTTTGCCGGCGGATTACTTTCCTGGATCGTAATCATTCCGTTCGTTCATTTCTTTGGCCAGCACATTCCCGAAGCGCTGTATCCCGGAATTGTTCCAATCAAGGACATGGGTTCATACGATATCCGAAATGCATATGTAAATTACATCGGTGCTGGTGCCGTAGCAGCGGGCGGAATTATAAGTTTGATTAGAGCTCTACCAATCATCATAAGCTCGTTCAAGGCGAGCTTTGCTGAAATGACTCGATCGCGCTCCGGCGAACGGATTGAGAAAAGCCGGGTCAATCAAGACCTTTCGATGACGGTCGTTGTGATTGGATCCCTCTTTATGATCCTTGTGATCTGGGCGATTCTTCAATTCAGAATCAATCCAGAATACGTTGCAGGAAATCTTGTCGCATCAATCCTTGTTGTGGTTTTAGGATTCTTTTTTGTTACAGTTTCATCCCGCCTTGTTGGATTGCTCGGCTCTTCATCAAACCCGATTTCAGGAATGACGATCGCAAGTTTAATTGCGACATGTCTGCGTTTTTCTTGCTGTTGGCTGGACGGGCCACACATTCATGGCCGTCGCACTCAGCATCGGCGCGGTTGTTTGTGTTGCTGCGGCAAATGCAGGAGCCACTTCGCAGGATTTGAAGACAGGTTACATTGTGGGATCGACTCCGAAAAATCAACAGATTGCTTTGATTGTTGGAGTTCTCGCTTCAGTGGCGATCGTTGGTTATTCAATGACCTGGATCAATCAGAAGTATACGAAAGAAGTTCCTGTTTCAATTCCTTCGTTCAATGTGACTGAGCATACAGTGGATAAAAACCGTCTGATTGATTACAAAGGCAGCCAATACATTCTTTATACTTCAATCGGCGATTCTAAAATTCCGGATGGTGACTATTTTATTGATCCTGCAGACGGCCAAATAAAATTCCAGCGACAGTATGGAATCGGCAGTGAAAGACTGCCTGCGCCGAAAGCCAATATCATGGCTTCTTTGATTAAAGGATTGCTGGATCAAAAACTTCCATGGGCTCTTGTTTTGTTGGGAGTATCCATTGCCATCATTGCCGAACTTTGCGGCATTCAAGTTCTTTCCTTTGCTGTTGGCGTTTACCTGCCTGTTTCAACAAGTGCGCCGATTTTTGTGGGCGGATTAGTTCGTCACCTTATTCAGAAAAAGACAGGCATGACTGAATCGGAAATTGATTCAGGACGTGGAACTCTCTATAGTTCAGGACTCATCGCTGGCGGTGCGCTTGCTGGTCTGGCACTTGCGGCAATCACTGGTTTCGATATCGAACATACGGTTGGGATAGGTCCTAAAATCTCAGAGTGGTTCGCGAATAACAATGTGATTGGGTTGGCGATTTTCGGGTTCCTTGCTTATTCGCTCTTTAATTTTGGAAAAAAGAAACTGTAGCTACTTTTGAACGGAGAGTTCGCCCAAAAGCTCCATGGCTTTCGAATGCAGTGGAGAAATTTTCAACGCGCGTTCACATTGACTCAATGCGCGCGTAGGTAAACCTTGCTGAATGTAAAATTTCGCAAGATCTACGTGATATTCTGCGTTCCATGGATCAACTTCAATCGCCTTGTAAAAACTTTGTTCTGCGTCTTTTCCAAATCGTGGATGTCTCGCATAAGCCAAAGCCATAAGATGATAGTATTTCGATTCTGATGGATTGTTCTTAATTGCCTGGCGGCAAAGCTGGGTCACCTTCCAATAATCGTTTTCCAAAAGTTTTTCTTGCGCAAGTCTAAAAATTTGTTCTGCTACTTTTACGCTGTGTTCTTGCTCAATCTTGCTCTCAGATTTTTGCTGGTCCATTCTTACAACCGCATCTGAATTTGAAACCGCAGGAGCTTGTGGTTTTGATTCGGAAACCGGACGTTGTGTGGGAGTTGGAGGATTGGGAATTGGAGTTTGTGGATGAGTCACTGGCTTGTCCGAAGGAGGAGGCGTTTTAGCTGAAAACACCTCGCGAATCGGCATCGTTTCATATCCAATGACTGTTACAGGTTGAGTCGAAACTACGTCTTGTCGTTTTGGTGCCCGCCGTTCGTCTGCGGTCCGCAGCTGAACTGCGCCAAGTTTTAGCAATGCATAAACAAATCGATTGATTTTTTCTTCAGTTTGACCTGTTAAGATTTGCAAAGTATTGAGAGTTGTGGCTTCTCCTTCCAGCCTGGATGCTAAGAAGCTTTCGTCCGGCCTTATATCAAGAGTTGAAAGAATCACATCGAACTGCGCTGTGCGAACAACATAAAGATCACTTCGAAGCTGGTTGCTGAGCTGATCCGGATTTACTAAAGTGCGAGCCGCCTCTAAAAGAATGTCGGCAATTCGAATCGATGCAAACGCGTCATGTTCGATTGAAGCAGGATAAAATTCGCCTTCAAAAACAGGCCAGAAGAAAACTTGCATTAGCGCTGCTTTCATTTGTTTTCGATATGCTGTTTTAAATTCATCGATTGTGAAGGCCTGCGTTAAAACGAGCCGGTTAAGCGAAGTTTCAAGATCTTCGGAAACAGAGGGCATCTGTTCTTTCGGAAGCACATTCTTTTGTACAAGAACATTCCAGATATTTTCATCAGGCTGACTCGATTGAAATAAAATGATTTCACGCTGCCTGACAAAAAATCGTTTTTGCAGTTGAGCCCATCGAACAGTAAGAACACCTGACGCTGATTGATTAAACAAAATCGATAGTAGATCAAAGAAATTATTGTCTTTTACCGCTGGAACCTGAGACTGTTTTTCTGCGCGTGGAATCTTCCATTGAGACATACTCAGGAGTTGTTTTCGCAGCCAATCAACATCTTCAATCAGGCTCTTATAATCCTGATAGCGATCCGATGGATTTTTATGCGTCATTTTTTCGATGATTTCATACGCCGCTTTTGGGATACGGCCATTCAGATCGTTATACGAAGGAAAAGGTTCAGAAGCATGTTTGATCACCATTTCGATCGCTGAACTTGCTTCGAATGGATGAGTTCCGTAAAGCATGAAGTAAAAAGTAATTCCGAGTGCATAAATATCTGCGCGGTGATCCACAGCAGACGATTGTGCCTGCTCAGGCGACATAAAACTTGGAGTTCCCAAGAATTCTTGGACCTGTGTGATGCGAGATGACATTTGTTCAGCGGAAGCAAGTCCGAAATCTACAACTTGAATATGCTGGTTTTCATCGAAAAGCAGATTGTTTGGTTTGATGTCACGATGAACAATCCCCTTTTTGGATGCAGCTTCCAGCGCCTGTGCACACTGAAGAATGATTTCAAGCGAGGGCAGCAATTCGACTCTTCCTTTCTTGCGGATTAAATCGGCAAGCGAGCCACCGGGACACCATTGCATCGCGAAATAACATTCCCCATCTTCTTCACCGAAACTGAAAATGTGAGCGATGCCCGGATGATCGATGCTTGCAAGAACTTTTGCCTCTCTCCGAAATCTTTCAACGAATTGTGTTGAACTTGATAAGCGTTTTGACAAAATCTTAATTGCAACAAAACGATCCAGAGGTTCGTCAAAAGCCTTAAAGACATAGCCCATCCCGCCGCTTCCAATCAGGGTTTCAATTTTATAAATGCCATATTTCGGCTTAATTCGCGCAAACGAATCGGCTGACGTTAACCCAACATCGACAGTTCCATGGCTTTTGTCTTTATCAAGCGGGGTTGATGGAACGAAGATTGGACGATCTACGGCAGGTATTGGAACAATCGTCTGCGGAGCATTCTTGAATTCATCGATCATCCGGAGAAATCTCTTCACCCGGATCGCGACTTCATTGGGATGAATTGGCTTTACTAAAAATTCGTTGGCTCCGCTGTCAAAACAGGAAATTTTTGTTTCCAGATCATCACTTCCACTGAGAATGATCACAATAATGTCCCGCAAAAGCGGATTCTCTTTTACGATTTTACAAAGTTCTTCTCCTGGCATTTCCGGCATCAAAAGATCAAGGATCATAAAAAGAGGCTTATCCGTTTGGATGAGGTCGAGAGCTTCATGTGCATTTGTGGCCGTAGTAGTACGAAAACCTTGATCCTGAAGCGCGGTGACAATGAGATTTTGATAATCTTTATCGTCATCAACTACGAGAACTGAAACTTGATTCACTGTTTAAAACCACTCCAACGAAAATCTTTCGATACTATTTTACACCGGTCAGAGGGTGCCTATTATTTCTTATAATATTAGAGCCCGAAAGCTTTAACTACAAAAGACTTAGTTGATTTCAATAATTCGTCATTTCGATTCATGTTTCGTTGACAAGGTAGGGGGTGTACCTTATAATCCTATTTCTTAATTTGACGAAGATGAGGACAGTAGTGTCATGAAACGCACATATCAGCCTAATAACAGGAAGCGGAAGCGAACACATGGATTTTTAGTGAGGATGCGGTCCCAGGGCGGACGGAAGGTTATTAACAGAAGGCGAGCAAAAGGCAGACACCGTCTGGCTGTTTAATGCCCGATCAGCGGGATGAACGTTTTCCACCACAACACCGGCTGAACAGGGCAACGGATTTTCGCCGGGTGTTTTCAAGGGGGAAGCGGACCGGAACGCGGTTATTTGTGATTTATATCTTGCCCAATCATTTATCCCATTCCCGCCTCGGAATTCAAGTTCAATCAAAAATTGGTTCTGCAGTGCAAAGGAACTATATCAAGCGGATTGTTCGTGAAGTCTTTCGCAAGTTAAAGGAAGACTTTCGTGAGCACGTGGATATTGTTTTTATTGCCAGTAAGCAGATGGCGAAAACAGGTTATCCGGAATTGAGTGAGGAATTCCGAAATTCACTTCAGAGATACCTAGGATGAGCTCCTCAATCGGATCCAGGAGTGTTGTTGGGCTTCTAAAGTTTTATAAGAGGTTCATTTCACCTCTGTTGATCCCTGCGTGCCGTTTCACACCAACTTGCTCTGAATACATGATGGAGGCTGTGCGCAAGCATGGAACCTTTAAAGGAATCTGGATGGGAATCAAACGAATCCTGAGATGTAACCCATTCTGTAAAGGCGGATTTGACCCGGTACGATAATTATGGATAAAAGGCTTCTTATCTTTCTTGCACTTTTTTTCGCATTTTTCTTTGGTTGGCAGAAATTTGTAGTCGATCCTTATGTCAAGAAAACTGTACCGCCTCGGGCACCAGTAGAAACAAAGCCGGATCAGACTTCGCAAACGCCACCACCACAACCCGCGAGCATTCCTTCATCGCCTTCCACGACAGTCCAGGCTGCTCCAACTACAAGTACGGGACTTCGGAAAGTTACAATTGACACTCCTCTATACCGCGCTGAATTTTCAAGTAAAGGCGCCACTCTTACGTCATTTCGATTAAAAAATTATTTGGATGACTTTGGACAACCTCTGGAAATGGTTCCACAAAACAACGCACCTGTACGCCCTTTGAGTTTTGATTTTGAAGATACTCAAATTGCGAAAAGAGCCCTGGAGGCTAACTATTCAATTGATCAGGAAAATTTGAATTTAACCGGATCATCAACAGGTGAGCTGAATCTTAGTTATTCTGACGGCAGATATTTCTTCCGAAAGTATTTCAAATTTAAAGCTAACAGTTATGTTTTCGACGCCGTTATTGAAGGAAGAGATGGTGCGAATCCATTGCCAGTGCGTTTAAGCTGGGGCCCCGGAATTGAAAACTTTAAGAGTTATAAAAAGCAAACAGATTTAAAACCTTCGCGAGCCATTGTGAATCTTGGTGAAAAGGTTATTAGAAAAGATCCTCCTAAAGAAAAAGAGTTTATAAAAGTTGGAGCTTTAGCGCGCTGGGCTGGAGTGGAAAATAATTATTTCATGGCGGCACTGATTCCGGTTAAACCGAGCGATGTCTTCATGACCTGCATAAAAGAGAATGCAAGATCTGCCCACAATGTTGTTGTTACCGCGCTTGGACCGCGTGACGATGTGTATCGTCTTCGCGTTTTCATTGGTCCGAAAGATTACAATCTTCTAATAACTTTTGGACTGGAATTGGAAGAGGCCGTAGATTTTGGCTTCTTCGGTCCGATTGCACGCCTTCTTTTTTACGCATTAAGATTTTTTTACAAATATACAGGCAACTGGGGATGGGCAATTGTTCTGTTAACGATTGTTGTGAAAATAATCTTCACACCTTTTATGCAAAAGAGCTTTGCGTCGCAGAAGAAACTGCAGGCCATGCAGCCTGAGATGAAAAAGATCCAGGACAGATACGCGAAGATGAAGAATGATGATCCGCGAAAGCAGAATATGAATGCCGAGATCATGCAACTTCATAAGCGGTTGGGCGTTAATCCGCTTGGAGGCTGTCTTCCAATGATAGTGCAAATGCCAGTACTTTTTGCCTTCTACAGCCTTCTTTCTAATGCAATAGAACTCAGAAGGGCACCCTTTGCGTTCTGGATCCATGATCTCTCGAGGTCAGATCCATTTTATATAACGCCAATATTAATGGGTGCAACGATGCTGCTACAGCAACGAATGACGCCCGCAAGCGATCCAATGCAGCAAAAGATGCTTTATATAATGCCAATCATGTTCAGCTATATTTCGTTTAATCTGCCGAGCGGGCTTGTCGTGTACTGGCTCTTAAGCAATGTGTTGGGAATAGCTCATCAATATTATTTTTTAAGACTGCAAAAAAAAGCAACAGCCGGGGAACAAAATGCTTAGTTTAGAAAAAGAGAAAAAAATTTGTGCTTTGATTGATGATCTCACAGGCCTGATGAACTTTAATCTTAAAGCTGAGCTATTTGAATCTTCCGGACAAATTGAAATTAATATTTCTGGCGCAGATCGCGCCTATTTGATTACAGATAATGGAGAGACTTTGCTTTCGCTGCAGTACATTCTCGGCAGAATGATTCGACAGCATTTTCCGGAACTTGAAGATGTCCATATTCTTATCGACAGTGATGGTTATATGTATCGTCACGAAGATCAATTAAGAAGGATGGCTCAAAATGCAGTGCAGCGAGTTCGCCGTGAACGAAGACGCATTAAACTACCGCCACTGAACCCTTATGATCGAAGGATTATTCATATCGAAGTCGCTCTGAATAGAGATATGGATAGTCTTTCTGAAGGCGAAGGTTTCTTCAAAAAAATAGTAGTGCAGCGAAAATTCCGCGAACGCTAAAGGCATCTACAAACCTTCTCAATTAAGTAGTATTAGTGCCATGCAGACCGATCACGAAGATACAATTGCAGCGATTTCCACGCCTTTAGGCCGTGCAGCGCTTGGGATCGTTCGAATTAGCGGAAAAGATTGCCGCGCACTACTTAAGAAAATTTTCACACCGACCTACAAAGAAGAAGTGATTCCATTCAGCCCGATACTTGGAAAAATAACGCTGCAGGATGGACATTTTCTTGATGAAGTTGTGCTGACACTCTTCGAAAAGCCACATTCGTATACTCGGGAAGATGTAGCAGAAATTTCGTGTCACGGAAATCCATTGATTCTTGAAACTGTTTTAAAAAGAGTGATTGCAGCAGGTGCGCGCCTCGCGAACTCAGGTGAGTTTACTTACAGAGCCTTTTTGAATGGCAGACTTGATCTGGTTCAGGCAGAAGCGGTCAAAGATCTAATCGAAGCAGACTCACAACATCAGGCTGAGCTTGCGCTGAATCATCTTCATGGAAGGTTAAGCAATCTGCTTCAAGATCTGAAAGCGCAGTTTGTCGATCTCATTGCCCTCATGGAAGGGAACATCGACTTTAGCGAAGAGCAGCATTATGATTTTATTAATCGCACAGATTGTTTGGGCCGGCATGATTCTCTTCTTAAAAGCATTCGCAGTTTAATCGGCACATTCGAACAAGGACGTCTGATTCGAGATGGCCTGAGCCTTGTAATTGCAGGTCGTCCAAACGTAGGTAAGTCTTGTCTTTTCAATGCTTTACTGCGTCAGGATCGAGCGATTGTTACTCCCACAGCTGGAACGACGCGCGATTATTTAAAGGAACGGATAAATCTCGGCGGTTACATTTTGAACCTGATCGATACTGCGGGAATTCGTGAAAGCCAGGAACTGATTGAAGAAGAAGGAATTCGTAGAAGCCGCCAAGTTATTGAAAAGGCTGATCTTATTGTGTTTTTGGTCGATGCTTCCGAGGCTTTGAATGACGAAGATGAGTTGATTTGGAAGGATATTAAGAGCCGCAACGTTTTAGTGGTTTGTAACAAGATGGATCTTCAGAATGTTACCCGTCACTCATTGGATGGCAATAATGGAATTGAAATTTCTGCTCAAACAGGTGCAGGCATTGAAGAACTTTTGTTGCGGATCCAGGACCGTATTCATGAGATGGTCCTAAACAAAAAGGAAGATACCGTAATTTCAAGCATCCGTCATCGCAATCTTCTAGAGCAAGCAGAAAAAGCATTGGAGCGATCAAAAGCAGGAGTCGAACAAGGTTTAAGCGAGGAATTTCCACTAATGGATCTGCATGACGCACTTCGTTCTATTGGGCAGATTACAGGTGAAGTTACAATCGAAGATATTTATAGTCATATCTTTTCGCACTTTTGTATTGGAAAATAAACAGATGCGTGACTTTGATGTAGTTGTGATTGGTGGCGGGCATGCAGGATGCGAAGCAGCAGCAGCGTGTGCTCGCGGAGGCGCTCGAACTGCGCTAGTAACGATGTCGCTTGATGCGATCGGTCAAATGTCATGCAATCCAGCAATCGGCGGCATCGCAAAAGGACAGCTCGTAAAAGAAATTGACGCACTGGGCGGTATCATGGGAATTCTCGCAGACCGAACGGGAATTCAATTCAAAGTGCTGAACAGAAGCAAAGGTACGGCTGTTTGGTCACCACGATGCCAGTCGGATAAAGCGGAATATAGAAAGGCGGTCCGAAGTCTGCTTGAAGCTACCCCTGGATTGGAGCTGATTGAAGGTGTCGGCGTTGAACTAATACTCCATGAAAATAGAGTTGCAGGGCTTCGGTTGCTCACCGGTGAAAAGCTTTCCTGCGTCGCATTGATCATTACTACCGGAACATTCCTGAATGGATTGATTCATATTGGTGAAAGAAAAATTCAGGCAGGGCGAATCCAGGAGCCTGCGGCAACTCATCTGTCGGAGTCGATCCGAAGTTTTGGCTTTGAAATGGGGCGATTAAAAACAGGTACGCCTCCCAGAATTCATCGAGATTCCATCGACTTCAGCCAGATGCAAGAACAGTGGGGCGATAGTGATCCGCTATTTTTCTCGCCTGATACAACGACTTTCACGCTGCCACAGATTCCATGTCATATCACTTATACAAATGAAAAAGTTCATGAAGTGATCCGAAATAATATCGGACGTTCACCGATGTATAGTGGTCAGATTCAGGGAGTTGGGCCGAGGTATTGTCCTTCTGTCGAGGATAAAATCGTAAAATTTCCCGACAAAGATCGTCACCAACTTTTTATTGAGCCTGAAGGTTTGAACACAATTGAGTATTACATCAATGGCTTATCAACATCGCTTCCGGAAGAAGTTCAGCAAGAAATTCTAAGGGCAGTTCCAGGTTTGGAGAAAGCCGAGATGCTAAAACCTGGTTACGCGGTGGAGTATGACTATGTGCAGCCGACCGAGCTTTTCCCAACATTAGAAACAAAGAAAATTCGTGGACTTTATCTTGCCGGTCAAATCAATGGAACCTCCGGATATGAAGAAGCGGCGGCTCAGGGGTTGATCGCTGGTATCAATGCGCTGTTATCGACCCGCGGCGAGGCGCCGTTCGTAATGAAAAGATTTGAAGGTTATATAGGGATCCTCGTCGATGACCTGGTGACAAAAGGTACGTCCGAACCTTACAGGATGTTTACTTCGCGGGCCGAATACCGTTTGATGCTGCGGCTTGATAATGTGGAGGAAAGATTGACTCCATATGGACGAAAAATTGGCTTGATTTCTGATGATCGTTTTCAATCTTTTCAAAAAGAGCAGAATGATATTGTCGAAGCACTGGCTGCGTTACGGGCGATGCGTATCGTTTACCAGGGTCAGGGTTTAAGCGGCGAACAGCTTTTAAGGCGTCCGGAAATGACTCTGGATCAGATCGAACAACTGGCGGGTAGAAAAACTGGTGACCTTGGACTGATGCAGAAATTTGCCGTTGAGAGCAGGGTGAAATATCAGGGCTATATCGATCGTCAGGTTCTGGAAGCTGAAAAGATGAAACGGTGGGAAAATCACCGGATCCCGTCAAATCTAAACTTTGCAGGGATTCCTGGATTAACTCGTGAAGTTGCTGAAAAACTGGATCGGATCAAACCTCAGACCTTTGCTCAGGCGCAACGCATTTCAGGCATGACCCCGGCTGCGCTCTCACTCTTACGGATCTATTTGGAAAAGCGCCAACCTGCGACACATGCCGACGTACTGGAAGGATAGTCCGCTTCTTTCCAAAAACTCCCTCGACAAACTCGACAAGTTTGCCAAGCTGATCCTGCAGTGGAATGCAAAAATCAATCTCACCGGATTCCGTGATGCTAAGGAAATTGAAGATTTGCTCATAGGGGAATCTGTCCTGGCCGCAGAGAGTCTGCAAAATTTGGGCTTCATTCGATCTGGCATTCGTGTTCTTGATTTCGGTTCTGGAGCCGGCATTCCAGGAATAGTTTGGGCGGCGCTGGAACTTCCAATTCAAGTCACTTCCTTAGAAATTCGGCAGAAGAAGATTGCCTTCCAAAAGCAAGCAGCCCGCGAATTGGGCCTGGAAGTCAAGATTAATGCTGGACGTTTTCCGGAGGCTGTTGGCTCAAACGAATTCGATTTAATCGTGAGTAGGGCGATCCGATATGACCCTCAAATCTGGAATTCTGGACAGCGTTGTTTATCTGTATCAGGAAGCTTTATCCGATTTGCTTCTGCGAATGCAGAAGAAGAAGGCTGGAAAACAATCCCCGTTTCTGAAAGAAGTTCGCTGCTGATAAAAACGGTATCCAAAGACGGATGAACTGTTCCACGTGAAACGTTTCGAGCAAGCTGTGGTATCCTAGCCGTTCAAAATCCATTCCAAGTAAGTAGCATCCTTCAACATGAGTCGTGTCATCGCTATTGCAAACCAGAAAGGTGGAGTTGGAAAGACGACAACCGCCGTCAATTTGTCCGCTTCATTGGCAGTGGCGGAGCAAGAAACCCTGGTGATTGACCTCGACCCGCAGGGGAACACAACAAGCGGGTTTGGTATCAGTAAAGACCAACGAGAGAACATGTATCACTCGCTCATGTTCCGAAAGCCTCTTGTTGAAGTCTATTTGTCGACCCAGCTTGATCATTTGAAGTTAGTTCCCTCCCATCGGGATTTAGTCGGAGCGGAACTGGAGCTGATGAATGAACCGGACCGGGAGCAGCGTCTTCGCACCCTTCTGGAGCCGATCCGCTCCCATTTTCAGTACATTATTATTGATTGTCCGCCTTCATTGGGCTTGTTAACCCTGAATGCACTATGCGCAGCCGATTCAGTTCTTGTCCCGATCCAATGCGAGTATTTCGCTCTTGAAGGACTTGCGGATTTATTGGAAACTCTCCGACGAATTCAACAGCAATTGAATACAAAATTAGCCCTGGAAGGCATCGTACTAACGATGTATGACGAGCGTACGAATTTATCGCGTCAGGTTCGAGATGATATTGCCCGTCATTTTGGCGCTTCATTGTTAAAAACAGTCATTCCCCGGAATATCCGGTTGGGTGAAGCGCCATCGTTTGGTAAGCCGGTTCTGCTATATGATATTAAGTCAAAAGGGGCTGAGGCTTATCTGCATCTTGCAAGGGAGATAATCAGTCATGGCAACCAAAAGAAAGGCTCTCGGTAGAGGACTCAATGCCCTTTTGCCTGCGGCTTCTGCAGGCGCTGGCGACAAAAAGTTTCTGGATGTACCGATCGACTCGATCGTTTCAAACAAGCATCAACCGCGTTCAACCTATCATCCCGAACGGCTCAATGAACTTGCACAATCCATCAAAAGCAATGGTGTGGTTCAGCCGATCATAGTCAGGAAAGCAGGATCGCAGTATCAGCTTATCGCAGGGGAGCGCCGGTGGCGTGCTGCGCGGATCGCAGGCCTGCGTACAATCCCGGCTGTCGTGCGCGATGTGAGTGAATATAAAACTCTCGAAATGGCGTTGATAGAAAACATTCAACGCGAAGACTTAAATCCAATTGAAGAAGCCACAGCCTATGCTTCTTTGATCAATGAATTTCAGTTAACTCAGGACGAAGTCGCTCATCGCGTTGGGAAGGATCGGTCCTCAATTGCCAACTATTTACGTTTGTTGAAACTGCCTCGAGAAATTAAGGATCAGATTCAGAATCAGGAGCTTAGCATGGGCCATGCTCGAGCCTTGATCAGCCTCGAGAAAGCAAAAGATCAGATCGAGCTTGCGAATCGGATTCTCAGCGAGAATCTGAACGTCCGCCAGACTGAAAGTTTGATCCGGAATTGGAAAAAGGGTCCAAGTACTCCAGCAAAGGAAGATAGCACTGCCCGTCTTGATCCAAACGTTCGTTCCGCTGAACAGAAGTTGCAAGAGAAATTGGGAACTCAAGTTGTGATCCGAAATTCTGGCGATGGAAAAGGGCGGATCGAAATTCATTTTCTAAATACGGACGATTTGATTCGAATTTACGATCTGATCGCCGGAGAATAATGTGAGTAAAAGAGACGATCTTTCAGGGTTTATTGATCATGGAGTCCGGGTGATTGGCGAACTCATTTTCCAGAATACATTTCGTATTGATGGAAATTTTCAGGGCACGATTCGATCGGACGATCTTTTGATTATCGGGGACCAGGGTAATGTCGATGCTGAAATTGAAGTTGGATCACTGTCTGTCAGTGGCATTGTCAAAGGTAAAATCCTTGCGCGCGAGCGTCTAGAAGTACAAAAGGGCGGAAAAGTTTTCGCTGACGTTTCGACACCTGCGCTTTTTATTGAAGAAGGGGGCGTACTGCAAGGAAGTTGTGCAGTAGAACGTTCCCAAATAAGTCAGCCCCCCGAGTGGAAAACCGAAAAAGAAACCCACTAATCGTTCCTGAATGGTCGGGAACTGCCGCATTGTTGGCAGTCGTGCCCTATGCTTTTTTTCTCGCAATTCTGGCGATCCGGTTTTCATCAGCTGCAATTTCTCCAACCGGAGATGAACCTCACTATTTGGTTGTAGCGCATAGCCTTGCTGTGGATGGAGATCTTTCTGTTGGGAACAACTACAAACAGCAGGATTACCGATTGTTTTATAAAGGCGATCTTGCGAAACGTACGAGTCCTTCTGCCGATCGACAACATGAACTGCCTGCTCAAGGACTCGGACTGTCAATCTTTCTTGCACCTTTTTATAAATTCATCCTCGCGGTTTTCCCACCAGCGCTGGTTGTATTTCTCCGATTAATAATGTGTAGTATTACAACAATAGTATTATATCAATTGATCCAGTGCGCTATCTTTTGCGATCTTCCGCCGCGCATTGCGTTCTTCGTCATGTGCGCGGCCGCAGTAGCTTCTCCAATCTTGACTTACAGCAGCCTCTTTTATCCTGAAATTCCTGCAATGTTGTTGATCGTTATCGCTCTTCGAAATCTTTTTGAAATGGAAGAACATCGCTGGCGCGCTTTATTCTGGCTCGCATTCGTTCCGGGCGGTCTGCTGTGGCTTCATCCGAAATATCTCGCACTTTCGCTTTGCATTCTTATAACCGCCGGAATTTTCTTCTATCGGACATTCCGCGTTTACAACCGCAATGGAGCTCTCTTAGCAGTTTCTTATGCAATCGTATCCGCTTTAGGCATGATTACTTTTTTTCTTTTTCTGCATGATCAATACGGTGGGTGGTCGCCGAATCGGATCTATGCAGGTTGGGACAAAGCGCCTCAAAGTTTAATGGATTTAATTCGCCAGGAAGGAATCGGCCGCATCGGAACAATGCTCCGGATGAGCATCGGATTATGGATTGATCAGCGTTTCGGTTTGCTCTCATACGCTCCACTCTATCTACTATTTTTTCCGGGAGTGATTTATGTGCTGCGCATAAAAAGCAGTGTTCGGTTTATGTTGATCTGGTTTTTTATTCATTTCCTGATCCTTTGTTGGGGTGCGCCTCTGGGAGGTTTTGCCCCGCCTTCAAGACACATGATCGTTCTCCTTCCGATAATATTGATCGTACTCGCTCAAGCATTTTCGGAATATTTTGGTGCACGCAAAGTGTCGGCTTTCATGCTCTTTGGTTTCAGCTGGCTGATCGCAGCTTTCATGTATCTGGATTTTCGATCCCTATTTACGAATGTTACATGGAGAAATCCTGATGGTATTAGCCCATTCTGGCAGCGTTATGAATTGGAATCATTGATCCCGTTAACCACTGCGTCTGATCTGAACTGGATACTGATTTTCTGCTGGTGTGTAGTGATCACCGGACTCTCGTGGTTTTTCTATCCACGATCAAAAAGCACACTTGAGGAGCATTCTTGATGCCCGGCAGTGTGTGTGCTAGAGTACTGGATCTTTGCGCGCGAAAAGCACTATGAATGATTTAAGAAACGTCTATGCATCGAAGGCGATTTCGCAAATTCCTCGCATTCTAAGTTTGCAGGATCGAAATTCGTTTTCACCAACCTATGGTTGTATGCATCGTGACTACTGGCTTTATAAGACATCAGACTTTGCGGACGCAGTCCGGCAATTTGGTGTTCACGCTCTGGCTCTCGTTTATGCCAGAGATTTCCCGGAGAATCCTTACCGAAATCATCCCAAAATTCGTGACTGGGCAGTTGCTGCGATGGAATATTGGATTTCCATTCAGCATAAAGATGGATCGTTTGATGAGTTTTATCCGTTTGAACGTGGATGGGTTGGGCCTACTGCGTTCACAACTTTCACAATGGTTGAAGCATTTAATCTTTTGAAAAACGAAATTTCATCCGATCTTGAATCCCGTTTTAAAGAAACTGTCTCGCGAGCCGCTCATTTTATTTCAGCAGGCGAGAGTGAAGAAGATCATCTGGCGAATCATCATGCAATGGCATGTCTTGCAGTTTGGAAATCGTATCGTTTATTGAATGATTCTAAATTGAAGGATGGCTTTTCGAAAGTGTGGCAAGGATTTCTTCGGTATCATAATGCCAAAGAGGGATGGTCCCGCGAATATGATGGGGTTGATCCCGGATATCTTTCTGCAACAGTTTCTTTTTTAGGCAAGATTTATGCTGATAATCCTGATCCAGAAATTTATGAAGTATTGAAAAAGTCTGTGGAGTTTTGCAGTTACTTTGTCTATCCCAACGGCTTCTTTGCAGGAAGCATGGGAAGCCGCAACACACTTCATTTTTATGCGCACGGCTTTGAAATTTTAGGCAGCAAAATTCCGATGGCTGCTGCAATTGCTGAAAAAATGTTAAAGGGTTTATCGGAAGGGAAACTGGTGCCACCAGAAATTATGTCCGATCGCTATCTTTTTTACCGTGTGCCGGAATTCTTGCAGGCATATTTGGATTATTCTCCCAGGCCTTCTTCATTGCCGCCGCTGCCATATGAAAGAGAGGAAACTTCATATTTCCCGGAGTCACGCGTTTATTTTTCGTCAAAGGGAAATCATTCAGTTATAGCCAACCTTGCAAAAGGTGGGGTTGTCAAAGTTTTTGATCGTAAATCCGGGCGATTGTTGTTGAATGATTGCGGAATTGTAGGAAAGTTATCAGACGGCACGATTGTTACATCACAATGGGTTGATCCAGCTTTTGAAGCGAAAGGTGAAAGCGATGCATGGGAGGTCTCCGGTTCATTGAATGCAGTGCCTTCTAACAAGTTGTTTACACCGATGAAAAATCTGGTTTTTCGTGGCATTCTTGTAGCGCTTGGTTGGAGTTCAAAGTTCTCCCACCGATTAAAAGGGGGCATACGAAAATCGTTGATGCTAGGAAGACGCCCTGTAAATGTGCAATTTAAGCGTCAGTTCAGATGGCTGAACAATTCGATTGAAGTAACAACGGAAATTTGGTCTTCTGGCGGAACACCGGTCGATACTCTTTCGGTGGGTGATGAATTTTTTGTGCGCTATGTACCGCAAAGCCGGTTTTTTCAAATGCAAGAACTTGATACTCAAGGATATGCTTTGACAAAGGATGAAATTTCAAAAATAAATCGCGGCGATCGCGTTAAGATCATTTCCACTGCGGGAGAAAAAGTATGAGTGGTCATCATCATTCGCATGGAGACGGAAATCTTCCGCACGGTGTTTACGATGTCGATTATTATCATGGCCGGCAAAAGAAAAAGCAGCTTGTGTACAGGCTAAAACGCCGCACGGATGAAGTAGAGCGCGCACTTCGTACATACGGTGACGGTAAGTTAAACCTGATCATCGATGTTGGAACCGCAGATGGTTTGATGATGGAAAATCTTCGGCAACGGATGGGACAGCTTCGCTTCGTTGGTATTGATTACAGTATCGGATTATTGAAAGCTGTGAATTTGCCAGGCGTTTTCAAAGTCCAAGCGGATGCTGCAAAGCTGCCTGTGCAATCAGGAATTGCTGATGCCGTTGTTGCAACCGCAATCATTGAACATGTTCCTGATCCTCCTGCAATGATGCGCGAATGTGGAAGGCTGCTTCGTCCGGGGGGACTGCTTGTGATTACAACTCCGGCGCCATTCATGGAAAAAGTTGCATCAGCGCTTGGTATTTGGAAAGAAGGCGGGCACGATACAACTCTGAACTTAAAACAACTTAGCCAGATGGCTCGGGAAAATGGATATAAAGTGATGGAATCTTCAAAATTCATGTTTTCACCTGTCGGTTTTCCTGCAGAAAAAACCATCGAAAAAATTCTGGGTCCAATTGGATTGCGTCTTGTTATGGCCAATCAATTGCTTGTAGCACGAAGAGGTTAGGGTGCGGGTCCGCGCTGGATGGCTCCGGTTCGCGGGATTGCTTCTTCTTGGTTTTCTGATCTGGAAGCTTGATGCTTCGGCAGTTTATACAGCAATCCAAAATATTCAACCTTTATATCTTGTAGCCGCCATTCTTCTAAACATCCCACAAATTTTTACAAAGGCTCTTCGATGGCGTTACTTAATGATGGCTCAGGGGATTCAATACAGTACTTCATCATCAGTACTTGCGTACTTTGGAAGCATCTTTATCGGACTTCTCACACCTGGCCGGCTTGGTGAATTCGTCAAAACAGTTCATGTCAGCCGTGATTGCGGAATTCCTGCAGCTCGCGCTTTCTCAAGCGTCCTTGTTGACAGACTATTTGATTTATATGCTTTGCTGCTTTTTGGATCCGCCGCAATTTTTTCGACAACCCAGCAGCAAAGTACCGCGCTTTTGTTTGCCGAAGCGGCTCTCTTGCTAGTCTTGCCGATTCTTGCAATTTTGCACCGTGGAACATTCGAATCTCTCCAGGCGCTGGCTCTGAAAACAGGAAAAATCGGTGCGAAATTGTTTGGCGAGGGATCCTGGCTTCATGAATTGCGGTTGTATTTGATATCGCTTCGATGGATCCATATTTTGATTGCAGTCTTTTTTACGGTGATAGCATATGCATTGTTTTTCACCCAGTGTTATTTGCTCGCTCGGGGAATGGATCTACGTGTGCCATTTCTTACAATTTGTTTTGCTGTATCGCTGGGAAGTCTTGTTACACTGATTCCGATTTCAATCTCTGGATTAGGGACCCGTGAAGCTGTGATGATTGCATATTTAGGACGACATGGCGTTTCTCCTGAATTAAGCCTCGGGTATTCGCTCTTAATTTTTGTTACTTTTTATCTGGCAGGTGGAATCATCGGAGCTGTCGCATGGCTCATAAAGCCTGCACCGTTAAACCGTGAAACTTAATATGACACCGCGTTTGTTTTCCGCTGCGCTGTTTATAGCGTTTTGCCTAATTTGTTTGACTATTACAAATCCACGCATGCCGCCTACCGGTGATGAACCTCATTATTTAATGGCGGCTCACAGTCTGGCAATTGAAGGCGACCTTTCTTTACGTGACAACTATGTCAATCGTGATTACCGTGTTTTTTATCCAGGCGAATTAGCAAAACGTACAACGTTCAATCCTGATCGTTCAAAGGAACTTCCTGCATTCAGTCCAGGTTTGTCATTTTTCCTTACACCGTTTTATTATCTTGCTTATCATTACTTCCCTTCTTTTCTGGTTGCATTTCTAAGATGTCTGATTTGCGCAATCACTGCTCTAGCGCTGCATCAATTGATGTTGTTTTTTCATGATCTGTCAGGATCTACAAAAGGAATTATCCCAATCATTCCTGCATTCGCACTGGCATCGCCAATTCTTACGTACTCCAATCATTTTTATCCAGAAGTTCTTGGATGTTTTCTTGTTGTTGTTGCATTAAGAGAATTTCATACTGCCGAAGGTAAACCATGGCGATGCGCTATCATCCTTGCACTGATCTCTACAGCTCTAATGTGGGTGCATCCAAAATATCTCGCCCTTTCAATCATTTTGTTCTTCCTGGGAGTTCGCCGGTTATCGATTGCATCGCGAAATCATGAAGCTTCATTGACGGGAGTCAGGATTCTTCATGCCGTTCTTTCAGTCGTGGGAATATTTTCATTCTTTTGGTTTTTGCATTCTGAATATGGAAGTTGGTCTCCGAATCGTATTTATGGCGGCGCTCAGAAGGAAACAAGCCTTTTTGAATTGCTTACGAAAGAAGGCTTTGATCGCGTTTTAGTCATGCTTCGCATGATACCGGGATATTTTTTGGATCAGCGTTTTGGAATCATTTTATATGCGCCTGCCTATGTTGCATTCTTTCCGGCATTACTTTGGAGCATTCACAAAGAGGGAACCAAACTAACGCCATTGATCATTTTGTTTTCAGCACATTTCTTATTGTTGTCATGGGGCGCACAAATGGGAGGTTATGCTCCGCCTTCCAGACATTTTGTTGTGATGGTTCCATTCTTAATCATTCCAATCTTGCTAACTTTTTCTTCATGGAGCCGCTTCCAGAAAGGATTGTATTTGTCGCTTGCCGCAATTGGTTGGTGCATCGCGGCACTCATCCTGATGAATTACAGGCTTATTTATACAAATGCGACCTGGCGTAATCCGGATGGCTACAGCGAGTTCTGGCAACATTTTGGATTGGAGCACATTCTTCCGCGCTTTACTTCATCCCCGCCCGATTATGCTCTTGCTGCTGTTTGGATTGCTACTGCTGCCGTATTAGGCTTCCTCCTTTATCCTCGTGCTAAGACTTAGCGACTCTGCGGTTCTCCAATTCCCGGATTGCATCCGCAGCAATCCATCGCGCTGAACTAGAATCCTGTTTGGCAATTTCTTTCGCTGTCCGTAGTGCTTCCCTATGCAGAATTGCATTTCGCTTTCCGATCTGCCGAAGAGCCCAATTCACAGCTTTTTTGACAAAATTGCGGGAGTCGTCTGCTGATCGCTTAATGATCGTGAGGAATTTCTTGAAATTCTTATCCGTAGCTTTCTTATCATGAACAGCAAGTCCTGCCATTAAGGCAAAGGCAGCTCGTTTCACAAATTCTTCTTTTCGAATGCTCCATTCTTCCGCTTTTGAATACGCAAATGACGTCTTATCAAATAAATTAAAGCAGCATTGATCGCAGACATCCCATGAGTCAAAATCTTTGACCCAGCGATTCATCATTCCGGGTGTAACCATCTTTGGATCAGCCACCAGAGCTGCCAAAATTCTTGCTTCATGAATTCCGGAATCCCAAAGTCTTAATGCAAGAGGATGATCCTTCCGTATTTCCCTTGCGAGTTGACGGATGACCGGCATTGGAATTCCAAGCGTATCCTTACTGCTGATTCCAAAGCGTGCCATTCCTTTTACATTTGCAGGATTTTTCATCGATTTCATTCGTTTGATCACTGCATCGTAATCCATTCATCCTCCTTCATTTACGGGCGATCACCTCGTATTGACCTCGATAATACCGTATGTTAGATTACTTGCTTCCAAATGACGCGAAGGTCGGTAGTGTGGAACACGGAATTACTCACGAAGTTACGGTCCTGATCCTTCAACTGGCATTTATTCTTCTAATTGCCCGCATTTCCGGAGAGATCTTTGAAAGATATTTTAAGCAGCCTAGTGTGCTCGGGGAGCTGATTGCCGGGATGATTTTTGGTCCTTATCTTCTTGGCGCCGATATATGGTTTCCAGGCTTAGGAAATTTATTTCCGTCTCTACCGCCGGACTCATTAGAGGCGCGATCCAATATTCCTATTTCGTTTCCTCTTTATGCAATTGGCCAGGTATCTTCAGTAATTCTGCTTTTTATGGCCGGATTGGAAACAAATCTCGCAAGTTTCTTACGTTTTGCAGGACGTGCCGGCATCGTAGGAGCCGCGGGAATTGTGATTCCGTTTATTGCTGGAGCATTTGTAACTGTGTGGTTTGGACATGCTGTTGGATTCTTGGATGGTTCCGCTCTATTTATGGGAGCAATCCTTGCGGCAACTTCAGTAGGAATAACGGCCCGGGTGCTAAGTGAAATAAAAAAGCTCGATACACCTGAAGGAATTACGATTCTTGGCGCAGCAGTTGTCGATGATGTTTTAGGAATTTTGGTTCTGGCAATCGTTGTTAATCTGGCTGAATCCGGCACAATCAGCCTTTCTGCTGTGGGGCTTACTGCGTTGAAAGCACTTGGAATCTGGATTGGTATGTCGGCATTTTTTATTTACACTGCACCATGGCTCGCGCGGCTCTGGTCCTGGTTTCGTACACCCGGCAGCAGTTTAGTGCTGACACTGTTTGCGTGTTTTCTTGCCGCTGCAATCTGTGAAACGGTAGGATTGGCTCTTATTATTGGAGCCTATGTTGTTGGCCTTGCTTTTTCTAATACTCCGATTGCTGAGAAGATGATTGAAGAAATGAAAGGCGTCTATCACATTTTTGTTCCAGTATTTTTTGTATTATTAGGGATGCTTGTTAATTTCGATTCGATGAAGCATGCGATTTCTTTTGGACTCGCGATTTCTTTGGTAGCAATTGTTGGCAAATTAATTGGTTGTGGCATCGCAGCACTGGGTTGCGGTTTTAACTTTTTGGGCTCAAGTAGAATCGGTATTGGAATGATCCCTCGCGGAGAAGTTGCGTTGATTATTGCAGGTTATGGGCTCACAAGAGGAGTCGTTGACAAGGATATGTTTGGGGTTGCTATTATGATGACAATTGTTACAACTTTCCTGGCTCCAATTTTCCTTGTCCCAGTTTTTAGAATTCCTGGAAAAGGTTTGCGAGGAGAGATATTTGCAAATTAACGTTCGCGGTCCTGAATCTTTTTTGGAAGAATTTCGCCTCCGTTTGGAAGATGAATTAGAGAAAAATGGTTACCAGAAAGGTCCAAAAGTAGGCTACGTAGAATCGGGACATATGGAAACGTATCTGAAGGGTGAAACGATCTTGAGCTTGCAGACTCAAGAGTCCGATTCGGGGGAAGCATCACTCCATCTTGAATCAGAAGAAGAAATCGCGAACATAAAAGAGATGTGGGATACAGCTGTGATTAAATATGGAAAGGAGTTAATTCAGCGAGTTCAAGCAATCGCACAGAATCCTTCCTTGATTGAAAAGGAATTGAAGCAGCCTTAAATTACGCGCGAGGAAATATGGAAATTTTTCCAAATTGGACTTTTATTCCGGTCGTTATACTGTTGTTGATTTTCGTATTCATCGCCCGCCGCTTATTCTTTCTTCCGATGAGCAATGTACTGGAGGAACGTCACCGCAGAATTGAAGGGGCTCATACTGAAGCAGAACAAATTCGAGAGACATCCCAAAAGATGCTTTCAGAGTTTGATCGGAAGATGCGTGACGCTCGTCGCGAATCGGATCAGCAAATGGCCCAGCAAACTGCCGATGCGATGCAGGAGAGGAACCGCATTGTCTCAGGAAAAAGAACGGAAGTTCAAGAAATGCTAATGCAGTCCAAGGAAGAAATTTTGAAAAAGAAAGAAGAAGCAAGAGGAAGACTTCAAAACCTCAAAGATGAATTTGCGCGTCTGATTGCGTCACGAATTTTGAAGCGTCCTGTAGATGGAAAACAACCAGGTAAATCAGCATGAAGAGCCCGCTAATCACCATCATTATCGCGTTTATTTTCGCATTGACCTTTGTCGGATTTGTTGTTTCTGCCGAAGAAACGAAAGGTGAAGGAGAACATGCTACAGAGCATCACGAACAAACGTGGTTTCAAACGATAAGCCAGTGGTTAAATTTCTTGATACTCGCCGTTTTGCTGTATTTCTTCTTCACGCGATCGATTAAGATTCAGGATCGTTTTAAAAGCGACTATGAAAAAATTCAAACCTCAATTGAAAGTGCACGAATGGCGAAAGAGGAAGCGGAAAATAAGTTGAAGGAACTCGACCAGAAAATGGCACAGTTAAACGATGAGGTCGTTCGCATTAAAAATGAGGCTGCAACTCAAGCTGAAGAAGAACGGAAACAAATCCTGGAATCGGCCCAAAAAGAAGCAGAAAGAATTGTCGAGCAAGCACATCGCGAAATCGATTCGGAAGTCGAACTGGCTAAAAAGGAATTGCGAAAACAACTCGCAGATGAAGCCGTTAAAAGCAGCCGTGAAATTATAGAACGTGAAATGAATGAACAAGATTCAAAAAGATTAATGAACGATTACATTGAAGGTTTCCGTAAATGAGTAATGAAGTTCTTGTTTCTGCAGTGGCGCGCCGGTATGCAAAAGCTTTTTTAGATGCAGCGATAAAGCAACGCAATTTTACAATCGTGCTGGAAGAGCTGGAGATATTCGATAAACAGCTGCAGGCAGTACCGATACTGCGCGAAGTTTTTCTAAACCCTGCGGTTCCAGAGAAAAAACGGAATAAGGTTCTTGAAGAGATCGGAAAAAAAGCTACCATGCAGCAACTAACATTGAACCTTCTGCGAACGTTGATTCGCCGCGATCGTTTAAAACTATTGCAACAAATCACCGTTTCAGCAGAGTATCAGTTTCTGGATCGGCAGGGGATTGTAGTTGTTGAAGTGATCACTGCCCGGCCACTGGAACCCGATGAAGAATCGCGGCTGGTTCAAAGTCTTGAGAAATTTACCGGCAAAAAAGTGCAAATCGACAATCATATAGACAAAACATTAATTGGTGGCGCAATCACACGCATCGGCACAACGATGTATGACGGAAGCATCATCGCGCAACTGGATCAATTGAAAGCAAAAATCGTACAGTCCTGATCGAGGAGGATCATTATGGCAACTACAATTCGCCCGGAAGAGATTACATCCATTATTCAGCAAGAGATTGAGGGCTATGAATCTGTTCTGGATGTAAAAGAAATTGGGACTGTGCTTTCAGTTGGTGACGGAGTTGCACGTATTCATGGCTTGGAAAAGGTCATGTATGGCGAGTTGATTGATTTTCCTCATGGAGTAGTCGGCCTCGCGCTGAACCTTGAAGAAGATAACGTAGGCGCCGCGTTACTCGGTGATGTTTCTAAGATCAAAAGCGGCGATCAGGTAAAACGTACAACCAGAATCATGGCTGTGCCTGTAGGACCAGAACTTGTAGGCAGAGTTGTGAACTCAATCGGACAACCTATTGATGGCAAAGGTCCGATCAATACCAAGCAAACACTACCATTGGAAAGAATTGCACCGGGAATCGTAGATCGGCAGCCGGTTCGTGAACCGTTACAGACTGGAATTAAGGCAATTGATGCAATGATTCCAATCGGCCGTGGCCAGCGCGAGTTGATTATTGGCGATCGACAAACAGGCAAAACTGCAGTTGCGCTTGATACTATCATCAATCAAAAAGACAGCGGCGTCATTTGCATTTACGTTGCTATCGGACAGAAGAATTCAACCATTGCACAGGTTGTAAAAACACTTGCAGAGAATGATGCGATGCGTTACACCATTGTTGTTGCCGCACCTGCAAGCGATCCTGCACCGATGCTCTATCTTGCTCCCTATGCCGGCTGCGCAATGGGCGAATACTTCCGTGATAACAAGCAGCATGCCCTAACAATTTATGATGATCTTTCAAAGCATGCCGCTGCATATCGTGAGATTTCGCTTGTACTTCGCCGCCCACCCGGACGCGAAGCATACCCTGGTGATGTCTTCTTTTTACATTCCCGTTTGTTAGAACGTGCTGCAAAAATGAGCGATGATCGAGGTGCCGGCTCGCTGACTTCGCTTCCGATCATTGAAACTCAAGCCGGCGATATTTCCGCATACATTCCAACGAACGTCATTTCAATTACAGATGGACAAATTTATCTTGAATCCGACCTTTTTTATTCAGGCATTCGACCCGCCATAAACGTCGGAAATTCAGTCTCTCGCGTTGGCGGTGCTGCTCAAATTAAAGCCATGAAACAAAGCGCAGGCATGCTGCGGCTTGACCTCGCACAATATCGCGAACTTGCTGCATTTTCCCAGTTCGGCTCAGATCTTGATGCTGCAACTCAACGACAGCTTTCACGCGGCGCACGTTTGACTGAAATCCTGAAACAGGATCAGTACAAACCTCTTCCTGTTGAAAAACAGGTTTTGATCATCTACGCAGCGACCAATGGTTACCTGGATGATCTTCCGGTCAACGCTGGCCGTAAGTTTGAGGAAGAACTTTACAAGTTCCTTGATACTCAGCGCCCTCAAGTTCTGAAAATGCTCAACCAAAAAGCGCAGGTTGACGATGAAATGCGGAAAACTTTGGATGAAGCGCTTTCTGATTTCAAAGCGCGATTTGGTGAAGATAAGAAATAAATATGGCAACACTGATTGATCTTCGTAGAAGAATTCGCAGCGTAAAGAATACGCAACAAATTACGAAAGCCATGAAAATGGTATCTGCCGCTAAACTCCGTCGCGCACAGGACCGCATGTTTGCTTCACGCCCGTATGCGGCGAAATTGCTGGAAGTACTTTCAAGTCTGGCGACTCGCGCAAATCCGGAGAACCATCCGCTACTAAAAGAAAAAGGGGACCAGAATGTTGAGTTGATGCTGGTTACAGCCGATCGTGGACTGTGCGGCTCTTTTAATGCGAACTTAATTAAAGCAGCCTTACATTTTCTCGATCAACGCAAAAATTACAACCTCAGCCTTCACCTTGCTGGACGTAAAGGCGTGGATTATTTCAAGAAGCGCAAATATATCATCACACACCAATACACAAATATTTTTAAACAGGTTCGTTTTGAACATGCAAAAGAGATTTCGGAAAAAACAATTCGCGCATACACCGAAGGACATTTAGACGCGATCTATATTGTTTATAACGAATTCAAGACGACTCTTTCGCAGAGAGTCGTTGTTCGAAGATTGCTTCCGTTAGAACGATTGCCGGAACCGAGTTCTGAACAAACTCTGGATTACATTTATGAACCCGATCCTGAAACGATCTTCGATCGGTTGCTTCCGCACTATTTAGAATTCGAAATTTTTCAGGCTTTGCTGGAATCCTCTGCAGCAGAGCATGCAGCCCGAATGGCTTCAATGGATTCGGCCACCAAGAATGCAAAGGACATGATTGAATCATTGACCCTAACGATGAACAAGATACGTCAGGCAGCAATCACAAAAGAAATTATTGAAGTTGTCAGCGGGGCAGAAGGCCTCGGTTAAGTAGTAAGGCACGCAGCTGAGCGACAGCGAAGCAGTGCCGTATAGAGGTACATATGGCGAAACCGGATTTCGAGTACACAAGCATAGGAACGATTGTTCAGGTAATCGGTCCCGTAATTGATGTTGAGTTTGCAGCTGAACAACTTCCGCAGATTTACAATGCTGTACGTGTTTATGATGAAAGTGCTAACAACATACAGGTTGATATCACAGCTGAAGTCGAACAGCATTTGGGTGAAAACAGGGTGCGCGCAATTCTTATGCAGCCGCCGGAAGGTTTGATCCGAGGAATGAAAGTCTATGATACGGGCAAAGCTATAACCGTGCCAGTAGGACGAGAGATGCTCGGCCGCGTTATCAATGTTTTAGGCCAACCTGTAGATGAGCAAGGCCCTATCAACGCAAAAATCCATTATCCGATTCATCGCCATGCTCCGACGGCTGAAGAGCAGAACACAAACCTTGAAATGCTTGAAACAGGAATCAAAGTCGTTGATTTGTTAGAGCCCTATTTAAAAGGCGGAAAGATCGGATTGTTCGGCGGTGCAGGAGTAGGAAAGACAGTTATTATTCAAGAACTGATTCACAACATCGCAAGTCAACATGGTGGCTTCTCCGTTTTTTCAGGAGTGGGTGAACGAACGCGCGAAGGAAATGACTTATGGCTCGAAATGAAAGAGTCGGGAGTTATCGATAAGGCCGCATTAATTTATGGACAAATGACGGAACCACCCGGCGCTCGTCTGCGTGTTGGTTTGACGGGTCTGACAGTTGCTGAGTATTTCCGTGATGAAGAAGGGCAGGATGTGCTTTTATTCATCGATAATATTTTCCGCTTCACACAGGCAGGTTCCGAAGTTTCCGCACTTCTTGGACGTATGCCTTCAGCCGTCGGTTATCAACCAACGCTTGCAACCGAAATGGGTGAATTGCAGGAACGGATTACTTCAACAAAGAAGGGGTCAATTACATCAGTGCAGGCAATCTACGTTCCTGCTGATGATTACACCGATCCTGCTCCTGCGACTGCGTTTGCTCACCTTGATGCGACCACAAACCTATCGCGACAAATTGTTGAATTAGGAATTTATCCGGCAGTTGATCCTCTTGCTTCCACGTCTCGCATTCTGGATCCTCGAATTCTTGGGGACGAGCACTATGGCGTTGCTCGATTAGTACAGGGAATTTTGCAGCAATATAAAGATTTGCAAGACATCATCGCGATTCTAGGAATCGATGAACTTTCGGAAGAACAGAAACTCACTGTAGCGCGCGCAAGAAAAATTCAAAAATTCCTTTCCCAACCATTCTTCGTTGCTGAACAATTTACCGGCCGTAAAGGAAAATATTGTAAGGTTGAAGATACGATTCGTGGGTTCAAAGAGATTGCTGAAGGAAAATATGATGAACTTCCGGAGCAAGCTTTTTATATGAAAGGCGGAATCGAAGAAGTCAAAGAAGAAGCCGAAAAAATGTTTAGAGAGTAAGAATGGCCGCTCCTACACTTCCTACCAAAATTAAGTTGGAGATCGTAACTCCCGAACGGCTGCTTTTGTCGGAAGAAGTCGATGAAGTTACAATTCCCGGTTCGGAAGGTTATTTGGGAATACTTCCAGGACATCTTCCTTTGCTTACAACAATCGGAACCGGTGTTTTAAGTTATCGTAAGGGAAACCAGAAAACGTCTCTGGCGGCAAGTGGTGGATTTGCCGAAGTGCTTCCTGATCGCGTCATTATCATGGCCGATAGCGTGGAACGTGCCGATGAGATCGATGTCTCTAGAGCCAGAGCGGCAAAGGAAAAAGCTGAGCGACAACTTGCAAGCAAAGAAGATGTGAATGTTGAGGAAACAATGGCATCCATGATGCGTGCTTTATCGCGGATTGAAGTTGCCGAATCCTCCAAGTGATCTCAGTGTCTTTGCGGTAAAAAAACCATGTTACGCAACTTAATGCATCGTTGGGAAATCAGACTTTCTAAAGTTGATACGAATCGTGTCACTCTTCCCTTTGAATGGGGACTTGAGTATTTGAATCACGGCTCTTATCAGGACCGGGAGCCATTAAGTGAATTTCTGCGTTTCAACAAAACCTCCATTGAACGCAGCGATGAATTCTTCAATCCTGGAGCAACACCTGAATTTCATGAAACTGAAAATCGACTGACATTTCAAAGCTCAATTCAAAGTCCGTTTGCCGAAAACAACACGGCAGCTTGCACAATTTTTCGTCCAGCAAAACCGAATGGCGCGGCAGTTATTGTAGTTCCACAATGGAATGCTTCAGAAGAGAGTCATATCGCATTATCCAGAATGATTTCACGTTTTGGCTTCACGACATTGCGATTAACTCTTCCCTATCATGAAGAACGGAATCCAATGAAGCCTCGTGCCGATTATTTTGTGAGTCCTAATCTGGGAAGGACAATTCAAGCGATGCAGCAATCCGTACATGATGTGCGGCAAGCTGCTGATTGGCTGCAGCAGCAAGGATTTCAACGTCTTGGCATTATGGGAAGCAGTATCGGTTCTTGTATCGCCTTTTTAACATTCTTACACGATGAACGATTCCAAACAGGTGTCTTTAACCATGTGTCAAGTTTCTTTGGCAAAGTTGTCTGGAACGGAATCAGTACGAAACATGTGAAATCCGGATTAGAGACGAATATTCGCGAAGAGGAACTTCATGAAGTTTGGTCGATATTAAGCCCGAATGTTCATGTAGGAAGAAAAAGAATTGCGAATCCAGGGAAACGGTTTTTTATATCTGCATTGTATGATCTAACATTTCCAAGAGATCTGGCCGAACTCCTTTTTAAGGAACATGATAAATATGATGTGCCGTATGAAATGGCCTCACTTCCATGCGGACATTATTCAAGCGCTCACTGGCCATTTAAATATTTAGATGGCTACTTAATCACCAACTACCTCCGTAAAAATTTGTAACTTCTGAGTCTCTGTGGTAAACCTTAAGGCCGACAAGATGCCGGGCGTTACAAACCGCTATCAGACTTGTTTCTTCACTTCGGTGCCGATGAAACCTGAGCTCAAATCGATCACAGCATGCAATAAAATCGGGCCTGCTAAAGATCCGGACCACAAGTAGAGTCCTACCATCACGATCGACATCAGTGTTGTTTTAACAATGCCTTCCTTTCCTTGATATGCATGGGCAAGTCCGAAGATCAATATTGAAACTATAGCTGCCGCAAGCCAGGGCATATATGCACTGGTATACCACAACAAAAAACCACGATAGAGTAATTCTTCGCAAAAACCTGCAGTGAGTGCGCAAGCGAAAAACAATCTTCGTTCCGATTCTGATTCCGGGATCAACTCAGCGACAGGTTCGATTTGTTTTTTCAGCGAATCAGGGATTGCTCCTTTCAAATTCCGTACATCAATCCATTGCTTTATGAAGAAAATGCAGCCCAGCAACGCGAATACCATACTGGACGCAGTACGGAAGTTCAAAGGAAAACTGAAGCCGAGGTCGGTGAATGTTCTTCCGCGGTACCACCACAAGAAAGCCAATACGACAGCGAGAGACCACTCAAGCACAAGCGTTTGGATGTACGCATTTCTTAATGCGAAGGTTTTTTTGTGAGCAAGCTCTTTTCGAAATGCTTTCCAGGAATAAGAAGAATACACCGGAATAACAATCGTAATTAGAACGATAAGAAGATGATCGGCGATTGAAGGCATTGCTCAGGTTGAAATGCGGCAAGGTGTCAGTACGATCGTGAGTGCGAAAAGCTTACCTTCCGAACTACGCCCTTTTTTGCGAAGAATTTGCTCAATCTTTTGAATGTGTTTGTTCACTGATCGCAATGTATTTGGCAAGCATCGTCCCTTTAATCGAACGGCATACACTTCGCGGTCCTGTCCATTTTGTTTTGCCCCTGATGAAAGAGCCTCAGAAACTTCTCGCGAAGTGACATGAAAAACCGAATCAAGCGATCTTTTTGCCGCCAGGACAGCAGCAGGGGATTTTCGATCTGGATCCAGAAAAATTTTCTGAGAAGTAAGACTGTAAACTGCCTCCTTCTTTTTCTTTCCCTCTCTGACTGCACGTACGATCCCCGGCTGGATCAATGTTTTCATGTGATGATACAAAGAATGTGGCGTTCTTCCCAGTCTTTTGGCCAGCTCTGCAATTGTGGCTGGTCCTGCATCATCGAGTGAGGAAATGATTTCCATGCGATGAGCCGAAGTTAATGCCTTAAAGTACCTTGGGTTGCGAATGATCAAAAGTTTCTTCTCGGTTCCCATATTTAGAAATAAATCAAATTATTAAAATTTTGTCAAATTTTTTAATAATCTCAAGGTATTGTCCGGATCTATGGGATCGTATTTCCTGAAACGGGTAGGTGAAAGCAACATTTCATTGAATTGGCCGACCTTATACAATAGACACTGACGCTCACGCTCCTATTTGATATGGCTAAATCGAAGAAGGATCCGTATCTCGGTTCGCGGATCCGTGAATACGAAATTTTGGAGTCGATCGGGCGGGGAGGAATGGGCGCGGTCTATCGAGCCCGTCATGTTTATCTCGACACTGAGCGGGCAATAAAAGTTGTTCATCGCAGCCTTACGGAAAGCAAAGATTTTGTCCAACGATTTATCCGGGAGGCGAAAGTCCTCAGCCAGCTGAATCACCCCAATGTAGTTGAACTCTATGACTTCGGAATGCTGGATGAAACCACGTTTTTCATGGTCATGGAACTGATCAATGGCGAAACAGTCATTGAACGGATTCAAAAACGAACACGTCTTCCTGCTGAAGATTCAATCCGGATCATTCGTGAAGCTGCATTAGGTTTAAGCAGTGCTCACAGTAAAGGAATTATTCACAGAGATATTTCACCCGACAATCTAATCCTTGTTCGGGATGCCAATGGTATTGAAGTTACGAAAGTTGTTGATTTCGGAATTGCAAAACCATTGCATGAAGATACCGGACGTTTCACGATGACAAACTTTTTCATCGGAAAGCCGGAATATTCAAGTCCTGAGCAATGTGGAACACTGAAAGACGGTGAAAATTTAGATCAACGATCAGATATTTATTCACTTGGTGTCACGTTTTATCAAATGCTAACTGGCCGCTTACCATTCGTTGCATCGACACCTCAAGGTTATTTGCTGAAACATGCCCATGAACCTCCGCAGTCTCCTTCTTCTTACCTTTCTTATGGAGAAATTGCGCCGTCTCTAGATCAAATTGTGATGAAGGCTCTGAGCAAAAATCGAGAAGACCGTCATCGGAGCCTTGAAGCGTTCGTTGAAGAACTGGACAACATTTCATTTACTGAAGGTCCGACAATGACATCACTTGATCAGAAACAAATCATTGCACAGCGTCAAAAACCGAAGGATGAAACTGTACGAGCCGACCGTGACTCATTAATGCCGCCATTTAATTTCACAACGCAGGATCTTGCGGAAATTAATGCGCCAACAGAACGCGTTCCAACTCAGTCGCCAGATGAGGAATATGCTGCAACGGCTCCATTGCCAAAGGCTTCCCGATTGAAGTCCAAATCGACTGGAGTTGCGCCTGCGATTTTAGTGAGTGCTTTACTTTTTTGTTTGATCGCAGGCGGGGGTTTTTTTCTTTACAAACAGTTATCCGGAAAGGACTCCAAGATCTCCCAAAAGGACTCGAAGATTCCCGAAAAAGACTTGAAAATTCAGAACGATGAGATCCTTGTTGCGGCTGAACAGGCTTTACAATCAGGAAACGATGTTAGAGCTGAAGAATTATTGAGGCAGGCTGAATTAGAAAAACAGCCGGGGCAGGAAGATCGTTTAACTCGTGTTCGTGAAGGGATTGCTGCTTTAAGGAAACAACGGCAACTGGAAGAAGGATCAATCCTGCTGAAAGCAGCAAAGGAAAAGATAGCTGCCGGAAACCTGAAAGAAGCTTCAGCAGACATTGCTAAACTGAAAAGTTTAAACATGCCTGAACTTCAAACGGAAATTGAATCAGCCAATTTAGAAATAGAAAAGCGTCAAAAAGAGTTATCTTCGCAAAAAAAAGCGAACGAAATGTTCGACGATATCCAAAAAGCACTTGAAACAGGAAACATAGAACAATCTGAATCGAAGTTAAAAGATTTTCAATCAGGCAAATTTCCCGGCTTTGAAAAACAAAAAGCGCTTGTCGAAAAACAAATTGCAGAAGCTAAAAGGCAGGCAAGTCTTGAAAAGGGGAATCAACTTCTGGATGAAGCGGAAAATTTTCTTCAGCGGCAAAGGCCCGATCAGGCCGCAGAGCGGATTGAAAGCGCGCGAGAACTGCAGATAGCTTCATTAAATTCACGGATCGATTCACTCTCCGCGCGTCTAAATTCTTTGCAAAAGTCCAACGACGAAATCCGGCTCAAAGCGCAAAGCTTGTTAAGCAGCGCACGTTTGTTAATTCAGGTAGGACAATTCGCACAGGCTCAGGAATGGATTACTCAAGCTCGTTCTCTGAATGTTCCGGAGCTCCAGCCGGAGATCGAATCGTTAAGCAAACAACTCAAAGCATCACAGCTGCGTACAACTTCAATTGGCGGCATTGAGGCAACTGAAGATGCGATAAAACGCGGGGACTGGATTGAAGCGGAAAAAATATTGAAGAGTGTTCGAAATAAACCACCGGCAGGATCGGCCGCTCGTATCGATGAATTGAACCGTCAGATTCTTTCTTTGCGTCCGTATGTTGGATTCGGGGTTCGCAAGAAGTGGGAACAAGCTGATCGTGCCAGGCACGGTGTTGATTTCGGAGCGGTTGTTGCCAAAATTGATCGAGGTTCACCCGCGGAGCAAGCCGGATTAAGAACGGGAGATGTGATCGTAGAATACAACGGCACTGTTCTTGTGAATGACTCTCAGCTTCCCTGGTTAGGCGCGTATTCTAAGCCTGGCAGTGAGTTAATTCTAAAGATAATTCGCACAGGACAACCACTGACAATTCGGATTCGAGTTATTTCGATGCTTGCGTCGCAGGGTTAATCCTTCTTCTTTTCCAGCTTTTTCTCAAGCTCTGCGATCTTTGCCTGAAGATTTTGAAGGTCACGAAGCATATCGGGAAGGCGTCCGAAAACGGCACTTGATTTTAACCACGAACGGTTGTCGATTGCTGGATAACCGGAAATTAAGCTATCTTCTTTTACTGAATTTGGAATTCCTGTTTGTGCTGTTGCGACAGTGTTATCTCCAATTTCAAGATGTCCGGCAACACCTACCTGGCCTGATAAAATAACATTTTTTCCAATTGTCGTTGTTCCCGCCAATCCAACCTGCGCGCATAAAATGGAATTTTCGCCAATATCCGAAGCGTGCCCTATCTGCACAAGATTATCGATTTTGACGCCTTTTCGAAGTCGCGTTTCACCGATGGCCGGCCGATCGATGCAAGAGTTTGCACCGACTTCAACGTCATCTTCAATGACAATCTTTCCAGTTTGAATGATCTTGTAATGCTGGCCATCTTTCTGTTTCGCAAATCCGAAACCTTCACTTCCAATGACTGCGCCATTCTTAACGTAAACCCGATTTCCGATCTCCACATCTTCGCGAATTGATGTATGCGAATGAATCACGCAGCTTGTTCCGATTTTAGCTCCACGCGAAATTGTGACATGAGGGAATATGTAGCAGTTATCGCCAATGACAACATCTTCATCAATACAAGCAAACGGCCCGATATAAACATTTGTTCCGATTTTTGCAGACTTCGCGATCCGTGCATCAGCCGAAATCGCGAGTATTGGACGATAAGGCGTGTAAAAAAGCTCGAGGGCTTTGGCATACGTAAGATAAGGGTTTTCATGACGCAATACATTCCGGCCATTCACTTCCGTTTTATAGTCCGCAATGACTGCTCCTGCCTTACTTTCTTTCAGTCGTGAAACGTATTTGCGGTTTGCGATAAAAGTTAACATTCTGGGAGTGGCTGTTTCAATCCGGTCCACACCGAGGATTTCAAAATTGGGATCGCCTTCTAACTTGCACTTCAAGATCTGGGCAATTTCATTCAATCGCATGATACATTTATTTCACCACAAAGACACAAAGTACACTAGTGATCATTATTCTTGAAGAAGTGCTGATCCGCGTGAAGGGAAAAAACCACTGGGGAAAAATTGATTCGTTTTTTCGAGCAAATATTCATTGATCTCTTGCGCTGTTGACAGAGTGAGGCAGTGTTCAAAGACTTCACGGGCGTCTGAATACTTTACGGATCGGACAATTTGTTTAATCAAAGGAATAGAAACTGGATTCATCGAAAGCTCATCAAGCCCCAGTCCCAGAAGGACCAGTGAATATTGCGGATCGGACGCCATTTCTCCGCATAGACCCACCTTAACACCAGCTTCATGCGCCTTATCAACAATGAACTTCATGATCCGGATCACCGTAGGATGCATCGGATCATATAAATAAGAAAGATGATCATTGTTTCTATCTACAGCCAGCAAATACTGAATTAAGTCATTTGTACCGATACTGAAAAAATCTACTTCCTGTGCCAGTAGATCTGCAGTTAAACCCGCAGATGGAACTTCAACCATAATTCCCACAGAAATGCTTTCATTGAAATCAATCTTCTTGATTCGCAATTCTTCTTTAGCTTCTTCAAGAGTCGCACGAGCTTGCCGAAGTTCACTGAGCCCTGAAATCATAGGAAACATGATTTTCAAACGCCCAAAAACACTCGCGCGCAAAAGAGCCCGAAGCTGTATTTTAAACATCTCTCTTTTTTGAAGACAGAAACGGATGCCGCGATTTCCCAGGGCTGGATTTGGTTCGCGATTGACTCCCATACCCATCGCTGGTGTAAATTTTTCTGCTCCAAGATCCGCAGTTCGAACAATTGCAGAATGTGGATAGACACGTTCGGCAAGCGTTTTATAAACTTCAAAGTGCTGATCTTCAGTCGGCAAACTGTCCGGGTTTGCTAAAAATAAAAATTCAGAACGATAAATTCCAATACCCTGGGCTCCGGATTTAATTGCTGATTCAATATCATCAGGTAATTCAATATTTGCCTGAATGATTAATTTGCGACCGTCTTTTGTTATCGCAGGGCGATCCTTAATTGAAATCAGCAGATTTGAGTGTTCTTCATAATAACGTTTCTTATTCTGATACTCTCGCAGCTGAGTTGGAGTAGGATCCAGAATCACAATCCCTTCATAACCGTCAACAATAACGAATTGTCCGGAACGAGCCTGTGAAATCAGATCACTCATTCCAGTTACAGCCGGCATTTCGAGCGATCTCGCGATGATCGCAGTATGGCTCGTTTTTCCACCGATTTCGGTAACGTATCCAACAACTGGAGCGTTGTTCAACTCAACGAGATCGGAAGGACTTAGCTGATAAGAAAAGACAATCACTTCTTCATCGACTTCAGTAACTTTATGAACATCGATCTGCGTCAAATTAGCCTGGATCCTGTGTATTACATCTTCAACATCCGAAACACGCTCCTGCCAGTAAGCATCTTTCATGTTGTCAAAGATTTTTGTTAATTCTGAAGCCGTTTCGTTTAATGCCCACTCAGCATTCACTTTTTCCTTGCGGATTGTTTCAAGAGTACTTCCAAGCAGAAGTTGATCTTCAAGCATCAACATCTGAGCATCCATGATATAGCTGTGACCTTCGCCAAGCCGCGCACTTAACTGATCTTTCAAAACGGCAAGCTGGCTTCGGGTTTTATCAAGAGCTTTATGGAGGCGCGCTATTTCTTCATCGATCTGATCTAAATCGAGATCCATCCGGAATACGGATATGTGCTGCTTTTCAAGCAAGAGGCATTTGCCATAGCCGATACCAGGTGAAAGAGGCGTCCCTTTGTTGATGTTCTTCTGCATTATTCGCCTTCATCAAACTTTCGTTCGATTAAATCGCAAAGCGCATTCATCGCGTCTTGTTCGTCATTTCCATCAGTCATAATCGTAAGAGTGCTACCCATGTGTGCGGCGAGAACGAGTACTCCGAGAATACTTTTTCCATCACTGAGCTGACCATCTCTTGATAGATTGATCTTTGATTCGAATTTCGTCGCGAGTTGCACCAGCTTGGACGCTGCGCGGGCGTGCAACCCTTTTTTATTTACGATTAAAACATCCCGCTGCTGCATCGTTTACTGTTTTAATGACAGAATTTCACTCGCAAGATAAATGCTCTTTTTGCCCTGCTCATGAATCATTTGTGCCAGCTCCTTTAAGTTGAAACGGTCACCAACATTCACAATTTTGATGAGCATAGGCAGATTTACGCCTGTAATGATTTCAACTTTGTCTGACAAAAAAGACAGACTTATATTGGATGGCGTTCCACCAAACATGTCTGTCAAAATCAATACACCATTTCCCTGATCGACTTTTGTGATAGCCGAAGAGATTGTTTTTTGAATGTCAGACATATCATCATTCCAATCGACAGTAATCGGTATGATGTTATCTACATTTCTACCCACAATTATTTTGGTTGTTTCAACCAATTCCTGCGCTAACTTTCCATGTGTAACAATGAGAATCCCTACCATTTTCCCTTCTCCATTAAAATTGCAAGAAAAATGATTCTAATACCATTTTAGTTCTATTGGGATCAAGTGGCGACATGGTTCCCCCCTCGTCAAAAGATCCTAAAATTCTACTCTTTTTCGACGTCTCGATGCTTGCAGCGAACTTCATGTCCTTGAGACCGCAAGAGTTCTTCCAGGTAGTTTGCAATAGCTACTGAACGATGTCTACCCCCAGTACAGCCGATGGAAACAGTGAGGTAAGTTTTTCCCTCTCTTATAAATTTTGGCATAAGAAATTTGAACATTTCTTCCAGTTTCTTCAGAAATTCACGAGTATCTTGTGATTCCAAAACATAGTTCCTTACGTCCGGATCAGTGCCAACTTGATTTTTAAACTCTGGAATAAAAAATGGATTCGGTAAGAATCGCACATCAAAAATAATATCGCTGTTAAAGGGAATCCCATGTTTGTATCCAAAACTAATGATCGAGATTACAAGTGGTTTTCCATCAGGAGAGGAGGATGAATAGATTTTGTTTAGATGCTCGCGTAACTCATGAATATTAATCGTTGATGTATCAATAATAATGTCTGCCAGCTCACGAATCGGACGCAACCTTTCCCGTTCCTCTGTAATTCCCTGAAGTACTGGACGATCAAAAGCAAGTGGATGCGGACGCCGCGTTTCGCTGAAACGCCGTTGCAGCACTTCATCCGAAGCTTCGAGAAATAAGATGGAAAAGTTATACCCTTCTGCTTTCATTTTTTCGTATTCGGCAGGAAAGTCGTGCAGGAATCCTCCTTCCCGAATATCGATGATCAAGGCTACATTCCTGATTTCCTCGCCTTTGCGTGTGCAGAGTTCTACGAAGGTTGGAATGAGTTTAGCGGGCAAATTATCAACGCAAAAAAATTCCAGATCTTCGAAGCACTTCATAGCTCCACTTTTCCCGGAGCCAGAAAGCCCTGTAATGATGATAAATTGAGTTGGCTGTTGCGGGTCGACCATCCTCATAATAATAAACGATTCAGGTGGATAACGCAGGAGGGAGGATTTACCACGAAGGCACAAAGAGCATGATGACTATTTACGCCGTCGGGTCGCCGGCAATTTCGTCGATTTTGTCGGCAAGTTGCTTGCTTGCATTGTAACCCTGGGTGCGCAAAAGATAATTACGGGAAGCGACTTCAATCAAGATTGCGATATTTCTTCCTGGTGCAACCGGCATCCGGACAAGGGGTAAATCCACACTTAGAATTTCGTATCTGCTTTCTTCTAGGCCTAACCGGTCATACTCAACATCCGGCTTCCACCGTTCCAGTGAAACGACAAGCTGAATCTTTTGAGCCAGACTGATTGCTGAAATTCCAAATAGATCTTTGATGTTGATTACACCCAACCCACGCAGTTCCATGTGGTAACGGATTAAATCTGGAGAGCGGCCGATTAAAACAGTATCCGTTGTTTTTTTAATGATGACGATGTCATCCGATACAAGCCGGTGACCACGAACGATTAAATCCAATGCACATTCGCTTTTGCCTATTCCGCTTTCACCGATTAACAGAACGCCCAATCCAAATACATCCAGCAGGTCTGCATGGAGATACGTTTTTGGAGCAAGAAGATCAGAAAGAAACGCGGTAATTTTTTCGATCGTATCTGAAGTTACATGTGGCGTTACCATAAGGGGAATTTTATGGGCTTCTGATTCACGGATCATTTCAGGAGGCGGTTGTTGTCCGCGGCAAACGATAGAACAAGCAATATCAATTGAATAGAGCTGGCGCAAAACTTCTTCCCGCCTGTTTTGATCAAGTGTTTTGAGGAATGCGAGTTCACTTTCACCGAAAATTTGAACACGTCCAGAGCGGACATACTGCGTAAAGCCAGTTAATGCCAGTCCCGGTTTTTGAATTTTTGGGAAGTGGATTCTATTGGCGAGACCTTCTTTTCCTGCAATGACCTGTAGATTTAAACCTGAAGCTTTATCAGTTAATAGCTCCGAAACGTAAACGTAAGGCCGTTCTACATTTTGAACCTGCATTTTTACGGAGCCACTGGCGCGCCCTCTTCCTCCTGTTTGATGAGCTGAATGAGTTCATTCTTGCCTGGTCTTTGACCCAGCCTGGCTAAAAAAGTCTGTGACTTTAAAAGTCTTGATAAAGCGGCAAGAGTGCGAAGATGAAGCACGGAAGAATTCGAAGGTGAAATCACGACAAAGAAAAAGCTTGTCGGCTGGCCGTCTATTGCTTTGAAATTCACACCTGAATCAGAGTATCCAATCGATAATATCACTTGCGCTAAATTGTCGACCTTGCAATGTGGAATCGCTATGCTGTTTCCAATCCCTGTACTTTCCTGACTTTCTCTTTCAAGCAATCTTTGAAAAAGTAATTCCTGATTTGAATACTTTCCAGAGCCGCAAATCGCATTGGAAAATTCCATCAAAATGGACGGGACATCCTTGCCGCTTAGAGAAGGCAAAATAAGATCCTCGGTTAAAAGCTCAGCTAGTTTCATGAACATGTACACAAAAATAGTTCAGCGCTGAGTGCTGAGCAATGGGTGCTGAGTTAATTGGCAATCAACAGATAAGCAAATGACTCAGCACTCAAAACTCATTACTCAGTACTTATATGTCTGAATCAATGAGTCCAACATTACCGTCTTTTCGACGGTACAACACATTAATCTTATCAGAATTGATATTTCTGAAAATCAAAAATGACTCTTTGCGGCGGTCGAGTTGCATCATTGCTTCTTCTTGTGACATCGGTTTGATGTCTTGCCTTCTGGCGCGGATTAATCGTGGTTCTTTGCTATCCATTGGTGCCATGTTCTCTGCAAGCTTTGTAACCTTAGGCGCTCTCTGACGCTTCCTTGAAATGAATTTTTCTTTATGCCGCTTTAATTGCTTTTGAATTTTTTCAATAACTGCGTTAATCGATTTAAAAACATCCGAAGTTTCTTCAATGGCATTGAAACGTGCATTTCTGTTATGTACCAGAAGTTCTGCTTTGTACCTATGTCTGGCATGTTCCAGGGTCAGTGAAACTTCAAGAAGTTCATCGAGGCTGATAATCTTGCGGAGTTTCGTTTCAGTGTACTTTTGGATTTGACCTGTAAGATTGAAGCCGCGTGCTGTGTAAGCGATGTTCATGGCGTACTCCTTTCTCTGTTCATGTGATGCTGTGAATTATTGTGATACAACTGAACGTCTCTGATGAGACGGGGGGATCTTCATATCTTCGCGATATTTCGCGATGGTTCTGCGGGAAATCTTAAGCCCTTCTTTTTGAAAAATGCTTGTTATTTCAGAATCACTCAGCGGCTTGCCTGGATTCTCTGCTTCAATAATTTTTCGCAATCGTTCCTTAATTGAAAGTGAACTAACATCAATACCTCTGGAATTTGAAAGTGAGCTGTGAAAGAAAAACTTCATTTCAAAGACGCCCTGAGGCGTGTGCATGTACTTATTTGTAACAGCCCGAGAGACTGTCGATTCATGCATTCCAATGTCTTCAGCTACAGTTTTCAGAATCAAAGGTTTTAAGAATTCGATTCCATAATCAAGAAACGATCTCTGATGCCGAACGATACTTTCCGCTACTTTATAAATGGTTTTTTGCCGCTGATCGATACTCTTAATCAGCCAGAGTGCGGATTTAATCTTTTCTTTAATGTATTCGATTGTTTCGGGAGAATTACTTTCATCCATCATGCGTCTGTAGATGGGATTGATTCTGAGTTTGGGAATGCCATCATCATCCAGAATAATTTTGTAATCTGCATCGACTTTAACGACGTAAACATCCGGCGTCACATATTGCGGTTTCGACGAACTGTACTTCAACCCCGGCATCGGGTCGAGATGCTTGATATGATCAACCCAAAGTTCAACATCATCCAGGGAACATTTCAGTTTTTTAGCAAGTTCGTTGTAATTATGATTGCGAAGTAAATCGAGATGTTCATTGATGATGGTTTCTACAGGCGTATTGTTATAGCCGTAATGATGAACCTGAATCCTTAAACATTCCTTGAGATCTCGCGCCCCGATACCGATCGGATCCAGATGCTGAACGATATCAAGTGCCTTTTCAACATCCTTCATCTCGTATCCGTCAGCTTGTGCAATTTCTTCAAGCGGGACTTTTAAATAGCCGTTGTCATCTAAATTGCCAATGATTTGACGTGCAATCGTATTGTGCGGCTCAGGTGGAGCCGAAAGTCCAAGCTGCCATTCCAAATGTCCGGAAAGGGATGTTGGATTAACAAGTGTATTTTCAAACGATGGATATTCTGTGATTTCAGGACTTGTAAAGGGTGTATAGCTTAAATCGAAGTAATCGCGGAAGAAGGCTTCATAATCAAAAGTATCATTAACATTTTCTCTGCCTTTATCTTCTGCGGCTGCAGCAGCGTCTTCTTCGGCTTCCTTCATCTCGTTTTCGGCATCGTATTCCTGTTCTTCCTGAATCGCTGTAGCTTCTTCGAGTATGGGGTTGACCTGCATTTCTTGTGCCAGATAATTTTGAAGTTCAAGACGGGCGAGAGGAAGAAGCTTGATCGCTTGTTGGAGTGACGGGGTCATCACCAGCTTTTGGCCGAGCTTGAGATGGAGCTTCTGTTGAATCGACATACTTTAACTAATCCAGTTTGAAAGTCTCCCCGAGATACACTTTCTTTACTTCTGGATCGCTGGATAGCTCTACTGGTGAGCCGCTCCGGAAGATTTCCCCATTGTTGATGATATACGCACGGTCTGTTATTTTCAAGGTTTCCCGGACGTTGTGATCGGTGATCAAAATACCAATTCCATTATCACGTAATTTACTGATAATACTCTGGATATCGGCCACAGCGATAGGATCAATTCCTGCGAATGGTTCATCCAAAAGCATGAACGAAGGAGACGTGGCCAGTGCCCTTGCAATCTCAACGCGGCGCCGTTCACCGCCAGACAACGTATAGGCTTTACTATTGGCTACGTGTTCCAATCCAAGTTCAGACATGAGATCTAGCATCCGTTGGCGTTTCTCCTGACCATTAAAGTTTAACATTTCCAGGATCGCCATGATATTTTCCGAGACTGTGAGCTTACGGAATACACTTGGTTCCTGAGGGAGATAGCTAAGCCCTTGCCTTGCACGCAAGTACATGGGCAAATCAGTAATTTCTTGAGAATCAAGAAAAACGCTGCCTGATTCGGGAGGAGTTAAGCCAACGACCATGTAGAAGGTCGTTGTTTTTCCTGCACCATTAGGGCCGAGCAATCCAACGACTTCGCCTTGCTCCACATGAAAGCTTACACCCCGGACGACAACGCGGCCTTTGTAGCTTTTAGTGAGGTTTTCGCTTCTTAGATTTTTTCTTTTTTTTAGATCCTGCATCTAGAGTATCTTTCTTGGCGTCCGAGTCCGTTTCAACTTCATCTTTTGCAGATGTTGAGGAGGGAGAACCGTCACCTGTCATTTGAAGTGTCGTCGTTGCACGACCATCTTCCTGACCGTCGATCAGGATTCTATCATCCGATAAAAACAGGGTCAACATTCGTCCGACGATATCCGCCTTACCAGTCTCTGATAGCTTGGGACCACCTTCCAATACGAGCTTATGATCTTGTGCATAAAAAGTCGCCGTACTTCCAGTTCCCCGTTTTTGCTCGTGGTTGATTGATACTTTTCCTTGCGCATAAAGCCGATCGAGTTCAGATGTTTCCTGTTTTAGATAAAAATCCGCTTTTTCTGAGTTAATCTTTGTTGCTTCAGTAACAATTCTTACTTCTTTTTCAAAATGGATAATTCGATCTTTTTCTGCGTAGTTCATGATGCCGGAATCTACTGAAATCGGACCGGTCTTTGATGAATCGGAGCCTCCAAAGAGTTTGGATCCTTCAGACTCTTCGGATTCTTCCGACTCTGTGGTCTGAGTGCCAGCTTTTGCAGCAGCTTCTTTCTTTTCCTCTTTCTTTAAAGATGCTTGTTCAACTTTAGGTTGAGATTGAGCAGATGGCTTTACCTGTGTTTCTTTCTTTTCGTCTTTTGAGCCTTTCTTATCTTCTTCTTCGTTCTCTTTCTCTTGCGATTATTGTAAAAAATTGTGTGTACTTTTTCGTAGGCGGACATTGTTTTTTCGCGGTCATTAATGATGAGTTTGCCCGCTGTAATTACATTTTTGTCCTGCCACAATTTAGCTTTCTCAGTGTAAGTGGCTTCCGATTTTTGCGAATCCCAAACCATGTCTTCGGAGCTTATGTAAACCGGATTACTTGAACCAGAAGAAAACGGAAACGTTGTAGGCGTCTTTCCATCACTTTGGACAAAAGCGCTTTTCACATTCCCTGATGCATGAATGCCTGATGTTTCTTCAAATAGTTCCATATTTTCTGCTTTGATATTAAATGAAGCATCTGTAATTTCTGGTTCACCGATCAGATCGGTCTTTCGCTGTGCGCCTGTATAGAGTGCACTTTTGCTTGTAACGGTTCGGGCTCCTTGAACATGTTTAAATGAATCGTTGAATTGAATTTCTTTGACATCACCTGTCTCGGGGACCAATTTTGTGAAAAGATCATCACAGAAAATTGTTTGTGATGCTGCGATCTGCTGACGTTTTGGACTATCGAGAGGTTGCAGTTTTACAGAGACTTTTTTGTTGGCGCGGAATTCTTCCATGTCGCCGTTTTGATTGAACTTTGCGTGAAACTCTTCGCCCTTGATAATTCGATTCTCTTTCGGCAGGTTCTTTTTATCGAACGTATGCAAGATGAACGTGCAGTCTCCTGTCGAATGAAAATTGCTGATCGTGTTTCCGTCTTCATAAAAAAACATTTCTACAAATTCCGCAGATAAATCTTTACCCGATTCGGAATCTGCTGAGAAGACATTCGACATGCTTGGTGCTACTGCCGTTGTAGCTGGAATCACCGCGGGCGCCGGCTTCTCTTCTGGCTGGCCCTTATCCTTCTTGCCAGGTTTGCCAAACTGAATCTGGACATTTTTAATGGCTGTCAGCTTTTCAAGGTCGTTGCTTCCTGGCTTGAATGCAGCCTCAAGGCGATGGGCTTTAATATTGTCTCGGCCCTGATTTACTTCAACGTTGCCTTCAAAGTAGGCGAAACCGGTTTTGCGGTCGATGTATCCGCTTTCTCCATTCATTATAACCGGCTTTCGGCTTTCACCGGTTAGATTCACATACTGGACTTCCGGTTTTTCGTGAAGCTTCAATTCCTCGTTTGGAATGTTGTATGTGAAGCCTTTGCTTTTACCTTTAAGCGAGCGCCATTTAAAGTGTGAAACACCCGGTGTAGAAAAGGTTTGTGATTTGGCATCATAGCGGATCATATGCGCAGCTACAGCCATGCCTTCGCTGGACTTTACAAAGGTATCCTCAATCACAGTGATTTGATTGAAATCTTTTGAGATATTGCAACGCTTGCCGGTCACACGGATCGCTTCCTTTTGATTGTCGTCATAGAAAATGAATTCAGGATTGCTGAGCTGCTGCTGATCCGATTTCATCGTGAGCACCGTATCTGCATTGACTCTGTAGACGAGTTTGCCTTTATCAAAATGGCTGTAATCAATGTTGTGTTGTGTTGATACGGGTATCGGGCCTTTTCCTTGCTTGCCTTTCGGATCATTTTTGTCTGTTTCGCGAACAGCTTTATAATTCCAGCCCACATAAAAACTAAAACCAATAACGGCCAACAGTAGAATGCGCGGGATCCATTTAACAATCGTAAAGCTGCGTTGAACGTTCGTCATGAGCGAATTCCAAGCGTATCTAAAGCAGAAGGCTTTTCACGCCACCTCTCTTTTACTTTGACTCTCAAATCGAGAAAAGTTTTTGTTCCGAGCAATCGTTCGACATCTACTCGAGCCATTGTGCCGATCTTTTTGATCATTTCACCGCCACGGCCGATTAAGATTGCCTTTTGCGATTCCTTCTCAACCCAAATATCAGCCATGATTGAAATCAAGTTCCCTTTTTCCTTAAATTCCTCAACATGAACTGCTGCGGAATACGGTACTTCCTTCTGAGCCAGTAAATAAATTTTCTCCCGGATCATTTCTTCAACGATCTGTCTTTCAGGAATGTCAGTCAGATCGTCTTCAGCAAAAGTCGGTTCTCCTTCCGGCAGATACTTAAAGATCGAAGGAATAACCCGATCGATGCCGTCACCTGTTAGAGCGGATACCGGGATAAGCTCTTTAAAATCATAAGCTTTACTGTATAAATCGACCATCGGATAAAGTTTGTCCTTTTGGACGAGATCGATTTTGTTAATGATTAGCAGAAGTTGTGGCTTGATTCTCTTAATATGGCCGAAGATAAATTCGTCGATCCGCTGATCTTTCGTTGCATCGACAACCCAGAGTCCTAAATCGACGCCATCCAGCGCGTTTAAAGCAATAGCAACCATCCGTTTGTTCATTTCGCCGAATGCTTTGTGAATTCCAGGGAGGTCCCAAAAAACGATTTGGCCTTCCGGTTTGGTGAGAATGCCCGTAATTCTGTTCCTGGTTGTCTGGGGCTTTGGTGAAACGATAGCGAGCTTTGTACCGATCAGGGCATTAAAAAGCGTAGATTTCCCTACATTGGGCCGCCCCAACAAGCTGACGTAACCACTTTTCGGACGACCTGTATCTTCCATCTTGTATCCTGTATCTAGGTCAGATTGCGTCGACCTCTTCTTCTTTGGGGAGTTCCTGGATTCGTACTCTATGAATTCGGCGTTTGTCTGCTTCCAAAATTTCGAGTTTCACATTTTTGTATTGTACGACTTCACCAACCATTGGAATTCTTCCAAGTATTGAAAAAATCAAACCGCTTACTGTTTCAAAATCTTCTTCCGGAGCTTCTACTTCAAATATTTCTTCAAATTTTTCGATCGGAAATTTTCCAGTAACGATTGTTGTTCCATCCTTTTCCTTATGATATTCAAGCGGCACTTCATCATGTTCGTCACCGATTTCACCGACAATCTCTTCGAGCAAATCTTCCAGTGTTACAAGGCCTGAAGTTCCACCATATTCATCAATAACGATAGCCATTTGAGAATGAGATTCACGGAATTCCCGGAGGAGCGTAAATACTTTTTTTGTTTCGGGCACGAACATCGCTGGACGCATGATGCTCGTCACAGCTGTGGACGTATCATATTTCGGCATAACGCTCACAAGGTCCATTACACTGGCGATGCCAACAATGTTGTCCACTTTCTCTTTAAATACTGGAAGACGGCTAAACTTATGTTCCTTAAACATATGGTGCAATTCATTGAGACTCGCCGAAGCTGAAACGGCCACCATATCGACTCGCGGTGTCATAACCTCTTTCACAGTCGTATCACCAATTGTGCTGATTGCGCGCAAAAGATCGCCTTTAAATTCCTCCGATTCAACCTCTGCTTCTTCGACTTCGGTTTTAGGTTTCTCAACAATGGCTTCTTGAACTTTGTGAAATCGAGGCATCGATTTCGCAAGGAGCCAGAAAAGCGGATAAAAAATGTAGCTGAATACCTGGGCAACTCCTTTGAAAAATGGAATTGAAAATCGGCGGTACATCCATTCCGGCAGGAGAAAAAGCAAAATAATAATCCCGGCAAGAGAAACGCTTGCGACAGCTGGTCCAAACGGAGCCGTTGAATGCTGGACAATCAAAAGAATGGGAATTACAAACAATAACCTGGAAAACGACATGATCGCAGTCAAGCTTTCCGGATCAGACGTCATATTTGAAAGAGGCGGTAATTTATATTCAACGGCTTCGAGACATTGGGTAAGCATGGATACGGCATCACGTGCGATTAATGAAAAGCTCAAATATCCCAAGAAACTTAAAAGACAAACTACAATAAGCCAGAAAGATTCAATCCATTCCATAGGCGAATTATGAACGATGAAAGATGAACGATGAAAGAAGTCTCAGCTTCATCGTTGAACAACTAATCGATTGTTGTTAATTACTTTTTTTCGGAGTTTAGACTCGAGATGGTCCATTTGGCCTTGATCGGTTTCATGATCGTATCCCATTAAATGCAAAATTCCATGTAAGGTGAGCACCTGCAATTCTTTATCCACTAAATGTCCTGCAGCCTCGGCGTTTTCACGGGCTTTATCAACACAAATTAGAATATCTCCAAGATAAAATTTGTTGTCTTCAACATATTCATTGACAGGAAAAGACAGCACGTCAGTAGCATAATCCTTTTTTCGATACTTCTTATTGTACTGCTGCATTTGTTTCAAATTCAGGAATACCACAGTAACTTCGGTTTCGGCAGTTTGTTTGATTCCGATATGGTGAATTGCATTCCACGCCTTTTGAGTAAACCGGCGCATCCTTTCGGAATCAATTTGCCATTTTCTCTGGTAGCTCCTGAGAGTCACCAGAATCTTTGGCTTTATCATCGCGGTTGAATTCGTAACCGGGATAGGCAATCCGATGGTGGAAAACACTTTCTAGTTTGCGAACGAATGCATCGGCAATTTGATTGAGGTCTTTCATCGTCAGGTTCGATTCATCAAGCTGACTATCTTCAAAGATCGCCCGGAAAATGGTATCTACCAGATTTCTCAAACGCGCAGGACTTGGTTCCGTTAACGTTCGCGATGCTGCTTCCGTTGCATCCGCAAGCATTAATATGGCGCCTTCTTTTGATTGAGGCTTAGGGCCGGGATACCGGTAATCTTCTTCCTTTACGACCTCAATTTCCGGATTTTCCATATCTTTCGCTTTTTTGTAGAAATATGTAATCAGCCTTGTGCCGTGATGTTGAGGAATCATTCCAACGATATCGGATGGAAGACGCAGCATTTTTGCAACTTCAAGCCCTTCCTTAACATGGTTAATGATAACAAGAGCACTCATTCTTGGATTCAAAGTATCGTGCTTGTTCGCTTCACGCTGATTTTCAACGTAGTATTCAGATTTCCTGATTTTGCCAATATCGTGATACAACGCTGCAACACGCAAGAACAGCGGATTTGCTCCGACCTTCACTGCAGCTGCTTCGGCAATTGTTCCCATCACAATGCTGTGGTGATACGTTCCGGGAGCCTCAAGCGCAAGTTGACGTAATACTGGAAGATCCAAATTGCTGAGCTCCAATAGCTTGATATCTGTTGTGATGTTGAATGCCCATTCAAGTATTGGAGAAGTCACAGATACGATGGCTACGGTCAGAACTGCTGATAATAAAGTGCATGCAGTTAAGAAAGCCACTTCGTTCCAGCTCAAGCTTGATTCCCGGATTAAATAAATTGTAAAAACCGTAAGAAGACTTGCTAGCCAGATTTTGAGTCCGCTTCGAAGCAGTGCCGAACGCTGATAGTAGCGCGTGATGCTAAAGGCTGCGGCAATACCGGCTGCGAGTGAATAAAACAGAAGATAGAAATCTCCGCGGGTGAGCACTCCTACAAGCAGCGAAAGGCCGAAAGTATAAATCGTTGCAATCGCCCTATCAGTCAGGATTGTTAGAAGTAAGGCGCCGACTGCGAATGGTATTGCAATTTGATAAGCAAATACGATGCTGAGCGGCGGAGTGGCAAACGAAGTTGAAAGGGATGTCGCAATAAGCAATCCAAGTTTTACAAGAGCAAGGTTTGCAACCAGCACAATTCCGAAAAGCAGAAATAAGGATTTATCACGCAGTTTTATGTCAGCATATTGATGCGAACGCAAATATTTCTGAAATGAAATAAGAAAGATTGCGAGTAGAAGCAGAATTCCAATTGCGTGGCGGATCGGAGGCCCCGAAGGATTCGCTCCTTCAATCACCTGTAATTGCGCAAGAATGGCTGGAGTAATTTCTTCACCATCACGAACAATAACTCTATTCTTTTTGATTTGGTAAAAGACCGGCTCGGTATTAAGCATGGCTGTACGAATTCGAGCCTGCGTTTCAGAGTTGTTGTTGTTAATTGTTGGGGCTACGAATCGAATCAAGAAATCGGTATAAAGTGAAGCCTCTCTTGCGCCGAGATTTGGATCCGCTGAAAGTTCTCGCTTTAATATTTCCTGAACATCACGAACATCAAGAACTGAGGTTACTGCGAGGGTTTCTTCACGTTCTGTTTCCTGATTCCTCACCGTCATTCCTTTTGAAGCAAGAAGAAACAAAACATTTCGATCGGTAATGATGTATTGAGACATCACCTTCTGTAACCTTTGTGAAAGCTTTTTTTCAAGATCTTCGCTGAAGTCGGCTCGTGATGCTGCAGATAAAAATGCCGGTTCAAGGGATAAGTTCAAACTTGAGCGCAGAGATTCAGCAAGCTCATTAAAATTTTGCGTCCGTTCTTGACTTCGCAGGAACACGAAAACTTCATGCATGCGAGAAATGGACGAATTCACCAGTGTTGGTTCGTAATCATAGACTGGCAAAATACGTTCTCGCGCTTCTTTTTGTTTGTGTTCTGTTGTATTGGAATCAGGTACTTGAATGTCGCGTGGTGCACGAACTGTCGCCTGCGCGATGTCCCCTAGCCTGTACTTTGGAATTGTAATTCCTGCCGGTGCCAGAAATAACAAAAGGATTACAGCTGCAAACAAGACTCCGTACCAAAAGTCTCTTGTTGAAAAAAGTTTCAGAATTTTCAGCCAGAGAAGTTTAGGCGCTGAGTTTTCTTTATCACCGGGTTGAAAAATATGAATTTTAGCTTTCATAGATTTTAAGAAATCAATGACATCGGGATTGAGAGTTAAAGACTCTTAACGGGGAGTCCTTCGGATTCGTTTCTTTCGCGGGGCTTTTGGCCATTGCTGGTGTATTCATCATATGCGCGAATGATACTCTTGACCAATGGATGCCGGACTACATCGCGATCGCTGAAGTACTGAAATGCTATCAGGTCAACTCCTCCTAAGATTTGAACAGCTTCCTTTAAGCCTGAAGTTTTTCCAGGAGGTAGATCGATCTGTGTCACATCCCCCGTGATCACAGCTTTTGAGTTAAACCCTAAACGTGTCAAAAGCATCTTCATTTGTTCTGAAGTTGTATTCTGCGCTTCGTCCAGAATGACGAAACTATCATTCAGGGTGCGTCCTCGCATAAATGCGATAGGAGCGATTTCGATCAACCCTTTTTCAAGGAAACGGGAAGCTTTGTCCAATTCCACTAAATCATAAAGCGCATCGTATAGCGGACGCAAATAGGGATTTACCTTCTCGAGGAGGTCCCCCGGTAAAAAGCCCAATCTTTCGCCGGCTTCAACGGCAGGACGGGTCAGGATGATCCGGCTTACAGTACGGTTGGTCAAATAGGAAAGTGCCATTGCCATGGCCAGATAGGTCTTTCCTGTACCTGCAGGTCCAATTCCAAAAACGAGATCATAATTCTGCATCGCCTCAATATACTGTTTCTGATTGAAGCTTTTTGGGTATACATTTTTCTTGCTGGAAGGGATCACCTTGCTGGTAAGAAAAAACTTTTTTAAATCGAGCGCAGGATCCTGTTGAATCAATTCTCCGGCGGTTTTTACATCAGCTGAGGCAAGAGTATAGCCGCTTTGAAGTAAATCGATGAATTGATTGATTATATTTTCGGCTTGTTGAACAGGAAGTTCATCTCCTTCTAAGAAGATTTCATTTCCTCTCGCTGATACTTTAACAGGAAGAGTTTTCGCCAAAAGCTTCAAATTTTCATCAAGTCTGCCGACAAGAGGTTCGAAATATTCGTTTGGTACCGGAAGCTTACGCATCATTGGAAAGGAACTAAAACGAGTTGCATGAATTGCGGAATTGGTGAATTCTCACTGCCTTGTATCTTAACTCTGACCACCATCGATGTCCACTATAAAATCGACCCTGCCTGGGGAATTGGGGATTGATTTGAATGGAGCATAGGGTTAGATTTGGGGAGATGATTTTTTGAGGAGGTTCAATGGGCATTAGGCGTGTTGCGCTGTTCTTTGTGTTTTCTCTTGTCATATCGACGGCATGTTATGCCGGCGGCTTCGGATTAAACGTTTCTTACAATAAATTTCAGTCATCCGATTTGGCGGATGAATTTGATCTTGAAGACGAGGGAGATTTTGGGCTTGGAGCTCGTAGCGAATTTGGCGGAAACCTGGCCCTTGTTCTTTCATTCGATTATTACTTCCCTGATGATGACATTGGTGATGTCACTTTTTATGAATTTAATGGAAATTTGATCTATAACTTCCCGACCGAATCAGTCCGTCCCTACATTGGCGGAGGTGCTGGCCTCTCGCGCGTCGCATTCGATAGCGATTTTTTTGATGATGATGCAAGCGAGTTAGGAATCAACATTCTCGGCGGAGTAAAGTTTGGATCAGGCGGAATCAACCCCTTTGGTGAAATCCGGTATGTTTTTTATTCCGATGATGAAAATTTCAACAACAGGCTCGTAATTTCCGGCGGAATTATTTTCTAATTTTTAACCCCAGAGACATATAACTATCAAAACGGGACGTCTTCGTCTCCGGATACACCAGGCTCAGGAGGCAGTGAATCCAGTGGGACCTCCCCGGGTTCCATTTCTGGGCTTGCTGCTTTTCGATCCAGTAGTGCAATATTATTTGCTTGAATTTCCGTGATATAGCGTTTCACACCATCACGATCTTCGTAGTTACGAGTCTGTAGTTTTCCTTCAACGTACAGCAAACTCCCCTTTTGAACGTATTCCTGACAGATTTCAGCAAGCTTTCTCCAGGCGACAATTCGATGCCATTCAGTGCGTTCCTGTCGTTCTCCCGTATTGGAAGTCCAGCTTTCATTTGTAGCAAGACTGAAATTGGCTACTGGCGCGCCGCCCTGAGTGTAACGAACCTCTGGAGCACGCCCAACATGGCCGATCAAAATAACTTTATTGATCGATTTCACGATTCCTCCCTTTTCATCTTTTTTTTGCCGAAGAGTATGCGGAGATCTCTGCGGGTTTATTTTTTATTCTAATCCGAGTTCAGCTAAACGCTGGCGCGCAATTTGGGCTTCCTTGGAACTTGGGAATCGCTGAACAATCTGTTGCAGCTCTACCACACCCTGGCCCTTTTTACCGAGTTCAAATAATGAAAATGCTTTCTTTAAACGAGCACCAGGAACATTCGATGAATCTGGAAATCTCTTCACGACTTTATCATATTCAGCAACGGCATCTACATATTCTTTCATCCCGTAATACGCTTCACCAATCATGAATTGCGCATCGTCAGCAAGCGTTGAGTTTGGATACTGATCCAATAAATCCTGAAACCCTCTTAAGGATTGCTCAAAATTACCTTTTGTATACTCCGCGCGTGATGCCTGGAAAATTTGTTGTTCACCAACACTTCCCTGCACGGCGATTGGTGCAGGAGAATTCATTTGTGGCGAACTTCCCGGATTTGTTTCAGATGGTTCGTTATCCTCTTCTAGATTTTCAAGCTGCTGCTGTGCGACTCTGCAGGCGGTGTAAATTGCGGTCGAGATACAGCCGCTGAAGCCAGTTCGCGCATTCTGCGATTCGATTCTTCCACTTTTTCGTTTAAGGCTTGAAGCTGATTTAAGATTGTTTCCAGTTTTGAATTTAATGCTGCCTGGCTGGATCGGAGTTCGTCACTGGTTTTTTGAAGTTTTCCTGAAGTATCTTCAAGTTTTGTATTTCCTTCTTTTAATTGCTTTTCTAAACTCCAGAATTGCTGTTGAAGATCCAGTAAGTTTCGTTGAACTTGTGCGAGGTCTTCTTTTGTTCCGGCAAATGTATCCAATGCGAAAGCTACAAAGAACAGCGCCGCAATTATCCTTTTCATTCCCATTTTCCTTTTCATCGTTTAGCACAAAGACACGGAGAATTGTGTCGAGCTTCCAAAAAAATAACGGCGAGACGCGCCTCAACTAAGGCTCCGCCTCGCCTGGTGGACAAAAAAATTTATGTTACTGTTTGATTGCTACAAAATGCGCTCTACGATTTTGCTGCCACGCATCTTCACTATGACCTTCAGAAAATGGTTTACTTTCACCATAGCTGATTGTGTTAATGCGATTATCAGCAATACCCAGACCAACTAGATAGTCTTTGGCAGTGCGCGCTCTGCGTTCACCCAGAGCGAGATTGTATTCTTCTGTGCCCCGTTCGTCGCAATGACCTTCAACTAAAACGCTCACACGCGCATTCTGCTTTAATACACGCGCATTGTTTTGAAGCGCATTAATCTGATCTTCACGAACGTCTGATTTGTTGTAATCATAAAAGACTGGCTGCAGTTGCCTCGTTATATCAGCAAGCACATTGTCTGTAATTTCAGTTTCATCAGGCTGTTGTACAACTGGAGGCGGTGGAGCTGTTCCACTTTGATCTTCAGTTATAGAACCTGGTGAAGTTGAAGGCGTCGGTTCAATTTCTATCTTTTGTTTCTTTTTACATGCTGCACCTGTAAATGCAATGCAGATCATCAGTACAACAAATCCGAAGTAGCGTACGTGTCTCAAGTTCATTCCCTCCGTTTCTCCTAAACCCAACCGTTAAGTTATTCTTGAATATGAATTTCTATTCTCCAGGTGCCCAGGATGGACTCGTATTGTTTCCATCCCGAGTTAACTGCCGGAGCTTCGTTCCATTAAAGAGCATTGACCAGACTTGATATTTTCCAGTCCGATTTGATGCAAACGCAATATGTCTGCTATCAGGAGACCAGCATGGGTTTTCATTGCTTCCCTCACTTTGGGTAAGCCGCGTGACCACGTTGTTCCCCATGTCCACAACATATATATCAAAATTTATCCCCGAACGCGAGACATATGCTAGCTTTGTGCCATCAGGCGACCAGCCGGCTGATTCATTATATTCGCCTACATAAGTCAATCGCTGCTCGTTTGTTCCGTCATTATTCATGATATAAACCATCGGATTTCCGCTTCGATCCGACGTAAAAGCGATCTGTCCGCTCTTCGGATTCCACGCCGGAGAAGTGTCAATGGACCGGTTAAAAGTGACCTGTCGAAGGCCGGATCCATTCGCCGAAATGGTAAAAATTTCCGCATTGCCTTTGGCATTTGAAGTGAAAGCAATTTGACTTCCATCAGGTGACCACGCAGGAGCGGAGTTTAAAGTGCCGGAGGAAAATAATGTAAATTTCTTTCCATCATAAATGTTGTATATAACCAACAATTGACCTGTTGATGCTTCTTCCGCACGGTACGTTGTATAAACAACACGTTTGCCATCTGGTGAAAGATCCGGAGATAGATTGATGTTTTTACTTTTTGTTACTTGAGTCTGACCAAAGCCGTCATAATCCATTAACCATACTTCTCGATTTCCCGTTCGATCCGATGAAAATCCAAGTTTGGAAGTAAAGATTCCGCGAACTCCCCAGAGTCTGTATAAGATTTCATCACCAAAACGATGAGCAATCTGTCTTACATATTTGCGATCCCATTTATAAACTTTACCAACTACTAATTGTTCAGATTGAACATCGTAGAAGCGCGCTTCAACATTGACTTGAGTTCCTTCCATCGCAACTTTCAGCAAGGCAACATATTTTGCGCGTGAAGTCTTGTAATCGCCGATCTTGATTTGTCCATTAAAAGCAGGATAGCCGGCTGCATCTAACATTTCGAAGTAATCAGAGTTGTATAGATCATTATTGAGAACCGTTGTCAGTTCTTCGGCGGAAGCGCCAGCATCGGCAGTTGCAACGAAAGGTTTTGGAATCATTGCCGGTATGACTTCAAATTCACCCGTTATTTGTCCTGTGATTTTTGGCGGTTCCTGACCTGTTTGAGTCTGACTCATACCTGGAACAAGGACTGCAAGCAAAACAAGAAATCGTATCAACAATTTCATCTAAACTCCTCACGTGTGTATGTAAACGTTACGCGGAACGCCAGATCAGGTTCAAGCCATTGATTTGGAAGAGGTGGAAACGGTGCGGAACTTAAAACAGCACTTTCGGCAGAACGGTCCAACGTTGGAATTCCACTTCCGCGCTCAATTTTTACGTCTCGTACTTGTCCGGCACGCGTAATTATAAAAATTACTACACAATTATATTGTTGGGGCGTGGTCTCCATGACATAGGGCTTTACCCATTTCAATTCAATCTTCTGCAAGACATTTTCTATATACCAGGGAAATGGAAAAGGTGTACCTCCCGCTCCAAATCCACCTGAGCCATCACCGGTCCCAGCTGTAGCGATTCCGAATTGACCGCTTCCACTGGTTCCAGACTTTCCGGAATCTTTTTTCGTATCGGTTCCAGTACCAAACGGTCCTTCTGTTTTCCGGTCTTTTTGATTCAGTGTTGCCTTTTCGGTAGGTTCATCCTTCTTTGTTGGCTTTTCTTCCGGCAGCGTTAGCTTTGATTCGGGTTGCACTTCATCCGGTTCGGTAACTTTTTTAATTAATTTCGGCGGAGCTGGTTCTGTTTCTGCAACAGGTTTCGGAGAAGGTGGGCCTAATTTTCCTTTATTAAAATCTATTACGCCGATTACATTACCGCCGGTGCCGCCCGGCCCGCCATAAATATTTCTATCGCTCTTTGGAAGGATATAGGGTGCGACCAGGACAAAAAGCAAACCGATCGCGTGAGCAGCGATTGACATCACAAGCATAAAGGGAAACGAATTCTGAGGTTGACTGATTGCGATGCTCGAGTTGCTCATTTCCTTTTCTTCTTTTTTGTCTCTTCGCGCGGCGTTTCTGTAACCAATCCAACCGTTGGAACTCCGGCTCTTTTTATTTGATCCATCGTCTGCATTACTATTCCGTATTCTAATTTCTGATCAGCCCTTAAAAATACAGCATCAGGATTTTTCATTTTTGCCGTACGTTTTTGAATCTGTTCGCGAAGATCCTCCATCGGTATTTGGACGTCATCAATGAAGACTTTGCCGTCTTTACCGACAGAAACAACTAATCTTTCTTCATTTTCTGCTGTTTGAGTTGCCGTTCTTGGAAGATCGACATCAATACCACGCTGCATCATTGGCGCAGTAACCATGAAGATGATCAAAAGTACGAGTACAACATCAACCAGTGGAGTGACATTGATGTCCGCCATCGCGGAGCCAAATTTGCGGTCTGCAGTGAAAGCCATATTATTTCGCAAAAAGGTGATGCCGTTCCGCGAATGTCATCAGCTCCATGGAGAATTCTTCCATCTCTGAACCGAAAGCTCGAATTTGATGGACAAAGTAGTTGTAGCCGATAACAGCAGGTATAGCCGCAGCGAGTCCCATCGCAGTTGCAATCAATGCTTCTGCAATTCCAGGTGCAACAACGGAAAGATCTGTACTTCGCGCTCCTGCAATTGATTCAAATGCATTGATAATTCCCCATACCGTTCCAAACAATCCTATAAATGGAGTGGCACTTGCAGTGGTTGCAAGAAAGGAAAGATTTTTTTCAAGCTTCGTTTGTTCGCTCAAGCCGGCACGTGTAACCGCACGATCAAGCATTTCTTGTGACATGATGGCGGAAGTTTTGGTGCTGCCGGTTCCTGGAGTATCCATTCGCGAATGTTGTTGAATTTCGTGAAACACCATTAAAAACATTTTTGCAAAGATACTGCTTCGATATCTCAATGCTGTATTTGCAAGTTCATTCATTGAAGTGCTTTTCTTGAAGAGCCTGTAAAACTGACCATTCTGATTTTTTGTGCGGCGCATCGCAAAAAAGCGGTCAGCAATAATTGCCCAGGACACAATTGAGAAAAATAGAAGCAGAACTAAAACGCCTTTTGAAACCGGTCCGGAGCGGGCGATGACATTCAGGATTGATGTGTCCACCCCCTCGACTGCTTGCATTAAGAAAGAAGTTAATAAGAATCTCAAAAAGGATCCTCCAGTATCTGAATTCCCCCCTGATACTTCTTATTAACGCATCAATCTATCAGAGGCTTTCAGGAGAGTCAACGATGAGCAACATTCCCCGCAAGTATCGTTGCTCCTTGAAAGTAAATGTAACGCTTTCCTCAAGTTTTTCAATAGAAATCTGTCTTCTAAATCTTTTAGACACAGATCCGAACCGCTAAGACGAAGAGAGTTTCGCAGCAAAGGGCACGGCGAACCGTGCCCCGCTGCATCTTGTAGGGGTGATTAGTTCTTTTTCTTAAGTTTAAGATCCTCAAACGTAACTCTTGGTATATTACTCAAAGTCGAAATTCGCGATGAGCGTCGATTCGTAAAATCCTGGCAGAGATATAAGAATTCAGAAGGCATCATCGCAGTTTGATTTGAGCTCTTTCCGATTTGCCCACCGCGGTAATAGATGCGCATCCATTCATTAACGCCTCCACGAAGATTATTAGTCTTGTCATCAAATCGCTGATTCAGATTAAATCTGACCCCGGTTTGAAGAACACCATTGTTATTCCAATCTACGCGAGAAGTTGCATCAAATACTTCCAAAAATGATTCAAAGTCGGGAGTGAACCACCACCGCGCTCCATAATAGACTCCATCGAAGAACAATCTTGAACCCATTCCAATATTCTCATTTAAGTTATTCTCATTGAGATTGGGTCCTGCAAAGCGAGCGTAATCATATAAGTAGTAGAGGCCATCATTTGGGACATCAATTGGAATACCTTCAGTCTGATAGGCGTAGCTCATAACGCTCAGATGGTTCGGCTTATTTGAGACGTGATCATTTCCGCCATGCATCAGTCCAAGATTGTGACCCAGTTCGTGAAGGAATGTTCCGGCTTGAGTCCACTTGAAATTCGCCGGGTTTGGATAGTTGAACCATCCTGGATCTCCCAACGATACGATAGAATCACTTGCACCCTGTCGAAAGGCCGCGCCATTGCGCGAAAGTCCTGAAATACTTGTAACTTCCCCTGTTGAAATATCTCCGAGTGCTCCTGCAAAAAGAGAATAATGATGTGTGCTTCTTAATGACGCAGGGAAATAGCGGCCCTTGATAGCATCAAATTGTTCCCAGGTAAAAATAACGCCATCGGATCCGGTCGTTCTAATCGGTGGACCAATTTGAATGTGAAGTGTAATTCCAGTAGTTCCATCAGGATTGTTTACTGGAGCCGTAGAAAAAACGGCTTTTGCGATGCTGACGAAATTTCCCCTGGGCCGGAGATTCTTTCCGTTCCAGATCATGTAATTGATGTAAACAAAAATATCTTTGTGAGTTGGACTTGATCCTAATCGCAGTTCGACATCATCTGTCAGGCCATCGGCATCAGTGTCTGCTGCAAAAGCTGGTAGTGAACTTAAAAGAAGAAAACAAATGGAGAAGAATACCCCTCGTGCATAGGTCATCGGTCCCAATACCTCCGCAGGAAGAATGTTACTCGATTCAGGCTGGAACACCAAATGTCAAAATATTATTTTGTATACTCAGTGTTGTTCGCATCCTTTCATGGTTAAATTTCATCTATGGAACATTCTGTAAAAAAGTATCGGCTTGAATCGCAGAAACGAACGCTCGAGAAGCGCGTCAATTATGAAGCCGAGCTGAATCCGCAACAGTTAGAGGTCGTAGTGGCTGGTGATGGTCCGGTTCTCGTAATTGCCGGAGCCGGCAGCGGCAAAACCAGAACAATTACCTACAGGGTTTCCTGGCTTTTAGAATCAGGAGTGAATCCATCCGAGATTCTGCTTTTAACATTTACAAATAAAGCATCGCGCGAGATGTTGCATCGTGTTGCGCTTTTAACGCAAGTGGATGTGCGCCAGCTCTGGGGCGGCACTTTTCATCATGTTGGAAATATGATCTTGCGTCCAAATGCGCGGCACCTGGAATTGAATTCGAATTTCGGCATTCTTGATCAAGGTGATTCAAAGGATCTGATTACTGCGTCCGTTACAGATTTACACGGTGAAAAAAGGAACAAACAATTCCCATCTTCCGATGTGCTGCAGGATATGATTAGTTATTCTATCAATACAACGAATGAATTAGAATCTGTTATCAGTTTACGATATCCACATTTCAAGCCGTTAACAACGGCAATTCTGGCGGTTGCGGAACGCTATGCCAGAAAGAAAAAGGAAATGAATGCTGTCGATTACGATGATCTTTTGCTTGGATGCAAGTATTTGCTGGAAAGTCAGCCTGAAATCCGGAAATATTATTCAACAAGATTCAAGCACATCCTAGTAGATGAATATCAAGATACAAATAAACTTCAGGCGGATTTTGTTGATCTGCTCGCATCGGAACACAAAAATGTGATGGTTGTTGGAGATGATGGTCAGAGCATTTACTCATTTCGCGGCGCTAATTTTGCGAACATCATGGAGTTTCCGGAACGCTATTCTGGCACACGAATGTTTCGGCTCGAGCTGAACTATCGGAGTACACCAGAAGTCCTGAATCTTGCCAACGACATTATTGCAAATAATTCATATCAATTTCCGAAAAAGCTTTCTGCTGCCAGGACAAGCCTTCAATGGAAGCCTGCAGTTGTTCCGCTTCGCGATGCATCGCAGCAAGCCGATTTTGTCGCACAAAGAATTCTGGAACTTAGTGAAGAAGAAGATGTACCGCTGAGCGAAATTGCGGTCTTATATAGAGCTCATTTTCATTCAATGGAACTGCAGCTTGAACTGAGCCGGCGCGGAATCCCTTTCATGATTACATCGGGTGTTCGCTTTTTTGAGCAACGACATATCAAAGATGTAATCGCGTATCTGAAAGTATTATTGAACCCCTATGATGAACTTTCCTGGAAACGGATCATGTTATTAATTCCAGGAATAGGAAATAAAACTGCTGAGAAAATATGGCTTCGACTGCGTACATCATCGACACCAGTTTCTGCTGTGAATGAAGTTCTGAGTGAAGTTCCTCGCGCATCTCGTTCAGCATGGACTCAGTTTGCACAACTGATGTCTGAACTTTCACACGAAGGTTTTCTTCAAATGCCTTCAGCAGCCATGGAACATGTATTTAAACATGGCTATGAAAAATATTTGGAATCCAAATTTCCGGATTATGCTAACCGCCGGGAAGATGTTCATCAGATGAGTAATTTTGCGATGCAGTTTGAGACGCTCGAAAAATTCTTAACCGAACTTTCGTTGTTTGGACAAATTGAATCGGAAGAAGCCGCAGGTGAGTCACCACAAGAAAAGATCCGTTTATCCACAATTCATCAGGCGAAAGGATTGGAATGGCAGGCGGTCTTTGTTATTTATCTTGTAGATGGGCGCTTTCCTTCGTATTACTCCTTAAAGGATCAGGGCGATTTGGAAGAAGAACGACGACTCTTCTATGTCGCTTCAACAAGAGCTAAGAATCATCTCTATTTAACATATGTTTTATTCTCTGAAAGCTTTGCCCAAGGACCTAATTTCCATCGACCCTCGACCTTTCTAAAGGAATTGAATCGCGAACACTATGACTTGTGGCAAATTGATGATTCTCTCAGTTCAGATTTTGGATTGCCAGAATTCGTCCGCGACGATGCTTCCGATTATTTTCAATAACCTGTCGACTCCTAAAAACGCCTTGAAATTGAACTTCTTACGGCTTACCTTACCTCAAGTGCCTGTTATTCCAGTCTTAAGATTGGAATTAGCAGGTTCAAGAATCTCATGAACGTCTTTGGTTGGTATCGGGTGTTTAGTCCGGCGGACGGACTGTAACCTTTTGACGGCAGAGCACTTGGTATGATACAATCACGCGTTTTACGGGTTCGTTACGACCTGCTACAAGTTGATGTATGGTGCTAGTTTGCGAGCATTGCGCTAAAAAAGGGTTACTGGACGAACTGACGTATTCGGGCAAAAGGCTCAGATTGCGTTGCCCTTATTGTTCCAGGGAATTCATTTATTTCGTTCCCTCCAATGGCCACGATGTGGCAGCAGAAAGTTCCCCAACAATACATTCGGGGAACGGTCGGCTGGACCACACAGTAGTTGAGCCGTCAGTCTCTGCGGAGCCACCGGCTTCGCCGCAAGATGCAGGTGTTGTTCAGCAGGCGGAAGTCGATGATAGTTTGATTCAAGAAGCAAAAAGAATTGCCAGGCTCATAATTTCAGAGATCAAGCTGTATAATCAGGAAAAAATAGCAAAAGCAAGAAATAAGCGGGAGGTTCTCGAGCTGTTGAGAAGTGATTTGATTCGAGGAAAACAGCATTACAATACCCGCATTGCGTCCAAATTGCCAATGGGGCCTGACTATTTCATGGAGTCCGTAAAAGACATTCTATTGACGGGGAAGAACTAACGAGCAGCGGGCAGAGGAATGCTCTGTCTGAGAAGGAGACGAAATGGAGTATCAGAAAACAATCAAGCGAGCGATTGGCTGCAGCGGAATTGGTTTGCATTCAGGAAGATCCGTCAATCTTAGAATGCTACCTGCCGAAGCAAATACGGGTGTCATCTTTCGGAGAACGGATCTCGCAAATGCTGAAATCAAAGTCGTACAAGATTTCATAACTCAGGTACATTACGCTACTTCTATCAGCAATGGAAAAATTAAGCTCTTTACTGTTGAACATTTGCTCGCGGCACTGTACGGTTTAGGCGTTAATAACATCATTATAGAAATGAATTCGGATGAAGTTCCTATTTTAGATGGTAGTGCTTTGCCGTTTGTTGAAATGATAACCTCTGCGGAGATCGTACGTTTTAATAAACCGAACTATTTTCTACAGATTAATGAGCCCATTGAAGTCAGAGAAGGAGATCGTTATATCGCTGTTTATCCTTCTGATCATTTTGAAGTAAGTTATACAATTAGCTTTCCGCATCCCTGGCTTAAGAAACAACAGAAAACAATCCGCATTACAAGGGAGAGTTTCGTAAAACAACTTTCACCAGCGCGTACTTTCGGATTCTTAAATGAAATCGAGCAAATGAGAGCCAATAATCTTGCTCTTGGTGGTTCTCTTGAGAATGCAATTGTTCTTACTGAACATGGAATCCTAAATGAGCATCTTCGTTTTCCTGATGAGTTTGTGCGTCACAAAATTATGGATTTAATCGGCGATCTTGCCTTGTTAAATAATCGCTTATTAGGTCATGTTGTTGCGTATAAAGCTGGCCATCATCTCCATTCAGAGCTTGTTTCGAGAATTTTGAATAACCCCTTGAAGTCAGAGCTTGTGCTTTGGCGTAACAAAGCTCGTCAAGTGCCAAAATTTGAGGTGCCTGTACCGGTATCGGCAGTTTAAGCGGAGACGCGCCTCGAACATCTATTCATGTCACACCTAATAGGAGACTAATGTCATGATTCCGGAACATTCAAATGGAAATGGTCTGTATGAAGAAACGATGGCGCGATTCGATCGAGCCGCACAATTACTGGATATCGATCGCGGACTGTACAAAATTGTGCGTTATCCGATGCGTGAAGTAACAGTATATCTTCCGATTCAAAGAGACGATGGAAGTATCGAAGTTTTTACTGGTTATAGAGTTCAGCACAGTATTGCACGCGGACCTGCAAAGGGTGGCATTCGATATACACCGCAGGTGAATCTTGATGAAGTTCGTGCTCTTGCAGCATGGATGACTTTGAAATGTGCGGTTGTGAATATTCCATTTGGTGGAGCAAAGGGTGGTATTCGTTGCGATCCGCGAACAATGTCAGAAAGAGAATTAGAAAAGTTGACCCGACGTTACACTGCAGAGATTCTTGAAATTCTTGGACCTGAAAAAGATGTTCCTGCTCCGGACATCAATACAAATGAACAAGTGATGGCCTGGATTATGGATACGTATAGTATGCATGCACGCCAGACGGTTACATCAGTTGTAACAGGGAAGCCGATGAGTCTGGGTGGTTCAAAAGGGCGTCGTGAAGCAACCGGCCGTGGAATCATGATCATTGTTCAACAAGCTTCAAAATTGTTGAAAACCGAACTGGTTGGATCGCGTGTTGTGATTCAGGGTTGCGGGAATGTCGGAAGTGTTGCGGCAAAATTACTTCAGGATATCGGCTGCAAAATTGTTGCAATTTCTGATATTCAACATGGTATCTATAATCCTGATGGACTGGATGTCGATACATTGATTGAACATGTCCAAAAGAATCGTTTCATCGAGGGCTATAAAGGCGGAGAAATTATTGATAATACCGCGTTGCTCGAATTGCCTTGCGATATTTTGATTCCTGCTGCAACCGAAGATCAGATTACTGAAAAGAATGCTTCGAAGATCCAGGCAAAACTGATTGTAGAAGGAGCCAATGGACCCACAACTCTTGGAGCAGAAGAAGTTTTATACAATCGAGGGATCAATGTAATTCCCGATATTCTTGCCAATGCCGGCGGCGTTACCGTTTCATACTTTGAATGGGTTCAGGACCGTATGGGTTATTTTTGGCGCGAAAGTGTAGTCAATGAAAGATTGGAAGATGTACTCGTTGCAAGTTTCCAGGAAGTTGCGGATTACGCGAGTCGTTTCAATGTGAACTTTCGAACTGCCGCCTATATGCTTGGAATTCAGCGCGTTGTTGATACCATCAAAACCCGCGGCATTTACGCTTAGTGTCTTTGCGGTTAAGAAAATAAGGGGCGAACCAAGCAGGGCTTTCATTTCACTCACAGCACGGTCCATTCCAACCATTACCGCACGCGAAATGATATTGTGGCCGATATTGAGTTCTTCAATTTCTTCGATCATAACAATTGGCGTAACGTTGTAATACGTTAAACCATGCCCGCCATACACCTGAAAGCCGATTCTGTTTGCAAGCTGGGCTGCATTGCGGACTTTTTCAGTTTCACTTTCGATGAGTTCGGGGCTTCTTGCGTCCGAATATTTTCCAGTATTAATTTCAATCCGCATCGCGCCGGACTTCTGACATGCCTTAATTTGATCCAGATCAGGATCCACAAAAAGACTGACTGCAATACCAGCTTCTTGAAGTAATGTCGCGCTTCTTTGAATGTGCGTAATATTCAACGCAACATCTAATCCGCCTTCGGTTGTAATTTCCTCACGGCGCTCAGGAACAAGAGTAACCTGATCTGGTTTTATCACGGCCATGAGTTTAATCATTTCTGTGGTTGCAGCCATTTCAACATTCAAGCGTGTTTTGATTGTCTCTCGCAGCAATCGGACATCGCGATCCTGAATATGTCTTCGATCTCCTCGAAGATGTACTGTAATTCCATCGGCTCCAGCAAATTCAGCAATTGCAGCGGCTGTAACCGGATCGGGTTCCGTTGTTTTGCGCGCTTCACGAATTGTCGCAATATGGTCGATATTCACACCCAGTCGTACGTTTCGATTATTCATGAGTTATTTTCTTGCGCCTTTGCGGTAAATCAGCTTATCCCAGTTTTTTGCGAACAATTTCTGCCAAAGATGCTGCCATTGATTCTATCCGTGTTTGGTCCGGCCCTTCAATCATGATTCGCGCAACATTTTCTGTTCCTGAATAACGAACCAAAATTCTTCCACTCAATTCCAGTTCAGTTTCGATTGTACCAATTGCTGCCTGAATTTCAGGAATTGTTGCCAGATCGGGTTTTGTCTTCACAGGAACATTCAGCAGAGTTTGTGGATACTTTGTAAATCCATCACAAAAACTGGAAAGTGAAGAGCCTGATTCTTTCAGGATTCTTAAAACTTGTAAAGCTGTAAGGAGGCCATCCCCAATGAAGGATTCATTCATAAAGATGATGTGACCAGATTGTTCGCCGCCCAGCGACAAATCTTCTTCTTGCAACTTTTCTAAAACATTCCTATCGCCGACAGGAACACGATACAGATGAATTCCTTGATTGCGTAAAAAGACTTCCAATCCCATGTTACTCATAGAGGTTCCAACAACGGCATTCTTTTTCAATAGCCCGCGCGATTTCAAATACAATGCAGCTGCGGCAAGGATGTAATCGCCATCGTAAATGCGAATCTTATCTGCGGCCATACATCGATCGCCATCTCCATCGAAAGTAAATCCAGCATCAAATCCATCGGCCACAATATGTTCGAACAGAACATCAGGATAAAGTGCTCCGCAGCGTTCATTTATATTCTGACCGTTTGGCTGATTATGAAATGCTTTTACCTCGGCGCCCATAGCTCGCAAAACTGCCGGCGCTGCTTCACACAAAGCGCCATTTGCACAATCGATTGCAATTTTCAGCCCGGATAAATTCAGATCAGCAAAAAGCTGCCGGACTAAATATTCTTTGTACTCGGATCGGAAGTATTCCATAAAATCCGAATTGCGGTTGCATTCGGGTATTGTGTCGATACGTTCCAGGATCTTTTCACCCAAAAGGTAAGGTTCTATTTCAGATTCAACTTCTTCGGACAACTTATAGCCATCCGGCCCAAATATTTTGATTCCATTATCCTGATAAGGATTATGAGAAGCAGTGATGACGACCGCGCACTTTTTTTCAGTACGAGCCAGATACGCCAGCGCAGGGGTAGATAAAATGCCAGCATCATCGACTTTTCCGCCGGCTGAGCCGAATCCGCGGCATAGTGCATTAAAAAGAACAGGCCCGGATTCGCGAGTATCCCTTCCTATAATTAATTCCGGTTCAATATCTCGATCCTTCAGTAGGAAAAAAAGCACACGGCCTAAAAGTTCAATACTTCCCTGATCAAGCGGAAAAACACTTGCAACTCCGCGCAATCCATCTGTCCCAAATAACTTCCCCATCTTATTGAATCCTCACATGTATTCTTGCCGGGTTAATACCTTTAACTGAAACTCTTCCTTTTGTGTCGACAGGAAATTCTATCCTGGGTGTCAACTCATATACTCCGGGAGTAAGACCCTGTAAATCTAACACTGCAGTTGCTCGAGCGCGTAGCAAATCAGGCATCATTCTTTTCGGAGCTTGAACTTCAATTCGCACTGTTTTGGGATTGAATTGAACGCCACGTTTTGTATCTGAATGTATGATCGGAACCTGGCGTAATGTAAATAAGTCTTCGATTTCTGAAATTTGAAGCGAAACAGTAACTTCTTTGACATTTCCCAAACGTACCTGACTGTTTGCAGTCCCAACCTTAACTCGTTCCGTATGATTCTGCTTGATCGAGGTTATATCAATTGAATCGGTTGTTACTTGACGCACCAAATTTACTTGCGATCGCGGTCCGATGATTTCAACCTGCTGCGGAGAAATGATTGTCTCATTAACCGCAAAGCCCTCAGGAGATTCTCCCAGTAATTTTGGGAACACCTGAACTTTTTTTCTGACCGTTTCTTCAATCGTGAGATTCACTTGAGACGGCGAAATTCGCAAGACTGAAAATCCATATGGTACTCGAACTGATTCAGGAGACAATTCAAAAATTCTTTGACCTGGATTTGTATCTTGAAGATCCAACCATGCCGTAATTTCTTGCGGCCTTAGATTGCGGATCAATGCGGTGTTTCCTTTGATCCATAAATTCACTTCAGACAGCAATTGTCCTTCCGATGTAATTTCGTAAGCTCGTGGTAAGTTTCGAAACTCAAGCGGCACGGTGACAATAACTTCGGATCTTTCTTCTGCTCCCACCCACATCCATAACAGTATTGAAAGAATAGCGGAGCCGATCATCAAAACCATGTTATTTGCAGGGATTTTCATAGTTGTTGCGCATTTTTACGGAAAAATCTTTTGCCCATCATGCCCCCGGAAAGAGGCATGTTTTCAGAAAGAAGTTTTTTTAGTTCCGGGCCATCTAACTCCGTAATCATTTCTTCATTTTGCACGAGGCTGATTTTTCCGGTTTCTTCTGAAACAACAATAATCATTGCATCTGTTTCTTCACTCAAACCGATCGCAGCGCGATGACGGCTTCCTAATTCACGTGCCAGATAAGGATTCATTGTAAGCGGCAAAAAACACGCGGCAGCGCCAATCCTTCCTCGCTGAATGATGACGGCTCCATCATGAAGTGGCGAATTAGGATTGAACACACTCATTAACAGGTCATAGGATACTTTTGCATCCAGCGCAACGCCGCCTTCTATATAATTTTTCAACCCCATTTCGCGTTCAAGTACAACAATCGATCCGATTCTTTTTGCTGACATAGAAGTTACAGCAAGAATAATTTCATCAAGTGGATGACGTCCCAGCTTGCTTGCAAAAAGATTCATTAATGGATTTTGTCCAAGTACAGAAATTGCTTTTCTAATTTCATGCTGAAATAAAATGATGACTATAAATACAAGGTAGGGGAAAATTTTTGTGAGAGTCCAATGAAGTGTGCGAAGACCTAACCACTGTGAAACAAAAAAGATTGAAACAAGAAGTAGAACTCCGAATCCAACCTGGACAGCGCCAGTGCCTTTAATAATTAGAAGAACTTGATAAATCAGGAAGGCAACAATAACAATATCGAAAAGGTCATTCCAACCAAATTCCTTTCCAATAATCGATATTGCGAGCCAATGATTCATTCTTGCCTTAGGTCCCAGTTCCCATCTAAAAAAGTCCTAATTCGGTTTTACCAAAAAAATAATGGATTCGGAAGAGAAATGGTAGGGCAGAATCAACTTTCTTTCAGTTCTGTAATAAAACATCCATCACATCACAAAATCTACGGAAGAACAGTACATCATGGACACGCAGTATATGAGCTCCCTGGGTAAGACATATTGCAGCTGCTGCCGCGGTTCCTTCCAGACGATGCTCGGGGGGAAGTCCTGTAATTTTATGAATAAATGACTTGCGTGAAGGTCCCGCAAGCACTGGCCTATTAAGCTGATGAAGAAAGGAAAGTTCCCGCAAAATTTGTAAATTATGGTCGAGATTTTTGCCAAAACCTATTCCGGGATCCAGAATGAGCCTGTCTTTGGAAATCCCTGCTTTTTCGGATAAACGAACCGTTTCATGAAAAAAGTCCAGAATCTCCTTCTTCAGGTCCACATAATTGGGTTCCGAGGGCATAGGGTGGATCGATTTTAGAAAGTGCATACAGACAATGGGCACATCGTATTTTGATAGAACGGCAGGCATGTCAGGATCCATTCGAAACGATGAAACGTCATTGATAAGATCGGCGCCTTCTTCCAGGCAAATTCGAGCAACTTCGCTGCGATAGGTATCGATGGATATCCAGGCATTCTCGTGTTTGCGGACAGCACGAAGCACAGGAACGACTCGTTCCAATTCCTGATTCGCTCCTATCGGTTCGGAACCCGGACGCGTGGATTGGGCTCCAAGATCCAAAATATCAGCACCTTCATTCAGAAGTTTTTCTGAATGTGCGATTGCGTCTCCAGGAGTAAGATGTGCGCCTCCATCATAAAAGGAATCGGGCGTAATATTGACCACACCCATAATGCAGGTGCGAGAACCTAAGGGGAGGATTTTATTTCCTGAACGCAGGCTGTATTTCGGCCGCATCGCGAGTTTATCTCAACACAAAGTCACCAAGACACGAAATTCCACTAATAATAAAGAAATTATTTGTGTAACTTAGTGCCTTGGTGTCTTTGTGTTGAATTATTAGTTCTGAGGCACCACTACCGGCGCGCCTTTTACTTTTGCCGGTTCTTTCTTGCCCGAATCACCTGCATCGGCCAGTTCTTTTAATGGCAATCCTTCACAAATGAGCCTGATTTCTTCAGTATCCAGAGTTTCACGTTCAAGCAATGCCTCTGCTATTTTTTCAAGCAAATGCTTATTTTCAACAAGCAGAGTTCTTGCACGATCGTAATTGGTTATGATAATCCTTTTTATTTCTTGATCGATCTTAATTGCTGTTTCAGGACTGATCACATTTTGCTGCGAGAATTCACGGCCAAGGAAGATAGCTTCTTCTTTTTTGCCAAATGAAACAGGACCAAGTTCCAGGCTCATACCCCATTCGCAAACCATTTTGCGCGCCAGGTCAGTTGCAGTTTCAAGATCATTTTCTGCACCTGTTGTAATCTGGCTCAATGTAAGTTCTTCTGAAATTCGGCCGCCAAGACAAATTGCGATCATATTTTCAAGAAAATCTTTGCTGTAGTTGTAACGATCATCGAGAGGCAGTTGCTGCGTTAGACCCATCGCCCGGCCACGCGGAATAATCGTAACCTTGTGCACGGGGTCTGTATTAGGAAGTAAATGAGCAACTAGAGCATGACCTGCTTCGTGATACGCTGTGCTCCGTTTTTCTTCATCAGTAATGATCATCGAACGGCGCTCAGCTCCCATTAAGACTTTGTCTTTTGCATACTCAAAATCAGCATGAAGGACTGCTTTGCGATTTAAACGAGCAGCGATTAAGGCAGCTTCGTTCACAAGATTTGCAAGATCTGCTCCGGAAAATCCTGGAGTTCCACGAGCAATCTTTCGTGTATCGACGTCAGGGGCAAGAGGAACTTTGCGAGTATGAACGGAAAGTATTCCTTCACGTCCTTTTAGATCAGGACGTTGCACAACAACACGGCGATCAAAACGACCGGGTCTAAGAAGAGCAGGATCTAAAACATCGGGACGATTCGTTGCTGCCACAAGAATGACGCCTTCATTCGTTTCGAATCCATCCATCTCAACAAGCAATTGATTCAGCGTCTGTTCGCGTTCATCATGACCGCCACCCAGTCCTGCACCACGATGCCGGCCGACGGCATCAATCTCATCAATAAATATGATACAGGGCGCATTCTTTTTGCCCTGCTCAAACAGATCGCGCACACGGGATGCACCAACTCCAACAAACATTTCTACGAAATCAGAGCCGCTGATGCTGAAGAATGGAACATTCGCTTCTCCTGCAATCGCCCGCGCAAGCAAAGTTTTACCTGTGCCGGGAGGTCCCATCAGAAGCACACCTTTGGGAATCCTTCCACCAAGCTTGATGAATTTTTGAGGATCTTTAAGAAAATCGATAATTTCTTGAAGCTCTTCCCGCGCTTCATCAACACCGGCCACATCCCGGAATGTGACTCTCTTTTGTTGGGAAGTCAGAAGCTTTGCGCGTGATTTTCCGAATGAAAGCGCTTTATTGCCGCCAACCTGCATCTGGCGCATAAAGAAGATCCACATTACACCAACAACAATGATTACGATCAGACCCTGAATCATCCAGGACATTACGGGACTGGATTCTGAGTTTTCAGAACCAATTACAATGCCCTTTTTGCGCAGATCATTGACAAGATTGTACGAGTTATAACCCGGAGGTGTATACGTTCTATATGGGTAACCATCAATCTGGGTTACACGAATTTCGCTTTTACGGATGTCGACTTCTCGAACACGGCCATTGTCAACATCATCTAGAAATGCGCTGAACTTAACATCCGGGCGCTGCATTTTTCCAGCAAAATGCCCGTAATATAAAGCCATTACGATAACAGCGGATAAAGTGCCCACAATAATAAAGAAACGCAAAGCTGCTTTCACTCAAATACTCCCGTTTGAACTAATCTTAATGTAAACTTGGTCTTGATAAAAAACAATGTCTTTTCAATCCTTTACCGGCATTCTGATGGATCTAGTTCAGCAATGTATCGCAAATTTCTACCCAGTTCTCTGTAGTCTAAACCATATCCAATCACAAAGTGATCTTCGATTTCAAAGCCAACATAATCCGCTTTAATATTCAATTTTCTACGAGATGGCTTATCCAGTAAAACACACGTCTTTAAAGACTCCGGCTGCTCCTCCCTGAGCTGCTTGACCAGATAATCAAGCGTAATTCCAGTATCCAGAATATCCTCGACGACAAGGATCTGTTTCCCATGGAGGTCTTCTGATACAGACGAGAAATGTAGGCTAACAGTTCCAGAGCTTTCCGTTTCTCCTCTATAACTGCTTACCTGCACGAAATGGATGCGAAGTGGAACGTTCAAGCGACGGATCAGATCCGACACAAAGATAATTCCGCCCTTCAATAAACAAATCATATCCAACGTGTAACCATCATAATCGTTATTGATGGTTACAGAGATTTCATTGATCCGTTCCTGAATTTTTTCTTCCGGGATCAAGATTCTATGTTTATACATCTCTCTCAATTTTTAAGACTCGCCGAGTTTTTGGAGTCACTTTAAAATCCTCATCAATTTCAAATCCTGAGATGCAGACAAGATGATCGTCTTTGAAAATGAGTGGAATTTTCTTGCGCTTTGTTCGAGCCACTTTCCGGTCGATCCAGAAATCACTTAATTTTTTGGTCCCTTTCATCCCTAATGGATGAAAAGAATCACCCTTCTTCCAATTACGAATAGTTAAAGGAAATGCAGCTTTTTCTGCGTCAAGAAAAGCAATGTGTCGTGAGAAAGACAGTCCTTTGTTTTCGATTACACTAAATTTCAAAGACGTTTTTGCTGGAAAATATGGATAGATCCCAGTCCCCGTGACATCAATTTCCAGAAAACCTGCCTGACCAGTCTTCTGTGAAAAATGAATTCTCTCCGGCGTGCATTGTACCATGAGAAAGCCCGTAAGTTCCACGTTTGACGAGGTTTCGATCGCTTTTAGAATGCTTCGAAAAGTACGTGAGCTTGTTCTGAAAGATGGATCGGCTTTAATCAGTGCCTTACGGATTAACTCCTTCTGAACTGGCAGTGAGGACTCTAGAAAAATCCTTTTATCGAGGCTGACACCTTGTTTATCTTCGAAAATTTGTTTTGTAAGCGGCTGAGTCAGCTCATCAATGAGAGAGTTTTGCTCTTCCAACCATGCCGCTGAACGCAGGATGGCTGCGCGAACAGCAGGATTAAATTGAGATTCAAGATATGGAAGCAGCTCATGGCGAACACGATTCCTTTGAAATTGAAGGCTTTTATTGGAAGGATCGGAATACGTTTCTACAAATTGATCAGCAAGAAATTGTTGAATTTCAATCCTGGAAAGACAGAGTAAGGGTCGAATGTATTTTCCACGGCTCGATGTGATACCGGGAAGCCCGCGAGGCCCTGTTCCGCGCAGAAGTCTGAGTAGAAACGTTTCAACCACATCATCTTGATGATGCGCGAGTGCGATTCGTGAAAACCCAACCTGTTTCGCGACTTTTTCAAAGTGACGATACCTTCTTTTTCTTGCTTCTTCTTCAAGACTTGCGGGTCTTTTTTTCCAATGCATTTGTTCCACATGAAGTTCGATTGCATGTTGAGCGCAAAATTGCCGTACAAATTTTTCTTCATCCGCAGAATCTTGACGAAGATTGTGGTTTACATAAATCGCAGCCGTATCGGGATAGAGCTTTCGTAAGATTAGAAGCAACGTGGTAGAGTCCGGACCGCCGGAATATGCAACGGCAATACGATCCTGAGGCTTGATCAGTGCGTGTTGTTGAATGAAGTTTTGGACGCGTCGAATTAGCATGGTGTGTACTTTAGCGAGGAGTGGCGGTGCAGGGATTCGAACCCCGGACGCCGCGGATATGAGCCGCGTGCTCTAACCAACTGAGCTACACCGCCTTTTTGGGAAGCCTCAATTCTAGATGTCCGGTATAACCTTGTCAACGAAATGAAACCTCGGTTTGCACGTAGGGGCGGGTCTAAGACCCGCCCGTGAAAGTGGTGCAAAGAATCCGGGCGGGTCTTAGACCCGCCCCTACCATCAGTTATAATAAAACCATGCCGAGCGTCACGAATTGTTGTGTTTGTTCAGCTTCCGAAGATACCAAAATGCTAAAGAAATGTCCGATCTGTTTCCGTTTTGTCTGTGAAGAGTGTTGCTATCGCTTTTGTGGACGTTGGTTTTGCAACAGGAATTGCGCGGATTATTTTTTCTTCGGCGGCGATGAGGAATAACTACAAATGTTTCCACTTCAGCGCCCAAGGCGCCTTCGCAAAAATTCACTCATTCGGGATCTTGTCCGTGAAACGTCAGTCAATCTTTCACACTTAATTTATCCGATGTTTGTGAGTGCAGAAGTGGATCGACCTGTTGCGGTTCCTTCGATGCCAGGAATTCATCAACATACAGTCGATTCAGCAGTCCAGGAAGCGTCTGACCTTTTTGCAAAAGGAGTTCACAGCTTTTTGTTTTTTGGAATACCGGACAAGAAAGATGCGTATGCATCCGGTGCATATCGGGAAAATGGAATTGTTCAAAAGACAGTCCGTGCTATTCGTAAAGAGATTCCGGATGCTGTGATCTTTACAGATGTTTGTTTGTGTTCTTATACAGATACGGGACATTGCGGGATTGTGCGCGATGGAAAGATTATCAACGATGAATCGGTGGAATTATTGAGCCGCACTGCATTATCACATGCAGATGCCGGCGCAGATTTTGTCGCACCTTCAGATATGATGGATGGCCGCGTGTTAGCGATTAGAAAAAGACTTGATGAGAATAATCTTGAAGATATAGGAATTTTGTCGTATTCAGCAAAATTCGCATCCGCATTTTATGGCCCCTTTCGTGATGCAGCCCATTCAGCGCCACAATTTGGTGATCGACGAACTCACCAGATGGATCCTGCGAATAGATTGGAAGCATTAAAGGAAATGGAACTTGATTTAAACGAAGGCGCAGACATGTTAATGATAAAACCGGCGCTTCCGTATCTTGATATTTTGCGCGAAGCAAGGAATCGTTTTCTTGTTCCGCTCGTAGCGTATAATGTCAGCGGTGAATATTCGATGGTAAAAGCTGCAGGACAAAGAAGTTGGATTCAGGAGCAGCAAGTGAGAGATGAAATGTTGCTCTCGATTCGGCGTGCAGGTGCAGATATCATCATTACATATTTCGCCAAAGATCTTGCCAATAAAACTTCATAAAGGTTTCAGTTAACGCGTGTATAGCTTTCATTATCCGGCCGAATATTACGACGAAGATTACACTAAGGGAATTCCCGAAAGAGGGGATATTGCCTTCTATAAAAAATTTGCGGAACAGCAAGGTTCACCTGTTTTGGAATTGGGCTGTGGTACTGGCCGCACATTGATTCCGATCGCCCAATCAGGAATCGAATGTTTTGGGTTAGATATGAATCGGGACATGCTTGGCATTTGTGAAACGAAGGTGCGAGCTCTAGGGCTAACAAATGTCCGTCTTCAGTCAGCAAGTATGGATGAATTTGAGTACGATCAAAAATTTTCCATGATTTATATCCCATTCCGATCTTTCCAACATTTGTTGGATCCGGATGCTCAGATGAGATGCCTTCGACTCGTTCGAAATCATCTAAAACCGGACGGCTTATTTGTCCTGGATGTATTTGCTCCGAACATGGAACGTCTTGGCAAATATTCAAGCACTCAACCCGGTCAATGGGAAAAGGAATTTACACGCAAGAATGAGGAAACTGAAAGTACAATTACGCGTTACTATCAAGCGCGTGCGAATTATGCAGATCAGATCATTGAACTTGAAATGAAATGGGAAGAACGAAATGCTGATGGTATCATTTTGGCTCGTAAAGAAGGCTCTTTCAAATTAAGATACATTTTTCGTTTTGAACTTGAACATTTGCTCGTCCGTTGCGGATTCACTCCGGCAATTTATGGAACCTTTGATGAAAAACCATACGACTATGCTTCAGGTGAAACCATAGCTGTTTGCAAGCTTGCATAACCTCCGGCTTTGCCGGCGCACAATTCGGGAGGGTTGCGATGAGATTCATTCTTCTTCTACTGTTATTGCCTTCGCTGCTTTTTGCTAATCAAGAAATCGATCAGGATTACACAAAAAAGATCCACGAATACACAACCGCGCCCGATATGACCACAGACCTTGTGGATCATCTTCCTGCATCCAGCACAGTACCAACACCGTTAAAGCATCATGGCTATATTGCAGGAACAGCTGACAAACTCACCTATGCAGAGGATGTGTATCGCTATATGCGAGCGCTAGATGAAGCCTCGCCGCGCGTGAAAGTTGTTTCGATCGGCCAATCAGAAGAAGGCCGCGAGATGATTCTGGTTGTAATCGCAGATGAAAAAACAATAACAGAATTAGATCGCTATCGCGAAATTACAAAAAAACTTTCCGATCCAAGGAAACTCAATGATACGGAAGCAGAGCAACTCATCAACAGCGGAAAGCCTTTTTATTATGCAACAGGCGCGATGCATTCTCCGGAAACAGGCAGCCCGGAAATGTTGATGGAACTTGCATACAGGCTTGCTGTTGAAGAAACGCCGATGATTCAAAACATCAGAAACAATGTAATCACTCTGATTACACCCGTTCTGGATGTTGATGGACGCAACAGGATGGTAGATTTAATTCGCTGGTATCAAGCCAATCCAAATGCAGGTGTTCCACCTTTGATTTATTGGGGCAAATACGTCGCACATGATAACAATCGTGATTCAATCGGAATCTCGTTAAAACTTTCGCAAAATGTTTTGAAGACTTATTTTGAATATTATCCGCAAGTCGTTCACGATCTGCATGAATCGGTTCCTTTCCTGTATGTTTCTACGGGCACAGGTCCTTACAATCCTGCATTGGATCCGCTTGCAATCAATGAATGGTTCCGCATCGCATATTACGAAGTTCAGACTTTAACGCAAAAAGGTTTGCCAGGTGTTTGGACGTACGGCTTTTATGATGGATGGGCGCCGAATTATATGTTCTGGGTTGCACATGGACATAATTCAATCGGCCGGTTTTACGAAACATTTGGCAACAGCGTACCATCAACTGTAGACCGAGTCGTGCGTGATGCGAGCCAGCGCGCATGGTATCGCGCAAATCCCCCTCTTCCAAAAGTGAAATGGTCGCTTCGTAATAATGTTAATTTCATGCAAAGTGGTTTGCTTCTTGCGCTGAATTATGTAGGAGAAAATCGCGCACACTATCTGCGGACTTTCTGGAATTTAGGTAAACGTTCCATTGCCAAAGCTACAAATGAAGGTCCTGCTGCATACGTTTTGGACGCAGGTCAAAAACGCCAAGGCCAGCTACGTGATCTTCTAGACTTATTTAACAAACACGGAATCGAAGTTCATCGCGCCGACAATGAATTTTCAATTAAGCCAAATTGGCCTCCAAAAAAGAAGGAAGATGACACTGACAAGAAAGACTCTAAAGATTCTAAAGATCAGAAAAAGAAGGAAGTAGAAGATCTGAAGTTCGCAGCAGGAAGTTACATCATCCGGATGGATCAGCCTTACAGCCGTCTTGCGGATACTTTATTGGATGTTCAGTTTGTGAAAGGTGAAGAACGAATTTACGATGACACCGGATGGACACTTGGATACACAAAGAATCTTGATGTAAAACGGGTTGTAAATCAGGATGTGCTGAAAGTTCCAATGAAACTCCGGACACAACCAACAGCACAATCCGTAAAATTAAAATCAAATGTTATTGCAATCCGGAATTCTGCCGACACAGACGTTGTGAAGCTTCTGTATCAACTAAAAGATGCCCATTTCTCAATCATTGATGAAGAATTCAAGCGAAAGGAAGGGAATCTTCCTGCGGGTACACTTTTTGTGAAAGTTGATGATTCAAATCGAACGATTGTTGAGGAAGCGTTAGCAAAATTCGGATCTTTTAGTATTGATTCGTTCGATAAAATCCCCGCCGGCGCGCGTGAATTATCTGCACCGAAAATTGCAATTCTGCATACCTGGCTGAATACACAGGATGAAGGTTGGTACCGGCTTGCGTTGGAAAGTCTCGGAGTTCCGTATGAGTATATTTCTACTCAGGATGTCGCAAATGATGCTGTACTGCGGAGTAAATACGATGTGATCATTTTTCCGCCGGTCAGTTTTGGTCCTCAAGACATTGTGAATGGTTTACCGGATGGTCCGCCGATTCCATGGAAAAAATCAGAACTAACTCCAAACCTTGGCGTTGATGAAACGGAAAATATGCGTCCTGGAATGGGATTTAGCGGAGTAGCGAATTTAAAAAAGTTTGTTGAAGAAGGCGGATTGTTAATTACTGTTCAGGAAACATCGGAGTGGGCGATTGAATATGGTCTTGCGCGATGGGTAAGTGTGGTGGAGGCAAACAAGTTGAAGGCACGTGGTTCGATTCTGAAAGCTGTTGTTAACGATCCGCGAAGTCCCGTTGCCTACGGTTATGATGATTCGATTCCAGTTCACTACTCCGGAGGGCCAGTTTTTAAGATTGGTGTTGATATCAGAAGGCGTGATCAAGATGAAGCTCGTCCAAGTGGTCGCGGTTCAAAAAATGATCCAGATGTTCCGCAGGGTAGAGCGTTTGTAGAAATGCCTGAGAAACCTAAACCAGCTACCGGTGAAGATGGCTTTATGCCATCAGAAGACTTGCCGTTCCGCTTTCAACCATTCATTCCGCGTGTCGAAGATCGTCCGCGCGCCATTCTTTCATTCCCAAAAGAAGCGGATCAAATCCTGCTTTCAGGCATGCTCGAAGGTGGAGAAGATATTGCGGGCACTCCGGTTGTAATCGATTCCCCGCTGGGAAAAGGGCATATTCTTTTATTTGGAAATAATCCAATGTGGCGTATGACAACGCAAGGTACGTATGCCCTGATTTTCAATGCCGTTTTTAATTACAACAATCTGAATGCCGGATGGCCACCAAAGAAAGCAGAGGAGCAGAAGGGCGGAGGAGCGGAGGAGAAAAAGCGATAAATAATTGTAGAACGCACAAGTGATATTTCTCTTTGAAAATGTTTGACCATCTTAAGAGGAACGGGCAATGGTATTTATTGCTGGTTCTAATGCTTGTTGGGGTTTTTGTTTTCTATTGGTTAAGATGGCATACATTCACGGATTTTGTTTATGCGATTGATCACAATCCCGGGTTCATGCAAGACTTCGTTCGCTATTACTATGAAACGGGCAGGCAAATCCTTCAAAGTTCGAAGCCCGTTGACGGTTACTTCTACACTTCTTTTTTTGCCATTCTGCTTTCACCAATATCCACACTTCCCATTCCTGCGGCCACTTTCATTTGGACTACGATTCAACTTACCTGTCTAATAATTTTTTGCGTAGTATCATCACGCATTTTGAAAATGCCGCCTCTCCAAACGGTACTATTCGCTGGACTGTGTGTAACCTCCTTCCCAATCCTTCATAACTTAAGGTGGGGGCAGGTGAGCCTTCTCATTACTGTTTGCGTGATGATTGCATTTTTTGTCTGGGAAAAAAATAAACCATCTTTAGCAGCAATACTGTTGGCATTTGTTTCAGCAATAAAATTTTACCCGGCAATTTTTGGAGTACATTTCCTGCTGAAGCGTGATACGCGTTCCTTCGTTATTTTCGTACTGGCGTTGTTTGTCTTTTTTTTTGCAATACCGGCAACCGTGCTTGGTTTTTCAAACTGGCTTGGGTTTGAAAAGACGATTCTTACTGCCATTCGTAATTCGGATTGGGTCACATATGATGTTAATTCCCAATACGTTGTGCATGTAGCAAGAAGATGGTTTGAATTTGTTTATGACCGGGCTCCTGATCATTGGTTTACACGAATACTGAGCATTACAGGCTATGCAATTGGATTGTCGTGTGTATTTATGGCGTGGTTGCTCTATCGAAGAGAAAGCTTTAGAAGATACGGTCTACCGCTGGTTGCCATCTTTTTATCGATTCCTTTCGTACTCAAAACTTCATGGCCGCATTACTTTGTATATCTGCCGTTCTGCCAGGCAGCATTACTGTACTGCTATGCTTCATTTTTCCGGACTTCAATCATATTTGGAAAGGTTCTTTGTTTGCTTCCTTTTTTATCAATGATCCTGTCCAGTATGTTTTTCTTCAGTCTTTTTATAAGCTGGTCTAGTTATAGTTCGTATGGCATGTTGTTCGTAGCAAATATGCTCTTGTGGATTTCGGTGCCGGTAATACTTTTCGCTCCAAAGAAAATCTTCGGGATGTCCGGGATACAGCGTTGATTGTGCAACCTTTGAAGGCATTGTAAGCTCTATTAATAAGTGCTGAGTAAGGCTTTGAGATCTGGCGATCGTTTTGATTAACGGAGGTTAAAACATGGCGAAAAAGATTTCATTGCTTCTAGGTATTGTGTTCCTGTTGGTGGGAGTTGCCGGTTTCGTCCTTCCAAATCTGTTAGGTACACATTTGTCGCTGGCTCATAACCTGGTTCATATAATTTCTGGCGCAGTGGCAATTTACTTTGGGACTGCTGGTTCGTTATCTGCGGCGCGAAGTTTCTGCATTCTATTCGGCATTGTGTATGGATTGCTCGGTGTTGCCGGCTTCTTACTTGGCACATCTGGAACAGTAACCATGGCCGGCATGGAAAATATGTCGGATGGCCGCTTGTTTAAAGTAATTCCGGGTCAGCTGGAACTTGGAACTATGGATCACATAGTTCATGTTCTTTTAGGTACTGTTTTCTTGATCGGAGGGCTTGCAACAAGAAAAGATGCGGTTTAACTTTTGATTTTTGTTGTAAAAGAATTTATCTCAAAGGCGTCCGTGAATTGCGGACGCCTTTTTGTTTCAAGCATCGTCAATCAAATTCCTCGAAAACGTCGTCGACATGAGAAGTTCCGAGCAGGATTTGTCTTGATCATTCAGGAAATATACAGATATTGAGTCATATGGTGAAAAAATGAGGCTTGTAATCGTCTCAAACAGGCTCCCCTTTTCTGTTCAGATTCGAGAAGATGGGATCGATTTTCAAAAAAGCCCAGGCGGCCTTGTGTCGGGACTTTCCTCGTACCTTGCGAGTGAACAGAAAGGTCCGGCTGATGGCGAATTTTTGTGGGTTGGCTGGCCCGGTCAATCAGTTTCTGAAGAGTGGCAGCAGCCAATGATCGATCGCGCCGGTACTGAATACAAATCGTACCCTGTCTTTCTGACAGAAGATTCAATGGAGATGTTTTATCATGGTTTTTGTAACAGTACGATCTGGCCGCTTTTTCATTACTTCCCGAGTTACGCACGATTCAATCCTGAACACTGGCAGCAATACAAAGAAGTCAATCGCATCTTCTGTGATGCAGTAGTCAACGTCGCAAGACCAGATGATCTAATCTGGATTCAGGATTATCACTTAATGTTGCTTCCACAAATGTTGAGAGAACGTTTGCCGAATGCGTCGATCGGATTTTTTCTGCATATACCCTTCCCATCGTTTGAGGTTTTTCGAATGCTTCCAAAAGTTTGGCGAGCAAACATCCTTTTGGGATTGCTTGGTGCTGATCTTATCGGCTTTCACACGCATCATTACACACAATATTTCCTCCGTTGCGTGCTTCGAATTCTTGGCTATGAGCACTCATCCGGTCAGATCACTTTTGGAAATAGGCTTGCGGTCGCAGACACTTTTCCGATGGGTATCGAATTTAAGAAATTTCAGGAAGGCGCGAAAACGCCTGAGGCTGTTCAAGAACATTCAACGTTGCAACAAAGTTTTGGAGATCGTCGAGTTATTCTGTCAGTTGATCGTTTGGATTATTCAAAAGGAATTATCAATCGACTGCAAGGATTTGAAATTTTTCTTGAACGAAATGAAAAATGGCACGAGCGTGTAACTCTTTTGCTCGTTGTTGTTCCATCAAGAATTGGAGTCGAACACTACCAGTTCTTAAAACAACAAATTGATGAAATGGTTGGAAAAGTGAACGGCAAATTTGGAACGATCAATTGGACTCCAATTGTTTATCAGTATCGTTCATTAGATTTTGAACCTCTCGTGGCTCTTTATCGTGCTAGCGATATAGCCCTGATTACACCTTTACGCGATGGAATGAACTTGATCTCAAAAGAGTATATAGCCTCACGTGTCGATCAAACGGGGGTTCTCATTCTGAGTGAAATGGCAGGAGCTTCAAGCGAGCTAGGGGAGGCAATCATCATTAATCCGAACAACCATGAAGAGATTTCTGATGCAATCACTGAAGCTCTTGAAATGCCTGAAGGTGAACAAAAGCGCCGGATCTCAATGATGCAAAGACGTTTAGAACATTATGATGTTGTTCATTGGGCGGGTGAATTCTTAAAAAGATTGAATTCAACAAAACAACACCAGCGTGAAATGTCTTCCAGAATTCTCAGCCATGTGCATGTTGAAGAACTTCTGAGGCGTTATAAGAACGCAACACAAAGACTTTTATTGCAGGATTATGATGGAACGTTGGTGCAGTATGCCCTCATCCCGGAAGAAGCAAAACCGCAAGAAGCTGTTCTAAACCTTCTTCGTAAGCTTGCAGGAAGTTCAAAAAATGATCTGGTCCTCATTAGCGGTCGCGATAAAAATACGCTGGATGAATGGTTTGATGATATCCCTGCGGGCCTTATAGGGGAGCATGGTGCCTGGCTCAGAGAAAGGAATCAGCAATGGCAGAATCCATTTCCTCAAAACTCATCAACGTGGAAGACTCAAATCAGGCAAATACTTGAATTGTTCGTTGACCGATTGCCAGGTTCCTTCATTGAAGAAAAAGAATTTACCCTGGTATGGCATTTTCGGAAGGCTGACCTTGAGTTCAGTTCTGTTCTGGCAAAAGAACTTGCGGACCATCTTCAAAGTTTTGCCGCTTCCATGAATATTCAGGTGATTCTTGGAAACAGGAATGTAGAGATTCGTAATACGGGAATCAACAAAGGAACTGCCGCAACTTTCTGGATGGCAAGGAAATCTTACGATTTTATTTTGGCACTGGGTGATGATACGACTGATGAAGATTTATTCAGGAGCCTTCCCGAGCAAGCCTACTCAGTTAAGGTTGGTACGGGAAAATCTGCGGCACGATTCAATTTGGTCTCGCCCTCTGATGCACTCCAGCTATTAAGCAGGCTCGCCGAAAACTAATTACTCACCAGTTCTTTCGTCGGTTAGAATAAGAGCGGTGATGAACGGCACGATCCCTGCTCGCTTCTTTGCTTATGCTTTGCTGTTTATACCAGTAACAATTCTGCCCTTATTTCTTTCCGGTAATGCCACCGCGTTTGTTTCAAATACTTATGGCCGAAGTTACACGCATTTTGAATTGTTGGGTTTCAGTGCAAGCGTCTGGTTGATTCTTGTTGCGTGGAATGAATTTCGACAACGCAGTGGTACTTCATCCGAAAAATTAATAATTCTTATTCCCTGGCTTCTAACAGGATTCTTTTTTCTAACGTTCGTTGTCGAATATTCCGCCGAGTCGTTGGATTACTTTAATTACAAAACTGCGGCAATGGCAATTCTGGAAGGAAAGAATCCTTATTCACCAAAAACGTACATTTATCCGCCGCTTACGGCACAGTTGCTTGCAGGCGCTTTCTTTTTGATTCGTTCCACGCTTTTATCGATGGGCTCCAATGCTGGAGAAAACATCGTATGGAACCTGGTCTTCTATTTCTATCAATGCCTCCAATTCTTTCTGGCAGTTCTTGCATTTTGGCTGTGTTACCGCTTGATCAGAATATTCGACCGCGACCGCTTGCGCTCAGCGATTCTTTTAACTGCTCTGATGATATTTAACAATCCGATGATCCGGACCTTGCGCCACAACCAGGTCAATTTGCTTGTGCTTGATCTTTTGGTCATTGCGATTCTTTTTTCGATTCAGCATCCGTGGTTCAGTGGGTTTTTTAATGCGATAGCATGTCATATCAAGCTATATCCGTTTGTATTTCTGCTTCCCTGGGCAATCAAGAGACGATGGCTTCCTGCGGTTGCAACAATTGTTTTTTTCTTTCTCATTGTTTTGGCGCAAGCAGTAACAGGTAACGGTCTTGATCTATGGAAGCAATTCTTAGCCCTCTTTGCAGAGTTTCCCAAAGGCCACTATTTCCGTGATAACAGCATTCACTCTGTAATTTTCAACACGCTTTATTTTCTGATGCTTCCTTTTCGCAAGCCTGGAATGGAACTTCTTTTCGTTTCTAAAGTTGCACATATTCTCATTTCTATTTTTCTTGTCTTAATCTTCATCAACCGATGGCGCCGGCAGCAGGATCATGAAATGATTGCGGTACTTGAATCGATTCCATTAATCCTGCTCCTTTCTCCGCTTGTCTGGGAACATCACTTCATTCTTCTTCTGCCATACGCATTGTGGAACTTATCCAGGGCAAACCATCCACTTCGTGCACGTGCTTTTCTCGGTGCGTTAATGATTTTTGCGATTCCTACATTCGACTTTTTTCCGTTCAGTTATCACCGCATGGTAGGGATGATTTTGATGCTTTCTTCCACGCCGGGATGGAAATGGAACAAACCATAACGTTCAGATCCATCTTTAAAGAAAAGGAATTCTGGCTTCTTTGTGTTCTTGGAGTGCTGACGTTTCCAGGCACAATCATCGGAGAAACTTTCTTTTACCGCGATTTGTATCTGCATTATCTTCCGCAAAAAAGACTGTTGAGCCAGATGATTCTGCAAGGAGAATTGCCATTATGGAATCCATATTTGCATGGCGGGCAGCCATTTCTTGCGGAGATTGATTTCAGCGTTTTATATCCATCCAATCTTCTTTATTTATTTTTGCCCGCGTATGCCGCATTTAATATCGACATCGTTGGCCACGTTATTTTTGGGGCACTTGGAGCGTATTGCCTCGCTCGTTTTTCAGGTCTTTCAAAGCTTTCTAGCGCAGTGTGTGGCGTTGTGTTTGGATTCTGCGGATATTCGCTTTCGATTATTAATCTAATGAACCGGATGCTCGCTCATCCTTATTTGCCGTGGTTGTGTGTTTTCTGGCACCGTCTGCTGATGGAAAAAAGGCCGCATTGGTTTTTCCTTGGCGTTTTGTTCGGCACGTTTCAGATTTTTGCCGGCGCCCCAGAATCGACACTCATCGCTTATCTCTTGCTGCTGATCTGGTCCATTGGGGGCAGTTATGATTTACAAATCCGCAAAAGGATTATCTTGTTGGCTTTGCTGGGAATCAGTACAGCACTCGTTTCAGCCGTGCAATTGATCCCAACTTTCGAAATGACTTCGGTGTCTTCCCGTGCAATTCCCGGATCGTTCGAAATATTCAGCCAGTGGTCAGTACACGTTAAAAGAATTCCCGAAATATTTTCCCCAAATTTTTTCGGACGTACGGATACGCTTGCAGCAACGGATTATTGGGGGACCCGAGTTGAAGATTTTGGATTTCCGTACATTTTAAGCATTTATTTCGGCGTGCCTTCGATCCTGCTTGCGATAGTTGGGATTCAACGAAAGAAATTGCATTATGCGTTAGCTGCAACAATTCTCCTGGCTGTTCTTTTTTCGCTTGGAAGATATTTTCCATTAACACGCGTTTTGTATGAAATTCTGCCGGGATTGGATCGCTTTCGGTATCCAGTAAAGTTTTTGTGTCTTGCTATTGTGCCACTGAGTTATCTTGCTGCAGCTGGTTTTGAGAAGCACTGGAATTCGGAATTATGGCGACCCAAACGAACTCTGTTGATTATTCTTTGGTCCACCTGCGGCTTGCTAATTCTGCTGATACTGGTTCTGAAGTCTGGCAATTCTGTGGAAAAATTTGCGCGTGCATTCTTTGAATTGCCATCGACACAGGCAATTCAATCCGGATTACTTCAGTCCATCTTTCATACGTTGTTAGTTGTTCTTCTTTTGAGCCTGGTTTATACGCTTCGGAACATGCGTGCAAGCGTGTGGCAGAAAGTCGCGATTTTCGGAATTGTTGCTTTTGATTTGATCATTGCTGGCAGGAATTTGAATCCTCTCGCACCTGTTTCATTTTATGATCAAACTCCCGATGTAGTGAATCTAGTCCGGAAAGAAATCGATGGCGGAAGATTTTATCGAACGCCTAATCCTCCTGGGATTGCTTTAAACGCTCCAACGAATGACGTCATCTGGCAATATCGCTGGAATCAGGAGGTCTTATCGGAACATCTTGCAACGTCATATGGAATTCCAATGATCTTCCATGGAGACATCGATGGCCTTGCGCAAAAAAGGCTAATAGATTTGACGAATGCTCTCAATGTTCTTCCATGGTCGAAACGGATTCCAGTTTTGTCTGCCGCAGGTGTAACTGTAATCATGACCCACGAAAAACTAGAACTTCCAGGAATAGAGCCTGCCTACGTTTTGCGAAATCGCAGCAATGTACCTTTTTATTTGTATCGAAACCGACGGGCCGTTTTGCCTGCTGCCAGAATTGATAATGTAGAAAAAATAAATGACTTTCGAGCCACGCTAAACTTTATGACTTCAGAAGATTATTCTCCGGAGATTGCTGGCGTGACTGATGATGAAGTACAACCGTTGAGTCACTGCGAAGATTCGACCGCTTCTGTTCAATTGTTGCGAGCAACTTTCCGTGAAATGGAATACGAAACTTCGGGAAACTGCAATGCGATGTTAACTGTAGCTCTTCCGTTTTATAACGGTTGGAAAGTTTTCATCAATGATGAACCCGCATCGATTCGTAGAATGAACTGGGCGTTCAGTGGTGTGCAGGCCGGACCAAAGAGTCAACGCATTTTTCTTCTTTATTCTCCGGGCTCAGTAAAACTCGGCGCGCTTATTTCTGTGATTTCTATCATAGTGCTTTTAATAATTACGGTTAGAATAAATCATGCCGCTCGGAAGACGTGATTTTATTAAACTTTTACCCGCTGTATTGTTGCTTCCTGATATTCCAAAAGTAATTCCTTTTCGTACACGGAAACGAGCACGCGAAGTCGGTATTCGAATCGGCAGAATGCAACCTGGAAAATGGAATGCAATTACAGATGTCCCTGGCTTAAAAGTCGGTCACACCACAATTATCCGGGGTTCAGGAAAGTTGCAGGTTGGCGTTGGGCCCGTGAGAACAGGAGTCACCGTTGTCATTCCTCATGAAAGAATTTCAGATGAATATGTTCCCGCGGGCTATCACAGTTTGAATGGAAATGGTGAAGTTACAGGCCTTCTGCAGATTGAATCGATGGGTGTAATCGGTTCACCAATCTGTTTTACAAACACATCCAGCGTAGGGATGGTGTATGACGCGTTGTTATCGAAACTTCCAACAAATGGGTTGATGCCGGTTGTTGGTGAAACGTGGGATGCACATCTAAACGATATTGAAGGACGGCATGTTCATGCTTCCGATGTATATGCGGCAATGGAAACGGCAGCTTCAGGTCCCGTTGCTGAAGGGAGTGTTGGCGGCGGTACTGGAATGATTTCCTACGGCTTTAAAGGTGGGATTGGAACTTCGTCGCGGCGGCTTCCAGAAGACTTATCAAAATACACAGTCGGTGTGCTGGTCCAGGCAAATCACGGAGCACGTGAAGAATTCAGGATTGATGGTGTTCCCGTTGGCCAGGAGCTTTTGAAAATTGTACCCGAACCGGATGGAGCATCGAGTCTGAGTTCAATCCTGATTGTGATAGCAACGGATGCCCCTTTGCTTGATTATCAGCTCAACCGTCTCGCGCGACGCGGTGCAATGGGGTTAGCACGCACAGGAACTGTTGCGCGAAACTCAAGTGGTGATTTTATTCTTGCCTTTTCAACAGCGAATCGGATTCCTTCCGAAAATTTCTGGAAAGGCAAAACATATTCTCTTCAATCCATTGAACAGTTTGATATTCAACCTGTCTTAGATGCCGTTGCCGAAGCAACAGATGAAGCAATTGTGAACGCATTGTTTGCATCAGGTGACATGACGGGTAGAGATGATCACAAAGTTTTCGGGCTTCCGATCGATCGTGTTTTAAAAATTATGGAACGTCACAAACGTTTATTTAGTAACGAAGAAAACCGCAAAGTCGCAAGATTCTTTTTTAACGCCGAGAACGCCGAGACTTAAAAGAAGAAAAAAAAATACTCGGCGTCCTCGGCGTTGAAAAAAATATGTTTACCCTAGTTGAATTGCCGTTTTGTAAAGTGCTGATGGTTGAAGCATGGAACGCACCTGTTGGTCGATATTTTATTGCCTATAGAGCACTCGATAATTTCAGTGCCGCCATTGGATTACCTGTAATCGATGAGTTTGGAACGTTCTCCTCGCCGATTTATTTTTGTCCAACTCCGCTGATCGGAAAAATCTACAACGCAGGAATTACACTTGGACATAATCGAGATCCTGAAATGGGAATCGATTTAGGTTGGCCGCCTCTTGTGATCGGTAATGATGCGCAATTACCGGAGTTACCAGAAAATTGGGAAAATGATTTATTGATAGCAGTAAAAAAAGCGGAGGTGCAGAGGGGCGGAGGAGCGGAGGAATATCAACTCAAAAAGTTGAAAGTTGAAAACACGGAAGTTTACGTCACGGATGCACCGTTGTTGCCAAAACAACTCAAAAGACTTGCGCAACAAAGCGATGCATCTTTTAGCATTGCATTGTCCATCGGAAATCGCCTCATCAGTCAAAAAAATAGCGCTCCACTTAGCGTAGAAGTTGCATCGGAAGCCTCCCTGAGCCAAATTTTAGCCTTAGCAAAGCGCTAGGCCGATGTTTCGCGTTGTTTCTGCGTTTTTCAATGATTTTCAGTGAATTACGCAAAAATCTTTGTGTACCCAGATTGTTAGCGTTATAATTACGCTTTACCCGCCAGGGAACGGATTTAATACCGATGCGATATAAATATCCGGACAGTTTTGTCTTCTACCGCAAATTAAATAAAGAAATTCCGCGCGCAGTTTCCGCATCAGGAGTCCGGATTGTTGATGAAGATGGCAAACAATATTTTGATGCATCCGGCGGCGCTGTTGTCGTAAACGTCGGACATGGTGTTTCTGAAATTGCAGATTCGGTTGCTGAACAAATTCGTGAACTCGCCTATGTAAATGGAACGCAATTCACGAATCAGCCAGCGGAAAATCTGGCCGCAGAATTGGCCGAAATTCTTCCAGGTTCATTGAAGTATAGCTACTTTCTTGGAAGTGGATCTGAAGCAAATGAAGCTGCCATTAAGCTTGCGCGAAATTATTGGTATGAGAAAGGCAAACAATCGAAGTGGAAAATTATTTCTCGCAATCCTTCCTATCATGGAAACACATTAGCAACGCTTTCGCTTTCGGGACGCGAACATTACCGCGCTGTATATGGTCCACTCTTAACGAATTTCCCACGCATCCCTGCACCTGATCCCTATCGGGATCCAAACTCAAAAGCTTCAACAGGGGAATTGCTGGAAGAGGAAATTCTGAAACAAGGAGCTGATTCGGTTTCAGGTTTTATTTTGGAACCGATCATAGGTTCATCAGCAGGTGCAGTCGTACCAACACAGGAGTATTACCGGAACGTTGCGAGGATTTGCGAAAAATATGATGTTTTGATCATTGCAGATGAAGTGATGTCAGGAATGGGACGTACCGGTAAATGGTTTTCATTCCAACATTATGATTTTATTCCGGACATTATGACTCTCGGAAAAGGGATTAATGGCGGGATCGTTCCGCTGAGCGCGGTCGTTGCGAAGAAGGAAATTGTCGATGTTCTTGCTTCCACAAGCGGGTATTTTAATCATGCACAAACCTACTCTCACACGCCTGTGATTTGTGCAGTGGGAGTTGCAACGGTCCGCTATCTGAAAAAGCATCGTTTGGTAGAACGTGTTGCGGAAATGGAAGGACTACTGTTTGAGAAACTAAATGAATTACGATCATTTCCGGTAGTCGGAGATGTACGCGGCAAAGGATTCATGGCAGCAGTTGAGTTTGTAAAAAACAAAGAAACAAAGGAACCTTTTCCGCGATCGGAAAAATTTGCGGAACGGTTTACTGAGCTTGCATTCAAGAATGGATTAATTTTGTGGCAAAACGTAGGTCATGTTGATGGAACCAACGGGGATCTGGTGATGGTCTCTCCACCTTTTTCGATTAACGCTGGAGAAATTTCTGAACTGGCAGCCACCTTCAAACATACTCTGGAGCAAATGTTATGACACAGCAAAAAGTGACTTATACAACAATCGGTTCTTCCGAGGAATTTCATACTGAATTTGAAAAAGCAGTAGAAAGGGTACGGCAAGACTTTGGAAAATTGTATCCAAATAAAATCGGCGGAGTAGAAACTGAAGACCGCAAGACAGTTCAAGTGAAATCGCCTATCGATCGCCGGATCGTGATGGGATCACATCAGCTCGGTACAAAAGAAGATGCAAACCGGGCCATTGAGATTGCTCATAAAGCGTTCAAACCGTGGCGTGATTTGGGCTGGGAAAGACGTGTTCAGATTCTGCGGAAAGCAGCCGATAAAATGGCTGAAAACAAATATTACCTTGCTGCATTCATGGCTTATGAAGCGGGCAAGAATCGTCTTGAATCGATGGGTGAGACTGAAGAGTCCGTGGACTTAATCCGCTACTACGCAAAAATTTTGGAAGAAAACCGCGGGTTTGTGAAACCGATGGAGCGGTTAAGCGAAAAAGAAACCACAATGAGTGTGCTTGTCCCTTACGGTGTTTGGGGCGTAATTGCACCATTTAATTTTCCACTTGCTCTGTCTACCGGAATGGTTACCGGCGCACTTGTAACCGGCAACACTGTTGTGTTTAAGCCATCTCATGATGCGCCTCTGATCGGTCATTTTATGGTCCGAATGTTTCATGAAGGCGGAGTTCCCAGAAGACGTAATTCAGTATGTTGCTGGATCGGGTTCCGAAGTAGGCGCAACGATGGTGGAGAATCCACTTACACAAGGCATGGTGTTTACTGGATCGTACGAAGTTGGGATGCACATCTACAAGAATTTTGCCAAGCAATATCCAAAGCCAGTCATCGCTGAAATGGGAGGTAAAAATCCTTGCATCGTCACAAGTTCTGCCGACATCGATGCTGCCGTTGATGGAATTTTGCGATCTGCATTTGGCTATGGCGGACAAAAGTGCAGCGCTTGCTCACGCGTATACGTGGAAGACAAAGTAAAAGATGAATTCGTTAAGAAATTTGTCGAAAAATCAAAAGACATTGTTGTTGGAAATCCTCTCAATCGCGAAGTCTTTCTTGGACCCGTTATTAATGAGAGCGCAGTGAAGAATTATGAAAACTACGTAAAGCGGATCAAAGAATCAGGCGCTCAAATTCTCCTGGGAGGAGATGTTATAAGCGAAGGCGAAATGGCAAATGGATATTTTGTTAAGCCAACGATCGCGTATTCGGAAAACAAGGAAAACGAGCTTTTCTATGAGGAAATGTTTTTGCCGATCGTAATGATTACTGCAGTCAAAGATGTGAATGAAGGCGTGGAGCTTTCAAATAAGGCTTTGTATGGATTAACTGCGGGAATCTTTAGCCGCGACAAAAAAGAAATCGATACATTCTTAAACAACATCGAATCGGGTGTGACCTATGTGAACCGCCGCGGTGGAGCAACAACAGGCGCATGGCCTGGCGTCAATCCATTCGGAGGTTGGAAAGGATCTGGTTCTACAGGACCGAATGCGCTTGGGCCGTATTACATAATGAAGTTCTTGCGCGAACAATCACGCACGATCATTCAAGAATAACGTTCTTGGTTAGTAGGGGCGACCCTTGTGGTCGCCCGACGTCCCTACGGAATGACAAATATGAAAAATTATCCTCAGATAAAGGTTCCACCTCCAGGTCCAAAAGCAAAGGAAGTCATTGCAAAAGATGAAGCCTATACTTCGCCTTCCTACATCAAAGAATATCCACTTGTAGTTGAACGCGGCGAAGGCACGATGGTTGAAGATGTGGATGGCAATCGCTTTCTCGATTTTATGGCTGGTATTGCAGTCGTAACAACAGGACATTCTCATCCGAAGGTTGTAGAAGCAATCAAACGCGCTGCGGATAAGTTTCTTCACATATGTCCGACAGATTTTTACTATCCGTCTTTTGCTGAATTGGCGAAAAAACTTGCAGAAATCGCGCCTGGGCCATCCAAGAAAAAAGTATTTTTGGGAAATTCCGGTGCAGAAGCAATTGAAGCCGCAATTAAATTAGCGCGATATCACACGCGTAGATCACAATTGATTTCTTTTTTCGGCGCATTTCATGGACGTACCATGGGTGCAGTCAGTCTTACAGCGAGCAAATGGAAACAGAAGGAACATTTCGCTCCGTTTTTGCCAGGCGTAACTCACATTCCCTATGGATATTGTTACCGATGCCCTTACAACCTCACGTATCCATCATGCAATTTGTATTGCGTTGATGTAATTGAAACCGAATACTTCAGCAAAATGTTACCGCCTGATGATGTTGCCGCTATATTTGTGGAGCCCATTCAAGGTGAAGGCGGTTACATTGTTCCACCTCCTGATTATCACACCAGGCTAAAAGCATTATGCGAGAAGTACGGAATTTTGTATGTTGCTGATGAAGTTCAAAGCGGCATGGGTCGAACCGGACACTGGTTTGCGTCAGAAATTTTTAACGTTGAACCGGACATTGTTGCCGTTGCAAAAGGAATTGCATCAGGAATGCCCATTAGCGCAATGATTGCAAAAGCGGAAGTCATGACATGGCCATCTGGCTCGCATGGTAGTACTTTCGGCGGAAATCCTGTGGCCTGTGAAGCTGCAATCGCAACGATTGAATTAATAGAAGAAAGCTTAATGGCGAATGCGACAGAAGTCGGGAATTACATCATGGCTCAAATGAAAAGCATGATGGATCGCCATCGATTGATTGGTGATGTTCGTGGTTTTGGATTAATGATCGGCATTGAATTCGTGCGAGATCGACAAACAAAAGAAAAAGCATCAGAAGAAACGGAACAAATTGTCCAGCGCGCATTTCAAAAAGGTCTGCTGCTTTTGGGTTGTGGCGAAAATGTTATCCGTCTTGCGCCTCCACTTGTTGTCGATAAAGAAGACGCGGATCTTGCGATAAATATTTTGGATGAAGTATTAACCGGCATCGAGAAGGAACGATATGGTTCATAAATTGATGTCGATGAATGAGGCGATCGATCGCTTTGTCAATGACGGCGACACGATCGTGATCGAAGGTGTTACTCATTTGATCTGTTTTGCCGCAGGTCATGAAATCATCCGGCAAAAGAAACGCAATCTAACTGTATGCCGCTTAACTCCGGATCTGATTTATGAGCAATTGATTGGTGCAGGATGCGTTCACAAACTTGTTTTTAGCTGGGCCGGACCGGGCAATCCAGGAGCCGGACCTCTTTACGCATTGCGGCGCGCTGTTGAAGAAGATATCCCACATTCAATTGAACTCGATGAGTATTCACACTTTGGAATGGTAGGACGGTTTACTGCCGGAGCAGCGAAACTTCCTTTTTATCCTTTGCGAAGTTATATGGGGAGCGATCTTCCTCAGGTCAATGACAATATTCGAAAAGTACAGTGTCCATACACAGGCGAAAGCCTTGCAACTGTTCCTGCCTTAAATCCCGAAGTGACAATCGTTCATGCACAGCGTTCTGATTTAGAAGGCAATACTCAAATCTGGGGTTTGATGGGAGTTCAAAAAGAAGCATGTTTTGCTGCAAAAAATGTGATTGTTGTTGCAGAAGAAATTGTAAATGAGAACCTGATGCGTTCCGATCCGAATCGCACTGTAATCCCAGGATTGATTGTGAGCGCGGTTGTTCATGAACCCTGGGGCTGTCATCCTTCATTTGCGCAAGGCTACTATGATCGCGATAACGAATTCTATGTGAATTGGCGCAACATCAGCAAAGATGTCCGCAAGTTTAACGCGTACCTTGACGAGTGGGTTTTTGGTGTAAAGGATCGCAATGAGTATGCTTCAAAAATGGGTGATTCACTTCAGCGGTTGAAAACCAAGCCGATGTATTCTGAAGCCGTCTATTACGGACAGTAGTTTTTGCATTTTTGCCAAAATCTTAGCAATTTGGCAAAGATTTTAGTCGGATCCTTTTCATTCTCACGACGATAAAACTTCGGATGCCACATGGCACATGGGTTGCTATATAAGTTGTGAATTTGGAGGAAACCCTATGGTTCGGAACATAAGCAGTAATAGTTTTCAGCCAGCCAATGTGCAGGCAACAGAGAAAACAGAAGTGCAATCATCAGCGACTACGCAACCTCAAAATGCTGAGTTGAATACTACACCGGCTCCCGCGGCAAGCAGCGCGAACACATGGCAGCGTGCAGGCTTAATGCAAGATGGAACAATCAAACAGAGCTTTCTGAATCAGGAATTAGCCACTGATCAGAGTTACGCTCATAATCAAGAAGAAGCAAATAAAGCAAAGGAAGCAAGAGAAGAAAACGGCAATGGCTCATTGTTTGGAACTATTTTTGGTGGTCCGCTCATAGGAACCTTCATTGGGGATGCGATAGGCAGCAACACGGAAACAAAGAAAAATGATTTGCGGAAACAGATAGAGGCAATGCAAAAGGAAGTCGGAAAACTTGAAGAAGAGCTTGCAGAAATCCAAGACAATTCCTTTATCGAAACATTTGGTGACTGGCTTACTGGATCAGACGGAGGGGAGTCTGACATTGTTGCAGCAACAAAGGTCACACCAAAATACGATCCCGATGATGATGATGATTAAGCTTGCGATTCGGGTGTAGTAGACTTAGCGCGTGAATAAATTTACTCGCCGAAACTTTATACGGCTTCATCAATAAATCTTCGGATACAAAATGACATTAGGGTTGCTATATTAAGTTATGAGATCTGGAGGAGCGAATGGTTCGGAAAATAAGCGGTAATAATTTTCAACCTGCCAATGTGCAGGCAACAGAGAAAGCGGAAGCCCAGTCGTCGGTGACTGCCCAACCTCAAAATGCGGAGGCGACTAATACAACGGCTCCGGTGGCAAGCAGTGTAAACAAATGGCAGCGAGCGAGCTTAAAACAAGATGGATCAATGAAGCAAAGTGTGATTCATGAAAAACTAACCGCTCAACAGAATTATGATCAGAAGAAGGAGCAAGTTGAGAAAAACAGAGAAGCCCGTGAGGATAGCAACACCGGCTCAATACTAGGAACGATTTTTGGCGGTCCGCTCGTCGGAACATTTATTGGCAACGCAACGGACGAAAAATCAAGCCGCACAGAAATAAAGCAAAGTGATGTGCGGAAACTGACCGAAGCAATGCAAAATGAAGCCAAAAAACTTGAGAAAGATCTTGCAGAAGTATATGACAATGCTTTTATCGAAACAGTTGGTGGCTGGTTAACTGGATCAGACTCAGGGGTAGCTGACAGCACTAAACAGGCGGACCAGCGCCCACATAAGAAAATTGCAACAGAGCTTAAACCAAAATACGATCCCTGATGATGATGATTAAGCTTGTGCTACGGGTGTAGTAGACTTAGCGCGTGAATAAATTTACGCGCCGCGATTTTATACGCGGCGCAGGCGCAGCAATCGCGGTCACTTCATTAAACACAACATCCTTTTCACAACCCGCCAATAATTCAGTAATTGTTTTGGGAGCAGGGCTTGCGGGCCTTGCCGCTGCATATGAACTCAATCGCGCAGGCTATCAGGTTACAGTCATCGAAGCCCGTTCGCGTCCAGGCGGACGCGTCACAACGTATCGTGATCCATTCGCTGATGGTTTATATGCTGAAATGGGCGCGGAATATGTAGATGCCTCGGATGAATTCGATCATCGCTATTGCAAAGAATTTGGATTGAAAGTCATGACAGCAAAACTGTATGACGCCATTTTTGTGCGAGGCAAAAAATTCAAGATGGCGGAATTCAAACAAAAGAATCAGACTCTTCCATTCGAAGGCGCGCAACCGGGTATGTTGTTCGGTCAGGAAGCACCATTCACAAAGAAAATCCGCGAAAGTATCAAAAATCCTGAACAATTACCTTCTGATATTTTACAAATGGATAATCTCTCGGTTGCTGAATTCCTTTTGCAGCAAGGCGCACCAAAAGATTTGCTCGCACTCTATACCTATCTAAATGCGACTGAAGAAACTGCGCGACCTGAAGAGATGTCTGCGCTTTCATTGATCAAACATCATCTGAGCCAAAGCACCTTCAGCGAAGTACAGAATGAAGGAAGAATCTTTGGTGGAAATGATCAGCTTCCAAAAGCATTTGCGCGGCATCTTTCAGAAAAAATCTTATACCGGCGAGCTGTTCGAAAGATTGCTCATAACTCCAACGGAGCAGAGGTTTGGTTTGAGGAAAATGGAAAAGTTTTTTCGCTGCGTACTCCCAATCTTGTGATTGCGTTGCCATTTAAGATTTTGCGTGAACTAGAAATTGAGCCGGCTTTCTCAGAACAAAAAATGAATTGCATCACAACGCTCGGTTATGGCCATGTTATGAAAATCGCGATGCAATATAAACATCGTTTTTGGGACAAGCCTGAAAGTATTGGACAACGCGTTTTTACAGATACGCATCTGCGTCGCATTTATCATATGTCGATCGACCAGCCGGGTCCGCGTGGGATTTTGATGTCATTTACTTCAGCCGCCGATGCTGAATATCTTGGTAAGCTCACAGAAGACGAACGTCTAAAGATTGCATTATCCGAAGTGACTAAACTCTGGCCAGAAGCGCCTGAATTTTGGGAAGGTGGTGTTACAAAATACTGGAATGAAGATCCCTGGATGAAAGGCAGCTATTCCTTCGTAGCAAAAGGTCAGGAACGGAATTTCCTGGAAATTGCGGCGAAGCCTGAAGGCTGTGTTCATTTTGCAGGAGAACATACATCCCGCTTTCGTGCCTCGATGAATGGTGCCATCGAATCAGGCGTGCGCGCCGCAGAACAGATTATCTCTGTGTCTCAGCGGTAAAATCTTACTGAATGTAACCTAGCGAACGAAGTCGTTCTATTTCTTCCGGACTCATATTGGAAGTGCTATCAGTATCGGACTTCAATTTGACTGAAACAGCTTTTTCCTTCCAGAGTTTCAATTCTTTTGCGAGCTGTTCGACAATTTTCGGATTTTGTTCCGCAATATTTGTTTGATCCAGCGGATCCTTGTTCCTATCGAACAATTCAAATTCCGGCTGACCTTCTTGACGAACGGTATGATGCACTAATTTCCATTGTCCTGAAATGATTGAATAGGCTTCGGAGTTGAAAGGCGGAGGATTACCATGACCATCGACTGTGTTCGCGCGTTCTGACATTGCCGGACGTTCCCTCCAACTTGAACCTGCCTCTGCCATGTTACCGTTTCGCAAAGGCTGAATGAGCGGCACCATGCTTTGACCCTGCATTTCTTTCGGACCTTTTAATCCACAAAGTTCTAAAATCGTCGGCATTACATCCAGATTTTCAACAGTCTCTTTAACAACCTTATCTTTAGGCAGAAATTCAGGACTCCAAAAAAGAAGCGCAGTGTTGGTCAGTTCGCTATATACCGATTGACCATGAAAAGACGCACCATGCTCAAGAAACTCTTCACCGTGATCTGAAGCAAATACAATCAACGTGTTTTTATCCAATTGAAGATGGCGCAATCGTTCGATAAGACGTCCTATTTCTGAATCCATTCCGCGGATCGCACCATCATAAAGATTTTTGTTGTGTTCTGTGTATTTTTTTGGATCGATGCCTGCTTTTATCAGTTCAGCTTTGTTTGGCATCTTAAACATTTTTGTTAAAGGATCGGTCATCACTTCTAAAACCTTTTCAGTTTCCTTCTGATGCTGCTTATCGTAGTTTGGATCAGCCCACATCGTATCGTAGGGAGGCCGCGGCTTGTAAGGATCGTGCGGATCAAATAAATGTAAGAACACAAAAAAGGGCACAGAACGATGAGATTCCAGCCAGGGCATAAGTCGATCAACGTATTCACGCGAGATTTTGCTGGAAGTTAAATCAGAAAGAGAAACATCTTCGTTGACTTCTTCGAATCCCTGATGAAGATTTGTAAATTTCCCGGTAAACAGAACGCCCGTGAAATTAAGTGTGGCGTAACCGGAATCATAAAAAACTTCAGCCATAGTCGTAGCTGAAGAAGGCAGCCTGTCATAGAATTCGTGAACACCATTCGAAAGCGGATATAGGGATGTCATCATTGAAGGAGTCGAAACTTTTGTCCATGTTGCCTGGGAAATAGAATCCTTAAAAGTGACTCCCTCGCGTGCCATTTTTGCCAGGTGCGGTGATGTTTCGCGTTTATATCCATAAAAGCTCAAATGATCCGGACGCAGTGTGTCTGCCCAAATCAGAATTACATTTTGAGGCTTATCGACCTTTTCTTTTTCTTGCCTTCCATTCCGGATTACTGGGTTTCCCCAAATTCCAATCGTCCCCTTTTTTTCTGAGGTTAATGCCAATCGGAGCATTGCACTTTCACCAGCATACCGTGACAGATTGATCCTGTTTCGATCCCAGTGCTGCGGCATTGTGATCGTCTTTTCAAGTAATGGTATTTCTGATTTTGATCCTTTTCTTTCTAAATAGACCCTAAAAGTAACGGGATAATTTTCGACAGTTCCGAGATTCAATTCCAACTCTGGATGTTCAGATAACGTTATAGGAATATTCAATTTCTCTGGAGTATGCATGACAACAGACTCTTGAAAAATTCCGGAAAGTCCCTGCCAACTCAAACCTGTAGGAATGCTGGCAAGATGATCCTTACGGAGAATTAGTTTTATGAATTCGATCTCGAAGGTTGAACCCGATGCATTCGTAGGTTGAATAAAAATGTTTCTTGTCTTTTTGGATAAAGTTGTAATAGGGCTTGTAAGAACAATATTTTGGAAATGTTCGCCGGCGGCGATACTTTTCGAATCCCAGGCCGAAAACGCTCTGTAATCCAGGACTGCTTTTAATGAAGGATCCTTTTCTCCTGAAAAAGAAAATGAAACATGATTACCTGCTGAAACTCGAAGCCGAATTTCGAGCGAATGAAAAAGATCGTTCTCATCGAATGAAGTTCTTTGCAGGTTGATTATTGGTAAATCGCTAGTGCTACGCCCCTTAAGGATGCCATTTTCTATTTTCAAATCGGAAACATCAGCATACGCTGTCCACCCTCCTGTGGAACCTGATTCTGCTGAGATCTTGCTAAAGCGCCATTCAGCCGGAATTGATTTTTCTACGGACGTTTGTCCTTGCAAATTCTCCTTTTTATACAGGTGAGTGAGACGTGTTGAATGCGGTGAAGGCGGAGAAGTTTTACAAGCTACAGCGGAACAAATAAGTCCAATGAATAGAAGGAACGCCAGGAGTCGGCTTTTCATATGCGGATTATATTACGACTGAGTAGAATAAAAAGTATGGTGGCTGCAACAAACAGGTGGGAGATTTTTATTATGAAAAAAATATTTTTAGCTTTGTTCCTGATTAGTTTTTCTTTTGCTTCATCCGGGTTTACCGCCAACGAAAAAACTGCGAAGGCTACATTTGCCGGAGGTTGCTTCTGGTGTATGGAAGAACCATTCGATCGCCTCGATGGTGTTATCTCTAGCACCTCAGGTTACACAGATGGACAGAAAAAAGATCCAACTTATGAACAGGTTTCAATGGGCGGTACAGGGCACGCTGAAGCGGTCCAGATAGTCTACGATCCCACGAAAATATCCTACGAAAAATTGTTGGAAGTTTTTTGGTTAAATGTCGATCCGCCGGACGGTCATGGACAATTTTGTGATCGTGGGGATCAATATCGCACAGGAATTTATTATCACGATGAAAAACAAAAGGCGCTTGCAGAAAAATCGAAACAAGAAAAAGCAAAGCTTCTGAAGAAACCGATTGTCACACCAATTACTGCTGCAACTCAATTTTATCCAGCGGAAGAGTATCATCAGGATTTTTATAAGAAGAGTTCACTCCGCTATAAGTCCTACAGGATGGGCTGTGGCCGTGATCGAAGATTACAGGAGCTGTGGGGTGCTGCTGCAAAACACTGAAACGCGAAGAATTGCCGGTACGCTCATAACGCTATCCTAAAGCCTGGACTACCGACAAATAAATATGTCTTGACAAATTATTTTGTCGGTTTTATTCTTTTTTCATGGCAAAGGATGCAGCGTCGTTAAACCTGATTGAAGACGGACGCAGTGCGGCGGCAGTTCTTAATCCACTTCGATTGCAAATCTTAGAGGGACTGAGTGAACCTGATTCAGCTTCCGGCCTTGCTCGGCGTTTCGGAATTCCCAGACAAAAAATCAACTATCATTTGCGCGAACTGGAAAAACATGGACTGCTTGAGCCAGTTGAAGAGCGTCGTAAAGGCAACTGCACCGAACGGATTGTGCGAGCTACGGCGCGCGCATATTTGATTACACCGGAAGCGCTTGGTCCTCTTGCGGCCGATCCTGAAAAAATTCAGGACCAATTTTCTTCAATCTATCTTGTTGCAGTTGCTGCACGCGCCATCCAGGAACTCTCACTGTTGCGTTCAAAAGCAGATGAAGCCAATAAAAAAGTAGCAACACTCACATTACAAACTTCCATCCGGTTTGCATCAACAAAAGATCGGAACGCATTTGCCGAAGAGTTATCAAATTGCATCGCGCGACTGACTGCAAAATATCACAATGAGAAATCATCCACAGGTCGAACATTCCGATTGATTGCCGCTTCGTATCCGGCGATCACCAAGAATTTGAAAAAATCAGAACAGGAAAAGAAGTCATGATCCAGGAAAAGAAATCATCTCCAACACGCTCAATTGAACGCACAATTGAAATCAATGCGCCTGCAGAAAAAGTTTGGAAGGCATTAACCGATGCGCAGGAATTGATGCGCTGGTTTCCGCTCGATGCACGTGTTACACCAGGAAAAGGCGGCACAATCTATTTTTCCTGGGGGCCTCCATATCAAGGAAACAATGAAATTCAAATTTGGGAGCAAAATCGTCATTTAAGAATCGCTGATAATTGGAGCGAGCATTCGCAGGGTGAAAAAGTCCAGGAGACTGAAAAAGATATTCCAGCGCAAGTTGCAATGGACTTTGAATTGGAGAATGCCGGCAGTAAAACAATCCTGAGGCTCGTCCATTCAGGCTTTGGAGCCGACACGGATTGGGAAGATGAGTTTGATGCAACCAGTCGTGGCTGGATTTTTGAGCTTAAGAATTTGAAGCACTATCTTGAAAACCACGAAGGAAGTACGCGTCAAGTAATTTGGGCGCGCACTCTTTTGATGAACACACGGGAAGAAGTTTGGATGCGCATTATGAGTCAAGAAGGCTTCTTGCAGGAAGGCTCCATTGAAGGTTTACGCCAGGGTGACTCGTATTCGATTAAGACCGCTGGCGGGTTTGAGTTCAAAGGCAGAGTCATTTTGAACAAACCGCCGGTCGAATTTTATGGAACCGTTGAAAGCTTCAATAATGCTATTTTTTGTTTCCGTATTGAACGAGGCACTGCTTGCGGAATTCCAAGGGATGCAGATCTGGACTCTCTCAAAAAGCAGGTTCAGCCGAATTTATGGCTTTCATTGTGGGATCAACCGAACCACTTACAGGTTGATATTCAAGCTGCCTGGACACGCTATCTGACGAAACAGTTTCCCGATGCGAAATGATTGGCGATAGCAGGGTCGGGTCTAAGGCCCGCCCCACCCCTACCGAGAATGCCGGTTGCGATCTAATATTTGATGTATGAAAAGAGCAACCGTATTGTCAGCATTTCTCTTATTCTTTTTTACCCTGACTGTTCATCCAGTTGAGGATTCATTCCGAAAATACTGGTATCAGGGGAAGGCAGAATTAACCCGGTACAATCTTCAACAAGCTCGCTATGGAGAGGTGCATCAAGGTGAAGCTGTTCTGGTTTTTGTCACCGAACCTTTCTTAAATGCCAAACAGGTGAAGTATGAGCATGGTGATAAAACCGGCTCGCAGTCTGTGTTGAAACTCAATTTCACTCGCAAATTTTATACAGGCATCTATCCCTATTCGATGATGACTTCAGTGTTTACGCCAGTTGATTATCAGAAGTCGCGTACGCTCAAAATCACTACATCAAGCCAGGAATGGTGCGGCCATACATTTACGCAAATGAACCTGCGTGATAAAGGTTATGAAGTTTTGGTGCGTTCCTATTTTCAAGATGAAGCAGATCAGAATTTCAACATTTCGCAAGCGTGGTTAGAAGATGAACTCTGGACCCGCATTCGCCTCGCACCCGAAACTCTTCCAACAGGTGACGTCGAAATTGTTCCCGGCCTACAGTTTGTGCGTTTGTGGCACAAGAATGCAAAACCGGTGAAGGCCTCAGCCAAAATAACTCAAGAAGGAAAACTAAAACTGTACACGATCAACTACCCGGAAATTAACAGGCAATTAAAAATACAATTTCAAAATGATTTTCCATATGAGATTGTCTATTGGGAAGAGACTCAGCCGGGTGGTTTTGGCGGGAGCGCTCCTTTAACAACCAAAGCTACAAAAACGAAAAGTATTTTGCTTGATTACTGGAATCATAACGGAAATGAAGATGCTCACTATCGTAAGGAACTTGGTTTAACGCAATAGTGAGAAACTAACGGTTAATCCGCACAAACATACGCCGCGTTTTTCCATAAATTTCTTTGTCTCCTTGCGACATTATGACTGCGACTTCTAGAATGAAATCTCCTTGACGATCCGGTGTTTCGGTTTGTGCAAGAAACGGATAAGACTCTCCGGGAAAAACGTTGAATCGCAGTCTTCTTCGCACTGTCAATCGCTCGAGCAGAAGTTCTTTTCGATACCAGTTCAACGCAATACTTACATTTCCAGCCTTTCGAAGTCGACCATATTTCCAAACCGCATTGCCGGTGTTGATTGCTTCCATATGAAAAGAAAACTCTCTAGATGGTTTCATCTGAGTCCTTTCAGGTAGATCCACTCTGATATCGGAGCCAAACAATTCTGGATGCGTTTGAGTTGTCGGTTTATTCATCAAACGAATCTGCATCGTATCGATTGACCGCCGTGGAGAGTTGACCAACTGATTGTCATTCCATATCCATGCATGTTGCGGATTGGAATCAATGTCAAAGTCTGCATTCCAAAACGGATCATTTGCGTATGCGCCGATTGCATGAGCGCTAAAAGAACAGAAAACCAGAAGAGCAAATACTGCTTTGACCCATCGCAGCTTAAGAAGTGGAATTACAAAGATAAGGAATGAACATAAGATGGGTGTTAGATCGGCCAGTAAACGAGGACCGTATGTAAATCCGCCCCACCACATAAAAAACTTGCTATAAAGAATGAGATTCGCAATGACGCCGATACTTAAATAACGAAAAAACAAATCTCCATCTTTTCTCCATGTCAGAATGATTCCAATCAATGAAAAGATGAAAATAGGTGAGTAAATCAAAAGACCCCGAGCAGGGCTAAACAGAATACTGGCCAGGCCTTCGAAAAACGGAGTGGACCAGAAACTTGCATCCATCACATTCCATTGTGTACGAAAGAAATTATCAAAATAAACCTTGTTGTAGATGAGTTGGAATAAGACCGGCGGAATTCCAGTCAACATCAATTTCGGAAATTGGCGCGTACGATGAAATAAAACGTAAAGACCAACAGGTATGATCAGCAAAGCGTCTGTTGGACGGCACATAACGGCAAGGCTTGCTGGAAAGCCAGCAAGAGCCGTCCACAAATGTTGTTGTGAACCACGAACAATACAATACAAAACTGCGCTTAAACAAAGCTGACTTGCACCATGTTGCCAGAGTGCTTGACTGCTCACGCTAAATGAACTTGTCGCAAGGGCATAAATCGCTGCAATCATCAAAGCTATATTTCGCGATGAAAGACGCAGTATCGTGAAATACAAAACAATTACGGATAGCACGACCGTGATTGAAGCTGCGAGTTTCTCTAGATCGGAAGAAATCCAGCTGTTTGGAGGAACATCGCCAACAGCGGAAAGAAAATAATATGGAAGCGCAAAAATCGCAGCGCCGACAGGATAGGAGGATAAGTAATGTGACCCTATTTTTATCAGGCCAGAACGATCCGCCCGTGGATGAAGATTGCGAAATTCATCAAGATCAAAATCTCCCTCACGCAATATACTGAATGGTAAATAACGCGCAGGTGCTGTATCGCTTGCTGCAGCGGTCATGTAATTCCCTGAATACAGCATCACCACAATACAAATCAGGAGAACAAGAGAATTTTCGCGTATGACTTCCTTAAATGAGTTTCCCTGTTTAAGAAGTGTGTATGTGAAAATCAGGACACATAAAATGAGGATGACTGATGCAGGCCGCACACGCTCATTGAATCCAGCTAGCTGAAAATATCCGCCTTGATAAAGAATGATCAGCAAACCAAGAAACACAAACGCAATTAAAAAAAGAAGTGAAACGCGAACGATATTTTTGAATCGCATTGTTCAAATAACAGAGTCACAGATTGATTTTAAGATATTATTGCTGGATGAACCCAATGAGCGTGAGTTTCAAATCATACATGAAGAACTCGATCCCAATCATCTTATTCTTCGCAATAGTGTTCTCGTTTACATCTTTTACGAACGCTTATGACTTGCGGAATGCGCGCGTGGAACGCCTTGAAAATGGGCTAACAGTCATGATTCTTGAAGACCGGACGCAGCCTCTAGTAAGCACACAAGTCTTATATAAAGCCGGCGGCCGCAATGAATGTACCGGTGCTACCGGCCTCGCTCATTTTCTTGAACATATGGCATTTCGTTCTACAAAAAATTTTCCAGACACTCAAGTCGTCAGCAAAATTTATGCTGAAGGTGGAGAGTGGCACGGGTATACATGGATCGATCAGACAACGTATTTTGAAACAGTTCCTATAGAAGATTTGGATTTAGTTTTGCAGATTCAAGCTGACAGAATGGCTAATACTCTTATCAACGCGCCGGATGTTGAAACTGAACGTGGATCTGTAATGACAGAATTGCGCGGTTATGAAAATGATCCTTCCTCAGTTTTGAGTGACGCTGTAATAGCGACTTCATTTCAACAGCATCCTTATCGATACAATGTGATCGGATGGCCCAGTGATGTTGAAAAAATATCTCACAAAGATCTGGTAGATTTTTATGCGCGTTTTTATAGCCCTTCCAATGCTGTGCTTGCGATTTGCGGAGATATCACAACAACAGAGGCACTGTTTAAAGCTCAAAAGTACTTTTCAAAAATTCCAGGTACTGTAGCGCAATCCGAACCTCGCACAGTAGAACCTCCACAGATTGGTGAACGCAGAGTCACATTACGGGGTCCAGGTTCCGTTCACTATTTCCAGATGAGCTGGCGCGCGCCTGCCGCAAGCGATCCGGATTATCCATCATTTTTATTGCTTCAATCGCTTCTGAGCGGAGCTTATGGCGTTAATTTCCGTCAGCGCAGTGATGCTGATGTTCGCAAAGGAACCAGATTGTACGGAATAAAAGGGAACCTGAAAACATACTTGTTTTCAAGCGCAGATCCTTATGTCTTTACAATTACTGGTTACATCAATGCATCTGAATCAAGGGAAAATATTGAGAAAGAAATTGAATCGAAAATCCGGGAACTTAGAGAAAATCTAGTCCCGAATCAAGAACTTGAACATATAAAAACAGACTTTTTTTCAGAACTGATATTCGACGTTGAGACCACTGAAGATGCTGCACATCAGATGGCGTTTTTCGAAGGAGTAAACGCATTTAATGTTCTGCAAAAACTCCCCGATTTGATTTCGAGAATTTCCGCGGAAGACATTCAGCGCACAGCCGAAAAATACCTTCAACCGCATCTGTGTACGATTGGATGGTACATCGCAGACGGCAAAAATATTTCACAAAATAGCACAACACCAATCAGGTTTGCCAAAGGAAAATCGCTGGAATCACCAGAATCTAAGAATCCTCCGGGGATTTTCCAACCTCGCACACGGACTTTGAAGAATGGAATTACCTTGATTGTTCAAAAGATATCGCGCACACCAACAGGTTTTCTCCGCGCGGTTGTTCCTTCAAATGAAATTGAACCCGATGGGGATTATTCAAAAGACAATCCATTATGGGGATATACATCCATTAATTCTAAGTTCTTAAAACAGCATGTAAACATTGCGGTCGCTGACATGCGCAAACTTTTTGATAAACCGTTTGCGCGAACGGAGTCAGATCCCACTCAACAAGATGATCCGGAATTCAGGCTGAACTCGACTTTGGAGCAAATGCTGAATCTGCAAAAACGCACAGCAAAAAATTCGCCGATTGTAATCGTAATGACAGGTGATATTGAAGAAGAGGATGCATTCACGTTGCTTTCAGATGCATTTTCTAATTTTAGAAATCCGGGTAAAGCTTCTAGCAGTGCTTTTAAGGTAACGGAGCGCGAAAAAATCATTCGAATTCCAGGGAAGGCTCAATCACAACTTGGATATGCTGTGCCTGCTGCTTCTCCTTCGGATCCGGCTGCCTCAGCCTGGAAAATGCTGCGTTACATCATGGCTCATGATTACGAAGGAAGATTGGGAAAAGAATTAATTGGGCGACAGGGACTTTTATACGGAATTGAAAGTGGATACCGCTCTGATGGAGAAAAAGGTTGGATCTCTATAACTACTGGCGTGAATCCGGAGAAGCTTTCCGTTGTTAAGCAGCGTTTTCAGGAAATAATGCGCGGACTCATTTCAAATCCACCCTCTTCTTCCGAAATTGCAGAAGCAAAAAATCATTTAATTGGGCGCCGTAAAACTGCGTATCAGAGCAATGATGAGATTTCAAGATTCATTGCTGCGGAATGGATTGAAAACGGTAAATTATTATCCCAACAAGAATTCGAGCGGCGAATCAATTCTGTTAGTGAAGAACAAGTACGCAACCTTGTGCCAGCATTTTTAGCGGGTGTTACCGCAATCATCGATTGCAGTTTGTAGAAAGGCACGCCGCTGAAATCTGCCGAAGGCAGACGAAGCAGTGCCGTTAGAGTTCACGGCACTGCCTCGCATTCGCTCGGCTGCGTGCCTTACTACAAACTCTATTCGGCACGCAGGGCTTCTAACGGATCAAGATTCGCAGCTCTGCGCGCTGGCATCACGCCGCTCACGAGTCCAACGATCACGCTCACGATGACTGAAAGAACAACATACATCGTTGGTACCTGGATCGGTAAAGCGGGAATCAATAATCCTAAAGTCAGTGCTACAAACAAACCGCCAAGGACGCCAATAACCCCTCCCGTGGTTGAAAGTACCGCTGCTTCAGCAAGAAACAGAGTCAGAACCTGTTTTGGTTCTGCCCCGATCGCTTTTTGCAAACCAATTTCGCTAATTCGTTCATTCACAGAAATCCACATCATTGTTAAAATTCCAACCGCCCCTACAAGCAAAGAAATTCCTGCTATCGCTCCCACAGCCATCGTAAGAATGTTTAGAATATTGCCGAGTGTATCTAACATTTCTGTTTGAGTAATCACTGTAAAGTCTTCTTCATCATCATGCTGCTCTTTCATGACCTCTTTTACACGTTTTGTTATCAAATCAACGGGCGTGTTCGTAGAGTACGTCAGATCAATTTCGTTGAGTCCTTCTTTGTTAAAGAGTTTCAATGCGAGTGACACAGGAATATAAGCGGAGTCATCAATATCAATTCCAAGCATTTGCCCTTTTGATTCCATCAACCCGATCACTTGAAATCGGCGTCCACCAATATCGATGTACTTACCCAATGCATTTTCATCGGCGAATAGTTCACGTTTCAAGCTGGGTCCAAGAATGGCAACTGGTGGTCCACGGCGTGGATCACCTGGTGGAATAAAGGATCCTTGCCGGATTTTGAATTTCCAGACTTCAAGAACATCAGAAGTAACGCCGTATACAAATACAGACCTTCCCCGGTTTTTGTATTCAACGCGCCCTGATCCAAAAGAGACGGGCACAACTTTTTCTACACCTTGAATGCGCTTCAAACGTTCTGCATCTTCAAGAGTTAGATTCCGTGTGCTTGATGCGATGCCTGGTATACCAAAGGTTTCAGATTTGCCAGGGTGAATGGCCATTAAGTTTGTTCCAAATTGTGTAAACTGCGTAAGCACAAATGTGCGTAAACCTTCACCGATTGAAGTGAGAAGAATGACTGATGCGGTGCCGATGGCGATTCCTAACATGGTGAGAATCGTACGCAATCTGTGCGCACGGATCGTTCCGATTGTTAATCGAGCAACATCATCAAATTGCATTATCGTTTCGCAAGTGCCTGAATCGGATCAAGTTTTGAAGCGCGCCTTGCTGGCCACACTCCAAAAATAATTCCAACTCCGAATGCCACCGCAAGCGCTGTCACTACAGCCCAATTTGGAACTTCAGCGGGAAGAGCAGGAAATAATTTCATTGCAAGGTCAACTAAAAATGACGCAAGTATCAAGCCTGTAATTCCTCCCAGGAGCGAAAGCAATGCAGCTTCAGCAAGAAAGACAAGCACGACTTGTGAAGGTTTGACTCCTACGGCTTTGAGCAGTCCAATCTCCGGAGTTCGTTCTGAAACTGAAACTAGCATGACGTTCATAATCCCGATTCCTGCAACTGTCAGCGAAATTGCAGCAATTCCAGCAAGAGCAAGAGTTAAGGCAGTAAAAATTTCGTTAAAAGAACTTAAAACCGAATCTTGAGTAATGAGAGTCACGTCTTCTTCATTGTTATGACGTTCTATAAGAATTTTCAAAACATCACGCTCAACAGCATCGAGTTCTGAATAGGAATTCGCTTCGATAAAAATTCGAAATAAAGATGTGAGATCAAACACTCTCATTGCGGATGCTACGGGAACCGCGACCATGTCATCGATATCGAATCCCATGCTTTGCCCTTTTGATTCCAACACTCCAATGATTCGAAACCGGTGATCGCCAACATGAAGAATTCTTCCAAGCGGATTGACTCCTGGAAATAATTCTTTTTGGATCAACGTACCTATGACGCAGACAGTCGCTCCACGGCCGACATCTCCCTTTGGGATAAATGAACCACGTGAAACTTTCAGTTTTCGAATTTCAGCAAATTCATAAGTCGTACCCATGATGTTTGTATTCCTACTTCTGGATTGGTAAGAAACAAGTGCCTGACCAAATGTCAAAGGTGCAACCCTTCGAACTCTTGGAACTCGCTTTTCGATAGCGGTCATATCTTCAAGTGTCAGATCGTTTGGTGTTCCACCCATGGCTGGAATTGCGCCCGTTGTTTCAACTTTGCCTGGCAGTACGATTACAAGATTGCTGCCTAGTGTTGCGAGTTCGCCTGTTACATATGTCCTGGCGCCTTCACCAAGAGCCGTAAGAAGCACAACAGAAGACACGCCGATTGCAACACCTATCATGCTGAGGATGCTGCGCAGTTTGTGTCCCTTTAACGCTTTCCACGCAAACAAAAAGGTATCAATCGGATTCACTTGTGGATTTCCTCTACGATCGTTCCATCACGAAGCAAAATTCGACGCTTCGCTCGTTCACCAATTGAAGGATCATGTGTTACAAGAATGACGCTCAAGCCGCCGCGATTCATTTCTTCGATTAATGCAATTATTTCTTGCCCGGAGTGAGTGTCCAGATTTCCAGTCGGCTCATCTGCCAGCAAAATTGTTGGATCCATAACGACTGCTCGCGCAATGGCAACACGCTGACGCTCACCTCCGGAAAGTTGATTCGGCCTGTGATTCATGCGATGCGATAACCCAACGCTAGTCAGAGCTTTTTCCACACGCTGACGTCTTTCTGCGCGGCTTATTCCTGCAAATATCATCGGTAATTCCACATTACCGGCAGCATCCAAGTCGCGAGACCAGATGAAAAAACTGAAAAACAAATCCAATATGAAATCTTCGAATCAATGCAAGTTCATTTTCGGATAAATTGGTGACATCTTTTCCATCTAATAAATATTTGCCACTGGTTGGATGATCCAAACATCCAATGACATTCAACAGTGTAGATTTTCCTGATCCGGAAGGTCCCATAAGCGAAACATATTCGCCGTTTTGAATTTCGAGATTGATACTTTTGAGTGCATGAACAGTTTCTTCACCGACTTGAAACTGTCGGCTGATGTTGATGAGCTGAATCATAATGCGGCACTCCCCGGATCGGGATGAAGATTACTTTCCTACTTCTTCAGTGGTTTTTACTTCGACACCCTCTTTTACTTCAGCACGTTCCAGCGAAACCGTAATGACATCACCTTCTTTCAATCCTTCCGTAATTTCGATGTAATCCCAGTTTCGCAAACCAGTCTTTACATTTCGTGCGACGAGTGTGTTATCAACAACAAGTAAAACGCGACTTCCTTCCATCAAGGCATAAGCAGGGATGCGCAGAACGTTATCGCGTGCGCTCAGGATTACTTCAATATCGGCGGAAGTTCCCGGAAGAAGCTTTTTTGAGAATTGAACATCCTTAAATTCGGATTCAACATCTACAGTACGGTTTTGCCCTTCTACATCACGCACAAAGGGAGCAATCTTGGTAACTGTTCCTGGAAACGTTTGATCAGGATATGGATCCAGGCTCATTCGGACCGGGAGATCTAAACGTAATTTAGCTGCATCCGTTTCATCAATCGGTGCTTCAACATAAATTCCAGACTCGTCCAGCATATCGATTACTGGCGGAATGGGAACGCCAGGCGGCGAAGGTGTAACCCATTCTCCAAGTTCAGTCGTTACTTCAACAACAACGCCATCAAAAGGTGCACGAAGTTCCGTTTTTTTCAAAGCAGCACGATAAACTTCGATATTTGCTCTTGCACGGCTTGTATCGGCTTGAGCTGCTTCACAACGGGAACGCGCAGCTTCATATTGGTTGGAGGATTGATCGAGAACTGCATCCGATACAATGCCTTGTTTATGCAATGCTTCACTCCGCTGCGACTCTTTTCGTGCAAGTTCTGCTGAGACACACGCTTCCTTTCTTGCAGCATCCGTTGACTCTGCCGCTTTTTGTGCGAGTTCAAGTGAAGCCTTGTATTCGGTGTCATCAAGACGCAACAAAAGCTGGCCTTTTTTCACACGCTGCGCTTCGCGCGCATCAATAAATACAACTCTGCCACCAATTTCCGGACTTAGATTTGAGCGCTTCCGAACTTTGACAGTACCCGCTTTACTGTTCGTCACAGTTTGTTCAACTCTTCCGCGCTGAACACGATAGATAGAAACCTCAATCGGTTTTGGTGCAAACAACGTCATGCGCAGCAGAAAAATAATTCCAACAAGAAGGCCAAGAATGATTAAACGGTTTCGCCACTTCGAACTCATCGTTGCACCAAAGGCAACAATTCAACCATAAAGTTTGGCTAGATGCTATTAACCGCAGAGACGCACAGTCAGATTATCTCTGGGTAGTCAGCTCGGCATATTTGCCGTGGCCTTCCCAAATGCGTAGCGTAAATGAATAGGGAAGCCGGCTGGAAATTCTATTGGCGAGCAATTCACAGATGTTTTCAACAGAAGGGTAGTCAAGAAATTCATTAAACGAACGATGATCATATTCAGCAAGGATGTCTTTTACAGATCTTTTTAGATCAGCAAAATCCACAATCATTCCGTTTTTTTTCTCACCTTCAATAATGATGTCTACAGTGTATGTATGTCCGTGGAGGCGTCCGCATTTTTCATGCTCGGGCAAATAATGAGCACAATCAATGTATTCCGTGATTCCAAGCTTCATATTCATTTCTCCAATCGCCTCCAGTAAAACGCTTCAACGTTCTTATTCTACTACTCTGACAAAACTCCGGAATCATGTTACGTCCCGTTGTTAACAATTCATAAAGCCACCGTGCTCCTTCCATTGCGTAACTGTGTCCTAATCCGCAAAGTCCTGCCAAAATATAACAACCAGGACGTTCCAGTTTTCCGATGAATGGAAATCCATCTACAGTAAATGCCATCGTGCTGCACCATGTTTTCAATGGTTGCATTGTGCTGAACAATTCCTGATTCATAAAATTTCGAATCCATTCAATTTGAACATTTAAGATCGCCGGTGAGATTTCGGACGTAACTCCGATTTCATCTTCAGGTACGTGATATTCCAATCCGCCAAACCTGAGTGCATCAGCACGAAAATTCCAATATATATCGCCATAGTTCATGATTACAGGTTTTTCTGTCGGTGCTATATTTTTCAAACTAAGCTCCAGCATTTGACCACGCAAGGGAATATACAAGCCGTCAAGCTCAGGAAGAAGCGGCGCAGAAAAAGCATTCAAACAAAAGATAATATTTTCAGCTTCAAACAACCCTTTCGATGTTCGAAGCTGAATCGATGACGAACGTTCGATAATTTCCAACACTTCGCATTGCAGGCGCTTTGGAAGATCTTCCGCGAGACTGCTCCAGAATCTTACAGAATCGATTAAAGCATCGGAATGATTGATTAAAGCGGCAGTTTTTGCCTTCAGTCCTACATCCAAATCATCGACCCAATCAACATTAAATTGATCTTCTTTCAATAAGTGATAGCTATCTTTTAAATCCTGAAATTCCGTTTCGTTGAAGGGAAGGGAGAGACTTCCTGTTTGGTTGTAGTCACAATTAAAATTCTTTGCGATTTCACGAATCCTGGAATGACTTTGGAGATGAATGTTCTGAATTTCGCGTGCGCGTTGGCGTCCAAGTCGCGCTACAGTCTTTACGTAATGTTCACCAAAGCCGGAAATTATGAAGCCAGCATTATTTTTTGTAGCACCAGAAAGTAGATTTTCGCGCTCTAGAATCAGAATATTTTTCTTGCGAAAAAAATGTCCGACTGAAATTCCGGACATTCCTCCGCCAACGATGAGGAGATCGTAGATCATGAATCTAATAGAAGAGGATCATGAATACCCAGTGCCTGAAATGCTTCCGCGCGTTCGATGCAGCTGACACACTTTTCACAAGGCCGGGATCCATCCCAGTAACAGCTCCATGTATATTCAAAAGGAACTTTCCATTCCATCGCTTTTTTCATCACTTGTGTCTTTGTCATTTCTGCGAGCGGTAATTCAATCAGTACTTTTCGGGCAAGTAAAGCTTGATTGATCAATTGTGATAGCTGTTCAAAAAACTTTGTGGAAGCATCAGGAAACGATTCTGAGTCCACCTTGATATGACCTCCGATGATTGCATCACAAGAATGAATCTCAGCATAATGTGCGGCGATTGAATAAAAAATCATATTTCTATTCGGAACATATCCTTCTGGTACAGATTCAGTAAAAGTTTCGGTATCCGTCGCTTCCCGCAAAAATCCAATCGGCACTTCAATTAATGACGCTGGAAAAACTTGAAGCAGCCGGTACACCGCAAGACGTTCACGAAACGGGCGCAAGTGATAATCAAAAGTAATTGCCGCTACTTCAGCGTAATTCTGTTTCGACCAGGCAAGAGTGGTTGCCGAATCGATTCCACCAGAAAGCATAACGAGTGCGCGACTCATAGATGAAAGAGAGAATAGAGGATAGAGGATTGAGAATGGCAGGAGCTCGCTATCTTCTATCCTCAATTCTCTATTCTCATAAATTAAGGATGCCGCCATCGATCGCGATTGTTTGGCCTGTGATAAAAGTACAGGTTGGGGATGCAAGGAAGGCGACAAGCTCCGCGACTTCTTCCGGCGTGCCAATCCGTTTCAGCAATGATTCAGATGCAATCGCTTCGACATCTTGAGGCGTAAGCTTCCATTTTTCAATCCAATCCGTGCGAATAGATCCTGGCGCAACAGCATTCACTTGAACGTAGGGTGCAAAAGCATGCGCCAATGTGCGAGTCACACCAACGATCGCACTTTTTGCTGCTGTATATAGATAGGTAGGAACGTCGCCCCACAAAGCTGCACTTGAAGAGAAATTAATAATCTTTCCGAACTTTTGCGGTTCCATGATTTTGAAAGCTTCGTGACAACACAACATTGTCCCTTTCAAATCGACTTGAATTGTCTTTTCCCATTCTTCCCAATTGAACTCTGTGGGTTTTACATTCCAACCTACAGGAGAAGAATAGGAGGCGTTATTGACAAGCACATCAAGCCGTCCAAATTCCTTTTTGCAAAGTTCAAACAACTGGCGAACCTGATGCTCTTTACTAACATCAACATTCAATACAAACGCTCTTCCGCGCGCCGAAATTTCATCAGCAAGTTCAACGGCTGACTGTTTTGAGCGATTGTAGGTCAGTAACACATCGTAATTTATTTTCGAAAAATGCCTGACAATTGCAGCACCAATCCCGCGTGCTCCGCCGGTTACGATAACGACAGGTCGTCCAGGCATATTTGAAAGTTACAGGGAAATTACGAATGTGACAAGACTACAGACGTTTTCACAAGCTGTTCAGCAGCACGAATGACTTCTTGAGTTGAAATCGTTTCAATACAAAATGGCTTCTGATTCGATGATGGCTCACATTCGTGAAAAAAATTCTGATGGCACGGTGAACAAGGAAAGTTGTGATAAATAACTTGCGAAGGGCTGATCTCCCGTGGTCCTGTAACACGAGGATCACCAGGTCCGTAAATACCAACTACGGATGCTCCGCACTGTTGCGCCAGATGCAGTGGCCCTGAATCATTTCCAATAAAAAGAGAGCAACGCTTCAAAAGTGCTGCTAGCTCAGTAAGAGGTGGACTCACGCGGGTTAAAAAACCGGAATCTGGCAGTTTTTCTCCAGAGACAATCACAATTTCCCAACCTTCTTTCTTGAAATGGTCAGCAACTTTGATGAAGCGATCCAAAGGCCAGGCTCGCTCCCGTTTTGAGGCGCCAGGATGAACGACTAGCAACGGCTCTCTTGCGGTTAAGGAAGGTTGAGGATATGTGCGGGCCGGAACATCAAAAAGCTCCAGAAGCCTCAAATAATATTCACTTTGATGAATTCGGATGGACGGCGGCTTGAGGCTCTTTGAAAGCAAAAACCCCCTATGCTCCGTGTCATACCCGAACAATCGGTTCACACCGGCATATTTAAATATGAGTGCTGAACCGATAGAATTCGGCAAAAGTAAGCCCTCTTGGTAGTGGCCGATCCGCAAAATAGATTCACGATTCAGGTAAGGCCATTCGCCTGCTTCATATTCAACGATTTCGGAATTGGAAATTGGAAAGATTTCGAATAGTTTTGCATGCTGGGAAGAGGTGCATAAGCCGATTCTCTTGTACCGAAATGACAAGGAATAAAGGAGATCAAAAGAGAATAGAATATCTCCCATCCAGTTCGGCAACTTTATGATTAGAGACGACATATTGGGCAGGGTCATTATGACACTGGTGTTGCAAAAAGTGGAACCAGCACTGTATAATACGGCTTCCCAAAAAGATTAAGGAGAATCGAACTGTCGTGTTGACGAAAGAAAGGAAAACTGAGATTATCACCTCGTTTAAAAGAGACGAGCGAGATACAGGCTCGCCGGAAGTGCAAATTGCGATCTTGACAGAGCGGATTAATTACCTGACTGAACATTTCAAGACCCACACTAAAGACCATCACTCCCGCCGTGGCCTTCTGAAGATGGTAAGCAAGCGTCGTCGTCTTCTGGATTTTCTAAAGGATGAAGACCATACCCGTTATAGAGGCATCCTGAAGAAGCTCAATATCCGTAAATAAAAGTCACCTCGCATTTCACATACCCTAAGAATCAACAACAGCGGAGAATACTTTTTATGGAACGACGTGTAGAAATTGAAGTGGGCGGTAAATCGCTCAAAATTGAAACCGGAAAATTAGCGAAACAAGCAGATGGTTCTGCATTAGTACAACTTGGCGACACGATAGTCCTCGTAACAGCTTGCTTCAACAGGAAGCCTACTGAAGGCCGCGATTTTTTGCCATTAACCTGTGATTATCGTGAAGCTACATATGCCGCAGGAAAAATTCCTGGAGGCTTTTTCAAACGTGAAGGAAAACCTACCGAAAAGGAGGTTTTGACGTCTCGTTTGATTGATCGCTCGATTCGCCCATTATTTCCGGAAGGTTATTATCACGAAACTCAGGTCATCGCATCTGTTTTGTCAGCAGATCAGGAAAACGATCCTGATATGGCAGGATTTGTAGGAGCAAGCGTAGCTCTGTACCTCTCAGAATGTCCATTCAATAATCCGATCGGCGGCGTGCGCGTTGGATTAATCGATGATCAATTTGTAATCAATCCAACCAACTTGCAGCAAAAAGACAGCACGCTGGAGCTTGTTGTTGCCGGAACTGAAAGCGCAATTGTGATGGTTGAATGTTCGGCGAAGGAACTTTCTGAAGAGCGAATGATTGAAGCAATTTCATTCGGTCATGAAGCGATAAAGAAAATAATTGCTGGCATTCGTCAAATGTTTGCGACCCAGCCGTACGAAAAATTATCGGTTGTCCCGCCAGAATTGCCGGCGGATTTTGTTGCTTCCGTCAAATCACAATATGGTGCAAAAATAAGCGAAGCATTAAATACAAAAGGAAAGCTTGCTGGTTACAAAGCGATTGGTGACTTGTTTGATAACGTGATCGAACAAATCCCTGAAGAAGAGGAAGAGCGCAGAACATTAACAAAGCGTGCACTTGAAAAAATAAAGGAAGAACTCTTCCGCAACCAGGTAATTCATGAACGCAAACGTACCGATGGCCGCGGCTTTAAAGAAATCCGGCCGGTCACAATTGAAGTTGGATTGCTGCCCAGGACTCATGGATCGGGGTTATTTACGCGCGGAGAAACTCAAGCACTTGCTACAGTAACTCTTGGTACTTCAGATGATGCACAAATCATCGATGAACTTGAAGGTGAATCTCTAAGAAGATTCATGCTTCATTACAATTTCCCGCCATTTTCAGTGGGTGAAGTCGGCTTTTTGCGCGCACCTTCACGCCGTGAAATTGGTCATGGCGCTCTTGCAGATAAAGCGCTGCGAGGCATGATCCCTTCTGCCGAAGAATTCCCTTACACAATCCGACTTGTTTCAGACATCCTTGAATCGAACGGATCTTCCTCAATGGCCACCGTATGCGGCGGAACCATGGCGCTTTTTGATGCAGGCGTTCCACTAAAAGCAGCTGTTGCAGGCGTTGCAATGGGACTTGTTATGGAAGGTTCGAATTACGCAATCCTAACCGATATACAAGGTGAAGAAGATCACACAGGCGATATGGATTTCAAAGTCGCCGGCACAAGCAATGGTCTTACAGCCTTACAAATGGATATAAAGATCGAAGGCATTTCGCGCGAGCTAATGTTGGAAGCATTATATCAAGCGAAGGAAGCAAGAGAATTTATTCTAGGCAAAATGCAAGAAGTGCTTTCAGCACCGCGTCAAGAAATTTCAACATTTGCACCGCGTTTAATTTCATTGAAAATTCCTGTTTCAAAGATTCGCGATGTCATCGGACCGGGTGGCAAAGTGATTCGCGGCATCATTGAACAAACCGGTGTAAAAATCGATGTTCAAGATGACGGCTCAGTAACAATTGCAAGTGTCGATGAATCAATGGCGAAGAAGGCTCAGCAGATCGTTGAAAATCTAACTGCCGAAGCAGAACGCGGCCGTGAATATTTAGGAAAAGTTCAACGATTGGAAGAATACGGTGCATTTGTTGAAATTCTTCCAGGTCAATCAGGCTTACTACATGTTTCTGAAATTGCACCATTCCGTGTTCGCGATGTGCGCGACTTCATTTCAGAAGGTCAGGAAATTATGGTACGTGTCATCGAAATTGCTGACAATGGAAAGATCCGATTAAGTCATAAAGAATTTGCATCGCCCACTCCACCGCCAGGATATTCAACAGACCCAAGACCGCCACGCGAAGGCGGCGGTGAGAATCGTGGTGATTTCAGACGTGATGGCGAACGCCCACGGTATGGAGGTGGAGATCGTGATCGGATGCCTCGACGCTCAGCACCTGGCAGAAGTAGAGGACCTTCAAACCGTTTTGGTGAATAAATAAGGGGAGTCATAACTCCCCTACAATCGCCGAATTTTTCCGCATTTGGAACAATTTACGGTCATTCCTACAAGGACAATACTACCCTTATCCTACTATTTGACTTCCTGGCCCCTTCTCTGGTAGGCTGATTGGGGATTTTGGAGAGAGCTTTGGGGTCCTTAAAGCTCATCACAATCCAAAGAGGAGAGACTATGAAAACGATTCTGGTATGCCTGGCGGCTGTCCTTGTTCTCGCCTCCGTATCAAATATTTATGCTGTTACGGACGAGGAAATCTTTCGTGCATTCAGTTTGAATCTTTCTACACCCGGCGCTCGCGCGCGAGCTATGGGCGGTGCATTCATAGGCCTTGCCGATGACGCAACGGCCGCTGAAACGAATCCAGCCGGACTCAGTCTGCTGGTTCGTCCAGAATTCTCACTGGAATACGGTTACGAAAATCCAAGATCTGTTACAAATAATATTGTTCAAATTCCAGTTTCTAACTTTGATCTGAATCCAACACCGATTACAAATCCGGATCCAGGTGGAGAGTTGGATTCTACAATCGCTGAATTTCATTCCAGTGACACATTAGATGCAGTGCATCAGATTGGTTTTATAAGTGTCGTTTATCCAATTGACTTTATCACTTTTGCTTTTTCGCGGCACGAATTGATCAAAACGGAAGCAAGTGTAGATGGCGGCGTTTCATCTAGCCCATTTCATTTTATCGAACCAAATAATTTTGTTGGCGAATCTGTAATCAAGCATACAAATTATGGATTTTCAATCGCAGCCAAACTGGGTGATCATTTGTCACTGGGTGGCAATATCAAAATCGCGGATTTTGAATTTAATTCAACAATTGCAGCGCGCCAAAAAGATCAACCTTTTCATGGCAACCATTTTGTGTCCACCATCAACTCCAATGAAACGAGTGTAGGATTTACAGCCGGAGTTCTGGTCCGCGCGAATTCAACAATTTCAATCGGAGCCGTGTACAGATACGAACCGGAATTCGAACTCGAAGCGTTTGTTGATAACGTAGATTTCGGCGGCAACCCCCTTATCATTGCCCGAACAGGCGAATCGGAAAGCGATTTTGATGTGCCGGATTCATTCGGAGCCGGAGTATCGATTAAGCCAAATCCTAATTGGAACATTAATTTCGACATCGTAAGGGTTTTGCATTCACAGTTGGAAAGCGTTGATACCGGCTATTCTCTTTTTACCCACCTGCTCCCGGTTATTGACAATGCAAACGAGATCGAATTTAACATCGAAGATGGAACTAACTTCCACGTAGGTGCAGAATATCTGCATACCGCCGATCAATGGATCGTAGCATTTCGCAGTGGATATTACCGCCAAGAGCCCAACAGATTCTTCCTGGCGCGTGCAACAAATCCCGAAATTGATACCTTCCTGCGCCCTATTTTTGGATCGGATCCTGGGAAAGATCTTCATCATATTACTCTCGGAGCTGGTATGACCAAAGGGAATTTCCAGCTTGATTTCGCAGTTGATCTCAGCCCAAAGATCACCATAGATGAAAACACAATTGAAAGTGCCGAGGATGGCACAGTAGATTTCATTCTTTCAACTGTCTTCAGATTCTAAAGCTGGAGGCGTCCGCCTCAAAGCGGACGCCTTACTTGCTTCTCTTCCAGATGAAATAGATCATTCAAACCGTCTAGCCTCTCGTGGCAAACTTTTAGCTTCCTGACCCAGTTACAGCAATCTCTCCGAACCAGTGTATGTTCTCAGACTCTACCTTCATAGGGACATATCTCCGGTCACTCTGGCGCCTTGATCATGATATACTCACCGAGAAACTACATTAAAACGGAGCATATGATGGAATTAAAAGATTTCGAGGAATTTCTTGAGAGGAAAGGCCAATTAACGAGGATACAGGTCAACATTCTACGGAGCGACCTTGAGCTTCTGGCTAAGTATGCTGCCTATGTAACTAAGACTAAGAATAGTCGTCTAACCGTAGCTGATCTCTGCCAATTAGCGATCCGAGACTATGTTGATAAGCATAAGGACGATCTGACTGACAAAATGATCGACTTCGAGTACGTTCCTCGAGGAAAAAGATCAAAGAAGGAACCTAAGTAATCGACATAAGAGCCTGCTCTCTGCTGGCATTCACTGTATTCTCATATCAAATGTTGATCAAAAGTGTACATAAATTGAGTGTATTTGTGTACATATACTGAGAATTGCTTGATGTTTAGTGTTGTTGCTATTGCATGAATTAAAGCATGATTGGAGAAATGTAAGTAGTCAGAATCGTCGACAAAGCTGGAAATCAGACTTACGAAATGTAGGTTTAATATTGTCCTCAATTTTCAAAATTCGCTTTTCCATCAAACACCATAATCACCAGTTTCGTCTTTTTGTCTCGAGTTATTACACCTCAAGGTCTAAGCAGCCTTGACACTATTAAAGGCGATGAAATATGAGTTCTGTCATTACTGTGTTACCTCATTATTTGACCTTAGACGGCGATTTAATCCCATTCGGGAAATATCAATTGCGATTTTCAACGAATGAGATTTAGACGATTGTGAAGCATCGATTTTGTAAAAGTTTAGCTTTCTTTAAGACGAAACACTATGAGGTTTTGTTATCTGACTGTGGCTTTTGGGGCGAGAAGCTCGGCGATGTAGCGGGCTGTGATGGATTTTTTTGATCTCGCAACGACTTCTGGACTTCCTTCGGCTACAATTTGTCCGCCACCGACACCTCCCTCAGGTCCAAGATCCAGAATGTAATCTGCGCACTTTACAATTTCGAGGTTGTGCTCGATCACAATGACTGTATTTCCGTTTTGGACTAATCGAAGGAGGATTTCGAGGAGGTGTCTTACATCTTCGAAGTGAAGTCCTGTTGTTGGTTCATCGAGAATATAGAGCGTTTTTCCTGTGCTTCGTTTGCAGAGTTCTTTTCCTAGTTTGATCCGTTGCGCTTCTCCACCCGACAGGGTCGTTGCGGATTGTCCGAGGTGAATGTAGCCCAGTCCTACCTGTTCGAGGACTTCCAATTTGGCTTTCATCTGTGGATGATACTGAAAAAAATCGAGAGCTTCGGAGATTGTCATGTCCAAAACATCCGCAATATTTTTACCTTCGTAGGTTACTTCGAGAGTTTGCTGGTTGTATCGTTTTCCGCCACAAACGTCACAGCGCACAAAGACATCGGGCATGAAATGCATGATGATTCGGGTTTGGCCGTAGCCTCTGCATTCGGCACATCTGCCTTCTGTGACATTAAAAGAAAACCTGCCTGGCAAATAGCCCCGAATTCTCGACTCCGGAAGTTGCGCAAAGAAGTCTCTGATGTGATTGAAAAGACCCACATAGGTTGCGGGATTTGACCGTGGGGTACGCCCGATTGGCGCCTGGTCAATATTGATTACTTTATCAATCTGATCGACCCCCTCAATGCGGCTGTGTTTACCAGGAATTGCTTTTGATTTGTACAGAACTTTGGATATGGCTTTATGCAAAATGTCCAGCACAAGTGTTGATTTACCTGAGCCGGATACTCCGGTCACTACTGTCAGGAGTCCGATAGGGAACTTTGCATTGATGTTTTTAAGGTTGTGTTCGGCGGCTCCCAGGACTTGAACAAACCCCCGGGAAGGAGTTCGGCGTGATGAAGGTACTTCTATCCTTTTCCTTCCTGTAAGATATGCTGCAGTTAAAGACTCATCGCTCTTTAGAACTGTTGCCAAGTCTCCGGCCGCAATAACTGCCCCACCGTTCTTGCCTGCCCTGGGGCCAAGATCAACAACGTAATCAGCCGAGCGAATGGTTTGTTCATCATGCTCAACAACAAGCACGGTATTCCCAAGGTCCTTCATTGTCACCAGTGCATCAATGAGTCGTTGGTTGTCGCGAGGATGCAGGCCAATCGTCGGCTCATCCAGGACATATAAAATTCCGCGAAGTTTAGCTCCGATTTGACTGGCAAGTCGCACCCGTTGAGCTTCACCGCTGGAGAGAGTTGCGATCTTTCTATCAAGACTTACATAGTCCAAACCAACCCGGCCCAAAAATCCGAGTTTTTCGCGCATCTCACGCAGAATTGGCTTAGCAATCAGAAACTCTTGATCGCTAAATTTCCACGATTCAAACAAACGGTCTGCGTCACGTTACCGAAAGATTCATAACTTCAGCGATATTCCGGCCGCCAATTCGCACAGCCATCGCTTCCTCTCGAAGCCTTGCCCCGTTACAAACAGGACAAACGACGCTTTCCTCTTCATCCAATTCATCTTCGGCAACCTGCCATTGATCGAGAGCATCTTTGGTGGGTGAGTAATATAATTCCCGCGCCGATGGAGTCGTTGTAATCAGAATGTCTTCCGCCTTTTTTTCTGCTATCCGATAAAGTTTTGAAGTAGAACCAACTTCACCGATTCCATCACATTCCGGACACGCTCCGATGGGTGAATTGAAAGAAAAGAACCGTGGTTCAAGCTCAGGAAAATTAAATCCACATTTTGCGCATGCCCGATTAATGGAAAATAGTTTTTCTTTCGATCCAGAAAATACGACAAGATCCCCTTTGCCAAGTTTCAATGCATATTCTGCGGAATTCCTGATCCGGTCACGCTGAACATCCCCCAGCGGAAAACGATCAACTACAAGTTCAATCGTGTGCATTTTATGACGTTCGAGTTTTGTAGGCTTATCGAGAAAAGTAAATGTTCCATCGATTCGTGCTCTCGAAAATCCTTTCTTTAAGAACTCTTCCAGTTCCTTTCGATATTCTCCTTTCCTTCCGCGAACAATTGGAGCGAGCAGCTGAATCTCTGATTGCTTATCATTTGCCAGAATCTGTTCGACAATCTGATCGACCGTTTGCGATTGAATTGGGATATCGCAGTGCGGACAGAATGGCGTACCCAGCCGTGAGTAAAGCAGACGTAAATAATCCTGCACTTCTGTAACCGTCGCTACAGTTGATCTTGGATTCCGAGTAATCGTTTTTTGCTCAATGGAAATTGCAGGTGACAAGCCTTCTATCGAATCCACATCAGGCTTTTCCATCATTTGTAAGAATTGTCTTGCATACGCTGACAACGACTCAACGTATCTTCGCTGACCTTCACCAAAAATTGTGTCAAATGCAAGCGAAGATTTGCCGCTGCCGCTTAATCCTGTGATAACAATCAATCGATTTCTGGGCAGATCCAGGTCAATATTTTTCAGATTATGTTGTCTGGCTCCGCGAACGATAATTTCTGTGTACATAAATTCTTACTGCAAAGACTCAGAAGTCTTTTCTTTTTTCACCAGGTATAAAATTCCGCCGATGATTCCATAGGAAAATGTCAAAACATAATCCCACAACGAAAATACTACAGCCTGCGCCTCAGACACTCCGAACGGCTGCAAAAGATAAATATATGAGAACTCACGCACCCCGATTCCATTCGGCGTAAGTGGTATTAGCTGAATGCAAATCAGGATCGGCATGACGATACAAGCCTCAAGGAAAGTAAGGCTCATGCCGATTCCTTGTGCTATGAAAAAATAATAGAGAATTACATTCGCTTGTAGCAACAATCCAAGCATGAAAGCGTAGAAGACAACCCCTTTTGCTCCGGAAAAAGCCCAAAATGCATCAACTAGCCCTATTACTTTGCTTGAAATTCTCGCCGGCAGTTTCGAAGCCAGCTTTTTTAAGAAATTTGAAAACCGTTCACTTCCATAAAAGAGAAGTACAGCTAAAAAACCGATGACTGCCAGACTTAATAAGGCAATCGCAAATCCTCTGACTTCGCTGAGTCTTGGATAAAACGCAAGCGCGGTTATTCCAATGAGCAAAAGCCCGTAAATACCGGAAAGACGTTCAACGATGATTACCGCAAAAGGACGCAGCAGCGAGCCACTATACTTCTTAGAATCTACCATTCTGTAAACATCGCCGCCCACTCTTGTTGGAAGGAAGTTGTTGAAAAATCCGCCGATCAGATAGGATTGGATCAAATCCAGCAATGGAGCGCGAACTTCATGTACTGCTAGCAGGAGCTGCCACCGATACGCGCTTAATAACAGTCCAATAATATGGAGAAACCCTGCAGCAATGATCCAGCGCAGATTGCTTTGTTTTAACTCGGCACCAAATTCGGAAAGATTGACCTTAAATAAGAAGAGCAGTACTACGAGAATAATTCCGACAGCAAGCTTCAACCAGTATGAACGAAACTTCATCGAGTTCGCCTGGCAAAAACGGTAACCGGAGAACCGAAATGTTTATTTAAAGTCAGGCCTGAAAAAAATCTTTCGGCGCCATTCATCAAACGTTTGCTATGAAACATTCGATACACTGCAATTGGCAAAAAGAATCCCGGATCCATGGATGTGATTTCAAAGCCATGCCCTCGAAGCTCCGAAAATACTTCTTCAGGATTTAGCGTCTTATAAGATTGAACGTTTTGTGAAACAAGTCCACGAATCGAATGCCACGCAGGAACCAAACGTAGAAATCCATGTTTAGCCGGAAAATCAATGACGACCCGGTCATCTGAAATCCGGCAGATTTCACTTAACGCTTTTTTCCAATCAATGACATGCATCAACAATCGAAAACTTAACGAACACTGGAAGGTCCGATCTTCAAATGGGAGCGCTTGTGCATCCACTACGCGCGTTTCTAAATGAGGGTTCTTCGACTTCTCCTGCAAAACTTCCAGCATCTGAGCCGACGCATCACATGCGGTTACTTTCGCGCCTTTTTCTAGCAATGGAATCGTTAATCGGCCTGTTCCAGCTCCGATATCAGCAATCTTCCATCCCTTTACGTCATGGAGTTCCCGGAAGACCATTTCTTCCTGTACCCATTTAATGTACTCACCAACCGATCCGCCAAATCGAAGCTGATCAAATGTACGAGCAACATTAGGATCGGCATAAACTCGGTAGCTGTAGTGATCTTTTGTTTGATCCATGAACTGCCTAAACCAATTTTTCGCTGATATTATTCTTCAAAAATGGCTCGTTATTTTTCAAGCTATTTACGTACGAATAAAGATTGGAAGTTTTAGCAAGATATTCACGGTAGCTATATTTTTCTAGTGCAACTTGATGCGCCCGCTCAACCATGCTGTTTATTTCTGGATTGCGAAGTGCTTTTAGAATCCCTTCGGCAAAGGCTTTCGGCTCGGGTTCTGTTAGCACAGCGATCTCGGGATTCAAAACCTGCGTATGTGTAACGAGATTGGTAGCCACAATGGGCCGTCCGCTACGCAAATAAGAATAAATTTTTAACGGCGTATTGGTTCCTGATTTCCGCGGTGAAACCAGAACCGAAGAGAGCTCAAGATACTGAGCGACCTGATCAACTGGAACCTTCTCTTTTAGAATTACATTGTTCTGCACACCAACTTCTTCGGCTCGCTTACGAATGAGTTCAATTGAATTTCGATCGCCGCCAACCAGCAAGAAAATAATTTCCGGATCCTGTTTCAACACAAAAGGAATGCTTTCCAATAAGAGATCAAGACCTTGATAATGTTCGAAGGTTCCAGCATACAGAACGATGCGACGTCCCCTTAGTTTTTCATCCAGATCTGATTTCGCAGGCTTAGCCTGGAAAAATGTATCGGCTTCCGGTGTATTTTCTATAACAAAAACCTGGCGAGTTACTCCCGATTCACGCACATGATCACTGAGATACGGACAGATCGCAATGATTGCATCTGAAGAAAGCAATGCACGTTTTTCAAAGAAACGTAAAAAACGATGAATCAACGGGGATTTCGTGACGTTAAAATTTGCAAACTGCTGTGCCAGCGAAGAATGCATGTCATAGACATGCGGGATGCGCCAGATCCGGCTCAAAACTCCGCCGAAAAAACAAGCCTCTTCGTGTGTGTGAATCACATCGTAGCGATTCTTCAACAACAATTTCAACGCTGAAAAAAATAGGAAAAAATCCAAAGGCAATTTTGTGAGCGAAGGCCCAACCTTTACCTTGCTGACAAATGGAACCTTCATTGATCTGAAAATCCGAAGCTTTGGAATTTCTACATCTTTGCCGATCGGATACGTTACAAGATCAACTTCATGACCCAGTTCCGAAAGGGCTTTGATCCGAAAATATTCGCTGAAAGGCGTGCCCCTGGGCTCAAAAAATGGTTCAGGGGCAATCATTAAGATTTTCATAAAGGCTTGGATTATAGCAAAGTTTCTTCTTCCGGAGGGCAGGCGTCCCTGCCTGCCTCAACTCCGGCGAGCAGAGACGCTCGCCCTCCAGATGAATCTAATTTCAAATCTTCAGCCGTTCGTAGTCTTTGGGAGTGTTAATATTGCGGAATGAAAGTCCTGCCGCATCAAAACGCCGGATTTCTTCCTCCGATATATATCGGATGTGTGAATCTCGAAATGAATCACTGATTTTGAATCGCATTTCATTCAGACTCTTCTGAAACTCATTCAACAAATTGCGATCATAAACGGCATGAAGCACTTCCGGACGGCCTTTCCAGATAGGCACAACAGCATCGCAATCGGTAACCGAGCACTGATATTCGATTAAGTCCCGATTTAGAAATGGCATATCGCAGGCGACGCAGAAAATTCTCTTTTCCCCGGTCTCCAGAACTGAAGTGATTCCGCCAAGAGGCCCTGTTTCAGGATAACGATCGACGACTTCGTTGAGAGCTATCTCTTCATATGTATTTGGAGAAGCCGTGCTGAGAATAATATGAGAAAAAATTTCTGCAAGCGTCAGACGGACACGTTCAATGAGCGGTACGCCTTCAAGTGGCAGAAAGGCTTTATTGCTGCCCATTCGGCTGCTTTTTCCACCCGCAAGAATGACAGCAGTCACTGAATCAATCATTTCACAAACTACACATTGAAACGAAACGTGATGATGTCGCCATCCTGCACGACATATTCTTTGCCTTCCAATCGAAACACACCTTGTTTTTTTGCTTCTGCAAAAGATCCTGTTTTCAGAAAATCTTCATAAGAAACAGTTTCTGCGCGTATAAAACCACGTTCCATATCTGAATGAACTGTACCTGCCGCCTTTTGTGCATTCATTCCACGTGGCAATGGCCAGGAACGCACTTCTTCAGGACCGGCTGTAAAAAACAAAAGTAAGTCCAACAGTTTGAAGGTTGTTCGAATCACACGATCTCTTCCGCTTTCAGTGAAATGATATTGATCAAGAAATTCCTGGCGATCATCAGCTCCAAGTTCTCCGATCTGTTGTTCCAGCGTTCCGCAAACGTACGTAATCTCCTGATCTTTCCGAAGTTCCTCTGAAATGTATTTGTCTCTCTCCGAAAGCCGGTCTTCACTTAAATTAATGATGTGAAGCAACGGTTTTTCACTTAGAAATGCAAAACTGCGCAGTCGTCTTTTTTCTTGAGCCTCAAACTCCAGTTCGCGAATTGGACGTTCATTTTCGAGTTGAACGATGCAACGCTCCAGCAATCCAAGTTCTTCCTCGTTTTCCTTGTTTTTCATTTTCTTTACTAAGAGTCGAAGCTTTTCCAACCTGTTTTGAATTACATCCATGTCGGCAAGTATCAATTCAAGATTGAATTCCTGAATATCATCGTGTGGATGAATGTCAGTTGCTGCCACTCCCATTTCAGGATCTTCAAAAGCCCGAACAACGTGAATTAAACAATCCACTGTGCGCAGGTTGGCTAAATATTCGCTGTTTTTGATTTCACCCCGGTTCACGCCTACAAGATCAACAAATTCAGTTGTGGCTAGAGTCTTCTTTTTTGGCGTGAACATTTCGTAAAGTTTCTCCAACCTTTGATCGGGGACCTCCGACACGCCAATATTGATACCTTTCTTCCCTTGCGTAAATCGGGAAGTCTCCGCATGGCCACTCGTCAATATATTAAATAAAGTAGTCTTTCCTACTTTGGGAAACCCTACAATTCCTGCTTTCATGAATTCTCCAAGACTGGACTCGAAAAGAAGGAAATATAATAATTCGATTCATATGAAATATCGACTCCTTGGCAAAACGGGGCTACAGTGTGTCTGAAATTGGCTTTGGCTCCTGGGCGATTGGCGGTTCAATGGATGTCTCCGGCTTTCCGGTGGGATGGCGGGATGTCACCGACGCTGAATCGATCGCTGCAATCGAACGAGCGTTGGATCTTGGAATCAACTTTTTCGATACCGCCGATATGTACGGAAGGGGCCACAGCGAAGAGCTTCTGGGAAAATCTTTAAAGGGGAAGGATGTAATCATCGCCACTAAAGTTGGAAATAGGATCGATGAACAAGGCGCTCGAAAAGATTTTTCCGCAACATATGTTCGTGAATCGATTGAAGGAAGTCTTCGCCGATTGAATCGTGAAGTCATTGATGTTTATCAATTTCACAATCCTGAATCCAATGATTATAGAAGTCAGGACTTATTTGAAGTTTTGCAAGAGTTAAAAAACGAAGGCAAAATTCGTGCAGTTGGAGTTTCAATCAGTAATCCCGAAGAAGGTCTTGAGCTTTTGAAACAACATAAAGTTGATACGCTTCAAGTGTTGTTCAATGTCTTGAATCAAGAACCTGCAAGGAAGTTGATTCCGCAGGCTGAATCAGATGGTGTAGGGATTATAGTTCGTGTTCCATTAGCTTCTGGATTATTAACGGGAAAGTTTCAGGAAACAGATCGATTTTTTGCAAACGATAACAGAAGTAATTATCTAAACCCGCGGAGAATGAAAGAAACACTTACGGCCGTACGTCGAATCCAAGAAATCAACTGCTGAAATGGGAAAGCCACTTGCATCAATTTCGCTGGGATTTCTTCTTCATTTTTCAGGAGTGAGCTGCCTGATCCCTGGTGCAAAAAATCCGCATCAGGTGGAAGAAAATGCTTCGGCTTCAGACGTTCGTCTTCCTGAGGAAATGTTTAAGAAAATTCGCGAAGAGTTCTCGGAATATAATTTCTTTCTCCGAAACAAAATACGAGTCTAATATGTCAAATGAAATTGAATTTAGAAATCACGCTATTGAGGCAATTGAAGAACTTGAAGAGCGACTGATTCCTGTTTCAGAAGATCATGATTTCGAAGTGGAATCAGGTGGTGGAATGCTGACTCTTATCTTCGAAGAACCTTCCGCAACGCGATTTATCATCAGCCCGAATGCAGCAGCCAGACAAATTTGGGTTTCTGCACTTTCAACAAGTTTTAAGTTTGATTGGGATAATGAGGTACGGACCTTTGTTCTGGATAAAACCCATGAATCGATGATCAAAGTCATCGGAGATCTAATCTCACGTCACCTGGGTAAGACAATAGTGTTGTAAGGATGAAACCTGAACAGATCGTTCAAAAACTCGGACTTCAGCCGCATCCGCGTGAGAAAGGATATTTCGCCGAAACGTATCGTGCTCACGAAAAACTAACCGGGGAATCTCTTCCGGTTCGTTATGAAGGTGCTCGATCTTATAGTTCTGCCATTTATTTCCTTTTGACCAAAGATGGTTTTTCGGAATTGCACCGCTTGAAATCCGACGAAATTTTTCACTTCTATTCAGGCGCACCGGCTGAGTTGATAGTTTTGTCGGCAGATGGCAAAGGTGAGATCATCATGCTTGGTTCAGATCTAGAAAAAGGTGAGCGTCCCCAGATCATTGTCCCAGCTGGATGCTGGCAAGGGATACATACAACTGGTGAGTACACATTATTTGGATGCACTGTTTCTCCTGGCTTTGAGTACCAGGATTACGAACAAGGCATCCGTGAACTTCTTTTAAAACAATATCCCCAATTTTCTGACAAGATCATTCAACTGACGGAAAAATAAACACGGACTCAATTAATGAAGGTTTTAAAATTTGGCGGCTCTTCTGTCGGAAATCCTGAAAGGATCAAAAATGTAGTTGATCTATTTCTGGAGACTTCAAAGGAAGAATCTTTAGTAGTCGTTGTATCTGCTTTTCAAGGCGTTACAGATCAACTTATACAATTAGGACGATCGGCTTCAAAAGGCGACGATTCGTACCTTCAGAATTTCTCTGCTCTTAAAGGATCGACATGAAGATGCGATTCGAAAGCTAGTCGAATCTGCGTCTGAAACGTTTCGAAAAGAAATTGATTTACGCTGGAAAGAATTGAACGACGCATTGCATGGAGTATTTCTAATTCGTGAACTTTCACTAAGGACACTCGATGTAATTATGAGTTTCGGCGAACTTTTATCCGCACGGATTATTGCTGAAGCTGCTCGCGACAAAAAGTGCATCGGTGAAGTTTCTTGGATACACGTTCGATTATTAAAACTGATTCTCGTTTCGGCTCTGCGCGAGTTTTGTTTGATGTAAGTGATCCATTCATTCAAAGACAATTTGAAAATGATCCTTTTTGCGGAGTTGCGACGGGTTTATTGCTTCAGCAGCAACGGGTGAAACAACAACTTTGGGGCGAGGGTGGTTCGGATTATACGGCCTCCATTCTCGCGGCTGCTTTAAATGCGTCTGAAATTCAAATCTGGACGGATGTTGATGGCGTAATGACAAGCGATCCGAATAAGGTTCCAACCGCATTTTCGATTCATTCAATGACTTATGAAGAAGCGATGGAAATGTCGCATTTTGGTGCAAAGATCATTCATCCGCCTACGATGCAGCCAGCACTGGATCGCGGAATTCCCATCCGAATCAAAAATACTTTTGCGCCAGAATTTCCTGGCACTATAATCAGTGAATCTGCACCTCAGAGCAATTATCCGATTAAAGGGCTGTCATCGATTCCAATGTTTCGCTTATGACTATTCAGGGAAGCGGAATGATCGGCATTGCGGGAATTTCCAGTCGTCTTGTTTGGCGCTTTAGCTCGAAAAGGAATCAGTGTAGTTTTGATTACTCAAGCATCGTCGGAACATTCGATCTGTATTGCCGTTGATCCGAAGCAGGATGAAGAGGCGACGGAAGTGATTGAGGAAGAATTTTCGCTGGAAATTCTTGCACATCAGGTGGACCCGCTCGTTCTGGAAAAGAATCTGTCGATCATGGCTGTAGTTGGCGATAACATGCGTCACACTCCTGGAATTTCCGGACGTCTTTTTCAAGCTCTCGGAAATGATGGAGTAAATGTTGTTGCCAGTCGCACAAGGATCGTCCGAGCGAAATATTTCTGTCGTCATTTCCGATCACGATGAAGCAAAAGCACTTCGGGCTGTGCACGATACTTTCTTCTTTCCAACTTCACATAGGATCAGCATTTTTGTTGCGGGAACAGGCTTAATTGGAAGTACATTGTTGAACTTAATTCAACAACAGGAAACTTTTTTGCGAAAGGAGAATTCAATCGATCTCAGAGTGGTTGGCATATCAAACAGCACGCGTATGATTCGTGATACAGCGGGAATTCAACTTCAGGACTGGCATGAATCGCTGATGCAATCAATTGCGCCTCCACAGCCTGACATTTTTGCACAACTTTTTCATAGCTGCCGGCGGCAGCTCCGGTTTTCGTAGATTGCACTGCGAGCGAGACTATTCGAAATATTTATTCGCCGCTGCTTGCTTCAGGTGTCTCTATTATTACAGCCAACAAAAAAGCACTTACTGGCTCTTATCCGGAGTTCGTCAACTTGATCGATGCTTTGAAAACATCCGGCGCGCGGCTGCTTTATGAAACGACCGCAGGAGCGGCCCTGCCTGTGATTGGCACTTTAAAAGATTTAATTTTGAGCGGCGATCGAATCCTTAAAATCGAAGCAATTCTATCCGGAACTTTGAGTTATTTATTCAATCGTTTTAGTTCAGATATTTCATTCAGCAAGATTGTTCGTGAAGCAAAAGAACTTGGATATACAGAACCAGATCCGCGTGAGGATTTAAATGGTCTCGATGTTGCGCGAAAATTGCTGATACTCGCACGTACAATCGGTTTACCAATGGAAATGGCATGACATTGAAGTTCAAAGTTTGGTTCCTGAAAGCTGTAAGAGATGCTGAAAACGTTGAAGTGTTTATGCAGAAGCTTGAAGAAGAGGATGCTTCATTCGAACGTTGGCGATCAACAGCAGCAGCTGAAGGCAAAGTTCTGCGTCACATTGCTACACTTGCAGATGGCAAAGGTAAAGTGGGAGTGCAAGCTTGTGTCGAATTCACATCCTTTTTATTCGGTTAGCTGGAAGTGATAATGTTATTGCTTTTACAACGGAGCGTTATTCACAAAACCCTCTGGTAGTGCGGGGTCCGGGGGCAGGTCCCGCGGTTACAGCCGCAGGAGTTCTTGCTGATATCTTACGAGTGATTTAGATTTGTTCTCTAGCGGTAAAAAATCATGATTCCAGTTGGAATACTTGGCGCAACTGGCAGTGTTGGCCAAAGGTTTGTGCAACTGCTGACAAGCCATCCATTGTTTGAAATTACTGCACTTGCTGCGTCTGAACGTTCAGCCGGACGGACTTACAAAGAAGTCGTTCATTGGTTTCAATCCACACCTCTGGATCCGAAAATTGGCGGTATGACTGTTACCGAATGTTTGCCTACACTTCCTTGCCGCGTTGTTTTTTCTGCGCTTGATTCAAGCATTGCAGGTGAAGTTGAGGAGCAATTTGCGCGCAGCGGTTATTTCGTTTTTTCCAACAGCCGAAATCATCGAATGGATTCAGATGTTCCGTTGCTGATTCCAGAAGTAAATCCCGATCACCTTCAACTCATTGCGACTCAACAATTCGGCAAAGGAGCAATCGTTACAAATCCAAATTGTTCAGCGATTGGTTTGACAATGACGCTCAAGCCGCTTGTGGATCGCTTTGGAGTCAGTCAAGTCAATGTTGTAACTCTTCAGGCCTTATCAGGCGCGGGCTATCCGGGCGTTGCGAGTCTCGACATTGTGGATAATATCGTTCCATTCATTTCGGGTGAGGAAGAAAAAATGGAAACGGAACCATTGAAAATTCTTGGGAAATACACAGGGAAGGCGATCGAATTCGCCAAAATTGCGATTAGTGCTTCATGTAATCGAGTTGCGGTTCAGGATGGTCATTCAGAATGCGTTTCAATCAAGCTTGCATCAAAAGCAACTTTTGAAGAAGTGAAATCAGGCCTGGAATGAATTTTCTGCTGAACCTCAGCAATCTGAAACTTCCAACTGCACCTTTGCGTCCGATTTATTATTTTGATGAACCTAATTATCCGCAGCCGAAACTTCATCGAAATCTGGATAAAGGAATGGCTGTCAGTATTGGACGGCTACGGAAGTGTCCTTTGTTAGATTACAAATTTGTTTTACTGTCACATAATACAATCCGTGGTGCAGCAGGGGGTGCAATTTTAAATGCAGAACTGGCACTTCAAAAGGGACTTCTCTAAATCAAGACCTAAAAACGGGAGATCAAATGCGAAAAGTTCTTTTCTTAGTTCTATCACTCTTGCCTTTTTTGCTTAGCAGGCTGTTTTGAATCAAAAGAAGAATATGTGTTGAATCCGGATGGCTCTGGAAAAGTAATCATCGTTGGTTCATTTGAAACCGGAATGCCAGGAGCGCCTCCAAGTACTGACCCAAAAGATGCTTCCAAGACAGGTGAAGGAGCTGCTGGAAAAATCGAAGGGAATCGATGCATGGACAAATGTGACCTACGAACAAACCAAAGAAGGACGCATCGCGTTTAAAGGTACAGCTTACTTTCCGAAAATTTCCAGTTTGGATTTAGAAACTTTTGGTAAGGAGGCCACATTCACAAAAGAAGGAAATAGTTTAATGCTGCAAATTGAAGATAGGGAGGACGGTGACGAACCTCCTACAAAGCCGACCCAGGCTGAAATTAAGAGCTCAGATCGAGCAGTGCAAAACAAGAGTGGAAGCAAATGAAAGCGATGATGGGTCCAATTCTTGAAAAAATAAAACAGGAATTAATTTACAAACTGCCATCGGCTGTGGAGTCTTCGACGAACATGAAAAAAATCGACGCAACAACAGTTAGCGTTCAAATGGATGGAGCTAAGTTGATTGCTGCGATGGATTCAATGATGGGTGATGATGCATGGCTCAAAAAACAAGCAGAAGAAGGAAGATTCGCACCAGGCGGAAGCGGTCCTGCAATGGATGAGGAAGTGAATGCAAGAATGTTTGGAGAACGAGGACCGATTATGGTCAAAATTTCAGCAGCAGCGAAGCCACAATTTGATTACAAAAAAGAAGTGGATGCCGCGAAAGCTGGCTACGCAAAATTTCTGGAAAAACTCACAAGCGATTCACAATAAGTAATTTCGTTCGATTAAAGTACCCGTTTGTTCGTAAAAAATAGACTTTCATGTCGAACAAACTTTATTCTTCTACTTCAATGCAATAATTGTAAAAGCTTTTGGTGTCCTGCATGAGAAAGTTTTGTTTATTGATTCTGCTTTTTTCAGTAACTCTTTTTGCGACACCACTTCCTGTAAAAAGAACTATTTTTGCAGCCAGACAATCGGTCCAATTTAAAGTTCATCCAGACTTTTCAATGAATACCAGAACAAATCAGGCTCTTGCCGTTTGGGAGCGTCACCCTGGCAATCATCCCGGCCATAGCACATGGGGGCGTCTGATTAGTCGCCCAGGGAAATGCAGTAGGTTCAGAATTTCAAATTGTGTCAGGCCCAAATACCTACTACCCTTCAGCAGATTACAATTCTGCGTTAAATGAATTTGGCCTGACATTTTCAAACGAGCCACGAGCTCATTTCGTTGTTTACGTTCAAAGACTCAAAGCGAATGGACGTCCCATTGGAACGCCAATACAGGTATCAACTGATGATCCAGGATCCGCCTTTATCAATGATTTTCCTAATATTGTTTTTAATAGCGGAACAGGGAACTATACAGTCTTCTGGCTTCGCAATGGTTCGGAAGCAGGACTGTATGGAGCCGTCTTGCGTGGCGATTTAAGTTTTGTAAACCGGGGCATTTTTATTCGAAGAACTGAAGATGCAGAAAGTCTTCCACGTGCACCGATCATTTTAGATCTCGCTTATCATCCACTGACAGGTAAGATTGTGATTTTGTTTTTTCAATATCGTCCGGGATTTGGAACGACTTCAACCCCGGATTTAGATTATTTTCTTGGTGTGTTTAACCAGGATCTTTCCGGAATTCAGCCTTCAAATTTTCAAAAAATAAATCCGAAACGTTGTCAAAGGAAATGGTATCGGGCAGATCGATTTTTTACCAGATGGAACAGGGATCGTTGCGTATGGAGATTCTTCTAATATCAAACTTCGAAAAATTTCGCCCGCGTTGAAATTAATTGGCCCTGCTTATCCCGCTTTTAAATCTCCATTAACAAACCAGAAGTTATTTCATCCCGTGATTACCTTCTCAAATGGTGCTTCAGGAATTCAGGGAATCATCCTCGCCGCGCAAGATCCACTTAACAATGAAGGGAATGGAACGATTTGGGCTCAGATGTTAAATGCACAAGGCCGGCCTTTGGGATCCCCTTTTTCGATCGAAAAAGAATTTTGATCGAATGGGTGGACAAGATTTGATTCCATTACGGTTAAGTCCAACATCGACCACTTATCGTTTTGTGTCAGTTTACGTGCAAGGTGTGCAGCAAAATCTTCCGCCAGCTCAGAATGAATCCTCAGGTTTGGTTCTTTTGAACTTCGGTTTTACAAACTGATTCCTGGGCGTCTTTGCGGTAAATCTTTTCGGATAGACCAGCACAATCGCTTAGCTCAACGACGTTGCCACTTCTGATTGTGAAAAGCTTCACTCTCGTCGAGAAATCCTTACGACACCGTTACTGGCATGATCGATTGCTCAGCCCTGGCTGAGGCAACTTTATGACAAGAACCACCGAAAATGATAAAGACGTCCGGGAGGACACTATGAGTAATCGTCGAACATTGCGTAAAGCGATCGCTGATGTTTTGAAGCAGGCTTCTGTATCTGAAACAAAAAAGCAAAATGAGGCGTTAGAACAGGACCATACAGGTTCTGAACGCACTTCAAAAGTTGCGCGGCCTCTTCGTTACGACCGCGGAGAATGACAGTGAAAATGTTACTCGGCATTTCAGGACTCTGTATCTCGATTGAAACTCTGCAGTAACTTTTGTATTGCTAATCCAGCCCTTTAATCCTCTCCCCTTGACAATCTACAGGAGCGAGATTATTCTTCTGTAGAACGTCTAGGGGAGTCAATGAGTGAAACAAAAACTGAATTGCTGCAAGGCACATTAGACATGTTGATTCTGAAAACTATTGCCCTGGAGCCGATGCATGGCTATGGGATAGCGGTAAGGATTCAGCAAATCTCAAAGGAAGTTCTTCGCGTGAATCAGGGTTCGCTTTATCCCGCGTTACGTCGTCTCGAAAAGCGGGCATTGATTGAAGCGGAATGGGGTGAATCAGAAAATAATCGCCGCGCAAGATTTTACAAGCTGACGAAAGCGGGACGCAAACATCTTTCCCAGGAGACGCAAGAATGGGAAAAGCTTGTGGAAGCTGTTTCTCGAATTTTGCAGACACAAAGCTAGTACGCTATGCAATTACTTTCTCGCCTCAAACAATATTGGAACGATTTATTTTCGCGAAAGCGCAATGAAGCGGAATTAGATGAGGAATTTGCCTTCCATCTTGAGATGCAAGAAAAAGAAAATCTTCGCGCAGGAATGTCATCCGAAAGTGCATCACGCGCGGCCTTGATCGAATTTGGTGGAGTTGAGCAAATCAAGGAAGAAGTTCGTGGTCAGCGTCTGGGGTTTTGGTTAGAAACAATTTTTAAAGATGGAGTCTTCGGAGTTCGAATGCTACGCAAGACTCCCGCTTTGACGTTTGTTTCTTTAATTACATTGTCTCTTGCAATTGGTGCCTGTACGGCTCTATTCAGCATTTATAACGCAATCCTGTTGCGCCCTTTGCCGTATCCGGAGCCGCAAGAGTTGGTGCAGATCTGGGATACAAACAAATCAAAAGGCATTACAAAAATTGGTATAAGCGCTGGAAACGTTGAAGATTGGAAAGAACGTTCACGAGGCTTGAATGGAATTGCTGCCTACTACACGATGGGCCGCACTCTAACAGATGCGAATCAATCTGAAGTCGTTTTGACAACTCAAGTCAGCGCAGATTTCTTTCGCGTTTTTCGCACGGATCCATTTTTAGGCCGTACATTTTCGGAAAAGGAATCACAGGAAGCCAAATACAATAACGCGCTTGGCGCAATGAATTCTGATCCGGTTGTTGTGTTAAGCCACAGTTTATGGCAGCGACGCTTCGGAAGTGACCCTCAAATTCTTGGCAAAAATATCGTTCTTGATCGCCGAATGTGGAAAGTCATCGGTGTGATGCCGGAACATTTTGCAATGCCACAACCCGGAATTCAGTTATGGATCCCATGGGGGCTGCGTCATGATTTAGCTCGCGATCAGCATTACGCAGGCGGAGTTGCTCGTTTAGCTTCTGGAATGACTCTTTCCCAGGCGGAAGATCAAATGAATCGCATCGCACAACAGCTTGCATCTGAATTTCCTGAATCGAATTCTGGATGGGGTGTTCGACTGATTCCATTACATGAGTCGATGATTGGCGATGTGAAGCAAACATTGTGGGTGTTGATGTCGGCAGTCGGTCTGGTGATGTTAATTGCATGCGTTAATGTTGCGATTTTGCAGCTTAGCAGAGCAAGTGCTCGCATTCATGAAAGCTCAGTAAGGCTTGCGCTTGGCGCATCGCGCGGACGTTTAATCCGACAATTCATGATCGAAAGTTTGATTCTTGCAATTGCAGGCGGACTCCTGGGACTTACGATTGCGTATGTCTGCATCGATTGGCTTCAGAAAATTCAGCCGAGTCTTCCAAGACTTTCAGAGGCCTCAATCGATGGTTCTGTTCTTTTCATTTCTTTTGCAATTACAACTCTCGCAGCACTGTTGTTTGGCCTGGTGCCAGCTTTTGTTGGTGCCGGAAATAAGAAACAGCAAGTCATTCAGGCTGATGGATTGCGTTCTACATCGCGGGCTTCTACGCAGCGTTTGCGCAGCATTCTTGTTGCGATTGAAGTCGCACTTGCAGTGGTTTTACTTGCATCATCCGGAATGTTGATCCGCAGTTTTATTCGATTGCAGGCTGTTGATCCAGGATTTAATCCCAACAATGTTCTTGTAGTTCCAATTTTTCTGGACATGGAAAAATATGGTTCGGGTGAAAAATCTCGCGGATATTACAAGCGTTTGATCGCTGATCTGCAAGCGTTGCCTGGAGTGACTTCGGTTGGTGGAGCTACTGCGCTGCCTGCGAGTCCGCTTGGGCCGGACTTTGAACGTCCAGTGTGGAGTCATGAGAGTCTGCCAGTAGAACAAAATAAGAAAAGTGCAGATGTCAGAATGGTAACCACAGATTATTTCCGCACATTACAAATTCCCATCGTGAAAGGTCGCCCTTTTTCAACGCTTGATGGTCCTGAGGCGCCATCGGTTGTGGTCATCAATGAATCTCTTGCGCGCCAAATCTGGCCTGGTGGTGATGCGATCGGCAGGAAAATCGTCGTTGATTATAGCTCCGCAGGCACGTATCCATACGAAGTTGTCGGAATCGTAAATGATGTTCGTTTTTACGGATTACGGAGTCAGCCGCGACCTGAAATTTATTTCCATCATCCTCAACGTCCCTATCTGATTTTGAACATCGCAGTTCGTACAAAAAATGATCCACGTTTATTGATCGGACCAGTTCGCAAAGTCCTTCAAATGATTGATCCTCAAAAGCCGCCGCACAACATCACGCCATTGGAGGATCTGGTGGATGCGACTGTTGTGCGCGATCGATATGCAATGATGCTTGTATCAAGTTTTGCAATCGTTGCATTAATGCTTGCGTTGCTTGGAATTTATGGAGTGCTTGCATTTTATGTGCGTCAAAGGATTCAGGAAATAGGAATTCGATTAGCACTCGGCGCAAGTCAAAACCAGATTGTGAGTTGGATAGCATTGCAAAGTGCGCGCTTGATTCTTTTTGGAGTTGCTGCAGGACTGTTTGCAGCAATCTTGTTTACGCGATTGCTAACCGGAATGTTGTACGAAGTCAGCCCTTTTGATGTTTCATCGCTTGTTGCTGCCGCTTTCGCATTAATCGTCGCAGCATTTGCAGCAACATGGATCCCCGCCCGCCGTGCATCCCGAATCGATCCTTCCATTGCCCTGCGATACGAATAAAATTAACCACAAAGACACAAATATAATTGTCGTGTTATGTGGTGATTTAATGCGATATAGCGCCGGAATTTTTTGTATAGCTGCCTCGACGTTATTGCTTGAGGTCACTTTGTCCCGCATTTTTTCCGTTTTGTTCTTTCATCATTTTGCATTCTTAATCATCAGTACCGCATTGTTCGGATTCGGATTCAGTGGAGTTTATTTATTCTTTCGAAAACCCTCACCTAAGAAACTCAATTTCCATCTCGCACTTTCATCGTTGTTGTTTGCTTTGAGTACACTCATTGTTTACCGGATCATCCTGTATGTTCCAGGTGGAACCAGCGCAGTCTTGCAACAGCCTGAACAGATAATACGGTTGTTGGCACACTATGCTCTGCTCGCAATTCCCTTTTATTTTTCCGGATATGTTGTCGGGTCAATATTGAGTTCATTTCCACAAGAATCAGGGAAGCTGTATGGATTTGATTTGATTGGAGCTTCTCTAGGAAGTCTTTCCGTTCTGTGGCTTGTGCCAGCAGCTGGCGGATCGGGTGCAGTGGTTATAGGGTCACTGATTGCTGGACTTGCTGCCTTAATTTTTTCATATAAGCATAAGATTCTCTTCTCATTTTCTTTAGTTTTTGTTGCTGCTGGAATATTTGTTCTCTTGCAAGTGGAAAAAATTTTCCCATTTCCAATTCAACGGATCGTAGAAAGCAAATATGGCGGACGTCACGCGAGAGCTGAAATACCAGAATATTCTTCATGGAGTCCCGTTTCACGAATTGATGTTTATCCAGCAACGGGCCGCAACAAAATCATGTTGTTAGATGGCGGATCGAATGTCTCGTTTCTGGTGCCTTTTGATGGCAAAGAACTTCAGCCGCGTTACAACTTTAGGGTCGTTCCATTTGCAATCGATCATCGTTCCAGTGCTTGCATTATCGGTCCTGGAGGCGGTGAAGATGTTCTAAACGCGCTGTCATACAAAGTTGAATCCATTGACGCTGTTGAAATGGATCCTCTAATCGTTGATCTCGTTCAAGGTCATTATCGTGAGTTCATCGGAGGCATCTTTAATTATCCTGGCGTCAGGACAGTCAATGATGAAGGAAGAAGTTATCTTGCGAAGATCCGGACGGCAATTCGATCTTATTCAGCAGGTACATAACATCTCTCCCATGGCTCTTGCATCGGGAGCGCTAAATTTATCGGAAAGTTATCTTCTTACAAAAGAAGCCTTCCACGAATACTGGGATCATCTAAAACCTGACGGCATGCTGGCAATTAACCGCTGGGGTGTTGTACGTGCTGCTTCAACTGTTTCTGTTGTTTTGCAAGAAGAAGGAATTCAAGATCCGGAAAATTATGTCGTTGTAACTTCCCGGAAGAAAAGTGGGGCCGACACGAGTTTTTATTTGAAGAAAGGAAAACTCAGCAATGAGGATTTGAACGCATTAATAAAATCTCTAGATAATTCTTGGTCTACAAATTGACTATGCTCCTTTGCCAAGGTGGCAGAAAAAACAAAATGTTTACTATCGTTTGCTGGCCATTAACAGCCGCGATGAATTCATACGTCAATCAGATCTAGATTTATCGCCTCCCACAGATGACCGTCCGTTCTTTGATCATTTTCAAAGGTTCGGCAGCTTTCAGAAAAGCACTTCCATACTTCCCAATGAGCTGAATCGTGCTCTTCAGTTTGTAAACATCGGTGATCTTGCGCTGGTGACTTTGTTGGGAGAGGCTGCTGTCCTTTCATTTCTATTTATTCTTGTTCCTGTTATCCGTTTTGGAAAACGTCCCGCCGCGATTTCTCGCTGGAGCGTACTTGCATACTTTTTGGCGCTGGGATTCGGTTTCATCCTGATTGAGATCTCGTTGATTCAAAAACACATTTTGTTTTTAGGACAGCCTGTATATTCAATTACTTCGGTTTTGTGTTCGATCCTCCTTTCTGCGGGCATAGGAAGTTATCTATTTCAACGGATTTTTCGTGAGGGATCTGAATCGCGATGGCTCACAATGCTGCCAATTGCTCTTGGCCTTCTATTGACGTTTGAACTTGTATTAATGCCCATTGTGTTTCGAACGTTTTTAGGAGCAGAAAAAGTGTTGCGATTTTGCATTTCGGGATTGCTAGTTGCTCCGATGGGACTCATCCTTGGAATACCGTTTCCGCTGGGTATCCGAATTCTTGGAAATAAAGCGCCTGAAGCAATCCCATGGGGCTGGGCACTCAACGCATATGCTACTGTAATCGGGTCGATTCTATCTGTAATTCTTGCGATTACATTTGGATTCCGGATGAATTTTATTCTTGCGTTCGTTGTTTACGGAATTGGATTTCTTACGTTCCGTGTTTCAGTAAAGAAATAAATTCTTAGTTAAATTGAGGTTCTGTGTGCTCAAATTCAATTGAGAAGCCGCATAATTTCACGGAATCCTTTTTCAACTGCATAGTCCATTGCGGTTTTTCCCTCAGAATTGATTGGTTTTTTGTCGGCACCCGCACGAATGAGCATTTCTGAAATCAATTGATCTCCGTTTTTAGCCGCCTGTATGAGCGCTGTATTTCCGCAATTATCAACGATGTTAAGATCTGCACCTGCTTCGATGAGCTCCATGGCAATTCTTTGATGTTTGTTTGATATTGCCGACATCAAAGCTGTGTTTCCTCCGTGATCTCTTCGATCCAGGTCAGCTCCAGCATTAATTAATTGTTTGACAACCAGCTCAAAATCACCTGGTGTTGCGCCAATGATCTCCAGAGCTTCGTCAGGATAATCTGTTGCAGCAATTAATGGAGTTTGCTCATAGACAGATCCCTCATTTATATCGGCTCCTCTTTGTATCATCAGACGGACAACCGATGATTTTCCAATCGATGCAGCACTGTATATCGGTAGGCCATGCAAAATCATTTTTGGATGTTTATCCAAAATCAATTCAAGTAGTTCCAAGTTACCAAGGCCGACCGCATGACCCCATGACTGTTCACCGTCATCGGTGAAAAATTCAGGATTAGCACCTTGTTTAACAAATTGGATGGCTCTAGCACTCTGTTTCTTTTGCAAAGCATCATATAAGTCATAATCAATCTTGTTGAAGCCGTACACGATGTTGCGAAGATCATGAACGATCCGTAAAATATCTTCATCGCCTTCGGTGCAACCAAGAACGAAATCAGTCTTCCTTGACTCCATTTGCAAAGAAACTTCATACCCTGTGCCGTCAAGACAAATTAAGTCTCTTGGTTGGGGAGGCAGCTCAAAGTCCCAAATAAATCGAATCTTACTTTCGAGGCTGTTACTTGGCGGTAAAGAGATCTGCCACCGCTTGACCTTCAACATACCAATGGCGCTATTCAACTCAAGGTTAGGGTATGTTTCCTTCAATTTCCTCTAACTGACTCGAAATCTTTCCATGAGTTGGTGCGACAGCAAACACCTTCACGGTACGATCAGGATTTCTAATAAACGTAAATTGCAATTCATCAAAAAACGATGGAGTGATCCTTACACTTAATATCCACTGTTTATTTTGCGCTGATTGAGCGTCTAACAATGGCATGACAGCATCCAATGCTATGTCATAGTTTTGTCCGGCCCAGTTCAGAGGAACATCGAAGTAAGGCGGGCATTTTTGAAAATGAGGTGTTGAAGGTGAGGCCAGTCTTGCAGTGCTGATCATTAACAGCAAAACGACGATTACTATCTTGCTCATTCGAGAAATTATCTTATAACTTTGCGTCTCTGCGGTTAAATGCGAAAGGGGAGACTCGAACTCCCACCCCTTACGGGACTGGATCCTAAGTCCAGCGCGTCTGCCAATTCCGCCACTTTCGCGAGTGAATAATCTTAAACCACTAAGACGCAAAGAGTAAGCACCAAAAGAAAAACCGCAGAGAAGGCTGAACTCATAGAATGAATTTTCTGCGTTCTCTGCGGTTGAGCTTAACGACGCCGGATGCCACCTCTGTAGCCGCTGCCACCTCTGTAGCCGCTGCCACCTCTGTAGCCGCTGCCACCTCTGTAGCCGCTGCCACCTCTGTAGCCGCTGCTACCTCTGCCGTGTTTCCGCTGTATCCTCTGTATCCAGAATGTTGTTTCTGAATCGGCCGGTTGTAGCGACTTCCGTAATATCCGTTTCGATACCCGTGACCATAGTTTCTGTAGCCATGGTTTCGATAACCATAACCATAGTTTCGATAGCCATAACCGTAGTTACTATAACCATAGTACGGTCGGTAGTAACCATACGGATTATATCCATATCCATACCCATATCCGTAATAAGGCGGATAATAGTTATAGTACGGAGCGTAATAGCCTGGAGAGCCATAAGAAAATCCGAAACCAAAGGATGGGTAATACCCGCCGCAATAGCCCGAATTGTATCCGTAGTAACCTGAAGCAGACGAAGACTCAACGGAGCACAACAAAATAGCTGCAACAAAAAAGGCAGCAACTCCGAACTTCTTCATACTCACACCTCCTGGTTCATATTATAGATCTCAAACCGCAGGTATTCCCAATGTTTCACCACCGGACACGAGGAATCCCGAAAATGAACGTGTCGGGGCGAATCCTCCCAAGCTCATCCTCGACAAAACTGTTGGCAAATCTCTTGCTATAGAGTCGTTTGTTATGAGAGACAAAATGGTATTAATTACTGCACTGCTCCTGGCGATGATGCTTTTTGCACTGCAGAACTTCTTAAAACAGAACCTATTGTCTCCTTCCAACTTGGAAACAGTAGGAAAGTTCCAGCGGATGTTCCAGGTCAGCGGAATTGTTAGCCCTTTTGAATTTGTACCTCAAGTTCATCCGATCGCAAATAAGAAGAATCCTGCACGAAAAAATCCAGTTGTTGCGTGTCCAAAGCATCGTGAAGTTTTGCCTTGCGCTAGCATGCGAACCGCTACCTAAATTTTTGCAAGTTTGCAAAATAAATTTACTATTCAGCAAAATCGCCCCCTGATTTTTCTACCGTACCGTCGTGCCGCCAGATTGGCATAACGGTTGCTATCTCCATTCACGAAATCAAACAGGAGGAAACAATGGTAGGAAGAGTATCAGGTGATCAGATTCGTCCAGTTCAATCTTCGGAAGTCGAAGAGATTCATCAAGAAGGTTTTGTAGAAGGGCAGGTAGTTCATCAGGATCTGGAACGGCCGTCTCGTTCTGATGGCGCAATGCGTAAAAGTGAAACCAATCTTGAAGGCCAATCGAAACAAGCAGAATTGGACAAACAACTACTGCAAGGCCGTGCTGATGCAATTTTCAAGGCATGTGAAGGTGTTGGAACAGATGAGAATACAGTTTTTCGAAGTCTGAGCGGATTAAGTCAAAAACAGCGGACTGAGTTAAACGAAATGTATCAACAAAAATTTGGAATGAGTTTGGAGGATCAACTGCGTAGTGAAATGAGTGGTCCGGAGCTTGATAAAGCTCTTGGTCTACTTCATGGAAATGGCGGGAGTCCGGTAAAGCCATCCATTGAAAGTCGCGCGGATTCAATTCATAAGGCATGCGAAGGACTCGGTACGGATGAGCAAACTGTTTTTCGAAATCTTTCTGGAATGTCAGCAGACGAACGCCGGGAGCTGAATGAAGTTTACAAACAAAAATTCGGAATGAGTCTTGAAGAACAATTAAAGAGCGAAATGAGCGGTCCGGAGTTACAAAGAGGTTTGGATTTATTAAATGGAAAAGGCCAATCTCAGGATTTGGAACGTTCTTCGAGCAAGAGTTCCGGTGCCGAAAATGTTAATGGATCCGCAAATGTTCAAGCAGGGCAAAACTTGAAAATGGGAAGCCGCGGTCCGGAAGTAGAGGAATTTCAAAAGCAGATGAACCAATGGAGAGCCTCAAAGGGATTACCTCCAATTGCTGTAGATGGAATTTTTGGAAAAGGAAGTGCCGAAGCAGTCAAGCAGTTTCAGCTTGCAACAGGACTCAGCTCTGACGGAATCGCTGGACCCAATACAAAATCGCAGCTGAATCGAGAGCTATCAATCATCTAATTGCCTGATAATTTAACTACCTATGTGAAGGGCTGGCGCTATAAAAAGCGTGCAGCCCTATTTACAGTTACAAAAGTTTTTTCGTGATGTCGTACAATTGGTGTCATGGAATGGGAGGGTTGGCGCGATGATGCGCTCGAATGGTGCCAGGGGAAGCGCTGGGAATGGCGAGCACCGCTGCTAGCGTATTTGGGATACGCAGGATTTCGTACTCTAACGAATCACGAATATAGCAGCTTGTTTTCAGGAATCAATTTCGGCATCCATGAACTTGGCCATGTTCTAATTTCATTCGCCGGGGAATTCTTAATGATGGCGGGTGGCAGCATCTTTCAAGTTGTTGTACCACTGGCGGCTGCATTGATTTTTCTCCGTCAGCGCGATTACTTTGGAATTGCAGTTGCCTTTTCCTGGTTCAGTTTAAGTTTATTTGAGCTCGCCCGATACATCGGAGATGCACGCGCCCAGCAGATTCCATTACTAGGCTTGACCTCTGATCCACAACACGATTGGCACTATTTGCTTTCGAAATTAGGAATGCTTCAATCGGATCTGTTATTCGCGGGTCTCACTCGTCTTGTTGGAGTAATAATTTTGATCGTTTCTCTACTTATGGGTGTGTGGCTTTGTTTGCAGATGAGTCAACTGGCTCGCTACGGAAAAAGAGCATGATTTCAAAACTGAGAATACGTTGCGCAATTTTCATGATGTTTCTATCAACGATTGTGTTTGATTGTTTTGCCACTCAACTTCCTGGAGGCTTCCGCGAAGAACTACTTACGTATGGATTGAATCTTCCAACGACAGCAGAGTTTTCACCAGATGGACGTCTCTTCATTCTAGAAAAAAACGGCACGATTCGGATATTTAAAAATGGTGCTTTGCTTTCAAGGCCCTTTCTGAGAGTTCCTGCAAGCACACTCGGAGAGCAAGGCTTGCTTGGAATTGCTTTTCATCCGCAATTTCAAAGGAATGGCTATTTCTACCTTTATCGTACGACGCGCGCAACTCCAGCTACGAATATAGTAGAGCGATATCAAGCATTTGGGGATCGGGCATCTTTTGAGAGCAGAGTCCCAATCATTCAAGGCATTCGTGCTGATGGACTGAACCATAATGGGGGATGTGTAAGGTTTGGTCCCGACGGAAAACTGTATGTCTCAACAGGGGATTCAACGCAGGGGCATCTTTCTCAATTGCTCACCAGTTTGAATGCGAAGATTTTGCGCGTTAATCCCGATGGAACCATTCCAGCAGACAATCCTTTTGCAAATCGAACCGATGCCCGCCCTGAAATTTTTTGTTATGGCCTTCGCAATCCATGGAGATTTGTATTTCATCCGATTTCGAAGTTGATGGTCATCGGCGATGTCGGTGATGCGCGGTTTGAAGAAATCAACATTGGAATTCCCGGCGCCAATTATGGATGGCCGACAGCCGAGGGTCCTTCAAATGACCCTAATTTCATCAATCCTTCGTACTCATATGATCACTCCGAAGGTGGAGCCGCTGTAACACCAGGATTCTTTTATACCGGCAGAAAATTTCCAGGACGCTATTCAAACAAGTTATTCTTTTCCGATTTTGCGCGAAACTTTATTAAGACAGTAAAGCTGGATCCGCTAGGAACGGCAGCTCCGATCGTTGAATTTTTTGCAACAGATGTTGATACTCCGGTTCATTTAACACAAGCGCCTGATGGTTCATTCATCTATGTAAGTATTTACACGGGTGAAATTCGGAGAGTTCGATTTGCGGGTGGAACGAACAGACAACCTTCTGCAAAAGCTGGCGTCTCAAAACGGGCAGGCCCTGTTCCACTTACAGTTAAATTTCACTCGCGAGGTTCATCAGATCCTGATGGAGATCCATTAACATACTCATGGGATTTTGGAGATGGCAGTTCATCCTCACTTCCGGAACCGCTTCATATATATAACAAGAAGGGCAACTTTTTTTCTGTTCTGACTGTGCGTGACAGTAAAGGCGCGACCAGTCAGGCGCGATCTTTAAAAATTGTTGCAGGAAATAATGCGCCTCTTGCAACCATTCTTGCGCCAACTGCCGGAAAGAAAGTTCGTTTCGGAGAGATTGTTCAATTGCGGGGAAGAGCGGTTGATTCTGAAGATGGTCCATTAACAGGTGAAAGTTTGATCTGGAATATTAAACTCTTGCATAACGAACATTCCCACCCTTATGGAGCGCCTACCGGAAATCCACAATCGTTTGTTGTCCGATATCCGCAGAATGAAGAAGGCAATTTCGGATTCAGAATTCAACTTCGCGCAGTTGATTCTGGCGGCCTAAGCCAATCGGATTTCGTTGTGATTTCGATCGAACGATAAAGTCGAACCGCAAAGACGCAAAGAGTCAAACAGTGGCTGCGGGTAAATCCAATTCCGCCACGTTCTTGCGAAATTCAATGGCAGGAATTAACAAGGACGCAACCATGCCGCCTTCGGGCGCATTGTGAATCGTAAATTCGTGAGATGTACCATACAACGAATCGAGAATTGCGCGGATCGTGGTTAATCCAACTCCTTGTCTAAGCTTATGCAGTTGCGGAAGGCCTGGTCCATTATCTCGAACTTCCATCAATAAGCGGTCCTCATCGCGCTTGCAGACAATTTCAATCACGCCCGGACCATTCATTCGTGAAATTCCATGACGAATCGCATTTTCGACCACAGGCTGCCAAAGAAGATGAGGGACGAGGTTGTTCATAGTTTGCGGCTCAATACTCATTTTGACATGCAGTTTGTCCTGAAATCTCATGTGTTGAATTTCCAAATAACACTTCATGTATTCCAGTTCATCTTTCAGCCTTGTTTCCTGGATCGACGTATTTTCCAGAGTTAGCTTCAAAAACTCCTTCAGTCGAAGAAGCATTTCTTCAGCCGTTTGAACATTTTCATGAAGAAGCTGAGAAATTGAATTCAGGGCATTAAACAAAAAATGTGGGTGCAGTTGCATTCGTAATACATCGATTTGAGCCTGGAATAACCCACTCTGCAACCGGATCGTATTGAGTTCTTCAGATTTATATTTCCGATAATGATCAATTGCCGCACCGGCTGCCACCATGATCCAGTAAACAAAAAAGCTAAATGCGAACCGTGACTGGGAAATATTTTGAAACAGGTATTCAAAGTAACCAACGTTAGAAGTGAAAAGCCAGAGTACAAATAGATGGATTGATGAAATCGTAAACCAGATTGCTGTACTCAGTGCAAAATGACCTCCAAGAGATTGCAGCAACACTTTACGTTCTATTGGGAACCACCTGGCTGTTCGTAAAATCAATGGAGTGACTGCCGCCCAACAAATCCACGTGGTTGCTTGGATCATTTGAGTTGTCCAGCTTACGGGATTCGCAAGGTTGTGTGCTTCTCTACCTGCAAAATAAAATCCCATTAATGTCCAGAATGCGGGAATCCATACCCAGTTCCAAACCGAGTGAATCTTCTTTTTCTTTGGTTGCTCCTGCAATTCAAAATATTTGAAACAGCTTTCGATATCTTTTTCAGGTTGGCGCTGGGACTCTGGTTCAGCACAACGAACTGAAAATGTGAGCATGACGCACCCTGATTGAAAATCGGATGTTGCTCTCATGTCATAGAACTCTTGCAGGGTTGATCCAATTGTCTCAAAGACCCTGTTATATGCCTCTGGAGAAAGTGCGGAACTGTCAGGCTGAAAAGAAATTTCAAAATTCAATTTCTTATCTTCCTGTCTGGCTTGAATCTGAATCGATAGGTCTTGCAATGTTGGATTACTGGCTGAAGAAAAGCAGTCAATAAAAATTTGCACTGGATGAAAAAGAACAAGAACCGGAACCATTTGATTGTTTAATGGAGAATCGGAGTGGACTTTGAGAGAGATGCTTCTGTTTTTCAGAATGTTTTCAAGTTCCAGGTATGTCTTAACAAACTCTAATTCCTGTTTTAATGGAACAAACAGAGTCCCTGAGTTTTCAAGGCTGAATCGAAGGAAATTTCCAAGCCGTGCTATGGCTCGTTCCGCTCTTAATGAATTTTCATGGATCAGTTTCACAATGAAATCAAGAGTTCCATATAAGAATTGCGGATTTAGTTGTTTCTTGATTTTGTCTAATTTGGTTTGTTTCAACAGCGATTCAAGCCGTGAAGACTTGAGTTCTTCATTCCCATATTTTTTTCTGTATTCAACTGCATGACATAACACCAGAATGCCGACATAAATCAACATCCGCCACGAAATATAGTAGATGCAAAACCAATGTTCATTAAGAAGATCTTTCAACAGTGTGTTGGAGGACTCAAATTTCCAGCTGATGGTCATTTGAGTAAGCAAATGCAAAATCGAAAATCCGAAAGAAAGTGGCAGGTGGATGGCTGCAAGCAGTTTCCATGAGATGGCTCCTGCAGGAAAGCGACGTGCCAGCTTTTGGATTGGAATTAAGAAGATCAACCACAAATACCAACCTGAAAGTTCCCAGGCGAACAATTTTGTCCATGGAAATGGATCAGTTTCGGATCCAAATCTTGAATAAGCTTGAAGCACAAAAATGACAGCAAGGACTGTTGCGATGATGAATGCTAGAGAAACACGTCTGATGTCCTGAGTCTTGAATCGGAGATGCATGGCAGGCCAATATCATACAAAAATATCTCGATAAAAATTTGGAAGAATACTCAAGCGGGACGATTTTGGCGTCAGAGGGAACTATTGCGACTCTGGACGGAACTCTTTAACGCAAAGTACGCCGAGTTGGATTTAAAAGAAACTATTGACGCCTTCATCACACTTCACTATACTAAAGTGCGTATGAAGCTTTCCAGACAATATCAGATTTGTAGGTGCTGCTTTTATTGCATCTGTACAAGCCTGGTAGCAGGGTCTGGAGGCTGAACCGGCAGTCTTAACTAAAAAATCCTGACCCACTATCAGGCGATCCTGATGGTGGGTTTTTTATTTTAGCCCGCTATCGAAAATAAATCGGTAGCGGTTTTTTTATTGGAGGCACAATGATCTCCCCGCATGGTGGAAACTTAGTCAATCGGATTCCCAATTCTACGGAAGTTGTTCGATGGCACGAATACGCAATATTTCAGCACAAAATTTTAATCGATGAATTTAGTGCAATGGAACTGGAATTGCTTGCAACCGGTGCATACAGTCCATTAACAGGCTTTATGCAGATTCAGGATTACAGAAGGGTTCTTCTTGAAGGCCGGTTGAGTTCAGGACTTCAGTGGACTCTTCCGGTGACGTTGTCTGTATCGCGAAGTGAAGCATCGAAGTTGAAGATCGGTGAAGACATAACGTTGCAGAATCAACAGGGCATCAATCTCGCTGTGATGCGAGTTGACGAAATTTTTCCTGCAGACAAACAGCTCGAAGTTGAAGCGCTATATAAAGGTGCAGGCCTGTCGCATCCTGGTGTTCTTCATGTTCATCAACAAGAAGAGATATTGCTTGCTGGTCCGATTATTTATCTTGGAACTCGCAAGCCGCAGGATCGATTTGCCGATTATTATCTCAGTCCTGCTGACACACGATCACATTTTCAGGAGCTTGGATGGAACAGAATTCTTGCATTCGAGCCGCGCAATCCCAGCATTCCCGGCAATCATTTGCTTTCAAACGCAGCAGATCATTATGATGGCGTGTTTCTTCATACATTGGCCGGCGATTTTTCCGGAAAAGACTTACCGGCAGATGTGAAAATCCGATGCAGTGAAATCCTTCTTCAAGAATATTATCCGCCACATAAGACTTTACTCGCTGTTTCGCCTTTGATTCTTAGAGGCGCTGGTTCGCGAGATGTTATTCATGAAGCAATCGTTAGAAAAAATTTTGGCGCAACTCACATGATTGCAGGCGGTGAACATTTGGATCTTGCTGAACAAACTGAAGTTGATTTCACGCGGCTCGTGGCAACAGCTTAACGAACTGAAATCTCATAATGGAATTAGAAGTCATTTCGTTAAAACTGCCGCTGTGACTGAGTGGTTAAGTAGCGGTCTGCAAAACCGCGTACGTCGGTTCAATTCCGGCCAGCGGTTCTTACATCTTAGCGACAACACCCGCGCGTCTCAGCTAGCGCATGCCGCTTGCATTCAGCTAAGATTTGTTTGTGGCAGGAAATACTCTAATCCGTAGAAGGCTGAGTGCTGGGCAAGTCGCTAGCAAGCGGCACGATTCGCGCGTTGCCGTTGAATTCCAGCTATAGGCCGCAATGATTGGCGAACACCATAGCCATATTTAGGAACTATGAAAGCTGACGACCTCGAATTCAGATCGAGCCAGAGCCCGGTCGTGCGGATTTTCTTTTTCGTTTTCGGTCTTTTGCCGCTTTTAGCGCCTTATGAACTTCTCCTTAAACCCAAGTGGAACACGTTTTTCTCTCCGTTCTTTTTTCTTGCTTTGGTTATTTCGATTGGGGCGGTCGGTGTTACTGTTTTTTTTCTCTCAGCGGCGCTCTTGGGATTAAATAAAGTTGTTCGATTCAATGCGGCGCAGCGAGAGGTGGTCTATGGTTTCGGAGCGCCGCTTCTCAAGTGGCGAAGGAAACTCGTCCCTTTTGCTCAGATCGTCGATTTACGAGTTGAGACCCAAACCTGGGATAGTGGCCCAGATACCTATGACCTTAGTCTTGATACGGTGGACGGTCACTCAATCCGGTTTGGAAAATTCGTAACCAGGGATGATGCTGAGAAGACGCGGACAGCTATACGGACGATCTTGGGGACCGGAATGCCTGTTACGGACATTTTCGATGTTGGAGCTACAAAAGAATCGGATTAAGAAGTGAGCTTAACGAGCCAACAAAGCGTTGATGAGATAAACGAAGAACAAGACGATTCCTAATACAACCAACCCAAAAAAACCGGCGACGACTGCAAGGAAAATCCAGTGTCGTATTGTGCTTTGTGCTGGTTGTTCTGCGTATTGACGAAACATTGTCATGTTCCGTGTATTTGCTTTAAAGATAAAATCGAAGACATCACCAACGAACGGAATCGCCCCGATTGTAATATCCAGAAGAGTATTCACAATCATTCGGAGAATGACTATCTTGGGCAGTTTGAATTGAAAGGCGCGAAATAAGAGCATCAGACCCATCGCTCCGCTGATGATGTCGCCGGCTCCGGGAATCAGGCCGATTAATGCCTCGGCTCCAAAACGCCAATTCACACCTGGAATCTTAAAAGCATTGTCGAGAAACCAGGCAATTTGGTCTAATTGGTTCTTGACCTTTTCTAATTCAAGGTCTTTTTGTTTGTTCATGTAGAATTACAGAATAAGACTCATCCGGGAAGCAACTCTCGCACGTAACACTATAGAGGTGGCTTCCTGCGGTAGCAATGCCCTGAGACTGTTTTCGGACAGTTTCTCCTAACGCATTCCTGCCGTTCAGAGTTAATTTATGTCTTATGGATGCGTATTACGATGATCTAATTGAATATGTTCTTGAAGAACTTCCGGAGGACCGTTATCTTCAACTTCGCACACATCTAGATTCAGGATGCGTCGAGTGTAATAAGGAAGTTCGGCAGCTTCAAGAAGCATTCCATTTTCTACCTGGCGCTCTTCCTGCCTATAAGATGAAGGCAGAACTGAAGACAAAATTACTGGATGCAATCAATTCAGAAAGTGTTCAGGGAGTTGGTTTGCAATCCAGAATGCAGCATTCTTTAAAAGTTGCAACTGATTTGCGAGTTGTTCGCACAACGGAAACGATGGATTCAGAAAAACCATTTGAACAATCTTCAATTCGTAACATCCGGATAGCGGTTTTGTATTTTGAAAATCTGAGTGAGGAAAAAGAAAACGATTATTTTCGTGCTGGTATGACTGAAGACATTATTACAGAACTGTCTAAAGTGCGCGCTTGGGAAGTTCGGCCTCGAACTCAGGTTGTTCAGTTTAAGGATCAGTCGATTGACATCCGTAATATTGGCCAAGATCTCGGAGTGACGCATGTTCTTCATGGAAGTATCCGTAAGTCAGGGAATAGGCTGCGGATTTCGTCACATCTTGTCGACGCATCGAGCGCATCTTCAGTTTGGAGCGAACGCTACGATAGAGATTTAAGCGATGTTTTTGAAATACAAGCTGAAATTGCTCAGAAAATTGCGGCCGCTTTAAAGGTGCATCTTACTCAAGCAGAACAAAAACAAATTCAAACGCCACAGACTAAAAGCTTGCAAGCATATGATCAATATCTTCGTGGCCGCGAAAGCATCTTTCTGCTTACCCGCGAAGGCATCGATACCGCGATTACATATTTTGATAATGCAATAAGAATCGATGCGCGGTACGCGATGGCTTATGCAGGTTTGGCCCAGGCTTATGCATTAAAGCTCAGTTTTTTTGGAGGCTCTGAAGAACTTGCCGACCGTGCGATTGAAAGCGCGAAACGAGCTTTAAATCTGGATCCTGATCAAGCCCAGGCTGAAGCCGCGCTGGGCCTTTCCTATTTATTAAAACGCATGAGTGCCGAAGCCACTGAAGCCTGCAAACGCGCAATCGAACTGAATCCGTTGGACTCGCTTGCACAATGGATTTCAGGAAGGCTTTTTTACCGTTTGAATCAATATGAAGAAGCCATCGAACGATTTCAAAAAACTGTTGAACTTGTTCCCGATTTCTATACGGCCTATTCCGATTTAGCTCAAGCTTATGAAAACCTTGGTAATAAGGAATCCGCACAGGAAATGCGAAAGAGAACTATTGAAGCCTGCAAAAGTTATTTGAAAACGGATCCAAATGAAGCGCGTGCTCATATATTTCTGGCCACAGCAAGCGCATGGCTTGGAGATAAAGAGTCAGCATTAAAAGCAGGAAAGAATGCGGAGGAATTAAGTCCGGATGATCCGGTAATGATGTACAATCTTGCCTGCCTTTATAGCCTTCTCAATGAGGGCGATCTTGCGGTTGAATGGCTAAAAAAATCGGTACAGCACGGCAGAAGAGATTTTGAGTGGATGAAGCGTGATCCTGCTTTAATGAATATCCGCAATCATCCCGTTTATCTTGAATTGATTCAGTAGGGGCGGGCCTTAGACCCGCCCGCGATAAACAAGATAGAAAAACGGGCAGGTTTAAGACCCGCCCCTACCGACTTGTGGTTAAATAATACATATGTACTTCAAACAATTTTATCTTGGTTGTCTTGCACATGCTTCCTACTTAATTGGTGATGAAGGACAAGCCGTTGTTGTGGATCCTCAAAGAGATGTAGATGAATATATTGAGGAAGCGTCAAAACAAGGTTTGAAAATTTCACATGTAATTGAAACGCACTTACATGCAGATTTTGTTTCCGGACATCGCGAATTGGCCAAGCGAACGGGAGCCCAAATTTACTTTGGTGCGCGAGCAAATGCTGAATTCGAACACATCGCAGTGAAAGAAGGTGATGAAGTGCGGATCGGCAAAGTTGTGCTTCGATTTCTTGAAACTCCAGGACATACTCCGGAATCTATTTCAATACTTGTAATCGATGAAAATGAATCGAAAGATCCGGCCGCCGTATTAACAGGAGATACACTCTTTATTGGAGATGTAGGTAGACCCGATTTGCTGGGTGCGCGCATGAGCGCTGCTGAATTAGCGGGCATGCTTTATGATTCATTGCACAACAAACTTTTGAAATTGCCAGACTCAGTGAAAGTGTTTCCTGCTCATGGCGCTGGTTCGATGTGCGGTCGAAATATTTCAAGTGAGCGGAGTTCAACAATCGGCGAACAGCGGAAAGTGAACTATGCGCTTCAACCGATGGCGCGTGATGAATTCATCCGCATTATGACAACCGATTTACCCGAGGCTCCAGCATACTTCAGTGAAGATGTGCAGTTGAATCGTAAAGGTCCAGCAATCCTGGAAGAACTTCCGCCGGTTGAAGCGCTTTCACCACAGCAAGTTAATGAAAAGCGAAATGAATGTTTAATTTTAGATACACGCCCTTCTGATCAGTTCGGTGTCGGTCATATTCCCGGATCGCTGAACATTGGTTTAGGTGGACAATTTGCAACATGGGCTGGAACTCTGATTCCAATTAATACTCCATTTATTATTGTTGCGGAAACGGAGGAGCATGTTAAAGAAAGCAGGATCCGTTTAGCGCGAGTCGGACATGAAAATGTGATCGGCTATCTGGCTGGTGGAATTTTAGCGTGGTATCAAGCTGGATTTCCAATTGCAAGCACCGAACAAATCACGGTTCAGGAATTACAGCAAAGAATTGCAGAAGGTTCGGTGGATCAAGTGGTTGATGTTAGACGAGTGGGAGAATGGAATTCAGGTCACATTTCAAAAGCGACTCATATTCCATTGAATACCCTGGCCAAGGAAGTTGTATCCAAATTGGATCCTGACAAAAAAACAGTCGCAATCTGCGCAGGTGGATACCGTTCGTCAATGGCAACCAGTATTCTCGAGCAGCTCGGATATACCCGCATCTCGAACGTCATTGGCGGTATGAATGCATGGAGCACCTCCAAGCTGGAAGTGGTAAACTAACCATCTCCCCCTTAAATTAAGACATTCATGAATCAAAAGGATTCCGAGTCGAGCTCCGGTTCTGCAACCTCGACAAACAATAGTTCTGAAGAAACTTCCGAAGTTCCCTCTTCTACGAATTCTGCAAAAGGTGTATCCGAATCAATACCGGCAAAGGCAGCATCGGAGACAAACAAGACTCCTGAAGATAGTTCGGCAAAGAATGCAACTCCTGCCGATGTTATTTCTCAGACAGTAGCTGACGTTGTTCCGTCCGAACACGACAAGGAGCCTCACGGAAAATATTTAGCATTTCTTTGTTTAGGAGCGCTTGGTGTTGTTTATGGTGATATAGGCACAAGTCCTTTGTACGCACTGCGTGAATGCTTTCATGGGCCGCATGCAGTAGCCCCAACAATAGCAAACACATTGGGAGTTTTGTCGCTCATTACATGGTCTCTCATTATCGTGATTTCGATTAAGTATCTTGTATATGTAATGCGAGCCGATAACAAAGGTGAAGGCGGGATTCTAGCACTGATGGCATTAGTTCGGCCTGAACGGAGTCATCCAATGAAGCGCTGGATTCTAACCGCGATCGGGTTGTTTGGAGCTGCGCTTTTATACGGTGATGGAATTATTACTCCGGCGATTACAGTGCTCAGTGCGGTAGAAGGTCTCGCTATTGCGACACCTTTCTTCAAAGATAAAGTCATTTACATCACATGCTTTGTACTGGTTGTACTTTTTTGGCTTCAGAAACATGGAAGCGCCAGAGTAGGTTCTTTCTTTGGGCCACTAATGATGGTCTGGTTCGGTTCTTTGATCTTTCTTGGGATTTATCAGATTTCAAGAAACCCTGGTGTTTTTGTTGCATTAAATCCCGTCTACGGCTACCAGTTTTTTTTGCAAAATGGCTGGCATGGATTTCTGGTGCTTGGTACAGTCTTTCTTGTTGTTACAGGAGGCGAAGCATTATATGCCGATATGGGCCATTTCGGCAGAAAACCGATACGGATTGCTTGGTTTTCGCTTGTCATGCCAGCACTACTGTTGAACTATTTCGGACAGGGTGCGTTATTGATTGAAAATCCTTCAGCCGCACCAAATCCTTTTTATTTAATGCCACCTGCTTGGGCATTGTTGCCCATGGTTGTTCTTGCAACCCTTGCAAGCTGTATTGCGTCTCAGGCAGTTATAACTGGCGCATTTTCATTGACAAGACAAGCTGTTCAACTTGGTTATTCCCCGCGCGTACAAATCCGGCATACTTCGGCTAAAGAGATTGGCCAGATTTACATTCCTGGAGTTAATTGGGCATTAATGATTGCAACTATATGGCTTGTTTTAGAATTCAAAACTTCCAGTGATCTTGCAGGTGCATATGGAGTTGCTGTAACAACTACAATGGTTCTGACCACAGTTTTGCTTTATTTTGTCGAACGCTATGTTTGGAAATGGAAAGTTCTACCTTCATTACTATTGACCTCAGGCTTTCTGGTTATTGATTTAGCATTTTTTGGCGCGAATATTATCAAATTTTTCGCAGGAGGTTGGTTCCCTCTTGCAGTAGGTGCATTGATTTTTACAATCATGACAACATGGCGCCGCGGCCGGATGATTTTAAATCAACGACTCAGTGAAATCGCACTTCCAGATCATTTGTTTATCGATAGTTTGAAAGCTGAAAAACCGTCGCGTGTTGCAGGCACAGCGGTGTTTATGGATCGAACACCCGATGCAACCCCGCATGCACTTCTTCACAACATTAAGCACAACAAAGTTTTGCACGAGCAGGTAATCCTTTTAACAATTGTGACTGAGGATGCACCTCATGTTAAAGAAGAGAAACGAGTAAAAATTGTTCCGCGAGGGGAACGGATCTTTAGAATGGTGATTAAGTTTGGATTTATGGAAGATCCTGATGTTTCCAGGGTGCTAAGAAACGTTGAACTCGATGGGAAGAAATTAGTTCCGCAACATATGTCGTTTTTCTTAGGACGTGAAAAATTGATCGCCACTGATCGACCAGGAATGGCGGTCTGGCGGGAAAAATTGTTTGCATGGATGTCGCAAAACGCGACCGGTGCTGCGTACTTCTTTAATCTCCCACCCGATCGAATCGTGGAACTCGGCGCATCAATCGAACTCTAACCGCTGAGGCGCAAATTTTACTTCGCTAATTGGCGCAAGACGTATTGGAGAATTCCGCCGTGCTGGTAGTAGTCAATCTCAATTGGAGTATCAATCCGGAGGGTCACTGCAATGCGGTCAGTTTGCCCAGTCTTTCGATAGATCACAAGTGTTAAATCTTGTTGCGGTTTGATTTCTTTTCCCAACCCTTCGAGAGCATAAATTTCTGATCCATCCAATTGCAATGTTGTTGGACTCACTCCTTCTTTAAACTGACATGGAAGGACTCCCATTCCAACAAGATTACTGCGATGAATTCTTTCAAAGCTCGCTGCAACAACTACGTTAACACCAAGAAGTCGCGTTCCTTTTGCAGCCCAATCCCGTGAGCTACCGGTACCGTATTCCTGACCGGCGAAAATCATCAAAGGTGCATTCGACTCTTTATAACGCATCGCTGCATCGTAGATTGTCATTACTTCACCGCTTGGATAATGAACGGTATATCCGCCTTCTTTGCCGGGCACCATAAGATTTCTGATGCGCACATTTGCAAAAGTACCACGAGTCATCACGCGATCATTGCCGCGTCTTGATCCATAGCTATTGAAATCATTTTTGCTGACGCCATTTTCAATCAAGTATTTTCCTGCTGGAGAATCTTCTTTGATTGAACCCGCAGGACTGATGTGATCGGTGGTTACTGAATCACCAAAAATAGCCAGAGGTCTTGCACCCTTAATCTCTGAAATTTGACCTGTTGCCATTGTAAAGTCTTCAAAGAATGGAGGTTCTTGAATGTAGGTTGAGTTCGGATCCCAGTTGTAAACGACTCCTTTGCTTGTTGGAATATCATTCCACATAGGATTTTGTTCTGCGAAGCTGCTGTAAAGTCTCCGATAGGTTTCAGGATCCATCGCATGCTTCATGCATTCATTGACTTCTTCCACCGTTGGCCAAATGTCACGAAGGAATACAGCGTTTCCATTTTTTCCGGTACCGAGCGGTTCAGAAGTCATATCAATAGGAACGCGCCCTGCAAGGGCGAACGCTACAACAAGTGGCGGGCTCATCAGAAAATTCGCTTTGATACTTTGATGAACGCGTGCTTCAAAATTACGATTTCCACTTAGAACACTTGCTCCGATTAAATCTTTTGTCGTAACCACTTCTTCAATCTGAGGATCGAGTGGTCCGGAATTTCCGATACAAGTAGTACATCCGTAACCAACAAGGTTGAAACCCAGTTCATCTAAATATGGTTGAAGTGCTGTTTTGGCCAAATAATCGGTGACGACGCGTGAACCTGGTGCAAGCGAAGTTTTTACTGCAGAATTTACAGTTAAACCCTGCTCGACTGCTTTTTTCGCGAGTAATCCTGCAGCAATCATGACACTGGGATTCGAGGTATTCGTGCAAGAAGTGATCGCTGCAATCAAAACACTACCATGACCGATCTCAGCAATGCCCTCAGGAAACGAGCCTTTACGAACACGATCGGGTGTCGGCCGATTGTTAATCATTTCGGTTTCAGTCCACAGACTTGTATCTTTCGATTTTCCGTCCGGTGGAAGAACCTGTTGATCCCCTCCGCCTTTCGCAACTGGATGATCGCCTGTCTTTACAAGAAATCTGTCATCCAAATTGCTTTTGTTATATCCGTTTTCAGCAACGGGTTTTTGCAGCAGATCTGTGAATTTCTGTTTGAGCTCTGAAAGTGTGATGCGATCTTGCGGACGTTTAGGTCCTGCAACACTCGCTTCAACATCATTAAGATCCAGTGTCAGTACTGTGGAATAGTCACATTCTCCGGAGCGCGGAATTCCAAACATATTTTGTGCTTTGAAGTAGTTCCGCATCGTATCCACAAGTTCTTTGGAGCGTCCGGTTGCAAGCATGTATTTACATGTTTCTTCATCGATAGGAAAGTAGCCCATCGTTGCTCCATATTCAGGAGCCATATTTGCAATCGTGGCACGATCTGTTAGAGCGAGTGATGCAGCGCCTTCTCCATAAAATTCGACGAATTTTCCTACAACCTTTGCTTTTCTTAGCATCTCTGTTACATGCAGCACCAGATCAGTCGCTGTGATTCCTTCCTTCAGGCGGCCACTCATATCAACACCAACTACATCCGGAGTTAAGAAATAAACCGGTTGTCCAAGCATCCCTGCTTCAGCTTCAATACCTCCAACTCCCCAGCCAACAATTCCAAGACCATTAATCATGGTTGTATGTGAATCGGTTCCAACAAGTGTGTCCGGATAATACGTTCCATCTTTTTCCAGTACACCTTTTGCGAGAAATTCAAGATTCACTTGATGAACGATTCCAATGCCCGGAGGTACAACACCAAATCCGCGGAAAGCCTGTGTTCCCCATTTTAGAAATTCATATCTTGAACGATTTCGATGAAATTCCATCTCCATATTTTTCTTAAATGCTTCCGCAAATCCTGCAAAATCTACCTGCACTGAATGATCAATAACAAGATCTACCGGCACCAAAGGTTCAATAATCGCTGGATTTTTTCCCATCCGGCCAACTGCTGATCTCATTGCTGCGAGATCTACAAGCAGTGGGACTCCTGTAAAATCCTGGAGAACAATTCTGGCAACTACAAAAGGAATTTCGTCCGTTCGAATCGCATTAGGCTTCCACCTCGCAAGTGCCATCACATCGTCTTCTTTAATTTTTTTACCGTCGAAATTGCGAAGCACTGACTCCAAAACAATTCGAATACTCACCGGAAGTCTCGATATTTCGCCGCTTACTTTCTGTAACTGAGGTAATGAATAGAATTGTGCTTTTTTGCCAAAACCTGTATCAAAACTTTGATATGTATCGAAGAGAGAATGCGGCATTTTCTGAACTCCTTTTATAAATTATAAACCGCAGAGAGGCTAAGTGAATACAATAGAGACCCAAAGGAAGGTTGTCATCACGCGAGTCTCTGTAATCATCCCCGTATTGAACGAAGAGAAATCGATTGCCGCCGTTATCAACGACATTCCTCCTGATTTAGCCAATGAAATTATCGTTGTTGACAATGGATCGACCGATGGAACTGCCGAGCTTGCGTCAAATTTGGGATGCAAGGTTTTGCATGAACCCAGGCGTGGATATGGCTTTGCATGTCTGAAAGGGATCGAAGCCCTGAATCAGCCTGACATTGTTGTATTTTTAGATGGTGATTACAGTGACTTTCCATCCGAAATGGTTCAACTGACGGATCCCATTAATCAGGATCGGGCTGATCTTGTGATAGGGTCACGAACGCTCGGTAATTCGGACAAACATGCGCATCCACCTCATGCAAGATTTGGAAACTGGCTGGCTACATCAATGATCAGAGTTTTTTTCAACCATCGATATACAGATCTTGGCCCGTTTCGAGCGATCCGATATCCTTCATTACAATTGCTGAACATGGAGGATAAAACCTGGGGTTGGACTGTTGAAATGCAAATCAAAGCGCTTCAAAAAGGTCTCAGGGTCATCGAAGTTCCGGTTTCGTATCGCCGGAGAATCGGAAAATCTAAAATCAGCGGTACAATTTCAGGCTCAATTAAGGCAGGAGCTAAAATCATCTCGACGATCCTTAAATACTCGATTCATTGACGTGTCCTTGCTACGGACGTTCCTTATAGTTTATTATCCTCAAGTCAGATACTGTCCGAAAACAGGGACTCCCTGCCAATTCGCCAGCATTACAAAGCGTTTTCATACATTCACCAGGAGGACTTAGATGTCAGATGTTGTTATTAAAGTGCTTAAAAATGGACCCCTTCGCATCGAAGGTAGGGTTCAAATGATTGATTGCAACGGCAATGTAATGGCTTTTGAAAAGGATAAGTTCTCATTGTGCCGTTGTGGACATTCTTCGAAGAAGCCTTTTTGTGATGGTACCCATAACAAAGTTGGTTTTATTCATGAAGATTGTTTTGTCCCAGAACCTACTCCTCCAGCACCAGTGCCAACACCAATAGCGCCCCCTAAATCAGAATGACTGAACGTATGAAAGTTCGTGAAGATATTCGTAATCTAGCGATCATCGCGCACGTAGATCACGGAAAAACTACGCTTGTAGATGCCATGCTCTGGCAAAGCGGCATCTTTCGTTCGAATCAAAAAGTAAATGAACGCGTAATGGACAATATTGACCTTGAGCGCGAAAAGGGCATCACCATTATGGCCAAGAATTTGGCTGTATGGTTCAACAGTGTAAAGCTCAACATTGTAGACACTCCAGGCCATGCTGATTTCGGCGGTGAAGTTGAACGAACTCTCAACATGGTTGATGGTGTCATGCTTCTTGTTGACGCCTCCGAAGGTCCGCTTCCACAAACACGTTTCGTTCTGAAGAAAGCTTTGGAAATGAATCTCCCTGCAATCGTTGTTATTAACAAGATTGATCGGAATGATGCTCGCATTCCCGAAGTTCGAAACGAAATTTACGATCTGTTTATTGATCTTGATGCGAATGAACAGCAAATCGAATTTCCAATTTTGTATACAAATGCCCGGGCAGGTCTAGCAAAATTGAAAATGGAAGAGGAATCACGCAGCTTAATTCCGTTATTTGAAACAATTCTGAAAACAATTCCAGCTCCGACCCACAATTCGGCTCAGGAGCTTCAATTACTTGTTACGAATGTTGATTACGACGAATATGTTGGACGTCTTGCGATTGGCCGCATTGTAAATGGCACAATCCGCGCTGGAGAAAATGTCACCGCATGTAAGCTGGATGGAAGTTTTGAAAATTTCAAAGTGACGAAGCTGCATGTTTTTGATGGACTTCAACTTGCTCAGGCTGAAGAAGCCTCCGCAGGCGATATTGTTGCAGTTGCAGGAAATGAAAATTTTACAATCGGTGAAACGATCGCTTTTGCAGCCAACCCAAAAGCGCTGCCTGCTTTTCAAGTTGATGAACCCACGATTTCGATGAATTTTTCCGCAAACATTTCACCATTTTCCGGACGTGAAGGAAAATACGTTACAGCCCGTCATCTAAAAGAACGACTCGAACGGGAATTGTTAAAGAATGTAAGTCTGAGAATGGAAGTCATTGAAGGCGCAACTGAAACGTTTCGTGTAATGGGTCGTGGAGAGCTTGCAAATGGCAATCCTAATCGAAATGATGCGCCGTGAAGATTACGAATTTGAAGTTTCAAAACCTGAAATCATTACCAAAACTGAAGATGGAATTCTATTGGAGCCTGTGGAACGATTGATTATTGATTGTCCTGAAGAATTCATTGGAGTTTCCACACAGAAAGTCGGAATGCGCCGCGGAAAATTATTAAACATGGTGAATCACGGCAAGGGACGCGTTCGTCTTGAATTCAGAATTCCAACACGTGGTTTAATCGGTTTCAGATCAGAATTTCTGACGGATACGCGCGGTACAGGAATTATGAACCATTTATTCGAAGAATATGAACCCTGGTCGGGGGATATTACAACCCGATCGAATGGTGTACTCGTTTCGGATCGAGATGGCCGTGTGACGGCGTATGCATTAAACAATCTTCAGGATCGCGGTGATCTGTTTGTGAAGCCGGGTCAGGATGTCTATCGCGGTCAAATTTGTGGAAAGAACTCCCGTTCTGCTGATCTTTATGTGAACGTGACAAAAGAAAAAAAGCTGACTAATATGAGGGCTTCCACTTCCGATGATGCAATCCGGTTGATCCCATATCAAGAAATGGGATTGGAAAAGGGCCTGGAGTTCATTAACCTAGATGAACTTGTAGAAATTACGCCCGATTCAATCAGGATGAGGAAGAAAAATATCGTTCGATCATAAGCGGCATGGAAAAACGGCGAATTCAGATTAAGCATCTCGGGTTCCCCGTGGGCCGCTTTCCTACCGGTCCTAAAAACTCCATCACAGATGTATCAGGTGTACGAGTTGGCCACAGCACCATCGTTCGTGGTTCAGGCTCTCGTGTTCCTGGAAAAGGTCCTGTCCGGACAGGTGTGACTGCGATTGTTCCTGATGGCAACATCTATATGGAACGTGTTATTTCCGGCGCGTACATTCTCCATGGCGCAGGAGAAGTGAGCGGACTGATTCAAATTCAAGAATGGGGAATTATCGAAACACCTATCCTCCTTACGAATACTTTGAGTGTCGGACGTGTAAGCGATGCTTGTGTGAAATGGATGTCAGACAAATATCCGCAAATGGGAAACGATTACGAAGTTGTAATTCCAGTTGTTGGGGAATGTGATGATAGCTTTTTAAATGATGCTGTTGGACGTCATATCAAGGCAAGACATGTCTTTGATGCATTAAACGGTGCTTCTGATGCAACCGTTCCTGAAGGCTCTGTTGGAGCCGGAACCGGAATGGTGTGCTGTGATTTCAAAGGAGGAATCGGAAGCAGCTCCAGAATCATTATGATGGCAGATCATCCCTACAATATAGGTGTACTTGTTCTTACAAACTTTGGAAGGATAGGCGACCTTCGTATTCTAGGAATTCCGGTTGGACAAAAATTGCTGAATTCTTTTTCCGCAATCAAGAAACGGTCCGATAATTTTGGTTCCATTATCGCCATCGTTGCAACTGACCTACCGTTGAACAAGACTCAACTTGATTGGCTTTGCAAACGTTCAGCACTCGGTATCGGACGCTGCGGAAGTTATGCATCCTATACAAGTGGTGAAATCATTGTAGGCTTTGCAACCGCAAACAAGATTCTTCGTGAACCGGAATCTGCGATTATGCAGCAGGATTTTTTGTATTCACAATTTATGGATGATCCGTTTGAAGCTACGATTGAAGCTACAGAAGAAGCAATCATTAACAGTCTTATTAATAATCACGACATGGTTGGAGCCGATGAAAATTTTGTTCCAGCTTTGCCTGTCGATAAATTAACCTCAATGCTTCGACGCGCAATAGGCTAACTCAGTGTCTTTGCGGTTCTAAATTCGGAGGGATATGCGAACTCTATTTCTGATGCTGTTGATTTTTCAATCTGTATTTGTCTTTGCTGAAACTGATAAGAAACCGATCACTGTTGAAGATGTTTGGAATGTAAAGCGCATCGGCGCTCCATCGCTTTCACCAGACGGAGGATGGATTGCTGTCGATGTAACGTCTTTTGACATGAAGGAAAACAATTCAACATCGGATATCTGGTTGATTCCAACATCTTCCTCAGCAGGCGAAAAACGGCAATTGACATCGCATGCATCTAAGGATGGCGGGCCGTTATGGTCTCCGGACGGCAAAACAATTTTGTTTCTTAGCAAACGGGAAGGTGATGATAACGCACAAATTTATCTGATCTCCCCTTCCGGCGGCGAAGCAAGACGTCTGACAAAAATTCCAACAGGTGTCGCATCTCCAAAATGGTTTCCAAATAGTAAACAGGTCGCATTTATTTCATGGGTGTGGCCTGATTTGAAAACGGATGAAGAACAGGCAGCACGATCAAAAGAACGCAAAGAAGCGAAGGTAAAAGCACACATCATTGATACAACCAATTATCGATACTGGGATCACTGGCTCGCAGATGGACGCCGCGCACATTTGTTCGTTGTAGATATTGAAACTGGAAAACATCGCGATTTGTTTCTAGATACTGACTATTATTTTTACTGGTACGAAAACTCAACCGATCTTTCATCAAACCACTACGACATTTCTCCTGATGGTAAAGAAGTTGCCTTCGTAGTCGACTCTACTCCTGATCCTGGTCAGGATCCAAACGCAGACATTGTCACATTGCCGGTTGAAGGTGGGAAAGGCACAAACGTCACCGCGGAAAACAAAGCATCCGATTCCAATCCTGTTTATTCTCCCGATGGTAAATGGCTCGCATATACAAAACAAAGTATTCTGCGTTTCTATGGTGATCGTGAACGCGTGGTGCTTCATGATCGAAAATCAGCAACGAATAAAGTACTAACAGAGAAGTGGGATCGATCGGCTGGTTCACCTATATGGCATCCTGATAGTCAACGATTGTATTTCACTGCAGAAGATCGAGCGAGAGTCCCAATCTTCGAGTTGAATATTTCGGACGGTTCTCCACAAATGATTACATCTCAAAATGGAACCGTTTCTTCCTTCGATATCAGCGCCGACGGAAAAACTCTGGCGTATGTTCGTAGCTCAATCAGCGTGCCAGGAAGTCTTTTTGCAGCAAATACTGATGGCAAAAATGAAAGAAAAGTTGAAACGTTTAACGATCAGCTTGTAAATAATTGGAAGCTTGGTGAAGTCAAAGAAATGACTTACAAAGGTTGGAACGATGAGCCCGTTCAAATGTGGGTGATTCATCCACCCGATTTTGATCCAAAGAAAAAATGGCCGCTGCTTCATGTGATCCATGGAGGTCCACATGCCGCAACGTTGGATCAATTTCATTACCGGTGGAACCTTCAGCTTTTTGCAAGCCGCGGGTTCGTTGTTTCCGGGGTGAATTTTCATGGCTCAACAGGTTTTGGTGAGAAATTTACAGATGCAAACACAGGACAGTACGGCTTGAAGGAATTTGCAGATGTAGAAAAAGGAACCGATGCATTGCTTGCCACAGGTTATATCGATGAAAATCGATTAACTGCTTCTGGTGGTAGTTTCGGCGGTTACATGGTTGCCTGGATCAATGGTCATACCAATCGGTATAAAGCGCTCGTTTGCCACGCAGGCGTTTATAACTGGATTTCTCAAATGGCGTCGGATATTTTAGTTGGACGTGATCGAGCACTGGGTGCATTTCATTGGGATAATCCTGAAAAGGTAGCCGCACAATCCGCACATACGTTATGCAAAGAATTTCAAAACTCCAACTCTTGTCATTCATGGCGAACGTGACTTCAGAGTTCCTGTCACGCAAGGTTTTGAATATTATGGAACGCTTCGAATGTTGGGTGTCCCAACCAGGCTTGTTTATCTGGAAGAAGAAAATCACTGGGTGTTGAAACCGCAAACTTCAAAGTTATGGCATCAAGAATTTTTTAACTGGATTGAAAAATACGCCGCACCTGACCCTATTTAATGTTAAGTGGCCTCATTATGCTACGTGTGTAATGTGTTTTATGTTACAGCTTAGTATTGACAATTAGAAAGTGTGGTACGTGTTACAACCTTTGCCTAAATTAGTACCATGCTTGAAATCGATGGTTCTTATGGCGAAGGTGGCGGACAAATTTTACGCACATCTTTAGCACTTTCTCTTTTAACAGGCAAACCTTTTCGTATCACAAATATTCGTGCGCGAAGAAAAAATCCAGGTTTGCAAAAACAACATTTAACAGCTGTAAACGCTGCCGGAACGATCAGCAATGCTGAAGTAAAAGGCGCAATAATGGGAGCTTCGGAATTTGAGTTTGCTCCTTCGGCAGTCAAAGCTGGAAATTACAATTTTTCAATTAACTCTGCAGGAAGTACCACATTAATCTTTCAAACAATATTGCCAGCATTAATGGTTGCCGATGCTCCATCCCAAATTTCATTTGAAGGAGGAACTCATAATCCGCTTGCTCCTCCGTATGATTTTTTGAAGAAAGCATTTGTTCCTGTAATAAACAGAATGGGCCCCAAAATTGAATTGGATTTTGATCGATATGGATTTTTCCCTGCAGGCGGAGGGCGGTGGAGCGCAAAGATTACGCCTTCAGCGAAGTTGAATGCAATTGACTGTGCTTCGCGCGGTCCGATTATGCATGTGCAGTGCAAAATTCTGACTGCCCAATTGCCAGAAGATATAGCTGTACGCGAATTAGCCGTATTGATGCAAAACGGAATCAAGCAAGAGAAATTCGAAATAGTTCGGGTCGATGAATCGAATGGTCCGGGAAATGTTGTCATGATTGAATCGAATTCCGAAAATATAACTGAATTGTTTACGGGTTTCGGTGAGCGTGGCATAAAAGCAGAATCAGTGGCGGAGCATGCGCTGCGTCAGTTTGAATCCTACAAAACAAGTGATGTGTTTGCGGGGGAATATCTTGCCGATCAATTACTTCTTCCGATGGCAATTGCAGGCGGCGGATCATTTTCTACTTTGCGGTTGAGCGGCCATTCTGTAACGAATATGCAAACCATCCAGAAATTTCTTGATTGCAATTTCCACTTCCAGGAAGTGAAAAATAATCACGTCAACGTTAACGTAGGCTAAGGTCTTCGCGTCTTTGCGGTAAAACTACTTGGATGAGCGTGCTTCACGTACCATTGTTTTTACTTCTTCAAACAAGGTCGGCGCATGATAAGGAATGCCGTCTTTGATCGTCCAGAGTATTCCGCCTTTCCCGTCGCGTTGTGCATCTAAGGCAGGATGAATTCCGGACGGCATCAGGATGCTCAAATTTTCTAACGGATTTCCATTCACAATGATGAGGTCTGCTAAATATCCTGCTTTTATTCGACCAAGTTCATTTGCTTTGCCCAGAACCTTTGCGCCATTTCCTGTGGCATGTTGAATGACCTGCAGTGGATGAAAGCCGGCTTCTTGATGAAGTTGTAATTCACGAAGGTATCCGAATCCAAACATCTGATAAATAAAACCTGCATCTTCACCGGTAGTAATTACGCCTCCCATTCGTTCAAAGTCGCGGAGGGCTTGCATCCAGATCGAATAATTTTCCCGCCAGTAAACTTCATCTGTTGTTGTCCAGCCATAAAAATACGATCCATGATTTTCTGGATTCGGTGCGAAAAATTGTTCCAGGGTTGGATGCAGAAAATCTTTAAACCATGGTTGTGTAATGGCGCGTTGTAAATCACGGGAAGCTTCATAAATACATAATGTCGGATCCCATGCGACATTTGCTTCAACCAGCCGCTTTAACACACTCTGAAGTTTTTCTGGATTGGCTTCGCGCCAGAGTCGTCCTGCATACCGGAAACGATGAAGTTCGTTGTTGTAATTAAATTCTGGTGGAAAACTTTGGACGGCATCCAGTGCTGCATCAGGCACTCCATACCAATGTTCAATCGTGGTTGTCCCGCCATCCGCATCATCCCATGCATTGGCATCTTTTACGCCGACGTGATGCGCAATTTTCAAGCCTTGTTTTTTGGCCTCATCAGCCATGATGCGAAAATCGTCGCGATCCAAGTGATGGATTTTCACCCCATCAGCACCCTTCTTTTTGAGGTCCCGGATATTTGCGCGAATTTCGGCCTCATTTTTTCCACCCGGAAACCACATGTATAAAAGGAGACGTGGAGCTACGATAGTATTCGTAGATGATTTTTCTCGTTCTTTTATCGCCTTTGGAATCTCACTGCCAACATCCCGGTGAGTCGTTATTCCTGAACCAAGCCATAAGTTGTATTGATACTGAAATGGCATCGGCTTTCCGGCTCTTTCATCTTGCAAGTGTCCATGCATGTTAATAAGGCCGGGAAGGACATATTTATCGGAAGCATCAATGATAACGGTTGCTTCTTTTCTGTAATCGGCACTCGGATTGGATGTCGTTACTTCATCGATTTTATTTCCACGAATGACGATATCCATCGGGCCTTCTGCTGGAGTTCCGACACCATCGACAACTGTGGCCTGAATAATCACAATGACATCCGATTTTTTCCCGTGTTGTGGGTCTTTATTCTGAGCAAACAACAGTGAAGGAATGAGAAGGAATGGTACAAGCAATAAAAAGCGATAATGTGTGTTCATCAGCGCGTATTATAAACCGCAAAGTTACAAACACTATAGTGGTTTACTCAAAGGCGCCGCTCACTCCATTAAAGGTTTGACTAATGGTTTTTAAAGGCCAGGATCTTCTGCAAATTGGACCGTAATTTCTTTCATGGAATTGGCAGGAATCTCGATTTCACGTACTTCAGATTGGTACCCTGGCAGACGGAGTTCGAGTTTATGTTTGCCTTTGATTATGTACTGATTTTCGATATTGGTTGATCCGAAGTTGCGTCCATCTAAGAAAACGGATGCGCCCGGCGGTGTACTGAGTATTGTCAGCATTGCGAGATTGTCGCGCTTAACGACATCCAATAAATTCACGATCTTTTTGGAAACAAGTTCTTCGTTCATTTGATAATCCGGGTTCCATTCAAGTAACTTTAAGAAAGCTGTTTTTGCACTTGATTGATCATTGTTATTAAACTGCGCCTGCCCCAGCATGTCACAGCTTCTGGTGAGAAATCCGATTTCTGTCTCATTGAGTCCCTCTTGCTTTGCTTTTGTTTCCAAATTCAAGATGAACTTTTCGAACATTGGAATGGATTCTGTTTGGTCAGGCGAATTAAACTTCGCTTGAGCCTCTTCAAATTGGACAGAATAGTCCGCGGCAAAAGACCAGGTAAAAACGAATAACAAAAGTGTTATGAGAATTCTTTTCATTGGCGCCAATCGCATTCAATATTTAATTTCTGCCGGTGATGGCTCCTTTAGGCCCTATTGTACCCATCCTTTTTAGATCTTCTTTAGCGGCCACTATAATCCAGAATATGCACAAACACACGATATATGCATTGTTCTTTTTCCTGGTATTTTCAAGTTTCATTTTTTGCCAAGGACATAGCAACATCTCTTACATGGGAGAAGTTTATCGGAGAAAATAGTTTTTAAAGTCCTCAGTCACGCACTATTATTAAGGACATGCAACTCAAAGGAAAAACAACGCTGGTCACAGGCGCGAATCGAGGAATCGGCTTCGAAGTTTGCCGACAACTCGGGAAAGAAGGCGCTATGATCCTGATGGGAGTGCGGGATCTTGATGGCGCTTCCAAGAGCCTCAAACAACTGATTGACGAAGGAATTGCCGCTTCTCTTGTGCAAATTGATGTTTCGGATTTGAACTCCGTTCATAACTTTTTGAAAACCAACACAGGACAAATCGATATCCTGGTCAACAATGCCGCAATCTTGGATCGTGCACCGAATTTACTTTCGGTGGAAGATCGTGAATTCGAGACTGTGATCAGAACAAATCTTATTGGAGCAGCTATTCTGGCAAAGAATTTAGCGGTTCAAATGAAGAAGCGTCGATGGGGACGCATCGTAAATGTATCTTCAGGAATGAGTTCGTTAGTGCGAGGATTTGGTGCAGACTCGCCTGCATACCGTGTTTCCAAGCTTGCGTTAAATGGTGTAAGCATTTCCCTTGCACAAGCACTGAAAGGAAGCGGTGTTCTTGTGAATTCTGTTGATCCTGGTTGGGTAAGGACGGAGATGGGTGGAAAATCAGCTTCACGATCAGTCGAAGAAGGCGCTAAATCTGTTGTATGGGCGGCATTGCTATCCGATGACGGGCCTACCGGGGGATTTTTCTACGACGGTAGACCTGCCGAATTGTAGCTTACAATATGACCGTGTTAAATCTTCGAGAAATTCTTGCTGAATGCGCTCAACAACGCGAAGAGTATGAAACTCTTCTTCGTGAGTTGGTGGAAATTCCATCAATTTCAAGTGATCCGGAACGGGAACCGGATGTACATCGTGCGGCTGTACGCGCCGCTGAACTGATTGGAAAATTTGGTGGCACCTCATCAATCATTCATTCAAATACGAATGTTCCTTTTGTTCACGGTTCGTTTTTCTCTTCTTCGAAAAAACATCCAATCGTCTCGGTTTATAACCATCTTGATGTTATTCCCGCTTCAAAAGAAACGGAACCTTGGAAAACTGAGCCTTTTGTTTTTTCCAAACAAGGTGACAGGTATTTTGGACGCGGTACAACAGATGATAAAGGACCTGCCTTAGTTGCTTTATTTAGCGCGCGACTGGCGCAGAAAATGGGAATTCCAATCAACATTCAATTATTGTGGGAATGTGAAGAAGAAGTTGGTTCCCAGAATTTTTCTGAAATTCTGCAAAAGGCAGGCAAAGCTGCAAAAACTGATTCGGTAGTCATTTCAGATACGATGTGGTTGTCACGCAAAAGACCCACGATTACTGCAGGCCTCCGTGGTTTTGTCGGACTCCGCTTGCAATTGGAAACCGCAACATCAGATCAGCATTCCGGCGATGTTGGCGGAGCGGCCAGGAATCCGCTGGGAGAGCTTATGGGGCTCGTTTCGGAAATTTATGATCCACGTAGCGGACATGTGAAGATTCCGGGATTCTATAAGGATGTCATTGCACCAACAAAAAATGAATTGCGCGATTTCGTCCGCTCCGGCTTTACTTCATCGTGGTTTAAGAAGACTTACAAATTCAAATCGATGCGTACGAAAGATTCGCTCGAAATTATGAAAAGAATTTGGGCGGAGCCGACTTTTGAAATTCATGGAGTCAGCGGCGGTTATAGTGGACCAGGACTAAAATCGATCGTACCTCCTAGTGCTGAAATAAAAACTTCATTCCGTCTCGCGCCTGGACAAGATTCGGAAAAAGTTGCGCGAATGGTCCGCGATTTTGTTCGTAAGAAAAATCCCGATGTAAAAGTAATTATTCATAAAGGCTCCGGGGCATACTTAACTAAAACAACCGGACCTCTCGCAGATGCGGCAAAAAAATCTATCAAGTTTGCTTTCGGAAAAGAACCTGTGTTTGTTCGTGAAGGCGGATCAATCGGCTCCCTTATTTCAATACAGAAGATTTTGAAATGCCCTGTGATGTTTTTAGGACTTTCACTTCCGGAACATGGTTATCACGCTCCTAATGAAAACTTTGATTGGCATCAAGCATCTCGCGGTATAGCTGCATTCCTGTACTATTTTGATCAGCTCAGCAAACTTTAGTTGTAGGGGCGGGTCTAAGACCGCCCGTATTGACTGGCATGCCCGTCAAGATTAAAAGTGGTACTTTTCAAATGTAATAATCAAAGATACAGTTTGTTCAGGAGGACTTTATGCCTATCACATCGCAATTTTCATTAGTGTTAGAAGTGCCGGCCGCTGAACCCGAAGAAGCTTCGCGCCATTTCGCTTCCAAGCTTTCCGTTGAAACAGATCCATCAGATGTGATGCTTGATTTGCAACGCGGACAAGATGGCTTCGTAATCTTAGATGTTCGTCCAAGTGATGATTACGAAGATGGACACATTGAAGGTGCAGTTCATATTCCGTATCGCCAAATCAACGCAGAAACGAGCAAACAATTACCGAAGGATAAAGTAATTGTCACCTATTGCTGGGGACCCGGTTGTAATGCTTCAACGAAAGGAGCATTGCGCCTAGCTTCACTTGGATTCCGGGTGAAAGAAATGATCGGAGGCCTCGAATATTGGAAACGTGACGGCGGTAAAATAGTCGGAAAATCAGCCTGATCCGGTTACGATTTTCGTGAGCCGGCAACCAGAACGACAATTCCGCCTACAAGTAACAGTCCTCCAAGAACCGGCGGCAATGGAATCGTCTTCTTTTCTTCTTTTGTGGCTTCCAGCGGACCGATATCGATTATCTTTTCTTTTTTCGTAAACGTAATTCCCTGGTACACAAAAGAAAGTATCCCCAGGACAATCAGGATGACACCAAGTATCTTCATACTCCCTCCAAATATTGATGCTTCATTTATAGCCAATGACTCGAAGGAATTCTGTCGTGGGCGAAAGTCATTTGACGTCACACAGAATGTGACAGGTAGAAGGAAGGGAAGTGGACCTGACGGGATTCGAACCCGTGACCTTCTGAATGCCATTCAGACGCGCTCCCAACTGCGCTACAGGCCCATTCGGTGTTTTAGGGAAATAGATTATATCGATTCAAAGAACAAAGCGAAAGGCAAACTGTTTCCGTTGCCACCCGCAGGGGAGCAGGGGAGCAGGGGGAGAAGGGGAGCAGAAAGTACGAATAACGAATAGCGATTTACGAATTACGAATGAAACTAGTTAGGTTTGCTTTGGGTTGACGGCGTCTTCGTTAATCCAAATTTCTTTTTCGTATTTCTTGCGCAACATCGCTCGATAACCCTGCAAAAATGTATTTTGTTTCGTTGAAATTAATTGATCCCTGACTCCATTCTTATCTTTTGCATATTCGGCAGGATTAAATTCCTTCTTTTCCTTCAATTGAAATACGACCACATCCTTTCCCGCTTTCATCGGCTGACTGATTTCGCCAGGCTTCATCGAAAAAGCTTTCTCATTGACTTCTTTCGCTTGACCAAGATCGCTGATGTAACCTTCTTTCGTAAATTCATCGCTTGTTTTCAGCGAAAGATTTGCTTTTTCAGCAGCAGCTTTCAAATCGGTTGAAGCTCCAACGCTTTCAAAGAACTTGCGTGCTTCTTCAGTGGCTATCTCAGTAGCTTTCAATTCTTTATACTTCTCAGTCACCTTGGCTTGCACTTTTTCGAACGGATCAATTTGAGTTGACCGCGTATCCTGTAATTGAATGATTGCAAGATCCTGAAAGACATTCACTGGTTCACTGATGTCCCCTTTCTTTAACTCGAACGCTTTATTTCTGAAAGCCGGACTTAACCCTGGAATGTCTTGATCGATTGAAAAGAAATCAGTTGTTTTCAATTCAACGAGCTGTATCTTTGCGATCTCCGCCAGTGATTTTTTGTTCTTGGTAATTTCTTCATGAAGTTTCTTGGCCTGTTCTTGCGCATTTTTGATCGCTTGCGGCTGAGACAATTCACGATAGATTTGGTCCTTTACAAGCGCAAAATCCATTTGATATGCAGGTTGTTTACCGAGTGTTTGAATAATGTGATATCCGAATTGCGTTTTTACAGGATCGCTAATTTGATTTGGCTGAAGGGTGAATGCAGCTTTTTCGAACTCAGCTACCATACTTCCACGGCCAAAAAATCCGAGGTCACCGCCCTTCTCTTTTGAGCCGGGATCATCCGAATATTCCGCGGCAAGTGCTGCAAAATCAGCCCCTCCACGAAGTTTTGTAACAAGCTCTTGTGCTTGTTGTAATACTGCAGCTTCATCTTTTCCTTCTGTTTTCAACAGAATATGACGTGCTTTCACTTGTTCAGGTTTGGAAAACCGAGCTTTGTTTTGATCGTAAAATTCTCGGAGCTTTGGTTCTGATATCTGAACTTTGTTCTTTTCAGACTGATGAGAGATCCACAGATATTGAACTTTTCTCTGCTCACCCGTTTGAAAATCATTTTTGTGCGAGTCGTAATAGGCACGAAGTTCTTCCGTTGTAGGCTGCACATCTTTCAACTTCGGAGCTACTTCAAATTTAACAAAATCGATTTTGGCGGTCAGATTCTGTTTGCGATATTGATCTTCAATTTCTTTTTCGCTGACCAGCATGCCTGCAGTCAGTACTTCATAGAATTTTGAGACCATGATATCTTCCTGAACCGCGTTTTCAAATGATTTCACATCCATACGAAACGCAGCATCAACGATCCGTTCATATTCCTGCATTCCAACGAATTGTCCATTTCGTTTCAGGAATTCATATTGCATGATTTGCTTTGATGCTTCTTCATCACTTACCGTAATTCCAGCTTTTTTAGCTTCGCGAAGCATTAATTCCTGATCGACCAGTCCTTGTATTGCCTGCTGCCGAAAGAAAGCGAGAATCTGAGGACTGACTTCACCGCCACCCTGACTGTACATCTGTTCTTGCTGACGGCGAATGTTTTGATACGCATTCTGAAATTCAATAAGGCTGATTTTTTCTTTACCAACTGAAGCCATGTGCAGGGAAGGATTGTTTTGGTTCATGTCTGCAAAATTGCCTGCATAAAACGCAATGAAGACAATGACAACAGTCCACAACACAATTTTGATTAAAGTTTTTCGGGAACGAATGCTATCTAACATACAATCTTCCTAAGCTCCAATTTATTTTCTATTACAACCGGGTCAGCTCAATTTTCCCATCATGAAATATTGAGTGGCATCCATTCCATTCGGGATTTCTTGAAGGATAATCCTCGCGGAAGTGTGAACCGCGGCTTTCTCGCCGTTGCAGGGCAAATGAACCCATTAATTTAGAACAATCTACAAGATTTAGCAATTCCAATTCTTCGACGGATGTTGGATCAAATTGCGGGATATCTTCCATGAAATCAAGCGCATTTTTGATCCCTGATTCGGTCCGAAGCAATCCAAGGTGCTTCCAATTTACTGATTGCAGTCGGGTTCTTAGCTGATCCGCATTCGCGCGTAAATATCCAACGGTCAAAGGATCGTGCTCATACGATTGAGGCACTGTAAATGATTGTTCAATCATGTTTGAACCGGCTCGCGCGCCGTAAACCAATCCTTCAAGCAACGAATTACTTGCAAGCCGATTTGCGCCATGGACTCCGTTACACGCGACTTCACCGGCTGCATATAAGCCTGGAATCGATGTTTCACCAACCAGACCTGTACGAACACCTCCCATCCAGTAATGTGCACTTGGGCTTACTGGAATCATGTCCTGAGCAAGGTCCAGTTCATAATTTTGCAAAAATTGCTGAATGTTTGGAAAGCGATGATTCAATTTTTTTCTTCCGATGCTGGTCGCGTCCAAATAAACCCAGGATCCACCTGCTGAAAACATTTCACTTACGATTGCGCGGCTTACGATATCGCGAGGAGCAAGATCGGCAAGTGGATGATACTTTTTCATAAACGTTTTCCCTTCAGCATTTTTAAGCACCGCTCCTTCACCGCGTAAAGCTTCAGTCAGTAAAAATCGCGGCGCGCCGGCCTGGTGAAACGCTGTCGGATGAAATTGGAAAAATTCAAAGTCCATCATTTCGGCGCCAGCTCGAAGCGCCATTGCGGTGCCGTCACCGGTTGCTGCCGGAGGATTCGTAGTGTGACTATAAATCTGACCCGCCCCTCCTGTTGCAAGTAAAACGGAACGTGCAAGCGAAATACTTTTTTCTCCTGTGTTCTGATCCATCAGTATTACGCCACAGGAAGTACCATTCTGAATAATCAAATCCATAGCGGGCTTATGTGAAATGATTTCAATGCCTGAAGTTTGGCGAACCCAGTTTAATAGTGCGCGGACAATCTCTTTTCCTGTTGCATCTCCGGCATGAAGAATTCGATTTTGTGAATGAGCTCCTTCGCGGCCGAAAACAAATCTTCCCTCAGATTGATCGAATTGAGCGCCCCAATTCACAAGCTCTTCAATTCGTTCCGGACCTTCTTCAACAAGTACCCGGACTGCCGGCTCGTAACTAAGTTCATCTCCTGCATTCAACGTATCCTGTAAATGGAATTCGACAGTATCTCCTTCTTGCATCGCTGCAGCGATACCGCCCTGAGCCCATTGAGTATTGCTTTGCCACGGCTCTCCTTTGCAGAAAACTTTTACTGAACCACTCTTTACAAGTTCGAGTGACGCTCGCAAACCTGCGATGCCAGAGCCAACTACAATGTAATCGCAACGATCAATCTTCATAAAATCAAAAATTAAAAATAAAAAATCAAAAATAGAGAAAATATCTCAGTTTTTTATTTTTGATCTTTAATTTTTTATTTTAAGTCTATACGCCCATTGAAAGTCGATTCGCAAGTGATTGTGGAAGTCCTGCGCGCAAAATTTTTCCTTGCGTTCTGGGAACAGAATATTCCACTCTCTTAAATGTAATCGTTCTTCGTTCGGAATCGTACATCGCAAAGCTTGCGAGAGGATTTTTGTCGCGAGGCTGGCCGACTGAGCCTGGATTGATCAGGTATTTGAAACCATTAACGAGTTCAACTTTGACTCTTTCAGAATTTGGGCGGAAAGTGTAAAGACGTTGATTGCTGACAGCGTAAATTACAGGCAGATGTGTATGGCCGAAAAAACAGATTCTGAAATCCATTACTTGAAAAACTTCATACGCATCGTAATCGCTAAAGATATAAGCATCTTCATCAATTGGCGTTCCATGTGAAACCATAATTTCGCCATCTACCATCAATGGACCTTGAGGAAGTCGAATCAGATAAGCACGGTTGTCTGCTGTGAGCTTTTTCTGGGTCCACAATGCAGAAGTCATTGCCGCTTTATTGAAATTCTCACCCGATTCAAGACCTGAAGCCACTTTGTCATGATTGCCTCGAATGACAACAGCAGGTTTCAACTTTCGAATGATATTGATGATCTGATTTGGATTTGCGCCGTAGCCAACAAGATCCCCAAGAACGAGAATACGATCGAACTTTTTTCTTTTGACTGTGGCCAGCACTGCAGAAAGTGCTTCCAGATTCGAATGGATGTCACTTAGGATCAAATATTTCATATCATCTGGGTTTAGGCCTTGGGGGGAAGGTCACTATACCAAAACGCATTCTCATAATCAAACAAGATTTCAACACAAAGTCACCAAGACACAAGGTAACACTAAAAAAGATTAAAATTAAATTGTTTTTAGTGCCTTTGTGTCTTCGGGTTGAAAATTCCTCTCGCTATTTCACATGATACAATGTGCAAACGACATGAAAAGGGTTGCAGTCTATCCTGGTACGTTCGATCCGATTACAAATGGTCACATCGATCTAATCAAGCGCGCTTTGGGATTTGTTGATGAATTAATTATCGCAATTCTCATCAATTCTGAAAAAAAACCGCTTTTCTCAGTGAAGGAACGGATCGGATTGATGAAGAATGTTTTGCCTCAAAGCAAAAGAATTCGTATCGATCAATTTGATGGGCTTCTTGTAGATTATGCGAGCAAAGCTGGTGCACAAATTATTTTGCGAGGCCTTCGAGCCGTTAGCGATTTTGATTATGAATTTCAGATGGCTTTAATGAACCGCAGATTAGAGCCGCAGATTGAAACAGTTTTTCTGGTGCCTGCAGAACAATATACATACGTTAGTTCGAAGCTTGTTAAAGAAATTACTGCCCTGGGAGGAGCTGTTACTGGATTAGTTCCACCTGAGGTAGAAAAAAGAATGAAAGAAAAATTTCATCGGATGAAAGGGACAAAAGTATGAAACTTGCTGGACGCATTCAAAAAATTACAGAATCACCAACAATTGCAATGAGTTCTCGCGCTGCAGCGATGAAAGCATCGGGGATTGATGTGATCGATTTCAGTGCAGGAGAACCCGATTTCGCGACGCCCGAAAATGTGAAAGCTCAAGGTATTGAAGCGATCCACTCCAATTTCACAAAATACACTCCGACAGCTGGAATTAAGAAATTACGTGAAGGTGTCGCCGCGCGTTTTCAAAAAAAATATGATCAAACATTTGGCGCGGAAGAGGTGATTCTTACCAACGGTGGCAAACAAGCCCTCTACAATTTGATGTGTTGTCTCGTACAAGAAGGCGATGAAGTTCTAATCCCTGAACCATACTGGGTAACGTTTCCGGATCAGGTGCGGCTTGCTGGCGGGAATCCGGTTTTTGTACCTACCAGGCAGGAAGAACAATTCCTCATCAAGCCTGAAGAAATCGAAAAGCGGATTACATCAAACACTCGAGTGTTGATCTTGAACAGCCCGAATAATCCTTCTGGTGCTGTTATTCCACGCGGCACAATGGAAGAAATCGTAGATTTATGTTCACGGAAGAATCTCGCACTCGTTTTTGATGAATGTTATGACTGCTTTGTATTTCCTCCGCACAAACATACTTCGCCGTTTGAATTTTCTAAAGCACGCGAATTTACTTTCGTTGTCAATACTTTTTCAAAAGTGTATGCAATGACTGGCTGGCGACTTGGCTTTGCAATCGGTCCTAAAGATGTCATTTCTGCATGCGATAAATTGCAAAGTCATACAACTTCAAATCCCTCCTCAATCAGTCAATGGGCTGGAGTTGAAGCTTTAAGTGGTGATCAAAGTTCTGTGCAGACGATGTATGAGGAATATTTACGCCGCCGTGAATTTATTATGAACGCTGTTTCGGCAATGCCGGGTGTTCATTGCAATGAACCAATGGGAGCTTTTTATCTCTTTCCAAATATTAAATCGCATCTTGGGAGAGAGATTCCGGATTCCATTGCGTTTTGCAAAATCCTGTTGGAAGAGTCTCATGTCGGTACGGTACCAGGGTCCGCATTTGGAGTTGAAGGCCACTTTAGGATTTCTTATGCGACCTCTATGGAAAATCTCAAAGAAGGTTGTAAACGGATTCACGAATTCTTAAAAAATAGATTGTAGTATTTCAAGGCCCGGCTCTGCGGCGATGGAGTGCGAGAGCCGGGCCTTATCGTTCTAATTCTAGAGGCCCGGCCCCCGCTCCCCGCATCCGCGGGGCCAGGCCTCAACAAGGCAGGACGCCGTACGGCACATATGTCCATCAAAGGTTTTTTTGTAGGAATATTCAAATTTTTTGCTCACGTAGTTGCGCTTATTTTAGTGGGCGCGCTGAGCACATTTATTACATTGCGCTGGTTTACTACGGGTGACGAAGTTGTTGTCCCCGATCTCACGGGAAAAGCGCCGGTTGAAGCAATCCGTACTTTAGGTGCCGAAGGTCTTCAACTGAAAATTCTTCCCCAGAAACGGTATAGCAAAGAAATTCCAGCTGATCACATCATTACGCAGGAACCACTGGCTCATACAAGAATTAAGTCAGGACGCAGTGTTGAAGTTTATATGAGTCTTGGACCTGAAAAAATTATTATTCCGGATCTAGCCGGGCAAACCACTCGTGTAGCCATGATGACACTTGAGCAATATAAACTCTCGACAGGAAAAATCGTCTATGTTTCCGCACCGGGGGCTGAATCCGATCAAGTTCTTGCTCAGTTTCCACTCGCAGGAACTGTTGTGACGGATGTCCGTACTGTCAGTATCCTTGCTAACAGTAGTTTGTATGTGAATCCAAAGGCTTTTGTGATGCCTGATGTTATCGGTCAGCCTTTTGATGATGTAAGTGAGTTCTTCAAAACGGCCGGCCTTCGAGTCAGCACTGCACAAGCGATTGACTATCCTGGAATTGCTCACGGAACTGTGGTTAAACAATCGCCGCCGGCTGGATATAAAGTCAGCGCAAATACCCCAATCAGTTTATACTTTAGCAAGTAAACCGGAGAGAGATGACTTAGCGTCTTTGTGGTAAACAATAAATACAGATGGATAAACGAATAGCACCTTCAATACTATCGGCTGATTTTGCCAGATTAGCAGATCAAATTTCGATGGTTGAATCCGCAGGGGCTGACATGATTCACGTGGATGTAATGGATGGACATTTTGTACCCAACATTACAATCGGTCCTGTTGTTGTGGAATGGATCCGAAAAGTAACATCACTTCCACTGGATGTTCATTTGATGATTGAAAATGCAGATGCGTATATCGAGTCATTTGCAAAGTCTGGCGCAAATTTGATCAGTGTGCATTTTGAAGCATGCACTCATTTGAATCGCACACTTCAACTAATCCATTCTTTTTCTTGCAAAGCAGGCGTCGTGTTGAATCCGAGTAGTCCAGTGGAATGGCTGACCGATGCGATTTCAGATGTTGATTTCGTCCTTTTGATGAGTGTTAATCCTGGTTTTGGCGGACAAAAATTCTTGCCACGAGTCCTTCGCAAAGTTCAATACCTTCGATCGATGCGCAGCGATCTCGGACAGAGGTTTGCGATCGAGATTGATGGAGGAATTGGATTAAACAATTTACAGCAAACATTTGATGCTGGTGCTGAATGGATTGTAGCGGGATCTGCCATTTTTCAAAGTCCGGATCCTAAAGAAACAGTCCGGAAAATGAAACAAATGGCTCAGGAGTCCCAGATCGCTTGAAAACCCGCTCCAAAATTCGCGTACGTTATGCAGAAACCGATCAAATGGGTGTCGTCTATCACAGCAATTTCCTGGTTTACTTTGAGGTGGGTAGGACCGATTATTTCCGGGAGTTCGGTTTTACATATCTTGATCTTGAAAAAGATGGTGTATTTATGCCCGTGACTGAATCTTTTTGTCAGTATGATCGGTCAGCATTTTATGATGATGTTCTTGAAATCGTCACTATGCTGGAAATGGTTTCGCGTCTTAAATTGAAATTTACTTATGAAGTCATTAGAAATGATTCCGAAAAAATTGCCACCGGCTACACAATGCATGTCCCGGTGAATTCTGCAGGAAAACCGTGTAAAATACCTCCCGCTTATCTATCCGCTTTTCAAAAACAATGAATATCATCGTTACCGGTGCTGCCGGTTTTATAGGTTCACATCTCTGCCAACGGCTTGTATCTCAAGGATACAGGGTCACAGGAATTGATTCATTTCTTGATTACTATCCCCGTTGGATAAAAGAAATGAATATAGCTGATTTGAAAAACAATTCTTCATTCAAGTTTATTGAAAATAATATTCTTGAATTGGATTGGAATTCTCTCCTCGAAGATGTCGATATTGTCATTCACCTGGCGGCACAGGCAGGGGTTCGAGCTAGTTGGGGGAAGAGTTTTCTTATTTATACAAAAAATAATATCGAGGCGACGCAATTGATACTTGAAGCGTCTAAAGAAAAGAAGCTGAAGAAACTTGTCTTTGCTTCGACCTCTTCCATCTATGGTGATACCGATGAAATACCAATGAAAGAAAGCTCTGTTGTGAAACCGGTTTCACCCTATGGTGTGACGAAACTGGCCGCGGAAGGTCTGTGTAATCTATATTGGAAAAATTACGGAGTGCCTTGCGTTTCCCTTCGCTACTTCACAGTATATGGACCCAGGCAGCGTCCGGATATGGCATTTTATCGTTTTATTCTTGCCTTATTTGAGAACCGCGAAATCACAATTTTTGAGGATGGAAATCAAACGAGGGATTTCACTTTTGTCGACGACATAATTACAGGAACTGAGCTTGCTGCAACAAAGGGTATCAATGGCCGCATATATAATCTTGGCGGAGGCAGCAGAATTAGTGTGAATGAAGCGATCGCAATGTTACAGGAAATTTCAGGCAAGGAATTAAAAGTGAATTACGCTGAAAAACAAAAAGGAGATATGCGTCATACATTTGCTTCCACAGAACTAGCACAACAAGATTTGGGTTATTCACCACAAATCAAACTCAATGAAGGGTTGACACAGGAATATCGCTGGCTTGAAGATCTCTACCGAAGAGGTTTAACTTACCGTGCGAACTGAACACAAAATCGGAGGCTGTAAAACAGCATCATGAAATTGAAATACTGGGTAGCAATAGCCGCAATGTTGTGTGTCGTGGCTTGCGGGAAAAAAAAGGCGGATGTGGATCTACTCCAGCAAAGCGACAAAGTATTATATGAACTTGGAACCGTTAATTTGGAAAGCGAAGATTATGACAAAGCTCGCACTGCATTCAAGGCTGTATTCGATAACTTTCCTAAGAGCGAATATCGCATTCTTGCAAAATTAGGCTATGCCGAGAGTTTCTACAAAGACGGTGGCGACGGAAACTGGATCCTTGCAATTTCGGAATATCAAGATTTTATTGCGCAATTTCCATTCAGTCCCAAAGCGGCATACGCACAATATCAAATTGGCGCTTGTTATTATCAGATGATGGAAAAACCAGATCGTGATCAAACGAATACACGTAAAGCGTTAGATGAATTTCGAAAAGTGATTGACGGTTATCCAACCGGTGAATATTACAAATCTGCGTACGATCGATTATTAGAATGTTACGCGCATCTTGCTGAACATGAATACATCATTGCGCGTTATTACAATCGCACAGGAAGACACATTGCAGCAGTGGACCGTTTAAAAGAATTACTAAAAGACTATCCTGAGACTGTTCACCTTGCTGAGCACTATTTCTTTCTTGCACAATCTCTCGAAGAACTTGATCAGACATCGGAAAGTTGTGTTTATTACAGTAAAGTTGTTGAAAAATGGCCTAACTCTGAACTTTTTCAGGATGCGAGAGATGGTGCAGTTAGAGTTTGTGATACAGCTCCCCAAACACAGCCAGCAGTTCAAACCCAACCTTCAACTCAAAGTCAACCATCGGAATAAAAACTGAATTATCGATACTTGATGTCGTTTTAGTACCATGCATTGAGCAGTCAGCATCGAGAACTGCTACAAACATCGCTTGACAAGTGTAATACTCCTTGTGATAGTGTTTATGGGGAACGACCCTAAAATTTCATCGAGGTTCGTCCAATAACAAAACGCATCTTACAGACAAGGGAGAGCGGAAAAATGATGAAAGCCTGGCTAAAACTATCGTTTGGCTTAATGGCTTGCTTTTTCCTCATAAGCTACGGCACCTGTATTGCGCAAACTGAAGAGCAAACTCAGACTCAACAGGTGCAAGAACAGGCGACCCCAGAGGAGACTCAGTCGGCTCAGCAACAAGAGGCAAGCCCACAACCTAAATCTGGCGAACTACCAGCACCGCTTGAAGCGGAAATGGTGGTCGCTGCACATTGGTCTAAAAATCCATATCCGCGCACGGTCGCAGCAGGCGCACGTGTGCATATTGTAGAACGTCGCGACACTTTATGGGATCTGGCGCAACGTTACTACGGCAATCCATTCCTATGGCCGCAAATTTGGGATGCAAATAAATACATTCCAAATGCACATTGGATTTATCCTGGTGATCCGGTCATCATTCCGCCACTGACACCAATCAGCGATCAGATGATTGCTCAGGAAGCACAACCCGGTGACACGGGTCCCGGTGAACCTGGTGGTCCTGGCGGACCTTCCATTCCTGCACCAGGAATACAAACGTATCCAATAGCTCTGGATGTCGATCTTTATTGCAGCGGCTATATTGTCCCCGAAGTCGGTGGCTATAGAGTCAAAATTATTGGCAATGAAGAGAATACTGAAAAAATAGGGCTATCTCTCTTCGATATTGTTTACATAAATCAAGGTGAAGCCGATGGTATTTCTCCGGGGGATGAATTCACAGTCCTTCACCATATGCGGAATATCCAACATCTAGTCACGCTTGAACGTCTAGGAGAGTACGTTGTTCAGACAGGAAGATTAAAAATTGTCGCAACACAGGAAAGAACATCCACGGCTCAAATTACATATTCCTGTGATACAAGTCTTGCCGGCGATTTTCTGGTTCCGTTTGAACCAAAAGAAGTTCCTAATCTAGCGGATTTACCACCCGTAGATCGCTTCAGCCTGGAAGGACCTAATCAAAAAGGTTATCTCGTATTTGCAAAAGATGACCTCACAAGTTTAGGCGACCAAAATGAAGTGCTAATTGACATAGGTGCTGCCGAAGGGATTTCAGTCGGTACTCGCCTGGTTGTGTACAGACATCAAACCAGAGGCTATGAAGGTACCGGTTTTGAACGTGATATACCAAGACGTGTGCTCGGCGAAATGGTGGTTTTTTCAGTTCAAGATTCAACATCAACAGGACGCATCATCCAGATGTACGACTACATGGAACCGGGGGATTCTGTAGAAGTACGTTGAAGATTTGTTCTATTTCTTCAGACGGGCGGGGTAACCCGCCCGTTTGTTTTTGGACTTGATCCTTAGTTGACTCGCGACTTTGACGAGATTCTGAACGTTATGCTATTCTCAAGTCCGCTGTTTCGGGGGGTTTTGGATGTCCACATTTGAGAAAGTCGGAGGTTTTCTCCTTTTTGAAAAAGTCGAAGAGGATAGACTTTCGAAAGATATGCTTGCTGGACAAATTTCCGGCAATCAAATTCAGCAAGTATGTGTTATCAAACGTTTTGACTCCTCGCTGTCAACCCTGCCCGATTTCATTCTTGATCTAAATCAAGAATACGAGGGTATGAAATCCCTCTCTAACCCGAACATCATCAAACCATCACAATTTGTTCAGGATAAGAAAGAATTTGCAGCAGTCTTTGACTATGTTGAAGGAAAAAGTCTACGGACAGTTCTAAACAAGTGTGCACAGGACGGGTATCCATTCACCGTAGATCATGCCTTGCTTGTTGCGAGTCGACTCTGCACTGCATTGGAATATTTACATTCGAAAAAAGTAAATGAACAACGCATCATTCATGGTTATGTTTCACCGGAAGCAATTCTTGTCACGTATGATGGTGAAATCAGACTTCAATATCTCGGTCTTGCGCACGCGCTCCTAAAATTCCCTGCAGGTAAAGAAAAATTATTTCATGATTACAAAAATTATCTTGCCCCTGAACTTTTGAGCCATCAGAAATGGGACAGGACCATCGACATTTATGGTGCGGGATTAGTTTTATATGAAATGCTCACAAGCGAAGTTCTGGACCGCACACAAACGCTTGAGAATGCAATCAATGATGCAATGATGAATTCAAACTCGGGTGAGAAAATTCCTCTACCCGATGATTTGAAAAAATTATTGTATCAAGCACTTTCACTCGAACCTTCAAATCGTTTTGCCTCTGTTGCTGATATGCGAAAAGCATTGGATCTGATGTTGTTTTCGAGTGAATTTTCGCCGACAACTTTTAATCTAGCATTCTTTATGCATTCATTATTTCGTGAAACTATTGAAGAAGAGAGTAAAAAGATCGGACTCTATAAAAAAACCGACTATTCGGCTCATTTGAAACCTGAACCAGTTAGCGTTCCAGCGCCTCAGCCATCACAACCAGTCAAAAAGCCGGAGCCTGTTGCAGCCAAAGTTAAGGAAGCAACCGGGCCTGTCACACCATCGAGTCGTGTTGTTGAACGGCAGCCGCGAACAGCACACCCTCCTGTAGAGCAGCCAATTGTTTTTGCATCCACAGAAGCAAGAGAAAAATCGCGATTACCAATCTTTGCCGGACTGTTGCTGATCATTGCTGTTGGAGCAGCAATCTTTTACTTTTTCGCACTAAAACCAGGGAAAACTCCTACAGCAAAAGTGTCTCCGCCGCCGATCATTCAAGGATTGACCCCTGAACAAATGAAAATACAGGAAGAAGAACGGAAGAAATTAGAACAAGATGCTTTAACCGCGCAACAGGAAGCTCGCAAAAAGGACGAAGAACTAAAAGCATTGCAGGCTAAACTTGATGCGCTTTTAAAGGCACAGCAAGAACAGGCTAAAAAGAAAACAGAAGCTGAAAAACCGACGGTGGATGTTGTAGCAATCAAAAAGCTTCAGCAAGAAGCAAAGCGTTTAGAGGAAGAGAAAAATCAGCAGCAGGCACTTGCTGAACAAAAACTAAAGGAAGCTCAGGCAACTCCAAATCCGCCTGATCTACAACCTGTAACAGAACAAGCGCCGGAGAATATCGCTTCCACAACACTCCCTGTTCCTGCTCCGACTGATGGCATTAACCAGGATCCTCCTCCAGTTGAAGTACCTCAGCAGAAAGAAATTCCGGTTGAAATCGAACCAATAAAACCAGCGGTTGTAGAAGGACAGATCGTTGATCTTACGCCTGATGTAGTTAAGCCTGAAATTGTAAGCCGGGTAAATCCTTCGTATCCGCCTATTGCTCAACAAAAGAAAATCGAAGGGACTGTAATCATAGGCGTTCTTGTTTCCGAACGCGGTGAAGTAGCTGAGGTAAAAGTACTGCGCAGTGGTGGAGGTGGTGGTCTGAATGAAGCAGCGCTTACTGCAGTTCGTAAATGGAAATTTCGCCCCGCAGTTAAAGAAGGCAAACGCGTTAAAGTGTGGATGACCTACCCCATCGTCTTCAAACTCAGCAAAGCTTAATCTTTGCGTCTTTGCGGTTGAGTTACTGAATCAGGGCTTGTGCTTCCTCGAACCTTGCGGACAGAACAGTTGAGACACCTGGTTCTGCCATTGTGACACCATACAACTGATCGGCAGCTTCCATCGTGCCTTTTTGGTGGGTGACTACAATAAACTGAATTTGCTTTTTCATTTCTGAAATGACTGCAAGAAATCGTTGCACGTTGACATCATCGAGCGCAGCATCGACTTCATCCATTACGCAGAAGGGACTTGGGTTGTATTGAAACAATGCCATCAAAAATGCGATTCCGCTGAGCGCTTTTTCACCACCGCTAAGAAGATTCACGTTCTGAAGCCTCTTACCAGGCGGTTGTACATGAATATCAATTCCGCTGTCATGAACATTTTCCGGATCGATGAGCACCATCTCTGATTTACCGCCATTGAACAACCTTTGGAAGAAATTGTGGAAATGTCCTTGAACTGCATTAAACGCGTCATGAAAACGCCGTAGAGAAGTTTCATCGATTCTCTTAATTGTTTCTAACAAGGTTTCAATGGAAAGTTTAAGATCTTCATATTGAGTCTTCAAGAAACGATGACGTTCTTCCATCTGAACATATTCATCAAGCGCCAATTCATTGATCGAACCGAGCCGTTCCATGCGCTTTTCTGTTTCCTGCATTCTATTGCGAAGTTCCTCGTCATTGAGGTTAAGAAATTCTGATTCGGGAAGCTGAAGTTCAGCCAGTTCGATTCCCATTTCTTCTCTACACCGCAACAGAAGATCTTCTTGCTGAGTATCAATGCGAGCTTTTTCCACTTCAGCGGTACTTCTTTCCTGTCTCACGGTATCCAGAACTGTACGGGCTTCTTGTACTCCATTGTCCTGGGCAGTAATTTCGGTCGTCAGATTTTCTTTTTGCTGTTCTTGATTTCCAATTGATTGTTTTTGCTCATCACGCGACCGCAGTATTTCTATTTGTTGCTGTTCAAGTTGATTGCAAATAATTTCCGTTTCACCGATTTCCTGTTCACGCTGTCGTACGATTTCCACATTATCTGCAATTGAACGCTGAACATTTTCATGCTGTTCTTTTAAACGATCGATTTCAGCAAGTGCTGATCTGTCTCGCTCCTTTAATTCCGCGATTTGAATCCGTGATTCATGTACGCGCGCTTGAAGATCTGATTGTTCGCGTCTTTTGATTTCCAGCTGCAGTTCATCTTCCTGGAATTGTGATTCACATTCTTGCCGCTTTGACGTTTCCTGTTCAAGTTGCATCAGGAATTGTTGCGATCTTGCATGTACAGCTTCACGTTCATTAACAAGCAGAGAAATTTCAGTATTTAATGCTTCAATAATGTTCGATTCGCGCGAAAGTTCCTTTTCTAATTGATCGGTCTCCATTTTGACCATCATTCGATCTTTGTTTTTGGAATCACGTACTTCACTCAACCTTACCAATTCTCGATTCGAGACATCAAGACGATCCTGAATCGCACGAACTTGATTTTCGAGATTGAGGAGGTGTTCTTCTACGGCTTCCATTTCAACCGTAAGTTCCTTTTTTTGCCGTTGAATCGAAATGAGTCCAGGCATATCGTCTGATTTCGCGCCGCCTGCATACACAGTTGGAGAAAGGATCACATCACCTTGAACTGTAACGAATTGATAATCCGGGTACCGTTTGATTAAACCTTGGGCCGATTCAAGATTGTCCACCAACACTGCCGTTTGTATAAAAGGGGCAACTGCTGGCAGAGCTTCATCACGGATTGCGACCTTTTCATGAAGTGTTCCAATGACACCTGTTTCGTTACGGAGTTCATCAGGCAATTGCGGTGGATTCAAATCATGGCCGTTTTTAATTACAAAACCGCAGTATCCGAGATTTTCCTGTTTCAGAAGATCGATCGATGAAAGCGCATTTGATTCTTCATTCACAATTAAGTAATTCAATTTGTCAGCAAGAAAATTCTCAACTGCAGTTTCATACCGCGGTTCTGTTTGAATAAAGTCCATCATCATTCCAAGGGTATGAGCCGCAGGGCGATTTGATAGATCGCGAGCTGATTCGTTATAGAACTTTGATGAATGCTGTTGCGCATCCAGCTTCTGAAGTTCCATCCGCAGATCCTGCTGCCGCTTAAATGCGTTTTGGAGTTGTCCCTGCAACGCATCCCATTCAACTTTATCGTGGTCACAGCGTTGATGGATCTCAGATTTTGTATGATCAAGATAACCTAGCTCTTCTTCAATCTGCTGGCCGGCTGAGCGTTTTATGTCAAAAGCATTATTAAATTCCTGCTGCGATTTACGGACGTTTTCAAGCTCAACTTCTTTCTTACTGATAAATTCAACAAGATGTTCATGCTGCGTATGAAGCCGCGTTTGTTCATTTTTTAATTGCGATGCGCTGGATAGTAAATCCAGAATTTCTTTTCGCAATTGCTGAACCCGCTGTTCAAGATTGTTTGATTCGGTTGTCTTTTGATCGAGTTGAGCAAATAACTGAGTATGATGCTGCACCAGCTCATCTGTCTGTGACTTCAGCTCCAACTCTTCCGCAGTTTTGGACTGCATTGTTTGCTGCAAATTAATTTCTTCCTGGGACAGACGCGTAATATCCGTTTCTTTTTCCTGGATGTTGTTACGCAATTCGCTGATACGCTGGCGTTTATATTGAAGATTGCTCTGATTTTCCTGAATCTGCATTTCGATTTGATGAAGTGTCGATTGAGCCTGGAATAGCCGGCTTTCAAGTTCTGCAAAACGCAGCTTCATTTCATTCAGCACAAGTTCACGTTGCTGTAAATTCTGGAGCGCACTTTGTTCTTCTTCAAATTTTTTACTGAGTTGTTCTTCCAGTCTCTGGCGATCTTCCTGGATTTGTTGGTACTTTCGAATAAATACGATGCGTTGAATTGTTCCTTTCTCTTCTTTCAGCATTTGATAGCGGCGTGCTTTGGCAGCCTGCCGCTTTAAGCTGGAAAGTTGCTTTTCAACTTCAGTCAAAATGTCCTGGATGCGTTCCAGTTGAAGCTGATTTTCAGCTAATTTCATTTGAGCGGCACGTTTTTTATGCTTGAATTCTGCCACTCCAGCAACTTCTTCAATGAGGCCTCTTCGTTCAATTGGTTTTGACTCAAAAAGAAAATTGATGCGGCCTTGTTCGAGAATTGAATACGCAAGCGGATCAAATCCTTCATTGAGGAAAAAAGCATGAATGTCTTTGAGACGGCAAATGTCGCCGTTCATCTCGTATTGGCTGTCACCTGACCGGAAAAGACGACGTGCAATCGAAATTTCAGGCGCTGCTGGATTGTCTTTTTCAGTCTTCCAGACCAGGGCAACCTGAGCCATGTTTACGGGTTTACGATTTTTTGAGCCCGTAAAGATGACTTCTTCCATTTTGTCGCTGCGTAAAGATTTTGCGCTTTGTTCGCCGAGCACCCAATTGAGTGCATCCACGACATTGCTCTTTCCGCAGCCATTAGGGCCGACAATCGAAGTGATGCCCTGGTTGATCTTTATGATCGTTTTTTCACAAAAAGACTTAAATCCCAATATCTCAATGCGGTCTAAAAATAGCATGATTCCACTATATCCCGTGGTAGTTTTGAAAGTCGCCACAAAGTATAGCATGTGAGACGAAGGCCATCAAGCATTTCGCGAAAAATGAATAAAGTAGAAGGATGATGTTAGCAGAACTGCCGCCGAAGATGCTGATGAACCCGGGCTAGGTGATTGCTTTTTGACACCTTATGCGGTTTCCATTACAATTGCCGCAGAGCTTGCTATAAGTCCGTTGGATTCCCAAAACTAGTGAAAAGGAGTTTATAAAATCATGGATTTCAAGGGAAAGTCCGAGAAGATTTGGTACAACGGAGAGTTTGTAGATTGGGATGACTGCAAAATTCACATAGCGTCCCATGTAATTCATTATGGTTCAGCGGTTTTTGGTGGAATGCGTTGTTATAAAACACGCAATGGTTCGGCTGTTTTTCGGATGCAGGATCATACGAAGCGTTTAATTGATTCGTGCAAGATTTACAGAATGGACCCGGCTTATACGCAGGAAGATTACAATGAAGCGGTCCTTGAAACGATCCGCATGAACCAAATGAAAGAATGTTATGTTCGGCCGATTGTGTACCGCGGCTATCATAGTCTTGGAGTCAATCCATTTCCCTGTCCTGTGGACTCTGCGATTCTAATTTGGGAGTGGGGCAAATATCTTGGGGAAGAAGCCTTGGAGAAAGGCGTCGATGTTTGCGTCTCATCGTGGAATCGGATGGAGCCCAATACCCTTCCTGCCCTTGCAAAATCGAGTGCCAATTACATGAATTCTCAATTGATCCGTATGGAAGCAATTGTTGGCGGATTTGTTGAAGGGATTGCACTGGATCCATCAGGTCATGTAAGCGAAGGAAGCGGCGAAAATGTATTCCTCTATTGGAGAGGCAAGATCTACACACCGAATCTAGCATCGAGTGTTTTATGCGGGATTACTCGATCTACAGTGATTCAAATTGCGGAAGATCTTGGTTATGAAGTTGTTGAAGATGCAATACCGCGAGAGCTTTTATATATAGCGGATGAAGTTTTTATGACAGGAAGTGCTGCTGAAATTACGCCGATCCGCTCTATCGATAAAATTGAGATTGGCAATGGAAGACGTGGTCCTGTTACGGAGAGAATACAGAGGGAATTTTTTGGAATCATATCGGGTGAAAAGCCCGATCGTCACGGATGGTTGACTCCGGTTTATGCCGAAGAACACGAATCCGAGGCGGTGGCCGTAGAGAAGGTAGCTCACGGAAAATAGTTAAGAAGGGTCTCGGAGGATTTCGCATATGCATATTAACGATCTGTTGAAGATCGCAACGGAGAAGGGGGCTTCAGATCTTCACTTAAAAGTTGGTTCGCACCCGGTGTTACGGATTACGGGCGAGCTTGTACCCCAGGTCGATTTAAAGCGGTTGATGCAGGAAGACACGATTGCGATGGCTTTCAGCATTATGAATAACCGCCAAAAGCAAAAATTTAAGGATCATCTGGAGATTGATATTGCATATAGCGTCCCCGGATTGGGCCGTTTTCGATGCAACATTTTTCAACAACGCGGAACTGTCGGTCTCGTACTGCGCGTAATTCCTGTCAAAATTTTAACAATTCGTGAATTGTTATTGCCGCTTGTTCTTGAAAAAATTTCGATGGAACAACGTGGTTTGATTCTTTGCACAGGAACAACAGGTTCCGGTAAATCTACATCACTTGCAGCTCTCATCGATTACATTAACGCTCATCGTAAAGCTCATATCATTACGATCGAGGATCCAATCGAATTCTTGCATCGTGATAAAAAGAGTTTAATCAATCAACGTGAAGTTGAAGTAGATACAAAAAGTTTCGCAGGGGCATTGCGATCTGCATTACGTCAGGATCCTGATGTAATTCTGGTCGGTGAAATGCGTGATTATGAAACGATTGAAACGGCAATCACGGCTGCTGAAACAGGTCACCTTGTTCTCAGTACGTTGCATACATTGGATGCCACTGAAACGATTAACCGTATTATTGCGGTTTTCCCACCTCATCAACAAAAGCAGATTCGGTTACAGCTGGCCCAAGTTTTGAAAGCTGTTATCTCACTCCGCTTGATGCCTAAGGCGGATGGGCAGGGCCGAGTGCCTGCAACAGAGGTGCTGGTTTCAACTGCTCTGATCCGCGACTACATTATTAATAAAGAAAAGACTCGTCTGATTACGGACGCAATTGCTCAGGGTGTTTCTCAATACGGGATGCAAACCTTCGATCAATCCCTTTATGCTTTGCTAAAGAAAGGGATGATTACTTACGAAGAAGCTTTGTTAAGAGCGACAAATCCCGAAGAATTCAAATTGCGTTTGCAGGGTATTTCTTCAACCAGCGGTATGACGCAGGAACAGATCGAAGAATTTACTTTACGCGACGGTACGGGAAAGGATTCGGTCGATTCAAGCGGATCGTTGGGCGACGACTTCCCGATGGACGAACTCGAACGGTAGAACCTTTGTGTCTCTGCGGTGAGTTCTAATCCTGCGCGCGAGAAAGCACTTTCGTATCTAGGGCGTTTTTCAAGAACACGAAAGCAGGTCGCAGACTATCTTAGACGGAAAGAATTCACTCCCGATCAAATCCAGGATGCGATCGCGTATCTTGTCGAGCATCGGTATCTAAACGACGATGCTTTTGCTGAATCTTTTGTTCTAGAAAAAATCCGTCATAAAGATGGACCGATGAAGATCCGTCAAATGCTGTATTTGAAAGGGATTCCTACCGACCTAGCGACCCGGATATTGAATGAAAAGTATCCAGTTGAAATCCAGGAGGAAAGTGCTGCCGCGCTCATGCGCCAGAAACTTCGTTCAGGCCAAATCGCTTCTAAATTAGGCCGGAGCGATCGTGAGAAGTTATTCCGTTTTGTTGCTTCCCGCGGTTTCAACCGGTATGTTATTATTCAAGCTTTTAAATCGCTGTAATTCGCTGCGTCTCCGCGGTTTTTATGAAAACAAACGAAGTTCGTAAAACATTTCTCGATTTTTTTAAAGATCGTGGCCATACGATCGTTCCATCTTCATCATTAATCCCTCACGGTGATCCAACGCTGCTTTTTACAAACGCAGGAATGAATCAATTCAAAAATGTCTTTTTGGGAATTGAAAAGCGCGATTATCCGCGCGCTGTTTCGTGCCAGAAATGTGTACGTGCAGGTGGAAAGCATAATGACCTTGAAAATGTAGGAAAGACCGCGCGCCATCATACATTTTTCGAAATGCTTGGAAATTTTTCCTTCGGCGATTACTTCAAAAAAGAAGCAACAGCCTGGTCATGGGAACTTGCGACACAAGGTTTTCGAATGGATCCGGAACGAATTTGGATTTCAATTCACCATTCCGATGATGAAGCTTTTCAACTCTGGTCAAAACATGTTGGTGTTCCCGCTGAGAGAATTGTGCGCCTCGGAGACAAAGATAATTTCTGGGCTATGGGCGATACAGGTCCATGTGGGCCATGCTCCGAACTTTACTACGATCAGGGTCCCGAATTCGGTTGCCAACGCGCTGAATGCAATCTTGAATGCGACTGCGGACGGTATACAGAATTTTGGAACCTTGTGTTTATGCAATTTAATCGCAATGAAAAAGGGGAATTGATTCCACTTCCAAAGCCTTCGATTGATACGGGTGCAGGGCTTGAGCGCACTACAACTTTAGTTCAGGGAGTTGAGAGCAACTTTGAAATCGATTCAATTTTCCCATTGATTGAACTTGCAGGAAATCTTTCGGGAGTGAAATGGAAAGCTTCCGAAGCGACAGATGTAGCTCTCAAGGTTCTGGCAGATCATTCACGCGCCACAACATTTTTGATTGCTGAGGGCATCACTCCTTCAAATGAAGGGCGTGGTTATGTCTTAAGAAGGATTATTCGAAGGGCACTTCGTTACGGGCGGCTGCTGCATTTTGGTGACGCTTTCCTTTATAAGATCACAGATAAAGTTGTGGATCTTATGCAGGATGTTTATCCGGATTTAACTCCTGCCCGTGAATATGTTTCACAGGTCTGCAAATCAGAAGAAGAAAAATTCAAAAGTGTTGTAGAAAATGCAACTTCGCAGCTTGAAGAAGTCTTTGAAATAGCAACGGAACAAAAAAGATCAAAACTCACTGGAAAAGAAGTTTTCAAACTATACGATACGTTTGGTCTGCCACTCGATTTTGTTCAAGAAATAGCGACGGAACGAAATTTTGAAATCGATATTTCAGGCTTTGAAGAAGAAATGGAGAAGCAGCGCAAAGCTGCGCGAGCAGCCTGGAAAGGTGACAATGCCTTTGAAGCTCAGGAAGTTTACCGAAACTTGAGCCAAACCTTCCAAACGACTTTCACTGGCTATTCTTCGGTTCAAGAAACAAATTGTGAAATCGTTCAGATTTTGCAGGACTACAAAACCGTTGGAAAAATTTCAAAAGGGGAAACGGCTGAAATCATTCTAAATAAAACATGCTTTTATGCTGAATCCGGTGGACAGCTTGGTGATCGCGGTGAACTTGTAAGTTCATCCGCTAGAGCAAAGGTGGTGGATACGCAGGTTCCAGTACAAGGCTTAATTGTTCACCAGGTAGAAGTAGTGGAGGGCTCATTCGAAACGGGGCAATTTGTAAATGCAACTGTTGATCCTGTATTCCGCGCTTCGGTCCGTAAAAATCACACTGCGACGCATGTGCTTCATGCAACTTTGCGCGAAACATTTGGGGAACATGTTAAACAGGCAGGCTCGCTTGTCGCCCCAGATCGCTTGCGATTTGATTTCACTCACTATGGCGGACTAAAAGCGGACGAAATTCGCGATCTCGAACACCGTGTGAACGAGCGTGTGTTGTCGAACTATATTGTGAATACCGAAGTTACAACAGTTGAAAAAGCGATGTCGGAAGGGGCAATGGCTCTCTTTGGCGAAAAATATGGCGATGATGTTCGAATGGTCACCATCGGTGAATTCAGTAAAGAACTGTGCGGTGGCACACATTGCGCAACAACAGGTGAAGTAGGCGCATTTTTAATTGGACGCGAATCAAGTACTGCAGCTGGGATTAGACGCATTGAAGCAGTAACAGGTCAAACAGCCCTCGATTATGTTCAACAGGAACGAAAGTTAATTCAAGATTTAACATCCTCATTGAAAATTTCGCGCGAAGATTTATTGCAACGAATTCAAGAACTGATCGATCGCAACAAAAAGCTTGAAAAGGAAATTGAAAAATTAAAGACAAAAGGAATACAGACTGAAGCGGACATTGCGCTGTTCCGCGATGAAAAGCTGCAAGATGGAAAACGGATCTACGTTCGTGTGTTTGAAGATTCCGAATCGGATCAATTAGGAAATTTTGTTGATGAAACATTTAGATCCGGGGCTTTTGCGGCCGTTGTCGCTTCCTCCGTTTCAAATGGTGCCATTGCCGTTAGAGTTGGTGAAGATAAGGATGCTGCCAAATTGTTGCGCAACTATTTCGCTCCAAAATTCGGGGGCGGCGGCGGCGGAAGGAAGGATTTTGCTAAAGGCGGCCTGAAAAAGACCACGGAATTGCCACCTACTGAGTTCCTCGAGGAGCTCGTTCAGTTAAGTAAGAAGTACTTCTCTGAAGGTTAAATTCAGCTCTATACCCCCGTAAAGTCATAAGAATGAGACACTTAGCCCGTTGACATTCACCCTCCTAGAATGCTAAGATTTACGAGCCTGATGAACTCAGACAAATATGAATTGGGGACTTGTGTCTCTGTATTTTGGGACTTTAGTTTAACTGAATTATGAAACAATTCTACAATTTTGCCTTTTTGGCTGTGCTTATGTTTTCAGGATTCTCTTTTGCGGATCCAGTTCTTTTCAAAATCGATGCAAAAGGCAATAAAGTCTTTTACAATAACCCGCCAAAAATTAAGTCGAATCGTTTGACTGAAGGCGGGCAAGTAGCCCTTGGATATTCGAATAAAGTCGCGCTTTATTCGGATCTTATTCAAACAATTTCTGGACGTCACGGAGTTGATCCGGAATTGGTTAAAGCTGTCATTCAGGTAGAGTCGAACTATAATGATCGTGCCGTATCTCATAAAGGAGCCATGGGGCTTATGCAATTGATGCCAGCAACTGCGGCAAGATATGGAGTCGTTTCCGCCTTTGAACCATCACAAAACATTGAAGGCGGAGTACGATATTTAAAAGACCTTCTACAACTTTTCAATAACGATATTCGACTCACTGCAGCAGCTTACAATGCCGGTGAAAATCGCGTGATACGTCTTAACGATGTGCCAAACTTTTTAGAAACTCAAAATTACGTTCGTAAGGTTTTAGCTCTTTATAAAGGGGATATGAAATATACTCCATTTTCAGGAGGCCCCGGTCGTTTAAAGACAGCAACCTATTACAAGTGGATAGATACTAAAGGTGTAACGCACTATTCAACGAAAGCGGTTGCCAATGCGACAAAAGTGAGTTTCTCCTATTCATGGTGAAAGGTCCTGCATCCTTTGACCAGGGTCTGTTTTTGATGCACTTGCACAAAGGAAAGGAATACTTCGAACAAAATCAATTCCAGAAGGCTCGAGAAGAGCTGGAAGCTGCTTATCATCTCCGTCCTCAGGATGAGAAAATCCTGAATATGCTTGGAATGACCTATTTCAAGCTAGAAATGCTCCCTGAGGCAGAGGAGATGTACACCGTACTGACCTCCAATAATCCGGATGTATATACGCTCCAGAGCAACCTTGGACTGATTCGTCTGAAAATGGAAAAGCTTGAAAAAGCCGAGGATGCACTCAATCGCGCTTTGGAACTGCAACCATCAAACCCAAAAGCTCACTTTTATCTTGGGCTGTTATATGAAAAGTTAGACAGATTTGATAAGGCATTATTTCATTTTGAGCGCGCACATGCAGATAAGATGGTTCGCAAGTTGAAACAACGGCTCGAAGAACTAAAATCGAAAGAATATACATTGCTTCCTTTTACGATTGTTGAAGTGATGGAGCCCGAAGAATCAATGGCACTTGTTGATAGCTCTATTTCTCAAGTGAGTGAAGCGGCTCAGGAATTTCAGACCAGTGTTGCGCCCCAGGAAACGGTTGCTCAGGAATCGGCTCCGCCGCAAGAAAAATTCCAGATAACTGAAAAAGAAATTTCAGCCGTTGCTCCGGAAAGCGAATGGAGAGAAGGCGGTGCAAGTACCGGGAAAATGAGACGTCGCGATGTTATGGAAGCGATGGATCGGAAAGATGATCGCGAAGAAGGCGAAGAACTCGTTGAAGATACGGCTAGCGAAGCGCAACCCGTTCAAGAAGAACGGATGGAAGAATTTGGAGTTGAAGTAGAAGAGGAAGCGCCCGCATGGGAAAAAACCGCACCTGCTTTGCATCCAGATTTTACTGCTGAACCACCGTCAGAAAATCTTGCTGAACAATTGATTCCGCAACCACCTCCTGATGCTTCCTTCTTTAACGCGGACGATATGGCAGCAGATATTTCATCATTTCTTGCTCAAAGCCGAAATGAAGAACCGGTAGTTGAGGAAGATTTCGTACAAGAACCTCCGGGCGAGGATACAAGGGAACAATCGCACACGCTCGAAGGTGAGACTTATGAAGAAACATTTGAAGAGGTTGCAAAAATTCCAACACCGGAAGAAGTAGAAAATGCTGTTACAGAAATGGAAGGCCATGGCTCACCGGTTGATGAACCGGAAATAGAACCTCCTGCTGAAGAGCCACCGCAAAAACGTTTTCCATTCGAGGAACCGCCAGTTGAGGAACCCCCGGTCGAAGAGCCAACCGACGAGCCACCAGTTGAAGAACCTCCAAGGGAAATGTTGAGGCAGCATCCTTTTGGCTCAGAGGTCATTGAAGAATCTGTAGAACGATCATTTGCATCAGCATTAAAAGCTGCACCTCACATTAAAGAACCGATCGAACACACGATTGCAATGGATCTTGTTGAACATGTTGAACCATTGAAAACACAGGAACTGTTTCAACCTGCAAACCTCGATCAATTCTCAAGAGATCGATATTACGTTCAACCCTTAATAGGTGCCGATCGATTTCTTCTGATCGATCCTCATCTGCTTGAAATAATTATTTCCGACAAACTCATTGTTCGCAAAGGTACCATCTCAAGTTTTACAGGCAATCTTTCGTTTGATGCGTGGCAGAAACAAATGGAAGAGACTTTGCCGTTGATTCAGGTCAGCGGTGCAGGTGTTTTGTTTCTTGCTGATAGGCGCCAGGATATTTATTTGATTTCGCTGAACAATGAAACACTTTATGTGGAATCAAATCATGTGCTTGTGGTGCAATCGGCTCTTAAAGTCGAACCTCATTTCTTCCGTCCTAGTTCGGGTGATCCAGGCTTTTCAATGGTCAAAGTATCTGGCCGTGGAACGCTTGCGCTAACCTGTCAATCCAAACCGCTTACTCTAAACGTTTATGAAGCAATGCCAGCGAACATACCTGCCGATGCTTTGATTGCCTGGTCAGGGCGGCTAACGTGCGATGTTCTATCCGATCCTGACATTCACAACATCATGATGCAGCCTGAAGGTACGATCCTTCTCCGCTTTACTGGCGCCGGCGATGTTGTCGTAGAACAAGGAAGCCTTTGGGGCGAACGTCGTACTAAGAAATAGACCCAAACTTTAAGCCCAAAATTCGAAATCCACAATCCGAAATTGTTTGACTTGATAATACAAAGTAGCTACCCTTGTGTAGGATTTGTTTTTGGGTTAATGAAGTATTTGCTGCTGTTATTCCTTCTAATTCTTTCACATCCCGTTTTCGCTCAACAAGAAGTTTTCCCCAATCCATCCAAATTTCCGCAGCCGGAAGCATACAAAACAAATGTCGAATTCTGGATGAAGGTTTATGGTGAATGGGAAGACGACAAGATGGTCATTCATGATTCCAGGAATATGGATATCGTCTTCGGAATTCATGAGATGCCCGAAGAAAATAGCTTGTTGTGGTCTATTGAACGGACGGCATTGAAACAACGCGTTGAAAGCATTCAGACACTGTTGAAAGAATTACATACAGACCCAACCATTGCTCAGCGTTCCGAAGATCATAAAAAAATTCATGAATTGTATAAAAACAACCATGATCCTGAAAAATTCCGGAAGGCAGCAGAAAACATAAGAGTTCAACAAGGAATAAAAGACCGTTTCGAGCAAGGTCTTGTTCGAATGCATTTATATTTGGATCATATTAAGAAAGTTTTGCGTGAGGAAGGCGTTCCTGAAGAGATCGCATATTTACCCCTGGTTGAATCTTCATTCAATAATCAGTCTTTATCGAAGACTCGAGCGGCGGGAATCTGGCAGTTTATGCCTGGCACAGCCCGCTCATATATGAAAGTGAATTCCGATGTTGACGAGCGGCTTGATCCATATATTGCAACCCGTTCAGCGGCCCGTTATCTCAAGCGGAGTTATCAAATGTTTGGGAATTGGCCTGTCTCATTAATGTCTTACAATCACGGACAACAAGGTATGCGTAATGCTTCAAATGCACTGGGCACATCTGACTTCATGACAATTGTTACGCGATATGAAGGAAAATATTTTGGATTTGCCTCCCGTAATTTTTATGCGGAATTTTTGGCTGCTTGTAAGGTAATGAAGGAAGCTGACAAATATTTCGACAATATCCAATATGCAAAAGCGCTTTCACACGATTCGATAACGCTCGCAAAGCCTCTTTTTGTTTCCGATCTCATTAATAAATCTTCGCTCACGCGTGAAGAATTACGAATGTATAATCCGGCCCTTCAGTCCAGTGTAATTTTCTCACGCAGACCGATCCCTGTAGGATACGAACTCCGATTACCCGCTGGAAAATACAAGGACCTGAACACATTTATTGTACAAGTTCGTGGGAGCGGTGGATCATCGGATAAGCCAACAAAGGCAGTTTCGGAATCCGCGAAGTCATCTGATCTTTCAGATGTGAAAGTCGCCTGTGCCTCATCTAAAACTTATGTTGTACGTAGAGGCGATACTTTATTTTCTATTTCTGTGAAATTTTCTACAACTGTCAGTGAGATACGCACCGCAAACCGGTTGAATCATACCGTGATCACTCCAGGCCAGAAATTGCGAATCCCAACCTGCTAATGCCTGTTTTTTCGACTGAAGCTTTTGTGCTTCGAACCTATAAGCTAGCTGAGAACGACAAAATAGTAATTCTATTTACGCGCGATCATGGCAAAATGCGATTTGTCGCAAAAGGCGCGCGAAAAATGAAAAACCGTTTTGGCGCAGCCCTCGAAGTACTCACTCATCTAAGAATCTCTTTTTTTGAAAAAGCAAACCGGGAACTTCAAATTCTGGAACAAGCCGAAATCATTTTTTCTCCGCACATGCGTGAAGGCGCCTCGCGAACACATTATTACCTCTTTTATTTTGCAGAATTAATGAATGAATTTTTTCCCGATCATGAAAAGAATTTGAAGGGTTTTCGAATGTTAATGAACATAGAAAAAGCCTTAAAAAACAGACAAAATCTTGAATATCTTGGTCGGTATATCGAATTGCATTTGCTACACTCTCAAGGTATCCTTTCCAGTGTTGCGTTCTGCTCAGGATGCAATCGCCCCTTTGAGTCTCTCCAGGAACGTCGGTACCTGGGTGCAGGGACCGAAATCTTTTGCAAACGATGCCGTACAGCGGAGAGTTATGTTTTGTTGGCTCCCGTCGTCAGAAGCCTCGATAGCTTTGAAAAAGGGTCGATGGATTGGGCAAAAACTTTGCCAGGTCCCATCATGCAGGAACTTGCATCGTTGAATCAGATGCTGATCCAACGATTTCTTGGAAAAGATTTGCAATCATATCGTCTCCGCAAAGATCTAGCGGAATGATATTGTTGTAATTGAAAAAGACGCATCAACTTCTCTTAAGACATGACATTTCAAGATCTGACATTCTCTTTACAAAAATTCTGGGCCGACCAGGGCTGTATCATTCAACAGCCTTATGATATTGAAGTTGGCGCAGGGACGATGCATCCTGAAACGTTTTTAAGAGTTTTGGGACCACAGCCATACAAGGTTGCTTACGTGCAACCGAGCAGGCGTCCGGCTGATGGCAGGTACGGCGAAAATCCGAACCGCTTATACAAGCATCATCAATTTCAGGTAATTCTAAAACCATCTCCAATGGATGTTCAGAATTTATATCTCGAAAGCCTCCGTTCTTTTGGAATCGATCCATCCAAACATGATATTCGTTTTGAGGAAGATAATTGGGAATCACCCACTCTTGGAGCATGGGGAATTGGCTGGCAGGTTCTTTTGGATGGCCTTGAAATCACACAATTTACTTACTTCCAGCAAGCTGGTGGAATTGATCTTTCCCCAATCTCAGCGGAGATTACATATGGTCTTGAAAGGATCGCTGCGATGGTCGATTCAAAAGAGAGTGTATATGACATTGATTGGGCAAAAGGATACAAATACGGACAAGTAAGACTCGCAGAAGAACAACAACTTTCGAAATACTCATTTGAGCTTGCCAGTGTCACGCTGCATTTTGAACTTCTTTCACAATTCGAAGAAGAAGCGAAAAAAATGATTGAAGCAGGATTGTTGCTTGCAGCTTACGAATTATGCCTTAAGTGTTCTCACGCATTTAATGTGCTTGAAGCTCGCGGAGCTATCAGTGTTACAGAACGAACAGGAATCATTACACGCATTCGCAATCTGGTTTGCCAGATAGCGGAAAAATACAATGCAGGACTTATCAATGCCTGAGTTGATTTTTGAAGTTGGTACTGAAGAAATTCCAGCAGACGACTTGCTAAAACTTCCCGCACAATTAAACGATCTCGCTTCCAAGTCATTTGAAGCGAACCGGATCGATTGTTCAAAAATTGAGACTTTTGCAACGCCAAGGCGTATAACGCTTTTTGCAGATCTTGCGAGCATGCAAAAAGATCTTCGCGAACAACGGATGGGACCGGCTAAAAAGGTCGCTGTGGATGCAGCAGGAAACCCGACTCCGGCCGCATTGGGTTTCGCCAGAAACGCAGGAGTTCCCTTTGAGAAGTTAACTCTGGTTTCAACTCCAAAAGGCGAATATCTTTCAGCGGAAATTTTAGTCAAAGGCAAAAAAACCGCACAAGTTCTAGCTGAAACGATTCCTGCTATTGTCAAAGGACTCTCGTTCAAGAAATTTATGAAATGGGGTTCAGAGGATTTTGTTTTCGGCCGTCCGATCCGGAATCTCCTGTTGCTCTTTGATAATGAAGTCATTCCTTTGACCATTGCAGGCGTTCAAACAGGCCGCACAACGTTTGGTCATCGCTTTCTTGGAAGTCAGAAAATTGATGTTGAGTCTTATGATCAATACCGGAAAAAACTGGAAGAGAACGGCGTCGTGCTTTCTTTTGATGATCGATCTCAGCGAATTCGCAAAGAGTTGCAGGAAAATGTTTCCAAAATAAACGGAATCCTGTTGGAAGATGATGACTTATTGCAAATAATGGCAAATGAAGTTGAGTATCCCCAGGTACTGAGTGGAACTTTTCCGGCCGAATTTCTTTCTTTGCCTCAGGAAATTCTGATCAACGCAATGCGGAAGCATCAAAAATATTTCAGCGCAACGGACTCAAATGGGAAACTTTTGCCTGCGTTTTTCACAGTACTGAATACTCGAACCTCTGAATCTGATGCGATTCGCAAAGGACATGAGCGCGTGTTGATGGCACGCTTGCGGGACGCAGAATTCTTCTGGCGTGAAGATCTTAAGACTTCGTTGGGGGAGAATCAGAAGAAACTGAGCCGTGTTACATACCATGAAAAGCTAGGCTCTTATTCCGACAAAGTTGTCCGAATGTTGTCAATTGCCGATCAAATCATAAAGCAATTAGGCCTTGAGGAGTCGGCTCCAAAACTTCGCAAGTTAATTGAATTCAGCAAAGCAGATCTGGTTACTTTGATGGTTGGAGAGTTTCCAGAACTTCAGGGGGTTATCGCGGGTCTTCATGCTCGTGAAAATCAGATGCATGAGGACGAATGGCAGGCGCTTTATGATCAATATCTACCTGCATCTGCGGAAGGTAAAATACCGCGCGGAACTCCAGGAGCTTTGCTATCCATGATTGACCGGATCGAGATTCTTGCGTCAGGTTATGTTTTAAATATGATTCCAACCGGTTCTCGCGATCCGTACGCGCTTAGACGCGCGGCAACCGGCCTGATTCGCATCATCATCGACTTTCGTTTGCCAATCGATTTGCTTCCCGTTCTGGATCATGCATTTACTTTATATGAACGAAAGACCAAACTCACCCGAAGTGAAATGCTTCACGCGGTTTTGGAATTGCTCGAGAACCGTCTCCGGTTTTTAATGGAGCAACGAGGACTTGCACACGATTACTTAAACGCAATCCTTGCAATCAAATCAGGCTCTTTCCTGGACGCGTTTAATCGTGCCAACGCGCTCTGGTCTAAAAATGCGTCGGAGGACCTAAAGACTTTGGCGCGCTGTTTCAAAAGAATTAATAATATTATTTCCGATCAACCCGTTCACGAATTTGATGCAACGAAACTATTAGATGATGGTGAAAAACGGCTGAACCAGGTTTTTTCAGACATGGAGTTTCGTGTTCAGCAGCTAATTCAAGATGGAAAATATCTTGATGCGCTTGATATTATGGTTACCCTTGGTCCCGAAATTGATAATTTTTTCGATGAAGTGTTAGTCATGGCGGAAGATGAACAACTTCGCAAAAACAGGATCGCACTGTTACAGAAAATAAGTCATCTGTATCGAAAGATCGCTGACTTTTCACAACTTCAAATTGAAATGTAATGGGATGCTGGATACCAGATGCTGGATGCTTTACGGGCTAAGTCTTGCGCCGAGCATCAAGCATCTAGCATCAAGCATCTAGAATAAAGGATGAAGAATTATGAGTGAGAAATACATTTATTTTTTTGGTGAAGGAAAAGCAGAAGGCACTGGCCAGATGAAGGATCTTCTTGGCGGAAAGGGATCGGGTTTGGCTGAAATGACCAATCTCGGAATTAATGTTCCACCAGGTTTTACAATCACAACAAAAGTTTGCAATCTCTTTTATGAAAACAATGGGAAAGTTCCTGATTCTTTAGTGAAGGAACAAAGAGTAAATCTCGAACGCCTTGAATCTGTGCTTGGAAAGAAGTTTGGCGATCAAAAGAATCCGCTACTTGTTTCAGTTCGTTCAGGTGCAAAATTTTCAATGCCCGGCATGATGGATACCATTCTTAACTTGGGCTTGAATGACACCACAGTTGAAGGATTGGCAAAACTGACTGGAGACAAACGCTTCGCGCTTGACAGCTATCGGCGCTTTATCCAGATGTTTGGCAATGTTGTACTGGGTATTACCAAAGAAAAATTTGAGAAGCTTCTCAGTGCAATCAAACAAGAAAAAACTTACAAACTTGACACTGAATTAAAAGCAGAAGATTGGAATGAAGTTATCCGCCGCTATAAAGAACTGGTAACGCAAGAAACAGGAAAGGAATTCCCGCAAGATCCGCAAGTTCAGCTTGATATGGCGCGTGATGCTGTATTTCAATCCTGGCACAACGATCGTGCACGATATTATCGCAAGCAAAACAAAATTCCGGATGATCTTGGAACTGCGGTTAATGTGCAAGCCATGGTCTTCGGGAATATGGGAGACAAATCTGGAACTGGAGTTGGTTTTACGCGCAATCCTTCTACCGGGGAAAAAATGTTTTATGGGGAGTACTTGACCAATGCGCAAGGAGAAGATGTTGTTGCAGGAATCCGCACTCCGAAGCCAATCTCCGGATTGAAAGACGAAATGCGTGCGGCATATGATCAGTTGCACGACATCACTTCACGCTTAGAACACCATTATCGCGATGTTCAGGATTTCGAGTTCACGATTGAAAATGAACGCCTTTTCATGTTGCAAACGCGAACAGGGAAACGGACGGCTGCAGCGGCTGTGAAAATTGCTGTGGACATGGTAAACGAAGCACTCATTACTAAAGAAGAAGCCGTATTGCGGATCGATCCGGCTCAACTTGATCAATTACTTCATCCAATTATTGATCCATCTCAAAAAGTGGAAGTTGTTGCAACCGGTCTTCCGGCATCTCCCGGTGCTGCCACAGGCGTTCTTGCGTTTACAGCAGATGAAGCTGTCGAAGTTGTGGAACGTGATAAGTTGCCTGTCATTCTAGTTCGTGAAGAAACCGTGCCTGATGATATTCACGGAATGGATGTAGCAAAAGGCATTTTGACAGCACGTGGTGGAATGACAAGTCACGCTGCGGTTGTTGCACGCGGAATGGGAAAACCTTGCGTAGCCGGGTGCGAATCTCTTCAAATCGATGAACAAAATCGTACATTGCGCATCGGAGATACAGTCGTCAAAGATGGCGATTACATTACGATCGATGGTGGTAAAGGTCAGGTCATTCTTGGCAAAGTGAAGCTGCAGGATCCTGAGCTGAGTGGTGAGTTTGGCATTTTGATGAAATGGGCAGATGAATTTCGCAGCTTGCGTGTCCGTGCAAATGCCGATATTCCGCGCGATGCTCAGGTTGCAAGACGGTTCGGAGCACAAGGCATCGGACTCTGCAGAAGTGAACATATGTTTTTTGATCCTGAACGGATTCCTGTGATTCAGGAAATGATTCTTGCAAGAACTGAAGAAGAACGAAAAGAACCTTTAAAGAGAATCAAAGAGTGGCAACGGTCTGATTTTCTCGGATTATTCCGTGAAATGAACGGATTCCCAGTGACTGTTCGACTCCTGGATCCGCCTTTGCATGAATTTCTTCCGCGCCGGGAAGAATTAATGACGGAAATTTCAGAACTAAAACAATCAAGTTCGCCTGACGCACCAAAAACGCTGAAACACAAACAAGAACTTTTGAAAAGAGTCAATGAACTTCATGAAATGAACCCGATGTTAGGCCATCGCGGATGCAGGCTTGGTCTTACGTATCCTGATATTTCAGAAATGCAAATTGAAGCCATTTTTGAAGCAGCTGCGGAAGTCCAGAAGGAAGGTGTCCGCTGTACACCAGAAATTATGATTCCGCTTGTTGGTATTGCTGAAGAATTTCGGATCGCAAAAAAGCAGGTTGACGAAATTGCAGAACGTGTATTTACCGCCTTAGGAGTTCGTGTTTTATATCTCACAGGCACAATGATCGAATTGCCACGTGCCTCATTAACGGCAGATGAAATCGCTCGTGAAGCCGAATTCTTTTCGTTTGGTACAAATGATTTGACTCAAACGACCTACGGATTTTCTCGAGATGATATCGGAAAATTTTTACCAAAATATTTAGAGATGAAAATTTTGAAGAAGGATCCGTTTGTCACTATCGACAAACAAGGCGTTGGGCAATTGATGAAGATTGCAGTTGAGAAAGGACGTTCTGCGCGAGGCGATTTGAAATTAGGAATTTGTGGCGAGCATGGAGGAGATCCGGAATCCGTTGAGTTTTGTCACCAATTAAAATTGCACTATGTGAGTTGCTCCCCATTTCGAGTGCCGATTGCAAGGCTTGCGGCCGCTCAAGCTGCATTAAAAGAAAAAGGCGCCGGCGATCTTTCCAAATCTCAGTTATGATCTTTGTGTCTTTGCGGTAAATGATCTTTAAGAATGGAATTCTAACTTCCGAACTAATCCCAGCAGTGCATGGATTTTCTACGCGCCAAAAAGGAAATCTTGGCTATGGGAAAAATTTCGGTGATCCTGAGGTGACCGAAAACCGTTCGAAACTATTCGAAACTCTTCAGCTTCAAGATCGAATTCACGTTCAGCCACGACAAATTCATTCAACAAGAGTCATCGACGCTCAACAGTTTGAATCCGGAATGGAAGCGGATGGTTCATTTACAAATTCAAACAGTCATCTGCTTTCAATTTTGACTGCTGATTGCCTTCCAATTCTTCTTTATCACTCCGATGGTGTGATTGCTGCAGTTCATGCCGGATGGCGAGGGCTCTTGAATGGAATCATCCCCGAAGCGATGCGTTTTATTCCTGCTGCACCGGTCGCTGTGATCGGGCCTGCCATCGGACAATGCTGTTACGAAGTGAGTGATGATCTCGCAAATGATTTTTCTGCTAAATCTGGAGAACGTTTCGTAGATCGAAGCAAGCCGAAGCCTCATCTGGATCTCATTGGTGTTGCTGTTCAACAACTCGTGAATGCAGGCGCTGGCGAAGTAGAAGCTGCACAAATCTGTACACGCTGCCATCCGGACCTGCTTTTTTCGTACAGACGTGATGGCTCGTCCGGGCGTCAGATGAGCTTTATAGGGCTGCGAGGATAGAGAATAGAGGATAGAGGATAGAGAAGAGAGGATTGCGTTCTTTCTATCTTCTATCTTCTTCCTCCATTCTCTATCCTCATGCTCTTTGGGCGTCGCGTTGATTCTTTTTCTTGAGCATCACACTTTGTCCGGCATGTACTGATTCAAAGCCGAATCGCTCACGCACTGAATCTACTTGTTCATGAAGTTCTCTTGCTTTAATTTGCCGCGGATCAGGAAACAATTCATATTGTCCCGTTTCAGGTTCAAAGTGTGAAAGATGAATCCCAACAAGCCTGATACGAACACGCCGCTGCCAATTCTGACTCAGAAGGTTTAACGCAGCACGATAAACAGTTTCATCCAGATTGGTAGCAGAATCTAATGTGATGGAGCGCGAAACACGTTTTAAATCTGTATAGCGCAATTTTAAAGTAATCGTTCGCGCTTTCCGGCGGGTTTTTCGAAGCTCATTGCATGCACGTTCAATCAGAAGATGGAGCATTGCACCAAGATATTCTTCATTCACAGTGTCTTCTTCAAGAGTCAGCTCACGGCTGATCGATTTTGATCCTGTATCTACAATTCCCATCATTTCACTGTCTATACCACGCGCTCTTCTGGATAAAGCAACACCGTTAATGCCGAAAACTGCTTCCATTAAATCTGCGGGAACATTTGCAAGTTCACCGATTGTAGAAATGCCCATGTCCTGTAGCTGCGATTCCATTTTTTCACCAATGCCGGGAAGTGATCGTATCTGAAGTGAACGCAGGAAAGATTCTTCATAACCAGGGAGGATAAATAAAAAGCCATTCGGTTTAGCAAAATCGGATGCGACTTTTGCCATTAAACGATTTCGCGCGACACCAACTGAAGCATTTAAATGAACTTCATTTTGAATCGCATTGCGAATTTTCTCCGCAGCTGCAGCAGCCGAGCCATAAAGACGTTCACACCCATATAAATTGATGTAGGCTTCATCAATCGATACCCATTCAACATGAGGTGAATATCGTTCGAGAATCCTGGCAATTCGATCTGAATATTCAGCATAGGCATCATAATGCGCGGAAACAAAAATTAAATTCGGACACAACTTGCGGGCATGATAACTTGGCATCGCAGAACGTACCCCAAAACGGCGCGCTTCATACGAAGCCGATGCAACAACACCTCGGCCTGTAGGATCTCCACCCACGGCAACAGGTTTGCCGCGCAATGCCGGGTTCAGGAGCTCCTCAACCCCAACGAAAAATGCATCCATATCAACATGTACGATCATATGTTTTAAACATAAGGTCTTCTAAATTAAAAAACCACCTTATGTAGTGGTATTATCGACAGAAACACACCATTAGTTGCTACATCGAGGATCAGTATTTTCTGAGTATCCCGATTACGATCCCCTGAATTGTGAGCCGATCCGAGGGGAATGTCATTGGTTTCATCTCGGGATTTGCCGGTTGAAGGCGGATATTTCCACCCCGTTCCCGATAAAATTTCTTCAATGTAGCTTCGTCTCCATCAATTAAAGCAATCACCATTTCGCCATTTTCTGCAGTCTTACGGTCCTCGACAATTACATAATCGCCATCTCGAATTTGTTCATCGATCATCGAACTGCCTCGAACTTGAAGTACATACGTTTTGCCTTTGGTTTTCACCATATCTGCAGGCACTGAAATGACTTCATCAATCGCCACAGCCTGAATCGGACGTCCAGCGGCAACATAGCCAAGTAAAGGAATTTCAGTGCCTTCGGTTTCTGATTCTATCGGGACCAATTCAATAGAACGGCTCGAATAATGTTTTCGACGAATCAGCTTTTTTTCCTTTAGATGAGTCAAATGTTTATGAACGGTAGCTAGTGAGGTATAACCGAAATGATCTCCAATTTCCTCAAGACTTGGGGAATACCCGTGACTCCGAATAAACCGTTCAATAAAATCCAGGATTTGTTTTTGCGTTTTTGTTAAATACAAAATTGCTCCTCCTTGGTTCCAGGGGCGGAAGAAAACTCCGCCCCTGATAATTTCAGCATAGGCGAAGAAAAAGCGAAAATCAAGTGGTTTCTCAAACTCTGATTAAAAGTCCTTTTTATTGAAAACACCAAAGCGCTTGCATTACTATTGACTGGGGAAAAACGGAAGAGATTTTTTTGAGGAGATTTGAATGCGTGAAGAATATGAAGAGAAGTCTTTCAACCCATTGAAGTTCGGAATCCTCGCTGCAGCACTTGTCGCCTTCGTCGTAACATCGCTTCTTTATTTCAATTCCTACCGCAAAACAAAGGAAGTAGAGGCACAGGAACAAGCTTTTTTGCAGGAAGAGTTAACGAAACTCAAGAAGGATAAAGGCGAATTAGAATTGAAGGTGGAAGATCTAGAAAAAGCATCGAAAGAGAATTCCGAAAAGTTAGAAAAACAGGTAAAGACCAGAGATTCGCAGATTACGAGTGTAAAACGGGAACTGGAAGTAGAAAGCAAAAACATGGAAGCGAAGCTTGCGGAATTGAAGAAAGAAAAAGAATTGCTTTCCTCCCAGATTGCTGGTTACAAAAAAGAATTAGATGATGCTCGTTCCGAAACGAATTCTGAAAAGAGAAAGGGTGCTGAACAAGTCACAAAGCTTCAAAATGATTTGAAGAATGTGCGACAGGAATCTGATCGTTATAGCAAAGAATTGAAAGTACTTCGCGAGAAATTAAACAAGATTAATGAAGGGGATCGCGCGGCTGCGGATGCTATGGTTGAACAATTGGCAGAAGCACGGCAGGAATTAAAGAGTGAAAAAGCGGCACGCGAGCGTCTGGAACAGGAACTGACAGCATTGCGATCACAGTCCCCGCCCCAGCGTTAATTGTATTAAACAACTTTTTCGACTTTTCCGGATCGAAGGCAGCGCGAGCACACTTTTAGCGTTTTTACTGAAGCGCCGATTTTTACTTTCGCCTTATGCAAATTGGGCTTCCATCGACGATTCGTTACATTATGAGCATGGCTCACATTGTGCCCTTTTAACGAGCCTTTGCCGCAGATATCACATCTGTAGGCCATTGTATTAATTCTCCTAAGTTACAGATTTTACACGACGCCACAGCATGGGCGTAGTGATTTTGTCCTGATGAAAGGAAACGGAGAATATAACACAATCTGTCCCTTTGCGGCAAGCGCAGCCCGTTTTTGGCCTTAAAGTATTATTAATTCAGGAGAAAGTACTCATGCCGACACATTTAAAAGGGCCAACTATTATTCAATCAGCAGGAAATAAGCCGAAGATTATTGAAGAGTACATTGGGCGAGTTAATTCAAAAACTTCCGGCTTAAGCATTGCGCGGATGAAAAGTCCTGGCGGTTGGATCGAACCAGGACAATGCCCGGAGTTTGATGAATTTACTGTAGTGCTGCACGGGAAGCTCCGGGTTCAATCTGAGTCTGGCGTAATGGACGTCAATGCAGGTGAAGCGGTTATTGCACACAAAGGTGAATGGGTGCAGTACAGCACACCTGAGTCTGATGGAGCGGAATACATCGCTATTTGTATGCCTGCATTTTCAATGGAAACTGTTCATCGCGACGAATAAGCTACGCAACCCAGAACCAGTTCGCGAAAGCAGCCATAAAAAACCCAAGCAACAGTGCACAGAAAATTTGTATCGCGGGATTCAAACGTCCAGCAAAAAAAGAGACAACCATGAAGAAAGGTACGTTGGCAAGGCATAAACGGGAAAATGAAAACAATGTGCTCATCAGCGGAAACAAAACAGCTAGAAGACTGTAGAAAAAGTAAGGACGCGGAACTCTTCGCCAGGTAAATACAAGCGCGCATAAATTCGCAATTGCGAAACAAAAATCAATAATCGAATTATGCTGGCCATGAATTGAAATATTGCTTTCAGCAAATCGTACAAAAGCGTAGAGCGGATACTTTAAATCTCCGCGCCAATATCGAATGCTCTCTGGAATCCAAACAATAGAACCAAATTGCACATGAATGAATGCGAGATAACCAATCAATGGAACCGCGGATGCAAGAACAATTGCACTTGCAGCCCAAACCCTTTTTTGAGGATAACATCTCCAGGCAAGCCAGATGAGAGCTGGTATGGCGATGACTGCTTGAGAACGGGTTAAAACAGCAATTGCTGTTGCAATCATCGCTGGCAGGAGTTTGTTTTTTTCTAAGTAATAGAAAGCTGCTGTCAGCGCAGCAAGAAACATGGATTCTGAATATACAGCGCTTAAAAATAAACTCGTTGGGAAAACGATGTAAAGGATTGTAGTGTTGTAAGCCGTATCAGAATTAAAAAGTTTTTCGGTAAGTTTGAAAAGATAGTACAAAAATAGGATCGCACACACATTCGAAACGATGATCCCGGCTGCGATGCTATTCCCGGTGAATACTGAAAGGAAACGGATTGCCATTGGATATGCCGGGAAAAATTTAGCAGTTTCTTGTTTAAGATAGCGTCCGCCTCCATATTCCTTAAACAGTTCGTAATTGCCGTAACCCTTCTCTGCGATCAGGAGCCACCATTCAGAATCCCATCTGGCCCAGATATCGAGCGTCAGAGTTTGGCGTTTGTGATATTGCAAATCCCTGCCTTTGAACAAAGCTTGGGCCGAGGGAAAATAAAAAGCGGAGAGGATGCCGACGATTTCCAATCCAAGACGTGAAATCAAAAAAATTGCAAGAATGAAGCGGAAGTCTCTACGGACTGGCTCTGACATGCTTAGGACATTTTAACCACAAAGACGAAGAGTATAAAGGAAAGATGAAGTATGTTGTATAGAGGAGCAAGGAGAAAAATATGAAAACGATCGCTATGATTCTGATGACTTTATTTGTCCTGCCGCTTGCAACTGCTCAGGAGAAGGAAGAAGCGCCAAAATTCGAGATGGTTACTTACTATCTTGGTTTGCTATATGCAGGAACTGCACGAGATCAGTCACCGGAGGATTTAGAAAAAATTCAGACTGCTCACCTAAAACACCTCGAATCTATGTATAAGAAAGGCATTTTGTTAATTGCTGGTCCGATGGGAGACAATGGTGATCTGCGTGGAATTGTTGTTCTGAAAGTAAATTCAATGGAAGAAGCAAAAGCGCTTGTAGATGCAGATCCCGCAGTGAAGGCCGGCAGATTGCGAGTCGAACTTCATCCATGGATGAGCCAATCTTTGGATTCTCTAGCTTACAAAGAAAAATAAATCACTTTGGGGGATCTTTTTTCTTTTCCTGTCCTTGATAAAAAGATGACCGGTCTGAAAAATATCGATACAGAATATTGCTCAGTCTTTTCGGAACTTCAACAAACTGATTGCGCAACATTTGTGAAATTTGGAAGTGGCCGTCACGTGGAAGCATTCCTGTTGATACCTGAATCACCATAAAGAGATTCCAAATTATGAAAAAACCTGAAAGTACTGGAATTAGGCGGCTGGAGAAGCGTGAATACAATGCTGCAAGTCCCAATGTAAATATCGCAGTGCAACTGATTAAATACCGGAGTCCGAATCCTGCACCACCTTGCCAGGTATCAATACAGATAATGAGATAAAACTGAACTGCAAACACTACGATTAACAGCCAGAAAGTCTTGTTAGTTCGCACAAGATTGATGAACCCCCCAATGCACAATACGATGACGGGAGTCCAGATGAAAAGGCCATGATAGGTTGAAAATAGAACCGAGATTAAATACCTTCCTTCCCAAAAAAATTTACCTTTAAGATTTCCCGTTGAATAGGGATTCAATGCACCATTCAGCTTCCACCAGATCCAGAGCTGCGGAATAAACATAACGAATGCAGCGGCAACACATGCGGCTTTCAGGCGAAGCGGTTTGCGATCGAGGATTGGAATGAGCATAAACAAACCATCTTGCCAACGAACAAGCGCCGCCAGCCCGCCTACGATTCCAATCAGAGCCCAGGATCCTGTTGAATCTTTATCACGCAGGCGGTGCCACACAAAAAGAAAAAGGCTTGTTGTGAAAATTGAAGTTGCATGAGACATCGGTGGCGTAACATACATGTAAAAAACAGCATGTGCTCCAAACCACAATGTTAGTACTGCCCAAAATGAAACCCACGTGGAAAAGAAATCGCGCGCAATTCGATATTGCAGAATGAATCCAAGAAATCCGTAGAAGGCACTGGCGAAACAAACAGCAAGAATATAGGGAAATGAAAAGCCATTTGCCGATGCTTTCCCGGTAGCCTTCACATATAAATCTGCAGCCCCGAAAAAAGGAGCCCATAAAATTGCACATCCAATTGGCGCATCATTTCGAGCATAACCAGTTGGGGTCTTGCGATCCATAAATGCTCTTCGAAAGGCTTGTTGTTTTGATGGTCCTTGTTGATAAAGCCAATAGTATTCGTTTGCAAAATTCAAATCGCCATCTTTCCAGATTGATCGCAGGTATGAAAAGTATTGGATTTCATCACCGCTATAGAGACGGGGTGTAAGCAGTACAAGAGAAATTAGAAAAATTAGAGTTAATGCTAAGAAACCGCGATCCAGTCCGCGGTTTTCGAGCTTTACCATTGGCAGGAATAGATTAAAACGTGTTCTGTCCCAAGCAAAGGAGTTTGATGATCCAATTTACAACGGTTGTCCTCTGCCAGAAGCTTTTCGCGGCGTTCGCTTACCAGGCCAGTATTGATCAGTAAATAATCTGGTTTTTGGGTGGATAAATAAGCAAGCATTCTTTCGTTAATACCATCGCCTTTCTCGCGGTACTGCTTGCTATTCAGATCGATCCATCCAGAAAAATCCACAAGCTTTCTTTCAGCAAAATATGGAATCACACCGATTTCTTCCGATGCAAACGTTGCATTCCGAGGTGTGTGATTTTTCAACCAGATCCCTGCGTCGCGGTATGCAGGATATGCGGTGAGCCGCTGCCCGCCCCGAGTTTGTTCGTAATAATAAATGTTCAAAAGAAAATAACAAAAGAAACAAATACCGATCGTTCCAAAAAGGAAAAACTGCGACCACTTCTGGGAACTAAAATATTTCTCTGAAACTATTTTCAGATAGACCAGAGAAAACAAGCCGATGAATGGCAAAAGGTGAATATAGTAACGCCTGTTATCAAGAAATGGACCATAGAAGAACATGCAAAACGTCACCCAGATAAAAAGAAACATGAATCTTGGCGCACGTTCGCGGATCTGTGCTAACCCCGCTGCAATTGCAGCAAGAATCAAGATCGGGAAAAATAATATGAAGATACCGCCAATGAAATGTGGAATTTTCCGGATTGCCCAGGGGTTTAGTTTTGCACTTCCTGAAGTTGGAAGCACTGTGGCGTTCGTGCCGATATACAAAAACCACATCGCCGGAAGTGCAGCAAGAACAAGGAATCTGACTAACGCGTCTTTCCAACTGAATTCGTCGTTGCGGTAATCCAGATAGAGATGATTGCAATAGAGAAGCAGTGCATAAAGCGCGCCTTCATATCGTGTAAGAATTGCAAGACCGAGGAATACATAAGTCCAAACAGAGCGTGTATGAAACAAATAGAAATAGAGCGAAATCAGCACCAGAAAAGTAAATAGTGTGAAGTCCTGCGGTCCGGCACTCAAGATGCTTTCCAGAGGTGACGCAGCCCAAACAAGTGCAGACGCAAATGCGATAAAGGTACTCGATGTGATTTTGTACGCGATCAAGAAAAGAAGGATTGTTGCCCCAAGACTGAAACCCAGATTAACAAATTTTGCAGTAACAAGAGCGCTATCCTGAAACAAGAAATGTTGAACTGCTAGAACGAATGTCAGTAAAGGTGTAGCCGCATGTGAAATTTCGCCGGGATTAAAACTGAATCCATGGCCTTGTGCGAGGTTACGTGCGTATACATGAAAGACATACGCATCATCATAAGTGAGGTAATAGTCGCCGAAGAAAAGAAAATGAACCATTAAAGACAGAACTAATGCGCCTGTAATAGGCCATCGCGATTTACTGATGATCTCGGCGGCGGTAGCTTCTTTTTCTTGAAGAAGAGTCGCTTTCTTGAAGGGAATAATTTCAGTCATACTTGAGTCACCAGCCCCTTCGTTTTAGAAACGCTTCCAAACCGGAGCCGGAAAATTGTTTGAATTGCTTTAATAATTTCTTTTCGAGAGATTTTTGATTTTCCTGCACGGCGTTCGATGAATGTAATAGGAATTTCTGCAATACGCAAATTTCTGGATTCGGCGCGGTGCAGAATTTCAACTAGATACGAATATCCTTCTGCAACCACACTCTCAAAATCAAGTTCTTGCAGCGTTTTGGAGTGGTAAAGACGAAAGCCGGAAGTACAGTCAGAAGCTTGAAGCGAAAGGACGGTATGCGCCATCAGGTTCGCAACTCTGCTGATAAAAATGCGAAACCAACCCCAGTTTAATGTTGCTCCGCCAGCAATGTAACGTGATCCAATCACAAGATCCGCCTTTTGTGAGGTCCTGATCAATTCAGGAATATGCTCCGGATTATGAGAAAAATCGGCATCCATTGTTATTGCGGCGTCATAATGATTTTCAAGAGCGTAACGGAACCCTGCTGCATATGCAGTTCCAAGGCCCAATTTTGCTGAGCGATTCAATAAATGAACCTTCTCATGATTTCCAAAATGATGTAAAACCTCATCGGCAGTGCCATCTGGCGAACCGTCGTCAATAACCAAGACGTTCAGCGACTCTGGCAATTCGAGGATTTTTGTGACCAGCGGGATAACATTATCCCGCTCGTTATAGGTGGGAACTAAAACGAGCGTTTTCATTAAAATACAAGAAATTCTGAATAATTCAGTATAACATGTGCCTCGATAAGCTGTTTTGACGCCTGGGAATCGTTAGATATAATTTGAAAAGATGGAGTGTTCATGTCGAAAGTCGTTCAAGGGAAAATAGGCGATCCAATTCGAGAAAGCGGTAACTACATCTGTGATAATTGCGGTCATTACCAGGCTTTTGAAGTAGGTGATGACTTTATTGAATGTCAGGCATGTTGGGAGCCAGATATAACCTGGGAACTTGAATAACTAAACTCCGAAGAGCAATACAATCAGTCCGATTGCCAGTAGAACAAAAATAGCTCCAAAACCCAACCAGATATAAATTTCAATTCCACCTTTTTCCTTTTGTTCAGGAACCGGTGCGTCTGGATCGACAGGAGCTGGTGGTGCTTTCGGTTCTGCTTTTGCTTTTGGCGGTGGCGGAGGGGGTTCAGGCGGTGCAGGTTCCTCTGCCTCGGGCTCTGGTGGCGGCGGCGGCAGGTGCTGCTTTTGCAGGTGGAGGTGCAGGCTCTTCTCTTTCGTGTTCCGCCGTTCCGGTGCGCTGACCTAAATTTGGTTGCGTTCCCGATCTGCGAAGATTGGCTATATCGGGCGAGACCGCTTCCATCATCGTAGCGCCAATTTCCCCTTCAAAACGGATTCGATACGGATTAATCGTAACAACGTCCTGACTTGTTAATGGATATTTTTCTTTTGCTACAATTGGTGCCCCATTCAGCAGCGTGCCATTTGTGCTTCCTAAGTCAGTGACATAGTAGTTATCGTTTTCATATAGAAATGCTGCATGTGAGCCGGAAATTTCAGGACGATTAAAATGAAGATCGTTACCAGGTTTCCGTCCGATAGTAATACGTGGCCTATCAAAAGAAACTTCCTGATTCGTATTATCGACGTCCGATTCGATGATCAGCCTTGCTGGCATAGAGGGTATGGTACCGCTAGAGCCGTCATTCGTAAAGACCTATCTCGCCAGGATAACCTGCCAACTACCTTCCTGGCCTGTAGATCGAACTACAAAGGTGCCTTTCAGACTCTTTCCTTCCAGTTTTCCAACAAAGTCTAATGAGCGTCCATCCTTTTCAGTAAAAGAAAATTCGACGGGAAAAGATGAAGTTTTGCGATATTGTCCAAACAGTGAAAAAGTCCCCAGCGGCTTAAAGGCTTCATTCTGAAAACTGCCACTCGTACTTCCAACCACAATCTTCCATGTAATCGTTGCACGGCCAGAGATTCCGTCACCGCGTTGTTTTAAATTGAGTTCTAACTGCAGCGTTGGATCGCTGATATTTGTATACAGTTTGTTGTCCATAGCTCCAATCCACGAGCCATCAACGTTAGAAACTTTAGCAGGCAATGTAAGACTCAGTGAAAGCAGTTTTGCTTTTTGATCGGATGGAAGCGTTTCCAGAAAATCTTTGTTGTAATACCGTTCACCACTCTCATTTCCAACGGCATAAAAATTCACAACTTGCTGAAAGATGCTTCCACCTGCCGAAATAATTCCTGTTCCTTCGGGATCTTTTGCCTGAACAAACGTCTTGTAATAAGCGCCTAGCAGCATTCGCCACCATTCAGCCAATTCATCTAGAGAAACAACTCTGGAATTCAATCTGCTGTACGGAAGCGCATCGTCAGGCAGAATTCTTAAAAGCGACAGCCGTGTGCCTTCGACTGCGCCATCTGCAAAAATGGAGTATGCGCCTTCTTCTCTTGTGAATGCGATTTTTGCATCGGGATTTGATAGGAAATACTGAACACCATCGTTCAAGCTCTTCGCTACTTTTTCCGCGCGTTCGCGGCTACTTCCTGAATCATCTTTTGCAACCATAATCAAAAGCGGACCTAAATTCGTTTCGATTGAATACTCATTGAATCCCAAACTTTTTGAATATGGTTTTGCAACAAATCCCAGCTTGAAGACTTCCAGCGGTTTGGCAGCTTCTGGCAAAATAAGGAAGTCGATCGAATTTTTAGCTTGAAGATTATTAATACGGACAGTAACAGGGACTTTCATTCCATTTTCAGGTACTTTTTCTCCAGGTCTTGGCACCGTAACAACGAGTTCTTTTCCAGTACCGCCGGTGCCCGCAAGATCTGAACCAAAGAAGACTGTAGTCGGTTGTCCAGGCATATTCGTTTGAATCCGGACTTGTGTCCCAACGCCTCCGGAAAGCGGATTGATATTTTGAATTCGTGGCGCAATTAAAACTGTAAATGGGATTCGAGTCAGTGCTTTTTCTTCCTCCATCACAACAAATTCAGTTTTCGTTTCCGGCGCAGAAAGTTCAGGGAAATCGGGAAGTTTAATTTCAAGGCCTTCTGAATCGCGTTTCAAAACGTAAGCCTCTTTTTCAAGAATTTTGACAGCTGTTACATCTTCAGGTTCGAAATCACCAGCAATTCGGATTAAGTCTCCCGTGCTGCCTCTTTCAGGCTTTACAGAATCGATGATTGTCGTGCTTTTGCCTAGAATGAAAAAGACTGCAATACCGATTGCTGATAGCGCTAAAACTATGATTCCAATTAATCCCAGTGGAGATGAAAGAATGCGTTTTACTGATTTTTCTTGCGGCGGGAGTTCAATACTTTCATCAGCAATCAAAGGCACTTCAGCGGCATCTTCAGCAACACCGTCTTCAGCCGCTGATTTTTCACCTTCAGCTTCGCCTTCCGCTGCTTCTACTCCCTCTTCAGCCGCAATTTTCTCACCCTCTCTAGCGGCCGCATCCGTTACTTCTTTGGATTGCAAAACTCCAGGAGTGCTATCTGTCATTTGCATTTCTTCCAGTTTGGATAACAGGGCTTCCGCAGGATTACTAAAAACTACTATCACAGGAGCCGAACTGGATTGTTGCCCAAGCCGGATTTCATCTCTATCACGCAGCCTTTGACTTCCTGAGATCCGCTGATCATTTACAAAAGTGCCATTTGCACTATTCAAATCTTTGATAAAAGCACCAGACCATGAAAGTGAAATTTCGGCATGACGGCGCGAAACGCTGGGATGATCAATCACAACTTCAACCCCCGCAGTTCGTCCCGCTACCAGAATCGTACCTTCACTGAGTTCGAACTGTTTTCCGGCATCGGGACCCCCCATCATGATGACTCGCGGCTTATCCGATGCGGTGGCTTGCCACGAACCAAGAACTTCCATGACCATCTGGCGAGCCACCTGCACAGTAGCGCCAGACTCGACATTCATTACGTTGATCCCGGTCGAAAAATAAAGTTCGAAAGTCTGAATTTTTATCATGTCGCTGTCACTTAACAGCTTTTTTTCGCCTGGGACGAGTCGCTGATCATTTAAGTAAGAGCCATTGATTGAACCCCGATCGACAAGATAGTAATTGTCTCCGTCTTTGACGATTTGTGCGTGATATCCGGAGACCGTAGAAGAGGGGAGTTGTATATCGTTTTCTTTTAGCCTGCCAATTGTAACGACAGGCTGTTCAAATTCGTAGCTATAATCTTTGGTCCCGCCCTCGGTGAGCTGAGCCTTAACGACCAGTTTGATCATACGGGTTTCAGAAAAAAGCATAGCACAAAGATGGCGAAGGTGATGCGAGATACGTGAAACGGGTTTGTAGTAAGGCACGCAGGCTTATCAGCGAAGCGGATGAGGCAATGCCGTTCAGATCAATACGGCACTGCCCTGCATTTGCTCGGCTGCGTGCCTAACTACGAACGGCAGACTACTTGAGTTCCAGCTCCAGTAGTTGGCAAAGGAGGTGGATAATCATCGAATGAACCTCCTGAATGCGAGGGGTCGAAGAATCCGGAACAACCAGCGCAATATCACACAGCAACAAAGCGCGGCCGCCATTTCTCCCCAGAATTCCTGCAGTCCGGCATTGCTTATCGCGGGCAATCTTGAGTCCTTTGACAATATTGGTGGAATTGCCGCTTGTGGTGATAGCAATTGCCAGATCTCCGGGATCAGCGAGTGTTTCAATTTGTTTGGCAAACACAGAATCGAATCCTTCATCATTGCCGATTGCCGTGATGAGAGACGAATCCGTATGGAGTGCAAGAGCGCGAATGCCCAGAGGGATCTCTTCAACACGGTGCATTAACTCTGCGGCAAAGTGTTGCGCGTCTGCCGCAGACCCTCCATTTCCAAAAATCAAGATTTTTCGTTTCTGCTTCGAAACTTCGCTTAACAATTTGTAAAGCTGAACAATTTTTTCAGAGTTCTTGAAAAAGAAGTCATGCTTCAATTCAAGTGATTTCTTTACAACTTCACGAATGAAATTTTCAGGTTCGATCATAGGATTAGCATCGCATCGCCATAGCTGTAAAATCTAAAACCTTCGCGGATTGCATGCTCATAGGACTTTTGGATTGAACTATAGCCTGCGAAAGCGGAGACAAGCATCAGCAAAGATGATTTTGGCAAATGAAAGTTTGTAATGAGTCCGCTGGTAATTTGAAAATCAAATCCCGGATAAATAAAAAGCCCGGTAGCGCCATGAAGTTCATTGGTTGAAACAATCGTCTCAAGCGCTCGAGTCGTTGTGGTTCCAACAGCGATCACTCGTTTTGCCTTTCGAATTTTGTTCCAGGTCTGCTGTGAACATGAATAATACTCAGCCTGAATTGTATGTTTACGAATGTCATCGCTTTTTACGGGACGGAACGTTCCGGGGCCTACATGAAGTGTAAGCTTAACTATTTCCACTCCACGCTGCCTGAGCTCTCCCAATACTTTTTGCGTGAAATGTAAACCGGCAGTGGGTGCTGCAATGGAACCTGACATCCGTGCATACACTGTTTGATACCGATTGCGATCCAGAGCATCTGCCATCCTTCCGATGTAAGGTGGAAGCGGCATAGACCCATGTTTTCGAATTAGATTTTCGATCTTTCCGGGAAAACGCAAGATGCGCCCTGTAGTTGATAATGAAAGTACATTCGCTATTGTGCCGTCTTCAAATTGAATCTGATCGCCTGGACGAAATTTTTTTCCAGGATAAACGATCGCATCCCAGCAATTTAAATCAGTTTCATGGATCAGTAAGACTTCCCCGCGATCCGATTGAAGTCGTGCAGGGATGACCCGCGTATTGTTCAATACAATAAGATCCCCTTTTTGCAGGAATTTGGGAAGATCAAAAAAATTACTGTTGGAAAGATTTCCAGAATCTCGATTCAGCACCAGAAGGCGTGAATGATCCCTCGGCGTAACAGGATATTGTGCGATCTGGTCTGTGGGAAGATCGTAATTATAACTTTCGAGCCGAAATAGATCCGCATTCTTTTTCAATCTTGAAGTGTATTGATTCCCGGCACTCGTTTTCATTTCTCAAACAGGCTTTGCTGATAAATCGACTTGCCGGGCGTTAATCCGAAATGTTTATATGCGTTCACAGTTGCCATGCGGCCTTGCGGTGTACGATTTAAGAAACCGATCTGCATTAAGTAAGGTTCGTAAATATCTTCAAGTGTCGATTTTTCTTCAGATGTTGCAGCTGCAAGCGCACCAACACCTACAGGACCACCATTAAATTTTTCGATAATTGTCAGCAGAAGTTTGCGGTCGATTTCATCCAATCCCAGCTCATCCACTTCCAGCATTTCTAAAGCCTTCATCGCGACATCATAAGTAATAACGCCATCTCCTTCTACCTGCGCGAAATCACGCACACGTCTGAGAAGTCGATTTGCGATCCGGGGAGTTCTGCGGGAACGCATCGCAATCTCGCGGATCCCATCTTCTTCAATCGGGATATTCAGGATTCGCGCGGAGCGAGTAAGAATCTTGTAAATATCTTCCACGCTGTAATAATCAAGCGTATGCCTGATCAGGAAACGGTCACGTAAAGGTTTTGTTAATGAACCTGCGCTTGTTGTTGCTCCAACTAATGTGAATGGTGGCAGATTAATTCGCAATGTTCGCGCTGCCGGCCCCTGCCCGATAATTATATCCAGCTTGTAATCTTCCATTGCCGGGTAAAGCACTTCTTCGATTGCAGAGTTCAATCTGTGTATTTCATCAATGAATAGAACTTCTTTTTCTTGAAGATTTGTTAAAAGTGCGACAAGATCGCCCGCTCTAAGAATCACGGGCCCCGAGGTTGTCTTTAAACTAACCCCCATTTCTTGCGCGACGATATTTGCAAGAGTAGTTTTTCCCATTCCGGGTGGGCCCATCAAAAGAATATGATCAAGAGCATCATTTCTTTGTTTCGCAGCTTGAATTGCTACCTGGAGATTTTTTCTGACTTTTTCCTGTCCAACATACTCTGAAAAAGTCTTCGGACGAAGATGTAGTTCTTCTTTTAATTCTTCACCGCTGGGCGCGGTAAAAACAATCCTTTCCGCTTTATCGTTCATTTATCTGGCAGGCAGAGCCGCCCGCCCTCCTAATTTAACCGCAAAATTTATCATTCGCGCAAAACTACCCCGAAATATTTTGGAGTGCGCTTCGCAGTAAATCTTCAAATGAAGCATCGCTTTTCGATTTATCCAGAACATTTTTCGCAATACGCTCTGCAAGATTTCTCTGATAGCCAAGATTCACAAGGGCGCTTATCAAATCTTCACGCATCGGTTTTTCTTCATGCACATGCGCCACTTCTGACAAAAGCTTCGGAATCTGCTCCCGCAGTTCTAATGCAACACGCTCGGCAGTCTTTCTGCCCACACCTGGAATTGTTGAGAGTTTAATAATGTCCTGTCTCTGGATTGCAGGAATCAATTCATCCGCAGACATACCTGATAGAAATGAGATTGCAACTTTAGGTCCGATTCCACTGACGCTGAGCAATTTTTCAAACAGAACTTTCTCGCGTGTTGTGCGAAAACCATATAGCGCCAGCATATCTTCACGCACATGCGTATGAATAAAAAGTGAAAGCGTTGATCCCTCATCGGGAAGTTCAAGGAAAGTTGAGACCGGAATATTGACAAGATAGCCTGTTCCATTTACATCCAGAATCAAGGAATTGGGCTTTTTTTCAAATAGATTTCCTTTGAGATAGCCGATCATTTCATGCTCGTCCCAATGCCTGATTGAACGTAATCAAATGCGCATGGGTAATCGCCAGACCAAGTGCATCCGTCACATCATAAGCTGCATCATCTCCGAAATTTACTTTGATGATCGTTTCAACCATTCTTTTAACCTGTGCTTTTTCAGCATGGCCATAACCTGTCACAGCATTTTTCACTTGTAACGCCGTATATTCATGTACTTCGCAGTTGTGAACCGATAGACTCAGCAGAATCACTCCACGAGTTTGTCCAAGTTGAAGCGCGGAGCGTACATTGCGAGCATAAAAAATTTCTTCGACAGCTGCAAATTGTGGATTGAAGGAGCTGCAAATTTCGCAGATTGCTTCGTAAAGAAGCTTCAGGCGTGTAGTAAACGGTTTGTTGGATAATTTGATGCAGCCAGCTTCTATTAATTGAAGTTGCTGACCATCGCTGTCAATGATCCCATACCCGGTTACCTTGCTACCAGGATCAATCCCGATTATTCGAACCATCTCCGGTACTAGTATACCGCGTATCTCTGTCTCTTTGTGGTTAAAAAATTGGTGATCAACCAGCTAGTTTGACAAGTTCGTCTTCTTCGATATCAAAATTTGCCCAGACATGCTGAACGTCATCATGATCTTCAAGAGCTTCAACAAGTCTAAGCACCTGTTGTGCCTCTTTACCCGTAATCTTGATCCAGGTCTGAGGAATCATTGCCATTTCCGCTGAGATCGTGGGAATGTTGTTTTTTGAAAGTGCTTCAGTGACAGCCACAAAGTGATCGGTGGAAGTTAGAATTTCAAAATTGCCCGCATCTTCCTGAATGTCATCGGCACCAGCTTCAATCGCGATTTCCATCAATTTATCTTCATCGACTCCCGATTTGTCAACGACGATTGAACCTTTTTTTGTAAACATCCATGATACGGAGCCTGCTTCACCCATGTTTCCATTGTGGCGTGAAAAAACAAATCGCATATCAGAAACAGTACGATTCTTATTGTCGGTCAGCACTTCAACAAGGATTGCAATTCCACCTGGACCATATCCTTCGTAATTGATTTCTTCGTAATTAACGCCAGGCAATTCACCTGTTCCTTTTTGGATGGCTCGTTTCACATTATCGGCGGGCATGTTCGCCCCTTTTGCGGCCTGAATCGCTGCACGCAATCGCGGGTTGCCCGTTGGATCGCCACCGCCGATTTTGGCTGCTACTGTTATCTCTTTGATGATTTTAGTGAAGGCTTTTCCTCTTTTGGCATCAACAACAGCCTTAATGTGCTTCACCTTACTCCATTTTGAATGGCCTGACATACATGAACTCCTAATTCATAATTGGGTGTTGGGAAGATGAAAAAAATCCTGGATTTCCCGGCAATACATGACACCCGGCAATTCAGCACGTGGACGCGGACTTGTCGCCGCAAAATTCGTGCGGATACTCTAATCCTAGCACAGAGATACCCCTCAATCCAAAGACGGTTTTGGCTATTTGGACTTTGAGGTTGGTTTGAGCTATATTGACGGTGCGGAGCTCATCTTCGCAACATACTCATGCGAAATTGTAGGAGTTAGCGTGGCGGTAAGTCAGGAATTACTGGACATCTTAGCCTGTCCCGTCTGTATTCGGAGCGTTCATTTAACTTCCGATCAAAAGGGCTTGAAGTGCGAGCAATGTAGCCGTGTCTATCCAATTGTGGACGACATACCTGTAATGTTGATTGAAGAAGCAACAATCCAACAAGAGCCCGATACAAATAAACCAGCTTCCAAATAACTAATCGTCGTACTTTCCGCAATAACCGCGGTACAACTAACGGATTGTCGATTCCAGCATGCTTGCTTTCCTGAAAGAAAGCTTAAAGTCCAGAATCCGCAGCGAACGGCTGCTATGGATTCTCCTTTTGCTTTTTGTATTTTCAATATCCTTCTCTATTGCAGCTTCTCACATTCTCTTAGCTGCTTCAGCAGCAGTTTACTTCTATTGGAAATTGCGCCATAACTGGAAATTACCCAATCTTCCCATCCTGGTTCCTGCGCTGGTATTTGCCTACTGCACTTTGCTTTCAGCAGCATTCTCGATTCATCCCTTGGAGAGCTTAAGAAATTCAAAAGATCTCGCAATGTTCATTATTCTTCCGATTTTTTTTGATATGGTGCGAAATCTAGATGACATCAAAGTTATTTATGGCATTTTAATTTTTGCAGGTGTAATTTCAGCCGCATACGGTTTATATCAATTTTTTTATCCAGAAACATTTTTAATTCAAAGCAGGCTTCGAGGGTTCATGGGACATTGGATGACCTTTTCAGGTCTCTTGATGATCCTGAATGTTCTATTACTCTCCCATTTATTATTTGCTAAGCATCATCCGCGGTGGTTCTATCCGGCTTTTGCTTTATTTTCGCTAACGTTGCTTTTCTCTTTAACACGAAATGCCTGGCTCGGATTTCTTGCTGCATCCATCGTATTAATTGCTATGCGAAAAGTCCGATGGATCATCGCAGTTCCTGTAGGTGTCGTTGTAGTCTTTGTGGCTTCAGTGCTGATTTTTCCCAACACGGTTGCCAATCGGATGGCGAGTCTTTTTAATACGTATGAGACATCAAACCGCGATCGTATATTGATGGTAAAAAGCGGATGGGAAATCATCAAAGATTATCCATTAACAGGAGTGGGCTCGGGAATGATCGAACAGGTTTACCCTCGATATCGAGCATCTGATAGCAAGTTTCGAAATCATCAGCATCTTCACAATAATTTAGTTCAACTCGCAGCTGAAAATGGCATTCTTACACTCGCAGCCTGGTTGTGGTTAATATCGCGCGTCTTATTTGACTTGATTCATTGGAAAAGAAAAGTGATGAATCCGGAAGAACAGTTTATGATTCATGGAACAATTGGAATCGTAATTTCACTTTTCGTAGCTGGAATGTTTGAATACAATTTTGGTGATTCAGAAATCAAGATGTTATTTCTAACCTTGATAACCTTGCCATATGCATGGCATACGCATGCAGTGCTTCTCAATGGAAGATCCCGTCAGGAAGAACCAGTGCATGTTCCGGATGCGGCTCCTGCTGCTGCAACAGCAGCCGGTTAAACATGAATCAGGCATCTGTTCGTGAACTAATTTCGCGCTTCAACTCACTTCGAATTCTTGTGCTCGGCGATTTTATGCTTGATCACTATGTGATGGGGCGTGTGGATCGCATTTCACCTGAAGCCCCTGTTCCTGTTGTAGACGTTGAAGGGGAAACGTTCAGGCTTGGTGGTGCCGGAAATGTTGTCATGAATGCGCTTGGATTAGGAGCTCAACCAATTCCTCTTGGTGTTATTGGAAATGATTGGCCGGGCGTCAGCATTCGTGAACTGCTTGCCAAGCAGAATATTTCATCGGAGGGTTTGATCGAATCATCACGTCCGACAACACTAAAGACCAGAATTCTTGCTCATCAACAACAAGTTGTTCGTGTCGATCGCGAACAAAGAATTCCCATTGATGCAGCTCTTGAAGATCAGATTGCTGAACAATTTATTAAAAAACTAGAGGATGTTGATGCAGTTATCATTTCGGATTATTCGAAAGGAACTTTAACGCCTTCTCTGCTATCGCGAATTCTTCCGGCCGCAAGATCTAAAAACAAGTTGCTTTGTCTCGATCCGAAGGTCCGGCATTTTTCATCCTATACGCCTGTCACTGTCATCACACCGAATCAGGCTGAGGCCAGCAGTGTTCTGGGTTATCCCATTCTCAACGAGGACGATCTGAATGCTGCTGCAAAACGCATCATGGAAATGATCGATTGCAAAGCCCTGCTCATTACTCGTGGCGACAAAGGGATGTCCCTTTTTGCTGATGGCAAGCTCACACATGTCACGGCAAAAGCACGTGAAGTTTATGATGTAACAGGAGCAGGAGACACCGTTGTAACTTCACTCTGTTTAGCTCTCGCAGCAGGAGCGAGCGTTTTGTCAGCGGTTGAAATCGCGAATGCTGCGGCAGGCGTTGTCGTTGGTAAAATCGGGACCGCTTCTGCAAGCCCTGCCGAACTGCTCGACTGTTTTGAGTAGGCGACCCTTCTGGTTGCCCATGTTGGTTAACAGACTTCGCCAGGCCGGCCACAAGAGCCGCCCCTACCTAAAGAACCCGGATTTTGTAAATATCGTATATTAAGTTAGATGCCAAATTTTCCATTCATCATCTACATCGTAGCAGTTGCGGTTATAAGGATTCTCTTTCGCTCTCTTTACGGAAGTCGAAGATACCGCAAGTATGTGTTTGTGCGTTTCAGAGAATTACTTCAGGATTTGCACGCCCGATATGGCGGCTCGATCAATGGTTGGACAAACTGGTCAGAATACGTGCTTCCTGATGGCCTGCGTGTGCGTGCTACTTATCGAGGACGCCCGATTCTAAAAATATTTTTTCCTCATCAATTTCAATTCTCAGCGCACCTGTATCGGCTACCCCAATTCCTTTTCTCATGGATCGGGCCTATTCTGCCTGAATCGACACGCCTGGGTGAATTGCCCTACATCATCAACGGCAATATGGATCGGATGCAATCACCACAAATTCATGGAACCCTTGAAAGAATCAGTCGATCTGGTTACACAATCCACATCGGTTCGAATGGGGTCACTTTTACGAAAACTTTGAAACCTGAAGATGCGATGGAAATTCCTTTCGTAGAAACTTTGCGGACCATCCGTGAGTTTGCAAAGCTACTGGATGGCCGCATCTTTGATATTCCAGTCAGTGAAATCAATTCTGAAAGCAAATGTGCTTATTGCAAAGAAGAAATGATACATCCTGGAGAAGTCACCCATTGCCTGCAATGCGGCACGCCTCATCACAGTGAGTGCTTTGATTTAAATGGACAATGTTCAGTATTTGGCTGCAACTCTAGCCGGCATGAAGAGAATCGTACGCGTACTGAACAATTAATTCAGTAAGTCACTAGCTCCCCATCAAAAGACAGGACTAAAACCCCGCTGTTCGATACTGTTTCAATTCTCTTTCTTCACCGATAAATAAACTGTTGATGGCGTTATAGGTCAGTGTCTGGCCGGCTGGTGTCAAGAGTCTTGATATCCGGCCGGCCTTATCGTCTTAGGAAACTTTTGACATGGCTTGGTCGAGAAGTATTGGAGGGGGTTATTGCCTTCTATGCCTACGGTTGTGGCTTGGAGAAAAAAGCCAGAACCGTGCGCAAAGGAGGACAGCTGGGGAGCCGACAATTTTCGCCGGCCCCCCTCCCTTTGTGAAAACATGTCCTTTTTGCTTTAATGTCCATAAGAGGTGGGCTCATGATTAGGCGTGTTGTCTCTCTTTGGGGATTGTTCTGTTTATTCTTCACTTCGTTCCTCTATGCAGGAACCTATTACGTCGCTACAAATGGAAATGATTCCCCAGGCGGTGGAACACTCGCAAACCCCTGGCAAACCTTAACGTACGCTTGCACAAGCATTCCTGATGACGGAAGCACTGTGCTTGTAATGAATGGCACTTATAACGGCCGCGTACGCCTTAATCGACGTTTTACCAATCACACTACTTTCAAAGCAATGAACCCGTATTTAGCTGTTTTACAGCATACGACTGAACAAGTTTTGACCAGTTTTGGCGGTGCCAATTTTACGATTGAAGGTTTCCGCTTCACACGTCCGGTGAATGCACCTGCTGCACTGATCGTACAAATTCAGCAAGCAGGCTCAGATGGATCAATTCCGGCTGAAGACATCATTATCCGGAATAATATTTTTCACGATAGTTACAACAACGATCTGCTCAAAATCAATAATGCTTGCGACAACATCCTTGTAGAAGGCAACCTCTTTTACAATCAATCGGGCTCCGATGAACACATGGATGTCAACGGCGTCACGAATGTGACAATTCAGGACAACATTTTTTTCAATGACTTTGCTGGAAGTGGTCGCACCAATAACAATGACACAAGCAGTTTCATCGTAATCAAAAATTCAGGAGACCTTCCACTCAATCAAGATTTCATCGTAAGACGAAATGTCTTTTTGAACTGGGAAGGATCAACCGGAAGCAATTTTGTACTGATCGGTGAAGATGGTAAACCTTTTATCGAAACTGAAAACGTTCTTGTTGAAAACAATTTAATGATTGGAAATTCTGCGAACACAATGCGTGCTGCATTTGGAGTTAAGAGCGGAAGAAATGTTACTTTTCGGAATAATACAGTAACAGGAAATCTTCCGTCGCTTGCCTATGCTTTACGTGTTAATCGCGAGAATCCAACGATCGTGAACGAAGACATTTTCTTTTACAACAATATTTGGTCCGATCCTACTTCAACGATGGAAGATTTTTCTGATGGTGAGACGGCCGAATCATCCAACATAATTCTGGATAACAATTTGTATTACAACGGTGGTAGTGCTTTGCCTGCTGGAGATGTATTAAGTCCATCTGATGATGCAAATGCAGTGATTGGGAATCCTGTACTTGGAAATCAGGCAGGCCTAGTTTTGCCGCGTTGGAATCCTGTAGCTGAAGAGTTCTTGAGCCAAAACACAACGATCCGCCAGGAATTTTTGCGGCTGGTGTCTAACTATGGAACGCCTGGTGGCGGCAGTGCTGCGTTTAATGCTTCCGATCCTGCACACACTCCAAATGATGACATTCTTGGAAATGGCCGGGATGCGAATTCAGATCTAGGTGCTTTAGATGCCGATGGTGGCGTTTTGATTCTGCTGAGTCCGGCATCGCTGCCGAATGGTTCGATTGGGACCACGTATTCACAAATGATTACAGCAAGCGGCGGAGATAGTCCGTATAGTTTTTCGGTGACCTCGGGAGCTCTTCCCAACGGACTGAATTTAAACGCGAGCGGATTACTTTCCGGAGATCCCACAGTTGGGGGAACTTTCAATTTCACGATTACAGCTACAGATTCCAGCAATGATACAGGCAGCCGCGCATATTCGATTCAAATCGTGGCCTGCCTATTTTGTGATGAGTTTGATAATGGAGTACTTGATTGGTCCTATCTAAAGCCAAATTGGAATGAGGCAGGAGGATCTTTAATTGGAACTCCAACCGGCAAAAAAGCGATTGCAGTTGCATCACCTCTTTTTTCCGGCTGTGTAAATTGCAGCGTTGAAGCCGTAATGAGGACTGCAGGTGGAGTTGCAAACCGAGTGTGGCTGCTTGCGTGGTATTTCGATAAAAAGAATTTGGTTGAAGTCATGATGAAAGAACAATCGGACAGCTGGGTTGTTAAGCAACGATCAGGTGGAAGAGTTGTAGCGAAAGGCAAAGGCGTCAGCACAATTGTTCCGGACACAAATTACGTTGTGCGCATTACATATAACGGTTCGCAATTCCAGCTTTTCGTAGACGATGTTTTGTTGGTCACTTTACAAGACGGTGCTTCAGCAAGCGGTACTGTAGGATTTCAGATTAAAGCAACAACTGGAACGTTCGGATCGATCAATGTGTTCTGATCAATGTCTGAAATGCCGTACTCCGGTGAATATCATGGCTATATTGTGTTCGTTCGCCGCATCGATTATTTCTTGATCGCGAACTGAACCTCCTGGCTGAATGATGGCGGTCGCACCTGCGGAAGCGATTTCATCAACACCATCCCGGAATGGGAAAAATGCGTCAGATCCAACACTCGTACCCTGGAGTGAACTTTGTGCTTTCAGTTTTGCGATCTTAACTGAATCCACGCGGCTCATTTGGCCTGCGCCAATTCCGACCGTGACATCGTGCCGTGCAAATACAATTGCATTGGATTTCACAAACTCAGAAACAACCCATGCAAACTCAAGTGCCCGCCATTCTTCTTCTGAAGGCGCACGTTTCGTTACAATTTTGGTTTCAGCACGATTGAGCTCAATATCATCGCGATCTTGAATCAGCATTCCCCCTGTAATTTTCTTCATGTCGAACTTGTCATGGATTTTCCAATCTCCAGGTAATTTCAAAAGCCGCATTGCCGTTTTCTTTGAAAGAGTATCCATCGCCTCCTGCGTAAAATCTTTTGCAACGATCCCTTCAATGAATGCTTCCGATACAATGCGTGCAGTTTCTCCATCTACAATTCCATGAATGCTAACAACTCCACCAAAAGCCGCAATCGGATCTGCTGCCCGGGCCTTCCGGTACGCCTCAGAAATTCGATCATCCACAGCAACTCCGCATGGATTGTTATGTTTGATAATTACTGCTGATGTTCTATTCAAAGCGCAACTTAATTGAAACGCTGCATCGAAATCCAGCAAGTTGTTATAAGAAAGCTCCTTTCCCTGGATCTTCTCCGCTTTCGCAAGAGTTGCTCCAGGTGTAGTCGGGGAAATGTATAAAGCACCTTTTTGATGCGGATTTTCTCCATAACGCAAAGTCGATGAAAGTTTCAGACTATTCGGAAAATATTGAGGAAAATCAGTTGATCCAAGTTTTCGGCTGTAGTGATTTGCGATCACCGCATCGTAATACGAAGTGAAATGAAAAGCTTTTACCGCAAGCTTCCGGCGTGTTTCGTTTGAGACTTCTCCATTCGTTTTATCGAGCTCTTCGATCAAACCTTGATAATCCTTCGGATCGGTCACAACGGTCACATACGCATGATTTTTTGCTGCTGCTCGGATTAGGGAAGGACCGCCAATATCGATCCATTCGATTGATTCTTCAATTCCAAGATCTTTCGCAACGGCTTGATCTTCAAACGGATATAAGTTCACGATTACCATATCGATTCCGTGCAAAGAATGTTCTTTCATTTGCTGTTTGTGATCTGGATTGTCGCGCACCCCAAGGATTCCGCCAAAAATCGCCGGATGAAGTGTCTTGACGCGGCCATCCAAAATTTCTGGAAAATTTGTTACCGAAGATAGAGAAGTTACATGAATGTGGTGATCATGCAGAAATTGAGCGGTGCCACCTGTGGAAATGATTTCGACACCCTGCTGCTGCAGTTTTGCTGCGAAGGGTATTAAATCCGTTTTGTCTGAAACGCTGATTAGCGCACGTTCAACTTTCATTGCTTCTCCTTCTTCTTCGTTTTTCCTTTTGAATGAAAAGGCGTCCATGTTGTATCACCATGCGCCTTTTTCCATGTATAAAACCAAAATTGCACGGTATGTGAAATGGATCGTGAATAACTTAGACTTGCGATCCCAAACGGTAATGATCTTGGATCAAAAGTGTCTGAGGACACCAGCGTACCATTTGGAAAATAGGCGTCTCCAAGCAGCGGGTATTTTTGCACTGCATTCAATGCAATTTGATGCAGATATTCTTCTTCGCTTGGCTGATTCAAGATTGAAGGCTCATGTCCATCAAAGATCCACGGAAATAACTCTATGTTCTTTTCGAGATAAATTGCAAAATCGGATCGGTATTGCGGTTCACGTGAATCTTTGTCCGACAAAACCAGTGCATCATTTAAGTCGGCAATGTAATGTGCCATACGGCCAAAATCTACAGCTACTTTTCGAAACGGAACGTGATTGTAAATATCTTTTGGCGCCTTTGCAGACAATATCGTTAGTTGGTCTTTTAAGTAACCGCTGCGCGTTTCAATATTGTACGTATGTTCTGATTCGGGAAGTTCATCAGGCCGTAAAACCGCTCCAAGAATCTCTTCTTGATGCCGCATCATAATGTTTTTGAAAGACGTCGGCATCAAACTCGTCGATTTAACAACCACAAGCTGGTACGTTTTTGACGTCCATGCTTCGGATTCCAATTGAACGCAGAAAACAAACACAACGAAGAACCATCTCCAGAACATAAAAAAACCTGCAGAATTTTACCATAATAGGATTCAACACAAAGACTCTAAGACGCTAAGTTTCACTATTTTTTGATAAATAATTCGTGAATCCTTCTAGTAGAAGCTCCAATCGTTGTTTTTGTGAAATAAATTACCACGGAGTCACGGAGGATTGGATCGTTGCCGATTTCGTTCGCGTCGCGAACGAGGCTGAGAAATAGAGCCAAAACAAATTTTCTTGCTAATAAAGAAACCTAATTTGAATCGAGTCGATGATTTGTTTTGAGCTCTATTTCTCAGCCCTAAAGAAAATCGGCAACGATCCAATCACACGAAGTTAACTCCGTGATCTCCGTGACTCAGTGGTAAATCTTTTCTGGTTGCGGCTTTGCCGCGTTAAGCGTTTGGGTCTTTGTGGTTGAAAAAAAGCATACGCATGATTAAATAGGGAATATGTTGGATCAAACTTTTGTACGAGAAAACCGCGAAATCGTAGAACAAAAACTAAAATCACGCGGGATGAAGGTCGATTTAAACGAGTTTTTTTCGGTCGATGAACAACGGAGAACCGCGATTCGTGAAGCAGAAGAACTGAAACGTGTCAGCAATGTAGTGTCGAAAGAAATCGGAGAAGCGGTTCGACGGGGTGAAGATGTTTCAACCCGCAAGGAAGAAATGCGCCTTCAGAAAGACCGGATTAAAGAGCTTGATGATCTGATCCGGCAAACACAAGAGAAAATGGAGAATTTTCTCCTGAATATCCCTAATCTGCCGAATGCTTCAGTACCGCTTGGCGCCAGTGCTGCAGACAATGTTCCCGTGCGGGAGCATAAAGGGATAACCGCGGTCGATTTTGAAGCAAAAACACACAACGTAATTGGAACCCAGCTCGGAATCTTGGATTTTGAACGGGCGGCAAAAATTACAGGAAGCCGTTTTGTATTGTACAAAGGCGCCGGTGCTTTGCTGGAACGCTCGCTTATCAATTTTATGATTGATGTACACACCGCAAATGGGTATACAGAAGTGATCCCGCCCTTCATTGCAAATGCGGATTCGCTTCGTGGCACAGGAAACCTTCCGAAATTTGAGGAAGATCTTTTCAAGCTGGCTGACACAAATTATTTTTTGATTCCTACCGCTGAAGTTCCTGTAACAAATATTTATAGAGATGAAGTCTTAAATGAAGAAGAGTTGCCTATCCGTTATGTTGCGTACACTCCATGTTTCCGCCGCGAAGCAGGAACATATGGGCAAGAAACGCGCGGGCTTATCCGCTTACATCAATTCAACAAAGTCGAGATTGTACATTTCTCAACACCAGAGAATTCTTATGTGCAGCATGAAAAACTGACTAACGATGCGGAAGAAATTCTAAAGAAGCTTGATCTGACGTACCGGGTCCTTCTTCTTTGTACAGGTGACATGGGATTTTCTTCGGCAAAAACTTACGATCTTGAAGTCTGGATGCCTGGCCAAAATGCGTTTGTAGAAATTTCATCCTGTTCGAATTTTGAAGATTATCAAGCTCGCAGAGCAAATATCCGTTTCAAAAAAGCAGGCACAAAAGGAACCCGGCTGGTTCACACTTTGAACGGATCAGGTCTTGCTATTGGCCGTACTGTGGCTGCGATTCTGGAAAATTATCAACAACGTGATGGAAGCGTTCGAGTTCCTGAAGTGCTCGTGCCATATATGAAAGGCCTAACGACAATTCGGTAAGTAGCCCCCGGCGTAAGCCGGGGGTCAATTTGGCATTTTAATGATTTAGCCCGCCAAAGGCGGGCGTAAGAGTGATCATAGTAAAGGTCTTTCGCCCGCTTGAAGCGGGCTGGTTCATTTCTCAATCCTTTTACCCCCGGCTTACGCCGGGGGCAAACACATTGGATAGGGCTGAAGGCTTACTCTTTGCTCATTTCGAGCCACTGATCCCAGTCTTCTTTTCGGATGTTCTTCAGAGCAGCAGGTCTTTGTCTGATCAAGGACGGAAGTTCTTTCAGTAATTCCCATCGTGCTTTCATCAAAACTCCCCAGCCTGCTTTTTGCCTGATCATATCGACGTAGCGGAGTTCATCCAGCGTAACAGATACGCTTTTTTTCAGGAGAGTTTGAAATGGAATATTTTTGATAAACGTTCGTAGCCGATTCCGTTCGCTTAAGAACCACAAAGCATCTGATGGCAGTTTTGTGCTGGTTCCATGAACCTTATGATATGCAACCGAATTGGGAACCCAGAATGACTCCGACCCATTGATTCTTGCTTTCCAGCCTGTATCTAAATCTTCGTAATAAGCGAAGTATGTTTTATCGAATGCTCCATTACTCATCAGCAGTTCTTTGTTGAAGATTGCAGCACCCGCAGAAGCCGCAAAAATTTGCCGCACTTGATTTGAGATCGATTCAACGCTGCGATTGTGGTATAGATTTCTGGCGGCACCGCATGGACGGATCCCAAGTCCGCATGAATCAACTTTAGTTTTATCATCGGAACGAAGAATCGTTCCTTGAGCGGAAAAACAATGCGGATGATTTTCGATTCCTTTCAACAAATTCTCCAGCCAGTTTTTATCAAGGATCATGTCGTTGTTGACTGTAGCAATCCATTTTCCACGGGCTGCCTGAAATGCAATATTGTTTGGGCCTGCAAATCCTTCATTTTTTTCAAGCTGAATTAAATTGACAGCCGGAAAATTCTCTTTAACAAATGCGACACTATCGTCCTTGGATCCGTTGTCTACAACAAGAATCTCAAAGTTGTTAAATGTTTGTTGTTGAATGGATGGAAGGCATTCCTCGAGATGATGTCTGCCGTTCCAGCTTACGATAACGAAAGATACGAGCGGATTCGCCGGCATCGATTTAATCTGCGACGTAACCTAAACTTTTAAGTTCTTCTGCTTGTTCCGCGCTTATGTTCAGGTCTCTGGTTCTACGCTCAATTCTGGCAATGGAAACCCTGTTACTGGTGGAAGAAGATTTTGTACTTACAGGAATTGCTTCCATATGAAACGGGGAGTTCAGCGCTTTTCCATTTTGATCAAATACATTGACTCCCGAAATGCTTAATTCTGCATTACTTGCAGGCTCAACAAAAACCCAATCCACATCATTGCCTGATGCGTTGAGAGCAATGGACGCTTCTTTATCTGACAACGTTATCCGATCTTGCTCTTCACCTTCTGATAGATGGATACGCTTTAAGTTTTGGTTCGATTTCAAAATTGCAGTTCCGTTAAAATCAGCAAACCGGAATAGAAGACCTCCGGATACGTGTTGTTGTATCCATTGATCAATAATCCTTTTACCATCGTTCCAGCCTGTAGGTGATTTGAATTCACCTGTTCTTTCGTAGATCGCTTCATCATCACCCTTAAACGCCGCCCAACGCTTATCTGGCTGTTCGGCAAATAGGACCCTGTCTTTTGATGATTCAAATAGATCTTTTCCACGAAATGATTTTGGTTTCTCAATGCCTGTTAATTTCAACAGAGTAGAAGGCAGATCTATCAACGAAACTCTATGTTGCAGCATTTGGGGATTGATATTTTCGCCATGAAGAATTAATGGAACATCAAGAAGTTCAGGTGTCACATTGTGTCCATGAGCGAAATAATGTTCATTTTCACCCAAAGACTCACCATGATCCGAAGTTATCGCAACGATTGTACGGTCCATTAGTTGTGCGCTTGCGAGCTCATTCAAAAATCTTCCGATTTCTTTATCTGCGAAAAAAATCTCGCCATCGTATTTTGCTACATAGTTATTCAAATCAAAAATTCCAGGAAGCTTAGCATAATCTGGAATGCCTCCCTTTCCTGTGAAATCTCCAACATCCCTTAACACAACCGGAGTAGAGTTTGTCCTGAACTTATTATCGTAAGGGGGTGGTGGCATATAAGGTGCGTGAGGATCCTGATAATGAAGCCACATAAACCACCTTTCATCTTTGTGCGATTTTAACCAGACCACTGCTGCATTTGTAAGTTGTTCAGCATTCCGTTCAGGGAGACGCCGATTAATTTCGGTACCCGGAAGGAAGCAGTTATAAACATCAAAACCCTTATCAAGGTTGCGGTTCTTTCTTAATACTGCATTCCCAACAAAAGCCGCTGTTGAAAACATGTTGCGGCGAAACACTTCTGCAAGCGTCATCTTGTTTTGGTCAAACACCGAGCGATTGTCCTTCAGGCCATGCTCAGAATAGTACATTGAAGTCATGATCGAAGTGATGGATGGAACTGTGAGCGGAGCGGTACTGATTGCTTTCGTAAATACAGCTGATGATTTGCTAAATGAGTCCAGGAAAGGAGAAGTGTCTTTTGAATACCCGTATGCAGAAAGATGATCTTTTCTCAACGTATCAATTGTGATCAATAGAACGTTCGGTTTATGGACTTCACTCTGTTTGTTAACAACTTTCATCCGTGAAAGAAATACTTCTTTATCGCCCTCGTTGGTTGTCAGTTTTAAAGTAATTTGAGTCTTTCTATTGTGAAACTCTGAAAGATCGAAAGAATAATCTTTCCAACGCCTGTCACTTTTTATTTCGGCAGGTGAAAGTTCGGCCTTGTATTCTTTTTCTTTTTTCCCTGACTTCACTTGTATTTTGATGGTATATATATCGGTCTCGTTTTCCCAATCAGTTTTAGGAACTCCCAACCCGAATGTCAGCAGACTACTTGAACCCGGAGATGCAGTGAAGCTAAGCGGTGTTCCATCTTTCAAGCTAGCAGACTGTCTGTATTCTTCACGGATGTTTTGTGAGGTTGTGTTAGTGAAAAGAAATGCGCTGGCCGGCTCATGAGGTTTGAAAAAGAACCGCCACAAAAGGATTGACGCCGCAAGGATGATAATTGCGATTATGATGACCCGCTTTGAGCTTCGGCTTCCGATTGACATTTGAAACTTCTAAAAATAACATTCCTAACTCAGCGCAACAAGCCGCTGGGCTCGATGCCATTAATTGTTCGCCACCCATAATGAGAGAACCTCAACCTAAGATTGGTACTTTTTTCAGCTTATTCGTAGGCTTCGCGTTATCTGCATTTATTGGGTTGCTTGAAGCTATTGTTCTTAAAGTCTCGCATAAAGCGATTCCAGGCAGTTCAGATCCCTGGACCATTCATGCTGCATTCACTATTTATGGTCTCACAGGACTCATTTTAGCTGCTTTGTTATTTCTACTTTTTCGCAGCCTGAGGTTTCCTTCAAAAATGTTCATAACTATTCTTGCCTTCTGGGCAGGTGTTTGGGCCATTTATGTTTGGAACCTCATGATTCCTTCCGGATTTTTGTCTGCTGCTGGATTGGCCGGCACAGGACTGGCAATCTTGATGATCTTTGGATTTATGAAGTTTGTTGCACCAAAGATTCATGCCGCGGTTCCATCACGTTATTTTACTGGAGCATCATTAATGATGCTTGTCTTATCTGTGTTCGCACTTATCTTTCAAAGTCCGATAGCTGCAGGATCCAAGAAACAAAATGGGCCAAATGTTTCTTTGCCGAATGTAATCCTGATTACGCTAGACACCACAAGAGCTGATCATCTCACACCTTACGGTTACAGTCGCGATACAACTCCATTTCTAGCAAAGCTAGCATCGGAAGGTGTGCTCTTCGAAAATGCATTTGCAGTCTCTTCCTGGACTTTGCCATCGCATTCATCAATTTTCACCGGCAAACTTCCCTCAGTGCATGGTGCTACATATCAGCATTTGTGGCTCGATTCATCCGAAGACTGTCTTGCAGAAATTCTAAAACGCAAAGGCTATCAAACCGCTGCTTTCGTAAGCGGACCATTTCTGCTTGCTGCATTCAATGTCACCCAGGGATTTGAATATTATGATGATCAGCTTGATCCATTATCAGGAATACAACGCCTGATGTTAGTAAAAGTAATCCGCAGATTTCATCAAAAGCCATTGTGGTGGGTAGACGGACAAAGGAATGCAATTGAAGTCAATCAACAGCTCTTCAAATGGTTCGATCATAACTCCGAACGAAAACCATTTTTTGCTTTCATTAATTACTTTGACCCGCATGACCCTTATTTGCCGCCGGCTGCATACAGCAAAATGTATAGAACTTCTCCATCAAGAATGAATGGAAGAATTGAAGGAATTTATTCTGATCGAGCAACTGGTGAGCGGATTGCTAAAGACGGAAAGCCCTTGCGTGAAGATGATTACCAGGCCCTGAAAGCGCTATATGATGGTGAGATCCGTTTTATGGATGATCAGCTCTCAAAGCTATTTGATTATTTAAAGCAAAATAGTCTTTTATCAAATACGCTTGTGGTCATTACTTCAGATCATGGCGAAAGCCTTGGTGAGCACAAAATTCTGGATCACGGACATACCCTCTATGAAGAACAGATCAGGGTTCCATTACTTATGATTGGCCCAAATATTCCAAAAGGAAAAAGAATCTCGGGCATCATACGGAATATCGATATACTTCCTACGTTGATGGAGTATTTAAAGTTTACAGCTCCTTCAGATATCCAAGGAAAGAGCTTCCTTTCAAATTTAGCAGATGCTCCGCATGATGGCAGAATTTATGTAGGAGAGATCTTTCAAGATCCGAATACAAGAGTGAAAAGGTTTCAGCGGGATTTGAAAAGCCGTCGTGATGATACTTCAAAACTATTGTGGGCTTCCAATGAACGTCACGAATTTTACGATCTTCCTTCCGATCCTGCCGAAAATCACAATTTGTATCAGACAAAGCAAGAAAATTTTAATTTGATCTCTACGGAACTATTTAACTATTTGAAACCGCTCCCCAAAAAGGATCGTCGTAAAAAACCTGAGATAGATGAAGAGTCGCTTGAGAGTTTAAAGGCCACAGGATATTTAGATTAGACATGTTTATGAAAATTCCTCTCGTAGATGTTGCTTCACAATACAGTTCTATTCAAAACGAACTTGAGCCTGTTGTACTGAATGTCTTGAGAAGTGGAAACTACATACTTGGTGAAGAGCTGGCGAACTTCGAAAAAGAATTTGCTGAATTTTGCAATACCAAGTTTGCTGTGGGTGTGAATTCTGGAACGAGTGCGCTGCATCTGGCATTGCTTGCTGCAGGTGTGGAGCCAGGATCGGAAGTCATTACAGTGCCATTTACGTTTGTTGCCAGTGTAGCCACAATTCTTTACACCGGGGCTCGCCCGGTTTTTGTAGATATCAATCCGGATACTTGTCTGATGGATGTCAATCAGGTTGCAGATAAAATTTCTGAGAAAACAAAAGCCATAGTCCCTGTGCATCTTTACGGGCATCCAGTCGATATGGATCCGCTTCTCGATCTGGCGCGAAAAAATAACCTTATTGTGATTGAGGATGCCGCCCAGGCGCACGGAGCTCGTTACAAACAACGCCTTGTTGGAGGTTTTGGGGAAATTGGATGTTTCAGCTTTTATCCAAGCAAGAATCTTGGAGCTGCTGGTGAGGGCGGCGCCATCACAACAAATAATGAAGCTTTCTACAATAAAATTCGAAAGTTAAGAAACTGGGGAAGTGATGACCGCTATCATCATGAATTTCTTGCCTACAACTTCAGGCTAGAAAATATTCAAGCGGCAATACTGCGGATCAAGCTTCGTCATCTTAATGATTGGAATATGGAGCGCACCCAAATAGCGGCCGAATATGATTCTGCTTTTAGGAATACGAATGTTCGTTTACTTAGAAAGTCTGACACTTCGCAGCCGGTGCATCACATCTATCCAATATTTTCAAAGAAACGTGATGCTATAAAAATGAGTCTCGAAAAAGCAGGAGTTTCAACAGGGATTCATTATCCTGTGCCCATTCATTTACAACAAGGATATCAATTCCTGGGTTACAAGGCGGGGGAGTTCCCGGGTGCGGAGCATGCGGCTGAGGAAACACTTTCAATTCCAATTTATCCTGAACTTACATCCGAGAAACGCATCTATGTAATTGAATCCGTTTTGAACAGTCTGAATGGATAACATACAAGTCTCTCTGTGTTTTCCTGTTTATAACGAAGAACCAACGATCGCACAGGTTCTTGAAGAAACATATCTTCAAATGTCCGGCTCAGGCGTAAGTTATGAAATTGTAGTCTGCGTTGATGGTTCTACTGACAAATCGCCGGAAATTATTCGCGCCGCAAGTCAAAGAATTCCGAAGTTGCGAGTGATCGAAAATGATGGCCGCAAGGGGATTACGTATACATTTGAACGATTGTATATTGAGGCTCGCGGACAATTTGTATTGTTAAATTCAGCAGATCGTCAATGGCCGGCCTCCATCATTCATCCCATGCTGAAATTATCAAAACAGTTCGATATCGTAATCGCTTCAAGAAAACAAAAGCATTACAGTACCACCCGAAAATTTGTTTCCTGGATGTTTAATGCAATTCCTGAGCGCTTGTTTGGGGTACGCACCTACGATGCTGGCGCAGCAAAATTATTGAAGAAGGAAATTATTGAGCGATTTCCAATTGTCTCGCAATCCCCATTTGCTGAAGCAGAACGGATCATACGCGCTGTTCGTTCAGGCTACACGATTACTGAATATCCCGTAGAAACTTCTCCACGAATACACGGGAAGCAACGGGGCATCAGCCCCCGCCTTGTACTACAATCCGCCCGGGATGCGATGAAGGTGTGGGTTGCGTTGAGAGAAAGAAAATAACTTCGTGTCTTTGTGGCTAAAACACTTGTTGGAATTTTCCTGTGAGCCGTTTCACTGACTTCACGCTATAAAGCGGCGCTTTTTTCACTTCAGTCATGATGTAAGTCACATATTTTGAAAGCATCCCCAGAACGAGGAAGAGTCCGGAGAATCCAAATGTCATGACAAGAACAAGAGTCGTCCATCCTGGGACGATAGAATTAAGAATGAAGTGAATAAACACAGAATACGTTCCAATCGCTATCGATAGAAGTAAGAAAAAGAAGGCGATATAAAAACTTAACTTTGTTCCAACGGACGAATGAATCAAGATAAGTTCAAATGCCATATCGATCCGTTCGTGGAATCGCTTTTCTGTGTGAATCTGACGGATCTCTTTTGAAGGCTTATATAAGATTTCTTCAAAAGGGAAGCCGGATAATCTCATCATTGCTTTTCTGTATCGAATTTTTTCTTTCGATGACAGGATCCTGTTTAATGCCCTCCGGCTAATGATTCGCAAACGTTCGGTCCGCACAACAATCGGAATTTCTGAAATGCGATTGAAGATGAAGTAAAACAACTTTGAAAAAATTCCGATACGTTGAGAAGGACAGGCGCTCACTACATCGATTCCACCTTTGCATTTTTGAAATAGTTCGAAAATCAGATCGATCGGATAATCGATAATTGAAGTTTCTACTTCAATTACAAAATCACCCATTGCAAGATCTGAACCCGCAACGATTGCCAACTCGGTTCGATGATGCCAGGAAAGATCAACCAGCAGAATATTTCCAGTCAAGTAGCCAGAATTTTCTATGCGTTCGACAGTTCGATCTGTGCTGGCATCGTTAACCAGGATAAGCTCAAAATTTTCGAAATGTTCTTCAAGAAATTTATGATATGCGCCTAAGAAAGATTCAATCGTGTTTTCAGCGTTGTAGATATAAACAACGACCGACAAAAAAGCCTTCTCTTTCATAAGAATTGCCTTTTGAGGTCATATATGGTGCTGATTTTTCCGGATAGAACAGAAATGAAATTCGGATTTGAATTTACTTTCTGAATGAAGGTAGGCCGGGCATCATCAATTTCAGAAGCATGGGGTATCGTTTTCACCGCAAAAAGTGCCTCCTCAAATTCTATCGTAATTGATTCATGTAAGTATTTTGAGGCAAGCTGACGCATTAAGGGAAATGCTGATTCCGGGCGGGCTTCACAAGTGGAGCAATTTTGAAGCTGCTGAGGAGTGCAGTTTGGATTATTCTTCTGACAATCAAAGGTAGGAACTGGCGACGTGGATGTCAGGTGTGGCGTATATGGCACAGCGCTCAGAACATGAAAACCACTTGTTCCAAATGGAACTAATGAGAAAAATGGTCCGTCCATGACAGTCATTCCGAAATTTTCGGCTGCTGAAGAGACTTTGCAAAGTGTGACTTCACATAATTCGTACTTCAAAGGAAGTTTGGGAAGTCCAAACAATTCCTGAGTCTGATTCAAGCTCGCGTAGGTAGCGTTAATAACATTACTTGCCTTAAAAATTGATCCATCGCTCAGTTGAAGCCTGTAATTTTGGTCTTGAATCTCCGCTTTAATAACGTGAGTGGAGTAAAGTATTTCAGCGTTATCATTCGATTGAATTTTGCCTAACAAATAATTACGAATTTTTGGTGCATCAAAAGAATATTCTTGAATGCTGAATGCTGCTTCGATCAAATCGGGCTTAAAGTATGGAGATGGATCGACTTCGGAACATGGAATTCGGGCATGGTCACAAAATTTTTGAAATTGTTCGGCATTCGTTTGAGAGTAATGACTTGCAATCGCATAAATATTTTCAAATTTGTTCATCAAGGCAAAATCAAATTCTTCACAAAATTCGCGAAAATATGAAGCTGTTTGTTTTGCTGTGGTAAAACTTCGTGGATAGTGATATCCATTGTGGATTCTTGCTTGATTCACAAAGGAAGCTCTTTGAAAACTTGCTGGCTCATACTCAATGACTGCGACTGTATTTCCTTTTTCTGCAAGAATGCAGGCAGAGTACAATCCGTAAATTCCTGCGCCCAGAACTACATAATCAAATTCTTTAATATTATTAACCACGAAGATCACGAAGATTTACGAAGTTATTCATTTTTATCAGTAATATAGCGCGTAATTCTTGCGGGAACTCCCACTACAACTGCGAAATCAGGAACGTCATTTGTCACAACCGCGCCTGCCCCAATCATTGCATTTTTACCAATTGTAATTCCTCCCATGATGACTGCGCCGCTGCCAAGGCTTGCTCCATGTTTTACAAGAGTTCGCACACATTGCCAGTCTTTTTCAGTTTGGAGTCTTCCCTCAATAGTCGCGCGAGGTTCGATCGTATTAATAAACATAACTCCATGACCAACGAAAACCTCATCTTCTATCGTTACCCCTTCACAGATGAAAGAGTGGGAAGAAATCTTACAGCGTGATCCTACTACCGCATTTTTCTGGATTTCGACAAAAGTGCCAATCCTGGTGCCGTCACCGACGACACATCCATAGAGGTTCACAAGCTCCGGATGATGAATTTCAACTCCATTTCCAAGCCTGACGTCATTGCTGATGGGCATATTCCGCGGTGAATTCTATAGACTAGAATTTTCACTGTCAATGATAATACATTCTCACAAACGAACTCACCAATTCGCCAGCGAAACTTGATTTGAGTGGTTGCTATCAGTAAACTAAAAAGCTTTCAATGTAAGGTTGTTTTTTCTCATGCGTAAATCTGTTTTGATTCTTCTCATAATCGCTTTAGCCGGTGGCGCAGCAGCCATCTATGTAAACTATAAGCAACAGTATCCAAATATCGTTTTGATTACGATTGATACTTTGCGAAGTGACCACTGTACACCTTATGGCTATAGCAGAGATACCACCCCTTTGATGAGCACGTTGGCACAGCAAGGAAGTCTGTTTGAGAATGTTTATGCCCCAATGCCGACGACTGGACCTTCACATTCCACCATGTTCACTTCACGCTATCCGATCTCTCATGGAGTTGTGAAGAACGGTTTTGTTTTGGCTGAGGAAGAGCTAACAATCGCAGAAATCCTGCAGAGTAACGGTTATGCTACCGCCGCTGTCATCAGCTCTTTTGCTGTAAATTCAAAATTTGGTTTGAAACAGGGGTTCCAATATTACGATGAAGAATTTATTGGAAAAAACCCATCGATGCGAACAACGCGCTGGCAAGGAATTGAAGTCGAAGGTTTATTCGATAGGCGCGCTAAAGAGACGACCGCAAGCGCATTGAAGTGGATCAAAAATCCGCAAAAAAAACCGTTTTTCCTTTGGGTTCACTATTTTGATCCTCATGGTCCTTATGATCCGCCGGATCGTTTTAAGAAAAAATTTGCAAGCGCTTCGGGCGGCAATCTGGAACCTCAGCGATACTTACGATGCGTATGATGGTGAAGTCGGATATGCCGATGCTGAAATTGAGAAGATCGTGAAATATTTCGACGAGAAAGGATTAGATGAAGATACGTTGTTGATTGTTACAGCCGATCATGGTGAAGGTTTAGGCCAACATGATCACATGCACCATGGATTGTTTTTGTACGAAGAAGCAGTCCGCGTCCCTCTTGTCATTCGATGGCCTGGAAAAATTCCAGCAGGATTGAGAATCAAGAATCGTGTAGAGCTTCTTGATTTATCTCCAACAATTCTGGACATTGCCGGCATCCCTGCAAAAAACGCCAAGTACCAGGGCAGAAGTTTGAAGAGTTTGCTAAAAGCGCCTTCGATAACCCGGCAAAGCCGTCCAATTTTTTTCCAGCGAAGATTATATGAAACTGAAAATTACAAAGGCAATATTGTGAAGGGAGAAAAGCTTGGCGTTCTGATTGATCAATGGAAATATATTGAAGCCCTGAAAGAAAGATCGGTTGAGTTGTATGATTTAAGCGCGGATCCTGGTGAATTAACAAACATCAGCAGGGATCATCCCGATCAGGTCAGGCGCTTGTCATCGATGATCAAAGACTGGCGTCAGAAATACGGAAAGGAAACGTATGATCAATCAATGAGCGAGGAAGATATTGAAGCTTTGAGATCTCTTGGATACGTGCAATAGCCGCATTAGTTGAATATCAACATGCCGATGAAGCGCGCACTTCCATACTTCTTCTTTTTTCTATTTAGCATTATTTATTTCTGGCCTGTTCTGTTTGGTTCAGCCATCCTTCTGCCAACAAATCCAAAAACGATTCCACCATGGAATGAATTTGAATCATCTGAACCGTCCAACGGTCTAATGATCGACAGTCTTACCCTTTTGTATCCATGGCGCGTTTTTAATTCCAATGTTTTAAGGAGCGGGGAAGTCCCACACTGGAATCCTTACATTTTCTGCGGCTATCCACATCTTGCAGCTCTTCAAACGAACAGTTTGTATCCCGGAACAATTTTGTTTGATCTGCTGGATCCTGTGCGTGGAATTGCAGGCTCGATGGCATTACACCTGGCGCTCAGCGGCGTATTCATGTTCCTTTTCTTGAAACGGATCGGACTATCACCGCAGGCAAGCTTCTTAGGTGCGCTTACATACGAATTTAACGGAATGTTCCTTGTGCGAATGAGTTCACCTACGTATGTGTTTTCTGCTGTTTGGATTCCGATGATGTTGATTGGGGCGCACGCACTCGCACAAAAACTCAGCCTCAAAAATTCGCTTCCATTAATCTTTGGTGTTGCACTATCTTTTTTAGGCGGACATCCCCAAATTTTTCTAAATGGTGTTGTGATTGCAGGTTTATTCTTCCTTTTTGAACTCCGCCACAATTTTTCTATACGAAAGCTCTTTACGCCTGTTTTTATTTTTGGATGCGCATGCTTGGCCGGCTTAGCGCTGGCAGCATTTGAATTGTTGCCTTTTGGTGAGTTGATTCGCAATTCTTCGCGTGAATCGATCCCTTTGGAAATCTACAAGAAAGCGGCGCCTCCATTTGTGATTGCGATTCAGGCAATCATTTCGGATTTCTTTGGCAATCCAGTGGATAAGAATTACTGGTTCAATCAAGGAGCAGAACTTCTGGGACGTGGAAATAAGTTTGGTGCACCGTGGTCCTTTAACTATTCAGGCGAAAATCTATTCTCCGGGATCATTCCTCTGTTTCTTGCGGGGATTGCTCTATTCAAAAGCCGGAGTGTTTTGGCCCTGTTTTTTTCTTCGCTCTTGTTTGCTTCACTCGGAATCTTATTTGGAACGCCTATTCTGGATGCAGTCTACTATCTCATTCCGACATTCCGATTTTCTCGGCCGGATCGCGTGATCATTATCTACATGTTTTGCATGTCAGCGCTTGTTGCTGTGGGCTATCATTCTTTGCTTTACAAGGACTCATCGAATAAGACTTACGGCAAATGGATTGCCGCCGCTTTCGGAGTTCTTGCTCTTATAGTGATCGCTCCTTATTTGTTTGAGTCTCATTCTTTCAACGGACTTCGAGAATGGATCAATGTTGCAGGTCAAAAATTTCGCGCAATTTCATCAGCAAAGTCTGGTTTTTTGGTGACTGTCATTCTTCTTGTAACAGGTGGTGTGCTCGCGATTTTGATGAGCAAAATTCCGGCATCGCGAACGATTATGGTTTGCGTGTGGGCGTTACTAATTTTCCTGCCGTGCTACTTTTTCGGCTGGAAGTTTAATCCACTTCAACGGAGTCCACTCTTCCCTACAAATGAAGCTCAAAATATCTTGACCGGAGAGACTTCAAAAGAGCTCTACAGGATTGTCCGCATTTTTGGCAGAAGAGGACAAAAGTATTTTCCATCGAACATTTCTGGCACGATGGATGTCTTCGATGTAAACGGTGCAAGCGCAGCACCTGTTTATCTCTATGCCGATTTTGTTCGATCGATTGATCCACGTGCGATTACAAAGGAAAAGTACTTTTGGGAGTTCACAAATCCAAGGCTAGCGAATCGTCCATTGTTTGATTTCTTAAATGTGAAGTATGTAATTTCGGATACCGCTCTGCCTTTTGACGAAGAACCTTTATACAGAAAAGATCAATTCAGGATTTACAAGAACCCGCGTTATCTTCCCCGTTTTTTTCTCGCTTACTCTGCTGAGCCATACAAAGATGCGAAACAAGCTCAAATGAATCTAAAGGATTGGAATTTTAATGCCGGAGAAACGGTTCTGATTTCGGAAGAACAGCTCAAGCTGAACAACATAATGCTGAGTGGAAACGGATCAGGATCCGTGCGTGTTGTTAGTTATGAACCAAACAGGATTGAGCTTGAAGTAAAGTCCGACAAGAGTGCAATTCTCGTTTCGAGCGAGTCTTATTACCCTGGCTGGCGCGCCGCAATTGACGGCCAGACGGTTGCTACTCTACTTGTGAATACTGCGTTTCGCGGTGTACATGTCCCGGCTGGCACTCACCGTGCAACATTCATGTACCATTCCACTTCTTTCCGGATCGGTACATTCATTTCGATTCTTGCACTCGGAATTCTTTTGTCAGCCCTATTCTTCAAGGCAAAACCGTAATGTGATCGGCCGATCCTACAGCTCTTCTCACCGCGATTCCCACGGTGCCATTCGGAGAGCCTGAGGCATTCAGCGTCATGACTTCAATTCCATCAATCAGAACATGAAACATTGTGCCGTCAAATCGCATCTCAGCTAGATAGATCGTATCCGGATCAATGGTTTGGCTCACAGACTTTTTCCCGACAACCTTGCCATTCACTTTATGCCGAATGGACCATTTGTCTCTTCCTTCTTTCATTTGAAGTTCAACTTTTGTCTTTTTATCCAGGAACCAACCAATGAGTGTAACGATTCCGTTGGTTGTTTCAGATGACTTGAGGGCTGCTGTAACGGTACAGTTCGCACAACCGGCAAATACAGGTGATGCAATGCCATCAATCGATAAGCTTCCTGCGCGGAGATCCTATTAGCAAACCACCCGCTTCTGACCATGAGCCGATCAACTTAAAGACCCAGTTAGGAAGGATGCCATCCTCAAAGTTGTCGCAGTAAGTACATTCATCATCTAATATCGTAGCCGTGGCGGTGGCATCGCCCAAAGTAGCGTTGGAACTTATATTGCTCAACGTTGCCGTGAAGTTTTCATTTCCTTCTTGAAGTAAATCACCAACGATTGGGACTTCAACAAGGAAGGCAGTTGTGTTAATCGGGATTATGATTGGAATATCGGTGTCCACGTAATCGAGCAGCGCCTGCGCGCTTCCATCGTCTGTTTGGAAGTTGAGCGTAATCTGCTTCATCGATGGGAGCTGAAATAGTAATTGTAAATTCAGCCGTAGTATTTCCCGCATTCCCTTCGGCTACGGAAATATCGCTGATCGATACGATCGGAATCACGGGCGTGTCATCATCTTGAATTGTGCCGATACCTTGTCCATCTGCAATCGTACCAACAGATGGGTTTGCTATGTTCACGAAAAATTGTTCATTCGGTTCGATGTCTGTATCGCCGTTGATGGTGATTGTGATTGTTGTTGAAGGCTGATTTGCCGGAATAAAAGCATCAACGTTGGTTGCTTGCTCATAATCATCATCGGCAACCGTGGCGGTATCATCCTGAGTGCTGAATTCAAAGTCGATATTTGCAGGATGAAGTTGAGATGTTGTTACAGTGAATTGAGCTTGCGTAGTTCCAGCATCACCTTCGAAGATGCTGACATCATTAATTGAGAGGGATGGCGCTCCTCCGGCAACTGTAAACATTCTTGCCATGATATTCGGAGAGCGTCCACGACCGTACCATGCAACGACAAAATTGTTTTGTTCTGTCATTGCAACTGCAGGCGAAAAGTCATCATTGGCTGGTGGAGTAGCCGGAATACGAAAATCATTCCCTTGTGGATCGCCTTGACTATCAAAATACCGTCCCATCGCCTCAAACATGGTGTAGCCGGAATCTTTCCATGCGACAAAAAAGCTGCCATTTGCTGAGACATCGACCGAAGGGTTATCCTGCAATTCTTCATTTTTTTCAGTCGTTGCAAGGAACTTTTCAATACTTACGGCATCTGAATCGAATCTTTCTCCAACGATTCCGCCCGCGCCTGCTTCAAGCCAAACAACGACAAAACCTCCATCGTCTCCCATTCCAACATTGGGTGAAAAATTTCGTTGGGCTCCTGTCTTAAATGGGCCGCATCGAAAATCAGTTGGTGTTTTTGGAGTTCCATCCGCGTTATACGGGCGGGCACGAACGCGATCCATATCTTGTGAATCATCACGCCAGACGATAACAAATTCACCATTTGGATTCGCAGCAATGTCTAAGGCCCATGGTTCGCCGGCGATTGAAGTGTTAACTGGAACATCAAGAAGATCGATTGGAAGCCCGGTGACTGCATCAAACCTTCGCATCCAAACTCCGCGTCCATCACCATCCGTTGGACCAGCCCATGCTGCGATATATTTGCCATTGCCATACGCGACCACTCCATAAACTTGTTTTCCAATCGGATTCTCTGGAATGATGACATCGAGAAGATCCAGTTCAATCGCACCAGCGCTAAATCTTCTACCAAAAACTCCCCAACCTTGCCCATCTCTTTCCGATTCTTCTGCCCACACTCCCATAAAGTCACCATTGCTACGCACTGCGAGCATGGAAGTATTCTGCGGGTTAGGTCCGAATACATTCAACTGAAATTCGGCGCCACCGGGAGTTCCATCGGAATTGAATTCACGACCCATAACATTTTCGGCGCCGTTTAGATTGGGATCAGTTGTCCACGAAAAAACCATGTTGGCCGATGAGTCTACTTGAACAGACGGACCAAATTGCGAACCTTGATCTTGCTGATTGATATCAATGTTGTCGCTTGCTGTTATATTCGGCGGCAAATCTACCGGTGTTGCGCTAACCTTTGCAGGCGTCGAATCTTCGAGACTGAAAAACGTTCCTGAATCCGCATCATAAAACTTTAATGAATCCTGACTCCAATGAAACGTTGATGAATCAATCTTTTTGCCGCGATAATTTTTCCGGCCGGTATAAATTGATTCTTCTGAACGTAAAGTGTTTAAGTTAAATTTTTCGAGTTTATTTCGATCTGTGTATTGAATGATCGCGAAATCTTCCTGAGAATCAAACGCAATTCTTCCTGGACGCCCTTCAAAATTAACAAAACCTTTGAAGGAAAGATCGTCTAGATCAAGGGATGCAACAAAACTTTGGGAACGTACCAAAAGTTTCCGCCATTTATTGCTGAAATGAATTGCAACCGGAGTTCTGTATATATCGGACGATGAGACGCGTTCTTTACCATTCTTGATAGCCGAAACTCTGCCATTCATGTAACCAACATAGAACTCATCTCTCGTTGGGTTGTATGCAAAGCAAGCTGGCTGATGATTCAAAGGAATCGCCGTTATTTCGGAAAATGTTATTGCATCGAAGACACGGATGCTTTTTGAGGATACATCTAGAAAATAAAGGATGGATCCACTGGCATTCGTTTCGATTTGCTTAATCTTTCCGCTCAGTTCAATGGAGTTCTTAAGAGTACGAGATGAATTTTCATAAATGTCCAGCACTGTGCCATTTGAACGGAGGACGTAAGTCAGTGATCTGTCAGGGTTGATTTTGGAATCTAAGGGCCCATCCGGGATCCGCAGTTTTACTGCCTTCCCTTCGTGGGATGTGATAACTAGCTCTTTTTGTTTCTGGTCCCATAAGTGGCTACCAGCCAGAGCATTCAAAGTTAAAAAGTGAAACACTATACACAGGGCAAAACGGCTCAAAGTCCACCTCCTCCTGCCTGAGTTTATACTCGAGATCGCCGAGAAAAGCAATTAAAAGCAGCAGGGACGGGCCTTAGCCCGCCCCTGGATTCGATTATGGCGAGACTGTAATGTGATTCACCGAGCCTGTTGCTCTTCTTACTGCAATACCAACAGTTCCATCTGGCACTCCGGCAGCATCCATTGTGAGAACTTCTACATCATCAATAAGAAGGTGGAACTCCGTGCCATCAAAAACGATCTCAGCTTCATACGTAGTGTTTGGATCAATCGTTTGACTGACGGACTTTTTCGCAACAGTGTTGCCATTTCTTTTTTGTTTTAAGGTCCATCGGTCTCTTCCTTCCTTCATTTGAAGTTCGACTCTATCCTTTTTACTCTGATTCCATCCGATCAGCGTAACGAATCCTCTGTTTGTGGCAGAAGACCTTAACGCTGCAGCGACTGAACAGGTTGAGCAACCTGTAAATACGGGTGTAGCAAGCCCATCAATTTTTGCATTTCCGGTAGCATCACCAATGAGAAAGCCGCCATTTTCAGACCACGACGACGGAGATTTAAAATCCCAATTCGGAAGAGTGCCATCATTAAAGTTGTCCGAATAAAGCGTACCGCCTCCACCGCCATCATCATCCTGAATTGTGCCTGCTCCTGTCCCATCATCAATTGTTGCATTAGTTGCATTAGTTAAATTGACAGAAAAAGCTTCATTTGATTCTGAGTCCGTATCGCCATTTACGGTGATGGTAATTGTTCTGGATGGCGCGTTCGCCGGAATCGTCAAAGTGCCAGAAGCTTGTTCGTAGTCATTGTTTCCTGTCGTTGCTGTTCCATTCTGAGTTGCAAAGTTGACTGTCACTTCCGAGCTTGTGGTGGCTGAAAGCGATACTGTGAATACGAACTGTTTCGTTCCAGAATTCCCTTCGTTAGCAGTGACATTGTTGATTGACATTGACGGTGTTGCCACCACCACCACCGCCGACAGTGAACATTCGGGCCCCAATGTTCGGGCTGCGCCCACGGCCATACCATGAAATAACAAAATTATTTTGGTGCGTCATTGCAACTGCAGGTGAAAAATCATCATTTACCGGGGCAGTCTTAGGAATACGAAAATCTCCACCCGCTGGATTTCCCTGACTATTGAAGTAGCGAGCCATAGCTTCAAATTGTGGATAACCTGAGTCCTTCCATGCAACAACAAAACTGCCGTTGGCGCTTACATCAACTGCAGGATTATCTTGAAGCTCATTATTTGATTCAGTTGTTGCTTTAAATTTTTCAATGCTTTGAGAATTTGAATTAAAACGTTCGCCTACGATCCCGCCTGCACCCGCTTCCAACCAAACGACAACAAAATTTCCATTATCTGCGATCCCTACATTTGGTGAAAAATTTCTTTGTGCATTGGGATTGAAAGGGCCGCAACGGATATCGGATCCAGTTTTTGGATTACCATTTGCATTGTATGCGCGCGCGCGGACACGATCCATGTCATTTGAATCATCGCGCCAAACAATAACGAACTCTCCATTTGGATTTGCAGCGATATCCAATGCCCAGGGTTCACCGGCTGTTGATGTGTTTACCGCAACATCATTTGCATCTAGTGCTGCGCCTGTTCCTGCATTGAACCGTCGCATCCATACACCGCGTCCATCACCATCAGTCGGTCCGGCCCACGCAACAATGTAAATGCCGTTACCAAAAGCGATAACCGGATAGATCTGTTTTCCAATTGGATTATCTGGAATGATTCGATCGTTCGCGTCCAGCTGAACGCCACCTGCACCAAATCGACGTCCAAACACTCCCCATCCCTGGCCATCACGCTCCGATTGTTCATTCCAGACAGCCATGAAGTCACCGTTATTCCGCACCGCTATACTCGACGAATTCTGCGGAAAGGCACTCGTTTTATTGAGTTGAAATTCTGGGCCATCAGGATTTCCATTTGCACCGAATTCACGTCCCTTAATATCTTCTTCACCGTTTTGATTTGGATCAGTAGTCCAGGAAAAGACCATATTGTCTGCTGAATCCAACTGAACCGAAGGACTATATTGAGGTCCTTGATCAGCTGAATTGATATCAATGTTATTGCTGGCGTTTACTCCAGGGGGCAAATCGGTTGGAGTTACGGCAAGTGCTGCAGGTGTAGCTTCATCAAATTTGAAAACTGCACCAGATTCCGCGTCATAGAATCCAAGTGAGTCCTGGTTCCAATGAAAAGTCGATGGATCGACTTCCTTGCCGCGGAAATTTTTTCTTCTTGGATAAAATTCATTTTCCGAACGAAGAGTGCTCAGATTGAATTGTTCAATTTTGGCGCGATCAGAGTATTGAATGATTGCGAAATCTTCCTGAGCATCGATTTCTATTCTTCCAGGTCGCCCTTCGAATCGCAAAAATCCCTGGAAGGCAAGATTGTCTGCATCATATGCAGCAACATAGGATTCAGTGCGTACAAGTATTTTGCGCCACTTATTTGTGAAATGAATTGAAATCGGAGCTCTGTATAGATCCGATACTACACTCCGCTCCTTTCCATCTTTGATTGCTGAAAAAGTTGCATTCGTGAATCCAACATAAAACTCGTCTCTCGCAGAGTTGTAAGAAAAACAAGCCGGGGTTTCCTTTAATTGGATCGCTGATTCTTCGGATAATGTCAGTGTGTCGAAAACCCGGATACTCTTGGAAGATGCATCCAGTAAATACAAACTGGAACCACTTTTGTTGGTTTCGATTTGCTTAATAAAGCCATTTACAGTGATTGACTTTTGAAGAATGCCCGATGAATTTTCATAAAGATCCAGGATCCCACCGCTCGAACGGATTACGTAAGTCGTGGATCTATCAGGGCTGATTTTTGATGCTAATGGCGTGTCTGACGTTCGAAGTTTAACGACCTTTCCATCCTGCGCAGTGATGACAAGCTCTTTTTGATTTTCGATCCATAGGTGCGAAGCAGCCAGAGCATTTATTGTGAAAAACAAAAACAAAATGCAAAAGGCAAAACGGCTCAAAATCCACCTCCAAGTCCCGTGTTGATTTCGATCTCCGATCGGAAAAGCACTTACAAAACTTAACTGTTCACCCGTTTAGTCGTGGCAGGAAGTAATGCTGGGAGCAGTGCAAATCATTCTAATTTCCCAAAGACCAGAAACCAGATTAGCAGACCCATCACTGTAAAAGCAATGGCCAGCCGGAAATACGGGACTTCAAACGAAAACTGTATGCCGTGACTGCCGGCTGGAACGCGTATGGCTTGAAATGCGTAGTTGGCCCTGAGTATTGGAGCTTTTTTACCATCTAAGAAGGCGTGCCAACCCGGATTGTAATTTTCGGCAAATACCAAAAGAGTGTCGTTGGACGTTTTAACTGTTGCCGTCATCGTAGAGGATGTTTTGTCAGTCATGATCAATGATGCATGAATTTCGTTTGCGAAAAAACCGGGATTCTCTTCTAGAACTGTGTAAGCATTCGGATTAAATTCGGAGCTTCTAATATGCTCTAACGCTTTCGCAGAATCCTGGATGACAACGATTTTGCTGGAAAGATAAGCCAATGGCACAGCATTTCTGTTTTCAAATATTGTCAGACCTTTTGATGAATGCACGACTGGATATTTTTCGGAAGTGGCTCCGGGAGCTGCAAGAATGTAACGGATTGCTTGCATGTCGATCCACCCTCCGCTCCAAACATCGAGACTTTCCGCGGGCTTGACGTAATGCAGAATATCATTTGGCCGTCCGCGATGAAGCCGGAAATATCTGGATGGATAAAAACCAAGATACCCTGAGGATGTTGGAATCGTGTAATGAAGAAGAGAATCTGGTCTTGCGACAAACTCGAAGGAATTGAAATCGAAGAAGCGTACTCCGCGCGTGTAGTAATCATCCAGGGAACTATAGTTTTTCAGCGGAACATCAAGAAATTCTTTTAGCTTTTGAACTTCCATGACCCGAGACTCTTTTGTTTTTTGAGCAAGAAATTCTAATGATTCAATTCCTTTTGGCTCAAATGCTACTGACGGGGTGAAATAAATTGGAGGATCGGTTCGTCCGTGATAAAGCAAATCAACAAAAGTGAGCCCCACGATCAGCGACATACAAATTGGCGCAGCGATTTTCCCGCGAGCAAGTAGGATCAAGAGAATTGCGGCAGTCAAACACACGAGGGTTGGAATCACAAAAACTTTTGCTGTTTCTGCAAACATGGATGGCAGAGTTGCAAATGCTTCCGAATAAAAAGATTCAGCATTCTGGTTCCAGGGAAACGATTTTTGTTGCGCAGAGTAATAGTTCCGTACGCTATTCTGAAGAGTGGTTCCCATGAGTCCAGCTGTCGTAAGAAAAATAAACCCGAACGCAAATACTATCGTTGTGATTTTGAGCAATGAAATTGCACTATTGCGGTGTACTAACGTTTGAAGAGCATTCAACCCAAATGCGGCAAGTATGCTAAATGCAAAAACGCATAGAACCAACAATCTCGAATGATCCAGCGTTCTTGCTCCGCTCCAAAAAAAACTAACAATTTTGTTAAAGAGATCGAAATTCAAAAGTGTCAAAAACAACAAAGGGAACACTGCTAGCAACCAAAAAAAGCGAATTCGGTGATCACTCCAAAGTCTTAGTGAAAGCAATGCAAACAGAAAAGGAAGTAATCCGACATAAGCAAGAATCCGGTTGTAGACCGAACCTGGTTGACCGAAAACCAGCCGCTCCCAGATTCCATCTTTCATTTCCAGCGGCGGCTTTAAAAGAAGCTTACTCAAAACATTGTTTTCTGTTTCTCCATACAAATTTGGAATGAGCAGCGTTGGAAGCTTGCGTGGTGATAAGAAGTTTCTTCCCGCGTACATTTCAGCTGTTTCATTTGTACCGCGCGGGCTGTTCCTCAATCCTGAAGCCACGCTGAACAATTCAGGACTTGCAACAAGCATAGAAATAATCAACGCACTGGAAAAATAGATTCCGAGTCGCATGCGGTTTTCTAGTTTCCAGAGCTGAAACAAAGCGTATGCTGCAAAAGCAGCTAGATTGTAAATCCATAGTTGAGGATGATCGCCTAGAAATTGCGCAGTCAATGCAAACACAAGTAGATGAAATCCAAAACGTTTTCCACTGCGCGAATTGATGTACGGAAAAAAGTATGAGTGGTAACCAGCATAAGGTTCCGTTATAACTGACAGTTCCAAACCATCGCATAAAATGGCTGTTCCACATAAATGCGATGCCTGCAAGCAAACTGGCCGTGCGGCTCAATCCCAACGATTCGCAAAAAAGGGACATGAACCATCCGGCAAGAATGAATTGAAGGATGATCACAAGCGCATGCCCGGTTCCTTCTGGTAACAAATAGAAAATTGGCGTCAAGACATCGAACACCGCCACCTGTGTTCCAACAAGCTGCGTGCCTGAAAAAATGTTCGGCGTCCAGAATGGAAATTCACCGCTGCGAACTATATTCCGAACTTCCTTTCTTAATGGGAATATCGATAGAGCTGCATCAATATTGTGATAATGTTTCGCGGGATTGAATTCATGTGCATAACTCCCTGAGTCATATGATTTCCAGGGATAGTTTTGATACAGCGGATTCGCGTCAATCGGTATTTTTCCGGTGAAAAAGAAAGGGGAAAAGAAAATCAGATTCAGCAAACAGAAAAAAAAGAGCGGGAACAACCGGGAGGAAACAAATTTAGGAATTGCAGCTTGCACAAATATCGTTATTCTTATTTATCGTTTTGTAGAACTCGGTAAATTATAGCCGTAAATTCTAAAGAGATAGAAGATAGAGAATTGAGGATAGAAAGAGGAAGATTGGGTATAGTATGACATTGGTCAGGTCATGAGGCAGATTTTCTATTCTCTATCATCAATTCTCTATCCTCTCTTAATTCTGTCGCTTGCTTTTACAGCTTGCCAAAATAAGCAGGAAAAATCGAACCTGGTTTTGGTAACAATCGATACGCTTCGGGCGGATCATCTTGGAATCTACGGATATAAACGACCGACTTCTCCAAATCTTGATAGGCTGGCCAAAGAAGGGATCTGGTTTAGTAATTGTTATTCACAGTCTGCTACGACTGGCGCCTCCCATGTGTCGCTCTTCACCTCGCGCTATCCACAGAGTCATGGTGTTCTTGCCAACCGTGAAAAATTTCCTGATTTTGCTTCGATGATGGATAGCTTTCGAACTGCAGGTTATTCGACAGCAGGCTTCGTTTCAAGCGCAGTATTAGCCGGAGACTTTGGAATCAAAAAGGAGTTTGATCATTTTGATGAAACTTTAACTCGAGCAGAAAAAAATCGCGTTAATCGCTATGAACGGACTGCAAAGGACACTTTGTCGGCAGTCGAAAAATGGATTCAAACAAGCAAAGGTCCATTTTTTGTTTGGATTCATTTGATCGATCCTCATGGGCCATACCAGGCCCCCGAAAACGCGGATTACTTTGTCTCCGATACGTTGTCACAAACCGAGAGTCCGATACTTGAATTTGCCGCTTCGAACTGGGAGTTCAATAAAATTCCTTTATACCAAAGGTTGGACAATAAAAAGGAAGCTGCTTACTACATCGCCCGATATGATGCCGAAATCCGGTATACCGATGAAGCACTGGGAACATTTTTTAATTTTCTAAAGAATTCGAAAGTCTACGAAAATACTGCCATTGTTATAACCGCCGATCATGGCGAAACAATGGCTGAGCCAAATCATCTAAGACATTTTTCGCACAGCACAATTGCGTACGAAGAAGTCGTCCGCGTTCCAATGATCCTGAAGGGTTCAAATTCGGTAGATTTTAAAAAGTTGGATTCTTCAAAAACAATTCGATTAATGGACATTTTCCCTACGCTGTGTTCACTGTTCGGATTGAAGAAACCCGAAAGTTTACAAGGTATTGATCTCCAAAATACAGATAACAAAAATGATTCGATCTTTTCATTTGGAGCATACGGCACAGAGTTTTTGGAGAAGAAAATAGGAACACAATTTACCGTATTAAATGGCGACCTTTCGATATGTAGTCAGAACTGATAATTCGGCCGAGGAATTATATGATCACAAGAATGATCCTGCCGAGGGAGTTAATGTCGCAGCGGATCATCCGGAAAAGATGGCTGAATTCCGGAAGGAGCTGAAGACATTTTTCGAAAAAGTGCCTAAGGCTGAAGGTCAATCGATGCACATCAATGAGGAACAGGCTGAAAAGTTAAAAGCTCTTGGTTATACTCAGCAGTGAAACTGAATGATTCACGGTAAACGAATTGTCGTTGTAATGCCCGCGTATAACGCTTCGAAAACCCTCGAACTCACCTATTCTGAAGTCCCTTTCGATATTGTTGATGAAGTCATTCTTGTGGATGACGAATCGAAGGATGAGACTGTAGAAGTTGCCCGGCGTCTGGGAATCACAAAAGTAATTCGTCATGAAAAAAATAAAGGTTATGGCGGAAATCAAAAGACATGTTACAAGGAAGCTCTTCGTTCAGGCGCCGATGTGATTGTAATGCTTCATCCGGATTATCAGTACACTCCTTTGTTAATTGAAGCGCTTGCTTTTCCTGTTGCTAAAGGAGTGTTTCAATCGATGCTCGGTTCGCGGATTCTGGGAAAAGGTGCTCTCTACGGCGGTATGCCATTGTACAAGTACATTTCCAACAGGATCCTGACTCTGATTCAAAACATTTTTTTGAATCACAAGCTTGCTGAGTATCACACTGGCTATCGGGCTTTTGACAGGGCAGTGCTTGAACGCCTTCCATTGGAAGAGAATTCGGATGACTTTATTTTCGACAATGAAATGCTCGCGCAGATCATTTTTCAAGGTTATGAGATCGGCGAGGTTACATGTCCAACGAAGTATTTTGAAGAAGCGAGTACAATAAACTTTGTGCGCAGCGTTCGATATGGTCTTGGAGTATTGCGCGTTTCGATTTGTTTCCGATTGCAAAAATGGGGACTTGGAAGGTACAAGATATTTGACTTTGAATCCGGTAAGAAGCTTCAGCTTTAAGCGGAATATTCGTATCCGGCGGTTTGAGGAAGTCAAAGTTTGAACAAAAATTCTTTGATTTCAGTCGTAATGCCCTGTTATAACGAAGGCAAACTCGCTGTCGATCACGCCTTAAAAGTCCGGGATTTCCTTTCTCGTTTGAAATGGAATTTCGAACTCGCTATTTGTGATGACGGGACAAATGATGGATCGCAAACGTTAATCGATACACTTCAAAATTCTGACATTCGCGTCTTTCATTATGCGAATGGCCCCTCCAGGCGCGAAAATCTCAGCGAATGTTTGCGTCAACTCAATGGATCAATCCTCATCTATATGGATATTGATCTTTCAACGGATCTTGAATGTTTACCTGAGATCGTAAATCCACTGTTGAATGATGAATGTGATATTGCAATTGGGAGCCGTTATCAAAAAGGCGCAACAGTGCACCGTGAATTCTCACGATTTCTCTACAGCCGTCTGTATAACGGAACAATACGATTATTGCTTCGTTCCAAGATTCTTGATCATCAATGTGGATTTAAGGCGTTTAAACGGGATGTCTTTCATTCGCTAGCAACCAGCGCGGGATACGACACGCTCCATCAACGTGGATGGTTCTGGGACGCAGAAATATTAATCAGAGCGCAAAGGGAAGGCTATAGAATTCGTGAAGTACCCGTGCGCTGGAATGCCGCGAAAAAAAGCTCTTTTGACTTCTTCAGAGAGTTGAAAGTAATTCCTTATCTGCTGAAGTTTCGAAAAAGAATCAGCTAATTATTCTTTCTTATCGAGCTTCAATGATGCGGAATTAATACAATACCGAAGCCCGGTCGGTTCCGGACCATCATCGAAAACGTGTCCGAGATGACCGCCGCAACGGCTGCACAATACTTCGGTACGCTTCATTCCAAGGGTGGAATCGCTTTCGCTTTCTACATTTTCTTTAGCCACAGGCTTATAAAAACTTGGCCAACCTGTACCTGAATCAAACTTCGTGTCCGAAGCGAACAGGTCGTTTCCGCATGCGGCACATTGATATGTACCTTTATCTTTTGTCTTCCAGTAATCGCCTGTAAATGGACGTTCAGTCCCTTTATTACGCAATACTTGATACTGTTCCGGAGTTAATTCCTGCTTCCATTCTTGATCTGATTTATTTACTTTTTCTGACATAACAAATCCTTTTTGTTGTACTGAATAAAGTTTAATCTTTCCGTTATCGCTTTTCATCTCGGCAAATGCAAATGCGCCGAGCAGTAATGCAAATATAGCCGCTACTTTCAGTTTTAGCATAAATCCTCCTGCTTTCCTCTATACGGCTAGAGGGTTTTGTAGTAAGGCACGCAGCTGAGCGCATGCGATGCAGTGCCGTAAGGACACATTTAACGGCACTGTTCGGCCGCATGAATGCGCCGAACTGCGTGCCTTACTACGAACTCTTTTAGATTTAACAACATTACTTTAGTCGCGATTTCAATCCAAAATCTTCCCTACAATCGTAAAGATCTTCTGAACGATGAACAACCCCAATTTGAATTTAAGGAGAATTAAAATGAAGAATTTACTGGTTATGCTTTTTATCCTATCGATGTCGTTTGGAGGATTGAACTCAAGCTTTGCTGCAGAAGTAATGGTAGGCGGTGAGGCGATGTTTACCACAAAAGACATTATCGATAATGCTGTGAATTCAAAGGATCATACAACGCTTGTTGCCGCCGTTAAGGCTGGTGATCTCGTGCAGACGTTAAAAGGAAAAGGACCTTTTACTGTATTTGCTCCAACAAACGATGCATTTGAGAATCTGCCGGCAGGTACTGTTGATACTTTGTTGAAACCCGAAAACAAGAGCACCCTTGTAAAAATTCTTACATATCACGTTGTGCCCGGTGCGTTTGATTACGAATCAATTAAGAAGGCAATCCAGGCTGGTAACGGTATGGCAGAACTGAAAACTGCAAGCGGTGGAAAATTAACTGCGATGATGAATGGCAGTCATAACATCGTTTTGAAAGATGAAAAAGGGAGTGTCTCAACAATTTCTACATACGATGTGTATCAATCAAACGGCGTGATCCATGTGATCAATTCCGTAATTCTTCCGAATTAAAAACCCACAATCCTTATTTAAACGGGCGGGTCTAAGACCCGCCCCTACTGAATATAGCCGAGGGAACGCAGCTCTTCGAGGGCTTCGCGGCTGATGTCCTCTTGTTTGTAATAACGTGAGGGTTCAAATGAGCTTGACCACCGAGAAAGAATCCCTTCCATTTTCTTGAGTTCATCCGGCAAAGCCGTCGCAAGATTTTTTGTTTCGTACGGATCACTGTTGATCGCGTAGAGCTCACGTGTGCCGTCTGAACCCCAAATCATTTTCCATGATTCATTTCGAACCGCTTTTAAAATCTTTCTTTGCCACAACTTATTTGGCGGGAGATCCGGAAAATTGCGTTCCATTTTATCTGCAGCACGCGAGTTGTTGTATTCCGCAAAGGCAAAACCATGATTTTTGCGTTGGAAATTATCCGGTAAGAAATTGTAGCCTTGCAGCGGGAGCTTGTTTGGATTCGATTGTACAAAATGGAGTATGGATGGAAAAAAATCGATGGTCTGCACGACTTCTCTGACGCGCATGCCGCCAAATTTTGCTTTTGGAAACCTGACAATCAAAGGCAGGCGTAACAATTCATCGTACAAACTGAGTTCATGGCTCATAAGCTGATGATCGCCAAAGTGTTCCCCATGATCGGATGTAAAAATAACAAGAGTGTTATCCAACAAATTTTGTTTGCGAAGGTCTTGAAGTATTCCGCCAATCACTGTATCAACATAGTAAATGTCGTTTTCATAAAGAGCCTTCAGGATTTCAAAATCACGATCCGTCATTTTTATTTTTCCTGAAATGTACAATTCTGGATCCTGATTCACTTTTAATGCATGTTGTGAAGTGACTCCAGCCGGCAAGAATTTCTGTATCGAAGCAGTTGGAACTCCATATGGAGCATGTGGTTCCATTAAATGCAGAAAAAGAAAGAAAGGATGTTTTCCGGTCCAATCATGACGGAACCAGCTTCTAATTCCTTCTCGAGTTTCGGCGGCTCCCGAATCGGTTCGCGGATTAAATTTTCTTGAAATGAATTCAACCAGAAGCATCAATGAAGAAGCTTCGTTTCTACCCCAGAATTCTTCATATTGTTGAAAGCCTCGAGCAAGTCCGGTTTGGCGCCGGATATAAACATTATTAATAAAGCCTGCAGTTTGAAATCCGATCCGCGAAAGTTCGCCAGCGATAGTAGGACTTGAAGGATCCAGAAAAATATTTCTGCCATCGACGCCATTTCGTGATGGATATTGTCCTGTAAACATAGAAGCATGAGATGGCGTAGTCCACGGACTTGTTGAAATTGCGTTTTCATACAACACACTTTCGCGCGTTAATGCTTCAAGATTCGGAGTAATCTTTCGTGGATATCCATACGATGTAATAAAGTCCCAGCGTAAAGTATCAACAACAATCAGAAGGATATTGGGCTTTGTTGTTGAAGGTGTTTCAGGTAACTGGAATCTTCTATGAAAATATTCATCAGCAAAAGTGCCGAGACAGCAAACTAGAAAAATCGCGGCTGCAAGTTGTTTTGATGAGGGCCGGCTTGTCACTTTCATTACAAGGAAACGCACGATGAAATAGAGCAGCACACAACTTGCAACAATTACGAAAGTCCAAAGGAGTCCTTGTGGCTCAAATAAATGCGTTTTGAGCCAGAGCAGATGAGTCTTGATGAAGAAGATAATGAAAACAAGTGAACTAATCGTCAGGGCAATATGATTTGCAATAAAACGAGATCGTTCGAATTCGCTTTTTGACGAACGATTCATGAACAGAATCCATGCGGCAAGAATGAGGGCTAAAAGAACTCCAAGCACCGCATGTGCTTGAAGTGTTCTATAGAGGTGGATCTTCGATATCTGATCGTGATAAATGTAGAGATTACTCAGGCGAGTATCCCAATAACCAGCAAGAAGTCCAGTAAAAACGTAAATTGCTGCAAGGAGTTTAAAGTTTTTCCAGAAACTCACGCGCTCATATTATCGTGTAAAGGGTGATTGATCTACCCTGATAAAATTTTGTGTCTTTTCCGTTCTGTGGTTATAATTTGAGTTCTCAAAAACGGGGCGTAGCGCAGCCCGGTAGCGCACCTGCCTTGGGCGCAGGGGGTCGGAGGTTCGAATCCTCTCGCCCCGATTTTAAGAGTAACCACAGAGACGCAAAGTGCTTGATGCCTTTGCGTTTCCCCGCGGTTCCGCGCCCGTAGCTCAGCTGGATAGAGCATCTGCCTTCTAAGCAGAGGGTCGGCCGTTCGAGTCGGTCCGGGCGCACTTTTACTCATTCGCAGCTAGAATTCGTATGTGAAAATTTACGCGATGTTAGGCGAACGCGTTCAGCAGCGGCACGCATTTGGGCAATGACCTTTTCTTGCAGCATTTCTGGAAGAGTATCGATAGTATCATCAACCTGTTAAATAGCGTTCTAAGAGCGCAGGCACATCAACTGGGGGCACTTCTCGTTCGAACACCTGCATTGCTGCACCCTTCAGGCCTTTGCGTTTGCACAATTCGAAAGCCAGCCTGACTTCATCGATTTGACCAATACATTCGAAAGGGGTGTGAGCTTCCAGCCCAAGCATCTGGCGGAACGAAAGCTGGTTTTCAGGTGTATCCAATAAATTTCCGTGTCCGTGAAAGATGCGCTGAACAACTGCCGGATGGCAAATAGGCCATGTAGTTAATCCAGACATAAGCACATTTTGGACAGCGTCCGCACCAGGGTTTCTGGATATTGCATGAATGCGTATGAAGAACAGCATCAAGATCCTGGTCCAGCAAATTGAAGATTAAAACATCATAAACCGGCTTCAAAATGCTGAAGTAATCGCAGTTTACTACAAGATTCATTCTAATGTAATCGTTCAAAAGCTTCTGTGCTTCATAAGACTTGCCCCATTGGTGATTGACTTCTTGTCCCGTACGCTCCCAAACAAGATTGCCGGTATCAGCACTGCGTTCATGTCCTAAACAAAGATGTGTGTAGCCATGCTGAAGAACCAGCGGAAGCGCAAAAAATATTGATGCAGGCGTTTCTGCGGCGATCAGCTTCTGTGCTCCGAATTCGGGAAATAAACGAACTACTGGACTATCCGTCAGGTCATCGTAATGCCACACTCGCCGGCGGGAACTTTTGGGAATGTTGGCGGCATCGAGCAAAGCATCACACAGATTGTGCTGCAGCGGCGCAGAACCATAAATCGAACTTGAATAAACTAACGTGTGAAATGGTACTGCTGCGCGCTGAAGAAGTTTAAGTGAAACAAGGCTATCCTTTCCTCCACCGCAGAAGCTCAGGATTGGAACGTCACCCGGTTGAACTGTCACTGGATCTAAATTAGAAGACTCTATTGTTGGCACAACAAGGTCTGGCCCCGTGTAATCCGGTTTGTCGTGTTCGTAACGCCATTGTGCCCATGCGCCATGAACGATCGATTTCCAAAGCGACCAGAAGCTGTCCGAACAAAAACGCGCATAGGGTCCAGGATCAAAACGATCAGGACACAGACTCACCAGAGTATTCGCTGTAAATGCGGCGATGTGAAAAAAAATACGTTCCATGAATTCAGCGCCGTATTTTTCTTCCAGAAAATGAAAGTTAACATCGCCATACCAATATGACGCGTTGAAACGCAGGTCATTCAGCCCGAACTCAAACGAGATCTGATGTCTCGAGCGCGTGTGCTTTCCAAGCCATAAAGTTCTGGATGGATCATTGAACATAGATAATTGGAGCATCGACACTTCGTGCCGAATCATTGAGCGACTTTAGATCGGTGCTTAGCAATTGATTCAGTTCAGCTTCCTTCGCTTTCCAATCCTTTTTTGCAATTTCGTAGGATTCGCGCATACCTTGTGTCGGTGCACCATCTCCATCGGCTACAGTTGAGAAAAGTGTTACCAGACGCCCATAGGATTGAACGCCTCCGCGGAAAGAAAATACATCGTACGCGACTTCTGCTTTCGCATTGTGCAGCTTTGATTCCAATGCGTCAGCTTTCTTATCAAATGCTTCCGAATCTTGAATAAGTTTTTCGGCTTTTGGATTTCCTTTCAAAATTTCATTGCGGTTTTGGATTTGTTTGCGGACGCTCTTCAATTTCTTAATCTGCTTCGAAATTTCAGTGACATCGTTCCGGAGCAATAACGCCAGATCTAATTGTGCTTTCAAATCTTGCTCAGAGACCTTAACTCTTGGATCGGAAATGACTTTGATTGGAGAAGTGTAAGCCTTGCCATTCACATTTAATCGAAGTGTGTACGAACCTGGTAAAACCATCGGACCAGAAGATGCGCCACCAAACATTTGGGAGCGTGGAACCATATCAGGCGCATCATAACTTAAGTTCCAGTACGCAACTTGAACGCCTGCTTGTTTTGGAAGTGCACTCTTCTTTGCTTGTTCTTCTTCTGACTTAGTATCATCGCCCAATCCCAAAATTGGTTTCGGTACGCTGCTTAAAGTTGCGATTACTTTGTTCGAGCTATCAAGGACATCAACTGTAATATCATTTTTTTGTTCTTCTTTTAGCCAGTAATAAAAAACTGCGCCACTCGGTGGATTGTCACCACTCCATTTATCAGGAAATTCGTTTGTGTATCTCCATCGAATTGCATCAGGAACTGAAAACAAATGTGCATCCGATTTCTTAAATTCATCCGAGATTTCACGGAGCACTGTTAGATGATCAAAAATCCAGATTGAACGTCCCAGCGTTCCAACCGCAAGACTGGAATCTTTGACTGCAAGATCATGTACAGCTACAGTCGGCAAATTTAGTTTCAAGGGCTTCCAGGATTTTCCACCATCGCGCGAATAAGAGACTCCCCGTTCCGTACCCAGATAAAGCAGGTCTTTCACTTTGGGATCTTCACGCACACAATGCAAATAAATATCTTGTGGCAAATTGGAATCTAACCGTTGCCATGAATCTCCAAGATTTGTTGTTTTGTACAAATATGGTTTTGTGTTGTCCGATCTGTGTGCGTCAACAACAGCGTATGCAGTATTCGCATCGAAATGTGAAGTTTCAATAATCTTCACAGTTCCCCATTCCGGAATTCCAGACATTCCTTTCGTAACATTCTTCCAGGTCTTTCCGCCATCGGTTGTTACATGCACCAAACCATCATCAGTGCCTGCCCAGATCAAATCTTTTTGTAAGGGGGATTCTGAAATTGTAAAGATGGTGGAATATGTTTCCGCGCCTGTGTTATCACCAGTAATAGGACCACCTGACCATCCGAGTTTTGAAGGATCGTTACGGGTTAGATCGCTGCTAATTTGTGTCCAGGTTTGGCCGCCATCGTTTGTTCGGAACAAAATATTTCCGCCATGATAAACGACTTTTGAATCGTGTGGTGAGACTGTAATCGGCGCAGTCCATTGAAAACGGAAACGCATATCTTTCGGATCATGACCGATCGGCATATCAGGATTAATTCCAATATGACGCGCTTGCCGCGTGCGATGATCATAACGGGTAATGATGCCGCCATATTCGCCGGCATAAACAATATTTGGATCTGACCAATCCGATGCAGCCCATCCAGCTTCACCGCCTCCAACTCCATACCAATCGCTGGTTCGAATTCCGGAAGAGGATGGTGTCCGGCTTGGACCTTGTCCAGTTCCTATATCTTGAATGCCGCCAGCAACATGAAATGGAACACGGTTGTCTGCGCCAACATGATAAAACTGTGCAATCGGCAATGCTGGCCAGGACCAGGTTTGTCCGCCATCAGTTGAAATATCAACGCCGCCATCATTTGCAGCAATCATACGTTTTGGATCTTTTGGATCAATCCAGAAATCATGATGATCGCTATGATGAAATCCATCGATGGCACTAAATGTTGCGCCGCCATCGATGCTTTTTAGCATTGGAACTTGCGGAACCCAAATTTCATTAGGGTTGGTTGGATGAACAGTAAGAGTGGAGTAATACCATGCGCGTTGTCTTAAAAGACGATTGGCACTAACGCGCGACCAATTATCTCCGCCATCATCGGATCGGAACAAGCCTCCTTGCTCTGCTTCAATCAATGCATACACACGACGCCCATCAGAAGGTGCAACAGCAATTCCAACTTTCCCCCAAATTCCATCAGGCAAGCCACTGGCGGTAAGTTGTTTCCATGTATCGCCTCCATCACGCGAAACATACATTCCACTTCCTGGACCGCCGCTTGTTAATCCCCAGGGATATCGCCGTGTCTGCCAAAAACCTGCAAAAATAATATTTGGGTTTGATGGATCAAATGCGACATCGGATGCTCCAGTATCCTGATCTTTCTTTAGCACCTGTTGCCAGGTTTTTCCGCCATCCTTCGTTCGATAAACTCCGCGTTCAGGATTGGGCCCAAATGCGTGTCCTAAAACTGCAGCGAAAGCCACATCGGCATTTAATGGATGAACGATCATCGTGCCGATTTGACCTTCTTGTTTCCAAACATGATTCCAGGTTTTTCCGCCATCTACCGATTTATATATTCCATTTCCTGCTGCTACATTGCCGCGGATGTTTGCTTCGCCGGCTCCAACATAAATGACGTTTGTATCGGATGGAGCAATCGCAAGTGAACCGATCGATGAAATTGGTTGATCATCAAAAATGGGTTTCCAACTATTTCCACCATCAACAGTTTTCCAGACTCCGCTTGCTGCGGCACCGAAGTAGTACACATTTGGATCGCCAGGAACTCCTGCTGCCCGTGAAACACGACCACCCCATGCTGGCCCAATCGACCTGTATTTAAGAGCCTTCAGCTCAGTATCGTCTTTTGGTGCTTTAGTCTCGGCACTAAAGCTCACTGCGCTTCCAAACAGAAAAATCACGAGCCAGATTGAAAAGGTGATCCTGAAATTTTTTCGGTCGACTAGGCGCATTCTGCCCTCCGTTCTTAGTTGGATTCTTCCATGATACACACCTCGAGCCATGGGTGGTAGGGGCAGTGCCAAGTCTTCGTGCATGTTACAATTCGAACATGCAAGATTCATCTGCAAATGGTGAGGATGTAGTCAGCTAAATGCCTGCATACGGGCGAATCTTCTCTCGAATTCTTCTGTTGTTCGTGCTTCTCATTGCGGCGTTTTCAGCATTTACATTTCTAACTGTGCGCCGTTCTTTTCCTGCGCTTCAAGGAGAGATCAAATTAAGTGGACTGAATTCGCGCGTTAGGGTTCTTCGCGATCCCCATGGAATTCCGCAAATTTATGCCTCAAATCAACATGATCTATTTTTTGCGCAGGGTTTTGTTCATGCGCAGGACCGATTCTGGCAGATGGATACTTGGAGACACACTGGTTCGGGACGGCTTTCTGAATTGTTCGGCAAATCGCAAGTAGATACGGATAAATTTCTTCGCACACTCGGTTGGAAGAGGACGGTTCAAAAGGAACTTGAAAAAACGGATTCGCATTCGCTCAGTATTCTTCGTGCATATTCAGATGGTGTGAACGCTTATATCAAACAAAATCAAGGAAGCAAATTGTCGCTTGAATACGTATTGCTGTCGGTCATGAATCGAAATTATAAGCTTGAAGATTGGCAGCCCGAGCACTCATTAACGTTCGGCAAAGTGATGTCGTGGGATCTTTGCATGAATATGTTTAGTGAAATTAACCGTTCAATTCTGTCGAAGGCCCTCTCCCAGGATCAAGTTGATGAGATCTATCCTTTGTATCCGGCCGATGGACCATTTGTCGTTACACAATTGAGCAACCAACCGGTTGATTCTTCACGGTCTGAAGTTTTTCGTTCGCCTGAATTGGATCAATCAATACTGAATCTACATGCTTCACTTCAAAACTTACCTGATGTAATTGGTGTACGCGGCGAATCGATGGGCTCAAACAATTGGGTCATTTCAGGATCCAAAACTACAACCGGAAAGCCAATTCTAGCGAATGATCCACATCTTGATGCACAAATGCCTTCGATCTGGTATGAAGCCGGACTTCATTGTGAGCCTGTCTCCGAAGCGTGTCCGTTTGATGTTACGGGATTTTCATTTGCAGGTGTTCCTGGAATTATCCTGGGTCACAATGCTCGAATCGGCTGGGCAATGACAAATGTGGGCTCAGATGTGATGGATTTGTATATCGAAAAAATAAATCCGGAAAATCCAAATCAGTATCAGTTCAAAGATGAATGGCATGACATGCAAATCATTCAGGAAAAGATCCGTGTTGCCGGAGAAGATGATATTGATTTTAAGATTCGCAGCACACGTCATGGACCGATCATTTCAGATACGATGTCGTCACTTGAAGATTTTGAAAAGGCCAGCGGACAAGATTTGCCAGACAAGTTCGCGATTACGTTGCGCTGGACTGCACTCGAACCTTCCGAAGTGTTTCCAGCGATTTGGAAAATGAATATCGCAAAAAATTGGACAGAGTTTCGCAGCGCTGCGTCCGAATTTGATGTTCCTTCACAAAACCTGCTTTACGCAGACGTTGATGGAAACATTGGATATCAAACTCCTGGATTAATTCCTATCCGCTCCAAGGGTGATGGACGTTTTCCAGTGCCTGGTTGGACTGGAGAATACGAATGGACCGGCTATATTCCGTTTGATCAACTTCCTTCAATGTTCAATCCATCTGAAGGTTTTATTGTTTCAGCAAACAATCAAGTCGTTTCTTCTGAGTATCCGCATTTGATATCGAACGATTGGGAAGCAGGATTTCGCGCGTCGCGGATCGTTGAGTTGATTCGGAATCATCAAGCACCGATCGATACGAAGTTTGTTGAAACTATGCAAGGTGACAACAAGAACGGAAAAGCTGAAATCGTTCTTCCTTATTTATTAAGTTTGAAAATTGAAAAGTCCGAACTCCAGGGCCCGCTTGAGTTGCTTCGGAGATGGAACCATCAACAAGGAATCGATTCCGCAGGCGGAGCAATGTTCGAGATGTTCTGGAAACATCTCATGGCAAAAACATTCCAGGATGATTTACCGGAGGATTTCTGGCCCGGTGGATCCGATCGCTGGGGTTATGTAATTCAACGCGCTCTTCAAAATAACCACTGGTGGGACAATAAAAAGACATCTGCCATCGAAACACGCGACGACATCTTTCGTACAGCATTCGAAGATGCAGTGAAGGAATTACAAAGCATTCAGGGAAATGATCCGACTCAATGGAGATGGGGCGCGTTGCACACGCTGACATTTAAGAATCAGACTTTAGGATTGTCAGGAATTGGCGCTGTTGAATTCTTATTGAACCGCGGACCTTTTGAATCCGGCGGTGGAACTGCAATCGTAAATGCAACCGGTTTCAATCCACGTCGCTCTTTTGAAGTTACAGGTCTTCCTTCAATGCGAATGATTGTTGATTTTTCAGACTTTGACCAATCGCGAGCAATCAATACAACGGGACAATCAGGCCACGCATATCACGGCAACTATATTGATATGGCCGACGATTGGAGAAAGATTCAATATCATCAATGGAATTTTGGCAAAAAGGCTGCTGAAAAGAGTGCGGCTAATGAATTGATCCTGTTACCTTGATGCGCTTACTTTACTTTTTTGAGCGATCCGCCCACAGCGCGTTTCTCATCTTCATCGGCTCTTCCACTCGGACGTTTTAAACGAGCTTGTTTGACGCTGAGTTGAAGTGCTTCCATCAGATCGGTGACTTTAGGTTTGGCTTTTGGTTTGACGATCGTTAGCTTGCGTCCTTTAATCTTGGACTCAAGCATTTCCTCCATTGCCTCTGTGTAGTCACTCTTAAATTCTTGAGGATCAAAAGATTCGGTAAGATTTTCAATAAGTTCTTTTGCAAGTACCAATTCTTTATCGCGGACTTTTAGATCATCGCTGATTTGATTTTCATTTTCACGAATTTCATCTGCGTACAACATCAAATGCAAAATCAATCCGTTCATTCCGGGACGAACCAGCGCTAGATATTCGTGATTGCGCATCACGAGCTTACCGATGGCGGCGCGTTGAGTTTCTTCCATCGCTTTGGCAAGCAATCCGAAAGTTTTTTCGCTATTGCGATCAGGACCAAGATAGTAAGTGCGCTCAAAATAAATTGGATCGACTTCATCAATATTTATGAACTGGAGAATTTCCATGTTGCTGCTGGATTCAGGGCGCACAGTTTTGAGATCGTCCTCATCTATAGTTACGTAGCGATCTTTTTCAAACTGATATCCTTTTACCAGTTCCGAACGCTGAACTACGCGCTCACAAGTCGGGCAATAATTTTGCAAATTAATGCGATTGCCGCATTCCTCATGCAACAAATTGAATGAAACATCATGCGAAGTGGTGGCCCCGAAAAGCTTCACGGGGATTGAAACTAAACCAAAACTGACTGTCCCTGTCCATATTGAAGTTGCCATAATGCCTAAATATACATCAGGGGATTCAAAGACGGTAGCGACGATTTGCAGAATTGATGTAGCTATGAGTACTACACAAAGACACGATTTTTGTCGACGACAACTCAGTGCGTTTTCTGGCGGTGCAGCATTCTCTCGCTGCTTAAGATTTAGGTTGAAGGTGTGTACGAAGGAGATCAACATGACAAAAATCGTATTTTTATTTTTCGGAGTATTTCTTGCGCTTGGTTTATTTGTGCAAGCTGATATTGTTCCGAATTCTAATGATGCAAAAATCAAGGATGCAATTCAGCAAAGCTTCCTTGCAGATGAAAGACTATCAAGTGCTGACATCGACATAGAAGTCAACGAAGGCGAAGTTACTTTAAAAGGAAAGACGATCGGACACGAAGAAGCAACGCGCGCAGTTGAGCTGGCGAAAAACGTGACTGGCGTAGTTCGGGTCGAAAACAAACTTGAAGTTGACACGATGATTACAAATGATGATGTTGAAGACCGGCTCGATAGCAAGGAAGAAAATCTGGAAGAGTTAAAGGACCAAAATGAACCAAACCGAAATATTGGAACCGTTATCGATGACGCTACGATCACAACAGCGGTTAAGATGAAATTCGCAAAAGATGATGTTGTGCGTGCGTACAAGATTGATATCGATACAAAAAATGGCGAGGTCATGCTTTCCGGGGAAGTAAAAAATGAAGTGGAGGCCAACCGCGCGATTGAAATAGCAAAAACAGTAGAAGGTGTGAGCGAGGTTAAATCCGTTTTAGTTGTAAAGCCTGAATAACAATCCAAAATCATTTTTGTACCAACCTAACAAGGCCGGCCCTATTGGGCCGGCTTTTTTGTTACCCCGGCGATTTGACCGCTGGCTTCCAGCCGGCCGAGCTGAGCTAAATCATTTTGGGTTGCAGGGATGGTTTGAAAGTGCCATAATTTTCATCCACACAAAAACCTGCCTCAGGCAGTTTTCCCCATTTCTGGATGGTGAGTGTAGCTCAGTTGGTAGAGCGCTGGATTGTGGCTCCAGTGGTCGCGGGTTCAAGTCCCGTCACTCACCCCATTAACCCGCGTTCGATCCGTTTTTCATGGTGTTCGCGCAGCGTTTGTATCTGACTGCACCATTTTCCTTGTGAGAAGCAGATCCCGCGAACAAAAATATAAGAAAGGATTACATGGGAAGTACCTAATGACTAAAAGTTGCTGGATCCTCACCACTCTTCTTCTGATTCCACTGTTGCAATCTGTTCAAGCTGATGATTTTTCGATGTCTCAAATCTATCCGATAGATCGCGGACATTCGTATATTGGGTTTTCCGTTCAGTATATGGGCTTTGCAAAAGTACGCGGGCGATTTACTGATTTCTCGGGAACCTTTCGCTTTGATGAAAAGGACATCACGAAGAGCTCAGCGACTGTTTTGATCAAAGTCGATAGCATTGACACGGATCTTGACATGAGAGACGACGATCTGCGATCTCCGAATTGGTTCGACGCCAAAGAATATCAGCTGATCAAATTCCAAACCAAACACATACTCAAAACGGACGCAGGCGTCATAGCAGTTGGCGACCTGACAATAAAGAACGTTACAAAGGAAGTACAACTTAAGATGGAGGCCTGTTCTGGAGTTAAGAAAGATGCCCGTAAAGACACCCAAATTGTGTTCACAGGTGGAACCAAAATCAACCGGAAAGATTTCGGTATAGAAGGAGAGAAGTGGAGCAAAGTCAAGGAAGGTATCACAGCAGTGGATTCAGATGTAGATATCGAATTGAGTATTCTTGGAAAACAGATCAATGCCCCTAACTTCACAAATTGGGTGAATGATATTGAAACTCCAGAAGGGAAGATCTATAAGCTCATGAATGAAAGCGGCGTTGAAAAAGGGATTCAAGAATTCCGAGCAATCAAGACTACGAACAAGAATGAGATTGATTTTAACGCTTTAGACGTAGTTGGGTACATGCTATTGAAAGAAAACAAAGTGGATGAGGCAATCAAGGTTTTCATGGAAAATGCAGAATCCTTTCCTGATGAGTTTAGTGTTTATGATTCATTGGCGGAGGCATATGCAGTTCGTGGAGATCGCACAAACGCTATTCAATATTACAAGCGAAGTCTGAAAATGGAGCCCTACAATGCCTATGCCGTTGAGGTTCTCAGACACCTGCAAGTCGCCAACTAAGTGCCAAAGTGCATCTTAACTAAAGAACTTCGTCATTGACTTCGGGAAGAAAAAAGCCGTCCTGATCCTCGCGTGGTGAGTCTATTACAGTCGGCTCCAACCCCACCATTTCTCCTTTAAACGTTTTAAGATTGGGGATTTGTGTATTCAATTCTGCGGAACGCGAATCAGCCTGCAGCTTCAATTCTGCCAATTGCTGAGAATGCTTTTGCGGATTTTCAGAGAGCTTTTCAGGTGAAGCCTCAGTTCTAACATTGGCGGCGGGCTCGGTTATTTCGTCCGGATATGTATACGGTACATTGACACCCTCAACTCGTCGGATGGTCATATTTGTGCTCCTCCAATTTTCATGCGGAAAAACCATCCTTGCCGGATCACATTTCCTTACGCATGAATCCTATAAATTTCAAAAAACCCTACAGAAATGCACGTGATTTTACGACTCAATACCTCGTCAATATTTATGGCCTGAAAAGACCTGGCGACCTAACTTTTATACTGCACCAATCATTAATAAGGGGTACATAAATGAAACTATGCGTTCGCATTTTTTGTCTGTTTTTGCTTGCAATTAGTCCAGCGAGCGCTACAGAAATTCCTGAGAAGCTTAAGGAAGCAATCAAAATCCAGGTCTTGCTCGACCGTGCCAATTTTTCGACTGGAGAGATCGATGGAAGTATTGGTCCACGATCAGAAAAAACTCTCTCGGCATATCAAGAAGCACACAATTTAGACGTTTCTGGAAATCCCGATGAGGCGACAGTTGCATCACTCGAACAAGAAAATCCAGGTGAGTCGCTTGTTTCGTACACAATCACGGCTGATGATGCAAAGGGGCCTTTTGTTGAGAAAATTCCCGAAGACAAAATGGAACAATCAAAACTTGAACATCTCGGTTATACCTCTTCGCTTGAGGCAATCTCTGAGAAATTTCATTCAAATCCAAGACTATTAAAAAAGCTAAACCCGGCTGCACAATTCACAGAAGGTGAAGAAATTCTAGTTCCGAATGTATTGAATGAAGCTGCGGATGGATCGCAGACCCAATCAAACAACGAAACTCAAACATCCGAAAATAAGACCCAAAAAGTTTCAGGAAAGAAAAATGGAAATTCCAATCTACGAATTGTTGTGTCTTCGAAAGACTCGGAGTTAACAGTCAAAAATGAAAGCGACGAGATCTTGATGTACGCGCCTGCTACTTCGGGCAGTGAAATGGATCCACTGCCTGTGGGACAGTGGGAAGTAACAAGAGTCATCAGAAATCCTGAATTTTATTACAACCCTGAATTATTTTGGGATGCCGATCCTTCACATTCAAAAGCTAAAATTCAACCAGGACCAAACAATCCTGTTGGAGTTGCCTGGATCGACATCGATAAAGAACATTATGGAATTCACGGTTCACCTGAGCCTTCGAAAATTGGCAAACGTGAATCCCATGGCTGTGTGCGCCTAACAAACTGGGACGTTCAAAGGCTGCTTCAATATGCGAAACCTGGAATGAAGGTGATATTCCAATGATTTCTTTCAAAATCCTACTCGTTGTAGGAATTATTTGTTTTGCGATCGGCGTCTTATTGCATCCTGTCATCTTTCCAGAAAAGCCTGTCGTTCGTGAATTCTTACCGGAAGTCCGTCCAGGCGTGGAAATGCACAAGCACGAAAGTCCGCGACTCGCATCAAATGCCCGCGAAGAAGACAAAATCGATCCGAAACAAGCAGAAGAGGAAGAAAAAGCAACGGAAGATCTAATGGAAGATTTGCGCGGTCAAGAATTATTGATGCCTGTAAAAGGAGTTGGATTTGAGAATGTAAAAGACTCCTTTCAGGAATCACGCGGTGATCATTTACATGAAGCTGTTGACATTCTTGCTCCGAGAGGAACTCCTGTCGTTGCTGTATCGGATGGCAAGATCGTAAAACTTTTTTCTAGTGTTCGAGGCGGCATAACGATTTATCAGTTTGATCCAGAAGAAAAGTATGCATTCTATTATGCTCACCTGGAAAAGTATGCCGAAGATATTGAGGAAGGTGACAGCGTTGACCGTGGGGACGTTATTGGATATGTAGGAACTACCGGCAATGCTCCGAAAGATACACCACATCTTCATTTTGCAATCTTCAAACTCAATTCCGATAAACGATGGTGGGAAGGCACTGCTATCGACCCCTATCCTATTTTAAAAAAGTAAGGGCACTACAAAAGACACTACAGTATTTTGTTTTTACACAGAATGTGTTTTCTTTTAACATTCCAGTAAAAGCTGCACACGATACTATTACTGCCCGAGCACTGATTGCGTAGAAAACGGCATCAGAAGCCCGGCGCAAGAAAGATGTTTTAGTTTGGATAGGTTAAAGGTCTTCGACATGTGCCGCAATTTCAAAACGTATTCTGCTGCTAAGTGTTCAGCGCCAAAAGAACAAATTGCACGAACGATTTCGAGAGCCTTCGTGTTTTGTGAGGCAGAACCATTAAAGTGTCCGATCTATCAGATGTGTGAAAATAGTTTGTTGCACAAAACTGTTCAGGCATTTCAGAAGACTCAAAATCAAATTGTTTTAAAGGAGGTAAACTATGGCTAGTCGACCTATACCGCCCGATAGTTTCGAATTAGATAGTTCGTATACCTCCAGCGATTCCCTCATGAAGGAAAAGCTGAATCACACTCGTGTCTTAATTGTGGAAGATGAATACATTGTTGCAGAAGATTTACGAACAAAACTTCAGGAACTTGGTTTTGTTGTAACCGGTGTGACAGCTTCGGGAAGGGAGGCGATTGAATACGCAAAAAAGAATTTGCCGGATTTAGTGTTAATGGATTGCCGGATTTTATCCGATCTCAATGGACCAGAAACGGCTGTGATAATTCAAGGTCTCACGCAAAATCCAATCCCGGTTGTTTTTCTTACAGCGTATTCGCAAAATGATTACCCATTAATCCGTGCAGTAGATCCATGCTTATTCCTTCGGAAGCCATTTACAGCGACGGATCTTCAACAAACTTTAGAAAAAGTGATCGGGCTCAAATATTAAGATTGGACTTACTCTTTATTCCAGGATGGAACGCGTCCCGGAGTCCATGGAGCGCCTGCGTTTTCAGCCTGAGTTTCGAGCGATTTGAGATCGGTCTCTACGAGTTTTTTGAGACGCTCTAAAACACTACCAAATTCGGAAGCGGTTTCATCGTATTGATTTCGATGTGTTTGAGTTGGTCCTGCTGTTGTACTCCAATGCCCGGATACAATCTGCTGAACACGTTGCCTGAGTGAAGGCAACGTAGCTTCATTCCGTTTGTCTCGAACTGAATTTCCATTCAACGCAATATTGATATCAGTCAGCTGTTGTTCTAGTTCTCTTGCATTCTCACGGAGTTTAGGATCTGCAGAAGGTGTTTCATCGATCGCTTTTTTCAGATAATTAATTCGATTTTGTGCTTCTTCTGCAGATTTTGCTGCTCCAAGCACGGCGCGAAGCAGCCTTCCTGTTTTCTGTTGAAATGCGATCAACTGCTTGCGATCGGGTTCAGGTATTGTGGAAAGTCCCAAAGTTTCGGTTGTGAATGTTTTTGGTTCCCCGATCGTTTCGAGCTTTCCATCGATACGCTTCGCAAGTTGAACTTTATACGTTCCTGGAGGCGACAGGGGACCTGCGGGCGCGCTCTGCCATGGCGCACGATCTGGATCGGGCTTTAACTCTGTCGGATTAAAGGCAGGATACCGAAGATCCCACGCAACACGTTGGAATCCTGCTTTTGTTGGCGCAGCAACACGTCTTACAGTATTGCCTTCTTCATCTGTAACCATGAGAAAAATCGAAGGTTCTTCTTCACGATCTTCGGCGCTTAATTCTTCCCAGGTTGGGTACGGCGTATCTTCATTTTTTTCTGCGCGTTTCTTTTCAGCATCAAGTCGTGTTTTGCGCTTCGTTTTTATTTCATCCTTCAAGTAGTAAGTAAAGATTGCGCCGAATGGAGGATTGGGTGCTGAGAAGAAATTGTCGCCTTGAAAAGCCTTTCCCGGAAAGCCGAGTAAAACACTGGGTGCAAATAGTGGAGCTTTGCGCGGCGAAAATAACATTGCATTTTCGGAAAGCGATTGTTCACGAATTTCACGGAGAGGCGTGTAATCATCAAGAATCAAAAAGCCTCTACCAAACGTTGCAAGCACAAGGTCGTTTTCGCGTTCTTGAATTTCGATATCACGAACTGCAATCGTAGGAACATTTCCTTTCAGTTGAATCCATTTACCGCCGCCATCTGTTGTAAAGAAGATACCGAATTCGGTTCCTGCAAAAAGCAAATCCTTATCTACGTGATCTTCGGCCAGAGCCCATACGGAGCCGCGCGAAGGAAGATTTCCGGCAATCGAAGTCCACGAAGCGCCTGCGTCATTACTCTTTAAAACGTAAGGTTTGAAATCGCCCATTTTATGATTGTTGAATGATGCAAACACTGTTTCTGCATTGTGCTGTGATGTTTCAATGTCTGATACATAACTCATTTCAGGCACGCCCGTGAATTTATCAATCGGCCGCCAGTTATTTCCGCTGTCTTTACTGACCTGGATTAATCCATCATCAGTTCCCGCATATAGCAATCCTTCCTGAACAGGAGATTCAGAAAACGAAACAATATTTCCATAAAAGGATGTTGAAGCATTTTTGGCAACAGCATCAACGCTCCAAATTCTCCCCATTACTTTGAGCTTGTTTCGATCCAGGCGTCTGGTAAGATCAGGACTGATTGCTTTCCAACTCTCTCCGCGATCATCGCTTCGATAAACTTTTTGTGCGGCAACATAGAGACGAGTATTTGAATGCGGACTGATTACAAAAGGTGTATCCCAATTCCATTTCAAAGGCTCGTCGCCTTTTTCAGGTTGGGGTTGAATATCTAATTGTTCGCCAGTGCGACGGTCAAAACGGATCATTCCGCCGTGTTGAGATTCTGAATAAATGATGTTGGGATCTTGCGGATCGATCGCAGGTTCAAAACCATCTCCTGCAACTGTGACAATCCAATCGCGATTTGTGATTCCATGATCACTAACATTTCGTGACGGACCACCAAGCGTATTATTGTCTTGAGTTCCGCCATACACATTGTAAAAAGGCTTATCGTTGTCCACTGCAACGCGATAAAACTGAGTAATCGGCAGATTTGCTGTGAAAGTCCACGATTTTCCGCCATCAAAGCTTTCATAAATTCCGCCATCGCATCCAACGAGTAGATTTTCAGTATCCTTGGGGTTGATCCAGAAGGCATGATTATCAACATGCTTTGAACTTTCACCGACCTTTCTGAAGTTCTTTCCCCCATCTTCCGTCACCATCATGAAAGTGTCCATAGAATAGACTTTGCCAACTTCTTTTGGATCGGCCATGATTTCGTTGTAATACTGCGGACTCGTTGAAACATAACTGCTGCGTTTTTCCCAGCTTGAGCCTCCATTTGTTGATCGGAAGAATCCACTTTCTTGATTGGCTGCTTCAACGATTGCGTAAATCACATCAGGATTTACAGGTGAGACTGAAAGTCCGATTTTGCCTTTATCAACTTTTGGTAAGCCATTTTCAAGTTTTTTCCAATTTTTTCCAGCATCAGTACTTTTATAGATAGCTGATTCAGGACCGCCATCAATCAAAGTCCAAACATGACGGCGCCGCTGATATGAACTCGCATACAACACATCAAAGTTTCGTGGATCAAACCACACTTCATTGATTCCAGTTTTATCACTGATATCAAGAACTTTATTCCATGTTTGTCCGCCATCTGTTGTTTTATACAATCCTCGATCGCCGCCATCTCTCCACAGCGGCCCTTGTGCAGCAACATACACAGTTTTTGAATCACGCGGGTCGATGATAATTCCGCCGATATGTTCGGAGTCCTTGAGGCCCACATTTGTCCAGGTTCCACCACCATCGATGGATTTGTAAACGCCGTCACCGTATCCGACACTTCGCTGGCTGTTATTTTCGCCAGTTCCAACCCAAACAGTTAAGGGATCGTTTGGATCCAGTGTTACACATCCAATTGAATACGATCCTTCGTTATCGAAAATTGGGGTCCACGTCGTTCCGTTGTTTATTGTTTTCCAAACGCCACCGGAAGCAACCGCAGCATAATATGTGCTTCTCGTTTTTGGATGAATTGCGAAATCTGAGATTCTTCCGGAAGCGATAGCTGGGCCGATATTTCTAAAAGATAAGCCGTTAAAGGTATCTGACTTCATCAAAGATTTGTCTTCTTTTTCCGAATCCTTTTTGGATTTTGTATCGGAAGCAAATGCGCTTATTGAAAATGCCAGAAGAATAACGGATAGAATTCTCATGAACTCCCTCCAATAGGTTTTTGGAATTTTTATGTGAGGCAAGAATATCTATGGTTGAACGTTGACCGAATCTCCCGTTCGATGATCCTGAATTTGAAACTTAAGAAATTCATGCACTGCTTTTCGAGCCTCTTCATCTTGCGACTTAATTACAATACGTGCTCCATCTGAAACTTCTTCATATTCAAATTGGATCTGATCTTTTAGCTGAGTCATCGTTTCTGCACCGTCAGGTTGACGACCGTGAATCTGTTTTGCAGGAGAAAAGTCTCCGTTTTTAAAACGATTTGAAATTTCCTGTAGATGTGTTCTGATTTTATTCCGACTGTCAGAGTCGGTGGAGGTGTTGGCAGTTACTTGAATGATTCCTCCGTCGGGTTTGAGATAGAAATGATGCGTTGTTTTTGTATGATCAAATCCCATCACTTCATCGCCGCGTTGGTTGACATCGGCATGATGCTGGTGATCCATTTGTTCTGATTTTCCTGCTGTGGAGGCATCCTCTTTGTCATGATTGCAATCCTTGTGCGCATCTTTACTCTCAGTCTGCGAGCAGCAGGAAGGAACATTCTCTTGTGTTTGTGTGCTCTGATCTGTACACGCTTCATCAGCTAATGAAATCGTGGTGACAAGCAGCAGCAAAGCTGCAAATGACAAAATTTGGGATTTCATGAGTTCTCCTTATACATGAGTGCTGATTGCTCAGTATAAACCACGATTGCGCAATTCAAGAAAGTGAAAGTTCCAAGCGGGACTTTTTAGCTCAGTGCTGGTGCAAAGCAATGAGTTCTGAGAGATGATTGAACTCAGCACCCATTGCTCAGTACTATTAACTGATTAATCATGACTGGACGAAGCTATTTTTCAAGTGATCTGTTTGGTTTTTTGCGTGACTTAAAAGCCAATAACAATAGGGATTGGTTTCTTGCAAACAAGCAGCGATATGAAAAGTCGGTTCGCGATCCTGTACTGCAATTTATTTCGGATTTTGCGCCACATCTAAGGAAAATCAACAAGCATTTTATCGCCGATCCAAAACCCCATGGAGGATCTTTATTTCGTATTTACAGAGATATCCGATTTTCATCGGACAAGACTCCCTATAAGACTCACGTTGGGGTCTCATTTGAACATGAACGCGAGGGGGAATGGAGCGCTCCAGTTTTCTATTTGCATTTTGAGCCGGGCGATTGTTTTGCCGGAGCCGGGTTATGGCATCCTGACGCCAAAACTCTGAACAAGATACGCAGTGCGATTCTGAATGATTCCACGGCCTGGAAAAAAGTATTACAAAGCGGACTTGAGTTGCAAGGCTCGACTTTATCCCGCCCGCCGAGAGGTTATGATGCGAACCATCCATTAATCAAAGCTCTGATGAAAAAAGACTTTATAACAAGCTTCCCCTTTACGGATAAACAGGTCTGTAGTGGTTCCTTCATTCAGGATTATGAAAAAGCATGTCAAAGGATGAGTCCGCTTGTTGCTTTTCTCACAAAAGCTGTCGGGCTGCAATGGTAAAATCACTCTCGCTTCGTGTCATGTCAACGTGAAAGTGTAGGCGTCTGTGTCTCAGTTATGGGACAATACTTTTGGCGACGCTGATGAGGCTACTTCAGAATCCTCTAGACATTGAAGAAATGACTGTGTCACAATGTTGTGACCGGATTGAAGAAAGAAATTTCATGAAGTTGGTAAATACCGACGAGGATTCCAGAAAACTTGCAAGAAGTATGGTGGCTTGTTCCTTGCTTCCGTGAAAGCCGCAGGGATTAAAGTCCTGTGGCTGAGGCGAGTCAGCCTTGTTTTAAGTTTAATTGGACTTCAGTCGAGAATTTGGCAGATCTTCAAATTGCAGTAATTGACCTTCTTGTGGCCAATTCTCGCGCGGACCGGTTCAATATAACCGGTCTAATAGTGAATACTGAAGTGGGATGTCCATACCCCTCCCCCTTCCCCTCGTCCCACTTCAGTATCTTTTTTCTCTCCAGGATAGGACAAAATAAAAATTGAATATGAATAATGCATCTTCACGCATTCTCGTAGTTGATGATGAAGAAAATGTTCTTCAGATTTGTTCTGAAACGCTTCAAAAATTAGATGATGTGCATGTTCTTCTAGAGACAAAAAGTTCTGAAGCATTACGGACGCTTTCATCTGATCGAGTTGATCTATTAATTGTCACGCGTCGTATTAATGGCGTTGATGCAATGGATCTCTTTAAGGTTGGAAGACGGACAGATCCAAATATTTCTGTATTGATTCTTACTGAAGCAGCCACTGCAAATACAGCCGTTGAATGTATGAGAATTGGCGGCGCCGATTACATCACTAAGCCTTTACAGCCTGAAGAATTTCTTGCCACTGTACGTCATTTACTGGAAGCAAAACGTCTTCGCGAAGAACATCAATCATTGCAGTGGCAGGTTGTACGCTCCCATTCATTTGATGGAATTGTTGGAAGAAGTCCTGCAATGAGAGTCGTCTTCAAAACGATCCATTTAATTTCAGAAACAGATGTAGATGTATTGATCGTTGGTGAAACAGGAACAGGAAAGGAACTGGTTGCACGCAGTATTCATAACCGCAGCCCGAGGAGAGCAGGACCATTTGTTGCGGTTGATTGTGGAGCGATTCCGGAAAATTTGTTGGAATCTGAATTGTTTGGCCATGAGAAAGGAGCGTTTACCGGAGCGGAAGCGCGAAGTATTGGTTTGTTGGAGATGGCAAATCGCGGCACTTTCTTTTTAGATGAGGTTGGAGAATTGCCGGTTCGTCTTCAAGCAAAATTACTCCGCTCACTACAGGAACGGAAAATACGCCGGATCGGAGGGAAAGAAGAAATTCCGCTGGATGTGCGAATTATTGCTGCAACTTCAAGGGATCTTGTGGCTGAAATTCGTGAAGGCAGATTCCGTGATGATCTTTACTACAGGATTAATGTTGCGCGTATTGAGCTTCCACCTTTGCGTGCTCGAAGCGAAGATATTCCGCTTTTAACATCACATTTTGTAACGATCTACAGCCAGCAAATGGACAAAGGAGTGGTTGAAGTGGATCCCGAAGTTACGGATGTTTTATCCCGTTATACCTGGCCAGGAAACGTTCGGGAATTACAAAATGTATTGAAGCGTGCGCTCGCAATGACACGTCATCATGTTTTGAGTGTTGAAGACCTTCCTGTTGATATTGCCGTTCAGGGCGGTGAACGCAGACGCACCGATCGTGGTGGATTTTTTCAAGTACGTTCGCAGAGAATTTCTGCTTTTGAAAAATGGTATTTAAACAATTTGCTGAAATCCTGTCAGGGTGATGTAAGCCGTGCAGCAAGAAAAGCTGAAGTTCCACGCGGGACACTTTACCGTTTGCTAAATAAGCATAACTTAAATCCTGAAGATTTCCGGACGTGAGGGGTTTTTCAAACAGCTAACGTCGAGAAATGTCTGTATTTCGCCAGATGCGAAGTATGAATTTTTCTTGTATATTCTATTTTTATCCTATGAGATTCTCTGAATTTGAAAAGATTGCTGCGTTTTCTCGCTTATTTCTTTTCATAGCCGCCATCTCGTGCGTTGTTTTTTTTAGTGGGGTTCTGTGGGCGCAAGAAGATGCGGATATCATAAGAAAAGGAAATTGGGGAATTGGATTTTATGGCGCAGGTGGAACGGGTGTTAGCGGAAGTACTCAAGGTACTGAGGTTTTCTGGACCGGTTTCCGCTATAAAAGAGTTATTACCGATATTAAAGGGAAAGGATTTTGGCGAGGTTCACTTGAGTACGGCGCAGAATTCATGCCTGTCTTTTTGATTTTTCAGGATGATCTTGTTTATGGCACCCAATTTTCCCCGTTGTTGATGCGGTGGAATTTTCAAAAACCAGGATCACACATAATGCCGTTTTTTGAATGGGGAGGAGGACTCCTATATACAACGGATCAAGTTCCTGTACGAAGTTCTCATTTTAATTTTACTCCTCAGGGTGGATTAGGTTTTTCAATCTTTAATTCAGGCAGCAGAGCTGTAACGTTTCAGGTAAAATATATGCACATTTCGAACGGCGGTTTTAAGAAACCGAATCCAGGGATAAATGCGGTTCAAGTACTTGCCGGATACGAATGGCTTCGATAAACGCAAAAATCAAAAATGGAAAATAGAAACAAAAATCAGGACCTCATTTTTTATTTTTGATCTTTGATTTTTTATTTTGAAACTTGCGCCCGTAGCTCAGTTGGACAGAGCGCCAGACTTCGAATCTGTAGGTCGGGGGTTCGAGCCCCTCCGGGCGCGCTTACTTGAAGCCGGTAGAACGTAATCACGTGCCGGCTTTTCCTTTTTCCATCGACACTACTTCTTCGGTGCCTCGGCGAGCCTACCATCTCTTTTGCCTTCCCACTTTACGAACATAAGGCACTCATCGGTTAGACAAGAACCGGCGTGCGCCTGATCGCCGGGTTGGAACCAGTAACTTCCAGGACCCAGTGGTTTTGCAGTCGCTTCCTGCTCTCCTTCACCCCAATGCTTCATCGTTCCCTGAACCATCGTGAGGTGGTAGTCAGAGGTGTGAATGTGAAGAGAGTTACCGCCCTTCTTGAACTTGAGCAACATGGCTGAAGGGCCTTTCTCCGGATCGCCCCATAACACGGCCATTTGTGCTCCGTCGGGCTGTTTGGGATCAACCGGTTTGAACTCAGCCTCTTGAAACGGCGTGACGATGAGCTTCTTCTTTTCGTCGGCGTTGACACTGGCGCCAAAAACGGCCAGGACGCATACCATTCCTACAATTAATAGATTATTGTAACGCTGCACTTTTGCGAGAAAACTCATCAGCACCTCCACTTTAAGATAGAAATAATCATCCAAAGGGAAATGCGCAACAAAAAAGGGGAGTGTTTGTGTAAATTGTTAGATATTATTGACTAACTTTCTCAGGGTGCGACTTATTTTTTTACAGTCAGCCGATATTCGTTTAATGTAACTGGTTCGGCTGTGCCCTTCCCGGAAACTTTCAGTTTGTAATTCCCTTCAGCAAGAGTTTCCGACTTCAATATGACAGAAATCAATGAACCTTCAGCAGTTGCTTGATCCATTAGATTAATTTCATCCCGCCATAACGTATTTCCATTCTGCAAAATTTCTACAACATAGGATTTGAAATCCGCATTCTGAACAGAAAATACGAGTGTGAACTTATTGCTATTGTCGCTGAATCGTACCGGAATCGTTTGTGTTTCTCCACCTCGTTCAGACCGAACTGAGTAAACGGCTGAAGCTGATAAGTCCGGCTGGACCAGCCTTTCACGTTCTTCATTTAAACTCTGAATCTGTTTCTCGTAATTCTGTTTTAACTCTTCGTAATTCGGTTCTTGAGAAGGTATTTTCTTTGATCTTTCCTGATTTAATTCATCCTTCAAATTAGAAACTTCCTTATCCAGAACAAAGCTCTTATAGGATGGATAAATTAAAGAAGCAACCAGACCGATCAGAATAAGATTCACGTATGCAGGAATTCTAAAACCAGAGGAGGAAGGAATTGAGTAAATCTTTGTTTGATGACTTTCTCTTGATAGTCCTCCCAAACGATCCTGGAGTTTAGCCAAGTTTTGCTGGAAAATTTGATCCGCTTTTCGCGCATCAATCGAAGTGGATTCTCCTGCCTCAAGTGCTTCATGCAAATCCGCGAGACGGCCTGCGCAAAGTGAACATGTTTTTAAATGTTGTTCAAATATTTCAGCATCCTTGTTGGAAAGTAATTGCTGAAAATATTGAAATACTTCTTCTTCACGGTTGCAGGAAAAATCTGCATCCGGAAAGATGTCATGAAATGAAAAAGTGGTTTTGCTCATTCAAGTTCCCCCAAACTTATGATTTGCTCGATGGTGATTTCGTGGCCTTTCTTTCCCATACAAGTTTCCAAGTCTTTTTTTATACTGTCGTAAGATCGTCGAAGCTCTGCTCTTTCGATCTTTAAGATCTTCACAATTTGAGCTGCCTTCAGTCCTCGCCACCGCAATTTAAGAACCGTCCGATTGATATCATTTAGTGCTTCTATACAAGCGGACAAATGAACCAGGATCTTCTGTTTATCCATCTCAGCGATGTACCGATCCTCCGTCCGGCTCTCGCTGATGACCTCCATTTCCGTGGTTAATGGTTCTTGTTCTTTTAATAAAGACGTTTTACGAAGGCGGTCAACGCATAAATTTCGAGTAATTGTTAAAAGCCAGCTTTTAAAGACGGAAGGATTCTTCAGATTCCCTGCATTTTCAATGACTTTTATGAAAATGTCGTGGAAAACATCATTTGCTTGATCATAATCTGCGAGGTAGTGGTAGCAGATTTTCAGAACCAGAAGCTTATACCGTTCATAGAGGGTAAGCAGAATGACTTTCCGTTCTTCGTCAGAACAGTTGCCAAGATTCCGGACGAGGTCGGAGTCGGATTGATCTTTGCTCATTTTTACCCGGGGCTAGAACGAGAATATCATTGTCCAACAAATTTTGGCATGAAAAAAGGTAAGGTTGGGTGATAAATAATGAAGACCGTGCGGTGCTTTTGAGGACCGCACGGTCTTCAATTGGGAGCCGCTATCGCGAGCTCCTGTCCAGAGAGGAAAGCATTGTTAGCCGTGTTCGCTCCACCAGCGATCATGGCCATAAGATATTGAATTTTGCTCCGAATGGTAAATGATTCAAATTACCTCTCTACTTCTTAATTTATCCATGGGGTTTGAGAGTGTTGTCACTAAAAACGGATTATCACTGTCGCTGAATTTTGACAACCAATTTGATGGCAGGTGTACCGGTTCTGCGAAAAAGGGGACACAGTTTCTTTAAACTATGCCCCCTAATATCCCTTTCATCTACACTCGCCTGTTAGAGGCTGGTTCCTCTTCGATTTGGCGAGCAAATTCATCAGCTTCGCGTTCAGCAACATCACGTGCGTAACCGTAACGTTTTTGCAGTGAACCAATCAGCTGATCCCTTTTCCCTTCGATCTTATCGAGATCATCGTTTGTAAGCTCCCCCCAGTTTTCCTTTACCTTTCCCTTAAACTCTTTCCAATTTCCTTCAATTCGATCCCAATTCATAAAAAACCTCCAAAGATGACTTGAGGAAATTAGTCCAATCTATGATGATTTAATTTTTAGATTCGAAACTACGTTCTTAACACCATCTACGGAACGTGCAAGATCAATCGCTTTTTGTTCTTCTGCTTCCGATGCAACAGTCCCATTGAGTGTAACGACGCCTTCATCGGTGTCCACATCAATGTTGCTTGCTGAGACCAATTCATCATCCGCCATTTTCATTTTTACTGCTGCTGTGATGCTTCCATCCGTTGCTGCTTCAGCTGTTTCTTCCGCTGCTTCCTTTGTACCTTCTGACACTGCAGTACCAGTATTTTTAGCAGCCGTGCAACCGTAAAAACCGATAGCCAGCACGCATAACAATATGACTAAAAGTTTGTTCATAAGTAAGATTTCCTCCTAGACGACAGAATAGGTCCTTATAGCCTCAATGAATATCGTAGATCTAGGTTGATTTATGTCATAAAAAAAACACAGGAAACGTAAAAAAATGAGACCTAATTGATTTGCTTGCGCTCCTATGGGAAGATTTAAGCAGTTAGCAAATCTATAACCTATTGAGGCTTTCCAATATGTCGTCCAAAGTTCTAATCGTCGAGGATGAAGTTATTGTTGCTGAAGATATCCGATCAAAACTGCTTCAAAAGGGTTATCAGGTGTTGGGAATAGCAGATAGCTTTGATAAAGCGTTGGAGATGGTAAAAGATAATCGACCCGACGTGATGATTCTGGACATCCGAATAAAGGGTGAAATTAATGGTGTTGAAACGGCGATTATTTTAGGGTCACATTTCGAAAAAACAGTGCCTGTTGTTTTTCTTACTGCATTTTCAGAATCAGAATTCCCCGTATTAAAAGCCGTAGACTCGTATGCTTACATTAACAAGCCTTTTACAGACGAAGGACTTTTTAAGGCGGTTGAAAGTGCTTTGAATTCCGCCAACTCCCCACTCGCTTAAGAAACTGCAATTATCACTAAAAATCAAACGGCCGTGCGGGACGTTGCTAACACGACCCGCACGACCGGGAAGTTGGAGGGGTATGTCTTTTTTTCAAAAGTGCTATCAATTATTTAGTGGACGGATCGATTTTTATTTCCGATCGAACTTCTCGGACGCCTGCAACTGAATTTGCTAAACGGATCACCTGGTCCTCTTCTTCTTGTGTTCGGACAGTTCCACTCAAAACAACGACTCCTTCGGTTGCTTCTGTACGAATGCCCCTCGATTTAATGAGATCATCCGCTGCAAATTTTGATTGTATTTCATTGAGAATACGCGCATCACCATTGATGTCAGCAGCTTCGTCGAGTTCCTTTTCCCCTTGTTCTACAATCTCTCCGCGTTCCTGGAGAGTAGGGCTCCCTGCATCGATCCCTTCGTCAGGGACAATCTTTAGACGGTTCGTAACTGAAACAACGCCAGGTGTTTTTGTGGCAAGTTCTACGATCCTATCTGCCTGCGATTGAGAAACAACTGTACCTGTAACGGTAACTACACCATCTTTTGTAACGACATCGAAGATCATGCCCCGAAGCATTTCATCTTCTGTGGCCTTGTTTCTAACATCGGTAGTAATATCCGAATCTTCGCGCGAAACCAGATCAGTTTTTTCATTCAACGGACGGTTTTCTTGAGCAAATATTGAGCTAAATGATAGCAATCCAATGAATAACGCAATAATCCATGTCTTCATAAATCACCTCCTATTAATCATGCCTGAGTAAAGATCGTGCGGGGACCAGAAGTCCCCGCACTGGCATCCAGGGGAACCTTATTGAGCTTGAGCCATGAGAGATGGCGATGCATTTTTGCGGGATAAACGATGATTTCGGTTCCCTTTTAGGGGTTTTATTCCCAACAGATCGGCTAATGCTACATATGTTAATACGAGCTGTTCACCTTTGGATGAACTAACCTTACTGGATTCTTCATATAGTGCTGCAACTAGTTCACCAAATGTGCTTTTGCTTTTCATCATTTACTCCTTTTACGCTACAGGGCGTCGGCCCATGATTAATGAAATTACAAACGCAATCAGAAATACAAAAAACAAAATTTTCGCAATTCCTGCTGCCGCGCCGGCGATGCCAGCGAATCCTAAAAAGGCAGCGATTAAGGCAATCACTAAAAATGTTACTGTCCACGAAAGCATGTTTTCCTCCTTTTCTTGAAAACTACAATTGACGCTTATAACGTTACAATTAGCGGGGATCTAAAAGTATCGCTTTTCTGATGTATTTGCCGTCGCGGCTTGAAGGCTATACTGTCACAGAATCTACGACAGAAATTTACCGCCCGACAGCCTCGTATTCTGAGAATTCCGATGAGTTGAAATACGGAGAAGTGTGGCTATTTATCCATTCAGAGAAAAAAAGTCAAAAGGAGTCTATTATGTCCCCATCAAAACCGCCAAACGGAAAAGTTCGTTATGCCGTTGTTGGTCTCGGCTATATTGCGCAAGTCGCAGTATTACCTGCATTTAAACATGCCTCAAAGAATTCAGTTTTAGCTGCTCTAGTCTCTGATGATCCTGAAAAGCTTCAAACGCTTTCTAAGGAATATGACGTAAAGCGAACGGCTCGTTATGACGAGTATGACGATCTTTTACGAAGCGGAGAAATAGATGCAGTTTATATAGCACTTCCGAATCACTTACATGCCGCATATACACTTCGCGCTGCTGACGCTGGCATTCATGTCCTTTGCGAAAAACCTATGGCTGTTTCTAGCGAAGAATGTCTCCGAATGATTGAAGGCGCCGAAGAAAACGGAATTAAGTTAATGATCGCTTATCGGTTGCATTTTGAAAAAGCAAATCTGAAAGCAGTTGAGATTGTAAAATCTGGAAACCTTGGAATTCCACGCTTCTTTGATTCAACTCACAGCATGCAAGTCAGAGAAGGGAATGTCCGCCTTGTTGATGAAGTTCTTGGTGGCGGTCCAGTTTATGATATTGGAATTTATTGTATCAATGCAGCACGTTATTTATTCCGGGACGAACCAGAAGAAGTTTTTGCATACAGCGCGACGGGTGAGAGTGCGCGTTTTAAGGATTCTGATGAAATGACGGCTGCAGTCCTTCGATTTCCAAATAATAGAATCGCTACTTTTAGTTGCAGCTTTGGAGCCTCAGATACTTCGATGTACCGAATTGTTGGAACGGAAGGAGATCTGCGTGTTGAGCCTGCCTATGAATATGCAGGAGAGTTGGAGCATCATCTGACAATCGATGGTAAAACGCGGAATCGGAAATACAAGAAGCGGGATCAATTTGCGCCTGAGATTGAATATTTTTCAGCATGTATCTTAAGGAATAAGAAACCAGAGCCTGGTGGCGAAGAAGGCTTAATTGATGTACAAATCATTGAAGGCATCCTTGAGTCGGCGAGAACCGGCAGGTCTGTTTCAATTGAAAAGAGAAAAAAAGGATCACGGCCGGACAAAGATCAGGAAATCCAAAAGCCGCCGATTGAGGAACCTGAATTAGTAAATGCCGAAGCTGCTTCTCGCGACTGAACAACGACGAGGATCATTTAGTTTCAAAGGAGTGAAGCCGAAAAAGGCAGCTGCGGGTTTTGTATTTTGGATCATAATTGAGCATAATCACCTTTAGATGGTGACTTCAGGTTTCGTAACAATGCGAAACGCTCAACTGAATTCCGTATTTCGTTCATGAATGCACAATCCGGTATCCGCGGCTGGATTGCGCCAATTTTTATTGTCATTGTTGTTCTGCTTAGCTTCTCAAAAGTTTTGTTTCACGACAGCTATGCTCTTGTTGAAGGGCAAGATTTAACAGGGCAGGCTTATCCCTGGTTCAATGTAGCCGCACATTGGTTTCAAAATAAAACACTTTTGTTTTGGGATCCCTATGTATTTTCCGGTAAACCAAATACGGGGGAGCCACAAACCGGAATTTTTTATCCGATCAATTGGATCTTTTTCGCGTGGCATTTCAAAGATGGTCAGCTTCCCACTGCAGCTCTTGAAACATTAATCATCTTGAATTTTTGTCTGATGTCTGTGTTTGTGTACTTTCTTGCGCGTTCATTCGGAATCAGCAGAAAAGGCGCTGTTATTTCCGGGATCGTTGGCGGTTTAGGTGGACTCAGTTCGAAAATGCATTCATGGCTCAATATTCAAAGTTCATTTGTGTGGCTGCCCTTGATTTTGCTTTTTTACAACAAGGCGAATAAAAGTCCATCACGTAAATCTGCTTTTGCTTTTTTGCTTTTGTGCGCCGTTTGTCTTGCCGTTTCATTTCTGGCTGGTCATCATCAGCCGCCGATTCAGGCCGCGATTTTATTAGGCATGTATGCGCTCTATTTGAAAGTCTCGAAACAGTATGCAAGAGATCATGTTCCTTTCCTGGTTGGATTGATCGTTATTGCTTTCATGGCTGCGCTGCTTGCGGCAATTCAAATTTTCCCATCAGCGGAATGGGGCTCCCTGGCGTATCGGTGGGCTGGGTCATATGGACCATTGCAAGGAGGAGAAAAAATCCCGCATTATGTTTTGGAAAATGTAGAGAAAGTACATCCACAGGATTTTCTGTCTATCCTTTTCCCTTATGCAACGACAATGGTGAACCTCTATGTTGGTCCCATGGTGGTGGTTCTTGCTTTTCTGGGAGCGATGTTTTCACAGAAACGAGAAAGCAAATTTTTTCTGATTGCAGCGATCTTATTTACGCTTTTTAGTTTAGGGAAATATTCCATTCTGCATACATGGCTTTACACGTATGTGCCAGGTATGTGGTTCGCACGTGAAGCGTATTTATTTCTTGTTGCCTTTTCTAATTTGCATTGCGCTCCTTGCGGGATATGGCTTAGATGCGCTTTCTGAGAAATCGACCAATCCTGCAGATGTATCGATACAGAAAATTGCGGGTAGTGTGGCTAAGCTTTTAGTCATTGTTCTTGCCATCCTGATTGCTATTTGTATTGGCGCGGTGTTGCAGGATGAACACTTTCTTAAAGACTCCAGGATCTCAAAAGCAGCTGGATTGATGTTGTATCTGATTCTCATTTGCATTCTTTTTGGTTTTGTTTACTTCAGAAAGATTTCGGCGCCAGTTTTTCAAACGCTTATCGTTGCGATGATTGTTATTGATCTTGGTTCAGAAATTTCGCGAGCAATTCCGCTCAAAGTTTCTGATGAAGGTGAAGCTTTTACGCCCGCGAATGTGTATCAAAAAAATGAAATAGCTAAGACTGTAAAGGATTATCAATTTCACGAAAGGTTTCGTGTCGATGATCTTTCGGATATTCTGCCGCCAAATGCAGGAGATGCCTGGCTGATTTACAGTACCAGGGGTTACACAACAACAATGGATCAACATTATTACGATTTAAGAGCGTCCGGTTGGGGGCAATTTAGCAACCCCTCTGCGCTTTTGAATACTCGCTATTTTATTAGCCCGGTTGTACTTGATTTTGCCGATAGTATTTGGAATCAGGATGAGACCGGTATCTATCGTAACCCCCGAGCTGTACCTGAAGCTTTTTCAGTAACGCAGGCAAAGATTTTTTCAGATAAAGAAGAACTCCTGAAATTTATGAATAGTCCGCTTTTTAATCCCCATTCAACCGGCCTGTTTTTGCAGGAGGATTGGAGGCGGCTCCCCGGCGATTGGCAGAAGAAAATTACATCGCCCACAATTGATCTTGATCTTGCGAGATTGGATTATGTGAAAGCGGAAGATAAAGGGCTGGATCATCCGAATCCTGAAATTCAACATCTTTATTCCAAGCCTTGGGGATGGGATTCAGGTGACGCGATGAATGGAACTTTTAGGCTGGCAGATGAAACCGAGGTAAACGTGTTACTAAACTATTTTGCCGGCGAAACGGATTGTAGTCTTGCATTCGTTCTTAAGAGCTCGAAAGCAGATCAAGAGTGAACAAGTTGAGCTCAAAGCTGATGCCAATAAAAATCTGACGCGAACCGATTTGCGTCTAGGAAAATTGAATTCTGACAATTATCAATTTCAACTTGAGATTCCACAAAACTGCAGTGCAAAATTGGATTCGCTTGAATTTGTGACGGCTATTTCTGAATCAAGTAATGTTGCTGAAGTAAAAATTCTGTCCCATGAACCGCATTCGATTACAGTCTCGACTTCGTCTAAAAAGCCCTCTCTTCTGCTTTTGAGTGAAGTTTTTTACCCTGGATGGATTGCAAAACTAGATGGCGGCGAAATTCCAATTTATAGAGTGAATTATGCATTCAGAGCGGTTACTGTTGATGCTGGCAAACATAAGATTGAATTTCATTTCCGGCCTGCTTCGATTTATGCCGGGTTTGCAGTCACATTTATCAGTCTTGCTGGTGTTCTTATTTATCTCTGGCTTCAGAGAAAACATCTGCTCTCTCAGTAAATCCTTGCGGACGAGTAAAGCTGCCGGTGTGCACCGATCGGATGATGTTCAATAGGATGTCTCTGGTTGTATCTTTTGTTAAAAAGGCTGTTGCGCCTGCTTGATAACTGGCTTCAATATCTTCTTCGAAATCGAAAGCACTCATGGCAATGAATCGAGCTTCCGGATTGTCCTTTTTTATTGTCCTCATAGCGGTCAATCCATTTACCTCCGGCATATTTAGATCGATCAAAGTAATTTCTGCATTGATCAATGGGTAAAGTTGGATTGCTGCATTACCGTTTGACGCTTCACCCACAATTGTCATATCAGGCTGAGCATTAATAATGCGCCTTAAAGCTTCGCGTACGCCCGTATGATTATCCACAAGCAAGATTCGGATTGGCTCGGTCTTCATATTCAACTCTTATCATGTACAACTGTAAGGTTTTGCTGAATATTGCGCCTGAGGCAGCAGATAGATGGCGAGATATAGATTTAGGTGGCAAGCAATCTCTAACTTAAGTTAGAGATTTACGGGTCACAACTTGAAGTCTTCGAGAATCCACAAATCAGATTCTGTGCGGTGAAGAGAGGTGGCAAAGCTTTTGCCGTCGGGAGCCATACTGAATCCGGCAAAAGGAGATTCAGAAGTTTGCATCGGACTTGTTCCAAGGTCTGAGATTAATTTCTCAGTGCCTGTTTTGGGATCGAGTGAGACAACAATCAACTTGCGATTCGCATCCTGACGTATTCCATATAGGAGTGAACTGTCGCGTGCCCAGCCTCCGGTAAACCATACTTCTTTGCTGATTACGTTGCGTCCTGAACCATCATTCGCCGCAAGGATTTCGCCTTCTGCAGTTTGAAACAGGATTGAAGATCCATCCGGAGACCATTGAGGTTGGAAGTACGAAGACTGTTTTTCCAGTACAACTGGTGATTCACTTCCGCCAACTCGCATTTTTACAAGTTCATATTCAGGGCCGTTTTTACGCAAATAAGCAATCCAATTTCCATCGCTTGACCACGCAGGCGCGAATTGTCCAAGCGGCTCGTTAAACAATCGGATCGGAGACCCGCCAGCTAAACTGGAAATCCAGATTTGAGTCTGTTGTGATGTATTAACATGAAACGCAATCCGCATACCATCGCCTGAAAAAACAGGTCTGGAAAAAGAAAGAATTGATTCATTTGGAAAATCTTTTTCTGTAACCAGTGGACGCTCCCATCCTTCAGTTTGGCTTCGGACCCAGATGACATCAGTTCCATTTCGATCCGATACATACGCAAATTGATTTCCTTGCGGACTCCATGCAGGCGCTTTTTCATTTAATGGAGTTGAAGTTAGATTTCGCATGCTTTCTCCATTTAGCGGGACTTCGATCAGATCGAATTGCATGTTGCCTGATGCAAACGCAATGCGTTTGCCATCAGAAGATACCGCAGGACTCATTTCGTTGTTTACTCCAAATGTGATCGGTCTCAATTCTTCTTTTTCAAGGTCAATCAAACCCAGATGATGTTTCCGTTTGAAAGGATGATCTGTTGAAGCGATTAAATGCTTACTGTCCGGTGCCCAACTAAATCCGAAGAAGCCATCAAAGGCGAATTTTTTTAATTGTTTAGGCTCTCCTTTCGGAAATGGAAGGATCCAGAATTCCCAGGTTTTATTTGAATCCAATGACCATAACTGCATAGCCAGTTTAGTGCCATCAGGAGAAAATAAAATTTGAGCACCGGTAATCTTTTTCTTATCAAATGGCTTTTCGGAATATCTAACCGGTTTTGCGCCGATCGGACTTGCAATCCAAATGGACAATCCGGCATTATCCTGATCTTTGAAGAATGCCATTGTCTTTCCATCAGGGGAGATTGTAGGGCTTCCAGCATTATCCACTACGATTGTCGGTGTGCCGCCTGCAGCACCGACTGCCCAAATATCATGCTGATATCGATCTTTTCTTTTCTGAGTGAAATAGAGTCGTGTCCCATCAGGAGACCATATTGGATGAAAACAGTCTTCAGTCCCAAACGTAATTTGTTCGGGAATTGAAACTGCGAGGCTCCGTTTGAAGACCTGCATAATTCCATTTACTTCGGCTAGATATGCGATCGTTTTTCCATCCGGTGACCAGGCAGGGAAGTTTTCATTTTCATCGTTGCTAGCAACAGGAGTGAATTGATAGCCCCTGGTTTCTTCCTGTTGGGAATCTCGTCCAAACCATCCTGATAAAAAACCAGCAGCTAAACATACTGCAGCAATCCCTGCGAAGAGTAGCGATCTTTTTAGCCTTACTGAACTTTTTCCAGCAACGAGTGATTCTCCGGAATAGGACGTCTCGGAAAGATGGTCTCGAAAATCTCTTAACTCGTGATAAATATCAATCGTTGCGCCATATCGCTCTCGTAAATCTTTGGCCAGGCAACGCTCAATTAACCAGCGAAGTGGGGCAGGAAACTTTGGATTGAGCGATGAAACAGGTGGCGGTTCTTCGGACAAAATTGCAGAAAGAGTTTGAATGGGTGTATCACGATGGAACGCTTTTTTGCCGGTGGCCATTTCATAAAGGATTAGTCCGAGTGAAAATTGATCCGATCGGAAGTCGATTCCTTCGCCGCGAGCTTGTTCAGGACTCATGTAAGAAACAGTTCCAAGAATGACTCCGGGCTGCGTCAGCAATTGTGAGCGATGCTCATCCGTTCCATCGGAACCTGAGAGTACAGGTTTGGCTAAACCAAAATCCAAAATCTTCACACGACTATCGCGTGTAATCATTAAGTTTTCAGGTTTCAAATCACGATGGATAATTCCAGCTTCATGCGCCGCTGTTAAACCTGCAGCAATTTGAATGGCGATATCCAGATACCGTTTGAGAGAGATCGGCCCTTTTCCAATCAGGGACCGCAGCGATTCCCCTTCAATGAGTTCTGAAACGATGTATTGTGTTCCTTCTTCGCTGCCTACGTCAAAAACGGAAAGAATGTTTGGATGGTTGAGCGAACTCGCCGCACGGGCTTCTTGAAGAAAGCGTCTGTATCGATCTGAATCTTCGGGCACTTCCGCAGATAATAATTTCAGCGCTACATCTCGTTTTAATCGCGTATCGCGTGCACGATATACCTCACCCATTCCACCCGAACCAAGTGGCGATAGAATTTCGTACGGTCCAAAGGATGAACCTTCGAATTTGTTTTCAGGCGAGATTGCCATGATTCAACTAAAGATGAACGATGCCACGTTTCAGAGCAACTGAAACGGCTTGAGTACGATCTGTGACATCGAGTTTGTCCAAGATGTTATTTACATGAGATTTGACTGTTCCTTCCGATATTCCAAGCTCATCGCCAATTTCCTTATTGCTTTTTCCATGAACAATCAAATTCAGCACTTCGCTTTCGCGCGCAGTTAAGTTCGTTACCGCCAATACGCTCTGCAAGACGTGACGCAATTGATGGAGGAATCACCCGTTCTCCGGAGTGAACACGATTAATAGCTGCTAGCAATTCGCTGTGCGGGCTATCCTTGAGTAAATAACCTCTAGCACCGGCCTGCAGTGAAAGATAGATGTCTTCTTCAAGATCATAAGTGCTTAAAACAAGAATGCGCGCATTTGGAAAATCCTTCCGGATCGCTTCAATGGCCTCAACGCCGTTCATCTGCGGCATTCTCATATCCATCAACGTAACATCCGGACGCAATTTGCGGAATTTCTCCAAAGCTTCTTGACCGTTGGATGCTTCTCCAACAACTTCCATATTCTTGTCAGAAACGATAATGCGTGAAAGCCCTTCTCGTACAACTGGATGATCATCGATGATCATGATGCGAATTGCTGAAGTCTTTGCCATTGAAACTCCGCTGATCCTATTTTGTTTATTCTTCTCATCATTATATGACGAACCTTGCGCAGGGTGGGTTCAGATGCCATAATTATCGACTCCATGCGCCTGTAGCTCAGCGGATTAGAGCGGCAGCCTCCGGAGCTGTAGGTCGGGGGTTCGAGTCCCTCCAGGCGCATTATTAAAAGAGAATAGAGAATAGAAGATAGAGGATGGCAATCCACTAATCATCTATTCTCTATCTTCCATCTTCTATTCTCGCCGGTTGCTACATTCCTCAGATGTCTTATTCTCATAGAATGAATTTGAGATTTATTTTTTTATTCCTAATGGTCTTTCTGGTTTCTATCGTTGAATCCGATTCAGCCATTAACCCTTCAAAGAACTCAATCACCATAAAACAAGGTAAGTTTCTTCAAAACGGAGAGCCTATTTTCCTTCTTGGGATCAGTTACTTTGATGGACTTTCCGCACCCCAAAACGTCTTTGAATCTGATTTTAAATTCTTGAAAGAAAGAGGATTTAATGCGCTTCGCGTTTGGGCAAACTGGTATACAGAATATCAACCAAATACTCTAGGTTTAATTGAACAAGACGGAAGCATTAATGCGAACCTTCTTCAGAAACTAAAATCCTTTTTAAGAACGGCTGAGGAAAATGGATTTATTGTGAAGCTCACATTTAGCAGGGATGCCACTGCAAAAATCGGGTTTACGAAATACAAAGACGCTATTGTGAGTGTCACATCTGAAATTCGCAGTTTTCCGAACGTCTTATTGGATTTACAAAATGAAACAGATCACTGCGGTGTCAATGAGGATCGTGATTGCGAAGGGCACTTGACGTTGAAGCAAGCTGGTGTGTTGGCAGAAGCCGTAAAAAACGCGGATCCAAATAGGCTTGTTACTGTTTCAAGAACAGGCGGAGGTTTTGTTGAAGGAAAGGATGACTATAAATCATTTCTCAATGAAGCTAAGGTTGATTTTATAGCGACGCATCGTCCTTCGCGAACCCGAAATTCTCAGTGGGCGGAAAATACAGCGAAAGAAGTGAGTGTTGCGAGAAATCAAATCGGCGACGAAGTACCTGTACTTTTTGACGAACCGAATCGTTGCGGAAAAATTGTAGATTGTAAGGAACGTTCTGCTGCGGCACAATTTCTAACGGCCGCTAAAAATGCAAAACAAAACGGTGCTGCCGGCTGGTTTTTTCATACGAGTGCAGGATTTCGAATTCATAGCCGTCCTTTACATGAGCGATTAAACCCGGTCGAAAAGATTGTTGTAAACCGCTTATCCAGCACAATCCAGGAATAGCAGCCTTCCTAAAACCCGACAGCGGACCTAAGTCTATCTACGGCAGATCTTTCAATTGGATTCAATTGAGAACTCAGCGAGCGGCTTGTCAAACGGAACCCAGCTTGAGTGTGGAAAAACCATCCAGCAGAGCCTGATCTTTTTGCATTTCGTGCGGCCGTAATAAAGAGATTGGATTCCGATTGCGCTGTGCAATTCATAGGACCACCACATCGATTGGGTTCATCAAACAAAATTGGTATTGATGGGCCAACGATTGATCGGATTTCGGCCGCCTCGTTATCTGTATAATGTGCCCAGAGTCCATCTCGCGTACGAGACGGACGATGCGTGGCAATGAAATCTACTGTCCCCTTGTTTTTAAAAGAGAGATAGTCATCTTTTCCCTGTGTAATGGGTTCTCCATTTCGTGAAGCTGTGACTAACCTGTTTGGATCCACTTCTTTGATCGCACGGCGGATTTCCGCGATTTTCGTTAAAGTCAGATGACCCTCGCAGTCTGGATCTCTGGAACTACCGCAGTGATTGGTTTCGTTTTGAATATCAAAAAGAACTCCCCGGTATGGCTTTAAGATTACTGCAATACTCCTGATCCCTTTCTTGTAATTTTCAACTCCTATCCCTTCAATCGCCGAACGGCTGAAAACAAGCTTCACAATAAAACCATTCGTTCTTGCAACGTTCAAAACACGCTTCAATCTGGAAACGCCATCGAGGTCTATAGTTCCATTATTTCGAATCACGTTAATGGCTCGCGGTTGGTGTTCGTCATGCCACGTGCCCCATACGCGCAGTGCATTGAAGCCGCGTGCTTTTAGAAAACTGATATCACTTTCAAGAATATTGATGGGTGCTGAAAGTGCGTCAAAATAGGAAATACCAAGCAGAAAGGTGGGATTGCTTTTCACAACAAACAAGCCACTTTGGATTTTTAGATCGCGCCTGGGAGGGTGATCAGAAAACTCAGAATTTACCTCTTCCGAAAGGAAGAGGATGAAGACAAATCCCCAAAAACTCCTCATAGCGAAAGAATACCTCTTTCACGTAAGACTTGCCAATTTGATTGACGGACTGAAATGTGCCGTTTACATTGGTAGCGATGGACTGGAATTTCAGAAATTCATTCACTGCATTTCATCATCGTAACTTTCGTATTTTTGTGACCGGTCAATTTATTTCATTGATCGGGTTTTGGATGCAAAATGTTGGATTAAGCTGGCTTGTCTATCGTCTCACGCAATCAGCATGGTATTTAGGCGCAATTACGTTTTCTCAACAAATCCCAATCCTTCTCATTTCATTTGCTGCTGGCGGAATTATTGACCGTGCAAACCGGAGAAGAGTCATTATCGCTACTCAGAGCCTGGCATTAATTCAGGCTTCAGTGCTTGCGTACCTCACGTACAAGAGCGTGATACAGATTCCTCATTTATTTCTGCTTTCTGTTTTCATTGGAATTGTGAGCGCTTTTGATTTGCCTGCACGCCAAAGTTTCTTAGTCCAAATGGTAGGAAAGGACGATCTTGTAAATGCAATTGCAGTGAACTCATCTATGTTCAATGCCGCACGGATGATCGGCCCAGCTATTGCAGGAATTGTAATTGCGAAGTGGGGGGAATCATTTTGTTTTTTACTGAATGCAATATCGTACCTTGCCGTTCTCGTTTCATTGGTTTTAATGAAACTCAAAAGGACTGAAGAGGGCGCTAGAAAACAAAGTCTGATTAAAGATCTGGCAGAAGGGATTCGCTATGTTCGGGAAACCCAACCCATTCGTGTTTTATTACAGACGGTTGGATTTTTTGGAATCGCAGGTTTCCCATTCATTGTTCTTCTTCCGTTATTTGCAGATCGAATTTTTCAAAAAGGTGCTTCAGGACTGGGAATTTTGTCTGCAGGCGTTGGAATTGGAGCACTCGCAGGTGCGCTATTTCTTGCAGGAAGAAAAGGGATTCATGGAATCGGACGGATCATTTCTATTTCTACATTTGGATTTTCTCTTGCTTTAATTTCATTTGGATTCAGCAACTGGTTCTGGCTGTCATTTGTCTTGCTTAGCCTCACAGGCACTTTTATGATGACAAGCGTTGCATCAATCAATACAGCGATTCAATCGATTATTCCTGACTTCCTGCGCGGACGAGTCATGAGTTTATTTACAACTATGCTGATTGGCACCGCGCCCATCGGAAGCCTTTTTGCAGGAACAATTGCGAAATATTTTGGTGCTCGAGCTACTGTTATTACGATGGCGATTGTATGTTTGGCCGCTGCATTTTGGTTTTATCGTTCCCTGCCGGGAATTGCCACTGAAGCGAGACGTCTTTATTTACTGCAAAATCCTCCTCCGATTGTGGAGGCGCAAAATTAATGTTGACATCTATTTTTTCATGCCTAAATTGAAAAGTGGAGTTCGAGAAAGAATAAGTTGAAAAACAAATTCAATCTCAACTACTGAAAGGCCAACGTCGAAAGATGTTGGCCTTTCTTTATTATTCTTCAATGATTTGAAGTAACGCTTTTTGGGCGCGTTCATCATCACTTTCACCCAGCCAGAAAATTGCTTGCTTCCGCATTTCTAGATCCTTATCCGACTTTGCTATCTTAATTAATTCCGAAATTCCCTGGCCATCTTCCAGTTCTGTCAGCGCAAAAAGTGCATGTTTGCGCACTTCACGGTCCGGATCTTTTGTCGCAAAGTCTTTGAGTGTTAATTCCAATTTCTCGGTGTAATTCTGACTCAGCCAGAAAATCGCATGTTTCCGGCCTTCCCGTGTTGGTTGATTGTGTGCAATGCGAATTAAAGTTTCCGTAACTCCGGGAGTCTTTTGCATTTCGGACATTGAAAAGATTGCCTTTTCAACGATCTCGGGATCTGTTTCTTCCATGGCGATTTTTTCAAGTAAGGGAAGTGCTCCGGGTGCGTCCTCCTGTCCCGAGCCAGAAGATTGCGCCTTCACGTAATTTTCTCGAATACTTCTTTTTAGTCCATTCTTTCATTTGATTCGTTGCTTCAGGCAACGTCATTTCAATCATCCCCACAAGACCGTCTTCAAGAACATCTTCCGAAGTTTCAGACGGAAGAGTTTCCGTTAACACCTTTAAAGCACTTGGATGATTTTGTTGCCCAAGCCAGAATGCAGCTTTTGCCCGCAAATCATCATGAGCATTGCTTTTCAAAACTCTTTCAAGAAAAGGTACGACAATCGCGGGAGTACGATGAATCCCGATACACATCAACAAATCTTCTTTGAACTTTACTCTTTTTTCTTGCTCATACATGTTCCGCAAAAAACTAAGACTTTCTTCTGAAGATGTTGCTCCCAACCAGATCAGGCTTTTTCCACGAAAATCGAATTGAGACTCAAGCATTGTTAATTCGACGCGGTCAAGAGTACCCTCGAAGCCAAACAGAATTGCAAGTTCCTTGGTGACTAATTTTCCAGGACCGGAATCCTTTTCGTCGAATCTAGCCAGCTGCTCTTTAGCAAAGACCTGAACATTGCCGTGATTGGGACGATTTTGAACAGGCTGGCTTTTTCCTGTTAAGACTTCCTGAATCGTTTGGAATTTTCGTTTATCGCTATACCACGATCCAATGAGTTCGTTTTCATACATTTCCTGTGAAATTGAATAAGCAATCCAAACGTCCTTGTGTTGATCGCGTTGCTGAAGTCCCCATTTCCAGCGTTCCACTAAAGAAACAGATTCATCAGGATACTTTGTGGTTGTAATACTCCACGAGATCGAGCAGAAAAAAAATAAGTTGATCAGCAGAAATGCCGTTATGGTTCGCCTGTGTGACATTTGAATTCCTCCAAAGAACTTGATACTCGCGAGATCCGAGCATCCGTCTCGATAATGCTAAGACGTGAGGAATCCAAAAGCGGTTTACAGAGGGGACCTATCTTCCTCTTGCTTGTTCGCCTCGGAGTGTAAGGCAGGTTGAAGAAGCTCGCGCAATCAGCTGTTCTTTCTCGTCAATAACTGAGCATTCGGTTAAACCGACAGTCTTGCCCTTTTTTATGACTTTACCGATTGCGCGCAAATTTGCATTCCATATAGGTTTGATGAAATTGATCTTAAGCTCCAGTGTCGTAAAAGATTCATCGTCATCGAGTAATGTTGCATATGCGATCCCCATGGCGGCGTCAGCAATGTCGCATAGAATTCCACCGTGGAGTGTCCCCATCGGGTTCGCATGGCGTTTATCCGTTTGCAGTTCAACGGTTGCTTCTCCAGCTTTTGCCGACACCAGCTTAAAGCCGATCAGTTGGGAGACTGGTGGAGGAGGAAGTTCTCCACTGATCAACTTTTCGATCATATCCATCATCTTCATATTTATTTTTTCGCTTTTGTAGCTTGAACGTAGCGATCAATATGCTTTTCTAAAACTGACATTGGCATAGCGCCGCTTGAAAGAACAACATTATGAAATTGCCGGATGTCAAAAGCGTCTTTAAGTTCAGCGCGAGCTTTTTCACGCAGTTCAAAGATTTTATTCGCACCCATCATGTATGCGAGTGCTTGTCCCGGAACGTCTGAGGAATAACGTAAGGTTTCGGTGTGAATTTCAGAATCGGAAACGAGCAGGTTTTCTTTCATATATTCAACAGCACGCGAACGCGGCCAACCTAAAATATTCATGCCCGTGTCAACCACAAGTCTGTTTGTTAGAAATGCTTTCATTGCAAGGCGGCCATATTTTTCATAATCATCGCTATACATTCCCATTTCACCAGCGAGTGTGGAACTGTACTCTGCCCAGCCTTCAACATAAGCAGTCGGGAAACTTTCACGGCGGAATTCATGAAGTGAGTGATTTTCTTCTTGCAAACAAATTTGGAAATGATGACCCGGAATCAGCTCATGATAGATAAGCGATCCAGCCGCAAGAAGCGAACGCTGATCTAGTTTAGAGCCGTTGTAGTTGTAATACCCTTTAGGATCGGAAGGGATCGGAGTTTGATAGTAACCAAAAGTCATCGCTCCTTCCAATGTAGGGTCGAGACGCTTCACGCCATAGGGTGCTTTTGGGACATTCATGAAATAGGCTGAAACTTTCGGCTCAATGCGATCAATGTATTGCATGAGCGTCGTACCGATTTCATCCGCTGTTTTTGGAAAGAATTTCGGATCGTTTTTGAGCTTATTATGAAATTCTGCTTTTGTGCCTTTGAAACCTAAAGAGTTGCGGATCTTTTCCATCTCCGAATTCAGTTGAGCCATTTGTTTTAATCCGCTTGCATGAATATCTTCAGGCGACACCATCATAGTTGTGTGATATCGCGTAAGAAAGCGGTAATACTCCTTTCCATTCGGCAATTCCGCCAATTCCGACATTCGTTCTGGCTTTGGTGCTGTATTCGCCTGAAATGTACGAAGCGAGTTCTATAAATGCTGGATTCAGATTCGATTGCAAGACGCTATCGACGTTCCCACGAAACTTCTTCGCATCATCAACTGATTTCAACCTGTCTTCCGAAACGGCAAGAGGGTTGGTGGCGGGCTCATTTGCATTGCTTTGAAGAAATGGAACAACGAGTTGAATTTCTTCCTTCGGAAGAAAAATGCCTTTGTTAAATTGTTCCTGGACCTGTTTATGAAAGATCCTCACTGCGTCAGCGTATTGTTTTAATAGCTGTAAGTAACGCTCTGAATCATCCGCATCCTTAAATTCAAATTCGCGAAAAACCCTGTTGAACGTTGGAATCGGTGAAGCGTAAGGAGTAACAGGAGAATTGAGCCAGAAGTATTTGAAGCCTTCAACGGCCGTGGAGTTTTCCCATTGCAAAATGTCGTAACTGATTCGATCTTCTTCATTCAAACCAGAGGTGTCGATCTTTTTCAACCGGTCAAGAATCGACTGTGAAAACGCAGTTTCCTTTTTGGCGCCTTCATACGATACATCGTTGAGTTTTTCTATTGGCAACCCGAATTTCAACCGCAAATAAAGCCTTTCTTCCAATTGATGTTCCCAATAATCATCTTGAATCTCTTTTAATTCCGCTGACCCTGAAGATGTAGATTGTGAGAATCCTGAAAGAACCAAAACCAGAAGAAAGAGAGAGGCTGCAAAGAAAACTTTTTTCATTTTTTAAACCTCGATAGGCTGAAGAGTGGTTCGGGTGATTTTTCTGTAAGCACAAGTTCTGACATTAATTCTCCGAAAGCAGGCCCCATTTTATAGCCATGTCCGGAACCGCCGCCTGCAATCCAAACATTCTCGGCGCCGGGATGACGATCCATGATGAAATTCGAATCAGGACTATTTTCGTACTGGCAAACACGTGATTCAACAAGCGGCGCATTCTTCAATGCAGGAAACCGCCTCGTAAGAAGATCGCGCGCAAGCGTCAGTGCAGATTCACTCGGCATGCGATTGCCATCTGTTGGATCGAAATCAGGCCCATGAGTGTCATCTGCCACTTTAAATCCACGTCTTTGATTACCTGGTATTCCGTACATCAATATTTGACCATGATCAACCCAAACAGGAAAATTAGGCTCATCAAATCTGAGGTCGCCCGCAGGTGTGCCGAAGAAAAAAACATCCTGACGAGTTGGACGGATTATTTTTCCAAGTACATCCGGAAAAATTTTTCCTAACCACGGTCCGCATGCAAAAACATATTTTGCAGCTTGAAGCTTTGTGCCATCGGATAATTCGATAGAACTAAGTCTTTTATTTTGGATTGATCCTGGCTTTACGTGAGCTTGGACATATTTCCCGCCTTCTTTGATGAAGCCCTGTAACACTCCATCACACGCCTGGCGAGCTAAAAGATAACCAGCTTCCTGTTCAAAGAGCGCCCATTGAACACCATCGAAATTGACTTGCGGGTAGCGTTTTGCAGCTTCATCTGCGGTTAATTTTTCATACTTGAATTTTGCTTCATCAAGCAGTGGAATGGATGCAGTTTCATATTCACCTGAACCAGTAATCATCCAGAGGGCACCCGTTCGTGTGTAAAAAGATCGCTGCCATTTGGCTTCATTTTCTTTCCACAGTTGGAGCGCACGAATCGCCATCTGAGTGTAAATTCGATTGCCGCCATACGTTGCACGGATCACTCTCGTTTCGCCGCCGGAACTTGCGCGCGCATTTCCAGGTCCCCATGCGTCCAGTAATGTGACGTGTACTCCACGCCGCAATAAATAAAGAGCGGTCCATCCACCAAATGCTCCAGCCCCAATGACAGCAACATGAAGCTTAGGACTGACAGCCGATAATGTATCTCCCAGGACATGCATTCCTGCAAGTAGTGCAGATGATTTCAGGATGGTTCGACGCGGAATTTTTTCCATTCGCTCACCTCCCCTTCTTTTATAACACGCGAAGGGAATAGAGAATAGAGGATAGAAGATGGAGGATAGAAGATGTCCGGATTTATTACTTCTTAATTGGTTTAATGTTTTCCTGGCTGGGATACATCATTCTAAGAGGAAAATTCTAAGAGTGGAGCTCATCTTCTATTCTCTATCTTCTATTCTCCATCCTCTGAGCTATTCCGGCGGTTTGCAAGTAGCAAACAAATAGGTGGTATCCAATCGTGCATCAATTCGGAAAGGTGCAGGATGCATGCCCGTAAGGATTCGACTGACTGTAAGGCTCCCAGTCGCATTTAACATTCCAGGTTCAACTCTGATAAATTGAAATGGACCATTTTCAACGCTGATAATTTCGGGAGTTTTGTTTTCCACTGCAATAAAGAGGGTAGATTTTAAATCGTTAGGCGCATCAAGTTGAACAGTAAAGACTGCGTTTGCTCCGCTCGAAAGTGTTTCAACTGAGGCCCAGCTGCGAAGATCTAGATTCCTGTAACGGCACCGAACTTTCTTTTCCCGTTCTATCAGCCTGATTTCCAACAATCCTGTTAGACGCGGGTTAAATGCAATCATCTTGTTTGGCGATTCAGCCAGAATAAAACTTCCATTCTTGTTAATGCTCAACGAAGTGGTTTCTGCAATGCCATCAAATGGGCCACGAATTTCAAGATAGCGTCCCGCTTGATTGAGCGAAGGTAATTGAAATAACAAATGAGGAATATCGATGTCAATGACAGGCTCACGCGGAGGTTGTGTGTCGATTTCTAATTCACCCGCAGTTTGTGGAGATGATTGTGTTTGTTCTGTTGAATCTTGCGTAGAAAAAGATATTCCAGTTCTTACCGCTTCGAAGCCCTCAAGCGTTCTTATGACGGCCTCAGCGGAAGGAGGTGCTGAACCAACAGAAACTTGTTGAATTGTTGCCGATATTGAAAGCTGTCGTGATGCGAACTCAGTACGATAAGTCGAAAGAGTTTTTTCATTTTCCGCACGATCGAGGTCGGTTAAACCAAATGGCTGAACTTGAACGCTGTAAGTAAAAGGGTTCGTCTCCTTAACATCGTCAGGAAGGTAGAAGCTGAATCTTCCTTCAGGTACTGTGAGTTCAATGATTTCTATTCCAAATTCTTTGCGACGTGCCGCACGAAAAACTCTTTGGGCAGCGAGAATTTTTGAGATCTGCAGATGTACTTTTTGGAGAATTTCCTGTTGAGGGTAGGATCGAAGCCGCTTTTGAAAACTCAGGAGAGTGAGAACAATATTGCCGGCTCGGCCTTGATGAACTTTATTCCTGAGATTTTCCAGTTCTTTTCTTGCATTTTTGAGTTTGTCTTTTGCAATACGTTCCTGTGTTTGTTTTTCAGCTTGCTCCAGGAGACGTTCAGCAACTTGTATATCTGATTCGTGTGAAGTTTGCGCGGCCGAAAAACAGCACGCTGCAAGTAGAACTGCAATTGTCGTTAATCGATATTTAACCACGAAGAATTAGCCCCCGGCGTAAGCCGGAGGTTCCAATATCCATGTAAGAAATTAGCCCGCTGAAAGCGGGCGTAAGAGTGTTCAAGTATATAGTCTTTCGCCTGCTTCAAGTGGGCTGGATTAATTCACAATCTCGTTACCCCGGCGTAAGCCGGGGGCTAATCAACAAAAGTTAATAATATAAACGCAGTATCACAAATTGCCGGTGGCGGCCATTTCTTTCCGAAGTTTCGTCAAGGATTGTACTGTTTCACGCGTTCGCTGATGGTCTTTTCCTAGTGACTTCTCTAAGCTTTCGGCGGCGGTAACCAGTAATTCTTCTGCCTCTTTATAGCGCTTTAATTTCGTCAGATTATCGCCGAGGGCGCTTTGTGAGCTGGCAATTAACCAGTGTCCTTCTGGAAGCGTTTTCTTTCGAAGTTCTAAACTCTCGCGCAAAAAGGGTTCTGCTTTTGCCGGATCGCCTTTGTCAGATAAAACTCTTCCCATCAACTGCAATGAACTATGAATCAAACTGTGATTTTCTGGAAGTGTTGTGCCACGTAATAGTAGAATCTGATTCAAAATCGCTTCAGCATCCTGGTAATTGCCTTCGTCATAGATGAGATGAGCATAATTGTATTGTGTCCATGCAACCTGAGGATGGGAACTCCCCAATTTTTTTTCACGAATTGCGATCGATTCATTAAACATCTTTTTTGCTTCATTGGGATCTCGTTCTGAAATCAACGCGGCAATCGCACTTAATGCTGAAGCAACTTCAAGATGATCGCTACCTCGAATCTTTCTGATGATTCTCAGCGCCTCGCGCTGAAGTTGTTCCGCTTCTTTGAAATTTCCTTTTGTTCCGAGTACAACGCCCAGATCGTTCAAGCTTTCTGCAACAGCAACGCTTTCATTGCCGAAGATTTTTCGGCGAATCGCCAGTTCCTTGCGATGAGCTTGTTCGGCTCCTGTCAGGTCACCTTTCAGAAGCAAAAGTTCGCCAAGATTATTTAAAACCATCGCTGCGTATTCATGTTCTTCGCCGTGGATTGCTTGAATTATCGCAAGAGACTTCCTGAACATCGGTTCGGCGGTTTCAAGATCTCCTTTACTTTCGATTGCCAGCGCAAGATGGTTTAAGCTGAGCGCAACTTCAGGGCTTTGTTCAGAATGAAGTTTTATACGGAGATCGAGTGCGGATCGCAATAACGGCTCTGCAGCTTCATACAACCCGAGCCCCATATACGTTTTCGCAAGAGTCGTTTTTACTTCAGCAGCAATTTCGGGCTGACCTTTTAGTTCGGAATCAACACGATTTGAAGCTTCTTCCAATATTTCTGCAACCGTTACATCTTTTCCGCTGGCTTCAGGATCGGCGGAACTCAACATACTTTGCACAAATGTATTAATTTGTTCAGCCTTTCTTGCTTCAAGACGGGCTCGATCACGCTCCTGCCGCGCAATTCTTGCTTGCCATGTTGTGGTAATAATTCCAGCGATGAGACTGATGAGCACCAGCAGAACCGCGGCGGCGCCTGCTTTATGACGCGAAATAAATTTTCCGGATCGATATCGAATCGTATCTTTCCGTGCACTCACAGGTAACGATTCAATGTGGCGCCGAATGTCTTCAGAGAATTGATCCACGGATACGTAACGGCGCGCAGGCTCTTTACGCAAAGCCATCATCAGGATGTTGTCTAAATCGCCGCTGAGCTGTCGTTGTAAACGTTCAGGCGTTGTCGCGCGAAGCACATGAACCGGTTCAGGCAATGCTTCTTTCAAAACGATCGTTCTTGTGATTGCAGAACTTGGACGTTCCGGCTGTTCTTCACATACAATGCGAGCAACTTCGAGAGCTTCTCGATTCTTGAAATGATATGGAAGATGTCCGGTCAGGATCTGATAAAGCAAAACACCAAGCGAATAAATATCACTCGCAATGTTCAACGGTTCGCCACGAATTTGTTCAGGACTGGCATACTCTGGAGTCATTCTTCTGAGAACCGTTACGGTGCGTTCCGCTGCATCTGAAAGAGAGTCAGGACTCAGCAGCTTTGAAATACCAAAATCAAGTAATTTTGGAACGCCATCTGATGTCACCAGAATATTGCTTGGTTTAATATCGAGATGCACGATCAGGTTTTGATGTGCATATTGAACGGCAGAGCAAACTGTACGAAACAACAACAAACGCTGAATGAGTGTCAAACGGTTGTTGTCACAAAATTCATCGATCGGAAGACCTTCAACGTAATCCATAACAAGGTATGGAATACCAGTCGGTGTGGTTCCGCCATCAATTAGACTCCCAATATTTGTGTGACTCAGTTCTGCAAGGATCTGTCTTTCTCGATGAAATCTACCGATTTGGTCTGGACCCATTCCAGGTTGAACAAGCTTAATCGCTACCTCTTTGCGAAATTGATCATCGGCTCGTTCTGCAAGATAAACAGCACCCATCCCGCCACGTCCAATTTCACGCACAATTTTGTATTTCCCAACTTGATCGCCAATCAACTGACGCGTTTGATCTTGAACAAATGCATTGAAAGCGTGGAGTCCAACAGTAGACTCTAGAAAGCGATTTGAACTTTCGTGAGATTCAACAAGCGAAATCACTTCACTGCGTAATGTGGTGTCTTCACTGCATGCGGTATCCAGATAGCCTGGACGTTCTTCTTCCGGCAGTTCCAGAGCATTCTGGAAAATTTCTTGAATTTTATCCCATCGATTCATAAGAAATGAAATACTCACCGCAAGTGCGCAAAGAAATCCTAAGTACCTTTTATTTCGCGGTGCAGCCAGGCTCGCGCAAAATTCCAATCTCGCAAAACTGTATTGGATGAAATTTTCAAAACTTCGGCAGTCTCTTCAACAGATAAACCTCCAAAATAGCGAAGCTCCACAACTTGTGTTTTGCGTTTATCAAGTGCAGAAAGCCTTTCAAGAGCATCATTTAAGATGAGTAGCTCTTCATTTTTTTCTTCGGAAACAAGGGCTGCTTCATCGAGGGGAATTATCTGTGTACCGCCACCTCGTTTTGCATAACGATTTCTTCGGGCATGATCAACTAGAATTCTTCGCATCATCTGCGCAGCAATTCCAAAAAATTGCGCACGGTTCTGCCAATGAACATTCCGTTGATCAACCAGTCTTAGATAGGCTTCATTTACTAAGGCAGTCGTTTGCAAGACATGACCCGGACGCTCCCGGCCCATGTATCGGGCTGCTAGTCTGTGTAATTCTTCGTAAACCAGAGGAGTTAATCGCTCAAGAGCTGATTCGTCGCCCTTCCCCCAGTCAACAAGCCATTGTGTAACTTTTTCTGGCGATGGATCCGTCATCCTTCCCCATGATTCTCTGGATTCCAGGCTTTTATCTTATTTCGAGCATCTTTGATCCGTCAAATTAATATTCTTCGACCTCATGAGAGTCTTTTTGAATTTTTCTCGCGTTTGATAGTAGGGGAATGTTTCCCCTGCGTTTAAGGGCATACTCCAATGGACGCGCGCACCCTACTAAACCCTGTGCGCGTCGCGGTGGCCGGTCTGGATTGGACTCAGTCCAGGCCGGTCTTTTACCGATGGATAAAACCATCCCGCTCCATATACTATTAGTAAATATGAAGACCTTAAGTTTGTGTATGGCGGTTTTGGTGATAAGTACTTCGCTTTTTGCTGACACGCTGGTATTAAAGAACGGTAAGAAAATAGAAGGTACTGTAGTTGAGGAAGATGCTGAAGGTTATCGCATCCGTGATTCGCAAGGAATTGTGATTTTTGTAAAGAAATCGCAGTTGGATGCTAACGCTAGTCAAATCACAAGAGAACCAGAACCAGATACATCGAAAGCCAAAAATGAACAGCCGGAAATTACATCGAAAAATCCTTCGAGTGTTGCAGAAGTAGCGCGCGAATCCCGTGATAACAAAAAGGGAAATGTTCGAGTGCTGCGAAAAGAGGATCTGGATAAAATGCCTGAGGTTTCAATTATCGGAACCGAAACAGCTGTTGAAGAAGAAGGCGAAGAAGGGTCTGATCCCGCAGAAGAAAGAACTACTGAAGATCGAACATCCGTACGATCGGAAGAATATTGGAAAGAAGAAACACGTCGTTTCGCAATTTCAATTCGCGACGCTCAGCGCGATGCGGAAGAACTGGATCAAGAATGCGAAGATCTAGGTAAGCAAGCGGCTTATGCAGTGACTGATCCCACACAGTATGTCGAAATTAACGGCGTTTTGATCCCGATAGCTGGCAGCGGTTATGATGCATCTACGATTCAAGCGGCGCAGGAAGTATGCCGTGACGCCGAAAAGGCAAAAAAGGAACTTTCCAGGCTTCAGCAGGATCTTGAGGAATTTCAGGATTATGCTCGTCGACAAGGAGCATTGCCTGGTTGGGTCGATCCTGATCGATTGTAACCGCCAGAAACAACCTCTAATTTGGCTTCACCTCCTCGGCAGGGCTCTCTAAGTCCTATAGGTATACGCAACAACGAAAACCTCCTGCCGATAATTCAATTGGTTAGGGCAAACGCCCAGGAGGTGCCGAAAATGATTTCACCTATTGGTTCCGGTTATTCATCACCGGTTTATATTCAGCCGCCCGACCTTCAAAACAATCAGGATACACAGGTCTCTTCATCTGTTGCACAGAAAGCCGGTGTCAGAAAGGGAATCGCAGAATACCAGGATTCATATGTGTCTCCGCAGTTTGAAGATCAATCTATAAAATCTGCAGAGACTGAAAAGTCAAAGAAAAATAATTTTGAAATTCGTTTCCACATCGAAGAAACTGATCAAAAGTGGGTGCGACGGTATGAAAATTTGAGAATGGTCAATGAAGCGCAGAAAGCAGAACAGACAAATGCTTTTCGCCCTGATCAACCCGTCGCCCAGATTCAACCGGCAGTTGATCCTGCACTGAATGCTGCAATCACTGCAAACATGCTATCTATGATCCGCGTTTAACCAACCAATCCTCAGGCAATAACAAGCCTTCAAAAAAGAATCAAGGGGCGCAACCGCGCCCCGTTTTGTTTTAAGGTTGCTGTGGTGGAGGAACATAATCCGGAACTGTATTTTTAATTGGAGGAATTGATCGCAAGTAACCAAAGATGGCTTTCAAATCTCCATCAGTCATTTTTGAGTAAGATTGCCATGGCATAGGAGGCATAATCGGACGAGATGTTCCGAAATGTTTTCCGGTTCTTATAGCTTTTATAAAAATATCTTCGGTCCAAATTCCCATTCCTGTGTTTTGATCAGGCGTCAAATTCGGCGAATATGTAACACCAAATGGTCCGTAAAATGCGGTATTCGTGCCGGCGCCGCCCCAAATCCAGGGACCTTGTGGAGCTGGTGGTGGCGGGAGTATTTCCGACTCGGGATGCCCCGATAGCATTCGTGTCATATCAGGTTCCGGCCCATTCGCTCCCATCTTAAATGGTGTGTGACAGTCATTACAGGCAAGGATTGTTACGAGATATTTACCGCGGGCTGCAGGATCTTCCTTTGGCATTTGTTTTTCAGCTACAGTCTCCGTTTGCTTTGGTGTCTGCTGACAGCCCATGATGGATAAACTTCCAATCAGGAATGCTACAGAAATGATTCGGATCATCGATTAACCTCCTCCGTTGTTTTTTTGAGAGACTTCGAGTGCAGCAGTTTATTTTAACGCAAGATTTTTATTTGGGGAGATTGTTTGACAGAAGCGAATCAAGACTAAATGAACCTGAGAGAAGACAAGCGTGACCATGATTTGGAAGAAGATGGATTCTGGCATTCGGAATTTGATCCGCCATCAATTTTGCTTCTTTCACTGATGGGATAATCTTGTCGCGACCAGCTGCAACAATCGTTACAGGTACATGAATATCCGAAAGTCTTGCGCGGACATCGTGCGAGGAAATCAATTTCATTCTTTGACGATATGCTGGATATGTGTGTGACCATGAATATTTAAAAAGCACTTCAATTCCTTTTTCATCGACCAGTTCACTCAATAAAATTGGCCGGGTCAGAATATCTCGGCTTTTCCGAATGACTGGCACAAATGCAAAGGGCAGTAAAGTTTTTGCAAGCCAGAGTAACTTGCGTCTTCGAAAATAAGGAAATGTATTTACAAGCACAAGTTGCTCAATCCTCTCTTGATGATCTAAAGCGAAATGAAGTGCAACCGTTCCGCCAAAGGATTCACCGATCACAGTTGCTTTTTCAATCTGTTCTTGATTCAAGATTTCGAGAACATCGCTCTCCAGATCAGAATAAGTAAAAGACGCTTCATTGCGCAGTGCAAAAGTGATTACGGTGTGGTTTGAACTTAAGCTTTCAACTTGCCGCGAAAAGAGCCGACCGGTTCCATCAAGTCCCGGGATACAAATCAGGAAGGGTCCGCTCCCTGTCCGCTTGTACTCAATCATATTGTAAGAATAATAAGATAAAGCGAGGAAAAACTATGCGCACCCTTCTTATCATTGCCGGGTTCTTCTTACTGTTTTCCCCTTTCGTTGAAGCACAACAAGAGACTAAGGATTCTACGACTTCGAGGGTTCAGATCGAAGAGAAATCAGCTCGTGTACCTGTTCCAGTTATGACCGAGAAAGCCGTTCGATATTACAAAAGCGGAGTAGTGCTCTGGTTTACGAATACCGTATTAGGGTTGCTGATTCCTGCGCTCTTTTTATTTACAGGACTTTCTGCAAGGATCCGTGATTGGGCACAGAAAACAGGCCGCAAGTGGTTTTTTGTTATTGCCATTTATTTCATCATCTTCACAATACTAAACTTTTTGATCTATTTTCCACTTTCCTACTATCAGGATTTTGTACGCCAGCATGCTTACGGTTTATCGAATCAGACGTTTAGCAAATGGATGGGAGATTCATTGAAAGGATTGTTGATCGGTTTGATCATGGGCGTGCTCTTTTTATGGATCCCTTACCTCTTGCTGGAAAAGAGCCCGAAGCGATGGTGGCTCTATACAAGTATTCTGGCCATTCCATTCTTTTTGCTTATGATTTTGATCGCTCCAATCTGGATAGATCCGCTGTTCAATAAATTTGGGCCAATGAAAAATAAATCACTTGAACAAAAAATTCTGGCACTGGCGGATCGAGTGGGAATTGAAGGTAGCCGCGTTTTCGAAGTTGACAAAAGCGTTGATACGAAAACTGTAAATGCGTATGTTACAGGTTTCAAAAATACGAAGCGGATTGTTTTATGGGACACCATCATTTCTAAACTGACTGAAAGACAACTTCTTGTCGTCATGGGACACGAAATGGGTCACTATGTTCTGGGGCATGTTTGGAAATCCGTTGCCTTTTTCTCTGTACTTACTCTCCTGATACTGTATGCTGCCTATCGTACTGCTGGCGGATTCATTCAACGCTATAAGAATCGTTTTGGTTTTGACAGGCTATCCGATATCGCATCCTTGCCGTTGATTCTCTTACTGGTTAACATTTTTTCGCTTGTGATTCAGCCTGCAGCATTTACATTTACGCGTCATCAAGAACATGAATCCGACCGTTTCGCGCTGGAAGTAACAAGGGATAATTATGAAGCAGCAAACGCGTTTGTAAGATTGCAACAAGAAAACTTGAGCAACCCAAGACCGGGTCTAATTATGAAATTAATGCGAGCGACCCATCCACCATTGGGTGAACGGATCGATTTTTGTAATGAATACCGTCCATGGGAAACGGGACAGCCATTGAAATATGAACACCTGATTAGGAAGTAATCTGTTTCGTTAAGGTTAATTTCCTGCCGCAGTGTTTCGATTTTGTGACACGCTGGATTTGGACGAGCCAACCGATTAAGAATCAGTATTCCAATCGGAAAATGGATCCGGCGTCTCATTCATGGGACGCCTCTCGTCTACAATAACAAGGAGCAATCTGGCTTGCTCTTTGCTATATTAAACTCAGACGAATCCTCTGTGAGACGAGTGAAGTGAGGATTGGTCATGAAAAAAGCTTCCATTACGCTCCTGATCTTAGTGATTCTCATTCCTGCGGGGTTTGTTCAAGGCGGGAATGGTCAGAGTAAGAAATTCGCCGCAAAGGCATTCGTTTTAGATCCTGAAGATACAGATTTAGTGGCATCCGCCTGGCTGACACGAGTTGGATTGCCTGATGCCGGAAATTCGAGACATGCATTGTATCTGCAAAAAGATACATTAAGCGCCACTAACGCGTCAGCAGGTGCAAAAATCCGCTGGTTGAAAGACAAACTCGTTACAGATTTGACAGAGTTAGGATTCGACTATCTTAATGGCGGACACTGTACTGCGACCTCTCCGCGTTTTGTTGTGACAATCGATACTGTTGATTATACGCTCGGCTGCACTGCGGGAGTTGCTACTCCAGCTCCAGATGATGTTGTGAACTGGACGCGTGTGCGATTCGGACCAGCCGAATTTGCGGGAGCAGGATTTCCAGCCGTCGGAATAATCAACGATGCAAAGATCATTTTCGATGAAGGTACTGATGCCGGAACTGGCTCCACGTATCTCGATAACATCGACATAAACGCGTCTCTAATTGGAAAGCCGGGTAAAGCGAAACCGCCAAAATTATAAGTCTCCACCTTATCGGACCCGAGACCTTACGCTTTTGATTTATGGGCCAGGGCTTCACTGGCCCTTTTATTTTCATAAAAAGGGATATGACACAAGAACTATGGGCGGGTTGGTCAAAGCTGGGGTTCTGCTGTACGATCAGAAATCGCAAAACCTTTGATCAGAGATGGGTCATTCTTTGTTGCCGGACAAAAGGTAATTGAAGAATTCTCGGTTCTTGCAAAACTGTGGATAGTTAAAAAGAACTTAGCGCAGAAGCTTCATCATCATACAATTCGAAAATTCCGAGCAAACCTGTCAATTTCAATGTGTGTTGAATAAATTTTCCAGCCTGAAGAAGCTTGAATTTGCCGCCGCTCTTGGAAATCGTTGTGAAACTCTTTACAAGCGCTCCAACACCTGAGCTGTCCATGAATTCCACACCTTGAAGATTTACAAGAATATTCGTTTGTTTACGAGAAGAAAGCTCGGCGACTGTATCTTTAAATAATTGTTCAGGAGCACCCAGAGTGAGATTCCCCGAGAGGTCAAGAACGACAACATCACCCTTTTTCCGTTTTTGAATATCTAAGACATCAGCCATTTTCGAGTACTATTATAACCTTGTCTATACTGTAATTCCATGACTGCAGCTACGGGGAAGTAGTTGATCATTATTGCAGCAAGGCTTGTAAGGTCATAAATTCTTAAAAGCGCGAGTTTGGATCAGGGAGCAGATACATGAAGGGATTGCCTTCCGTTTCAATCATTGTTTTTCTGGTATGTTTTTCGTCTGAAGTTTTTGCCGAATCGATTCAAGGGATGTTCATAAGGATGAACATCGAAATTCAGTCTTCAGAAGTCAGGTTGATTCGTGCAACAGTTCATTCGGGTGAAGTGCAAAAGCGAAAACTTTCAATCGAACATCGTAACGATCCACTTTTATTTCGAATCGTATCAAATAAAGGAGGGATACTCTTTGAAGATACGTTGCAGGACCCCAGAACAATATTTTTTGATGAACCAGATTTAACCGGCCGTTTGCATGGCGGGACAATCCGAAATAGAAATGGCATCGCCACTGTTACGCTTCCATTCTTCAGCAATTCAGCGAGTATCGATTTTTTTCATCGCGTATTAGAACCTAAGGACGGCAATGCAATCCACTCAAAGCGTTTGGATAAATTAGGTTCGATCCGGATAGAGGAAATGGCTGCTTCAATGCGAGCAGCAAAAGCCCTTCCTGAAATTGCCCCGGTTAATATACAAAAGACTGGAAAGCCGGAAAACAGAATTGACATGGTGTTTCTAGCGGAAGGTTATACAGCAGAACAAAGAGCATCGTTTTTAGCAACAGTTCGAAAAGTTGTTGCAAGCTGGAAAAAATTATTTCCGTGGTCGGAATATTTTCGATTGTTGAACATTTATGCCGTGCCTCTTGTGTCTGAGGAGTCAGGCGCAGATCATCCAGGAACAAATAAAAATACGGCTCTCGATGCCGTATATGGATGCTTCGGCGTTCCTCGTTTGCTTTGCATCAGTTACGAAAAGGCTTTTGCAGCGGCTGCGGATTCTGTTCCACAATTTGATTTCGCAATTGCAGTTGTCAATGATCCTGAATATGGCGGATCAGGCGGTCCCGTTTCTGTTTTCTCAATTAATAATGAGGCGCAGCAAATTTTCTTTCATGAAATTGCTCACACATATGCCTCACTTGCCGATGAGTATGATGCTGTAAATCCGAGCCCGCCACCATTTACGGAAGCATTGTATCCAAATGTTACGCAAATTAAGGACAGAACCACAATCAAATGGAAGGATTGGATTCTTCCTGAAACACCTGTGCCGACTCCAACTACACTGACCGATGTAATCGGAATCTTTCAGGGAGCGTTTTTTCATCCTACAGAGTATGTTCGTCCCAAAGCAGATTGTTTAATGCGGACCCTTGGTGTGGAATTGGATTCGGTGTGTGCAGAAGCTCACATACTGCAAGCTTTGGAACGGATCGCGTTCATAGATAATCCTACGCCAGCTAACACCGAGATTGTGTTGTCCAGAAATGCAGCGCAACAATTCAAAGTGAAACCTGCACCTGTGCCTTTAGTGCGGCTACAATTTGAATGGTTTGTGGATGGAGTTCTTCAAAGCAGCACCAGGTCAAATTTCAATTTGGCGAAAAATCAACTTCCTGCAGGTAACCATCAAGTGGTGGTAAAAATAACTGACAAAACGACTCATATAAAAAGGGATCCTCAAAAACTGCGGACTGACTCTTTCACCTGGAACCTAACGATCCAATAAATTATTAAAAAATCATCAAAAATTTTAATATTTGGATCCACTCAGCAGACGATCCGCTTTCGCTGTATCAGAGACTTTGAGAATCGCAAGCGCATTCTCACCCGTACCGCACGCGTATGCATATTCAATATTGATTTTTTCTCTGGTCAACTTCTTTGTTGCTTTTGCCAAAGCACCTGGCTCATGAGCCATTTCAAGAGCGATTACATTCTGTGCTGAAAATGTATATTTCTCTCTTGTGAGTACCTGACGTGCCTTCCCTGGATTATCCACTACCAGTCTTAAGATGCCATATTCATTGACATCATGGATGCATAAGGCAAGGATGTTCACTTTTTTTCTAAGCAGAGCTGCGCTGATGTTAAATAAGCTCCCAACGCGATTTTCCTGAATAATTGAGATTTGTTTTTTCACGGGCATAGCAAACTCCTCTAGAGACAGGTGAGTACTCTGCCACATTGTAACATGTGAGGAATCTTCAGGAGATTGTATAGGAGAGGGGGATTCAGTTATTTAATGCGCTTCATGACGTGATTCACGATTCGATCACATCGTTCGCCGTCGAATTGAAAGAGCTTTCGTAACCCGGCACCGAGTTTAGCATCAAGCCTTTTCCGAAGAAGGGCTCTTGCCCGAAACATGCGTGTTTTTACTGCTTCTTCTCCAATTTGAAGGCATTCTGCAGTCTCCTGTGTGCTTAAGCCTTGCAAGTCGCGTAATGCAAATACAGCGCGATACTTTGGTGGTAGAGAATCGATCACGGATTCCAGAATTTGTCCCAACTGTCGCCGGGTCAATTCTTCTTCCGGATTCGATCTTGATTCAAGAACTAACATTCCTTCCTCCAACTTCGATTCTTCTCCGAATGCAATAACTCTCTTTCGTCGTTTCAATCGAGCAAGGCTTTCATGAATTGCAATGCGCGTCAGCCATGTACTGAATTTTGCATTACCGGCAAATTGATGAAGGTAGGTGAATGCTCTTACGTATGTTTCTTGAATTACATCTTCTGCCTCAGTATCGTTTCTGAGCACAGCGCGTGTCAGTCGAAAAAGCCTTTGATTATATCGGCGCATGATTATTTCAAATAAGGCAGTTTCGCCACGACGGACTCGGCTAATGACTTCGTCGTCAGTTAAGGCAAGATTTGAAGCGATTTCTGCCGGTTTAGCGCCCATTTTTCAATTTTCGCCCTCTTAATAAAGATAGAGTTTTTAAAAGGACATAGGTTGCAAATTTTCTTCCTAAGGGCGAGGGGCTAAGACTCGCCTGCATTGCTTAACACCTGCGGCTGAGTCAGAATAAACCAAATGATTGGCGAAAATGCCGCAAGATTGCCACAACTTTATCGTCTGGCGCACAGCCTTCTGTCCTGCAAATCCAAACAAGAAGCGCTTCAAACGTCGCTGAATTCCATTTGTAACGCTCTTCAAGCAGACAGCGGTATTTTGTGGGAATTTTCAGCGGATAAGGGAGTCTTAAAACCCGCAATTACTTTTTTCGAAGGAAAAGCAATAAAACTGCGAAATGTTTCGCCGGGCGCCGATTTTCTCGGAGAAGCCTATCGCGGCGGAAAGCCTGCAATTCTGAAAAGCGAATCATTGCAGCAGCCGAATAAGCATCTACAGTTCAGCGATGATAAAGAGCTTTCATCGATCCTTGTATTTCCGTTGCGAGCGAAAGGTGAGCCAGATTATGTCTTCGAATTTGTCTATCACTCGGGAAATAATAGGGCCTTCCCCATAGAAGACATCGATTTTGTCGGCCAGTGTGCTGATTTATATCTGATGTCGATACGAAGTTGGAAGATGCGTGAAGATCAAACGAATAGTCAGCTACACGCGATCACCAGATTAACTCTTCTTTATGATATCAGTCAGATTTTTCATTCCACGCTTGAATTGAGTGAGCTCCTCCCGATCATCACTGAAAAGATTCGCGAAATTCATGAAGCCCAAACGTGTACCATTTGGGTTCCTGATGGAGAGAACCTCACGTATGGATACAGTTCGGGTGGATATTCCGAAATTTTTGAATCAGTGAAAACGCTTGAAGATGATCCAGCGTGTGATGTATCGCACACCAGAGAAAGCATTCTGTTTGAAGACGCCTCTCAAGAAGAGCGTTTACGGAAACGATTTTCGAATCCGGAAGAATCTCCTGTTATCACGTATATGGTTTCGCCTCTAAAAGTGAAGGATGAATTTCTCGGAGTGATCGAGGTTATGAATCGGATCGAAGGGGACCCTCACTATAACGAAGTGGATCAATTCCTATTGAATGATCTTGCTACTCAAGCTGCCGTATCGATTCATAATGCGAATCTTCTTGCTGCTGAGCGGAAAGCACAAGAGCTCGATGCTTTGCTGAAAATAAGCCATGAAATTACATCAACACTCGATCTCAACAGGGTTCTTCTAACAATCGTAAATCAATCGGCGAATCTAATTCCTTATGATCGAGCCTCGATATCACTCGTGGATCGAGGAAAGGTTGATATTGGTGCAGTCTCCGGACGTATTGAAGTCGATAGAAAAAGTCAGGAGATGAAGGATCTGCACAGCATGCTGACCTGGGCAGCTGGTTTGAATAAAGGTATTTATGTCTCTGAATTCAATAAAAAGATCATTACGGAACGTGAGGAAGATCAGGAAAAGTTTAGAGCATACTTTGAAAAAACTGGACAAAAATCCTTCGTTGCTATTCCACTGAAGGATGAAGAAGGTGCGTTAGGAATTCTTTGTTTTGAAAGTGCGTCATCTTATTTTCTGGATGATCGACACCTGGAAGTCGCAAGCATCCTGGCAAATCAAGCAACCGTAGCAATTCGCAATGCTCAACTTTACCGACAGGTACCCCTTGTTGATCTGATGAAGCCGTTCTATAAAAAGAAAGCCCAGATCATGAAGATGCCCAGAACCCGAAAAATCGCATGGGCAACCGGGATTGGAGCTGCACTGTTGCTATTGATTCTTGTGCCATGGAACATGAAAGTTGTTGGGGATGTCACGATTCTTCCTTCGTTAAGAACGCCTGTAGTTTCTGAAGTAGAAGGCATAGTCCAAAAAGTCCACTTCCGCGAAGGTGATCGTGTGAACTCCGGAAAAGAAATTGCTGATTTGAAGGACTACGATTACCGATTGGCATTGGAAGGCTTTCAATCGCGACGTGATGTGCTGTTTAAGGAAATCAGCCGAAGTGAAAGCCAGGGCGATTCAAATACTGCCCGTTTAAAAAGGATCGAAATTGAACAAGTCAATCGTGAAATTAATTTTTCAAACGATCAGTTGGGACGTACAAAACTTCGATCCCCGGTTGATGGAATTATTATGACGCCGCGTATTGAAGAAAAGGCCGGACAACTTATCCGGAAAGGTGAAGAATTTTGCGAAGTCGCTAATGTGAAGGAAGTGCGAGCTGAAGTCGCAATTGATGAAGGCGATTTATCTTATTTGAAGGCCGGACAAAAAATAGCATTAAAAATGAATTCTTATCCAACCGCGAAGTTTTATGGAACGGTAAAACATCTTGGAGCAGAACTTACAGGCAATGAATCGAGGCGCTATTACATTTTAGAAGCTGAAGTCGAAAATCCTGAAGAGCTTTTGAAATCGGGAATGGTTGGTAAAGCGAAAGTTGAAACCGGGTACCGCAGCATTGGTTATGTCTTATTGAGACAACCTTTCCGTTTTCTATGGAAAAAACTCTGGGTTTGGATGCCCTGAGCTCCGTTCGTAAGTATAGGGTACGCAGCTCAACCGCATTTATGGGGGCGAGCAGTACCGTAAAGTTGATTGCTACGGCACTGCCTCGCATTCGCTCGGCTGCGTGCCTTACTACAAATTAATTATGACTTATTACGAACATCTTTCAGAATCTCCCACAAGAAAACTGGGTTCCACAGCACCTGATGCAATTATGCCCGCGCTTCGTCCTGATGTTGTTGTGCGGCGCCTCGCCCAAAAAGATGAAGTTTATTACGTAATAAAAGATCCGCTGATTCAAGCGTATTACAAGTTCACTCCCGATGAGTGGGAAATCATAGCGTTCTTTGATGGAACCCGCACCATTGACCAGATTGTTGAAGAGTACAACAACAAAAACTCGAACGAAGTTATCAATGATGAAACTGTAATCAGTTATCGTCAATCACTCAAAGAAATGGATTTGCTGACTCTCCCCGCAATGGAAAAAAGTCTTCAATTCATGGAGCGAATCAAAGAGCAGCGAAAGAACCGCGCCGATACAAGTAAATTCAAAAATCTTTTTGAGATTACATTTTCAGCATGGGACCCTGATGAATCGTTTAACAAGGTGATCCCGTATCTGCGATTTCTTTACACAAAACCATTCTTCATTATTTCTTTCACTGCAATTTTAATGATGGCGGCAGTAAACATTCTTAAATGGGAAGAATTTAAGCAGGGAACAATCCAACTTTACACATTCACCGATAAATCATTATGGGAAATTCTTGTGTTCCTGATTCTGATGACTGCGACCGGTACATTGCATGAAATCGGACATGGCATGACTCTTAAAAACTTTGGCGGAGAAGTCAGGCAAATGGGCTTACTCCTGTTTTATTTAACTCCTGCATTTTATTGTGATGTCAGTGATTCGTATCTCCTGACAAAGCGGAAAGAACGGCTCTGGGTTACTTTTGCTGGTGTTTATAGCGAACTGGTTTTATGTTCCATTGCAACCTTCGTCTGGTTTTTTGCTGTGCCTGGGACACTCATATATGACTTTGCATTTCAAGTAATTTTGTTTACAGGAGTTTCATCATTTTTGATCAACATGAATCCGTTGATCAAACTTGACGGTTACTATGCTTTGATGGACACACTTGAGATCCCCGAATTGCGCGAAGAGTCTTTTGCACACATCACCCGAAGGATCAAAAAATTGTTCGGTCTGAAGGTCGAAGAGTTGGAAGGACTGACTCGAAGAAAAAGACGTATTTACTGGGCTTACGGTATAGGCGCGATACTGTACACAGTAACACTGTACGTCCTCATTGTTTTTTGGTTACGAAATGTTTACCTGGAGACATTTCGGGGGTTCGGATATGTTCTTCTTGCAGGTACTGTTTACTTTCTCTTTCGCAAGGAAATTCGCGGAGGTTATAATTTTCTGCGGTTCGTTTATCTTGATAAAAAAGAAATGTTATTAAAAAAATTAAAGAACAAATCTACAGCCGTTGTAATTATCGCTTTGCTTTTGCTGGCGACAATTCCAAAAACTCATATGAAGGTCTCCGGGCCATTTGAAGTACAACCAGTACAACAAAACGAAATACGAGCTGAAGTGGATGGTTTTATCCGCAAAGTGCTGGTTCGTGAAAACGATTCTGTTTCTGCGGGACAAGAACTGGCTGTGATGGAGAATCCTCAGCTCCTTCAAGATTCATCGCGGCTATTGTCTGAGCTTTCTACAATCGATCGAAACTTAAAAATTGCTGAGATAGATGGAAATACGAGTGAATATCAGAAGTCATTGCGTTTGAAACGTGAAATGATTGCACAAAATGCCGAGATTCAGCGGAAATTAAGCCATCTTTCGCTGCGATCTCCGATCCCTGCTCAAGTAGCGACTTCACGTGTGGAAGAAAAATATGGCGAATTCTTAAAGCGTGGTGATGTCTTTTGTAAAATGATTGCAGTGGATCGAGTCAAGATTGAAATTCCAGTACGTGAATATTATGTCCCTGATTTGAAAAAAGGGCAGACCGTGAAACTTAAACTTGAGGCGTATCCAACTGAAACTTTTGAAGGAAAACTCGAGCAAGTATCTCCTGCGATTCGTAAGCGTGTCGAGGCATTAGAAGGAACCTATACCCAGTTTCTGGCTACTGCGATTATTCAAAATCCGGAAGGAAAATTGCTGCCTGGAATGCGTGGTGATGCAAAAATTTTAGCTGAAAGGTATTCAGTGGCGGGACGTATTTTTCGTGAACTACGCCGTTGGATCCAATCCCGAATCTGGTAATGTTTACCGCAGAGAACACAGAGTTTTCTGTGTCTCTGCGGTAAAGTTTTTATCTTAGCGTTTTGGGGCTACTTTCTTCGCCATTACTTGTTTTGGCGCTGCTTTCTTTGCAAGTGTCATTTTAGGTGCAGCTTTTTTCGCAAGCGTCATCTTAGGCGCTGCTTTCTTGGCCATGATTTGTTTTGGTGCAGCTTTCTTTGCCATAATCTGCTTTGGCGCTGCTTTCTTAGCCATGATTTGCTTTGGTGCCGCTTTCTTTGCCATGATCTGCTTTGGCGCTGCTTTCTTCGCCATCGTCATTTTTGGTGCAACGCGTGGGGTAAGATGTGTTCCCACTGTTTCTACCTTGAATTCGTAATGTTCCTGTCCGGTTGCTTCTTTCAATTGTCTTTTTTGCTCATCAGTTAATCGGATAATTGTCTCATCGGCCATTTGGTTTGCCCTCCTGTTGGCAATTTTTTTATGTTTGCTTAATTACGATTTTATGTACTGCAAGCTTGTTGCCATCTTTTTTATTGAGGAGAGAATGGAATTTTGACCTACAAAACAGGGGTAATTTTTCAACCCCAGGGTTGAATTTTTAACCACCTGAGCTCGATTTAACCACTTAGTTGTGACCTTCGTGGTAATAAGTTGTGTCGATAACACGCTCTACTACAGATTATATTTGCGGCTCAGATACTTCATACGATTGCGATCAATGCCTAAAATTTCTGCGGCTCGTGCTTTGACTCCCCCTGCCCGTTCGATTGCAGCGCGGATCAATTCACGTTCATAATTTTCAACCGATCGATCCAAGGGCAAACTGTCATCCATAATCGCAGGCACTGGTCCACCGGCACACGATATATGTGAAGGAAGGTCTTCTTTGTGTACAACTTCGCTATCGATCGTTAACAAAAGCGTCTGAACAAGATTTTCAAGTTCGCGGACATTTCCTTTCCATGGATAGCTTCTCAATGTATCCATAGCTGCGGCATCAAATCGTTTTGGACCTGCCGGGCGGTCTTTCGAATAACTCTTAAGAAAATGATCAAGCAGTAGCGGAATATCTTCTTGCCGCTCACGTAAAGGCGGAACTTGTATCGGAAAAACATTAATCCTGAAGTACAAATCTTCACGAAATTCACCTTTTCGAATTTTTGCTTCCAGGTCTTCATTTGTCGCAGTAACCAAACGCACATCCGTTTCAATCGTTCGATTTCCTCCGAGGCGTTCAAACTTGCGCTCCTGCAGCACGCGCAGAAGTTTGGTTTGCACTGTGAGAGGGATCGCACCAATTTCATCCAGAAATAGCGTGCCGCCATTTGCCGTTTCAAACTTACCGGCATGAGCTGCATGTGCTCCGGTATAGGCTCCTTTTTCGTGACCAAAAAGCTCACTTTCAACGAGAGTCTCTGGGATTGCGGCACAATTCACACTAATAAAAGGACCTCTGCTGCGTGAACTATGGTAATGAATTGCGCGTGCGATTAATTCTTTCCCAGTTCCACTTTCACCGCGGATGATTACAGTAGTAGTACCTTGCGCTACCCGCCGGATCGCTTCAAAAACACGCTGCATCCCGGGGCTAACGCCAATCATATTTTCGAACGAATATTTTTCCCGCAGTTCATCCCTCAGGCGCGTATTCTCACGTTCCATCGCTTGTTTTTCCAAAGCCCGGCGCATAATTAATTTCAATTCCATAAAATCAAATGGCTTACGGAAAAAGTCGTAAGCACCCGCTTCAATGGCTTTTAATACGGACTGCATTTCTGCTTCACCGGACATAACAATGACAACGCATCCAGGATTTTTTTCGTGAACTTTTGCTAGTAGATTGAGCCCTTCATCAACCGTTCCACTTGGAGGAAGCTGAAGATCCAGTAATACAAGATCAGGATCTTCCTTTTGAAGTAGTAGTTCGCCGGAAGGACGATCTGCTGCTTCAACAATTTCGTATTCTTTACCCAATGCAAATATGATTTGCTGTCGCAGAAAACGATCATCTTCGATGAGTGCGATTTTTTTCTCAGGCATTAGACTCTGCCGGGAAGAAAACTCGAAACGTGGTTCCTTCATGAGGGGCGCTTTCTACTGCCAGGCGGCCATGATGCAGTGCAAATATTTGCTGGCTCGTAAAGAGTCCGAGCCCCATGCCGTGATCTTTGGTAGTCATAAACGGCTGAAAAAGTTTGCTCTCTAAATATTCCTGGGTGATCCCAATTCCTGTATCCGCAATCTCTACTCCGACCCGCTTTTTAGTGCGAGTATCGGCACGCCATGTACGAAGCGTCAATGTTCCACCCTCTGGCATTGCATCGATCGCATTTTCTACGAGATTTATAAACGCTTCCCGCAGATAAAAAGCATCTCCCCAGATGGGCGGAAGTTCTTCAAAATTAGTTTCGATTTTTATCTGCCGGAGTGATTTGTTCGGAAGCGAATCTAGAATCGCTATGAGAACATCATTCACATTGATACGAAGTTTGATAATGACTTGCTTTTGATGATCCCGAAAGCGTTTTACGATTGTATCCATTCTGCCGATCGTATCAGCCAGTACTTCCATCATGCTTGTTTTGAACAGTGGATTCTCATAATTTGAATCCATGTTTTGAAGCAGAGCACTCAACCGGAAGGCAAGATTTTTCAAATCGTGTACGATGACGGAATCTACAGTTCGACGCAATGAAACACGTGAAGCGCTTGTACTTGTTTTTCTTTTACCCATAGCTACGTTTTTTTCACCACAAAGACACAAAGACTCTACAAGTATTTGACGATTAGCAGCGTCAAATCATCGCTACGTGGAAGTTCAGTTGTATGATTTGTGACGGTATCAATTACAGCTTGAAGAATGCTTTCTGAATTCAAAGCTCTATTTGTAATCAGTGTATTGCGCAAACGTTCTTCTCCAAAAAGTTCACCGCCAGGTCCATGCGCTTCTGTCACTCCATCAGTGTAGAGACACAATACATCTCCCGATTTTAGATCAATTGTTCGTTCTTCAAGCACGGCTTGTTCGATAACGCCCAGCACCATTCCTCTTGCTTCAAGTTCAACCCATTCGCCGGACTGTTTCACAAGAAAAGGAGGATTGTGTCCGGCATTTATATAGGTAAGTTTGCCATCTGAATCAAGGATTCCAATAAAGAGGCTTACAAATTTCCCCATATTTGAGCGTTGCACCAGAAAGCGATTTACATTTCCAATTGATTCCAGAAGATTCTTATGACGTGATACTTCTGAAAAAAGAACTCCTTGAACAAGTGAAGTCAGTATTGCTGCAGAGATCCCTTTTCCTGATACATCTGCGATGACAAAAGCCGTCCGGCCATCAACGAGCTGAATCAGGTCATAATAATCACCGCTGATTTTTCTACTTGGAGTATTTTGTGCACAAGCTTCGAACGTTTGATAGGTTCCATGGATTTCAGGTAAAAGGCTTTCCTGAATTTCACGCGCCGTATGTAGTTCCATCTCAAGTTTTTCTTTTTCACGCGATTCACGTAGAAGCTTCGCATTCATCAGAACTGCACTTGCATCGTTTGCAAGTGATTCCAACAGGCCCTCGCTGATTGTGGACAGGATCGCCGTAGCCTTGCGGCTATCAAGATAGATAGCGCCGAGCACATTTACTTTCAGACTAAATTCTCCGGATCCTTCAAAGCTTTGAGACTGACGTAGGGGAAGGCAAACAACTGTGCTCAGTTCCAGCGCTGCAATACTTTCAGCCTGCGGAAAAGGATTTTGATTAGGGCCGCTCATAATTTGTCTTGTTCCTGTTTGAATCACATCATTCAATACAGTACTGCTGACTCGAAACTCACTTTCGTTGAGGTTCTGTTTGTTGTTATTTCGTCCGCGCTGAAACCGGGGTTGCTTTGAATCGTCTAAAAGAACAATGAAACCTCGTTCCGCATGTGTAATATCCAGCGCTATATCAAGCACAACATCAAGAATTTCGTGTAATGGAACACCGGCAGAAAATTGACGGACTCTTTCCAAAAAACGTGAAACATGTTGCAGGTCATTTGCTGATGAAGATTGATCAAAAAAAGTTGTTGATTGAATGGATGTCAGGAATGGTTCTGGCGGCTTAGCGTCCGCACCTGTTAGAAATATCAGTTCAGGATATTCGTTATGCGAAAGTTGGATTTTGTCTCCATGTGTGAGCGGTTTTTGTGTTTGAATGCGTTCGCCATTAACGAATGTTCCTGATTTGCTGCTGCAATCCTGGATGCGGAATTGATTTCCAACGCGCGTAATTTGCGCGTGAACTCGCGATACAAACGGATCATTTATTTTAAGATCGTTTTCACCGAGTCTGCCGATTTTAAAATCATCTTTTTGCAGACGAACAACACGTTCATCTCCCTTTGCATCGCGAAGTATTAGCCGTGGTTCAGATTCGGCCATATTGTATTCGTTAATTTGCGATCGTGATCTTGCCGGATGTTCCTGGTTTCAATTGCCCTTTTTCGGATTGAGTTAGAATTTCCAAAATTACCGGTGCCATTCCACTTCCAGCATCGATAACAGAACTGATCCATCTAATTTTTGCGGTAAATTTCTTAGAAGTTGCCGTATTCGGGACAAATTCAGCTTTTTTCCCTAATGAAAATTGTCCGAGTTGCTCTTCCTGAACGTAAATACGTGCTAAAAGCGGAGTCGAAGCTGTGATTCTAAATAAAGGAACATCTTCATCCTCCACCACACGTTGACCAAGACGGGCGTATCGCTCAACGACAACTCCTGAAAATGGAGCCGTGATAATACTCTTTTCATAATTAACGCGGGCAATCTCATTTTCCATTTTTGCGCGATCAAATCCCAATCTGCGTTCATCATATTCCTGGGACGATAGAAGTTCCTGATCATGCAAAGATTTCGCTCTTTGAAATGCAGACTCAGATTCCTCCATTGTTACTCTTGCCTTTTCCATCTCGAGCTTCAAATCTTCATTTTCAAGGCTCGCGAGCGGAGTTCCTTTTTTCACGGATTGACCTCGATCAACATGGATTTGTTCGATGATCCCGGTGAGACGAGTCTTGATTTCTACATCGTTTTCTACAAAAAGTGAGGTGTCAAAAATCAGCGATTGTGCACCAACGTGAGGCGCGAAAAGACAGAATCCAAGCAGGGTTAATAGTCCTATTTTCATTAAATGGGGTTCCTAAGGCCGAGTGTAACACAAACTTTTGAAAACTACTTCGTGTTGAATTTAGCCTGGATTACGCTGCTTCGTTCCAAGAATTCTCGCCAACATTCAGTGGGATTTGTATGAAAAATCGCTTTTGAATCGGCAGGTAAGACATGCCAGTACCCTCCTGCGATTTCCCTTTCAAGCTGTCCGGCGCCCCAACCGGCATATCCTGCATAGAAGCGTAAACGGGGTTCATTTCCTATTTTGCCTACCAGATTTTGCATTACAGATTTATCCGCACTGATGAAAATATTTTCGAACACATGTTCTGTGTTGTTTTTAGAAAGCGGGCTCTGGATCAAAACAAAGATTGAATCGAGTGAAACAGGACCTCCCAGGTGCACCAACTCAGTCCGTTTTTTAACTTCAGGAATCTCCGGAAAAAGTTTTGAAACTCCAACAGGCGTGGGATGATTTAGAATCAATCCAGCCGCGCCGTCTTTTCCATAACGAAAGAGCAAAACAACACTTTGTACAAAACGGGGATCCTGAAGTGTTCGATCGGCAACAAGTAGCTTTCCAACGGCCGGCGTCTTCCAATCTGACCCCATGACAGGGATTCCAGGAATGGCTAGCGTGATTAAGAAAATGAGAAGCTTCAGGATTGTCATAACCTCTCATGATATAAAATAAGCTGAAATTATGAAAAAGATGGGGGTCGGAGGGATCGGCTGTGTAACTCTTTTTATCCTTCCATTTGCGGCAGTCGGGACTTTCATGTCCTTTGTTTTTGTTTCTGACTTTGTTGATTGGTTTCGGATGTTGAGCTGGAAAGAAGTTCCGGCAATTATCTTAAGCGCTAATCTTGAACAGAGTCGCAGCAGCAAATCGACAACCTATGAAACAGTAGCGGAATATGAATATGTTTACGGCGGACGCACGTATCGAAGCACAAGAGTCTCAAGGTATTCCGGTAGCGATAACATTGGAACGTTTCATCAGGATATCTACAATGAAATATCCCGATACCGTGATTCAAAAAGGCCTTTTCGATGCTACGTAAATCCTGACTCGCCAGAACAAGCGATCCTTTATCGCAAATCACGTTTAGCAATGCTTTGTTTTTATGCCGCTTTTGCTGGAGCATTTGGCGGAGTTGGGTTCGGTGTGCTGGCTGCAATGATCGTAGAACTGATCAACAACAGGCGCAGTTCAGCACTGGAAAAACTGTATCCTGGACAGCCATGGAAAGCACGACCCGATTGGAGTCGCGGGGAAGCGCGTACTTCTGCAGGACTAAAAATGTTTGTAGCTGTGGGAGTTTCAATTTTTGTACTCACTTTGTCGATTCCGATCCTCATTTTTATTCCTAAGGAATTAATGGAAGGAAACTTCGCAGCATTAATAGCCTTAATCCTTCCAGTGATTGCAGGTCTCTTTGTCACATGGGCAGTCCGTTCGGTTCTCCAGTGGAAACGTTTCGGGTCGGCTGTTCTTGTACTGAATGCAAATCCGGTGAAACCTGGAGAACGTTTACGGGGATTGATTAAGACTGGAGCTGAGCTGCCGCAATCTGCAATCGTTCAATTGCAACTTAAGTGCGACCGGTCAACACGGGTACGTTCGGGAAATAAAACCAGAATTGAAAAGAACACCGAGTGGAGTCAAAGTTCTACCGGTACCGGCATGACAGGCGCTGATGGTAAAACCTGCGTTCAAGTCGATTTTGAAATTCCGGAGAATGTACCAACGACCGGAAAAGAATCCGAAAATTCAGAAATCGAATGGGAATTACACGCGAAGTCTGAAATTCCAGGCATTGATCTAAATGCAACTTTCAAAATCCCCATTTTTCGAATTGTGTAGTAGAGGCGAATCTAAGACTCGCCCGTAACTTGGAACTATGAAAAAGGCGGAAAAGGGATCAGTCGGTTGTTTCGTATTTATTTTTGCTTTTGTTGCAGTAGGTACAGCTCCAATTTACCTGTATTTCGCTGACCTCATAAACTGGGCGCGAATGCAAACATGGAAAGAAGTTCCAGCCATCATTCGTTCTGCCGATCTTAGTGCTGGCCGGACCACAGGCGGCAAATCAACTGTCTACAAGGCACTTGCCGTATATGAATATGAATACCAGGGCCGAAAATATACAAGCTCAAAGGTTTCAAGATATTTCGGCAGAGACAATATGGGCCATTTTCATGAAGATATTTATGACCAACTTATACTTTTCAAAAATTCCGGAAGACCATTTCGTTGTTACGTAAATCCGAATTCGCCTGATCAAGCAATCTTGTATCGCAATGTTAGATTGTCCATGCTTTGTTTGTTCGGCGGTCTCGGTGGAGTTTTTGGCGGAATTGGATACGGTATGCTTGCCGGCTCTCTAGCTAGTTATGTCAGGGAAAAACGGGCTTCGGCATTTAGAAAGCGATTTCCTGCCGAGCCATGGAAGTGTCGTGCAGATTGGAGTCGCGGGGAATGTCAGACTACTGCCGGCTCCACTATGTTTGTTGCGATAGCAACTTCAATTTTGGCAGCTCTTTTTTCTGTTCCTATCCTTCTTTTTATTCCTGGAGAACTGAGCAAAGGAAACTACAAAGCACTATGGGCGCTAATCTTTCCATTCGTTGGACTATTTGTGATCAAATGGGGAATTGGTTCGATCCTGCAATGGATTCGGTTTGGTCGTGCAGTTCTTCAGCTCAATAAGGTTCCAGTACGACCCGGCGAAAGGTTACAAGGAACTATCCGAACAGGTATGAATCTCCCACAATCCGCAGAAGTGACACTCAAGCTAATGTATAAAGGAGACGCCATTCGCACTTCTGAAAATGAAAAACCAAGAACGAATCCGTTCACAGGTGCTGATGGAAAAACATTCATTCAAGTAGATGTGCAAATTCCAGAAAATGCTAAGACTGGAAAAGAATCAGACAATTGGGAGTTGAATGCTATCTCCAAAATTCCTGGGATCGATTTCGACGCTACTTTCAAAATCCCTGTCTTTAGAACTTAGGCATGCCTGCGGTCCCTAAAGGGCAAAAGGGTTTGACTTTTGGGGGCTAACCATATTCAATTACATCTTTCGTCTAACGAAATAATGTTTCAACACCATAAACCTTTCTATCGCTGCGCTCTGATCGTTCTTCTATTTCTGAATTTTGCCCTCCTTCTTTCTGGAGATGAATCTTCCGTTGTCCCGGAGCAGGTTCAGATTTCAATGGAGCCCGCGATTTCCGCCGTTTATCCAGCCCTCGTACAGATCAGAGTTGTTTCAGCAACTTACGATGATGGAAGACAGAGGAAAGGTCTTGTAGCCGGAAGTGGAGTGATTATTTCCCCTGATGGATATGTTGTGACAAATCATCATGTAGCAGGGAAAGCAACCGCAATCCGTTGTTTTCTTTCATCACGAAAAGAACTGGAAGCTAAACTTGTTGGGACTGATGCACTCACCGACATAGCCGTTTTGAAGCTTGATATTTCTTCTCTACCACCTGCTGAGCAGAAGCTGCCATTTGCTCGTTTTGGAAAATCTGAAGCATTGAAGATTGGTGATGCTGTTCTGGCAATGGGGTCACCTCTCGCACTTTCGCAGTCCGTTACGCGGGGAATTGTCGCGAACAAAGAGATGATGTTTCCTGATTTATTCGGCTCCGATTTACTTCTTGATGGTGAAGACGTTGGTTTGCTCGTGAAATGGATCGGCCATGATGCGCAAATTCTTCCTGGAAATTCTGGAGGTCCGCTTGTCAACCTTCAAGGAGAAATTGTAGGGATCAATGAAATAAGCCTTGGAGGATTTTTTGGTGGCGGAATGGGCGGCGCGATTCCAAGCGAGCTTGTACAAAAAATATCAGATGAATTGATCGAACGTTCCAGCATCAGGAGAGTTTGGACCGGACTGAATTTTCAGCCGTTGTTGAAGAGTATTGTAAAAAAGAACGAGGGCAACTCACGGGGTGTAGTGGTTTCTTCTGTGATGAAAAATTCACCCGGACAGCGTGCGGGAATTTTGCCGGGTGACATTATTATTTCGCTGGATGGAAATCCTATCAATATCCGTTTTCGTGAAGAACTGCCATCCCTCCATCAATATTTGCTCTCACAGGCGACTGCAAAAAATCTCGAAGTCGTTTTACTTCGCAATGGAAAGGAACATCGCGTAAATCTCACAACAGAAATTCGTGATGATTCACAAGGAAAGCAAGAGGAATTGAATCAATGGGGCTTGGTTGTTGAAGATTTAACAACGGTAACCGTCCGTGAATTAGGCCGTGTTGATAAAACAGGTGTCATGGTCAGCAGCTTCAAAGGCGGAGGACCAGCCGATCAAGCTTCACCCGCATTACTGCCAGGAGATGTAATCGTTGAAATTGCAGGAAAGCCTGTGAGCGATCGAAAAGCAATGCGAGAAATTACCGATCAAATCACGGAAGGACAATCAAAACCAGTTCCAACGCTTGTCGCTTTTGACCGAAATGTCGAGCGCCTCCTAACAGTAGTTGAAGTAGGAATTAAAATACCGCAACAACCTCCACCAGAAGCACGAAAAGCATACTTACCGGTTACAACTCAGGTGCTCACAAAAAAACTCGCAACCGCTCTCGGTGTTCCTGGAAAGCAAGGCGTACGAATCACCGGAATTTTGGCAGGCAGCAGTGCTGAGAAAGCAGGATTGAAGGTGAACGATATCATCACACATGTTGGTGATCAGCCAGTTGAAGCTTCCGAAGCACAACATGAATCCGTTCTTGAAACGATGCTACGGGCTCATCGGATTAAGAGTTCACCTGAATTGACAGTAATTCGGGATAAGACGGAATTAAAAATTGCAGTAACACTTTCAGAACAACCGAAACCACTACGGGAATTGAAAGTCTACGAAAATGTGATTTTAGAATTTAAAGCGCGAGATCTGTCATACGATGACAGAATCGAAATGAATTACGATCAAAATGTAAAAGGTGTCGTTGTAACAGAAGTCGAACCTGGAGGATGGGCCTCTGTCGGTGGTCTCCACGAAGAAGATTTAATTCAAGCTGTTAACGGACAAAATATTGAAAAGTTGGCAGAGCTTGAAGCCATCATGAATAGCGAACAAAAGAGCTCATCGAAATATATTGTCCTGTTCATTAAACGTGGAATTTATACATTCTTTTTGGAGTTGCAGCCAGTTTGGCCGGAGGAATCATAAGGTGAAATCATTCAACTTTAGAAATATATTTTTGGCAATCGTTTGGTTTGGTTTTATCAATGCAACATTTGCAGATATCAAAACAACTGCGCTTGCAACATTGCCTAAAGTGCAAAAAGCGATTGTCTCTGTGAAAGTTCAGGCGAGTATTAAGTCGCGGGGACAGGATCAGGAGCAAAGAGTTGAAGTAACTGGAACGATGATTGATCCATCCGGATTAACAGTTGTATCGGAACAGTCGATAAACCCCGCAGCGATGCTGTCTGCATTTATGTCCTCATTTTCAAGACGCGATGCGGAGGATATGAAAATTGAATCCCAAATCACAGAAACACTGATTGTGCTGGATGATGGAACAGAAATTCCGGCTGATGTCGTTCTAAAAGATGAAGATCTTGATCTTGCATTCATTAAGCCAAAACAAGCTTCGGATAAATTTGTTCATATTCCTTTTAAACCACGGGAAAAGCCGATTGAACTGCTAGATGATTTTTTTGTCATTAGTCGTTTAGGAAGATCGGAAAATCGGTCGATTCATGTGAATATGGGAATGGTGTTATCCGTTGTAAAAGGTCCGCGCACATTTTATGTCTGCGATCAGGGAATATCAGGCAACAGCCTTGGTGTTCCAGCGTTTGGAGCAGACGGTTCCACGCTGGGTTTATTTGTCACACGAAAAAATCAAGGAGATCAAGACGACATGAATGCCTTGATCAATATGATGATGGGAAAAGTTGGACAAAGTGGTTCCGTCTGGATTCTGCGTCCCGTTGAAGACATTCTGGAAGTCGCCAATCAAGCCTTGAACCCCGAAAAGGAATAAGTCTCTGCGGCTCTGTGGTTCATCTTCATTCTATTCGTACGGGCGATTCAATGAGTTCCGCATTTTTGCCATCTACAGGTTGAAAAATTGAAGGACTTAATTCGTCCGATTTGCGCCGCCGCCATTTTCGCGGGACTCTGTCGATCTTAATAGGATAGATCGTCAATGCGCCGTCTGCAGTTATATGAAGGCGTAAGAAGTTTTTATAGTCCTGAATTTTCAGCGCTGAAAATGCCTCTTCGTCATGACGGCCGAAAATGTTCAGCGATATGAGTAGATACAATCCCATGATCAGTGAACCGACAACCCATCCCAGTGCAAATGTAAGCATCATGCTAATCGCGAATTGAACAATCGATTCTGAAAAAAGATATTGCGTCCCTGCTGTAACACCCCAGGTAATATAGAACATCGCTGCATAGTGAGCGGTGCAATGAGCAATTCCTCCAGCCCATTTATAGACACGTGAATGGGTATCCGTAAAAAAGACAAAGAGTAAAACCACAATCGCAACCCAGGCTGCGAGACTGGGATTATTTTTAAATGCAAGTACAGTGTATTGAATTGAATCAAACAATCCGTGGATCTTCTTATCTTCAGTGCTTGAAAGAATATTCCAGGCCGTAAAGAGGTAAATCAATCCAGTTGAAACACCAAACCAGGGATTAATAAAAAGAAAAAAGAGATTCCACCAACACAGTTTCCGCGAAGTAGCACTATTTGGATATTCCTCTTTCAGTTGAAATTTTCGCCTTTTTCCTTTTTCAAATTCTGCGCGTTCTGTAATTAAAGAGACGTCGAATCCATGAGTTGCATGCAAGAAAGCTCCGCCGCCACCGGCAGTGATTTTCTGGGTGCCGGAGTACTTATTTTCCCACTGTACTTCTTCATGTCTGCGGTAGTGATGCAAATCACCTGCAAGAAATAGTTTTATCTGAATATTTTTGTTCGAAAGAATTTTTTCTTGAAGAAACAAGAAGTCGCTTTCGTCATAGATATGTCCAAACTGCGCATACTTGTGAGCTTTTATCCACACAGGTTCAGCAATACATAAAATTACGCGGTCTCCGGGCTGCATATACTTTTCGGCTACAAAGCGGAAGTACTCGATTTGAGGGGTATCCATATCGGATTGTAATTGACCGTCTGACCCAAGCAGCCACCATCCGGCAGGCAGCTTCAGCGCGAAGTAGCTTCGTTTTTGTCGTGTCCACCATCCCGCAAATTTCCGTGTACTCAGATCGGAGCAGAACAACCGGATAAAAGCTTCCAAACTGTCATACCAGTCGTGGTTGCCCGGGATCGCAAACACATGCGGGGTTTCACCAGAAATATTTGTCCCGATGGCGTTTTCATAAGGATAGATAAGCCGCTTTTTATAATTATCTTTTGTAGGTATGGGATAAACTTCATCTCCGCCAAAAACCAAAACTGTTCCGCGATTCGTTTCGTATACTTCCTTTGTGGACTCGTGTTTCAGAGGAAGCGACGGCTGAGATGCAGAATATGCCACCGCATAGGTTGAATTCCAACCTTCTCCAGTATCAGCAACATAATCAAGCCAGATTTCCTTTCGTGGATTTTTCAAATCAATGACAGGCTCTTTTTCGGAATCAGTGTAGTGAAATGTGTAATCGTAATACTCTTTTCTTTGTGAAGAGAGAGCCTGAATCAACCTTCGATCTGAATGTTTACCGATAGTAGATGACAAGAGTGTTTGAATACCGGTGTGAAGAAGACGTCCCAAATCATACCAGCCAACCATGGGCGCGCGCTTAAGTCTGTCTTCAAAATTCATCTTGATTACTTGACTGATTTTAGCACTTGGAAAAGAATTACCGCAGAGACGCTGATCCTTCGCGATCTCTGCGGTATGTCTTCGACTATCTATCAAAAAGAGTTGCACCTCCAGAAACGAAAAGTCCGAATAAAAACAGTTCTTCTGGAGTGTTGGGTAAATCCGACCCGATCACAGTTGGCGGGGAATCTTTCTTTCCAGTCACGGTATTCATATGATAAGCGAGGATGTTAGTACCATCGTTTGAAGATCGTAATAAAAACACATGTCCGCCGTTCGGAGACGTTTCTGAAGGCGTGGACGTTATCCCACCAAAAAAACCAAGCTGTCCCAGGTTTTGATTTACTGGTGGAAGATGGATGAGAGAATTTCCAATTGGCCTGCAGGTTGGTCCGTCAATCCGAAAATTCTCAATCGAGATTTTTTCGGGATTATTTTTTCGTTTCATCAAAACGAAATTAAAATCATCGTTGTTAGAAGTTGGAAGTATGGTTGAGCTTAATAACGTCGTCTACAAAAGAGGCGACAACCGTGGGAGTTGGATTGTTAACATTCCCACAGACAAAATTGTATCTGCTGCCGTCGTATCTGAGGCCGGCATAATTCTCTCCGTCAAAATCTGTATCGATCTGGAGACCAGTTCCAGGGACCGTGAAGACTGTGTCTGCTGGCCCAAAAAGATTTCCAGTTACCGAATTTCTATTCATACGTACAAGGTTTCTTCCTTTAAGAAAAGTGATTTTCGTTGAAGGAGAACCTGGAGCAATAGCCGGCAGATGATTGAAGTTGTAATGAGCAGTAAGATTTGGCGGCAGCGTTTTTATAGGTCCTACCTGGTTAAGATCTGAATCCACTATCATGCTTTTAATTTTAATTATTGAGTTGGTGCTGATTCCTTGAGTTGCAGGACCGGCTGTCCAGACAACCTGAGCACGCCCATTAGGTAGAGGCGCCATTGCAGTAAGTCCTCCTTGAACGGGCAGATTAAAAACTGCGCTATCTACCACTTTGTATTTTTTATTTGCATACTCAATATTTAGCAAAATGAGTTTTTTGTTAGTCGAAAGCGCGGAAAGAATTATGTTCTCTTGTGCAATGCAAAGAGAACTTGAAAGAAGAACCAGAGCTGTAACAAAAAGACTTGCGATTTTCATAAACCCTCCGAAAAACCTTGAATTCACGAACCCCTTAGGTCCGCTACTCATACATGCGCCAGTTGCGTAAAAAACACGCCAGAGGGTTTGTATGAGGGATGAATTAACTTTTCTTTCTGCCGTCTACGGAAAACTTTCCTGGTCCATCAAGGAAAATCAGCAAACCTGCAAATAACATCGTAAGAGCTGGAAACATTCCGACGAATGTATCTCCCCGGTGAGCGATCATCAGTGCTGCAATGAAATTCACAACGAGCAGAAATCCGGTGAGCCGGCTAGCAGCTCCCAGGAGATACAGGACTCCACATAAGAATTGAACATAAACCGAGAGAATCGCTCCGAGCAGTGGAAATGGAACACCACGCGCGGCGAGAAAATGTTCAAATTCAACCATATGTTTCCAGCTAAGGATGTTGTCTTGAACACCATAAATGAGACGTGCCGATATCAACAACCGGAAGAAGAACATGCCATATCCAGTGAATCGGCTTGATCGATCAAATGCAAAGAATTTCATTAGTGTTGCCATGCTTTTTATCTTGCCACATTTGACCGGGATAAACATCTTGCTTTCCAGTTGTCGTTTTCATATAATCCAATATGCAACCATTTAGTTGCACATTGGAGAATAAAAATATGGCACCTTTAACTGTTGAACGCAGCATCTGGATCGCGGCATCACGCGAGCGAATTTGGTCCGCAATTACTGAACCTTCACAACTTTCAGTTTGGTTTGCGCCGGGCGCAAAGTGGGAAATCCCCGCTTTAAAAATTGGAGGAATCGTAAAGTTTTACAATACAGAAACTGATATTGCCGTACATACAATCGAAGTCCTGGATCCACCGCAGGAGTTCGGCCTTAGCTGGGAAGAGGAAGGCAGGCCGATGCGAACAACGTTCAGATTGGATGAAGAAAAGAATGGCACACGCGTAACAATCACCGAAACCGGATTCGAACAGCTTGCACCAGAAGTCCGTCAAAAACGTTTTGATGAAACAAGCAAAGGATATGGAATCTCATTGGAAAACTTAAAAGCTCATATTGAGGGCCGATGACTGACACACATGTGTTCTCAGCGCTTGCTGATCCGACACGCCGGAAATTGCTTCTACATCTTGCGGATCACAGCCCCAAAACAGCGACTCAATTTGCAAAACAATTTCCAATTACACGCCAGGGAATTCTGAAACATCTTGAAATTCTGGAAAATGCCGGATTAGTTGTTGTTCATCAAAAGGGACGTGAAAAGCGATACACCCTCACTCCAGAACCGCTCAGCGAAGCCGATCGCTGGATAAAACGCATCAATTCCAAATGGGAGAAACGTTTGGAGCGTTTGAAAGCGTTCATTGAAAGCGAAAAGGATTGAGTCAGGCGTATACAAGAATAAGGCCGCTACGGCCATTCGTAAATCAGATAACTGCTGTTATCGGCAACATGAATTCGTCCACGATTGTCGACTGCTACGGCTTTTGCATATCCCGGGGTAGGAAGCGTTGCAATGATCTCGGGACGTGTAGGATTCAGCAAATTGAGAACAGTTATTCCATCGAGTCCATCAGCAATGAACGCAAGATTTTCACGAAAGGCGATCTCTTCTGCATAACCTGTGGCGTGCTTTCGTGTAAAACCGGAAAACAATACTTCCGGTTTTGATATTGTTCGAACATCTACAATCGCAAGTTGTCCTTCGCCTACTGGAAGAATGCCAAGTCCTGTCCCCGCGAACAACATATATAGATAACCGTTCTTCATCGCAATCCCGGTGAGAACCGTTCCGAACGAAATCGTTTTTCTTGTAATAAGCCTGGGAGACTGAGGATTCCTGATATCAATTATGTGTAGATCTAGTGAAATCCGTTCTGCATTATTGTCACTTTTGTAGTGCAGAGTTCCAACAAAAGCAGTTCCTGCATTCACTCTTACTATTCCTGCACCAAGAGTTGCAGCAATCGGATAAAATCCGATTTGCCTTGGTTGATTCAGATTTGAGCCATCTAATATTCTCAATCCTGTTCGGCTGGCCACATAAAAGTTGGTTCCTTCGGAATCAAATGAATCTGGAGCGAGATATTCAGGAATTCCTGGAAGCGCAAATTTGCCTGACAATCTGAGGTTTTGTGGATTACTGATGTCAACGATATTTAGAATTGTTCTGCCTGACTTATCGAGTGAAGTAACTTGCGCTTTGGTGCCGGTTATTTTGATTGATCCGGCTTGACCCGAAAGCGCGAGTCGTCCTGTAATTTGCAGTTGGTTCCCGGTCATTCGACCGGAGATCAATTCATTCGAGGCAGTTAAAAATACATTGCCATTTTCGGTTAAAACATCAGTCGGAGTTGATACGATATGCTCACTAATTTTTGTTAAATTGCCTTCTTCAACTCGAAAAATTCCAACTCCAAAACCAGTTGTTGGAAATATCCCCAGGAATGCTTCATCCGTTGCAGGGTCAGTAATCCATTCCGGCGACTGTTGCATTCAAAGGGGATTGACTGATCTTAGTTGGCGAACTGCTATTCGAAATATCAAACACCGCTAGATCACGTTGTTCAAAGTCGGCGAAATTTACAAACAACAAATCGTTCTCAGCGTACACCGACTCGATCCCAAAAAATGCTTCTCCTTCCATGCTTGTAACCGGGACAAGATACTCAGGCCTTTGTGCATCAAATACAAGAAGCCCAAGTGTCGGAACTGAAACATAAACTGCAGAATTGGATGCGGTTATGTATCCTGCTGGTCTTGAAAAACCACTTAACCGTGGAAAATAATACGTAACGATTTTTTTTGGCTGGCGGATATTTGAAATATCAACAGCATCGAGTCCGCCATCATCCAGATTCGACCACGCTGCAAAAAGAGTTCCCTCTTGAAGTGCGAGCCCGCGAACACCTCCCTCAGGAGTTGTAATTGTAATTTGCGAAATTCTTTTCAAACGAGCCGGATTGGATATATCAAGAAAATCAATCCTTTCACCATTTCCAACGATTAATGTGTGTTCGTGAATCAACAGGTCGGTCGCCTGGTTATCTTCAAGATCGATATATCTTGAAACAATTTTCGGCTGAGCAGGATTACTCACATCAACTACCGTGATATTGGATTGCTCAAGGAATATGTATCCAGACAGAACAAACACGTGAGAACCGGAAACTTCTATATCAACATTTCCGCTGTCGCTCACAATTAGTTGAGAAAGAATTTGAGGGTTTGTCCGATTACTAACATCGTAGATACGGAGCCCTCCTTCGGTTGCGCAATACAAAATATCATCTACAAGCCGAGCCGCTTTGAATCCGCTCAGAAAATTCACGGCAGTGAGTTCCGAAGAAGCTCCGGAAACAATCTGTACGATGACCAAACCAATTAACAAAAGTAAAATTGCTACGAGGCGCTTCATAGTAACTCCTTATTTGATTGTGAAGCTGACACTGCGTGCGGGTCCTAAGCGAGTCGTTCCACCCAGTCTTGACCGCAAATTAATTCTGTATGCTCCTTTTCAGGAACACCGGTGAGAATTAAAAGTTGCAGAGCTCCTTTGAGTCCACCATGACGTCCCTGCACGACTTCATCTGCAAGCATGACGACAAGGAATTGATTGGATGGTGGCCCATTTATTTGGAACCTTTCAGGAATCAAGTTGTAACCAGGCGTCACATGTTGTGCTTGATAATCCGATAAGACTGCAATCGTATCCCCTTGCTGAAATGTTTCTGTCAACCGAATGTTTCCCGAATCTAAATCGTATAGACCCGTTCGTAATGCAGTAACATTCAAACTTCCTGTCTGGCCGGGATCATCTCCGCTTATTCCATGTTGCGAAAAAGAATCTTCGATTGCTTGTTGATTGCGGGCTTGATTGAGGATCGAATCAGTGACAAGCATTGAATCGCGCAGATCGAAAAAGGTCATCTCTTTAGGAAGTATTGGAAGAGCATTAAAGAGAATCTGCTGCGCGGTATCCGGTCCAATACTTTTTTGCAAATCCCACAATGAACCTCCGGCAATCAGTCCTGTGTGATGAAGTTCTGATCTTTTAATAACGGGATGGATAACATCCTGCGGGAATCTATTTTCATTTTCTAAATCACGGCCAACAAATCTTTGTGTTTCTTTAACGCGAAGTCCGAATTCGCCGATCTTTGAATTTCCCGTTATCGCCGCGGCTGAAATATCGGAGAAGGCTTCGTGAAAGGAGCGAGGATAGTTACTTTCGAATGATTCTAAAAATTGCGGACGAGACAGATCGAGAACGCCATGACCGTACTCGTGATAGTAAATATCTGCATCCAATCCGAGATTTTCCAATTCATTCCCCGAACCAAAAACGTAGATTCCTGTATTGGGAAATTGTGCAATCCGCGAATAAAAAGCATTATCAAAGCCATTGCCACCATCTTGCTCCGTAACATTCACGATTACCGGAGCTTTGCTATTCAGGACAGTCATGCCGAACTGTTTCCAACGGTCATGGACGCGATTGATATGGAAATAAGCCATCGCTTCCGATAACCGAAGATCGTTTTCGCGAAAGTTGTACTTTGAGTTTGAGTTTCTGGCTGTTGTGAATTCGGAAAAACGGAATTCATTTACATCATATTCATCATTTGCGTTATATGTCTGGAGGAATTTGCCGTTTAACTTTTCGCCATGCAAATACAAAAATTGTTGGATTGAACGATCGGGTGAAACGATTGGATTTTCTATGTACACATTACCTTCTCCAGTTAAAAAGGCATGCGTCTTTAAAACTCTAAGAATCACGTTTGGATGAACTGCATCTATATATAGAAGCAACGAACCTTTTGTAAGCCTTCCTGAATCAACCTGAAATTTCCATGCTGGTTTCGCTTCGCCGGCCAAAGGTAAAATGACCAGCTCACCAGTGGAAGCACTGACGTTATTTCCAAGAAAACGCAGAACAGAAGAATGAGCGGCTGCGGCTGAATGAATCGAGCCGGTTGTGTTTTTCAACTTCGGATGAAAAGAATTGTGGACCGCAATCATCTGATTTGTGTGATTCATGTGTAAAGCGACCACTCCATTCTCAACAGGTAATTCACCGAAATATTGTTGATAGAGAAAATGCGTTCCTAGATCGGAATTCTGTCTTTGCCTTAAACGCAAATCGGTGAGTCTGTCAATTCCAAGGAGACGATGATGCCTTTGCAAAAATTGCAAAGCTGCGGCCTCAGCGTCCGTTTGCGTTTGGGCGGAGATTCCATATATAGATGACAGCGTATTTCGATCCGTGAAGCGGGGTTTCCAGGAATTACCTTCCCATTGAATAAATTCGTTCCAGTCATTTGAGGTTTGAACTGTTTGCTGGATCGTAAGCAGGACTACAATAAATAAAACAATCCTTTTCATGATGTTCAGAGCGAGCAAGCGCCATGCCAGAAAAGGATTTCTCAGAATCGCCAGTTTAATGAGCAGCTGTCGTCGATAGCGGTCCGATCAGGGAACTTACCCGTTTTCGAAAATTCGTTCCCTTATCAAAAATCTGCGACCTTAGAAGTCCGAAGTTCAAGGAGTTCCCTGACCGTTGGAAGTTTAGTCCCCGATTTGAGAACGCCAATCAATATAGAAATTTAAACGTCAAGTATTTTGTTTAAAAAAGTCCAACATTCGAATTCTGAAGAATGCTCGGCCCGTTTTTTTTCAACAATTCTTCTTACGATCTGTCATGCATCGCGACTTGTATCAGAAATACTGCTGCATATATTCCACGGTAGTAGTGCGATACGGAGGACCACAATGAAGAAGAAAATATTTTTCTGTTTCGTGACAGTTTTGACCGTTCTGTTTTCAATGAGCCTTTACGCTGATGGATACCAGAACTGCCAAAATTCAATTCGCGACCAGGTTTATCAAAACAATCCCAAAGCTCAAAAAGTAGAATTTGAAGTGATGACAGAAAGTGCTCAGGAGAGACTCGGAGATCAAAGTAAGTACAGAGGGAATGGACGTTTCCTGAGACAGTCTGGTGAATTGGAACAATTTAATTGGGAGTGCACATACAATGAAAGGAACAGCACCGTCATTGAGGCGCATTATTCAGTTCTTGAGACAGGTAGTTCGGCTGCTTCCGTGAATTGGACAGATGAATGTCATGCTTCAATTCGCGACCGGATTCAAAACGAGAATGAAGGCGTAGGAAAGGTAGCTTTTTCGAACACTAAAGAGTCCCGCTTCTCAGATCATGAGCAATTGATAGAAGGACGCGGATCTGTTGTTCTCAAGGGCAAAGATCAGATCTTTAGCTATCAGTGTTTGAGAAACAATCGCACAAACCAGATTACAGATAAAAAGTACGAGTTGAAATAATGGTTCGAGTTCATTCAGTGACCCTTTCAACACAGTATGGTTGAATCCTTTCAGAAGAAGGCTGAATCGGCGAAGATTCCCAAAATGAGGGCATATAGAGCAGGTGTGAAACAGTTCCACGACGTCGGGACCAAAATCTTGGTTCGAGCTCCATCCACGTAGTATTGCGGCATTCAGTTCTGGAACCAAAAAGTTCAGTAGCGTGGTTCAAAGGCAAGATCCAGACACGCCGTTCCAATGCACGAGGCCATTTCTTTGTAACCTTTGGTGTGATATCTGCTCCATCGAGTCCTCCAGTATCTGGAACACCTACGACAGTTATTCCTTCGCTTTCCAGAACGTAAGGCTTCACTACTTCGCCGACCGACTCCATTCGGCTCTGCTCTCTCCATGTATCAAAAGCGCTATTACAAACTGTGCAAACTGCAATAAATATGAAAAGTGCTGCGACCCACGGCCGGAATCGTTGGTCGACAATATTCAAAGTACCTCGAACAGTCGCAATCGTTGCAAACGGAAGGATTGGAATAAAAAACCGTGTCTCATATAAATAACCACTCGCAGGGAACTCGTTGGCATAAACCACCGGCAAAAGACCAGCTACCGTAGCAAGAAGAAATCCCAGAAGTTTGCGCGGCTCAGCGGAATTTTCATCTGACTGGTGAAACCATTTTTTGATCAATATCGCCGCGAAGATTCCAGCGATAACTGAGACAATTGTTGAACGTGTGTCATTCTCAAGTCGAATTGCCGCTGCAGCAGATCCATAACTGCTGAGAAGGCTTGTCCATAAATTCACGATTAAATCGAATATTGCTTGAATCGGTTGGTTTAAAAATGTTTCTAGCTGTTTGGATGCAACTCGTGATTGATTGTTGAGACTAAAGTCGCCAATCCTTTGAAAGATGAAAAAACCAACAATTGTCCCAGCTAAGATTGCTATAGCCGGACGTAGACGTTTAAGCACAAGCAGAAGAGTGATGGATGCTGCCGCAGTGGCGACTCCATATTCGCTCAACACAGCAGCAGCTAAAGAAAGAACACCTATGAGTACAAGTAGAATTGGCTTTTGCTGTGTCTTCTCCCGCAAAGACAAAAGCAAAACACCAAGACAGATTGAAACAGGAAGATTGCCCGGGATCAGAATTGTAATGGTTGAGAAATGTGTCTTGACAAAAATTGGACTCAGCACCATCAAAGCCGAAAGCACAGCTGAATATTGTGATTCAAAAAGGCGGGTCGAGAGCCTATATGTTTGCCATGCAAGTAATATCCAGAAGACAAGATTTAAAATGACATATGCCGTTTCATTTAGTGCGAAAGTATCAACGAACTGTTGTAACAGTAAACCGTAAATTGGACGATTCGATTTGGCTTCCGCAATTTTGACCTGATCTTTTTCGTTCCCCAAAAGATACAAACAAGCATCATCAAATACAGGAAACCCTCGCAAGGTTCCAAACGCAATTGCGCAAAGCATCCCGGCGAAAATAAGTCCAGGGATTATTGGCCGGCGGATTCGGTCAAAATTCATCGCAAGAATTCTACCCCAAAGCGGACGAATCGAAGATTATTGATCCACCGTTTTACGCAGTATGATGGAAGCCTTTCATTCTTGTTCTGGACGAGAATTCTGGCGAAATAGATCGATCAGAGTAATCAGCAAAATGACTATTCATATCGCAGTGAAATAATCGGATCCACTTTTGTTGCTCGAATACCGGGGAGACTTGTAGCAACGATTGCCACTATGAGCAGAAGGAAAGTCAGGCCTGCATAAATGATTGGGTCAGTTGGGCTGACATTGTAAAGCTGACTGGTTAATAGCCGGCTTAATGCTGCTGCTCCAAAAAGTCCTGCGAGAAGGCCGCAAGACATCCAGATCAGTGCCTGCCGCAAAATCATCAGAAATACATCCTGTACGTTGTGCACCTAATGCGATTCGAAGTCCGATTTCGCGAGTCCTTTGAGTAACCGCATAACTTAATACACCATACAATCCGATGCAGGCAAGCAACAAAGCAAAACCTGCAAAGATCGACATTAAGTAAGCATTGAAACGGGAACGGGCCGTTTCGTTCGAAACGAGTTCATCCATTGTTGAAACTTCAAACACAGGAATGTCGCGATCCATTTTTTGTATTTCTTGTTTGACAGCTTTCGTCATTGAAGCTGGATTTTGATTTGTTCGAATCACTACAGCAGGGTTCAATTCTCCGCCGCGCTGTCCCAATGGCAGATATAGATCCGGATCTTGGGGATCAACTAATGGATCGTTTATAAGAGTCCGGTGTTTTGCCTCAGCGGCAACTCCAACAACTGTGATCCATGGAATCGAACCAGAACGTCCAAACTTAATCCGCTTTCCAATTGGATTTTGGCTCCCCCAAAATTTTTCTGCCATTTGTTGGCTAACAATTGCAACAAGAGGTGCCTCTGCCGTATCACGATCTGAAAATGTACGTCCATTAATGATTGGAATTCCAAGCGTCGCAAAGAAGTTCGGACTCACCGAATGCCGGTAGATCCGTCTTGAAGGTTGAGATTGAACATCTTCCATCGTAACAATGGATGCACTGCTAGATCCTCCGAATGGAATGTCAGAAGCAACAGCAACGGATTGGATTGAAGGCAATCCCCCAATCTGTTGTACAAGCTGTTTTGTGAATTCGATACTGCGTCCATCCGAATACTTTTGTTCTGGTAATGAAAGAAGCATTGTTAACAAATGATCTTTTTTGAAGCCGATTGGAATTTGCTGCATTTGTTTCAAACTCTGGATCATTAATCCGGCTCCAACCAGGAGAATTAAAGCCAATGCAGTTTCGGTGATCACAAGTAAACCACGTGTACTTTTTGATGAACGTGTGTCGGTAGATTGAACCGCTGCATCTTTTAAGGATGCCTGCGGATCATGACGTGTTGTATGAATTGCGGCGAACAAACCTATGATTAAACCAGTTGCAAAGGATATAGCGATCGAAAAAACTAACACACTGCTGTCGATTCCAATATGAACATATTCAGGAATTGTCACAGGACTAAAGCGCTTAATTAAATCAACGCCCCATATTGCAAGCACACTGCCGGAGATTCCACCGATGATTCCCAGCAAAGCGCTTTCCGTAATAAGTTGGCGGATAATTCTTATTCGCGATGCGCCTAGCGCAGTTCGTACTGCGAATTCCTTTTGCCTTCCTGATGTTCGAACTAACATTAGATTGGCTACGTTTGCGCATGCAATCAGCAATACAAATGCCACCGCGCCAAACAGTATTCTTACCGCAGGTTTGATATCACCCAGAATTTCTTCTTTGAAGGGGATCAGCATGACACCGTAGTTCAAATTTGAGTCGGGATACTCTTCTTCCAGCCTTTTAGTCGTGGAATTCATCGCGGAATGAGCTTGCTGGATTGTTATTCCGGGCTTTAAGCGGGCAATGACATCATGCCATCTTGCGCCTCGATTATTGAGAATATCCGATTGTTCAAACAGAGGCCCGGTGGCAAATGGAATCCATACTTCCGTGTCCGGATCGAGACCATAAAATCCTTTTGGAAGAATTCCAATAACGTTTGTATTTTGATTGTTCAATCGAATGTTTTTTCCGACTAAAGAAGAATCGTTTCCGAAACGGCGTTGCCAGAAATCGTAACTAATCAGGGCAACGCGAGAAGCAGCTGGCATTCGATCTTCTTCCGCTCGGAATGTTCTGCCAATGATTGGGTGTGCACCTAGCAATTGGAAATAAGTTGAGGACACAAGCTCAATCTCAACTTGCTCAGCTCCGGCACTATCATTCAGCGTTATGGAATAATTTGCGTATGCAGCCATTTGTTCGAAAACCGAATTTCGAGATTGCCAATCCAGAAAGTCCGGATAAGATGTTCCACGGCGTTCGATGCTCTCTCGTTGAACAGTTGAACTCACAGCAACCAATCTTTCAGGTTGAGGAAATGGTAAATCACGCAGCAGTACTGCGTTAAAAACACTGAAAATCGCGACATTGATTCCGATTCCAAGTGTTAATGTGATTAGGGCTAAAAGAGTAAAGCCAGGTGATTTGATCAAAAATCGACTACCGATTCGAATATCATGCAAGAGAGTTTCCATGTCGTCTCACCACTCCTTCATATATAAGACGTGCTCAGTAATGATTTGGCTTACGCCGAAGAATTGTTTCAGATGTCTGGGGGATAGCCTATACTGATATTCCAAATGCCGACACGCAGGTCATATTGAATTTATCAATCGGAACCGCGACGTCATACGCGAACCGATTTTGATTATTGCTTCAAAAATTTATGACTTTGATCGTGAACGTATTCAAGATCATTTGAAGCGATGGGGCTTTCATGATTTTCGAGGTATTGATCTTATGCCGGGCGAAGGGGTAGATGAGACAGTTGATGTCACGGATTCGACATCTGATTTTTGGAGCCGGTACCAAAATCATTATCAGACTGTCTTTTGCCTTGAGCTTTGGACTTATGTGAGACAACCATTTACTGCTGCAAATTTGATTACTGGAGTCATTCGTCCGCAAGGTTCGCTCTTTTTATCCGAATGTCCTACACGTAAAGTATCAAGAATGCCCGTGGATCTTTGGAGATTTACTCTAGGCGGTCTTCATACATTATTTCCAGCATTTGATTTTGACGATAAACGGATATCGATGTTCTACACCCGATCGAAAGAGGCAAATCCACTCATCAAGTATCAAGAAGACCTGCCTGAAATTCTTTCGGATCACCGTCACCCTGATGAAAATGCTTTCGGATTCTTTTTGCGAAGATTGCACCGTCGGTTTTTTGCAAAAGGAATTTTTCGTTTATCACGATTCTTGCCAGAAACTACTGTTTGTACGGTTGGCAGAAAAAGGTGAAAAAGACTCCGCAGTCTTCGTCAATTCAACAAACAAACACAGGGAAGATCCGCTGGTATCGCATGGCTGCTTTGTTGGTGTCATCCATTGTTGTATTTCGAACTGGCCATTTGATATTTAACCACTTCAGTGAGGTCAAGGGATGGGAGGCGTACTGGGTTGCAAAAGCCCTGGTTGCGGGTGAGGGATTCAGCATGCCAAATCCTGAACCATGGGGATACGATCTCGTTGTCACCGGTTTTCATCCGACTGCTTGGGCTGAGCCTGCTTATACTTACATTCTCGCAGGCTTCATTTTACTTTTTGGGCCTCATCATCAACTGGCTGCCGTCGTTTTGAATCTGACTCTTTTGTTCACGATTTTCGTACTCACATATTTTATTGGCGAACGTTTGATTTCCGCTCCTGCCGGTCTTATGGCGGTTCTTACACTTGCTGCTAACACTCGATTTTCTGGAGCCGCTACTTTTATGAACAATACAATGTTGGCAGCGACTCTGATTGGACTTTCAGCGTTAATGTTTGTGAGGTTCGCTGAAAAGCAAAATAACCATCGTGCCGCTGCTCTTGGGCTGGTTTTGGGAATCACCACGTTGGGATGTCCGAGTGCACAGTTTTTTGTTTTTGTGACTGTAATCGGCATAGTCGTATCGGGCTGGAAAAACTTGCGTTCCTCTGTAGCCCGAGCATTGTTAGTGCTCGTTCCGGCCATCCTGATCATACTTCCCTGGAATATTCGGAATTATCAGTTATTCGAAACGTATGTTCCGATCCGAACTGCAGGCGGATGGAATAGCTTCGCGGGCATTGTTGCTACAGCCGCCACAGTGTCAACGGAAAAGGTGCATTCAATTGCGACTCCTCCTTGGAAAGCAACAACTCTTCGCCAGGCGGTGAGACAGAATTCTGTGCGAAGAATTCCCCTTGACCGTTTCCAAATGGATTATGCGATTGAGAAAGGGGGAGCGAAATTTATCGCAATGAACGAAGCTCAACGCGATCGTGGTTTCTTGAAGAAACAAAAAAATTCATATTGGCCAATCCTGTTATGTCAGCAAAGATAGCAATACTCAATATCGAAAGATTTATTCGTGCCATGGGTTTGCCCGGGATTTTAATGTGTCTATTAGCTGCGCTCGGAACATTGCTTTCGATCAGAAACCCCGTCGTTTTGATACTGGCATTCTGGGCGGGCACATACATCGGACCGTTCCTATTGATTCTCTGTTACTACAATCGCTACCGCTCCCCGATCGAACCCCTGCTTATTCTTCTTGCAACATTTGCCATTTGGCGTGTGATACAGATCGGCCGCCGGATCGTGGGGGGCCGTGTAGGAATCGAAGCTAAAACCGCATAGGGGGCCACAGAAGCTCCACGTTTTTTCATTTCTTCTTGATGTTTTCGATACGTTGTTCACCGAATGTTATGATTAAGCATGCCTGATCCTGTCTTTCATCCACTCTATCAAAAGTGGATGGACAAAGTTTTACAGCGGGATATTTACACAGAACCACGTGCGACATGCAACGACTGCGCAATGTGCACAGTTCATGAGCGTCCTGCCAAAGCTGACTATCAATTCAATCCCAATACTAAATGCTGTTCATTCCACCCAACACTTCCGAATTATTTAGTCGGCGCAATCATCAGCGACAGTTATGAAGAGGATCCGGAGGCAAAGGCCGTTTTTATCCGAGGCGCATTGACGGCCGACATTTCACCTAAGGGCATCGCTCCGTCATATAGGACACGCTTGACCTACATATTGAAACCGTTTGGAAAATATGAGCAAACCCTATGTCCTTTTTTTATAAGCGGCAGAATAGATGCATGCTCCATTTATAAGTATCGAAATGCTCGCTGCTCCACATGGTTCTGCAAACACGAAAGAGGAAGTGTTGGCTGGCGCTTCTGGTGGGAGCTCGATGCACTGCTTACGGTTGCAGAACATGAGCTTGCGCAATATTGCATTACAAAACTTCTCACGATTCCGCAATTTCCAAAAGACTTGAGAGAAAAATTGTGGGGCAACTGGACGTTTCGTGAGCCGGAATTTTTTCAAGAGTGTTGGAAGATCGTTGAAGCCTTGTCCTGGGAAGAAGTTTTGCCAATTGGCGGAGAGAAATTGAAAGCTGCCTTAAATAAGTTGATCGAAGCTTCTGATGAACTCAACTCTAACTCCATTCCAAAATCGCTTCGTGTAGGAAAATTCACGCACGAGGATGTAGGCGAGGGTTTCGTTCGAATCTGGTCGTACGGCGAATTCAACCCAATCGATTTGCAGAAAGAAGTAGTCGATGTATTACCACTGTTTGATGGGCGACCTGTAGAAGAAGTATTGGAACAGATTGAAAAACAGAATCCTTTTCTGATTGATGAGAAACTGCTTCTTCAACTTACAGATTACAAAATTCTAATCTCTACTTAATAATGACCGAAAAGAATAATCATCAAAACGGAACTCCCCCAATTTCCAAAGCTTCAAACAATAAATCTTCAAATCCAGCTCCATCCGAGTTGCTTACAGTCGGAAGTGGAGAGGCTGAAACTTCCGGCTCCTTCACCGAACTGAAAGTGTCAGATCGTCTGGGACACTATGAAATTGTTGGAGTACTGGGATCGGGCGGTATGGGAGTCGTTTACAAAGCATATGATCCTGCCTTGAACCGATATGCAGCGTTGAAATTAATCCGCACAGAAAATCCTAATCTCGCAGCTCGATTTGGACAGGAAGCTCGCACGCAGGCGCGTGTGCAGCATGAAAATGTTTGCAGAGTCTACGAAGTTGGTGAAGTGCAGGGGAAGCAATACATCGCAATGCAATTGATCGAAGGCAAATCACTATCTGCTGCCGCAAAAGGGTTATCTCTTGAAGCAAAAGTTCGAGTGATTAAACAAATTGCTGATGCATTACATGTTGCCCATAAGGAAGGATTGATTCATAGAGATGTGAAGCCATCCAACATCATGCTGGAACGCAGCGAAGAAATGGAATGGAAACCCTATGTCTTAGATTTTGGATTAGCCAGAGATCAAGAGGCACCAGGATTAACCAGAACCGGGATGGCGGTTGGCACTCCATATTATATGGCGCCCGAACAAGTCGCCAGTAACAGCGATCACCTTGACCGGCGTACAGATGTGTATGGACTGGGAGCAACTCTGTACGAACTTCTATGTGGAATGCCTCCGTATCAAGGGTCGAGTGGTGGGGAAATCCTCTTGCAAATCCTGAAGGATGATCCGGTTCACATCGGCAAAGTCGCACCGAAAACGCCTCAAGACTTGCAAACCATCGTGATGAAATGCCTCGAACGAGATCCTTCCCAGCGTTATGATTCGGCCAAGTCCCTATCGGAAGATCTGCAACGATATGCTGATGGCGATCCAGTCACGGCAAAACCAACGAGTTTTTCGTATCGACTCATCAAACGCGCGAAAAAGAATAGATTGGCTACCGGAATTGCGCTCGCAGCTGCAGCGATCACCCTTATTCTTGTCGGCACTTTCTTGTGGGTTCAATGGCAAAACAAACTTCAGGTTGACTACGCGCGCGAGTTTGGTGATGAAGTAAAAAACATTCAGTCCGCCTTGCCAAACATTTACTCAGCACCATTGCATGATGTACGTCATGAAATTGCAGAGCTTAAAATTCGTTTGAATAGACTGGAAGAACGTGTAAAACAAGGTGGCCGAGCTGCTCAAGATCCTGGCAACAATGCTTTAGGACAAGGTTACCTCGCGTTGGGTGAGATCGAAAACGCAAGAGAACATCTCGAAAAAGCATGGAAGGCAGGACATCAGACTCCATCCACTGCATATGCGCTTGGACAGGCAATGGGACTTCTCTTTCAAAAGAAACTTGGTGAAGCGGAACGCATTACGAGTGAGGATGTGCGTACGAAATTAAAGCAGCAATATGAAAAAGAATTCCGTGATCCGGCCGTTTTATATTTGAAGAAAGCAGAAGGAAGTGTTGAATCGCCAGCATATGTAGAAGGACTGATTGCACTTTATGAAAAGCGATATGATGACGCGTTAAAAAAATCGAAAGAAGCATATCAACAGTCCAGGTGGTCCTATGAAGCTAAGACACTTGAAGGTAAAGCTCTTGTTGGTCTAGCACAAAAAAAGTTTGATGTTGCAGATTATAAGGGCACTGTTCAACAGTATGAACTTGCTGGTGAGGCGTATGCAAAAGCGGCAGAACTTGGAAGAAGCAGAGCAGACATTTATTTGAGTGATTGCGACCGTTGGGGCAAGACCATGGTAGCGCAATCCTATACCGATGTTAGTCCCTCTCTATCTTTGCAAAAAGCGGAAGAAACATGCAACAAAGCCATTCTGGTTGATCCCGACAATCCAAGCACTTATATCCGCAAAGCTTACCTATACAGCAGATTGGCACGATACACGCTGTACAGTTCAGCTGAGGATCCACGACCACTCACAACGAAAGCGATAGAAATTGCAAAAGAAGCGGTACGAAAGGATCCAAAGAGCTGGGAGGCCCATTCACTCATGCTGGGCGCAAATCAGGTGGCCAGTGAATATGAAGTGCGGCATGGAATCGATCCGACAAAATCGATTGCAGAAGCCATCAATCAGGCTAATCAAGGTTTAAAAATTAGAGAAAATAGTCCCGGGATTCTACATACTCTGGGAGTTACCTATTCGCTTCTTGGCGAATATGAGACTCAATCGGGAAAGAATCCAACAGCATCATACAAAAAAGCGATTCAACAATATCAAAGAATCGAACAACTGGATAAATCATTCGAAACAGGGATGGAAACAGGAATCGCATATTGGTTCATTGCTATATACCAGATGGATCATGGTGAAGATCCCAAGAGCAGTTTTCACAATGCAATCGAGCAATTAGGAAAATCATTAAAAGAATCGCCCGACGATCCTTATTTTCTTTACAATTTGGGAATGGTCTACACAAGTCAAGGCCACTACGAAATGTCATCAGGAAAGGACCCGCTTTCCAGTTTTCGTCGTGGATTGGAAGTACAACAAAAAGCAGCGAAATTCATGCCGAATAATTCTTATGTCCTAAATGGGGTTGGAGGTGACTACACCAGAATTGCTACCTATATGGTCGAACAGAAGAAGGATCCAACAACTGAATTGAATGAGGCACGGAAATTCTTGGCTCAGGCATTGCAAGTCGATGAAAAATACTACCTTCCATATGCAAATCTTGGCGACACTGAAATGGCCACCGCACAATGGGCCATCCAGCAAGGACAATCCCCTGTTGCATATTTCGATGCAGCACGCAAAGCGTATCAAAAATCGATTGAATGCAACAAAGAAGAGCCAAGGACCTACGCTTTGATGGCCGATGTTTATCACTGGGAAGCTGATTGGCAAATTCAGCAAAAGCGTTCAGCGAAAACATCGATTAAAAACGGAATGCAATGGATTGATAAAGGTCTAAAAGTTAGTGCAGACAATTCTTTTACGATCGCGATTCAAGGCACGTTGTTTCTGCTGCAAGCCAGGACAGAAAGCAATTCAACAAAACGCACAGAGTATGCTGTCTCCGCTATTACCGCTTTAGAGAAAGCGATCCAAAAAAATCCCCTTCTCCGAATTCAGTACGAGCCATTCCTCAAAGAAGCCAGAGACCTGAAATAATTCCGACTTTTGTAGATTCCCCTAAATTATTGTTGATCTAATATTTTTATCAGGGTGGGCCGTGTAGGAATCGAACCTACAACACCCTGATAGTGAATCAGGGGGTTATATGCTTGATAAAGTTACTTTTGAATCACTCCGCTTGCAATAGCTTGCAAAAACAACCCGATTTTCCTGTTCTCTTTCATAACGGGTCAACTTCATGGAATAGACGCATCTTTGTCCGTTGCAGCAGCCACAAGATTTTTTATTTTTTTTGTTTTCATAATGGTGCTCATATTTTCTCGATAGGCACCCAAGGGTTAGCCCAGCGTTCAGAATACCTAGACCTACCACACTCTTGCGTGACGATCTCCACTTGCTTACGAAGCGTCTTCACCCACTTGTATTCCTGACCGAACCAGAAGCCGCCAGCAAATAACAGTAAAGCTACTAATACCTTAATTACATTTTTCATTTTACTCTCTCCGATTTATTTTTCTTTGCGAAGGTGGGAACGAACCCTTCCTTCATACGTTTTTGAATACTCGCTTTTGCGATTTTGCAGCGAGTCTTTGCAGTTAATTGATCGTGCTGACGCAAAATCATGGAATGCGATGCACTGCAAATACCATCACCACAAAATGACGCAGGCGGCGGCGTTACAGACTCGGAGACTGGTGCAAGGGATCAGACCTTATTTAATCGCCTCGAACTAAATATTGAAAAAAATGAAATAAATAAAAACAGGGCAGAATTTCGCCTGCACTATTTGAGTTCTCGGCGAGACAAAAACCTCGCGGCTAAATTACTTAGTGTTCCCATACGCAGCCCACTGGGCTGGTCATATCGTAACAAGTGTAGTTCCTATGCCAAGCGGATCTGCAGCCTAGCAACTGCACGATACATAAAGTCCCACCTAGTGACACTGAAAATGCTTTTACTGAAAACACAGCTAAAGCATCTGTAGTCCCAAAGGAGATAATAAGGAAAGAAAACTACGCTCCCAAGACCCATTTAAGGGAGAAAAGAAAGCGAATATTTTGAGAGAAAATGTCTGCACGAAGTAGTCAGCGTTTGATACCTACCAGCAATCCGTGGATTAGCCATACTGAAGTACAATTCCACTAAAAGGAGGTTTGACGTAGCAGGCGCAAGTAAGATTTTTATTTCTTTTTGACACACAAAAGCGAAGCCCCTAAGTAATTACTACCTAGGAGGCTTATTTTAGTGGGCCGTGTAGGAATCGAACCTACAACCCCCTGATTAAGAGTAGCTACAATATTATAGAGAATTGTGGATAAAGCTGCCTTGGTACTGCCTTGAAAATGCCAAAAATCAGCATCTTTGACATCCAGATGACATCAGACTTTCTGCAAAAGACATGAACGGTTTCGCCCTCGTCCATTCTTCTGAATCTCCTTTTGATTCTGTCGCGTATTTCTCCAAAAAAAAGATCTCCTTTAAAATCAAAATGAATTTCTGGCTTTGCCCCTTTAGATTGGAGTTTTGCATCGGATGGGTTTTGTGTGGTAGATAAAAATGAATCGACAGGGGGGGACCTAAATATCATACAAGTCGCAGCTTTCTTTCTTCTCTTTGTGCTTTTTACTGAAATCACTCTCATAAGATCAGAGTAAGTTTCCAATGGAATTTCTATTCATGAAGCGAGTTATCCATGAAGCAATATAGATACGAAGACTTTGTGTAACCAGCAGCGCGCTGGATCAATCAATGGTGTCTTCATCGATGATACGGGCTCTACTCCTGGCCTTCAGGGCACACCAGGATTAAATCCATACGGAAAATCATGGATAGCGGTGATCATGTCGAAGCACTATCTTCCAGAGATTTGGCATCAAATGCCTGAAGCGCTAGATGAACTGAAAACCCAAACAGGGGCAAAGGAGTTCCACTTCACTAATATTTATGCAGGAAGAGGTGAGTTTAAGAATGTCTCGCTTGATCTAAGGTTGACACTATTTGAAGTCATGGTTCGTATTTTTACCGGGTATCAGTTTCCAATTCTCGTTCAAACTCTGGATCCTGATTTACTTTCTAACATAAGATCGGGAGCGTCATTTCCAGAGCAACTTGGGGCATTCCATTTAACCAAACCTGCGGATTCCGCACTTTTCTTTTTACTGTTAAGAGTGAAATGGTATTTAGAAGAAAATTTTGCGGAAGATACTCGCCTAACTAGAATCTTCGTTGATGAGGGATTTAAGAAAAACGGAATAGTCCGAAATTTCGTCCTTTGAAGATATGTTTGCAGACGGACTGATATGTTTTGGGCGTTCCGATTCTATTTTGCCTTTACAGCTAGCCGATTTTGCAGCGTTCTGTCTAAATCGAACTCAATTAATTTCAGGTGAAACGGATCTTCGGATCTTGACCTGGCGTTCTTGGAAATCGTTGAGCCTATGACAAAGAACTTTAAGAATATTCCAACAATTCAGAGCGATGATTGGTTTTCAAAAAAGGCAACTCAATAACAGTTTTATGGAGCTAAATATGGCCAATATACTCTTAAGGCGGAAAATTCGATTGACGATTTGAGATCACAAATCTGAGAATTGGGGCTATTCGAGGCAGAACATTCCTGAGTGTGACTCTTTTTTTGAAATTCTCAACTCCAATTTTTTCGGTTAGCTTGCCTATCAGTTCGTCCCCGAATGAGTGACTGATCATGGTAACTTCGCTAAAATCTAGCACGACATTATTACCTTGCTCTAGTTTCCTTTCAACCTGTTCCCGAAGCTCTTTTCCAAGTAACCGAGTGCCGAGGAAGGAACCATTTTATTCGGATTAGAATCGTCAGACATCCACTTCCATAATTGTAAGATAGTATCACTGGAAAAGTCTGATCAAATAAAATCGTAATCGTGTTCGGGCGGGGCGAGGCGGTTAAAAATCGATAAAAGATCAATGGGATTTTTCAGATCGAGTTTCACAGAAACAATCGAACGAATCCGCCAGAGGAGCTTTCAGGACGTTTTGCTTTCCCGCCTTCATCTGAAGTTCTCCGTCATCCGAATGGATTACAAGATCGCCTAAATTCTCTTTCACCAACTCGCAAATGAAGAAGAGACCTTGACCGCTGTTATGATCAGGACGGCCTGTCACTTTGAGTTGAATAGCTAATTCAAGAGCTTCTCGCGAACTACGGAGTTCTTTCCCAAGTCTTTTGTTTTCCCAAGACTTTTCTTAAAGCCCATCCCACAGTCCACGATTGCCAATTCGACTTCTTTTCGGTCTCGAAAAGCGTCAGCACAAACTATCGCGTTTATTGGAGAATCTGCATGATGAAAGACGTTATCCATTAGTTCCGAAAGGACGTAACTAATGGAGTCGGCGTTCTCGTCATTTAGATTTGTGTGAGATTTGAGTACAGCGGTCAGATCAGTTGTTACCTGAAGGCACATCTTTTCCGAATAACTTCGATCAGTTCTCTGCGTCCGCTTGCTCTCGGCATTGACCATTTCGCAGGGCTTTTTAATAACTCATAAAAATCCATTCGTTCCAAGTATTTAGACGTTCACAGGTTTTCGGCTCGACTGTTTAAGACTTGCGTTCAGTATGGATTTTTTTCTGTGGCCATAAAGCACCGCAGCAGCCATGACCGCCATGGAAGAAGGCGAAATAAAGTTGACGTCAGTGAGATTCAGGACAACATTTACAGCCTGGTTCTTGCACGCCTGAAAAATAGGAAAGAGTGCATCTACTAGTTCGTGAATAGTTGCAGAGTTCAACTCGGTGGGAGAAGAACTTCTAACTCTTTTGGCATGGCTACTTGAACTCGATCTTTTTCGTAGGCGCCTCACCGAGAGCTTCGCTGCAAATGAGTCGTGGAATCGGTTGTTGTTCGATTTCTGGAGAACGATCCATCCAGTTGCGCATGTTGTGTTGGAGATACAGATCGGTTAGCGTTTTCAAGAGATACTTCCCGTTTATTCCGTTTCTTCGAATACGGTTTAACTCCCTTTTCATTGCTGCGGTTAGTGGTTCGCGGAATGCTCTTTCCAAGATATTAATTTGTGCCCTTACATCTTCATCAGTGTCTTGTTTAAACAGAACTTGCAATTCCCGCAATACATATCTCTGACTCTGAGTGAGTGAAAGCGTGTGGAGGAACTCCGCCTGCCGATGCTTCACTTCTTCAGCGAATCGTCGTTGGACCTTCATCACTGCTGAATTGTAATCGGGTGGTATTTCATTGCCTGAAGTATCAGGCGCGCACTTTATGATTCCCAAAATTCTTGGCATATCTCTCGATACAATTTCTCCTGCCTCATCAACAAGGAAAAGTTGTTGATATCCTTTTAGATCGCTTCGGTTGGGATACGACGCCTCACAAAAAACAAATACTCCCTTTTCCGTTGAATATTTTGCTGCACGTATGCCGTCCCTGAGCTTCGTAATGCGTTCGTATTCCGCTGGATCGTCCTTACGCATCCGTCTGAGTTGTTCTTCAGCTTCATTTAAGTCGATCAGCTCTTCTTTTTCGTCCTCCCAAAGACCGAGCTGTTCGCTCTTTTTTTCGTAAATCGCATACATGGTTTCTTCATTTAATCGTTCCGAAAGATCTAGAATTTTTGCATCTTCTCCAATCGTGTCGTGGATTTCTTGGATTCGGTTCCGTAATGATTGGCGCAATCCGAGATTCTTTTCGAGGCCGGTTTCCGGTAGAAAGTTGAATCCGTAAATTCTGTCATATTCTGATCCTATTCGATCGATTCGGCCAAACCGTTGGATCAAACGGACCGGGTTCCAATGCAGATCATAATTGATGATTTTGTCGCAGTCTTGAAGATTCAGTCCTTCCGCAAGAACGTCTGTCGCAATGAGTGTTATGATTTCGGATTCACCCCTTGAAAACTTGTATTCTGGATTTGCCTTTGGTGCAAAGCGGCCAACGACTCTAACTTTGCTTTTATCACCGCTATGGATTACTTCTATGTCGGCTCTTTTGCCGTTTGGATTAAGGTTGTCGAATAGATATTGTGCTGTGTCAGCGTATTGAGTAAAGATGATTCGCTTGCCGGAACTGAGGGGTTGCTTGTCCAGCCACTTTTTAAGAGTCTGAAGTTTTGCGTCTTTGTTCGGCGTGATAGGCGCAATGAGCTGAAGGATTTTATCAAATTGCTCGATGTCGTGTCTCACGTGCGTTTTCAATCGTTGAAGATCGAAATCATGTAATTCGTAACGGCCGGATACTTCCCTTAGAGCATCGAGGAGATCTTCTTCCTCGGCGTGATTCGGGTTATAAAGTAGATGCTGTGCTTCTTCACCGGCTGGTACGAAACCTTCATTCAGTGCTTTTAGAAAGCTTCGATGAATGCTCAGAAGATTGGTAATACTTTGACGAAAAGCGTAGACGCTGGACTCAAATCTTTTAAACAATAGCACCCGCATCAAACCGCAAAGGTTAGCTCCTGCTCGATGCAAGCTACTGTACGGCTCAGAGCGCTGCTTGTCTTTAAGTACATAGTGCCATAGCCCGTATCTGGCATACGTCAGTTCGTTTTGCGAAGGGGCGACTGGTTGGCCAGTTCTCCCTTTACCAAGAAAAGCTCGCAATTCCTGATAGAGCCCCTGGTAAGTTTGTTCAATGCTATATTCAATGGTTTGCAGCTCGCGTTTCGGAAAAAACTGATGTCGCCCGCCAACTATCACATATGCTTTGCGTCGGCCTGTAGAGTATTCCTGAAAATTCGTTGGATCGACTTTTAGATGTGTTTGGGCATCGTAACCATACCAACGGAGGATATCCCTCCTCGTTCTTCGGATCAGCAGGTTTACGAGTAGATCCGGCAGCTTCCTTTGTTCTTTTTCAATTAACTTGAAATACTCCTTCAGGTTCGGCGGATCAACTGGCAACGTAGTGTTGTCATCCTGATGGAAGAGTTTGATCTGATAGTAAACATCCCACGCGCTTTTATTACGAGGCGTCGCAGTCAAAAAGCAGCAACGCTTTCCAGTCGCTAGAAATGCTTGAACTGTTCTATAACGTTGAGCGTCCGAATGCCGAAGGTTATGACTTTCGTCAATTAATAGAAAATCTCGGTCACGGTATTTTAAGTTGTCGGTTAGAAAATTTGGCAGGCCCCCTTCATCTTCCTTCAGAAATCCCATTGAAAGAACTCTTGCATTGAGCTGGTAAACCTCATTGTACCGTTCCCACATATCGACAAGCGTGGCCGGACAAATAATTAGCGGACGTGCGTGCTCAGTCCGTTCAAAGTGCTTCACAATGGCGGCGCCGATATAGGACTTTCCTAACCCAACTACATCGGCCACGAATGCGCCGCCAAAATCGCGAATCATCTGCACAGCCTGTTTTACAGCTACGCGCTGGAAATCAGAAAGCTTTGTGGTAATTTCATCATCCCAGAGAAGTTCACTCTTCTTCCCCTTCTAGGCGATCCTTAACAAGACTGTATAGCGCTTTCATGTAGATGTCGTAAGGCCGGACAGAAGCAACGGCCCATGATTCCCGAATCTCTTGCATTAACAATTCATCAAAATCCTGGGATTCATTCCAAAGTTCTTCAAACCATCGCACAAGCTCGGAAGATTATCTGTGCCTTGAACGACCACGTTTAATTCTGTGTTATGGCTGATGCCAGCCAGTGTTAGATTCGAGGACCCTACGATGGCGATGCCTGATTCGTGTCGATCCAACTGTTGGCCCGACTGGTCGAATACATTTCCGTAATCGAAGATGTAGGCTTTTGCATGAAGCCGGCCTTTTGTATATATGCGCACTTTCATTCTCTTTTCTTCAATGAACCGCATGAGTCCACTGACCAAGTTCTGTCCCTCATCCGTCTGATCCATCAGCTCCATGCTAGTCCTTACTCGGTCTGCAGCCAGCGCGGCCATCTTTTTAATATCTGTGCGTTTTGGATACTTCTGGGCCTCCACATTTTCCGATACAAGTTCGAGTCTTTGATACCCCTCAGCCAGTTGTTCGAGTGTTTCCCTATTGGTTACATTGCCTATTAGAAGCTTAAGCTCCTTGATGTTGGCCAGCTTTTCAGCGATTCCATTGAAGCCGGAGACAAAAAAGTAACCGACCGCAAAACGTGCCATATCGCACGAATGCAAGATTCGGTTTATGTGATCAATCAACTTTTCGTTGCGGTTATCAACTATGTCGTGGGTCGACACGTTTTAGTTTCCTTCAATTTGTGAGATTCCCTTTGCGGCTGTTAACGAATAGATTTGGTATACGGCCTTATCTATTTGCTCGTCAATCTTTTGAATCGTGTTCTTTTTCTTTGAGACCGCCTCCCATCATTTCGTCAACGAGAAATACGAGATTGTCATGTACTGCCTTGTGAGCTTTGTTTGCCAAATCAATATTGGGAATAGGAAGTTGCGAGAGATATTCCTTCGACAGATTCACTGTTAGTTTCGAGCCATTTGTGAAGGATAGTTTATAATACCAACTCAATAGTCGCGAGTTAAGCAGCGCGAGAATAAACTTAATGTTATATGGGCATTCAGGCGACAAAATCAGGTTGTTGATGGATTCCTTGTTATAGTACTGCTTGTTGTCGTATGCCACAGCCAAAGGCCGGTTTCCACCGGTTATTCGCTGAATCAGAAGCTTCTCAGGAACTTCAAAGATTTCTCTTTTGCGTGGACGATGAATTTCAGCTGGGCGATAGTCCAAGTATTTCGTACAAGGACGAATTAAGTATCGGCTAATATCCTCGCCTTCTAAGAAGGGTTTCAGACTTTTTCGGTAATTTTCTGAAATCAAATCTTCCCGATTGCCTGAAATAACAACGCCAAAAATGAGTTCCTTGCAATCTACGCCAGTCATTGGCTCAAATGGTG
>CAVZQN010000007.1:0-202451 GCA_963777505.1 uncultured bacterium
ACAAATTCTCCACAAGGGGTTTCCGATTTTGACTGGTCCCCTGATAGCAAAAAATTAGCGTTGGTCATTACGGATAAAGATCCAGATGAGCCAGAAGAAGACCAGCAAAGAAGATGCTGCCGAAGCTTCAAAAGATAAAACGGCGAAACCGATTGTAATTACCCGACGTCAATTCAAACGTGATCAAGAAGGGTATCTCAAAGAAATTTACGATCATATTCATACGATCGATATCTCAACGAAGACAATGAAGCAGATTACCTCGGGCCCACAGGATGATTCATGGCCAAGATGGAGTCCCGATGGAAAACAAATTCTCTTTGTAAGCAACCGGACCGGAGACCAGGATGCAAACCGTAACACAGATGTTCTTGCGGTGTCAGCCGAAGGTGGTGAGCCTAAGAAGTTAACTTCGAATCCCGGTGGCGATGAAAATCCAGAATGGAGTCCGGATGGAAAATGGATCGTTTATCAAACCACAGTGAAGCCAGATTTAATGTGGTATGAAGTGCCAAAGTGTGCACTGATTCAATCTTCCGGCGGCGACGCCAAAATATTAACTGCTGAATTAGATCGATATTGCATCTATCCAACTTTTGCACCGGATAGCAAATCGATTTACTTCCTGTTGGAAGATAGCGGAACGGATCGTGTTGCCAACGTTTCAGTAAACGGCGGAACAGTCAATCGAAATGTTGTTGGCGAAACAGAAATCACCGATTTTGATTTAGCCCCCAATGGCACAATCGCCTTTCTCGCAAACAGGCCCGATCTTCCTGATGAAGCATTTTTTTGGACACCCCAAGCAAAGTCAAAACAGATAACATTCACGAATGCGAAATTGCTGAATGAAATTCAGTTCGGGAAACTCGAACGGATTCAATTCAAAAGCAAAGACGGAACAGCTGTTGAAGGCTTTGTTATTCAACCACCGGGTTTTGATTCTTCCAAAAAATATCCACTCATTTTGCGGATTCATGGCGGACCCGTCTCCCAATATCCCGAAGGATTCTCATTCGAATGGCAAATTCTGGCAGCCAACGGTTATGTAGTTGTTTCAGTCAACCCGAGAGGCTCTTCAGGATATGGAGAAGATTTTTCCAAAGCGATCTTCGCTGATTGGGGAAATAAGGATTATGAAGATGTAATCGCCGGAGTCGATCATGTCATTTCAAAAGGGTATGTCGATCCAGAAAAAATGGGAGTCGGCGGATGGAGTTACGGCGGCATTTTGACCGATTACGTGATTACAAAAACCACACGCTTCAAAGCCGCTATTGCCGGTGCCAGTGAAGCAAATCATTTTGCCGGTTACGGCACAGATCATTATCAATATGAATGGGAAAAAGAGCTTGGGTTACCCTGGGAAAATTATGAGTTATGGCATAAGATTTCCGCATTTTTTCAAGTCGGGAAAGTCAAAACCCCCACATTATTTGTATGCGGACAATCTGATTGGAATGTGCCAGTAATTAATTCAGAACAGATGTATCAAGCGCTTCGGCGGCTGGGCATCGATACTATGTTGATTATCTATCCTGATCAGTCTCATTCAATCACTACGCCGTCTTATAGCAAAGATCGATTTGATCGATATCTTGCCTGGTATGGACACTATCTGCAGGGTAAACCAGAGAAGGTGCCACCGAAACCAAAGAAAGAAGAGACAAAAGTAGCTAAATAAGTTTGTGAATAGCATAGAGTAAACCAGAAAGAAAAGTGGGGAGGGCGGGCATTACCCGCCCCTACTACAAAAACCCTACTCCGTGTTAAAGGTGAAGCGGACGTTATAAGATCCTGTCACGTTTATTCCAAGACGTTCCATTGTGGCAACGCCTCTTGCGCCGGCGAATTGTCCGATGCCGCCAAGAATTACACGGGTTGTATTTGTTGATCCTTCAAAGCCATCTGTAATCAGGCGATTCTTATCATTTAGAACAAAGTAATGTGTGGATGCGCGTTGAATTTTTTCGGCTTCCATTCTATTTGCACCAACCAGAAACGATCCACGAGAATAAAACTCACCGATACTCCCGGGGGCGCCAGGTCCAAATGAACTAGGTGCAGTTCGAGTTCCACCCTTTGGAATTGTGCCGCCAGGGTAGATTTGTCCATTAATCAAATACGCATCACCACGCTTAACCTCGGTTGCTGCTGAATCTTGTTGGCTTAATGTAAAACTTTCTCCATTCATCGCTACATCATAAGTAACCGCTTGTACTGCCTGTACAGATGTAGTTGCAGGCTCCGGCATAACGCTAATTGCCAGGGCTGCAGTAGCCGCAATAAAAACGGCCCATAACAATTTTTTCATCGATCCTCCAGTGTTTATTCATGAAGGAAAGGCCGAAGCATGACCCTCACCCATTGAACATAGACGGACCCGCACTGTTGCAGGTTGCTTCTCCGCCATCTTAGAAACATTGCCGGACTGGCCGCAGGTAGGATTACATCCAATTCCTTCATACGAAGTACGTATGAATGATAAAACGGAATCTATACCGTTTAGCCTCATCTTCATCCCCAGTCCTTAATTTCCGTATCCGGCTAGGACTGTTGTAGTACGCTAAGTGTAATATGATTGGTGCCGTATGTAAAGAGCTACATGTAGGGGGTAGTATGATGAAAGGCTAGAGATATTGGGGTATCTATGTGATGCGGATTTGGGATGCTAGTTTATTTGGCATCGTGGAAGATGATGCCTAAAGTAAAGCGTGAACCTGAGAGGATTTTGCTGACACCATGGCGCATTGTTGCGCGATAGTATCCGCGGGTTCCATGAACAGGACGAAACGATGTCGCAAAAAAAACAAAAGCACCTTGCGGAATTGAAACGACATGCCCGGCTGATTGCGCGCGCGGCCGTTGCTCAATCAACAGAAATTCACCACCTGTAAAATCCTTTCCAGGATTGCTTAACATGCATGTACCCTGAATGGGGAAGAATAATTCTCCATATAAATCCTGATGCAAACAGTTGTAATCATTCTTCTTATAAGAAAGCATCAACGGAGTCGGACGCTTCTGTCCACCGCGGTGACACTCCTCCAGAAATTGATTCAGCGTGTCGGGGTAAGATCGTTTCAGGTTCAGGCTTTCGATCCAATGGTTCGCGACCGGCACAAGGTGCGGATAAAATTGTTGCCGTAATTCTTGTATCAGATCCGGCAGCGGATACTTAAAGTACTTATACTCCCCCGCTCCAAATCGATACTGCTCCATTTGAATTCTGCTGCGAAAATGTGAATCGCGTGAATACGATTCAATCAGATCTTTACATTCCTCTGGCGTCAACACGGGTTCGGTAATGGAAAAGCCTTGTGAATTCAACTCCTCCGATATGAGAGTCCAATTGAGTTCCGCTGCATTTTGCATGTGATTAAGTATGGGACGGATCACGTCCGAATTCTATCCGGAACATGAAATTCAAATACAAAGGAAAGAATTTTAGGCAGGCAATAACATTTCATTGAAATATAACGACAAAAGCAGATTCTCATTCAAATCATCGTTATACTTTTCAAGAACCATCTTTTTGATCTCTTCGGTCGTCTTCACTCCATCAAACCAACTGATTACGTCAGATAATGCTTCCTGCACCAGGAAGAATCCCACATCTGTTTTAACCATGTATGAAGATTGATCTGGCATAGGAAAAGCTTTTAATTCTGGATTTCTGCGCAAGATAGGTGGAATTTTGGGATTGATCACATCATTCTGCTTTTCTTTTAGCGAACGTAAGAGTACTTTTTCATGCATTCCGGAGATTCGATCGAACTCATCGCGACTCAGCTGTGAAACAAGTTTGAAGCTTTCACAATAAAATTCTTCTTCCCTTCCGATCCACTGTCCCCAAATCTTCTTATAGCTTTCTTCCGGAGGAGATAATAGATCCAGGTCTTCCGGTTCAAGTAAACCCGACTCCAAATTGCGCACATAATCCAGGATACTGTCTACATCCCAATCCATTTTATAAAGCACATACCATGACAGAGTGTCTTGTGCCTGGTTTAAGTACCTGCGCAAAACTGTCCAGAATTTCTGACCTTGATTGCCGGCCATTGTTTTGCAGAAATATGTTGAACAAACGCAGTCGCGAAATTTCCAGATTGAGCATAACCCGCCCTCTTTTACATAGTACGGACAAATCAAGGTTTCGCTCCTGCCAAAACTTCGCTTAGTGCTCGATCTGTGGATGAGGCTAAAACGTTTCGGAACGTCTACCGCTTGAGGTGTGACTGCAATTCGGGTCTGAATCCGTTCCCGAATTCTTCTGCGTCCTTCTTCCATGGACGGATTTGTATCGGTTAAGAGTCCGCCTACTAAATAATTGGGAAGCTTCGGGTAATACGAACAACATTTCACATCCGGTTTGAAGTATTCAATCCCAGGAACTACAGGTTCACCTGGCTTTTGACACATTGCACAATCATTGCAGGTCGCATTTTCTTCAATTGGAATCTCTTCTTCAAAAAACGCCGGAAACATAGACCTGTATAATTCTGGCAAATCTGTGTAAATCGGCTGCAACTTCATAAGATAAAAAATGAAAAATCAAAAATAAAAGATAAGGAAGACTAGAGTCTCAGTCTTAATACTTTACTCTTCATTTTTGATCTTTGATCTTTCATTTTTTTTGTTCGGCGCCTTTTTTTAGAAGCAATGATACAAGATCTGAATTTCCTGATTCCTGTGCGAGATGAACGGCGTCATGATTTTGCTTGTTTTTTAAACTCAGGTTTGCACCATGTTGAATCAATATTTCCGCGACTTCAAGTTTTCCAGCGCTTGCCGCATGCAACAAGGGGGTTGCTCCGGAAGTGTCGACAGCGTTTGGATTTGCCTTCTTTGAACACAAAAGCTTTACAGACTCAACATGCCCATTACGCGATGTCCATGCGAGTGCTGTCATTCCTTTTTTATCTTTGGCGTCACGATCTTCAGCGGTAATTGCGTTCTTCAACAAAAGTTCAACGAGATCCGTATACCCGCGTTGCGCAGCCAATATTAATGCGGTTTCCAAAGTAGCATGATTTTGAACAAGAACGTCTGCTCCTGCATTGATGAGCGCTTCGGTAATCGAAAATTCATTCTCCGTGACGGCGAGCATGACTGCACTGAATCCAGCATTATCGCGTACATCAACATTTGCGCCTCCAGTGATGAGAGCGTGAGCAATTTCAGATTGATGTGTACGAATTGCATGAATCAATGCTGAATTCCCATCAAAATCAGGCTGACTTAAATTCAATCCGCCAGTTACGAGCGCGCGAACAGCTTCCAGATGTCCGTTGAGAACCGCAACTGAAACCGGAGTTCTGCCTTTCACATCCTTTTGATTCCGATCCAATTTCGGATTTGAAAGAAAGGCCTGGATTATGTTGATTCTTCCAGCTTGAGCTGCATGCATTAGTGCAGTCTCACCTTGCTGATTCTTGCGATTTGGATCCGCACCGGCATCGAGCAATGCTTTTACAATCGTTGCATTGCCACTTTGGCTGGCTTTCATCAATGCTGATTCACCGGCCGAATCAGCACTTTCTATATCAATGCCGCCTTCGATAAACAACAGCGCAAGATCTTCTTTGCCATCAGCGATCTGTTTTAAAAAGGAGTCCGAATTGAATTCAATTCCACGGGTTTCAATTTGTTTTCTTGCTTTCCCGGGAACATTTAAGACTTTTGTCCGGAAGAAATCTTTTACAGACACAACAAACGATGCCTCCGAGTGTTCCTACCTTTTTTTATGAGAGTGATTATTATATTCAAAGTGTTTTGAAAGCATAAGGAAAATTTCAGGAGGAAGCATGAAAAGACTTTTTGCTGGAGCTGCGCTTTTGCTTGTAACAGCTATTGCTCTCCCTGCTAAAGACAATCCCGGCAACGCTAAGACTGAAGTCATCCCCCTCCTTTCTGAAGAAATAATTGAGCCCCGTATCGATGGTGTACCAGATCCTGACGCAAACCGCGTTACCACGGTCAAACGTGTTCGATCCCATCGTTATGTTGATGAACAAACCTACGCTCGTTTGAAGGATGAAGCGTACAACAATCCTGCCCTTCCTGAAGGTAAATTGATTCGATCTCTCGATGAGCGAGAATTGCACGCCACAGCGGCCCCCGTCATTTTAAGACGATTTAATGGCATTAACTTTTTTAACGAACCTGGTTTTCCCCCAGATACAATCGTTGCTGCCGGCCCAAGCCATGTACTTGAAGGCACAAATAGCGGAATGCGCCTTTCATCAAAAGAAAACACGAATGTTCAGGCAGTACTAACGACAGCATTTTTCAATCGACCAAACAAATTCCTATTTGATCCCAAGGTATATTTCGACAGGATCTCAAACCGTTTTTTTGCAGTTATTTTAGAATTCGATGATTCTCCTCAAACTTCTCTGATTCATCTTGCTGTTTCCCGAAGCGCTACTCCGGAGAGTCTGACATCCGGCTGGTGCCGGTATCAAATCAATGGAAAGACATCTGGCAGTGCCGCCGACTTTCCAGGTTTAGGAATGAATGAAAATTGGCTTGCAATCACAACAAACAATTTCCGATTCAGCGACGATTTTTTTGATCGAACTCTGATTAAGGTCGTAAACAAATCCGCTTTGGTGAACAATACAAACTCATGCCCCGCGATCAGAACATTTTCGTATGCGAATGCTGAAGCTTTTACGATACAACCGGCGCTTCATTACACAACCAACACGCTTCCAGGTACACCATTGTTTATGGTTAGTACGATTTTTGGAAATGATAACGTCTACGAACTCTGGCGCATCAGAGGCCCTATAGGGACCAGGCCTTCTCTAACGAAAACTGAAGTGACTGGAACTGCATACAGTATTCCGCCTAACAGCAAACACAAAGGTGGCGGTGTCTTGTTGGATACCGGAGACAACAGAATGCTTCATACAGCTTTCCGAAACGGATCCATATGGAGCGCTTTTTCCACAGGTTGCAGTTTTGGTCTGCCTCCCAATGAGAGTTGCTTCAGGCTTGTTGAAATTTTGCCAAATGCAACTAGCGGCTCTGTAGGGTTTGAAGATTCATTTGGTGGTGGTGCCGGGAAATTCTTCTGGATGCCATCAGTGGCAGTAAATCAGAATAACGATGTTGTCGTTGCATTTCAGCAAAGTAGTCCCGGAATATTTTTAGGAACTGCGTTCACAGGAAAACGCGCAAACTTGAACCGCTTCGATCCATTCCGCGTAGCGCGGCCAGGGGGCTGCAATTTGAGTGATGTGGATGGAGGCGGCCGCAATCGAACCGGAGATTATACTGGCGCTCAGACGGATCCTGACAACGTCTCATTCTGGATTGGTGGAGAGTTCCCTTCTACTCAAAACAATCGTTGCGAGTGGAATACAGTGATTGCTCAGGTTAAATACAATTAATACGGAGCGCAGACATTGCCTGTATGAAAATTTGCGGACTAGAAGTCCGCGGTCCCCAATGCAGGCCAGAGGCCTGCGGTCCCTTTGCATTTCTTATTGAGGGGATCGATTTAAGACTGCAGCAATATTCCAGTTCGCCGTTTCAAGAAGGCTTTTGGCTTCATCTACTGAAATATTTTTTAAACGGCTGACAATCTGTACAGCGCGTTCCCGCAGCTTGGAGTTGGTTGGACTTAATCCAACCATCAAATTGCCTTTCACTTTTCCAAGTTTGATTAATGAACATGTGGAAAGAATATTCAATGCAAGTTTTGTTGCTGTCCCTGCTTTCAGGCGCGTTGATCCTGTAATTAACTCGGGGCCGGTTGGCAAATCAATTTCCAAATCAAAAACGCTCGTGCGGTCTCGCTCAGGATTGCAGGTCAACAGGATCGTTTTTGCTCCGATTTGTTTTGCTTGATTTAATGCGGAAAGAACAAAAGGGGTACGACCGCTTGCTGAGATCCCGCAAACAACATCGTTTGCTTTCACACCGCGTTCGATGATTGAATTGGCTCCTTTCATTTCATCATCTTCTGCACCTTCAACGCTTCGATACAAAGCTGTTGCACCGCCGGCCATAATTGCCTGAACGCGATCAGGTGGCTCCCCAAAGGTTGGCGGGATTTCGCTTGCATCGAGCGTACCAAGACGTCCACTCGTTCCAGCACCTACATAAAATAGCCTGCCATTTTTTTCAAATACAAATGTGATGATCTCGATTGCTTCTTCGAGCTCTTTCCTCTTCGAATCAAGAGCTTTCGCAACAAACTCTTCTTCGCTTACAAATAAATCGATCAATTCCGCTGTATTCATTTGATCAATCAAAAGCGATCGTGGATTCGATTGTTCTGTTGAAGCACGACTTAATTCGTCTTTGTTTATTTGAAGCGGAACTTTCCGCAATTTTCCATCTGGCAAATAGTGTTTGCCTGATTGTGCAAGCCATGCTGCTCCTTGTGATCCTTTTGTATTGGTGAGATCAATCGAAGAAGTATTGAGAATGTCACTTAGCGCTTTACGGTAAAGGTCCACATATAAAGGTTGATGTTGAAAAACTCCGCCAAGCAATCGAACATCTGGCGATTCAAAGTTGAGCCATCTCGCGACTGATAGCGTATATTCGGCAAGCGACTCCGCGCCAACTCTTATGATTTCAAGCATTTCATGATCTCCGCTTTGTGCGGCATCAAACATCACAGGTAACAATTGTGAAATTGACATCTTGTTGGCATCCTGAGTCCACGCTATCAAATCTTCCATGCGATTCAGCATCAAAGCTCGCAGGAGTTCACTTCCAAGAGGTGTAGTTCGATGTTCAAGATCGTAGTTGCGCAAAACCAGGCGCAAGCCTTCCATGCAGATTACATAACCGCCGCCACGATCGCCTAGCAGATGACCTCTACCTCCTGCATTTTCAACTTTCCCATTCTTGCGGCCAGTTACTGCAGAACCAGTACCGCTGATTACAATGATTCCATCTCGATCTTGAAACGCGGCGGCAAAACCGGAATCACGATCGCTGCCAACAACAATTTCTGCAGACGGCCAAACTTGTTGTGATAGTTTGCGCAATTTACTTCGATCATCTGAAGTAATGCATCCTGCAAGGAAGACTCCTGCCTTGGAAATTTGCGTAGGCATGAGTCTCAGTGTTTCTAACAACTGAGATTCTGTGATGAGTCTAAAATTTGTTGGTGACAGCTGTCCTTCATCAACAATAAGTATTGAATTCCCTTTCTTTTGAACTAAAATCCAATCTGTTTTGGTTCCCCCGCCTTCAACACCCAGTATCAGCTGCTGCTTCATATCTTCATAATAACGATGTCCGGTTTGATTTAAATAGGCTTATAGTATGGGATAAACTTTTTCCCTTAGCTTGATCATGATCTTTCGAACCGCATTAGCATATTTTCGATTGTTCCTCGCGTTAATGGCAACCGTTTTTTGGTGCAGCCTTGCATTGGTATTACGGCCATTCTGGAAAAGAAGTGTCATTGTTCTGCAGCCATATTGGGCTCGCACCCTGCTATTCCTCGTTGGTGTTAAAGTGAATGTACGCTGCGATGCAACGATCTCCCCGCCTGTAATTTATGTAGCCAATCATCAAAGCGGTCTCGACATTCTTGTAATGATTGCGCACATGCCTGACAGCGTTCGCTTTGTTGCTAAAAAGGAACTGGCGAATGTTCCTTTCACAGGTTGGTGTATGAGGGCAGCAGATTATTTGTTCATCGACCGCGATAATCCTGGTGGTGCGCGCGAAAAGTTACGTCAGGCTGGAGCCGAGATCCGATCCGGCGGACGCAGCGTTATCATGTTTCCAGAAGGAACTCGCTATCCATTGGGACACCTTGGTCCATTCAAGTCAGGAGCTTTTTATCTTGCCCTTGCGGCTGAAACTACACTCGTTCCAGTTGGAATAACGAATACTGGGGAATTGATGGAACGAAAAGGATTATTGTGCTATTCAGGATCTGTGAATATCAATATCGGTCCACTTATCAATACAAGTCAGTGGGTCGGCCGCGAACAACAGTTGCGTGACTACGTTCGTGATGAAGTACGAAGGCTCGCTGGTAAGAGTGCAGCGCTAGATTCTGTCTCCAGCTAAGGGCTCAATTTCAGAAAAACTTCTGCATATGTACTCTGCACCGAAGTTTGTTGCGGATCCGCAAAAACTGCCCTCCATCGATTCAGTCCTGCAATGCCTTCACCGTACGGAATGCTCGCCAACTGTGACTGATGTTTTGCGATAGCCTGTAGTTTCTTATCCATATGATGAGTAATATCTTCGAATCTATCCCACGAATTAAATAAACCCCACACCTCATAAGCCCATACTTCTACATTTTTCAACCTACTCTGATTCAATGCATCAAGAGTAATTTTTCCAGTGATCCTGTGGGAAGCATGACGATCCAATTCAGGATGAAGTGTAAAAATCTGTTCAGGGTCAACAATATTTATGACTTCGATCAGTTTTTGCGTTACATCATTCTGATTTGAAAGCGATTCAAAATTAAGAAAAATTGTTTCACGAATTCCTAAAATCGCTGAAGCCCGTTTGCTTTCTTCCTGTCTGAGTTCAGCCATTCTGTTTTCGGACATGGCTGATGGATTGGGCGCACGGCGGCCATCTGTGAGGATGGCCGAAACAACATGGTTATTTTCAGTAAGCTTGGCGACGGTACCACCCATTCCGATTTCCATATCGTCCGGATGAGCACTGATGACTAAAACGCTTTTCATGACAAAGACGCTTCGAAGATGCTAAAGCGTCTGAAGCCAATGGAGGATGACATTGAGCGAGCCTTGCAATACCTCCTGGTTTGAGCGTCCGCTCTTACGCGGGACTTCAAGTGAATGACCTGCGCCATCAACCAGATGATAGCTTGCATACTCTCCAATTTTGTTGAGGGTACGTTTTAATAAGTCAATTTGCGCAAAAGGATCTTTCTTGCCGCTCACAAAAAGCATCGGCTTACGAATTTCATAAAGATGTTGGTCGCGCAATTGATCTGATTTTCCAGGAGCATGAAGTGGATATCCCAAAAACAATAAGCCAGCAACACGCGGATGGTGTGCGATGTAGGAGGCGATACGACCTCCCATCGATTTTCCGCCAATCACGACTTTTTTCTCATGCATCGTTTCAATCGCTTGTTCGAAACAGCGGATCAAAACCTGTTGCTGATCTGGAATCTTCCGTTTCGCCTCACTGTAAAAGAAGTTGAACTTCAACGAAGCATACCCTGCTCCAGCAAAGCCGTGTTGAAAAAAATCGATAAACGGAGCATTCATATTTCCACCGGCGCCATGTGCAATCACAATACCCAAATCTTTTTTAGGAGAAGGAACGATCAGTACACCGGAGGATTGATTTGAACCATCTTGAATCGTAATGCTTTGAATTTTCAATCTTGAAGTACTCTTGAAACGCGATCTTGAGCACATTTTACACCTTTCTAAGAATACATGTCGGAATCTCTAGGGGTTCCTTCGCACAATCACATGCGCTATGCTAAAAGTAAAGCAGGAGGGAGAATGTCGAAGTTAACAAAAATAAGAGGAAGTATATTTCTGACGATCGTTCTTCTTATCGCAGGTATTGTTACTCTGTCGATGAAAAAAGAAGAAAAGTCTGGAGAGAAAAAGAAGACCTACACCGGGAGATCCTACATTAATGAAACACGTGTAGAAGCATTTCCCAAAGTTTCCACGATTACAACTGCTTTTGCTGCCGAAAGAGTTTGGAGTGGTCAGGATGATTGGGAACCAGCGATCGCAGCGGATCCTTCATCATCGTACGTTTATCAAATGACAACCCGATATAGTGGTCCAAAGCCTTGTAACAATTGTGCGCTCCCTGCAATTGTGGTGCGTGCATCTTCGAATGGAGGTTCGACCTGGGGGCCCGACCGCTTTGTTGCTCAAACACGCAAAACACAAAATGATCCACAAATAGAAGTAGCAACGGATGGTTCGATTTACGCTGTGTTTTTAAACGATTACAACCCTGGAGTTCATTTTACGAAGTCAACAAATCGTGGCGTTACATGGTCAACTCCAATCCGGATTTCAGGCGGGAACATAAAACCAAAATTTTCAGATAAACCGATCCTTGCGATCACTCCAGATGGTCAACATGTCTACATTGGCTTTAACGCAAGCGATAGTTGGGTCACCGCATCTCATAATTTTGGACAGACTTTCTCGGCTCCTGTGAAAACAAGTAACGATACGCGTTATTGGTTTCATTCTGCGGGAGCAGTTGCTGCAAATGGTGATGTTTATTTCGCAACAACAAACTTCAGTCAAACGTATGCTGGAGATTCCAATATTAGCGTCTTGAAATCCACAAATCAGGGTGCATCATGGACCACAACTCAAGTGGACACTTCAAAAGAAATGCCACCATGTCCGTGGGCTGCTGGATGCTACTTCGGATTTTTAGGTCCGAGTGCAGGACTCGACGTAGATGCTACGGGGAAAATTTTACTCGCATACAATGCTGGCAATGTTGCAGGCGCGCCGCAAAAAATTTATGTACGCACATCCTTAAATGGAACGACCTGGAGTGCACGTCAGCAAATTTCTGAAAGCCCAGATTCTATTAACAACGCATTTCCTGTGGTTGCTGCAGGTTCGAGTTCTGATGATTTTCGCGTCGTCTGGCAAGATGATCGCAACGGTTCTACCAATGCGTGGAACACATGGTATCGGCGCACGAATAATGGAGGATCCACATGGACTTCTGCTTTGCGTCTTTCTGCAGAACCATCGGGAGCACCTTACAAGACTGCTGCCGGTTATTTCTTTCCGTATGGTGATTATCTGGAAATGACAGTCGATTCAGGCGGAAATAACCACATCATTTGGGCTGAAGGCAGCAGCTACGACGGTCCCGGCGGCACCTGGTACGCATCACGGAAATAAAATAACATCGAACGTGTTTTGCCAACGAAATATTCAAGCAAGACAGTTTCTTCATCTAGTAGAGCTTGCGCATCAGTAATCTTCAAAGGCTGAGGATATTGAACGCTTGCGTACTGCGGATTCTGTTGCCGGATTTCAACTACTAGTTTCGTGTAGTCATTCTGAAGTTCGTTTTCCTTTTGAATCAGGTCGCCAAGACGGATTTTGTCGGGCTTGTCCTTTTCATTTTCTTGCTGAAGCAGACTATGTATATCCACTAGATCTGAAAGCATCTTCTTCTTTCTTTCTCGTAATTCGGGATTCAGGTGCTGCTCCGGATCTATATCTGCTTCTGCGATCATCTCAACAAATCCACGTGCTTTGGATCGCTGAGCGTACTCAAACGCCTCTGCAACTTGATTTTTAGAAACAAACATCATCACAAGATCCTCATATACATCCACTTTTGATTGAAAGAATCCGGATTTCTGTTCATCAAGGTTCAATTCGTTTCGCTTATCTTCAATGACTTCAACCGCGTCTTTAAGCCATCGAATTGCGTCCGTAGTTTTTCCGCTGTCGCGGTCCACCAAAGCCACTTTGTGATAAGCAGACCAGAGTATTTCGGCGTGTCCTGTTTCTTTAACAATTTCAATTGATTTCATCAATGCTGCTTCGGCCTCGGCCAAAGCGTGTTTGCTGTAGTAAACAGTTCCAATCCACAAATGAGTCTCTGCAATGAGTTGCTGACTTCCTATAGATTCGGCAATCAAGGCACACTTATTTAATTCTTCAAGAGCAACATCGAAGTCACCTTTTCTCCATTGCACAACTGCGATCGCAGTCAACGTATGAGCTTCCATCAATTTGTTATTGCTCTCTGTGGAAAGCCGGTATGCCCGTTGGTAATATTTCAGTGCCGTGGAATAGTCGCCTTTTAGCTCATAGCATAAAGCGACTCCGTGCAGGGCATCGTAAATCGCGAACTGGCCTTTGGATTCTTCGGACACTCGGAGCGATTTCTGCTAAGATTCGCGGCTCCAAATGATTTACTTTGTTTCTTTGCGGTAATAAGTTTATGTTTATCGCTCATGAAAATCGCAACATGGAATGTAAACGGCATTCGTGCCAGGGCTTCACAAATTGTAGAGTGGATCAGCGAAGAACGGCCGGACATCGTGTGCCTTCAGGAAATAAAAGCTTCACGTGATCAAGTACCGATGCCCTTGTGCGATCTTGATGACTATTGGTGTTACTGGCATGGTGCGAAGGGTTATTCCGGCGTTGGCTTACTCTTTCGCCGAGGGTCATTCACAGAGTCTCCAAAGTTCGAACATCCTGAATTCGATTATGAAACGCGGATTGTAACAGTAACGCAAGCTAACATTGTTTATGCTTCAGTCTATGTTCCAAACGGCGGAAAAGATTATGAAGCTAAAATGCGATTCGTTGAATCCTTAAGACTTTTTGCAAAACGAGTCCATGAGGATGGGCAAAGCCTGATCATGTGCGGCGATATGAATATTGCACGAAGTGAAATGGATGTGCATCCGAAAGAGCGACGCCCTCGCTCAATCGGACAACTTCCTGAAGAACGTGCAGCCTTTGAAAATATTCTTGCCCAGGGGTTAATTGATGTCGGCCGTACATTAGATCCAGACAATGATCAGTTATACACATGGTGGGCACCCTGGCGAAATATGCGACAGCGAAATATCGGTTGGCGTTTGGATTATGTTCTGGCAAGTGAAACAATTGCCAATACTGCAAAAAGTTGTGTGGTGTTTCCTGCAATAGGAACTAGCGATCACGCTCCGGTCGTTGCAGATTTTCAAGTTTAGGAGCCGGCAAGATGCCAGCGTTACATTTTATAGTGGGCGATTAATACTGTCACATTGTCTTTGCCGCCATTTTGAAGGGCAAGATTCACAAGCTCCTGGCAGCAATCAGCAGGCGCTGAAATGCGCGACATAACTTCTGCGATCGTTTGATCGTCTACCATCTCTGTCAGTCCGTCACTGCACAGCATCAAGCAATCGCCATTTCCAAGCTGAATCTGCTGAATATCTACTGAAACTTTTCCGCCGCGAGATCCTACTGCATTTGTTAAAACGTGACGCATAGGGTGACTTGAAACATCCTCCGGCGAGATTGTGCCTACATCGGCAAGTGCCTGTGCCACAGTTTGATCACGCGTTAATTGAAAAAGCTTTGCATCCCGGAATAGATACGCCCGTGAATCCCCTACATTCATAATAAATGCAGTGGCACCGATGCTATAAGCAGCAGTCAGTGTTGTACCCATCCCTGCAAGTCCTGGGTCCGCTTTTGCCTTATCGGTGATTTCAGAATCAACCCGGCGAAAATACTTTGCAGAAAGTTCCATCAGGTCTTGTGCTTCTTTTTCGTCCATGCTTAATATCCATTTCGGAGCACGCGCGGTAAGATTCAACAAAATTTGAATCGCTGATCTGCTTGCGAATTCACCTCCTGCTTGCCCTCCCATTCCATCAGCAACTACCATCCCATAACCCGTTTCTTCGAAAGGCGCTGCAAGTTCATTTTCAGGAACATTTGTGTAGAGCGGTTGCATGGTACGGTTTAACTTCAGAACGATGTAATGATCTTCGTTGTTTGTACGCACTTTCCCCTGATGGGACAATGCTCCAAACTCGATTTGAATATTTAGTGCAGAAGGTTTTTCAGATTGTGGTTTCCGAAAATTTGGATCGGTCTCAATATCTATGTGACGCTCTGGAATTTGTTCAGTCATAATGTACTCATAAGTAATATAGATTCGAAATTGCGGATTTCACCCACTAAAAACTAGTTTTGTAACTTAATCCGAGAGTCATGATTTTTTGCAAAAGTGAGTCATAGTCGATTCCCATTGTTAAAGCGGAGGCAGCAAAGTCTTCACCGTCAGAAATATTCGGATTTGGATTTGCTTCCAACATATAGATCCTTCCATCATCTTTAAGCCGGTAATCGAGACGGGCGTAACCACTTAAATGAAGAATTTTGTAACACCGCTTAGCGAGGCGGAGGATCTGTTTCGTTATCTCAGGTGTTATTTCTGCAGCCTGCGTTAAAACTCCGACTTTTTCTTGATACTTATAATCCCATTTCACTTTCATTGTGGCGATTAATGGCGCACCATCGGGCAATTTATTTACGAACAACTCCCACGGTGTAAAAGCTTGCAGCCGTTCATTGCCCAGCACTGCGACATATAACTCACGCCCTTCAATGTATTCCTCCGCAATTGCATGAGTGGTGGTTTGTCTATGAACAAATTCCACTCGTTCCTCAAGTTTTTCGTCATCATAAACGAGTGAAGCGCGTGAAATGGCTACTGAACCTTCTTCACTCAGCGATTTCACAAGCAGCGGATACTTAAGCCACTTTGGTCGTTTTACCTTTCTGTTGATTGGAAAAACAGCAAAGCCTGGTGTGAGTATTCGATGAAAGGCAAGGATCTTTTTTGCAAGCGCTTTATCATGAGCAAGCGTTAATCCCCGCGGATTACAACCTGTATATTTTTGGCTGCGTAACTCAAGATAGCTAACGACATGTTGATCAAAAAGCGAATAACCATGAAATTCTTCAAGCAGATTAAATGCGATATGGGGTTTTACTTCTTCAAGTGCCTTTTGAATGACTCCGAGATCACTATAGACTCCAACTGGGACAACTTCATGCCCGCTTTTCTTTAAGAGTTGAAATCACATCAAATTCAGTTTTCCATTCCGATATTTCTTTCTGTGACCGGCCTTGAATCGAATCAGGAGGTACAAGATCTTCATGAACCAAAACAATCGCACGCAGCTTTTTATAAATCGGTTTCTTCTTCATAAGGCGATCCGGAAATAACCGGAATGAACCGCGTTCATGGTATGCACGGTCAACATAATCATGACACGCTGGCGAGCATGTGATTCACTGGTATCGAGTCTTAGCTTTAAATGGCGGCTCCGGCTGATCATGTCTTCAAGCAAATAATTAATTGAATACTGATGAACTCCTGTTCCTTCGGCAACAACTTGCCGCAAGTCATTTCGATAACGCCTGATAAAAGTTGCTGCACTCGTTCGTTTTCGATGACGTGGATCATGAGAAAAAATTTGCTTCAAATCCCGATCGTAATATGCAGGCCATTTGAAATTATAGTACTCCCTTTTTCTTCGATAGTGTTCATGCAACGTGTAGGAATCTCGCGAAAGAGGTTCGACTTTTATACGTTTTCGATTTTTTGGCGGCGTGCCGGCCAATTCTTTCATTAATTGATCTACGTATTCCAATTTTCTATAAGCCGGCCATCCATGATAACGGACTCTCCATCTGGAGCCAGGAGTCAACCAGACTGCAAATGTTTCTGCAAAATCTTCCGCTGGATGTGCCTGCGCATACCATGCATTCAGATGCAAAACATAATTGCGGCTTCCAGGCCGGGGTTTGTACGATTGAGGATAGGGTTCGCGAAAAGAGCCAAATAAATCTCGCCAACGTCTGCGAAAATGAAGCCGGTATGCATTGTCAATCGCATGACCTGCTTCATGCCTGAGGATTCGCATACTTTCGGCATCGGAAGCGCCTTCCACTTCTAGCATTTGTTTTCGTTCAAGTTTTATCAATCGCGGATGCGCAAGATAAAATGGAAGCGCGATCCCTGGAACACCATCCGGAGTAAACCATTCATGAGCCAGCCACACATGAGGTTTAAATCGGATTCCGCGATCTTCAAGTTCCTTGTGCAATCGCCGGACGCGATCTTCCAACTGGGAGCCTTCAATTTGCACAGGCAGATCGCGAAGTTTCATGTCCAACAAGCGATCATCGCTCATTTTCCAAAGCGATCTGCGGCTAAGCCCATTTTTCATGCCTTTTAATCTAATGGACATCGTGTCAATATCAAAGGGGTTGATGTTAAGTAACGAGCATTGAGTCATGAGTCTGAGGAGCTCAGGACAAGCACTCATTGCTCAAACCCGGTACCGGTTAAACTCATGGATCGTTTTAAGCCTCCCTATAGATTGCTTCTCAGGCGTACAAAGATTGTCGCTACAATTGGCCCTGCAAGTGAGTCCAGCGATGTACTTCGCCAACTCATATCTGCCGGGATGAATGTAGCCCGATTGAATTTTTCACATGGAACTCATGAGAGTCACTTAGCTGTTATTACACGGATCCGAAAAATTATAGAAGAGACCGGGATACGGATCGCTATGCTTGGTGATTTATGTGGTCCGAAAACGCGTGTTGGTAACTTTGTGAATGGTTCGATTGAGCTGCGTCCCGATGAGGAAGTAAAAATTGTTACAGAATCGGCTGAACCCGGGCAGGATGGAATTATTCCTTCGCAATATACCGAGTTAATAAAAGATATCAGTCCCGGTCAGAGAATCCTCTTTGATGATGGTTTGCTTGAAGTTGTGGTCACACGCATTGAGAACGATCAGGAAGCATTCGCACGGGTCGTAAAAGGTGGAACTTTAAAAAATAAGAAAGGAATGAATTTGCCAGGTGCAAACATTTCTGCACCAGCAATCACAGAAAAAGATCTTAAAGATCTTGATTTCGCCATCAGACAGCGATTGGATTATGTCGCTCTTTCATTCGTTCGAAAAGCAAGTGAGATTATCGAATTGAAAGATCGGATTTTGAATCTCACTCATCTTCATCATCCAGGATTATTTAAAGATCAGCCCCAAGCTTCCTCCTACACTCGAGTCATTGCAAAAATTGAAAAACCGGAAGCTCTCGATGAAATTGAGCAAATCGTTGAAGAATCGGATGGGATCATGATTGCGCGTGGAGATCTAGGGGTTGAACTTCCTCCGGAACGTGTGCCGATTGTTCAATCTGGCTTGATTAAAATTGCGGGTGAAAGGAACAGACCCGTGATTGTTGCAACTCAAATGCTTGAAAGTATGACGGAAAATCCACGCCCTACCCGCGCTGAGGTTAGTGATGTTGCAACAGCTGTAACAGATCGAACGGATGCCGTGATGCTTTCCGGAGAGACGGCGGCCGGTTTATATCCTTTGGAATCTGTGAAAATGATGGACCAGATTGTCCGAGAACTTGAAAGTCATCAGTGGGCATCAGGACATTGGGGAAGATTGCGTGAAACAGTATCCATTTCCCCGTTACCGAATGCGCTGGCACGCGCTTGCACTCTGCTTTCTCATGATATGGAAATCAGAGCGATTAACGTATTAACGCGTACCGGAAGTGCTGCGCGAATCATGTCAGCTGCGCGGCCTAAATGTCCGATACTTGCCTATTCAAGTGATCCGATTGTTGTAAAACAAATGCTTTTATTGTGGGGAGTTTATCCTGTGCAGCTTGAAACGGAACTAACGTTTGAATCTTTTGCAGATGTAGCAGCGCAGAATTGTAAAGCAATGGGGCTTGTCCAACCCGGCAATCACATTCTGCTGGTATCAAGCCCTTTGAAACGCTATATCGAACACCCTTTGAGTTCCATCATTATTTATGAAGTGCGGTAACTGTTTGTAGTAAGTAGGGGCGAGTCTAGACTCGCCCGCAAGTATTTGCGATAATAATCCCGGGCGGGTCTAAGACCCGCCCCTACTAATAGATTTGGACGATTATGAACAGACGTGAATTCTTTCAAGTTTTTGGAGCCTTAGGGATCATGCCGCTTCAGCAGAATTCAACTCCCAAAACTTCTCTGTCTCAAACATTTGAATGGCCGAATGATACGGATCCTGATTACTGGGAAACACTTCGCTCACAGTTTTACATTCCGAAAGATGAAGCGTTTTTCAATAATGGAACATTAGGAGCTTGTCCAAAGCCGGTTATTGAAACTGTTGTGAATCATATGCGTCAAATCGAAGAAACTCTTGCGCATTGGGATTACAAACCTGAAAATCCAACCTGGTTTTCAGGATACAACGAAGAAATTGCACTTCGGAAAAAGTTTGCAGAGTTCCTTGGGGCGAAAGAATCTGAAATTGGATTGACCCAAAATGCAACGATGGGAATGAATTTTCTCGCATCAGGTTTGACGCTTCAACCTGGCGATGTAGTACTGAGCACAGATCAGGAACACCCAGGTGGAAGATGTGGATGGGAAATGCGTGCACAACGCGAGGGAATTATTTTTCGAACCCTTGAAATTCCGATTCCACCGCAAAATCCTGAAGAAATTGTCCGGCTATTCAGCGATAGCATTACCTCACGAACGCGAGTCATCACTCTACCTCACATCACATCACGTTACGGATTTGTGATGCCCGTTCAAGAAATTTGCAAACTCGGCAGCAAACATGGAATTTTTACCATTGTTGATGGCGCACAAGCAGTCGGACAAATACCAGTAAATCTAAAACAGATCGGATGTGATGCATATTTTTCAAGCCCGCATAAATGGCTGCTCGCACCGCCCGGCAATGGTTTACTCTACATTCGTGAAACGAAGCAGAACGAAGTTTGGACAACCCTCGCAAGTTCTGCATGGAACGACTATCAGAAAGGTCTATTCCGTTTCATGCAATACGGGACAGGCAACCTATCGTTACTCAAAGGACTCGAGGCGGCCATCGATTTTTACAATAGAATCGGTCCAGATCGTGTATTCAAACGGATTTTTCAACTCGCTGAATATTTGAGAAAGGGCCTTCGCGAAATTAACAAAGTTACCCTGAATTCTTCTCCCCATCCCGCAATGGCTGCGGCGATAACCAACTATAAATTAGGTGGGATTAAAGCGATTGCCTTGCAGGATGAACTTTGGAAGCGCAAGAAGATTCGTATTCGTGCAGTAGGAGAGGAGGACGTTCGTCATTCAATCCATCTGTATAATAATGAAAGAGAAATTGATGAAACGTTAGATATAATTCGAAGTTTATAAAGAAGTAGGGGCGGCCCTTGTGGCCGCCCGCATTCTGGCGAACAATTTTCTAGGGCGGCCACAAGGGCCGCCCCTACCAAGCTTGTAACCGAACGGAGGGACTATGAGGCTGATCACACGCGCAGATTTAGATGGGCTGACCTGCGCAGTTTTAATTACTGAAATTGAACCGGTCGAATCCATCGAATTAATTCATCCACAGGATCTTACGGATAAACGATTTCAAGTGCTGCCCGGAGATATCATGGCAAACGTACCGTATGATCCAAATGCCGGCAAATGGTTTGATCATCACCTTCTTACAAGCAGTAATCCTAAACCTCCGGAAAAATTCTCCGGCGCATATCGCCATGCCCCAAGTACTGCGCGCATTGTGTATGAGTACTATAACGATTCAAAACTCAAGAAATATGATTCTCTTGTGTATGAAACGGATCGTATGGACAGCGCAAACTTAACTCTTGAAGATGTTCTCGATCCAAAAGGCTTTATTCTGCTTGGGTACACAATCGACCCCCGCACAGGTCTGACTGGTTTCAAAGATTACTTTATGCTGCTTCTGGATGCTCTAAAGACGAAAAACGAAGATCAAGTCCTTGAACTGCCGGAAGTGAAAAAGCGCGTAAATCAAATGCGCGAAGAGTGGGTTGAATTCAAACGACTAACTCAAGAACATTCACGGATGGAAGGAAATGTTGTTGTAACAGATTTCCGTGATCTCGAAAAAATACCGGTTGGAAATCGATTTATTGTTTACACACTGTTCCCACAATCGAATGTTTCAATAAGACTTCATTGGGGCCCAAGGAAAGAATTTGTCGCAGTTGTTGTGGGACATTCGATTTTTAATCGAACATGTAAAGTCAATATCGGTGAGTTGATGTCCGAGTTCGGCGGCGGCGGACATGTTGGTGCGGGTGCCACTCCTTTAAAACTTGAAACCGCTGAACAAGATTTACAGAAACTGATAAAGCGCTTGCAAAGTTAGTTCTCCGCGTCTTTGCGGTTATCTTAACTTTTTGGCGATTTCACGGATGCTGGCAAGATGATGATCATCATGTTCTGCGACGAAGTAGGCCATATCGATTAATCGCATTTGAACATTGAGTCTCGGATGCACAGCAGTTCTTTTCAACACTTCAATATCCACAGCTTCTAGCCGATCTACAAAACGTTTTCGTGCCGCTCGAAATGCTGCGAGTAACTCTTCGCCTTTGCGTTGATTATGACCTCCGTCCCAGGTTTTACGATTCATTAAATCGGCCGGACGCATATTCTCAAGTTCCGAAAGGTAATCATCGATACGTCCATCATGAAGTTCATCAAGATCGCTAATATGTCCGATGTGATCTTGAATCGACCAAAGCTCATTCACGCGGGTCGTCAATATATTTGAAGAAAAAGAGCGCACCATTTCTTCCAGGCGGGCTGGAGTGCCGCGGAGGCGCTCAAGAATGCTCGGAAAGACTTCAAGCGGAAAATTAAATGTGAAATTCCGTTCGAACCATGGGGTTCGTTCAACGTCAGCCATTTGTTTTAGTCCTGAATTGATTTATCAACCGGTTGAAACGAGCTTCGTAAATCATATCGTATAGGTCTATGCTTTCCGGGAGGAACTTTTTGCACCATTGCCGCAAGAGTTTGCGTTCTCCTTCAATCGTCTCGTCCGGTATCTGTTCGCAAAAAATTAAGGCGCATACAACGTCGGCTTTTCGCCTTAATTTTTCGGAGATTTCTGCATTCATATAGTAATTATAAGCTTTGTCCTGACCAAAGGGTGGGCTTCGGTAAATCCTTTGTAACAAACGGCTTTTGTGGTTAATATTAGATTTACGGGAGATCAAACTGATTATGAATTTTCCGGAATACGTAAAAAATCAAAAACTAAAAGATTGGGTTCAGGAGATCGCAAACCTCACTCAACCGGAAAGAATTCATTGGGCTGACGGTTCGCAGGAAGAATACGATGAGCTTTGCCGTCAAATGGTGGAATCCGGTACTTTCAAAAAGCTGAATCCTGAGAAAAGACCAAACAGCTATTTAGCCTGGTCCGATCCCAGTGATGTCGCGCGGGTGGAAGATCGTACTTTTATCTGCAGCAGACGTAAAGCTGATGCTGGGCCTACAAATAATTGGGTTGATCCCCGCGAGATGAAAAATACGCTTCGTGGATTATTCGAAGGTTCTATGCGCGGTCGTACTATGTACGTCATTCCTTTCAGCATGGGACCTTTAGGTTCGCACATTGCTGAAATTGGTGTGGAAATTTCAGACTCGCCCTATGTCGTTGTCAACATGCGGATCATGACACGGATGGGTAAAAAGGTTTTGGATGTACTCGGCGATGGCGAATTCGTTCACTGCTTACACTCCGTAGGAATGCCGCTTCAGACAGGACACAAGGATGTACCGTGGCCTTGTAACAAGGATCACAAATATATTGTGCACTTTCCTGAAGAGAGGGCGATTTGGTCTTATGGCAGCGGATATGGCGGAAATGCACTTCTTGGAAAAAAGTGTTTTGCACTTCGGATCGCTTCCTGCATGGCTCGCGACGAAGGCTGGCTTGCAGAGCACATGTTAATTCTTGGTGTTGAATCGCCGCAAAGTGAAAAAACGTACGTTGCCGCAGCATTTCCAAGCGCATGCGGAAAAACAAATTTCGCAATGCTTATTCCGCCCAAAGCATTTGAAGGATGGAAAGTCACAACGGTTGGAGATGATATCGCATGGATTAAGAAAGGCTCAGATGGCAGATTGTATGCGATTAATCCAGAGGCAGGATATTTTGGTGTCGCACCGGGAACATCAGAAACATCCAACAAGAATGCAATGGCTACGATGGCGAAGAACAGTATTTTTACAAATGTTGCTTTAACGCCTGATGGAGATGTGTGGTGGGAAGGGATGACGAAAACACCGCCGCCCAATTTGACTGATTGGCAAGGTCAACCCTGGACTCCGGAATCAGGAAAAAAGGCAGCACATCCGAATGCTCGTTTTACAGCCCCTGCACATCAATGTCCGTCAGTGGATCCTGATTGGGAAAATCCGCAAGGAGTGCCAATCAGTGCATTCATTTTTGGCGGACGCCGAAGTGATTCAATTCCACTCGTTTATCAGGCAGTTAATTGGAGCTTTGGTGTGTATCAAGCCGCAACCATGGGTTCTGAAACAACTGCTGCCGCCGCAGGTAAAGTCGGAGAAGTTAGACGAGATCCGATGGCGATGCTTCCCTTCTGTGGTTATCACATGGCGGATTATTTCAATCATTGGCTTCAAATCGGAAGAAGTGTCCATAATCCTCCGCGGCTATTCTTCGTGAATTGGTTCAGAGCTGACAAAAATGGAAAGTTCTTATGGCCTGGGTTCAGCGAAAATATGCGCGTTCTGAAGTGGGTAGTTGATCGAGTACATGGACGCGGCTATGCAATCGAAAGTCCGATCGGCTGGATGCCCCGTTATGAAGATCTTGAATGGAATGGACTCGACTTTTCCCACGATCGCTTTCACGAACTTATGAGTGTTGATCGTGAATCATGGAAGAAGGAAATTTCGTCGCACGAATCTTTATTTTCAAAGCTGTACGATAAAATTCCAAAAGAATTTCCGTACATCCGCGAATTACTTCTATCGAGTTTGTGGCGATCCCCTGAACATTGGGCGCTTGCCTTAGACGAACCCCACGAGTAACTCTGTGTCTCTGTGGTTAGATGCTATGACTTTCTCATCATTGGAAGCGGCTTCGGCGGAAGTGTCTGCGCAATGCGACTTTCGCAAAAAGGCTATCGTGTAGCGGTCCTCGAAAGCGGTAAACGCTGGAAAAAAGAAGACTTCCCCAAAACGAATTGGAATTTTCGAAAATATTTATGGATTCCCCGGTTACGTTGTTTTGGAATTCAATGCATCACGCTCTTGAAAGGCGTAATGGTGTTGCATGGAACCGGCGTTGGCGGCGGGAGTCTTGTTTACGCGAATACACTGATAAAACCAAAGCCGGAATATTTTAAAGATCCCGCATGGCCGGCCGGTTTTGATTGGGAAACGGAACTGGATCCATATTATGAAGTTGCCGGAAAAATGCTTGGCACTGTTACAAATCCTGCAATTTTTGAAGGTGAAGAAGTCCTCCGCAAAATTGGTGAACGGATGGGAGTTTCTTCCAGTTATCAGCCGGCGCAAGTTGGAGTCTATTTTGGTGAACCAGGCAAAACTGTTTCTGATCCCTACTTTTCAGGCCAGGGTCCGGAAAGATCAGGCTGTACCTATTGTGGCGGATGTATGGTGGGATGCCGTCATGGTGCAAAAAATACATTAGATCAGAACTATTTGTATTTTGCAGAAAAATGGGGCGCTGAAATTATTCCGGAAACCAAAGCGAAAAAGAATTGAACAGACAGCAAATGGTTATGTCGTAGAAACCGATAGTTCAACTTCGATATTTCGCAAGCCTAAATCATTTCAAGCGAACAAAGTAATTGTCGCTGCAGGCGTCCTCGGCACGGTTGAATTCTTGTTGCGAAACCGTGATCGATACAAGACACTACCGGAAATTTCGAATCAACTCGGTGAGAATGTGCGCACTAATGGTGAAAGTCTGCTTGGTGCGACAAGCTTCGAAAAGCACCGCGATCTATCCCGTGGAATTGCGATCGGTGCGTCGTTCCATCCAGATGCTCAAACACGGATCGAAAATGTGAGATACCCATCCGGCAGTGGAGCAATGCGTTTATTGGGTGTTCCGCTAACAGGCCCAGGATCACTCTTCACAAGACCTGGAAAACTCTTGATCAATAGCTTGCGAAGATTTCCGCGTACACTGAGATTATGGACCATTCGTGATTGGGCTCGAAGCACAATCATCTTGCTTGTGATGCAAACGGTGGATCATCAAATGCGATTGAAACTCGGACGCTCACTTGTACGTGGTCATGTTCTAAAAGGAGCTTCTACCGGCAAACCATTACCAAGTTATTCACCGACCGGACAAAAAGCAGCACAACTTCTTTCGGAAGAATTGAAAGGCGAAGCACAAAACGTAGTATCTGAAGTTCTTCTAGGCACACCTGCGACAGCGCATATTTTAGGTGGCTGTACAATCGGTGCAACCAAAGAAAAAGGCGTCATAGATCCGGATCATCAAGTTCATGGATACGACGGCCTTTATGTTTGCGATGGAAGTGTTATCCCTGCAAACCCTGGCGTAAATCCAAGCCTCACAATCACTGCCCTTGCCGAAAGGTTCTGTGCACAATTCCCGCCAGCAGATCCAACATCGCTTGAAGATCGAACAATCCACTTTGGTCAATCAATATTGACCCGGCAGAAATGAGATCGATATCACGAAAACACTGAATTCACTAAAATCACGGAAGAGTACTATTTGATCGACATAAATTTTCAGTGAATTCCGTGCCTTTCGTGTTTCCGTGAACTACAAATCGTGTCAGATTTTCGACACTAATTTTATTTGTTCACTATAAATCTCCTCGATGAATCTCTTGGCATTGGCATTGCTTTCCATCAATTGGAAAAGTGTCAGCATTCAGGAGGAGATGAAATGACTAAACGAATTGTTGCGATTATTTTTATCTATTTTTGCGTTTGTATATCCTGGGTTTTTCTCGGATCTGTCATGAAGTATCGCACGACAACGCAAGACACAAAGCTGAAATCGATTGTCGGGCAACTCTGGGGATCCCCTCAAAAACAAACCGCTCCAGAAGTCTTCTATCAAACGAAAACTGAACACCAGGTGAAAACGAAGAAAGACGATGAAACTACAATTGAAACTCGCGTTGATCTTACGAATCATCCAATTCCATTGGAAACAAGTAATGTAAATGTACGGCTGTTTCTAGATCATCGAAAGAAAGGTCTTCTCTGGTATTCGACTTACCGTGTGCAGTTTGCCTCAGAATATACCTTCATCAATCCAACATCTGAGCTACGTGAATTCTCTGTACGTGTCACACTGCCGACAAAAGACGCTGTTTATGATAATTTCCGTTTTGCGATAGGCGGCAAAAGAATCGACAACATTGACGCTCATTCCGGCGCATTTATTAAAAGCATCCCCGTTTTACCGGGAAAATCCGAAGTCGTTTCGATTGAATATGGATCACAGGGTATGGATCAATGGTGGTATGACTTCGGTACAGATGTCACTCAGGTAAACAATTTTTCGTTGAATCTTGCCACTAATTTTCATGAAATTAATTTTCCCGAAAATAGCATTTCTCCTACATCCAAAAACGAAACAGCGACCGGATGGAATTTATCCTGGAAATACAGCCAGCTTCTCTCTGGTGTCAAAATTGGAATGGAGATGCCACAAAAGCTCAATCCCGGACCATGGGTAAGCAATGTGACCTATGCTGCTCCCGTCTCGTTGTTTCTTTTCTTCTTTTTGATGCTTGTGCTGTCAACGTTAAAGAAGGTCGCTTTGCATCCGATGCATTATTTTTTCATCGGTGCTTCCTTTTTTAGCTTTCATATACTACTTGCTTATCTTGTTGACCATATTTCCATTCACGCATCCTTTCTCATTTCCTCAATCGTTTCCATTTGTCTTGTAACATCCTATTTGCGAATCGTGGCTGGTAAACGTTTTGCGTTTCTGGAAGCTGGAATAGCACAGTTTGTTTATTTAGTCCTGTTTTCCTATACCTTCTTTTTTGAAGAGTACACGGGACTCGCAATCACTGGTCTTGGAATTTTGACACTGTTTATTGTGATGCAAATTACGGCGCGGATTGATTGGCAGAGTGTATTTTCACGGAATTCTGTGAGTGCTCAAAATGCACAGGGATTACATTGTCCCTATTGCCGCGGTACTCTACATGGAACTGCTACAGAACGATGTGTAACCTGCGGAACATTACATCATTATGTTTGCTTCCGCGAACATGGTCATTGTGCAATTTTCGGATGCAATTCTGCGGCAGCACCGCCAGTCTTGGCAACGGAATAAGCTCTAAAAGTAGCGCCAGTCCCCGCTCTATAGCGAACACCGGCGCTACCAAGAGCCTCGATAAACGAGGCGTACCAATTACTTGTTTTTACTGGTTTTCAGGTGGAGTAGTGGTTTCAACTTCTTTGACTCTGACACGTGTAACTACGTTTGAAGGATCTGCTTCGAGAACAATTACATCACCAGACTTCAATGTGTCAACTTTAAGTACGTTCTCCGAAGTACCCCAAACTGTTTTATCGGTAAATGTGTAGGTCTTTGTTGTCATTGTTCCATTCTTATCAACTTTCACTATGAAAGTTTTCGTTGGAACATCCACTTTTTCAATCGTTCCGATTATCTCACCATCTTTCGTTACGATTGTTTTCTCTGAGGTCGTTGAGGGTTGCTGTGTCACCACAGTTGTTTCCTCAGTTTGTGCAAAACCAATGGCTGCAACAAAAAACCCCAGAATTGCGAATAACGCTAGCTTCTTCATTCAACACCTCCAGTCGTGTTGGCAAATGCGTTCATGCAGAACGCTTGATTAATGATTTAACATTTTTCAAACTACGCCTTAATTTCACGTTTTCAATCGTAAATTCTGTTTTTAATTGTGATTCTGAGATATCTCTATTGATTTGAAGAACTTAGAATCTGCTAAATTTTTGTAGATTGATGGTAAGGGCTATTTACTCTGGCTCGGTTTCCATCGTGCGCCATAAGATCTGCCAATTTCCGCTAGAACGTGAAAGGACCAATGCCTCTTTTCCATGTTCGTTATATACAGCTCCTTGAAGATCGTACGCGACAAAAAATGGAAGCAGAACGACTGCGATATCACCAAAAAGATCGATCTGAGGTTCACCGGAAAGAAATTCAGTTGTTTGCGCAACGGCATCGTAATCACGATAGGACTGAACGTATGCCTCTCTACCCCTGATCCGATCACTCGAACCTGGTGGAACCATGACAACATCATCGGCTAAAAAACTGCCGAGCATATCGTAGTTTTTTTGAAGCCAGCTTTCGTTTATTTTCTTAAGAACGTCTTGAATGGCCTTCTTGTCACTTTCCAGAGAACTATTCATCACTCACTCAATAGCCTGTTAAGGAATTAGAATTTCCTTCAGGATTTTTATCAGGGCTATTCTATCGTTCTCATCGCGCAAGGCGATTGTAAACGGCTCCGAGTAATACTCCGGATAGGCAACCCGCTATAAAGGCGTAGGCAAAACCAATGAAGCTTCCAGCCCAGGTTACAGAATAGCCAGGAAAATATTGACTTAACAAACTGAGATGCGGACCTGGATTTGGACCACCTTTTATCACAAGCCAGATAGTCGCAAAAAATAACGCACTACCAGCAAGAATCCCTAGAATGACTCCTGTGGCTGTTGCGTTCAGTCTTACAACCGCACGAGTTATCTGATCTTCCTGGATTGTGCTATGACGCATAACTAAGGCAAATCACTTAAAGTAGCTTGCTGAGCACGCCTGCGCGCCCAATGAATATAAATCCACAAAAAAGCATTTCGCATCGAAGCGAAAAAATAAGCAAAGATAAAACCTAGAACAAAAGCATAAATGAATCCCAGGATTGCTCCTGGCCACGTCACCGTATATCCCGGAAAGTATTGTGCAAGAAGTCTGAGCGTCGGACCGATGGGATTGCCCCCGCGTATCAGTAATATCACCGTTGCAAAAAAAATCCATAAGCCGCAAACAATACCTGATGCAGTTCCAAGCGCAGCAGCATTCAGATGAGCAAAAACAAGCAGAACAGGACGCGGAAGAGGACTATTTGAAGTTTGAGGATGCGAGGTTATAACCACTTCTTTCAAACTTTATACCAGATAGAACTTAGAATACAGCCGCTTAACGGAAGGAAGCAAGTGGTGAGGTTTGAATCACAAGGAACAATTCAATATAATCCACACAGCCCTGTGAGTTCCTTTTATTCCCGTTCTATGGGAGACCATCAGATTCGTATCAGTGTAATTGTGCCTGCATTCAATGCCGGACGTACGCTCAAAGCCTGTCTGGCTTCCATTTTGGCAAATCGAAGCAACTATGCCGAAATAATTCTCGTCGATGATAGGTCTACTGATGACACCGCTGAAATAGCGAAGAATTTGGGAGTTTATGTCGTGCCGAACTCAAGATTAAAAGGGCCGGCAGGTGCGCGAAATGAAGGAGCCACTCACGCATCGGGAGAAATCCTGCTCTTTATCGATTCTGACATAACCGTACCAGATACTCTCCTGGCCGAAGTTATGAGTAATTTTGATCAGGATTCAGAACTTGTAGCACTATTTGGATCATACGATACAAGTCCTGCCTGTTCGAATTTTTTGTCTCAGTACAAAAACCTCATGCACCACTTCGTCCATCAAATCTCACGGGAACAGACTTCCAGTTTTTGGGGAGGATGCGGAGCCATACGCAAAGACATCTTTCTTGAAACAGGTGGTTTCAACGAAAAGGATTATCCGAACGCCTCGATAGAAGACATTGAATTAGGCTTGAGGCTTACAAAACAAGGACACCGAATCAAGTTGTTGAAGAGTCTTCAAGTAAAACATCATAAGAAATGGACAATCTTCAATTTGTTGAGAGCCGACATCTTATACCGTGCGGTTCCATGGACAAAATTGATCGCCGAAACGGGAAAAGTTCCGGATGATTTGAATCTCCAAATTTCACAACGTTGGAGCGCATTGCTCGCCGGACTTTTTGTAGCCGTTTGCCTTTTAGTCGGAATCAAACATTGGTGGAACCCTGTACCTATTTCAATCCTTCTTGCTTCTGCCCTACTTCTAACGGTTATCCTGATTTACTTAAATCGGGGTATGTATCGATTTTTTTTACGACACAAAGGATTCCTTTTCTTGATTCCGACCTTCTTTTGGCACGTATCGTACTATCTCTATAGCAGTATCACATTTGTGATCCTCTGGATTTACCATCGCACCCGTATGCGCCTGAATCCAACGCACCCCACACAACGGACACGAATAGCCGGATGATGGCCACTTCAGCGAAAGTTGTAATTCTCGGCGCCGGACCCGGTGGACTTGCAGCCGGACATCGTCTTTGTGCAAACGGAATCAAACCCATCGTTCTTGAAAAATTGCATTATGTGGCAGGGCTTTGCCATACGATCCATCGTGATAATTTTCGATTTGATATCGGCGGTCATCGGTGGTTTACAAAAAATGATGAATTAAACCGCTGGTTTGTGGAGTCTAATGCGTGACGAGCTCGTCACCGTGGAGCGAATCAGCCGGATTTATTTTGATGGTAAGTATTTCAGCTATCCAATAAGCATCAAAAATGTTCTGCGAAATGCAGGAGTCCTGACGAGTACACACGCAGTTATGAGTTATTTGATGGCACAGATAAAAGGTCTGATCGATGATGAAGCGCCACTAAATATGGAAGACGCTTATGTCAAACAGTTTGGCAAAAAATTGTACGAAATGTTTTTCAAAAACTACTCCGAAAAGGTTTGGGGTACCTCGTGCCGGGAGATTTCCGCCGACTGGGTTGAACAGCGCACAAAAGGGTTATCAATCTTTACAGCTCTTCGCGACGCATTGATCGGATCCACAGGTAGAGTTGCAAGTCTCGTTGAACAATTTATGTATCCGCGTTTCGGATATGGAAGAATTTCGGAACGTATGGCTGAAGACATTATCGCTGCGGGCGGAAAAGTCTTGTTGAAACATAAAGTATTGTCTGTTGTTCATGAAAATTCGAAAGTAGTTGCTGTGCGATATGAAGATTCCGAAGGGATTCAGCATACGATAGAGGCAGATTCCGTAGTATCCTCTATTCCTCTCACTTTGCTTGCTCGTAACATGACTCCCTCACCTTCTGATGAAGTGATATCTGCTACGAAAAAACTTCGGTTCCGCGATCTAATTACAGTAAATGTTCTGTTGAACCGCGAGCAGGTAACAAAAGATACGTGGCTATATATTCACGATTCGCAAATTCCTTTTGCAAGGCTTCATGAACCTAAGAATTGGAGCCGCGATATGGCTCCCGCTGGTAAAACTTCAATCGTTGCAGAAGTATTTTGTTCGATCGGTGATGCAGTGTGGACCCTATCGGACGAAGAGATCTGTCAACGCGTGATCCATCATCTCGCGCATACACTCGGGTTTATCCGTGAAGATGAAGTCCTTTCATCTTTTGCATTCCGCGCACCCCAGGCCTATCCAATTTATGATCTTGAATATCAAACGAACCTTCAATTGATTAAAGATTTTGTCAACGACATTGAAGGATTGCAAATCATCGGGCGTGGCGGAACATTTCGCTACAACAATTCAGACCATTCGATCGAAATGGGCTTGATGGCCGCAGAAAATTTGCTGGGTGCCTCGTATCGAATTGATTCTGTAAATGAAGCACAGGAATACCTGGAAGAAAAACGTCTAGACCCCGTATCACCGCGTTAAACCTTTTGTAGTAAGGCACGCAGCCGAGCGAATGCGAGGCAGTGCCGTGAGCTTCTAAAGTCTATGGTTTGATAATTTACGGCACTGCTTCGTCTGCCTTCGGCAGACTTCAGCTGCGTGCCTTACTACAAATGGCTACTTCAGGTTATAAATCGTTGTATCAGGATTGTAGTTCTTCCAATCAAACCAATAATCTTTAAGGGTGTAAATCTTCTGCAATTTTTGTCCCGCAAGAGGACCAGACAAAGCCAATCCGGTAAAATCCCATCGTGAAGCCGTTTGTGAATCGGTCATTTGAAATTCATTTCCATCGACTTGAAAAAAATCCAGAACCTGTCCATTGATTTTTCGATAAAATGCCCGGACCGATTTTCCATCTGAGTGCAGCACAACACTGATCGGCTCACCGCCAACTGAATCCAAAATTAATTTTTGCTTCTGTAGAATTTCAATCGGATATGCTTTCGCAGAGTTGTCCACTGTGAGACCAACGATCAAGGTTCTGGCAGTCACCCCATCTCCTGCTGGATTGATCACGATAGGCATAGTCTTCATCCGTTCTTCCCAATCTACCTTCGCATAGTCCCCTGCCTTTACGATTTCAGGAACGGGGCGTAGTACGCGTCCGCTTTTGTTTTCCGCCTTCCATGTCGCGAATGTTAATTCATCATGGTCTATCAACTTTAGGCGCTTTCCTTTGAGGGGACCTTGAATTGCCTCACCCGAAACTTGCTGCCACCAGCTTTTTGTTTCACGGTCCTGCATTATGAAGTTTTGGTTATTAATTCCGAATAAATTGAAATGCAGAATCTTTCCGTCAACATCGGCTTCCCACACCAGACCGGTGTGACAGAGCGTTCAATAGGTAGCCACTATGGGCTTTCCTCCAACTGTATCGTTTACAAGATGGTGGTAGGCAAGCAAGCGCACTGGATAAGCAACTGCATCCCCGTTGATACTCATCGAAAGAACCATATCGCTACCAGTAGTAAACTCTTGTTCGGAAGCTCGGACATACGCAGCATCAGGCAACGGATTGAACATCCACTCGAAATAATTCTGCTGAGCAAACCACGCAAACACTCCTGAGACCAGTACCACGAACACTGCAGCAATCTTTTTCCACCATCGATTTGTACGCTTCAGCAGGATTGCCAGAAAGACCACATTCGCAACAAAGAAGATTATCGTCAGAATGGGCGACCATCTGCGCAGGAGATACGAAAGCTCAACGCCGTCAGGTGTTTGTGCCTTGAAAGGTTGAATGATCCAGGCAGGCACAAAAATGGAAATGAAAGCAATCGTTGTGCATAAAACGATACCAACCCAGAGCGACTTTGTTTTCATCAGAAGAATTCTAACTAAGAACGAGGGCCTAAGCCAGGGACATCTTTCCTAAATCATTGATTCCTTGGGCATTATGATTAGAGTAAATGGAAACATGAAAATTACTGTTATTGTGGCTGCAAAGAATGCTTCATCGATGATCAAAGAGAGTCTTACTGCATGGAAAAATCAACTGCATAACACCGATGAAATCATTGTCTCAAATGCTTCCGATGAATCCACAGCTGAAATTGTTCGCCGGGAATTTCCTTCAGCAATACTGCTCAACTTAGACAAAAATGCCTTGATTCCCGAACTTTGGGCTGCAGCTATTCCACAATCAACAGGCGAGCTTATAGCAATTACAATCGCAAATTGCGTGCCGCGCAGCACATGGATCAAACACGCGCGAATCTTGATTGCCTCGGGACTTTCAGGTGCCGGTGGTGCAATCGAAAATCACAGACAGGCTTCTCTCGCTGATACCGCTGTTTATTTCTCCAGGTACTGGCGCTACCTTCCTCCCTTTATCGCAAAGGAGACAGATGATCTTCCCGCCGATAATGTCGTTTACAAAACATCAGATTTATTGAAGTATCGAATGCTATTCAAGGATGGCTTTTGGGACCATGAAATCAATAAGCAAATGATCGAAGAAGGAATGCATCTCCTCATTACACCGAATCTTACTGCATCCCACAAATATGGAGCCGGTTTTTTTTCGTTCTTTGCAAACAGATTTCACCATGGCTTTCACTTCGGGCGCGCGCGTTGCGAAGAGTTTGGTATTCCCAAAAGAATTCTTTATGTCCTGGCTGCTCCTGTCATTCCATTCGTACTCTTGTACCGCATTTGGAACGCCACAAAGGTTGATACAAGACAAAGGCGGTCCCTGACGCGCGTTGTGCCGCTTCTTCTTCCTTTCTTAATTGCATGGAGTATCGGAGAAGTTTTCGGATATATAGCAGGTCCACTTCAAGCTTGAGTTAAGATGGAAGAAATCGGCAACTATTGAGTCTAATAATACGAAAGCATGTTTAAGAAGCTTTTTGCTATCAAGAAGCTGTTTCCCGTTGAACCTGAACTCGATCCCGAGGAAATCAGCTTAATCCGTGCAGCTCAGCGTGGCGATCATGGTGCATTTCAGCAGTTGTATGAATCCTACCATCAGCGTTTTTATAACCTTGCCTACTACACGCTCAAGGACAAACAACTGACTGAAGATACAGTGCAAACAATTTTTTTGAAGATCTATCGCGGGCTGCCTACCTATAGATTTGAATCAAGTTTCTTAACTTGGGCTTACAAAATTGCGATGAATGAAGCTAGAAATCAACTCAGGAACAAGAAAAATGATCTGCCGCTTGCAGTCCTTAACGGAAGCATTCATGAGATCCATGAAAAGGCGGGTCCGCATGAAGAGCACATGATTCAACAGCGTGAAGAGATTGTAAGACGCGCAGTCCTGGAACTCACGCCAAAGTTAAGAACTGTAATCGTTCTTAAATACGTAAATGGATTGTCATATGACGAAATTGCATCCATTCTGAATTGTTCCCAGGGAACCGTAGCTTCACGATTAAATCGAGCTGTAGAAAAACTGGAGTCAATCCTGTCACCTTTCAGGAGTCTCCTGTAGGAAGGTTTCTATGAGATGTTTTCGGATCGGATATTCCAAAAAACTAATGCAGTATATTCATGACTCACTTTCTCCACGTGAAACTCAAAATGTGGAGCAGCACGTTTCACAATGTAATTCCTGCAACACAAAGCTAAAACAATTAATGGAAGGAAATTCGCTTGCAAAGCTGATTCCTGTAATCCAAACACAACAAGATGGCTGGACAAAACTACAAGAGGCGATTTCAAACAATCAGGATGCCGTAAATTCAAAACCCTCTTCGATGGTTCTTCGAGCCAGTGTTGCTATTGTCTTTCTTTCCGTTGTGAGTTTCTTTTTATGGCGGGCTGCAGAAATGTCTTCTGACAAAATATCCGGACTTGAAGCCTATCGATATCGCGAAGTTACAATTCGAAAAATGCCGGAAAATACGGAACCACATGTGGTTACCGAAGGTTACATCAGCGAAGTACGGGTTGATCATCACGACGGGGATCTTGTTTTTAAACTTGTTGAGAGTCTTGAGAGCCCTACTCCATTTGTGATTTGCGAAATTATTCCACCATTCCGCCTCGATAAGCCCGAGGTTGGCAATAAAGTGCGGGTCTATGGTGTCAGCAGGTTTGATCCCAAAGAAAATCATCAATGGTATGAAGTCCATCCTGTTATGGGGATAGAAAAGGTCGAGTAATTATTCAGCTCTTAAAATAAATGTTCAAGGGGTAAATGAGACTATGAGACGTTTCTTTATGATTTTGATTGCTGCGTTCTTTTCAACCGTAGCAAATGCAGAAGAGATTGAAGTAGTAGGAAATGTAAAACGAAGTGGGGGAATACCAATTTCGAATGCCACAATCTCAATCGAGCAGGCGGAGATTACAACTGAAACTGACGCAGGATGGAAATTTTTCTTTGAGATTGCCAAGCGGAACTTACACGATTGTCGTAGAAGCGGCAGGCTACGAAGTACTCGGACAAAGCTTTACTACAAACGATTCACAAAGCATGCAGCTGGAATTTTCGCTTATGCCAAAATATTTGGCCTTTGAGGAAATTGTTGTAGGAAAAGAAGCTTCCGAAAGTGCTGTCTCAGTTTCTTCACCAACCACAGTCGTAGATCCTGAACGTCAAAAAAGATCAAGTTCAGTTCTGAGCGCCGTAACGAGTGTCGCAGGAGTCGCACCACTCGGACAAGGTGGATTATTTCAGGTTCCAAGTATTCGTGGAGCAGCACGAGAAAGAACGATCCTGATGCTTGAATCAGTACGCGTTACATCAGAACGAAGAACCGGGCCAAGTTTTTCTTTTGTTGATCCGCTCATGCTTGATCGTATTACTGTTACGCGCGGACCAGCTCCTGTTCTTTATGGCTCGAATGGTGAGACCGGTCTGATTCAATCTACTCTGTTAGAGCCAAATTCAATCTCTTCTGACATAGCTTTTCAAACCGGCTATCTCAGCAATATTAACGAAAACTGGCAAGCACTTTCATTTAAAGACGGATCCGAAAGCTTCCAGTATTCGCTAGGCGTTGCTCGAAGAGAAGCTGATACTTTTGAATCAGGCGATGGTCAAGAATTCTCATCAGGTTATACGCGTGTTAATTTACTGGCAAAAGGCCGATGGTTTTCAGATGCCGGAACATTAACATTCCTCGTTCTTCCATCCTGGACTGACGATATTGAAAAAGCCAGCAGCGACGCAGTTACGAGACCGACTCTCTATCCCGAAGAAAGACATCAGGTTTATTCAATCGATTGGCAAAACCGACTGCTGCAGGGTTTGTACAGTTATCAGGTTCAAGGCTGGTACCATCCCAATTCATTGATTACACAAGATTCACAGCTTGCAGAGGATGGAGCTTTGACATCACGAAACCTCGTTTTTAACGACACAGATGATTATGGAATCCGGTTCCGTTTTGGCCGAACGTTTGCAGAAACGTGGACGCTTTGGACAGGAGTCGATCATTTTGGACGTACAAACGTGAACGCAAGCCAGGAATCCTTTGCCCCTAACGAAACAGGAAATTTAGAGCTTGTAAATGCTTTCGATTCGATTCAAAACGGAAGTTATTCTGATACAGGATTATTTTTTACCGGCAATGGAAATCTTGGAAAACTGATTACAAACTACGGTGTACGCTTCCAACGTACAGCCACTGAAAATCATGTAGCCCAGGAAATTTCAGATTCAGAAAATAATTGGAGTGGAAATTTCGGAGCGAGCTTTCCATTTACTGAAAATTGGGATGCGATTTTTAACGTTGGTCGCGGAATTCGTCCTGCCACAATCAGTGAGTTGTTTTTTACGGGTGAAACAGGACGCGGCAGCATCACAGGCAATCCAAATCTTGTGACTGAATCCAATTTCGAAGTGGATGGTGGTATCCGTTATCACCGCGCCAATGCGTTCGGCGGCCTCTATGTATTCCACAACGATATTGACGATTTTATCGCGCGTGTGCGTATCGCGGACGGAAGCTTTACTTATTTCAATTTACCCGAAGTCAAAATCTATGGAATCGAAGGAGAAGGCCATTATCGTTGGGATGCTTTGCGATTCTATGGAAACTTTCATTCAATCGTAGGCCACGATGGTCTTGATGTGGACGTTAATGATATTCCGCCTTCAAGACTCGTTGGCGGAATTGAATATGGAACTTTCGGAAGTCGATGGAATGCTTCAATGGAAGTTGTTCGACAATTCGAAAAATCAGATCCTGGTCCAGACGAATTACTAAGAGAAGCCGCTTGGGTTCTCAATGCATCAGCAGAAGTTGGATTGCTTGCAAAACCTGAGAATCCGTGTCTCCGGTTTGAATCTAACCAATGAAACATATTTCGACAGCGCCGACAATCGTGCGCCACTTGCGTGGGGCCGCAGTCTTGGCGCGGAGCTTCTGGTAGATTTCTAAACCAAAGGTCTCATAACCCTATCAAGTATCGTTCCTGGCGGTCTTCACGGGCCGCCAGGAAATTTTATATCAAGTGGAACCCCGCGGTAAACTGTGACCCCAGAACCATCCGCTGCAAACGTCGACAATGGTTCACATAAAAGATACTTGCCGAAAACAGAACCGTATAGTGCGTTCACATCACATTCAAACGAAAACTTTGCCGCTTTCCAAACTCTCCAATGTGGATGTTCTACCTTATACTCAATTGAAGTGCCATCCGATTGCTTCGTGTAACCCCAATAATGCTGTGTAATAAATTCTTCAAGCGAGTTATTTGACGGAAAATCCGGAATGCCATCTACCTGAGCACTTAGATGACACCACTTATTTTCAAATTTCCATTCATAGGAAAAACTTCCTGCCTGGTTTTGACACGGCGTTACAATATTGCTTCTTGTAGGCATTGAGATGTATGGTTCCTCATAAAGCCCACGCGCAACTAACGCAATTGCAGGCTTTGGAACAATCTCGCGAATGAAGACGACTCCACGCCTTATTTCATTTTGGTGCTGTCGACGAACATAAAAACGTAAATTAATTTCTTCAAAATTTCGATGCAGCGGAATCGGAATGCCATAAACTTTTGTATTCAGAAATTGGAAAGCGACGATACTCACATACGTTGTGCCTTGAAAACTATCCAGCACAGTTCCTACCGGCACATATTGCTTTAATACTTCAGGATCAATTGCGAAATTTGCCATAACGAGATTTTCCCATTCAGCTTTCAGAAATTTACCAGGGGCTTTCATTTCTGTTAACCTCATGAGTGGCAAGCTTCATTGTCAATTATTCTCTGACATGAAATCTGCGAACCCCACTACAGCATGAGTTTGTAGTTTACTTAGCTTTAAACAAATCACCAAGGAGGTGGCAGAATGATAACAATCCTGATAGTTGTTTTAGTATTGCTGCTTGTTGGCGCACTCCCCAATTGGGGTCACAGCAGAAGCTGGGGATATGGGCCTAGCGGCGTTCTGGGATTGATCGTTGTGGTGTTACTAATTCTATTTCTGATGGGGAGAATATAAGGACACTCACGATAGAGTTTCTATCTATTCAATCATCTTGCAGGGCGGCTTGTGAAGCCGCCTTTTCTTTTAAACTATTGGACTTCGCTAAAAGTTCCCTTTTCTAGAGTACATCGTCTCTTCGAACCTGAATTGTAAGTAATAAACGCGGAAACTGTAGACTTTGAGAAATCCAGTATCTGGCTCACTGTGATTCCTGACTTTTCAAGCCAGTTAATAAAGTAAATGTCAGGTGCGATCTCTAACGACTGAATTTTTTCGACGCCTTTTTCCCCTTTTGCTGGACCGGAGAGCGCTTCCCATTGAAGTTCTGTGGACGTCTTATAGTCACCACTAATTTCTAAACCATTCTCATAATGCAATAAAATCTTTTTACCTTCGAATCTCATCTTTCTCTCCTGTGCCTGTGGGATGGTTAGACTTGAGCTGCATACCGACCAAAACACAATTAAAAATAGGGCGCGCTTCAAAAAAAACATTAACCCTCCTGACAGATCATAAAAATGAAAGAATAATTATTCCTCATTTCCAAGGTCAATATCATTGACTTTAATCAATTAATTGATTGCTTTTAGTCAACTAATAGTGATATAGTCGTAAACGCAAGGTAGAGTCACATGCCTGAAACCCGCATTGATGCACGGATCGAATACATACGCCACTTTAATCGATTTTACACCCAGAAGATCGGGGTTTTGCAAGAAGGTCTTCTGAAAAGCCCTTTTTCCCTAACCCAGCTTCGTGTTTTGTATGAGCTGGCCTATCGTGAACACATTTCGGCGGCAGAACTCTGTCAGGATTTGAACCTGGATGCGGGCTATCTGAGCAGGATCCTTACTGACTTTGAAAATCGTGGCTTCATTGAACGAAAACAATCAAAGGAAGACGGTAGACAAAACACACTTGAGCTCACAAAAAAAGGGCATGATGCTTTTGAACCATTAAACACCCGCTCCCATGAGGAAATTGGCGAACTACTTTCGACCCTCTCAGTCGCCGATCAAATAAAGATGGTTGATGCAATGAAAGCAATTGAAACGATGCTTGAGACTAAGCCTGAAAAGAAACCCGCTTACATTTTGCGTCCACACCAACCAGGAGATATGGGTTGGGTCGTTTATCGGCATGGAGTGTTGTACTCGCAAGAGTATGGATGGGATGAACAATTTGAAGCGTTAGTTGCAACAATTGTCGCAAATTTTTTGAAACGCTTTGATGCAAAACGCGAACGCTGCTGGATTGCAGAAAAAGATGGAGAAATTGTGGGTTCTGTTTTTCTGGTAAAACGTTCGAAAAATATAGCACAGCTTCGGATGCTTTACGTAGAACCTTCCGCACGAGGTTTGGGTATTGGTGGACGCCTTGTGAGCGAATGTGTACGTTTCGCCAAACAGTCGGGATATAAAAAAATAGTCCTATGGACGAATAACATTTTGCACGCGGCAAGAAAGATTTACGAAGCACAAGGATTTCAAATCACAAAGAAAGAGCCAGAACATGCTTTTGGCCATGATATGGTTTTTGAAACCTGGGAACTGGAGCTCTGATGTGTGATACGAGATGCTGGATGCGGGATTAGACTTTTTTCCATACAATGTCGATTCCCTCCCTTCGAAATAACATGCCGCTCACATTGCCTGATTTATCAGTAGCAAATAGGATCCGGCTGCGAGGCGAACCTTTCCGGAAGAAAACATTCTCCGTTTCTGAAAATAATTGTTCTTTTTCGCGTCCCGTTCGTTGGCCCATCAGTTTGCCTTGCTCAACACTTAAGATGTAAGTATCCTGCCCAAGCTGATACCGTCCCGCATATTTTTGCAATGTTTCGGAAGGAACTTCAATAGCCGGAGGATCATTATTAATTGCGATGACTTGCGCAGCGACAAGTTGCCAGTGTCCCTTTGTGCGAATAAAGGTGCTCGTTTGTAAATAGCGGGCTGTAATTTTTTGCCCAAAAATTTCCATATTCTCCAACTCTCGGACGGTAAGAATGGCTGTGTCACCATAAACCTGCGATTTCGCTTCTTCTACCTTGAGGTTTCCAGAATATCCTGGAGGGAGAGGTCCAAAATCTGCTAGCAACTCTTTCTTAGAGTATGTTTTGCCATTCTCATCGCTGAATAAACACATATCGGACAGATGCTTTTCCCAAACTTCTTTCTTTCCGGCAGCAACTGAATCCAATAACTCATTCAAGATTGCTACAAGTTCTTTTTCGATTTCGGCATCTGACGAAAATGAAAACTGTGGAGCGGCCAGAATTAGAAAAAGTAGAAACACAATTTGTTTCATGATCTTTGTTCCTTAGGAGAGAGCGTTAATTGTATTGCACCTTGTATCCTGTATCCTGAATCCTGTATCCTGTAACTTGATTCTGGGTGAACGTGGTGTTTTAGTCCGGCATCTCGCGGCAATCGCACTGTTGGCTGCCGCATTCTATTTTCTAAAACAGTGGTATTTGTATCAAGGCCCTCTTGATCAAATTCTCTTCATACTCCTCTTTGCTACTTCCATTCTCCTCGCAATTTGGCGCGCCTTGCGAGTTGTCAATTCCCTTCCAATCATGCGCGTTTTAGTTTGCGGAATTCTCATTTTCCTAATATTTCCGTGGGGCGAATGGCTCCGGCTGAGTACTTCCACATCACGTGCCGAGTGGAGTCTTCAACTTTATACCCAGGCAATCTTTCTATATGGATCGTTCCTCTTCCTGAGCTTTTTACCGGGAATCGTATCGCGTGTGCATTCAGCCATTTTGGCTGCTCTTGAAACAGTTTACAGAAGGCGGCTGCTTTGGATTCCACCTATTTTGTTTTTTCTATTTACAAGCTGGATCGCATTTTTCGTTTATAGGCAAACACCAATTGTCCAAGATTCTGCCGCGCACATCTTTCAAGCCAAAATTTTTCTGAATGGAAAGTTATTTGCACCTGCCCCGCCGGCTCCGGATTTCTTTTCAATCATTGGTGACATGCTTGTCATTCATGACGGCCGTTGGTTCGGAATGTATCAGCCGGGTTTTGCCGCTCTTTTAGCATTTGCCATGATGTTAAAAGCGCAATGGTTTCTATCACCGATTTTGGGTGCCGCAACAATTGCAATTTGGATCGCTTATGTTCGCCGTTGGCACAATCCGCTTGCCGCTGCACTTTTTTCCTTGTTAGCTCTGCTTTCTCCTTTCCTTTTCATGATGTCTTCAACCATCATGGTTTTCACACCTGAACTTTTTACAGCAACATCCATCATCTATTTGTGCCGCTTACAAACAGAACAAGAGCGCTCATGGAGATATGCAGTCATTTTTGTGCTGTTGTTCTACGGAACGTTGGTCCGTTCATTTTCGCTAATTCCGTTTCTTGCACCCGTGCTTGCATATACCTCGTGGAATCGTTTTCGATCGCGTTCCTATTTATGTCCAATCATAATTGCCGGAGGAATCATTGCAGGCACTTTAGTGATGATGTGGTATCAAATACAAACCACGGGAAATGCATTACTACCCGGTTATCTGATCGAATATCCCGACGTTGGTTATGGATTCGGGCAGCATTTTGCAGGACGTCATACCCCGATTAAGAGCCTGGAAAACATTTCCAATAACTTGCTCGGAATGAACGACTGGTTAAATGGCTGGATTTCTGGATCCATATTTTTCGTCATTCTATTTTTTATTCTTGAAAAAAGAATCAAAAAATGGGATCTCTTGCTGCTGCTTGGTTGCGCAGGTCTGGCCAGTTTCTATTTCTTCTTCTTTTTCCAGGATCTCTTTTTCGGACCTCGTTATTATTACTGCCTGGCTCCTGTTTTCCTTTTAATGGTTACCCGCAGTATTACACCGGACGAAAATGCTTTACCGAAATTGCAACCTTATTTGGTCTGCATTCTTGTTATCTGTACTTCAAGTTTCCTGTTTTACAAATTACCAAAGTACGTCTATCGTTATCCGCTCGAAAGCAATGGTGGCTATCTTAAAAGCGAAATCGAGGAAAACGGGGATCAGAAAAGGCTTGTCTTTCTAGACAAGAATATTCAAAACCAATTTGTAAGCTGGAACGATCCGTTTTTGCGAGACCCTGTAATCATTGTTCGAGACTATGGCAGCCGTAACCCCGAGGTGATGAGATTCTTTCCAGATTACAAACCCACATATTACCGGATGGAAATTGAATACAAAAAGAAAAAGCTCAAGGCAGAATTCAAGTTTTATGACAAGCCAACAGACCGTCATCCGGGTTATTTGAGCTCATTTGAACTAGCTATGACCATGCAGGCTGCCAACAATTATTGGACGAAAGATTGCTTTGATATTACATACACTGATTTATTCAATGCCCATGAATCACCGGCAAACTTAATGTTTCTCGCGAAGGAGGAACAAAGTCTCCCAGCAGTAAGAAGATATAAGGATCATTTTCGTGAAGGATTAATTCATTCAGCCAGAATGCTTCTACTTCCAAAGTTAGCTTTTGAAGAACGTGGATTGGAATGGTTTTCTGCTTTTCAACCGGAACAATTTCGAAAAGAACATTCGTCAGCTGTTCACAGTTTTAAACTAGCCGGAGATGTGGGAAATAGCATTCTTCAACAGCTTGAGAAAGTGCGGAGACGGATCGATCGCGATCGAAATGGAGTAATGTCCGATTCAGAATTAAATCGCTTTCTTAATGAAAAGATCCGGATCTTTTTTATGGGCGGCTAGCTCATATAAAAAACGTTTCAACCTTAGAATACAATGATGATTGAATTGCTAGCGGGACAAAGATCGGGGGGCTCGCACGAGATATGAACGATCCTGTTATTCTCGTTGAAGATTTAACGAAGATATATCACATTGGGGCTAGAGAAGACTCGTTTCGAACATTCCGGGATGTTGTTTCGTCAGCATTGTCTGCGCCAGCTCGTAGTATAAAAAAATGGATCGATCATTCAGTCGACCACAATAGCTCTGACGAGGACCACATTTATGCTTTAAAAAATGTTTCTTTTGAAGTTAAACAAGGTGAAGTGGTTGGCGTCATCGGTCGCAATGGTGCTGGAAAAAGTACGCTTCTTAAGATTCTTTCGAGAATTACGGAACCAAGTAGTGGATATGCCCAAATCAGAGGCCGCGTAGGATCGTTGCTGGAAGTTGGAACAGGTTTTCATCCGGAATTAACAGGACGTGAAAATATTTATCTGAACGGCGCGATTCTTGGGATGAGAAAAGCAGAGATTCAAACAAAGTTTGATGAAATTGTCGCGTTCTCTGAATTAGATAAATTCCTTGATACTCCCGTCAAACATTACTCAAGCGGGATGTATGTTCGTCTGGCTTTTGCTGTGGCAGCTCATCTTGAGCCAGAGGTGCTCTTAATAGACGAAGTTCTGGCTGTTGGCGATTTGGCCTTCCAAAAAAAGTGCCAAGGCAAAATGGGAGACGTTGCTCAGCATGGACGAACAATTCTCTTTGTAAGCCACAATATTGTTTCGATTCAAAATTTATGCCCATCTGCAATCTTATTGGACGATGGCCAAATGATTTGCCAGAGTGATACAACGAAAGTTCTTCAAAATTATCTTTCTCGAATCAGTGAAGAACCACAAAAGTTCTTGAATACAAGACAAGATCGCAAAGGCGATGGAAGCTTACGTTGGAAAGAAGTCTCTTTTGAGAGGGGTGACGGAAAGAAAACATCTACCTTTCTGAGCGGTGAAAGCTTTGTTGCAAATTTGTACTATGAAGGAAACGTGATTTCTCCATCACATTCAGTCATTGTCGGGATCACGGTAAAAGACAGATTTGATCAGATTCTATTCAACTGCAGTAATCAAGTTTCCGGACAAACATTAAGTGGCTGGTCTGAGGCCGGTTATGTTAGTTGCAGGATTCCACGTCTTCCGCTAACATCAGGCACTTATAACATTAATTTATTCATTTCAATTAATGGACTCGTTGCTGATTGGATTCAAAACGCAGCTACTTTCAACGTACAAAGCGCAGATTACTTTGGCACAGGACACCTTCCGCCAGCAACACATGGGAGTTTTCTCGTAGATCATTCTTGGGAACTCCACAAGAAAGAGGAATAGAATCCACACACAAATGAGTGAAAGCAATTGCGGCTAAAGACCTTCGGAAAATCTTGCTTATGTCAGAAAAGCATAAACACACAGATCGAGATTTAATCTGAAGTTTATGTTAAAAGAACTGATCCCACGATGGATAACAAAGTTTTTTCGGGAACCACAACCAGACCTTTCGCAAAACTACATGGATCCCGATATACCCCAAAAACAGCGCCAGCTGGTCGATCAACAATTAGAAAAAATGTATCGGGGCGATATCGTTCCGCATTTTAGAGTACTCGCCAACGTTTTTGAAAAACTGGAAAATGGCAAATATGCATTGAAGATTCTAGATGCAGGATGTGCTTCAGCTTATTATTCTGAAATCATAAAACATCTAGTCCCACGACCTTTTGATTACGTAGGCTCCGATTACAATCCTGAAATGCTTCAGTTGGCAAAAGAAAAATATCCTGTACTTCCTTTTTTCAGGATGGATCTGCGGCGATTGGCCTGGCTTGATTCATCGTTTGATGTGGTGATGTCTGGCGCTGTAATTGTTCATATCAAGGAATGGGAAAAAGCAGTTTCAGAGATCGCGCGAGTCTCAAAGAAATGGCTAATCTTGCACCGCACTCGGGTACGCACAGAGGCAGAAACCATCATCAAAGTTGAGACGCATTACGATGTTCAGGTTTATCGAGTGTCGATTGCAGAAAACGAACTGGTCAAGCATTTAAGTGGTTTAAACTTTGAGTTGGTTTCAAAGATGGATTGTTATGAAGGAGAAATGGAAGAAGGGTTCGGAAATTTTACATATTTGTTTTCGCGGAAGAGACCTTAATGTCCAATTTTCCTCGCATCACCTTTGGAATCATCGTTTTTAATGGTGAACCATTTGTGCGCTACAATCTTCGCGCGCTTTATCCATTCGCTCATGAAATCATTGTAGTCGAGGGTGCATGCGAAGCCTCTTCCACGCTTACCACAAAAGATGCTCATTCAACCGACGGAACTTTGGAGACTCTCCATCGCTTCAAGAGCGAAGAAGATAAGGAAAACAAGCTTCAAATCATAACTCAGGACTCCTTCTGGACAGAAAAAGATCAACAATCGCGGGCATATACAGATCGAGCGACAGGGGACTATATCTGGCAGATTGATATTGATGAATTTTATCAACCTGAAGATATGTCAAAGATTATCGAAATGATCCGAAAAGATCCTTCGATCTCAGGCGCCTCCATCAAACAAATTACATTTTGGGGAGGATTTGATTATTTGACGGATGGATTTTACCTCCGTAGTGGAGCTGATATTTTTCATCGAATATTTCGATGGCAACTTGGATACTCTTACATTACACATCGTCCTCCCACTGTTTACGATGTAGAAAAACACGATCTCACATCTTTGAATTGGTTAGATGGAGGAAGGCTCGCGCAAAATGGAATTTTGCTCTATCACTATTCCCTTTTGTTTCCAAAACAAGTTATTGAAAAATGCGAGTATTACGGCCAGGCTGCATGGGCGGAGCGTCCGATGGCCCAGAAATGGGCTCAAGACGTCTACATGAATTTAAAAAATCCGTATCGCGTTCACAATGTTTATGATTATCCGAGTTGGTTAGAAAGGTTTAAAGGAAAACATCCGCCTCAGATTCAATCGCTTATGAAAGATATTCAGAGTGGTTTTATTAAAACTGAACTCAGAAAAACAGATGACGTGGAAAAACTTCTTCGATCTCCAACTTATAAGATAGGTCGTTCACTCTTAAAGCAATGTGAACGGATTCAACGAAAATATCAGACACCCTGGAATCGAAATATGTATCGCTTGAAACACCCAATCAATTCCTTCAAAAACCTTGCACGCAAGATCGTTCGAGAATGAAACGCATTGACGCCCAGAATTTATGAATATTGCAGTTCTTTCCGATTTTGAGACATACGGAGGAGCTGCAACCGCAACAAGCAGATTGTCCCAGGAACTATGCGAAGCAGGGATCACGGTTACTCGGATCGTCGCCCATGAAGATGGTAATAAGCATTCCTGGAGAACGGTACCTCTCAACCAAAAGCGGTTGATGGATCGTATTACACGAAAATCACCTGCCAGTGAAAAGCGGATGCTCAAGCGTCTTGAAGATTTGCTTGAATCGATTCGTCCGCAAGTAATTAATGTTCACAATATACATGGTGCGCTATCGGAAGGCTGGTCTATCGACTTTTTGAGTGTTTGCAAGAATTTTGCACCAACAATCTGGACGCTTCATGATATGTGGAGTTTTACCGGGCGCTGCGCATACAGTTATGATTGTCGAAAATTCATTGATGGCTGTGATTCAAATTGCCCTACACCGGATGAATATCCATCACTTGCGCCGGACCAGATCAAACCTGCATGGCTTAATAGGCAGGCAATTTTAACAAATGAAAAAGGAATTTCGTGTGTTACTCCTTCTCAATGGATGGCGAACGAAGCGCGCGCTGGAATTTGGAACAAATCACAGATCGATGTGATTCCAAATGGTTTGCCGTTAGAAATATTTAAACCCGTGGATCGTGCTTATGCGCGAGAAGAGCTGGGAATTGCGTCCAAAGGTATTGTGATGGTTTCTGTTGCACAGAATTTTGATGAACGCAGAAAAGGTGGAATCTATTTACAGGAAGGACTCAATCACATTCTTAATCAGGATTTAACATTGATCGTAATGGGACAAGGAAAATTAGAGATGCCCTCTGACCGGTTAAGGATTTGCTCTTTGGGCTTTGTTGCAGAAGATCGAATAAAGACTCTCGCTTACAGTGCGGCCGATTTCTTAATTCATACAGCTCCTGTTGATAATTTTCCCAATGTCATCGTTGAGGCAATGGCTTGTGGCACCCCAACTGTCGCTTTCGATGTTTGTGGCATTCCTGAACTTATCCGCACCGGTGTAACAGGTTGGCTCGCAAAAGAAGTGAATGCCTCTTCCCTTTCGAATACTGTGCAAACGGCAATTCAAGATATTCAAAGTGGGATTAATCTTCGAGCATCATGCAGGAATGTAGTTGAAGCGGAATACCCTTTGTCTTTGCAGGCAAAACGTTACGCTGATTTGTTTTCTAATTTAGCGTCCTAACCCATCACCGTTTCGCCCAACCACCAGAATAAGGTGAGCTTCCACCCAAGCTAACTAGAGGTTTTCTGACATGGAACGGGTGGAAGCTCACTTGCTTTGTGGGTGAAAATTACCGTTGTGTAAAAATGCCTCAAGGGGGCCAAACCAATCGTTCGGCCCCCTATTGCGAGCCAAGTCATCTGACACGTCTTAGAGCCACTTATAAAACTTTAATTCTCAACCTGAGGAGTTAATCTCAGTCTTTGAAATGTTGGAGGCACAAGCTATGAGTTTTAGTCGTGAACATTTTCAACTGAAACTTCCCATCTCTGAATCGAAATTTCATCTGTTGTCCTAAAATTTCTTGGACTTCATATCCTGTGCACGACAATACTATTTATAGCGCACCGAAAAATGATGCTGCATGGTAGTGCCTCCCGTAGTGCCGTTATTTTTGTTTGGGCTGTTACAATGGGTGGATCTCTGATCGAATGATTCCAATTTCTGAAGGTACAATTTGAGTCTCAAACATTTTCTCTTACTATTAAATGTGAGTCTCTAAACTTTAAAGGAGCATTAAATCGATGACTAAAATAAGACACTTCCTATTCTTCTTACTCCTTTCATTCATCGCTTTTTCTATTGTGTCGGCAGAAAATTGGCCAAGTTGGCGCGGGCCTAGGAGCGATGGGACAAGTCAAGAGACAGGCATTCCTTCAAAGTGGAGTAAAACAGAAAACGTGGCCTGGCGTGTGCCTCTCCCCGGTCCTGCTGGTTCAACTCCTATCATATGGGGAAAACAAATATTTCTTACATCCGGAGAAGAAGACAATATTGTCCTGATTAGCCTCAGTACAGATGGGAAAGTTCTATGGAAACAAGTCTTAGGAACTGGAAATAGTTCAGTGCGAGGTGATGAAGCAAATTTCGCGGCACCGTCGCCATCAACAGATGGTAAACACGTTTGGACATTTGCGGGTACCGGTGACCTTGCTTGTTTTGATTTTGCAGGCAAACAAATATGGAAAACAAATCTTCAAGAGCGCTATGGCAAGTTTGATTTGAATTTTGTAATGTCATCCACCCCGGTTCTTGATGGAAACCGTCTTTATGTTCAGCTTCTCCATACCGGCGCTCAACTTGTTCTTGCACTGGATAAAACAAACGGAAAGGAAGTATGGAAGCATGAGCGCATTAGTGATGCAAAAGAAGAATCACGACATTCTTATGCGTCTCCATTTTTATACCGCGATGGAAAACGAGAATTTCTTTTGGTTCATGGAAGCGATTACATTACCGCGCATAAGCTGAGCGATGGAACTGAAATTTGGCGATCCGGAGAACTCAACTCAAAAGAAAGTTACAATCCCGCTTTCCGTTTTGTTACGTCTCCTGTTGCAGCATCGGGAATCATCATCGTTCCGTCTGCAAAAAAAGGACCGGTGCATGCCATCAATCCTGATTCACAAAAACTATGGACTCTTCCCAAAGTCACGCCCGACGTACCTTCACCAGTGATCCATGACGGCATCCTTTATCTTTGCCGTGAAAACGGCGATCTGATTGCTATTGATGCAAAGAATGGAAAACAGATTTACCTGAATCCAACGCATGAACACAGACATCGCTCTTCTCCGATTTATGCGGATGGAAAGATCTTTCTCATCGCAAGAGATGGTGTTACGACTGTCGTAAAAGCAGGACAAACATTTGAGGTTTTATCTACCAACGAAATCGGAGAACCCATTTCATCTTCCCCAGTAGTATCAAATGGAACGCTGTACATTCGAAGTTTCGCGGCGCTCTATGCAATTCGCAACAGCATGTAAGTTCGTAGTAAGGCACGCAGCTGAGCGACGCGAGGCAGTGCCGTTTACGTGAGAGATGTTAACTCAGTGCTAATTTGCCAGAGTCGTTCTGCTGCCTCTTTATCATAAGAGATCGGAGAGGATTTGGACTCTTTGAGGCCATTGAAATATTTGCCGGATACTTTTTCCATTTCAGGCGAAGTTGCAAGACGAACAATTGCCTCTGAACCTTTTTCGGGTGAACCAGCAATCATTCGAACAAGAACGCGCACAAAGCCAGGAGCTTCGCGAAAAATGCCTGTACTTAAAAAGCCTGGATGGAGAGCATTCACAGTTACATTCGATCCTTCCAACCGCCTGGAAAGCTCGTATGTAAAAAGAAGATTCAATAATTTTGAAAGGCTATACGCACGAAATCCGCCATAATTTTTTTCCATCTGCAGATCATCAAAATCGAGTTGAGCATTCCGATGTGCTTCGGACGAAACATTGATGATCCGCGCAGGTGCACTTGCTTTGAGTACATCCACCAAAAGGTTCGTGAATAAGAAATATGCGAGATGATTCACTGCCAATGTCATCTCAATTCCATCCGGAGATAACAATCTTGGTCCGGCCAACCCTGCATTATTCACAAGAATGTGTAAATTCTTGTATCGCGATTTAAAAACCTCTGCTGCTTTGTGGATTGCAGCTTGAGAAGATAAATCAGCAATTAGAATATCGATATTCTGGTTGCCAGTTTTCTTCACAATTTCTTTTTTAGTCTCCTCTGCTAACTCCGGATTTCTAGCAACCATCACAACTGTTGCTCCGCGGCGCGCAAATTCCACGACAGTGGACTTCCCTATTCCACTCGTTGATCCAGTAACAACAGCAACTTTATTTTCCATGGTATTCACAATATGGAACAAAACTGAACGTATTCAACTCCCCATGCTACTATAAATTCCTATGTACTTGACGAGAATACTGCTCGCTATATGTGCTCTGATCTTGTCTTTTCAATCCTCTTTATTCAGCGAGACAGCCGAACTTATCGTTCCACGGATCTCTCAACGAATTACGATCGACGATTTTACAGGAATGACTCCGCGAGAAGGGCTTGCAGAAAAACTGGCAGTCATTGAAGGATTCATCCAAACATCGCCAACAGACGGCGCACCTTCTACACAAAAAACGGTTGTATATCTTGCCTATGACAATGACAACCTCTATGTAGTCTTTCTCTGTTTCGACAAAGAACCTGGAAAAATTAGCGCGGCGATGACACGCCGTGAAGCTTTTGGTCAAGATGAAGATTGGATTGAAATTTACCTGGATACATACAATGATCAGCGCCGTTCTTATTGTTTTTCAGCAAATGCATATGGAATTCAATGGGACTCGCGCTATTCAGAAACCAGCGGTTATTCTGACAACCGCGGGCATCAACCGTCCTTTGATGCACTCTGGTATTCGGATGGAAAAATTACTGATCAAGGCTACATCGTTTGGATGGCGCTCCCGTTCAAAAGCATGCGTTTTCCTTCGGGTGATATTCAAAAATGGAGAACTCTGGTCGGACGGAGTATTCCGAGAAGCAGTGAATATTCTGCCTGGCCGCATAAAAGCCGCGATGTTCAGGGGATTCTGACACAGACTTCATTTCTGAATGGGCTGGAAGATGTTGCACCTGGAAGAAGCCTTCAGTTTATTCCGTATACAAGTTTCCGATCCTTCCGATTGCTGGATGCGCAGGCTTCGCCCCCAGCCTTCATTAGCGATCGGAGCGATCCATCAGTAGGGCTGGATACAAAATTGGTTTTAAAGGACTCATACGTTTTGGATTTCGCATTAAATCCTGATTTCAGCCAGATTGAGTCCGACGAACCTCAAGTTACAGTCAATCAACGCTTTGAAGTTTTCTTCCGCGAGAAGCGTCCATTTTTTCTAGAGAATGCACAATATTTCGAAACTCCACTGAATCTTGTTTTCACCCGGCGAATTGCTGATCCACAATTGGGCGGTCGTCTGACTGGAAAGTATGGCCCGTACACAATGGGATTTTTATTTGCGAATGATGAAGCTCCAGGTAAACAAGAACCGATTGAGAGTCCGATTTATGGCGATGATGCATATTTCGGGATCTTTCGTGTCAGCAGAGATATTTTTGGACAATCCTCAATTGGGGCGCTATTTACTACAAGAGATTTTGAAGACGACACTAACAGTGTCGGGGGCGGCGATTTTCGATTGCGTTTAAATGATCAGTGGCAGGCAAATGGACAATTCGTTGCGAGCCGTACAGATTTTGATGATGGAAGTAACTTTTCAGGACATGCAATCCGCAGCGAAATTACAAGAACAGGCAGCCAATTTGGCCTGGACATTCTCTATAACGATCTGTCACCGGAATTTCGAACTTTTACCGGATTCATTCCACGCGTTGATTTTCGAAGTATTGAAGGAAGCACACACTATTATTTTCGACCGGAAGGTAAATTTCTAATTGCATGGGGACCGGAGATAGGCGCTCTTGAATTATGGGATTACAATGGCACCCGCCTTGATTCCAGCTTACACCCATCGCTTTATGTGGAGCTGCAACGTCAAACCTACATTAGAATGAATTACTTTCATGATCGCCAGAGACTCCGGCCAGAAGATTTTATTGAACTATCGGAAGATGTGGATTTCAAAACACCTCAATACCTCTTTAATCTTGAAACCTCTTTCTTGCAAAGAGCTACAATCCGTTTCTCGTACGAATTCGGGAAAGAAATCAATTTTGTTCCGCCTGTAGGCCAGACTCCTGACCTGAGTGACTTCAATTCTGCAGATTTGGAATTGATCATGCGGCCGCTTCCGCGCCTTCAAGTGCGTACAAATTATCTATTCACAGGACTGAAATCACTGGATGACGAAAAGATCTTTGATGATCATATCGTTAGCGTTCGATCAAATTACCAGTTTACGAAGGAATTTTCCCTCCGGCTGATCCTCCAGTATGAATCGACTCTCGCAAATCCGGCCCTGACGAGTTTAGAGGATAGGCGCAATTTGAATGCGGATGTTCTTCTTACATACATGGTAAATCCATGGACTGCTTTATACGTCGGATATAACGGCAATCGTCAAAACTTAAGTCTGATCGATGAGATCGGAAGGCCTGAACTCATTCGTACCGGAAGACTCATTAATGATGCAAATCAGTTCTTTCTAAAATTCTCCTACCTGATCCGCTTGTAGCTCTTCTTTCGATTGTATGTAGCCTAAATTACTATACCGCTATTCGTGCTAACGCTTATTTTCTTGTTAAGGTTTGTGTGGATGAATACCCGAACGATCTGGCCCCTTGCAAAGGAAACATTTAAAGAATGGCAGGAAGACAATGCTCTCCGGCTGGGAGCTGCACTTTCCTATTACACGATCTTTTCACTTGCTCCTTTACTAATTATCATCATTGGGATTGTCTCTATTGTCTTTGGAAATGATGTGGCACGTACACGAATCATGGAACAAATGCAGGGTCTTATAGGGGAACAAAGTGCCGCCGCTATTGGCGATCTTCTGAAGTCCCAGGAAGAAAAGACATCCACCGGAATTTTTGCAACGCTTGTTGGAGTGATCACCTTACTGGTTGGCGCTACGGGAGTTGTTGGAGAACTTCAAAAATCACTTAGCACAATTTGGGAAGCCCCGGAACCAAAAGGAGGGCTAGTCGCTTTGATACGCGAACGGATACTTTCCCTGGCGATGATTTTAGGAATTGGTTTTCTCCTTTTAGTTTCTCTGTTGTTATCAGCCGCTTTAACGGCACTCGGCGATTCTTGGGGAACAGCAAAAATACTGGAAAGTATCAATTTCGTTATCTCACTTGCGGTTATAACTGTTCTATTCGCTGCAATGTTCAAATTCCTTCCTAACGTCAAGATCCCATGGCGAAACGTTTGGATTGGTGCAGCTTTCACAGCGATATTATTTACAATAGGGAAAACACTGACAGGATTGTACCTCTCCAAAAGCGCAGTCGCATCGGGTTTTGGAGCAGCTGGTTCTCTGGTCATTATTCTTGTGTGGGTCTATTACAATTCTCAAATCTTGTTTCTTGGAGCTGAATTCACGCAAGTGTATTCAAAATCTCGCGCAAGAATAAACGATGAAGAAATAGAAGGTGAAATTTTGGAGGCTGATACGATGAACAATGTGGAAAAAGGAGTAGACAACAAATCGCCATTGTATAAAGTTGCCTACAAAGCCGGTTACCAAAGTGCAAAGGCTGATGAGCTTGAAAATAAACTCGAATCCAAGTGGAAACTTGTAAAGTGGGGCTATCGAGTTGTTGATTTCCTGGGTTTTAGAAGATCCGCAAAATTAGGCTGGAAAGGTTATAAAGCAAAAAAGAAAATCGACAAAGTTACGCAGAAAATAAAGGCAGAACCGCCAGAACAAGATCGTGTTCACAAGAGTCGTTAATCATTCCGCTCTAGAATAAAAGGGAATCTTTTATATATACTTGTCAGCATGCGACTAGTAACCGCGACCCTTCTAATGTTGTTAGCATTTCAGATGAGTGCAAGCACGCCGGTTATTCCTCCTAAAATCCGAAATGAAGGCGAAAAGATTCTTGGTTGGGTCAAAGATCCTACCTTATTGGAAGCACTCCAGAAGCAAAATAAAATGTCAAAAAGCCTTGATGAGATTCAAAAAGTTGATCGTGAGTGGGTGGAAGGTAACATCTCAGAAGATTTCGTTAATTCAAAGCTGCAAGGTCCCTGCGCAGAAAAGCTGAAAGAATTAGAACGTAAAATTCCGAGTGCATCTGAATCGTTTTTAATGGATGCACAGGGCGGCCTTGTTTGCGCTACAAAAAAGACTTCTGATTACTGGCAAGGCGATGAACCAAAATGGAAAGATGCCTTCGAAGGCTCTGAGGACATCGTCTTTGGCGCACGAAACTATGATGAAAGCACGAAATCCACATTAATGCATATTTCTGCGCCAGTTAGAGAAAATCAGAAAACAATTGGGGTCGTTTCTGTAGGAATTAATCTGACAAAACTTTCAGAATATTAAGCAGGGCACTTATTTTGTTAGCTTTGAATTTAATTCCGTCAGTGATTCATCTGCAATAATACGAAATACTCGTGGGTTGGCTCCGGCGGGAAAGTGTTCAGCCAGTAGACTATCGGTAACAATAAACCGCCGGGAAGACAAAGCCCGTTGCCAGTCTTTTCTTCGTGCATCCCGAAGTTCAATCGCTGACGTATCGATACCAACAGATATAAGTGTTGTCTTGGCCCAAAGCAAAAACTCAGACCAGCGAGATACGATTGTAATTAATGTATCCGGTTCAGGTTTTGGTTGCGAGGCAAGTACTTTAGGAACTGAACGCGACCGTAGATAAAAGCATGAAGTTTCAGATGACAAAATTTTTTGTATATCCTCAGCGCTGTCATAGAGTGCGACACAAAATGCACCAACGAGATTTTTTGGATCTGCACTTTCTTCAAAGCCTATTCCTTTTACGGGCATCGAGTTTGAATTACGAACTTCGGTAACTAAAATTGCCCGCAGTTCTGGATCTGGTTCAATCACAAGAATATGATCCGGAGGCTGCATTGAAAGCCATCGTGCAATTCTGGATTGAATTTCATTTAACGAATAGCCTTTGTCTCGCATCACTTGAAAAAATGTAGATATCAAGCGATCCAGGTTCAAAGATGAGTCGAGTCTTTGGTCTTCCGTCAGAGCGCGCACATAAAATCCACTTCCCCGCTTCCATTTAGCCCAACCCCTTTTTACCAATTCTCGATACGCAGCACGAACGGTGTTTGGATGGATATGGAAACGCCTTCCCAGTTCACTGGTGCTTGGCAGTTGTTCACCTGGTGAGAGATCGGCGCTCACGATTCCAAGGATCAATTGTGTAATTAGTTGTTCTTGAAGAGGTACTTCGCTGCTTTTAGACAGCCAGATTTTCATTGCTTCTGTAATTAAAACACAGGTAAGTCGTCAATCTGTAATGACGACAAGGCTCATCTCACAATGTGACAGTTAAGAAACTATAACAATGTGTCGATTCTTGAGCATAAGAACCTCGTATATTGCGGTTGAGAGGTAAAACATTATGAGCCTGATTCAATCGTATGAAAGGAACCGTTCAATCTTGTTTAGCCGAATCATTATTTCTGCCGTTGTTACCAGCGCAATTGCAACATATTTCTGGCACCCTGCAGGCGCCTTGCTTGTTGTACTGGACTTAATCATACGGACGTATTTGCATTTTATTGCAGGTGCGATGGCCCATGAAGGTGTTCACGGACATCTTGGCAATACGAAAAAATCAAATCGTTGGTGGAGTCGCATTGCACTAATTCCAACGACAGTTCCGGAAGTTACATTTCGCAAAACACATATCCAGCATCATGCGGCAACAAACATTCCTGATAAAGATCCGGATGAATTTCTGAATACAAATCACACCTGGCAAATTCCGTTTCGCGCCCTCGCAATGCCGCATCACTGGCTTATGTGGCTTTTAAAGAGAGGACAATTTTCTCGTTCAGACCGGATCGAGTATGTTCTGACTTATGTTGGGCTAATAGCAATCTACGGCGCGATTGCTTCCGTTGTTGGCGTTCAGCGCGTTCTACTCGGACTGATTCCTTCAGCCATTTTGCATTCTTTATTCTTGTGGTACTTCTTTGCAATCAAAACACATGAAGGCTATCACCTGGGAATGGCTGCCAGACGCTCTCACAATTATTACGGCAAATTAATCTACTGGCTCTCATTCGGACTCTCCATGCATCGTACACATCACATGAAACCACAACTTGCATGGCTACAAATGTCGAGTGAAGTGGAATCTGGTACATGGACACAACGTCTTCTGTTTCAACGGAGCATCGACCCCTCCGTAAAGAAAATTGCATGAACCACGAACGGATCAATGACTTTCTGCGTTTTCTAATCGACTACGCAATAAAGACTTTGGCGCTGATTTTTCGATTTCTGCTGTTCATCAGATTGAACACCTATTCCATCAATCAAGCATGGCTAAGACGCAAATATCGAATTGTTGGAGGTACTCCGATTCATGGCTTTGATGAGGAGATTCTGACTTCGATTGAATTACGTTTCGGCAAAATGGGAACTTCCGCTGCATACGCTTACACATCCGGCTCTACAAGCCATCCAAAGAAAATCGCATACGATGCCAAACGGCTGCGGCGAACCCGAATTGTATTCATTGATGCATTCTTCAGGTATCTTGCGTTGCTGCCAAATAACTGCACTCTATTCATCTTTTCACCCTTTGAATCAGATGATTCACTCACTGGATTGCTGATGCAAGAATCAGGATTGCCCTCCTATGTTTCCGGGCTTCAAGCACCTCACCGCGTCCAGAATCACCCAGCCATTCAAGCATTGGCAAAAGTCTATGGAGATACCGCCGTTCGATTTTGGATCCTTACAATCGCAAATCCAGGAATGATTTACGCAACAAACCCATCAACAATCGCGCTATTCCTTAACGAACTCCATGAACAATGGGAAACATCCAGTGCTTTAATCAAAGACTATGTCAACAATCCAGAAGAATTTTCTGAAACGGTAGGCAAAATTCATTGTCGAATTGCATCGCTTGGATCGAGTGAAAGACTCAAGAAAATTGCGTCAAGCCACGAGCCATTAGCCGAAAAAGAATTATTCCCAGGACTGCATGGATTTGCGTGCTGGGACGGTGGGTACGTCAGACCATTCATTCAACAAATCCGAAAATATCTTCCCTCCGAACAGTACAAGCATTATCCAATGTATTCGATGTCAACTGAGGTAATTGAAACAATTATGAAACTAAACGGCGTTCAGCCTGTTTTTCTTCCGATGGCACCTGGAGTTTGTTACGAATTCATTGATGAACACAACGAAGATATTGTGGCCAATGTTTTGCGTCCTAACCAACTGACTCCTGGCCGTCTCTATTCAATGCTTGTCAGTGATGCTTACGGTCTTAAGCGATATCAAACTGAGGATCTCTTTGAGTGTGTTGGTGCTGTTAGCGGTATTCCTGATCTTCGGTTTGTACGCAGGCGGAATCTATCCTATTCATTCACCGGAGAAAAATTAACGGCCGAACAATTGAGTCTAGCATTCGCAGATGTCGAATCCTTTTTTCCTGAATTGTGGAAAAGTGGTTTTTTGACATGCTTTCCAACAATGGCACCACACCAACCTTCTCCATCCTATCGTGTCGTTTTTGTCTACAACAATGGAAATCTTCCAAAGAATATTGCCAACATCGCTTCTCAAGTGCAAGAAAGACTCAAACATTACAATTACGAATTCAAATCTAAGATTGAAAGCCGCCGTCTCGGAGAATTAACATTTGAATGCATGCCAATTCGCGAATTTTTTCAGCATCTATGCAACACAAGAGACGCATCCTGTTCGAGATCGCAGATTAAAACACTGCCTCTCTATACAAAATTATGGGAAAACTTCTGCATACAATGAGCAGTGACATTAATTTATCTCGTATCAAATTAGTAAGCTGGGATGTTGATGGAACTTTGTTCTCATATAAAGAGTTAATTCTTCAGCTACTTTCGAGTACATTTCGCAGAATGAATGTAATGGGCCTGAGAAATACGGCAAAATGTCTCATTGAAATTTTCAGGTTTCATCACAAAGTTGAAGCGCAGCGGCTGAGTAGCGAATGTAGAGTCATTAATACCGAATTGGATCAATATGAAGCTGCGAAGGCAGATGAAAAAGAAGCAATACGAGTTGGGCTGAGTAAAATTGCGCCTCGATCGGAAGCAATTGCGATGATTGAGCAATTCGCTGCTGCGGCAATTGTGCAAGTCGCTCTGAGTGATTTTGAATGTGATTACAAATTAGATGCACTCCGCTTAAGTCATCATTTCAAAAAAGCATATGCTTGTGAGCGCATTGGCTATTGGAAGCCATCACCGATTCCTCTTGCACAAATTCAGCGCGATTTCGGAATTGATCCCCAAGAGCATCTTCATATTGGTGATCGATCGTCAACAGATGGTCTGGCATGTGCGCGGAATGGCTGCCACTTTCTATCTGTGAAACATCTAATAACTCAGCGCCTCGGTAACGGTAGGGGCGGCCCTTCAATTTTTGTTCACCCAAACGGGCGACCACAAGGGTCGCCCCTACCCCGATCCATATCGAGAGCATATTGAGCGGCGAATTCCAGGCTCATTTTCGTGCCTGCCTGTTTTAACTTCGCCGCCTGATCGCTACCAATCCTGATTTCAGCTGGATCTAAGTATCGTCTTTTCAGCTCACTCCAAAATGCGATGGTCAAATTTAGTCCTTCAAAATCTTTTGCAGCAGTGACAGCCGCAGCAAGACATAAGGCTTTCGAATCCCTTCCCATTCCAGCCAGTGACATCGCAACACCTTCAATCTCAAAAGCGATTTCGACACGGTCTCCGTATTTCATTGCAGCTCGTAAACTTTCTACATAATTCATTGCAGCTTTGTTCACATCACCACGGATCAATGCACAGTCCGCCAAGTAGTGAAGCGCACTATGAATGTCGCGAGGCTCATCATATTTACGCGCAATTTCCAGAGCCTTTACGGATAATGGTTCAGCTTTATCCACTTCCCATTCACTCACAAGAACCTGACAAATATTTAAAGTCGCCCGATTCATTAACTTTTCGTTTCCGAGTTTACGAAATTGTTCAAGGCTTTCTTCAAAAGCTTTGTATGCGCCAGCATTATCTCCAACAAACCATAGACTCCATCCATAAGGTTCTAGTGCTAGAGCAACCTCCATCGTATTTCCAAGCTTTCGCCAAATTTCAATACTCTTCTCAGCTAATTGACGGCCTTCGCTGTGATCAGCCTGCATAGAGGCAAACATTGAAGCTCCCCAAAGTGCGCGGGCCATTTCAGCAGACTCATCAAAGTTTTGTTTTAGTACACTTTGAAGTTTTTGCCTCCCTTCGGAAATGTGACCATGCAAAAACCAGAACCACACAACGGCACCGATCAGTCTAAGTTCGCCTTCAGGACTATTTTTCGATGCCCACAAAATTGCAGAGCGCAAATTATCATGGTCGCGCTCCAGTCTTTCAAGCCAGAAAGTCGAAGATGCGTTACGCTCGTCGTAGGCACGATCCGCCATGTTCGCATAATGATCAAAGTGGCGCCTTTGCAATTCCGTGGCATCACTACTTTCTGCGAGTTTTTCCACAGCATACTGCCGAAGCGGCTCAAGCATTCGATACCGCATCGAATCTTTTTCGCTGCGTTCAGAAACAACAAGCGACTTATCAACGAGTCTTCCCAGTGAATCAAGAATGTCATCCTGATTCAATTCACCATATCCGCAGACGTTTTCCACGGCTTCAAGATCAAAACCGGAAAAGCAGGAGAGTCTACGGAATAAAATTCGCTCCGATTCCGGCAGCAGATCATAACTCCAATCAACCGCGGCCCGTAAAGTTTGATGACGTTGTAAAGAAGCGCGTGAACTGGATGTTAGCAGTCTAAAACAGTCATCCAACCGTTTATGAATTTCAACAACCGACATTGCTTTAATTCGCGCAGCGGCTAGTTCGATTGCTAGTGGAATTCCATCAAGTCTGCGGCAAATCTTAACAACAAAATCTAGATTGGTTTCGGTTAAAGTGAATCGAGGATCGATTGACTTTGCTCGATCTATGAATAATTGAATTGCATCAAACTGTTTCACGGTTTCAATTGTAAAAACATCGCTTTGCGATGGAAGCGACAGAGGTGGAACAAACCAGACTTGTTCTCCCGCCAGATTAAGTGATTCGCGGCTAGCGGCAAGGACCTTGATGTTTGGAGCTTTTTGAAGAATCACGCTGATGGCCGCAGCGGTTTCATCAAGCACATGTTCACAATTGTCCATGATTAGCAAAGCATTCTTGTGTCGAAGATAATCCACGACAACATCCAGCAAGGGACTATCCTTTTCCTCTTTTAAATTCAGAGCGGTTGCGATACTTTGCAGAACAAGATCATCCGAAGAAATAGGTGCAAGATTAATAAACCAAACACCATCCGAAAAATTGCGAAGGCTTTTTCCTGCGGCTTCAATTGCAAGACGTGTCTTACCCGACCCTCCAGTTCCACAAACTGTCAGTAAACGAGAAGACGATAATATCTTTCGTATCTCAGTAAGTTCCTGACTTCGGCCAATGAAATGAGTAATAAAATCCGGAAGATTGTTCCGAGGACCATCGTGGATTTGCGAACGCGCACTTTCTGATGTTCCGGAACCGGCTGAAAGTTCTTTGAGGTGGTCATATATGTCACGCACGGTTTGATAGCGATCATTCGGATGTTTCATCAAGCAAAGCTTGATCATCTGATCAAGTTGTTCAGGTATATCGGCTTTGAGATTAGTAATAGGCTCAGGCGTATCTCTCAGTATGGATGAAATAATCTCAGCAGTTGAATCTCCTTGAAAAGGTTTTCCACCGGTGATCATTTCAAAGAAAATAATTCCCAGAGAAAAAATATCGGAACGAGAATCCAACTTTTTTCCTTGAAGCTGCTCTGGAGACATGTAATGGAGAGTTCCGATAACCGTGCCTTCTTTTGTTTCTGCTACTGTTTCGAGATTTGAAGCGCCTGAATCGGAATCCTGTATTAAGAGTTTTGCCAGGCCAAAGTCTAAAACCTTCACTCTGCCTTCTTTGCTTACCATTATGTTGGCTGGCTTAAGATCACGATGAATGATTCCTTTTTCATGCGCTGCGCATAAGGCATCTGCAATTGGGGTTGCGATTCGAAGAAATGCCTCCACATCAAAACCATCTTTAGGAATTATGCTTGCGAGAGTATTCCCTTCCACAAGCTCCATTGTTAAGAAGTGAATTGATCCGGACTCTTCAACCGAAAAAATCGTCACAATATTCGGGTGATTGAGTGCAGCAACCGATTGAGCTTCAGTCTTAAATCGAGTAGCTCGTGCTGGGTCTGCGGAAACGTCTTCAGGTAGTACCTTAATCGCTATCTTGCGCTTCAGTCGCGTATCTTCAGCTGCATACACTTCGCCCATGCCCCCTTTTCCGAGACGGGCAATAACTTTGTAATGATTGATCATGGTCCCGATCATGATCAATTATTGTAAACGAAACCCTGAGAATTGAACTATTACCACGGAGTCACGGAGAACACGGAGTTAGATCAGTAATGTATAAAGAACTCCGTGCCCTCTGTGACTCCGTGGTGAAAAATAACTTTCGATTACTTCCCAATCCTTTTATAAATGCCATCAAATTCAACGTTCCAGGTTTTCCCTTCATCCGATGATTGTTTCCAGATCTGGCGAATTGTGCCATCTGATGATGGGGTAAACGACATGCTTCCAAGAACATTTTTACCTTCTGTAGTTTTGTAACGTGCGGTGTATTGCAGGGTTTTACCCTCAAAGGTTCCTTCAAATTCAAGTAACTGACCACGGATATCAACCCACTTTTGAACCCATTTCTTCCTGTTCCGGTCATACAGATTGAAGCTTTTACCTTCGAATCCATCAACACCAGTCCAGTTTTCAAGGATCACACAGCTTTTTAATATTTGTTGCACCGAACTCTTACCTGCCGGTCTTCCATCGCTATAAGAAACTGTCCATTCACCGACCCAAAAATCGAGCTGACGATATTCAGCAGCTGTGCAGTCCGGCTCCGCTGCGAATCCAAATGATGTTAAACAAAACAATACGATGCAATGTGCTACTAAAACTTTCATCATGTTAGTCAACCTCACTGTTTTGAGTATGAATGAAGTCACTGCTCAGACGCATGAATTTGGAATATGCGGGGAAAATTAAGCTACAAAAGGCGCTTCAAAATGTCAGACTTCTTAAACTTCTGATGTTTGCTCTCTAAATTGCATGTTGTTATATTGTCTCGAAGAATACGTAAACATTGCTGATAAGGAGAGTTCATGAGTGAGGATATTCTTGAAAAATCGGAACTAGCAGAGAGCGACGCAATTGCTTCGTTAGGAAACGAGATTTCTTTGATGGGACCGTATGAAGCGTCAGAGCGGCTAGAAAATGAACCGGATGAAATCATTGTAGAAGTACTTCAAACAATGAACCCATCTCTGGGGATGGATATTCTGGATGATTTACCTCCCCAGAAAAGGCGGACCGTAATTGCAGCTGCTTCTCCTGAAGTTGGACAACAATGGTCACGAAATCAGCAATATGAAGAAGACACAATTGGGCGACTTATGGAGCCACCTGTTGCAGTGTTCAGACCAGAAACTACTGTAAAACAAACGATCGATCGCCTTCGCGTTCTAGTTCAAACAGCAACGGTTACCTATGGTTATGTGACAGACAATGCTGCCAGACTCCTGGGTGTGATCGTAATGCGTGATCTTTTGTTTGCAGAGGACTCAGCTTTGCTGCAGAACATCATGATTAAGGATCCATTTTATTTGGATCCAAAAATGGAACTCCATGATGCAATGAGACTTGTCTTGAATCGTCATTATCCTGTTTATCCGGTATGCGAAGAAGGAGGCCGGCTCGTTGGAATTGTGCGTGGACAGATGATGTTTGAAGAACAAGCATTTGAAATCAGCGCACAACCTGGAAGCATGGTTGGTGTTGAAAAAGAAGAACGACTTTCCACACCATGGCCGCGCAGTTTGAAATTTCGTCATCCCTGGCTTCAATTGAATTTACTTACAGCCTTTTTTGCGGGTGGAGTCGTTAGTCTCTTTCAAACAACAATCGATCAACTCGTTATTCTTGCTGTATTCCTTCCAATTCTTGCTGGACAATCCGGAAACACAGGTTGTCAGGCACTTGCTGTCGCTTTGCGTGGACTAACGCTGGGTGACTTAAAACCAGGTCAAGAAAAGAAATTAGTTCTAAAGGAAGGGCTGCTTGGTCTTCTAAATGGTGCACTTGTTGGAGTCTCTGCATCGATCGGAATGTATATTCTGGCAAGGACGCAAAATCATCCAGCTGCCTTTCTGCTATCGATCGTTGTTTTTTGCGCAATGGTAGCTGCATGCGTCATCAGCGGAATTTCTGGAGCTCTTGTGCCTCTAACTTTAAAGAAATTTGGTGCTGATCCTGCAACTGCTTCGAGTATCTTTTTGACGACTGCTACAGACGTAGTCAGTATGGGAATGTTGCTTGGGCTCGCATCTTGGATAATTTTATAGACGAACGAATCTGACCTAAGGAACAACAAATAAATGTGTCAAAATGCCCCGACCTCTTGGTTTGTCCCGGCCCTTAGGATCCTTTTGAATAAACCCTACATCTTTAAGTATGGAACCCACTGGAACTTCTGAACAATTCATCAACATTTCACGCGCGTCGAAACATTGAGTCTTCAAGTCAAAATATCCGACAAATTCAAAAACGTCGAACGTCCCTTCCGGTTCATATCTGAAGTGAATTTTTCCTAACAGCTGACCTCGTTCCGTAAAACATTTGTTCCGTCTCGGCGAATTAAAGGTGACTACATTCAATACATCTACTTTCCCAAAAGATCTTCCAAGTAGAAAATCGCAGTCAGCACCCGCAAAACCAACAGAAACAACTACTCCCACTAAGCAAAAGACCTTTTTCATGGGTTTTTCTCAACAATATAAGTTCGTGCATTTTGACTCTAAACGCTAGCTTAATGGTTGCGGAATTTGTAGTTAATTGACCCGAATCCCTGTAGTAATACTTGAAAACTACGCCTCATCACTTAAATTGACTTTGGGGACTTGATCCAAGGGTGTGAAAGTATTTAGAAAAATTTAAGAACTGAGGAGGTTCTAATGAAACGAGTGCTGATGATTTTTGCAGGAGCTTTACTAGTTTGTGGGCTTGCATTCGCGCAAACCGAACAACAACCAGTACCACCAGCCATAACAGATCCAGGTGTTGCTGGAGCACCGGCAGCCACAACGTTGCAAGGTACCGGAACAATCACTAAGATTGATCCAGAGTCGAGAACAATCACATTGAGTGATTTCACGACCACAACGGCTCCTGAGAGCGCAAATACAGAACCAATGCCTGAAGGCACTGAACAATCAGCCACCAAAGGCGAAACAAAATCATTAAAATATAATGAGAGAACTAACTTTGCATCAGCTAATCCTGAATCAGTTGATGGAAGGATGAGTGATCTAAAAGTTGGTGACGTTGTTTCGATTCAATTCAATGACAGCGGCTTGATTGTTCGTATTGAAGAAGTTGCGGCGCTACAGTCGTCACAACAATAACAAATAATTTGGCTTCGTAAATGCAGCCTTTTCTGCCCGAATTAAGGGCAGAAAAAGGCTGCTAGTTGAAACCAAGAGAGGAACTGAGAGATGAACAGGGACCTAAAAATATTAGAATTCAACGATGAAACGACAGTTGATTCATCACATCCTGAGGAAACGAGACAGGAAATGAACGATCTTAAAGAAGGAGATCGTGTCACAATTTATTACGACGATCAGAATGTTATTTATCGCGTAGAAGTAGAACCTGACGACGAAAGCTGATCGCACAATCAGAAGGCGGCCACAAGGGCCGCCCCTACAGTTTATGAATTACTTACTATCATGTTTTGAGAGCCATCGAGCTGTCTCGTCAACTGCTGTATCATGATCCGCATTTTTGAAATGGATACGCTCTGCATTTAGTTTTTTGCACATCGCATCAAAGCTTTCATCGCGGCTGACAACATCGTCTTTGCCACCGGTAAAGACTCGCACTTTGACATTTTTTCCAAAGGTAATGTTGTTTAAATCCGTTTGAAATTTTGAAGAAGTACCCATATCCATACCGGGCACGTCACCTGGAATCATCTTACCGACCAATGGACCGATTACAGGCGGCTTTAATCCCTGAACAGTATCGACCCAACCGAGCCCGTTGATTGGGCTTGCGACAAGATTCAATTCCACCTTATGACCTTTTAATGCTCCCTTTTGTTCAAGAATATCCAGTGCCTTAAGCGCTATGCGGCCACCCATTGAATGTGCATCCACCCGTAAGGGGCGTCCCGGATTTGCCTTCAGTTGTTTCTCAAGGCTGTTCGCAAGATCTTGTGAACTCTTTGTGAGGCGTGCGTTTTGATCATCATACAGAAATGTTTTTACCTTATCTCCAGCTTTTTCAGCACGATCTGATAAGGGCTTCACACCTTCTGGACTATTGTTAATTCCATGAACTGTAACTGTCATGGGACGGTCCGCGCGTTCATGCGAATATGGTCCGATTGTGTAATTCACCAAACGTCCACCTTTTTTTGTGTTCGCACGTTCAGCATCTTCGTTAAATCGTGGATCAGAGAGCGGCTTGTCGTTCACTTTGTGTTCATCAGCATCATTAAACCAATTTGAATAATCCTGCTGAACTTCAGCCTGGCGAAGCGACCCTTCCAGTTTTTTCTCTTCTTTTCTTTCACTGGCATGCTGCTTGGACGCTTTTGCTGATTTCGGACTTTCCGAAGTGTCTGTCTCTCCCTTTTTGCGTGGCACAGGTGCGTTGTAAAAAGGGTTCACATCCTGCGTTTGCGACTGCGAAGCCGCCTGAGCATTATTTTGACTAGCAACTTTATTCATCGTAGGTCTCCTTAATCTGACCGCTCTTCACTAAAGAAGATGAAATTCAGAACATATTCGTCAGGTTATCGCACGGACGGCGGATAAATACCCACCTGAATAGGTAGTAATGATTTGAGAGAGGCGGGTTTACGCCCTGTGTAGGCTTAGCTCGCCGATGCCGAGGCAGACTTCATGAGCTGCAAATACAATTCTTCCTGCTGGCGAACCATTTGTCTGATATCGAAATCATGTTGTACCTGGCGCGAAAGATCAGGATCTACTTCCCAACCTTCTTTCAATGCACGCAAAATCTTTTCCGCAAAATCTTCAGCATTTCGTGGCTCTGCCAGAATTCCATTGCGGCCTTCGAAAATGATTTCACGATTTCCATCAATATTGCTTGCAACAACTGGAACCCCAGCTATAGTTGCTTCTGGAATGACACGTGGCAGTCCTTCCCATAGTGAAGTGAGGACCACAAGATCGAGGTTTGCTAGAATTTCGGGGACGTTTCGTGCCCAGCCGGCATGTTGAAAGTTTTGAGGGTTTCGCATTTTCGATACACGCCGCGCCACAGCATCCGCCAATTCACCATCACCAAATAAAAAGAACCGCACGTTTGAATTTTTTCGGCTAACAAGATCAGCAACATCCACAAATGTTAACGGATCCTTCTGTGACTTTAAGCATGCAATCATCCCAACGGCTTTCCCGTTTCGCGAAAGGCCAAGCTGCTCTCGAAATGCATCACTGCGTTTGGCTTCCAACAACGGCTCAATCTCAACACCGCTTCGTATTAGAGATACGCCACAATTTTGAATCAGATCTAGTTCTTCTGCCCACCTAAGATTGTCATTCGATACAAATATCAAATGATTACTTCTTCGACAGGCCTCTCGTTCTAAGGCAACATATAGCTTAAAAACTCCAGGATTTTGATATCGATGAAATCCGAATCCATGATATGTATGGATGATCACCGGAACATCCTGCGCAGCGGCGGCCAATCTTCCAAGTACTCCAGCTTTAGAACTGTGCGTATGTACGATATCAGGCTTGATCTCCAGCAATAGTTTTCGAAGCAAGTTGTATGCGTGAAAATCTGCGATTGGACGGATCGCGCGGCTCAAGTCTCCGCAAAAATGCACAGTCACATCCTTCATTTGGACAGCTTCATCGTCCAGTAAACCTCCAGGCCCTGAAATCAAATGGACGTCAAATAAAGAACGATTGAGATGGGAAACCGTGTAGAGTGTATTCCCTTGTGCGCCCCCCAATTCCAATTTTGTAATTACATGAGCGATACGTATTCGCGGCATTATTAAAAATTCTAGCACGTATATGCGATCTGGTAGGCGCGGTCTTGTGCCCGCCCGTTTATGGGCAACCACAAGGTCGCCCCTACAACGTATAAAGACATATAATTAAGGCAATATCTTGGAGGATTTCATGTCAAAAGTATTACGTTGTGCCGATGTTGGAATGAATTGCTCATTTGAAGTGCGCGGCGAAACTGAAGCAGAAATTTTGCAAAAAGCAGCACCTCACGCAAAAGAAGCTCATCAATTGGAGACTATTCCACCGGAAGTGCTTCAAAAAATTCGTGAAGCAATCCGTGACGAAAATCCTGTATAAGACTGATCTTGTGGTACCGATTCTTCTTGCCATTCATTCTTGCAGCGGGTTTTGTAATTTCAGATCAAGGAAGTAGCCTGATCGGAACACAGGCACCTGAGTGGAAAAACCAGACCTGGATTAATTCAAAGCCACTTCAGCTTTCTGAGCTGAAAGGAAGGGTTGTCTTAATCCGTTTCTTTACTGGAACTACTTGTCCCTTTTGCAGTGCTACTGCGCCTGCATTGAACGAATTTCACTCCAGGTATTCAGAGCGCGGCCTCACTGTTGTGGGCATGTTTACACCAAAACCTGCTCCAGAAGAAGTTCCACTGGATACGATTCGCAGCTTAGTCGCTACATACAATTTCCAGTTCCCGATTGCAGTAGACAATGATTGGATGACACTGAAAACATTCTGGCTCGATCGTGTTTCCGACGCAGAATTCACATCGGTCAGTTTCCTTATTGATAAAGAAGGACTGATCCGGTATGTGCATCCTGGCGGCGAGTACAGTGCGAACAGCGCGGCCTCTGAGTCGCGCAAAGCATACCAGCACATCAAATTACAGATTGAAAAACTACTAGCAGAATAGGGATTACTTCTTCCAACGCTTAGCAGAAAGACCTGGCCATTTTACAGGCGCGTGTATATTCACTTTTTGATGATGCGACCATGTAGGTTTGCAATGAGGAATAAAGTGACGTGCAGGAATAAAAGAAATTGTTGAATAGAAAGGATAGTATCCGCTGTAGTCAGAAATTCCAATTGATGACGGCTGATACCTTTGTGCGTCCTGTTCTTGCGAAGCCCATGCAGGACCTTGCGATCTAGCCTCAACATAAATTGGTTGTGGTGGTTGTTGTGGATAAATCACTTGCGGCTGTGATTCAGGATCTCGTTTGGGTGGCGGCGGAGGACCCATTCGTCTTCCCTCTTCATCCAAATTTGTCAGCACAACAATCTTATTTCCTGCCCTATCGATACCCTCATAGGTTCTAAGGCTATCGTCGATCATTCTAGATTCGCCTTCCTGCGGAGGTAAAAACTCTTTATCTTGAAAGGACTGCTTCCAAAGATAATCAATCACGCGTTCCGAAAGACCTCGTTCTTTTAGATAAATCACATCTTTCGCATTGATAGGACGATTCATGCCTTCTTTATCGATAATCTGGAACACTAATTCGTCGGCTGTACCGAGTTCAGCCAGGCGGCCGAGATCGTCTACCGAAATGCACATACCTGCAACCGGTACCAGGATGAAGAAAACGCTGGCAAGAAGCTTCATAACTAAAAGTATACATCTTCTTGTCACAAACTGACCTGAATTCGTGTAGGACACTTGAAAAGGAAACTTCTTCTCTTAACTTGAATCATGAGACATACATGTGGAGGGACAACAATGAAGAAAATGCTTGCTTTGCTTGGGATTTCTTTACTGATCGGCGGTTTATCATTTGCAGAGGATCAAAATCAATCACAAACCAATCCAAATGATGCAAACGAATTGAAACGCCATTCCGGAACAGTCCGAAAGGTCGACGCAAAAGAAAAGACAATCACGTTACTGCTTGATCCTTCAACATACAGAGCAAAACAAAGCCGTCACTCAGGAAGTATCAGCCACTACTCAAACACAAACGGCAACAGCGGCCGATAAACTAAAAGTACTAAGGTTCACAGATAAAACGACGATTGCCGCAATCGAAACCGAGGAAACCCCGTTGACAACGAAGATCACTGATTTGGATTCGGACGATAGAATTATTGTGTATGTCGATTCTGATGGATTGATTCACAAGATTGAAATGACAGTCGGACGAAGATTGACAATCGTTAGGAAGAACCGTCTAACCACAAAATCGCAGGAGCAACAGGATCGGTGGGTGGACTAATATGCCACATCTGTGAAAAAAATTTCCAGCCATCATCCTCATGAATAAGTTGAGCAACTCCGGTGGCGCCTAATGCATTGCCCTTATCATCTGTAAATCCCCCAGCCGTTTCTATGTTCGTAGCAATGACTGCACGGTTTCCCTTTACTTCTATGCGCTTGATTACAATCCCATCCATTGAAACATCGGGGATTAACTCATCATAGATACCAGAACTCTCTCCACGTTCATCAAGTTCTTTTAACCGACTGCTTGGAACGAACCGTCTGAGTTCTTGAGGGTTCGGATTGGCAAGCATTGTCACGTAACTTTGATAAAGCGACCTCAATTGAAGTTCATCGGATGCAGCATTGCGGGCTGGAGTTGATGACTCCTGGGGTTGTTGTTTATCGCGACCAATGGAAAGAACTTCGTCGTAACTGAGGGACAACAAAATAGGCAGCGACAGCAAACATAGCGAATGTGAGAAGGAAGAAACCCAGGGTGATACAAGAACGAGCAGACTTTGCAGTGGCTAAGGATTTTCCTAACGGCTTTTCACAATAAGGACAATTCGCCGCTTGAACCTTAACCTCATTTCCACAATGTGAACAAAACATAATAGTCAGTGCTGAGTAATGAGTGCTGAGTATAACACTCATTACTAATTACTCGGCACAAAGGCTCGATTATCGGCTCATTCTGTCGGCTGCCATTTCAGTCCCTAAAATTCGCGAGCGGATCTTTTGAAATGCAATCTGACGTGATGTGGATGTATCATCCCCAAAAGGAGAAAAGCCACAATCGTCGGTTGTTCCGAGACGCTCTACAGGAATGTATTTTGCGGCTGTGAGAATTTGATCGCGAATCTCTTCCGGTGTCTCTACCCTTGAATTGATTGGGTCAGTGACCCCAACAAATATCATTTGATCCGGTTTTGAATATTTAGCAATGGCCTCCAGAACTCGAACTCTATCGTTTTCGCTTGCAAGCTGAATATAAAAATTTCCAGCAGTCAATTGAAAAAGATCCGGCAGTAATTGTAGATAATCAACATCTTCACTGTGCGTAGAATCCTGATCACCACCTGGACATGTATGCACACCAATTTTCTTCCGTTCTGAATCCGAAAAGCGACTCAGTACTTTGTTATTCAAGCTAATGAATTGCTTTAGCAATCCTTTACTTGGATCAAGCTTCACGGCAAGCCGCCCTTCGGTGAAATCAATCTGCACGCTATGCGCTCCTTTTTCCAGTGAAGTGCGAATATCCTTTTCATTTTCGTTCAACAGATCTTCAAGGAATTGATCTTTTGGATAATCCTGAATCCCGTTTTGCGGATAAAGGAGTGACAAAGCTGATGCAGATATGACCGCTTGTTTAACAGGAACATGCGCATATTTTTTTGCTGTTTCCAGATAACGGGAAGCGAACGTTTGATAACGAAACGGTCCTGACCCAAGTGTTGGTAATTGGCGTGAATGTCCGTCTCTGAAGAGGATTGTAACTCCGCCTGAAGCAAGATTTTTCAGTCCTGCGATAGGGTAGGACACAAAGCTGGGCTTGCTTTGTTCGCCATCTGTTATGATCGGAGATCCGGTAGCTTCAAATTCTTCGATTGTGCTTCGTACTTCGGATTCAAAGATCGAGTCCATCTCTGCTTTGGTTAATTCGCCATGCGCAAATGTTCGCATAGCAGTGATTAATTCATCGCGGCGCGGGATGCTGCCGATTGGCTCACTAGGGACTAACATAGTTCACCTCCGAAGATCACTTTAATTTTATATTCAACAGCGTGAAAACTTCCAGCGGAGCTAACTAATAACAAAAGGAATGTTTAGCGCTTCTCCCGCCATGTAACGTGTGATTGCATAGTGTTCCTCCCCCTTAGATAAGGGGGAGGTTAGGAGGGGGTTGAAAATAATTTCCAAACAGAAAAACTCTAAATCATTGTTTCTGATAAACAATCTTGCCGCCAACAATCGTGTAGAGGACCTGGGTGTTCAGAATTTCTGGAGGTTTCAATTCCAACAGATTTGACGAAAGGACTGTAATATCGGCGAGCTTGCCAACACGAATCGATCCTTTGATCTCATCTTCAAAATTTCCATAGGCGGTATTCAAAGTGTATGCACGAATTGCATCTTCAATTGAAATACGTTCATCCGGAAACCAGCCCGCTGCAGGTTCCCCCTTGATTGTCTGACGAGTAACAGAGGCATAGAGTCCAAGCATTGGATTAATCGGATACTCTGCAGCGGAAGTACCGGGCCAATCGGTTCCAAATGATAAAACCGCACCGCTCTTTTGAATACTTTTGAATGCGTATGCTCCTTTGCATCGTTCTGTGCCGATCCGTTCCTCCATCCATCGCATGTCATCGCTCAGATGAAAAGGTTGTACTTCTGCAACTACTTTGAGTTCACCAAGTCTTGGAAAATCGCGTGGAGACATGACTTGTGCGTGTACGAGACGAAATCTTCGATCCTTCGCGCCGTTGATTTTGTTCAGTTCATCCAGATAATTCAACAACAAATGATTTGCTTCATCCCCGATCGCATGCACGGTCAGTTGAAGGTTCGCTTTATCTGCATCTAACATGTATTTCAGAAATTTACCTTCAACAAAATTACCTTTGTCATCTACCATTAACGGACGCCATCGTCCGCGGTTGGAAGGATCGTGCGAATAAGGCTCGAAAAATCGCGCAGTACTGTTGCCCATAATTCCATCAATATGCCCTTTTAATGAACCTAGCCGGATCCACTCATCACCTGAGCCAACTTTAATATTCCTTTCAGAAAGCTCATGCCAGCGATCCAGACCATAACGAAAATGCACGCGCACTGTTAACTCACCTTTCTGATGCAACTCGCGATAAATTTCAAGCTGAACATCATCTGACATATCGCTGACATTCGTGACTCCATATTTCGCAATTTCCGCCAGCGCCTTTTTCGTTTGGTTCAAACGCCGTTCATGCGATTGTTCTTTCGGAATCACTGAATCAAATGTCTCGGGTACGCTCTTGCCTTTCATGATTCCGGTGAACTTATTTTTATCGTGGATGAATTCAATCCCTTCCTTTTTTGGATTCGATGGCTCGATTCCGGCTGCCTTTAGAGCAGTTGCGTTTGCAGCAAACTCCGAATCGTCAAACTTACGGATGAATATCGGATAGTTACGTGTAATTTCAGAAATCAACGATAGATCAGGCGTGAACGCTTCACGGCGCTTACCGCCGGCACTATCTTCCGTCCATTGATCATATGCACCCCAATATCCACCTGTGATCCATTCACCTTCTGGAAGAGAGGCAATCAACTCTTTTATTCGATTTACAAAATCGGCTTGAGTTGTGACTTTCATGATGTTGAATTCAAGAAACTTTGCGGCTGAAGCAAAATGAACGTGGTTATCGTTAAATCCAGGGACAACAAAAGCCTTTTGCAAATCGATCTTGCGCGTGCGTTCTCCTTGTCTTGCAAGAACGGCGCTGTTGGAACCAACTGCTACAATTTTGTCTTTAACAATTGCAACAGCTTCCGCTTTTGGATTTGCAGAATCGACAGTCCAGATCGTTCCGTTATAAAGAATGAGATCGGCAGGTTCTTCCGATGCAGATAGAAATGCTGAGAGAAACAAAACGAAGATCGTGATCCAAAATTTCATTTGCAGGATTCCTTCGCATTGAAAGGCTTTGTATCAGTTCAGTCCCTGATTATACGTCCGAATTGACGCAACTTACGGCCGTCATCTAATATAGCCAATAGCTTTTTGGTTTCAGGATATTAAATGGAGGAAATAGGTTCTTCAGACCATTATTGATAACTGTATTTATCTTAGTCTCAGTGTCACTCCTCGTTTCATACGGTGCAACAAACGCAGGAACGGCTCCTTCCAATTACGGTTTTGATGTTTTCAATTTACCCTGATTCGGCAAAGGAAGGAGTCTTTCAGGCGAAACTTATTATTTCCCAACTTGCAACCGGCAAAATTATCGCTGACCAATTAAATCCATTTTCTGAAGCCGAACAAGTCGTTCGAGCGGACAACACCTGCGTATTATTCAGTCTTGCTGCTTGCATTTAGATTGAAATGGGATTTTACTGACGCCAAAGTTTTTCGGTTAATCGTTTACTCAGACAAGGAGAATAGATGCCTATCACTGCCTTCAACAGTTTCACCGACGGCCTCGATCCAAATCGAAGAAGCCGCGAGCACTTTATAGCCAACATTAACTTTGATGATGACCGCCTCTGGGTTCCTTATGCTGATGGTGTGTGGTTCCAGCCCTGCTGCTTTAATGTCACGTCCGGGGGATTCAGTGTAGTTCTGAAAGGTCTCCCGGGTGCGATGCTAGGGACGCATTACCACGTTGGCACCGTACGTGGATATACGATGCGTGGCTATTGGCGATACCTTGAGCATGACTGGGTAGCAAAACCGGGTACGTTTATCTACGAACCCGCGGGCGAGGCCCACACGCTGGTTATCACTGACGACTCACCTGAACCAGCGGTGATTCTTTTCATGGTTGAGGGCGGACTCATCTATTTGGACAAGGCAGTCAGCGGTGGCTTTGCTGCCTACGAGGATGGATTCACCGCTCTCGAGCTGAGTCGGAAGTACTATCGCGAGGCCGGTCTCGATGTGCGCCAGTTGGACCTGCTAATTCGCTAATTGTTTCAGGTAAATCTTTTCAAGTACGGTCAGTGCCGGCGTCATAGCATAAACTCTAATCCGTTAGAAGTTATTCTGGAGTAATTATGACGATCAAGAGCAAGTTCAAAAGGCTGGCCCGCTGGTTTCTATGGGCGATTGCTATTCTGACAGTGACCGTCGGAGCATTGGTCATTTCTGACAGTCTGCATACAAAGACATGTCCGGATCCAGTTCTAAAAGGAAAGGTTGTACATATACCGGGTGAGCGCATGGAGTTCCTCAATTCCGGAAACGAAGCAGACGGTTATGTGATTTCGATGGATACCGTACGAGAGCCTGACAAGCCAGGCTTTCAACTGCGCCGCGAAGCTGGTCATCTTCATCCGCATCAGGAAGAGCGCTTTGAGATTATCGAAGGCAGGCACGTTTCCTGATCGGTGATCGGGAAGTAGTACTGGAAGCTGGTCAAGTTGGTGTGGTCACGCCCAATACAGTCCACAATTGGATGGCCCTTGATGGCCAGCCTGTCCGTGTAAAAGCGCAGTTCAACCCGGCACTGGACACCGGTGCATGGTTCCTAAATTTTCATGGTCATATCGAAAAAGGAGACACGAATCTTCTTCAGGCAGCCGTGATTTCGAGTGAGTTCGAAAAAGGCAGCCCACTGCCTGCCGATCCTGCGCCAGGGGTGTGGAAGGTATTGGTGAAGATCCTCGCTCCGATTGGTTGAAGAGTGAAGACTCAGAGCGTTGACTGATTATTTCAGGTTACATCGCGTCGTGTGGGTGAATCCGTTCATACAAACGTGCGCTCATTTCTCTCGCTTCGGAAGAGATTACTTTTAGCGATTGTTTGTCGCCTGAAAAAACATCAACATATTCGCCATTTTTTTCAATCGCTTCACCCAGTTCAACCGATGTAAGGAAGACAGGGTCAAATTCAGATACGAACTCCAACAGCTTTTGCAGCTCTATTAATCCTCTCTTCTTGTGAACGCCGGTGTAATTAATTCGATGAGTATCAATTACAACAGGGACTCCGGATTTTATTAGGTTTGGAACAAGGCCAGTAGCATGAGCCAAACTCTGCTTTTCTCTGCCATGACCCGGCTCGAACTTGACGGTGCGAGTCATACAAACAAGCCCTTCCTTAGACCGTTGTCCCATATAATGGGCACGTATCTTTTTTTGCGCGCCGGATCGCTTTAAACAATAGCCCGTTCCTTGGATGAAACGAATGCCGACTTCTCGCCATGCTCTTTCTGCTTCTTCTGTAAAAATGTAGTGCGGAGCAATCGTGGATTTTGGACTGAAACCGAACTGTCTTTCAAAAAATGCTGCCGATTCATAAAGATCCTTCAAGATGTCATCGGTTGAAATTGGTTCCCCTGCTTCCCAATCCATGTATTCCGAGTGATATCTCCAATTCTGACCTTTGTATAAAGATGCGCCTCCATGATGGCCCGCTTGCAACAGGTCGCGAGAGCCTACAGAATTTTCTTTTAAATCGGAAAGAAAAGCATTTGTAGCAAGATGTCTTCGCCCATGATATTGCGGATAAAATACAGCTCGCCGAATTCCTTCATTATATTTATCGAAAATTTCCTTCGGTTCTGTTTCATCAAGGAACTGGTCGTAATATTTTGTAAATCCCGATGCTTCAATCGATTTAAAATCAGCGTTCGCTACAATGAAGTTTGCAGTCATGCATGGCGGGCGATTGTTTTTACCCTTAAAACGATCCAGAACTTCATAGAGATCTTCAAGATCGGAAGTTGTTTCAAATTCTTCATCAGCCCAGTCACTCGCTATTCCATACTGAGAGACCATCGCTGCGCTTTGCTTTCTTTTCATCCCCCAATCGTCACTTTCAATGACGACAACTGGACTCGCACAACGCCAGTGCGACCAATACATAAGTTTTCTGTCAAGCTTTTTAAAGAAATGTCGAAACCGATCCACGATTGTAACTACCCCCCGCCCAATGCCTAGAAATCTAAATAGAATCTTATATCATAAAGGGGACGAATGGACATAATTTTTTAGAACATGCTTTAAGACATTCTTACCTTGCGGTCGAAACAACTGACTTAGATAAATCCAGGAGAGAAAATGAAACGATCACTCTGTTATGTCGTTCTATTCATACTCGGCGTGCATTTGCTTGCATTTGCGGAGTCTGAAGATCGCACACCTATATATAAGGAAGTAAAAAACCGGCACGATGAAGCCGTTCAACGGTTACAGGCTTGGATTCGACAGCCATCCATTGCTGCCGAAAAGTTAGGCATGAATGAAGGGTGCGAGCTCATGATGAAAATGCTGCGAGAAGCGGGTTTTCAGAAAGTTGAACGGATCGAAACAGATGGTCAACCCGCCGTTTTTGGAACTCTGGATGCAGGAGCACCGCGTACAGTTGGAATTTATTTTATGTATGACGTAAAACAGGTCGACCCTTCGGAATGGAGCTCGCCACCCTGGGATGCCGCCATCATTGATAAGCCAGACTTTGGAAAGATCGTTATGGGTCGCGGCGCCGTAAATCAAAAGGGTCCTCAATCCGCATTGATTGCTGCGCTTCATGCATTCAAAAATGCAGGACACAAATTGCCTGTCAATCTTGTGCTGCTTGCAGAAGGTGAAGAAGAAATCGGATCACCGCATTTTCATCAAGTCATCAATAAACCACAGGTAACTGAAGCGTTAAAAAAATGTACGGGTGTATTTATGCCCAGCGCTGAACAAGATCCTGATGGCTCACTGACAGTGTCGCTTGGAGCAAAAGGTATTGTTGAACTGGAACTTGTTGCGAGCGGAAAGAAATGGGGACGTGGTCCGGGAAAAGATGTTCATTCGAGTTTGCGCGCAATTCTGGATAGCCCTTCATATCATCTCGTTCAAGCGCTCTCAACACTGGTCACACCGGATGGCGATCCTGCAATCGAAGGTTTTGCAGATCGTGCATTGCCAGCTTCTGCAGAATATCAGGAGATGCTGGACGTTGCTTCGAAGACTATTGAAGAGGATGTTTACAAAAAAATGCTTTCCGCAAATCAATGGGCCCGCGATCTGCCGTGGCGTAAGACTCTAGAACGCCTTTTGTTTACGCCAACTGTAAATATTGAAGGACTCGTTGCAGGTTATACAGGTCCAGGCGGCAAGACTGTATTGCCGCATCGCGCAGTTGCAAAACTCGATTTGCGTCTTGTGCCAGATATGACGTTTGATGGCGCTGTTGCTGCGCTCAAAGCTCATCTTGCAAAACGCGGTTTTGGCGATATCGAAGTCAATCCAAGCGGCGGATATGATCCAACACAAACCTCATCCAAGGCTCCGTTGATTCAAGCACAACTTTCTGTGTACCGAAAAGCAGGATTAAAACCAATCCTTTGGCCGCGGAATGCTGGCTCGTATCCAGGATATGTATTCACAAACAAACCGATTTCTTTACCCGCTGGCCATTTCGGACTCGGCCATGGAAGTGGAGCACATGCACCTGATGAATACTTTGTGATCGAATCTACGAATCCAAACTTTGGCGGCTACGATGATGCTGTGCGCTCGTTTGTTGATTACTTATTTGAATTGGCTGCAATTTAGGAAGTGTTAACGTTGTGATGAGCATAAAGGGTTGATGCCTTTAATGCATGGAAGGATACCAGACAGAAGTATCGATCGTGCAACTTTGCCTTTTAGATGATTTTTTTCGATAGGCAAGCATAACCAATTCGATTGCTTTGGACTGCTCACGTCAGGCTGGTGCAGTCCCAATTTGGATATGCGATAAACTTCATATTCCCAAAGCTTCAATTGCTTATAAAGGTCAGACGGCTCATATCCGAGGCGCTTCATATGACTTTTCTTCACTTCAAGAATAATGTTTGGACGCACCGATTGGATAAAATGCTCCGCACCTGAAAGTACAGGAAGTTCATCTCCTTCAACATCTAACGTCATCAATGAAACAGGCAGCATAAGAGTATCCCTTTGTGAGTCAAGGGTTAAGCATTGTACTTCGATTACGGGGCTTTTAATGTCGGTATGTACATTAACAATGTGACCAATTCCTGAATTCTCATCCGGTGGGATTTCAAATAATCGTCTGCGGTTTTCTTTATCCAGCGCATAGTCATACATCAATACATTCTTCTTGTTTCCATTTCCAAATAGGTCTTGCAATATCTGGAAATTATCCGGGAAAGGTTCGTATGCGTAGACATGACCTGCATCTTTGACAATATCTGAAAAACCGATCGTTTCTGTTCCAATATTCGCACCGACTTCCACAATGGAATCCCCAGGATTGCACAAGACGCGAGCAATCGAAATGATCCTCCAGTCGTTGTAGCCATGCATACAAAAGAGGTATCCATGGTATTCGCCGATTCGGCCTTTATATAACGACCCTGTTTGTGAAAAGCTTTCAAAAGAACGATTGTCCGTCCAAGCAAGTTCTATCGGAAAGATCCAATTCCGAATTTGTTGGGCGATGATGGGAGGAAGAAAACGACAAATCCGTTTTGCGAAGCTAAATCGCAGATCCTCGGTGGTCATTTTTCACGACGATATACGCAAATTCTATCGATATTATTTTACCAATTCGGCTGCGAGCCTAATCCCACTTAAATATATACCCCTTTCGGGAATTGTTTACAGCATGCATAAACAACTTTCGATGATTAAAGGCTGTTATCTGCGGTGTCGGGTTTGAGTCTCCTTCTCATCTTCGGACTTTTGCTCTTCAATGAATATCGTATTGGAAGTGCCATCTTGAATTGATGGCACGCCACTTTGTTGATCCTGCGCCGGGGGAGTTGTTGAATCTTCCGCAGCCTCTTCTCCAATGAATATCGTATTGGAAGTGCCATCTTGAATTGATGGCACGCCACTTTGTTGATCCTGCGCCGGCGGAGTTGTTGAATCTTCTGCAGCCTCTTCTCCAATGAATATCGTATTGGAAGTGCCATCTTGAATTGGATGGCACGCCACTTTGTTGATCCTGCGCCGGCGGAGTTGTTGAACCTTCTGCAGCCTCTTCACCAATGAATATCGTATTGGAAGTGCCATCTTGAATTGGATGGCACGCCACTTTGTTGATCCTGCGCCGGCGGAGTTGTTGAATCTTCTGCAGCCTCTTCTCCAATGAATATCGTATTGGAAGTTCCATCTTGAATTGGAGGCACGCCACTTTGTTGGTCCTGCGCTGGCGGAGTTGTTGAACCTTCTGCAGCCTCTTCTCCAATGAATATCGTATTGGAAGTGCCATCTTGAATTGGAGGCACGCCACTTTGTTGGTCCTGCGCCGGCGGAGTTGTTGAACCTTCTGCAGCCTCTTCTCCAATGAATATCGTATTGGAAGTTCCATCTGCGATTGTTCCGGTAGAATTATTGTTGGCACCAGCCGATGATTGCGCAGTATTTTCGTTTGATGTAGCGCTTCGAGAGCTCGGATAGGTACGTTCGTTAAATAGAGGGTTTGCTTTCGGAGTTTCAAATTTGCTTTCCGATTCCGCGATTCCTCGCGAACTTCGAGCTTTGTTCGAAACAGAAGATTCTGTTTTGCTGGATTCGTCCGCTCCAGTTATATTCGCTTGATTGTCCGCTTTTCTGATTTGCATCGCACCCTCCGTTACTTAGAAAGTCGATCCATGATTATGCAATTCACATACCATAAGCTTAGCGAGAATTGAGTGAGGATTGGAAGCACATGAAACGCAACATAAGTTGCTACTTGAAGAGACACAAGTTGCCTCTTTGAATAAACTCTCCTCTCACAAATTGATCTCTATCGCATGTTAGAATCTTAATCAGACATGAAAGAATCAACCTTCTGGCAAGCACTCGATGTGTATATCAAACTCTCCCCTGTTCTACAGGCAGACAAATTAATGAGCCATTGCTGTTGATTCATGGCGAGATTGATCAAAACGCCGGACCACGCAAGGCAACTCAATAAGCGTATTTTGGAATGTTTGACTCAGGTCAAAATGACTGATAACTTTCGGACTTCTAGCATTGAACCAACTTCATATAAAGAAGGAGCAAAATGAAAACAAAATCGATCGTACTGGCATTGACTTTGTGCATAGCAGCGGTATGTCTGGCAGCGGACATTCAAATGGGAACATGGAAGCTGAACGAATCCAAGTCAAAGCTCGATCCTGGAATGGCTAAGCACAACACGATCGTCTATGCTGCTGAGGGCGACAATGTGAAAATCACCGTTGATGGCGTTGACAGCAAGGGTAATCCGATACATAACGAATGGACTGGCAAGTTCGATGAAAAAGATTACTCCGTCAGCGGAGATCCGAGTTCTGACACGCGGTCTTATAAAATAGTCAATGATCATACACTGACGATGATTGTGAAAAAGGGTGACAAAGTCATTGCACAAGGAATCATTACTGTGTCATCTGACGGCAAAACTCGAACCTTCACCCTGAGGCGAACTGACGCGATGGGAAAGGAGATTAGCAGTATCGCCACTTACGACAAACAGTAAACTGCTGCTGTTGAGCATCTTGGATGCGCAGGCCGTTCGCCAAAGTCGCCACACGCACTATATGTTACATTCCAGCGTCTGCCGCGCAACGAAAACCGTTGGTCGGGCGACGATCCAATTTTTCCATTCTTCGTCTGAATGTTGTCCGCATCTCAACCCATGAAGATTGATATGTTCCACCGCGAAGAATGCCGAATGTATCATCCGGTTTTTCAAGCTGGCCAGCTGGTGAATTGGGATAAGGATACCAGGAATCAGTAACCCACTCCCAAACATTTCCAGCAAGATCAAAAACGCCCATGGGACTCTTGTCTTCAGGAGCTGAACCGACCGGTCTTGCAACAAGTTCTCCTGAACTCCACTTGGATGCAACGGAAGCATCATTGCCCCACGGAAATCTTCGTCGATCATTCCCACGTGACGCATATTCCCATTCCACTTCGGCGGGCAATCGTACTTTTCGCCACCTGCAATACGCAACCGCTTCATACCAGGAAACTCCTTCTACTGGATGATTCTCTTTTCCGGATGCAAAGGAACCATTTGCCCAGGTCGCCGGCCCGAACTTCCCTGTTGTATCTTTAAAAAGTCTGACTCGATCCATGCCTGTATAATCGGCATTTAGATTGGGAGTCACAATCAACTCTTTCCAGAATTCCTTTCGTTCATAACCGCCATCGGAGATGAAGTCTTTATATTCTTGATTCGTTACTTCATACTTCGAGATTCTAAATGCTCGAACTTTTACCTTGTGATCCGGGCATTCCAAAAAGTACATCCGCGGACTGACGGTTGCATCAGGCGGGTAAAAATCTTTAACAACTTGTTCGGCCTCTTCCGTTGAGAGCCCCATAACAAATTCACCTTCAGGAATTAATACAAGATCTTTGCTAATATCTTTTGCCATAATTTCCTCGCTTTTTATTTTCTGAATTTGTTTCGTCTGTGCTTCAGGATTTGATATACCATCCGAAATGATCCCTGTTGCACAAAAGAACACCAGAAAGATTTTCCACGGCATCCGATCATTAATCCGGAACAATAACGCCCCGTACGTGTTTCTTATACTCTTCAACCGTCATGGATTGAATTCCATTGCGCGCATCGTCAGTTCGTACATTAGGATTCGTTTGCGTAGTTCCATTCGGACCTACATCGGTTCCTATTCCGGCCTGATCTCCGCCCCACGGATTCCTGAAGTACACGCGTCCATCTCGGACTTCAGTGACCTCCACGGCGTGTCCACCGCCCTGCCAGGCAAGACGTGTATGTACCGGACCTTTTCCGTTTGCGAGTTCCGATTTGGTTTTTTCAAGAATATCTGTCTTGTCGTCGCGGAAATTCCATGAACCGTCATAGTGGGAATAATTTTTGTTGTGCAATCCTTCCATGACTCTTTCCTGTTCGTCATATACCAGACCTGTTTGGCCATCATTGAATCGGCCAGGCTGAGGCAAGTTCGTATATCCCTTACCTGGGCGCGCATAATCCATCAATGCGGATTGCATAAGCCGTTCACTGTCGCTTCGAGTGCTGGTATCTTGAGCAAAAGCATCAGCTGGAGCCTGAATTGTCTTACCGTTTGCAAGTTTAGATTGTCCTGTTTGGGCAAGATCTGTTGCAATACGGGCATATTCCGCTGGATTCTTCGATGCCATCGTATGACTCATGCTGGTAACCGTACATGTGTCTCGGTTGGACTGATCTATATAATGATTCGGATCGCTAACTTCATTCAGCAGGTTCTCAGTGAAACGTTCCTTCGTTGTTCCCGTCATGCGGGTATCGAGAGGATTCATCGCAGCACGATCCAATTGCTCTAGCAGCGTTCCTGTATTTCCGTACCCACGGCTGGTCAATGCAGGTTGTCCATTAACATCGCGGCTCATGAGGTTCTGTAGAGCGTCTCGACCGCGCGGAGATGTATTCTCAAAAACATTCAGCATGCGCTTCTGATCTTGAGTTGATAATCCCGCAAAGCGATCATGCTTGATCATGCGATCTAGACTCTGCAAATATGCCGGGTTCGCTTTGTCCGAAGCTGCCATGTTAAGCACTTGTGTTTTATTCGCATCATCCATGCCGCGGAAATTTGGACTTCCTGAGATATCGCGAAGACTTTGCGTGTAAGCTGCATCCTCCGGCTTCTTGGCTTGTGCCTTCAAAAGTTGATCTTGATGTGTGCGTGAAAGCTGACCGAAATTAGGATCGGTTGCAAGCTTACTCAAATTGTCTTTTGCAGCTTGATTTCCATGATGTTTTTCTAATTGTTCAAGAGTTTGCTTTTGAGTATCTGCATTCAGCTTTTTAAAGTTCGCATCATTTTCAAGGTTGGCGCGGTCTTTTACTGTGTCTTTTACAGCCTGGGTATGAGTAGCATCCGTTGGATTGGTTTGCAAACGATCCAATGCGGCTTTTTGCCCTTCAGGAGAAAGCTTTGCGAAGTTAGGATCAGTCGCGACTCCAACTAAATTTGTGCGTGATGCCTGATTTTCCGGTGCGTCCGGTTTACCGGCTTTTTGTTCGCTGTATTTGCCCATCTGATCCCGGATTTGCTGTTGTGTTTCCGGTTTCAGAGTTTTGAAGTTCGGGTCCGATTCAAGCTTTAAACGGTCTTGCGTTCTCGCACCCGCATCTCCATCTGCAGTAAGTCCATTTTCCTTTTGAAATTCTTTTACTGCGCCTTTCGTTTCATTACCATATTTACCATCAACTCCGATCTGAGCTTTGCCTTGCCCGGCACGAACATCGTTTAACTGATTTTGAAGATTTTCAACTTCCGGACCTTTACTTCCTTCTTTTAATAATTTCGGAGCCGCTGGGGCAGTGGAAGTTGTAGCTCCCGTACCCGTACCAGTTGTTGGAGGCGGTGTTGAACCGGTTACAGGAGGTCCACCAGAAGGAGGCGTACCCGTGCCTGTCACAGTCGGTGGAGCCGCTTGTGATTCAATTTGTGCCTGACGCGCTTGTCCTTCGATCGTATGTTCGGCAACTCGTGCTGATCGGCCCTCCGCGGTCATCGGTTTCGAAGTTTGCGTTGTTTGTGCCTGACTTTCAGGCGTGGATGTTTGTTTTACACTTTCCTCTTTTGCAACTGGTGTCGTACTTTCGGTCGCAGCAGGAGCAGGCTGCGGACTCGTTGACCGTGGACCAACTTTATCAACCATAATTCCTCCTAATATTAAGATCTTATCGATAAACGAAAACTATCGGCTATTGAGTTATCGACAAATTGATTGCGCGAGTTGTGTCGCTGGCTATTTGCGGATGTTCTTTGTTTCTACCTTCTTGTTATATCACGGAAGATAAGGAAATGTTCAGGTAATCTTTACGCGTTTCACGTCATGAAATGTAGTTTCACAATGTGAAACTATCGTACAAATCGTGCTGCCGCGCGTTGGGGAATTTTTCTGCCAATTGTGCGTTATCAGTAGGAGGAATACCTTAATGGCAGCGGAAATAATTCGGACGCCGGAAACAAAGCGGGCTCTACCTCCCAATATTCAGACCGTTGCCTCGGGAATTTCTTCGGCCGCGAAATCACAACCGAAAGAATTAATCGATCATGCCATCCAGTCCTTTAAGTCGATTCAGGAAAAGCAGCTTGGAACTGATGAGTTGTTTAGATTGCTTGGAGATACATCTGCCCAAGCTGCAGGCCATGTAGACCATCCATTAAAGTATTTCACGTACGAATCCGGAATACGAAAACATCCAGATCATAATTCGATTGTCTCAATGAATGATGTGCTTTCACGTCTTCGCAATCAAAGTCTGCATTTTCATCAAGGAATTTCTTCCTTTTTGAGATCAGGTGTTCAGGAATCTCTTGCGAGTCTGAAAATTAGCAGCAATCCAGGCCTGACTCATCCGCCTGTTCCAACGTCACTGGATGAACTGATTTCAACTGAAAAGTTGAGAAATCCTGATCGTGATGGATTACAAGTATCGTTGCAAATTATGAATGAAATGTTTTCGACGCTTAAAAGCCTGCAAAGCGACGTCACCGATTTGCGTGTAAACATGATGCGTTCCATTCGAGCATAGAGGTTAAGAATGCCAGGAATCAATAAAGTCAAATTCGAACAATTTCGAAACGGGGAAATCAAGTTCACTCAAGTTTTGAATCTTGACGCGAACCAGGTCGCTTCCCTTTTGCTTTGCGGGCATAATTTTTTTTCTCATGGCCGCATGGAGGAAGCCAAAAAGATCTTTGAGGGATTATCTCTTTTGGATCCTAATATTCCATATGTTCACTGCATTCTGGGAGCTATTTATCAACACCTGGAAAAATATGATGCAGCAATCCTTCGATATAGCCGCGCGATAGAACTTTTTCCACAGGATATCCTCTCCTTAACAAATCGAGCCGAAATTTATCTGAACCAGGGAAAGTTCCAGGAAGCGGCACAGGATTTAAGAAAAGCAATTGAACTGGACCCGGAAAACAACAATCCTTCAGCGAAACGTGCCCGATTATTAGCTGCCATCACGGCAGAAGCATTGCTGTCAGCAAAAGGAAAACGATAGTATATTTGCGGATAACATTTATGAGGGGTCTTAGACCGCTCATCATACATTGCGATGTCTTCCGAGAATTGGAATCGGATTAATGAACTGTTTTATGCAGCTCTGGACCGCCCTCCAGAGTTGCGCGCTGCCTTTCTGAAAGATGCATGCGGTTCGGATTCAACACTTCAGCAAGAAGTAGAATCGCTGCTTGCTGCGTATACTGACTCAGAGAACTTCATTCAATCCCCTGCCAGTAAAAATGCTCTTGAGTTTTTGCAACATCAGGATGTACAGCTAGCTACCGGCGATCGGGTTGGCGCATATAATATCGTTCGCGAAATTGGACGCGGTGGAATGGGTGCCGTTTATCTTGGAGCACGCGCCGATGAACGATTCCAAAAATCAGTTGCAATCAAACTCATAAAGCGCGGAAGAGACACGGATGATGTCTTAAGGCACTTCCGTAATGAGCAACAAATTCTTGCAAACTTTGATCATCCAAACATTGCCCGTTTAATTGATGCAGGCAGTACCGAAAACGGCCTTCCGTATTTCATTATGGAACACGTTGAAGGTCAGCCGATCGATCAATTTTGCGATGGGCGATCGCTTTCAATTACGCAGCGTTTAGAGTTATTTCAGCAAGTGTGTGCTGCGGTATCCTATGCGCATCGCAATCTCGTTGTTCATCGGGATATCAAGCCATCCAATATCCTGGTGAATTCAGCTGGCGTTCCAAAATTACTCGATTTTGGTATCGCCAAAATCCTGCAGTCCGAAACAGGCGAGCGATCCACCGCAACCGGCATCCATTTTATGACGCCCGAATATGCGAGTCCCGAGCAAGCGCAAGGAATGCCGGTAACAACTCTGAGTGATGTCTATTCATTGGGCGTTTTGTTGTACGAACTTTTAACCGGTCACTCACCTTACCCTTTGGAAAATCGTTCGGCATTAGAGGTTATGCGGACGATTACGGAGACCCAGCCACAATTACCTAGCGCGATCATCAATTCAATTAATCCTGAGTCTGTCAGTAAGACTCGCGAAGGCAGTCCGGAAAAGTTGCGCAGGCGATTGCGTGGAGATTTGGACACTATTGTTTTGATGGCGATGCGGAAAGAACCTCAACGGCGTTATCAATCCGTTGATCAACTTTCAGAAGACATTCGGCGACACTTGCAAGAGCTTCCGATCACAGCACGCAAGGATACATTCGCTTACCGAACCGCAAGATTCGTACTCCGAAACAGAGTCACCGTTGCGATTACTATACTGTCCCTTTTAACAATCGCCTTATTCGGTGCTGTCATGCAATGGAGATCAAACAAGCAAGCGAAGTTGTTTCAGGAATTCGGACAGGAGGTCAGCCGGATCGAAGCGTCCATGCGTTATGTCTACCTTCTTCCTTTGCATAATATTCAGCGCGATAAACAGAAAGTCGTAAATCGGCTGAACTCCATGAAGAAAAGGATGCAAGAGATGGGCGGCGTTGCTTACGGACCTGGCTATTATTCGATCGGAAGAGGCTATCTTTCACTTCATCGATTTCAAGATGCCCACGACAACCTGATTCTTGCATGGCAAAAATATCAGTATCAAGAACCGGCCGCAGCAAATGCACTGGGTTTATCTCTCGCAATGCTCTATCAGGAAAAGCTTCGTGAAGCAGAACAGTTATATAACAAGGAACAATTGAACCGGCGGAAAAAAGAACTCGAAGAACTGTATGGCGTACCTGCGCAACAATACATTCAAAAAGGATCGAACGCCTCCGAAGCTCCTGAATATGTGCAAGCACTGTTGGCATTTCTTGCAAAACAGTATCCTGAAGCGCTAGATAAAGCGCGCGCTGCAGAACAAGAAATTTCCTGGCATTACGAATCGCAAAAACTTCAAGGTGACATTTTTGCCGCGATGGGCAATGAACAAAGCAGTGTAGGAAAGAATCCTGATGCTTTAGCATTATATGAGAAAGCAAAGGCGGCATATCTAGAAGCAGCAAAGAAAGGACAAAGCGATCCACAGATCTATGATGCGTTGTGTTCAGTTCACGCTTCAATTCAAGAAATGCTGGTTCAACAAAAAGGAAGTTCGCCCGAGTCAGTTTTCACGGAAGGGGTGACCTTTTGTGAGAAAGCAATCATGGCAGATTCAAAGGATATCAATGCAAATCTCATTGCTTCCAAAATTTATCTCGGTTGGGCTTTTTATCAAAATGAACTGGGAATAGACTCATCGCAAATGTTCGACAAATCTGCGGACTTCGCACGCGAAGCGCTTAAGATCGACCCCGAAAGTGGCCTGGCTCATCTTGCACTTGGCAATACTCTCAGCAACAACGCAAATTTTGATCTTATTCAAGGGAAAGATCCATCTCCATTTCTAGATCTTGCTGAGCCCAGTCTTATAAAGGCAAGCAAAAAAATGCCTGAAGACCATGAGCTGTTATCAGTTATGGCCAACAATTCTTTGAAGCGCGGTCAATATGAATTCGAAAAAGGAAAAAATCCACATCAGAGATTCCAAACAACGATCGATCTATTAAAAAAAGCAATTCAGCTTAGTCCTGACAATTCTAGATACTTTGCCATGCTTGGGGCGGCTTATTGTCGGAAAGCTAACAATGAGGATTACACTGGGTTAGATCCTCGTGCATCATTGGAAGAGTCGATTCAGCACTCCAAGCGAAGTTTTACGATCAACCCAAATTATTTAGCCCCATATGTATGGAGTGGACTTGCTTATATGGGATTGGCAAGCTATGAAATCGAGAGGGGCGAGAATCCGAATCAAGCACTTGATGAAGCCCTGAAGGCATACAACCAATGTATAGCATTACATCCTGGACAATCGTATGCTCACGCAGGTGTTGGTATCGCACTATGGAAGAGAGCGCATGTTTTACAGAAAGAAGGAAAGGATCCGACGGCCGATCTGAATAAGTCTCGTGAGGCATTCAAAAAAGCATTGCAGTTAGACAAACAGACAGTCATTACGTATGCATTTTTTGCTGAAGTGGGACTTGTTGCAGCACGCGATGCTATATCGAAAAGAAAGTCTCCACAGCCTTTTTTTAACGAATCAGAAGAAATTGTGCGTGCTTGTTTATCAATCAATCTGGATTCGAATGAATGTCTGGAATCTTTGACTGCTCTCCATTTGTTGCGCGCAGAATATCGTGTTTCCTTGGGAAAATCTCCGGAAAGCGAAATTCGCATTGGGCTTAGCACCGCCGAGAAAGCTCTCAAAGAGAATCCAAGAAATGCTCTCGAAACGGCATATCGCGGACAATTATTCTTAATACGCGCTCAATCCTCAACCGGAGAAACACGTCAAAAAGCTGCACGAAAAGCTGCTGAGTCTTTCGATCAGTCATTCAAGATGAAGAGTATTCTCCGCAGGGAGTACGGGAAAAATTGGGAAGAATCAAAACAACTTGCTAAGAATTAGAGCTGCAAATGTCATCCGAAAATTGGAATCGGATTAATGAGCTGTTTTACGCAGCTTTGGAGCATGCTCCGGAGCTGCGTGATTCATTCTTAAAAGATGCATGCGGAACAGATTCAACACTTCAGCAAGAAGTAGAATCGCTGCTTGCTGCGTATACTGACTCAGAAAACTTCATTCAATCCCCTGCCAGTAAAAATGCTCTTGAGTTTTTGCAACATCAGGATGTACAGCTAGCTACCGGCGATCGGGTTGGCGCATATAATATCGTTCGCGAAATTGGACGCGGTGGAATGGGTGCCGTTTATCTTGGAACACGCGCCGATGAACGATTCCAAAAATCAGTTGCAATCAAACTCATAAAGCGCGGAAGAGACACGGATGATGTCTTAAGGCACTTCCGTAATGAGCAACAAATTCTTGCAAACTTTGATCATCCAAACATTGCCCGTTTAATTGATGCAGGCAGTACCGAAAACGGCCTTCCGTATTTCATTATGGAACACGTTGAAGGTCAGCCGATCGATCAATTTTGCGATGGGCGATCGCTTTCAATATCACGCAGCGTTTAGAGTTATTTCAGCAAGTGTGTGCAGCGGTATCCTATGCGCACCGCAATCTCGTTGTTCATCGGGACATCAAGCCATCCAATATCCTGGTATCGAATTCAGCTGGCGTGCCAAAATTACTCGATTTTGGTATCGCCAAAATCCTGCAGTCCGAAACAGGCGAGCGATCCACCGCAACCGGCATCCATTTTATGACGCCCGAATATGCGAGTCCCGAGCAAGCGCAAGGACTGGCGGTAACAACTCTGAGTGATGTCTATTCATTGGGCGTTTTGTTGTACGAACTTTTAACCGGTCACTCACCTTACCCTTTGGAAAATCGTTCGGCGTTAGAGGTTATGCGGACGATTACGGAGATACCCAGCCACAATTGCCTAGCGCGAATCATCAATTCAATTTCTAATCCTGAGTCTGTCAGTAAGACTCGCGAAGGCAGTCCGGAAAAGTTGCGCAGGCGATTGCGTGGAGATTTGGACACTATTGTTTTGATGGCGATGCGGAAAGAACCTCAACGGCGTTATCAATCCGTTGATCAACTTTCAGAAGACATTCGGCGACACTTGCAAGGGCTTCCAATCACAGCACGCAAAGATACTTTTGCATATCGCACTACACGATTTGTGCTGAGAAACAGAATCACCGTTGCGATTACCATACTTTCGCTTTTAACAATTGCTTTGTTTGGTGCAATCATGCAATGGAGATCGAATAAGCAAGCCAAGTTATTTCAGGAATTCGGACAGGAGGTCACGCGAATCGAAGCATCTATGCGATATGCGTACCTGCTGCCTTTACATAACATTCAACCCGATAAAGAGAAAGTCGTTGACCGGTTGGACTACATGAAAAAGAGAATGCAAGAAATGGGAAGTGTTGCATACGGAGCTGGTTATTATTCGCTGGGAAGAGGCTATCTCTCACTTCATCGATTTCAAGATGCGTATGACAATCTGATTCTGGCCTGGCAAAAGTATCAGTATCAAGAGCCGGCTGCTGCAAATGCACTGGGGCTGTCACTTGCAATGCTTTATCAGGAAAAGCTTCGTGAAGTAGAACAGTTACGTGATAAGGAACAATTGAATAAGCAAAAAGCAGAACTCGAAAAACGGTATGGGGTACCTGCACAACAATACATTCAAAAGGGAGCAAATTCGTCTGAAGCTCCTGAATATGTACAAGCACTATTGTCGTTTCTGGCAAAACAATATCCCGAGGCTTTAAACAAAGCGCAAACAGCTGAGCAAGAAATTTCATGGCATTACGAATCAAAAACACTTCAAGGTGACATTTTTTCTGCTATGGCAAATGAACAATACCGTGTAGGAAATATTTCTGAAGCTTCCGAACTATATGAAAAAGCAAAGGCTGCATATCTTGAAGCGGCAAAGAAAGGGCAAAGCGATCCACAGATCTATGAGGCGTTATGTTATGTTCAATCCCAGATTCAAGAAATACAAATAGATCACAAAAGAAAATCATCAGAAGAAGGTGTTGACGAAGCAATCAACTATTGCAAGAGCGCACTACAGATTGATTCAAAAAACATCAACGCAAATTTAATTGCGTCAAGAGTCTATAAAAATTGGGCTTATTATCAGTCCGATCATGGTAATGATCCATCCATCCCGGCGGAAAAGTCTGCCAACTTCGCACATGCAGCGCTAAAGATCGATTCAGAAAATGCGTTCGCGCATATTGCACTCGGTGAGGCATATTCAACACGTTCCAATTGGGAACTCATTCGCGGGCGAGATCCGATTCCATTTCTGGACCGTGCTGATGTCAGTTTTACAAAAGCAGCACAAAAACTGCCGGACGATTATCAGTTGTTGTTTCTTCTTGCCAACAATTCTATAAAGCGGGCACAAGATAATATTGTTAACGGGAAGGATCCGCGCCCGGCGCTCGAAAAATCGATCGAATTTACCGGAAAGGCAATCCCGCTCAATCCGCCGCACATTTTTAGGTATTTCACCATGCTCGGCCACGCATATCATGTGAAGGGGCAATATGAATTTGACATCGGGTTAGATCCACGAGACTCATTTAACAAATCGATTGAACTATCAAAGCAAAGCATTACAGCGAATCCCAACTATTTCATACCTTATATATGGTGTGGACACTCCTATTTGGGACTCGCATTTCATCATATTCAAACAGGAAAGGATCCAAATGCGGCATTGGATGAAGCACTCAAGTTTTACAAAAGCACTATTACCATGGACCCTGAGAATTCTTATGCATATCTCGGGATTGGTCTTGTGCACTCAAGGAAAGCCGAGGTTTTGCTGAAAGAGGGAAAGGATGTAACTCACATCATCAAAATGTGGCGCGAAGCGTTTGGGAAAACGTTGCAATTGGATAATTCGTACACCGCCTTTTATTACTATTTTGCAGAAGCCGAACTCATTGCAGCACGAGATGCTGTATTTCGACGTAAGCAACCAGAGCCATTCTTCAAGGAATTGGAACGAATTGTGCGGGAATGCCTTTCAATCAATCCACAATCGGCGGAATGTTTGGAATCATCAGCGGCATTCCATTGGTTGCGCACTGAGTATTCTGCTTCTTTAGGGAAATCAACTGAAAGCGAAATCCGTATCAGCATGAAAGCTGCCGATGACTCTTTGAAAGTGACCCCCAACAATGGTTTAGTACTCGCCTATCGCGGAAAATTACTTTTGATCCGGGCCCAATCTTCATCCGGGGCAGAAAGAAAAAAAGCTGCACAAGAAGCGCAGGCCTCATTTGATAAAGCATTCAAGGCGAAAACAACTCTCCGCAAGGAATACGAAAAATATTGGGAAGAGGCAAAACGGCTGAGTCAAGACTAAGCTGGCAGGCGGGTCTTAGACCCGCCCCTACAAGGCTATTAATCTTCTTTTGGGAGGGTCTGATCTAAATGGAAAAGGGACGAATTGTTTTCTTGTTGTGAGAGATTTTCATTCGTCTGAAATTCTTGCCACACTGGCTCTTGTACGATCGCATCCATGTTCATGATCTGTTCACGGGCCGGCTGAGCTTCACGTTCCAGTCTCAACTTTTCCTGCTCAATCGATGCAATGGTGGATTGAATTTCGTTATCTGTACTCTCCAGGTCCGACATGAGTTGATCCGCATTCATCTCATGCTGCACTGCTTTTTTCTCCAACTCAGCTTGAGCCTGTTTTGCCTTAGCTTTGTAATCGCCGGATAGTCCAGCAAAAGCTCCCACTAATCCACCTATGATAGGGATAGCAGGTAGACCACCAATGATTCCTAAAATCCCGGCTGAGCCCATTAGTGCAAGAACTTCCTCTGAAATCGGCTTGTCAGCCTTGATGGAATCCGCTATTTCCTCTTGCGGCCATTTGAGCATTCTTTCCCTCGGTTTTCTGATGCTCGATCTGTTTTACAAATTCGAGCCTCTTTTCTTCCAAAGACTTCAACTTGTCATTCAGCTGCGGTAACGTGTTATCGAATTGTGGACTCATTTCGAAAGAACTAAAAAGAGACGAAGCTTCTACAGTTGTGTCCAGAGTTGTCGGTGGCTGGATCACGTCTGCAGGTTGAGACTGCGGATCAATGAGATACGAATTGTACGTCTTAGCCGTCTCAAATAAATCGGTATCTTTCGCAACCCCAAAACTGGTCGTGGGTTGAGGTGGAACCTCCGGTTGCGGCTCCTGATTCACTGTCGTAGGAACAAAGTTGGATATTCTTCTGATGAAACTCATTTGTGCTCCTCCATATCAGTAACGCACGGGTCTTGTGTAAATCGCCCAGAAAAACTTCTTTTCTACCTGGCAACTAACTGGGCGGCCACAAGGGCCGCCCCTACTAGTTCTGCCATGCGCTATAATTTGGATAACGAGAAGATGAAGGAAGAGCAAGATCCGAAAAGCCGCGAAGATGTTACCAAACTCCTGATCGATTGGGGGAAAGGAGATCGTTCTGCGCTTGATGAAATGCTGCCGCTTGTCTACAGCGAGCTAAAGCGTCTTGCGTCTTACTATCTCAGTCAGGAGCGCAACGACCACACGTTGCAGACTACCGCATTAGTTCACGAAGCATATATGCGGTTAGTGGATCAACAAAACGTGAATTGGAAAAATAGGGCGCACTTTCTTGGGGTAGCTGCAGAAATGATGCGCAGGATTCTGGTAAATCATGCACGCGATCGCGCTGCTGCAAAGCGCGGCGGCGGAGCAAAACGCGTTTCATTAAGCGGCATTGGCGAAGGCGGCGACCAACCCGATATTGATCTGATTGCGCTCGATCAAGCACTCACAGAACTTGCCGTTTTCGATGCCCGGAAAAGCCGCATCGTGGAACTAAAGTTTTTTGGAGGATTGACCACAGAAGAAACGGCCGAAGTGATGGACATTTCGCACGGTACAGTGGAAACCGAATGGAAGATGGCACGCGCCTGGCTCTATCGTGCAATTTCTGGAAATAAATAGCGTCTCAGTTTCTTGCCTTCTGAAAAATTTCCTTTAACCTCTTGATCGGAATCGCTTCACTCGTATTCCCTTTAAAGCCACGTACAGTTTTTGCTGCAACCAGGGAGTTATAAACGGCCTCTTCCACAGCTTCCACGGTTGCGAGAAAAAGTGGATCCATATCATCGTTTCGTAGTTCTGTTGTTTGCAAGTTCTACTGGAGAGCTGCCAGCAGTAATCAGATTTTGAGTTGAAAAGGCTATAATAAAATCGCCTGAACCATTACTCATGTAGCTTCCGGTTCGTGCAAGCCCCATAATTGCTCGCTTCGCAATCCGCTCAAGATTGCGTGAAGAAACAGGCGCATCAGTTGCAATAACAATCATGCATGAGCCATCGCGATTATTTTCTTTGACCTGTTTGCCTACTTCATTTCCGAAATCAAATACTCCAAGAAGTTCACCAACACGGATTCCATCGATCATTAAAACTCCGCCAAAATTGGATTGCACCAAAACACCCAGAGTATGTCCACCCAGTGATTCGGGTAAACGTCTTGAAGCTGTACCAATTCCGCCTTTCCATCCAAAAGCAGAAGTGCCTGTACCTGCACCGACGGCTCCTTCTTCTACACGGCCTGTAGTTGCGGTGTCGATCGCGGCGAAAATATCTTCTTGAGTAACATGCATTCCACGAATGTCATTCAGGTACGAATCATTCGTTTCGCCAACAACAGCATTTACAGAACGGATGTTTTCGTGGCCGGGCTGGTTTAAAGTCCATTGCACAACTGATTCCACTGCTCTTCCAACGTTGAGTGTATTTGTAAGAACAATCGGAGTTTCAATATTTCCAAGCTCCTGGACTTGCAAAAACCCAGCAGCCTTACCAAAACCATTTCCCGTGTAAACAGCAGCCGGAGTCTTTTGATTGAACAGATCTCCATCATGCGGCAGAATAGCGGTCACTCCAGTGCGAATGGATTCCCCTTTCCAGATGGTTCGATGTCCAACACGAACACCACTCACATCCGTGATCGCGTTTAAAGGACCTGGCGAAAAGATTCCAGGCCGTATTCCAAGGTCGCGTATCCTGACTTGCTGCTCAGCATCCGATAAGCTGCTAAACGCGAATAGGTATGCAATAATGCCTAAAATGAACTTAAGCTTCATCATCAATCTCCGATTGTTACTATGAATATAGTATTACGATACTAGCATGCCACCAATGGATCATAAAATTCGTCCTTTTGTTAGTATAGCAATACTCCTGTTTGCGCTGGCTGCAGGCTGTAAATCAAAGAGTACCGAAACTTCACCCAAACGCGTCCTGAATCTTTATATATGGTCCGCCTATCTGTCGCCGCCAATTCTCGAAAAATTTGAAAAGGCGACTGGTATCGAAACCAGATATGACACATACGACTCAAATGAAGCTTTAATGGAAAAACTCCAGGGCGGAGTCTCAGAATATGATGTGGTTGTTCCTACCAACGATATTGTAGACACCCTTGTCCATATCAATTTACTTCACAAACTCGACTTCAACCTTTTGCCCAATCGAAAAAATCTGAGTGAACGATTCAAAAATCCAGCTTTCGATCCAAACAACCAACACTCTCTTCCCTTCGTGTGGGGCACAACTGGCATTGCGTACGATAAAACAAAGGTCACAGATCCGGTTGATTCCTGGTCGATTCTTTGGAATACAAAATATAAAGGCCGAATTTTAATGCTTGATGATCCTTGGGAATCACTGGGAGTTGCACTTAAATGGAAGGGGTATCCTTTGAACGATAACAATCCAAAGCACCTGGAAGAAGCCAGGGATCTTCTGATTCAACAAAAACCTCTTGTTAAAGTTTACAATTCTTCCAATTTTGATGAAGTCCTGCTGAGCGGTGATGTATGGTTAGCACATGGATGGAGTGGACAATTCGCGAAAGCCATCGATCAAAATCCAAACCTCGCCTACGTAATACCAAAAGAAGGGTCGGCGGTATGGACAGATTGCCTGACCATTCCAAAATCGGCTCCTCATGTTGAAGAAGCTCACGCTTTCCTCAACTTTCTTTTGGACCCGCGAATTGCTGCAGAGATCACAGAAATAACCGGATATGCCACAACAAACGAAACCGCAAAATCTTTCCTGAAGCCTGAACTCCTTCAAAGTAACGTTCGATATCCCGATGACGTCGACACTTGCCCGATGCGAATGGTTCCTGGCTCGCGGTGAAACAGCCCAGATTATGGATCGTCACTGGGCTGAAATTAAAGCACGCTAATCCATCTGGGCAATTTATCTTATTCAGCTCTACCATATATATAGGAACTCAACCGCCAAGACGCAAAGCTCTCTTGGCGTCTTTGTGGTTTGAGTCTACTGTGATGCTTTATGGATGTCGCCGCCGGTAGAAGTTGCCGAAACGACTTCTTCCCTTTCAAGAATCGTGCGTACAAGTTTACCGCTGCCTCGCACAAAAATCGCTCCAAGTCCCGGCATTAGTTTCACTTTGGTTGGCGTTTCGTTGATTGTTTTAGCAGCGATTTGAATGATGTCGTCTTCCAATTGAGCAATTGCTGTTGAAGGCTGAACAAGGATTACAGCTTCAACTTCACCATCATCACCGGCATCCTCCAGTTCACGTTTCAGTTGCGGATCGATATCTGTGATCATAATTATCCCTTAGATAAGATTTTCTAACTGCGCTTTCTGGGTTTTGGGGTTTTCTTAATAGTACCAGTTCTTAACTTGATACCAGACAATCGTTCAAAGGCAGCAGCCGAGTCCACGAGTCCGTATCCATAGCGATTCGGAGGATCTTCGGAAGAAAGCGGCTGACAAGTTTCGAAAATAGCCTGTTCCAGTTCTAATACGTTAGTGCCAGGCTTCGCTTCCAGCAAAAGAGCAGCAACACCAGCAACATGCGGAGTTGCCATTGATGTTCCATCCATGGCCTGAATTTTGTTGCCTGGCCGCGCGGAGATCACATTGACACCCGGTGCTATGACATTCGGTTGATTCGGATCTTCTTCTCTCTGAAAGATCTGACTGCTGGAGAAATCGGCAACACGATCGGCTTCGTCCATTGCGCCTACGGAAATCGGTTCCGGATAATTTCCTGGCGATCTGCTTGTAGCGATTCCTTCGTTTCCTATTGCGAACACACTAAGAATGCCGCGATCACGAATCCTGCGCACAACCTCCTGGAAAAATGGTGTATATCCACTGAAGCCTAATGACATACTGATCACTTGAACTCCAGCCGTAATCATCCATTCCAAACCAGCGAGAACACGAAGCGTCGCCTTCCCGCCTTCGATCACCAGAGCGCTATAAAGATCGACCTTCGGCGCAACACCGATCTTCAAACCCTGGAATGAACCACCACAAATCGTGCCGGCCGTATGTGTTCCATGATCGTCCGTATCATGCGGACTGCTTTTGGGAACGGGCTCTCCATCGAAATCAAACTCCTCCCATCCTGCAATACGATTCTTTAAAGCGGGATGCTTCCCATCGATGCCAGTATCAAGATGACCAACTTTGATTCCAGTTCCTGTGAGTCCTTGTGCCCACAATTTTTCAACATTCAATTTTGAAATGCCCCAAGTTGCCTTTTCAATTACGGCTTTCGCCGGATACTTACGAACGGGACGGATTAAAAATACCTGTTCCAGTGGAATGACTTCTTGAACTGCAGGTTTTTTCGCCAATGCATTTAAACCAGATTGATCCGTATAACCAACAACAATTCCGAGATTGGGAAATTCCTTGGTTGCAGATGGTGAAGGCAACATTGTGCCTCGCCTGGTGCGAATTTCGGTTGCAGGTTCTGGCGATGAACGCAGAAGTTCATTTTTCACATCATTGATTTGTGAGCGTACGATACGAGTTGACAAACCAGCTGGCTGTCTTAAAACGACAATGACGTTTGCATAGCCAAACTGATGGAAGCATCTCTCAATCTCATTCATCTGAGTGTCCTTAATTAAACCACGGAGTCACGGAGAACACGGAGTTAAATATTAAAGCTATCTCTTTAATGTTAGCAGATATGAAATTAGAACAAGAGGCATCAAATTGGATTTATAGACAATGCTTTGCGTCCACTTTGCTGTTCGGATCGATCCAATTGACGATTTGACTCGCTACGACACAGTTCCCGAGTGCCGTAAAATGTCCGTCTTTCGGGAAAAACAACATACGCCCAGAGTTCGCATCGCGGAAGGCTTTCAATCCAGGCGTAAGATCCAAAACAGGAATCTCGTTATTTTTTCCAAACTCAATCAGCCTTTTCGCAGGCTTTTCGAGATCGTACTTTGATGGATCAAGTAGTCCTTTCGTTTTTGCTTGTTCGGTAGGCTCGATCAGCGGTGAAAATGGAGCAACAACAATCATAAATTTTGCATTGCGCGATTCACTTACGGCTTTCATTTCGCGCAGCAAAACTTCAGTGATCTGCCATGCGGTTTGCCATTGAGAAGCATCATTGCCTGCGTCAAAAACTCCCCAGGTTAAACGTGGTTGTTCTGTTGTAATGGGTTTAGGGGATTCATGAAAAGCGGCACTAACCTTCCCTTGAATAAATTGCCGTGTGAAATCGACCGCACGATAAACGACTGAATGCAGTCGCAACCAGGCATTGATATTTTTCGGGAACGACAATCTTTTCGGCTCATCGAACGGATCACGATAACCTGACCAGGGCACTTTCTGCAGTTCGTTTAAGCTGTTCAGATCAGTCGTTGAATCTGTTGGCAAAAAGTGAGGTGCATCCCAGGGCGTTTTGATAATTCCTGAGCGATAGTTATCGGAAACATCATTCCCTGTGAAAAACATGAGCAGCACAATATCGGGTTGCTTTTTCAGTGGGTAGTTGAGCAGGTTCAAGTATGTTTGATCAATACCCCAGTTGCGCATTCCAAGATTCAAAATATTCCAGTCAGAGCGGAAGCGATGCATTTGTTCGGTCCAACGATAATTCAATTCGACTTCCCATGCTGTTACAAATGAATCGCCGACAGCGAGGATCCGTGTTCCAGTTGCTGCTTCCGGAAAATCTATGCGCGGATCACGAAATCCCATCGCATTGAATTGGAGCCTTACATCGAATTCGCCAGGTTCGGCGAAGCGCGAATGCGACAACGGCAGCGGCAAACGGCCAACTTCCTGCGTCAGCTTGATGTAAGACTGAGAAGAACGAACTGGCAAAAGCTTCAACATCCGTCCAGCAATCTCAGCCACAAAGATTGAGAACACAAGACTCATCAAGAATGCAAGTAGCTTAATACGCCGCGTTTTCGTCAGTGCCACAATCGATTCCTATCGTCCTTTCGCCGGAAGTTTCCTGCGCCACCGTTTCTGTAAGCGGACAGCAACAATCGGTGAGCGATAAATTGTGATAGCTCCTGTTTCTCGAATCTCCGATTGAAAGTCCTCTTTGTATTTCTCTAAACCAAACAACATATCCAGCTCTTTTAAGCCGAGCTGCAAGGATGAATGGATGATGTTGCCCAGCAATAATCGACCCGGGCTGGCTTTGCGGTAATTCTGGTCGTAACATGCAAGCCAATAATATAAACGGCCAGCCCAATGAAAACCGATGTGACCTGCAATCAATTCACCATTCAAGATCATTGCATCAAATCTTAAAGCGCCATACGAAGCCATTTCATCTACGATGTAATTGTAAAAGTCACGATGAATCTGGTGGCGCAAAAAGCTTCCCTTTGAAGCGAGCCTGCTCCATTCTCTAACATGCAGCTCAAAGAATTGCGGCAAAATATTCTTGATCTCTACCGGATCAGTAATGGTTTGAAACTTCAAATCACCTTGAGTATTCAACCAATTCGTTTTGCGGCGGTGGTGTACACCTTGCAGCACATCATGCGACTTTTGAAAAGCGTTGCCATTGCAAATTGGATGCTCATGACGCGCCTCTTGATAGATCAACCATGAGCCAAGCTTCAGCCAGTATTGAAGCTTCTGAAGTTTTGTGAGACTTCCATTGTATGGACGTTCGAAGAACTGCAGTAAAGTTGACTGCCCTGGTATCCGGCGAAGAGTCAAAATCTCCCAACTCGTCTGAGTCTTAAACCAATCAAATACGCACTTCAAGCTTTCGTGATCGCCTGCCGTCAAGATGAAGTTATTGTAGTCGCCGCGTGGTCTTCCAATGAGTTCCCAATTTTTGGGCGTATGTTTTGATGCTTGAAATGGTGCAATGAGACGCGGAGCCCCTGTCGCATCTTCCAGAACTACAATATTCATATTCCGGCTATCTCCATAGGCGCGCCACCATGCACGCGCAAAGCCGGAAGTAGCAAAGAGATCAGGAAAATCACTTTTGCTGAGCAAATGATCCCATGCCGAAGATATCTCTACTAACTCATCGTAGTTTTGGATAAGCCGACAGTTTAAAATTGAACTCATACGACGGCTTTCTGTTTCCCACGAGAAGATTTCAATTTTGTTGCCAGAGCATGGATTGGGGAACGATGAATCGACAGGATCACATTTTCGCGAAAGTCAGATGTATATTCATTTTTGTGTTGTTGAAGGCCGCGGCCAAGATCGAATTCAGATATCCCCTCCTCGATTGAACTTTTGATCTGATGGTATCGCAGCATCCGCCCAGGACCGACTCGCGCATACGCAAGATCAAAACAAGTTATCCATGCATCGATACGATTATTCCACTTGGATACGATTGAAAAGGCGATCGGCTTTTGATTAACGGTAAGCATATCAAGCCGCAGTGTCCGATATGACTCAATCTCATCAAAAAGGTAAAAATAAAAATTACGCGTTTCCGGTTGGGCAAGCTGACTGACTCTACCGCGTGATTGCCATTCTTCAACATGAATTTTACAGAAGCATTCAAAATGGCGTTTCATTTCAATCTTGTCCATAGTCGTTTCGTATGATGTTGTCCCTTCGCGTTTCAAGATATTCAGGCCATACCTGTAACTTTTTTTCCTCAGCAGGTCGTCCATTGTGTTCAATGTTCCCTGGCTTATGTATGGGTGATCACGCCTCGAATCCTGCTCCACGAATAGCGATCGCGGACGAAGCCAACGATTAAATTTTTGAGCCTTACTCAGTGACGACGAATAATGTAGATTGAAAAAGCGCGAAATTGTCGCTTCCCCTGTTGTTCGAAGTACTAATTTATTCCAACCCGATTGATGTTTCAGCCAGGTAAACAGAGAACGTAATCCTTCACGATCCTCTGCTTGCATAATGAAAGGGTTGTAGTTGATCAGGTTGGTGCCTGCTAATTCCCATCGTTCCGGATTTTTTTTCTCTGCCTGAAACGGAGCGATCACACGCAGCATTCCTGTGTTATCTTCAATGACAGCAACATGCATGTCGCGTGTATTTTCATACGCACGCCACCAGGCTCGAGTGAAACCAGAAGTCGAGAAAAAAGCTGTATATTCGCTTTTAGCGACCAAAGCATCCCAGGCTGGTGAGATTTCCTTTAGTTCGTCATAACTTCGGATGAATCTCCCTTTCATTGACGAACTTGCGGCTTTTTGTGAGCCACCAGGACCTGGCAATTTACTTCCCCCCGATTGCTTTTATTATATGCCAACCCAGTTTTTGACAAAAATCTGCGTCCGGTGGTTATGGTCTACATATATAGACTATTAGCCCCAAAACCGAGCATTAGCCAGCTCATGCAGGATAGTTTGTTATACTGAGACGAGCCGGGGGTAAATATGAGCAAAATCAGAAATACCGGCGCCGGAATTCCAACTCCACCCGGCGGTCCGGATTCAACATCGCCTATCCAAAATTCAAGCGCAGCAAATGAAACAACTCACACCAATTCAGAATCTCCTTCAGCCTCTCAAAAGCCGGTACCTGGTGACAAGCATGCTGCCGGCGATCTCAAAACAAAAGGTGATCGCTTAAAGTCAAAATTGGATTCAGAACTTCAAAACAAAAACAAAGGGGTGGATGATAAAGAGCTTGCGTCCCAGGCGGCAAAAGGACAGCAACGATTTGCACCTCCGTATGTGCCTGTCGGACCTGTTGTCATGGGCGATAACATTGGTGTTCCAGGGCAGACCCAAAAGCCAGCTGAGACTGGACAAACTCCGGAGCAAAAAGCACTAGCTGAAAAGGCGGCAAAAGATCAGGTACGATTCGCGCCTCCATATGTACCGGTTGGACCTGTCGTGATGGGTGACAACATCAGCACTCCCGGTCACATCAATGCAACTGAGACGAGGCAAATGAACCTGAAAGCGGATCAGTTCCAGATTAATGATCAAGGCAATCTGGTAATCTCAAACGAAAAACTCGTGGAATATTTTAAGTCCTTGAAAGAAAAAGGTCAGGAAATCTTGCTGGGAATCACTCCAAAGAAACCAGAGGATAAATAATAAAAATGGTCCGTGAAAAACCAGAAGTCATTCTGGTTAATATGCCTTTTCATGGCTACATGCCTTCTCTTGGATTGAGTTTGCTCAAGTCGTGTCTTTCAGCGAAACAAATCTCAAGCAAGGTGCTGTACTTTGGTCTTCCTTTCGCCGAACGCATCGGCCGTGATTTGTATCATTGCCTTGCAAATGGCTATCCGCGTCCGATGGATCTGTTGGGCGAATGGATTTTTTCTACATCTTTGTTTGATCGCGAAAATTCGGAATACATCGAAGAAGTCCTGGTCAAGCGATCGGAAATTTATCCTGACATCGTTGATCACACAATTAACATTCCCGATCGTTTGTTTGAAAAAATCCGTGAGTATCAATCGATGGCGCCAGAGTTTGTCGATGACTGTGCGGAAGAAATTTTACGTTACTCGCCCAGAGTCGTCGGGATCGGCAGTGTATTTCATCAGCAAATGGCCTCGCTTGCTTTGGCGAAACGGCTCAAGGGACTCGCGCCGGAAATTTTGATCGTTCTTGGCGGAGGAAATTGTGAAGGAGTCATGGGTGCCGAAATCGCACGTCAATTTCCTTTTGTTGATGCGGTTGTCTCCGGCGAAGGTGAATTGGTCTTCCCCGAAATCGTTCAAAAGCATTTACAAAACGAAAGCATTTCCAAATTAAAAGGCGTCTACACATTTAACAATGCTTCATCCGCATTTGCTTCGAACCAGTTTCCGAATGCTCAAAAAACTCCGCATCTCGATGATCTTCCGTATCCTGATTACGATGATTTTTTTGAGCAGCATAACGTAAGCAGCCTGGATTTCGGACGTCAGGTGCTTTTTGAATCCTCACGCGGATGCTGGTGGGGCGAACGAAGTCATTGCACTTTTTGCGGAATCAGCAGCGAATCAATGAGTTACCGAAGCAAATCTCCTCAACGCGCATTTGAAGAAATCTCTTACCTTTCCGAAAAGTACAAAAGCAAAAAAGTTCATGTTGTGGATTGCATTCTGGATCTGAAGTATTTCAAGGACTTCCTTCCAAATCTTGCTAAACGTGAAACAAAACTGGATATTTTTTACGAAGTGAAAGCGAATTTGAAAAAGGATCAGCTTCGCTTGTTACACGATGCAGGTGTTACAACAATCCAACCAGGGATCGAAAGTTTTAGAAACTCGCTCCTGCAATTGATGGGGAAAGGCGTTACTGCACTGCAGAACATTCAGCTTCTTAAATGGTGCAAGGAGCTGGGAGTACGAGTGTCCTGGAATATTCTCTGGGGATTTCCAGGAGAGGATCCGGAAGAATATCATCGCATGACTGAACTCATTCCGTACCTTACGCATTTGCCTGCGCCACAAGCAGCTTGTCGAATCCGGCTTGATCGTTTCAGTCCAAACTATGAGCACGCGAAACAGCTTGGAATCACAAAAGTAAAACCTCATCCGGCTTACTTTTACCTCTATCCTTTTTCAGCGGAAGTAGTTTCAAACCTTGCATACTTTTTCGATTACGACTACTGCGAAGACCGGGATGTCATGAGTTACACGAATAACTTATGGCATGAAGTGAACAAATGGTGGAGTGTTGAAACGGATTCTGATTTATTTTACATGGATAATGGCTCTCACCTCCTTATCTGGGACTTGCGGCCCGTGGCAGTTCAACCGCTCACCGTCCTAACAGGATTGCAAAAAGTTCTTTACGAAAAATGTCAGGCACCTCAGACGTTAAGCGAATTAAAACGTTCCATTGAAAATAATTGTTCCGATTCGGATATTCAGGTCTTACTGGAACCGGTTATCAATCGCGGGCTGTTAGTTCAAGATCAAAAATCCTATTTGAGTCTTGCGGTTCCATTAGGGGAGTATCAGCCAAAAGGCGCAGCACTGCAAAAGTTTTGCACGCTTTTGGAGAGACTCGGACAAACTGAAGATATGCAATTTACAATTCCCCAGACAGCTTTCTGTCCGGCGGAGGAACCGGCATCGGTCGATGTCTGATCATTCCGAACAAAAGGATATCGAATATCTGCAACGGCTTTCCATTTCCCATTTTGCTACACGCATCTTGATGTCCGGTATTCAAATCGGGGTGTTTGAAACGATCGGTGATGGAGAAAAAACAGCGGATGAAATCGCCGAACTCACAGCAAGCTCTGTTCGCGGTGTCCGCATGCTTTTGGATTGTCTGGTTTCGTTTCATTTACTGACAAAATCAAATCAGCGATACCGGCTTGCTCCAATTTCATTTCGTTATCTCAGAAAAAACAGTCCAGAGTACATGGCGCATTTGTGGGAAGAGGAGTCGACCCTGGAGTATTGGAATCATTTGAATCAAGTGATCCGTTCAGGTAAGCCCATACGAAAGAAAGGAAGCCCGGCGGAGGAAGCCGCATCATTTGATGCACTTGCCCGCAGTCTTTATGTAGTGCAATGGAAATCTGCTCAAATAGCAGCGAAGATTCTTTGCTCACCCAGCGATGTCAAATTGAATGTATTGGATGTTGCGTGTGGATCAGGAGTTTGGGGCATTGCGATTGCGGAAGCCGATCCACATGCCCGAATTGTGGCACATGATTTTGCTGAGATTCTGGAAATCACAAAAAACTACGTGACGCAGCATCATGTTGATGAACAATTCACTTATATGGCCGGTGATTTAAGTGCTATAGATTTTGGCGAAAGCAGATTCGATCTCGCGATCCTTGGAAACATTGTCCATTCTGAAGGCGAACGATCTTCACGCGAATTGTTCACCCGCATTCATCGATCACTCAAAGATTCAGGAAGAATCGCAATCATCGACATTCTTCCAGATAACGAACGCACAGGGCCTCAATCTTCTTTGATCGTAGCTCTTGCAATGTTACTCGACACTGAAGAAGGTGATCTCTTCACACTTTCCGAATATACAGCGTGGTTAACGGAAGCAGGGTTTGTTGGAGTCGAAACCGCCGACATCTCTTATCATTCCCCGATGATCCTCGCACGCAAAGGATAACGGTGCTACTCATTTATCTCCGCCAGAGTGAATAGCCTTCCCCTGTCATAGAGATTAAGGTTTCCCGCAGTCCGGCCTTCAAGAATATCGATATCCGTGTTCACCTTAGTATTTTTTGTCGGTTCATTTGTTGACTGATACATCGAAGCGGCCTGTTTCAAATCACGAAGAGCGTTCTCGTCTTCGCCAAGATAGTAGAAGACAATTCCGCGATCGTGATAAAACTCAGCGCGTTTGGGATCGAGTTCGATCGCGCGATTGAAATCTGAAAGCGCCTCCGGATCATTTTCTAGCTGAAACTGCACACGAGCTCGTGCAGCGTAATAATCTTCAGACTTAACATCACGGATCGCAACCTCAAGATCTGCCAGTGCTTCTTTAGGTCTTTTCAGCTCCATTAATACAAGTCCACGATGATAGTAAGCCATAGGAAAATCAGAATGTGTTTGAATGGCTTCTGAAAAATCCTGGAGCGCCGCATCTAGATGTCCATTCAACAAGCATTGACCACCACGATTGTGCAATGCCATAGCAAGCCGCATAGAATCAGATTGACGGCGCAAATCATCAACCATTCCGGTATCTTTGAATGATAGATCGCCTGAACAATCTGCGTTGTAGATATCGAAGTATTCAGACGCAATTTTTTGTTTGCCGATCCATAAATCAACGCGATAGATTCCTTGAGTCCATTGCCCCATCGTATAACTGTGACTCATATAGGAATATTCCCAGTTCGATTCGATGGAGTGCCTCGAAGAATAGCGATAAAAGAGTTTGCCACCTCTATACCATTCCGAATCGATCTGGAAGGTAACAATTTGGCCGGGCGCTTTATGCGTCAGATTCAATTCCCAGTTGATATATCGTGACCTTCGCGCATCGAAACTAATTCGATACTGGCGTTGCTCTTTTGCTGGAGGGTAGTATGGTCCTTCAAAGAATCGAACGGCGTCAATGTTTGCACTAATTGATGGAATAGATGGATGAAGAAATGTATGTTTGCGTCTGTTTGGATATTCTGCGTTAGCTGCAGGCCTTTCACCAGTACCAGAATCGTACCCAACACCGTGTCCGACAATGGCTGAATCGTTTGACTCGCTTAGTTGATTCTGATTAACCTTTCCTTGATCGCATGAACAAAGTGCAATAAGCAAAGTTGCTGCGATCAAGAATTGCTTTTGCATTCTCCTATTATATTGAACCTTTGCGGATTCATATGAGCAAATTATGCTGACTCGATTCTCCAAGAAGATTCTGATGACTGTGAACAATCTTATAGAGCCAAGAACCATCCGATCCTCTGATGTCTTTTCTGTATCCACCCGTGAAAGTAATGTTCCCGCATCTGAATGGAAACGCAAAGATCCACATGTCATCCAAATTTGCAGGATGCGGAGAAGAAATCAAAGAATATAAAGTTGACGAATTCAAACAGGCTACCGGCGTTGAATATCTTTCAACTCTGGAGTTTCAAGATGAGAATACTAGACAGCGCATCAGCGAACAATGTACCCATGCATCACAAAACGGTTACATCGACTCAAAGAGAAAATGGCTTGGAGCTTTATATCAGGATCAAATCAGAACTCATTACGTCGCAGATGTTTCGATCCGCTGGATTAATGAATCACTGGAATATGGTTTATTCGCGAATCAAAATATCGGCGCATGGGATTTTATCGGAGAATATACAGGAGTCGTTCGGAGACGTTATCCTATCTTTGGAACAATGAGTGATTACTGCTTTTTATATCCGACCTCCCGATACTTCTACGGAAAGCACGTTTTAGACGCCAAAATAAAGGGTAATGAAATCCGTTATGCAAATCACAGCGATGATCCAAACTGCGAAGTCACCGGAATCTTCGGTGAGGAATTATTTCATTTGATTTTGAGAGCCATCAAGAATATTCCAGCAGGAACGCAATTAACATATGATTATGGCCCACGATACTGGAGATGGAGATCTTGCTTACCTAATGTTAACGGATCTGAATTCGAAAATATGTAAACACGTTAGAAACGCGCTTTTTATTGGGATCGCTTTAATCACTTTTTCATGCGGCAATCCAGATCGGAACTCTACCGCAATTCTCAAAGAACTACTCACGCAATCATTGTGATTCTTCTCGCATCACTGCAAAGAAACGGGAACGCCCGGCGCAATCCTTGCCGTCGAGAAGTTCATCCCTGCTTTTCCGGATGGGAATAAGATCACCGTGCGCCAACTGCTGCAACACACGACCGGCTTGAAAGATTTTTACTCATATCTCTATTACCGTCCCGATCGAAATGAAATGATCAAGCTGGTTACAAAACGTTGGAGCCAACCAGAATTGATTGAACTCTCCAGCCGCTTTGGGCTTTGGTTCGACCCCGGAACTGATTGGGCATACAGCAGCACAAACTATTTCCTTCTTGGTGTCATTATCGAACACGCTAGCGGATTGCAACTTCCTGAAGCCTATCGGCATTACATTTATGATCCTCTCAAAATTACACAAACATGGCTTCCTCATCATGAAGAAGATCGTGGAATTTTACCGACAGATTATATGGGAAAAGTTACTCTGGTACATTCCTGATCGCGATATCACACTCGCGTTATATTTCAACCGAGGTTTTATCGATCAGAGAGCGATCCTACAACAACTATTGACTGTAATCTCAGAAATGGCAGTTAGATAACTCAACCGCAAAGATGCACAAGAGTTTAGCTGGCTAGGAATGCAAACGCTCTTTCAAACGTTTAACAATTCGATTGCTTCAGATTCAGAAACAACAATAGGAAAGTATTTATGTAATCCTGAAAGGTTGATCATCTGTTCAACTCTAGGATTCACACCAATTAATACAACCTTACCCCCACTTTCAATAATTTCATTCCGGGCTTTAATCAGCTCACCGATTCCCGAACCTGAAATTCCTTCAGCCCGCTGAATGTCTAAAATCAGCTTTACTGCTGGCCCCTGACATAACCGTTCAAATTCTTTCCCCAATGGAGTAATATGTCCCGCTTCAATATTTCCAGAAATGCTAAGCATTTGAATATTGGATGATGAATTAATAAGTTTTAAATCTAATTTCATAGAATACTAATATAAGTTATTTTAACAAAAAGCACGATCTGTTTGCATTTAGCGTGCATTTGTGGGAGAATAAAACGATCAACTTACCCGAATTAGGGCGCTCAAGTCCTTCCGTAAACAGCCCCGTCCGCTTGTGTATCGGAACGAATGAAGCAGGAGCATTTTGTGAGAAAAAAATACGATGAAGAAATGACCGAAAAACAAGCTGCACGGATCATTGAGACATACGATAATGCCTCCAGGAATGGAGAAGAGTGGGCACATGATGTATTTCTGCATCGTGGTACTGAGAAATATGAAAGGAGTATCGCTGAGTTAAATGAGGCCTTTCGACTCAAAGAAATCAATAAAACTGTAAAGCAATTACCTGGTATCGTTCCCACCATCTCAGCTCGAAGAAGAACGCGCTAGACAAGAAAATTTGCTTTATTCCAAGTTTTCCCCTACAATATTCAAAGTCTACAAGTTAAATCTGCTAGACAAACACGCTGAAAGCCTTCCGCTCAACAGTTTTTCGGTATTTTATATCTTCTCGGCCTTTCATTCTTGAAATGGGGTCCTAGATAATATTTACGAGAGCCTGTGCTCGGCCCCTTTCAGTATTATAAGGAGAAGAAATGCAAAAGAAGCTTTATGTAGGCGGTTTGTCCTACAACACAGATGTTGAAGAAGTTCGTGAACTCTTTGTTCAGGCGGGAGAAGTAATTTCCGCAAACATCATTAAAGATAAGTTCACCAATCAGTCACGCGGTTTTGGTTTTGTCGAAATGGCAACCGAAGAACAAGCAGCTGAAGCGATCAAAATGTTTAATGGTAAAGAACTTGGTGGGCGCACCCTTACTGTAAACGAATCCAAGCCTCAGGAAAAACGTAATTTTTCTGGCGGCGGTGGCAATGGCGGCGGTTACAAAGGAAGAGGTCAGCGCTGGTAATCCAGCTCTTTTATACATCGAACCCTCCGGCTTTTCCGGAGGGTTTTTTATTTAGAAGATGATGGTCTATTATTAGCGCAGCACTCGGATAGCGAGTAAAACAAGGAGCTTAATGAGACAATATTATAAGAGTGATAAAAAGAGACGCGAAGACAACCAAAGAAAGAAGAGTGAAGAAAAACGTAACAAACGTTTGAATAAGAGTCCGCAACAAAACAAAACTCAAACCGGACCAGAACCGAAACCAAATCCTGAACCAATTAGATCTGACAATTGAGCCGTAATTCCATAACTAGATAGGAATTCCGGTTGCGCTATACAGCTTTAGTTTAAAGTTTCTATTTCACCGATCGCGCTTGTTCGTTGAGAAATGTACCGGATCGCGGAAGATCTGTAGCGCACGATAATAAAATAGTGCATTTGGTTTTTTATCTCCGCATCTCAATTTCTTCAAAAATGCCGCTTCCTCTTCTGCCAGATCGACAGACATCACACGATCCTTTAGAAAATTCGTAAACCCAGGTTGCTCCTCTCCTGATTCGGGTTCTAATTCGACAAAGGCAAATCTTCGTAACTGGGCTTCACCGAGCTTTGCGGTTGACTCAACAATCATGTCAAAATTTCGGAGATCGATATCCCAGGACTTAATCAGTGGTTCGAGAAAATAAATGGAATTCTGCAGCGACAAGTTATAGATGTCGGTATCAAGGAATTCAAGCACAATGACGCGCATCTCCTGAAACTTTTTCTCATTAACACGGGCTATTTGACTGAGCCATTTGTCATTACTCCAACCCTGTTTCGTGATCTCTTTTGCAATATCAAGGAGCTTTTGTGTAACGATGCGCTCAATTTCTCCAAAAGGTTCCTTTTCGAAAATGTGCCGAAGCTCTTTATGTTTGTCCGCGTTGCATTTACTCAGCACAATCTCACGGACTTCGTCAAACAAAGGACGCGGTGGATAGTCAAACTTCCGCTTTAGATTTTGCGTTCGTTGTAATTCCGCAAGCTTTGATAAATCTCCCGGCGAAAGCTTCAAGAATTTTTCCATCCTTGTATATAGATCAGTCCTGTCCGGCGAAGGCGGCTGCTTTTTTCGTTTAAGCAACTGTGAAATAAAAGAAGGTGTCACTCGGGCGGCATCAGCCAAATCCTGCTGCACATAACCCAACTCTTGCAATCGCACACTTACAAGCTCTGCAACATCCATATCTCTTAAGTCTCCAATATTAAGTGATTTTGGTTAATTATAGAAAAACCATAACTCCACTGCAAGTGTAACATAATGCAACTCTTATTGGTGATAGGGAAATCTTAGTTAAATACGCAAGCTCGAATTCAAGGAGGACGGATCCTTGACACGTACGATAAATTAATCTATTCTAGTTAAGTGATTTTTAGGTAGTAAGAGTCTATCTAGATCATGGTCGAAGCAGGAGTTTGGATAATGTATGCACGCTTAGTTCACATGAAACTGAAAAAGGATTCAGAGGCAAAGTTTGCCAAGATCTTCGAAAACGAAATCGTTCCGATCTTGTCAAAGCAGGAAGGTTTTCGCCATGCACTTACGCTATCGGCGAAGGAACGCTCAGAAGTAACCGGAATTACTTTCTGGAACAAAAGACAGAGCGCAGAAAATTATAACGCCGCAGCATATTCTGAGGTATTGAAAAGCCTGTCTAGTGTCATTGATGGAACGCCGGAAGTTAAGACTTTCGTGGTAACCAGTTCCACTCTGCGTAAAAGTCCGGCTGGACAACCTACCTAATCATCCCCTTTTTCTTAGTTGAGAGAGCGCCGCAAACCGTTCTCTCAACTTATGCATCTCATCAGTTCTTTTTATAAACTTATAATGACTTGATCACTTCCACTCTAGTTTCCTGTAAAGCAGCACCATTCCCCTGCCCTTGGACAATCTTCTTCACGTACCACTTCAGCAGCTCATTTCCGAAATCATGTTCGACATATCACTAACGCAAAGATACTACGGGAACGCGTGGCCTTTTTATGAAAAATCCGAGCCTTACCTCTAAATCGCTACGCGAATCAGTGGCGACGTTATCCTGCGATTTACTCAAAATTGTAATCAGTTCGCATTACTGGAGGTAAACGATGGTTAAGTATTTGCTTAGCTATACTTTTTTGGTTTTCGCTTGTCAGTTTTGCCATGGCAGAGGCAACCATTCCAACAGCAGATAAGATAGGAGCCAAGGATAATCCTTCCTTAAAGAGATACGAGGGCTCCTTCATTGTTGCTTATGAACACAAATCTTTTGATGAATTTGTGTTGCCCCTTTCCAAATTGGAGCAGTTGCCGGGAGATAAAAAAGATTCTAACAACAATCGTGTATACGAACCCAATCAGAAAAAGGCTCTTGAAGGGAACGAACTCGAATCGTATACCTGATTCCGAACGATCGTTCTCCACTGGAGGTCGTACGAAATTACCAGGAAGAAATTGAAAGAAACGGCGGGAAAGTCTTATTTCAGTGCGAAGCACAAGACTGTGGCGCGGATGCAGGACGAAGTAGTGCCGGAGGCGGAGGAGACATGAGCTTATCCATGTTTCTCTACCCGGCGGAGCGGATTCAAGACCCTGACTTTTCTAATGGAAGCTGCGCTCAAACGAGAAGAATTTCCGATCAACGATATCTCGCGCAGAATTGCCGGGTGAAAGCGCCCATATTTCGGTATTTGCCTACACTTACATGACGATGACCATTGCAAAGCATTGAATGCCCGAACGATTGCAGCGGTTGATATTTTGCAAACGAAATCACGCGAGCAGAAAATGGTAACTGTGAATGCATCTGAAATGGCAAAAAAGATTGCAAGCACGGGTAGTGTTGCACTTTACGGAATTTACTTTGACTTCAATAAAGCGGATCTGAAGCCGGAATCAAATGCAACGCTCGATCAGATTGCGCAATTGCTGAAAAATGATGCTGCATTGAAATTACTCGTTGTGGGACACACCGATAATGTCGGTACCTTTGATTTCAATACGGGATTGTCCCAACGCCGAGCTGCATCTGTTGTTGCTGCACTCACCGGAAAATATGGAATCGCAAAAGCGCGTTTGTCACCGATTGGTGTCTCATTTGCCGCGCCTGTCGCCTCTAATAAAACGGATGATGGGCGAGCAAAAAATCGGCGTGTTGAACTCGTCGAAAATTAGGACTTTCGATGTCCTTCTGAAACAAATTTGGGTGTATCAGTTTCCACTCAGGATATCGAAGACTTACTCCAACCGATACTGACTCGAGGTCTTATGCTCAGCGAGAACAACACATACTTAAGTCTGGCGATTCGAGTCGGTTTTTATACATTTGAAGGACTTGTTGAAAGGAAATTCAATGAGATCATCAAACAAACAATCGATACAATATCGCTTTACGGAGATGAATTAACTCCCGAAATCACAACCGTGGCAACGACCCTTTAATATGCAAGAAAGATATCGTTAGCTATTTTATCAAGTGGTTCCGAAGAGCTTTGGCAACGGCTTCGGATTTGGAATGAACCTGGAGTTTTTCATAGATATGTTTTAGATGAAACGATATTGTGTTCACACTCACTCCAAGTTCGGCTGCTGCGGTTTTGTAATTGTGACCTTCTACCAATAATTTTAAAAGTCTGGTTTCATGTGGAGTCAATTCATAATCTGCATTTACCGGTGGTCTTATTTCACGGAAAATACTGATCACTCTTCGCGCTACTTCCGGAGACATTGGTGCGCCTCCATTCACTGCTTCCCTGAGGCTTTCCAGCAAACGGGCTGGAGGCGTTTTCTTTAGCAAATATCCGGACGCTCCAGCGCACAAGGCTTCAAAGATTCGTTCATCATCCTCATAGACTGAAAGAACAAGCAGAAGCATGTCCGGATGGCTCTTTTTGATCAAACGCATTCCTTCAATGCCCGACATTCCAGACAGTCCAATATCTACTAACGCCAGATCGGCATTATCCAAATTGATTCTGGATAAGGCCTGTTCCATCGAATCAAAAGTTCCGCTGCACACAAATCCTTCGGTTCCATTGATTAAAGCAGCCAATCCTTCTCGAATCTGAGGCTTATCTTCAATGATAATGACTTTAACAGGTGATTGAATTTCCTTTTTCAAATCTTTATCCGTTTTGTCAATCAAAATATCACCGTCATAATTATTGTAACCAATGCATAGCTTTGTATCACCACGTAATCATGTAGTTTCGTGTAATCAGTCATTCTTCCTTCCAAACGTAAATTTCGGAAACAACCTCCTCGAAAGAGGAACATGTAAAGCAATGGTAGTACCGTGACCTGAAGACGACTGAACATTTAAACTTCCGTTCATTTCGGCCGTCCTTTGACGCATATTCCTGAGGCCGTGACCATGTGTTGTTTCAAGCAAATCAAACCCTTTGCCATTGTCATGAATTTTCATTACTAAAAAATTACCCTCAATTTTCAAAGAAATTTCTGCGGATGAGCAGTTTGAATGCCGGACCATATTGTTGATTGCTTCTTTAAAAATCAAAAAGACATGACGCTTTACGTCTGGTGGAACTTTACGTTGCGACTCCGTCATGTCTGATTCAAATTGAAAGATAATTCCTCGTGCCATCAATACATCGCTTACAAAGCGCCGCATGCGTTGAATCAAATCGCCGAAACGATCTTTCGCTGGATTTACAGCCCAAACAATATCGCTCATGGAATCGACCAATTCGCGAGAAACCCCTGCAATATTTTTCCATTCTTGTACAGCTTGTAAATCCGCTTGATCAATTCTTCGCCCTGTAACTTCACTCAAGATTGCAATCTGAGACAACCCTGAACCAATATCATCATGCAGATCAGTTGCAATGCGCGTTCGTACACGTTCAAGTTCGATCACTCTTGAAACTCGATAACGATGGATCAGCCATCCTATAAAAACCACAAATAATGTGCATAACGAATAAAACCATCCTGTTTGATAAAAGTGTGGTTGAAGATAGAGAGCGAGCGACACTCCATCTTTATTCCACACTCCGTCCTTATTGCAGGCAGTAACATGGAAGCGATATCTTCCTGGTGGAATGTTGGTGTAATAAGCGACTCTCCGCGTGCCCGCATCAATCCAGTCATCATCGAATCCATCAAGCTGGTATTTGAACTTAACTTTTGATGGAGCCAGAAAGCTAAGCCCTGTGTATTGAAATTCCAATCTGCCTTTGCCAGGTGGGAGTTTAATTATCTGTTTTAGTTTTCCAGCTACTTCAGAACGAGATTTGTCATCGAATACAATTTCCTCAATCATCACTAAAGGGGGCTCCTTATTGATCTTGAGATTAGCTGGATCGATCATCACAACTCCTTTGGTTGTTGGAAACCACAGTCTACCGTCTCTCGTTTTCCATCCTGCGGGTTGAGGACCACCATTGCACTCAGCACTTTTCATTCCATCGTCAACTCCATACGCAATGGAATGAATTGAACTGATTTTCCCTGCGGCAAAATTTTCAAGCTCATTGATCGATACGGAGAAGATGCCTTTGTTGCAAGACATCCATAAATTCTCTTGTCCATCTTCCAGGATTTGATATACAAGATCATTAAACAAACCATCTCTGCTGGTGAAACTTGTGAACTTTCCATCTTTGTAACGATTGAGACCTCCATTAGTCGTACCGATCCACAAATTTTCACGCAAGTCCTGGTACAGGCTGACTATAAATACATCGGAGAGGCCGTCCTTCAGTCCGAAGGTTGTGAATTTCCCATTCTTGTACAGATTCAAACCATTGCGAGTTCCGATCCAAAGTCCATCTCGTGTTTCTAAGATTGGCCGGATACGGTCATTTGACAGACCATCCTTCGTTGTAAATGTAACAAATTTTCCATCATAGTATCTTGTAAGCCCTTCACTAGTTCCGATCCACAGGTTGTCTGCTTTATCCTGATAAAGCGACATAACATTTCCACTCACAAGGCCATCTTCCTTTTTGTAAACATGAAATTTGCCATTTCTATAATGATTCAGCCCACCTGAGTGTGTTCCAATCCACAAATCCCCGATGCGGGATTCCCATAATGAAAAAATCCTGTTGCTGGATAGGCCGTTCTCAGTAGTGAAATGGCTGAACTTTCCAGCTTCATACTTGTTTAATCCGCCTGAGTCTGTGCCTATCCATAAACTTCCTCTGGAATCTTCATAGATTGACCAAACAATATCGTCAGAAAGACCATGTTTCGTTGTAAAAGATGTGAACTTAGAATCTTTAAGACGATTTAATCCACCAACTTGCGTTCCGATCCATAAACTACCATCGGAATCTTCGCAAAGTGAAAGGATCAAATCACTACTTAGGCCATCTTTCTGCGTAAGTGTTGTCAGCACCCCATCCCTGAATCGTGCAAGACCGCCGCCATCAGTGCCAAGCCAGATCGTTCCGTGGCTGTCACTGATAACGCACCAAATCCGGTTATTACGAAGACCTTCTTTTTCAGTATACGTGGTGATGTTGTCATTACTAATAATACTAAGGCCTTCTTTTGTACCTAATAAAATATTGCCCTGGTTATCCTCCGCAATCGTCCTTACTGTTTGTTTGAACAGCCCTTTCGCAGTCATAAAAGGGAGAATCTTGTCATTGCGGATTAAGTTGATTCCTTCACGCGTTCCAACCCACAATGTTTCTTTGCTGTCTTCAAACACCGAAAAAATCGAATTATGAGAAAGTCCTTCCCTGGTTGTATAAACTTTAAATTTTCCATCCTTGAAACAAACCAATCCACCGCCATCAGTGCCGATCCATACATTTCCCTTTTTGTCTTCGTAAATGGACCAAATCTGATTCACCAACGCTTTTTCTGATGTGAAGGCTTCGAATTTTTCATCCTTGTACCGCAGGAGCCCGCCCCCCGATGTCCCGATCCATAGATTCTTTTTGCTGTCTTCGAAAAGTGCAGACATCGTTTGACTCGTAATTTCTTTGGTGTTGGATTTATCGAAAACTTTAAACCGGATACCATCAAAACGAAGCAGACCTTCTGCTGTTGCGAGCCACAGATACCCAGAAGAGGTTTGGCGAATTGCAAAGATATTATCGTGGGGCACTCCTTGCTCAGATTGCCAAACATCCAGCGTGTACTGATTGATTGCCTTTTTTGGATCCAGAGCAAAAAGATAAGTAACGTTACAGAATGTAACTATGAAGACTGCGATTCGAAGAAAATATCGCGCGCAATACAAGGTGCAACCCCAAGGATTCTTAGACTCATTTATTTTAGCGCATGTGCCCTGCGTATTTCTGTACGAGGCCCTGCGTATTTACGTAGGAAAACTTCTACAAAATAGCCTTCCTGCGTTGCAATACTACAGAACTACGTGGCGACAAAACGATGTAATCTGCGAAAACTTTAAATGAGTGTTCGAAGGAGGATTTATGGCAAAGTGCGGCTACTGTAGTTCAACCATAATTTTTGGCGGTTTGCGAACCAAGGAAACACGGACGCGTTTTTGCAACCAAAAGTGCTACAACAATGCAGTGCTTCTTGAAGTATCGGATAAGATTCCGATAGATGTAGTTAATCAACAAGTACGAATGGTCCATCAAGGACTATGTCCGAAGTGTAAAGGATGCGGTCCGATCGATGTACATATAAAATTTCAAGTCTGGTCCGCATTGCTCGTTACCTCCTGGAGCAACCGTCCTGAGATTTCCTGCCGGGCATGTGGCAGAAAAAACCAATTGATGAGCGCCTTTGGTTCACTGTTATTTGGTTGGTGGGGATTTCCATGGGGATTCATCATGACTCCCGTACAAGTCACACGAAATGTTGTTGGCATGGTGAAAGGGCCTGATAATCTAAACCCTTCACAGATGCTCGAAAAAATGGTGCGATTAGCAATGGCTTCGGAGTTGGTGGATCACACTGCTCTTAAACAAGCTTCGTCTTGATTTAATTTGGGCTTCTTGTAGTACCCCCGGCTCACGCCGGGGGCTAAATTCTTTGACAAGTTGCTTTCAGTACTGTTTTAGGATGCGAGTTTTTCAATTAGCGCTGTACGCCTGCAACTGTGGAGATTGCGTTTACGGCGTCTTGAGCAAGACCTACCAGCAATCGCGCGCGATTTGCAGCAGGATGTGTTTTGTGAGGGTCAGTCTCCATTGCTTTCACAAGGTCCGTTAGCGCTTCCTGCAATTTCCCCAGACGCAACAGTATTTCGCCGCGATTTGCCAAACAGTACGTGTCGTCAGGATCCAGCATGAGCGACGTTGTATAACGTTCGATAGCTGCTTCGTAATTCCCCTTATTCTGGTAAATCGATCCCAGGAGTGCAAATGCGTAGGACATACTGCCATCCAGAGTAGTCAGGCCTTCCAAAATTCTTGCAGCATCTTCCAGCCGTCCCTGCGAGTAAAATATGTAGCCCAAGGACAGGAGTGCGACTTTCTGACGCGATGTGACATTCATCACTTCTGCCAGCGTGATCTCTCCGTTGCCAAACTTTTCGATTTTTTCACTGTTCAATTCCATAGTGCACCTCCTATGCCCGCACGGATCTGTTGAATTGCTGTAACTCCTGCTGCAGTTTCAGGTTCCTCATTAACGTTTCCTCCATCTCCTTCAGCGTTCTGTACTCTGGACCAACAATTCCTTTCTCAGACTGGACCCAGATTCCCTTTTCCTGAGCGGACTGACCTGGAAGGCCATTGATGATGATTCCTTTTTCCTGGAGTGATTTGAGCAATCCGTCCTGACCGAAAACAGTTTTAGCGAATGTTGTGAGCTCAGCCTGGTTTGCTTTTTCTAATCCCTTGAACTGACCTTGAAATATTTGTTCTGGCGAAGCAACTCCAGCGGCTTCCGAAATCTTTGTACCGATCAATGGACCTAACATACTTTGGGCGGTATCGGGTCCTCCAAGTGTCTGAAGCTCAAACTTTCCCATCTCATCCTGAGCCGATGAAGCGATCCCCATAGATATTGCTGTCTTGAGCCCCTGGGCCACCGCATCAACAGCGCTCTGACTGAGCTGCCCATAACGCTCAACGAGATAATCATGGATCATTGGCATCTTTTCTTCTAATACAGTTGACATAGCAACCTCCATTTGTGACGTCAGCGATTGTGAACCTCTGACGTTCTCTTAGTAATGATCGGACGATGGATCAAAGATGTCGCCACGTGTTCTTATAGGAATCCTAACGATTTGCCTCTTTGAAGGTCTTTTTACTACGTGAATAGGTAGGTTAACCAAAGTGCGAAGACGTTAGCGATATAGCCATCTATCAACTGTCACAATTAAATTTGATACGGCTCAAGATTAGTCGCGCTTTAGCATCATGTCCGTTATAATGTGCACAAATATATGAGCATTTCAGCAAGCCTGATCGGAAAAACAATTTCTCACTATCGCATTTTGGATCTTTTGGGAGGCGGTGGTATGGGAGTCGTATATCGTGCGGAAGATACGAAACTCCGGCGAGAAGTTGCATTAAAATTCCTTCCGCATGAATTATCCCAGGACGAGCAGGCATTGGATCGGTTTCAACGCGAGGCTCGCGCTTCATCAGCTCTGAATCATCCGAACATTTGCACGATTCATGATGTTGATTCCGGAATTCCTTCTGAAAATGGATCGAAATTATCGGATCAGCCGGTCCATTTTATTGTTATGGAACTTCTCGAGGGACAAACACTCAAGCACCGGATCGAAGCCGGGCGATTTGAAAGCAAGGAATTATTAGACATTGCGATTCAGATAGCCGATGGTTTGGATGTTGCGCACTCACGCGGAATCATTCATCGCGATATTAAGCCGGCTAATATTTTTGTCACAAATCGAAGGCAGGCAAAGATTATGGATTTTGGACTTGCCAAGCTTGTGCAGCATGAGAAACCGAACTCCGGTGATTCCGCACTGCAGACTACGCCACATGACGGATTGACTGGTGCTGGCATGACGTTGGGAACAATTGCATATATGTCTCCTGAACAGGCAAAAGCGATCGATCTGGATTCGCGCACAGATTTGTTTTCGTTCGGTGTCGTGCTTTACGAAATGGCAACGGGACGCCAGCCATTTTCCGGCAGCAGCAACGCTGTAATTTTTGAAGGAATTTTGAATCGTGACCCAGCCAGCCCTTTGAGTTTCAATCCTTCACTTCCATCACAGTTTGAACAGATCATTTTCAAGGCGTTGGAAAAGGATCGGGAGATCCGATGCCAGACCGCAGGCGAGATCCGCGCAGATTTAAAGCGGCTCAAGCGCGATCTGGATTCTGGAAAGTCTGCATCCATGGCTGCATTCAGTTCTTCTGCAACAAACGTTTCCGCGGCACTCTCTTCACCTGCGACGCCCCCGCCAGGCAGTTCAACTACTTCCATAACACCTGCTTCAAGCCGTCGATTCAACCCCTGGATTATTTTTACATTTCTGGCATTGGGTCTCGCGGCAGGAATTTTTTTCTGGAAGCGCGGCGCATCTACAGTAAATGTGCCTGTTGATTCGCCTCTTGAAATCGCGTTTCAGCAATTGACTGACGAAGAAGGTGTAGAAGAACGTGCGAGCATTTCACCAGACGGAAAGACGATCGCATATCAAGCGGGATATTTCGGCAAACGTGATATTTTTCTGCGCCGGGTGGGCGGTCGAAACCCCGTGAATCTCACTGAAAGCAATGATGGAGAAGACATTGAAGCAGCCTTTTCTCCGGATGGCGAACGGATTGCTTTTCGATCATCAAGAGATGGCGGAGGAATTTTTGTAATGGGCGCAACCGGTGAATCGGTTCGACGACTCACTGATTTCGGATACAGTCCTGCCTGGTCGCCGGATGGAAAGCAGATTGTGTGCGCTACGGAAGGCGTGATCGATATCATGGCCAGATCTACTACGAGCCAACTCTGGATCATTGATGTTGAAACCGGCGCGAAGAAAATGCTTTACAAGGGAGATGCTGTACATCCACATTGGTCGCCGCACGGATCACGAATTGCATTCTGGGGATTGTCAGGGGAAGGCGGACAGCGCGATATCTCATCGGTTTCAGTAAAGGGTGGGGATGCAATCAAGCTCACAACAAGTCCTGCTGTGGATTGGAGTCCGACCTGGTCTCCAGATGGTAAGTTTGTTTATTTTTCTAGTAGTCGCGGTGGAAGCTTGAACCTCTGGCGAGTTCCGGTTGATGAAACATCGGGAAAAGCGATGGCAGATCCAACGCCGGTCACAAGTCCTTCTCTTTGGAGCGGATATCTCGCCATTTCTCAAGATGGAAAATATTTGACCTATACATCTTTGGAGCGTAGATCGAATATTCAGAAACTCGCATTTGATCCGAAAACTGAAGCTATTTCTGGATCGCTTATTCCAGTGACGCAAGGCTCAAAGGTGTACGATTTTCCAGAAGTTTCGCCGGATGGACAATGGGTTACGTTTCGATCCGTCGGAAATCAGGAAGATATTTATGTGATCAGATCCGACGGAAAAGAGCTTCGGAAATTAACCGATGATACATTTCGCGATCGAGGACCGAACTGGTCTTCCGATGGAAAACGGATCGTCTTTTATTCCGATCGTACAGGCCGGTACGAGTTCTGGTCTATCAATGCAGATGGGAGCGGATTACAGCAACTGACCAAACTCGCTGGACGTAGTCTCTGGTTTCCCAGGTATTCCCCCGACGGCTCGCACCTCCTTGGTTTCAATGAGGCAGATACTGTTGTTTTTGATGTGAGTAAGGCGTCACCATGGACGAACGAAACTACTCTGCCTCGTCCCGGAGAAAAAGTAGCCTTTCAAGCGAGTTCATGGTCACCTGATGGAAAACAACTCGCAGGAACTGGGGTTCTAATCTCAGATATGTCCGCTACTCCAGGCATCATGATTTATTCACTGGAATCAAAGCAGTATTCAATTCTCCAAAATGTTATTCCTCAAATGCGTCTAAGTGTAGTGAGGGATGTCATCTTGTGGTTGAATGACAACCGGCGTTTGCTCTCAATCAATGCTGGAAGAATCTATGTCATCGATGTTCAGGCCAAAAAAGCCCGCCTTATTTATGACACGCCTGGTTTGTATTGGCTTAGCGTGTCTAAAGACAACCGATGGATTTATCTAAGCCAACAAGCCGATGAAGGTGACGTCTGGCTGGCCACACTGAAGTGAGGCTGGATTTAGCAACGCTAATCAAAATTGCGAATTTTGCTATGAAAGTGTATTTGATTATCGATCTGGTTGCGTCAAGTTCAAATAGACACTGATGGTGTGTGATAGATAATTTGTAACAGCCAGATCGGCCTTAAGATCACCATTGAAATCGGCCGCAACAATTCGTTTGGGATCGTTACCTGTGTTCAAATTATAAGGTGGGCTGAAGCGAAGATTCCCTTGATTGATGACAACTGAAAGTTGTCCTGCAGCAAAATTAGAAAAAGCGAGGTCGATTTTGGAATCACCATTGAAGTCACCCGCTGCGATGTCAAAAAGAAAATCTGCAATACGAATTCTTTTTGGTGCAAAAAAATCTCCATTTCCTTTACCGCGTAGAATCACAATGGAATCCTCGCCGATTGTGGCTATATCCGGTTTTCCATCACCAGTCAGATCAGCGGCAACAAGATTTTCAATCGAAACTGGAATCCGTTTAAGGCGTTGCTGGTTTAAGCCTGAAGTTCTGTTGCCTATATATATGGATACTGATGCAACAAAATTGCCGACAATCACATCGTCTAACCCATCGCTATTTAGATCGGCAACCGCGGCCGATTTGGGTGTATCGCCTGCGGCGAGTGAATGGGCTGGCTGAAACGTTCCGTTACCATTTCCTAAGAGCAATTGAATTCCATTCGTGTCGCGAGTCACGGCTACAAGGTCAGGCCGGCTGTCACCGTTGAAATCTCCAGAAGCGACAACCCAGGCTGGAGCTGGCAGGGCAACGCGCACGGGATTTCGAAAATTCAACCCGCCAGTCCCAGCTCTGATGATTATTTCACTCGCATTGCGGTTGCCAAGAGCAAGATCTAGTTTTCCATCGTTGTTGAAATCATTAGAGTTTACCAGTGCCGATGCAAATTCAGGTTCTCTTAATTTTCGTACTGAACTCAGTTTCCCACCTGGAATCGTGCGGAATAGAAGCGTGTAATAATCCCCATCGGTTCCCACGGCAAGATCTGCCCGGCCGTCGCCCGTGAAGTCTGCTGCAACAATACCTTCCGGATTAAAAGACCGCGTTGTGTACTGCTTGTTTCCGAAATCAGTCTCTGCTCCCGGAGGCGGTTCCTCATTCTGACGAATCACCGAAAAGACTGCAGGAAATGATAGAGCTGAAAGACCGATCCGAATGAAACGTGTACCGGAACTCGCCGAAGATGAGATCGTGATGGCTGCACGGATTGCGTCCACCTCAACATTGTCGCCGTTTACATTCAGAATCTCGGAAGGAAGAGCCTGAATGTTTTGAACTGTGATGCCTGAGCCGAAGTTGACTTGAGATGGGGATAGTGCCTCTGGAATCGCAAGTCCCTTGATAACCACCTCCAGTGACTGCCCTGCGGTGCCAACACTGGGAACAGCACCAAGCAGAATTGTCACTTGTGCGGTTGCTTGCGAAGCACTCAGAGAAACTAGAAAAAACAAAATCGGCAAGAACTTGTTCATCAATCTACTCCTATGAAATCTAAAATCATTAGCAATCAGAATGCCATCTATAGTTTCGAGTTATGGATTCACTCCTAATTCCAGAAATGTCCATCTGAGGGACATGTTTGTCTAAATCTGTCCAGATATCTTCTGAAGTTGACACTTCTTCTTGGCATCGCCGATAATCTCTTGTAGTTTCCGTTGTCTTCATGGATTCAAGACTGAACTCTAAACCACCCGACAAAAATTCAGCAGATCAATCAAAGCGGATTCAAGAATTGATTTATAAGACTCAACAGTTCGTCTCTGATTTGGAACAGGAAGAAGATCCGGAGAATCTTGATTCAACAGCCACTACACACCGGTACGAAATCCAGGGCCTTATTGGTTCCGGAAGCATGGGAAATGTCTTCAAAGCCTACGAGCCAAAATTGCAACGATTGATTGCTTTGAAGTTTCTTCGAAAAGATGATCCGGAAATGTTGTCGCAATTTCTTCGCGAAGCAAGACTTCAAGCACGTGTTGAGCACGAACATGTGTGCCGAGTTTATGAGACGGGAGAGATGAACGGTCAACCCTACATTGCTATGCAGTTTGTAAACGGATTGCAGTTAACAGAAGCCGCATTGAAGATGACGCTGGAAGAAAAGCTTCTAGTGATGAAGAAAATTGCGGAAGCAGTTCACGCTGCCCATGCGCAAGGGTTGATTCACAGAGATCTAAAGCCGGCAAATATTCTTGCTGAAGATCGAGTGGAAGGCTGGCATCCCTATGTAATGGACTTTGGTCTTGCGCGGGATCAAGAGCATCCAGGCGCAACACGAACTGGCATCATTGTTGGATCTCCTTCTTACATGGCGCCTGAACAAGCACGCGGGGAAATACGAAGTCTCGATCGCAGGACAGATGTCTATGCGATGGGTGCAACGCTTTACGAATTGCTTAGCGGTGTTCCGCCGTTCCATGGAGCAAGTGGTTCCGAAGTTATAATCAAAATTCTTCAACAAGACGTCGTTCCATTAAGGCGCAAAAATTCTTCGATCCCTCGCGAAATCGAAACAATCGTGATGAAGTGTTTGGAAAAGGATCCGGCACTCCGCTATCCATCTGCTCGTGCGTTGGGAGAAGATCTCGATCGCTACCTAAAAGGAGATCCAATTGCCGCACGCCCGCTTGGCTGGCCGGCCAAACTACACAGAACTGCGCGAAAACATATGCTCGTTACTGCGACTTCAACAGTCGCCATTCTGAGCATTGCATTGTTTTCTGGTTTATGGCTCCGCGAAAAATGGCATTCGATTGAGCAAGCGAGGCTAGCGCAATCCTTCGGTCAGGAGGCAAGTGCTATTAAAAGTATTTTGCGATCCGCATACACATTGCCTTTGCATAACTTGACGAATGAAAAAGCAATCATCTATTCACGAATTAAGGAAATGGAGTCAATGATACAGAAATCCGGAGCTCGGGCGCGGGGTCCAGGATTACATGCGATCGGAGAAGGTTTACTGGAGCTGGGCGAATACAAGCAAGCAAGAATAAAGTTGGAAGAAACCTGGAAATCAAATTATCAAACTCCAGAAGTTGCTCTGGCTTTGGGCCGCACACTCGGTCATCTGTACGAGATTGAAATGAAAAAGGCAAATGAACTTAAGGACAGCGAGAGAGAGAAACAGATCCAATTCCTGGAAAAGCAATTTCGTGATCCTGCGCTTCATTATTTAAATTTGTCTGAAGGTGCAAAAACTGAATCACCTGCGCTATGGAAAGGCTATATAAACTTTTATGATCATCATTATGCGGAAGCTTTAGAAAAAACCCGTCAGTCAATGCAGCAAGTACCCTGGTTCTATGAGGCATGGATGCTTCAGGGAGATATACAACTGGCTATTGGAATTGAAAATCAACGAAAAGAACTATGGGAACAATCTTTACAAGATTTTCATGAAGCTTCAAATGCGTATCGCATCGCCTTAAATATCGCACGCAGTGACCCCCGGCTCTATCAAAGAGATTGCGAACGTGCGATTCAAGTGATTGAAGTAAAAACAAAAATTGAAAGGTCTTTTCCAGACATTGGTGAAGTGGAACTAAGCTCCTGCGATCAGATGGCTCTGCTAGATCCGAATTGGTCTGAAGGTTACTTTCAAAAATCCCGTATTAATTTCAGAATTGCAAGCGCCCGCACAAATCGCGGTTTGGATGCCGATGCATGGTTTTATAAAGCGATCGATTTTGGAAATGAGGCGATAAAAAGGAATCCTGCAGATTTGAATCTGCTCGACTTCGTTTCTCTCTCTTATGCATGGCTCGCTCACCTGGAAACTGAAAAGGGCCGGGATCCCACACCAATCCTGAAAAAGTTAATAGAATCTGCACAAAAGCAAAAAGATTTTCATATGACCGCTGTCGCTCATCATCAGATGGGGCGTTATCAAATGCAGATCGGAATAAATCCTATGCCTGATTTCAATGCTGCACTAAAAGAATTTGAACAAGCAAAAATGGATAATCCAAACTCCATGGAACACTACAATGGTCTGGGGCGGGTCAGGACTTCAATGGCTGAATATCTAATTGCTCAAGGAAAAGATCCAAGCGAGCTTATCAAAAAAGCGATCAGCGATTTTGAAAAAGTAGCCGCCAGCTTTCCGAGATATCCTGATCCCCACAATTACCTAGCCCGCGCATTTAATATTCAAGCGTTGTTTGAAATTTCGCGTGGGACACACGTTGAAGAATTGATCCAGAATGCGATCTTCCATGCAAACAAGTCAGCAGAACTCGATCCTCATCAGGCCGAAGCTTATCTTGAACTAGGACAGGCATTCATTCTTAAGGGCAAGACCTCACGCGGAAGCATTGCTACATCAAACTGGACAAAGGCACTGGAAGCGTTAGAGAAGGCAGTTCATGAAAATCCAAATCTAGTGGACGGATACTTAAAAGCTGCTGAAACACATTTGCTATTAGCAGAAATGAATGCAGGAAACAAAATACGCTCAGGAGAAGAGCGTTTGCAAGCACAGATTCTGCTGGAAAAAGTATCTTCCTTAAGTCCCAATCATCCTGAATTGCGTCGCATCAAAACTCGCCTGGAGTGAGCCCTAACAAAACGCCTTAGCTTCTGATTGTCCACTAATGTCCAGAAGGATGTCCGGCTGATGGACATCCTTGGCCTTTCTTGCAATTGATCACGTGCAGGAAAATCTACGGCATCTGATTTGCAATCCTGGGATCCGGAGGAAAAAACAATGAGCATACCCCCTCTTGGAACCCAGGTAATTCAATTCAATCCGAATGCACCACCGCAAACCGATCCGCATGTAAGCGAGATTCAGCAGGCGCTGAATGCAATTGCAGGCGAAAGTTTTTTACCGGAAAGTGGAGTCTTCGATCGCGCTACTCAACAAGCTGTCGAAAATTTTCAGCGACAGCACCATCTTCCAGCAACCGGGACTATTGATCAGCGGACTTTGGATGCTGTCGAACGCAATCGCATGTCACAAACACAGCAACAATCTCCTGCTCCTGTGCTGACTCCACAAGAACGAAACCAGAGAACGTCGGAATTTCAATCGCAGGAACAATTGCAGCGGAATCGACTCGAACAGCAGCTTCAAAGTCCTGGTAATGGAAATCAGAATGTGGACCAACGCGAACAGTTGGCCGAAACAACGGCAGAAAATTTAAGAATGCGGATTGATCCAAGCCAAAGAAGTAGTTTTGATCGAATTGAAGCAGCAAATAACGAAGCAGAATCGGGTGGCGCATTTGTTACTTCAAGACTTGCAACAACGGCTGGAGAACCAGCTTCCAGAGGTAGAGGTCAAATCCTGGTGCCTCAACAAGTCGAGGCCACGAGCAACGGACTCACGAATAGAGAAAATCCAGAAGTCCAGCAAACCCTTAGGCAAATTACATCCGTTACTCCCGAGGCGCTGAATCAAATGAATAATCGCGGAAATGCAGCAATGGCCTGGTACAATCTAACGGCATCAAATAGAGGTGTCAATTCAGTTACGGTTCAGAATAGTGGACTATCTCAGCAGCAAACGACTCAAATTCGCGAGTTAGCAAGCCAGGGACGAAGTCAAGAAATTCTAAACAATCCGGATCTCGTCCGAACATTTGAAACAACAACTGGACTTCCGCGGACAGAATTGCAAACGATGTTAGATTCACGTGGCTTGAATACCAACGCTTATGAAACTGAATACCGTGAAGCTCATAATCGTTTGAGACCACATCAAAACGAATATACACGCGAGATCCGCCAGACCCAACAAGACCTCATGGGTGAATTCCGCACAGGTCTTAGGGAACACACAAGTGAACGAACACAAGCGGCCAGACGGAATCATACAATCGATGAGATGGGACAACGACATCAGGAAATCCAGCAAGTCCTTGACAGAGAGCCAAGCCTTCGCAATCAACCCGAACGTCTTTTTCGAGAAGTTGCAGCGTTACGCACTATACGTAATCCTGCTCATCCAGAATTAAATTCGATTCCTGCGGAACCAGGACGAATGGTTCGCCAACTTGTGCCCGCAGGACCAGGACCAGCTTCCGATAACAATATTGCTTCAGGACTGGTGCGTCACGCAGCAGCTGCGGAAATTACTGCGCGTCATCCGGATCTTCAATCTCTACTCAATGCACATCCGGAGGCCAGCAATCGTATTCGACTCGGCGACATCGCTGCCTATTCCGAGCATAACCGTATCAATGAAAATCAAAATGGATGGTATGCGCGGGGTGCATCTACAGTTTCCGGTTGGGACCAATTCACTGCAGATTTACCAAATATCGATCTGGTTACCAACCGTCAACGAAGCATTCAAAACTTCAACCGCGCCCGCGGAATTACAGCCCATATTGCCGGATTCGGGAATTTAAGCCAGAACGAACAGGATCGAATTACTGGACAACTCGCGCGGCTGAACAATTATTCGCCAGCCCAATTGAACCGCGACTTTGGGAAACCGAGTGAGGACTATTCGGGACCAACAACTCTGGCGGGATATGATGAATGGCTCAGGGGATTGGACGCAAATAATCGAATAGCAGTTAATACCTGGACTCGAATTTACGAAAGACAATCTGGCAATCAACAATAATCCGATTGCGTTAAAAGATTCCATATTTCGCGAGCTTTACATAAAAAGTGCTGCGGGGAATTCCAAGCATTTCAGCGGCTTTTCTTTTATTGCCATTGGAAAATTCCAATGCTCGCAAGATCGCCTTCTTTTCTGAGACATCGAGACTCAAGTCATCCTGAGGTGATGCCTGCTGTGGTGCTGCTTTGTATTCTTCTTCCAAAATAAAAGCGCGGCGAAGCTCGTTTTCCAACTCTCGAACATTACCAGGCCAATCATGTTCAAGAAAACCTTGCATGATGGTTTTTGGTATTTCTACAACGGAGCGGTTGAGTTCATTAGAAATCTTGTGAGTGAAAAAATCTACAAGAAGCGGGATATCTTCACGCCTTTCTCTTAACGGAGGAAGATGAATCGTAATGACATTTAATCTGTAATAAAGATCCTGCCTGAATTTTCCTTGTTTCATATCTTCGCCAAGGTTTGAATTTGTTGCAGCGATGATCCGCACATCTACTTGCACTTCTTCTTTACCACCAACAGGACGGATCTTTTTATCCTCCAAAACTCGCAGAAATTTCCTCTGCATATCCTGACTCATTTCGCCAACTTCATCCAGAAAAAGCGTACCTTGATGCGCAAGCTCAAAAAGCCCAATCTTATTTTCCACTGCACCGGTAAATGCGCCCTTCTTATAACCAAATAATTCACTTTCTAGAAGAGTGTCGTTGAACGCCGAACAGTTGATTGAAACCATCGGCTGTTCAGTACGACGGCCATTATAATGAATGTACCGTGCTACCAGCTCTTTACCTGTTCCGCTTTCTCCCAAAATCAAAACGGTTGCATCCGTTTTTACTACCTTTTCCAACAAGCTATATACCTGAAGCATCGATTTTGATTTTCCAATGATGTTACCAAGGCCATATACCTTACCCAGCTCACGTTGTGTTTCGGCAAGAAGATCTTTCATGCCTATTAAATTTCGCTCCTGAGTTTCCACCTTCTTTTCCAGTTTGGCATTCAAATGTTCAATCTCTTTCCTCTGCCTGTTAATTTCTTCAAACAACTGTGCATTCTCAATGGATATTGAAATGTGCGAGACCAATGCTTCCATGAGCTGCAAATGTTCTTCGCGAAGTCCCGACGAAACTGAAGAAGAATCCAAGTAAAGAACGCCAATGATTCGTGTTTTCGATTCATTCATTGGGCGGCAATTCCAGATTGGCATGCATAGTGCAGCTTTTAATCCGTATGTGCGAACGCTTTCCGCTGCAAGGAAAGCTGGTTCTTTGCTCAGATCCGAAATAAGGAGAGGGGTCCTTCCATCAATGACATTTTGGATAATCGATCGTGATCCTTGGAATTCGGCCACTTCTAAATTGTTGTTTCGATTATCTCTTGCACACTGTATAGTGAGTTTTCCATTCTGGTCGGCAATCAGTAAATAAGCGCGTTCTGCTCCCGTTAGTGAAAGGCTAGCGTCCAAAACTTGAGGGAGCAATGCATGTATCTCCAACTGCGAGTTCAGAACAGCCAGCACGTGCGCGAAATCCGGAATCATATTCCTATTCTACCCTGTAAAGTTTTATCAGATGAGCTCAGTGCGGCATGAAGTTCAAGATTTCCATCTTTATTCCAATCGCCAGTAATAATGATATTGGTGTACTACAGGTTAGGAAGATTTGGGAAGCTTGAAAGTCGATTTCGCAATCGCTGGCTTGAGAGAAGGATGGGAGAGATAACGAAAAATGTAAAAGCTAGAAGGAATACGCCTGCCCGCATGAATCCCGAACCCATTGTACATCAGATAGAAACAGTTGGAAGATTTTAGCTATAAAGCCGCACGGAGGACCGCCGGTTCAAATGCTCGCCAGTAATAGGATCAGAGTAAAGTTTGATCCTTTTGGGGTGGACGACAATAGCTGGATTTATCTAGCCCAACAAGCCGATGAAGGTGACATCTGGCTTGCCACATTGAAATGATCATTGTACCGATTGCCCGTGAGAACTCCTGTACAATTTGAATTAGAAACCCTCACCTTCTTCCTAGATAAATAAGTTCATACCTGAAACAAATTCCCGAGACCGCAATCACATTCTTCACCATTTGTTGATATTATGAACGCAAGAAGATGCAGCCTGCCTTAGAAAAGGAACGATATCAGATTCTGGATGTGACGAGAGGGTTCGCTTTACTTGGAATCGTTGTCGCAAACATGGTACTGCACTCGCTTTACTTATAAAAAAAATCGCACAATTCTTATTTATTGCGTCCAGATTCCACTAAGCCGAATATGGCTGAAATATTTTGAATTCGGACCACTGGAATGGGTCTGGCGAAGCCTTAGCTATGGAAAATGGTTTAGGTTGAGGACTAACTAGAGCGGTTCACAATTTGTAACGCAGGAATCTTGCCGGCAAAGCTTTCTTCGTGAACTTCAAGTTTGAGTTCTGGAACAATGTCTGATGTAAATTCGTATGGAATGAAACAAGCAGGAGGACTGCCCATGAGCCTCGAATTGACAATCGAGAATCTCTCGAAAACCTACCCAAACGGTGTTCAAGCATTAAAAGACGTCACGTTGAAGATTCCAACTGGAATGTTCGGATTGCTCGGCCCAAATGGAGCCGGAAAGTCGACTTTGATGCGCACAATTTCTACGCTGCAAGAGCCGGATCAAGGCTCGATCCGATTCAACGGCATCGATGTACTCAAAGATAAGGATGCCGTCCGCAGAGTACTTGGATACTTGCCGCAGGAATTTGGAGTCTATCCGAAAGTTTCTCCTGAAGTCATGTTGAATCATTTTGCTGTTCTTAAAGGTATTACCGATTCCAAACAACGAAAAGCGGTTGTAGACGCTTTGCTTCATCAGACAAATTTATGGGATGTACGAAAAGAAAAACTCGGTAACTTTTCCGGCGGGATGAAACAGCGGTTCGGAATTGCGCAAGCTCTGCTTGGAAATCCGAAATTGATAATTGTTGATGAACCAACTGCAGGACTCGATCCTGCAGAACGGATACGCTTTCACAATTTACTTAGCGAAATTGGCGAAAACATTGTTGTTATCTTATCCACTCACATTGTGGAAGACGTCAGCGATCTTTGTAGTCATATGGCTGTAATCTCCGGCGGCAAAGTGCTTCTCTACGGAGAACCGGAAAAAACAATTAACAGCTTGCGCGGCAAGGTGTGGAAAAAAATCATTCCCCGCACAGACCTGACGAATTATGAATCTCAACTTCATGTTATCTCTACTCATCTTGTTGCAGGAAAGACCGTGATTCATGTTGTCAGCGAAACTCAACCTGATGCATCGTTCATAGAAGTATCACCGGATCTTGAAGACGTTTATTTTTCAACATTGAAGAAAATCGCATGATTGCGCTTTGCGCCTTTGCGGTGAAATCATGACAATGTTTTGGGAAATCCTATTTTTTGAAATCCGTTATCAGCTGAAGCAGCCCATTTTCTATATCGGATGTGCCCTGTTTTTTCTAATGACTTTCGGCGCTGTTACAACCGATACAATTTCCATTGGCGGAGGGATTGGAAGTCTAAATCGGAACGCGCCTTACGTCATCATGCAAATCCTGGCAGTGATGAGTGTTTTGGGAGTCTTTACAGCAACGGCCATTGTTGCGAATTCCACATACAAAGATATTGAACACAATATGCAATCGGTATTTTTCTCAATGCCGATCACGAAAGGCAGCTATTTATTTGGACGCTTCTGGGGGGCAAGTATTGCTTCTATTTTGATTTTTGCTGGAGTGGTCCTCGGCTTCATTCTTGGAAGCTGGATGCCATGGCTGGAACCGGATCGCATCGGGCCATTTACAGCTGCACCGTATTTGTATTCCATGCTGATGCTGGTGATTCCAAATCTTCTCATCGCTGGCGTCCTATTCTTCTCTCTTGCAGCGTTGACTCGCAGCATGCTTTACACATACGCCGGACTAGTCGGCTTCTTCGTTGCGTATGCTGTCTCCACGATTCTTACGCAGGATATCCAGAATGAAACGTTAGCCTCATTGCTCGATCCATTTGGGCTTGCGGCATTTTCGATTGCAACCCGTTACTGGACTGTATTCGAAAAGAATTCAATGATTGGCCCGACTGATGGACTACTTCTTTATAACCGGCTGCTCTGGCTCGGCATTGCTGCAATCGTACTGTTACTTGCCTACAAAAGATTCCGGTTTACTTCAGCGTCAGGGAAAGTCAAAAAGAAAAAGTTGGACGTTGAGCTTCCTGAAGTGATTCAACCTGCAATTCGCACTATCGAAACGGCACAAGATTTTTCACTCGCTGCCTCCATCCGTCAATACTTTCAGCAAACAAAATTGGAATTCACAAGCATTCTGAAAAGCATTCCGTTTCTTGTCATTCTTGCACTCGGTGTATTCAATTCGATTGGCGGTACATCCATGGAAGATCTTTTTGGAACACCGGTGTACCCTGTCACCCATTTATTGCTAAATGTAATTGCTGGCAACTTTTTACTTTTTGCATTTCTGATCCTCACTCTGTATAGCGGCGAACTCACGTGGAAGGAACGGTCTTTGAATCTCGCAGGAGTGATAGATGCATTACCCGTACGTGATTGGGTCCCATGGGCCTCAAAACTTTCAGCACTTGTCCTGGTGCTGATCACGTTGCTCTTTGCTGCAATGCTAACAATGATCGGAGCTCAAATCTATGTAGGATATTTCAATTTCGAAATTGGCCTCTACTTAAAAGGACTTCTTCTAGTTATTGGAATTCCGTTTATCTTGATTGGTGTTCTGGCTTATTTTTTCCAGACATTTGTGAACCACAAATTTATCGGTTTCTTGTTGATGATGCTTTTTTTCATCAGCAGTTTTGCATTTCGCGGTTTGCATTTGGAGCACAATCTCTATCAGTACGCAAACACACCCGATGCGCCTTATTCCGACATGAATGGGTATGGCCATTTTGTGAAACCGCTATTCTGGTTCACTTTATACTGGACTTTTGCAGCTCTCATTTTGACTGCATTGATTCATCTGTTTCGCGTAAGAGGCTCTGAAACTTCGTTCCGGCTCAGGATGCGTATCGCCGCGCAGCGATTGAAATTCGGGACAAAACTTGCACTGACTATCGGCATTGCAGGAATGCTGCTAACCGGAGCTTACATCTTCTACAACACCAATGTTCTGAACCAATACATTACAGAAGATAGGATTGAAGATCGCCAGGCAGAATATGAAAAGAAATTTAAGAAATACGAAAGCATTCCGCTGCCACGAATCACGAGTGTTCAAGCAAATGTGGATATTTATCCTGAAAAACGCGCCGCAAAAATCCGCGGATCGTATCAGCTGGAGAATAAGCGTCAAGAAAACATAGATCGGATCCATGTCAGCATCAACAGAGACGTGAAGATTGAAAAAATTGAATTGCCAGGAGCGAAGCTGGAATCAGCAGACCGCTAAACACGGCTACTATATTTATCATCTTGCATCACCCATGAAGCCAGGCGACACATTGCCGCTTAATTATGATCTCTCTGTTGAAAATCATGGATTTCCAAACAACCGGTCCAATACAAAATTTGTTTACAATGGAACATTTTTTAACAGTAATGAGTACTTCCCGCATCTAGGTTATTACCGGGAATTTCAGTTGGCGGATCCAAGCAAAAGGAGGAAGTACGGATTGCCTCCGGTAGAACGGCTGCCAAAAATCGATGATGAAAGTGCACGGCGTGATAATGCACTTTCCCGGGAATCGGACTGGCTTCAATTTGAAACAGTGGTCAGTACGAGTCCGGATCAAATCGCGATCGCTCCCGGGTATTTGCAGAAAGAATGGAATCAAAATGGACGAAGATATTTTCACTATAAGATGGATTCACCGATTCTCGCATTCTGGTCTTACTTATCGGGACGATATGCAGTAAAGCGCGATCGTTGGAATGATGTGGCCATCGAAATTTACTACGATCCTGCGCATCCTTACAATGTGGACCGGATGATCGCTGCATCGAAAAAATCGCTCGATTATTTCACTCAAAATTTCGGACCCTATCAGCACAAACAGGTACGCATTATTGAATTTCCACGGTACGAACGCTTTGCGCAATCTTTCCCAAATACAATCCCTTTTTCGGAGAGTATCGGATTCATCGCTCGAATCAGTAAACCCGAAGACATCGATTATGTTTCGTATGTGACGGCGCACGAAATCGCGCATCAATGGTGGGCCCATCAGGTGATCGGAGCCAATCAGCAAGGCTCAACGATGCTGGTGGAATCAATGTCGCAATATTCAGCACTGATGGTGATGGAAAAAGAGTTTGGAGCAGACCAGATGAAAAAGTTCCTCAAGTACGAACTCGATCGCTACTTATCCGGACGCGGCGCCGAACTTGTCGAAGAACAGCCATTAATGCTTGTGGAGGATCAGTCTTACATCCATTACAGTAAAGGAAGCCTTACTTTCTATGCCTTACGTGATTGGATTGGAGAAAAAAAGCTGAATGAAGCTCTCGCACTATATATAAAGGATAAGAAATTTCAGCAGCCGCCTTACACCAACAGCCGTGAGCTGCTTTCCTACATTGCCAAGGTGGTTCCGCAGGATAAGCAGGCAATCCTCACTGATCTGTTTGAAACAATCACGATTTACGATCTGAAGACTACGAATGTTGAATCCAAACGTCGCACCGATGGGAAGTATGATGTGACGTTCGACGTAGAGGCCAAGAAGTTTCGTGCGGATGGTAAAGGTAAAGAGACGGAAACAACACTCAGTGATTGGATCGATGTCGGGGTGCTTGGCAAGAAAGAAAAAAATGGCGCAGATCGAATCCTGGCTTTGGAAAAGAAACAAATTCGATCCGGCAAAATGAAGTTTGAATTTGTTGTGGATGAGCAACCTGAAAAAGCCGGCATCGACCCGCTCAACAAAATGATCGACCGCAACCCGGATGACAACACGAAATCCGCTTCATAAGCGAAACGGAACCTCCGCGGCTCTGCGGTTCCTAGATTTAGCCTTCGGTTATATGACCGACTGCCGGCGGCAAAGTTGCAGGTTTAGCATTCTGTTTTGCTTGGCGGAATGCAGTAATACCTTCGCGTAAGATTTTTAGAATGCTACCTCGGTATGAAAACACGAGCTTAATCCATTGACTCCGTGTCATTTGAGGGAAATAGATTCCTCTAAAAATTAATCGCGTAAATAGAAGAGCCGCCCTTTCTGAGAACGGTCGATTACCGATTTTTTCCAGTGCGCCTGCTACAGCTTCAGGATCATACGAACGGCTCCATGCTTCGTGAACTTCCTTTTCGGCTTGTTCAATCGTGATCGATTTCGGAGTGTATGCCATTCGGAAGGGTCGAAAATCCAGCCAATGCTTAGGCCGCGTCAGACGTCCTTCTTCAAGCAAACGATCATAAAGCGGAGTCGCGGGATATGGAGTCAGCAAGCCATAAACAGGAAGCCCCGGCGGCCATGTATTGATGACATCAGTTGTTCGTTTCGCAACACCGGGCTCATCTCGATCCATGCCGAAAATAAATGAAGTGATCGCATAAATACCGCGATCTGCGAGGCGTTGCAGAATCGCAGCATATTCTGTGGGTTTATTGAAACCCTTGTGCACTTCTTTAAGGTTTTCTGCATCGATCGATTCGAGTCCAATAAAGATCCAGCGGCCGCCGCTTTCCTGAATCAAATTAAGCAGCTCTTCATCGCGCAACAAGTTGATACTGATTTGAGCTACCCAGGGCACAACGGCTTGGCGACGGATAATTTCCCGCAGCAGCGATTTTGTTCGTTTTACGTTGATCGCGAAATTATCATCAATGAAAAAAATCGCAATTTTGCCGTTCTCACGCTCCGCACGCTCTTTGATAAGAAGTACTTCATCAACGACGCTTTCATTTGTTCTAAACCGAATGGAGTCACCAAAAAAACCTGTAACCGTGCAGAAGTCACATCCATATGGACATCCTCTGCCTGACTCCATCGGAACCACACACAATCGTTCCCACTTCATTCCGATCCGATTCAGAACATAACGTGCCCACGGAGGTAATTTTGCAATCAAGTCAAATTGGGTTAGATCGATCTTATCCCAGCCAATCAGTGGATAATCTTGGAGTGTAGGTTTGATTTCTTTGCCGGAAGAATCGACAGGGGTATAGACTTCGCGCAACTCCCCTTTTGCTGCATCTTCAACGATGAGCGGCCATGTCGCATCCGCTTCACCAAGAGCGACTGCATCGACATGACGCGGACTCCCATCACGACCCAATGGTTCATCTGGGACCTCGGTAACATGAGGTCCGCCCATGACTACCAATGCACCAGCCGAACGCGCGGCGTCAGCCATCTTGTAGGCACGTGCAGCCATTCGAGTCATAGCACCGATGCCAACTAATTGAATTTCATGATTGCGGATATATTCCTGAAGTTGGACTTCAGTTAATGGCTGTGCATTCCCGTCGATTAGATAAACTTTGTGCCCTGCCGGTGTCAGTGATTGAAGTACAAACATCCATAGATGCGGCATGAAGTTCCGGGTCACACCGTTGTCTGGGCAGTATAAAAGAATATTCATCGCCGATGATTGTACTGCGGTTAGCCTTGGACTACAAGCCTGTTTGCCCGGACAATCCATTCAACTGCGCCAATTTTTCATCATCAGGCGCTTGTATGAAAGCAGAATCTTGAAGTAAAGACATTAGCGCAGAAAAGTTATGATCGTTCTCTTTCCAGTTACCTTTCATACTTGCGTTCATAGCACTTTCATGCGCTATACTAATCGCTCGTGCTCTTACCTCTGGGCTCATGTCTTTCGTGTCATCCATCAGAGTCTTCCATCATTAGAGGTGTGTCTGTACCAGGGTTTGCTCTGACAATCTCCAAAAATTGATCTTGTTGTTTCGGTGTTAGTTTCCCAAAATTGGGATCAGTTACCAGCTCCGTAACGGCGTTAGTGCCATTTCCAGCGTCCAATCCACCGTTTGCGGGTTTGTAGAACATCGTGTTCAGAGCCGCTCGTTTCGTCTCTTCAGGTAACTTTTTGAAATTCTCATTCTTCTCAAGGATTGCAGCATGAAGGACGAGATCTTTCGTAAGATTGAGGAACTGTGTGCTTGACGCTCCCTGCATGAGCCCAGCGATGGCAGAAGATTGCGCGTCGGGCGACAGGAGATATGCAAATTTTGCGTCCCTTACCAGTTCGACCAAATTCTTCTGTCCGGCAGAATCCTTTTCAAGAGCAGCAAAGGCGGAAGTGACTTCCCTCTTTATTTGAGGATCCAACGCCTGATATTCTCTGCTGCGTTCCAGCTCCATACGCTGCATCGTAGTCCCATCCCAAATTCCGCTCTCTGTTAGAGATGTTGCCTTTTGGAAATCCTTAACTGCCTGCTCTGTTTCCGTGCTGAAAACGCCTGTGGTTTGAATTTCAGCCATATTGTTATCACGCCGCCATGCGTTGAGCTCTTTCTGCAGCTGCTCTACCTGGGGACCTTTCGAGTTGAGCTTCAATGCGTTTGCTTCGGCAACATCTGGAGGTGCGGCGGCTACAGGCGGCGGTGTTTGCTGAATGGGTGCCGGTTGATTCGTCTGTATCACTGGCGCATCTAATTTATTGCGAAGCGAAAACTCAATGGCAATGTTCGACAGTCTCCTCTCACCCATTAATGACGACGCATATTCAGTAGAATGTGCCTGTACAAGCGGCTCTAATACGGGAGTTTGTTTTACTTTCGCTTCCTCTGGTTGTTGCGGCGTGACTGCCGATGTTACTCCTTGGATTGATCCATTAACATTTTGTCCTATTTTGAACATTGTTATCCTCCATATTCAGTAACGCACCGAGTTTGGATGAAATCCGACACTCTATTTTTTTCGAAGGAATAAATTGAGGAAGAATCGCGCCGCCGAGGAAGCGAGTTCTATGCTAAAATTCGCTTCAATACTTAAGATCGACGTTCAAATATCCACGTTTTGAAGTTTGCGAAATGAATGAAACCGCAGATTCCAATTCTCAAGCAGCCCACATTACAAAACTTTTAATTGGATATGGAAAAGGTGACCATTCTGCGCTTGATGAAATGTTGCCTCTTGTCTACGAAGAGCTGAAGCGATTGGCTGGCCATTATTTAAGGAAGGAGCGTCCTGATCATACTTTACAAACAACAGCGCTTGTTCATGAAGCTTATATGCGGCTTGTGAAACAAGAAAATGTTGATTGGAAGAATCGTGCGCAATTTCTTGGCATTGCTGCAGAAATGATGCGGCGAATTCTTGTAAATCATGCCAGGGATCGAGCTGTCGCCAAGCGTGGAGGCGGCGCCAAACGTGTTTCATTGAGCCTGGTTGTCGATGCAGGAAAACAAGTAGACATTGATCTGGTCGTTCTTGACGATGCACTCAAGAAACTTGCCGAACTGGATCCACGAAAAAGTCGCGTTGTAGAGATGAAATTTTTCGGAGGCATGACAACTGAAGAAACTGCGGAAATATTGCAGGTGTCAGTTAAGACAATTGAACGCGACTGGACAGCCGCACGAGCCTGGCTCTATCGCGCTGTCGTTGGTGAGCATTAACACGAAGATACCCTTAGCCTAATATTCCATAAATCCTTCACCGAATGTCGGGATTCAACCCAAATCCGTGCGCTCTATATATGGAGAATCAACCAAAAGTCTTTCGGAGATATAATCCTGGAGACAAGAAAGAAACCCATTAGTGGAATTGAACATTCCTCATGTCAGTAGAACGATTCGAGAAAGCCACTGAATTGCTTTGTGCCGCGACTCGAAATTGATTCCGAACAACGTTCCGGCTTCCTAAAACAGGCCTGTAGCGGTGATGAAGCACTACTGTCGGAAGTCGAGTCGCTATTAGCTGCACACTTTAAAGCTGGACAATTCATCCAAACACCTCCTGTTCAAAATGCAATCGATCTGCTTTCTGATCATGAAGAAAGACTATCCACCGGCGAACAAATTGGCGCGTATAAGATTGTTAGAGAAATCGGGCGCGGTGGGATGGGAGCGGTTTATCTTGCGGAACGATCTGATGAGCAATACAAAAAGTATGTAGCCATCAAATTGTTAAAGCGCGGAATGGATACCGATGATTTGCTTCGACATTTCCGCAGAGAACGCCAAATCCTTGCTACCTTCGACCATCCAAACATCGCTCGTTTACATGATGGCGGCAGCACAAAAACAGGCCTCCCCTACTTCGTCATGGAATATGTTGAAGGCAAGCCGATTGATGATTATTGTGATGAACACGAACTGAATATCACTCAACGTCTGGAACTCTTTCAGCAAGTTTGCGCCGCCGTTTCGTATGCACATCGGAATCTTGTTGTACATCGTGACATCAAGCCATCCAATATTCTGGTAACAAACGAAGGGATTCCAAAACTTCTGGATTTTGGAATTGCAAAAATTTTGCAGACGGAAGAACCAGGATTGACTGCAACCGGCATTCGCTTGATGACTCCAGAATTCGCAAGTCCTGAACAAGCACAAGGGCTTCCCGTTACCACATCCAGCGATGTTTATTCACTTGGCGTCGTTCTATTTGAACTTTTGACAGGACGTTCGCCATACCTCTTTACAAATCGGACACCGTTAGAAGTTGCACGCGTCATTACTACATCGAACCCACAGTTGCCCAGTGCAATGATTACAGTGAAAGCAAACGCCGGATCTTCGAAATCTTTCAAATTTCCCGAAGGAAGCCTCGATCGCTTGCGCCGTAGACTCGAAGGCGATCTCGACAACATTGTGTTGATGGCATTGCGAAAAGAAGCAGCGCGACGATATCAATCGGTTGAACAATTTTCCGAAGATATCCGCAGACATCTTGAAGGACTTCCGGTTGTTGCACGGAAAGATACTTTCTCATATCGTGCCTCAAAGTTTGTGCAACGCAATAAAGTTGCAGTTGCCGCCTTCGTATTTGCAATTCTTGCTATTGTCATATCCGCAACTGTCGCTGGCATCATTCAATGGCGCGCGAATCAGCAAGCGAAATTTTTGCAGGAATTTGGAGCAGAAGCTGCACGTATTGAAGGAATCATGCGTTATGCGTATCTGATGCCTTTGCACGATACTTCGCAGGAACGGGAAATTGTTATGAAACGGATTCGAGCCATCACTGCGCGCATGGCTGAATTAGGTAGTAACGCACAAGGGCCAGGCCATTATGCGATTGGAAGAGGATTCATGGCCTTGCAACAGTATGAAGATGCACGAAAACATTTTGCACAAGCCCTGAATGATCATGAATATAGAACGTCTGAAGTTGCTTACTCATATGGCTTAACTTTAGCGATGCTCTATCAGACTGAACTCCAATCAGCTGCCCGCATCGGAAGCAAAGAACAGAGAGAAATGCGGATGAAAGAAATTCAGAAAGATTACAAAGATCCAGCGCTATCTTTCATTCGTGAAGGAAGACGTTCGGAAGAATATTCAGAGTATGCCGAGGCAGTTGTTGAGTTTCTTGATGAGCGTTATGAGAAAGCGATTGAAAAATCAGAAAAAGCCTTGCAACAAATTCCATGGTTATATGAATCAAAAAGGTTGGAAGGAGAGGCGTATCGCAGTATTGGAAGGCAATTATTTTTTAAAGGAAATCATTCGCAAGCGCTGGATTCGTTCGCGAAAGCGGGTAATGCATTTGAACTCAGCACTCGAATAGGAGCCAGCGATTCCATGGGTTACGTAGGGTTTTGCACCTTGAAGTCGAGCATTGTTCGCGTGCAGATTCGAACAGGTGTGCAAGCAGATACTAATTACAGAATAGGGACGGAATCATGCCAGAAAGCGTTGATGGCTGACCCGAAAAACGCTGCGGCGTACCTTGCACTTTCTAATATCCATACATCCTGGGCAGAAAATTACACAAATCGCCAAATGGCATATAGACGCCCTGTTCTTGAACTGGCGGTTCAAGCCGCTCAAAAAGCTATCTTGTTGAAGCCCCAAAGTTCAGAAATGCATAAGGGAATGGGAATGGCTTATTCCAACTTAGCCTATGAGGACATCCTGGACACCGTTGATCCAAGCAAGGCAGTTACTGCCGGTATCGAAAGTTTTGAAAAAGCGACAAAAATCAATCCAAACGATGTGGATTCACACTTATGGCGCGCTACCTTACTGTGGTACTTAGCTGAATATTTGAGAGAAACCGGTGCAGATCCGCGGGAAGCCTTAGATGATGCAAATCCCTCTTTGCAAACCGCTATTCGGTTAAACCCAAACTATTTTAGTGCTTACCATTGTAAAGGAAACATTCATAACGTCAGGGGCCTTTATGAAATGGATGTTGGCCTGGACCCAACTGATTCATTGGACTCTGCTCTGGAAATGCTGAAAAAAGCTATAAAAATAAATCCGGGTTATTTCAACGCGTATATTTCGCTTGGATTTGCAGCTGTAAGTAAAGGAGAATACCTGTCTTTGGTCGGACACAATCCTAATGACACTTTAAATCTAGCAGAGGAAACTTTTCAGAATGCCATGCAAATCAATCCCAATTTTCATGAATTATTCAGAGGATTGGCGCAGTCAAATTGGAAAAGAGCAGAATTCTGTGTGGAGCATAAGACAGATCCGACTTTGTATTTGAAACAGGCGCGATCTTTCATTCAGAAAGCCTTCGAAGCAGATAAGAGTAGCAGAGTCATATATTCGCTTTGGGGAGAGATCGAATTGATTGCCGCACGGTGGAAAATGTTACAGCAGAGCAATCCTGAGACCGAACTTCAAAGAGCAATCGAATGGGAAAATCGAGGCCTAAACATAGGTCCTACCCCTAAATTCTTTGATGCCTGGTATTCACAGGCAAGAGTGTATCACCGGTGGGCAGAATGGAATCTTGTAAATAAGCGCAATGCGGATCGAGAACTAAGGCTTGGCTTAGACATGGTATCCAGTGCCCTTAAAATCAAACCACGTTCTGCTGAAATGATTGCAACACGTGGAATCTTTTTTCTTTTTCAAGCGCGTTCAGCGAGCAACGTCTCTCAACGCAAAGCATTCGCTGACAAAGCACAAATGACTATCCAAGAGGCGCTCAAATTAAATGCAAATTTAACCCGCTTATACACACCTTACCTCAAAGAAGCTGAAAGTTTAGTTCAATAAATGACGTTGATCCATTGACTTCAGATATCTCTGGACTAAAGATTCGCTTTTTCAACAGTGATCTTGCTGTCCTTGGCGCGGGTAGCCTTCACGAAATAAACGACGAACTCTTCCGGTTCGAGAAGATAGAAGCTGACAACTTTGTTGCCTGCATCATCACTTAATTTCGGCGGCATGAATTCCTTTTCAGCTTTCTTGATCAAATCCATCGCACCAATGTTCCGTTTTGAATCGGTCAGCACCATTCCCGCGCCTAGATCTTTATGAAAACGGGTAATGATTTCTGCCCACCATGCAGCCGGCGCATCCGCACCACAAGCGTCTAGAATTCTGGATACGGCACCATTATCCGAAACGCTCAATATTGTGTCACCGGATAACAATGCGTAATTGAGTTGATACGAAAGTGGCCGAACATTATGTCCGGCTGTATAAAACGAACAGGAACCGTGTCGAAGATTTTCGACTTCATCAACTCGAACCTCATCAACCTTCCAGGCATGTTCATCGTGCACTTTGTTTGCGATTTTTAGACGAATGCTATCATCCATTTTGTTATCCTCCAGATTTGCCGTGCCGAAACTTAAAGCAACGACCACCGCAAATAAGGTTATTTGCATCAGATTCAATGGTTATCAAGATTTCCGCTAGGCAGTGGAGCCGGATCATTAGGCTTAGCCCATGTTGATGGATCCTCTGCAATCACAGTGTTCCAGTTACTTGCATCTACTTTTTTACCGCTCATCTTGCTTAATAAGTCGTAAAATTTAGCTGCCTCTGCCGGGTCCTTCAACGCTTCCTTAGCGTATTTACCGTAAAAACTGCTGGGATCAAGCTGCCATGAAATACGTTGCTTCATCGCTTCTTCGTTTGTTGGCACTCGACCATAGCGCGCCTGGAATCCAACATGCCACGCACGATATTCCGCTTCGAAATATTTATATGTCTTTGCAACTTCATCCTTATTCAGAATATGGCTAACTTCATGCGGCATCGTAGAAAGAACCATATGCTGCGTCTTCACGTTTTCAACCATCTTGTTGTTATCGGCTGCAATAAATCCTTTATTCAGCGAAATAGTCTTCGTGTCATGATCACCTTCACCATGGGTGTTGTCGGTGTAGCTCTTCCATTGAAGTTTAAAGTCGGATTTTGGATCGAGCAACTTGTTGAGTGTGTTATCAACAATTTTACGATCTCCCGCATCATATGAAGAAAGATAGCCCACCATTTTCAGCGATCGCTGTTTATCACCAAGATCCTGTCCGGTGAACCATTCCTTTTGCAGCATCCGTTGCGTGTTGGCAACTGCACGCGCATCCGGATAATTCTTCACCTGACTGAGCACAGCAGTCTTTTCTTCGGGCTTGAGTGCTTCAAACTTCGGATCAGCAAGGAGATTTTTTACGTTTTCTGAATACTTCGGATCAGCTTTAGCCCCTGCCAGTCCTTCAGTAACTAATGCTTTATTTGCATCGGTTAATTTTGTAAAGCCAGGTGAACCGATCAGATTTAAAGTGTTATCCACTTTCTCAGTCGTAGTTGGTGGATTCTTCGCAATCGTATCAACCACTGAATCTTTGACTTTATCGTTTGAATTTCGGAAAGCCGGACTCCCAGCCATTTTTCCGAGACCTTCCGCAAGCTGTGCATCATCCGGACGCGTCTTCAACGCACCCATCATTTTGTTCTGCGTGTCATTCGAAAGCTGCTCAAAACCTTTGGATGTTGCGAGCTTTGTCAGATTGTCGATTTTTCCCGGATCACCGGCATACCCTTTCACCTGGTTCAGTACTTCTGTTTTTGTTGCATCGTTTAGCTTCTGAAATGTTGCATCATTGGCGAGAGTACTTAATTGCGATGTGAACTTCGCGTCATCCGGACGCGCTTTCTGCATGTCCAGCATTTGTTGCTGATGAGCGGTGGAAAGATTGGATAATCCTGGACTTGTAGCGAAATTACGGAGGTTTTCTACTTTCGTTTTATCCTGATCATATTCAGTCATCAGCTTGCGCGTCTGATCTTTGATTCCGGGATCAACTTTTTTGAAATTCGGATCGTTTTCCAAAAGGACGCGGTTCTGTGTTGCGACCCCTGCATCACCGTCTTTCTTCAACCCATTTGCTTTCTGGAATTCTTCGACCGCTTTCTCCGTTTTTGGCCCGAAATATCCATCTTCTTTAACCGGGTCCTTGCCGTTTTCGGTGCGCCACTGATTTACTTGCTTTTGGAGTTCCTCGACTTCCGGTTTAGGCTCTTTCTGATTATCATTGCGTTTTAATACTTCATCCGTAGGAAGTTTCGGAGCTTCAGCCTCTTTATTGAAGCCAACGAACTGGGCTGCACGCGCCATTCCTGATAAAGCAAACTCGCTAAACTTGCTAGTTTGCCCTTTCTGATCAGTCGGAATAGACGGTGCAGGGCTGTCGGCTGGTGTCGGAGTGCTTGTTTTTGTTTCGGCCGGCTTCGTTGTGTCTACACTGCTTGCCGCATCGGTTTGTGGAGACTGAGGCGGCGGTGCGCCACTTCCAATTTTGTCAACCATGATGATACTCCAAGGGGTTAATTAATTAATTTTAACATACGCCCAATTAGGATTATCGGACGTGAACGGTGAAAGTTGTGCCATCGGAGCACGGATGTCTCGAGCCAAAATTAATTTTGAGATTGATAAGTATTCCTAGCGGCTTGTAGCACCAGCTAGATATCAATCATCGTTTGGAATTGCACCAAACTCTTTTAAGCGAATTTTTGCAGCAGCGCGGCTAACTCCGAAACGTTCCGTAACTTCGTTGAGTAATTTCTCCGTTTCGGATGGAGCGCTGGCATACTCCTGCATCAGCTCTGCAGGCATCAGAAGTTCGGCTGCAAATTGATTCGCGCGCACTTCAGTGTAATCCACCGCGTTTGTCTTTTGGATCTCACCCGGAAAATCACGGCATGCAAACGAGACCTGATGTTTTTTTCGAAAGTCCCAATAATGGCCAAGCTCATGTGCTTTCGTAAAACGGCAAAAGCCTGCATTGCCATTCTTTTCAGTAAAGATCAAACCATGTCCATTCTTAAAAAAAATGAAACCTGCCAGCGCTTCATCTGTATCGTCTGACCAATCATATTCAATCCCAATCTTGTTCAGGTAGGCAGAAACTCGACCGAATGTTAATTCTTCGAATTCAATTAATGAGATCGGATACAACAATTGAATAATGTCATCAAGTGGACGCGGAAATACATCGACAAATTCTGGAGCAAGGCGCGCGAGGTCATACAGCAATTCATCGACACGTCTTTGAGCGATACGGTGTTTGCGTTCCATTTTATTTCTGTGGTTTCTTACGAGCTGCTTTCCGGATAACCGTTTCTCCAGATGACATCGAATGCAGCACGATTGCGCGCTTCAATATAGTAAAGAGCGGACGCAGACTGAATTGCGGATGCTCTTTCACGAACTCGGTACAAAATTCAAATAACGTCTTGTCCTTGACTGGCTCTAGACTCCCCTGCAGCACTCTTACATCACGAACACTAACACCCAGTTCTTTTGCCGCGTCATGATCTGATTTTTGTTCAGCACTCATAATAAAGCTCAAATGATATCCTGCAGTTCCTGGAATTCCGGAGGCAAGCTTAGAAAGATTCAGTGTACCTTTACGAATATTGTAATCATGAATAGCGATCAGTGTTTCTTCAGATGGAATATCTTTCGCATTCTCTTTGAGCAATCGGCTAAATCCTGATTCTGTTTCAAGAAAATGTTTCTTTGAGGATCGCTTTTTTTCAGGACTCATCGAATAGATCCTCCGGCTTCAATTGAAGTTCTTTTGCGATCCGGACGACTTCCGTTTTCAGCGTACGCTGAAGGTATTGCACCCGCATGACTTTTATCTCCAGTATTTCGGATATTTCTTTTGCTGAATATCCTTGCGATGTGAGCTCAAAAATGGTCCGCATTGGAGGCGGGCCTCTTTCCGCCAGATAACGCCAGCAGCAGTTTTTCTCGATTTTGTGCTTGAGGCGTTTCGATTCCAGACTTCCCTTCGATGCTCACATCTTCTGCATCTATATGGATATACGATTTCCGCTGCTTCCTTTTGCGAAGTTCATCATGGGCTCGAAAGGAAGCCTTGCGTACCATCCATGAAATCAAAGGGACGCCTCGTGAAGGATCGAATTTTGCTCCACCCTGGGAAAGTTCTTCTAACAAAGCCTGACTCGCAATTTCTTGCGCATCTGCCTGATTGAATCCGTACTTGTGCATTATGTACGAAACCATGACGCCATAGGATTCATACAATTTGCCAATGTCCTCGTCCATCATCCAGTAGAGATTATATTTCACCACCGATTAGTTCGGATGTATTTTTTCTAATGAATGAGCCTCTTAGTAACTTAGGAGGATCGAAGTGAAAAGATATTCTCGGATAGGAGTGCTACTGTTCGTTGCTACATTTGTTCTTTTAGCCGCTAATTTCGTTTATGCAGATAAGGAAGACCGTCTTTACGATTTTACGGACAATTACTACAAGATCAATGGAATCGACCCCGCCAAAATTCAAGGCCGGCGAAATGGAATTGATGGTTTATCTGTTTTTGATACGCCTTTTTTCGCTTTTCAACGAAATGTGCGCGCCATTTTTACGCTTCCCGCATACAAACACAATGGTGATTTGGAATACTGGTCGGTAATGGGCGATGTTTTCGTTGATGGTTTCACAAACAACGCAGCCGGACGCAAAGCAAAACAAATTGCGGACCGTGCAATCCTTTATGTTTTTCCAACCCGTGATGGTGACCCTATAGGACTCGGCAATAATAGACAGGCCGATATTATGGATATGCGTAATGGGTACTTCAGCGGAAACCCATTGGGACTTTGGCTCCATGTGTGGATTCGTTATACGGATAAAGCATTCAATACTTCCAAAGGTCGAAAAATGCTTGACGATCTCGCAAAAAATAATGGGCTGGCTCTTGATGGAACTCCCATTATCAGAACCTTAAGCGAACTCGAGAATTTGCTTCAAAATGGATTTGCAGCAAAACGTTTCCGGAATCCAAATGGGTCAGAAGGACCAATGTATGGTATTTGTCCGGTTATTGAAGATCCGACAGATGGCGGCATCGCACCAGATGCATTTCTAATAACTGTACGGAAAGCAGATGGTACTCCGCTTGAGCGTGAGTTTGTGGTGAATTTCGATAGCCTGCAAAAAACCGGCGATTGGGATTAGTTCTCGCTTAGTAATACGTCGCTTGTCATGGGGTTGAAAAATCTCAAGACAAGCGATGCCTCTTGCCCCCGCATGAACAATGCATCTGAAGCCTGGCCATATCCAACTCTTCCCTTTTCTTATTCTTGACAGTTCATAATATATTGTTGATATGCAGATCAAGCGTCTGGAGCCAAGCTCCATTCAACAAAAGTCAACAACAGAAAACACAGAAACGAACTCTTCATCCTCAGTCAATTTGAACTCCGGAGTTGGCAACATAAAAGATGGTTTTGAACCACTAAAAGTAGATGAAGGATCAACGAGACCCTTAAAGCTCAATTTTGTAAAACAGCAAATGACTGCTTATATGAGTTCGAAAATAGCCACAAAGCGCAAACGATCCGATGTTTGCTGTCATGGACGAGTACTTAAAAATGAATGACAATGAAATTGGTTCGGCTCACGGCTCACGTGATATTTTTCAAACAGTAGATACCGACGCAACGTCTGAGCTTACACTTGGCCAAACCTCCCGCCTGAATCGAGGAAACGCAAGAAACCACGTTGATACGCAAGGCAAACCATTAAACGAACTAAAACAATCCGCAAGCGACATCAAAGAAACGCTACTTCAGAATGCCGGCCTTGATGAAGACAAAAAGAACGTAATGAACCGTTATGAAAGAATTTCTTTGTGGATCAGAGCCCGAGAAGACGATTAGACAGAGAGAAAAGATAGTGTGGTTGGAAACTACTAATCACCGGGTTTAGGAAAGCGCCGTAACTCCGTGGTAACTTTATCTTGATGCAAAAGGCGACAATCCTTTTGATTCACTTCTTGCTCTACTGCAGTTCTACCTTTGCCCTGGATCCGAACAAAGCCATTACTCAATATGTACGCGATTCCTGGCAAGTCGAAAATGGTCTTCCACAAAACTCCGCCATGTGCATTTTACAAACACGCGATGGTTATCTCTGGATTGGAACAGAAGAAGGGCTCGCGCGTTTTGATGGCGTCCGCTTTAAGGTGTTCGACAAATCAAACACTAAAGAAATCGAAGAAAATTGGATGAATGGTCTCGCGCAAGACCGCAATGGAACACTCTGGATTGGGACTGATGGTGGTGGGTTGCTGCGCTACAAAGCGGGCAAGTTTGAACGTTTTATGCCTAAAGAAATTCATCCAAGGGTTTGGCCAATTTATGAAGATCGCAAAGGAACTTTGTGGGTTGGCACTCTTGGAGGCGGACTCTTCCAGGTTAAAAACGAAAAGATTCTCCGCAAATACAAAGTCAACGATGGACTCTCCAGCAATGCAATCTGGTCAATTCTGGAAGATAAGAAAGGAAACCTTTGGATTGGAACAGCGAAAGGTCTAGATCTTTTGAAAAATGGAAAGTTTGTTCAGTATGCACCGATTGAACGAGTCGCTGCACTCAATGAAGACCGCGAAGGAAATTTATGGGTTGGGAGTGGCAATGGCGGGCTCTGGCGTTTTCGTGATGGCAAATCGGTGATGTTCTCAACAAAGGATGGATTAATTAACAACATCATTGGCAGCATTTTAGAAGATCGCGCCGGAAACGTTTGGATTGGTACAAACGGAGGCGGCTTGAGCCGGTGGAAAGATGGTTTATTCGAATCGTTTCAACTCACAACCGGCGATCAGAATTTTGCACTTCATGAAGATCGAGAAGGAAGCCTCTGGATTGGATTAGTTCCAGGAGGTTTGCACCGGCTGGCGGATGGCGCTTTTGTGAGTTTCGGAATCGAAGAAGGACTTCCGGATGATCATGTTTTTTCTGTTCATGAAGGTAAACAAGAAGGCGTTTGGATTGGAACAAGTGGCGGTGTAGCGCAGAAACAAAAAGACGGCAGCTGGATCAAATATTCCAAGTTGAATGGTCTTTCCAGCAATTCGATTAGTGCCGTGTTCGAAGATACTGAAGGATTTCTGTGGGTAGGCACTTATGATTCGGGATTGAACCGCTGCAAGAATGGAAAATGCATTCAGTTCACAAGACAATCCAGTTCGAGTGTGGAACCTGAGAATCCGATCTGGTCTCTTCAAGAGGATCGAGATGGAGGAATGTGGATTGGTACAAATGGAGCGGGAGTTTCTTCGCTCAAGAATGGAAAATTTACTGACTATTCTACTTCGCAAGGACTTTCCGATATTGATGTGCACGCAATCGTTCAAGATGATGATGGCAGTCTTTGGTTTGGAACAGAAGGTGGCGGGCTGAATCATCTGAGCAATGGTAAATTTCGCGTTTACACGAGTCGTGATGGACTTTCAAATGATCGGATTCTCAGCCTTTATAAAGATGCTGAAGGAAATTTGTGGATAGGCACGCGCGAGGGCTTGAATCGTCATTACAAAGGGAAATTTACTCAGTACAGAAAAAAAGACGGCCTGTTTGACGATCTTATTCATGGGGTTCGTGAAGACGATCAAGGAAACTTATGGATGACCTGCAATCGTGGTGTTTTCAGGGTTAGCAAAAAAGAGTTAAACGATTTCGCATTGGGAAACATCACTTCTATACGTTCTATTGTTTATGGAAAACCGGATGGCTTAAGAACATCCGAGTGTATCGGAGCAAATCAGCCGGGACTTTGGAAATCGCATGATGGCAAGTTGTGGGTTCCAACGATCCGCGGAGTCGGCGTTGTTGATCCTTCTCAACTGATGGCTAATAAAGTTAAACCTCCTGTTTATATTGAAGACATTTTGATTGATGATGTTCCGTTCATTAGGACAAAAGGCTCAGGCAATTGAATTTTCGCCAGGAAAGAAGAAATTTGAATTTCGTTACACCTCTCTCAGTTTATTAATTCCGCAAAGAGTAAAATTTCGCTACAAGCTGGTGGGTTTTGATCAAGATTGGGTAGAAGCCGGCACAAGGCGAGTCGCCTATTACACTGGACTCACTCCGGGTCACTATCGTTTCAGTGTGATAGCCAGCAATAACGATGGACTTTGGAATGAGACTGGCGATTCACTTGGTTTTTATTTAAAGCCATATTTTTATCAGACCTTCTGGTTTTACTTATTGTGCGCCATCGGTCTTTCTTTGGTAGCGGCTGCGATCTACCGTTTCCGGATCAAGAAAATCAAAGCGGAATTCGATGCAGTGCTGGCTGAACGTACACGGATTGCGCGAGAAATTCATGATACTCTCGCGCAGGGTTTATCTGGAATTGTTTTGCAGCTTGATGCTGCACAAGAAGTCAAAAGTCAGAAAGAATCCAATTATCATTTTTCAAAAGCCCAGGATCTTGCAAGAAGCAGTTTGAAAGAAGCCCGTCGAACAATCTGGGCATTGCGACCACAAGAGCTGGAATCATCTGGATTACCAACTGCAATTTCGGAAACTGCAAAAAGAATCATTGCTGATAGCGATCTGCAATTTCAAATGAATGTGATCGGAGAACCGCGCAAACTTTCACCGCAAGTAGAGGAACAACTTCTTCGCATTTCACAAGAAGCCATCACAAACGTTATGAAGCATGCCCGCGCAAAAGCTCTTTGGGTCGGAAGTGAAGTATGAATCAAACAAGATCGAGTTGTTGGTGCGGGATGATGGTGTCGGATTCAATCCGGATACCGCTTCGACAGATGGGCATTTTGGATTGACTGGCATCAAAGAACGCGTGCATCAAATCAAAGGAGCACTCCGCATTCAGAGTCAACCGGAAACAGGAACCGAACTACTTCGTTTCTGTGTCTTTGTAGGGGCGGGTAAAAATACGTACTACTCCAAATGTATAATACCGCGTTGAAGCGCAGCCGTTGCAGCTTGAGTTCGATCGCTGACACCGAGCTTGATCAAGACATTGCTAACGTATCCTTTTATTGTTCCTTCGGTTGTATGAAGTTGAGCAGCAATTTCCTTATTGGATAGACCATTCACAATTAGTTTCAGGACATCCGATTCGCGAGTGGTCAGATCAGAAGATGGAATGCGAGCAGCCAAACGTTCAGCAATTTCCGATGGAATTTTTCGCTCTCCCGCATGAACAGCACGGATCGTTTCTAATAAAACTTTTGTCGGTGATTCTTTTTGGAGATAGGCACGAGCGCCGCCATGAAGCGCACGATAAATATCTTCCTCACCATGAAACGATGTCATGACAATGATTCGCGCGTCGCGAAACGTTTTGCGAATCTCCCCTATCGCATCCTGTCCACTCATTTTTGGCATCACCAAATCCAACAACAAAACATCCGGCCTGTTCAATCGGTAAGCTTCAACCGCTTCCACTCCATTTTCCGCCGCCGCAACGACAAGCATGTCCGGTTGTGCATTGATGATCGCGATCAATCCTTCACGCACAACCGGATGATCATCGGCTACAACTATTCGAATTGGTTCCATCGGTCCTTGTCCTCAGTTTATTTAGGATAGGCCCCTAAAAGCGATTCCCTGAGTAGCTATGGTTAGCTATTTTTACCTAACTTTCGTCTATCTTTGACGTGCTTGCCTTGAACGCTTCTTCAGGTAATACTTGGAAAGAAGACAAATCCTTTTTCAAACGATTTTTACTCTGTGGAGTAAAAATACTCGTAAACAACCAACCAGAACAAACAGGTAAAGACAATTCTTATCAGGAGGAACATGCCTACAAAGAAAATCGCGACCTGGGTCTGGATCGTGGTGTGCACAATCTTTATTGCCGCTCCGGTACTGGCTGCGGATCAGTCGGATCTTGCGGGCCGCGCCGCAACATGGGAGAAAGAGTACAACGCAAATAACCTGGATGCTGTTGCGGCAATGTACGCGGCAGATGGCTGTCGTATGCCACCAAACCAGGAAACCGCCCGGAATTCAGAAGGAATCCTGGCACAGCTTAAGGCCGGTAAAGAACAAGGCGTAACGAAGGTCAAAATTACTGTGACTTCTAGCGAAACCATGGGCGAGATGGGATGGGGCACAGGCACATACGAAATCATAGGCGCTGATGGTACGAAAGTAGACAGCGGCAAGTGGATGAATGTGTCGAAGAATGTAAAAGGAACCTGGAAAATGCAGTGCGATATCTGGAATTCTAACATGCCTCTTCCGACCAGCCCGAAAAAATAGCATTTCATCTTTGCACCCATGAAGCTTTTACGCCTCATGGGTGTGTCCCCTATGCCCCCGGCATCATAGGTTTTTCCCGCAGCAGCCGGGGGGTGAATCAATTCTCAAGAATCTTCGGCCCGCCACTTATCTGCTAATCGCCGACTTGAACCAGGGTGTATCCAATGTCATTTTTGTTTGCGATGTCTTCCGGAAAGGATTCCAAAAATCGATTCCAGTCCTCTTTGTGGATCGTCTGACATCCCGCGCTGCCGGTTTCGCTGTTATACCCGGTATGGATCAGAATCGTTTTTCCTGATTTTTTATCATCGTGACCATCGTTGAAAAAGCCATCGCCATTCAGATCGCGCTCAACAGGAACGTCTTCTGTGGGTCTCAAAGCCGGCTCTTGTTTCGTTCCATCTTTTGTTTCCACGTCACGTGTGCTCACTTCATACTTGTAAAATCCAGGCAGGAGACGTCCGCCATCCCTGTTTCCATCCTTGTTTACATCCTGCGAAGATGTTTCTGTAAATTTGCGGGCAGGATCCACAGTTGCTTTTTTGAATTCTTCGACCCTTTTTGTTCCGTCTTTTTCCTGCCATAAAACGGCGAGCGTATCATCATACACACCTTTGGAATTCAACGTTTTCGGGTCAAGTTTGCCTGCGTCGATTGCTGTCGGATTACGGATCCCTACGATATTACGGGCTCCCGCTTCTGAATTAAATGTACCACCGCCAAGCTCAGTTAGGTTTTTGTAGTGATCAAACTTCTGGCTTTCCGTCATCTTTGTCGTGTCAACTTTGGCGACGTCCTGTGCACTTGAAGGCGGCGCGGGCAGTTCACATTCTCCGGTGGAAACTTCCTTTGAAGCCGTTCCTTTCGACCCCGGATGCTGAGGAATGCCTTCATATATATTGTCGCGAAATGATTTTCCGGTCTCTAAGGCGCGATTGAGAGAATCTTTCATCATCTCCGCTCCCATTTCCATATACCCTTTTTGTTCAGTAGCAGGAGCCGAAGCATTCGCCGGCTGTCCCGTTACTTCGCTGGATGATGTCGATGGGGTCTCGCACGTCTCCGCTGACACTTGTGTGTTCTCTGGAGTTGACGTTTGTGAAACAGTATCTGTTCTTGCAAAAGAACTTTTTGATGTCTGAGGTATCATGTAGCACTTCTCCAAACTAATTTCGATTAGACAGATCAGGCTTAACAAGCCACAATCCCGTCCATTTATTAGTGCGGAAAAATCAAGCGCATGGGATCATCTCCATTTTCAACCGTGGTGGGCAATTCTCAAATTCATCGTGGCTATACCGGCCGTTCATTCGGTCTATCGATTGTTCACGATACGAAGATTTCTGCGTACGGAAAAAGCAGCCCACGTTCACTCCCTTTTCCACCCGTCTTTATTAACGATTGCAGTTGCGCGGTGATATTTTCGCGCATCTTGGAGGAGATAACATGGGCGATCTAAAAGTATCTGGAAATGTTGTACATCAAGGAGCACCGAAAACTGTTGATGAGCAAGTGCTCGATATTACCGAAAGCCGGACAATGCCGCCAGGCAAGAAATTAGATGAATTGGAAAACACCTTTAAAAATTTACCCGATGGTGAGAAGAAGGAACTTTACGATCGTTTGAAAACGAAAAATAGACAGGATCCTGTATCCCGTTCATTTCATTACCGGTTCGCCCATTCAGGAAGCCCGGGGAAACTTTCGGAAGTGGATCGTCTCCTCAATGCGTTAAAGCCAGATCATGCGAAAGTGCCGGACAATCCAGCTGCAAAAAGCGGTCAACCTCCGAAATCTCCAACGAAGGGTCCATCCCCTAACCCGATCAGCGACAAAACTGCAAGAGCAATCCTGATTGATTTTAAACCGCAAGCTCAGGAAGCAAAGACCGACTTTGGACCTGAAATTCAGGTCATGTCTAAAGACATCCTTAAAACTCCAGCCGAAAAAGTTCAATACGCCCGCGAACGTTTAGAAAAAGCGAGCAAAGATGATTTGAGAAAAATTATTACCGAATCACAAAATTGGCCCGAAGACAGCAGACAAATAGTATCTGAAGCAATGGCTGGATCTACAAAAGTAATGGGACGTCTCGCAAAAGAATTTACTCCGGTCGAGGCAGAAAAAATTATTGAGCGAGCGAAGTATGATTCCAAAAATGTAGAACCTGATGCTGTAGCGAAAAATGCAAAAGGTCTTCGGGCGTGGATGGACAATGCTGATCCTGTCGCATTGAATGTTCTTATGAGTAAAAGTTCTATATTGCATTCTGAGATTGCGGAGCAGGTCAAGGCAAACGATCTTGGAGTGTTTCAAAAATTACCTCCGAGAAACAAAGGCGACATCATTCAATTTGGCGTTATGACGGGATCGGATATGACGAATGGTCTGCGTTCGATGAGACCCTCTGAAAAGAATTCCACAATGGAACGGCTTCAACAAATGAATTTGACGGATAAATTTGTGAAAGCGAGCGGAGCGAACATCGATCAGCGCCTCCTGGATGGTATCGATATCGATAAAAAAACAAACTTATTTACTTCAGGTGCCAAGCAAGGCATTGATATGAGCCGCGGATTTCATGGAATGGATGCGTCAGATAAGAATGCTGTCTTTGATGCACTTCAAGCAAATAATGACACTCAAGTATTTCAGTCCTTTGTTAGAACAACGGCTCCTAAATTAGACGGTGGATTCTTAAAAGGTCTCAATTCTGAGAATGTTGAATCTTTGCGCAAGACATTACTTTTCCTTGGAGACGCAGCGAAGTTGAAGAACCAGACCGATCTCGCCATTCTTTACCAAGGTAAGGCGAATTATCTTGAAAACTGGGCTCAAGAAAACTTCAGGCGCCAGAAGTAATGTTTTTTTGGATTCTCGCTATTCGTCAATGTTCTTATGAATGATCGGATTAAACGGAATTGCAGCTGGGGCGCTCTCCATCTGAGTCAGATCTTGATTGGATAAACCCTCTTGCCAAGCTTGTTCGGCAACAATTGCATCTGTAGTCGTCATCGGATCACGAGTCTGAGAAGGCTGAGCTTCTTTCGCTTGCCGCTCCTTTTCTTTCGCAATCTGCTCAGAGACGGAATTCATTTCGCTTTGTACTTCTTCCAGCTGTGAATTCAATGACTCGATATTGGTGTCTATTTCTCCGATCTTTCGCTCCAGATCAGTCTTGATCTTTTGCAACTTTTGCTTGTATAGAATTTCTAGGCCTACAACACCAGGAATGATGGGCAGGTCAGCAATCATCCCAACAATTCCTATTGGTTCCAGTAGTTTACGTAGTTCATCAGTAATCGGTAGATTTGAGTTGATCATCTCCATTACTGAGGCAAGGGCTTTTTGAGCTTTTAACTTCTCGCCTTCTGCAACCTCGATTTGTGATTGAAGGTCTGCGCTTCTTTCATTTAGAGCATTCAAACGGTCCATTAATTGAGGTAAACGATTATCGAGTTGACCTACACTCGGCTCATAAGAACTAAACAGAGAGGAAGCTTCCACGGTAATATCTCGAGTTTGAGAAGGCTGGATTAAAGATGCACTCTGGGCTTGCTCCTCGAGATAATAGAAATTCTCAGGAGCAGCCTCAAACTGATCTGCGGTTTTCGCAATACCAAAATTCGGAATTAGTGGAGTCTGAATTTGGACTGGACTTTCAGTTTGCGGATTTTGATTCACATCGACTATTACAGAATTTGGCATCCTTCTACTGATGAAACTCATTTGTTCTCCTCCATATTGGTAACGCACAGATTTGCGTTAAACTCCCCAAAAATTCATGTGCATTTGAATGGTGGCTACGGCACCGGTATAGCGCTGTAAGAAACCTGACCGAGGTCATTCATCGATGGGTTGAATCCGATGAAGACAAATCCCTTTGCATCTTCGGCAATAGTCGTCAGGGTTCCATCTAACAGATAAGAATAGTTCGGATCAGATGCTGGCTCTGGAAAAGAACCAGATTCACTCAGGCAAAATGGAATTTGAATTTGTGGTAACTGAGCCACCCGAAAAAGCCGCATCGATCCCCTCAACAAATGATCGACAGTAATTAGTAGCCTTCCTGAAAAATCTCAGATCCACAAACTTTTTACGTTAAAGTCATTGACATGGGTTTTAACATGGTTTAATCTTCTTATTCTTCTTTCCGGTAACGGAACACCCCGATCCTTGTAATCGCAACCCATAAGTAACATGAAGCTTTCTATTTTCTTTATCGTTCTGATATCCGCTCAGTTTTGCGTGGAGGCATCAGAGAAGGTTCAGAACGGTTTGCTGGATCAAGAATTCACTATGAAGATTGGCCAGCAAGTTGAATTCAAGCAGGACAAGCAGGAGAAGCTTCAGATTAAATTTACTTCCGTTCTTGAGGATTCCCGATGCCCAAAAGGCGAACAATGCATTACACAAGGGAATGCCAGGATTGAGCTGGAACTGGTGAAGGACGAAAAAGAATCTGCGTCCGTTCCGCTCAACACAGTTTCGGACTCTTCTGAAGCTGAATATCACGGCTTTACAATCCATCTAATTTCTCTCAATCCTTATCCCGTGATGAATCGAAGTATCCGTGCAGAAGATTACGAAGCAGTACTGGAAGTGACGCTTACAAAGAATCGGCAACAATGACGAATCTCGTGCTGTGATTCAGGTTACAGCACATTTCTAAGTAATCCCTTCAAGGAGGGTGCATGAGAAAGTTGTTTTTGATTGCTACGATTCTATTCGTAGCCTTCCAGTTTACTTTTTTCGCTCACGCGGGCGACAAAAAGTCAAAAAACCAAAAAGCGCTTGATCCCGTCGGCATAAAACAGCTTAAGGAAGAGAGTCCAGCTAAAACCAAAGTCTACGTTTCAGATGCTACGGGCGCAGTGCGTTTTATCGGATTTGGTGCAGGCGGCGCGAAAGCGCTGGATAAAGCGGCTTCTGCGCAAGATCGATCTCTTTCATTCTTGCAGAAACACGGCAGTGTTTTTGGATTAAAGAATGCCATGACCGAATTGAAAATCATTGATGAAAGAAGTGATTTTCAAGGCGGAAAACATTTATCCTATGCGCAGCAGTATTTTGGAGTCCCTGTTTTTGCCGGAGTTCTCAAAACTCACTTCGATGCTGCCGGACAGCTTCGCGCGATTAACGGCACCGTCATTCCGGAAATTAATGTGAATCACAATCCCACCAGAAAATCGGATGATGCTGCAGCTTCCGCTCTTGCAAGAATCATTGATCAGAAAGGAAAGGACGAATCGATTTCTGTTGCGGGAACACGGTTAATGGTTTTTCGTTCAGGGCTTCTACAAGGCGTACCAGGCCAGAATCATCTGGTATGGGAAGTTGAAGTTAGTAACGGAGCAGACGTCCGTGAGTTCGTTTACATCGACGCGCATACAGGCAAATTTGTAGATCAAATTACCGGTATCGTGGACTCAATGTTTCGTCGTGCATACGATGCGCTCGGTCAAACAGCACCTGGTCCAAATTATCCGGCCAGTCCCTACTGGGTAGAAGGTAATCCATTTCCGACAGCTTCAACCGAAGCCAACAACATGATTCTTGCCTCTGGCGAAGCATATGGATTCTTCTCAACTGCATTTGGCCGCGATTCGTTTGATGGCGTAGGCGGAATCATGGATTCCATTTTCAATCGAGGCAATGCATGCCCAAATGCTTCCTGGAATGGACAGTTCATTTCATTTTGCCCGGGCACCACTTCCGATGATGTAACAGTACATGAATGGGGCCATGCTTATACGCAATACACGCATGACTTGATTTACCAATGGCAATCGGGTGCGCTGAATGAATCGTATTCCGATATTTGGGGTGAAACTGTCGATATTATGAACGGACGTCAGACTGACACCCCTGGCACTCGTTGCTGCGAATAGCTGCAGTACATCCACAGCATTGCCACCCTCGGTTACAGTTAATTCTCCTCCAGCAATCGCAGGGCAAAAACAAGCAGGCAGCGCTGCTTTCGGTCCACAGAGCTTCAACCTTACGAATGACATTGTTCTTGCAAATGACGGCGTGGCGGCACCGAGCACAAGCGACGGATGTTGCGCTGCTCCCTCTTTTGTCTGTGCTCCTAATTCGTGGGCTAACGCCGCAGCAATAGCAGGCAAGATTGCACTTGTTGATCGCGGAACTTGCGGCTTTGAAATAAAGGCAAGAAACGCCCAGGCAAATGGTGCAGTTGGCGTAATCGTTGCGAACAATACGGCGGGTATCATCAACATGGCTGGCGACGCGTTACCCGATCCCACAATCCCGTCACTATCAATCCTCCAAACTGATGGTAATGCAATCAAGGGTCAGCTCGCTATCCCTACCACGGTGAACGCAACATTAGCGCGTGGTGGAACAGGCTCAGATAACACTGTGCGCTGGTTGATGGGTGAAGATGCCACAGCCTTCGGCAGAGCGATCCGCGATATGTGGAATCCAACCTGTTATGGCAATCCCGGAAAAGTAACCGATACCCAATATTTCTGCGGAACGGGCGATAACGGTGGAGTACATCTGAACTCGGGTGTGCCAAATCATGCATATGCGTTGATTGTCGATGGCGGTACCTATAACGGCCAAACAATTACTGCGTTAGGGTTTACAAAAGCAGCGCATATTTATTTCCGCGCAATGGCGGTTTACCAGGGTCCGGCAAGTAATTTCGCAGATCACGAAGTTTCTATCCTTCAATCTGCTGAAGATCTAGTTGGAATGAATCTTCCCGATCTTGCTACGGGTTTGCCTTCAGGCCAAATCATTAGCACTGCTGATGTCACTGAAGTTGAACAAGCAATGCAAGCAGTTGAAATGAGCACATCGCCTACACAGTGCAACTTCCAGCCGATTCTGGCAAAGAACCCACCCGCACTCTGTGCGCCTGGTGACAAGTTGAAAGTACGTTTCAAAGACACTTTCGAAGATGTTGTTTTGTCCAACTCGCTCTGGAGTGTTAGTCATGAAGCGGTAACACCTGCTGACTTCACAGATCGTGATTGGGTGATTGTCACCGAGCTTCCGGATAATCGTGCAGGAAAAGGCTTCTTTGGAGTCAATCCGAACATCGGAACTTGTGGTCCTGGAGGAGATGAATCCGGCGTTCTTCACCTGACGAGTCCTCAGATTACCATACCATCCTCTGCATCGGCTCCAAGGATTTCCTTTGATCATTGGATCGCAACTGAAATTGGATGGGACGGTGGGAATGTAAAGGTCAGTGTAAACAATGGACCATGGCAGACTGTTCAATCAGCCGCCTTCATCTACAATCCCTACAACCTCGTGTTAAACCCTGCTCCAGGGAACACCAACCCGCTCGCGGGACAACCCGCATTTTCTGGAACCGATCAAGGTTCGGTTAGCGGGTCCTGGGGACGTTCCATCATTAACCTTACTGGGTACGCTGGTCCAAATGATAAGATCAGAGTACGTTTAGATATTGGAAATGATGGATGTACCGGGATATTCGGTTGGTACATTGACGACTTCCAGGTCTATACCTGCAAGTAATTTGGAATTACACAAAGGGCGTCCCACCGGACGCCCTTTTTTTCTGCTATGTATAAAGGATAGTAGGCACTCCTGTTTTCGAATTAACTAGAAAAGAAATGCCAGATCTCGGACCACCATGACTTGGATTGCGGATCCTGTTGCGGATTCTTTTGATTCTCCATTTTTGAGGATATATCCTGCATCATCTGCTCTGCTCGAGATGCTTCTCCCATCATGTCTTGCGCTTGTTGAACATCAGTTCTTTCTGCCAAGTCAGCATCCATATCTTTCTTCAATTCATCGATGAATGTTGTCCCTTGTTCAATGGGCCCTAATTGTTGCTTTATCTTTTCAGAAGAATACGATACCCCTCCGATACCAAACTGTGTTTTTGTTTTAGGTTGGCCGCCCAGAATTTCATCAGATGCCTGTGGCTGAACAATCTGCGTTCCCGTTCTTATTCCTTTAATCATTTGTTGCTGCCTCCGACTCCTGAACAAAGCAAGGCGCATACCAATCCTCATCACGAGAAGCAGAAAGGAATTGAACAGAGGAACGCCTTTGCCAAAAAGCAAAAGATTTGCCGTTTCGCAAATTAAGAGTTCCCGCTGCCGGCAAGAATTCGCACAATTTTAACCGGACCATTTGGGACTTGCCGCTGATTGTAGAAAACAAACAATTGATTCGACTGCTGAGATGACATAAATGCTGTAACACCGGCAGCTGAACTTAGCTGCGAATTGTCTTGCGCGGCAAAAGCAAGGATTGCTTCCTCAGCTTTCACCAGAAGGTCATAACCTTTGCCTCTTGCGATGAATTGAACGGAATCATCTGCCTGACCATAGTTCGGCTCAAAGGTAAGTGGAAGTGTGGAAAAAGATTCTGCAATTTTGTTTTGATCATCGATTGCAGGCAAGGAAATCTGAGGAGCAACATCAATTGAAGTTGTCCGGCTGTTCGCAATTGGCTGACTGAAAATTCCCGCCGGAATTTGCAGCTGCAAAATTAAGATAACAACGAAGAATTTGAATTTGATGTGCATCATTCCTCCCACCTTCTCTGATGTTGCAGATCAAAATTCTATCAGAAAAACGGGATTCTGATTTAGCGGATGCAGACGCTTTCGAAACTGCCGGTTGTACCCTTCACCTGGTAACCTGCCGAACCGGTTGGAGCTACAGTTGGAATCAAATTAGCTACATTTGCGCCATCAACATTCAATTGAATAGTGCTGCCATCGTAGGTCAGGGTGACATGATAGGAAACATTTGGCAGGATTGTCAGCGCAGCTTTTGTCTTTGCAACGATTCTTCCATTCACGCGCTGTCTTAGAATCCATTTGTCATTTTCTTCTTTCATTAAAAGTTCGATCGTATTTTGTTTATCGAGATACCATCCAAGCAGCCAAATTTTGTTTCGGAATCCGCCGGCAGTCTGCATAAATGTATCGATCGTGCAGTTTGTACCACAACCAATAAAACCGGTTGCGATTACCGACGCTTTCTTTTGCGATGACGATCCAATCATCGCGTCACCGGCTTCAGTGAAACTGGGTTTCAGAATCGTCCACTTTGATGTATCAACAATTCCATCATCAAATGGATCTTCAAACATGCAAGGCGGGGTTGCTGTACAAAGATTCAATAACACGGATACATTATTTGCGTCTGAATTAGCTGTGATCAAATCAAGTTTTCCATCATGATTCAGATCGGCTGTGAATCCGGACCGGGGCCGTTTCGCCGTTGGGAAAGCGACAGCAGAACCAAAAGTGCCATTTCCATTTCCGGGTAAGATCCAAATGTTGTCCAGCGTATATTGAATTGAAGCTAAATCTACAATTCCATCTGAAGTCCAATCACCTGCAACTAGTGAATAAGGTTCTGGGCCCACAGGCTTATGCGTTACGCCTCCAAATGTTCCGTTTCCATTTCCTAACCGGACGGAAATATTGCCGGAGACACGATTCGAAGTCGCCAGATCGAGATTTCCATCCTGATTGAAATCGCCCGTTACTACCGTGTAAGGAGCATTGCCCATCGAATAGTTTGTTGCTGCACTAAAAGTTCCATTTCCATTTCCAAGGAATACAGAAACGTTATGGCTGGAAAAATTTGAAGCGACGAGATCAAGGTTTCCATCTCTATTCCAATCGGCAGTAATTACTGACATCGTTCCAGAACCTGCAGGCAAAAATGTTGGTCCAGTAAAATTTCCATTGCCATTGCCTAGATGAATTGCAACATTTTGGGATTGTGAATTCGCGACAGCTACATCGAGATTTGAATCTTCATTCCAATCTCCTGCAACGATCGAATACGAGCCACTTCCTGTAGCGAAATGAATTGCAGGGTCAAATGTTCCGTTGCCATTGCCGCGCAGTAAAGAGAAATTGCTTGAAGAATTATTAGCCACAACCAAATCCAAATCTCCATCCTCATTGAAGTCAGCGGAAGCAACTGAAACGGGCAAGGAACCGGCGGTATATGGAGTATGCGATCCGAAACTTCCTGACCCGTCTCCGATCAACACAGAAATTCCGGCAACGTTGGCGGTTGCAAGATCCAGGTCTCCATCTTCGTTCCAGTCACCAGCGGTAACAAAGAACGGAAAATTGTTCGTTGGAAAATTAGTATGGCTGCGAAAGCCGCCACTGCCATTACCCGAAAAAACGGAAACATCATTCCCATCCACATTGCCAGTTGCTAGATCGGCATTGCCATCTTCATTGAAATCTCCCGCAACAATCGAATACGGACCGCTTCCTCCGGAAAGTTGCAAATCGACCGAAAAGGCGCCGTTACCATTCCCCTTTAAAACTGAAACACGATTGTTGAATCGATGTGCTGTTGCAAGATCCGGTTTGCCATCTTCATTCCAGTCTCCGGAAACTACAGCATAGGTATTTGCACCAACACTGTAATTGACTGCTGCATCAAATGTACCGTTACCGTTTCCCAACAAAATCGAAACATTGTTCGATGCAAGATTGGCAACCGCGAGATCCAGATTGCTATCAAGATTCCAATCTCCAGTAATCACCGATAGCGGATCACTCCCTGTTGTATAAGAAACTGGAAGGCCGAAACTTCCAGCTCCATCTCCAAGCAGAAGCGAGACATTACCTGACGAACGGTTTACGGTAACAATGTCAAGGTTGCCATCTTCGTTCCAATCGCCAGATGTTACGGATGTTGGACGCATTCCCGTTGCAAAATTGAATGGACCGGTGAAGCTGCCGTTTCCGGAACCAAGCAAGAGAGAAACATTGTTCGAATTATTGTTTGCAACAACCAGATCCAAATTGCCGTCTTCATTCCAATCGCCGGATTTTACAAATTGAGGACTGTCACCAACTGAAAAATTATTCGGAGCAGCAAAGTCTCCTGTTCCATCACCTAATAAAACAGCAACGTTATCAGTTGAGCTCAGTGTTGCAACAAGATCAAGATTTCCATCCTCATTCCAATCACCTTTTTCCAGTGAGTAGATTAGATTTGCGTTTAGTTCACCTGAAGGAGGATCAAAAGTACCGTTACCGTTGCCAAATAATACGGAGATGCCTGGTGCAAGAAAATTTGACGTTGCAATATCAAGATTTCCATCTTTATTCCAGTCGCCGGTAATAATAGCGGTTGGTGTATTACCTGTAGGAAAGATTTGTGAAGCTTGAAAATCAATTTCGCAGCCATTGGTTTGAGCGAAAGACGGAGAGATAGCGAAAAGTGTTAACGCTAAAAGAAATGCCCCCGTCCGCATGAGTCCCCGAACTATTGTATATCAGATGGATTCCATTGGTAACTTTGTTGCCAACCCTCAACAACTGAGTTGACGTTTCGGTAGTGACTGCTCGTCGATGAAACGTTGGCATGTCGATTGCCAAGGCCGAATGTCTTATCGCTTATGATTTTTTATCAACCATACGCCGTTGTTGCGAAGTGTTATCAACTAAATTGCCAGAGTATCTTGTTTTCGCTCGTGAGCGACTTGGCATCTCCTTTACTTTAGTAACGCTTCCCTTCCCATTTAGGAGTACACAAAAGAAACGGTCGATCAAGATCATAGTTGATACACGCCGGCTCTGAAGTCTCTTCCGGAATTTCATCCCATAGATTCTTACAGGAGAGTGCATTCGCCATCGCTTTCGCTATGCTAGTCTTTGCACGAAGATCGAGATAGAGGAATTGTCCAGCAGGATTGATCTCCAGGAAAACAAATTCTCCATCAGGTTTTCGTCTTAGATCAAATGCTCCATAACGCAGGCCTAATTGGTTCATGAACTTTCTAAGAGCCGATAAAAGAGAATCAGGAATTATATCTACCCGGCATTGGGTTTCGGGGTCCATGCTCACATCCAGCGGATAGCGGGAATTCATCGTATCAAACGTTACAGCCTGAACGAATTCATCAATGAGAACTATTCGATAATCTTCGCCGCCAGGAATGAATTCCTGGAATACAACTGGGCAGACTGCAACATGATCCAGCTTCGCTATCAGTTCATCAGTAATCTCTTGAGTCGGACGCCAAATCTGATCGGTACCAAACAGGGCTTTGAATACAACTCGCTCATGATTCCGTATGAAGTTTGCAGCCTCATGAGGTGAGGATGTGACGAGTGTTTCTGGAATAGACATTCTACATTCGCGAGCAACATGCAGCTGAAAAATCTTTCTTGTGGCAAGAAGGTTCGATTGAAAATAGTTGTACCATCGAATTTTCTGGGACAGAATGGCCATTAGGCCTGCCCAAAAATGGGAGTGTTCCTCAATCAGGAATTCAGCAACTTCTTTGTTGAGATGATCATTGACTGGAAATGTTGTTGGTCTCCACCACCAGACTGCCTCCACTCGATCAAGATAAAACTTTTCTCCGTTTTGGTTATGGATGACAACACAGGGCGAATCCGAAAATTGAACTGACGCACAACATTGTCCTGAAAACAGAGAAAAGTCACAAATCAATGCACGCGTATTGCGTGTGAGGTGTGGCAGTACCGCTTGTACATGAGGATCGTTTGCCGCTGAAAATATCAACAGATTGGGATGATGTACGGACATACTACAGCTAAATGCTCGCGAATATAATATACTGCATAGCGAAATGAATAAGATACTCCATTAGGAGGAGTTCGTAATGGCATCGGATGGAATAACAAAACTGATCAAGGTCACACAACAGAAGTCGACAAACGCGAATGAAGAAGCCTTAGAAGGGGCGGCAAACCAGCGATCTAATATAGATAAGCAAAAATCGCTAAGAGATGTACAGAAAACCCTCGATTCTTTTACGCAAGACTCCTCGATGTCGCGAGCTGATACCAAGGCAACTGCGAAACCCGGTGCGAATTTGAATTCAGGCGCCATTGCCTCAGAAGCTTCCGTTTCTAAGCCCGCAAGCTATCTCACAAGATTTTCGAAATCGGGCTTTGAGAAGTCCAGTCTGTTTTCAGCAGCCGGGTTAGCAAAAAATCTAGTCGATGTTCGCTCCAGCCCCACACATTACGCCAGCGGACTCAATGCCTTTGTGAAAGCACTCAGGGAAAGGTTTGAGGAATCAACCAAGGACCTTGAAGGAAAGGATAAACTGGGAAATTTTGAGATTAATAACTTGCTGAGCGTTTTCAATCAAGCGGAAACTCTGGCAGCTAGCACGAAAAAGAAGACCGATGATCAAAACGGTTCTGTAGCCGGGAAGATAGGATGACCGAAAAAAACCAACGACAGGAAAAAAACCAGAGCGGTGAACAAGTATCTTCCGAAGCGCTTGCATCGGCCCTTCATTTTGCTCTACTTCATGAAGAGAACGGCCAGTACGATACTGCTGTAGCCGCTTTCAAATCCCTTCTATTGATGGATCCGTTAAATCCTTATTTTCACGCGATGCTCGGCTCGATCTATCAAAGGCAAGGGGATTATGAAAGCGCCATCCAACAATACACGGAAGCACTAAAAATATTTCCATCTGATATAGACTCGCTTACCAATCTCGGTGAGATACTGCTGAAGATAGCACAACCCCAAAGAGCTATACAGTGTTTAAAACAAGCAGTGGAGATAGATACAGAGGGGAATCATCCCTCCGCGAATCGTGCCCGACTTATGTTGTCCCGTTTACTAGAAACAGTCGATCCAACTTCCAAGTAAACCGAAATCGGAACACAATGTCCTGTGCTTCCGGACGAAAAAAGAAATACCCACGAAGAAGAACTTGACAAGGAGATACTCATTCGTCGCAATTACGCTTAATCCAGTTTCAAAATCATACTTTAGTGACGATGACTGATTAATAGAGAGCGCTTTCTGCCACTCACTTTTTGCCGGGAGCAAAAGATTTAGTCCAGGCTCAGGAAAGGTTCAAGCGTGTTAAAAGGGGAAAGTGGTCCGAAGCCTGGTTAGCAGGATGCTGATCAACGATGGTGCATTCGGTAAGACGATCGATAAATCTTTCGGGCAAGAAAACGTAATCAAAACGGAGATGCGGGTCTCTTGTTGGAAATGTATAGCCTTCGACATCACTATGCAATTTCCGGAAGCCGTCTGCGTAGCCATTCTTTTGAATCAGTTTTACAGTCTCTCGCTGAACGTCGCGGCCACTTAACCATACAAGGGTGCGTATCCAGTATGGCATTTTTGCAGTTGGCAATAATTCATCAGGCGCAATCGAATTAAAGTCGCCTGTTAAAACGTGGAATCCTTCTTGATGTTTCTGAATTCCATTCAGCAACGCTTGAATTTCTACCACACGACGCCTTTCACCCCATTTAGAAAACATTGCCCTGAGATGAACTCCAAAAATACGTACGTTCGTTCCTGAGGGTTCAAGCTCTAAGAAGCTGTGCCTGGATCCTTTTGGATGATGCCATTCATGATGTGCAATTTCGATCCGGCTGCAGAAAGCATTGGAATGATTCCGCCTTGAAGCCCAGAATGGCATCTCGCCTAATTTTGAAATTCGCTCAACGGCTGCCGGATCGATCGCTTCTTGAAATAAAACAATATCGGGAGCGGCTGTGCGAATCACTTCAGCCAATAAAGATTCCCTGCCTCTGCCACCGTAACGGATGTTATAACTGAGAAGAGTCAAGATCACGAAGTTTCGCCCGATTTAATGAGTGTGAAATAGGGCTGGTCGAACAAAACGTCGCGGAGAAATAAAATGAAGTTGGCAGTCGCTTGAAAATTAACAGGACGACCAATCATTTTTTGTAATTCTTCACGGAGTCCTTTTAGATCGGAAGCAACATCGGGATCCTTATCACATAACGGCTTCGTGTGAAGTTTCGGAATATAAAAAGCATCTTCATGCCATTTCGCGATTACTTCATCTCCGATCAGCGTAACATCCAGATCGCTTGTGCCTTCACCATCGGCATCAAATTCTTTTTGATCTTCAAAGCGTTCGTTTGTGACAACGCTTCCGCGCAAGGCCACACCTGTACTTGGCGGCAGCCCTGCCTGCAGCTTTTCACAAAATGTTTTCAATAACTCTTCGTCGCCTTTAAATCCGAGTCTGATGATTCTTTTGCGAATTTCCTGCTCTGTCATGTCATCTGTGTCTTTTGCCATGCCTAATAAGATAGGTATGGCGTAGAGGTAAAACTACTTTATATTCACAGGATCCAATCGATTGATTTCCAACCTTTCGATCATGAGTTCCTCCTGTCACCCAGATACGCAGGGGTCAGGCACAAATGGCTCACACCCGGTTGAGCATGGTGATGCGAATGATTAAAGGCCGATTCAAACGAAGTTGTTATTGAGGGCTTTACAGCTCGCGGAGAGGCAAAAGGAATGAAAGAATAAGAAGAAATTTAGACGACAAAACGAAAGTTAGTTTCACTGAAGGCCAAATGATAAAATGTATGTTGTAACAACTTACATGTCCGTTATTCAAATGAACAAGCGCGTGAACGCCAACACCTCCAGGATTCGTCCTGATCCGGTAATAGAACTCTACAAAAAAGACATCGACCGTACCCTTCTACGTGAAAACTTGAAGCTTACTGTGCAGCAACGTTTTGAAAACTTGATGGCTCTTCAGCGGTTTGCTGCGGAACTTCAAAGCGCCGGCCACAGGCTTCGACATCCACGATGACAGAATTTGATAAGCTCATTACGCTTCTGGTGAGTTCAGGAGTGCGGTTTATCGTTATAGGTGGAGCAGCAGCAACGGCTCATGGATCCGCTCGGCTTACTGAAGATTTAGACATTGTCTACCAAAGAACGAAAGAGAACATCTCAGCTCTTGTCAAAACAATCGCGCCATATCAGCCCTATTTGCGCGGTGCTCCGCCTGGGCTGCCATTTCTTTGGGATGAAGAAACTATTTCGAACGGACTCAATTTTACGCTGATTACAACGCTTGGTGCATTAGATCTTTTGGGTCATGTCACTGGTGGGGGTACATACGAAGATTTGCTGAAAGATTCGGTTAGCCTGGAACTGTTTGGAATTGAGTGCAAGGTTCTTGGATTAAGACGGTTGATTGAGGTCAAAAGAGCAGCAGGACGTGTTCGAGATCTTGAAGTGGTGGCCGAACTTGAAGCGCTGTCAGACGAAACAGAATCTTGATTTACAAGTCAAGTCTCGAACTAGTACTCGCGGATTTCATTTCTGCTTCATCAAAACACCAACACATATTATTCGATCCAAGCCGTAACGAATGGCTCCCAGAAACGTTATAGTAATTGAAAAATGTTATGAGCGAAAAAACTGCAAATCAAAACGGATCAAAAATCGTTATCCTTTCTCCCGGTGAAGGGCGTTCGTATCCGATGGGACGGATCAGCAGTGTGTTTAAGGCAGATGGAGAAGAAACTGGAAAGAAGTATTCAGTTTCTGAGTGGTGGCTTGAACCTCACACGAAAGGACCAGGAGCGCACAGTCATGATGAAGACGATCTCTTTTACGTACTTGAAGGAACGATGAGTGTGCTTGTTGATGGCCGCTGGATTCATGCTTCAAAAGGTTCGTTCATATTAATACCTGGTGGAGTTGAACATGATTTTGAGAACAGAAGCGGTCAGCGCTCTGGCATTTTAAATTTCTCGGTACCAGGCAATTTTGAATCGGAGATGCCAGCCATTTCCAAATGGTTCTTAGAGATCCTCCCGAAAGAGCCGGTAACTAATTCATAAGTTTTTGCACAGTGTCTCTGCTCGAGGCAATTTACAATCCTGCTGTACAATACAAACCAATGGTAAGGGTTCACTGGTGATCGGGGAAACTGTTTCACATTATCGCATTCTAAATAAGCTTGGTGGCGGCGGTATGGGCGTGGTGTATGAGGCAGAGGATCTGAACCTCAAACGTCATGTCGCACTGAAATTCCTTCCTGAGGATTTAGTTGCAACTCCGGAAGCATTGGAACGATTCCGGCGTGAAGCTCAATCAGCATCTGCTCTGAACCATTCGAATATCTGCACAATCCACGAAATCGGCGAACACGAAGGACGTCCTTTCATTGCCATGGAAATGATGAAAGGAAAAACGTTGAAGCATGTCATCGATGGAATGCCGCTGGAAATCGATCAACTACTGGAACTGGCTACTCCAATTGCGGACGCGCTTGATGCAGCTCATGCCGAACACATCATTCATCGCGATATTAAGCCGGCCAACATTTTCGTGACTGAACGCGGGTAGCAAAACTACTCGACTTTGGTCTAGCCAAACAGACCAGCTGACTGAAATCAGATACGGAGATGCCCACTGCCAGCACACCGCAACAACTCACAAAAAGCGGATCGACTATGGGAACAGTTGCTTATATGTCGCCCGAACAAGCACGCGGAAAAGATCTCGATGCACGCACCGATCTTTTCTCATTTGGAGTTGTGCTCTACGAAATGGCAACTGGCGCACTTCCCTTTGAAGGTAAATCATCCGGAGAAACTCTGGAAGCAATCTTTACAAAAGAACCCGTTGCACCGGTTCGATTGAATTCGAAAGTGCCTGCCGATCTGGAACGGATCATCGCTAAAGCGATGGAAAAGGATCGCAATTTGCGATATCAAAGTGCGGCAGATATGCGTACCGATTTGCAGCGATTAAGGCGCGATACATCTATGCACTACCGTGCGAGCAGGTCTTAGACCCCGCCCCTACAGTCTAGCGTAAATTAATCGGAATCTGCTATTGTTGTAGTACTACTGGCAGCATCATTCTTCCTCCTCAGCGCGAACAACGAGACGGTGGCCTTTCCGAAATGAGAGGCGTTCCCCTGCTACGCAGCTTGCACAGTGAACCGCGCTGGATAGCTTTCCTGATTAAAATGAAACTGCCAGTCGATTTATCAGCGAACGCCTGCGCTTGAATCAGCGCGGGGTGAGCTCCCAAACCATGATTGGGATCATATATATTTATCGCTAACTGAGCCATCAGCTTAAGCTGACTTCTTCAGTCCCACATTCGACGGAATAAGAACAGAATTATCCTTTTCATTCAACCATGCGATTCCGATCTTATTAAACCTGTATTCAATTGATTCTGAATCGATCACATTCGCCAGCCATTCCGCTGGCACTTTGGCCTCTGCAGCTATTTCACCAAGGAGTCGAACATTTCCTGCGTTTTTTTCATTAGCAAATTTTCTCAATGTAACGCAAACTGTTTTAAGCCGTGCAATGAATTCGGTTTCTTTCTTTAACGCACCATTGAGGTGGAGTCCTTTAAGCCAACCACTCGGGCTTAAAAAAAACATTTCCACTTCTTTTTCGCCGGTGTGGCGAAGAAACTGTTTTTGAAACAATGCATACCAGGTTGACGGTAGATAACCCGGATAATTTCCTTGATCGAGCTTTACAGCTTTGGCTCGCGCATCTTCATGAATGTCGGATGCAATTTTACGAAGGAGTTCTTTCTCCTTTTTAGCCTTATCAATTTTTGAAAGCATACTTCTCTATCTCCTTTGTTTCTTCGTAATCCATCTATAGATCACGAACTCTATTTGAAAGTTGAAGACGTAGTACTTAGCAGGGTCCGGGAGGGATTGTGGAAAATCCGCTTGGAGCTTCTTCAGCGATTCTTGAGTCTACGATTAATCCTTCAATGAATGCGGCTTAAAGACACTTAAGCTTTTACCAAGTATAAGTTAGTTCAAATAATAACCTAAAATCATAAGAACTAAAATAGAGCTAAAATATTAGAAGAGTTTCCTTAGATAACTTCTATAAAAACTACGCGATCAATGAATAGTCCCCAGCGTAATTGTCAGTTTGTTTTAAAATGTGAACAATAACGTTTGACGTTAATATTGGTGTAGTGCTCTTCGTAACCTTCGTGAATGGTTCGCCTCATTTCAGGCTTTTATTTGCTTTTTCCAGCACCGGGTGATATTCCTTTTTCAGCCAGCGATTCAATTTCAAGGCATACTCCAGTGAAGTCTTACTTTTGGCGATCAAATCTGGATCGTATGTCTTTATTTGTTTGCTCTTCTGCCTTCAAAAGATAAAACGTTCCTTCCAGCGCGTAGGCTTCGGCCGATGTGGAATCAAGGTCGAGATTTTTTTGACGATTTGCAATCCTGTGGAAATCGGTTCACTTGCAGATCGTTTTTGGGAGTGAAGCCATTCAGCTTCCCTTCGCAGCATATCTGCATATAGCTGATAGACGGTCGGTTCTTCTTTATTCAACTCGATGGCTTTTTGAAAATTTTTTCGGCCGGTTTGAAACAGGGTGCTCGGAGATTGCCCTAATTTTATGTTCCAGCGCGCGGCAAGAGTTTCATCACGTCCTAGAAATCCGAACGGCTCATAATTAGACGGATCTATTTCAATCGATTTCTGATAAGAATTGCGCGATTGTTCAAGTAAAGATGTCGGATCATTTCCTTTTTGAAACTCGTAATTTGCCATCTGATAAAAAATACTGCCGAATCCAGTTGGAACGTACGAATTGTTCATTAGCTCTGCACATTTCTTCAAAGTATCAAGACATTGTGCATATGAGTTAGTGGGACTTCTTCAGAGTTACCCTTATCTTCAAGTTCACTCGCTCTTGATTGATAAAGATCTCCCTCCAGTTTTTTCGCATCGTAAGACCAACCGGCTTGCTTTGTAAGCTTCAATGGCATTTTTTAGCGCATCACTGTATCGCTTCTAAGCTAAAATCCAATGAGACCTTCCGCATACGCAGGCGAATCAATGCTCGTTTTCGACATCTTCAGATATGCAACCGCCGGATCACGAAGCTCTTCTCTAGATTTTTCACAAATTGCTCATCACGAAGCCACTTGTTCTTTAATGGATGCTGCTTCGGCTAATTCACGTTGATAACGGATTCCATACAGCTTCCCAAGAGTGTAGATTGTTGACGGTTCACGATAATTGGATTGCCACGCAATTTCCAGATTTTGAAATGCTTTATCGTAGTCACCGATAGCGAAATATCCCAACCCCAGCGCATTATGTCCCGGACCATATGCCCAACTACCAGCTTCCGTCGTTCAGATTTTCAATTTTGGAAAGACACTTCTTGGCTACAGCTGATTCCAATCTAATGTGCGTGTTGGATTGGAGCTGAATAAACGTTGCTAACGGTAGGGAGTAAAGGAGCGAGAGGAGACCATAACGCTTGACGTTATTAACGGGGAGCGTTAATATAGGTTTTGTGTGATCAAGACCTTTAAGGGCGATGATACCGAAAAGATTTTTAATAGGATTCTTGTTCGCAGATTTTCACGTGAGGTGCAGCGGAGTGCCCGTCGAAAACTTTTACTTCTGGACGCTGCAGAAAAGTTATCCGATTTAAGCATACCTCCGGGAAACCGTTTAGAGGCATTGAAAGGAAATCGAAAAGGTCAATATAGCATCAGAATAAATGATCAATGGCGGATTTGTTTTAGTTGATTGGATCTGATGCCGAAGAAGTTGAAATAACGGATTACCACTAGGAGAAGCGTTATGGCAAAAAAATGATCCCCATTCATCCTGGGGAAATTTTGCAACTAGAATTCTTGCTACCAATGAAAATCACACAATACCGCCTTGCTACTGATATCGGCGTGCCTCCTAGACGCATCGATGAGATCGTACACGCAAAACGATCCATTTCCGCAGACACAGCGCTTCGATTATCTAGATACTTTTGGTACATCAGAAAGATTTTGGTTGAATCTTCAAGCACGATACGATCTTGATAAAGAAAAAGATCGAATCGAAAAAGTGCTCGCACGCATACAACCAATTTCAGCCTGACATGCTTCCAAAGTAGCGATGAGAATACACAGCACACAATTAAAAGGGCCCGATTCAACATCGGGCCCCTAATATCAGAAAGTAAATTTGTTTTAATCATCGGTTTGGATCGTACCTTGAGCTTCAGCATCCACAAGTGTTGCGTTCACTGCGTCGCTCAGTACCACTGAAAAGGTTTCGTCCTGTTCCGATTTGTTATCACCTTTGATGTTAACCGTTATTTCACCTTCCGTAGCTCCAGCCGGGATAACGAGAGTGCCGCCATTATTCTTTTTATAATCCTGGCCTGGTTTTGCTGTGCCCTTTACTATCTCGAAGTTGACTGACACAGTTGCTATCGTTGGTGTTGTAAGCGTGACAATAAAGGTTGCCGGAGTAGTTCCAGAATCACCTTCAGCAATTTCCACATCGCTGATTGAAATTTCTGGAAGGTTTGGCTGACAACTGAAGACGTTTACATTGTCCACGTACCAACCGGTGGCTCCAGTTCCACAATCCGTTCCGAAATCCCAACGCAAGCGGATCGAGTCTCCGGGTTGTGCAAAGTTTCCGAGATTTACGTGTGTACGTCCCCATGATCCTTGACTGGCTGAGCCGGGATCAGTGCCGCTCCAGGCTGGCAGTCCTGCTAATGGGTTAGTACTTCCAAGCAAGAACACAATGTAGTTGTTGAAAGTAAATTCTGATGGCGGAATTTGCTGGAATGGTCCGCCATTTACACTAATCAACAAGATTCCTCCATCGACTGCTGGTTCAGTGGCAATCCAATGGTCGAATGTTGCCATAGCAAAGTCGGATGTCGCAGGAAGAATGATCTCAGGACTTGTTAAATTCAAAACTCCAGTTTCATCATCATCTGGCACGCAGTTACCGCTATTCGGATCAGGTGAGAAGAAGGCGGATCCGGCACGTCCATCTGGAAGTGAACTGACCCATGTCCAATCGCGAGGTGTGAAGCTAGGTGAAGTTGCAGTGCGGCCGATGATCCATGATGAGCCAGGATCAGTTTTCAAAGTCGAACAACTGGATGTCTTCTACAACTCCGCTTGTAACTTCGGCATCGCAAAGATCTGGTAGTCCAGGATTCAGGAGTGGACCAAAATTACAGAATGCTGGTAGTGTCCGCAGTTCAACAGCTTCGATTGCATTGGTTACTTCAGCACAGTCGGCCGGAGTGATGACTTCGCCAGAATCTCCGCCGGTCAGAGCATTAAGTGGCTGCCCTGTGAGATCTGCGCATGATGCTTCCAACGCATCCGCATGATCAATGAAATCACTGTCATCTACGTGATAAACCGTAGCAGCGCGGAAGTGGATATGAACTGCCTTCGTAAGACCGATTGGTGTAACAGTTTCTCCATTAAACGTTCCACCATCGATAAGCAAGCGAAAGCGTGGTTTGGTATTCCGGAATTTATGTGTACACCACCGTTATCCGTTGCGTTACAGATGTAGTACGCTGTGTCGGTGACTTTTCCAGGATTGGAATAGCATGTTGGATTCCACATATCGCGTAGTGCGCCACCCGAAGTAATTTCTTCACCCATCAACCAGCGATACGATTGATCGGCGCCTTCTTCCGCAAGTAGAGTTACATTCACAACATCTGTTTGGAGAGCTGTTCGTATGGCATTTCCATCAGCTTGTTGAATTCCAAGTGATGGAATTGTCACTTTCTCTGCTCCGGCTGCAGTACCCATTGGCGGAAGTCCATTGGCCGCATTGTTTGCGATGATCACTCCAACAGCGCCAGCAGCCTGTGCATTGAGTACTTTCTGAACAAACGTACAGGTACCACGGTTCACAATCGCAATCTTTCCGCTAACGGCTGCAGCGTTTGTTAGTGCTGAGCAACCGTCCAATGTGCTTGGTCCCGCTGCATCAGCAGGATCAAGCGCGGCTACTACGTCATTCGTAATACCCGTCGATGTTAATGGCGGACCAAAAGAAGCAGATTGAGCGAATTTATCTCCAGCGATCCCTGCAGGCGAATTCACTTTTACCTGACCTACCGGAGGAGAGAGAACTGGAACATGCTGCTGTAGTGCGCGGTCCACCAGGAGCATGCATACGCCACGGTTATTAATAAAATCAATCGTCTCACCCCAAATGTCAGAGTAAGACTCATTCAAAGCACCGGATTGCCATTGATAGATCAGATTGTTTGCATACTGAGTGTAAGCGTGCCCCCATTCGTGAGCGGTTACATCATCCGTTGTATAACCAGGGCAGAATGAAATGAACGAACCATTCCATGATGCATTCGGACAGCCATATCCACGGTTGAAGATTGCATCCATGATTCCATCTTCACCATCGTATGAAAGATATCCAAACGCATTTTTGAACATGTTATATGTTTCTTCGGAAGCGATAATCATGTTGTTTGCTTCCTCTTGCCTGGTTGGAAATCGATCCCCTTCTACCCAATACGGACGGTTCGGATAACTATTGGGAACAACTGGTAAACCTTTGCCGTTGTAGGCGCGTCGAAACAGGTCATCGTGTACACCAGTAATTCTGTCGATAACTTTTCCTGTATGCGCGTTCACATAAACGAAGTCGCGGATCCCCGCGCCATCCGTAACTTCGATCTCCCATGCTAAATGGTTGGCACCTGGAACGCCTTTCACCAGGCCTTCCCGAAAAACGTAGAGAGTTTTCTTTCCAATTCTGAGATTATTTGAATTCCCGCGATCAGAGATTACGAAATTCCGAGCAACCTCTGCGGCACGTCCGCTCTCCCATGTCGGTGTTGGTTTCACAGATATACCAGGGATTGCAGTTCCAACTACTGCCTTCAGTTGATTCGAAGCGTCAAAATGGGTTTTGATGGTACCGGCAAATACGGGGACGCCTCCATGAAATTGTTTCCATGTTAAATGCGTTTCGCCGAGTTGGTCGATGACTTCGGAATGAAATCGAAGCTCATTTGCATCACTCACTCCAAGCGCAGCACCAAAGTTACGGAAAAACAATAAGGATTGCTCCTGCTTGTCTTGTTTCGTTGGGGCCTGTGTGATGACCAGCCTGGCACTTGCTTCGGGTTGCAGCCGGATAAATCGAGCAGCACCCGTTGACTTTGTGCTTCGAAACCACCAACATCCCACCAGCCGAATCCTGAAGCCGCTTCAATGCAGCATCGCGAGCATCGTTGCTATCAGTCTGCGCCGACAAAGTTGGCGTGATTAAGCACGCGCATACAATTACGGCGAACATCGCCTTCCTGAGTTTCATTTACAACCTCCTGTTCAGGGTTTGAGAGATACTTCAGCCATCAGTAGTTTTACGCAAAAACTACTTGACTGATTTTTAGAAAAGAGAGACTGCGAGCATCGGATATATGGGTGGATTTTTTAAAACCTGGGGGTGGTCAAATTATAGCATCAAAAAACTGAAAGATTGCAAGGCCGAACGAAACTCAGCGCAACTAGATTTTATTAAGACTGTCCCGCGCTAAGAAATGACAATGTTAAATCTTGTGAATTGAACCGAGGCAACTTAAATCGCAGTATGAGCAACTTCCGTTCTTTTTTCGCATTCTGGTGATGCATGACATCGACGTGAACAAAATTGTTTCCTTTGGCAATGAACTTGCTCTCTTGAGTTGGGAGAACGTAGCACATGTCTACGCACAGGAGGAAAAATGCAGATCAAAAAATCAAACGGAATTAGTGTTTCTCAAACTATTGAGACTCACAATTCCACGATTGAAAAAAAACCGGGCGTAAGTGTAGGTATAAGTTCGATTCCAGATTCTTTTGAATCGGCTTCCAGTAAGTCCTCTAACGGAAAAACAAATTCAACATCGTCTGCACATCAGCGATTTGAAGTTTCACAGCAACCAAACCTGAAGGACACCCTTTTTAATGCGTTTCGTCAGTCGATTAGCGAAACGAATGAAGACAAAAAGGATTATCTGGAAAAATTGCAAGAACAGAATCAAACGGCGAACGAACTTAGCGAATATTTGGAAGAACTCACCAATCAATCACAGGATTTGCAGAATAAGGAAAATTCAAAAGGCTCAGAGCATTCAGAGCCAAAACCTATAGCCGCTACAAATCAAAATGCGGACCTCTTAGAAGCAGTTGCAAGAAGAAATAGTGAATCTAATGACCTTGGCAGCATTAGAAAGACTTCCAAAAAGGAAGAACGACATTAGACAAATATTTTTCTTTGGGCATATTCGCTTCCGTATATCCAAAATGTAAACACAACGCGCGCGAGAGGTCGCAACATTGAAACGGTTGTAGTTTAGAAGTGACAGTTGTTTTGCGCGCAATTTTGTTGAACTTTTGTCATCAAATACTGTGCGGCCATTATTAATGTAAGTCCCTAACCTGCTCTTTATCAAAACTTCTGCTGGATGAAAAAGATGAGGAGCGAAGTGCAGAAATGAAACTCGCAAATGTAGCAGCTAAGAGAACAATTAATGCACAGCAAAATAGGTTAATGGATCCATTGGACTGACCGCTAATAATTGCACCGTCATTAGAGCCGATGGAAATTTAGCGTTGCAGCAAGGGCGATCACAACGTCGCCCTTGCCAGTCTCCGGAACTTCAAGGGGCTTAACGGAAAAACGCTAAGCCACGAATAACCTTATTAAACGCCACCAGGAATTTTGGGGTGCAAATCTACATGAGTGTAAGAACTTTGAAGCGCAGATAAAAGATCGTGACCGTCGCTACCTGGCGCTGCTTCCCGCAGTTCCTGAAAGAGTTCCTCCATGACTTTATCCGCGCGCAAACCCGGATATTCTTTCAACAAATATTTCACGGCTTCATCTTTGGTCATATCTTTCAACGCATCCTTCGCTTTTCCATGAACACCTGCAACGATTTTGGAAATCGTTTCCGCGCCTTCGATTCCAAGCATCTTTTTAGGAATGCCCCCTCCCGGCAGTAAGCTGAATCCAAGATCCATCATCCACTTTAATCCGGCTTCATTCGCAGCCTTGCGATCTTTCGCACTCTTAACCGCAGTCTGCATTCCATTGTTAACAAAGCCCATGGTTTCGCCCATGATGTGCGTGAGTTGAGTCCGTTCCATTCCGTATTTCGCAGAGAAAGCTTGTTTTGACATTTTTGAATCGTTGATGTCGGCCATCCAACCGTTCATTTTTCCTGCAAGAAATTTACTCGTCTCATCACGATACTGGCCTGTAGGTTCAGAAAACAGAGCATGCTGGAAAAACCCTTCCAGTTTCGGCTGAATTGCCGACCTGTGTGGGTTGTTGCTTTCGTCATCAAATACCGCCTTATTTTGTGCAAGTCCAGATTTCCAAATCTTATCGAAATCATCCTGGAAAATTCCGGATAAGGCATCTTTCATGTCCGTGCTTTTAGACCAGATTGGGATCCGTTTAGCGTCAGAGTACACGTCTGCTGCTGATTGGAACATGTTTAACCGAAGGTCTTCCAACTCTTTAACATTAATCGGGAGTGACCGATCACGCGAACCTCCGTGACTTGCTATGTAGGTAGTATTGACAAGATTAGCGACACCTGTGGGCTGTTGAGTGGCCTCGGCCTTTCTTCCTTCATACGTGGAAGAGGCTTCATAAACGGACTGAGGTTGATAAGAAGTCGCATCTTTAACAAATGAGTCAAGCTTGTTTTCCTTACTCAGCTTGCTCATGAATTTCAGTTGATCTTCGATGGTAGTTTTCCCCATCAATTCCGCAGCTGATGTAGCATAAGCCGCTTTCGCTGTAGCATTCCACTGATAGGCTTGATAAAGCTGCATATTGTTTTCAGCAAACGACTTCTTCAAGTTTTCTGCTTGAGGAAGATTCGAAATGGACGTAGAAAGTTTTGCTAGAGTATCCACTCCCTGAGCGTTTGCAGCATGCACTATGCCCTGGACGTCCGATGATGTGAGATCGCCAGATTTATGCAGCGTATGAATAGCATCTCGCACACCTCCTGTATATTTATCAACATCCGCTTTTGAGTTATTGGGACGGCTGATGTACAGGAAATTGTGAGATCGTGCGATTAGTTCTTTGCTCTTGTCGCCGCCAATTGCTCCGAAAAATTCCTTCAGATATTTCGGATCATCTTTGTGTTTGGAAACTAATTCATGAAACTGCAGCGACGCATGAGCCGGGTCGGTATTTTCATATTTCATTACATGAGCTGCAGCTTCGATTGGTTTATCAAAGTTTCTAACAACGACATTTTTCAGATCCATTCCGGGTCCGTCAAAGACCGCGGCTTGTGGTTTCGCTCCGGCCGGTAGGGCGTTATTCAAGTTTTGCTGAACCAGTTGTCCTGATATCTGAAGCTGACTTTTTGTTTCGGTTCCTTGCTGTTTCAAGGCTGTTGAAGTTTTTGCGGTTACTGCAGGGTCGTCCGCAGGTTTCGACGGCGGTGGTGGGGTTGTGATTGGTTGTTTATCCTGGGTTGCCCCGACATTGCCAGAATCCGTTCGGGTTATAGGTTTTGTTGTTGGATCGCCTATTGGTCCGCCACCCATTTTTTTGTCCTCCTGTTACATATTTGTTTACTCTTTAAGGAAGACGATCCAACTCACCTAGTGAACGGAGAACAAAGACACAAAGAACAAATATTACTTAGATCTTATAAATCCTTTGTGACCTTTATTCTTTGTGGTGATTTCAATTCTTTCGCACGCAACATCTCCTACTTCTCATCATCAACGATCACTTTTGAATCATCGCTGTTATAGACAACATCGTTGCCATCTGTTTCCACTGTGATTGGAGCCACGCTATTTTCCTCACTGCGCACCCAGTAATCCTGTCCGGTATAAGAATCTCTCATCCAATAACCGCCAGTGTCCGATCCATCATGATTTTCTTTAACGTAAACATGATCGTAGCCTTCTCCTGGATTGATTGTTGTTCCTTCTCCGGATGTCTGATTGATCCGATCGTTTCCGCCGCCTGTTGCGATTTTGCTGTAATCTCCGCTATTTTCAACCCAATCATTTCCATCGCCGGTCTGAATAGTGGAACCACGGCCTTTATTGTCAACGTAATCATCGCCGTCACCGGTAGAAATGGCTGCTCCGATTGGTCCCTCGACTAACACTGAATCATTTCCTGCTCCCGTATCAACGCGGTTGGCGTAACCGGAGTAAGTGTCAATTCCTCCATTCGTAAAGCGCTCACTGCTCAGGCGAACCCAATCAGCTCCGTCTCCGGTTTGTATTTCGTTATTGTCTCCGGTTATTTCTACAATATCGTTTCCATCGCCTGTGTTAATTTGATTATTGTCTCCATTCGAGTTGACCGTGTCGTTTCCCGCACCTGTATCGATCGAAGTAAGCGAGCTCTGATTATTTACTACATCATTTCCATCACCGGTCTGAAGCTTAGTACCGACCAAATAATTCATGTTATGGATGTTCACAGTATCGTTTCCTGCGCCAGTATTGATTGTCAGTGACTGATATTGTCTGACTGTCCCGGACCATGCTTCCTTTCCATTTACATTCACATGAACTCTTCCATCGGAACTCTGTTGGATATCAACGAGATCATCACCATCACCTGTGAACAGGGTCCTGGGCAACAGAGCTCCATTCCATGGATCTCTACCAGTAAGTGGTTTTCGCTGATCGTATTCAGGTTTGTTATTGATTTGCTGATCTGCCTGACTCTCCGTTAAGGGCGCTTTCAGATCAACTTGTGCGATGTTTTGAAGCGATTCAGGATTCGATTTCATAGATTCGTTGTTAGCTAGCTGTTGAGTCAACTGTGAGCGCATAGCCATTGTTGAAAACATAGCTTCACTTCGAATCGATGAATTTGCGGCCGAAACTGGTTTTGTCTGCGGTGGCGCAATCTGCTCCTGCACATTTTGCTGCTGAGTTTCCTCAGTCTCCGTTTATTTCCGGCGTTGTAATCCGTGGTGCTGAATTGATTCCGACCTTAAACATTTTTCCCTCCTGATGCTTTCAGCACTAAAGCAACGCTTATGCCAAGGGCATTGTGCGGGGATCTCGAGGATACGATCAGATCAGAATGCGTTTTGTTTTTTGCGAATCGGCAAAAATTTGCCGTTTGGCAAATTCTTGCTTTTACACCCGCTTTTTGAGGGCCAGTTTTTACTGCGAGCTCTAATTCAGTAGCAGGAACGAGCGCGGGCTTAGGTTTTGTAAGCCCGCGCTCTAAAAAGATCAAGGATTGAGAAACGGTTGAACGGATGAAAAGTAAAACGCTAACGCGCCATCTACGGTAGCGTTGTCTTCACCCGGCCCGCTGGAGCATGCATCGTTTGGGTTACTTCCGCATGTACCGCTGAGTTGTCCTACGATCTGCGTTGAGCTGTTGACGATCGGAGAACCGCTGCTTCCACCGTCGATGGCACCAAGCGTATCCCGGCTGTAGATTCGCTGTCCGCGGGGCCAGCCTGAACAAGTAGACGCACTGGTATCTACATCGTGTTCTGAATAAACCTGCGGACCAAAATTCGGGTTACTGACCCGAAAGAGATCGGTTCCATTGCTGTTCGCTACCGGAGCTGTGGTCCATGCCAAAAAAACGGAACCACCAGGTGGATTAGAATTCAGATGAAGCAGCGAGAAGTCTCCTTTTTTCCCTGTCGCGGAGACAGTCGCACCCTGCGTTTGAAATGACCATCCACCATTCGTTGGACAAGTCCCTTCACAGGACGAAGTAGCGAATCGCCAGTAGAAGTTGACGTTCCTGGCATTGTTGTTTTTGCTAACGCAATGATTCGCTGTGAGGAAAAAGTTATTCTGCGATGGATTGTTGTCACTGATAAGCCCACCTGTGCAAGTGTAGAGGAATGCGCCCTGTGGCCACTCCATTTTTGCAACTGCCAGTGACAGCGTGTCGGCGATACCGCCGTAGCAAGTCGCATCCTCAACGCAGTTTATATTGTCACATGGCCAGTTCGCCAGGGGTGCATTCGGTACGAGTTTGAAAATCTCTTGCGATCCACCTGCGTATCTACGCGTAATCAAACCTGCTTGCCGAACCCGAAACGAAACTTTACTCAAGTTCGACTTTGCTGCCGCAGATGAAATGTGCAGTTGCAGGATCGCTTCCGAACCGAAAATAGTGGCGGTCCAGAATTCACCTGTACGATTGGGACCCTTTCCGGTATAAGGACCATAAGCCTGACCATCCTTACTGTACAGGTAAACTTTTGTGTCGGCAGGAAGCGACATGTTTTCCACATGCAGTCTGATCGCACCTGCGTTATCCGCATTGAAAACTGCTGCCCATACGAGACCACCGTCACGCGTTGTTGTGCGAGCGATACTTTTACCGCGAACTTCAATGCGTGGATTGATTGCCTTCACCATTCCAATTTTCAGTGGAACTGTCGATTTCGACTTTTCAATCGAGGCCGCTTCTTCCGCTGTAAACGGAACTCGAACAGCCATTGCATTGGAAGGCAAATCACCAAGTAGTTTGCCTGTTAACTCTGCTTGTGCTGCCTTTTGCTGCTCGACAGTCAAACCTCCCGACACAAGCCGCATCGGTGAGGAAACATGCGACGCTGAATCCGCAGAGTCGGCAGCAAGCACCGAGCCTGCACCTAAGACCAACAAGACGAAAGCCATTACCGTTACGATCGATTCCAGAGAGAGAAATCGGTCAGTATTCACGACCCACCTCCGTTCTATTTATTTAACCGCAGAAAAACATTTGGATAAAGAACATATTCCAATATATATAAGGAAGCTTTCTGCGCCTTCCTCCCCACAAAGCCACAAAGTTATCTTTTCTCTGAGGAAGGCAGTAAAACGCGGATCCTTTCTAATGTTACGCAAAAGCGGATCTCCTTTCATTTCGGATAATCCACCATCACGTTGGACGTATGCGCGTTCCAACCATTCGAATGCTTTATCTGTCTCACCGCGGTAGGAATATACACTAACAACTTGATACGCTGAATCACCTTGGTATTTTTGGATCAGTTCTGCTAATGCGGCATCCGATTCTTTTTCTTTCCCAAATCGTGATATGCGGATGCGAGGCCCGTCAATCGAAAAGCCATATCTGGTTCACGCTGCATTTCATCCAATGCAGCTTGAGGTTTCGACTGCGCCAGGTACACGCAGCCAAGTATGTAATGATCGAAAGTATTATTTGAAATACGCGAGAAAATGTCGACGCAGATCGGCAGAAAAAATGATTATTTTTGGGGGACAAAGAAAGGTTATGAGTTACCGATAGATATTCAACGGGGGGAGCAACTTTTACTTACGCGGTTTGATCATTTTCTCCATTTCAGCACTTATGTTTTCAATATCCATCGTTGCTTGAGTCACTTGATTTTGAGTGTTAGCGGGACGCGTAGAGGTTTTACTTAATTCCAATCTATCCTTAGCCTGCTTCAGTTGGACCCCTTGCCTATTTCGCGTGAGGCTCGCGGATTCTGCATCGAGTTGATCTGCTTGTGCGCGGCTTTTATTATCATCCGGACCGCTATTCGCTCGAAGGTATTCCGCCCGCTTCTGAAAACTTGCACGAACGATATTTAGCGCGGGCCATCCGCCTTTAGTTCTTGCATCGCTTATAGCTTTCTTCAATCCTTCCGGCTCTTCACCTGTGGCAACATAACGTTGTAGTTGCTCATTCGTAATCCCATACATCTTGAGAGCCTTCTGTAGAGCAGCGCCGTCGGATTTTGGTGTTTGATTCGTAGCACGAGTTGTCCCTGTAGAAATCTTTTTGTTTGTCTGGTTGAGCAATTGCGATTGAAGTTGATTCGCCGTTATTCCTGCTTCAGCTTTACGTAAATTGGCGGCTTCAGGTTGAAGCTTTGGCGACGCGGCTTCCTGCTGAGAATTACCTACAGGATTTTTTTGGATCTTGTCTTCTGCTGATTGCGTATCGGATCCAGCCGAATCCGGAATCCGTACTAAACCGCGAATTGATAGATCATTGCTCATGAGCGACCTCCACAATGAACTTCCCTTGTTAACAAAGACGTGCGGCGTAGCTAGTGGACGAAGACGGCTTTTTTAAAATCATTTACTTCGGGGACGCGACCGAAATGCGAAACCATTAATCGAATTTCATCCCCGATGGCAAAATCCGACACACATCCTATACAGCCTGACTTATAGCCGGATTAGGAATCAACTTTCTCTGAATGGTAGTATTTATCTGCTCCCCAAACGCTCCTTCTTTTTCCTAACTGGCACCAAGGAAAGTTTTTTTAGATCGACACGCGAAAATGTATTCTTTTCAAGCAAATTGGAATCAACCTTTAAAACTTTCATTTCCCCTTTCGACGCAGTTGAGAACGATCGGGCGTGATTTCGCGCCTCCTGTTCGATCTCTGATTCTTGAAATATTGGTGCACCAGGCATTGAAATCACATGATGGATATGAAGAATTTTTCCCGTCTTTTTTTCATAAACGATAAAGGACTTATCCGTTTTTAGGATTTGTGGTGTCATATTTACTCCCACCAAAACATATTCGCAAATCCTTCGAGTGATTGACTGCCTCCAGTTGCTACACCAAAGGTCACGCTTAACATGGTTTCAGAAAATACGGTATTGGGCCAATTTGTCCATCCACCAAAATCTTTTGTTATTGTTTGTCCGTCTTTCTTGAATTTGAACGAAACAATTCCAACTTTGTGAGTACCACCTCCGCGGACATAATTTAGACCTGTTTGAGCCATGACATTTGCCGGAGGAAAATTCACTGTAAGTGAACTGATGTTCGAACCTTCAGACCAAAGAATTTTCGTTGCAGCACCAATGAGGGCCATAAATACACCTCCTGATTCTTGCTTCTACAGGTATCTTACTCCACTGTCATTCTGCGTTGCACCACGTGACCAGGTAGTTATCGATTAGCGAATTGATAGATCATTGCTCATGAGCGACCTCCACAATGAACTTCCCTTGTTAACAAAGACGTGCGACGTAACTAGTGGACGATGACGACTTTTTTAGAATAATTTACTTCGCGGCCGCGTGAGTTGCGAGAGGATCCGAATCCTTGTGAGTTGGCGGGATAAGGCAAACAAGATTTGTGGCGGGTGCGTTCTTCTGTAACGAGGATGCCTCCATCCGCATTTGAGCCAAACAAATTCGCATTAACACTACGGCGTGATCTTAATTACATATCCGTCGGTAGTTCCGGTAACTCTGCGTTTCGGAGCACCAGGTGTCGTTGGGAAATTTTTCGTTAACGTACTTCCCACTACGAAAATATTTCCAGCATTATCAACAGCAACACCTGAAGCAAGGTCTGTTAACGGCCCTCCTAAATACGAATAAAACGTCGGTTGAAAAGTGCCGGGGGCAAGTGAAAATACAAAAACTTCCCATCCGCCTTTATGCTGGGTTTGTATTGGATTCACCAGCGGCAAATTTTTAATTAGAGTATCCCCCGTCATGTACAGTGTTCCATTCGGACTTGTCACAACATCAGTGATAATAAACGCACCCGGCCCCGTCCCACCGAAAGTCGTGGTACTTTGCCGGTTTAGATCTTGGTCAAAGAGTGTGAGGGATGCGTTTTCAAAACATGGTGTATTCGGCGCCGGCCGCGGACAAATTGTAATTAAACCAACGGACGGTGCCGCATTGATGACATTTGAATTTTCAGGTATTAACGCAGCAGTGTTAGCTAACCACATAGCGAATCCAAATTTAAAAACTTGCGGATCCTGGGTGAAAATCGCGTGCCCGAATATAATTTTGAACGGGTTAAAATCATCCTCCAAAATACCCGGTTGACTGACAATGGCTGGTGCACTCTTTGGTTTCAGCTGAAGAATATACGGCCCTTCGTTATTATCCGGACTGAGAGCCATCACATATAGATCGCCACGTTGAGTGTTTAAAGCGACAGATGTAATTTGATCGTTTCCATTCCGGCCCACGTATGAAGAGAACACCGTTTGAAACTGAATGGAATGAACGATTGTTAGAAAACCATCCTGAAATCCTCCGCCAAATTGGTTTTGCGTAGCTTTTTTGCGCGGAAAATTCCGGGAATCTGTGTTACCGAAAAGATAAAGTCCATTTGTCATCTTGGAACCTTTACCCAATTGGACTCCGGTTACAGCATCTCTGCCGCTTCCGCCAATAAAACTCGATCGCATGATCGTGCCATTTGCCGCGAGCTTTACAATAAAACCATCGGCACTTCCTCCGTAGTTTGGCTGAAATGCTCCTGCGATTGGAAAATCACGTGATGATGTGCTTCCACCAACAAAACAAATTCCTGCAGGATTGACCGCAATCGAGGCTGCACTTTCACCAGAATTGCCAACTAAAAATGTTGTCCAGAGTAATGCACCTGCCGGACTGAACTTGTGTACGAATCCATCGCCGTTTCCAGGAATCCGCGTATTCGCTTCCGTGTATCCAACGACATAAAAATTGCCTTTCGTATCCACCGCAACATCGATTGCAATATCAAATGTGTTGCCACCCAACAACGTTCCAAATCCAATTTTAGGATCGATGATCAGCGTCTTGTTGCGATCATAGGAACCGAGTTCAAATTCTATTTTGTGGTCCGCTGCAATTTTATATTGCGATGCTATCTCTGATCGGCCTTTGCATTCCTGCCATTCATAAGAATCACATTGATACGCGACAGCCGCCATCATCGTAAATTGATTCGTCCCAATGGAAATCTTTAAATCACCTGAATCATCAATTGAAATTTGATCGGCACCTTTCAGGTTCAGAAGAATCTGTGATGGATCTGATCCAGGAGCAACTACAAAATCAAATTCTATGAGCCCCTCATTTTCGTAAAATAACCAATCAATGCCAGCATAAATACTTTTATAGATTGAGGATTCAAATGCAGGTACATCCGTCATCCAGTTCGATGGATCGTTCCCGCTGTAATAGTTGATCCTTGATTTTGTAGATCCAACGTGTTTCACGATGGGATTGGATTGAGAACCCTCAAGTGAGATTCCAAGTTCTGATTGGCTTCCATCTTCATTGCGAAAGATGAACTGCGCCTGATGCGCAGATAACAAAGTTTTATAGGCAGATCCGCGAGCAAAGTACTTTACAGACGGAGGCTCCTGTCCAATGTTTTTTTCAAACAGGATCGGTGTACGCATCTGCTGGATTTGCGATGCAAAAACGAAATTTGTAAGACATACAAACACAAATAGACACAACACGAACGCTGGTTTCTTGTGGTACATGGACTACACTCCCTCACTCTCTTTGGTAACTAGATTATCATACTCTCAGCTTCTTCCCACGATGTATCATTTAAAATAGGGATTGAAAACTCTTCGTTAGATGTCTGATTAAGAGTTTCATTGCCTGCTACGACTCACAGGGTACATAATAACTTCATGGAACGCAGCAAATCGGGTGATCACCCTTCAGAACCTGCTGAATCCAACAGCAATTTAGATGACGGTGAATCCTTTCAAGTTGAAGACTTGCCGACGCAAAGTGGAAGGATCGATACCTTCCAGCCTCATCAGGATGCAACAAAACCGTCACACTTCGGCCGATATGAAATAAAGAAAAGAATTGGAGCCGGAGGAATGGGTGAGGTTTATCTTGCATACGACACCGTATTGAAAAGATTGGTAGCACTAAAACTCCTTTACGGAAACAATCCCGTCTTAGTCCGAAGATTCCTTCAAGAAGCGAGAACACAAGCGAAAGTAGAACATGAATCCATTTGCAGGGTCTATGAAGCCAGTGAAGAAAATGGTCGGAATTTCATTGCTATGCAATTCATCAACGGAAGGACTTTCACGAATGTTCTGGCGGAGATGAACTTGGATCAAAAGTTACTCGTAATCAGACAGGTGGCTGATGCGCTTCATGCCGCTCACGTAATCGGATTAGTTCACCGGGATGTAAAACCCGCCAACATCATGGTGGAGAAAAAAGAAGAAGAGGTTTGGAAGCCATATGTACTTGATTTCGGTCTGGCCCGCGAAAATGACGAACCTAGAATGACTTTGAGCGGTGTCGTAATGGGTACTCCATATTATATGGCTCCCGAGCAAGCTACCGAAGGTACCCCTCAGCTGGATGGCCGCACCGATGTTTACTCCTTAGGTGCAACTCTATATGAGGCTCTCAGTGGGAAAACTGTTTTTGAGGGCAGCACTGCAATAGAAATTTTGAAGAAGGTAGCAAACGATAATCCCGTTCCTTTGCATGTCCTTAATCCTAGTATTCCGTTCGAAGTAGAAACCATTGTAATGAAATGTTTGGAGAAAGAGCCGGACAGACGATATCAAACTGCTGAAGCACTTTCCGAAGATTTGCGACGTTATATGAATCACGAGCCTATTCATGCGCGACCTTCGACATGGTCGTACCGTTTGAGCAAGAAAGCCAAAAAACACAAATCGATTGTTGCGATTGTTAGTATCGCGGTACTGGTAACGGTGGCATTATCAGGTTTACTATTTTGGACGCAATGGAAAGCTCGGCGTCAAGCGCATTATGCAGCAAAGTTCGGCAATGAGGCACGGTTCATTGAAACAACCGTTCACAGTATCTTCAGTGCCCCGTTGCATAATGTTCGGCCCCCGCTAGAACAACTTCGGGCGCGCATCGTTCGTATGGAGAAAGAAATACAAAATGAAGGAGCGTTGGCGCACGGACCGGGATACGACGCACTGGGAATTGGTTATCTTGCGCTGAGAGATTATGGAAAAGCGAAAGAATGTTTGGACAAGGCTTGGAAGTCAGGATACCGTGAGCCTTCTACTGCATTTGCTTTGGGAAAGGTATATGGATTCCATTATCAGAAAGCTTTAATTCAAGCATCGCGCCTTCCGGGAAAAACGCTACAGGATCGAGCTAAGAAAGAAGCTGAAACACTATACGCAAAAACGGCCACCACGTATTTGAATCTAGCCCAAGGGCATGTTGAATCTCCTAATTATGTAGAAGGACTGATTGCACTCTATAACAAACGTTATTCTGAAGCGTTAGAGAAGGCTGCCCTTGCTTCTGTACAAGTCAGCTGGCCTTATGAGGCAAAAAAACTTCAAGGGGATGTTCAGATGGCTCTCGCAGCGGAACAAGTCCAGCAAGAAAATTTTGGCGGAGCCGTTCACAGCATCCGTCAAGCTGGAAAGTCCTATGCTGAGGCAATAGAGTTTGCACGAAGTTCAGAGGAAGCCTACCTGGCTTATGCCGACCATTGGCTTGCCTTACTAAAAATTCAAACACACGCTGGTGGATCCGTTGATACGTATTTCAAGGACGCCCTCCAAAGTTGTGAGCGCGCACTTATAACAGATCCCGATGGCGGTGGCGGATATCTTTGCAAATCCAATGCTTATTTTGAATACGGCCGTTATCAACAGGACAGGGCTTCATCATCAGCAAGCGAGACTTTGCTGAATTCCGCACGGATGGCAGAGATAGCAGCTTCAAAGCGGCCTAATGTAGAAGCAATTTCGAAAGCCGGAACTGCTTATTTCCGAATCGCAGAGCATCAACTTGCAACCGGTATCGATCCGCAGCCAGCTTTGAAAAATTCAATCACCAGTTCGGAACGCGCATTACAATTGGATCCTCAATATAACGAAGCATATTACAATCTCGCGGCTGCATACTTCTTTCAAGGCGATTACGAATTGAATCATGGACAGAATCCGATGGCTTCTCTGCAAAAAGTGATCGAAATTTTTAACTCGAAACTGGAAGGAGGAGCCCCAACTGAATATGACCGGAATAATATTGGGCTCGCTCATCTTGATATCGGTATCTACCACCTTTGGCGTGGTGAAGATCCACGTCCACATCTTCAGAAAGCGATTGAACAGTATCGTAAAGCGCTGGAGGTTAATCCCAAAGCTGTTGCTGTCAGTATGAATCTAGGCCTTGCCTATTTTTTCTTAGCGGCATATGAAATCGAACATGGTTTGGACCCTACTCCGAATTTAAAGGAAGCCTATCGTGCTTACGACCTACCCACCGCGAACCAGGACAGTCCTCACGCTCACACCAACAAGGCATCCGTTTTACTGCTAGAAGCCGAATATAAAATCCTTTTGAAACAAAATCCGGACATCAACCTAAAGAATGCATGGGAACAAACAGAGCTGGCTCTCAAAAATAATCCACAGCTGCCTTATGCTTTAGTTAATTCCGGCTATGCGTATGTTCTTCGTGGCCAATATGAACTGATGATGAAAAAGGATGCCATGTCTTCTATACAGGAAGCGCGCAAGATTCTTAAGCAAGCAATCGGGCTGGATCCTACATTTTCTGAGAGTCATAGTCTTTTAGCTGAGACAGAGCTGTTACAAGTCAGACAATTCATTTTACAGAACAAATCACCAGCTACTTATCTTGTTGCAGCGAAAGAATCAGCCGGAAAAGCGATTGAGCTCAACCCATTGCAAAGCGTTGGTTTTCGGATTCGCGCAGAGGTGGATTGTTGGGAAAGTGACTGGTTGATCCGGAACAACAAACCGGCCGCAAATACAATCGCCTCAGGATTGCAATGGATCGAAAAAGGCAAAAAGCAAAACCCTAAAGATGCAGAAATGATTGCACTGGAAGGTGTCTTTCACCTACTTACCTCAAAGCAGGCGATAAACAATGAGAAGGCACAAGAAGATGTTGAGAAAGCACTGAATTGCTTTCAGCGTGCTTTTCAGTTGAACCCTCTCATTCAGCAACATTACGAGCCTCAATACCTCGAAGCGTTAAACTCAAAGGCTACCAACCCAATCGAATCCTAGAGCAGCTATTTTTTTGTAGCATTTTTGTTCAAACGCGGCTTATTCTTCCCCTTCTCGAGAATAAAAAATCTTACAAAATCCGCTTTTTTAATACTTAGTCAGTCGTTCCGCATTTTTGCTAAAGACGTGATCGCCGTTTTGCGACCCTCCATTGAACATTTATGCTCGGAAACTTCAACAGAATTAGTTCCGATAACTATCGCGATGAATGAAACGGTTCCGGTGCAAAGCAGCGGAACGAAACTTAAACAACCAATGGAGGATGTCAAAATGAACGTAAGAATATCAACTTCACTAACAAAACTTTTCACTGAACTACAGGAGTCCAGTGTGACCCCTGAAGTTTCGAAACCACAACTTAGCAATGTTCAAGAGGCTGCTGCAGCTGTAAGTCGAGTATCAACCGGCTTGGAATTTATTCAACAGCATGGCTTCGACTTTACCAGCACCGTTCAAAAAGCGTTGATGGAACGCTTGTCGATAGGTTTTGATAAAACAGCGACGAAATTTCCGAGCACTGAGTCGCCTCTTTTTGTAAAAGGTAACGGTGATACGAACTCTGTAGATGGGAGTGATATAAACCAGCAAGGCTTGCGAAACTGCTGGCTGATGGCTCCGCTTGCCGCAATGGCGGAGAAGGATCCGGAAGCCATTAAACGGATGATCAAAGATAATGGTAACGGCACGTATACCGTAACATTTAAAGAAAAAATAATGACGAATCCTCCTGTTTATGTTGACAAACCGGTCACTGTTACGGCTGATTTTCCTGGTGGAAAAGCAGGTAACGGACATGCTGGAGCCGGAGATAAAGACCGTTTCGGAAAAGGAGAAATCTGGCCGTTGATTATTGAAAAGGCTTGGGCACAAAAGAATGGTGGCTATGCTGCAATAAATAGCGGTAGGAATGCCAGAGAGTTTATGGAAGCCATAACCGGTCATTCGGCTACGTCCACTGTGCCCCAGCTAAAAGTTGGAACTCTTAATATCGGTCAGTCTTTTGAAGATCTAAACCGCGACTTCCACTCAGGAAAAAAGATTGTCATGCTGTCGCGAGATAGTGTGAATGCAAAAGGTCTTGGATATGGGCTAGTCACGGACCATTACTATTCGGTACAAAACGTCTACACAGATGCGAACGGAAAAAAGATGGTTCAATTGAGCAATCCCTGGGGAAATACCCATCCTACACCGATTCCATATGAGGAGGCAGTCTACTATTTTGAACAAATTCTCACCGCTTGAGATTAAGGAATGCCTGAATGAGTTTGGTGCCGGGCGCCTCCGGCATCAAACTTCCTTTTTTTTTGTCACCGATGAGAGATTGAAATTGCGAACAAGCCTATACAAGTGATTTGTATGCAGACCCAGGCGTGATGCTGCTTCGTTGTAGTTGCCTCCAGCAGTTTCCAATGCTTTTCGAATAAATTCTTTTTTGAAGTTCTGCAAGGCATCTTGGTATTCGCCTACTACAGTCGCATCTGAAGGGCGGCTCTCTAACAGAAGCTCTGGCAAATCGTCGGGATGAATCGTCTCTGAGGACCCGAGAACGATTGCACGTTCCATTGCATTTTGTAATTCGCGGATATTACCTGGCCAATTATAAGTTCGCAAAATTGTTTGCGCCTCCGGCGAAATTGCCTGGAAGGGGTGTCCTGCTTTAGTAGAAAAGTGGCTTGCGAAATAGCGAGCAAGCAGCAAGATATCTTCTTCCATCTCTCGAAGCGCTGGCATTTTCAGAGATACCACGTTGAGTCTGTAAAAAAGATCGCTACGGAACGTTCCATCTTGCATGCATTTCCGCAGATCACGGTTGGTGGCTGCAAAAATACGAACATCTATCTTTGCCGGCCGAGACGACCCCACACGTTCTATCTGTTTTTCTTCAAGGACTCGTAAAACTTTTGCCTGCAACGTCAACGGCAATTCTGCAACTTCATCAAAGAATAAAGTACCGCCTGACGCAGTTTCTATCTTGCCTTTCTTGGAGAAAATCGCTCCTTCGAAAGCGCCTTTCTCATATCCAAAAAGCTCACTCTCAAGTAGATGATTCGGAATGGCCGCCCAATTAATTGTTACAAATGGATGGTTGGCACGCGAACTCTTGGAGTGAATCGTACGCGCTGCAAGCTCCTTTCCCGTTCCGCTTTCACCCGTGATTAATACACATGTATCTGTTCGTGATGTTTTTTCAATTACTTCACGAACTTTCCGGATTGCAGAACTCTCTCCAATAATCGGACTCTTCATCAGTAATTCTTTCTGAAGTACATCATTTTTGATGCGAGCAATCTCAAGGTCCTGAAGATTTTTCAGCGCAGGCGCTACAATCGTTGCAATTGAGCCGGCAAGACGAAGGTCTTCCTCGCGAAAAATTGCTGATCGACTGACAGTATCAAGATAGACAATACCCAAGGACGAATCATTCAATATAAATGGTACACACAAGACCGATTGTGGGCGGTATTCGAGCAAGCTATCAGATTGGACCGGCGATTCAGCTTGCCCAATATCATTCAACAGGAGAGCTGTTTTCTCATCGCATACTCGATTTGCGATCGTCCGGCTTACTCCTGCAGAATTTTTTTCGCCAGTTTTCGTTTTTGAAGCCAGCAACCGATAATCATCTACCGTATTCACAAGCACGGAGCCTCTTTGTGCTGGAATGGAGGCAAATAGCAGATCCAAAAGCTTTTCTCCGAATTCTTCCAGCTTTTGCACCGATTGAACGGATTGACTGATGCGAAGCAGTAGACTCAATTCGCTAGTATTATTTGTTTCAAATGGAGTCGGTTGCCTGTGCATTGGAAGTGACAATGTAACTTTTGCGTTCAAGAGATCTTCATCCGTACCATTTGATGGTGTCTCTTCTTCCTGCAAGGCGATCACAAATACAGAGCTTCCGATCTCAATTCGGTCTCCATGTTCCAGCAGACATTCTCCGACCGGAAGTTCGTTCACAAAAATTCCATTCCGGCTTTGCAGATCGCAGATTTTATAGGCGTCAATCTCTTTGCGGATGACGCAATGACGACGCGATAATAGTAAGTCCTTGATGGGAACGGAATTCGTACGATCGCGTCCGATCGTCATCTCTGACTCACCCAGCGGAATTCTCTTGCCCTGTAATGGGCCCATCAAGGCCACTAGAAAAGGAATCATGATCTTGATTTTAGCATGACGAAAATCATCAAAGATCCATTCGGATAATCAAGAGATCATAAAGGCACTCTGCGCATAAACTAACTCGCTAACGCGCGCGTCTAATTCCTGCAATAATAAACGTGCTTACGAGAGGAAATTATGCATTTCAACAACTCACAACACAGAAGTCGGACGAGGATAGCTGTTGTTATTGTGCTGCTTGTGTCGAACCTCTACCAATTCGCCGAAAGTAATGATGTGTTTCAAGCGCAGTTGGAGGCTCCTTCGGATGGAGTGCAGTTTTACCGGAAGCTGCAACAGGCACAACAGCTATACGAGAAAGAGAAGTGGGCTGAGGCAGAGCCTATATATAAGGAGCTCGTTGCTGAGTATTCCTTGAATGGCACGATCTGGGGACAGCTCGCAAAAACATTACGGCTCCAGGGTAAATACGCCGATGCGTTGAATGCATACGAAAGAGTGATCAATCTTCAAGGCCCCGGACTTCCCTTCAGCGGACGTTATTGGATTGCAGTCTGTCATGCGAATCTCGGTCATACCGATGCGGCTCTGAATACTTTGCAGCAAATGGTTTTTCAAGAAGCAGAGTTGATGCGCCCCGAATTGCTAACGGACTCAAACTTCGCAAGCTTGAAAGATAATCCCCGATTCCAAGAAATCGCTGGAAAGCAGGATGTTTCAAAAGTCGAGCGTGTCGAAGGATGGCGCGGGGATATTGATTACCTTGCAGAAGAGTTAAAGCGCAACAATCCTGCAGGCATGCCGATCCCCGAAGAATTCTTCAAGCGTCAGCGGGAGTTGAAGGAACAAGTTCCACAACTGAATGATTGGGAGATCATTGCAGGAATGGGACGCATGTTGAATTCGCTGAATCGCGGTCACACAGCTTTGTGGCTTGGGGTGCCCGGCTCAAAGTTGGATTTCAGACCGATGCCTGTTCGTTTCTATATTTTCCCGGAGGGAATTTTTGTAACAGAAGGTTTCCAGGGAAATGAAAATCTCGCAGGAGCGAAGGTCCTGAAATTCGGAAACACTTCTGCAGCCGAGGCGTTCCGGCGCGCAAGAGCCGCGCGCAGCGCGGAAAGTGCAATGGAGGATGTGTGGACAGTACCATATATGCTGGAGTTGCCTGCCGTGTTGAAAGGATTGGGAATGATTCAGAACGCAGAAAGTGCAGAGCTCACATTACAGATGCCGGATGGTACTATCGTTGAAAAAAAACTCGGTTTGATGGATCCCGAGCGGAAACGCAAACTCAACCCTCCACCGCGAGTTGAACCACCACTCTTCCTACGCAACATGAATGAGATGCACTGGTTTCAGCCTATGCCCGAACATAGAGCTATCTACGTCCAGGTCAATAACATCATGCCTGACAAAGACGAAACTCTGCCTCAGTTCGGTCTCACACTCAGACGTGCAATCCAAGAACATAAGCCGGACAACATCATATTGGACATTCGTCACAATAACGGTGGAAATACATTTACTTACGTTGAGTTGCTGCGAACACTGACTGCCTTCAGCACTTTGGAAGGACACACCGTCTATGCTCTTATCGGCCGGAATGTATATTCAGCGGCAGCCAATTTCTCCACAGACTTGGAGCGCGTTGTGCGCCCCATCTTCGTAGGAGAACCCACAAGCCAGATCGGAAACCAGTGGGGTGACGAAAGTCAGTATGTTCTCCCTTACAGCAAGCAGATCGGATCCTTTTCAGGACTGCGCTGGCAAATCAGCCACCCATGGGACCAGCGCCATTCACTCGTTCCCCAAGTCCCTGTCCAGCTGACAGCAAAAGCATACTTTAGCGGCCGGGATCCAGCTCTAGATGCCGTGCTCGGGATGATCAAAGAACAAAATCAGAAATAGTATTTTGCTTTTTTGTGTGATCTGGGGAAATTTGTTCAAACAGAGTGTACTCACTGCCCTTCTACTCTTTCCACTAACGTACATGCCTGGTCATACATTAACTATTGAAGCGCTTTCATTGCCAAACGGTGTACGTCGGGATCAGTCACAGCCATTAGCCGTTTTTTAACGACACGCGAAAAGTATTCACGTTCAGTCTTATTTAGTCTTTCGCCACGAACCTTTTTCATCAAAAGATCCCTTTGTTTTGGTGAAAAGAGTAACGACAAGAAATGTTCTTGACGTAAATCTTCACTTAAGTCCTGCTTCTCTTTTGCTCGTTTCTCGCGGACACCAAGCATGAAATAATTTAGGAAAGCCGTTTTCAGCCTTTCTGGATGAAGACTCGCGCGGCGAGTATTAACATCACGAAGATTCGCTCGGACTCGATTCAGCATCCGATGTTGCTTTAGATGTTTCGTAAGCTCTTCATACAAATCATATTCTCCGTAGGATTGGAGAAAATCTAATGTGTAAGCTGTCAATGACAGTAATAGTTGCTTCCAATGTTTGTTAGGAAGTAGCTTGGATACTTTACTAAGATTTAATCTCTCATCACCTCTTAGCAAAAAGCCTGCAAGCAGAACAGGAAATCCTTCCTGGACACGGCCGTCCTCACTCTTAACAACTTGCGCAAGCAGATTATTCGGATCTGTTTTTGTTGCACGAACGAGCGAGTAGCCGGATTCTTCCAGGTCTTTTAATAGTTTGTCAGTATCTTCCATGTTATGTTTTTAATTTATTTACACATAAGTCATACAAAATATTGTATGTTTTCGTACAATTTATTGTATTATTTTATACAATTTTGTCAAGAATATTGAGTCGGGTTGGATTCTTATCTCGAGAAGTCGATTGTCCGAGCCATCTCTATATAACGGCAGAGAGCGTTTGCCAATTTCATCTGACGTGGAGTTTTGCATTCGGGTTCAAACAACTTTGGATTTGCAACAAGAATGCAAACACAACGCGCGCGGGAGGTTGCAACATTGAAACGGTTGAGACTGTACAGAAATTCCATGCCGCGCGGAGCTTCTTCAGGTGAAGAAGTGGTCATCGAATAAATCACAACAGGAGCTTCCTGCCCTTAAATTTATCTTTCGCATTCGTTTCTAGTACTAATCACTTGATCGCTCAAATAAAGACGCGTGGTGAAATCGCAAGCTTCCCTATTCTGCCAATTATGCTGTTGGAGATGCGATTGTCTTAAGAGGGTTCGATACCGCACCCGTCAAATTTCCATCCACGTTTACAGTGAATCCCAATCTTCGAGACGCTTAAGAAGATGGGGCGCCGGTTCCAGGCGCCCATATTTTTGCAGGCATGTCATTTTTTCTTCTTGGAAACTTTGTCCTGTTCTTCTTCCTCATCATCTTTACTTTTTGAGCCTAACCCGATGAGCGGCGTTGCTCCTACGTTGATATTCATATCAGAAGGATCGCCTCCGCGAGTCGGCCCAGTGTAGCCATGATTCGGAGAATCGGGACCAAAATCAACATCTCCACCACTCTGCGGTGACTCTGTAAATGTTCCGCCGCTGCCGCCAAACTGCACTGTCGTGTCGGGCTGCGCGATTAAGCCGTATTTTCCCAACTCCCCAAGATGGATTTGCGGGTCGTTGACAATCTGCCCTTTCGGCTCCGCCTGTTCCGCCGGGTCTACGTCCTCGCCGCCCTTATGCGGACCGATGGCGCGAAGGTCATTAACGAACTTCTGACTCTGTTGTTTGAGGGTATCCGGAATGTTGCCGTCGTAGTCTTCATAACCACCAGGGTCCTTGGTAGTCGCCCCAGTGCTCTGTCCACTCTCCTCCGTGCTCTGTCCATTCTGCGCAGCTTCCTTTTCTGCTTTCTTTGCTGCTCCTTTCTTGCGTCCTTCCTCGGCTTTTGCCTCTGTCTCCTCTTTGGTGTCCGTACCATCAGTGGCATCTGCAATGTCCTCACCCAACGATTGGCCGGAGACTGCTTCGTACAATTTGTCAATGGCAGTTCCAACTGCAACCCCAGCTACCGCCGCGACTGCAACTCCTCCAACGGCCGCCACTGTTGCGGCACCCTCTGCCGCTACTGCTGCAGTTGCTGCTTCGGCAGCCGCTGCCTGCGCTGCCTCCGCACCTAAGCCAACGACTCGTGCGGCCCAAGCCGCTTGCGATGCCGCTTCTGCCGCCGCAACTGCTGGTGCTGCAGCTGAAGCCGCCGCGGCTGGGATCCCGTATGCTCCTGCCCCGAATGCAGCCGAAGCAGCAAGACCGGCATTTTTGAGCGTCCCATCCGCAATGATTTCTTTTCCGTACGATGGCGCATTGTTTACATGCTCGTTTGCAGAATCCAGAAGCGCGTTGCCTGTTGCGCCCTCTCTTAGTTCCTCTTTCGTCCTTGCCTGTCCCTTTATTCCTGGTAGCAATTCGGAGGAGTCACGTTGAGGAATGGAAAAATCTCCAGACACGAGCTGATTTACTACTTCGGAAACGTCAGGCCCTGTCGCTGCGCTTTGCTCTGGCGAGCCTTGTAAGCCCCGTTGAGAATTGAATTCTTGCTGCGGATCTTTTTTAGAATCGGATTTACCTCCCGGCTTCTTTTGATCTTTCTGATTTTCATAATTGGCTTTGCCATCGATCATCTGGTACGCAGAGCGATTGATATCAAAATTTGCATTACCTGCCAGCCGTGTTTCATCAAAACTTAACTCTTTGGAGCCTTTTTGTTCACTCGTTTTTGTCGATTGTGAATCGCGATTCTTAATAGCAGCATCGGCAGGCAGCATCGACTCCGAGGCAACTTTCAACTTTAGTCCTCCGGTCAGACCTGTCTTCTTGCGAGAGGCCTCGGATTGCTTGCTTTGATCCTCTTTGATGCTAGCCTTCGGCTTTTCAAAGCCATCCTTGATCTGGCTGATTCCTGATTCGACAGCCTTCGCCGTCTCTACTTTGTCAGCACTATTGTTCTGAGCGCCCGAAACCTTTTGAAGCACTTCTCCTGATGTGTCCTTTATACGCATGATTTGTTTACCTCCAAATCGCTCGCATCTTCCTATATGGCAAACGGTGTGCCAAACAATAAGGCGATTGATCCGAGGAGCATGGCCGTTTGGTGGCTCCTCATTAAGCAACAGCAGTTGTTCTTTACATCCTAGAGTTGCTCACTATATATGAGGGGCTCACATCGAGGGGGCATTTCTAACCGGCAAATTCATTTTACCGGTTAGAATCTGCTGGTTTTTTTGCCCGATTGCTAAAAGTGTAACTAAGGTGATTTTAGATGGCTTGTTTGACTATGAAATCGCGACTCATCACGCTAACTCACAGGTGAACCATTTCGCGATATCGGCAGAGGGCGTTTGCTAATTTCATCTGCCGCGGGGTTTTACATTCGGGTTCAAATAACTTTGGATTTGCAACAAGAATACAAACACAACGTGCGCGAGAAGTGGCAACATTGAAACGGTTGAGGCTGTATAGAAATTCCATCCCGCGGGGAGCTTCTTCCGGTGAAGAAGTGGTCATCGAATAAATGACAACAGGAGCTTCCTGCCCTTGGAATTTATCAACTGTACCGATGCGGTCACTATGAATCCGCTCCGATAATTTGAACACTTGCGCATTGTATGGAGCAACAATCAGGATGTCATCTAACGTGATCGCGTGCGACTGTCCTTCTTGATCAATCCACGTCATGCCGGTAAGCTCATTCACAATCTCTGAAATAACACTGACTTCTTCATCGGAACTGCTTTGATTTCCTTCATGTTCAACCGGAACAAAAAATAATCCAGATCCTGCAAAGCGTGATGGACCTTCCAATTTTTGTTGACTGAGCTCTTTGCGAGATTCCAAACGATTGTCATAAAACAATTCGGAAGTGAATTCGCAAATCTTAGGTGCAAGACGCCAGGTATGTTCCAGAAAAAGCCCCCGCTCTGGCGGCATCGTTTCTGCTTCACCAAGAATGTGTTCCAATGCAGACACAGCCACGCCTGGTGGATGAGTGCCTTGCAAGGGCTGTTCAAGCTGACGTGGATCGCCAAGCAACACAACACTCTTTGCAGCTTGCGATACGGCAAGCACATCAGCCAACGACATTTGCCCTGCTTCATCCACAAACAACACATCGAGCTTTTCTGCAAGATCTTCGCGCGACCACAGCCATGCGGTGCCTGCTGCAATGTCTACTTCGTTGTTCAGCAATGCATCCAAAACATCTGCGTTATGATCAACTTCAATAATCTCAGGACATTCTTCAAATTCATTCGAAGTTTTCTGAATGCACCGAATGCGCAATTTTTCTTCTTTGGCTGCTTTAACTACTTCATCCAATAATTTTCGGATGACTTTGTGACTCATCGCAGTGATGCCAACCTTCTTGCGATTGCGCACCAGCTCGCAAATCATGCGCGCACCGGTGTAGGTCTTCCCTGCCCCAGGCGGACCTTGAATCGGCAGCACACTGTGATCGAGTTGTAGAACTAATCTTGCATTACCTGGTAGGGGCGGGTCTAAGACCCGCCCGCTGCGGCGGGTACCGCAGCAGTAGATCACGCGCTGCACGATACGGACCCTCTGCATCAATTCCATGATCTGCGATCCATGTGCCTAATCGAAACAAAGAATCTTCCTTTTCACCGGAATCAATGTGGTTAAATACAAATGCGGAAGATGGATGTTTTTCTTTCATCTTCATACGCTTGCTTATATCAACAGTCAGCGCGGCTCGATTGATTGCTTTAACATCTCCCAATGTTCCATCGCAGGTTTCTAACTGATCACCTTCGCGAACTTCCGTATCTTGAAATGGGAAGCGATAACGATCAATTGGGCACTTTGGTGTTCCGCCTTTCCGTTCAACAAACTCCATTCCCGATATCGCCTCGCGTTCTTCCAGCAACTCTTGATCGGATAGTTCCTTCATCCGGTAGTATTCCCACCATGTGGCTTTGTCTTCACGGCGATGCCATTCCAGCATGTACGCAATCAACGATTTGGCATGCTGCTCTGCGGTTCTTTCATTTGGATCTGGCGAAATTCCAGCAAGCAAACGCTGCATCAATGCAAGCACGCGGTTCCGCTGTTCATTAACAGCATCACTTGGTTCAGGTGATTGCACTGTTGGTCGCAGAATCTCTTTTCCCTGGTCGATCAACTCCGTTCGGATTGTTTCCAGCCAATTTCGAAGTTCCAAAGTCGAATAGCAATCTTCGAAGTTATAGGCTTCAACCGTATTCAATGTTTCTTTTGAAACATCATCGAGGGTGTTCAGTTCCAACGCGCATTCCAGAAGTCTGCGGCATTTTGTTGCATCACGCAGATCGGTTTTCCGTTTGAAGTCAAAAAAGATTTCCAGGTCTTTTAATGAATACCGCTCAATGCCTGCGCGAAGAGTCTGTTTTAGAACCGAATGCAAATCCACAAACAATCCTGCTCTCAGCATACGATCGAGTTCGTCTTCCTTGCTGGAATAACGTCCTGCGAGCCGCTTCAAAGCAGCAGGGTCATAAGGCGAAAAATGATAAATGTGCAAATCAGGAAAACGCTCCCAACGTTGCGTGATCAGATCGATGAAACGTTCGAATGCCTGTCGTTCATCGATTCGATTCAAACCCCAGAGTGCCGTGTACGTAGGGGCGGGTCTAAGACCCGCCCGTTCTTCCACAATCAAGTTCTTGGTAGGGGCGGCCCTTGTGGCCGCCCTTTCATCCAAAAGCAAATATCCAAGCAAATATTCGATCCCGCTTTCTTCTACAAATGGATCCGATTCAAAATCAAAAAAGATGTCGCCTTGGGATGGTTCCGGCAACCGGGCGAGACCGCGTTCTGCTTCCAAAGTGAGCAATTCATGAACCGGCTTATGGGTTGTGCGCGATTCCAGTTGCAGTTTCGCTTGATGGCGGATCTTTTCGTACGATTCAATCGAACCACGCTCCGGACGTTCCGTGAACTTTGCGACTGCGAGATTTGCAAGTGTAGAAATTTCGCGATTGCGCAGTTCACGCATTTGCAACTTTGAGATTCCAGCAACAAAAGAAAGATGATCATCCTTCCTGCGATGATCATTGCAGCTCGGCCACCAGGAACAAATCTCGCAGTGGTCTACAGGGTCTGGATATGTTCCCGGCGTTGTTTGGATCGCCTTCTCCAATCGTGCTTTTACAAAACGATAGTACGCGAGGTAATCATG
>CAVZQN010000008.1:0-571678 GCA_963777505.1 uncultured bacterium
TGCACGTGCGTAAGCGTATCCTAATGTTGAAAGTTCAATTGGACTCCCATTCGAGACTTCAACTGCCTTCAATGCCGATTCAATAGCCCGGGCATTCTGTCCAAGAGCCAAGTATACATACACAGCTGTATTGAGAGTGGTTTCATATTCAGGAACAATCTCAAGAACTGAATTGATCTGGTTCAATGCACCCTTAAAATCTCGTGCACAATAAAGCGCAAATGCCATATCGTTCATTGACTTTACATCAAGTGGATTGATATCAAGCGCTTTTTTCACCTTTGCAATAGCTTCACCACCCCGCCCTTGCGAAGAAAGCAGATATGAGTAAACACAATAGGCATCTGCGAAATTTGGATTTAGATCAATCGCCTGCTTAAACTGTTTCTCAGCACCAGCCCAATTACGATCATAGAAGAATAAAACTGCACCCAACGCATTCTGTGCTTCAGCTAAATCACTTCGCAGACTGACGGCTTTCAATGCAGCCGTTTTGGACATCTGAAATGCAGAATCTGGAGGAAGCCAGCCATTTGTTGCCATCGATCCATATGCATCCGACAGACCAGCCCATGCTAAAGAATATTCAGGATCACTCTCAATGGCTCGGTTGAAGTATTCAAGTGATTTCTTTTGATTTTCAGGCGTGAATTTTGTCCACAAATATCTTCCGCGCAAATAATGCTCATACGCTACCGGATTATTTGTGAGAGGTTTGACTTGCCGCGGTACATTGGTACCTTTTAGTTCTAATTTCAAGTTTTCAGAAATCTTATCGGATACACTCGCTTGAATTTTTATGATTTCGGAAATGCTTTGTTCGAATCGATATCTGTCCATAAAACGGATCCATCCTTTACGCTTACAAGTTCGGCTTGCACGATTACAGTGTCACCATTACGATCGATACTTCCTGAAGCAACCGCATCAACTTTCAATTCTTTACCGGCCTGACGTGGATCAATTTGCTTTCCTTTGTAGGAAAATACCGTCCCGGATGCCATAACTTTCAGATTCTCGATTCGCGAAATATCGCTAATAATCCTTTCAGTAATACCGTCGCTTAAATATTCCGTTTCTGGCTGGTTCGTCCGATTCGCAAAAGGAAGAATGGCTATTGAATGGATTTGTTCAGTGTTTGGACGGCGCAATAAGAATGTCAAAATCACTGCTAAACAAATCAACGTTAGAGCGCCAATCAGCATTTTTTTCTTAAGACTTTTGGAGATCGCATCAGTTTCATCAGGCAGTGAACGTAGATCATTCAACATTTCAACCGCATTTTCGTATCTCTTCTCGGGATCTTTTTGGAGTGAACGATGAATAATTTGTTCCAGCTTCAGTGGAACTCCTTTTATTGTGTCTCTGTTAAGAAGTGGCTCATCTTTTAAAATTTTTGCGGTAATTTCATTCGCGTTTTTTCCCCAAAATGGATGAATGCCTGTAGCACACTCATAAAGCAAAACGCCAACCGAAAAGATGTCACTTCGAGTGCTTGCAGTACCGCCGCGAATTTGCTCAGGCGCCATATATGGCAAAGTACCAACAAAAACATCACTGCGTGTTGACCATGATTCAGTAGGAATTTCGTTGCCAGAAGTTACCTCGGGCAGAGTTTCTACTTGCACAGTTTTTTTGATCTGAGCTAATCCGAAATCAAGAATTTTGATGTTGCCTTGATTCGTAATGAAAATATTTTCCGGTTTGAGATCACGATGAACAATCCCTTTCGAATGAGCGGCTGCTAATCCTTCTAATATAGAAAGAGCCACCTTTCCCAATTCGTCTTTTGAAAGGCTTCCGCCAGACAACTTTGATCGCAATGATTCACCATGAAGCAGTTCCATCACTACATAGGAAATATTATCGACAGATCCAATATCGTAAATGGCGAGAATATTTTGATGGGAAAGGGCTGCCAGGGCTTTGGCTTCCCGTTCGAATCGAAGGATTGCATCGTAAGAACCAATGCGGGATTCGGTCAGAACTTTGATCGCGACTTCGCGGTCAAGTCTGGTATCGCGGGCGATAAAAATCTCACCCATACCTCCCTTTGCAAGAAAGGAAACGATTTCGTAAGGACCTAACCTGGTTCCAGGCTGCAGCATAAATAGCTCATATATTGCAAATTGTACAATGCAAATTGCAAATTTCTTCGAGTCTCTGCGGTAAAAAAATTAAGGCCGGTGAAAGACATTCGAAACTTGCTGGAGAAGGATGACTGGCACAGGCGATTCTGGATTATCAACTTTTAATGCGGCAAATTCTTGCTCCGCTTCCTTGAATAAACCTGCTTCAGCATAAAGAATACCAAGCGCTAAGTGCGAATTCCCTACACTTGTTTTCGCTGCTTCAAGTTTTCTTGCAATAGGTGCGTCAAGGACCTTGAATTTAGCTTCTGGTGCGGGTGGCACGGGAGCTAAGATCTCCTTTCCGTTTAACGTTGCTGTTACCTGCCATGAATAAATCTTCCCGCGCATAAGAGGTGTCGAAGCGATCCATGAAAGTCCAGTTAGTTCGATCGCTTCGCAGAACTTCTTGATACTTGGAATCATAGATCGCAATTCTGTACGACTTCGCATTTGGCAATGGACGCCAATTGAATTCCGGTGTGTCGCTTAATACAACCGCTCCATATGGATGAATCGGTGCGAAGGAAGAATCATTGGAAGAACCAAGCAATTTCCCTTGTGGAGGTCGGAGTTCCGCAGCAATGGTTGGAATTTGGAGATGAAGAGATTGTAGACTTTTCTTTAAAGGATCTATCAAATCGCCAGCCGATGCGGGCAATCCATTTACGTTTCCATTTGCATCCATGACAATTTTCCTTTCTCCATCCTGCAATGCCAAAATAACCTCTGGTTGATTTACATGGCTTTTCGAAGTTCTGAAATTTCTGATTGCGACTTGCGAAGCTCAGATTGCAAATGATCGATGTTTTTTTGAAGTGACCAAAACAAGACCATTCCCGCCGTTCCAATTACCGCAAATACTGCGGCTGCCTGCATCCACGTAAGGTTAAGACTACTTTTTGGTAAATGTGTGGCTTTTGCAACTACTTCTCGAGTTTGAACAAATTTTCTCAAATCTTTTTCTTCAGTCGCGCAAAGTTCACATTCTTCTAGATGTTTACGAAGTACGACTCCGCGGGCTTGATCTGTTTTCCCGTCGATCCATCGACTCAATTCTTGATACGAGATATGACGTGAAGGTGACTCAATTTGCCCGGTCAAATAGGTGACAGAGTTTCGAACATCGATAGCATCTGCTGTTTTCGTTCTGCATAATTCGCAGGATGAAAGATGATCGTCTGCGGCTAAAAGCATTTCAGGAGCTAATTGTCCCGTTGTATAGCCTTTGATTTCTTGATCTGTTAAGTGTTCTTTCACGCTAGTTTTTTTCCTTTGGATAATTATTTTTCGAACTGGACCGATCCGCATGCATACGCCGGCTTAGCCGCGCGCGAGCCGATTTACGGAAGTTAATCACCTCTTGCCTGGTAGCATTACAACGTTCTCCAATCGTCTTATCATCAAGTGGCAGCGAGGACCATAACTGAGCAAGGACATTTGCAGGAATTTCCAGCGCTTCACTGATGCCTCGTATGTTAACAACATTGAGGATCGGAAATAAGTAAAGAAGGCTTTTGCCCGCAGGATCCCTCAGGCTAAATAGCAGTGCAGTTCTCTGCAAAATAGGGAGAGCCAGAATCTCTTTCCAGAGCCGTTCTAGATAAGATTTCTGCTCCAATCTTTCCTGCTGATTTTTTGCAGGATGCGGAACAAACTCTAACAAGTGACTGGAATCTTCTTCTTTTCGATCATTTCTTGCGGTACCGGATATTTCTGCAACGACAGTTACCAACTGATTCAATTCAATTCCTTTTCCATTCCCAAGAAAAACTGCATTCACGATCGCGCGAAGTTCCTGCCAGTCTGACGTACTCTTCTTTAATGCAAGATGTTCATTGCCTCGTAATTCATTTAAAATAGTTTCTGCATTAGAAAAAACCGCATCAGGTTTGAACATCCATTGCTGAAATCCGCAGATCAGTCTTCCCCGACTGCTCTTCCTGATCGCAAAAGAATCATCATGAGTCATCAGATATTTCAGCCTGCTTTTAAGCCGGCACCGTTCCGGATACATTTTCCGAAAGTAAAGATCACATGCATGTTGCGTAAGAACTCTTACATAAGCTTGAAAACTCCCGATCGCTTTCTTCGCTGGATTGTTCCTTAGATCCTGCAAACGCACCAGAAGTTGCATCAGGACATTACTCAGAATGTCATCCCTGTCTCGATCTAAAAAGTCGCGTCTGTCTTTATAGAAGGAAGATAACCTGAACCGAATTACTTTTCGGGCAACAGGTTCGGCGTGAACTGACATCAATTTTTCCAACTCAATATCGCCAGAAGTTTTTGGAGAGTCCAAAAAGGCTGGAGAGAATAGAATCCATCTCTGGCTGACGAGAATCTTTCTCCATGAACAACATTATATGCAATGTTGTGTAACTACTTTTTGTACGTTGTGACTCGGAAAACATCGTCCTTATATATAGAGAGAGAGAACAAAAGCCTTGTTATTACCACGAGCGAAGTCTCCAGGCCGTTATAATGGCAATATGGGCAAGATTATCCTCTTTATTATCCTAGTGTTCTTGTCTGTGAATGCGGGATTTGCAATAACTACACCTGAGCTGGCGAATGAGCTAGCAGCAAAAACCTCGGATGAAGAACGCAATCAATTGCTTGCACAAAACCCTGGTTTGATCAGTGCGGATCTTGCAAAAGAAATTCTAACGCGAGGGGAGGAGAAACGAAGGCAAGGGGAATACGACTTTGCGGTATCCCTCTTTGATCTAGCTCGGCGGATTTCTGATCAAGCACATTATGAAGTTGGGATTGCGTCTTCCTGGAATGCGACAGCACGCGCGAATCGGTCTCGTGGGAATTACAAAGAAGCCCTCGAACAATTCGAGCGGGCTATGGAAATCGGTAAGAAACTCAATGACAAACCGGTTCTTGCCGACAGTCTGGCGGGCATAGCGGCGTTAAAGAAGGAGAGAGGAGACATGAACGGAGCAATTTCTGGTTTCGAGCAAGCTCACTCTTATACGAAGAACTCGGAAACCAGAGTCGCGTTGCAGCGATGCTCACCAACATCGGAGTCGTGCTGACGGACAATGGTGAATACGAAGATGCCTTGCAGAGTCATCTAAAAAGCCTGGAAATCTTTGAAACCTTAAAAGATAAAGAAGGGATTGCTGCAGCTTCGATAAATCTCGGCGTGATTCACCATGATCGGGGAGAAATCCAGCTGGCTATTGAAAAATATCGACGAGCTCTTGAGATTACTGAAGAACTTGGAAATGCTGCGGGTACTTCCTATGCGATGAATAATCTTGGGCTCATTTACACAGTATCAGGGGATTATAAATCTGCGATCGAAACACTGCAGAAGAGCCTCGCTTTAAATGAACGCATAGGAAGTAAGAGTGGTATTTCACAAGCCTACATGAATCTTGCCACGTGCTATTCATCGATGGGAGATTACGATTTGAGCCTCCACTATTTGGAGAAAGCACTCCCCATCAAGACAGAGATTGGTGATGCACGGGGTATCGCAATCATTCAAATGGAGCTGGGGGATGTTTTTCAAAGAAAAGGAGATTTGAAGAAAGCGGTTCAGTACTACGAAACGTCGCTTCAGCAGGCTCGCGGTTCTGGAAACTCCAGTATGAGCGGTGATGTCTTAATCAAGCTTTGCGCGTTTTCGGAACCAATGTACGGAATCGACAAATCTTTGCAGTATTGCGAAGAAAGTTTAACCGAGAACCGAAATACAGGACAAACTCTTAACCTTGTTCAGGCACTTCAAGCAAAGGCATCGGTCCTGATGGACCATGGAAAGTTTGATGACGCGCTGCCTCTTGCAAAAGAAGCTGTTTTCTTATCACAACAGCAGGGTTATTTGGAGGAATTGATTAGGACTCAAACTTTGATGGGCGATTTTTATTTGGAGACAGGACGATTCGCTGAAGCGGAATCAGAATTTGATAAAGCCATCAAGGGAAATGAAGAAGTGCGCTTTGATATTCCAGGAGCTGAGAGGGAGAGTCAGTTGTTTTTTGAAGATCGACTTTCGCCTTACCATGGCATGGTTCAATTGATGCTTTCAGGCGAGAGATTGGATGAGGCTCTTCAATATGCGGAACGCGCACGCGCGCGAGCTCTTCTGGACGTGCTGCAAAGCGGACGAACAAAGATCGGAAAAAACATGACTCAAGAAGAGCTCAATGAAGAACAGGAATTGAGAAACCGGCTTGTTTCATTGAATCTGCGCATCCGTACGGAAAATCAAAAAGAAAAACCTGATCCGCAGGTTCTGAAAGAAACTCATGAACGGGCGTCAAAAGGTAGATTGGAATGGAACGCCTTCCGGGCAAAACTGTACGCAGCTCATCCGGAGTTGAAAATCAAAAGGGGTGAGTCACACGTTTCGCTTTCGTTTCCTGGTGAAGAATCGAAGGCCGCATATCTTGAATACTTTGTAACTGCAGATTCTACTTTTTTATTTGTTCTAAAAGATGGTAATCATGTATCTGTTCATAAAATTCCTGGCGGAAGAAAATACTGGCGCAATCAATCCAATGAGTTTCGGAAAATGCTGGCCCGTCGCGATCTTGGGTTCCGAAAAAAATCGATGGAACTTTATCAAACGCTGTTCAATCCAGCGTTGGTCGATCTTTCGGGCAAGACTGAATTGGTGATCGTGCCAGACTCCGGTCTTTGGGAAATCCCCTTCGCAGCGTTGTTGAATAATCGCGGAAAGTTTTTGATTGAGAATTTTTCAATCTCCTATGTTCCTTCACTGACCGTGTTGTCACAAATGAAGAAGATTCACACAAATCGGGAGACGGAAGAATTTTCTTTGTTTGCTGCTGGAAATCCACAGCATGGAAAGGTAAGCAGCGAGCGGCTGACTCAGGTTTTTGGAGGTGGAACTCTGGACCCACTTCCAGAAACAGAGCAAGAAGTTTTAGAGGTTGCCAAATTCTATGGCCGTGGTAGAAGTACGGTGCTAATTCGAGAACAAGCACGCGAAAACACTTTAAAGAAAGAAGCGGGAAATTTTGATGTAGTGCATATAGCTGCACATGGAATTTTAAACGACGCCAGTCCCATGTATTCTTTCATTCTTTTATCCGACGCTTCCGAAAACTTTCAAGACGGAATGCTTGAGGCATGGGAAATCATGGAGATGGATTGGAAAACCCGTGTGGCGATACTTTCCGCATGTGAAACAGGGCGAGGAAGAATTGCTCCCGGTGAAGGAGTCATTGGTCTATCGTGGGCACTTTTTGTTGCCGGAGTTCCTTCATCATTACTAAGTCTTTGGAAAGTAGATTCCGCAAGCACAACACAATTGATGCTGGAGTTTCATAAAAATCTTGCAGCTCAAAAAATCACTCCAGCCAGATCCGCTCAACAAGCCGCGCTGAAAGTCTTGCGCAGCGAAAATTATAGCCATCCATTTTTCTGGGCAGGCTTCGTATTGATTGGATATCCAGACTAAACAAAACTATTCACTCGCTTTCAAAACGCAGCATTGAGCAATCCTGGGTGTTGCATTATCTGTCTTATTGATGCGAGATATGCGAGCAAGGCAGGATTCGGTTCCGAGTTTGTGGGAAAATTCTGACACATGTGCTTAAGGCTATTCAATTGTTGTATTATCGCATTGCACTTTGTAAAGTGAGCAGAATCAGCAATAGGAACACCCTTATCTTCTTGGCTTATTTCCTTCATCTTCGCTATCAGGACATCCAGCATCTGAACCATTTCCCCTACGGTTTCCGGAGTGCCGATGAGCGCATGGTAAAGGGCGGTTGTCAGGACATCCGACATCTGAACCTCTTCCGGAGTGCCGTTGATCCCAGGGTCAAGCTGCGGGTTCATCTCTTTAAATTGAGGCCGGGCAAGCTGCACATTATGCAGATCCTTGGGTTCCTGGTCTGGTTTCGGACTATCTGCACGCGGCAGTGGGGATTGTTTTGAAGCGGGAAATCTTAATGCGTTGAAATCAAGCTGCTCGTGCAACTGAAGCTGTTTTTCGATCGCATTCTCCATTCTGTATAACTTGCCGAAGGAATCGAGTGAGGCGACCATATCGTCCGCCTCCGCCGGCTTATTATCAATTGTGATAATCCCGTTTTCATCCAATCCGTCCAGACTCACATTTCCGCCCGGTTTGTCGTGTATGATTATCCCTTTCTGCGCCAAGCTTTGCGTAATTCTGTTATTGGAGAATCCGAAGAGTGCATTTACGATTCGAAATCGCGGATCTTGTAGTTGCTGAAGCAAATCTTTCGCTGGCACCAAAAGACTTTGACCTTCTACGGCGTTCGATAATGATTTGAAGTATTCAGCAGGCCCTTCATACGATGCCGCTGGCCGAACGGCAGGCAAAAGTAAATTTGAAGTTCCTGCTTCGTTGATGTTTTCAAATTCGCTGCGATCAAAGCCGCCGAATAGTTTTAATGCTGTTTCAACTGTTTTCGAATCAGTCTTTACTGCTTCGGCTATACCTTCGGTCGCAGAATTCGCCGCGCTTGTACCTACACTGCCAAGCGTCTGAAGAAGTTGTGCACGTTGTTCAATGATCATAAATCACCTCTCTTTTTTTCGATCGCATCCAGAGCCAGTAAAGTCAGCAGGCGCGCACGATTTGCAGCAGGGTGCTTTCGAGAAGAATCCAAATCCATTGACGCTTTGAAGTCTGAGGCTGCTTCTTGAAGTCTTCCTAATTTCAAAGCGATCTCGCCTCATTTGTCAAAGCATGAATGTCACTTGCATTCACGCGCAACGACGCATTGTAATGCTGGATAGCGGGTTCATACTTTTCTTGCTTTTGATAAATTGCTCCAAGCATTCCGTGTATGTAGGGATTCGCGCCATCCAGCACGGACATGCCCTCAAAGATATTCTTAGCCTCCTCCAATTTGTTCTGTTCAAAAAGTGTGGCCGAGTCTTCAGAATCGCAGCCACATGTTTTGCATTGATGCGCAGTATTTGAGCTAACCTGACTTCTCCTGAAAGTTTTTCTAATTCAAGTTCCTTGATTGGCTGTTGATTTAACATTTCGGCCTCCAAGCTTCCATCGATTTTCATTTTCTTCACTGATATTGGAGGGATGAGGTGGGTGGCATATTACCAGCCTGCTGGAATTTCAAAAAAATCTTGCGCTTAGACTAGTACCATCTTGTAGTTTATTTTTTTTGCGGCTGGTAATACGTAATTTTTTCGTCTCTCAAGTAATTGTGAAATGGCAAACATTACTTTCGGAGTTTGCACATGAACCAAATAAAACAAGGAGAGAGCAAAACAAGAATGGATGTAAAAAAACAAACTGAATATGGCGGACCTGATTCAACAGAAGTTCAGAAGAACCTGAGGAGAATATTCATGAGAAACCTGTAGCAGTCGTGTGTTCTCGTGTTCATGCTAATTGCCGGCTCATGGGGAACGATCGATCCCATGGCCCACATGCAAAACGGTTGCGTGGACTAATCAAGCAATTGTGGCAACTGATTCAATTCGCTACTTTCGTCTACATTCCATTGCCAATCAAGACGAACGCTGCCCAAAAGAATGGATGTCGATAATGATCTTGCTTGTATACTTGTAGTGCAGCGCTACGTAAAGCTTCCGCTTTCGATTCGGACTTCAATTTCTCGTGAAACGTCAGCATAAATTCCGTAGTGCTTGCCGAATCTACCTTCCACTGGCTTACTACCGCGGTAGAAGTACCCGCTACAAAAAATGCCCATGACAGACCGATCATCCCTTCACCTTGACCCACTTTTCCAAGCGCGCTTTCGCAGGAGGACAATACAACGAGATCTGCATTCAAGTTCATATTTAGAATCTCGCGCGCTTCCAGCAAACCATCTTCTTCCTCCCCGGTTCCTGTTTGTGCAAGAACGATCTGAGAATACATAGGTGACGAATCGTTCAGAAGGCTGTGAGTCGCCAAATGCAAAATGCGAAATTGGCTCGCTTCTGTTTTAAATCGGCTTTCCTGGAGCATCCGCCCGAATGTAAATTTTACTCTGTTGGTTCCCATAAAGTCGTCCCAGTGTTTTTGCCTCTTTCTCAGCTTCCGGAAGAGGACTTAGATTGCTATCCCTAAAGATGGATTTCAATTGATCCAGAGTGTTCTTTCCCAGGGCAGGATTTCCGAACGCGAGCAGATTCATCGGCTTAGAAATCATCTGTTTTTTCTCCAGATTCATCATTTCCTTTAGGACGGTCAGTGAGGGAACAAAACTCACGGTTGTCTCTTGCAGCAAATATCGATTCCCTGGCGTAATCAATGCCTGAAAGGGAAGTTCCCAAAGCAAGTCATCGGGAACGATAACCAGTTTTGTTATCCGTTTCAATTCTTGAGCCGCCGGACGAATTAAAGTATTGTATAGCTCTGCCGCCGGGATTCGGAATCCCAGATCACGATTCGCGATTTTCTCACGGAAGTCTCTAATTTTGTTTGAAACTGTTTCTCGCTGAACGCGAATTTTGTGCACAGAAACCGCGTTTTCTCTGGTAAGAACGAACAAGAAAGTTGCCTCCTCAGTGACTACGTATTCAAGAAAGGCGGTTTGAGAATCCGGCAAAAAATCGATTGCGGTTTTGGCGAATAATGGCGAAGTTTCGCCGCGTTTGACTTTGAGTTCGGGATGCGCAGCATAGAGTTGTGCACGGCCGCTTCCCACTTGAGACGCGTCTTTTGCAATTTCTCGCTGAGGCTTGTGAGCAATACCTGATCGGAATTGGTATTTGAAGAAGCACGTTGAATCTCTTTATTAATAGATACCAGTTCCTGATTTAACTTTTTGCTCCGCAGTTGTTCCTGGGAAGAGAGGGAACCTGAAATCTCGACCTTCCCGCTGCGAAGGACATCGAGAAGTACTCGTGCCTTAGCGCGTTCAGAGTATTCCAGGGCCTGGGTGGTAAGATTCTGATTGATTAAAAGGCTGATCATTTCATGATAAGGAGATAGTTTTTCTGCGAAAAGGCTCTGCTGTTCCAATTCTGCGCCGGCAACAAGGTATCGCCAGTCCTCAATTGTGGCAATTGCTTCTTCAAAATTCTGTCGGGCTTTATCCGGCTGCTGCAATGCAGAGTATGCTTTTCCCCTCGCTTCCAAGCCTGTCCAAAGCAATTGTCGATCGCCGATTTTACGCGCAGTCAGGACGGCAAGTTCGGCGTATTCCAGGGATTTTTCGTAGTTTCCCTTCATGAAGTATGCGTTTGCGAGAGCTTTTGACTGCTTGCTTCAACCTCCGAATAGCCTAATTTTTTGGTCAGCGGCATACATTTCAAACCGTACTTCAGAGTGCGTTCCGCATCACCTTTTTTAAGATAGATATTTCCGATGTTAATCAATGCGCGCGCGCGACGAGACGTTGGTCTCCTAATTCTTCAGCCAGAGCTAAGCTTCTGTTGTTGTATTCAAGCGCCAAGTCATAGTCTCCCAGCAGGCGATAATCTCCCATGTTACTCATGACATTTGCGATATTGGCTTTATCCCCTAGTTCTTCGCGAATTTTCAAGCTTTTGCGATATAACTCAAGCGCATGTGCATAGTTACCTTGTGAATCGTGGATAATCGCTATGTTATTCAGGCTATCGGCGATTAGGCGTTGATTACCGATTTCATTTCTTAATGCCAGACCTTTCTCAAGATAGCCCAACGCAACTCGAAAGTTTCCCTGGTGCATGTAAAGCTGATCCGATGTTGCTTAAGTTTGACGCAATATGTCCATTGTCCTGGAGTGCTTCGCCGATCGCAAGACTTGCTTGATAAGCCTCGAGAGACTTGTCGATGTTACCTAGATGGAATTCTGAAACACCTATGCTTCGTAAGGTGCTTGCTTTCAGACTCTCGTCTTCGATTTGCTCTGCAATGGCTAAAGTTTGTTTGAAATAATCTAGTGCTAGATTCGAGTCGCCCTGGTCAGAACGACGATGCAATCAGCGGATTGCGTGCGCCACTCCTGCTTTATCGCCTAGTTGCGTCGACACGTTTTGTGTCAATTTAGAAAACTTCCAGCGCCTTTGAGAATTCACCATAAATTAGTAGTTGTTCCCCTTCAATGATCAAAGCTTTTCGCAGCTCTACTGTTAACAAGATTTTGTTGGTAGCCAACAATTGATTTCGTTCCTGTTCCTATTTCGTTTTTATTAGCGAGATGGCCATTCTTTTTCTAGCGAATTTTTTTCCTGAGCAGAGGCTGGAATTAGAAAGAGTAAGAATAGAAGAATGAGAGGAAGGACAAATCTCATTTGACCTCTTTTCCCTTCGCAAGCGGGAGAGTGATAACAAAACCAATTATACAAAATTCTTGCATTTACGGGTTTCAGACAACTCTTCAGTCTGTCCAGTATTTTTATGATTGGTAATATCCACACCATCTCATCTCTCCAATAACATTGAAGGCGGAACATCTTTTTGGGAGTTCGCTGGTTCTATCAAAATGACGAAGAAAGGAGGGTTAAAAATGAGATTCAATTCAAAAGCGGTTTTCGTTTTCACGTTGATTGCTGGCTTATGGGGAGCGATCGATACCATGGCCCAACCCATTGAATGTTCCAGTTCAGTGCAAAAGGTCACAGCGGTGACGGACCCAGCGGGTCACGTAATCACCACGAAGTTTCAACTCGATGTCCCGAATCTTCAGACCTTGCTCACAACGACAATCAACACGAGACGAGGTTGTCTTGTAGTGCACTTGAGCGGGTTGGCCAGGATTACGGATAATTACATCGTCTTCCAGGTTCGTGTGGATGGGGTTCCGATGCAAGGCCATCTTAGTAGTGCTTGCAGGGGTCAACACTCCTGCGGTCTTTGTCTCGATTGACGCGTTAAGTGACTTTCCATGGAATGACGAGCAATTCATTGATCCGACGAAGGTGGTCGCCTACAATTTCTTTAACGCAGTGGAACGAGGCAACCACACCGTCGAGGTGTTGGCCGCTGCAGGCAGTGGCATTGATTCCCTCAACCCCCCTCGAGTGGACAATCTAGTGCTGACGCTTGAATATCGTTAGGGGGCCAATATGCGAGCTGTAATTGCACGATGCCTGATAGTTATTCTCACCTGCCTTGCCGGTGAGGTAGATGCCCAGGAAAATCAGTTATCAACGATCATTTGGGCCGGAGGACTCATCGATGGGACCGGAAAGACGGTTCGAAAAGACGTTATCATCGTGATACGGGATGAACGAATCGTCGAGATACGAAACGCCAACACCGGTGAAATTCCCCAAGCGGCTGACGCCACCGTTTTGGATCTCCGTAATTCTTCGTTCTCCCGGGACTGATCGACGTACATGCACACATCACCCAGAGCCACGATCCAAAGCTCGACTACGGAGGGCTCTCGGCGGCGTCGTGCGGCATCCTCGGCGTAGTTCACGCAAAGCGCACCCTTATGGCCGGATTCACCACAGTGCGGGATCCCGCCGGTCCGTATTATGCCGACGTCGCTGTGCGGGATGCAATCAACGCCGGTTTGATTGAAGGGCCGCGGATGTTCGTGAGTGGTCCAGTCATCACGATGACGGGAGGGCACGGCGCGGTCGGAAACTGGGCGCCGCCAGGAGTGGAGGTCCGGACCGGCGCGATGTCGGTGGCGGATGGTGTCGACGAAGTCCAACGTGAAGTACGCATCCATCAGAAGTACGGCGTCGATTTCATCAAAATCATCGCGACAGGTGGCATATTTACGGCCCGTTCCGATCCAGGCGCGGCCTCATACACTCAGGAAGAAATTGAAGCGGCGGTCGACGAGGCTCGGAAACGAGGTCAGCGAGTTGCGGCGCATGCGCACGGCCTTGAAGGCATCCGCAATGCGGTGCTGGCTGGAGTTCATTCGATCGAGCACGGAAGTTTTTTGGATGCCGCAACCGCGAAGCTCATGGTCGAACGCGGCACGTACCTGGTACCGGATGTCGTATGCGGACGAGTACACGCTGATGTCCGGGGAAGAGCTCGGCCTCGATCCTGAAATGCTAAAGGCTCGCGCGGTTAGCACCCGGTTTCGTGAAAGCGCAACGCTGGCTTACAAAGCCGGAGTCAAGATCGCGTTCGGGAGCGACGCCGGCGTTTATCCCCACGGGGAGAACTCGAAGCAATTTGCGTTATATGTCGCATTCGGAATGTCGCCGATGGAAGCGATCACGACCGCTACGCGAAACGCCGCGGATCTTATCGGAAGCGGCGACATTGGAACTATCGAGGTCGGAAATTACGCAGATCTTATTGCCGTCCCGAGCAATCCGCTCGATGACATTCGTGTGCTAGAGACCATCCCATTTGTCATGAAGGGCGGACGCGTTGTGAAAAATGAGACGTCTGCGCTCCCTTAAAACAAATTTCTCTGGATCATCTTCCTAATTGCTCTGGTAATATGTCCACCCGTTCCTTTCTCCAGTAATTGTGAAGGCCGAACATCCTTCCAAGGAGTAAAGAAATGAATACTATTCGATTCTTCACAATTACCATTTTGATACTTGCAACAATTGCTATAGGTTCCACCGAAGCCACTGACTACATTATTAGTTTTACGGATGGTTCCAACCGTGTTGGGTACTTCGTACTGAAAGCTAATGGAGCTAGTATCAAAGCTTCTCCACCGGTATTTACTACAGGTACCGCGGCGATCGGCACAACAACTCCGTATAAACTGAACAACGACGTTCTGATCCATCATACTTTTCGATTTGGCACGAGTGGTGCACCAACCTACGGTGTCGCAGTGTTTGATTTCCCGAATGGAAAGCTGAAACAGAAGTTGTCATTTCAGAATTTCAACATTTATGACTTCTATCCTTTGAGAGTTTATGGTGCTCAGAACGGAAGCACGCCTCGAACCATGTACGCTAAGACTCAAAACGACATCAGTTCCGCACTGTTGAAGGCAGATGGAACTCCTGCAGGCGGAAAGAAGCCGATTTTTAATAATGCCGGCTGCGTCCGATATCGTGTTTGGTGCAGATGTATCCAAAGATGGAAACTGGGCTGTTCAAGCCATGTCTACATTGCAAGGCTTTACTCGTTTAAACCAGTTCCAGATCAGGCGTATTTCAAACGGAGGCGGAACCGGATCAGCTGGCCATTATAACGATTCCTGTCCCTCCATATACTCCGAGCCTCTCGGGACCTATTGCATCATCCGGCGGCGTATTTCGCTGGCTTGGATTCCGAATTTTCGGAATCGGCACCTCAAGTCAACAAAGTGCGGTATTCATCGGAAAGATTGACAATGCGACAGGCAGGCACATTGGTCAACCCAAGCAAGTAACGAATCTTGCTCGAGCCTCGAGAGATCCGCAGAAAGTTTCCCTTCAGTTGTAGTTGCTCCTGATGGAAATTTTGTTATTTATACTGCTTACAGTACTTCCTGTAGAAAGCAAATTCTATTACTGCAAAGAATCAACCCTCAAACCGGCAATAAGATCGAAGGAAAGAAAACTCTGATCGGTTGCAATCAACTTACGAATATTGTGATCGGGCTCTACGGAATTGACTTAGCGCGGATCGGATAATTTCAAATCATTCTTGCTGAATTGGTAATATGCCCGCCGTCTTGTCTCTCAAGTAACTGTGATGGCGAATGTCCCTTTGGAAGTTCGGCACGTTGAAACAAATTAGAAGGAGAAACGAAAATGAAAATCATGGCAAGAAACCAGATTGAATATGGAGGACCTAATTCAGCAGATGTTCCCGATACCAAAACACCGAATGAGATTTCTGCAATGGGTCCGCTGGGAATTGGAGTAGGAGAGCTACAAAAGAAGCTAGGAATTGGAGGTACTAAAGACTCTTTTGCGACGGGTAGGAGTATCACGGACGGAACCAGCCGTCTAATTCAACAAGGGATCATACTGCAAAAGGATAAGGATGTGGCATTCGCAGATGGAAGCGTAAAGGTTAGTAATGATCTGCAGAACGATCTTCAGAACATCAAAAAAGGAGAATTAAAATGAAGTTCAAACTATTTTGTCTATCAATTTTGTTCTTGATCAGTGCAGGTACGATTTGCTCTGCAGACAATACTCACATGGAAGTCGAACCTGCCAACTTTGTCACATTAGAATGGCACTGCGACGCAACCCAATTGGGAAGCTGCAGGTTTATGAGATCTTCACCCGATGGCAGTAATCAAGGAGGTTTCATTATCCCTGATCGTTCGGTTTTTGTAGTAACAGAATTTGAGTGGAAATATAAATTGGGACCATTTCCGTTGATCGGTTTTGAAACTGATCTTCTCTTTTTTGAATTACAAAGAGTAGGCGGACCTGGTCAGATCAATTCGCCCGCAACATCGAACGAGTCAACAAAAAACCTAAACTGTGGCGAAAATCTGTTTTGCGCAGTGGCAGTTGGGGGCGAGCAAATGACGACGGGATTTGTCGTGGCGCAAGGTGCGCATCTTTCACCTCTTGTAGAATCTCTAGCTACAGGTTTGCCACTGAGCCGTGACTCGGAGTTTTTACAAGTTAGAATCCGCGGCTATTTGGTGGCTCCATCTTGCGGTTCCCTGGTTTTCATCCGTGCCCTGTAAGATAGGAAAACGATTTTCGACTAAAAGAAGGCCAGATAGTTACGCGATCTGTCTGGCCTTCCACTGTTGATCTTCAGAAACGTTTTCTTAACTCTGCGTACTCGGCGTTAAAAAAGCCATCACCAAAAATTAAGGCCGGGCGCGGGATCGATTCAATTTGCTACCAAGAATCGAAGTTTGCGGTTGCGACTTTCAGAAATACACAAGATCCATTTTCCCATCGTTGTCCCAATCGCCTGATGATACTGCGATCGGTACTTCACCAATTTCGAATTGGATTGCATCATCGAATTCGGAGCCAGCTTTGCCTAGCGAGATTGTGAGTATATCTGTAATACTGCTGGTTGTAATAAGATCCAGGTCCCCATCCTGGTTCATATCAGCCAGATGTAAATAGTCTGCAGAAACATGAATTCTTTGATTGTTATAAAAGCCGTTGCGCCCACAACAAGATAAATTGATTACACTTCCAAAACCCACTGTTGTCGGAATATCGGATATTCCATTGCGATCTAAATCTCCAGCAACAATAGTAAATGGAGGCGTCGTTTTATGCCCGACTACCGGAACCAAAGTACTGCCTCCCTCTTTCGTTCCGATAATGAAAATAACATTACCACTCTGATCCGCAACAAGCAGGTCTGGAAGTTGATCTCCATCTACACTTGTGATCGTTACATCAGTAAATGATGCGGTAAAGGGTTGCATATTAATTCGAGATTCAGTGAAACCAAGTTTTCCATCACCATAATAAAGACAGACAGAATCAAGCAATCCGGATACAGCAAGGTCCAAATTGCCATCACGGTCTATATCCCCAGCGGCAATGGATAATGGACCATCACAAGCATCACGGATTCCAGTCCGTTTAAGATTCCCCTTTCCATCACCTAAAAGAATCGTCATTCCGCCAGCCGCATGATCACTTGAAGCCCAACCTATTACAGCAATGTCAGTAAACCCATCATTATTAAAATCTCCAGGTGCGAGAGCCATCGCTGACATTTGCACAGCTAATCTACGAATCTTCTTCTGAAGACGATTGGATTCGCTTGGAACAATTGAAATGATTCCGTGATTTGATTGTTCCGTTGTATTTATTTGAAGCAGTTCGGAAAGTTTGTCTCGATTCAACCTTGCAGTTACTAATTTTGCAAAAGAGCCGGGATAGTATCCAGAAGGTAATTCAAACAATTGACTAAAGGCTAAGGGAGAACCCTTTGAACTAATATAGTAAGTTGCCCTGGAATCTGTTGCGATCCCTTTTATGGCTACTTTTCGGCTAACTGGATTTACAAATGGATCGATAAGGATACGCACACGAATGAAACTCAGATTCAGATTCTTGCGATCTTCATCGATGCGTTCCTCAATCGATGCTACGGTGATTCCCGCGCCAAAGGAAATCTTTGATGCGTCTAAATTTTGAGGGACATCAAAAGCAACGATTCTCACTGTAAGGGATTCACCAGGCGTTCCGTAGTTCGGAGCTACGCCAAGTATCGATCCACCATAAACACAAGTTGAAACAAATAAGAAAAATACCAACAGTACCGATTTCACATTCATTAGTATATAAAAATTTCTTGCAGGCAAGATGCCTGCGGTCCCTAATGCGGACAAGATGTCCGCGCTCCCTATTTAAAAAATTGACTCGGCGTACTCGGCGTTAAAAAAGCTTCACCAAAAAATTAAGGCCGGGCAGCGGACGCTACCCGGCCATTATGTAAAGTTGCTTTAATCGCCGCCGACGGAAGTCGTTTCAGGCTTTTTATCACGAATTTGATACAACTTTGTTCCAAGTAACTGTTGTTGCATCATTTTTCGACGCATGATTTCTTCATCATGCGCATTCTGCGGACCATCTCCTTTCACGCGTACGCGTGCAGCATGATCATCGTTGATTTCAAGCCGGTGTTCAGTGCTCTCCATCGGTACTTCTTTTCCATTGGCATACACGCCATGTTTACCATGCTTTTTGTACCACTGAGAGACTGTTGCATTCTGATGCATTTTTTCCAGAATGTTTCTCCAGCCGATACCGGTGTTGTATGCGCAAAACGAAATTTCGCCTTCCTGCGTTCCGTAAGGAATGATGCACATTTCAGTGCGGCGGAAGTCATAGTTAAACAGATCCTGAAACCACATTCCTGCAACAAACAAGAAGTTCCATGGATCTTTTCGTACGTTCCACACCAATTCCATAATTCTTTCCGGTTAAGGCAAATGATTTATCAAATTTCTTCAACATCGCCATAATCGTGAAGCTTTTTGGAGCTTTGAAAGGATTGTAATTTTTCAAAAGCGCCAGACCCATCATGATATTTGAAAACATTTTGCCGCGTGCGGCATCATTGATCTTCTTAATATCATTCACGAGTCCCGGAATATCTAGGAATTCCGGCACTGGAGCCATTTCCTTCGTTTCCTTATTAATCATTAACGCAGTTCCAACGCCGCAATTCGGATGGCAACCGCAGCTTACCTGACCCCATTGTGCATCAGGACCATGAACAAGATCTGCATAATCCGCAAACGTGCTCATCAATGAGATCGGAAACCAATCGCGACGTGGTTCGGTCAATCCAGTTTGATGTTTTACGTCATATGCCAGATGCGAAAGCGTATAACGCTGACGCAAACGGCGTTCATCCGTAATTTCTTCATCGCGGCCTGTAAATGAAACAGGTTGAAATGCGATAAACGCAATCTTTTTCGGGTTTTGACGCGCGAATTCAATAATCGGACCAACCTGATCGTTGTTAATACCATTCACAAGAGAAACAACAAGAATGATATCGACACCTGCGCCGTGCAAATTTTCAATTGCGCGCAGTTTTACATCAAACAGATTTCCAATTTTGCGATGGTTGTTTGCATCGTTTCCAATTCCATCAAACTGCAAATATGCGTAACGAAGTCCGGCTTCGGCTGCTTCCTTTGCATATTCAGGATCCTGTGCAAAGCGGATTCCATTGGTTGCAGCTTGAACGCTGTTGTAACCAACTTTACGCGCGTACCGGATTGCTTCGATGAAGTTCGGAGACATCGTAGGTTCGCCGCCTGAAAATTGAATCGACATCTGACGGCGTGGCTTAATCTGGATCGCATTATCCAGAATTTCTTTGATCTCTTCCATCGAAAGTTCATGCACGAAGCCAACCTGATTTGCATCCATGAAGCATGGATCGCACATCATATTGCAACGGTTCGTTAGATCTACAGTGAGAACTGAACCGCGGCCATGTTTAATTGAGCTGGTTCCGTGATTGTGCAAATTAGCATCGTTGTGAGCATCAATGTCCCGGCCTGGATAATTGTTTTCGATGTGTTCCAAAAATTTGGAATCAATCGCCATAATGTCTTCACACTTTCCGTGTTCGGGACATTCTTTCACCATCCAGATCTGACCATCGCGTTCAACGATGTCCGCTTTAATTTCGCCGACCTTCTCGTGAATCAAACTTCGATAGTCCTGCTCTCCGGAAAGAATTTTTGCGCGCGCTTCTCGCACGCACACCGGACAAAGCGAATCTGTCGTTCTGGGCCAACCCAATGTTGGTCGTGTTTTTTCCCACGATTTCAACAGTGGCTTTTCCGACCATTTCGGTGTGAACGACGGATTGGGGCGGTGCTTGTTGAAAAAGTGTACTGTGTTGAAAAGAGTTTTTCCGACAAGCGTTAAACTCTTATCAACGTATTTCATTAAAGGATGCATAATGATCTCCCGTTCTGAAGTGAAAGGATATTTCCTTTCGTGTTCTTCAAGCCGCTTTTCTGTACAGCTACCACTGATGGCCTGTCAGAAAGCATATAAGAACGTATAAATGGATATAATAACTTTGAGATTAAAGCACATAGGCTCGAGAAACACAAACGAATTATCGCCAAATTCACCAAAAACGTCCAGTTCCGGCCAAATTTCTTATTCTCGTGGAATTTTTTGCTTAGAAAACGAGTTTTTGCATCCGTACCATTCAGAATGCACTTTTAGACCACTTTTGGTTGTCAAATAGCAATCGCATCCAAAAACCCGAATCGACTTCTCATGAACATATGCTTGTTCGAACCTGATGTCCATGAAAGTTTGACGGGGTGAATTGTGGCCGTTATGATGAAAGAGCCTCAGCGGGGATCGGATGAATCTGGTAGTTTACGCTTCTTCAGATATTAATTGTGATCTGATCCATCCAATACTAAAACTACATAAGCTTCCTATTAAAGAAATATCAAAAGCAATTCTGGAAGATCCTTCACCAAAAATCCTTGTTACTAATAATAGAACGTTGAACAACCTTCAACGATTGCCAGAAGGAATCCAAGCTATATTGCTGGTTGGAGAAAACGAAGATGGAATTCGTGCATTAAAACTATCAAACGAAATCGTGACTGATTTTTGCGATGATCTATCTGCCCGAAAATTTTCGAACCTTGTTGAAATTGTAATTTTGAAACAGCAGGTTCATCAAATCCGCGCGGAACGTGATAACTACCTCAAACGGCTTAAGGAACTAAACAACATTGGCGTTGCTCTGACTACGGAAAGAAATCAATTTAAGCTTGGCGAACTCATTCTTCACAAGAGCCGTGAAATAACATGTTCTGACGCAGGAAGCCTTTATCTGGTGGAAGGAGAGGAAGAAACAGGAAAACAATTACGATTTAGAATCTCACAAAATGATTCGATGAAAATTGATTATGAAGAATCGGTGATGCCTTTAACGAAAGAAAGTATTGCAGGATATGTTGCATCTACAGGTGAGACCTTAAATATTCCGGATGTTTATTTACTTAATTCTGAGCACGAATACCAATTCAATCGCAATTTTGACGAAAGTACCGGATACCGAACCACTTCAACTCTCGCTGTACCAATGAAAAATAACAGAGGAGTGATCATCGGGGTAATTCAACTCATCAATCGCAAAAACGATTATCAGGCAAAGGTTTCAAGAGAAAACTATCGTGAAATCACGCGTTCGTTTGATGGTGATGATGAAGACCTCGTTAGTTCGCTTGCGTCTCAAGCAGCAGTCGCATTGGAAAATAGCCGGTTAATTAGGAATATCGAAAATCTATTTGAAGGTTTTGTAACGGCAGCTGTTACAGCAATTGAATCACGAGATCCAACCACATCAGGCCACTCTTTTCGTGTTGCCGATCTAACTGTTGCACTTGCCATACTTGTTGATAGAACGGATTCGGGGTGTTTTCGCGATTTAACATTCAGCCGTGATGAAGTCAAAGAGATTCGGTATGCAGGATTACTCCATGACTTTGGAAAAGTAGGAGTTCGTGAGGATGTTCTTGTTAAAGCCAAAAAGCTTTATCCAATGCAGCTAGAACTCATTCGCGAGCGGTTCAATCACTATCAGCGCGCATGGGAAGCTGAATACTACAAATCGAAATTGGATCTTTTGTTGTTAAAAGGACGCGATGGCTATGAGGCTGAAAACGGGATGATTGAACAGATGTTCAAAAAACGCCTGAACTCTCTTCAAGATTACATAGCATTTATAGAAGCTAGCAATGAACCAACCGTTCTAGCTGAAGGAAATTTCGAAAAGCTACTGAATATTGCATCAGATAACGGACTTGTCCCACCGGGTGTCGATCATCCGATACTGAACGGCAATGAGGTACAACTCTTATCGATCCGCAAAGGAAGCTTAAATGAACAAGAAAGGATTGAAATTGAATCGCATGTTATCCACACATTTGAGTTCTTAAGCAAAATTCCCTGGACTTCAGAACTGAAACGTGTTCCCGAAATTGCGTATGGCCATCATGAAAAGCTGAATGGCAGCGGTTATCCAAACCGGGCCACAGAAAAAGAAATTCCAATTCAAACGCGAATGATGACGATTTCCGATATTTACGATGCGTTAACAGCATCCGATCGGCCTTACAAAAGAGCAGTTGCTCCGGAACGTGCGCTGGATATTCTTTCATCCGAAGTCAAATCAGGACACATCGATTCGGAACTCTATCAAATCTTCCTGGATGCAAAAGTTTACTTGCTCCATTCTACAAGATAGACTTTGTGTCACTGCTGTAAAATAAACTCATGGATCGCCGTACTTTTTTATCACGCATTACTTCGATCTTTTCGCTTATCACTGCTGCGTTGATTTCACTCCCGGTCTTTAGATTTCTATTTGCGTCTGTTTCTTCGGAAAATACACACGAAGGCTGGTCAAGTCTTGTGCGCATCGATGCGAAGGAATTATCTGAGGATGTCTCACCTGTCCGTTATATGCGGATTGTCCGTGAAGGCTGGCAAAGTCGAATTATGGAAGAAGTTGTATGGGTACGAAAAAAGAAAGACGGAAGTTTTGTTGTATTTAACACTCACTGCACACATCTTGGCTGCGCAGTATCCTGGGACTCCGCAGACAAAAAATTTAAGTGTCCATGTCATGGAGGCGTATTTAATGCTGATGGTAAAAGAGTTGAAGGACCTCCTCCTTCCCCACTTAAACGATATGAAACAAGGGTTGAAAACGGAACCCTTCGCATTGGAAAACTTCTAAAATCCTGAATCCTTCCATGAAATTTGGAATTAAAGAATTTCTGAACAAACCTGTTCCGGAACGTGTTGGCTGGCCTCATGTTTTCGGAAGCATGTTATTGATTCTTTTTCTGTTGCAATTTGTCACCGGGATTTTGTTGAGTTTCGTATATTCAGCGTCTCCTGATGGTGCATGGAAATCTGTGCGATACATCTCTGAAGAAATGCCAGGCGGCGCATGGCTGCGCGGAATCCATTTCTGGGGCGCATCCTTGATGGTGATTGTTCTTGGTTTGCACTTAATCCGCACTTTCTTATTCGGAGCCTATAAAAGACCACGCGCATTTACATGGATTGTAGGAGTGTTCTTGCTCCTTGTTATTCTTGGATTTGCTCAAACCGGTTATCTTCTACCTTGGGATCAAAAAGCCTATTGGGGAACGAATGTCACGATTGAAATTATCCGCACCGCGCCTGTGCTTGGCCCTTATGTTGGAGACTTTCTTCGCGGAGGTTCTTCGGTATCCGGATTAACACTCAGCCGTTTTTATACAATTCATATTGTTCTGCTTCCTCTTGCCGCTATTTTTCTGATCACGATTCATCTGCTCTTAATACAACGTCATGGAATTACAGTCCCGTGGAAACATGTTGGTGAATTCGCTGCTCAAACCAGGCCGTTTCATCCGGAGCAAAGCGCAAGAGATGCAACAGGGATGCTGCTGATTACAGCGATTACTTTGATTCTTGCGTTTCTAATCCCTCCACACCTTGGTCATCCAGCAGATTCCACAGACAATACATTTGTCCCGCGGCCAGATTGGTATTTTTTGTTTTTGTTCCAATTGCTGACGTACTTTGAAGGTCGATGGGAAATTCTTGGAACGTTTGTTTTACCTAACCTCGGTATTCTTTTACTTTTGTTGCTGCCATTCATTGATCGAAATCCTGAACGAAGGCTGCGCAAAAGACCGCTCGCAGTCGCAGCTGTACTCATTGGTATTTCTTTGTGGAGTTATTTGACATATGCCGCAGTTAAGCAAACACCAAAACAACCTTCATGGCATCCGGCTCGTGGGATTGAACCGGCGCGTGCCGAAAGAATCAAACGTCCATCGGAGGTTGGAGGGATGCACGTTTTGCAAGAATATTGTTTGAGCTGTCATAGTTTGACAGTGCTCGGACAACGACCGAGTTTGCAAATGTTGTCACGAAAATATTTTCCAACTGGCGAGGAATGGCTTGAGCAACATCTAAAGAAGTCAGGAGCCGAAGCCGATTTGGATCGAAAAGAGACTGAACAAATTCTATCGGCCTTGCGTGTCGCTGCTGGAGATCGTCCGGATCTTCTTTACACAATTCCACCGAATGTTCGAGTCGGTGCACGCCTGTTTTATTCGCAGTCGTGTACATATTGTCACAAAATTGATGGTCAGGGTGGCGATCAAAGTGAAGTGAAAGCGCCAGATCTCACATTCCGTTTGCTTCGTCCAAAAGAATGGCACATTCAGCACATTAAAGATCCGCGCACACTTGTGCCTAATTCCGAAATGCCACCATCTTTGCACGGCGAGCCGTGGGAATATGCAGCTTTAGCGGACTATATTCTTTATCTACACAAACCTTGATTGCCTAATCGGCCCCGAAAATTCCTATCTGAAGTAGGGTCGGGGATCAAACGTGGGATTTGCAGCAAAAGCTTTTGCAAATGCTTCCTGAGCTTTTTCTAAATGCCGTTGAGCGTAATGCGCATATCCCGCAAAATACCATGCTGCTGCAGCATTAGTCGTGTCGGTAGCAGCAACTGCTTCTAACTGTTCGGCAGCAGCGGCATAACGGCCGCGGCGATACAACTTCATCGCAGAATCAAATGAAGTCGCAGCCGGCATTGCCGCTGGTTCGGCTGATTGAACTGCAACGGGTTGTGCTTCTTGAGCGGGGGCTGTTTGAGCAGCCTCTTGTGAATACAGTGGTATTGATACGGCAAAAAAAGCAACGGTAAGGTATGCTAATTTTCGGATCATTTGAGTCCTCCTGTTCCCCCTTATTTAACCACAAAGCCGCTAAGGTTTACGCAAAGTCCTGAAAAAAGCCTTCAGGAGGTCTGAGGCTTCCTGTTGCAAAATGCCCATCTCCACCTCGGGATGGTGATTCAGATGGGGCTCTGCAAGTACATTCATCGTACTGCCGCAAGCGCCGGCTTTTGGATCGGGAGTCGCAAACACTAGACGGCCGATTCGTGCCAATACCATTGCCCCTGCACACATCACACAGGGTTCGAGTGACACATACAACGTGGTATCCAGTAACCATGGATCTGGATGTTGACTCGTTGCGTTTTGCAAAACCAACAATTCTGCATGAGCCAGCGGATCTTTCCGTTGAACCATTCGATTATGGTCACGCGCAAGAATGCGATCCTTATAAACGAGAACCGCTCCAACAGGTACTTCATTTTCGGTTGCAGCGATCCGCGCTTCTTCCAGCGCAATGGACATGAATTCGGAATCACTTGGCATGATCGAAGAGGTGGTAATCCTGAACAGCGTGAACAGTCAAAGGGCCTTCACGCAACGCCTTAATCCCTTCAATTGCTGCGCGCGCTCCAGCAATCGTTGTTATGCAAGGAACTCCATAACGGATTGCTGTGCGGCGGATGGCACTCTCATCATAATGAGAAACTTTTCCCAATGGCGTATTGATTACCATCTGAATGCCGCCATTAATAATTTCATCAGCAATATTCGGACGTCCTTCATTTACTTTGAAAATCGTTTTGGCAGGTATGGAATGTTCATTTAAGAAACGCGCGGTCCCTTCTGTTGCAACAATCTGGAAATTTAGTTCATGCAATTGTTGCCCGATTCCGATCGCTTCAGATTTATCTTTGTCATTCACACTTAAGAATACTTTCCCTTCCAATGGCAATTTATTTCCTGCTCCGATGAGTGCTTTCGCAAATGCTTCACCAAAAAGTTGTCCGGCTCCCATGACTTCTCCTGTGCTCTTCATTTCAGGTCCAAGCAGCACATCCTCATCCGGAAATTTTATGAATGGAAAAACCGGCGCTTTAATGAATCGTCCATTGGGTGAAGATTCTTCAGGTAGATTGAATTCCGAAAATGACTTTCCTGTCATCAACTGAGTCGCCATTTTCACAAGCGGAAGTCCAATCGCTTTACTCACATAAGGCACTGTACGTGAAGCTCTCGGATTGACTTCAAGAATGTAAAGGTCGTCCCCTTTCACAGCAAATTGAATATTCATCAACCCAACAGTTTTTAATTGCGCAGAAATAATCGATGTCCATTCGATCATCTGCTTTCTAATTTCTGGCTTCAGAAATTGTGCAGGCAAAACGCCGCAGCTATCACCGGAATGAATTCCCGCCCTTTCAATATGTTCAATAATTCCGGCAACAAAGAATTGTTCGTTCTGACAGAGAGCATCCAGATCATATTCAGCAGCATCTTCAAGGAATTGATCGATCAAAATTGGACGATCGAATGATTCGCGGACGGCATCTTCAACATACTTCATTAAATCTTCTTTATCGTATGCGATCGCCATCGCGCGTCCGCCTAAAACATAACTCGGACGCACCATCACTGGATAACCAATCTCTTCTGCGATCCGGATCGATTCCTCAAGCGAATGAGACGTAGCAGAACGAGGCTGACGAATTCCGTAGTAATCAAGGAACTGGCTAAATCGTTTTCGATCTTCGGCCAAATCAATTGAATCGAAACTTGTGCCAAGAATTTTTACACCCGCGCGATGCAAACCTTGCGAAACTTTTAATGAAGTTTGACCTCCAAACTGAACGATCACTCCTTCCGGCTTCTCAAGCGAAATGATGTTGAGCAAATTTTCAACAGTGATCGGTTCAAAATAAAGACGATCCGAAGTATCGTAATCGGTGCTAACTGTTTCAGGATTGCAGTTCACCATGATCGATTCAATTCCAAGGTCTTTCAGTGCAAACGACGCCTGGCAGCAACAATAATCAAACTCAATTCCCTGACCAATGCGATTACAGCCGCTTCCTACAATCAAAACTTTTCTGCGATCGGTTGGATCTGCTTCACATTCCCGTTCGTACGTTGAGTACAGATATGGTGTGTACGCTTCAAATTCCGCAGCACATGTATCGATCCGCTTGAACACAGGACGCAGTTGAGATTGTTCCCTGATCTGACGTACCTCTGCTTCGGTTCGTTTGCCGAAATATGCGATGTCGGCATCCGATAAGCCAAAACGTTTTGCGCGGCGCAAATGATCTGTGGTTACATTTTCCCAGTCTTCAAGCGAACGCTGCATCTGGATGATTTCTTCCATCTGTGCAAGAAACCAGGGATCAATACTTGTGATTTGAAAAATGTCATGAAAAGAAAAACCAGCATCAATTGCAGCAGAAACATAAAAAATTCGATCCCAGGTTGGAGTCTGAAGATGAGATCGGATAATGGCAGGATCACGCGAGATGTTATCTAAAAATAAGCCATGATTTCTTAATTCAAGCGCAGAAATTCCTTTCATTAATGCTTCTTTAAACGTGCGGCCGATTGCCATCACTTCGCCGACGGATTTCATTTGAGTTGTCAGTACAGGATCAGCCAGTTTGAATTTTTCGAAAGCCCATCGCGGTAATTTAACAACTACGTAATCGAGAGTCGGTTCAAATGAGGCCATCGTCTTGCGTGTAATTTCATTTGGAATTTCATCAAGCGTGTAACCAACAGCCAGACGTGCCGCAATTTTTGCAATCGGAAACCCGGTAGCTTTGGATGCTAATGCTGAACTCCGCGAAACACGCGGGTTCATTTCAATAACAACAATCCGGCCATTTTCCGGATTCACAGCAAATTGAATATTCGATCCGCCCGTTTGCACACCAACCTTTCGAATGATCGCCACTGAAGCATCGCGCAAACGCTGATATTCACGGTCTGTTAAAGTTTGGCACGGCGCAACTGTAATCGAATCACCTGTATGAATTCCCATCGGATCAAAATTTTCAATGGAACAGATGATGACAACGTTGTCTTTTAGATCGCGCATCACTTCCAGTTCATATTCTTTCCAGCCGATGAGCGATTCTTCAATCAAGATTGCATGTACCGGACTCTTCTCCAAACCGGCAGCAACAAGTTTGAGATATTCATCCAGGTTGTAGGCGATTCCGCCGCCATGTCCGCCAAGCGTAAACGATGGACGCAAAATTGCAGGAAATCCGATTTCTTTCACAGCCGCTATTGCTTCTTCCACCGATTGAACGTAAAAACTTTTTGGAACTTCGAGATCGATTTCTTCCATTGCTTTCTTAAACAACATTCGATCTTCAGCAAGCCTCAGCGAGTCTTCAGTTAATGCCAGAAGTTGAACATTGTGATCTTTTAAAATCCCTTGCTGCGACAATTCCAACGTTAGATTTAACGCGGTTTGCCCTCCAACTGTTGGCAATAATGCATCCGGTTTTTCAATAGCTAGAATCGATGAAATAACAGGCACCGTCAGTGGTTCGATGTAGGTGCGATCCGCAAGTTCAGGATCGGTCATGATGGTTGCTGGATTACTGTTCACCAGAACAATTTCATAACCTTCGGCTCTCAATGCTTTGCATGCTTGAGTTCCGGAATAATCAAATTCGCAGGCCTGTCCGATTACAATCGGGCCTGATCCGATGATCATAATTTTCTTTATGTCTGTTCGTTTACCCATTCTTTCTCATCGTAGGGGCGGCCCTTGTGGCCGCCCGGGCCGGCACAAGACCGGCCCCTACCATTACCGGTGAAATTTTTTCAGTGTTTCTACGTAATCATCAAAAATATGCTGACAATCATGCGGTCCCGGCGAAGCTTCAGGATGAAATTGCACAGCTTCAACCATTAAATCCGGACGCCGAAATCCTTCCAATGTTTGATCGTTTAAATTAATGTAAGTAGGTTCTGCATTGGAACCAAGCGAATCAGGATCTACCGCGAAACCGTGATTGTGTGAAGTAATCTCAACCCGTCGCGTTGGCAAATAAAGTACGGGTTGATTTCCACCACGATGTCCAAATTTTAATTTGAATGTTTTGCCACCCAATGCGTGTCCGAGAATTTGATGGCCTAAACAAATTCCAAGGATCGGAAATTTACCTAACATTTTTTGAACTTCTTTTATTATTGAAGTCAGTGCAGCAGGATCGCCCGGACCATTCGAAAGAACCACACCATCGGGTTTGCTTTCGATTACATGTTGAGCTGATGTGTTCGCAGGAACGACGGTGACATCACAGCCAACATTTTGAAGATTGCGAAGGATTCCGCCTTTTGCACCGTAATCAAAAACAGTAATTTTCCATGAAGGTTCTTTGGAAGCGTGTAACGAATAGGATCGCGTTGTAGTCACCTTGGGAACAAGATCAGCTCCTTCCATTTTTGGAGAAGCTAAGACTTTTTTCAAAAGACTTTGTGGATCCAGATCGCGTGTTGAAATCCCACAGCGCATTGCACCTTTATCACGAATGTGACGCGTCAGAGCTCGTGTGTCGATTTCAGCCACAGCCATTTTGCCGTGATACTTCAGGTAATCGCTCAGCGCACTTTTGCTTCGCCAGTTGGATGGATAATCACTGAGTTCCCGAACAACAATCGCGGAAGGATAAATTCGTGGCGCCTCAACGTCTTCGGTGTTTACGCCATAATTTCCGATTTGTGGATATGTGAATACGATGACCTGATCTTGATAGGAGGGATCTGTCAGGATTTCCTGGTAGCCGGTGATGGAAGTATTGAAGACAATTTCGCCGAAATATTCGCCGGATTTTCCAAAAGCAATACCCTTCTCACTGTAACCATCTTCAAGTACCAGAAGAGCATCCATTCGGGTTCAGGATAATAACATTTTAACCGCAAACGCGCAAAGAAATTACACGTTTTTTTTTAACGCCGAGTACGCCGAGTTAGATTATTAGTCAAGATTCAGAATCCCATTGAATGCCTGACCAGTTAGATTTTCTTTTGGTAATTTTGGGGTCGAATCAATCCAGATCTACGGTCCAGATTCCACGCCCAAATGTTCCTACTAAGAGCGTAGAAGATCCCTGAAGAAAGGTAAGATCCTGTGCGGCGGCTGTAATTGGAGCCCGAATTGCGGTCCATTTTTGGCCGCTATCGTTGGTGATATAAACGCCGACTTCTGTTCCGGCAACAATCGTATTTGGTTTTTGTGGATGTTGAACGATTGACCAGATTGGCGCCTTCGGTAATGCAGTCGAGCCTTGTCCGCTTGCGGTGCGCCAATTCGTTCCGCCGTTGTCGGTACGCCATACATTATCGGGACTAAATCCGCCGAATGAGACAAACGCACGACGTCTATTTGAGGAGTCGATGACAATACGAGTGTTATAACGATTCGGTAACGGATTTCGCGAAGCATTATCATCGATTGTTAACCAATTGGGTGTTGATGAAGTTCCATTTCTTGTTCGAAATAAACGTCCATCATTGTGTCCAACCCAAATATCGTTGGAGTCGCCTTTTGCTATAGCAATCGCACTAATGAGCCGGCTATCATCGCCTAGAAATGCAATGGGCAAAGGACGCTTGATTGCAACCCATTTTGCGCGCTGCCCGACATCATGTGTAGCATTTCGGACATTTTCACTACGCCAGAGAGAAGCACCACCTCCAAGCATTCGTGATGTTTTGTTCGGATCAAGCACAACAGGCGCCTGAAAATTTGCAACGATCATGTTGCTTGACGGATTGCTATCAGGCAAATCGTTAGTTAACCCGATTAATCCATTCGGTTGAAGACGCGAAATCCATAGAAATTGGCCGCATCCATATTGGTAACGAGGATCACTTGGATCTATTAACGCACAAACGCCGTCTCCACCCATTTCCAAAACCGATCGATTCGATCCTATTTGACTTCGAATCATTCCCCGATCTTGTGTACCGCCTAAAATCGGCCCTCCATTAGCATGACCGGCAACAGCGTAATACTCTGTCGTTTGCATTCCACGATCGAGACTCGCTGCAACACGTGGACCTAAAGGTTTCGCTTGCACATCATCAATCCGATCGATTCCACCATCATTTAATAGATAAACGATCCGATTGCTGGCACCGTTATATTTAGGATCCGCAACAGCAGCTTGAAAATCCAGGTGTCCAATGTCGCGATTTCTGGTATCCGAATAATCGATTCGCTCCCAACTCACGCCACCATCACGGCTCCGTCCAAGAGATACACCACCTGCCAGTAGCAGATTCGGATCATTTGGCGATACCCATATCATGGTTGCCCAGGAAACAAATCCAAATTCAAAACCAGACAATCGTTGCACAAACGATGTCCCGCCATCATCAGATCGATAAACTCCTTCGCGTGAAATTGCATACGCAATTTGAGGTTGCGATTTGGAGTATGCAATTTCATATCGTGTAAATTGCGTAGTACCCACTCCGCTTGACCGGTGCCAGGTCAGACCGCCATCATCAGAATACATAACTCTTACATCGTTATTTGGAAATAGACCTTCGCGAACCGACAAAAGCACTCTTGATCCACTGCCAGGTTGAAATGTAATTGTGGACGGAGTGTAAAAATTCCCTTGAAGCACGCGACTCCAGGATTGTCCGGCGTTTGTTGAATGATATACACCGGGATGAGTTGTGGATTCGGGATCAGCTACTGCTGCAATGAGATGATTCGAATTTGTTGGTGAGATAGCGATGGAGGGAACATATCTCCAATTCCGAGTCGCGGAAAGCCGTACCCATGTTTCGCCGCCATCGTTCGTTACATAGATACCTGCACCTGGACCTCCACTGTGAAAGCGTTCACCGGTTCCAAAATATAGACGTTCAGGATTTCGTGGATCAATTACCAGGCAACCCGCGGGAAGTCCTAACCGATCCACTAACGGACGCCAACTTGTGCCTCCATCTTCACTTTTCCAAAGACCGCCTGACCCTGCTGCAGCCCATAACGTGCGCGAATCTTGAGGATGGATTACTAATGAGCGTGCACGCCCACCACGATCAAATGGACCTCTAGCGGTCCAGATTGGCGCAGATACAACACTGAGATCGCTGCGATTATTAAATTCCAAATTCGCATCAAGTTGACGCAATGCTTCAATACGTCCGTCAAATGGAATGCGCCCTTGCTCATCGCGCATCACCCGCTCGCGCCATCGTGAGGCGGCTTCAGGACCTTCCTCACGTTCAGAGGATGAGTCCGTTTCTCCGGATGAACTTCGAAATTCAGATTGATGACTACAGGAAAAAGCGAACAAAACAAAAATGAATGCGATCAGAGAAAAATCCCATTTCATGTGAAAAAACGGTATTTTCGTCATCAATTCCTTCACACTGATGTGAATTTTTGAGCATTAGTATTTCGTGACATTTTGCTGGAGCTATCCAGGAGTGGGCGGCGTAGAGAAAATTATTCAGACTTTGAGCCGGTGAAGTGATCCTCTTTATCCTTAAACAGGACATTGAAAGTTGTGAGAGTTCCGTAACAACGCGTAATGTACTGCTGAAGCGAAACTTTTTCGGCGTCATTTAACTTTTCGTTCGAATTAATTTGTTGTTCCAAAACTCGAAGGCGATCGCGAAGCATTACTATTTTGTGAAAAAATATTTCGATTGGAACTTCTTTTTCCTGGGTTCCTGGTTTTCCGGGACGCATAATCAAAGTACCGCCTTGCCAACGATCACCGATTTGCGAAGATCCCGTTTCCATTTCTTCACGGACAACCGAACGGATAAAGGCGCGAAGTTCATCTTCCGGCACTGTGAACTCTCGATTTAAGCTTGGCGCAGCATCTCCACGTAAAGCTCGTAACGGTGCGGCGGGAACGGCTTGTGGGGGCCTGTAATTGCGGGAAGTCTGGCAATAGGTGCAATTTACGCGATCGATTGTGCCATCGGGTGCCAGCGAATCAATCCTGCAGCGGCGGCTCACTTTACATTGTCCACACCATGCTTCAACTTCCTGTCCAACTTCGTACATGAATCACTCCTTCGAAACTGCTTCGGAATTCCAAATTTCATTTGCGAGATCTGAGATCAGCTTGTAGCCATCTTCTTCCTTCTTTACCCCACGTGTCATGATCACCATGATCCAGCGATTTCCTTTTTTATCTTGAATGATTGCAGAATCATGATTGATTTCAGTAATCCATCCATCTTTACTTGCGACTTTTAATCCTTTCTCTTTTGCCTTCAGTCCATTATGAATTCCGGCAAGTGATGTCTGCGATAACAGAATATTGATCATTTGATTGCGCGATGTGTCTTTGAAAATCTTGGGATCCAAGATTGCTTTATAGCACATTCCAAGAGCTCGGGCGGAAGTTCGATTGTTTTTACCGGCTTCATACGCTTTTATATCTTCTACACCGCGAAGAACCAGCATATCCTTTGCGCCAATTTCTTCCATCAGTTTATTAACGTTTTCTGGCTTCACAATTGAAATCACAATATTTGTTGCAAGATTGCTGCTCTTATTAATCATTCTCACTATCAAATCCCGCACGGTCATTGGCTGGCCAATGAGATTGTAAATTTCTTTATCGCTATCTTCTTCGGGTGTCAGGGAATAAGGTGAACCATCCTGAATACTTATGAACTCATTTTTTATTGTCACCGAAGCATCAAGGCTCAGTTCATTTTTTTCTGACTGTCTGAATGCTTCCATCATGACAGGCACTTTCATAGTGCTGGCAGCATGGAAAACTTCATCAGCATTATGTTGAAAGACACTCCCGTCAGGACGTTCAAAATAGATACCGATTGATTGCGCTCCGTATTGCTGTGGAAGCGCGCTCAACCACAAAGCAACAAACAGTAAGAATATTTTCATGGTTTTAGGTAAAACATTTCATCTGCCGGCCGTACTGGACGAGTAAGCCACAGCGGACGTCTTAGATTATCCGGGCCTGGTCCCGGACGAGTCATTGCAAGCCATTCTTTGTATATCGCAAACGACTTATTGGTATCAACAAAAATATCGCCATAGCGATCTTCATCGGTTGTTTTTTCAAGACGAACCTTTTGGTGCCAGCAATGCATTCCACTGATCGGATCAGGATGGACAGGAAACGTTAAGTTTTGATGAACGCCACCATCGCTCCACCAGATGCGCGATGAATCGGGATCTTCACTTTTAAATGGCTTAACGCCTTCTAGTTGTCTTATTTTGTAAGCTCCATTTCCATTGTCTTCAATTTTCACAAGCGCAGACGCCCAACGGCTTCCTTGATCTTGTTCCAATCGCCAGCGTCCCATATGATGCGAACAAGCAAGCACTCCCGGACGAATTCCTTCAGTGCTCCAAACGCGATTTACAAAGTAACCAATTTCGGTATGAGCTTTCACAAGATCGCCATCCTTTAAACCAAGCCGATGCGCATCCGATGTATGCATCCAAATTGGATTTCGATGTGAAATTTCAGTCAACCATTTCGCATTACCTGAGCGCGTATGAATCATGGTTGGAAGTCGAAAAGTTGGAATTAAGAAAAATTCATTCTTTGCAGAATCGACATTATCACGCGTTATATGACTGCGAATGTACATTGGAATCGTATACTCAGGCCAATTCCATGTTTTCATCGTTGGCGAGTAAAACTCAAGCTTTCGTGAAGGAGTTGGAAAACCACGATAAATCTGTTCACCAATTTTTATGCCGACTGACGCTTTTCCTTTTTTAACGATTCCACTTTCAGGAATGACTTCGCAATCATCCGGTGCAACCGGCGTTAAATGCTGTTGATATACGTCTTCTTGAATTTCAAATGCGCCATATTTCCTCATGTATTCAAGAGGCGCAAGTCCTTCTTTGGCTGATTTCTCCGGAAGTCCAGGAACTGAATTTTCAAAAATCCATCGATAATATTCATCGACTCTTAGCTTTCGGCCTGATTCATAAGGTGATTCAAAATATTTTCGGATGCCAAGATCGCCAGTTGGATCGATATGCCATGACAATTCGATCCAGAATTCATCTTCTTCCCAAACTTTGCCGGGGTTTGCTTCATATGTGAAATTTACTTTTTCTCCCATCCGTTCTTTTGCGACACGCATTACAGGCTGTCTGAATGAAACCCAGCGTCCTGCATGTGTTTCCTGACTTTGAATATCATGACGTTCACCGGCATGTCCCATTGGCAAAACGTAATCAGCAAACAGCGCAGTTTCACTCCAGGTTGGTGTAAGGGCTATATGAAGTCCAACTTTGGATTCATCTTTCAGCATCTCCATCCATGAAAACCCATCGGGATTTGTCCAGACAGGATTGTAAACGCGCGTAAAGTAGACTTCGAGGTGGCCGCGTCCTTCTTTCAGGAAATGTGGAAGCAAGAAACTCATTTCATAATGAGAAAGCGGATACTCATCAGGAAATAAAAGTTGATTCCAAAACTTTTGACCAGGCGGTTCAAGCCAGAATGTGGGATTGTATTTTGTCCATGTATTTGGAAGTACACCACCAAGCGTTCCGATACTGCCTGTTAATACGTGTAAAAACTCAAGACAGCGTGCTACATTCCAACCGCCTAAATTTCCAGATGCAGTACTTCGCCAGATATGGGCAGCAAATGAACTTCCTGCACGCGCGATCTCACGCGCAATCTTTACTGTTGTTGCGGCTGGAATTCCTGATTCTCTTTCAGCATAAGCCGGCGTGAATTCGGAATAAACTTTTTTGATTGCAGTAATGAAATTTTCAAATGTTGGTTCCGATTCAGAATGTTCCGCCTTGAGATACTCCTGCCAGTTGACCCAATCTCTCACGAAATTGCGATCGTACAATTCCTCTTCGAGCAAAACATTTGCGATTGCCAGCAGTAAGGCAGATTCAGTTCCAGGATATGAGGGAAGCCAGTAGTCCGCCATCGAAGCAGTATTAGAAAGACGTGGATCGATGACTGCGAGCTTTGCGCCAGCCATTTTGGCTTCAATGATACGTTGTGCATGTGGATTGAAATAGTGTCCTGATTCAAGATGAGCACTTAGCAACAAAATGAATCGTGCATTTGCATAATCTGGTGATGGACGATCTGATCCTTGCCAGAGTTGATAACCAAGCCGCGCAGATGATGAACAAATGTTTGTGTGGCTATTATGCCCATCGATGCCCCACGCTTTCAGCACACGATCCATGTAACGTTCATGACCGGGACGACCGACATGATACATAATTTCATTTTGACGTCCCTCACGCATTGCGGTGGAAATTCGCGATCCAATGTCTTCAAGCACTTCATGCCAATCAACACGTGTCCACTTCCCTTCACCACGTTTTCCTGCGCGCTTCAAGGGATAGAGAATGCGTTCTGGATCCTTGATTTGATTGATTGTAGCCGGACCTTTCGCACAATTTTTGCCGCGGCTACCCGGATGAATTGGATTGCCTTCAAACTTCTGAATCTGCATTGTGTCTTTGTCTACATAAGCAAGCAATCCACATGCAGCTTCGCAATTGAAACAAATTGTGGGGACGAGTGTGTAACGCCGCTGAACTTTACGCGGCCATGCCTTCGCGTCTAATTCAACCCAATCATCCCATTTTTCAACTGGCGGATAATCTTTTAATTCCATAATTTTTTACCACAAAGGCTCAGAGTCTCGGCGGTTAAGAAAGCGGGACAACTTGTCCGGCTTTCACCCACACCTTTTCGTAAAGCAAGAGTCCGATCATCGCGACCAAACCGGATAAGCCGATTTCATGAAACAGGAGTCCAATGAAGGGCAGGACGATTCCGATCAGAATCCCGCCGATCCAAAACAAATTATTTTTCTTCATATATTTGGCAGCGATTTTTGCATCTTGAGTTGAATGCACGGCTGTCAAATCGAACAAAATTATCAATGCGTGAACCGCAAGCGAAACCATCAGGATCATACGAATATGCGGTGTTGCATCATTCAAAACGCACATGCAAGCTGCGCCCGCCAAACCGGCCATCACTAATAGATGAACACTAAATAGCGGACTTTGCCAGAAGTCACGTCCTTTTGCTTGTCCAAATAAAAATGCGCTGTAGACAGCAGACGCTGCGCCGAATAACGCTGTCAAAGGAATTAGCAGACTGCATAATATTTCTGAAAGGCACAAGCACTTCAAATAAAAAACATAACGAAACTAATCCACCGAATCCCATCAGAATGAAAGCGCCACGCGTTAGCCAGCTTCTCCATTGAGGGCGTAACACAATCCAATGGAATCGTGCAGGCTGTTTTAAATCGCTGATCAAGAGAACTGTTGTTAAAACAAGAAAGAAAAGTGAAGCGATGATTTCCAGAGTTGTAAACCTTAATGTGCCGGTGATCGCGCTGATCAGCAATGCGACCAAAGGAATGCCGGCTGAGATTGACTTCGTCCAAAGATACGCAGCTACAGGAAAGCCCCAGGAATCAGTGTGAGATTGTCCTTGATCATAAACGCGCCGCGCTTCCGATTCAGCTTCCTCGAGTCGTGGAGGCGCAATTTGATATACACGTTTAGGAATTTCACTCCATAAATATCCTTCTGGAGTTGTTGAATATGTTGGATTTAATGAAGCTTCATCGCCTTCGATGTAATACACCTGTGGATTGGTTCCTTTTTCAGGTTTGCGTACTTGTACTGGAAGCCGTGCGAGCATTTGCGCGATCTCGGTTCCAGAATCCTCCATATCACCTGCAATGATTGCATGTTCAGGACAGACTGTAACGCAAGGTGGCTGCAATTCAACAGCAACGCGATGTGCGCAATAATTGCATTTCGCTGCGGTATTCGTGTCAGGATTCAGGTAAATCGCATCATATGGACACGCCTGCATACATGCTTTGCAGCCGATACAGCGATCACCGTCAAAATCCACGATGCCATCTTTCCGTTTCCACAATGCAGTCACAGGGCAAATTTCAACGCATGGCGCATCTGCACAATGGTTGCATCGTTGGACTGAGAAAACCCGGCGCGTATTCGGGAACGTGCCTTTTTCGATGTATTTTACCCAGGTTCGATTCACGCCAATCGGAAGATCATGCTCCTGCTTGCAAGCAACTGTGCAGGCATGACATCCGATACATTTCCGGTTATCGATGATAAATCCAAAATTGGTCATGAATGCATTATAGATTTGATCGTTGATCAGACAAAGATATATACTCAGTATATGAAATCTTTAAGATTCCTAGCACTACTCTGGCTATTTTCGTTTCCTGCCTTTGCTGGCGTATCAGAGATAGTCGTAGAGAACGGCCGAATCACGGCAAGTTTTACGTCACAGCCGTTAAGTGAGGCCATTGAAATTATTAGAAAACAGAGTGGTGTCCATATTTCGGTCGATGAGGCAGTCGCCAATGAAAGTGTTTCAGCCAATTTCAAAGATTTGCCGCTCGCGATTGGAATCAAAAAACTTTTGGAAGGAACGGGAATCAATTACGCAGTTATCGCAGGCGCTGATGGAATTCCAAGCGCTGTTCTTATTAGTGGAAGTGAAAAGCCTGGTGCGCCACCCAAGAAACTTGATACCCGTCCGACTTCATCTCCAGGTGGATATCAGTCGCGAGGTGTTGTAACTCCTGTAAATCCAGCGCCACCACCGCAGCAACCAGCACCGGCTCCATCGAAACAAACGAAACAGCCTCAAGCAGGAAACGCTTCGCCGAATCCGAATCCAAATCCAAATCAGCCTCAGCCTTTTCAACCGGCTATGCCAAAGTTTGATCCGAATAATGTTCCAACAGGGGGCACGCTTGTTCCAAGCGCAACGCCGACAATGCCGCCACCCGACAATAATGTAGACCCTCGTACTAACGTGAATCAAAACGCGGAAGATGACGAGGATGACGAAGAAGAATAAGTCCTAGAACCGAATCCAATCCAATAAAGTTGAATCCTTTCCATTGAATGCTGTTTTCTTAATGTAAGAACGTAGCATTTCACTTTTGTTTGAAAGATGAATCGGCAGTGAAGTCGGCTTGAATTGGCTTTTACGTTGTAATGCGGTTTCAATCAGTTCTTGATATTTTTCCAGCATTTGGTCCGGACGATGATGCGATTGCATGTAGCTGCGAGCCCTGTGCCCCGATCCTTGCACGCAATTTTGGATCTTCAATCAATTGCCAGAGATGTTGAAATAATTCCACCTTTTCATTTTCAGGACGAATCCTGATGACACAATCGTTTGGAATTTCCATCAAATGTTTTAAGCGGCTCATCAACACAGGCTTGCCAAGAGCCATAGCGCGCAAAAGTGTCGCTGACATTTCTCTTGCGGTTGGATAACGCAAATTGATAATGATGTCGGCTTGCTGCATCAAACGATGAAACTCTTCCTTACTTGTGTGCCCTCGAATTACAACGATGTCCTGCAATTTCCTTGCGACAATTTCTTCGCGAAGATCATAGTGTTCAGCAACTTTACCAACAACTTCATATCGAAGTTTCGGATAAAACTGCCGGAGTTCTTGAAGAACTTTAAGTACGGATGAAATCCGTTTTTCTGGTGTAACAAAACCAAATGAAGCAATTGTTACTTCATCGTGACTCGTATTGTGAGTGTTTTCAGCAACGCTGACAGCCATCGGAATTTTGATCGCTGGTACACCGAACTTTTGGAGTTGTGTAACACCCCAATCCGTATGCGCACCTACACTAAGGGAATTTTCAGCAACTAATCGTAAAAAGGGGAACGAATACAAAAGCGAATCGCTTCCCATTCCTGTGGGCACAAGTTCTGAAACGACGGGCTCTTCAGAGTGCACGTATTTCGCTTCTTCTCGATATTCATCAAATAATCCCCGTTGAAGCAACATTTTTGCGCGTGAATGATGAAGACAAAGATCATGAAAAACCGTTGCTCCTGGAAATTGAAATAAATAACCGTACATCGGCTCATGCAGCAATGCATTTCCGAGTTGATATAAATTCAAATCATAAGGATGGCGGCGATTGCGGAATAAGAAATCGCCATGTGGGTAAACATTTTCTCGATCGAGATCAATGTTGTGGAAAACGTCGATGTCGTAATGTTTGCGTAATAAAGGAAGGAGTTCTTCATCGTAATCGGAAATACCCGATGAAATTGGATTTAATGGACCGAAAAACGCGATTCGTTTTTTGTGCACTTTAACCACAGCAAAAGGCACTGAGCAAAGTATCCAGAGCTGTATCCCAATTGATGAATTGAATCCGCTGTCTGCCTGCCTCACCGCGTCGTTTTGCTTCTGCTTGATTTGTCAAAGCTTGCTGAATCGAAACGGCAATTGCTTGCGGATCAGGATCACTCACCCAACCGGTTGTATCATCTACAAACTCTAGGATCCCGCCGGAATCGTTGCATGTAATCACAGGCTTTGAGGCGTAAAAAGCTTCTAATGTCGCATAACCATAATCTTCGCCAACCGGTCCATAAAAAAGAGCGCCGGCCTGGGAATAATATTGAATCAATTCATCGCGTGAAATTGCGCCGGTAAAAACAATCCGATCCGAAACTTTATGCACGCCCGCGAGCCATTCATATTCTTTTCGTAAATAACCGTCACCAACAATGACAGCTTTATAATCAGATGAAACATATTGCATCGCTTCTATTAACAATTTCACCCGTTTATTTCCTTCAAGTCGCGACACACTTAAGACAAATTTATCCATAGATGAAAAATGAAACTTTTCAGCATCATCCAGCGGCGGATAAATCGGAGTGCTGTCAAAATTATTAAAGTTTTTCAGGCGTTTGGAAACTGTTTTTGAAATTGAAAAAATTTTCTGGGTTTCGGAAAATGCAAGATGATCCAGTTCGATTAATTGATCACGGACTTGCACATGATTTGAAGTGGCCTGGAATCCTGAATAAATCGTATCGTGAAGATCGTAAATTTCTCTATATTGGTGAACAAGCCAGACGATCTTACGTTTATGAGGAACCATATACGATGGAAATTTGGTTCCGATAACCAGATCGATTTCATCGTTGTAGATTCGATCCAGATTTAACAAACGCCATGCGAGACAACCTTTGACAACTTCTTCAACCGGTAACGTTTGCAATGGCAGCTGCACATTTTCCACTTCATAGGATCTGGCGCGAAGCCGGTTCACAAGATTTTGTGTGAAATACTCTGCTCCGCCTTTTACAAAAGGGATTTGAACAGAGCACACGCAAATTTTTCGGATTGGCGGCATCACTTAATCGCGTAAATTGCAAATTCTTGAGGAGCAAAGAGGAGTTGATTCAGTTTCGACATATTGTGATTGAAAATTTCCTGAGCTTCATTGGATGGCTCACTAAATAATCTTAATTGCTGTACCGCCGGGACCGGACTCTTGAAAAGGATTTGAGTTTTACGGAATCCGCAAGCATTCACCATAAACTCCAACGTCTCAGGATGAATCGGGGTTGAGTGAGTTAAATCACGCGAAAACACTTGAGTCAGCGCAAACACCGACGCGATGTTTACGGTTTCAAGCAGAATCGGCGCATCGGGTTTTAATCTTGAAAATGCAGCTTCGAGCAATCGAAGAAGAATTTCAGGAGGTAAATGTTCAACCACCTGGGAGCAAAAAATTCCACCCAATGAATTTTCGGGCTGTGCCAATAAGAACTTCAACAGGTCACCCTGGGAAACATCCAGCCCCAATTCTTTGCATTTCTGGACCATCATCTGATTTGAGTCCACACCTTTTGCAGGAACTTTTGCTTCCTTCATTAATTCAAGAAATTCACCACGGCCGCATCCAAGATCCAGAACCGGCGCATTTAATGAAGTCTGGAAGTAAGAAACATATTCACGGAACTTGTCTTTGAGCCATTCACGACTTCCACGAAAACGTTCCTCAAAAAAAAGGTATCGAGATTCTTCAGTACCTGGCGACGCCTTTCCTGCTTCTCTTGCGCTGCTCCATGCGGCTGCAACATGCTGCAAAGAACGCAATGAGGTTTCAAGAGATCGAATTGTTTTGTCGCGTTCCTGGCCATCCACTTCCTGGCTCTCCATTCGTTGATCAAGCAATTTAAACAAAGCATCCGTATGCAGACGTGCAGCTTCTTGAGTCCGGGTATGAAGCTCAAAAATTTCCTTTCCAAAACGAGAAATTTCACTTTGGAACTTATTCAAATTAACTGCGACATTTCGATCTTCAATACCGATGACTTCACGATTTTTTGTATCGACAACAGGAATGATTTTTTGGAAGTAAAGAATTAAGGTGTTATGAAAATCACGGATGGATAAAAATGCTTGACTACTTGCAGCAATGAATTCATTCAGAATATGAACAACACGCGAATTAAATTCTTTTTGCTCGGTTACTACTGGACCGATGTAACGCGCATTTGCACTCGCAACTTCTTTCCAAAAAACACGATCTTCACTATGAAATGCATTGAATGCTTCGCGTGAAATATCCCAGGATCGATTCAATGCTTCTTTGATTTGATCGAGTTGTTCGGAAAATTCGGTTGGCAGCGGAAAGTTGCCTCTCTGATCCAGCACGGTCAGCAGTTTTCCGTATTCCTCTTCTTCCTTTTGACGAAGGATTGTAAGCTGTTTTAGTTTTTCGTGAAGCTCATCAATTGGATCGTGTTCACTCATGAGACTTCCGAAAACGCAAGAATAAAAGGTGTCTGCGGTTTGTAACGCTGGCCTCAGGCAGGCAGAGCTCGAGCTGAATCATAGTTTGGCCGGCGGGGACGCCAGCGTTACAAAGCATTTTCGGGCAGTCTCTCATGCCGGGCGTGATATTCCTGATGAAGGAGAACTGGCGGTTGCATACAGTTTTTTCGGCATACGTCCTGCGAGATAGGCTTCACGTCCGGATTCTACAGCAAGCTTCATGGCATGCGCCATTTTCACAGGATTCGAAGCAGCAGCGATCCCTGTGTTCATTAACACTCCATCCATACCGAGTTCCATTGCAACACATGCATCGGATGCTGTACCAACTCCTGCATCAATGATCAGCGGAACTTCGGTAATTTTTTCGCGCAAGATCATCGCATTTGCCAGATTCTGAATTCCCATTCCAGAACCAATCGGAGCACCAAGAGGCATAACGGCCGCGGCTCCGGCATCAATCAGCTTACGAGCATTGATCAAATCGTCATTGGTATAAGGCAAAACCACAAAACCTTCTTTCACCAGAATTTTTGTGGCTTGCAGCAATGCTTCATTATCAGGAAAAAGTGTCGCTTCATCTCCCAGGACTTCTAACTTCACAAGATTTGAAAGACCGGCTTCCCTGCCTAAACGTGCAATCCGGACTGCATCATCCGCAGTATAACAACCGGCAGTATTTGGAAGGATCGTAAATTTGCTTCGATCAATAAACGAAAGAAATGATTTCTCAGATTTGTCTTGAAGATTGATCCGGCGAACTGCAACTGTAACCATCTCGGATCCAGAAGCCTCTAAAGCTTCTTTCATCGCTTCAAATGTTGAATATTTTCCAGTACCTACAATTAACCGGGAACGATACTCTCTTCCGGCAATAATAAGTGGTTTGTCATTCATCGTTAATCCTTAAAAATAGTGCTGAGCAATGATTGCTGAGTACTCGAATCAACCGCCACCAACAAAATGAACAATTTCAATTTGGTCGCCTTCAGCAATCGGTCGCTGTGAATAATCGGCCTTTTTCACGATTTCAAGATTTTGCTCAACCGCAACCGGCACATTTCCGATTTCAAGAATTTTCAATAAATCTGAAATCGTTGTTCCTTCAGGAAGATCCATTGGGGAGCCATTTACGAGAGCATGTAAGCTATGAACCTGAGGGGACAACTTTTTTCCTTTTCTTCAGTAACTGTTTGATTTCGTCCGATCCGCTATCCGAAAAAGCCTGAACAAGCAAAGCTGCATTGCCATCCGGAAATTCTGGAATCACAAACTCCACAATCAGGACACCATTTCTATCCGTTTTACCTTCGTATACCGTGATGGGCTTTTTCACAGTGCTGATAATTTTTACAATGATCTTCGCGCCTTTTAGCGGATGGCCTGCTGTATTATTGCTTTTTGTATAGATTGTCAGTGTACAGGGCGAACCTTCAATGTAATCCTGCGCACCCTGAATCGTCAATTGAAGACGTTCTTTTTCCTCTTCTGAGGCGAGATAATCGAGAATTACCTGATCCAGGCTCTTTTTTGAATCAATGATCCCTTCAGCTTCAAGCGGATCATAGGTTCCACCTTTGTCGTATTTTCCACCTTTAATCTCAGTAATGACCGAACGATGTTGTTCCTCGATCATCGCAATGATCTGCTTTTCGTCGTAACCTTCCTTAATTAATTCACCGTAGCTTGTGCGTCTTGCTTCGAGGATTTCGCCACCTTTATAGACAAGTGTTTCGATGACAGGGTTTCCGGACCCTTTATCCTCGGTTTGAACGTGATAAACGATACCGTTGTAATTTATATCGGTATTATGTCCCGTGATCATTAGGCTTTATAGGAAGGGGCTTTCAAATCGAAATTATCGTAATTCAATCCTCGAATACTGTCAACGAATCACGAGGATGAATGGAAGTCCGCAAGATTTGATTCACCACTAGGCACAAGGGACACAATTTGGTGAAAAAGTTATTTCTAGATTGTGATCTTTGTGCCTTTGTGGTGAATAATAACAACGATGCGAGTGCAGCTTTTACGCCGAAAAGAGAATTCAGGATCTTCCACAGATGCCTGAAATTCTGAAGCAATATCCTGATTTGGAGTGGATTGAAGATTATCAGACATTTCGGCGCGAAACGATGCATCGCGAAAAGCGGTGCGTGATTTTTGCGTTGAAGCGCGGGGCATGGCTGAAACCATTTCATTGTTATCACCAGAATTCTGAATTCCACTATCTCAGCCTGGATCTTGCCGAAGGCTGCAGTTTTGATTGTGTCTACTGTTATCTTCAATCGTACTTAAACAATGGAGCGTTAGTTGTTTTTGTAAATCGAGATGGGCTGGAAGAAGAACTACAATCATTTCAAAACCAACGTATCTGGATTTCGACCGGATTGCTCACAGACAGTCTTCTTGCAGAAGAATTTAATCCGCAAATCGAATGGCTATCGCATGTTGTGCCTGATCGAGCCGTTCTGGAATTAAGAACCAAATCGGCAAATACAAAATTTCTGGAAGATCCCAATATCCGCAGGGACAGAGTTGTCGCTGCATGGTCGTTGAATCCAGAACCGATCGCCAGTCATTATGAGTACGGCACAGCCAGCGTTGCCGAGAGACTTGACAGCTGCAAAACATGCGGTATCGCTTGGTTACCGTGTAGCATTTCATTTCGATCCTGTTTTTTATTTCGATGGCTGGGAGGAAGCTTATAGCAACCTGATAGACGAACTACGAAGTATTGAATCTGAACAGATTGCATTTCTATCTTTAGGATTGTTTCGATATATGCCTGATTTAGGCGCAATCATTCGCAAACGTTTTCCATACCATGAAATCTTAACTGGCGAATTTTTTCCTCAATCGGGTGGAAAGTATCATTATCTGCGAAGCATTCGAAAGGAAATGTATGGAAAATTTCAGATGTGGCTGGAACCGTGGATTACAAAAGTTCCAGTTTTCTGGTCCATGGAACCAGAGGATGCGATGATTCTCACCGCAAAGACAAAGCGGCCTTCGGCCGCAATTTCAGATTTCAGGTTTTTGATTTCGGATTGAAATTGAACGATTTTTTGATTGAAACATATGCCAATTGTCCTCCTACAGAACAGAACGAATAGGTTATCAAGAATCTAAGGCTTCCGACTTCTCTCTTTATTCTCTTGTCTGTTTGAGGAGATAACATTACGAACCTTTACCGGTAGCACAGTATTTCTGTCAATCTGCCATCAAAAATTTCAATCTGAAATCAGAGATCTCAAATCTAAAATTCTTTTAACGTTCTTTTTCTTCAGCGCTACTTCCAAGCGACTTTTGATCCGTCTCTTTTTTGGGCTCTTTCATTGACGACTTGAAATTTGTAATCGCTTCGCCAATCCCACGTCCCAGTTCCGGCAGCCTTCTGGCGCCGAAAATCAGGGCCGCTATTGCAAGAATCAAAATAAGCTCAGGAATTCCGATCGGACCTACAACAGCCATTTTTCTCCTAGAATCATCGAGCGGGTCTTAGACCAGCCCTACAGGTCAAATAATTATACGCTCGTTTCCGCTGCGACGGGTAACCCCTTCTCGATCAAGAAGTTCAAGCAATGGAATTGCATACTTTCGGCTCACGCCAAAACGGCTCTTAAAATCAGCAACCGAAAACGTCTTTTGCTGAGATTTCAGGTCGCGAATTTTTGATTTTAGCTCCTCCCACCTTTCTCGATGGACGAAATAATCGTCCGAAACTTTGATTACTTTTCCCTGTCGAACCAACAAATAAGTGATTTTTGTCACATTTTCGATTTTTTTCGCGATTCTGGAAGAAAGTTCCCCGATGCCTTGAAACTCCAACCCCGCTTCATGAATCTTTTCACTCACATTTGTAGCCAACGATTCATCATCTAAACTCAAAGTTGATGCTCTGCCAAAGAGTGCAACCGTTTCCTTTTGAAGACTGACCGTTTGAGATGTTACTGCTTGATCCAGGATCGCCTGAAAAATATCTGAGGGTACGTTTGAAAGAAAGCGGCTGCGAAGCTCTTCTTTTGGAATGCCTGGAAGCAACGGATTTTTTTCATGGAATATTTGAAGGTTTGAGCGAATTTTTTCCAGAATCATTTTTGCTGCATTTTCAGAAATCATCAAGATCGGTGATTTTCTAAGAATTAAGACTTCGCTTTTGAGTTCACGAATCTTTTCGGCACTGAGACCCATCCGTGATTTTAGATATGGTTCTGCAGCTCCCTGTATGCCTTGTTGATCTACAATGGATTCCAGCCTTTCCAAATCATTTGCTGTTTCAAGTCTTTGCAAACGTTCAAGAGCCTTCTGATCACTCTTTCTAATTCGTCGTAATGGAAGATGATCCAGGATTGCACCGCCGCCGGCTGTGATGAGCGGACTTTGACGTCGAATGATGAATCGATCTCCATAAAATGCCGATAACGGCTTTTGCAATCTGATTTGTGCATACGCTGATTTACCCGGCTCCAATTGATCGGTGCCAAGCAGTGTGACACGTCCCAGTGTGTCAGTCGCAAGATGATGGAAACGAACAAGACTATTGTGAGGTATTGGTTTGGCAGAATCTAATAATGTTAGTTTTACATCCAATAAGCTGGTGCTTTTTAGTAAGTCGGGCTCCGTTAAAACATCCCCGCGCACAACTTGATCTTTATCCACACCTTGCAAATTCACAGATGTGCGTTGTCCTGCAACAGCTTCAGCAACAACCTCATTATGCGCATGAACAGAACGGATCTTTGCACGAATTCCGGAAGGCAGAATTTCGGTAACGTTATCTTTCTTAAGTTTTCCTCCGATCAAAGTTCCTGTTACAACAGTTCCATGACCCTTCAGAGTGAAAATGCGATCCACAGGCAAACGGAAAATTCCATCCGCAGTTCGATTCTTCAACCGTTGCAATTCATTCAAGATTCCAGCGCGTAGATTCTCAATCCCTTCACCAGAGACTGAGCTCACAGCAAAACAGGCTGCATTTTCAAGAAAACTGTTTTTTGTGAGATCGGATATTTCCTCACGGATTAACTCTAAATCTTCAGTTTCAACTAAATCGGATTTTGTGATTACGATAATCCCGGATTGAATATTCAAGAGTTTGCAAATATCAAAATGTTCACGGGTTTGAGGCATGACCGATTCATCCGCCGCTACAATTAGCATCAGAAGATCAACTCCTCCGATTCCGGCAAGCATATTCCGAACGAATCGTTCATGACCTGGCACATCGATGAAACTCACATCAACTCCCTGCCAATTTGCATGCGCAAATCCGAGGTCGATCGTGATCCCTCTCGCCTTTTCCTCAGGGAGACGGTCTGTATCAACGCCTGTTAATGCTTTGACGAGCGCTGTCTTACCGTGATCGATGTGCCCTGCCGTTCCAATAATCGCCATGAGATGATTATAGTTTGTATTAAAGGTACGCAGTTCGTACGCATTTATGCGGACAAACAGTACCGTGAGTCTCCACGGCACTGCCTCGCATTCGCTGGCGTGCCTAACTACAATCCAGCATGCTATACAATCGCCCCATGGTTCTAACCGGTCTTGATGTTTTAATGCAGCGCAGCAGAGATGTGTTAAAAGGCCGAAAAATAGGTCTCGTTGCAAATCCTTCATCAGTAAATTCCAAGCTTGAATTCATTCTCGATCTTTTTACGAATGAAAAAAGCTGGGAAGTAACGACTTTATTCGGACCTGAACATGGATTGCGTGGCGAGGTTCAAGCAGAAGAATGGTCAACTGATTTTCATGAACCAACAACAGGACTCCCTGTGTTTAGTCTTTATGGCAAACATCTCAAGCCGGAACCTGAAATGCTTCGCAATGTCGATACAATTGTTTTCGACATTCAGGATGTTGGCAGCAGGTATTACACCTTTATTTACACATTGTCATACATCATGGAAGCTTGCGCAGGAAAGGACATTGAAGTTGTTGTTCTGGATCGTCCAAATCCAATCAATGGAAACGATGTGGAAGGTCCGGTTCTGGAAAGCCATTTTGAATCCTTCGTTGGCCGTTTTCCAATTCCGATTCGTCATGGAATGACCGTTGGAGAACTTGCGTTGCTGTTCCAAAAGGAATTTGGAATCGAGTGCAGTTTACGAATCATAAAGATGGAAGGTTGGAAACGCGACTTTTATTTTGAAGAAACTGGTCTTCCATGGGTGCTGCCATCGCCAAATATGCCAACACCAAGCACTGCCCTTGTTTATCCGGGTATGTGTTTGTTTGAAGGAACAAATCTTTCGGAAGGGCGTGGAACGACTCGTCCATTCGAAATTTTCGGCGCACCATGGATTGATCCGCACAAGCTTTGTAAAGCGTTAACAAATCTGTCAGGCGTTACATTCCGTCCGTTGTATTTTCAACCAACTTTTAGTAAACACAGTGGAGAGCTTTGCGGTGGAGCTCAAATCCATGTAACTGATGCGAGCAAGTATCGGCCAGTAAAGATGGCAGTGTATATACTTAGTTTCCTTTTGAAGGAATATCCCGGGTTCTTCAAGTGGAAAGATCCGCCATATGAATTTGTAGCAGACCGTCTGCCGATTGATATTCTTTTTGGCAATTCATGGATTAGAGAATCACTTGAAAAAGGCGAAACTCCTGACGAAATCGAAAAACGATGGGAGTCAAATCTCCAAAACTTCATCAAGCTGCGGGAAAAATATCTGCTTTATATTTGAAATACATGGCCATGCTCATTGTGAGGTGTACAATAAGAGCGCATGAATAAAAACATTTTGGTGATGGCCGGGCTCGATCCCAGTGCATGCGCAGGCATGATTGTTGATCTAAAAACATTAATGGCCTGGCGTATGTATGGTGTGGGTGTTGTTACGGCCATAACGGCTCAGAATACACAACGCGTTGAAGGCGTGTATCAGGTTCCAATGGAAGTGATCGGCTCGCAGCTTGAATCAATTGTCGCCGATATTGAAATTCATGCCGTAAAAATCGGATTGATGCCGAATGCAATGACGATTGAGCTTGTTGCAGAACTGCTTCGTACATTTAAGCTTTCGGGCATCGTTGTCGATCCAATCTTTCGATCTTCCACTGGCTATGAATTCGCAGATGAAAAAATGATTCAGGCGTACAAAGATAAACTTTTTCCACTTGCTGAAGTCGTTACTCCAAATCTTTATGAGGCAACAATTCTTTCAGGAATAGAGGTTCGTGATATTACAACGATGAAAGAAGCGTCTCAAAAAATTCAACAACTGGGTCCAAAAAATGTGGTGATTACTGGCGGACATCTTGAAGGCCGCGCATCGGATATTCTTTTTGATGGAATCCGTCATTCTATCTTTGATGCGCCAAGAGTAAGTTCTAACAATAACCGAGGTCTTGGATGCACCTTTTCAACAATTATTGCCTTACATGTTGCGAAAAAAGTAAAAGTCGCAGCTGCAATCGATCCTGCAAAGAAATATCTCGCTCGCGCCATGGTTCATCCATTTAAGATTGGAACAGGCAACGGCCCGATTAATCACAATGTAGCTATATGAAAATCGAATCTTTAAATCACATCGCAATGATTGTTAAAAATGCTGCAGTCAGCGCGGAATTTTACAAACGATTCTGCGGCATGGAAACGATTCATGAGCGGAGTGACAATGACATTCATGTTCGCTGGCTTCGTGTTCCATCGCAAAAAGATGGCTTTATGATTGTGTTGCTCGAAACTCTGGGAGAGCTTTCAAGTGAGCCAGGCAACATGGACCATCTTGGATTTTATGTAGAAAGCCGGAAAGATGTTGATGAGATTGCAGGACTCGCACGAAAAGATGGAATTTTGCTTGAAGGTCCTGAATACGCCGGCCCGATCGTTGGTTACTATTGTATGATTCGCGATCCGGATGGTTATATGGCCGAATTTTCGTGCGAACAATTGAAAGTCTAATATTGAACCACAGATATACACGGATTACTATAACCACGGATCAACACGGATGAACACGGATTTTTTCTTTTCTAGCAATTAATTATCCGTGTTCATCCGTGAAATCCGTGGTTTATTTATCAGTGTTTATCCGTTGTTAGTGGGTTTTACCACACACCCGCGTGAGGCTTGGAAAAGCTAAAAGAGCCAATCCATAGCAGAAGAACCCCGTCCAAAAAGTAGTCGATATTCCTTCCGTTATTGAGATCACAACCGCAAGTACTGAAGCACAAACTGAAGTTGCACCATTTACGCCCCACAACCATGGAGTTAAATGCGAAAATCGGATCGATGCTGCTTTCATTCCGAGTGGAAAAACCATTCCCATCAGAAGACCTGCAAAACTGAGTGATGCCCATGAAAAAATAATCCTCACTCTGTTTGAAGAGGATTGAAGCTCGGTGACTCCATACTTCGTGACAACAAAAAACAGAACAAGAACAACAAGTAAAAGTGCAAGAGCTTTCAAGCCTGAAGATCGCAGCTGTTCCGGCTGAATTTTGTTAGTCAAATAACTTCCGATCCCTCCGCTGATCAAAAGTGAGAACAAGACAACGGAAAGACTGTACGTTGGGTGTCCGAGAAAAATAATCAACTTCTGCATTTGTGAAATTTCGACAAGCATGAAACCCATTCCGATTGCAAAAAAGTAAAGTAAAAACGGAGCCGAACCAGCCTCTAATTTTTGAGGATTGAGAAAAAGAGGTACAAAAATAAACAAAAGAGTCAGCACAACCACAAGCAAAAGAAGAGCTGCAAGAATGAATGTGGATGTTGGCGTAACAGCCTGTATCCCGCGGGTCCAAAAACTCCAACGCCCAAGAGTCTTTAGCTGAAAAGAACTGAAGAAGAATGGACGGTTATCTTCAGGCGGAATCAATTCTTTTTCTAAATTTCCGGCTTTCCTCCCTGCCAGAATTCGATAAAACATTCGATCCGATGATTTTTTCGGACTGTATAGCACGTTGAATCTTAATCTCTCACAAACTTTGTGAAAGTTTTTCATATCATTTTCAGAAAAAGGATTTTTGCTGACCAGGATCGTTGCGATCCCTTCCTTTCTTTTCTGAAGATCGTTGTAATTCGTGGCAACCAGAATATGCTCTTGCGGTAATTTAATATTCCTTCTGATTAGGACAGCACGAGCGAGCGAAACAAGCTTATAAACTTCGAGTGGACGTTCCGGCGTGTACCATCGGGAGAAACTGAGGGTTCCATTATTCGATAGACGATTCAGGAAAATCTCCCAACCCTCGATTGTATAAAGCGAATTCTCCGCCAAAATAAATGCTCCGGCTGCAGTTGCTGCCCACGTATCGATTAAAGAAACCTGGATAATGTCGAAACTTTTATTTTGACGGGCCAGATAACTGCGTGCTTCATCGTTAATCATTCTTATCCGCGGATTGCGATCGAGATGGCCCGTAAAATCCGCAAATTTTTTGTTGACGACGTTAAGAATGTTTTCGTTAATCTCAACACCTTCTACGGATCTTTGGTGAAAGGCAATTGCCGATAGAATGTCCCGCCCTCCACCAATTCCTATTACAAAAACATTTGCATCGCTTTTTAAATGATGCGCCAGGTTGGTAATGTCATATTGCAGATAGTTCAACTTGGAAACGTCCCCTTCAAATTTTGTCAATGCGGTGCCCGCACTGCCATCAATGTCCATGAAAAGTTCTTCAACCGGTGTTTCAATTTGAATAGGACTAAAACCCCAGCCAAAGGGTTTTGGGCTGGGATCCGGCAAAACCTGAATCCTTGAAAAGGAATTCCATTTTTCATATAAAGCCTGCGGCTGGAAACGTCCTTTAGACCAGGAAAATCTGAAGATGGATTTTTGTTGAAACGAAAACAAAGCTTGAAGAAGAAAAACTCCAAGGATTAATACGCTTGCTCCAGCGGTTATTTTTCTAAGTTTTCCATCAACGTGCTTCGTAAAAAGCCAGGCAGCAGTCATCGCAAGCCAGCAGATCCCAAAAATAGTTGTTGCAGCATCTGTGGAATTCAGCAAAATAATCAGGAGGATGCATCCGGCAGCAGCGCCTATCAGATCGACTGCATACAACTTACTTAACTTCTCCGGAAAGCGCGTCAAAGCAAGACACACAGTAATACCGCTCATCGTGAATGGAATCGATGCAGCCAGGTAAGAAGCAGTCACCATGATCATGGTGTGTTCAGTGATGAAGGGAAGTAACCAGATCAATAGAAAACTGCCAAGCGTTGTGAGGCTAAACCAGAGCGAACTCTTAGCCATTGATTGAAGTTCCTGATTCTTTGGAAATGACTTTGGACGTAGAAATACGAGAAGCGATCCTACAGTCATTCCAAACATGGCCACAGAAACGGCCATAAAAGCGAAGTGATACCAGAGAATGACGCTGAAGATTCTGGTCAGCAGAATCTCAAGCATTAATGTGGAGAGCGTAATTAGGAACAGCGCGTAATACACGTTTTACGTTTTTTCTATCGTTTGATCCATTGTCTCAAATGCACGTCTCAAATGCGGAATTACAATTGAACCTCCGACAATTAGCGCGACATTAAACACTTCGATCATCTCATTTCTGTTTACCTTTTCTTCAGCACAGCGGACGATGTGATACGTGATGCAATCATCGCATCGCAATACCATACTCGCGACAAGTCCAAGCATTTCTTTTGTTTTAGAATCCAGAGCACCTTCCTGATACGCCTGAGTATCCAGATTAAAAAATCTCTTAATGCCAAGATGTTCAGATCCTAAAATGGATTCGTTCATCTTTTCACGGTATTTGCGAAACTCTTCCAATTCTTTTGCATTCATAATTTCTCCTATATTCTTGTGAAAGCTTGTAGTAAGGCACGCAGTCGCCGAAGGCGACAGTGCCGTGAGCTTTATTCTAACGGCACTGCCTCGCATTCGCTCGGCTGCGTGCCTCACTACAAAACTATTCATTATGACCTTGAAAGAATTGAATGCGAAGATTGTAAGCTGTTATCAATGTCCGAGGCTGGTTGTCTACCGTGAAGAAATTGCAAAGAACCCGCCGCTACGTCATCGTGGCGAGAAATATTGGGCGAAGCCTCTTCCAGGATTTGGCGATCCGGATGCTCAAATTTATATTGTCGGGCTCGCACCTGCAGCTAATGGAGGAAATCGAACTGGCCGCATATTCACAGGAGATCGAAGCGGCGATTGGCTCTTTGGAACACTCTACGAATGCGGACTGGCAAATCAACCACAATCAATCCATCGGAATGATGGACTTCAGTTATTCAATGTCTACATCGGAGCGGCAGTACGATGTGCGCCGCCTGATAACAAACCGCTTCTGAGTGAATTCGCAAATTGCCACCCATACCTGGTACAGGAAATAAACTTACTGTCACGTGTGAAGGTGATTGTTGCGCTTGGATCGATCGCGTACAACGCAATTAAAAAAGTGTATAAGTTGAATGCGGAATACAAGAAGTTTAAGTTTCCACCATTTGGTCACGGCCAACAAGTGAAATTAGCTGATGGCCGGTTTTTGATTTGCTCTTATCATCCAAGCCAGCAAAATACTTTTACAGGAAAACTAACCCGGCCAATGTTCCAGAAGATTTTCTTAACCGCAAAGACGCTAAGCTCTTAAGTCAACACGCTGACAGCGAAGAGAGTGATCGGTTATTTTTCCGAATTCACTTGTGTTGACCAAAGGCACATCTGTGTAGCGCTTCTCTTTCAGATCATACACTTCGCATGTATTAAATGGCCGAGAGTAAACGTGAAGTGAAATTGCTTTTGATTGGAACGAAGGAAGATTTAGAACTTGATGGATCGGTTCCTCGGGATCAACTTCGGTAGGATTGGTTGGATTTATTTCGATCTGACCACTCGAACGAAGTTCACAAAATCCCGACGAAGGATCCTTTTTGATCAGACTGAAATTGTGAACTTGCAAACGGCCATATGGAATAGCCATCCAACAATTTTGATCGCGATGGTTATGAATCGCGCTTTTTTGTCCGACTTCCCAGCAAACAGCAATCAGTTCAAATAAGTCCGTTTTAAGAATTAGATTGCGCGTATAGTGTTCTTCCGAAAACCAGAGATACGGTGTAAGGGACGACGCATCGACAACGTTTTCTCGTACGAATCTTAAAACGCGATCATGTGTAAATTCAGCAACTGGAATTGCTGCTATTTCATCTGCAAATTTTTGAATAGGAATTTGGGGCATTTTTTACCACACGGGCGGGTCTTAGACCCGCCCCTACTACATATTTGCGACGTTTGAGAAGTATTTTACAAATGTCTTCATTCCACCGGAAGCTTGACCCCAATCGAAATTCTCATTCGGAGCATGGTAGCCATGTTCTGGCAATGACAATCCAATAAAAATGATGGGCACTTTCAGATGTTTTTGCATGGTTACGACGGCACCGATTGATCCACCTTCGCGAATGAAAGCCGGTGATTTTCCGAAGCCAAAATTAAGTGCATCTCTGGCGGCATCGGCATAAGCGCCTGTAAATGGTCCGAGATAGGGACTGAGCATTCCGTCCATTCTAAGCTTAACGTCCGGATTTATCTTCTTAACTTGCTTTTCTACAAGTTTGAGAATCTTTTCAGGTTTTTGATTTGGAACCAACCGGCAGCTGAACTTTAATTCGGCACGTGGAGGTACAACCGTTTTTACGCCAGGTCCGGTATAACCACCCACAAGACCATGAACTTCGAAAGTAGGTAACGTCCATACGCGTTTTAAAACGTCGGATGCCGTTTTGACACGGAGGCTTTTGAATCCATAAACGGTTTGCCATTTCTTCAAATTAAAACCAGAAGCTAAAAAGTTATCCATTTCATGTTTACTAACAGCTTTTACATCTTGATAAAAGCCTGGGATTTTTACCTTACCGGTTTTCGCATCATAAAGCTGGCTCACAAGCTGCATCAATTCACCTATCGGATTTCGGGCAGCACCGCCAGTAACTCCGGAGTGTGCATCTTTTGATCCAGTTTCCAAAGTCAAAACAGCAGTGAACATGCCTCTCAAACCATAGGGCATTGCTGGCTTTTCACGTGAGATCCAAATCGTATCGGAAACAAGTACAGAATCTGTTTGTAAGGAAGATGCATGCTTCTTCATGAATTCTTCAAAATGAGGACTGCCAATTTCTTCTTCAAGCTCCCAAATGAAGTTAATGTTCAATGGAATTCCATTTTCCATTGCATAGCGAGCAGCAAATAAAGCGGTTAAAGCAGGACCTTTATCATCAGTTGCTCCACGCCCGAGATACTTCCCATCATCTTTCACAAAAACAAATGGTGCACGTGTCCATTCAGGTTCTTGTGCAGGCTGTACATCGATATGGTTATAAATCGTTAAGGTTCGCTTTGCTCCAGGCGTTTTGAAACGTCCTACAACAACTGGATTGCCCGATGTGGAATGAATTTCGGCCTGGCCTCCAAAGTCTTTTAAATATTGAGCTGCCAGTTCTGCCCCTCTTCCTATATCTTCTTTCCGGGCGGGATCCATGCTTACGGTTGGAATTTCAACAAGATCACCAAGCATGTCTTCGTATCGGTCACGATTTTCTGCAATATATGTATCAATGGAATTCAAATTCTTCGGCGCTGCCATACCGTTTCACTCCTTATTTTCTTTTATACCTGTGCGGCGAAAGTTTTAATCATTGCATGCAGCAGGCATGCATGCAAGTACGTTTAGTACAGAGGCAAGGATCAGTTAATAAATATGTGGAATCAACCGGAACGACTTTTGAGTGTATTCCTGATATACACTTCCAAAATACTTAAAAAGTAGTTTCTCTTCAAGTGACATTCGATGAATCAGAATGGCTGAATAAATAAAAACAAATGCGAGACCAAACCAGGTTGAAAACACAAGAAACATTCCTATAACAGCCAGAATTGTACCTAAATAAACAGGATGCCGGATCAGGGAATAAATTCCACTGGTAATGAGCTGATGATGCTCCTGGATCGTAACCAAATAACTGAACTGTTTGCGAAGTGTTCGCGCTGCTATTGTCCGGATCCAATAACCGGACAAGAAAATCGCAACACCGATATATTTCATTGATTCAGCTAGGGGAATTCTGCCTAAATCATGTCCTGCAAAATAGGGGAGTAAAAATCCAAGTCCAACAGTGCTCAGCAGCGCCAGAAAGAAGAATTGTAAGCTCGACTCCCCGCGCTCTTTTCCATACTTTAATGCACTGCTTTTTGGTTGAGGCACAACAAATGGAGCAATTAATGCGCTGGCTGCTATGATGACGTGCGGAATGTGCCGGAAAAAGTCCAATGAGCCCCAGCCCGCAAGCATAAATGCCACAAACAGAATCGATCCGGATATTGTACGAATCATACGAAGTTAATTATATGTGGGATGAGTGAACTTTCTTCAATGTGGTGGGCTAATCAGTTCGCCAAAAATAATATGACCGCAGGGACCTTGAGGGGGGAGGTATAAGGGCAAAACATCTGGGGTCAATAACAAGCACCTCCAGACCCTTTTAACAACAATAATTGCAGGTCACCTGCGGTTCTTCGTATTATATGCACTCTTGTCAATCCATGTCAAACAAAAATGAGAATTGTCCAATAAGTCTTCATGCTACTATGAATTAGCTTGAAATAGAGACGAGGACGGCGCGCAAAAACCTATGCTACTTTCGATCATTATTCCTGTATATAACGAAGCCAAAACTTTCCGCTCAGTATTGGACCGCGTACTTTCAACTCCGTATGAGAAGCAAATTATTGTAGTGGATGACGGATCATCGGATGGAACTCGGGCGGAAATTGAAAAAGTGACCGAGCCTAACGTGGTAAAGCTTTTCCATGAAAAAAATATGGGAAAAGGGAAAGCAATCCAAACTGGATGGAGTCATGCAAACGGGGATGTAATTCTAATCCAGGATGCCGATACCGAATATGATCCTGCCGATTATGGAGTGCTCCTGCAACCAATCATAGAAGGTAGAGCGGATGTCGTATTCGGCTCTCGTTTTGTCGGCTATCCGCGGCGTGTTCTGTATTTTTGGCATTCTTTTGGAAATAAAGTCCTCACTTTGCTCGCGAATATGCTAAACGATATCAACCTGAGCGATATGGAAACCGGCTATAAAGCTTTTACGCGTGAAGTACGTGATGCAATCAAAGTACAATCCAAGAGGTTTGGATTTGAGCCGGAGTTTACGGCAAAAGTAGCAAAGAAACATTTCCGCATTTACGAAGTACCAATTTCATATCATGGCCGTGGATACAAGGAAGGGAAAAAGATTACGTGGCGTGATGGTATTGCCGCATTCTACTGGATCGTTCGTTACCGTTTTTTTGATTAAAGTAGGGGCGGGTCTAAGACCCGCCCGCGTATCAAAACAAAATTAAACGGGCGGGTCTTAGACCCGCCCCTACTAAAAAAATATGAAGCCCGAATACTTAAATACTGAAACGCAAGAAGCAATTTATGAAAGCCTTGAGACGTTAAGTCAAACGTCGGAATATTACAATTGGCTTTGCAAAAAGATGAGCCGTTTTATCCGCGGAAAAACTCTTGAACTCGGCTCAGGAATCGGCACCTTTGGTCAATGGGCAAGAAAATTCGCGACTGAATATCACGCAACAGATGTAGATCCCCATCTTGTTGATCGGCTGAAAGAAAATTTTACCAAAGCCTTCCGGTGGGATCTTTATCAACCATTTCCTGGTGATGATCTTTATGAAACGGTGATCATTCTGAATGTCATAGAACATTTGAAGGATGATGGAGCCGCAATGCAAGCTCTATATGACCGGCTGCAGCCTGGTGGACACTTAATCGTTATGGTGCCTGCAATGCGTTTTCTTTATGGATCTATGGATCGCGCATTTGGTCACTACAGGCGTTACCAAAAACCAGATATGCAGAAGTTAATGAAAGATGTTCAACTTGATGTTGTAGAAAATCGATATGTAAATACGATCGGAATGGCCGGGTGGTTTTTATACGGCCGGATTCTCAAACATCAACAGTTGCCACAACAACTCTGTGGCCGATTCAACATGGTTTTACCTTTGCTTAAATTAGAAGGCCCGCTGGCTTATTTTGCAGGATTATCCTTGATTTGCGTTGGAAGGAAATGTACACCGAAACAGAAATAAAATTGGCGATTCAAGATTTGAATCGCGCACACCAGCAATTACTGACTCTGAATGCGCGTATAAAACAAGACCGTCATTTTGAAGACAATCGAGTCATGGATACGCCTGATCAGCAAATACGAGCAAGCGGTTGTCTTTTCAGAGTTCGTGTTATCAAACCGCTCGATGATGAAACATGCAGAAGAATTCCTGCAATCCTGACATTTAAAGGAAAAACAGACATCTCCGACGGAGTAAAAAATCGTGAGGAGACCGAATGCACAATCGATCCACCGGAAAATTTTCTACACATTTTGGAGCAGCTGGGTTACGTTTTGAAATTTCGTTACCAGAAATATCGGACCGTGTATGAGTTTGATCAAAAACAAATCCATGTTTGTATCGATGAAGCTCCGATAGGAAATTTTTTTGAACTAGAAGGCCCTGCCAGTGAGATTCACGATATTGCAGAAAAACTAGGCTACAGCCGTGCGGATTACATCACAGACAGTTATGGTGGTCTCTATTATCGATGGTGCCAGGAAAAGGGCGTTGAACCTTCACACATGGTCTTTTCATGAAGGCTTTGCTTCTTGCCGCAGGTTTAGGGACGCGGCTGAAACCATTTACGCTTTCTCAAGCTAAAGCAAGCATTCCGTTCCTGAATGTTCCCATGATTCACTATCCACTTCAGTATTTATTTGCGAATCAAATTGATGAAACAATCATCAATCTTCATGCTCATCCGGAATCCGTTCAAAATGCTGCTGGAAATGAATATCGTGGAATGCAACTTCACTATTCGCATGAATCCGCAATTTTAGGAACAGCAGGCGCGATGGCTAAAGCATCTTCCTTTCTTGATTCCGGACCCTTTGCTGTCATGAATAGCGATATGATTTGTGATGCTCCGTTAAATCGCGTCGTTGAACATCACAATCAGTCTGGAAATCTTGTGACTCTCGTTGTGATGCCAACAGAATTTTCGGGCTACAATCCTCTTTTCTATAATCCTGAAACTTTGAAACTAACAGCAGAGAGCGTTGGCTCAAAGTGTCACTATACAGGCTTGCAGATTGTCGATCGTGCCGTGATCGAAAACATTCCGGCCGATCGCAAAACGGAAATTTTCCGAGATACATATCCTCAGCTCATCGCTCAAAATCGCGTTGGAGGATTCTTGTATGACGGCTTATGGTTTGGGATCGGGACACTGCAAGAATTTTTGAATGCCAGTTTAGAAGTCGTAAAATCGCCGCTTCCGGATCATCTTTCACCGGCTCAAATGCAGGCATCACTGATTTCAAATAATGCGAAACTAGAATCAGAATCCGATGTGTCTGATACCATACTGATGAATGGAGCCGTTGTAAGAAAAGGTGTGAAATTGGAGCGATGCATTGTAGGACCCGAAAGGCATGTTAAAGAAGATTACAAAAATGCGGCGTTAGCTCGCGGAATTTTACCCTGGTATTTTTAAGTTTGTGGTAAGGTACTCAGTTCGTACGCATTTATTGCGGACGAACAGTACCGTAAATCAGGATGTTGTTGCTAATTGCTGGATGCTAGATACGTTCAAAGACCTTGTGTAAGACCGATACGTGGAAACGTGCCAAGCATCCAGTATCTAGTATCAAGCATCAAGCTCACGGCACTGCCTCGCATTCGCTCGGCTGCGTGCCTTACTACAAACCTTTATTAAAAATGAATTACAAAGATTTACTGTCATTCAATCTCCCTGAAGAAGCTCCTGAAGGTTTTGTGTTCAATCAACTAACTGGAGATGCTTCAACGCGTTCGTATTTCAGGATTACTGAGCCCTCAGGCAAAACAGTCATGTTAATGAAAATGCCTGAGCCTTTCGACGAAAATGAATTTCCCTATTTGTGGAATTATGAATTGTTCCGATCAATTGGGGTTCGATTAGCTCCCATTTTAGAAATGAACCCAAAACGCGGTTTTGTTTTATTGGAAGATCTCGGCGACAACACTTTTTACGAATTGTATTCGCAGTGGAATGAGCGCGAACGATTTTTTCACCTCTTCAAAGCGCTTGAATACCAGGCATTGATTGAAAAAGTCATCCCCAAAAACCAATTGGCATTTGATACCGAAAAGCTAATGTGGGAATTGAATTACTTCCTTAAACATTTCCTGATTGGCTTTCGAGGTGCTGAGCTTTCAAACAATGATCGAGAAGAACTGGATCAAATTTTTCAAAGACTCGCTGGTGAACTCGCAGAGCGTCCACGATATTTTTGTCATCGTGATTATCATTCACGAAATTTCATGGTGTATCAGCAAGCCGTTTATGTAATCGACTTCCAGGATGCCAGATATGGCCCAGCCACTTATGACCTCGCGTCTCTTTGCTATGATTCCTACCTTCAACATTCAACGGCTTTGATTCAAAACCTGGAGCAAGCCTTTTTTATCCGGCATCCGGACAGTGAAACTCAGCGGTATGAGTATCCACGTATGTGCTTGCAAAGGAATCTGAAGGCTCTCGGGACTTTCGGCTATCAAAATGTAGTGATGGGTCGTTCTTTCTATACTCAATTTGTTCCTCCGACTCTCGAATACGTTCAGAAGCATCTGACGAGATTACCGGAGTATGCCGATTTGAGTACCATCCTGTCACGATATCTCCCCGAGTTCCGGACAGAATCAACCTAGCTTATAACACTGGCGAAACTGGGGAGCTGGTTCGCGCTTCGGTGCTACTGTTTCGCCAGCAGGTTGGAGCTCCACATATCCCGATAACGTCTCCAGCCATCAGTTCCTTTTTTCCAAACTGCGAGGTATTTGCCGCTGTCCGTAACTTTGCCGGAGGAATCAAGAATCGTGTATTTCCCAACTTCACATCCTAAATTTCCATTACTTTCGGTTTCAACAACTTCTACTTTTGCGGTCTTGCCGGAATCCATAATTGTTTTCCAAAAAGACCGAATTCCATCTCTGCCTCTCACCCATTCGTGATTAGGGGGAAATGCAATCGCGTCTGTCACGTAAAAATCACCAACAGTATTCCAATCCTTTGCTGCGACTGCTGCGTTAAAACCTTTGGCAGTGGTTGTAACTGCAGTTTTGAATTCGTCGGTAGCGACAGCAACATTAAGCAGTGTCATGCAAAAAAGAAAAACAAAAAATGTGAAAATAATTCGTTTCATAATTCAATCTCCTTTTCTTTTCGTGCCGGAAAGATATCATGGGCATGTTTCAGGTATGTTTCGAGCGCAATATGAAGCAGGATACTCAAATTCGTCGGCAGCCATCTCGTGAGATTGCCTGAATTCGCTGATTTGAGTACAATCCTTTCCCGACATCTTCCCGAACTCCGGCCGTGAACCTGTCACTTAATTTCCTGGCGACATGGCGTCTTGGCGGTTGAGCTAAGTAAAATTATTCTTGAGGCATCATGAAACAAACATACATTGAGAATGTCAGCAAACATGAAGGACAAGAAATCACCATCAAAGGGTGGCTTCAGAACAAACGTTCTTCCGGCAAAATTCAATTCTTAATTATTCGAGATGGTACAGGCTCCATTCAGGGCGTTATCAGTGCATCATCTGTGTCTCCCGAAGTCTTTCAGCAATTCGAACGTGTGACACAGGAAAGTGCCATCATTGTTCATGGCAAAGTTCGCGCAGATAAGCGCGCGCCAAGCGGTTTTGAGATGGATATCACCGGATATGAAATCGTTAGCATTGCCGATGAATATCCGATTACACCAAAGGAACATGGCACAGCTTTTTTAATGGAGAAGCGTCATCTGTGGCTGCGGTCTTCAAGACAACATGCTGTATTAAGAATCCGCGATGAGATTATTCGCGCCTGCCGTGATTTTCTTCATCAAGAAAATTTCACTCTAATCGATTCTCCGATTTTCACGCCAGCGGCCTGCGAAGGAACTACAACTCTGTTTGAAACGAACTACTTTGATGAAAAAGCGTACCTCACACAAAGCGGACAACTCTACAACGAAGCAGCTTGTATGGCGTTTGGAAAAGTATATTGTTTTGGCCCGACATTCCGTGCGGAAAAATCCAAAACGCGCAGGCACCTTACAGAATTCTGGATGATTGAACCAGAAATTGCCTACGCTGAACTCGACGACGTCATGGAGCTTTCGGAGAATTTCATTTCCTATATCGTCAAAAGAGTTTTAGAGAATCGAAAACTGGAGTTAAAGACGTTAGAGCGAGATACTGCTCCTCTTGAAAAGATCGTTCCACCATTTCCAAGAATTTCCTACGATGATGCCGCGCGCCTGTTAAAGGAAAAAGGACTTCCCTTTGAATACGGAAGTGATTTTGGCGGCACGGATGAAACGGTCCTTTCCGAGAGTTTTGATAAACCAGTGATGGTGCATCGTTATCCAGCGGCAGTGAAGGCATTTTATATGCAGCCTGATCCTGAAGATTCAACCAAAGCGTTGTGCGTGGATGTTCTTGCCCCTGAAGGCTATGGTGAAGTCATCGGAGGCAGTCAGCGTATTCATGATTACAATTTGTTAATGCAGCGGATTCAAGAGCACAAATTGCCGGTGGAAGCATTTGAATGGTATCTGGACTTAAGGAAATATGGGACGGTTCCGCATGGCGGTTTCGGAATGGGAATTGAGCGGATGGTTTCCTGGATTTGCAAACTTGAGCATGTACGTGAGACAATCCCCTTCCCCCGCATGCTGTACAAGATTTACCCTTAGCGTCTCTGCGGTAAGAAAATGAAACGTATTGGATTAATTAGTCTAGGCTGTCCAAAAAATCTTGTCGATAGCGAAGCTATGCTTGGACAGCTTGTAGAGAAGGGCTTTTCCGTAAGCTCTGATCCTGCTGATTCCGAAATCATCATTGTAAATACATGCGGTTTCATTGAGCCAGCCAAGAAGGAATCGATCGATACCATTTTGCGGGCGGCACAATACAAGGTTCAGGATCCAGATAAGAAACTGATTGTTGCCGGATGTCTCGTTCAACGCTACGGAAAAGAGCTACGAAAAGAGCTTCCCGAGGTGGACCATTTTGTCACTTTAAACGATGTTGAACGCATCGTAGAAGCTTGCGGTGCCGAATTTGAAGAACGTCTGGATGGTCAACCAGCCGAATATATATATGACGGCAAAGTGCGGCGCATTATTACGACTCCCGGTTCGTATGCATATTTGAAAATTGCCGAAGGATGCGATCATGTTTGTTCATTTTGTGCAATTCCATCTATGCGCGGACGTTATCGCAGCCGAACCATTGATTCGATCTGTTCCGAAGCGCGAGATTTGGCGGCACAGGGCATAAAAGAACTCGTACTGATTTCTCAAGACAGCACAATCTACGGATGGGATCTTGGATTAAAAGAAGGCCTGGCAATCCTGCTTCAAGAACTTGCAAAAACCGAAGGTGTTGAATGGCTTCGAATCATGTACTGCTATCCAACAAGCTTGCGAAAATCTTTTTTGCAGGTCATGGCTGAAACACCACAAGTTTGTTCGTACATCGATATGCCATTGCAGCATGCAAGCGGGTCAATGCTTAAACGAATGCAACGCGGCGGAAATGCTGATCAATATCGCCTGATGATTGACAACATTCGAAAAACCATCCCAGAAGTAGCAATTCGTACTACTTTTATTACAGGCTATCCCGGTGAAACCGACGCGGATTTTAATGAGTTATTTGATTTCGTTCGGGATGTCGAATTCGATCGTGTCGGAATATTTACGTACAGCGATGAAGAAGGAACGGCTGGTTTCGATCACGATTCAAAAGTTCCGCATCAGATTGCCGTGGAGAGACGTCGCGAATTGATGACTCTGCAAGCAGCAATATCCAAAAAACACAATCGCTCTTTAATCGGCAGAAAGTTCCGAGTCTTAATGGATAAAAATGAGAGTAATCATTCAAGTGGCCGCCTATTCAGCCAGGCTCCCGACATCGATGGAATTGTACGCGTAAAAGGAACCGAAGCTCTTTGCGGTGAGTTTGCGGATGTTTTAATAACGGGTGCCGGCGAGTATGATCTGAACGCCAGACCAGTTCAACAATGATTACTGTCGTTATTTATGACAAGCAGACAAAAAATCTGACTTTTCATGAAAACGTTGACTGGCGAAAAATTGAAACAAAGCCTGAAAACCTGTACTGGTGGGATCTCTTCAACTTAACTGAGGATGAAACGCTAATCCTCAGCGAAAAATTCCACTTCCATCCACTGGCAATTGAAGATTGTCTCCAGGATGTTCACTACCCTAAGGTCGATTATTACGAATCCTACCTCTATTTAGTTGTTCATGGAGTTGATATCGATCTCTCTTGCACAGAAGGGTTCACTCCAAAGGAACTCGATGTCTTTCTTGGCGAAAATTATCTGATTACGTATCACGAAAAAGATTCGCGCTCCATCAACGATGTGATGCGCCGCGCGCGTGAACGAGTTCCATTGTTCGAATTCGGTGTTGATTTTGTTCTGTATTCCATCCTGGATGTGATGGTCGTTCATTATCTTCCGGTTCTCGAATCAATCGAAGATCAACTTGGAAGAATCAGAAGACAAAATTTTCACGAATCCAAAACCCGAGGTTCTTCGTGAGATCCTGCAATTAAAGAGAACTGTCATCCGTTTAAAGAGAACGGTCTTTCCGCAGCGTGAGGTGATCAATCATCTTTCACGCAATGAATATCAATTTGTGCACAAGCGAACGCAGGCATATTTCCGCGATGTTTACGATCATTTATACCGGATGGCTGAAATGACAGAATCATTTCGTGACATGAGTACTGCAATGGTGGAAGCTTATTTATCGACTGTATCAAACCGGATGAATGAAATTATGAAGGTGCTTACAACCATCACAACAATCTTTATGCCTTTAACGGTCATAACCGGTATTTACGGTATGAATTTTGATCATATGCCTGAGTTGAGATGGCACTATGGCTATTTTCTGGTACTGATTGTGATGTTGGTGGTCGCATTCAGTCTCATTTTCTATTTTAGAAGAAAAAAGTGGCTGTAGGAGTAATGTTTCCACTAAGGAGATACAATCCGCTCGCGAACATTTCCGGTGATGAACGTAATCATCATCGTTATTAACATACTTGTCTTTTTATATGAGTTTGCACTCGGCGAACGGCTTGATGCATTCATCCGTGATTATGGATTAACGCCGGTCCGTTTTTTCTGGGGAATTCAAAATGATGTTACAGATGCGATCATTCCCCTTTTCTCATCGATGTTTTTGCATGGAGGTTGGCTCCATCTGCTCGGGAATATGTGGTTCCTTTATATTTTTGGCGACAACGTTGAAGATCGCATGGGACACGGCCGTTATCTTTTTTATTACCTTTTGTGCGGAGTAGGCGCTGCCCTTTCTCAGACCTTTTTGTTTCGTACGTCAAATATTCCTATGGTTGGCGCCAGTGGAGCGATTGCCGGTGTTCTCGGTGGATATTTTTTGTTATTTCCTCACTCACGAGTTTTAACTTTGGTTCCAATTTTTGTGTTTTTGCAAATAATGGAAATCCCGGCCGTTGTTTTTCTCGTCATCTGGTTCTTTTTCCAATTTATTTCAGGAACCTTTATCTCATCCGAAGCAGGCGGCGGAGTTGCCTGGTGGGCTCACATCGGCGGGTTTATCTCAGGCATGATTCTCATCTTTCTTTTTAAAAAAAAGGAAACACGAAGCGCCGGTCCAATCTACGTAGATGAGCCACCCCGTTTTCAGATCTAATCCAGCCACTTATTTTTCGAGCACCCGCAATAATTCCTCATACTTTGCAGACTCCATAAGAGGTTGAGGAATCCAGCCGGCTGCATTCACATACGTCAAGTAAAGAAAGAAAGGAAAAAGAAGAAATTGAAATGCTTTACGGTTCAAAAGATGATCCAGTGGGATCAACAAACAAAAAGGTGCGAGCATCAGCAGATGACGGTGAAGACCAAAATCAAAAATGAATAACGAAAAAATGTAAAAAACCAGACAATAAATAAACAAAGGGCGATTCTTTGTCAGAGCAAGAAGTCCGATTCCATAAATCGTATACAACATGTAATACATAGTCGTGCTATGGAAGTTCACTTTTGAAGCATAGAGCCGGTAAACTTCTAAAGGGGGAAAACGAATAAACCCAACATGATCAGCATTCCATTTGAAATACGCAAAAAAATCTCCGAAGAAAAAATGGTACGCAATAAAAAGTCCCAGGATGCCAATGCCACTAATGGGAAGAAGAGCGAGTGGTTTCCACTTACGGTCTAAAAGATATAAAAGGCCGAAAATTGGAATCAATAAAACACCTGTAATGCGTGTCAAAGTGGCAAGAATGATGCACAGCAAAAGCAGGCCAATCCGGTTTGAGTAATATGCAAGTAAGGCTCCGAAAACGAAACACAGGAACAGAGGTTCTGTCGCTCCAATCACATGACTAATCAACCATCTGGCTGGAAAAAAACAGAACAAAATTGCGGTCCACATTGGGGATATCACCAACCTTTGCGACCGCAACAAACGATAGAGCAAAATGATGCATGCCACTGATGAAACTTGCGTTGCAAGGACCATCGCCACTGGATAGTTTCCTCCAGTGAAAATAGTCATGAACCGGATCAGCAATGGGTATGCCGGTAGATGTGAAGCAAAATAAATGGGTGGAAGATAAGGTCGAAAGGGATGCTCAGCCGGAATGTTATAACCCACCTTCGCAATGTACATATACATTGGGCCATCCCAATGCCGATAAACAAGATCCATTTGATTGCGGAATGAAAAAAGTAATGCAACGGAAGATAGGATCATTACCAGAGCAATCCATATCTCTGGACGTTTTCTAATTGAGGAATTCTGAGCAATTAGAGTTTCAACGAATCCTGGATTCATAGATAGCGATTTCAACTTCAGCTCAAGAACAGGCCAGTGTAGCACGCACTGATAAAAAGAAAACCTTTATGGTAGACTGTCCAAAGTTTTTGAAGTCCAAACGAAAGTGAAGATTAAGGTGGGAGTTTTGGAAGAAATAATCCAATAATGCCAAAACTCTATTTCTGTTTATTCTTTATTGCGTTTTCAGCCCTCACTCTTGAAGTTACACTTGCTCGCCTTTTAAGTAGTATTGCCTGGTATCATCTTGCGTTTTTCGCTTTATCCACTGCCATGCTAGGCATGACAGCGGGAGCAATCCGCGTTTATTTGAATCCGCAAAAATACAATTCCGCAAACCTTGAACCGATTCTGGCGGAGTCCTCTTTAAGATATTCACTCTCCATCCCTTTTATGTTGATCATGCTTTGTCTTTTGCCGCTTGGATTTCATAAAACTGTCATGAGTTTGTTCACGATTTTAATTGCAACATTTCTTTGTTCACTTCCTTTTTATTTCTTTGGAATCATAACTACGACAGCTCTTACAAAATCCTCATTACCCATCGGAAAGCTTTATGCGTTCGATTTAATCGGAGCATCACTCGGATGCTTGTTTGCTCTGATTGGATTGGAAAATCTTGATGCACCAAGTCTCCTTTTGCTCTGCGCAAGTTTCGGCACTCTTGCGGGATTGTGTTTTTCTGAAACGTTACCGAAAGAGAAAAAAAATCGACTGATACTCTGTTACATCGTGTTGTTAGTCGGAACGATACTGAATGCTGCAACTCCATACGGCATACGGCCGTTGGTTGTGAAAGGACTTATCGTTCCCGCCGAAAAAATTGTCTTGGAACGGTGGAATTCACTTTCAAGAGTCCTGGTATTTCAACAGACATTAAAAGTACCTCAACTTTGGGGACCAAGCCCCGTCTTCCCTGATCAGAAAATTCTCGAACACATGATCAATATTGATGGCGATGCAGGCACTCACGTCAGGCCTTTTGAAACGATCAAAGATGTAATGCATCTGCGATATGACGTCGTCAATGTTCCTTACTATCTTCGCAGGAGCGGCGGCGCATGCATCATCGGAGTAGGAGGTGGGCGTGATCTTCAAAGCGCGCTCTTGTTCGGACATAAAAAGGTCGTAGGAATCGATGTCAATCCAATTTTCATTGATCTTCTTAAAAATGAATTTCGCGAATATGCCGGACTCGCCGACCGTCCGGAAGTTCAATTGATTTCAGATGAAGCAAGAAGCTATCTAACCCGCAATCAGGAAAAATTTGCAATTCTTCAAATGTCTTTAATCGACACCTGGGCTTCGACAGGCGCGGGAAGCTTCTCTTTATCTGAAAACACACTGTATACAGTTGAGAGTTGGAAGATCTTTCTGAATCACCTTCAAAGTAACGGCATTTTTACGGTCTCGCGGTGGCACGATCCAAAAAATCTTGGAGAAACCGGACGCCTTTTCAGTCTCGCGATTGCTTCGCTTTTTAACGAAGGGATCAAAGATCCATCCAAACATCTGGCCTTAATTACAACCAATCAAATCTCAACGTTGCTGCTTTCACGATCTCCCTTTACTACTGATGAAATTCGCATGTTGAAAGCGATTTGTTCGGAACTTCAATATACTCCGTCAATTCTTCCAGGAGATCCGATCGATCATCCAACGCTGCGCAAGATTCTTTCGGCAACCTCTAGGATTGACCTGGAACAAAAGATGAAAGATGAATCACTGAACTTCCTTCCTCCAACAGATGAAAGCCCATACTTCTTTAACATGTTGAAGATTGGGAGCATTGGAAATTTCTTAACCGATTGGGAAATTTTTGGACAGTTCCAGCATGGGATCTTAAAAGGAAACATGATTGCTACACTTACCCTTACGATGTTAACCGCAGGTTTATTTTTAATTGCACTTTTGACAATTATTTTCCCGCTGCTCTTTAAAACGAAGATCGAAAGAAAATCACCACTCGTAGTGCCGGGTGCTGCATATTTTGCTCTGATTGGTTCGGGTTTTATGCTGGTTGAAATCGCACTCGTGCAAAGGTTGTCAGTATTTCTTGGTCATCCAATCTATGCACTTGGGATCATTCTTTTTACACTGATTTTGAGCACGGGAATTGGAAGCCTTCTGAGCGAGAAGATCGGTATTAACAAAATCTCCGTGCTGGTTCTTCCAATTTTGACAGCCAGCCTGATTATCGCGGAGCGTTTCCTGCTGAAATCAATCTTTCCAGTATTCATTCATCATGAAACCTTGCCAAAGATCGGAATCGCTATCGCTCTGCTTTTTCCATTAGGATTGTTATTTGGATGCTTTTTCCCGATTGGTATGCGTATGGTCAGAAATATTTCATCAAGCGAAACACCATGGTACTGGGCGTTGAATGGAATCTTTGGTGTATTTTGTTCGGCGCTGGCTGTTTTTATTTCGATCTATCTGAGTATTTCTACGAATTTTTATCTAGGTGCATTCTGTTATGCTGCCCTGATTCCATGCCTCATCATTTTGCAGAAAAAAATCAGACTGGTAGAGCACCAAACTGAACAGCAGTGACATACATCAACCTACAAGGACTGCTCCGCCATTCACGTTAAGAATCTCACCAGTAATAAAAGTTGCGAGGTGTGACGCAAGGAATAACACTGGACCAGCAATTTCCTCTGGCGTTCCGACTCTTCGTAATGGAATGAGCTGCACAATCTGTTTGTATTCCTCCTGATTCGAAAGCGAAGCCGCACTCATGTCAGTATCAACCCAGCCTGGCGCCACACAATTCACAAGGATCGATGGTCCAAGTTCTGATGCCCAGGATTTTGTTAATGAAATAATTGCACCTTTTGTCGCAGCATAGTGCGAATGAAATGCTTCACCACGTTGCCCCGCTGTAGAAGAAATATTGATGATGCGTCCCCTTCCTTGTTGCTTCATTTTCTGAACTGCATAACGCGTACAATAAACAAGCCCCGATAAATTCACTTCAAGCGTTTCTCGCCAGACTTCCTCGCTCATTTCATCGATCGGCGCATAGGTCCAGATTCCAGCATTGTTGACAAGTACATCAATTTTGCCAAATTGACTCGTCGCAGTTTCAATTAACTCCCGGCAATGCGCATCTTCAGCGTGATTGCCACGCACGGCAATCGCACTTCTACCTTCGGCTTGAATGAGGTTTACAACATTCTGAGCTTCCTTTTCGTTTTTGTAATAATCAAAAACAATGTCGGCACCTGCTTTTGCCATCAAAATTGCCGCAGCTTTGCCAATTCCGCGGGAGCCTCCTGTAATAACAACAACCTGACCCTTCAGAGATATCACTCCACTTCCTCCATATTTTTTGGTGATTGTGTGAGGCTGCTGTAAGTGAAAAGTCCTTGACAGCAATTGCCGTTGACACCCGCAACCCATACTAGCCTAAGGCTTTAGCTTTTACAAATTGCGTTTTGACACCTTTCATTCACAGGTGACGATCGCATTCTTTTCGTTTGATCGTCGAGGCACAAAGAATCGGACTGATGGCAATGGCTTTGCATTTTGAAGAGGCATGAACACGCAACCAAGGAGGGTTGATGATGAAAAAAGTCGTAACAAGTTTTGCGGTTTTTATGTTGGTATTTCTGGCTTGTTCTCAGATGGTTCTTGCTCAATCTGCGCCAGATCAAAAACCATCAGGGAAAGTTGTAAACATCAATACTGCAAGTCAGAGTGAATTGGAATCTTTACCTGGGATCGGTCCATCACTCGCTAAAAAGATTGTAGAGTTCAGGCAAAAAAATGGTGGATTCAAAAATCCAAGTGACTTGATGGCAGTTCAAGGAATCGGCGAAAAGAAGTATGAAGAATTAAAGAATTTGATTTCAGTTAAATGAGCACTCCATCCACTTCCACACGCTGATTCACCCAGGGCCGTCCAACCCTGCGGGAGGCTCCCTTCGGTGGATTCGAAGGGAGCCGGTCCCGAATCGTGGAGCAAACAATGATGGTGTCGATTCAATCTGATCTGAAGTTTCAGAAAGGAGCCACACTCCTTGAATTGTTAGTGGTTCTAACGTTGCTTGGAATTTTTCTTCTTGCACTCACTGCAGATTTATCAGGATCTGTTCGAAGAAAAGATTTCGAATTATTCGCCCGTGAACTAACAGTATTAATGGAACGGAGCCGCTGGAAAGCCTTAAATGAACGACGTTATGCTGGAATTGTCTTCAGTGTTCAAAACGGAATTTATCAAGCAGCCTTTCATGTAGATGGAAATGAAAATGGAATCCGTACAGCTGATGTGCGTGAAGGAATTGATCCTTTAATCGAACCACCGATTCGATTAACACGTGGATCAGGGGATATGCATGCTGGAATTTTAAGCAGCACAATTCCACAAATTCCGCCACGATCAGGTGTGATTGATCAACCCGATGATCCAGTGAAATTCGGCCGTTCGGATATTGTGTCATTTTCACCAATGGGTGATTCCTCTTCCGGTACTTTGTATCTTGCTTGTGTCTCACAGAAACAAATGTATGCAATCGTCGTGTTTGGCCCAACTGCACGAATGAACATCTGGCGCTTCAGTAATTATCAGTGGCAAATGGTGGTAGATCGGTAGGATCTCTCCAGGAGGTTGGGAGCGGACCTGTGCCCGCCCATAGTCCGCTCCCCTTTTTTTAACCGCAGAGCACAACCGCCAAGACGCCAAGGACGTCAAGAAAATAAAAATGCAAAATGATTGTAGGACATAAGGCAGGAATCAGAGGCTTGACTGATAGTTTGACTTCGATGGATAATTGGAGCAGCGATTGAGGTTCATCGAAATTTGGGTCCAGGTTTTTTGAATCATTTTACGAAAGCAGCCTTTTCATGAACTTAAATCGCCGTGGAATACCTTTTGAAAGATCAGGTATTGTTTCCCGTTTTGTATAAGGGTATTAAGATAGGGGAGAATCGGTTGGATCTGGTTATTGGCGAATTAATCATCGTCGAGCTTAAGTCGGTTGAAGCGCTAGTCCCTGTTTATATTGCTCAAGTAATTTCCTATTTAAGAGCGACAAAATACAAATTGGGTCTGTTAATCAACTTTAATGTCACAATCTTAAAATATGGCATCCGCTGGATTATTTGTTCCGATTGAGATCTAAAAAGTAAATCTTGGCGCCTTGGCGTCTTGGCGGTTGAGCTGTTATTTCGCTTTTGGAGGTATGGATGAAGATTACAGTCTTATTGATAGCATTTTTTTTTGTGGCAGTGGTTTGTTTTGCAGAGAGACCGGTGCATACGTATTCGATTGTCGGCTCGCGATCCAGAGACGGGACAGTTAGGAGTCGCCGTACAATCGCATTATTTTTCTGTGGGACAGAGAGTCCCCTGGGCAGAAGCAGGGATTGGTGCAGTTGCTACCCAATCCTTTACGGAACTTACCTATGGTCCGTTGGGTTTGGAGTTGATGAAGGCTGGCAAAACAGCTCCCGTAGCATTGAAATCACTATTAGCAGCAGACCCTGGGATTGAAGTCAGGCAGGTCGCCATGATTGATGCTAAAGGAAATGTTGCTGCTCATACTGGCAAACAATGCATTCCGGATGCAGGTCATCAAATGGGCAAAAATTATTCTGTTCAAGCAAACTTAATGGCAAATCCGACGGTTTGGCCGGCAATGTCGGAAGCATTTGAAAAAGCCAAAGGTTCTCTAGCTGAAAAGATGTTGATCGCTCTGGAAGCCGCACAAGCGGCTGGTGGAGATATCCGTGGTGAACAATCTGCAGCAATCTTAGTCGTTGGCGCTGAAAAGACTGGTGTTTGGTGGAAGGATCGAATCATTGATTTGCGAGTTGAAGATCATCCTCATCCATTAAAGGAATTGCGTCGTCTTCTGACAATTCAACAAGCTTATTACCATGAAGATCGGGGTGATGAGTACATTGCGGAAAAAAATCTTGAAGCTGCTTTTAGTGAATATGAAAAAGCTGCGAAATTGGCACCGGATAATGACGAATTAAAATTCTGGTATGCGTTGAGCATTTATACTGCAGGTGAAGAGAAAAGGGCGATGGAGTTGTTTCGAAACATATTCGCCAGAGACCGGCGTTGGTTGGACTTAATCGATCGACTGCCAGCAGCTGGCCTTCTTCTCAAGAATCAGCGCAGAAAATTAAAATTTTATTCCTGGAGAAATAGAGTTCTTGGCGGTTGAGTTCACTGATTGTCTACGCTATCCATTACTTTTTCTTCTTCTTCCTGGCGGGCATGTTCTTCGCTACGAACTTCTTTAATGTCTTTTAATGCGTCAAACCCACGCTGCGGAGCCGAATTATTTTCACTGACACCGATTTCCTGAGATTCGGCAGGTTGTCTATCCTTTTGATGCTTTTGGAGTTCGTGTTCCGCTTCCATCTTGTCAAGTCTGCTCTCTCTTTTACAACCAACGACTAGCAGGGCGAGAACGGCTAAAACCAAAAGCTTACGCATGAGGAGATTCTACTCGAAATGGCGGAGGATTGAAAAAGCACGGTGCAAGGCTAAACCTTGCACCGTGAAAAGATCACTGTTGTCTCTTGTTGTGCTTCGTATTCAACGGAGACTGTGGGATTCCGAGGTAAGGAAAAGAACTTGTAAAGGCCACATCATTTTGATCCACGCCATCGCCGAGGAGATTATTCGGCGCAACATTGAATCCATCGACGAGAACTCCTGCAACAACTCGCAACGAAATGTCGACTGTGTCATCAGCAAGTCTTCGTCCGTTTGGATAACCTGCAAGGTCTCCCGCGATGACTCCAAGACGGTTTGGATTCTGTGTCGGTGGGATTGCCATATTTAAGCGGATCATCTCGCCGGGAGTTACATTTGCCGGCTGATTCAACCCTGATACACCTGTTAGAAATACCGCAACAAGATCATTGCGCGGAGCAGGTGGAACTGAGATGCCATAGATTGCATTGATTGCACCAGGCAACGAAGGTGTTGTGACGTAATTGAGAAATTGCGTATCATTTTTGAGCTTGGATGAATTCCATTTGTCTTTATCTTTTAATGGAATCACGAGTTCATTCACCAACGGCATACCGAGTCTGGATACCTGCACGCGTGGTCCGCTGTACTTTGGACCTCTCGGACCCTGAACAGCATTTTTCGGCAAGTAGGATGTTGAATACACACCGATGATGGCATTAGGAGAATTTGGATTCGCTGGCACTCCACCATCGCTTGTAAGACGCGAGATTGGAACCTGCACAGCAATTGAATAAATGTTAAAGCCAGCAAGTGTGTCCACTCCACCACCAGCATTTCCAGGAACTTTGCGGATGGTTAACGCATCAAATATCGCACCTAGATCAATGTAAAAAGGATCGTCGGCCGGACCCGCATAGGCTCTGATGTCGCCTGCCGTGATCACACTGCTGCTGATAGTATTTGCATAGCTCGGTGTTGTCTTTGGACCTACATTGGGAATTGGCACAGGAAGGTTGCTGCCCAACACTGTCGCTCTACCGTTCCGAACCTCTGTGAGTGTGTATGTTTGTTGAAGTCCAGTACTGCCAGGTAGAAACGATATGAAGTTGTCCGGCGCCGCGATTGCTGTGTTGAACTGAAACCTGTAAATGATGTCATCTTGTGTATCGCCATCATTAATAATGTTGATTTCGTAAATTCCATCATCATCAAAGCGATAGAAATTAGGTCCCGCTGCTGGTTCAGCTAAAGGTACATAATTCGCAATTAGAGTAACTGTATTCGGATTATCTGGACTGACAAATGCATACACATCAGTACAGTCCATTCTTGGCATTCTACCGATGCCGGGTGCTTCGCTATGGCTGGATGCGAACAGATTTCCAACAAAAATAGCTAAAATGGCTGTTAAAGTCAGGATTTTCCTTAGGTTCGAGGGGATGCTGATCATGGTGACCTCCTTAAATTGTTGATCCGTTTTGATTCTGTATTTGCTGTCCTAGACTCTTACGAAGCAGAAGTTCGGTTTGGATTGGCCTGCCTTAGAAGTTCGCGAATTGCCTTCGAGAGAGCCGGGGATATAATTTCGTGCGTGAAGGGTACAACCAGCCCCAAACTGCAGGATGCACAAACGGATGCAGAGCTAATCGAAGACTGTCTTAAAGGAAATCAAAATGCATGGGAAACGCTCATCCGAAGATATCAAAATTTAATTTATTCTGTTCCTATTCGATACCATTTCTCGGCTCATGATTCGGCCGACGTTTTCCAGCATGTTTGCGTAACATTGCTCGAAAAGCTGAAGACTCTGAGGAATAGTCATACTCTCTCCTCCTGGCTTTACATTACAACAAAGCGCCATTGTTGGAAGATCGCAAAAAAACAGAAGATGGAAACTGAATTCATTGAAGACAATGAATTTTCGAACGAACCAGGAAGTGAAAGTCTTGTGCTTCAACACCAGGTTAAATCTGGCGTAGATCAGCTTTCAGAAAAATGCCGGGAACTCATTTCGGCGCTTTATTATTTGGACCCTCCACTCTCATATGATGAAATTACTGAAAAACTTGGAATTCCTTTTGGAAGCATTGGTCCGACACGAGCTAGATGCCTTGAAAAATTGAAAAAGATCCTAAGTGTAAAGATTTCAAATTGATGTATTTTTTTCGGGTTGGAGCATTCTTTATTAGAGGAAGGAGATACAGGTAGGTAGGTAGACTCATGAAATGTCCGGAATTTATGAAGATTCTTGACCTCGTCGACAACAGACTCGGCAAGGTTGAAACCCAAAAGATAAAGGGTCATATCAGCACCTGCGCCAAATGTACCGATCAGGCAGAATGGGCGCGCAAGACATTGTCATCCATGAAGAGTTCCGGCCTTGTGGATGCTCCAGAATATGCAATCCAGAAAGCGATCTCCATTTTCCCCAAAGAAAAAGTGAAACTTGCCGAATGGGTAATCGCAAAGCTGAATTTTGACAGTTGGATGTCTCCTCAAACAGCCGGAGTTCGCTCAGAAGATGCTGGACCACGCCAACGGATTTATCAAACTGAATCGTACAAAATTATCCTAATGAATGAGCCTGGAAGGTGGATCGGACAAGTTGTTTCCGAAAAACCGGGTGTAGAAGCTGCAGGATGTCTCGTTGAGTTGAGTTCAGGCAAAAAACATCTTGGATCAACAATCACGAATCAAAATGGTGAATTCATGTTTTCATCGAATCGCAATAACGACCTTCAGCTCAAAATTCATGGCCAGGCCGAAACCGTTGTAATTGGCAATTTGAACTAACTCTTCAAACGGGTTTGGTATCAATCCTCGCACTCTCCTTATACAATCAAATGAACCAAGGAGGCTAACCATGCTCAAAGAATTTAAAGAATTCGCAATGCGAGGAAATGTATTGGATCTGGCAGTCGGCCTTATTATTGGAGCCGCTTTTGGAAAAATTGTTACGTCCTTTGTTAATGATATTTTAATGCCGCCCATAGGTATGCTTTTGGGACGCGTAAGTTTCAAAGATCTCTTTCTTAATCTATCAGGACAGAATTATCCATCACTTGAAGCCGCGAAAGCTGCAGGTGCTCCGACGATCAACTATGGAATGTTTATTCAAAACATTCTGGATTTTGTGATTGTCGCATTTGCTATTTTCTTGATAATTAAACAAGTCAACAGCCTCAAGAGGCCTGCGGCTGCACCTGAAACGAAAGAGTGTCAATATTGTGCTTCGACCATTCCTAAAAAAGCTGTACGCTGTCCATCCTGTACATCAGAATTAAAAGCAGCTTGAAAAGATAATTCTTACATTTATTATTTGTTGATCAAACATAATCTGGAGGGCAGGCGGCCCTGCCTGCCAAACCTTAGGCGAGCAGTGACGCTCGCCCTCCGATAGGTAAGAAAAGTGTGAAACAAAATAAATTAATTCCAAGAGAAGTTATTTTCGGAAATCCTGAAAAGGCCTTTCCTTTGGTCGCTCCGGATGGCCGGCGGATGAGTTACCTCGCCCCTGTCAATAATGTTTTAAACGTATGGGTAGGAACAGTTGGAGGAAATGATTTTCGGCCTATCACAAAAGATACCGACCGCGGGATTACACGTTATTTTTGGAGTGAAGATAAAAAGCACATCCTGTATTTGCAGGATGCCGGAGGTAATGAGAACTGGCGGCTTTACAGTGTGGAGATCGAAACTGGAAATACCAGGGACCTAACTCCGTTTGAAAATGTGCAAACTCAAATTCTGGATCACAACAAGAACTATCCAAATGAGCTTCTGTTAGCAATGAATCGCGATAACCCTGAATTGCACGATGTATATCATCTGAATCTTATCGATGGCGATCTGAGAATGCTTGAAAAAAATCCCGGAAATGTAATCGCGTGGGTCTCAGATGCCGAAATGAAAGTAAGAGGTGCAATGGCGGCCACACCCGAAGGTGGATTCGATATGCTTGTTCGAAAAAAAGCAGGCGCCGAGTGGGAAAAAATTATTGAATGGAATGCAGATGACAATATGAACAGCTCCCCTGTTGCATTTACACGAACAGGAAATTCACTGTATCTTGCGGATTCTCGAAATGCCAACGCGGCCCGTCTTGTAAAACTGAACCTGGACTCAGGCGAATTACAGGTACTCGTTGATGATCCTGAATACGACGCCGGTGAATTCATCGTGAATCCAGATAGTTATGAAGTTCAAGCAGCGTGTCTGACAAAAGATCGTGACGAATGGGTGATACTCGATGAAACGATTCGCGAAGATTTCGAAATCATTCAAAAACTAAATCGCGGAGATTTCTTTTTGTTGAATCGTGATAGCGCTGATAATACATGGCTTGTGGGATTCACTGTTGATGATGGACCAGTTCCATATTTTTCGTACGATCGAAAAACAAAAACCGCAAAATACTTATTTACGAACAGGCCTGAATTAGAAGAATATCAACTCGCACAAATGGAGCCGGTTACCTTTCAATCGAGTGATGGTCTCGCGATACATGGATATCTTACGTTGCCGCCAGATGTTGAAAAAAAGAACCTTCCGATGATTCTTAATGTTCATGGCGGACCATGGCATCGTGATACCTGGGGCTACAATCCAGAAGCACAGTGGATGGCGAACCGTGGGTATGCATGTTTGCAAATTAATTTTCGAGGCTCCACTGGTTATGGAAAAAAATTCGTCAATGCAGGAGATCGTGAATGGGGCGGAAAAATGCATCAGGATCTTGTAGATGGCGTTCAATGGGCGATCAATTCCGGAATTGCTGATCCTGAGCGGATCGCGATCTACGGTGGTTCCTATGGCGGATATGCCTCATTAGTCGGTGCCACATTTACACCAGATCTTTTCAGATGCGCAGTTTCCATCGTTGGTCCAAGCAATCTCATTTCATTTATTAAAAGCATTCCACCTTATTGGTCTTCATTTCTCGCTGTATTGCATAAACGATTAGGCCATCCTGTAAATGAAATCGACTTTCTTATTTCACGTTCGCCTTTGTATAAAGTGGATCGAATAAGAATTCCAATGTTGATTGCTCAAGGCGCAAATGATCCGCGTGTAAAACAAGCTGAATCTGAACAGATTGTGGATGCAATGCGAAGCCGCGGAGTCCCTCATGAATATTTGTTGTTTCCTGATGAAGGACATGGCTTCGTCAAGCCCGGAAACCGGTTGAAGTTTTATGCAGCAGCAGAAAAGTTCTTATCAACTCACCTTGGCGGACAATTCGAGGAATGACATTAGATTTTTCAACACAAAGACACAACGACTCGAAGAACACGAAATATTTATTTTTTTGTGAATATCGTGCCTTAGTGTCTTAGTGTTGAAAAAATTTATCTATTTTTGTGATCTTCCGCTGCCGATCCACCCAAGCCGCCAGAACATAATCAAAAGGATTGCTGCCAGCGCTGCCATAAAGCCTAAAACAATAAAATAACCCCAGCTTGATCTTATTTCCGGCATGTTTTCAAAATTCATTCCGTAGATTCCGGCAATAAGCGTTAAAGGCAAAATGATTGCGGAAATGACAGTAAGCACCCGGGCAATTTCACTTGTGCGGCTTGCAGCTTTAGCTTGAACATTTCCGACAACACCATCCAGCATGTCGCGTGATGAATCGATTGCTGCGCGGATTGCGATTGCATTTTGGATCATGTCGCTGAATGACACTCGGGCTTCATCGCTGACAAAAGGACTCCGCTTTGAAACCAACTGCATCAAAACAATATGTAAACTTGCAGCAAGCTTTTTTAAAGTCAGAATATTCATTCCAGCGGTTGAGAATTTTGTAACCAGTGTTTTATGATCACCGGTTAGAACGTCAGACTCAAGCTTATCAAGATAATTATCATTTGCTAAATTCAAATGCGCATAATCATATAAACAGCGCTGTAAAAACAGAAAAGCCAAAAATCCTGGAGTTTTTCCGGCAAAACTGAAGCTCTCCGCACAACTGTTTTTCACATATTCGACAGCATCCAAAGGATGACGATGGTATGTAATAACAAAATTTGCGCCTAAAACTAAAATCATTCGCGAGAATTTAATTTCTGAAAGTCCATGAGAAGTATCCAGATGACGTTCAGGATTGTCGATTTCATATAAATAAAATGCGAGACAATCATGTCTTTCAACAATCCGCGGCAAAATTTCAGGCTCTTCAAAGTGACTTATAAGGGTAAGATCAATCGCAAGGAGGCGTAAGACTTCATTCAACGGATCGATGTGTGCGTCTTCAATATCGATCCAGCAAAATACATTCGGATCATTTAATTCTTGTTCAACACGACTCGATTCGAAAGTTCTTGATGTTCTTGCGAGCGGGTTGAAACTGACACCGTGAAGTTTTGGTGCTGTCATAATTCTCGCTATTGTAACGCAATTGTTCGTCTGCAAGCGTTATGAATACTGCGGGCGGGTCTTAGACCCGGCCCTATAATTATGTTGCCGGGATGAGTTGAGAAAGACATAATTGTGGATTATGCATTTTAAGATTTCCATTGTTTTTCTGATCTTTCTGGTCCTTCTAACTCAATCGAACATAATCTCCGCACAGGTCCCGCCAGGATTTACTGATACTCTGGTTGCTGGATCTTTGGAGCTTCCGACGGCTTGCGAATTTGCACCTGATGGACGTCTCTTCATTCTTCTCAAACGCGGTACTGTTCGAATCTTTAAGAATGGAGCACTTGTTCCAACAGCTGCATTGAATCTTCCTGTTACTGACAACAGCGAACGTGGCTTACTCGGAATAGCATTTGATCCTTCTTTTTTAACCAATGGATTTGTGTATCTCTATTACACAACTGCAAGCTCCGATCCTAAAAATCGTGTTTCGCGTTTTTTTGTGAATGGTGACACGATTGATCGCAACAGCGAAACAATTATTCTGGATGGAATTCGATCCGATGCAGGAAATCACAATGCAGGATGGATTCAATTCGGGAGAGATGGAAAGTTATACATTGCGACCGGCGATGGCGGATCCAATGCGAGTCTTTCGCAAAGTTTGTCCAGTATCAATGGAAAGATTTTGCGCATCAATAGCAACGGTACAATCCCTGAAGATAATCCATTTGCAGGACAGTCTGGCAGTCGAGGGGAAATCTGGTGTCTTGGTTTGAGAAATCCCTGGAGATTTACATTCGATCCAACAACAGGTGCGATGTATATCGGTGATGTGGGTCAGAATCAATTCGAAGAAGTGAACGTTGGTGTACGCGGTGCAAACTATGGTTGGCCTAACGCAGAAGGACAATCAAACAATGGGAATTTTCGAAATCCGATTCACGTTTATGAACACAATGGCGGAAGCGCTTCGATTTCTGGTGGAATCCGGTATCGTGGAAACACTTTTCCTGATGAATATAGTGGCGCTTATTTCTACGGAGATTATGTCCTTGGATTTATCCGTTACTTAAGATTCAATTCATCAAATGAAGTGATTTCGGATAATGTGTTCTCACCAAACGTTGGAAACGTGGTGCATTTTGCTCAAGGTCCGGACGGCGCACTCTATTATGTTTTGATCGGCCAAAGGCAGGTTCGAAAAATTCAATTTGGCTCGGGAAATAACAGCGTACCAGTCGTTAGAACCACATCGAGCCGTAAATTTGGACCGTTACCGTTAACTGTGAATTTCTCTGCTGCCGGAACATTTGATCCAGATGGCGATCCTTTAACATTTCAATGGCAGTTTGGTGACGGCACGAGCGCAAACGGTCGGCAAACAAGTCATACATACCGAACCGCTCAAAATTTTAATGCACGGTTGATTGTTATGGACTCAAGAGGCGCGCGAGTCACATCTCAAATTCTGAAAATTTTTGCCGGAGATCGCGCACCTGTTCCACAAATCACTGCACCCGCTGCAGGAACAACTGTCAGACCAGGACAAACCATTCGTTTCGCAGGTCGCGCAACCGATCCTGAAGATGGTGTGTTAAATCCTTCAAGACTCACATGGACTGTTATACTTGCATCATAATGATCATACGCATCCGTTTCTTGGTCCGCTTATCGGGGTAGCATCCGGACAATTTACAGTTCCGGTTAATGATCATACTGATGGAAACGTCTTTTACAGGATCAGATTGAAAGCCACAGATTCACGCGGTCTTGCTATATTTAAGAAGTTAGATATTCCCAGGGAATGAAATGTCGCAGAATTCCTTCGCGATTAACTATGGAGTAACCATGAGATATGTGTTCGTTGTGCTTTCTCTGCTTCTAATTGTTCCCGATCTTCCGGCAGCGCAAGAAACAATTACCGGTGAAGTTCTGGATTCGTTTTGTTATGCGACACGCGATGCAAAAGGAAAAGAACATGCGCAATGTGCCTCTTCCTGTATTAAAGCAGGCGTACCTGTCGCAATCCTAACTTCAAGCGGTACTCTTTACTGGCCATTGCGGCAGGATCATAAACCTGCAAATCCATTGTTTGAAAAATTAGGGGGAGAAAATGTGAAAGTCACAGGAATGGTCTACGAAAAAAATAATACGAAGTTTATTGTCGTCTCAGCTGTAGAAAAAGCGAACTAAGAATTCAACACGAAGACACCAAGACACAAGGATTTTTTTATTTAGTGCATCTTCGTGTCGTTGTGTCTTCGTGTTGAAGATTAAATTTCGAATTGAGCGGTTGTGGCGGCTGCTTCTCCCCCGATCCGGTCATGAACAGTGATGACCATCTGATAACGGCCAGCCGGATAATTTGAGGGGATTGTTAATTTGTAATTAAATTCCGCGGATTTATATTCAGGCTCACCACTTTCTTTAAATTCTTTAATCGCATCTTTCGAAAGTAATGGAACAATAGCGCCGGATGGATCGATCGTCTTTAGATCCTGAACAAGATGAATACGGGCAAAGCCTTCCGATTTATCATTGGCGAAGTTAAGCACTTGAAAAGTAACTGAAACAACAAGTCCCGCTTCATTTTTTTCCTTCGCAACGTTCATATTCACAATTTCCATATTTTTGATTCCAGGCATCTGCACAGGCGCAGGTTCAGGAGCCTTTGATTCTGCTTTGGGAGGCTGGTCTACTTGAATTCCAGCGGGACTGAATCGTACAAATTGTATTTTCCATTTCTCTTTTTCTCGCACAAGCTGATATTCAGCTGGAAGTTTTGAACCGTCTTCACCGGTGATCGTTCCTTTAAGAATTGTTGTTCCACTTGCTTGTTTTTGCCGATCCGATGACGAAAAGTCTTTCGCGCTTTTTAAGATAGGATAACTTTCAACTAATCCGATAAAATCTTCTCTGCTAGTGACTTTTTGAAACTCTAATGAACAGTACGAATAAGCTCGATCAATATCATTGTTTCGCAGCGCTGTAAGTTGAGCATTAACAGATTCAACTTCTTCTTTCCCAAGGGTTTTGAAGAAAAAATAAACGGCCACACCGAGGAGAGCGACCAATAACACACAGCCTGCCCCTCCAGCCAGAGCAAGAAACATAGGACTTCGTTTGCGCATCGATTGCGTGGACTGTGGGACTTCTGATTCGACATCAGATAACACCGGTTCTTGCGGCAAATCTGTCATGGCAGGATTATAACATTCCAAACAAATACACAATCCATTGTGTAGGTTTCTACATCAATACGTGCCTTTGGGTACAACGCTAATACTACAAACAGCGTACTAAAAAATGCTTGACAGGTGTTGGGGAGTCCCGTATACTGCCGATAGGAAAAAAAAGGACAAAAATGGTCGCAACAGGAGTTCCTTGGCTCGTTCAGGGTTAACATGGCCACCAAGCGAAGATTAAATTTACGCGGAAATCAGCTTGCCACAGTCGACGAACAGGGTCGATTGAAAATTCCTACAAAATTTAAGGACATTCTGGTGAAAGAATACGGGTATGAATATTTCCTCACCAGCCTCACTGGAGAATATGTTTTTGTGTACCCCCTTACGGTTTGGGAAGCTCAAGTAGAAGAGCGACTGATAAAAACCGCCCACCTTAATCCCCGCCGTACCAAGCTTTTAGACGTCGTAAATTACTACGGATCTGAAGTGACGATGGACAAACAGGGCAGGATTTTAATTCCCCCAACGCTGAGGGACTCCGCGGCCATACAAGGTGAAGTTTGTGTTCTTGGAAAACTGGATCATTTGGATATTTGGAACAAAGTCCAATTTGAATCAAAGCGACTTCAGGGTGAAGGCCGCTTAACAGAAGACGATCTTTCACAACTTTTTGCAGAGTAACGAACCGCAAAGTCGCAAATTCTTTGCGTCTTTGTGGTTCGTCATTATTTCGGAAAACATCCGAGACCCTAATCTGCGCCGGACGACCCCCTGTTCCGGCGCAGGAATAGTGTCCTGAACCAGCGGTTATGAAATGCGGATTCACAGACCGGTTCTTATAAAGGAAGCGGTTACTTTGTTGAACTGCCGGAGCGGGGGATTGTATATGGACTGTACAGCAGGAATGGCGGGGCATTCCGAAGAAATTCTTAGAGCTTCTGCTCCCGATGGCCATCTCCTTGCATTGGATCGTGATGAGCAAGCCATTGCAATCGTCCGGCAAAAACTAGCACCCTATCAAAACCGCGTAACAATTGTTCACTCGGATTACAGGAGAATTGGGAAAGTGTTGGAAGAGAGCTCATTCGGACAGCCTGATGGGATTCTGGCTGATCTTGGAGTTTCTATGTTGCAATTCTCCGACCCCCAACGCGGTTTTAGCTTTCAAGAAGAAGGTCCACTCGACATGCGCATGGATCAGAGCCAGAGAGAGACTGCTGAAGATTTGATCTCTCGAGCATCTGAAGAAGAATTGACCGACATCCTGAAAGAATATGGTGAAGAACCAGCGGCAAAAAGAATCGCAAGAAGGATTGTTCAGGAACGAAAAACTCAGCCGATACAAACAACAACTGAATTACGCAAGATTATAGAAAAAGTAATTCCGTTAAGACATCATCAAAGAATTCATCCCGCCACACTGACATTTCAAGCGTTGCGGATTGCAGTCAATCGTGAGTTAGAGGAATTAGACGAATTTTTGTTCGATGCATTTGATGCTTTAGTGAATGGAGGGCGGCTTGTCGTAATTGCTTTCCATTCTTTAGAGGATCGAATTGTAAAACAGGCGTTCCGCTTTTTATCGGCGGCTTGCCGTTGTTCTATAGCATTACCTGTCTGTCAGTGTGGCGGCAAGCCGCTGTCCAAACTATTAACCTCATCGCCAGTGCGTCCAGGCGAAGAAGAACTCAATGAAAATCCACCGAGTCGCAGCGCAAAATTGCGCGCAATTGAAAAGATTGAGGGAACTGTTCCGCGCGAATTATGGCAGACATGGCTGAATGAACATCAAAACTGGAAAAGAAATCGATGAGAACAAGTTTTAACGGAGCGCGGGCGTCATTGCCCGCCAATGTTAGGCGGGCACCGAGGCCTGCCCTCCCAAATTTTGTATGAATAACAGAGTTTACATTCAGTCAAAAAAATTAAGGCAGCAGGAACCTTTACGGCAGCGCGATCCTGTACAATTTCGCACTCTTATGTTGATCCTTTTTACATGTTCTTTAATTGTGCTAGGAATCCTCTCCTATATATGGAGAGGTGTTGAAATCATCAGCATGGGTTATAAGATGCGCGCGATTTATTCTCAGCAAAGTCTTTTAAAGGAACAGCGTCAGAAATTAATCCTTGAAAAAGCAGCTCTTCGATCATTAAAAAGAATTGAACATATTGCTTCTTCTCAATTAAACCTGGTCAAACCAAATCCCGAGCAAATTATTATTCTGCGATCTTCTCAGCAGACACCGAAAGAGCGTAAGAATGTACAGTAATTCGTTTCGATCGCCCCGCGTTGCACCGGGATTATTCCGGACACGTTTTCAGCTCGGGATCCTTCTTTGTTTTGCATGGATCGGCATCATCGTGCTGCGCCTCATTTTCCTGCAAGTTTTTAAGCATGACCATTACGTCGCGCGTGCAAATAAACAACGCCAGAGTGTTGTCGCTCTTTATCCGGAACGAGGTCCGATTTTAGATCGGAAAAACAGGCAACTTGCGATCAGCATCGCTGAAAATTCAATCTATGGCATCCCTGAAGAAATGAAAAGCCCGCTTGAAGCGATGCACAAAATAAGCAACATCGTTGAAATTGATCAGAAGGATCTTTTACAACGTTCTTCAACTAAATCATTCTTCTGGATCGCCAGAAAAATTCCAAAAGAGAAGGCAGAAGCAATCCGAAAGCTTGATTTACCTGGTGTTTACTTCACAACAGAAAGCAGACGGTATTATCCAAATAAGAATCTTGCGTCCCATGTACTCGGTTTCGTTGGCATGGATAACAAAGGATTATCCGGCGTTGAATATCAATATGAACATGTGATTACTGGAGTTCCCGGAAAACTGTTTGCACTTCGGGATGCAAAACGGAGACTTCTTCTTCCTGGCGGCGAAAATTCAATGGTGCCGCCTACTGTCGGTAGATCGCTCCAACTTACAATCGACTCTTCTATTCAACATATCGTTGAAACGGAATTGAAAACCGCGGTGGAAGAACGCGCTGCAAGCGGTGGTTCAGTCATTATCCTGAAACCGCAAACAGGCGAAATTCTAGCAATTGCAAATGCGCCTGATTTTAATCCCAATGCATACAAGCAAAGCGAAGCAAAACAATGGAAGAATCGAGCGATTACAGATTATTACGAACCAGGTTCCACATTTAAGCCTGTTATCGCTGCCGCAGCATTGGACCGCGGCCTGGTGAGTCCGGATGATCAGTTTGACTGCCAGTGGGGATCAATTGTCCTGGCGGGAATTGTTATGAAGGACCACAAACCATTTGGTGTTCTTACATTTCGTGAAATTATCGAAAAATCGAGCAATGTTGGCACTATTAAAGTTGGATTAAAGATTGGCCCGCAGGGACTCGTTCAATATGCACGTTCTTTTGGATTCGGACAAAAAACAGGGATTGATTTACCGGGAGAAAGTTCCGGTATATTAAGATCCCCGAAAAAGTGGTCTGCCCTTTCAATTGGAGCGATTTCAATTGGACAGGAAGTAGGAGTAACACCACTTCAGATTTTGCGGATGATCACCTCTGTTGGGAATGGTGGTTATCTTGTATCACCTCACACAGTTTCAAGAATCTCAGATAGTTCTGGTGATTTAAAACCGGCTGTGTTCCCACAACCACAAGCACTGCCATTTAAACACACAACGTTAAGTACATTACAGGAATTTTTGGAAGGGGTTGTAGCCCACGGCTCGGGGACTCTAGCGCAAATTCCCGGATATTCAGTAGCAGGTAAAACCGGAACAGCGCAAAAAATCGGCCCGTCCGGCACCTATGCTGATGGCGGATACATTGCATCCTTTGCTGGCTATGCGCCGGCAAAGGATCCGGCCATTAGCATGATTGTGGTGCTGTATAACCCAAAGAAGGAATTTTATGGAGGAAGAGTAGCTGCCCCTCTATTTCGGAAAATCGGACAACAGGTTTTGAAGTATCTGGACATTCCCCCTGACCAGAATACGGAAAATCCTGCATTTACAACAGCACAGTCCGCGTTCCCCCGCGTGACTGAAGCAAATTATCCGGAAGGTATTGAGTCGGTAGCATACACTTCTCCTCCTAATCAGCATCACAAGCTCGTCATTGCCCCTGACGACGGCATGGCCAACGAGCTTGTGATGCCTTATTTGTTTGGAAAAACAGCCAGTGAAACAATAGAAATTCTAAGTAAAACAAAAATCCCGTTCCGCCTTCTCGGTACAGGCACAGTAATTAAACAATGGCCTATTCCGGGCTCGCTTTTAAAACTGGATGACATGATGATTATTACGCTGGCACATTCCAAAAATACTTCAACATTTACGGACCGGAATGCTAGCAGCAAGTAAGAATGAATCTAAAAACCCTACTTTCTGTACTGCAGAAGTACGAGATCTCAGAAGTTTCAGATCTCGATATTACAGGCTTTGCTTACGATTCGCGTAAGGTAAAGCCGGGGAATCTTTTTGCGGCACTTCCCGGACTCCAGCATCATGGAAGCGAGTTTCAAGCTCAAGCCGAAAAAAATGGCGCAATTGCCATCTTAAGTGATCGTCTACTAAAATCTTCCCTTCCCATCATTACAGTAGAAAATCCACGTGCTGCGCTTGCTGCGCTTAGCAATGCTTTTTATCAATATCCTTCAACAAAGTTAAAACTATTCGGAGTTACAGGAACCAACGGCAAAACAACTACAACTTATCTACTCCAATCCATCCTTGAAGCGGCTGGATTGCGGACCGGTTTACTTGGAACTGTTGTTTACAGCGGAAAAGAGTTTCGCTCTGATGCAAAGTTAACGACTCCTGAATCTCTTGATCTTCAGGAAATGCTTGCAAAAATGGTTGCAGAAAAAGATGCGGCATGCGTGATGGAAGTTTCATCACATTCACTTGTAATGTCACGTGTTGCAAGCTGTGCGTTTGAAGCGGCAATATTCACCAACTTGACTCAAGATCATCTGGATTTTCACAAGACAATGGAAGACTACTTCGAGGCCAAAAAAATTCTATTCGATGGCCATACTTGCGCAGCAAAAAGTGCATTCATTAATAAAGATGATCCTTATGGCAAACGGATTCTGGCTGATCGCAAAGTTTCCGGACTCGATAGCTTTAGTTACGGATTCAGCCCTGGATCATCATTCCGGATTCGCGATTGGAAAAGCACAGCACAAGAAAGCAATATGGTGATCCGTTACGAAAACAGAGATATCAAAATCAAAACACCTCTTCTGGCTCGCTACAATGCATACAATCTCTGCGGTGCTTTTGCTGCTGCAACAATTGCTGGAATCGATCGGACCGCAATCTTGCAAGGCATCGAAAACATGAAGCAAATACCGGGCCGTCTCGAAAAGATTGATCATGGTCAGCCATTCTTAGTTTTTATCGATTATGCACATACAGAAGACGCCCTCCGTCAAGTTTTGAGCACACTACGACCGTACACACGCGAGCGATTAATCGTTTTATTCGGATGTGGTGGAGAACGGGATAAAGGTAAGCGCCCTATGATGGGACGAGCAGCCGGAGAACTCGCTGATGAAGTAATTTTGACTTCCGATAATCCAAGAAGCGAAAACCCGGCCACTATATTGCAGCAAATTAAAACGGGTGTCGAGAAAAGTGGAAATTCGAATCTGCATATTATTCCGGATCGAAAAGAAGCAATTGAGTTTGCTTTAAAACTCGCTGCACCTACAGATACGTTACTTCTTGCTGGAAAAGGGCATGAAACGTATCAGGTAATCGGAAAAGAAAAACAGCATTTTGATGAAAGAGAGATCCTGAAAGATGAATTAGGAAAGATGAAAGCTGAAAGTTAACTCACTTTCATCGTTCATCTTTCATCGTTCACCTTTCAAAACTATGGTTCTATCAATGGAAACGGTACTTCGTGAAACAGCTGGAAGACTGCTTCGCGGCAAAACAGATTATTTTTCATCTTACGCGATCGATTCACGTAAGGTGCAACAAGGAAGCTTGTTTTTTGCACTTAAGGGCGAGCAGACTGATGGTCATTTGTTTGTAGAATCTGCGTTAAATGCCGGCGCTAAAGGCGCGATCGTTCAACACGATTCAAAATCGAATGGCACATTATTGCTCGTAGAAGATTCTCTAAAGGCGCTTTACGATCTTGCGGCCTTCGTCCGCAAACAAAGCGCGGCTAGATTTATCGGCATAACCGGAAGTGCAGGAAAAACGTCAACGAAAGAATTCACTGCAGCAATTTTGACGGAACGATTTCGAGTTTATAAAAGCGAAGGAAATTTGAATAGCCTCACAGGTTTGCCACTGAGCATTCTTGCTATTGAAGATCAACAACGTGCGGTGTTTGAAGCTGGAATGAATCAGCCGGGCGAAATGGCTTCGCTTGGCAAACTGCTTCGTCCCGATATAGCGGTGCTCCTAAACGTAAACCCTGTTCATATGGGTCAATTCAAATCTGAAAAAGACATTGCGATTGAGAAAGCTTCCCTGGCGGATTCATTGCAAAATGACGGAAAAATCATTTACAACGCAGATGACGCTCTGCTTCAAGAACAGGTCAGCCAGCGGACTGCAAGTCATATCTCATTCGGCAGATCACAAAATGCGGATCTTCGAATTGAAGCATTGAAGTTAAAAGGTGTTCGTGGTTTGGAAGCGTCTTTTCTATGGCACGGCCAGAAGTTAAACGTTGAATCTTCGCTGAGCGGTCTTGGAAATGCCTACAATATCGCAGCCGCAGCTTGCGTCGCACTGATCGAAGGACTTGATGTTTCAGAAATAGAAAATGCCATTCGGAAATTATCCCCTTATGCGCAGAGAGGCATTTTAATTCAGCTTGGCGGGATGCATATTTATGATGATACTTACAATAGCAATCCCCGCGCACTTGAAATCGCACTCCAGCTCATTGCAGCCAGTGAAGGGTATAAAAGAAGAGTCGCTGTGCTTGGTGACATGCTTGAACTGGGTTCAAGTGAAATTGAATATCATGCCCAGGCCGGTCGAAGTGCCGCACAAAATAAAATTGATGTTCTCATTGCAGCGGGCCCATTAAGCCGTCATCTCGCAGATGCAGCCAGAAAAAGTGGCGTAAGCGAAGTTCATTCCGCTGAAAATTCAACAGAAGCAGGAGAAATCGCAGCAAAAACGCTGCGGGCAGGAGACATTGTTTTGGTTAAAGGCTCTCGTGGAATGAAAATGGAAAGTGTTATTGAACGGTTGAGGAAACAATAAATGCTGCATTGGCTTCTTTCTCCTGAACTGACCGGCCTTGCGTTGTTTCAGTACATTACGTTCCGTACTGCTGCATCTACGCTAACGGCGATGATGATTACGCTCCTGTTTGGCGGCTGGGCGATCCGCAAACTGAAAGAATTTCAAATCAAACAACATATTCGCGAAGAAGGTCCGGCATCGCATCAAACAAAAGCCGGAACTCCTACAATGGGTGGATTGATTGTTATTGCGGGAATTCTTATCCCTACAATGCTCTGGGCCGATCTTTCGAATCCGTTTGTTTGGATCCTCTTGTTTGCATTACTTTCTTTTGGTGCAATCGGATTTATGGATGATTTCACAAAAGTTGCAGAAGGCCGGAATTTAGGAATTACTGCCAGACACAAATTCGCATTCCAGATTATTTGCAGTGCAATCATTGGTTTCTTTCTTTTATATCTTTCCAGAACAACCGATTACTACGATACTCGCCTTCATTTTCCCTTTGTTAAATGGTGGCAACCTGATCTCGGTTACTTTTACGTCTTATTGGTAATCATAGTTCTTGTTGGCGCATCGAATGCTGTGAACCTAACTGATGGGTTGGATGGTCTCGCTATAGGTTCCGTATTAATTGCATCGGCGGCGTACACAGCACTTGCATACGTCGCTGGCCACTTTGTTTTTTCGGAATATTTACGAATCACTTTCTTGACGTATGCAGGCGAAACAACTGTTTTCGGCGGAGCAATGGTCGGAGCCAGCATCGGATTTCTCTGGTATAACTCATATCCTGCTGAAGTTTTTATGGGAGATACAGGTTCACTTTCGCTGGGCGGGTCAATCGGAACAATGGCCATTCTCATTAAGCAAGAATTTTTGTTGATTATAGTAGGCGGCCTTTTTGTTGTCGAAGCGCTTTCAGTAATCATTCAAGTTTCTTATTTTAAGCTGACAAAGAAGCGCGTTTTTTTAATGGCTCCACTTCACCATCATTTTGAATTAAAAGGATGGAAAGAACCAAAGGTCATTATTCGTTTTTGGATCCTTGCATTTTTATTCATGCTGCTGAGTCTTACAACATTGAAATTACGATGATTGAAGGAAAAAAAATACTTGTAGCTGGGTTTGCAAGAACCGGCCAGGCGGTCGTACGGTTTTTACTGAATCGGAAGAACTGTAGTGTGTCTGTTTCAGATACACGTCCAGCAAGTGAATTCGGCAACTACCAAGAAGATTTTTCCGGAGTAGAATTCGAGTTCGGAGGTCATACGCCTGAAACTTTTCTAAAGGCAGATCTGATCATTTTAAGTCCAGGAATTCCTGAAACAATCTTACCCATTGTTGAAGCGAAGAAAAAAGGGATTCGCGTTATTTCAGAAATTGAACTCGCATACCACTTTTTGAAAGGGACTTTAATCGGGATTACAGGAACGAATGGGAAATCTACCACAACGGAATTAACAAGCGCGATTCTTCGGTCCGGTGGTAAACGCGCAATGGTCTGCGGAAACATAGGCACACCGTTAATTCAATTTTGCGAAGATTCAAAGCCCGAAGATTATTACGTCATTGAAATTTCTAGTTTTCAGCTTGAAACGATTGATGAATTCCGTCCACACATTGCTGCTTTGATTAATCTTGCTGAAGATCATTTGGATTGGTATCCATCTGTGGAGCCTTACTATTCTGCGAAGATGCGAATCTTTAAGAATCAAAAAGAAAATGATTTTGCGGTTGTGAATTACGATGATCCATACATTCGAGAACACGTGAATAACATTCAGTCAAATCATTTCTGGTTTTCGAGAAAAGAAAAGCCTCCTTCAGGGGTTTATGCATCTGAGGGGATCATTCGGTCAATTTCCGGCGGCCAGATCCTTGATTTTTCTCAAGGCCGTTTACAGGGAATTCATAATCTTGAAAATACTTTATGTGCTGCATCCATTGCAATGCTTTGCGGTGTTTTTCCCAAGGCGATGCAAAACGCGATCAATCACTTCCAGGGACTCCATCACAGAATGGAACTTGTTAACGAGATATCGGGTGTTCGTTATTACGATGATTCAAAAGCGACAAACGTTGATGCCGTAATGAAATCGCTTGAAAGTTTTTCAGGCAATGTTTTTCTTATCATGGGTGGAAGAGATAAGGGTTGCGATTACCGCGTTCTTGAAAGTTTGGTGCGTGACCGTGTGAAGCAGTTGCTATTCATTGGAGAAGCCAAAGAACGCCTGGCAAAAGAACTCGGTGGTTTTGCACCTTTTGCTTTTTTTGAAACACTTGAACGTGCGATCGATCATGCTGCTAATTCCGCCAACAAAGGCGACATTGTCTTGCTTTCGCCGGCTTGTTCGAGTTTTGACATGTTTAAGAATTACGAAGAACGAGGCAGGGCTTTTGCCAACGCAGTGATCGGCCTCCGAAATCGCTCCGTTACAGGAAACAATGGCTCGACAAATTAGTTCAGACAAATTGCTATTTACGGTAACTGTTGCACTTGTGATGTTCGGTCTTGTAATGATTTATTCCGCATCGGCCGTACTGGCAATTGAAAAACATGGAAATCCATTTTATTACGTATTTCGCCAGGGGATCTGGGTTCTTCTTAGTTTCATAGCGATGCTTGTCACAATGCATATTCACTATCGAACGTGGAATAATCGAGTTCTTGTTTTTAGTCTTCTCGTGATTTCAGCTGTTTTGCTTATTGCAGTTTTATTCATGCCGGCTATCGCAAACGTTCACAGATGGTTTCGAATTGGGCCCGCCTCCATTCAGCCTGCGGAGCTTGCAAAATTTCCAATGATCTTATTTTTGGCGTGGCATCTCGCAAAAAAACAAGGACAGATTGAATCATTTTGGCAAACGATCTTGCCTGCTTTTTTGGTATGCGGACAAATGGCTTTTTTGATTGTTATTGAGCCTGATCTTGGAACCGCATTAATGATCGTTGGTATTACAGTCGCATTACTTTTTCTTGCTGGAATGTCATGGAAATATTTCGCCGGCTTCGCAGTCGTTGCTATACCGCTGGCATATATTCTTATTTTTAGCGTGGATTATAGGCGGCAACGTTTGATTAGCTTCTGGAATCCGGAGGCCGACGCGCAAGACAGCGGCTTTCAAATACTTCAGTCATTAATTGCACTTGGAACAGGCGGAATAAAAGGAACCGGTCTTGCCAATGGAATTCAAAAACTTTTTTACCTTCCAGAACCTCATAATGATTTTATTTTTGCAATTGTAGGAGAAGAACTCGGGTTGATTGGCACAGTGGGACTCCTTCTAGCATTTATATTTTTTCTCTGGCGGGGGCTGAAAATTGCATGGAAAGCACCGGAACCTTTTGGGCAATTCCTGGCAGCAGGCATTACTGTAATGATTGTCTTGCAGGCATTGATCAATATCAGTGTTGTCATTGGTATTTTGCCAACAAAAGGATTGCCATTGCCTTTTATTAGTTCAGGCGGTTCTTCCCTGCTTGTAAGTATGACCGGAGTTGGAGTCTTACTGAATATTTCCCAAAATACATGATGTGGTTTAGCTGTAGGGGCGGGTCACGTGCCCGCCCACGGAGTTGGAATCAGAATTAATGATCGCCGTGCACTAGGGCCGCTCCTCCAAGGAAATCTATGCGTGTGTTGATAGCGGATGGTGGAACGGGAGGCCATATCTTCCCTGCGATTGCGGTAGCGAATGAACTGCAAAAGCGAACGGAAGTAGAAGCGATTTTGTTCACAGGTACGGCCGCTGGATTAGAAGGCGGAATTGTTCCAAAGCATGGATTTGAACTACGAATGATACGTGTTGGTGGCTTGATAGGAAAAAGTCTGATGACAAGGGTGAAAACGTTATTGCAGCTTCCAGGGGCATACTTTCAAAGCGCAAAAATTATTCGCGAATTTAATCCCTCAGTCGCAATCGGATTTGGTGCCTATGCATCTGGACCAGTACTTGTGGCAGCCTATAGAAAAAAGGTCCCCGTATTGCTTGTAGAACCGAATGCGATTCCCGGATTTACGAACAAAAAAGCATTGAGTTTTGCAAGAAATGTTGCGGTAGCGTATGAAGACTCCTCGGGTGTTTTCAAAGGAAAAGCAGTCGTTACAGGAACACCGGTGCGTCCTTTAAGAGAGCTTTCGAAACAAACATCCAAGTTCACGGTAGGTATTTATTGCGGAAGCCAGGGTTCACGTGCCATTAACAATGTTGTAGTTGAAGCCTTGCCGGAACTTGTCGCGATGAAAGAAACGTTGCATGTCATTCATCAAACTGGCAGAGGAGATTTTGAGCGTGTTAAATCTATATATGATACAGTCGCGCCATTTTTTGAGATAAAACCATTTGTTGAAGATGTTGAGGAGTTTTATAGCAGTTGCGATTTATTAGTTTGTCGCGCGGGAGCGATCACTCTTGCAGAAATAACGGCGCTTGGGAAGCCTGCGATTCTTGTTCCACTTCCAACGGCTGCTCATAATCATCAGGAACAAAATGCGCGGCGTCTTGCGGAGGCTGGTGCTGCAAAAATGATTTTACAAAATGCGTTTTCATCTCGCATCCTCATTCAGGAAATAATATCGCTATCGAGTAGCCCAGAAATCTTGGAACAAATGTCAATTGAATCCAGACATTTAGGAAGACCAGAGGCTGCTCAAAAAGTAGCGGATTTAGCCATATCATTAGCTAAAAAAACAGAGGCACAGAGATAAGCATGTTTGGGAAATTAAAGCGGATACACATGGTGGGAATCGGAGGAAGCGGCATGAGCGGAATTGCTGAAATTCTTCTGGATCTTGGCCACACAGTTTCCGGATCCGATATAAAAGAAACTGCAGTTACAGCAAGACTTACATCTTTAGGCGCTACGATTTACATCGGCCATTCTGCGGAAAATGTTGGAAATTCAGATGTCGTTGTAATTTCGTCTGCAGTTTCTGTAGAGAATCCCGAAGTGATAACAGCACGAGCGAAAAAAATTCCTGTGATTCCGCGTGCTGAGATGCTTGCGGAATTGATGCGAATTAAATACGCCGTCACAATCGGCGGAGCGCACGGCAAAACAACCACAACATCAATGACCGGATTAATGCTTCATGATGCAGGACTGGATCCAACGATCATCATTGGAGGCCGCTTACAAGCGTTTGGAAGTAATGCTCGCCCGGGTCGTGGCGAATTTATTGTTGTAGAAGCTGACGAAAGCGACGGATCTTTTCTGAAACTTTCAGCGACAATCGCTGTGATCACAAACATTGACGCCGAGCATCTTGATCATTACAAAGACATGGATGATATCCGTCACTCATTTATTGAATTTGCTAACAAAGTCCCTTTTTATGGAGCCGTCATTCTTTGCCTTGATGATGCTGAGAATCGCGCGATCCTTTCACACATTCAAAGAAAGATCGTTACGTACGGGTTATCACCTGAAGCAGACTTCCGTGCGGTTCCAGTTCAACTCAAAGGATTTAGTTCGGAATATGAAGTCTACCATCGTGATATGCGATTGGGCGTTGTGAAGTTGCATGTGCCAGGAGTTCATAGCATCGTAAACAGTCTTGCTGCTATTGCTGTTGCAAGTGAGCTTGGAGTTTCATTTGATACCGCGCGCGAATCACTTTCACACTTCCGTGGGGTAGATCGCCGGTTTCAACTTCGCGCAGAGGCAAATGATATTTTGATCATTGATGATTACGCACACCATCCATCTGAGATTCAAGCAACTCTTACAGCAGCAAGGCAAGGCTGGAATCGAAGATTGATCGCAGTGTTTCAGCCTCATCGTTACACTCGCTTGCATCACCTATTCAATGATTTCACGCATTGTTTCGATAAGGCTGACATTCTGGTACTAACAGATATTTATGCAGCGGGTGAAGAGCCATTACGAGATGTAACAATCGAACGGCTCGCGAAAGCAATGAACCATCCAAATTGCGTCTTGTATAAAGATGTAACAACCCTTCCTGAAAAAGTTCTATCCATGGCTCAGCCGGGAGATATTGTTTTGTTTCTTGGAGCAGGAAGTATTACTGCCGCCGCCGAAAAGACTGGAAAACTATTGTTGGAGAAATTTAGCACCGTTGCTGGCGGGGACGCGGGCGTTACACGATGAAAACCAAAACGAACCAAAAGCTGAAGGATTACACAACAATCGGAATCGGAGGGAGTGTTCCAACTGTGTATCTTCCGGAAACAGAGGCTGAATTGGTGGAATTGTTGCGTACTTTGAATCGCGAAAAACGCACATTTAGAGTTTTAGGAAATGGCAGCAATATTTTGGCGGATGATGCAGGAATTAATGAAGCGATGATTGTGACAAAACACATGGAACGCATTTTCAATGTAGATGGCGAGCGCGTTACTGTAGATGCAGGATATCCGATGGCACAGCTTGCATATCAGACAGCATCAAAGAGTTTGAGTGGATTGGAGTTTGCCGTTGGAATTCCTGGAAGTATCGGTGGAGTTGTCCGCATGAATGCAGGCGCGCACGGGCAAACTATCAGCGAAGTCGTTCATTCTGTCGCTCTGCTACTTCACGATGGCCATACTGTTGTTGCGAACAATGCTGAACTGCAATTCAGCTATCGTTTTTCGGCTATTCCAGGCGATGCAATTATTACACGCGTTATTCTCCAACTTCGCACGGGAGATTCACGCGACATTCATAAACGCATCAGAGAAAACAATGACTGGCGCACGTCCACTCAGCCACAAAGGGAAAAGAGTGCGGGATGCATTTTCAGAAACCCGGATGGTACTTCTGCGGGAAAACTCATTGAAGATTCCGGTTTGAAAGGCTTTTCAATCGGAGGCGCGATGGTATCAGATGTTCATGCAAATTTTATTGTTAACAAAGGCAACGCAACTTTTGCTGATACTCTGAAATTAATCGAACATGTCAAAAAAGTCGTCCGCGAGAAGAATGACGTATTGCTTGAAGAAGAAGTGATTGTCTGGAGGCACAACTGATGCCGGTAAAAAAAATCCAGACCCAAAATGAAAAAGTTATCGATTACCAATACATTCGGAATTTAAAAAATCGTGAAGTTCGAAAAAGTCGATTCAAACGAACGTTATCTCAGCGTGCACTACGGATTATTCTTATTTGTATTTTGGCAGTTCAGGGCGTGTATGTCGGATATCATGGACTTCAAGCGCTTAAATCTTCTTCATGGTTTTTCTTAAATCAAATCGAAGTAACAGGTACACATAAAACAAAACCTGAAGAAGTTGAAAAATATATTCGAACTGGCCAGCAGAATGCAGTATTTGCCGACTTAACACACATCAAGTTAGGGCTAGAAAATCACCCGTGGATCAAGAGTGCCGTAATATGGCGGGAGCTGCCGGGAACGATACGTGTTCATATTACAGAACGACACCCAATCGCATTGGTGTTGTCGGGAAATTTGTTTCTTGTCGATGCAGATGGCCGGGTTATAGACACTTTTGATCACGATCCAGAATATTCCTCGCTTCCCGTCCTTACTGGAATTGATGAAGTTTCCAATGAACATCAAATCCGGAACGCTCTTCAATTTGTTTCTGCACTTGCGGAAGATGTTTCAGTGTTGAGACAAGTATCTGAAATTAATTACTATGATGGAGAAAACACAATTATTTATTTGAAAGGGTTCTCGTTTGGACTTTTAGTTTCGAAAGATGGTATTCTTCCGATGATTAAAAAGTTCATTGATTACTCCGAAGTAGTCAAAAAGAATTTTTCTGATGTAAAGGTTGTCGACTTGCGGTACCAGAGCCAGATCATTCTCAAACATACATACAGGGAGCAGCTTTAATGGCGAAAAAAGACCGCTATATAGTCGGCCTTGATATTGGAACCAGCAAAGTTTGCATTCTTGTAGCCGAAATCCGTGATGATGGTGCACTGGATATCATCGGAATGGGCAATGCTGAGTCACGGGGTCTTCGAAAGGGTGTCATTGTAAATCTTGATCCAACGGTCGAGTGTATCCGCAAAGTTGTTGAGGAAGCCGAATTGATGTCGGGAATCAACATCGAAGAAGCGTTTGTTGGAATTGCCGGTGAACACATTATGGGTTCCAATAGCCGCGGCATGATCAGCATCAATTCAAAAGATCACATCATTTCGCGTGATGATATTAATCGTGTGATTGAGGCTGCTAAACAAATTCCAATTCCAACTGACAAAGACATTCTGCATGTCTTGCCACAAGAATTTATGGTAGATGGTCAGGATGAAATTGGTGATCCTCTCGGAATGAGCGGGAATCGATTGGAAGTCAACGTTCATGTTGTTACATGCGGAACAACTCAACTTCAAACACTATTAACGTGTGTTAATAAAGCAGGAATTGAAGTAGCTGATACTGTTTTGGAACAACTCGCGAGTAGCGAATCAGTATTAACTCAAGATGAAAAAGAACTGGGTGTTGCTCTTGTAGATATCGGAGGCGGCACAACAGATCTTGCAGTTTTTGAAAAACAAAGTCTCTGGCATTCACATATTCGTGCGATCGGCGGTGATCATTTTACAAGCGATATTGCGGTTGGACTGCGGACGCCGATCGGAGAAGCAGAGCGGATTAAGAAAAAATATGGGTGTGCGTTGGTGTCACTTGTCGAGGATGAAGAGACTGTAGAAGTCCCAAGTGTCGGCGGACGTAAACCACGCTTTATGTCAAGAGAGATACTTTGTGACATAATTCAACAGAGGGCCGATGAACTATTCAATCTCATGAAAGACGAGATTGAAAGAATGGGCCTGACAAAATCCCTCAATTCGGGTGTAGTTTTGACGGGTGGCGGTTCATTGCTGGAAGGCATGACCGAAATTGCAGAACGTATTTTTGATCTGCCGGTACGCATCGGTAAGCCAACGGGTGTTGGAGGCTTGATCGATGTAATCAACAGTCCGGTTTATTCCACCGCTGTTGGTTTGGTTATTTATGGATACAGAACGCGTGAAGTTCGTAGAGATCGCGTACTGACCCGTAGAAGGCCATGGCGTTTCAAAGATTGGTTTAACGAAATGTTTTAAAAAACCACGGAGACACAAAGAACTCTGTGACTCTGTGGTTCAAATTGCTGGAGGTGATTATGGAACTGTTTGACGATCTGCCGGAAATGCCCGGTCATCTGTCAAGCGTAAAAATTTCACTGGAGGATGAAGGATTGCAAGGCGCACGCATAAAAGTTGTTGGAATCGGGGGCGGAGGCGGGAATGCAATTAATCGCATGGTTGAAATGGGCCTGAAGGGTGCAGAGTTCATTTCTATCAATACCGATCTTCAAGCACTTCAATCGTCACAAGCACCTGTGCGGCTTCAAATTGGCGCAGGCCTGACAAAAGGTCTTGGCGCCGGTGCAAATCCTGAAATCGGAAGACAAGCAGCTCTTGAAGATGCAAGCAAAATTCTGGAACTGCTTGATGGAGCCGATATGATTTTCCTTACTGCAGGCATGGGCGGCGGAACCGGAACAGGTGCAGCTCCTGTGATTGCAAGTTTGGCAAATGAAATCGGAGCGCTAACAGTAGCGGTTGTAACAAAACCATTTAGTTTTGAAGGAAAACGTCGCGCGCAGCATGCAGAGCTGGGTTTGAAAGAATTGCGAAGCTGCATCGACACGATCGTTGTCATTCCAAATGATCGTTTACTTGAAACTGTGGAAAAAAATACGCCGTTTACAAAAGCGTTTTTAATTGCCGATGATGTTTTGCGGCAAGGTGTGCAAAGTATTTCGGAATTGATCCTGTTGCCTGGCCTTGTGAATTTGGATTTTGCAGATGTGAAGACAATCATGAAAGGCATGGGCAAAGCCGTAATGGGAACAGGAGTTAGCAGCGGCGAAACACGCGCTGTTGATGCTGCTAAACGCGCGATTAACAGTCCATTGCTTGAAGAAGCTTCTATGGATGGAGCACGCGGCATTCTGATTAACATCACTGCCGGCGAAACTCTGACAATTCATGAAGTGAATCAGGCATGTCAGTTGATTCGTGAGAATGCAGATCCATCTGCTGAAATCATTTTCGGAGCTACGATCGATTCAACAATGAAAGATGACGTCAAGATTACTGTCATCGCCACCGGCTTCGATCATGTTTCGGAAAAAGCGATGCCATCATTGAGCGTTACTCGAAATGACGTACAGGGTGTTGCTCAACAGCCACCTCAGGAAAATGTTTCCTTTTATCGCAAAGCGGCTGGATCGCAAACTCCACAATCAGGCACATTTCCGTTCAGCGAAGATCGCGACGATTTGGATATTCCGACATTCAAACGAAAATCCTAAAGGGCGAAGACTAACCGCGGAGTCGCAGAGTTTCCGAACTTAGCGTCTCTGCGGTTCCATTCATTCAGTTCGTGTGAAGTCCATTGTCCAATTTGTTTCCCAGTTCTTGCCTCCATCCGCTGAAAAAGCTTGCTCCCAGTGGCAAGAGTTTGGCGTAATATCTGACCATATAAATCGAACGTAGATCGCTTTGCCTTCAAAGAATTCCTGATCGTAAAATTCTCCACGTCCGTTTTTGAATTCACCGATCACCGGCACCTCTAGAGTGCCAGAGGCTGCGTTCGCCCAATAAAGACTCCATTGCTCCGTTTTGGGATTAAACAGACGCACCGTCATTCCCTGGATTCGGCCAGACGGAGTCTCAGCTTGATATTCATCGACGTTCGCCAAACCACCCCAGATGGCTCTTACTACTACTGAGCCCTTAAACGCATCCCAGTCTGTGGATCCTTTGAGACGCTCTTTCAATTTCATGTTGTGAACTTCCCAGGATCCGATCAAAAAATCAAAATCTTTTCGTGGATCGTGATCAGCCATTTCTGTCTCCTTAAAGCAAAAGATCTTATTGGGTGATTGGTGTTCCGACAATGACCAATTTTGAAATTCTTTCAATAACCATTTTTTTCATAGGTCGAACTCCAAACCGGTTGGAGACTTTGCTGGTGGTGAATTTGTGGATTATTGACTGATGACCTATTGGCTGCGCATCAGTTCGGCTGCAATTTCCGGAGGGACTGGATTGATCATGTAACCGGATCCTGCACTGAAGCTGCGATGGAACCCTTTCAATCTTGGAAATCTAGGAAAAAACTTGAAGTGCCAATGATAATCATCATCAATTGTTGCCCAGTAATCGCGTTCTCCGCCCCAGACCCGATTCGGGCGTGTAAACAACAGCAAGCTGTATGATAAATTTCCCACATTCGATTTTATTGTTCGAAGATTTGTCTGAAGAGCGTCTGCAAGTTCACCTGCCAGCGAAGGATTCAAGTTTCTAAAATCGGAATTATGCTGACGCGGAAGAATCCACGTTTCAAACGGATGGGAAGCAAAAAACGGACTGAGTGTTACGAAGTTTTCGGATTGCCGAACCCATCCTGAAGATTGTTTGCGTCGTGTTTCTTCCGTAATGATGTCACAGAAAAGGCAACGTTCCTTCATTTGAAAATGTCTTCGCGTGGATTCGAGTTCTCTCCGGATTCGCTCAGGAACCGAAGGTGACGCTGTCAATGTTGAATGAGGATGGGCCATAGTGCTGTTCGAGTTTGGTCCATAATTTTTGTAAATGTACAAATGTCCAAACCGTCCATCTTTGCTCAGATCCTTCATCCGTTCCAGATAGACACGTACGATGTCAGCAACTTCCGAAGAATTCAATTCATCCCAGTCTGCATGTGTTCGATGCTCAATAATAATTTCATGTGCGCCTACGGCATCCATAACGTCGTACATGGAAACTAACCTGCGGTTCAAATTACCTTCGATTCGAAAAACAGGATCACGGTTTGGAATGACTCGGATATTCCAATCGGTTGAAGCGCTGCCAAACTGATACTTTCCATTCACAAATTCCATAATGGATTGTTCAGTTGTTGATTCCTTACCGGGACAAAAATCACAGGGGGTATCAGATTTTTTCTTAGATTCATATTCACGATCCACAGCTTCCTTAATCCTGCGAATCGTATCCTGTGGTTCTGCAACGACGTTTACTATGACCCATTTGCGTGTAACTGGATCCCTTCGCATTTGTTTCATTTGTTTTTTGTCCAACTGTAGGGGCTATTTCAGTGCAGGATCCGGAAACCCGGCTTCATTGAAGCCTTTGATCCTGATCACGCAACTATCACATTGACCGCAAGCTTTTCCAGATTCATCAGGATCATAACAACTATGAGTATCAGAATAATCAACACCCAGTGCAACGCCTTTCTGTATTATTTGCGACTTGGTAAGCTTCAATAATGGCGCGTGAATTCGGAACTTCTGGCCTTCAACCCCTGCTTTAGTTCCGCGATTCAAAGTCTGTTCCAAAGACTCTATAAATTCCGGGCGGCAATCAGGATAACCGCTGTAATCCAGAATATTTGCGCCATAAAATAAATCGAAAGCGCCTTTGGTCTCCCCTATTGCCGCAGCAATAGACAAGAAAATCAAATTACGTCCTGGAACGTATGTTACAGGAATCACTTCTTTATCGGATCTTTGTTTTGGAACAACAAGTTCGGATGTAAGTGCCGAACCTCCGATTTGACGCAAATCGATTTGAAAATAAACGTGCTCTTTAACCCGAAACTGCGTGATAACCTTCTTTGCCTTTTCGAGCTCAACTCGATGCCGCTGGCCATAATCAAAACTTAAAGCAAAAACATCTGAAAATTCACGCAAAGCGATGGCTAAAACGGTAGTGGAGTCAATTCCACCGCTGAATAAAACGAGGCCGGCGGATGCCATTTATGAAACAGGAAAACCTATTGAACTCTCTTCATATAAGCGTAATACCAATTGTCTCCGGAACGGACTCTGATACGAAGGAATTCCTGATTCGCAATTCGGGTAATTTGAACTTGCGGGCTTGAGGAAGTCCCACGAGCGGGAATTACGATTGCTAGATCCTTTGCTACGACCTGTCCATCTTTGCTGAGTTGAATAGTGGATCCATCAGCTCCGTCAACAATTTGAACGTTATAGAGGCCAGGTTCGACTGTAGTTCCAGCAAAATCTACACGCTCCCTGATCCGATAATTCCCAACATCAGCTGAAAAAACACTGAATGCAGAGACACTCAATACGAATAGGGTTAGGACAGCAATTTTTCCAATCTTCATATAGCAACCCTCCTGCAAACTAAACTAGGATTTTTCTGGGATTATTCAAATACCGGCGCGTTGTAGTCTATATTCTGAACCCAGTTATAGACGTAAAAAGGTGTGGTTATTGGAACAACATAATCAATTTTAACCCGAAGATTATGGTAGTTTTCGGCGTAAGTCTTCGCCGCATGAACATCTTCAACTTCTATATCTAATTCATTGTCATGCGCTACGTCGACTATATCTGACTTCAATTGGTCTAAGTTTCTTCCGTGAAGAAATTTACATTCTTCTCGAACTGCATCCTCAAATGAATAAACCCGAATCATTACAGGAATGATCGTCCACGCCAGATAAAGCACTACCAGAAAGACGGCAAACCCGAAGATAGCACCAGCTTTTCCCTCGCCCTTTTGATTCAATGACATGCCCCGTGAGCCTCCTCTTATCAGAGTTCGAAACATCATAATCTTAGGGCTAAGTGATTGTCAAGAAAGGGTTAATTCTTTAGAAAGGCTACGAAAACGATTTCCCCTCTTGAACTCGATGGCCAATCGCAAAATCATGGGCAGTCATTCGAGGCCGATTTTCGGGCTGCACTTCCAAAACTTCAAGGACAGTTCCTTCCCCAGCGGCTACATAAATCGCGTCCTTCGTTAGACTGAGAATATTGCCTGGGGTTTGGTTTGTTGTTTCTCCAGAATCGCGGGTCGCCCAAAACTTCAGTCCCATATTTTCCAGTCTCGTAAAGGTTCCAGGCCACGGATTAAAGGCGCGAACTTGCCTCGAAATCCAGGCTGCGGTTTTGGTCCAGTTCACACGTCCGTCTTCCTTTTTGAGTTTAGGCGCATACGTCACTGCCGAAACGTCTTGCGGCATCGGGACAATTTCATTTTTCTCAATCAAGTTTAGAGTTTTTGTCAGAAGTGGTGCCCCAAGCTTCCCCAATTTTTGTGAAAGTGTTTCCGAAGTATCAAGAGAATCGATTTCACAAGTTTGTGTTAGATAAATAGGACCGGAGTCCATTGCAAGATCAACTTGCATTGTCGTTAGACCAGTTTCATTTTCACCGTTTAATATTGCCCACGGAATCGGCGCAGCCCCACGATATTTTGGAAGCAAAGAGGCATGAAGATTTACAGCACCTTTAGGGGCCAATTCAAGAACGTTGCGTCTCAAAATTTCTCCATACGCGACAACCACAAGAATGTCTGGCTTTAATGCAGTCATTTGATCGACAAATTCCTGAGTCTTTGTTGTTGAAGGCTGATAAACAGGAATACTGAATGACTCTGCAGTTACTTTAATTGGAGGTGCCTGCACTTTCAGATTTCTGCCAACAGGACGATCCGGTTGAGTAACCACTGCAAGTATTTCGTGATTCGAATGATGAATTGCTTCAAGACTCGGCACGGCAAATGAAGGCGATCCCATAAAAATGATGCGCATTTAATCTATCTCACAGACAAAAGTTAAATTCTATGGTTTTTCCCGGCGGGATTGAATGATAGCTTCAATCGTCTTATAAGCGCGTTGTTGATGAGAATCCTCTAATATTTCGCGAACACGCGGAAAGTCAGCCACAATACTTTCAAAGTCCGTCAGCGATAGCTCCAATAAATCGGAAGGGAAATTCGTGATGATAGTTGCAGTCCGCGGTTTTCCTGTAAGCAAAGAAACTTCACCAAAAAATTCACCTTCACCAAGATTTGCAAGAGTAATCTGCTTACCAGTGGCATCGGATGTATTAACCCGAATTTCACCATTTACAATAATAAACATTGACTCGCCTGGATCTCCTTCTGATACGACGATGCTTTCTTCTTCGTAATGTCTAAGAGTGAGATGGGAAACTACTTTCCGGAATTCATCCCTTGAAAGACCACGAAACAAAACTGTATCAATTGCCAAAAAAGGAACAGCATCCGCTTTTTCCTGATCAACTTCTTCGTTCGCATCTAACTCCAACACTGCTGGACCTCTTTTGTCCGATAGTTCCATTAAGTAATATTCAATTTCGGTCATCGTTGGACGGATGCGCAGAATTTTTTTATAAACAGCGATCGCTTTTGCGATCGAGCCGGTTTCGGTATACTGTGCCGCTAAATCACGATATTCCTGAATCGCTTCATCTGAGCGATTCGCTTGGAGATAAGCATCAGCAAGGGCGTGTCGTAAATTTACATTCTTAGGCTGATTGACGATTCGATCACGATAGATCGCAATTGCACGATCAAATTCTTTTAGAGCCAGGAAGTGCTCGGGCTCGTCAGAATCCTTCTTTTTCCCCGGTACCATCCCTCGTCAACTACTCCGATTGGCCAGTTTGGGAAGACAAAAGGTCAGCTAAATCATTTTCGACGCTGACTTTAGGAGTCTCCACAATTCTCCCCACTTCTTTTCCATTCAAAAATACAATAAAAGTCGGAACACTTACAATATTTAGTCCATGAATCAAATCAGCAGGTTCCTTTTTCTTACGATCGACATTGATATAAACAACCTCAATCGCTTTATTGTCCGCAAATTCCATTGTCTTTATGAAAGCAGGCACATGCTTTTTGCTGTCTTTGCACCAATCACCAAAAATTACTTTTACTTCAACAGGTTGTGAACATTTATAGATCGCCTCAAGATCATCTGGTTTCGGAACATATTCAACATAGTTATGGTTATAAATGGTTCGGCCTGACAAAATCTCTTGCTTTGATATGATCCCAAGCCGAAGTGAATTATGATCGTCGCTTTTTTCTTCAATTGACATTGCAAAAACCGGCCAAAATATAAACAGGAAAATTAGAAACTTCATTAAGTCCACCCTGTTACTAATATATAAGTTTCATAATCAGATGCAGCAACTTATGCTATCATACAATCAAAGTTCGGACAGCCTATGCGATAAAAACAAATGGAGCAATTCACGATCCGCCACGCTTCAAAACTACTTGGGATATCACCACGGCGGCTTCGTCATTGGGAGAAGATTCAGTTTATTCCGCGATCCATTAATTCGGAAAAAGGTAACTTCTACTCATTCCAGGATTTAATCAGTTTAAAAGCCGCTAAAGAACTGATTTCGGGTGGAATCTCACTACAACAAGTTACACGTTCGCTTGATTTAATTAAAAAGCGTTTTCCAGAAATAAAAACACTGAGCCAGCTAAAATTCTTTTCACAGAACAATAACCTCTGGATGCGATATAACGGCCTGTCATTTGATCCAGTCAATGGACAACTGTTGATGAATTTTGAAAATGAAGCTCCTCAAGAACCGGCGAGCTTCAAAGCTCCAAAAAAAGAAAAGACTCACCTTTATTGGTTTGAATATGGATTGCGTTGCGACATCGAAGGGAAATGGGAAATAGCAGTAAAAGCATATAGAAAGGCACTTCAACTCAATCCCACGCTCGCTGATTGTTGGAACAACCTGGCGACAATCTACTATCGAGTTGGAAAAAAGAAAAAGGCAATCCGTTTTTATCTGAATGCTTTAAAAATTAATCCATCTTACAAGCTGGCCTATTACAATCTTGGAAATATTTTCGAGGAAATACGAAAACTCCGGCTTGCAATCAAAATGTACTTAAAGGCGATTGAGTTGGATCCTGAATACTATGATGCTCATTACAATCTTGCACTTGTATACGACAAAGTGAAATCGTATCCAGAGGCTTGTCATCATTGGGAACGCTATCTGAAATATGATTCATCCAGCCGTTGGGCCCGTTATGCGCGGGACAGAGTCCTTGAAATCAATAAAATCATCTCCCTTCAAAAAGAGAAGTAATGCGCCCGAGCTCCCCTGCTCCTCCGCTCCCCTGCTCCTCCGCCCCTGCGTCTGCTACTACGTCTATACTTTATTCACCAATGAGACGCTTCATCGCTGACACCCACTCTGACACCCTCACCTGGATGATCGATCAGGGTTGGGGATTGGATGATGATCGCCTTCAGGTAAGCCTCAACAAAATGCGAAAAGGTGGACACGATCTTCAGGTATTTGCATGCTTCATCAGTCCTGCAGTCGGAAAAGAACGGTATATCAGCAGGACTCTTCAAATGGTTGATCTCTTAAAGAGTGAAGTAAGAAAGCATCAAAAGAATATCGCGTTGTGTGATTCAATCGCCCAAATCCGTAAGGCACGGCGAAGTGGAAAGAAAATTGCGCTTCTTGGAATTGAAGGAGGTCATGCTATCCAGAATGATCTTTCGATTTTGCGTTGTTACAGAGACCTGGGTGTCATCTACATGACTCTTACCTGGAGCAATACAAATGATTGGGCGGATTCGTCTAACGATGAAGAACGCTGGGGAGGGCTAACGGAGTTCGGGCACGAGGTTGTTCGTGAAATGAATCGGATCGGAATGATCGTAGATATTTCTCATGTCTCAGACAAAGCGTTCTGGCATGCGCTGGGCACATCCACCCGGCCAATGATTGCTTCGCATAGCTCGGTCCGGGCTTTATGCAATCATCAAAGGAATATGACAGACAAAATGATTCAAGCACTCGCAAAAAAAGGTGGGGTGGTGTTCATTAATTTTTATCCAGCATTCATAAGTCAGAATTTTACTCAAGCTTATGAAAAATTAAATGAACGTTTGGAAAATAAATTCGTAAAGATTCGGAAGCGTTACAAAGACAAACCTGAATTGTCCGGTTATGAAGAAGACCAAATCATTCATGCTCAAAAAAGCTCTCTACCGCCAGTTACAATGAATGATGTCATTCGGCATATCGAACATGTTGTTAATATTGCAGGTGTTGAATCTGTTGGTCTTGGCTCTGATTTCGACGGAACACCTTTTATGCCGGCGGATATGCAAGATTGTACTTCCTTGCCGAAACTCTGCGATCAATTGCAAAAACGTAAGTTCAAGTCTTCAGAAATCGACAAAATTGCGAGCGGAAATTTTCTTCGCGTTTTTTCGGAAACGGTAGGATAACCGCAAGCACGCTAAGGCTTCCAGTTAGTGATGGCTTCGTGGATGGCTTGTTCGGCAAGAACGCTGCAATGAATTTTTTCGGGTGGCAATCCGCCCATCATTTCTGATAGCTGTTCGTTTGTGATTAGTAAAGCCTTCGAAATATCCATGCCAATCAACATCTCTGTAACGAAAGATCCTGAGGCGATAGCGGCGCCGCAGCCATAGACCTTGAATTTCGCATCACGGATCACATTATCTTCAATCAACATGTGAAGCTGAAGCATATCTCCATCTGCCGAACTCCGGACCCGTGCCTTTGCAGTTGTGTTTTCAATTTCACCAACATTTCTTGGATTTTTTATGTGGTCCAATACTTCCCGCGAGTATCGCATGTGTGATCTTTGCGCCTTTGTGGTGAATCTTATTTGGCGGCGATAGCAGAACTTCCGATAAGCATTCCAGCAGATTCTTGCGAAAATTCAGCAAACGGTGACCAATAAAGTCCCATCATGAATGTTAGAATCGCAAGTACAGTCAGAACGATCATTGAGAGACGCGGCAGCGTAAATTTTTCCTTCGAAGAACCATCTTCCAAAATCATCCGTTTAATCACGCCGCCATAGTATGCAAAGGATATAACGCTGTTGATTGCAGCCAGAATTACTAGCCAATAAAATTGCGCATGCCATGCAGCCATAAACAAATAAAGTTTGCCAATAAATCCGCCGAGCGCCGGAATTCCAGTCAATGAAAGCAAAAATATAGTAAAGACAGAAGCAGCAAATGGAGATCGCAGCATCAGCCCACGATATTCACTGAGTTCATCACTTTTCATTTTTGAAGAAACAGCAATAACAACAGCGAAAGCTCCTAAATTCATGACGAGGTAAATCAAAGTATAAAAAAGGATTGATTGGATCCCGGCATCATTCAGAAGTACAAAGCCCATCATCATATAACCGACGTGTGCAATGGAAGAATATGCAAGCATCCGCTTCATGCTTGTTTGCCAAAGAGCGACAACATTTCCGACAGTCATCGTGATTGCAGCAATCAGTGCCATGAATGTTGGCCAATGGAAATTTCCAACAATCTCATAGTCCGGCGCGCCTTGAGCAAACACTCCATAAAAGAATCGGATCATTAATGCGAAACCTGCAGCTTTTGGTCCGATCGAAAAGAAAGCTGTAATGACAAGTGGCGAGCCTTGATAAACATCAGGACACCAGAAGTGAAACGGTACAGCTGCAATCTTGTATCCAATACCAACCAGCACAAGCGATACCATGATCAAAAGAAGTGCGGGATTTATATTTGTCGTAATAAGAGAGTCACGGATCTGGCTTAATTCATACGCCCCGGTGAGTCCATACAAATAGGAAAGACCAAACAACATGACTGCCGTTGAGACAGAACCATAAATTACGAATTTCAGTGAAGCTTCGGCCGAAAGCCGATCTTCTTTTAGAAACCCTGACAATAAATAAGAAGGGATGCTAACAAGTTCTAGCGCCAGCCAGATCATCAGTAAATTATTTGCTGTAGCCAGCAGATTCATTCCGAGAACGGAAGCCAGGATCAAACAATAAAATTCTCCGGCGTTATAGCGTTTGAGCTCATCAGAGTTCATCGCTAAAAGTACGACCAAAATCGTAGAGATCGCGAAAATAATTTTGAAGTAGATTCCAAAGTGATCCACTGTCATCATGCGGAAGAAAATAAAGTTTGGCGCCAGGTCGTATTGGTTGAATGCAGCAATCATCGAAGCCGCGACTCCAATGATGGAAATGATTCCTAGCGTGACATAGCTGCTGCGTTTACTGAAAGTTTCGGCTATCAGAACGATCAAAAAGGCTGCGGAAAGAATTAATTCGGGAATGAAATATCGGAGACTATTGTTGATTTCAAGAATTACAGAAGGTTGCATTTCTAACCTTGCATCTCCCGTACTTGAGGTACTTCCACGCTATGAAAATGTCTATAAATAGCAAAAACGATCGCGAGAGCGACTGCAGCTTCAATTGCAGCAAGCAGAATGACAAAGATAACGAAGACATGTCCGCCAAGCGCGTGAGTTACATAATTTGAAAATGCAACAAAATTGATGTTTGCCGCATTCAGGATCAATTCAATTCCCATCAAGACAGCAATGCCATTTCTACGCGTGAGAACCGCACAGAGTCCGAGACAAAAAAGAATTGCCGCAATAATGAGATAGTGATACAGCCCTGGGGCAAGCATCATGTGGTCGTCCCTTTTGCGCGAGCAATCGACACCGCGCCAACCAGAGCGGCCAGTAGAAGAATTGAGGCTACTTCAAATGGGAGCAGCCATTCCGTCATCAGCAATGTTCCAATCTGAGAAGTTGTTTCTTGAAATGCAGCAGGCTGCTGAACTTTCCAGGGGGTTTCAAAAATTAAATAAACTAAAAATCCAAACAAAATAAGCATTGCAATAACGGCCGGAATGAATTGGATGCGTCCTGTTCGAATATCCGCTTCAACCATACGCTGAGTCAGCATAATTCCGAAAAGGAGCAATACGAGAACGCCGCCTACATAAATCAGGACTTGAGTCGCGGCCAGAAAATCAGCGTGCAAAAAGAGAAACAATCCGGCAATTCCAAACAATGTAAACATTAACGAGAACACGGCTCGCATGATGTTTTTTACAAAGGTCACGAAAAACGCCGAAATAACGGTCAGTAGTGCAAAAAGATAGAACCCCGCAACATGCAGAATTTGCGTGATTTCCATTAAAACTCCTGGATCAGGTGTATGAAAAGACAGCTTATTGTAATTCGAAGATATTTAAAATGGAAGACTGAAGAATTTACCACTAACTTGCAGCAGTTTTCTCGGATGCGGGCTTGCCTGGCTTTAGCAAATCGGAAATCGTGATTGTATTAAGCTCATCTGTCACATGCTCTTGAATCCGTTGCCAGGCGGTTAGCATTTTACAGCTGGGCTCTAACAAACAGCGCGTGACTTCACTCAGGCACCTGTTTACGACAACCGGACCATCAATGGCTTCTATGACTTCAAGAAATGTAATTCCAGAAGATTCACGAGCCAGCATATAACCGCCATGAGGACCACGAAATGACTTCACAAGATTGCGTTTTACAAGCTTGCGAAGAATCTTAAAAAGGAAATTGACAGGTATGAGTTGATCGCGGGCAATTTCACTTACATAGGTGATTTTTTCTGCTGGCTGGATGGCCAGATATATAACTGCGCGAAGAGCGTAATCACCCTCAAGAGACAAAAGCTGCATGAAACGTTGAACTCTCCCCTAGACGTTACTGAGAAACATACTCTCTGTCAATCTTTGTGATTCTGCGGTTTATTCACTTTTGCTGAGCCAATCGTTTGCAAAATCCAGAGCATCTTGTCGATTTCGCAATTTACCTTCAAGCTGAGATTCGCGAATCTCTTTTAACAGTTTACCCATTTTTGGACCTGGCTTCATTTGAAGAAACGCCATCAGGTCCCTACCCTTTAAGAGTTCGGGTGTATTCACTTTCGGATAATATTCGTCATAGTAATAGCGTATCAATTCGCGGACGAATGCAATGAATTCCGAATCACGAGCTGGATCAGATAGAGGTCCGCGCGCCGCGGATATATCACCATAAGCCATTAACAAAACGCCAATCCCTTCAGTTCCTGTGGCTCTGAAAAATCTAAAGAAGGAATCTTCGGATCGATCTTCCTGATTGTATAAATTCAACGGACGAAGATGGTGTTCAATCAACGATGCAACGATTTGTACATCTTTTCGCGCAAATTTTAATTGTTTCAGTATCGCTTGCGCCAGATCAGAGCCGACATGTTCATGTCCATGAAAACGCCAACGACCGGGCTCACGTAGTTCGCAAGTTTGCGGTTTTCCTACATCGTGCAACAAAATTCCCCACTTTAACAGACGCTCCCGATCAAGCGTGCCTGGTGTGGACTGAAGGTACTCCCGGATTCGAGTTGCATGTTCCGGAAATACTTCTGGAATCAGACTAAAGAGAGATTCATGGTTTTCAAGGGCTAAAAGGGTATGTTCCCAAACATCCAGATGATGATAACCGCCCTGTTCGCAGCCTTTCATGGGAACCAATTCAGGAATCAATGAAAGGAAAAGTCCTGAATTTCCGATCGTTTTCCAAGCAGCGGAAGAATCAGGCTGCAAAAAGATCCGATCAAGTTCTTCACGAACTCTTTCTGCAGCAACCTCACGGATTAGTGGATGCAATTCGGAAATTTGTTGCAGAACTGAAGGATCAATTTGAAACTTCAATTCCGCTTCAAGGCGAAATGCACGGAGCATCCGTAATGGATCATCTTTCATACAGTCTGGAGATACGGCACGGATAATTTTCTTTTCAAGATCCGATCGTCCATCAGTAGGATCAATTACTTTTTCCAAACGTCGTTCGGGGTAAAAGTCCTCCCATCGCAATGCGATTGAGTTGATTGTGAAATCGCGTTTTCGAAGATCTCCTTCGATCGTATGATTTCGAAATCCAGTAAAATCCCAATTGCCTTTATCTACAACAACGCGCGCAACCTGTCGTTCTTCATCCATAACAAAAGCTGGAACCTCAAGTTTTTTTCGAAATAGCTGTACTGCTTCAAAAACATTTTCAAACACAACAAGGTCAACATCATGAATGGGACGGTTGAGCAAAAGATCTCGCACAGTACCGCCGCATAGATATGCAGCGATTGGGAGCTGCCTCACAACGGCATCAAAGGCTTGAAGGTATGAATCTTTTAACAAGTGAGTTTAATCAGGAGCGGGAGTGATAAGCACGGAGTTGTTCAATTTGATGAGCATCGCTGCCGGTGGTTTCTTGCAATCCGAAATGGAGTGCAAATTCTCTCAGCATTGATACAGCAAATTTTTCGACATCAGGTGTTGGAAATTCGCGAGAACCTTCCTGGCAATATGGATATACAACCTCCATTCCATCCATTCCCATTTCTTTCAAATTACCAATCATTGTATGCAGGTCTTTCATTCCAAGCGAAATACCATCGCGCGAATAATACGCAGGATGTGCAAGTACTGCGATCGCACCAGCCTGATGAATTAATGCAATCATCGATTCGGAAGAAGGTTTCACAATGATCGAATTTACTTGTATGTTTTCCTTCATCCATTTTTGTGCGGCACGATAGCGATCAGGCACAGCAAAATCGTCAAATAGACCTTGATTGATCATGGAGTGAATTAAATGAGGATTCATAAATGTATGACAACGCGCGCAAATTTCATCCAGATCAATTACTTTTCTTGCATAAAAGGCATTGATTGCATCAGCCTGCTCAGCTGCTCTTAACTTTCGCGCTTTTTGAATGCTAGCAAGATGTTCATTTAACGGTTGATTATTAATATCAAGTCCAAACGCGAGCATATGCAATTCCTGATCTCCGTAGGTGCAATCTAATTCGGCACCAGGAATGACACGCATGTTGCTGCCTTTTGCAATATCGAAAGCAATTGGATATGCGCCGATCGCATCATGATCGGTAATTGAAATTTCATCTAAACCCAGCTCGATACACGCCCGCACAAGTTCTTCAGGGCTCGGTTCCCCGTCGGAAAGGTAGGTGTGCATGTGAAAGTCGCGTTTCATAGTTTCAAGAAAAACGGAACATGATAGCACTAAACGCCATTTGCGCAAAACCTTTGTTGCCCTTGTGTCAAGCGATGAGTTTATAATGTCGGAATCTATGACAAGCTGGAAAAGGCAGTTCTTGAATTCTGTCAACCGCGTTTTAAGTTTCACAGGAATTGAACTTCAGAGAACTTCTTCCGATCCAAAAGCAGAAAGCCTCCCTTTTTATATTTCCCAGGCAAAAAAAGCTGGAATGGATATTAACGATTACCTGGAAAAAGTTGAAAATTGGGGAAATTCACAAAAGCTGCTGGAGACCGAAGTCTTTCCAGTCATTAAAAATGATTCAATTGTTTGTGAACTTGGACCCGGGACTGGAAGATTTTCAAGACATCTCGCGAAATATTTAACGAACGGAAAACTACACATCATTGATCATTCACCATGGCTTGAAAAATTTCTGCGAGATTATTTTAAAGATTCAAATAATGTAATGATCTATGGAGGCTCCGGGCATTCATTACCTTTTAAGGATTCGAATTTCGATTTGATTTTTGCATCGGGAGTTTTCATCGAGATTAGTTTGCAATTGATCTATAGCTACTCAAAAGAATTCTATCGAACCTTGAAACCTGGCGGCTATTGCATTCTCGATTACTTCGACATCTCATCTGAAGATGGGTGGAAACATTTAGAAAAGATGCAATTCGGACCGCACAGCGGTTTTACGTACCACACCACCGAAACAATCGACCGCATTTTCATATCCGCAGGATTTAAAGTCATGAAACGCCGCTTCACGGGCGCCAGTACTTACCTAATCCTGCGGAAATAATTTGTCCTAAGAATTAATCGAATTCTTACTGACTGACTTTAGTGCTGCGATTTCTTCCGCTAATTCCTGTGCTTTCTTTTGATCCGAAGCTGAAGTGTCGGCGGATTTTTCCAACGTCTCGCGATGTTCCGCTGATTTCTGCTCAATAGATTTCGCAATATCAGAAGCGGAAGATGCGAGTTCTGCAGTGGCCGCTTGCGCTGCTGCTGCGGCCGCCAAACCTGCTCCGCGCTACTGTCCCTGCTGTAACTCCAACACCGACTGCTGCTGTTCCTACCGCAATTCCCGCATTCGCTGCGAACGTTCCTGCAGCAATACCCATAGCTACTGGAATAGCACCTGCCGCAATTGCCACGTCCTTTGCCGCCGTTCCTGCTGCGATTCCTTCTCCCACTGCCGCACTGCCCGCTGCCGCTCCCGCACCAATTGCTGCGGCTCCAACACCTGCTGCTGCTGTTCCTGCTGCAACTCCCGCACCAGCTGCGGCCGCACCGGCGGCTGCACCCAACGCCTGTAGCTGCTGATACGGCTGTTCCAATCACAGCAGCGCCACCTGTTACAACGGATACGGCAGCTTGAGTTGCCGCTTGCGTGGCGGTTAATTTTGCAGAAAGAATTTCAGAAATCGTCTTATCGGCTAATGCGGCCTTTTTCGTTTCTGCTTCTTGCGGTGCCCCTTTCTTTGAAGCGATCGCTTCATTCGCCGCACTAGAAATGCCTGTTGCCGCCGCCCCACCTGCTGCCGCTGCAGCTGATCCAATTGACGCTGCGCTGGAACCAATACCAGCAGCGGCTCCCATACCAGCGGTTGCACTGGCAGCGACCACTGAAGTCCCGAATGCCATCCATGCAGCATCCCTCTCTTTTTCGTGTCTTTTTTCAGCCTCTTTTATTTGAGATTCTTCAAATAAATCCTTAGGTGCTGTAGAAATTCCACCTTGGAATGCTTTCGTTTTCGATTCTGATGACTTTGAAGAATCTTCTATTTTGTTTTCAACCGATCCAATGATTCCTTCCACTACTTTCTTAATCTGCATTCTCTCCTCCTGTGCCGCTTTTCAGCAGTTCGATTCAATACACTGCAACCGAAGTGCCAACGCCGTTGACGAGGAGTGAAGTCTGGAAAGACAGGTTTTAAGCAACTGTTGTTACTTTCTAGTTGGACAATAGTTGCTGAGGAGAATGGTGCAGGGAGGCGATGTAGGCCTCGCCTCCCTCTAAGATCGAAAGACCTTATTGCACGCAAACTTCTGCAACATTCAGTGAGGTAAACCTGGATTGATATCCGAAGGTTCCCGATTGAAGATTACCGCGGGGTGGAGTTGTTATGACTGGAGTACCATCGATCGAAACAATGATATTCGTTCCATCAAACTCTACATCGACCGTGTAGAAAGTATTCGCTGCAAAATCAAAATTAGTTTTTACTTTCTGACGGCGGACTCCATTTTCTTTTTCTACTAATACGATTTTGCCAGTGCTCGACTTAATCTGAATTTCTAACGTGTTCTTTTTGTTAACGAAATGAGTCAGGATCCACGCTTTGGTTGTAGTCGCGCCGGTAATTGAGATGACCGAACGGAATCTGCAAGTTAAACATCCTGTAAAAGTAAAAGGCGCAGTAACAACAGCCTTTTTGCCTGTTGGAGTACCAACCAGATTTCCTCCAGTTTCAACCCAGGACGGTTTAACGACAATCCAATCAAAAATTCCATTTTCAAAATCATCCACAAAGAGCCCACTGCAACTAACTCCTGCAACAATGATTGTGTAGCCACGGCTGCCGCTGCATCCACCCGCATCTGTGGCAGTCACTGTGAATGAAAAACTTCCGCTGACTGTTGGTGTGCCTGAAATAACACCTGTTGTTGGATGCAATGAAAGTCCTTGAGGTAATGCACCGTTACTGATGCTGAAAACGATTGGCGCAATACCACCAGCAACTGAAACGCTTTCGGAATAGGGAGTCCCGAGAGTACCGTCAGGCAATGATGAAGGTGACACTACGATGGCAAGACCAGGCGGGACAAAACGTACGGCACCAGCACCTCGGCCCGGACCATTTAAATTAACGGCATGCGCTACTGCACCTGTTGCCGTAAAAGGAGCTTCAACAAATGCAGCCATTAGATCGGTTTGAGTCGTACCGCTATTTCCTGTAAGGATTGCTAGCTGTCCGTCACTGCTGATCCCAATATCTTCAAACCCAAGTGTTCCTCCAAGTGGCGGCAATGGAATCTGCTCAAAAGTAGAAGACGATGTAAATGGTGCAGCGACTGCAAACACACGAGCGAACGTAGCTGAAACGACAAGCGCTGTATTTCCATCAGGCGTGATGTTGATTCCATCCGGCGCCACCGCTAAAGGAATTGGAAGGAATTGAGGCGTGGAAGCGGCTGAAAATGGCGCAGTAAAAATTCTGATTCCTGAAGTAGAAAGATCCGTTACAAGCAATTTATCCCCTGCAGGATTGATTGCGATCGCTCCGCTTAAATTGTTGAAGCTCACCGGAATCGTGAACGCAATGCTTGTATAAGGCGGATCAAGAACGGAAATACCTGCGGAATGATAGACGTATGCACGACTGTTCGCATCAAACACGATCGCTTGTGTTTGATAACTTTGAACGCCTCCCGGCAGTGTCACCTGCGTAATTGTGGATGACGAATCAAATGGCGCATGAATCACATTTAAGGTGACTGAAAAACCGATTGCCAGCGCATGTGAAAGACCTGGCGCAACAGCGATCGTACCTGTTCCGTTATAATTCGGCGCGGTATTAATTGTTGAAAGCAATGATGCATTCGATACATCAACCACAAATACGCGCGAGTTATTGAAATCAGAAACTAAAGCGCGATTACAGCCGAAATAAGAAACACCGTGCGGATCAGCGTTTGCCGGTAGTCCCGTCACATTCATTTGAGTGGGATTTGGCAAAGCGCTATCCGGAGTAGGAAAAACAATTGCTAAAGATCCATCTCCAGCAGTTCCAATAATCGCTTGACCCATTGCTACCACTGGAATCAAAAATGCAAAAAGGCTGCAAAGAACAAGTGCTTTCGAAAAAACTTTTTGTGTAAGCCTTAGAATCCTGATCATACTTCCTCCTATTTTCAAATCGCAGTCGAAAAGAAAAGTGCGCAACGAATTATTGCGTTGTCTGCCGGGTTGAAGAACTGCCAATCGGTATGAAAGACGCCATAACTTTCGACAGGTCTCGCTTGATCTTCGCTTTTTCTTCGCCTATGATGTCAGTCGGAGGAACCGGCGAGGTAGAGTCTTTTTTCTACAGCCCCGTGTGGAAGAGTTGTATACGCATCTTCATATACACAGCGCATTTTCTTTGCTTGAAGGGGCATTCAGCATCCCACAATTGTTGTTTCGCGCCCAGGAAATGCAAATGCCTGTGGTTACTCTTACAGATACAAACGGATTGTATGGTGCTATCACCTTTTATAAATTCGCAAAACAACTTGGGATCAAACCGATTATCGGTTGTTGTTTGAAATCGGAAGATGGCTCCGCAGTTTTAATCGCAAAAAATATATTAGGCTTCTGTCAGATTTCGCAGATTGTAACAGCCCGCCACCTGGTTGAAAAATTTTCGCTTCGCAAAGATCTCCAAAAACTCGCCTATACTTCCGATCCACAGATATTTGTAATTTCATCCGATGAAACTTTGCTTCAAGCTCTGGCGGCTAATTGTTGGGATTTATCTCACTTATTTGTTGAGCTTGTTCGGGCGAACGGTAAGGCTGAAGAAAAAAAACTCCGTAGATTGTGCGACCTTGCCAGTCACTTACGGATCGGCGTTGTGGCAACAAATGATGTTCATTTTTTGCATCCACCAGACCATTTACTTCATCGCATTCTGACTGCAGTTGGCAATTTATCTCACTGGATGGACTCTTCTCTACCCATCACAACGGAAGAATGCTGGCTTAAAACACCGGATCAAATGGAATCACTGTTTTCGGATTTGCCTGAAGCTCTGCAAAATACAGTTCTAATTGCAGAACAGTGTGATCTGAATCTTGAACTCGGCAAATATACATTCCCTGAATTTCATCCACCCGATGGAAAACCTTCATCGGAATTTTTTGAAACGTTATGCCGCAATGGATTGCGTGCACGTTACAACAAAATTCCAGCTGAAGCAGAAGATCGTTTGCGCCGTGAATTGGAAGTTGTTCGAAGACTTGGATTCGCAGAATATTTTCTGGTTGTCTGGGACATTTTGCGATATGCGCGTGAGCAAAATATCCATTGGGTCGGACGCGGCTCCGCAGCAAACAGCATTGTTTCCTATGCGCTTGGAATTACAAATGTAGATCCGGTTCGATACAACCTGTTTTTCGAACGTTTCTTAAATCCTGAACGTAAATCTCCGCCTGATATTGATGTGGACTTCGGCTGGAAAGAACGCGATCAAATCCTGGCTTACGTTTATGAACGTTATGGGCATGATCGCGTCGCGATGATCTGTACATATGTTACGTTCAGCGCTCGCCTTGCGGTGCGTGAAATCGGTAAAGCGATGGGGTTACCTGATGAGGAAATTACAGCAGTATCTTCCAGGCTTCCTTATGGCGCCGACGCAAAAGCGTTGCTTCAAGATCCTTCGCAATTTCCAGAAGCCCGCGATTTGCCATTGGATCAAGAACCATTTCGGCAAATTCTCCGGCTTGCCGCACACATCGATGGATTTCCGCGGCATCTTTCAATTCATGCGGGAGGTATTGTTATTGCGCCTTATCCAATTACTCAAATGGTTCCGCTTCAACGGGCAGCCAAAGGATTAGTGGTCACTCAATATGACATGTACGGAGTGGAAGATATCGGATTGGTGAAAATTGATTTGCTGGCACAACGGTCACTGTCAGTGTTCGATGATGTAATAAAAATTCTGAAATCCAGAAATGGTTCTTCAGGTGCCTTAATTCAGAACCTTTACGATTATGACTTTCTGGAAAACGATTGCAGAGTCAAAGAATTAGTGCGGACCGGAAACACAATTGGTTGTTTCTACATCGAATCACCTGCAATGAGACAGCTTTTGCAAAAATTGCGAGTTGATAATTTCGAAGATCTGACTGCGGCAAGTTCGGTGATCCGCCCTGGAGTCGCAGAAAGCGGAATGATGCAGCAATACATCCGCAGAAAAACTGGAGAAGAGCCTGTCTCATATCTTCATCCGAAAATGGAATCACTGTTGAGCGAAACCTGCGGAGTCATGATCTACCAGGAAGATGTAATTCGAGTCGCTCATGAGATTGCAGGAATGAGTCTGGGTGAAGCTGATTTATTAAGACGGGCAATGAGTGGGAAAGAACGTTCACCGATAAAAATGGATGAGATGGAACGTCAGTTTTTGGAAAAAGCAACTGCGAAAAAAGTTGATCCTGATATTGCAAAAGAAATCTGGCGGCAAATTTCGAGCTTCGCAGCCTATGCATTTTGCAAAGCTCATAGCGCATCGTTTGCACAACTTTCGCTTCAGGTCACATATTTACGCGCATATTATCCAGCCGATTTCATGGCAGCCGTACTTACAAATCAAGGCGGCTTCTATACAACGATGTCTTATATCGAAGAATCACGACGCATGGGATTGCGAATTCTTCCTCCTGACGTGCAAAAAGGTGAATTCTTTTACACAGCTGAAGGACCGCATGCGATTCGGGTTGGACTCATGCAAGTAAAAGATGTAGCAGCGAAACACTGGGAAGCATTTCATGAAGAACGCGCAAAGGAACAATTCGAAAACTTTACAGATTTTCTGCTGCGTACACAATTTAATGAAGCCGAGCTGGAAAATCTAATTAAGTGCGGCGCATGCGATTCGTTTGCATTGAACAGGCCGCAAATGTTGTGGGTCCTGAAGGCCACATTTTCTTCCATCGTTCAACAGCGAAATCGTTCAAGTCTTATCGGAGCTTCAATCATTCGTACTCCGAATGCGCCAAGATTGCGGGACTATACTGACGATCAAAAACTCAGGTGGGAGCTTCAATTGCTCGATGTGGGCGTAACAAAACATCCATTACATTTGTTTAAACCATGGAAGCAAGTACGGAATTTTGTACCAGCAAAACATTTGAAAGATTATAAAGATGAATATGTTCAGCTGATCGGATGGCTTGTCACAACAAAACCATCCAGCACACGCAAGAATGAACGGATGCTATTTGCAACGTTTGAAGATACTGAAACTTTATTCGAAACCACTCTGTTCCCACGCACCTACAACAAATGCGCCCACCTGTTGGTAAACAGAGGACCGTATCTGGTACAAGGAAATGTGAATGAAGACCACGGCGTATTCAGCCTGAATGTTGAGGAGTACGACTGAATCTGAACGATCAAAGAGGAAACAGAAAGTGAAATCAAAAGCTCACAGAACGAAGGATTAGATCTTAGAAAAAGAACAAAGGATTTTGCGTTAAGAATCATCCGCCTATACAAAGCACTTCCCAAGACAAATGAAGCTCGAATTTTGGGCTATCAGGTGCTCAGAAGCGGAACTTCCATTGGCGCCAACTTTCGAGAAGGGGTTCGAGCGCGTTCCTCAGCAGAATTTGTGAGCAAGATGGAAACTGCATTGCAGGAGTTGGAAGAAACAATGTATTGGTTAGAGTTATTGCAAGAAATTGGTGCTATTCAAGCATATCGATTGGAAAAACTCATAAAAGAAGCAGATGAACTAACAGCTATTCTTGTAACTTCCGTAAAAACAGTAAAACGCCGCCACTTGAACGTCAAATAGATCTGTCTTCAAAAGATCCTTTCCTCTTTCATCGTTCATCTTTCATCGTTAAACAAAAAAGCCCTGGAATGAACCAGGGCTTTAAAAGTTTCCCAGCATCTCCATGAGCCACAGGCTAAATAAGGAGGAACCGGCAGCTCAAAAGGAGTAAATATCTATTTCTTCTTTGCCGGTGATTTTTTCTTGGCTGCCTTTTTTCCTTTCTTTTTTGCCATTCATTTCCTCCTTTGGCTTTTCCCTGATCCACAAAAGATCGGGAAAGTTAAAATTAGTTACACTATATATAGTATAAAAGGGTGACTCAGGTCAATACTGTGAATGAAGAAAAATATTCGGTTGATAGTATTTGGGATCCAACGATCAAAATTCAGCAATCGCGAAAAGGGTATCGTTTCGCGATTGATTCAGTTTTGCTTGCGCATTTTCTTCGATTAAATTCTGATGAAGAAGCGTTAGAAATCGGTTGTGGAAACGGAATTATTCTTGTTCTGCTTTCGCATTTGCAGAAATATAAACGACTGATTGGTGTGGAAATTCAAAATGAATTAGCCGAGCTTGCCCGCTTGAATATAAAAAACAATCACGCGGAAAAAGTGGAAATTATCGAGGCTGATGCTCTTGAACTTTCAGAAAGACTTCAGAAGAATTCATTCCATCTACTTTATTCAAACCCTCCCTATCGAAAAGTCGGAACAGGCAGACTCAATCCATCAACAGAAAAAGCCCTCGCGCGTCATGAAGTGCGATTCAAGCTAAAAGATCTACTGAATCTTGCGGAAGAATTTCTAATCGATCGCGGCCGGCTTAGTGTAATTCTTCCTTCGTTTCGTGAAGAAGATTGGATGAAGTTACTGGGAGCGACTCAATATTTCGTTCAAACCCGGCAATATGTATATTCATTTCCCAATGCTCCGCCTGCCTTTATTTTGCTAACTGTTGCCAAACACGAATCGACAATCGACGAAAAGCACCCACTAACAATCTATACACAACCTGGAAAATACACACACGAAATGGCTGCATTGCTCACAAAGCAGTAACCGAGAGCTTTCAAACCAACCCCCTTCGTGGTATATAACATGGCTCATGTTTCAGAGTCTACGAAATCTATATCGGTACCGGACACTCGTTCACAGTATGGTTGTCCGAGAACTAAAAGCGCGTTATCGCGGATCAATACTCGGCTTCTTCTGGTCTTTCATCAATCCGCTTTTGCTTCTGATGGTTTATACAATTGTGTTCAATTACATTCTTCCAAACCGTGGAGTTGAACTTCAACCTTATGCCTTGTTTTTGTTTTGCGGATTATTGCCGTGGACATGGTTTTCATCTGCCTTGCTCGAAGCCTCTAATGTCATTATTGCAGGCGGAACTTTAATTAAGAAGATTATCTTTCCTGCAGAAGTCCTCCCATTTGTTTCCGTAATTGCAAACATGATCCACTTTCTTTTGGGAACACCGATTCTTTTTGCATTCATCTTGATCTATAAAGTCCCATTAAGCTGGAATGCACTTTTCTTTCCTTTAATTATTTTTATTCAACTGATACTCACGCTTGGATTTTCACTTTGGATTTCATCCTTAAGCGTGCATTTTCGTGATTTGCGTGACATTCTAGCAAACTTACTAACGCTCTGGTTTTTTTGCACGCCAGTTATTTATCCTTTTAATCTCTCGTTGATTCAGGATTCCCAACATTTGATCGCGCGTATTTTTAAACACGTACTCTATTTGAACCCTGTTTCTTATTTAATGGATGCGTATCATCAATCTCTTTTTCACGGACATTTACCTGATTTTCGTCGTCTGGGAATCGTTTTTTTGGTGAGTATTGCGGTCTTTCTCTCTGGCTATTTTGTTTTCGATAGATTGCGTGACACCTTTGCTGAGGAAGTTTAAGACATGAATGCTGTTGAAGTTGAAAATGTCTCGAAGTTCTACAAGCGGTCCGCACACAAGAGACAATTTCAAACGCTGAAAAGCGCAATGCTGGGTGGGAATTTATTTGAGACTCTTACTCCGAAGGAAGCATATGCAGCGCTGAAAAACGTCAATTGTTCGATTCCCAAAGGCTCGATGTTTGGGATCATTGGCAGCAACGGTTCTGGTAAAAGCACATTACTGAAACTAATTGCAGGAATTTCAAAACCAACATTCGGAAAGATTACAAGCCATGGAAAAATTTCAGCATTAATCGAACTGGGTGCAGGATTCCATCCGGAAATCAGTGGCGGGGAAAACATCTTTATTAATGGAATTATGTTGGGACTTTCACGCAAATCGATCACGGAAAGATATGACGACATTGTGAAGTTTGCTGAGCTTGAAGAATTTATTGATCAGCCGGTAAAAACATATTCGTCCGGAATGTTCATGAGGTTAGGGTTCGCGGTCGCGGTGAATGTTGATCCCGATATTCTTCTGATCGATGAAGTACTCGCTGTTGGTGACGAAGCGTTTGCTCACAAATGTTTGGACAAGATTCTGGATTTCAAAAAACGGAACAAAACAATGATTCTTGTCACTCATTCCATGGCAATGATTGAACTTCTGTGTGATTCGGCAATGTGGCTGAAAAAAGGGGAAATGATGAAGATCGGGGACCCGCGAATGGTCTGCGGTGCTTACTTGATGGATGTTGAAGGAAAAGAGGAAAAGGATTTGCAGGCACAACATCAGCAGCTCACTGAAACACTGGCAGCCACAGTTCAAGATCAAGAGGATGGTGTTCGCGAATCACGATGGGGTGGAGGGGAAATTCAAATTACAAAAGTGCAGTTATTAGATTCCCAGGATCAGGAAAAGCATGTATACGCTACGGGTGAACCGATGCAAATCAAGCTGTTCTTATCTGCGAAGACGGCGGTAGATGATTTCGTTTTCGGTATTGGAATTTTCAATGGCGAAGGTGTTTGCTGCTACGGAACTAATACTCACATTGAAGAATATGAACCGGTTGAATTGCGTGGTTCAGCCGAGGTCACTTTTCATATTGATCAGCTCAATTTAGTTGAAGGAACTTATTATTTAGACGTTGCGGCTCATCGCCGTGATGAATACCCTTATGACTACCACCGTCATCTGTATACTTTCAAAGTACGATCCCGCCAAAAAGATGTTGGAGTTTTCCGGCCAAATCATAGCTGGCAATTCTCCCCCAACATCAAGTTCAAGACCCGTAATACTCAATAGCACCGGATGCTAGATGCTGGATGGTAAGCACGTGCCAAGGAACTAATCAAGACTCAAGAATGTGAATCGTGCCGAGCATCAAGCATCCAGCATGAAGCATCGAGTTGAACCTATGGCCTCTCATCCTTAAACTTAATCTGGAGCGTTCCTCCATTTATGCAATCGAAAATCGTCCACCCGGCATATTTGCCTGTTTTGTGTGAGGAGTTACGGCGGAATGAAAGCCGTATTGTGTTTACAAATGGAGTGTTTGATTTGCTTCACCCAGGGCATATTCAATATTTAGCTGAAGCATCAAAGCTTGGAACGCATCTCATCGTTGCGTTGAATACCGATGAGTCTGTGCAAAGGATAAAAGGTTCTTCGCGGCCGATTGTGAAGCTTGAAGATCGATTAGAAATTATGGCTTCTCTGGAGTTTGTTCACTTTGTTACATGGTTTTCGGAGGATACTCCCGCAGAAATAATTCGGATGGTTCGTCCGGACGTCTTAGTTAAAGGCGGCGATTGGCAGCTTGAAGCCATCGTTGGCCGAGACACAGTAGAAAGCTATGGCGGACGCGTTCTATCGATTCCGATGGTGCCTGGTTACAGCACGACATCAATATTACGAAAGATTGCAGATTTATGATTTTTGATCTCATTACAAAATGTTTTCCAAAGCAAGACCTTGACGGCGTACTGTCAGCTTTAGCTGATGATCAAATCGTTACGGTATCAGGACTGAAAGCAAGTTCAAAAGCTTTCTACCTAACACTGTTGCGGCCGGAAATCCGCATGCCAATCGTGGTCTTTACACCGGATGTGGCTCGTGCTGAAGCCCTTCATCAAGATCTTTTGTTTTTGGATCGTTGTTATTTTCCTGAAAAAAGTTCGGCTGAATCGCGGATTCTATATTTTCCAACTGCAGATTCTGAACCTTATCAAGCTGTAAGCCCGCATCCTCAGATCAGTCTGCTTCGCATGCAAGCACTGTGGCATCTAGCGGAAGGCAACGCAGAATTTCTGATCGTTCCCATTCAAGCAGCGGTACGAATGATGCCCGCTCCTGAACATTTAAAACGTTGCATTTATCACATTGATAAAAGCTACTCTGAAGGACCATTTGCGATCGCAGAATTGCTGCGTAAATATGGTTTTACAGAAAAAGATCTGGTTACATCTCGTGGAGAATTTTCGATGCGAGGTTCAATCCTGGATCTATTCTCCCCGGCTGAAGAATCTGCGGTACGAATCGAGTTTTTTGGAAATCGTGTCGAGTCGATGCGCACTTTTGATACCGCTTCTCAGCGTTCGATAGGAGAAATCGAGAATTTTACACTTCTTTCTCTTCGCGAATTGATTTTAACTAAAGATGAAATTGAAACCTGGGGTGAATTCTGCAGAACCCGATGGATGGATTTTTACTATCACGAAGAACTGGCTGATAAAACGGAACAGCTTTTACAAACCGGAAAATTTGAAGGTTATGAAGATTTTGTAACAGCCTTTTTCCGGGATAAAGCTTCTCTGCTTGATTACTTACCTGGCGAGTATTGTTTAACTCTCGAAGAGCCTATTCAGATTGAACAAAAACAAGCTGATTTTTTTGAGTTATATCGAAAGCGATATGAACAAGTCCATGAACAACGACATGTAGCTCTCGAACCTGAAGAAATGTTTTTCGAATGGGAGGAGCTTCAGAATCGTGCAAAAGCATCGCGCATGGAGTTCAGCGAATTGCTCACTGAACGACCGGCTGATCGAAAAATTTTTGAATATTCATTTCAAACCGCACGACAATATAACGGACAGGTCCAGGAAATCGTTCAGGATACACTTAGGCTTCGTGAATCCGGCATAACATCAATTTACATTTTCCCAACTCTTGGCAAAGCGGAACGCCTTACGGAAATTCTTCGCGAATATGATGTGCCCGTGGGCTTCTATCAAAATCCCCAGGAACATAAATCGGATGAAGCGTCTATCGGCGCTACTCTGATTTGTATCGGACAGTTAACTCACGGCTTCAAGAATTATGAATCCCAGATTGCGCTATTCACTGAAGATGATTTATTTGGAGAATCGCGGCCTGCAATACAAACACGTGAACGAAAAGCTGCAGGAAAATTCCTGTCCGATCTGCGAGATCTGAAGATTGAAGATTACGTTGTGCATGTTGATCACGGTATCGGACAATTCACCGGCCTGAGCACAATGCTTACAGAAAGCGGTGAAAAGGAATTTTTGCTTTTACGTTTTGCCGATGATGACAAGCTTTACGTACCCGTTGAACGTCTCGATCTCGTTCAGAAATATATGGGTGCGTCGGATGCAAGTCCAAGATTGGACAAGCTTGGTACGATGGTTTGGCAAAAAGCAAAATCCCGCGCCAAAGCATCCATGAAGGATATGGCGGAAAAGCTTTTGCAATTGTACGCCTATCGCAAAACGGTCAAAGGTTATCAGTTCCCATCCGATGATGCATTTCAGCGCGAGTTTGAAGATGCATTCGAATTTATCGAGACCGCGCATCAGCTCAGTGCAATCGATGATGTGAAACTGGATATGGAATCGGATAAGCCGATGGACCGCCTCATCTGCGGCGATGTAGGTTATGGAAAAACCGAAGTTGGAATGCGTGCGGCTTTCAAAGCTGTAACAAATGGCAAACAGGTTGCTGTATTAGCGCCCACAACAATTCTTGCATTTCAGCACTATCACACATTCCGGAAGCGATTTGAAATGTTTCCTGTACGGATTGAAATGGTAAGCCGATTTAGATCACGCGCAGAAATTAAGAAGATTCTTCAGGATACCTTCGAAAAGAAAGTTGATATTCTGATCGGAACTCACCGGCTTCTTTCAAAGGATGTTCAATTTAGTGATCTCGGTCTTCTCATCATTGATGAAGAGCAGCGTTTTGGTGTTACGCATAAAGAAAAGATCAAGGAAATGAAAAAGAATGTTGATGCGCTTACGTTGACAGCGACTCCCATTCCCAGAACACTTCAGATGGCTTTAATGGGATTTCGTCCAATGAGCGTGATTGAAACACCACCAAAAGATCGTCTGGCAATTCAGACAAACATCGCCAAATACAGTGAAGATACGATTGGCGCTGCAATCCGCGCGGAACTGAAACGCGGCGGCCAAACTTACCTTGTTCACAATCGAGTTGAAACGATTCACTCGGTCGCAGCTATGGTTCAACGTCTCGTTCCTGAGGCTCGTGTAGCTGTTGCTCACGGACAAATGGAAGAAGCGGGGCTTGAAAAAGTGATGATGCAGTTCATTAATCATGATTACGATGTGCTTGTCTCAACAACAATCATTGAGAATGGAATTGATATTCCGCTTGTCAATACTCTGATTGTGAATCGTGCCGATAGATTCGGCCTTTCGCAGCTTTATCAGTTGCGGGGACGTGTTGGAAGGTCTCATCGCAGAGCGTATGCGTACTTCCTGATTCCTTCTGAAAAGGAATTGACTCCGATAGCACGAAGACGTCTATCGGCATTGCGTGAATTTACTGAACTCGGATCTGGATTCCGTTTAGCTGCACTTGATCTTGAAATCCGTGGCGCTGGCAACCTGTTAGGAAGCGAACAACATGGCCACATTGCCGCTCTTGGTTTCGAACTTTATGTCAGAATGCTCGAACAAACCGTAAAAGAACTTCAAGGCGAAGAAGTCGTTTCTGACTTTGCAACTGAACTCAATTTGCACATCGATATCAGAATTCCGGAATCGTATATTCCGAATATGAATCAAAGGCTGAATCTTTATAAACGGATCGCCAGTGTTCATTCGGAAGATAATCTCGAAATAATTCGTGATGAAATGACAGACCGGTTCGGCCCGGTACCTGCAGCAGTAGAAAATTTAATCGAATATGGCCGCATTAAAGCATCGGCTGAAAAACTTCGGATTAAATCAATTGATCGATCGGACGGAAATCTATTCTTGCAGTTCACTTCTGACGCTCCATTTCATCCTGAAACGATTTTGAATTTCGTCCGCAAACACAAAGGATCTACATTTTCTCCTGCAGGCGTATTGAAATATCCAGGTGAACAATTATATAAACCTGAATCAATATTCTCTTCTTTGCGAGAGCTGCTCAAAGAATTATCGGCCGGCCAAAATCAAGTTTTCGAGAGTCCTACTTATGATAAAATGCCAAAGTCCCCAAACGGAGTTAAACAGCATGCGTAACGTGTTTCTAGTAATCATATTGAGCCTTACTTCATTCATAAATGCCGCGACTGTCGTCGAGGAAATTGTTGCCCGTATCGGTAATGAAATTATCACACGATCCGATTTGAACCGTGAAGAACAACGTCTTTATACAGAATTGAGCGGCAGATATCAGGGCCAAGAACTGGAGGATCAATACGCACAGCAGAAGAAATTGCTTCTTGATTTCATGGTGAACCAGAAGTTATTAGAACAGCGAGCGTCGGAACTCAATCTTGATGTCAGTGAAGAAGTCTCTGCTGCAATTAAGCGGCTTCGCGATGAAAGTAATATTCCGAATGATGAAGCCTTAGAAGCTGCTTTAAAGCAGGAAGGTTCCTCAATGAAAGAACTTCGAGAAGATTTCCGCCGGCGAATTATCCAGCAACGCATTCTTTGGAACTATGTTCAGGGCAGAGTGAATATTACGGAAGATGAAATTAAGACTTATTACGATCAACATAAAGATGAATTGATGACACCTCCAAAAACTAAAATCAGCCGCTATACAATCAGTGACGAGAATGTAGCAAAAGAAGAGCTAAAGACCGAAGCCGACTCTATAATTGGAGAACTGCGTGCTGGTAAAGAGCCCGATGCAGCTGCTTTTGCACATTTGAAGGTTGATACAGGTATTGAGTTTACAAAATCCGATATCGATCCTAAGATTGCTGCAATCCTGGACGGGATAGAAGTCGGCTCGTATTCAGATCCCGTCGAAACATCAACCGGTTATAGCATTTTTAAAATTGAAGAACGCACGGAACCTGAATTGATACCTCTTGAACAAGCACGTGGTAAGATTTACAACCAGTTGCTTCAACAACGTGCAGAAAAATATCAAAAGAGTTTTATGGAAGATCTGAAAAAACAAAGTTACGTAGTAATAAATCAGCCCCCTTCCTGATATGCCAGTCTCCCAGACAATAGAATCATTACATTTGATCGGCGCATCCGATGTGATGCAACAGCTTTATAAAGTCATCGGAAGAATTTGTAATGCCGACTGTGCAGTCCTTCTGATCGGCGAAAAAGGCTGTGGCAAAAGCATGGTTGCTCGCGCATTACACTATTACAGTCATCGCACTCAGTACCCATTTCAAATGGTTGATGGAACACAGGCACGGGAAGCAAATGATGAAGATCTACTCGGTCTTGATGAAAGTCATGCGTTCGGATCAACATGTTACATAACTGGCTTTTCTTCCATGCCGGGATTTGTTCAACATCAGTTCGTTTCCATTCACAGAAAAAAAGAATATAAGTGTGCGCACACCGGTCAAATGCGAAAGCATAACTTGCGTTTTATTGTAGGAAGCGATGGAACCATGAAAGAAGAGATCGAAAGCGGGAAAATGCCTGCCGATCTTTTTTATGATTGGAACTTCCTCACTATTCAGGTTCCACCTCTCAGAGACCGCAAAGAGGATCTTCCACTGCTTGCAAATCATTTTCTTGAACTTCATTCGAAAGAAATGCGAATTTCGCCGAAAGAACTTTCACCTGAAGCCGTTGAGATTTTAAAATCACATGATTGGCCTGGTAATCTTGATGAACTCAAAATTGTGCTTCGTACAGCTCTTTCAAATTGCCGAGGGAATTACGTTCGAGCTGAGCATCTTCCCGAATTCCACAGGCTTCCTGCCTCAGATGCCTGGCCAAAGCTCGAAATGTTTTTGAATTCAAAGCTTTCCAACTACATTGAGAACTCTCCTCTTTCTTTACACGGAAATCTATATCAGCTGCTTCTACCGCAGATTGAAAAATCAGTCTTCCGCTATGCGTTAAAGAAAACGAAAGGAAATAAGAACCGCGCAGCAACCTTCCTTGGATTGCATCGGAATACACTCAACAAGAAAATTCAAAATCTTGGCTAAGGATCTATTACGCTCATGTCAAATACTTTTTCCACAACTCTATCTCTACTCTTTTCACTATGTGTGCTATTGATGACGCCTTCAGTAAGCCGAACACAGCAACAGGATGACTCGCAATTTCAAGAATCATTAAAAGCTGTCGTGTCGAAACTCGGAAATGAGCTCAGCGAAGGAAAAAATCAGGATCAAAAGAAACGCATCGAACGAGGGCTGTCACAAGCATCACAATTCTGGCGATCTGAAGATGGCGACGCAAAAACATTTGAAGCTTTTGCCCGGAAAAATATGATCGTGGATCAGGCAGTGCTTGACGAAACATTTAAACGCCTGGAGTTTATTTTCGAGCAGGTGGGCGGACATATGAATGAGATCAGGCGTAATTTGCGTCAGCAAACGGATTTGGATCTAGGCCCTGTATTGCCGATCGATGAAATTCTTGGCGCTTATGATCCCTCAGCGAACTTAAATGATGACTTGTTCAAAAATAAACTTGCGTTTCTTGTACTTCTCAATTTTCCCTCAACATCTTTGGAGGAGCGCCTGAACGCTAAAGATTGGACTCGCCGTCAATGGGCTGAAGTGAGACTGGCGCAAGCTTTTTCGCGAAGAGTGCCAGGTGATGCAAACCTGCAGCTAACAAAAGCTCTTAGCGACGCAGATCAATATATTTCAGAGTACAACATCTGGATGCATCATCTTCTGGACGAAGGCGGTCAACGATTATTCCCTTCCGGAATGCGGTTAATTACTCACTGGAATTTGCGCGATGAGCTCAAGGCTGATTACACCGATCCAAAAGGCTTTCCAAAACAAAAAATGATCGCCAAAGTGATGGAACGAATTATCACGCAGACGATCCCGGCTGTTGTCATTAACAATCCTCATGTTGACTGGAATCCATTCACGAATGAAGTCAAAGCCTCAAGTGTAAATGATTCAGGAAAGGCTGACGCGCCGAAAGATTTGACGATTACAACCGAAGCAGAACCTGATACACGTTACAAGCATTTGTTAAACATTTTTCAAGCGAATCGGAGCATCGATCGTTACTCACCCACTCAACCTACTTTGATCGACCGAAGATTTAACGAAAACCGGGAGATTCCTGAAGAGCGCGTGAGAGAGATGTTTCAACAGATCTTAACATCGCCCCTGATTCCAAAGACGGCGGAAGTGATCAAAAAACGATTAGGACGTGAGCTGCAACCTTTTGATATCTGGTATAGCGGATTCAAAGCGAGAGGCAAATATACAGAACAAGAACTCGATGCCATTGTTTCAAAAAAATATCCGACGGCTGAAGCCTATGCTGCCGATATTCCAAATCTCTTACAAAAGCTTGGCTTTCAACCCGAGATCTCAAAATATCTCGCCGATCGGATTGTGGTCGATCCATCGCGAGGAGCAGGACACGCGATGGGAGCCGCCCGCCGTGAAGATAAAGCTCATCTGCGAACGCGTGTTGAAAAAACCGGAATGAACTACAAAGGTTACAACATTGCCATTCATGAAATGGGACATAACGTTGAACAAATTATTTCTCTGAACAAAATTGACCACACATTACTTCAGGGTGTTCCAAACATTGCATTTACTGAAGCACTGGCATTTGTATTTCAGGCACGCGATCTGGAACTTCTTGGACTTTCAAAACCAGATGAAGAATCAAAAGCGCAGCAAACACTTGCAGCATTCTGGACTGCGTATGAAATGGCGGGAGTTTCTCTTGTCGATATGAACGTTTGGAAATGGATGTACGATCATCCTGAAGCCACACCAGCTCAACTTAAAGAAGCAACTCTTCAAATTTCCAAAGATATCTGGAATAAATACTATGCTCCTTTGTTTGGACAAAAAGATGTAGTTCTACTTGGAATCTACTCACATATGATTGATGCCATGCTTTATCTTCCTGATTATCCGATCGGGCAAATGATAGCTGTGCAAGTGGAAGAAAAAATTACTCAATCCGGCAATCTTGGAGCAGAGTTTGAGCGTATTTGCCTCACGGGAGCTGTCGTTCCTGATTTGTGGATGAAAGTTGCGACCGGTACACCTGTTGGACCCGAAGCTTTACTGCGTCAGGCTGAGAAAGCGTTGAGCAGTCTTTAACCGCAAAGACGCAAAGCTACAATTCTCTTAACACTTTTGCTGGATCTAGTTTTGTAACTCTACGTGCCGGAATGTAAGCTGCTATTAAGGCTGCTGCAATCATCAGCAAAGTAACGCTAATCAAAGTCAATAGATCTGTAGGGCTGATTCCAAACAAAAGACCAGATAGAAACCGTGTCAACAAAAGGACTCCGGTCTGCCCAAACAAAATCCCAACCATCGTCAATACAACAATAGGATAGAGAACCGCTTTCAAAACGTCTGATGATGTTGCTCCCAAAGCGATACGGATTCCCATTTCTGATTTGCGTTGTGTGACTGCGAAATAAACAGTCGCATAAATTCCTGTTATTGCTAAAATCAATGCAACCACTGAAAGGATCGCCATTAAAAGCATCGCATAACGTTCTCTCAGGGTTGAATTTTTAACGAGCGATATCATCGGCTCAATACTTTGAACTGGCTGCTCCGGATCTATTTCTAAAACCGTGCGGCTCACTGCGGCCGTCATGACTTCAGGATTCGATCCAGTTCGCACAACAATATTCATAACGATGTAGGGGATTTGAGCAAAAGGAACAAACAATTCCGGCTCAGCATTTAACAAGGGTCCATAGGTACGAGTATTTCCCACTACCCCAACAATCTCGTACGTTTGCCAATCAGCCCAAAAGAAACGGATCTTTTTTCCTATTGGTGATGAACCCGGTGAAATCTGTTTTGCAAGATCTTCATTTACGATTACAACTCGCGGCGTATCAGCTATATCAGAATTAGCGAAAGCTCTTCCCCTTAAAACTGGAATGTGCATTGCTCGAAAATAATCGGGAGTCGCTGAACGGAATTTTGCCTTAGACGCATTCGCCCGCTGCGGTTCGGGTTGCTCTGCGCGATGATACGGAACATCAAAATCAATCCCAAATGGATTCATTGGCAGGACGGTGACGGCTCCAGCTTCTGTAATACCGGGAATACTTTTGAGTCGAGCAACAAGCTCTCTAAAGTATTGAATCTGTTTCCCGTTCTCCGCGTAATGGTCATCCATCTTATTCTCGCAACCAAAAGATTCTCTTTGGCAAAGCCCGAATCCACATCTTGAAGAAAGTAAAAGCTTCGTACAAATAAGCCGGCACCCATCAATAAGAAAAGCGCGATTGCAATTTCGAATACTACGAAACGGTTTCGAAGCCTGTTCGTCTTTCGTGTCTCTACGATGCCACCGCTTTTTATTTTCCATGAGTCACTACGGGCTGGCTCAGAAGCACGAAGAGCCGGAACCACACCGAAAAGAACCCCTGTAAGAATCGATATTAAGAACGTAAACAGCATTGAGTTCAAACCAAGGTTTGTTTCTGAGAGACGTGGAATAATTTCCGGATTTAGATTGAGTAAAAACAGAAAACTGAATCTTGCAAACAAAATTCCAATCAATCCGGCGCATAAACTGATTAAAAGACTCTCGATCAGGAATTGCGTTGCAACCCTTTTTCTGGAAGCTCCTAACGCCGCACGAATCGCTATCTCATGCTCGCGTCTTGTGAAGTAAGTGAGTACCAGGGTCGCTGCATTAATACAAGCAATGAGCAAAACAATGCCTACAGCAGCGAATGCCACAAACAGAATTGGTTTGATGCCTCCAACAATTTGATCCATAAGAGAGATCATTAGGATTTGTGATCCGCGATTGCTGTCAGGAAATTCATTGCTTAATTGCTTTGCGATTTGATTCAAATCTTGCTGTGCTTGTTCGATGCTGATCGGTAACTTTAAGCGCGCAAAAACGCGCAGATAATTTTGACCTCGATCGATTGAGTCCAACCTCGCTCGATCTAAAATGAGAGACCCCCAAACATCTGCCTTACCCGAAGGACTTTCGAACCATTCCGGCAAAACAGCTGCAATTTGGTATGTCTGGTTATCAAGAAGGACGTGCGTTCCAATTACTTTTTTGTTGCTTCCAAATTGCCTTTGCCAAAATCCATGACTGATCGCAATTTGATCGGCATCGGAAAGAATGCTTCTGCCATGCAGCGGCTTCACTCCAAGCAATTCAAAAAAATTTGGAGAAATACGCGACCATGTAATCTCTTTTGCCGGACCCTCACCGGTCAATGTGACGGAGCTTATGCGCGATGCCGCTGCCATTCCTGAGAAAGAACGAGTTCTATCGCGCCAATCGATAAAGTTAGACGCAGAAGTTGTATCCGCTGTGATGCCTTTTTCACGATTTGTTTCCCACAAAGTAACGAGACGATCCGGATTAGAAAATGGTAGAGGTTTTAGCAATACTGCATTCAACAGGCTGAAGATTGCCGTATTTGCGCCAATTCCAATCGCAAGCGTCAAAACAACAAAAGCAAAAAAAAGGAAATTCTTGCGAAACATGCGAAGGCTGTAACGAATGTCACTGAGGATTGAATTCATGATCCACCTTTGAATTGACGCTTTGGGCAATTTTCCAAAGCCAGATCCCAATTACAATTCTGACAAATGGTTGATACGTATATGAAATGAAATCAGGAACAAAGTTCATCCAGCTCTGACCTAAATACTCATTGAATAGTGTTATGAATCCGAGCAGAGCCCAAAGAAATAACAAATTGCTGATCCATTTCTCAAGCCCGGATCCTTTGCGGGTAGCAATCGCATAGAAAATATTTCCGAGCAAGAAGCCAATCACTAGAAGAAAGAAGAGCCCATTGTTTACCTGCGTCCAGCTCATTAAGTTTTCTTTTATGAATTCCCGCACTTGTGGATCCGATTCATTTAGAAAACGGGATCGCCATCCATTGACAGTATTCATAACGAGCGAAACACGGGTGAGTTCAGCAAGAGCAAAAACGGCATAACCGCCTAAACCCAATCCGACCCATCCTGCAGCAGTTTTGTATTTCGCGGCGGCGATTCCCCACATCGAAGCAAAGACAAACAAAATATGAATAAAAACCACCCAGAGCCGGAATTTATAGATTGGATTGTTTGAAAGCTGGAGTTGCTCTTCAAAGGTGCTGGCTGGATGCAAAAGCGGAAGTAAGTGAACTCCAAAGGTAGTCAGAGCAGAAAGAAACGCACACACTGCAACAAATCGAAAAAAATTCTTCGAAAACATAACAAACTACAATAGTAGTAGATTTAACTATTATTGTAGTTGAATGTCAATGCGGGCTATTTTTCGACAGATTCGAACATGCGCAGACTTTCTGAACCGATTGAACGTACAACATTGAAATTGCAAATCAACCACTCTCCACCTTCATTGACCATCGTGAAGTTATGAGTTGCAACGCCATCGAACGAGCTGCCATCATTGAGTATTCCATAGAAACGGCCTGCCAAACTTGCTTTGGCATTATTTGGAGTCACTGCGCTAACTTCAGTCGATCCTATAATATCTACTGAAGAACGCTCCACTTGCGGCTGTTGGACTTCAATGATTCTAATTTCATGTTCTCTTCCTGCACAATTTCGTGAAAACCCGACAACAATCTCTTCTGCAGACAAAATTTCAATATCATCAAAAAGTCTTAAAAACTGCTTACAAACTCCATCAATTTCATTTTTTGCTTTTTCTACATCAAAAAATGTGACTTTTAATTTGCGTGACGCTCCAGCTTCTTCACCGGATGAATCAGTTACTTTTAGTTCCACTGTAAACTCGCCGCTATCAGCAAATCGGTGAGTCGTTCGCATTCCAGTCGCTTTTTTACCATCGCCAAAAGTCCATTCATATGTTCGGATTGCACCATCCGGATCTACACTGGATGAAGCATCAAATGTGAATAGTGTTGACGTGTAGCCGCCCCCTGGAGATATTGCGAAATCAGCAATCGGCTTACTGTTTTCGGCAACCTGAATCTCTTTTTCCACGCTATGTGTAGACTTCTTATCATCAATTACGGTGAGTTTTACTGAAACTTCCCCAATATCAGAAAATCTTTTCTGGATTTTTTTACCTTTTACAATTGGACCATCATTGAAAGTCCATTGAAATGCGGTAATTTTTCCATCTTCATCGGTTGAAGCAGCTTGCATCAAACTCAAACAACGTATTGATCGTTCCTGCGGCTGGAGTAATTGTGTAACGCGCGGTGGGTGGAATGTTGTCGCCTATTGAAAATCCTGATTCAAGACGTACAGATTGACTGCCAACAGTTACAGTAATGACTCTGTCCCCTGTATCAGCATTTCGCGCGACATTGACTGTCACTTTCACACGAGTCGAATCCACAAATTCCTGAGAAACAATTTCAAATCCGCCGCCAAAATCGACACTAAAATCAGATCGAAATCCGGTTCCGGTTAACTCGATTTCAGTATTAGCCGCGCCTCGATTCACAGTTGAAGGCGAGACGGATTGAAGCGTCAAAGGTTGTTGTGGAACCGGTGTTGGCGGATTCGTAACACTATCCGAGCAGGAAATCAGACCTGCAAGCGCACATAAAACGACAACAATTCTAAGATGTTTCATGATCGATGGAATGTTCTATAGTTTGGAGATCGGGGATTATAGCATGCCCCAGCTTTTTATTTCAATCGGACAGAATATGCTCGAAAGAGCTGGAGTCAAACAGTAACCGCAAAGACGCTAAGGCTAATTTCCGATCAATTTTAGGGCGTGAATTGCATGGGTGAGCGGTGATATTTCTCGAGCGAGTGGGATCCACCTGGATTCGATTGTATCGGCCACCATATAAGACGCAGTATCAATCCATTCCCGATCAGTTAAGAACATTCCAAGCGGGCTAATCGCATCCAAGCAATGTCCTGTTGGATAAACGATCGCTTTTGCTGGAGAAAATCGTCGCGAAGCAACGTCTTTGAATTTTTCACGCCACTGCTTGAAATTAATCGGAGACCGGCCTTTCTTATACCAGCAGCGATCGATGGAACCATCTTCTTTCTGGTTCCTTTTCATCAGAGCTGTTGCTCCCATTACATATTGGTAAGCATCTTTCCAAATTCCCTGGAGACGATCTGGTTCGACATCGTGCTCAAGACAGTATCGTGAGATCGAAAATGAAACACCTTCGATAACATGACTTCCAAAACATTTGCCTGAACCATATTCACGCTGCAATAAGGATCGTAGAACGCGATCGACACTTTGAAGGTCGCCTTTTCCATTTCTCCATTCCGCAGTCACACCAGGGTTAACAGAAAAAAGCATTAGTGACCAGCTTTGTTCTTCGGGCGTCAGTACAAAACGATCCATTGCCGAATCGACAATATCAGCAAGAGTCCCTTGCGTGCCTTTATCCGTTACAATTTTAACGGTTTCAAAATGAACACCCGCAACTGCCATCGTACCGAGAAATTCATTCACATGTTTGTTCACCGTGAATGTATGTGAACCGGATGCGAAATACGGACCGTGTGAATCTTCTCGAACGATTCCACCCTCAAGTGGATAGCCCTGAATCTCGCGCGTCCCTGTGCAAAGGAATTCAAGAGCAGATTGAAATTTGCCTTCCTGAACATTGTAAAGAGGCTGCCCGGGCCCCCCTGCAAGAATCATGTGAAGGATTTGCTCGGGTGGAAAATCACTGTCGAGCTGAATATAGCGGAGCCTGCTGATTGCTTCCTCAATGGTGTGGATAATCATACATTCCTCTCACCGCAATCATTCAAGACACATGAAAGGTTAAAAAGTTCCCGAAAATACACTTTCAATCTTAAGAATGCTCAGAACGAAAAACAACTGCCGGAATCATAAAAAACTTGACACAACATCCAGCTTTGTACTAGTATACTAGTACACTAGAAAACATGATAACGATAGATGGACGTTCGCCGGTTCCAATTTTTGAGCAGGTAAAGTCAGGGTTTCGAGGTTTGGTAGCACGTGGTCTTATAAAGCCGGGCGAACAAATTCCAGCCATCCGCAATTTAGCTGAAATACTGCGAGTCAATCCAAATACAATTGCGCGCGCCTATCGCGAATTGATTCAAGAAGGATTTTTAGAATCCCGTCGCGGCGAAGGCAATTTCATTTCAATGAATGCACGCCAAAACATGAACAATGGACTCGAGGTAGCGAAGCAGAATTTGAAAGATGCAGTTCAAATGGCACGTCGATCAGGCCTCAATTGGAAAGACATCCAATCAATCGTGGCTCGAACTAGAGGGGAAAAAGAATGAACGAAAAATCGAATCAAAATGCAATTGTTCTTGAACATGTTCAAAAGTCATTCGGCAAAAAAGAAGTACTGAAAGACGTTACAGGATCAATCCAATACGGAAAAACTATAGGGTTACTTGGTCGTAATGGCGAAGGCAAAACAACTTTATTTCGCATTCTCCTTGACATCCTCGCGTTCGATCGGGGAACGGTTCGATTACAGGGTCACACTCCGGATGGTTCAGGAAAAATCAGATGCATCGCCGGCTATGTGCCCGAACGGCCTACCTTTCATCCTTTCATGAGTATCAGCGATGTCTTTCACTATCGACAGCGCATCCTTCCCTCTTGGGATTCTTTACTCGCACTTGAAACAGCAAAACAACTTGAACTGGATTTGACCACTTCAATCAAAGGTGCCAGTAAAGGAACTCTGGCAAAGACAGCCTGGATATGCGCAACAGCGCATCGACCTAAAACACTTCTTCTGGATGAACCTACTTCAGGTCTCGACATCATTGTCCGCGATTCCCTTTTAACTCAATGCATCCGCGAGCAAGCTTTTGAAGATAAAACGATCATCATTGCAAGTCATCATCTTGAAGATTGGTTAAATCTGCTTGATGAAATTTGGGTTCTATCACAAGGAACTATTTCCGCATGTCATAAGTTGGAGGATCTGCGTGAAAATGCACTTCGCATAACAGGAACTTTAAGGCAAGCAAATCCTCCGGAAGGATTGGAAATCATTGAAGAATTCCGAAACGGAAATCTTGTTGCATGGCTCACCATTGATCCGGCAACTTCGCAAAAACTTCAATCAATACCTGTATTGGATCAAATGGAAATTGAACCGCTACCGTTGGAATCGACTTTAAAGCTTCTGCTGTTAAAGAAGGAGGTTACGCATGCTCGCTAATGTGATGCGTCTCGAATTTAGAAAACAAAGGCAGGATTTTCTCGTTGTTGTAGGAATCGCAGCAGCGGTTGTACTTTGCTTCCTGGCAGAAGCTGTTTACAGAAATCGAAATCTTGGTGAAGTATTAAAAGATGTTTTCGCAATACTGACCGTGGGCTTTGTTATTGTACTGGCTCTAACGGGAGCAACTTCTGCACGCAATTTAAGAAATGAACCTTACAAGAGTGCCGAAGAAGCTTTACCCTTTTCTTCAGCTCAAAAAACTTTAGGTGCATATCTTGTTAACGTTCTGTATCTGTTAGCGGGAAGTTCCCTCTTTTTACTCGGCGCCTACACATTCGGCTCATCAAAAAATTTAAGTTGGATGCAGCCGGCTCTTTCTATTTTGCTAATCATTCATTTCCATATGCTCTGTTTTATATTTGCCTACTGGTTGAATCACAATGTTCTGGCAATCGTAATCGCTGCACTCATCGTTTGGTTTGAAAGAGTTTTCGTTCTGCAAAGATCTTTTTTCCTGCTGTTTCTTCACAATCCATACGTGTCGGAAGCCGAGCCTATTCAAACTTTGTGGTCGACTACTTCTTTTATTCTGAGCTTCGTTGGAGGACTCGTCGCGCTGGCACTGATTTCTACACGAATTGAAAGACAACAACGGCTTCGGTGGATCCCTGGATTTGTTGCCTCTGTGATATTGATTTCCGGAGGCATTCTTTTTTTTCTAGATTTGCTTGGAACGTCTTACAAAGCTCAAACCAGGCTAGTGGAAGGAAATTATTATTATTTGGTTAATGAATATTTGACTCCGCCATCGGAACTAACCGAGAACAGTGGGCTTTACCTTAGTACTCATACGGGAAATATGCTGCATATCACCCCCGAGCGCCGAAATGTGTTGCGGAAAGTTCCACTAACTCTACTTAATTTGCTTTCAAAACCAAAAGAGCTTGATGTGATCACTGCACATAAAGACTCTAATACAGGGGAATTCTGGGCAATTATTCGCAATGATGAAACAGACGGAAAGGACTTCGGAATTTGGAGATCAACCAAAGGTGAGAAGTTAGATACTTCACAGTGAGTTTGCTTCAAAGGGAGTATGGCCATCTTATTTTATCGACTGCGGCACAAAGAAGTGCATATACGGATATACGCCAACGAAGATTGCACGTGCGACTCTTGCAGAGAGCGGATTAAGTGAGTGGCAATTCTTTCCAAGGGATCCTGAACGTGGCTTTCTTGGAGAAATTCGAAATATTTTGTTTAAGGAGAAGCTGGAAAGTGGCAAAGTTGCTTCGCTATCTCCAGACAAAAAGATTCTGTCACGGCAACTATCTGATGGAACTGTTCAAAAATGGTCCCTTCCGGGAACAGGTGAGCTCTATTCATTTATGGCAACAAGTTTGCCCCCCGCATTTTACAAAAATAACCAACCTTATTTTGTATTGCCTGTTTCTGATGAAAAGAATGTTGCCCTTTACGTCTGCAATGTGGATGGTTCGATTACGCGTCTAGGCACCAAGAGCTGGACGAATAATCATCGATTCACGGGGGAAAGCGTTCCGGGTGGAGGATCTGCCTGGGTGATAAGAGATTTAGTTACTTGGAAAGCAAAAGAAGTTTTATTCCTATCAGAAACCGGAATTGTATATCCGCCTTTCAAAATACAAACAACTCCTGAATATTCATATTTTGTAAATATCGTTAAAAAAGAAAACGAAGTGTTATGGATTTTAACGGGAGAGAATCTTTCAAAAATTCATTTAGGAACTGGACAGACTTTGCAGAAGTTTGATTTAAATTTAGAAAGTGAAAAATATTTTGAAAATATTTTTCGCAGCAGAACAAAGGAAGGGGTCTATTTCGTCAAAGACGAACGGATTTGTTTGATTGATTGGAACGGAAAGATCAGCGATTTAGGTCCGGACAGTTTGTAGACTGCAATACTTCCCGGGTTGTACAAAGCCGCCTCCGCACCTTCACACCGGGGGCGGCATTACAATCTTACGAAGGCTTCCGAAGTACAATCAACGATGTGGAAACATTTCTCTATATCATCCTCTTTTCTGTTTTCGGTCTGTTCATCCTTCTAATCATTGGAGCGTGGCTTCATTCCCGCTGGACAGAGTTTTTAGAGAAAATAGTTCTAAAACGAACTGGCCGAAGAAATTCAAGTTCTACCAAAAAGACAAAAGAGCAAGAATTATTACCTTCACAATTCCACGATGTCAGTGCAGATCTGGCACCAATAGTTCTCGCGATTTATGACAGCGTCAAACGATACAAGGATCTTTCCTTGACCAACATAAATAAACACTATTACTTCATCGCCCGGTCAAAACGTTATGAACTTAGAATTACACTTTCTCCTGCTGATTCCAAAAATTACTTTCTGAACGCAGTTTTAGAAGGCGGACATCCCCACGAATTCACAGTAGAGCAATCAAAGTTTAGAAATAAGAGTTTAGAGATCTCTGAAAGTGATATTGCATCATTTTTAGAAGCACTTTCATTTTTTTCAAAAGTAGTAGCCAAACCTGGAATTCTCAGCGCAGATCGAACTTTGCAACTGGATACTTCGATGGAGAATTGGCCTCAAGTATTGTCAGCCTTCATTCGCCTTGGACGATTCTTAATGGATACTGAGGTTCGCCAAAAAATTCTGGAAGCTGCCGATGTTCTGTGTCCGTATTGTCGTGGTGAGTTCACAACAAAAGATGACACCGTTTCTTGCCGCGAGTGCAATACACGACATCATAAAGAGTGTTGGGAAGAAGTGGGACGTTGTTCAGTATTCGGCTGCCGTAGCAAATCTGAAATTGTAATTACGCAGAGTTAGAAAGAGAGGGCGGGTCTAATGACCCGCCCCTACCAATCAAAACTTATTGTTGCGTGATTCTTACATCATCCACACCAGCTTCTACAAGACTTGCAGTACTTGCGTCTGCTGCTTCGATTCGGATTCTAACAGTTTGACCAGCAAAAGCACTGATGTTGGCTGATCCTGTAATCCATGCTCCATTGTCATTTTCAGTTCCGCCTAACTCTTGCAAGACTTGTTGAGTCGTTGATCCAACCACAAAGACGCGGAAGAAATCCGCTGTTGAGCTGTTGGTTCCATGAGCGAGGTAATAACTGAACGACAATGTCAGCGTTCCAGATGAAGGCAACACAATAGGCGGAGATTGAATTGAAGTGACACCACTATCGATATCAAAATCGCCTGCTGCAGTTCCTGCGGCAGCGCCAGTGACCAGATCATTAACACCACTAACAGTTGTTCCAAGCTGTTTGGTTCCACTTGAAGTGGTTTGCTGCGGGTCACCACGTTGCCACTGACCGGTGGTTGCGGTATCGGTTCCATTAGGATTCGTGATCCATCCCAGACTTGTTTCAAAGTTATCGAAGAACACCGTTGTAACGGGTGTGCTTGTAACTGCGAAGACCAGGTCATCACGATCGTTGTATGCACCTGCTGCGCATGCTGTTGCCGAACTTTGATATCGGAACTGCACACGAACAGCCTGTAGTGCGCCACCATTCGGCATTGTGTATGTGATAGACAAATTTTGTGCGCCGGCTGCTGTTGGTGTTCTACTACCGATGAACACCCAGCTTGGAGCGTTCGCATCAGCAGCGTAGAAGAAGTCTGCTGTATCTGCTGAAGGAGTAGTCCATGCCCAAACCGTTGCATCTATCTGAACAGTCTTTCCCGGTGCAAAATTTGTCCCATCCGTTGTGAAGACGCGGATGCGATCATTGGATTCATCAGAATGGAATGCACCTGATGTTCCATCGGCACAGGAATCATTGATCGTATTTGGTTGATTCGGTTCTGGTCCAAGATTCGCGCGACCAAGAACGAGCGATGTTCCAGTATCGCAAGAGGCGCCAAGACTTGCACATTTTGGCGCTTGCAAAACAGGATCGAATACAGCGGTTCCACCTGTCGCGTTATTTACAGTCACATTGATCGATAGGCTTTGTCCCATGTTTCCAGCTGCATCAAAAGCTCTGGAGAAAATCGAATGGCTGCCATTTGCAACTGTAGTCGTATTCCAGTTAACGCTGTAAGGCGAAGAAGCATCGCTTCCAACCAAACCGCCATCAACATAGAATTCGACATTTGTTACACCAACGTTGTCTGCTGCATTCGCATTGATTGCGATCGTGCCGCTGACAGTTGCTCCATTTACAGGCGATGTGATCGATGTTGTTGGTGGTGTTGTATCACCGCCACCTCCGCCTGTTGGTGTAGCAGACGCGCATCCACTCTGTGCAGGTCCAAAACAAGAATTCGAAGCAGCAACAGCTACAACGTTGTAATAGTAGGTCCGTCCGTTTACGACTTCGGTATCAACATACGAAGTGCCGGTCGGACTTGCCTTCAGCGCTTTGCCATAACTACATCCTGCATGTCCTTCCGTACGAAGCACCCAATATTTTGCAGCGCCTGAAACAGCATTCCACGAAAGTGAAATCTGATGATCCCCTGCTGTTGCATTCACTGTTGGCGCAACAGTGGGTGCTCCTGCACATCCGCTGTTGACAGGCGTTGGAGTTGCACACGCCATGTTGTGACGGTTAAATGCGTTAAACAACGCTGTCATGTGCGGCGTGCCATTATTGATGTTGCCATCATCATCATCGGCAGCAAGCCACTGCATGTAACCATTCGTGCTTCCGCAACCATTGGATGTCGATGGACATGTACATGCATGCCACGCACCAACATTACCGCTTCCTTGATAGAAAACTTTGTTTCCAATCATGAATGCGGTATTGGAATTGAAACCTGCCGCTGGTAGATCACGCGCAACAAAGTCCCATGCCGCTTGACGTGTTGGTGCAGCTGTGCAATGCGTCTGACGTCCGCACAATCCTGTACTCGGCAAACAACTTATGCAGGTGTAATTCGCAGGAGTGTCCGGAGTGTTCGGAGTATGGCGTGCAAAATCTGCATCACGTACACCGGAACAATTTGTGTCGCAATGAGCCGCACCTTGTTGTGCTTCATTGGCATTGAATCCCGTACCATCTGCAGTTTGTCCGCATCCATCATCAGCGGTTGAGAAGAAACCATAACCAACGCATGAAGATTGATAACGATAGATCGCAGCAATATCAGCATATCCTTCACTGGAACTACTGAGTGCGCCTGCTGAATCGTTATCATCCATTCCATGGCCCCACTCATGATCAAAAACGCCGGCGAGTTCACCAGTATTTCTGCAACCGCCGCCGCTTCGATAAAAATTAATTGTGGAACCATTCCAAAATCCATTGCATGTCTGATTAATGTTGACGTTGGCCGTTAACTGATTTTGCAACCATGTGTTGGTTGGCAACCAACCACGTGCTTGTTCTGCAATTTTATTCACTTCATAAAATGCAGATCGCGATGGTGCAGTATTTCCGGCTGAACTTCCTGCCGGAACCGTGCAATCATGCTGGCCATTCGTTCCACCCATCAAGATGTCTCCGGTACTCGAACTCTGGCTGATTGCGCCGCAATTATCCAGAATACGAACATACCGTCCGCTCAGTGTTGTGGTAACAGTTCCGCTTGTGTAGTTATAAACACCAGCACTGTTTGTGAAATTGTTTGGAGCAGCTAGACCTGTATTTGCCCAGGGCATTGGATAATCTGCCTGCATAATTCCGCAGAATTCTGCAGATGGACAAATGCCTGTGCTTGTGAGCGGATAAACACCACCATTAATTTTCCTATTTACATAATGGTTCTTATCCTGAAACGCGAGTAATTCGCCAGAATGTGCATCGACAATCATTTCCCAACGCGCAAGTTCAGGAGCTCTTTCAAAACCAAATGTCCAAACCAGTCGATGTCCAAATCCTTCACCCACTGGCCCAACATAAGCTTCACCCGATTTACCACTTGCGGACGCAACCGGAATAATTTCTAATCCGGCTTCTTTCCACATTACGTCATTACTTTGTTTTCCATCGACATATTTAAAGCCGATTTCCAACGCTGCTGCTGAAGTGATTTTAGGCTTTGTATCAATTTTTACATTGCCCCATCCTTCAGTTCCCATCGTAACAAGATTGCCATGATTAATCGTTGCTGAAACACGGCCTTCTCGCACTGTGATTCCATTTACGACTTGAGGGAAATTTATGTGCCATAGATCTTCAGATACTTGAACCGCTCGCACTTTACCAAGCTGCAATAAATCAATCTGAAACGCAGCCTGATTTTCTTTTAAGAACCCACGCATCAATTCGCCAACGACTTTCGCTGTTACGTTATTAATCGGTCGTCCGAGTTTGTTGCTAAGGTCCGCTTTTTGAAGAGTGTTGTTGAATCCATTTCCAGGAATCATCGGAATAGCCCCAATGACATTGGAAGGTGTTCCTGATCTTGGATCCAAAAAGATTTGGAAATTTAATCCATTCTTTCCTAAAAAGCTGTCCCATTCGCTCCGGTTTGCGAGTTGTACGCTAACATCTTCCAGACCAACATGAGAAGTGCTGATATACAGGTCCGGTTTGAAAAATTCTCTTTCTTCCAAGGGACCTGGATTTTTTTTCGGCGTAAGTGCCAAACTGAAAGATGTTGCGAGCAAAAATGCTCCGATAAGGAAGGTGACGGTGAACAGTCTTTTCATAACCCCTCCTAAGGAGTTGGCTGATTTTGTTGAAAAAATCTGTTGTTGTTTTGGTTAGAGTCGACAATCTGTTCCGCAGACAAGAGTCGTGTCTGCAACAGTCAACTGTAGAATTGTGGAGCAAAGTCCGTGCCTGCCTTAATATATGATGAAGATGGACCATTCTCGACGATAACGGTCATTTTGCGGTTCATAATGTGAAACGACGATAGCCAACAAATGTTGGCATACTCTGAAGCCAGAGGAGACATTCTTCTCGGAAAATGTCGCTGTTCAGATTATTGCGTTTCTGCAAACGCTTGTTTACATGTAGGGGCGGGTCTAAGACCCGCCCGTTTGGATTATTTTGTTTGTATAGGACGGTTCTTTGATCCGCCTCAATGCCTCACATTGAGGTAAGATGGAAATTCTAATTTTTTTATGACACATACTCACAACTCCGATTCGAGCGATCTTCGTGCTCTGCGCGGAGCTTTAATCATCACGGCTTTGTTTTTCTTCGTTGAGATTGTTGCAGGCTTCTACACGCGAAGCCTGGCATTACTTTCTGATGCAGGCCATATGCTTTCCGATGTGGCTACTCTGCTCATTTCTACATACGCTGCATATCTAACCCGTAGAGCTCCTACATCAAAACGTACGTATGGATATTTTCGGACTGAAGTTCTTGCCGCACTTTTTAATGGAATGACTCTCTGGTTGATGGTGGGATTTATTTATTTTGAAGCATTTCGAAGAATTTTTAATCCGCAACCAGTATTTGAATCAGGCGTAATCATTGTTGGTGCTGGTGGTTTGATCGTTAATTTAGTTGCGGCCTGGCTCCTTCATGGCCATGACAGTATGAACCTTCGATCCGCCTATTATCATGTGATTGCAGATGCATTAGGATCCGTTGCCGCCTTACTCTCCGGTATTTTAATAGCGATAACAAAATGGTACGGATTTGATCCACTGTTAAGTTTTGTAATTGGAGCACTCGTACTTTACAGTTCCTGGAGTTTGGTCCGCGATTCAGTTCATATTCTGATGGAATCCGCTCCAAGACATTTAGATCCTGCGGAAATTAGAAAATCTGTTTTGAGTTGTGAAGGTGTAGCCAATATCCATGATCTTCATGTTTGGAGTATTGGATCCAAATCTCATGCGATGAGTGCTCATATTGTAATTCCTCCCTCTTCTGATCCTTCTGATGTTAGAACACGTGTTGAAGCAATCCTTCGCAATAGTTTTCATTTGAGTCACACAACACTCCAAATGGAAATTCAGCAGCCATGTGAAGCGCCCCACGCCTAGCAAGTCGCCTGAATCCATAATTCTAATCTCCTCTGCTCCCCTGCCCCTCTGCTCCTCTGCGGCATGCAAAGCCGTTTAACCTTTTGTAGTAGAAGTGTAACCTTCGACCCGTTAGTGGGTTTCAGATGTTGAACCAAGGAGGTAACTCAGAAATGAAAAAAGTTCTGTACGTGATGGTACTCATGCTGCTTCCTCTGGTTTCGATATCAGGCGCAGACGTTATCCTTTTTGGTCCTGAAGCCTATGAGCGGTCAGAAGGATCACCAAACGTTTTTGATGAAGCATTTGCTACAACTGAAAACGATGGGTTTCTGATCGTATTTAACGGAGACGATGAACAGGATTCCCGTGTAACAAGCGGGAACATAACAGTGAACGGAAGTTCGGTTGTGGATCCTGGCGAGTTAAATGAAACGGTTGAAAGGATCATTAAACCCGTCAATCTAGAAAGCAATAACACAATGCAAATCACACTGGATGGAGAACCTGGTGGATACATCATTGTGATGATTGTAAAAGACAAAAAGAACATTCCTGAATTTACAGCAGGGAGAATTCAACTTTCATGGACTTCAATCGCTGATCCGAATGTGACTACCAGTCTTCGTTTGAAGAATGGTTCCCCACGTTTTCCGCGACGGTTCAAAGTCCGTTTCTTTAATGAAGATGGCACATTGGCTGCTGCTTCAGAAAGAATGGTACTGCCTGCACATGGAAGTTTGAATTCTGCTTTGACATCATTTCTACCCGTCGGTGCAACATGGACAGCTGGAAGTGTTGAGATTGTTTTTGTTGGACCAGGTGGTGGAAAAATCTTGGGATTCGGAATTCAAACCAACAGTTCTTTACAGACTGAAACCTCAGTTCCACTCCAAAATGGCGGCTTGCGCCACAATTTCGAAGATAAGAAAAAGAAATAACGGCCTGATAAGCTCCTTCAACGGAGTGGCTGAGTACCAGCCGGGGCGGTGTCCGCCCCGGCCTTATCCTGAATGCGATGAAATGCGAGATAGTCAGAACAAGGTTGGACTTTTTTTATCCTTACGTGTTTTCGAAAAGAGCCGGGTTAAGATTCTTGATTTCCAATACAGCGGATCGCTAACAGGTGTTTCAATAGTGATGTCTGTTAAATTGCTGGCATGACGTGCTAATTTTTCAACTAACTCTTCGATCGAATTTGCTTTAACTCTAAGTGCATATTTCCGTTTGCGCTTTGTTTGCAATCTCACTTTCCACTTCATACACGCCTTCTGTTGATACCTTTATTTAACCACGAAGTTTAATCCTACTCTCCTTGTGATAAGATTGCTCTTCAACGAGGCTTTCGATGCGCATTTTTTCCACCATTTTTATGTTGTGTTTTTTGTTTTCTGCGGTCTGTTTTGCTCATGAAGTCTCAGGAACCATTGAAGTTATATTAAAAGGAGACAAGAAAAAGGAAGATCTTTCTTCTGTCGTTATTTATTTGGATGAAGTACGCGCCACATCAGCTGCCGTTGGAGAATCCAAAAAAGACTATTCAATGTCGACGAAGAACAAACAGCTCAGCCCTCGTTCTATGGCAGTCCCGGTGGGAGCTAAAATAACATTTCCAAATTACGATCCGATTTTCCACAATTTGTTTTCTGTTTCAGCGCCAAATGAATTTGATTTGGGCCTCTATAAAGGAGGTGCAAGCAAAACTCATAGCTTTGCAAAACCCGGGATTGTTCGCGTATTTTGTAATGTTCATCCCCAAATGAGTGCGACAATTGTTGTAGCAAATAGCTCTTATTTAACAAGCGCAAGCAAAACAGGCAGCTTTTCTCTGGGTGATGTTCCTAACGGTACTTACCTCCTTAAAGCCTATACAGAAGAAGGACAGAGTGAACAAAGGATCCAGGTCTCAGAATCGCCACTGAAAGTTAAGCTTTCCATCGATGGAAAGAATTTCAAAAAAGTAAAACACAAAAACAAATTCGGCAAGGACTATTCGACTGACGAAAATGAGAAGTACTGAACGTAAGGGGATCAGCCTTGCTATTAAGTTTTTCATCTTCACTGCACTCCTAATCTTCCTCTTGATTTTTGTCACCAATGTTTTTAGTTCACGCAAGGCAAATGATCTCGCACAAGAAACAATCCGTAGCGCTCTTACTGAAACCTTAACTGCATATGATAATTTTCAGGAAGATCGATACACAAAACTGAAACTTGCAAATAACCTGATTGCTCAATATCCCTACTTTCAGGCTTATATCGCCGAAGCTGATACGAATAGCATTTTGGATCTTGTACAACAGGAACAGCCAAAAACAAAAAGTGATTTCATCATTGTGACTGATCCTGATGGGATCATTCTTGCGCGCACTGACAAACCTGCAATGAAAGGCCGGAATATTGCAAACATTTCGTTAATGCAAGAAGCATTGAACGGAGATGAAGTGTCCGGATTGTGGGTGGAGGGTCAGGAATTATATGATGCGGTTGCGCTGCCTGTAATTACAGGAGATTCAATGACCGCTTGTCTCGCGGTTGGCTATTCCATCAACGATGCATTCGCATCTGAAATCAAAAGCCTGACGCATTCCGAAACTGCATTCTTTCTAACCGCGGAAAAATCTGATCCCGTCCTCATTGCAACTACGATGTCGGAAAAGAAAAATGAGCTTGCTTCAGCTTACAAATCAAATCGCGATAAGGATACCGAAACATTTCGCTTCAAAGTTGGTCCCGAAAACTATATCGGTATAGCCCGGCGGTTAAAAGATTCTGCCGGAAAAGATATGGCCAGTTTTGTAACATTTCGATCTTTGGATCGAGAGTTATTTGGATTCCGTCAGTTTCAAAAAAATGTTTTATATGTAGGTCTTGGAATCATGGGAGTTGCCTTTCTTATTAGTTTCCTTGGAGCGCGAAGGATTACAGGGCCATTGCGGCATCTAACTCATGCAATCAATGAAGTGAAGGAAGGCAACTATGATGTCGATATCAAAGTAAAATCAGGTGACGAAGTTGGAATTCTTGCACATACCTTTCAGCGTTTACTAGGCGAACTCAAAGAAAAGGCGCAACTCGTTCAGTACCTTTCGAACCAGCCGACGCAATCCAGCACGATGGCATCGAATGCTGCAACGATTTCTTCACCACACCAGCAGCCTACGATCACGCCTCAATCTCAATCTCAGCCTGCCCAGCAAACAATGTCGTCTCTGGCTCCCGGCACTGTGATCGCGAATCGATATGAAGTTCAATCAGTACTAGGGACAGGCGGTATGGGAGTTGTTTTAAAGGCCCACGATCGCCAACTCGATGAAATTGTTGCTTTGAAAATGTTGAAGGGTGAAGCGTTTACACAAGATCCTGCCGCATTGGAACGATTCAAGCAAGAATTGAAATTGGCGCGGCGAATTACTCACCGGCATGTAGTCAGAACCTATGACTATTCTGAACTGGATCGCTACTACATGATCAGTATGGAATACGTAAAAGGAATTACTTTAAAACAGCTTGTACGTCAGCGTGGAATGCTTCCGCTGAAAATTGGATTACAAATTGGCAAACAAATTTGTGCCGCGCTCGATGCAGCGCATGAAAAGGGCGTCGTGCATCGCGATATCAAACCACAAAATATTTTGCTTGAAAGCAGCGGTGATGTAAAAATCATGGATTTTGGAATTGCTCGATTAGAAGAAATGAAAGGAATGACTTCGACCGGCACAGTGATGGGAACCCCGGATTACATGTCGCCGGAACAAGCACAAGGCATCGAGCTTGACCATCGCACAGATGTCTACTCAACAGGTGTCGTGTTGTTTGAAGTTTTCTGCGGAAGATTACCTTTCCAGGCGGATTCAGCGCTGGCTGTTTTGAATATGCACATTCGAGAATTACCCCCAAAACCTTCAAGTCTTCATCCACATATCCCGCCCGAGCTCGATCGCATCTTGCTAAAAGCAATGGCAAAAAATGCTGCTCAAAGGTATGCAAATATTTCTGAGCTGTATAAAGATCTGGATTCCTTGTCTGAAACCATCGCAGAAAGAATTGAAAAGAGCGCGTGATCGGCGTTAGTAAAATCCGTAAAAATCAAACTATGAAAAAAATAATATTCGTGCTTATCGTGATTGGAATCACCACAATACTTATCGCTCAAGAAAGGCGGGAAGCCGGAAATCTTGTGATTGAGAATATTCCGGAAATTCCGAAAACAGTCTTTGAAAGGCTGGATCAATATCAAAATGTGCGTTCTGCATCATTCAGCGATTGGGAACCATCCGGGAATGGAATGCTGATCTCAACTCGTTTTGCAGATACAAATCAGATCCATCACGTTTCCTCACCTGGCATGCATAGAAAGCAGATGACATTTTTTCGAGAGCCAGTAACAACGGCAGTTTTTCCGCAAGAGAATCAGCCAAAAGGATACATCTTTCAAATGAATGAAGGCGGCGGTGAGTTCGAGCAACTTTACTGGTTTGATCTGAAAGAAGGAACGTCCAGGCTTTTGACTGACGGCGGAAAGAGCGTTAACAGCTTTGTTTTGTTTTCAAATTCCGGAAATCAGGCTGTGTATCACAGCACGAAAAGAAATAGCAAAGACTACGATCTCTGGCTGATGAATCCGCTTCAACCTGAATCAGAACGCATGGTGAAAGAAGTGAGTGGATTCTGGGCTCCTCTTGACTGGTCAGCTGATGATAAAAAGATTCTGGTGATGAAATACGTTTCCGCAAACGAATCATACCTCTACGAAATGGATGCATCTTCAGGAGAGCTAACTCAAATTAATCCATCCGAGAAAAAGATTCGTTACGACACAGCGTCTTATGCACGTGACCGCTCTGGAATTTATTACGTCTCCGATGAAGATAGTGAATTCTATCGTTTAACGTTTTGGAATCCTGATACCAAAAAGAAACAAGTCCTTGTCGAGATGAATTGGGACATTGAATTGGTCGTTGTTTCTTTAGATGGGAAATGGATCGCATTTAGTTCAAATGAAGCTGGAATCAGTAAGCTTCACTTTGGCGCTGCAAACGATCCAAACAGCGCAAAAGTTGTAGATCTCCCGGCAGGTGTGATTTCTAAATTGAAATTTGACCGGCAGAGCAAGAGATTAGCTTTTAATCTCAGCTCTGCAGATTCGCCGTCAGATGTGTACTCACTGGATACTGCTTCAAGAAAAGTGGAACGCTGGACTTTCAGTGAAACAGGCGGAATTGATTCTTCAAAATTTATTGAGCCACAACTGATAAAGTTTCCATCATTTGATTCCGTCGATGGAAAAGCTCGCATGATACCGGCGTTTTATTACAAGCCAAAAGCAACTGCGAATCAAAAGCATCCAGTGCTCATTAGCATTCATGGCGGACCTGAATCTCAGGCAAAGGCAGCATTCAGTTCAAACTTTCAGTACTGGGTTAACGAACTCGGCCTCGCAGTACTTGTTCCAAACGTTCGAGGTTCTAGCGGCTTTGGTAAAAGTTATTTGCAATTGGATAATGGGGATAAACGTTTGGATTCGGTAAAAGATATTGGAGCGTTGTTGGATTGGATTGCCACACAGCCGGAATTGGATTCAAAACGAGTGGCTGTGTATGGAGGCTCCTATGGCGGCTTTATGGTGCTTTCATCGCTGATTCAGTTTGGAGAACGGATTCGATGCGGCATCGATGTTGTAGGAATCAGTAGTTTCGTAACATTTCTGGAAAGCACCGAAATTTACCGCCGTGACTTAAGAAGAGCGGAATACGGAGATGAACGGGATCCGAAAATGAGGGAATTCTTAAATTCAATTTCGCCTCTTACAAATTCAACTAAGATTAAAAGTCCGCTATTTGTTGTGCAAGGTAAAAACGATCCTCGTGTTCCATTCACCGAAGCCGAGCAAATTGTGAAAAGTGTTCGGAGCCAGGGAAACACTGTCTGGTATTTGATGGCAAAAGATGAAGGTCATGGTTTTGCAAAAAAGACGAACAGGGATTATCAAGCAGCAGCTATGACGCTCTTCCTTCAACAATTTCTATTGAAGTAGGGGCGACCTTTATGGTCGCCCATTAGCAGAAGGCGACTACAAGGGCCGCCCCTACCGGTAATCGTAAACATTATGAAAAAAGCACTTACTTTTTTGATTTTCTTTTTAATGGCTGGCACTATCCATGCCGATGAAGGCATGTGGCTGCTAACTGACCCACCGGTCGATCAACTAAAACAAAAATACGATTTCGTTTTAACACCGGAATGGCTACAACGAGCCCAAAAATCTGCTGTGCGTTTCAACAGCGGTGGCTCCGGAAGTTTTGTGTCTTCCGAAGGGCTCATCATTACGAATCATCATGTAGGTGGAGATTGTTTAGATAAATTAAGTCCTGCCGGCAAAGATTACTATCGCGACGGATATTTTGCAGCTACACGCAGTGAGGAATTAAAGTGTCCGGATCTTGAATTGAATGTTCTCACATCGATTGATGACGTCACAGAACTTGTGAACTCTGCTGTTACGCCGAAATGTCAACGCAGGCAGCTTCAGAAGCCCGGCAAAAAAAGATGTCAGAAATTGAAAAAGAATCAGCGGATAAAACTGGACTCCGGAGTGACATTGTTACGCTTTATCATGGCGGGTTGTATCATCTCTACCGTTACAAAAAATTCACTGATGTGCGGGTTGTGTTTTCACCTGAGGCTGAGGTTGCCTCATTTGGAGGTGACATTGATAATTTCGAATTTCCGCGATTCGATTTCGATATCGCATTTTTCCGCGCGTATGAAAATGGCAAGCCCGCGCACCCCGACTATTTTTTGAAATGGAACGCTTCCGGTGCTGCCGAAAATGATCTTGTATTTGTCATCGGCAATCCGTCATCAACGAATCGTCTCGATACGATCGCAGGCTTAAAATTCCGTCGTGATGTTTTTCTTCCGTATAGCTTAAACAAACAGCAGTATCGCGAAGGTTTATTTCGTCAATTTTCTAATCTCGGGAAAGAGGAAAGACAACTTGCCGGCGAAAAGCTGTATGACGCCGGTAACAGTTTGAAATCTGCGGCCGGTCAATACAGAGGATTACTCGATGCTTCCATCATGGAAATAAAGGTAAAGAATGAATCAAAACTCCTGACCGAAGTGAATTCAAATCCTGAACTTAAGGCTGAATGTTCAGGTGCATGGGAACAAATTGAAAAATCTGTGACGTCTAGAAAACAGTTCTGGCATGAGTACATGTTGTTAGAAAAAGGGGATGCGTTTGATTCAACCTTATTTGAAATTGCGAGATATCTAACCCGCATGGCAATTGAGATTCCTAAACCAGGACCAGATAGGCTGCGAGAATACCGAGACTCGAATTTGGATTCGTTGAAACAAAAGCTCTATTCTCCTGCGCCTATTTCTCCAAAATTGGAGCAAGCTCAACTGACTGGATCGTTGATTTTTCTTGCTCAGAATCTTGGGGGCAGTCATCCATTAGTTCTGGAAATTTTAGATGGACGCTCACCTGAAGCGCGTGCCGCTGAACTTGTTTCAGGGACAAAGCTGATCGATCCTGAATATCGTAAAAAAATTGCTGACGCCGGATGGAAAGCAATTGAAACATCGGACGATCGTATGATCCAACTTGCTTTAAAAATTGATTCGCATGCACGCAAATTACGCACACGATACGAATCTGAAGTTGAAGAAGTAGAGCGCCAGGCTTACGCGAAAATTGAAATTGCCAGATTCCGTACAACAGGAAAATCTCAATACCCGGACGGAACTTTTACTCTACGTTTTGCATATGGACTTGTAAAAGGATATTCCGAAGCCGATCAGGAAATTCCACTGGCAACTACACTGGGCGGAGCTTTTTTGAGATCGGATGAGCATGAAAATCGTGAACCATTTTCATTGCCGGAAAGCTGGCGAAAGAACAAACAGAAGTTGAATCTAGAAGCCCCTCTTAACTTCGTTTCCACTGCAGATACGTATTCCGGCAACTCAGGAAGTCCTGTCATGAACCGGGCCGGTGAATTTGTTGGAATTAACTTTGATCGTAATCGTCACGGACTTACGCGGAATTTCATCTACGTGGAAGAAAAAGCTCGCCAGATTTCGGTGCACCCTTCAGCGATTGCAGAAATGCTCCGCAACGGCTATCACGCTAAAAGCCTGTTGATAGAACTCGGCGTTGAAAAGGGTGACGATAAAGACTCCACGAAATGACGCATTAAAAATGCGTCGTTTGCTAGTCTTTCCCGCCTTATTCTGACTATACGTCCGAATTGACGCAATATAAAACGTCATTTAGGATAGCTACCAGCTGTTCGAACGCATTGGAAACAAAATGTAGTTTTGAAATTTTCTTCTGAGTTACACTGGTATGAAGCACACGGTATCGGTAGAAAGGCATTCAAAATGTTTCCGTTGCTTGATTGAAAGGACAAGAAATAGTTCAAGAATAGAATCGCTGTTTTGTCGACAATGCAGGATACGAAGTCTCATTGAACTGGAAAATTTCGCTACTTCGGCGCAACTAGCGGAGCCACGGGCATTGAGGATTGAGCGAAAGTGAGAGGATTACCTATTTGATTCAGAACGATTTTTCCCAATTACCTCCCAAAAACTAGAGGGCTCTTCAACACGGCCCGCGAAAAAGCATTGCAGCGGACGCGTCCTCGGGATTTCTCCGCCGCAGGCCTTCGGCGCGGCGCTGATTCCAGCGTTCGCTGGCATTAGTATGAGTCTGCCACTACTGATTAAGTCTGATTTTTTAGTGTGATGGCTGTGGATCCCCAATCCGGGCCTTGCTCGAAAGATTCAACCAGCGAAGACTTTTCCAAAACAGATTGCACGATATTCTTTTGGACGCCCACTCCTTTTCCATGAATGATACGAATGTATCGAAACCCGCGTTGGGAGCATTGCTCCAGATATTCTTCTACCAGAGCTTTAACATCGCGGGGAGAAAAAGTATGCAAATCAAGAGTATCTGTAATTGGAATTTCTACAGGTTCCTCTTCCAATCTTTCTCCAATTACATTTGCTGACACTTACAACTTGTTTTTGCAGTTACATCTGTCAGCTCGGCATCATCAAGATCAAAAACGATAAAGGGTACACCGCGCGTTCGATATGTTTTAATCGTTAACGCATCGAAATCAAAAGTGCCGCTTTGCCGGAATTTCTTGAACAATTTATAGCGCACAGTGAAAAGATGGCTCTGAACTTCCGAAACATATTTTCCAGGATCAGCCATCGACATCCAACATGTCAATGGAGCTTCAGGATCTGTAAGTCGTATCTGAATCTCCATTTCTTTTGAGGTTACAACCGGCAGATCCTTTTCAAATCTCAGCATGAAATTTGAACCTGTTGCTGGATCCTTGGGAGCAATCAAAAATACGACCCGTTTATTATCAAGATCAGGATAGATATTCAAAAACAAAGGCTTAGCCTTCTGCTCAAAAAATACACCTTTATAACGTTCATCGATCGCTGTTATTTTGTCTGACTTCAGCGGCCTGAGGGCTTTCGAGAATCTTTGCATGTCATCAATCAGTATTGAGACATTTTCGTAATTGATTTCCACGGGAGTTCCTTTTGGAATCGTTTTGCTGGGAAGATCTGATTCTGCTGCCTCTTTCTTGCATGCTGACAGCATGCAAGCCAGTACGATCATGGTGAACGTTATCTTAAGGATTCGAAGCATCTTTCCCCTCCGCTGCAGCGTCCCGCGATTTTTCGATACTTCCGGAATGTTCAATCTTCACAAAAACATCAAATTGTCCTTTGTTATCTTCAAAGTTATTGTCATTCACTCCCAAAAATAACTGGCCTGAGGTTTCAGAAACAACAGGCGTACGCTGAAAACCGATCAGGAATGGCTTCCCCTGCTCTCCTATCTTACCGATTAACGAACAAGCATTTGATTCAGGAACGGGAAGATTCATGTTTGCGCTATTGGGAACTCCGTCAGCAGACGCAGCATCTGGAGAACCGGAGCAATATGAAACTGAATCGTCACCAACTGTAAACCAGATCTGTTGTCCTGAACGAACCATTAGATTTGAAAGAGTCCAATTCCGTCCGGCATTCACACGCACCTGAGAAGTAATGGCATTTTTGGAAGCCGATGGGATTCGAATTGCATCTTTTGAATTGGCAAGTTGAATAAAAATTACTTTTTTGATTTCAATTCGGTCGCGTTTAAAATCTGCATCTTCAAACACGTAGTATTTCTCATCCATGCCGATTGGAGAACCGAAGAGAATTTTCCCATCCGAAAGAAGCACACCTTCGCGTCCGGCTGGTATCTTTTTCGGGACCTCCGGCCGGAAACGCATCCAGCTGATTTCAGATCGCGAAAGCACGATCCGTTCTGGTCCTGGCTTGATACCGATGACCTTGTTTTCATCAATATGATCAAGCTTAAACCTTATTTCTTTTCCACTGATCAGTCCTACCATGACTGCAGGTCCCCGCTCTTATGAAAACAATTCAAAAGGAAGTGCAAGACTCAGGGATACGAGCACCCAGAATTTCATGCTTTGACCTCTACGAAAGTACAAACTAATATTATTCGTCACAAAGGAGATTTCCCAGTGTCTGATTATACGGAAGATCATGCAAAATCTGGCATCAATGAACCGTTGCCTGAAATAGAGTGCTGGCCAAATCAATATCCCAGCTACGAAATTAGTGTAACCATCCCGGAATATACGGCGGTCTGTCCCAAAACAGGTTTGCCGGATTTTGGCACAATCGAAATCAAGTATGAGCCTTCCAAGCTTTGTCTTGAATTAAAGTCGCTGAAAAATTACATCAATGCGTATCGCGATGTTGGCATCTTCTACGAAAATGCTATTAATCGCATCCTTCGCGATCTTGTGCGTGCATGCGAACCAGTTCACATGACTGTCCGCGGTGAATTCAATGTTCGCGGTGGAATGAAAAGCGTCATTGAAGCGAAGCATCCAGCACGGTAATCCATTTACCGCAAAGACACAAAGTGAACTGCTAATTACTTGAAGAAGCGAACGCTTAAGAGACGTCCTTCTTTGCGGGATTGGACTCTACAAATTGCGCCGCGTGCTGTGAGTTGCGATTTCTTAAACTTGCGCGATAGAGGATCATTCAGAGTAATTTTTAGTTTTATCCGCGTGCCAATGGGAAGTTCTTGTGGACAAATAAATGCACAACCTCCTGCAGAGAGGTTGGATAGTTTCGCTTCTATTTCAGAAGGGATCCCTTTTACCTCATCCAGAAGCGTAATCTGCAATGGAAGATCCAGATGGACACGCTTCTGGCGGCGTAACTCACTGGCCATCGTCCTATAATTCTATCGTTCGGCGTAGACATGTACAACCCACTTTCGAAAGACTTTGCATAGTTTGCCGTTTTTGTGTTTCATATAGGGAACAAGGAGGGGGTCTATGAAGAGCAGGGTATTCAGTGTGGCGGTCGCCATACTACTTTTTTCAATGGGTTGTGGTGAAGATTATTTCGCAACGCCCGAAAAAACACTCCAAAATTACGTCAAGAATCGCATGATGGGAAGCCGGCAGGAGAATGAAGCAGTCCTGAACTCGTTTACGAAGGCAGATAAGGACTGGTGGAACGCTAATTACATGAAGATGTGTTCGGCTTTTTACGGTCTTGACTGCCCTGGTGAAGGGATTTCAACCGAATCGACAATCTGGACCGATAAGTTTGAACCAGCCGGTCCCAATGCGGCAACAATTGAAAGTTCCGAAATCGATGAGGAAAAAGGTACCGCGTGGTTAACGGTTCAGGGTCAGGATATTGAGTTCGTCAAAGAACGAGGTAACTGGAAAATGGTTGGATTCTTTGGTGTTCCGGAGGAACTTAAAGAAAAATACCCACAACTCAAATAGTTCTTAGCGCCTTTGCGGTAATCTAATCGACGTAACCCTGTCGATATCTGATTTTCGTGTCGCCTTTTTTCACTTCGACTTTAATGCGATGATATTCACCCTTCTTAGGATGTTCGGGTGCGTTAAAGCAGGCTACATAGTAGTGGTTCAAATCGTCCAAAATGTTATTGAACCCTAATTTAAAGTTTCTTGAATTTTGAAATGAAGTGCCGCCTGTTTCCTTGGCAATTTCGATCAGCGAATCCTGGTAGTCTTGCAAAACAGAAAAGTCTTCCCGGCTGAGAACACTATTCATAGATGAAGTATTAGCCGCGCCAGGATTGACTGTCCCTCTTGTATTCATTGCGTATAGCGTAATGTTGTTACGGTTCAATTTGCCGATGCTATCTCGAATTTCTTTTCGAATATCGAAATTAAATTTTCTTTGACTGTCCGGAAATCGGAAATTCAATTCCATCGGATTGCTCGCTGCACCAGCCCACTCAACGAAACGAGTAATCAAATCAAAATATTGTCTTCCTGGATCTGCGGTGAATCCTCCGGAAACCAATAGAAGCACTGAGTGATCGTCACCTTTTCTTTTTCCAAGCTCATTTCCAAAAGTCTCCAATGCAGAGAGCGAGTATTTTGCAACATCTCGTTCCTCCCGTGCATAAGCTTGAGCGGTGTTATATGCACTACGAACGAGAGTATCAAACGACCGATCATCAACCTGATTTGCACCCCTTAATGTTTGTTCAAGCATATTTGTAATTTCTAACTTTGCCGATGTTATCCGTTGGTCTCGCAGTGGATTGGCCGGTGCTTTTTCAAGCGAGCGGCTGATTGCATCAATATCACGCGTAAAGGGCGCAACAATTCCCATCTTCCCTTTGGGTGTCAACGTTGCAATCATGACTTCCCAATTCCGTTCTTTAATTTGAGTTAAGAATTCTTGAATTTGAGGACGAATATCGTTGTATTCAATGGGCGATGTGTTGAAGAGATCGAGAAAAAGAACGAGCTTCCGTGATATTACGGCAGGAACGCTTCCTCGATCGGCAGTAGATTCGGGTTCTTCAGGAATGGATGCTTCAACTCCACCTCTAATTTCTTCAAAGCAGGTGATATCCATTGAATGATCATCCTCGCGAATAACAAAATCTGCTTTCGTAAGTCCTTCGACGGGTTTTCCTGAATCATCAACAACCTTTATCCAAACATTAATCGTGGTTACGGATACTTCGTACTGCTGACTTCCTAGAAATGACGAATTTTGCAATAAAAGAAAAAGAGTTAAAAAGATTGAAAGTTTGCGAGTTAAGCATGTTTTTTTTCTAATCCACATATCCTAATCGATGCCTTAGATTTACATCCGCTCTTTTGCTGACAACCTTGATGGAATGATACTCGCCATCCTTCTTATGTACCGGCGGCTGATAACACAAAAGATATTGATGACTTAAGTCGTCTAAAATATTATCAAAACCAACTTTAAAATTCTGAGAATTCTGAAACGATAAGCCTCCAGTTTCTTGTGCAATTTGTGAGAGAGAATCCTGATAATCGCGCGCCTGATTTACATCAAATGCCGCGTACGAAGATTGCATCTGCGTCACATCGGGACCGGAACCAGCCAGCCCACGTGTATTAATTGCATAAAGCGTAAGATTATACCGATTTAATTTTCCAACGCTATGCTGAATTTGTTTTTCGAGGTCAAAGTTTATTTCTTTTGTACTTTCAGTATAAGTAAATTGCGGATTCCGAAGGGTTCACATTTCCAGCTTGATTCCCGACAAAATTATTTACCAGATCGTAATAGCGGCGCCCTGGATCGGAACTTACGCCACCGCTAAGAAATAATATGATGGTGTGCTCACCCTCTGATAACCTTTTGCCATAATAGTCGCCGAAACTTTCGAGTGCTCCAAAAGAATGTTCGCCAGCATTTCGTTCTTGCCGGGCAAAATATTGGGCCTGTCGATAGGCGTTGCTCACGGCGAGATTAAAAAAATGCTTATCAACTCCTAAAGCTGCCGCGGCTTGGCCTGCCCCTTCAGAAGTGCCTCGTTGATCACCCACAGTCTCAGGGTTAGGGACATCAGGAGCATCTTTTGTTATTTTTAAGACAGAAAGGATTTCAGTAATTTCACTTTCATTCCTTGCGATCCTCTGATCTCGTTGTGCATTTCCTTTGGCTTGATCCAGCAATGCCCGGATCCGACCGAAATCCCGAGTAAAGGGGCTGACAACACCCAGTTTTCCTGATGCAAGATAGGCGACTAACATCACCTCCCAGCTCGCCTTTTGAGAGTTGATCCAGGAATTCAACCATTTTGGGACGAAGACGTTCAAATTCGATTTGTGTTGAATTATGCAAATCCAAAAATAAAACAAATCTCTTCGGAAGAAGCTTCGTCGCAGGGGCAGCGCTATTTGTAACGACTGTAGTCGCCTCTGCCGGTGAAAAAGCAAATTTCACTTCTTCAAAACATTCGGACGAAACTCTTTTTCCGTCTTCAAAAATTTCAAAATCCTCTTTTTTCATGTTTGAGACAGGGTTTCCAGAGCGATCGCTCACCTTAACCCAAACGTTCACATTTGTGATGGAAACTTCATAATCCTGTCCGTCTGAAATCGGGCAGAAAACCAGGAAAAGCGCCAGCAAAGGCAGAATTCGCCTGAAATATGGCAAAGGATTACCCTCCTAATTAGAAGGTGAGTTAGAACGCGCAAGTATTTCAGCGAAGGAATGGGGGTTCTGCTTAAAGTACGGAAAGAAGCGCACTAAATCCGTCTTTAAATGAAGGAAATACGGGACTCCAACCAAGGTTTTTTATTTTCTCAGTTTTGCAGCGGAAGGATGCTGTTAGAGTTTCAACAATGTCTGATCCGAGCGCAAATTTTGCGATCCGTTTGGGGATGCGGATCGGTTCGGTAGTCTTCAGCAGGTCACAAAGATGACGTAAAAAATCAACACATGTCACTGGATGGTCATCGCTGACAATGAATATTTCACGGTTACGAATGGATTCCTTCTCATTCAAAACTTTCCATACGGCTGCGGCGGCATCTTGAGCATGGATCATATTCCAGTAATAATTGCCGTCACCAATAATCGGAAACCTTCTCTGGCTTAATTCCTTCAGCATCGTTTGCGTGTGCCAGGCTTCCGGATGATAAAAAAGCGAAAAACGGAATGAAACTCCACTGATTCCATTTTGCGCTGTAAGAAACATTTCTTCCATTTTGTGTGATGACTGCGTAAATTGTCCGGGAAAAACATTCGAATCTTCATCTACCCAGGCGCCTTGATGATCGCCGTAGAGAAAAACAACGCCTGCTTGACAGTAGAAGACTTCCCTTTCACTCAATTGATTTAACACATTTGAAGTGCCTTCAATGCGGATCCGGTCGTTTAATTCCCAATCTCGATTCGATGGTTTTAGTTTGCGTGGGATGGCCGATGCAAAATTCAGCACCACATCCTGACCTTGAATTGCTGCTTTTAGTGATTCGCTATCCAGAATATTTCCCTGCAGAGTTTCAACACCGTACATCTCAAGGGAAGTTCCTTTTTCAGGATTACGCACAAGCGCTGTAATTTTGGCGTGAGGGTTTTGACTGGCTAGCCTGCAAAAACTATTTCCGAGGACACCAGTGCCCCCAATAAGAAGGATTTTCATGAGCCATACAGCATAAACAAGATTCTATTACTTGACAACCTTTTACCGATGCCGTTATTCTTCTCTTTCAGGTCAGAAATAATTATGATCTATTGCTCAACAATCAACCACTATTATTGGTGGTACCGCTACTAAGCGGGTTGTTGGGCTCTTACTGACTGCACAACTTTAGAAAACAACAACCCACTAATCCAAAAAGGGATTGGTGGGTTTTTTTATTTTGTGGTAGGGGCGGATCTAAGACCCGTCCGAGTGAAAGCGTCATGATTCACGCGGGCGGTTCTAGACCTGCCCCTACAAAAAATGAATACAAATCATCAGTTCGCAGCGGATCTTGAAACACCGGTATCTGCATTTTTGAAGTTGGACCCGTTACACCCAATCTTTCTATTGGAAAGTGTAGAACGAAACGAGACCGTAGGCAGGTTTTCCTTTATCGGAATACTTCCCAAGAAATACATTCTCTGGTCTCATACAGAAACTGCTGAGGAATTCTTCGGGAACTTATCACAAAGTCTTTCGGAATTGCCGATCTGTAATGATTTGCCGCTTGAATCAGGCTTGATTGGATTTATTTCATATCATGCAGCATCACGTCTACATCCAAAACTGCCTTTGAAAAATACACGTTATCCGCTCGCAGGGTTTGTTGTACCTTCCGCGATTTTAACTTTTGATCATGTGAAACGGAAAATCGTGCTCACTTCAACTCTTAATCCTGATGAAGAGACATCATTAGCTCGTGAAATCAAGACCTGTTTGCAATCTTCTGTAAAACTGCCGCGACACGGCAAATCAACGCTTCCAGTTTCCATGACATCACAGAATGAATTTTGCGATCAAGTCTCGCGTGTTCTTCAATACATTAAAGCTGGTGACATATTTCAAGCAGTGCTGTCGATGCAGTTTGAAGGCAAATCAGATGCTGATCCATTTCAAATGTATCGCGCGTTACGGATGATTAATCCATCACCCTACATGTTTTATCTGAACTTTCAGGACAGGTTTCAGTTCTTTGGATCAAGTCCAGAAACAATGGTACGGACAGAAAAACGCCCGGATGGGCGAACGCGCATTGTTGTTCGACCGATCGCGGGAACGCGTCCGCGCGGCATCAACGATATTGAAGATCAAGCATTTCGATCTGATTTGCTTGCAGATTCAAAAGAACGAGCTGAACATCTCATGCTGCTTGATCTTGCTAGAAACGATGTTGGAAGAATCGCAGAGAGTGGAACCGTTTGTGTTTCTGAATTTATGAAAGTCGAAAACTATTCGCATGTGATGCATCTGGTTTCCACGGTGGAAGGACTCAATGAAAACAATCTTTCAATAAAAGATTTATTTAAGGCAGTGTTTCCTGCAGGAACTGTTTCCGGCGCACCCAAAATTAGAGCAATGCAAATCATCGATGAATTGGAACCGCATGAACGTGGACTCTATGCCGGTTCGCTCGGCTACTTTTCAAGCTCAGGACAGATTGATCATTGTCTCTCAATCCGCTGTTTGTTGCGCGAACAAGATCGATACGTTTATACAGCCGGAGCAGGAATCGTCGCCGATTCTAATCCTGAAAAAGAACATGACGAAATCCAGAATAAAGCTCTTGCACTTAAAACAATGTTGAAAATGTCGGAAGAAAATTTATGAAACACATTCTTCTGATCGATAACTACGATTCATTTACTTACAATTTGTTTCAAGCGTTTACACACCTGGGCGCTCGTGTGAGCGTTTATTACAACGATGCAATTACCTTGAATCAGGCCGAAGAGCTTTCCCCAACACACCTTGTGATTTCGCCGGGTCCAGGAACACCTGAAGATGCAGGAATTTCGAATGAAATGATTGTGAATTTTCACAAGAAAATTCCAGTACTGGGTGTTTGTCTGGGACATCAATGTCTTGCACATGCATTTGGAGGGAAAGTTTCAAATGCTCCGGTTTTAATGCATGGAAAGACTTCCATGATCCTGCATGATGGATCAGGAGTATTCTCGGGAATTCCAAATCCATTTGAAGCGACACGTTATCATTCATTGATCGTAGAAGAAGAAGCACTTCCTTCCTGTTTTCATATCTCTGCACATACTGCTGCTGGTGAAATCATGGGGCTGCGGCTTAAAGGCACAAAAACAGAAGGAGTTCAATTTCATCCTGAATCTTACATGACAAAAGAAGGCATCCATCTGATGAAAAATTTTCTGGAACTGTAATGAAGTAGGGGCGGGTCTTAGACCCGCCCGGAACAGAATATATGACTTTCAAAGAACTGTTCGAAAAAATTTACGATCGGCAAAACTTAACCATTGAAGAAAGCCGTACCGCTCTTCTTAGCATGTTGGAAGGAAGTTGTGAGCCGCCGCAGATTAGTGCTTTTCTAACAGTCTTACATATGAAAGGAGAAACTCCGGAGGAGCTTGCCGGTTTCGCGCTTGCAATGCGGCAGATGGCAGTTCCAGTTCCTCTTGACGGCTACAAAACCATAGACACTTGCGGAACTGGTGGCGACCGAAAGGGGAGTTTTAATATTTCGACGGTGGCTGCGTTTGTTGTTGCGGGCACCGGAATTCCCGTTGCAAAACATGGCAATCGCGCAGCAAGTTCTTTATGTGGAAGCGCCGATTTGTTGGAAGCTCTGGGAATCCGCGCAAGATTAAAACCCGAAGAAGCAGCTGAAACGTTAACCGAAACCGGATTTACATTTCTGTTTGCACCTGATTACCATCCCGCAACGCAATACGTTGGAAAAATTCGACGCCTCCTCGGAGTACCGACATTATTCAATTACCTGGGACCCATCACAAATCCAGCGAAACCTGACGCACAGTTAATCGGTGTATTCGATCAAAGAGGAATGGAATTGATGGCGGCCGCATTTCAACTACTGGAACCTGCCAAAAAGATTCTACTTTTGCATTCACTCGAAGGTTGGGATGAAGCAACAACTTGCGGAGACTTCATTACTTTTACTCCAGGCCGAAAACCAACAACGATGAATGCAACCGAATTCGGCATGAAGCCATGCCTTGCTCAGGATCTGACAGGTAAAGATCCTGTAACCAACGCACAGATAGCTCTTTCCATATTGAAAGGCGAAACGGGCCCAAAAAGGGATGCAGTATTACTCAACGCAGCATTGGCAATTCAACTCTACAATCCGCATTTATCTGTCAGTGAATCTCTAAAAGATGCGGCAAAATCAATTGACTCGGGCTACGCACTAAACGTCGTTCGACTGTTACAAGAAAAATTCCCACTGAATGCATCATGACTCAAATTGACAAGCTTCTTCAGCTCAAACAACTACAAATTGAAAAGCTTAAAAGCTCAGAATTTCACATTTCAATTCCAAATGACAATCGATTGGTGAATTGGGATCGGGATACATTTCGGATCATTGCTGAGTTGAAGCGTGCTTCGTTATCGGCTGGTTCAATTCGTCCCGGTCTAAATCCTGTAATCCTCGCACAGGCTTATGAACGATCGGGGGCAGCAGCGCTCTCAATTCTCACAGAAGAAAATTACTTCCATGGTTCCTTAGAAGATTTAAGCACTGTACGCGACGTTGTTTCTTTACCACTCCTCCAAAAAGACTTCATACTGGATGAAACTCAAATTGCACAAGCAAAACAAAAAGGCGCATCGTTTGTTCTTCTGATCGCTCGTTTTCTCAGTGCTTCAAAACTTAGAGAGCTTTCAAGATACGCTGAGCAAATTGAAATGAATGCGATCGTTGAAATTACAGATCTTAAGGATTTGGAAAAGGTCGACTTTCCGATTCATTATCTCGGAGTAAATTCACGCGACCTTGACACACTTCAAGTGGATACAAACAAATTCAAGACACTCCGATCCTATTTACCAGATGTCTATCTGATTGCCGAAAGTGGAATCAATAATCTTGAAACACTTCAAAGCGTGATTGATCTAGGCTACAACGCTGCATTAATTGGTGAACATTTTCTTCGATGCACTGATCCAGCAGTGGAATTGAGCCGTTTTACAGCAGTTAGTAGGTTCGGGTCTAAGACTCGCCCGCCTAAAGTTAAGATTTGCGGAATTACATCCGAACGAGACGCTATGCTTGCAATTGATGCAGGTGCCGCCGCACTAGGATTTATTTTTGCAGAAAGCCCGCGAAAAGTCGCTCCGGAAGTACTCTCATCATTCCGTGATCGTATTCCGGATTCAATTTTATGTGTCGGCGTTTTCAAAGGACAGACCGGCGATTCAATTCGTGAAGTCATGAAAGAGTTTAACCTTCATGTAGCTCAGATTTACGATGAAGTCGATCCTGGCGTTCCTATATGGAAAGCACGCATTATTACTTCCGTTTTTGATTTTGAAGGCGCCTATCATGACAAGCAAACGCTTTGGGATTTCAAAGCAGAAGAACCCGAATTAACTTACCTCTGGAACATTGCAAGAAAACGGAAAATATTTGCGCTTGCCGGCGGGTTGCGTCCAGGTAACGTTTCAAAAGCTGTAAGCATATGCAATCCGGAATGGGTTGATGTAGCACGCGGTGTAGAGCAAAGCCCGGGAATAAAAGATGAAACCCAACTCCGGGCATTTATGAAGGCAATCATATGAACCCTGTTCCAGATTCAAAAGGATACTTCGGTAAATACGGAGGCAGGTTCGTTCCGGAAACTTTGATGGAAGCGTTACTGGAACTGGAACGTCAGTACGCGAAAGTTTGTGAAACTGATGCATTTCAGAATGAACTGGACCAGATGCTTCGCATTTTTGCCGGACGTCCAACACCACTGTATCCTGCACACCGGCTTTCCTCAGAGTTGAGAATCGGAAACATCTACTTAAAACGTGAAGACCTCTGTCATACAGGTGCTCACAAAATTAACAACTGTGTAGGTCAGGCACTTTTTGCAAAGCACTGCAATAAAAACAGGATCGTTGCTGAAACAGGCGCTGGCCAGCATGGCGTTGCAACCGCAGCTGTGTGCGCAAAACTCGGGTTGCAATGTGTTGTCTATATGGGCGCTCGCGATATGGAGCGTCAGAAGATGAATGTTCAGCGCATGCGATTTTTTGGCGCTGAAGTCCGGGCTGTGCATCAGGGTTCGCAAACCCTGAAGGACGCAATCAATGAAGCTCTTCGAGATTGGATTACAAACGTTGCGTCAACTCATTATTTGATCGGTTCAGTTGTTGGTCCTCATCCATATCCGATGATCGTGCGAAATTTTCAGAAAATAATCGGTGAAGAAGTGAAAGAACAACTCAAAGCATTGAAAGAACAGCCTTCCACATTCATTGCTTGTGTTGGCGGCGGTTCGAATGCCATTGGACTTTTTTACCCATTCCTTGAAACTTCTTCGCGTTTAATCGGGGTTGAAGCTGGCGGCGAAAATGAATTTGAGGAAAAACACGCTGCAACTCTGAAACATGGATTTCCCGGAATTCTTCACGGATCTTATACATACGTTCTTCAACGCAAAGGTGGACAGATCAGTGAAACAGAATCAGTCGCACCCGGCCTTGATTATGCAGCAGTCGGACCTGAACACAGTTATTTAAAAGATATTGGCCGGGTGGAATACGTCACCGTAAGCGATGCAGAAGCAATCGATGCTTTTTTGCTTTTGAATCAACAGGAAGGCATCCTACCAGCACTTGAATCTTGTCATGCAATCGCTTATTTGAAAAAACTTCCCAAGCATGATGGTGCAATTGTTGTAAGCCTCTCCGGTCGAGGCGACAAAGATCTCGGAATTTTGGACGGAAAGTTATGAGACGAAAATTCTTTCCGTACCTTATGCTTGACTTTCCAACACGTGATTTTTTTCAGGATTTATTGGATCTGGCACAAGAACATGCAGACTTCATCGAAATTGGAATTCCTTTCAGCGATCCTGTGGCGGATGGACCGGTAATTCAATCCGCTGCACATGATGTGCTTCAACGAAGATTTGATCCTGATCAAATCTTTAGCCTTTTACAAAAACGGAAGCGAAAAGTTCCTGTTGCTCTGATGACGTATGCAAATCCTGTCTGGAATTATGGATTGGATGCTTTTTGCAAAGCCTGCGCTGAGGCCGGCATTCAGGCTTTGATTGTGCCTGATGTGCCTTTTGAAGAATCAGCCCCATGGCAAGGGGCTGCATCGGCTTCGGGACTTTCGTGGATTTCCTTTGTTTCACTTTTTACAAAGGAAGAAAGATTGCAAAAAATCTGCAGCTCGGCGCAAGGTTTTCTCTATCTTGTTTCTGTTGCCGGCGTTACGGGAACAAAAATTGCGGAAACGGAATTAGTGCGATCAAAAGCAAAACAAATAAAAGCTTATACCGACATCCCGATTGCTCTGGGTTTTGGGATTCGATCGATCCAGGACACAGCGCCTTATCAAGATGTGATTGATGCATTTATAGTGGGCACAAGAATTATCGAAGTCATTCGTGAAACAAATTCGATTCAGGCGGTAGAAAAATTATTCCGTGAATTCTCCGCCGATTAGTAGGGGCGACCCTTGTGGTCGCCCGGGCCGCCACAAGGGCGGCCCCTACCAAGTTTTAGAAGGAGGAAATTCATGTTAAGAGGAATTCGAGGCGCAATTCAGGTAGAAGCAAATGAACCTGAGGATATCCTGAATGCGGCTGCAATATTAATGAAACGCCTGATTGAAGCCAATGATATTCAAGCAGATAGTGTCGCTGCTGTATTTTTTACAGTGACATCCGATTTAAATGCAGCATTTCCAGCAGCTGTTCGCAAAGAACTTGGTTGGACTTCTGTGCCATTTCTATGTAGTCAGGAAATTCCAGTTCCAAACGCTATGCGGCAAATTTTGCGTGTGTTGGTTTTGTGCGAAACGAAATTGAGCGCAGATGAAATCCGGCATCAATATGTTGGGACGGCTTCCAGTCTGCGTCCTGATCTAACGAGGGAAGGAGGTTTTCCAAAATGATTCTTGTCATGGCTCATGGAGCCACATTAAAAGAAATTGGCGAAGTAATACAACGTCTCGAAGGTTGGAACATTGCATACAATGTCTCGCGCGGTGAAGAACGCACAGTTATTGGAATTCTGGGGCAAACATCTCACCTTTCTCGCGAAACAATGATGGATCTTCCCGGTGTGGAAGAAGTCATCAGGATCACAAAACCTTTCAAACTTGCATCACGAGATTTTCATCCAAATCCCAGTGTGATTCGTGTGAATGGAACGAACATTGGTGCGGAAAATACTTTTGTGGTCATCGCAGGTCCTTGTTCAGTAGAATCACGCGAACAAGTTTTGGAAGTTGCAGCATTTGTCAAAGAACAAGGCGCTCAACTGCTGCGTGGAGGCGCCTATAAGCCGAGAACTTCACCCTATAGTTTTCAAGGCCTGGGGATTGAAGGCTTGAAGTATCTTGCAGAAGCTCGCGAACGTACTGGGCTTCCAATTGTGACTGAAGTGATGTCACCCGCAGATATGCCGCACGTTGCGGAATACGCAGATGTGCTTCAAATTGGTGCTCGCAATATGCAGAATTTTGCGCTATTAAAGGCGGCCGGCGAAGCTCGTAAACCTGTTCTGCTTAAACGGGGACTTTCTTCCACAATTGAAGAATTTTTGCTCGCAAGCGAATACATTCTTGCGGGCGGAAATTCACAGGTGATGTTATGTGAGCGAGGTATCCGCACATTTGAAACGTACACCCGGAATACGCTTGATATTTCTGCTGTGCCTGTTATCAAAGAGGTTTCGCATCTCCCAATTTTTGTCGATCCAAGTCATGCTGCAGGAAAACGTTCACTCGTTCCGGCGTTGGCGCGCGCAGCGTTAGCAGTAGGAGCTCATGGAATTATGGTTGAAGTTCATGGTGAGCCTGAGAAAGCCAAGAGTGATGGCCCTCAGAGTCTAGATTTTGAAGGGTTCGCAGAATTGATGAAAGAGATACGCGCTATTGCGGCCGCGCTTCATCGCGATTCGTTATTTGCAAAAACGGAGCAGCCGCAATGAAACGGATCGCAGTCGTTGGACTCGGCCAGATTGGCGGATCATTAGTACTTGCACTTCGTAAAGCCAATCCGCAATTACGGATCACCGGAATCGATCCATCTTCAAAACGTCGAAGACTCATGAAAAAGTATTTGGATGAATCTTCAGCCGTCTGGCCTAAATCCTTTGATGCAGACCTTATTTTCGCTTGCATGCATTTCCGCATATTGGAAAAATTCCTGAACAAAATAAAAACGGATGCACTGATTGTTGATGTCTGCAGTTCCAAGGAACTCATTGTAAGGCTCGCCAATCGCAAGTGTCTTCGAATGATCGGCGGCCATCCTATGGCCGGTAATGAGCACAAAGGCGAAAAAGGCTGGAACCCTGAACTTTTTCGAGATGCACCATTCTTTTTATGTCCTGCAGGTATTGCGTCACGATCCGATCGGATCAAGATCTCCCGGCTTTTAAAACAAATTGGAGCGCAGCCAAGGGTTGTTGATCCGGTTCAGCATGATCGCGCGGTTGCAATTACAAGCCATCTTCCTGCACTCATTGCAAACTCTTACGCCAGGTTAGCTGAAGACGTGCCCTCATATTTTCAAGGTCCTGGCTTCAAATCATTTACACGGCCGGGAAAATGCTCACCTGATTTGCTTGAAACGTTCCGCTTATCAAATCGGCACAATATTCAAAAGATTGCGTCTAAATTTCTTCGCGAGCTTTCACGTCTTTCGTAATCATAAATCGGTTGCAACATTTTTATTGGGGTTTATCATTCAATACAATGGCGAACAAAGTTGTAATGTATTCAACAACCTGGTGCGGTGATTGCCGGGCTGCACTTGCATTCCTTGATCAAAACAACATCGGCTACACGAAAGTCAACATTGATGATGACGATGAAGCAATGAAGCTTGTCATGCGTGTAAATAATGGAAAACGCAGTGTGCCAACTTTCGATATCGATGGCCAATATTTGAACGCAAGCCCCTTCACTCCTGAAAAGCGGAAAAAACTTGCGGCGGCACTTGGGATTCAGGGTTAATAGTTATTTACCGCAGAGCTCTCAGAGTTCAGACTTTTACTTTAAGGATGATCGTTTCCTGAAGTTTATCATCAGGAAAGATGTTCCCTTTTTCGTCAAAGCTGCGGAGCTGACTGTTAGCGATGTAGTAGAAACTGTCTCCGGCCACAACGCCTGTAGTGGGCATTACAAATGTTGGATGATTGATCTGCAACACTTCCAGTTTTTCGATATGAGATGGATTCGAACCCAAATAAAAGCGTGCAACACGTTCGACGCCAGTGAGAGCTTGATTCGCAATCAATGAATTCGCATGAAACACCATTCCATCGATGCTTGTGGTTGCAGTACTTACTGGAGCGGTCAATAGTTTGACTTCCCTGCTTGTAAGATTAACAACTGAAATGCCTTCCAGATGCGCAACATATAAATTCTTTTCGTCATCTGAAACCGCTATACCATTTGGAAAAGACATCACGGCAGGCTTCACAAAAAGTTCGAGCTCATCCTTTGCCGCAGAAATTCTATAAACGGCTCCTTCATCTGTGTCGGTAATATAAACATCACCGGTTTTTGAAAGAGAAAGATCATTGAAGAAATGCTTTTCACCTTTTGCAGCAAGAACGTATTTTTTAATTAGTTTCCGCGTGGTCAGATCGTATTTATGAATGGCTGTGTGACCCAAGGTTTCCGGTTCCGGATATTTCATCCCCATATTCTGTTCAAGGTTTCCACTATTAGCCCAAAGATGGCGGCGCTTTGCATCTACTTCCATTCCTACGACGCCCCAGATTCCATCTTGTTTATCAGTTGTAAAATCGCCCGCTTTACCTGATGCATCGACTTCAATGATCTTGCGGCGATAGGTGCTGCTTACAAAAAACGAACCACTCACTGAATCATAAGCAATACCTTCTGCGATCAGATCTTTTTGTGGAATTCGGAATGCGACTTCGCTGCTACCGTAAGTTTGTTTGTTCCGCTGAAAAATTTCAGATGCTTCCTTATATTCTGCTGAATCTTTTATCTTTTCAAAAGAAGTTGATTTGCTGAGATCAACAGACATTCCAGATTTCGCTGCGCTTAATAGATTTGCTTTTGCAGAATCGAGATCTCCGTTCAATGCCTGCGCATCTGCTAAAAGATAGCGGATTCCGGAGTGACCAGGGGTTCGATCAGAGACTTCCCGAATAAGAGATAAATACTCCGGATATTTTTTCTCACTTTTTGCGGCAACAGCTTTCTGATAAACCTCTAGAAAGTTGAATGGCTGCGTTTGTTGTGCATGAAGAGCGAATGAAATTAAGATGAGAAAAACTGTTAGAATTTTCATAACTACTTATGTAGGTGAAAATACTACAATCGTAAGAAATCGTCAAGATCGGATTTAACGCAGAGACACTGAGGTTTACTGGACCCGGATTTCGACAGTTCCTTGATCGCGCGCATTATGTTCGTCGTAGACAGTAACCTGGATGATTGCAACTCCGAGATTGTTTGGCGAATTATAGATCGCTTCATTTCCCTGCGGAATCACATAACCACCATCAGGACCCTGCGCCACGCGAAACTCATATTGAAGTGGTCCGACTTCAGGATCTCCCGCATCAACGACAATGACTGACTGAGTCATTCGTACGATTGGATTTGGTGTAGCAACAACAGATCGAATCTTCGGTGGTTCATTGTATAAAAAGGCTTCTTGGATCGATGTAACTTCTCCATCAGGATTTGAAACAGTAATATCAACAAATCCACTTTCGCCTTGCGGCACCACAGCTGCTAAAGCTGATGCATTAATGAATGTCGTCTGGCCATATCTGCCACCAAATAAAACGCTCGCGCCAGGTTCAAAATTATTTCCGCTGATAGTAACGGTGTAGCCTCCGTCTCTGCTACCCATTCCAGGATTCACTGAAACTGCTTGTGGGATTCCTTTGTACTGAAACGCATCAGGGAAAACAAAATTTTTTCCATCAGGATTTGTAATTTCGATCGCAACCGAACCGCTTCTTCCTGGAGGTACAACAAGACTGATTGAGCCACTATCGGTAAAACGCGAAGTAATTTCTCTGCCGTCAAATTTAATCACTGAACCTTTTTGAAAATTACGGCCTTCCAGAGTGATTCGCTGTCCACCTTTAGCTGGAGCACGATCGGGATCGACTCGTGTTATTACCGGACCTTCAACTTCGTATCGAAATGCATTCGCCAATTTTGAGCTTCTTTTTCCATTACTCACTTCGATATCTACTGTAGCGGCTGAATGGGCAGGCGCAACTGCGATAATAACTTCACTGGATTGAAGGCTTCGCATTGCAGGTACTCCGCCAAATTTTACGGAAGTGGATTCGGTAAAATTTTCACCAGAAATTCTTACTGGTGTTCCGCCCGCTGGGCTGGCGGACCCGGGATCAATCGAAGATATAACGGGAGCACGAACAATTTCCTGATCTTTTTCACTTGTAACTCCCGCTTTTGGATTCAAATTAACACTGCGCGTTGTAACTTCGCGCTCCGTACCTTCGTATTCAAGCTGTACCAGACCAGAAGAAAAAGTTTTTACTTCAGAGTATTTGGTACTGAGTTGAGCCAAAACATCCCGCACTCGCACAAATCGGTTTTCACCGGGTGGTACCTCATAATCAGAACGCCACCTGTAACTATTCTCATTGACAAGTATTCTGAACGTTAGAATCTTTGGCTGATCGCTTTCATTTGTAATTTGCACAAATGGATCATTCCCCGATTCCAGCGTCCATGAAATATTGCGACGGATTATCTCCGCTCCGTTGAGATTCATAGAAACCAGAAGTATGAAAATGACAAAAAAGCGAACGTACTTCATTTTGCAACTTCTCTCAATTCACGTATTTTGGTTTTTTTGATTACAGAAAGCATTTCATCCTGTATTAAACCATTGCTTGCTGCCAGTTGCCTTTGATAAATAGAATAAGGACGTCCATCAAAATCAGTAATGACACCACCTGCTTCTATCAACATAAGCATTCCTGCGGCGGTATCCCATGGATTCAAATACACTTCAAAAAATCCATCAAAACGTCCCATTGCAACGTAACATAAATCAAGCGCTGCAGATCCTAATCGACGTATTCCTTGAGCATGTACAATTAGTTCATTGAAAAATGGAAGACTGTCTTCAGGATGCGAATGCACTGTGTATGGAAAACCGGTTACAAGAAGTGCCTGATCCAGTCTCTTAACTTTGGAGATTTGAATTCTCTTTCCATTTAGAGTTGCGCCTTTTCCTTGTCGCGTAAAAAATAATTCATTTGCGACCGGATTGTAGACGGCTCCCGCAGTAATAATTCCATCTTCTTCCACGGCTATAGAAATACAAAAGATTGGCAGACTATGAGCAAAGTTAGTGGTGCCATCCAGGGGATCGATGATCCATTTCCGGCTCGATCGATGATGGTCCGCTGCGCTTTCTTCGGCAAGAATGCTGTCGGTTGGAAAATTCTTGCGGATGTCTTTCTTAATAAAGTCTTCAATATCACGATCTACGTTCGTCACTAAATTTGTGGCAGCACCTTCTTTGATGTGGATTGTCTTTACTTTGCCGAACTGTCTTTTCATCCGGCTGCCAGCTTGCAGAATTAAGGACTTCAAGAAACGATCAACTTGGGGCATAAAACCAACATAACACAAAATATCCTGGAAGCTAGATGCACTGTGTAGTAAGGCACGCTGTTCGGACGCGTTTATGCGGACGAACAGTGCCGTCATCAATCTCACCGCACTGGCTCGCATTCGCTCGCCTGCGTGCCTAACTACAAAATGCTGCCAAGATGCTCTCGAGCCCGAGAACAAGGTATAATGGAGGAAAACTGGAGAAGATTGAGATGAGGAAAATATTAGGGATCATGACCATAGCAAGCCTGGCATTTTCGTTAGCTGTGTTTGCTGGTGAGGAACTTTCCACTCAGGAACTTCTGGATAATCTAAAAGATCCTGATGCTGGCAGAAGAGAAGAAGCCGCAGAAGAATTAGGTGATCGCGGTGAAAAGTTAGGGATCGAAGCGCTCGTACTGGCAACTGCAGATAAAGAAGCAAAAGTTCAAATGGAAGCAGTTGTCGCACTTGGAAAAATCAACGACCCAAGCAAAGTTGCTTCACTGAGTAAGGCAGTTCAAAATTCACGTGACAAAGCCCAGAAAGAAGCCATTCATTTGCTCACGGAACAATACATTCCGACATCGGATCGTGGTGCTTTAAAAGAACTTTGGAATTCGATGGAAAGCCTTTTCAGCCCACCGGAAACAATCATCGTTGAACCATGGATTCAAGTTGACAGGCAAGCGATTGATGCTTTGATTTTTGTTCTTGATGACAGTAATTCAGAAAATCGGATTGAAGCGGCTGCAACTCTGGGAATATTACGAGCAGAACCTGCGATTCCAAAACTCGCACATTACCTGCGTTCGCCAAACGTAAAAATGGTTCGCACATGCGTTCGATCGATCGGCTACATTCGGAATCCCGAAGCAGGCGCTTATTTGATTCCCGTTCTGAGTCATTCCGATGAAGAAGTCGCGGGTGATGCTGCACGCGTATTGGGCTTATTCCGTTATCGGGATGCACTTCCTGAACTTGTTCGTTTGTTAGATTACAGCCGGGAAGAAGAACTTCAGAAAATTTCGCTTCAAGCAATCAGCAGAATTGGAGATCCTTCCTCTGAGCAAATCATGAAAAAGTATTTTGCTTCAAAAGATAAGGACTTCCGGCAATATGCAATCGAGGGTTTCGGAAGAATGAACCTTCGTGGATATATTGATCCGCTTGAACGTGAATTTCAGCGTGAAAAAAGCAGACAAATTCGATTGGCAATTTGCTTCAGCCTTTTTGCCCTGGGTGACAGTGCGTATATTGACACATTGGCTCATTCGCTCGATGACGATCTGTTTAAGCATCAGGTTCGCGGATATTTCTATGAGCTAGGCGATAGAGCGGTACCCCAATTAGCAGACTATCTAAAAGTGCAAGATTCTTCCTTCAGGATTCGAGTCATTCGTGTTCTTGGAGACATGCACCAAACAAACGCGATTGCATACCTTGAACCACTCATGAAAGATAAAGACATGGATGTGGCACAAGCGGCAACGGAAGCAATCCGTGAACTTAAGAATATTGAAAGGATGCCGATCTCTGACCAAGCTAAAAATACAACGCAGTAAGATACATCGAAATACGTTCGGTCATGTAGTTGGGGAATGGGAGGAGGTTGCTTTTTGTACGGGTGGGTTTTTGACCCGCCCGCCTGCAATTTTATTTTGAACCCCGGGCGGGTCTTAGATCCGCCCCCTACGGTTTTCATGTCAAAAGATGGCCTTTAAAGATTTACGCGAATTTATTGAGACCCTGGATCGCATGGGTGAACTCAAACATATTCATGCTCCGGTGAATCAAGATCTCGAAATCACTGAAATAACAGACCGGATCTCAAAACAGGGCGGGCCTGCTCTGATGTTTCACAACGTTGTTGGCCACAAGACTCCAGTTCTGATCAATGCACTTGGAAGCAAAAAGCGGATGCTTACAGGACTTGGTCTTGAATCCTATGAAGGTTTTTTTCAGAAATATTTCGAGCTTCTGGATAAGCCGTCCAACATGCTAGACAAGCTGAAACTTCTGCCGCGTCTTGCCGAAATCGCTCAAATGATGCCAAAGAGCGTGAAAACAGGTCCATGCAAAGAAGTCATCATTAAAGACAATCCAAGTCTTAACATTCTTCCAGCAATCAAATGTTGGCCTCAAGATGGCGGACGTTACATTACCCTGCCGCTTGTTTTTACAGTGAATCCTAAGAGTGGAAAACACAATGTCGGTTGTTACAGGCTTCAGATCTTTGATGAAAAAACTCTCGGGATGCACTGGCAGTTGCACAAACATGGAGCACTTCATCACAGACAGTATCAAGGTGATAACAAACGGATGGAAGTTGCCATTGCAATTGGTTGCGATCCGGCTCTTACGTTTTCTTCAGTGGCACCCCTTCCTGACGATATTTATGAAATGCTATTTGCAGGATTGCTTCGTGAAAAAGCAGTAGAAATGGTTCAATGTGAAACTGTGGATTTTGAAGTCCCTGCGCATGCGGAGTTCATTCTGGAAGGCTATGTTGATCCCTCAGAGTCTCGTATTGAAGGACCATTCGGCGATCATACAGGATATTATTCGCTTGAAGAACCGTATCCAGTTTTTCATCTGACATGCATTACTCACAGAAAAAATCCGATCTATCAAACTACGATTGTTGGGCCGCCACCAATGGAAGATGGATTCATTGGTCAAGGCGTAGAACGTCTATTTTTGCCAATTATTCAAAAGCAATTTTCTGAAATTGTGGACATGCATATGCCTCTTGAAGGAATTTTTCACAATCTTGTCCTGATCAGCATCAAGAAACGTTATGCCGGACATGCGCGCAAAATTATGCATGGTATTTGGGGACTGGGTCAGGCGATGTTCAGCAAAGTTATTGTTGTTGTTGATGATGATGTTGATGTGCAAAATGTCCGTGAAGTCGCATGGAAAGCACTCAATCATATCGATCCTGAGAGGGATATCGAATTTGTAATGGGGCCGATCGATGTTCTGGATCATTCCTCACGCTTACTCGGTTACGGTTCACATATGGGTGTTGATGCCACTCGCAAATGGAAAGAAGAAGGATTTACAAGACCGTGGCCTGATGAAATTTTAATGAGTGCGGACATCAAGGATCTTGTGACAAAACGCTGGAAAGAGTATGGCCTCTAGATCTTTGTGACTTTGCGGTAAGAAATGGTCGACTACAACAAGGAAGCGCGCAAAGCAAAAAGGGAGGGAGATTACTCAAAAGCTGGAGATCTTTATTACCTTGCCGGTGACGAAAAAAGCGCCATGGAAATGTACCTGGAAGGGAATCATTTTGCGCTTGCAGCGCGCTTGCTTGAAAAAAGTGAGGATTGGAAAGGGGCTGCAAAATATTATATGCAGTCCGGAAAATATGTAGACGCGGCAGAAATTTTTTTCTCTAAACTACATGATTTTCGTACTGCAAGTTTGATGTTCGAAAAGCATGGGGATCTATCCCGTGCCTCGGAAATGGCGGAACGTTCCGGCGAATTTACCCGCGCCGGCCTCCTTGCGGAACGTGGCGAACTTCTCGACCGCGCTGCAACCCTTTACATGAAAGCACGCAAACATGAGAAAGCTGCCAATGTTTATTACAAGATCCTTCAAGACCTTCTTAAAGAAAAAAATGATAAAGGTTTTCTCGAAAGTTACCGCGAAAGATTAGAAAAAGTCGGACAAAGTGCCGGAATGCTTTTTCAGAAACTGAACAAATTTGAAAGAGCGGCGCTTTGTTATGAATCAACAGAAAACTATACGAAGGCTGCAGAATGCTACACAAGTGCCGGCATGATGGAAAAAGCCGCAGAATTGTTTTACAAAATGCAAAATTACGAACGAGCTTATCAGCTACTGATTGATGGTGCTGATGGCTGTGAAAATAAAGAACTGTTTGCAGATATTTCCTACCATTTAAAACGTTATCAGGAAGCAGGAGATCTCTACTTACTTGCTGACAGAATTCCCCGAGCCGCAGAAGCGTATGAAAGAGGAAATAATCTTTATAAGTCTGCATTGCTGTATGAAAGCATTGAAGAATTCTCCCATGCTGCCGAACTCTATATTCAACTCAAAGAGAATAAAAAAGCGGCAGAATTGTATGAAAAATGCAAAAACTTTGAGTATGCTTCGCGTCTTTATGAAGAGTTGGGCCTAACTGAAAAAGCGATCGATTGTCTGACACAGGCAAATGAAAATATTCGTGCAGCAAAACTTTTGATACGCCGCGAAGAACCTCAACGTGCCGTTGCACTGCTGCAGGAAATTCAATCCGATCATGATGAGTATCAAGAGAGTTGTGTTTTGCTCGGACAGTTATTTACACGAATGGAGATGTACGAAGTAGCTCTACAGAAGTTTGCCGAGGCCATTCGTGAGCAGCCGTTATCAAAAGACAATATCGACGTCTATTACGGAATGGCGCTTGCTCATGAGAAGGCAACTCAATATACAAAAGCGCGAGACATTTATGAACGGATCCTTGCAGTGCAATTTGGCTATAAAGATGTTTTACCAAGGCTGGACTCCATCAAAAAAATGAATTTGTTGGATGGTGCTCCGGAAGGGGCAACACCATCTTCAATTAAGCGCATCATTGCAAATCGTTATGAGCTTACAGAACAAATTGGAAGAGATGCCTTTGGCGCCCTTTTCAAGGCTCAAGATATAACCCTTGGTAGGACCGTATTGATCCGTCGCTTTACAGCCCAGGAAGAAGATATGACTCGCAATATTCTTGAACAATCTAAAATCGGTTCTTCATTGAACCATTCCACAATTCTGGCAATATACGACAGCGGCAAAGACGGAGAGCATTATTTCATTTGTACTGAATATGTAGATGGCCCGACATTGCGCCAATTCATTGCACGAGGTCACATTGATATTTCCACAATCTGTGAAATCGCCACTCAAATTTGTCTCGGCCTTGCGTATGCCCATAAGAAATCAATCATTCACAGGAATCTTGCACCGGAAAATATTTACGTAACAAGCGGAAGTCAGATAAAAATTTCGGGGTTCGGGCTGGACCCGCGCTGGGAAGCAGGCAATTCACGTATCACGAAACAATATCTGAGCCCTGAACATATCATGACTCAGAAAATCGATTCGCGTTCCGACTTATATTCCTTTGGAATCATCCTGTATGAGATGGTTTATGGAATGCCTCCGTTTAGCGGAAGCGATGTTGAACTTCAACACCTCAAGAAACATCCTGTTTTTCATGAAAATACACAACGATGGAGCCCGGCATTTTTAACGCGCATCATTCAAAAGTGTTTGCAGAAAGACAAGCACCAACGATACAACACCGCTTCTGAAATTGTTGAAGAACTCGAAGTTGCTGACATTGTACCCGGCATGGTTTTAAATGAACGTTACGAGATCATTAAAGAGATCGGAACCGGAGGTATGGGACGCGTTTATCAGGCGCGTGATCGTGATCTTGATGAAATTGTTGCATTAAAAGTATTACGCGCTGAAATCAGCGCAGATCCTGTCATCCAAAGAAGATTCGTGCGCGAAATCAAAGTTGCTCGTATGATCACACATCCGAATGTCGTGAAAGTTTTTGATATTGGAAAATACAAAGGAAATCGTTACATTTCCATGGAATATATTCAGGGAATAAGCCTGGATGAATGGCTCAAGAAAAACGAAAAAATGGAAATCCGCGCAATGATTCCTATTATGGCTAAAATAGTGCAAGGTGTTCTTGCAGCGCATTCGCAAGGAATTATTCATCGAGATCTAAAACCTCAAAATGTTCTTTTAGATCATTCAATGAATCCACACGTTCTTGATTTTGGAATTGCACGTTCACAAGCTCATATTGATGCAACTTCAAGCGGACAAGTTATGGGTTCGCCCAAATATATGTCTCCTGAACAGATCCAGGGGCGCGAACTCGATATGCGGTCTGATATTTATGCAGTAGGCGTCTTAATGTTTTATATGTTTACAGGTAAAGAACCTTTTACCGGAGATGAACCTCGCGCAATTGTAATGAAACACTTAACGGAACAGCCTCCAGCAATGCGGAAAATCAATCCTGTTGTACCTGAATGGCTCGAACGGATTGTATTAAAAACACTCGAAAAAGATCGGAATCAACGTTATTCTTCATTGAAAGAACTGCTTGAAGATCTGAAAAGAGGCTACGAACAAATCCAAAAGAATTAGAATTTTTTGAAGGGGCCGCTCTTGTGGCGGCCCACAAACTGGGCGACCACAAGGATCGCCACTACGAAGGAGTTAGAAATGAAAAATTTTGTTATCTTGTGCTGTATGTTTTTTACGGCCACAGTTTTTGCAGATGTTAAGTTGGTACAAAAAGTGAAGAGCGATCCGGTGATGGGTCAGAAAGCGACAGATGGAACCATGACAATTTACATCAAGAATGGTAAAGCACGAATCGATAACCCGAGCATAGGTGGATATTCGGTTGTGAATGTTACTGAAGGAAAAATATTTATGGTTAGTCCTGCCAAGAAGGAAGTCATGGTAATGACGAGCGAACAGATCAAACAAGCAACGGGCTTGCTCTCCCAGCTTATGGGTGGCAAAAGTGCGGCTCCTCCAAGCGTTCAGAAACTTGGCACCAGCAAAACCTACAATGGTTATAAATGCGATGAATACAAAATTTCTATGTCTTCACCCTTTCAATCCACTGGTGTTTACTGCGCATCACCAGAAATTGATTTGAAAAACGAATTATTACCTTTCATGGAACTGTCTCAGGAACTGTCGCAAGTGTTTGGCGGCGATGCTATGAAAAGCATGGAGGGCTATCCAGTTCACTCAGAATCAACTACAAGTATCATGGGACAAACGATGAAGTCTTCAACGGACCTGGTGAGTGTTAGCCGTGAAAATCAGCCTGATTCTTTGTTTGTAATTCCTGCAGACTACACAATTAAAACAGCGCCTATTCCAAAGCTCAATCAGTGATTCGTTTCCAATGACTGAAAAATTATTCTGGAAGGATCCATATCAAAAGGAATTCACAGCCGATGTTCTGGAACAATTTGATGTTGCAGATGGACATGCTGTGGTTTTGGATCGCACCTGCTTCTATGCAACTTCTGGCGGCCAACCCAATGATACAGGTACATTGGGTTCACTAGCAGTTAAAGATGTAAGAATCGATGATGGAAAACTTCTTCATATTACTGACAAGCCTGTAGATTCGAAAACAGTAACTGGCAGTATCAACTGGACTCATCGTTTCGATCACATGCAGCAGCACACAGGACAGCATATCCTTTCTGCTGCATTTTTCCGGTTGTTTCAGGCAGAAACATCTTCGTTTCATCTAGGCGAACTTCTGTGCAGCATCGAACTCAACAAAACAAACCTTGGTCAAGCTCAAATCTCTGAAGCAGAAGATCTGGCGAATCATGTGATTCAATCTGCAACGGGTATAGAAACCTTTTTTGTCGACCCTGAGAAGGCTCATGAATATCCGTTACGTAAACGTTCTGACCTTTCAGAGAGTCTAAGGATAATAAGGATTGGTGACTTTGACTTATCTCCTTGCAGCGGAACACATGTACGGAATAGTGGAGAAATCGGATCTGTTTTTGTTCATTCATTCGAAAAATTATCGCGGACTATCAAGGTCTCTTTCTTGTGTGGGAATCGTGTTCGGACGTTATACCATCGGGAGCTGTCTGTTTTAAAAGATGTATCCAAAAAGCTTACGACTTCATTTGATTTGCTTCCTGAGTCTATTGTTCGATTGCAATCGCAGATTAAAGAGCTTCGAAGAGAGAATATGCAGCTGAAAGAAACACGACTGAAATCAGAAGCCAGTGAATTGGCCGCTGATTCTCAGCATTGGAAAGATTGTAAGCTCGTAATCCGCGTCTGGCCGCGGCCTTTTGAAGAAGTGAGATTCATTGCTCAACGGCTATCAGAACAAGAAAGTCTAATCGGAGTTTTAGTAAGCGCGTCGGAGCGTCGTTGTGCCTTTTTCAAACATCCGAATGTTTCTGTGGATCTCAAACCACTGTTTTCCCAATTTCTCGAAAGCACAGGCGGCCGTGGCGGCGGTCCTGCACATTTTATGGAAGCCGGTAATCTGAACGCTGCAAAGGATGCTGAAGCTGAGCTTCGTCATTTATTTTCGTGAAGTTCTGTCGCAAAGGCGCTGAGAATTAAGAGGCGGCGCGTTCAGGACTAACAGCTGAATCCAGTTCGGCAGGTTTTTTTAGTTCACTCTCTTTGCTTTCAGTAAATGCAGGATCTGAATCAAAGTAGCCATCTAAATCAATTTCAAGATCGAAATCTTCCGTTTTTTCACGTTTAGAATTATTTTGAGACGTAGAATGTCTGTAAACTTTACCTTGTCTGTAAAGTGAACTTAGTTTTTGTGCGTACGAATTATTTCCTGGCTGCGAATCTTGCAATAGGAGCAGCCATTCTTCCGCTTCTTGATACATCCCACGTTTCAGATATGCATCAACAAGCGATTCATAGGCCGAACTGAGTTCGTCTTGTTTGTTTTCCGATTCATATAGATCGATCAGCTTTTTCCATGCAGGGAAAAAAGAACTGTCGAGATTCAAAATACGCCTTAAAAGTGCAGAAGATTTTCGGACGTCTGGATGTTCCCTTTGTTCGTGAATTGCAATTTCAAATTGTCGAAAAGCACTCTCCATGTCTCCGCTATGAAGATAGAGTTCGCCTTTAAGAATGAAATATGGCTCTTTGCACTCAGTCGTTTCTAACGTTTTGTTAATCAAACCATGCATTCGAGCCATTGATGCAGCGTTCGTATGTGTTTTGATAATCAATCCAAGAATCTCTAAATCACCGACAGCCGTATTAATGAAATCTTGCAAAGATTTTCGTGCGTGATCAATGTCGTTTAATTCCAAATAGGCCCACAACGTTTTCCACTGAACGGCAGCATTCTGTGGATTCAATTCTTTTGCTTTAATCAAGAATGGCAAAGCCTGTTCAGGATTGTTCCGCTGCAAATATTGTTTGCTGATCGCAAGGTACAAGCTTGTTGCTTCGGATGCCATTCCCTCCCGGTGATATAAACTTGCAAGTTCACTGCGTACTTCCAGATTTTGCGGATCAATCTCAAGCAATTTGTGATAGAGCTTGATGATCTCGCGAGTCTTTCCCATCTTTTCAAATTCTTCAGCCGCTGCCAAAATCTCAAACCGAGCTTCAGCGAGCATTCCCTGACGAGCGTAAAGGTCTGCTAGCTTAAGCCGTACTTCAATCAGCCCCGGAGAGATCCGGAGAATTCTCTTGTAAATCGCTATCCCCTTTAATAAAAATCCGTCTGCGCAATATTGCTCGGATGCTTTTTGTAAAAACTTAATCGCTTGAACTTCGTTGTTTATTTTCAAATAAAGATCGCCTAACAAAAGCATCAAGTTGCAATCGTTCGGCATTTCTTTCAGCCCTTTTAATGCCTCATCAATTGCATGTCTGGTCTTGCCAGTACTCAAATGCTTTTGGATGTTTTTTAGAATTCCGCCTTTATCGAAGTTCATAGACCATTTTCCAGCCTTGCTAAAGCAAATTCCGTGCCTCTCAGGTCTCGACGAGACCCTCGACGATTCAGGCGTTTAAGAAATGGACAAATGTCCTCTAAACTCCATAAAATGAATAGGTTACAAATACCATTGCGATCCAGCGCAATGTGTTTGGTTTTTGAACGAACCGCTATTCGGTTGAACCAATGGAAGCGAAACTCTATGATTGAGAAGAAAAATGATCTGTAATGGTTGAGGAATGAATGGGTGGTTCAAATCCGTACATAAAGGCAAGCGAAATTGTTTTGCCGAAAACAAAATATAAGATCCGTTTTGAGCCAGAAGATCCCTCCGTTGGCGAAGCAAAAACGGTCGAGGTAGATCCAGAAAAAATTCCTTACGAGAACATCGGACAGCCCGGTCTGTATTTTGCAAATTGCTTTGGCAAATGGAATTCAAATTGAACATGTGTGCGGCGGTGTGTGCGCATGTTCAACGTGCCACATCATTGTGAAAGAAGGTTGGAAACAACAAATGAAGCGACTGATGATGAATATGATCAGTTAGAAGAAGCGCCCGGTACTACAATGCAATCACGTCTTTCGTGCCAACAGTGCCCGATGGGACAAAAGATATTCGTGTGGTTATCCCTGGTTGGAATAGGAATTTTGTAAAAGAAACGCCGCACGATTAATCTTGTTGATTTTGAATTCGCACTGACTCAATGGCATCTCCGATCTCGGTACTATCAACGAATTCCATTCCGGAAACAACTTCGCCGAATATCGTGTAATTGCCATCTAGATGCGGCTGTCGCGACATTGTGATAAAAAACTGAGACCCGCCTGTATCTTTTCCTGCGAGCGGCATGCCAACCATTCCGCGTTTATAAACATGCCGGTTCATTTCATCATGAACAATCGTCCCGGCACTTCCCCATCCATCTCCGCGCGGGTCGCCGCCTTGAATCACAAAGTTTGGAACAACACGATGGATCCGTAATCCATCATATGATTTTTGCTTTGTTAAATTTATGAAATTCTGAACATGAATTGGTGCATCGTTTCCGAACAGACGAATGACAACTTTTCCTTTTGAAAGCTGCATCTCAACAAGCGAATCAGAAATAGGCTTCTCAAAATCAACTGGATATTTTCCTTGTACTTCTTTTGAAACTTTCCCTGTTAAGTAGAGAAATCGTCAAGGCTTTCAACTTTGCCATCATGAAGCCAGTCCGGTCCATTTAATTTTTTCATGGCTTCAATTGCGCGTTGACGTACAGCATATTCAGGATCCTTTAAAGCAAGATTAAGAATTGAAATCGCACGCGAATCGCGGTATGAGGTCACTGCATCAAGAATTGCTGCTCTACCTTCGATTTCCGTTGGATTCGATGACATTGCATATGCTTCGATCAAAGCTGGCACGTATTTAGAGTCGTTGGTTTTTGCCAGAATCTCGGCGGCAATTGCGCGGATCGTGAAGTCCGCACTTTTCAACAATGGCTCAAGGATTTCGGCCGATTCGGGCATATATTCACCGAGGGATTCAATAGCCGCTTGTCTGACAACGCTCTCAGAGTCTGCCATTAATTTGCGCAAGAGCGACAATGCGTAATCTTTGCCCATACCGGGAATCGAGCGTGCAGCCTGCGCGCGAACAATCCAGGAAGGATCCGATGCAGCACGCTGAAGAGCTGGAAAAGTTTCATCCTTCTCTTCTTTGGTTATTAATTGAAGAGCTGCCGCACGGATAGTGTGCTGCCGATCACTTAACAATTTCATCTTCTCTTCAACTCCGGCACACCGCAGCGTACCCATAACTTCAATCGATTTAATACGAGTTAATGTATTCATGGTAAAAACCGAATCCCGTATCGCTGCACACACATCATTCTTCCCTGCGGCTCCCGCTGCATCGAGCGCATTTTGACGGACACGCTGATCGGGATGTGCAAACATCGATTTGTATTCCTGATCTGTCAGCGGCTCTTTTAAGGTCCAGAATGTCTTTAGCGCAAACAATAATGAGGATGGATCGCCTGTAGATGGACTTGGTGAAGGATTGGCCAAAATTTCATGCAACATTGGAATCGCACGGCGATCGGCAAGACGATAAAGAGCGTAAATATAGCTCCACTGCGCTTGATCTTGTTTGCGACTCTTGTCAATGAGTACAGATACAGTGCTGCGGTCTTTGATCAAGGCAAGCGCTAAAGCAGTTTGTTCGCGAATGGCCTGGCGTTCGTGATCAAGAAACGGAAGAATGACACTGGTTGTTTCCAAACCACCAATTCTGCCGGCTGCTTCAATCGCAAGACGTTGAACTTCTTCGTCTTTGTCTTTGAGCAGCGCGAATGTTAACGGCAATCCTTTGCGCGACTTTATTTGACCGAGAGCGAATGCAACTTCACGCCGTACTACAGGATCCGGATCTTTGATCAAGCTCTGCAATGAAGACAGAATTGCAGGATTACCGATCCTGCCTGCAGCCAGAACAGCACGGCTTCTGATTTTTGCGTCATTAGAATCAAAATATCCAGCAAGATGAATATCCGGCTCTGCCTGAAGCATCCTTTCATTTTCAAGGATCGCAATCATTCGATAAGAACTTTCCGCTTCAGCAGTCGAAGCGAAAAGAACGAAGAAGAGAATAATTTTTATGAAGCTTTGCGTCTTAGCGGTTGAGCTATTCACTGTTGCATGTGTCGTAAGCGATCGAGAGACAATCGTACATGAAGTTGATCGATTTCGGTAAGGTTATAATTCCCGAATCTTGTACGGTAAAACAAATTCGTAATTTGATCGAGGTCCTTTCTGACATCTTGGGGAATCGTGGTTTGAATTGATTCCATAAACTCGGCAGGTGTTGAGTTTGCATCACGGATGAAGCCTCTCCGTTCCAAAATAGACAGCATTTCCTGATAAAACAGAATTGGACTCCGGCTGATTTTTCTCGCACGCCGTCTCCGAAGAACGAGGCGCAAGGCAATTCCCATTGCGACAAGAGCAGTAACAACGATTGCAATGATTTCTCTATTTGTTTTCCACCACGCTGTTAAGCTTTCTAAAATTCCAAGGGGACGATCCTTTTCGGCTGCCACTTGCGTCTTCAATTCACGGTAGCGATCCCGAACTGCACTAAATGCATCCAGCTGATCCTGGCCGGAATAAATCAGAATGTAACGGTCCCAAAAAAAGTTAATCGATTCCATAATCTTGCGGAAATCCATTTGCCAGAATCCGGAATTCGATACAAGCAATTCCGGTCTTGGCGATGGATCAAATGCTACCCATGTGCCGTCTAAATATACTTCCACCCAGGAATGAGCATCGCTGTTAAGAACGACATAAAAGCCGCCAAGCTCGTTGTACTCACCTTCCAAAAATCCGTGCACAATGCGAGCTGGAATATTAATGTGCCGTAAAAGAATAACCATACTTGTAGCAAAATATTCACAATGTCCCGATTTAGTGTCGAAAAGAAATTTTGAAACCGGATCCTTTCGATCTTGAGCGATGTTCGTCAATGAATACGCATAATTACTTTCTAAATGGCGCTTAACAGCCATGACTTTGTCAAAGGTGGATGATTCATCGTTTGTTATTGAACGCGCCAGCTCTTCAATTCTTGAGGAACGTTTCGGAAGCTGAAGTTGATACCTGAGGATCGGCTCGGGCAAGGGCTTGCTCTCAGCAGAACGCAAACTTTCAATGGATGGCCGTATCGGACTACTGAATACCTCGTATGATTGAGCACGTCCCATCGCCATTAATGATCCATTTGTATCCCGGCTCACTTCACCGAAATTTCCTTTGAGTTTCAAAATTCGATCAAGTCCAAAAATGACACGAGTGTCTAGCGGTTCCATATAAAACTCTTGATGAACCAATTGCGTATCATTTCCGATATATCTTGAAGAATGAAAAACCCCTTCACTATGTTTTCTTAAAAAACGGTTTCCTGGATAACCCGTACTCCAGGTTTTGCCGTCATAGTGGTCGTAGGAAATTCCACGCCAGTAGTAACGATAGTTAGGATCCGTATTTACCGGTGTGACTTTCACACGCATCGCTACATCCGTATTTTCTTGAATACTTGCGATGTCTCCAAGACTCACTTTCTGTGAAAAACCACTAACATGCTGAGCTTTTCCAGAAGTAAATTCACCTAAATATCCGAGCTGCATACGAGGGAGAATAAAAAAGATCATAAGAGCGATCGCAAATGTTAAAAAGCCTGCAACCAGCATGCTGAAAACATACCAACCACTAAAGAGAGAAAAAGGAAACTGTTTTGAATCATCCTGCTGCCATTCCTGAAAAAGTGTTAGCGAAACAATGTTCCAAATAAGCATCAAGATATAGCCAACAATCATGTAAAACATTTCGATTTCAACGCTCAATGATGATGCTGCAAGAACGGTTAGAAAAGTAAGCAGGTAAAGCTGGTAGTAGTCTCGAATGGAATACAGGTTAAACATTTTGTTGATCAAAATGAAAATGAATAAATGTACGAGTGCGGGAGCAAGTGCTTGCGAAATTTTCAACAGATCAAAAAAGAAAAATATCAAATAGCCGAATGAAGCGATTTCCCAAATGCTGGTTCGCGCGGAAGATGGCTTCTTGAACCATGCCAGCACTAACGCGCCAGTCAGCACCAAAGCAGATCCGGCCATCCGTTGTGTTAAGGCGAGTGACAGCGCACTCGCTGCAACAAGCATAAATCCGCCAAGACGAACGGAACGCTGAACCTGCTGAAAGTTTAATGTTTCCTTCATAATTCTTTAACGGAATCTAACATTGGGAAATCTTCGATCCATACAATCCGTGATCTTGGCCAATCCACTGTCATGGAAGGAGTAATCGATCGAGAACGGATAACCAATACAACTGCTTCTTCATTTGATGGTCTTCGAAAATTTCCTGAAGGGGGTGTCAGCCTGAGCTCTGAAAGATAATCAAGCAATTGAGTAAGCGTGGCTTCACCACCACCAATTTCAAATGTGGAATCAGGAAAAGAGAACATTGCACGATATCCTTTCTCTAAAGCTTTAAATGCGATCGATGCTAAAACACTGATCCCTTTTTCCTGTGCGATTGACTTGCCTGATCCTCCTGGAAAACAATCGAAGTACACTGTAAAGTCCAAGCTCTGATCGCGCTGAAACTCCTTTACAAGAAACTTTTCTATTTTCGCGCTTGCTTTCCAATGGATTCTTTTGCTGGAGTCCATAGGTTTGTAATCACGCAAATGGAGTAACTGTGGACTTTCGCCCCTGTAGGGTGATTCTTTTGCGAAACCATCACTAAAACGCGCAAGCGCATCATCGGCGATTTTGTAAATTTTTGGATAAACACGAATCGTTTGGTTTACAGTTAAACGCCGAACCTTAATGAAAAACGAAAACGGAAATTTCGTCCTGAGCTCTATTTCTGACAATCGATATGTTCCACGTTGCGGAAATAGTACATTGAGAAATGCAACGACCTTCGCTGCAGCGGGAATATAAAAGAAGTATTTGTCTGCTGAGGGAAATCCTTTGTCTCTCAAAGCGAATCGTACCCCGATCGAGGGCAACCGCGTTTTATGATTCACAACTGAAACAAAACAGTTTGCTGGAACTTCTGAAAAAATATGCGAAGGAAATTCAATAACACTCGAAATTCCATTCAAAATTCGCCGGCTCATAATTCCAGAAACAACAATGAGTCCCAGCATCAGGGAAAAAATCAGATACAAAATGTTGTTCCCCGTATTGACCGCAGCAGCGCCTATGGCGAGAGAAAGAAAAATAAAGATCAAACCTTCACGGGTAAATTCAACGGTTACCGGTAAACGAGGGAGCCGGATTCTTAGAAATTCAGGTAAAAACCGCCGCAATGGGATCGCATTCATAGCTTCCATTATAAATAAAGTCAAAAACAGTTGACTCCATTGAGGTATTTTGGTATATTTATACCAAAGTACCAGACGGGAGGTTACTTACTACGATGAGTCCCAAGGTGCCAAAGAAAAAAGCGGAAGATCTTCTTGTGATTGAACGAGTTCAAACTGGAGTCCGTCTTGAGAAACGGATTTTGAAGGTACTCAAAGCTCTTGCTGAATACTATGACATGACGCTTGGTGACCTTCTGGAAGGAATCATACTTCACACTTTTGATGGTAAAACTCCGTTTTCTTCAGAGTCACTCGCTCACATAAAAGAACTAAAACGGATTTACAAATTAGATCTTGATTCAAGTCACAGTCACAAATTGCGCGAACAATCAACAAACTAAGGAGATTGAAAATGCAACTGACAGAAACCGAATTCGTCAAACAATTCGAAGCTGCCACTTTGCCGCCGGAAGACTTTCATCACACAGAACATGTGCGAATAGCCTGGATTTACATCAGGGATTATCCGGCACTTGAGGCTCTACAACGGTTCTGTAAGTATTTAAAACAATTTGCGGCAGCAAATGGGCATCACAACCTCTATCACGAAACAATTACATGGGCATACTTTCTACTCATTCAAGAAAGGATTCAAAAGAGTAAAGGAATAACGTGGGAACTTTTTGTGGAGGCGAATAAAGATTTATTGGATTGGAAAAACTCAATTCTGAAAAAATACTACAGCGATCAAACTCTGAAATCGGACCTCGCCAGATCAGTATTCGTTTTTCCTGACTTACCTATCTCCGCCTGATCCGAATCTTCTAGTTGGTTCTACGCTTTTTTGATTTCTTTTTTGTGGCTGCTTCCTCTTTTAAGCGTTGGACGGTTTCAAGATGACGGATCGCATCTTCATTCTCTGGATCCAGCTTCAAAATCTCATTCAATTCTTCAATGCTCTTATCGTAAAAACCGTTTCTGCTGTAATTGAGTGCAAGATTCCACTTACTTCGAATCAAAACGTTGTTAACCTTTTGAGGCTCCTCCACGGGAGTGTTTTCTTGAACTGGAGCTGGAGCGCCCGGTTGCGGTTTAGCCGTTTCGACGATGGGCTTATCATTGCCCGACATAAAGAAACCGATCAAAGCGATTGCTGAAATCAGTACAGCAGCAACAGGCAAATAAATCTTACGGACTTTGACGGGTAATTTTTTCCATGTAGAAATGTGTGGCAGCGGTGGCGGCACTGTCGTTGACATTGCAGGATTGGTTACTTCTTTTGCAATATTCGTAGCACGTACGCTTTCAAGTCCGTCCAGTTCCGAAAAGCCTCCGCTAATTCCATCCATCTTTTTCAAGTCCTGGATTAGATCAGCGCCGCTTGAGTAACGTTTTGCAGGATCCTTTGCAAGCAACCGCTGCAAGATTTCATTGCAGGGTTCTGGAACAGCTGGATTGATTGTGCGAGGTGGGAGCGGATCAACGTGAACAATCTTGTAGGAGATTGAAGTAAAACTGTCTCCGGAAAATGGTCTCTCACCCGTTAACATCAAGTAATAAATGACTCCAAGTGAAAAAAGATCGCTTCTTCCATCAACTGCTGATTTGCCTTCAATCTGTTCAGGAGACATGTAATTCGGTGTGCCCATGAATTGTCCGCTTTTTGTAAGGTCTGAACTTGCCATTCGAGCAATTCCGAAATCCATGATTTTCGATTTCAGTCCTGGAAGCAGCATGATGTTTGCACTCTTCACATCTCGATGGACGACTTGCTGTCTGTGTGCATAGTTGAGTGCATCAGCCATTTGCATAATGACTTGATTCACATCCTCGAGCGGAAGCAACAAGCCTTGTGCCAGCATTTCTTGCAACGTCGTTCCTTCCAAATATTCCATAACGATAAACGGAGTGCCTGTTTCTTTGTCTTCATCGACGTCATAAATGGTGACTATATTTGGATGATTCAGTTTGCCTGCCGCTTTTGCTTCACGATAAAAACGGTTGAGATAAAGCTGCTTTTCTTCGTCGGTTACTGCAAATGACAGCTGAATTGCTTTGATTCCGACTTCCCTTTCGATGACAGGATCATCCGCTTTGTAAACCACACCCATCGCTCCGCGGCCAATTTCACGGATGATATGATAGCGGCCTAATTTCTTGGGGGTGTCGTTCATGGTATGATCGAAACGCTGATTTGATGCAGTGTTTGAAGACTGTAAATTATCCTCCACGCATCCGGGTGTGTCAAGTAAACGTTACTGATGACTGACGAACTTTTCACTCGAAATTTCCTATCCCTTTTAAAGCGAAGTCAACGAGTCATGGTTTCAACCGGTGCTGGCATTTCTGCCGAAAGCGGCGGTCGTACCTTCCGTGGTTTAAACGGTCTCTGGAAAGATTTTAACCCAGAAGAGTACGCAACGCCTGAGGCTTTTGATAATAATCCGAAGAAAGTTTGGGAATTTTACGAATGGCGGCGTCAAAAATACAAAAACATGGCCCCGAATGGGGGTCATCTTGCAGTTGCTGAGCTTGAGACTATGTTCCCTCAGTACTGGCTATTCACTCAAAATGTAGATGGTTTGCATCAGAAAGCAGGCAGCAAAAACATATATGAATTGCACGGAAGCCTCTGGCGCGCAAAATGCGTACACGAGGGCACAAGCCGGCCGTTTCTTGAAACACCATTGCTTGAGATCCCGCCTAAGTGTGAATGCGGTGCTTTGCTGCGACCAGATGTTGTTTGGTTTGGTGAAGCTTTGCCCCATGATTTGATTGACATGGCGATGGAAAAAGCTGCGATGTGTGATGTGTTTTTCTTAATTGGAACATCAGCAACCGTTCAACCTGCAGCTTCACTTGCATGGATTGCTCAAGAAAACGGAGCAATCGTTATCGAAGTTAATCCTGAATCGACACCTGCAACCGAAATAGCACACGAAAGTTTCCGCGGAAATGCAGGTACAATTTTGCCGCGGCTTGTTGAGGCATTGAGAGTTCACGATGAAGAGACCAGTACTGCACATTGAAGCATCTTCCGGAGTATCCGGAGATATGATGCTGGGCGCCTTTCTCGATCTTGGGATTCCGGTGGAAACTTTGTACAGCGCGTGGAACTCTCTTCGTCTGGACAATTATGAAGCCGAAATTTTTGAAACGACCAAGAGCGGCATGCGTGCACTTCGATGCCGAATCAAAACGGATGAATCACAAGGACCTCGAAGTTGGAAAGAGTATGAAAAACTTCTGAAGACTTCAAGATTAAAACCGGTGATACGCGATACGGCACTAAAATTGTGCCATCGTCTTTTTGAAGTAGAAAGTGAATTTCATGCCATTCCTCTTACACGGCTGCATCTCCACGAAATGGGAGGAACTGACTTATTGCTCGATGTAGTTGGTACTCTTGCCGCTGTTGAATTTATGAAACCACTATTCATTACAGCATCAGCAGTGAATACGGGTCACGGTTTTATTCGCTTCTCACACGGACATTATCCAGTTCCGGCACCCGCAACTACAAAATTATTGGAAGGCGTTCCTGTTTTCCAGAATGAAGTGAGCGGTGAACTTGCAACACCCACCGGAGCATTGTTGATAAAACATCTCGCAAATTCATTCGGATCCATGCCTGTTATGTCGCTCGAAAAAACTGGGATCGGTGCGGGAGAGCGTGATACTTCACCTCATCCAAATGTGCTTCGTATTTTTCAGGGAAACGTTGAAGAATCTACTGCAAACTATGAAGATATATATCTGGTGGAATCAAACATCGATGATTGCAATCCTCAAATCCTTTCCTACTTCATGGAAAAAGCCTTTGAGCAAGGAGCGCTGGACGTTTTCTTCACTCCGATCTTCATGAAAAAGAACCGTCCTGCGATCAGGCTTTCTTTGTTAACTCCATTTTCACGATTGGAAGACCTGATCCGTTTGTTGTTCGCGGAAACTACGGCAATCGGTGTGCGTTATTGGAAGGTTGAAAGACAGAAGCTCGAACGGAAATGGAAAGAAGTTAGAATTTGGAAGAATGTCATAAAAATCAAAGAAAGTTATATGGATGGAAAACTTTATAATTACCAGCCTGAATATGAAGATTGCAAAACTTTGGCGCAAAAGCTAAATAAGCCGTTAAAAGAAGTAATAGCCGCTGCAATCCAAGCTTACCGAAAGTAGCAATTTGTAACGCCGGCCTCTGGCCGGCTCCTAGCTCTGCGCCTCTGCGGTTGGTCGTACAAACCCTAATTAGACTTGTCCCTGTAGTTTAACGGCGGTTTTTTGTCTGCAGGAATTCTTGAACGATACTCCCGATTTCCCTTTCGAAGTTTGAAATTGGCTTTTGCGCGGTCAACCAGTTTTGGATCCGTGAGTAAATCCATAGCTGTTAGTGCAATTGTTTTTGCGGCTACCACCATTCCTTTCCTTCCGACACTCGATCCGGAACAAGCCACTGCTTGCCACGTATGTGCTGGAGTTCCAGGAACCCATGTAGCAGCATCAAAATCCGCGACTGGAACGTTCCAGCTTACGTCCCCAACATCAGTTGATCCGGTCGAAGTATCAGCACGAATGGGTTGTATCTTCGATTCACTTCCAAGTGGCGGCGCATCTTCAAGATCGATCGTTTTTCGTAACTTTTCCGCAAACACAATTTCTTCCGGAGTGTATTTTACGCCGCCAACCGTCTTTAGGTTTTTATCGACAACCTCTACAAGAACGTCATTCGGAAGCATGCTATAGCTGCTATGAATAATTTCCATAGACATCTTTGTCTCTGTCGCGAGCGCTCCAGCTTCAGCACACTTTTTGATCCTTTCCCAAATTCCATCCACTGTGTCCATTTCAGGATGGCGTGCATATAAAAAGACTTCTGCAAAATCAGGCACAACATTTGGTGCTCCGCCACCATTTGTAATTACATAATGAATCCTGGTAGTTGTAGGCACATGTTCACGAAGCAAATCTACAGCGTGAGTCATCACCTGGACTGCATCCAATGCAGAACGTCCTTTATCTGGAGATGCAGAAGCATGTGCCGCAACTCCTGAAAAACGGAATTTAGCGCTGATATTCGCAAGTGAAGGCCGCTTGCTCGCCTGATTTTCATCTCCAGGATGCCATGCGATAACAACATCACAATCGTTAAATAATCCAGCACGCACAAGATATGCTTTTCCGCTTCCTCCTTCTTCCGCCGGAGTTCCATAAAGCCGAATTGTTCCTTTCAATTTCTTTTGCGACATCATTTCTTTTACTGCAACAGCAGCTTGTAACGCTGCTGTTCCAAATAAATTGTGACCGCACCCATGACCTGGCGCTCCATTCGTTCGAACCTTCTTCTCAGGAACATCTTCCTGCGATAAGCCTGGAAGCGCATCAAATTCTGCAAGAATTCCGATCACAGGGCTTCCGGATCCCCAGCTTGCAACAAAGGCAGTAGGAATTTCTGCAACACCTTCCTGGATTTCAAAGCCCGCGCTGCGAAGTTCGGACTTTAACAATTCCGAACTTTGGGTTTCTTTGTATCCAACTTCAGCAAATTCCCAAATTTTCCGCGACACTTCCCCAAAATGATCCGCATTCTTGTTTATAGATTCGATCATCGCTTGACGATCATCCGTGGAAAATGACTCCGACGCGCTTACATGAAAAGAAAAAAGAGGAACGCAAAACAGCAGAATGATGAAAAGACTCTTATTCAAGGGACCTCCCGGAAGAATTTGAGGATTACTTCAACAGAAATTTTAGTTTAGGACCGGTAAATATGAAACCCTGTTTTTCGTAAAAGCCTCTTGTGCGCTCCCAGCGCTCAGACTCAGGGGCAGTAACGTCAATACGCGCCCAGCCTTTTTTCCTGCCGTACTCTATCGCTGCTTGAATCAGCATCGCTCCAATACCAGCCGAGCGATAGGCAGGATCTGTGTACATTTCATTGATGATGCCGTAATTGCCATTTGCATAGATTGCGAAAGTCTCTGCTAAAGTCAGAATTCCAACAATCTTTTCTTCAGGATTCTTAGCAGCGAACACCTTGAAACGATCTGAAGAGTTTTTCCATTCTTTCAATACCTTTTCGTGTGATAACTCTCCGAGTTCATCTCCTTCTTCGCCTAGCTCTACAAGTAGTTTTAACACTTCATCAAAAACAACATTCGCTTCATCTACACTCAATTTCACAATCCGTATATTCATCGTTAAAGTTTTAACTCCATGTATGCAGTGCCTGAAATGGGATTGTAACGATACGCGTCAATTTCATAAAAGCCGAGTGACTTATACAACATTTTTGCACGTTCCATTGTTGGCAGAGTATCCAGCCGCATGAATTTATATCCCGCATTGCGGGCACGCTCAATGATCGACTCCGCAAGAGTTCTCCCTAACTTTGTACCACGCCATTCCGGACGCACATAGAGGCGTTTCATTTCGCATGAATTATTTCCAAGGCTGCGCATGGCCACACAACCCGCCGATTTACCCTCTTCAACTGCGAGCAGCAAAGCACCTTCAGGTGGTGTATACGCTCCTGGAAGTTCAGCCAGTTCTTTATCAAAACCCTGGAAGTCTAATGGAGTCCCAAGCGACTCAGCATATTCAAGGAACAAGCTTCGGATTTCATTTAGAAATTGGCCCTCATGAGCATCAATGATTCTGATCGTCATACTTCAATTTCTGGATTGTTTTTATTGATGATCGCCGGTTTGATGTTTCCTTTGCAAAATTTACGGATAAGAGTCGCAAGTTCTTCGATGATTTCATTTAGTTTCGCGTTGTCTACAGGCGGAAGCGCTTCAATGACTAAAATCGCGTTGCGCGTATTGTCAGATAATTTTGTTCTGTCGGCTTCCTTCCAATTCCATCTTCTGCAAATTGCACCGGTCGTATCCTTATATATAACCTCACCGTTTTTTGGAGAGCGCGCCTCAGGTTCACCAAGGAGCTTCACGGCTGGTTCATTTTCGCTCGCAAAGGTTAACTCAATATCGCCTTCAATTTTATCGAGATCTTCACCGCCGGCAGGCACAATATGCTTGAGTGAAATCATGTTGTAGAGATCAACAAGCATGTTGATATGAGGAAGCGAATAGCCCTTAATGACACGTTTGATTAAGTTCTCAACCGAAGAGGGATAATCTTTCGGCTTTGCGCCGAATTTTCTGTAAGCCTCGCGCCATGGAGAAATTTGGGGATGTTCACTCACCTGCTGGTTTACAAAACGTTCCCGGACTTGAGTTTCTTCACGATGCAAACTCTCCAAAACTTCCGCGCTTTCTGAAGAGTTATCAATTTCACGGGCTGAAATAACACCGATGAGAACATCGGGAAATGTCGCGAAGATTTTTTCTGAAACGAAAAGCTTTGTCATTCATAAATTATAAAAGCGAACTACTGTGTGGAATAGATACAGTTATTATGAACAATTTTCGCCTTGTGCACCCTTCGGCCAGGCACCTGAAAGGAAAGTATCCACAGCATAGAAAAAAGTTTCAGGTTGTTCGACGAATGGCCAGTGTCCTGCTTTAGGAATCACAAAAAGGCAAGCATTTGGGAAACCAGTAACCCAATCCCGTGCGCCTTCGATTGGAATTGAATCTTCCGCACCATGAATGACAAGCCGTTGTACATTCAGATTCTTCAGATCAGGCATCAGATTTATGCCTTCGACCGTTGGAATGAGCGCTTCAAAGTATGATCCCAAATTAGTTGGCCATTCATTTGGATACTTACACACATCCGGATGATCTTTCGATTTGGCAGGATCAAAAAAAGTCGTCGGCTGCATGATACTTGCTTCGGCCCTGCAATAACCTTCAGGATCATTTTTCCATGTTCCTGCTTCTCTTTTGGTACGCAATTCAGCGAGAGCTTTTTCATCGATGTTTTTCATTCGACCATTCATCATTCGTTCCATGTAATCCTTTGATACCGGAGGAAGAGCGGCAACTTGAATCAGTTTCGACACTCTTTTGGGATAACGCACCGCATAAACTGCAAATTCTTTTCCCATTCCGGACCAGCCCAGGAGAATCATCTTTTCTAATCCCATCGCTTTGCGCAGATCTTCCAAATCATTCACTTGATGGTCAAGTCCAACCTGTGTACCCTTTACTGAATCGGACCGTCCGCGTCCGCGTGCATCATAAAAAATGACTCGCCGCGTTTGAGCTAAAGGCTTTAACCCCTCTTCATTTAGAAATCCACCCGATACGACAATAGTTTCAGAACCTGAACCTTCAATGTGGTAATAAATACGAACTCCATCCCGAGCTTTCACAAAACCTTCGAGCGGAGTTTTTTCTTGCGCTATAGCCTGCGCATCCAGGATAAAAAAGAAATAAACACAAAGAACAATTAAGACTGGACGCATATGACCGCCTCCTTTGTTTCAATTAATGTAATCTTGAGGAAGCTATGCTGATAAGTAATTTGGCTCAGTCCGAGAAAATTGTTCCTTAGAATGATCGATTTGCGTGTTGAATCGCTTAGCTATGAACGTCGAAGTAGTAGAGATAATCGGTCATACATGGGTTTGCCCCATGCGACCGAAGAAGAGTTGTAACCTGACCGCGATGATACGTAGAGTGATTTACAAGATGCTGAAATATTTGGACCATCGTGTATTTCCAGATTTCACCGCTGAAAATTTGTGTACGCAATTACTTTTTCCAAAGACTCCTCAGAGGCGCTTTCGACAAGCTTCTTTAGTTCCTGATCGACTTCAGCCCATCGAACGCGCATTGAGTTTAAGTCAGGAAATTCTTGAGGGTTCATCATTTGCTTTGGGGAAATTCCATTGCAGCGTTTCATCATCACCCATTCTGCGGAAAGAATATGCGTTAAAGTATCTCGAACGGAACGATAGCTGCTTGCGACGTCTTCTGTGAACTTTTCAGGCGGCAAAGAGGCGACGGCATCTAATATGCAGCCATTTGCCCAACGGTTGTATGCAAATAAAGTCTGAACATCGGTTGGATTCATAGTACCCTCACATGTGGGCGGGTCTAAGACACGCCCGTGTAGAATCAACCTCTACTCGCGGGCGGGTTAGACGCCCCTACTGGTGAACCTGGCACTATCGCGTCAGCTAATCCAAGATACGGATCATCAATCGGGATATGCAACAGTTCCTTGTAAATGACATTTCCGAAGGTTTCGATTTTTGGAAGTGAGGTGTAGTTTGAATAAAGCGCATGAACTGCAGGACGCATCAATTTCATGTTGTTTACAGAATCAGCTTCAACAATATCGCGGCCAACTTGCTGAGGATCTTTCGTTTTGATTTTCAGCAAGCATCTCTGTCAATTCTTGCACTGTAGCCGGATCTTTGCTGATATCGTGAAAGCCTTTTGAAGCCCGGCCTCCGCTTCCCGCTTCCGCGAGGCCGGGCCTCAGATTCAAAGCTTTTAATAGCGGACTCTCTACGAGTGCTTTTGAAAGAGTAATCCTTTGTTGTTCAACATGGACTTGTTCCGAAAACTGTGTACGATGCCATGCAATTACTTCCTGATTATTTGTTGGTGGTTTCAAAGTTTTAACGAAATCCAGCGTTTTACGAATTTCATTCACGTAGTGCACGGGGTTATAAACACCGGGATAAGCGTCATACACATCTCCATCCGGAGATAGGATGTAAGTAACGATGTTTCCGCCAAGAGTGCGTTGCAGAGTTCGACCATTGCCGAGTTCAATCGTTACTTTTGGAACGGAACCAACACTTTCCCACACAGGAATAACTTCAGATGAAAGAAGCCGAATGACTTCGGGATCAGAGAGCGTCACGGCCCTCAGGGTTCGCCCGTTGGTTCATGTAAATTCTTGATCCAGGCGTCCGAATAAATGCAGAAGTAGAATTGGTTTGCCTTCCTGTTTCGCTTTTTCTTGAGCGGCTTTCAGGGATGTTTCCCATGGAATAGCTGCAAAGCCGTTAATCGCGAAAAGGAGGAAACTCCCGACGAGAAAGGCGCGCTTTAAATGGTTCATGCTATATAAAACGCGCCTGAGCTTAAAAGATAAGGAATTTGTAGACCAAACCGCAGAGGCGCAGAGTGCGGAGGCAGCGTTACAAACGCTTGGCTAAAAGATTTATTCGGGCATATCTGCAATATGTGATGCGATATACCAGGTATTGCCGAACGCATCTTTAACACTGGCTACCCTATCACCATAAGGCTGATCCTGGGGTGCTTGCATTGAGATTCCGCCTGCTTTAACCGCGCGATCATAGAGACTGTCAACATCTTCTACATACATGTAAATTGTCGCGGGGCTTTCATGCTCAAGGGATTCCATTCCACCGATCATCACCATGGATGAACCGATTCGAACTTCTGCATGCAGACCACCTGCTGAACCGGTCGTTCTGAAAGTTTCGGTTGCTCCAAAGGCTTCTTTTACAAACTCAAGAAGTTGTTCTGCTTTTTTCACACAAAGATACGGAGTGACAGTCTGGTAACCTTTCGGAATCGGGCTCACTTTCTTTTCAGGAGCTGCACCTTGAGTATCCGATATATGTGTTGCGATATACCAATGGTTCCCAAATGGATCTTTCACGCTTGCTTCACGATCACCATAAAACATATTTTCCGGCTTTCTCAGTGAAGTCGCACCTGCGTCAATTGCTTTTGAATAGAATGCGTCGGCATCAGGCACATACAAATGAATTGCAGCGGGCATAGGTTGAAATTCACCATGAGCTTCACCCATTTCGATCACAGAATCCCCGATTCTTATTGAGGCGTGCATGATAATTCCTTCCGGTGAAGCGTGACGGCCGAGCTCTTCGGCATCAAAAGCTGTTTTCAAAAAATCAAGGAGCTGCGCTGCGCCGCGTGGATGCAAGTAAGGAGTAATGCTGCGCATTCCTTGAGGAATGTAGTGAACAGTGGGTTTTGGTTCCAAAGATTGTGCATCAGGTCCTTTAACTATTTCGTCGAAGCGCTTTTGCATTTCATCCGGTGCAACGTCTTCAATGTGAGCAGAAATATGCCAGACATGGCCGAATGGATCCTGAATCTTTCCAGAGCGATCACCATAGAATTGATCTTGCACAGGCATCAATATACGTGCGCCTGCATTCACGGCACGTTCCGCAAAGGTATCCGCATCTTCCACATAAAGATGAATACTGACTGGAGACTGACCTGTTGTTTGAGGCCCAAGAATTCCATATTCAGGATACTCATCGGCAAGCATGATTGGAGCGTCGCCGATTTTAAGTTCAGCATGTCCGATCCTGCCATCAGGTTCTTGTAATCTAAAAAGTTCATTTGCACCGAGCGCCTCTTTGTAGAATTCGATCGCGCGTGCTGCATTTTTAACGACAAGGTAAGGAGTTACGGCAATTGTTTCAGGGATCATAGATTTTCCTCGTTTGATTTCAATTTGTCCCGGCTCAGACATTCTTTTTGCCTGATGAGCTAATCGCATCTTGAGTTGTGATCGAAAACTTTCGCTCGGCATATGACGAAGATCTGTTGCAAGTTGGAGTAATGGGCCCAAATCAGGATCTACTGATGCCGAAAAAGCATTTAGATCGGACAAAATTATCTCAAGCTCTTCATTGAGTTGATCGATTTGACTTCGTTTAGCCATTTGCTTCACCCATACGAGCTCGTAAATTTTGCAATGCCCGGAACTGAAGTTGTTTTATTGCGCCTTCTGTACGTTTCATTTCTTCTGCGATTTCACGAATTGATTTTTGCTCTCCAAAACGCAAAACAATTACGCGGCGCTGATCAACCGGAAGGCTGTTTACAGACTGAAACAGATGAGCATGGTTTGCGCCTTGATCAAAATCGATTTCATTGGACTCTTCAGGAGTTGGAATGTCACGAAATCTTGCTGCCCGCCTGGAATGATCCACAATTGCATTGGATGCAATTCGAAGCAGCCATGACACGAACGGCACGCCGCGCCATTCATACTGTTTCAGATTTGCAAGCGCCTGATGGAAAACATCTGCCGTGAGATCTTGAGCTTCAAACCGGTCGCGCACACGACTGGCTATAAAGGCATAGACACGGTTGAAATTGTTCTCATAAAGTTCCGCAAATTGGCTCGGATCCTTTTGCGCAGCCTCAATGAGAACTCGTTCGTCTGCTTGCATTTCAGGAGCCTTCAATCAGGGCCTCCGACGTAAGTGTTCAAATAAGAAAACGTGCGGAATGATGAAAGGTTACGCCTTTAAAAAAAGGATTATTGGATTGATGGATTATTGGGTTCGCGGAAGTCCGTCTACGACAATCATGTTTGTCTTTGCGCTTTTATGACGCAATAGCCGGGCTGGAGCATATTCAGAACAATTGAGCCATTCTTTAGCACGGGCGACACTTTCGAATTCTACGATAACAACCCGTTTTGGAATCCAATCTCCTTCCAAAACTTCAGCCGTGCCACCGCGCGTAAGATACCTGCCTCCATATTGAGCTATGGAATCAGGCACAAGCTTCTTGTACTCTTCGTAAGCTTCATGATCCTTTATGTCGACTTCTACAATTATGTAAGCTGGCATTGTTTTATTTTACCTCAGAGTCGCAAAGTTCCAAATTTCCGAAAGAGGGGCTACGACAGAAAGCTGTTTTCCTGTGAAAGGATGTAAAAATGAAATGGAATATGCGTGAAGGCCGAAGAAATTGGCGTTTTTGAGGTTTGCTCGCAGTGCAGTGTCATGAATTCGGGTCCAATTTCCACCGCCATATTTTGTATCCCCTACGATTGGATGATTTTCTGAAAAAAGATGAACGCGAATTTGATGTGTACGTCCGGTTAAAATTTGAACATCAAGGAGCGCTCCAAAATCATATTGTTTTAAAACGCTATACGTTGTCAGAGCCGTTCTCGATCGCCTGGCGCGAACCGAAATTTTTTGCCGGTTCTGCGGATCGCGTCCTAGAGCGCGATCAATTTTTCCCTCTTTTCGTTCAAAGCGGCCATAGGCTAATGCCCTGTAATGCTTTTCAACAGTCCGTTCTTTAAACAATGCGGATAGCTTGTGATATGCCGATACTGTTTTTGCAAAAAGGATCACACCTGATGTTTCTTTATCCAACCGGTGTACGACTCCTGGTCTGACAGGATGACCAATGCCTGCAATTTCAGGGCGTAATGCAATCATCGCATTTGCCAGAGTTTGTTCGCGATTTCCTGCACCAGGATGCGTGACCACGTTTGGCGGCTTATTCACGGCAATCAGATACTCATCTTCATACAAAATCTCCAGTGGAAACGACCATGGGCGTAATTCATTACGTTCAGCAGGCACATCAGCAATCTCGATTTCTATCGCATCGAAAGCGCGGACATGGTAAGAGGGACGTGAAGATTTTCCGTTGACCTTCACTGTACCTGATTGAATCATTTTCTGAATTGAAACACGGCTATCGAGCGAAAGTTTCCGAACGAGATACAGATCGAGACGCTCACCGGCATCTTCGGAAGAAACGTTAAGCAAACGAGAGGTCATTTTGCCGAAGCAGCTTCTGCTGTGTGAGATCTACTTCGTATGAACAACACAATCAGTGAAGCGGCGAACACGATCAAACTGATGAACTGAGAAGTTGAAAGCATGCCGTTGAATACTGTTCCGCGCGGATCACCACGGAAGAACTCAACAGAAAAACGCAGGATGGAATAAAGAAGCAAGTATAAAAAGAATTGTTGACCTTCAAAACGGCGCCTGGAATATGTCAACCTGAGAATCAAAAAGATCACCAGCATTCCTGTGCCTCATATAGTTGAGTTGCATGTAGGGAAATATTAAGCGGAGTGCCTACCTGTTCCGCTGCATCACGATTTGTAAATGTAACTCCTAGCGGAAAACCAGTTGGACATTCCTTACCCCAGCAGCATCCTGCGAAAAAGCATCCGATCCTTCCGAACATCTGACCAATTGAGAGTCCCATTGAAAGAGCATCGGCTGTACCCCAAAAACTCATATGATGTCTTCGGACGTACCAGATAGTCACAAGCACTGCCATGAGAAAGCCGCCATAATACACACCGCCCACTTGATAAATATTGAGCAAGCGGCCCCAATCCTGTTTGTAATAATCCAGGTCAACGAGTATGTGAAGAAGTTTTGCACCAATGAGAGCTGAAATAAAAATGTAGATTACAACATCCACAATTCGAGAAGGCTCGAGGCCGTCTTTCTTTCCGTAGTAGGATGCGACTCGCAAGCCAACCAGAAATGCAATTGCGAGCATCAAGCCATAGGAATGTAATGTTATGGGTCCGATATCAAGTATGTTTGGAAACATTTAAGAAGCGCTAAGAGAAGACGATTTTCGGTTGGAGACGTTGTGTTTCACCAGTTATTTCAACATGAGCCAGAGCCAGCAATGATTTTTGTTCGCTGAAAACTCGCACCCACTCATTGTCGAAACTCTGCGGAACGCTGATGGCTGATCCGCTACTGATCTTTTTTTCAAGTTCGTGATTAATAATCACTTCTGGATAATCTGTAAGCATCCGCTCAATTGGAATAAAGGATGCTTGAATTTTATCCGTGCCCAAATCAGGCGCAATACATTGTTCCATTGTAAAGTTGCCGAAACGAGTCCGTGTTAATTCCTGAACATGAGCACCACACCGGAGGCGCATTCCAAGATCTCGCGCTATTGCCCGCACGTACGTTCCGCTTGAACAATGAATATAAATTGTAGCCAGATCTTTTTCAAAATGGATCAAAGTAATTTCATGAATCGTTACTTTTTGTGTCGGTAAATTCGGTTTAAGACCACGGCGAGCAAGTTTATGCGCGGGTTTACCTTTAATCTTTTTTGCAGAATAAATCGGTGGCTTTTGTTCGTATTCACCCTGAAACGAAGACAACACACGTTTTAGTTGGTCCGCTGAAAAATCTACTTTACGATATGGACCTTCCTGTTCACCTTCGCGATCATCGGTAACAGTAAAAAATCCAAAACGGATAGCAGTGATGTAACACTTATCTGCACGCATGTAAAACGGAGTTAATCGCGTGGCTTTCCCCATACAGACTGGAAATACTCCAGTTGCCATAGGATCGAGCGTGCCAAGATGTCCAGCTTTTGTTGCTTTTACGCGATTCTTCACAGCTTGAACGACAGTATGGGAAGTTTCGCCTTCAGGCTTGTTAATTAGAATCAGACCATCCCAGTTCATTCTTCGGAATCTTCCCGCTTAACCGATTTGAGAATTTCTTCTATGTGTTGGGAGTATTCTGCTCCAGAATCATAAAAGAAGACTAATTCTGGCACATGTTTCAGATGGACTCGGCCGAGTTCATGTCTGATAAATCCTGATGCTGAATTCAGAGCTTTTATACAATCCTCACGCTGGTGCGGATCACCAATTACACTAATATAGACCTTAGCGTGCCTATAGTCTCTGCTTAATACTACATCAGTCACGCTGCACAAAGACAATCGAGGATCCTGCATCTTATTAAAAAGAATTGTGGATATTTCGTGTTTCAGTAAATCAGCGAGGCGTTCAACTCTTCTATTCACCATAAAAACACTGCTTGTCAGCGAAGAGCTATGTCAGTTGGCGGGCTACTTTTTCAACTGTGAAAGCTTCGATAACATCTTCAGCTTTAATATCGTTGAAATTTTCGATTCCCACGCCGCACTCAAAACCTTCTTTTACTTCACTCGCATCGTCCTTAAATCGTTTCAATGAGCTGATTTTGCCTTCGAGTATTACAACATGATCACGAACGAGACGGATGCTTGCATTACGTGCTATTTTTCCAGAAGTTACATAACATCCTGCGATCATTCCAACTTTAGGAATGCGAAATGTATCGCGAACCTGGGCGCTTCCAAGAAATACTTCTTTGATAGTAGGCCGTAACAAACCTTCAAGTGCACTTTTTATTTCCGCTGTAATGTTATAAATGATTGTATGCGTACGGACATCAACTTTTTCTTTTTCCGAAAGTTCGCGAGCTTTAGGTTCAGGCCGAACGTTGTATCCAATAACGATGGCATTCGATGCTGAAGCAAGAAGAACGTCACTTTCAGTAATTGCACCAGTGCCACTGTGAATGATGCGGATCTTGACTTCTTCAGTTCCAATTTTAGTGAGGGATTCGCTTAATACTTCCAATGATCCTTGAACATCTGTTTTAATAATGATCGGAAGTTCGCGGATTTCACCTTGTTGAATCTTACTAAATAGCTGTTCAAGTGAAAGACGCGAAGAGGATTGCGTCGCCATTTCTCTGGCTTTCGTTTGCCGGAAAGCTACAATACTTCGGGCTTTGAATTCGTCTTTAAATACCTGATACGAATCACCGGCTTGAGGAACACCCTGGAAACCAAGTACTTCCACGGGTTGCCCGGGCAGAGCATCTTTTAGTTTGTTGCCAAGATCATCAAACATCGCTCGAACTCGTCCCATGACTGAACCTGCAACAAACACATCGCTGACGTGAAGTGTGCCATTTTGCACAAGTACAGTTGCAATCGGTCCACGAGATTTATCAAGTCGCGCTTCAAGAATTGTTCCGGTAGCAAGACGTTCTGGTGTTGCTTTCAGCTCTAAAATGTCAGCAACAAGAAGAATCATGTCCAGCAAAGTATTAATATTCGTTTTCTTACGTGCCGAAATTTCAACACAGACCGTATCTCCGCCATATTCTTCAATCAAAATTTCATGCTGGGAAAGTTGCTGCTTAATGCGGTCAGGATTTGCCTCAGGTTTGTCCATTTTATTGATGGCGACAACAATGGGAACCTTCGCTGCCTTTGCGTGATCAATGGCTTCCATAGTCTGAGGCATCACACCATCATCTGCAGCGACAACAAGTACAACAATGTCTGTTACCAGTGCGCCGCGGGCACGCATCCGTGTAAATGCTTCATGACCCGGCGTATCGATAAACGTGATTGCTCTTCGATTAACTCTTACTGAATACGCGCCAATGTGTTGTGTAATTCCACCGAATTCTCCGCCTGCAATATTCGATTCGCGAATTGCATCTAGAAGTGACGTTTTTCCGTGATCTACGTGACCCATAATCGTGACAACAGGCGGGCGAATGACCAAGTTAGACTCTAGTTCTTCACCCTCTTGTTCACGGGCTACAACTTCTTCATACGTTTTTACTTCAATATCAAAACCAAACTCACCAGCAAGCTGTTCGGCTAACTTTAGACCGATACTTTGATTCAGGTTCGCCAAAATTCCACGGTCTAATAATTTCTTAAGCAAAACCTTCGACATTACATTCAGTTTTATTGCAAGATCTTTTACCGCAATATTTTCGCTAACCTGAATGCGCGGACGTGCCGGAGCTTCCGGTACAGCAACTGCCACAGGAGGCGCTTCAGCAATCTCAGCTTCAGGTGCTGTCATACGATCAAGCTCTTCCTCACTAATAGAAGGTTCCGCAATGACTGGAGCTTCAGTTTCTTGCCGGTCGGGCTCCGCTACTGCCACTGCAGTATCAGCATGCACCTTCGGCCGCTGAGGCTGAGTAACAGTTTTTCTCTTCGCCTTAGGATCTTCTTTCTCTTTTGCGGCTTCTTTCAGTTTGGGTTCCGTTTTCGCTTTATGCTCCACCACTTTCGGCTTGTGATCGGTTTTATGTTCTGTTTTGGGCTCTGGTTTGGGTTCCGTCTTGTGTTCTGGTTTGTGAGCCGTTTTATGTTCTGGCTTGTGATCGGTTTTGTGTTCTACCTTGTGCGGAGTCTTATGCTCCGTCTTATGTGCTGTCTCCGTTTTGGGTGTTGTCTTATGTTCTGTTTTTGATTCAGGAGGATGAGCACTTTTCTTGTGGGCCGAAAGACGTTGCTTGATTTTTGGAACAAGAGATTCATCAATAGAACTCGTATGCGACTTTACTTCGACACCAAGTTCCACAAGAACTTCCAGGATTTCGTGACTGGTCTTGTCCAAATCTTTAGCTACTTGATGGATTCGTACCTTCATTTATTAACTTCCAATAAGTTCAGTTATCTGGCAAATTCGGGTTCAACGAAATGTCGTATCTCCTGAAATAGCTTTTCCGCCATTTCAGGTTCCAACGAAGAGATTTCACTAGAAGATTGCATTTTTTTAAGCTTGGCAAAAGAGTTAAATCCTGCAGAATTCAAAGCTTCAATGGCTTTTTCCCCAAAATCGGGATCCGATTGTATTTTCGTGCGAAAAGATTCAAAACGCACAGACAACTGTTCATCGTCTCGTTTCTTCTCATCAATACTCTTGATGTCTATTTTCCATGTTGTTAGTTTGGATGCCAGACGCACGTTTTGGCCTTTCTTGCCAATTGCCAGGGAAAGTTGATCATTTTCTACAACAATTTCCAGGCGTTTCTCTTTCTCATCCATGAAGCTTACCTGTTGAACACGGGCAGGCTTCAAAGCATTTGATGCAAGCTTTACGATGTCATCAGACCATTCAATAATGTCGATCCGCTCGCCGTGCAGCTCATTGATTACAGATTGTACGCGAGTTCCTTTGATCCCGACACAAGCGCCTACTGGATCGATTGCTGAATCTGAAGTAGCAACTGCAATTTTTGCACGATCGCCTGCTTCCCGAACAGCAGACTTAACTTCAATTGTCCCATCATAAATTTCAGGAACCTCAGCTTCAAAGAGCTTGATTAATAGCCTTGGATCGGTCCGTGAAAGCACAATTTGTGGATCATTAGAAAAGCGATGAACTTTTGCAATGACTGCCCGGATCCGGTCGCCGCGGGAATATTGTTCTACAGGAGACTGATACATTTTCGGCAGGATCGCTTCCGTCGCTCCAAGGTCGATAATCATATCGCCTTTCTCAAAATTCTTCACAATGCCGTTTACAAGTTCACCCAAACGCCCGGTGTATTCATCATGAATTTTCTTTCGTTCTGCTTCCTTAACACGCTGAAAAATAATCTGCTTTGCAGTCTGCGCTTCAATGCGCCCTAACGGACGACTGGCTAACAATACATTCACAGAATCACCTGTGATAGCCTCCGGATTCACCTGGCGCGCACTTGAAATATCTGTTTGCGTTTCAGGATCTAATACAGAATCCACGACATGTTTCGTTCCAAACAAGTCGACTTGACCGGTCTCACGATTAAAACGGGCGGACAAATCCTCACGATTTTTATAAAGCTTACGGGCTGCCGTTAAGATTGCATCTTCAATTGCATGCACAATCTCTTCAGGATCAATTCCTTTTTCCCGGCTCACCTGTTCAATTGTTGTAATTAATTCGCTGCTCATTGATTTCTATTTCCGTTTTTTTTTACCTTTTCCAGGATGTGATGGCATCGGTACATCTTGCTGTGCTTTGCGTATTTGGCTGCGCTGAATATGAATATCCGAATCTTGTTGTTGAATCGTCACAGCATTACTATCTACATCCTTCAACAAGCCGATTGCATGCAAAATTTTTCCATCGACTTCATAAGAAATCCGTACGGTCCGCCCTAAACTTTTCTGATAATCCTGATCGGTTTTGAAAGGACGATCCATGCCAGGCGAGCTAACCTCAAGTACATACGCTTCCCTTACTAGATCATTCACATCTAGAACTGCACTGAGCTGCCTGCTGACGTTTTCACAATCGTTTAAAGTCACACCACCATTCTTATCGATAAATACGCGCAAAAGGCTCCGCGATTGCCCCGTTTTATACTCGAGATCCTTCAATTCCAGGCCTTCAGATTCAGCAATCTTGCGGGCGTGTTGCTCGATGTCAGACAAGGGTGGCAAGGCCAAAAGTCCTCCAAGAAAAAATAAAAAGTGGGCATGTAGCCCACTCAAAAAAGATTATCTTTGAGAAATTAGAAGTATACGCCTTTTCCTTTAGATTGCCAAGTTGCGTTGGCAACGCCATCTGATTGCAAATCTAGGACAAAACGGCTTTGCAAACGCCAGTTTTAATGCATCTTCGTTTCCTTCTTTACCGGTTCAATATTGGTTCAAGACGATGATTTTTTCGCCTCGATCTGGCCGAACGCTTGCATAGTGCAAAGTTAGGAGGATTTCAAAGAATGTCACTCAACAAAATATTGATTATTGGAAACCTTGGATCTGACCCAAACAGGCGTTCTTTGCCATCAGGCAAACCAACAGTTTCATTCAGCGTTGCTACAAATCGACGTTACAAAGTTGAAGGGCAACTCAGAGAGGAAGTTGAATGGTTTAGTGTTGTTGCATTTGGAAGACTCGCTGAAATTTGTTCCGAGTTTCTGAGAAAAGGAAAACCTGTGTTTATCGAAGGCAGAATGAGAACACGCAATTGGACCGATGCGAATGGAGCCGTTCATTATCGGACTGAAGTCATTGCTGAAGGAATGCGGATGATTGGAAGAAGAGAAAACGGTAATCAATCAGAATCCCATGAAGTTTCCGAATCCTCCCACTCCGATATGCCGGAAGAACCGTTTTAAGATTCACCGCAAAGACACGAAGATAAGTTTGTGAAATGGATAGCGGGAGCAAGGCTTATATTCGTTTGTATTTTTATAGCCTTGTACTTGATTGTTGTCGGCATTCCAGTTTTAACGTATTGCCGCATCATAAAAAACCCAAAGCTTGCTCTTCGGCTTTCCCGTGTATTGGCTGGAATTGTTTTATGGTTTGGCGGAGTCAAGTTAATTGTTGAAGGCCGGCAAAAGGTTGATCCTTCAAAAGGTTGTGTATACGTTGCAAATCATAAAAGTTTTGTCGATTCAATTGCGCTCTTTTATGCGTTGCCCGGCGATTTGACTCTCCTTGCAAAAAAAGAAATTTACAAAATTCCGCTCGTCTCTTTTGCCTTACGTACGATGGACATTATCGCGGTCGATCGTTCTGATTCTGAAGCAGCAGCACAAAGTATTGAACGTGCTGTTCAATATCTACAAAACGGAAAATGTGTAATCATGTTTCCAGAGGGGACACGCAACAGAGGAGAAGGACTCCTTCCATTTAAGAAAGGTGCATTTGTTCTTGCGATCAAGGCGCAAGTCCCAATTGTTCCAGTTGCAATTATTGGAGCTGAAAAAGCAATCGCACCGGATACAATCTTTTTATACCCAGCAACGCTGCATATCACTGTTCTCGATCCGATAGAAACGAAAGGGATGGATCTTGAACAACGCACAGAACTACTTGACTATACGCGGTCAGTTATAGAAGCGACGTATATGGGTTCTTTACCGCAGAGTCACAGAGAAGGTTCCACAAGTCGATAAATTGTGTCGCGTTTTTGGGGAGTGAAGCCGGCATCGCGGATCAGGCGTCGTAAGTCTTCTTCAGAAGCTCGGAAGTTTGCGCCTGCAGCAGAAACAACATTTTCCTCAATCATCACACTGCCCATATCATTAGCGCCAAAACGTAAAGCAACTTGACCCAGCTTCAATCCTTGAGTTAGCCAGGAGCTTTGAACGTTCTCAATGTTATCTAAAAAGATTCGTGAAATTGCGAGCGTCTTAAGAAAATCGGATGCAGTTGAAGTCGGACATTGCAACAAGGTATTCTCCGGCTGAAAAGTCCAGCAGATAAAAGACATGAATCCACCTGTTTTATCTTGTAAGTCTCTGATCCGTTGAAGATGTTCCGCGCGCTCTTCCAATGTTTCTACGTGACCAAACATCATCGTAGAGCTGGAACGAAGTCCTTGCTTGTGGGTTTCTTCATGTACAGCAAGCCATTCATCGGACATGCACTTTCGTGGCGATATTTCGCGTCTCACACGATCAACAAGAATTTCGCCACCGCCGCCGGGAAGTGAATCCAGCCCGGCAGCAATCAATCTTTCCATTACTTCTGATAATGAAATTCGCGAGACCTTACAAATGTTTACTATTTCCGGCGGAGAAAATCCGTGAATCCAAATTGGAAATTTGCTTTTGATGTGTCGCAATAATGCTTCATACCAATCGATCTTCAATTCCGGATGCAGACCGCCTTGCATCAAAATACCTGTTCCTTTTAAGGCAAGTGTCTCTTCAATTTTCTTATCCAGAACTTCGAACGCATGCAAATACGTATCGGATTCACCCGGTGAACGATAAAATGCACAAAATGAGCATTCGACGTTGCATACGTTTGTGTAGTTGATATTACGATCGATTATGTAGGTAACCGTTCTTTCTGGATGGAATTTGTATCGCACAAAGTCAGATGCCATTCCCAGTTCAAGCAGATCGTTGCAATGAAATAACTGGATCGCATCCTCTTGTGATATACGTTCACCCCGATACACACGCGAAAGGATTTCAGAAACAGTGGATTGCACAGCTACATCCATATATCCGTCCTTATGTTCTTTACGAGTTTTAGATCAGCTGCGAGGTCCAGGTACTTAGAAAAACCCTGGTAATCGTTCGGGGTGAGCTGATAATGCAAGTCAAGATTATAATATCTTTTTAGAAATTCGCTATCCACGGTAATCATCTTTTTGGCCTGCTCGATAATCGAATCAATTGCTTCTAAACCCTTGACGAGAGAATCACGGAATATTTCCTGTTTTGATAATTCAAGATTTTGTGTCGAAGCCCACACAGCAAATATAAAAGGAAGGCCTGCAAAATCGTGCCATTCTGACGCAAGATCCCACCGATTACTTCCGGGGATTCTGGATAGAATTGCGTCATCTCCAATCACTAAAGCGGCATCATAATTTTTTAGAGTCCCAACTATGTCATGGCTATCGGCGGTAACGAAGAGCGGTTTATTTCCGTATTTTTTTTGCAGAATAATTTTCAATAAATTCACCGAAGTCAATGACGCGGGGTCCACTGATACGGTTTTGAGTTGCTCTAATGGTTTAAATGAATAAAGGTAGACTGATTCTGTTTGTTTTTCAGCGGCAATTCCGATTCCGGAAATCGCCCGCACATTTTCATGCAATTGAGTTCCAAAAATAGGTATCAGGGCTACATCAACTTCGCTATGAATCAGGTGTTTGAAACAGGCAGAAGGAGTATCCAGTATCAATTCGATGCTTGAATTGCGTTGAAGACCATAAATAAGTGGAAGAGTATTGATGTAATGGATTGCCGCGACGCGCATGATTCATTGTAGCGGGTAGGTCAAAGAAGACCCACCCGTACAAATAATTTTATTGCGAAGGCATCTCGCGATTGGCTTCGATTTTTTCGGATTTTACGCGAAGCTGTTCAAAATAAACAACGCTGGTTCCACCGGTAACAAGGCCAACCTGGCCGCCGGTGCTTGTTTCATCTTCTACTTCTAAAACTGGCTCTCCATCGAGAAATGCGCGAATTTTGTTGAGGTAGCACACTGCTTTCAGTTCATACCAACGATCTGGTTCGATGCTGCGATTTTCACGCTTAAGTGCCTTCATACCTCTGAGTGCAGCACGAGTTAAAGTAAGTCTCTTGTCTTTGGTGTTGATGAAGAGCATGTAATAGCTGTAGAGATTTCGATAACGAAGTATCAAACCTCCAGATTGTATATCTTGATTTTCGCTGCTCAGGTAAATGCGCGTGCTTACTTCAAAATCAAAATAATCATGTCCCTTGAGTAACGCTTTAGGATAGTCTGCGTATTTTACTGTTTGATTCAAAAGGGGAACATTCAACTTGGGTGGAGTGCGAATTTCCCATTTCCCTGAGATCGCATCAAGTTCTTCAAGGACCTCAGGCCGGTCAAACCTCCAACTCTGATCAGTTCCGCGTGAAGTATAGGTGGCTCCCACCCAGAGTAATGAGAGCAGCAATAGCGCAGCATATTTTTTCATGCACTCCTCTTAGAAGTCGTAACCGATCGAAAAATCAAACTCAATTCCATCAGTAATCTCAAACCCTGACACTGGCTGAGTGAGATCGACAATACCGAATTCATTTCCAAATCGCCCTTTGCCATAGACTTTGGAGAAGTCAAAATTTAATGGCAGGCCACCGGCATGAAAGGTAAAACCGAATCCAATGGCACCTGCTCCTTCTTTAAAATCCAATAAGAAAAATTGATCATCTACAGTGCGAGAAGAGAAAGTAGGAACATTGAATTGGCCAAGAGAATCCTCATGATACTCCATTCGAAAATAATCGACGAATACTTTGCCGCGGAGTTGACCAAGGAACGGCATCCGTGGGTTAGGATAAAGTGGAAAACGGTATTCTAGATTTCCAATACCGCCTCTTTGGCCTGCTATTTCTCGGAAATCAAATCCACGAATATCGAGCCCACCGCCGAATGAAAATATAACAGGATCATCACCAGCGGTACGGAAACCGCGGGCACGAGCAGCAATAAGAGTTCGATTTGTGACTCTGAAATATTTCCTCAAATCGACATCTAAGATTGAACGAGAAACCCACTCATTCGAAACAGGAGGTGCATAATCGAATGCAATACGAAACGTATGGCCCGAGATCGGACCAAACTCGCGGAACCGTGTGGTTTCAGCAACGAAAGCAACACTGAGCGGGATGTAACCACCATTAGATAGAAAATCATCCACGTTTTGATTTACGAGAAAATTCTCATAAATATCCTGCGTTTGATTATCATAGAAGCGCTGCGACAAATCGAATACACCGGCTCCTAATTCAAAACGATAATAGCGGTTCAAAGGGTATTGACCTAGGAATCGTCCACCGTAAATTCGGGAACGTACGATGTCTGTAGTAAATCCCGTTTGCTGCGCTATTTCGGCTGGAACAGAGATCAGGAAAAAATCATCGTTAAAGACAAAGTCTGATAGATACTGCAAACGGTGTCCGAGATCAACATATCCTGCATAGTAGGATTGAAATCCGCGAATACGGCTTGTATAAAAACGCCATTCTTGATCTCCGAGAATATCTTGAAGCACAACCCCGGATGCCACTGCAAATGTGTCGCCCGAAACACCTGTAATAACGCTAGGACGGCCACCAACAATCAGCTTGAGTTTCTTGTCCTGAACTTTCTTTTCATCAACTACAAGATTCTTAGTTGGTTGAAAATCAGAGAGCACAGGGCCTTCTTTCGGAAATTCCCGAGAAGTCGGATCATCTTCGCTTTGTGCCATCTTTAAAGTTTCGCCACCTTCTGTTTCACTTCCTTTTGCAATCACATTAAGAGGTTCAGGCAAGTCCATAATGAACAATCGGTATTGGCCTTTAAAGAATGAAGTAAATGCGATGCGCTTCTTCTCCCCTTCATAAAACACGACGGGACTAAAATTGCTTCCGATAACATCGGTAAATTGCAATTTATCGCCTGTGCTTAAATCCAGGGCGTAGATGTTGTAAGCGCCGGTCTTATCGCCCGCGTAATAGACACGATTCGTGCGAGGATCATACTCAGGACTTGTTGAATCGTAATCGGAGAATGTAAGTTGCTCAATCTTTGCCGGGTTTGCAGTTTCCATTCGCATGATCTGATCGCGTGAATTAATACGGCTCGTATAGTAAATGTATTTTCCATCCGGAGAATACCGCGGTGTCTTTTCGTAAAGAATATCGTTTGTGATTTTTTTGTATTCTTTAGTTGCTACATCGATCGCAAACAAATCAGGCTGAGCATCCTTAAATCCCGTAATGATGACTGTCCGCCCATCAGGTGAAATAGTAGGCGATGCTGCTTGATCGATGTCTACCTTAATTTTTTCAATTCTGTCACCATCTTTTGAATCTACGATGAATAACGAACGACGCTTTCCTGTACGTCCGAAATAACCGATGTATCGGCCATCATAGCTCCATGCAATATTCCGGCCTTCAAATCGCCAGCTATCAGTAGTCAGATAATCGTAAGAAGTTGTAAAACCGCCTGTGAGATTTTCAAGCACTTTGCCTTCACGATTGATTTTCAGAATATCAAATTCATAATCGCTGAAATTGGAAGTTAGTACAGCAAATTCTTGCCCATCCGGTGATGGATGTTGGGAAAAAGCCTGACGATACTTTGAAGGAAGTGAAATTTCATTTCCATAATCTATCGGAGATTGTTTGTCGCGATAATCTTTAAATCGCTCGCGAAGATATGAAGAAAACTGTTCGTTAAATTCCTCTTCTTTTACACCAAGGGCGCTAAAGATTACATCTTCAGTACCGAGTAAAGTAGCCTTCTTCATGTAAAACCAGAATTGTCTAAGCGCTGCATCACCATATTTTTCGGCTATGAACTCGAAAACAGCATGACCAACGTTGTAAGGTGCGCGACCCAACTCTTGAGTTCCACCAGGATAGATCATGTCGCGTTCTACACTCACAAATGGGAGACGTTCAGTTAGAACCGCATCTCGAACGACCATAATGTCTGCCGGATCCCATGTCCCTGTTGCATAATCCGCATATCCTTCCATTACCCAGAGTGGCGGACTTGAACGAACGATGGGTGAAAGGATTCCACCAAAAAGCATTGAGAATTCAAATACGTGCGCTAGTTCGTGCGTTATTAAACTTTGCAGCTTATCGGACGGCTGATCAATTGCAAACGCCATACGGTTGTAAACAGGTTCTGCTGCACCAAGAATACCTTCACTGATTTGTAAATAATTTACCTGTTCAAATTCACTTTGTGTTTTGAAAAAGATTAACGGAATTTTAAATTCAATGTCATGCTGCAAATCAGCACTGAGCTTATCGTAAGCAGATTCAGCCATGCTAACTACGCGCTGCAGTTGTTGTTTTGATTCCGGATAGAAGTAGATTTCAAAATGCGCAGTTTTATACGTCTTCCATTCGAAAGAGTCGTATTTGACATTATTTTTTCCGTAGTAAGGAACGATTTGCGCGAAAAGCGGAAGGCCAAACAGGAGTGCAAACAGGGTGATAGCAACTCTTTTAAACATAGGTACCTCTCATGGTTCGAGTAATGTTCTAGAGCCTGCGACCCGGTAAGGAACTAAGATTCCGACGATTTTGGGTGTCATCCTTTCAAAAACATCATAGAAGAGAGGAAGGCTTACATTATTAATATCATCGTAAACTTCTTCTTCTTTGAAATTTTCCTGAAACAATTTTTCGCCTGTTGAGGCATCAATAAGATACAGGTTTACCGCAAGAATAAGTTGTAAGCGCTCTCTTGTAGTTGTTACATCTCGCTGAACACCTGTACGAGGATTGGTTACCCGTTCTGTTACAAGTCCGCTCTTTTCCTTATTAGAAAAATCGACAGACCCAACAAGAATCATAGCTCCTTCCCTTTTTCCGATGTCCTGGGCCACCCAGAAAGCAGGATCCTTCAAAATTTCATCCGGCGTTTTAGTCTTATCAAACTCAACTTTCAGATCTTCAACTTCATAACCACTTTTATCTTTAAATTCCGATTTTAGTGTTTCCTTGATTTCTTTGTTGATATTGATGTTTACATTCTTATCAATGTCATGAGTTCCGGTAATGATAAAGTCAGATATGTATAAATTTTTGAAACCTTTAGCGACATATTTCGGGCGTAAAGGTGCCGAAATCTGTACTTCGGTGGATTTTTTTGCAAACGCTGGTGCGATGAAAGAAATGAGAAAAATGACAAGAATTCCGAACGACACATTTTTCATAAACTAATCTCACGGTGGGAAATGAAGGAAGGCGTGTAAAACAGCACCTTCATTTTCTTTGTCGTTGATATTTCCGGTAGAAGTCCCTGAAACGGTCTAAATTGTTTTTAATGATCTCACTCTGACTATCTAACCGGTAAGCTATCTGGTACTCCTCCATAGCTAGATCATATTCTCCCATCTGCTCATATGCCACTGCCAAATTGTTGTGCGCCATCACGTTATCACGATCCAGCTGCAGTACCTTCTGCCATCGGTAAATTGCCTCATCCCAATGATCATCTTTTGCCGCTCTTACACCGAATTCAAGTTGTTGTTTGACTTCTTCGGGCATGTCGGCGGCTTTTAATGGGAGAGTGACAGAAAGAAGAACAAAGGAAAGTAAAAAGTAGGACCGTATCTTCATTATTCTTCGGCTGATAGCAAAAATTATATGGGTTTTAATTTGAAGGCGCAAGGGATTCGGAAATTTGAATTTTGTAGAAGTCAAATTGGATACGAATATGAACGTTTGCGACCCCGGTGTTGTCCATGGTACGATGACTTTGATCCCGATTGATTACCAGGCTATGCTGGAAATAATTGCTCTTTTTCTATGAATTCTCTTCCTTCAGAGCTATCGAGTCATTTTCCGTTCCTCCGGCTTCCATCCTTTGACGAAATCTCGATCCAATGGTTTGAACCAATCGCAAGGATCCATTCCTATATATTTATCGCTCTTCAAAAACGGAAATCATCTAAGTTTGAAGAACTCCTGTTGAAAGATCTTCCTTTTTCCAAAGAATATTCAAAACCGGATTCTTCCAAGACTTCGGATAAGAATGAAACAGATTTTCTGCAAGCTGTACGCGATCTGCAAGAATTGAATTTGTTAAGCAGTCCGAACGGCAGGATTACTGTAAGTTATGGGGATCAAGCGCAAGATGTTTTTCCATTTCTCATCCTGAGACAAGACCAGTTGTTTTGGATCAATGGTTTAACTCCATGCGGTCTTGTGTATGCAAGTCTTTCAGGAGATTCCTATACGATCGATTTTGCCTCCTCAGAATTTGATGGAACACTCGATGCATTACTTGAACGAGGATGGTATCGGGTCTTGATAAAGCTTCTGGAGGAAGTTCCGGAACAACACAAGAAATCCTACGAAAATAGACTCTATTCCTCACGGTGTTTTCTTGCTTGTGATTATTACAAAGCAAGACAATTCAACAATGCAGTTGCTGAGTTTGAAAAGGCCATGTTGATTCAATCCAACATGCCGCAACTTTATTACAATCTTGCACTCAGTTATGCGCGCTTGAATGAACACCGCAAAGGAATTCATATATTGAGCAAACTGAGTCGTATTCGTCCCAACCAGCCAAAAACATACGAACTATTAGGGGACTTTTATTTCCACTTAACAGAATGGGAACGCGCCTTATCACTGTATCGCCGCGCCTATGAGTTTTCCGATAACAAAATAAATATTGAAACAAAAATTAAGAAAATTGAAGAAAAAACGGGTAAGACAAAAGCGGAAGGCCGGAAAGAAGATGAAAAAGAGGAAAGATTTTCAATCCATTCTTGTCTTCAAGATTTGACAGCAGAAGCCGAACTCGGAAAATTTCAGCCTGTCGTTGGCCGTGAAAAAGAAATACTTCAGATGCAGGAAATTCTTGCATGTCAAAGCAAGAAAAATGTTTTGATTCTTGGTGACCCTGGTGTTGGAAAAACAGCACTCGTTCAAGAATTTAGTTACAGAATTATTTCCGGTGCTGTAAGTGAGCGATTTGCGGGACGTCCTTTGTTACGCGTTAATCTTGGAGCCTTGCTGGCTGGAGCAAAATTTCGCGGACAATTTGAAGAACGGGTTATGAATTTAATCCGAGAAGCAAAACGCCAGAATTGCATTCTATTTATGGATGATATTCATCAGATTGTAGCCGGTAGTGGTACACGAAATACTGCAACCGAAGCTTCGCAATTTATGAAGCCTGCATTGCTGAATGATGAAGTACAAGTCATTGGAGCAACGACTCTGGAAGAATTCAGAACAACTGTTGAAAAAGATTCTTCGTTTCTTCGATGCTTTCAAATTATCCGCTTAGAAGAACCGGATCATGATGTATTGCTCCAAATTGTGCGCGAATACAAGAATGTTCTTGAACGATATCATCGCGTGACTGTCAGTGATGAATCACTTGAAACAGCTCTTCTTTGGGTGAAAGTTCTCCTGCGAGATCGAGCACTTCCAGATAAAGTGCTTGATGTGCTGGATCGCGCAGCGGCAAGAGTTTCAATTCAAGGATTAACCGGGACCGTAACTTCAGAAACTATTCTTGAAACTCTTTCAGAAATCAGCAATGTTCCTTTAAACAGGATGAGTGTATCGGAGAGAGTTCACTATCGTAATACAGAAGGCTTTCTTGCTCAGCGAGTAGTTGGACAAGAGCCGGCGATCCGAACTGTTTCAAAAGTTTTGTGCACTTCAAAACTTCGTTTGAATCTAAATCCCGCCCGGCCAAAGGGAATCTTCCTTTTCATTGGTCCTACCGGAGTTGGAAAAACAGAACTTGCGAAAGCGATGGCCCAATTCTTATTCGGTCATGAAGATCGTATCGTTCGAATCGATATGTCCGAATACATGGAACGTTACAGCGCTTCTCGTTTGATCGGAACCTCTCCAGGATATGTAGGATATTATGATCAAAATCAGCTTGTCGATAAAATCCGCACAAATCCTTATAGCCTTATTTTGCTTGATGAAATTGAAAAAGCAGACCCACAGCTCTTAAGCATTTTCCTTCAAGTCTTTGACGCCGGAAGACTCACTGATGGCAAAGGTAAGGTTGCTTATTTTGACAACACAACGATCGTAATGACGAGCAATGTTGGAACGCATCTTTTTGCCCAAAACAGGTTGGGTTACGGGTTGGAGGCAGACGGAGTTCATGTAACTCGTTCAGATCTAATGAAGGAAGTGAAGCGATTTTTTCAACCTGAATTCTTAAATCGGATCGACGAAATCGTGCTTTTCAATCCGCTCAAATTGGAAAACGTTCGTGAAATCGCTCAAATGAAGCTGACCTCTATTTTGGATCAGCTTAAAAAGCAGCAAAAGCAGCTTTTCGTGGATGAGGATGCCCTGATTCAATTATGCAAAATGGGATATGATTACGAATATGGCGCTCGTAATCTTGAAAGAGTATTACGGCGCTGCATTTTAGATCATTTGGCTGAGATGGCATTGAGAGAAGATTGGCCTTCGATAAAAACCATTTCAGCTGAATTCGCAAACGGTGAATTCTTGCTTAAGACCGATTCGATCACAGGGGTTCATGAGTTGCTTACATCTAATCTTGAAGAGCAGGACTTCATGGAGAAATGACCCGGAATAAATCCGGATTGGGGGACTTCATGAGCTTAAGAGGTAGGGCTGTTTTAAAAAGTATACTCACTGGGCTTGGTATCGTCCTTCTGGTTCTCGCATGTCTCGAGTTCATTCTATATAAAAGGTTGGACAAATTTACAGAAGTTCCACCCGAAAAACATGAAACGACACCAGACGCTCTTCTTTTGAATGCGAATGAAGTTCGCTTTCATGCTTCAGATGGGGCAGAGCTTCACGGCTGGCTGATTCAAGGATCGCCGGGATGCCCTGCATTCATTATTGCGCATGATTACAAATCAAGCCGCTCAAACGTTCTGATTAAATTGGAATCACTTATCTCTTCACTTAATAGACAAGGATACTTTATCTTCTTGTTTGATTTTCGCGGACACGGTAAGAGTCCGCCGCCAAGCGCTTTAGGATATAAAGAGCATCTTGATCTTCATGCTGCGATCAAAGAAGTTTCAAAATATAAGCAAATTGAACCACGCATTGGAGTACTTGGAATTGGAATGGGTGCGATAGCGGCAATTAGAATTTCTGGTAGTGTTGAATCAGTAAAATTCTTGATGCTGGATTCAGTTTATGATGATGTTGCTTCAAAGCTTTCAAGAGAAATTACTGATGAATATCCATTCATGCACTTTGCGACACCTGCCCTACTCCATGCTATGAGCTGGAATATGACTCCTGTAACAGGCGCGACTTCTCGCAACTTGAACCTTGAAGAATTGTTGCCGAAGTTATATCCAAAACCAGTCTTATTTGTAGAAAAAAATCCACTAAGCCCCTCGGCACGAAGATTGTACGATGCAACTAAAGAGCCCAAGGAGCTGATTCAACTTGGAGAAACCGCTTCCGGTGATCTAATCGGTGATGTCAGGGAACGTTACAAGAACGAAATTGAATCGAAGATTCTTCAACATTTCCCGCCTTCACTTGAACAAACAACAATTGAAATACTAAATTGATCGCAACTTCCTTAACTATATGAAAGATTGGGTGCTTATAACGGGTGGTGCCGGTTTTATTGGATCACATCTTGCAGATTATCTATTGAACAAAGGGTATGCCGTAATCTGCATGGACAATCTTCTAACCGGTGATATCTCAAACATCAGTCACATCTACAACAAGGATTTTTTGTTTATTAAACATGATGTTACGCAGTTTATTTATGTCGATAAACCATTGCGGTTTATTCTTCATTTCGCAAGTCCTGCTTCTCCAATTGACTACTATGAATTCCCGATTCAGACGTTGAAAGTAGGATCACTTGGAACGCACAAAGCATTAGGGTTAGCGAAAGATCACAAAGCAACGTTCGTGCTCGCTTCGACATCAGAAGTGTATGGCGATCCGCTCGTTCATCCACAAAGCGAAGAATACTGGGGAAATGTAAATCCGGTCGGTCCGCGCGGTGTCTATGATGAAGCAAAACGATTCGCGGAAGCAATGACAATGGCCTATCATTACTATCACCAGATCGACACAAAAATCGCGCGGATTTTTAACACATATGGACCGAGAATGCGTTTGCACGATGGCCGCGCGATTCCGAGTTTTATCAGTCAGGCACTTACAGGAGAAGATCTGAGTGTCTTTGGGAATGGAAAACAAACCAGAAGTTTTTGTTATATCTCCGATCTTGTAGAAGGAATCTATCGATTAATGATCTCTAACTACAACGAACCTGTGAATCTTGGCAATCCCAATGAAATGACGATTTTAGAAATGGCAGAAAAAATTCTTACGATGACAGGTTCAAATTCCAAGATTGCATATAAACCCTTACCTGTTGACGATCCAAAAGTTCGACAACCCAACATTCATCGTGCCAACACTATTTTAGGTTGGAATCCATCCGTTAGTTTAGAAGATGGTTTAAAATCCACAATTGAATATTTTAGAGAAAAAATCGCTCCCAGCCGCGGTTAATCATAAATCCGATAAAAAAGGATAATCATTTTGTTTTTTCGATCCCGCATTGTAAATGCGATTTCAGTGTTAGTTTTGATCAGCGCGTTTGCACTCCTTGGTTATCACGGATTTGATTGGTGGAAATCCCGCGAACAGAGAAGGAAGCTTTTCATTTATTTTCAGAAAGAAAGTGATATTACCAAACGGATTCCCGAGGATGCGATTGCTTACATTAATCTCTTCGATTTCAAACGAGTGCATTCAGGTCTGAGAGACACAAGACTCTACGACACAATTACTCACTGGGTTGACACGGAACTTTCAGGCAATAAAGATCCAAATCCACTAATGGGTGGCATGCTTGAAAAAACCATTTTGAATGTAATTGGAGAAGAATTCGGAGTCGCATTATTACCGTCACAAAATAAACCTGCAGATTTCTTTGCAGTTGCGAGACTTGCCCCCGGGTCAGATTTCATCCTTGGGATTGCGCTTGCATCCAATCGCAAGCTTAAAAAGATCGGCATTTCAAACGAAACTGTATACGTTATTCCTTCCGGGAATTCTGATCTTGGTGAAGTCTTTGTAGTCATGAAGTCAGGCTTTGCATACGCTGCAACGGACCAGGAGCGGATCAAGAAGGCATTGGAAGCTCCTTCAAGTGGACCGAAGTTTTTGCTAGAGTCCACCATTACTCAAATTCCGGAAGACACATTCCTGTTTGCGCGAGCCAAGCAGCCCGATTTTTTTGCTATTGTGCATGGTGGCAATAATACTTTTACATTAAAAGCTCCATCAGGATCTTTCATATACAGCAGCCTTCCTTCTCTTCCGGGTAACGATGGAATTTTCAAGCTGCAAACGAATGCAACAGAAATTCTTGGACAACCCTCTACGAGTTTTGCAATTCATTCAGTTGATGGCCATCCTTCGTCACGACTTGTCTTTGGATTTCCGTCTCAGGCAAGAGCAAAACAATTCGGGTCATCTTTCCTAAATGGAGCAAATGGTATCGGAGAGCAGGTGAAGTTTTCCAACGGTGAGTGCGTTCCTCTTCGACTCGAAAATGCGGATTGGACTCTTTGTTCCAGAGACACAAGTTTACTTTTGGCTGAAGAACCGGTCGATTTTAATTTCGTCAAACAAAAGATGGCTGCAATTACACCCAAAAAACTCCCGGTAACTCTAAAAATTGAAAACAATTCTGCGGCTCTAAAGAGTTATCAGGAGAAAATAAACGCCGGTAATTGGGAAGATTTCGATACTGCGCGAGAATTTTATTTCTTAAGCTGTTTGAAAACAGTGCGAGGAAGCATCGATAACAACAACGATGAGATCATCGCAGAGATTCAATAGATTCAAAGCCTGCCTGCAATTTCATTAATAACGCGTTCAATCGTTCCCGATGGACCCAGCGATTCAACAACTCTTTGTAAATTCTCTTTCATTTTTTTTACTTCATTTTCGTTATCCAGCAAACTGAAAGATGCTTTCACAAGCTCATCGCTATTCATTCGATCTTGCATAAATTCGGGTACGATCTTTTCTCCTGCAATCCAATTCACTAAACCATAATACGGAACACGTACGAGTACTTTTCCTAATTGCCATGACAATGGGCTGACCCGATACACTATCAAAAGTGGAACGCCCAGAATTGCGCATTCCAGCGTACTTGTTCCTGAAGCAACAATCAGCAGATTACAAGCCTTCATTGCTGCATAGCGATTCTCTCGCACAATATGAATTCCTGGATCAGGTTCCAGATGCGGACCCTCTACTGAAGCTGGCCAAATAATGACAGTTTCTCCGCCTCGTTCTTCTTGAATCCTTTTCGCTGTCTCCAACATCACAGGCAAATGACGCTGGATTTCTACATCACGGCTTCCTGGCATTAAACCGATCAACGGTCTTTTAGTAACAGTGTATGAAGGCTGTTGTGAAACTTCTTCACGAACGATTTCAACCAATGGATGACCACAATAAACAGAACGAACTCCAGCCTCTTCGTAAATTGATTTTTCAAAAGGCAAAACACAAATCATCAACTCAATATGATCTCGCAAAAAATGTACACGATTTTTTCGCCATGCCCACACTTGAGGACTGATGAAATAAAACACTTTTACGCCCTGCTCTTTTAGAAGGCGTGCCATCCGAAAATTAAAATCTGGGAAGTCGATTAAGATTGCGAAATCAGGACGCTCTTTTACGGTCCAGCTTCGTAACTGCGCAAAGGCTTGTTTTAATTGTTTCAGTTTTGAAAAGACTTCAAAGACACCAATGACAGCGACACTGGAATAATCAAATAGAAGATTGACGCCGGACTCTTGCATGTGCTTTCCACCCATTCCGGCAATCTCAATCGATGGATAACGTTCACGTAATGCAGAAGCAATTTTTCCCCCGTAAATATCACCTGAAGCTTCGCCCGTTACAATCAGCACTTTCATGCAGGGTTATTGTACACTGCCGATATTCCTGAATCTCATCCCTAAAAGAAAAAACCGGCAGCTGATCAGGCCGCCGGCTTCGTATGATTTGTTTTTATCTTATTTTTTTTCGAGCTGGACAGTAATGTTGCGAGCTGCGCTTTCGTTTACAACAAAGTCTTTGTTTAACGACTCAAACCCAGGCCGAACAACTTCAAGCTTGTGAGTGCCATTTGCCAACAAGACTTGAATTTGATTCGAGCTTTGAGCGTCACCAGTTCCGTAGTAGGTGCCATCAATGTAAATTGTGGCATCTTTTGGCTCAACCTGAATCGTGAACATGGTTTTGTCACTGAGAGTTTGTTCACCAAGTTCATATTCCAGTGGTGCAGGTTCACTGCTGTACTGATCGCGTTGTGCAGTTTGACTGTTGTATTGATCACGTTGTGCAGTTTGACCTCGCCGATCGAATTGTTCATCCCGGCCATTACTACCGCCGTTTGAACCGAACTGGCCGTTGTCGTCATTGTAGTCATCATCATGGTTACGCTGACGATCATAGTTATTGTTTCGATCGTAATCACGTGAACGCGGAGCTTCTTGAGGTGATAACCTCATTTCGCTTTCTGGAATCACATCCTCACCCGGTATCAGCTGGTGCTTAATGTGATAATCCTGGCCTGGAAGAACTCGAAGCGTCATCGCGTAGGGCTGAAATCCGTTTAACCGGAAGACAAGACGATACTTTCCAGGATCCAAATTCATCCTCTGGTACCAACTATTGAAATCATCAGCTACACCAACATAATCCCCATCAAGGTACACCTTCGCTTCATCCGGTTTCACTTCTGTCCGGACTTCCCCTAACCCATTGTAATAACTGTTGTAGTAGCCGTACGGATAACCGTATCCGTATCCACCGTAACCGTATCCATATCCACCATAACCATATCCAAACCCATATGGCCGATAGTAGTACGGACGATAATAAGGTCTATAGTAGCCGCGATTGTATGGGTGATGCGATGCAAAGCTCAGATAAAAGCTTGAGCCTGCCTCTGCTTTTTGCTCGAACAAACTCATACTCGCTATTGAGACCAAAACAAGAGTCAAAATCTTCAATGCTCTCATAACGCAACTCTCCTTTGCACAACTTTTAGCAAAGCGTGTGCCAGAAGGTTTCTCGTCGCTAGGATCTTTTGAAAGTAGAACGATTTTGCATACAAGCGTAATTTAAATGAGACATACAGGTGATTAGAGGACAGGTTCACCACCGATGATCGTCTGAATAACGTCGGCTGTGGTTGTGTTGTAGATGAGATGGTTTAGAACCTGCTTTTCAGAATCGTAATAAGCAGGTGTTCTCAGCAAAACCAAGTCTGCTTCCTTTCCAATTTCAAGAGAACCGATCTTCTCTTGAAGGTTCATTGCGCGTGCTCCATCAATCGTCATCATTTCTAGCATTTTCTGTTCTTTGATCTTCTGAGGCTCGTAACGAGTGCGCTGCTGAAAAAGCGCAAAACGTGATTCTTCAAAAAGATCCAATCGATTATTACTGGCAGCACTATCAGTGCCCAGCCCAACACGAAGACCACGTTCGATCATTGAAATGACCGGCGCGATCCCATGGCCAAATTTTGAATTCGATTTCGGACAGTGCGCAATCGATACATCATAGGAAGCAAGAAGATCCAAATCTGAATCACTTGCTTGAACAATGTGGGCAAGCAATGGCTTTGTTTCGTAAATACCTGTCTCCTTCAAATGCTCCACACTCGTTTTTCCCAAAATTTTCCAATCAGATGCTCTTGTTTTAAGAAATTCTTGAATCGGACCTGACCGGCGGCTTATGAATTCTTCTTCTTCACGGCTTTCGGAAAGATGAAAACTTACAGGAATTTCATCACGCAAAGCCCATGCTCCGATGCGCCGATATAATTCCGGCCTCACTGTGTAACAAGCGTGCGGTGAGATTCCAATTTTTAGCCTGCCTGACGAATATGTAGAAATAAGCCTTGGAAAAACTTCCTGTACTGATTTCCATGTTTGATCCGCTTGCTCATTCTCAATGCCAAATACTTCCCAGTAAAAAATTCCACGCAATGGACTTCGAGAAAGCTCTCGCAATGAAATTTCTAGATCCGAAAGATCGGCAACTGTTGTAATACCTGAACGAAGACACTCGGAAATTCCAAAACGCGTAGAAGATGCAACATCTTCGTCTGTCATTTTCTGATACTTGAATTCAGTAAGTTTTCGGATCCATTCAAAAAATGAAAGATCATCAAAAAGATTGCGTAGCGCAGTATATGCGAGATGAGTATGGGTATTGATCAATCCTGGAATCAAACATGTTCCGGCAATGCAATTTTCGCTCGCAGTTGCCGGGCGAATCTGTTTGATTTTTTCATCCTCAATTTCGATGACATGATTCCGGAGTGGTGGGGATGTAACTGGAAAAATCCATTCAGCGCTGACAATGGGCATAATTTCTAACGCCGAGATCGTGTGGGGTTAAAAATGAAGATCAACAATGTCTACGATGCCGACGATTGCACTATCTAAGGGACCTTGCTTCTTGCCTAATGCTTCATTAGCCGCACGGCCTTCTTGTACGATCAGGACTTTTTCTCCGACACCTGCGCCTACTGCATCAATCGCCAGAACAGGTTCTCCCATCGGCTCATCTTTCAAGCTAAGAGGTTGAACGAGCAAAAGTTTTGCTCCTTCATATTTTGGATTTTTCTGGGTCGCCACAACAGTACCAAGCACTTTTCCAAGTGTCATAATTCTTCCACATGAAAATAATCAACAATTCCAGTGATTCCTGTGTCAGTGGGCACTATTTCTGGCAGCAGAGGAAATGACCCTTCTTTACCGCGAACGTAAATAATAGTTTCACCAATGCCCGCGCCGATCGTATCAACAGCAATCAAGGCCTGCCCGATCGGTTTGCGATCCGCTGAAATCGGTTGAACAACAAGCAATGTTTTGCCTTCAAGACCCGGCTCTTTCCGAGTGCAGACAACTGTACCGATTACTTTTCCTAGCTTCATGATTATTCGAAATCAATCGTATCAACAACGCCAACGATTGCCGCATCAACCGGACAATCCTTTGTTACCGTTGTCATTCTTGCGGAACTGCCGCTAACCACAAGCACACGGTCCTGTGCTCCGGCATCTACAGTATCAACAGCAACAAGATAATTGCCATATGGTTTGCCTGCGGTATCGAGTGGTTGTACTAAGAGAAGTTTGAATGGAACGAGGCGATCATCTTTCCGGGTGCAGACAACTGTACCAACAATCCTTCCAATGATCATTCAATTCATCCGGAAATTCGCGGCGATTCTTTGCCGCGATAACAAATTCAAATTATTTGCTCGCTTTTCCGATTGGTAGTGAGTCTTCCAGACTTGGATGAGGACGAGGAATAACGTGTACTGAAATCAATTCGCCGACGCGACGTGCTGCTGCGGCGCCAGCATCTGTTGCTGCTTTTACAGCTGCAACATCTCCTCGGACAATCGCTGTGACATAACCAGCCCCGATCTTTTCCCAGCCGATGAGCGTCACCTTGGCCGCTTTCACCATCGCATCAGCGGCTTCAATCATCGCGACAAGACCCTTCGTTTCGATCATGCCCAGTGCTTCACCCATCGACGAATCCTCCTTGATTCTATTGCCCGTGGATCAGATATACTGCAGAAAATTCGGGTCTAAATTAAACCAGAATTCTATCAGAAGAGCATCAATTGTCAACGAAACCGGTATAACCACGAAGCTCAGGAACTCACGAAGAAGGATCAAGGTCACGTGATAAAATTGGCACATGCCTATCAGCATTCCACGACTCTACATTTCTTTACGGAGCAATATAAGCGATTCGAAATTGAAGGACAAAACATTGAAACTTCTCGAATTGTTTCACAACCGGGTCGAATCAACTTCAGAAGAGGCAATGTTGAAAAAGCCAGTTTCTGAAAAATGGAGTGCTATGGAAGTAGCTTTTCACGCAGTCAATACAGCCAAAGGAATTCTGCGGCTTTGTGAAAGCCTGCGTGCGAAACAAAATGTTCCGGATTCCGGTCGATCTTCAGCCGGACGCACGCGAGAAGTGAGTCGTGCTGATTTGCTTACACTCATTAAACGAGTATCGGAGATGACAACCAGTTTCGATTTCAAATCAGTAAAAACGGCAACAAGTGCTCATCCATTTCTGGGACAATGCGATTTCCACAAATGGCTTGTAATCAATATGGTCCATCTTGAAAGGCATTATCGGCAGCTTAATCGCGCACTTGAAAATTAAATATGCCGCCGCGTAGATTGACACTCAAACAGCTTCCTGAAACCGAACGGCCTAGAGAACGCCTGATTCAAGAAGGCGCAAACAGTTTGACTGATGCAGAACTTCTCGCAATTGTGTTGGGTTCAGGGAGTCCATCTGAAAGTGCATTACAACTCGCACAGCGACTTATTAAAGAATGCGGAGAGTTGGATAAGTTAGCACGGATGAGTGTCATTGAACTCTGCAACTTTCATGGAATCGGCCAGGCTAAAGCAGCACAACTAAAAGCAAGTTTGGAACTTGCTAGAAGACTTCAAGCAACAAATAATCCCGGAGAACAATTCAGTAACAGCGAGGCTGTTTACCGAAAGTTCCGTTTAGAATTAGGATCGCAAACCCAGGAAGAATTTTGGTCCGTATCTCTGAATGCAAAAAATAAATTTCTTGCGCGCCACTTTATCAGCCGCGGGACTCTGACTTCAAGTCTTGTACATCCGCGAGAAGTCTTTGAAAAAGCGATTCGAGATTCTGCAGCTGCCATCATTGTTGTCCATAATCATCCTTCCGGAGATTCTGATCCAAGTCCTGAAGATCGGAAAATTACATCAATTCTCGCTGAAGGCGGACGTCTGCTTGGAATTCCTTTACTGGATCATGTAATCGTAGCCAGTAAAAAGTATTTCAGTTTTAAGGATTCAGGATTGTTGTAAGGCTATTCTGATTTTTCAGGTCTGTAGCCAAGAATTTGCGCAATTTGAAGAAGGTCCTTCCTTAACGTTTCCCATTTTTCGTAAAGTTCTGGAGCTGACTCTTTTGTTAATGTGGAAGATACCTGCGACGCCTGATAGTGCAAACGATCAAATGCGCTGCGTGCTTCAAGAGAGTTTGCGCCAAATCTGCGGCATGCATTATGGAATCGGGAAGCACGTTCCGCAAATTCCGCTAATGGATCATCAAATGGAGGCGGAGCGTCATCTTGAAACTGATCTGCATCGTTTTCGAGCTTTTGAGCAAAGTCCGCTACACGTACCTCTTCAGGCGACATCGGATTTCCGGTGGATTTGTAACCACTACATGCCGCCATAGAGATAAGAAAAAGTAACAGCAGTTTTTTCATGGAAAGATCCTTGGGTTATTAAAATAGCAAAGACAATCCACGAACCAGGATTACCGGTTCTTTAGATGCCATTGGTTGGCCGCGCTGATGAACTCCTGAAATAACGCAGCCTGAGGCGGAGATTCACGCCACATCCTCTCCGGGTGCCATTGAACTCCCATCAGGAATTGACCACCATTCCTATTTTCATACGATTCGATTACACCATCCGGTGAATACGAAGTCGGACGTAAATTTGGCGCAATCGTTTTTACACCCTGATGATGAATACTGTTCACTTCAATTTCAGGTTTTCCAAAAATTCGATAAACGATTGAACCCTCTTCGACTTTTACAGTATGTGCAGGCGTAGAATATGGCTCCCCCTGCCAATGAGTCACTGTACTGTTCAGCTCATGAGGAATGTCTTGATACAGTGAACCGCCATTAAAAACGTTTAAAGACTGATGCCCAAAGCAGATTCCAAACACAGGCATTTTCTTTTCTGCTGCTTTTTCCAAAAGATAAAAATCGGATTCATCTCGTTCGGGACCACTCTCTCCGTAATAAGGCGACACATCGGATCCATAATATTTTGGATCTACATCCGTAAGACTTCCTGGCAGCAGAATTCCATCTGCTAAATCGATCACGCGTGATGCATAATCACGATCCGCCATCAAAGGAAGACCTACTGGAACGCCTCCTGCATTTTTGATTGCTTCGAGATAGCCTCTCCGAATATAAAACATGTCATCTGTACTACGCGTACAAAGATTGATCACAATAATTGGTTTGTATTGATTCATATCCCCCTTCATCTCCCCGGCGTTTCACCCCATAGTGCCTTGTGTAATTGAATTTGAAAACGGACAGGAAGTTTGTCCACTAAAATCCATTCCGCAAGTTGGTCCGCCGGCATCTTTTGATAAACCGGTGAAAATAATATCAGATTTTTCTGATCCAGTTGATACTTGTTCATAATTTCTTTCGACCATTCATAGTCCCTGCGACTATTGATCACAAACTTAATTTCGTCTTTTGGACCCAGGTATTTCAAGTTTTCCCAGTTCATATGCTCGGTCATGCCACTATCAGGACACTTTATGTCGAGGATCTTTATGACCTCTGACGGGAGCGAACTCACGTCGATGGCTCCACCTGTCTCAATCAAAACCGTATGCCCTTTTTCGAGCAGCTTTGAAGAAAGCTGCAGAATCTCCTCTTGCATCATAGGCTCGCCGCCAGTAATTTCAACGAGGTTGCAGCCATGTGGTTCAATTTCAGCCAGAATCTCGTCAATTGTCATGCTTCTACCGCCGTAAAATGCATATTGGGTGTCGCACCAGACACATCTTAAATTGCAGCCAGTCGTTCGGATAAAACTACAAGGTAGACCTGCAAACGAAGATTCCCCTTGAATAGATTTAAATATTTCAGTAATGACCATTTAAGTGCCCTGATGATATTGTATGAACTTTTCACGCAATTGTTCAAAAGCATCCTTAAGGTCATCGATTTTGTGTATGACCGGCATTTGCGGCAAATTCCGCAAAAAAACCTCGCCGTAATTCTTTGTAACTAATCGTTTATCCAAAACAGCAAGAAATCCGTAATCGACACTCGTGCGAATCAATCTGCCTATCCCCTGCTTTAACATCATTACGGCCGCAGGAAGTTGATATTCTGAGAATGGATTTTTTGATCTCTTCTTTAGATACTGGATTTTTGCTTCAATCAAAGGATCGCTCGGCACGGCAAAAGGGAGCTTATCGATAATTACAGAAACCAATGCATCGCCTTGAACATCAATTCCTTGCCAGAAACTCAATGTTGCAAGCAGCACAGATCCTTTGTTACGCATGAAACTTTTTAACAAAGCCTGTTTAGAACGGCTTCCTTGTACAAGCAGCGGATAATCCAGTTTTCTTAACTCTTTTTCATAGATACGCATGTTTCCATAACTGGTACACAGCACAAAAGCACCACCCTCTGTGATCTGAACCAGTTCAGAAATTTCTTCCGCGGCTTCTTCAGCAAAGTTAGGATGAGTGGGATCGGAAATGTGTTTTGGGACATACATACAAGCTTGAGCAGCATAATCAAAATTGTATGGAAAGCAATGCTCCAGAGGTGCTTCGAGGCCAAGTTCTTCTTTGACCGGTTCGCAATTTTGATCAACAAAGAGAGTTGCAGAAGTGAGAATCGCCGAATGAAGTTTTGGCCATAAATTTTCGGCGAGTAAGCCTGAAACATCCAATGGCGATGCTTGTAGCGTCCATTGCCGTACGTCGTTTCTTTCTGCCCAGTAGACATATGCATCGTCATCGCCCTGCAGCAAGAAAGCGAGTGACGACTGGGATGCCGCAAGGCGGCGATAAATCTGAGGCATGTCTTCCGTTTTTTCGACATGCCGTGATAACTCCTCGAGTAAGCTGATGTAAATCCGGTCGATTGCAATTTGATGATCGGCTACTATTTTTGTAATACTGTGCTTGTCGTAGCGCACCTTCTGCGGAAGAGGAGTAAACTTCGCAAACAATGAGTTGACGCTTTCACCAAGCTTTCTGGCGCGTTCCTGAACAGGGCCCGTTTCTATTTTTTCCCGGAGCCTGAGGATCTTCAGCTCCTTACTTAAATCTTCATAGAGCTCTGCAAAATTACGTTCGGAAAAAATGATCGATAGATTATGCGTAGCAACATCGGCCAATTGATGTGCTTCATCAAAGACGACAATGTCGTACGGTGGAAAAATGGATGTGCTATTCAAGATTTGCAGTGATAGATCGGCGAAAAACAGATGATGATTTACTACAATGATCCGCGCTTCTTCAGCGCGCTGTTTTAAACGAAAGATAAAACAAGGATTAAAAAAGCGGCACTTTGCACCAATACAGGCATCAGAAGAAATCGTCAATTGTTTCCAAACAGAGGCATTCTCCGGAATTCCGGATTCTGCAAGATCACCGGACTCAGTTTCAGAAGCCCATTGCTGTATCTGTTGAAAATGCTCAACACTTTCTTCATCGGGCAATAACGGTTCATTTTGCACACGCTCTTGCTTTAAAAGGCAAAGATAATTCATCCGGCCTTTCATCAAAACGTAATCAAACTCCATCCCAAGTTTTTCGTGAAGTAAAGGAATGTCTTTAAAAACGAGTTGTTCCTGCAACGCCTTTGTACCCGTGGAAATCAGGACGCGGCGTCCGGCTTGAAGCGCCGGAATCAAATAAGCAAGCGTCTTCCCTGTACCCGTTTGTGCTTCTAGCAAAGCGATGCGCTTTGTAGAGAGCGCTTCCTGAACGGCTTGAGCATATTGGATTTGGGAAGGACGATATTCAAAGTAAGGAAGGATTTTTGAAAGAGGGCCCTTCTCACCAAATATATTTTCCAGATCCAAAATCATTTAAGACAACCGCAGAATTTCAAAATGGTAGGGGCCGATCTTGTGCCGGCCCGGGCTGCCACAAGGGCAGCCCCTACTTAAGACGCGATGCATATAGCGGAAAATCGGAACAAAGTTTGTGAACCTGATTTCTGATCTCAGTTTTTCGCGATTCGTTATCCTTATTTTTTAAAGCATCCGCAATCAACCTGCCAATCGTTTGCATCTGTTCACTTCCCATTCCTCGAGTTGTAATCGCAGGAGTTCCAATACGGATCCCGCTGGAAACCATTGGACTCTTCGTATCGAACGGGATTGTATTTTTGTTTACTGTAATATCGACTTCACCTAAAATTTTTTCGGCTTCTTTGCCGGTTAAATCCACAACTGTCAGATCGAGAAGAAACATATGATTGTCAGTTCCGCCTGTAACGATTCGCAACCCTTCTTCCGTTAATGACGCTGCCAACTTTGATGCATTTTTAACGATGTTTTGCTGATATGTCTTGAAAGCAGGCTGCAATGCTTCTTGAAATGCGACAGCTTTTGCTGCAATCACATGGACAAGTGGTCCGCCTTGATTGCCAGGAAATAAGAGCTTATCAATATTTTTTGCATAACTCTCTTTGGACATGATCATTCCACCGCGCGGACCACGCAAAGTTTTATGTGTCGTAGTTGTAACGACCTCAGCATGAGGTACCGGAGAAGGATGAAGATTGGCCGCCACCAACCCAGCAACATGAGCAATATCAGCGAAAAGCACCGCTCCAACTTCTTGTGCAATCTTACTGAACCTTTCAAAATCAATTGTTCGTGAATAAGCGCTTGCACCTGTCATAATGACTTTTGGATGATGTTCGCGCGCTACACGTTCGACTTGATCAAAATCGATCCGCTCGGTTTCTCGATCGACTCCGTAGCTAACAACCTTGAACATGAGTCCCGAAAAATTCAATGGATGTCCGTGCGATAAATGTCCGCCCTGACTTAATTCCATTCCCATCAACGTATCGCCAGGTTTCATCACGCTCATATATGCCGCGATGTTTGCTTGTGTTCCTGAATGCGGTTGAACATTCGCATGATCGGCTCCAAAAATTTGCTTCGCCCGATCGATGGCTAATTGTTCGACAACATCAACAACCTGGCAGCCTCCATAGTAACGGCGGCCCGGATAACCTTCAGCATATTTATTTGTAAAAACGGAGCCAAGCGCTTCAAGCACAGCCTCACTGACAAAGTTTTCGGATGCAATTAACTCAAGTCCGCCAGCCTGTCTTTGAGTTTCATTTCGAATCGCTTCGGCAATTTGGGGATCAACTTTTGATAGAAATTCCATATTCGTATCCTTTTTTATTCAACCGCAGAGACGTAAAGTGTTAAGGAGTTTCAAATGTACTGATTTTATCGATCCGCCGTTTGTGACGGCCACCCTGAAATTCGGTCTGAAGCCAGGTTTTTACAATTCTTTCTACTTCATCAGAGTCTTCTAAAATCCGGCCACCCATGACCAATATATTTGAATCGTTATGTTCCCGGCTCATTTGTGCCGTATAGATATCATTGCAAATTGCAGCCCGAATTCCTTTAAATTTGTTTGCCGCTATCGACATACCGATCCCTGTTCCGCAACACAGTATTCCGAGAGACCCATTTTGCACAGCTTCTGCAACTTTACGCGCAAAATCTGGATAATCGACAGAATCTGTATCTTCAGGCCCAAGATCATCATATATAACTTGCAAAGAATCGAGAGCCTTCTTAATTTGATTTTTCAAATGAAAACCGGCATGATCGCTCGCGATAGCGATTTTCATCAGTCAGCTTTACCCATCACTTCCCTGTGATATCTTAAAACATCTTACAATAAGAGTTAACTCAACCGCAAAGACTCAAAAGGTTAACTACTGGAGTTGTTATGATTGAAAAATTTCAAGAACAGCTAAAAGTATCAATGAAACAGCGCGATGAGCTGAAAACAAGCGTTTTACGGATGCTGATTTCCGAATTCAAATATGCTCAAATCGAGAAAAAAGGAACGCTCGATGAGGCAGAATCAATCCAGGTCATTCAAAAAGCAATAAAAAAACGGAAGGAAGCTGCGGAGCTTTATGAAAAAGGAGGCCGGGCAGAACTTGCTGCAAAAGAAAACGCAGAAGCAAAAATTTTGGAGACTTTTGCACCAGCTCAGATGGATGAAACTGCCGCCAGACAGAAAGTGACGGAAGTTATTCAGGAACTCGGAGCAAAGGATAAAAAAGATCTGGGCCGGGTCATGAAAGAAGTTCTGAACAGATATCGGGGTCAATTGGACGGAAAATTAGCACAAAAGTTGGTGAATGAATTGCTTCCGTAAAGACACGATGAGCGATCAGACGGGGTGGTAAAGATAAGAGAGGTGAAGTGACTACGTTTCGAGCCCTATCACCTGCAGCCGAATTTCACGTTCGCGAGGACCATCCAATTCAGCAAAAATGATACTTTGCCACTCCCCTAACGCTGGCTCGCCATCCTGAACCATTACAGTTGAGGAATGACCCAGCAAAATGGCACGAAGATGGGATCCTGCATTATGGCGTTCACAATCCGAATGTTCCGGCGAATTGTGTTTCCACGCCTTATCCTCACGGACCCAATCATTCAGTATCGTCTTAATATCGTCGAGCAACGCGGACTGAACTTCGTTTACGAAGAGAGCCGTTGTCGTATGTAAGGAGGAAATCATCAGGATTCCGTCTTTAATCTTGCTAGCTTTTACGAAATCCTTCACCTTCTGAGTAATGTTGTAAAGCTCGACTTTCTTGTCGGTCAACAGTTTTAAAGTCTGCCTCTGAATTGCCAATCCTGCTTTCGTGGTCGTTATCATGTTGTTTTTTACCTTAATAAAAAAAGCCCCTCGAGAAACTACCCCGAAAGGTCAAACAGCAATTTTAGTCGGAAGGATAGGGTGAGTCAATCATCTGCTCCCTATCTTCGGCAATTACGTTAATTTATATCTATTAAATGCAGACTGCAGGATTTTTGCGATCAGTTCCTCATAATGAACTCCATTATGACGAGCAATGATCGATAAATCACTGTGTTGTGGGTTCAACCCTGCAAGTGGATTAATCTCAAGAAAATACGGATTCCCTTCTGCATCACACCGGATATCAACCCTGCCAAAATCTTTGCAATCTAATACACGATAGGAATGAAGCGCGATGTCTTCTATTTGCTGCAATCTATCAGAATCCATTTTAGGTGGACATATATAATGAACCAGCGATTCATAGTCCTCTTTCACATGGTACGAATAAAAATCCTCTGATTTTCCTGTGTCAAAAACAATTTGCATCGTACCAATTACTTTTGGAGGAGTCCCTACAATCCCGACGGTAAATTCTTCGCCCTCTAAATATTCCTCGATCAAAACCGGCTCTTTATACGTTTTGATTAAATATTTAACTTTTGATTTGAGCTTGGGATAATTATTAATCCTTGAATTTGCGTCAATTCCTTTTCCTGTACCTTCGTGAACGGGCTTCGCGAATAATGGAAAACGCAAAGGAATTCCAGAACCATTTAGATCTTCCGGCTTCACAACTTTTAAAAATGGGGCTGTCGGAATCCGCTCGGCTTTCATGATCTGTTTTGTCATTACTTTATCGAGCGCTACGCCTAGAGTTACCGGATCCGAACCGACATATGGAATTTGTAATAATTCAAGAAGTGCAGGGATTTGTGCTTCACGAGCTCGCCCTGAATAACCTTCAGCAATATTAAAAATCAGATCGGCCTTGTTGTTGGATAGCCATGAAAGCAGCTTTTTGCCATCACCAATTAAGATTGGATCGTGACCATAGGCCGAGATCGCATTTTGAAGCCCAACGATTGTAGCTTCGGTATCAAATTCTGCAGCGGCATCGGCAGGATCATCCTCGAGATATTCGTAATCCGTACCGAGGTTATATGTGAGCCCAATTTTCATTCGATTTAGGGGACCACGCGTTCTTCGCGGTTGGCTAGCCTCTCCTCGGCGAAAGAAATTAGTAATGCAACCAGATCAGCATAGGTACGCCCATTGAGTGAAAATGCTTTGAAGAATCCTGCATTTGGAGAAACATCTGGATTGCAATTGACTTCCAAAATATATGGCACACCTTTTTGATCGACTCTCATATCAACCCGCGCATAATCTCTACATTGAAAAAGTTCATACGCACGGATTGCAGCAGTGGTGATGTTTTGTCTGAGCTTTGCAGGAAGCTCAGGAAAATACCGCTTCGTTCCGCGATCAAAGACTGAACCATAGTGCCATTTAGCTTCATAAGAACAGATTTTCGCGTGACCTTCAGGAAGTCCTTCGAAATCTATTTCTGCAATTGGTAAAACTTCAGGTGGATTTCCGATTAACCCAACATTGAACTCGCGGCCATCAATGAATTGTTCAACAATCGAAGGCTGTTTTAATACTTCACGGATGTATTCAATCTTCTGATTCAACTTTTCCAGATCATGCACAACAGAATCGTAATGAATTCCAATGCTGGCATCTTCATGTTGCGGTTTTACAATCAATGGAAAATCAACATTGGTTTTTTCCATGACTTGATCCGTAACAAAGAAGGAAGGCGTTTTCAGACCTGCACCTTTCAGCAAATGTTTTGAGCGGTCTTTATAGCAGGTTAAACCGAGCGCAAGTGGCCCTGAGCCTGTGTATTCAACTCCAATGAGCTCAAGCAGCGCAGGGATATTGGGTTCCTTTAAATTGTTCCCGCTAATGTCTTCACATAGATTAATTGCGATTTGATACTTTTCTTGAATCAACGACATGATCATGTCGCATGCATTTTCTTTATCTACGCGCAAAATTTTGTACGGACGTTTTAATTCGCGTAAAGAACAAATAAAAGCATCTAAACTATCTTGAACCTGGGATTCTGTTCTATCTACTGGTGTGCCTTCTAAAAGATATGGATCATTGTAAACGATCGCGATTGGCGGGGAATGTCGATTGCTTCTCATATTTTTATCAGTTCGGTTCCGGAGGGATTTTTATTGGGATGAAATATCCGGAGGCAAGCGGAGCGTGTACAACACGTCCGTTACAATTGATGTTTATACTGTCATTCAGAAAGTAAATTTCTCCGGCTTCCTCACGAGTTCGCATTTTTTGCAGCGTGAGCAATCAACTCGCCGCAATTATAACAGAAAAAAAACAAAGAAAAACAAATCGATGGAAATTTTCTTTAACCATAATTGAAAAAAATCAAAGCAGTTACGTCTTGAGATTTCAAATTTAATTCTATAATTCTAATAGAATAGTAATACTTCCGAAAACTGGTTTGCACAACCGTGCTGCAGTGATTTTTGCCGAAATCGGTGCCTGAGATGCCAATTCTACCCAACTACTTTCAACCTCCTCAGGTACTCTCAAAATCTTAGTATATCGCCATCATATTTTCTTATAACGTCCTTGACAACGCTTGCGTACCGTTTTATATTTATTTTTATAATATCGTCGACAGAGGTGTTCTTTATATGAGAATGGATCGCTTTACAATTAAGGCTCAAGAAGCTTTACAAGAGGCTCAAAGCCGCGCCGAGCAGGCCGGAAACCAGGAAATGGAGCCTGAGCATCTTCTTTTGACACTTGTTGAACAAAAAGATGGAATCATCCCTCCATTAATTAAGAAACTTGGAGCAAATCTGTCACTTCTTGAATCCCGTCTTCAAGACCGGATCCAAACTTTCCCCAAAGTTTCTGGTGCTGGAGCCGGAAGCTATATTTCGCCAAAACTAAAAACGATTTTGGATGGGGCGGAAAAGGAAGCTGAAAAACTTAAAGATGAATTTGTGAGTGCCGAACATTTCTTGCTTTCAATGGTGTCAGCACAAAGCATGGAAGTGGGAAAAATTCTGAAGACGCTTGGAGTTCAGCGCGATGCAATCTTGAAAGCTCTTCAAGATTTAAGAGGCAACCAGAAAGTAACCGATCAAAATCCTGAAGACAAATACCAGGTACTCGATAAATATTGTAAGGATCTTACTTCCCTTGCACGTCAGGGAAAGCTGGATCCAGTTATCGGACGCGATGAAGAAATCAGACGGGTAATGCAAGTCCTCAGCCGCCGAACAAAAAATAACCCTGTGTTAATAGGCGAACCTGGCGTAGGAAAAACTGCAATTGTCGAAGGACTCGCCCAGCGTATTGTCAATCGTGATGTGCCTGAAAGTTTAAAAGACAGACGTGTGCTCGCTCTTGATATGGGAGCATTGATTGCAGGAACGAAATATCGTGGCGAGTTTGAAGACCGATTAAAGGCGCTCTTAAAAGCAGTCACAGAAAGCAGCGGACAAATTATCCTTTTTATAGATGAGATGCATACGCTCGTGGGCGCTGGAGCAGCCGAAGGTGCAATCGATGCTTCAAATATGTTGAAACCTGCGCTGGCGCGAGGTGAGCTTCGATGCATTGGAGCAACAACCCTGAATGAATACCAAAAATATATTGAAAAAGATGCAGCTCTCGAACGCCGATTTCAGCAGGTCTATGTAAAACAACCAACAGTAGAAGATACGATCTCCATTTTGCGTGGACTAAAAGAACGATATGAAGTTCATCATGGAGTAAAAATTAAAGATACCGCAATCATCGCAGCGGCAACCCTTTCACATCGGTATATCTCCGACCGTTTCCTTCCTGATAAGGCAATCGATCTTATGGACGAAGCCGCGTCCCAACTTCGCATGGAGATTGACAGTCTTCCGCGTGAAATTGATGAAGTTGAACGGCGCATGATGCAGTTGCAGATCGAACGTCAGGCACTTTTAAAAGAAGAAGATCGAGCCGCACATCAAAGGTTAGAAAAGATCAGCCAGGAGCTTGCGCAGCTTCAAGAACAAAGCAGCATTATGAAGGCTCACTGGCAGCAAGAAAAAGATTTAATCGGCAAGATCCGTCAATTTAAGGCAGAGATTGAGCAAAGCAAAATTGAGGAAGCAGCAGCAGAACGCATAGGAGATCTTAATCGTGTCGCGGAATTACGTTACGGTGTTCAAGTTCAATTGAAGAATGATCTTGAAAAAGCAAACAAGGAATTAGAGGACTTACAAAAAAGTCAAAAGATGTTGAAAGAAGAAGTCGATGAAGAGGATATCGCTCAGATCGTTTCGCACTGGACAGGAATTCCAGTCACTCGAATGATGGAAAGCGAAATGCAAAAGCTGATTCATCTGGAGGAAATGCTTCGTAAGCGTGTCATTTCCCAGGATGAAGCTCTGGAAAAAGTCAGCAACGCTGTACGACGTTCTCGCGCAGGATTGCAAGATGTGAATCGTCCAATTGGTTCATTCATATTCCTTGGACCTACAGGAGTTGGTAAAACTGAACTGGCTCGGGCCCTTGCAGCAGCGCTTTTTGATGATGAAAAAGCCATGATTCGCATCGATATGTCGGAATACATGGAAAAGCATGCAGTTTCGCGGATGATCGGCGCACCACCCGGCTACATTGGCTACGATGAAGGTGGCTTTTTAACTGAAGCAGTCCGCAGAAGACCTTATTCAGTAATTCTTTTTGATGAAATCGAAAAAGCCCATCAGGATGTTTTTAATATTTTGTTGCAGGTGCTTGATGATGGCCGTTTAACAGATGGAAAAGGACGTACGGTCGATTTCAAAAATACAATCATCATTATGACTTCCAATATTGGCAGCCACGTAATCGCTGAAATTCAAAACGAAGAGCGGATGCGTGAAGAAGTTATGGATATAGTAAGAAAACATTTCCGTCCGGAATTTTTGAACCGCGTCGATGACATTGTTATCTTCCATCCATTAACCGAAAAGGATATCGCAAAGATTGTCGATATTCAGCTTGGAGTTTTACAAAAACTTTTGGATCAAAAACATTTGAAGCTGAATGTATCCGAAGCTGCGCGTGATTTCCTCGGGCGCGCCGGTTACGATCCTGTTTATGGAGCACGGCCACTAAAACGAGCCATTCAGCAGTATCTACAAAACTCACTGGCGATGGAACTGCTCGAAGGCAAAATCCATGAAGGACAAACGGTAAACGTTGACTACGATCCAAAAGCTGAAAAGCTTGTTTTCAATACATAAACTTAATAGTGTGAATTTTTCTGCAATGACGGAGTGAAAAGAATGTCAGGATTAAAAACTGCACTTTTATTTGGATTAATGACCGCGCTTATTTTAGGCATCGGTCAATTGATTGGCGGCCAGCAGGGAATGGTTATCGCATTTGTCGTTGCGGCTGTAATGAACTTCGTTTCATACTGGTTTTCGGACAAGATTGTGCTTGCAATGTATCGCGCAAAACCGGTGGATGAATCGCAAGCGCCTGAACTCTATCGAATGGTTCGGGATCTTGCTCAACGCGAAAACATTCCGATGCCGAAGGTTTATATCATTCCAACAGACTCACCAAATGCGTTTGCAACAGGAAGAAATCCTCAAAATGCTGTCGTGGCTGCAACCGAAGGGATTCTGCAAATCTTAAATCGCGAAGAACTTCAGGCTGTGCTTGCCCATGAACTCGCGCATGTTAAGAACCGCGACATATTAATATCTTCTGTCGCTGCGACTTTAGCAGGGGCAGTCATGATGATTGCTCGCATTGCACAATTCGGAATGTTTTTTGGCGGCGGGCATCGTGATGATGATCGAGGCGGAAATCCGATTGGAATGCTCTTGATGGTAATTCTGGCTCCTATTGCTGCGATGTTAATTCAACTCGCTATCTCTCGTTCCCGCGAGTATGCAGCGGATGAAACCGGTGCACGCATGATTGGACATGGGGAGACGTTGGCAAGAGCCCTGGAGAAGCTTCATCAAGCTTCGAAAAGAATGCCTTTACCGGCAAATCCTGCAACAGCCCATTTGTTTATTATCAAACCATTTTCGGGAAGCGCTTTGATGGAGATTTTTAGTACTCACCCTCCACTTGAAAAGAGGATTGAACGGCTTCGAAAAATAGGCTAAGGGTTTTTTACCACATAGATACACAAAGACATCGACTTGATTTTGAGGCAGCTTTTGTTATAGTAATTCGTTAGCACTCCCAGCTTCCGGCTGCTAATTGCACGTCGTAAACTACTCCATAATACAGAGTTAGTGGCCAGATTTAACTTTTGGGGGGCGCAATTATCGATACTTATTTGGAGGTTTCTTATGGCTGGAAAGGTCATTAAATATGATGAAGACGCGCGCGGAGAAATCTTACGCGGCGTAAATAAACTCGCCGATGCTGTTAAGGTGACGCTTGGTCCTAAAGGACGAAACGTTGTCATTAATAAATCGTTTGGTTCCCCAACTATCACAAAGGATGGGGTAACCGTGGCAAAAGAACTTGAATTTAAAGATAAGTTTGAAAACCTCGGATCGGTGCTTGTTAAGGAAGTTGCATCCAAAACAAGTGATCTCGCCGGGGATGGTACAACAACTGCAACAGTTCTCGCTCAAGCAATAGTTCGTGAAGGAACAAAAAACATTGCTGCTGGAGCGAATCCGATGGATGTGAAGAAAGGAATTGAGCGTTCAGTCGAAATTGTTGTGGCTGAATTAAAGAAGCTTTCAATTCCTGTTTCCGGAACAAAAGATATTGAAGATGTCGGAACGATTTCGGCAAACAACGATCGCGAAATTGGAAAATTGATTGCACAAGCAATGGAAAAAGTCGGTAAAGACGGCGTCATAACCGTCGAAGAAGGACGGACGCTTGAAACCAAATTGGAACTCGTAGAAGGAATGCGGTTTGACCGTGGATATGTTTCACCTTATTTCGTAACAGATCCGGAACGGATGGAAGTTGGTTTAGATGATCCATACATTCTTCTTTACGAAAAGAAAATATCTGCCATCCACGATCTACTTCCGATTCTTCAAAAAGTAGCTCAAGCCGGACGTCCTCTGTTTATCATTGCGGAAGATCTTGAAGGTGAAGCGCTGGCCACATTGGTCGTAAACAAACTTCGGGGCACCTTAAAGACTGCAGCGGTCAAAGCACCAGGCTATGGAGACCGTCGCAAAGCGATGCTTGAAGATATCGCAATCTTAACAGGCGGCAAGCTGATTTCCGAAGATATTGGGTTCAAATTGGAAAATCTTACGCTAAAGGATCTTGGACAGACGAAACGTGTAGTCATTGATAAAGAAAACACAACAATCGTCGAAGGTCTCGGTGAAAAGAAAGAAATTCAAGCCAGAATTGCTTTAATGCGCAAACAGATTGAAGATACAAAATCTGATTATGATCGTGAAAAACTTCAGGAACGTTTGGCAAAACTTTCTGGTGGAGTTGCAGTCATTAAAGTTGGAGCTGCGACGGAAGTCGAAATGAAAGAAAGGAAGGCAAGAATTGAAGACGCAATGCATGCAACGAAAGCTGCTGTTGAAGAAGGAATCGTTCCTGGTGGCGGCGTCGCATATATTCGCGCCCAAAAAGCCCTGGATTCTCTGAAGCTGGATCATGATCAACAGGTGGGAGTCAATATCGTTATGCGCGCATTGGAAGAACCGCTTCGAATCATTGCTTCAAATGCGGGGTGGGAAGCATCCGTTGTTGCGAACGAAGTCAAAAAAGGCGATAGGAACTTCGGATTCAACGCTGAAACAGAAAAGTATGAAGACCTTGTAAAAGCAGGCGTCATTGATCCAACCAAAGTTTCACGTGTTGCTTTACAAAATGCATCTTCAATCGCTTCATTGTTGATTACAACTGAAGCAGCTGTAGCCGAAGCGCCGGAAAAGAAGAAAAAGGAAATGGGCGGTGGCGGACACGGCATGGAAGATTACGGCGATTATTAGATTAGTGCTGAGCAATGAGTAAAAAGTGCTGAGTGTGTAATTCAGCACTCAAAACTCACAATCAAGATTCGCCTTTATTTCGATGAAAGGAGCGCACTTAGCGCTCCTTTTTTTTGCTTTTGCTAACTGACAAAAAGTGTACAGAAATTAGGTCGTATTTTGTCGCGCTATCATGAGTGCTTCATGTCGAGAAAAAGTTGAAAACAGAAACTCGCTTTGTTATATTTCATGCAGGTTGGTTTAATGCGGGATCCTATAGACTTTGGCGATTACAACGATAAGCTGAGTAAGTCAGGACGTGAAGTTCTCGCACTTGCTATTGAAGAATCCCGTAGAAGAGATCAAAATTACCTCGCCGCAGAGCATCTTTTCCTTGCACTTGTCAAAGTAGAACGCAAACTCTTCGAAGAAATGGTTCGTGATTTGCGTCTGACTCCTGAAGACATCATCAAAGATATCAGTCAACATCTTGATCTCAGCAAACAATATGTCGGAAAGGGACTGAAGATTACTTTCAGCATGAAATCAATCTTCCGATTGGCCTGGATTAACACTTTTCAATGCGGCCGTTCCAAGATTGAATCTTTTGATTTGCTTTGCGCAATTTTTCAGGAAGGTAACAACATTCCTGTTGAGATCTTCAGACTCTATGGCATCGAGCCCGAGCATGTTGTTCGAAGGATCAGCGATCGTGTAAAGAATCGCGAATTACAAGAAAAAGAACTCAAAAGAAAATTTGATCTTCCACGTCATCTGAAACATTTCACAACAAACCTTAACTATCTGGCACGTCAGAATAAACTTCCTCCGATTATCGGCCGCGAAAAAGAAGTCGAAAAGGTGATTGAAATCTTAAGCCATGTAGATCGCCCAAATTCGGTCATGCTTTTAGGAGAACCTGGCGTTGGAAAGAGTGCCATTGCAGAAGGCCTGGCACAGCGTCTCGAATTCGAATATCACTCCGTTCCTGAAAGATTGAAAGGATGTCAGGTCTTACAACTTCATCTTAATATGCTCATCGCGGGGACCATGTTCCGCGGAATGTTTGAAGACCGGATTGAAAATATCATTACAGAACTAAAAGAGCGGCATGATTTGATTCTTTTTATTGATGAAGCTCACACCTTGATTGGAGCCGGTGCAGCACTCGGTGCTCCAGCCGATGCCGCAAATATTTTTAAGTCTTCGCTTGCACGCGGAGAAATCCGGATTATTGCGGCAACTACAAACACGGAGTACAGGCAATTTTTTGTTGAAGATGAGGCTCTCGCGCGAAGATTTCGAAGTGTGAAAATTAATGAGCCTTCATTGGAAGAAACGCGCCGGATTCTGGAAGGGCTCATCACGCGATTCGAAAGCAATTATTCCGTCCGAGTTTCAGAAGATGCAGTTGAGACAGCGCTTGAAATGGCATCCCGTTACAATCGCGGTTTGCATTTGCCTGATAAGGTAATCGGCTGGCTGGACACGGCTTCAGTTAAAGTGCAGATCCGAAATGACGAACGCGTCGTAAAGCGTGAGGATGTCGTTTCTGTAATCGCCGAGGAATCGGAAATACCGCAAGATCTTGTAAGTCGCGAGGTCACTGATCGTTTCAAAACACTGGAAGCTGACCTTTCGAAACGGATCATCGGCCAGCACGAAGCCATCAATAAGCTTGCACGCAGATTGCGCTTGAATAAAGGACCATTGAAGGAAAACTACTATCGTCCGGATGGTGTTTTCATGTTTCTTGGGCCAACAGGTGTCGGCAAAACAGAATTGGCTAAGGCACTTGCTGAATGTTTATTCGGGGATGAACACAAAATGATCCGTGTTGATCTTTCTGAATATCAAGATTCAGGCGTTTCGATTGAGAAACTGATCGGAATGCCCCGCGGCATTGTCGGCTCCGAACGAGGTGGTGTGCTGACTACGCAATTGCGAGACAATCCTTACACCGTTGTCCTGCTTGACGAAATCGAAAAGGCGCATCCTCATTTGTTGTCTTTATTTCTTCAGGCTTTTGATGAAGGATGGCTTACGGATGGTCGCGGCAAAAAAGTTTATTTCAGTGATGCAATTATTATTATGACTTCCAATCTCGGCTCACATTTATTCAAAAGCGCTCTGCAGCCTCTTGGCTATTTGAATGATCGTGAAAACATTAACGTCATCAAACGGGACGTTATGAAAGATATGGAACGGATGTTCTCTCCTGAATTCCGGAATCGTCTGGATGAAGTTGTTGTATTTTCACCATTAACAAGACAAGAAGTCCGCGCGATTGCTGAAAAATATTTGGCACAGGTGGAAGCAGCCTTACAATCATCAGGCAAGCGATTGATCGTGACTCCGGAAGCGCTGGAGAAGATCTCTTCAACCGGATACAACTATGCGTATGGCGCCCGTTTCTTGAAACGAACCGTTGATGAAAAGATCAAAATTCCTATCACAAATCTCTGGAATGAATCTGATACCTTCATTGCCGAAGTCAAAGATGATCAAGTGGTCATCAATCCCATCATTGCCGAACTAGTTTAGTTAACCGCAAAAGACTCAAAGCCTAGTGAGAGTTGGCTTTCCGGCCTATCCCGTAATATTTAAAGCCCATTTTCTTCATTCGGTCAGGACTGTACAGGTTTCTTCCATCAAAAAAGATTGGTTGCTTCATTGCGTTCCGAAGGCGTTCCATATTGAGTAATTTAAACTCACGCCATTCTGTTAGAAGGATCGTACAGTCTGCATCTTTAGCAGCATCATAAGCATTCTTTGCATAATGCACACGTTTGCCGAAAATCTTTCGCGCATTTTCTATTGCTGCCGGATCATATGCGCGCACTTTACCTTTCTTCTCTAAAATGCGCTCGATTACTTCAATCGATTTAGCCTCTCGCATGTCATCTGTATCAGGCTTAAAAGCGAGTCCAAGTAGCGCAAAGGTTTTGTTTTCCATATCGCCCATGACGCTCTCAATTCGTTTTGCAAACCGGGAAATACGGTCATGGTTAATATCGCAGACGGACTGCAATAGCGTGAAATCATAATCAAACTTTCGTGCCGTTTGGATTAGTGAATCCACATCTTTCGGAAAACAGGAGCCACCATAGCCCAGCCCTGGCTGCAGATGATGATGACCAATACGTCGATCATGTCCCATACCGTTAATAACGTGCACTACATCGGCACCTGTCCTTTCACAAATGTCGGCGATCGCATTGGCAAACGAAATCTTCATCGCAAGAAATGCGTTGGAAGCATACTTAATGAGTTCGGCGCTCTCAACATCCGTAATTAACATCGGACATCCAAGCGAGGCATATAACTCAAGAAGCGTTAAAGCGACTTGTTGATTCGGGGCGCCAATAACAACACGGTCGGGCGAAAGTGTATCGCGGATCGCTGAACCTTCTCTCAGAAATTCAGGATTAGAGACAACATCAAACTTGATCCCGCTGTCTTTTCTTACTTTTTCAATAATGTTTTTTACAAGATTGCCTGTACCAACGGGTACGGTACTTTTATTTACAATGACTTTGTATCGATCAATATTATGGCCGATTGCGTCAGCCGCTTCTTCAACCTGAGAAAGATCCGTTTCACCGTTTTCTTTTGATGGAGTTCCAACTGCGATGAAAATCACATCGCCCTTTTTTACCGCTGAAGCTAGATCGGTTGAAAATGATAGACGATGATCTTCCATATTTCTTTTTACAAGCTCTTCTAAACCTGGCTCATAAAAAGGAATTTTCCCTTGAGATAACTGCACGATCCTGTTCTCATCTTTATCTACGCAGATAACATCGTTTCCAAGGTCGGCAAAAACGCTGCCGGTCACAAGGCCGACGTAACCTGTGCCAATGACTGCAATGTTCACTTCTTAATACCTCTCTTTTAAAACGCAGACTATTTCACGTTTTGCGTTTTAATATACATAGACACTAAATTCAGTGGGGTCAAGAATCGTTGTGGGAGAGCCCTCGAACGAGCGTGAGCCAGATAATTTTCAGATCGAGCAGAAGTGACCAATTTTCTATATAGTACAAATCGTGTTCGATTCTCTTTTCAATACTGGTATTCCCTCGCCACCCATTCACCTGAGCCCATCCTGTAATGCCGGATCGAACTTTGTGCCGTAGCATGTATTGCGGAATTTGTTCTTTGAAATAGTAAACAAAGAAAGGACGTTCCGGACGTGGGCCTACTAAACTCATGTCCCCTTTTAAAACATTCCAAAATTGCGGCCATTCATCCACATAAAGTTTTCTTAAAACTTTACCAAATGGTGTCACACGCGGATCATTCGCCTGTGACATGACCGGTCCTGTTTCTAATTCCGCATCGACTTCCATCGTGCGGAACTTGTACATTAAAAATGATTTTCCATCCAGCCCCATACGCTCTTGTTTAAAAAAGATCGGTCCAGGTGAGCGGAATTTTACAAGAAAAACTACAACCGGAAAGAAAATCAATGCGATCAACATACCGCCTGCACCGAACATAATGTCCATAATTCGTTTGACAAATGAATCAAACCCGCGCATCGGAACGTCGCTGAGGTTAACGATTGGAACCCCATCAAGGTCCTCAATCCCGGCGCGAATTGCGACATATTCAAGGATGTCGGGTACAACTTTGATATCAACGATTTCATTGCGAGTTGTATGAAGAATCGTTTTGACAGTGTCATGAGCGCTTAAGGGGAGCGCAATGAATAGGTAGTCTATTCTTAACTGATCCACTATCGTTGCGACTTCAGATGTTCGGCCTACAACAGGAAATCCAGATACAACCAGCTTTTCCGGATCATCATCAAGAAATCCTACAACATCGTATCCAAGCTCTTCATGCGCACGGATCCGGCTGGCCACAGTTTCACCAAGTTTTCCTGCGCCGACGATTAAAACTTTCTTGATGTTGTACCCACGTTTGCGCAGTTCTTCAAGCACTTTTCGGATGCCGGTACGGGTTAACATGATTCCCGCAATATCAAGAATCATGAAATAGAAAAATAGAACGCGGGCGGGTTCCATCGCTTCGGCAGCATCGATATTGCGTTGATGATAAACGCGGTAATACAGGAGCATACCCCACAAAATTGCCGTTGCGATTCCAACAGAAGCTGTTACTGAAAAGAATTCATCAATGCTGGCGCGAGTTCTTCGTATTTGATACAAACCGTGGAAGTGGAAAATTACTGGCCAAACAACCAAAAGTAGAGGAATGATGTTGATATATTGTTGAAGTGCGGGAACACCATATTTGACCGGGATAATTTCGGTGTAAAAACGCAAATAATAGGCAAGCAGAAAGGAAACTATAGTGACAAGGACATCTCCCGCCAGAAAGATGGCCATCAAAACCTGGTTCTTTCCCTTAATCATCTCTCTTTAATTGTAGCTTTTCTTGAATTATGGCCTGCATTTCGCTTTGAAAGCGGGTGGGACTATAGCGCAAAGCCATCTCGCGCATGAACGCGACATTAAACTGCATTCCTCGAGCTTTGTCAACCGCTTCTCGTAAGCTTTCCGCCGTTAAGTCATTGAAAAACAAGCCTGTTTCGTTCTCGGTCACTGTTTCCGTAGCGCCACCCCTACGATATGCTAAAACAGGACACGCGCAAGCAAACGCCTCAATTACATTGATTCCGAAATCTTCAACACCTGGCTGTATCATCATCGAAGCCGTTTGATACAGCTCACGCAATCTTATGGGCTCGACCCTTCCAAGGAACTTTACATTCGATGATGCAATTTTCTTCAGCCATTTTTCTTCGGGACCAGTCCCAACAATCATAAGTTTAAGATTACTGCTTCGAAAAGCTTCAATTGCAATTTCAAGCCGTTTATAGGGAACGAGCGCTGATACAATCAGGCAAAAGTCTTCCCTTTTTTGTGCTGAAGGCACAAAAAACTCGGTATCAACAGGAGGGTACGATACTTGCGAAGTACGGCCGTAGTATTTTTGAATCCTTTCACCAATAAATTTTGAATTCGCAATAAACTCATCTACACGACTGTTACTTGCTACATCCCACATTCGAAGATAGCTAACGATATAGGGCAAAGTTTTCCTCTTCAGAAACCCTGTGCGATGATCGCCAAAATAATCCCAATAATGACTCCAAATATATCGCATCGGCGTATGGCAATAGCAAAGATGCACCGCAGACGAATTCGGAATGATTCCTTTCGCAACACAGTGGCTGCTGCTGATGATGAGGTCATAGGACTGTACATCGAAACTTTCGATAGCTGATGGAAAAAACGGTAAATAATTCCTGTAGTTCTTCTTAACAAAAGGTGCTTTTTGCAGAAAGGATGTATGAATTGGATGCGCTTCGATTGTTTCAGAAACACTGCCTGGAAAGTGGAATAGAGTAAAGATCGGAGCGCCTGGAAACATATTGCAGAACTGTTCCAGAACTTTCTCCCCGCCGCGCATTCCAGTAAGCCAGTCATGAACAAGAGCGACCTTCATCGCGCAAACCTTCCGTAAATTTCCAGAAGTTGATGCGGGGATTTATCTGTCATGTACTCCTTCGCTTTCTTAGGACCTGCTGAGCGCAAGAGCGAAAGCTTTTGTGTATCGTGAATCAAACTCTCCAGTTTCGATGCCAGCGATTCAACGCTGTCTCTCTGGAAGAATTCTACACTGTCTCCCAAAATCTCGCACAAAGCCGGCGCATCGGAAGATAAAACCGGCGTTCCACAACTCATTGCCTCTAGAGGCGGATACCCAAATCCTTCATACAGGGATGGAAAGACAAAGAGCATCGCATCGGTATACAAACGATGAAGCAATCTTCCTTCTGCAAAGCCAAGAACACGCACTCTTGGTGTAGCAAAACACTTTTCAATCAATTCAGAAGCCGTATCATTTGACTTCCCTACCATCACAAGTTGTGGCGGATCTTTGAGCTGTTGAAATGCATCCACAAGAGTTTCAACCCCCTTGTGCCGTTTAAAGTTTCCAACATAGAGAAGAAAATTCTTTTCAATCCCAAGTTCGGAAAGATCCATTGGTGCAGCAGGTTGCATCCAATCGGGGCTGAGCCTGTTGTAAATAACTTCCAATTTCTTTTCAGTAAATGGATACAATTCAGCAATATCATTCCTGCTTGTTTGTGAAACTGTCAGGATTAGATCGGCCTTCTCCAACGCGCGTTTCAACACGAACGATCCTGCACGTACTTTCCATGACGGATAAAATTGCGGAAATTTGTATTGAATCAAATCATGAACGGTAACAATCGAAGTCTTTTTCAGAGCCAATGGCAATGTGTAATGTGGAGAATGAAAAAGATCCACTGAGTGTTGGTTGGCCTTTCTGGCAAGACTATAGTGTTCACGTATCGAATACTTTGAGCTATCATCCGGAATCCAACTCACGTTTTTTGTGCCCTCAAGCGAGTCATACTGCGTGCAAAACAGAACGTAATTATTTTTCTGATCCGCTTGAATTGCAGGAAGAATTACATTTTTGATGTGCGTTCCGATTCCATAATCTCGCAGCTTTCGTACATCAATTCCAATCTTCATTACTACGATACTCCGGAGGGCATTTTTCCGGAGAGCCGGAGATAGGTTCGTAATAGAAAATTCTGAAATGGACCATGATGCTTTTGATAATAATGAAGCTGACTTTTCCGGTATTCACGATTGACGCGTTCGGCATCTTGCGCGGAGCTTGTACCCTTGCGGTGCTGAATTAACACACCGGGAAGATAACTCACCCGTTCGCCTTGCATCGTTGCTCGTTTACATAGATCAACGTCTTCATGATATAGAAAAAACTTTTCATCAAATCCACCCAGTTTCCGAAATTCAGAAGACCGGATCATCATCGCGCATCCGCTCACATAATCAGGATGTTTCGGCGCGTGATCGTGGATCCAGGATTGCACTCGTTCAGATTTTTCAGATCGTTGCAATGATCTCTGGTTAAATTCGCCCGGTATTGAAAGAAATGGGCCGAATGAAAGCTGTAATAAACCATCAGGATAAAGCACCTGCGGACCTACAATTGCGGATTCTTTCAATGCTGCAAGAAGCGGAGTCACACAATCTTCAACAAACTGACAATCCGGATTTACAAAGAAGAGTGCATCAGACTTTGCGTGCTGAGCACCGATATTACACGCAGCCCCAAATCCCGCATTCACGTTTTGATGAAGATACACACAATCCAGTTTTGAAGAAAGATTTTTTTCGGAGTTGTTATCAACGACAATCCATTCATACCGATCTGGCTTCAAATGTTTTTTTATGGATTCTGCAAGCTTCATGATCTCATCCGGACCGTTGTAATAAACGGTGATAATGCTAACTTCCGGAATCAAGAAGATGCTCCCAATCCGATGCGATAATCTGAGCTGTTTCTCGCCACGTTAATGATGCAGCTCTGATGCGACCGGCATCGACCAATTTCAACCGTTCATTTTCATTTTCCATGACAGTTCGTATTGCTTCTGCAACTTTTACCGGCTCCAGTAAACCTACAAAAAGAGCAGAATCTCGATAAATCGTATTCATTGCCGGAGTATCTGACAAAATCACAGGAACACCATAGGACATTGCTTCCAATGGTGGAATTCCGAATCCTTCATATTCGGATAAATAAACAAATACATCAGCCATTCTGTAATAATCCTGAAGAAGAGAATCCGACACATATTCTAAGAGTTGAACACGATCCTGCACATTGGCCTTTTGCGCTTCATCCTGAAGATCAATCCACGGGAATGTTCTATTCTCACCAACAATAATCAAAATGTAAGAAGGGTCGAGATGGCTCATCGCTTTGATTAAAACTGGAAGATGCCGTCGATTGAAAATGGAGCCTGCATACAAAATTACTTTGTGGTTGGATATCATTCTTACATCGCGAAGTTCGTTCCGTTTGACTGGATCCACATCGCGAACAGGAACTCCATTTGGAGCAACACGAATTTTATCAGCAGCAACTTCAAACTGCTGCATGATCTCAGCTTTCACATATTCGCAAACCGTATAGATGCGGTCAGCAGAACGGATCGAGATTGAAGTATTCATCTGTTTGTAGAGTCTTTCTTTTGCAGTAAACCAAAACGGAAAACGAAAATACGAAAGATCGTGAACTGTCAGTGTTTGAAGTCCACTGAACCTCCAGGGCAAAGTATTCGCTGGCGAAAACAGAAGATCAACTCGCCGGCGTGATAATTCACGACTCAGCGTCCATTGCTGCCATGCCACACTTGTTGATACCGTCTTTAGAACGATACATTCCGCATTTACAGCCGGCAGATTTTCTGGAATTCCATTTTTGAAATACAGTTGAAGTTTGAAACGTTCCGGTAGTTTCAGTTCTTCAAGAATTCCACGCAAATATGCCCCGACACCTGTCGGCTTCCCTTCCAATTCCCGTGCATCAACGCCAATAATTCGTTGAACCATCTATTTTTTAACCACAAAGACACGAAGCATTTACAGACTCTTGTAAAGCTCCAGTGTTTTTTGGGCGGTTTCGGTCCAGGAAAATTTCTTTACCCGTTCGTTACCCAAACGAACAAGACTTTCGCGTCTCTCAGGTTTTAAAAGCATTAGACGCATTGCTTGGGAGACAGCTTCTACATTGTTGAATGGAACAGGGTAGAATGAATCTCCACTTACTTCATGAAATACCGGCAAATCTGACCCGATTATTGCGGTCCCTGCGGACATTGCTTCAAGCAAAGGAATACCGAAACCTTCTTCCCTTGAAGGCATAACGAGAGCCACAGATTGTCTGTATAGAGCTCTCAGTTCTTCCCGCGATACATACCCGATCCGTTTAATGCGCCCATTCCCATTCATAGAAGGAGCAGGCCATCGTTGCGGTCCCACAATAATCAACTGGACATCTTCTTTTAATGCATCAACAGCTTGAAGCACAACAGCAAGATTTTTTCTTGGTTCGAAATCACCGACAAACAAAAAATAAGGACAAGAAACACCTAGCCGTTGAAGGGGTTCTTTTAAGTCCGTGTCGCTGACGGCTTGCGAAAAAAATGGATCGGCAGCAAGACGGATTGTATAAACACGAGACGGATGAATGTTCAAATATTCAATCAAGATCTGCCGTGTATGTTCTGAAATCGCAATGATTGCATCACTTTTCTGACAATGTTTTTGAAGCAGAGCCTTGTAGTCACGCTTCACTTCACCTGTTGTATCTTCAGGATGAAAATAAAAATACAAATCCATCACGGTTGTAACTCGATGAGCGTTGGATGAAGGAAGGAGTAAAGGTCCAGGCGAGTGAGCGACATCAAGATCCTGGCCAACGAGCCGGTCAACAGTCGGCCAGCCCAACCGATGCCACGCAAAATTTAATGCAGAAACGGGCAACCGGATATCATGCATCTTAAAATTAGGGCCGAAATTCGTATGTGGAAATCGTTCCTTCCAGGAACTTGAAAAAAGGTGATATTCATTTTGTCTATCAATTGCTGCAAGGGACTTTACAAGATTCTCAACATAAACTCCAACACCAGTTGCCTGAGAAAGTGCAGGACGCATATCAATGCAAATTTTCATCTTCCTTTTTACCGCAGACACTCAGAGACTGGGGTTACACTTTGAAAATGGAGATTTCCTGTTTGAGGATGCTGGTTTGCTCCAGCAGTAAAGACAATGCGCGATTCATTGCGGCTACACTGTCCACATTTTTTTGATTTATTTCTTTGAAGAACTCCACGATTTTTACTATTTGATCGCTGCCTTTCGCCTGTTCTCCGGTTGCTTTCATAATATGAGTTACCATTTCTGTTACGTTTTCGATAGCCATTGTTATTTGCTTGCTTCCCTTGGATTGCTCTAACGTGGCGCGGTTTACATAACCTGTCATTTCACGCATATTTTCAACAGCAGAAATAATCTGTTCACTTCCACCTTTTTGTTCTGTTGTGGCTTTTGTGATTTGCATTGTCATTTCGCGAACTTGTTCGATTGCCTGGTTGATCGAACGGATTCCGCGGGATTGTTCCTCGGTGGCATTTGCGATTTCTTTTGCCATATCGGAAGAATTTCGTGCAGAGTCCAGAATTTTTTTCAAATTCTCGCCCGCTTGAACGGAGAGTTTCACACCTTCTTCAACTGCTTGAGATCCACCGCTCATTGTTTGAACCGCGTTTCCAACATCACGCTGAACAGCCCTAATTAAGGTATCAATTTCTTTTGTGGACGATCCTGTACGTTCCGCCAGACCTCGAATTTCCTCTGCAACTACGGCAAAACCTTTACCATGTTCTCCCGCTTGCGCAGCAATGATTGCAGCATTCAACGCAAGCAGATTCGTTTGTTCGGCGACATCATCAATTACGTTTAAAATCTTGCCGATCTCTTCCGAACTGTTGCCAAGTTTTGTTATGACATCACTTGAACGGAATACTGCTTGCTTGATTTTCTCCATTCCTCCGATTGTCATTTCAACTGATCTCATTCCCATTTCAGCATTCGTTGTAACTTGTTCGCTGAGTGTGTGAGAGCTTGCCGCGCTCTTTTCAACCTGGCGTATTGAACTTTCCATTTCTTTTATAGATACAGCCGTATCTGAAATGAGATTGCTCAACAATTCAATGCTCTTGTCCACTTGCTGGATTGAAGAAACCATTTCGGCAATCGATGACGCTGTATCATCTACGGATTCGGAAAGGCTTCTTATATGTCCACTAACCTGCTCAATTGTCGCTGCCATTTCCATGATTGAAGAAGATGTTTCCTCTGAAGAGGCTGAAAGATTTTCAACATTTCCCGCAACGCCTTTCAATGATGAATTCATTTCTGTTATGGCGGACGAGATTTCTTCAAGTGATGCAACCTGTGAACGTGATCCTTCAAGAACCTGTAAAGCATTTGTCTGAATTTGTTCCCGTCCTTCATCGACACGTTTATATGCTTCGCGGATTCCACGAATCATATTTGCAAGGTTTGCTGCCATTGCATTGAATGATTCTGCGAGTGTTCCAAGTTCATCCTTGGACGTCGCTTCAACTTGCTGATTCAAATCACCTCTAGCAAGACCCGATGCTGCTTCAGCTACACGGATGACAGGCGTGGTTGTAAAAGTTCTTAACAAGTATGCAGCTGCGGCACCAAATAAAATGGCCACAAGAATTACGCCGAGGCACCAATATATTAGGCGGTTGCGAGCAGCATCAAGAGTATTCGGCTCCATCGCCATACGAACTACACCAATTGTTCTCTTTTGCAGTGCTCCATTCTGTGTAGAAGCCGTGACTTCAACTTGAGCATGAAAGTCGTATAGCTCTACTCCGTCTTTGCCTAAAACTCGCGCACCTTCAGGTCTTCGTAATAAGGAATCTAAAATAAATCTGGAATAATCTGCGGGTCTGTGAGCTGGATCGCTTTGTGCCTTGTACTGTCCATCCCCTGTTTGAATAATGTTGCCATCAGGATCAATAAATTCCACATATCTAATTCCTTCTTCCTGCATCAATTTGTTAATGATCGGTTTGAGCTCATCCGCCAAGCCGAGACTAACTTGATAGGAATGTGATTCTGCCAAACGACGGACGATTACCTGTCCACGATTTAACAATTCAGTTTGAAGGCTGCGGTATGAAATAACGATTAAAACGACGCCAAGAGCAACCATCAAGGCGATAAAAGTGAGGACGAGCAGGTTTATCTTGAAACGAATACTCTTATTACGGAACCAGGTTATTGCCATTTATTTATTTGTAGTGATGCCAAGCGGATCGCCATTAATTATTGGTACACCTTATGAGCCGCATCCTGCACATTTTTCGGAATTGTTAATCCCAGCAATCCTGCTGCGCGAGTGTTGATGATGATCCTGGAACGTTGCATCTCTTGAATAGGGAGTTTTGATGGAGATGTTCCTTGTAAAATCTTATTTGCTAATTCGCCTGCCATACGCCCCGCCTCTACTGAATCAATCGTCATTGAGAAAATAGCCCCCGATCTCACGTATCTTTCACTTGGACCTACACACGGAATTTGTTTCGTAAGTGAAGTTTGACCAATGTAACGGATCACTTCCTCTGAGTTTAACGAAGGATCAGGTGGAATCCAAAGAGCATCTATTTTGTCGATTATTTCTCCCATTGCTTTCTGAATCTCCTGACCATTCGTGATACGTGCCGTGACAAGATCCAGATCCATGCCGGTTGCAGTAGTCTTTGCTGTGGCAATCAAAGAGTCGTTCGCAGGTTGCGTATAGATAACCCCGAGACGTTTTATTTTTTTATTAATGTTTTTCAGAATCGTAAACTGCTCTTTCACCCGGACGTCGACACTGATTCCAGTAACGTTGTCGGCTTTCAATGAATTCGCTTGCGGACTTACAACCATACAAAAAACAACAGGCAAAGTTGGGAAAGTATTTTTAGCATATTCTGCAGCCCGCGCGCCTAGAGCCAATACAATCTGATACTTTCCGGACCGTATTTCTGTTGTAATTTCATTGTGGTTCGAAAGATCATCCTGGAGCGTAAACTCTTTAGCAGTTTCAAAACAGATGCTAGAAAATCCGTTTCGTGCTTCGTCAAATACAGCAACGCCGGGGGTTTTTATGATTGCAACGTCAGCATATGACGCCTGAACAATCAGGATCAGGATCATTGAAGAAAGCTTCAGAACATTTATCATCCGCTCTGGACTCCCTCCGTTAAATACCTGAAAAGACGCGGGAAAGACGGAAAAATTGTATAACCCCTGAATATTCGAGTCAAGGACGCTTACATTCGAAAACGTGGATCAAGCCGATCGCGCAATGCATCGCCCAACAAATTGAACATCAAAACAGAAAGAAAAATTGATAAACCTGGGAACATCATAAGGTAAGGAGCATCGAGCAAATGATTTTTCCCTTCGTTTAACATTGTCCCCCATGATGGATGTGGAGGCTGCACACCAAGACCAAGAAAACTGAGTGAGGATTCTGCAAGGATTACACCTGCAAAACTGAAACTAGCATGGACGATCAACGAGGGCATGACATTGGGAAAAATGTGATGAATCAAAATACGCGAGGGGTTTGAACCTAGATTGATTGCAGCGCGGACAAAATCTAACTCTCTTAGCTTTAAGGTCAGCCCACGAGCCAGACGTGCATAAGAAACCCACCCGATCGTTACAAGTGCTATGACGACATTTTGCAAACTGGGTCCGAGTATCGCCATCAGCGCAATTGCCAGCAAGATTCCAGGAAACGCGAGAAGCACATCAGCAAGTCTCATCACTACTTCATCCAGCAAACCGCCTCGAAATCCTGCAATAAGGCCGACTGAGACACCGAAAACCATGGAAAGAAGTACAACGACGAATGAGACAAAGAATGAAATCCGCCCTCCATACAACAACCGCGTCAAGATGTCTCGTCCCAATTCATCGGTTCCAAGCCAGTGTTTGCTCGAGGGGACTTGAAGCCTTGAGGGCAGATCAATCGTATCGTAAGCAAAAGGAGAAAGAACCGGCGCAAGAATTGAGAGGAATAAGATTGCAAAAAGGCCCACGGCGCACAATTGGGCTATCCTGTTTTTAACTGGCAAACTGACAGGTACGGTACTTTGTTCTGAGACTTCCAGCATGGTTTTATTGTAATGGAATGTGTTAATCATCCTCGGATCCGCTCCAATGGCCAAAAATTTGACATTTCCGGCGACGTTCCGCTACAATCTACAAGTCCAGATACCGACGGAAATTGTTCCGAAATCTAGGATTAGGCTTGTCTCTGGACATTTGTCTTTACATAAATGCCGTTAAAACTTGGCGAACTGCTTCTCAGAAATAAGCTGGTAACTAAAGAACAGCTTGATAAAGCCCTCGAGCTTCAAAAAACAAACAACAGCAAGCTTGGATATAACCTCGTTAAAATGGGGTTCGTTTCGGATGAAGAGATCGCGACCTGCCTCAGCAAACAATTCGGAATTTCTGCAATCAATTTATCGCATTTCGAAATAGATCAAAGTGTTTTGGATCTGGTTCCTGTTGAAGTCTGCCGAAAATACGATTTGCTTCCGGTGAACCGCACAGGCGCAGTTCTCACTGTTGCGATGTCGGATCCAACGAATATCCGCGCGATGGATGAAATCAACTTTATCTGCGGTTATCAAGTGGAACCTGTTGTTGCATCTGAATATGCAATCAAAGAATCCATTGATAAATATTATGGCTCAACACACGCTCTAGAATTAAAACAAGCAATGCAAGCCGCGATTGCTGAACGTGATCTTGACACCGATATTGAGGACCTTGAAGTCCTTGAAGAATCTGCGGAGTTGGATCTTGCAACTCTTGAAAAACAAACTGAAGATGCTCCCGTCGTTAAGCTTGTCAACAAAGTTCTTTACGATGCCCTGAACGAAGGCGCAAGCGATATTCACGTTGAACCTTATGAGAAGGAATTTCGCGTACGTTACCGCATTGACGGCGTTTTGTACGTAAAAATAAATCCTCCATTGAAACTTCGCGATGCCATCACTTCACGTATCAAAATCATGGCAAAGCTGGACATTGCGGAAAAAAGATTGCCACAAGATGGCCGTATCAAGATCAAAACGAAACATCAAGGCCGTATGAAGGAATTAGATTATCGTGTCTCCGTTATTCCAACCTTGTACGGTGAGAAAATCGTTTTACGACTGCTTGATAAAGACAACTTAAAGCTGGATATGACAAAGCTTGGTCTTGAAGCTGACTCGCTGCGGCGTTTGGAAAAAGCAATATTAAAGCCTTATGGAATGATTCTCGTTACAGGACCAACTGGCAGCGGAAAGACGAATACTCTTTATTCAGCAATGTCACGTATCAACACTCCGGAAATTAACATCTTAACTGCAGAAGATCCGGTTGAATTCAATATCACCGGAATCAATCAAGTTCAGATGAAAGAACAGATCGGATTAAATTTTGCAGCGGCATTGCGTTCTTTCCTGCGACAGGATCCGAATATCATCCTGGTTGGCGAGATCCGTGATTTTGAAACTGCTGAAATTGCCATTAAAGCAGCATTGACGGGCCATCTTGTTTTAAGCACGCTTCACACAAACGATGCACCAAGCACCGTTAACCGCCTGATGAACATGGGAATTGAACCATTTCTTGTAGCATCATCAGTCTTACTCATCGTCGCTCAGCGCTTAATTCGTAAAATTTGTGGCGAATGTAAGGAAGAATATCGAGTTCCACTGGAAGCGCTCATCGATATTGGGTTTTCCGAAGATGAAGCAGGTGGAGTTACGATTTACAAAGGGCGGGGATGTCCGTTATGCGGCAATACTGGGTATAAGGGTAGGGTAGGCTTGTTTGAAGTACTTGAAGTGACGGATAATATCCGTGAATTGATTCTGGTAGGCGCCTCCGCAATAGAGATACGCCGGAAAGCGGTTGAAGAAGGGATGGTTTCATTGCGTGCCAGCGGCCTGGAAAAGTTGAAAGTGGGACTTACCACAATCGAAGAGGTACTACGGGAAACAGTTGCCTAATAGGTAACGTCGGCGTATGCCGGCACTGATCTTAGAACTATGAGGGAGTGATTATGGCGGTTACATTACATCAGCTTTTAAAGCAAATGATCGATATGGGGGGCACCGATCTTCATGTTACGACCCACTGCCCTCCGCAAGTTCGTGTAGATGGTGTTTTAAAACCTCTGACCGAACATCCACCTTTAACACCTGTTGATACAAAACGTCTTGCGTATAGCGTTTTAACTGACGCTCAAAAGCATCGTTTTGAAGAAAATCTTGAATTGGATTTTTCATTCGGTGTAAAAGGACTTGCCCGTTTCCGCGCGAACGTTTTTAGTCAACGTGGCGCAGTTGCAGCAGCCTATAGAAGAATTCCTTATGAAATTATGAGTTTTCGCGAATTAGGTTTGCCGCCAATTGTTGAAAAACTCTGCGAAAAACCTCGTGGCCTTGTTCTTGTAACGGGTCCGACCGGTAGCGGTAAGTCAACGACACTTGCTGCGATGCTCGATAAGGTCAATCGTGAGCGTCATGATCACATTGTGACAATTGAGGATCCAATTGAATATTTTCATCAACATCAGAATTGCATTGTGAATCAGCGTGAATTACATGCGGATACACATTCATTTGGGAATGCATTGCGATCCGTTCTTCGTGAAGATCCGGATGTAGTGCTGATCGGAGAAATGCGTGATCTAGAAACAATCGAATCCGCATTACGAATCGCAGAAACAGGCCATCTTACGTTCGCAACGTTGCACACGAACTCTGCGAGTCAAACCATCAACCGTATTATTGACGTCTTTCCGGCGCATCAGCAGTCACAGGTTCGTGCTCAGCTTTCGTTGATTCTTGAAGGAATTATGTGTCAATCACTTTTGCCACGAGCCAGTGGAAAGGGACGCAGTCTTGCGCTTGAAATTTTGATTCCGAATGCAGCTATACGGAACTTGATTCGTGAAGATAAGGTTCACCAGATTTATTCTTCAATGCAATCAGGCCAGTTGAAATTCGGAATGCAGACTTTTAATCAGTCTCTAGCGACTCTTTATTTTAGAAAAGAGATTACGCTGGAGTTAGCGTTAAGCCGTTCCTCACATCCTGAGGAATTGCAAGAAATGATCAATCGTGGAGCCGGTATTATCACGGGGAATGCTGCTCAAACAACAGGGGCAGGAAGGGCTCGAGGCTAATAAGGGAGGTACAAAAAACCATGCCTAGCTTTGAATGGAAAGGTAGAAGAGGAGACAAAATCGAGGCAGGCGTACTTGTCGCAGAAAACAAAGAAGCAGTCCGAGCGCGTTTACGCCGGCAGCAAATTGTTGTAACGCAAGTTCGCGAACAAGGCAAAGAAGTTTCATTTCCGCTGTTACGCGGCGGTGTTTCACAAAAAGAATTAGCGATCTTTACGCGTCAATTTTCGGTCATGATTGATGCCGGTTTGCCGCTTGTTCAATGTCTCGAAATTCTAGGAACTCAAGCTGAGAACAAAGTCTTCCAAAAAACACTGCTGCAGGTCCGGCAGGATGTTGAAAGTGGCGCAACTCTGGCCGATTCAATGCGGAAACATCCGCGAGTATTCGATGATCTTTTCTGCAACATGATTGCAGCAGGTGAAGCGGGCGGTATCCTTGATACAATTCTCCAGCGGCTTGCAACCTATATTGAAAAGATTGTTAAATTGCGACGAGCCGTTCGGTCTGCAATGATTTATCCAATTGCAGTACTTTCAATCGCTGCAATTGTTGTAGCCGTCATCCTGTGGAAAGTTATTCCAACATTTGCTGCGTTGTTTGCAGGATTGGGAGCTGAACTTCCTTTACCAACTCGTATCGTAATTGCAGCCAGCAATTTCGTCGGCCGCTACTCTATCTTGATTGTCCTTCTGATTATTGCGCTCATCTATGCTTTGAAAAAGTACCATGACACATACAAAGGGAGACGAGTTATAGATGGGCTCCTTTTGAAGTTGCCCGTCCTTGGCACCGTATTGCGTAAGATTGCGGTAGCTCGATTCTGCCGTACATTAGCAACTCTAGTTAGTTCCGGTGTTCCGATCCTTGAAGCTCTTGAAATCACTGCCAAAACTTCAGGAAACGCAATTGTAGAAGATGCGGTTATGGCAACTCGAAAGAGCATTGAAGAAGGAAAAACGATTTCCGAACCATTAAAGGATACTGAAGTTTTTCCCCCAATGGTCGTTCATATGATTGCAGTCGGCGAGCAAACGGGCGCACTCGATGCAATGCTTTCCAAGATTGCTGATTTTTATGAAGAGGAAGTTGATGCAGCCGTTGAAAACATGCTGACGTTGATTGAACCGATCATGATTCTATTTCTTGGAATCATCATCGGCGGAATCGTCATATCGATGTATTTGCCGATGTTCTCCTTACTTAGCAAGATCGGCTAAACAAAATTGAAGAAATAAAAACCAGGGGGCGGCCTCAATGGCCGCCCTCAAATTTTTTAGGAAAAAAACGATTAACGGAACAATAACAAGACAAGATGAAGAACTAAAACAAAAAATTGTCATGATGATGACCTTCCGTATGGTCATTATCATCACATTGTTGGGTTCAGCGATCTTAATTCAGCTTGTTTCACGCACTATCCTTCCGATTAATCCGCTCTATTTTCTGATCTTTCTCACATCATTTTTTACTCTTGTTTCCGCAGTGTGGTTTGCGAAAGTTCAAAATTTGCGGGTGCTTGCCTATTTGCAACTTTCCGGCGATGTCATTGTTATAACCCTCTTGCTTTACTTTACGGGAGGTGTGCGAAGTCCATTTTCATTTCTCTACATTCTTGTAATTATTGCTGCAAGTATCCTGCTGTACCGGAAAGGAAGCCTTTACATTGCTTCTATCAGCAGCATCCTTTATGGTTCACTGGTCGATCTTTTATATTACGGATTCATTCCTTATTACGATCTTCAACCCTCTGAAATCGCGGAAATTTCTACTCCTTTGATTTATTACTACATCTTTATTCACATTTTTGGTTTTTACACGACCGCTCTTTTGAGCAGTTATCTTTCCGAGCGTTTGCGCCGCACGAGTACTGAATTGCGCGTGGTGGATGAAGATTTACTCGATTTGAAAATTCTTCATCAAAAAATCATTGAAAGCATGAATACCGGACTTGTGCTTACAGATTTGGAAGGGCACGTCAATTTCATTAATGGAGCCGGCCTTCAGATTTTGGATCGTTCTACACATCAAATATTAGGCGAGAACATTCAGACCTTATTTATGGAAGGGATCGATCTTGAACATATTCGGAATGAACTTGAAACCAGCAAGCAGGTCCGTTTAGAACGCCGCTTTTTGAAGAATCAGGAAATTTTCATCATTGGTATGAATCTGGCTTATCTTCCAACTTTAAAAGATTCTCCTTATGGAATGATTTTGATTTTCCAGGACATTACAGAGGTTCACAGAAAGGAACAACAATTTCGCATTCAAGAGCGGATGGCAGCTATTGGAACAATGGCTGCAGGGATTGCTCATGAAATTAGAAATCCTCTTGCGGCAATCCATGGCTCAGTTCAGATGTTAAAAAACGAGCTGCATCTTTCTGATGATCAGCTAAAACTGATGGAAATTGTTCTTACTGAATCTGTGCGGCTCGATCATACAATTCAATACTTTTTGAATTACGCAAAACCAAAACGTTTTAATCCAGGACGTGATGATTTTCTTCTCGTAGTTACCGACACGTTAAGTTTCATTCAAAAGAGTCCGGAATTTAAGCCTGAACATCACATCACATTTTCAAAAAGCTCAGAAGAATTCATCCATGAATTCGACAGCAATCAAATCAAACAAGTCATTTGGAATCTGGCAGTGAATGCTCTTCACGCAATGCCTTCAGGTGGAACACTTCGGGTTTCATTGGAGCATGACTTACAGGGAAGTGTTGTACTTTCTTTCCGGGATGAAGGGCAAGGGATTGAGCGCGAACGGTTGGATTCAATTTTCGACCCATTTCAAACATCAACGACTGGTGGAAGCGGTCTTGGAATGGCGATTGTTTATCGAATCGTTCAAGACCATCATGGAAGAATTTCGATTGATTCAAAGCCCGGAGCAGGGACGACAATTACAGTGCATTTTCCGGCTAAAAACACACGCTATGCGTTACCTCTGGTACAATAACTGGTTAATAAGAGGAGGAGAGGTCCGCCCAAGGGGGGCTCGAACCATCTCATGGAGAATTAAATAGTGAGTACGATTCTGGTCATTGATGATGAAAAGAGCATGCGAGATTTTCTCGCAATCATGCTCAAAAAAGAAGGGTATCAGGTTACCCTTGCTGAAAATGGCAAAACAGCGTTGAATGCCATTAATAAGAATGTTTTTGATCTAATTATTTCCGATATAAGGCTTCCGGATTCAGATGGATTGGAACTTCTACGGCAATCCAAAAAAATTTCACCCGATACCGATTTTATTCTGATCACCGCGTATGCTTCCACAGAAACTGCGGTCGAAGCTGTAAAGATTGGCGCCGCAGATTACATTTACAAACCATTCGACATCGAAGAGATGAAAATTATCATCCATCGATGTTTTTCCAAAAAGAAGCTCGAACGCGAAAACGTTTACCTGAAAAAATCGGTTGAGCGGCAGTTTCAATTTGAAAACATCATCGGACATAGTCCCAAGATGCAAAATATTTTTGATTTAATCCGTAAGATCAGTAACACAAACAGCACAATCCTGATCACAGGCGAAAGTGGAACGGGGAAAGGCATTCTAGCCAAAGCAATTCACTACAATAGCCTTCGAAAAGATAATTCGTTTATTTCGATCAATTGCGGCGCTATGCCTGAAAGCCTTTTGGAAAGTGAACTATTTGGTCACGTTAAAGGTTCTTTTACGGGAGCGGTTCATAACAAGAAGGGATTATTTGAGGTAGCCGATAAAGGTACTTTGTTGCTGGATGAAATTGGCGAAACCAGCCAGGCCATGCAGGTAAAGCTTTTGCAGGCGTTGCAAGAAAAAACGATCCGTCCAGTTGGTGGGACCGAAGAGATTCCAGTAGATGTGCGAGTTATTGCAGCTACAAATCAGGATCTGCAAAAAGCAGTTGCGGAAGGACGTTTCCGTGAAGATATGTATTACAGGATCAATGTTATCCCGATCAAGATTCCGCCATTACGTGAACGGAAAGAGGATACGCATCCGCTTGCTGAGGGATTTTTGCGCAAATTTGCGCAGGAAATGAACAAGAATATTTCGCGCATTTCTCCTGAAGCGATGAAGTGTCTTGAAAATTATGACTGGCCAGGAAATGTTCGTGAACTAGAAAATGCTGTTGAAAGAGCCATCGCGCTTGAAGTATCTGACGTCATTACGGTTGAAAGTTTGCCTGAAAAAGTGAGCCGTCTTCCTCAGCGCGGCGAAGTCGATGTTCTACATCTGCCGCAGCATGGAATCGATCTGGAAGGACATATTGAGCAGATACGAAAAGAAATTTTGATCGAAGCATTGCGTCGCAGCAAAGGTGTACAAAAAGAAGCTGCCAAGTTTGTCGGTATGTCATTCCGTTCCTTCCGCTATTACGCCAAAAAATACCGCCTGACCAAAACAATGGCCCTGCGATAGCTCTGAGTCTCTGCGGTTAATTTTCTTCTTTTTCTTTACGCGCCGAGGCAATCAAGCTTTTGGCTTCGCCATTATGAGCGTCGATGCTCAGGACTCGTTCCCCGATTTGGATCGCATCATCGTATTTGCGATCCATCATTAACGTTCGCCAGCCCAAATTTAATAGCTGCTTCACGAATTCTACTTTCTTTTTTTCTTCAATATACGAAATCACCATTTTCGCAGTTTCGTTCGCTGGCTCTAATTGTAAGATTTCATCAAATGTACCTTGAGCATCATCATAACTGCCAAGTTCCATTTGTTTATTTCCACGAAAAACAAGCTTATCAATTTGTCGCTTACGCATAGAATCATTTAAAGCTTCCATACGTTTCAACGCGACAGGATGCTGGGGAAGAATTTTCAAAGCTTTTTCAAGAGCTTTCTTTGCGGTTTCAAACTGCGATTCGTTTATGAAGTGTTCTGCGCTTCGTAAATATTCATTAAATTCTTCTAATGTTACGCGTTCCCTGATCAAAACTTGCAGCTCATAAGCTCCTTGATGTTCCGGTACAGCCTTGAGTACGTCTTCAACATACCTATGAGCTAATTGATATTTCTTCTGCTCAATCGCGAGTCTCGCTTGCTGTACTAACTCTTCGATCTCAGGCTGGACCATTTCACTTTTCACTGTTTCAAGTAACATTCGCGCTTTCGAATGATTGGGCTGGATCTTCAAAATTTTTTCGAAAGCCTTCATCGCGATGTCATATCTTCCTTCGCGCATGTAATTCTGTCCCTGTCGCAGCAAGTCTTCTGCCTCTGCTTTTTTGATATCTTGCTCAACCATTTGCAGAAGTTGACTTGCATCGCGATCGTTTGGATCGATCTGGAGCGCTTGTTTGATGAATGAAATTGCCTGAACAGTGTGCCCTTCCACAATGTGCTTTTTTGCGGTGCGAAGAAAATTCGTGATTCGAGGGTCCGATTTCTGAGGCGTTAAAGGCTCCTGCACCGCCTTCTCCGCTGCCGTGGGCGTGTCCTTACTGGAACTTGGAGCGACTAATTCCTGAGTGGTGGCTTGTTGTGTACTTGAGCGCTCTGGTGAAAAGGAACGCAAAAAGTTTTCTAGATCATCAGCCATTTCATCTGCGGAAAAGTAACGCCTGGCAGGATCCTTATCAAGGGCTTTTCTTAAAACACGGCCGATCGGAGCAAATTGCTCATCAATGGGCGGATCCATTTTTTGATATGGTTCATGAAGAATATGATAAAGAATCGTTGCAGTATTATCTCCATCAAATGGTTTGCGTCCACTTAACAACTCATAAAAAATAATCCCGACTGCGAAGATATCTGATTTCCGGTCTACATGTGCGCCTTTAATCTGTTCAGGCGCCATATACTGAATCGTTCCAAGCACCATTCCACCCGAAGTCATTGTTGTACTTGTTACGAGTCGTGCAATTCCGAAATCCAGAACTTTTACATGAAAGTCATCCGTAAGACGAACGTTTGAAGGTTTAATATCTCGATGCACAATTCCTGACTTATGTGCATAAGCAAGTCCACGGCAAAGTTGGATTACGATTCTGACTTTTTGTTCGAGTGAGACTTCTTGTTTGCTTTTGATAACAGCATGAATATCCGATCCGTGGATGTATTCCATACCAATGTATGGAACGCTGTTTTCTTCGCCCAGTTCATAGATTGTTACTATATTCGGATGGCGAAGCCTTCCGGCGGCGCGCGCTTCTCGATAGAAACGCTCTTTCAGAACAGGATCTTTCAACCCTTCCGCCGTCATTGTTTTCAGGGCGATTTCTCTATCGAGGATCGGATCGTAAGCCTTATAAACGACCCCCATACCGCCCCGACCAAGGACTTCGAGAATCTCATACTTCCCGATTTTGGAGGACATAGGATGCCTTGAGCGGAAGTATACCAGATTCCAATCGAGTGTAAGGCAAGTCTAAAACCATCAGGTCAAACACTGGAGCCGGCGTATTTTCGCGCTTTTAGAAGATGAACCAGATACATGCTCCAATGTCGATCATAATTTCGGAGTATCCAGGGAACGTCAAATTGCTGTTGTAGAATTTTGTACTTCAATTCCATTTTGGGAATGTAATCGTCTTCGAGAATTTTTTGCAGCATTTCAGGCGCAGTCATGACTTCGTTTTCGAGCCATTCATCGACTTTCGAAATATCAGTATGCCAATCATAGGGAGAGGATAAAATCAGGTCGCCATCCACTTTTAATAGAGCATCCATTTGTCCGATCAAAATCAGAGGCACCGCGACATTGTCCAAAATATTTAATCCAGACACAACATCGAATGAATAGGCTTTGAATGGAGGATTCAATGCATCTGCAACGAGAAACAGTGCGTTCGCCGGTGCAAGATAGGGTTCGTGAATGCTCTGATAGTACTCTCCCCGTATTCTTCTTTTGTATGTAGCTGTTTGGGTGCGTTGAGTACGCTCAGCGGCGGCCAACGCGATAAAGTTCAAATCGATTCCAACAGCTAACTGGCTGCAACGTGCCAATTCAAATGTGTAACGTCCAACAGAACATCCAATATCCAGCGCGAATTCATAATGATTTGAATCAATCAACTCAATTGCCTTTTTCCAAAATTCATCCAGTGATGAAACGGGATAATGCGAATCCATGTATGCAGAGAGGGCACCCTCATTTACTTCAACTGGCTGATTCTTAAGGTCATAAAAATTCCGGATCTCCGGAGTTTTTTCAAGAAATGTAGAAAGCTGAAGCGAATCGGATCTCATCCATTTATCAATATCTTTTAGGACGATTGGTACACCCGCTAGAACAGGAAATTTCTTTTCACAGGAAGGATTGGAACAAGAAAGGAATCCAGTTTGGACAAAATCTTCATCTTTTTTAAAGATGGAATCCAGCTTTAGTGGAGATTGTAATTCAGGCTTTCGACACTCAGGACAAATGATTGAAATCTGTTCGAAAGCCTCTTCTCGCAAGAATTTTTACTATTTCTTTTCTTCATCGAGACGTGTTGCCGGCTTATCGTTTACTAATTTGCTTGGTGGCGCGGAAATAGGAAGTTCCATATTCGGGTGAGGCGGCGATGAAGTGCCAGGCGACCATTTATCAGGCATTGCAGTACCGGGCAGATGTACGTCCGGATGCAGCGGCGCGGAAGGATGAGTGGGTGTGCCATTTTTCGGCGTTAGCGGATCCAGGAAGATTTATGTCCGGATGCAGCGGTGCTGAAGGATGAGGAGGCGACCATTTATCAGGTATGGCAGTGCCTGCATCACCAGCTGTTTTCAAATTCCCTTGTAGCTTTACTTTCATCAGTTCAGCTTGAGAATCCATTACCCCTTTGGCTTCAGTAGCACTACTGGGATTGCCCGGTTGAGGCGTAATTTTTTCGGGAAGTGCTTCTTTCACACTCGGCGTTGTTTGGTTGTTCTCAAACTCAGGCATAGATGGCTTAATCGGGCCACCTGGAGATCCAATCTTGGTCATCGACGCACCTCCGTGCTATCATCAATAGAGTATCACTTACCCTTACGTACGTCGCCACTTATGGAGGTAGTTCTGTCCTCATCCCCTTCGCTCCTCCGCTCCCCTGCTCCCCTGCATTCATCCATACACGAAACAGTTTTTGTAATTTCATAGAGGATATTGTTATAATCTCGGCTTTCCCTTATATTTAGGCGCGTAGCTCAGTGGGAGAGCGCTTCCTTGACACGGAAGAGGTTGGCGGTTCGATCCCGCCCGCGCCTATAGCTGATAATGAACATAAAAATGATTTTTAAGACCACGTATTAATCCCGCCTTTCGTGCACTCGAACTATGCCTGAAATCAACATCAAAATTAATAGTGTTTTAAGACAAGTTCCGGAAGGAACTTCCGTTACAGATCTTTTAAAAGATCAGCCGGAAGAAGTACGTCAAAATGCTATTGCTGCCAAAATAAATGGGCGTCCGGTAGATTTGTCGCACTCATTAAAAGAATCCGGTGAACTGAAATTTATTTTGCCATCATCTCCGGAAGGGCTGGAAGTCATCCGTCATAGCACTTCACACTTGATGGCTCATGCAGTCACTGAATTATTTCCAGACACACAAGTTGGAATTGGTCCTGTCATCGAAGATGGCTTTTATTACGACTTCAAGCGTGAAGTTCCATTCACACCACAGGATCTTGAAAAAATTGAACAACGGATGAAAGAAATCGTGAAACGGAATTTTGCTGTTTCACGAATCGATTATTCCAAAAATGAAGCACTGGATTACTGGCGCAAACAAAATGAGCCTATGAAGGTTGAACTCATTGAAGAACGCGGCGGAGAAACAGTAAGTTTTTATAAGCAAGATTCTTTCATGGATTTGTGTCTCGGCCCACATGTTCCAAGCACAGGACGTCTCGGAGTATTCAAGCTGCTGCATACAGCGGGAGCATATTGGCGTGGTGATGAACGAAACGCAATGCTTCAGCGCATTTACGGGACTGCATGGCTAACCGTTGAAGAATTGCAGGAATATCTCCACAGGTTAGAAGAATCAAAAAAGCGTGATCATCGCAAACTTGGAAAAGAACTGGAATTATTCACAATTAATGATGAGATCGGCCCCGGTCTAGTTATCTGGCTGCCAAACGGAGCACGCATCCGAAGACAAATTGAAGATTATCTCTATGGTGAGCTGTACAAACGCGGCTATGAGGTAACTTATACTCCGCACATTGCGCGTTTAAGTTATTGGGGCACAAGCGGTCATCTTGGCTACTATCGGGAAAATATGTATGCCCCAATGGAAAGTGATGAAGAAAGTTATCAACTAAAACCGATGAACTGTCCAATTCATATTGCAGTTTATCGAAATACTCTTCGAAGTTATCGTGATTTGCCGATGCGGCTTGCTGAATTTGGAACTGTGTACAGATTCGAAAGGTCCGGAGTACTGCATGGTTTGATGCGAACAAGAGGCTTCACAGTAGATGATGCACATCTTTTTTGTACAATCGAACAATTAGAAAGTGAAATCAGTGGACTTTTAGATTTTACATTTTCGTTTTGGAACACATTCGGGTTCAAAGATATTCAAGTGTTTTTGGCAACTCGTCCTGAAAAAGCTGTTGGAGCTGTTGAAATTTGGGATACTGCAATTGAAATTGCCAGGAAGACTCTCGAGAAAAACAATGTAAAGTATGAAGTTGAAGAAGGCGGCGGCGCATTTTATGGCCCTAAAATCGATTTCAAAATCAGGGATGCAATCGGCCGCTGGTGGCAATGCAGTACAACTCAGGTGGATTTTCAACTTCCTGAACGTTTCAAGCTCGAATATATAGGAGCTGATGGTCAGCCTCACCGGCCGATCATGTTACATCGCGCCATTACAGGCTCGATGGAACGCTTTTTTGGAGTATTAATTGAACATTTTGCGGGGGCATTCCCATTGTGGCTAGCTCCTGTTCAGGTCGCAATTCTTCCAATTGCTGAAAGGCATCATACATATGGCGCAGAGCTGAAAACCTTGCTAGAATCTCGACAAATTCGAGTTATTCTTGACAGCAGAAAAGAGAAAATCGGAGCTAAAATTCGAGATTCACAATTGCAAAAAGTTCCGTATATGATTATCCTTGGCGATAAAGAAGTGGAAAACCAGACTATTTCTGTCCGTCATCGCACACGCGGGGATTTAGGTGCGCGTTCCGTTCAGGATTTTGTGGACGAATTACTTCCTTTAATTACAAGCCGTGCTGTGGAAACTAATTAATTGCAATCAAGCTGAACAAGCTTAAAACGGAGGGTGTTCGTATTCAGCAGAATGTAAGAGCAAACGAAAGGATTAGGGCGAGAGAAGTCAGAGTTATTGATGAAGATGGATCTCAAGTCGGCGTTCTACCGATTCGGGATGCATTAAATCTGGCGCGTGAACGGGAATTAGATCTTGTAGAAATTGCGCCAACGGCTCAACCGCCTGTTTGTCGAATCATGAATCTGGGCAAATTCATGTACGAGGCAAGCAAGAAGGCACAGAAAGCCAGAAAAAAACAAAAAACGATTCAGGTAAAGGAAGTTAAATTCCGGCCTAAGATTGATGAACATGATTATCTGTTCAAGAAGAAACATATTGAGCGATTTATGGAAGATGGACACAAGGTTAAAGCGGTCATTATGTTTCGTGGACGTGAATTGGCGCATCCAGAAATTGGTAGACGAATTTTGGAACGCCTTATGGATGAACTAAAAGAGATCATCGATATTGAACGTCCACCAAGGCAGGAAGGTAACAATATGATTGCTATCTTTACCGCAAAACGTACGTAATGCGGTAGATCGGTAAGATCGCGTAACGCGCATTCCGCAATTACGCATCTTGCATCAGGAGTTCAAATGAAACAGAAAACACATCGCGGAGCAGCGAAACGCTTCAAGAAGACTAAATCTGGAAAGATTAAGCGCTCCTCCGCCTACAAGCGTCACATTCTTACGAAGAAGAGGCCGAAGAGAAAGCGCCATTTACGTGGCTCAACAATTCTCTCAAAAGCGGAAACTCCGAAAGTAAAACGGATGCTGCCATACGCTTGATTTTTTTTACAGCAGTAGTCTCGCTGTAAATATTGAAAGGTGAAAGAAAATGCCGAGAGTAAAAAGAGGAAATAAACGGAGACAGAGACGGAAAAAAATTCTGGATCGAGCCTCCGGTTACAGACTGACTAAAGGGAAACTATATCGCGCGGCGCGTGAAGCTGTTCAAAAAGGATTAGCTTATGCGTATCGGGATCGCCGGAATAAAAAACGGGACTTCCGTGCTTTATGGATTGTTCGTATTAATGCAGAAGCAAGAAAACACGAACTTTCTTATAGCCGCTTGATCGCCGGCTTGAAAAAAGCAGGGATCAATATCAACCGTAAGATGCTGGCCGAACTGGCTGTTTTTGATTCAGCTGGATTTGGTCATCTTGCGCAAATCGCAAAAACTGCGTAAAAATCCATTCTCCATCATGGGGCGAGGCCAACCTTGCCCCGCTGGAATGGATGTCTCAGTGACTCTGCGGTAAAAACAAACAATGGACATTCCAAAACTATCTCAGGAATTCCAACAACGCCTTGCTTCTATAAATACTCAGACAGAACTCGATGAAGTTCGCAATGATTATTTAGGAAGAAAGCGCGGCCATATCACAGCTCTGTTAAAAGAGCTTCCATCTTTAACAACAGATCAAAAAGCTACCGCAGGAAAAGAGATCAACGAATTCAAAAAATTTGTTGAAGAATCCATTGAATTGAAAGCTGCACAGCTGACACAGCCTCAAGCTGAATCGAAATTTGATTTTAGTTTGCCAGGACGTGATGTCCAGATAGGAGCGATTCACCCTCTTACAAAGACGCGACAGATGATTGAAGAGATTTTCAGAGAGATGGGATATGCGATTGCCGAAGGTCCAGAAATCGATACTGATTTCAACAACTTTGCAGCACTGAATTTCCCTCCGGATCATCCGGCTCGTGACATGCAGGACACTCTTTTCGTTGAGACTCCGCCAAACAGCGAACCATTGTTGCTTCGAACTCATACTTCTCCGGTACAAATCCGTACAATGCTTCAAACTCAGCCACCAGTGCGGATCTTATGTCCCGGCCGTGTTTATAGAAAAGATGAAATGGATGCCACACATTCCCCTATTTTTCATCAGATGGAAGGGCTTGCCGTTGACGATCGAATTACGTTCGCGGATCTGAAAGGCACATTGCACCATTTTGCAAAACGTCTTTTTGATCAAGATGTCAAAGTCCAATTTCGACCCAGCTTTTTCCCATTCACCGAACCGAGTGCAGAAATGGATTGCTCTTGCGTGAATTGCAAAGGAAAGGGATGCAACGTATGTAAGCAAACCGGTTGGTTGGAAATTCTTGGTTCTGGAATGGTTCACCCGAATGTATTGGAAGCTGTTGGGTATGATTCTGAAAAATATTCAGGCTTTGCGTTTGGAATGGGCATCGATCGCATAGCGATCTTGTTTTATGGAATCCCAGATATTCGGCTGCTTTACAATAACGACCTGCGATTTCTTTCACAGTTCAGAGTCATTGCATGAAGATCAGCTACAACTGGATCAAAGAAATTGCCGGCGTAGATGTGAGTCCTGATGTTTTCATCAACAAGCTTACAAATATCGGGCTTAAACTCGAGGATCGAGAAAATATCGGCAACGATGTTTCTCTAGATCTTGAAATAACTGTAAACAGGCCCGACTGTTTAAGCCACGTTGGAGTTGCACGAGAAGTTGCTGCAGCCTTCGATCTTCCGGCGATTAAACAGCCGGAGATTCATTCTTCCAAAACAATACATTCATCCGGCACTCAAGGCAGTTATGAAAACAAACTCAAGATCATTTTAGATGATTCTGAATTATGCCCGCGTTATTGCGGACAACTTTTAACGAACGTAAAAATTGCACCTTCGCCTGATTGGCTGAAAGAACGTCTTGAAGCTTGCGGCATACGAAGCATCAATAACGCGGCTGATGTAACAAATTATGTGATGCTTGAACTTGGACAGCCCTTACATGCTTTTGATTTTGACAAACTTGCGAGCGGCACAATTCGGGTCCGCCGTGCAAGAAATGAAAAGCTTGTAATGATCGATGGTAAGGAGAGGCTATTAACCGAATCAATGCTTGCCATTGCAGATACAGAAAAAGCACAAGCAGTTGGCGGAGTTATGGGCGGTCTTGAATCAGAAGTCTCTGAACAAACGAAAAACATTCTGCTTGAAGCTGCATATTTTCTACCTTCGTCGGTTAGAAAAACTCGCCGCGCTCTCGATCTTTCAACAGACGCTTCCTTCCGTTTTGAACGCGGTGTCGATCCAAACTTACAAGATATTGCAATTAAGCGGGCTGCGTACCTGCTTGAAAAAATTGCAGGCGCAACAGTTCATCCAGTATTAGATGTAAACGTATTGAATGTCCCAAAAAAGCGAATGACGCTGAGGCCTGAACGCATCACACGGATTTTAGGTGAAGCAATCGATCCAAAGTTCGTTCAACATATTTTGACCTCCTTAGGATTTATCCCAGGGCCTGACAATAAATGGGAAGTTCCATCCTTTCGTGTCGATGTGAATCGCGAAATTGACCTGATCGAAGAAGTCGCACGGCATTTTGGCTACAACAACTTTCCCAGCACTTTGCCTTCTGCTGGAAAAAAATATCAAGATGATTATCCGACGTACAGGTTGGAACAAGCATTTTCGCGCTTTCTTCAGGCTGCAGGAATTAATGAGGGAAATTCATATTCTTTTGTAAATCCATTATCTCGATTCATGGATAATTCAAAACGGATCCGCATCCTGAACCCGATTTCTGAAACAGCTCAGGAATTGAGATCCAGCTTGATTCCAGGTTTACTTGACGCAGTTGATTTGAACTTACGCCATCGAAGCCGGGAAATCCGGCTGTATGAAATTGGCCGTACGTTTCATGTTGATGGTGAAAAGACCAGGCTCGGAATTGTAATGATTGGTGAATATCAGGATTTGAAAGGGATTTTGGAAAGCGCTCTGCCAGCATTAGAGTATCCTCGTCCGGCAATTCAGAATGGCCAGATCCAGGTCAATAACGTTAATCTCGGAAGCATCACTCAACATGAAATTGAAGGATACACAGTACAGGCCGCCGAATTGTCGTTATCTGATTTAATCAAGATTCCAAAAATCAAAAAGAAATATCAGCCGATCATTGCATATCCTGATATAGAAAGGGATGTGACCTTCATTATTGATGAGACAGTTTCTTACTCAGCGATGCAGAATACAATTGAACGGCTTCAGATTCCGGATCTCCGTTCCTATAAACTGATTGACCGTTACAAAGGTAAAAACACTCCTGCTGGAAAGATAAGCTTAACTTTCCGTTTTGTGTTTCAGTCCGAAAACCGGACTCTTCTGTCAGAGGAAGTAGATGCTCTTTATGTTAAAATAGTTTCCGAATTTGCGAAGGATTTTAGCGCGGAACTCAGAAAATAATTTGGCCCTTTACCCAACAAGAGGAAGCATGGATTTTCAACAACTGGAAGCTACTCGAAGACAAAATCAAAAAGCTAATCTCTTCTGTGAAAGTTCTTCAAAGTGAAAATGAAACTTTGAATAAACGAAATGATGAACATGAAAAAACCATACGCCAGTTGAAACAAGATCTTGATAAATGGTCGAAATCAGCTGAAGCACAGGATTCGCTTCAAGACCAGATCAAATCACTTCAACACGAGCGTGATGAAGTTCGTGGAAAGATTGAACGTTTAATCTCCAACCTTGAAGATATCGAAACGAAGCTATAACCGCAGAGCCACAGAGTCAGCTTAGCGTCTTTGTGGTTCAAAACCTCTCTTGTGACTAAGGCCCCCGGAACGTGGCGTAGTTTTCCCCGAAATAGCGCCTGTATAAAAGACGCCGGATAAAACCGGCGAACAACAGCATTAGATCGGAGGTCGATCATGAGAATCCTATTCAATTTATCAGTAGCACCCATTTTGGCGAGTGAACTTGTAGCGTCGCCGCAAAGCGCTCCAAAAACTCAGGATAATCCAAGCAACAATTCCATCATTAAAGACATTTTCTGGCATCCAAATGGCATCGGACAAAGATCGAGCATTGGAAACCGGATGTTCACGCCCGAGCAGATCCAGAATATGACTCCAGAACAACTCGAAGATTGGCAAAAGCAGCAAAAGAGAGCCAATGCAGGTATGGAGGCAATGAAGGAAACAGCGAATTCAGTTGGGAATCTCTTACCAACCAGCGAAGTTGTCACAATCATTCCTCAGATCGTGATCTCCGAAGGAGTAGAAAGAATCGTTGATGCCAATACGAAAGCTCCTGCTCAACCACCGGCACAGGGTAAGAAGGAAGCTGAGTCTAAAACACCTTCAACAGAATCTGGAAGCGTGGGGGATACTGTTCCTAGAACGCAACCGAATCCGCCTCAGCAGGACAAGAGCGGATTAAAGTTGAATCCAGATTATAGGGGCAACTTCGATGATCATGGTCCAACCGAAAAACCAAGATTCTGGCCAGAAGGTCCAGTTCAGAAGCCATCAACTCCCAAGGATCCAAAGAAGAAAGTTTCCATAAAAATAACGTTATCACCTGATAAAAACCTTCAGCAACAGCAGATTCAATTGAAAGCACGAGGTCTTGTATCAAAATGAGAAAACGACTCTGCGCCTTCGTGGTAAAAGTTTAACTTTGACGCAGGGTGAAAAGTGATAAAATTAACTTGAGATGGAAACAAATACAAAGGTTCAGGTTGAAATTTACGGCCAGCCCTATTTCATTAAAGCTGGGGCTGATCCTGATTACATAAAGAATGTCGCTCAGTATGTTGATTTGAAAATGCGCGAAATCGCCTCTTCCCTCACAACTGTGGATTCTTTAAAGATTGCTGTTTTAGCCGCACTTAATATTACAGATGAGTTTTTACAACTCAAAAAGCAAAACCAGGATGTGGACCGGGAATTTGAGCGACGCACGGAAGAAATGAAACGAATTTTGGATTCGATATAGGCCCGGAATAGGCGAATGCCTATCCGGTTTGGAAAAAAAAGTTATGTTCCCAAAGAGCTCCCCTGCTAAGTTCGTGTTGGTAACGGGATTCTTGAACCAACATATCAAGAATCGGGAGCCTGTGTCAGATTACGGTGAGCATGCCTCTGCGTTGAGGAAGCCTGAAGTAATCGCTGGGCACCCACCTGACTTGTTCAGGTTCAATAACCTGCCGCACGGCAGTGCGGGGGAGCTTATATTCCAGCCTCGATCTACCCACCACAGCCTTTGACAACGGGGCAGTAACATGGGACCGAGGATTCTCTCGGCTCGTGCCTCCTCAACCGAAAAAGGAGGTGACGAGTGGCATATGCGATTCACGCCGCCATTCTAATCACTACAGGGTCCGTTTTACTTCTAGTCTGGTTCCTGATTAGAAAAAAAACGATTCATGGAATGATTTCTCAGGCTGAACTTCATGCGAAACAATTGGCCGAAGATTCAGCAAGATATGCTGAAACAATTCAACGCGAAGCAAACCTGGAGGCAAAAGATAAATTTTATTCGCTAAAAAATGATCTTGAGAAACAGTTTCAGAGTAAGAAACAAGAATTACAAACACTGGAACGCCGTCTTCATCAGAAGGAAGAAAATTTAGAAAGAAAGGTTCTTTTCATGGAAACAAAAGAACGGGACCTGACAACGAAAGAACACAATCTAGAAACGCGCGAGAAAGAATTGCACGATGCGCATAAGCGGATTGATCATGTGATTGTTGAACACAAGCGAAGTATGGAACGAATTGCAGGTCTGTCAACAGAAGATGCACGGCGCATGCTTCTAAAGAGTATTGAAGGAGAAGCGAGACAAGAAGCCGCCACATTAGTCCGCAAATTAGAAGAAGAAGCAAAAGAGCGAAGCAAGGAATTTGCGCGTGACGTCATCGTACAGGCGATTCAAAGAACTGCTGCAGAAAATGTAATTGAGACTTGCGTATCGGTTGTTCCTTTGCCAAGTGATGATTTGAAGGGACGCATCATTGGAAGAGAAGGACGGAATATTCGTGCGCTTGAAATGGCTACAGGGGTCGATTTAATCGTAGATGATACTCCTGAAGCAATTCTTTTATCTGCTTTTGATGGATTTCGCCGCGAAGTTGCAAAAGTCTCAATACAAAGATTAATTTCAGATGGACGCATCCATCCGGCGCGCATTGAAGAAGTTGTTGATAAAACCCGTCAGGATCTTGAATTACAAGTTTTGCGCGATGGTCAAGACGCAGCAACCGAATTGGAAATTCATGATATTCATCCGGAGATTTTGAAACTTCTTGGACGTTTGAGATATCGCACAAGCTATGGACAAAATTGTTTAAATCATTCCAAAGAAGTCGCATTGTTGTGCGCCTTGATGGCTTCTGAAATCGGCGCAAAACAGGAAGTCGCCAAACGCGCAGGCCTTTTGCATGACATCGGGAAAGCTGTCGATAAAGAAGCTGGAGGCACCCATCTTGAATGGAGCATTGAATATGCCAAACGCTACAATGAAACTCCCGAAGTTGTGCACGCAATCGCCTGCCATCATATGGATATCCCGTTTGAAACACCTGAAGCATTCCTTGTCCAGGCAGGCGACACGATTTCTGCAGCAAGGCCAGGTGCTCGACGAGAAATATTAGAAAGTTATATACAACGACTGGAAAAACTCGAAAAAATTGCCGACTCTTTTCAAGGAGTCCAAAAAGCATATGCTTTGCAGGCCGGCCGTGAAATTCGCATTCTTGTAGATTCAGCACGAATCGGAGATCGCGAAGCGATCTGGCTTTCAAAAGATATAGCAAAAAAAATCGAATCTGAATTGCAATATCCCGGTCAAATCAAAGTGACTGTAATCCGTGAAATGCGCGCGGTCGACTACGCTAAATGAGATCTTTGTGCCTTTGCGGTGAAAAAAACAAAAGGAGCAATTTTTGAACGTATTGATGATTGGAGACATTGTCTCCAAGCCTGGAAGAAAAGTTATAGAAATGAATCTTCCATCTTTAATAGAAAAATATGATTTAGATTTCGTGGTCGCGAATGCGGAAAATGTCGCACATGGCTTTGGTGTGACGCCCGATACAGCGGACGAATTGTTACGAATGGGGATTGATGTTCTTACTTCCGGAAATCATATCTGGGACAAAAAAGAGATTATCGAATATATGAAAGGAGATAGCCGCCTTCTCAGGCCTGCGAATTATTCCAAATCCGTTCCTGGAAAAGGACATATCATTGCTTTAAGTCGAAGAGGTTTGAAAGTCGGAGTGATCAATCTTCAGGGTAGAGTTTTTATGGGACCTTCCGAAGATCCATTCGCAATCGGACTGGAACTTGTAAATCAACTCCGCAGAGAAACTCCCATCATACTTGTTGATATGCATGGAGAAGCATCTTCTGAAAAGCAAGCCATGGGATGGTTTCTTGATGGCAAAGTGTCCGCAGTTTGCGGAAGTCATACGCACGTCCCTACTGCCGATCAAAGGGTTCTCCCTGGTGGAACGGCATATGTAACTGATGTCGGGATGACAGGACCCTATGATTCGGTCATTGGAGTCGACAAAGAACAAATCATTCAGAAATTTTTAGATCAAATGCCAACCCGCTTTGAACCCGCAAAAGAGAACCCAATTTTGCAATCAATGTTGATTCAAATCGATGAACAAAATGGGATGTCACAAACGATACAACGGGTCACTGTACACGGAGAAGAAGATTAATGCAGCAACGTTCTCTATTTGGTGGACCAGGCCGCACGCCTTCTAAACCAAAAGAAAATACCCAACCAACACTTGATGCTGCACCAACAACAAGCGCATATCCAGACAAAAAAGTCTATACGGTTTCAGAACTGAATACAGAATTGCGTTTCCTGGTTGAAAGTACTTTTCCAATGATATGGGTTGAAGGTGAGATCTCGAACTTCAAACCGGCCAGTTCAGGACATTGGTATTTTTCTTTAAAAGATAATTCATCACAGCTCCGTGTTGTCATGTGGGCATCTTCGCATCGTTTTATGAAATGGAAACCAAAAGATGGAATGAAGGTTTTGGTACACGGACGGCTCACTGTTTTTGAACCTCGCGGAGAATATCAAATTGATATCGTTCAGATTGTGCCACATGGCAAAGGGGATCTTTTTGCAGCGTTCGAACAATTGAAGGAAAAGTTGCAGAAGGAAGGCCTGTTTGATCCGAAAAGAAAACGGCCCATTCCCATGCTTCCTAAGAAAATCGGTATCGTTACTTCGCGACAAGGCGCTGTGATCCGCGATATTTTGAACGTATTGAATCGCAGATATGCAAATTTGCATGTGCTTTTATATCCTGCAAAAGTTCAAGGTGAAGAGGCAGCTCCGATGATTGTTGAAGGCATCCGGGCTTTGAATGGATTTCGCGATATCGATGTGTTGATTGTTGCAAGAGGAGGCGGTTCGCTGGAAGACTTATGGCCGTTTAATGAAGAAATTGTTGCTCGCGCGATCGTTGCCTCAAAGATCCCTGTCATTTCTGCAGTCGGTCATGAAACCGATACCACGATTTCGGATTTTGTTGCGGATTTACGCGCTCCAACACCGTCTGCTGCTGCAGAACTTGTAGTGTCAAAGAAAGAAGAACTGGCAGAACGACTCATGAATTGCTCCAAACATATTTTGAGCAGCGCACAGCATAGGATTTTGTCGATGAAGCATCGGACACAAACTTTGGCTCAACACCGCGCACTTGCAGGTTTGCCGCACAGAGTCCATACATTTCAACAGCGCGTTGATGATTTTGATCATCGTGTTCGAACAGGCTTAACTCGATATAACCAAATTGTTACACGGCGTTACCTGATGGCTGGACAAAAACTTAGTGCCAGCCAGTTACGACATTTGATTGAAGTAAAACGTTCAAAGCTCAATAAAATGTTAGGCGATATGAAAAATGTTTTTGAAAAAAGAAATAATTTGCGAAAGAATGTTTTATCGCGAGGCGCTGGAAAACTCGATTCACTCAGTCCGCTTGCTGTTCTGGAGCGAGGTTATAGCATTGCATGTTTGGAAGAGGGTGAAATCTTAAAATACAGTTCCCAAACCGCACCTGGAGAAAATATCCGTATCCGGCTGCATCGCGGCCGTTTGAAATGCCAGGTCACGGAGGTTGAAAATGAATGAAAAACAAGAACAGGATCCCGTTTCATTTGAAGCAGCGTTAAAAGAGTTGGAAGGAATTGTAAAACAATTGGAAACAGGAGAAGCAAAATTGGAGGAATCCCTGCAGTTATTTGAGCGAGGGATCCGTCTTTCGCGCTTTTGTTCTCAAAAGTTAGAAGAAGCAGAAAAGAAAATTGAAATGCTTGTGAAGGATTCGCGCGGCGAATATACAGCTGTTCCCTTTGAACCTGAGGACCGATGATCCACAATCCCGCATCCCGCATCTCGCATCCCGTAACCCGCATCGCGCATCGCTAACATGCTTCCGCCGCGGTTCGCAGAATTTCAGGAAATGATCAATGTGGAACTCGACCGCAGAGTTCCATCTGAAAACAGTCCGCCAGATCCGATCCATCGTTCAATTCGATACAGCCTCCTTGCGGGAGGAAAAAGGCTTCGTCCGATTTTATGTTTGGCTAGCGCCGAATCTCTTGGAGGCAAACCAGAAATATTTTTACCGGCAGCAGTAGCAGTCGAAATGGTTCATACATATTCGCTTGTGCATGATGATTTACCTTGCATGGATGATGACGATTTCCGCCGCGGAAAGCCAACCAACCACAAAGTTTTTGGTGAAGCGATTGCTGTCCTTACAGGTGACGCCCTTCTAACGATGTCAATGGAAGTACTCGCAGGCTCAGAGTACGAAGGTTCGGTGCGAAGCCGGCTGATCCAGTCGCTTGCTGAAGCAGCAGGAACGAATGGAATGATTGGTGGACAGGTCATTGACATGTTGAATTCGTCGGGAAATTTAACGGAGAAAGAATTAAGAAATCTACATTTGATGAAAACTGCCGCACTCATTCGATTTGCTACGACCGCGGCCCCAATCATTTTGCAATCTCCAGAAGAAGTTCACGATGCTTTTGCCTCATACGGAACATTCATCGGTCTGGCTTTTCAAATTCGCGACGATATTCTTGACATAGAAGGAACTACTGAAATACTTGGCAAAACGGCAGGCAAAGACCGCAAACATGATAAAGTCACCTATCCGTCGCTCATTGGAATAGAAAATAGTCACACGCTCGCTCAAAATCTCGTTGATAGCGCGTGTGCCGCAATTTCAAAACATGATCCACATCACTACTTACAGTCTCTCGCCCGCCACATCCTGGAAAGAGAAAAATAATTGAATGGCAAAGGTTCGTATTGATCAGTTACTCGTCAAGCGCGGATTAGTTGAGAGCCGGGAAACGGCTCAACGATTAATTCTTGCCAGGAAGATTCTTGTCAATGGCTTACCTCCCGACAAAGCGAGTCAGCAATATTCTGAGGATGTTGAATTAAAACTGATTGAAGGGATGAAGTTTGTCAGCCGTGGCGGCTTAAAATTAGAAGCAGCTCTCGATCGATTTAGAATTGATGTTACAAATATAATTACAGCCGATATTGGATCTTCAACAGGTGGATTTACGGATTGCCTGCTCCAACGAGGCGCAAAACGAGTGTATGCAGTCGATGTAGGTTACGGACAGCTTTCCTGGAAGCTGCGTGAAGATCCAAGAGTGACCATTATGGAACGCAAAAATGCGAGATACCTAACCTCCGAAAACTTTCCTGAATCAATTCAACTTGCTGTAGTCGATGTGTCTTTTATCGGCGCTGCGAAAATTTTAGAACCGCTAGCCTCTATTACTTCGGAAACTGTTTTGCTTCTAAAACCTCAGTTCGAAGCAGGGCCTCAGGATGTTCCTCGCGGTGGAGTCATTAAAGATCCTTCTATTCATCGAAAAGTGCTGCAAGATTTCTCTAAAGAGTTACGTCATTGGACAATCACAGGCCTGATGGAATCCCCTATTTCAGGAACAAGTGGAAATCGCGAGTTTCTTGTACACTTAAAGAGATCTCCATCAGTTGGACTTAATAATGAAGAATTGCAGAAACAAATTCAGGAGCTGACAGAGTGACATTTCCATATAAAGTCGTTGGACTCTTTACCAAACCTTCCTATCCGAAAATCGAAGAGCTGATGGCCAAAATCAGTGATTGGATGAAGTCACGAAATTGTCAGTTAGTTGCAATCGAAGGTGCCGCTGCTTTTCCTGGTGTGAGGTATGTAACGAAAGAAGAATTCTTAAAAAATGTTCAAATGATTCTCGTTTTGGGGGGAGATGGAACATTTTTAGGAGCCGGACGCATCTCACTGTCTCGTAACATTCCTGTGCTTGGTGTAAATCTGGGGCGTCTTGGATTTTTAACGGAAATTACAATTGAAGAATTATTCCCGGTATTAGAACGGATTGAAAAGGGTCAAATCTTATTGGAAACACGCGATGCTTTGCAAGTGCGTGTAAAAAGAAAAGATGAAATTTTATTTGAAGATCATGTAATCAACGATGCCGTGGTTTCCAAAACCGCAATTTCAAGACTTCTGGAGATTGAAACCAGAGTTAATCATAACTTTCTGGCGCTTTTTAAAGCCGATGGATTGATCATTTCAACACCAACGGGATCAACAGCATATTCTCTTGCTGCCGGCGGTCCGATTGTGTTTCCAACGATGGATGCAATCATTATGACGCCAATCTGTCCTCATAGTTTGAATCAACGTCCGCTGGTGATTCCAGATACATTTACAATTTCTGTTCATATTCAAACCCCTCCGGAAAACTCCACGCTGACCCTTGATGGTCAAATTGGAAGATCTTTGGAGGTAGAGGAATACGTTGAAATCGAACGCAGCCCTTTCTCGTTCAATGTCATCAAATCCCCTTTCCGGTCCTACTTCGATATTCTGAAAAGCAAACTCCGCTGGGCAGAAATCTGAACCGCAAAGACACAAAAAAAATTGCTACATAGTGAAAAGATCATAGCGAGTATAAGGGGCAGTCTCGGGGAAATGTACGACCGTATAAATCCTAGGTTGACAACGCATCAACCCCGTGTCATTAGTCATAAACTTGCATCTGGATAATTAGTGGTTCCAACCGTAGTGAGTTATGATTGCGAAGGAAATGAAGACGAGCCCTTCATGCTCCCATTTATGACGAGACAAACTGTCTAAAATCAACGAGCTAACATTCTCTTTGAGCGGAGTTACTGACATGAGATTTTTAATTTTGTTCATGGTTCTTGCATTGCCTTTTGCAAACGCCGACGTCAGGTTCGAGGGTGCAGAAGGTGGAAGTAGAGACGTTTACCTTGAGAAAGGACAGGTATGGGAAAAAAGGGACATACAGAACATCAATATTTTGCTTGGGCCTAGCAGCTCGAATCCAATTCTTCCAGGGGCCGAAATTCGGTGTCGTTACGTAGAATGGAAGAAACCTCCTGTCGGCGCAACACAGAAATTTAATTGTGCACTCGAAAGCGGGGAGATTGTTCGGATTAAATATGGAATAGACAATCGAGAAATATTTGCCGAAGTGGTTGCTTCACGGCTTTTTTGGGCCTTGGGCTTCTCCCCGGATGAAGTTTATTCTGTAAAAGTAATTTGCTCAGGATGCCCTGAGAAAAATCCATTTAAACCGGAAAAAAATGAACGACGAATTGAGCGGACATTTGATTCCTCCACGATGGAAGGAAGATATGCAGGTTACACCATTGAAGATGAAGATGATGAAGATCAAGGATGGAAGTGGAAAGAATTGGAGAAAGTTGACGCCAGTAAGGGAGGCGCCGGTTCGGATCAAATCGACGCTTTAAAGTTACTGGCAGTTTTTGTTCAGCATGGCGATAGTAAGCCTCAACAACAACGGATGGTCTGCAGCAAGGAAGATGTTGAGTTCAGTGCAGACAAAAAGACAGCAACGTGTAAAAGACCCATTTTGATGGTGCAGGATTTAGGTGCAACCTTTGGAAAAGCAGATAAAACCACTTCGAAGAACGCAAAATTCGATTACGAGCGGTGGTCCGAGATCTCAATCTGGGATCAGTCCAAAGAGACGGAACACTATCAACGAAACAAACGCAGGGTTTGTATTGGCAATTTGACTTCTTCTATGTCGGCAAGTGGGGGTCTCTCTGATCCAGTCATCACGGAGGGTGGTAGAAAATTTCTGGCAGATCAATTGATGCAACTCAGTGATGCTCAAATCCGTGATCTATTTATGAGCATTCCAGTTGAAAAAGCTGACGAAACCATCGAAGTCGACGGAACAGAAAGACCGGTTAGTGTTGATGATTGGGTCAATGCATTTAAGAAGAAACGTCAAGAGATTGTAGAACGAGATTGTACTGCGAAGTAGAAGCTTGAACCGCAGAGACACAAGCTCTGTGACTTTGTGGTTCAGGAGTGCAGAATTTCTTCTTCTTTGGCCTTGGCTACATCATCCAGTCTTTTGATGTACTCATCATGAAGTTTCTGTACAAAATCGAGGCCCTTCTTTTCCTCATCCTGGGAAATTTGTTTCGCCTTTTCCAATTTCTTTAAATCATCATTACCATGACGTCGGATCTGGCGTATTTCATTGTGGCCATGTTCTGTGACTTTTCCAAGGTGTTTTGCAAGCTGTTGACGGCGTTCTTCTGTTAAGGGTGGGATTGGGATGCGGATGATTTTTCCATCATTTGCGGGATTCAAACCTAAATCACTTTTACGGATCGCTTTTTCAATTTCCGCGATAATGCTCACATCGTAGGGTTTCACTGTAATGAGATTTGCCTCCGGAGTATTCAAAGCCCCGACCTGGTTGATCGGAGTTGGAGTTCCGTAGTACTCCACCATAATGCCATCGAGCAAACTGATTGAAGCCTTCCCGGTGCGCACACCAGCAAGCTCTTTACGATGCGCTTCAACTGCTGAATCCATACGTCTCCGAAGGTCTTTTAAAAGTTCTTCATACATAGTGTCACCCCTTAATCCAAGAACCGATCGACTCACCCATAATAACGCGTTTGATGTTTCCTCTGGTTTTCAAATTAAATACTACAATCGGCATACTGTTGTCCATGCACAAAGAAATTGCAGTTGAATCCATGACTTTGATTTGCTTACTCAAAATGTCCATGTAATTCAGTTCATGAAACATGACAGCGTCTGAATGTTTGGCTGGATCTTTATCATAGATGCCTTCAACTTTTGTTGCTTTCAAAATGATTTCGGCGTGAATTTCCATTGCTCGAAGTGCGGCCGCAGTATCGGTTGAAAAATAGGGATTGCCTGTACCGGCTGCAAAGATGACAACGCGTTTTTTTTCAAGGTGACGGATTGCGCGGCGACGAATAAAAGGTTCGGCTACACTTCGAACTTCGATTGCAGAGATCAAGCGCGTCACAAGCCCGCGCTTTTCAAGCCCATCTTGAAGAGCAATTGCATTGATCAGAGTTGCTAACATACCCATCTGATCACCTGCAACACGATCCAGGCCGGTAGAGCTGGCAGATAAACCACGGAAAATATTTCCACCGCCAATAACAAGTCCTATCTCAACATCGAGTTTGGCAACTTCAACAATTTCATCGGCAAGATAACTAACGATTTTTGGATCAATGCCGAAGCTCTGTTCACCCATCAAAGCTTCGCCGCTTAATTTCAACAGAACACGTTTGAAGTGCGGTGTAACTTCAGTTTCTGCTGCCATGCTTTTATTGTGAGGACTCTCCAAGTTTGTAGCGGGCAAAACGGCGAACAACAATGTTTTCCCCGAATTTTGCAATGTGGTCTTGAATTAATTGATTGACTTTAATGCTTTCGTCCTTAACAAAGGCTTGATCCATCAAAACGTACTCGATGTACCATTTATCCAAACGGCCTTCCACAATTTGCTTCTTAATGTTTTCAGGCTTTTTTGTGTCATCGAGTTGTCCTAGTAAGATTTCACGTTCCTTATTTAGAACTTCTTGTGGAACATCTTCACGGTTCAAATAACGTGGATTCATTGCCGCAATCTGGACTGCAATATCGTGTGCGAAAGCCTGAAACTCAGCTGTACGCGCCACAAAATCGGTTTCACAATTAACCTCAACGAGCACACCGATTTTGCTGCCAGGATGAATATAGGATGTAACCACACCTTCACTGGCCGTACGTCCAGCTTTTCGTGCTGCCGTTGCGACTCCTTTTTTGCGAAGGATTGTGATTGCTTCTTCAAAATCACCTTTCGATTCCTGTAAGGCAGCCTTACAATCCATCATTCCCGCGCCGGTTTGATCGCGCAGTCTCTTTACCATTTCTGCAGAAATTTCGCTCACAGAAAAATCCTCCTTCTGTTACCGGACGAAGTCTTCTTCATCTTCATGATCATCTGTAAAAGACCGCGATAGATTCATTTCCAGCAAATCCTGGTCCACTATCTCAGGCGTTACTTCTGCTTCGACTACCTCCGGTTGAGATGCTTCCACCATGGGCATTGGTACACCTGTCGAAGCAAACTGATTCTTGCCTTCAATTACAGCTTCTGAGATGCGGGAGGCAAACAGTTTGATTGCTCGAATCGCATCATCATTGCCGGGGATTACAAAATCAATCATGTCGGGATCGCAATTCGTATCCACAACTGCGACCACTGGAATATTTAATTTCTTTGCTTCACCTACAGCGATATCTTCCTTTCTTGGATCAATCACAAACAACGCTTCAGGTAATGCTTCCATATCCTTGATACCCTGGAAAAGTTTGTCCATCTTCTTGTATTTCTTTTCCAATTTGGAAGCATCTTTCTTGCTGAAATGTTCAAAATCGCCGTCCAATTTCATTTTCTGAAGCTCTTTGAACTTTTTCATGCTCTTTTTCAAAGTCACGAAATTTGTCAGCAAACCACCGAGCCATCTTTGATTCACATATGGCATTCCGGCGCGTTCAGCTTCTTCAGCGATCGCATCCTGAGCTTGTTTTTTTGTACCAACAAAGAGAACGTTTCTTCCTTGTGCAGCAATATTGCTCATAAAGCGTGACGCTTCATCAAACAATTTAATCGTTTGCTGTAGGTCGATAATATGGATCCCGTTCCTTTCGTTATAAATATATTTTTTCATTTTGGGATTGCGTTTTTTGGTCTGATGACCAAAATGCACACCTGCTTCTAATAACTCTTTTAAACTGATACTAACCAAAGTGTTTTACCTCCTGTATCTTCTTCCACGCGCCATCTAGCGCAAAGTGCGGAAGAAAAGTTTCGCGCCATCCTTAAATGGATTTTGCGTATTTTAGAACCACACTCAGCACTGAGCTTCATTGCTCAGCACTATTGTTAACGTTTTGAGAATTGGAACTTTTTACGGGCGCCAGGTTGTCCGTATTTCTTGCGTTCTTTTATTCTGGAATCACGTGTAAGAAATCCGGCATCTTTCAGCTTCTTTCTTAACTCCACATTAAATTTCAGTAACGCACGGGCAACACCAAGACGAACAGCTTCAGCTTGACCTGCAACGCCGCCGCCTTGTGCAAAGGCCATAACGTTGAATTTATCAGCAGTTTCTGTAACCAGAAGCGGCTGTTTTACAACGATTTTTAAAGCCTCACTCGGGAAATATTCTTCCATTTTTTTCCGGTTGATCGTAAATCCACCCGGACCGGGCTTTAAAAAAACACGGGCTATTGCCTTCTTTCGCTTCCCTGTCCCGTAATAACGAGTTTCAGGCACTTTTTCCTCCTTACATGCCGGCAAATATCCGGCATACATCCAAATCAATCAACGGATTATTAAGATAACGGAATGCTAACGAGAGCGAGGCGCAAGAGGTTCAGGTCTTTGGGCCTCATGGGGATGTTCATTGCCGCTATAGACCTTCAATTTCTTGAGATACACCGATCGCAGTTTGTTTTTCGGCAACATGCCGTCAACTGCTTCCAGGATCACTCTTTCCGGGGCTTTCTTTTGCAGTTCGGTGATTCCTACCGTTTTTAAACCACCAGGATAACCCGAATGATGGCGATACACTTTCTCAATTCCTTTTTTTCCAGTGAGCACCACTTTATCGGCATTAACAATGACTACAAAATCTCCAACATCTTCATGCTTTGTATAAACCGGTTTTACTTTTCCGGTTAAAACCTTGGCTACAAATGTTGCAAGTCTGCCCAGAATCTGCCCTTCAGCATTAATCAGATACCACTTCTTCTGGATTTCTCCCGCTTTCGGGAAATACGTACTCATTACACTCCTCAATCTCCGCAAGAGGCTAGTTGTAAATATTTGCGGACAAAAAATGCCCGCACCTCGAGCGGAACAGACGTTTTGATCAGACCTAAATGTATCGTATGCCCTCGATCTTGTCAAGAAAAGGGGTCTTTAGCCCAGGTGAACAAAAGACTTATCAAAATAGCGGAATATTTCTTTTGACGCTCATTGAAGCCGCAGTTATTTTACGAGGTTAAACGTTTCGAGCATGGCCCAGCGAATGATTCGAGTTTTCGTTCCGTAGGCATCCAAATAATGCTGCCGCAATCGAGCTCCTTCGTCGCTTTTTACATATTTGTCGTAGGCTGCTTGATTGCGCAGTTCATACAAAACAAAATACTCTGCTTCCTGGCTGCTGTTGGAAATACACTTGAATTTCCGGACAGTCATAAAGCCGGGCTGACTCAAAACCATTGGGATGTGTTCTTCGTTGTGCCAGCGGTTCCAATCCTTTTCGAACTTGGAAGGAATTCTGCAGCTCACAACATACATCACTCGTGAAGACATACCGCTCCGAGGAACTACGATATTGTGAGTATACACCTTCATTGTCTATGAGGCATCTAGCATCTAACACCGAGATGTGAATATATTTACCGACATGATTGACCCTGTTTGTGGAATGAAAGTTGATCCTGCACGCGCGGCAGGATCGGTGGATTACAAAGGAACTACGTACTATTTTTGTAGTACGCATTGTGTTCAAAAATTCCGTGAGAATCCTGAATCTTTTCTAAAGCCAAAGCCTGAACCACCCGCTGCAACGGATAAGAAAAGTCCACAAGATACCCAAATTTATACATGTCCGATGCATCCGGAGATCGAGCAGATGGGACCTGGATCTTGCCCGATCTGTGGAATGGCTTTGGAAGTAAAAAACATCACTCTCGGTTCGGAAACAGAGAACCATGAACTGAAGGACATGACGCGCCGGTTTTGGATCAGCGCAATTTTGACTGTCCCGGTTTTCCTGATCGGCATGTCTGAGATGATTCCAGGTCAGCCTTTGCAACATACAGTTTCTCCACGAATTCTGTCCTGGATTCAACTGTTGTTAACGTGTCCGGTTGTATTGTGGGGTGGATATCCATTTTTTGTGCGGGGCTGGGCATCGATTCGCAACCGCAGTGCAAACATGTTTACGCTTATCGCACTGGGTACAGGTGCAGCCTTCATATATAGCGTGATTGCAACTCTATTTCCTGATTTCTTTCCGGGTTCGTTTCGAGGTCATAACGGCGAAGTACCTGTTTACTTTGAAGCCGCATCAGTAATAACAACTCTTGTTTTGTTAGGTCAGGTGTTGGAGCTTCATGCAAGGGATCGCACGAGTCATGCGATCCGTGACCTTATTGAAGCTCGCGCCAAATTCTGCTCGCGTGATCGAATCGAATAACACTGAAATCGATGTGCCGATTGAGCGGATCCATATGGGAGACCGGCTGCGCGTTCGTCCAGGCGAAAAAGTTCCCACCGATGGCATAGTGATTGAAGGCCAGAGCTTCGTTGATGAATCGATGATCTCTGGTGAACCAATTCCGGTTGAAAAGAAATCAGGCAGCCCTGTAACTGGTGGAACTTTGAACGGCACAGGAAGCTTTGTAATGGAAGCAACCCGCGTTGGCAGTGAAACAATGCTTGCGCAAATTGTGCGAATGGTCAGCGAGGCACAAAGAACACGAGCACCGATTCAAAGACTTGCCGATGTTGTTTCTGCCTACTTTGTTCCAATCGTAATCGTAATCGCAGTCCTTACTTTTATTACCTGGAGTTTATTGGGTCCCGAGCCACGCATAATTCATGCGCTCGTGAATGCTGTCGCAGTTTTAATTATCGCTTGCCCCTGCGCACTTGGGCTTGCTACGCCAATGTCAATCATGGTTGGAATGGGACGTGGCGCGAAATCAGGCGTATTAATCCGGAATGCTGAAGCACTTGAAACCATGGAAGGTGTCGACACTCTTCTTGTTGATAAAACTGGTACCTTGACTGAAGGAAAGCCTCAGGTTGTCAGCATCCTACCTGAAAATTCAGAAGAAGTTTTGTCAATTGCAGCAGCAATCGAGAAAGGAAGCGAACATCCGCTTGGGAATGCAATCATAGAAGCGGCATTGCAAAAAAAATATGAAATCCCTGTTGCATCCGAATTCCAATCAATTACAGGCAAAGGTGTTACCGCAACAATCAATGGAAAGAAAGCTGCAGTGGGTAACGAACGATTCATGCAAGAGTTTGGAACAGAATTCAATCCGTATGTTGAAAAAACGGAAGGACTTCGAAACGACGGACAGACTGTCGTTTTCGTTGCACTGGATAAAAAAGTGATTGGAATCATTGGAATTGCTGATCCGATAAAAACGTCAGCAGTCGAAGCAGTAGAAATGCTCCGCAACGAAGGCCTTCGTTTTATCATGCTGACTGGAGATAACAGAAAAACAGCAATGAAAGTTGCAGAGAAACTAAATATTTCTGAGGTTGAAGCAGAAATTCTTCCGTCACAAAAGCAAGAAGTAGTAAAGAAACTGCAGAATCAAAATCGGAAAGTTGCAATGGCAGGAGATGGAATCAATGACGCGCCCGCTCTCGCTCAGGCAGATGTTGGAATCGCAATGGGGACAGGCACCGACATTGCGATAGAAAGTTCTGATATTACTTTGTTGAAAGGAGACGTGCGAGGAGTGGTGAGGGCACGCCGGTTAAGCAAAGCAACGATGCGGAACATTCGCCAAAATCTGTTGTTCGCTTTCATATACAACATTCTTGGTGTTCCAATCGCCGCGGGGTTACTGTATCCATGGACTGGTCTGTTATTGAGTCCGATGATCGCAAGCGCAGCGATGACATTCAGTTCAGTTTCGGTGATTCTTAATGCGCTTCGATTGCGCAAAGTTCGTTTGTAGTAAGGCACGCAGTTCTGGTGCATTTATGCACCTGAACAGTGCCGTTAAATAGGGATGATGCAAGACAATTGACTGACGGCACTGCTTCGCATTCGCTCAGCTGCGTGCCTAACTACAAACTACCCTTTCCCGCTCTTAGCTTCTGTTGATTTAGGCATTACGAGTGTGGCTTTCAGATAATCACGGTTCAAGAGTCTAATGAAATCGATACTGATTTCCTTTGGACAGACTGCTTCGCATTCGCGGTGATTTGTACAATTTCCAAAGCCTTCATCATCCATTTGTTTCACCATATTTAAAACACGGCGGTAACGTTCAGGTTGACCTTGCGGAAGCAGCGCAAGGTGTGAAACCTTCGCTGATGTAAACAGCATTGCGGAGCCATTCGGACAAGCTGCGACACAAGCGCCGCACCCAATACATGAAGCAGCATCCATCGCGCGTTCAGCATTTTCCTTAGGCACAGGAATTATGTTTGCATCAGGTGAGCAACCGGTAGAAACAGAAATGAAACCACCTGCTTCAATGATTCTGTCAAAAGCGGAACGATCTACAGTCAGATCTCGAATAACTGGAAATGCACCTGCACGCCATGGTTCTATATAGATGGAATCCCCATCTTTGAAAGATCGCATATGTAACTGACAGGCGGTTGTCGCCTTGCGAGGTCCATGTGCAACACCATTAATCACCATTCCGCACATGCCACAGATGCCTTCGCGGCAATCATGATCAAACGCGATGGGATCATCACCTTTTGCAATCAATCTTTCATTAACAACATCCAGCATTTCAAGAAAAGACATTTCCGGGCTGATGTCAGGTGCTTCATAACGCACCATCCGACCTTTGTCGTTTGCATTCTTTTGCCGCCAGACGTGCAAAGTAACATTCATTTATTTATAACTCCGTTGTGTGAGCGGAACATATTCAAATTTCAATTCCTCTTTATGCATAGTTGGAGATTTGGTTGATCCTTGATACTCCCATGCAGCTACATGACAAAACTGGTCGTCATTCCGAAGAGCTTCGCCTTCCGGTGTTTGAAATTCTTCGCGGAAATGTCCACCACACGATTCTTTACGTTGAAGCGCATCCAGACACATTAATTCGGCAAGTTCAAAAAAGTCTGCAACACGTCCCGCTTTTTCCAGCGATTGATTCATCTCTTCATTCGATCCCAAAACATTTACATCTCGCCAGAATTCTTCACGCAGCTCCGGAATTTTACCCAAAGCTAACTTCAATCCTTTTTCGTTCCGGGCCATACCACAATGGTCCCACATCAATTTACCAAGTTCACGATGAAAATCATCAACTGTGCGTTTACCGCGAGTGTTTAGCAATTTCTGTGTCAGTTCCTGAATCTGTTGTTCATTTTGTTTGAACGCGGAATGAGAAGAATCCGCCTTTTCCAACTTTGTATTCGCAAGATAATCACCGATTGTATAAGGAAGAATAAAGTATCCATCAGCAAGTCCTTGCATTAGCGCGCTTGCTCCAAGACGATTGGCTCCGTGGTCAGAAAAATTTGCTTCCCCAATGACGTACAATCCTGGAAGCGTACTCATTAAGTTGTAATCGACCCATAAGCCGCCCATTGTGTAATGAATTGCGGGAAAAATACGCATTGGGACTTTATAGGGATTTTCATCAGTGATCCGCTCATACATATCGAAAAGATTTCCGTAGCGTTCTCTAATTGCAGCTTCACCGAGTCGTTGGATCGCATCGGCAAAATCAAGATAAACACCAAAGCCAGTTTCACCAACTCCACGTCCTTCATCGCAAACATCTTTTGCATTGCGTGATGCAACATCTCGCGGCACAAGGTTTCCGAAGCTTGGATATTTTCGTTCGAGAAAATAATCTCGTTCTTGTTCAGGAATTTGGCTTGGTGGACGCTTATCCCCTTTTTGTTTTGGGACCCATATCCTGCCGTCATTGCGCAATGATTCACTCATCAATGTGAGTTTGGATTGATATTCACCTGAAACTGGAATGCAGGTTGGATGAATTTGAGTAAAGCACGGATTTCCAAAAATTGCGCCTTTCTTGTAAGCGCGCCAGATTGCGGTTGTATTGCAACCTTTTGCGTTTGTGGAAAGATAAAAAACGTTTCCATATCCCCCTGTCCCAAGTACAACGGCATCACCGACATGAGATTCAATTTTGCCTGTTACAAGATCACGGCTGATAATTCCACGCGCTTTACCATCGATTACAACAAGATCCAACATTTCAGTTCTTGGATACATTTTCACTTTGCCCAATCCGATCTGACGGCAAAGTGCTTGATACGCACCAAGAAGCAGTTGTTGTCCAGTTTGACCGCGCGCATAAAATGTTCGTGACACCTGCGCGCCTCCAAAAGAACGATTCGCCAATAATCCACCATATTCTCGCGCGAATGGAACACCCTGCGCCGCACACTGGTCTATGATGCTTACACTAATCTGAGCGAGTCTATATACGTTCGCTTCTCTTGCGCGAAAGTCTCCCCCCTTTACAGTGTCGTAAAACAATCGATAAATAGAATCGCCATCGTTCTGATAATTTTTCGCAGCATTGATGCCGCCTTGTGCGGCGATACTGTGTGCGCGCCTTGGACTATCTTGATAACAAAAACATTTAACGGCGTATCCCAATTCGGCAAGTGAAGCAGCGGCAGAAGCGCCTGCCAGACCGCTTCCAACAACAATGACTGTGTACTTACGTTTGTTTGCAGGATTTACAAGCTTCAAATCAAATCGATGTTTGTCCCATTTGTCTTGAATGATTCCGGAAGGTACTTTTGACTTCAAATCCATTCGTTATCCTGCATCAACGTATGTAACCGGTTAGTACTGCAATTGGAATAGAAATATTGACAAGTGCAATCACAATTGCCGAGATGGCTGAAAATCGATGAAGCAATTGATTGTAAGAAAGATTATTCAAACTCAGAGTCTGAAACATACTCCAAATTCCATGATACAAATGAAGTGCCAAGGCAATCATCGCTACGATATAAAAAGCCGATACATACCAAACCTTAAATCCGCTCACAAGATTTGCGTATACATCACCATGTTGAAAATTCGGATGAGCATTGCCAAATGTTAAATGCATCAGATGATACACAATGAAAAACAACAGGATCGGCCCGCTCCAACGCATTGTACGTGAAGCATAGTCGGAGCCTCGAGGCACCCAGCGTTTATAATTTTCGGTCCGATTTTTAAGGCTTAGTCGTGAAAGTTGATACGCTGCAACAATATGCAGCACGACAGCTACAAGTAAAGTTAATCTGGCTAAGTAAAGAAGGGGTCCAAGTTTTCTAAGAGCGACTGCGTAGGAATTAAGAGCTTCAGCTCCACCTAGAAAAGGAAAGGCTTGAAGATTTCCAATCATGTGGCCGATAACAAAACCAAATCCGATAAAGCCTGTGATTGCCATCACGACTTTTTTTCCGATGGTCGATTGATATACAGCCGCAACTGAGATCAACGCTAACTCCAGAATGTCAGAGGTACTTAGCTTTACTGCACTTTCTATGCAAAAATGTGGTCGGGTTAAGAGAAAATGTTAATCGGTTTGGGGTTTAACCGCAACCCAATAAGGGGTACACGAACAATTTTTGTCTCTAGAAAAAAGTGTCTCGTCGAGAGAGGCTGTGGCACTGAGTTTGCTTTACGAAATAATCCGGAGGGTTCATTTGCGATCTACTGTAACTATTTTTGTTGTCTCTGCGATTTTTCTCTTTGCGTTTGGAATCTCAAACGCAGGTGCTCAAACAATTACAATCACCGAAATTGCTAACAATTTGGTTCGCCCTATTGCAATTGCAAATGCAGGAGACAACTCCGGGCGTCTCTTCATCGTCCAGCAAAGCGGACAAATTCTTATTCACGATGGCACTCAAGTATTAGGAACGCCTTTTCTAGATATTTCCGCGTTGATTTCTTGCTGCGGTGAACGAGGCCTGCTCAGTGTAGCATTTCATCCTAATTATGAAAGTAATGGCTTCTTTTATGTTTTTTATACGGCTGGATCTCCAAATACTGGAGATTTGAAAATCGATCGTTTTACGGTTTCTGGAAATCCGAATATTGCAAACCCAATGTCACGGCAGCCGATCATAAGCATTGATCATTCGGATCACGGTAATCACAATGGCGGCCAGCTTAAATTTGGTCCGGATGGAATGCTTTATGCCTCGACTGGTGATGGTGGAGGAAGTGGGGATCCGAATGAGAATGGACAAAACATCAATACACTTCTTGGAAAAATTCTGCGCTTGAATGTAAGTACCTTGCCTTACACAAATCCAGGCGACAACCCATTTGTTGGTCAAGCAGGTGCTGATGAAATCTGGGCCTACGGCTTGAGAAATCCGTGGCGATTTACTTTTGATCGTGTGACTGGAGACATGTTTATTGGCGATGTTGGTCAAGGCTGTTATGAAGAAGTAAGTCAACAGCCCGCTAGCAGTAATGGTGGTGAGAATTATGGCTGGGACGAATTAGAAGGAAACAAGTGTTACGACGATCTTGGAGGAAGTAATTGCAATCTTCCGCCTACATGTAACTTCGCAAATAAGGTCATGCCCATCTTTACTTATGCTCATGCAGACAATCCTGCTTATCAAGCTGTAACAGGTGGTTATGTCTATCGCGGAGTTGGAAGTCCAGCTTTAGCTGGAAAGTATATTTACGCAGATTATGGTTCAGGTCATCTTTGGGCGGCAACAAAAACCGGTGGAAATTGGACGACACAATTGTTGGAAGATACTCCCTACTTTATTAGTAGTTTCGGAGAAGCTGAAAACGGCGAAATTTATTTTGCTCATAATAGTGATATTGATGGCAGAGTGTTTCACATCAGCGCAGCACCTGAACTTCCATATATCGATAATTTTTCAGATGGCGATGCCAGTGATTGGACTGTTGTAAAAGGAAACTGGGCGGTGGTCAGCGAAAATCTGCAAGGGGAACACACTAAAAAAGCTGAAGTGATATCTCCTTTTAGTGGATGTGGAGATTGCACAATCGACACTGATGTCCAGGTAATTACACCAGGCGCCCGTGTTTCTTTAATTGGTTGGTATCAAGGAAAACGAGATCTTGTTGAACTAATTGTTTATGAAGAACAAAACAAGATCGTTTTGAAACAAAAATCCAATCAGGCAACTGTCGCAAAGAAAAAAGCCGAAGTGATCGTAAATCCGGGTGTAGATTATCACGTAAAAATTGACTTTGATGGTTCGGTATTTACAGTTTTTTGGGACGGAGGTATGACGCCTGTAATTACATTGAACTCACAAGCTCCTTCTGTAGGAAGTGTGGGGTTCAGAGTGAAGTCTACGACTAAAACAAGCGTCACAGGGAGTTTCCGCGAAATTGCGGTAAATTGATTCTAAAGTATTAGTGAGGAGAATAAGGGGATTAGGCGGATTCGGAGGGGGTCTCGGAATCCGTTATAGTGGCCCGATCGGCGTTCAGGGGCGCGTATCGGGCCCTTTATTTTTTTCTAAAAACATTTTTCTCTGAAACGTTCCGAGTAGCACTTTTTGTCAGCTCCAGGGTAGAAAACTGTCATTGCAGGTTTGTTCCACCTCGACTGACATCGTGGCATTAGGTTTGCTCAGTAAAAGCCTGTCCAGGAGGTCCCGCATGGGAATATTGAGGACTCACCCTTATTCTGTTGCAAAAATTGCTGTATTTTTTGCATTTTTTGCCGCGATCTTTTGTTTTGCATTCGTCAGCGATGTTTTTGCAGCTGACTCAAAAAGAAATAACCGTCAAAGAACCGAAGAGCCAAGCATTGCTTCACCCACCAAGATATTTACGGGCAGAGCTCCGCTTCCAGCTCCAACCGGTGCAGTTCCTTTGATTGACGCAACATCAGCCGTAGAACCGATTACGATCGAAGGCGGTCATGTGCTTCGAAGAATTGGTTTTGGGCCTAACAAAAAGGATCTCAAGAACTACAAAAAGAAAGGCTTCAGCAGCTATATCAATGAACAGTTGAATCCGGGATCCATCAATGATTCTAAAGCCGATAAAAAACTGCCGAAGATACCAAATAACGAGGACAATATCCTTGATTCCGATATGATCCGGCGTTGGTATATTCGAATGATTTTTACTCGCCGTGTTCTTTTGGAAAAGATGACCCTTGTTTGGCACGAACATTTCTCCACATCACAGGAAAAAGTTTTATCTGGTGCGCTGATGCTGGAGCATGAAAATAATTTGCGTGCGTATGCGCTAGGAAACTTTCGCGATTTCCTTATTAAGATGTCACAAGACCAGGCGATGTTGATCTGGCTGGATAACAATAATAATCGCGGGGATCTTTACGACATACCAACAGATATAGGCAGCAAGCCTAATGAAAATTATGCACGCGAATTTCTTCAATTATTTTCAACGGGTACTACTTTATTAAACATTGACGGCACTCCAATTCTTGACGGTGTCGGTAACCCTGTGCCGGCCTACACCGAAGAAGATATTCTTCACGTATCTCTGGCAATGAGTGGATGGGCTACTCCATGGCCGCGACGATTCAACAATGTCGAATTCCGGTCATGTATCCACAATGATGACACCAAAACTTTGTTCACAACTGATCCTCAAGGTGGAATCGTCATTCCAGGACATGCGGAATGTAATCCTGCAGGTGAAGATGAAACTACAGCCGTTGTTGATGCAGTTCTGACGCGTCGCGCAGACACAGTTGCAGCATTTATTTCAAAAATGCTGATTCAAAAGCTTGTGACTGAAACGCCGTCACCTGCATATGTTGCAGCAGTTGCAACAGTTTTTCGTGACACAGGTTGGAATATTAAGGAAGCAGTTCGCACAATTCTCACTTACTCTTCCGATGGTGTTGGTGGAACGCCTGAAATTCTGAAAGCTGAAAATATTCGTTCCATGCATAAGGAACCAATTGAATATGTAATCGGTGCCGTTCGAGCTTTCAATGCTAAAACCAAGGATTATGAAATGCTTGATTGGACCTTTGATATGGGTCAACTCGCATATTGGCCTCCATCAGTTTTCAGTTTTTACCCACCCGGAAACAAAGGAGCTTTAGTCAGCACGGCGTATGTATTTATTCGCGACAGAGTTGCTGATGAATATGTTCGGGGCTGGTCAGACACGTATATTCAGATCGAAAAATTGATGTCGAAATTTAATCTAGACACAGCTGAAGATGCAGTGGCTTACCTTGAAACTCAAATGCTGGCTCATCCAATTTCGGAACCCAATAGAACTACCTTGCTGAATTATGCAGGAGGTCCTACTGCACAGATGGATGAAACAACACTTCGAGGTTTAATCTGGATGGTTATGTGCTCGCCGGATTATCAGAGGAACTAAGGGAGAATAACGATGAAAAAATACACAAGACGAGACTTCGTTAAAAGTGCGGCACTCGCTGCAGCGGGATTAAGTCTTCGAAATCCAGTAATTGAAGCGGCTGCTAAAACTGCAAGAAAAGCTGTTGCTCCCGGGATCGTATCAGCTAACGAAAAAGTGGTTGTTGTCATCAATTTGTTCGGTGGAAATGACGGCCTTAATACAGTCGTTCCAATTGCCCCTGCAAGTGTGTACAACGAATATCTCGCATTGAGACCAATTTCAGGTCTGGGGTTTGATTTATCTGAAGTTTTACCGCTGACTGGAGTAACGAACTATGGCCTACGACCCCATATGCAAGCTTTCCAGACATTATTTAACTCTGGAAATCTTTCAATCATTAATGGCGTAGGAGTTCCTCTGAACGCAATCCGAAAATATGATCACGATGCGCAGCAAAATACATTTCAAAGCTGTAATACGGGATCTGGTGGATTGCAGGTACCCTCCGGTTGGATGGGTCGCTATTGTGATGCTGCCCCATTAGGTGCAATTCCTCCAGGAATCGACCTCGGTGGCGGACGACTAATGGTGAGCGGACAGGTTCGTCAACCAGTCAGTATTTACACCCTGGATGATTTTCAGCTTCAAATTTCAGTAGGGAATCCAGAATACAGCATGAGACTTGCCACCTATGAAGCCATTATGAACACTCCGGTTCCAGAAGGTGGCGTCGGTGAACAAAATCGATTGTATCGCGTTGAAGCGATGGCGCAGTCTGAAGCGATTTTTGAAGCGATTGAAGGATATCCAACTCCACAAGCAGGACAACCCGGATCGCCATATAAAAATACGTGGCTTGCTAGACAGCTTCAAGAAGCAGCGAAATTAATTTATGGAAATATAGGCGCACAATGTATGGCACTTGGGATTGGAGGATTCGATTCACATAGTGCTCAGGAAGCTCTTGTTGGAAACCCACCGATGCCATGGCATGGGTATTTGATGAATCGCGTGGCCGAATCAGTTAAAGCAATGTTTGATGATTTAACAACGCTTGGACTTGCGAATCGTGTACTGATACTCACGATTTCAGAATTCGGAAGAACTCCTTGGGAAAACATCGATGGCGGAACAGATCATGGAATCGCATCCTCAGCTTTCGTTGTAGGAACCACTGCGAACATAAATGGGGGGATCTATGGGACCTATCCAAGTTTGACTAATTTTGGAAATGAGGATGGTCTCTTAACGTCTGTTGACTTCAGATCGGTGTATTCAACCATCGTAGCCAACTTTTTGAATGCAGATCCAAATCCAGTGTGCGGCGGAAATTTCCCACTCCTTACATTTTGTTAGCAAAAATATCATGGAGGGGGCTCTATGATAATCCTGCGTGAGGAGCGGTGGCTTCCGCTCCTCACCAGGAGATCAGCTTCTCTCTGACCTCTGGTGGCACCGGACTCGATTTCTTCTCTTTGTGATTGTAAAAAACTTGAATCGTTTTCCCAATAGCAAACAATTCCGAAGATTCTGAGTTTTTGATTTCATAATCCCAGACAAAGCTGCTTTTGCCGATTGAAGATGTGCGAAGTCCAACCTCGATTTGATCCCCGAAATGCGCCGGTTTCTTGAAATCGCACTCCGCATGTACAACAATAAAATTCAAATCATACAAATCTTTACCGCCAAAAACTTTCAGCCAGAATTCCGTGCGGGCGGATTCCATGTACGTAAAATAACTTGCATTATTTACATGGCCCAGGACATCAATATCGCGGAATCGAACTGCAAAACAAATTGTGAATTGCTTGCTCATTCAAATTGCATCCGCGAGCGAAGAAGTTTCATCAACTCCTCCCGCCGATCATAAAGACGTTTCAAAGGTCTGGGTTCATGTTTCGCAAGTGAATATGCAGTTAAGATTGGAAGCGCAATCGTCGTGTCTACATAACACACGACAGAGCCAGGAAGTTTATCAGGATCCACTTTCCCCCATGAAACAGCTTCACCTGGTGTTGCACCGGAAAGCCCGCCAGTATCAGGTCTTGCATCCGTAAATTGTAAGAAATAATCATGGCCCTTTTCTTCAATGCCAAGAACTTCCTGCAACTGTGGCTCAGTTTGAAGTACAAAATTTTTTGGAGAACCGCCTCCAACTAACATTACCCCGCTCTTTCCGCCCGATGCTTTTGCGCTTAATACGATGGATGCCGTTTCATTGACATCTATGTTCGGATCGATGACGAGTTTATTACCTTTCAGCGACATCGCAGCAATGTTCATTCCGATCGAACTATCGCCTGGTGAGGAAGTATAAATAGGAATTCCACACTGATAAGCTGTTGTCAAAATTGATTTATGCTGGCCCAGAGCTTTTTCCTTTTCCGCAACAAACTTTCCTGCCAAATAATGAAATTCAGCAGTACCCATCGCCTTTTGAAATTCTTCCCCTTGAATAAGCTTTCTGTAAAATGCATCCGTGGAAAGCAAAACCTGATATTCAAAAAAGATGTCATAAATCCGCACGATGCCTTCTGCGCGTAGTTTTACATCATCTACAAACGCACTTCCCTGATGTAGATCCAGGCCGATACCAAAATGCGTATCATGGTAAACATTTGCGCCGGTACTAACAATCCAATCGATGAATCCTGCTTCCATTAATGGAATCAAACAAGACATTCCAACCCCTGCAGGGGTTAACGCGCCTGTCAAGCTCACACCAACAGTCACATCACTCTGAAGCATCCGTTCAGTAAACAACTGGCATCCTTCACGAAGACGCCCTGCGTTGTAAGACAAAAATGTTTGATCAACAAGATCAGAAAGCGGAATATTTTTTTCGATTTTTTTAGGGTGAATTTTCTTGCCGTGTAATTTGGCCATAAATGTATCCAATCAGGAATGTTGGGATCTAAACTCAACCGCAGGGCGGCTTAGTTTCGTTTTCAAATGGAAATTAATTTTTGCAACCGCAAGAGCTCGGAGTACAGCAGCAACCACCTTTATATACAGGCAACGGTTCGTATTTTTGACCGGATGAATTTGCCATTCCGAAACGGGAAAATTGCTTGGTCAGAAGATCGCTTTTGCAGTTCGGGCAATTTACATCTTCGTTTCGCTGAACCAGCTTCTCAAATGTTTTGCTGCAATCATCGCAAACATATTCGTAAATCGGCATGAAGCCTCCGAACGGACATTATACTGTCAGAATAGAGCCCATGCTACAGCGGTAGCCCAACTGCCAGGAAGTGTCCACTAATTAGTACAGATCCAGATACGTAAATGCTTGTTAAATAAGAACATAGCAAATGGCACGTACGTTGCTTAAATTGGAGTCGGAGGTATGACCATGAACATCATAAAGAAAGCGGTAATGGTTCTCGCAATTGTTATAGGGATAGGAACGATACAACCTGCATCCGCGGGTCTTTCGTTTTCCGTAGGCACGGATGATTTTTATCTATCCGTTGGAAATTACGATTATTTGCCTTACACCTACAATCACTCTCCTCAATACGCGCCGCGTGTCAATTTTCACGATGTGATGAGCGATTACGGTGCTTGGGTTAGTGTTTCACCTTTTGGCCGTGCTTGGCGTCCTTACGCCGATTATGGTTGGAGGCCCTACGTACACGGACATTGGATGAATACGAGATACGGAATGACTTGGCAAGGCTATGAACCCTGGGCATGGGCCGGATATCACTATGGTAACTGGATCTGGACTCGCAATTATGCTTGGGTTTGGATTCCTGGTTACGAGTGGCACCCTGGTCGTGTTACCTGGTCGCATGGTTATGACACCATTGGATGGTCTCCTCAACCTCCGAATGGATATGACTATTCACGAGGATATTTGAGCCACCGTGGCCAATATAACCAGTACAATTACGACGATCCAGATTTTTACGATGATCGTTATGATGATGACGATGATTACTATGAGGGCCGATATGACGATCGCTATAACGATAACTATAGTTACGGCGGGCCCTATTACGATTCCCGTTACAGGGATCTTTACTACAACCCTGCATATTCAAACATCAGCGTAAATCTGTGGGTGTTTGTTAACAATAGCAACTTTGGATATGACAATTATGCCGACTACTACCTGGACCGTGATTACACTCACAACGTATTTCAGCGCAGATTGGCGCGAATCTCATCTCGCCCAATCCAAGCTCAACAGGTAGAACGCATCGTAAAACAAAGATTGCCTGTTGTTGAAGTACAAGAACACGAACTGCAGACCGAAAAGCAGAAAGTAAAAGTGATCGTTCCTGTTGGTCAAGAAGAACGGATCAGGAAACACGCGAATAGAACAGTACGTGACGTGATCGCTCCTGCATTTGTAAAAAACCAAAAGGTTTTTAAAGGTCAAACAGCTCAGAATGAAAAAGCAGTTGAGAAGATTTTCCGACAAGAAAATCGACAGCCAAAAATTGAAAAGGTAGATTCGACTGAAATCATTCGAAGAGCAGAGCAATCAAAAAAAGAACACGAGACCAAACGGGTACAGCTCACGAAGCGGCAAGTGGTAGAAGTCGAGCGGATCGATAAAGCAGCGAAGACTCGTCCGCCGAGAAATGACAAGCAGTTGGAAAATATCCAACCAAAACAGAAGGTGGAACCCAAGCAAGAACGGAATCAACAGTTCGAGCGTGAACAAAAAGTAGAGCCAAAGAAATCGAATGAGCCTGCTAAACGGCAGGAGCTCGAGCAACAAAAGCAACAAGAATTAGATCAACAGAAAAAGAGTAAGGAACGCGAAATCCAGCAGCAGAATCAGTTGCAGCAACAAAAGCAACGACAGCGTGAAATCGAGCAGCAAAGAGATCGCGAGATTCAACAACAAAAACAGCGCGAAATCGAGCAGCAACAAAAGCAGCGCGATACTGAGCAGCAGAAGAAACGTGATCTTGACAACCAGTTAGAGCAGCAAAGACAGCGCGATATTGAAAAACAACAGCAAGAAGTTGAACAGCAGAAGAACAAACAACGCGAAATCGAACAGGAAAAACAGCGCCAAGAAGATGAGGCTGCAGAATCGGATGTAAAGCGTTCCGAACGTAATAAGGATGCGGATGCTGAAAAGCAAAAACAGCAGGAAGAAGAAAAGAAGAAGCAGAATGAAAAGTCTAAAAAAGACAAAAAGAAACAGCAGGATTCTCAAAATCAAAACAGCGATGATGACAAGAGAATCCGCAGTCACCGCTCCTTCTAATGTAATGTTTAAGCCCGGCTTCTAACGAAGCCGGGCTTTTTTCTTTGCCTCTCGCTTTCCTGATACGGCAGCAGATTTCATTTTTGTCGAAGATTTGCTTGCATTCCCGCCAATTGAATCTCTTAACTTTTTCGGTAGGCCTTCCAACACAAGCTTGTAAGACCCCTCAAGTAGTTTCTCGAGTTCAGCTTTGCGAATAGCCTCCAAATTAGTTACTGAAACCCAGTGATGGCGAGCTAGATATGGTGCGGGAATAACACCATTTCTTAACGTGAGCTCAGAAAACTCTTCCGGCGTGCATTTAAAGGCAACGTTGTCCGGTTCTGGTTCTAAGCCCACAACAGCAAACATTTTTCCCCCAACACGGAACAAGAGATCCTTTTCCCATTGAATGTCTTCTGTTGCGCCAGAAAACGAAAGACATACCTTGCGAATGGACTCAAAATTCATAATTTGACTGTACCGCAGCTCGATTCCATATTCCAGATGCCGGATGATTGAGACCATCAAAGGACGATAAGATCGTTCCTGGGATCCAGTATCCAGTATCTAGCATCCAGTTCCGGCGTTGTGGTATGCTGATGCTTCCTAAAATGCGCCTCATTCGAGGAGCGATTTATTTACCTGCTGGAACGCCTTAAGGAGCATTGTGCCTCACCAACGGTGCACATTCTGAAGGGTTCATGTTTTCAAAATCAGTCGAAAAAGAATTTCAGGAATTGCTAAATCGGTATCCCTCGAAACGGAGCGCCCTCATCCCCGCCCTTCATATTGTTCAAAGGGAGCTCGGATATTTGACCAGCGAGGGACTTGAATACGTTGCAAATTTGATTGGGTTAACTCCTGCTCAGGTTACTGAAGTTGCAACATTCTATTTGATGTTCTTTACAAAACCTGTCGGAAAGAATGTGCTATGGGTATGTCATAACCTTTCTTGTGATCTCCGCGGTGCTGAAGAGATTATCGAACACATTCAGAATCGATTAAAAATCAATGTCGGCGATACGACAACGGATGGCAAATTCACTCTCTTACGCCAGGAGTGTCTTGCTTCGTGTGATACAGCACCCGTAATGCAGGTCAATGATGATTATGAAGAAAATCTTACTCCTGAAAAAGTTGAAAAGATCTTAACGAAACTTCAAAACAAACCCGAAGACAAATGATTGAAGTAATATTTTTCACGTTTTTTTCAATGATGGCAGTCGCTGCGGCGTTGAGTGTCATTCTACAAAGGAATCCTGTTTACAGCGCCCTTTCATTAATCATTGTTATTGCGAGTATGGGCGGTCTTTTTTTGCTTTTAAATGCCGCATTTTTAGCTGTTCTTCAAATCATCATATACGCCGGCGCGATCATGGCTCTATTCCTTTTTGTAATTATGATGGTGGAGATACCTGATGATGCAATACCGACAACATTTCATTTGTACGGAAAATTGGCGCTCTTGCTTCTTATTTTAATTGCAGGGGCAACAATCTGGTCGATACGCACAATGAACGATCCGTTCCCTGCTTTGACTGCTGATTTTTCTGTGCGCAATTTGTCAATGCTCATTTTTACAACACATCTTTTTCCATTTGAGGCAATTGGCATTTTGATCGTATCTGCAGTGGTTGGCGCTCTTTACATCGCAAAGAAGGAGGCAGCTTGATTCAGCCTTCCTACTACATAATTCTTAGCCTGCTGCTTTTTTTTATCGGAGTACTTGGTATTTTTCTCCGCAAAAATTTGCTTGTAATGTTCATGTGTATTGAATTGATGTTGAATTCAGTCAATCTTGCGCTTGTCGCATTTTCCAGGTTCTATCAAAACCTCGAAGGGCAGCTTCTTGTATTTTTTGTTATTACTGTAGCTGCCGCCGAAGCAACCGTGGGTCTTGCAATCATTTTATTGGTGCACCGGAACCGTAAAGCCCATGACATTGATCAGTTAACGACCTTGAAGGGGTAAATAAATGGCTCCCACGCTAATGCCATGGATCATTCTTTTCCCTGCCATCGGCGTTTTAACAATCGCTTTTCTTGTTCATCGAAAACCGCACATAGCTTCTCTTGTTTCTTGTTCTGCGACTGGAATTTCATTTATTTTGTCCGTTGTTTGTGTGTTGCAACTTCTTCAATTAACACCGTCATCGCGTGTGATCGATGTCGATTATTTTAGCTGGATACAAGCTGGCTCTTTTCATGCAACCTTCGGACTTTACCTGGATCCGCTTTCGTCAGTCATGATCCTTGTAGTTACAGGGGTTGGATTTCTCATTCATGTTTATTCAATCGGATACATGCATGGAGATCCATACTACAGCCGTTTCTTTGCCTACCTGAACCTATTCATTTTTTCAATGTTAATTCTTGTTCTGGCAAACAACTATTTGCTTCTATTTGTCGGTTGGGAACTTGTTGGATTGAGTTCCTATTTGCTGATCGGGTTCTGGTTCGAAAAGAAAAGTGCAGCAGATGCAGGAAAAAGGCATTCATCGTAAATCGGATTGGTGACTTCGGATTTCTGATTGGCATTTTTACTTTGTTTGCATTGTTCGGCTCCGTCCATTTCGGCGCAATATTTAGCAAAGCGGAAACGGCGTCTACGGCCATGATAACTTTTGCTTGCTTGTGGTTGTTTTGCGGGGCTGTTGGAAAGTCTGCACAAGTCCCACTTTACGTATGGCTCCCGGATGCTATGGAAGGCCCAACACCCGTTTCAGCACTCATTCACGCAGCAACGATGGTTACAGCGGGTGTCTATATGGTAGGACGCTCATTTCCACTTTATTCCCTTTCCGAAACGGCTCTAACGGTAGTTGCTGTAACAGGCACATTCACCGCAATCTTTGCTGCTTCAATGGCTCTTGCACAATTCGATATCAAACGCGTTCTTGCATACTCAACGGTTTCTCAGCTTGGATATATGTTCATGGCCCTGGGCGTCGGAGCGTTTACTGCAGGAATTTTTCATTTGATGACTCATGCATTCTTCAAAGCTTTGCTCTTTTTATGCGCAGGAAGTGTAATGCATGCAGTGAATGGTGAAACTGATTTTCGAAAAATGGGAGGCTTGAAACAACCTCTGAATAAAACGTATGTTCGTTTTCTTGTTGGTGGTCTTGCAATTTCCGGAATCATTCCATTTGCCGGTTTTTTCAGCAAGGATGCAATTTTACTGGGTGCATTTGCAGCACATCGCTACACAATTTATGCGATCGGTTTAGTGACGGCTGTCTTAACTGCTTACTATACATTCCGTGTGATCTTCCGCGTATTTTTCGTTCCACCAAAAGATCCACACGCAGTTGAACATGCTCACGAATCCCCTCCCGTCATGCTGCGTCCATTAACGGTGCTGATGATCCTTTCAATTATCGGTGGCTGGGTTGCCACACCATGGTATGCGCCATTTAATACTTTTTTGGAACCAGTATTTGGTAAAGCACACCATCCAATCTCACATACTCTTGAATATACCTTGATGGCTGTTGCTCTCCTGATTGCCATTCTAGGAATTGGAGTCGCTGCAATTTTCCACTACAAAAAGCCTGAACTCGCGGAAGGCCTGGCAGCTGAAAATTCGTTAATCAAAGGTGTGCATAAAGTGCTTCATAACAAATGGTACGTAGACGAAATCTACAATGCACTCTTTGTTAAACCCATTTATTGGTTCTCCGATCGTGTTCTGTTCAGAATCGTTGATGTCAACATTATTGACGGCATTGTAAATGATATCGCCGCATTCTTACGCGGTTCCGGCAAAATCTTACGTTCACTGCAGACTGGTGATGCTCGCGCGTACGCAGTTGCAATTCTCATTGGGACTTTAGGATTGGTCGCCTACTTTATCTGGATGGTGAAATGAGCGGTTTCCCTTTGTTGACTCTCGTTGTATTTGTTCCAATGGTCGGTGGGTTATTGATCCTTCTTTGGAAGAAAGCGAGCGATGAAACAATTCGAAACATAGCTCTCAGCGTTTCATTACTCAATTTTGTTTTCTCTCTTCCATTGTTCGTTTTTTTCAACACCGCTTTAACCGAACCTCAGTTCGTTGAAAAACTCCCATGGATTCCGTCTCTTGGTGTTGAATATTTTATCGGTATCGATGGGTTGAGTATTTTGCTTGTCCTGCTTACAACGTTTCTCACACCACTGTGTGTTCTGATCTCTTGGAATGAAATTCAGAAAAAGGCTAGACAGTTTTTTGCTTTGCTTCTTTTGCTTGAAACTGGAGTTATCGGCGTATTTGTTTCGCTCGATCTATTCTTGTTTTATCTGTTCTGGGAAGTGATGTTAATCCCGATGTATTTCTTAATTGGGATTTGGGGCGGCCCCAATCGAATTTATGCAGCAGTAAAATTCTTTTTATATACGATTGCAGGCAGCCTTCTGATGCTCGTTGCAATTCTTTTTGTATTCAATACACATCAGAGCACCACAGGGATTACAACATTCAATCTGTTTGATTTGTATCAGACGCAATTTCCGCCCAATCAAAAGTTCTTACTATTCCTGGCATTTTTTGTGGCGTTTGCAATTAAAGTACCCGTTTTCCCATTCCACACATGGCTTCCTGATGCACATACCGAAGCTCCAACCGCAGGTTCTGTAATGCTTGCAGGTGTGCTGTTGAAGATGGGCACTTATGCGATGCTGCGAATCGCCATCCCTCTATTTCCTGATACTGCACAGCAGGCAGCACCCGTCATAATTATTCTCGCATTGATCGGAATTGTGTATGGCGCACTCGTAGCAATGGTGCAACCCGATATCAAAAAGCTTGTTGCATATTCAAGCGTCAGCCATCTTGGTTTTGTGATTCTTGGAATGTTTGTGTTTAACCAGCAGGGATTACACGGCGCTTCGATTCAAATGGTTAATCATGGTCTGAGCACTGGCGGACTCTTTTTGCTTGTCGGAATGCTTTATGAAAGAAGACATACGCGGATGATTACAGAATTCGGCGGCATCGCAAAACAAATGCCGATTTATTTTTTTATGTTTTTGATTGTTCTTCTTTCTTCAATAGGATTGCCATTGTTAAACGGCTTTGTTGGAGAGTATCTTGTGCTGCTCGGTGCATATCAAGCTAATCTCTGGTTCGCAATTATTGGAACGAGCGGCATAATCTGGGGTGCTGTATACATGTTGTGGATGTTTCAGCGCGTTATGTTTGGGCCGTTGGATAAGCAAGAAAACAAAGAGTTAAAAGATCTCGATAAAAGAGAAATCGCAATCCTGGTTCCGATTATCCTTGCAATGTTCTGGATCGGAATTTACTCCAATCCGTTTTTGCGAAGAATGGATACAGCCATCAATCAAACACTTGAGCGAGTTCACCAGTCTCAAGCAGCAGGAACAAAGTAATGGACATCCTTTTAGCGCTGCTCCTTCCGATTGTCTTAGCAGCCGGAATGCTGCTGATTATTATCGTTGACGCTTTTTCTGGAAAGCCGAAGACAATTTGCCATGCGCTTTCGATCGCTACACTTATTGCAGGAATGATCGCTTGCATATTTCATTGGCAGGCGAAAACTCAAACGTTCGCTGGAATGATCATCTTTGATTCCTTCAGCCTTACTGCATCATTCATCTTTTGTCTTGCTGCACTGATCACGACCCTTCTTGTACAGGGAACAGAGTATGAATCGCCTCAATTCCATTCCCTGCTGATCCTGACACTTATTGGAATGGTCTTTTTGGCTGCCGGTTCCCATTTCGTTGTGATTTTTATCGGGCTAGAAATTCTGTCACTTTCAGTTTACGTCCTTGCTGCATTCGCAAAAAAAGACCCTCTTTCTTCTGAAAGTGGTTTGAAATATTTTTTACTTGGCTCCTTTGCTTCTGCATTCTTTTTATATGGAGTGGCATTTGTCTATGGAGCGTCAGGTTCTCTTCAGCTAAACGGTATCGCGAAAGCGTTGTCCGCAACAGGGTTTGATAATCATGCGCTTCTTTACCTTGGATTAATTTTTCTCATCGTAGGTTACGCATTCAAAATTTCAGTTGCACCATTTCATATGTGGACGCCTGATGTTTATGAAGGTGCGCCAACGCCTGTAACCGCATTCATGGCTTCGACTGTCAAGGCTGCTGCGCTTGCGAGTCTTCTTCGTGTTTTTCAGATCGCTTTTCCATCAGCCGGAAATTTTTGGCAGCCTTTAATTTGGGTTTTGGCTGCAGCAACGATGTTTCTCGGAAATCTTTCTGCGTTATCGCAAAACAATTTGAAACGACTGCTTGCTTATTCCAGTATTGCGCATGCTGGTTACATGTTAGCGGGCTTGCTTGCAGCACCTCTACAAGCGCAACAAACACTTCTGTATTACTTTGCTACGTATGCCTTTATGAACCTGGGAGCCTTTGCTGTCGTTGCATGGCTCGAAAGAACCGCTGGCATTCATGAAATCTCACAATATCAGAGCATGGCTTATACGCGTCCATATCTGGCAATTTTGATGACCCTCTTCCTTGTATCTTTGGGCGGACTTCCACCAACCGCAGGCTTCTTCGGAAAATTTTATCTTTTCCGCGCCATCCTTGAACAAAATCATGTCTGGATTGTAGTTCTGGCCGTAATTAATAGTGCGATCTCCTTCTATTACTATTTGCGCGTAGTAATCTCAATGTTCACACCTGAGAAGGAAACGATAGCCGCACCATCACCGCGTGTATCGCTGCCAGTATTTCTTGTTCTCGTTCTTACAGTAATTGGAAGTCTGTGGCTTGGTTTATTCCCTGAAGTCTTTCTTAATCTAGCACGTGCTATTTCAATGGCAGCTTCATAATTTTCATGAAGCCAATTTCTGAAGTTCCGCGAACAATACCGCTCGGCATTAAACTCATCATTACATTTTTTTATGTAGGTCACATTCCTTTTGCTCCCGGAACGTTTGCATCGCTTGCAGCCTTCATTCTTTATTTTCCTTTGCTTGCACTCAATCATTGGATCATTTACCTGGCGGCAATCATTCTGGTTACGCTTGCGGGAGTGTGGGCTTCCGGAAGAGCTGAAAAAATCAGCGGCATAACAGATCCGTCTTTTGTGGTAATCGATGAAGTTGCTGGACAATTGATCACTCTCTTTCTGCTTCCATTTTCATGGAAGATTCTTATTGCAGGTTTTATTTTGTTTCGAGTCTTTGACGTAATCAAACCATTTCCAGCCCGCCGCGCAGAGCAACTTCATGGCGGATGGGGTATCATGATGGATGATGTTCTCGCAGGATTGTACGGAAACATTTTGCTCCAACTGACACATTATTTTTGGCCTAACTTCCTGAGTTAAGTATTATTCCTCATAGCGCCTTTTGAGTTTAGAGTTTTTCGCCCATGCTGAAATCAGAAATAATTGCTATCGGTTCAGAACTCCTTACTCCTTTCCGCTCTGATACAAACTCGCTCTATCTCACAAGATCTCTCGAAGAACGCGGCATAAAAGTCGTAGCAAAGAGCATTATCGGCGATGATCTCCCAGATATTGTCCGTGCATTCTCAATTGCCTTTGATCGAAGTGACATCATCATTATTACCGGAGGACTCGGTCCTACTGTTGATGATCTTACCCGTGATGCACTTTCAGAGTTTCTATCTGTAAAGCTTGTACTCGATGAAAAAGTGCTTCAATCAATTGCAGATCGTTTTAACATTCGCGGGATACGCATGCCGGAGATTAACAAAAAGCAGGCGATGGTCCCTGAAGGTGCGGTTGTACTTGAAAATCACAACGGCACTGCTCCTGGGCTTTTCCTGGAAACACGTGGCAAGCAAGTTTTCTTGCTTCCAGGTCCACCGTTTGAAATGGAGCCTATGTGGGAGAAGTATTGCATTGCGCGGCTAAAAACAGATGATCCATTTATTCGGCATATTTTTCGAATTGCGATGATGCCGGAATCCAGAGTCGATGAACTTGTAAAGCCTGTAACTGAAAAACTGAAAGAGACTCAATACACAATTCTTGCCTCACCTGCTGAAATTGAAATTCATTTGTTAGCGCAAAGCCGTTCTGCCAGCGAACTTTCCTGGGCACGTGATGAAATAAAAAATATTTTGGGAAACAGAATTTATACAGAAGGGCTTTTCAAATTGGAAGAAGTAGTCGCGGCGATGCTAACGAAGGCCAGGTTGACTGTCAGTGTAGCTGAATCATGCACTGGAGGATTGCTAGCTCATCGTTTAACCCAAATTCCGGGAAGTTCTAAATATTTTGACCGCGGAGTTGTTGTCTATAGCAACAGAGCCAAAGTACAAATGCTTGAGATTCCAATGGAATTAATTGAACTACATGGAGCTGTCAGTGCGCCGGTTGCAATCGAAATGAGCGAGGAAATCAGGGCACTCTCACGGTCCGATATTGGAATCGGAATTACAGGTATTGCCGGCCCAGATGGAGGAACTCCTGAAAAACCAGTTGGACTCGTTTATATTGCACTTGCTGACTTACACACCACTCGTGTTGAAAAGTATCACTTCCCACAGGGACGTGATCGCGTAAAATTTATGTCAACTCAAGCTGCGTTAAATCTTCTGCGATTGCGCTTACTTCAATAAATTTTGCATCTCCATGGTGAATAGATGAGGCTCTTTGTTGCGATCGGATTGCCACAAGAAATTGAAAAGATGATTGAAGAGTTTCAAAATGATTTCAAGCCATTTGCGCGCGACGCAAAATGGGTAAACCCGAAAAATATTCATTTAACACTAAAATTTCTCGGCGAAGTTAAAGAAGAAAAAATTCCAGAGCTTCAGGAAGTTCTTACGAAAGCTGCCGAAGGTTCTACATCAGTCCCAATCGCAGTTCAAGGGTGCGGCTTTTTTCCAAATTCGCGCAGACCTTCTGTATTCTGGGCAGGTGTTGTTTCAGAGCCGTTGCATGCTTTGCAGAAAAGCATCGAAGACTCCACAGAGCGTCTGGGATTTGAAGGAGAAAACCGGCCATACAGTCCGCATCTTACTCTCGCACGTTTTAAAGATCCGCACGGTCGACTCCCAATCGCACAGGAAGCGGAAAAACGAAAAGATTTTCAATTTGGTAACTTCATCGCATCCAACTTTTCGCTGTATCAAAGTGTTTTAAAACGGACCGGCGCAGAATATAGCGTGCTGAGATCTTTTTCACTAAGCTAAGTCACATCCGAGTCACGGATATTTTCTTAAATCCAGCATAAATTCGTTTGAATCCAACTGCAGCAAAAATTGCAATCAGCGGTGTAAGGGGGAATCGATAGCGTCCGAGGGGGAAAAAAGCAAGAGTATGAAACAACGTCCAGGCAACAATAAACAAAAGGAATAAATAGACACGGGGATCTTCGGCGTTTTTGATTGATACGAAAATTCCCGCAGCACAACCAAGCAAAATGAACATGTAATAGGCTTGGGAAACCATAAAAAGCAACAACTTGATATAGCCTGGGGCAGGAATTTCCAATCTATTTACAATGGACAAGACTTCACCGGCAGAAAAAATGCGTGGAAGTCCCGCATTATGTAAAAGTCCATCAATGTCTGCGTACCAAAACTTGTATAGTTTTTTCGGAAAGTTCAACACTGGAGCTGCAGGATGTTGTTTCAAGAAATCGAAGGCTTCACGGTAAGCGAGTTTCTCAGCTGCAAGTTCCTCTTTAGGCGATGAAGCACGCCTGAGCCAGTTTGCCGTGAACCGCTCCGGTGTCTCTACGAATCTTCCTTGAACCTGGCCGAGCCAGAAGTTCACACCACCATTGGTCGAAACTAAAACAAAATTGTTAAAGACCAAAGCATTTCTGATTACCCATGGAAGAAGGACACTCGTCATTCCAAGTACGACCACAACAAACGCATTTACTACTTTTTTGACAGGAAGCGTTTTGATCCACTTCCAGTAAATCAAAAATATGAATGGCATGAAAATCGGGACTGATCGAATAAGGCACGTCAATCCTAAAAACACGCCTCCCAAAAACAATGCTCCGCCGCTGAGTTCCTCGCTTTTGCTTGTTGTAACCAAATACATGGTGATCAGAAGAAAAGTTGCAAATAAAACTTCAGTTGTAAGAAGGCTTGTAAAAAAAATCTGACTTGGAAAGATAGTCATTATCGCTAGAGTGATTCTCGCAGTCTGCCTTTCAAATACCTGCTTCGCAAGCAAGTACGCAAAAAGACAGATAAACGTACTAAGGACAACATTTGCAATTTTCGCAGCAATCGGATGGGGTCCTGCAATCCAATAAATAACCGCGAGAAATGCTGGATAACCGACCGGAAAAAATGCAGTGGGTGTCCCCTCATAATGATATTTGTGCACACTTACCAGGCCCTTTGCAGTCATATCAAACCATGGGGCATCTCCAAGAAGCTGATTGTTTATTGTAAGCACCCATGCAAGACGTAGAAGAAATGCTATAGAGAGCATTATGAAAATCTCTTTTTTTTCCGAAGGGCTCATAATATTTTTTGAATGATAACATTCCACACTCTTCAGACAAAGTTTCGGTTCATTCTTGGCTTTTCTTCTTGTTTAATGTGAAACTCATATTGTATGAATTGGAAGCTTGCTGCCATTCCTGTTGTGGCTTACTTCATTGGCGCGATTCCATTTTCCTATGTTGTTACGCGATGGAAAACTGGAGGCGACATTCGTTTGATGGGCAGCAAGAACGTAGGGGCGACCAATGTTCTACGGACGTCCGGCAAAGTGGCAGGATTCGCGGCTCTAATTCTGGATGTGCTGAAAGGGGCCGCCGCCGTTTATATCGGCAAGTTACTTGGAGGATCAGAATTCTGGGCAGCTTTTGCAGGATTTTGTTCGGTTGTTGGTCACAGTTTTCCAATCTTTCTTAACTTCCGCGGAGGAAGGAGCGTGGCTACGGGAGCCGGCTCATTTTTAGTCCTGTGTCCTTTTGGAATTCTGTCAGCAATCGGAATATTTATTGTTCTGTTGTTTTCATTTCGCATTGTTTCTCTCGCTTCAATTATCGCTTCGGCTTCCTTTCCATTCTTTGCATGGCTCTACGGCGAACAAAATAGTGTTATTTTGTGGGGTGGCATTTCCGCCGGATGGATTATCTTAAGGCATTGGGAAAATCTAGTACGATTAGTTCAAGGAAGCGAAAGAAAAATGGGAGAAGGCAAAAATGCCTAAACAAACTGCAATCGTAGGTGCTGGAAGCTGGGGCACTGCCCTCGCGATTCACGCAGCCAGGTGCAGCCACGACGTAAAATTATGGGTTCATAGCGAGGACACGCTTAAAACCCTGACGGATAGACGAGAAAATGAAATCTATCTTCCAGGATTTCCACTGCCTGAAAACGTTACCACAACGTCAGATAAATCCTGCGTTTCAAACGCAGATTACGTAATTTTTGCTGTCCCCTCAATCCATTTTCGGGAGACGTTCAAAAATATCCTCCCTTACTTGCGCGACGGATCTATTCTTATTAGTTCCATTAAAGGGATGGAACCCGATAGCAGTATGCGCATTTCCGAAATTGTAAAAGAAATATCAGGAGAGCGATTTGTTTATTCAGTTCTATCAGGTCCTAGTTTTGCGAAAGAAGTAGCAGAACAAAATCCGACTGCCGTAGTAATCGGTAGTGATCACAAAGAAATAGGAAAAGAAATTCAAAATAATTTTAAATCGTCCTATTTCAGACTTTATTACAACCCTGATGTTCTTGGGATCGAAATCGGCGGAAGTGTGAAAAATATTATTGCGATTGCTGGTGGCGTTGTCAGCGGTCTGGGCTATGGCTACAATACTCTATCCGGTTTGATTACCAGAGGACTTACCGAAGTCAACAGGCTTGCCGTGAACCTTGGAGCAAATCAATCTACATTAATGGGATTGGCAGGACTCGGCGATTTAGTTCTAACATGCACCGGTCACTTAAGCAGGAACAGGCAAGTTGGCGTCGAGCTTGGACAGGGTAAGAAGATTGATGAGATCACGCGGAATATGAGAATGGTTGCAGAAGGAGTGCGTACTTCACAAGGAATTTATAAGCTTGCTCGCAAGCAGAATGTGAATATGCCGATTACCGAACAAGTGTACAAAGTTCTGTATGAAAATCATGATCCGCGAACGGCAATTCTCGAACTTATGTCCCGCGAACCCAAAGAAGAATAAACAGTGGTGCATTAAGGAGTATAGATGAGCAATTCGCAACAATTTCCATTGCGTGAAATACAAGGAGCACTCGGTTCTGAAAAAGTTGATGGATGGCTTCTTTATGATTTTCGCGGCAGTAATGCGATAGCACGCAGCATCGCAAAAGTTGCTGATCTTATTACAACAAGGCGATGGTACTACTTCATTCCAACACAGGGAGACCCTGTTCGGATTGTTCATGCGATCGAAGCTACGAATCTGGATCATTTACCTGGGGAAAAAATTGTATTCCGATCCTGGGAGAACCTTCGGGCCGCACTTCCAGAAGCACTCAAAGGTATTAAAAAGATTGCAATGGAATACTCTCCTGAAAATGATATTCCATATATTTCGCTGGTCGATGCAGGAACGATCGAATTAGTTCGATCCGCTGGAGTTGAAATTGTATCAAGCGGTGATCTCGTTCAAATGTTCGAAGCCCGATGGAGCGATGAGCAACGTGATTCACATTTTGAAGCTGCACGTCTTGTGGACTTAGTGAAGAATAAAGGGTTTGAATTTATTGGAGATAATCTTCGCGCGAACAAATCAATCGGAGAATACGACGTTCAACAATATATGTGGGACCTTTTTAAGAAAAATGACCTGATTGCCGATCATCCAATGATTGTTGCCGTAAATGCAAATGCATCAAATCCACACTATGCACCCGATGAAAGTCATACTTCACCGATTAAAAAAGGAGATCTGGTTTTGATCGATATATGGGCGAAACAAAATAAATCAGGTTCAATCTATGGCGATATTACCTGGATGGGATATGCAGGAAATGAGGTTCCTGCACGAATGAAGGAAGTTTTTGATATTGTAAAAGGCGCTCAACAAGCCTCTTTCAACTTGATCAAATCCGATTTTAGCGAGGGAAAAACAACCTACGGATGGCAAGCTGATGATGCGGCGAGAAATCATATCGCGTCGCGCGGTTATGGAGAATATTATTTGCATAGAACTGGACACAACATTGGGCAGCAAGTACACGGAAATGGAGCAAACCTTGATAATCTTGAAACGCGAGACCGTCGAAAATTGATTACTGGGACAGGATTTTCAATTGAACCAGGAATTTATCTTCCTGAATTTGGGGTACGCAGCGAAATTGATGTTTACATCGGTGAAAATGGGCCGGTCATTACATCACCCCATCAAACTGAAATTCTTACGCTTCTTTAGATTGCAACATGGGACCTGAATCAACTCTTACATGGATCATTTTCAATATTTTTGTGCTGATCATGCTGGCGATCGATCTCTTTCTTCATCGAAGAGATCATACAGTCGGAATGAAGGAAGCGTTGGTATGGAGCGCAATCTGGACTGGCGTTGCCCTCGCGTTCAACGTTTTTGTGTATTACTGGTTAGGGAGTAAGGCGGCACTCGAATTCTTTACCGGTTATCTGATCGAGCGTTCACTGAGTGTCGATAATCTTTTTGTATTCTTGCTGGTCTTTTCATATTTTTCAGTTCCATCGCAATATCAGCGCAAGGTTTTGTTTTGGGGGATTTTTGGCGCGCTTGTCATGCGGGCACTTTTCATCGCCGCCGGTTTGACTTTAATTCAAAATTTCAAATGGATTATCTACGTCTTCGGAGCTTTCCTTGTTTACACAGGCATCAAGATGGCTACGCACGATGAAAAAGAGATCCATCCCGAAAAAAATGTGGTGATCAGACTTTTCCGCAAATTCATGCCAGTAACCGGCAATTATGTGGACGGTAAATTTTTCGTTAGAGACAAAGGACGCCTTTTTGCGACTCCTCTCTTTATTGTATTGCTGGTTGTGGAAACAACTGATGTCGTTTTTGCAGTGGACTCAATTCCTGCAATCCTGGCAATTACGCTGGATCCTTTCATTGTATACAGCTCGAATGTTTTTGCGATCCTGGGGTTAAGAGCGCTCTATTTTGCCATCGCAGGATTGATTCAACTCTTTCACCATCTCAACTATGGTTTGTCAGTCATACTCGTATTCGTAGGCGTTAAAATGCTGGTCTCTTCTTTCTTTCACATCCCATCACTCATCGCACTGGGTGTGATTGCCCTTATTCTGATCGTCTCAATCATTGCATCCATCATCTGGCCTAAGCCACCCGATAAATTGCAAGCCGAAATAGATGCTGCAAAACACACAATGGATTCGGATGATCTTCCATTGGTTAAGAAAGTTTTAGAGAAGGAAGAAGTTGCTGCAGTGTCAGATAAAGAAAAAATTCCGAAAGATTGACTTAGGATCCTGCAGCTTTCATTCGAGAATTCGCTACAAGAAATAGCAGAAGAGCGATTGGTGTGAGAACCCCAACTTCAATCAAGATCGCGAGAACGTTATGCATGCTAAAGAGATCGGAAAATTCCCCACGATGGATACTTAAGAAAACGTCAAACGGAGCAATGAAGTGCCGATCTGAAAATGGCCACATGAGAGGAATTCCATAAGGCCGGCTTCCATCCTCTGCAAAATAATCTAATAAAAGATGGCTCGTATAAGCGGCACCCAGAACTCCTGCTGTCCGTGCTGCATTCCGAAATTGTATGCTTTTCAGAATCACCCAGCACATAAGCGTAAAAGTAATTGCGAAGGGAATCGAGTGGCTGAAATAATGATGCCGCAAATATGGAGTTGTTGAAAAATACGCAACTACAAAATCGGCATCTGCCAGAGTTCCGACAACGAAAGCGGTACCGATTGCGAGAGTCAATCTGCGTCCAGTCGAAATTATTGAAGGGTCAACGGCAAGCATCGCGGCAAATGCGCCTATCGTGTGTCCAACGGGAGAAGGCATTGATTAAGACCTTAATTGTTGAAGAAATTCCTCGGCGGAAAGTGCATTCCCATTTAGAGCGCGTGAAAGTTCAACCAGTGGAGGAAGCCGGAAATTATGATTGCCGAAAAATAATTCACGCGGATGCCCTTCGGATACTACTTTACCAGCAGCAAGCAGAATCGCATGATCGCAATAATCGCTAACCAGCTTTAACGCGTGTGTAACGATTAGAATTGTTGTGCCGCTTTGATTCAATTCACGCAATAAATTCATCAGAAACTTCTGTTGGCGATAATCAAGCCCTGTTGTAGGCTCATCCAGAATTAGAATGTCAGGACGGATGCTTAAGACAGAGGCCACGGCAACGCGCTGTCTTTCGCCTTTTGACAATTGGAATGGATCATCTTCAACACGCTTTATAAGATCCATTGTTTCGATCGCGCTGTCGCTCGCTTGAGCAACTTCCTGTTCACTAAAACCGAACTGACGAGGTCCAAACTCAATCTCGCGCCGCACAGTAGATTCAAAGATTTGATGATCCGGATTTTGAAATACGAGTCCCACTCGCCGCGAAAGTTCCTGACGATTCCAAACGCGAACATCTTTTCCAAGAATGCGAACAGTTCCCTGCTGCGGCATCTGCAATCCATTTAGATGGCGTAACAGTGTCGACTTTCCACTTCCATTTCTTCCTATAATTCCTGCAAATTCACCCTGGCGGATTTCCAGATTAATATTTTGAATCGCCTCATCTTGCTGTTCTTTGTATCTGAAACTCACACCTGTAATTTCAATCACAGGAGGATTTGTGCTTCGTTTCGGAACCGGTATTGGCTCAAGCCTATGTTGGGCAAATAATTTTGTGAGTTCCGGAACGGTTAATAATGAGGGAGGTTGTTTCAGAGCTTTTTGCACCTGAATCGTCTCAATGGGCGCCAGTGAATTTTCTTCCATCAGTGTTGTGTTTGTCAGTAAATCTTGAGGCTTGCCTGATGCCTGGATCACGCCGTCACGAAGTAAGAAAAGTTGATCCGTTTTTTGAAATTGATCACTTTCATGATCAATGACGATTACTGTTTCAACCCACTCCCGCAACCGTGGAACTGCCTGCAACACAAATTCACGGCTTTCAGGATCTAGGTCTGTCGTTGGTTCGTCAAGTACAAGAACTTTAGGACGGTACGCCATCACTGAAGCGATTGCGAGTTTCTGTTTTTCACCACCTGAAAGGCTTAAAGGTTCACGATTCAGTAAATGGCTGATACCAAATTTTTCGGATAAATCAATCATCCGCTGCCGCATTTCTTCGGGAGCAATTCCAAAATTTTCCAATCCAAACGAGAGCTCATGTCGTGAATCAGTTGAAAAAAGCTGCTGCTCAAAATCCTGAAACACCATCCCAATTTGTGGCGCTATAGAAGCAATTTTCTGCTTTTCAAGAATCTCACCTGCAATCCAACGTTTTCCTGAAAAAGGACCTTTGTAAAAAAGCGGAATAATGTTATTGAGAGTCCGTGCAAATGTGGATTTTCCGGCACCTGAAGGTCCTGCAATCACAACATACGAATGGTTTGGAACGGAAATTGAAAGACCCCGAAGAACTTCGGGGAGTCCTGCATCATATGCAAAGTGGAGATCTTCGCAGTGGACTGCTGAATCTTCGATCATTACAAAAGTATTAGCGAAGCAAGGATAATGAGCAACACTGCAATCGGTTCAAACAATTTTGATCCCGCAATGCCTCCGGCAAAACCTGGAAACATGATGCAGGCATACACTAAACCAATTAAGACAAGCAAAAGGATCGATCCGATAATTCCAAATAAAGGCTTTGAAATTTGATCAGGTTCCAGTAACTGTTCGTAATTCAACTTCATTTGGCGGATCCGTTTATCGAGTCGCCGGATCAATAAAGAAGCGAGAACCAACGACCAGAATGTGTTGTTGATTACTATAGTGTGTTCCACAAGATCGAATGGATATAACCCTAGAAAATCAATACCAGATGCGACGATTGTTGCGCAGGCGGCACTCGCCACAAAAGAAGCAAAAATAAATATCGGAAACTTTTTTGCAGTGATGATATCGCTGGAACTTGCACCAAAGCTGCGAATGATTCTGTAAGGGATATAACCATAAAGGAAATTTCCCGGCATTCCAAATAGACTTCCGGGTCCGATAGTTCCTCCAATTACATCACCAATGACATTTCCAAAGGCGCTTCCCCATGCAGCAACAGGACCAAAAAAAACACTGAACACAATTGGGATACACGCACCGGGACGTATCTCAGTGATTCCAGGAATCACGGTAAGAAATTTAAACGAAGCTGACGTAACGGAATATAAAGCAGCACACAATCCGATCAAAACGATCATTCGTGTACTTTGCCAGCAGCTCAGGAGTTCGCGCATGAATTAATTTAGGAATTGAATGTGACGAAAAGGGGAGACGATCACATTCCTAACAGTATTGGATCGCCGTTCGCTAGAGTTCGTACGAGTTCTTCGTAAAAATAATTTGTTGTTGAATGAATGTGTTCAGGAACTCTTTCTAAATACATCCTGCGGCTTCTTTCAATATCGTCTTTCAAGCGATCATATAAATCTCTATTCTCGCGCCCGGCAGAAACCTGGGCTTCATTATAGAGCTTGATTTCACTTACAAGAAGACGCGCGAACCGCTTAGCATCCTCATGTAACTTCTGATCTTCCGTTGAAACTGCTGGAATCATGAGAGGACTCGGCATGATTACAGTTGAACTTGATTCGGATGCCGTATCACGGTATGGATGTGTCAGCTGCAATGTTGGTGCAGCGTGTGATTCTGTTTCAGTTTCAGTCGTGTCCGAAAGATTCGATTCCTGAACGGGTTCTGGCGCTGAAGCAACAACGGCCGGAGGTGGCTCTGGTTCATCCATTGAAGCTGGTGCGGATTGTTGCTTCGGTGCAACTTTGGGTCGAACCGGTAAAAGATCGACTGTCATACCGGCTGACTTACATGCAAGCGTTAAAAGATTCGGAAGATCTGGCCTTTCGGACAAATCTTCATTGAGATCGGTATACAAAATTCCAGCGATCTTGCCGCGAACAATAATTGGAAATGCAAGCGCAGTCTTTGGAAAATCCCCGCCAAGTTGAAGATAGAGTTGCGAATTATCAGAATATTGTTCAGTATGGCCAAAGGCAGCTGCACCTGTTTGTACGGCTTCACGCAAAACATGATTCTGCGCAAGACCGATCGAAATCTGGCGGATTTTGTTAGCATCAAAATCAGCACCCAATCCAAATGCGGCCCACCCCGTTGCATTTTCACCTTTCACAACAAACAAAACTGCACGTGTAACCCAATCTGAAATGTGCTTCAAAAGCATATTGAGCACTTCAGACTGAGTGCCCGCAGTTTCCATCTTTTCAATCAGACGGCAAAGTGAATTCAAATCTGTATTTGCTTTTTTCGGCGGGGCCGGCAAATTCGAAACAATATCCGAAATTAAAATTTCAAGCTGCTGTTGGAATGGCGAAATGTCAGAATGATACCAGGAGGTGATGTATTGATCGACCGCACTCGTAACCTGACCTCTCATCCTGTCCTGGACTGAATTTAATTCCGCCTCAAGTGTTTCCCTTAAACGAGCTAATTCTTGTTGCACTTTTCCGCGCAAATCATCATCAATCGCAGAAAATGAAGGCGAAAAGTTGGCCTTCAAACTCTCAGATTGCTGCTTAACCTCTTCTAGCTTTTGAATAATGAGGTTCCGATAGTCTTCAGATAATCGTTCTTTCAAGTACTCTGGAAAGCTCATCAGACCTCCTTCAGTTTGATGGCAACTCTTCGCAACTTATTAGGCACAAACGAAAAAAGGCACAACCTACCCTCACCGGGTGATCGGCTATTGAAAACTCATTATCCCGAATCAAATTTTCTTTGTCAATCGCCGTGAAAAATCACCTAAACCCTGATTTGGCTTGAACTTTGGGGCCATCATCGTTATACTCATGAGGTACCATTTTGAGAACAGTTTTGTGCTTCCCACACTCAATATTGAAAGCAGAGATTGTACTGCTAAGACAAAGTTATGGGGGCGAAACGGGCTCGACGGATGTTGAGAAGCATTGGCTGCGTACCGAGTTGGTCACACACTCGTTAAAGAAGTGGCAATAACACAACTGCAAATAACAACTTTGCACTGGCTGCTTAATTAAGTAGTCACGCTTCCTTAGTTTTTTCCTGCGGGATTAAGGCAGCGCCATTTAGCAGGATCGCGAGGTAACCTTGTTCCCGGTTATCTTGTTAAACTTTGGGGACTGGCCTGTTGGGATGCCTGCCTGTTGGCGGAACAACGGCGAGACTCAATAAACATGGCTATGTACGTAGATGTCAATGTGGAAAACTTTCGGACGCGGGTTCGACTCCCGCCGCCTCCACCATAACTTTCCTATTTTTTACACAATCCTACTCTGCCTGTTTTCTCTCTCGCTGCTGATGCACAAGATGCAAAAATTACAATATTCGAAGGCGCTCAAAAAACTTTAGTACCACTTCAAAATATCGAAGGTTCACCGTATATCCGATTATCTGATTTCTATCAGCCCTTTGGGCTCGCTGTAAATCCTATTGCGGCCAATCAAAGCCTTTCAGTAACTGCAGGCGAACACAACATTATTCTTTCAGCAAATCGTGCTCTTGTTTCTCTTGATGGAAAACTGATTTCATTGAATCAGGCAGTTTACGTTGTACAGGGCGAGTGGTTTGTACCTCTCGATTTCATCTCTAAGGTAATCAAAAGCATCAGCGAAAAACGTGTACTATGGCTTGAAAGCAGCCGCTCTTTGATTCTAGGAGACGTTCTACCGAATCAAGTCATTTTGAAGTATTCGCTTGAACAGGATTATTCACGAATTGTTTTGCAATCCGTGCGTCCCGTTGGCTACAAGTTAACATTTCAAAATCGCATGCTGACAATTACGCCTGAAAGTGATGATTTTGTTCCCGGTTTTCAGAATACTGACTTCGGCGATGGTGTACTGAAGAAACTTACAGTTTCCGGAAAAACAATCCAGTTAGAAGTAGATCAGGGTTATGGATCTTACAAATCCTTTGAACTCGGTGAGCCGGCCCGGCTCGTTGTCGATTTCTTTAAAAAGGCTCCCGGTGAACCTGAACAAATTGAGACTGTCCCATCGAAACCTATCGAAACGCCCACACTTCTTCCATCTACAACAACTGAAAAACATGTCATCGTTCTTGATCCCGGTCATGGTGGTGAAGAAACTGGTGCTGTAGGTCCGAACGGAACCAATGAAAAAGATGTAGTTCTTGGAATTGCCCGCAAATTGAAATCGATCCTGGAGAATTCTGGTATACGCGTAATCCTGACAAGGGATGGCGATCAACACATTACACTCGATGATCGAACGGCACTTGCGAACAACAACAAAGCAAATCTTTTTATAAGCATTCATGCAAACGCAACCTTACGAGGTTATGGAAAAGGAGCGGAAACATATTTTTTGTCCGCAAAGGCAACCGATGATGAAGCTAGAAATGTCGCCGCCGTAGAAAATAACGCTTTGGGCCTTGATCAAAATGTCTCCGGCGTTGGCGATGATCTGAAATTGATTCTATGGGATATGGCCCAAACAGAGTACCTTGCTGAAAGCAGTCAGCTTGCTGAATTGATTCAAAAAGAAATGAACGAAACGCTCGGTATCGCAAATCGCGGGATCAAACAAGCACCCTTCAGAGTATTAATGGGAGCTACGATGCCAGCTGTATTGGTGGAAATTGGGTTTATCAATAACCCGGCAGAGGAGAAGATGATGCGAGAGAGCGAATATCAAATGAAAATTGCGCGTGCAATTTTCCGAAGCATAGAATCATTCAAGCAGACTCAAAATAGCCAGCCCGTGGCACTTCAATCGGGCAGATAGCATCTTTAATACCTCCCATGAATAGACCAATCGTAATAGGAATTCTATTATTCGCCATTGTCTTCGGAGGTCTTTTCTATTTTCTGAAGAAGAGGCCCGCTGAACAAAAGAAACCAATTCCAAAATCCACCTCCACATCTGAAACGAAGAAACCGCCCGAACAGCCCAAAAATCAGCGCCGAATCAATGTAAAACTTTTCTTTGGCACCGCGGGTTCAGGAATGCTTCAATCTGAAGATCGATTCGTGCCCTATCATGCAACACTCCATGATCAAGCATTTGAAGTTTTAAAAGAATTGATGCTCGGCCCAGAAAGTGATCTTGTGAAAACCGTTCCTGATGGAACAGAAGCGCGCGACCTTTTTATTACTAAAGAAGGTGTTGCCTATGCAGATTTTTCGGGAGACTTATCTGCGAAACATCAAGGCGGATCCCTGGCAGAAATGAATACGGTCTTTTCCATCGTTAACTCTTTAACCCTGAACTTTCCTGAAATTAAACGTGTGCAAATATTGATTGAAGATCGTGCAGTGGAAACGTTGAATGGACATATGGATTTAAGCAGACCACTTCGTCCGGACCCAACCCTGGTTGCTTTAGCACCACGTCAACAGAAAAATTAACTCTCCTTTGCGTCTCACGAGATATAAGCTATATTCAAATTCATATGAGACACGATGGACGCGCATCAGATCAGATCCGCAAAACGATCATCACACCGAATTATTTAAAGACTGCGGATGGTTCAGTATTGATCGAAGTCGGAGATACACGTGTTATCTGTACCGCCAGTTTCGAAGATCGTGTCCCAGCTTTTTTGAAAAATTCAGGTCAAGGCTGGCTCACATCGGAATATGGAATGATCCCGCGTTCTTCTAACACCCGAATTACGCGTGAAGCTTCTCAAGGCCGCCCTTCTGGCCGTACTCAAGAAATTCAGAGACTTGTGGGGCGCGCGCTCCGCAGCGTTACTGATATGTATTCCATGGGTGAACGAACGATCTGGATCGACTGTGATGTATTGCAGGCTGATGGCGGCACACGAACAGCTTCCATTACCGGAGGATTTGTCGCATTGGCCCTCGCAATGAACAAAATGGTTGAGGAAAAAATATTAAGTAATATTCCGTTACGCGATTATATAGCAGCAATCAGTGTGGGAATTGTGAATCAACAACCTGCGCTTGACTTGAACTTTTTTGAAGATTCCAGAGCAGATGTAGATATGAATGTTGTTTGCACAGGTGAAGGAAGATTTGTTGAAGTTCAAGGCACTGCGGAAAAGCGTCCTTTTTCAGAGACAGATCTTCAAGAAATGTTGCGAATTGCAACGAAAGGTATCCGCGAGTTAATTCAACTTCAGCAAAAAGTTCTGGAAGGAGCCGTAAATGAAAGGGTACTGCAACAGCTCCCCACCCTCAGGTGAACGTTTCCTTCTGCTAGCATCGACAAACCAGAATAAGTTTTTCGAGATTCGTACTTCACTGGGTCAGATTGGAATTCCTTTATATTCATTAAATGACTTTCCAGCGATCCCTGAAGCTCCGGAAACCGGGTTCACTTTTGCTGAAAATGCAGCACAAAAGGCAAAATACTACTGGGAAAATTTCAAAAAGCCTGTGCTTGCTGAAGATTCTGGCCTGGTGGTGCCGGCGCTGGATGGCTTTCCCGGAATCCATTCTGCACGAATTGCTCCAGATGATGCGAGCAGACTCCAGATTGTCCTGCAAAAGCTGAATGCAATCGAAAAAGGCTCCGAAGCCGCCGATTCAGAGCTTCGTCGAGCGTACTATGTTTGTAGTATTATGTTAATAGTAAACGACCAGACACAGTATTCAGTTGAAGGACGATGCGATGGAACTCTCATTGCGGAACCAGATGGCACACAGGGGTTCGGATATGATCCTATCTTTATTCCTGATGGAGCGACCCACACTTTTGGACGGATGAGTATCAAAGAAAAGTCGCAATACTCTCACCGCGCAAAGGCTATTCATTTAATCATTCCTCATCTTATTTCCGAATTCCGCAAAATCCCCTCCATTTAAGGAGGAATGGTGGAATAATGGATTTGGACCTTCAGTAATAGCAATGACGATAACTCAGAAGCAAATCTTCTTCATGCTCTTGATTACTCTTGCTTTCTTTGGTGTTTATTTTATTCCTTTCCAGGATTATCCATTGGCAATTTCTGGACTTTTCGGCGTATTGTTTCCCGTACAGGCATTGATCTGGCGCTTAACTTACGGAAGAAAACTCAAAGATTATTTATTCAGTACATCGCTTTTGGTTGCTCTGATCATTCTTAAACATTACTGGCAATATGCCGATCTTTTGTTTTATTTGATTTCAATCATTCTCGCCGCAGTTCTTCATTACAAAACTTTTGTAGGTGTTGCAGCCACTTTATTAGGAATAGAAACAGTCCGCGAGTTTTCTTATCAGTATGAGCGTCCCGAAGAAGTATTATTTCGATATTCGTTATTCTTTATAGCCGGAACACTGACCGCATTTTTGCTGCGTGAAGAAAAACGCCTTAAGGATGAATTTAAGCGTGAACTCGATGACTTAAAATATGGAATCCATCAAGTCGAAAAAGAATCTGTTTCACAAATCAGCGATTCAGGTCAGATTTCTCGAAAAGTTGATGCAGCTCTGGCACTTGATGAATCACTTCAAAAAGTCCTTCAGCTGATCCATGGAATTTTCAAGCCCGATACATCATTGATCTGGCAATACCTGCCACAAAGACAACAATTACGGGTCAGAGAACATTGCTCAAATATTGAGGAATTAAAAACCGATATCTCTGTGAGTATGGGCGAAGGACCTGTCGGTTGGAGTGCTCTGAATCAAAAGTTCTATTTTCAGCAAGAACGAGAGGATGGAGTTCCGACGACTCATTACAAGAAAAATCATCCTGTGCGTTCGCTTGTCGCTGTTCCAATTCTTCATAATGACAGGCTTGAAGGTGTACTTTCATTGGATTCATCGCACTTAAAATATTTTGCACCTGATGCAGTTCCCGCACTGGAGTCTTTTGCTGCACAAATTTCAGAAACAATTGGAATGGCACGGCTTGCCAAGGAACGCGAGGAACGTGCATTTGAGTTTCAAGCTTTTTATCATGCAAGCAAAGAACTTACATCTTTGATTGATTTTGAAGAAATTGTACAAAGACTCAATTTGTTATGCGGCGAAATTGTGAAATCGGATTTCACAGCTGTTGCGGTAACTCAGGCAGATCCGTCCAAATACAAGGTTTATGAATGGAGCGACAATAATGAAGCTCCCATCACATTCGCTGATCTTGAGAATAATGGCAGTTCCTGGATTTCATGGTTTTTGCAGAGTATGGAAGAACCGCTCATCATCCCAAGTTCGCAACTTCGAGCTTCAAGAGATGCCTGTGTTGAGACATGAGGAAAATATGGGTGAATTTACAACCTATCTTGCAGTTCCTATGAGGCATCAACAATCGGTCATCGGAGCTGTTTTGCTTGGAAGTAAGCAAAAAGATGCATTTTCATCACATCAAGCGCGTGTTCTTTCGATTCTCGGAAATCAAGCGGCAGTCAGCCTGGAAAACTCAGCCATCATAACCAAAATGGAGCAGCTTGCCATCACAGATGGATTGACGACTCTCTTTAACCATCGATATTTTCAGGAAGCCATCGATCGTGAAATCGAACGTGCATCGAGGTTGAATGAAAACCTGACTCTGATGCTCATGGATATCGATCATTTCAAGGGCTTTAATGATTCCTTCGGACACCCCGTCGGCGATTTCATTCTGAGAAGCCTTGCCTTACTTTTGAAAAAAGGAGCGAGAAAAATTGACATTCTCGCAAGATATGGCGGGGAAGAATTTGCGGCGCTTCTTCCTGGTATTGATGTAAAGAATGCAAGAAAAACAGCAGAACGCTGGCGCAAAGCCGTTCAACGTGCCTCATTTAAACGCGATAACAAATCATTTGCTGTGACAATTAGCGTTGGCTTTGCTACGTTTCCAGCCGATGCAGAAAATAAAACCGAATTGATTGAGCGCGCTGATCGTGCACTCTATGATGCAAAAGAGAACGGTAGAAATCAGGCGCGACATTACAGCGACAACGAAAACTCACGCAGCAGCCTTTTCGGATAATTTAAATTTACCGCAAAGACTCAGAGTCTTTGTGGTGGTAAAATTCTTCTATGGATTTCCATTACATTGCTGTTGAAGGCCCGATCGGTGTCGGAAAATCTTCGTTTTGCGAACTTCTCGCTACTCATTTAAAAGCTCAAAAAATAATGGAGGATTTGGACAATCCATTTTTAAAAGACTTTTATAAAGAAACACCTGGTTCTGCATTCCAGCTACAGCTCTTTTTTCTTCTTATGCGATATCAACAACAGCAAAAACTGCAGCAAGCCGATCTATTTCAGGAAACTTTAGTCTGTGATTACATTTTTCAAAAAGATAAAATTTTTGCATATCTAAATCTCTCCGACAATGAACTTTTAATTTATGAGCGTCTTTACACCCTTCTTGAACCGAATATTCCCCGGCCAGATCTTGTCATTTATTTGCAAGCCTCTCTGGATGTATTGCTGCAGCGGATCAAGAAGCGGAATCTTGAATATGAAAAAACAATAACTCGCGATTATCTTAAAGAATTGATGCAAGCCTACAATTATTTTTTCTTCCATTACAAGCTTTCATCCTTGCTTGTAATAAATACTTCCGATATCGACTTCGTTGAGAATTCCCAGGACATGGAAGACCTTGTCACCATGATTCGAACGATGGGAAAAGGCACACGGTACTACATTCCTCTTGGCTCACGTTGAGAGTTGAACTGACAAAGCCTCAAAATCATTCGTCAATTACCGGCCTGGATCTGTTCGCAATTTCAGCTTGTTGGAATCTCGCTGTTGCTCAGCCATTGTTTGAGGTCTTATCACGAGGGGTTGAATTCTTCGTCTTCAGAAGAGTCAGTGCAATTGAACTTGTGTTACTCGTCCTCGTTGTTTCAATTATTATTCCATTTCTTTTGATAGCGGTCCTTCATGCTTTGGGAAAAGTCTCTCTTGCGCTGAGAAACTTTTTGTTCGTCACTATCCTAACTGTCCTTCTTACGCTAATCGTTTTGCCTTTATATAGAGACTCACAGCTTAACCCTTTATTCATTGTAGGATGCATCACTGTCTGCGCAATTGGAGTTACCGCCGGATATTTACGTTTTAAGAACTTTCGATCGTTTTTCTTATTCCTGACTCCTGCGGTTTTATTGATTCCTGGACTATTTTTTTTCCAGCCTCAGGTCCGGAAGATGCTTCAATTCAATGAGCCGGTTTTGCCTCACTTCAAAACTTCATCAAAAGTTCCAATTGTGTTTGTTGTCTTTGATGAGTTTCCGCTAGTTTCTTTGTTAAATAAAGAAGGTTTTCTTGATGAAAAGAGTTATCCAAATTTTGCGAAACTTCTGAGTCAAGCAGACTGGTATCGCCATGCGACGACCTCGGCATCAACAACACATGCATCTGTGCCTGCGATCCTGACTGGAAGCACACCTGATCACAAACGATTGCCGATTGTCCGCGATTATCCAAGAAATCTTTTTACGTTGCTTTCTGAGTCGTACGATATTCAAGCCATTGAAGCAATCTCACTTCTTCCGCAGAAAACCGCTACTGATGCATCGTCTGAAAATTTCTTAGAACACTTCAGGTCAGTGTTACAGGATCTCGGAATTATTTATTTGAATATCGTCCTTCCTGCCGACTGGCGAGTATCGCTACCTGCAGTCACTGGCAATTGGGGAAATTTTGCACAGCAAACAGCGATAGCAAAAGACTCAGGTCTTGATCGAACACGACCCGAAATTTTTCAATTGTTTCTCGATTCAATTATTCCATCCGAAAAACCTGGCTTATTTTTTCTGCATAGCCAGTTACCTCATTCGCCATGGCAATTTCTTCCATCGGGCAAAGAATACTCAGCTGTGGCTCTTGATGGAATGTTTGTGCGCTATGAACGATGGACAAAGGAAGATTCCGCTTCATTATGTGCTCAACAACGCCACATGTTACAGGTTGCATATACAGATCATTTGATAGGCAGGTTAATTTCAAAATTAACAGAGATCGGATTATTTGATCAATCGTTGATCATCATTACTGCCGATCATGGCGCAAGTTTTCGACCAGGAGATGCACGCCGAATCATAACTGAAACTAACTATGCAGATATTATTTTCGTTCCAATGATTATCAAAAAACCGGGACAGAAAACAGGACGCATTTTAGACTGGATGGTTCAAACAACGGATATCGTTCCAACGATCGCAGAAATTTTAGGTTTTCAAATGCCGTGGAATGTAACTGGTGTTTCGGTCTTACACGATCCACCGAAAAACCGCACTCAGGTAACAGTTCTCAACCATAAAGGGAAATCGTTACAATTTAATTCTGTTGAAAATGCAAAGATTCAATCCGTTAATTTCCGTATCCATCGATTAGGAGAGGGCCATCCTTTCGCATTGCCGCCAACAGATTTTTCGCAACGCTGGCTCAACAGCAGTTCAAAAGAAATTAGATCCGATCTTTCAGGCAAAAAAGCGTCTCTATATAATCCACAAGGCTTTATGAACGTCGATCTTGCATCAAACTATCTTCCGGTATTTGTAACAGGCAGTATCTATTTTCCAGATGGGAAGCTTCAACAATTGAATCTCGGAATTGGAGTTAATGGAACAATTAGAGCTGTCACAAATTCATTCAGGTTAAATAACTCCAGCCATGCTTTTGGTGCATTAATTCCAGAAGACAGTCTGGTGAACGGAAAAAATGACATTCAGATCATCTTGTTGTCTGAATCGAATGTGTCCCAGATCCCACTACGCAACTAGGAGCCGGATTTTCTGGAGCCGCAAGTCTCTTTTACCTGCCATGCTCTTCCTACAATCCATCCTCTCAGTCTTTGATCGCGATTTGCATTCTCAGCTTTCCGAAGTTCAGAAATAGAATCGCTGCATTTTCCAAGAAAAAAATACATCGAACCAAGAGAATAACTGTGGAATGGTTCCCACTTGTAATGTTTGTACGCTACGCCAATCGCGATTTGCAAAAGAAAAAGAATCACAGCTGCAGAACTGTAAGCCAATTTCTTAAAACTTGGTATGCGAACTTCTTTTTGAGGCAAGGTCAGTGTGAAGTACGTAATCAATAAGGCTGTATAGAAGACAAACCCAACAGCTGCTCCATGAATCCCAAAATATTCAGCTACATTCCTGGCGAAAGCACCATTGATAAATAGCGGAACAAATAATGTAAAGACCGGATTCGGAATATCAGGCGCAGGAAAAGGAAAAGTAATTGTACCGATTGTCACAAAAAAAACTGAAATCAGGCTCAATAACAAAAACAAGAAGTTTAACTTGAACGTAGTTTCATTCATTGATTGCGCAACAAAATAAGCAACCGCGGTCATCAAAAATGGGACCAGTGGTGTTAAATAACGTGGACCTAACGACCATCCTCCATCCCAGTTCGACATTCCTGAATGAAAAAATAGACTGCTGAGAACAATCCCTATTATTAAGATGCCCTCTGCTCGAAATTTCCGATTGCGAATTAGAAGATATATTCCTGGAATTGAAAAAAGCAGAATCGGGGAAAAGAAAAATAGCCCTCTACTGGAGCTCAGTAAGAGACCATACAATGCTTCAACTTCAGGCAATCTCAAACCGATCAGCCCCTTCGAATGTTGCTCCATATGAATCGGATCGCTCATATGCTTGTAAGTCACGTCAAATGGATCATCGAAAATAATGTAGTTGTATCCAAGCATCAAGAGTACGAATGGAATAAGGGCCGCAATGAAAACGAGGGAGTGGCGTCGAGTAATTCCCGAACGCAATAAAACGTAAAGGAAAATCATTCCAACCTGAAGAATTGCAGGATATTCAAATAACATCGCAGCCCCTGCGAAGATCGCACTCAGAAAAAGATTCATGTTCACGCGTTCAATTCGATTTGCTGCAGTGAAGGCAAAATAAAAACTTAGAAAGAGAACGATGCCAGTTAAGTGATGGCTGATAAATTGAAGAGCGTACGGAAATGCAGTTGTTCCAAAAGCAAAAATGAAAGCGAGTGACTTGTTATGCGTTCCGTTGAAATTTGTTTCCCAAAAATTAGTAATAAAAACCAAAAATAAAATAGAAGGAATAGTCACACAAAATAATTTCAACCAGAAAAGATATTTGCCTGTATCCTGCTTTAAACCGATTTTTTTCGCTACTGCATAGATTGGGATTGCCAGAATTGAGGTTCCAATCGCTTTATCTGAATAAAAATGTCCATCAAATCCGGCTTTATCCTGTGTATCTCCAAATCTTCGTATTGCTTCGTCGATCTGGACTGTTCCTTCATCCACGATTGCCGAGGTAAGAAGCAAGCGAGAATGTTCGTTCGTGAAGATGAAATGTGGATAAATCTGAAAAAAGAAAACCGAACAAAATAGAAAGAGACTCAAAACGGCGAATTGACGTAACCGGGACAGGCCCGAAAACATAAATGAAGTGTACCAAAATAAAACGTAAGTGGTTGCAGGAAGGCCTGGAGGAAACTAAAATAGGGAGTTGTAAGTTGGTTTCGCAATTTCCCTGGATCCACTAAGGACCAGGAGAAAGTAAAGCTGGCCAATTTACACTGATTGCGCTTCACTCGATTCGCTATGCGAACGGGCAGAGGAGAAAAAATGTCAAATTCCCCATCGGTCCCTCAAAGGGTTACACTACCCGGTCTCATTTCCAAAAAACAACACGGCGAAAAAATCACAATGCTAACGGCGTATGACTATCCGTCTGCTTTGATCCTGGATCATTCGGATGTAGACATTGTTTTAGTTGGAGATTCACTTTCGATGGTGATGCTTGGACACGAAAATACGCTCTCCATTGGCATGGATGAGATGCTTCATCATAGTCGTGCAGTTGCTGCAGGATGCAAGCGTGCTCTGGTTGTTGGCGATATGCCTTATGGTTCATATCAGAACGGGATTACGCAGGCTATTCAAAACGGAACGAGGTTCATTAAGGAAGGCGGCTGTGCGGCCGTAAAACTGGAAGGCGGAAAACAACGCGCAGCAGTGATTGCTGCAATGGTTGAAGCTGAAATCCCGGTTATGGCGCACATTGGTATGACGCCCCAGTCAATGCATCGTTTTGGCGGATTTCGCGTTCAAGGAAAATCGTCGAATGATGCTATAACGATTGTTGAAGACGCTTTTGCTGTGCAGGAAGCAGGCGCTTTCGCCGTTGTGCTGGAAAGTATTCCTTCTGTCGTGGCTGCCGAGATAACCCCCCGTTTGCGGATTCCCACAATTGGTATAGGGGCAGGCAAATATTGTGATGGACACGTGTTGGTCTGGCATGACTTTCTTGGATTGATCGACACCCAGCGTAATGCCCGCTTTGTAAAACGGTACGCAAATCTGTATCCACAGATCCTCAATGCAGTCAATGAATTTTGCCGGGAAGTCAAAGAAGAGCTTTATCCGGGAGACGAGCACGGTTACAATATGCCGGAGCCCGATTCTTTCTCCGAACGGGTAGAAGAGCTCTATGGAAGTCATACAACGCATCCTTCAAATGAAGGAACTCTCACGAAAAGCAAGATCTGAGGGAAAAGTTATCGGCTTTGTGCCGACTATGGGTTTCCTTCATGATGGGCATCTCAGTCTTGTGCGCGAAGCGCGCAAGATGGCAGATATTGTCGTTGTAAGCATCTTTGTAAACCCTGCTCAGTTTGGACCTTCAGAAGATTTTGAAAAGTATCCGCGTGATGTTACGCGCGATGCGGAGCTTCTAGCATCGGAAAAAGTTGATTACATGTTTCTGCCTAAAACAGAGGAAATCTATCCTGCAAATTACAGCACGTATGTAAAGGTAAGAGATTTAAGTGCAAAGATGTGCGGTGTTTCACGGCCTGTACATTTTGAAGGCGTTACAACTGTAGTTCTCAAATTATTTCACATAGTCGATCCGCATTTTGCATTCTTCGGACAGAAAGATGCTCAGCAATTGATTATCATTCGCAGAATGGTTGCCGACCTTAACATGGATGTTGAGATTGTCCGGCTACCAATCGCTCGCGAGGCCGATGGACTTGCGATCAGTTCGCGTAACGTCTACCTATCTGAAGAAGAGCGGAAGGCGTCTCCAGTTTTGTACCGTGCTCTGGAACATGTTAAAAAGCGAATTGAAGAAGGGGAACGAAAACCAAAACCCTTGATAAAAGAAATGCGCGAAATAATCGAAAGCGAACCACTTGCGAAAATCGATTACATCTCAATTACCGACATGGTTGAATTGAAAGAACCTAAGACATTGAAAGGGAAAATTCTGATTGCTCTTGCAGTAAATTTTGGTACAACACGTCTGATTGACAATATCATTGTTGAACTTCCTACCTAAAACAAACTATGCTGGCAATTTATAACGCTGGCGATTGTCCGAACTCTTAATGCCGAATAGCAAAACTCTATTAATCAGAGGTCTTTTAGTCCTTCTGGCTTTGCTTCTCAGTTCCTCTGTGTGCTTTTTCGGATATTTGCAAAAAGTGCCTGATTCAAATTACTCGGGCATCCGCAGTATGAATGCTTCAGATTTTAACGCGAATGGAGCATGGCTAAGACAAGCCCTCGACGGTAAATTCATCTTTAGAAATCCTTATACATCCGAAAAACAAACACCATTCTTGATTCGACCTTTCTATTCTGCAATCTCGCTTCCTTTTCGTTGGGCAAATCTTAGTACACCAGTTATTCTTCATATCTGGCGCCTGATCTTTTCAATAATCCTGCTTGCGTCCTTGTTCCCTTTAATAAAAGTTTTTGAAAAGAACCAGAGCCGGATCAATATCGCATTTCTTCTTCTGGCTTTTACCTCCGGTGCAGGATATTTTTTTCACAAAATTGTTCCAGGAAGTGCAGATCTTGGGTTGCCGGAAGCCTTTTTATTCTTGACTCTTGGAGAAGCGCCGCATTTTCAGTATTCGATTCTTTTATTTTGGGTTGCAGTTGCCGCATTATTTCTACACGGTGAAAATCGACCAGGCGCTCTATGGGTCTTCCTTGTTTGTCTTGGATTACTCTGGTGGGATCATCCGTTTGATGCGATTACATTAACGGCTCTAAGCTCGCTTGGATTATGGCTATATACAGGCTGGCGGAAGAAGATTATCTTCTTCTCACTTGCATTTGTTGTTTCCCTTCCACCTGTTCTTTATTATGTGTGGCTAACAAAACTTCCATACGCTCAAGGCGCAGCAGAACAAAACGTACTTCCATCTCCCGAATTCAGCGCGTTCGCAATTGCTTTTCTGCCTTTAATACTGCTCGCCGCAGCAGGCCTTATCTATAAGATAAAAAATCGAGAACAGAAGCGAGTCATCATTTTCCTGGTGGCCTGGATTTTAATACAGTTCGGGCTTGCTTACTCACCTGTTCCTTTTCAAAGGCGATTGATCTCAGGAGTTCAATTCCCTCTTGCAATTTTAGCGGCAGTCGGTCTTGCAGAAAAAGTACGAAAGCCAATTTTAATTGCAGCAATCGTCTTGATTCTTTCCAGCACCAACTTTTATGTTATGAAAAAAGAAATTCAGGAACTGCAATCTCGAACAATGCCCTTCTATCTTCCAAAAGCATATATCAACGCTTTTCAATGGCTTTCAAATCAGCACAAAGATGGTTCGGTTTTGAGTGCATTTGTTACAGCAAACTTTGTCCCGGCTCATACAGGCCTCACTTCATATTGGGGGCATTCGCAACTGACACCACGAAGTCCTGAAAAACGTCTCGCGGTAGAACGATTTTATCAATCACCAAATCCGGAGTTCATAAGGCAGAATAACATTCGGTACATTTTTCTTGCCTGGGAGGAAAGAATATATAAGCTGCCAAAACTGGATCTACCCTTTTCTATCGTCTACGACAGACAACAAATTCGAATTTACGAACTAAAGGTGGAATAGCCTCGTGTATAATGTCCCAAAATGAGTTTGTCTTACTTTTTTGCCTCCTTCCTGGCATTTCTTCTCGCACTCTACGGTACTCCAATAGCACGCGCAGCTGCTTTGCGTTTTGGAGTTGTAGACAATCCTGATGGACGTCTAAAGCATCAGACTGAAGCTACACCGTATCTTGGTGGTCTCGCAATTTATCTTGGAGTTTTAATACCGCTCTGTTTGTTTTATAAACTCGATCAACGCATTCTTGCGATTCTACTTTCAAGTACGCTCGTTCTACTTCTAGGTCTCATTGATGATTTTGGAGTGTTAACTCCTACCGCAAAATTTACCGGGCAGATTATTGCAGCCTTTGTTCTGATTAAAGGCGGCGTGTTCATTCGGATTGAAACATTTCATCCCTTTTTGAACCTGACATTAACCGTCTTGTGGATCATCGGCATGACCAATGCGATGAACATCATCGACATCATGGATGGACTTTGCGCGGGGATTTCGCTTGTGGCTTCATTTTGTTTGTTTTTAGTAGCAGCCCTGAAGAATGACACGATGATTGCAATCTTTGCATTGACGCTAACTGGAAGTCTTGCGGGCTTCTTGAGGTATAATTTCCGACCTGCCCGAATCTATATGGGGGACACAGGGAGTATGTTTCTTGGATTATGTCTGGGGGCTCTTGCAATTGTCGGCGACTATTCTGATGTGAACAAGCTCGCTTTCTTCAATCCACTATTGATTTTTGGGGTAGCTATTTTTGACACGATTTATGTCGTAATTCTTCGCCTGTTAAAGGGAAGATCACCTTTCCTTGGAAGCAAAGATCATTTTGCAATTCGCCTGAAATTCGCTGGCTGGCCGATTACTAGAATTGTAATCGGTTCGTATGTTGCCGCATCCATTTTAAGCATCCTTGCTTTATTAAACATGTTTCTTCCATTCACTTATTCGTTGGCCCTGTACATAATCGTTGCACTCTGCTTTATGGGGCTTGGTGTGATATTGGGTCGTGTAAAGGTCGCTTAATGGAAACGGAATTTCTGATCATTGGTGCAGGCCTGGCCGGTTTGAGCGCCGGGTATCATTTGGGAAACAAAGAACATACGATCGTTGAAAGCGATGAACGCGTTGGTGGGCTTTGTAAATCATTTCAAGTAGATGGTTTTACTTTTGATTGCACCGGCCATCTAATACATTTCCGAACAAAAGAAGGCCGCGAACTGATCACCAGGTTGATTGGTGACAAGATTCAGCAGCACCAGCGCAAAGCCGCAATCTTCCTGGAAAACCGCTTTACTGATTATCCCTTCCAGGCAAATACTTACGGTTTGCCTCCAGAAATAATTAAAGAATGTTTACTTGGTTTTGTGAAAACCCTATCTCACAAGCAACCGAAAAAAATTGGGAATTTTCATGATTGGATTTATGAGACATTTGGAGAAGGAATCTCAAAGTATTTTATGGTGCCCTATAACCAGAAGCTGTGGCAGCATGATCTTCGTGATATCTCGCTTGATTGGGTGAACTGGTCCATTCCAAAACCGAACGTAGAAGATGTGATCAATGGGGCTCTAGGGATCAAGAATAAACAGTTCGGATACAACCCTGTCTTTTATTATCCGAAGAAGGGTGGCATTGGAATTTTTCCAAATGGAATTCCTGTAAATGGAGAGCTCCATCTCGATAGCCCGGTCGAAAAAATCAATATCAAAGAGAAGCGAGTTACTCTTCGCAATGGCAAGAAAATCCGCTACAGGTATTTACTCTCAACGATGCCCTTGCATCAGTTCTTGAAATGCGTCGAAAATCCAACATCTTTATTAAGCTCCGCTTACGATCGATTGGAATACATTTCTGTTCTAAACATCAACATCGGTGTTGAGCGTGAGGAAATTATTCCTTATCACTGGGTTTATTTTCCTGAGCGAAACAAACCTTTTTATCGTATCGGTTGCCTTTCTAATATTTCAAAAAATGCGGCGCCAAAAGGAACTTCTTCCTTGTTTATTGAAATTTCTTTGCGTTCAGATGAAAAACACGATGTAAAAAAGGTGACAAAAGAAGCACTTGAAGCTTTGCGCAACGCAAAGATTCTTCGAAAAGGGGACAAACTCGCAATTGTGTATCCAGTTCTGCTGAATTATGCATATGTCATTTACAACAAAGCCAGATCAAAAACAGTGACGCATGTGCACAATTATTTAAATATGCATGATGTTTACAGCTTTGGCAGATATGGATCCTGGAATTATTCAAGTATGGAAGACGCTGTTTTGCAGGGAAAGGAATTTGCGGAAAAGGTACTGGCTCTTTCTTCCAACGATAAGCCATGAAATCGACACCGGGAATCTGGATGTCCGGTAAACTGGTACTGATCAGACACGCTGTCAGCATCATCTTACTTTTCACTGCATGGAAAATGATTCAGCGTTGGTATTTTTTCCAACATTCGTCTGATTATTTCCTTTTTGTACTCCTTGCATGCAGTGGCTTCATTCTGGCCGCCGGACCATTCGTGTTGAATGAACTTCGAAATATTTCCCGAAACAAAATTCTGGCTTGCTTGCCTTTACTTGTGCTGCTGCTTCCATGGGGAGAATGGCTGAGTCTTGGAACCATCTTTACGCGCGAAAGCTGGTCTGAGATGCTTTTCAAGCAAGCGGCATTTGTATATGTTTGTGTTTCAGTGCTCCGTATTTTTCCTTCGCTCGCATCGCAGATCACGAATCGATTTTTGAGGTTGCTGGAGTTTGCCTCCACTAATCCTTTCTTAATGTGGACCGCACCTGTTTTTTTATTTGCTCTTACTGGATGGATTGCCATATTTGTCTATCAGGAAACACCTGTCGTTCAGGATTCTGCAGCTCATTTGTTTCAAGCGCATATCTTTAAGAATTTCAAACTTTACGCTCCAGCTCCAGTTTTAATGCAAGAAGCATTTACTGGTCCGCTTGATCTTTTGGTTATGAAGGACGGTAAATGGTTCGGTATGTATTTTCCGGGATATGCCGCATTAATGGCTCCCGCCGCCCGATTCAATCTTGAGTGGCTCGTATCTCCGCTTCTGGCAGCTCTTACGTGTGCAATATGGATCTTATATGCACAACGATGGCACAGCCGCAGAACTGCAATCCTACTTGGCTGGCTTCTGGCCATTTCTCCTTTTATCGTTGTCATGTCCTCTACTGTTATGGTTTTTACACCAGAACTGTTTTTCGCTTCGATTGTTATCTTCTTGTTGAGGTTGAGTCTTGAAAAACCTCAGCTGTTGCCACTCGCTGGTTTAGCTGTGGGAATTATTGGCGTAATTTTGGTTCGCACTTTTTCGTTGTTACCTTTCCTGCTTCCTGTGGTTGCGTACGTTTCATTCCAGGCCGTCCGAAGAAAAACAATTCGTATCCCTGTTGCTATTCTGTTTGGATTCTTAGTTGGAACGATCGCACTCTTTCTTTACCAATTAAAAACAACAGGCAATGCACTTCAATCTGGATACAAACTTGAATTTCCTGACTTGGGCTTAGGCTTCCGGCAGTACTATATTGGCACTCACAGTCCATTGAAAGCGATTGATAATGCTTCAAATAATTTGCTGGGATTAAATCATTGGATTGGAGGATGGTACTCTGGCTCGCTACTTTTTGTGATTGGTTTTCTCTGGAGACAGAAACTTCAAACTTGGGACAAGCTTTTTATCACAGGATGCTGTTTCTTAATTGCACTTTATTTTTTTTATTTTTATCAGGACCTTTTCTTCGGACCTCGTTTTTTTTACTCTTTTACTCCAATCCTCCTTCTCTTTATCGCTCGAAGTGTTACAGAGGTGTCGTTTGATTCGAAATTCCAGCCTCAGATATTGATTCCGCTTCTTGTACTTACGATTCTTTTTTCAGTGCCAAATACCTTGCCCGCATTTATCAAACGATATGATCCATCAAAGACACAGGCGGGCAAACTGAAAGAGCAAATCAGAAAAAATGTCGATAAACCAACCCTTGTGTTTCTTGATGACAATACCGCCCAGAATTTCGTGAACTGGAACGATCCATTCTTAAAATCAAATATCGTTATTGCTCGAGATCTGGAAGAACATAACTCGGAGGTTCAAAAATTTTTTCCAAACCATAAACCTGTTTGGTTTCGAATGACCTCTTCATTTGAAAAAGGTAAAATTACGGGTGGTTTCAAGTTTGCGAGTGAGCCTGACCGAAAACCAACAGGCACACTTAGCTTATTTGATCTGGCTATGGCACTTCAGGCGGCGCGCGATTATCCTAAGCAAGATTTTTTTGATATCTGTTACATCGATATTTTTGACGCAGGTTCAGGCCGCGAAAATTATGAATTTCTGAATGATGTCAAAGAAACGAACCTCAGGGGAGGAGAATACAAACGCGTCTTCCGAAGCGGCGTTATACATGCAGGTAAAATGCTGCTCCTACCCCTCATCGCATTTGACGAACGCGGGCATGATTGGAAACTTACTTTCAATCGTTCAGAGTTTCGAAAAGAATTTAATAGTGCGCGAAGTGATTTTGTGCAAACTGGCGATATTGGACACACAATCTTAGATCAAATGGACAAAGTAATGAAAAGAATTGATCAGAACTCGGATCAACAATTATCAGACTCGGAAATCGATCTGTTTCTGGTTGAAAAAATGAAGCTGGTTAGTATGGGAGCATCACTCTGAGGTCAGGCTCACTGGAACGCATCAGAAAACTTGCCGTAGAAGAAATTCTACCGGAAGAACATCAGGCGGCACTAGAAGTATTAAAATCCCGCCGCGTAGCAATCTTCATCGTTGCGTATAACGCAGAAGCACATCTCGAATCGCTGATCGAACGCATTCCTTCACAACTGATGCCCTATTTTGCTGAAATTTTTATTATTGATGACAGCTCAAGCGATATGACTTTCGAGGTAGCCAATCGCATTATCAAAAAATATCCGAACCGCAATATCACCGCTTATAAAACGCCATTTAATCGCGGCTACGGCGGGAATCAAAAAATCGGATATCTGTATTGCATGGAAAAGGGACATGACATCGTCGTACTTTTGCATGGAGATGGCCAATATGCGCCTGAATATCTACCTCGTATCCTTTCACAATTTAAGGACAATCCTGATGCTGTTTTTGCATCAAGAATGATGAACAAAAAACAGGCCCTTCAAGGCGGAATGCCCTTCTATAAATGGATCGGAAATCAGGTTCTTACAAATTTCGAAAATCGTTTGCTCAAAGCGAACCTTTCAGAATTTCATACTGGACTCAGAGCTTACAGTGTTGAATCTTTGAAAAAGATTCCATTTACGTACAATTCTGATGGCTTTCACTTTGATACAGAAATCATTATTCAAGTCCTTGCAAAAGGGCTAACGATCAAAGAAGTTTCTATTCCAACATTTTATGGAACTGAAGTTTGTCACGTAAACGGCTTTGAGTATGCATACAACTGTATGCGATCCGTTATTGCCTACAATCTTGTAAACCTTGGTCTTTATTACAAACGGAATTTTGATTTCGGTCTTTTTGAATCTGAGAATTACGTTTTTAAACGAAGCCCTTATTCCTTGCATCAGTATGTATTGAAGAGCGCAGGCCTGCATCCAGGCATGGTAAGCATTGAACTCGGTGCGAATCGTGGAATTTTAAGCAGCCATGTCGCAGAGAATGTGAATCAACATATAGCAGTTGATCAAAACACACCTGATCTAGCCGGCAAATCGGAAGCACTTGCTCTGGATCTTGATAAATCCTTTGCTTCGCAAATTCCCCGTCGCAAGTATGAACTTTGCATTGCACTTGATGTTATTGAACATTTGAATGAACCTGAACATTTTTTGCTTGAAGTTTTTGATCTATTGAAGGCAAAAGGGAAACTTTTCATCAGCACAGCCAACATCTGTTATCTCCCAATGAGGCTTTCAATGCTATTGGGACAATTCAACTATGGAAAGCGTGGGATCCTCGATCGTACCCACAAGCGATTATTCAGTGTAGCCAGCTTTCGGAAACTTCTTGCACAGTACGGTTATAAAGTCGAAGTGGTTCAAGGATTCGCGCCACCTTTAACAGATCTTATCAATAGCGGCTTTATGATGCGTTTACTTGAACGTGTGCACTCATTTTTGTCTCGTCATATGCCAAATCTGTTCGCATATAATTTTCTCGTAATTGCTACTCGTATGGATGGAATCGAAGACATTCTCAAGCAAACGACCGCAACGATGAAAGCTGCGGGAAGTCAGTAGTGTCAAATAACAGAATTTCTCTGACTGCAATTCCAAAAGAGCCCGGGTTCTGGATCTTATTTTCCATTGCAATTGCATTTTTCTACCGGCCACTCTTTAACGACGAAACGTTTTTCTTTCGTGATCTTTACAATCATTTCTACCCACAAAAGAAATTGTTTGCTGAGCTTATGCTCTCCGGGCAACTACCGCTTTGGGATCCATTCCGGCATGGTGGACAACCTTTTCTAGCGAACATGAATAATTCCGTGTTGTATCCCACGAATTTCCTTTATCTGATCCTTGCTCCAATTACAGCCTTCAATGTCGATATCGTTTTGCATGTTTTACTTGCATCCTGGTCTGCATACACGCTAGCAAGGATTTTGAATTTCAATCCAATTGCTTCCACAACATGCGGAATTATCTATGCATTCTCAGGTCCTGCGCTTTCAGTTCCCAATGTTTGGCTGTATGCACCATTTCATCTTCCTTTGATGCTGGCACTGTGGCATCTCTATTGTCTTGAAGAAAAAAAACGCTGGTTTGTACTGGCAGCGTTGGTTGGCACGATACAAGTTTTCGCGGGACGGCCCGAGCTGCCTGCAATAACAGCAGTCACTTTGTTGATCTGGACATTGGCTTTTCCATATGGTCAAAATCTAAAAAAAGTATTCCGCTTCTTACTTCTGGAATTTTCAATCATTGGGCTAGCTGCAATTCAATTGATTCCGATGCTGGATTTGGTGCAGCAATCCTCTCGTGGTAATGTTACAAATCTTCACTCATTTTTCGCGTGGTCGGTTGATCCGCGAAGATATCCTGAATTCGCCATTCCAAACTTTCTAGGATCCGTCTACAGCGTTCTTGAATCAGACTTTTGGGGTCAAATTCTCGAAGATCTCGGAGTTCCATACGTTTTGAGTCTTTACTTCGGAATTCCGGTTTTATTGTTTGCAATTATCGGTGGAATCAACAAAATTCCTGATCCCAAATTCCCTCGCAGAATTCGAATTCTATTTCTCGTTATGATTGCACTTTGCTTCGTCGCAATGGCCGGACGTCACATGCTAGGGTTCCGGTCTCTTGTGGATGCCGTGCCTGCGATCACGATATTCCGCTATCCGGTGAAATTCATTTTTCTTGCTCTTCTACCTTTTAGTTTGTTGGCGGGATATCAATTGCATCATTTTTTGGAAAATTCAGAGGAACAAGTTTCGCGTTTTACGATTGCGATAGTCGCATCCGCAGCAACGGCTCTTTCAATATTCGCCGCATATTGCTGGTTGTTTCCTAATGAGGCCGGGAGTTTTTTAACTTACTATTTCGGAAAAGCCGCGCTGAAAGGATTACGGAATTCAATTTTGCATGCCGCTGCGTCTTCGCTCCTGCTCGCTTTAATCATGGGTTACAGAACGATTCGGAAAAAACCGAATATCACAGCTGGAATTTCAATTTTGATAGCCCTCGATTTATTGGTCGCCGGCGCAGCGATAAACCAGTTTGCACCGCGTGAATTTTTAACAACCGTTCCCGATCTTGCTTCTTTCTTACAAACAGGAAATTGGAAATAGAAAACTATATAGGGACGTAGATTACGGTTCATTTACTTACCGGCTTCCTTCAAGCGAAAGCGTCTACGTGGACCGCTGGCGTTTAGAGTTATTAAGCAACTATACAGCGACGCTTTACAACATCCCTGTTGTTTTTCATGAAGATTATGATTGGCTAGAGCTGAGAAGAATGGAATCTATAAGCAGGACTTTGGCAAAATCAAATTGGGATCAAAAACTTTCCATTTTTTCTTCAGCTGCCGTTCGATTTGTATTAACAGCTCAGAGGATTCAGATCCCCGGCTTGAAACTGATTCGAATTATCAACAATGCAAGCAACACGCCGTACTTTCTCTATCAAAACGAACGTTGCGCACCAAGGGTTACTTTTGTTTCAAACTCACATGTTGAAACTTCAAAAGAAATTCTAAATCTAATAACGCTTCCAACGTTCGATCCTTGCAGTACAGTCCTGTTAGAAGATACAACTGCCCTGAAAAATTCCGGCACTCCAAAGGCAACAGTGAAAGTACTGAACTGGCGTTCGAATTCTTCAACTCACTTAGTGATTACCGACAAGCCTGGATTTGTAGTGTTTTCGGAACCTTTTACCAACGGATGGTTATGGAAAGTTGATGAGTGGAATGTAAAACCAATTCGTGCAAATTACGCGTTTTCAGCAATAGCAGTTCCTGAAGGAAAACATTACATCCATCGTGTTTATCGACCGGTATCTGTAGTTGTTGGAACTGCAGTTTCTTTAATTTTTCTTTTAGGATTTGTGATCTTCAGTGTTGTCAGAAAGGGTATTACTTCTACTACTGAGAAAATTGCTGCTCCCTTGAATCCTGGTGAAACAACATTTAACTCGACCGTATAAAACAGCTTCGAATAATTGTTTCTGAAACAGAAAGTGGTATACTCGCTGCGCTGGAAATCTTGAGGGTTTTATTTAGAACAATTGAGAAAGTACATATTAGTTCTTTTTGTAATTTTGCCCCTTTTTTCTTGCAAAAGAACCCCTCCTATTCTTTGGACAACTGTTACAGGCGGTCCTGTTTATGGCTCACCTGCCTACGATAACGGTCTAATTTTCATTGGCAGTCAAGATAAGTATCTGTATGCCTTGAATGAGCGCGATGGAAGTGTAGCGTGGAAAACCAATCTTGGCGCCAGAGTCGTCGCAACTCCGGTAATACGAGATGGATCACTATACATTGGAAGCGGAACGGGTGAATTTTTCAGTCTTAATCCGAAAACAGGCCAAAAGAATTGGGTCTCAAAAACAGAAGGTTTAATTCATTACGAACCATGTTCTGATGAAACGGGTTTGTATTTTGGGAATGATCGCGGCCAATTTCTTAAAGTGAATTACGATGGCCAAATAGTATGGACTTTCAAAACCATAAATAAGTTCAATGGTGGTTGCAATTTTTATAAAGACTACGTTCTGACAAGCTCATGGGACTACAATTTCTATGCTCTTAATAAAAATGACGGCACAGTCGCATGGAAAGTCTCTTCTGGAACGCTGAACTACGGCGGACCGGAAATTGTGGGTGACGATGTTTACTTCGCAACGCATCAACAAATTTATCAGATTGAAGCGGCTACTGGAAAAGTTCGATCCCTCATAAAAACCCCATATCTTGTACATGTCTTGAATCACAACGGTTATCTCTGGACCAATGAAAAAGGATTGTCCAGGCGAAAACTGAATGGTGAAATTGTTGGCTCCGTCGATTTCAATTCCAATGCTGGATTCAAACCTGTTGTTGCAAAAGATCTTTTTATCCTGGCTGATACTACGAACTCTCTGTATGGAGTCTCCACAGATATGAAAATTCTTTGGAAACTTAAGCAAAGTGAGGCGTTCTGGTCTTCTGGTGTGATCAACAATAGCGTGTATTACACGGGAAACCGCAACAATAATGTTTATGCAATCCAATTACCGAAATCTTAGTATTTATTTCGTTATTGCTGTTGCGGTTGCGTCAGCATCCCTTTTTCAGATAGCGGATCTTGATTTCTTCTGGCATCTGAAAACAGGCGACGTCATTCTTGAACGCCAGGAATTTCAAAGAACTGAGATCTATAGTTTTACCGCAGCGGGACGTGAATACATCGATCATGAATGGCTTTTTCAAGTAGTTCTTTCGCTGCTGTACTCCGCATTCGGCCCTGCCGGAGTCATCATTTTCAAAAGCATGATCATCGCATTGATGTATTTGCTTACGACAAGACATTTACTGAAAGAAGGCGCTTCCCCACTCGCCGTAGTATCGATTCAATTTCTTTCACTTTGTGGCGGCTTGCAGCGCATGATTGAAAGACCTGAAATATTCACAGCATTATTTTTTGTGATCACATTCCTGGTTCTTCATTCATTTCTCAAAAGCTGTAGCTGGTTTATTTTGTTGATTCTTCCTCCCTTGTTTGCGATATGGGCAAATTTTCATGCCGCCGTAATTCTTGGAATTGTACTTTTAGGTTGCTTCTTCGGAGGATTGCTGCTTGATTCCTTCATGAGACGTTCTGGATTGCCTGGATATTACGATGCAACTCCACGGAAACTAGGAATATTGCTGGGCATATTGATAATTTGTGTTGTTGCCACTGGCTTGAATCCTTATGGTTATCGAGTGCTGACAGTTCCTTTTGAACTAACATCCATTATCGATTCAGGAATTTTGAACAATGAAGAATGGCAGCCGCCATCACCGTTTACTTTGCCTTTCTATTACATTTGCGTCTTAGTTTCATTCGCAGTGATGCTGCTGAACTTCAGACGGTTGAGCCCAGTCCATTTTCTGCTAACAATTTTCTTTGCTTATGTTTCAATGAAATATGTCAGAAACACGGGACTATTCTGCTGGTTTATGCCCTTGTTTCTGTCTCCGTATGCAGCTCAGATCAACGAACAGAAAATCGCTGTACGTGCAGCTGCAGTTTTTTCAGTACTCTCACTTCTTTATTTAACAACAGCAGCTTTTCCATTCCAACGCGGCTTGGGAGTTGCATCTTATTTTCCAGAACGGATCGCAAAGTTTACAGAAGAAAAAAATCTTCAAGGCAATCTGCTAAACAGCTATTCGATGGGAGGCTATTTAATCTGGTCTCTTTATCCGGAACGAAAAATCTTTATCGATGGGCGAAATGAAGTCTACCTTCCACTGTTAAAACAAATTGTTCAGTCCCGAGCTGATAGCCGGCTTTGGAATAAGCTGCTTGCAGATTACAAAATCGAGTATGCTCTCTTGAACTACATTGACGAGCTTGAAGAAGTCACTTACATGGGAAAAAACGGTGAAATAACGAAGACTTATATGCCGTTTTCAGAAACACATTTTCCACGTTCAAAGTGGGCGCTTATTTATTGGGACGATATTGGAATGATTTTAGTTAAAAGAGATGGAGAAAATGCGAACTTGCTGCCTTTAGAATTCAAACACACCTACCCCGAAGGATCTAATTATATGGAAGCGCTCGTCGCAAATGGACGCATCTCGCGTGAAACCGCACAAAATGAACTCAAGCGGAAATTGAATGAAGACCCTCACTGCAAACGAGCACAAATGTTGTTAGATACTATAACAAGCAAATGAAAAGAATTTTTCTGCTTCCCATTTTTTTGTTACTGCTAACTTCATGCAATTCATCGAATAAATTAATCTGGCAATGGACACTCGAAAGCCGTTGTTATGCTCAGCCGATCATTGATGGCAAGAACGTTTATGTTGTATCCCAGTCAGGCGAAGTCATTTCAGGTGAGTACACAACAGGGAAAAAAAATTGGTCTATTAAGGCAAATGGACCGGTCTTAGGAGATCCGGATTTCGATCAAGACAAGGTATATGTTGCCACTCAAAATGGATCCGTTCTTGCGTTAAAAAAAGGAAATGGAAGCGTAAGCTGGAGCGTCAATTTTCCGGAAGAACATTTCACAGCACCACTGACAGTTGTAAAAGATATGGTTTTGGTTCCTTCAAGAACTGGCAACTTATATTCCCTTTCGGTTTCTGATGGCACCTTGCGTTGGAAACTTGAAGGAAACGCAAAATACAACACAAAAGCAATCTCGCAAGGTTCTCATCTTTTTATCGGAGGATGGGGACATGATTTTTATTGTTTAAATCTGGATGGTTCAATCAACTGGAGATACAAAGCTTCGCATGTCATTGTTGAAAACGCAATGATCCATAAAAACACTGTTTATTTTACGGCACACGATCACTTTGTATACGCTTTGGACTTACAAACAGGCCGTTTAAAGTGGCGTTTTCGAGCAGATCATCCAGATCCTACAGAAATGATATTGATTGGAAATGAAATCCTTTTTGGTTCAGCAGATGCAATCGAAGTCCTGGATCCTCAAACCGGAAAAAGGATTCGCCAAATAAAAGCCCAGCGAATTGTTGAACGCATCTACCCCTTGAACGACAAAGTTGTAATGGTTTCAAAAAACATCTACAAAATAGAACCAAAATCAGGAGCTATAGAAAAACTCATTTTAGACAAAGGCCCCTTTTTTAAGATCGCATTTACACCAGACCGATATATCGTCTCCGATGAACTCTCGAGCATTTATGGTTATTCTTTCTGACGACAAAAATGCTTCTTCAAAACAAAAACTGTCAAAATCACTGTGACAGAAAGTGGCAATTGGCCCACAAAGAAGCTCGGCTCGATTTTAGTAAGTGTTGAAAATAAGAGACTTACCTTGAATCGTTCAATCAGGTTTTGCATGGCATTAAACTTGCTCATTCAGGGGTTGAAGCGAAAATACCACAAGGAGGTACAATGAGAATTAGGCTGAACAAGAAGGGTTTTACCCTAATCGAGCTTCTTATCGTTGTGGCTATTATCGGAATCATTGCTGCTATTGCGATTCCAAACCTGTTGAATGCAATTCAACGTGGAAAGCAAAAAAGAACAATGGCCGATATGAGAGCCATCGGAACTGCAGTTGAAGCATTTGCCGTTGATAACAACCGTTATCCCGACAGCGCATCACCTGTCACAAACATTACAGATGACTTAGAGCCGGTATACATTAAAAAGTTGCCGGTAACTGATGGATGGGAAACAGCATTAGATTATGTTGCCTATCCCGCAACTGCGGCTCAAAGTTATTCATTACAGAGTGCCGGAAAGGATAAAACCTTCGATTTCCCGTGCAACAAAGTAATTACGACAAACTTTAACAACGACATTTGCTTTTCTCAGGGCAGCTTTACTCAGTTCCCCGAAGGAATCCAGCAATAAGTCTAAGTGGTCCTATCGAACTTAGTTCATAGGACCACTTTTTTATTTTCTCTGGTCAGGGTATGGTAGTGTTATGACGCTAAGGGGTCGGGGGCCAAATAGCAAGGGATTCACGCTTGTAGAATTACTGATTGTTGTAGCCATTATCGGCATTCTTGCGGCAATTGCGATACCAAATCTATTGGATGCACTTGATCGTACCCGACAACGGGCAACAGTAGCAGAAATGAGAACATGGGGAATTGCATTAACGGAATATTTTTCACAAAAAAGTCTTTACCCTCCACCTAATGGACCATTTCAAATTACTCCGGCGTTTCAAGCTACTCTTGTTCCATTTGCAATCAACACAGTAACGCTGGATGATGCTTGGGGATATAATTTTTGGTATGAGTCAGATCTGACAAGTTCCTTTACGTTTCGATCCTGCGGTAAAGACGGAATTTGTGGCCTGGGTGTAACTCCATCGACCTGGATTAATTACAATTTAGACATCGTGATGAACGATGGATTTTTCGTTAACTCACCGAGCTAGTGCGTGTTTTTCTAAATCCAAAATACCTTCCTTTCTTCGTTCTCTTTGCACTCCTTCCATTTTTTGAAGGGTTAAGAACTTCAACCGGACTTTTTCTAGTCCACTCACTCATCCTCGTTTCCTTTCTGTTTACAATTCTTTATTACAACAAGATTTGGATGCCGCCATATCTCAGTGGCTTTATTCCATTTCTTGTAGTCCTGGTACTGAGCCTGTTTGTAGCGCCCTACAAATATTCAGCATTCTTAGATCTTTGGGATTATTGGATGGCGGCTGTGTTTGCCATTTTGATGTATTCATTTTTGAAAGAAAATGAAGACAAAGCTGAAGAAGTCGCATTTAATGCTTTTTTGCTCTGTATTATAGCGCTCGTCATTACCGTTTTATTTATTCCGAATATCAACAAAATACGTTGGAGGGGTTCATTTGTAAATCCGACGGATTTCGGAACATTTTGTCTCTTGTTATTTGTGTTTGGACTTTTCTGGTTCGAAAGAGCAAGCAGCGCTCACAAAAAAGTAATCACATCCCTCTGTCTTATCTTTTTAGTTGTATCTGTTGCGATGGCATCCTCACGGTCAGTTTTACTCGCAACCTCTGTGATACTTATTTACTATCTTTGGAAAAAACGCGCATCTCGTCTTATTTATGCTTTTCTAGCCATCGCATTGATTGGAAGTGCAGCGGTCGTATACATCAGGCTTTTTCATTATTCAGATCCATTTCAATATTACAGATTCAAGATCTGGAAACACTCACTTCAAGGAATTATGCAGGATCCCTATCTTGGAATAGGTCTGAATATGCTTCCCTATCGCGCAGGGCAGTTTAATTTTCCTGCCGAGCAAGAAGTCGGACGATATTCACGAATTGCGACTTCGGCTGACAATCAATATTTTCAGATTCTGATTGAGACAGGATTTCTCGGATTTTTTCTATTTCTAATTGGCTGGATTGGGCTTTATTTTGGATTAAGAAAACTTCCACAAAGATTTCTTATCTTTCACGGCGCTTACTTTATAATCTCTATTATTTCTTTATTTTCGATTCCTTTAGAAAACACCGCGGTCTTATTTCTCTTTTTGTTTCTGATTTTATTTCCATTTGTGTTCGATCCTGAAGCAAAATCTAGATTCTGGATTCCTGGAAACATATCAAAGACTCTAATCACAATTGGTATCGTTGGGATCTTCATATTCGCCGTGTTTTGTCCTTACAAGGCGGATCAGGAATTCAATTCATACCTTCAGAGTCAAGATCCAAAAGAGGCTGAAAAACATCTTCGCACTGCACTCCGTTTGAATCCATTCCAGCCTTATTATCGGTTTGCTGTCGTCCGGAGAGTAGTCGATTCGCGTCCACAACTATCAAACGATCAATGGGAAGGACTTGCTAAGCGAATGGACTCTTTGATTACACTCAATCCTCTGGAAGCTGAGTTTTACACTTATAAGGGAAGAATTTTTCGGAATCTTTTAGACAAAACTTCCAGCCCAGGCCACTACAACAATGCGGTTGCCTCGTATCAGCTCGCGATTCAAAGAGTACCCTATAACGTTTTCTTACGAGCCGAATATGCATTCTTCGAGGTTAAGTCAGGACATCTTGATCGAGCGGAATTTGAATTGCATCAAATACTTAAACTCGAACCTGCGTTTTTAAATGCACGTTTATTACTTGCCGAGATCATGCTGAAACGCGGCGATGTTGAATCGGCAAGGAAACACTTTCTCGAAGAGGATCGATTACAAAAAAAGCATGCAAATTTGAACTATTCTGTTGATGAACCTTATGTGCGAAAATTGATTCAGGTTGATGATTCCCACAAAGATAGAATTAAGAAGCTGATTTTTGATGCCTCAACATCTTCAACTCCCTAACGCCCTCTTCAGAAAACGAAATAGAACAAAAGAATGACCGCAACCGGCGAATCGATTTCTGTAGTAATTCCAGCTTTCAATGAAGAAAAAAGAATTGAAGCGCCTGTTAACGGCGTAATTGAATATCTAAGCAGTCGTTTTGAAAAGTGGGAAGTAATTTACTCTGATGATGGCAGCACCGATGGTACGGTGGATAAACTGATTGGAATTCAGAAAAAGCATCCAGAGATTAAGATTATTCGAACAGATAAAAATCATGGCAAAGGATCTGCTGTAAGAAATGGTATGAAAGCGGCCACTGGTGAGGTCGTTTTGTTTTCGGATACTGACTTCAGTACTCCGATTCAAGAGACAGACGCACTCCTTACGCATTTGAAAAATGGTTATGATGTCGCGATAGGCAGTCGAGGTCTTCCGAGTTCCAGGGTTGAGATTCATCAAGCTATGCCTCGCGAAATAATGGGTAAGGTTTTCAATCGAATTCTTAGAACGCTATTACCGCTGGAGTTTAAGGATACGCAGTGTGGCTTTAAGATTTTCAGCCGGAAGGCTGTCGACCTCATCCTGCCACGAATGAGCATTAACGGTTTTGCATTTGATGTGGAAATATTGATCATTTCCCAGGTTAATAATCTCAGGATCATTGAAGTGCCCGTAATCTGGAGGAATGTCCTTGATAGCCGGGTACATCCAGTGCGAAATTCGCTCGAAATGTTGCGCGATGTGATGCAAATCCGTTCGAGACTGAATCACAATCTTTATTCACAGTGAGAGCTGTGTTTTATTTCAGGATGAAAATCTGAATGGAATTTTTTCCGGAGCGAAAAGATTCTTCAGGCACCATAATTGCAAACCCATGGTTGCTGCTATCCACTGGAAACGTGCGAGCAGTTCCGCGAATTACTCCATTTACACCCGCTGCCAACCAAATGTCACCGGCTTTCGAACTGCCAGATTGAATCCTTCCCTGATATAAGCGCAGGAACATATCCAGAGTCAGGGTTCACATCTTCAAAAAGTTGCGGAGAAGCGAGCGAATGGGATGCAGGTTGAAGGTCTTTCACGGAACGACCATATAAATCTGGGAATTGTCTACAAAAGAAGAGTCCATTGAATGGACGATCGGTGCCGAAGTGCGATTGAATGGTTAAAGCATTGCCCGAAATGCCGAAATCACGAAAAGATTTAACCATACCTTTCTTGTCCATCCATTGATAAGCGTGTCGTTCAGCGCGAACCCGATAATTTTCATCAATTGCGGATTGTCCATCCACTTTCCATGGAACTGAAATTTTTAGAGAAGCGGCAATGGAAGGTAAAATGTCGATCGTTTCTACAGGCAGATCACTGATTCTTCCTGAATTTTGATTTGGTTGTTTGATGAACAAAGGTATTGAAAGAATGTCAGCTCGATTTGTGTCTGTTAGAGTTCTTCGCTGGTCTCCAAATTTAAAACTGATTCCATGATCCCCTGTTATAACGATCACTGCTGAATCAAATAGATCAACCTCTTGAAGTCTTCGCATCAGGCGTCCAATTTCGTGATCCACGAGACCTGTCTGCAGCATATGACGTTGCAGTGCTCTCTGTGCAGTTACTTCATCGCCCCAATTTTCGCCGCGATCTTCCATCGTAGGCTGAGCGTAACGGGCGAAATTGTAATCGACACCCGATGGAAAATATTGCCAGGGCCCATGAGGCAAGATTGTGTGTTTGAAGAATAATCCAGGCCTTTTGCTCTTCTTTATTTGAGAAATAAATAATTGTAGATTCTCATCGCGGCCCAGAACTTTATCACGTTTCGATTTCGTTGAGCTTCCTGACTCCCAAAAATTACTCCAGGTTTGTTGAATGGAAGGAAAATGTTGAGCATAAGATGGCGGCAAAACAGTTTGTAAAAGTACTGCGGCTGCATCGCTCAGCATACCTGCTTGATTATCAACAAGACTCGAATGTTCAACGCCGGCGCCTGCTTTTATTGGGTTCAATGAACTGACAACCTCTTGAATATTCATTTCATAAGTCTTGTTTAGAAGTGTGAAAAGGTTTTCCGGATGATCAAAAATTGTTGGAAGTGATTCTCGATTCGGGTATCGGCCCGTAAGCAAGGCAGTCACTGCTTCTTGAGTTCTGTCGCTTACGCTGCTTGCGCGTCTAAACCAGGTAGACGTTTCTGCAAGTTTGCAGAAATTTGGATATCTCTCACAATCAATGTTTCCTTCTTTATTCAGCAAAATGCTAAGAGGAAATTCATCGCAAATCAGGATTACAACCGGCGCTGTCGCGTCAATTTGGTAAACAGGTATTGCGGGACTTTTCGCAGAAACAACTTTCGAAATCGCTGGAGCCAGCAAAAACATCGCGGGCACAGCCACAATGGCAGGAAATAAGAAAACGAAAAATGATTTTATCGCAGGAATACGATTTCTCGCGATTACGATGAGTCCTCCAAAGATAATCGATAGGATCAACTTTACGGAATCAGGCATCATCCTCATGTTTCGGGTGAATGCTAGAAAAAAGAGAGCGATAAGAGTGGCTATTAGAAACTCGTGAAAGTATTTCCTCGTCTTTGCGCTGAAGACGCCGATAATCAATTCGATAAACCACAGGCAAAGAGGAATCCCAATTGCAACAGCTGCAACAAACACGAACACTTCCAGGCTTGAGTTTCGGCGAACGAGGAAAAATTCGGGACCTTTCGAAAGAACATTAAAAAGAGGCTGAGCGATCGCCAGGTTTGTTAACGCGAAGATTTCAATTGCGGCAGGAAACCAGGATTCTTTGCCAGCCCGGTTCAGACTCATTGAGCTTTGGGTTGGAGAAAAAATAAGACTCTAGTTTGGTTCGAGAGTTCTTCCCGAGCTTGAACATGAAAGTGAGCTGAAATTAGCTTTTCAAATATAGGAAGTGTGTATTCGGAATATTGATCATCCTTGTTACGGAGCAAGTGACGCACCATTGGATCTTCCTTCGTTGGAAATTCAATGATGATTGAAGCTCCTATTTCAGATAACCATCGGACAAACTCATCTAATGGTATGTTTGCGCTTATGACCATGTGATGGACCAGCGCAAGACAAAGAATTAAGTCGGGCTTACCGCGCTCAATTAGTGATTTTCTTTCTTGTCCGCGCCATCCTAAACCAGGTGATGAATCAGCAAGGTTCATGACTAAAGGAAGAATGTTCGTAGACTTTTCTGCTTTCAACTGATGGTAGAGTCTTTCAACAGTTAGATGATCGGCATCCATTGCAACAACATAGTTTGAATTTTTTGCTGCAATTCTTGAAAATACCCCAACGTTGCAACCGAGATCCCAGACTAAATTCCAATGTTTCGATTCTGCAGCCTTGCGGACAAAATCAACTTTCTTGCTCTGATCTTCAGACGAATACGAATTATCACTGGCATAATCCGACCACTCAGATTTGCGCTCTTTTCCATTCAAGTCTTTCTACAATTTTGCGGAGACCAAGTATGTTTCTTCGGATCAACTCTTCACTAAATCCGACGGATTTTAGTTCCGATCGAACACTGGAGGGGTTGTTTCCATATTTGGTCTGAAGCTTGCCTTGAAGATAAGCGTGCATAAACACGCCACGCCGGAATAAATCTCTCAGACTGATCAAACGAGCAAAACTTTCAACAGGAATTCCGTCAATCGATCCGCGCATCCATGAATGGTACGGAATTTCTTTGTAAGAAATCAGCAAGAGTGGAAACAGATACATTTCACAAAACTGTTTATAGCCGGTCCAGGGTTCTCCTTTTGAAAGTTGTTTGAATGAAAGGATGTCAATGAATACAGGATTCGCTCCTTTCCACTGGACATTGTATGGCGTTGCATCTTTGAGAATAAATCCTTCATGAAGCGATGCTGTCAGAAGTTCCAATTGCAGGATCGCAGCATTTTTAAGCATGCTGAATGTCCACTCATAGGGATACGAAACAAATGGAATTCTTTCATGCTTCAAAACTCCAGCCCAATTTTCAGCAAAATCAAAATTCTTAAGAGCGTCATTTCCAATACGCTCGGTTGCAACCAATCTTCCTTGCGCCATCTGTTCTTTATAAAACTTTGATTTCGACAGTGATTCCCAAATGGAAAGAGCTTCATTGGACAAGACTCTTAAAACAGAGTCTGAAGAATAAACGATTCGCCCGCTGCGATCACGAAAAGAACCTTCTTCAAATCGGGGGCTTTCTAAAGATTGATCGAGGTAGGTCATGAAACGATAGCAGTCACGGAAGTTTAGCCTTCAGAACTGCTGGATGATTCGGAGTCGTTTTTCTCAGGTAAATCGTCTTTCCGGATGCGAAGGACTGTTAGAATTCGATGCCACATTAACTTGATCACGACGGCAGCGGCTGCAACACCGCCCAACAAAACCTGCAGCACCATACTTCCTGAACCTGGATCCAGATAAGCATGAGCCGGCGACGTCAGAAATAAAAAAATCCCTATTGCTATTAGAGCTACCTGCAACCCCTTCACGTCTCCAATAGTACCACGTAACCTGCCTGAAATCAATTGCTTCCGGGGGTAAGAGCCTGGAACTATTCTCGATTTGTGGCTTGGTTTTTGAATACCGACAATCGGTGCTTTTTTAGAATCGGAATGGATTGCCGGATGAAGTCGGTATCCGGGAACAGTCTTTCCAACAATTGCTCATCTTGCATCCGATACAACTCACTGCGAGCTGGGGTCAGATAACCATGAAGCTTAACTGCATAAAGTGCGCCATAGATAGAATTTATGAAGATCAGAAACATTATTGTTCCACTGCAAAAACGAGTCCATCTTTTACTCTTCAACGTTACGTTAGACAGTTTCAGCAAAACCAGTAACGAAATCCAAAAGAGACTGGAGATCGTCACATACCGCAGGTTAAGTGCGCTTTCAATTCCCATCGCAGATCGTCCCAGTGCACTCACTGAAGCTGTAAGAAGCACATACATTGAAAGCGCGAACAAAGAAATCAAAGAGCTATTCTTTCTTATTGACTTCGACTGATGAAGAAAATAGAAAAATATTCCAATGCCTATAGCACCAGCAAACGAAGAGGCATTACGGGGAAACCAAAATAGAAATTCTGGCAACGAAAGACCCTGTTGAGAAAGCCAATTTGCAACTGTTTCTGTTTTCTTAGTGAATGCAAAAAGAGGAGCGCCGGTGTATGCAAGAACGTAATTGAACGCTTGCATTGGCCGCTGAAGAAAACTCCAAATTGATGGATGGTGGGAAGGACTCTCATAACCTGTGAAGTACAGTGCTATAGAAACAGTTGAGATAAGCAGCCAAAACGCCAGAAGATTCCAACCTTTTCCAAAGTGTCTTATTCGTATATAGAGTATCCAGACTCCCAGCGGCCATAACAATAAACCGTTCGCAAAAGTAAATGTAGCAATTAGGCCGAGAAAGGCAGCCAATATAGTTCGCTTCCAATTCAGTTGATGAGTTCCAAGAAATATCAATGCCCAGGTTACAGCAGCAATGTTCAAGAAAATTTGAATGTTATAACCATTGAACCAGCTTTCGGATTGATGAAGACCGAAAATGATAAATGAGATAGCAGGAATCAGGCCCAAGAGACTCGCTGAAAACTCTATCTCTGCTTTTTTCAGCAAAAAGATAATGCCAAGAAATGTAACCGACGCAATTACGAAATTTGTCAGCAGTTCATAGAGAGTGGTCCAATGAGATAGCTGGGCAAGAACGATTAAAATCAAGCGTGAAAAAAACGGTCTGTGTTCATTATGTAATACCCAAAGATCCTTTACTGTGAGTGTGCCGTTGTAGGCTTTGTCGAGCAGTGAAACGAGTTCCCACTGGTCGGCAACAGGCGCTTCGATCCTGTACTTCAAAAGAAAGAAAATTAGAATGATTGGTGGAATGGCTGCCAATATTATGATCAGCTTCTTTCGAGGTGATTGTGAATGATTGCCGGTGGAATTCATTAAGATAAATACCGTTTGTAGACTTCCAGCAATCTCGGAAACCAAACGTGTTTTGAATACTGATTCACAACAGTGTTGCGTGCCGCAATTCCCATACTTTTTCGAAGTGCTGTGTTTTCAAGAAGTAATTTCAGTTTGCTTTTCCATTCATCTGGAGTTGCTGCCACAAATCCATTGATTCCATCTTCAATCACTTTTGTATTCACACCAATAGCCGTAGCAATTCCAGGAATGCCGGCAGCCATGTATTGCAAAAGTTTCATTGCGCATTTTCCTTTGCTCCATTCATCAATCCGCAATGGCATAAGTCCAATATCAAATGAAGCGATTTGTTCAGATTCGCGCTCAGAATCCCATTTTTCAAAACGGTAAGGAACTGGAAAACTGCGGGGCGGTGACCCACTCAGAATTACAAACTCAGTTGGATAATGCTGTAATGCGTCCTTCAACACTGCGGCAATCTCATGCAAATACTTGAAATTATATTCGAGGCCTGACCAGCCAATAACAATCTTGTCTTGTGTCTCACGATCTAAAGGCTTGAACAGATTGGTATCAATTGTCGTTGGAATTACTTCCACATTTCTTTGAAATTGAAGAATGAACCTTTCCAGTATTTCGTTTCCAGCGACTACCCCCGAGGCTGCCTGAAACAATTTGGGAAGTTTTTCAGGGTGAGTTAAATAAATTGCATCGTCTATTTCAAGCAGAAATTTTCGTGGCAAGAATTGCTTTTCCAACACAAAGGGAAGATAAGGAAAAAGCTGTTGTTCAATAACGATCAAATCGGCATCGCTATTTCTCAAATGAAACAGCCGGTCTGCAAATCTTGAGATTGAATATGTAGATTTTCGCAGGACCCTCCGGGCTGAGATGGGATCACGGAGCGCTGAAAAATACTCTTCTTCAAAAAGTGGAAATATCTCGAAGCTCCATCCAGCTTTACGAAAATCTTTTTGATACTGGTAAGCACGATAGCGGCTGCTCGGGCCGAGAAAAGAATATTTCGAATAGTAATGAACTCGGGTCATGTGCGAATACGAAATGCTCCATTTGCGACGCTTAGATTCGGACTGTAATATGGATCTCCTGACTCAATTCGATTTTTCCAACGTTCAAGAAAATATTTCGACTCTGAAGAAAGTCTTTCCTGTCTTTCAACTGTTGCCTCATAGCCGCGGCTGGCTGATTCATCGTGAAAGAGTTCAGCATGTGGAGTCCAAACAACCCTGTAGCCGCGATCACGAAATCTTAGACATAAATCGACATCGTTATAAGCGAGCGCTAAATTCTCATCAAACCCGCCTAATTCTAAAAACACTTTTCTGCGGACCATCATGCATGCAGCAGTTACTGCACTAAAATTTTGCACAGACTTCAGACGCCCCCGATAACCCTCGGAATCACCGGGCCAGCCATGATGCGCATGTACAGCGATTTCAGGAATTCCAACAAGAATTCCCGCATGCTGAATTGTTCCATCACGATACAACAATTTCGCACCAGCAGCGCCAATGTCATCCGTGCAACAATATTTGAGCATTTCTTCAAGCCAGTTGGATGTGATCACTTCAGTATCATCGTTCAAAAAAACGATGTAATCCGAATCTGTCTTCGAGACAGCAAAATTATTGATCGCTGAAAAGTTAAACGGATGATCATAATCAATAACGCGAATTCGTGGATCTCTTTTGCATTCTTCAAAGTACCGCAGAGTTTCCTGATGCGAACTCTGGTTGTTAATGATAACAACATCGAATGTTGGATATGCTGTTTTGTCCAAAATCGAGTTGATCGCAGATGAGAGTCTAACCTTCTGATCGCGAGTGGGAATCAAAATAGAAATAGATGATTGGTCGGAATGTGTGCTCGGTTTCGAAGCGTCGTAGTTTGGACGGACGCCAAAATGATAAAGCACTTTGGGAATTCTTACCGCTTGGACTTTAGTGTTAGACAATTCCGCAAGCCATGAACGTTCATCGTTCCAAAACTTCTGAGTCTTTGCGAGATCGGCTCGATAGAGCGCCAATCTTCCTGTATAGGGAGAATTTTGCAGAAATTCTGGTGACCAATCAGGCTTGAAATAGGGTTCCACCCTTACATTTGCTCCATTGATCCAATCATGATCGGAATAAATGAAGTCCAGATTCGATCGCCCTTCCAATAACTTCACAACTTCGGCCAATGCAAAGGAAGATAAGCTGTCACCTTGCGAAACAGGAGCAATCCACTTCCCCGCAACTTTATTTTGTAATTCCTTATCAGCGCTCCGGATACGATCATCAAAATCAATCTTGGAAAGCACAGCTGGATTGTCGCATTCAATCAATATTTCCCAACGCTCATATAACTGATGGCGAATCGACTCTAATGTTCGTGAGACAAGCACAGCATCAGATGCATTTCGCAGAGTGAAAGTAACTAGAGGAGTATCCTTTAAGGAGACACACCAGTTTTTCATTTCTGCTAAGGAAGATTCATCTGGTTCATTCTTGCTAATCCATTTTTGATACAGCTCGTTTTCATCAACCGATTCGACGATTTTTAGTTTCCGTGTGAATGCGGAGAAAAAATCACGAAACCTGCCTGAACGAAGCAGAAAGATTGCGCGGGCCAGGGAAACGCGAAAGGAGTTTTGTCCAGAAGTAACGCTCATGCCGTACAGATGGGATTCATTAAATCAAACGGCGCGGGCGACTCCCATGACATTCCAGGTAGTTTCATCGGGATCATGATCAAATTGCGGAAAACCTCCAAGCCGGATCAACTCCAAACCGGATTGTTGAAGAAAGAGTGCAAGTTCTTGCTGAAAGAAAAACCGCATGTTGTGTTCTTCAGTGATTTCTGCTGCAACTTTTCCATCTTCAATTTTCCAAAGATGATATTGAACCTTGCAAATATGAGCCGTAGTATTCAACTCGCCGGATGCCACTCGCAAAATTTTCCCTTGCGGTGTAGGAATCACCTTGAGTCTTTCGGATGGTTTATTTGTTAGGACAGCAGGACCATACCAAACATCAAACAATGCAATGCCACCAGTTTGTAAATGATGCCGGACTGTTTTTAATGCAGCAAGCACTTCATTATTTGTATTTTGATAACCGAGTACTGCGAATAGAATCAATGCAGCATCAAATCGTTTGCCAAGATTTATGCTCCTGATATCTCCTTGAATAAATTGAACGTCAGCACCGGGAGCATGTTGCTGCAGTTTGTTTCTTGCTTGCTGCAGCATTTCATCATGCAAATCTACGCCTACTAAACTGTATCCGCGTGCAGCAAGTGGAATTGTGTGATTTCCCGTGCCGCATCCAAAATCAATCACGCTTTGAATCCGGGAGTGACCTTGAGTTTCAAAAATCCGCTCTACAAGAGCACACTCCGAAAGATAATCCTTATCCGAATAAAGCAAATCGTAAGCTTCGGCGTAACCTGAACCAAAAATCCTATTCATGACAATAGTTCCCGAACTGCGTCGCCAACCTGCTGCATTTGATCCATTGTTAACGCAAGACCCGATGGAAGATATAATCCACGGCTCGCAAGTCGTTGCGCAACGGGATACTGTTCACCAACAAACAAGCCCTGCGAATGAAAGACTGGCTGTTCATGCATTCCAAGAAAAAATGGCCGTGTTTCAATTCCTTTTTTGTGAAGTGCTGACGCAAACTGTACCGCATTCATAGAAATAGAATCGGAAAGTACAATCCCATACATCCAGTAAACCGAATGTGCCCATTCTTCTTCAACAGGCAACTGTAATGCTGAAATATCTTTGAGTCTCTCAGTATAGTACGAAGCAATCGATCGTTTTTTCTTTATGATTTCATCCATTCGATCGATTTGAGCTACTCCAAGCGCTGCTTGCAGATTCGTGAGACGTAGGTTGTAACCAAGATCCTCATGAAAAAACCTTCGAGATGGCTGAAAGCAAAGATTCCTCAACGATCGCAATCGTTCAGCAAGATCTTCGCGGTCGGTTAAAATCATTCCGCCTTCACCAGTTGTAATCAATTTATTTGCATAAAAACTGAAACAGCTCATTTCTCCAAAATTTCCGCACCGAATCCAGCGTTGTGCATGCTTGGAATGGAACTCTGCACCGTGTGCTTCAGCGGCATCTTCAATGATGGCCAGGCCATGCTGTTCTGCAAGTTCCAAGAGAGGATCCATGTTAACTGGATGTCCATAAATGTGAACGGGCATGATCGCTTTCGTGCGTGCCGTAATGCGCCGTTTTACATGGTCAACATCCATGCACCATGTTCGCGGATCAGAATCCACAAGAACTGGCGTGGCTCCGCTATAAACAACGGCAGAAGCACACGAAATAATTGTGAAAGTAGGAAGAATGACTTCATCTCCGGTTTGAAGTCCTAGCGCTTCAACTGCAACTTGTAATGCAGCGCTCCCATTACAAACCGCGATACCAAATTTTCTTCCACAATATTCAGCCCATCGTTCTTCGAATGCTTCCAGGAATTTTCCGGCAGACGATACCCAACCGGACTGAATACATTCTTCAACATTTTGAAGTTCACGTTTTCCCAACGAAGGTTCATTGACTGGAATCACGAATTAGAACCTCACTTTCTCTTCCATTCCTGTATAAGGCCCCTGTTTAATTTCTAACAGTACCGTATCTTCCATCATCCGGAATCCGTGTCCGCCTGCAATCATCAATACAGTATCGCCCTGCCTGAGCTCCAATGATGTAACAAGCTTTCGCTGATCATCATAAATATCCATCGTGCATTTTCCTTTTTTGATAAAAAGGATCTCGGTGGTACCGGTAATATTGCGTTCAATGGGCTTATGCATATGCCGTATCACTTGCCCACCTGCAGGATAGACAACAAAGCCTAGCTGAAGATTAACCTCGGGAGGCGTCACAAAAGTAGTTTTATCGGGGCTCAGTTCGTTTCGAATCACATAAGCTAAGAGTTTTCCTTCCGAAAAGACTTTTTCAGATAAATCCATTTACCTCCTCCCTGCCAGATTCTGCTGGCGTGTCACACCTATAAGTTCCTTTGCTTCCAGAATCACATCGGTTAATCGATTCTGGAAGTCTTCAGGTGTATACGATGCTAATCTGTGTCTACCTTTTTCTGCAAGCCCAAGACTGTAATTCTCATCTGTCCATATTTTGCGGATCGCTTCCGCTATTTCTGTTTCGGATTTGGGATCTACGAGAGCGGCGCCGTCTCCTGCTTGTTCTCTAATTCCACGCATATTAGAAGTGATCACCGGACAACTATAAGCCCAGGCTTCAAGTACTGGAATATTCGTCGGACCATGAAACGTCGGCATCACCAGAGCCTCAGCCCCGGCGTAAAAAGCTCCAATATCTGCTTCGGGTAAATAACCAAAGTACTGAATCTGATCTACGATTCCATTATCTTCCGCAATCGTGGTCAGTTCCTCATATGTTTGTTTTCTGATTTGTCCTGCAAAGGATCCACATAAAACAATTGGAACAATCAAACGATATTCCTTTTTAAGAAATGCCAGAGCCTTGTAAATTCGAGCATGATTTTTATGCGGCCAGAATTGTGCTGGATAAAAAAGATATCGTTCAGGAAGTGAATAGAATTTCCGAACACGGTTGACTTCTTCCTCGGAAATTTTTGCAGGAAGATAACTGGCTGGTAGAAACGGCAACACCTTTACACGATCTGCAGTGACACCATAAGGACCATAAAAACGAAGGATGTCTTCTTTACCAACATCTGAATCCGCAAGAATGAAAGTTGCATAGCGAACTCCATTCCGAAATACATATTCACGCCACTGCACTTCATCATTTTGTGAATTTTCTGGAAATTCAGGCTGCAACAAATGCTGTAAATCATGGATCGCGATCACATAAGGGATTGCGGTTTCAAACGATAACGGATTTGCAGATGGATAAAGTACCAGATCGATCCCCAGACTCGTGAGCCAATCACGCATTCGAGGTTTAGGCGTTATAGAATCCGGATCGGGAACTGTGAGTTGACTCCGATATTTTTCCCAGATTCCAAACAAGCCTTCCTCCCCGACTATTCTGCGAAGCATGCCTTTTGCGGCACGCTTTAACGAAAATGGCTTAGCCGGACGTATGCTCCATTGTTTCCCTGATGGCAATAAATCAGGTTGTTCAATATCATCGGCAAAAATGATGAATTCATCTTCCTTTAACTTTGAAGAACGGCTGAGAGCCTGAAGGAGCGTCAGACTGTACTGATAGTGTCCCCCTCCCGAGCGGCTCAACACCGGAAAAATGCCTATCCGCATTGACGCTCACAAGACAAGCAGCGACAACCCATGCTTTTATTGTAGCAAAGCCATCGGATGCTCACAGGGTACAATAAGAACTTGTATGCCGGCTTACGTTCTCGTGCTGTTCTATAGTGCGGTTGCACTATTCTTTCCAGACCGGTGGAACTACTTACTCGGCCTTTTACTCGCTCTTGTATTGTATCTGAGCGCCTTGTGTTTAGGGCGAAGGATAGCGTCCCATTTCTTACCATTACGTCATGAAACCATCTTCTTCCCTCTTGGACTCGGAATTTATTTATTACTCGCATACGGAGCAGCTCTAATCTCCACGGGCTTTGTTAATTACTTTTGGATTCTGGGAGGGATCCTGGCACTTTTTGAATTAAGAATATTGTTCCGCAGACTACCCGTTCAATTTCTGTGGGCACTGCCTTTTGTATTGCTGGGATTTTGGAGCTCACTCACGCCCTCTGTCTTCTTCGATACTTTGGTTTATCACCTTGGACTGCCGATGCAAGATCTGGTGTCCGGAAAAATGCAAACCCTTCCACATAATTTGTTTTCTACATTTCCTCCATTTGAATTTGTTTTGAATCTTCTGTTTGTAAAGCTAAATGCTTTATCAGGCATTAAAGTTTTTTCCATCCTGCTTGTATTTCACATTATTTACCTGCTCGTTGATCTAACAGCTCAGTTGATGAAAGAAGAATCCAATCAAAATCTGAAAAGTGAATTCATTGTTCTGCCTTTATTATTTCTGGCCAGTATCTGGACTCAAGTCCATCTTGTTACGGCAGACTTGCTGGTTGCGATGTTTTTGATTTCTGCAATTACTTGCATGATCAAAAGTCGGCTTGCGATCGATTACAAACTTGTCATAGCTGTTGCCGTTCTCGCAGCGTGGGCCGGGTGGACTAAACCTACTGCGCTGCCGTATACGCTCTTACTAGCTGTGCTCTGGTTTCCACTAAACCTGGTGCGGCTGAATCTAAAGAAATTCGTTTTGCTTTTCGCAATCATTTTTCTTTTGATCTGTCCGCTGTTTATTCGAAATTTTGTTTCGACAGGTGATCCACTTTATCCGGCACTTTCCACAGCTCTCGAAAACCCAAACTGGTCAAGGGAGCAACAACTCGCCTGGGATGTGGATACAGCGCCCAAAGAAAACAGGATTCAGAGAATTTTTGTTGCCCCTTTTGAAATCATTTTCGCATCTTACAAGTATGGATCTGCAGCTGAAGTTGGAATCTTTTATTTGCTCGGTTTAATTTCGTATGCATTTTTCTGGAAAAAACATCCTCTTGGAAATCGAATTCTAGTTTTTTTGATTCTTTGTTATTTGGCATGGAGTTTTCTATTTCGAGACTTCAGACAGTTTTTTCCTGTCTTTTTATTAATTCATATTCCATGTGCTTTGGCTCTTCACGATCTTTTTATTTATAAGAAATGGCTTCCTGCACTCATTCTGGCCATATCTGCAATTTTTAGCGTTCAATTGTTACTTCCCGTTTTCAGACATCACATTCCACTGCTTCGTTTTGACCAGAACCAGGAAATGTATTTGAAAGAAAACTTAGATTACTATCCGCTGACTAAATGGAGTGAATCGGTCCAGGAAAATGGAAAAATGCTGATGTTAGGAGAAACGAGAGTAGCCTATTTGAAGGTGCCGGTTGTAGCGACAACAGCGTTCGACAAACACCCCTTTTTCAAGTGGTTATCCCAGGCGTCCAACCCTCAAGACCTCTATAAACAATTCAGGGATTCAAATATCGAATTTATGATGGTGAACTGGCATGAATATGCACGCTTCGCCGAAAAATGTGGTCTCTTGCCGGTTGATCCTGTTCCTCCAGCATTTCGCGATGTTTTCAAAAAAGGAAAAGCCAGGACCGGTGTTCCGTTAGCGCATTTGACGAAACAGCAAATGGAAGTACTTTCAGAATTTTCGAAAAACTGTTTGATACCGAAATGGAGAATGGGAGATCAATATCTTGTTTGGGAAGTGCGTTGTCAAGATTTACCGCGGTGATAATTTTTATCGATTTGCGTTTTTATACCATTCAATAGTTCGGCTTAAGCCTTCTTCAAGTGATATTGCTGCTTTCCAGCCGAATTCCTTAAATGCGCGAGACGTATCCAGACAGCGCCGCGGTTGACCACCAGGTTTGCTTTTATCCCAAATGATTTTGCCAGGAAAGTTTGTTAACCGCGCAATTTCGTTCACAAGATCATGAATTGTAATTTCAAACCCTGCGCCAATATTTACGGGATCCAGTTTGTTGTATTTTTGAGCAGCTTGAATAATCGCCTCAGCACAATCCTCAACATACAAGAATTCACGTGTTGGTGTGCCATCGCCCCAAACCTCAACAGCTTGAGGATTCCCTGATTCATGAGCACGGGTTGCGTCCACAAATTTCCGAATGAGAGCAGGAATTACATGAGAAGTTTGCAGATCAAAATTATCTCTTGGACCGTATAAATTCACAGGCAAAAGAAATATTGAATTGAAACCATACTGCTCACGATACGCTTGTGCTTGAACGAGTAACATTTTTTTCGCAATACCATAAGGCGCGTTGGTTTCTTCGGGATAACCATTCCAGAGATCATCTTCTTTAAATGGAACCGGTGTAAATTTCGGATACGCACACACTGTTCCAACTGCAACGAACTTTTTTACTCCATACTGATGTGCATAGTGCATCGTATGAATTCCCATCATAAGGTTGTCATAGAAAAATGTGGCGGGATTTGCACGATTTGCCCCAATGCCTCCAACGACTGCAGCAAGATGAATGACTACGTCGGGACGCTTTTCCTCGTAAAGGCGGATGACATTTTCTCTTTTTCGCAAATCGTAATCGTTTTTGCGTGGGACAAACACTTCCGAACACCAATTCGTTTTTTTAAGGCGGTCTACGACAAAGGAGCCTAAAAAACCGCTTCCTCCGGTGACAACCACACGCCCAGCGTTAACAAGTGCTTTCTCCATGTACTCACCTAGCTCCAGATTCTAATTTTCCGATGACCCCTCGAATTTCCATCTTATTGACCGTCCGGCATTGAATCACTTTAAACTCTTGTGAAATCGAAAAATCGGATGGAGATCTTAGCCAGTTACCAGAATCGAGTTTTACTTCAAAATAATCAAAATGTGCGCTGGTTCCTGCGTTTGACAGGTGAATTTCCGTACGATCTTGCACTTTACGATTCTGTATCAGACACAGATTTTTGGGAGCTTGAAAATCCGCTTCACGGTTGCTTACGGTTAAATAAGCTCCCTTTAAGAATGGACTCGCAATCGCAAGAAAATCACGCTCACGTTCTTTGATTGTCCATGGATGATCCATACGAGCGAGGTCATTACGCATACTCAACGCAACAAGTCTAAATAATTGAAAATAATCTGCATCAGGCTCACGCGGAACTTCAGATTCTTCTGCCAACCAATTCCGTTTTAAAGAAGCTTCATTGCCACGCGCAACTGCCGTATGAACATTCCAGGCGGACATAAGTTGATCTTTATTGTCTACAATTGTGGCAGCATAAAGTGGATCGAGCAAAATCCATTTTCGAAATTGATTACTCCATGCCTCCAGCAAAAAATGACTCGATTGAGGATCTTTCCAAATCTCAACATACCGAACATCAAAAAAGCCAAAACTTTTAAGAGCATCCGCTAGAAGATATGTGTATTGACCGCAAAACCCTCCTGTTTTTTTGCTGCGAATATCTTTCAAGATATCAATTCCATTTGAAAGCGGATACGGATCTGGCGTTCCTGGCGTAAATTGACGTCGAGCCCAAACCGTCAATCGCTCAAATATTTCGATATCCGTTTTGCTGCCTTCAATAATTGAATCCAGATTCTCCTGCTTTCTTAGCTCCAATACCTTCGGCTCCATCCAATGTTCATAAGTAAATTCATAATTCGAAGTGAGAAGAACAGCACTATCAGAAATCTTGACCGGTTGTTCAGCAGCTGGTTTCTTACAAGAAATGGAAGCAATAATGACTGTCAGAAACACACTGAGGATTAGAGTCTTTTTCAGTGTAAATATTTTGGCAGCAGTCATTTTTTCGTTAATGATACAGCCTTTTCAAGATGTTTCCTTGCTTCGGCAAATTTTGTGGTCAACAAATCAATTTCTTTTGCAATTTTATCCGGGTCCTCTTCTTTTACTGCGGCTACCACATTGGGCAAAGATTCTCCAACACAGCCAAGCTTCTTTGATGCTTCCATTAACACGCTTCTACCCTGGTTTTGATCGTAAAACGCTTCCATCGTGTTTAACAAGAGCTGGTTTACTTCAAGCCGCCGATCGTTCGCCAAAGATTTGTTGTTCATTTTTGGAAGAGCTTGCGCAACCGAATGGAAACGATCCATTTCAGCATTCAAGGAATTCCATTGAGTACTATTCTTCGGCGACAGCGGCTTCAACTCGTTGATTGCTTTTAACGCGTAACCGCGAAACTCGGTGAAATCATAAGGTATGATTGGCTCGGAGGTAAGCCGCATCAAATATCTACCCAGAATGCGTGCAAGCGTAGCGCGATAACCCGCGCGTGGGTCGCCGAACTTTTCCATCCATAGTTCGTTGTCATAAATCGAATGATAGACGCTATATGTCCTTCCAAAACCGGCATCAACCACAGGAAGTCCGGCTAGTCGAACGAACGCAGCAGTATCCCCGCTGAATCCAGGATTTTGAAATTCGGGACGAATCTCAGAAAAAAGTCTGCCTGAATCAGGATCCGCCAGGCCTTCGAGTGCTTGATCAAACGATGTGTGAAGTCCTGGACTCAAATATGCTGCAAGATCCCGCGCGCGAAAGGCTGAGTCCACATTGATGTATGCGATTGCTTGTTTTAAAGTGGAAAGATTTTTTTGTACCCATTCAGTTGAACCAAACATTCCATACTCTTCACCATCCCAAAAAGCAAAGACAACTTTGCGTTGAGGTCTCCAGCCATCTTTAACAAGTCCAGCAAGTACCTGTGCTGATTCAAGCAGCACCGAAGTTCCGGAAGAAGGATCCGATGCGCCATACACCCACGCATCATAATGATTTCCGGCAACAACGAATGTGCTGTCTGAACCTTCCAGTGTCGCAAAAATGTTGCGGATAGTCCGTCTCTCATTCACTCCCTTGTAAAACAACTTTACTGTCGCAGGTCCTGGTCCAAGACGGTATCCCTGCGGAAGCCACCCAATCCAGTCCTCCGGCGCTTCCTTACCTTGAATATTACTGAATAGAACAGATGCGGTTTGCTGCGAGATCGGAAGCGCAGGAATCTGTGGGAGAGTTGAAAATGCTTGCGCTGCAGAATCTGATGGATCTCCAGGATACAAAAAATACTTCAATAGAGTGCCGCGTTGTGCAACCCATGGATTTAGATGTGGTCCATATGGAAATTCCGTTTTCAAAAAACCTTGATCTTTCAATTCAGGATAAATAAGCAGACCTGCAATTCCTTCGTTTTCAGCAGCAAGAATCTTCATGCTTCGGCAAATTCCTCGAGCGCGCACAAGTGCAATCGTTCCTGCAACCTGAATCCCCTGACTTTTCAGAAATGCGTAATCTTCTTTACTCCCGGAGTTTGCATAAACTAATTTCGCCTCAATATCTGCATCAGGTGAAAACGCTAAAAATGGAAGCTCACGCAATGAAACCTCACTCCATGGATCATCAGCAAGCTTTTTTTCATGAAGATCAAATTTGATTTGATGCGGCTGAACCAAAAGCAGATGTGCTTCAGCAGGTTCAGGAAAATCAAAAGTATACTCCTCTGTTGAAGTCTTTAGGCCTGCTTGCGAAAGACGATTCAGGATTTCATCACCGACATTTCGATTTGCAGTTGTTCCAGCGCGATGCGGCTTTGATGAAAGCCTTTTCCCTTGCTCTTGAATTCTTTTTTGCAAAACTTCTTGATCAATTTTGGCGTACCATTTGGCTGAAATATTTTCCGGATTTCGGAAACGCAGAAACAAAAGGATTGAGATTGCGGCAAGCAGAAGAAAAATCAGAAGCGCTTTGCGATTCAAGCGCTTATTATACCTTCCGGAATGCTCCGGAAACCCCGCGTAAAGAGTATGGCTCAAAGAATATGGAGCGCGCAGCATCATCGATTACACGTCCCAGAACGTGAGAACGATAGCCGGCTGCAGAAACAATGCGCGAGATTGTAGACGCATGCCGTGAATCATCTGGAACTGCAAGGATAAATCCAATTCCCATATTGAAAACACGAAACATTTCTTCCATGGAAACGTTTCCTAAACGTTGAAGCATTTGAAAAATCGGCGGCGGTTCTGGGAAAAAATCAATTCGATAGCCAACAGGCTTAATCGTACGCGTCAAATTAAACAATCCATCTCCAGTAATATGAAATAGTCCTCGCACAGGAACCTGTTTCATAATTTCTAGAATTTCTTTGACATAAATACGGGTTGGTTCTAAAAGCGCTTCACCGATGGTCTTTCCCAGTTCAGTCCGATATGAATCTACAGAAAGGCCGGCAATATCGAACAAGATTTTTCGAGCTAATGTATAGCCATTGCTATGCAAACCTGTGCTTTCAAGACCGATCAGCAAATCACCAGGCATTAGTTCATTCCCAACAATCAACTTATCAGGAGGAACAATGCCGATTGCTGTGCCAACGATATCGAAAGTTGTTACGCCTACTTTTTTCGCAAGCAGATCTGCAACTTGCGCAAGCTCACCCCCAGACAAACTGATTCCGGCTTGCACACATCCTTCATAAAGTCCTTTTGCAACTTCCTCCAGGATAGTTGGATTGGCTTCATTCGTCGCAATATAGTCGACCATCGATACCGGAGTCGCACCAACACAAATAATGTCATTGACGTTCATTGCGATGCAGTCGATGCCAACGGTATCGTACTTTTTCATGCTCTCTGCAACCAACAATTTCGTTCCAACACCATCTGTGGAAAAAGCGATTCCGATAGGAAAACCGGCGGGAGTTAAATCAATTACGTTTGCATAAAAGCCGATCGGAAGAATAGGCTTGCATACATTGAGCCCAAACGTACGATTTACATACTCAAGAACTGATTTAAGACTTCCTTCTTTTTTGCCGGCATCGACGCCTGCAGATCGATAATCCATAGTCACTCAAATTTCATCACATAGCCCGAAATCTTCAAGCTGGCAAATGCTTTGTTAAATTTTACCGCAAATAAATAAACAAGAGACCGGATCAAGAATGCTAATGCAAATGCAGTTTTAACAAAAATCATCTTGTACTTTTTTTTCCGAAAATATAGAAGAGCACTTTCAACAAAATATCTTTGAGATTTGAATGGATCCTGACGTGAACTTCCTCCGGCATCATGAATGAATTCAGCAACAGGATAGTAATAAATCTTCCAACCGGAATGTACGATTCTTTCGCACAAGTCTACATCTTCCATATATAAGAAATAAGATTCATCAAAATTTCCAACCTGGCTCAGCACTTTTTTTCGAAGCATCAACGCGGCACCCATCGGCTGTTCCACCGTTCGTGTATCGCTGTGTTGGCGAGAAGAGAGCCTGTACCCTGTCGGAATAACACGATCTAAAAATGAAAGATATAAGAAAAGTGAAGCCGGGGTTGGAAACTTTCTACAAGATGGCTGCAGGTTTCCATCAGGAAAAAGCAGTTTTGGCGCTACCGCTCCTGCATCTTTCGTATTTTGAAGAAACTCTTCAAGGGCTCGGACCGAACCAGGCAAGGCACACAAATCCGCGTTTAAAATCAATACATTTGGAGAGGCTGCTAACTCAATTCCTTGATTTGCTGCCGAGCCAAACCCGATGTTTTCCGTGTTGGCGATAAGGGCGATATTGGGACGCTTCTTCAGGATTTCCAATGATTCATCAGTCGAATTGTTATCGACAACAATGATCTGAGCAGGCTTTTCCGCTTCGAGCGAGCGGAGAAGCTCATCGAGGTAAGCTTCACCGTTCCAATTCACGATAACGATCGTGGTTGATGACGCTGCCATAATCTAGCCGTATTCTCTCATGGCAGTTCGAAATCGGCGAATTGTTTAACTACAACAGCTTTCGATGATATAATCCCTTGTCCATCAACAACATGGAATCTGTTCTTAAGATCGACCGTATCAGCAAAGTCTTCAAAACCGGATTTATTCCCAAAAAAGTAACCGCTCTTGATCAAGTCTCCCTGGAAGTCAGCCGGGGCGAAATTTTCGGTCTACTTGGCCCCAACGGCGCCGGCAAAACTACAACAATAAAATGCATTTTGGGACTGATTTATGTTGATTCCGGACGAATTGAATTAATGGGAGATCCAATCCCTTCAATTCGAGCTCAATCCCGAATCGGTTTTCTTGCAGAAAATCCATACGTCTATGACTTTCTCACCGGCCGCGAATACCTGATTTTTGCCGCCAGTCTTCATGGATACAGTTCCGACGAATCCAAAAAAAAGGCAGATGAACTTCTCGCTCAATTTCATATTGAAGAGGCTGCTGATCGGCAGTTAAAAAAATACTCAAAAGGGATGCTTCAACGTGTAGGGCTCGCACAGGCACTGATCAACGACCCGGAGTTTCTAATTCTGGATGAGCCAATGTCTGGTCTGGATCCTCTCGGACGAAAGGAAGTACGCGATCTAATGATTTCGCTCAAGAACAAAGGTAAGACGATTTTGTTTAGTTCACATATTCTGTCAGATGCCGAACTCCTCTGTGATCATGTTGCGATTCTTGTAAATGGAAAATTACAAACGATTGGAAAACTTCAATCATTGATTAAGAAAGTTGAAGGATATGAAGTGACTCTGAACAACATTTCTGATGGCAATCTTAATGGCATCGCGCATGATCTCATTACGACATCACAAACAGGATCATTACTTCGAGTCCATTCGATTGAAGCACTTCAAACATTGATTGCCAGATCGCGCGAAGGTAAATTCGAAATCGAATCCATTATTCCTCAGCGGCAAACGCTCGAAGATCTTTATTTAAAACGAATGAAATGAAAGCAATTTTAGCGATCACCAAACTCACGATTCAGGAAGCTCTAAGAAACAAAATCCTTTACCTTTTGCTTGGATTTGCGGTCTTTTTGATCGGCTCTTCGTGGATTATCGGAAAACTAACAGTCGGCGACGAACTTAAGATTATCAAAGACCTGTGTATCTCCGGAATCCATATGTTTGGCGTTTTAATTACGACTTTTATCGGAATTAGTCTCATTTTCCGCGAAATGGAGAAACGCACAATTTATCTGATCCTCAGCAAACCGATTCCCCGGTATCATTTTCTAATAGGAAAATTCCTTGGCCTCGCACTCACGCTTCTTGGAATCCTCGCCGTTCTTGTCATTGTGTTTTATGCGATTCTTTTTTTGAAAGGAGAATTTAACGGACGATTATTGCTCGCATTTTACACAATCTATCTTGAATGGCTCATCATCGCAGGAATCGCAATTTTGTTTTCATCCTTCTCGACTCCTCTATTGAGCACAATGCTAACGCTTTGCGCGTTCTTGATGGGACATTTAACAGAAAGCTTGTTGATGTTGAAAGGACGGCTCACTTCAGGCGTAGCAGGATCGGTCCTGACTGCACTTTTTTATGCACTTCCAAATCTTGAACTATTCAATATCCGTTCACAGGTAGTACACAGTCTTTCTCTGCCTGTATCTTATTTCCTGACTACAACAGCGTACTGGTTTCTTTATCTAGCTACTCTTTTGTTGTTCGCATCCTGGCTATTTCAGAAAAGAGATTTCATATGAAACGCTGGGGATTAGCGATTCTACTGACATACATTCTTGCCGTTGCGCTTCACTACCATATTTACGTAACCCATCGGGTTAACAGCACACTTTTCACGCAGATGCTTTATCTGCCCTCTGGAAAATATCTCAAGCCTGCGTCACTTGGCTATTACGCGCCATTGTCAGATTTTATTTATCTATGGTCCATTCAATACTATGGCGACCCAGCTTTTAGCCCACGAATGGAATATTTGAAACATACATATGACATCATTGTTGAATTGGATCCACATTATCTCGATGCGTATCAAGTTGGCGCTCTTTTTATGTTCTTTGACGGAAGAAATCCTGAGGCAGGTTTGGAATTATTGGATCGCGGACTCAAAAACAATCCTAACGAGTGGATCATTGCAGCTGACGCAGGCTTTTATTGCATGATGAACCTTAAGGATTACAAACGTGCTGGATCGTATTTCAAAAAAGCAGCCGATATTCCTTCTGCTCCGGCCCAGGCAAAAAGGCTTTTAGCAGGAATGCATTTTAGGCAGGGCGATAAAGTTCATGCGTATCAACTCTGGAAAGAAATTTATGACACAGCTACGAAGGCTGCGATTAAACAAACTGCGTATCAACATATGCATGATCTAAAAGCGCTCGTAGATATCGAAAACCTGAAAAAAGCGATTGACAAGTATTACGAAACAAAAGGCAACTATCCATTGAATCTTCAGCAGCTCGTTGCTGTGCAATACCTACCAGAAATCCCTATTGACCCTGATGGCAACCCATACATTTATGATCCGTGGACCGGCACAGTAGAATATTCTCAGGAGCTGAATATCTACAAGCGGTATCAATGAGCGGAAAGGTCCTTTTAATCGAAGACAAAGACAGTCTTCGTGAAATGTTAAAGCGTGCCTTGGAAGAAGTTGGTTTTAATGTTGATGAGGCGCGTGATGGAATCGAAGCATTTAAGAAAATTAAAAGCAGCCGGTTCTTATTAATCCTTTCGGATTTGCGCATTCCGCATGTTGATGGACTTGAAATTTTGCGAGTGGCTAAAGAGGCAGATTCCGAAAATCACGTAATTTTTATGACCGCTTATGGCTCGATTGAAATTGCTGTTGAAGCAATGAAAAACGGCGCTTATGATTTTCTTCCAAAACCAATCGACATTAATCACTTGCGTTTGCTTGTCCAGCGGATTCAATCTTCTCAGCAGCTGAGAAATGAAAACATGATCCTGCGTGAGGAATTTTCGCGAAGGCTGGGCTTTCCGCGTATTCTTGGTGAGGATCGATCCTTGCAAGAAATTACGCTAGCCGTGCAAAAGGCTGCGCCAACGGATGCAACTGTTTTGATTACAGGCGAAAGCGGAACTGGAAAAGAATTGTTTGCGCGCGCGATCCATCATTTAAGCCCGCGGAAAAATGCGCCATTCGTTGCTGTAAATTGCGCAGCCATTCCCGAACCACTTCTTGAAAATGAACTATTCGGTCATGAAAAAGGAGCCTTTACCGGTGCAGTTAACCGGAAGTTGGGAAAATTTGAGCTTGCGCAAGGTGGTACGGTCTTTCTGGACGAAATTGGAGAAATGACCATTCCGCTTCAAGCGAAACTTTTAAGGGTGCTTCAAGAGAAAGAATTTGACCGGATCGGCGGTACAAGCCCCGTTCAAGTTGATATTCGAGTGCTGGCAGCAACCAACAAAGATCTTGAAAAACACGTGAAAGAAAAACAATTTCGGGATGATCTTTATTTTCGTCTTTCAGTTTTTCCAATTCACATTCCTCCGCTTCGACAACGAAAAACGGATATTCCTTTGTTAGCCGAGCATTTTGTTGAAGAATTCAGTAGAGAAATGAAACGCGGGAAAATGAAGCTCACATCCGGTGCTTTGAGAAAACTTGCCGAATATTCCTGGCCAGGAAATGTACGCGAACTACAAAATTGTTTGGAACGCGCCGTCATCGTTGCGGACGGAAATACGATTAACGAAAAAGATGTACTGACAAATTCAGGTGCTCTTTCTGGAAGTATTGCAGACTACCTGAACTTTGACGGCTCACTGTCGGAAATTCGAAGGCGCGCAGCCGATGAGGCTGAAAAACATGCGATTCTGAAAGTCTGGCAGAATTCATCCCAAAACCTCGATAAAGCAGCGGCTGAATTAGGTATATCCGTCAAAACACTGTCAGCTAGATTGAAAGACTTGAAAGTCATCGATTAAGGGCGGCCACAAGGGCCGCCCCTACCAATTCCAATGCCTGAAAAAGTGAACTGGACATATCTTGCAGTACGAGGTTTCGCCCGTTTCTGGGTCCGTCGCTTTTTCAGGAAAATTCAAGTAGCAGGCACAGAAAATATTCCGCATGGCGCTGTTGTCTTCGCAATCAATCATCCAAATAATCTAGTCGATTCGATTGTTGTGGGATATGCAATCGAACGGAAAATACACTACCTTGCAACCGCTCAGCTTTTTCGCAATAAGATTCTTTCAATGTTCCTTCACAATGTCGGAGTCATACCCGTTTACAGAAAACAAGACGACGCTTCGCATGGTGAAAAAAACCTTTCCACCTTTCATGCATGTTATGAAATTTTGAAGAATGGAGGTGCAATCGGAATTTATCCGGAAGGGACTACACATTCAGAACGGCGGGTCCGCAAAATAAAAACTGGGGCAGCTCGTATTGCACTGGAAACTGAAACTCTTCATCACCCAGGCGTTGTACTTGTGCCCGTTGGCCTGAATTTTTCTGTACGAAAATCTTTTCGAAGCGAAGTGATTGTGAATATTGGTGAACCGATTTTAGTAACACCATATCTGGAAAAATATTCCGCCCAGCCTGTTGAGACCGTTGAGCTCCTGACAGCAGAGCTTCAGCAATGTCTTGAAAATGAAGTGATACATATCGATCAGCCCGAAATGGATCGCCTTGTTATAGAAATTGAGGAGATTTATAAAGCCGAGCTCATCCGAGATCTGATTGAAATTCGTGGGGTCAATAAAGATGAAATTGACAGCTTTCGCATATCAAAACGTCTGGTCGCCGGGATTGAATTTTTCAACCAGAAAAATCCAGATTTCATTCGGCAGATCCACGCCGACGTGCAACTCTACAGAAACAGATTGAAGAAAATTAAGATTCATGATGATTTCATTAAGAAAATGGCAGAAAATCCAACTGTATATCGCACGTTTTTGCTGCGAATCACTCTAATGATCATCGGTTTCCCACTCGGAGCCTGGGGTGCAATCAATCATTTCCTACCATATCAATTAAGCCGCTGGATCAGCAGAAAATTCGCAAAGAAGGAGACAGATTACGCAACTGTGCGCATCCTTTCAGGAATTGTTTTGTATTCACTTTTTTATGCGGGTCAGATTTATTTGGTAATTCGCGGGTATGGCTTAATACCAGCTACCGTTTACGGATTTACATTACCAATGTCGGGAGGTTTCGCCTATTATTACTGGGAAAAATTCCGGACAATGCGCAATAACTTCAAATCATTCCTTGTATTAATAACCAGAAAACGATTGCTCAAGAATCTAATCCAACAACGTGAGCGGCTGATCAATACAATGGACGAAGCAAAAGAGGAATATCTGCGTGCCAGCGTACAAGCTTGAAGAGCTAAAATACACAGAACTGGAAGCCCTCGATCGTTCTCGAACTTTATTCATTATTTGTGTGAGTCCCCTGGAAGAGCATGGCCCTCATCTTCCAATTGGCGTTGATCTTTTCAATGCGCAATTCTTTGGAGAGGCTGTGAGTCAAAAATTTTTAGAAAAATATCCTGACTGGAAGGTTATTCAGATGCCTTCCTTCCCGATCGGTTCATTTGCATTCGATGCCCCAGGCACACTGATGGTTCGTCCGAAAATAATCCGTGAACTATTAATCGACTCCATTTCTTCCTTCGCAAAATATGGTTTCAAATATTTTCTTGTTTCGAATGCTCATGGTGGACCGACGCATATTGCTGCCCTTGAAGAAGCTGGACAAGCAATATCAAAACGTTACGGCGCGCGAGTGCTTTCCTTTACAGGACATATAGCCTGGGAGTTTTTAAGCGGAAAGTATTGGCCTCAAATTCGTGAACGTTTAAATCTTACGGATGAAGAAGCGGAGGCACTCAAAGATGATGCCCATGGTGGTCAATGGGAAACATCGATGATGTTAAAATTGCGTCCTGATTTGGTGGACGACGAATATCGGAATCTAAAACCTTTTAGCGTAAAAATGATTGAAAAACTGAGACCGAATTATCCATTAAAAATGGACGGTGGAAAGGGATATGTTGGTCATCCCGAAAAAGCGAATAAAGAACTTGCCGAAGTATCAAGTGAATTTCTTGTTGAAAAGGTATTTGAAATGGTAGAACGTCATATCTTTTCAGAAAAAGCGCCGCCTGCATCAATGTTTTATCGCATTCCTTTATTTCGTGTTGGATTTCTGCGGATGCTTTTAGCGGCTGGAATTCTTGTAATAATTTTGTTGTTGCTATTCAGGTAAACGGAGGAACAATGTTGAATCGGATTTCGATCGGTTTTTCCTGTGTGATTTTAATAATGGCCGCGGCCGTTTCCTTTTCGCAAAAACCAACAGAACGCAAGATCGTTAGTCTTCCGAACGGAAACCCAGAACTTCCATTTAGTGACGCGATTTTGGTCGGCGACACCCTATACCTTGCCGGGAAAATTGGTATTGATAGTAAAACCGGCAAGCCGCCAGAAAAAGTAGAAGATGAAATTAAGCTTGTTATGGATCGAATGAAAGCGAATTTAGAAGCGGCTGGGATGACAATGGATGATCTTGTAAGCGTTCAGATATTTTGTCCGGATCTGACCCTTTACGATACTTTTAATAAAATTTACCGCACATACTTTACAAAGGATTTTCCTGCGCGAGCTTTTATCGGTTCGGGACCCTTATTACGAGGCGGACGTTTTGAAGTTCAAGGCATTGCTGTAAAGCGATAACTATCTAACTGTCACAAGGAATGTTTAGCGATTCTCCCCTTGGACAAGGGGGGAGTTAGAGGGGTGAAATGTTTTCTTGTAATGAGATTCTATTCAACCCCCTCCTAACCTCCCCCTTATCTAAGGGGGAGGAATACAAGGTCACTAGTGAATGCTTCGTTCGCGCACTTCTTCTGAGGTCAGTCCATAAAGCGGAGGAGAAGGCACACCCAGAAGCTGCAAATACAAATAGATCTGCCCACGATGATGAACTTCATGCTCAATCATCGCCCGAAGCCACTTCCATAAAGTAATTTGGCCTCCGGACGGGATCGTACATTTTTTTTGCAAATCTTCGTCTGACAGAGAACGGAAAACTTCCATCGATTCCTGGTGAGTTCGATTCAAAAAGTTCAATACTTCTTCATATCCATCCGCGAGTTCTTTGCCATGGCCTGAGTATCGGCTCTGTTGAAATTTCGCATGCTCAGCATACATGTACCGTTCAATCGCAGCGATATGGCGTATCAAGTCGCCAAAACTAAATTTTCCGTCTTTCGGTGACCAATCGATCTTATCAGGCGGAATGCATTTGATAACGCGGACGGTCCGCTCTCGAATCCGCTCAAAATAATTTAGAAAGGAATCTAGATTCTCATTCATAGAATCGATCGACTCAATACTCTTGAAGAGGTTTGATTGTTGCGACGCCAGGAAATTTTGTTCCGGATTAATTTTTGACGAAAGCTTGTTGCTCTAATAGCTGAGGAAATTCCTGAATAATTGCCCCTTTCAATTCAGTGAGCTTTCCATCAAACAGATGAACCGCATTCTCAATAAATACTAATTTCTTTGGATCGCGCAGTTGACGGAACCATTCGCGAACGGAATCAGGTTGACCATATTGATCCAGGCTCCCCTGCACAATAAGCTTTGGGCGTTCATAATCATTTAGGAAGCTGAAATCAGCCACATCGACCGTTACTCCCGCTCCAAGAACAGCCATAACTCGATCATCGCGTGTAGCAGCCATCAACCCAACTTTGGAACCAAAAGAGAAACCGCCGATCACTTTAATCGCTTCAGGATAAAGTTTGTCGAAATGATCCATCACGGCCTCGACATCTCTTTGTTCCCCTATTCCGTGATTGAACGAACCAGAAGATCTGCCTACTCCACGGAAGTTAAATCGTATCGTAGCAAATCCAATCTGATTCAGGGCCATTGCAATGGAATAAATAACTTTATTGTGCATGGTCCCGCCATAGAGCGGATGCGGGTGGCACAGTACCGCCAGATGTGTAACCTTTTTCGAAACATAGGAGAAGATTCCTTCCAGTTCCCCTTCGGGCCCCGGTATAAAAACCATCTCACTTTTCTTAGCAATTGCTGAATTCATGCAGGGTCAATGATACCGTTCTTGCACTTGAGGCGCAATCTTTTCAGAGGGAATTTTGTTCTTAAGAGAAGTGTCTCAAACCTCACCAAAATAAAGGCTTAGGTCATATTCAATGCAGTTTGACTGTCTTAGGAATGCAATTACCTATGCTAGAATTGGAATCTGTTTTTCGGGGGCAAAGGTCCGCATGTACTAACCACTCCATCTTGAAACGAATGTTTAACTCAACTGCCATGTCACTTAGATAAATTTGCGCCTTGGCAGCTGAATTAGATTTCGATGTGGGTGGTATTCGCGAAGAATTGAACTAAGGAGGATTTGTGAAAACCCGCATCCTTATCATGGGAGCCGCTGGTCGTGACTTCCATAATTTTAATGTGCTGTACCGCGAGAATCCTGATTTTGAAGTTGTTGCATTCACTGCGACTCAAATTCCAAATATATCGGGACGAAAATATCCTGCGGAACTCGCAGGCAAATCGTATCCAGATGGAATTCCCATTTTTGATGAAAAAGAATTATCCGGTCTCATCAAAAAATATTCAGTACAACAAGTAGTTTTTTCTTACAGTGATGTTTCGCACGAATATGTAATGCACAAAGGCTGCGAAGCGTTGGCTTCGGGTGCCGACTTTCATTTCATCAATCCTATTTCAACGATGCTTCCTTCGCAGAGACCAGTTGTGTCCGTCTGCGCTGTTCGTACGGGATCCGGTAAGAGTCAAACTACTCGAAAAGTATCTGAAATATTAAAAAATGCTGGGAAAAAAATAGCTGTTGTTAGGCATCCAATGCCTTATGGCGATCTTGTCGCTCAGCGGGTTCAAAAATTTGCAACAATGGATGATCTTGACCGGTATGACTGTACGATTGAAGAACGAGAAGAATATGAACCTCATATTGCACGTGGGGTTACGGTCTTTGCAGGTGTAGATTATCAAGCAATCTTAAGTGAGGCTGAAAGGGAAGCTGAGATTGTGGTATGGGATGGTGGAAACAATGACACTCCATTTTACCGTTCGAATCTTGAGATTGTTGTTGCTGATCCACATCGACCGGGACATGAATTAACTTACTTCCCGGGAGAAGTAAACTTTCGACGTGCGGATGTAATCGTCATCAACAAGATTGATACAGCTTCGTTTGAAAATATTAATCGTATTCGACACAACATTCGCATAACCAATCCAAAAGCAGTCGTCGTTGATGCTGCTTCTCCGATCTTTGTCGAAAATCCAGAACTCATTTTCAATAAACGTGTGCTCGTTATTGAAGACGGTCCGACACTTACGCATGGTGAAATGAAATACGGCGCAGGAATTCTGGCTGCTAATAAATTTGCCGCGAGTGAAATTATTGATCCGCGCAAATTTGCCGTTGGAACGATTGCTGAAACTTTTAGGATTTATCCTGAAATTGGAATACTTTTACCAGCAATGGGATATGGACAAAAACAGCTGAAGGATTTGGAAGAGACGATTAATCGATCTGATTGCGATGTTGTCATCATTGCAACGCCTATAGATCTCAGGCGGCTCGTGAACCTCAATAAACCTGCAGTTCGAGTTCAATATGAATTGCAGCCGATCGGCTCACCATCTCTTGAAGATGTGCTAAAGCCTTTCATATCCTAATCATGCGGAACCAGATCGCTGTTATTGCATTTGGCGGAAATGCCATTCTGAAAGAAAACGAGCGCGGAACGCAGGAAGAACAAATCAGGCATACTGATGAAGCCTGCGATCTCATGTCACAAATTGTTCAACGGGGTCATGAACTCGTAATCGTTCATGGAAACGGACCCCAGGTCGGCAATATTTTGATACAAATGGAAGAAGCCGCAAATAAAGTGCCCTCATTTTCATTGGATGTTTGTGTTGCAATTTCGGAAGGAAGCATGGGTTATATGCTCGAACGTTCATTGCGGAATCAGTTTAGAAAACGAAATCTTAAAAAAGAAGTAACGTGTCTTATTACTCAAGTGATGGTGGATCCGCGCGATTCCGCTTTTGAAAATCCCAGCAAACCGATTGGACCTTTCTTCACAGCATATCGTGCTGCGGCGCTGAAAAAGGAAAAAAAGTGGCCGATGGTTGAAGATAGTGGACGTGGATATAGACGCGTTGTAGCTTCTCCACTCCCACAAAAAATAATTAACATCGATGTAATTAAAGCGCTGCTCGCACAAGGCATAAATGTTATCGCAGCCGGTGGCGGTGGAATTCCCGCTTATTATGACGGACACGATAACATCAAAGGTGTCGAAGCTGTTATCGATAAAGACTACACGAGCAGTTTGCTTGCATCGGAATTGAAGGCTGATCTATTTGTAATACTTACAAATGTCGATTATGTCGCAATTCATTTCAACAAACGGAATCAGAAAAATCTTACGAAGGTCCGGTTGAAAGAAATCAAACGTTATTATGATAAGGGTCACTTCCCGTCCGGCAGTATGGGACCGAAAATTAAAGCGGCGATGGACTTCGTCGAAGCAGGCGGAAAAGAAGTAATCATTACATCTTCACGTGAATTATTAAAAGCACTTCGTGGACAATCCGGAACACATATCGTGAGATAGGTTTATGAGCAACAGTATGAAACATTTTTTAAGTCTGAAAGATATAACTCCTGAACAGATGAAGGAAATTTTCGAACTGACGACGGACGTTAAAAAGAATTCCTCGAAATATTCAAAATCGCTTACGGGAAAAACGCTTGGGATGATTTTTCAAAAGTCCTCAACCAGAACCCGCGTTTCATTCGAAGTCGGAATGTATCAACTCGGCGGGCATGCTCTGTTTTTGAGCTCCCAGGACATTCAAATAGGCCGTGGGGAAACGATTGCAGATACAGCACGTGTACTATCAAGGATGCTGGACATGATTATGGCGCGTGTGTTCGGACATGACATCGTTGTCGATCTTGCACGCTTTGGTTCAGTACCGGTCATCAACGGGCTGTCTGATTTTTCTCACCCGTGTCAGGCGGTTGCTGACTACTTCACACTCTATGAACATTGGGGAGGAAATATTCAAGGGCGCAAAATCTCATATGTAGGTGACGGTAATAATGTTTGCCATTCCTTGCTTTTTGGTGCAGCAATTCTCGGAATGCATATTGCTGTTGCTGCTCCGGATGGATACAAACCGGATCCATCGGTTGTCGAATTCAGTTCCAACCTTGCAAAGAAGACAGGTGGATCGATAGCGATTGTTACAAGTCCAGTAGACGCAGTGAAGAATGCAGACGCCGTCTATACAGATGTTTGGGCTTCAATGGGACAGGAAAAAGAATATCTGGAGCGCAAGAAAATATTTGGAGACTATCAGGTAAACAAGAAATTATTTTCTCAGGCAAAACCAGATGCAATTTTCTTGCATTGTTTGCCAGCCCATCGCGGAGATGAAGTGACCGATGATGTAATCGATAGTCCAAATTCAGCAGTGTGGGATGAAGCAGAAAACCGGCTTCACACACAGAAAGCAATTATGCTGATTCTTGCCCGAAATCATGGCTGGCTCTAAGTACATTCGCTTTTTTCTTTCATTTCTGCTTTTAGCTTTTTCAATCAGTGCTGAAGAACCACATCTAAAAATTATTCGCGATCTTGCAGCCCTCGGTCCGCGCGTATATGAGACCGATGCTTCGCGAAAAGCTGCTCAGTATATTCATGATCGGCTCAAAGGTTATGGTCTTCCGGATGTTAAGCTTCAACCAATTGAAGGTTCGCGCGGAGCCTTCAATGTAATCGCTTTTGTACCTGGAAAAGATCCCTCCAAACAAATCATCATCGGTTCACATCATGATTCAGTAGAGGAAGCCCCCGGCGCATACGACGATGGTGGCGGAACTTCAGTGATGATGAATGTTGCGCACCATTTTGCAGCGATGCAGCCTCCATATACTTTGGTGTTTTGTTCGTTTGATGGTGAAGAAGTTGGGTTTAATGGCTCTATAGCATTTGCTAAAAGTTTAACAAAAGAACAACGCGAAAAAACTTTGTTCATGCTTTGTCTTGAAATGATGGGATGGCAAAAAGGCTCATCAAACATTCAGACACTGAAGTATGAACTTGGTGGACGGAATCCAAAAGTCCAAAGTCTGAGTGGCCACGGATTGTTAACACCTGCGCCGCTTACAAGATTGATCTTGCAGTCAGCACGAACGGCGAACATTCCGTTTGCGCATGGAGATCCTAACATTTCGTTGTTATATCAGCTCGGCGTGCGTTTGATGAAGGTTCGTTTTTATGGCGATGACATTGCTTTTCAACTTTCAGGGATTCCTGCAGTCATGTTTACCGATTCTTCTTTTTCAGCATTTTATCCTGACTATCATCAGCCTGGTGATGTCCCTCAGAATTTGTCCGAATCGCGTTTAGCAGAAATGAGCAGGCTGATTACAACAATCGTACATCGAGCAAAAGCGGAAGACTTTGGAAAACCGGTTGATTCAAAATCACAGCAAGAATATCTGACGCTTGGTCCGATTTTTCTCACACATGATGTGATGCGCGTCTTATATTTTGTTACTCTTGCAATCCTTATCTGGCATTTAATTGCACGTTATGGCAAAAATAAATTCGTTGTGGTGCTTTTGTTTGAAGCTCTTTTCCTTACGAATCTGTTTAGCCATTATGCAACCTTTGCGTTTGTCGTATTTGGAGTATCAATCTGGCTTTATTTAATCTTTGAGTGGATCGGGTTCCGTTCATGGTGGCGCAATTTACTGATTTATGTCCCTCACCTCGCAATCGCTGCATTTGCAATTGCTGCCTGGCATCAGCAATTCGTCTATGGCACCTATGTCACCCGCCTCGACACCGTCTTCCTCGCCGTTGCCGTCATCCTCTCTTTCCTACGTATCAATAAGCTCCATTTACCGCAGAGTCACAAAGAATTCTCTGCGTCTTTGCGGTGAATAATCATCGGGGGTGGGACCAGGGTGGAGGAGCGACTGGCTGACTACATGGAGTTTCAGCGGCGGGAGGCGCAACCGGAGCGAAGATGACCCCCAGCAAGATACCCAACGTAAATGGAATGATCCATTCAACTGGAATTAATCGCAGTTTTGTAAAAATCGATGATGTCAGTTTTGATTCGGTATCGTTTATCCGAGGCTGAATTTCTTGAATATACCCCGCAACCCACAACAAAAATAACACTCGATAACAAGTAATTCGATCCAGTTCAGGATCGGAAAGTATTTCTGCAAGCGAAGCGCTGCTTTTCAAATAATTCAACATCCGTTTTTCACCAGGCCGTAAAGCATGCTCAACTACTTCGAATTCACAGACGCGATACTGTCGGAGTACCTGCTCAGAAAATGCAACGGCACTTCTAATTTCCAGAGAGGCGCGGTCCGTTTGCAGCAAAATTTCAGATAATGGTAATTCGATTGGGATCATCTGCGGTTTCAATGACGCTAATTGAGATGAAAAAAAGAGATGGGTCCCCGAATGCATCAAAAGATGTGCGTTTGCATAACAATGCTCTTTCAAAAGATTTCGCAGTGAATCGGGTTCGATTAAATTCTTCTGAACTACGGCAAGCCCAAGGGTTCGAGATTCAGTGATAAAAGATTGAGCCCATGTAAGCTTCTCGGGGTCAACTACACTGTTGTCATAAAGAAAGCGTGTGAAAGAATAATCGGCAGAAGTTGATGAGAAGCAAACGAGATCTCCATGTTTTACGGTCCAGTGCAAATAGCTTCGGCCAAGCTGGGCGGTGAGTGTCCCGCTTTTCTTAAAGTAACTCAGTTCACGGATCATTTCCCATCGGGAAAGAGCCTCTAGCGCCATTGTTCGCTCCCCTCAAGAATCATTACAAATTCAAATGAGGGTAAAAAAGGATATCGAAATTTGGATGATTGAAAGTGAACTTCATCGACATCGGCGGCCACAAACATGGCTGAATTCAAAGCGATAGACTCTTGAAACCATACCGCCTTACCGCCATTTTCAATTACTGACAAAAAGCTATCGCGTTTTTCTGGTTCAATCACCAACGAAGATCGGCCGATTTCATTCTTCCAGCTTTCAATCTCAACAGGAGGAACTATCGCTGCTCCTGGTTCGACAATCAGGCTTGCTTCAATCCCGTCATAAATTGCACTTCCGAATGAAATCAGTAATGCATGAATGCGCACAAATGCCGGAGAGACGGATGAAATCCAGATCGCTCCGCCTGCAGAGATGCAGATCGGAAAACGTTGAGTCGACGTTTCAATCGGCTGAAGACTGCTATCTACAAAAATGTTTGAAATCGCCGAAATATAAATAGGGTGAAGTACTTTGGCGTCCGGAAGGTGTGAAATCTGACGATAGCTCTGGCGAATTCGAACTGCATCGTCAAACCAAAAATGAAGTACACCAATAGTTCCCAGATCAATTCCGCTATAGATCACACGCCAGCGTTGCATCGGCTCGGCTTGCAGCGTCACCTGATCAAGATTCATTTCATATTCAGTGCCATTCCAAAACAACGGATTTTGAGCGGTAATTAACAATCCGTCCGATCGAGCGGCTTGAAAGAAATCATCCAGGGTATGAAGCGATGTGAGATCGGGGTAAGAAATGATTTGATCGGTCTTCTTTCGAAATGATGCATTGATTTCTGGTGTAACCACACCATGCACAAAGTCACGAAATCGTACCGTTGGAAGTGGCAAAGTGAGTCCATCTGAAGCGAATACTCTGCCATCAACAAATGAAGCCTTCTGCAATGTTTGAGCGGAATTCGTGAAGAGCGCGAAATTTTCTAATCTGACCTGTGAGACATTCAGATCCAGGGTCGAATGATATCGGCCTTTTTGAACATCCACGCGCAGTGAATTAATGCCAGCGGTGTTCCATGGTGCGCTTAGTCCGGCCTTCACTTCGTATCCATTCCAAATAAATGGGACTAAACTTTGCCCTTGCCATCGATCAGGGTCATGGAAAAAACGCGGCGTTTCAGAATCCAAATTATGAGTGTCAATCATTAATCTTGAGGATTGTTCGCACGCAATTCTTGCATTTTCGTTTTCAAAATGGTTTCTGGCTGACGCGTAATAATTCCCCGAAATTAAGAGCAAAATCAGTGCAAATAATGTCAGAATCAACAAGAACATCAGGCTGAGCACTAAAGCAAAACCATTCCTGTCTTTCATGGAGTCACCGAGAAAGAAGCCTGAATCAACCCGGAGCGCCAGGTCATAGTCAATCGACTGCCTGTCCATTGGTAAAGAAATTCTTCGACTGGACCGAAGTAGGGTTGTGATTGTCCAGAAGGTCCAATCCAATAGAGCGCATTATTGTTATGAGCAAAACCATGGACTTCAACAGGCACAAAGTAACCGGAAAGAAGCTCCGGCTGGTTTAGAAATAAATCGACCAATAGATGCAATTCCTGAGGCTGCGGAAGTACATCCGTAACCTTGCCGTAATTCCATGAAAATTCCGCATCGGAAGTCATACCTGCAAGCGCCACCGTCGTTCCAATGGCAACACTTGCATCTACCGGGACACGCCAGATTGACGCTTCATGAATGAATGGCATCGGATCTGCCATTGGCCGTGCCAGCGTAAAAGAACTTGAAGATGGCTGTCGTCCAAAATCCAATCCTGAGAAAAAGAATGGAATATCAGACAGGACACTACTCTTCTTGAAGCGGCTTGCAGAGCTTTGAAAAAAAGCTTTGAACGCAAGAAGTCTATAATTCGATTCCTCCTCCGGCCGTGTGCGATCGATCATCATTTGAGAAAGTTGCATTTCAGCATCAAGAGCTTTAAAGCCGGCAAGAACGAGAACAAGAAAGAACGATGTTGCACATAAGAATTCAACCAGAGATGAGCCGCGCATATTTTTACTCCGAACGATAGAAGATGCTTTCTACAATCACGCTTGCTGCAGGCCGATAAAGCACCCGGCATTGCACCTGGCGTGTTCCAAAATATGGAGTATTCAACTGCACCCGCCATTGAATTGAGAAAAGTCCATGCTCTTCTTGTTGTTCACCTTCTGATAAATCCTGCAAGGGCACGATCCGCAATTCCTCAATCTTTTCCAACAGAAGCAAAGTTGCACGCTGGTTCATTTTTCCTTTTCCGATCAGGTGAAGAGATGTCATATTTGTTCTCCCCAGAAACAGAAGGGCAAACAGAAGCAGAAACAAACTGATCATGACTTCTACATATGTAAACCCCCGGTTTCTCATGCGGGGAACTCATTACAAGACGTGTGCCAGAGTTAGATGGTCGAGCGGATTTCAACCTTCGATTTGAGAGGTGTTAATTGATATTGAAAAACGAAGAACTGTAGGTTTTAGATTGACTTACAACTGACAACCCGATTTGTCACCGCTCATAAAGCGTGAAAAATAAATTTTCTATGCGTGCATGGCACTTTGCGAGAAATGCCCTACCGCAATTGCCAAAAACCAATTCGCTGCTTCAAGTCCGAAAAATGGGAATCGGAAAAGCCAATAGCTATGATAGGTTTTGTCGCTGAATCGTGCGTTAATAAGAAGGAACATCAAAGGAGAAACACATATGATTGACAAAATTTCCAGCGGCAAGATTCAAGAAACTGTTATGGAAGAAACAACCCAAGCACCAGAACCGCAAGCACAGGACAACATCGCTTCTGAGGTTGAACCGCGTGTTCAAGCCACACCGGAACATAAAGCGGGACTGATTGCGGAACAACGCCTGGGCGGACAGGCGCAAGAATTGCTTTTGCGCGACCAGCTCAATTCCCAAATTTCCTCAGGGGATTCGAACCAAACGTCCGTTCAGAACGATGTGCGACAGCCTACGTTCACGAGAGATGCTGACCCTACCCTAACGAAGTCCGCTCCGGAAATTGTCCGTGAAACTGCGAAGCAGATTCCGGATCAACTCAAAAAAACACTGGGAGCGATCGGGGAAGCCTGGAGCGATCCAATTGGCGTGATTAGCGACGCCGCAGATGAAGCCAAGCGTAAGTTGGATAACATAAAATCCGGCAAGTAAAACGGGCTTCGGCTCACTTCTCCACAGCCTTGATCTGAGATTGATCAAGCGTTGAAGCATCGCGGAAAGAAAAATTTACGAATTTGTTACCGCAAAGACGCAGAGAGAAAATAGAGTAAGGCATAGCCTGCTATGATGCCTATAATCGCGTTGTATTCTTTATTTTTTAATACTTGATCGGTTGAAAAGGACGTCGATGCTGAATACGGTCGAAGTGTAGGATAAAAAGCAGGAACGTTCGAAGCATAAGCATCAAATTCCCGAAATTTTTCGCGCAAGATTCTTTCTTCATACTTCACAACTGGCACATAAATCACAAGAAAATAAAGCAGCACGATCACCCAAATCCAAATATTGCTGCTCACTAAACAAAAGCCAATTGCGATCAGAAAACTTCCAATGTAAAGAGGATTCCGAACAAATTGATAGGGTCCACCTGTTGTCAGTATTTCTTCCTTACGTAAGTGACCTGAGGCCCAAATCCGGATTACTTCACCTAACGTCACAAAAATTATGCTTGGAATGAGAAATTTCTGATCAAAACGTGAAAGGAGTAATGCAAGAACAACCAGAGGGATTCCAATGTTGCGGCGATGACGTCTGAAAAACGCAGGAAGATCGAATTTTGCGGGTTCCCCCTGATTCATTTGGCTTATTTTACTGATTTTGGTTTAAAGATGAGGAGAGATAAAACGTTTTTTTAACGGCATCCAGTACGGGTCCTACATCAAGCTTCTTTAAACACTGAACGCCAATGGGACAAGTCCTTTGATAGCATGGACTGCACTCATAATTAATTGTGCAAGCAGAATCCTGCGGGTTCCATGGGCCATTTCGTAAAGGATCGGTAGGACCATAAATCCCAACTACTGGTACACCTAATGCGGATGCCAGATGCAATGGTCCTGTATCTCCCGAAACCATTAATCGCGATCGGCGCGAAAGAGCAATCAATTCACCCAGATTTGTGCTAAACGAAACGAAGGCGGGTGAAATGCATTTTCGCGAAATCTTGTCCGCCATATGCTTTTCGCCAGGCCCCCACACGATTAAAGCTGGAATGTGCAAATCGTTGTACATGAGATCGATCAATTGCGCAAATTTATCAACTGCCCATTGTTTTGTTATCCAACCACCGCCAGGATTTACAAGAACAAAATCATCCAATTCAAACTTTTGCAGCTCAGTCTCAACATACTGTACGGCTTCGTCTTCCGCATAAATATGAAAGTTCAACGGTTCATTGTTTGCGGTAATTCCTATCGATTCAAGAAGAGCAATATTCTTTTCAATAATGTGACGCTTGTTTTGAGTTTGTTTATTCAGATCATTCAAAAAGATACTACTCCAGGATTCTTTTCGATCTTCACGGGACATTCCGATCCGTCTTGGAGCGCCAGAGATTTGGGCAAGCAATGCCGATTTAAATAAGCCCTGGAAATCAAGAGCGACATCAAATTCTTGTGCGCGTAAATACCGGAGGAAACTCAGAATTTCTTTCCATGTTGAAGGCGATAAGATTCTACGTCTCCAGTTTCGGGAATCTACAAGAAGAAGTTGATCGATTGCAGGATGGTTTCTTAATAACGGCGCCATCGTCTTTTCTGCAACCCAAGTAATGCGGGCAGACGAATATTTTTTACGGATTAAATCCGCGACGGGTAAGGTATGAATCACATCCCCGATTGAGCTGAGACGGAGGATACAAATATTGCGAGGTTCAGCCGGAGAACCGGCGTTTGATGTCTCCAAATAGCCAACGGGTGGACTGAACTTTGTCCCCCCCTGTGATGGAAGTTGAACCTCCATACTGTCGTACCGTCTCCTTTTCGGGAATCGTATCGGGTGTGTAGTCGCTTCCCTTGCAATGAAAATGCGGCTTCAATTCTACCAGCAAACGATCTACTGTGTCATCCTCGAAGATAAGGATATGATCGACCGATTGCAATGCTGAAAGAATCGTTGCTCGTGCATTTTGATCCAGCACCGGGCGTCCGAGTCCCTTGAGCCTTCGGACGGACTCGTCGGAATTTAATCCAACGATTAGCACATCACCCTTTGTCTTTGCATCATTTAGATACCGTACATGACCTACATGCAGAACATCGAAGCATCCATTGGCAAAGACGATCCTTTTTCCGTGTTTTTTTTCATTTTCGACAAGGGCTTTCAAATCTGAAAGTCCTCGCACTTTTGAATGCAAATTATTGTTTGTTGTAAGCATAGATCACGGATGCATATTTGCGACGCGAATTGCTTCTTTGAGTTCTTCAACTGAAACAACTGCTGCGCCGCGTTTCATTACAGTTATACCCGCTGCACAATTAGCCAGTCGGGCTGCGTCAAAGAAAGAAGCGCCGGATGTGACTGCCATTGCAAAAGTACTGATGACGGTATCACCAGCGCCGGTGACGTCCACTATATCCGTGGACCCAAAAATCGGGATCATAGCCGGTTCAGCATCGCGCGTAAAAAGCGCCATACCATTTTTGCCTCTTGTGATTAGCAAAGCTTTCATATCCAATCGCTGCAAGAGTTCATTGCCTGCTACGAGTAATGACTTGGCATCCAAAACTTTTCCAACAATTGATTCCACTTCGGGTTCATTGGGAGTCGCAGCTGTAACACGCTTGTAAGAGGGCATTCTTTGTCTGGAATCAACAAATACAGGAATTCCGGCCCGGTCTAATTCTGAAAGAGCCTCCACCATCTGAACTGGATCCGCCACACCTAAACCGTAATCAGAAACGATTACAGCATCCAGTTTGCCGATCATACTTTTGAGCCGATCCCGCAAACTTGCGTGACATGCCGCATCAGAAGGCAACACATGACATCGATCCAGACGGAGAATTTGTTGTTTGACTGAATGAGGCGATCCTGCAACGATGCGTTGTTTGATGAAAGTTGGATGGGAATAATTTGCAACAATCCCATCTGTTGGAATCCCTTTTTCCTGCATCACGGAAAAAAGAGTCCGGCCTGGATGATCATTCCCAAGAAATCCGATTGGATAAGGAATGCCGCCTAGTGCATGAATATTGTTAATTGCGTTTGCAGCTCCACCCAGACCAATCTGGGCATCTTCATAGTTGACTATGAATACAGGTGCTTCGCGCGAGAAACGATGGATCGTTCCATACACATATTCATCGGCGATCAGATCGCCATAAACACCGATCTTTTTGCCGCGCAGCTTTGGCAGCAGCTCCAAGAGTTCTTTCACTGTAGTCCTTTGATAAATTCTTTTAACCGCAGAGACGCAGAGTAAAGAATTTTTGTTTTTCTTAATTGTGTCGTTCGGTATCGTCTGTTTGAGATTCCAATCGATTCCGCAATACTCGCGCAGGAGTTCCTACAGCCAGAGAATACGGAGGCAGATCGGAATTAACGATAGCACCTGCCCCTATAACACAATCTCTACCAATTTTTGAACCATCCAGCACAATTACACCCGCGCCGAACCAGCAATTATCATCGATGAAAATCCCGCCACGGCTCAGCGAAGGTTGTTGAATGACGGGAGCATCTGTACGTGAAAAATCGTGGTTGCCTCCGCCAACGAAATACACATACGATGCGACTAATGTATTTTTACCCATCTCAACAGCAACTTCAGAATGTACAAGTGAGTTTTGAGCAATGTTGGTCCCATCTCCAAGTTTAATGTGACCACCTTTGCAGCTTAGAATATTATTCCTGCTTAAAACACAATTATTTCCAAGTTCAATCCCTTTAGGATCCTCACCTTTTGCATCCAGTACACAATTTTCATCTACGATACAATTATCACCGATTTTTATTTTATGTGGATGCCGAATTGTGATGTTGCGTCCGAAAGTTACATTGCGTCCTATATGACCAAACACAATCGGATAGAAAAGCTTTCGCAATAAATATCCTAACGCGCCTGATCGCGAATTGCACAACATCATCACGAATTCATATTTGATCAAAGCCCACCAGGATCGCATGCCGATCTGCATATCCATGTATTTAGTCAGTGGACTTTTCGCAGTTGTGGTTAACTGCGATTGAAAATCCGTGTAAGGACGTCCAATAGGGGTTAAGCTTTCTGTGGCTTTATGATCCATGTAACGATTTATTAAACCACGAAGAGCGCGAAGATACGAAGGTGACTAATTTTTTACTTGAATTTGATGAACAGCTTTTCCGCCAGTATTCAGGATGCGATTGCTTTCGCCGTTGGGACTCTTATATGAAATCATGCAACATCCGATACAACCACGGAAGACATTCGCTTTTTGAAGCTGTTGACGGAATTGTTTGTATTTCTGTCCGTTCCAAATTTCCATTAGAGATTTTTTCCGGATATTCCCCATATTGTAACTGTAACAGGGGAAAACATCGCCGTATGGACCGATATGCATCGTAGACCACACAACATTACAAGTAAAATGTTCGAGATCAGGCGTATTTTGATAATGATCAACGATGTCATCAACCGGCATGATCGGATTAAAACGGACTTTAGTAATCTTATTCTTCTTCGAACGTCCGCGTAATTCATTACAAACATCGCGCAATAACTGACCCTCAATAGGTCTTACCGGAGCCGGCACTTTCATGTGTGCCTTATTATCAGGGCCTTCAATCCCGTATGAAGAAGGTTGATTGTTCACAACCTGATAAGAAACCAAATCAATCCCATTGTCTTCAGCAAGTTTAAAAATATCCACAAGGTTGTGAATATTTTCGTCTGTTATAACAACCTTCAAATCAATAATCGGAAACTTTTTCTTCTGTTTCCTTTTTTCCGCGCCTAGAGTTTCGATTGTATGAACCGTCTTTTTATATGCACCTTTAATTTTTACGATTCGATCATGGAACTCTTCGGGACCTTCGATTGAAACACCCACCGACATCATTCCACTGGCGAGTAAATTTGGAGCTCCCATCGAAATGACTTCAGCAAGTTTTTCATCGTTTAGGACTGTACCATTTGTTACGAAATGTCCTTTATGTCCTTTACTGATGTAACGGATGATATCCATGAAATCGTATCGCGCGGTTGGTTCGCCACCGGTAATTGTCACGACTGAATATCCGGGAAGCTGATCGACCGTCGATTTGATTTCGTCGAGTGTCAAAACGTTCGGCTGCATTTTCCAGGCCCGCTCAATGTTCTCGGGCGCTACGACCATACAAAACTCACATCGAAGATTGCAAAAGTGAGTGATGACGATTGCGACGCGTAGAGGTGGCAGAGCACGACCTTGTTTGTCGAACTTCTTAGGAACCGTGGCGTAAACCGTTGTTATGTCTTTGTAAAGATTACCGAAATCCAAGATATCACCCTTTGTGGCGGAACTCGCCGCCAAGACGCCCTGTCGCCAAGAAAAAATTGATTCTTGACTGACATCGTCGAGACATGCCAGTGGCCTGCATATTATATCAATCTATGCTTTCTCGCGCCAATGAGGCAATTAGCGCTTACTGCGGCAGACCGACACGCTTCACGAGATCAGTAAATCGCGGATCACTACGAAGGCTATCGTAAGCGTCATCAACCTTCAAATACGATAGTCGAATAGAACGCTCCTGATATGCCTTTTCCAGATATTCAAAAGCCTGGTCCTTTTCTCCCAGTGCAGTATAAAGTATTGCTATTCCAACAGGCGAAACGTACTGCTTTTCAGACAGTTGCCTTACTTCATCAAGTATCTTCCGTGCTTCATCTTTCTTTCCCGATTTTGCATAAACGATCCCGGCCCTAATCAAATAAGGAGGAATTTCACCGGAAAGATCGCGCGTCTTTTGAAACTCTGCCAATGCTTCCTTGTACAGGCCCTTTTGAAGATAGGTAAATCCGAGTCCCTCATGGCTAGTAGGAAAGTTGGGATCCATCTCAATCGTCTTGCGATAATACTCCATCGCTTTGTCATATTGACGAGCATCAGAGTAACGATCTCCAACACTTTTGTTAATCATCATCGATAACGGATCCAGTTCCTGAGCTTGTTTGATCTGAGCAATCCCTTCATAGACGCGGCCCATATTTGCTAAATAAACTGAATACCAATGGTGAGCGGTTGCATAATTGGGATTTAATTCAAGCGCTCGTTTGTATTCTTTTTCAGCTTCTTGCCATTTCCAGTTAAGTTCATGGACGCTAGCTAAAGAAGTATGGGCTTCTGCTAATGTATCATCCAATTCCAAAGCCTTCTCTGCAGCTTCACTTGCTTTTTGCGTTGCCTCAATTGAAGGAATGAAGTTGTAGTCCCCAAGCACGATGTAGCAGTCAGAAATTCCTGCGTAGGCTAAAGCATATTTTGGATCTTTTTCTATTGCCTGCTGGAAGTATTCAACTGCTTTCTTTAATCCTTCTTTTGTTCGTTTATCCCAGTAGTATCGACCTTTCAAATAAAGTTGATACGCTTCCGTATTATTAGTGAATTGCTTTGTAAGCTTTTCACGCTCTTCTCCCGTTAATTTCACTCGCAATTGTTCTGATATTTCTTTTGAGATATCGGATTGCACCGAAAGAATGTCAGAAAGATTTCGATTGTATTGTTGTCCCCAAAGTTGTGTGCCATCCGAGACCTGCACTAAATCTGCGCGAATGATCAATGTATTTTCTTGTTGATTGATGCTGCCAGTGACGACAGCATCGACATTGAGGTCTCTACCAACTTTCCGTGGATCGACTTCTTTTCCTTTGTAAGTAAAAACTGTTCCGCGCGCCATAACACGAAGTCGAGGAACTTGGGAAAGAGTGTTGATGGTACTTTCAGTAATGCCGTCGCTGAGATATTCAGTTTTCGGATCTGCATTCAAGTTGAGAAAAGGCAACACAGCAAGTGACCGGATCGCTTGTCCGCGATTGCCATGCAAATAAAATGAAATTCCAATAGCAAGCGCTGCAACGACAAGACCTGCCAAAATGAATCCCCAGGTGCGGAATCGGGATTTTGGTGTCAAAACAGTTGCGGATGGAATCTGTGAGATTGAAGATCGTCCTGTATCGATTTCCCGTTTTAAACGTTTTAAATCGGCTCGAACTTCTGCTGCACTTTGATATCGCAGCTCACGATCTTTCTCCTGACACTTGTTGATGATGTGTTCCAATTCCGGAGGCAAATCGGGATTCAATCGCAAAGCAGGCGTTGGAATTTTCGTAAGAATTGCTTCAAAAAGAGCCACAGTAGTATTTCCGAAAAAAGCTTGTCTGCCGGTCGCCATTTCATAAAGCACTGCTCCAAACGAAAAAAGGTCGGTACGCGAATCCACGTTCTCACCGCGTGCTTGCTCAGGAGACATGTAGGCAATCGTTCCGATCGTTGTGCCGGGATGAGTTAGAGATTCATTTTTGGCTTCTGTCTGCAATACGGAAACCCCCGCGGCATCTGATGCGTGCGGCTGTGCCGAAAGTTTTGCAAGACCGAAATCTAGAATCTTCGCCTGGTTGCGATTGGTTACGAAAATGTTAGCAGGTTTGATATCGCGATGAATGATTCCTTTGGAATGTGCGGCATCCAATGCATCAGCGATTTGAATTGAAAGATCCAGGAGTTGTTCGTTGCCAAAAGGTTTGCCTTCAATGCGATGCTTTAATGTTTGCCCTTCCATTAATTCCATTGCAATGAAATGCAGTTGCGTCTGATCTCCATCAGACAAAGTTCCGCTATCGATATCATGGATCGTGCAAATGTGTGGATGATTGAGTGCAGATGCTGCACGCGCTTCACGCTGAAAGCGTTCCAGCGCAAGTGGGTCTTTAGCGAGTTCCTCTGGCAAAAATTTTAGTGCAACTTCCCGGCCAAGCTTGGTATCTTCTGCGCGATACACTACACCCATCCCGCCTCCACCGAGGCGCTCAATGATCCGGTAGTGCGAAATGGTTTTGCCTAACATTGAAGATTCTTATTCTAAACTATAAACACCCGTTGCATTGAAGTTGCTAATCAAGCGCGCGATTGCTGAAGTCGATGGGTTCGTAGCGCTAAGCGAGGTACTCCGAAACCAGCACCACATCCTTAATTACAGACTGATACTCAACGTGGGTTTCATGCTCGATCGTGCGCCAACGCTTGCCTTCGTTCTCAGTCATGTAGGCCCAATATTCTGGTGCGCCGGGGAACTTAATATTGTCTGCCACGACCAATGCGCCCTGGCGGAGCCAGCCCTGCTTCTGGATTAAATGTATGTCGGAAAGATAAACGCTTTTGTCATGGTCAATGAATACGAGATCGACAGAGCCCGGGCCGAAGCCATGTGCATTTCTCAACGCATCAATGGTTTTACCTCCGTCACCTAAAGTGCCCACAACCACAGTGACACGCCCGCTTACACCGGCGTGTTCATGGATGCGACGTGCAATTTCAGCGTTCGACGCATTGAATTCGATCGAAACAATTTGCGCAGAGGGTGCAGAGACAGCCATGCGCAACGAACTGTATCCGCAGTAAGTTCCTAGCTCAAGAATGCGTGACGGCTTAGCCTTCGCGACCGCGTCATCAAGGATACGTCCTTTCTCATCTCCTACATTGATCAGAAAGCTCTCGTTGTAGCAGTACTCATCGATGATTCTAATGACATCTGCCGGATCGTTGCGACGCGCTCGTTCAACTACATAATCCACGAGTCGTGCTTCACGTCCGTCTCCAACTTGCCATTCCGTTGTAAGATGCTTCATTCCGAAAATGATCCGCCAGAAAGACCAGCGCAGGAAAGGAATCCTTCTCCAGTTCATATTAATCTCCAATGAATGTTTACCTTTGTATTTTAACAAGAATTCAAAAATACGGAATTAAGTTGATACCGAACACTTCATAAGATGAGTGACGCTTCTGAAATCAACTCGTGATGAGATTACAATAGTACAGCTAATGAAAACATGGCGATCCATTTTAAGTTTCGGTACAGTGTTAACGATCTTCTGCTGCTTGTGGCAGTGGGATTGCAGCCGGAACAGCGCGACAACGAAGCAGCAGCCTCCCATCATTATCATCGGTCTTGACGGAGCGGAATGGGACATAGTGTTATGGCTGCTTGAACAAGGACGGCTCCCTACAATTCGCGACCTGATGCTCAGTGGATCATACGGAATGTTGAACACGCATCGGCCAAGTTTATCGCCAATTCTCTGGACTACGATCGGCACAGGCAAAACGCCTCAGAAGCATGGAATCAAAGGTTTTGTCCGTGTTAAACCAGATGGAAGTCAGTCCGGTCTTTACACAAATTCCGACCGTAAGACCAAAGCGTTTTGGAACATCTTCTCGGATTACAAACGTTCCGTGTACTGTATTGGTTGGTTCCTAACTTTCCCTGTTGAGCCGATTAATGGCGTGATGGTGGCTCAGACAAATTCGTTGAAACTAAATGAGATCCAGGACTCATCACATCCAGGCATTCAAGGGCAGATTTACCCACCGGAACGGCAGCAAGAATTAATGGATGTCATTGCTGATGCTGATCGGGAAACTTCGGCACTGATTCAAAACTTAATTCAGAATCAAAAGCCACATCCAGCAACGACAGACAAACTGGAACGAATTCGTTGGGCGTTTCGTGCGGATACAATTTATGAAAAAATCGCTTTAAAATTGCTGCAAAGTGGGAAAGTTCCTGATGTTACCGCTATCTATTTTGGAGGGATTGATTCGGTAAGCCACATGTTTTGGCATTTTATGGAGCGAAGACCAAAGGATCCTTTGTCGGGATTTTCGGAAACAGAAATACGCAACGCTGCAGAGATCATTCCCAGATACTATGATCATATCGATAAACGAATTCAAAACCTCTTACAACAATATCCTCGAGAAAAAACAGTGATTATTGTGTCAGATCACGGTCACACATATTCAGGCCATACGAATGGCCCGCCTGCTTTCCTTGTTGCTGCAGGTTCCGGTATACGCAAGATGTCCAGTACTGATCCTTCCCAACTAAAACGATCTGATTTACAAACGATCGGTTCTATTCTGGATATCACTCCTACTCTTCTGGAGATTGCGAATCTTCCATTAGGGCTTGATATGCAAGGCCGAGTTTTGAAACAGTTGATTGAGCCATCCTTTCTGGCCAGAAAACGGACCGAGCCGGTTCCTACACACGATACAGCCCAATGGCAAGCTTCACGACCCAAGCTTGCACCCGGAAACGAAATCGATCCTGAACGACTCGAGCAACTTCGTGCTTTGGGCTATATCAATTAGCTCCCAATGGATTAATTCCGCCAAGACGCCATTGTCGCCAAGAATCTTAGTTGTGTTAAAGTGAACAATCATTTTTCGCAATCAACCGGATAATTGTGCGAGAAAAGGATGCACATACAATGAATGAAACTGATGATAATGCCTCCAATAGTCTTCAACGAATAACCCGTTTGACACCAGAAGAAGCCAATCTCCGCTTTGAGCAATTACAACTTAAGCTGCTTCCACTCTGGGAATCGATCCAGCAGCTCAGCATGGATGAACAAACGATTGTCGTTGTTCCTTCCATCACGATTGACTCGGCAATTGCTGCTGTAATGCAGGCATATGAAGAACGTTTCCTGTTCCTGCTATTCTTACTGCGTCAGCCTCATGCAAGATTAATTTATGTTACCTCACAGCCAATCTTACCCGGTATCGTGGATTACTATTTGGGGTTGTTGCCAGGTGTCATTATCAGCCACGCAAGGCAGCGCTTGTTTCTACTTTCTCCTTTAGATGGATCCGATCGACCGCTCACTGAAAAACTGTTGTTACGTCCGAGATTCCTCGAACGCATCCGTTCATTGATTCCTAACCCGGATCGGGCTCACATGATTCCTTATAACACTACTGAACTGGAGCGTGATTTATCCTTACGCCTTGGCATTCCTATGTATGGTGCAGATCCGAAATTCTTTCATTTTGGTACCAAGACTGGATGCAGACAGCTTTTTGCAGAAGAGGGCGTTGCTCACCCAATTGGATTCGAAAATCTAAAGAGTGTTTCTGATGTGATAGAAGCAATTCAAAATATCCGCAGAAAGAAGCCAGATGTTAAGAAAGTCATTGTAAAACTGAATGAAGGAGTTTCGGGTGAAGGCAACGCAGTAGTGGATTTACAGCAACTTGCTTCGGCAGGTGATCGAGAAGACCGAGTGGAAATCGAAAATAGGCTTAAGCAAATGCGTTTCGAATTGAAAGATGCAAATTATGAAGACTATTTTGACAAGCTAAAACTGCGCGGTGGCGTTGTTGAAGAACTCATTCTCGGTGAAGAACTCCGGAGTCCCAGTGTACAGCTTAGAGTGACTCCTATTGGAAAGTTGGAGTTGCTTTCAACTCACGATCAACTCCTGGGAGGACCTAGCGGGCAAAGTTACCTTGGAGCACGCTTTCCCGCCGATACTGCTTATGCCTCTATTATTAGCGAGCAGGCAGCAAAGATTGGCGAACGACTGGCCAAATCAGGTGTCATCGGACGGTTTGCAGTCGATTTTGTTGTGGTGCGGCACAAGGATGGTCATTGGGATCCTTATGCAATTGAGATCAACCTTCGCAAAGGTGGAACGACTCATCCATTCCTTACTCTGCAGTTCTTAACCGATGGTTACTACGATCCTAAGAAAGCTCAATTCTTTGCGCCAAGCGGGCGTCCCAAGTATTTTGTGGCAAGCGATCACGTCGAATCTCCTGCTTACAAGAGCTTAACTCCGGATGATCTCTTTGAGATCGTTATGAAAAACGGATTACACTTCAATCAGTCCACACAAATTGGAGTCGTATTTCATATGTTGAGTTCGATTTCACAGCACGGCAGATTGGGACTCACTGCAGTTGGAGAAACGCACGAACAGGCATATCAAATTTATGAGCGTGCTGTGCGTGCTTTACAAGAGGAAGCAAAAGTCGCACTCAACGATCCAGGATTGCCTGAAAAACTCTGAGGCTTATGAATTCAGCGCGGCAGCCCTATTGTTTGCGCGCTTCAATGAAAAGAGCGTAGCCCTGAAACGGCCATAATTTATCAAGGCGGGTAAAGACATAAATCAGCGGATATACGGCGGAATAAAGTTTCATCGAACCTTGATGCTTTTGAAAACTTTCTTTTGATCCAATCGTGATATGGCCATCACGTTTATTGGATTCTCCTTCCATTCCTTTTCCAAGAATATTTACAAAAGCAAAATTAATTCCCATTTCAATGAATTCGGTAAAGAAGCGCGAGTATGTACTTTGAGTTTTGATGTCATACCCTTGAGCCTTCAGACGCTGACTCAAATCTTTTAAGTCATATCCCTCGCGCACATGACCATATTTATCCAGAGTTAAACCGATGGCTGGTTTGATTTTGTTTAACATAAATGCTGGACCAGTCGTTGGAGTTGAAATCAGTAATTGTCCGCCGGGCTTTAAGACACGAAACAGTTCTTTCATTGCAGCTCCATCATCATGAACATGTTCTAGATAATCGAGCGAAACGATTACATCGAACTTTGAATCAGGAAATGGAAGGACATTCGGTGGAATTTGCAGCACGCCTTGTTTAACGAATGCCATCGCCCCCGCGACGTTGCTTCGATCGGTGTCAGCATGAAACCAGGTTCCACCTGCATTGCGCAAGAAATGCGAAACAGTACCTCGCGCACATCCAACTTCAAGACACAATTTTCCTTGAAGACTGCCTAGAGACTTCAAAAGCAGGTCGATCTTTTCCTTTTTTTTCAGGGATTTCTTATAGAGCTGTAATTGCCAATCTTCCATGTGAGCTCAGATGCGGGATGCGAGATGCGCGATTAGTCTTCCTCATAACGAGTGCGGAAAAATTTGTTCAGGAAATTGTAGCCGATTAGGTTGTCGCTGACGAAAGTGCGGAGATTAATTTTGGGAACGCCGACAACTTTCTTACGCCAGAGTCTGTCGCAGGTATTACAAGGGCTAATCTTTTGCCATTCCTCTTTTACAAGCGAATCGCGCAATCCAACAAGCGGTTTCCCATCCCAGATTTCTTTGATTGTTTGTGTGCGCAGATCACCCATAATCAGCTCCTGGAAAAAATCTTGAGGACACGGCGTGACATGTCCATCCCAAAGAATTGTGAGGGAGTACCACAGGAACGAGCAATGTGAATACGATTCGCGGTGACAATATTGATCGATGACAGGATTTCCATCAATAATGCCTGCCCAATTATGAGGCTTCTTTATGTAAAGTTGATCTAACGGAAGATCATCAAACTGACGCACAAATTCTTTTTTGCCTTCTGTATTTCCATCAAGATCAATCACTTGAAAAACTGTAAACGGCTTTTGAAGGCCTGCTTCTTTTTTCATTCTTAAAAATTGCAGAATATTGGCAAGTGTCTTTTCAAAATTCGAACCGATTCTGATTTTTTCGTACGGCTCTTTTTTGAATCCATCAAATGAAAAACTGAGAAGATCGAATCCCGACTCCAGAATCGCTTTCGACATCTTTTCATTGAGTATTGTGGCATTTGTATGAAGCCTGGTTTTGATCCCTTTTTCAGAGGCATACTGAATCATTTCCGGAAGGCCTTTGTGAAAGGTTGATTCTCCACGATGCGCCAGATTGATGTCGTATACATGACCAGCGGCTTCATCGATAATTTTTTTGTAAAGCTCGAAATCCATATGGGTTTTGCCCTTTGTAATGTCAGTAATTTTCGGATCACTTTGAGGACACATCGGGCATTTGAGATTGCAATACGGAGTCGGCTCAATCCAGAGGCGGATTGGCAAAGGAACTCCGTTAACCTTCTTTTGCCGGTATGCCATAAAAATCTTGGCTAACCGGTAGAGATGTTCAGCTTTATTCATAAATCGGTGAATTGTATCGGATTCGGTGGGAAAAGCTCAACTCAAAAGTTAACACATTGACCATGCTTTTTCAACGTCGACAGCTTCTTTTAACGCCGAGTTCGTCGAGTATTATTTCACTGCATTTAACAATTCTTCTTCCTATCGCCAAGAACGACTTTGTAGTCACATTTGAGGGTGTGCGGTACCTGCGGAACGAAACACTAGATCCCACAGCGGTATTGACAGCCCATATGCAGTCTTGGAATCCTTATAGTGGTGTGTTGCATGGTGCTGAACCAGCATTCTGACAAATGGAACTCTTGATCGTTTGGCCCAGCGGGCATGTGCTATAGCATGTAGTACTTCAAAGCCTATGTAGCCAGCAATGAATCCAGTTGCAATTCCCGCTTCGAAAGCACCAAACAATGAAAGTGCAATGACTGGTACCGCAACTATGAATGAATAGATCAGCGGCACTGATTGTCGTTTCATATCATAGGGCTTTCGATGGTGTGCTCCGTGAAGTCGATCATAAAGCCCAGGGTTAGAAATCTCAAAGTAATGGAATATCCAGCGGTGAATCGCGTACTCAACAAGTGAGAACAAAATCAAGCCGATAGGAAATGCAAATAGCATTTGACCGGATACGAATACCATACGAATGGCAATCGTTGTGTATACGAAAGCAACAAGCCAGAGGGGCGATCGAAGTAGCGTTTGTAAAGCCGCGATCCTAATTTTCGATCGCCATCGCCGCATCATAGCGAAGCCCCGTGATTGCATTTTCGATACCTTATTCAAATGCTGCGTTTTGTGCCGCTTCCTGTTGATGTTGCTCAGGAATACTTGGCTGAACCTTTCCATAATGGAGTCTTACCGTATCGCTAATTTCGGTTTCCTGGAGTTTGAGGACTTTTTCAGCGGAACTTTCATCATGATTTGTGATTTTCACAGACATCAATTTATTTAGCTCAGTTGCGGTCTGAGCAAAATCTTGAACCTTTTTCAAATCGTCTTCATTCATTCTGTCCAAAGGACCTTTTTGGCGCGGGCTAAGATACATATTTTTGTTAATCCATCCTTTCAGATCTGTGGCAATTTCTTTGTAGTTATCACGATTTGCCGACAATAACTTGTTCAAATTGGCTTCGGTGAAAGGTGGTTTGTTTTCTGCTTTTGCAGCACTTATCAACTGCCGAAGTTCGCTGACGGAATAAGCTGTATCTCCGCTGAGTGGAGACTTGGGTAATTGCTGATCAAATGAATTTGAAAGCTTTGCTTGTTCAAAACTGTCTGTTGGGTTGCCAACTCCAAGATTCTGTGCCGCTTTTTCTTGCACAGAGGAAGGGTTGGCTTGCTCGACATTCTGTGTTCGCTCCGTTTCTATTGAAAGCGGTGTATTGTTTCGATATTCAATTTTTCCTACCATTGTTAGCTCTCCTTTAGAAATTATTGATTTGCCGTTGCAATCACAAAAATTATCGGTCGCAGAAAAAAAAGGGTGCCACGCAAGTACGTAGCTCCCGGTTTTTCTAGAGGTGATTTTAGTTCGTGGATCCTACGTATTCAGGTAGGTGATGTTTCTATATTTTGACCAGGATGTGACTATCTATTTCACAGCCTCAAGAAGCTCTTGTTCAGTAATAAGACCAACTTTTGAGAACGTACGCTTTCCATCCTTATATACAAATGTTGCGGGAAGGCCACCCATCCATGCTGGATCGATTGAGTTCACCATTCCCTCAAAATCTTCACCTTCGCGAAGGACGACTTTGTAGTTCATGCCAAGCTTTTTTGCGAACTGTTCAACGGTTGCTTGCTGGTCTGGTTCATCCATCGAAATTCCAATAATCTCAACTTCGGGATGCTGTTGTTGAAGCCGAATAAAAATTGGAATTTCTTCAACGCAGGGTTGGCACCATGTCGCCCAGAAATTTAGGATGACCGTTTTTTGCTGTGCACCCAGATTTGAAATTCCGGCATCATCCAATTTTTGAATCGATCCGGAGGAACTACATCCCGCGAGGAGTAATACAAATCCGCTAATCCAAAGGAGTTGGCGTATTAAGCGCGCTTGATGCTGCATCCGAATGCTTTTGTCTTGTTCTTAGCGATTTCCTGGCCTTTTAAAAGTGCATCGAGCGCTTCCCGGATGTCCTTTGCGTTCGCACGAGATTCATCCGTTGTAGGATTCGAGCTGTTCCCAAGTGCACCGTGATATCGAATCGTTCCTGTGCCATCTATCAAAAACGCTTCAGGCGTGACGGTTGCACCATAAAGATCGGCAATTTTATTACCGACATCTTTCACTACAATAAATGGAAAATTCTTTTTTGTATGTGCTGCCATATCTTCTGCAGTTTCAGTACTGTTGGCATTGATTCCGATCACGACAACGCCTTTTTCCGAATAATCATCGGCTAATTTTGCCATTACTTTATTGAAGGCATTCGAATAAGGGCATCGAACTGAAACAAAAATTGCGACAACGTTTTTGCCGCTATAATCCGCAAGTTTTATTTGTTTGCCGCTGCCATCCATAAGAGAGAAATCTGCAGCTTTTTCTCCGGCATCCAGAGCAAAGACTGTTGAAGCAAGTAATACGAAAAGAATTGATAATTTAACGAGCATTCTTGTCTCCTTTGTATCTAAATTCCAACACCATAAGTTAAGGCTTTTTTCCTTTTAGCTCAACCGCCAGGGCGTCATGACGCCAGGATCTACACAAAAGTAGTACACTAATATTCTGCTATTCTTCCGGACAAAAAGCATGACACCGGATCGCTGGAAACAGATCGAAGAAATCTTTTCTCAAGCCATCGAACTACCTGCAACTGAAAGAACCGCTTTCTTACAACACACCTGCGGCAATGATGAAGAACTCTTAGGTGAAATTGAATCTCTGCTGCAGCAGGAAGTTGAAACAGGAACACTCTTCGCCACAGCCATCTCGAAAGCAGCCGGTTCGTTATCTGAAGATGAAATAAAGGTGTTTGAAGGAAAACGGATCGGCCCTTACAGGATTATTGGTCTGATTGGTCAAGGTGGAATGGCTGAGGTTTATCGCGCGATTCGTGATGACGATCAGTATCAAAAACAAGTTGCTATCAAACTCATTCGAACCAACATTGGTGCAGTCTTTTTAATTAAACGATTTCAACAAGAGCGTCAGATTCTTGCTTCACTCGAACATGCTTGTATTGCACGCTTTCTAGAAGGAGGCACAACTCAAGACGGTATTCCTTATCTGGTTATGGAATACATCGAAGGTGAACAAATCACTACCTACTGTAAAATTCGTAATCTTAGCATTCGTGAACGGCTTCAACTTTTCCGATCCGTTTGTGATGCTATCCAATATGCTCACCGCAATCTTGTGATCCATCGCGATCTTAAACCAAGCAATATTCTGGTGACAGCCGATGGAGTGCCCAAGCTTCTGGATTTCGGTATCGCAAAGTTGTTAAATCCGGAACAGCCGGAAGATGTTTCAAACGTTGCCCAAACAGTAACTTCGATTCGGATTATGACTCCGGAATATGCAAGTCCGGAACAAATTCGTGGAGAAACTGTAACAACATCGACTGATGTTTACTCGCTTGGTGCGATCTTGTATGAACTATTGACTGGCAGCCGTCCGCGTGAGTTTAAAACGAAATCACTGGTTGGTATCGAACGGGTTGTGACTGAAGAAGAACCCCAGAAGCCGAGTATCGTTGTCGCAAAGAATCGAACCGATCCATCGCGTCCGGTGGAATACAGCACGAAGAAACTCAGCCGTGAGCTGGCTCGCGATCTTGACAACATTGTTTTGATGGCGATGCAGAGGGAGCCGCAACATCGTTATCTGTCAGCCGATCAATTCGGCCAGGATATTGACAACTATCTTGAAGGCCGACCGATAAAGGCTCGCACCCCAACCCTGGGATATCGTTTTTCTAAATTTGTACGCCGTCACAAAATCGGCGTTTCGGTAGCGATCGCTTTTCTTCTCTTCACCGTCCTTTTTGTTGCCGGTATACTTCGCGAAAGAAGCCGCGCTGAAGAAGCCAGAATAAAAGCCGAACGTGAAGCCGCCCGTGCAAAAGCGGTCAGCGAGTTTTTACAACGAACTCTTGCTTCTGCCAATCCTTTTAATCTGGGCAAAGATGTTTCACTTGTTGTCGCTTTAGAATCCGCGTCTAAAGAAATTGGAAATTCATTCAAAAATGAACCTGAAACAGAGGCCGATGTTCGTGACACTGTCGGTTTTACTTTTCTGAAGCTCGGAAAGTATGACGATGCTGAGAAACATCTTACACGTGCTTTAGAGATCCGAAAAAAACTTTACCGTGGTGATCATCGTGATGTCGCAGAAACTCTCGATAATCTTGGGACTATGTATCAGGAGAAAGGCGATTTAGTAAAGGGGGAAAAATTTTTCCGGGAAGCCCTCGCAATGCGGAAAAAAGTCTTAGAGAAAGATGCAACACAGATCGCGAACAGTCTAAATAATTTGGCGGTACTCCTTCATGACAACGGCAAGATCGAAGAAGCAGAAAAACTTCAGCGCGAAGCTTTAGTAATCCGACGCAAAGTAAATGATCCAGAAAAATTGGCAACGAGTTTAAATAATCTTGGAGCCATTTTGATTGATAAACGCGAATTTACGGAGGCGGAATCATTACTACGACAAGTCCTGGAACACGATGGCAAGAAATATGGTGAAAACCATATCAATTATGCATACACCTTGAACAATCTCGCATTCGTAATGGAACAAAGCGGAAAGCTTGCAGAAGCTGAACCGGTGTATCGAAAAGTATTTGAGATGATGCCCAAACTCATGGGCACAGAACACCTGATTACTACTCGAAGCGCAAACAATTATGGCCGTATTCTTATGTTGCAAGGAAAAATCGAAGATGCAGAACCAATTCTGCGCCGAAATCTCGAAGTTCAAAAACGCATTCTGCCAGCTGACCATCACCAAATCGCAATCAGTTCAAGTACGCTTGCGCAAACGTTGAAGCGTAAGAATCAATGCGATGAATCAGAACCCTTGTTTCGGCAGGCGATTACCATCTTTGCGAAATCCAATTACGATCCGGCGGAGAAGTCCATCACAAAAGGCTTTCTTGGAGAATGCTTGACCACAATGAAGCGCTTTCCTGAAGCGGAAAAAGTACTGCTTGAAAGCCAGTCTGAACTTGTTGCACTCAAGGGTGCAGACGATAGGGCAACCAAAGAAGCGCAGCTGCGGCTGACCCAGCTTTACAACGTTACAAAGAAATAGCCACGAAAAATTGAAGGGGTATGCCGTAGCATACCCCATTCATAATTCTTACTGTTTCCTAAGGGTTAATGGTTCTGGCGGCGGAATTTCATCCATTTTGAAAATCACCAGACTTGTTAAGAACTCTGAAAGATCTTTCTGTGACTGTATGGAGAGAGCAATAAAAGCCGCTCGCGAAGAAGCTCCTTCACCACCATGTTCCAGAATGGCTTCGGTGATGGTTGTTGCGCGGCCATCATGCATGTACGGTGCAGTTGATCCAACACCCCACAAATTTTCCGTCATGAAAGTTCCAGCACCTGTTCCTGCTTCATCGATACCTTCAGCCAAACCACTTCCCATATTGTGACGTTTCAAATCGCCGAACAATTCGACAATTCCCTTAGCACCATCTTTACGAAGAGAGCCAAGGCGATACACAATGTTTCCTCCACCATCCCGAATGATGTTATCAGGTTGATCTTCGGTTAAATTGAATGTAACCGGAAAGAGTGGATCAACACCACGCGAAACAGGATCTTGCCCTGCCGGAAATGGATTGTCCCTGTAGTTCGCATTTTGGCTCGGTTCGCTGAAAACAGGATTATCAATTCTTAGAATCGGCACGTGACACGTTGCGCATCCAACTTGCGCAAATTTTACAGCACCTCGAACAATCGACTGTACTTGCTCTGAAGGCAGTGGATCAATCAACCCCAAAGCAGCCAGTTCAATACTTGATGTAGGCCGTGGTTGCGCGGCAAGATACACCGCCATAGCGGTTTGATCTCCGATCGTCATTTCATCAGCAACACCATCGCCATCCCCATCTACACCATCACCCACAATTTCCACAGGCTGCATACCAAGCTCATTGTGAGACGCATCACGGTTGAACTCGCGAAGAGTTGTGAAATTGCCTTTCCATTGGTACGGCCGGACAATCAAGTCCGCCGATACACCGGATACGTTGGAAGTATTGAAGGTAACAACACAAGGATTGGTTCGAGTTCGAGTCGCTTTAATTGAACCAAATGAGATTCCTTTTGCTGATAGAATTTTTGTAGCCGATCCTTGGCTGCATGCCTGAGTCTTCGCCTGTTCTCTGAGTACAAACAAACGTTCCGTCATCTCTTCCGCAAGTCTTTGAAGTGCTCCCGGTGCGAACAAGTGAGGAGTGTTTCGCTGAATAAACTTTGAGAGTACTCCGCTATGCAATGGATCACGATGAACATTCGATGCTGTCGTTCCGCTGCCATCATCAAATAGTTGGCTGTGACATTGATTACATGCCGTACCGTTCGGTCCCGTAGAGCGCGGAGGGACGTGAGTTGCCCATTGGCCAGGTCCATTCAAATCAGCTCTGGGAACGCGTGTGAAACGCTGACCTTGTCCAACATTCGCGCCTCCACCATCTAATGCATTGAAGTCGGTTTCAAACAATTCATCCCCATGTTCAAAAGCTTCAGCAAAGGCTTCATCAAGTTGCCCTTGTTCCACTAACTCCTTCAACTCTTCTTGATCTACATGCTCAGCCACGGGGAGATGGACCCTCGATACAAGTGTGAGATCAGTAATGATTGCCCACACACTGAGGGTGACGCCAAATAGACAAGTGAAAAACACCAGGACTCTGAATCCGATTGGAAGAGTATTCCAAACGGAGAATACTTGTAGAATCCTTTTCTTAAAAGACATAGCACCTCCATACAATTAATGTTGAGGCAGGCAGGAAAATGGGCAGAAATCAGTTCTCTGTGTCAGACACGGAAAGCAGACCTTCGGCGGAGTGGGCGGAAATTACCGTCGAAGATACTTAGAGCCTTTGAATTGCTCTCAGCCCAAATCCAAAAAGAACCTGCCGATTTTGCCTAATCTGAATTGTCTTCGGAGGAGTGTGGCTAGTTTAAGTTCGCTTGAACCTGGGATTATATGGCCGGCAAATCAATCGTTTAGCAGGCTGCAAATATTGGAGCAGAAAGTCTTTGTGATGTACGTATATTCTATGTTACTGAGTCTTCTGTGCGTTCCATTATGAGCGACATGCACTTATTGAGTCCTTTGTTTGCCTGACGCTTCTTCAAGCCGCACTTACCTGGGACATAAAAAGTATACCGCGAAAATCACACATTGCTACAAAAACTAATGATCCTTGTTAAACATAAATTCCGCATGACTAAGTGTGGAAGATAAACTATGACAAAAATCGATGGTCGCGCAAATTCTCTACCAAACATTTCTTCGGAGCCTTCCGAAGTTTCTTCGGCAAATAATGCGCCGGGTCAAAATCCTCAGATTGAAAACCACGGAAGCATGGATCAATGGGAAATACCCAGAAGCGTTCATGGATGTCCAGCCTGCCCTCATCCAGCGATTGGCTTGAACACTCCCGAGGCGCCAAAGATGTTAATAAATTCCCGTCCCGCAGTAACGATGAAGGATCAAGGAGAAAAGTAAAGACTCTTAATTTGCTGCAACGGCCACGGCTTCAATCTCAATCATGAAGTCTTCGCGAGCAAGTGCTTGCACTCCAACAAGAGTACTGGCTGGCGGATGTTCACCTGTTATGTACTTACCCCGGATTTCACGAATCGTTGGTATCGCATCCGGAGTATAGTTCACCACAAACATTGTGATTTTTACCACATTGTTAAAAGTGCAACCTGCTGCGGCTAACGCAGTTTTTAAATTTTCGAAAACCTGTTCGGTCTGCGCTTTGAGATCTTTCTTTCCAACTACTTCCCCTTTTGCATTGAGTGCAACCTGTCCGGCTATATATATGGTACGTGCTCCGGTAGTTACGACGACATGCGTGTAGCCAGTTGGCTTGTTAAGTCCATCGGGATTAATAAACTTCGTGGTTTCATCAGCAGAATAACTGATCGATGCCAATAAAATTATGAAAACCATCGCTACAAAAATTTTCATTTTGTTCTCCTTAGTACGCTTTATGTCGCTACGTGGTGCAGCCCCGAATCGGCTTAATAGAAAAAGTCTTCACTAACTTACTTAAGTTTCTTTACTATACGATCTGTAGCACCCATCTCTCTATAAATGTAATGGGTCACGGATCAAAGACTACGTAGTGATTAACCAGGAACTATTATTTTTCGGTCGTTTTTGTAATCTTGGTCAGATCGGAAAGAGCTCCCAAAATGATATTTCGTGAAAGGGAGATATTGCTAGGGGTAGATTCATTTCCACCAAACCATCGATACATCAATCCTGCCACTGTGGCACCGGCAATCGGTGCAACCCAAAAAAGCCAGAGTTGTTGAAGCGCCCAACCCCCAACAATGATTGCGGGTCCTGTGCTTCTCGCGGGATTTACCGAAGTATTTGTTACAGGAATACTGATGAGGTGAATTATTGTGAGAGCAAAACCGATTGCGAGTGGAGCAAATCCTGCTGGAGCTCGTGAATCAGTAGCACCAATGATAATCAACAAGAACATAAAAGTCATTATCATTTCGGTTACAAATCCAGAAGCAAGCGAATAGCCACCTGGTGAATGTTCAGCATAACCATTGGAAGCAAGTCCACCACTTAAATCGAAACCGGGTTGTCCACTGGCGATAAAACAAAGAAGCGCTGCAGCAACGATTCCACCCAGAACCTGAGCAACCACATAGGGAATCAACTCGGAAGATTTAAATCTTCCAGCCGCGACTAATCCAATTGAAACAGCGGGATTCAAATGACATCCTGAAATATGGCCAATCGCAAAAGCCATGGTAAGAACGGTAAGACCAAAAGAGAGTGAAACACCCAGCAATCCGATTCCAACGTCAGGAAATGAGGCTGCCAAAACGGCACTTCCACAACCTCCCAGAACTAACCAGAACGTACCAAGAAATTCGGCAAAAACACGATTTGTTATCGGCATTTTCCCTCCAAGATTTTATTGAAACATAGCCTGGAAAAGTAAAATCTAACGAAAGTCTATTTTTCTAAGGAGCGATTGTTATGTATGGATAACTCCATTTTATATTCCTGAACGATCTTTACCAAGGCGCTTTGCGTGGCTGTCTCATAAATACTGTCCCCGGTAAAATCCGTAGGGATTTTTGCGTCTAGCCTCAGACAAATTTTGCTTGGAAACGTCTGCTCATTTTCATTTATCCTTTAAAACAGGCAAGTATGAATTATTTTCATCAAAGTGATGTAGATAATCAATTAGACACATGAATAAATATCGACTATAAAATCGTTTATGGAACTAAAAGATATTTCAGCAGACTTCCGCTATTCGGTACGAAGCCTTATTAATCGTCCTATGTTTGCGTTTGTCTCAATTTTAACGATTGGTCTGGGGATGGGCGGTGTTCTATGCATCTACTTTGTATTGAACTCGGTCCTTTTGCGGCGTTTGCCGTTTCCCGCTCCGGAGAAGCTCGTGATGGTCACAAGCACCAACCGCGACGCTACGGGCAAGGTTGATGGGTACGGATCCTCTCCGCATGATTTCATGGACTGGCGGCGCTTGAATCGTACGTTTGAGCAGATGTCAGCACTCGAAATGGGTGAAGTGGCTATAACCGATGGGCCAGAACCGGTGCAGATTCAAAGTTTGATAACTACAAGCAACCTCTTTTCCCTGCTTAGAGTACGCCCGCAATTAGGCCGGTACTTTGTCCCTGAAGAAGAAAATTCTAACAGTCGCGTTGTATTTATCAGCGATTCGCTTTGGCGGCGCTTTTACGGCAAACGTCCTGACATCATTGGAAAAACGATGGCGGTTGATGGCATGCCCTATAGGATCATCGGCGTGGCACCTGTCTCTTTTCGTTTTGCGGCTCCCGCGGATATCTGGCTTCCAATGAATCTTCAAATCGACCGCTCCGTGAATCCTGTAAATAGCAGAACACTCTTTGTAGTTGGCCGTTTGAAGAGCGAAACAAACCGTGTGGCAGCCGGAAGCGACCTTAGCCGCATTAGTGAACAGTTGGCAGGAATGTATCCTGCAACGAATCAAGGATGGGGCAACAAAATTGTTAGCGTTGATGACAACATTCAGCGTGAGATCCGCGTTCCAGTTTCCGTCTTAGGTGTTGGCGTCATCATACTTTTGTTGATTGCGTGCGTGAATGTATCCGGGCTTATTTTGAACCGGGCAGTGGAGCGCGAAACGGAAATCGCGATGCGTCTGGCTCTGGGTGCTACGAAGCCACATCTATTCCGCCAGATTGTTTGCGAAAATCTACTGATTACATTAGCGGGCACTGTATTGGGTTTTATGCTAGCAGCCGCATCTGTCAAGCCTCTGGCCCTTTATGGTCCAACACTTCCCTTCGGTACGCTCGATGTGGGTCTGCTGGAAAACCTTCATGTGGATTCTTCCGCAATGCTCATCGGAGCAACTCTTGCTGTTGTCATTGCCATCATTCTCACAGCTTTGACGATTCGGTTATGGCAAGGAAGGGGGCTCGCGGCTGATCTCTGCGCAACCGCAAGAGGCGCAACTGCTTCTGTTCAACACGGAAAACGCCAGGCCGGACTTCTCATTCTGCAGCTTACGGCTGCAACGCTGTTGCTTGCGATCACATTCGGCGTCTTAAAAACTTTTTGGAAATTGTCCGAGGTTCAATCCGGCTTTGATGTGACAAATACAACAATTCTAAAACTATCGCTTCCGGCTTCCCGCTACGAAACGCATCCCAAGCGCGCGTTATTCATTGAACAATTCTTGCGCGCAATACGCCAACGAACAGATGTTGCAAACGTAGCGGTTACCAGCCGGTTACCACTGAATGAATTTAGTTTTACAACACTTTTTGAAATTGAAGGGCGTCCTGCGTTGCCAGCCAATTCTCCAGTTGCAAACTTCCGGCGGATATCGGATGGTTACTTTCGAACGATTCGAGCAAACATGGTTGATGGAAGAGAATTCGATTCAGGCGACAAATCGGAAAATTTACCTGTAGCAATCGTGACGCGAAAACTCGCAAATACTTTTTGGCCCGGTCAGTCCGCGATTGGGAAAAAAATCAAGCGGTTGAGCGGAAAAGATTCCTGGCGCACGATTGTTGGGGTAGTGGAAGACGTGAGAGAACTATCCTATTCGCAGCCTGTATCGCCAGTGCTATACATTCCGTATGCGCAAGGAAGCTCGCCGGTCTTATATTGCATGATCCGCTCAACCTTACCGGAGCAAGTGGTTGTCTCGAATATTCGTGCTGAATTGCGCAGGATCGATCCGCTCTTACCGTCAGGCGAAACACAAACCATGCGACAATGGCAAAGCAAAACACTGTCACGTCCCCGGTTTACTGCTGTTCTGATGATCACATTTTCCGTGGTCGCATTCAGCATTTCTCTTGTTGGAGTTTTTGGAAATGTGCGCAGCTGGGTGCTTGCCAGATTCCGTGAGATTGGAATTCGATTGGCATGCGGTGCTACTCACACTTCCATCATCCTTCTAATATTGTCGCGCGCCGCGAAAATCGTTTTCTGCGGGATTTTGACCGGTGTACTCTTGACGTTCATTTCGGCAAAAAGCATCACATCGTTCTTTGATTCAAAATACCTCATCGACTCCGGCGCTGCTTTTTTAGCCGCGGCGGTTATGACTGCGGTTTGCTTTTTGTCGGCATATTTGTCAGCAAGAGCATCTAGAGAAATCAGTCCATCAATTCTTCTCAACCGCATGTAGAATCGAATTGGTTTTATTGCGCTGAGATCGCTTGTTTGGCTTTGCTGCGAACGATCGCATAATTCAGATTACTTAACCCGTTGAAATCGACAACCTGTTGAAAGGCTTGCTTTGCGTTGGCTTGATCTCCTTTCGCCTGATAAGCCAGAGCTTGCCTGTAAACATTGTAGGGATCCTGAAGGTTCGACTCTTTTAGTTCTGCAATCGCGCGATCGTATTCTTTCTTTTCTAAAGCGATCATTCCACCAAGCTCATGAGCTAACCGGATTTGAAATCGGTTTTTTTCCTTTTCTGCCTGTGTCAGCAACAAATTTCGATTTGACTCTGCAGCTGCAAAATCCTTTTCTTTGACGGATGCTCGTCCTGAAAGCAAAAGATGATTTTGTTGCGCAATTTTCTTAACGTCTTCGGATTGGTTAGAAGTCTTTACAGTCTTTAGAGCATCATCAAATTTAGCTCGCGCTTCTTTGACTTTGCCAGATTCTAGCAAAATGATTCCTGCTGTATTCCGATCTCCGGCAATCGCTACGGGATCGTTCATTTTTTTCGCGAGTGCAAGTTGCTTTTCCAATTCAGCTAACGCTTCGTTCGGCTTTCCCTCCGCTACATATGAAGTTGTGATTGCCCTGATGAGCCGTTCTGCGCTCTCCATCATTGCGCGCCACGGTCAGCAGTTTTTGTAACTCTTTCCTTGCGTTTTCATGCTGCCCTTTGAAATCCAGATTCGTTGCAATTCCCAGATAGGAATTCACAAAATGCGAATCCAGTGTTAGAGCTTTCTGGTAATTTTGAATTGACTCATCGTATCTGCCGATTCTCATTAATAGTTCTGCGTAGGAATCATAAGGATTCGGATCGTTTGGAATGAGCTCGATGTACTTACGAAATGCATTTTCAGAACGATCAAACTTTCCTTGAAATCTGTATGCGTATCCAAGAAGATTGTAAGCAGGAGAGAACTTCGGATTGATTCCAACAGCACGTTCGTATTCACCAATCGCTTTGTCATACTCTTGCAGACCGAAGTAGTACGTGCCGAGCAGGTTGTGCGCTCGTTCGTCATCCGGATAAGCCGATGCTAGTTTCTGAAAATATTCACCCTGCTTTGCTGGATAGCCGTTTGCGCCGGCTTGAACCGCAAGGATCCAGAGTTTTTCACCTTCGGAAGCTTTATTAGAAAGTGATACGGCTTGATTGAGATCCTGGAAAAATGCTGGTGTGCTGGGCTGCGCAAAGGATCTGTTGAGGTAAGCAATAGCAAAATCAGGATCTGTCTCAATCGCTTTTTTGAAAATGCTGAAGGGAGTCCTGACCACGCAGTTTTTCTGCTAATCCCGGCCCTCCAGAAAATGTTTTCGTGCCGCTTCCGATTTTGTACTGATTGGAATTTTTTCACTTTCCGCGGCAACATACGTCACCATTACTGCTGATATCAAAAGATAAAAAAGGGAGCGAATTGGGCTTCTCGTACTCGGACCTCCAACTTTCCCTTTTTAAAACAATTGAGTAGGCTTTGAACAATAATTCTGTCACAAGCGGGTATTTTCGAATTTTGAAGAGCAAGTCCGTCTGTGACAGATTGGGCGTATCTATTTTGCTTACTAATGCAATCATTGGATCGATTTTGGATGCGCGCAGAGCTTCCGTCCGGAAAAGTATTTCGTGCCGAGAATCATTCAGTTTGTTGTAAGAAGTAGATGGAGCGTTTAAGATAGAACACCATACTGCAATGAGATCGGAATCAAGTCACCGGACGTGTACTCGACGGGGTTCATATTGATTGGACGTACCCTTGCGCATTACAAAGTTGTGGCTGCGGTCGGTGCAGGTGGAATGGGCAAGGTTTATCGCGCGACGGATACAAAGCTGAACAGCGATGTGGCATTAAAGGTGCTGCCGGCGGAGATGGCCTCGAGTCCGGAGCGTCTCGATCGTTTTCAAAGAGAAGCGAAGGCGCTCGCTGCACTCGATCATCCTGGAATTGTCACGTTTACTCCGTAGAAGAAGCCGATGGAACTCACTTCCTCACGATGCAGCTTGTGGAAGGTCAGTCGCTCGATCAGATAATTGCCGAAGGAAGGTTTTGCGTTCAGCAATTATTCGAAGTTGCAATACCGTTTGCCGATGCGCTTTCCGCTGCTCATGAAAAGGGAATCATTCACCGTGACTTGAAACCGGCCAATATTATGATCAGCGAAAGTGGCCGCGTGAAGGTTCTTGATTTTGGTCTCGCTAAAGTTGCTGACCCCAGTGATGCAGGCGACAGGAAGCTCGAATCTTCCAACCGAGATGCATACACGCGAAGGAGCCGTTATGGGCACGATGCCATATATGTCTCCTGAACAAATCGAAGGGCATGAAGCTTGATTCACGAAGCGACATTTTTTCTCTTGGAGTTGTACTTCATGAAATGGCCGCTGGAAAACGTCCGTTTCACGGACCGACTGCTCCGGCATTGATTTCTGCGATTCTCCGGGATCCTCCGCCCGAATTATCCAGAATTCGACCTGACTTACCGGAGGGTTTTAATCAATTAGTATCCCGTTGTCTGGAAAAAAATTCCAGGCAGCGTATCCAAAGTGCAAAAGAAATTCGAGCAGGAATTAGAAGCATTACGTCGCAAGTTGAACTCAACGGATGCTGTCCAGAGAACTGCTGATTCGATTCCCGGGGTTTGGCGGCAGGCCTGCAATTGCGGTTCTACCGTTTGATAATCTTTCGCGCGATCCTGAACAAGAGTATTTTGCCGATGGTCTTGCCGAAGATTTAATAACGAGACTTTCTCTGTGGCGATCTTTTCCTGTAATCGCACGCAATTCAAGTTTTGTTTACAAAGGAAGAGCTGTGGATGTCAAACAGGTTGCCTCCGATTTGAAAGTTCGCTACATCGTTGAAGGGAGTGTACGAAAGGCAGGCAACCGCGTGCGGATCACAGCTCAGTTGATCGATGCAACTACTGGCGAGCATGTTTGGGCAAAGACGTATGATCGTGAGCTGACGGATATTTTTGCTGTTCAGGATGAAATCAGCGAAGCGATTGCAGCATCACTTGCCAGCGATCTACAGCGTGCGGAACACTCACGAGCCCAGCGCCGTCCGCCCGAAAATCTGGAAGCCTGGGAATTGTATCAGCGAGCTTTGCCGCTTATTTATCATTTCACACGCGCCGATAGCGATCAGGCCCGCGCTTTGCTCGAACGTGCGGTTGCGCTCGATCCGCAGTTCTCTACACCTCTCGCAAGACTTGCAGAGCTTGGTGTCTGGGAAGTAATCAATACATGGACCGATGATCCTCAGCGAACATTGGAAGTTGCACTCGCGCAGGCGCGGAAAGCTGTCGCGCTCGATCCAAGAGATCCTGAGGCGCATGCCATGCTTTCTTTTGCGCTGATTACAGCCGGCTATTCTACAGCATCTCTCGAATCGGCTCGCCGTGCTGTAGATTTGAATCCCAGCTTTCCGCTCGCTTTGACATTTCTTGCATACATGATGCACATGACCGGAAATCCGCCCCAAGAAAGCATTGATCTGGTGAAAAGGGCAATGCGTTTAAGTCCGCAAGATCCGATCGAATGGCTTTTTTATGACGCGCTCGGCGGCGCCTACTGGAATGCCGGACGCTGCGAAGAAGGACTCGCTGTAAGCAAACGTCTCATTGCTATGCTTCCGAATTACTACTTCGGATATATATGGAGTGCTCTAAACCTGGTTGGTTTGGCACGGGTGGATGAAGCCAAAGAAGTAATTCGCATAGCACGTCAAGTTCAGCCTGCGTTGTCTCTCGCGTTGCTGCGCAGAGGCCTTGGCGCCATGGCGAGTGATGTAGATCGCCGTATGTCTGTTGCTTTGATCCAGGCTGGCATTCCCGAATCCTGAACGTAGGTGGCTACACAAAATCATACTTATTGCACTATGCGCTACGATCCACCAATGGGGTCTTACGAATTTTTTTTGCGTCGTTTTGAAGCCGAAAAAGTTCATTGGTGGTTAAAAGGCATTCAAGAAATTTCCGCCAGAATCTTAGATGTACACTGCGGTAACTCAAAGAACCTGAAAATTCTTGACGCCGGCTGCGGTACGGGAGTTTTTCTTTCATCCCTGCAACGATACACCGTACCCGCAAACGTAATCGGAATCGATCAATCAAAACATGCACTGGAGTTTAGCCGAACGCGTGGAAATTTTCCTCTTTGCCGATCTTCGGTTATTCAATTGCCCTTTCACGATGGTTATTTTGATTTGGTAATCTGCAATGGCGTTCTGCAATATTTGACCAAGGACTCGGATAGCGCTGCATTGATAGAATTTTCCAGAGTATTAAAGCCAGGAGGTTCTTTGTTTGTCAGAACTATTTCTAGTCAGGGATTGGCAAGACATTCAGTATCTGGAGATGGTTTCAGGATGTACAGTGTGAGTGAATTAGGGAACAAAATCCAGAACGCCGGCTTTAATATCCTTAAATTGACTTGCGCAAATATTCTCTTATCGATCATACCGACAATCAGCCGTTATTTGAAAACAAGGAAAGATCCGATTTACTCCAGGCCGAATCAGCCCAGGAAACTTTCAAGATCGCTAAACTGGATCAACAGCTGTTTGTATTGGCTCATGAAAGGCGAAGCCTGGTTTTTATCCAGACCAAATTCAAAGTCATCGTTTGGAATGACCATCATCTGCGTAGCTCAAAAGATTAGCTCCGCTTAAATCTTCTTTGCACGAACCGTAGAATTTACATAACGAATTCATCGCAGATGGGCCGTTGCAATTTTCATTTCGCGGAATGAAAATTGTGAGAAAATGTGAGTTCAAGTTATGAAGCTGAAAGACCGAACCGCAATTATCACTGGCGCGACATCCGGCATCGGAGAGGCATCAGCTATACTTTTCGCGCAAGAAGGCGCCAAGGTAACGGTGACCGGTCGCAACGATGAGCGTGGACGAAACGTGGTTGATGCAATTACTGCGGCTGGTGGTTCAGCGGTTTTCGTCAGAGCGGACGTCAGGCTTGCCAGCGATTGCGAACGCATTGTGAATGAAACGTTGCGCGCATTCGGCGGCCGCATCGACATTCTTTTCAATAATGCAGGCGTTTTCTATCCACACAACTCAATCGAATGTACTGAAGAGGAGTGGGATGCGACGGTCGATTCAAGCTTGAAGGGATCGTGGCTCATGGCAAAGTATTCGTTGCCGATAATGATTGCGCAGCAAAGCGGCGTGATCATCAATCAGGCATCTGGATGGGGTATTCAAGGCGGAGATGAAGCAGTCGCTTATTGCGCCGCTAAGGGCGGGCTCGTTGTGATGACGAAAGCGATGGCGATCGATCATGGGAAGCATGGAATTCGCGTGAATTGTCTCTGCCCTGGCGATGTCGAGACTCCAATGTTGGCTGACCGATGCAAAAGCTCGCCAAATGACTTATGTGGATTATATAAAAGGCGCTGCGAATCGTCCGCTTGGCCGCGTCGGAACCGCAGCGGAACTTGCGCAAGCAGCTCTCTTTCTCGCATCAGACGATTCTTCGTTTATGACCGGTGCGACATTGGTTGTAGATGGTGGCGGCATCGCCGATTGATGATGATCTTCAAACAACTACCACGGAGATTTTGATGAAAGGTTTGAGCAACAAGCGAGTTGTAATCACTGGCGGCGCTAGCGGAATCGGTGAGGCAACGGTCGAGAGATTTTTGGAGGAAGGTGCTCGCGTCGCGGTGATTGACTACGACAAAGTTGGCGGTCAAAACCTTCGGAAAAAATTCACAAATCTTGCCGGCGTTATTATTGCGGATGTGGCCGACGCCATCGCAGTTGATGGCGCTTTTCGTGAGCTGGATGAACTGCTGGGTGGTGTAGACATCACGATCAACAATGCCGGAATCAGCATACGCCATGACTTTATGGACATTACACCTGAGGAATGGCGCAAAGTGATGAGCGTTGATCTGGATGGTGTGTTCTACGTGGCACAGCAATCGGCAAAACGCATGCTCGCGGGCACTGGCGGAGTCATCATCAACATGGGCTCCACTTCAGGAATGAACGGATACCCACGATATGCCGACTACAATGCAGCAAAAGCAGGTGTGATCGAACTCACCCGCACGATGGCGCTGGAACTTGCGCCCACTATCCGCGTGATCGCGGTATGTCCAGGATACGTCTGGACGTCAATGCAGGAGGCAGAGTACACACCGGAAATGAAGGCAGCAGTAGATGCAAAGATCCCGCTGCGCCGTCATGCGGCACCCAGCGAAATCGCCGCGCTCTTTGCCTTTCTTGCTTCCGAAGAAGCTCCATATATAACAGGACATCCAGTGATCATTGACGGCGGCGAAATCGTCGGCGGTCTCGCAAGCCGTTAAAGAACCACGGTTCGGTTGTCTGCCATTAAATGAAGTCTTCTAAATAACTAAGTCTCACATCTACAGAAAGAATCAAGCGTTCGTTTGTTCCTTTGTGGACAACACTATGCGGAGAGGGTCCGCCATCCTTGAAAGCGATGATCTTCCCTTCTTCCCAGGTCCTTTGCTGAGTTCCAACTTTAATATAGCAATCAGGATCGCATAACAAACCTAAATGCAGTCTCATCCAATCATTCACCCATCCTGTATGGGGACGTATCACCGAACCAGGAACTAACCGGCTGACAAATACATTGGCTAAATTATTTTCGGATTCTAACGAAGAAATTACTGAAACAACGGTAGGACAATGTTCTCTCGCATTTTTTATCCGTGCCGCCAAAAATTCTTGAAAATTATCGATCCCGGGCATTTCGATAAAGTCAGCGGCCTCTCCTTCGAAGCGCGATAAAGGAATTACCGCCCAGTAGTGATCATAAAGCTTTGTTTCTTGCGATGTCTCCAAATCAATCACGTCATACAGCGGATAATCAACGAAAGGATTGTGATTTTCCCTGTAGCGCAAAACCTCATCACGAATCTGTGGATAATTTTCCAATAGCAATTTATAGATGGGAACATCGGTCAAATAATCTTCCCAAAACTCCGGTGAATCCATAATTAAAATTTTACCGCATAGTGCAAATTACTCTGAGGATGCCTTTGGATGCATGCAAAAATTTCTATCTTGTTTAAGGAGAAAGCATGAAGAATGAATTGGTAGCAATTGCTACGGCATCAGATAGCGGAATTGGGAGGAGTTGTGCGCATAAGCTCGAGGAACTGGATATCGACTGGTGTTGTTCTCGCGCTCCGGCACTCTGGACGAAGCAGCAAATGTTGTGGCCTTTCTCCTGTCGGCAGAGACTGGATATATCAACTGGCAAATCTGCTTGTTGACGGCGGATTCAACCGATCCATCTAATCCAATACAAATCGGTACACTCAGGCTAAATAGGATGAGGGTTTTGCCATATGGCACATATAGTACTGCCACATGGCACATATCGAACGCGGTGGCAATAATGTATTCATGTTCGGCGTCCTTAAAAGCTTCAAGCAACTTGCCTAATTTCAGATTCATCAAAGAACCAATGTCTTTTGGTTGAAGCTCATCACCTTTTCCTCCGATGATGCAGACTCTCACCATGTTATGCGTAAGAAATAATAGAGGCGGATCACGAATGAATCATGACTGTAGTGATCGGCAGCTAATTCTTTCGTAGGCCCTCCAATTTTCAAGGTTGCATCAAGTCGTCGCCGGTCGTCTTCTGTAAGAGATGGATTTGTCTGCGCACTTTGTCAGCATCGTTCGCATCGGGTGCCATTGAAAGATAGAGCTGATAGTTCTGGATTGCTTGCTTCGTGTCGCCTCCCTTGTGATATGAAGCGCCGATGTTGTACAGAAACTGCGGAAATGGTTTTTGTTCGTAGGCTTCGGCAAAGGCGCTCGCAGCTTCATTGAAGCGGCCTGCATTGTAAGCAGTTTGCCCGCGGTCAAACGCCGATTGGGCGGCTTTCAACGCATCTTCACGCAACTTGGTGATATGTGTCCGGACCTTCGCGGCATCCGGAGCATCCGGAGTTTCCTTAAGATACGCCTCGTACCTTTGCGCGGCGAGTTCGCGTTTGCCCATTTTATCAAGAGCAGCCGCCTGGTTGTAACGCAAAGCTCCCAACGGATTCTGCTGATAGGCGCCTTCAAATGCTTGCAATGCGTCTCCATATTTACCCGCGTTGTAGTGATCGTTGCCTTGCGCAAACAATTTTTCTGATTCGGCGACACCGGTTATTGTCGCTTCGCGACCACCCATGTGGGCACGAGCGCGTTTCTGCGCCTCGCGCGCTTCATCCGCGCGCGGAGCGTTTGGATCAGACAAATAAGTTTGATACGTGAGATCGGCTTCTGCATAACGTCCACCATCAAGCAACGCCGCCGCTTTGTTCAGAATAAATTTCGAGTCAGGATATGTCCGAAATCCTTCCTCAAAAGCGCTGACTGCTTCGTTATATTTGTGTGCAGACAGCAGCCGATTTCCGCGCAACATCCACTCCTGACCGCCTTCACGTCCGCTAGCAGTAATCGGCGCCTTATCAGCTTCGGTACGCAACTTCTCAGCGCGGCTGTTAACCTTCTGAGCATCCGCTGCACTTGGCTTTTCCTTAGCATATTGACTGTAGCGCTCGGCCGCCGCGTAAGGGCGCCCCAGTTTTTCTAGCGACGCACCCATGTTGTATTTGAACTCAGGAAGCGGATTGAGCTCATAAGCTTTTTCAAACGCATCCAGCGCTTCCTGGTATCGTCCTGCCTTATAGGCTAACGCTCCCTTATCGTACTCATTCCGTGATTCTTCTTTGGCAACGCCTACTTTCGCACGCTCCATCGCAGCTCGCGCTTCATCGGCACGCGGAGCATTTGGATCGGAGAGATAACGCTCATATTCCCTCACCGCCTCGGAATATCTGCCACCGTCGAGCAAGGCCGCTGCTTTATTCAGCATAAACTTCTCAGATGGAAACGTCTTGAATCCTTCATCGTATGCCTTGACCGCCTCATTGTAACGATGTGCATGCAGATGCCGGTTCCCACGCGCCATCCATTCCTGGCCGCCTTCACGTCCAGTGGCGGTGATCGGTGCCTTATCAGCAGCCTCGCGCATTTTATTCATGCGATCTTTGACCTGAACCGCGTCTTTCGCAGTTGGCTTTTCTTTGAGATATTCCTGCAAACGGTCGGCCGCCGCATACGGACGACCTAATTTTTCTAGAGCTGACGCCTGATTAAATTTGAACTCGGCAAGGGGGTTGAGCTCGTAAGCCTTATCAAAAGCGTCCAGCGCTTCCTGATATTTTCCCGCCTTGTACGCTTCAGCACCTTTATCGAACTCAGTACGTGACTCGGCTACACCAGTAGCAGTCGCTTCGCGTCCACCCATCGCGGCTTTCGCGCGCTCCATCGCTGCCTTTGCCTCATCGGCACGCGGAGCGTCCGGATCGGAGAGGTATCGTTCGTATGCCTGCACCGCCTCCGAATGACGGCCAGCATCTAATAAAGCAGAAGCCTTGTTGAGAAGGAAAGAATTATGAGGATATGTGCGGAAGCCTATCATCGTAGGCTTCAATAGCTTCGTTATAGCGATGCTCCTTAAGCATCTTGTTGCCGTGATCCATCCACACCTGCGCTTCTTTTCGAGCTTTCTCGAGACCTGGATCGGCAGACTTCGTGACAGTCGCTGTTCCACCGCCGATGTTAGGAGGTGCCGCGAATTGGGTACCATTCCTTCCGAGTTGTTCAGAGAGCTGCTGCTGAAGAAATATTTCGCCTGTTTTCATTGAGGCTTTCGCTTCGGTCCCGGCCTGCTTCATTGCCTGAACTGTATTAGAGTCAGCCTGGGTATTTCCCGCAGTTGCGTTTCCTTCTTGTTCTCCGCTCTTCTGGGTCTTATCCGCAGTGATCTCGATTTGATCATCTGTCCGGACAGTTGGTCCTTGTGACATCGGGGGCATCGTATCCGTTCTCATATTCGTACCTCTATTTTTTTATGTGTTCTGGGACGGTGGTTCTGACATTATCTCGGCGATGGAAAGGCAGCTCCTAGATGATGTCACTTAATAATGACGGAGCAGCAGACGAGTGCACGGAAAAATTTCGGGATTTCTCCGACTCCGTAATGCCGTAGAGATCTCCACTATTCCGTGTGCCCTTTTCTATAACGTTCGCAGTACTTAACTCGTAATCAGCATAACTCACTGCCATAAAACAACTTAGCTGTTTAGCTAAATACGATTGAATGTTGGCACTCTGCTTGCTGTTGTAAGTCTTCGATGATCCTGATGAGTCCCAAAATCGCTCCGCGCACGTCGGAGTGATGGGATGCAATACTGCTTCATATGGGATTAAACGAAAGGAGGCTTTAATGAAAAAGCTTAGCATTATATTCATACTAATAGTGTCGATGACACTCAGCGTTTCTGCTCAGAGTCAAACCCGAACGGAAAAAGATCTACTTGGGGAAAAACAGATTCCGGCAGAAGCCTATTACGGCGTGCAAACAGCGCGCGCTCTGGAGAATTTCCAGATCTCAGGAATACCGATCAATCATTATCCTGGATTCGTGGAAGCCTGGGCGATCGTAAAGCTTGCTGCTGCGCGTGCCAACCATGATGTCGGCGCGCTGAAAAAAGAGAAGCTGGATGCAATCGAAAAAGCCTGCAATGCACTCATGAAGGATAAGAAGTATCACGATCAATTTCAGGTCGACTTCTATCAAGGTGGAGCAGGTACATCCACAAATATGAACGCAAACGAAGTTCTCGCAAATGTTGCTCTAGAACTCAGCGGCCATAAAAAAGGCGAATACCACCATGTCGAACCACATGATGATCTGAACATGTCGCAGTCGACCAACGATTCTTACCCTACTGCTTTGAAGGTCGCTTTTATTCTACGCAACGACAAATTGATCGGAGAGCTGGAAAAAACTGCAGCATCTTTCCGGGCAAAGGGTAACGCGTTTTTAAAGATTGTAAAGATGGGCCGGACAGAGATGCAAGACGCTGTGCCCATGACAGTCGGACAGGAATTCCACGCTTTTGCTGCCTCGCTTGAAAGCGAAATCCAACTGTTGCGCGATGCAGAGAAGTACCTCTACGCAGTCAACATGGGAGGAACAGCGATCGGCACAGGCTTGAATGCTCCTAAAGGATATGCCGAAAAATGCGCCGCTCATCTTGCAAAGATAACTGGAAAGCCGATTGTTCCTGCAAAAGATATGCTGGCAGCAACGTGGGATCAGCAAGGCTTTGTCGTTTATTCTGCTGCTCTTAAAAGCGTTGCGATAAAGCTTTCCAAAATTGCAGGCGATTTAATTCTTCTTGCAGCAGGACCCCGCGCAGGTCTTTTCGAAATCAATCTTCCAGCAATGCAACCTGGCTCTTCAATCATGCCGGGCAAGGTAAACCCCGTAATTCCTGAGCTTGTCAATTTAGTTGCATTCCGAGTGATGGGAAACGACTACACAGTGAATCTTGCTGCGCATTCTGGCCAACTTCAGTTGAATGCTTACGAACCCATCGAAGGTCTTGCGATTATGGAATCGCAGCATTTGCTCTTTACAACATCTTCGACTTTCCGAACAAAGTGCATCGATGGAATTACTGTGAATGAAGATGTGTTGCAAGACTATCTCGAAAAAACAATTGGCATTGTCACAGCTTTAAATCCTGTGATCGGATATGAGAAAGCGACAGAATTAGCGAAAGAAGCTTTCGACACAAAAAAGGCATTTTGCAACTCATTCGTGAAAAGAAAGTTTTAACAGAAGATCAAATCCGAGACTTGCTGGATCCAGTCAAATTGACCGGTCTTGATCCCGCTCAGTATCAGCAGAAGTAAGGGAGACACTTATGAAACTCATCAAATCACTTGTAACTTTTTGTGTTGTTCTATTATTTGCAGCCAGCCTGCAAGCTCAAGGTGCGAAGAAACCTCGCGTTGTAATCGTTGCTACGGGCGGAACGATCGCAGGATCAGCCGCGACTGCGACTGAAGCCGGCTATCAATCAGGAGCAGTTGGTGTCGATATTCTGATTGCAGCCGTTCCCCAACTGAAAGAAATCGCAGATGTGAAGGGAGAACAGGTTGCCAGCATTGGCAGTCAGGACATGAATGATGAAGTGTGGATCAAGCTAGCCAACAAAGTTAATGAATTGCTTGCCCAGCCTGACGTTGCCGGCGTAGCGATCACACATGGTACGGACACACTGGAAGAGACTTCGTATTTTTTGAGCCTTGTTGTGAAAAGCGATAAGCCAGTTGTGATGACCGGATCGATGCGGCCTTCAACAGCCATGAGCGCAGATGGTCCGTTGAATATTTACAATGCAGTGGCAATCGCAGCAGATCCAACAGCGCGCGGACGTGGTGTCCTGGTAGCAATCGATGACGATATCCACTCCGCTCATGACGTGATCAAAACTCACACAACCGATGTTGCAACATTCACTTCCAATGAAGCGGGACTCGTTGGAGCAGAACTCTTTGGAAAGACGATCTGGTATCGCGCACCGCGTCAGGTCCATACCAGTAAGAGTGACCTTGCGCTTGTTGCAGGCAAAGGACTCCCGCGCGTAGATATCATTTATGCTCACGCAAGTATGTCTCCGGACATGATTGATGCCGCAGTTCAAAACGGAGCAAAAGGAATCGTGATTGCCGGTGTAGGAGATGGAAATATGACAGCGCCTGCTATCGAAGCCGTCAAACGCGCAGTGAAAAAAGGCGTCGTCGTAGTCCGTTCTTCCCGTACAAACGGAGGGATCATCCGCCGAAACATCGAAGTAAATGATGATGAACTTGGCACGGTTGCATCCATGGAGTTGAATCCTGCAAAGTCCAGACCGTTGCTCCAGCTTGCTTTGTTGAAAACGTCCGACGTTAAGAAAATTCAGGATTACTTCGACCGCTACTAATTTATTAGCTCAACGCAGAGGACGTGGAGAGCGCAGAGTTTCATAAATTGATTCAAATTGCTGCGCTCTCCGCGTTGAATCAATCAAGGAATTTTTATGCTCAAAGAATGTCCGAAAAGAACTATTGCTGTGATCCCTTGCGTCTGGTTGGCAATTCTATTCCTGTGGCTTTCGCCACCCCAGTTGTGCGCCCAGACAGATACTGCTCCCCACATCATAGAAGAAGAATCAGATACTGTTCCTGATGGCACAGAAGGAGAAGTGCTCGTAAAAAAAGGTGCGCCTAAAAAGCCATGGAATGAATTTGATCTCGGCTTTACTACGTTCAAATTTGGTGCAGGTTTTCTGTATGAATACGGATGGTTCTAACAGGATGAAGAGGGTGAACAGCAGGCAGAAGAGGGTGGATATAGACTGGATCCTACGGACAAAATTCGTGATTTTCGCATACTTTTCAGCGGACAGATTCCAACCGACAGAACAATGACCTGGAAAACGGGGATCATGTATGACGCTCCATCCGGTCAATGGTTTGTGCGCGAGACCGGCGTAATGATCGGCGTTCCTGAATTGTGGGGACATTTATTTATCGGCCGCACAAAAGAAGGAGTGTCCTTGAACAAAGTAATTAACGGATACGCCGGCTGGACGATGGAAAGACAAATGGCACTGGATGTGTTCCCCATTCTTGCTGATGGAGTCAAATGGATGGGGTATCTACCCAAGAAGCGGTTTTTGTGGAATGCAGGAGCCTATGGCGATGCTCTATCAAAAGGACAGTCCTTCTCCACCTTTAAATGGCAATTAGCGACCCGCCTTGTCTGGCTCCCTATCTACGCAAAGGAAGAAGAAACGCTTTTGCATCTTGGCACAAGCATTCGTTATGGCAAGCCAGTGGATGGCAAGATCAGGCTACGCTCTCGTCCTGAGGCTAACACTGCTCCTTACTTCATCGATACCGGAACTTTTGCTAGCGACCAGTCGACCAGCTTGGGGTTTGAGGCATATTACACCAAGGAATCGCTAATGATCGGCTCGGAATTCTATTTGCATAATTTTAGTTCAGACGAGAAAGATGATCCGCTGTTCCATGGCGGAGACGTAGTTGTCAGCTACATTCTTACTGGTGAATCACGCCCTTATTCAACCGTTAGCGGAATATATGGCTTTGTTCCAGTAGCCAAACCTGTTTGGAAGGGAGGACCAGGAGCCATTGAAGCGCTGGTTCGAGTTTCTAACTTAGATCTCGATGGTGGCACGATCAATGGTGGAAAATTCTGGAGGATCACACCAATGGTCAATTGGTATCTTTCTTCATATGTTCGATGGGAATTTGCATACGGATATGGAACTCTGGACCGATACAATTTAAAAGGGTCAACTCACTTTTTCCAAAGCAGAATTCAATTGAGCGTGTTGTGATGCATCCCAAATTGGAGATTAGAAATTGCGAATGAGCTCAATTCGGCATTCGGAAATCGATTGTTCGTTAATCGGACTTCAAGCGCTAAAGCAAACTTGGCTGCGCCTTTGAAACATTGGTTTCTATTCGTTTCGATTTTGATGATTCCATTCTGGGTGAATGCTCAAAGTCAAACTGAGAGTACTCCGGAACCTCCGGATGATACTAATCCCACGAAAGCTGATCACATAATTCTGAATCGTAACAGCATTCTGAAGCCCAAAGGCATTATTCTACGATGGGATGTTCCGTTGGCTACGACTCATTTTCAAGAGCGGACGGAAACCGGGCTTGGAGATATTTATTTTCAGCGTTTGCTATTTCTGCATTTAAGAAAAAGCTTCGTTGTTGGTGCAGAGAAAAGGAAAATCTATATGAGTGAGAATGGAAAATTAGTGCGAAAGAAAAAAAATAAGAATACAAAACAAAAGTCTTCTGAGAAAACGAATGGCCGACGCGGAATTCCGGGATTGGATGAGCAGCAGCGGCAAGTAATCGCTAAGATGGAGTCATCTAGCGAGTACTTTCTCGGCTCGTTTTCGAGTTACAACCCGCTTCAAAGTCATGAATCATTGGAGAGCCGGTACTCAGCCGGAAAGGCGCTGCGCAACGAAGTTCCACGGGAAAGTCATGCTGAGTGGAATCCTCCGAAGAACCGGCCCTCTGGCGCTGATTTTGTAATCGCCGGTAACGCCGGCCGCCAGCAAAATTTCGTGCCCTTACGTATGGGACGCATGGCTGCTTCACCTTTTGCTTTCTTGCGTGGCGCAGCATCTGTCATGGCGTGGGATTTCTCTCACACTCCTATAACAGGAATTCAAGTCATCATGGATGGAGATGCTCATATTAACAATTTCGGACTTTATGGAACACCGCAGCGCGATGTGGTCATTGACTTGAACGATTTCGATGAGGCGCTACCCGGTCCGTGGGAATGGGACCTCAAGCGGCTTGTAGCGAGTGTGAATGTCGCCGGACGCGAAAATGGCTTCAGTAAACGTGAACGCCGGGGAGCAGTCATGGAAAGTGTGGCTGGATATCGAGCTAATATGGAGCGCCTTCATAATATGGGAATCATGGATTTGTGGGCTCTTTACGCTTATGCAGATCGTAGGCCTACTATGATTAAAGTTCCGAAGAAATCATGGGCCCTCATTCAGAAAACGGTTGAGAAAGCGAGAGCTACAACAAATGAAACCTTGCTGCCCAAAGTAGCTCACCGGCAGACCGATGGCGGATGGCGCTTTATGGAAGATCCGCCGATTCTCACGCGCGTGGACGATGAAACGAGAGGTAAAGTCATTGAATCGTTCAGGGAATATTTGGAAACCCTTCCACAAGGATACCGGCAGATGTTCAGACGGTATTCTGTCGCCGATGTGGCCCACCGAGTTGTCGGCGTTGGAAGCGTTGGAACGCGTGCCTATCTCGTGCTTTTGTTTGGAAACAGTAATAACGATCCGTTGTTCCTTCAGGTAAAGGAGGGTATTGTGCCGGCCCATGCGCCTTATTTGCCAGCCATCAAGTCGAAACTTCCCCCGCATCAGGGACTACGTGTTGTGGGAACCCAACGCATGTTGCAGGCGACAGGCGATCCCATGCTGGGCTACACCACCATTGATGGGCGGGAATATTTCGTCCGGCAAATGAAAAACATGAAGGCGTCAATGCCATTGGAATGGCTGACAGGCGAGCCCTTCTATTTCTGGGTTTTTCTCTGCGGAGCTTTGCTGGCAAGAGCCCATTCGCGAATGGGAGATGCGGCTAAAATAGCTGGTTATTGCGGCAAATCCCAGGTCCTGGACGAAGCACTTGCTGATTTTGCGGAAGCGTATGGTGATCAGACAGAAAAGGATCATGCTTCGTTGAAGAATGCGATCCAACAAGGTCGTATCAAGGCTGTGAACGGTTGAATAATGCTCCCTTCAGTTGATTTATAAGCCGTATCATTCGAAGAACTTCTTCTGATTGTCACTGTCTTTCTGCTGGCGGCAGCCATTCCGTCAGTGACTAGGGAGTGGACAAAATTCGTAAGCAGCAGTAAGATGGTGTGCGATCGATCACTTCTGAAAGCATCATATTATACAGATGAGATATGGCTATATAGACGTGGGGGATGGCGCCCAATAGACGCTCATGAATACTAACCGGATACTACGGTGATAGCCAAAGGATTAAGTTGCTTGGTTTGTGATCTGGTCGTGTTGGGGTGAACTCGTTACGACGTGTCACTTCGCGTCGCCTGGATGCTCTTCGCCGATGCCAAGACCTTGACGATCGGCGACTGATGCGTCCTGCTTTTCATCCGCATCTTTGAAGGATCTTTCAACCGTGCCATGCAATCGTTCCTCCCAATGTCGCAGCGCTGCATGGCGCGTGGCGGGTAGAACTTCCAAGAGGTTGTTGATCAGAGCATTCATGCGCCGCATCACCTGCACACTGCTGGCGCCGCAGTAGCGGACTTCGTCGAGGGCCAGGCGCAGAAAATCGTTCCAAGTCGGGAATGGCACGACCAGCCGGAGCGCGCCCTGGTCGTCGCGGTATTTGCCGATGTCGAGTTGGCGATGACCCAATCGGATCAGCAGGTCCTCGATCTGGTCGAGTGCTTGGACTGCGGTGGTGGGATCGTTGATAGCGGGCGAGAGCGCCTTGATGGCGATGTCCACCACCAATCGGATGGCGTACTTGGGGTCCTGTTCGAACGTGCGTTCATCGCCGATCTCAAAGGCGCTTTTCAGCCGTTGTTCATCCAGCGGCTGGCGCGCGGCGTACACACGCACCAAAGGCGACATTTCCAGAATCGTGTCCCCCACCGCTGCCGTCACCTCGATGATGGCGCCGGCTTCCTTGGCCAGGCTCAACAACTCCTCCACGCGCACCGCCTGTATGACCTGCGGCCGGCCGATGTGGGTCAGCGTTTGTATGGCCCGCAATGCATCAAGTTCCGCAGAGCCCGTCGTCGCCAAGTTCGGAACGGATTTCGTGGAGGGATACAGTTCCTCAATGGCCTTCCGTCCATGGTCGCCAGTGAAAATCAACATTCGGTTGACCTGTAACATCCCGAGCCGCTCGATCAGGGCGATAAACATTCCAATACTGGCCAAGAGCAACCCGAACACCAGCCAGGCACTGAGGAAAGGGACCTTGCCCGAAGCGCTCCGGTCCACCCACGCCAGCATCACGAGCGCATACAGAAACGTGGCGCTGAACACACCCAGGGAATGGGTCACGACCGGGTCGCGCGCTACCCAAAGCACCAGCCGCGGCGAGTAGGCAGTGGCGCTGAATTGCACCATGACGAACGCCAGCGAAAACACAATGCCGGTCAGCGCAATCATGCCCGAGGAGATGGAGGAACAAATCGCCATCGCTGCCGAAGCGCTCATTGGGGACACCAGGTCCGGCAGAAAGTGATGTTCCAGGCGCGGAAAAAATATGCCTACGATCAACGTCACCAAGACATAGGCAAACGGAATGATCCAGCCCTTCAGTTGAAGTTTATGCGAAGATTTCATGGGCTTGCCTTTCGATCAATTACCACAGTCCGCTCTCATCGCCAAACAAACCAGTCCCGACGGTTTGCAATAGAATATGCGTAATGCGCACGGCTGTTCAAGTCTTGGTTTCATATTATGACTTCAACGCCTGCTCCAATTGCACCTGTGCGTCAGCAAAGGCGTAAGCTTGCACAAGCTTTTCAAACTGCGGCCACTTTCCATCACTAAACAACGGATGCAATGCCGCACGGTTCACCTCAATGAAATCGACGGCGTCAGGATCAAATTCCGAGAGCAGCTTGATTAACTTCCCCGCCGCTTCGCGCGACTGCTCCGGGCTTGCAACCGAAGCCATCTGAGTTTGTGGCGGAGTTTCCGACAGCGATGACTTCAAGGCGGCGCGCATTTGCGCTACTAACGGATCCAGCGCGGCAGCGACTTCTTGTTTAACGGAATCCACCTCTTCATCAGCGGCCTTGGATCGAATATGCTTCTCCAAGGCACCGGCGGCATATTGGACAGACTTGGCTCCGATATTTCCCGCGACGCCTTTGAGTGTGTGTGCGAGTCGCTCAGCGAGAGCAACGTCGCCTTTGGCCAGTGCTTCGGTGATTTGCACAAGCGCCGGGCCTTGTTGCTCGACGAATTGCCCCAATAGCTTCAAGTAGAGCTTCTGATTTCCCGCGACCCGTGTCAGGCCGTCTTTCGTGTCTAGTCCGGCGATGGAAGGCAGACCGTCAGCTTGCGGTGCGCGACCTTCAGTCCGCTTCGAGTGGACAATCACGGGAGGTATGGTTGTACTTGCCGCTCTGTAGAATCGCCCCACCGTCTCGAACAAGTTGTCCGGATCGATCGGCTTGGAGATGTGATCGTTCATGCCGGCAGCGAGACAAAGCTGTTTCTCCTCCATCGTCGCGTGCGCGGTCATAGCGATGATCGTCAGCGTGGCAAAGCGCGCGTCAGCACGGAGCCTGGCCGTGGCTTGATAGCCGTCCATCACAGGCATCTGCAGATCCATCAGTACCACGTCGAACGGCGGCGGTAGTGGACCGTTGGACAAAATCTCCACCGCTTCGTGTCCATTATTGGCGACCGTCACCGTCGCGCCCGCGCCTTCGAGTAACTCGACCGCGATCTGCTGGTTGATTTCGTTGTCTTCGGTGAGAAGAATACGCGCACCGCGCAAACGCGTTTCCTGCTCGCCGATGGCCGTCGCTTCTTCGCCGAATTCGGCAAACACATTCACCAGCGTGTCCACGATCATGGACTTGGTGACCGGTTTGACAAGAAAGCCATCAAGGTGCAATCGCTCGGCCTCCTCCCGCACTTCTTCACGTCCGAACGCGGTGACGAGCACAATCGCCGGCTGATGCTTCAAGGTTTCATCACTCTTGATGTGGCGGCTGGCCTGCAATCCATCCATGCCCGGCATGCGCCAGTCCATGAACACGATGTCGTACGGGTCGGTGGCATCGTGTTGCTGGACGGCAGCGATGGCTTCCTTGCCGGTGGCGACGGCATCCACTCGCGCGACCAGCGTGCTCAACGGCTCCTGCAGGATTTCGCGCGCGGCAGGATTGTCGTCCACGACAAGCACGCGAAGCTGCGCGAGTTTTTCGGGAACAATCTTGCCCGCGCCTGTCGCCGAGCCGATGCCCAACCAAGCGGTGAAATAGAAGGTGGTGCCGACGCCAGGTTCGCTTTCCAACCAGATGCGCCCACCCATTAATTCGACCAGCCGGAGGCAGATGGTCAGGCCGAGGCCCGTGCCTCCGTGCTTGCGAGTCGTGGACATGTCGGCCTGCGTGAACGGCTGGAACAATTTCGCCGATTGCTCCTTCGTCATACCAATGCCGCTGTCGCGTACAGAAAACTTGAGTTGTAATTTCTCGCCGGTACGTTCGGCCTTTTCGATCTCCAGACGGATTTCGCCGTGTTCGGTGAATTTGACCGCGTTGTTTACGAAGTTTGTGAGAATCTGACCGAGGCGAAGCGGGTCACCTAGCAGTTGCTCGGGAATCGCGGGATCGACATGGACCAAAAACTCGAGCCCCTTATCGTGCGCCTTCTGGGCCGTCAGCGTGGTGACCGCGCTGATCACCTCGTCGAGCTGGAAATCGGTGGTCTCGATGTCGAGCTTACCGGCCTCAATCTTTGAGAAATCGAGGATGTCATTGATGATGCTGAGGAGCGACGTGCCGGCGTTGTGGACCTTGCTCACGTAATCCCGCTGCTTGGGATTAAGGGGCGTCTTGAGGGCGAGGTGTGAGAGACCGATGATAGCGTTCATGGGCGTGCGGATCTCGTGGCTCATGTTGGCAAGGAACATGGACTTCATGGTCGTAGCTTCTTCCGCAACCTTCTTGGCAGCCTGCAACTCTTCCTCGGCCCGCCTGCGCGCGGTAATGTCCTGGAGGTACCCGCGCCAGCGCGCAGTGCCCTCGGCATCGACACGTGGCGCTGGGGCATCGACATACAACCAGCGAATCTCCCCGCTTACCGCGTGTCGGATGCGAACGGTGAAACGATGATCGCTGACTGTGGTCGCCGAGCGGTCGATGTCGGCAACATAGCCCTCGACATCCTCCGGCAGCACGGTGGCGAAATAACGGCGCACGTCTTTCATCACTTCGTCGGCGGAAACCCCGATCAACCGCTTCCATGCCACCACTGACGAAGGGTGCCCGCGCGGTGCCGTCGCGCATTTTTTCGAACTCAAACACGACACAGGGCACGTTGTCGGTGATCTCGACGATGCGGCGGCGCTCCTCGCCCGCTTTTTGCACGGCCAGACGCAGGTCCGTCTCCAACTGCTTGAACGCGGTGATGTCCTGAACCACGCCGTACATGTCTGTCGGCTTGCCGGTCGCATCCTTGACCACGTGCCCCAGAGCGTGGATCCAGACCACGCGTCCATCGATCGGCCGCTTGTACGCGTATGTCGCGTCATACACCGGGATCGTGCCGGCGATGGCGGCGGCGAAGTTCTCCGCCGTGACTCTGGCGATCGCTTCGTCGCCTTCTCGGACACGCTCGACCCATTCGTCCAACCGGTAGCGGTGATCCGGGCTCGGCAGGTCTCCCAATATCTTCGCCGCGCGCTCGGAGGAGTTGTACCAGCCGGAGTCGTCGAGCGGCAGGTGCCAGTATCCGGCGTTGGCAAGGTCCAGGGCGCTGTCGGCGAGAAGGTTGATGCGGTTGAGCTCTTCGGCCTGACGCTGCGTCTGCTCGAGCTGGCGGCTGAGCAGCTTGTCGTTGCGGTCGACCATCAGCTCAAACGTTGCGCGGCTTGCCTCCAGCCGCTCCACCTGCTTCTTGAGGGAGCGGATTTCCTTCTGGAGCTTGGCGACGTCGTCGGTCTCCATCACGCACTCCCGGACTCGGCCGCCCAACAGCAGCGTCGTGAACGTCTCGTTGTGGTAGTGCGAGATGCCATCCTTCGCCAGTCGAGCGATTTCACCATATCCGTAGAACCCGGCCGCGGGCACATCGCCGAGCAGTTCGTTGACGATGCGCACCTCCTCTTGAGTGCGCGAACCCAGGATCTGCTTGCGCCCGGCGCAGGAGATGCACAGGGCGAGGGCCGGCTTGCCGCCGCCCCCGGAGTCCTTGGGAAAGTCATCCAGGGCGTGCTGAAAGGAGCTGCGGGTCGCGTCCAGAATCTGGTCGCGATTGGTTGTGGTGATGTGGACGCGGGCGCCGTCCGGCACATCGCCGAGGAAGTGGATAGCAGCCGGCGGCTTCGTCGGTGCGGCCTGGAGCACGCAGGTAATAACCTCGACCATCATCGGCCGATACCGCCAGTGGATACTCCGTCAGGTGCGTGATGTCGGCGTTGCCCAGGAACTCCCGGTAGAACGCGGTCGCGGGCTGGCCATCGATGGCCCGCACCACGTGGCCAGTCGACATCCGTGACCCGCCCCTCGCGCCCGATGGGACGCCATCCTGTATCGACACCAAAGGAGAAGACGACACCCTCCCCGAAGAGGAGGAACGGCACGGAATCCTGGAGCACTTCCGTGCCGTGGAACTGCCTGGTGCCCTTGAATCGCCACTGGTCGCCGGCGGTGCCGCCGAAGATCGGGACCGCATCGCCCAACTCCGCCCGCAGCGCATTGAGGGCAGCGGACCCGCTCACGGTCAGGCCGTCGGGCATGGTGATGCAGAGGCGCGGCGCTCCGCCATTGCCTCGACGATCTCCACCGCCGCTTCCGGCCAGACGCTGGACCGCATCGTTCGCACTGGCGCGAATCGACCCCGCCACATCGGTCGAGACCGACCTGGCCACACCCGACACCGCGTGAAAGTCATCGCCCGAAAGCAAGACCAGAGCGAGCGAATCTTCCGCAAAGAGGATGTGCGATGACATCTCACCGTCGGTCGTGCAACCGATGAGCGCGATCCCCGGCCACTGGGCGTTGATCTGCTCCAGCACAATCGCAAAGTCGTGATCGATCCCGGCAAACAGCATCGCCACGCGGGGCAAGGACGCTCCCAGCGCGACCTTCGCGCCAGCAATCAGTTCCGCCACCGCGTCGACCGAATCGACGTCCTGACTGTGGACTACACATGCTCGCATAAGTGACTCCATTTTATTGTTTCTGTGAAAATATTTTTGTTTCTGTGAAAAACGATGAGCGTGTTTCGCGCATCCCCTTTTTCATGGCGGCACGTGTCCGCTGCGTCGAGGCACGGACTCCGTAGGGTTAAAGCCGGTTTCTTTTCAGTCGTTTTCTTGTTCATGGTTTTGTTCCTTTTAGGCGATTCTTGCCCATCGAATCATTCAGGAAGTCCTTCATTTACTATAATCCAAATCCTCCGTAGTTGTCTGCGGCGTTTGCCCGGTCTCCTCGCGAAAAGCTGCGATCGCATGGCGGTTGGTCGGGAACAGCCGGTTCTCTCCAATCAACTTCAATAGATGATAATTCGCCAGCAGATCCCGGATCAACGGATTTGCACGGCTCACGGCAACGGTCACTCCGCGTTTGGTCAGACTCGTCACAACCTGGCGCAGGGTTTCCTCGCCCGAGGTGTCGATATCGTTCATCGCTCCCGCATCCAGCACGAACCATTTGACGGGAGCGGCGGCTTGCGCGACCAGTTTCTCCACCTCTTCTTCAAAAGTACCGGAATTGGCAAAATAGAGCGATGCGCCAAAGCGATAAATGACCAATCCGGAAGCGTTCGGAGCATGGTCTGTTCCCTCAGGGACAAAGTAACTGCCGTCCGAGGCTGCCTGTAGTACCCAGGTGCCAGGCCGAGCCGCCCGCCGGAGCAGATCGATCGTGGCCAGCAGAAAGGCAATGATGACAGCCTGTAATGGCCCAAAAACCAGGACACTGATCAGGCATACGGCGGCAACCCAGAATTCGGACCTACGCAGCTTCCAAAATTCCCGTAGCTCTTTGACTTCAATCAGATTCAACACGGCACTGGCAACAACCCCGGCCAGTGCTGCGGTGGGCAGGGATGCCAGTTGACCTGTGAAGAAAACCATGACCAGGGCGACTGTCGCTGCCGCCAGCAGGCTTGAGAGTTGCGTGCGGGACCCTGCGGCGTCCATGGCCGCAGTGCGCGAGGCGCTGGGACCCGAGATCAACGAACCGGTGAACCCGCTGGCCACGCTGGACATGCCGTAGGCAAAGAGCACCTGGTTGCCATCCGCCTTGGTATTATGCTTTCGGTTGCAACTGCGGACCAGCAGCAAGGCCTCGCACAAAGTGATGCCGACCACCGCCAGGGCTCCGGGCAGCAAGCGGAAATAGTCGGCTATCGGCACCGTGGGCAACGTCAGGGATGGTAACCCCGACGGCATCTCCCCAAGCACTTTGACCCCATGTCGATCCAGGCCGAACACGGCGACGATGACCGTCATCAGGATCAATGCGATCAGTGCCGCTGGAACTTTGGGCGCGTATCGCTTCATCACGCGCACGATCACAAATGTGCCCAGCCCGATCGCGACCGAGTAGAGATTCGCATGAGGTATCGACGCAAACAGCGCGGCGAGCTCGACAAAATAACCGGTGGTGTGGCCGGAGGTTGCAATTGCTCCATGAAGTTGTTCCAACTGCGCTTCCAATCCGGATCCTGCGACGTGAGTGGCCCCGAGTATCCTTCTCAACTGGTTGGTCAATACCTCAATCCCCAGGCCGGTGATAAAGCCGGCCAGTACAGCGCGGGAGAGAAAATTGGCGAGAAACGCCAACCGGAAAAACCAGAACACGAAGAAAAGCACACCGCACAGCATCGCAACGGCCAGGGCATATTGCATACGCAGCGGATCTCCTATCGGGGCAAAGCCGAGCAGCAATGCACCGAGGATCGCGGAAATAGGGGCATCCGGGCTCCCCACAACATGGGGCGAGCTGGTGAAGAGGGCAAATATCACCAATGGAATGATGCCCGCATAGAGACCGAACACAGGAGGCAGCCCTGCCACCTCCGCATATCCGATATTGAGGGGGATAATCAGGGCCGCGAGGGTAATACCGGCTGAGATCTCGCGAGGTAGATCTGTCCAGGACATTCCTCGCAAACCTGAAAGCACTGTGGGCCATCGAATTCTCTCTGGCTTATGCATATATCATCCTTAAAGATTATTGCTCTTTCATCGGTTGTTTTGACAATTCTAGTCCGTCGAGCCCCTCAAGAGAGTGCCACCATGATTTTTTCGTCCACGATCTTCACCGGATAACTAGCCACGCCGTAATCAGGAACGTGAATCGTGTTCCCAGTGGTTACGTCGTATCGCCAGCCGTGAGCCCGACAGGTCACGACTTTTCCCTCCAACTTGCTTGATCCCAAAGATTGTCCTTGATGGAGACAGGCATTTGCCATCGCGTAGATCGTTCCATCCACGTTGAAGAGGGCAACCTCTTTGCCTGCGACTGTCACACAAGTGCCCGTTCCAGGCGGGAGTTCGTCCAAGCGCGCTGCCTCAATGTATTCAGCCATGGGTTATTTACTTTACAGCTCCACCGCAAGAGGTTGCCGCCGCCTGCTCCACAAGGGGTAGACGATCGTAACAACGATGTTGACCAACAGAAATAAGAGAGCAGCCGGTATCGCGAGTTTCTCCCCCGGAAAGTTGGCCTGGACGATTAGAATCGCCAGTCCCGGGTGACGCGAAGCCATCGAAAAAGCCAGCGCCGTTCGATTCGCCGGCGTCGGTCCGCCAAGGAGGTGTCCGATCACCAGACCGGCAAGCACAAATGCTATGATTGCAAGAACGGCCCCATTTCCTACGAACGTCCACATTGCTGGCGCGGCCAAGAACATCAGGGAGCCAAGGCACACCAATACCCCCACACCTGCGATCCTTGAAATCGGTGCTGCCAGGCGTTGGGAAAGGGCATGCGAATACCTGCGCACTGCGACACCGAGGCCCAGGGGTAGCAGAACCACCAGGAACACAAAGGCGGCAATGGAAATGACCCTCATTTGTAGCGGCACACTGTAGACCCGCTCGATTGTCTCCATGGCGAGTGGCACGAAAATGATGGCCAATAGGCTGCCCATGATGAGAACGCTGATCGCGTACGCGAGTGAAGCTTCTGTCTTGGCCGTTTGCAACGGGAGCAGAGTAGGAACTGGCGCGACGGACAAAGCCACCAGTGCCAGCTTCACCGCCGGGTTAAGATCAAAGATCAATACGAGGAAGGCCACGAAAAGCGGCATCAAAACACTCATGGCGAGCAGCGCACGAACGAGTTCGCCCGGGTGGCGAAACAAATAGGTCGCGTCCCGCACACTGGCCCGGAGTCCGATCGCGAAGACGACGAAAAACAGGCTTATGTTAAGCGCAATTGGGAGCAGCTTCGCTAGGGTCATGACCTATGCGAAAGACGTTCTAGTTCATCGGCAAGAATTGGGACGCCGAGATTACTCGCCTGCATACCCTGGGCGACACAGATTTTGAGTACTTCCATGATCTCCTCCATCGTTGCGCCGAGTTTCAGTGCCGACTGGATATGCCGGCGTGTCCCGGGCGCATACATATGAGTGATCGAAGCATCGACGGCGATACTTAGTAGCTCCGCCAGCTTGGGCGTGAATATGCCGCTCGTGTAAACCGGCAGGCTCGCGGCGATTATCGCTTCCGTCCACGCCGGATCCAGCTCAAAGAACGCGTCCCAAGCCGTATTCCACTGACCCGCGGCTTTCATCTTGTCGCAAACTGGCGTCGCCGCCGGTTCCTTCGGCCTCGGCTTCACCCCCGCTGCTTTCGCTTCTTCCAACAGAATGGGCGCGCCCAGGCTTGCTGTATGGATCGACAGCAGAGACGCGATCTTGAGGATCATCAGGATCTCATCACGGCTCGCACCGGCTTCGAGTGCGCCACGAATGTGGCGTCGGGTTCCCTCGGCACTCAAGTTCGTACAAGCAGCATTCACAGCAAGACTGATTAGCTCAATATCTTTGCGCGGCAATACGCCGCTGGCCCACGGGTTGTTGGACATCTTGAGGCATTGGTCGACAAAGACCGGGTCCCATTCGCGAAACTTGGTTAGCGCAGGGCTGTCCCAGGGGCCGGCTTCCGGTGCCAAAGGGGAACTCTTTTGGTTTTTCGAATTCATATCTCTCCTTCACCGACCGAGTCCCGCCTCGAACAGAAGGAGGACCGGATTAGCGATTGATTACTTTTTTGGCTGGGCCGGGGGCGGCACCATGCAGTAGGCCATGGGATGCGAATCGGATATCTGATGCGCGACTCCCTTCTTTCCGTCGGTTTCCCAAACCATGAAGCCCTTACCATCTGCTCCGCGATTGGGCGACATACCGAGGTTCTTTAGCGTCTCGTCTACGCTATTGTATATGACCCCGATTTTCATGATGTCGCGCGCTTCCTCCGCGGTCGCAACCTTGCGGCCGAATCGCTCGCAGAGGTCCACTGCCGCCTTGATCTGATCCACCGAAGTCATACGCTGTCGTTTGCTGTTCCAGAGATTGTCCTCGATGCCGACTCGAACATGCTGACCCATGATGATCGCCATCGGCTGGGCGACCGCGTTGACCCGCATCCCCGCCCAGAATGTGACAACTGCACCCTGCGGTTCGCGCTGGAGCCAGTGCATCCAATCGAACGGATTGTGACCGCACCCTCCGCCGCCATACATGGTGATGTTGGTGTTCAGTGGGCCCATGTATGCGCCGTGGCGGATCAGCCGCTCCACAATCTCGAGCTGGTGAACATGCGCCAGAGTAAAGTAGGGCTGTATACCATGCTGTTTCAGGCGCTTCAGGTGCTCCAGGTAGAAAGCCGGACCGGCATCGGTATACATGCCCGCGTAAGCCGCTATGACCTTCGGATCCTCGAGATGCGTCCCCTTCACATCATCCGCGGTCCACATCTGCGTGATGTCGAACATGGAGGTGCCAATGGCCACCGTGACGGTCTCCGGCGTTGGTTTCAGTTCAGCGAGCATGTGACGCGTATCGTAGTCCAGCCACTTCGCCTTATCGCCGTCGCTCTTGGGCGAGAATGCGATCGAGCCGCCGACCTGCATGATCATTTTGGGCACGGCTTTCTTGAGGAGTTCGAGCATGTGATTGTAGTGCTCGATATCCGCCGAGAGGTGCCCGGTCGCAGGGTTGCGCACGTGGAGGTGCAATACCCGGGCGCCAGCGTTATAACAATCCACCGCCGACTGGACCTGCTCGTCCCAGGTGACAGGGATATCAGGCGCGTCGCCCGGCAGCCACGTAGGCCCGTACGGCGCTGCAGTGATGATAAGCGGTGTCATGTTTTCGGGGTAGAGTGAATCATCTGTGTAGTGCAAGGTAATTCTCCTTTCGAGTGTTGTGACTTGGTTCGTATTTCCGTTGAAGTTATGATTTTTTATCTATTCGGGTTCTGGCATCGGAAATGCCATTGGATCGGCCTCCCAGATTGCGAAAAAATTTCCGTCCGGATCGGCCACCACTGCGTACCACGCCGTTTTCGGGACCGCTGTTTTCGGTCGCACAACTGAACCACCAAGTGCAGTCAATTGCTCGACAGTCTTGTCAAGCGATTCCACGTGGACGTAATGCATCCAACTTCGAGGCTCGGGAATGGGCCGGAAAAGCAAACCGCCATTGCTTCTATTCGAGTCAGCAGGAGTGGTTTGAATGCGCCAATAATCCAAACCCGGCACCTTCTCAATTTTCCAGCCAAGAAGCGCGCGGTAAAACTCGGCGAGCTTTACAGGCTCTTCGGCATAGATCTCAAAGTGAGTGACTGAATTCGTCATTTATTGCTCCGACTGCATGCCGTTAAGAAATTCCACAGTGGCCGATGCGGGTTTCGACTTTATCGGGGTTGTGATTTCATGTGTGCTATCGATACTGGCCCTATCAGTAAGGGTTCACCGATAGATCGAGATTATATTAAGAGGTAGCAGCGCAAGTATATGGGACTTTAGTCCAATAGAGATGGTGCATCCGTATCCAAATTCATTTTTAAAACGAACACACGTTAATTCTTTTCGAGTTGTTGCTTGGCTTTTTCGCGTTCGAGATTCTCTTCTACAACAAGTTTATAAGCAATGTAGTATTTGTAAATATTGCTTACGTAGGTAACAGTTTCCTGTCCAATTTTTTCTGCCGCGATCAGTTCAACATTATTGAACCAGACATTTGGATCAAGCCCTCTCTTCTTGGCTTCTGCCCTGAGCGTGCGCATTCTACCGGGGCCTGCGTTGTACGAAGCAAACGTGAAAAGCATTTTGTTCAATTGATCCATCGGTTCGTTTTTGTAATAATGATCGATCATGAACCGCATGTATTTGATGCCTGCGTGAACGTTCGCTTCTGATTGACTAATGTCTCCGACATTCATTTCTTTTCCCGTAGCCGGCATCAGTTGCATTACACCGACTGCACCAACCTGACTCTTCACACCCTGGTCCAATCGCGATTCCTGATAGCCTTGAGCTGCCATAAGAATCCAATCTACCGCATATTGTTGACCATATTTCTCGAAAACTTGCCTTAACTGTCTGTACTTTTTTAGTTCCTCTTCGGAGGCAGCATTCTTCACGAACTTTGTGCTCTTTAGGTATTTTTGCAAAACAATATTTCCAAATGTAGTTCCCGCACCGTGGGTCTTAATAAACGCATTCAGCTCTGCCTTTAATTGCGGCGTATTCTTGCGAACAGCCCAGGCGAAATCTGCCCCTGTGCGTAGTGTTACATCGGGATGCAATGTGATATTCGGAAAAACTTGTTTCCAAAAATCGGCGGTGATCTTATCGACAACGACAATTTTTACGAGACCGGCATTTGTCATTTCAAGTAAGTCTTCGTCTTCAAAATTACCAGGGGCAAAGCGAAAAATGAGTTCTTTCTTTCCATCCTTCTTCAACTGCCCGTTTAGTTTAACCAGACTTTCATATTTTGCTCCGCCTTTTCTGACAAAAACTACCTGGCCGGAAAGGTCCTGAACTGTTGTAATTTTTGGCGCACCTGGTCCGGTCACAACAATCTCGCTGGAATTTTTATAAACGGGGTCGGTAAAGTCAACGAACTTTTGCGATTCTGGAGTTATGGTAAAACCTCCAATAGCAACATCGCCATTTCCTTCCACCATGCGCGCTCGAATCTCATCGCGTGATACCGGGATAAATACCACATTTACGCGTAGCTTTCCAAGATTCATCTTTTTGTTCAATACAGTTTCAAACTCTTTCATCGCATCGTACGCGACGCCACGTTGTGTACCATTGTCCACGAAGTATGTCGTCTTGTTATAAATGACCAGGACACGAATGATTCTTCTCTCAATCATCCCATCTAAGTCCCCAGTCCATTTTTTGTAAGTGAGATTCATATCCATGGTAGGCGTTTGCTGCTTCTCTTGCGCGACTAAAATTGCGCAAATCATGAACATCAAGACGAAAGTCACAATTACTTTGAATCTGCTAAACGGAAAGCGCATTGTTTACCTCACAGGGAATCGGAATGACAAGGATGAGTAAGATAATGTCATACATCTGACCGCGCCTCAACCCCGAGTTGTTGCCTTCAAATCAGAACAAAGTTGAAAGCGGATTAGTGTTCTTAATTCATGTTACGCTAGCAAACCTAGAGGCGAAAAGGATTGAGACGTACCTACTAAAAATCTAGTGGTCCGATTAATACTACAACGATTATGATGGCTGGAGAGCTGTTGCCAGAGTGGGGACAAAGGACATACGCACATTTCCAACCAGACTTCAACTTCGTGATGTGATCTCCATTCGCTGCTTCAGCGCCGAGTCTCAGGTCAAAAGTACGAACAACGAAAACGATTTACGAACTACGAATGAGCTCTAGTTCATAGTCCGTTTTTCGATTGTTCGTTATTCGTACTTATTTATGATTAAGCCAGGTCGAAGCGATCAAGGTTCATCACCTTGTTCCACGCTGCTACAAAGTCGCGCACGAACTTCTCCTTCGAATCTTCCTGTGCGTAAACCTCGGCGACCGCTCGGAGTTGAGAGTTGTAGCCGAACACGAGGTCGACTGCTGTCGCTGTCCACTTGATCTCGCCTGTGGTGCGGTCACGTCCCTCATATATATTCTTATCCGAACCGGATTCCCTCCACTCCGTGCTCATGTCGAGCAGGTTAATGAAGAAATCATTGGACAACGTCCCGGGTCGCTTGGTGAAGACACCATGTTTCGACTGCCCCGAGTTTGCATTCAGCGTCCGCAAACCACCAACCAGGGCCGTCATTTCGGGTGGAGTCAAATTTAGAAAGAACGCACGCTCCACCAGCAGCGTTTCGGGAGGCAACTCCTCGCTAGCCTTTAAGTAGTTGCGGAAACCGTCGAAGGTAGGTTCGAGCACAGCAAATGACTCCACATCGGTCTGATCCTGCGATGCGTCCGAACGCCCCGGCGCGAACGGGACCGTGATGTTGTACCCCGCTTTCTTCGCCGCTTCTTCAACAGCTGCGCACCCGCCCAACACAATCAAGTCGGCGAGCGAAACTTTCTTTCCGCCGGACTGTGTGGAGTTAAAGTCCTGCTGGATCTTTCCGAGTGTCTGCAACACTTTCGACAGTTCGGCAGGGTTGTTTACTTCCCAATCCTTCTGTGGTGAGAGGCGGATTCGAGCTCCATTGGCTCCGCCACGCTTGTCGGTACCCCGGAAAGTCGCCGCCGACGCCCAAGCGGTTAAGATCAACTGGGTAATGGACAGTCCTGAGTTGAGAAGCTTGCCCTTTAGGGAAGCGATCTCGTTCTCGCCGATTAGTTCAGAGTCGAATTTAGGAACGGGGTCCTGCCAAATTTGCGGTTCTGCAACCCACGGGCCGAGGTAGCGCGAGACGGGTCCCATGTCACGGTGGAGTAGCTTGTACCATGCCTTAGCAAATGCATCGTTGAGCTTCTCCGGCTGCTCGTGAAAGCGCTTGGAGATCGGCGCATAGGTCGGATCCACTTTCAAGGCAAGATCCGTTGTAAGCATCATTGTTGTCTGCCGCTTCGATGAATCAATAGGATGAGGCGCGCTTGGACACTACTCCTGCGGCATTGGGCTTTGGAGCGTACTGTTTGGCACCTGCGGGACTCGTCGTCAGCTCATAATCATGATTGTAAAGATTGTTCAGGAAACCGTTATCCCACTTCGTTGGTTCGGTGGTCCAGGGGCCCTCAAGCCCGCTCGTGATCGTGTCGGCACCCTTGCCGCTGCCATATTTGCTTGTCCAGCCGCAACCTTGTTCTGCGATGCTGGCCGCTTCTGGTTCGGGACCGACGTTCCCCTTGGCAGGGGCGGCACCATGGGCTTTGCCGACGGTGTGGCCGCCGACTATGAGGGCAACTGTTTCCTCATCATTCATTGCCATGCGGGCAAATGTTTGTCGAATGAACTTGCCTGCCAGCGATGGATCCGGGTTGCCGCCCGGGCCTTCGGGATTCACGTAGATCAGCCCCATGTGATCGGCGCCAAACGGGCCTTTCATTTCACCACCATCGTTGTGACGCTCGTCTCCAAGCCACGTGTCCTCAGACCCCCAAATGATCTGGTCCGGCTGCCAGCGGTCTTCTCTGCCGAACCCGAAGCCGAATGTCTTGAAGCCCATCGATTCATAAGCAACATTGCCCGCGAAGACAAGCAGATCAGCCCAGGAGATCTTGTTGCCATACTTTTGTTTGATGGGCCAGAGCAACCGGCGAGCCTTATCGAGACTCGCATTGTCTGGCCAACTGTTCAGAGGAGCAAAGCGCTGCATTCCGCTGCCGCCACCGCCACGGCCGTCCGCGATTCGGTATGTGCCCGCGGCATGCCAGGTCATCCGGATGAAGAGGGGCCCATAGTGCCCATAGTCGGCCGGCCACCAGTCCTGCGAAGTTGTCATTACCTTGATGAGGTCCCGCTTCAGCGCTTCAACGTCAAGTTTCTTGAACTCCTCCGCGTAGTTGAAATCCTTATCCATTGGATTTGATAACGGAGAGTGCGCTTCGAGAATCGTGAGGTCGACCTGATTCGGCCACCAGTCTTTGTTCGTCTTGGGGCGAGTCCGCTTTGGAGTTGGCGTCGGGATGACCGGGTTCTCGCTTTCGCTGCCTTGAGACCTGGTGTTTGGATCTTTGATCCAGTTTTCGCTTTCGCTGTTTTGATTAGACCTGACATTTGGATTTTTGTCTTTGGGGGTGGACATTTTCTTCTCCTTTAGATGTCTGTTTTGGATGCGTTTTTGTTCCGGCAATGGGGACTACCACGTCCTCCTGTTTATCCTTAGTGAGTTTTTTTTTAACCTTTTAAGGGTTACTGGTTGAGCTGCAAGCCGGACAGATTCCAAGAAACTCAATTCGAAATTCGAGTATCCGGTATCGACGCAGTCTGGACTTTGGTACGAAATCAATTTCACGCTGTGGTATGTCTTCAAGACGATTGCAGTTTGCACAGCGCAAATGGGAATGCTTTGAAAGATTTGCATCAAACCGTGAGGCGCCGCCATGCGTTGTATTAATTTCAAGCAGCTTCCCTTCTACGGTAAGTTGTTTTAGATTCCGGTAAACCGTTCCAAGACTAATGCGGGACATCTTCGTGCGAGCCTGTTCATATACCCAGTCCGCAGTCGGATGGCTCATCGTTGAAGCAACAATGTCATAAATCAGTGTTTTCTGCCGGCTCATCTTAGTATTAGTAACGATTACTATTTTACCTTTTAGGAATACCGGAAGCAATCCCCCCACACGTTTTTCTTGATCAAAAATTACTATCTACAAATTGCAATAGATAAGAAGTTATGAGGCAGAGTCGGCTGGCTTAAACCTGATGTAAATGTGATCCTGGATCCAATGAGGATCCCACCATTCCGTTGGGTTGATCGGAATACCATGTAAAAAAAGTCCAAAGTGAAGATGATCACCGGCTGCTAATCCAGTTTCACCACTTCTTCCCAATACTTGTTTTTTCTTTACTGATTGTCCCTGTTTAACATCGATTGAGCTAAGATGTCCGTAAAGTGAAATGAGCCCATATCCATGATCAATCAACACACAATTTCCATAGATTCCAAGGTAATCAGCATAAACTACCAATCCATCGTTCGTTGCTTCAATCGGATATTGCTGCACCACAGATAGATCAAATCCAACATGATCCTGATGATCGATCACTTTTCCTTCATATGTATATGTTCGATGATCGGCAAATAGGGCTTCGACCTGGGATTTGCTTAACTGTAAAAACGCGCCGTTCCACAAAAACCGTTGTGGCGACTTTTCTGAAAGATTCTTTATTAAGGCATGATTCACCTGACGGAGCTTGTTGTTGATTTCAAGAAAGCTCTTCAATGGATCACCCTGATCCTGTACATCAGAAGTTCTGGAGAGAATTTCAGGGACAACCTTTTGAAGGAAGTCATCCTGAATTTTGATTTCGCTTTCGCGAAATTTTTTGGGAAACAATTTAAACCAGAATCCAGCGACGGCCTGGTTTCCTGCCTCATCTCGGGCCACAATCTTCAAAGGAGCTTTTGCATCCATGTTATATGCAAATGCAAAAAGAGAGAATTTCAAATCCTTTTCTCCGCCGCTCACCGGATAACCTGGGAAAAAATTAGGTCCGGCCTGAACACCCGACACTACTGCATCAGGTGAAACGCGATAGACCACACACTCGGAGCCGCCTTGATTGATGTAATGTTGTCCTGAAATGACCTGCAATCGCGGTGGATAAAGATCGAAAACAAAACTCTTTTGATTTTCAACGCTGTTGCCACGGAAAAAATTCCGGAGCGAGTGATCTACTGCCGAAAATTTAAGGACAGCAGGTCCATCTTGAACTTTATATTTTGCAGCAATTAATTCGCCTAATTGGAAGGTCTTCGTTTGGCGATCTCCCAATTGCCAGAACTTCCCCAGTGTTGGACCTGCGTATTGTTCCTCAACCAAAGGAATGGTCTGATTTTTTTGAGTTAGTGTTGCGGAGAACTGTTTGAGTCCACTGCCCGAATCCTGAACTGTAATTGATATTTGAGGGTTGCGGCCTAATGCTTTGAAATCTTTTTCCAACAGAACCACCGGAGGCTTCCCTTCCCAGCGTGGCCAGCTCATAACCAGTGCAACGGTCAACGCCAGTACTACAACAACGATAAGAATAGGAAACAATCGGATTCGTGATTTGCGCTCTCCGTAGAAATCTTTTTTCGATTGGTCTGCTTTAGGGTTTCTGTAATAATCTTTTTTCATGAAACTATAATTCCTCTTCAAATAATTATGACTTTCGCATCAGTCATATGGTAACCATGACTTCAACATAAAGCCACCGGCCTGGAAAGATTGGATGCAAAATGAGCTCAATTTGAAATTTGCAATCTAGAATTTGCGAGATGCAACAACAAAAAAGAAGGACGAACGTGTTATTATGCTCGTAGTTTCACAACATGAATCTTCAGATCCGGATTCTTTCAATTTGTGGGATTTTTCTTTTCGCTTCGTCTCTTCTTGCAGTGCCAATTCTAAAACCACTCAGTTGTAGCCAGGAAAATTCCCTTCACTCGATCTCTGGCACCGTTCGTACTTCGATTGAATTTCAAAATGAGACTTCTAAGACATTAAAGATTTTCTGGATCAATTATCAGGGAAACCGTGAGCTCTTTCGGAGCCTTGGACCCGCACAATCGTACGTGCAGCCCACGTTTGTAACACATCCGTGGGTGGTAACAGAAGCAAACAACAGTTGTTTTTCCATTTTTGTTCCACTGAACACTCCTTCGATTGCGAAAATTCAAAATACGCTCCATGACATTTCAATAAGCTCGGGAATCGCAAACAATACAATCGCCACAGCGGGCGTGCAGGCGATTGACTACAATAACGACAAAAAACAGGACCTGGTATTGATCGGAAAAAATGGGAATGCGCTGTTCAAAAATGTAGGAAAGGGCAAGTTTGTCAATGTTACAGAGCAAACTAAGTTTTCAAATGCCGGTCGAGATGCACGCGGTGCTTCCTGGACTGACATCGATAACAATGGGTTTCCTGATGTGATTATTGCCAACGCCACGGGCGCCCCTACGATTCTAAGAAATAATCGTGGCATCTTCAGTGATGTTAGTAATTTATTTTCGGCCAACGAGGTTGCAGGAAAATCCGAAACTGGAACGCGCGGTGGAGTTTGGATAGACATTGATAACGACAGGTTAATTGATGTGTTCCTAATCAAAGATGGCGTTCCCAACGAGATGTTCAAACAAACCAGTTTCATGAAATTCACTGATATTTCGAAAACAGCTGGTATTGCATCAACAAGTGCGGGACGCTCTGCAGTTGCTGCAGATTTTGATGAAGATGGATTTCAGGACATCTATCTGGCAAATTTCAAACAACCCTGTAAGTTTTACCATAACAACGGAAATGCTACTTTTAACGAGATCAGCAAATCCAGCGGTATAGATTTTAGCGGGGCAAGCGTGCAAGTCTCTGTCGTTGATTTTGATTCCGATGGAAGGATGGATCTATTCATTGTGAATAATGAGGGACCCTCATTCTTTTTCAAAAATGTTGGTAATTTGAATTTCCAAAAAGTCATACCCAATTCATTAAAATCAGCAAAGAAAGGGATTGCTGCCGCATTTGTTGATTACAATTTGGATGGGAATCAAGATCTTGTTCTCGCCCAAACGCTGGGTGGGAACCGTTTGTTCAAAAACAACGGTCAGGGAAAATTCGTAACGGTTCCGGGAATTGATCTGAGCCGTCCAGACAACCCAACAGGTATTACTGTAGGCGACTTTAATAATGATGGCATTCCGGATGTAATGATCGGAGATGGTGGAACAGATCAAGACCGGGGTGATTCTCTTTTCAAGAACGACGGCGGTGGCAATCACCTGACATTAGTTCTGCAAGGGACCGCCAGCAATCGGTCTGCAATAGGTGCAGTTGTAATATTGCAATTAGGTGTTCTTATTCAAGCTCAACAGGTAACCGGTGGAAACGGCACGAGTCAAGAAAGTCTCGCTCTGGAGTTCGGATTGGGATCTGCAACAAATGCTGACATACGAATTGTTTGGCCGAGTGGAATTGTGCAAAGACTCGAAAATGTTCAGGCAAATCAGGTACTTAGAATCGCCGAAGCAGCCCAGTAATAACCCCCCAAAAACTTATTGCAAATTGCAGATTGGAAATTGCAAAATGCAAAATAAGTTCAATCTAAAATTTGCAATTGTACAAGGAGTTATTAAAGTAGGGAGACCGATCGTAGACACTAATGTTTAACAAAATCGGTTCAGCCAAGCAATTTGCAAAGATCGTTGATTTCTTACGTTATACTAAGATTAAATCGGGAGGTTGATTCGACATGCGCAGCTGTGGAAGAATAATGAATTCTTGATGAGGTACTAAATGAACGATGCAACATTATTTCAGGAATTAAAAGGGGCAGTCCAGGGACAGGTATTAAACGACTCCGAAAGTTTGAATGCGGTTAGCGGCGACTTCGGAAGGATGATCACGCGCGTTCCCCGGGTGGTGGTCAGACCTTCTTCTGCAGAAGACATTGCGGCTGTGATTCGCACGGGAATCCGCTATAACCTACCGGTCAGTTCCCGTTCAGCGGCGCACAGCCAGAGCGGACAGGCGTTAAACCAAGGTGGAATTTTGCTTGATATGACCGCACTAAATCAACATTTTGAGGTAGACACTGAAGAAAAAACATGCACTGTCGATGCTGGAATTCTCTGGAATGATCTGGTTAATCGACTGAAGCCCAACAAATTGATTCCGCCGGTTCTGACAAACAATCTGAATGTTACTGTTGGCGGCACGCTTTCTATGGCGGGAATCGGAGTTGCTTCTTTCCGATATGGAGTGCAGGGAGACAACTGTATTGGCTTGCAGGTGGTTACAGGAGCCGGAGATGTTGTCGAGTGTTCTCCAAGCGTAAATTCGGAGCTGTTTTCATCACACTCTTTGTGGTCTCGGTCAATTTGCCATTATTGCGCGCGCGAAGCTCAAGCTTCGTTCACACAAATCTCATGTACGTACATTCTTTCTTGTTTATGATGATTTGAAAGCGGTTCTTCGTGATCAGCGAGCGCTGATTGAAGAGGGTCGCATGGATTTTATCGAATCCTGGTGTACCCCTCTGCCTCTTGGATTTAAGAAAGTCATGGAGATGAAGCAAACTTTTGGTGAATGGTTTTTCCCAACACAACTGACATTTGAATTTGATCCAGAAGGTCCACTGCCCGAGAAAGAAAAATGTCTGCAAGGTCTGAGCTACTATCGTCACAGCCATACAGAAGACATGGAAATTTATGATTTTGTCAGCCGCCTCGAAAATGTGTTTGAGATCTGGAAGCGAATGGGTTACTGGGCTAACGCCCATCCATGGATGGAAACTCTGCTTCCATGGGATGTCGCAGAAAAATATATGAATCAGATTTTGCAGATTCTTCCACCCGCTGCGCTTGGCGGAGGGCACGTGCTATTCTGGCCGTCCAGCGGACGTACCTCGAATCTGCCATTATTTAAGCGCCCTGATTCCGATTACATTGTCGGTTTTGGAATTCTTCCCGGTGTGCCAAAAGATCTGCTTGACCATGCCATCCCGCGCTTGAACATGGCAAGCGAATTGAGTGAAGCACTCGGTGGCAAGCGCTACCTTTCAGGTCTCAGTCCAGTTTGATCAAAACAAATGGAAGGAACACTACGATACAAACTGGAGCGAAATGAAACGAATGAAGAAGAAATATGATCCGAACGGCGTTTTGAATCCTGGGTTCATCGACTTCACCGCATAGGAATTAACGGAGTAAATCATGAAAGAATTTGAACTCAAGCATGAGATCTTTGTGAAGGCCTCCGCCAAAAAAGTCTTTGAGGTCTGGACCGACTTCGAGCACTGGCCGCAGCTTTATCCCGAAACTTATGAAAGCGTAAAAGTTCAGCGGGAAGGCAATCGAGTCATGACAGAAGAAGTGATCAAAACAATGGCCGGAAAACAACAGGCCACAATTGAAACGGTTCTGGAACCTCCGCATCGTTATATCAGGTATTTCAAAGATGGTCCGATGGAAGGATCGATTCGCACGACTAGCCTGGAAACATCCAACGATGGAACTCTGGTTAAAACTCAGATGCAAGTGAAACTTGGGGGAATGGTTGCCATGTTACTCGGCGATCTCGCCGAAATGCTTTTCCAGAAGAATATTGAAAAACTTTCGCAATCCCATGCGCGCGTCGCAGAAGTAGAAGCTCCTGAAAAATGATGAAGACCAGCAATAACCCCCAAAGCTTATTGCAAATTGCAGATTGTAAATTGCATAGTGAGCTCAATTCGTCATTCGGAATTCGATTGTTCGTTAATCGGACTTCAAGAGTTAAAGGAAACTTGAAGTACGAATGACGAAGACGATTTACGAATTACGAATTAAAACGGAGAGGGAGGGATTCGAACCCTCGATCCGCGTTACCACGGATAACTGCTTAGCAGGCAGCCCTGTTCGACCACTCCAGCACCTCTCCGTAATTTCCAAAAAAGACAATATCCGTGCAGGATTATATCGGCAGGGAAACTCGATTATAGAAACTTCCCATACCTCAGTCAAACATAACAAGAGGAAGTACGATTAACGAATCGCGACTACGAATTACGAATTCACTCTGCTGGTTTCGTGCGTGGAGATAAATTACTAATCTGGAGATTTGTTACTTCTACTCCAATATCATTTCCTTTTGAGCTCAGTTGAGATCGGATCGATCGAACCCAATCCGGGAATACTTCATCAAGCCTATCGAAATCCAATTCTTCCAATTGTTCTTTCATTAAGTCCTGAAGTTGAGACATCATATAAATACGCCAATCACGAACTCCTGATGCAAGCACCGGCTTGCGAACAATTGCATCAAGTGATGCCTGGAGTTGAATTGGAATTTCATCCTTTGTAATTGCTGATTGTGGCGGTAATGATACTGAAAAGGGTTCGACAGAGATGCGTTCCAGGCGATCAACAAATGGAATGATCATTACTGTTCCGGGACCGGCTACAGAATCCAGTTTTTTCCCGAGTCTATAAATCACGCCGCGTTCGTTGTCAGGAACTTTCTTCAACGAAGCGAGAATAAGAATTACAGCGATGATGGCCAGGAAAACATAGATCATAAAAAGTCACTTTAGAGGCCCGGCCTTCGCACCCCACCACCGCAAAGCCTGGCCTCTAAATTATTTCTTGCGGGTTGCAGTAAAGACACCGTTCGGCTGACTGATGACGACTGAAGTGATAGCAATCTCTTCGTTCGACTTAAATTCAACACTATAGCCTTCAAGGTTCTTAAGGTTAAATGATGTTCCGCGGACTGGATCAAGTTCGTAATCTGGTTGTCCAGGTACAGTCATCATCAAAATGTTCTCACCCCTTAACCATACTTTAATGACACTCCCTGCGAGATCGTATTCACCCACAAATTTTTGCACGAACTCGCGTTCACGCATTTTTAATTCACCTACACGTTTAAATACAATTTGGTCTACGGCAGGCTCTAGCGGAAGAGATAGTCTATCCACTTCAGCCTTCCCATTCATTTGAAAACTGAACATCATTTGTTCATACACTACATTATCAGCGGCTTTGAAGACATCGTAATGATAATGATTTAAGACAGTTGGTAAATCGTTAAATGTAGCTCTTAGTTGATCACCTTCTAACGTTACATGAATTGTGCCGTATGCAGGGTGTTCATAATCGCCGACAAATTCACCGAGCGAATGTGAAGGTTGAGTTCCTAGTTTTCGATTAGGATCTCCGTTCTTTTCCAGTTTGACTTTGGTTTCTTCAGCCTTTTTGGTTTCATCATGAAAACGTTTGTTCCAATCAATCTCCTCTTTTCCCAGCAAACGATCGATCAAATTTAATCTTAGAATTCCAGGAACATATGAGCCATCCATGTTTGATAGCGCAACTACACCTATTTTCCTTTCTGGAAGCAAAGACACGACAGCAGTAAATCCATCAATGCCTCCGGTGTGAGTTAGCATTTCTTCACCGCGATATGCAGTTACACCCCAGCCAAGCGCATAACTGTTGTAAAACAATTCCTTATACGGCCGCGGCGTTGGAATGACTATCTGAGGCAAATGAGTTTCCAGAACGGTTGTAGATGAAAGGATTTGTTTATCTTTAAATCTGCCTTCGCTCAATTGCATAACCATCCAGTTCGACATCTCTTTCACACTGGAGTTAATCGATCCGGCAGGTCCGACTGCTGTTATATTTCGGAATGGAATCTGTTTTACCTGCTCGTCTTCTTTGCGATATGGAAGAGCAAAGTCTTTTTTATTTTGAGTTTCCAAAACCGAAAAATTGCTTTCGTTCATTTCGAGAGGCACAAAAAAACGTTCCTTCACAAAATCTTCCCAACTTTTCTTTGCAATCTGCTCAACAAGGTAACCTGCGGTCATAAACATTAAGTTTTGGTATTGAAATGCTTCACGAAAACCCCGGCTCGGTTCTAGATACTGCAGCCGTTCCACCATTTCTTTTCTGGAAAGAGATGAGCCATACCACATTGCATCATGTCTTGGCAGGCCCGAACGGTGTGTAATTAAATCGCGCGGGGTCATGTGTTCGGTCACATAATCTTCATGCATTCGGAAGTCCGGCATGTATTCACGAATCGGACGATCCCATTCAATTTTTCCCTCTTCAACAAGTAACGCAAGGGCGGCACCTGTAAATGCTTTTGTGCACGATCCTATTGCAAAGATTGTGTCTTCAGTCACAGATTGTTTGTTTTCTACATCACGAAAACCAAAACCTTTTGTGTAAATCAGTTGTCCGTCCTTGACTACAGCAACAGCGACGCCTGGAGCTTTCCACTCCTTCATGATTGTGTCTGCGAATTTTTCAAAGTCTTTAAATTCATTTTTCTGTTTGTCCGCTGAATATAAGGGAACTACAGCAACAAAAAGAAGAATTGCGACCCAGATTCGTTTCATACAACCCCTTTAGGATGCGGAAATATAGCGTTCAAAGAATTCAAGAATCCGCAAAAGACGATCGATCCGTTGTTTCGGATTCCCAGTCCGTGACAAATCATGCGAAGCCTTTGGATAACGCACATATTCTACTGGCTTGTTCAAAATTTTCAGGCTCTTATAAAGCATTTCACTTTGGATCACTCCTGCACGCAAGTCCAGATCATCATGTTTAATTAACAACGGAGTTTTGATTTCATTAACATACGTTAGATGGTGATTCGCGATCTAAAATCGTTTTGATCTCAGGCTGCCATGGGTACCCACCAAAGTGATCTGGAACTAATCTCCATGCGAGACCTTCACCCATAAACGTTGGTAAATAGTAAACTCCGCGTTGCGCAACTGCTGCTTTGAATCGATGATCATGACCGACAATCCATGCAGTTAAATAGCCCGCGTAGGATCCGCCAGTAAGAACTTGACGATCCGCATCCACCCAGGGTTCCTTTGCAGCTTCTGTTGCGGCAGCCAGCACATCGCCGCCGGGTCCTTCACCCCAGTTTTGATAATTACTATGCACAAATTTATAACCGTAACCACCCGAACCACGCGGGTTTGCATAAACAATTCCATAACCTCTGCCACAAAACATTTGGAATTCATGCCAGGTCGTATCTTCTCCAGGTCCCCACATTGCCGAAGGTCCGCCATGCATTTCAACAAGCAATGGATACTTTTTACCAGTCTCTACATTCGCAGGCTTCATGATCCAGTAATCAACTACTGTTCCATCCGGACGTGTTAATTTATGCGCTGTCGGATAGCTTAACTTTTTCGATTCCAGCCATTCTGCATTATGTTTTGTCAGACGTTTACTTCCTGATCCATCAAGATTTGATACGTATAGCTCATATGGATTCGCGACTTCGGTTAAAGTAAATACAAGTTTTTTTGCACCAACAGCTAAATTACGTAACCCTGATTTAGATTCGGTAAGTCTCTGAATTTTTCCACCGGAAGCATCGACACGGTTTAATGGAAATCCACCATCAGCAGTCGCAATGAAATAGAGTGATTTACTATCCTGACTCCACGAAAAGTCGTTTACATCGCGGTCCAGTTCTTTCGTTAAGAGCAAAGGATTGCCGCTGGAATAGGAAACTGAACCAAGCATATTCAGCGCATAACTCCGCTCTTTCAGCTCGCTGGCGACAAATGCAATTGATTTTCCGTCGGGAGATGGGAGTGCGCTGGAAACGGAATAGTCTGGAAGATCTAAAAGCCTGCGAATGTTAGAGCCATCCGCGCGAATGATGTGAAGATCGCTATCTTGAACTCGATCCGGATGCTGCTTTGAATCTATCGAAGTTGCAGAAACAATTTCTTTACCGTCCGGCATCCATTCGCCTTCTTCAAATGAATAAAAGCCATTTGTTATTCTAAGAGGTTCAGCACCTTGCACTGCTTTAACAACAAATAAATGCTGATACGTGAGATTCGGTTGTAATTCAGTTTCTCCCTGAAGTTGTTGTCGATAAAAAACACGCGGATTCGAATCCGCCTCATTTCGGGCGAGCCATTCCCGAATTTCTTGAATCGACCCATCAGGATCTGCTTTCGGCTTTTCTGATTCTTTGTCATTCCAGTTAGCAACATCGCCTGATTTGCGGTTTGGACGTTCTTCCGGCCACTCAGGCGACTTTTTGTTATCGACTGACCCAAACAACTCATGATGTGGAATTTCAGAAGCAAACAAAATCGAGTTGCCATCGGGTGACCAGCGTGGTGAAGATGCACCATGCTTCATCTTTGTGAGTTGCCATGCTTCCCCACCCTCAAGAGGCAACACCAAAATTTGGGATTTTTCCTCAACAGTCCGGACAAATGCAATCTGTTTTCCACCAGGATGCCAAACAGGATTGGAAGCGCCGCCTTCATGAAATGTAAGCTGACGAGGAGATTGAGTGCCATTGAGAGCTATAAGCCATAGTTGATTCCTGTATTCATATTCAGGCGCTTTCGAAGTCCTGGATTCTTTAGGCTTCTCTTCGTCCTTCTCTTTTTTCTCCTCAATACTGCGCACAACATATATAGCCTGAGTGCCGTCGGGAGAAATTCTTACGGAACGAAGCTGTTTCATTTTTAGCAAATCGCTTGTAAGAATGTTTTCCTTCCCTGGAACGGTGGCAAATGTGAAGGCTCCGACGAGTAAAAAGCAGATGGCAAAAAGTGAGGCACCGAATCGGTTCATGTATTTTCTCCCTGTAAGCGAGAGCTTACAACGAAATGATTTAGGAGCAAATGGGTTGAAGTTGCAGAACGGTGGGAAGTTCTAAATTGCCATGCATTGTACCACAGATTCTGATTATTTGTCAAGGGGTTCTTGTATTGAATATACAAGAAAATTATTATTATTTTTATGTTGAACAAAAAAGAACGCCTCCAAAGGATTTGCGAAGGAAAAGAGGTCCGTATTTTTGCCGCAAGACCTCCGGATATTCATACAGTTACATTTGTCGAGGCGTTTCGAAATTGCGGAAGGAATAATTGCCAGGCGTGTAAAGATAAAAAGAAACGTCCACATGGACCCTATTGGAACCTGAACTATACCGATGAACGCGGCCGGATGAAGACCGCCTACGTCGGGAAAAAGCTGCCTGATTTTGTTTCAGGAAGCCATAAAGTACTATTTGCCGATGTTCAAAGATACTGGAAACTGAATGAAGAATATCGTGAATCAAACATCCGGCATCGCATGGAAACGCAAAGGCTTAAACTGCAGATAGAATCCTTGTACGAGGAGCTTCGAATCAGCAAAAAACAAGCCCGAAAAAGCGGTGCGACTCCAGATAAATTATTTCGTGAACTTGTTAATAAATATCATCCGGATCGTCATCGCGGAACCACTTTTACAGCCGAAGATGTAATGAAAGATATTAACCGTCTCTGGCAGAAAATGAGGTAAGAATCGATGCGAAAGTTCGCATTCTACTTTCTTTTTTTATTCTCGCTTTGGGGTTCCTCAGAGACTATCAAAGCACCTGAACTCACACCCGCACTCACAAATCAGCACGAACAAGCAATCATCGATGAAGGAATCGCTTTACACAATCAGGGCAAATACGAAGAGGCGATTGCTAAATACAAGCAGGTTCTTGAAAAAAGTCCTGGAAATGTGCTCGCGATGTACGAAATGGCATTCTCATTTTTTGCTGCTGAAAAATACGATGACGCTCTGAAGACCGCTGATGAAGGTGCTCGTTATAAATCAAGATACCTAGGCAAGTTTTACATGCTGATCGGCAATTCCTTAGACGGGCTTGGTAAGAACGATGAAGCAATCTCAGCATTTCGTCAAGCACTCGAAGTTGTTAATGATGATGGAATGATCCATTTCAATCTTGCAGTAACGCTTGTGAATACAGGAAAACCCAATGAGGCGCGTCCTCATTTAAAGAAATCAGTTCAGTTGAATCCAACACACATTACCAGTCATTACGCCCTGGCAAGAGTTTATTTCGATCAAGGCTATAGAATTCCCGGCATTCTGTCTATGCTAAGGTTTCTAAGCCTTGAACCGAAAACACAACGATCATCAAAAGCAATCGCTTTGCTGGATGAGAATATAGAAAAAGGTGTGGAATCAAAGTCTTCCCAAAAAGTTGAAGTTACTGTGAATTCGGATTCTCCCACGGATGAAGGAGAATTTAAGGGACTGGAATTAATGATATCGCTAATTACTGCAGGTAAATATGTAAAGGATAAAAAAGAAAAAACGATCATGGAACAAAGAATTGAATTATTGAATGATTTATTCAAAGCAATGGGTGAAGAGAAAGGAAAAGGAAATTTTGTGGTTGAGAACTATTTTCCGTATTTCGTTGACTTGCAAAAGAACGATCTTGTTGCGACGTTCACATACTACATTTATCAAAGCACGAATCGAGAAGCCGCTGCATGGATAGAACAACACGAAAATGAAATTCAAGCGTATGTAAAATGGTCAAACGATTTTGTAAGTCCATAATTCTCAGGCCTTAGAGCTTCCGAAAATGTCTTCGTAAGCATATGCGATCGCTCCGGCGCAGATAGGGGCGACAAAGAAAACGCCGACTATACAGGCGATTAAACCTGCACAAATTAGCAGACCACAAAGAATATTCAGCCATAAGAATCCGAAAAATGATTTCATTACAGTTTTGCGGCTGAGTTCCATCGCAGGCCAGAACTTCAGGCCTTTATCGATTATCAAAGGAAAGGTAAACATCCACAGTGCATATAATGCAATCGAAGCAAGGACTCCAATCGCAATACCCAGACAGCCCAAAACGCCAAAGATTTGGAACAACGATTCTGGAGGATTTCCTGCTGAACTGAATGCGGCCATGATGACAGGAATGAAAAATGGAGCAGCAACGATCATCATCAAAAGGACTGGTACAAATGCAGTCACCAATCCTCCGAGTACTAGCTGTCCGGCCTGTCGCTGAAACCCTGCAAAAGCATCCCCTAACTCTGCTTTTCCCTCTCGGATCCACTTTAAGAAAAACCAGAAAAGTCCACCATAAAGGATTCCGTTCAAAAGGAATCCTCCGGGAATTGAGCCAGATCCGCCGAGTATGACTGCTATTAACGCAGTCGCAATAAAAATCGGTCCGAAATTATTTTTATAAAGTGCATAACTTCGGCGAATACAATCCATAGCATCTACTGAAACACTTCTGGTATCGATTACGGATTGAAGAGCTTGAGGATCTGCGGAAATCATTTGCGGCTGCTGTGGAGATGTTTTTGTCAGGTACGAAAACTCCGGAAATGACGAAAAGACTTTCCAATCACTTTCGCCTTCACGACGGATCATCGTTTTGCTGTCAATTCTCTTTTCTTCAAACCAATTTCGTACAACATCGGACCCGATCGGCCCGTATTCCTTTCCATCAGACCCAAGTATGTAGAACATATTCGACCTCAACTTCGTCCTGATTCAGCCAGGAGTGAATTCATTATAGCCAATCAGCGCCGAGAAGAAGCGTCAAGTATTACATGAGTTTTTCTCATTAAAATTATGAAAACAATCAATTGGACTCATATATATGGATGAGAGATTATTGGATTGATGGAGTAATGGATTGATGAGAGTAAAACAAATACACAGTGATCTCTACGTTGCGATAGGCGATGCCTATGATTCGAATTGCACAATTCTACTTTCCAAGGGCGAAGCATTGCTCATCGATGCAATGGCGCACAAAACCGATGCAGCTTGTCTAAAACAGCTTGTTGAAAGAGAGTTTAATTCCAAAGCAAAATTTATTATTTGCAGTCATTTTTTCAGCGATCATCTGGCAGCTTTAAAGTTGTTTCCTGAAAGCGAGATCATTGCTCACAAGAATTACAACCACACGTTCGATCTTGAACGGTTCCGCTCCACAGAGGAAAAATCTTTTTTTGTAGAACCTACCATTCTCATTTCAGATGAACTATCGCTCCGGTGGGGAAAATATAACTTAAACCTGTTTTACAATCCTGCGCACACAATGAGCACGATCAACATCGATATTCCGCAAGCCGATATAATTCATGTCGGCGATACGCTGGTTGGAAATATTGTGTATTTTACATACTCTTCTCCCACTATGTTTTTTCCCGCTTTAAATCGCATCAAAGAAAGAGGCAGAAAGAATTTGATTTCCAGCCATTTAGAACCACGCTCATCCGATGCAATCGATCATGCAGTTTATTATCTAAAATCGTTAAAGGCGAGAGTCATTGATCTCAATCGCAACGAAGAAGATGTCTTAAGAATTGACTTGCAGGATTGTTTACCGCCAAAAGTTGAAGCCACACCCTTTGAAACTATTTTTCATAAGCGCAACTTAAAATCTGTTGTTGAACAACAATTATTTGGTGAGACTTCCTGAATGCGTCTTCTTTGCAGGCAGTGATTGATCAGCTAAGAGTTTTATGAACTCCTGAATGTATCGTGGTGCCGGAGGATTCTTAAGAGTGACAGCATGCCAGCTTCTGAATACACCTTTCTTTGTGAGACGAATTCCGCGAAGACTACGAGCTTTTAGATTCGGTGCTACAGCCCATTTCGCAAGCACACCGATTCCGAGTCCTGCTTTAACCATCTCCAGAATCGCTTCAGTCAACATGACTTTGTAAATCTTTTTTGGCATGATTCCAGCTGGATTCAGAATCTTTTGAAATACCAGGTTTTCTTCAAGTGGAACTGAATAAACAATCATCGGGTAATCCGCAAAATCTTGCGGTTTGAGATAGGAAACATTTGCAAGTGGATGTTGCGGCGACACAACTGCAAGAAGTTCATCTTTGAAGAGTCTGGAATATGTAAGATCTTTATCAGTCGTTTTGGTATATGCAAGCGCCAGATCCAGTTTGCCCTCCAGTAGTGCTTGCACCGGTTGATGCGTTGCTTCAACAACAATTTGTACATCTACATCCGGAAAGGTTTTTTGGTAAAGCGAAAGCATTGAAGGCAGCCAGTGATAGCCGGTATTACATTGTGTGCTGATTCGAAGACTGCCCTGCTGTCCCGATGCGAGGCGGCGAAGCGTACTTTCGGTTTGAACGAGTTCCTGTAAGACTTTTTCTGCTGAATTCAGAAGCTTCTCGCCCGCTTCAGTAAGAACCAGCTTTTTCTTTAACCGAAGATAAAGAGGCGCCTTTAAACGTTCTTCAATTTCCTTCAGTTGATGGCTCAGGGCTGATTGCGTCAGATGCAAACGCTTGGCAGCTTTTGTCATTCCCCCTTCAAGGGCAATAGCTTGAACGAGTTCCAGATGGCGGATTTCAAGATCCATTACATGAGTGTAGCTAATCGATAATGCAATTTCAATTAGTTTCCTAACCGCTAAGACGCAAAGTTTTTTATTCGTAGCGCAGGGCGATCATTGGATCCACTTTTGTGGCACGAATTGCAGGAATACCCGAGGCCAGCAGAGCTACAAATAACAGTAACATCGCGATCGCTGCATAGGTTAGAGGATCCGTCGGGTTCACATTGAACAACAAGCTTGACGCAAGACGTGTAATTCCTGCGGATGCGAGCAATCCTGCAATAGCACCAGTTCCCGCAAGCAGTAAACCCTGACGAAGGATCATGCGCAAAACATCCTGTTGTTGAGCACCCAGTGCCATCCGGATTCCAATTTCGTGTGTTCGGCGTGAAGTCACATAAGAAATCACAGCATAGATTCCCGCAGAAGCAAGACACAGTGCAAGCAGAGCAAAGCATCCAAGCAAGATCATAGAAAAACGCTGCAGCCCAATCGATGTGCCAAGAACTTCATTCAGAGTTGCGACATCAAATACTGCCTGTTCGGGATCTAATTCAAGAATGGCTTTCCTGATTGCTGAGACATAGGTGGTGGGTTCCTTTTCGGTTCTTGCGACAAGCGTCATTGAATACGCGCCAAACATCGTGTTAGGAAAGTAAAATTGGTGAGGTGGTATGGTATTTAAACCGTATTGTTTTACATCCTTTACAACGCCGACAACGGTAAACCATGGCGTATCTTCCTTCGGCCCGGGAAAAAGACGGATGCGGCGCCCTAATGGATTCTGATTTGGCCAGAAATGTTTTACAAATGATTCACTGACAATCGCAGACTTCGGAGCCTTTTCAGAATCTTGCTCCGTAAACAATCTGCCTTGAAGAAGTGGAATCCTCATCGCAGTAAAATAGCCGGGTGTAACAACATACATATCCGCTTCAGGTTCATCTTCAGGATTGTGATACTGACCTTCAATTGAAATCGTTCTGCCATCAAAGTTGTCGCTTAACGGTAAAACGGTAGTAAGACCAGCGGATTGGATTCCTGGAAGATTATTCACGCGCTGCATCACACGGTTGTAAAACGCAATCCGGTTATTATCTTCAGGATATTTAGCGCCTTGAAGTGCGAGATTCATCGTTATAACGCCTTGAGGATTAAAACCTGGATCGACATTATAGAGATGCAGTACGCTGCGCATAAAAAGGCCTGCGCCAATAAGCAAAATAATTGCAAGAGCCATTTCAGAAACAACAAGCAGTCCGCGTAATCGATTTTTTTGAATACCCGTTCCAGTGCCCCTTCCACCTTCTTTCAGCGCATCATGCAAATTCATACTTTTTATGTGATGCGCTGGTGCAATTGCCAGCAAAAGACAACTCACGATCGTAACTGCTGCAGAAAAAAACAACACTGGAAAACTCAGTTGAATTTGAAGAAGCTGCGGCAGGACTTTGCCTCCTGCAGTACTTAACCCTTCTACTCCCCACAGCGCGAGCAATAGACCCAATAAACATCCTGCTATTGAAAAGAGCAGACATTCGAAGAAAAGTTGCCGGATTAAAGCTGATACAGGAGCGCCAAGTGAAACACGGATTGCCATTTCACGTTCGCGTTCGGTTGTTCGAGCGAGCAAAAGATTCGCTATGTTTGCACATGCAATCAAAAGAACCAGGCCTGCGGCACCTGCAAGCAGATAGAGTGCAGACTTCAATTTGCCTGCAAATTGATCCGGAAATGTAACGAGATTAATTCCACGCGACAGATTGTTTACTGGATAAAGCTTTTCCAGTCTTTTTGCTATGCCACTCATTTCTGATTGAGCACTGCCAAGCGTTGTATTTGATTTCAAACGTCCGAATGCAAGCAAATGACGCGATCCACGTGCCTCATTGTCATAGGGTTCAGCAACTGGCCTGTAAATTTCAACGGATTTCGGAACGAGTCCAAGAGGCAAAGAATGAAAATCGGGAGGCATGACACCGACTACGGTATATTGTCGCGCATTCAATCTGATAACCTTTCCAATGATTTGGCGATCTCCGGCGAATTGGCGTTTCCAAATTCCGTAACTCAAAATGACAACAAAGTCCTTGCCTTCGATTTGATCTTCGGGTTGAAATGTACGGCCCAGAAAAGGTTTGGCTTTCATAATCTTGAAGTAGCCGTCACCGACTTGCAGCGCAGAAACTCGTTCCGTTTCATTTCCACCAGAAAGACTCGGCCGCCATGATGTGAAGGTCGTTACATCTTCAAATGATTTGTTCTGCGCGCGATAATCTGCGATATCCGTTGCAGAAACTGGATCCTTATTTGTTCCGGCTCTGCCATTCGCTCCCCAAACAACAACAAGCCGATCGGGTTCAGGATAAGGAAGGCTTTTGATCAATACACCATATAGAACACTGAAGATTGCTGAGTTGGCTCCAATTCCAAGAGCCAGAATGCCGATTGCAAGAAGAGTAAATGCGGGCGCGCGTAATAACGACCGGAAACTGTAGCGTAAATCTTTCAAGATTTGATCTGTCATGCTCTCCTCATCAGACCCATTTGAAGTAAAAATGGTTGGTCTTGAGTAAGCTTCTGCACATCTCGTGCCTGAACATGTCTCGAGATGAGAGAATAAGCAGGTAGATAAAGTTGACCGGTTGCGGGACACCCTCGTTCACAACCGGACATCGGATAAGGCTTATTTCATGGCATACAAAGTCAATGATTTCTGGTCTTTGATCACGATTTCGTTATCAGCAACAGCCGGATGCGCCCAGGTCGGACTCTTTGCAACAGTATACTTTTTCAAAACCTCATACTTTTTTTCAGTAGCATTCGCAATTGTTAAGTCTGCATTGTTGCTTAGAAAAAGAATTTGAGGTCCTGCATTGATAATTGAAGCATTATCACCTTCTGCTCCATTACTTGTCCATTGAGTTTGTCCGGTACGCGCATCGAGACAAAAATATTGACCTTTTCTGTAATGTGACATGCCGTAAAGAAAATCGCCAACGAGCACTGGAGAACTCATATACATGGATGCTTTTTCATTTTGCCAAACAGTTTCTGGTACGAACTTGCCTTCTTTTTTTGCAACACGGACTGCAAAGGCACCCTTATCGATTCCTGAAAAAATCAAAAGGTCCTTATACAAAACTGGAGTAACAATGTTCTGTTCGTAGTCTGTTGTAAAAGGAAGCTTCCACAAAAGTTCGCCATTCGATTCAGCAATTCCTACGATATTTTTTTGTGTTTGTGTAACAACCTGACGAGTACCATTGAGGTTAACAATAATCGGTGATGAATATCCTGCGCCATCGTCTGTCCAGCGCCATTTCACATCACCTTTGACAGCATCCATTGCGAACAGTGCACCTTTACCAGGGCCACCCGCGTGAACAATCAGCAACCCTTGATCAACGATCGGCGACATCGCATTTCCAAAATCAGGTGAAGTTACAGGGAACTCTTTTTTGAAATCGTTACGCCATACAGAGCTTTCCTGCTGACGCGTCATAGCAGGAAAGTACACCGCTGATTCCAAGCGTATACAACTTTCCATTCGCAACAACAGGAGTTGATTTAGGACCTTTTCCATGAGGAATTGCTGCAGGATTCATCTCATAAGGCGCATCATAAGAATCTTTCCAGATCAATTTCCCGGTTGCCATGTCGTAAGCAGCGACCACTTCCTGCTCAGCTACACGTGAGATCAAAAAAACTTTGGTTCCGGAAATCACAGGAGAGGAATGACCAATTCCAACTTCCACGTTCCAAACTTGTTTGAGCTGATCCGGAAGTTTTTCAGGCACTTTAAACGTTGAAAAAGAACCATCTCGATTTGGACCTCTCCACTGATTCCAATCAGCTGCTCCAGCAATGTCCGAAAGGCACATTAAAAGAATGAAAACGAAGATGGCAAGCTTCATTGTTCCTCCATGGATAAGACAATTCTGCACGTTTCGGCCGGCCTTTTTTAGAAATCCCGCCAACTTTACAACCCCATCAGAAAAAGCTACATTAGTGATTCTATTTCGGAGGGATGGCCGAGTGGCTTAAGGCGGCGGTCTTGAAAACCGCTGGGGGTGCAAGCTCCCCGTGGGTTCAAATCCTACTCCCTCCGCTCATCATATTAACCTTTGCCTTCATTATTAATTCTCCAACGCTGAGCTCTACTCCTTCGCCTCAATTGCTTTCTCACGAATGACCTCGCGCGGATGTTTATCTTCACGAAGTCCTAAAAAGCTTGGATGGCGCAATTTGTTGTCCGGAGTCCATTCCATAAATGCGATTTGTGCCACCAGTTTTGGTTTCACCCAGTGAACATTTTTTTTAGGAAGCCCGATCCCTTTTACAAGTGGAGTTGGCCGCTCAATCGAAGATAACGTTTTGTTGAGCATTTGAAGAGTTTGAGTTGTAAAGCCAGTTCCAACTTTGCCCGCATAGATCAATTCATTATCTGAATAATATCCAACCAACAATGCACCGAAAGCTTCGCGCACACCTTGTGGATCTGTATAGCCAACGATTACAAATTCTTGCTGAAGCGTACATTTGAATTTCAGCCAGTCCCTTGAGCGTCCCGATACGTAGACACCCTCCGCGCGTTTTGCAATGATTCCTTCCCAATTCTTACGGCACGCTTCTTCGAAGTATGCTTCACCTTTTCCAACTCTGTGATTCGTAAAACGGATCCGGTTATCATAGTTCAGAGCTTTACGAAGCATTTTCTTTCTCTCGATCAATGGAACTTGTCTGACATCATAGCCATCCAAATAAAGCAGATCAAAAACGAAATAATAAATAGACATTCTGCGTTGCGTGCGTTGCTGCAATTTTGAAAAGCTGCTCAAACCCTTTTCCACCGCGGCGATTTCACCATCGATGATGAAGTTTGACGAAGGCTGCTTCAACAGACGATTTACAATGTCAGGATAGGCTTTGTCGAAAGAGAGTTTATTGCGTGAGAGTAAACGAATGTTATTTCCTTTACGGAAGGCAAGAGCTCTAACACCGTCGTACTTCTTTTCAAAAATCCAATTCTTGTCTGAAAATCGCTGATCTGTGAGCGTTGCAAGCATCGGGTCGGTCCAGGATGGCTGAGGCCTTCGGATTAGCAAGCTCCTCGAATTCATAACCCAATGTCGCACGATATTTGTAGTATTTTGAATGACTTCAAAAGAAACCGATGCCCATGTTACACTAACCATGATTTCACGCAAGGGAGACTCGAACCATGAAACATGTTTTTCGCTTTGCGGTGCTTTGCATCCTTACTTCTATAGGCTGTGATGACAATTCGACAACAAGTAATTCAGCCAAAAAATCTTCGGCTGGTACACCCGAAATAACATCCGGCTCCTCATCCGAAACTGTATCTTCCCCGGCGGCAATTCCGGTTGCGAAATTTTCGATTACTCCGCGCAAAGGGACATTGACTACCGATTTTGAATTCGATGCTTCGAATAGTGAGGGGACAATCACTTCCTATAAATGGGATTTTGGCGATGGTACGACAGCAAATGGAAAGACGACAGAGCATCGGTTTCAAGACAAAGGACGCTTTCCTGTTAAATTAACCGTAAAGAACGGTTCGGGTTCCAATTCTTTAACGAGAAATGTTCGCGTGAAAGAGAAAATAGGTGGCGGTGGTGGTGGTGACGGCACAAAATGCCAATATACAAATCCGCCCCGTGACGTTTGGTTTTTTAAAGTAATCTCAAACGATCCGGTTGCAAGGACAATTATTGCGGAATTCCAACAGCCTGTCGGATGCGACGACGTATTTTATTTATGTGGTGATGTACGCATTGGAGGCATCGAACCCGGAGAACGCGAATTCTGGATCGGAACTATATGCGAAATGTGGAGCCTTGGTAACAATCGATTCAGAATTCATTTAGTTGACGGACGTTACTGGGTAGAGAATGGTGAGTCCGGAACGTATGTCTGGCCGCAATATGATTGCAATCCTAGCGTGGCGTGCGACAATTTTGGGTATTAGTTAGATACTGGCTTAGTCTGAGTTTGCGGCTGTTTCTTTACGCCGGGTTTCTGTTTTGGATGGTTCGCAAAGAACTCCCAAATCGCATCCGTTGCGGAAATTTCCTTCGTAGGCTCATCCGCCCAGAAAGCCCACTTTACACTTCCAGGCCATGTATGCCCTTCATCTTGAATTGTAATTACGCTTACACCTGAGCCATTTGTGCATCCCTCATAGGATTCCCGCGTTATTTTTCCGCGACTCTCTTTTTTTGGTGCCTGCAAACATCGATTATGTGTGGTCCAAAATGCAACGGCATCCTTTACAGAAGTATCAGTTCTCTCATGTCTATCCACCTGACGCTTTGGAATTCCACCATTGTAAAGTACATGCTGATCATCAGTTCCATGAAAGATAATAACGGATACCGGATGGGCTGGAGTGCAAGGCTGATAATTGAACGCTCCGGCAACAGGTCCAATTGCTGCTATCTTGTCTGATAATTCGCAGGCTACACGGTATGACATCATCGCTCCATTCGATAGCCCTGTAACAAACACTTTTGAATCATCTATTTTCATTTCTGTTTGAATTGCTTCAATTAAACGACGAATAAAATCTGTATCATCTGAATTATCATCCTGAGCATATCCGCAACAATTTCCGCTGTTCCATGTAAGAAAACGGCTTTCAAACCGGCCGGTGCCTGCCGGATAAACCACGATAAACTTTTCGGCATCAGCCTTCTTATTAAAATTTGTAATTCTGGCCATCCCTTCCGGTGCCCCTCCGCCCCCATGAAGAACAATCACTAGCGGAAGTGCCTCAAGGTTGTTGTAGTTTGCAGGTGTATGGATCAGATATTTTCTGGTCTTACCTGCATACTGGAGTGTTTTTTCCTGTCCAAAATTATTTTGCGATCGAACATCTGCAAGAATAAAAATTGAAAGAGTTGTGAGCAGGATTGCAATTCTTAATTGGGTCATCTTTGGACCATATATAGTATGACCCAAAATAATTACAGAAGTTACACCTAAAGCTTATGCAAAGAGGTCATTCGCAAGGGCATAGCGAACAAGCTCTGCTTCATTTCGAAATCCTAATTTATCTACGAGACGGCTCCGGTAGGTTTTAACTGTGTTTGGGCTTAGTCCCAGTGATTCTGAAATCTCGACAGTGCTTCTGCCCTTTGCTAGATGTATCAACACTTCTTTTTCACGGCTGGACAATGATCGCTGTGAGTACTTTCCTTTTGAAAGCAAACTTTGGTATTGCTCTTTCCAGTCATCTTCACCATAAATCTGCCCTAAGTTAACGTGCCGAATCGCACGAAAGAGCTGCTCAGGCTCACAATCTTTTTGAATGAATCCCTGGGCTCCTGCAGAAAAGCACTGTGCTGCATATTGTGTCCCGGAATGAACAGTCAGGACAATGATGCGGGGTTTTTCCGGAAACTTTTTTCTTACATCAGAAAGAATTTCCAACGAACTGCGTTCACGAAACGCCAGATCCAACAGTAATATGTCAACCGGAAGCGATCGGGACAACGTTACTATGACTTGATCGAGTTCACCAGTTTCGGCAACCAGTTCTAGATCTGGCGCGCGCAAAAAGACTTGCTTTAATCCTTCCCGGATTAATACATGATCGTCTGCAATCATAATGCGGATCTGTTTCTTTTCGGCCATAACATAAAACGTGATGATCTAGCTTCGGTTATCGATTTTTAGATGCTACGAAGTTAACCAATCGGATCAAATATTTTTTGTCGTTGTAAGCTTTTCCCAGAATTGATCCACTTCGCGTTCAGCATCTATTCGCTGCATTGAATAACGTTCCTGCAAACGCTGAATCAAATTTTCACGATCCCCAAAGACTCCTTCAAGATCATCTTCAATTAGACGACCCCACCGATTTCTTAAGGCGGTTTTAAATTCACGCCAGCTTTGCGGGTATGAGGGCTTGGAAATATCAGCTACAACCTGGCCTGTTTTTTCAGGATCTTTTAATCGCAGAGCAATATCGCTTTGAGATACAACTCCGACGATTCCATTATCATCAGCGATGACTGGAATTCTGCGTATTTGATGAGACTTCATCGAATCAAGAACTTCTTCGAGATTGTCTGCTTCACAACATGTAATCACATTGCGGGTCATGACTTCTTCTACTTTTGTTTTTCGTGGTTGAAGTCCTTGACCAACAACTAGCAACGCTAAATCTCTATCTGTTACAACACCAAGCAAATGGGGCGATCGTTCATCATCGACTACTGGAATCATTCCAACATCCTGTATTCTCATGAGCCGTGCAGCAATATCAACAGTATCTTGTGGTAAACAACATGCTGGGTCGGGAGTCATGACTTGGCTTACTTTCATAAAACCTCCAAATAATTTCTTTCCTGAATTGAACTTAGGGCTCACGCCTCATTCCACCACCACAGATTTCATTTGTTCTCTGTAGCCATCAAGCGACACACCACTTTATTTGTCATTTGAATGTTCGCTTAATCTTCGTCACATGCTTTGTAGAACGTTGTGCTACAGAAATGAAATATTTTCCCGACTTTAGAACGACATGATCTGCGATACTGCCAAAACTTATTGAACCGTACCTTAACAAATGATCATTTGATCATTGCTTTACTGGCTAGACTGCCACTCGCAGTCGAAGCAAGGATCTTAAAAATTGGAGGATCAATAATGAAAAAATTAATGGGATCGTGCATTTTTGTACTTTGTTTAGCTCTTTCTGCATTCGCAGGATGCAGTGACAATGATTCAAGGGCGGAATCAAAGGATACGCCCGCAATTGGAGCTGATGCCAAGCGTGGTGATATTGAAATTACCACAGAAATAAAAGCCAAAGTAACCGACGACGAACTGTTAGATGGCACGGATGTTTCTGTTGATACGAACAACGGTGTTGTGAATCTAACCGGTAGTGTACACAATGAACCGCAAGTACAGCGTGCGGTCGAACTTGCGAAAAATACAACCGGCGTTCTTTCAGTAAATAATCAATTAAGAATTGAGGCAGACAAACCGATAGGCGAAAGTCTTAAGGAGCAGTCGAAAGAAACCGGCAAAGATATAAAAGAAACAACCGAAAATATCGCTAGCGACACAAAAGAAGCAGTGGGTGATGCGCGTATTACTTCAGAAGCAAAACTGAAGTTCGCTGCAGATGATACGGTTAAAGCACTCAACATCGATGTGGACACCAATAATGGCGTTGTGACGCTTCGCGGAACTGTGAATTCCAAAGCGGAATTAAATCAGGCAGTCAGCTTGGCGAAATCGGTCGATGGAGTGAAAAAAGTAATTTCTGAACTAGAGATCGTTAATCAATAAATAGAAGCGGCGGAGTGCGAGGAGTGCAGCCCTTGCATTGCTGCCAAGGGGGATCGTGCGGATATTCCGCACGATTCCTTGTTTTTTATAGTGCTGTAGTTCTACCTTCCAGAAATTCACCAAGATTATCAGTTCGGAATTGAAGTCCAATATAAAACGGGCCAAATTCAGCATAAACGGCGCTTGCTTCATCGAAGCGCATTTCATAAATCAGTTTCTTAAAAGTCAAAGGATCATCCGCAAAAAGATCCACTCCCCATTCCCAATCATCAAATCCAATTGAACCGGAAATGATTTGCGTTACGCGTCCGGAATAATGGCGGCCTATAATTCCGTGCTCAATCATCATTTCACTTCTTCGTTGAAAGGCCTCGCTGTACCAGTTTTTTTCTTCTCCGCGCTTTTTATTCATCGGATAAAAACAAACATATCGGCGCGGTGGAATTTCTGGAAATAGACGGGCATTCATTCGATTGCGCTGCTGAGACAATTCTTCTTCAAATGCTTGATCGAATTCTGAACTTCCTGGTTTTAAGGATCGTTCCCCAAGCTGTTGGTGTATTTTTGCAGTCATCTCGTACAATCCAAGTTCCACTATCGAGACGTAGGAAGTTGTCATCGTGAGAAATTGATTGAGTTTCGTGCGTGCAAAATTCAACTGGCATTGACCAAGTTCATCGAATGTTTTCCGAAAATAGATAACCATGAGATCTGCTTTATGTCCCAAAACTTGAACAAGAGCTGTGCGACCTTCAGACGAATCTTGCAATACTCGTTTCGTTTCGTCGGCTATTTCAGAACGCATTTGGGGCGAGAGCTGCTGTAGATTTTGCCAATCAATGCGATACATATGATGCAATACACTCCAGCCTTCAAGTGTTTCAGGGACAAATGGATTATGCATGTTCTCATTATAACCTTGGACCAGGACCTTGGCGGTTGAGCTAATTACGCTTTTTTACTAATTCATCCAATTCAGAAATAAATTCCGAAATTGAAGCAAACCGTTTCGTACGTTCAGGCTCAAGAGCTTTGAAAATCAATTCATCAAGCATTTCTGGCTTTTCATAAATCGGCAAAAGCTCCACCAGCTGTTTTGGTTTTTGTGAGATATGTTTGACAAGATAACCCTGAGGGGTGGGAGAACTGAATGGGTTTTTTCCAGTAAGCATGTAATAAAAAGTGATACCGAGCGAATATATGTCGGATCTGGCATCGAGAACTTCATGCTCTTTTAGAAACCCGCATTGTTCCGGGCTTGCATACTGAGGCTTTCCAAGGAATAAATTTGCGCGTGTATGTGTACCTTCTCGCGCTGATTTCGCGATTCCGAAATCAATTACTTTGATAACTTCTTGTCCCGCTGGATCATGAACAATCATCAAATTATCGGGTGAAATATCGCGATGTATGATTCCTTTTTCATGAGCAATATTTAAACCTGTTGCCGCATCTCGAACAATTCTGATTGCCTCGCTAACACCAATTCTGCCCATGCGCTGAACTCGTTGTTTGGCGCTTTCTCCTTCGATCCACTCAAGCACCATAAATAATTGGTTTCCATCAAGAGAACCGAATTCGAACAATTGCACAAGATGTGGATTATGAAGATCAGCCAAAATCCGGGCTTCCTGTATGAAGCGTTCACTGAAAAAAGCATCAGCAAGTTCTGTTTGAATGATTTTAATAGCGCGTTGTTTATTCAGATAGATATGCTGGGCGCGATATACCATGCTCATTCCGCCCTTTCCAACCATTTCAAGAATGTCGTATTCACGCAGACGTTTTCCAACGAGCGATTCTTCTTTGGGTGCTTCAGAAGTTTCCTCACCCGGTGAAGGTGAAGTCGGTTGAGTCGGTATATGGGTTTCAGTTGATTCTGGAACAGGAGTCGTTTCAGGATTTTTTATTTTTTGCAGTTTTTCGAAAACATCCTTGTAGTTCATTTGAACTAGCATGATCCTTTCATATAATTCCTGGGCTTTTTCTTTATTGCCCAATTTCTCATACACTCCGGCTAAGCGGTAATGAAGATCGACATTCCCCTTCGTTAATGCTTCGCTACCGATTACTTGATTAAACTTCTGCAAAGCCAGAGATTCCATTCCTTGTTTCGCAAAATATTCACCAAGCATCAAACAGGCTTCACGATATTCCGGTTCCTCATCAGTAATCTGTTGAAGAATCAGTGCAGCTTCTTCCAATTTACCCTGTCTACCCATGGTGAGGGCTGCGCGATTTTTTTCACCGCTCTTCAGGTAGCATTCTGTTGCTTGATCCAGCATCCCTGCGCTTTCATAGTACGCGGCCGCTTCAGCATGAAACCCCGCTTTCTCATACAAGGTCGCAGCTCTTGCAGGCTCACTGATTGTTGAATAAATGTCTGCTGCCTTCATGAAATTACCGGTTTCTTCATATAACAGTGCAGCTTTATACATATTGGTAGAAAGCTCATAAGCTTCAGCGGCGCGATCGGGCCGATTCGAGGCAACGAATAAATCACCTGCCTCAGAGTATCGTTTCGTATGAAAGCAAATATCTGCAAGCATAGCCGGATCTACATCAGGTGCACCGGGCGAAGTCAGCAATTCATATGCTTTGTCGTAATATTGCGCGCGATAGTATAACTCCCCAGCTTTGGCACTATTGTTGGTTAACATGAAACACTCCGCAGCTTTTGCGAAGCTTTCTCCTTGTTCGAAACACCACGCCGCTTTTGAATAATCCTTCAGTCGGTAATAAACGTTTCCGGCAGCAACTCCATATTTCTTCATGTTAACGCGCTGATCTTCTTGTGATTCATTCGGCGATCGTTCATTGATGGCTCGCATCAACAGCTTGAAATAAATTTCAGCTGCCTTATCAAACTTTTTCGTGCGTACAAGATACGATGCAGCTTTGTCGGGATAGCCCGATTTCAGTGCAAGATCAGCTGCGCGTTCAATGTCCCCTGATTTTTCGGCCATCTGAACAGCCTTTGGAATGTTTTCCGCTCTTTCAAAAAGAAGGCTCGCATTTTTATAATCTTCTGCCTTAACGTACATCTCGGCAGCTTTGGCTAAATTTCCTAACTGCGAGAGAGCTTCAGCACATTTAGCGTAATTGGAGGCATCTTCAAAACACTTCGCGGATTTATCGTATTGCTTTAACCGGAAATACAGACTTCCCGCATTGTTTCCATACTTTTTTATTGCGTTGTGTACACTTTCAAGAAATTCTCCTTTTGTTCTTTCACGAACATGTTTGATCAGGAGTTTTTCGTAGATTTCGGCGGCGCGTTCATAGTTCTGAACCTGGTTGTAGTATTGTCCCGCTTTATCCAATTGATTCGCTTGCTCAGCCATCATCGCTGCTCTGGCGAAGTCGTTTGACTTTACTGCCATATCGGCAGCACGCGCGAAATCTCCGGATTTCTCAAAAGTGAGACTTGCGTTTCTGAAGTCTTCTACACGGAGGTATAAAGTGGCCGCCTTGTCGAAGATGCTGGCTTGCGCATAATATTGGGCGGCTCGTCGTATATCGTCATTTTTCTCGAGCAGACGGGCTGCGACTGCATAGTGGCCACCTGTTGTATAACTATCGATGGCCGACTGAACATCGCCAGCCAGAGCGTAATAATCTCCGGCTTTTTGATAATCCCCCTCGTTTAGAGCCTTTCGAGCCTCTTTAAAATAGTCTGGCATTGCTAGCTAACCTGAGTATGATACCAGACATTCCTCCCCCATGGCACCCGATTAAATCACGATTCGGCAATGACACAGATTCTGAGGAATAGGATGACGAAGGGGTGCAGGGGAGAAAAGAAGCCGATAACATAATGGCGTAATTATCATTATGGGCTAAGCTTAATTTTATGGCACCGAAGACTGAACTTCAGATAGATGGACGAGCCCTCATGGTTTCAAACCTGGATAAGGTTTTGTTCCCTGATGGATTCACAAAAGGTCAAGTAATCGATTATTACATCCGAATCTCTCCTGTACTTCTTCCGCACCTGAAGGATAGACCCCTTACGATGATCCGTTTTCCAGACGGAGTCAAAGCAATGCATTTTTATGAAAAAGATGCACCAAAACATACACCGGATTGGATTAAACGAGCGCCGGTCGAACGAAGAGGTGGTGGCAAACCAATTCATTATCTGTTGATTAATGATCTTCCCTCTTTAGTTTGGTCAGCCAATCTTGCAAATCTTGAAATGCATACACTGCTTGCACGTGCGCCGCGAATTGATCAGCCAACGATGGTTGTTTTTGATCTGGATCCAGGACCGCCTGCAACTGCAATTGAATGTTGCCAGGTGGCATTCTGGTTAAAAGAAATTTTTGATGGTTTAAAGCTAAAAAGCTTCGCAAAATTCTCAGGCTCAAAAGGAATACAGGTTTACGTTCCATTAAACACATCAGTCACCTATGAAAAGACTTCATCATTTGCGAAAGCCATTGCAGACTTCTTGCATGAAAGTCATCCTGAAGTTGTCGTATCAGAAATGGCGAAAAAAGTCCGAGGTGGAAAAGTTTTTATTGATTGGAGTCAAAATACGGATTCGAAAACCACTGTTTGTGTGTATGCATTACGCACTAAACATGACAGCCCTTATGTTTCAGTTCCGTTTTCATGGGATGAGTTAGAAAAGCTATTTAAGAAAGGTGATGCAAATAATTTTTTGATCGGGCCTGACAAAGTACTCGAACGCATTGATCGTTTTGGAGATTTGTTTGGACCGTTAAACACGCTCAAACAGAAACATTCCGCCAGATTATTTGAAAAAAATTGAAGCACCACGATCAAAAATTACAACGAAAAAAGGACGTACACCCGGCAGCGCCGGAACTACGTTGAAAGAATACAACCGCAAGCGTGATTTCAAAGTGACTGCAGAACCTCCCGGTGAAGTCGTTGATAAAGATGGAAAAGATGCTTCAAACAATATGTATGTTATTCAAAAACATGAGGCGACTCGTCTTCATTATGATTTTCGCCTTGAGATGCAAGGCGTTTTACGTTCCTGGGCTGTCCCAAAAGGAATCCCAACACAGTCCGGCGACAAACGACTTGCAATGCATGTTGAAGATCATCCAATGGAATATGCACGCTTTGAAGGAACAATCCCCAAAGGCAGCTATGGCGGCGGAACAGTAATGGTTTGGGACATTGGAACATATAACATCATGGAACCCAATCCGGTTGCCGCTTATTACTCCGGAAAACTTCATCTCTTTCTAGATGGAAAAAAATTAAAGGGCGAATGGATTCTTGTGCGTACTTCAAGAGGAGACGGCAAGGAGTGGCTTCTGATGAAGAAGGGAAATACAACCAAACCCATCTCAGTTAAGTCGGACGATACTTCCGTGCTCACAGGCAGATCGATGAAAAAAATAGCATCAGACAATGATGCGCAATGGATCAGCAATCGACCACCTAAAGAAGACACTCCAAGAAATCGATTGAAGGCAAAACTTGCAAAAGATTCATCGAATTTCACCTCAGTATTGAAAAATCTTCCATCCGGAAAACCTAAATTCGTAGAACCGATGTTGAGCAAGCCTGTAAACAAACTTCCTGAAGGCAGACAGTGGATTTACGAAATAAAATTCGACGGTTATCGAGCGGAAGCAATTCGCAATGGAAAAACTTTCGATCTTATCTCACGCAATGCAAAAAATCTGAAGCAAAAATATCCTGAAGTTGTTGAGAGCCTCAAAAGTCTAACCGATAAAGACTGCGTGATCGATGGTGAAGTTGTAGCGCTCGATGAAAATGGTGTTCCATCGTTTCAAATGCTGCAGAATTTGAACAAGACAGGCGATCGGCCGCTGCACTTTTTTGCGTTCGATCTCCTACACTACAACGGTAAAGACTTATCGAACCTTCCCCTGTTTCAGCGAAAGGAAATTCTTCAAGCATTGTTAGAATCCTCAGATGGAGTGTTTTCATTTTCTGCCGGATTTGAAGGCGATGCTGAAATTCTTGAACAAGAAGTTCGCAAAAAAGGGCTGGAAGGGATTATCGCCAAGAGTAAAGAATCAAAGTATGAACCCGGGAAACGAACAGGTGCCTGGGTAAAATACAAAACAGAAGCAGGACAGGAGTTTGTGATCGGTGGATATAAGCCATCCGAACGAAGCAAAGGTCTTGATTCCATTCTCGCTGGATATTATGAAAACGATCAACTAATGTATGCGGGTTCAGTTCGTGCCGGATTCACCCCTCATACAAGAAAAGAAGTTGAATCCGTATTGAAAAAGTTGGTAACAAAGAAGTGTCCTTTTGCAAATTTACCGGAGGAATCAACCGGACGCTGGGGTGAAGGACTTACTGCAGAAGACATGAAAAAATGTATTTGGGTAAAACCAAAAGTTGTTTGCAGGATCGATTTTGTAGAATGGACAGACGCCAGTCATCTGCGGCATGCAAAATTTGCAGGATTGGTTTTTGATAAAGACCCGCTCGAAGTAGTTCGCGAAAACTCCTGATGTTTGAATTCGTTCTCATCATCCTTTCTGTTGTGGGATTCCTGTCCTTCGTTTTGTGGCACGCACGGCGGCAGAGTATCGTTAACATTCCAGCTCGAAATCGCCATTTCGGACTCCTGGGTAGACAACTGAATTTGAAGTCAGCTGGCGATGACTACTTTCTTCAACTTGAGGGAGTGTGGAACGGAATTTCGATTCTTATTTATCCGCACAATTTTGAAGGGCCAGGTTTAATTACAATATTTTATGCAGATACAGGAATCCCTTATGTCGAACGCAGCTGGGTTGAACCTTTTTTAAGCCTGGGACGTGCACTTGTTGAAAACAAAAGGGGATACAAATTTCAATTTGAATTTGTTGGTAATCCTGAATTGAAAGCCTATTCAATTGTGGAAGTATTGGAACGGTATCGCAATCAATATCCATATCTTGCCATCACGTTACCCGAACGTTTCGCATATTCACAACACGTTTTAGCATCTCTTGGCGAATCAAAAAACTATATTGCTTTACTTGTTATGGATTCTGGGAGACGTCCAACATTGGATGAAATGAAAGATGCATTGGATGCAGTTACGGATATCGCAGCCGCTGTAAAATCTGCTTTAGGGCAAAAGGAAAAAGAAACTGCAGAGGCGGAATAAATCCGCCCCCACAGTGTGGTTGTGTAGCCAGAAGCTACAGAAAATTGAATCAGACAATGATTAGACCTTTGATGTGATGAATGGTTGGTAGTGGATTTAACCGCGAAGACGCAGATTTCTTTTAACGGACTTCGGCAGAAGAACCTTCGATCTTTTTCCAGGGTTCTACTTTTCCGCCCAAACACTTCCCTAAAAATTCTTCAGCACGTCCATAAAAATCGAACATATTTTCTGGGCGTTCGAAACCGTGACCTTCGTCTGGATACACAACAAAAGTAACGGGCAAATTTTTCTCGCGCATCGCTTTTACAATTGCTTCAGACTCACTGAGCTTTACGCGTGGATCGTTCACACCATGTCCGATCAAAAGTGGCACGCGAATCTTGTCAACATGAAACAAAGGCGAAATACGATGATTCAAAGCATCATCTTTTTCCACATCACCAATGCGCCTGATCCAACGCGCTTTTACTGGTTTCCAATATTCAGGAAAAGATTGGAGAAGAGATCGTACGTTAGCTGGGCCAACTACATCGATTGCGCAGGTATACAATTCAGGGGTGAATGTGATTCCTGCAAGCGTTGCATACCCACCATAGGATCCGCCGAAGATTGCAATCCGTTTTGGATCAGCAATACCTTGATCAATCGCCCATTGAACAGAATCAGTAATATCATTCTGCATTTTGCGTCCCCATTCACCGTTGGACGCATTTAAGAACTTTTTTCCGTATCCAGTTGATCCCCTGAAGTTGACGCACAAAACAGCATAACCACGACTCGCTAACCATTGCATTTCCCGGTTGAATCCCCAATTATCACGATGCCAGGGTCCACCATGGGGGTTGATGACTAAAGGCAGATTCTTTTTACCTTCCTGCGGCAGCGTTAAATAGCCAACGAGTGTTAATCCGTCTCTCGACTTGATTTCAACTGGCTCCATTTTCGCAAGACTGTAATTTTTTAGAGCAGAATATTTATCAAACAAGAATTCTAATTTCTTAGTCGAACGATCGTACAAGTAATATGCTCCCGGCGCGACATCTGACTCGAATAAAACGATCCATTTGTTTCGTGAAAGATCAATACTTTCAATAAATGGAAATCCCTCATGTTCTTTTTGAATCAATGAAATATCTTTCTCGAATTCAGGGTTGAGGAATTTATACCTGGGTTGATCGTAACTAAAAACTACTGCGTCAACATGACCTTTTTTGTAAATCATTTCTACAGCGGCAATGTCTGTGCCATCAGCAGCATCATAAGTCCAGATATCGGCTTTCGGATCTTCAGCCATAACGACGATCGCCTCGCGAGTTCGCAAAGGAACTTTCTCCAAACGCAACGTATCGGAATTCAGCGAAGAAGTTACATAGATATGATTTCCTTCCGGCGTAAAACCTACCGTCATACTATTGCCATTAAACTGCCCTAGCATGTTGCTGTCTTCAAATGGCCAGGTTATTAAATCTCGCCATGGCTTATCAACACCGTCCCGCACCCGGAGAATCGTGCGCTGATCAGACGGACTGAAGACTGTTGCAGCGCGAATCACAAAATTGAAATCAGTCATCCATCCAATTACATCTCCAGGATTTTGAGTATCTAATTTGCTTTTCCCTGTTTTCAGATTGATGCGATGCATATCAAACACTTTGGGATCGCGAATATTTAACCCAACGAGAACTTCATCCGGATAATCAGGATCCTTCCGTAGGGCTTGTGCTTTACTTCCTTTGAATGGTGTTAAATCGCGCACTACTCCCGATTTAACGTCCGAAGCGAAAAGATGCTTATTCTCATCACCGAACTCATCCTGAAAGTAAAGGATGTGTTCATTGTTGTAAGCCCAGGTGTAAAAATAAATTCCCTGTTTTTCATCGTTTGTGATCATGCGATCATCATTTTTGCCAATCGTATTAATCCAAACGTTTGATACTCCGGATTTAGAAGGAGCGAGATAAGAAAGCATTGTTCCATCAGGTGAGATCTGAGGCTGATCTTTAACCGGGTTACCGAAAATAATCTCACGCGGTATTAACGAATTCTTCTCTCCAGAAAAAGTTATCAGTGGCATTGCAAAGATGAGAATTGTAGCGACAAATATGTAATTCATAGTTGACCTTCGTCTTCGTGACTTTGCGGTTTATATTTACGGTAGAATTTACTATGGCTTTTTATAATGTCCCAGTCAATCTGCCGCATGCAGCAACTCTCGCAAATAGAATTGAACTGCGTCTGGCAGCATTGCAAGTGCTCGAGCGTCCGGAGGCTGAACAACTTCTTATGTTAATTGAGGCGTTGCAGGAAAAAATTGGGAAATACGAAGGAGCCAATGACCCTTCTGATGAGGAGACTCGTGTAGTTGTTGAAGAGTCGGCTGTAATTGCAAGACAGATTGTTGACGAAATTGAACAATTACAGGTTGGTGAAGATAGGCTGGGTCAATTGATTCGCAACTTATTTGAATGTATGGGCCTTGGCAAAGAAGGTGCTGAAATTTCGCTTCGCGCCGGCGAAAATCCTGGCTCACTTTTGCGACCTATGGAAGATTAGTGGGGATCCTGCACATTAGCCGGCAAAACAACTTCGAAAGTTGATCCAACGCTGAATTCACTCGTAACTAATATTGTTCCGCCCATCATCTGACAATATTTATGACTGATCGCTAAACCTAATCCTGTACCACCAAACTTTCGTGTTGATGATCCATCAGCCTGAGTAAAGGCTCTAAATATTTTCTTCATTTGATCAGAGGTCATGCCTATTCCAGAATCATGTACCTGGAAAAACAATGTATCCGCTTCATCGACCCTGAGTCGTTTTACATCAAGCGTAACCAATCCTTCTTGCGTAAATTTAGCCGCATTACTAAGCACATGCAGCAAAATCTGTCTTACCATTGTAAGATCAGCACGCATCGTTCCAAGATCTTCTGTTTTCTTGAATTCAAAAGCATTCCTGTTCTTTTCCATAAGCGGCTGAACAACAGCGATGACTTCATCCAGGATGTCGGTAACATGAAATGTATCTAGAGTAATTTCCATTTTCCCGGCTTCCAGTTTGGAAAGATCGAGTATCTCGCTGATCATTCCAAGCAAATGTTTTCCCGCTGCGTTGACCTTTTCAACATCCGGAAGTAACTCTGGTTCAATTTTTTCTAACTCCTCTTTCAACATTTCACTGTACCCGATGATCGCATTCAACGGTGTCCGCAATTCATGACTCATGCTTGCAAGAAACTGACTTTTGGCAAGGCTTGCTTCAGCAAGCTCATTCGTACGAACAGATAGCTTTTGGTTGGCGGCTGATAATTCCCTGGTCATCGTTGTCAGTTTTGTGTTAATCGAAATTAGATCGCGTGTACGTTCAGCAAGTTCCAAAGTTTTTTCTTTTGCTCTACGCTCAAGACTATCGCGAAGCGAATCGAATTCTGCATAAAAACGTGGGACACGTGACGCTAGCGTTAAAGTAAACACATAAATCTGCATCGCAAGCCCATATGGAAAAACGACAACAGAAGAAAGCCACTTCCTTCCTATCGCAAAATCAACAATATAGGTAACTGCCATCCCAAGCATTCCTGCCGCTATGTAACGAGATTCTGTATGACCTACTAATGCCTGGCGAGCAATTAAAACAAAAAAGAACGTGCCCAGGATGACTGTTACGACATTCCACGTCACCATGACTCTAAGATCCAGCGAAGGTGTTAGAAGAGTTAGCACTGCCAGAATCATTTGTAGAACTTGATAACCACGAATCAGTGGATGAATCCTGCGAGGAAGATAGGGTGATAGAAACTGAACGTACAATGCAGAAGTAGAAAAGATTGCTAGATTTTCAAGCTCATTATGAATGACAGGATCATTTCCGAAAATCTTGCGCCATGGTGATAGCATGAAAATATAAAAAGCCGCACTGATGGAAAGTGGTGCAAGCCATAAATATTCTTTAAGCTCACGGCGTGGCCTATATAAATGAAGCTCGTAGATCCCCAAAAATGCAACGACAACAGCCGTTATTAATAAACCGAGTCCGGGTAGGAGTGGTGGAGTAAGGCTGTCAGGCATTGCTTGGGACCGGCGTTTGTGGCACCGCCTATTTTTGCATAGAGTCCGAAAACATGGTAGCGGCGGCCCTTGTGGCCGCCCGGCGAATTTAGCTCACGAACAAACGACGGGCGACCATAAGGGTCGCCCCTACCACCGATTTCAATTATTAGGTTTGAAACATTTGTTGAATAGAATAGTAGCGAGGCAATATGTCAAAACCATGGATTGGATTATTTTTGGGTGCATTTCTCGGAATGCTCGATGGTATTTCATCATTCTTTTATCCTGATCTTACTGGAGAGGTCATTCTCATCGTTGCTTTTTCAACATTGAAAGGCCTTATCACAGGATTCGTCGCCGGTCTTGTCGCACGTAAGTGGAACTCACTTCCGGTGGGTATCGCTACAGGACTATTCGTCGGTTTGTTACTCGCGTACGTTGCCTCTATAGGCACCAGCTATTTTGTGGAAATAATGTTACCGGGAAGCATTTTAGGCGTTATTGTAGGATTTGCTACACAAAGATTAGGGAGAGTCGATCCCAAGAAAAATCTATCGTTCCGAGAGTCTCCAGCAAATAATTAGATAAACAATACCGAGAACTAATTCAATTGCAGCAAACGGTAGCAACATATTTAACAAAGAATAGTTAAATACGTACAAAACCATCATCGTTCCGAATAGTAATCTTCCGAGACTATCTACGAAAATAAAAGGCAGAAATCGAACTGGTTCGCGCGCGCTATACAGTAAAGCCGCACCCAGTATCATTGCACCGGCTCCGAAGCCATGAATCAAAAGCAGATGAGCAGGGTTTTGCGGAAACGGAAGAACTCCTGTGCGCGAAAAAATTGTCCTCTCCATCCAGAGCGCTGCCTGGAAAAATCCGGCGAGTAAACGATTGTTAAAAAAAATAATACCCATTACGAAATTGAAGACTCCCCCTATCTGAAGTGATAAACGGATCCACCGTGGGGCCATGGCGTAACATCTTACACCAGAGAAATATCCTTTTCACTCCTGCGCTTTTTTGATACCATCCGTGCAGGAGCCTCGCCCATCATGAAAGCAGCGATTGTGACTTATGTCGTCAAGAAAGGTCGTGAAACGGAGTTTAAAAAAGCGCTGCGGCGGCACTGGAAAGTTTTACGCAGCGAAAATCTAACGACAGATCAACTTCCATTCCTTCTGAAAGATCTCGAAAGTCCAATGGTCTATAAGGAAATTTTTGAATGGAAGAGCAAATCATCTTTCCAAAAAGCACACGAATCAAAGAAAGTTCAAAAAATCTGGCAGCAGTTGATTAAGCTAACAATTGAAGGTGGAATCGAACGAGCATTCTTCAATCGTATTTAGTTTTTCATTGAACAAGTGTGCCGGTTCCAGTCACGTCTGCGGAACGTCCATCAGTCAGATTGATCTGATGATTCACAATCACATTCATAGAATCGCCTGATACTGTTCCTGTTAGTCGAACAGTAACACTTCCTATAAATGGGACTGAGGCAATACCACTCACAGAAAGTTGATTGTTCCCTATCGTTCCTTCAAGATCCGCTGAAATCCCTGCCCCATCATATGTATAATCACCTTCCACCTGGGTGCGGTTGGGTTCACCCTGAGTCAGCGTCATTGTTGCATTCCGGCTTAAACCCTGAGTAAATCCTGTTTCAGCACAAACGTCCGATGGTGCACAACTTTGAAAAACAATTGAACCAGTCCATGTTCCTGTTATGTCAATCGCATCTATACTGTCTTCCTCATTAGCGCAGCCCGCCATAACAAAAACCAGACAAAGACAAATACCCACAAATCTTTTCATACGCCTCAAAGAATACATTAAAACCTCCTTACTCAATAAACTGTACAAGCATCTTGGCTCACCTGGATGAAACGTTTATAGTTATGCCTATGAATGATGCGACGCAACAGGCGATCCGTGTTCGTTTCGCGCCAAGTCCTACAGGATTTTTACATGTAGGTGGTGCTCGCACAGCTCTTTATAACTGGCTGTATGCGAGAAAAAACAAAGGCGTTTTTGTTTTACGAATTGAAGATACGGATGTGCAGCGTTCCTCCCAGGAAATGGTCGATGTCATTCTAAATAGTTTGAAGTGGCTTCAACTGAATTGGGATGAAGGTCCGATTTATCAATCTCAGCGTTTAGATTTATACCGGAAAGCCGCATTCGAACTTGTCGATGTCGCAGTGCCGGATTGCAGCGATGCAACCAGCGCCGGAAGGTCACGCCATTGGTCTTGTTGGTAATTCGTGCGGGATAGAGCGTGTTGAGATCGGCAAAGACCGTCTCTTTCATCAGTTCGGAATGCATCTGCGAGACGCCGTTGATACGATGCGAACCGACAAATGCCAGGTGCCCCATGCGCACCCGCCGGCCGCCGCTTTCGTCGATCAGCGACACCGAAGCGATAAAGCGGGAATCCGCCGGCTTGCACGCTTCCGCCGCCGCGAGGTTCTCGACATTGATCCGGTAGATGATCTCGAGGTGGCGCGGCAGCATGCGTTCGAACAGATCGACCGGCCACGTTTCCAGTGCTTCGGGCAGCAGTGTATGGTTGGTATAGGAAATGGTTTGCTCGGTGATTTCGCGCGCTTCGCGCCAGCCGAGACTGTATTTATCGACCAGGATGCGGATCAGCTCCGGCACGGCGAGGCTCGGATGGGTGTCGTTCAGCTGCACTGCCGCGCGCGAGGCGAGCGTGCGGACGCTGCCTTCGGAGCGAAGATGGCTGTCGATGATGTCCTGCAGCGATGCCGAGACGAAGAAATATTCCTGCCGCAGCCGTAATTCCTTCCCGGCGGCCGACTCATCGCTCGGATAGAGAAATTTGCAGATCGCCTCGGCGCGGGCCATCTCCGACATTGCGCCGAGGTGATCGCCGCGATTGAACGTCGCAAGCTGCAGCGGGTCGGCCGCGCGCGCCGACCAGAGCCGCAGTGCGTTGACGTGACGTCCGCGCCAGCCGACGATCGGGGTGTCGAAGGCGACGGCCTCGATCGTCTCGTCCGGCTCCCACTGGATTGCCTGGGTGCCGTCGGACCGGTCGATCCTGTTGAGATGACCGCCGTATTGAACGTCATAGACAACGTCGGAGCGTTCGAACTCCCACGGATTGCCGGAACTTAGCCACTGCTCCGGAAATTCCTCCTGCCAGCCGTTGGAAATCAACTGACGAAACAGGCCATGCTCATAGCGAATGCCGTAGCCCTGCGCGGGGATCGCGAGGCTCGCCATGCTGTCCATGAAGCAGGCAGCGAGCCGTCCAAGCCCGCCATTGCCGAGCGCGGCATCCGGCTCGATTTCGGCAATTTCGGGCAGGCTGATCCCGAGGTCCCGCAGCGCCGTCTGGAACCTGTCCATCAGCTCCATGTTGCCGAGCGCGTCGCAGAACAGCCGTCCGATCAGGAATTCGAGCGATAGATAGTAGACCCGTTTCTTTCCCGCCCGGCGCGTTTCACGTTCCGACTGCAGCCAGCGGTGCACGACCCGGTCACGTATTGTCAGGGCGGCAGCGACGAACCAGTCGTGTTTTGTTGCTCGCTCGGGCTCCTTGCCGACGACCAGCGCAATTTTCGACAGCATCGCGCCTCTGATCTCGGCGACGTCGTCAGCCTCGAGATCAACGGGTGTGGACCGGTCGCGAAACAGAAATTGTCTAATCGTCATCGACAGTGACGCCTTCTGCATTTTCATAATTCAAGCGAGCGACAGCACGCGATCAGCACGTCCAGTCTTATTCAACCACTCGTCGTACGAAAATACCGCGGCCGGGCAATCCCCCAATAATTGACCGACATCAAGTTCCATAGGGCCGTCGATGAGTCGCGCATCGAGCGCACTGAAATCAGGCCAGTTCGCTCCGTCGCGCGTGAACGGTGCGAAATAACGCAACGTCACGATGCAACATGCCCGTTCCCTGAACCGCCGGGAAAAGCGATCACGTGGTCCGAATGCCGGCCATCGACGCTCAGGGGGCCATAGCTTCCCAAAGCAAAGACCTCCGCGTGTCGCTGCCGAAGCTCGAGCAGGTGTCGCGTCCAGGCCAGCTTGGCGGTTCCATTCTTCCCAGTTCTCCGCGAATCCTACTCCTTTCCCGAGGCTTTCGCTCAGAATTCGCTGGCGCGCGCTGAAATCGACCGGTCGACGGTTGTCCGGATCGACCAGCGACAAATCCCAGAAGCTCGGTTCCCTGGTAGAAATCGGGAACTCCGGGAACCGTGGCTTTCAGGGTGAGCTGGCTCAGGCTGTTGAGGGCGCCAATGCAGCGCCGTCCGCCTTGCGAAGGCTATCAAGGAATCCAGAAACTCGTCTGAACGCGTAGGATCGAGAATGCCGTCCACGAACGCAGCGATGCCCTGTTCATAGTCGACGTTCGGATTGAGCCAGCTCGAGTGCAGCTTTTCCTCGCGCACGGCCTTCTGCACGGATTGCTGAAACCTTTCGACAAAGCCGGTGGAGATTGCCTTCGAGCGGCCGCGCGCCGATCAACGCCTGATAGATCATGTACTCGTCGACGATCGACGGACATCGCTGACCGCGCGCCTCGGTCACGTACCGCGCGTTGTGGGTCTTCCAGCGGCCCAGAGCGCCCGTCCAGTCGCCTGACAGTTCAGCGATCGCCAGAACGCGCATTCGCGCGTCCTCACCGCGCTTGGTGTCGTGAGTGCCGGTCGCTGTGAGGCCGTTCGGCCATTTCTTCGCGCGCTCGGACATGTGCGCGTGAAACGTCGCAAGCGGCAGCGGAGAGGCAGCGGGATTGCCGCCGACTTCATTGAGCGCCAGCAGCAGCGGAAAGCGATAGAACGCCGTGTCTTCCAGCGACTTCGCCATCAGCGGCCCGGTGAACTGCTGAATCTTCGAAGCAAAGCGGCGAACCCGCGCACGGCTGTGCGGCGCCCGGCCGGGCGCAAGCAGATCGAGCGTCAGGGCATCGCGCAGGAAGTCGAAGATGCCGTCGTCCGCTGCAAACCAGTCGGCTTGCGCCTTTCGGATCGCCTCTTCGATCGTTTGCCGGTCGTCCTTGCCGACCGCGCGGCCGCGGATGTAGGTGCGGTAGATCGGAAAATGCACCACGAACAGCGCGAGTGCCTGCCGAAGGCTGTCTTCGGAAAAATCACGCGTCGAATGGTGTCCGGCGGCGATGCGCGCGAGAAGCCGGGCCAGGACGGTGAACTCGCTGACCAGCAGCGTTTCGAGCACGCGGCGCTTCGACCTGATCAGCACAGGCTCGAACGACGGCGAGAGGTCGCTCGCCTGCCGCCAGATTTCCTTGAGTTCGGTGTGCCCTGCGGGAAACAGCAGCAGCTGACTGAAGTGGTTGAGCCACTCATAGCCGGTTGTGCCGTCGCAGCCTGCGAACGGGCGCAGCGTCTCGGACCTCGCCGAGAATCTTTTCGACCAGCACGACAAACGGGCGAGGGAAGGCGCCCTGCGCGCCGCGGATGAGCTGCCGCAGCCGCTGCAGGTATTGCGCCGGATCGTGCAGGCCGTCGATGTGATCGATCCGCAGGCCCTGGATCTTGTCCTTGGCGATCAGGCTGCGCACCAGGCCATGGATGCTTTCGAACGTCTCGCGATCCTCGACGCGCAGTCCGGCAAGCGAGTTGACGTCGAAGAAGCGCCGGTAGTTGATGTCGCTGCCCGCCAGCCGCCAGTGCGACAGCCGGTAATGCTGTCGCTCCAGCAGATGATGCAGCGCCAGCGCCTGCGCGGAGCCGTTCTGGGCGCGATAGGCCTCGAGACCTTGGCGATGACTCGCCCGCCGTCGGGCGATGCCCGCAAGCGCCTGCTTGAGCTGCGGCGCTCTTTTTCGGTCCGGATTGTTTGGACCGCTGTACTTCGGGCCAGGTCCAGCAGCGCCGCGCCTGCGGCGCTGTCTTCGGCCCGCGCGGCGGCAACGATCGTCCGCAGGAGCTCGCTGTATCGGACCGGCGCGATGGGCAGCTTGTGTTCGTAGTACCAGGCGCTGAACGCACCGGCCTGCGCGTCGTAGCGGAGCTCGATCTGGCCCTCGTTGAGCGCCTCGCCATAGGATGCGCCGAGGATCGGCAACAGCAGGCCGGGCTTTCGCCGGTGGGGCAGCATGTCCCAGTCGATATCGAACGACTTCGCGTGGCGTGACTTCGGTCCCCATTCGAGCACGTCGAGCCACCAGGCATTGTCGGAATAGTGCACGCCCATGTGGTTCGGGACGAAATCGAGGATCAGGCCGAGGCCGTTGCTCTTCAGCGCTGCACTGAGCGTTTCGAAACCGGCCTCGCCGCCGAGTTCGGGATTGAACGCGTTGTGGTCGACGACGTCATAGCCGTGCGTGCTGCCGCTGCGCGCGCGCATGAAGGGCGACGCATAGACATGGGTGATCCCGAGTGACTTGAGATAGGGTACGACCGCTGCGGCCTGCTCGAAGCCGAAATCCTGCGTGAGTTGCAGCCGGTAAGTGGCGGAGGCGGTGAGCGGCATCACGCATCTCCAATGGCCCAGAAGACCGACCATGGCGGCAGTCGTTCGGGCGCCTGTCCGCCCCAGATCGCTCGCCCGCGGAACGCCGCGTGACCGCGCGTCGTCGCTTGATCGGAGAGGTTTGCAACCAGCGCCAGCAAGGCATCGTCGCCAAGCCGCCATTGCGCGGTCAGGACGTTGGCTTGCTGGAATTCCGCATGGCCAAACGATGCGCCGGCGAGCCGTGGGACGACTTCGACCGGCGCACGGCGACGAGCGCCTTGACCAGACGGTGCCGTTCGCGGCCGGCGTCGTCGCGCTCCGCCCAGTTGAGCTTTGCGGCTTCGAACGTGGCTCGGCCAGCGGATCCGGCACCTCGTCGCCGAAGGTCTCGTAGGCTTCCGCGAACTCCCTGCGACGCCCCTGACGGATCGCTTCGGCAAGATCGCCGCCGAAGTCGCAGAAGAAGGGAAAGGGCGTCGGGCGCCCCATTCCTCGCCCATGAACAGCATCGGCGGCATCGGCGCGATCAGCGTGATCGCCAGCGCTGCTTCGATCGCAGCGGGATCGGCGGACCATTCCAGCCGGTCGCCGAGCGCGCGGTTGCCGATCTGGTCGTGGTTTTGCAGGAAGTTGACGAAAGCTCCGGGGGGCGAGAGATTTCGGACCGGCTCGCCGCGCGTCTTGCCGTTCCGATGCGCGGACGCCTCGCCCTGATAGGCAAAGCCGTGCGCCAGCATGCGCGCGACCATCTTCTTCGGTTTGCGCGCGTAGTCCGTGTAGTAGCCGTGGGTTTCGCCGGTCAGCAGCACGTGCCAGGCGTGGTGATAGTCGTCGTTCCATTGCGCGCGATACCGGCCGGGCGACATTGGGGTCCGGATCGAGCAGCGATGCACGGTTGTCGTCGTTTTCAAGGACGAGATGGATGTGGCGGTCCGTCTTGCGCGCGACCGATCCGACCGCGTTGCTCAACTCTTCCAGCATCGTCAGTCCGCCCGGCTCATGGATCGCGTGGACGGCGTCGAGGCGCAGGCCGTCGAAACGATAGTTCTCGATCCAGTGCAGGGCGTTTTCGATCGCGAACGCCTTCACTTCCGGCACGGAGTAGTCGATCGCCGAACCCCAGGGCGTCGCCGCGCTGGTGAAGAAAGCGGCGCGTAGCGTCCAAGGTAGTTTCCCTCCGGGCCGAAGTGATTGTAGACGACGTCGAGAAAAACCATGATGTTGCGCGAGTGCGCCGCATCGATGAATTGCTTGAGTTCGTCCGGCGAGCCATAGGTGTGGTCGGGCGCATACCAGAGCACGCCGTCGTAACCCCAGTTCCAACGGCCGGGAAAATCGGCGATCGGCATCAGTTCGATCGCCGTGATGCCGGTATCTGCGATGTGATCGAGCCTGTCGATCAGCCCGCGCCAGGTGCCTTCTGGCGAAAACGTGCCGACGTGGCATTCGAGCAGGACGGTTTCATGCCACGGCCGTCCGCGCCAATCCGTTGCGCGCCAGCGGTAGGCGGCGTGATCGACGATTTGGCTCGGTCCGTCGACGTCTGCAGGCTGGAATGCCGATGCCGGATCGGGAATTTCCAGCTCATTGTCGATCCGGAAACGATACAGCGCTCCGCTCGGCAGGCCTCGAACGCCAGCGGTGAACCAGCCGTCATCCGACCGCTTCATGACGTGGGGCGTTCCTTCGATCAGCGCTTCGGCCTTTTGCGCAGCCGGCGCCCACAGCGGAACGTCGCGCCGTCGGCGGTGAGTTCGGGACCGAAGCGGCGCGAGGTCACGGCACGCTCTCCAGCACGATGACGCTGCGCGGAGCAGCTTTCAGCTTTGCCCCTGGAGCATGCGATGTCGCGCAAACCGGATCTCGCGCAGTGTCCAGCAGAAGCTTCCAGCTGGAATTGTCCGCCAGCTTCGGCATGCTGAATTCGATTGGCTCCTGCGCCGCGTTCAACGCAATATAGAGTGTAGGGCCGCTGCCGACGGGGCCGAGGGCGTAGGCCAGAAACCGGCCCTCGTGAAAATTCCAGTCAGCCTCGGTCATTTCGCTCGCCTGCGGCGTCAGCCACAACACGCCGAACGCGCCGTCGGATTTCTTGCCGCTGACCCAGTGACGCTGCGTCAATTGCGGGAAACGCTTGCGCAGCGTGGTGAGCCGACCGACGAAGTCGGTCATGTCGTCGTCCGGCTTGCCGAGAGTGGACCAGTCGATCCAGCCGATCTCGTTATCCTGACAGTAGGCGTTGTTGTTGCCGGCCTGGCTGTTGCCGACCTCGTCGCCGGCAAGCAAGAGCGGGACGCCCTGCGCCAGCATCAGGCAGGCCAGCTGGTTCTTTCGCAGTTGCCGCCGCAGCGCGACGATCGCGGCGTCGTCGGTCGGGCCTTCGTGGCCGCAGTTGGTGCCCAGATTGTCGTTGGAGCCATCGCGATTGTCCTCGCCATTGGCTTCGTTGTGCTTGGCGTCATACGCGTACAGGTCGGCCAGGGTGAAGCCGTCATGAACGGTGACGTGGTTGATGCTCGCACGTGGCGACCGGCTGTCGTGATCGAAGACGTCTGCGGAGCCGGTCATCCGGCGGCCCACGTCGCCGATCAGGTTGCCGTCGCCGCGCCAGTAGCGGCGCAAGGTCTGGCGATACCGGTCGTTCCATTCCGACCACTGCGAAGGAAAGCCGCCGACCTGATAGCCGCCAGCGCCAATGTCCCACGGCTCGGCGACCAGCTTGACGGTTGCGAGTACCGGGTCCTGCCGGACTGCGTCGAAGAACGAACTGTGCCGATCGTAGCCGTTTGGCCCGCGCGCGAGTGTCGTGGCAAGGTCGAAACGAAAGCCGTCGATCTGGAACATTTCCACCCAATAGCGCAGCGAATCCATCACCATCTGGAGAACACGGGTATTGGTGAGGTTCAGCGAATTTCCACAGCCGGTGAAGTCGTCGTAGTAGCGCCCGCTTCCCGGGGTGAGCCAGTAGTAGGATGCGTTGTCGATACCGCGAAACGAGAGGGTGGGACCAAGATGGTTGCCCTCGGCGGTGTGATTGTAGACGACGTCAAGCAGCACCTCGAAGCCGGCGTCATGCAGCCGCGCGATCGCGGTGCGAAATTCAGCCAGTGCGCCGTTCTGCGCGTAGCGCGGCTCCGGCGCGAAATACGCGATCGAGTTGTATCCCCAGTAGTTCGTCAGCTTGCGCTCGACCAGTTGCCGATCGTCGACAAATCCATGCACCGGCAGGAGTTCGATCGTGGTGACGCCGAGGCGCTTGTAGTGATCGATCATGGCCGGTGCGGCGAGCGCCCGGTAGCCGCCCTGCAACGCGGGCGGAACGTCCGGGTGCGTCTTCGTCAGGCCTTTGACATGGGCCTCATAGATGATCGTCTCTTCCCACGGGATGCGCGGACGCGGCTCTCGGCGGCCAGATGAAGGTTTCATCGACGACGACTGCCTTGGGCATGCCGCGCGCGTTGTCGCGCCGGTCGAACGAGAGGTCCTCGCGGGGGCTGCCGGTGCGATAGCCGAAATGCGCATCGCTCCAGACCAGCCGGCCGGCCAGCCGCTTGGCGTAAGGGTCGAGCAGCAGTTTGTTGGCGTTGAACCTGTGACCCTTCTCGGGATCATACGGCCCGTGCACGCGATAGCCGTAGAGTTGGCCCGGCGTCACGTCGGCGAAGTATCCGTGCCAGACATCCTCGGTCCGTTCGGGCAACGTCACGCGGTCGATCTCGCGGCGGCCCTGACCGTCGAAAAGGCAAAGCTCGACCTTCTCCGCGTGCGCAGAGAACAGTGCGAAGTTTGTTCCGCGGCCATCCCATGCCGCCCCGAGCGGGGTCGGTGATCCCTCCGAAAGCCGCATCATCCAAAGTCCGGCACGAGAAAGATGACGGCCAGCGGAGGCAGCGTCAGCCTCAGTTCCGGCACTGCGCCGCTCGAGGTTTCGGATTTCGCCGCTGTTTCCGGCGTTGCTGCCGCCGTAATGCGCCGAGTTGGTGTTCAGCACTTCGCGCCAGCGCCCGGCGAACGGAACGCGGATGACGTAGTCGCTGTAGACTTCGGGCGTGAAGTTGGCGACCACCAAACACTGCGCGTGGCCATCGTTGCCCTTTCGCATCCAGGCGAACACGCTGCGGTCGCTGTCGTCGGTCACGAGCCATTCGAAGCCCGGACGGATTGCTGTCCAGCTCGTGCAGCGCGGGCAGCTTCCGGTAGAGCCTGTTGAGGTCGCGAACAAGCGTCTGCACGCCGCGATGCTTGTGATGATCGAGCAAATGCCAGTCGAGCGACTGATCGTGGTTCCACTCGTGCTCCTGGCCGAACTCGCTGCCCATGAACAGCAGCTTCTTGCCCGGATGAGCGAACATGAAGCCGTAGTAGGCGCGCAGGTTCGCGAAGCGCTGCCATTCATCGCCGGGCATGCGGCCGAGAATCGAGCGTTTGCCGTGCACGACTTCGTCGTGCGACAGCGGCAGGATGAAGTTTTCGGAGAACGCATAGTGCAGGCCGAACAGGATCTGGTCGTGGTGATGCTTGCGGTGGATCGGATCCTTGCTGATGTAAGTTCAGGGTGTCGTGCATCCACCCCATGTTCCATTTGTAGCCAAAGCCGAGGCCGCCATACTCCGTCGGCTTTGACACCTGCGGCCAGGCGGTCGATTCTTCCGCAGCGGTCGTCGCCTGCGGGAATTTGCCGAACACTTCGCGATTGAAGCGCCGCAGGAATTCGATCGCTTCGAGGTTTTCGCGGCCGCCGTGCTTGTTGGGAATCCAGCCGCCTTCCGGCCGGCTGTAGTCGAGATACAGCATCGATGCGACAGCATCGACCCGCAGGCCGTCGATCCCGTAGCGCTCGAGCCAGAACAGCGCGTTGGCCACCAGGAAGTTGACGATCTCGGTGCGACCGTAGTTGTAGATCAGCGTGCCCCAGTCCTGGTGCCGGCCTTGCAGCGGATTGGCGTGTTCGTAGAGTGCCGTTCCGTCGAAGTATCCCAGTCCGTGCGGATCGTCCGGAAAGTGCCCGGGAACCCAGTCCAGCAGCAGGCCAACGCCCTCGCGATGGCAGGCATCGACGAAATGGGCGAAGTCTCCAGGCGAACCGAAACGGCTGGTCGGTGCGTACAATCCCGTCGGCTGATAGCCCCATGATCCGTCGAACGGATGCTCGTTGATGGGCAGCAATTCGATGTGCGTGAAGCCCATGTCGCGGGCATATTGCGGCAACGACTCGGCGAGTTCGCGATAGCCAAGCCAGGTGTTGTCTGCCTTGCGTTGCCACGAGCCGAGATGAACCTCGTAGATCGACATCGGTCGCGACAGCGCATTGATGCCGGGATCGCTGCGCGTGGGCTGAGGTAGTGAGAGGGTATCGAAGACGATGGAGGCGGAACTCGGCCGCAGTTCGCTCGCGAATGCAAGCGGATCGGACTTGAACGGCAACGTCTCGCCGTTGCGCGCCGTGATCGCAAATTTGTAGCGGTCGCCGGGCCGCGCTCCCGGGATGAACAGCTCCCAATAGCCGCTGCCGCGTACGCGCATGGCATGACGTCGGGTGTGCCAGAAGTTGAAGTCGCCGACGACGGAGACGGCTTGCGCGTTCGGCGCAAGCAGGACGAAGCCGACGCCTTCGACGCCATCGCTGGTCATCGGATGGGCGCCGAGCTTGTCGTACAGACGCTGGTGCGTGCCTTCGCCAAGAAGGTAGAGATCGAAATCGGTCAGGATCGGCGGAAACCGGTACGGGTCCTCGAGTTCGACGACGTTGTCGCCAAAGCGCGCGCGCAATCGGTAGTGCTGCGAACCATCGGAAATTTCGCCCGAGAAGAGGCCGCCTTCGTGGATGCGTGCGAGCGGCGCCGTTGCGCCGCCGTCTTCGATGACCTCGACATTCGACGCATCCGGCAGGTAGGCGCGGACGACGTTGTGGCCCTTTTCCTGATGTCGGCCGAGATAGCGAAACGGGTCGGAGTGGCGGCCGCGCAGGATGGCGTAGGCTTCATTGGGGAGTTTGCTCATGAGGCGTTGCGCCTTTGTGAGTACGCGCAGCGCGCCGTTCAATGCGACGCGCAGCCAGTCTGGGCGATGCGCCAGTTCGTACTCGATTTCGTAGAACGCCTTCTCCAGCAGGAAGAACTGCAGCAGATTGTCGGCGGCCGACGGTTCGGCCGGCCACAGGCGCTTGTCAGTCATCGCAGCGCGATAGGCGCTCGAGGAATGTCTCGGCGCTTTCGTCGCGCCATTGGGCGAGTGCGGTCTCCAGCTGTGCGTGATCGTCGGGCTTCACCTTCAACGATCGTTCCAGCGCCGCGCCAACCGAGTAGTCGATCGAGCGGATCAGGCCGGCGACGTCCCGCGCTGCCGGCGCTTTCCTTCTCCGTTCCGCGAGCGTACGCCGGGGCTCGCCTTCGAAGTCGATGATGAAGATGTCTTCCTTGACGATCAGCATCTGCCCCAGATGAAAATCCCCGTGGTGGCGGATGTTGAGAATGTGCTCGGGCTGCAGGAGCAGGGCGGTGAGGCGATCCCGCAGCGTGGCCGCGCTCAGCCAGCAGTTGTTCGACCAGCGGAGCGTCGACCGGGTTGATCCTCGAATCCTTGATCCGGGCAAACGTCCGCTCCGCGCGCGTCAGAACGCCGTCGATCCACCGTTCTGTATCCTCGCGCGTTGCAGCCTCTGGCCGGAAGTCCTCGAAGTCGTCACGGCTCGCGAGCGCGATCTGCATTTCGGCAACGCGCTTGCCGGTGTGTATCATGTAGCGTTGATAGGCCGACTGCTCGTCGTCCGCCGGGTTCGTATCGGATGTGCCAACCAGGTTCCGGTCCTCGACGAAGCGGTCGAGCGCAGCGCTGGTCAGGGTCCAGGCGTCGCCCTGATTCTCGACGAACGCATGGACGATGCCGACCGCGCTCTTTGCATCCGGGCCTGTCAGTTCGATGCTGCCGAGCAGCGCCGGCGTGTTGTGGAAGCCCGCCACATCGGTCAGGAAGCGCCCGACCTCGATCTCGGGATTGATGCCGTTCTCGAGCTTCCGGTAGATTTTGACGACATAGCGGTCGTCTACCAGTGCGGTCGAGTTCGATTGCTCGGTTTCCACAGCGCGAACGTTTGCGATCGGCGCGTCGTCAACCGCGCGCAGCTGCTCCGTTGGTTTGAACTCTATCCGGTAGTCGCCTTCCTGCAGGGTGGTCGCCCGGCGAAGGTCGGCCAGCAGGTGCGAAATGAAGGCCGGCTGAGTGGCGGCATCGATCAGCGTTCCTTCCTTCGCTGCCTGCCGGACGGCGGCGAGCGCTTTTGGATCGAAGTGCTGGCGATCGAGCCGCTCCCAAAGGATGCGCACGGGCATCGCGTAGCGCACCGTGCTCCGCAGGCAGCTTCGCATCGAACAGCACCAGCCACGGGCGCGAGTGCGGTTCGGACGACAGCGGCACGACGGCGGCGACCTGGGTGGAGATTGCGCGGGCGGAGCGCTCCGGAAACCAGCGCGAGCGGGCAAGAAACGTCGGCAGCACGTCGCCCTCGAAGATCGTTTTGGTGCGGGTCAGCGTCGCAAGCATTGTCCCCGCAGGGATGACGAGGGTGACGTAATCGGGAACGATGATCGGCGAGACATTCTGCGAGACCGGCTTTTCCCTGAGCTGGAACCAGTAGAAGCCGTAGGGGCCGAGCGTGATGAGGTACGGCAGCTCGCCGATGTCCGGGAACGTGGTCCGGCCCAGCATCTCGAACGGCAGCCGGCCTTTCCATTGAGCAAGATCAAGTTCGGAAGCCTGTGCCGCGCGCGACAGGTTGGCGACGCAGAGAATGACCTCACCCTCATGGATGCGGACGAACGTGAGCACGGCGTTGTTCGACGATCGTACAAACGCCATCGAGCCGCGGCCAAACGCCTTGGTCGATTTGCGCACGGCAATGAGCTTTCTTGGTCCAGTTCAGCAGCGAGGACAGGCTGCGCGAGTGCGATTCGACGTTCACCGACTCGTAGCCGTAGACCGCGTCCATGACCGGCGGAGCATAGAGACGGGCCGGATCGCAGCGAGAGAAGCCGCCGTTGCGGTCGGGAGACCACTGCATCGGCGTGCGCACGCCGTTGCGGTCGCCGAGATAGATGTTGTCGCCCATGCCGATTTCGTCGCCGTAATAGACGATCGGCGTGCCGGGAAACGACATCAGCAGCGAGTTCATCAGCTCGATCTTGCGCCGGTCGTTGTCCATCAGCGGCGCCAGCCGCCTGCGGATGCCGAGATTGATGCGGGCGCGGGGGTCGGCACGCGTAGGTCGACCAGAGGTAGTCGCGCTCGATATCGGTCACCATTTCCAGCGTCAGCTCGTCGTGATTGCGCAGGAACATCGCCCACTGGCAGTTGGCCGGGAATGTCCGGCGTCTGACGCAGGATGTCGACGATCGGGAAACGGTCTTCCTGCGCGATCGCCATGTAGATGCGCGGCATCAGCGGGAAGTGATAGGCCATGTGGCATTCGTCGCCGTTGCCGAAATAGGCCTGCACGTCTTCCGGCCACTGGTTGGCTTCGGCCAGCAGCACCTTTCCCTTCGCATAGGCGTCGAGTTCGGCCGTATGTGCTTGATGACCGCGTGCGTCTCGGGAAGGTTTTCGTTGGACGTTCCGTCGCGCTCGCAGAGATAGGGAATTGCGTCCAGGCGGAAGCCGTCGACGCCGGCGTCGAGCCAGCGCTTCATGACCTGGCAAACGGCGCTGACGACGCGCGGATTGTCGAAGTTGAGATCCGGCTGGTGCGAGAAGAAGCGATGCCAGTAATAGGCCTTGGCTTCGGCGTCCCAGGTCCAGTTCGATTTCTCGGTGTCGGTGAAGATGATGCGCGTCTGCGAAAAGCGCGTGTCGGTGTCGCTCCAGACATACCAGTCGCGCGCGCTCGAGTTCGGCGGGCTGCGGCGCGCGCGCCGGAACCAGGGATGCTGGTCGGAGGTGTGATTGACGACCAGCTCGGTGATGACACGCAGGCCGCGCCGCTTCGCCTCGGCGATGAAGCGGCGGAAGTCCTTCATCGTGCCGAACGCCGGATTGATCGAACCGTAGTCGGCGATGTCGTAGCCGTCGTCGCGGCCGCGGCGACGGATAGAACGGCAGCAGCCAGATCGCGGTGACGCCGAGCTCTTGCAGGTAGTCGAGCTTGTCGGTCAGGCCCGGGAAGTCGCCGATGCCGTCATTGTTGCTGTCGGCAAACGCCTTCACATGCAGCTGATAGACGATGGCGTCCTTGTACCAGTCCTCATCGGCATCGGCGAATACGGCGGCATCGATCGGGGCAAGCTGATTCATGCGCGGCACTCAAGCGATGCAGCGGAACAGCAGCGCCGGATCGCGCAGCGGATCGATGCGAAGGTGGACGCCGCCCCATTCGATCGGACGGCGCTCGCTGGTGATCAGGTTCTCGAGCGCCAATGGCGGGCGACGGCCGTCCGCCGTCTCGGTCTCGATCCCGGCCAGCGGCAGCCAGAATTCCTGCACGTCGCGCGACAGCGCGATCGCCACGACGACGATGTTGTCGGCCTTCGCATCCTGCTTGGCGAAAGCGATGACGTCGCCGTTCTCGACCGGCAGAAAACGCAGGTTGCGCGTCTGCAGCAGCGCGGGGTTGGTCGCGACGCGCCTGGTTCAAGTGCGGTGATGTACGGCTTGATGTTGCCGGGCTTGTTCCAGTCCCGCGTCTTGATCTCGTACTTCTCGGAATTCGAGATACTCTTCGCGGCCGGGAATCGGCTGGTGCTCGAGCAGTTCGAAGCCGTTGTAGATGCCGTAGTTGCTCGACAGCGTCGCGGCGAGCGCGAGGCGCGACTTGAACATCCACGGCTCGCCGCCCTGCAGGTGCCAGGGAAGGATATCCGGCGTGCTGACGAAGAAATTCGGCCGGTAGTAGTCGCGCTCGGGATAGCCGGTCAGTTCGTTCAGGTACGCTTCGATCTCCCACTTCTGGGTTCGCCAGGTGAAGTAGGTGTACGACTGCGTGAAGCCGAGCTTCGCCAGGCCCTTCATCAGCTTCGGCCGCGTGAAGGCTTCGGCGAGGAAGATCACGCCGGGATCGCGCGACTGCACCTCGTGAATCAGCCACTCCCAGAAATTGAACGGCTTGGTGTGCGGGTTGTCGATGCGGAAGATGCGCACGCCCGTGATCGACCCAGAACAGGATGACGTCGCGCAACGCATTCCAGAGCGAGCCGGCGTCGTCGCAGCTGAAATCGGGATTGACGATGTCCTCGTACTTCTTCGGCGGGTTCTCCGCATAGCGCATCGAACCGTCGGGGCGGCGCTTGAACCACTCCGGATGCTCGCGCAGCCAGGGATGATCGGGCGAGCATTGCACGGCGACGTCGAGCGCGATTTCCAATCTGGTGCTGCTTGCAGGCTTCGACCAGTGCGCGGAAATCGTCGAGCGTGCCGAGTTCGGGATGCACGGCGGTGTGGCCGCCTGCTGCCGATCCGATCGCATAGAAGCTGCCGGGATCGCCGGGCGCGGCCTTGAGCGCGTTGTTGCGGCCCTTGCGGTTGGTGATGCCGATCGGATGGATCGGCGTGAAATAGAGGACGTCGAAGCCCATGGCCGCGATGTCCGGCAGGCGGTCGATGCAGTCGCGGAATGTGCCGTGCTTGCCGGGGTCGCGCTCTGGCTGCGCGGCACCATTTCGTACCAGGCGGAGGCGACCGCGCGATCGCGGTCGATCACCAGCGGAAACAGCCGCGACCGGGTCAGGTCCGGCCGCTCCTGGCTCGATGTCAGGGCAGCGGCGAGGTCATCGGTCAGCAGCGCCTCGACGTTTCCGCTTTGCGAGGTAGCTGTCGAGCTGCTGGCGGATGAACCGCGACGTACCTTCGTCGGCATGGATCGGCAGCGCCAGCAGCGCGGCGCCTTCCAGTGCGTCGAGGCTGACATCCTGACCGGCCTTCGCCTTGAGTTCGAACCCGTGCTTCCAGGTTGCGAAGGTATCGGTCCAGGCTTCGATCGCGTACTCGTAGCGGCCGGGCTCGGCAGGGGTGAAGCGCGCGATCCAGCGGTCGTTGTCATTGAGCGTCATCGGCATCCGCAGCCACTGCGAGGCTTTCTCCTTGCGCCAGACGAGTTGGGCCGCCACCACGTCGTGGCCGCTGCGGTAGATGTCGGCCCAGACCTCGATCGCCTCGCCCGCGACCCGTTTGACCGGATACCGCCCGCATTCGATGGAAGGGTAGACGTCCTCAATGTGGAAGGCGCCTGCGGTTGCGCCGCGTTCGCCAGGCCGCAAGGCCAAATTCTTCTGTGCTGACACAGACATGGACGCTGCCTACGGTGATCTTCCCCGCCATAACAAGGCACGCCGGCAGCAAAAGTTCCAATGGAACAAACGCCGTGTGGATCACGTTGAAACTGCTCTGCCAACCATTTTGCCGACAGCGGCCAGCTGCTTCGGCCGCAGCGATATGCCGGGATCACCAATTGGACATTCAAGCCGAAGCGCACGCAGCCGGTGTCCTGACTGAGTACCACGATGCGCGCGGTCATCATCGGCAGGTGCCGGTCGAGGTGCTTGCACGCGTCATCGCGGCGCTGCCGCGGGCCCGATGCGGCGGCGCCGATCGTTCTTCGTACCGATCGCGACGATGCGAATTTCTCGCTGGAGTCTTGGCGCCGCACGCGCGATGGCGGTTTCTGGAAGGACGATCGTTGCATGGTCGCAGGAGGGCGCGGCTCCCATCCGCGGACTGCAGCTCCGGATCGGCGTCTATCGTCTGGAGATCGACCGGAATGACGCGCCGCGCGTGCCCGAACGATCGTCGTTGCACCGGCAACGGCCTTTCAGGGCGAATTCGACCGGGTCTGGGTGCTGGCCGTCCAGCTTTACAGCCTTCGTTCGGACAGCAACTGGGGCATCGGCGATTTCAGCTGACCTGAAACGGCTGATCGAGGTTGTACGTTACCGCTCGGCTGCGCCGGGATCGGGCTCAATCCGCTGCATGCGTTGTTCGACGACGAGCCGGCGAATTGCAGTCCGTACGCTCCGAACAGCCGGCTGTTCCTCAATCCGGTCTATATCGACGTCGCGGCCATCCCGGAGTTTGCCGGCGCCGATCGCGAACTGCGCGAGAGCGTCGATCGGGAAAAAGAGCGTGAACTCATCGACTACGAGGTGGTCTGGCGCAGCAAGCTTCGGGCGCTGCGGCACGCCTTCGAGAATTTCAAGGCGCACGGTTCGAGCAGAAGGTCCGAGGCGTTCGAAGCCTTTCGGCGGGAGCGTGGTTCTCTGCTCATGCGCTTCTCCTGCTTCGAAACCCTTCGCAAGCAGTTCAGAAGGCCATGGTGGGAATGGCCGCAGCAGTACCGTCAGCCGGACGATGCTGTCATTCGAAGAGTGCCGATCAGGCGACCTTCGCGCGGATATGGAGTTTGTTGAGTACCTGCAGTGGAACGCGCATACGCAATTGCAGGCGTGCACTGATCTCGCCGCAGAAGGCGGAATGAAGGTCGGACTCTATCTCGATGTCGCCGTAGGGGTGCGCGCCGACGGCTTCGATGCCTGGCTCGAACAGAACGCAATCTCGCGCGAGCTTTCGGTCGGCGCGCCGCCCGATCTGCTCAACGTCGCAGGGCAGGATTGGGGGCTGTCGGGGTTTAACGGCTCGGGACTTTCCGCGCGGCGTTTTGAGCCCTTTCGCGCCATGATCGCAGCATCCGCACGATACGCCGGAGCCATTCGCCTGGACCATGTTCTCGGTCTCGGCCGGCTTTATCTCGTGCCGTCGGGATTTTCACCGAAGGACGGCGCCTACGTCCAGATGCCGCTGGACGCGCTGCTGGGCGTCACCGCTCTGGAAAGCCGGTCGAGCCGCTGCATCATCGTGGGCGAGGATCTGGGCACCGTTCCGGATGGCTTCCGCGAAAAACTGAGTGAGTGGGGCATCTGGTCCTACAAGGTCATGATGTTCGAGCGGGAATGGGACGGCGCTTTCAAGTCCGCCGGATCAGTATCCGCCGCAATCACTCGTGACGTTCAACACACATGATTTGCCGCCCTATGCGGGGTGGCGCGACGGTCACGATCTCCGCGTCAAACGCGAAATCGGCGTCGATCCCGGCGAAAGCGATGACGAGCGCCGCCAGGCTATCGGCGCCCTCGCGGCAGCGCTGTCGAAAGGCGGGCTTGAGGGTCGCGACTTCCCGGCCGTTGTCGAGTCTTTGGGACGGGCAGGGTCGCGCATACTGTCCGTATCACTCGACGACATTGTCGGCGTTGTAGAGCAGATCAACGTTCCCGGCACAGTCGATATCCACCCGAACTGGCGGCGCCGGTTGGACAAGCCAATCGCGAGCCTCGATGCGCTTGCGCGTTTGGGCCAGGTCGCCGTGGTGTTGCAACGCAGGAAGGGTGCTTGAGGCGCAAACGACCGCAAGCGCCCGTTTACCGTGACGGTTTTGCGATCCGCTTTGCCAACGTCGCCACCAAAGAGACCATCCCCGCAAGACCGAGCGCCCCGACAAGCCACTTCCAGCGGCTCGCTGGCGGCGGGTCGTCGATACCAGGGCGGTATTTGATTGGTTTTCGAAGCATGATCCCCTCCATGAGGGGCAATCGTCGATACCTCATTGTGTTCCACAGCTGAGGGAAATGTTTGGCGCTGCTTCGGGTGGTCTCGGCCAGCCGCGGCTGTGCCAATGCGCGCGTACGGAAAAACTCGTACGCCTGACAAGGGAGCTGGGTGCTATCCAAATGATTATTCGCCCGTCAAAACTGGAGGGTTGAACATGTCATTCGGGCTAATCGGAATTCCATTGCCGATCATCTGCTGCTGGCGCTGTTCGGGAACTAGATCCTGCGTCTCGCGGTCACGCCTGAGTTCAAGCGGATGGATCGCCGCGAATTGAGATTTGCGCACCCCGTCAGCAATCACGGGGTACTTCACGTTGGGGCTTGCTTGAAACCTTGAAAGGCTACTGCCGCGCCAGCTCGATCGCCACGTCGGCCTTGGCCGTCTCCTTCCGCTCCGCCGACTTCTGCGCCGGCAGGTCGATGACGAGTTCGTGGAGCTTGCCCTGGAAGGCGAACGCGCCCGTGTAATCGTCGCTGACGCCGATGTGGTCGTCGCGGCCGACATAGAGGTTGCCGCCGGAGTGCCGGCGGATCAGGAACGCGATGTCGACACCCGGGCCGCACGGCTTGCCGTCGATGAGCACGGTGCCGCGGCCGACGCGGCCGATGCGTTCGATGGTGAAGCCGACGTTGAGCTTGCCGGTTGCCAGGGGCTTTTCCGACACCGACTTCAGGTGCTGGCCGAACAGGTTGTAGTCGAACACCAGCCGGTTCTTGTGCACATAGAGCGTGAAGCCGCTGCGGTGGTCGCCATAGGCGAACAGGCAGCCTTCCTGCTCGGTCGATGCGCGTTCGATCGCGGCCGACACGATCAGCGTGCGGTTGCCGAGCTGCGGCGCCGTCGACAGGCGGATTTCCTCGAACGGCGGCGTGTAGACATAGCGCTTACGGCTGCGCGGGTCGCTCCAGCCGCCGGCCGGACGCCAGAGTTCGGCGCGGCGGTCGTCGAGCGGCAGCACGCCGTTGCGGCCGGCCTCGATCCACCACAGGTCGATCATCTCGCGCAGTTTCTCGGGGTGCTTCTCGGCGAGGTCGTGACACTCCGAGAAGTCGGTGTCGACGTGATAGAGTTCCCAGTCGTCGTTATCGAACGAGGTGTCCGGCTCATGGTAGGTCACGGCCTTCCAGCCGTTGGCCCAGATGCCGCGGTGACCGAACATCTCGAAATACTGCACCTGCTTGCGCGTCGGCGTCGACGCGGCCTCCGGCGCAAAGGCGTAGAACAGGCTGGTGCCGTGCACCGGCATCTGCGGATGACCGTTGACGATGTCCGGACGCGACGTGCCGACCGCCTCGAAGATGGTCGGCGCAATGTCGGTGACGTGGTGGAACTGGTGGCGGATGCCGCCCTTGTCGCTGATGCCGGCCGGCCAGTGCGCGATCAGCGGATCGCGGATGCCGCCACCATGGGTGTTCTGCTTGTAGCGCTTGTTCGGTGTGTTGCCGACCGCAGCCCAGCCCCAGGGATAGTTGTTGAAGCCTTCCGGCGTGCCGATCTGGTCGATGCGTGCGATCGACTCTTCGATCGGCTCCGGCCGGCCGTTGAAATAGCGCGAGTAGTCGACCATGCCGGACGCGCCGCCTTCCTGGCTGGCGCCGTTGTCGGACATCAGCAGGAACAGCGTGTTGTCGAGTTCGCCACGGGCGGCGAGGTCATCCATCAGCCGGCCGATCTGCGCGTCGGTGTGTTCGAGGAAGCCGGCGAAAGCCTCCTGCAGGCGCAGCGCCAGCGTGCGTTCATCCGGCGTGAGTTCGATCCAGGCCTTCACGCCCGGATTGCGCGGCGCAAGGTCAGTATCCGGCGGGATGATGCCAAGCTGCTTCTGCCGCTCGTACCACTCCTTCCGCACCACATCCCAGCCGGCGTCGAACTTGCCGCGGTACTTGTCGATGTATTTCTTCGGCGCCTGATGCGGCGCATGCGTCGCGCCGAACGCGACGTAGAGGAAGAACGGCTTTTCCGGCACGGATGCCTTCTGCGCGTGCACCATGCCGATCGCCTGATCGATCAGGTCTTCGCTGAGGTGATAACCCTCATCAGGCGTCTTCGGCGGCTGCACCGGATGATTGTCGCAGGTCAGATCCGGACGCCACTGGTCGGTCTCGCCTTCGAGGAAGCCGTAGTAGCGGTCGAAGCCGCGTGCGAGCGGCCACTGGTCGAACGGGCCGGCCGGCGATGTCTGCTCCATCGGGGTGAGGTGCCACTTGCCGACGGCGAAGGTGGAGTAGCCGCCCGGCCGCAGCACTTCGGCAATCGTCGCCGCGCTCTTCGTCACGGTGCCGGTGCAGTTCGGATAGCCCGTGCTCCAGTTGGCGAGCCCGCGCATGCCGACCGAATGGTGATTGCAGCCGGTCATCAGCGCGGCGCGGGTCGGTGAGCAGAGCGCGGTGGTGTGGAAATTGGTGAAGCGCAGTCCGTTCGCCGCCAGGCGGTCGATGTTCGGCGTCGAGATCGACGAGCCGTAACAGCCGAGATGCGCAAAGCCCATGTCGTCGAACAGGACCACCACCACATTCGGCGCGCCCTTGCGCGGCCGCGGCAGGTCCGGCCAGTGCGGCGTGCTCTCGTGGACGGTGCGGCCGATCTTGCCCTGAAAGCGGGACGTCGATGCCATGATGCCTCCCTGAAGTCTTTGTTCTTAGCCTTTTTGCCCGTCCCGGCGAGCGGGCACCGGGCCTTTGAAGGATATTGCACAGGCATATGCAGAAAGAAAGCCGGCAGCAAACGACCCGCGGGCTTTGGACTGTCCAAAACCGGCTGATGCTCGTCCAGCTCGATGTTGCCGTCGGTCGCGACCGCTTTCCAGAGGTCATATTCGGACTTCACCCCGGCGCCGTAACCCATGGGCGAACGGAAGGTAACGATGTGCACTAATTGATTGGTGCGCCATGATTTTTTCGGCGCGGTATCGATGCAGGGTTCTCGCTCCCGTATAGTCCCGCCTTCCGGCCCCCAAGGTGCGGCCGAAGCGGGCGGGAGATTTGCGCGGTGCATTTCAGGATTTTACTCACCCACACCCCGCAGTCGCGGCGGCAATATTACGGCGAGCGGGCGTTGCGCGGACTGCAGCGGCTGGGTGAGGTGTCTTTGCACGAGGCCGATGATGCGCTCGACGTCGCCGGTCTGGTTCGTGCCGCGCGCGATGCCGACGTGATCGTCGCCGATCGATTGACGGCGGGACCTGCGGAAGTCTTCGCGCAATTGCCGAAACTCCGCGCCTTCGTCCGCTGCGCGGTCGACATCCGCAACGTCGATGTCGAGGCTGCGTCCGCCGCCGGCGTGCTGGTGACCCGCGCGGGGCCCGGGTTCACGCAGTCGGTCGCCGAACTCGCGCTCGGATTCATGATCGATCTGTCGCGCGGCATTTCGCGCGCAACCGCTGGATTATCGTGCCGGGCGTGCGCCCGACGTCATGATGGGACGGCAACTGTCGGGCTCGAGCGTCGGCATCATCGGTTACGGCAGCATCGGGCGATATCTCGCGAGCATCGTTCAGCCGCTCGGAATGACGGTGCTGGTCACCGATCCGTTCGCCAAGGTCGACGAGTCCGGATATCCGGCACGTGCCGCTCGACGAACTGCTGCGGCGGGCCGACTACGTGATCTGCCTGGTCGTGGCCAACAAGGACACGGAAAACCTGATCGGCGCCGCGCAGTTTGCATCGATGCAGCCGCACGCCGTCTTCATCAACCTGTCCCGCGGCGAACTGGTCGACGAGGCGGCGCTTGCCGCAGCCTTGCGCGACAGGCGTATTGCCGGCGCCGCCATGGATGTCGGCCGCGCGCGCGACCAGATGCCGAGCGCGGAGCTGGCGCGCATGCCGAACGTGATCGCGACGCCGCATATCGGCGGCCTGACGCCGCCGGCGATCGAGTATCAGGCGCTCGAGACGGTGCGGCAGGTGGCGGCGATCATCCAGGGCGAGGCGCCGGCTGGCGCCGTCAACGCGGAACGCTGGACGCGGCGAGCCGGTCCCGGGCTGATTTGTGCTAAGGGACGGCGCAAGCCGTCGCTTTGAACCGGAACGATCGATGACATCCGTTGAGCCCGTCTGCCGACAAGCCCCGGCGCAAATGGGGCTGGATCTTCCTTTTGGCGTTTGTCGTGCAGGCCGCCGTGTTCGTCGTTCTGATCGGCCAGATCGCGCGCCAGATGCCGTCGGCGACAGTCCTCGTGGAAAATCCGGCAGACGCCGAGCCCGCAGGGCGCGCCTGCGCCGGCTGCAGTTGAGCGCCGGCGGATGCCGAGCGGCTGCGGCTCAAACTTGCGCTGTTGCTGCTCGCCGCCAGCACCTGTTCGATTGTCACGCTGGCCGGCGCGCTGATCGGGCTGCGCAGGCCCCCGCCGGCGCAACCGGACACGGACGACGATCCGCCGCCGGCAGCGAGCCGGAGTGAGCCGCGCTAGTACGAATAGTCCAGCGCCTTGTACATGACGTTCTGGTGGATCATGTGCGGCCGCGCGCCCTTCAGGCGCTTGTTGGTCACCATGTGCAGGCCGACGTTCATCACCGGAATCCAGAGATGATTTTCGCTGATGCGCTTCTGCGCGAGGCCGTAGTACTTCGCGCGGTCCTTCTCGGTCAGCGCCGAGCGGCCGGCCTTCAGCCATTCGTCGGTCTGCGGATCGTTCCAGAACATCCGGTTCGGCACCGGGATGTTCGATGAATCGAAATAGTAGTTCAGAAGATCGCCGGCCGAGAGGTAGGAGTACGTCACGGTCCAGAGTTCGTAGTCGAGTTCGGCCATCTTCGCCGGCGCAATCGTCGAGTCGAAGCCGATGATGTTCCAGTCGACGCCGATCTGGCGCATGTAGCCCTGGATCGCCTCGGACACGCGCGGACCGTACGAGACCGCGGTGAAGTAGACCTTCGGCGCGAGCTTCACGCCGTCCTTGTAGCGGAAGCCGTCGGGGCCCATCTTCCATCCGGCCTCGTCGAGCAGCTTCTTCGCCCGCTCGACGTCCTCCTTGACGTGCGTCATGCCGTCTTCGTAGTCGAGCGCCGCCGGATCGACGAAGGTGTAGGCGGGGTCGGCGTGGCCCTGCACCGTGCTCTTGACGATGTCGGCGCGCTTGATGGCGATGCTCATCGCCTCGCGCACGCGCGGATCGGCGACCAGCGGCCGGTTGGTCTTGAAGCCGAAGTAGTTGAGCAGGTGCATCGGTTTCGCCTGCTGCACCTGCAGCATCGGCGCCTTGCTGACCTGATCGAGGAATTGCAACGGCATGTTGTGGGTGATGTCGAAACTGCCGCTCATCATCGCCGCGACGACGGGCAGAGTCCTCGGGCACGATGGTGATGACCATCTTCTCGAATTTGACCGGACCCTTGTTCTTGTACATCGACGGGCCCCACTTGTAGGCGTCGTGCCGTTTGAGCACCGTCTGCGTGCGCGGCTTGCCAGGACTCGAAACACCACGGACCGGTGCCGTCGATCGCCTGCGTGCCGTAGTCCTTGCCGTGCTTCTCCACGCTCTCCTGATTGTGGATCGCCATGCTGAAGCTCGAGAAGTTGAGCATCAGGTCGGAGTAGGGCTCGTTCAGCTCGTACTCGACGGTGTAGGGGTCGGGGGTGCGCAGGTCCTTCACGTTGCCGGCGCGCCATTTCAGCGGCGCCTTGGTGGCCGGATCGAGCAGGCGCTTGAAGCTGTAGACCACGTCGGCGGAGGTGAACTTCTTGCCGCTAGCAGAACTGCACGTCGTCGCGCAGCTTGAAGGTGTAGGTCTTGCCGTCCTCGCTGATGGTCCAGGATTTGGCGAGATAGGGAATGACGGTCCGGCCGTCCCAGTCGAGCGCGACCAGCGTGTCGAGGATCATGTTGGTGACGTCGGCGGTCGGCGCCCAGGTGGTGCGATGGCCGTCGAAGTGCGGCGCGTCGAGCGACTTCATCACCTTCAGCGTCTGCGCCTGCGCGGTCGAAGCCGCACAGGCCAGCATCGCCGTCGCCGCAATCCCTTCGCGATCCCGCGCATCGTCGTCTCCCTTTACGTTCTTATTGAATTCTCCGTACTTCCAGGTCGCCAGTTGGACGTCGCATGCGAAACGCGCTGAGGCCCGAAGACCTCGCGGCAGCGATCATCTCGATGATTTGTATGCGTCTGCGTCAGCCCACTGCGGGCTTTCGGGACCGGTCAGGCAATGGATGTGCTTCCACCCCACGCGTATCACTCCCGGAACAGGCGCTGACAAGTCTTGCGCTTCCATGGCCCGTCGCCGAAAGCTTGCAGCCTCACCCCGTTGGCGTCAAGGATGCGATCGCGTTGCGGTGCCGCAGGCTGTCGCGATCTGACACCTGGAAGCTGGCAGGATCACAGCCGTGCCCTGCGGCGCGACGCTTGGTCTGCTTCCGTACAATGCGCCTGCACTGTGCTGTGGTGGTGTGGAGTGCGGCGACGCGAGTAGATCGCAGCGCGGCTAAGCCACCTCAGCCTTCCGATACGCCTTCGGTGATCTTCGCGAACTGCTCGTCGTTGTATTCGGTCTGACCGATCAGGACGCTGCAGCCGATGTGCTTGATCACGTAGATGCCGACCGATTCCGACCACCACTGCGCCAGCACGCCCTTGCGGCGGTGGCCGGCGACCACGAGATCGGCGCCGATTTCCTGGGCGACCGAGACGATCACCTCGCCCGGCCGTCCCCAGCCGAGGCGGAACTCCGGCGAGAAGCCGATCGCGCGAAGCCGCTGCACGCCTTCGTCCAGCACCGCCTGATAGGCGATCTGTTCTTCGCCGATCACCTGCGCGTAGGCGCCGTCGGCCGTGCCGAGACTGACCGAGTTGTCGATCACGGCGAGCAGGAACACTTCTGCGTTGCAGCGCAGCGCGAGTGCTGCGCCTTCGCGCAGTGCGCGCCTGCCTTCGGTCGATCCGTCGTAGGCAAGAAGAATTTTCCGATACATGTCGCGCTCCTCCGTCCCTGAAAGGAGATGCAATGTCTTCGGGTTCTTGTTCGTGCGCTCCAGTCTGAAGCGCGTGGCCCTTCGCTGTCTGTATGACTTTAGGCCATGCGCCGCCGTCCGCAAGACGGGCACGTGCGCATTCTGTCAGCTTTGGTACGGCTGGCGTTCACACCGCCCAGGACGGCAGCGGCTGCATGCGCTGCTTGATCCACGTCAGCAGGCTTTGCACCGCGGCACGGCGGATCTTGTTGGTCGGAATCAGCGCCTTCAGCCACAGCTCCGGCACCGGATAGTCCGGCAGCAAGGTTTGCAGCTGGCCGGCTTCGATCGCCGGCCGGGCGATGTAGCGCGCCACCATGGCGATGCCGAGGCCGCGGCAGGCGGCGCTCTGCAGGATCTGGCTGTCGTTGGCGGAGAAGCGCGAGCGCACGTCGACGTTGATCAGCCCGCGCGGGCTTTCGAACGACCAGGTCGAACCGGTGGTCTGGAAGGTCAGGCAGTCGTGGCCGATCAGGTCGATCGGATGTTTCGGTTCGCCCGCGCGCGTCGATGTAGGCGGGCGCGGCGCACAGGACGCGCGGGTAGGGCGACAGCGGCTCGTCGATCACGTTGGCGTAGGACGCGGGCATCGCGCCGATGGCGATGTCGAAATCCTCTTCCACCGGGTTGACCGAGCGGTCGATCAGCACGAGGTCGATGGCGATGCCGGGATGGGCGACCTGGAAGTCGTTCAGGATTTCGCCGAAGTTGAGGATCGCCAGCGTCGTCGGGCATTTGATCCGCAACTGGCCCTCGATCCGGTCCGTGGCGCTGACGCGGCGCCGTTGATGGCGTCCTCGACGTCGCCGACGATGGTCTGGTAGCGCGGGAAGTAGCGCTCGCCGGTTTCCGTCAGCGACAGCTTGCGCGTCGAGCGCACGAACAGCTGCGCGCGCATCTGGTCTTCCAGGCGGTTGATGCGCTTGACGATCACGGATGGGGCAACGCCAAGCTCGCGCGCGGCGGCCGAAAAGCTCCCGGCCCGGGCCGTGGTGAGAAAAGCCTTTATATTCAGAAGTGTAGTTCACATGCCTTTCTCCAATCGAGAAAGCTGAGTTGTCCCGCGTTCCTGCGGCAATCCGGCATCGACCGGTCTGGCCGCGGAACTATCCTTGTTCCCAATAGCTTAGCCGCCTTTCTCGTTTCGAGAAAGCTGTTGGTCACTGATGCTGCTTTTTCGCCCATTTCGACGCGGACTAGCATCGCGCCAAGAACAAAGACGGGAGAAGGCGCATGGCGGAAGCGGAAGGCACCCGGATCGTCCGCAGGCCGGGCAAGGGCGCGGTGCGCAAGGTCGAAGGCGACATCTGCGTCGTCGGCGCCGGCGCCGCCGGCGCCTCCGCGGCGATCGAGGCGGCCCGGCTCGGGCGCAAGGTGATCCTGGTCGACGGCATGCCGGCGCTGGGCGGGCAGGCGGTGAATTCGATCATCGGCACGTTCTGCGGCCTCTTCTCCAACGGCACGCACGGCTACCAGTTCACCCACGGCATCGCCGACGACATCATGGAGACGCTCGGCAAGAACAGCGAGCAGCTCTATTACCGCAACGGCCCGCACACGACGGTCGTCTACTACGACGAGGTCGCGCTCGGCCGCTGGATCGAGCGCACGGTGCGCGAGCTCGGCATCACCGTGATCGTCGGCGCGGTGATGCGCGATGTGCGATGTCGAAGGCCGGCGCATCAAGACGCTGCATCTGGCCACGCGCTACGGCGACGTCGACGTGCAGGCGACCGGCTTCGTCGACGCCAGCGGCGACGCGGCGCTGGTCTATCAGGCGGGCTTTGCCTGCCGCGAGCCGACCAGCCCGATCTACGGCACGCAGATGGTGATGCTCGAGAACATCGACGAGGCGAAGCATCCGACGCGCGAGGAAATCCCGGCGAAGATGAAGGAGAAGGGCGACAAGTACGGCCTCGTCCGCCGCGAGGGACTTGGCTTCGTCATTCCCGGCCGCGGCGTCGCCGCGATGAACATGACCCATGTGGAGACGCCGCTCGATCCGATCGAAGCCTCGATCAAGGGCGATTGACGGCAAGGACCAGGCCGACCGCGCGGTCGAGTTTCTGCGCAACGAGTTCCCCGAGTGCTTTCGGCAAGGCGCGCATTCGCGCCTACGGCTTTCCCGGCATCCGCCAGACCCGCTGGATCGTCGGCCGCCAGCAGCTCACGGTCGACGACGTGCGCGCCGGCACGAAGTTCCCGGACGCCGTTGCGCGCACCGCCTGGCCGATCGAATTGCACGACCACTCCGACGGCCATCACTGGCAGACCTTCGGCGATCGACCATGTGCATTATGTGCCATTGGCAGCATGATCCCGGCCGACGGCGACAACGTCGTCGCCGCCGGCCGCTGCATCGATGCGCGACTGCGCGGCGCTGTCGAGCGTGCGGGTGATGGGCCCGTGCATGGCGATGGGCGCGGCGGCCGCCAATGCGCTCGATCTTGCCGGCACCGGCAGCGTGCACCAGATCGACATCCAGGCGCTGGCGCAAGCGCGTGCACGACAATATCGAGACCAAACACATGCGATGGCCGAGCAAGGCGGCCTGACGGCAACGCGTGACATGAAACTGACCGACGACGAGAAAGAGATGCTCGACGGCGTCCACGGCCGCGCGAAAGCGCGGGCGATGGACCTGCTCGTGCGCTACGGCGAGGCGCTCGGCGCCGAGCGGCTGGTGGAGACCAACAATGTCGCCGGCGCCTTCAATGCCTCGACGCCGTCGGTGCGCGAACTTGTCGAAGAAGGGCTTCGATGCGGTCTATTCGGAATTCAATCTCGACAGCGCGGAAGTGGTCGAGGTGCCGAAGATGGTCGCCCACACCTGCCAGCTGATCACCGGCATCGACAACGCCAACTGGCGCATGCAGGGCATTCCGGACGATCTCGCCGAGCAGCAGAAGCGCGGCGAGGAATTCTTCGGCAGCCGCGGCATCAACATGTTCGCGACCTGCACGCCCTATCAGGTCGGCAATGTGCCGGTGAAGGGCGAGCATTGCGCCTGGATGGAATCCTCCGCCGTCGTCTATTGCAACTCGGTGCTCGGCGCGCGCACCAACACCGAGGGCAAGGAGAGCACCGGCGCCGCGGCGCTCACCGGCCGCATTCCCTACTGGGGCTATCACATCAAGGAGAACCGGCGCGGCACCCATCTCGTCGAGGTGGACATCGACGTCGACGACATCATGGACTGGGGCCTGCTCGGCTACTACCTCGGCGAGATCGTCGACGACGAGATCCCGGTGCTCGACCGGCCGCTACAAGCAGCCGAGCCTGATCAAGCTGAAGCATTTTGGTGCGGCGGCGGCATCGTCCGGCGGCGTCGAGATGTACCACATCCCCGACATCACGCCGGAAGCGCGCGACGGTCGAGGAAGCGTTCGGCGGCAATCCGGTGCGCGGCATCGTCCGTTATGGCGAGAAGGAGCGGCGCACAGCTTACGAGAATCTGAACTGCGCCACGCGACCGCAACGTCGATTTCGTCATGCTCGGCTGCCCGCACAATTCCATCGACCAGGTCTGGCTGATCGCGTCGCTGCTCGACGGCCGCAAGATCAGCGCCAATACCGAGCTCTGGGTGCATACGCCGCGCGGCGCTGCGCGAGGTCGCCGATCGCAACGGCTACACGAAGATGATCATGGACGCCGGCGGCCATGTCATGAGCGACACCTGTCCGGCGATCTCGCGCGCACATGCCGAAGGGCACCAAAGTGGTCGCGACCGATTCGGCCAAGCAGGCGCATTATCTGCCGGCCATCACCGGCGTGTCGGCCTGGTTCGGCTCGGTCAAGCATTGCGTCGAGGCGGCGGTCAGCGGCCGCTGGGACGGAGGCCTGCGATGAGCGAGACGCTCGTGCGCAAGGACCAGACGAAAATCGTGCTGCGCGGGCGCAAGGTCGTCGGCGGCTGCGCCGAGGGCGAGGCGATCGTCACCCGCGACACGATCTCCGGCTGGGGCGGCATCAACGAGCGCGACGGCACCGTGATCGAGCGCCGGCACGAACTGCGCGGCCAGAGCTTCAAGGACAAGGTCCTGGTGTTTCCCGGCGCCAAGGGCTCGTCCGGCTGGTCGGCCTATTTTCACATGGCGCGGCTGAACGGCGCGTCGCCGCGGGCGATGATCTTCAACAAGATGACGACCAAGGTCGCGCTCGGCGCCGTGGTCACGCACGCGCCGGCGATGACGGAGCTGGATCAGGATCCGCTCGCAGGTGATCGAGACCGGCGACTGGGTCAAGGTCGATGCCGACAATGGCATCGTCGAAATCACCAAGCGTCGCGGCTGAGGCACGGGAATGTCGGAGCAGACGGCAGGCCGGCTGACGGCGAGGGGACTGGAGGGCCCGCAGCTCACCGATCGCCTGCGGCGCTGCTGCGCGGCCGCAATCTGGCGGTGCTGGCGCTGCTGCTGTTGCTCGGCTTCCTCACCGTCTATCCGATGTCGATGCTGCTCTATGGCAGCCTGCACTCGACGCCACCGGGCGCTGCTGGCGTATTCAATCTCGACGGCTACCGGGCAGATCATGACCACGCACAATCTGGTCGTGCTGCTCAATACGATCGGCATTTCCTTTGCAAAGACGGTTCCATCGCTCGCCGTCGCCATCTTTCTTGCCTGGATCATCGCCCGTACCGATACGCCGTATCGCGCCGTGCTCGAGGTGATGATCACGCTGCCCTTCTTCGTGCCGCCGATCCTCACCGCGATGGCCTGGGGCATGCTCGGCAACGTCCAGGTCGGTCTCATCAACCAGACCTGGAAGGCGATCACCGGTTCCGAGACCTCGCCGATCAACGTCTTTTCCTATGGCGGCGTGATCTGGCACATGTCGCAATACACGACCACGTTCCTGTTCCTGTTTCTGGTCGATGCCTTCCGCGCCATGGATCCCGCGCTCGAAGAGGCAAGCCGGATGTGCGGCGCGTCGCGCTGGACCACCTTCCGCAGGATCACGCTGTTCCTGCTGCTGCCGGTGCTGACCAGCGGCGTGATGCTGAGCTTCATCCGCGGCATCGAGAGTTTCGAGTCGCCGCTGTTCTTCGGCACGCCTGCCGGCATCAAGGTCATCTCCACCGAAATCTACGACTCCATCAGCCAGCGCGCGGTGCCGAACTATCAGTCGGCGACCGCACTGAGCTTCGTCATCATGGGTCTGATGCTGCTGCTGGTCGTCTGGCAGTGGACGGTGCTGCGCGGCAGGAGTTTCCAGACCGTCACCGGCAAGGGCTTCAACCCGGGCGTGGTCAAGCTCGGCGCGTGGCGCTGGGCGACGTTTACGTTCTGCCTGCTGTTCTTCTTCGTGACCACGGTGCTGCCGGTCGGCCAGCTTGTGGCAGGCTCGTTCTTCAAGTTCTTCGGCTTCTACGGCTGGGACAACCTGACGCTCGAGCACTATCGCGCCGTGCTCGGCGACAGCGAATTCTGGCGCGCGACCAAGAACACCATGGTGCTCGGCCTGGTCGGCGCCACCGCGACGATGGTGCTCGGCAGCATCGTCGCCTACGTCTCCGTGCGCACCACATGGCGCGGCCGGCGCCTGATCGACGCCATCGCCTGGCTGCCATGGATGATGCCCGGCATCGTGCTGGCAATCGGCTTCCTCTGGGGTTTCGCGATGCTGCCCGCGGCGATTCCGATCTACGGCACGGTCTGGGCGCTGTTCTTCGCCTATCTCGCGCTCGGCACGCCGGTGTCGGTGCGGGTGATGTCGGGCGCCTACGCGCAGCTTTCCTTCGATCTTGAGGAATGCTCGCGCGTGCATGGCGCGAACTTCTGGCAGACGCTGACGCGCATTCTGGTGGCGCTGGCCTGGCCGGCGTTCGCGGTCGGCTGGGTGCTGACGTTCTTCGGCATCATGCGCGAACTGTCGGCCTCGATCATGCTCTACACGACCGGCTCGGAAGTGCTGTCGGTGGTGCTGGTGAAGCGCTGGGTCAACGGGCTTGCGGAAGAGGTCAGCGTGATCGGCCTGATGATGATGGCGCTGGTGATCGTATTCCGCTGGGTGCAGCTGGTGGTGATCAAGCGGCGGATCAGTACGCTGTGACGAAACAACAAGGGAAGAAACGGGAGGACAACATGTTCGGCAAGACTCTTCAAGGTGGCGGCCATTGCCGCGGCTATCGCGGCCTCGGTGATCGGCGTCGCGCGTGCGGCCGATCAGGACATGCCGGCCGACGTCGTCGCGGCGGCGAAGAAGGAGGGCAAGGTCGCCTTCTACACCTCGTTCCTGGGCGCGAAGGCGCATCTCGACATCATCAAGAGCTTCGAGGCCAAGTACGGCATCACCGTCGAATTGCTCGACGTGCGCGCCAGCGACATGACCGAGCGCATCCGCACCGAGCAGACCTCGAAGCGCTATATCGCCGACGTCGTGCAGAACGGCGCGGCGAGCCTCGTGCGGCAGCAGCGCCAGGGCTACATCCAGAACGCATGGCGGCATCCCCAACGCGAAGAATCTGCTCAAGGATCACCAGGCCAGCGACTTCGGCGTGCCGACCTACATTCTCGGCTACGGCATCCTGATCAACACCAATGCGGTCAAGGGCGCCGACGTGCCGAAATCCTGGCAGGACATCAAGGACCCGAAGTGGAAGGGCAAGATCATCTCCGACGATCCGCGCGCGCTGGGCGGCGGCAACGTGATGTTCTCCGCCTTCCAGGACAAGCTCGGCGACGCCTACAACACCGCACTCTCGCAGCAGGGCTGGTGCTGAGCCGCGACGTCGGCAATGACGAGCGCCGTGTCGCCCGCGGCGAGTATCCGATGCGCATTCCGCAGCTGTTCTCGAACTGGCTGGCGCTGAAGTCGCTGCCGGTGAAGTTCATCGCGCCGGAAGAGGGCCTGCCCTACATCCGCTTCGATTTCGGCATCCTGACCGGCGCGCCGCATCCGAACGCCGCGCGCCTGTTCATCAACCACTACCTCAGCGAGCAGGTGCAGACGGCCTACGCGGTTGCGGGACTGATACCGACCGTCGACGGCATTCTCGACAAGGCGGGCGAGGCGGGTGCCGAACTGAAGGGCATCAAGCTGCTCGGCACCACCGATGTGGACCGGCAGGATACGATGCTCGATCGCGCCAAGCAACTCTATCCGTGATCTGAAAGGCTGCGAGTAATCGATGACTGCTGTTCTGCTCGAAAACGTCAGCCGCGCCTTCGGCACGGCGCTTGCGGTGGATCGGGTCAACCTGAAGGTCGAGGCGGGCGAGTTCCTGACGCTGCTCGGCCCGTCCGGCTGCGGCAAGACCACCACGCTGCGCATGATCGCGGGGCTGGAGCAGAACACGACCGGGCGCATCACCATCGGCGACGCGGTCGTCAGCGACGCCGATCGCTCGATCTTCGTGGCGGCGGAGCGCCGCCGCCTCGGCATGGTGTTCCAGTCCTACGCGATCTGGCCGCACATGACGGTGTTCGACAACGTCGCCTATCCCTTGCGCATCCGCCGCCGCCCGCGGCCGAGATCAAGGAGCGGGTGATGAAGACGCTCGGTCTCGTCGAGATGGAGCAGCTACGCCGAGCGTCCGGCGCCGGCGCTGTCGGGCGGCCAGCAGCAGCGCGTCGCCATTGCGCGCGCGCTGGTGTTCGAGCCCGAGGTGCTGCTGCTCGACGAGCCGCTGTCGAACCTCGATGCGCGGCTGCGGACGCAGATGGGCGACGAATTCCGCAAGCTGCAGAAGCGGCTCGGCATCACCAGCCTTTACGTCACGCACGATCAGGAAGAGGCGATGGCGCTGTCCGACCGCGTGGTGGTGATGCAGGGCGGCAAGATCCTGCAGGTCGGCTCGCCGGAAGAAATCTATCAGCGGCCCGGCAGCCGCAGCGTCGCCGCCTTCTTCGGTTCGCCCAACCTGCTCGACGCCGAGGTGACGGCGAGCCAGCCGGCGGAGGCCGGCTACTTCCGCCTCGACGTCGCCGGCAAGGACTGGCGCGGCCAGTGCCGCGCGGCCGCGCGTCTTTCGCCCGGCACGCGTGTCGGCGTGCTGGTGCGGCCGGAGACGATTTCGCTGTCGTCGAACGGCGCGGCCGGCGACGGCCGATGCCATCCGCTGGACGGGCAAGGTGAAGGACATGATTTTCCGCGGCTCGCGCCGTTCGATCGCGGTGGAGACGGCGGCGCAAACGCTGCGCGTCGAGGCGCCGTCGCAGCAGCCGGTTGCGGTCGGCGATACCGTCACGCTGACGACGCCGGCGAACACCGCCTGGGCGATCGAAGGCTGAAGATGGCCAGAAAGCTTCGCAGCAACGCGGAATACGGCAATGCGCGCTGGGCGACGCGGCGCGCGCTGTGGCGCGCGCTCGGCCTGACGGACGCGGACTTCGACAAGCCGAAGATCGCGGTGGTGAATTCATCGTCCGATCTGGCGATCTGCTACTCCCATCTCGACGGCATTGCCAAGCGCATGAAGGAGGCGATCCGCGCCGCCGGCGCCGTCGCCTTCGAGGTGCGCACCACCGCGCCGGCCGACTTCGTCACCTCGTGGGGCCATCGCGGCGGCTACATCCTCTCCGCGCGCGACCTGATCACCAACGACATCGAGGCGCAGGTCGAGGGCGCGCTGCTCGACGGCATGGTCTGCCTCGCCTCCTGCGACAAGACCCCGCCCGGCCAGCTGATGGCCGCGGGACGGCTGAACATCCCGACGCTGATCTTCTGCTGCGGCTACCAGCCGAGCGGCCAGCACAAGGGCCATCTCTGCGACATCGAGGACGTGTTCGCGACCGCCGGCGGGCTGGCCTTCGGCAAGGTCTCGATCGACGAGATCAAGGAGATGAGCGACGTCGCCATCCAGGGGCCCGGCGTCTGCGCCGGCATGGGCACGGCCAACACGCTGCATGCCGCCTGCGAGGCGCTCGGCATGTCGCTGCCCGGCTCGACGCCGATCCTCGCCAACAGCGACAGGATGTGGGAGTTCGTCGAACAGGCGGGCAGGCGCATCGTCGCGATGATCGACGAGGACCTGAAGCCGCGCGACATTCTCACGACCGAGGCGTTCGAGAACGCGGTGATGGTCATGCTCTGCGTCAGCGGCTCGATCAACTCGGCCAAGCATCTGGCGGCGGTCGCGCAGGAGGCCGGCTGCGACGTCGACGTCTACAAGCTGTTCGAAAAATATGCCGACGTCATTCCGCTGCTGACCGCGGTGCGTCCGAACGGCGACGCCACCACCGAAGCCTTCGAGGCGGCCGGCGGCACGCAGGGCGTGATGAAGCAGCTGCAGCAGTTCATGAAGACCGGCGCGCGGACCGTCACCGGCAAGACGCTGGCCGAGAATCTCGCGAGCTTCAAGGTGACGGACGAGGAGACCATCCGTCCGGTCTCGCGTCCGCTCGGCAAGCATCCGACCATCGTCATGCTGCGCGGCAGCCTCTCGCCGGAAACCAGCATCGTCAAACTCAGCGTCACCGAGCAGCGCAATCTGCAGCTGCGCGGCCCCGCGGTCGTGTTCGAGAACGCGCTCGACGCCATCAACGGCATCCAGGACGGCAAGGTCAGCGCCGGCCAGGTGGTCGTCGTGCGCGGCCTCGGCCCGAGGGGAACGCCCGGCATGGGCGTCGCGTCGGCGGTGGTCTTCGCCGTGCTCGGCGCGGGGCTCGCCGGCAAGGTCGCCGTCGTCACCGATGGTCAGCTTTCGGGCCTCACCAATGTCGGCATCACCGTCGCCGAGGTTGCGCCCGAAGCGGCGGCCGGCGGTCCGATCGGCCTGGTCGAGAACGGCGACATCATCGCCATCGACGTCGAGAAGCGGACGGCCGATCTTGAAGTCTCCGAGCCGAAGCTCGCGCGCCGTCGCAGGAACATGACGCGCTGGGACAAGACCGACGAGCGCGGCTGGCTGGCCATGTACCGCGAACTGGTCGAGCCGGTCGGCAAAGGCCGATTCTCCGGCGTTGAGCGCGCCTCTCGCTTGCGGGACGACAGCGTTAACGGTGCGTCAATAAACGCGGTTACCAAAGCCTGAAAATCATCGGACAATTTTAAGGACTTCACCGCACTGTGGTTGCAGCACTGCCGGTGCGCGTGGTGTCGTGATGCGAGTTCCCGTTGCAGCTGCTTTAGTTCTCGTTGCCGGGCTCGGAACGGCGGGCGCGGCCGATCCGCCCGTGTTCATTCCGCGCGAGCGTGCCACCGCCAGCAGGTCTGGACCTGGACCGGGTTCTACGGCGGCACCCACAGCGGCGGCGGCTTCGGTCTCACGCAACTTCAGGGGCGCAGGGCCGTCGATCTACGGCGACACCGTCCGCAGCCCGATGGCGATTGGCGGGGCGCAGCTCGGCTACAACTGGCAGATGCCCGGCACAGCTTTCGTGTTCGGCGTCGAAGCCGACGCCAGCATCCTCACGTCCGACGGAACCAACACCTGCCTCGCGTCGTCCGGCTCGATCCTCTCGGCGAACTGCCGGGTCAGCCAGACGTTTCGCCGGCAGCGTCACCGGACGCGCGGGATACGCAGCCGGGGCTGGCGGGCGCACGCTGCTGTTCGTCAAGGGCGGCGGGGCTGCGCTGCATGAGACGATCGATATTACCACCAATGGCGGTCCGTACCCGCCGATCACGACGGCCACGACGGGCACGCGGTTCGGCTGGACGGCGGGCGCAGGCGTCGAGCGTGCGCTGACGCCGACCTGGTCGCTGAAGTTCGAATACGACTACATCGGACTTCGGCGGCGCGGAGATCGCGACCCCGGTGACGTTCCGGCAAGCTGGTCCCGCTTGCAAATGCCTACGTCGCGCTGCCCGGCGGCACCGTCGACGCGCGGCAGAGCATGCACGCGATCAAACTCGGCGTGAACGCGAAACTCGGCGAGGATTCGCGCGCCATCTGGCGTCCCTTCGACGGCGACTATCGCCTGCGTGGCGCGACGGAGGACGTGCGTCTCGGCGGTCGAGGTCGAGATCGGCACGCGCGCTTGGTACAGCTTTGGCCGTCATCAGAAAGACCTTGGCGGCTCGACGCTGCCGTTCGACCAGAATTTCCTCGTGTCGCGGCTGACCTACGACAGCAGCGCCTGGTCCGGTGAGGCGTTCGGCCGCGTCGATACGACTGAAGGCGTGTTCGTCAAAGGATTTGCCGGCGGCGGCAGGCTGGTCTCCGGCAAGATGCACGACGAAGACTGGCTGCTCGCCGGCAACACCATTCCGTATTCGAACACGCTGTCCGATCCGGTCAAGGGTTCGCTTGGCTACGCGGCGCTCGACGTCGGCTACGCGATGTTCAGGGGTCCGAGCGCAAAGGTCGGCGGCTTCTCGGCTACAGCCTACCTCAGCGACAGCTATTCCGCCTTCGGCTGTTCGCAGATCGTCCTGCCGAACGCTGGTGTGCGCGCCGGCGATGCCGAACACGACTCTCGTGATCACGCAGGACAATGTGTGGCACGCGGCCCGCGTCGGCCTCAGCGGCGTGGCTACACTTGGCGGCGGACTCACGCTGCAGCGGTCGATGCCGCATGGCTGCCGCTGGTGAGCTTTCGCGGCGTGGACAATCATGTGCTGCGCACCGACGTCGCCGACACGGTATCGAAGGAAAGCGGCAAGGGGCAGGGCGTCCAGCTCGAAGCCCTGGTTTCCTACGCCTTCGACCCGTCGTTCAGCGTCGGCGCCGGCGGACGCTACTGGTCGATGTGGACGGACACGGACGCCTTGGTCAACATCTTCGGAACGGCGTGTCCCTGCCAGACGCTGCCGTCGCGGACCGAGCGCTACGGCGCATTCGTGCAGGCTGCGTACAGGTTCGGCGTGCCGAAATAGCCTTTTGCCGGAGCCGCCGCTGGCGCTTGCTGTTGCTTGTTCCGCGCGCATCGCCGATCATTGTGCCGCAATCGAACTGGCAGCGATGCGAGGCGGAATGAACGACGACGAGAATCTGCGAACCGAGCGGCCGACGTTCGTCACGCATCTGGAATGCGCCTACACCGGCGAACGCTTCGAGGCCGACAAGGTCCACGGCCTGTCGTCGGCCGGCAAGCCGTTGCTGGTCCGCTACGATCTCGCCGGCGTGCAGAACGGCGCTGAGCAAGGATGCGCTGGCGCAGCGTCCGCCGGACATCTGGCGCTATCGCGAGTTGCTGCCGGTCCGCAAGGTCACCGACATCGTCAGTCTCGGCGAAGCGCTGACGCCGCTGGTGCGGCTGCCGAACCTGTCGAAAAAACTCGGCGGCGGCGAGATCATCGTCAAGGACGAGGGGCGCCTGCCGACCGGGTCGTTCAAGGCGCGCGGCCTGGTGATGGCGGTGTCGATGGCGAAGGCGCTCGGCATCACGCACATGGCGATGCCGACCAACGGCAACGCGGGCGCGGCGCTTGCCGCCTATGCGAGCCGGGCAGGGATCAAGACGACGGTGTTCTGCCCGGAGGACACGCCGGAGATCAACGTCAGCGAGATCGAGCTGCAGGGCGCGACGGTGTACCGCGTCAACGGCCTGATCGACGATTGCGGCAAGATCGTCGGCGAGGGCAAGACGAAGGTCGGCTGGTTCGACGCCTCGACGCTGAAGGAGCCGTACCGGATCGAGGGCAAGAAGACGATGGGGCTGGAGCTCGCCGAGCAGCTCGGCTGGGACGTGCCCGATGCGATCTTCTATCCGACCGGCGGCGGCACCGGTCTGATCGGCATGTGGAAGGCGTTCGCCGAACTGGAGGCGATCGGCTTCCTCGGCAAGAAGCGCCCGCGCATGATCGCGGTGCAGGCGGAGGGCTGCGCGCCGATGGTGCGTGCGTACGAGGCGGGCGAGGAGCACGCGCCGCGCTTCGAGAATGCGCACACCATCGCGTCCGGCATTCGCGTGCCGGCGGCGGTCGGCGACTTCCTGATCCTGCGCGCGGTGCGCGAGAGCGGCGGCTATGCGGTCGCCGTCAGCGACGACGCGATCACGGCGGCGGTCGACGAAGTCGCGCGCGGCGAGGGGCTGCTGCTGTGTCCCGAGGGCGGCGCGACTTACGCGGCGTACAAGCAGGGTCTGAAGGACGGGCGCGTGAAGGCCACCGATCGCGTGATGCTGTTCAACTGCGCGACAGGGTCTGAAATATCCGCTGCCGCCGGTGACGCGAAGGATCGATCGGACCAAGCCGATCGATTTCAGCGTGTTTTCCCGAACGGTCGGCGCGCCGCGAGAGAGTTAATGTTTTATGAATTCGGTAATTAATTTGAAACCATAGGCATGCAGGCGCCGAAACGTTAACTCAGCGGTTGGCGATCCGCCTTAAGCATGAGGTCCGCACCAGGGGATTTGGGATCAGGAGCTCGAGCATGGCGGATGACCCGCACGCAGGCGCGCGCCGCGCGAAGACCCCGCCGTTCCTGCTCTACGGCGTGCTGCTGTTCTGCTTCGGCATCGCGGTCTATCTGTTCGGCGTGCTGCTGGTGTTTCCGCGCTATCTGTTGGGTCTGCGCGAACTGCTCGATCCGGTCGCCGAATGGCTCGTCTGGTACAGCGGCGTGCCGATCGTGCCGGGCTCGCGCTCGCGCTGTTCGACCTGCTGGTGCTGTTTCATCGCAAGAAGCCGAACGTGCCGGTCCGCTACGAGCCGGTGCGCCGCCGGCGCGTCACCGTCGCGCTGACCGCCTACAACGACGAAGAAAGCATCGCCAGCGCGGTGAAGGACTTTCTCGCGCATCCGCTGGTCGAGCGCGTCATCGTCGTCAGCAACAACTCGAAGGACCGCACCTTCGAGCGCGCCGAAGGCGCCGGCGCCATCACGTTCAACGAGGTCGCGCCCGGCTACGGCCGCTGCGTCTTCCGCTGCCTGACCGAGGCCGTGCGCTTCGACGACACCGAGTTCGTCGTGCTGTGCGAGGGCGACCGGACCTTCCGCGCCTATGACATCGAGAAGCTGCTCGCCTATGCGCCGCATGCCGACATCGTCAACGGCACGCGCACCGTCGAGCCGCTGCGGCAGTATCTGACCCAGCTCACCACCTTCATGTACTACGGCAACATCTTCGTCGGCAAGCTGCTCGAGGCCAAGCATCTCGGCCGCGGCACGATCACCGACGTCGGAACCACCTACAAGCTGTGCCGGCGCGAGGCTCTGATGCCGCTGCTCGGCAAGCTGAAGCCGTCGGTCAATCTCGAGTTCAACGCGCATTTCCTCGACACCGCGCTCGACAACGACCTCGTCCTGCTCGAGTGCCCGATCACGTTCCACCCGCGCGTCGGTCTGAGCAAGGGCGGCAACGTCAACAACTGGCGCGGCCTGCAGGTGGGCGTGCGGATGATCGTCGGTCTGTTCGGAGACTGGCGCTACGCATGAGCGGTTACCACGCGTCGCGGCTGACCGAGGACCCCAGGCGCGGCAGTGTCTGGCGTGCGCTGTGGCGCTATTACTTTTCGCGATCGTATCGGCAGGGACGATTGCGTGCTCGATCTCGGCGCGGCTACGGCGACTTCATCAACAACGTGGTCGCGCGCCGCCGCATCGCCGTCGACATCTGGGATGGCGTGCGCGAGCACCTTGCGCCCGGTGTGGAGGCGATCGTCGGACCGGTGCATGAGCTGGACGCGATCGCCGACAGCGCGTCGACTACGCGTTCGCATCGAACGTGTTCGAACACATCCCGCAGGAGATGCTGGTCAAGGTACTGGCTGCGCTGAAACGCACATTCTCGGCGCGCGGACGGCTGACCATCCTCCAGCCCAATTACCGCTACGCCTTTCGCGAGTATTTCGACGACTACACCCATGTCTCGGTCTACTCGCACATCAGCCTCCCCGATTTCCTGCGCGCCAACGGCTGGGAGGTGCTCGAGGTTCGGCCGCGCTTCCTGCCGCTGACGGTCAAGTCGCGCCTGCCGATCTGGTCGATCCTGATTGCGGCCTATCTCAAATCGCCCTTCAAGCCGATGGGCAAGCAGATGCTCGTCGTCGCGCGCCCGGTCCGCCGTGATCGACATCCTGGTCTGGGATCGCGGGGCACGCGATCAGAGTTCGCCTTCAGCAAGGCGTCATCGCGCTCGCTGCGATCGTTGCGGTGTTGCTGCTGCGAAATCTCGGCACGCTGCTCGTTTTTTCGTTCAATGCGCTGTCTTACCCCTACAGCCTCGACTATGGCGAAGGCATCGTCTGGCAGCAGATGCGCGACATGCTGCAGGGGACCGCTTATGGTCCCCTCGAGGTCTATCCGGCAATCGTCTATCACTATCCTCCGGTCTTCCACCTGGTCGCCGGGGCAACTGCGGCGATCAGCGGTGCCGATCAACTGGCGGCGGGCCGCGCAGTCGAAGTCGTTTCGTCGTTCGGTGACCGCGGTTCTCATCACGAGCCTGACCATGCTGGCGATTGGGACGGGAGTACTCCGTTGGGATCAGAACCACTTGCGGTATCGTTGCGGCACTGATGTTCCTGAGTTGCGGCCCGGTTATCGCTTGGACACCGCTGATGCGCGTGGACATGTTGGCAAACGCGCTTGGCTTGCTCGGCCTCGTGTTCGCCATCCGCGCGATCGATCGTCCGGCCTGGATTTACGCTGCATCGGTCGCGTTCGTGTTGTCTCTTTACACCAAGCAGATCGGGATCGCTGCACCGATGGCGGCCTTTGCTGTTCTGCTGCTGGTCGACCGGAAGACAGCCTTGCGTGGGCTTGCGGCTTCGACCCTGCTTGGGCTGATTATCCTGGGTACGCTGACGTGGCTGACCGATGGCGGGTTCGTCCGCCACATCTTCATGTACAACGTGAACCGGCTCGATCTTATCCCGGCTTGTCTACCTGGCAACCGGGGTAGGCAGCCATCTGCCGCTTGTCTTGCTGGCATGGCAGGCACGTTCTACAGCTGGCAGGTTGTGTCAGGGCAGGCGGGACCGTAGCCCTGCAATCGGTTCGCGCGTTGAAGGGTGATCGCACCGCCATTGCGTCGCTCGTTCTTCTTGCTCTCCTCGCTATCAGGACGTTGATGCTGCCGGCTATTCTGAAGTCGGGTTCTAACCACAACTACTTGATTGAATGGCTGTCGGTGCTGGCGATCTTTGCCGGCATCGCGATGAACCAGGTGATTGCACTGGCGTTTGGAAGGTCCGCACGACTCGGAAAGGCGCCCCTGCTGCTTTCTCTTGCGGCAACTGTCGCGTTCATGCCGCTGCTGCTTGGCCGGGAAATCAGTGCTCGGCAGAATGGACTGACCGAGCAGCGGAATTGACGCCGCTCGTGGAGCGAATCGCGGCAGCGCGCAAGCCCGTGATTGCCGACGATATGACGCTTCTCATCCGTGCCGGCCGGAGGGTCGATTGGGAGCCTGCGATCGCAGCCGAGCTTGCGCATACTGGCCTGTACGATGAAGCTGCATTCGCCAACTTGATCCGTGCCGGCCATTTCGCCTTCTTCGTTACCGAAGAGAGGATGGGGACCAAGGTGTTTAACGAGCGCTACAACGACGCGGTCGCCACCGCCATCAAGGACCTCTATCCGCGTCAGGAGGACGTTGGCGGAGACACCTTGCACCTGCCGCGGTAGTGGTTGATCGCGAGCACAGTCGCGCCCACTGTCCGAATTGTTCAAGCAACCGGCTTGCGAAGGCGCTAGAGTTGTGCGCATGGCATCGCAGCAACGCACCACGGATTACATCGTCGAGCAGATTGCGACAGCGGGGAGCGTGTCTGCGCGCAAGATGTTCGGTGAGTACGGAATTTATTGCGACGGCAAGTTGGTGGCGCTCGTGTGCGACGACCAATTGTTCGTCAAGCCGACCAAGGCCGGTCGTGCGCACATCGGCAAGGTCCGTGAAGCGCCGCCGTATCCGGGAGCCAAACCCTGCTTCCTCATTTCTGGCGATTTATGGGATGATGCTGACTGGATGGCAAAGCTTGTCAGGATCTCGGCGGCGGAACTGCCCGCACCGGTCAAGAAGCGCAAGGCAAAATAACATTCGCAGGCTCAAATGGTGCGCGATCGGCCGGCAGGCAATCAGCAGGCGATCCTGTTCGGCTTCGGTGACCCGCTATGCCAACCAGGTGCACCGGGACGGCGCCAGGGATACGGTCGCGGTACTGCTGATCGTCGGCGATGGCCCGGTCACCTCCTCGCCGTTCGCACCTCCATCGAAGTAATGGCCGCGGTTTTCAGGCTGTTCGTGTATGCTGCGGGCAGCCTGTTACCTGCGTGGCGGGCAGGTGTCTGGCGTCGTCGATAAGGTCTGCGCGCTGGACGGCGCACGGGTTTCGAAAGAGGCAGAATCATGCAAAAGGCGGCCAGTTACGTCAGCGGAACATCGGATGCGCCGCTGCTCGGCATGACGATCGGAGAGGCGCTCGATCGGGCGCGGCTGCAGTGGGGCGAGCGCGAAGCGCTGGTGTCGCCGAGTCACGGCGTGCGGCTGAGCTGGCGCGAGTTCGCCGACCAGGTCGATGCGGTTGCGGCGGGCTTTCTCGCGCTCGGCCTCGAGCGTGGCGACCGCATCGGCATCTGGTCGCTGAACCGGCCGGAATGGACGCTGACGCAGTTCGCCGCCGCCAAGGCCGGGCTGATCCTGGTGACGATCAATCCGGCCTACCGCCTGAACGAACTGGAGTTCGCGCTCGCCAAGGTCGGCTGCAGCGCGCTGGTCACGGCGACCGCGTTCAAGACCAGCAACTACATGGAGATGATCAACACGCTTGCGCCGGAACTGGCGCGCTGCGCGCCGGGCGAACTCAAGGCGGCAAAGCTGCCGAAGCTCCGCACCGTCATCCAGATCGGCGGGCCGAAGCAGCCCGGCACGATCGCCTTCGAGGACGTGGCGGGCATGGGGCGTGATCGCCATCGCGAGATGCTGGCCGGCTTGTCGAAGAGCCTGCAGTTCGACGATCCGATCAACATCCAGTTCACCAGCGGCACCACCGGCTCGCCGAAGGGCGTGACGCTGACGCACCACAACATTCTCAACAACGGCTATTTCGTCGGCCGCGCCATGGCGCTGACCGAACGCGACCGGATGTGCATCCCGGTGCCGCTCTATCACTGCTTCGGCATGGTGATGGGCAACCTCACGGCCGTGACGCATGGCTGCAGCGATGGTCTTTCCCGGCGAGGGCTTCGATCCGCTGGTGACGCTGACGACGATCGAGCAGGAGAAGTGCACGACGCTCTATGGCGTGCCGACGATGTTCATCGCCGAACTGGAGCATCCGGAGTTTTCGCGCTTCAACCTGTCGTCGCTGCGCACCGGCATCATGGCCGGCGCGCCGTGCCCGATCGAGGTGATGCGGCGGGTGATCGACAAGATGAACATGCGCGACGTGACGATCGCCTACGGCATGACCGAGACCAGTCCGGTCAGCTTCCAGACCGGCATGAGCGACTACGGTGGAACGGCGCGTGTCGACGGTCGGCCGCGTTCATCCGCACATCGAGGTGAAGGTCGTCGATCTCGAGGGCAAGGTCGTGCCGCGCGGCGAGACCGGTGAACTGTGCACGCGCGGCTACAGCGTCATGCTGGGCTACTGGGACGAACCGCAGAAGACCGCCGAGGTGCTGGACGACGGCGGCTGGATGCACACCGGCGATCTCGCCACCATCGACGACGAGGGCTACGGCAACATCGTCGGCCGCATCAAGGACATGGTGATCCGCGGCGGCGAGAACCTCTATCCGCGCGAGATCGAGGAGTATCTCTACAAGCATCCGAAGGTCCAGGACGCCCAGGTGTTCGGCGTCGCCGACGACCGCTATGGCGAGGAGCTGTGCGCCTGGATTCGCGTCAAGCCCGGCGAGACGCTGACCGCGGAGGAGGTGCGTGCCTTCTGCCAGGGACAGATCGCCCACAACAAGATCCCGCGCTACATCGAGTTCGTCGCCGAGTTTCCGATGACCGTGACCGGCAAGGTGCAGAAGTTCATCATGCGCGACGTGGTCGAGCAGAAGCTCGGGCTGAAGCGGGCGAAGACGGCCTGAGCTGGCAAAGCGGTTTGCCTGCCGGCTTGCATCGCCGGCGCGCAAATGATTTCTTCTCCGAAACAACTGGAGTTTGGGGGAGATGTCATGGACAGGCCGTTTGTCGTTCACGATCCGCGATTTGGCGCACTTGTCGTCGGCCATGGGCTGCTGGACAAGCTCCATACCGGCATGCGCTGGGCCGAGGGGCCGGCGTACTTTCCGGCCGGCCGCTATCTTGTCTGGTCGGACATTCCGAACGACCGGCTGATGCGGTTCGACGAGACCGACGGCTCGGTGTCGGTATTTCGCGAGCCGTGCAACAACGCCAATGGCAACACCACCGATCACGAAGGCCGGCTCGTCACCTGCGAGCATCGCGGACGCCGTGTGACGCGCACCGAGCATGACGGCTCGATCACCGTGCTGGCCGACCGCTTCGAGGGCAAGAAGCTGAACTCGCCGAACGACCTGGTGATCAAGTCGGATCGCTCGATCTGGTTCACCGATCCGACCTACGGCATCGACAGCGACTACGAGGGCGACAAGGCCGAATCCGAGATCGGCGCGTCGAACGTCTATCGCATCGATCCGAACAGCGGGGCGGTGACCCTGGTCATCAGCGACCGGATCAAGCCGAACGGCCTCGCGTTCTCGCCCGACGAGAAGATTCTCTATGTCGCCGACACCGGCGGCTCGCACGTGCCGGGGCTGCAAGCGGACGATGCACGCCTATGACGTCAATGCCGACGGCGTCTCGGTGAGCAACGGGCGGCTGTTTGCGACCTGTCCGGAAGGCGGCTTCGACGGCTTTCGCTGCGACACCGCCGGCAATGTCTGGACCTCGGCCGGCCGCAATGTGTTCTGCTATGCGCCGGACGGCACGCACATCGGCACGATTCCGATCGGCGAACTCGTCGCCAATGTCTGCTTCGGCGGCCCGAAGCGTAACCGTCTCTATATCTGCGGGCAGACATCGCTCTATGCGATCTACACCAAGGCGCGGGGAATTCTGACCGAAAACTCAGTGTGATGCGCCGCACGCCGGCAGTTCGGGCGCGGCAATGCCGTTGAACCATTCCGCATGGCGGCGAACTAAACCCTGAACACGGCCGGTGGCCGCAACCATTCAGGGCCTCGCCATGCGCTTCTTCCTCGCTACCGCCGCCATTATCATCGCTGTGACCGCCGCCCAGGCGCAGGGTGCCGCTGCGCGCGTCCGCGCGACGATCAGGCGGTCCAGAGCCTCGTCGAAAAACTGAAAGCCACGCGCGAACGTCAAGAGCGATGCAAAGCCGGCGGAGTCGGCGCCGGCCGAGGCGAAGCCGGTCGAGACGAAGCCTGACGAAGCCAAACCGGCAGAGATCAAGCCGGTCGCGGCCAAGCCTGCGGTGATCGAGACGAAGCCGGCTGAAACCAAGGCGGTCGAGACAAAGCCGGTCGAAGCGAAGCCGGTTCAGACCGTGACCGAAACGAAGCCGGAGAAGAAGCCCGTCGTCGTCAAGAGCCGCGAGACCCGCGAGCAGACCGCGCGCCGGATCGCCGAGAAGTACGGCTTCAACCTCGATATCGACTGATCAGCAAAAAATCCGCAGCATGTCGTCCCTGCGAAAGCGGGGTACGCCGTGTCGCCCATGAAGCAGTCGGTCGTTGTTGCCATTCCAACCATGACTTCTGTGGCGTATGGATGCCCTGCTTTCGCGGGATGACGAGTAGAGGCCGCAGCTATCGGTGTTCGTTCTTCAGGAACGAAATCAGCGCGGCGTTGACCTCGTCCGGCCGCTCCTGCTGGGTCCAGTGTCCGCAGCCCTCCAGGATGATGGTCTCGCGCAGCTGCGGGATGTGTTCCTTCAATTGCGGGATCAACTGGTCCATGCCGGGAAACCGGTAGACCAGGTCGTGATCGCCGACCACGTAGAGCGCCGGCACGCTGATCTTCGCTCCGGCCCATGGCGCGAGCAGCTGCCAGTTGCGGTCGATGTTGCGATACCAGTTCAGTCCGCCGCGAAAGCCGGCGCGCGTGAACTCTTCCGCGTAGGTGTCGATGTCCGCCTGCGTGAGCCAGGGCGGCAGGCTTTCCGGGGCCGCTCGCGACGCGAGCCAGCCGCCGGCGCGCGGCACCATGCCGGCGCCTTCGGAGGCTCCCGAGCCTCCAACCCCGATCAGAAGCTTCATGATCGTGCCCCTGACGTCGCCTTCGAATTCGCGCTCGGCGACGCCAGGCTCCTGAAAGTAGAGCTGGTAGAAGATCGCGTTGTCGGTCTGCGGCATCACGCTGGTCGGCTGCACCGGGCGCGCGCGGACGGTGACGGGACGCTCAGCGCAGCGACCGCCTTGAAGATGTCCGGGCGCAGCAGTGCGCAATGCCAGGCGACCGGCGCGCCCCAGTCGTGGCCGACGACGGCGGCCTCGGTGCGTCCCAGCGCGGACACCGCGCCGACGATGTCGCCGACCAGATGCAGCAGCGTGTATTGATCGATGTCGTGCGGCTTGTCGGTCTTGCCGTAGCCGCGCATGTCCGGCGCAACGGCATGGTATCCGGCCTCGGCCAGCGCCGTCAGCTGATGCCGCCACGAGTACCAGGACTCGGGCCAGCCGTGGCACAGCAGCACCAGCGGCCCGGAGCCGGCCTCGGCGATGTGCATGGAAATGCCGTTGGTCTCGATCGTGCGATGGGAGATGGTCATCCTGACGTATCCTTCCAGTGCGCGTCGAGCCGCTGCAGGATTTCTTCTACGATTCCATCGATGCTCTTTTCGACGCCGGCGATCAAGGCATGCTCGCTCGTGTCGGGCTCTTCCAGTGCGGCGAACTGGCTGTCGAGCAGGCTGGCCGGAAAGTAGTGACCCTTGCGCTCGTTCAGGCGGCTCATGATCAGTTCGCGGCTGCCCTGCAGATAGACGACGAGCACGTCGCGATGCTCGCCGACCAGCGCCTTGCGGTAGGCGCGCTTCAGCGCCGAGCAGGCGATGACGACGTGCTCGCCCGCGGGACGCCTGCCGGTCGATCTCGGCGGCGAGGCGCGTCGAACCAGGGCCAGCGGTCGTCGTCGGTCAGCGGCGTGCCGCTGCGCATCTTCTCCACATTGCTTGCGGGATGAAATGCATCGCCGTCGATGAACTCCCAGCCGAGCCTTTGCGCCAGCACTTCGGCGACCGTGGTCTTGCCGACGCCGGAAACGCCCATGACGATGATGGCGTGCAGCGCGCAGGCGGCATTACGGCTTCCCGGGCTCCTTGTGGCCGCCGAAGCCGTCGCGCATCGCGGAGAGGATCTTCTCCGCAAAGGTGTGCGACTGCCGCGAGCGGAAGCGCGCATAGAGCGCCGCCGTCAGCACCTCGGCCGGCACCGCCTCGTCCACCGCGGCGTTGACGGTCCAGCGGCCTTCGCCGGAGTCCTCGACATGGCCCGAATAGCCGTCGAGCGTGCCGTTGCGCGCCAGCGCCTGCGCGGTGAGATCGAGCAGCCAGGAGGGGATGACGCTGCCGCGCCGCCAGACCTCGGCGACGTCGGCGACGTCGAGGTCGAGCCGGTGTTCCTCGGGCAGCGCCTTGCTGTTGGCGTTCTTCAGAATGTCGAAGCCTTCGGCATAGGCCTGCATCAGACCGTACTCGATGCCGTTGTGGATCATCTTGACGAAGTGGCCGGCGCCGTTCGGCCCGGCGTGGATGTAGCCCTGTTCGACACGCGGGTCGCGCGCTCTCGCGGCCGAGCGTAGCGCGGAATGTCGCCGCGGCCCGGCGCCAGCGCCGCAAACAGCGGATCGAGCCGGTCCACCACCGCCTTGTCGCCGCCGATCATCAGGCAATAGCCGCGCGTCAGTCCCCAGACGCCGCCCGATGTGCCGACGTCGAGATAGTGGATGCCTTTTTCGCGCAATGCCTTCGCGCGACGGATGTCGTCCTGCCAGAAGGTGTTGCCGCCGTCGATGATGACGTCGCCAGCGGAGAGCAGGGAAGCCAGTTCGCCGATCGTCTCCTCGGTGATCTTGCCCGCCGGCAACATCACCCACACCGTGCGCGGCGCCGCAAGCTGTGCGACGAACCCGGCCAGCGTCGTGCTGCCGGCTGCGCCCTCGGCCTTGAGCGCAGACACCGCGTCGGCGCTCTTGTCGTAAGACCACGGCCTGAAAGCTGCCGGTCGCCGTCAGCCGCCGGACGATGTTGGCGCCCATGCGCCCCAAGCCAACCATGCCGATCTGCATTCTTATGCACCCTCTGTCCAGCGCGCGTTGTCGCTGACATTATCGTCCATTCCTCATCCGTTTTGAAACGAAGAAGATTGCCTTATGTCACAGGGCAAAAGGCGAGCTGATCAAGGAAATCGCAGCCACTGGCGAACGGGTTCGACCTGCTACTGCGAGCCTTCCAGTCCGAGGTCCTTCACGACCGTGCTCCACTTCGCGCGTTCTGCGCGGATGTAGCGGGTGATCTCGTCGATCGGCGCGGTGTCGACCGGCAGCAGTCCGGTCGCCGCGAGCCTTTCCTTGAAGGCCTTGTCGCCGGTGATCCGTTTCATCTCCGCATGTAGCCGGTCGACGATTTCCCGCGGGGTGCTCGCGGGTGCGACCAGCACATGCCAGGAAACGGCTTCGTAGCCGGTGAGGCCGGTTGCCTCAGCCAGCGTCGGCACCGCGGGCAGGCTGGGCAGGCGTTCCAGTGACGTCACGGCAAGCGCCTTGAGACGGCCCTCACGGATCAGTGCCAGCGATGCACCCATTTCGGCGATCGAGGCATGGACATGACCGCCGACGACATCGGTGATCGCTTGCGGTGACGACCGGTAGGCGACATGCGTGGCCTCGAAGCCGAACCGGCGCTTCAGGGCTTCCATCGTCAGGTGCTGAAGCAGGCCCGCACCGGGCGTGCTGTAGTTGAGCGGGCTCGCAGCTTTATCCTTTGCGCGCTTCATGAATGCCTCGACACTGTCGAAGCCGGCGTCCGCATTGACTACGAGTACAAACGGAGACTTGGCGTAGAGTGCGATCGGCACGAAATCCGCATCAGGGTCGTAGGCAATCTTCTTGTAGAGAGTTTGGTTGACCGCCAGCGGCGCAATGGCCGCGACCAGCAGCGTGTGTCCGTCGCCGGTGGCGCGCGCGACTGAAGCCGCGGCCGTCATCATGGCGGCGCCGGGCTGGTTTTCGATGACAACCGGCTTGCCGAGGCTCTTCGCGAGCTCGTCGCCATAGATGCGTGCCACCGCATCCATGCCGGTCCCGGCCGCAAGCGGCACGACGATCGTGATGTTCCTTGAGGGATAGGCCTGTGCTTGAGTCGCGTCCGGCGCGGCAAACTGAAGAAGCAGCCCTAGCGTCAGGGCGGCGGCGAGCGTTCGAACCGGCATCGGCGTGGACTCCCGGACATCTGGATGGCGACAAGGTGACGACGCGATGGAAACGCGCCGCGACAGGCTTGTCAAATCCATCCAGCTATCGTCCGCCTGCGCCAACAATCAGCGCCGCCACCTCGCGCTGCCCCTTTGCCCTGGCGTGTGCCAGCGGTGAGACACCTTCCTTGTCGGCAATGTCGGGCCTGGCTCCGGCTGCGAGCACGAGCCTGGTGATCTCGACATGGCGAGGGCCGCCGTCACCGAGGATGACGATCTCCAGCAGGCAGGTCCAGCCGAGGTTGTTGATGTGATTGACGTCGATCTTCGTGGTCAGCAGCAGCCTGACAGTTTCCACATGCCCGCGCTCGCACGCCGGGATCAGGGCGTTGCCGCCGTAGCGGTTGCGCAGCGAAAAATCGGGACCCTTCGGGATCATGTGCCGCAGCATGTCCGTCCGGCCAAGCGCGCCGGCGAGCAGCCACGGGCTGTCCTGATTGGCGGCTTGTGCATTGATGCTGGCGCCGGCGTCGATGAGGACCTTTGCCGCATCCAGGTGATCGCGGGCGACCGCAATCAGCAAAGGCGTGCGGCGTGCGCCGTCGACGGGGTCGACCGGCGCACCAGCCGAGATGAGCTGGCGCAACGCTGCGACGTCGCCACGATCGGCCGCCTGCAGCATCGCCTGTGCCTGCGACGGTTGCTGGCCAAACCCGGGACTACCCAGCGACATGAGCAGCCCCAGCGCAGCAAACACTGTGCGCAAATTCATGATTGGCATCCTCAGCCGTCTTGCGGCGGTCCGCCATCGTTCGCCTCCGGTCCAAACCGCATCCGCGCAACGCCCGCCTGCGCCAGCGCGCTGGCAGAGGGCGCAGGGACGCGACGTGGAGTAGATGATCGTGCCGTCGAGTCTCCGGTTGCCCGTCCGCTGCTGCGCATCCCACAGTGCGACGCGTTCGGCATGTGCATCGGCATTTCCATCGACGAAGACCCTGCTGGGGCCGTAGCCGACGATCTCGCTCTGACAAGCACTTCTCCATAGGGTTGATCCCCGCTGGCAATTGCCTGTTGCCTGATGCGCTCTGCCTCCGCGACGAAGTGTGCATCCTGGCCCCTCATGCCCAAAGATATCCGCGGCGCGATCAGCCATGCGGCGGCGCCGCTTGCCGCGGCGACGATCCTCCGGCGACTGGTGCGGCCGTTCATGCGTCTACTCCTGGGACCCGCATCAGGGAAACTTAGTCGGAGTATCACGCCGGGTGATACCGCAGTGCAAGCGCTCGCGCTTGTGCCGGGGTCGCGCGTTTCGTAAAATCACCCATCAGCCAACGTTCACAATCCGAGGAAATGCCAATGAACATGCAGATTGCTCACACGCCGCGGCGCACCAGCTACGGGCTCACTCCCGGTGATGAAATGAACGATCTGCGCATGTCCGACCAGGTTCGGCCGCTTTATGATCATGTCCGCAGGTTCATCAAGGAGACGGTCGACCCGATGGCCGCCGAATTCGCGCGACTCGGGCGCGACAAGACCGACCGCTGGAGCTTTGCGCCCGGACAACTTGAGATCCTGCAGAAGGCCAAGGACAAGGCGAAGACGGAAGGGCTGTGGAACTTCTTCCTGCCGGACGCGGAGACCGGCGAAGGCCTCAAGAACCTCGATTACGCCTACATCGCCGTCGAACTCGGCAAGAGCCCGATGGCGTCCGAGACCATGAATTGCGCCGCGCCCGATACCGGCAACATGGAGGTGCTGGAGCGGGTCGGAACCAAGGAGCAGAAAGAGAAGTGGCTGAAGCCGCTGCTCAATGGCGAAATTCGCTCCGCCTACGTCATGACCGAGCCGAATGTCGCTTCGTCGGACGCCAAGAACGTCTCGACCACGGCAAAGCTTGTCGGCGACGAGTACGTGATCAACGGTGAGAAGTACTATATCTCCGGCGCAGGCGATCCGCGCTGCAAGATCATGATCGTGATGGTGAAGACCAACCCGGACGCGCCGCCGAGCAAGCAGCAGTCGCAGATACTCGTCCCCAAGGACACGCCTGGTGTCCATATCCTCGGGCCGATGCATGTGTTCGGACACGATCACGCGCCGCGCGGCCACATGCATATTCGCTTCGACAATGTGCGGGTGCCGAAGGAGAACATGCTGCTGGGCGAGGGGCGTGGCTTCGAGATTTCACAGGTGCGGCTCGGCCCAGGCCGAATCCATCACTGCATGCGCACGATCGGCAAGGCGGAGAAGGCGCTCGACATGATGGTCACGCGTGGTCTCACGCGAGTTGCCTTCGGCAAGCAGATCGCCCATCTCGGCGGCAACCTGCAGATCATCGCGCAGGCGCGCTGCGAGATCGAGGCGATGCGGCTGATGGTGCTGAAGGCGGCCAAGGCGATGGACGTGCTCGGCAACAAGGAAGCGCGCGTCTGGGTCAGCATGGTCAAGGCGATGGTGCCGGAGCGGGCGTGCAAGATCATCGACCAGGCGATCCAGATGCACGGCGCCACCGGCATCTCGCAATGGACCCCGCTGGCCGACCTCTACACCGACGTTCGCCACCTGCGCTTCGCCGATGGTCCGGATGAGGTGCACTGGATGGTGGTCGGCCGTCACGAACTGAGCATGATGTGAGACCTGGTCACCACGGAGTCTCATGAAATCTGCCCGGGTGCTCCTGCGGGAGCATCCGGCGCGCGATGTCCTTCGCAACGAGCACGATTGGTCTTTTCCGGCTTGCTGACGTAATGTTGCCGTCGGCTCGGTGGCTCCGGGCAACAGCATCGGGAGGGCGAGATGACTGATTGGATGAGGCTCAATCGTCGTGAAATACTGAGTGGCGGTGCCGCGCTCGCTGCAACAGTGGCCCTGACGGGCGGGTCGCGCGATGCAGTTGCCAAGGCGCCCTTTGCCACCTCACAGTCGTCGTATTTCTATCGGTTCCCGCTCGGCAAGTTCCAGGCAACCGTAGTCTCGGATGGGCCGCTGCCGCTCGGCAAACCCTCGGATACGATGAAGGGGATGGCGGAAGCGGACATCAACAAGGCGCTCACCGACAACTTCCTCCCGACCGATAGTGTGGTGCTCGAACAGAACATTCTCGTGCTCAACACCGGAAACCGTCTCGTCATGTTCGACAGCGGCATGGGCTTCTCGAAGGCATTCGGCGCCACGACGGGGAAACTGCTGGCGAATCTTCGGCAGGCGGGGATCCAGCCGGGTCAGATCGACGATATCATCTGCACGCACGCCCATATCGATCACATCGGGGGTCTTGCGAGCGCCACGGGCCAGCGGTTGTTCCCCAATGCAACGATCCACATTTCCCAGTCCGACTATGATTTCTGGACCGACGAGCAAAAGCTTGCGGACAAGGACCTCGGCGCCTTCGTCAAGCACGCACGCGATAACCTTCTGCCCTACAAGGGGCGGATCGCATGGGTTTCGGACGGCAAACCAGTGCTGCCTGGAATCCAGGCGATGAGTGCGCCCGGTCACACCGTCGGGCATACGATCTACCTCATCGAGTTGGACAAGGCGCGTCTCGCCTTCACAGGCGACGTCTCGCATCATCAGATTCTGCTCACCGAGAAGCCGCGCACCGAGTTCGCCTATGACGGCGATCCGAAGCAGGCGGTACAGAGCCGGCTGCGCGTGTTCGACATGCTGGCGAACGATCGCATTCCGCTGCTCGCATTCCATTTCCCGTGGCCCGGCTACGGCAACCTGGCCAAGCAGGGCGAAGGCTTTCGCTACTTCCCGACGCCCATGACGATCGTGCGGATTCCGGCGAAGAAGTCCTAGCTACGTAGGGCAAGTCGGTCTGAAACGGTTCGGCGCCGGCAGGTCATTCTGCCGGCGCAAGTTTGCCTGGCCTTCGTTGATTGCGCGTGGTCTGCATTCAGTGTTCCCGCGAACGCTCGGCTTCCCGCAGCAGGTCCAGCGGCCGCCAGGGTTTCGGCATGAAGGTCGCGCCGTGCGGCAGGTTCAGCGGACAGGTCGCCTGAGGTGATGACCACGTGGATGCCGGGATAATCTCTGCCGGGCAAGCCGGGCAAGGTCGATGCCGCTCATGTCGCCCGTGCAGGTGCACGTCGGCATAGATCATTGCGAGATCGCTTGCCGTTCTGTCTGCAGCACCAGCGCCGCGTCCTCGCCGCTGTCGCATTCGATCACCGTCATCTCGCACTCTTCCAGCAGCAGAGCCACCATCGCGCGCTGAATGTCGTCGTCCTCCACCACCAGCGACTGTCGGTCTGGCCTTCATCGCGGGTGCCCCTCGGCTGTAGCGCCATGCGAATCAGGCGCGCTGAGACATCGACTTTCTGCTTCGCAAGGGCCTGCGATATCGGCAACGATACCCTTTTGGACGGATGAAATTGCCCAATCGGCACTTTTTCGGCCGAAAATTGAGCGATTTTTCTGTGAAAACTCACAGAAGGCCTGTTTTTCCCGGCTTTTTCGGCAATATGGTCGCCGTGCAGAATCACAAGGAGCACCCATGGCTACCCAAATGTCCAAGTCGCAACTGATCGAGACGATTGCGACCACCACCGAACTTTCCAAGCGCGACGTCAAGAACGTCATGGAGACGCTGCAGGACGTCGGTCACAAGGAACTGAAGAAGAGCGGCATCTTCCTGCTGCCGGGCTTCGCGAAGTTCGTTGTCGTCAAGAAGCCCGCGACCAAGGCGCGAAAGGGAACCAACCCGTTCACCGGCGAAGAGATGATGTTCAAGGCGAAGCCCGCCCGGAAGATCGTCCGCGCGCGTCCGGTCAAGGCCGCCAAGGACGCAGTCTAAGCCGCGACATTCGCAGTCTCGCGATGAAGAGGCCCTCCGCTGTGAGGGCCTCTTTATTTTTGGCTGGCTTGTTTGGGCTGCCGGTCAGCCGCGCCGGACGCTGGCGCCGCCGTCCACCGGCAGCGTCACGCCGGTGATGAAGCTTGCCTCGTCGGACGCAAGAAACAGCGCCGCGTTCGCCACGTCCCAGCCGGTGCCCATCTTCTTGCCCAGCGGCACCTTCGAGTCGCGCTCGGCCTCGACCTCGGCGCGGCTCTTGCCGAACTCACGCGCGCGCGTATCCACCGCCATCGGCGTGTTCATCAGTCCCGGCAGGATGACGTTGGCGCGGATGCCGTACTGCGCGTTCTGGTAGGCGAGCTGTTCGGTGAACGAAACCATCGCCGCCTTGGTCGCCTTGTAGGCGACGTAAGGGTAGGTGGTGATCACCGCCATCGACGAGATGTTGATGATCACGCCGCTCTTCTGCGCTCGCATGATCGGGATCACGTGCTTGGCGGCCAGGATGCAGCTCTTCAGGTTGATGGCGACGCAGCGGTCGAACGCTTCCTCGGTGATCTTGTCGAGTTCGGCGTCGCCGCCGGCGAGGCTGACGCCGACATTGTTGTGCAGCACGTCGATGCGGCCCCAGCGGCTTGTTCGCTTCGTCGATCATCGCCTTGATCTCGGCGTTCTTCGTCACGTCGGCCTTGAAGGCGAGCGCGGTGCCCTGCTTCTCCGAAATCATGTCGGCGGTTTCCTGCGCCGAGGCGAGATTGTGATCGACGCACAGGACCTTCGCGCCTTCGCGGGCGAATGTGAGGGCGGTGGCGCGGCCGTTGCCGACGCCTTCGCCGGGGCTCTGGCCGGCGCCGACGACGATGGCGACGCGATCTTTCAGGCGCATGTCACTTCACTCCAGGCATCGGGTACTGCTGCAGTACCTCTTTGTAATAGGGCTCGTTGTCGATCTGCATGGTGGCGAGCACCCGCACGACCGCGCAGTAGAAGGCGATGGTGAGCACGAGGTCCACCATGTGTTCGTCCGACAGCTCTTTCTTGATCTCTGCGAAGGTCGCCTCCGACATCGCCAGATTGCGCACCATTTCGCGCGCGCCCTTCAGCACGGCCTTGACCAGCGGTTCGAGGTTCGACGGCTTGCCGGCGGTTTCGGCGATCAGGCCCTCGATGTCCGCGTCGGTGACGCCGAATTCCTTGCCGATCTTCACGTGGTGGGTGAACTCGTACTCCGATTTCTCGATCCAGCCGACCTGCAGGATGGCGAGCTCGCGCAGGCGCGTGTCGAGCTTGCTCTTGTTGCGGATGTAGCCGCCAAGGCCACTGAAGGCGCGCGCCATGTCCGGTGAGTTGACGAGCAGCTTGTGCAGGTTGGTGTTGCGGCTCAGCATGTCGCGGTATTGCTCGGCGACCTGGTGCGGTTCGAGATAGGGCAGGCGAGCCATGGCTTTTCTCCTCCCGTTGTCGTTCAGTGCCCTTCGGAATCGCGTTCCGGGCCTTGCAGGGTGACGCCGCCGTCGACCACCAGCACCTGGCCGGTGATGTAGCGGGCGTGACTGGACAGCAGAAACCGCACCGCGTGGCCGATGTCCCAGCCGGTGCCTTCGGTCTTCAGCACCGACGCCTTTGCGCGCTGGTTGCGCGCTTTTTCGCTCATGCCGCGGGCATAGACCATCGGCGTGTAGACCGGCCCCGGGCAGATGCAGTTGACGCGGATGTTGTCCTTGCCGTGATCGACCGCCATCGCCTGCGTCAGACCGATCACCGCCGCCTTCGACGTGGTGTAGGTGGTGAGCCCGCGCGGGCGCAGTGCCGAGATCGAGGAGATGTTGACGATCGCGCCACCCTTGGCGGTCGCGATCATCGCCGGGATGGCGTACTTCGACAAAAGGAACATCGTCTCGACGTTCACCTGCATCACCCGCCGGAAATCGTCCGGTTTCTCGGCGACGACGCTGCCGCGGCTGCCGATGCCGATATTGTTGTCGAGGAAATCCAGCCGGCCGAAGCGTGCGACGGTCTTTTCCACCAGCTGCTTGCAATCGGCTTCCTGGGTGGCGTCGAAGCTTTCCGCTGCCGCCGTGCCGCCTTCGGCCGTGATCATCTCGACGGTGCGCTCGGCAAGCTTGATGTCGCGGTCGGCCACCAGCACCTTGGTGCCGGCGCGAGCCAGGAGGATCGCCGCCGCACGACCGTTGCCGATGCCGTCGCCCGCCGCCCCGCCGCCGCTCAGGAGCGCGACCTTGCCGTCGAGTCCGGCGTCGTCTTCGGGACCCGTCATCGTGTTCCTCCCAATGCTGGCCGGCTGCTTATGGCCACTTTGCGCGCATTAGGCGCGATTTCGCGCGCGGGGGCAATACGATTGCGCTGCAGATCCCATTGCTGAAATCAAATGACGCAAAAATGTCAGACGCTGCGCGAACACCTGCAGTGCCGCATGCCTGACTACAAGACCCGTTCATCCGCTCCGCGCAGCGTGACGACATCCCCGCGTTGTCGTCACTGATCGTCGCTGCCCTTTCAGAGTACCTGCACAAGGCACCGGTTCATATCGTGAAGCCGCACATCGAAAGTTCGCGCGACATCGAAAACCAGTGGAGCAAGGGGCATGTGCTGGTTCTGGAACTCGCAGGTGAACCGGTCGGCGCAGCCGTCTACTACCGTGCCGAGCAACCCCACATGGGCCGTCGGACTGGGCCGGAATGGGTACGCTGGTCGTGTCTCCGGCGGCGCGCGGACGCGGCCTTTGCCGTACACTGGTGCGGCATTTCATCGAGCGCGCGAAGGCGGACGGTGCCCCGGCGCTCGGCCTGCGCACCAGGGCTACATGCAAAGCGCGATCCGCATCTACCAGACCGCGGGGGTTCGTTCGCTGTCCCGAGTACGATCTGTCGGGGTCGGGGGTTCTCGGCGTCGATGCCGCGCTGGGCGATGTCGCTCTCCTGGCCTACCGCCACGATCTTGCGGCTGGCTGACCATAGGCTTCAGGGTTCGGTCGACCGAAACGGAGCCTCATCGGCAAGTTGCTTTGCGTGCGCTGCCAGGAGCGGAAACCGCGAGGCGGTGTCGATACCGAGGCCGACGCGTGCGAGCCGTTCCGCGACGAAGGCGGTGACGTCGGCCTGCGTGAGCCGTCCAAGCAACAGATAGGGTTCGGCCGGCGCCGCGAGCCGGTCGATTGCGGCCAGCGCTTCGGACGCCTGATGAAAGCAGTCGTCCCGCCAGGGCTGATGCACCTTCTCCACCGGGCGGTGATTGCGCTCGTAGGCGGCAGCGAGCAGCTTGTCACAGGCGCCCATCATCAGCGCCGCCACGCGCAGCACGGCGCGCCGGTCTGCGCCGGCGGGCGGGGTCAGCGCGCGGTCGCGGCCGTGGACCTCGTCGAGGTGATCGATGATCGCGCCGCTGTCGACCAGCGCCTCGCCGTCGTCGAGCACGAGCGTCGGGATGCGGCCGAGCGGATTGTGGGCGCGAACGTCGCTGCGGTTGTCGAAGCCTGAGAGGGAGTGCTGCTCATAGGCGCAGGCCGTAGGCCTGCAAGGTGATCGCAACGCGTCGTGTGTAGGGCGACCTGTTCACACCGATGAGCAGCATCTGGCCTCCTTCGGTCCTGAAAGATCGGCCGCACGCGAAGCGATTCCGATGCTGCTTTCTAGGGAATTGGCTGCCGGACCTGCAAACGAGGATTTCTGGGGCTGGAAAACTTTGTGAAGGAAATCGTCTCCGAACCCGTTCCGATTTGACTCCATACCAACTAGTCGGTATGTTAATTGAAAGGAGGCTCCGATGCCCGAAACGCCCCATCAATCGAAGTCGAGGTTGCTCGACGCGACGCTGACGGTGGTGCGGCGAAAGGGTTATTCCGCAACCCGCGTCGAGGACGTCTGCGCCGAGGCCGGCGTGACTAAGGGCAGCTTCTTCCATCACTTCGACAGCAAGGATGAACTGGCGCTGGCCGCCGCCGAGCGCTGGCGCGAATTCGCCAACACGCTATTCGCGGAAGCCGACTACAACCGCATTGACGATCCGCTGGACCGCCTGCTCGGTTACATCGATCACCGCAGGTCGATGTTCGATGGCGACGTCGCCAAATACACCTGCTTCGCCGGCACGGTGATCCAGGAGGCGTACGCGACGCATCCGCCGCTTCGCGACGCCTGTGCGCGGGCAATCGCCGACAACGCGGATTATCTTGCGCCGATGATCAGCGCCGCCATGCGCAAGTATCGCGTCAAGGGCAGCCTGGAGCGCCAAGGGGTTGGCGCTGCACACGCAAGGCGGTTCTGCAGGGTGCCTTTATTCTTGCGAAGGCGGGGCAGGTGAAGTTTGCGACCGAGAGCGTCGACCACCTTCGACGCTACATCGAATTGCTGTTCCGTGCAGAGAGGAGCCCACGCGCATGAATTTGTCCTATCGCTGGCTGCTGGTGGCTATCGGCGCGCTGATGACCTGTGTCGCGGTCGGCGCGATGTTCTCGCTCGCCGTGTTTCTGGAACCGATCGCGACGCAAACCGGCTGGTCGCGCACCGGCATCTCCAGCGCAATGACGCTGGATTTTCTGGCGATGGGCGTTGCGTCGTTCGGGTGGGGATGGGCCAGCGATCGCTTCGGCCCGCGTCCTGTGGTGCTCGCAGGTTCCGCGCTGCTCGGCCTTGGCCTCGTGCTTGCGAGCCGCGCGTCCTCGCTCACGGAATTCCAGCTGACCTACGGCATCCTCGTCGGAATCGCGTCGGGCGCCTTCTTCGCGCCGCTGATCTCGACCACCACCATGTGGTTCGACACCCATCGCAGTCTGGCGGTGTCGCTGGTCTCGGCCGGTGTCGGCGTTGCGCCGATGACGGTCTCTCCGTTCGCGCGCTGGCTGATCTCGAACTACGACTGGCAGTTCGCAATGATGGCGATCGGCATCGCCGCCTGGGTGCTGCTGATCCCGGCGGGCATGCTTGTGCGCAAACCCTCGGCCGTTACACCCGCTGCCGCGCCCGGTGCGGCGGCGGTCACGCCGGCGGGCGAGGGCGGCATGCCGCTCGCCGCGGCCTTCCGCTCACCGCAGTTCATCGTGCTGACGCTGACCTTTGCGCTGTGCTGTTCGGCGCATTCGGGCCCGATCTTCCACATGGTGAGTTACGCGATGATCTGCGGCATTCCGGCCATGGCCGCTGTCAGCATCTACAGCGTCGAGGGACTGGCGGGCCTGGGTGGACGTCTGCTGCTCGGCATTCTCGCCGACCGCTTCGGTGTCAAGCGCGTGCTGATCGGCGGACTTCTCGTGCAGGCGCTGGCGATCGGCAGCTACCTTTTCATCAATCGTCTCGGCGAGTTCTACGCGATCGCGATCGTGTTCGGCACGGCCTATGGCGGCGTGATGCCGCTCTATGCGGTGCTTGCGCGCGAGTATTTCGGCCAGGCGATCATGGGCACGATCCTCGGCGCGGCGACGATGGTGTCGTGCATGGGCATGGCGTTCGGGCCCTGGGCCGGCGGCTGGGTGTTCGACAATCTCGGCAGCTACGCCTGGCTCTATATCGGTTCGTTCGCCGTCGCCTTCGGCGCCGTGCTGATCGCGCTGGCCTTCCCGCCGCAGCCGTCGCGGATGGCGGCACAGTTGCAGGCCGTCTGACTTGCATGCTGCGCCCTGCGTTTATGCGCAAGGCGCAGCTGCGTGTCGAATGAGCCTAGCTTTTTTCGACGGCTCCACCGGCATCGAGCCAGCCCTTGAAGCCTCCGAGGTTGCGCACGTTGGTGAAGCCCATGTCCTTCAGCGTCTTGCCGACGAGGGCAGAACGGCCGCCGGAGGCACAGTACGCAACGACCGTCTTTGAACGGTCGAAGGCCTTGTCGTGCGCGGCGGATGCGGGGTCGGCGCGAAATTCGACCAGCCCTCGCGGGATGGCCACTGCGCCCGGCACCTTGCCTGAACTGGCGACTTCGGCCGGTTCGCGCACGTCGAGGAACAGAACGTCAGGTGCGACCGACCAGCGCCTTCGCCTCTTCCGGACGTGATGCGTGGCACGGCGGCGTCGGCTTCGGCGAGCATGGATTGAACTGTTTTCATTGAAATGTCCTCCCGGTGGCTTGTTCTGGCTTCGTTCGCGACCAATATGGCACGATTGCGGCGAGGTTCAGCCCGCGCAGAAGTGAGTCGCTGCATGAAGGCCGACCGAGGCACTTCAGGTCACATCCACTGGCCGCCGTCCACCGTCAGCGTCTGCCCGGTGATCCAGGACGGCCTGGTCGCTGCAGAGAAACAGCGCGGCATTGGCGATCTCCTCCGGCTTGCCCATGCGGCCCCAGGGAATCGACTTCAGCGTGGCGTTGTAGAGCGTCGGATTGTCTGTCTTGCGCTGGTCCCACACGCCGCCGGGAAACTCGATCGAGCCGGGCGCGATCGCGTTGACGCGAATGTTCTTCGGCACCAGCATCAGCGCCTGCGACATCGTGTAGTTGATGATCGCGGCCTTCACCGCGGCATAGGGCGCCGAGCGCGCGCTGGCGCCGTGGCCGGAGATCGAGGAAATGTTGAGGATCGCACCGCGCGTCGCTCTTCTCGATGTGCGGGATCGCGGCGTGCGAGGCGCGCACGGTCGCCATCACGTCGATGTCGATGCTCTTCGCCCAGCCGGCTTCGTCGTCGCCCTGGCCGAAGCCCGACGCGTTGTTCACCAGGATGTCGATGCCGCCGAGCGCGGCTGCGGCGCGCGGCGACGTAGCGGTCGATCGCCGCCTTGTCGGCGAGGTCGCATTCGCCCGCATGCGCCTTGACGCCGTGCTTGCCGATCTCCGCCGCGGTTGCGTCGAGCGCGTCCTTGCCGCGCGCGCAGATCGAGACGTCGGCGCCGCAGGCCGCGAAGCCGAGCGCGATCGAGCGGCCGATGCCCTTGCTGCCGCCGGTGACGACGACCTTCTTGCCCTTGAAACTGATCTGCATGGTGTTCCCTTCCTTCTGTCCGGCAGCGTTCTAGCAGGGGAGGCGGCCGCGGGCAAAGTTGAGTGCAGTCAGGCAAAGCCTGCGGGTTGACGATCCCGTGCCGATCGAAGGGCAAGGTCACGCCATGCGCGTCAAGGCAAACAATCTTCAGCGGGCATTGATGCTGGCGTTCATGATTGGCGTCGGCCTGTGGAGCACGTGGCCGAACCGGCAATTGATGGCGGTGGTCGCTCTGATCGCAATCGTCGGCGGATTCTATCTCTTCAGGCCACGAAGCCAGTGAGCTAGCGGCTGGCACTAGCGGCAGGACTTCTGGCGGGGATAATCGTCCCAGATCCAGCCGCACTTGGTGCAGCCGTTCAGCAGCAGACCGAGCGCCAGGATCGAAGCTACCAGTGCCAGACGTTTACGCATACATGTTCCCCGACGCCCGATCCAAGCATAGGCCACTTAACAAAGGCCCTACAATGGCAAAAGCCGGCAGGTGAGGCGGCCGGACGACGAACTGCGCTAGCCCCGGCCGCTGTCGGGGCCGTGCCACCGTTGCACGGCAATCAGCGCAACCGTCCCCGCGCTGACCGCCATCGCAGCTCCGATCGCAAGCCCGGCATGCGCGCCGCCGCTTGCGACGATGAAGCCCATCACCACCGAACCGAGCGGACCGATCGCGTTGACGACGTAGCTGAACAGTCCGCCGACGCGGCCGTGCTCGGTGCTGTCGGTGCGGGTCAGGATGATGGCGTTGGTGCCGACGATCAGTCCGACGGCGCAACCGCCGGCGACCGCCATCAGCACCGCGACGGTGACGAGCTGTGTCTGAAAGTAGAGCGCAGCCTGCACGATGCCGACGCCGATCGCGCAGCCGAGCGTGCTGTTCACGGTCATTCCGCGCGAGGAGATGATCAGCGAGGCGATCACCGCGCCGACGCCCATGCATGACATCAGCGTGCCGAAGGTCGTGGCGCCGCCGCCAAGCGCTGTTTCGGCAAAGACCGGCAGGATCACGTTGAAGCTGAGCGGCAGCGTCGTCACGCAAAGAAGCACGATCAACAGTGTTGCGATCTGCCGGTGGCGCGCGACGATGCGAAGCCCCTCGCGCAGGTCTGCAATCGGGTCGAACTTTCTGGCGTCGCGTCGCGGCAGCGTCATGGTGAGAAAGTAGAGGCCGACGAGATTGATCGTCGATGTCATCACGTTCGGAATGAAGCAGTAGCGGATACCCACCGTGCCGATGATGACGCCGGCGACCGACGGCGCGACGATGCGGCCGAGGCCGGAGAGGCTGGCGTTGAAGCCGAGCATCTTCGTCAGGTCTTCGGTCGCAACGATCGCCGGAATCAGGCTCTGGCGTGCCGGCTGCTCGACGCACATCAAGAGGCTGCGCCAGACGCACGAAGCGAAGATCGCGAACACGGTGAGATTTTCGGTCAGCGCCAGCGTGCAGAGCATCAGCGAATTGCTGGCGTAGCCGATCTGCGTCAGCAGCAGAATCCTTCGCTTGCCGTAGGTGTCGGCGACACCGACGCTGAACAGACCGAGGATCGCGTAGGGCCCCCATTGAAACAGGGCGATCAAACCGACCTGCGCGGCGGAGTTGGTCAGCGCGTAGACGACCCAGGTCAGCACCGTCGCCTGAAACCAGAATCCGAACGCGCCGACCGCGCTGACGCCGATCAACAACCGGTAGGTCTTGTTGGCGAGCAGCGACAGCGCGGCTTGCATTGCGATTGATTACCACGGGCCGATTTTCGAGTCTCACCAGCCGGATTCGGCGATCCGGCCATGACGCTGGAGGGGTTTGCAGCTTCCGGATGGTTGGCTACGCTTGCGGTCGAGAAGAGGTCAAACCTCCCGTACCGTAGCGAGGAACGCCATGAAAATCATCGACGCGCAGGTGCACATCTGGGGAAAGACGGTGACGCCGCCGTCCGGCCTGCACCGCAAGGTCTCGCACTTCACCGCCGAGGAGTGCCTGAAGGAGATGGACGAGGCGGGCGTCGATGCCGCGCTGATCCATCCGCCGGCCGGCTGGGATCCGGACTCGAATGCGCTGGCGATCGAGGCCGCGAAGAAGTATCCGACCCGCTACGCGATCATGGGCCAGTTTCCGCTGCAGAACCCGGACAACCGCAAGCTGATCCATGGCTGGCGCAACCAGCCGGGCATGATGGGCCTGCGCTGGGCGTTTCTGATCGGAGGAGCAGCAGAAATGGCTGTATGACGGCTCGGTCGACTGGCTGTGGCCGGCGGTCGAGAAGGAAGGGTTGCCGATCGCGATGATGGGCGGGCTGTTCCTGAAGAAGTTTCGCGAGATCGCCGAGCGCCATCCGGACATGAAGATGATCGTCGATCACTGCGGGCTGAACCGGCACGGCCAGGACGCCGAGGCCTTCATCCATCTCGACGAACTGGTGGCGCTGGCGAAACTGCCGAACGTCGCGTTGAAGGCGACCGGCGCGCCGCACTATTCCACGCAAGGCTATCCGTACCGCAACATCCAGGACGGCCTGCACCGCATCTTCGATGCGTTCGGCCCGAAGCGCTTCTTCTGGGGCACCGACATCACCCGCATGCCGTGCTCCTGGCGCCAGTGCATCACCTTCTTCACCGAAGAGCTGCCGTGGCTGAAGGGCAAGGACCTTGAGGACGTGATGGGCCGCGGCCTGTGCGAGTGGATCGGCTGGGATTACAGATTCTAGCCGCTTCGCGTTGCCGAAATCGATCTGCTTCAGACGGTTGTGATGGCGTATAATGACGCTGCAGAGCCGCAGGGCGCCGATCATGACAGCTGCGGACGGAGCAAAATCCGGTCATCGTCTTCGACGCGATGTGCGTGCTCTGTTCGGCCAACGCGCAGCTTGTGCTGCGGCATGACCGGCGGCACCATTTCCGCCTCACGTCGATGCAGAGCGAGGTGGGAACGGCGCTCTACCGGCGCTTCGGCATGGACCCTGCCGATCCGGACAGCCTCATCGTCGTGTCCGGTGACGACTGTGCGCGCGACAGCGACGCGATTCTGACGATCTATTCCGCGCTCGGCTGGCCGTGGCGCGCGATGGCCGTCTTCCGCCTGGTGCCGAAGTTCGTGCGCGATCCCGCTCTATCGCTGGCTCGCGCGCAACCGCTACCGGCTGTTCGGACAGCGCGAGACGTGCTGGATGCCGACGGCCGAGCAGAAGAGGTACGTCCTCTGAGCCGCATTCTCGTTCTTGGCGGATATGGCGGATTTGGCGCGCGCCTGACGCGAAGGCTGGCGGCACGCGGGCACACGGTCCTTGTTGCGGGACGAAGCCTTGCGAAGGCGCAGGCCTTCTGCGCGGAGCTCGAACGTGCAGAGCCGGTTGTTGCCGACCGGAACGGCGACATCGGTCCGCTGCTGGCGCAGCTCGACACCCGATCTGCGTGATCGATGCGGCCGGCCCGTTTCAGGGCAGCGATTATCGGCGTTCCGCGCGCATGCATCAAGGCTTCGATCCCGTATGTCGATCTCGCCGATGCGCGGGCGTTTGTCGCCGGCATCGGCGCCTTGCGGGCCGAGGCGAGCGCTGCCGGCGTAGCAATCATCGCCGGTGCGTCCAGTGTGCCGGCCTTGTCGGGGGCAGCGGCGACGGCGTCTTGCCGCCGGGCTCGATCGCGTCTGCACGATCGAGATCGCCATCAGCGCCGCAAAGCGCGCGACGCTCGGCGCATCGGTCGTCGCCGCGATTCTGAGCTATGCCGGCAGACCGATCCGTCTCTGGCGCGGACAGACGCTGGGAGCGGGCCTTCGGCTGGCAGGAGTTGCGGCGCGACGACTTTGTCCTGGGCGACGGCACCGGACTGAACAGGCGCTGGCTCGCACTGGCTGACGTTCCCGATCTGGATCTGCTGCCGGCAAGCCTGCCGGGCCGACCGTCCGTCGTCTTTCGTGCTGGAAACGAGTCTGCGCTGCAGGTCGTCGCGCTTGTGGCTGCTGACCTGGCCGGTGCGATGGTTCGGAATTTCGATCGGGAAACTGGCGCCGGTGTTGTCGTGGCTGCAGCGGCTGATGCAGATGGTTGAGCACGGATTGCTCCGCCATGATCGTGCGCATGCAAGGGCGAAGCGTCGGGCCGCTTCGTCGAGCGGCAGTGGACCCTCGTTGCACGGGATGGCGACGGGATCGAAATTCCGACGCTCGCGGCGGTGCTCGTGGCGGAGGACATCCTTGCCGGACGCGTCGTTTCCGGCGCCCGGTCCGCGGACAGGCTGCTGTCGCTTGCAGCGTTCGAGCCGTTGTTCTCGACCCTGTCGCTGCAGCACGAAGTTCGGGAGCGTTCGCTGCCGCCGCCGCTTTATGCGCGTGTCATGGGGCCGCGGTTCGCCGCGCTGCCGGCGGCGGTGCGCGAGATGCACTGGCTGTGCGGGGACGGCGGCGCATCCGGGCAGGCCAATGTCACGCGCGGCCGCAATCCGCTGGCGCGTCTCGTCGCGGTCGCTGATGCGTTTTCCGCCCGCCGGATCGCATCCGTTGCACGTTTCGTTTGTCGAGCGCGATGGCGTCGAGCGCTGGACGCGCCATTTCGGCGACCGGAGCTTCTCCAGCCATCTGAGCGAGCAGGCGGGGCAGTTGGTCGAGCGGTTCGGCGCGCTGCGCTTCGTTTTCGATCTTCCGTCCGACGAGCACGGGCTGACGATGCACATATCGCCGCTGGAGCGTGTTCGGCCTGCCATTGCCGCTGGCGCTGGCGCCGCGCACGTCAGCGCGAGAATGGGAGGAAGACAGCCGCTTCCACTTCGACGTGCCGATCTCGCTGCCCTTGATCGGGCTGATCGTGCACTACGCCGGGTGGCTGCAGCCGGAAGGTCGCGCGGTCACACCGAAATCCGTCTGAAGACGGAGCTGTTGGTCAGGAAGCTTTCCCAGATTTCCGCCTCCCTTGCCGGATCGGCTGCTTGAGCCGGCCTGACCAGGTGCCACATGGTGTGCAGCGTCGCGCCGCCCTCGGCCGGGAGTTCGAGCCGTCCGGCCCAGCTGGTCAGCGAGCCGGCCGAAGGCCATGCGACGACGAGCCCAATCGTCATGCCGTTCGCCAATCCGACGACGCGGTGAGTCTTGCCGACCACCGCGGAATTGCCGATTTGCGTCAGATACTGCCCGGTGATCTCATCCTCGCGCTGCTGCAAAACCATCGCGCCGCCGCGTTCGTTGATCCAGGTACCATTGAACATGACCCCTCCCGCAGAAATCGACGGCACGCAAGCCGGCTCGACGTCTTGAATACATCTTCGTCCGGGTGCGAATATGGCGATCGACCGGCCGGTGCAGGCAAGATGTTTCTTTACGACGGACCCGAAAACGCAAAGGCGACGCTCCTGCTTGCGCATGGGGCAGGCGCGCCGATGGATTCGGCGGCGATGACCACGCTGGCGAAAACGCTTGCGAAACATGACCTTCGCATCGCGCGTTTCGAATTCGGTTACATGGCGGGCCGGCGCACCGCGGCCGGCCGCAAGCCGCCGCCGCGCGCCGAAAAGCTGACGGCGGAGTACCTCGCCGCCATCGCGGCGCTCGGCGCCAAATCGCCGCTGGTGATCGGCGGCAAGTCGATGGGCGGGCGCGTTGCCAGCATGATCGCCGATGAGTTGTTCGCGGCCGGAACGATCGCCGGCCTGTTGTGCCTCGGCTATCCGTTCCATCCGATCGGCAAGCCGGAGCAACTGCGCACCGCGCATCTCGGCGAGATGAAGACGCCGGCGCTGATCGCGCAAGGCACCCGCGATCCCTTCGGCACGCGCGGAGGAGGTCGCAGCCTACAAGCTGTCGAAGCGCATCGAGATCCTCTGGCTCGAGGACGGCGACCACGACCTGAAACCGCGCAAGGCGGTGTCCGGCTTCTCCGCCGCCGACCATCTTGCGACGCTGGGACAGGCGGTGGCGGCGTGGGTCGCGCGCATCACCGCCGCATGAAGATTGCCACCTTCAACATCAACAACGTGAACCGGCGGCTGCCGAACCTGCTGGCCTGGCTCGCGGCGGCGAAGCCGGACGTCGTCTGCCTGCAGGAACTGAAGGCCGCGCAGAACCAGTTTCCGGAAAAAGCGCTGCGCGATGCCGGCTACGTCGCGGCATGGGTCGGCGAGCGGTCGTGGAACGGCGTTGCGATCCTCGCGCGGAAGGCGGAGCCGGTGGTCATTCGCACGCGGCTTCCCGGCGATCCGAAAGATGTTCAGGCGCGATACCTCGAGGCGGCGGTGAGGGGCGTCGTCATCGCCTGCGTCTATGCGCCGAACGGCAATCCGCAGCCCGGACCGAAATTCGACTACAAGCTCGCCTGGCTGGCGCGCCTGCGCCGGCACGCCGCGACGCTGCTGAAAACCGGCGCTCCGGTGGTCATCGCCGGCGACTTCAATGTCGCACCGACCGCACTCGACATTTATCCGACCCGCTCGTGGGACAAGGACGCGCTGGTGCAGCCGGAAAGCCGCGCCGCGTATGCAAAGCTGCTGCAGCAGGGATGGACCGACGCGTTCCGGGAATTGCATCCGCAGGCGCGCGCCTACTCGTTCTGGGACTACAAGCGCAACCGCTGGCCGCGTGACGCCGGACTGCGTCTCGATCACCTGCTGCTCAGCCCAAATCTGGTGCCGGTGCTGAAGAAGGCTGTGATCGACAAGGCGGTGCGCGGCGAAGAGGGAGCGAGCGACCACGCGCCGATGTGGATTGTCGTGTGATGGCTACCCGCTGGATTTGACACCGGATGGTTTCGCGCGAGGCTTCAGCGAAGCCTGATGACGATGTCGGGCTCCGCGCTGCTCCGGGTGGACACCTCAAGGAGCGCATTGATGATGTCGGGAGGAGTCAATTCACGCTGCACGATCAGGCGCCGGTAGAGCGGCGAAGCGGCGCAGATGGCAAGGTCGATCAATGTCCGGATGATTGCCGATCGATCGCAATCCAGCGGGCAGACGAGCGAAAGCTCGGCGGTGTCGGCCGCGTCGCCGAGCGCACAGATCGATCGCGATGGCTTCCGGGCAGTACGGCCCCATCCGGCCGATGACAAGCACGTGTTGCCAGTCGATCGTCCGGCAGAAGTTCAATGACGGCCTCGTCGGACATGCCGCCGCCGAAGCAGGATCGTCGCTGATCGAAGCTCATCGCGAGGAAGAACGCCTCGAGCTTCTGGCAGTCGTGTTCGGTCAGCAATTGAAACGAGCGCCCGCCGTTGACGCCTTGCGATGCGATGGCGAGTTCTGCCTGGAATGCGCCCATGGGGAGGCTCCGGTTTCGTGCTTTCGCTGACCGGGACCCTAGTTCGCGACGAGGAGCGCGCGCGTCCTCCAAACAGGGGGTGGGTGAGGTCTACGGCGCGGCGAGCACCAGGGTCGCGACCGTCAGGCCGTCCGCGCGGTCCAGCGAGAAGTTGGCGCCGAGCGATTGCGCCCGCACGGCGATGCTCTTCAATCCCTGGCTGTTTCCTCTCGATGCCGCGGGTGCCGCGTTCGGGCCGACGCCATTGTCCTTGATGGATACGAACCCGACCTTGGTCGTTGCGCCGAGCCGTCGAGCCTGTCCCGCAATCCGACGTGGAACGTGATCTCGGTGGCGCCACCATGCCGGACGGCGTTGTTCAGGCATTCCTGCACGATGCGCAGCACGTGCAGCGTCGACTCTGCACCGAGGTTCAGGTCTTCCGCGCCGTCGTCGACCTCCCAGAGCGTGCGCACACCGAAGGATGCGAGCCGCGGTTCAAGGCGATGGCGAAGGTTCGAGAGCGCGTCGACCAGCGTTTCGGTGCTCGTGCTTCGCGCGTCGATCAGAAGCCGCAATTCGTCCAGCGACGACTGGATGCCGTCGGTCACCTCCGAGCTCGAAAGGTTGCCGCCCTTGAGGCCGCTCAGCAGCAGCGACAGATGCGTGCCGACCCCGTCATGCATGTCACGCATCAGCCGGTGGCGCTCCTCGATCGTCACGGCTTCCGCATCGCTTTGCCGTTTCTTCTCGTAGAGTTCGTCGAGTTCCTGTCGTGCCGCCGCGATCTTCCTTTCGAGGTCGGCGTTGGCGTTGCGCAGCGAAAGCTTCGCCGTGGCGACGTCATCGGCGAGCGCAAGACCCATCACCAGCAGCAGGAAGGGGAAGCTGAGCGGGAACCATTGCGTAGCGGAATAGCTGATGACGCCCAGCAGCCAGAGCAGGTCGTGCACCGCAGGCGCGACCTGTGCTGCGAGCGCGCACGCCATCAGGAGCCGCGGCGTGTTCGGCGCGCGGAAGGTTTCGACGGCAAGCACGATCATGCAATAGATGCCGGCGAGCAGAATGGGCAATCGCCAGACGATGGCGTCGAACCTTGAAAACATCCATGGCGGAATGAGGAACAGGGCGACCGTGCCGATTGCCGTGAAGGCGATGATCGAACGTTCGAAGGTTGCGTTTCGCCAGCCGACGTAACGGGTCAGAAAGACATAGAGCGGTAGCGCCGACCACCCGAGGCTCGCCGCAATCAGGGGCGGCATCAGACCGAGCGGCAGGACCTGAACGTCAAACTGACGGTGGAAATTGCGCGCAGCAAACACGATCGCGCCGATTGCGAACAGCCCGTAGAGCTGGGAGTTCTTCGGATCCCGCAGCCACAGCAGCACGAACGGAACGCACATCGCCAGCACGATCCAGTTGGACAGCTTCAGAAACTCGTCCTGGATCAGCCGCCGGTTGGTGTAGGAGTCGCGCAAGTCCGCCAGCGGGCCGATGTAGACTTCGGACAGGCCCGCGCCGTCGTTTGCGTAGCCGTGCACGCGGATGGTGAGAGTGTTCTCGCCGTCGACGATGGCCGTGACCGGCAGCTCCGCCAGGATCGTCCGGTTGGATCCGCGAACCTGCGCAACGCCGCTGTCCGAGTAGATCAGTTCTCCGTTGAGCAGGACGTCGCAATAGGTCTTGACGCGAGGAACGAAGACAGCCTGGCGAGGTCCGTCTTTCCGCGCTTCGACCGCAAAGCGGTAGTCGATGTCGCCGCCGAAGCCGCGCCGCCTCTGGTCCCAGGCGTCGGGGAGCGTCACGCGCGCTGCCTGTTCGCTGCCGGCGCGACCCGCGGCATCGGCGCCGGGCACCTGCGCGATTGCGCTGTCCCGCTTGCTGGCGGCGGGCGGCGGCGAGGAGGTTGTGTAGGAGAGGGCGACCGGCAGCAGCAGCACTGCGACGAGCAGTACCGCGACCGGCAGCTTGCGGAGTCTTGCCGCTCTCATCCCGCGCGAGCGACAGCGCCTGCGACATCGTCATGACGGAAGTCCGGGTCCTGCGTCACATCCCAGGTTCGAGTTCACAGAAGTCCGAGCCGGGTGGCCTCGAACACGGCTTCGCCGCGCGAGTTCACTTCCAGCTTGCGATAGATGTTCTTGGCGTGAGAGCGCGTGGTGGTGTGGGACACGTGCAGGAGCTGCGCCACCTCCACCAGCGAGAAGCCCTTCGCGACGAGTCGCAGCACCTCGATCTCGCGGGCCGACAGCGAAACGTTTTCGTCGCGCGTGGATACCGACACACCGGTGGCGGGCTTGTCGCCGGCGTCGACTCCCATGCGGCGGGCGCGCGCGGGCTCCTGCAGCCGGCGCAGGATATGGCGGGCGATCTTCGGGCTCAGCGGCGAATGGCCGGCGCGCAAATCCGCGATCGCCGTGACCCATTCCTTGGGGGTGCTGTCCTTGACGAGGTAGCCGGTTGCGCCGGCGCAGATCGCGGAGACGACGCTTTTCTCGTCGTCGAATACGGTCGCGACCAGAATGTCCGCGTCGGGCCGCAGCCGCCGCGACGTCCGGATGGCGTCGATGCCGCTGCCGTCGGGCAGGCCGAGATCGACGATGAAGATGTCGAAGTCGATCGCCCTGATCGCACTCAGAGCGTCGCTCAGGTTCGCGCACATTGTCACGATCCTGAGCTCCGGATCGGCGACAACGATGCTGGAGATCGTTGCCTGCCAGTGCGGCTCATCCTCCAGAACAAGCAGGCGCATGGCGATCGACCTCTGCGGGACGTTTGCTCTGTCATTATATCATCCAAAGGTTGTGCGTCACCGGCCAAAACCGGGCAATTCGAACCAGGCGCCCCGATTGTTCGAAAGCGATGCGAATGCCGTGTTCTCGCCGGTCAGAACATGCAGGCGGACAGTGCGACGATGGTGAACATGTCGACCTGAAATTCGGTCTCGAGGTCGAGCCCGCGCTCCGCAAGCCATTGGCGTTGCGCCAGGTAGGCCGTCTTTTCGCGGGCGCCGCCGCAGTCGTATTTGCGACCGGCGAGGTTCTGCAGGTGATGCACCATTTCGTGCACCAGCACCGACCGTTCGGCGACCGAGGCGCCGGTCCAGCCCGCCGGCAGATAGATTGTCCGGCTGGTGTCGTCGTAGACGGCGACGACCTCGCGTTGAATCTCGGGCAGCGGCGTGGAGTGCTCGCCGCCGATCGCCTGCGACCGGCGCGGCAGCAGTGCGTTGTAGCGCAGACGGTGGATTTGCGCCGGCTGGACCAGTTCGATCCGCGGCATCTCGGCCGCGTAGGGCAGGTCGTAGTTGGCCGAGATCCAGCGCGCGATCGCGTCGAGCGATGAATTCGCTGGCAGATTGCCCGACGGGCCCTGCGCGATCGCAGGCAGAGGGGCAAGAAGGATGAACAGCAGCACCGCGCGAGACAGGATCTGAAGGGCCATCGATCGCTCCATGGTCGAACCGCATCGGGACGGCCGCGACGATCGAACTTTTCGCTGCCCGCAGAAATCATCCAATCGGATGACGGCTTGCGAAAATATTCGGCGGCATCGCTGGCGACCGATCCCGGCTGATCCGCCAAATGGAGGATGCAACCGGCATGCCGGTATGCATGGGGCGCCATTGACTGCGCGGCCGAATATTTGCTTGCTGGCGAGCAAGTATTTTCAGATTCAGAAGGCAGCTCCCTCCATGGCAAGCGAACGGTTTGACGTCATTATTATTGGCGCGGGGCTCTCCGGCATCGGCGCCGCGCGCTACCTGAAGACCCGGCTGCCGGGCAAGACCTTCGCGATCCTGGAGACCAAGCCGCGCATGGGCGGCACCTGGGATCTGTTCCGCTATCCGGGCATCCGCTCCGACAGCGACATGCACACCATGGGCTACGGCTTCAAGCCGTGGAAGCATCCGAAGGCGATCAGCGAAGGCCCGGCGATCATCTCCTATATCGAGGAGACGGCGGCCGAGAACGACATCAATCGCCACATCCGCTTCCAGCACAAGGTCATCACCTCGTCCTGGTCGTCGAAGGACTCGCCGTGGACGCTGGTCGTGGAGCAGGCCGACGGCAGCCGGGCGACGCTGCAGTGCGTCGTTCATCTTCTCCTGCGCCGGCTACTACAATCATCATCGAAGGCTACCTGCCGGAGTGGCCGGGCTATCAGGACTACAAGGGCACGCTGGTGCATCCGCAGTTCTGGCCGGAGGACCTCGACTACACCGACAAGCGCGTGCTGATCGTCGGCTCCGGCGCCACCGCCGTGACGCTCGGGCCGTCGATGGCGGAGAAGGCCGCGCATGTCACGCAGCTGCAGCGTTCGCCGACCTATGTGGTGAGCCGTCCGTCCGAGGACATGTTCAACACCATTCCTGAAGCGCTTCCTGCCGGCGCAGCTCGCCTATCAGGCGACGCGCTGGCGCACGATCATCGCCGGCCGCCTGCGGGCGAAACGGTTCGTGAAGGACCCGCAGGGCGTGAAGAAGATGCTGGTCGATCTCGCCGTCGAAGCAGGCCGGGCCGGACTGCGATCCGAAACACTTCACGCCGGACTACTGGCCGGGCCAGCAGCGCATCTGCCGCGTGCCGGACGGCGACATGTTCAAGGCGATCCGTTCGGGCAAGCTGTCGATCGTCACCGACACGATCGAGCGCTTCGATGCCACCGGCATCCAGCTGAAGAGCGGCAAGCACCTCGACGCCGACATCATCATCACCGCGACCGGCCTCGTTCTGCAGACGCTCGGCGGCGTGAAGTACGAGGTCGACAATCAGCCGATCGCGCCGAACAAGCTGATCATGTTCAAGGGCTTCATGTACTCGAACATGCCGAACATGATCTACTTCACCGGCTACTTCAACGCGTCGTGGACGCTGAAGGTCGATCTGGTCGCCGACTACGCCTGCCGCCTGCTGAAGCACATGGACGACACCGGCGCGAAGCAGGTGACGCCGGTTGCGACCAACGAGGTGTTCGCCAAGCCCGGCCGCCCCAACCGCTTCATCTCCGGCTACATCAAGCGCGCCGCCGGCAAGGTGCCGCGCATGGGCGCGGATTTCCCGTGGTTCACCGAGCAGAACTACTTCTGGGACCGCAAGACGCTGCTGCGCGGCAAGGTCGACGACGGCACGCTGGAGTTCTCCGGACCGAAGCCGATCGTGCTGCCGCCGCTGCAGCGCGTCGAGGAAGTCCAGCGCGAGGCGGCCGAGTAGTCATGCCGGCCACCGCGCTGAAGGTCCGCGAACCAACCACCCACGTCGAGCGGCGCGAGGAGGCCGAGCGCAAGCTGCTGGCAGCGGCGGCGAAGATCATCGCCGTGAAGGGCCTCGAACGCTTCACGCTCGCCGAGGTCGGCGAGACCGCGGGCTACAGCCGCGGGCTGCCGCGGCACTATTTCGGCGACAAGGACGAACTGACGATCCGCGTCGCGCTCTACGTCGCCGAGCATCCGATCCTGCAGGAGCGGCTGCAGGTCGAGCCGGGCCTCGAGACGGTGATCAGCATGATCCGCTTCTTCTTCGCGGTCGCGCCGAAGTACCGCACCAACGTGCGCGCGCTGTCGATCGTGCTTGCCGGCGTGCTGACCAGCGACTCGCTGAAGGAGCCGATCGCGCGCATGACCCGCGCCAAGCGCGCGGCGCTCGCCGAACACATCGCGATCGGCATCAAGCAGCGGCGAGATCCGCAAGGACGTGAACCCCGCAGCGCAGGCGATCCTGATCCTGTCGCAGATGCGCGGCGTCGTCACGCAATGGCTGAGCGACGAGGCGGCGGTCGACCTGAAGGCGGTCGAAGCCGAGTTCATCGCCACGCTGCGGCGCGGACTGGCGGCCTGAGTCCCGGTGGCGCGGTTCGCACCTCACAGGTACCAGGACATGACCGCCTTGAGCATCGCGCCCTCGACGATCGGCAGCACGGTCACCTGATTCAATCCGACCTTTCGCGCGGCTTGTGCCGCGATCGACGTATCCTTCTTCAAGTCACCGCTGATCCCCGGGATCCCGGTGAACCACGCGCCGCCGATCGCGCCTTCACCCTTGCGTATCTGGCCTGACCCATAGACCGCGTCCAGATTGGTTCCGGTGCTGCAGCTGCCGGCTTCGAAGATCAGGGTTTGTCGTGTTTGGTCAGGCACCCAGATCTCGAACCGGTGCGCAATCGGCGTTGCCTGCGCGGACAACAGGGTCACGACCCAGGTTTCATCTCCGGATGATTTGTAGGGGATGCCGACGCCGCAATTGATGCCGATCTCCGAGGCATCTTCCCAGCGCAGAAAGCGCTTCGCATTGTGCAGGTCCGCAATGATCAGCGGCCGGTTGGCCTTCCAGGTACGGCCCGGCAAACCAAAACCGCGCGGAAAGCGGGTATGCCGTGAATTGAACTCGAACATGTCGGCGGTGCCGTAGTAGCCGTCGACGAGTTCCATGTCGTGCGAGCGTTCGGGATCGTTGTGCCACAGCTCGATGGCTCCGACATGCTTGGCGTCATCGCCGCAAAGCAGGACGACAACTGCCATCAGAAATTCGCCGGCAAACACCGGAAGTGCGACACCGCAGGTCAGGCCGGCTTCCTTTGCCTCATCCGTTCGCTTGAAATAGGAGTCCGCGAACTCCGTCAGGATGACTGGATGGCCGGATGCCCAGGCCTTGCCGGGAAGCCCCTCATCGTAGGCAAACAGCGTATGTTCGCTGAGTGCGCGGAACTCTTCGTACTCCGCGCTGCAAAGTCCGCCACCATATTCGAGAACGGTCCGGGCCCTGTTCGGCACCCAGAGTTCGACGACGCGTATGAACGGCTTCATTGACATGCCCGATCGGCCCGGCACAGCGGAGCATCCGACAGTTCACGGCCGCACGCACGGGCGAATAGTAGGCAGGCGATGCATATGAAATCGAACATCGATCCAGTTTATCCATGCTGGGGCGGAAGGCCGCGTAGGCATGATGACTTGAGGCCGGATCGCCGCGTCATGCCCGCGCAAGCGGGCATCCAGTAAACGCAGGCTCTCAATTCTATCGTCGACGCTTGCGTGTACTACGGCTGCGGGCGAGCGAAGCGACGCCGTTCTTCGAACGGCTATGCGCGGGGACGACAGCTTTGAGACTGCGCTACGGCAGCCGGCGACGACTGGGGTATCGCCGCCCCTCAATTCCACTTCGCCAGGAAGAACCGCGGCAGTTCGTCCGCGTAGGGCGTGAAGTTGAGCTGCTTCGAGAAGGCGTAGGTCGATACGTAGGTGTGCATCGGCACCCAGTAGGCCTGCTCGATGATGCGCTTGATCGCCTTCGAGTAGGCGATGCCGCGGATCTCCTTTTCGTTGGTCGAGCCGCCTTCCTCGATCCACTGCTTCACCGACGGATCGCGCGCGTAGTCCTGGTTCCCGTGGACGAAATACTGGGGCAGGATCGCCGCCACGTCGTTGATCGAGTAGCTGCCCCAGCTGCCGAGATAGAGCGGCACCTCACCTTGCTCCGAGCGCTGGGTGCCGGCGGCCACCTGCACACGGGTGAGCCTTGCCCTGATGCCGACGGCCTGCAGATAGCTCTGGATCGAGGCTTCCCACTGCGGAAGGATGTAGCTGACGAGTTCGGTGTCGAAGCCGTTGGGGTAGCCGGCTTCCGCCAGCAGCGCCTTGGCCTTGGCCGGATCGTAGTCGTACTTGACGGCCGCATCGGCGTCGCAGCCGAACTGCGACGGATAGCAGGGCGCCAGCGGCACGCGGCTGCCGCCGGTGACGAGCTTGTCGGCGATCGTCTGCCGGTCGATGGCATGGAAGATGGCCTGCCGCACCTTCAGCTTGGTCAACGGGTTGTCCGCGCCGGTGCGGCCGGCCGCGTCGATCTGCAGGTAGCCGATCCGCATCGATTCCTTGCGTGTCGTCTGCAGGAACGGGATCTTGTCGATGTTGGCCATCTGGTCCGGATTGACATTCCAGATCCAGTCCACCTTCTGCGCCAGCAGCTCGGTCAATTCGGTTGCGGCTTCGCCCAGATGGCGCGTGGTGATCTTCTTGATCGCGGGCTTGCCCTTGGGACCGTCGTAATAGTCGTCGAACCGCTCGAACTCGACGGACACCGACGGCTCGTGCTTGGTGACCTTGTAGGGGCCGGCGCCGACCGGGAGCCTTCGCATAGCCGTCGGCCCCGACCCTCTCGCGATAGGCCTTCGGCCAGATCGGCACCACCAGTGCGAAGAATTCCAGCGCTGCCGGGGTCGGCATCTTCATCTTGACGCGGACCGAATAGTCGCCGGTCTTCTCGGCCTTTTCGATCCAGCTGTAGTTCGACGGCGTCGAGACCTTGCTGTCGGGGCTGGAGACGGTGTTGATGGTGTAGACGACGTCATCTGCGCTGAACGCGCTGCCGTCATGAAACTTCACGCCCTGGCGCAGCGTGAAGTCGATCGTCAGGGGGTCGACGAGCTTCCACTCCGTCGCCAGCAGCGGCTTGATTTCGAAGTGTTGCAGGCTCGCGATAGACCAGCATGTCCTGATAGGTGTGCGACAGGATCAGGCCGGTGCGCTGGCTGTTGTAGTAGGGATCGATGTTCGGCACCGAGTCGCGGAACGCGAGCCGCAGCGTGTCGGCGGATTTTTGCGCCGCCGCCGGCAGCGGCGCGACCAGTACAGCGACAAGCGCTGCAGCAGCTGCAATCTTAAGCTTGCGCATATTGACCTCCAACAAGTTGCAAGGGGTTTTCTTCTTTTGCCAGATGGCACTCTACCATTCTGCCGTCGCCGAACGCAGGCTTTGGCGGATCGTGGTGGCAGCGTTCGACTGCGACACGGCAGCGCGGATGGAAACGGCAGCCGGGCGGGATGTTCGACGGGTCCGGAATGGTGTCGCCGAGGCCGACATCGGGAACGCCGAGATCCGGGCTCTGGCGTCAGCACGCTGTCCAGCAGCGCGCGCGTGTAGGGATGGCGCGGCGTACGGAACAGGGCGTCGGTCTCGTTCATCTCGACGATGCGGCCGAGATACATCACGGCAACGGTGCTTGCCACATGCTCGACCACGGCGAGGTTGTGGCTGATGAAGATGTAGGTGAGGTTGAAGTCGCGCCTGAGCTCGGACAGCAGGTTGAGGATCTGCGCCTGCACGGAGACATCGAGCGCGCTGGTCGGTTCGTCGCAGACGACGACCTTCGGCTTGATGACGAGCGCGCGGGCAATCGCCACCCGCTGGCGCTGTCCGCCCGAAAGCTGTGACGGGAGGCGGTCGGCCATCGCCCGGGAAATGCCGACGCGGTCGAGCACGTCGCTGGTCAGCTTCGCGATCTCGTCGCGCCTGAACGAGCCTTGCGCCACCAGCGGCAGGGCGACGATCTCCTGGATGGTCTGGCGCGGATTGAGCGAGGAGAACGGGTCCTGGAACACCGGCTGGATCAGTCTTGCGCGCGCCTTGCGATCGAGCGCGAACAGGCGCTCGCCGTGCACCAGCGCATCGCCCGCGGTCGGATTCAGAAGGCCGAGGATCTGCCGCGCCAGCGTGGACTTGCCGCATCCGGATTCGCCGACGATGCCGAGCACGCTGCCTTCGGGCACCGCAAACGACACATCGTCCACCGCCACCACATGGCGCGTGGCGCCGAACATGCCGCCTGAGACCTTGAACACCTGGCGGATGTTGCGAACCTCGATGGCGGGCTGGGCGGTCACGCGCTGGCGAGCTCCTTGCGCGATGTCGGCGGCAGTCGGCAGAGATAGGTGTGGCCGGACGCGGCCGTCTGGTCCGGGATCAGCCCGGCGCAGCCGTCGTCGGCGAACGAGCAGCGCGAGCGAAAGGCGCAGCCGGCAAAACCGGGCGAGATTTGCGGCACGACACCCGGAATGCTGCCGAGCGGCTTGTCGCGCTGCGACTTGCCGGGCACCGGGATGCATGCGAGCAGCCCGCGCGTGTAAGGATGCTGGGGAGCCGCGAACAACTGCCGCGCTGTCGCGTGCTCCACCACCTCGCCGGCATACATCACCGAGACGCTGTCGGCGACGCGGGCGACGACGCCGAGATCGTGGGTGATCAAAAGGATGGAGAGGCCGAACTCCTGCTTCAGCCCGTTCAGCAGCCGCAGGATTTGCGCCTGCACGGTGACGTCGAGCGCGGTGGTCGGCTCGTCGGCGATCAGCAGCTGCGGATTGCACATCAGCGCCATGGCGATCATCACCCGCTGGCGCAAGCCCCCCGAGAGCTGATGCGGAAACTGACCCATTCGCATTCCGGGCGCGGTGATGCCGACGCGGCCCATCAGTTCGACCGCGCGATCCACCGCCTCGCTCTGCGGCGCGCGCTTGTGACGGCGGTAGGACTCCGTCAGCTGCGAACCGATGGTGTAGGCCGGGTTGAGGCTGGTCATCGGCTCCTGGAAGATCATCGCCATGCGGTTGCCGCGCAGGTGCGCCATCTTCTTCTCCGGCATCGCCAGCAGGTCTTCGCCGGCAAACGACAGGCGCTTCGCGGTCCGTTTTCCGGCGCTGACCAGCAGGTTCATCACTGCGAGCGCGCTGACCGACTTGCCGCAGCCGGATTCGCCGACGATGCAGTGGGTCTCGCCGCGGCCGATCCGGAACGAGGCATCGCGCACCGCCGCCGTTCGCCCGCCGAAGGTGACCGACATGTTCTCGAACGTCGAGCAGCGCCTCGCTCATCGGGCCTGCTCCGCGCCGAGCAGGCTGCGCAGGCCGTCGCCGACGAAATTGACGCCCATCACGAAGATGAACAGCGTCACGCCCGGAATCATGATCACCCAGGGCGAGAAGAACATGTAGTCCCTGCCCTCGGCGATCATCAGTCCCCATGACGGCAGCGGCGCCGGCACGCCGAGGCCGAGGAACGACAGCGCCGCTTCCAGCAGGATCGCCAGCGCGATCTCCAGCGTCGCGACGACGGCGAGATGCGGCGCGATGTTCGGCAGGATCTCCCTGAACAGCAGCCGCGGTGTCGACGAGCCGGCGCAGACCGCAGCGCTCACATAGTCGAGGCTGCGCACCTGCATGGTGGTCGAACGCGCCACCACGGCGAAGCGGTCCCAGAGCAGCAGTCCGAGCGTCGAGAGGACCAGGGTCAGGCTCGAGCCGAGCAGGCCGACCACGGAAAGCGCCACCAGCGTGACCGGAATCGACAGGCGGCAGGTGATCAGGAACATCACCACGTCATCGACGACGCCGCCGAAGTAGCCGCCCATCGTGCCGATCGTGATGCCGATCACGCCGGAGACGATCATCGTCGTCAGCCCGATCAGCAGCGAGATGCGGGCGCCGTAGACGAGACGCGCGAGGTAGTCGCGGCCGAGCTGGTCGGTGCCGAGCAGGTGGCTGGCCTGGGTGCCCTCCATCCAGAACGGCGGCACCAGGCGGTTGTTGAGATTCTGCACGAACGGATCGTGCGGGATCAGCGCATTGCCGAACAGCGCTGCGAACACCACGATGCCGCAGATCACGACGCCGAACAGAAAGCCGACGTTGCGGATGCGCAGCGTCCAGGCTCTCGCCGCAGGGGGTGTCGAGATCGCGATGCTCATGTTGACCGGATCCTCGGATCGAGCAGCGCGTTGAGGATGTCGGCCAGCATGGTCAGGACGATGTAGATGACCGCAAAGACCAGGACCACGCCCTGAACCACCGGGAAGTCGTTCTTGGTGATGCTCTCCCAGCCGAGGAAGCCGACGCCGTGCAGGGCAAACACGGTCTCGACCACGATCGATCCGCCGAGCAGGAAGCCGAGTTGAACGGCCGCGATCGACACCACCGGGATCGCCGCATTCCTCAGCGCATGCTTGAAGATGATGCTCGCGCGTGAAAGGCCCTTGGCCCGTGCCGTGCGGATGTAGTCCGACGAGATCGCCTCGATCATGCCCGAGCGGGTCAGGCGGGTCAGCGCAGGGATCGCGGTCAGGGCAAGCACGATGCCCGGCATGACGAAGTGCTGCCACGATCCCGTCCCCGAGATCGGCAGCCAGCCGAGCGTCAGGCCGAGCGTGATCATCAGGATCAGGCCGAACCAGAAGCTCGGCATCGCCTGGCCCACCATGGTGACGATCGTCACCGCGCGATCGATCCAGGTGCCTTCGCGCAAGGCCGCAAGCGTGCCGAGCGGGATCGAGATCATGAGCGCAAGGCCGAGGCCGACCAGGCCGAGAGTCATGGTGATCGGCATGCGCTGGAGGATCAGATTGGACACGCGGTCCTTGAAGAAGAAGCTGTCACCGAGGTCGCCGACAACCGCGCGGCCCATCCAGTTCACGAACTGGACCACCACCGGCCGGTCGAGGCCGTAGGCCTTGCGGATGATCTCGATGTCCTGCTGCGTGGCGCTTGGCCCGGCGATCGAGATGGCGAGGTCGCCCGACAGGCGCGTCAGCATGAAGGCAAGCGTCATCACCGTGAATGCGACCAGCACACCAAGAGCGGCACGACGCAGAATGAAGCGGACCATGGTCGGTGGCATTCCCCAGCGGGAGGACAGCGGATCGTGTCACCAAGCATCAGAGCCTTGCAACAGCGGACGTCCGCGGCAGTTTGCCGAGCGGTTGCGGCATTCGCTTGACTGTTTTCGGGGCAGGAACAGTCCGGCTATACTCGGGAAAAAACCGGATATGGACCGATTGTGACCTCGCCCAGATTGACCCCCACCGACCACGTTCCCGACCTGCAGGCGTCGATCGTCATCCCGACGCTGTCCCATGCGGTGCAGGTGTCGCGCGATCCCTGGGGCATCCCGCATATCCGTGCGAGGTCGATGCCGGACGCCTTCTCCGCACTGGGCTTTGTTCATGCGCAGGACCGGCTCTGGCAAATGGAGGCGCTGCTCAGGCGGGGCATTGGCCGCTACGCGGAGTGGGTCGGCAAGTCGGCCGTGCCGGCCGATACGCTGGCGCGGCGCATGGATACCGCGGGCGCATCCATCCGTGACTTTGCGGTACTCGGGCAGCGAGAGCCGGGACATGCTCGAAGCCTATGCCCGCGGTGTGAATGCATTCATTGCCGCGCGCAAATGGCCGCTGGAGTACTCAATCCTTCAGACGCAGCCCATCGCAGTGGGAGCCTTGGCATGCGATCGCGGTCATGCGTCAGATCGGTTTCCTGATGGGCTCGGTGTGGTGGAAGCTCTGGCGTGCTGCAGCATTGCCGATTGTCGGCCCGGAAGCGGTGTCGAAACTGCGCTTCGATGATGGTGGCGACGATCTGTGCTGCATTCCGCCTGGTGGCGCAGGACAGCGCTACCTGGCTGCATTCGGCGATCTCCGCCCGGCGGTCGAGGCGCTGCTCGGGGCACAGCCGGCGCTCGAGATCGGCGGCGGAAGCAACAACTGGGCGCTTTCGCCGGAGCGAACGGCGACGGGCCGGCCGCTGCTCGCAGGCGATCCGCATCGCGTGCTCGAGATGCCGAACATGTACTACCAGACGCATCTCGCCTGCGACGACTTCGACGTGATCGGGCTGACGGTGCCGGGCGTTCCGGGATTTCCGCACTATGGTCACAACAAGCACGTTGCCTGGTGCGTGACCCACGCGTTCATGGACATCCACGATCTGTTCGTCGAACAACTCGACGACGGGCGGACCCGCTGTCCGCACCAAAGCCGGATGGGAGCCGACC
>CAVZQN010000009.1:0-18697 GCA_963777505.1 uncultured bacterium
GTATTTACCGGATGATCAGAAAGGGAAGCAGCCTGCGACGGGTCACAGTGCTTAAAACGGAATGGCACGCGCGATGTCATGTCATTTATGAAACGCGAGGCATTGCTCCTGCGGCTGGTTTCGCTTCGAATGTAAGACCTTGCTCGTTCGCCTCGTGGCAGTTCCGATTACTCAGCAAAGGCGGTAGTGAAGTGTTAAAGGCAAGTACATTGCCGAGATGCAGCGCGTACACTCGGTAGATCCCGATTGGAAAACCACATGGGGACTTGGCTTCGTAGTCAACGTAAAGACGATCAAACTTTTGTTGGGCACTCCGGTGCGTGTCCCGGTTATTACACGTCTCTTGTAATGCTTCCGGAGAAAAAACTCGCGGCATTGTTATGGTCAATGCAATGAATATCAACACCTATGGAATCGCACAACAATTCCTGAAAATTGTTGGTAAAGCGGTCGATTCAAAAGAAACGAAAACAGCAAAACCAGAATTCGAAAAGTTTGCAGGCCGCTACTGGAGTCCCTGGGGTGAAGCTATCATTCTTCCATGGAAAGATGGCCTCGCCAGCTTTGATCTGCCGACCGATGATCCGCTCGACAATTTGACTGAACTAAAACATATCGAAGGAAACACTTTTCGACGCGTTCGCAAAGATAGTTCCGACCTCGGTGAAGAAGTGCGTTTTGAAAGCAGTCCGGACGGAAAAATAACAAAAGTTTGGTGGCATCAAAACTTCGCTACAAAAATGCAGTAATTTTTCAATCCTTACTCGCAGTTTTTTTACCCTTGCGATAATTTTTCGCAAAGTATTCCAGTGCAGTACGAGTCTTCGTTTGCTGCGCTCCTGCTGGATTGAGTCCTATTTTTCGTAAATGCTTTTCAAATTCCTTTTGTGCACTTTGAGCTTTTCCAGGCGGTACCTTAATCGACGCCTCTACAAGATCTTCACCATCAGGAAGTCTCCATTCTTCCGCTGTAAGTTCATAAGGAAATCCCTTATGTTTTAGTTTCCAGCGCAATACACGAATAGGACCAAGAACGCGAACATCATTGTAGTTGACTGAGCCTTTGTAGAATTCGATGAGAAAACGCTCCTGATCTTTTGAGAAGAGACTTCTGATTTCACGTTTGCCTTTTGCTACATCATCGATCTCGCCTCGATGTTGCGGAACTGTATGCGAAGCAGAGCAAACAACTCGTGGACCGACACAATCCGCTTCCAACTTAAAGCCATTCAATTTCTTCCACTCATTCGAAATCTTTTCTGGTTTCACAGGCCTGAACTTAACAGTAGAGTCATCCTCATCACCTTTTACTAATCGCGCGCGTAATGCAACTCCAGAGTTGAACAGGTCGAGATGAACTGTGTCAAAAAAATATAGAATACGAACTTCCGCTGAGTCTTCGTTAGTTCTGATGCACGAAGAGCTTGGAGTTCTTGATCTGGCTTGACTGTTACTTTGATTTCAACTGCATCTAATAAAGTCTTAGCGCGCGAACGTTGTTGAGGTTTTTTAGGAACCTTCACAGTCATCTATGCCTCCTTAGTCTGCTAAGAGGCCGGCGGCAGTGTAATCCTTAATAGCTTTTTTGAACTGCGGCCATTAGAAATAAGTGGCAATTTGTAACGATACCACCGGCCTTCATTTCAAGTTCAGCAAACGTGAGTGCTCAAATACATCAGAACGTTAATATCCATTATTTACGCAGTGATCTGAACCCCGCGCGAACCTCTTCTGTGAAGAGCTTCGGCTGTTCCCAGGCGGCAAAGTGCCCGCCCTTGTCGAGCTTATTGAAATGGATCAGTTTGGGATACGCCTTCTCTGCCCAGCTCCGCGGCGCTTGGTAGAGCTCGTCCGGGAACACGCTTACGGCCGCCGGGATGTTGACGCCCTTGACGGTAACGTAACTGTACGGGTTCTCCCGGTAGAGACGACCGGAGGAGACGCCCGTGTTCGTCAACCAGAAGTGGGTGCAGTTGTCGAGGACGTCGTCTCGCGTCAGGCCTTCGGGCACGCCTTCAAAGGACCGCGCAATCAGTTCGAGGCTGCGCGGGTCGTGGTCGAGCAGCCAGGCAGCCAGGCCGACTGGTGAATCCGCGATGGCGTATAGCGTTTGCGGGCGCGACGCCATGTAGAAGGCGTACTGAACGTTCTTGTAGGTGAACGCCAGCATGTCGCACGCGAGCTTCTCGTCGGGAGAGAGACCTGAAGGCAGCGGACTGCCAGCCCCGATGAGCTTGTCGATTTCAGGTGGGACTGTGCCAGGAAAGTTTGTGTGTATGCCGATCAATCCCGGCGGAGCCTGTACGGCCATCAGGTCCGTTACGACCCCGCCCCAGTCACCGCCTGACGCCACGTAGCGTGCGTAGCCTAGACGATTCATCAACACCACCCAGGCGCGGGCGATGCGGTCGGGGCCCCAACCAGTCGAGGTTGGCTTTCCTGAGTATCCATACCCAGGCATCGACGGGACGACGACATGGAACGCGTCCGATGCGATTCCACCGTGTGCTGTCGGATTGGTCAGCGGCTCGATGATCTTGAGCTGTTCGACTATTGAGCCAGGCCAGCCATGAGTGATAATGATCGGGAGGGCGTTCTCGTGTTTCGAGCGAGCATGAATGAAGTGAATGTCCAGCCCATCGATCTCGGTGATGAATCCCGGGAAGGCGTTAAACCTCGCTTCGCACTTGCGCCAGTCGTACTCCTTTCCCCAATAGCGCTGAAGCTTCTCGATCGTCGCGAGTGGCACTCCCTGCGACATGTCTGCGACGGGTTCTTTCTCAGGCAACCGCGTGGCATTGATGCGCCGAAGCATATCGGCCAGTTCCGCTTCCGGAACTTTCACACTAAACGGACGAATCGCGTTCTTCTCTGTAGCTTGCTCATTACTTTGTGTCATTTTCTTATCTCCCTTTTGATTGGTTTTGGGTTTTAGGTTTCTGCGCGGCTAAGGAAACGAACGCAGCGATAAGAACGCCGAGCGGATCTCTTCTAGAAAAGCAATGAAATGAAAATGTTGATCTACTTAACGCTGTGACCTACAAAAATAAGAAAGGTAGGATGGCGCGCATTAGACACTTGTGACCCTGAATTTTAAGATCACTTAGTAACGCTATCAAAAAGTGCTTCTAGACAATATTGGACTTTAGTCCCATATCGCATGACATCATTTATTAAAGTATTACAGCTTGTGTGTTCCGTAAATTCAACTAATTATGTGGGCTTAATTTGCCAAATAGCAAAAACGGTTTGCTGATTGGCAAAACGATCGACTTCTATCTCCTTTCCACACTCGTTATAAGTTGCCTCTCGATTTGGCATGAGCGTTGCAAATGCTGACAGAAGGAGGGTCATCGCCATGTTTAGAGTCGGAATTAATTCAGCTCCAAGGATCGTATCAAAGGAAATCACTGAAGCGCAGGAAGCTCCATCACAAACGACAGAACAACAAGTTGTGCCAGCGGAATCCAAATTTGTACAAAAAGGGAATTCATCGATTCGAAGTGAAGCGATGTTTTCAGCAACGGCAATCCGAGCTCAGCTCAGTCAGCAGCTTACATTAAAAGAGTCAATGAAATTGAACCCGGAGCCGCTTCAAAATCTGGAACAATCGGATCGTTTAGCCTTAACTTCGGAACAGGTGAATCGAGAAATCAATACTCCACTCGAATACGATTCAGGCAATCGTTTCAACAAGACAACTCTGGAGAATGCCAACGTTCCGTCGTTAAATACTCTTTATACAGGATCGGGCGATGACAATGTGTTTATTCAGCATAATAAAAGTGATGACCTCGTGTATGTTTCAGTGAATGGGAAAGAGGCCTGGAAGGGAACGTATGAACAGTTTTCGAAATTAACCATCGATACGGGCGATGGAAAGGACTTCGTATCAATCAATACCACTGTAGCGAACGTTGTTACTGGCAGCGGAGATGATTTTGTAATGGTTGGATCTATAAGTCGTCAGGTTGATACAGAAACCGAAATAAAAATCAATACGGGCAGCGGTAATGATGCAGTAGAGAATTATGTATCCTCTGCCACCATTCAAACCGGCGATGGAATCGATAGCGTATACAATTTGGGTAATAAGACCACTATCGACACTGGTGAGGGACAAGACAGAGTTTACAACGAAGGCAACATGAATCGGATTGAAACTGGAAATGGAAACGACCAAGTTCAAAACTATGGCAGTGACAACGAGATCCGTACTGCCTCTGGAAACGACCAAGTTTATAACTATGGCAGTGACAACGAAATTCGTACTGGCTCTGGAGACGATATGGTATACAACCAGGGGGCGATCTTAGTCCAAGATCCAGTTGAGGCAATTTGGAATTATGCGGAAGGCGGTGGGGGCGACCGCAATATAATTGACACCGGTGACGGAAACGATGCTGTTTCTTTTAGCTTATACGCAGATGACAACCTCGTTTCGACAGGATCTGGTGATGATTTCGTTGTTGATCATGGATCACTTAATCAAGTCGATACCGCCGTGGAAGAGGATTCATAAGAGCTTGTTTAAAATTCATCATCTCCGCGTCTTTGCGGTGATAACCGTGTAGTAAAATGATGCTGATGTTTTCATCAGCATTCTGGCGAAAGTTTTACTTCTTTGCGTTGCCGCTCGCCGTCGTGCTTACGATCCGTAATGCGCTGATGGATTTCCACTGGGGGTTAGCGCCTTCGCTGCAACTGACATTCAAGTACAACGCGATTGTCTGGGGTTTGTGGCTCTTGATCGCGCCGTGCCTGATCCGCCTGTTCCCACGAATCATCGCGCTCCCGAAACAATATCGCTGGCCGATCCTTGTATTGCTTCCGCCTGTCACAGCCCTTTTGCACGTATTGATTCATCATTATTTATACGGGAGCAGGTTCCGTTTTATCCAGATTGGCTGGGGTGACTTTTACGTGACCGTACTTCTGTTTGCCTGTTATGCAGCAAAATTGCACGAAGATCGATTGCAAGCAGAGCAGGAATCCGCAGAACTGGAGGCGCGGATCCAGCAGGTGGAACTGGCAAATATCCGGAACCGGCTCGATCCGGAATCGATCTATCAAACGCTAAGATCGGCTGCAAAACGTATCGATAACGATCCGGAAGCAGCGGATTTGCAGCTCTCGCGCTTAGGGGAACACTTGCGTTCCTTGCTGCGCGATTCTTTGGTTTACTTGAAGGATTCCATCCCGCGAAAGGAAAAAGAGTCTCCGAAGGATTTCGTCAATACACAATTGGTACGATGGGTCGCATTGTTGTGGATACTTCTGGGAGGCGCAATGGTGCTGGCGAGTCTTCTCGATCGGTGGTTTGTGTACTCCGTTGCTGTCAATTGGAAACAAATGTTTCGACTGTGGATTAGCTGGGTTGCATGTGCTGTATGGAGTCCCGCAATTTTCTGGATCAATCGAAATTATCCACTGACTCCCTTCCGAATCCGGCATGTAGCGATCCATCTGGTTTCTTGCCTTTACTTCCAATTCACAATCGGTTCTTGTTTGAATCTGATGGCGTTTGGATTCGAAAATTTTGTGGCCAGAATGCCAAGCATCTTCTACGGCGGGCTTTTCGTGGGTTTCAAATTTGATGTTTATGTCGCCATTTTGGTCCTTGGAATCCTGGTAGAGCGGTACAAAAAAAAGGCAAACGAGCGTCTTCGTGCTGCAAAGCTTGAGAGTACTTTGTTCCATGCAGAACTCGATGCTCTTCGGATGCAGCTTCATCCGCACTTTCTTTTTAATGCGCTGAATTCCATCATCGAACTTCTGCATGAGAATCCGGAGCGGGCAAAGTCCTTGCTGCTGCGGCTCGAACAGTTTCTGGCAATGACATTGAACGCAGGGCAGGAACAGCAGATTTCACTTCGGCGCGAACTGGATTTCGTGGAATGCTACCTGGAAATGCAGAAAGTTCGGTTCCCGAAACGTCTTTCGATTCGCGTGGACATCGATCCTACAACGTCCGATTCGCGTGTTCCGGCTTTGCTGTTGCAGCCTTTAGTGGAAAACGCAGTTCGTCATGGAGTGGCTCGCAGCATGGAAGCAGGAGAGATCCGGATTCGGACAGAATCGAAAGGCAAGGTGCTTCGACTTTCGGTGGAAAATACTTGTCCCATGGTAGGCCGCGAATCGGAAGTCAGCAAAGGCGTCGGGCTTACAAACACTCGCAAACGGCTCGAATACCTGTATGGCACTCAATATAGTATGGCGATGCAGCGCCTCGACTCCGGAGATATGTCCGTTACGATCGATCTGCCTATTTCTCGGATCCCCGCATCTCCCTTCAAGGACACAACGCAGATTTTTCAGACTGCGTTGTTGCCGATTGAATAGCTGGACAACTCCTACGATCCACTAAGGACATTCTGTGGAAAGACTGAAAGGAAAATTCGTCGAACGAATATTAAGTGTCGCGGTATGAAATTCGGCGCTTAGATTATTGAGTGGAAAATCAGACCAGGAGAAAGGAGCATTCGAATTCCTGACCGGAATCGTTGGCAGTCCGGAGCAACTGGTGGATCCTGTAAGCGGAAGCTCTACCAGGGTTACATCTTCTAAGGTTGTGTTGAAACCAACGCAACCGGCAGAAACAATCGATTCAGAGTCAGCAGATTTCACTGCATTGGAGAATGCAGTTGACCTTTGATTCACTTCATAGCTTCTTTTCCATTTCACGGCGCCCGTTTTTGAGATTTTCAGGACCACACCTTTCGTCAGTGATGCGTCCGGGTCGAACGCATTACCTGATAGCATGAAACTCTCGTCATCCAGAACAAACCCTGGACGAAGGCTCAAAGTATGTCCGGATATGCCGAAACTTTTCGTCCATAGCCTGCGATCCTGATCGTCAAAGCGAGCAATGAAGGTCTTGCCCGCTGCGGCTTGTTGGAGTGGGGCAAGGTAACCGAGAATGTAGCCTCCCGGACCGGGAAGATAAAACAAGCCTAACGAGTCGGCCGTCTCCGCAACACGTGACCATAAAACGTTTCCAGTTCTATCCAATCGAATCCAGAGCGCACGCATTTCGCTCTGGACTTCCGTGCTCGTTGGAATCACAAAGGAATGATCATTCAGGATTGCAATTTCTTCCCCCACGTGTTCCAGACCATTTGTTCCGATCACTTTTCGCCACAGCAGTGCACCTGCCCGCGAGAATCTCGCCACAAACAGATCCACATCAGTCGTCGAAGAAAAACGGTGCCCTGCTGCAATGATGCTGCCATCATTCAAGACTCTGACCATTCGAAATTCATCATCTTCGGGCGTTCCGAGAGTTTTTTTCCACACCAAACGCCCTGTCCCGCTGAATTTTGCAATCCATCCATCGGTTCCGTTGGATGGAGTAACTATGCTTCCAACAACAGCGAAGCCATTATCACTTGTCACAGCCACTGACCAGGGTATGAGAGCTCCATCGGCCGTGATCTTTTTCGTTGTCAGTATTGTTCCATCAGCGTTTAAAAGCATGAAAATGAGACTGCCCGAACTGTCGCGGATGGCGAGACCAACTTTTCCAGAACCATTCGTTCCGACTTCACCGGCGCACTGACGGCCGTCAGCGATGAAAGATGTAATCTGATCGGCATTGGCTAGAGTATGTGCAATCAAAAAGAATACAAATAACAATGTCAGAAAGTTCGTTCTAAACATAGACTGATCCCCCGCATCCTCCTTCAAGGACACAACGCAGATTTTTCAGACTGCATTGTTGCCGATTGAATAGCTGCTGTTTGATTGCGGAATGCTGCCGGAAGCACAGCGATCGAAAAATTTCTGAGCGTCATGGATGCTCCCGCTACAGAAATCGGTGCAGAAGTCATGCGGCTGCATCCTCCAGTATTGCCGGAAAGCGGAAGGTTCAAGGTCACCATGTCGCTTGCCTGCGTGTTCCACCCGACGCATCCAGCAGCAAAAATGCTCCCATCGGTTTGCGGGACTGCGCCACTGATAGTGGATTGCGCAAGGTTTAGAGATCGCTTCCACTGCACTCCGCCGGTGCCGGAAATCTTCATCAGCACTCCTTTCAATGTCGATTGTGTAGATGCATTGCCCACCAGCACCAAACTTCCATCCGCATTTACGAAACCGTGACTGAGAAACATCGAAGATCCAGAATGCGAATAAGACTTCGCCCACACCAATCGATCCGTTGCATCAAAACGGCTGATGTTTGTTTTTTCAAGTTGTCCTTGCTACATGCGGTCCCAGGCTTCCGAGATAGTACCCGCCGTTCGGATTCTCCATGTAAAAAACTCCGGCGAATTCCTTCGTGGATCCAACGCGCGCGCTCAGGACAGTGCCGCTCAAACTCAGCTTGATCCACAACGGTAAAAACGGGGACGATTCCTGTTCCAGCAGAAACCATCAACGCGGGTCCATTCGCGGAGGTGATGGAGCTGCCGTGATCGAGGGAGGGAGTTCCAAGAACTTTTCTCCACAACAATGCGCCTCCCTTGGACAACCGTGCAATCAACAGGTCATACGAAGTAGAAGCGGAAATGCGATGTCCCAGCACCGCAATCGAGCCATCCTGCAATACAGTTACACCATGCAGTTCATCATTTTCGGCGGTGCCAAAAATCTTTTTCCAAACGATGTTGCCGGCGGAACTCACCTTGAACACGATTGCATCCCTATCTCCGGAAGGCAGTGCAATTGCCCCCACAACAATAAATCCACCATCCGAAGTCGAGGCGATGTCCGAAGGGCTTATTGTTCCGCTGGAACTGAATCTCCTGTTGAATCTCAAACTCAGATCGGGATTGAAGAGCAACAGTCCCGCCACATTTTGATCAATTACAAGTGTCGCGATCCTGCCATTGGCATCGATGGAAACATCCGCAGGACATTGGGATCCGGGCAGAACAAACTGGCTCAGCACATCTGCTGCTACCGTATAGGAAACAAGTGTCAGTATGCATGCAAGAAATACGTAACGCGTCATAAGTACACCTCCGTTCATCTCCCTTCAAGGACATAACGCAGATTTTTCAGACTGCGTTGTTGCCGATTGAATGGCCGTTGTTTGTGTATGGAATGTTGCTGGGAGCGCAGCGATCGAAAAATTACTGATCGACAATGATGCTCCCGCCACAGAAATCGGCGCAGAAGTCATGCTGCTGCATCCTCCAGTATTGCCAGAAAGCGGAAGGCTCAAGGCTACGACATCGCTTAAATCGTTCGCGCCGCTGCATCCGGCAGCAAAAATATTTCCATTTGTTTGCCGCACTGCGCCGGTGAAGTAGGAATGCGCAACATTCAGCAGACGTTTCCACTGAACTCCCCCGGAACTGGAAATCTTCATCACCACTCCTCTAAATATCGATGGCGTTGATGGTGTAGATGAATTGCCCACCAGTACCATGCTTCCATCCGCATTTACAAAACCGTACGGTGTAGTCAGCATATTTCCTGGAAACCCATAAGATTTTGCCCAAACCAGCCGATCCGTCGCATCGAAACGGCTGATGTTTGTTTTTTGGAGTTCTCCATGCACCAGCGGTCCTGCGCTTCCGAGGTAGTACCCGCCATTCGGATTCTCCTTGTAAAAAATTCCGATTGATTCCCGTGTGGATCCAACGCGCGCGCTCAGCACAGCACCGCTCAAACTCAATTTGATCCATAACGGTGAAATCGGCGTGTCTCCTGTTCCAGCAGAGACCATTATTGCGGGTCCGTTTGCGGAGGTAATGGATCCAGCATGATCGATGGAGGGAGTTCCAAGAACCTTTTTCCACAACAATGCGCCCCCCTTGGAAAGACGTGCAATCAAGAGGTCTAACGAATTAGAAGCGGTTATGCGATGTCCCAGCACTGCAATCGAGCCATCCTGCAATACAGTCACGTAGTGCAGCTGATCAATATCGGGGGTGCCAAAAACCTTTTTCCAAAGGATGTTGCCGGTGGCACCCAACTTGAACACGATCGCATCTGTATCTCCGGAGGGTAATGAAATGGTCCCCGCCACAACATATCCACCATCCGGAGTTGGGGTGACGCCTGAAGAGTCTAACGTTCCGCTGGAACTAAATCTCCTGTTGAATTTCAAAGTCAGATCGGGATTGAAGAGCAACACTCCGGCTGCATTTTGATCAATTAAGGACGTTGCGATCCTGCCATTTGCGTCGATGGATACTCCAGTAGCGCATTGGATGCCTGGCAGAACAAACTGACTCAGCACATCTGCTGTCGCGGTAAAGGAAACCAGTGTCAGGATGCATGCAAGGAATGCGTAACGCGTCATCAGTACACCTCCATTTGAATCAAGGGAGCGTCGGCTTTCCCGCCTGATTGTAGGAGTGATGCTACGCGGAAAACAAGAATCTGTTCCCGAATGGTTCGCGCGGGCGCACGAACGGGTGATAGAGCGCGCGACTAAAGCGCATGTCCCAGCAAATGTTGAAGGCGCTCCTTATAACGCCGGCTCAGGATGAGCTGAGTTTCATCGTTCAGAACCACGCGATAGTCACCATGAAACAACGGCTGCAGTTTCTGAATGCGGTCAATGTTCACCGCATAGGAGCGATGAATCCGAACAAACTTCGATGGATCGAGCCGGGCAAGAAGTCCCGTGATTCCCTCACGCGACAGCAGTTGTTTCGACTTCACGTGAGTGATAGCAGAATGCCCGTTCGCTTCGATCCAATCGATATCATTCACGTTGATCAGGATGAGTTCTTCGCCGCTTCTCATTGCAAGACGATTGGCGTAAATCGGGCTTCGTGAATCTGTTTCCAGGTGATGCAAAAGACGTTGCATCGCTTCGTCGAATCGGGGGCGGCTGAACGGCTTCAGCAGATAATCCACCGCCTGCACATCAAACGCTTGCACCGCATAGTGCTCGAATGCCGTGATGAAGATGATGTAAGGACGCTTCTCGCGAGGGATTCGTTGAAGCAGCTCAAATCCATTCAACCCTGGCATTTCCACATCCAGGAATAGGACGTCTGGATTGTCTTCCGAAATAGACCGCAAGGCTACGTTCGCATCATCGAGGATTTCCACACGGCTCGCAATCGGATAAGACTTGAGGAACCTCTTCACTCGATTGCAGCTGAGCGGCTCGTCATCCACAATCAACACTTTGAGATTCATACCACAATCATATTTGAGATTTCAGATGTAAGATTGCAGATTGTAATTGAAGCATTTTAGATTGATAGACGCTCTATCAATCTTCCAATCGTAACATTTCAATCTGAAATCAGTAATCTGATATCTAAAATGGAATGGCGGAGAGGGTGGGATTCGAAAACACAAAAAGCCGCTAAACCCTCACAACCGCAAGAGATAGTATACAAAAGACTTATTTATTTCGGTTCAATTTCTTTCTGTTTCTTTTTGTATGTTTTCAGCCCGGTTTGCGGAACTTCTTCATGGCACAAATCTGGCACAAAAGTCTTTTGAGAAACGATAAAAAAGAAACAGATGTGACTTCTACACGGTCAAAGTTTTCGGAAACTTGCGGCGGAACGTGCGCATAACTCTTATGTGCGAGATTTCTGCTTTCAGGAATTTGATCGTTACCCGGTTACTTTCGCGCTGAAGCGATCGCGGCAATTCAAAACAAAGTCGGAGCCTTTCTTGAACAATTAAAAGCTAAACCGTAGTAAAACGTCGATCTCTGTTTTTTGTCTTGTTCGTTCGCACCACAAGACCCTTTGAAATTTGTTGTTACATTGATTCAAAGAACCCATTGAACACTCCTGATTAATTCTTCATATATTTAGATAGACAAGATATTGTTCCCCATTCACATAACAGATTGGAAGGGAAATATTGGAGAAATCGGCAGGAAAAGAAACTCCACTGGTAAAAATTTTTGGCAGAGTTGGCTCATCGGTTGGTTATGCTATTCGTGATTTCCTTCATCGTAGTGATATTCCTTTCGAATGGGTTCAACTGACCAGCGATGATCAAGCGCGAAAGGACGTGGGAGTTGATCATCTGCATGATTTCGCGGCTACCTGTTTGCGTTTTTCCGGATGGTACTCGAATGGAGTGCCCAACGATTCAACAGATTACTCAAAAGCTTGGCTGGTTCAACACACCATCACGCAACGAATATGACCTTGCTATATATGGTGCAGGACCCGCTGGTTTAAGTGCTGCTGTTTATGGTTCTTCTGATGGACTTAAAACAGTTTTGGTCGAACGATGGGCCGTAGGAGGACAAGCTGCGAGCAGCGCGAGCATCGAAAATTATCTGGGATTTCCTGGAGGAATCAGTGGAGCGGAATTGGCAGAAAGAGCACGCAACCAAGCTTGCCATTTTGGAACAGAAATCCTTTTAGGCCGTGAAGGAGTTCGCGCCGAATTCTTGCCTGGAAAAGGTGTGGGTCATCTAGCGGATGGCACGAAGATTGTTGCGCGTGCATCTATTTGTGCAACGGGCATGGAATACCGTCGTCTTGGTTTGCCGAATGAGGACCGGTTTCTTGGCGCGGGTTTGTATTATGGCGCAGGTGCCAGTGAAGCAGTTCTAACCAAAAACCAACGTGTGTTTATTGTTGGTGGTGGCAATTCTGCCGGTCAAGCTGCAATGCACTTTTCCGCTTTTGCGAGTCAGGTAACATTGGTAGTTCGCGCCGAATCTTTGAAAAGTACATTATCCCATTATCTTGTGGAGCGTATCTACGCTGCTTCCAATGTGGAAGTGCTGACGCGACATGAAGTAGTCGCATTGGAGGGTGATCAAATCTTGCAAGTGATTACTCTTCGTAACCTTGAGACTCGTCAGGAACGTAAGGCCAAAACTCAATGGTTGTTTGTATGTATTGGGGGAGTGCCGCAAACCCAATGGGCTACAGAGGTAGGCATTGTTCGTGATGAGAGTGGATACATTGTTACCGGGCCTGATCTGATTCTTGAAGGACGACTGCGAGAGAATTGGCCTTTGGACCGTAGTCCATATTATCTGGAAACAAACATACCGGGTGTGTTTGCTGCCGGCGATGTCCGCCATGGGTCAGTAAAACGCTTTGCCGCTGCAGTGGGCGAGGGTGCAATGGCAGTGGCCTTCGTAAATCGATATCTTGGGAACTAGAATTTGATATCAAGAAAATCAATATTCAACAATGCCAAATCCGATAAGAGGCATATTATTTACGATATCTGACGCTTCACTGAACTCCGAAGTTCTCTTCAGATTTAGAAAGTTCCGCCCTTTTTGAGTCAGGGGCGAAACGAAACTGGTAGAAATCTTCGCTTCGGAGGCCAACCACCTTCGGGCCAAATATTGCTACTTCATTCGTATCTCCGTTTGATGGAAACGAACGAAGTAAACCGACTTAACATAACAGGAAAGGAATTCATATGGCAAGACGCTGGATTCCAACAGACTGGTCGGCACTTACATTTTATCAACGCATTGAAAGCTTAATCGCGTTGTTGCTAACTTTCATTACTACACTTGTCATTCTTGTTGCTTTGTACCGTTTGATTTTGGAAGTTGTCGGAGGGCTCGTTTTCGGCGCTTTAAATCCACTGGAGCACTCCAATTTCCAAACTGTGTTTGGTGAAATCATGACAGTACTGATTGCGTTAGAGTTTAACCACACTCTTCGATATGTTGTAACTCGCGAGCAAAGCGTTATTCAAACGAAAGTTGTCTTGCTAATCGCTCTCCTGGCATTGGCTCGCAAATTTATCATCTTGGATCTAAAAGAGATGACCTCTAACGAACTATTTGGATTGGCGGCTGTTACATTGGCGCTTGGAATCACTTGTTGGTTATTGCCGGGGTCTGAAAATCATTCTCCTTTTATTAAGGAGACAAAATCCAAAGCAGGTGAAGGATAAAGTGAATACCAAGCCTAATCTTGAAAAAATGAGGTGAAACATGGCTGAAAACCTATGTGATATTTGCAATAAACGACCTGCCGTTGCTACGGTGAGAGTAAGACGAAACGGCCGGGAAGAAAGGCTGAATGTCTGCCAATACGATTTGCAGCGACTTGAAAGTCAGCAAGAATTTTCCTCCCCATTTTCTTCATTCTTTAGCGGTGAAGATCCATTCGAGAGGTTCTTCGGCAAAGACTTTCCATCGTTTTCTTCCGACATGGGATATCCGATCCCTCGTCACCGTGAAGCGGTGGATATCAGTCAATACTTTTCCGATCAAACGAAAGAGTTGATTCAACAGTCAGGCGAGAAGGCCGTTGAATTAAGGCGTAATGAAGTTGATACGGAGCATCTCTTATTTGCTCTTGCTGATAGCGATGTCGTTCAGGAAATTTTCAAGCAATTCAAGATTAAGCCTCAAGATGTGAAGGAATACATTGATGCTAACGCACCTAAAGGACCAGAAGACAAGAAAGAAAAAGCCGGTCAGATTGAGCTTAGTATTTCTCCACGCCTTAAGAACGTTTTTGAATTTGCATTCGGCGCATCCCGTGAACTTGGCCACGGTTATGTTGGTCCTGAACATTTGTTAATCGGATTAACGCAAGAAGAAGGATTGGCCGGAGAGTTGCTTCGAAAATATGGGTTAACGCCTGAGAGCCTACGCCAACAAACCGTAAAAGTCGTAGGCCGTGGCGCTGAAGAAGGCAGAGTAGATTCAAAATCGACTACTCCACTACTCGATAAATATTCACGTGATCTCACCAAGCTCGCAAAAGAAAGCAAACTCGATCCCGTGATCGGTAGATACGATGAAATAGAAACCACGATCGAAATCCTTTCGAGACGGACAAAGAATAATCCCGTACTGATCGGTGAGCCCGGCGTTGGTAAAACGGCAATCGTGGAAGGTCTGGCACAGAGAATTATTAATGAAGACGTGCCAGAGGTTTTGCTAAATAAGCGCGTCGTGGAATTGAACACAAATTCAATGATAGCCGGTACCAAATATCGAGGTGAGTTTGAAGAGCGGATTAAAAATGTACTGGATGAAGTTACTCAACACAAAGAGGAATTGATTCTTTTTGTTGATGAAGTGCACACCATTGTCGGCGCAGGAAGTTCAGAAGGCGGTCTCGATGTTGCGAATGTAATGAAGCCTCATCTGGCGCGCGGCGATCTGCATTTGATTGGTGCAACAACTCTCAATGAGTACCAGAAACACATAGAAAAGGATTCCGCATTAGAAAGGCGATTCCAACCTGTGTTTGTTCCGGAACCCACTGTCGAACAAACGATTGAAATACTTCGAGGCTTGCGTGATAAGTACGAAGCACATCACAAAGTGAAGATTACAGACGAAGCGATTGTTTCTGCGGCTAGTCTTTCCGATCGATATATTGCAAATCGGTTCCTGCCCGATAAAGCAATTGATTTGATCGATCAAGCAGCTTCACGCGTAAGAATTTTATCAACGCGAGTCCCGCGCGAGATTCGTGTAACCGACGAAAAAATTGGAAAGCTCAAACGCGAACAGGAATTTGCATCATCACGAAAACAATTTGATAAAGCAAAAGAACTGGATAAGGAGATTAACTCATTAACAAAAGAACGCGAACAACTTCAAGAAAAAATGAAATTGCAAATTGGTGTGACTACTCCTGAGGTGAAAAAGGAACACATTGCAGAAATCCTTTCCAAACTCACAGGCATACCAGTAGCCGAGCTGACGGAAGAAGAAAAACAAAAACTTCTAAAAATGGAAGAAAGGCTTCACGAACGAGTCGTTGGACAGGAACAAGCAATTGCATCGATTTCTGACGCAATTCGTAGATCTCGTGCCGGCCTTACGGAAAGGAATCGGCCGATAGCGAGCTTTATGTTTCTTGGTCCAACAGGAGTTGGAAAAACAGAACTGGCAAAGTCGATTGCCTGGTTTGTATTTGGAGATGAGGATGCGCTGGTACGCATTGATATGTCGGAATACATGGAACGGCATAGCGTTTCCAGACTTATCGGAGCGCCGCCTGGATATGTTGGTTATGAAGAGGCCGGACAACTGACTGAAGCGGTGCGTCGCCGTCCCTACCGCGTCATACTGCTGGACGAAATCGAAAAAGCACACCCGGACGTCTATAACGTTCTTCTGCAACTATTCGATGATGGCAGATTAACAGATGGAAAGGGAAGAGTTGTGAATTTTACCAACACTATCATTATCGCAACCAGCAATATCGGTTCCGATATCATTCAGGAGAATCTACGCAGAACGGAGATGAATCGGAAGAGCTATCAGGACCTGAAGAACGAATTAATGAGGGTCTTGAGATCTCATTTCAGGCCCGAGTTCTTGAATCGAATCGACGAGATCATTGTGTTCCATGCATTGTCTCAAGCGCAAGTGAAAGACATCACGAAATTGCAGTTGGAAAGAGTAAAGCGAACTGCGAGAGGTCAGGGAGTGGAACTGATATTTGACGATTCCCTGATCGATTACCTGAGTGATGTTGGCTATCTTCCTGAATTTGGAGCGCGTGAGTTGCGGCGTCGAATTCAAACCGACGTCGAAACTGTTCTTGCAAGAGCGATGTTGAAAGAAGATATCAAGGAGGGTGATCACGTCAAATTAAGTTATCGCGATGGAGAAGTAAAAATAGAAAAATTAACAGATCGCGAGAAAAAGCCGAAGAATGAACGTGAAGAATTTGCAACTCGCGGAAGTGACCTAGGAAGAGCGAAAGATCGATAGTTCCTCACTGCAGTAAAAGTGTGATGAGGTAAACATGATTCCGATCCGCGATACGATACCGAGCCGTAATCCTTCGATAATGATGGTTGCGCTGATCATGGTGAACAGTGTCATCTTTGCTCTGGAATTAATGCTGCCTGAACACCAACTGGATGCACTCATTCATATGTTCGGGCTCATTCCGGCTCGGTACACGCATCCTGAATGGGCGATGATGCTCGGTTTCCCGGTTGATGATTACTGGCCATTTTTTACCAGTATGTTTTTGCACGGCGGTTGGCTCCATATCATCGGAAACATGTGGACCCTCTGGATTTTCGGAGACAACGTGGAGGACCGGATGGGGCCTTTGCGCTTTTTGATTTTTTACCTGCTGTGTGGACTTGCGGGTGGAATTGCTCATTGGTTCACCAATGCCAATTCCGCCATTCCTACGATCGGAGCATCGGGTGCAATCGCAGGCGTTTTGGGAGCTTATTTCGTTTTATTTCCCAAGGCCCGCATTATTGCGATGATACCGATCCTGTTTTTTCCATTTTTCTTTGAAATTTCCGCTTTCGTTTATCTTGGCATTTGGATGGTAACTCAGATCTTTAGCGGGACTATAGCATTGACGCAGCAAGAAGCGGCAGGCGGAATTGCATTTTGGGGTCATATTGGCGGCTTTATGGCGGGACTTCTCTTGCATCCTTTATTTATAAGACGCGAAAGAAGTATGCGGCCAGATGAATGGGAATTGGAAGGAGCCTGGCATCCTTTTAAGAAACGTGAACGATGGAGTTGGTAACGATGAATTTCAATGATCTTATATGGCTCTTTTTTATGTTTTCCGCTCTTCAACCTGCGCTCACCAAAAGAATGATGGAAATTTCTCGACAACGGATGATCGCTCAAATAGAACGTAAGCGAGGCTCGCGCGTCATTCTCATGGTTCATCGCCAGGAAACTATGAGTCTTTTCGGGTTTCCTGTTTTTCGATACATAGATATTGATGATTCCGAAGCAGTAATCAGGGCTATCCATATGACTGATCCGGATATTCCTCTTGATCTTGTTTTGCACACACCAGGCGGTCTTGTTCTTGCTTCACTGCAAATTGCACGGGCAATTCACAAGCACAAGGGTAAGGTCACGGTATTTGTACCGCACTATGCGATGTCAGGCGGAACGTTGATCGCATTAGCTGCAACTGAGATCGTAATGTCCGAACATGCTGTGCTAGGTCCGGTAGACCCACAGCTTGGACAATTTCCTGCAGCTTCTCTAATTAAGGTGGTAACTCAAAAGCCAATCGCAGAAATTGATGACGAAACTCTGGTGCTTGCAGATCAGGGTGAAAAGGCAATTAAGCAAGTTCAAGAAAGTGTTTGGGAATTGTTGACTGGTAAGATTCCCGATCTGCAAGCAAAGAATTTGGCCGAATTACTTTCTCAGGGAACCTGGACTCATGATTATCCGATTACTTTTGATAAGGCTACGGAACTGGGTCTACCAGTGAGTTCAAAAATCCCAGATGAAATTCTGAAGTTAATGAGTTTGTATCCTCAACCTATGCGAACAAAACAACCTACTGTGGAATACCTTCCGGAACCACGGACCCGGAAGCAAGCCACCCAACCATAATAGGATGAAACACCAAATTACATTGAAAAATCTCGAGCAACCACAACAGCTCTAATAGCTGCTGCCACGATTCCTGTCAAAACTTGATAAGCTGTTACCAGGCTTTTCTGCGGATCAAGCTTTTTTTTGCATGGAACGCTGGAAAAACACACAACCCGATCCCTTTATCGCGTCTCGCTTATTTTGAATCTGTTTGGGACCAAGCTTGTCAAACATGAAGTACGGTCAGACTTGAAACTGGCAATTCGCGAAGCATTTCTTGAACTGGAACGCCCAGCTCAAGAAGTACAAAGCCTTGGTGGCTCGAATGCTGTGATGAAGATGATGTAAGGGCGCTTCTCGCGAGGGATTCGTTGGAGCAGCTCAAATCCATTCAACCCTGGCATTTCCACATCCAGGAATAGGACGTCTGGATTGTCTTCCGAAATAGACCGCAAGGCTACGTTCGCATCATCGAGGATTTCCACACGGCTC
>CAVZQN010000010.1:0-102002 GCA_963777505.1 uncultured bacterium
ATATGGAAAGCGAGACTGATCTGCTCGATTTCCAAACTCAGCGTGTAATGCCGCTTCGGCATTCATAGCAAGACCTCAGACACCTCTGAAATAAAATATTGCACATGTCACGACCGAGATCACTAAGAGATTGGCAGAGTGGATGAGGGGGCGGTTTTATTTTTCAAACGATACCCTACTAATATCACCAGTGGCAAATGGACATTCGACTACAATGCGAGGAGGCAGGGGATCTATGCACTGGAACCGTAGAGAGTACGGCAGCGGGGGAATGGCGGGTGCTATGGCTCATGGGATGGTGGAGGGGATGGATGCCGGGACGACGGAAGCGAGGGGTGGGAGTGATCGAGGATGTGATTCCGACCGAGCACCTGGAGTGGGAGGCCGACTGGAACTTGATCCGGGTCACTCTCTCTGATGGTTGGGGAAACTGAAGCTGTATGTGGAGAAGGGGAGAAAGGACTGTGAATGAGTGTAGGGAAATTTGACAATGAGGAAGCGGAGGGGGCAGGAAAGATCTGGCCTGGATGGTAGTGGTCATGAAAGGAATGATTGAAATCGTTGTTGAGACCAGACGTAGGACGGTCCATGTTGGCGGAGGTCTGGACGTGCCAGGTGGGTGCTTGGCAGAGAACGCCGGTGTGACGGTCCTGGCCCTCAGAGCCGGTGGTGGTGCCGGGACGCTGATGGTTTGGCAAGAGGGATTGAGCCCATTGGATTTGGATTTTCCCCATCGACCACGGTGCGGATGGTTGTTCCTGGTCGACCAAAGCACGAGCAAGCAACGACAGGGAAGACAAAAAAACACCTACGCGTTCATTGCGACGCCTCTCACACTCGGTCTCCAGCAAATGTCTTTCCTGGACGCGTAGATCAGGAGGAGAGAATACAAAAAAACAGGGCAGCAGACCTTGTGAGATGTTCTGACCTGTCAAAGGCCATGCGATGGACCTGGAACGTCTTTGCAGGACCCAGACGATAGCGCTCGATGTCGAGTGATACTTAGTCAGCAGTTGGCTATAACCTTTTACTCAACTTCTTTCGACAGGAACTTGCGACCGGTGCCCATTGACAGAGTAGGTATCCAGCTCGGCGACTATGGGGAGAACGGAGTAGACTCTCAGTCAGACCCGAGGGACCGCAAAAAAGACCGCGACCGTCAGTGGTTGCGACCTGTCTTTCCGTCGCAGGCTCACCTCAACCTCTGCCCCGCTTTGTCGCGTCTGCAAGTCGTCGCTGATTCCCACACGGAAAGCTATCGCGATGACTCGATAGCTGTTGACGACGACTCTGGCGACGAGGCAGCGCAGCCAAACGGATCCCACCGGAGCTCCCCTCGATCCCCAGCTCCCCGTGTCCGAACACACACACACCGTCACCGCCCCCGCCGACGCGACAACGACCACCCACGTCGCCGTCGACCCCTCCCGGCACCCCGTCCTGTCCAGGAAGAACGCGCCCGGGGGGAGGACGTTCAGCATCACGCACACCAGCCACGCCCCGTTCAGCCCGCACCTCCCCCGTCCACGAGCTCGAACTCGCTCCCGGACACCCCCCCCCCGCATCACTGGCACCCGCGCGTCCCCCAGCGCCGTCTGTCTCACGAGGAACAGGGTTTTGCATACATTCCCGTCCTCCTGGTGCACGACCAGCTCGACTTGCACCGTCCAGCCGTTCCTCCTCTCGACGATCCCCAGGTTCCGCGGCGGCGGCAAGCTATGTCCTGGCATCTGCTCCACCACCGCCCGTAGCTCCTCCCGTGTTCGTACCTGCTGTTGTCTGTGTTGTCCTGCTGTTGTCCTGTCGTTAGTCTTTGCCTGCTGCCTCGTATCAGCATTGTACTAGTAGAGAAATAGAACCGCCCCCACTCATCCACTTTGCCAATGTCCACGCAGACTTAGTGATCTCAGTCGTGACATCTGCAATATTTTATTTCAGATCGGTGTCTGAGGTCTTGCTATGAATGCCGAAGCGGCATTAGCACGCTGAGTTTGGAAATCGAGCAGATCAGTCTTGCTTTCCATAGTTAAGGGATCCAGGGTCTGGTTTCATGGCTTCGTGTACCCCCGCCGGAGTTCTAATAAACCAAACTCTAACATCCTGATATGGCCAGAGGAAGTGGTCAGCGCAAACGGCGATATGCCCATACCCCGTCCTCACCCTCGCCACCCCTCAAACGACTCTGCATGACTCGGTCAAAAGCAAAGCAAAAGCAGACCCAACCTGATTCGGACAATTTCAGAATCTACTGGCGTGATTCGCTCGATCCCCACCGCACTGATAGGTTCATCGATTGGCTGGATCAAAATCCTACAAGCTGGCACGAGCTGTTTTCCGATTCAATTCAAGACGCCAATGCTGAAGGGCGCAGAACAGACAGCGGTAAAACAGCCAAGGCAGCTTATTACAGGCGAATCGCAGAACATGTCTTCTCCAACGACAAAAATCCAGCTTATGTGCTCCAGTATCGAATGTATCCCAGAGAAGTTCCAGAAATCAGTTGCCGATCACATTGGAAAGTGAGTTGTGTCTTTTTTCCCCTGTTTTCTTGGGTTGATGTCTCCGTATCGAATTCTGAAGAGAATATCGCTCTAAGTTGGAGCTGCTGCGTTCGACTGGTGCAGGCTTGACACATTAGCCGCCCATTTCTCATCAAAGTTTTTGGAGAAACGTGCGTTGAATTGGGATGCAGAAGTCTGGCTGCATCAAAACTACAAACCGCAGAAACTCCTGGAACGTGTCCGCCTTTTTCGTACGCGAGGCATTACAGGAATTCTGGGACTCATCACACTCATCAATCTACTGGTCCTTTGGAAAGGCTGGAATCTCCTTCCATGGACTGCAATTCTGTCAGTTTTAGGAATTGCAGTCGCCTTGATTTAATCGGAAACACACAGAGATTAAATCGCCTTTTTCAGGTAGACATCACCGCCAACAGTTCGGATCTTAATTCTGTGCTGGCCATTTCCAGTTTGACCTGTGCCTCGCAGGATTTTATCATCCCCCCAGTTATCATCTTTGTCTTCCCTCCAGCTACCGCCTTTGTTTTCTTCTTCAGTAACATTAATTGGAAAATCGCTAACAATCTTTGGTTTTCGAGCCGATCCTTCATCAAAGACCGTTTCAATATCAATATTCATTGACATACCTGCGGGTACAATCAGTTCAATCTTGCCACCCATGGATGTTAAATTGACATCACCTTTGCCTTTTTCTGCATCACCCGAGATTCGAACTTTCACATCTCCACCCATCGTGGTTGCATCGACTTTGCCATCAACTGAATCCAGATCAATGTCTCCACCCATTGTTTTGGCTTCTACAAATTTTGCAGCTGTAACCAGGTGAATGTCGCCGCCCATTGTTTCAAGCGACGCACCTTCAGGAGCTTCTTTTACATTCAGATCTCCACCCATGCTATGAATTTTCACTTCGCCGCGAACTTTGCCTGCCGTCGAATTTTCATAGCGCACATCACCACCCATCGTTGAACCTTTCATAGAGCCAGATACATTTCGGATGGTAACATCTCCGCCCATCGTCTTTACGGCTCCATCAAGATCCGAATCTTCAACAGTGACTTCGCCACCCATAGTTGTTAGCTCAATCTTCCCTTTTAGCGAATCGAGGGTTAGTTCCCCTCCCATGGTTTGGCCAGAAATATTTCCTTCCAGATTGTTGATCGAAACATCACCACCCATCGTCTTCAATTCCACATCAAAAACGGAAGGTGTTTGAATCTCAACATCGGCAGAAGCGTTATTGTGTCTTCGGTTCCCTTCAAATTTGGATATAACTTCAACGCCGCTACTTGTTTCGCGTACATCGATGGTCAAATCATCACGGTCTGAACCCCGAAGCCGGGCTTTTACTGTGACTTCATTCCCTGATTTGCCTGAAATATGAATTGAGCCACCTGTTTCTAAATCAATAATTAGTTTCTTTCCAGGTGATGTTTGAACCGTACGCTCGAAATCGTAGTGACTGTCTTTTTCCGCCGCGGATATAGAAAAAATAAATAGAAATACCGCAGGAATAAGTGTAAATGCGATCATTCCCTTGTTTTTCATAAGCTCCTCCGTTTAGTACTGTAGCTATGGTCAATTAGACGAGCATTCTGGCATAAAGGTTGGGGGCCGGTTTGTAGTAAGGCACGCAGTTCGGATGTACTCATTGCATCCGAACAGTGCCGTCAAGTTCTATTTCCAAAACGGCACTGTCTCGCATTGTGCCTTACTACAAACGGCGACCTGCGTGCCTTACTACAAACATGTAAAATTAACCTGCATGTTATCAGGTATTTACGTTCATCTTCCTTTCTGCAAAATTCATTGTAGTTATTGTGATTTCCCGCTAACGACGCGTATGGAATTGTCGCGGCCTTACTATGACGCTTTGCGAAAGGAACTTCAGATGCGCCCCCCCGAATTGTCCGATACGCTTTATTTCGGTGGCGGGACACCGTCAGCAACCCCAATAGCCACGATTCAAGATCTGATCCGGGAAATGCCGCTGACAAAGGGGGCTGAGATAACTTTAGAAGCAAATCCTGATGATGTTACAGACCAATCACTAGCGGCATGGCTCAAGGGTGGCATTAACCGATTGAGCCTGGGTGTTCAGAGTTTAGAACCGCAGGTTCTGCGATCGATGCTTCGCAGTCATTCAGCTCATGATGCGATCGCTGCAATCGACAAAATAAAAACCATCGGCTTTTCAAATCTAAATGTCGATTTAATGCTTGGATCACCAGAACAAACGGTCGAAGGATTTTTAATTGGATTGTCGCAAATCCTCGACTTTCGTCCTCAACATGTTTCTCTTTACATGCTTGAAGTTCATGACGGAACACTCCTTGACCGTATGGTTCTGACAGGGGAAAGTGGAGATCATGAACGAAAACCTGCAAGTGGATAGTTATCTTCAAGCCGTCACATTGTTGAAAGATCGAGGCTACAAACACTATGAAGTATCAAATTTTGCACTTGCAGGATTTGAATCCCGCCATAACTTGAAATATTGGACCAGTGCACCCTATTACGCCTACGGAGCAGGAGCCTGTTCGTATTACAACAGGAAACGTATTCAGAACTTTCGCGAAATTCCTGAGTACATTGAGGCTCTTGCGGCAGGTAGACTTCCTGTGGATTCCGAAGCGATTGAGGATGTGGAAACTGAAGCACGAAACGCAGTCATTTTTGGACTGCGAAAGATTGAAGGTATTGACGTTACCGTGTTTCAGCTCCGGTATGGAATTCATCCTCTTTCCCTTTTTGACGACAAGGGAAGCCTCTTCCTGCAAGAAGGCTTTTTAGAGGAGAAAGAAGGTCATCTCAGGATTACGTCAAGTGGCCTTCTTATCTCGAACGAGATATTGGCCTCAGCCTTTTAGGGCGCAATTTGCCTGGATATGACGTTTGTAGTATTATGGCTCGCGTTCCAATAAACGCGAAGCCCGCGAAAACAAACAGGGGGTGTTTGTGGCTACAGCTGTTTGGACCGGAACCGTAACTTTTGGACTTGTTTCAATTCCAGTGAAACTCTTCACTGCAACAACTTCACATAATATTTCCTTCAATCTTCTACACGAAGAATGCAAAAGCCGGATTAACCTTCAAAATTACTGCCCGGTTGATGAACGTGTTGTAGAACGATCTGAACTTGTCAAAGGATATGAATACGAAAAAGGCAAGTACATAATCATCGATGAGGAAGAACTTGAATCAGTCAAACCTACATCGAGCCAGGTAATGGACATTGTTCAGTTCATCGATCTAAAAGACATCGACCCAATTTATTACGATAAGTCATATTACCTCGGCCCCAATAAAGGAAGCGAAAAGACGTTTGCATTACTAACTCGCGCAATGAAGACGACAAATAAAGCAGCGATCGGAAAAATTTCGATGCGGAGTCATGAATATCTGGCTTTGATCCGGCCAGGCATGGACGGACTTGTTGTCCAGTTTATGCTGTACGCGGATGAAGTCCGCGAAAATGAGTTCAAAGTTCCAAAAGATGTCGAGTTGAAGCCCAAAGAAGTTCAGCTTGCTACACAGCTTGTGGAAAATCTATCGGAACCTTTGAAGTTAGAAAAATTTGAAGATGAGTATATCAGTCGTGTAGAACAGTTAATTGAAGCGAAATTGAAAGGCCGCAAGCTTACGATAGTTACTCCAAAAGCAAAACCGAAAGTGGCAGATCTCATGGAAGCTTTGCAAAAGAGCGTTCAAGCAACGAAGAAAGAAAGAGAAGCAAAACGCCCCGTTGCACGTGCTGAAGCACAGACAGGAACCCGTTTAAAGAAAGCACGTTAGACACGTGGCGCGCCGCGCAAAAGATTCTTGCAACCTTGAGGACATTGATCCAATCTAATTATTCAGTACCACTCGTATACCTACAAGGATCGGGTTGAAATGGTTTGAGACGTGCTTTATTATCAGAATACCCTTAACCTACTTATAACAATAACAACCTAATGGAGGTTTCTATGACGAAGAGAATTGCCGTATGGTTCGCTATTTTTGCTGTTATATCGGCAGCGGGAGCGCTTTATGCAACGAGCCATGCTGGTAAGTGGACGGGCGAAGTCATTGACGTGGCTTGCCATTCAACAAAAGCAGCCAAAGGCGCCGGTCACATGGATTGCGGATCAAAATGTGTCAAATCTGGCTTGCCGGTGGGTCTGCTTGTCGGTGATACGACTTACCTTTTGGTTAGTTCGGATCACAAACCACTCAACGCCACACTTGCAGAACATGTAGGTCACACGGTTGAAGTCACCGGTGAAAAATATGAATCAGCTGGTGCAAATGTCATTACCGTTAAAGATTGGAAAATGGCAGGCAAGTAAAACGTTTCCCTGCTCTAATTTTGGAAGCCGTCTCCGGCCGGGGACGGCTTTCGTGCTTCTGCTTGAATTTTTTTCAGAATAATATGATCATTTGTGACTTGGAGATTCAATGGAAAACGTCATTATTCTAGGTTCAGGCTGTGCAGGTTATACAGCAGGAGTTTACGCATCTCGAGCAAATCTAAATCCGTTGTTGCTTACCGGAACTGAGCTTCATGGTCAACTGGGACTGACAACAGAGGTTGAAAACTATCCCGGCTTTCCGCAAGGCATACTCGGCCCGAAACTGATGCAGCAAATGAAAGAACAAGCGGAACGGTTTGGAACGCGGATTGTTCATGAACTTGCTACAGAAGTTCACTTAACCGGCAAACCGATCCGTATAAAAACTTCGGAAAAAGTTTATGAAACCAAGACCCTTATCATCTGCACTGGTGCTTCGCCAAAAAAACTAGGCATACCGGGAGAGCAGGAATATTGGGGATACGGCGTTTCTTCGTGTGCGACCTGTGATGGCGCATTTTTCAAGAAACAAGAATTAATTGTAGTTGGAGGAGGCGACACCGCAATGGAAGAAGCGCTTTTTCTAACTCGATACGCCGACCGTGTGTATGTAGTTCACAGGCGTGATACGTTGCGCGCAACCAAAATTATGCAAGAACGCGCATTGAAAAACGAAAAAATTGAATTTATCTGGAATACAGTTGTTCAAGAAGTCCTTGGTGATGATAAGAAAAATGTAAATGGCGTACGTTTGCTGAATGTTGAAGAGAATAAAGAATGGGTGAAGCCAGTGGGTGGAATGTTTCTAGGAATTGGACATGACCCGAATACACAGTTATTCCGCGGCCAATTAGAACTCGACGAAAGTGGCTACATCATAACGGATCGAAGACAACAAACGAACATCAAAGGCGTATTTGCATCGGGCGATTGTCAGGATCATGTCTATCGACAAGCTGTTACTGCTGCAGGAACTGGATGTGCTGCAGCAATCGAAGCTGAACGATACCTCGCCGAGCTGGAAGATCTCTGAGTCTCTGCGGTTAAATTAAGACTCTAGCAACGCAATCAATTCCTTTGTAATTGCAACGCTATCACCGATCACGCCTAAATCAGCACTCTTAAAGATTTCAGCGTTTGGATCTTGATTCACTGCAATGATGCGTCCCGCCTTCCGAATTCCAATCGAATGATTCGGCCTTCCTGAAATACCCAGCCCGATATAAACCTCAGGAGCAATAAATCTTCCTGTTAATCCAACCTGAAACTGTCGCTGCAACCAACCTGCATCCACCACACGGCGTGTTGCTCCAACAGCGCCATGCAATAAATCAGCAAGCCGAAATGCGTGTTGCACATTTTCCTGACCCAATCCCATTCCCACACAGATAACAGTCAAAGCATTATCCATTTTTATCGCATCGCTGCCTTCATCTTTTTTTGACTCAAGAATTTTGAACCGGCGATTCACATAAGGCGGCAATGACCATTCGATAACCGGAATTTGATTTCCAGTTCGCGGCCGAAACGATGGCAATGCACCGGGACGAATTGTAGCTAACTTGGGTTCTGTGCGTGTAAAGATCGAAGCAAGGATGCTTCCACCCTCCGCCGGTTTGAGTTGTTCGAGTTTGCCTTCTGCATCCAAACGAAGTCCAACACAATCCCCTGTTAATCCTAAGTTCAAACGTCCGGCAATTCTTGATGCGATTTCTCGCCCCAGTGGTGTGGATGGTAAAAAGAATGCGTAAGGTTTCAGCATCTGGACCCTTTGACTCAAAAGTTCAACGATGTCATCCGGGTGAGGAGCAGTGTCAGTTGCATGGTAGATTCGATCCGCGCCATAGGCCCCAAGCAAAAGTACATCCTGCGTTCTCACTGTATCGCCGATCATGATTGCGCTGACACTTCCGCCACGGTCAGCAAGCTGAGACGCATTTCCGATCATCTCTAACGAAACTGTGCGGATCCGGCCTTGAATCTGTTCTATAAAACACCAGAATTGGCGATCCCCTTTTGAAATAAACGTTGGGACCATAGGCGCATCCTGTTTTGAAGGCCTCTCCCGGAAAGTTTGCAAAATTCTTTTTGCAGCCGCTTTTGGATCTGATCCATCTACAACTTCATTTGCCCGAGGAATTCTCACTTCATGAACTCCGGCAACCCACGTTGGTGAACCGGAAAGCCCAGCTTCTGATTTCGAAATTCCAAGATCTTGCAGATTTAGTTTTTCTATTTTTTCGTCAGAAACAGTTGTCGCATCAAAATCTTTTGATTTGATCGGTTTAATCAAACGCTCAGCAGTGGAAATTACTGATGGATATGGAAGTTCAAGCAAGGTTATGCCTTCATCAGTTTCTGTATGCGCGATCAAAGATTCATCTTTGTATTCAAGTTTGCAGACAGCATAAGCCGCAGGTATCTGAAGTATTTCGGCAAGTTGAAATGGAACCTGACCTGTTTCCGAATCCGTGCTGTGCTGACCGGCGAAAATCAAATCAAATCCAATCTTGCGAGCTGCCGCAGCCAAAACTTTTGCTGTGACCAGCGTATCGCTTCCGGCAAGATCATTGTCCTCAATATGGATCGCTTGGTCAGCGCCCATAAAAACCGCTTCAAGCAAAGCGGAACGAGCCTGGGACGGCCCCATCGTTGCAACAATAACTTCCCCACCAAATTCATTTCTGATTCTGATTGCTTCGCTGATCGCCCGGCGATCATATGGATTTATAATATTTTTGACGCCATCACGAATGAGAGTGTGATTGCCCGGATTAAAATGCATTTCCGTAACATCGGGCACCTGTTTTATAAATACAATAATTCGTAATCTACGCATCTTGCAAACTCAAAAATGAAAAATCAAAGATAAAAAATTGAGAAGCTTATTTTTGATTTTTTATTTTTCATTTTTTATTTTTTCCCAGAGGGAGTCCAATTCAGCAGAATTGAGATCTTTGACTTCCTTTTGTTGATTGCGCGCCTGGTCTTCTAATTTATCAAAGCGATTTCGGAACTTTCGATTTGCATTTCGTAATGCATCTTCAGGGTTAATTCCATTCTTACGCGCAACATTTACAAGAGTAAACAAAACATCACCAAATTCTTCTTCCTTCGCTTCCTGCGTTGAAGCTTCGCGAAATTCCTCTAGCTCTTCGTCAAATTTTTTCCAGACATCACTCTCAGTTTCCCAATCGAATCCAACACGTGCAACCTTTGTAGAAATCAAGAAAGCCTGTAACAACGCGGGCAATTCGATAGGAACCCCTTCAAGCAATTTCCGTTTTCGTCCTTGATTTTCAGTTTCCTGACTCTTTACCGCTTCCCAATTCGCAAGAGCTTTCTCCGGCGAATCAGCATGCACATCACCAAAGACATGCGGATGTCTTCCGATCATTTTTTCAAGCAAATGATCCAGCACTTCCTTCAGAGTAAACGAATTCCTTTCCTGCATCATTTGGGAAATAAAAACCGTTTCGAACAGAAGGTCGCCTAATTCCTCTCGCATCCCGCGCTCATCTTCATGATCGAGAGCCTGAAGAAGCTCGTAGGATTCTTCCATCAAATATTGCTTTAAATCCTTTAGACTTTGCGAGCGATCCCATGGACATCCACCTTCTGATCGAAGAGTGAACATAACGTCTACGAGCTTTTCGAAACGTTTGGCGATCTCTGCACTGTGCGGATTATTTTTAAGTTTTATGTCTGTCATTTTATTTATTTGCAGGCCAGAGGCCTGCGGTCCCTAATGCGGACGTGGACGTCCGCGGTCCCCGATATTATTCAATTCGTTTCAATAAAATTAGCGTCAAATCGTCAAATTGATTTTCATCGCCTCGATGCTTTGTAAGATCACGCACGAGCTGATCCCGAATCTCTGATACAGATCCATTATGATTTTTCTGCAACGACTCAACAATCCGGTCAATTCCAAACTCATCACCTTTAGCATCTAACAACTCTGATACTCCATCGGTATAAAGGATCATTAAATCATCCGGCTCTAACCTGTAATGTCCACTTCTATAAACGACATCGGGAAAAAACCCCATAACCATTCCCCCGGTTTCGAGACGATCAACCCTGCCATTTCTCTTCACAATCAAAGGATAACAATGGCCGGCGTTAACATAATTAAGATCATGCGTATCTTTGCTTAAGATGCCGTAAAAAAATGTGACATATTTATTGGATTTTCCATGACTCTTGCACAGTAATTGATTAATGCGCTGAATTGTTAACACTGGATCACTGACTTGAAGTGATGCAAGTGCTCGCAATGACGCTTGAAGCGAAGCCATAATCATTGCTGCAGGGGTACTCTTTCCGGAAACATCACCTATCGCTATAGCGAGTTCAGAATCCGAAACTTCAAGAAAGTCGAAATAATCTCCGCCTACCTGGTAAGCAGGCTGGAAAGCTGTCGCAATTCCATATGTTGGAATATCAGGAATCGATTGCGGAAGCAGACTATTTTGGATTTCTCTCGCAATCGAAAGCTCTTTTTCCATGCGCTGCTTTTCAATCATCTGCTGCTGCATCCGCGCATTTTCATCAGAAACCAAAGCAAGACTTCCTAGTGTTGAGATAAAATCATAATCTTCCTGCGTATAACCTTTTTTCGTCCTTCGATCGCCCAGCAAAATCCAACCGCGAACCTCATCATTCATGATCATTGGAAAAATTAGATGAACTTTGTTGGAAGAAAAAAAATCCTGAAGAATACCAGCCTCAAGCTCCGAGCAAAGCTGAGGATTCTTTCCTGGAAGATAGCAAAGTTGATTCTTATCGCCTAAGTTCCGCAAGTCATCGTTATTGAAGCGGAAACCGCGAATGAATTTCAGATCGATCGATTCACCGGAAGAAACAAAGACTGCACAGCGTGAAACGAGAAGCTGTCCCGTAAGACTATTTCCCAGAATTCGATAGATGGTCTCGGAATCCCACACCGCATTGAAATCTTTGCTCAGTTCGAACAAAGAATTCAGTTGATATACCCGAAGGATCAGCTGTCTGTTGAGTGATTCAAGCATCTTATAGATTTCTGCGTTTTTCACTGCGCTTGCGCACATCTGCACCAGTGACGCAACCATTTGAAGCTCGTGACGTGATTCACGCGCGTTCCCGCTCTTTCCACCAAGTCCAATTACTCCGAGCAATTTTTCATCCTGATGAAGAGGAATCAGAAGCTGAAGGTCGAGGGTGCTGACTAATGCTTTCATTTCAGGTGTGCTGAAAGTATCTGCCTGATAAAAATCTCGAAACGGCGCCTGCAAGTTGAATGAAAATTGAGTTGATGCCGGACTACCGCGGAACCCTTTAGTAGCAACTAAATCCAATCCATCTTTTCCATTCAGCAGAAACACTGCACGTCTGGCTGCTGTATAACCCATTAATGTGAGCAAAAGCAGATTCGCAGTTTCTTGCAGGCTTCCTGAACGGTTCAAACTTGAAGAAAAATCGAACATCAGCATTAAATCGGAAAGACGCTGCTCAATCTCACGATCGGTTAGCTGCTTTGCTTTAAATGATTCGATTATGTGGCGATAATCGATTGAAGAACCCGTTTGCATAATTTTTTACCGCTGAGCCGCAAAGCTCGCTGAAGATTATAAGCCTTTTGGATGGGAATTATTTGCGTTTCGGCTGCGATTCTTCATCCCTTGAGAGGTACTTAATCATGCGGCATTCATTCATCGGAGGGCTGATTTTATAAGAGACTTCATCCATACAACGTTTCATGATCAGAATCCCAAGACCGCCCTTTTTCTTTTGAAGTTGGAAGTCCGATAAATCTTCCACATTCATTAATTTCCCCGGATCAACTTGATCGCCATTGTGAAGGATTCGAATTGTTAGCTTCGCTTTTTGTAATTCAAAAATTACTTGCATCTTGTGGGATTCTTCGCCATGGTAAGCATGTTCCATTACATTCGTAAGAGCTTCTTCGACAGCTAAAGCAGTTTTTTGCGAATCATTTGAATCGAATCCCATCGACTCAGCCAATGTGCAAGTTAAAACACGCATAGCGTGAAGATGCCGCGTACTACTTGGCAGAGTTACTTCAACAATTTCATTCTTGTTATCAGACATAAAGCATCATGAAGATGCCGGTTCAGAAAAACTGCGAACCGCTTTATCTTCGTTTTCAAAAATGGAATACAGCTCGGTAAAACCAAGCACTTCAAATATGCTTTGAACCGTATTATTCATTGCACACAATCGAATATCACCGCTATTTTCACGAACCATATCAATAAATCCCATGATCACACCGAGCCCTGCACTCGCAATGTAATCAAGTTGATGGCAGTTGATAACAATGTTTAAGCGGTTTTCGTCAACCAGTTTCTGCAAAACATCTTCAAAATGTCTTGCGGTGTGCGCATTTAAATAACCGACTGGTTCGACAATGGCAACTTTTTCGTTGGATCGGAGATTGATGCTTAGATCTGGCATATTTTGCGTCCCTTTTCTACGAGTCTAGAACTACAATTATAGCAGTCAAGTTGTTGCTCTACTTTTTTCTTGATTTCTCTCGCCTTCACGGTATAATCCAAGCAGGGGTCACGGATGTTTTGTTGCTATAAGTGTCATCGGGAGATTGCTGCCACAACTTCTTTCCGTCGTCATGATTTGTGCCCTTATTGCTCCTCCGCTCTTCATAGTTGTCAAAACTGTCTATATTATGACGAGTTTTCCCCTAAGAAATGTTCCGAAATTGCCGCAGATTGGGTTCCCGACAAGGAAAAAGCCAATTTTTGCGAGTTTTTTGAATACCGCCAGCCTCATATCATGAAAAAGGACCTTGAGACGGACAAAGCTCGAGCTTATTGGGATTCCCTCTGGAAAAAAGCTCAATAAGGTCCCTATTCGATTCACAAGGCCCCCAAATACCCGTAGTAGAATTGGATAATGTCGATCTTTCGACGTGTCTTTCAGGCGCCAGGCCGTCTCAAAACTGCATTCTCTTATTACAAGCGTCCATTGGGTGAGATTCTTCCCTGGATTGTAAAATCCCGCGAAGATACGAACTTTACATCGACCTTTCACCCCTGAACCTTGCGTATCTTGCTTCATTCGTTGCAATGGTTGCGAAGTGTCCGGTGGAGACCGCTTCAGATTACATTCGAGAAGCCCTTCACGACGATGCACTCAAACAGCACATCAAGGAAACAAACTTTGCGAAAAGGTCAGCATTCTACTGCCGATCAAGAAGCAAGATATGGACGCCGGCTTGGATGGTATGCGATTGTTCGCGCACAAAAGCCTGCAATCGTAATCGAAACGGGAGTTGATAAAGGCCTTGGCACCTGTTTGATCGCATCAGCTCTTCTTAGAAACGCAGCCGAAGGCCATCCCGGAAGAATATACGGCCTCGATTTGAATCCTGAGTCGGGTTATCTGTTGGGCGGCCAATATGCGAATTTCGGAGAAGTTGTTGTTGGTGATGCCGTTGAATCCTTACGCAAATTCGAAAAAAATATTGATTGTTTTATCAATGATAGTGATCACTCAGCAACGTACGAACGAGCGGAGTATGAAACGATTTGCGACAAACTTTCTTCGAAAGCTATTTTGATCGGAGATAATGCGCATTGTTCCGAAGAATTAAGAAATTTTGCACTGAAGACAAATCGTAACTTTCTATTCTTTCGCGAAGAGCCTAAAGATCACTGGTATCCAGGCGCAGGGATTGGAGTTGCTTTTCCAAAATAGAAATTTGGGTTCTGCGGTTAAGACTTCTTTCGCACGCGGAATGGATACGCGCTGACGTTTTCGAACTTTGTGCCTGCCGATTTTCCTTGAAGAAGCAGAACATAATCTCTTTGTTCCACTCTGGAAGAAGGCAAATCAAAAACGATCGTTTTTCCGATTACCGTATTCGAAGGCTTCAACAGTCCCATACCCCACAATTCATCTCCGCCTGCAGTCTGCAATGAAATGCGATACGCATTAAATGGATCGCGATCGAGTTTAAGTTCAAATCGGATGAAATCGATCCGAGGATCAACATCCAATGTTTTCATTCCTGCAGCATCACGCGCTACACCCGGAGTCATAACGACGGCCAGAATTGAAGGTTGAGGTTTTGCGCCATGAATGGGCTCTGGAGGATTTGAATCTTCCTGCATACGAGCTTTATCAAGATCTTTAGTAAGCTCTTGTATTTTCGATTGTTGTTGCTGGGATTCCCCGGAAGATTGCTTTAATTTCTGAATTTCTTGCTGCGCCGCTTTATTCTCCGCGCGGAGTTCTACAAATTCACGAATCAACCATGCCCCAGCAAGTGCAATGGCTACCATTGCTGCGGCAAGCAATTTTGCTGCAACGGGCCATTTTTTTGATGAGGATGAAATTTCAGGCAAACTCATTTCGTCAGCTTTTACACGCAAAGCCTCTGCAAATTGAATCCGTTGCCTGCTTTTTGGCAAATTGAGATAAAGCTGTTCAAATTTTTCCTTTTGGGTAGGAGTTAGTGCGCCGGAGACATACAAATCAATCAGTTCTGCTTCCGCGTGCTCTACCTCTTCAAAGGATTCATCGCTGGAAAAATACTTCTGTTCAATTTGCTCAATCTGGTCTTCGGGCAGCTCTTTTAACAAATAACGAATTAAATCGCTGCTGCCACTCTGATCGGACATTTAGAGTTCCTCCTTACTATGCGTGGGTTTTCCGGAAATCCATTTCACCTGCATTTTCTTCTCGACACACGTATGAACGCACGTTTCAAGACGCTCACGGATCCGGAATACCCGGATTCGCAGGGCATTCATTGGGATACCAAGACGATCAGCGAGTTGACGGCGATTCTGGATTTTGGCACCACGCTCCAGTTGATAATAGCCAAGAATCAAGGCTCTGCTTTCTGCGGGAAGAGATTCAAGACAATGTTCAAGACATTGCGTTAACTGCTGATTCTCAATTTGATCATCGGCCTCTTCGATAACCGGTTCGGAAGGAAGAGTGTTAACGTCTACAGAATCATGGGAGGATCGCTCTTTCTGCAATTTTTCCCACGATTCACGTAAAACAAATCGCGCGACACCATAGACATATCCTGGAACATCATAAATGACTTCGCCTTGAATAATTTTTCGTGAGACACGATCCATGGTTTCATCTGAAAGTTGATCGGGATTTAAGGCGCCGCGCCACTCAAAGAAACGTTGCAATTTTTGACGCAGCATCTCATATTTTTCACCGGCGCGTTCTCGATCTGAGTCAAGACAGTTCAAAAAGCTTTCAAACGCTTCGGGTGTTAAGGCGATTTTTCTCTGGCTGCTATTCAAGATTCACCACAAAGGCGCAAAGTCACTCAAAATATTTGTGAGTAACTTCGACATCTTTCAATATTTGCATTCGTAACTCGTCAATTCCTTTGAATTGCCGCTCTTCACGGATACGCTTAAAGAATTGAAGCTCCATCCTTTGCCCATAAAGATCACCGGAAAATTCAATTAAATGCGCTTCAACAGTAAGAGTTTTTCCACCAACCGTTGGACGAAAGCCGACGTTCACAGCAGCAGGATGCGACTTAAGTCCTACGAGTGCTTTCGCCGCATAGACGCCCCCGCCTGGCAATAGTTCATTTTCAACTTTCAGATTCGCAGTTGGAATTCCGATTTTTCCACCAAGCTTTTCTCCCTCCACAACAATGCCTCGCAATGAAAACGGACGTCCAAGATATTTTTGCGCTTCATCCATTCGGCCTTCCTGAATTTCATGTCTGATCAATGTAGACGAAATTCGCGTGCCATTTGCACTTATTTCACCCACACTCTCAACGTCAAAATCATTCTCGTTTCCCATTTTTTGCAGGAGCGCGATATCGCCTCGCTTTTTATGCCCAAATGCAAAATTCTGTCCTACTACAAAAGTACGTATCTGTAAAAGCTTCACAAGATACTCCGACACAAATTCTTCAGGACTCTTCAGAGCGAAATCATGATTAAATACTACAACTATAGTACTATCAATGCCGAGATCTGCTAACGCTTCGAGACGCTGATCCAGAGTCTGAATCAATGGCGGGGCGGTCTCCGGAGATAGCACCTTTTTTGGTACAGGGTCGAATGTAATCACAACGCTTGGCATATTGTGTTCATGTGCACGCTCCACCAATCGTTTCAATATCGCCTGATGACCACGATGAACCCCATCAAAGTTGCCTAATGTAGAAATAGTCCGAGTTTGAGGTTCAACTACCCATTCTGAAAAACCATCATAGATCTTCACGGTTCATTCAACTCCAAACTCATTCCATCGTAAGAAAGATAAACATTTGATGGTAACTCAGATCCTGTTTTCTCATGATCGAAATCATGACTGATGTGAGTAAAATAAGCGGCGTCCGGTTCAACCTTTTCAATAATTTTCATCGCTTTCTCAACATTTAAATGAGTCGGATGAGGGGCATAACGAAGTACGCCAAGTACGAGAATCGAAGTACCACGCAGCATTCTGTACGTTTCTTCAGGAACCTCACTACAATCCGTTATGTAACTCATTGAACCGATTCGATAACCATTAACATTCAATTTGCCGTGTAAAACCGGCAGAGGCTGCACAGGCAAACCTTCAAACTCAAAAGCGCCTTGTACAGGCCGGATATCGATTCGTGGAATCGAACCTCCAGGTTGAGGCTCAGAAAAAACATACCGGAACATATCACAAATTCCGTCTAATGCCTCCTTGTTGCCAAAACAAGGAATATGTTGCTGCTGCCGGTAGGAAAAAGGACGTAAATCATCCAGACCCAGAATGTGATCCGCGTGAGAATGCGTGTACAGCACGGCATCGACCCGTTTCAAGTTTTCGCGAATTGCTTGTGATCGAAAATCAGTGGCTGTATCAATGAGCAAATTCAAATTATGTGCTTGAACGAGTAATGAAGCGCGTGTTCTCTTGTTGTGCGGATCATCGGAAACGCACACCGCACATTCGCATCCAATAGTCGGAACGCCCATGGATGTACCGCTGCCCATAAAAGTGATTTTCATATTCAGTGCTGAGTGTTAAGCAATGAGTGCTGAGAAGCGAACGCGACGCTATTCTGTGGTTGAGACTTCAGTAACCGTCCCAGGTACTTCAGGAACCTCAACATTTGTATTAAAGATCCGGCTGATTTCAAGAGATTCATCCACCCTTCCGTCTTCTGTTTGTGCAGCAAGAATGTAACCTGAAGCATTGGACTGATATAAGAAAGGCCGATTCCATGCATCGCGAAGATCCTCTTTTGAAATGTAATGGCTTTGAACTAATTCGTCCAATCGATTCGGTAAACGGCTTTCCGTATGGAAGAACAGTGTCAGCGCGCTATCGACCACATTCATCCGGTTCTGACTGAATGCTTTCCTGATTTGTGAATGATTCTCTCCGCCAAAAAATCGGGACCCGGGAAGTTTTAAAGGATCACGGATGTTAAAGAAGATTAGAACTAAAACGGCGATCGCTAAAAATGGATAAAAGATTTTGAAATTGAATGACTTTTCTTCTTCGGGACGAGTAAAAGTCAGAGTGGGCTCTTTAATCACAATAGGTGAATTCGGCCGAACGTGTTCGATGAGTTTTCGTTCCAAAAGTTCGTACATAGCTTTGCATGTATGAAATTCACCCAGCTTGCTGCTTTCAATAATGTCATTAACCGAACTTTTTGAATCGATGAACTGAAATACCTCAGCTTCTTCTCTGCTTAACCGGATTTTTTCAGGATCATCTCCGTCACCGTTGGCATCCTGCATTTTCTCAAACATTGCATCCAGTTCTGATTCACCGGTTAATTCCCCAAGATCCAGTTCAGACAATTCTACAGTCGGACTGAACACCATACTAAAATCAGGAATCCGCTTTTCAATGATCGGCCATTCATCAATCATCTGAATTCCTTCCATCAAAATACTTTCAGTGTTCATCGGTGGAATACTTTCATCCGAGTTAGGATCGACATGTGCTTTTTGATCGAAGTAATATTCGCCATGATTCCAGCGGAACAAGCGATATACCATTTGCACAATTTGAATCTGCAGAGCCGCTTTTAACTGTTCACGCGAAAGGAAATTTTGATCTACGAGAATAAACCCGATTTTTTGCAGCGTTTTTTGCTGATAGCTTAAGGCTTCTTTAAGCTGATCGATAGTGATAAGACCTGTCTTTACAAGGACTTTTCCGATTCGATCTTCTAATTTTTTTGGAGTTGAATCGGCGCCAACAACCTGTCCGCCAAAGAACTTCACGATGATCGTTTCCTCTGGACGGCGGAGAGTTAAGACCCCGGTTTTTCTCTGGATTCCAATCAGTTGAAAAATGTCGGCAAGACTAAAGTCCTCCAGAGTCCCTTCAAGAGCCATTGCGCTATTATACCTATAACTGAGCTCATATTGCAGTTTGTCGATAGTAAATTACAAATTTGACGAGAATATAAAATCGTGAAATCTGCAATATTGATGAAGCGAGGAAAATTACTCTTGTGTGTTGAGGCGGCGTAGCTGGCGCAGGAGTGTAGTGAGATAAAGAAGCGCCATGATCGTTACACAAATCAGAATAACAGGGCCGGCATTCGTGCCGGATTCAAATGTAGAAAGAGGAGCGACTACAAACATAAATAATGCTAAAGACAAACATAGAAACCATAAGAACATCGTTAGAAGGCCCAATGCGATCCGCCCTTCGTACATATCGCAACTTCCAGGGACGACAATAGCGCTTGCAAAACGGAGCCAGCGCTGTTTTGAAGAGTACGTGTCAATTTGTCCCATTTTTTCCCTTCGAGATGCAGGAGAAACACCATCTTTTTTCACAAAAATATGCAAACACTGAATGCAAAAACCATAACTCCGATCGGAAGTCTGACACTTCTTACAAAAGGCTTGTCCACACTTCACGCAGCGATGAGCATGCGATTCTTCACGAACCCATAAACACAAAATCAGAGCCATGCCAAAAAGAACCGTTGAGATAATCGTAAATGGTGACTTAAATAGCTGTAAGGGATCGCCAAGTTGATTTTGGAGTTTATTTCGCACATAAACTGCCGATGGAATTGCGTCCAACAATACATTCGGAGGGCCGGGGTCACCTTTCCTGAACAGCAACGGATCTGCTGCTTTTGCTTCATCCAAAAATTTCTTGGATTGTTCAAAATTAAACTTAGCGCGAAACATTCTAGAGAGATTGTATTTATAGATCGCATTTCTTGGACTCAATTGAGATGCTTTTAGTGTTAGCCGAACTGCATACTCTGTTTCTCCTTGAGCAAAACAAATGACTGCTAGATTATTCGGTGCCCGCGAATCATCAGGGGCGTCGAGCATCATACGTTGCAATACAACGGAGGCTTCTTCATACATCTCGTTGTTCTTATACAGATAGGCAAGCATAATTCTGGCATCGCGATCCGCAGGGTGTCGATTCACATACCTTTCAAAATCCGAAACAATTTTTGGATTCGGACCAGCACTGATTGCATTCATATACGAAACGACAAGCGTGTCTGAAGTAGCACCAACATACTTTGAAACCGCTGCATAAACTGGATACGCAAAAATAAAAACAACGAGACAGACGAGTGCAAGGATCCGTTCATATGTGCGGCCGTAAGAAGCAAATAAAGCTAACCAGAATGGAACAAGCCATAAAGGACCAAGGAAGAGCAAAACAGGAAGAAAGATTAGAATCCAAACAAGAAAGTTTGCTGCAGGAGAATCCATCTTTTTACTGAACCGTTCTTCAGCATCATGCCTTAAAAGACGGTTGTACTTTAGAAATAGAATGATCGCGAAAACGGTTGAGATCGCTATGAAGGTACATAGAGCCACAAATATTAGTTTTGAGTACAGGTAGATCTTTCCACTTAAGGAATTTCGAGGAGCTAGAAACCCGCGACCGATAGCTTCCAAACCATCTGGATATTGAGAAATTCCCTGTGCAAAGCTGGCTTTAGCCTGACCATAATACGCATCGGCATGTGCTGAATTCAAAGAAGCTGCCACACGATAGAATTTCATTGCTTCTTTCGGATGTTTTCTTTTCATTTCGCGATTGCCTGATTGCATTGCAGCTTCAGCAAATTCCGGAAGTGCGAGAATTGAGTTTTTGTTTTTTAATTCCAGCAATTGTGCAAGTGAAGCATTTGCGGATACCTCATCCCCTTTTTGAGTTGCTAAGAGGAAACTGTTCCATGCATCGTAAAACACCTGAAAGCCAACACTGAGCGGCTTTTCAGGTTCTGGCTCGATCGGAAGATAAATATCTGCGGTTCCTTCCTGGCCTGTCGAACTTTCATCAGGAAGGATCAGAACGTCTTCTTGTGAAAACGCAATATTTAAGGAAGCAATAAAGAAAAGAAATAGTAGGAGTGCGATCCGATTAGAAATAGCATCAAAACAAAAACGGATCATTTTAAGAGTTTGGCCTTTTTCATATAGCGCATCCGCAAATCATAGAGTGCGCTATCCAGATATTTGTCCTCCTGGGGAGTCAGGTTCCCTTTTGTTTTTTGTTGCATGACTTCCAGAATATCGATCATCTGCCGGGCTCCCTCTAAATTATCAGGCGCAGTCTGACCTTCAGGATCCTTTACTTCCCCAAGATAGATTAGACAAGTGTGAACGTACGTAAATAGAATTGCAATTAGGTCAATTCCTTGTGGTTGTTGAGCATGTAGGAAGGCATCTTCTGCCTGTTCGACTTTTTTGCTTGAACTTTGAGCAGGCTCAGTGGGTTCTTTATCACTGAGGGGATTCCCGTCTTTATCAAAAAACCGACGGTCCTCGACGCGAACATCTTCGTTTTTCTTCTCAGCCATGAATCTGCCGAAGGATTTTGCAGGCCGAACGAATTGTATCATAACTCAGGGGCCTAGACTTAGCTTAACGAGGAGTCACGGAGGTCACGGAGTTTATCTCAAACTAAATTCACTCCGTGTTTAGCGGATTTTTAGAAGAACGAGGGTGACATCATCTTGTGGAAGTTTTTTGTTCAGGAATAGCTCCAAATCAAGAAGGATCGCATCTTTGATTTCGCTAGCAGAGCCCAGTTTGTTCTTTAACAAAATTTGAGAGAGTCGTTCCAAACCATATAACTGTTTCGAATCATCCATTGCTTCCGTCAACCCATCAGTATAAAAAAGGAGTACATCTCCGGAGTCTACCGTTCTTTGTACTTCTTCAAGAGTGCTTTCAAAGAGTCCATTTCGTGGAGACACCCAGGCCAATTCCTCTGGATTGAATCACTTCAAGATCCCCTGTCTTAGCCCGATAATGGATAGCCGGATTATGTCCTGCCCGGCACATCTTCATAAGACGTTTGGGTTGATTGATCATTGCATAAGTCATCGTAATAAAATTTCGTGAGTCCAGTGTAGGAGCAAGGACGTTATTAGCCTCAACAAGGACTTCTTTAGGATCGATCGTCCTTTGACTTGTCGTAAGCATGACTCCTTTCACTTCCGCCATATAAAGCGCTGCGCTGGGACCTTTTCCTGAAACATCGGCGATAATAATTCCAATCTCTTCATCACTTTTTCGAATGATGTCATAGTAATCGCCGCAGACTTCTTCTGCCGGAACGTTCATGGCTGAAATATCAATTCCACCGATTGAGCTAATGTCTTTCGGCAGAAGTTTTTCCTGCATGTGTCTTGCAATTTGCAATGATTCAGCGAGCCTCTCTTTTTCGGCTTGTACCTTTAATAAATTTTTGACACTTTCAGTCATGCCATTAAATGAAGCCGCGAGTTCACCGAGCTGATCCTTTGCACCGATTTTTATTTTGTAATTAAAATCGCCTTTTTTGATTCTCTCCGTACCTTCAAACAGATGATGGATCGATGCGGTAATTGAACGTGCAAGCAAGAAACCGAATATGAACGAAATTAATTCAATCACCAGAAAGACAATGGCAATTGCGAGCATTACAACGTATACAAATTTCTGAAGTGTCGTGCTTCGTGAAAATATGTGATCGAAAATCCGCGATACGTTTGTATTCAAAGCAAACGCGGCCATCTTTTCATCCGAGTCGGTTGCCAGGAAGATTTCGTCGTTGTTCTTCTTTTTTGGATCGAGTTCCTTATTTATTTCGCTTCGAATCTCTTCTTCAAGTTTCCGAGGCTTTTTAGATGGCTTTTTATTTTTTTCACCGTGGTTGATTTGAATCTGGTCTCCAACGGTTACTTTCTCTCCGGTTGTCCAATTGTAGGAATCCGGTAAGCTTAGCCAGGCAACAGGAACATCCCACCACTTAGGCCAGAGAGAATCCTTGCGGGTTGTACCTACAGTCTCTTCAAATTCATCTTTCATATCGGAGCTTCCAGAGACATACGTAATATTTGCGCCGATCTTTTCACCGATTTGCTGCAAAACAAGTTTTGTTACGGGTGCTTCAATAAGCAATGACTTGTTTTCCTCCGGACTGTGATGAATAGAAACGAGCCAGAGACGTGAGCCCCTTAAAACAAGACCTGCAAAATCTTTCTCTTTCACCCATGCAGGCAGTTTTACTTCTTCATCGCCTTGAATAATTTCACTGCCGTTCGGAGTATAGGAAATCAGATGGGCATCGTGAAGCCATTGTTGATCAGCTGATGAAAGATCCTCAAACCAGGTTCGATGAACTTCTTCTCTTGGCAAAACCCGTGCAAGATGAAAGAGCTTTTGTCCCTCCATTTTGGTTTGAAGGAGATAGGAATCCAATGCTGAATTAAACATTTCAGAAGTAGCCTGGCCCATGAAAATCCAGAATGCGAGTATAAAAAGTGCGGCCAGAAGACAAATAGGAATAAAGCCGATAAAGATATACGAAAGGACCAGTTTTCTGCGGATGCGCCATAAAAGTTTGCGCATGAACTTCTTGAGGTAAATAAAGCAGTAGTAGGTAGTAAGAACAAACGCACACCAGAATGCAAAGGAGCTTAGTGACTCCAACCCCACAAATTTAGAAAAGAAATAAACAGCGATAAAACCGAGATAAATTTTCGCTGTCAGGCTAAATTTGGTGCCCGATTCTTTGACTGGCGCCGCTGGAATTCCATTCTTATCTGGTGGCATTTGCTTTTGTGACATTAAATTATAAGAGCTAATAACCTTGCTAAATTATGCATGAGGTCGCAGACTCTTCCCGGACAACGGGAAAAATAGGCCTCGAGATAGTACACCACATCATAAGATACGATCTAAAACGAAAACGGTTTCCAATCAATCCCAACGCCGATTTGTTCATAGTATAAAGTCGTACACCATGTTCGCCAAATTGAGCATGTCTCTTTGACTTTTATGGACGTGTGGGCTATCATTCCATGTTTTCATATCTTTACATTTGACCTTCAAAATACTAGATTTCACCACATAGATCTTTTGGGACTCTGTGGTAAATATTCTGAACTTAATATCAAAGAGGATTTCCCTTATGAGAAAATTTCTAGCTTGCGCGGTTCTGATTTCGTTTGCTTTCGTAGCAGGCTGTAAGAAAGCTGAGGAAAAGAAAGCTGATTCCGGCGGCCCAGCAGCAGCACCACAAGCGCAGCAAAAACAAAAACAAGGCGATCAGTTTAAGCCACAAGCTCCGCGAAAAAAGCAGCAGCGACAGGCAATGTCCCTGAAGATTTTTAACGAACAAACTCTTGTCTCGGATATTCCTCAAGCTCAATACGGAACGCTTACCACTTCCAAAGTCAAAATTGGAAACAAACAGGTTCAAGCGGTATTGCTGAAAGACCTTCTGACAAAATACAACATCAAAGGAAAGAATGTTGTTCTTGCCGGTCAAACTGTTTCAACACCTTTGACATGGGAGCAAGCAACTGGAACGGATGTGTATGTCTATATGACTCCCAAAAAATTCATGAAAGTACATACAACTTCCAAGAATCTTTCGACTGTTAAATTTCCTAAGAGACTCGAAAAAATTACAGTTACTGAGAATTCCGCAAAACCAACAACCTAGTTGATTCTCTAGCTCTCTGCGGTTCATACTCAACTGATGAAAATTCTGGTGGCAACGTCCGATGTGCCATTTGTTGAAGGTGGCCACCGAATGATCGCTCGTGCTCTCGTTCAAGCATTGTGCGAAGCCGGGCATGAAGCAGAAGTGCTGACTACTCCCACAAATCGTTTTGGAAGACAATTTGCTGCTTACCTTGCAACACGGCTGACAGATGTTGAACTAACAGGAAATGGCGAAAACATCGATCGGTTGATTTCGCTGCGTTTCCCTTCCTATGTTTTAAGACATCCCAATCATGTTTGCTGGCTCAATCACAGAATGCGCGAATATTATGATCTATGGGATGGATGGAGTAATAAGCTTAGCTGGAAAGGAAAACTAAAAGAGAAAACGCGCCGGACCTTGATCCACAAAGCAGATCATCATTACCTGACCCGGCTCCGCAAACTTTATGCACAATCTAAAGGGATTCAGCGAGGGTTGTTAAAGTGGGGCAACATTCCAAGTGAAGTACTGTATCCACCCCCTCCGACTCGCAAGTATTTCACCGAAGGTTACGGCGATTTTATTTTTTCGCCATCCCGGTTAACCCCATTAAAACGGATTCCGCTACTTCTTGAAGCGCTTTCGCATGCGAAGATCGGACGCGCAATTATTGCTGGTGATGGACCGGATCGCGAGCGTATTGAGTCGTTAATCAAAAACTCCTCGCTGGAAAATCGCGTGACAGTACTGGGTCATTCAGACGATGCTGAAATTTTACGTTTGTATGCGGAATGTCGCGCCGTTTTTTATGCGCCTTACCAGGAAGATTTCGGACTTGTCACTCTCGAAGCATTTCAATCCCGGAAACCTGTTTTAACTGCAGCTGATAGTGGCGGACCGGCTGAGCTCGTTGAACATAATGTGTCCGGAATCTTATGTGAACCAGAACCAAAATTTTTCACCGCAGCGATTGAAAAATTATTTGACGATTCCTCGCTTGCTGAACGTCTTGGCTCGGCTGCCTATGAATTCAGCAAAAAAATTACCTGGTCAAACACAATCGAAAAATTGCTATCGTAATTAGCGTTCGGTTTATTTTTTAGGAGTGGAAGCGAGCGTTACAACTCGTAAACAAATGGAAGAAATCTAATTCACATTTACGTTAAAGGCTGCCTGAGCAGGTTGATAAACGCGCGTACCTTTGAAAAATGCGAACAATTGATAGATCCCAGTCTCCGTAGGCAGGAACGAAAAACTAAAGCGTCCATCTCCACCTGATGTAGCAGCCGCAAGCGTCTGGCGATTTGGAAAACTTGTAAACATCCGGTCCTTTCGGATCTCCCCTGGATCATTCCAGCTCACATAAAAGTATGCGCTGTTCCGCGATTCATTAAAAATACGGGCGTCAAAATTTACAATATATGTGCGTCCACCCCGAATTGAAATCGGAGCTGATGTAATGGAAGCAGTCTGAGTTGGTGTTGATTGCACCTCAACACTCCTTTCAGAACCTGACGTAACAACGCTTACCTGTGCCGAACCCTGATTTAGCCAGAGAGTCAATCCATTGCTGAAGTCCCCGTTCGTAACTTTGTTATCGTTTGAACCAGCTTCGAATAATTGCGCACGTTGCACAGAAAAATGAGCTGGACCTTTAATAGGATTCGGTAGCTGAGCATTAACCCGAATGCCAACAAATGCGATGGAAGCATTTGAAGGTGCAATGATTTCGCGACTGAAGCTTTGGGGCGATCCTGGAGGCGGAATGTACTGTAATTCAACTCCCCCTATGCGAAGGCCACTTCCTGCCGTAATTCTGCCGCGCAAAGGAACTACAGAATTTCGTGCTGCAGTTGTTGGACCGGTGAGGGTCATTGCAGGTTTCTGCCCTTCTCCAATTCGAATCAAATAATCCCGCGCCGGCAAATACCATTCGTGATTTTGTGATGCACAATTCTCTCTTCCACCACGGGTCCTGTATCCCCAATTTTCAGAAGTCGGATGTTCTGTTGTTGGTCCGAATAAGAAAAATCTCTCCCAGCCATAGGCAGCTTTTATCTGTCTGAACATTTGTAATACTTTTTCGCCGCCTGGATACCAATTTTGATTCAACTGCCACACAAAAGTACGTCCCGTTCGCGAATAATCTCTTAGGGTTGGCTTCAGATCAATGAGTTGTTCAATCATCTCCTGCGATGTTGGATGATCGCATCCACCATCTACAGGATTTTTGTATTTCGATAGAACGCTAATTCCGGTCATATCGGCACGAAAAAGCGGATAGGCACCGCATGAAGGAGATTGTCCGCGAGCCAGATGGATCATCCATGTATGCCATGTGTCATTCACAAAAAATTCAAACGATGGATGACGTTGTTTTACGCTTTGATAAACGGATCGGAGCTCTGAAATAACAGTACACATAGGACGTCCCTTGTTTACTGTTTGATACTGTATGTATTCATCAACAATTGCGCGACGAAAACCCAACGGCACAGCGCAATCAATCGTACGTCTCATATCATCTGTGCTGAGAAATGGAGTAAAGAGGATTGCTAGCCTGAGATTTTTGCGACGGGCATTGTTTAACCAGGTATTCAGAATCGCGCCGCAGCGTTCAGTACCAACCGGAAGAATCGCCCAACCCATTGGCGGTGATGGGTCCTGAAAAATTGCATCCCATTGCTGGGCATCCCATGCAACCGAAGGTGGCCTGTATACAATTCCGAGTTCTTGATTCAGCGGTTGATATGCGGTTTTAGTAGTGGTTTCAGCTGAAGATAAAGTTGCTGATAGAAGGAGAATATAAAGAGCAATTCTTATTCTGGACACAGTAAATAACTATAACACAAACACTACAATTATAGTACTACGTACTCATGCTACGACACTGCTGCTGCTAAAGGGGCCTGTTTTGTATTTTCTGAAAGCGGCTCCCAATCCGAATGAGGAGCTTCATTCAGAATGACGTATCGATAAAACAGCTCGCCATAACCGTAAGCTTTCATTCCCCACCGCGCATAAAAAGACTTAAGTTGCTTGTGAACGCTGCCGAGGTTATAAAACGGAACTCCCGGAAAGTAATGATGTTCAAGATGAAAATTAGATGCAAGAAATGCGACATTCCAGAACCAGGAGCTTTTGACAAGCGTGCTCCACTGTGCAGGATCTTCAGGACGGATATTGTAATGCTGTCCAAGTCTGTTTAAAGAAAATGCAATCGGGAAAACAAAAAAAACAGGAACAACGTAAACGCGAAGCAGCACACCCCAACCGCCCAAAAAGTAACAAAGGGCCATCAAGCTAAGCTGAAACAGCACAGTGAAAATTCGTTCACCCTTGATCTGTTTTTGTAATTCCGGAGAATATGTAGAGGCTTCCTCACGGGCAGCACGGAAATAAATAAACGGGAGCGCCGGCGTGTAATAAAGCAGTTTAACCCATCGTTTGTTTATCTTTGGCGAAAGATAATGGCGTTTTGGATCTTCGGTAGGGGAACCCAAACCGGCATGATGATCCAGATGCCATTTCGTAAATTGAGTCGCTGAAATTCCGCTTGGAAATGCATACAAAAGTCCGAGGATACGATTCAAATTACGGCTTTTTTTGCTTGGAACAAAAACGGCATTGTGAACGACTTCATGAAGCAATACCGTGAAGTTGAAAATCGTAAATCCGAGCACAAAAGCGAGAGGGATCCAGATCACCGGGTTTGTATAATAGATCAAACCTGTTGTGCTTCCGACGATAAGAAAGAGCTGCCAGAGCACAATTAAAAAGTGCTTTACAGGCTGAATCTTATGGAGCCTGCGGATTTCCTCTTTGTTTAATTCTTTTGCGAGCTCACGCTTAACATGTTGCGCTGCTTGAGAATAGTAAGCCATAACTATGAGCAACTATTATAATTTCTCAAGCCTCGAAAGTCCAAAAAAGATAACCTCAAAGACGCAGAGGAATTAATCTTACTGAGTCGTGTTCACTCTAAGAAGATTCAGGCCTGAGGAGGCTGTCGGAGAAGGGGGGAATACTTGTCCGCCTTCCATGTAAATAACTGCGTACAGGAATCCAGCCGGCAGGTTTGCAGGAAGTGCAACGATTGCGGGCCGCCCATTCGTATCAAAACCCGATTGAAGTGAAAAACCACCGCCGGTTAGTGCACCTGATGCGCTTGCAGTTTGAAGCCATATTCTTCCCGTCATCATTGTCGAATCCTCAATTGAAACGACTGCACTTTCACTTCGACTCCCATTTCGCGCAAGAGCAGATACAGGAAATTCAACCGGAATGCTTTGAACAGAATCAGAATAAAAAAAACTTACAGGACCAACTGGTGTTCCGAGTTGATTCAGCTTTCTTTTTTTCAATCCAGTTCCTTCAACAAAAAGCGCTACTGCACTACCGTCCGCTAAAAACATCAAATTCACGTCAGGAGCAGCACCTGAAGAGATAGTGCCCTTCAGTTTTGTTAACGTAATTCTGGGTGGTGTTAAAGTAGGACTTATTTTGGAAACGAAATATTGAAAGCCGAATCCACCGGATATTTTTGTTGTATATCCAGCTGCTAGAATTTTTCCACTGGGTGAATGAAACTTCAAATCTGTCACTGTAGGACCTACGATTGATCCTCCCTCTCTTAAAAGGGGCGACAACAATGTAAGCGGCTTGTTAACCGTTAGATTGGAGTTGTATACCACGCCGTGAAGGCCTTCCTCAATGCCGGATGCCCCGGTCGAACTTCTTACTAAAAGTACGATATAAGTTTTTGCAATGGGGTCATAAACGGCTCGTGAAGAAAGATTCATGACATTTTTTGTTAAATCGGAAGCGAGCGAAACGCGAACGGAGGTTCCCGATTTGCGCCCGGTAGAATTCAATCTTTGAACACGAGCTTCAAACCGGTTCGCAACAATTTCATTTGAATAGAGCAGGAGGAACTGATTTGCATCCGGGTTGTAAACGAGATCTGGGAATAGCGCATTGGGACCGCTTACGATTTGAAAGGCAGCACCGGAAGGATTCCCATCGGTCTGAAGTAGACGTCCCCAGAGTGAATTTTTCCCCGAATCGCCGCGAAGTCTTTGCCATACAACGAGCGTTTGGTTGGTATTCGTGTTAAGAGCAGCCCGAACATTTACGGTGAAAAAGCCGGCCTGACGGGCAACCAGTACGCTTTTCTCAACAGTTGTCGCATTGATAAACGCAGCAGAAAAAAGGAAAACCAGAATGAGACTCAGTGTTTTTATATTCATTTAATTTCTTGTGGGACGCCGGCTCAAAACATTTCATTGCGTTTCTTTCTGAAGTTTTCCACATTTGCTGCAGTAATCTGCATCGGCAGAAATGAGTGTGCCACATCCAACGCATGGGGTCCTTTTTCTTCCTGCATTTTTTTGGAACAGAAAGAATGAAATGCCGAAGAGAGTTAGTGCGGCGATTGCCATACTAGCTAAAGCTGGAATGTTCCAATGCGTAGAACGTGCTGAGAAGGAATGTTGTGCGGCGAAATCGGTAAGCGTCAGATTCCAAACAGCAACTCCCTCTTTAATTTCATCAGCATTCGATTCCTGAATTTTTCCAGGCATCGTTACCTGCCACTTCACTTTGATCGGCAAAATATTTCCAGCTTTCTCTGCGATCGGCCCCGCACGTCCACCCAATTTCTTTTTCCAAAATTCGCTATACGTTGAAGTTCGGCGAAGCCAGCCTTTTGTTTGAAATCTGACCTCATGACCTTCATCTTGAAGCTCTGAAACTTTTTGGAAAGGAATTTCCTGTGCTAACCAGTATTCTCCTTCTTTATATTCATCCAGGATCCGCTTTCCATGCTTTAGCAATGGATGGGAGTCAACATATTCTTTAATTTGTCCTGCCATTAATGCACTGCTTGTAAAATGCCAGATTTGAACGCCGGATCCATCACTCTTGAATTTCGTTTCCACTTCAAGATTCACACAGCCGATTGCCAAAAGGAGAAGGATTGGGAGAATGATTCGTAGGGGCGGCCCTTGTGGCCGCCCGCGCACGAAGACCACAACCCGGGCGACCACAAGGGTCGCCCCTACCAAAGTTTTTTTTCTCATTTCAATATTTTCTTAAACTCCTCAGGAAGAGACGAGACATACACATGTGGCGCATGACTACGAGGATGTATGAAACCCAAAACGTGTGCGTGAAGGAACATTCTCCCTCCTTTCCTCTTGCCATAGACCGAATCACCGATCACGGGCGTTCCCAAATGTGCCATGTGAATGCGAACCTGGTGAGTTCTGCCAGTATGAAGTGAACAATAAACCAGAGCATTTTTCCGAAATGATTTACGCACAACGTAATTTGTAATTGAAAGTTTTCCGTGTGTGGTAACTCCACGTCTTCCGGTTACACGCCGTCCAAGCATTGTCCGGATTGTTCCATGTGAATGAACTGGAATACCTTCGGTTATTGCCATGTAACCTCGAACGACAGAGTGTTCATGAAACTGTTCGGTCAAAGAACGTCTCGCGAGTGTAGTCTTCGCAAATACCATCAATCCTGATGTTTCGCGGTCCAAACGATGAAGCAGATATAGATTTTGATTCAAACGCTGTTGAGATTTCCAAATGCGCCGGATCAATTGTATTGCGCTCGGTGATTGATCATTCTTCAGTGGATAGCTCAATAAGCCTGCAGATTTTTCGAAAACGACAACATCTACATCTTCATAAATGATCGTTCCGAGTTCGCTTCTTTTTCTTTTGTGATGATCGAGTCGCATTATGAAACCGGAAAGCCAAAAATGAGAGTTACAAGATAACATCCACTTTCACATAATTTTCCTCGAATTCGTTTGAAACCGATTCCAACCATCTGACTGTTTCCTTCAAGGTTTGGATAGACTTCTTCAGGCACGCGGTCGGGTGTGTTTGCTGTAAATACATTGATGCGAATTGAACCTCCTGCCTGACGCGTTAGTTGATTCATCAACAAAGGTGGACTCAATGCATTCAAATTCTCTTGAACATCAACATGCGATTGAGCAACCTCACTTAATCTTTGTGAAAGAGTCAGCGGGAGAAGTCCTTTTTTTTCCCGATGCTCATTCATAGAAACAAGAAGTTTTTGTCTTCCCTTGTTCGAATCAATTTGCTCCACCCTTCGAATGAAGAGTTCGGTCACATAGATATATTTTGCCGAGTGAATGACACCCACCGCAGCAAACGTGAATTCTGGATCAAGAATATTTTCCCTGTGATAGAGAGATTCCATTAATGAAGTATGAGCCGAGATGATGTTTAGATCTCTTGCAACATTTTCAGCAGTTTTTGAAGCGAATACGCCGGCAGCACGAATCCGCTCATGAGGCTGGCGCTTGTCAGAACCTTCATGCGAGACTTTTCCCATTCCAGCCATATCCTCGCTATGCGCGCGAGCTACAGTGTAAAGTTCGTCTTCCCAGATAAACGCCGGAAGTTTTTCGCGTTCTCGTTCGGAATTGATGTAAGAAAAAAGTTCTTTTTCTTCTGCCGTTTGAGCAACGACTGAGCTATCACAACAAAAAAGAAGCGAAAAGATGAGCAAAAATTCTGCAGGATGTTTCAGGTTGATTATTCCTCTTCGACAATGGTTGTATCTTCCGATGTTTTATTTGTCTCGGTTTCATTGATTACATCTTCAAATTTCGTCCCCTTTTTCCCTTTGGATTGTTCCGCAGTATTCATTGCTTTTTCATACGCATCAATAAATTCAGGAATCTGTTCAGGATCCAGATTCCCGAGACCAATCTGTCCAAAAATTCCTTCTATCCTTTTGTTTCCTTCATCCCAATCTTTCGGCATATGCGCCTCCTTCGGCCCCAACACCTGTACTTTTTGCGGGAGTTAAACCGCGGAATAGATACAGAATACAACCAATCGAACTCGACAATGCAATTATCAGAAACCATAAAAATGAAAATAGCAGCCCATATTCGTATGGAACTCCTGCACGTCCTAGTAGATAAAGATAAGCACCATCTCGCACACCGATCCCGCTAAAACTCGGAAAAAGGCTTACGAGACTTGCAATACTTTCAGTTATGAAATGGTATGCGGGTGAAATGTTTAAGGACAAAGCGCGCGCAATACAGATATGAATCACAACAAGAATGCAATGAAATGTAATTGAGTACAACAAAGCAAGGAGCCCAATTCTTGGTTGTTTCCACAAGATGATGAGATCTTTGTAAATCAAACTTCGGAGCCTTGAACGCGTATTCTTTACAAGCAAAGGTAAAAACCACAAACCAGCCACAAAAATAATACTTGCCACTGGAAATCCATATCGAAGCAATGAAGGAAGAGGGGTTCCCACAGGCGAAAGCATAGCGATCGAAGCAAGCAGCATCATAGAAAGAACTCCGATCCCACGTTCTGCGATAACTGAAAGAAATGCAACGCGTCTGCTTTGCGCACCAGGGCTCAGATATAAACCACGCGTGATGTCCCCTCCGATGCCGGTTGAAAGAAAATGATTAAAAAACATTCCAATAAAATAAAGCCGGATCATCGGCTTTAGACCTCTATGAATCCCCAGCGCTCTTGCAACATAATGCCATTTTACGGCGCATATCAGTTGTCCCAATGGATAAAGAATAAGGCCCAATAATAGATAACCAACCTTTACTTTTAATAGGGCACTCAATACTTTTCCGAGATCAATATTCCAAAGAAAATAAGCGATCAAAGCCGCGCTGATAAACAACTTCAAGGCGAATATTAAGAGCCGCGAAGTCTTAAATGGCAAAGCTTTCATAACGTTATTATACGGATGGATTGAAGCCAGTATAAATACTCAAAATCGACGAAAAAGTTGGTCTGAAAAATCTTTTTGTTCCAATAACTTACAGCCACGACCACACTACGATGAATTTAGTAGGTCTAATTTTTTCATTGACAAATCTTCAAAAACGGGGTACTCTGAATAACCTTTTTGGCGCTTGCCATTTAAGTCCGCAAACTACCTATCAGAGAGTGGAGTATCAATGAATTGGAATCACAATCAGTGTGAAGTGCTGACTGAATTTATAAAAGATCAAGCTAGAAGTTTTGAATATGCGTTCTTTACCAAACGCATCAAACGGAATCAGATCATATATTTAATGGGTGATCCGGCCAGTGAAATCTTTTTGATTCAGAAAGGCCGTGTCCGAGTATCTGTGATCAGTTTAGATGGCAAAGAAAAGACTGTGGAGATGATCCGGCAGGGTGGTTTTTTTGGTGAATTATGTTTGTGTCCTGAAGGAAGAAGAACGGACCAGGCTGTCGCCTTTGAGGAATGCCACTTAGCTTCAGTCAAAGCGCGGATGTTTTTCGAATTGCTCAACAGTAAACCAGAAATCGTAGGATATTTCCTGAGCTTTTTCTGCAAAAAGATTTCTGATGCGCGGGTTCAAATTGACGAACTTTCTTCAAATAATGAGACCATGCGCTTTGCGAAGCTCTTGCTGAAACTTGGTAAAAAGAACGGCGATAAGAATGGCAAAACCCACCTGAATCTATCTCAGGAAGAACTCGCTCGCATGCTTGCAACGGATAGACCCGCCGTCAGTGCATTGCTGGGGCGTTTCAAACGCGAAGGACTTATTGATTATAAGAGGCAGCAAATTACGATCGATGAATCGAAATTGCTGCAGTTTCTCTTGCAATAACTCCACCGTTTCCATACATTCCAGGCAACCTCTACCGTCATAAAATTGACCCATTAGAGTTTACTCGTCTATAATTACGTCGGTTATGAAGACTTATATATTTTGCAGTTTAATCTTATTAGCATTCATCAGCGGAAGTGTCTTCGCAGCCGATCCTATTCATGCTGACGCAGAATTTGATGCGACGATCATCAAAGCAAACGGGCTTTACCTGAATGCACACTTTGATGAAGGCATCGAACTCATTCAAAAACTCGGTACATCGCATCCAAATAGCCCTGCAGTATCCTATTTTCTCGCCAATGGCTATTGGTGGAAAATCTTTAGAGTTTACATTTACGATAAGGACGCAAAATCCACCCCATATGACTCCCATTTCGAAAATGCGATTGAGGAAACGATTTCACGCTGCGAATTAAGACTAAAACGGGACAAAAACGATATCATTGCTCTTTTTTATCTTGGCAATGCACACAGCCTCAAATCGAGAGTGAAAGGCTTGCGGGGCAGTTATTTTTCGGCTGGACGCGATGCAGCAAAAGGGAAAAAATATCTGGAGCAAGTACTCGATCAACATCCTTCCCAATATGACGCTTTTTATAACATTGGAATGTACAACTATCTCGCAGGCGCATTGCCAGGTTATGCAAAAGTACTGAAGACGTTCCTGTTTTTGCCTGGTGGAGATAAGAATAAAGGTCTTTCACTCTTAAAAATTGCGGGCCAAAAGTCCACATATTTTGGCGATGAGGCGCAGTTAATCCTGGCTCGATTTTATGGAGATCTCGAAGACCAACCTGCGGACGCTCTCCGTATTGTTCAGTCGTTCCGCCAACGATTCCCTGAAAATGCCTGGTTTCATTATTGGCAAGGGACGCTTCTTTCGGATGAAATCAACGATTACAAACAGGCAGAATTAATTTACGAAAGTATTCTTCAAAAATGTAAATCCAACGTTCGTACGTACAATAAGGAATTGGAAAATCAGGCGGTTCTAAAACTGGCTCGCGTTCATAGCAAGCAATTGGAGCCGGAGAAAGCCATTTCAGAAGTTCGCGCTCTCATTCAAGCAAAACCGAAAGAGCCTTCCTGGATACTACCGAGGGCATACCTGGAACTTGGAAATTTTTACGATCAAATTGGAAAGCGAAACGAAGCAGTATTAGCGTATAAACAAGTTCTGTCTTCAAGAAATCATCGCGACTATCATGAGCAAGCATCCAAACGTCTGGATGATAATTACAATCAACGCAATGCAGATATTTTTCTCGCAAACCTGGAAGGAAGACGCCTGGCGCGGGATGGAATGTATGAAAATGCGGAGGCATCATTGCAAAAAGTTTTGCAAAAATATCCTAACAATGAACAAACTCAATACGCATTAGCAGAACTTAATTATTTGAGGGGGTCGTATGCAGAAGCAGGCGAGATCTTGAATGGGATTCTGAATAAGAAACCTCCAGAGCCAAAGTGGCTTCTTCCCGGCGTCTATGTGAAACTTGGAATGGTGTATGAAGCTCGCAAGCAAAGAGATGCGGCACGCCAATCTTACTTAAAAGCGCTGGACACTGAATTCATCGCTTCAGATGATCGCAATACTGCCAAAAGGGCTCTGAAGCAAATCGCTATGAATAAGAACAGTTAACAACAGAATGGAACTGCCCACCAAAGGGTCTCTATCTGAAGTTAGTTTCATTGAAATCCTCAAAGATGCTTCCACATCCGGTCTCACTGGAATGCTGCGACTTGAAACCGGCAGTGTTATCAAAGTCGTTTATCTGCAAAGTGGAACCATCGCATTTGCATCTTCCAACGAAAAATCAGATCGCCTGACAGAAGTTCTAAAACGCGCCGGCAAACTCACACCTGAACAAATAGAACACGCACAAGCGCGAATCAAACCAAATGTTTCACTGGGAAAAACCCTTGTAGAACTTGGTTACATTAGCCCTAAAGATCTCTTGTGGGGAGCACGGATGCAGGTGGAAGGAATTTTATATCAACTGCTTTTTTGGGAAAAAGGAAGCTTTCAGGTTTTAGAAGGCCCACTTCCAAAAGAGATTGTGAGCCTGGGATTAACGATTCCACAAATTATCTATGCAGGAATTCTTCAAACAAAAGATCGTGATTGGATCTTAAAACATATCGGTTCTCCTGAAGCTGTTTATATTCTTACTAATTCATCTGAACAAAAATTGGATCAATACCGGCTTCCAGTAGATGAAATTATCTCCAAAATGAATGGAACGCGATCCCTTGAGGAAATTGCGCAATCTTCAGGAGTTGATACTTTTGACGTTTGTAAAACCGTAGCAGCTCTTCAGATTTTAGAATTGGCGGTACCGCAGCAAAATAAGCCTGTACAAATGCCGCTGATGGAACCCAAATCAGAAGATGAGGAAGAGACTCCTATTTTGAATGAAACAGACGAACAGGATGCAGAAGTATCACTGGGAGAGGTTTTGCAAATTCCAACCGTTGATGAATTACAGCAAGAAACAAAACAGGAATCGCCAGTGCAATTTGAGCCTGAAACAGAAGTGTATACAGAGTCTGAATCCAGCACTTCCACGGAAGAACCATTCGATGAATTTGCTGAAGAACCTGCGTCCACTCCTGTAGAGTCGGGGCCGTTTATAGAACGGCCATATGAGCCCGAATATGACGATCAAATTGAAGAACCGGAAAATGGCGGCTGGAAAAAAATCATTTTACTCATTGCTGTCTTAGGCTTAGTTGCTGCCGCAACTGCATTTTATTTTTATCAGAAATCGAAAACACAACAGGTTATTGTTGAGCCGCCTGTTGAGAAAAAGCAACCTGCACCAGTTGAGCCTCAAATTCCAACGCCAGCACCCGTAGAACCGACAGTTTCGGAAACAAATATAGATCAAACTCCAGACACTGAAGTTGTGAAATCTTCTGCGCTTCAACTTGCGACGGCAGGAAATCTTTCCGAAGCTGCAAGAATATGGAAGAGTGAGTTAAACAAAGAGCGCAATAGCCTGACGATTCAAGTAGAAATCGCGTGTCAGTCAAAGACAGTTCTCGAAGCCCTGAGCCTTTTTGGCGCTTCTGCACCGGTTTATGTGGTTCCATTAAATTACAAAGGACAACCTTGTTATCGTGTTTTGTATGGAACTTACAAGAGCGAATTGCAAGCTAAAAAAGATCGCGATTCCCTGCCCCCAGAATTTCTTCAACAGCCTTCGCCACCGAAAGTCATCCCGGTTTGGAAAGCTCTGCAATGACTTTCCGTTGTCTTTTCGTTGTTGCCTTGCTAACCCATGTACTACTACTTGATGCACTCGCTGACATAATTCATTTAAAGAACGGCAGGCAGATCGAATGCGACTCAGCCTGGGAAAATGGAAAAGAAATTCGATACAAAATAGGAAATGGGACAGTGGGAATTCCCCGGGCCATGGTTGCAAAGATCGTTAAGACTGAAATCAATCCTAAAACTCAGTCGCAACCAAATGGGCCGGCCACCCAAACTTCACAAGCACCCCAAACATCAGAAGCAGTAAAAAAAGCATCGATCGACTCTCTTGATCTTAAAACCAGGACAGTTCTCGCGCGTTCCTATTCCGAAATTGCCAAAGAAAGGTTAGAAAAAAAAGATCTTACAGGAGCGCTTGAGAATCTGAAAAAAGCGTACTCGCTTGTAAAAGATCGTGAAACAACATCCCAATTAGCTACAGTTTACTTTTTTCTGAAAGATGATTGGAATGCTGAGCATCTTTTCCGTGAATGCTTGAAGATTGATCCTAAATATACAGAAGCCTTGAATTATCTGGGAGAAATTGCATGGCGGAAAGAAAACCTGGATGAAGCGCTCGAATTTTGGCAACAGTCATTGCAAATAAAATCAGACCCCATTATCAAAGACAGACTTGAACGGTTAAGACGGGAACAAAAGGCAGCTTCAACATACGAAAATGATGAAAGCCGCCATTTCATCATGCGATATGACGGAGGCAAAGCGGATCCATTTCTTGTTAAAGAAATCTCTGACTTTTTAGAAGACACATATCAGAAGCTCAGCCTTCAACTAGAAGCGTTTCCTACAGCGCCATTTGTTGTGGTTTTGTATCCACAAGAAAGATTTCAGTCCATTACGGATGCTCCGGAATGGTCCGCAGGAATCAATGATGGAAAAATCAAACTTCCCATAAGGGGAATCAAATCATTAAACGATGAAATTCGTAATGTATTGATCCATGAGCTGACGCATTCTTTTGTAAACTTCAAAACAGGCGGCAACTGTCCCGTTTGGCTCCATGAAGGTCTTGCTCAGCGTATGGAAGGAAAGCAAATCAGTAGCGAGGTAGATGAAATTTTATCAACCCTTGCAGCGGAAAAGAAACTTCCACAAATTGTACGATTAAGCGGAAGCTTTATCGGAGCATCAACAGATGTTGCGCAATTTATGTATGTACAGTCTCTCTCTTTTACAGATTTCCTTATCGATCGTTATCGCTTTACCCAGATGAATAGCCTTTTAGATGAATTAAGTCATGGCAAAGCTTTTGAAGAGGCTTTCCTCGCCGCTTATTTGATCCCATTGGACAGAGCTGAAAGTGACTGGCGCCAATCCTTGATAGAGTGATTTCAGATTCTAGATTTCAGATTTCAGATTGAAATTGATGATTGAAATAATTGATGGAAACACATCTGCTGGGTTGGAGTTTTTTCTTTCTTATACCTTAATCTTCAATTACAATCGAGACCTAGCCTGATTAGTCGTTACAGACAAAATCCTCTTCCGGATCTCGGTACACATTCTCACGACTAATCTCTTGCACTTCTCCGTCAGTTGTAACCATCAAATCAATAAAGAAATAGGGATGCGATTCGCAACCTTCGCATTGATTGAAGGTTTGGAGTCAACTTTCTAAGTTCTTGTGGAGGCTCTTGGAGTTTGATACATGAAAATCTTTCTTCAAACCGACAGATGAACAGTCCAAGATTTTGCCCTTCTCTCTTTTGCATCCAATCTTATTAAAGGCTGAGACTTCGGCCATATTCTTGATTGTTACGTAAAAGGGGATGCCCCGTTAGTGAAAAATCATGGCTTCCATCTGTATAAATAAGCATTGCACAAAACAGAACAAGAAACAGACGATTATTTTTCCCAAGCTCATGACTGAGCCACTACCTTATAGAGTGTTTTAAGATTCGAGATTTGAGATTTCATATTGAAATTGATAATTGAAATATTATTGGAAACACATCTGTTGGGTTGGAGTTTTTTCAATCTTATATCTTCAATTACAATCTGAAATCTGCGATCTGAAATCTTAAATCAGATCTACTTCTTTTTGAAGATGCCGCCGAGAAGTCCTTTTTTTGAAATAGGAGTTTCTGGATCAGGACCGCTTACATCGATTGAATTGATTTCACGTTTAGCAATTTCGTTGGATGGATCGAGCTGCAAACAGGATAAAAAATGTTTGCGGGCTCTCAGCTTTAAACCAGCATTTTTATAAAGGAAGCCCATATATAAATGATTTTCAGGATTTTTGGGTTCAATTTCAGCAGCTTTCATAAATGCATCCTCAGCTTCTTTTCGCCACTGAGGATTTCTGGACAGAGAAATCCCTAATTGCCGCCAATACGCAGGTGTTTCGGGAGAAATTTGAGTCGCAGATTTCAGGAATTGAACAGCCTGATAATTATTTCCTTCATCGTATGCTTTTTGGGCCTTTTTCGCATAATCCTCAGCTGTCTTTAGCTGCGCATCACGCGTCAGACCAGCGCCTGCGACGCCTTTGGATTCCGACATTAAAGCGCCCGTGGTTATTCTGCGTTCATTTGCAGGAGCAGAGTCATATTCACCTCGACGCTTTACATTTTTTAATGTCTCATAAGCAACATTAATTGAAGAAAAAATAACATCGACTTTTTCCTTGAGTACAGGATCCGAAAGTCCATAGAAACGATCTGGGTGAAATTTACGCGCTAAACCATAATAGGCACTTTTGATTTCATCAATATCGGCTCGCGTAGTGATACCAAGAACTAAATAATAATCTTGACGATCAAGACTATAATACGCTTGCTCAATTAGAGTCTTTAATTCAGCAATACTTTCACCGCGCGCAGATTTTGCCTGAGCATCAGCTTGCGCTTTCGATACCTCTTTTGGAACCGGAATATCGATCTTTGGAAGTAGTTGATCAAGAACTTGAGAATCGACAACGCCAAAAGCCCACAATGTTGCAAGAGCCTTGCGAGTCGGTTGTTCATCACCTGGTACCATCGAAAGTATTTCAGCAAGTGTCTGAGCTTGATCAAGCCTTGAAAGCAAGTAACCTTCCTGAACTGAGATTTTGATACGACTCGTATGCTTCATATATTCGGGAGCAAGCTTAAAAGGAATTTGCGCATTCGGAAGAAGCTCTTCAAATGAAATTTGATCTACAAATGGAGTCGCACACTCATAATACAGTTCATTAAAAGCCAAAATGCTTGTTCCTTCTTTAAAGGATTCAATCTTCAATTTGCATTCAGTAATATCCGAATTGAAAAAATCAGAGAGTATTCTCTTTGTGCCCTCAGAGAAAATCTGTTTGATACCTTCCTGGGAAAGAACAGAAGAGATGGCTGCAATTTTTGAAGCGGTATCTTTCGCTTCTTGTATAGCTGCATACGCATCTGAAGCTCCCATTTTCAAAAGAAATGAAGTTGGAAATGCCCCAGTTTCAACGAAGTGCACTTCTTCGCCTTTGCAATAGAGATGCAATTGATCGATTTGGGAAACAATTGTTAAACGGGCACTAAGATGGGGAAAAGTATTCAGAAGCCTTGCTGCAATTATGAATTGAGATCCCGCTTTCATATCTAATGTTTGAAGCGCTTATTAGTCCCTTTCAAAAATAACTGACCGAGGTTGGATTGTAAGCCGAATTTTGTATCCACCTGTAAAGGCGAATGATGATCATTCATCTGGGGAATTCGTTGCCGAATTCCTCAAGCGATCTACCCGGCAACCTACCGCATTTAAGCGGAAAAAACGGGCAATTTAAAGGCCGCCTTATTTGATCTTGCTCCATGTGGGGTTTGCCATGCCTCCAATGTCACCATTGAAGCGGTGCGCTCTTACCGCACCTTTTCACCCTTATCCGATAAAACGGACGGTATATTTTCTGTGGCACTTTCCCTGGGATCACTCCCGGTTCTCGTTAAGAACCACACTGCCCTTCGGAGTTCGGACTTTCCTCTCCCGGTACTAAGTACCGAAAGCGATCATCCCTCCAGCCTCGGCCAATATTAATCCTATCATGATTCCATAATTAGAAGGATTTGGTCAGCTCTAAATATAAGGATTTGCACGACTTCTAGCAATCTATTCCGGATTTCGGATTGCGGATTTCGGCCATTAGAACTATGAACCTGCAATTCGAATTCCGAAATTTCAAATTCCAAATCTAGACGATTCCTTCTTTTTTGATGGCGATTTTGTATTGTTCGAGTTTTTTATAGAGGTTGCTTCTGGGAGTTTTTATTTTCTTAGCAGTTTTGGCAATATTCCAATTGTTCTGTTTGAGTTTTTGGATCAGGAAAAGTTTTTCCGCAGTTTCCTTGAAATCCTTTAACGTTTCCAGCTGCGACAAAGAAAGATCAAGATCTTTGCCTTCTGTTTTCAATTCCACGCCTGCAGGCGATACCTCTGCAAGGTCCTGGATCGCAATCTCATTCGCGGGGCTCATTAAAATAAGCCGCTCAACAGTATTTCGAAGTTCCCTTATGTTTCCTTTCCATCGAAACTCTTTAAAACGTTCAATAACTTCAGCATTAAATGTTTTCACGGGAATATTGTTTTCACGCGAATAGAGTTCCGCAAAATGACGTACAAGCATGGGAATATCTTCTGTTCTATCGCGAAGTGATGGAACAAAGATCGGAACTACATTCAATCTAAAGAAGAGGTCAGCGCGAAAATGTCCATTTTCAATTTCTTCTTCTAACTTCTTATTTGTCGCAGCAATGACCCTTACATTTACAACGATCAACTTTGAAGATCCAACCTTTTCAAGTTCGCCTTGCTCCAGTACGCGAAGAACTTTGGCCTGTGTACGATGGCTCATATCTCCGATTTCATCAAGAAAGATCGTGCCGCCATCGGCTGCTTCAAATTTTCCTGTTTTCTTCTCCGTTGCTCCTGTAAACGATCCTTTTTCATGGCCAAATAATTCGCTTTCGATTAGTTCTTCCGGAATTGCTGCACAATTTACTTTTACAAAAGGCTTATCGGCTCGCGCGCTATTCTTATAAATTGCACGTGCTACAAGCTCCTTGCCGGTACCACTTTCACCACGAATTAAGACTGTAGAATTCGTGGGTGCCGCTTTTGCAATGGCATCGCGAAGTTTTTTTATTCCTTCGCTATCGCCGATCATCTGATATTTTTCTTCAACCTGAAGCTTTAGATCGCGATATTCTTCGCTGAGGCGTTTCTTTTCGACAGCATTTCTTAAAACGACCAGCAACTTATCTCTTTCAAGCGGTTTTTCCAGGAAATCGAATGCACCCCGTTTGATGAAATCGACTGCTGTGCTCACACTTGCATGCCCTGAAATCATGATCACTGGAGATAACATGCCTTTCTTTTTCAGGACGTCGAAGACTTCGTTACCATCCATGCCGGGCATTTTGATATCCAAGAAAATGACATCGGGATGTTCTTCTTCGATTACTTGCAATCCCTGCTGACCGGTTACAGCTGCCGTATAACGATATCCCTCGTACTCAAGAATCATTTTTAATGCTTCTTGAATATCTTGCTCATCATCAATAACAAGAACCTTAGGTTTTGCCATGACGTCAATATAGTCAGGATTCGTGATAGGAGTCAACGGAGGAGGTTTTTTTATGGTACAGCGAGCGTTAGAACCTGGTGGGCTTCGTCACGATAAACATACAATAGAAAGACTTCACCAGAGGGTGCAGATTTCACATCCAGTTCAAATTGCATCGCACTGCCGACCGGTTTCTTGTTAACTTCGACGATGACATCACCTCTTTGCAAGCCTGATTCGTCTGCTTGTAAGCCGGTTCGCACTTGAAGAACGACAACACCAATAACTGAATCGGGAATATCAAATTCTTCGCGAAGTTCAGATGATAAATCTGCCACCTTCAAACCAACTTTATCTGGCAGCGATCTTGGCAATGGAAGTTCTGTGAATGTGCGTTCATTTCGTTCTGCAACATTTGTCTCAAGATCCAAAACCACTTTATCTCGTAAAACTTTTAGCCGCAATGGAGTTCCTGGAACTGTATCCGCAATGATCCTTCGAAAATTCTCAACAGATTCTATTTTGTTGCCGTTCAATTCAAGAATAATGTCATATCGCTTTAATCCTGCTTTTTCAGCTGGAGTTCCTTTTCGGACAGAAGACACGATCACGCCTTGAGACGATCCCAACCCTAATGAAGATTGAAGATCAGGAGTAATTTGCTGTGGATCAACTCCCAGGAAACCACGCGAGACTTTTCCCTTTTCCTTCAATTGGGGAAGAATTTCTTTCGCCATGTTAATAGGAATCGCAAAACCGATTCCGGTTCCTTGCGAACTAATCAATGTATTTATACCGATAACTTCCCCGCGGATATTCAAAAGTGGTCCGCCGGAATTTCCAAAATTAATCGCAGCATCTGTCTGGATGAAACTATCAAAAATGTTTGTGTTCAAATTACGGTTCAATGCGCTAATAACTCCAACCGTAACAGTGTGGTCATAGACAAATGGATTTCCAATAGCCATGACCCACTGGCCTGGTTTCAGTTTGTTTGAATCGCCAAGCGGAGCAGCGATAAGAGCTTTCTCGCTTTCTACTTTTATAAGCGCAAGATCGGTGTCGCGATCGGAGCCAATCATTTTGGCTACAAATTTCCGCTCATCAGAAAGTTTTACTTCGATCTTATTAGCAGATTCCACAACATGATTACTTGTCAAAATATAACCAGCTGAATCGATGATGACTCCCGAACCAAAACCAAAGGGCTGTGCATCCTGGTCTTCATTGCGAAGATTTTCCTGGGTGTTTCGGGCTTCTTGCGTTTCGGTACAAGTAATGTTCACTACCGATGGATTCAGCTTCTCTGCGATTTCCGCAAAAGCATCAGAAAATTCACGCAAATCCCGTTGTACTGCCGGTGTGACGGAAACAGGCTGCTCGGAAGCAGTCGTAAATGAGCCTCCAACAATCACTCCAATTAGGAATGAAAGAACGGCTAAGAGTATGCCGGTAACGAGAATTGGGGATCTTTTCAGGTTCATGGATGTCATTTAAACGATACCACGGATTTATGATTTCGGATTTCGGATTCGGGCTTTGAATTCCTTCTCTTCTTGTTCATTCCTGCTCGAACAAAACTTTTATAGCCTGCAATCCGCAATCCCAAATCCGAAATCGGGAGTGGTGGTACAATGCTACATTTGAAATGATTCAAATTGGAGTTATCCTCCTTCTACTAATAACGACTTTGATGTGGGGTTGCAAAGGGAAAGAATATACAACCGGGGAGGCGGCTTATAAGGGAGAATGCGCGAAGTGCCACATGTTAAATGGGAGTGGTGGTAATAAGGGCCCCGATCTAACTGGTGTTTTTACAAAGCACGACGAAGGGTATGTGCGTGCATACACAGTAGATCCAAGATCAATCAAGCCTGACAGCACGATGCCGCCAACAGAACTTGACGACAAAGAACTTGAGATGGTTATGAACTATTTACGGAAAAACGCTCAAAAACGCTCGTCGGCAAATCCTTAACGTCTTTGCGGTTAAAACGGAATGACATCACAAACGTTTATATTAAGATGAGACTCATACGCCTCGTAAAACTCCTTCCGTATCTGCTGTTTTTTTTCCTTTGTACTTCCACAGCTTTCGCAAACATTCGTATCGACAAAAAAGTCGTAGGACTCGATGGTTACATCCGCACCGAACGCTGGATCCCTGTTGTTTTCCATCTTTCGAACTACGGTTCTGACTTTCAGGGAACTCTTGAAGTATTACGAGGCGAAACCGTTTTCAAAAAATCACTTGACCTTGGGCCGAGATCTTCACGCAGAGTCGAACTTCTCGTTTATATGGCGAACTATTCGGAACTTTTGAGCTACCGGGTTCGAGATCTAAAAGGCGGTTTGATTACAGAAGGAAAATTGGAACAACTGACTTTGAACTATCAAGATAATCTTGTGCTTGTGATTTCCAACGGAGATTACAACCATCAATTTTTGAGCGGTGTTCCAAATCCATGGGGCGGCAAAACTTTTGTTGGCTATCTAAAGCCTTCCGAACTTTTTTCAAATACGATTGCCTACTCAAGTGCTGATGCAATTGCTATTGGATCTCTTGCCACTACTCAGCTTGATCCAGCATCCTGGCAAAGCCTGCTGCTTTATGGTGCTGCCGGCGGAACTTTGATTACGTCACCTTTTACGGATTTTTCGGTACTTCAGGATTCATCTTTGCGAAAATTTCTTCCCTCCATCTCGCCTGAACTCACCGAAACAACTCACGGAGAATTTTTACTCAGCCGGTGGACTTCAAAAAGTACGGATCCATTTCCACTGATATCGATTCCCGCACAAAGGATTGAACCCGATGGCTCTCAACTGATTCTTGCCGAACTCACGCCAGGCGCCGGACTGATCACATCATCTCCTTTTTATAAAGGGAATATTGTCCATTTCGGTTTTGATTATTCGCGGATTCCTGAAGAAGTTAGAATTCAGTTTGCGGGATTTTGGAATGAATCCATTTTTCCATCGAGTTCGACTCCTCCCACATTTGGCGTTCCGTATCGACCGCGGTTAGAAGATAATCCACGCGTACAAAGACACCTCTATAACATTCCTGGCTTAAAACTTCCTGATGTGAAGTGGTTTGCTTTGTTCTTTTTCGCATACCTGATGATCATTGGACCATTTCAGTATCTCTTGCTGAACTTTTTCAAGAAAAATGCAATGCTCTGGATTACATTTCCAATCATCATTCTCATTTTTACAAGTGCTGCGGTTGGTTACAGTAAGTACCGACAATCGCGTGAAGGGAAAATTACTCAAGTTGCAGTGGTGGAAGGATTTCCCGCGCTTGGCAATCAAATTACATATCAGGTTTATGGATCAGCTGTTTCTGAATCGGGTACGTTCGATTTTCAAGCGGTTCCTGAAAATAGTTACATAACTAAAGCGGTCCGGCAGACGATGAGTTATCAAATGGAACCCTATGTGCTTTCCGAAGATTATCCGCACACACTTTCAGGTGAGTCCTTAAGGACTTGGACATTCAGAACTTTCGACGCAATCAGTGCCCAACCGGAATCGCATGGCATTCAGGTTTCGGCTCAAATAGATGGCAACACTCTGTATGGAACGATTCGTAACAACGGATCTCATACTTTCAACGAAGCATTTTTTCTTTACAATCGTTTGAATTCTGCAACTCTCGGACCAATTGAGCGCGGTGAATCCAGGAAATTTCAAATTGAACTGAACGATCGATCAGCAATTCCAATGGCTGAGCCGCATCTACGAGCACTGCTTGATCTTGGCAGCGTTTCGCACTCGCGGCCTCATTTCTTTTTTGGTGAAATACAAAAGGCGAGTGGAACCCTCAAAATCAATGGGAAAGAAAGAAACACCGATTGCACAAAATATGTAGCTGTCTATGTATCGGTTGCAGAAAAAGGGCCGCCTTCTACGTGGACACCAGCATTGCTTCCTGCACCCGCATATCAACGATGAACGAGACTAAACGATGATACAGCTCGAAAACGTCACAAAAACTTATGGAACTTTAAAAGCAGTGGATTCTGTGACTCTAAGAATTCCGGAAGGTGAAATTTTTGGATTTATCGGGCCCAATGGCGCAGGAAAGACTACAACAATCAGAATGCTGGCCACATTGCTGGTTCCATCAAGCGGGAGTATCGAAATTGCCGGATTGAATCCGGAAGAAGAGCCGCGAGAAGTTCGAAAGTTAATTGGATACATGCCCGACTTCTTTGGAGTCTATCCTGATCTTGCCGTGTGGGAATATCTTGATTTCTTTGGCGCTTCCTATCACATTCCTCAATCAAAACGATCTTCAATGATCGATGATGTTCTTGAATTAACAGATCTGACTGCTAAGAAGTTCAGCTTGATCGAAACACTCTCACGCGGAATGAAACAACGGCTCTGTCTTGCGAAAACGCTTCTTCATGATCCAGCCATTTTACTTTTAGATGAACCAGCTTCAGGCCTGGATCCGCGCGCCAGGATTGAGATTCGAGAAATCATAAAAGAACTAAGAAAGATGAATAAGACGGTTCTCATCTCTTCTCATATCCTTGCTGAGCTATCAGATTTCTGCACTTCTATCGGCATTATTGAAAAAGGAAAATTGATCACATCGGGTACACTTTCGGAAATTGAAAAGCGATTGAGTTCTTCGCGTATTTTTCGTTTGACTGCGCTCGAACCTCTGGAGAGAGTTGAAGCTTTCTTGAAGTCGGAAGGATACGAAGGAGAGATTGATTCCGAAGGATTTTTTGAATTTGCATGTAACGCTGGAGCAGAAGATGTTGCGCAGCTTTTAACAAAGCTTACGTCAAACAATTTCAGAATCACTTCTTTTTATCCTGTAAGAGAAAACCTTGAAGACCTTTTTATGAAAATCACAAAAGGAGAGGTCTCTTGAATCTGCCTTCGATCTTTTCGAATCCGCTGTTGATCAAGCAGCTTCGCGAAGAGGTACGTTCCCGCAAAATCTTTTTCATCGTTCCTGTGTATATTGCTTTGCTTTCCATCGTTCCTTTGATTGCAGTTTCAAGTAACACCGGTACGTCATTCAATCCAGTCGATCTGGCAACATCATCAAGGATAACGATGTATTCCTTTGTCATCACAATTAGCGTTCTTCTAGGACTGGTATCGATCGTTTTTGGAGCGGCAAGTTTTACAACGGAACGGGAAAAGGCAACATATGAACTTCTGGAATTGACTCCGTTGAGCTATATAGATCTGGTTCTAGGAAAATTTCTGCATGGTTTTATTTTGATTCTTTTGATTCTTCTTACTTCCCTTCCCGTACTTGCGACGCTTTTTTTTATGGGAGGGCTTGCTTACAGCGATCTTTTGTTAAGCCTTTTTTATCTCACTATATTTTTTTCAGCGGTACTTCTGGGCACGATCTGCGTTTCGATTGTCTCTTCGCGAACGATCCTGAGCATTATTCTTTCGTTAGCATTAGGCTTTGTGGTGGCAGTGCTTGCAGGAGTGTTGACAACTGCTGTGTCGCGTCAACCTCGTTGGCTTGGGTTTGCGGTATTTTCACCCTGGCTGGTAACGTGGCAGCAAATTTTCGATCCGACTCCGCTGAAACTTGCAGGTCAAATTGTTCCGATCTGGCCACTTTATCTCGGCTTGTATTTGTTGGTTGGCCTTTTGTTCGTTTGTTGGGGACGAAATGCCCTGGATAGCCGTAAGCTTGAACGGAATCCGTGGGTGCGGCTCATTACTCTGCTTCTTTTCAATTCATATTTATTAATTGGAGTGCTTTGCTGGCGCTCTCATGGTCCTATCAACAAAAATGCAATTTCTGATTTTTTTGATGCGATGATGATTCTATTAATGTTCACGTTGCCCTGTTTCGCGATGGGTACTTTGACAGATCGTGATCACACCCGGTTCTTTAAAAAACCACTTCTTGAATCATTGAATTTTCGCCGCGTGCTTATGAATGATCCGTTAACCGGGATGCTTTTCCTGATGTTGAGTGTGCTTATTGTTGGGCTTAACTTCGCAATTGCGTCTGGCGCAGGGATTAAGATGGTTTCCGAATTTGCATTTATTCCATTTATCTGGATTATGCCGTGGTTCCTTATCTTTATTGCGTTACGACTCTGTGGATTCCGTCCGCGAGGCTTATTTATTGCGTATGTGCTTGGCGCTATTCTCTATGTAATTATTGCCGCGTTCGATACAAATCCTCCTCCTGCTGGATTCACTGAATTTCTTATTGGTAGCTACAGAATTGCATTTCCATGGATCATCGCAGTTCCATTTTTTATTGTAGCCAGGATCTGGTCTTCTCGCCGGTTAAAAGCCTCCTCGACAGGAGTCGTATAAAATATTGATATGCGTTCTGACAAAATCGATCGGCATCTGATCAAAATTAAAAGACTTCGTTTGTTACGCCTTGTACTTCAGATTACGCTTCTGGCAACTTCTGCGGTATTGCTCACGATCTTAGCCGGCGCATTGCAGAAACGTATCTCGTTTATCATCCTGTCATTGTCTTTTTAGCGGCCGGGATTTTACTTTCGATTCTTGCTGTATTTTGCGCGCGGATTTATTTTCGCGAAAGCCAATCTTCAATCGCACATGAGTTAGATTCCGAACACAAGTTAAAAGACAGGCTTTCAACATATATCGAAATTCGTGATTCAAGTCATCCATTTCTTCCTGCCTTGATTACCGAATCCGAAACTCACCTGCCTCAAATTTCACTTCGCGGTTCGGCTCGTTTCCAAAAAGGCTCTGCAATTCCATTACTGCTCAATTCAATACTCGCACTAAGCCTCGCCACTTTTACTCTTTGGCCGGTTCCGAAGGCGACCGCTTCTCGCGCTGCACAACACCGCCAGGTAAAAAAACATACAAAACAGTTGATCAAAGATATTGAACAAATCAAGAAAACACCTGATACTCCGCTCGAAATCAAAAAATTAGCCGAAGAATTTAGGAAGTTGGCCGACCGCATCGATAAACCGGATGTCGATCCGGCACAAGCACTTCAAAAAGTAAACTCAATGCAAAAACAGTTAAAAGATTTACAAAACAAGTTCGATAAGGAACGGAAACAAAACTTCGCTAAAGATCTGAATTCAAACAAAACAACAAGCCAAAAAAATAAATCCAACAATCAAGAGCCGGGGCTTCAAAGCGAAGCACGTACCCTTCAAGAAGCTCTGGAAAAAGAAGGGCTCCAGGGTGGAGAAGAATTACAGCAAAAGATTCAAAGTGGAAATCTGACACGCGAAGATCTGAAAAAGATGCAAAAGGCATTGGAAAATTACAAATCAGATAAGAAAACGAAAGATCAAAAATTAGCAGAACTGCAGCAATCCCTTGAGAATGCGCGTAAAGGAATGACCTCCGGCAAAAGATCAATTACATACAACAGCAAAATCGATGAAAACAATATGAATGACTCTAAAGGCGGAGTCGAAGATGGACCTGGCACAACAAACAAGGATTTTGGCCCTCATCATTTTGATACTAAGAAAAAGGGAGAAAGCCGTTACAGTGAGGATCGCACTAAGACTGAATATGAACAATTGTATTCCGGCCAACGAGAGAATGTTGGAAAGGATCCGTTATTTGTAGGCAGTAAGTGGGATGCTGAAAAATCTCGTTATGTTCGTGTACGTACTTTTGGCGAAGAAAGTAATCCGGAAATTGTGCTGGATCAAACTAAAATGGCGCCTCAAACCGAAGAAGAATCCGTTGTTGGAAAAGAAAAAATTCCAGCTGCATATCGTGATTTGATTCGACGCTATTTCGACAGCATTGACAAATGAAATTAATTTTCACCACAGAGTCACGGAGAACACGGAGTTAAATTAGCAATTTATAATAAGACTCCGTGCCCTCCGTGACTCCGTGGTGAACAAATAATTTATGACAGAAGAAAAAGCAGAACAATTTCGCACAACATACAGTGCCATCCAATCTGAAATCGGCAAAAGAATTGTAGGACAAAGAGAAGTTGTAGATGCTGCGATTGATGCGTTGTTTTTGGGTGGTCATGTTTTGCTGGAAGGTGTGCCCGGTCTAGGAAAAACTTTACTTGTTCGAACGCTCGCCGAAGCACTTGAACTTCGCTTTTCCAGAATACAATTTACGCCCGATTTGATGCCCGCCGATATTTTGGGAACAAATATTATTATCGAAACAAATCCCGGGCAGAAACAATTTCTTTTTCAAAAAGGTCCTGTTTTTACTCACATTTTGCTTGCTGATGAAATCAATCGAGCAACACCGAAGACACAATCTGCGCTGCTGGAAGCCATGCAGGAACGAAGCGTGACGGTCGCAGGAGTTCGAAATGAACTCGAAGAGCCTTTTTATGTTCTTGCAACGCAGAATCCCATTGAAATGGAAGGTACTTATCCTTTACCTGAAGCACAACTCGATCGATTTCTCTACAAGGTGCTTGTACAATTTCCACCGGAAAACGATTTATTAGCAATATTGAATAGAACGACTGGTGATGAAACAATCCAGGTTAAACCGGCCGCAAACCGGGATCGAGTTCGTGAATTTTCTCACCTGATCTTGCAAGTCCCGGCGGCAGAGACTGTCGTTCAATATGCAGCACAACTTGTTCTTCGTACACATCCCGACAATCCGCAAGCGCCTGATGTCATAAAACAATACGTGCGTTATGGAGCCAGTCCTCGCGGCGCACAAGCACTGATCCTTTCTGCAAAAATTCGCGCTCTAAAAGATGGGCGTTACAACGCATCCAGAGATGATATTGCTGCCGCAGCACTACCCTCTCTTCGTCATCGCTTGATTTTGAACCTGGAAGGATTGGCTGAAAATATTTCGCCGGATTCACTGATTCAACAACTAATCCAAAACTGAAAACGTTCTATGGCCGCACTCTAGCATCAAGCATCTGATACATCTCAAAGCTGAAACCCGCATTTGATCGGATAGCTGGATCATTTGTGGCAATATTCTGCGCGGACGCTTCATTTTCAACTTCAACAACAGCAATCCCATATGTGCCCTTAGGATCCATAACCGGTCCATAGGCCACGACCTTGCGTTCGGCAATCAAATTACCCCAGTAATCAAAATGCTCTTGCATAATCGCGCCTTCGACTTCAGTCATATCCATGGGAAATGTGGGTCGAGGTGGAATCAGTTTGAAGAAAAAATGATTCATAACTTACTACTCTCCTGGAACACTTATTCAACTTTATTGCAGTTGTTCGTAGGGGCGACCCTTGTGATCGCCCATTTCTTCGTGATCAGGACTCGCCGGGCGGCCACAAGGGCCGCCCCTACTTAGTCTTTAGTATAAATCAGTGACGGCGTTCGATTTTGAACAAGATGCTTTCGCGTTTTGGCAATCCGAGAACGGAAAGAGCTTTTTCGTTATTCGGATCCATTTGAAGAATGATATTGAGGTGTCTGAAGGCTTTCAATTTTAAACCTTGAGTTTGGTAAAAATCCGCAAGAGCAAAATGATTCTCCACATTACTCGGTTCGATTTCCAATGCACGCAGGAGTTGTTGCTCACCCTCTTTGGCATGACCAGCCTTCTGTAATTTTTTTCCAAATTGCCTGAGAAGATCCAGATCAACCGGGTTTTGTACCAGTGCTTCCTTTAATTCCTTCAGTGTCATTTCATGATCAGGTGGAAAAGGAGGTTTTTCTTCCTTGATTTCAGGAGGCAGCTGTTTCGGAACATCAACTGATTTCTGACCTGAATAAATTGATTCAACAGCGGGAGAAGGTTCGATTACTTCGGGCTTCTGCACTGTAGCTGCAGGTTTCATTTGTTGTGGTTCCGGATAGTCATCCATGTTAATTGGTGTTGGTGAAAAATCCACGTCCGGATAGGGTTCATTCATAAACGAATCTTGTGCTTCTTCAAGCATTTCTGATGAATGCAATTCAACTGCATGAGAATTTTCGTCAATTTGAGTTAAGTTTCGATGCGCCTGTGCAAGGCGATCGACAATGGCCTTCAGCGTATCTTTTAGATCATGAAAAAGATCGGCTGAATAATAACAATAATGAAAAACACCCGTCAGATAATCATAAGATTTCTGAATTTCATCTTCCGTGCATCCGCTCATAAGGTTTAAGACTTCTTCGTCCGTTGCAACTTGAAATTTGAGATGGGTAAAATCAATCAGATCTCGAAGTTCTTCGGGAGTGAAAGAATCTAACGGACGTTGCTCTTGTGATCGAGTAGGAATTTGAATATCAAGGACGGCAGGTGTTGTTGGTGGAGGTTCAGGCGGTGCATCAAAAAGATTGAGAGACCAGTTTCGCGGATCTTCCGGTGACTTTTGATGCTCGCCTACTGTAAATCCAACCATCCCAGACAGTAAAAGACTGAACATTGCCCGGCCAAATTCAAGAGGTGCCAGTTTCGATTTTTTTCTAAGCTCATAAATAGAAGTCACTCCATCGACGCACGACAGGATGGTTTCTTCCTGAAAATCAAAATCAGATCTTTGAATTCGTGGAGTACCCTGTGGAAGCACAATCCGACTTTCATCATCACCAAGCGATCGCTCCAAAACGATTAAATTACTAATGTTTCGAACACCTCTGAGTACAAGGTTCGGCGTGGAAACCCGCACTGAAATTTCGTGCTGAACTGAACGAATGTCTTCTTCAAATTCATAGAGGCCATAATCCCAATCGAATACAGAATACAAAATATGTTGCACCTGATAATTCAGTCCAACGTATAAATCCATGGTTGTGATATAACCACGCTCCACAAGCGCATCACCCAGGCGTCGTCCTTCTGCAACTTCTCGGACTACTGCGTTAAATTCTTCCTCACTGATTTTTCCAAGTTTGATCAGCATTTCGCCAAATCTTTCTTCAGACAGACTGGAATGAGCGAAAATAATGTCGCCCTTACGGAAATAAATATCACGGCGGATTTTGTGTTGAGTAAAACGCAGGCGACCGCTAAGTCCTGATTCGTAAATGTTTAAGACAAGCTCTGCGGCATGAATGTCAGCAAGACTGCCATTCATCTTATGAGAAGAATGGTCGGACGTCATAACGATGCTTGAGCCAGAATGGATCCCCTCTGGTTAGATTATGCCTGTCTGCCAGAAACTCTTCAACTGCTCACCTCCCTCCGCTCCTCTGCTCCCCTGCTCCCCTGCACTGTCTAAGGGCTCAAAATCGACAATTTCTAAGAGAGTGGAAGTTTGACGAGAGTACGAGCATTTACTTGGGTCTGTCGAGGATCTCGCGTACTTTTGACAGAAGGACTGACATCGAGACAGGCTTGCTCAGGAAATCGGTTCCTGTCTCAATCCTGCCCTGACGCTCGAACGCTTCACGAGAATATCCTGACATACATAAGACGTGCAAATGCGGACGCAACTTTCGCAATGACTGTGCTAAAGCAAGGCCGCTCATTGTCGGCATGACGATATCAGTGATCATGAGATGCACAGGCTCAACATAATGTCGAAGCAACTCGATTGATTCTGGACCATTTGCAGCTTGAAGGACTTTGTATCCATGCACTTCAAGTAAAGCGCTCATTGAACTGCGCACGGGTTCATTATCATCCACAATCAAAATTGTTTCTGATCCTTTGAGCGAAACACTTTGTGCAACCACTGTATCTTTCTGAATGACTCTTTCCTCATCCATACGCGGAAAATACACGCGAAATACCGATCCATGTCCCGGCTCGCTGTAGACAGTAATGTATCCCTCACTCTGTTTCACAATTCCGTAGACCGTTGAAAGTCCTAAACCGGTTCCTCTGCCATGTTCCTTTGTTGTAAAAAACGGCTCGAAAATTCGAGCCATGGTCGCTTCAGTCATTCCTGTTCCTGTATCCGAAACAGTTAACAATACATAACGACCGATTCGTGATCCTGCATGATGGCTCGTATATTCCTCATCCATTTCGGTGTTGGAAGTTTCAATGATCAGCCTTCCACCTTCAGGCATTGCATCGCGAGCGTTGATTGAAAGATTCATAATGACTTGCTCAACTTTGCTCGGATCCGCTTTTATACGGCCCAGCCCTTCATCAAAAATCATATGCAGTTCGATATCTTCTCCGAGTAGTCGTTTCAGGAAATTTTCCATACTGCGAAGAATTGAGTTCAATTCGATAATTTTGGGCTGCATGATTTGACGACGGCTGAACGCGAGCATTTGCTGAGTCAGCGAAGCACCCTGTTCAGCAGATTTCAAAATTTCAGCAAGCGATTGGCGCAATGGACTTCGTTCATCCAATTTCGACATGGTAAGTTCAGCAAATCCTGTGATTGCCATCAAAATATTATTGAAGTCGTGTGCAACACCACCGGCGAGTTGTCCGATCGCTTCAATCTTCTGAACTTGAAAAAGCTGTTCCTGGAGTCCACGAACGTGAGTAATATCCCGCAAAAATCCGCGGTATCCAACGATACGTCCATTTTCATAGAGCGCAGTACATGTCTCCAGAACATGAAGCTTATCCCCGGAAATCTTCTTCAAGGTCAGTTCGTAATCCTTTAAATTACCTTCCGATTTCAAAGCTGCATGATGTCGCTTTTGAACTTCTGTATCCCAGTAGAAGTCATCAAGCTTTTTGCTTAGCATTTCGTCCTTGTCTGTCACTCCGAGCAACTGTACCCCTGTTGCATTAATTTCTTGAAAAGATCCATCCGCCGCGCAAATAAAAACTGCATCGGGTGATTCCTCAAACAAGATCCTGTATTTTTCATCGGATTTACGAAGCCCTTCCTCAGCAATCTTCCCGCTCGCTAAGCGGTCTCTTAATCGAAGATCGAGTAAAACCATTACCTGCTTCGCAAGACTCTGCAAGAGTTCAATTTGATCGCTATTGAGAGGTCGTGGAGTTTTATCAAGAATGCTGAGCGATCCCAAAACATGACCACTTTGAGTTACGAGAGGTGCACCAGCGTAAAATCTGTAACCTGGCTGCGAGGTGACCAAATGCAATGATGCATAACGCGGATCAAGTAATGCGTCAGTCACAACAAGAACATGATTCGGATCTGCAATCACAAAATGACAGAATGAGTTATCGCGTTTGAATTCGCTTTCAGACAACCCTGTTTTTGATTTTAACCAGACACGATTGCTATCGACGAAGCTGATAAATGCTGCAGGAACTTGAAATAGGCGGGACGCAAAACGAGTGATCTCGTCGAAGATTTCTTCGGCGACAGAATCTAAAACATCATACTGATAAAGTGAATCAAGACGAGCTTCTTCGCTCGATGATCCAGTCTGTAGTGACACCTACTCCCCTCCGTGTGTCACCCTTCTCTGGTCAAAGTGATTTTATCATAGAAGATACGAGCTTAAGTCCATACCCTTTGTTAGGAACAAACTGAGAATACAGAGAATCGAAGTTCAGCTGGTTCAGCTTCTGTTCCTTGTTCATCGGAGGCATCCACCGTAAAAGTGACACGATGCCGGTGATTGGGACCACCAGCAGCCTTAAAGCGGATTGAAACTGTAGTTCCACTGGATTCTGTTCCAGTCGTTTGCTCTATATTTCCATGCTGGAGTGTATTCATTTTCGCGTTCCACGTAATTTGGTCTCCATTTGGATCTGTCACCATAAATGTGATTTGAGCGCCACTACCGGCACACACGATTTCAGGTTCGATCCTTAGATTCGTTATAACCGGCGCTAAAACTGGATCTACAGGCTCTTGAGGTTCACGGCAGCCATAGCATGCCCACATCAAACAAAACAGTAAGAAACAATTTTTCATCGTGGAAAGTTATTTGAATTGAGTTCTTTTCAGATATTCTATTATCCGTTGAAGCGAATGTCCAAAAGTGTGAGGATTGATCTGTGCTCATAAGCCGGAAGTTGTTGTCTCGTTTGGAAACTTTACAAATTCCATCGCGGCGCAGGATGAGACAGCAGCATCGCGGTGAAAAAGTTAGCCTGCGCAAAGGATCCAGCCTGGAATTTTCTGATTATCGTGAATATTTGCAAGGGGATGATATCAGAAGCATTGATTGGAATGCGTATGCACGCAGCGAACGACTCTATCTAAAATTATTTCTAGAAGAAGAAAGTCGTCCGGTTTCGCTTATCGTTGATCGCAGTGAGTCGATGAATTTTGGATCTCCAACGAAGTTTGAATACGCATTATCCCTGGCCTGCTGTCTTGCCTACATTAGCTTAAATCACTATGACCGCCCAGAAGTTTTATTGCTCCAGAATAAAGAATTCCATCGTTATCGATTTGGATCTATCAAGCAATTTTTCCCTCTGTTGAACCGCCTAGAAAATATACAGCCGAGCGGGGAGACGTATTTGAATGCAACACTTAAAAAGCTTGCAGGAGCAGGACGACCAGGAATCTGTTTTTTGATTTCCGATTTTTATTCTCCTGATGGATTTGATGCACTCAAACTTTTTTCAGTACGGGGAAATGAAGTTCATTGTCTGCAGGTTCTTTCTCCTGATGAAATTGTTCCTGAGTTTCGAGGAGACTTAAAACTTGTCGATTCAGAAACGACAACAGCGGCTGAAGTTTCAATATCACCTCAGGTGATGAAACGTTATCTGGCCAGGCTTCGTAGCCTGCAAGAATCAATCAAGAAAACAGCCGCACACAGTTTTGCCTCTTTTTCTGTAATTAATTCGTCAACTCCGCTTGAGGATTTAATATTGCGCGACATGCGAAAGACTGGTCTTGTCTCATGAAGTTCTTTGCGTCTTTGCGGTTAGCCAACTTTATGGTCAAATGAAGCAATGATAAACAAAGACGACTGGCGCTTGAAGCGTCCGCGTAAATATTTAGAAAAAATTACACTTCAATGGACCACCTTTCAGCCGTTCAAAAAAGGAATGGAATCAGATCACTGCGAGTTCTGCTGGGCAAAGTTTGTCGCTCAGCCTAAACCAGACGCCCACCATGAAGGGTACTCGACACTTGATCATTACTACTGGATCTGTAAAAACTGCTTTGAAGACTTCAAAGATATGTTCCATTGGAGTGTGACGTAGCTGCCCACACGGGTATCCTGAAATGCCCTCATTTACCAACCCATGGTTGCTTTTACTTGCACCCCCTCTTGTTTTTTTGACATGGAAGATTGGAAGGCAAAGTTTTGCTGAAGGCGGAATTGCTCGTCACCGATTTTGGTTCTTTCTTCGATCGCTAATTTTGCTCATTCTGGTTTCAGCGCTAGCTGGTCTTCATTGGAAAACTCCCGTACAAAGAAAGCAGGTGATGTTTGTTATGGATGTCTCTGCAAGCATCAGCGCCGCGCAAAGAGAACGAAGTCTGCAATGGATGAATCAGTCGCTGCGAAAACTGAAATTACCGGATCAAACAGGAATCGTTCTTTTTGGATCAGGAGCAGCAATTGAACGTTTCCCTGGAACGCCAAGAATGATCGAGCGTCCCGAATCAAGCGTTGACGATTCTGCGACAAACCTTCAAGAAGCAATCCGTTTAGCGGAAGCAGCTTTTGCGCCAGGGTATCAAAAAAACATCGTAATCCTGTCTGATGGAAACGAAAACACAGGCGATTCGTCTGAAGTAATTCGTACAGCACGGGAGCGGGGAACTATTTTTCAGGCGCTCTACTTGAAACCAGCAGATTTGCCTGAAGCTTCAGTTGAAAGTGTGAGGATTCCAGAACAAATCGGCTTGAAACAAAATTTCGATCTTGATGTTGTCCTTTCGAGCAATCGAGATACGCCTTCCATTGTTCAGGTCTACAGAAACGGCGCATTGATTCAAGAGGGTTCGTTGCAACTCACCAAAAATAAGAAAGAACTGATCCGGCTTCCTCAAAAACTTTCTGAATCTGGAATGTACCGATATGAAATCAAATTAAAACCGTCAGAAGACTATCAATCAGCAAACAACTCGCGAGAAGTTTGGGTTGCTGTTCAAGGTCCTCCAAAATTGCTTCTTGCAGATGCAAATCCTGAAGAACTGGAGCCGTTGTCATCGGCGCTAAGAAACCGAGGGTTTCAAACTCAATTAACCGGCATCTCAGGTTTTCCAATAACAATTCAGGACATGCTCCAATATCAGGCAATTTTCTTGCGGAATATCCCTGCGCCGAATCTTCAGCGTCAGATGCCTTTGCTTAAACAATATGTACATGACTTTGGCGGCGGCTTCATTATGTTAGGAGGGCGTGGAAGTTTTGGTCCTGGCGGTTACTACCATACGCCGGTTGAAGAAATTCTTCCTGTGCGAATGGACCTGCAAAACAAAAAATATCTCGCCGATGTTGCAATGGTAATCGTTATCGATAAATCAGGAAGTATGACATTTGCGGAACGAGGCCGCCAGAAAATCGATTTAGCAGATGAAGGTGGAGCACGTGTAGTTTCGCTTTTGAAAGATACTGACCAGTTCGGAGCTATTGCAGTGGATTCCGTTCCCAAGTGGGCTTTTGAATTGCAGAAATTAAACTAGCAAACAGCAAGCGATTGAAGCAGTGACTTCAATTCGCGCTGGCGGTGGCGGAATTTATGTTTATTCCGGACTTGTGGAAGCATACCAGGCGCTCAGGAAAGTTGATGCAACGGTTAAGCATGTAGTTCTATTTGCCGACACAGCCGATTGTGAAGAAAAGGAAGGACCTGGAGGCGAATCTTCTCTTGCGCTCGCACAACGCTATTTACAGAATTTCAAAATCACAACGACAACGATTGGCATTGGAAATAATGGAGATCCCGACGTTCCATTTTTAGATCAGCTTGCCGTGGCGGGCGATGGCCGATTTTACTTTACAAATGATATGTTTACGCTGCCGCAGATCTTTACACAGGAATCGGCTCTTGTTCAACGGTATTACATTAACGAAGAGCAATTTACTCCGGCATTTGGTGAGAGCGATCCCGTTCTTGCGGGAATTGATGCTGTTCCAGATTTGCTTGGATATGTTGCGACAACTGTAAAACCATCCGCGAACCTTGCACTCAGTTCTCCACGAGATGAACCTGTACTTGCATTTTGGCGGCACGGATTAGGACAATCCGCAGCATTTACATCGGATCCTACTTCAGCCTGGGGACGATTATGGCTCCAATGGCCTGAATATGAACGCTTCTGGTCGCAGCTCGCACGATGGACTGCACGCGCGACAACGCCTCCAAACTTCGAAACAACCTTCTCTCCCACAAGTCATAGTACTACAATTGTAGTAGACGCTATTGATCCGGAAGGCCGTTTGATTTCAGATGCTTCCTTTCATGCCGTTCTAATTGATTCCGAAGGAAGACAGCAGACGCTTCAATTGTCCCAAACAAGTCCAGGACGTTATGAAGTCAATGTTTCAACAAAAGGAAGCATGATCGGAAAAATATTTCGTGAAAAAGATGGCAGGATCATTGAAGAACAAGTTGTGCATTTTGCAGGGACTCCCAACCTTGAAACTGCGTCAGATATGAGTGGATTGGCTCGCCTTAAACAAATAATTCCGGATACATATGATTCACCAGAACAGTTGCGGTTTCGCGAACTGGCTTCCTTTGACATTCAACCTTTGAGAAACACTTTGTTGTGGATTGCTGCATTTTTGTTTCTCTTTGATGTTGCGGCTCGAAAACTTGATTTCCAGCGGCTTCGAACTTCACATGCAATTCCAAAGGTGCCGGCAAAAGAGACAACACCACTTACGCAACTAAAAACGATCAAAATTCCGAAAGCCGAACACACTGTACCGATTGAAATCATTCCCGCTCTTGAGGAACCCGAGCCTCAGGTTGCTCCCACGCAACAAACCGCTGCGGCTAACTCGGATTATCTCGAGCGATTGAAAAAAGCGAAACGAAAATCATCGTCGGAGCGGCTCTAAGAGCCGCCCGAATTGCTTATCGATAAGACGGGCTGGTCCAAGACCCGCCCCTACTCTCAAACTTTGCCGACACGGGACGAATGGGTTATTCTTATGGGCTTATGAGAAATTTTCGCGAGGAACTTGCCTACGGAATTCTGCTCTGTGATGGAGCTATGGGCACCATGCTTTATCAGCGCGGAATTTTTATCAATCGTTGTTTTGACGAACTCAATCTTTCCGCACCCGATCTTGTGAGTGAAGTTCATAAATCCTATGTAAAAGCTGGTGTCGACATCATCGAAACTAATACTTTCGGAGCCAATCACTTCAAGCTTCTTTTTCATGGTTTTGAAGGCAAATTGAAAGACATCAATTTACGTGGTGCGCAAATTGCGAAAGCTGTTGCGGGTAAAGAAACTTTTGTAGCAGGAGCGATCGGTCCTTTGGGTGTGCCAATCGAACCGATCGGAAAACTTGCATATGAAGAGGCTAAAGATGCTTTTAAGATGCAAATTCTGCCCTTGCTTGAAGGTGGTGTTGACTTATTCATGCTTGAAACATTTTCCAGACTGGAAGAATTGGAGCAAGCAATTCTTGCAGTCCGGGAATTGTGTGATTTGCCGATTATCGCGCAGATGACGATTACGGATGATGGGAACACTCCGCTTGGTGATACACCCGAAACGATTGTGCAGAAACTTGCTCATTACAAAGTGGATGTACTGGGTTTGAATTGCAGCGTTGGCCCTCAAATTATGCTGGAAAGCATTAAAAGAATGGCCAGTTTTACTAAAATTCCGCTTGCCGCTCAGCCTAATGCAGGTTTTCCAAAACTTGTTGATGGCCGTTATATCTATTTATGCTCATCCGACTACATGTCGAAATTTTCGAAACGATTCATTCAATCGGGTGTTCGAATTCTTGGAGGTTGTTGCGGTACAACTCCTGAACATATAAAGGCCATCAAAACAGTTGTTCGTGCGGTTCAACCTGCACGATTGTTTGTTGCGGCTGATAAGCCGAAAGAGACTACGTGCTCCAGCGGTGACTCCTGTTCCAACATCTCAAAAAACGGCCCTCTCTCATAAACTTTCTGAAGGAAAATTTGCAATATCAGTAGAAATCGATCCACCGAAGGGCGTAGATCTTGCGAAAGTGATTGAAGGCGCAAAAATGCTTCATCGCGCAGGTGTGGATGTGATCAATATTGCAGATGGTCCGAGAGCCAGTGCACGGATGAGCCCAATGGCACTTGCTTCAATTTTCAAAACTCAGCTGGGTGTTGAAACGATCATTCATTATTGCTGCCGCGATCGAAATCTGTTAGGAATGCAAGCCGATTTAATCGGAGCTCATGCTCTGGGCTTACGGAATGTTTTGATGATTACGGGTGATCCTCCGAAGATGGGCGATTATCCAAGCGCAACTGCTGTTTTTGATGTGGATTCAATCGGGCTGACTCAAATCGCAAATCGGTTGAATCAAGGTTTAGATCTCGCAGGAAATCCGATTGGCGCTCCTACCGCATTACATATTGGCGTTGGCGCCAATCCAGGTGCTCTCAATCTCGATGAAGAAATGAAACGCTTCTACTACAAGGTGGAGGCTGGAGCAGAATACTTAATGACGCAGCCGGTATACGATATTCAGCTTTTTGAAAATTTTATTAACCGAATTCATGATGTGAAAATTCCGATTCTGGTTGGCATTTTTCCACTTGCGTCAGCGAAAAATGCTGAATTTCTGCATAACGAAGTTCCTGGAATGTCGGTGCCTGAAGAGATCCGCAAACGGATGCATAATGCCGGAAATGGAGACGCAGGACGAGCTGAAGGGATCAGAATTGCACAGGAAGCTTTGCTTGCGATTTCACCCATGGTTCAAGGCGCTTATATCATGCCTCCATTCAATCGTTTTGATATGGCACTGGAAGTTTTGCAGGCGCTTCCTTCATTCACGCAAACCAGCCGCGCTGCTGCGAACGAACCTCGTTGAAACAACTTTCTTCATTGTTCCGATCACAACACAATCCCGATTCATACACGCATTATGTTGCGCTCGGTGATAGCATGTCCATCGATGACTATCCTGGTAAAGACAAAGGAGCTGTTTCACTACTTTACAGAAACCAGGACACTCTCTTTCCTGAGTTTCAAGGACGCGATCTAAAAACTCTCTACCCCGAAATACAATTTCAAAATCTTGCTCTCGATGGAGCCACAACAATACATGTCTTACACGAACAACTTGGAAGGATTAAAGCACCGCGAGATCAACGAACACTTTTTACTTTAACAGCTGGCGGAAACGACATTCTCTTAGGACAAGATGCCAATGCGATCGTGAATCGTCTTGAAATAATTGTTAATAAAATAATCCGGGAATATCCTCATTGCGATTTGATTATTGGAACAATTTACGATCCTACTGATGGCGTGAAGGATTTATTTGAAGATGGAAGAGATATGACGCGCGAATATGAAATTTTAACAATCGTAAATGAAACAATCAGACAGTTCGGAAAACATTCCAATGTGAGCGTGATCGATATTTACTCACATTTTTTAGGACATGGTTCTCATTGCAAGGATTCCAATAATCCTTATTACAAGCCGGAAGATCCATCGTTATGGTATGTTTTAACAATTGAGCCGAATATTCGTGGCGCGCATGAAATCCGGCGCCTGTTTTGGAAGGCTTTACATCCTGAATCTGCTTCCATGAAAGCTAAATCCACATTCAAAGAATTACGGGAAAGGCTCAGCTCATTCCAGATTACTCAGGCAGCCAATCGGACGTTTGATTTAAGCCTTACTGAAGAAGAGCTAGAAAAGGAGCTCATGAGCGATCATGGCTCTAACAGGTTGCTTGAGCGTTTTTCAGATAAGGAAGTTGTCTCGGCTTTAAAAGATTACAAAGTCTGGGATCTACTTGCGGAGAAGGGATACAAAAATCCGAGATTGTTAATTCGTAGTATTGATCCGTTCCGTCAAACCGTAAAAATCCTGGATGATGCTTCATCACCTGAAGATGAGGAACATACACTCTGCGAGTTGCGCATTTTTGATGCGCACTTGAAAGGACCCTGCCCGACCAACAACGAAGTCATCGAGGTCGATGCGCTTGTAATCGATTGGTTGGTTTTTCAAAATCCGCGTGCGAAATTTACGCAGGAACGACAGCGGCTTCCCGGTCAGAAATTTCCAGGCCTTGGCATCATGGCACGTTGCATGACAGCTATCCTGGATCTTGCAAAACAGACGGGAAAGGAAGCTGTGATTAACATTCCTGAGTATTATCACAATGCAGTTTTGTATAAACCTGCATTCTGTTTCTTCTCGCCTTTTGTTGAAGGAAGATTTCAGGCGTTACAAGAATTCCTGAAGAACTTAAGTCTTGCGGATGCTTCCCATGCAGTTACAAATGGTCTGGTTTGGAATGAAACCAAAAATGAATTATTCACATGGAAACCGCACGAACAAATGTTAGGAATTTCGCCAAAGATAAAAACATATTTCGAATCAGATACTTATAAAAATCAAGTGCGTGAAGCTAAAGAACAATCAAAATTTAGTTTGGTTAAGAACGGGTAAACCATAACTCTTTGCGTTTACGCGGCGAGTTTATCCACCCAAGGGAGAAAAAATGAAGCGCGCCATCAAATGGACTTTGTTGCTGTTATTAGTCGTGGGAGCTATATGGATCACTAACTTAATCTGGTTCCGGCCGTTCAATGTCAATCATTTTTATGAGCGAATTTTTATTGAGTTCGCACTGAAGAATCCCGAACTCCTCAGCAGCCTTCGCATGCTCGAACCGATGGGGATCAATTTTCATAATGATGATCTGAATGACGGCTCCGATGCTTTTGCGCATGAACTCAACGCACTGATGAAAAAAGATCTCGATATGCTGAGGAAATATGACCGCGCTTCGCAGAATCCAGACCAACAACTTTCATACGGCATCCTTGAATGGTTTCTTGAAAACCAGGTGAAGGGTCAAAAGTATATGTACCATAACTACCCTTTGAACCAGCTTGCGGGTGTTCAAAGCGAGCTTCCTTCTTTTATGGCTTCCATTCATTACATAGGCAACAAGAAAGATGCTGAAAACTATGTAAAACGATTGTCCAAGTTTGACACGAGATTCGATCAGGAATTGGAAGGACTCAGAATTCGGGAAAGGAAGAATATCATTCCACCGAAATTCGTAATCTCAAAAGTTTTGACAGAGATGCGGAATTTTTCAAATCAAAAACCGGCTGAAAACATTTTATTTACTTCATTTCAAGAACGAGTCAAGAAATTATCGGACTTGAATGATTCAGAAAAGAAAGAATTGAATCAGGCTGTACAGAATGAAATCAAGAACACTGTATATCCTTCGTACGAAAAATTAATTCAATACTTCGAGCAATTGGAATCGAAAGCCAATACTGATGATGGTGTCTGGAAACTTCCCGATGGTGCGGCTTTTTATGCGTACATGCTTGAAAACCACACAACGACCAAGATGTCACCCGAAGAAGTTCACGCGCTTGGCCTTCAGGAAGTCAATCGTATTCAAAGCGAAATGCGGACAATTCTGGATGGATTAGGTTTAACCGGAAAGAGCTTATCAGAACATATGACTGACTTGCGCAATGATCCCCGTTTTCAATTTGCAAATACGGATGATGGACGAAAACAATGCCTTGTGGAATATCAGCAAATCATTGATGAAATTGATCAGGGCATGAATAAAGTTTTTGATGTTCGTCCTGCAATTGGAGTCAAAGTGGAAAGAATTCCTGAATTCAAAGAAGTTACGAATTCAGGTGGTTACTATGAGCCTCCTTCTTTAGATGGCGCAAGGAAGGGAGCTTTCTTTGCAAACTTACGAGATATGAGCGAAGTTCCACGCTGGAGTATGCGAACGCTTGCATATCATGAAGCGATACCGGGACATCATTTCCAAATTGCAGTGCAGCAAGAAATAAAAGGCGTTCCAACATTTCGCAAAATTATTCCGTTTACTTCTTACATTGAAGGCTGGGCTTTGTATGCGGAACGTCTTGCATGGGAAGAAGGTTACCAAAAGGATCCATATAGCAATCTCGGCAGACTTCAAGATGAATTACTGCGTTCTACAAGACTTGTGTGCGACACTGGCATTCATGCAAAGCGATGGACCCGCGAACAAGCAATTCAATATATGCAAGAAAACACAGGATTGGGTGAACTTGAAATTACTTCGGAAGTTGAACGTTACATCGTAAGCCCCGGCCAGGCGACAGCCTACAAAGTTGGACAACTTAAGATTCTTCAATTGCGTGAAAAAGCGAAACAAAAGCTTGGCGATAAATTCAACATGAAAGAATTTCACAATGTGGTTCTACGAAACGGCGCAATGCCCCTTCAAATCCTGGAACAACAAGTCGACCAATTCATCTCCGCGTCTCTGCGGTAAAAGATCCGCAGGGATGCGGACGAGACGTCCGCGATCCCTGATGCAGACGGGACGTCTGCGCTCCCTTACGAGCCGCGGCTGAGATTGATCATTTTATGCGCCATTCGTCTATAGACTGAATTGGGAAGCGCACGTACAACATGGAAAAGTAATTTCATGCGGAATGGATAAATATAGCTTGTCTTCCGTTTCGCTACAGCACGGATCATCAATTCTGCCGCCTTATCAGGCTGCATCAACCAGAATCTGCGCGGATTATCTTGATTAATCGGTGTATCGACAAAACCTGGATAAATCGTAGTAAATTGAATTTCTAAAAGCTCAGCCGCAAGGCTTTCAATAAAAGCTTCAAGAGCAACTTTCGTCGTGCTGTACGCTGTACGGCCTGGCAATCCGCGCATAGCCGCTGCTGAACTTAAAGCAACAATGGCTCCCGATTTCTGTTTGGTCATCTGCTGCAAGCATGCCATCGTTGTATAGATCGCACCATTTAGATTTGTTGCGATCGTATCTTCTACAAGTTGCCAATCCCAGTTTTGAAATGATGTTTCTCCGCTGATGCCGCTGTTAACCCATGCTACATCAAGCCTTCCTGCTTCCTTTACAAATCCATCAACACATTCTTCAACTTGCTGGCGAACCTGGACATCACAAGCCCGGATCCAAAAACGGCTTCCCGTAGTTTTCAAAGAAGCTTCAAGATCTTTCATTGGATCAACGCGACGACTTAATAAACCAAAATGGATTTTGTATGGAGCCAGAGCTTTGACAATTGCAGCACCAAGACCGGAAGATGCGCCAGTAATCAACACAGCACGATTGGACCAATATTTTTCAAGGTAGTTCAATGATGAACCTCTAGTTAATGACCAAGGCCCCGCCCTCGCTTCCCACTTCCGCAGGTTCGGGCCTTTAGGTTTTCATTACCCTTTCAATTAACTCATCAACGTCTTGTTCATTTAACGCATCAATTGCGACGGTAACAAATAATCCATTCACCTTAACAAACACATCGCGAACTAAATGATCCGAGGGCCGCGTCCCACCGGCAAATAATTTCTTATACAAACTGACGATCAAGCTATGATTTCCACCACACAGGTTACGTAAGATTCCACTAAAAAATTCGGAACTGTCGGAAGCGTTTAATGTGATTTCGTACGGGTCAGGAGCAAAACGGCTGACGGTAAGTTCGGCCCACCACCACAATCGAGCAAAAGCATTTTCATCTAAAGAACCTAGATAACGTCTTCGGTTTGTTTGGCCACTAACAATATCGTAGTAGCGCCAACTGACATACTCAGGAAATCGGACCATCGAAAGAAAATGCCAGAACCTCATATCCGATGCAGCACGACGTGTGATCGGAAGCAGTTGATGTAAAGTTGCGCCCAGCTTTCCATCTGCTACGAGTTTCGTCATGGACGGATCCAAAGTAACCAACTCTAAGAATGCACTGATCTTGTCGTAAGGAGGGTCATTGCCATCCCCTAAGTAAAGGACCTTATCAGGTTTTACAGGTTTGGGCGGATTGGATCGCAAAAATGGCTCATTTGCGTAGACGATGCCGTGATCCAGCAAAGGCAATCTCATTCGTAGTATTCCGTCATTTGTTCTTCAGAAACTAAAGTTTGCATTAACGCATTGTGATGCGACAGCGTTCTTAAATGATGCTGAACACGCAATGTCAGTAATGTCTGAGAGCTACGGTCTTCGAAAGCAGATACAATTTCATCCTGCGGTCGTTTGATCATGCGGGCGAGGGTTCGAATAATTTTCCGGGAAAGCACAACTGATGGATCTTCAGGGTCATCAATATCCAATTTTTCGATATGACTCGCATATTCTGCAAGTTGAATCCAAACATCGGTAGCAATCATTGCAAACAATGCGTTTCGAATTCTTGCAGCTGTTCCTGTCTTGGTTCGAGACTCAAAAATTACTTTCAACGATGGATGACGATTGTTCAATCTCAAAATCGGGTGAGGCGGTTCGATGATGAGATGGTACATCGAATCTTGAATATCATCCTGAAACCGATGCCACAGAATTTCAATTCCAGCTCCTGGACTTTCCTGCGGTGGATCCACTTGAATATGCAATGGGAAACCAAGCGCTTGCCGTGATCCTTTCAAAGATGGCTTCAATACATCCGGCTTCACCTGATCTTCGGAGAGTAAAATCATCGGAGTCACGATAGCGTAACCCGCGATATCTTTTCTCAGAATTTTTAAAGGTAGAAATACGACCCCGGTGCTAAAGGATCGCGAAGATGCAGTACGCCATCGAGTTGCTTTACATAGAATATCGACAGCATACATACATGGAGGTGAAAAAAACTGAGAAGGATTTTCAACTGTTAGGCCGACCTGTAATTCAATCTGGTCCCATTCATGTCCGACAACCGTGAGATCCCATCTTGCCTGTGCATCAGTTATCCGCTTCTTGGACATTTTCCAATTCGGTTCATGAATTGGTTCGCCAACACGTTTTCCTTTTCGAAGAAAATGTGCCGTGAAATCCGCTTTCACTGCATCCGGTGACAATTCGTATGGCCAAACTGTTCGGCGTTCAACGGCATCTTTTAGCCAGTTCGGTGATTCTACAATATTCATCGTTTGGAAACTTTTATCTGCAATTCTTGCTTCGCTACTTCTGACAAGAATGTTTCAAGTGGTGCCGTTTCGCCTCGTAAATCGCAAATGATTTCCTGATCCTCAACTTCTGCTTCATAAGTACCGTGTGGCTCCGCAAGTAATTGCCAGTCCGAACCATTCATTCGAAGATGTGTAAAACGTACAGGCGCTTTCTCAACGAGACGATGGCCAACTTCTTCACCAAAAAATCCATATTTGCATTCTACTTTCCAGAAGGAGTATGGCCCCCCAGCAAAATGTTTTCGACCTGGAACCGTCACACGAATTTGAAATTCGTACCTACGATGACCATTTTCAGTTTTCATTTGTGGAGCCATCAAAAAAGAAAGATGAGTATCGCGTGCACTATCATGTTCAGGGCCTTCGGAAAGAGGAAACATGGAAGCAAGCAGCGAAGATGCTTTACCTTCTGGCCGAATGTCTTCCGTAGTTGCCGCTGAGATCGCATATCTAATCCCGTCAAGCATCCTGCCTATTTCTGCGCGAGCACCATACCAGTGCTTTAACTTGTCGGAATTCATCGTCCAAAGATCATGAGTTACCGGCTCAGAATAAGCGAGCAATTGTTCACAACGATCTTGTTGAGTCACACCTGCCGACATGTATTCCGGGCAACTTTTACCTCCCAACACAACTGCATAAAAATCGGATCCCCCAATTCCAGGACGTCCAATCCGTTGATACCCGACGACCATTCCAGCTCCACGAATCAATGCTGTTCGATTCACATACTTTGTGAGATCCGTTTCTTCACCTCGCAGAGAAATACACACCGCGGTAGCTGCTTTACACTTTTCTTCATTTGATGGTCCTTTAGGCACATTGACTTCAACGGATTTCAAATGCAAACCTGTTTTAGGTTTTTCCAAACGTGCAGCGATATATGCTTTTATAAATGGTGCAAGATAAGGAACATCCAGAACATCTCTGGTTCCAGTTTCCGTATCATTCTCCGTTTCATTTTTTGTGAAGACCTGCAAACTTCCATCAGTGAGTGCAGGCCAGTAGTAGTCTTCAGCCGCTTCGCGTATCCGTTTCAAAGTTTCTTCCGGATTCATAGAATCTTCATCTGCATCGGGATCTTCGAAATCAACAATCAGAATCGACGTTCCGGTTTGGCGTTCTGTTCGCACCGGAATTCCAAACAAAGCAGCCCAATCGTCTGCTGTGGAATCTAAATAAGACCATGTCAAATCACCTTTGCGTGAACCCCAAAATCCTTCACCACGATACGATTGTTTGCCGATGTGATGACCTGGCAATCGAAGATGACCAAAAAATCGATTGAAATGTGGAACATCAGGAGAATTTTCAAAGATGTAAGGGGTTTGCAATCTTGAATGAAACAAAACAATACGATAGCGCGAATGTTTCCATAACACCGTTTTGCCAAGGCCATAAATACCACCCATCGCTTCAGCGGATTTCTGGCTATCCCCTATGTTGCGACATAAACCCAGGAAGCAATGCGGCTTTGGAAAGCGCTGAACTTCAAGGCTGTGTTCCGGACCGATCAGACCACGCGTGCCATAATCCTCAACGCATAAAATGCGCAACGGAGCGCCGCTTGCCAGCCATGCTTGTGGATCGTCAAAGTCGGACTGACGTTCATTCTCTTTTGCATATTGCCTGACAGCCTGAATATGCGGAATAATCTGATCAAACTGCATCGAGTTTAAGAAGAATTCGCGTGCTGTGTCCCTCAGAACTTTCATGCGAAAAGTCACACGAACTGGATCGGGACCAGAGCGATTATCGAGGGAATTTTGCAAAATCTCGCGCACAAAAATTTGCAGCGGACTCAGTTCGCCACGAGATTGAACCGTCAACGACGCCGGATCAGTCACGGTTCGCGAATCATTATCAATGAATGTAAAATGCCATGGCATCCCTCATATTATAACGAGGTTATTACTGGCTTCAGTAGGTGGGCTGATCTTTGTTAACGCCGAGAGCGCCGAGAATGATTTTTTATTTATTCCTCGGCGAACTCTGCGTTAAAAAAGCCCCGTACGTTATAATGTTCCACTTCGGAGGAGCATATGGCGCTGTTTTCACGTTTATTCGGCAAACCGGACGATAACACTCGTGTCTACGGAAACGTTAAGTTTCCGCTGGTGCTGAAAGAAACTGCACGTGACCCAGGCTCCTATGCACAATGGGTGAAGAATCATCGATGGAATTCAAAAAATGAAGCCTGGTGTTTGAAACAGATTCCGAAATTCAAAACAAATCCCACGATCGGTGTTCTAATGCAATGCACCAATCCACGTCTCGAATTTCTTCGTGAAAGCCTTGCATCAATCTTTAATCAAGTCTATCCGTTTCATCGCCTCTATATAGTTGATCGTGGTTCAAGTGATAAAGAAGTTCGTGACCTTATCCAGGAAATGGAAAAAGATTCCCGTGTCAAAGTTTCATTCCAAAAAAGTTCAGAACGCGACACGGAAGCAATCGCACGAATCATGAAAAAGGCCGACAGCGAATGGCTGCTGCTAATGGGCGCAGAAGATGTGATTGAACCTTATGCCCTTTTTTACATGGCTGCCTATCTGCAGGATCAAGTTCAAATCGATTTCGTTTTTGCGGATTCCGATTTGCTGGATGATAAAGGATTACGATATGCACCGCAGTTCAAACCAATTTGGGCCGTTGGTTCAACATATCCTCTCGGTTACTACCAGCATCCTGTAATGATGAGCGCCAGAATTGTTGAAAAAGTGCAGGGATATGAACGTGCTGTCACTTTGATGGAAAAAGGAGAACTTCTTGATGAGGCTTCGAACCATAGCAGGTATGTGATTCAAGTACCGGGCATCTTGTATCATGCACGCGCTCGCGGACTGAAAAATGAAGAACCACCCAAACCTGTATGGAATGTTTTGGCAAGTGAAAGCCTGGTTAATAACAACAATGAAATTCAGATCAATACAGATTTGCGTATTGCAGCTCAACCTCCAGCGCCGCTAAAACTTTTGTGGATTCTTGATTCTCTCGATCTTGAAGATGGCCCAGTCTTACTATTAAGTATCGCCCGATATCTTCATAAGCAAGACAAACATGACATTACGATTGTTTCTTCAGCGAATGGTCCGCTCAAAAAGTCCTATGAGCAACTGGGAAAAGTTCAAATTGTGGAAACCTTTGAGGCCATTTCTAACCAAATAAAATTGCTTCATAAAGAGAATACTTTTGATGCTGCTTTCATTGGTTCGTTAAACACGGGCAAATATCCGGAAGTCTTAAACGAACTAAATCTGCCTTCCATCTGGCATTTGCCCGAAGACACTTCGATTCTTGAATCATTACGAAATCAATTCGATCAACCAGCAACAATCCTGACTCCATCCCTGACACAAGCGCACGGATTCAAAGCCTTTGATACTCGAGATGTTTTACGTGAATTGCCGCCTGCGGCTGACCTTGCGGAAATTAAAATTTTTAAACAATCGAATGGCCCAAATGATCTTCGAACCAAATTCGGAATTTCGCGGACAGCAAGCGTTGTATCAATCATAGGTCCAACGATCGAAAGGAAGGGACAAAAGGTTTTTGTGACATCCGCGATTGAACTCCTAAAACTTCATCCGGAAGCTGAACTCGAATTCTTCATTGTTGGAGAACGTGCGGGTTCATATCTTGATGAAATTAAGGAACAGCTTCAGAAGAGTGGATTTTCCAAACATTTCCACTTTGTGAAAGAATCAGAATCTCCATCCGAACGCTATCCTTATTATTGGATTTCCGATGTAATCGTTTCGTGTTCAACGCATGAGGTATTTCCAGTTTCGATAGTTGAAGCCATGGCATTTAAGAAAGCAGTAATCGGAACGCACGTTTTTAGAACTGAGGAAATAATTCAGGATGGCGGAAATGGATTTTTATTTAATCCAGGCGATTCAAAGGATCTTACCGAAAAACTGGAACCCGTTGTGACCAATCGAGATTTCGCTGAGGCTCTTGGACGCGAAGGCCTGGAATTGGCCATGGAAAAATATGCCTTGAAGAAAATCGGAACACTCTTCGATCGCTATTTGCGTGAATCGATTGTTTATTAGTTTTTTTTACCGCAAAGACACAGAGTTAGAACGAGCGTGAGATTGCGATCCGAAATGTTGTGGGTTCTAGCGGATGCGTATGAATGTCATCCTGCCCTGACAGAGGTAGACTCCCTTCGAAACCGGAGCTGCGGCATAGTGTCCGTCACGATCCGAATAGACTGTTACGACAACTTTGCCACCAGGGTCCTGAACCTGAATTGTTACGCCGGGCAGCGGGCTCCCGGAATCATCCCGGATGTGACCAAAAACACCACCTGATGCAGCCTCAAGCAATGACGTGAAGAACAATGTCAGAAGAACGAAAAAGGTATATCTTGATAAATGCATACAAAAAAGTATACGTTAACAATTTAACTTTGGATTGTTTGCGGTTTGTAACGCCGGCATCGTGCCGGCACAAGGCAGAACTTCAACGAACATCAACAATCGCGTCACAACAATTAATGGTCCACAGCTTTTTCCGCGTTCATTAGTAAGCGTACCTATTTCTAGCTTTGCCGGCAAGATGCCGGCCGTTACAAATTGCTAACAACATCATTACTCCAATTTTTGGTTTTACTCTGGTAGAATATGGAGTCTTTTTGAAAATCCCGCCAATTCGACTGATGACGGAGGTGTAGTTTGGAGCAGGAAACAGTCCGTTTGAACGTGGCTCAAAAGCCAAGCTCAGATCTTGAAGAGTTGTGTATCAACACGATCCGCATGCTTGCTGTGGATGCTGTTGAAAAAGCGCAATCAGGACATCCAGGAACTCCTATGGAAGCCGCAGCGATGGCTTATGAGTTATGGATGAACATTATGCATTACAATCCTGCGAATCCTGATTGGCCAAATCGCGATCGCTTTGTATTGTCCGCTGGTCATGCATCGATGTTGTTGTATTCGATGCTTCATTTAACTGGATACGATCTTCCGCTGGAACAAATTCAATTATTCCGTCAACTTGGTTCAATGACAGCAGGACATCCTGAATATGGCCACGCTCCTGGAATTGAAACGACTACAGGCCCTCTGGGTCAAGGATTTGTTACAGGTGTCGGGATGGCTGTCGCAGAGCGCTATCTTGCAAGTTATTTTAATCGTCCCGGTCACAAGATCGTAGACTATTCCATCTACGGATATTGCAGCGATGGCGACATGATGGAAGGCGTTTCCTCTGAAGCTGCTTCACTCGCCGGACACCTGAAATTGAACAAGCTTATCTATATTTATGGTGATAACCAGATCACCATTGATGGTGAGACAAATCTTACTTTTTCTGAATCTGTTGGTGCGCGATTTGAGGCTTATGATTGGTTTGTTCAACACATTGATGGAAACGACCGAGCTTCTTTTACTGATGCAATTCAAAAAGCACAAAGCCAATCTGATCGACCCTCTTTGATTATTGCTAAAACCCATATCGGCTATGGATCTCCCAAACAAGATCAAGCGGCAGCACATGGCTCACCATTGGGCGCAGAAGCAGTAAAGAAAACGAAAGAACATTTTAATTGGCCGCTGGAACCTACTTTTTACATTCCTGAAGATGCGTTGCGTTATTTTCGACAGGCAGTAGAAAAAGGAAGACGCGCCGAAGAAGATTGGAATCGCCGATTCGATGCGTATGCAAAAGAATATCCGGAACTTGCAGAAACATGGAGCAAATGGCTGAAAGCTGAATTGCCTGAAGGTTGGGAGAAATCAATTCCAGATTTGAGCGGAGAAAAAGGGCTTGCAACCCGGCAGGCTTCCGGGAAAGCAGTGAACGCCCTCGCGAATGTTTTGCCCAATTTGATTGGAGGAGCCGCAGATCTCGCAGAATCAACAAGTTTAATACTCAAAGATAAAGGAAGTTTTCAGCTCAGACCGGACGGACGCAACATTCACTTTGGAATCCGCGAACATTGTATGGGTGGAATTCTGAATGGAATTGCGCTTAGCCGAATGTTGATTCCAGTTGGTGGAACCTTCTTTGTGTTTTCGGATTATATGCGCCCTTCCATCCGAATTGCTTCCTTAATGAAGGCACACACAATTTATGTTTTCACCCATGACAGCATTGGTTTGGGTGAAGATGGACCGACCCATCAGCCGATTGAACATCTTGCTTCACTTCGAGCGATGCCGGGATTGACTCTAATTCGGCCCGCTGATGCGACTGAAACCACAGTCGCATGGGAACTCGCAGTCTCACGCAATCAAGGTCCAGTTGCATTGATACTGACTCGTCAAAAATTACCCGTAATTGATCGTACAAAGTTTGCATCGGTAGATGGTGTTCGCAAAGGCGGATATGTTCTTGCAGATTCAAAACAGGGCGATCCGCAATTGATCTTGATGGCAACCGGCTCGGAAGTCACAGTTGCGCTTCAAGCATATGAAATACTTTCCAATGAAGGAATTGCTGTGCGCATTGTAAGTCTTCCTTCCTGGGAAATTTTTGAAGAACAAACGCCGGAGTACCGCGAATCGGTGATTCCGAAAAATGTGCCAGCAAGACTAGCCATTGAAGCTGCAGCAACTTTTGGATGGAAGCAATATGTTGGGGACCATGGCGATGTTATCGGAATGACAACCTACGGAGCTTCAGCTCCCCTTGAAGCAGTAATGAAACATTTTGGTTTTACTGCAGACAACGTGGTTGCACGCGCAAAGGCACTCTTGAAGTAAGTTCTGCCACTATAAACACCAGGTCACAAATAATTAATAGTTGTCTACATGCCTCTTCTTGAAGGATCTAAAGTCGGTGTTTACGAAATTCTCTCCCTGATCGGAAAGGGTGGAATGGGAGAAGTATATCGAGCGTTGGATCCACGCCTCGATCGTGAAGTTGCTGTTAAGGTCCTTTCCGAATCACAGTTGCAAGAAGAACAATCATTTCTGCGTTTTGAGCAAGAGGCAAAAACGCTCGCTTCATTATCACATCCGAATATCTTGACGATTCACGATATCGTTACCGAGCAAGGCAGCATGTTCATTGTGATGGAATTCCTAAAAGGAGAATCACTGCGAGATCGTCTGAAACAAGGAGCGATCCCCTGGAAAGAATCTTTAGCAGATCGGGATCGCTATTGTAGAAGGTTTGGCTGCGGCACACTCAAGGGGAATTATCCATCGCGATCTTAAACCCGAAAACATATTTCTTACTCAAGACAATCTGATTAAAATTCTTGATTTCGGTTTAGCTCGTGTAGAAAGCAAATCCATTCCAATGGCGGAATCATGGATGGATACTTCACCTGCATTGAGCAAACCAGGGATGATCATGGGGACATTGCGAAGTATGTCTCCAGAACAATTGCGCGGGCAGACAGTTGATGTCCGAAGCGATATTTATTCTTTTGGATGCATTCTCTATGAAATGGTTTCCGGAAAACTTGTATTTGATAAAAATGATGCTGCGGAGTTAACTGCATCCATTCTGCGTGATCAGCCCAGCGCAATCGACACCCAAACGGCCCCTCAAGAATTGATCAATTTGATTTTCCACTGCCTGGAAAAGGATCCATCACATCGCTTCGCTTCGGCGCACGAACTCGCTGAAGAGCTGCGATCGGTTGCATTCCCGTGCGGCTGCTTCTAAATCCATTTTGCCTCGCTCAAGTACTAAGAGCCGCATCAAGTCTGTTGCCATTCTTCCAATTCTTAATGCAGGCGGGGATTTGGAAGAGGAATACCTTATGGATGGAATTACAGAGAGCATTATTAACAGCCTCTCTCAACTGCCAAGATTCAAAGTTACAGCAAGAAGCACTGCATTCCGTTACAAGGGAAAAGATGTTGATCCGCGGGAAATTGGCCGCGCACTTGGGGTGCAAACATTGATGACCGGCCGAGGCGTACGTCGCGGTGAACGATTAGATATACAAACGGAACTCGTAAACACAGAAGACGGCACACAGCTTTGGGGGCAGCATTTTAGCAGAGATCTTTCCGATGTCTTTTCGGTGCAAGAAGAAATTGCCGGACTTATTTCATCAGCATTGCAGCGCAAATTGACAGGAGCCGAAAAGAAACTGCTCAGTAAACGGTACACAAAAAATGTTGAAGCGTATCAGCTTTATCTTAAAGGCCGCTACTATTGGAATAGAAGACGAGCTGAAGATTTTGAGAAGGCGATCTCATTTTTTGAGCATGCTATCGAGATAGATCCAACGTATGCTCTTGCGTACTCCGGAATTGCCGATTGTTATAACTTTCTTGGTTGGGATGCATATGGGCTTTCAGATCCAAAAATCACATTTCCACGTGCAATCGCTGCGGCAACCAAAGCTTTAGAAATAGATAAAACATTAGCTGAAGCATATACCTCTCTTGCCTGGGCAAAATGGTGTTTTAATCATGACTGGGATGGTGCCGAAAAGGATTACCGGCGCGCAATTAAACTGAATCCCGGCTACTCCACCGCACGAAACTGGTACTCCGATCTACTCGCAGGATGTGGACGATTTGAAGAGGCTCTTGAACAAATCAAAATCGCGCAAAATCTGGATCCTCTCGCTCCAATCGTTTATGCAGTTCATGGATTGATCTTGTATTTCATGCGGAATTATTCAGCCGGCTACTATGAAGCCGCAAAAGCACTTGAACTTCAACCCGACTTCGTCGCAGGACTCGTAGTTACTGGACGATGCCTCGTGCTGGATGAGAAATTTTCTGAAGCGATTGCAGTTTTGGAAAATGCCGTGGAGGTTTCAAAGAATCATCCTAGAGCGATGGCATTTCTGGCGCAAGCTTACGCGTCTTCAGGAAAAATTGAACAAGCAAAAAAGATTTTGGAAGAATTGAAATTTCTTTCAACACAAAAGTATCTTCCAGCATTAATGGATACGGCTTTGGCTTACGCCGCACTCGGTGAGAAGGAAACGGCTTTTCAATGGCTCGAAAAAGCATACCGGGAGCGCTCAGCGTTATTGATCTGGCTTTATCCGGAGCCTGTGGCAGATCCATTAAGATCCGACCCACGTTTTGATGATTTGATTAGGCGTATTGGGATTACACCCTCGTGATTTTAGAGATAGCCCCCGGCGTAAGCAGGGCGGAAGAATGTTCTATCCGCGATGCGCGATGCGCGATGCGTGATGCGCGATAGTAGCCCCCGGCGAAAGCCGGGGGTTAATATATGCATTTAATGATTTAGCCCGCCGAAGGCGGGCGCAAGAGTGTTCACAGTAACTGGTCTTTCGCCCGCTTGAAGCGGGCTAGTTCATTTCTAAATCCTTTTTACCCCCGGCTCACGCCGGGGGCTACTTAAGGAGTTAAGGAGCTTCAGCTCCCGTTTCAGATGAAGTTCGCAGAATTCGAACCTGAATTCTTCCCGCCATAGCGATGCAAAAGTAGGAAGCAAAGTAAGGAATATCCAGGTAGCGATAGAGATCCGAATCAATATCGCTCAGCCGCGAAAAAATCAAATCTGCAACCGCGCCGATTGCGAATCCTACGCAAAGGAAGAGCCAAACTTTAGCAAGGCTTCCTCCACGCAAATTCCAGGAAATCCGAAGCAAAACGGCCGAGACGCCCATCAAAATAACATCAAGGGCCGGATAGATGATGAGCAGGAATTTGTAAATAAAGGATTTTTGAGGATCAATCAAGTCAGGCCGGAGCACAGTAACAAAAATCACAGCAAAAATGAAAAGAAATAATATGGCTATTGAGATGTAGCTCAATTTGCTGCCTGCAGGCAACCCGGTTGTCAAAAAATTTCGAATCAGAATGATGATTCCGAAAAGGAAAAATAAATAACCAACAATCCAGAATACATCTGCAATCGTCTGAGATGGAAACTGTCGCAATACAAATTCGTGGTACATGTCGATTAGCTGCGCGATTGTCCAGCAGAACGCGCCTGCTGTCAGACTGGACCATGCATGATGTGGTGCGTCCCCTGGCTTATAAAGCTGACGCGCCATATTCAGGTTGATGGTCGCCAAAATGAGACTACCGAGTTGAAGCAAGCAACCGAACCAGCCAATGTTTTCAGAATCGATATAGAAGGTATAAAGAAAGGCGGAAACAATAAGAGCTGCAACAAAAATTGGAAGTGTCCACTTCATCTACAGCTTATTTTCCACTAAATTCTTCGGATCAGGAAGCAGCCGGCTCTCTAGTTTACATAGCCCAAACTTTCGAGTTTTTCTTTGTCTTCTTCGCTCAACTCGAATGTTGTATCGATTTCTCCAGAATGTTGTTGCCACTTTGATAGTTCTTCACGCAATCTTTTCATCAATTCTGGATCTTTTTGTAATACCACTTGCATAAGATTCCGCTGTTCAAGAGGATCCTGTGACAACCTGAAAACTCCTTCATATTTGCGCCACGGAATACGCATATACTTCCAGTCCCCATACCAAACGGAAGCAGCATTTTCGTTATTTGGCCAGACTCCCTGGAAAGAATCTTCTTCCCGGATCCGGGGTTGGGATGCTTCTGAGAAAAGAATTCGTGATGGTGACTTCTGACTATTCTCAAATAGTTCTGAATAAAAACTTTTTCCATCAAATTTCAATTGGGTTTTGAAGTTGAGTAGTTCGACCAGTGTAGGAAAGAAATCAAGCTGAGAATATCGTGTCGTGATCCGTCTTTTTTCGGGAAGCAAACCCGGACAAGAAATCAGAAACGGAATCCGTGTTTCAGTTTCGTGCGTAAGGACACCATGCCTGAAAAATGAATTGAACCTTGAATGTTCGATTAAGTTTTCACCATGATCGGAAGTGATGATTAAGATGGTCCGATTTCGGAGGCCGGAACGATTGAGATTTTCCACAATCTCACCGATTACAGAGTCCACATATTCGATTTCCGCAGAATATAACTGCATCAGCGTATCGATCACGGGTGAAAACTCAACAGACCCAACCTGACTGGACCTGAAATTTTCAATCGAACCGATCAGATTTTTGAAATTAGGATAAAAATTAATCCTGGCGGCTTCTGTCAGTGGAGTGTTTTCAGGAAAGCTTTCCAAACGCTTGCGGTACCACTTCTCAGGAGGCAAGTACGGAAAATGCGGATCATACAAATGAAGAAATGCAAAAAACTTATTATTTCGTTTCGTACTGAGCCATTTTTCAAATGAAAGTTTTACAGCAGTGGCATCGCGTGTAATGTCACCGGTCTGCGTATCTGGCTCCAGAGCCTCAAGTTTTTTTCCATCCTTTGTATTAATGACGATTGTGCGTCCAATAAATCGAGAAGGATCACCCATGAATGATTCTTCGTATAAGTCGAAACCTTGATTGAGACCAAAAACAGAAGCCAGGGCGAAGGAACCAATAAATGCAGCTGTTGAATAGCCTCGCTCTTTTAGGAATTCAGCCAGTGTTACATTCTGGGGCGACAGCCTCATTGCATTCCGGGCAACTCCATGCTTTCGCGGGTAGATTCCTGTGAAAAGACTTGCATGCGATGGCAAAGTTGTATTAATCGTGCTGTAAAAGTATTCAAACAGAATTCCCTCTTTTGCTATCGCATCCAGATGCGGAGTTGCGATCGCACCGTTGCCATATGTCCCTAAGAAATCTGCCCGAAGCGTATCAATAGAGATAACAATCACATTGAAATCGTTTGCTGTTCGAGCAGGCGAAAATTTTCGCGAAACAAAAAATATCACTGCCCCAAGGATAACAAGGCCAATCAAGGCGTAGATTTTTCGCTGCATGCTTTACAAGGTTTGGATGGAGAGTTTGCGGATAAAGTCGAGATCTGCTTCTAAGAAGTCAAATTCAGTTAATTGCGAAGGTTTTACCCAGCAAAAACTATGACAATCGATTGCTGATGGCTCACCAGAGATGAAACGACATTTGTAAAAAAACAAAAGTACAGACCTGTCTGCATATTTATGAAAAATAGTTTCAACGACTTGTTGTGCTTCAACGTTAATTCCGAGCTCTTCACGGATTTCGCGTTCCAGAGTTTTACGCGGATCTTCATCCTCTTCTATCTTGCCTCCCGGGAATTCCCACTTTAAAGCACCATGCTTTCCAATGGGACGTTGTGTGATCAACAACAAATCATCTTTGACAATTAACCCCGCAGCAACAAGTATCATCCGCGTTCTAGAGCTTTCTTCATTGAATCAAGTTTGTCCAACAACAAATCTGCCCTTTCCCGGATTCTTTTCAAATCAGAACGGCGCGCGAATTTTAAGCGTTCTGCAATATCCAGACATGCGATGGTTTCAAACAATGACATTCTGCAACCATCAACAAGAAACGAATGCTCAATATCAGTTTTTCCAGAAGCTTTTCCAGCGATGTTTACGAGTATGTGCGTCGAGGCTTTAATAATTTGTGTTTTCAAACTTTCGGGAGTTTTTGGACTTAATCGTCCCGTGAATCGGTAGAGTGCCTCTACATACTGTATCGCTAAATCGTAGATGATTGTTTTTCGAAACGCGTAACGTTCTGCCATTCAATTAACCGGGAGGCCAGGCCATTGACCTTCCGCCCAGCAAATGTAAATGAACATGAAATACTGATTGTCCTGCTCCGCGATTCGTATTCCACACAAGCCTGTAGCCTGAACTGCTGAGTTGTCGATCTTTTGCAATCGAGACGGCCGCAAGAACGATAGAGCCAAGTAACTCGCGATCTGCTTCGGTAGTTTCGTTCAAGGTTGAAATATGTTTACGAGGAATTACAAGAATATGAGTTGGCGCTTGAGGTGTTATATCTTCAAACGCAACAACACTTCCATCTTCGTAGACAATCTTTGAAGGGATAGAACGTTCGGCAATCTTGCAGAATAAACAGTCTTCCATTTTGACCTAAAAAGCATCTCGTGTTGATAGGAAGAGTGTACCACCGCATCTCCCCTGAATGTTAATCTGCCATCTGCATCACAGTGTCATGAATCGTAACTGTACTGGTTACAATACAACTTGTCTGAATCTGTTATTGTCGAGGATTTCGCGTTAAATTTTTCTTGCATGAAAAGAACAGAAGAAACATCCGGAATGCTTTTAGGATTGATTGCCATTATTGCATTTAGCGTAACTCTTCCAGCGACAAGACTTGCTGTAAGCGAAATCCATCCTTCAATAATAGGACTTGGACGCTCCGTTGTTGCCGCGATCGTGGCAGCAGGAATCCTTTTGATCAAACGGCAGCCGATTCCGCAAAAGTCACACATCAAAAGCCTTGTGATTGTGGCAGCAAGTGTAGTCTTTGGATTTCCTTTGTTATCAGCATGGGCGATGCAGAAAGTTCATGCATCACACGGAGCCATATTGCTCGGCATTTTGCCTCTTGCTACTGCGGCCGCCGGAGCATTTCGCGCAGGAGATCGTCCCTCCAGTTACTTCTGGGCATCGGCCATTGTTGGCAGCACAGTCGTTGTTGGTTTCGCATTTATTCATGGTGATGGAAGGTTGCAGATTGCAGATTTACTTTTATTGGTTGCGTTGATTGCAGGATCAATCGGCTATGCAGAAGGTGGACGCCTCGCGCGCGATCTCGGTGGATGGCAGGTAATCTGCTGGGCATTGCTGTTAGCTTTTCCCATAAGCTCCATATTGTTGTTTGTGAGCATTCTTAAATATGGAGTAAGCGCCTCACCTCAAGCATGGATTTGTTTTGGCTACGTTAGCTTGATTAGTCAGTTGATCGGATTTTTTGCATGGTTGCATGCGCTGGCAATTGGAGGCGTTGCTCGTGTTGGTCAGGTACAACTGCTGCAGCCTTTCTTCACTTTGTTTGCTTCCGCAATTCTACTCGGTGAAAAATTGGAATTGATTACTCTGGTTGCTGCATTCCTTGTTGTTTTGACTTTGCTTGCAGGAAGAAAAACTACTGTGAGGAAAGTGAAAACGTTACCTCAACCGCTCGATTGTAGCGCCAAGACTGCTTAGTTTTTCTTCAATCCTTTCGTATCCACGATCGATGTGATACACGCGTTGAATGATAGTCGTTCCTTCCGCAACAAGGCCGGCGAGAATCAAGCATGCGCTTGCCCTTAAATCCGTTGCCATGACATTGGCGCCTGATAGTTGTGTGCGTCCCTTTACTTCAGCAGTGTGACCCTGAATATGAATATCTGCGCCCATACGCAAAAGTTCACCGACATGCATGAATCGATTTTCAAAGATGTTTTCATCAATACGCGTGATTCCATCCGCTTGAGTCATGAGTGCCATGTATTGAGCCTGAAGATCGGTTGGGAAAAGTGGATACGGATGCGTCTCAATGTTGGATGGTTTTAACACTTCAGGACAATCGAGTGTGATTTCTTGAGGTCCAATCCTGATATCACATCCATTTTGACGAAGCTTTTCAAGCAAAGCTTCATTGTGCTCAGGAATGCAGTTAACTGTAGTAATCGACCCTCCAGTAATTGCTGCACCAATTAGAAATGTTCCCGTTTCAATTCGATCGGGAATAATGTTATGTTCAGCTCCGTGTAATTTTTCTACGCCCTGAATTTTTAGCGTTGAAGTATTTTTCCCCTGAATCTCTGCCCCCATTTTTATCAACAAATCGATCAGATCGCCAACTTCAGGTTCTACCGCACAATTTTCAAGAACAGTTTCACCTTTTGCCAGAGCTGCCGCCATCAACAAATTTTCTGTACCTGTTACGCTGATGCCTGGAAAACGATAGCGAGCACCTTGCAACCGTTGAGCGATCGCATGCACATAACCATGTTCCAATCGGATCGTGGCGCCTAGTGCTTCGAGACCATGGAGATGCATATCGATGGGGCGTGCTCCGATTGCGCATCCCCCGGGCAATGAAACGATTGCTTCACCAAACCTCGCAACCAATGGACCCAGCACAAGTACAGATGCGCGCATGGTTTTAACCATGTCATAAGCAGCTTCATGAGATTCAATATCGCGTGCCTCCAACGAAAGCTGCTGACCGGACCATTCTGATTCAAGTCCCAAATGCTCAAGAATTTGAATAATTGATTTAACGTCGCGGACGTGTCGCGGAACGTTATTCAAAACTAAATGTTCAGCGGTTAATAATGACGCTGCAATACAGGGCAATGCGCTATTTTTAGCGCCACTGATTCGCACTTCGCCGCGCAGAGGTTTCCCGCCCTGAATTCTAATTTTGTCCATAGTAGCAATTGTATTTAACCATGTGGGTTCAGGAATTAAAACCGTTGCTGGTGTAGCCATTGTTGTTCAAAGATACGCTTACGCAACGTTTGTGCCAGATGAGATTCGTCGTAAGAATGAGGGAATGTGTGTAAAGAAAGACACGAATTGTGGAACTCAACCGCGGTCTCTGGAGGGCGAGCGTCTCTGCTCGCCATTACTCTTCGGCAGGCAGAGACGCCTGCGCTACGAAGCTAATGTTAAAGGTGTTGGTTAAAGAAATTTAGAACGCGGGTTTCGTACTCTTTTGGAAATTTAACGTACGTACCTAAATGTCCTGCACCTTCGCAGATCCATAATTCTTTCGGCACGGAAGCCTTCTCGAAGATTTGTTCAGAATGGTGTGATCCGATTTTCTTATCAGCATCTCCATGAATCAGAAAAATCGGACATTTCAGATGACGTGTGCTGTTCACTGGTGAGACTTCATAAACCGGGAAATTTTCAATATATTTTGCGAACAAGCACGCAAGTTGAGTTGGAAGATAAACTGCAAATTTCGGCAACTTTGAAATTTCAACTGCCCGTTCAAGAGTGATTTGCTCAAGCGATGCAAACGGACTATCCAGCACTAAAGCCTGAATGTCATCAAAACCTGCCGCAGCTTGTAATGCCACAGAAGCGCCCATCGATGCTCCAAGAACACCGATCGATCCTGTGAATCCTTTGCCGCGGAGGTATCTTACCGCACATCTTAAATCTTCCTTTTCATGATATCCGTACGTTGTAATCTGACCGCCGCTTTCACCATGATTTCGAAAATCGATCAACATTAATGTGTATCCAGCTTTCAACAAGTATTGAACAAACCGTACACCGCTCCGTTTATCATGCCTGACTCCATGACAAACGAGGATTGTTTTTCCGTTTGCGGTGACAGGCCGCAGCAGAATCGCGGAAAGACGACAGCCATCATAACTTTCGAATGTATGCGGCTCTAAGTCATAAGAAACATCTGGAACAAAGTTGTCTAATTCTGATGTGTGATTGTTTTTGCGTCTGGGACGGACAAGTTCTTGTTTGATGTAGTATGCCGCACCTAAATTGGCCAGCGCAAAAGCACCACCAATCCCGGTAGCAGCCCAGGAAATGGACCTTCGCAGCAAACTTTTAGGCGTTGGCATTATGATGGGTAAGGTTCCGTCGCTATTCCATTACTTTCGTCCAAAAGATGGCAATCCATTCGTTATCGCATGGTTTGTCAGCATATTTGTATTGTGGCGATTAGGTTTCATTTGGTTATTTGTTCATAACGGCGCAGAGCAACTTATTAAATATCCAGGACTCTTTAATAGAGAAATTTCGAGCACCGCAACTTTAAAGGTGTTTTATATTATTGCGCTTCTGGGCGGAATCGCTGGATTTGTGTTCATGCTAATTATGGATGTTCCAACTACTTTCTGAAGCGCCGAACAAAATCATTGCAGCCGACGTCTCCGCCTCCAGTCGCAAGCCTTTTGAACACGATAAAACGCATTTTGAAAAACAAAAGATAAATACAGCTATCATCGTTTTGCTGAAGCAAAGCTTGCACAAGCGTGCCTTCAATCGGCGCAGTTCGGCGCGGCTGCTCCGGCGTTAGGACTCATCAAGAAAACGTAACATCATGAAGGCAACAAACGCTAAACTTGTAAGAACCGTCCAAAACCATATCTCAGGCATCGTTCTTTTGATCATCGGGTGTCTAGCATATTCCGGTGGCTTCTGGCTCTGATATTTTGGAACGGCTACTGAACCTAGCATGGCGCTACCTCGGCAATAAGTCACCATGGTATTTCATTAGACGGGATCGCGTTGCCGGTGTTTGATTGGGCTTCACACGGCTCATATGCAATCTAATAGGTGCATTCTCATTACGCTCCATCAAGCTTTATATTGAAATACTTAACGCCTCTGTTTGATCTGGTGCGGAACCCGCGCATGGAAATCCACTGTAATAGCTTATCGTCAGAAGATGATGGCCAGGATGCATAACAATTGATCAAGCGTTAACCTGTTTCAGGAGGATTTAACGCGACCCATTCGATATTCGATCAACGTCACATTGGACGGGCGCTGCGATCATCGTGTAATACCAGCTGACGAAGACTTGCATCGTCACGCGGCCGAGAACCTCGACCGGGCCGATGCCCTCCTCTTTGGCCGGGTGACTTACGAAATGATGGACGAAGCGTGGCGGCAGGCGGCGCAGATGGGAGTGAGGCCTGATTGGATGGAACCCTAAAATGAACCCTTCGCCCGGACGATCGACGCGGCAAAAAGTACGTCGTGTCGATCACCCTGGACCAAGTCGACTGGAACGCGGAGCTCGTGCGCGGAAATCTGGGCGAGGCCGTTGAGCAGCTCAAGCGGGAGTCGGGCAAGGGACTGTTCGTCGGAGGCGTGAAGCTCGCGCTGGAGTTGACGGAGCATAAGATTGCCTATTTGAGGCCTAATTCTGTAGTAATCTTTGTAAGTGATTGACCCCTCCGGGCAAGTCGCAATTCAACGCGTCTCGGATTGGAAGATCCTGAATCCTATCGTGAGAGTTTGTTGAAAATGATAGCCGACGAGATGATCTTTACTCAATCCATCCTGCATACTAAGCAGGTAAAGATCGCCGGATTAGCAAATGCTGTGACGGTAGGGTCTCATGGTGGTGACCAAGTGCATGTTTACATCAACTATACGATGGGCATGGGAAACATAGGGCATACAGCAGCGCCCAACAACTCGCTAATGACAAAATAATGCTCGAGCTATGTAGGATATAAAAGATCAATGACACACCGACTATTCGTTTACGGAACGCTTGCGCCTGGTAGGTCGAATGAACATGTTCTGGCGGATATTCCAGGAGAGTGGGAGCCTGCAACTGTGACTGGAAGATTGATCAATACGGGATGGGGTGCGGCGGAGGGCTATCCGGGCATCATCCTGGACGAACGCGGTGGTGAGGTCCAAGGCCTTCTCTTCACTTCAGAGAGTCTGGATAAGCACTGGGCCTCCATCGATGACTTTGAGGGTGACGGCTACGAGCGTGTCCTAACTTCGGCAAAGCGGCAAGACGGTACAATTGTAGATGCATACATTTATCAGCTTAGCGGCTCACCGTAATAAGCGCGCACTTAAAAATGGAGGAGTCAAATGAATCGAAACGTAAGCGGCATGTGGTTATTCATTCTGTTATCGATCCTATTTCGTTATGATCTTTCCGCACAGGAAGACGAACAACTTGCCCAGGCAAAAAAGTTGTTTGAAAAATACGTCGCTTTGGAGCATTCATTTGATCCTAAGGCAGCTGATCTGTACGATGACAAGGCAGTCATTCAAAACAAACGCACTTATCCTTCGGGCGAAGTAAAAGTAATGACGATACCGGCACCCAGTACAAACAAATTATCAGAGATGCAATGCCGCTTGCAAAAGCCCGTGGCGATGTAAGCACGTATTCCAATCTGAAGTATTCAGTTGAAGGAACAAAGGTTCGCATCACATCGACCAGATACTCCGAGCTTAAGAAGTACTCAAGTCCGTTGTCACTCTTGGCAGGTCCAAACGCACAAGGGGAATGGGTTATTTACGAGGAACTCAGCGAATCTCAGCCGTAGAGCCGAAACCACTAATCATCTTTTTTGAAGGACAAATGTGCGTGGAATATTCTGGTGGTCATTCCTGATTTCGAGAATTTTGAATAGATTGCTTTGTTCACACAAGTTTTGAATTCGCGTGCTCTGTCCAAAACCAATTTCAAAAACTAGATAACCATTCTGTTTCAGAATCCGTCCTGTGGATTCAATCAAAGCAGCATAGACATCGCTGGATGCAATGAGAGCTTCTCTCGGCTCCCACCTTGTTTCCGGAGGAAGCGAATCAAATTCATCCGAATTCACATAGGGTGGATTGGAAACAACAACATCGAACGAATTATCATGAAAAGGAAAATGATGAAGATTGCCGCGCACCGGCAAAATCTTTCCACGCGCATTCTCAACAAGCACGCTGATCGCAGTTGGCGACAATTCAAGCGCTATCACTTTTGAATTTTGAAGCTCAGCCGCGAGAGTTACAGCAATGGATCCGGAACCGGCTCCTGCATCCAGGATTCTAGGAGACGCGGGCAAAGACAAACTCAACACCGCACGGATAATCTCTTCGGTTTCAGGACGCGGAATCAATACTGATTCATTCACTCTAAAGTCACGTCCAAAAAATTCCTGAACTCCTTCCAAATACGCAAGCGGATAGTGCAAAGCTCTTCTTGATAACATCGATCGATACGAATTTTCTTCGGCCGGAGTCAAATCAGCTTTTAAATTACCAAATAAATGCGCGCGAGTGGAATTCAGAGCAATGAGCAAAATCCGTTCCGCATTCCAACGCGGATCGGAGATGCCATAGTCTTGAAGCATTGCCTCGCCGAAAGCTAAAGCTTCATGGATATTCATAAATGCGATTTACTCAAACCAGATTTCGATTTCGTAACCATCGGGATCTTGCACATACGCGAATGGAAAACCTTCCGAAAATTCACCGCGCCGCAACAAAACACCACCTGCTTTTTCTACTTCATTGACTGCAAGATCAATATCTTCCGGACGCACAAGACGAAAACCAAAATGCGAAATTCCTCCGGTCTTCCCTGCTCCCTTTGCATCTTTCATAAATGCAAGCACATCATGCTTTCCTGGACCCTGTACTTGAATGCCTTCCTCATCCCGATAATACTCCTTCACTCCAAAAACCTGTTCATAAAAACGCAATGATCGATCAGGATCGGCTACTGCAAGATTGATGTGCGTTAGTCCATGGGTTTTAACCATTTCTTCCTCCCGAGAATTGTGTTCATTTATTTAGTCAGAAGTTGCTTCTTTAGACGTGTTGTCACGAATTCTCTGACAAAAAATCGATTATAAAGACGACGCTAGCATGGAAATGCAGAAATATTTTTAATAGCGTCTGGAGGTAAAGACTATGGGCTTTGTGAAGGATATTCAAGAGATCCGCAATCGAGCTCGGAAAATGATTGAAGATGGTGCAGTAACGCAGGCGTACTTATTGGACCGCCAGCAAGCTATAGATATTTTGAATGAAGCTCTTGCAACTGAAATCGTCTGCGTATTGCGTTATCGATTCCATTATTTTATGGCTACAGGATTACATTCCCCTGCGGTTGCTGAGGAATTTTTAGAGCATTCTAAGGAAGAACAGGAACATGCAGATAGCATAGCGGGACGAATTAAACAGCTCGGCGGAAAACCCGAGATGAATCCTGAAGTAATTTCAACAACGAGTCATAGTCAGTATATTGAAGGCCGTTCGCTGACCGAGATGTTAAAAGAGGACTTGATCGCCGAGCGGATCGCGATTGATACTTATCGTGAAATCATCCAATTCTTTGGGGAAAAGGATCCAACTTCAAGAATCCTCATGGAATCAATTCTCGCAAAAGAAGAAGAACATGCAGATGAACTGGCGGATTTATTGTTTGCCGTCAATCCATCAGAAACTGAAGAATCTCGACCGTTATATTCTAAGGATGAGGAACCAGCCAGCTCTAAAACTAGAAACAAATACTGATAGACCGCGTTAGGCCCATCATTTGTTTGGGGCGATCGTAGGGTCGCCCTTAGTTCTTCCTCACACCAATACCACTGAATAGATGAAACATTGTGCCCGCGGCGATCGCATAGATTCCCCAGTTTGAAAGAGGCGAACCCAAAGGAGTGTGTCCTGGCTCATAGAAAAACGCAGTAATCAGTAGCAATGTTGCAATTGTAATGAATACTGAGCCACTCCACTGAAGACGCTGCCGCCAGAGTGATTCCCTCTTCGTTAAATAAGCACCGATCCCAACATTGATTAGACCCGCAAGCAAAATGTAGATATGCCGTGATCGAAACAACAATCGAAGTCCATCGGGCATGTCTCGCAAATGATTGTGGTATATCTGCATGTATTGACCGGTAAATAAGAAGATCAGCAAAATCAAAATTCCAAAAATTTGATGGAAACGTTTCATCGTTGACAGATTGATGAACTTAAGTTTATCACCCTAAGGTAAAATGAATGCCCATGAACGAATCTTCACGATGGAAAGCGATGGGTTTTCTTGCTGCAGGGACTCTTTTCGCGATGAGTTTGTGGTTTGGTGCATCTGCTGTCGTTCCAGTCTTATCAAAATTGTGGAATCTAAGTGAGTCCACGGCTGCCTGGTTAACTCTTTCCGTGCAATTAGGTTTTGTCGCAGGAACCTTGTTAAGCGCAATTCTGAATTTATCAGATGTTATGAACTCACGATATTTTCTTACAATTTGCGCAATCACAGCAGCTCTTTGTAATGCATCCTTGGCAGTATTTGCCGAGGGCGCAACATCAGCAATTTTGATGAGGTTCCTGACTGGAATGTTTTTAGGCGGAGTTTATCCGCCGGCCATGAAAATTATGGCGAGCTGGTTCCGGTCAGGACGCGGGATGGCTATCGGAGTTTTAATTGGAGCACTTACATTCGGCAAAGCGACACCATACCTTATTAATGCTTTTCAAATGGAGGATTGGCGCAACACGCTTTTAATTGCTTCAGGAATGACAATTGGCGGCGCACTGATTATTTTATTTTTTCTGAAAGATGGACCTTATGCACAACCAACTGCGCGATTCGATTTGTCGCAAGCAGGAAAGGTATTTAGCAATCGTGGTGTCAGACTTGCAAACTTCGGTTACCTCGGCCATATGTGGGAACTTTACGCAATGTGGACATGGACACCTGTGATGATTCGTGCAAGTTTTGCTCAGCAAAATATCAAACCTGAGATTGCTGAATCAGTATCGTTTCTGGCGATTGCTGCAGGCGCGATCGGGTGTGTTCTCGCTGGAATTCTTGCAGATCGTTACGGCAGAACATTAATTGCATCAGCAGCTATGGTTGTCAGTGGAGCCTGCTGTTTGATTGTAGGATTCTTTTTTCAAAGCCCTGTCTGGTTGATTGTGATCACATTAATCTGGGGCATCAGTGTTGTTGCGGATTCGGCGCAATTTTCGGCATCTGTGACAGAGCTTGCAGACCAACGTTATATTGGAACTGCATTAACGCTGCAAACCTGCCTCGGCTTTTTACTGACTGCAGTTACCATAAAGTTGATTCCAATTTTTGTTTCGACGCTGGGATGGCGTTATGCATTCTGGCTGCTTGCGCCGGGACCTTTTCTTGGAGTATTAGCGATGCTGCGATTGAGAAGGCTCCCTGAAGCCATCAAAATTGCTCACGGAAAACGCTAACGAATACATCTTCTTAAGTGGATTTTGTTTTTGCGTCTTTTCTATTGTTTATATATTCTTTAATTAGGCTGAATGGACTGCAGACAGCCATTACATCGGGGGACGAGCCTGAAAACCCGAGGCGTTGGTCTGGCCAAACGTGCCTTTTTCTTGCATAACGCAGGAACGCGGCTCCCTCTCACTCCATTCAGCTTTATCTATTTTGAAAGTCTTCTGGCAATCAACCCGCTTCTTCACATTACAGAAAAATACTCAGAAGTAGAAAGCCTATCGTGGAGCCATAAATCGCTAACGATATGAGATGATTTTTTTCCTTTCCAAAACGTTCCTGCAGCGTTGGATCTTCGTATACCATCCACCAGCATGCAATTTCAACGATGAATAGCACAGGCAGCGAAAGCACAAATAGCAATGCCCATGTGATCAGGAAGACATCAGAAAATGAGAAAGATAAGCCTTCTGTTCTGGTGAGTATGGTTAATGGATAAAATCCAAAAACGATAAATCTTAAGAACATTAACCATTTTGGCTCTTCAAATATTCTCAGGTGTGTTCCTAAATAAGGAATACGGATCGAGAATCCACGGATTTTCATCATGGATCCGTTACATCCAAATACACTGCAGCCCTGATTCTCAAACCAACACTCTCTGTGATATTGAGTACGACACGCTGAGCATCGGACTAATTCAGGCTCGCAACCAGCGTCACCTTTGCAATAAGGGCATTGAAGCGGACGAAAATCAAAAGTCCACTTGAGTTCAGCAAATGGTTGCGCGCCACGCGATTCAATCCTCATTTCAATCCAGTAATAATTATAAGGATTTTAGCTGGCAGCAACGGAAACCGAAAACGAACTGAAAAACCACGGAGTCACGGAGCTAGCTCATTTTATGGCCGGTGATGCTCCTGAAAATGAGCACGGCGGTTCTTGCTCCATGCTGCTTCCTGATGTTCTGTTTCGAACGGCATGGCCTCACCAAAACTGATTGTAACCAGACGTTCATCGGAGATGCCTAGAGAAGACAGATACTCTTTTACAGCGCGAGCGCGACGGTCACCAAGCGCCAGATTATATTCCTCTGTACCCCGTTCATCGCAATGACCCTGTATCTGAATTCTCTGCGCTGAAACGTTATGCAAATACTGCGCGTTCGTTTGAAGTACTTCAATTTGATCGGATCTAATCTCTGCTCTGTCATAGTCAAAGAAAACAGGTGTTAGATTTCCGGAATATCCAGGATTACTGTCAACAATTTCTTCTGTGGCAAGCCCACCAGATTCGTCTTTTTTAAATGTGTCTTTATCGTTAGAATTATTCGGCTTTTCCTGAATAGGAGTAAGAATCGCCTCTCCAATTTCTGGAGGACGCGACTTACAAGCTATAAGCGTGCTCAGGCAAAGTAAGACCAAAATGGATACGGATACTTTCATACCAACCTCCGGGTTCAGGCTTCTACTTTATACGAACCATCTTGTAGATAAGACGTCCCATTGGAGATTGGGGACTTATGGAACGCAGAAAAAGGCAACTTACGAGGTTCACGAAACACCATCTTCGTCAGTTTTTTCGCTGAATGGAGAACCAGCGGTCAACCCTTTTACAATATTCATCGTATTCATTACCAAAAAGATTCCGCAAATGAGGCTCTTCGTAAAAACGAACAAATAAGTTAAAAGACACTGTCATGATCAAAGCGTACAAGAGCACATTTACTGAAAGAAAAAAGAGAGCCCATCCTGTGATAACCGTTAGAACGCCCAAATACATTGGATTTCTTGAATATCGATACAGGCCCCGAACAACAAGTTTCTTTGGAGCATCGATTGGAGCTGGTGTGCCCCGGCCAAAAGTAGCAAAGTCCCAAAGGCACCATGCATAAATGAGTCCACCGATCACAAAGAAGAAGAGTGCAAGTATTCTAGAAATCCCTGGAGCAGGTGTTTCGTTTTTTGAAAGAAGATATGGAAGCAATACAGCGATAGTACCTGGAACGAATATAGTAAATAGAAGATTCTTTACAAATAGAATCAACCTTTAAGTCCTTGATCTTGCAAAATCTGACAACTGTTTCAACTCCTTAACGTAAACAGGATGCAGTAATTTTGTAGCGATTAAACCTTGTAGCTTTCCCAGAAGACCATCACGAACTTTCATCTGCGTTGCAATGGTTACATAGGCTCGTTGCCCACCATCGCGAGGCTCAACAATAAAGGTTGTAACTAAACCTGAGTCGGAATCAGTTTCTACCAGTACCCGGCCGGGTTCAGGTTCAGTAACTTTTGCGCGGAACTCCTGAAGCCGTCCTAAAAGCTTCATCTGAACAAAGATTACTGTTCCCGCGCCAACTCCGCCTTCTTCAACGGTGAGAGAAACAAATGGAGGCTTAGGAATTATGTAGGGATGACCGTCACGATAGTCGGCAATAATTTTATAGAGTCGATCAGCGGAAGAATCAATTAACGCTGAGGCAGATATGGAATGCTGTGCCATTTCATAAAAGGCTAGCTAGAATGATCGTGAATAATCTTCCAGCCATCATTTGTCTTCTTCAAAATTAGACTAAACCACCCGGTCTGTTTTTGATCCTTCTGTTCAACGAGCCACTTTCCCCACGCCCGCGCAAGGCCAGGACCTAGATCCTCAACCTGCAAATCTGAAAAAGTTAACTTCCCAAAATCACTTTCACCTTTTTTGTAACGAGCTTCGTACCGCTCCTTCATTGCCTTTGCACTTCTCATAGGGCCGCTGGATCCTATGTAAACAAGCTCGCCAGTCGTATCATACGGTTTCATAAATGCATCGAGATCACCGCGGTTCCAGGCAGCATCTTGCTCTTTAAGCATCGAAGTGATCTCTTCTTTCGTTTCGGCATAAATAAAACTTGATGACAGTAACAACACTAAAAACAGCAATGATTTCATAGCAGCTCCTTCTTTTGATATCGTATGCTACAACAGATTCGCAGCAGCTAGGATTGCAAGCGCTTCTTTTTCGCTCAAATCTTTTGATTGTTTGCTAACTTCTTGGGGTACCCATTTGGGGAAAGGAATCTCCTTAGATATATGCCTGCCTGACGATGTGTGTTCTTCACGCACTTGAGCAATTTGATTTTTCTTAAAATGGCTCGCAGCCCGAACCAGAGCCGGCCAAAGTCTGCTGTGAATAAACGTTCTCTTTCCATTCACTAAACGGCACACCAAAATTTCGTCAGAATCTGTTACAGCTTGAAATATGGCAAAAATCTGATGACTCTTTGGATGTCCCCACCAGCTGCCTTTGATCGGTTCGTTAGCGATTGCTTCCGCCAAATTTGGGACAGGACCTTTCGCTGATGCTAGAACTACCCCGTGTTTCTTTATGAACTGGATGGCTTTTTGCGAGGTCATACTATCATTCTCGGCGACTCTGCGGTTAAGAATGCAGTTTTAGGAAGCGCCTTCGAATGCTTTTGCAGTATCGTAGAACTCGTAAAACTCGATTATCTTTCCGTTTCGGAATTCGAAGAAATCAGCTTTGGGCGTATGAATTTCTTTTCCTGTCTTTTTGTTTTTCCAGCCGGTCATACCTCTTACAGCAACCGAATCTCCATCACAAATGTATTTTTCAGGAGTGTAGTAAAGCATTTCCCAGCCCTCATTCAAGCCGGAAAAATATTGATGAACTTCTTCTTTCGATTCGCAGGTCTTCGTAAATTCCATTCCAGCGGCACCACCTGCCAATGACTTGAATACAATATTGTCAGCCATTATGTCTAACCACTTCTGTTTGTTTACACCTTTGCTTTCATGCCAAGCCTTATATGCCGCGCGTAGATTTTCTTCATGGCTCATAAAGTTCTCCACGATTAGGTATTTGTTTATCAGTATATCATGACGCTACGAATTAAGTTGTTTATCCTCGTGCTTCGAAGTTTCTAATTCCTATTCTCTTTCCGGTAGAAGAGAGACACGATCAACGTTTGACTGTATTGGAAAATATTTCCGAATAAACAAATCGCAGCAACAACAGCGATAATTATTCCAGCCGCAACCGGAACACGTTCGTGTACCGGTAAATATCCCAAAACCGCAACCATAAGAACGGCAGCAATTATCAGTGTTAAGAAATATTGCATCTATCAAGGTTAGCTTAAGATAGAACTCACATCAAAAACACCGCTAACATCTTCGACGGTTCATCCACGCGAGCAACCACGAGTTGAAGAAGTGGCGGAACGGCAGTTGGCTGTAAATGCTTTTAAACAATCATCTAGCTGGTTTTTGTAACTCGGCGGACTTTGGGTTAAAAACAATCGTTTGTAGTCTTCTTTTTTGCCAACTTCTTAGCCTTCGAATGGCAAGAGAAATTCCTGTATAAAAAAGAAATGCACCGCCGGTTGTGGCGACAAAAGCAAAAATTTGCCCCGGTAATCGAAGAGCTTCACCTGTGTGAAGCCCTCTGATCCAAACACGAATCTTCCGTGCAGAATTGGCTTTCCCGTAGGGCTGCCATTTTATAATCTCACCAGTCTTTGCATCAAAGGATAATTCTGATCGTGCAAACGGATTGATTGACTCATTTGTTTCAACGATAAACGAGAGTGGAGCCGAGGATGTTGGAGGGAGTCTCATTGTGATCGTGTGCCAGTCTTTAGCTTGCTGCTGAGTTCGCAACCAAAGTTGATCAATATTTTGAGGAAGTAAAATTGCCTTTTGTGTGCCTTTTGCGTTCGCAGCATTTCTAGGAGCACCAGGAGATGGCGGTTTTTCATCTCCGGTTATCGCATAAATTAGATTCGTTGCCCATTGATATGAAATGAATACGGCTGTTAATGTAACTACGATCAGAATTGGTGCACACCAAAAGCCAATCACATTGTGCCAATTAAAGTCGCGAGCGCGCGCTTTCAACTTAGGTTGAAACCAGGTGATGGCTCGAATTTGTTTCGGAATCCATTTGTCAGGCCACCATAAATAGAGTCCGCTAATCGCAAGAATCAAAAAGGCAACATTACAAATCCCTGTAATCACACGTCCTGTGTCACGATTCTTATCATCCGTTACAAGCCAACGATGAATATTGGTTACAGTACGAAAAAATTTCCGTGTAGAAGCGGAGCCCTCGCCTACGACTCTGCCTGAATATGGATCAATATATAAAACGCTTTCGCGTCCAGTCGCAAAAGTAATCGATGAAGATGGATCGGATTTCATCGAAATTGAATCGACTTTTATGCCTTGCCTTTCTTTCTGAAGCTTATTGAATATCTCAGAAACAGGCAGAGGTTTTGCGTTTTCGGCAGGAGTAACAAAGCGCACATGCCGTTCAGCAAACCGGACAATTTGCTTCTCAAATGCAAGCAGCATCCCTGTGACGCACATGGTAAAAATTACCAGACCAGCAATGGAGCCGGTTACAAGGTGAAGCCAGAAAATAATTTTACGGAAAGTTTTCATTGGAATATTGGAATGTCTATAAAAGTCGAATCACACATCGGCCCAACGCCGAAGAAGATTGTGATAAACGCTCGTAAGTTGAACGTTGGCCGGATGATCGCTGTTATCGCGGTTTAGACGCTGAATCGCCATATCCAGATCAAATAACAAAGTGCGTTTGCCGTCATCGCGAACCATGCTCTGAATCCAAAAAAATGAGGCAATCCTTTCACCACGGGTGACTGGCATTACACGATGTAAACTGCTTGCAGGATACAAGATCATGTGACCTGCCGGAAGTTTTATATTGTGTACACCATATGTATCTTCAACAACTAATTCTCCGCCATCATATTCATCGGGTTGCGAAAGAAAAAGGGTCGCAGAAATATCGGTTCGTACACGATGGGGAGTGCCCGTCACCTGCCGGATCGAATTGTCGACATGGACACCGAAAGACTGCCCACCTTGATACCGATTAAATAATGGTGGAAAAACTTTTGATGGAAGCGCCGCAGACATAAAAAGTCCATTGCGTTGCAAAACATCCAGAAGAATTTCACCGAGCTGTTTGGATGACGGATGATCTTCAGGCAATTGCATGTTGTCTTTTGTTTTCAAGGATTGATAACCTGCCGTAACTCGGCCATCAACCCATTCCGCTTCTTGCAACAACTTTCTGAAGTGTGAGACTCGGTCGGAATTTAACAATTCCGGAATTTCTAAAAGCATACGATTAACGCCGGAAGCCGACCGATACCAATGCGGCGCGCGAAGCTCCTGGAATCAGATGTCCACCACCGAGTCGATCAAAGTAGTATTCGTCGGTTACGTTGTAAACATTCAATCTGAGATCCATAAATCCAGTAATTGGATACGATGCCATCAGATCAAGGAGCCAGTATCCATCAACGAAACGTGTATTGATTGTGTTTCCATATCTCTGGCTTACGTAACGAGGTCCGCCGCCAACCGTGATGTGCAATGGAAACTCATAAGTTGTCCAGAAACTTAAAGAATGTCTTGGAGTATTCTGAAGTTCCTTACCGACTTCTAGCGGATTATTTGATTCAACAACCTTGCTATTTAGAAATGTGTAACCACCAAAGAGTTCCCAATGTCTCGTAATCCTTCCTGCAGCACTGAATTCGAAACCATCGACTCGCTGACGGCCTTCAAGAACCTGTGGTGGATCATCGGGAGTTAAACCAGGTGTACGGGCATTTGTCTTTTCGACTCTGAATATCGCACCATTCACTGATAAACGTGAATTCAAGAAATCAAACTTACTTCCGGCTTCATATGTATACGACTTCTCCGGTTCGATCGCTGTATTTGCCGTCTGGTACGATAAACCTTCCAGCGAAGGGTTCAAAGAAGATCCCGCGGCTACATATAGATTCGTTATGTCTGTCGGTTTGAAAACTGCACCGGCCCGCCAGCTCAACATTTTGTCCAGCCTGGAAACCGGAGCACCGAGCGTAGTTATTCCATCAACATCGAAATAGTCGTAACGCAACCCGCCATTAATCTCGAATTTTTGGTTGAGTTTGACTGTATCGAATGCGTAGAGTGCAAAGGATTTGCCTGTTACATCGCCAACAATCGGGCTGACTGTGATCTCTCCTGTGTAAACATCATTGGGATTCGGGTTGAGTAGTGTTGTTGGAGAGTTCGGTGCCGTTCTGGTCCCACGTTCATTGCCTTCATGCGTAAGAGACAATCCAGTCACTAAAGAATGTTCGATATCACCCGTTTTGAAATATTTCTGAAAATCGGATTGATTGTCCAAAATGATATCTTCAGTTAGCCATGATCTCATTTCCCGGTTAATGACTGTAGAATCATCGCTCGCAAAACGTGGCGGAGTCGCCATGGAATCACGATCCGTATTTCCGTAACGGACTTGATTGCGGAATGAGAGAGATTCATCAAAATCGTGCTCAAACCGGAGAGTTACAAGGTCTGAACTGAGTTCTTCTTTGTCGCGGCTGAGGAAACCATAAAATGTCTCGCGTGGCACTGGAGCAGGACGATCGCGAAATCCTACAAGTACATTGTTCGTAACCGGCACCCATGGAATTCCATAATCAGAAATGTTGTCTTGCTCTAAATGCAGATAACTTGCCAAAAATCTTGTAGGCGTCCCAATTCCAAATCCGATGGAAGGCGCAACACCCCAGCGTTCATTTTCAACAACGGATCGCCCGGGAACATCTGAATCCTGAATCATCATATTCAATCGAAAGGAGGATGTTTCCAGGTTAATGTCTTCAAGAGGTTGAACCAAATCGGCTGTGATACGTGTTGTGCTTTCGGTTCCCAAATTCACATTCGCTTCATAGAGCCGCTCTAACGATGGTGCTTTGCTAACAAGATTGATTACACCTCCCGTTGATCCACGGCCTGTGTAAACTGAATCGGGACCTTTCACAACTTCCACCGACTCAAGATTAAAAGGGTCATGAATTTGAGGACCAATATCTCGAACACCATCAACAAACACATCGTTCCGTGCACTAAAGCCGCGCAAGGTTAAATTATCGCCGGCTGGTGTTCCACCCTCTCCGGCAACAATCGTAAGACCTGGAACATTTCTTAAAACATCACGCAAAGTCATTGCGCCTTGCTCTTGAATAATGTTCTTCGGAATTACAGTAATGGTTTGAGGAATGTCATGAAGAGGCTCTGTATACTTTGGGGAAGAAAGCGGCGTTGCAAAGTCTGTTACTTCAACAGATGCTTCGGGACCTTGTATATCAAGAGTAATTTCATCCGTCGAAATGAATCGGTACGTCACACCAGTTGATTCAAGTAACTTCCCTAACGCTTGTTCAACAGTAAGGATGCCTGAGACACCAGGAGATTGCAGTGTCAGAATAGAATCATTCGAAACTACGACATTAATTCCAGTGACTGCTTGAAATGCTTTTAATACTTCAGCAAGGGTGCCGGCTTTTATTTGAAATTGAAAAACTGAAAGTGCGCTAGAAGTTCTTGCTGCATACGTTTTAGAAACATCCTTTTGCGGAGTGTCTGCATATGCAAAATTATCTGGACGTGCTGCAACTGCTGTATACGCAACCAAAGCTCCCATTGTTCCAATTAAGATTAATGAATTCGATTTTGTTTTTTGTGTTTCTTGTTTCTTTTGTTTTGAATGCGCTTTCACTCTTTGGGTCCGGAATTTCACTTTTGCGTCTCCTATGTCTATATACTAGTTGAAAATAATTATGAAAATCGTTTTCAATAATGGTTGAATAAGTAATAATATTTCAGACTTTCAGGGTCTGTCAATAGGGGTCAAAATGAAACGAAGTGGAAAGTAGAGAGTGCTTTTATTTTGCGATTGTTAAAGGATCAATTCCTTTATCCAGCGTGAATGAGGATCCAACGGCGCCAACCACACAGCTTGCGCGGCTCAAGGGTATTTGCTGTCGTAATCGATATACAGCCTCAATGCCTGTGCAATGGGCACCAACAAGATTTTGAACGCCAAATTCTTTCAACTTACTGGCTGTCCAGTCCAGCTTGCTATCTTCCAGGCCAAACAAATGAAAACCACCGATCGCTGCATAAATATCAGACTTGAAAAATTCGCGTGAAAAGTCCATCAAATTCACAATGCCTGAGTGTCCGCATCCTGTTATCACAACCAAACCTTTTTCTGTTTGAACAACCATTGATAAGTCTTCCGGAACCACATCTGGAATAATTCCATCTGCAGTTTTAACTTTGCGAGTTGGATAATTTTTTTCAGGATGTTTGCGTGGAACCAGACCGGTCAGCCAAACTCCGGGCGCTAATTCAGAAGGTTTGCTATGTAGAACGAACTTGCCGCCAGTATTTTCGAACTCGCCTTTCGCTTTTATTAGTGTGTTTATTTCTTTACCTTCTTTGTCCGGACGGCTTAAGAAAATTCCTTCTCCAACATGAACAACAGAAATTGATTCTGGTTTTTGTTTAGAAAGCTCACTGCGCAACGTCAGCAAGCCGCTTGTATGATCATCATGATGATGACTGAGCACAACTTCTTTCACGCCTGCAAGATCAACGCCTAATTCCTTAGCATTTTTAAGCACAGTATCAGGATGAGCTCCAGTGTCAAACAAAAAACGATTTCCATCGGCTTCAACAAGCGCAGCAAAACCCCATTCACCAAATCCTGCATCAGCTAGCATCGTAGATAAAACAATAATTTTTACAGAACGCACTTTAACCTGGGAAGCAACTTGATCAGAATGAATCGGAATACTGAGGATGCTAAAAAAGACTAGCAGAGCGAGACCTACAACAAAGGAATAGCTTTTTTTGAATTGCATAGAACACGATATTACTACAATATACAAATAGAAAATATGAACACCGCATTGCTCTACATAGCTTCTTAAAAAATGTATTGTAAACTGAAAATATTATGAAGAGGCATGAATGAATTTAATCCATCATTACATTTGTAGATCTGCACGGTGGGACAAAACGTTGAAAACAGTTGTAATTCCCTGGGCTCTGAATGGGATTGAACCAGGCCCGGAAATGTTGGAAGTTGGACCGGGTCCTGGATTAACAACCGATATTCTTCGCCATTTAACAAAAAAGCTTACCTGTGTTGAGATCGATCCCGTTTCAGCCGATTCTCTTCGCAAAAGAATCTCCGATAAGAATGTTTCCATTCATCAAGGTGACGTATCGGCGTTACCTTTTGGTGATCATTCTTTTTCAACTGTTGTCTCTTTTACAATGTTGCATCATATTCCATCAGAAACTTTGCAGGATCGCGGGCTAAAAGAGATTTTCCGCGTTCTCAAAAAAGGAGGCACATTCGCAGGAACAGATAGTATGCCCAGCATTATGATGCGACTGATTCATATTGCTGACACGATGACCCTTGTGAATCCTGATACCTTTGGGTTCCGGTTAGAAGCCGCCGGCTTCAGCCAGGTATCCATAGAAGTAACGAAGGAACGATTTCGATTTCGTGCTCAACGCTCTTGACTTCGCCTTGATCGACTTTCATAGGCACAGCCAAATCTCTCAGCTATACTTTTGGTCCA
>CAVZQN010000011.1:0-259774 GCA_963777505.1 uncultured bacterium
AGAAAACGCTGGACATTTTCCTGCGAATAGCGACGATGTCCCCCGGGAGTTTTATGAGCACGAATATACGCTGGAAATTCAGTTTCGTAAAAACGCAATGTTGATATCGGCAGCTTTATGATTTCCTGCAATTGCGAAATGGAAATGAGATCCTGGCTCTCGTTCATTATTCAATGATTTTGAAGAACCGTTTCCACCGGGTCTTAGGAATAAAATTTACAATTACATTCGCAAAGCCTCGAACTTTTTCAGCAATCGTACTGGGTCCGAGATTTTGTGGTCCATCAAATGACCAGTAAATTATGAATGCTCTTCCTTTTATATAGTCCTTTGGAACGAAACCCCAAGCACGACTATCTTTACTGTTGTCGCGATTGTCTCCCATTGCAAAATAATATCCTTCAGGCACTTTTTTCGGCGAAAAATTTTCGGCAGTCAATCCGAAAAATTCTTCCTTATGAAATTTATAGGGCTCCTGAAGTGCCTTTCCGTTGATAAAAACTTGTTTATCACGAATCTCAATCGTTTCATTTCCAACAGCAACAACACGTTTAATGAAATTTCGAGAGGGATCTTCCGGATATTTGAAAACAATTACATCGGTACGCTCAACATTATTGATCGGCAGGAGCGTCTTTTCCCATTGAAAATTAACGGGAGCATATGCGAACTTATTCACTAAAATATGGTCCCCGATCAGGAGATTATCTTCCATGGATGCGCTTGGAATCTTAAATGCTTCGATGACAAACGTTCTAAAGAATAATGCCAGCACAACAGCAAGAACGATTGCTTCAAAATATTCACGAGCGACTGACTTTTTATAAGGCGTGGCTTCCATTATTCCGAACGATCCTCCTTCAAAATTGCAAGAAATGCTTCCTGAGGTATATCCACTTTTCCAACGCGTTTCATCCGTTTTTTACCTTCTTTTTGCTTTTCGAGCAACTTACGTTTCCGTGTAATGTCACCGCCATAACATTTTGCAATAACATTCTTCCGCAGTGCAGACACAGTCTCACGCGCTATGATTTTACTTCCGATTGCTGCTTGAATTACGACCTCAAACATCTGGCGTGGGATTAGCGCTTTCATTCTGGCCGCAAGCGAGCGACCTCTATAATAAGCCTTCTCTTTATGAATGATCAATGAAAGGGCATCGACGGGTTCGCCATTCACGAGTAAATCAAGTTTTGCAAGTTGGGATGGTTGGTAACCAACGAAATTGTAGTCGAATGAAGCATAACCACGGGAAACGGATTTCAATTGATCATAGAAGTCGATTACGATTTCATTGAGCGGCAACTCGTATGTGATGAGGACTCGATCCGCCGAAATATATTCAATACCTTTCTGAACTCCCCGGCGTTGTTCGCAAATTGTAAGTATGGGTCCAACAAATTCATCAAGGGTCATGATCATTGCGCGAATGATCGGTTCTTCCATTTGTAAAGTCAGTTGGGTCGGGGGCAATTTGGAAGGATTGTCGACTTCAAGGACAGTCCCATCAGTCAAAATGACTTTGTAGCGCACACCTGGAGCTGTTGTGATGAGTGAAATTCCAAATTCATTTTCCAGCCGCTGTTGGATGATTTCCATATGGAGTAAGCCAAGAAATCCGCATCGGAATCCAAATCCCAGAGCAACGGAATTTTCGGGTTCAAAGAAAAATGAAGAATCATTGAGCTGCAATTTTTCAAGCGCATCCCGCAACGCTTCATAATCCGTACTTTCGGTTGGATAGAGTCCTGCAAAAACCATCGGTTTGATTTCACGAAAACCAGGGAGGGGGGAATCACTGCCATGTTTTTCGTGCGTGATTGTATCGCCTATTTTTGTATCCGCAATCCGTTTAACCGCAGCAATGATGCATCCTACTTCTCCTGCGGCAAGCTGATCGACCTGGTTCATTTTCGGTATAAAGGTGCCAAGATCGCTGACCTCATACGCTTGATTGTTCGACATAAACTTGATCTTATCTTTCACGCGCAAAGTTCCATCAAAAACACGAACGAGAACGACCACTCCACGATAGCTGTCGTACCAGGAATCAAAAATCAAAGCTCTGAGCGGAGCTTTTGGATCCCCTTGTGGTGGCGGTATCTTTTTGATCGCACCTTCCAGCATTTCATTAACACCTTCCCCGGTTTTTGCGCTGACCAAATACATCTCTTCATCTGAAAAGCCGACGATGTTCTTCAACTGTTCGATTGTGCGTTCAGCATCAGCACCTGGAAGATCAATCTTGTTGATTACTGGCACGATGGTGAGATTGTTTTCCATAGCGAGGTAGGCGTTCGCAAGAGTTTGAGCTTCAACGCCCTGTGATGCATCAACAAGAAGAAGGACACCTTCGCAAGCTGCCAGGCTGCGCGAAACTTCGTAGGAGAAATCGACATGACCCGGTGTGTCGATCAAGTTCAAAATATATGTTTGTCCATCTTCAGCTTTATGTTCGAGACGAACTGCATGGGCTTTAATCGTGATACCACGTTCACGCTCAATGACATTGGTATCTAAAACCTGCTCGGACATTTCGCGCGCAGAAAGAGCGCCAGTCAACTCCAACAGTCGATCTGCCAGAGTAGACTTGCCATGATCGATATGCGCGATAATGCTGAAATTTCGAATTCGAGAATCGGTGCTCATTTTGGACGGATCATTGTATCAGATTTAACCACAAAGACTCTGCGCCTCTGCTGTTATTTTGATCCCTTTATATCGCCAGCCTTTATTATCGAGATTTTCGCTGGATCAAGGTATTTGCGCATTGCATCTTGCACCTGCTGTTTATTGACCGCCAATACTTTTTTCTCGAATTCCTCATCCCATGCAAAAGTACGCCCCAAAAATAGATAGCTTGCCAGACGGCTGGAAACATCACGGTCCTGAGTGCGACGCAATCGCTCCGATTCCTTGAACCCTGACTTCGCAGTCTGGATCTCTTCATCGGTATAACCTTCGGCAATTGCCTTTTTCAATTCTTCTATGAAAGCTGTTTCAACTCGAACGGCATTTTCAGGCGCTTGAATTGCATAAGCCCCAAAAGCTCCAACGCGATCCAAAGGATTTGCATACAGAAAAGAACCAACACCATAACTCAGTCCTTCTTTTTCGCGGATTCTCTCATGTAATCTCGCATTTGAAGCTTCACCCAGAATGTAATTACCAAAGGACAGTGCCGGATAATCAGGATCATCATCTCGAATGTTGAGATTCATCCCGGCCAGGAACATAGAATTTGGTTTGTCAGAAACTGGAATCACTTTGTTTTCCGCAGGAATATCCTGAAAAACGTCAGGAATTCTTGTATAAGGGGACGGACTCTTCCATGAATCAAAAAGGCTGGTCAAATGCTTTTGTATTTCATCCTTGTCGAAATCTCCGACAACAGCAATTTGCCCTGCTGAACCGCCATACAATTCGCCGTAGAATTTCTTTACATCATCCAGCGTTACCGCTTTTAAAGCTGTAATTTGTTCATCCAGTGTCATCACATATCTTGGATCTCCAGGCGGGAACTTATTTAGATGACGTTCCAGCTCAAGTTGTGCCAGGGATTCTGGATCATTTCGGAGTTGTTCGATTTCAGCAAGACTTTCCTCTTTTAACAAATCAAATTCTTTTTCAGGAAAGGATGGTTGTTGCAAAATTTCTGCGATCAAAGTCAAAACCGCAGGCAAGTTTTGTCGAATTGTTTCTAGTGATCCGCCTGTGCGCGACACAGATCCGGAAACGCTGGCACGAGCTTTCAGTCGGTCAAGCTCTTCTTGGATCTGCTGACGAGTATGTTTTTGGGTGCCGCGCATTAACATGGCTCCAGTCATTTGAGGAATGGCACCACGATTTTGTAACTTTGCTTCATCTCCAAATCGAAAAACCAAAGTTGCGATGACGGACGCACCACGAGTCTTTTTCGGCAAAAGAGCAACTTTAATTCCGCCGGGCATATCAAAACGGGTCGTTCGTGTTTCGATATTTTGCGGAGATGGATCAAATGCTTCTCCAGACGCAATTGCAGGCTCACCTTTAAAATCTTTCATCATCTCTGCAATGTTGGGTGGATCAGGAATTTCGGCGCGATCCGGCTTTTGATCGGGAATAAAAAATCCGGCAGTACGATTCGAAGGTTTAAAATACTGTGATGCGACGCGATCTATATCCTTCGTGGTGACTTTACCAAGCGATTCGCGATGCAAAAAGAACAAACGCCAATCACCCATGGCAATCCATTCACTCAATTCAAGACCCACACGGTCTGCAGAATTGAGCATCAAATCAATATTTTTTAATAATGCGGCACGAGCTCGATCTAGTTCTGCCTGAGTCGTTGGAGTTTTTTCATAATCTTCGATCGTGCTTATTAAAGCCTCACTAGCAGGAGCCAGTGGTGTTTCTTTTCTGCACCTCAGCTGCCGCAAGCGCAATTCCTGGTTGTCTCAGTTGAAACGGAAATCCAAAAATGGAGCTCGCTTTCTTTGTTTCAACAAGGGCTTTATAAATCCGTCCCGAAGGGGAGTCAGTCAGAATTTCGTTCAAGATATCGATTGCTGGAAAGTCGGGATGCGAGCCAGAAGGCACATGGTAAACAACACCTGCATATTGAACATCCCCGACCCGTCTTAAAGTTACTTCACGCTCACCATCTTGAGTTGGTTCTTTAGTGTAGAACTTTTGGAGAACGCGTTTTGGTTTCGGTAACGCACCGAAGTATTTCTGAATCCATTCAAGCGTTTTTGCTTCATTGAATTGGCCAGCAATTAATAAAGCTGCATTATCGGGTTGATAGTGGTTTTTATAAAAGGCCTGAAGTCTTTCAATTGGGACGTTCTCGATATCGGCTCTCGATCCAATTGTTGTTTTGCCATAGTTATGCCAGATGTAGGCCGTGGAAATCATTCGTTCCATCATGATGCTGAATGGGTCGTTCTCTCCAGCTTCAAATTCATTTCGGACGACTGTCATTTCGGAATCGAGATCCTTCTTCGTCACGTTGCTATTGAGCATACGGTCAGCTTCCATCTCAAGCGCATATTCAAGATTTTCATCGGTAGCCGTTAAGATTTCGTAATAATTCGTTCGATCGAGCCACGTTGATGCATTCCAACGCGCTCCTCGTTTTTCCATTTCCACTCGAAGATTTGGATGTTTGGGGCTTCCTTTAAAAAGCATGTGCTCAAGAAGGTGAGCCATACCTGTCTCGCCGTAATTTTCATGAACCGAACCAACGAGGTAGGTAACATTGACCGTTATTGTCTGTTTCGTTGGGTCAGGAAACAAAAGCACCTGCATGCCGTTGTCGAGACGGTATTCCGTAATTCCTGAAACCGTGGTTACTTTTTGTAATGCAAAGACAGGAGTGACAAATGCAAGTAAAACTAGTGACAGAATGATCTTTCTCATATTTCCTTCTCATCTGGGAGATTGTTGACTTTATATTCTATCCTCACCACAATTGCTGTGCCATGTCCCTTGAAATGAAAGCTAAATGTGAACGCTGTGGTAAAGAACTGGCTGCCGATGGTGATGCCTATATTTGTAGTTATGAATGCACGTTTTGTCATCAATGTAGAGATTCAATGGATGGGAAGTGTCCCAACTGCGGTGGCGAACTTCTTCGGCGTCCGAAACGACTAAAAGACAATTAACCACAGAGACTCAAGACAAAATGAATATTGTTAGCTTGCTTCCGTCCGCAACTGAAATTCTTTATGCACTAGGATTGGGAAATTCAGTTGTCGGTGTTACGCATGAATGTGATTTCCCCGAAGAAGTGCTCAAGAAGCCCATTCTTACACAATGCGTTTTTGATTCCGCTTCATTGTCTCAAGAAGAAATCGATCAAAAAGTTCGAGAGCTCGCAAAAAATGAAGAGAGCCTTTACCGAATTGATGAACAGCTTTTAAGACAACTAAAACCCGATTTGATTGTGACTCAGGATTTATGTCATGTTTGCGCCGTTACGCCACGTGAAGTCGACCGAGCAATCCATAGTTTGCAAAACGAACCATCAATCGTCTCGCTGAATCCTAAAACTCTTGAAGATGTATTTTCCGATATGATTCAAATTGGCAAGCAGACGCATATTGCAGCGGAACCAATTGTTGAAGCTTTGCAGGCTAGAATCAAAAAAATCGCGCCTGCTTCCATGTTGAAGCCACGTCCAACTGTTGGATGTATTGAATGGATGAACCCACTTTGGCGTTCGGGTCACTGGGTTCCGGAAATGGTTCAGCTTGCCGGTGGTGATGAAGTGTTAGCGAATATCGGCCAACCATCCCGGTCACTGAAATGGGAAGAGCTCAGTCGAAAAGGATCCTGATATCATAATATTTTTGCCTTGCGGCTATAATCTCGAGAAAACTCAACAGGAATTCGAGAAAGCTAAAAACGCTTTTCCCTGGAACCAATTGAAGGCGTTTCAAAATAATAATGTATTTTTTACCGATGCAAACTCTTATTTCAGCCGTTCGGGACCTCGTCTTGTGGATGGTGTAGAATTACTTTCGGAAATCCTTCATCCTGAATTCTTTCAGGGACAGGCTCCGGCTGGTTCCTATGTGCGGATGAGCTAGACCCTGCAGTGCGATCGGTGTGGTAGTCGCCATCGCTCCGCAGCTCGCGTATCTTACCTTGTTAAGGAGAAAATCAAAATGAGAAAGTGCTTCATGTTCCTGCTGATGATTTTTGCAACAGCCGTCTTCGCCGATCAATACGATAAATGGTTAGATGAGACTGTCAAAGTTCTAATAACAAAAGAAGAAAGAGATGATTTTAAGAAATTAAAATCGAATGAAGAAAAAGAGAAATTTGTTACAGAATTCTGGGCAAAAAGGGATCCATCACCTGGAACTCCTGATAATGAGTTTAAGACGACCTATGAAGACCGATTAAAGACAGTCAATGAAAAAATGAAAGGTGGAACTAAGAAGCCTGCCGATTCAGACATGGGAAAAGCGGTTTTGCTGCTTGGCAATCCTTCGGATTCAAAGTCTGAAGAAACCGATCCGCCGCGTCAAACCTGGACCTGGAAAGGATTACCGAAGGAAATGGGAGTCGGCGATCCTGAAATTGTGTTTGAAGGAGATCCTGACGAAGGCGGTTTTGTTTTTGCCGATCCAAAGGCAGCCAATCAAATTCTTGATAAGTCTCGAGGCTTCCTTGCTAATTTGCAGGGCGCAGCGAAAGCTCAAGCTCCGGCACAAACACCTCAGGCAGCTCCAGCTCCAGCCCAGACAGGCGGTCCGGTAAAAACCCCCGAATTGAAAGCTGCTCTAGATGCAACGGCAACTGGAACCGCTCCAACAGATGTACAACTCGATGCAATTGGCGATTCGTTCATGACTTCCACAGGTGAAGTGTTTGCGACTGTTGCCGTAAAATCGGGAGCGGCTCAAGCTTCAAAAGTAGGCGTTCGGATCGTTGATGCATCAGGCGCCACGGTTTCAGAAACCGAACTTCCTTTTACAAGCGCTGAAGAAAAGCCTGGTTATTTTCAAACACACATGCTGGTTGCTCCTGGAGAATATTCACTGGCCGTTGCAATGGTTGACGGCGGGAAAGCCGGTGGAGTAAAGAAACCGTTATCAGTACCCGATTACAAGTCAAAGCTTTCCGTAAGTTCGATCATTTTTATGTCTGAATTTAAACAGCTTGCCGATGGGCAAGGAAAGCCGGAGCCAACTGCATACACATTCGGCAGAACGAAAATTCTACCGAGCCTTGATCGGGTTTTTGCTCAAACTGGAGACTTGCAGTTCCTTTATGAAATTTACAATGCACAACCTGATGCAAGCGGCGCAGTTAAAGTAGAAAATCTGGAAGAAGTCGTCCGATTCGAAAGAACAGGCGGCAATCCGAAGCAAGGCAAGCCGGGACCACCGCGTGGATTTCCTATTGCGAAGAAAGTTACAGTGCCGACAGGTTATCCGCTGGGAACATTTCAACCCGGTGAATACAAAATGATTATCACGATCACAGATAAGACAAGCGGTCAGACTGCGACGCGTGAATCTACGTTTACAGTGAAATAATATTATGGGAGTAGTATTATGACCAGAGTATTACATGCCATTGGAATCCTTGTGCTTTTGGCAGGGTTGATTTTTGCCGAAGCGACAGGGCGTGTTAAAGGAAAAATTCTCGATTCTTCTGGGAAACCTATCGAAAAAGTGGCGGTCAAAATTGAGTATCAAGGTGAAATGACGCAGGTTTACAATGCGACTACAAATGCTAAAGGAGAGTTCATTCACATTGGCATTCGACCAGGAAAATATCGGTTAACGCCTTCAAAGGAAGGTTATAAACCTATTGAATTCGCATACTACGAGATTCATGTCAGTCCATCAGACCGGCCAGTTCATGTAGATATGAAAATGGAAGTAGAGGCTGCAGCAGCTGCCGCACCGGCAGCCCCAACTTCTGGAGAAACACCGGTTGCCGCGGCTCCTGTACCCGATCAAGCGAAAGAGGTTGAAGCTGCGGTAGGGCTTTTGAATACAGGCAAAGTGAATGAAGCAGTTGCAGCACTCGAAAAACTTGTAGAGGCAAATCCTACAAATGCGGCGCTTCACTATAACCTCGGTGTTGCATATGAAAGACGTGATCAGTACGAAAAAGCGCGCGAGCAATATGAAGAAGCGATCAAAATAAAGTCAGATTTTGGAGACGCATTTCTGGCAATTGGGAATACTTTCATGGCTCAAAAGAATTTTAATGATGCCATCACACCGCTTGTAAAAGCAGTGGAATTGCTGCCTCAAAATTATGGCGCCGCTTATAACCTCGGCGCGTCATACTCAAATGGAGGAATGTATGCTGAAGCGGAAGGTGCTTTCAGGAAAGCAGCTGCAATTAATCCGAAAGAACCTTATGTCCATCAGCAGCTGGGAATGGCTTTGATTGGTCAGTCAAAAAAGGATGAAGGCATCGCGGAGCTTGAAAAATATTTAGAACTCAATCCAAATGCTGCAGACAAAGCGGATATTTTGGAGCTGATTAAGAGCCTGTAATAAGATTAACCGCGGAGTCGCTGAGTTGAATTCTTAACCAAAATGCCTTTTGCTCGTGTAAACAAAATCGATCTGTATTACGAGAGTCACGGCTTTGGCGATCCATTGCTTCTGATTCCCGGGTTAGGTTCGGATGCGACAACATGGGCGCCTTTTGTTTCTGCGTTCGTCAACTCCCGCACGATCATTGTAGAAAATCGAGGTTCCGGTAGATCGACAAAGCCGGCTGGTCCATATTCAACAGAAATGATGGCTGAGGATGCTGTTGCTTTACTGGAACATCTAGGAATCGCACGCGCACACATCATAGGCAAATCCATGGGTGGCATGATTGCGCAATGGATTGCAGCTCGCTGGCCTGAGAAAGTTCGTTCAGTCGTCTTTGCTTCCACTGTAATGCATCATGACAGTTATGGTGATGAAATGCTTGAATTGGGGAGAATTCTTGCTGAAAAAGCAGGGTTGTTTGCTACGTATCGTCTTGCATTTTTGCTTTCTTACTCGCGCGAGTACTGTATGAACAATCGGAGCCGGTTGGAACAAATGGAAGCTTTAATTGCGCAAATGGGTTCAACGGAACTTTTGAGGGGATATTTTGAACAATCGCTTGCATGTCAGCAGCATGATTCACGCGGAGTCGTTTCAAAGATTAAGTCGCCGGCGCTTGTGATTGTAGGGCAAGATGACATCATTACTCCTCCCCAATTTTCACGCGAATTGTCCGAAGCAATTTCACGATCGGAGTTGAAGATTCTTCCAAGAGGTGGACATGGTTTCTGGCGCGAATTTCCAGATGATGTAAACTCCGTCGTTCGTGAATTTTTGTCCCGTCATTGATGTAGCTCAACCGCAAAGACGCAATGAACATTTTAATGATCACAACAAGTTATCCGCGTACGCCGGATGACACTTCTGCGCCATTTATAGCGTCTATTGCAGAAGGCATTGCAGCGCATGGCCACAATGTCGATGTAGTTTTGCCTCATCATCCGATGTTGAAAGAAAAATCGCGAAATGGCGTAACGCTTCATGCATACCGATTTCCTGGTGATAAAAAAGATCCGATTTGGGGCTATGCCCAATCACTTGAAGCCGATGTTCGCATGAAGAAAAGTGTTTATGCGTTGGCTCCAATTGCAATGCATCAAGCGTATCGGCTTGCGCTCAAGGTTGCGGCAAAAAATCGGCCTGACCTCATCCATACACATTGGGTCTTACCGAATGGATTTATCGGGGCACGATTGAGCAAGACCCTCAAAAAACCGTTTGTTGTAAGCCTCCATGGTTCGGACATGTATCTGGCTCGCAAACACCGCATTTTTGGTTCATTTGCACGTTCAGTTCTAAAACGTGCAAATGCAGTAACTGCATGCAGTCCTGATTTGCAAATCCAAGCCGAAAGACTTTCCGGACGCCCCGTGAATTTGCTGGAGTACGGAGTTGATATTGAAGCATTTTGTCCCGTAGGAAGCCGCGACGAGAGTTCGGTACTTGCAATTGGACGGCTTGTCCATAAGAAGGGATTTTTTGAATTGATCGACGCTTTTGCCGCGGTGTCTAAGTACGATAGTAATAGTACTCTAAGTATAGTAGGATCTGGCCCCTTAATGTCTGAATTGCGGAAGCGTGCTGAGCAGCAGAAGGTTGCAGATCGCGTGCACTTGCCTGGCAATACCGGACGCGCAGAATTGCCGTCACTTTACGCCCGTGCTTCCGTTGTGGCTGTTCCTTCCATCGTAGATCAAGCGGGAAATCAGGATGGTTTGCCGAACGTTTTTCTAGAAGCGCTTTCATCGGGGTGTGCCGTTGTTGCAAGCGATATTCCAGGAATTCGAAATGTTGTGCAAAACCGCAAGGAATGTCTGCTCATTCCCGCTGGTAACGTCACAGCTCTTAGCGAAGCCATGATTGAACTATTAAGAAGTCCTGAGTTAAGACAGCAACTTGGATTTGCTGCCCGATTAAAAGCAACTCAGGAACTTTCATGGAAAAAAAAGTGTAGTGAATTCATTGATATTTATGATTCAATTCTTTCGGCAAAGGCACAAACTACATGACCGGAGTATTGATCACATTTAATTTAGCTTCGTTATTTACGTTGATTTACGTTTTCTGGCAGGGTTATTACGCGGGCGCCACAATTCCAATGAAGAATCATATCGTCATGGCGCTTCTGGCCACAGGCTTAAGTGTGTTTTCACATTCTATGACGATGATGTATTTTGCTGCACTCGGAAGAATGATCCGTCAGGCAGTTGAAAAGGGGAATCTGAATAAGGAAGCGATTCAGACAACAAAAAAATATCGCAGTCTCATTTTTCGAATTGGCTCTATCACGATGATTGTAGTTATGGCTCAAACTATTTTAGGAGGGGGAGCTCATACGCGTGTTTTTCCTGTATGGGTCCATCAGGCGCAAGCGATTTTTACCCTGGTCGTTTCAGTTTTCGCTGTCTATATGGAAACACGATACCTGATTCTCAATCATTTACTGGGGCACCAGGTAGCTCAGCAGTTTGAGAAGAAAGAGAGGATAGAGAATGGAGGATAGAGAATGGAGGATAGAGGATAGCGAGAACGCTTCGCCATCTTCTATCTTCCATCCTCCATCCTCAGTTATAATTTAAGGACATGCCTCCTGAAACAATTACGTGGATCTGGTTACTTGGCGGTGGCCTTTTAATCGTACTTGAGCTTTTTTTGCCCGGACTTATTTCAGGTTTTTTTGGAATTGCCGCTATTTTTGTAGCCTTGCTAAGATGGGGCGGATTGTTATCCGGCGTGATGGAATCCTTTGGAGTGTGGGTTGTCACATCGGCTGTCTTATTACTCACGGTCCGTCAACTTGCGCGGAAGTGGTTTCCTGCAGAGCGGTCTTTTTCATTAACTGATGAAGATGTTGAAGCCGTCGGACAAATTGTCGATGTAATTGAAGAAGTAGGAACTGCCAAACAAGGTCGGATCCGGTTTCAAGGAACGACATGGCCGGCTGTCGCAAAAGAAGGGAGTTTAGTAGCGGGTACGAGAGCGAAACTGTTGTATCGTGACAATTTGGTTTGGGTCATCGAACCGGAATCGGAAATCGGATCTTCTGCTGATATCGCTGAATTAGAAGTTGATAAGCGTTTGAAAGAATGATTCAAGTTCAAACAGAGATTATACGAATTCATTCGTATAATGCGTGTTCGATCTCTTGAATTTCATTCAAAGAAGGAGTTTTCGGATGTTCACATTCCTCACAATCCTGTTTTTGCTTGTTCTTTTTATTCTCTGGAAGATGTTTATTGTTGTTCCCATGCGTGAAGCCGTCCTCAAAGAACGTTTAGGCACATTCAATGGAGTCCTTACTCCCGGTTTCCATTTTCTGGTACCGTTCATTGATCGCATTGCATACAGACATGAAATGCGGGAACAGGTTGTAGATATTCCGCCACAATTTTGTACTACGCGCGATAACGTTCAAGTTGAAGTGGATGGGCTGGTTTATTTGAAAGTCATGGATCCGGCAAAAGCAAGTTATGGGATAGGTGATTATCGTTTAGCTACGATCAGTCTTGCACAAACCACAATGCGTTCTGAGATCGGAAAACTAACGCTCGATGATACGTTTAGCGAACGCGATCGCGTTAATGATTCAATTGTGCATGAAATAGATAAAGCTTCAGAACCATGGGGAATTAAGATGATCCGTTATGAAATCCGCAACATTGTTCCATCGAAGCACATGATGGACACGATGGAAAGGCAAATGGAAGCTGAACGGAACAAGCGCGCTGAAATTACGATGGCTCAGGGGAAAAAGGAATCCAGAATCAATCTTTCCGAAGGCGAACGTCAAGAGGCGATTAATCTTTCAGAAGGTGAGAAACAGCGACGCATCAATGAGGCACAGGGAAGAGCGCGAGAGATTCAGCTTTTAGCAGATTCAACTGCAATGGGAATCAGCAGAATTGCAGCCGCAATCCGAAAACCGGGCGGAGCGCAGGCAATCAAAATGCGGATTATTGAACAATTTCTGAATGAATTCGGTTTAATCGTTCAGAAAGCAAATATCACAGTCGTCCCTGGTTCAATGGCCAATGTAAAAGCTTTCTTTGAGGGCCTGGGTGAAGTTACATCCGGAATGACCGATCAAGGGACGTCGCAAAGGATCGCGCCATCGGCTCCCCCTCAGCGGACACAAATCGATGTTACGCAACCCGGAAGACCACAAGGAGGGCGGCGATGATGGATTATTTCAATTATGCAGTTTGGGGAATTTTTGGTCTTATCGTTATTTTTAAATTCTTGCGTTCAGCGCGAGTCGTTCCTACGAAATCGGCATACATCGTGGAACGTTTAGGCCGTTATCACGGGACCCTCGGGCCAGGATTCCACTTTCTTCTACCTTTTATAGATCGTGTCGCTTACATTCAAGACTTGAAAGAAGAAACGATCAACGTCCCACCTCAAATGTGTTTCACAACAGACAATGTTCAAGTTGAAGTGGATGGCGTCATCTATATGACTGTTATGGATCCTGTAAAAGCGAGTTACGGAATCACGAATTATCGTTTTGCAGCAATTCAACTTGCTCAGACGACGATGCGATCCGTAATTGGAATACTGGAACTGGACAAAACATTTGAAGAACGTGAAGTCATTAATTCAAAAATTGTTGGCGTCTTAAACGAAGTCGGTTTACATTGGGGCGTTCAAGTTCATCGCTATGAAGTCAAAAACATTGTTACGCCTGAGACAGTCAAGATTGCTATGGAACAACAGATGACCGCCGAGCGTGATAGACGTGCACTGTTAGCGCAATCGCAGGGCGATAAGCAAAGCCGTATCAACAACTCAGAAGGTATAAAAACCGAAGCAGTGAACAAATCTGAAGGTGAAATGCAGAAAAGAGTTAATGAAGCGGAAGGGCGTGCGCGAGAAATTGAAGCGATTGCAAGTGCAACAGCTGATGCCATTGAAAAACTTGCTGCTGCAATCAATCAAGAAGGCGGAGAAATGGCCGTTCAAATGCGCTTAAGCGAACAATTTTTGGACAGGCTTGGAGGGCTTGCAAAGCCTGGCGCCAACATTATTCTGCCGGCAGATTTAACCCGAATTGATACCATGCTTGAATCGTTGGGAATTATGCCCGGTAGTACTACGCGTAAGTCTGAATAAATAATAATTCTTTTTTAACCACAAAGACGTTAAGACTGCATACATTAGAAGGGATGAAGGTATTACAACCTAAAGAGACTTTGTGGTACAAAGACGCCGTCATTTACGAAGCGCACGTAAAAGCGTATTTCGATAGCACAAATGATGGCATAGGAGATTTTCCAGGCCTCACCTTAAAGCTGGACTATCTCCAGGACCTTGGAATTAATTGCATCTGGCTTCTGCCTTTTTACCCTTCACCCTTAAAAGATGACGGCTACGATATTTCGGATTTCCTGGATGTTCACTCTATTTATGGAAAACTTCAGGATTTCAGAATTTTTGTCCGCGAAGCACATAAACGCGGCATTCGCGTTATAACAGAACTCGTTCTCAATCACACTTCAGATCAACATCGATGGTTTCAAGCTGCTCGCAAGGCTCCTAAGGATTCGAATGCAAGGAATTTTTATGTTTGGAGTGACAATCCAAAAAAATATGAGAACGTTCGAATTATCTTTTCTGATACCGAACCTTCAAACTGGACCTGGGATCCTGTAGCTGAGCAATATTACTGGCATCGATTCTTTCACCACCAACCTGATCTCAACTATGACAACCCTGCTGTCCTTCGCAAAGTAATGGAGGTTCTGCGATTCTGGCTTGATATGGGTGTAGATGGAATGCGGCTTGATGCTGTTCCCTATCTGGTAGAACGTGAAGGAACTGATTGTGCAAATCTTCCTGAAACTCATTCAGTTTTGAAAGAGATCCGCCGCCAAATTGATTTAAATTATCCGGACCGGATGCTTCTTGCAGAGGCAAATCTCTGGCCTGCTGATGTTACCAGTTATTTCAGTCAAGGGGATGAGTGTCATATGGCATTTCATTTCCCATTAATGCCGCGAATTTACATGGCCCTGCGACAGGAAGACCGCCATCCAATTACAGATATTTTGAGACAAACTCCGGAAATTCCAGAGAACTGCCAGTGGGCATTGTTTTTGAGAAATCATGATGAATTGACATTGGAGATGGTTACGGATGAAGAGCGGGATTACATGTACAGCGCTTATGCAGCAGACTCACGAAGCAGACTTAATCTTGGAATTCGGCGAAGGCTTGCTCCCTTAATGGAAAACAGCCGCCGCCGCATCGAATTGCTTATCAGTATTTTGTTTTCCTTGAAAGGCACTCCGTGCATTTATTACGGTGATGAAATTGGGATGGGCGACAACATTTATTTGGGTGATCGCAATGGTGTTCGAACCCCAATGCAATGGAGTAACGACAGAAATGCCGGATTTTCTCGCGCGGATTTCGCCCAACTTTATTCCGCTCCCATCATGGATCCTGTTTATGGTTATCAAGCAATCAATGTAGAGGCGCAGGAGCGAGATCCATCATCGTTATTGAACTGGATGAAACGGATGATCGCTCTTCGCAAAGGATTTAAAACCTTTGGACGCGGAACGATTGAATTTTTGTATCCTTCAAATAGAAAAGTACTTGCATATATACGGCGTTATCAAGATGAAGCCATTTTATGTGTCGCGAACCTTAGCCGTTTCGTCCAGCCTGTTGATTTAGATTTGCAAGCCTGGAAAGGATTCATTCCGGTTGAAATGATCGGACGTACACAATTTCCGCCTATCAGTGATTCTCATTATTTTCTTACTCTGGGACCACATAACTTTTTCTGGTTTCATTTAACCCTCGTTCCAGAAGTTCCAGGCGCATTGGTTCAACCAGTGGTTGTTGAGGACGAAGCTCTGCCGGTTTTAACACTCAATGGATCTCAGGCCGAATTCTTGCAGCGAAATCAAAGAATTCTTGAAAATCAAGTTTTGCCGCTTTTCCTGAGAAAACAAGTTTGGTTTCGAGGCAAGAACCGGAAGATTCAAGATGTCCGTATCAATGATTGGATTGTAGCGGAAAATGAACCGGCTTTGTTTGTTCTGTTTGTCGAAGTTAGACTTGGCCGTGGTGAAGTAGAAACGTATGTACTTCCGGTTTGTCTTACACCGAATAGCGGTCCTGCCTGTTCGCAGCCATTAGCCAAAGTTCGAAACTCTGAAGTCGATCTCGTACTTTGTGACGCACTTTCCGGTGAAGTTTGTGCGCGTCACTTTTTACAATGGATTCAAGCAACAGGAAAAGTTGCAACACAAAACGGGGAACTCAATCTCATTCTTAATGAAAAAGATCAAGTCGTGCACCCTCTTACTTTTGATGATCCTAATCGTGATCACTATGTGAATTTAGGTGCGCATCCTGACAGAACGATGATCGGCTTTGGAACACATTTAATCTTAAAACTTTATAGACAGCTTCAAGAAGGTCCTTCCATTGAGCAGGAAGTCCTTCCGTTTCTTCAATTGGCCCGTTTCGATCGTGTCCCGAGTGTACTTGCAGTTCTTGAATATAAATCGAACGGAAATAAACCAGGTACAATTTTGCTTGCTGAAAGGCTTGTGTCACATCAAGGGAATGTCTGGGATTACACGCTTGATGAACTTGGACGCTTTTTTGAACGAGCTCGCAGTGCGCGTCAGGATATTTGTCCCCCACCGGAAATTCAAGGTGCCTTTGACCTGGTCGGTCAAAAACCCTCCGTTGCAGTTGCCGATGTTCTTGGGAGTGTTACTCAAACTGCCGGGTTATTGGGTCGTCGTACAGCAGAATTTCATTTAGCGTTAGCTTCGGACAACACGAATTCAGCTTTCCGCCCGCAAATTTTTACGCCACCTGATTATGAAGAACTCGTTCAAAGTCTAAACGGGCTGTCGGAAGAATCATTTCACGAACTCCTTTCGGCATCAAAGAAGTTGAATCGAAATACGCGAACACTTGCGCACAAAGTTCTACGTTCACGAAAATCTTTGGTCAAACAATTTGATGAAATTCAAAAATGGTCGAAGCCGCTGTTGAAGGTGCGTGTGCATGGCAATTATGATCTGGGCAAATTATTGTGGGTCAAAAATGATTTCATTATGATGGACTTTGAAAAAGATCCAAACGGCAGACAACTTCAATCTGCGTATGATTCTCCTTTGAGAGATGTTGCTTCGATGATGCGTTCGTTCAGCTATGCCAGCTATACAGCACTCATGCGTTTTACGGAAACCAAAATGGAAGATTTCGAAAAACTAAAAGTATGGGCTGATTGCTGGTGGCGATGGGTCAGCGCTGCGTTTCTAACTGAATATAAGTTGTCATTTGGAGAAACAGATCTTGTGCCTTCATCGATGGAGGACTTCAATACTTTAACTAAATTGTATCTGGCCGAAAGAATCTTTAATGAGCTTCAATTCGAATTATCGTTCCGTCCCGACTGGATTAGAGTTCCATTAGAAGGTCTTTTGAGATTGCAAATCCGTTCCGCGAAAAATGACGTTCGAGAGAGGTCTGATGAGTGATGCATTTTTGAGTGACGAAGATCTTCATTTGCTTGCAGAAGGGAAGCATTACAAGAGCTATGAAAAGATGGGGGCTCATGTAATCGAATCGTATGGCACGCAGGGTACTCATTTTGCTGTGTGGGCTCCAAATGCAGAGAGCGTATTTGTCATTGGAGAATGGAATGATTGGAAAGCCGGACAAAATGAGATGACGGATCGGCTTGGTGTTGGGATCTGGGAAGCATTTATTCCAGGGATCGGACACGGAACCCTTTACAAATACGCTGTTCATTCGCGTTATAAGGATTTTCAAGCAGATAAATCTGATCCTTATGCGTTTGCTACAGAGCTTGTGCCTCAAACTGCATCGCGGGTGTGGGAAATTTCCGATTATGAATGGGCAGATTCAGAATGGATGCGAAATCGCGCACGCTTAAACGCTCTTGATGCTCCCATGTCAATTTATGAAGTACATCTTGGATCCTGGCGCCGTGTTGCGGATGAAGGAAACCGTTTTCTGACTTATCGTGAACTGGCCCCGTTGCTCGTTGAGTATATGCTGGAAATGGGATACACACATGTTGAATTTTTGCCAGTCAGCGAACATCCGTTTTATGGTTCATGGGGATATCAGACTGTTGCTTACTTTGCTCCAACAAGCCGCTATGGAACACCGCAAGACTTCATGTTTCTTGTGGATACCCTTCACCAAAACGGGATTGGAGTGATTTTAGATTGGGTGCCTGCGCATTTTCCGCGTGATGGACACGGGCTTGCATTCTTTGATGGTACTCATCTATATGAACATGCCGATCCAAGGCAGGGTCTTCATGTGGATTGGGGAACATTTATTTTCAACTATGGACGCCCAGAAGTAGTCAACTTCCTTTTGAGTAATGGTTTGTTCTGGTTAGACAAATATCATATCGATGGATTAAGGGTTGATGCCGTTGCTTCGATGTTGTATCTGGATTATGGAAGAAATCATGGTGAATGGGTGGCCAACAAATATGGGGGCCGCGAAAATTTGGAAGCAGTCGATTTTCTTAGAAAGTTTAATGAACTTGTTTATGAAAAATATCCAGGTACTTTGACCATTGCAGAAGAATCTACAGCCTGGCCGCTTGTTTCGCGTCCCACCTATCTTGGCGGCCTGGGCTTCACTTTAAAATGGAATATGGGCTGGATGCATGATGTGCTGGATTATTTTGATAAAGATCCAATCCACCGAAGTTATCATCACAACAAACTCACCTTTGGAATGATGTATGCATTCTCTGAGAATTTTGTTTTGCCTTTTTCGCATGATGAAGTTGTCCATTTAAAAAAATCGATGCTGGATAAGATGCCTGGAGACTACTGGCAGAAGTGCGCAAACCTTCGGCTTTTGTATGGGTTTATGTACGGTCATCCCGGTAAGAAACTACTTTTCATGGGCCAGGAATTCGGAATGTGGAGAGAGTGGAATCATGATGCTGCACTCGAATGGCATTTACTGGAACATCCAATGCATGAAGGAATTCAACGATGGGTGAAAGATTTAAATCACAGTTATCAGAAGTTAGATGAACTGCATGAAGTTGATTATGACTGGAAGGGCTTTGAATGGATTGATTGCAATGATTATTTGGAAAGCATTCTCAGTTTTTTACGTTACGGAAAGAATCGTGATTCCGCTTTGATGATTGCGTGCAATTTTACTCCGATACCACGATATGAATACAGAATTGGGGTCCCATCGGCCGGGCGTTGGGAAGAGATTCTGAATAGTGACGGAAGGATCTACGGAGGCAGCGGTTTAGGAAATTTTGGAGGTGTGGAAGCTGAAGAAATTGAGCACCATGGCCGTCCTTATTCTCTAAGCGTAACCTTGCCCCCGCTAGCTGTTGTTATGTTTCGTGCAAAACAGGAGACACTCTCTGAGTCTTAGAGGTTGGTTTTTTATACAGATGCTTCTATTGCGCCTTGTTCTACCCAATGAGCCAGTAGCCGGCGAACGCGGTAGGAATCTGCGGTAACAGCAGCATCGCATTCGATTGGTGTTGCACCGCTCCGGACTGTTGTCCATAAATCTCTAAAAAATAGTCCATCCTTTTCATCTGGCAGTGCAACAGGTCTATCGGACTTCAACACGAGACGTGCCTTATCAGGAACGAGCGATCTACACTGTTGCAGCTCATCATAGCGGCGAATTCCTTCAAGAGTTAATGGCAAGAGATCGCGTAATTCGGTTTGCTCGTCTCCGCGTTCTGGTGTTCGGCTAAATTGAAAAGTTCCTGGTTGCGGCCATTCGAAAAGTTGATAAAATGCCGCTTCACCTGTTAATGATCCGGCCATACAGGAATGATATTTCCCTTTTTCAAGGAACAACGTTCCGATTTCTTCACCGCCAGGATTTTTGAGAACGAGACATCCAGTCGCAGCAAGTTCAGCAAGGCTTTGCAAAAGTGAAGGCAATCCGAACAACTCAAGATCACCCATCAAACTGGGCTTTAAACCTTCCGGACGCTTAGGCATGGATGTTTGTTCCAAATTCGCAAGAGCCCTGGCTGCGATTGAACCGACTGGGCGATCCGAATGTTTCTGTTTTAAATCTTCAAGCGCACGCCGTACACGAGGCATCGGCGTTGAAGAAAGCGCTTCAATTATGTATTGAAGCTCCTGATCTTTTTGTTGAAGTACAATTCCAAGAAGTTTTACTGGAGTATTTGCTCGTAATGCAGCGAGTAATCTCTCTACAGTTTCGACATCTTTAGACAGGTCTTGTTTTGAGAGTTCAGTAAGCCTGCTCATCGTATCCCCAAGCTTTGGCTTTTTCTTTAATCCGTGATCTACAACAGCTTTCCATGCATTTGATGTTCCAATGCGTGCCAGTGAACCAATCGTGCGATCCAGAATCACAAGCAACTCTTCCGGTTCGTATGGTGATTCTGCAGGATTCATTAGCAATCCTTCAACATTTCCAAGTACAGATAACAACGCCTGTTCAGATCGTTCTGTTTTCAGGTGGCCTAAATATCCCACTGCTTCTTTGATTAACAATGGCGGATAGATTAAATCGGCATGGTGTGCAGTCACTTCACTTAACTCTTTCAAAGACTCAGTAGGTGAAATTGGAATTTTTGATAGTAAATAAATTAGATTTCGACGGAAATAGATTTCTGCTTCTGTTTGATGTGACCCAAGCGGCAGCAAAAGATGAGATACGGCCGCGGTCCGAGTACCCTCTCCATGACACTCGAGCAAAAGTAGCAATAACCGACGCCTATCGCGTTTTGATTCTTTGTGTAAAGCGTCGAGCAATCCTTGTGGAGTCATGCTCGTAAAAAAGTTCATGATTTTTTTCAGCATCACATGCGATTCGGGCTCTTCTGCATATTTTTTCAATCTTTCCGGATCCAGATTCTCATCGCCCTTTCTACGCAGGATCTCAACAGTTCTTTCATCAACTTCTTTTGCGGCGATAATTCGAAATGCGAGATCGATCATTGATGCTGCTTGTCCGATAGAACCTTCATTAAATCGTTCAATTCCGGCTTTAACTAATTGATGGAAACGAGTTGCTCCTTCCCTTGGATCAGGAGCTTCCGCAACGATACGGTGCATCGCTTTTAAATTCCGGTCTTCCGGAATTTGAAGACCTAATTTTTCAGGAAGTGCCCACACAGTTAAGTTTTTACCAAGTGCTTTGAAAACATCTTCTGTCGTTGCGTCGATTCCCTGGTTGCGAAGTTGAGCAAGCCAACGGTCTAATTCCATGACAACCTGCGCACTTCGAGCTGCTTCAGCCAGAGCATCGCCAACTACATCTTTATGTCTTTCAGTTCCTACTGCTTCACCTGCTGCCGCCAATGCACCGAGTCCTCTTTCTAATTTCCGCATTAGACGGTTAAATCGATCCTCATCTGGTACTTCCTTACCACCACGTTCTGCATGAGTGGGCGGATGTGACACATCACTGCTGCCACCTGCCTGCCTGTAAATGACTTCAACCGGAGGCGCCATCGATGGAGAACCTTCTCCCATATTTTCTAGATTTTTCCGCAGCACTTCGCGGTCTTCAGTTGGACAATATTCCAGCACCACGTATTTCAACCGATCTAGAAATGGCTGGAATTTTTCGGGAGGAATTAATTTATATTCCTTCATCATGTGGAGTTTCTTGATTGCATGAAAGAAATAGTCAGACGCAGGAATTGCTTGACCTGTACGATACTGAGCTCCGACCCACGCAAATATGGCAGAGCCAACGATTTCAGCTGGCGTCTCAGATAGCACTTCAATGGTGTCAACCACCATTAACGGAGCCAACTGGTCCGATAGATATTGATGCAATTCCTCCAGGGCCTTTACAACCCTGGGGTCATTGTTAAAATCTGACATTTACTTCCCCATCTTAGCCTAACCTAAGGAGATATCTGTATGCAAGGTTCAGGCCTTTATGGCGGTCCTACTTTGTCGAGGATAAGCACTCGCGATTCTACACACGAGAACAGTATAATGTATAAAAACCGGACGTTACCACCCTCCCCGAATACCTCTATGATACCGGATTTTCCATTTTTCGTCAGCCATGACATGAATGAGTCCCGACTTGCATTAAAATGGTAAAAATGAATATCTCGGACGAAGCAACCATTGCTTCTGAACTATCCGCTGCCTTATTTAATACTGAAGAACTAGATGAGCTCGGCTCCGGTGGAGATTTTAGAAGCCGTTGCACGAAATCTAGTCGAACGATTTCAATCTCATTCTCTTGAAGGATTTGAACATGTCTTCTCACGCGTTGAGCGATCGTATCATCTGGAGCACTCCCGATCTGCGACAATGGCTTATTGTGAATTTCCTTGAAGTCTTGAAAAATGTTTCGGTATGGTCAGACCTTGATTATGTTGTATTCGAAAATGGCTCGGCCCTGAATCTCACGTTGCATGGCGCTGGCTTGAAAAGCGATGGCAAGGAAATCAAAGTCTTGCAGATACTTTGAAATACGGATCAAAGAAGAATTCAGACTAGCATTCGTTTACCTTTGAAAAAATCCATGAAAAACGTTTTGGAAAGTTTGCGCGAATTTAGCAGGATGAGCGAAACGGGAGTTTATTTTGCAGATGCTGTTGGAAAACTGAAATATGTTCCGACAGGGGAGTTGATTTCAAATGCAAGGCGATTTGCTGGAGGACTTAAGAAATCGGGAGCAAAGCCAGGTGAACCGGTAATTCTTGTTATGACAGAACCGGAATCTGCAATTAATGCAATTCTTGGTTGCATGATTGCAGAATGCCCACCGACCCCTGTTTATCCGCCACTCAATTTAAATGGTGTTTCCAATTTTCTCAATTTCATAAAACACGTTGCGTCAAGGTCGGGTGCAACGTTTGTAGTCGCGGATTCGCAGCCATATGGAATTCTTGGCAATGTCCCGAAGGATTCTCCGCTTGTGCGAAGTGTCTTACGTTCTTCTGATGTCATGATTAACGCTCGTCCCGCTGAAATACCGAGTAACATTCCAGAAATAGCATTCTTACAATTCACATCGGGAAGCACATCGACCCCTAAAGGGGTAATGGTTACACATTCATCTCTGTGGTCTAACCTCGAAATGATCCGTTCGGCATCACACATGGATCGCGAATCTTGTGTTGTTACCTGGCTTCCTGTTTATCATGACATGGGCTTGATCGGGACTGTTCTCAATGCAATTACATTACCTTGCCAATTGGTTGTAATTCCTCCGATCGTATTTCTAAAACGTCCGAGACTTTGGCTTGAATTAATTACAAAGTTTCGCGGAACTCATACAGCTGCGCCAAACTTCGCATATGGTTTGTCTGTGCGAAGAGTTTCGGATCAAACCGGAATTGATCTTGGCAGCATGACAACTTTTATTTGTGGAGCTGAACCTGTATCACCGCAAACCATGGAAAACTTCGTTGCACACTATAGTGCTCACGGATTGAAAGCGGAAGCGATGGTTCCAGCTTATGGTTTAGCGGAAGCCACTCTCGCTGTGACCTTTACACCTTATTTGCGGGGATTAAGATCCGAGAATATTGACCTGGAAACTCTTAGCGCGGGCAGAACAGCAATCCGTTCGATGAATGGATCAAAATCGATTCGCATCGCTTCCTGTGGCCTTCCAATGAATGGATTGAAGATTCGTATTGCCTCAGAAAAAGGTGATGTACAAGCGGAACGAATGATTGGAGAAATTCAGGTCTCAGGTGAAAGCGTTACGCCAGGATATATCAACGATGAAAGTGCTACACGGGATTCACGTACACCAGATGGCTGGCTAAAGACAGGCGATTTAGGATATCTTGCGGATGGAGAACTTCATGTTTGCGGACGGATCAAGGATGTAATTATTGTTGCAGGCAAGAATTATCATGCACATGATATCGAGGGTGCCGCGGCTGAAGTTCAAGGAGTCAGGACAGGGAATGTCGTTGCTTTCAGCACACGTTCTGGATTGAAAGAAGCGCTAATCGTCATCGCGGAAACGCGTGATGAAGAAAATTCCGCTGATCTTTCCAAAAAAATTCGAAATCATCTTGCAACAACGATCGGCATATCGCCGGATCAAGTTTTGCTCGTTCCACCGGCAACTCTACCTAAAACATCCAGTGGCAAGCTCAAACGCTCAGAAACAAAGAACCTGTACGAGCGCGGAGAACTTGGCAAAAAAACAAGCACTTTATCCAACATCACTGAATTCATTAAATCTAAGGTCGGTTTTCTGCGCAGTGGTAAGTAAGTTGTTCGTGGTTTAGCAAATAGCAATGAGTGCTGAGTAAACAGATCCTCCCAACTCATTGCTCAACACTCGTTGCTCATTGCTGTTTTGTGTGAAATGATTGCAATTTCAATAAACCCGCACTTCAAGCCTCAAAGGAGGAAAAATGGAACAGTGGAACGTCTACCTTCAAATGATTGCACGATGGCTTCATGTGGTTGCTGGTATTGTCTGGATTGGCCACCTCTACTTTTTTAATTTTGTAAACGCTCACCTTGCCAAATCGTATGATGCCGATTCAAAAAAGAAAGTTGTTCCGGAGTTGATGCCCCGCGCATTGTACTGGTTCCGTTGGGGAGCAGCATGGACATGGATTACAGGTGTAATGCTTGCTCTTTTGGTTTACTACCACGCGGGAATTATGGTCCCTCCAGGCAGCCCATATTCAAATACAACCGCGGTTCTGATTGCTCTGGGAATTATCCTGGTGATTTTTTTCATCTATGATGCCTTATGGAAAGCCATAAAAGATGAAAAAGTCGGAGCGGTTATTTCCTATGTTTTAATCGTCGCATTATTGTTTGGACTTTCCAGAATATTTACTGAAAGAGCGCTCTACATTCATCTCGGCGCATTTTTCGGAACAATCATGGCGATGAACGTTTGGATGCGGATTTGGCCTGCCCAAAAGAAAATCATTGCAGGTATCAAGGGTACTGCACCTGCTCCTGATGCTTCAGTTGCGGCTCTCGCTGGATTGCGATCGAAACATAACACCTACATGAGTGTGCCGCTCATTTTTGCGATGATCAGCAATCATTATCCAACTGTTTACGGAGAAAAGAATAGCTGGATATTTATGGCAGTTGTTGTCTTGATCGGCTGGTTATTGACCCGCTGGCTATACATCAAATCAGGAAGCCCTTCGACACTGAATATTCAAGACGCAAAATCGTAATTGTGTAACGAAAGCAGGGCGGGTCTTAGACCCGCCCCTACTTCAGAATTTCCAGCGTACTCCGCCATATAGTTTGAAGTTATCATTAAAACTTCTGACGAACTCATTTCGATTTACAAGAAATACCGATAGACGATCCGTCACCGCAACGTCAATTTCACCGATGAAGTGAAGCCCTGGCTGAACCGATGAATTTGAAAACTCGCGATCGGGAAATATTGGATCATTGCTATCAAATGATGCCTCATTTTTCAGAAAATGAGCGCCCAAACCGCCGCCAAACGAAAAACTAAAACGATCTTTGGGAATTGTGAAAAGGGCATGCATTCCAACATTTACATCACGGAATAACCCGGTTGTTTGAGTACATCCTGTTGATAGACAGATCTCATCAGAAAATGATCTTTCTGTATATCCAATTTCGGGATTCAATGAGAAATTGTCATTCAAAAACAGGCGATAGCTTCCAGTTATCCAATATCTATCATCTCCTGGTTTCTCAACGCCAAGTCCAAGACCTACGCTTTGAGCGAGTACAGGGATTGGAACAAAAACGAGGAACAGAAAAAGATTAGAAATAACGCGACGCCTCATAGTCCACTCACTCCTTACTTACTTTTTAGTAAGTTCAATGAGTATGACTCCAGAATGTTCTACTTTTTCCTAATATTAGTTTCGAGGCGTGAGGGAATTTTGCTCAAGTAATTTTAAGATACTGAAGGCGGCGGACTTATTGTGGGCGCAATTGCCCCTGAATTTCATCATTTCGCAGAGCTCGCGAATTTTCGTAATTTTTTCAGAGGTAATTCTGTTTGTTTCTAAAAGTTCTTGAAAGATCTTGTGACTTTCTTGAGTCCCTATTGTACAGGGCGGGCACGTTTTACAACTTTCACGGGCAAAGAAGCCTGAAATGTTTTCAGCAAGTTTAAGGAACGTTGTGGAATCGTCAATGACGATCATTCCGCCGGTGCCTAAATGGCTGCCTGCTTTTTTCACGCTTTCAAAATCAAGCGAAATATCTGGTTCAACAGGAAGTAGTGGTGTTGACGGACCACCAGGCAAAACCGCAACAAGTTTGCGGCCCTGTAATGGACCGCCTCCATATTGAAATAACAATTCGGACAATTTTATTCCGAGTGGAACTTCATACAATCCGGGATTCTTAATCTGACCCGATAAACAGAAGAGTTTCGTCCCCGGTGAGGAGGGAGTACCAAATCTGCGAAAACTCTCCGCCCCATATAGTACTATGTTTATAGTATTACAAATGGTCTCAACATTGCTGACCAGTGTTGGAGCGTCCCATAATCCGTATTCAAAAGGTCTTGGTGGTTTTGTCCTTGGAATCGCAGGCTTTCCTTCCAGAGATTCCAGCATTGCTGTTTCTTCGCCTGCGATATAGGAATTCTCACCGCGGTGAATAATGATTTGAACGGGCAAGGTCTTGCCGGGGCCAATTAATCCTGCAGCTTCGGCTTGAGCTAGTGCTTGTGCGAGCGCTTTTTCTTCCTGAAAAAAAGTGCCGCGTAAATAGATGAATGCCTGAGAAGCGCCAATTGCATGTGCAGTAATTGCTGTGGCTTCCAGAATTTGATGAGGATTCTTTAACAAAGCATGGTCCTTAAACGAACCAGGTTCGCCTTCAGCGATGTTGCATACGAAATACTTTGGAAATCTCGATTGGGATGCGACGGCTCGCATTTTTACCCCGGTAGGGAAGCCGGCACCGCCGCGCCCTTGTAATCCGGAATGTTCTACAAGCGCAATGATGTCTTCACCCTTCATAGCAGATGCCTTAACTAACGCGGCATAGCCATCATGAGCACGATAGACATCAAGATCTTCGATGTTTGGAATTTCATGCATCCGCAACAACACTTCCGACTCCATTATGAGTTAATCATAGAGTCTTTGCGGTGAATGAGCTTTAAGACCCACAATGCATACAATACTTTCGCAGTTTCATGAGGCCCGGATGGTGAAGATGCGCAAATATCATAAAGACTCGTTTCCCCATCGACTTTGCGGAGGACTTCTCTTTCAGTCTCATCTGGTTCATGCATTTCTAACGTCAGCTGCGAGTCCTCTTTTTTTTCAAGGATGGTTTTACGGTCTCCGACAAAACCAATAACACGTTTTGCAAGCGTAATATTCCTGAATTCCATCCAGAATTGCACGAGGAATTGTTAAATCCAGAAGAATTGACTCACGTTCCTTGAAATTCCCAACATTAAAAACAGTTATCCCATCGAACCAGTTGAACAGACTCCACAGGATCATCTGTTGATGGCTTCGCACAGCCCAACTTAAGTCATCTTCTTCAATTCCTCCCATTTCTACAAGAATTTGGCCGATTCTTTTTCCTTTGCTATTTGCAAGGATTCTACTGGATGAAGCGAGCTGAGCACGCGTAATTTTGCCGCATCGAAACAAAAAATCACCGAGTTCATCTTCTTTCAAATTTGAAGCGGCGAAAATGATACGTCCATCACGCAGGAATAGCCTTTTGCATGCATGTTTGTGAGTTAGTGTGAGGACACCAGGCACGCGGTATTGCCCGATTGTATACAACAATTCTGGCAAGGGATGTTCTGCCAGATTTCCCTTATACGAAAACTGCTGCCGGATTTCTGCCGGCTCTTTGATCATATTTTCAATAAGTCTTTACTTAGTTTCGGGCTGATCTTGCTTCAACATTTTAGTCATTTTAAGAACAGTATGACCATTCCGAAATTCGTAAGTAACTTCATCCATGAAGTTTTTTATGTAGAAAATTCCACGGCCTGTAGATTTCAATAAGTTCTCCGGCAACAACGGATTCTCTACTGATTCTGGGTTGAATCCCTCTCCTTCGTCCTCTATTGTGACTTCAAGTATCTTATTTTCGTAAACCAGGCGGATGATGACTTTTCGCTCTTCGACCAGCTGGTTGCCATGTTTTATGGCGTTGCTGATTCCCTCGCGTACAGCCAAAATGATCCAATGCGTCGTGTCCTCATCGAAACCGATGAGACTGCACACGTACTTCACTACATCGTGGCCGATGTCAATGAACTTATAGTTGCTATTAATAATGATATCGACTTCGTACTCGGCCCCAGGCATACGGTTCGAATGGACCTCCTCGCGCGCATACTCATTGCTTTCGTTTGTCATTTTACATTTAAACGAGAAAGACACAAAGCTCTTCAAAAATCTTAAAACTGTATTGTAGCCTTAAGGGGCAGGTGATCCGATGCCAGGCGGCATAGCGGCGATATAAAAGCTTCAATCGATGTTTTTAGCTTTTTGGGATGGATCCATATCCTATCCAAGGAGAATAAAGGCAGCCACGATGGAAATGTGGCAGGCGAAGCACATTTTCCGAGAAGCTTGTCGATACTGCGAACACTTCCAAAGCCAAAAGATTTCCATTCGTTAAAATCGCCCATGATAATCAGAGGTGATGGCAGAGTTGCGTCGATCATACTTAGAATTTTTTTTACCTGATAGTGACGTTCGGCAGCAGTAAGTCCGAAGTGCACATCCAGTATCCGTACAGGAATCCCGTTTACATCTACATCAATGTCCAGAACACCTCTTGGCTCCCGCCCCTCAATAGAAACATCCGCATTTCTGATGCCGGTTACAGGTATACGCGTTAATATTGCATTGCCGAAATGCCCTAATTCATGAGTTATTGTTGGCCCTGGTACTGCGGTCATACTCATTTCTTCGGCTAAATAGTCTAGCTGCCTGCTTAGCCCCGTTCCGGGATGAAGTCTGGAATCGACTTCTTGCAAACAATAAACATCGGCATTCAAACTTTTTAGAACACACACGATTCGGGACGGATCGTACAGTCGATCTGTTCCGATACATCCATGAATGTTATAGGAGGCGCAAACGAAGGATTTATCTGACGGCATCTGTTGAGTCTGCGTTTGTTAATTTTCGTCTCACACCGAGCCGGTTTCTGATAATCGCCGCAAGAAGTAGAAGGCTTCCAATCACAACAACGAGCATGAACACACTGAAGGCATCAGGCCTCTTAATCGCAGACTTCAGGCTATTTCCGAAAAGAGTCATTCCTAACAAGCCAGGAAGCATTCCAATCGCGGTGCCTAAAATAAAATCCAAAAAGCGAATTCGTGATGCACCTGCAACAATATTTACGATAGAAAAAGGGGCGATTGGAAGCATCCGCACAAAGATAATTGTAAGTAACCCCTTTTTTGCAATTAGTTTAGAGATTCGATTGAGTTTGTTTCCTGCAATTTCTCTTACCCTATTTCTTGCCAGCAGTCGACCGATCCAATATGTGAAAGCAGCAGCAGCAACACTTCCTATGAGCGAATAACCGAATCCAAAAATTGGTCCATATAAGAAAATTGTGGCAAGCATCAGAATCGTGATTGGAAATAACACAAGAGAACCCGCTAAATATGAGCCCGTGACAATCAGCAATGAGAGTGGCCCGCTCTTTACAGAGGCAACATTTTCTGCCAGCTCCTTTGGATCGACAAAGTTGCGAAGAGGAGTCCAGTACCAGCTTGCAGCAAGCAAAACAACAAGAGCTAAAAAAACTCCAGTCATGAAGATTTCATTTCCGATTTGCTTTTTCTGCTCCGTCTCAACGACAAAATCATCGACCCAACCTTCAAAATCAATAGGTCTTTCAGGATCGACGATATCGCGATCTGTGAGAAGGGAGGGAGAAAATTCAAGGCTTTCTGTGTCCAAAACCTTCAGATGCCTTGTCAATCCTTTTCTGAGATCGATGATCTTATTCATCGAGCCATGTGTTTTCAGTGCTGCTTGCACATCTTCAGCCGACATTCCAAGATGTTCACCTAGAAGACGGTTACGAATTCTTCCAATCGCATCTTCAATCTGTGATGAACCGTCGGATTCAATTGTTACATTGCATTCAGTATCAAGACCCATCGAGCGATTACTCAAGTTCGCAGAGCCAATTGTCACTACGGAGTCATCCACAACAATTACTTTTGAATGGACGAGTACTGGCGTTTCTTGATTTACCGGAAAACAGACACGAAGTCTATTATGTTGATCGGAAGAACTCAGACGTTTTAGCATTCTGCATCGCAGTGCGCCCATCGTGCTTTCTTCCAGCCAACCCGAACAATCACGCGGTACTACGATCACGATTTCAGGCCCATCGGACTGACGAAGGCTTTCCTCGAGGACCTTTTCAAAACAGGCACTGGTTAAATATTGTGCTTCAATGTAGAGCCATTTTTGGCAGACTTTCACAATATCCACAAACAGATTTTTGATTTCCTGTACTCCTGCGTTTCTGTCATAAGGTGGTTCAGTTCGCGAAATACTAATTTTGCAATCTATGAAATCAGGACTTACATCTGTTGGCCAAATAAGCTGAAAGGGTGCTGGTGCCTTCAGAGATTTTCTTGTTGCTTTATGCCAGCGGTCGCGCACCAGCTCTCCAAAATGCTTTGCGGCCTTTCCGTCACACATTATTTGGATGTCATGGAAAGGGGAGTATGGGGCGTTATTTGCATCGATTCTGCGGGAATCATTTGGAATATGTTCCGGAGTGTCCCATCGCTGTCGAGTGATATCTAATCCGCCACAAAACGCAATTTGGTCATCAATGACCACAATTTTCTGGTGATGTGAACCGGCAAGAGGGTGCTTATCGTCTTTTTCGTAATGGATCCTGCGGTGTCCGGGCATTCCAGCACCAAACATGGGCATAAGCCCTCGTTCCGCTGCATAGATCATTGCGAAATCCCATTCGAGGATGTGGATGTGGAGTCGTTTGTTTTTCTTTACGAGCCGAATTAAAAATTGTGCAAATGTTTCATCGTCGTTTTCTATCAGCTTTGTGCGCCAATCTATGTCCCAGGCTAAAATCAGAATTGATTCCTTCGCTTGTTCAGCAACATCAACAAACGCTTTATAAAATGCAGCAGCATCCACTAAAACGGCGAGACGATTAGTGGCCGCAGTTTTCCAGCAATTGTGACCTTCTTTCAAAATTGAATTTTGCAATGTATTCATTTATGGAACCACGACAGGAAAGATATGAATTTTGTGCGCCTGAGCCAAATGGTGAGTGGGGCCTATAATGGAGGGATGCCGGTTCAGTTGAAAGAAATTGGTGAGAAAAATCTGCTGATGAAACTGCGCAGATTCCTCAGCGATTCGCCGTCAATTGTGCGGATTTTTTCTGAAGATTGCGCCGTTCTTTGGGGTAATCCTGGACAGTACAAACTCTATACGACAGATGCGCTTATAGAGGATGTTCATTTTCGGCTTGAGTATGCGGATCCCTATTCAATCGGACGCAAGGCAGTTCTTGTAAATCTTAGCGATATTTCAGCCATGGGAGGTACGCCATCGTTTTTTATGCTATCGGCCGGTTTTCCTGAAGATACTTCGGTGGAGTTAGTCGAAGAGTTATATCAAGGCATGCTTTCAGCGGCTGTTGAAAACAATATCGCCTTTACGGGCGGCAATCTCACCAGATCTCCGCAAATATTCCTGGATATATCTATGTCGGGTGACGTTTCGGCCGATGAAGCCTTGCTTCGAAATGGCGGTAAAGCAGGTGATAGAATCTTCGTTACAGCACCACTCGGGGCCTCCGCCGCAGGTTTAACATGCTTGAAAAGCGGATTTCGCTCAGGCAAGACGGAAAATTCTGCAATTGGCAGGGCAATACGTTCGCACTTAGAGCCGCCAAACAATAACCAGCTGGCGCGCAAGATCGCTTCATTGAAATTGGCAACAAGCATGATTGATCTCAGCGATGGTCTTGCGGGGGATCTTGCGGAATTATGCCGTGAGAGTGGAACAGGCGCCCGTGTTGATATCAGCAGTGTACCCATTCATCCTATCGTCGAAGAGCTAAAGAACACCATGAAGTGGGATCCGTTGGATCTTGCGCTCTATGGCGGGGAAGACTACCATTTGCTATTTACAGTTTCGCCTGAACACAAATCCGAATTTCTCGAACGAATGAAAGATCTAATCATGTTTGAGATTGGAATGTTGACCCCGGACCCAGGGAAGATCTTCGGGGAACGAAACGGTGAATTGTTTGCATTGAAAACTGGTTATGAACACTTTTGATCAGAAGATGAACGTTGAAGAAACTGCTGCCGAAAAAGAAAGGCAACTGTTTGATTGGTTTCGCAATTATCAAAGTTCAATTGTTGCGTACAGTGGTGGAGTGGATTCAACGTATGTTTTATTTGCTGCGCACAAGGTGCATGGCTCCCGGGTTTTAGGTGTAAGCTCTTTTTCCGAAACAGTGCCACAAATTCAGAAAGACTATGCCCTGGAAAACATACGCATTATTGGTGCTCTTTATGAAATCGTTTGGACGCAAGAAATGCAGAAGGAGCAGTTTGTTCAAAACGAAACAGATCGTTGTTTCCATTGTAAAGATGAACTCTACGGAGTTTTAGGCAAAATGGCTGAAGAACGCAGCTTCGATGTTGTTGTCGATGGTACAAATGCCGATGATCTTGGCGATTTCCGGCCTGGCCGGAAGGCGGCGGATCTTCACAGAGTTAAGAGTCCGCTCGTGGAAGTTGGAATGACCAAAGAAGAAATCAGAATTAGATCACGACTCGCTGGCTTAACAACATGGAACATTCCTGCATCAGCATGTTTATCTTCACGAATTCCACACAACTCATTGATCACGCTTGAAAAGTTAAAATCTGTTGAAGAGGGTGAAGCCTTTTTGCGTTCGCTTGGCTTCAATCAAATCCGTGTGCGTCATCACGACAAAATTGTTAGGATTGAACTCGCTCCGGAAGAGATGTCCCTAATCTGGCAGGATGATTTATTTAAGCGAATTACGATATTTTTCAAATCTCTTGGATTTCAATTCGTAACTCTAGACCTGGAAGGGTATCGCACGGGCAGCCTGAATCCTGTGAAGTGAATTATTTTTTCGGCGGCTTCAAAGGCCGTATATCCGCAAGACTCACAAGTGATCCTGCTGAAGTCTGAAGTACTTCTAGCACAACGCCAGCAACATCCTCACCAGTCAATGCCCATGATTCTTTCTCCGCGCCCCTGGAACCAAATTCCGTTGCAACTGAGCCCGGACAAAGTGTTGAAACTTTAATGTTATGATGACGAACTTCCAGCATCATACATTCTGCAAAAGCATTCAAGGCTGCTTTTGATGCACAGTACGCAGAAGCCCCAGCAAATGGATTCTTGCTCGCCAGGGAGGAAATATTGATGATATGGCCTTCCTTTTTCTCAATCATGCCCGGCAAAAATGCCTTGCTGCAAAAAAAAGTTCCATACAGATTCGTTTCAAGGACTGACCGAAAATCTTCATCGCTCATACTTCTTACTTCAGCAAACTTCCCAATTCCAGCATTGTTAACAAGTATGGCTGGTGTTCCAAGAGTGGCTTCGACAGTCTGTACGAGCTCTTCGACTTGTTTTGAGTTCCGGACATCGATCGCTGCAAAAATTACTTTTGTTCCAAGACGCGAAATTTCTTTCTCTGCTGATTCCAAGTCCTTCTCTGACCTTGCAACCAAAGCGATATCACATCCCTTCGCAGCAAGAGCTAAACCGATCGCTTTTCCAATTCCTTTGCTACCGCCCGTAATAACTGCAATTTTTCCTTTTAGATCCATAAACCACAGAGACACAGAGCACTTTTATTATTATAATAATACCGCGTTAAGACCTTGTCATGATTCGTAAAATATTTCTTCTAATCTTCTTTGTAGGAATTGTTTTTTTATTCACCTATCAGGGGTGCAAAGCTCCTGAAGCTGCCACAGGACTTCCGTCTGCAGAATTGCTGGATCTGAATGGAACCCGTGTGAAACTGAGCGATTTTTCTGGAAAACCGCTGTTAATCAATTTGTGGGCAACCTGGTGCGGTCCATGCCGTTATGAAATTCCAATGTTGAATGATTTTCACAAAAAATATTCCGATGCAGGGCTTGTGATTCTTGGCGTCTCTACGGATGAAGATGGTGCGCCACTGGTGAAGGATTTCCTCAAAGAGATTCCGATACATTACCCGAATTTTCTGAAGACTCCTGGGCTGGAGGAGAAATTTGGTGGTGTCTGGGCATTGCCTACCAGTTATTTTTTCGACCGGAGTGGCAAGCAGACCGATAAAATTATCGGAGTTCAAACTCACGAATACTTCGAGAAGCAGATTCAACGGATATTGAAGGATTAAACGTAAAAGCGGAACTGCTTGCTGCTATTGGATCATCATTAGCACTTTTTTGACACGCCGGATTAGGTCGTCTGGTTCAAAAGGCTTTGTAATGTAATCGCTGAAAGCTGGAAGATCCGACCCCTGATAATCCTGGGGTACAGCGCGGGCAGTTAACATTGCAACTGGCAGATTCTTTGTAATTTCGGATGATCGCAATTCGCGTAAAACTTCCCAGCCAGTACGAAATGGCATCATAATATCAAGCAGAATTAAATCAAATCGTTTCTTTCGAATACATTCAAGACACTCAACCCCGTCGCGCGCGATATCACATTCAAAACCTTCATCCTCAAGAATTAATCGAACCAAATTAAGGATGTCATCCTCATCATCAACAATCAGGATTTGTTTCTTCATCAGGTAACGTACTTGGGCCGGTGATGGTTTGCAACCTGAGCCGTTTTAACGGAATCGGTGACGTCTGTTGCTTGAATTCCGGCAATAACAAAACTAAAGGTACTCCCTTCTTCAGGATTGCTATGCACCTGGACTCTTGTGCCATGCGCTTCCATAACCGTTTTGACAATTGCAAGGCCCAAACCAGTTCCACCATATCGGCGAGTGTGGGAAGAATCGACTTGATAAAATTTGTCAAAAATCTTTATTTGCTTTTCTTGTGGAATGCCCACACCATTATCACGGATTGAAATCTCAAGTGGTACAAGTGATTCAAGGACACAATGAGAGCGGTAAGTTTCAGGATCATAAAACTGGGAACTCTGTTCCAGGGTTCGTGCCTCGACCCAAATAATTCCACTTTCCTGGGTAAACTTTAAGGCATTGCTGATCAAGCTGCTTAATGCCTGCGTTATTAATTGTGTGTCCGCAAAAATTAATGGCAGATTTGGTGGAATCATGACATGAAGTGAGAGCTTTTTTTGAGCAATAGTTTCTGCGTACTCTTTGTAAACTTGATTCCAAACTAAATCGAAAGAAAATGCTGCGAGAGAAAGAGGTGGGCGTTTAAACTCAAGCCGCGTGTAATCAATCAAATCATTAATCAGTCGCTGAAGTCTCAAGATATTTCGTTGAGCGATGACAAGACCCTCATTTTGTGCAGGTGTTACTGGCCCCATCTTTTCGCGAATCATGTAATCGACATACCCTTTAATTGTTGTTAAAGGTGTGCGCAATTCATGGGAAACATTTGCAAGGAATTCTGATTTCATTCTGTCGAGTTGACGTAATTCCTTATTCAGCCTTTCAAGTTCACCAACTTTGTCTGTCAAATCGTTGTATAACCGCGAATTTTCAAACGCAAGAGCTGTTTCGCCCGCAATCATCATCAAGACTGGTATATGTGCCTCATGGAAGGTTCCTGTTTCACTTGAGGTCAGACCCAGGATTCCATGTGTGCGATTTACCGTTCGTATTGGCACCACAAGGCATGACCTGATGCCTGTTCCATCTTGTTTATGCTTAAATATTTCTCTGCCTTGGCGGGTGCTATCTTGAATTAATAGTACCTGGCCGTCGCGCCAAACATGTTGGGCCAGGGCTGCTAATGCCGAATTTTCAAGCGTTAAAAATCGAAAGGAAACTCCATCATTTTCAGCAACTGCAACAAACATCGCATCTGAATCAATGAGGGCAGGAACTTCTGAATGTAACAATTGTAAAACTGCTTGTTCACTTCGCAATGAACTGATTCTGCTGCTGATCCGGTTCAAGCCCGTTAGCTGACGTAACTTTTCTTCTTGATCCCGCCGGATCAAACTAATATTGCGCAGGATCAAATTGGACAACAATAATGTTGCAGCCAAAAATCCAAACGCCCAAATACCCATCCGTGTATAAGTAAGAGCCATCAAGATTCCGTAGGGAATCATCGCTATTTCTGTTAGAAATGCGGGGAAAAACGCTTGACGAATAAACACCGATGCATTTTGAGCCTGCAAAAAGTTACTCAAATACAACGCGATGACATTAATAACGCTCAAACATGCATACATGGCGAGAATTGAAAGAACGACATGTCCATTCAGTTCCACAAGAGGAATCGGAGCGTTCATTACAAGGAAATAAACCGTCGCAGCAATCAGCCACATCGTGGCGGTCATTCCGGCATTGAAAACTATGCTGCCAAGGTCATATTCCATCGGCGTCTTCTTGTGTAAAACGAGACGGCGTTGAAATACACGTTTGAGTGATCCAAGGATTACAGCAGCAACAGCAATCCATACTGCTGGCAATGCGCCTAACAAAAGAAGGGCAGCAGTGGTGAAAGCGGATTCAAATGTGACTACAATTTGAAGTCGCGTAAATTGAAAATGAAGGAAAGATGCTGCAAAATGCAGCGCCAGAAAAATCATTAAGGGCGCGAGCGACGTTTCAGTTTCGTGAAAAGGCGGATCCAATGTGCAGGCGAATAGCAGCAAGATGCCTGCAATCCCAGCCGTCCAGTGAAAAAGTATAACTGGGCGTCCAAAACGGGTTCTTACCCAAGTCATTGAATTGGAGTATAAACGATTTGTCGACCAATTGTAACCCTGACGGAATCGTAATTGTGCTCGTAACCGTGCTAACTCTTGGCGTCATGGCGGTTGAGCTATTACGGGAAAGATCGCGATTGTGAAAACGGAGTTTCGCTGCTGGGCGCAAAAATGATACGATACCGGGAAGAACATTTGGTTTTGGAACCAAAGAGGGAAGTGTTTAAAGGTAAGAGGTTCCAATCCAATCGATGGCTAAAATTCTTGTAGTTGACGATGAAGAGGACATCCGAAGACTTCTCGTAACGATTTTTACAGATTCCGGATACGAGGTAGTCACGGCATCAAACGGGAAAGAAGCAGTTGATGCTGCAAAGTCGGAACATCCCGATCTGATTTTCATGGATATTCTGATGCCTGTCATGGATGGGTATCAGGCGTGTTCGGCTATAAAAAAAGATCCTCATACCAAAGATATTTTTATTGCCTTTCTTACCGCTAAAGGTTTACCTGAAGATTGGGATCAAGGGCTCCAATCGGAGGCGGATATGTACATTGCAAAACCATTTCAGCCGGACCGATTGTTATTTGTTGCGAAGGAGCTTCTGGCCCTAAAGGAACCTTAATATCCCTCCCAATGGGGGAGCAGCAATGTTAGATCATTTTTCGAAGGTCGTTCCTTTAGGAACGATTACAATTCCTTGATCGCTCATATGAAGGCCGCGCTGCCGGTCTTCTTCCACATCGTAGCCGATACGGCATCCTTGAGGAATTTTTACGCCTTTATCGATAATTGTGCGGCGGATTTTTGCATACCTTCCGACATCAACGCCATGCATCAGGATTGAATCCTCGACACTACTGTAGCTGTGAATCATTACACGTGGTGAGAGAATCGATCGATCCACGCGTCCTCCGCTGACGATACACCCTTCTGAAATCATCGAATCTGTCGCAACGCCCGCACGATTGGTTTCATAATCAGCAAAAATAAATTTCGCAGCAGGGTAATCGTAATGCACTGTGCGAAGAGGCCATCGATAGTTGTAAAGATTGAAGATCGGATCTACAGCAATCAAATCCATGTTGGCTTGAAAATAAGAGTCGATTGTACCCACATCACGCCAATAGCCTCGTTCTTTTTCTTCTGCTCCCGGAATTTCATTTGTTAAGAAATTGTATGCATAGACTTTGAATCTTTCATGCAGCTTTGTCAGAATTGTTTTTCCAAAATCGTGTGCGGAATCCTGAAGTGCTGCATCTTCTTCAAGAACTGAAGTAAGAATCTTCCGGTTAAAAATGTAATTGCCCATTGAAGCAAGGATTTTATCAGGCTGATCAGGGATCGTTTTTCCCTCTGCAGGTTTTTCTTCGAAACCTGTAACGTGCCACTTATCATCGACTTCAATTACACCAAAACTTCGCGATTCGGATGCTGGATTCGGGACTGCAGCAATCGTTACATCGGCACCCGTTTGCCTGTGGAAATCAAGCATTTGACCGACATCCATCTGGTAGATGTGATCGCCGCCGAAAACACATACAAAATCAGGCTCTTCATCAAAGATAAGATTCAGATTTTGATAGACAGCGTCAGCCGTCCCTCGATACCAGTGTTGTCCCATTCTCATTTGGGCAGGGACTGCGTCAACAAATTGATCGAGTGTAGGTGATAATCTCCAAGCTTTAGAAAGATGCACATTCAATGAGTCGGATTTGAATTGTGTCAAGACTTTGATTTTGAAAAATCCTGAATTGACAAAATTATTCAATGCAAAATCGACAATTCGAAAACGTCCACCAAATGGAACTGCAGGTTTGGCACGGTCGCGAGTTAAGGGATAAAGCCGGGTGCCTTCACCACCAGCAAGTATCATCGCAAGGACGTTTTGAGTCTGCATGAAGCCATTGTACACCAGGGTCTGATTCGCGACTCTCGTTACGCATGATATAATCCGGCGTTTTCGGAACCGCAGAGACACACACAATGACAAAGAAGCTGACCGCGATAGTGCTTTCACTCTTAATCTATTCAGCAAATGTCTGGTCGCGGCAGGAACCAATGACTGAAGTTGCCTCCTCAATACTGGCCGAAGGGATGAATCATCCAAAAGCATACGAAATGCTTTCAGAACTAACCTCAATTGGTTCTCGATTGAGTGGTTCAGAAAACTATGAAAAGGCTGTGCAGTGGGGCAAGGCAAAAATGATTTCACTTGGATTTCAAAATGTGCATCTCCAGCCGGTTAAAGTCCCGCATTGGGTTCGGGGAAAAATACAGTTTGCTGAAGCATCAACAGCTTCAGGCAGCAAACTTCCACTTTCGATTTGTGCGTTGGGCGGAAGCATCGGGACGCCTCCTGGTGGAGTTACCGCAGAAGTGATAGAAGTGCAGTCAATTGAAGAAGTGCGCATGCCTGGATTGGTGAAGGGGAAGATTGTTTTTTTCAATCGTCCCTTGAACCCTGCACTGCTCAATACTTTTGAAGCATATGGTGCCGCTGGTGATCAGAGAAATAAGGGCCCGGCTGAAGCTGCTAAAGCAGGTGCCGTGGCTGCGATAGTTCGATCTCTAACCCTGGCTCTCGATGATTTTCCCCACACAGGCGCAACAGACTTCAGATCTGATAGCCCTAAAATTCCGGCTGCCGCCGTTAGTACTGTCGATGCAAACGCGTTGAGCAAGCCTTTTAAAAGAAGAGCCCAGACTGAAACTTACATTGAAATTGGATTGCGAACATCTTCCGGAAGTGAACTCTTCTAATGTTGTGGGAGAACTTCGCGGAACAGAATTTCCGGACGAAATCATTCTTGTTGGCGGCCATCTTGATAGCTGGGATGCTGGAACCGGCGCACATGATGATGGTGCTGGAGTTGTGCATACACTGGAAGCATTGAGCATTATTAAGCGTCTTGGTTTAACTCCGAAAAGAACGCTTCGAGCTGTTCTTTTTGCAAATGAAGAAAATGGATTGCGTGGTGCGCGCGTCTACACAGATATCGCGACAAAACAGGGTAAACACATAATTGGAATTGAATCGGATGCCGGAGGATTTACTCCAATGGGATTTTCCGTCAAAGCGGACGATCGGACATTTCAAAAGCTTCTGCAATTAAAACAATTGCTTGCACTGGCGGGAGCCGATGAAGTAATAAAAGGCTCTGGCGGTGCTGATCTAATGTATCTTTCAAGAATGGGAATCCCGACCGTTGCTTTTTATCCGGAGAACCAACGTTATTTTGATTACCATCATTCGGATCAAGACACATTTGACAAAGTCCATCCGCGAGAACTTGAACTAGGCGCAGTAGCCATTTCGATTCTAAGCTACACAATCTCCGATAGGGGATTGTAAGGGGAGGGGACCGCGGACGTCCCGTCTGCATGAACGGGATCGTAGGCGTCCCGCCGCCATATCTATTTCTTCACAAACGTTTCTGCATTTCCTCTTGCAGGGAATTCAAAAACCTTACCATCCACAGTCAGCCTTACTTTGTATTCCATTTTGTATTGAATAAAGTGGAGGTCATCACTCTGCCCCATAGGGGAATTTGTGAATGACTTTGATTCTCCATCCAGCTCAATTGAACTAAATGGCTTTTTTTGGCTGAATCGAAGATGTTGAGGAACTACGATTCCATTGGATTGAGTTGCTGGTTTTGAAAAATGGATCGTGCCTGGTTGAAACACAGCAACAAAACCTTCGTCATCAAAGACACCTGCAAATAAACCGCGTGTACGATTCTTCAAAAAAATTTCGCCAAAAAACAAAGAATGTGTTTCGGAAAATGCATGTCCCCAATTCCAGCGAACAGGATCGCCAGAAGTTTCTGGCTGCTGCCAGATTCCCCAGTTATGATCGTGGTATCCACTTGCCTGATTGAAGTCGTAGTTTCGATCGCCAATTGTGATTGAACCTTGATAACTTCCTTTGATCGATGGAATTACATAACCTGATTCGAATCCTTCACTCTCTGCTAGCATCACTGGAGGGAAGTAAAGATTGGGGACTGGAACATATTTCAGTTTTCCGCGAACGTTTCCAAGTTTGTCCGCGAAATCCAAATCGATTTCATAAGTGCCATTCACAATTCGAACAGAATTCGGTCCCACGACATAGTCGACCCTTTTCAAGGGAAGATGATTTTTAGTTGCAGGGTAGGTTGAAGCGTAACGATTGTAAGTGCCGTCAAACATTTGCAAAGAAACAATCCATGTACCGCGATCGTTCGCAACATCACCCGCAGCCATGATGCTGAGATAGCCGTAAAAGTTTTTGGATTCGAAGTTAAAGTAATGCCATTCAGCCCATTGATCCATCGGAAGCGTTTTGGAAGAGGGTAGATGGAAGCGGTCGATTTCGTGCAGGAATTCATCGGTTGGTTGTTGAATCCAGCTTTGATCGGCTGAGTTATTTTTCCATGGCAACGGCCATCGCTTTACCTTTTGTTCGTATTCAGGAATGGAGCCTTCAGCTAAAAGCGATTCAACTTGAGAGCCTGCAGGTTTGCGCGCATACAATACTTCTGAATACAGGTATGGCGAAATTATTCCAATCTCATCTTTGAACCGACTACTGGCAAGCATTTGCCGCACAATAAAACGTGCTTGTGGAATTGAATAGTACATAGCGGAAATTCCGCCAATTTTCATGCTTTCTATATCGATGCCTTGAGGTACAAGAATCAGATCGCCGCCCCCAACAAGATTTTTGTCACGCGCTTGTTGCAACACAGCCTCACCGACTGCAAGCAATGTGATCATGACTCCGGTTGCTAATCCGTAGCCAAGCAAGAACAGAATTGTGCGTTTGGGACGATTCGCAAACGTGCGCAACAACAACAGCCAGGCTATTCCCATCTACCGTCTCGCATGTGTCGGATCTGGTGCGCTGATGAAGCAAGTTCCATGTTATGAGTGACAACAACAAGGGTCAGGCCATCTTTGTTGAAGCGTTCAAATAGCCGCGCGATTTCTTCGCCGGTTGCGGCATCTAGCTCGCCTGTAGGTTCATCAGCTAGCAATAATTCAGGACGATTTGCGAGGGCGCGCGCAATCGCAACACGCTGCATCTCACCGCCGCTCAATTGTGCAGGACGATGATTCCTGCGATCCGAAAGGCCAACATAATCGAGCAGCTCAAGCGAGCGATGACTGCGTTCCGATTGCTTGAGTCCTAATTCTCGCATCGGTAGTTCAATATTTTCTTGAGCTGACAGCATCGGCAAAAGGTAAAAACGTTGAAAAACAAATCCTATTTTTTGCAACCTGAGTTTTGTCCTTCGCGAGTCATCCCATGCATTGATGCATTCATTTGCCCAAAACACTTCACCCGATGTTGGAACATCAAGTGCGCCCAATAAATGTAGAAATGTAGATTTACCGCAGCCGCTTGGTCCGGCAACTGCAATGTAATCTCCGGAGTTCACTTCAAGCGAAATCCCGCGCAAGGCATAAACAGGTTTTTCCATTTCCTGGTAGGTCTTTTCAACTTCTTTCGCTTCGACAATCACAAAATTTCCTCCCGTAATGTTCCTGCAACCGGCAAACGAATCGCAGCAGCAGCCGGATATAATCCTGCGAAAAATCCAGTGATCAAAAGTGTGGCGAGCGCTTGCAAGACTGATGAAGGTTCAAAAACGAAAAAAGAAAAATCAGCCGGCAATCCTGGTGCCGATTTCAAAACAGAATCCAGATAAATCGCAGCAATTTTTCCAAGAACAAACCCAAGCACCGCAGAAGCCAGAGAAGTGAGCACTCCTTCTAACAAAACAGTGGTGAAAATCGTTTTGTGGCTGATACCTATTGCTCGAAGCAAGGCAACTTCACCAATGCGATCGTGAAAGGAAATTGTTGTGATTATGAAAACAAGAACAAATGTGACAACCAGACTGATGCCGCCAAGAATATATGAGAATTGACGGAAGTATGAGAGTTGTCCTTCTAAAGCTTCAACAACGCCCTGAAGTGTGTAAGCACTTACCTGTGGGAAGTGTTTATTAATATCTTCCGCAGCTTTTTGGGCAGTGCGCGGATCTTTTAGTTTAATCATCATGATTGAAACACCGTCCGTTGCATCAGATCCAAGTACTTTTTGAAGGAACGGTAATTCGCAAGCAATCGTATACTGACGATCCGCATCCAACTCAAACTCAATGATTCCAACGACCACGCCATCGATGGTTCGACGGTTTCCCAACGGCTGTTCCTGGCTTCCAATCCAGAGTGGAAGTGTATCGCCTGGTTGGATGCCGAATGCATTCGAAAGGTTTCGATTTACAAGTATCTCGTTCGATCCAGGTTTAATGTTTTTTCCGCTGACAGTGCGATATAAAACTGATCGACGGCTATCAATTCCTGCTGCAAAACTTGTAAATACTTCACCTTTAAAACTCGAGTTAACGGTAGTTCCAAGCATCCCATCGATTGATTCAGCAGAAATAATTTTTCCAATCGAGGATCGCAATGCAGTGAAATTCGGAATTTGTGCTTCCGTTTCAAATGGCACAGTTCCTCGAGGGCTGATACGCAATTCCCATCCCATTTTGGTAAGCACTCGCAGCAGCGAAATTTTCAACCCGCCGGACAACAAAATCATATCCAGAAGCAAAGCTGCTGTGATTGAAACTCCCAAAATGTAAAGAAGATTTCGACCAGGATGACGAATTAGATTTCTGAACGCCAGATAGAATGCAAATTTCACCGGCCAAGCTCCTGAAGCACTGCCAGATGGCGCAGACGGAACCATGAAAAAGTGCCCGCAATGATGCCAAGAAGAAAAGAGATGAATACGGCACGGATCAAAATACCGGAAGTTACTTCTGCAAAAATGAGTGTCGTCTGGTAATAATTCTGGTAATAAAAATTGACAAGCTTAGCGGAGATCGCTCCCATGCCGGCTCCCAAAAGGCTTGCGAAAAATGCAAAAAAGACGGCTTCCAGCATCAACGCCTTCAAGATCGTTTGTTTGGAGATTCCTGTTACAGTAAGGACAGCCAGGTTTTTGCGCTGATCTTCTACGCGCATAACCATCAATGCAAAAATGAATACCGCACCAGCGGTCATCGCAATCAAAGCGATCGCTTCATGAAATTTGCTCACCACGACGAAAGTTGTGCTGCTGCGGTCCGCGAGCTCTTGAGCAGAGTATGCAGTGAAGCCTATCGCATCGGCATTTAGCCTGGCCACAAGGTTAGCTGCATCTGTATTTTTTTTGATTTGAATTGAAATCAGATCAAGTTGATCGGTCTTTCCTGAAAGTTCTTCAAGATCGGAAAGATGCATCTTTACAAAATTCCGCTTTAAAGGAACTAATGCTGGATCAGCGGGTTCATCGTAGATTGCAACAACTTTATATAGCTGTAGCTTTTTCATGTCGCCGGTTGCGGAGATTTCAACAATATCGCCGGCACTCAATTGAAGTTTCTCGGCCATTCTACGATTGACAAGAATTTCAGGTTGGCCTTCTGATAATGCAGGAAAGATGAAGAAAAGAACTGCAATTAGCAATTTGTACAGCTGGATCTTGAAGCATTTGTAACGCCGGCATCTTGCCGGCAAATTAATAAATAACTTCACAATATTCAAATCGTAATAATATAGTGACTTTATATTTCTCGAGCTATGTCAATCTTCTGGTACGTTCTGACGCTTTTTCTATTCATCGAAGGGATCATCACAACACTGACTGCACTCCGATTCAGGAAATTCTTCCTGAGTCGTCTGAGTCACATCCCTGAAGATCTAAAAGAATTTCCAAGGGTTGGGTTGCTTGTCCCTTGCAAAGGTCTTGATGCGAATTTGAAGGTGAATGCTCAATCATGGCTCAATCAAAATTATCCAAACTATGAAGTCTTCGTTGTTGTTGAGTCTTCAACGGACCCGGCAGTCACAATCTTGAACGAACTTGGTTTCAAAGTTTTTGTGGCAGGCAAAGCTAAAGATTGTGGTCAAAAGGTTCATAACTTGCGTTATTTAATTGAACATCTTCCTGAAGAAGTCCAGGTTTTTGTCTTTGCCGATTCCGATGGAAGACTTCAGTCGGATTGGCTAGGATCCTTGATTCATGAATTGCTTCTGCATCGAGAAGATTCTGTAACCGGTTATCGCTGGTTTTTGCCCGGCGGCTCTCTATTTTCGCATTTCAGGGCCGTTTGGAATTCTGCAGTTTTAACACTGTTTAGCGAATCCGGAAAAGGAAATTTTGCATGGGGTGGGGCTACCGCACTTTTTAGAAAGACTTTTTATGAAACGGATGTTCTTTCGCATTGGAATGGATCTTTGAGTGACGATTTGAGTTTAACGCGTGCAATGTATTCTGCAGGTAAAAGAATCCATTTTGCTCCAAAAGCGATGGCGATCAGTGAAGATAATATTACTGCGAAGGAATTTGTGTCCTGGATCGCACGACAATTGTTGATCACAAAGCTGTATCATCCAAAGCTTTGGGCAGCTACTTTTGCATATCATTTGATGTGGTTGAGCTGGATGATTGTTGGCATCATTCTGATGCCATTTCAATTCGTTGCTGTTTTTTTGCTTCTGCAAGTGATTCAAGGTGTGAAAGCTGAAATAAGACTCGATTGTATGAGGCGAATGCTTAAGAGTTCGCCTGGATCAAGGATTGCTGCCTGGTTGCTCAGCCCTGTGATCGGTTTGATTAACACTGCTGTGCTGATATCAAATTTGTTTTCGCGAACAGTTTCCTGGAGAGGAGTAGGCTATCGTGTAGAGGGGCCTAATAAGCTCACAATCTTGTGGCAATAGTTCTCGATGTGGTAGGGGCGGCTCTTGTGGCCGCCCGGGAGACCACAAGGGTCTCCCCTACGGTGTAATGATGTAATATAATCTGACGCGAAAATATAAGACTGAAGGGGTGTCAATAATGGCTCGAATTCTAGCGAAAATTGGAGAAATTCGTGAGAAAACAGCGGCAGCAATGGAAGATGTTCCGGATACTCTAATTGGTACAATTATTTTTCTAACGGTTTTGACTCTGATCGCGCTCGGCATTTTGATGTTCCTTGGATACATGGCTACAAAGCCCTAAAAATGAATGAAGATGTAATAGCTATATTCCCACTGCCAAACGTTGTCTTTTTCCCACAGACCATCCTCCCATTACACATCTTTGAACCGCGATACTGCGAAATGATTCGCGAAACAATCGAAAACAAACAACTCATTGGTATGTTTTTGCTTCAGGAAGGCTGGCAAGAAGATTATTATGGCAATCCTCCTATTCATCCGATTGGCTGTGCTGGCGAAATGATTCACATTGAGGCTTTACCAGAAGGGAAATATGACATTGTGCTGCGTGGATTGTACCGGGTGCGCCCCCTTGAAGTGGTTCAAGAATTTCCCTATCGAAGGGCCAGAGTTGAAGTACTTTCCGAAACGATCGACGAAGAAGAGGATAAAGTGGAACAATTGAAGCAAAAATTATTCGGGACATTCCAGAAACTTGCTTCTTTTGCTTCTCCCGACATTCAACTTCCTGATTTGGAGAATTCCACGTGTGTTGAAATTGTGAACCAGATTTCGACCGATTTACCGATGGATCTCGAAGCGCGATACGAGCTACTTCGAATTGATGATGTATATGTTCGAGGAGAATTGGTCTACAACTTATTGAAAAAGCGCATTTCCGCCATGGATTGGACCTCCAGATTTTCCCACCTTCGCCCCGAAGATCCCAATAAGAATTGAAGATAGAGGATAGAAGATAGAGGATAGAGGAGCTCGCTATCTTCCATTCTCCATCCTCTATCCTCTCCTCCTCCGCTAAGTCTTTTTTTCTCGTCGGGCGTTCCTATTTATGAAAGGAATGTGGAACAACAAGGGCAGACTGGTGTCTAATAAAGGTGGGGTAAAGGAATGAGCAAGGCTGCGGCATTACCACTTCTCGCTCCTGAAGTTGCAGTAGACGCAACTTCTGCTGAGATGCAGGCTCGTTTCATTCTGGATCTTCAATCCGGCGATGAACGAGCATTTGAGCGTCTTGTTGCAGAATTTGAGCGTCCGATCGTTCGTTTTCTTTATCGCTATCTTGGCAATACTGAAGAAGCGAAAGAAGTTTGTCAGGATGTTTTCATAAAAATCTTCCGTGGCATCGGAAATTTTCAGAATCAGTGCTCTTTGAAAACATGGATTTACAGAATCACGTTGAATACTGTTCTGAATGAAAAACGGAAATGGTATCAAAGATTTAAGGATCATTTTTTAGGTTTAGATGGGATCTCGCATACATATGCTGATTCAACGCCAGATCCTGAATTGTCGCTTACATTGAATGAGCAAAGCCGGACAATTGGAATTGCTATGCGCAAATTGCGGCCGGATCATAGAGCAATTTTAGTATTAAGGGATCTTGAGGGATTTAGTTATCAGGAGATCGCAGAGAGTTTGAATCTGGCGCTTGGAACCGTGAAATCGCGGCTTGCAAGAGCGCGGCAGGAGATGAAAGATGCATTACAACAATATGTCTGAGTGCAACTCAGTGCGTAAGCGCTTATCAGAATATATTGATGCTGAATTATCGCAGGAACAACGTTTACGCGTAATGAACCATCTAAGTTCATGCGAACCCTGCAGCAAGGAACTCGATTTTCTTTGCAAAAGCATTTCACTCTTTTCTCAATATGATTCTGAGCAGATGCCTGAAGCAATCAGGACATTTCATTTACCTCGATCTGCTTTTGTTGAAGTTTTTCCAAGCATTCGTGAAGAAAAACCAACAATCACATCAGGCATTTTAGTCCCGTATCTTTCAGCCTGTGTTCTGTTCTTCGTGATCCTCACCGCTACAATTACATTTCAACACCATTTTCTGCCTTCTGCTGAACCCCAATACAACGCGTCTAACTTCGTTCAAGTGTTCGGGGAATAACGGAGCGCAGGCATCCTTGCCTGCATTATGGGCCGCGGACTTCCAGTCCGCAATTCGGAAAGATTTTTTAAACGCCGAGTACGCAGAATCTTTATTAATCTTTTTAGTTTTTTTGCATTTACGCGATGTTTGAAGACGGGCTAACTAGAAACTTTCCAATGTTGCTCATATACAATCAAATAGCACGCGAATTTCTGGTCGTGTGGAGCTACAACTATGCTGCAGTTGATGGCGCAACGGAAATTCATGGACGGCGTATCAAAGCGGTTCCAACTGGCACTTGTCAATGACTCCGACCGCAGAGGACGCTGAGGTTTATTTCAACTTCTTTGAATAATACGGTTCAGCTTCTGCTCATCGACGCGATGTTTGAAGATCTTGCGCTCATTCAGGAAAACTACAGGAATATCGTTGCAATATTCTGCAAATAATTCAGGATCGGTTTCAATATTTACAATCTGAATTTCTGCTTGAAGATCTTTCGTCGCTTTCAGAATTACCTCTTTCGCTTCATCACACAGGTGGCATCCAGGTTTCGATAAGATTTTGAATTGCAGCACAAATTTGCTCCGTTAGGATTCAGGCGATTCTACTGGCGGCCATGATCGTTTGCTGTCATCCATAGGGCTCTCCAACCCGATATGATTGCCTTCAGGGTCAGCCACGATGGCATAACGCGACCCCCAAAATGCATCATAAGGTTGTTGCAAGCCTGTAAAACCTGCATTGATCAGTCTTGTGTAGGTCTCATCGACTTCGTCTCTGGAAGGAAGAAAAGCGGTGAGCAAAACAGAACTTTTGTGTGAATCTTTTCGCCATGCAGCATTGTAAATACGCGCCAATGACTCATTATCAATTGCGAATTGCGAACCCTCAGGATTTTCGGCTGGCGCATGCAAACATCCTGGGGGCTGAGTTTTTGGTTCGGGAATATCAAGCCCTAGGAGCCGATAAAATTTGAGTGTCTCATTGAAGTTCTTTGCAACGATGTTAATTTTTGCGAGCACAGGTTTTTTATTCATCACACAGATTTGCCTAGGACTTGTTGAAGCTTGTCGCGGTAGCTGCGGCTCAACATCAGTTGAGTACCGTCTTTTAGAATGATGCGATATTCTCCATGAAACCAGGGTTGAAGTTCATGAATGCGATCAAGATTGACAATAGTCGATCGGTGAACTCGTAAAAACTTTTTGGCATTTAGCTGCGTTTCAAGAGAGCTGATCGGTTCGCGCAAAAGATGAGATTCTTTTCCAACGTGAATTCGGACGTAATTTCCTTCCGCTTCAACCCAGTCAATATCAACCGTTTTCAAAAAATGGATCCGTCCCGTATTTTTGATTACAAGACGGTCGACATATCGATTGGATTCTTGCAATTCATCGAGAAGTGCAAGAATGCCCGCATTCACCTGGTTATTCTGATCGCGACGAACCTGCGATTTCGCACGCTTTAATGCCGTTCCGAATCTCTCCCGATCAAACGGCTTGAGAAGGTAATCCAGCGCATAAACTTCAAATGCTTTCAAAGCATATTGATCATGTGCAGTAACAAAAATGACATGTGGAAGCTTTTCTTGTGGGATTGCTTTTAAAACATCAAAGCCATCCATCTGAGGCATTTGTATGTCAAGAAATAGAAGATCAGGAGTTAATTTTTCTATTGCTGTAACTGCTTTGGATCCGGAAGCACATTCAGCAACAACTTCGATTGAAGAATCATCTTTGAGCATGTCGCGGATTTTTTCACGCGCAAGCGGTTCATCATCAACAATGATTACTTTAATTCGCGGTAGAGCATTCATACTGATATCCTGGTCGCAGCAAGTTCTATCTGCAACGGAATTCTAAGTCTAACTTCCAGTCCACCACCAGTGGCATCTGCAAGTTCAAATTTGTATCGAGTACCATAAAGCTGATCCAATCTGGAGCGAGTATTCTTGAGACCAACCCCTTCTTTAATGTCAGCATCGCCATTGTTTTTTCTTGGCAAACCGGGTCCGTTATCACTGATGCGGACTTCAAGCCAACTGTCGTTTGAGTTGGCTGTAATTTCGATACGTCCAGCTTCGTTATGCGTTGCGATACCGTGACGGATTGCATTTTCTACTACGGGCTGAAGAATTAAATTTGGAACCTTTGCCTGTGACACATCAGGATCAATATTGAATTCAACAGTCAGGCGATCTTGAAAGCGGATTCGCTCAATGTCTAAATAGCATTTCAAAAATTCTATCTCTTGTCCCATTGTTACTTCTTGTGTTCCGGCACTTCGCAATGTCAGCCTTAAAAAATCTCCCAGACTCGCGATCATCTTATCGGCAGTGTCAGGGTTCTTTCGCAATAATGCTGAAATTGAATTCAATGTATTAAACAGGAAATGTGGATGCAACTGCATTTTCAATGCCTGCAGTTGTGCTTGAGCCAGCTGAGTTTCAAGTTGCGAGGTGCGAATCGCTCCTTGCTGGTATCTTTGATAAAAATCTGCTGCATAAGCAAACGCAGCAAGCATTAAATAACTCCAGAGTCGGATCCCGAAGTTGAGTCGTGAAACCAACGTAAAGAAACTGTTCAGTGACTCTGAATGCTCCATCAAGTCTTTTTCCCGAAAAACTGCCAAAACAAGAAGATAAATCATGAGATGAACTAACGAAAATATGATGGCGCCTGGAATGTGAATAAGAACACCTTTGATCCAGCGTTCACGATCGAGAGGTACATGCTGAATAAATCGGAAAATCAGGGGAGCTAAAAGTCCCCAGATCATCCAGAAGGGAATTTGTTCGATGAATGAATCCTGCAAGGTAAGCGGGTAGCCTTTTTGATTGGCATAAATAAATCCTTGAACAGCAAACGTAACGCCAATTAGAAAACAAACTGCAAGAATTAAGCCCCAGCGGCTAAGCGAAAGTTTGCCCTTTGTATCAATCGAATTCATGGTTTTTAGTATAGCTTGATTCAAACTGCCTGGGGTTTAATAGGGACGAAGCGCTTGAATTATGGGACGAATGTTAAACCGCAAAGGCGCGAAGAAATGCTTTAACGGCGGAGACGCAGAGAAAGATCACTAACGTCAATAGAAGACTGAAGTTCATTAAGAATTTGTTTGCTCAGATCAAGCATTGCCTCGGGATAATCTCTGTTTTGCTCACGAAAGAGAGCCATATCAAGGAAAGTTGGATTCACATCGACAAAGTCGCTGGAGAATTTTTGAATTGCAGATTTTGAGAGTTTGATCCCGCTCTTGTTCTTTACAACAGGAAGTAAGAAACGCAAAGGTATTTTTCCCTTGTCGATCCCCAGAATTTCCAAAACGCTATTTACATTTTGCAAACCTTCATACCAGTCCTGACCTTTAATCATGACCGCGAGAACTTCAGGACTATTTAATGTCATAATTTCTTTGATTACATTTCTAAATGTTGTTTCTAAGTTAATAAATGTGTCGTTGGAGGAAGTTAACAGAGTTGAATATTCTCCGTGATTCGGGCAGTTGGATTTAAGAATTGCACCATGATCGCGATCCAAATCAATCTCCGGCCTAACCCATCCATCGAATTGTCCACACTTCGGACAGGGCGATCCAAGCCCACGAACTCCTGTAGGCGTTCCTGCGAAAGGCAGACCCGAGACGTAGTATTTGAAATTCTTCCATTGGTGAAGGCTTTTCAAAACAGTTGATCGAAAAAACGGATTCAGTTGAGATGATGAATATGTTTCAAACGTGTAGGAACAACCGGAAAGTGCAGCTAGCCGATCAAGATATGGGAAGTAGTGAAGATTCAGAAATTCGAGTGACTCTGATTCAGATCGTTTTTGAAAAACGCAATGAAAGTATGGTCTACTTTGAACTGCATCAGTATCGGAAATGACTGGATCATTATCCAGGAAATGAATGTGAACGGAAGCCGGAAGGCTGGTTCGATGTCTTGCTTGTTCGGCAAAAACAAACGTTGATGCCAGCGTTAGATAAGTTCCGATATGTGGATTTCCATTCACACGGATACCAACCACAAACTCCAGCCGCTTGATGTTGTTGTCTAATCGGCCGTTCAAACTTTCGGCAATAGGATCAAACCACATAGCATGATTTTAAACCGCATAAGGGAGCGCGGACGTCTGGCCTGCTTGGGGACCGCGGACTTCCAGGTCCGCGGTTTCCCAATGCAGGCCAGAGGCCTGCGGTCCCTTGCTTTATATTTCTTGCTGGCGGAGGAAGTCTTCTTTGACAAGAATATCGCGGGGGCGTGAACCATCCGCTGGACCGACAATTCCTTCAGACTCCATACGGTCGATCATTCGCGCAGCGCGTCCGTATCCAAGACGAAGTCTCCTTTGAAGATGGGAAATGGAAGCCTGACCTGATGTAATTACAACACGAACTGCATCGTTGTAAAGTTCATCATGAAATTGTTCAAACTCCATTTTGGATTGTGGTTCGCGAAGAATTGCTTCGTTGTATTCAGGTTTGCCTTGCCGTATCCAGAATTTTGTCAAACGCCCAATTTCTTTTTCGCTGACATAGGCTCCGTGAACTCTCACTAAACGGGAACTCATTGGAGGAATAAAAAGCATGTCACCCTGACCAAGAAGGGCTTCTGCTCCTTTTTGATCCAGAATTGTTTTTGAATCATGGCCGGATGGCATTCGAAAAGCAATACGACACGGAAAGTTCGCCTTGATGACACCAGTAATGACATCCACAGAGGGACGTTGTGTTGCAACAATCAAATGGATTCCAACTGCGCGGGCCATTTGAGCCAGTCTTTGAATGGATTCCTCAACATCAGGACCGCACGTCATCATCAAATCCGCGAGCTCATCAACAACAACCACAATGTAAGAAAGCGGTTTTAGTTGTTTACGTTGTTCATCTGTAAGTGATGCCTGTAAATTCTCATCAACAAACATTTGATTGAATTGATCGATGTTGCGAACGTTGAAGCTTGCCAATTGACGATATCGTTCTTCCATTTCGCTAACGGCCCACTTCAACGCATTTGATGCAAGTTTCGGTTCTACAACGACAGGAACCATGAGATGCGGAATGTCTTCGTACAAACTTAGCTCCAGGCGTTTTGGATCGATCAGGATGAACTTCACTTCTTCTGGAGTCGCTTTATACAAAATACTGCAAAGCATCGCATTGATCGCTACGCTTTTGCCTGAATTCGTTGAGCCGGCAATCAGCAGGTGAGGCATCCGTTTTAGATCGGATGAGTAAACATCTCCATGGATCAATTTGCCGAGTCCAAGTGTTAACGGGGAACCAGTTTGCTGAAAGTTTTGCGATCCGAGAATTTCGCGCAGCATGATGACGTCACGACGGCTATTAGGAACTTCAATCCCGATTGTGGATTGGCCGGCGAGCCGATCAATGCGCAAGGATTCAGCCTTTAAGGCCATGGAAAGATCGTTTGCCATGCTGACGATCTTGCTGTACTTGATGCCGGCTTCCGGTTTGAATTCATATGTAGTTACAATCGGGCCTGGATGAATTTCAGTGACTGATCCGTTGATTGCAAATTCTGCTAACTTTCCTGTAATCAATTTGGACTTTTCAACAAGTTCTTTTTTATCAACCACCGATTCCAAAACAGGTGCTTCTAAAAGCGTCATCGGTGGAAGAACATAATTTTCACTCATATCGCGGAAGTCCAACTGAATCGGTTCCTCTTCCGATTTAGTTGTTGCAGAGGCCGGAGCTACGATTGCAGCCGTTGGCCCTCCCTTGGTGTCTTGCTTTTTGTTTTTGAGGATCGGTATTTCCGACTGTTTTTCGATCCGCTCTATGTGTTTCTGAATTACTTTTTTACGTTCGCGAACCTTTAACTCAGTTTCCATCTTTTTGCGAAACCCAAGTTTGATGCTGCGAATTGCCGAAACCGCACGTGAAAAACCAATTTCCACAATTTTTCCAAGAGACAGTTGAACGAGTAAAAGGAGTGACAAGAGTAATGAGGTTGCAAGTACAAGGAGCGCGCCTGCGAAGCCTGCGTTCGCTTGAAGTGTATGAAATAAGAGCGTACCGATCCAGCCACCGGCTTCCATTGAAAAGTCTTTAAAAGTTCCGTCTGAAAGGCGTGATGTGACTGTCCAGCGGCCAATCAACAAATCTAAGAAACCACAAACTGAGATAACGAATAAAAAGATGCCGATAATTTTTGTGTATGCCGCGTCGATTTGACGTTTCATGAAATCAGCGAATGCCATTGCAATCAAAGCAACAGGAATCAAATAGGCTGCAAGTCCGAAAAATAAGAAAAGGAAATCCGAGACATATGCACCAGCTGGACCTGCGTAGTTTTCTGTACGAAGCCGGTCTGAACTTACGTTGAAAGACGGATCAAGCCGATCATAAGTCGCCAGGCTGATCAAAAGGAAAAATGCCAGAGCCAGCATTATGATGCCGCGTATTTCTCGTTTTATGTTGTTTTCAGCCATATATACCCGAGCAATAAAGTTCCGGCTCCTATGCAATAAACTCCAAACCAGAAGAAACGTGAAGCGGCTAAAATTCGAATCAGGGGGCGGATCGTCAAATATCCAAGTACACCAGCAACGATTCCCGAGGTAGTGTAAAGAAGCACATCATTCATGTTATTGATGGCTTTGCCGATTGCAGGTAATTCCAGGATGACTGCGCCAAGAATAGCTGGAATGGAAAGTAGAAACGAAAACCGTCCTGCAGTGACTGGATTTAATCCAAGAAACAATGCGGCTGAAATTGTGGCTCCCGATCTTGAAACCGCTGGAAATAGAGATAGTCCTTGAAAGATACCGATCACTAAAGCATCGGCACTTTTCATTTCTGCAAAACCCCTTGTCGTGTTCTTCTTAAAGATAGTGAGAAGCATGAGGGCTCCCCCGATCAAAAATTCCACACCAATGTGCTTCAAGTCTGAGAAAGCCGCTTCTACCTGAGATTTAAACAGCAACCCTATTACCGCAGTTGGAACTGTGGCAATCACAAGTAAAGCAATTAGTTTGTGTGGGTTTTCCGTATCCCAGGAGGGCCTAAGAACAGCCATTGGCCGTCCCAGTGAGCGAATCATCTCCAGCACATCCGTTCGGTAATAAATGAGGACTGCTATCAACGTTCCGAGGTGCAGTACTACATCAAATGCTACCGGCGGTTCCTCAAATCCGAGCAGTAACTGTGTCACTGCAAGATGACCCGATGAGCTGATCGGAATAAATTCGGTCAACCCTTGAATCACAGCGAGCAGTATCGCAATCAGGAACTGCATCGGTCTAGAAGTATAGCATAATCAATCATATTACAACAGTAATACGGGCGTGTAGTAGGCCGGCCGCGGAAGCTGTAGACGCGGCCCGGCCTCATATTGTTCTAGCAGACTCGGGCGCCGGCTTCCGACCCCACCCTACAAATGCCTCGCTAACTCTTCAAACTGCTTTGGGGTTAAGTTCTCAGCCCTGACATTTTCAGAGATTTTCAGTTCTTTAAAAATGGCATCAAGCCGGCCGGATTCAACGCCTAATTCACGCATCAGATTATTCCGCAGCTTTTTCCTGCGCTGAGAGAATGCCATTTGCAGCAGTTTAGAATATTGATCAAATCCTACTGAAGCATCGTTGTTAAACCTGAAATGGAGGACTCTCGAATCGACTTCCGGCATAGGACGAAAGGATCTCTTACTTACCTTAAAACCTTTTTCTATCGTACAAAAATACTGAGATAAAACCGAAAGCAAACTATATTCAGAATCAGAAGGGGGAGCGAGAATCCTTTGTGCAACTTCTTCTTGAAACATCAACACCACGTCTTCTATCGAATCTCTCTGCCGGATTAGCGAAGACAGAATCGATGTCGAAATGTAATAAGGAAGATTGCCCAGGATTCGCAATTTAGAGCCGGCGTTTAACGATGCCAGATTGATTTTTAAGACATCAGCATGAACGATCTCAATATTGGGAATGTTTTGAAGTTGTGGAATTAATCTTGAGTCGATTTCAATTGCAAAATATTTTGAGACGCGGGGCGAGATAATCTTTGTTAAAACACCAGCACCTGCTCCGATTTCAACGACAACATCGTTAGGCTGCGGGTTAAAAAGTGCGACGATTTTTTCAACTATGTTTTTGTCTTGTAAAAAATTTTGACCTAGTTTCGGCTTTTTCTTAACCACAAAGACACAGAGATCAAAAAGGGGGTTCTTCTTCTGTTTCGTCTACAACTTCTTCTTCAGGAATTTCTTCCGGCTGCTCTTCTTCCGGTGGCACATCTTCCTGATAGGCAGGTGGAAGTGAGGGAACGGGTGAATACGGACGGTAGGTGCTTCCTTGCTGTTCCTCTATACCGAGCCACAGCATTTTTTCGTCATCAGATGTTATTGTTAGATTGCGAATCACATGTGGACTTAAAGCTAAAACGACATCCGTTTCACGAATCTCATTTTCATTGGACGCAAACAACTTCCCAAGAAATGGAATTTCAGCAAAGCCAGGAATGCCTTTCAAAGCTTTCCTTTCTTCATCGCGGATTAACCCTGCAATGATGTTCGTTTCTCCTTCTTTCAAACGGATGGTTTTTTCGACACGGCTTGTGCTGAATTGTGGAAGATTTCCAAATCCCGAACCTGAAATCGCGCTGCTTTCGATGATCACCTCCAAAGTGACTTCACGATTCCGGTGAACTCTTGGAGTGATGTCGATATTGATTCCAACATCGCGATAAATGAATGACGTAATAGGCTGTTGATTAACGCCTCCTGTCGCGATAGGAGCGAAGGTCGTTTGCGGTACCGGCACTTGATTGCCAAAACGCACACGGCCAGTTTCTCCAACAACCGTACGCAGCGGTAAGTTTGCCAATAATTTTGAATCACTTGTACTTTTTAAAAGCCGTAGTGTGGCTTGCGGAAAGTTTGTTATAAAGAAATTAGACCGTGAAACAACTGGTCCGGGTTCAATTCTCAACTTTTCCGGATCCGTTGCCAGAGTCGTAGAGATTCCATCTTCACCAGGAGAATGGATATGTAAACCATACTGCTGCAAACGCGAGCGGTTGATTTCAAGAATTTCTACATCAACCACGACTTCAGGCTTTCCTTTATCCAGCTGTTGCACAATTTTCTCTGCCGCAAGAACTCTTGTAATCCGGTCTTTCACTGTCACCGTATTCAAACGTACATTTGTCGCTACCATTTGAATACCAAGCACATTCCGAAGGGTGCGGGCGATTTCCTCCACTTCAGCATTGGATAAGAAAAATGTACGGCTGACAGTTTCTTCATACTCCGCTCGTTTCTGTGGATTATCAGGCGCAATCATGATCGTATTTTTGCCAATGACTTTATAGAAATTGTGACTGCTGGTTAAAACAGTATCGAGGGCTTGAATGAAAGTCGTGTTGTGAAAATCGAAGCTTACGGGCATGTCGTTGAAGTCTTTATCGAACAGCACATTGACGTCGCCCAACTTTCCCAAAGTTTGTAATACTTCTTTTAATGAAGTGTCTTTGAACTTTAACTCAATCGATACGCCAGGGCGCGGGTTAAATTCTGGCTGCAACGCAACACTCGGTAATTCTGAAACAGGTCTTTCGACATGTGTTTCAGGCTGCTGTAATGGGGTTTGATTCTCAATCATCTTTCTAACGCGATCATATTCTTCACCAGCAGTTCTATTGTCCGGATCGAGATCTATCGCCAGTGCGAGTTCCATAACTGCTTCTTGAAGTTTGCCTTCTTCCAGTCTTCGTTTTGCTTCTTCGTAATGCAATCGTGACGCAAAAACCTTGGCCATACTTAATTTCAATTTGATTTCGGGATCATTTGGATCAGAAACAAGTGCACGCGAATATTCTGCAACAGCGACATCCCAGTTTTTATTTTTAAGTGCAACCTCTGCGTCATGAAATGCTTTATTTCCCGCGCAAGAAGGAAGGATGAGTAACGAAATGATCAACGAAAGCAGGAAAGAACAACGCAGCGCATTCATGCGCTGACCCATGGTAAGTCGAGATCTTCGATCATATGTATTTATAGCTCTGCCGGCCAGAGGCCAGCGTTACAAATTCCTACTCCATCGCTGCTTCAGAGTATAAGCTGTCAATGATTTCTTTATATTTTTTCTCGACCACATTCCGTTTAATTTTCAGACTCGGAGTTAACTCCCCCGATTCAATTGTAAATTCCCGTTCAAGCAAGGCGATTTTTTTCACACGCTCAAAAGGAGCGAGATCTTTGCTTTGAGCGTCCAGATCTTTCTGGATTTCAGCAAGAATGATTTTGCTTTTTAAGAGTTCTGGATCAGTAATTGTATTTGCTGCTGCAAGTTTTTTCAGATTATCCATGTTTGGCACTATTAAAGCACAGGGGTATTTACGCTTATCACCCAAAACAACAATCTGGACAACATAACGGGAAGTTTTCAGTGCATTCTCCACAAATTGTGGCGCAATATTCTTTCCGCCAGAAGTTACGATCAAATCTTTCTTCCTATCCGTAATCCGCAGAAATCCATCCGGATCGATTTCACCAATATCTCCGGTGCGAAACCATTGATCCGGCGTAATGACTTCATCAGTTGCCTTCTGCTTATTGTAATAGCCTTTCATGACATGGGGTCCTTTTGTGAGAATTTCACCATCTTCGGCAATTTTAACTTGAACCCCTGGAATCGACGGACCGACAGTCCCAAATTTGAACTTTTCAGGTCTGTTGACACAGATCACTGGAGACGTCTCCGTAAGCCCATAACCTTCCAAGATAGTAAGACCCATGCCGTAGAAGAAAAGGCCGAGCTGCTTCGGAAGTGCAGCACCCCCTGAAAGCATGACTCTCAGTCTGCCTCCAAGGCGGCTGCGAATTTTACCGAGCACAAGCTTGTCGGCAATTTTGTACTTAAATGCCAGCCCGGAAGGAACAGGTTGGCCGCTCAATTTCTTTTCAGTGTGTTGGGATGCAACACGAAGTGACCATGTAGCCAACTTCTTTTTGATTCCATGTTCTCCTGCAACGTTATCCATAACACGTTGATAAAACTTTTCATAAACACGTGGAACTGAAATCAGAATGGTCGGCTTAATTTCATCAAGATTTTTTACAAGAGATTCAATATTTTCAGCGTATGCAATTGTGCATCCAGAAAAGAGCATCGTATAGTACCCAGCCATCCGCTCAAAGATATGACTTAACGGCAGAAACGAAAGAGAGCAATCATTCTTCTGAAAAACGAATAAATCATAAACAGCTTGAACGTTACTCATCACATTTCTGTTTGTAAGCATCACGCCTTTTGGTTCGCCTGTAGTTCCTGAAGTGTAAATGATGCTGAAAACATCATCAGGCTGAATAGTGGCGGCCCGGTCGCGGACCATTGAAGGATTTTTTTTCACTATCTCTTTGCCTTCAGCAACAACAGATGAAAATGAAACCACACCTTCAGGAATGCTGGCCGGAGCATCAAATACAACAATCTTTTGGATTTGTGGTAAATTGTTTCGAATTTCAAGAATCTTGTTCAATTGAGCTTCATTTGAAATGAACACAACTTGCATTTGTGAATCTTTGATTATGTATTCGATCTGAACCGCTGGAAGCGTTCCGTAAATCGGAACTGTTATTCCGCCTGCGGATAGAATTCCGAAATCGGTATAAGTCCACTCAGGTCTATTTTCAGATAGCAGACCGATCCGGTCACCTTTTTGTGTACCCCAATGCATCAAAGCGGCTGCCACGGCTTCCGCAGTTTCAACAACTTCAGCGCCGGAGATGTTTACGTATGTTCCATCTCTTTTTACCTTCAAGCAGTCGGGTTTATTGAATTCGGCTGTTTTCTTAAAGATAAGTTCGGGCAGTGTCTGAATTGTGTCTGTCATTAGAACTTGTAGCCAAAACCAAATGAGAGCAAGATTTGCATTTGTACTGTATTCACCTGCGGCAGCGACATTTCCTGGAGGTGTTACAAAGTTATCCAGAGGTGAGGTTCTGTCTTCAGAAAACACAGCCATATATGCGACATCAAATGTCCAGCCTTCTTCCATATAACCTAATCCTACTGAAAGAGAATTTCTGGAACCATCAGGAAGGATTGGATCGATAGCACGATCTGGTACTGGAGATTCATCGTAGAAATACCCGCCGCGCAGTGCCCATTGATCTGTGAGGCTGTATTCAGCGCCAATTCGAAGACTCCAACTATTGTCGAAGTTCCTTGTAATAATGACATCCCTCAATGCTGGAGTGTTCTCAAGGAAGTCGAGTGTAATTTGCTGAAGCTCATCCCAAAATGTGAAAATAAGGTCGCCTTCAATTGAAAGCTTCTCATAAGATGTTGCGGCGCCAATCATGAACTGTGCAGGCAATGGCAGCTCAAGGGCGCTTCACCTTCGGGAAAAAATGATATCAAGGCCGGAGGAATTCCAGTAAATGAAGTATCACCTTCGTAATCTACTTCCATTTTGTTTTTGTAGGTGACCGCAAAATCAAGATTGCTATTCGTTTCGACCAGCACGTCCAAGATTGAATCCGAAATCCGTTCCATCGGAATCAACTTCATTCGATATGATTACAGGCGCAAGCGGCGCCAGGTTTACTTGCCGCTCAATTCGATTTGTGACCAGGTAAAATCGAAGCCTCCACCAACCGATACATTTTGAGTAATCCGATAAGCAATCGATGGTGTTATATACAATACTTTCAAATCTGCTCTCTGACTTACGAAAGAAGGCGAGTGATCCTTCGGGCCATTCCGTTTTTAATCCAAAAGGAGTGTAAGCACCGATACCAAAGAACCAATTGTCTGATAACTGATTTGCCAATAGAAATTTGGCGGGAAAAAGTTTCCTTCGACTGCTTCAAATGTAAGACCTGTAGCAAGGGGGGTGAAATCGCCGGAAGTATTAATCCAAGTACCGCTTGCGTAAATTTCCGATCTCTCAATCCTTGATAAAGCAGCCGGATTGTACCAGACTGCGGAGGCATCATCGACTCTGACAATATAAGCATGCGCCATACCGTGGGCGCGTGCATTCATTTCATAAAGGGCATAACCACTGGCGCTGCAGATCACCGGAATGAACATGAGAATAAGAAGGGAGAGAATTTTCTTCATATTAGCCTCCTGATTGGCATTATTTTTTTGTATCCAATTCGGAAAGCATTTTCTCAGCAATTTTCTGGTTTGCCCTGGTTTCCGGGATCCATTCCGGATCAGGTTCCTGTTTTAACACAAGTTTTAACTGTTGTATAGCGAGACTTCTCTTGCCATCATCAAGATAAATTTCAGCAAGAAAAATTCGCGATTGTGTATCATTTGAACAAAGATTCAATGATTCATTCAAAAAAGAAATTGCTTTCGATTTGCTTCCACCCTTAAAGAATGGAATCTCAGAATACAATTTGCCAAGTACCCGTTGGGGCCCTCCACATTCGCACTTAGGGTCCAATTCGATACTACGCTTCATTTCTTCTTTAATTGAATCGATCAGACCGAGTGCTTCAAACACACCTGCTGTTTCAGCTTGTACAGCCATATTCACTCCCATCCAAAAATGACCAAGACATTTATCAGGATCAATTTCGACAGCTGTTTTGCCTGCTTCAACACCCTTTTGAAAGCTCGCTTTCTTGTCGCCTGTTGCTCCGAAATTTCCCTCATACCATCGTGCTTTTGAGAGTTTCCATGCGGCTTCGTAGTTTTTAGGATCCTGCTTCAGCGCTTCATCAAGAAGTTCAATCGCTTTTTTAAGATCCTCTTTATTCTCGCGAAGAGAGTAATGTTCCATGGCCTCCGTCACAAGGTCTTCTTCAGAAAAACTGACATGAGGTGTGACGAAGAAGAAGATTAGAAAAAATATCCTAAATAACGCCATTGTTCTTGAATTGATCAATATCCTGTTCGGAATATCCTTGTTCGCGAAGAATTTCAAAATTATGCTCCCCAAGAACCGGCGCCCTGAGATTGGAACACCCTTCTTTAACAAAAGGTGTGCACATTTGGGCCAAAATTCCTGATGGGTATGTTATAGGAGAGAGAAGACCGCGTGAAAGTATAGCTGGATCGAAGATCGTGTCTGGAAAATTTAGAACCGGCGAAACGCATAAATCATCATTCTGAAAGAAATCTAACCAGTCTTTTTGTGTGCGGGCTGCAAACTTCTCCGTAAGAATTTCTAGAAGTTGGGCTTGATCGTTTTGTAACTGATGATTGATGTATTGATCCAATTTCATCTTCAAACAGAATGTATGCCAGAATTTCGGTTCAAGGAAGGCGATTGCAATATATTTGTTGTCCTTAGTCCGATAAACGTTGTAACAAGCCAGTCTTCCGGAAAGCGGCATCGTATTTCCATGCAACGGAAATCCTGCAAAATGAATCCCTGCAAGAGCAATCATTGAAAAAAATGCTGAATCTAGAAGACTCACATCCAGATATTGACCTGTCCCTTCGCGTAATCGTTGGATATAAGCCGACAGAATTGCCGATAGCGCGCAAAATGCTCCCATCGTGTCGGCAATTTGTACCGGTGGGATTACGTATCCATGTTTTTCATTCCCAGAAAGGCTTAAAATTCCTGCAATACTAATGTAATTAAGATCGTGTGCTGGCTTTTTGGAGTGTGGTCCTTGCTGGCCAAACCCGCTGATCGAGCAATAAATCAGCGAAGGAAATCGTTCGCGAACTGAATCATAATCCAGGCCGAATCTTTTCATTACTCCAGGTCTGAACGATTCCACTACAATGTCGGTTTTCTCAAGCAAACGTAAAATAATTTCACGTCCGGCATCTGTTTTTAGGTTGCACGTGATGGAACGCTTTCCACGATTCATTTGGAGGAACATTTGTCCGCTGCCAAATTGATACGGAGGCATATAGCGAGCGAATTCACCTTCAGGAGCTTCAACTTTGATGACTTCTGCTCCTAAATCTGCAAGCATCATCGTGCAGAGGGGGCCGGGAAAAAGACGGCTTAGATCCAGGATGCGGGTTCCTTTCAAGGAGGTATGCAAGCATACGTGTGTTATTTTAACATCTAGTAGGGGCGGCCCTTGTGGCCGCCTTGTTTGATTTTGCTTTTGTTACGGGGGCGTCCACAAGGGGCGCCCCCTACCTCTTTTTGACCAAATTGTTATATTAGTTATCACTGAAAAGGCGCAGAGATGACTCAAGATAGAGAAATTTTAGAAGTTGACGTACTGTTTGTGGGCGGCGGTCCTGCCTCACTCGCCGGTGCTATCCATCTTGCTGACTTGCTTGAAAAACAAGGAAAGAAAGATACGAATATTGTAATCATAGAAAAAGGACGCGAGATGGGTGCACATGGCATCTCAGGTGCAGTGATGGATCCTCGTGCGTTGCGCGAATTAATCCCGGATTTCTTAGAGCAGGGCGCACCTGTTGAGTCTGAAGCAAAGGACGATCAAGTCTACTTCATGACGGAAAAGAGTGCGTTTCGATTTCCAATCAATCCACCTTTTTTGAATAATCACGGCAACTACATTATTTCGCTCGGAAAGTTTGTTCAGTGGCTTGCACAAAAAGCGGAAGCAAAAGGGATTAATGTTTTTACTGGCTTCCCAGGTGCAGAATTATTGATCGAAGGCGGGGCAATTGTAGGCGTTCGTACAGGCGACAAAGGAATTGATAAGAACGGTAACTCAAAAAGCAATTTTGAACCCGGCATTGATATCCGGGCCAAAGTAACAATCCTTGGTGAAGGTCCGCGAGGAACACTTACGAAGAAGATTACAAATCTTTGGAAAATGGACGGACTAAATCCGCAGGTGTATGCCGTCGGAATTAAAGAAGTTTGGGAAGTACCGGAAGGAAATTTCGCTACAGGAAAAGTCATTCATACGATGGGTCATCCGTTGAAAAGTGAAACATTCGGTGGTGGATTTATTTATGGAATGGCCAACAATCTTGTTTCAATAGGCTTTGTTGTTGGTCTTGATTACAAGAATCCATTTTTGGATCCTCATAGCGAATTTCAAAAATACAAACTGCATCCACTGGTTGCGAAAATTTTGAAAGGCGGAAAAGTTCAGAGTTATGGAGCTAAGGCTATCCCGGAAGGCGGTTGGTATTCAATTCCAAAACTGTACGCAAACGGATTAATGTTGATTGGCGATTCCGCCTCACTTTTAAATGGTCAACGTTTAAAGGGGATTCATCTTGCGATGAAATCCGGTATGCTTGCCGCAGAAACTGCTGCTGAAGCCTTAGAAAAGAATGATGCATCTGAAACCGTTCTCAGTTCGTACAAAAATCGAATTGAAAAAAGCTGGATCCGTGACGAACTATGGAAAGTGCGAAATTTTCATCAGCCATATGAAAAAGGATTTTGGATCGGAATGGTGCACACTGCATTGCAGTTTGTGACAGGCGGTAGAGGTTTAATTGATCCATGGAAAGCAAAGGCTGGCCATGAAGAGATGAAAAAAATCTCGGAATATTATGGTTCGAATCCGCCAGATGCTTTTGCCTTAAAAGTAAAAGAAGACAAGCAGCTTACATTTGCAAAACTTACAGATGTTTATTTTTCAGGCACGATTCATGAAGAAAATCAGCCAGTACATTTAAAAGTTAGGGATCTAAACATTTGTCATAATCAATGTGTTGTGGAATATGGAAATCCCTGTCAGCACTTTTGTCCGGCAAATGTTTATGAAATGGTGGAAGAAAAACCTGGCGAAGGGAAGCGTTTGCGAATCAATGCCAGCAACTGCGTTCATTGCAAAACGTGTGACATCATGGATCCGTATGCGATTATTGATTGGGTGACACCCGAAGGCGGCGGCGGACCGAATTATAAAAACCTGTAAACGATTTTTTTTAACGCAGAGTACGCCGAGTAATTTTTGGATTTATCTCAGCGTACTCGGCGTTAAAAAAGTGCGCCTACAAACACAAAGGACGCAGAATTTCTTCTGCGTCCCTTGTTGAATCCCCCCTAATTACTAGTTCCAAACGTGGAGCTTTAACTATTCCGAAACAAATTCTGAATTGTATCTAGTATAGCTTGCATGGTAACAGGCTTTATCAATGTGGAATTTATGAATGAAGATTGTTCGATTTCTTCACTACCCATTCCTGTTAGCAAAATGATCTTTGCTTCAGGATTCATTTCCCGGAGCTTCTCAGCAAGTTCATGGCCTTTCATATCCGGCATTAAATTATCTGTAATGACCAGATCTACTTCATTGGACTGATACATTTTTACAGCGTCAGCCCCTCGAGCTGCTGCGAACGTGGTATGCCCGAACCATGCGAGAATCGCTACCATCGCTTCGCGAATTGTATCGTCATCATCTACAAATAAAATCCGCAGCGGTGATATCGTTTTCTGCTCAAAATCTTCCTGATCCGCATTTGATGACACTGAATAGGTTGTTTGTACCTGCATAATTATCCCTGTTGCTCCTGTCGCACTACCGCGGTCCATGTTTCACCTGCCAATTCTGCTTCTGCTTCCTTCACAATTGCTTCCATGGCAGCTGCTAATGTCATTCGATCCCAAGTTACTGAACCATCTTCAACCGATACAACCCGAAATTGTTTTTCCAGCTCATATGCGGCTTTTAACTTCTGCATTTCCATCTTCCTCCTCTCCAATCAATATTCCCTTTAGCAAGAGGTATGCCAGGGATTCCAATCGGTGTATATCGTCGATACGTTGTATGTGAACGGGAAGAGATCAGCGTATTGAAAAGCAACAGATGCAGCGTAAGTCTATATGGGTCAGCTAATTACAGGTAGATGTATAAAAAACGAACAGGCAACTGGGGTTAGTTTTTGAGAAACTTCAAGTCAGGTTGCGGCCAGGTGATTACGAGACCACGGCCAACACCGGCTGCGACTTTTTCGCCGTACAGCAAATGGACTAAATACATTGCGACATCATAGCTTTTCGCGCCGCCTTGTGAGGTAAGAAATTTACCGTCCTGCACAAAGGAATAATTTTCCAGCGTTAACACTTTTGGAAAGTGTTTGCGAAATGCTTCTACATCAGCGGGGAATGTCGTTGCCTTTTTTCCATTCAATAGACCTGTATTGGCAACGATGAAAGCGCCATCACAGAGTGTCACAACATATTGAGCTTTTTCGGAAGTATCTTTAACCCATTGTTTCAGTTCATCGTTTTTCAGATCGGAACTCATGTTGTGTTCTGCGCTCGGAACCACAAGGACATCAATCTGAGGAGCATTTCGTATGCTGTAGTGAGTTTCCAAACGCAGACCTTCAAATGTCGTGACAGGTTGGCCATTCAGAGAAACAGTAAAGACACGCATGCCAGGTTTTGTATGAAAGACAGTGTGATGAAAGATGTCATATGGGGCCACTAGTTCTGAGTTGTAAACATGATCTAAAACCAAAAACCCTACTTGCATCGGCTGTTTTTCTGCAGCAAAACCGCTCATGCAAAACAGCATTAACAAAATGGAAAAGACGAATCTCTGCGTCATTGCGGTTCAGCGGACCGTAAAAATTCAGTTGCTTCTTCCGGCGGAACGGGATTGATATAAAATCCGGTTCCCCATTCAAATCCAGCAACGTTGGACAATTTCGGAATAATCTCAATATGCCAGTGAAAATACTCGCCTGTATTTTCATAAAAAGGAGAGGAATGAATCATCATGTTGTATGCAGGCACCTCAAGCGTCCTATCCATTTTCGATAAGACTGATTTCAAGAGTTTCGCAAGCTGCTCAAATTGTTGTTTCTGTCCATCCTCAAAAAAAGCACTATGTTGTTTTGGCAGAATGATCATTTCAAAAGGAAAGCGTGAAGCAAAAGGAGCAAGCGCTATAAATGAATTATTCTCTTCGATAATTCTTGAACCCTCTTCTTTTTCTTGTTGAATGATGTCGCAATATACACATCGTTCCTTGTAATTGAAATATCCTTTTGCACCGGAAATCATTTCTGCAGTTCTTTTTGGCACAATTGGGAGTGCAATCAGCTGCGAATGGGTATGTTCGAGCGATGCTCCTGCCGCTTCTCCTTCATTTTTAAAGATCATAATGTAACGCAACCGCTTATCTTTCTTTAAATCCAAAACGCGATCACGATAGGCCCAAAATACGTTTTCAATATCTTGATCCGACATTTTTGAAAGTGTCATGTCGTGTTGTGGAGATTCTACGATCACTTCATGTGCGCCGATGCCGCTCATGCGGTCGTAAATTCCTTCGCCTTCACGGCTAAGCGTACCTTCGATTTGAAGCGCCGGATATTTATTGGGCACTACGCGAAGCGTCCAACCGGCCGCATCTTTTGCAGAACCATTGTTGCGGTATGCAAGCACTTCGGAAGGTGTGTGTGTTTCATTCCCTTCGCAAAAAGGGCAGAAGCCTCCTTTGCGCTCAACATCATACTTTCCATTTGCAAGCGGACGCTTTCCTCGTTCTGTAGAGATGATCACCCAGCGCCCTAACACAGGATCTTTTCGTAACTCAGGCATAACTACCTTTCCCCCAAATATACCTTCTAATATGTCGCGTATCAGCATCTCAGTAGGGGCGGGTCTAAGACCCGCCAGTACTAAAATGCATGGCGGATCCATTCAATTTCTGCTTTCATCGCGTCGTCAAGAACAATACTGATCACATCAAAACGGATTTCTCTTCCGCTGAACCTGCGATGCTGAATGTACTGACGCGCAGCCACCTTTAGGTTCTTTCGTTTTTTGAACCGTACGTTTTCCCAGGGCTGAGCGTAGTTTGAATCGCTTCTGGTCTTTACTTCAACAAAGATAAGAAAATTCTTATCCTCAGCAACAATATCAATTTCTCCACCGCGAACAGAATAATTCCGATCCAGGATCTTTAGTTTTTGTTTTTTTAAGAAATGGCAAGCCTGATCTTCTCCAAAACGGCTCAAATCGAAAGGCTCAACTAGACTTTTTTCCATCGGGTTCCGGAAGGAGTATCTTCTAAGACAATTCCCTGATTTCTTAGCATATCTCGGATTTCATCGGAAGTCTTAAAGTCCTTCCGCCTTCTTGCTTCATTCCTTTTTTCAATCCAACTTTCGACTTCGTCCGAAACGGAATCTTCTGGAAAACTAACGACATCAAGAATCTGATCCATTTTCCGAATTGTGGCACGGATTAAATTCGCATCATCTGCCAAAAGTGAGCCTGAATCGGCAAGTTTATTCACATCTCGGATCAATTCAAATAATGAGGCAAGAGCCCCGGATACATTCAGGTCATCATCCAATGCAGATTCAAAATTACGGATGGCATTTTGTGTAAGTGTTTCAACTTCTGGAGATTTGCCTGCAGAGAATGAATCATTTTTAAGACGATAGAGAAAATCGCGCAGACGGCTCAATGATCCAGTCGCTTGCTGAAGTGTGGCCTCTCCGAAGCTGAGTTGTTTCCGGTAATGAACAGAGATCAACATGTAACGCAAAACAAGTGGATCATGACCTTCTTCAATTAAGTCTCGAACGGTGTAGAAGTTTCCTTTTGACTTGGCCATTTTTTCGCCTTCTACAATCAAGTGTGCGCTATGCAGCCAATAATTTGAGAAAGGCCCTTCCAGATAACTTTCACTCTGTGCGATCTCATTTTCATGGTGCGGAAAAATGTTATCGACTCCACCTGCATGGATATCCAGCGGATGTCCCAAATACTTTACGGACATTGCTGAACATTCGATGTGCCATCCAGGACGTCCATCGCCAAAAGGTGAAGGCCAGAAATCTTCGCCTTCTTTGCGTCCTTTCCAAAGCACAAAATCTTTTGGACTTTCTTTGCTATAGTCATCTGAATCCACACGATATCCATCAATCAGACCTGAAGCGTCGATACCTGAAAGTTTTCCATAACCTGGAAAAGAAGTAATTCTGAAATAAACCGAATCATGAGCTTGATACGCATGCCCCTTTTCTAAAAGTTTTTGAGTGATTTCGATCATTTCCGGAACATGATCAGTTGCGCGTGGATATTCCTGTGCAGGAACAATTTTCAAAATGTCTCGATCTTCAAAAAATGCTTGAGTATAAATATCGGTATATTCGCGCAAGCTTAATCCCTGTTTACGTGCTTTCAGAATTGTCTTGTCATCAATATCCGTGATGTTCATAACGTGATGAACATCAAAACCTTTATACGCGAGATATCGCCTTAAAATGTCTTCAAAAAGAAACGTTCGAAAGTTACCAATATGGGCACGATCATGAACAGTAGGCCCGCAAGTGTACAAGCGCACTTTTTGCGGTTCAACTGGTTTGAATTCTTGTAATTGCTGACCGAGCGTATTAAAAAGCTGCATTTTCTTGATAACTAAAATTGTGGCTCAGAAGCTTTTCGTAAATCGAAATCACTCGTGGCCATGTGTAATATTTTTCAACATATTTTTGCCCATTCACGCCTAAAAGGTGATGGACATGCGGATGAGTGAGCATGTAGTCAATCGATGCAGAAAATTCATCGTAGTCATTATAAAAGAGTCCCGCATTGCTTTTAATGCAATGATCTTTTAATACTGCACTGTTTTCTCTGACAAGTACTGGAGTTTTGGCGGCAAAACTCTCCAGCAATAATAAGGAAAGACTTTCCATCACTGAAGGAATAATCGTAAGACTGGCGCCCATCAAAGCTTCCCATTTTTCTTGTTCACTCAAATAACCAAGATAAATAATGGATCGGTCACGCGGAAGTTCCATACTTAAATGTCCTGATAGGATCAATAAAGGGAAATCCGGATCATTTCGTTTTTTCCGTAAATAGAAATCGATGAGCTCATGGCATCCTTTGCCTGCGTCGATTCTCCCGCCATAGTAAAAATAGCTTTCCATCAGGCCTTGCTTCCGTTTGAAAACACGTTTGTTGATGTGTGCAGGCGGTTCCACTCCGACACCTGCAACATCTTGAAGCTGTGTTGGTTGAAACATGTTGTGAACGAACTGTCTTTCGCCTTCAGTGTTATAGATCAACGCGTATGGTTTGGAGAATACCTCGCGGAAAATACCAAGGCGGATTGCCGGTTCATCGTGCGCTGTTGGAACAAGTACGCTCTTCTCCGGGGCAATTTGAAGTCCATGGTATGCAGGGTAGTACAAATATGTGAAGAAAAGGAGTCTGTCGTAAGAGCGATGCTGTGTCTTCAAAAAATCGATAAGGCCAGGCGCGAAAGGTCCCTGGTCTTCAAGCCACTTCAGTTCATCGTTAATCGTATGAGGTTTGTAGTAGATTTCTTCCGAAAATTTATTAAACGATTCCAGATCGCGAGTCCGTATCGTTGGAAAACGATAGACCGTGACATTGTTAATTGTGCTCCGGCCCTGTGGATATTCATTTTTCCATGAAATGTAATCTTTGGCACACGTGGTTAAGATATCGATTTCGTGTCTTCGTGCGAGCCGTTCTGCGATCATACGGCAAAGATGTTCCGAACCACCTGTGATCTCTGGGCCGTATCGTTGAACGACTATTCCAATTTTCATAAATTATTCACCACAGTGACGCAAAGTTTACAACAAAGGTGAAAGAAATTCTTGAATCGAGTTTTCAATTTCTACGCGGCTAAAGTCTTTCAGTCGTTCTTTTTGATTTTGAATGATTGCGTCGCGGAATGCAGTATCAGTATCTAGACGATTGCAGATTGCAGCAATATCGCTGTAGTCTTTCTTTTCAAATTGTATCCCCGCTTTCCCCAGCGTATACGGTACTGCAGTCGCAGCATATGCGACGATCGGCGTCTCACAAATCATAGCCTCAACAAGAGGAACACAAAATCCTTCATGTTCACTCATGGAGACAAAAACATGCGAGCTCTTATAGTACGCGACCAACTCCGGCCAATCAACATGACCTGCAAAATAAAACGTCTTCCGGCATCAAGCCAAGCGACATTCGAATTGTAGTCAGTGACGCATAATACTCGGGAATTACATTTGTTTTACCAACCAAAACCAATCGCGCAGGTTTAATGAAATATTTTTTGTAAAAATAAAGCAGCTTCAGAAGATCTTCTATCTTTTTGTTCGGTGCGATTCTTCCAACAAAAAGGATATTAAAACATTCATCATTCATCCTATCCAGAACCATCTGCGATGATGCAACCTGGTATCGTTCTTGTTTTACGTAAATTGGAAGTACGCATGTATTTCGGAAATGCAAATTTTCAATTTCCTGGCGATTGTATTCCGAGTCTCCGGCGGATCTTTCTATAAATGGTGCGAGGCTCTCCAGCTCCTTTCTGCCTGCATATGCAAGATGCAGCAGGGAAGGGTCATACCGAATCCAATAGTGGGCAGGGGTTATGTTGTGATAGATCAGTGCTTTCTTACACGATGCACGTTTGATGAAGTCTGTCATTCCTGATGGAAGAGCAAAATGATAGATCAGAATGTCGTTGCTGTTTGTTTCAGGCCTTGAATCATTGAAGTTGATCGCTTCACCGGCAAGCGAATCATCAATCGTATATGCATAGATTTCTGAGGAATGTCCTTGAGTTTGCAGAAAGCGCCGCATTGCGCGCGCGCTATCACCGATCGCGTCGCCATCATGCAATGCGGGAACAAGTTGGTGGATCTGCATTTACAATTTCTTACGTTGGTGTTTTGACAGCAGAATTGACTTTGGATTGTTTTGCAAATATTGAAAGCGGCTTTACAACATCTTTTGTGTAAATTGCCTTTGTGTTTTTCAATAATTCAAGCGCATCGAGAAGCGTTTTTTCAAACGGGAAATTTGCCATGTTATTGAGGCGTTCCAATTGCGATGTCACTATCTTCTGCCGCAACTCCTTGTTGGAAACAAGTTGGTGGATCATTTCACCGAGAGCGGCAAAATCTTTTTGTTCGTTCGCAATACAACCGCCTTCGCCGGCAGTATATGGAATTGCGCAATCGCCCCAGGCAAGAACCGGTACTTTCATATGGAATGCTTCCAATAATGGCACACAGAAACCTTCATGTTCGCTCAAAATCAGCAGGATGTCTGCAAGCCTGTAATATGCGAGCAGTTCTTCAAAAGTGACATGGCCTGTATAAACGACATCTCTTAAACCCAGACGGTTCGTCATTTCGCGAAGACCATAATAATAACGATCGAAACCATTCCAAAGTCCTACAAAGATCAACCTGCTTACAGGGTTGATATATTTATGGTAGTAAGCAAAAGCCTTTAAGCTGTCTTCCAGTTTCTTGTTGGGGATGACCCGGCCGACTACTATAATGTTAGTACGATTATCATCGTACTGGCGCACAGTAATGGGGTCGGATTCCGAGTCAAATTTGTCGAAGTGAAGCTGGATTGGAAGCACGCCTGTGTTTGTGTATCCGGTTTGTTCAAGCTCCTGTCTGTTGTACTCGGAATCGGCGAGGGAAACAGGACAATAATCCCGCAGCATTTGTAATTGCTGACGCCCCAGCAAACACTGATATGCAAGGATTGTATTGACATCCACAAACCACCTGTGAGGCGTTATGTTGTGGTAAATCATCAACTTTTTTCCTTTCAGGTGTGGAATCAAATCCCCAAGCGCCGAGCCGATTGAGAAATGGACAATCATCAGAACGTTGTCATCTTGTCTTAATGCATATTCATGAATCCCTTTTACATATTTCGCCATTCTGGGGTGAACTACTTCAGAAAAAATCTCGGATTCGTAACCGTTGGCTCTTAGGATTTTTTGAATCTCAAGTGTGTAGTCCCCGATGGCATCGCCATAACTTAGTGCTGTTAAGAATTGATGTGCTTGAGGTTTCATTCTTTGCGTCTTCGAATTAGCCCCCGGCGTAAGCCGGGGGTTAAATATGCATTTAGTGATCTAGCCCGCCCGAAGGAGCGGGCGTAAGAGTGTTCATAATAACTGTCTTTCGCCCGCTTTGAAGCGGGCTGGTTCATTTACTCAATCCATTACCCCCGGCTTACGCCGGGGGCTAGCGGTTAATTTTTTACTGCGTTCATTAAGTTCAAGTATTTTTGCTCTATGATTTCCCAGCGATAATTTTCCTGATAAAAGCGGTTCCCATTTCTTCCGAGCCGGGTACGCAGATCCGGATACTTTCGCAAATAGTCCAAGGAACGTTTAAATTCCTGATAGTCCGTATAAAAAAGGCCGGCATTGCTTCGAATGCTTTGTCCCATTAATACCGGACAATTCGCGTTAGCAAGTGTTGGTTTGCTCATGCCCCATGCTTCCAGCATCACCATTGATAGACTCTCAAAAAAAGAAGGCATCATGAGAAGTTCACAACCCGCAAGTGCATTAAATTTGTCATGATCTTCAAGAACTCCGGCTTGAATCACTGAAGGATGATCCGGAAGCTTCATGATTGGAGCTCCGATCAACACCAGTTTTACACTCGATTTGCTTTCAAGAATGTATCGCGTAAAAAAATCAAACAATTGTTTGCAGCCTTTGTTTTCATCGATTCGACCGATATAGAGCAGGTAAGGGCCATCCAGTTTGAACTTTCTACGAAAAGCTTCACCATCTGCTGAAGCCGGCACTTCAGATCCAACTCCAACGACTTCTCCGGGGATGTGATAATTCGAACTTAAGGATTGAATCATCCTTCGTTCTTCAACAGAGTTGTAGACAAAAGCGCGAGGAAGGTTAAAAAGATTCTTAAAAATAGAAAATTGCACAATTGCATCTTCTTCTGCTGTTGGAACAAGCAGGCTTTTATGTGGAACAGTCTGAAGGCCGAAGTAGCTATGATAATAACGGTACGAAAAAAAGATAAAGAAATCATACACATCACGCGAACGCCGTATATGGCGGATCAATTCCGGCGAATTCGGGCCTTGTTCATCAACCCATCGCAGTTCATCTTCATCTGTATGAGCGTATCTCAACAGTTCTTCTTGAAGTCTGCCGAAACTCAAAGGGTTCCTTTCTTTTTCAACACGGAAGCGTTTGACTGAAACACCATTAATTTTTTCATTCCCTTCCGGATAATGATTCCGCCAACGAATGTAATCTGTGGCACATGTTGTCAGTACGTCCACTTCGGCATGTTTTAAAAGACGTTCAGCTACATAACGGCAATGGAGTTCTGCTCCGCCGCTAATATCGAGTCCATAACGTTGTACTACGAATGCAATTTTCATTTTGTGTGTATGAGATAAAAACGGGGGCGGTCAATTCGCCGCCCCCAGAAATTCTGGCTGGAATGCTTATTTATGCCTGCGGCTCCTCCGCGACAGGCGTTCTGGAACCCGGACGTGGGTGCCTGCTTCGCATTTCTCCGGACTGCTCGCGCCGCGGATGGCGGGTACGCCGGAAATTTTGATGATTGGCACGTGCATGATCCCGGCTATGCTGAGGTCCTGATCTTCGTTTTATCTGATGCATCTCAACCCGAAGAGCAGCATTCTTGCCGATTAAATCCTGAATCGACTTCAGGTAAAAATTGTTGAGCAACGAAAGCCGGTTAACCTCATGGGCCAGTGGATCCAGATTAATGAAAAGTTTGGTGATCGGCTTCAAAATTTTTCGAATTAAGCCGATCAGGCTTCCAACTCCCGGACGGGAGGAGGAATAGAGGGTACGTGGATCATACGGTTCAAATACCGTGTGTTGTCGGATTTCATCCACGGTGGAGTCAGGAATTTGAGCTGCTTGTGCAAGTGAAATCAGTTCACTTTTTGCTTCCCTTCTCACTTTCTCTTCAAGTGTCAATTCGGTGCGGTTACTTGAAGCCGACTGCCGAATTTTCTTCATGATCTCTACCACATCAACTTGATGGGAAGGGATCTTGTTATCCTTCATAGGGTCTCCTCGTTTAGCCCTTCACTTCTAATCAAATAATCCGCGTAAAACAGGGAAATAGATGATACCCACACATGTCAAAATCCAAAAAATAATTGAAATCAGCAATGGCTTGTCCGACACAAGATGCCGACTGGGTATCCCTCCACCTTGTTCCCTGTGAATCAAATAGAGATAGCGAAAAATTCCAAAAATCACAAATGGAACCGTGAAATAGAGTTTATCTGTATGGAATTTTGCTATCGTTTCCGATGATACTGTGTACTGAGTATAAGACAGCACACAGGAGGCTGTAACAACGCCTATCATTTGATCTAGAAGGTACGGGCTGTATTGCGCCAGATTTGAACGATGTTTTGCAGCATCCGCTGATAGAAACACCAGTTCATGGCGCCGTTTACTAAGCGCTAAAAATAGCGCTAACAAAAATGTACAGAGCAGCAGCCAGAAAGAAGCATCCGCCCCTATTGCTTTACTTCCTGCAATTGCTCTCAAAACAAATCCGATTGAAATCGCAAACACATCCAGGATTGCGATTTTCTTAAAGTAAAACGTATAACCAACTGTTACCGCTGTGTAGAGTAAAGCCATCTGCAAGAATCCATTTCCAATCAGGTAAGCCAATACCAGAGCTGTAATGTAAAGAACGACTCCAGCTGTCGTGGCAACACTCCGGCTTAATCTTCCACTCGCGACTGGCCTGGTCCGTTTTTCAGGATGAAAACGGTCCTGTTCATAATCAATGACATCATTGATGAGATAAACGGCGCCAGATAACAAACAGAAATCTAAGAAAGCTGCAACTGAAAACAAAACCGACTTTGTATCCCAAAGACGATTCGCAAAAACAAGCGCAGCAAAAACGACAAGATTCTTAGTCCATTGTTCTGGCCGGAGGGATAATAGAAAATCTTTCAAAGACGCTGAATTCTTTGTTTCAATGAGCTGCTCAGGTACTGCTGTAGCTGCGGTTTCCTTCATTCGAAAAGATCAAATTCTTGTAGCGGTAACAGCTCATTATATGACAGAAGCCGTTTGGATGTCAAAGGAAACTGCCTAAAATCAATATGTTAGAGGCAAGATAAATGCGGAGTGCGGAATTCGGAATGCGGAATGAGACCAGATCCCCGTCTTATTTGTTGGTTGCTGCCCGATGATCATCCATTATTTTCTGAACAATTTCCTTAGACTGGAGCAGCCCTTCCATAATCATCTGCATATCCAGGCTGGGTTCTTCAGGTTTTTGTTTGTTTCTGCAATAAATTCCGTGTTTTCCTGCAACAATTAAGGAATCGGTAAGCAAATCGAGCAAAACCGCAAGTTTGCCCTGTGTAGGACCCATCATCATTTCATGTTCTTCTATTTTTTCGCTATGGACTTCAAAAACCGAGCGTTTCTTGTTCATGGGATCTAAATTACATCAGGATAGAGTTCTATGGTAGTGGCAGGTCTAAGACCCGCCCGAATGTGTTAAAAATTGATTTTGACGGGCGGGTCTGTAGACCCGCCCCTACGCGATTTGCTCGCAAGTGGTTGACACTACTATATTTCAGTGATATATTTTCAACGCGTTTTGGTATGTGTCTATAAATGGTTGTGCTATAAAGACATAGTTTGAGTCTATCGAATAGCATAGATTTGAGGTTTACAAAAAAAAAATAGTTAGGAGATGAGGATGAACAAAGGAAAGCCCAGCGTTCTTCTAATCAATCCCACCTTCAACGTGCACGAGCACTATGGAAAGCTTAGCGATGCGGCATCTCTCTTGTTGCCCGTTTCTCTTCTATATCTCGGAGGCATGTTAGAAGCCGAGGGGATTGAAGTTCGGATTATGGATGGTCAATGTGATGACCTTTCCGAAGCAGAACTTTGTAAGAATATTAAAGAGATGAACCCCTTATTTGTCGGCATTACAATGCTGACTCCTACGGCGTTTGATTCTTATAAATTAGCAGCACTCGTTAAAAAGAATTTTCCCAAAGTGTATGTACTGGCCGGCGGAACTCATCCGACGGTTCTTCCTGATGAAGTCATGGAAGATCGCAACATTGATTTGATTGCGATCAGCGAAGCAGAACACACGATGATTGACGTTTATAACGTTCTTTCAGAGGGTTGGGATGCTTCGGCACTGAAAAACATTCCGGGAATTGTTTTCCGTGATGGCGATGAAGTTGTAAAAACAGCGGATCGTCCGTTATTTTCAGATCTGGATAAATTGCCTATGCCGATGTGGCATGGTGTAAAGATGGATCTGTATCACCAGGTTCCTGATAGCCAGTTTGCGCGTCCGATGCGCGTCATGATGTCTTCACGTGGATGCCCCTTTAAATGCATCTTCTGTTCAGCGCGTCAGGTGTCGGGATTTAAATATCGTGCACATTCGGCTGAGCGTGTTGTGGATGAAATGGAAATACTTCACAACAAGTATCAAGCGCGGCAGATCATCTTCCTGGATGATAATTTCATCATCAGTAAAAAGCGTGTTTTCGAAATCTGCGAAAGAATCCAGCAGAAAGGTTTACACAAGAAACTGTTGTGGACCGCTGCAGGCCGTGCCGATGAAGTAACTGAGCCTTTATTAAAGGCGATGAAAGATGCGAATTGCAAAATGATTTCATTCGGTATCGAAAGTGGTTCACCACGCTTACTTGAACTGATGAAAAAAGGTGAAAAGAAAGAGCACATCGTAAAAGCTGTTGCAATGGCTCGCAAAGCTAAATTGAAAACTCGTGGAACTCTCATCCTTGGTTTCCCAACGGAAACGCGCGATGAGTCCCTCGAAACGATTCAATTTGCAAAAGACCTGGGATTGGATTTTGCGAAATTCTCGCTTGCAACTCCATATCCAGGAACAGCTCTTTATAATATTGCGCTGGAGCGCGGATTAATCAGTGGTAGAGATTGGTCCCGTTTCAATTCTCAAGCCGGATACTCGACTTATGATCCGGTCTTCATTCCTGAAGGCCGTACCGGCAAAGAGATGAAAGAACTTCAGCGTTATGCAACGAAGTCGTTTTATCTCCGCCCCAGACAGATTGCCGAACTGGTGACTCATATCACTGGATGGGCAGACATTAAACTGTATCTGGAAGTCGTGAGGGAGATTATTACGGCTAGACGGACTCAAACAGGAGAGGCTTTCCTCAACCATTAAAAAACGCGATATATTCCAAAGCCCGGTCTTTGTGCCGGGCTTTTTTTTTGATCCGTAAACTCTGTGGTAAGATGATTGTCTCGCCAGGAGAGTTTCGGAAGTTTTACGTTATACTCCTTGGACCAATAACAACAGTGACCACAGAAAACCCTAATACTATTGATGTAGAAAAAGCGCTCGCGGGCAAATATAAGATTATTTCCCGAATTGGCAGCGGTGGTTTTGCCGATGTCTTCCTTGGGGAACAATTATTGTTGTCCCGAAAAGTCGCGATCAAAATCCTTCATGCCCATTATGCACGTCAACCTGATCTACTAAAGCGATTTCAGAGAGAAGCCAAATCGGCCGCATCACTTTCACATCCGAATATCATCGACGTCTATGACGTAGGCGAGGCGGAAGGCGTTCATTACATCGTAATGAAATACATTGAAGGTGAAACTTTACATTCAAGGATTCATCGCGAGGTACGGATATCCTCGGCTGCCGCAGTTCATATTATCCGTCAGCTGGCTGAAGCTCTGGATTATGCGCATGCAAACAATGTAATCCATCGTGATATCAAACCGGCGAATGTGATGATGGATAACTATAGCAGGCCGATGCTAATGGATTTTGGAGTCGCGCGCGTTCAATTCGAAGGCAATCTTACAAAAACAGGTACAGTCCTTGGAACTCCACATTATTTACCGCCAGAACAACCTCTCGGTAAACCAACGGATGCGCGCAGCGATATCTATAGTCTTGGAATCATGTTTTATGAAATGCTTGCAGGCCATCTTCCATTTACCGATGAAAATGCAGTAGCTGTGCTGTTCAAACACATTAATGAACCCGCTCAACAATTAAGCATAGTATTGCCTGACATTCATCCGGAGTTGGAAAACCTTGTTCATAAAATGATCGCAAAGGAGCCGGCGAAAAGGCCTCAGTCCGCTGCCGAAGTTGCCGACACGTTGCAGCTGCTCAGCGTGGTGTATCCTGCGCCTACCCCTGTCGCTGCGCGAAAGAGCCTACCTGGTATAAGTGAAAATACCGAACAGCTTTTCTTGCTAGCACGTGAACACGTTGACCAAAATAAATTAGATAAAGCCTTAGAACTTTATACGGTAATCACACAGAGACAACCGCAAAATACAACTGCGAAGTCCGAGATTAGCAAAATTCTTAGAGTAGTGTTTACGCGGATTCAGGAACATTCTTCAAAGCAAGAATTTAATGAAGCTCAGAATCTCTTGCGTTCGCTTAAACCCATGGTCCATAACAACGACCGTTTCGAAAATTTACGGGCAATGGTTGATCTTGAAGAAAGATTGTGGGCAGAAAAGCAAGGAACCATGCAAAGTATGGATTCTGATGTAATCAATCAGATGATTAATGACGAAGCGGATAAAAGGCAACAAGAAGCTCCGGCATCGATTCCGCCAACATCCATTAATCAACCGATGCAGCCACCGCCTTCCGTTGTAACCACAACGAAGCCAAAATCGTCAATGTTTCGTCTGGGTGCTTTAGTCGTGGCAGGATTAGTATTGCTCGGTGCCACTTTATTTTTGGTACGGATGAAGTCAGGTTCCAACGAAAACGACGGCAATGAGCAGATCGATCATTTACGTCGCCTTAATGAAAAGAAGATGAGTGAACAACCTACTCCCTCCGCAGTGCCTGTGCTGGGCCAAATTAACGTGACTTCCGAGCCAGCTGGTGCGACTGTATTCGTTGGTGATGAGAAAAAAGGTGTAACTCCCGTTCAACTTACTCAATTAGCGATCGGTCCATATTCAGTTCAATTAAAGCTTGAAGGGTATGAAGACTTTAAGCAGGATGTTCAGTTAACCGCAGAACAAACAAGCATCGATCTGCCTGTAGTCTTAAAAGCCGCCAAGCCGGTTGAGGCGCGTGGCACTCTTAACCTTGTTTCAGTGCCTGACGGTGCTGAAGTATCGCTGAATGGCAAAGTTCTGGGCAAAACTCCATTCCGCTGGCGAAATGCTCCAGTTGGACAACATGCACTCTTATTCAAAAAAGAAGGTTATCTGGATCGTACGCTAACGGTACCTGTGTTGGAAGGGAAGACAGCATCTTTTGAAACTCAATTAATGGAGATTCCAAAAGAAGTTGTGCCAGAAGTTCCAGTTGCCCCTGTGATTACGCCAGGGACTCTTGTTGAATTAGGATCGCCTGGAGTCGTTCCGCCAAAAATTTTGAAGAGAAATATTGCTGAATTCTCGGCCGCGATGAAGAAATTAAAACGTGAAGGAAGCGTTCGATTAAATCTTTTGATTTCTGAAACAGGACAAGTCATTGCAGTAAAAGTTCTTGAATCATCACACCCTGTACTTGACACGGCTGCAACGAAACTTGTGAAAGATTGGACTTATACTCCCGCAACTAAAGATGGTGTCCCTGTACGCGTTTGGTACCCTGCCTCTATTAATTTCAAGAAAGATTAACCGCAGAGTACGCCGAGGTCGCAGAGATTTGTTAAGGGCCGAATCCGATCGAACTCGACCCTTATTATTCAATCTATTTCATTGAGTGAAGTCCGATTCTGTTTCCTTCTGAATCTTTAAAGATCCCGATGAAACCATGCTCACCTATGCCGTTTTTCCCTTCAATGGTTTTACCGCCACTTTTTTCAACATTCTTCAGTACGGCTTCAATATCGTCTACTGAAAAATAGACTAATGTTCCATTCTCTGACGGTGCATACCCTTCTGCTTTCAGGAGTGAACCGCCTGCACCAGCGCCTTCTTTGTCCATCGGGAACATGGCCATTTTTGTGGGGCCCATTTCATTGAGCGTAAGCTCAACTCCGAAGGTTGACTCATAGAATTTTGTTGCTCTGCTGAGATCATTTACTGGAATTTCGAACCAGTTAATTGGGTTTGGTTTCAGTGCCATATTAATTCTCCTTATGTTGAGGGGTTATTCTGAGTTAAGTTCATATTTAGATATAGAACGAATAGGAACTAAGGAATTCGACATCCTTATTAATATAAATATAAGACTTCCTGTTCGCCTTTTGGGACTCATGGGATTTGTCAGGGGATGAGCAGTCAATGTTATGATCAAGTTAATGAATGAATCGTGGAAGTTCTGCATCGAAGAGCGGGTTCGATGGGGAGATGTGGATGCTGCACGTATTATTTTCTATGGTGCATACATTCGTTTTTTTGAGTTTGCAGAAACTGAATTATTTCGTTCAGTCGGTTTTCCCTACAGCGTAATCTTCGATCAACTGGATGTCTGGCTGCCGCGGGCTCACATTGAATGCGACTTTCTAAAAGCTGCACAATTGGATGATCTCTTGCGGGTCTGCGTGTTTGTGGGGCATGTTGGTACTAAATCCCTTCGCTTGAATTTTGAAGTTCGAAGAAAAGGTGAAGTTGATCTTATTGCGAAGGCTCACTTTATTTTAGTTTCTGTGCGAAGGGACACATTTGAAACAGTTTCCGTTCCCGAAATGCTGATTGAGAAGCTTGAGCCTTATACAGACCCCTCTTTTAAACGTAAGTAACTACTCTTTTGGTCTGTGGTAGGGTTTATGCCGAGGGCCGGACTCGAACCGGCACAGGCCTTGCGGCCCGCGGGATTTTAAGTCCCGTGTGTCTACCAATTCCACCACCCCGGCTATTCAATTTTTCAAAGTATGGCGGATACAGAAGGTATTTATAATAGCCTTATTTATGTGTAGGAGTCGAGACCTCGCGTGATTGTATGAAAAATACATTTTTGGTAAAAAGTTTCTGATGCGAGTCCTGGAAATTCGTGAACCATTCGGGATTGATTCCGTCGTCTTTACTACACGTCCGGATCCTGTTGCCGGGCCGCACGATGTGATCGTGCAAATCAAGGCGCTTTCGCTGAATTATCGCGACAATTTAGTTATCGATGGCATGAATCGTTGGCGACCCACCGGACCACGCATTCCTGTTTCTGATGGCGTCGGAGTGGTTGTTGATATTGGCTCCGCTGTAACACGCTTCAAGAACGGAGATCGAGTTGCTCCTATTTTTTATCCAAAGTGGATCGATGGTCAACCAACTCCTGAGAAAATGCAGGGTGCGCTTGGCGGCGCAGCAGCCGACGGCCTTTGCGCCGAATACGCAGTCATTGATGAATCTGCATTAGTGTTAGTGCCTTCGCATCTGAGCGATGAAGAAGCATCGACACTTCCATGCGCAGCGGTGACCGCATGGAACGGAATCGCAGAAGGCATTCCAGCAAAGGAAGGGGACACAATCGTTGTTCTTGGCACAGGCGGCGTTGCGTTATTCGCTTTGCAGTTCGCGAAACTCTTCGGTGCACGCGTGATCATTACTTCAAGCAGTGATTTGAAACTCGAACGCGCACGCAAGCTAGGCGCAGACGCCTGCATCAATTACCGCACAACGCCAAACTGGCCACGCGCGTTGCGCGACCAAACAGATGGCCGCGGCGCAGACATTGTTATCGACACTGCAGGAGTGCTGAATGAAGCAATCGATGCCGTTTGTGTTGGCGGAACGATTGCGTTCATCGGACTCCTTCTTGGGACGCATTCGGATATCGATCTGGTGAAACTCATGGGAAGCAGCGCTACGATCAGGGCGATCGATGTTGGCTCGCGTGCCATGTTCGAATCAATGAACCGTGCGATCGAATTAGCAAAGCTACGACCAGTGATCGATCGAACGTTTTCCTTCGATGAATTCCATGAAGCCTGCCGATACTTCCGCAGCGGCTCTCACTTCGGTAAAGTGTGCATTCGCGCATGACTGCGGCTCTCGCAAGATGCGATATAATTCGCGCGAATGAAGTCGCGCCGCTTTCCTTTTGAATACTTCCTCATTGTTTTAGTTCCTCTCTCTTTGTTTTGCGGCGCAAGGTTCGTAAAGGAAATCACAAAGTATCCATGGGAAACAGTTTCCTGCGAAATCAAAAGAGGTTACATCGAACCGAATACAGAAAGTACTGCCACCAAACTTCCACATCGTGCCGAAATCGTTTATAGCTGTGACAATCCATCAGTCGGCATCTTTATGTGGGACGATTTCGCCACTGAACAAGAGGCTCAGGGTTTTCTCGATCGCTATAAACCTGGAAGCACAGTTACTGGCTACAAGTCGGGTAGTGAAATAAAACTCATTCGCAAGCCGGTGTGGTTACTGCCTGCGTATTTGATTCCAATTTTCTTAATGTTTTTTGTTGCAGCGAAGTTGAAGAAAAAAGAATTACAAATACAAAGTGAGGTTGCTTCACAAGCTCTGGTAGCTACTCAGAAGAAGAAGGAACAAATTTCCCGCTTGCCAAAAATGTCAAAACCTTCGATCAAACCTCAGCAACTCCATTGGAGAACAGGTCAGGCACTGAAGAGTGGAAGGAAATGTTGGGCACTGATCAAAATAGAAGTGCATTAAAACCACGTCGCGCACAACTGATGCAGTTTGTTGGAATGCTTGTCATGCTGGTGATTCTATTGGGCCTTACGTTATGGGCATCTTTTTCTGCTTATAAAACATGGAAAGCCGGTCTACAACCTGGTTGCGGTCTAGCTGCGGCACCTTTTCTGGCTTTTGCTTGTGCCAGGGTTTTAATTAATGTCGTTCGACAATTACTCGGATTGGTGAATCCACGGCCTGATGTGAAGCTAAGTTCTGCATCAACATGGCCTGGCGGATCCATGGATTTATCCTGGCGTTACGAAGGGAAAATTGGCGGAGCAAAAAAGATTATTTTCATTCTTGTTGGACGCGAATACGGAATTGAACAACAGACAACCAAAGGAAAAACACGATACACCAGCAAGCAAGTAGATTCAGTAATACTTCCGATTTATGAGACTGTTCAAATTTTCGAAATTCGTGACGGAAGAACAAGAATCAAAATACCGGACAACCTGATGCATTCGTTCTTCTTCGGTTATTCAAAAATAGAATGGCTGCTCAGAGTAGAAGTGAAAATTGGTGGTTGGGCCGATGTGCATGAAGAATATCCAATCGTAATTCAACCATCACCGATCTCATAAGAAGGAATATGAAAGACATAGAAGACGAAATAGAAGAAACTGATGATGAATATTTATATGTAGACTTTCCGCGAGATTCCTACAAACCCGGGGAAGTGATTGATGGAACGGTTCGTTGGAAGTTTGAAGAACCAGCAGGGGATATCGATGTATCTTTGATGTTGGAAGTTTCCAATAAAGTTCAAACGGACCCACTGTACCCAGCAGGACTTCGCTGGTCCAACCTTCCTGAAGAAGGCGTTATCAGTTTTTCTTTTAAACTGCCTGAAGGTCCGTATACATATGAGGGAAAAGGCTTTCAAGTCCATTGGTATGTGGAAGCCAAATGTCCGGAATTTGATTGGACCGATGAAGCAGGATTTACTCTTTCGCCAACAGGAAATGCTTTCACGCTAAGCCTTATTGTTTAAATATGACAAACGATGAAGTTCGCCAATTGTTATTGGCAGGGAAGAAGATTGAAGCCATCAAGCTTTATCGTGAAGCGAGCGGACTCGGCTTGAAGGAATCCAAAGATGCAGTGGAAGCTGTTGAAAGTGAATTACGGAAGACTGGTTTGCTTCCACAAAAATCTTCGGGTTGTTTAAGTTTGCTCTTACTTTTTTCCGGTCTCCTCTGGTTTATCTTTGGTTAAGTGTTTGAAATAAAACTCAAGCCAATCAGCCGGATACCCGCCTTTTTCTGCAAGTGCTTTCGATTCTTCAAAATTTTTTCCTTGCTGAATTTGATTTTGAACAAAAACGTACATGGACTCCGTCTTATCATAAATCGCGCGCAGATCGGCAATCGGGACCGGTTTGGCGTGACCGCTCAGGACAATCGTATTTTCAGGCAGAGATTTAATAAACGGACCGAAAACATCAAAATATTCTTTTATGCTTTCACCGGGATACAAATATCTCGGTCCTCCTGGAAAGTAGTTATCTCCCATATGCAGGACATGTGAACTCGCGAAATACACTATCGAATCACCTTCTGAATGCGCCGGAAGTCCAATCACCCGAACTTCTTCACCATTAAAGTAGAGGGTGAGTTCATCATCAAATACCACGTCCGGCCATTGATTTTCAGGCATTCCAGGAATTGAAAAATCCGAAAAGTATTCAGACGGCTTTTGAATCGCAGGCCTTACCTTTGCATGTGCGATGACGACGGCATCTTTGCGCATTCCTGCATTTCCACCGACATGATCCATATGTTCGTGTGTGTTGATAATGCGTCGGACAATTTTATTTCCGGATTTAGCATTTAATGCAGATTGAATTTGAGAATTCAATTGTGGATAGCCGCTATCCACAAGTAAAACGCCATCCGTTCCGATCGAAGCTGCGAGATAACAGCCAGCTCCTTCAATGAGAAAAATATTTTCTGTGACAGGAGTTAGCGTAACTACGTGCGTTTCGTTTTTCTTTTGAATTTTTTGAAATGCCGGATCGTTTAGGTACTTTTTGAAGGCAGGATCATCAACTGCAATAAAAATCATTGGAGCTTCTATCCCTTCACTGTAGAGAGTCTCCAACGTCTGAAGTGATTCTGGAAGTTGATCATTATAAGCATAGGCACGCGCAAGTCCATATTGATAAAAGGGACGGCTGACTTTGTCTGGTTGAAGTTCAACTGCGCGTTTCATGTGGCTTAAATATGCTTTGTAATCTTTTTTGCCGAGCGCCTCATTCGCTTTTCCCATTTCGGAGCGGTATGTATCTTCGGAAAAAGCGATTCCAACAATAAAAATCAGAAGTGTGAATGCCCGAAAAAAATGTTTCATAATTTCGTCCTTTGATTTTGTGATTGTTTATCTTGCGATGTTTCACTACGATTCACAACTGGTTTGGGGACGAGTGGGACTTTAACGGGAACTGGCCGCAATTAATTAGGATTAGCCCGGAATATGAGTGAAGAGAGGCGGCGGTCGGAATTGAACCGACGTATAAAGGTTTTGCAGACCTCTGCCTTACCGCTTGGCTACGCCGCCATATTTGTGTCTTTGAGGTGTGTAAATGGAGCGGGAAACGGGATTCGAACCCGCGACCTCAACCTTGGCAAGGTTGCACTCTACCACTGAGTTATTCCCGCCCGAAAACGAAAGCCTGAATATAACAAAATCCCTATAGGGTGTCAAAGTTTGGCGAGAATACTTTGTGTCTTTGTGGTTGAGGCTAGGCGGGTTGGGTTTTCTTATGTTTTTTATAAAAGCGTCGCCATTTAGCGCGATTGCCGCAGGTTTTCATGTCGCACCAGCGGCGTGTCCGATTTTTACTTCGATCTAGAAACATCCAGGTACAGGTTTGCGATCCACATTCCCTAACCAGTTTACGTTCTTCAGAGGTGAGTAGTTCCGCGGCCGAGTGTACGATCGGCCACATGAGCCGCTCAAGATTCTGATGATCATCTCTCCAGGCCCATTCCATAGCTTTTCCATTTTTGCGAAGTCTCAGATTCTGCATAATTCGGGCAAGTTGTTGATTCAATAGATCGAGGTCTTTGTTCAATGGAGACTTCGCATGAGCAATCGCTGCGAAAATGCGATGCATTAAAAGTCGAAATTCTCGCGCCATTGTAAGTGTTTTACCTGCCATAGCTGGATTGGCCGTAGCGCGCTCAGAAAGCACTGTTGCTTCCTTCTGTGTGATTGCACCTGTCTGTGTTCCGAAAGCGATAAGGTCACTTAAGTTGTGCAGCTCTTCTTTTGGATCAACCGCACCATACTCATGAATCGTATTCAGAAAATCCAGGCAAAGGGATCCACCAAGCAGCTCAAATTGCTGTTTCGACATAGCTTCTAGTTTAGTCTGCTAACCTTCAAAATGCAATTGACTAGTTAGTTAAAATTGAATAGTATCAAACCATCAAAAGACGATTATGGAGGTTTGCTATGGTTATCGAGCGATTTGAAATTCGTGTTGCTGAAGTCTGTACTAAGCGATTTACACGAAAGGATTGCGCGCACAAGATGGCCCAAAACAGTGCGTGACTCAGGCTGGGATTACGGCACGGACATCAATGTATTGCGAAAGCTTGTCGATTATTGGCAGGAGAAGTTTGATTGGCGAGCGGAGGAGAGCAGGATTAATTCATTTCCGCAATACCGATTGAAAGTGGATGACCTTCACATCCATTTCGTTCATCTCCAAAGCAAAAATCCTCAGGCAGTTCCCCTGATCATCACTCATGGATGGCCTGGTTCATTTCTGGAACTATTAAAAATCGCACCGCTACTTCAAGATTCGTTCCATATTGTCATTCCTTCACTTCCAGGATACGGATTTTCTGATGCGTCAGATATTGCCGGAATGAATCCGAGACGAATCGCAAAACTCTGGGTGAAGCTGATGGAGGCTTTGGGATACAAAAAATTCATTTCACAGGGTGGAGATTGGGGAGCTACTGTATCCACATGGATCGGTCTGGATTCACCGGAATCCCTGAACGGCATTCATTTGAACTACATTCCAGGTTCTTATAAGCCGAGTCTCACAGAAAAAGACAAATTGACTGATCAGGAAAAGAACTTCCTAAAGGATCAGGAAGAATGGATTCAAAAAGAAGGCGCTTACGGAGCAATTCAGGCGACTAAACCTCAAACGCTTTCGTACGCAATCCACGATTCTCCAGTTGGTCTTGCAGCATGGATTCTGGAAAAATCTCACGGGTGGAGTCATTCTGGGAAAAATGTTTTGGAACACTTTACTTATGAAGAGTTACTAAGCAACATCATGCTTTATTGGGTAACTGAAACCTTTGGTTCATCGATCAGGCTTTATTACGAAGCGAGAAAGTCTCCTGTCCATTTGCAGCCCGGTCAACGTGTCAACGTTCCTTGCGCGATCGCGCGATTTGCAAAGGAAGAACCGATGCCGCCGCGCGAATGGGTAGAGCGTGGATATAATGTTCGTCGCTGGACTGAATTTCCGGTAGGGAGCCATTTTGCTGCATTGGAAGTTCCCGAATTGCTCGCAAATGACATAATAGAATCGGCGGATGAATTTTTAACCCCCGGCGTGAGCCGGGGGAACAGTATGTATATGAGAATCCAGCCCGCCAAAGGCGGGCGTAAGAGTGTTCAGAGTAATGGTCTTACGCCCGCTTGAAGCGGGCTGGTTCGTTCTCAATTCTTTTACCCCCGGCTTGCGCCGGGGGCTAGTTCATCTAAGGAGCGAATAATATGAAAGATCTCGCAATCTTATTGGAGAATCGCCCGGGTGCTTTAGCAGAAATGGGTGAAGCGCTTGGTAAAGCTGGCGTTAGCATCGAAGGCGGCGGGGGATTTGTATTTGAAGGCAAAGGTATCGTGCACTTCTTAGTTGAAAATGGATCAGAAGCGCGCCGTGCTTTGAATGAAGCGGGAATTAAAGTGTTGGACGAACGTGAAGTTTTAGTACAACGTTTGAAGCAAGATCAACCGGGTCAACTCGGTAAAATTTCACGCAGAATGGCGGAAGCCGGAGTCAACATTGAAGTGATTTATAGTGATCATCAAAATCAACTGATTCTTGTTGTTGATGATTTTGAGAAAGGGAAGCGAGTTTCAGAAGCCTGGAAGAGTGAATGATTATTTCTTAACTCCAACTGCCGCATCATAAACAAGATAACCACCTAGATAACCTTGAAGTCCAAGAACGATTCCGCCAATCAAAAAGAGGACCAGGAATAAAGGAATCACTTTTCCACCAGGCCGTTTATATGCGATGAATCCCCATAAACTCAGAATCGTGAAAATGCCTGCAACACCCCATCCGAGCTTTTCGTGCAATTCAACAAATTCGTGGACAGGTCCACTATGTTGTACGGCATGTTCCGCTAAAATACCGGAATAAAGCGCTCCGTACGAAAGAAGCGTTCCTGTAATTAGATTGGAAAGTGCTGCAAGCTCAGCACCTTTACTTTTTTTTGCCGCAGCAAAAAGGTAAAACACAAGAGAAATGAACAAAAGTCCAATTGGAAAATGTACTAATAGCGGATGAAGTTTATGGATCTCAAAATGAAGCGGTAGTTTTGAAAGGGTTTCCAGATATTCCATAGCATCCTCAAGGCTTCTTCATAATCGAATCGGTAATCATTGCAAAAACTTTTTGTTGTTCAGGTTCATTCTTATCCATGACTGCAAGACATTCAGAGAGTTGGAATTTTTCGTGTAGGATTTCAGCACTTTGGAAGCTTGCAATAATGATTCTTTTGCGGTCTATGCCTTTTTGCCGGGCAAAATGAAGAAATTTTTTCCCATCAATCATCGGCATTTCTAAGTCGACGATTAACAAATCGAGGTCAGGCACCAAACCGGTCAATCCTTTTAATGGATCGGTATACGTTTCAACTTTAACTTTATCCCCGTACCGCTCTTTGAAGAATTGAGCCATTTTGTTGCAAAACAGCGCATTGTCGTCCACAACGACGATTAGTTTCTGTGGCCGAGCCATAGTCGTTTATTCTATCACGCGGTTTCTTGCTTCACTGCTAAGCATTCGATTACAATGACGGTGAGGTATCTGACCAAATTTGAACGCTCAGCAGAAGTGGGGGGCTGCTGGCCCTTCGGGTTCAACTTCGGCTAGCGCGGCGTTGATGGATCTGCAGGGATGCATAGCCCGCCTTAGCAGACAAATATTAAATCCAGTTGATTTGTATCAAGCCGTCTGCGAAGAAGCCCTTAAAATTTTTGGCGCTGAATCTGCAGTTGTACTTTCTTGTTCTGCAGAATCGCGAACCGGCTTTTCTGTAAAGGCACAATCCGGAGGTGGATTGCCTGGTCCGCTTCCATCCAATCAAACGATGCTTGCTTCGGCATTCCGTGAACTTGAAAGTGGAATATCGAATGTTCGAATGGAAGAGGGGACCGATCCTGCGGTTTTAATTCCACTTCCTCAGCGTGGATCACCTCATGCGCTGCTTGTATTGCGCGGGCGATCGCCACAATTTGCAACAGATCCTGGCAGGCTTCAGATTGCAAAAATCTTTGGCGATCTGGTTTCGATTGCTCTTGAAAATGCCGACATGTTTGAACGTGTCTCAAGTAGTCAGCGCGAATGGGAGAATACGTTCGATTCGATCGCTGATCCAATTTACATTGTTGATAATGAATATCGCTTGAAAAAGATGAACAAGAGTCTTGCAAGCTATGCGATGCAAAGTATCAAACTACCGGAAGGGCAATTCTGTTATCAGCACATTTATCATCGTAATACGATTTGTCCGTGGTGCCCTGTCCCGAAAATGATGCAAACAGGTCTAGCTGTTACAGTCGAAGCTCCAGTATTTGCGGATGGATTGTGGCAAATTCAAGCATTTCCATTTACAGACAAATCTGGGATCCGTGTCGGGTCAATCAATGTTTTGCGCGATATGACTCTGTTGAAGCGGATGCAGGAACAATTAATTGAAAGTGAAAAGATGGCTTCAACCGGTAAATTAATTTCAGGTGTTGCTCATGAAGTCAGGAATCCACTATTCGGAATATCAACAACTGCACGTGCACTTGCAAATGAACTGCAAAACAAAGAAGAGATCAAACCATTTCTAGACATTATTACTAATGAGACGGGCAGGTTGAACCGTTTGATGGAAGATTTGCTAAACTATGCACGGCCTGTCAAGATCGATAAGAATGCATCGGATATTGTTCAAGTTGTTCAAGAAGTGATTGATCACTACAAGAAAACGCCGCAGTACAAAGATGTTGCTATTACACTATATTGTAATGAAATTATCCCGCCAATTTATTTGGATCGAAACAAGATCAATCAAGTGTTGGTGAATCTGTTTGAGAATGGAATCCAGCATGCGCGCGGCCCAGCAAAGATAGATGTATTTCTGCAATATATGTCGTTGTCAGATCCGCATGAGATTCATGTTGTTGTTAAAGACAATGGAATTGGAATCAGTGGGGAATCGTTGCAGCGCATTTTTGATCCATTTTTTACAACCAGACAAAGGGGTACAGGATTAGGCCTTTCAATCGTCCGAAAAGTGATTCATGATCATGGAGGACGTATTTCAGTGGAATCGCATCAGGGGATAGGCACGACGTTTCGAATCAGTCTGCCTGTGGTGGGGGCACCATGAAAGAACAAGTTTTAGTAATTGATGATGAAGAATCAATCCGTTTTGGCCTGACCCGGCTCTTACAGCAAGGTGGTTACTCTTGCATAACAGCAGGGACGGCAGGGGAAGGCTTTCAGCTTTTTACAACACACAATCCTGCAGTCGTTTTGCTTGATTTGCGCCTTCCTGACATGGAAGGGCTTGAGTTCATGAAGAAACTAAAAGAAACGGATAAGTACGTTTCCATCATCATCATGACGGCATATGGAACGATTGAAACAGCGGTTAACGCTTTAAAATTGGGCGCTGAAAACTTTTTAACAAAGCCGATCGATCCTGATGGTCTTCTTGTATTGCTGCGAAAGACACTTGAAATTAATGAAATTAAAAGACGCAGTGATTATTTACAAGTCCAGGAAGAGGCGAAAGCTGCCGATTATTATGTGGGGAAGAGCGAAAAACTGAGAAAGATTCATGAAGTGATTCAGCTCCTTTCTCAGAATGATACGACTATTTTGATTCTGGGTGAAACCGGAACAGGGAAAGGTCTTTACGCACGATTAATTCACACTCTGAGCAATCGTTCCAGCCACAACTTTGTTGAAATTAATTGCGCTGGATTTTCGAAAGAGTTACTTGAATCTGAATTGTTTGGTTATGACAAAGGTGCATTTACAGGAGCTGTCGCAAATAAGACCGGATTGTTTGAATTGGCCAATGGCGGCACTTTATTCTTAGATGAAATTGGCGAAATGCAAATTGACGTTCAGGCCAAGTTGTTAAAGGTCATTGAAGACAAACGATTTCGAAGACTGGGCGGCATTCAAGAAAAAGTCGTAGATGTTCGTGTGATTGCAGCATCAAATCGAAATCTTGCAAAAGAAGTAAAGATGAAGAGCTTCCGTGAGGATTTGTTTTACAGATTGAATGTCATGCCAATCATGATTCCATCATTGCGTGAACTTCGCGAAGATATTCTTCCGTTGTCTGAGCATATTCTTCAGATGATCAGCCATAAGGTAGCCAAGAAAATTCTTGGTTTTTCTTCAGCTGCGCAACAAGCAATGTCGAATTACGCATGGCCTGGAAATGTTCGTGAAATGATCAACCTTGTTGAACGGAGCATGATTCTGTGTCAGGGACCTTACATTGAAGCGAGTGATTTAGGTTTGCCTACCGCATCAAAATCTGCAATGCGTCTCACAGAAGAAGATACAGGACTTTCTTCTTTGGAAGAGCTGGAGAAGGAACACATTCGAAAAGTAATTTCAGCCAGCGGTAAAAATCTGAGCACCGCTGCCAGGATCCTTGGAATTACACGCTCCACACTCTACAGCAAAATCAAAAAGTACGAACTCGAAGCCGCCGAGTAGTTGATCGCTACACGTACAGCGAAGCGTTAAATTTTGCAGGTTCTGCGTCTGGCAGCATAATAATTACAAGTTGGGCGGCTGGATCTGAGACCCAAATAAGAATTGGACAATGCGTAAATATTTCACCCCAGCTTCAGTCCGGACATTGAAGAATTTGCAATATTCGAATACTGTGTTAGTTGCTGAGGATTTGTAGGCGTTACGTTTACAGCCAATGTGATCCAATTGAACGTGATTCAAACGCATGGCTGATTTCGATTCACTACCCTGTTGAGCCCACCGTCCATGGTGACTGCTGGTAACGCAGTGATTGTCAGTTGTGCAGACATCGTACGCATTCACCAACACATAACCGAAATTAGAAGTTAGATTTAGCGGTCGCCCGACTAGTCATTCCGAGTAATGGGCACGTTCGCAGGCACTGTTCAGCGGTGATACTCAACGTTGCAGATAGTCTTTCGAGTTGATTTCGGTTAATTGATATCAAGGAGTAATTGTGAAAACTCAACCACCGAAAACCATCGATGAATATATCGCGGGCTTTCCATCTGATGTTCAAAAGATTCTACAAAAGATTCGGTTGACGATTAGAAAAGCTGCTCCGGGTGCCGAAGAAGCAATCAAGTATCAAATTCCTACCTTCGTCTTAAAAGGAAATTTGATTAGTTTCGCTGGGTACAAAAATCATATTGGGATATATCCTGCACCTGCCGGAACACAAAAATTCAACAAAGAGCTGTCTGTGTATAGAACCTCAAAGGCAACTGTAAGATTCCCACTGGATAAGCCAATTCCATACGACTTGATAATGCAGATTGTAAAATTTAGATTGGAGAAGATAAACGCGGATGCAAAATCGAAGAAAAAGTAATTGGAAAGGATGATGAAAAGACTTGAAGGCAAGATCGCACTAGTTGCAGGCGCAACGCGAGGTGCGGGTCGCGGGATTGCGATCGAATTAGGCGCTGCTGGCGCGACGGTGTACGTTACTGGCCGTACAACGCGAACACAACGTTCTGAGTTGAACCGTCCTGAAACGATTGAAGAAACCGCCGAGCTTGTGCAGCAAGCTGGCGGCAAGGCAATCGCTGTCCAGGTCGATCATCTGGATCCAGTGCAGGTTGAAAAATTGATTGCTAGAATCCAGCGCGAACAAAATCGTCTTGATATTTTAGTAAACGATGTTTGGGGTGCGGATTTCCTGATCCAATGGAATGTCCCGGTATGGGAACATTCACTCGAAAAAGGTTTACGGATGTTGCGGCTTGCGATTGACACTCACATCATCACGAGTCATTTCGCGTTACCTTTGATGATCAAGAATCCAGGTGGACTTGTGATTGAGATGACCGATGGTACGGCTGAATACAACAATGAAAAGTACCGATTGTCGCTGTTTTATGATCTTGCAAAGACTTCGGTCGTTCGCATGGCATGGTCACTAGCGCATGAACTTCGTCCGCATCAGTGCACTGCAATTGCGCTCACTCCGGGATGGTTGCGTTCCGAACAAATGTTGGATAACTACGGTGTGAGCGAATCGAACTGGCGCGATGCAATTGCAAAGCAACCGCACTTTGTTATTACTGAAACACCGCATTATGTAGGCAGAGCCGTTGCGCATCTTGCCGCAGATCCGGAAGTGATACGATGGAGCGGTCAATCTCTTTCGAGCGGACAGCTCGCAAAAGTGTACGGCTTCAAGGATCTTGATGGTTCACAACCAGATGCCTGGCGCTACGTTCGTGAAGTTCAGGATCCAGGCAAACCGGCCGATGCAACAGGATACAGGTAATCAAATGATGAGCGAAAACAAAAGAACGATTGAAAAATACATCGATGGCTTCAGGAAATCCGATCATGAACAAATCCTATCTTGCTTAACCGATGATGTTGAGTGGGAAATACCAGGCATGTTTCTTCTTGCTGGTAAGGATTCATTCGATAAAGAAATAGAAAATGATGCATTTGAAGGTAAGCCTAATCTAACGATTACCCGAATGATCGAAGAAAATGATGTTGTTGTTGCCGAAGGATCTGTTCAATCAAAGAAAAGAGGTGGAGATATTTTCAAGGCCGTATTCTGTGATGTTTTTGTCATGCGCAATGGAAAAATAAAACGACTAACTTCATACTTGAACGAAGTGAAATAAGCTGCGTTAGCATGATTATCGCTTTAGCTTCACCACGTATTGCTTCATCAATTGATGATGGATTAGACAAAATCAAGCAACTCCTATCCAAATCATCCGATCAAGCTGCAGATATTGTTTGTTTTCCTGAGGCTTATCTACCTGGTTTGCGCGGGCAGGATTTTGAAGTGCCACCCTATGATCGAAAGAACCAGGAAATGGTTGAACATACTGTGGCAGAGTGGTCACGAATGTATAAAGTGGCAACCATCCTGGGAATGGAAAGAGTTACGGAAAGCGGCAGGCAAATCGTTGCCTTAGTGATCGACTCCGATGGGCAAATTCAGGGATATCAAACAAAAAATCAATTAGATCCAACGGAAGATCAATTCTATGTGCCGGGAAATTCGCGTCAGCTTTTTGAAATCAAGGGAATGAAGTTTGGAATAGCGATTTGTCATGAAGGCTGGCGCTATCCCGAAACAGTGCGATGGGCTGCGACACGCGGTGCCAAAATCGTTTTTCATCCGCAACTCACCGGAAGCGATCGAGAAGGTGTTCACTTAACACAATGGGGCTCCTCCAGTGCTCCTTACTATGAGAAGGCGATGATGATGCGCAGCATTGAAAATACAATTTATTTTGCGAGTGTTAACTATGCTTTGCGCTTTCAAGAGTCGGCAACAAGCATCATCACGCCGTCAGGCCAGTGCATGGCTTACTTACCCTATGGGCAAGAAGGGGTTTTGGTGCAGGACATCAACGTCGAAGAAGCAACTGGATTGTTAGCTAATCGATATGCGCCAGAACGTCATCAGGCAAAAGAAGGCTAATGCAAGCAAATAACGTGGCTTGATCGTTATTTTTGCAGCTCAACAAAAGGCAGGGGAGAAAGGGTGAAAGGGAGCAGGGGGAGATCCAAAGGGCTAGCCGCCTAAACTTTGTACAATAAAAGCGCTGTCTGAAACTCAGACAACATCTCGTAAATTCAATATTATCAGTAACTTACATTTATGGGCTGTATGGTTAATATACAGCCGTCCAAAATAGGCCTCGACGAGAGGCTATGTGGCATACCCTTTGCTTCTTAATGGGTGGGGACAACGAAATGACTGGAAAAAAACAGATCTTAATTTTAGACGACGAACCGAGTATCACGTTCAGTTTGTCGCGATGCTTACAATCGGATTCAGTACATGTCATCAGTTGTAATGATTCACAATCAGCACGCAGCGTAATTGCAGGGGACGGAATTGATGCGATCATTGCTGACATTCGACTGTCTGCTGTGAATTCCAGAGAATCCCTTGATTTTATTCAGTTCGTAAGATCTCGCAGTAATGAAATGCCTCTAATCATGATGTCGGGCAACGAGGATTTGATGAACGAGGCAATGCAGGAAGGAGCTAATTACTTCTTCCACAAGCCCGTTGATGTTGACGAGTTGATCCACCTCCTTCAGGGGTTGGGGTTAGAAGTGGGTCAGAAGCATGTCTGAGGATTTGGATGGGGGCGTATAAGGAGTTTCGATAGAGGCGACGTAAGTCGCCTGGCAGGGCAAACGTCCGATCGGGGGGTCGGGCGTTTGTTCCGGAAATAATAAGGGAATTTTGGGGAGTCTATAAGGGGTTTTTGAATAGGGAGTTTTGGGAGTTTATAAGGGAGTTTTAAAGAGGTTAGGGGTTTAATAATACGATTGGGGTCGTATTATAGGGATCTTGTAGGGGGATGTATTTCACCAAGTTGGTGAAGGGTTTACAATTCACTGTTAGCACCTCCAAGGAAAAGGCCCTCTTGGCGAAAGCCGGAGGGCTCTTTTTTTTGCCATAAAAGAAATCCAATTTTTCGTTCCTATCATATTTTTTGGAACGAAAGATTCGGACTTCCCGCCTTATGGAAAGATTCCTAATTCCAGGTACGATACCGCAACTTTATTGATTGCATTAACAAATGCTGCAGTACGCAGATTCGGAATGGTTTTGCTCTTGACCTTAATATCGCGGATCTGATGGTAGGCTGCTAACATCGTTTCTTCCAAACCTGAATTTACCAGATCCTCTTCATCAGCTCCCTTCGCTAGAAGTTTCTTTTCTTCATCTGAAATCTTGGTACCTGTGGTTTTTTCAATGGCTCCCAGCAGCCTGGTTGCGGCTCATTTCATCAAACCGTTTTCCCATCCTTCCGAAGCGTACATGTGACAGATTTTTCAGCCATTCAAAATAAGAAACTGTAACGCCACCTGCATTCAAATACAGATCCGGCACAATCAGAACTTTTTTCTCTTTAAGGATCTGATCGGCTTCAAATGTTGTTGGGCCATTCGCGCCTTCGGCAATGATCCGTGCTTGAATTCTTGGTGCATTTTGAGCCGTGATTACATTTTCTAACGCAGCAGGAATCAGAATATCGCAAGGCTGTTCGAGCGCGTCTTTACTGTTTGGAATATTTGTGGCGCCTGGATAATTTAAGATTGAGCCAGTCTCTTTGCGATGTTGTACAACCTTTTCAAGATCCAGGCCTTTTTCGTTGTAAATCGCGCCTTCATATTCAGCAAGTCCAACTAGAACGGAGCCGGCTTCCTGAAAGAACTTGGAGCAGTAATAGCCGACATTTCCAAGTCCCTGTACAATTACTTTTTTACCAGTGAGCCCTGGATCCATTCCAAGAGCTGTCATGTCCTCTTTGATGGAGATACATTCACGAATTCCGAAAAATATTCCACGCCCTGTAGCTTCTTTTCTGCCACGAATTCCGCCTTGAGTGATCGGCTTTCCTGTGACGCAGCCAAGTGCATCGATATGTCCTGGATGAAATGAAGCATACGTATCAGCAATCCACGCCATTTCGCGCGGACCGGTTCCATAGTCAGGCGCCGGAACATCGATACCTGGACCAATAAAGTGTTTTTTTACGAGTTCTGCCGTGTAACGCCGTGTAATCCGTTCAAGTTGTTCATCCGAATACTTTTTAGGATTGATTTTGATGGCGCCTTTAGCTCCGCCAAAAGGAACATCAACAATTGCACATTTGTAAGTCATCAAAGATGCAAGCGCTTTCACTTCATCTTCATCAACAAGTTCCGCAAATCGAATGCCGCCTTTAACGGGAAGCTTATGGTGGCTATGTTCAACACGCCATGCATAAATAACTTCGTAGGTATCCCCCATTCTGACAGGGAATTTAAAGTGATAAACGCTATTGCAAATTTTGATTTGATCCAGAAGTCCACGCGGATAATTTAGATGTGGAGCAGCGTTTTCAAAATAACGATCGACAGTGTCCAGGAAGGAAGAATTGGATGCATCAGACATTTCATTTCTCCTCTGAAATTGATCATACTCGAGCCTCGACTATTTGCAAAGCTTTACGGAGCGCAGGCTTCCAGCCTGCATTACGGGTCGCGGACTTCCAGTCCGCTCATGCAGGCAAGGATGCCTGCGGCCCTTAATGCGGACAAGATGTCCGCGCTCCGATATGTTATATTACATCCATGAAGGGAGCAGGTGGGACTCCGGGGGGCGTCAAAGTTTTCGTCGTCGGCACGATTATGGCCGTAATCGGCGGTTATCTTCTACTAAACCAGGTACGCGTACACTCCGGATTCTGGCGCTTCTTCAGCTACGGGAATTTTGGAATTGCGTTGCTTCCATTCCTGTTTGGAGTTGGTTTCCTCTTCTTCAATGGAAGGTCGATTCCCGGATGGATTCTCACAGTTGTGGGACTCTTGATTATTTTTACAGGCATCATTGCGAATCTGGAGATCTACTTTATTCCAACCAGTTTATTCAATACGTTGCTGATGCTTGTGCTGCTTGTTGGAGGGATCGCCCTGGTTTTTCGATCGCTTCAATCTCAGGATAAATCGCAAACCTAATCGAGCAATTTCAATTCTTCTTTAAAAAATTCAGGGCTTGGCGAACTTAGTGTCTCCAGTGGTTCGAAGCGGATCCGAAATTTGCGATCTGCACTCTCTTTAACTTTTGAAAATTTCATGCTTCCAACAGGTTGCCAATCGATCCAATCAAAGCTTCCTTTCTCTTTATCTTCCAATTCGAAATCCCAATGATCCATCAATTTTGTGGTTTTGTTGATGTGCGCCCAGTATTGATCGCCTGGAGTTTCGCCGACTTTATTAAAAGAAAGATGCAAAATATCGCGTCCATTTTTTTCGCCATCATATTTTAGATTGACGCCGCTATCCATAAGTTTAAGAGGCATAATCAGCCAGTAGGTATCATTGATCCAGCGGCTAAAGGCCCAATCGAGTGCCTTTTGTAGTTTTTCACCTTCAAGTTTTTGTCCATCTTCCCACGCAGCACCCGTTTTATTTGTAAGATTCACCCATGCAACCTGCACTTTTCCTTCACGAGTTTTGCCTTCGACATGATCACGATTATTTTTGCGATCCCATAAATGCTTCACTGCTCTGGTTTCTTGACCTTCCGGTGCAACTACGAAATTAAAGCGGATTGCGGCTGTATTCTTCCAGGCGTCCATTCCGCCCATCGCTTTAATGGTTTCTTCTGCCAGTTTTACGGCTTTTGGATCTTTGTTATCCTGCGCAATTGCTTTATCAAAGTAAACCAGCATGACGATCATTAAAACGAAAAACAAAACAAAAAGAGGCCAATTGATTTTTTTTGAATATCGAATGTCTTCAATCATGAGAATTCCTCCGGGACATGCGCGATTTTATTGCGTATTGGATTGCAATAAATCGAGCAAAGTTTTAACGATGCGGCCGGTGAGCCCCCAAATTGTATGGGAACGCCATTCGTAATAGTAAACGGGGTACAGTTTTTGATCAATCACCCTTTCTTCCTGACGAAAAATTGCCGGATCTCTTAACTCACGCAATGGTACTTCCAGTAACTCTGCAACTTCTTCCGGATTTGCCCGAAACTCAGTTGCCGGAGACAACATTCCTATATACGGAACCACGAGAAAAGAACTACTGACCGTGCGCCAGTGTTCGAGCCGTCCTAAAATTTCAACCCGTTCCGCCGGTACATCAACTTCTTCCTTCAATTCCCTTAAGGCTGTTGCCATCAAATCTGTGTCAATCGATTCCATGGTTCCGCCTGGAAATGAGATTTCGCTGCTGTGATGCTGAAGATTTTCACTCCTGTGTGTGAACAGCAGATGCCATTCTCCATTCCGTTCAAAAAATGGAACAAGTACAGCTGCTAATGCACGACCTGGATCAGACAATTCTCCTGGAGGTTCTTGAATCAATTTCTGTCGCAAAAGTGAAGGCAATTCCATATTGATTTGTTGAAGGCCCGGCCTTGCGGTAGTGGGGAGCGAAGGCCGGGCCTTTACACGTTCAATTTTGAGGCCGGGCTTTCGAACCCCACAGCCGCAAAGCCCGGCCTCGATTAAGATTACTATAGGAATGTGATGAACATAACGCAAAAGCTCAAGCAGAAAGCTCTGGAGATCGGATTTTCGCGTGTTGGTATCTGTTCTGTCGGACCCGGAGACGAAGTAGGAAATTTACGCGATTGGATTTCCAAAGGCTTTCACGGGCAGATGAAGTATATGGAAAATTCCAAACGCATCTCACCACGCGAAGTCTTGCCATGGCTGTAATACTATGATAGTAGTACTATTAAATTACCGATGGACCGAGGGCGCGGATCAATCCCAGGAAGGCATGATCAGCAAATATGCATGGGCAACGGATTATCATCGCGTTATGCTGCCGATGCTAGAGCAGCTTTCGGATTTTCTGCTGGAATTGGCTCCGCAAGCGGTGACAAAGGCGTATGTAGACACTGGCCCAATCTCAGAAAAATATTGGGCCCAGAAAGCTGGAGTCGGCTGGATTGGAAAACATACAAACGTTTTGAATCAAGAGGGCAGCTCCTGGTTTTTTATAGGCGTGATTTTAACCGATCTTCAACTTGAACCGGATGCTCCGGCTGAAGATCACTGCGGAACCTGTGAACGTTGTATTGAGGCATGTCCGACGCGTGCGATCGTTGCGCCATATGTTCTTGATTCCCGTCTTTGCATTTCTTATCTAACAATTGAACTTCGTGAATCAATTCCTGTTGAATTGCGTTCTTTAATCGGACACCGGATTTTTGGCTGTGATGATTGTCAGGATGTTTGTCCCTGGAATCGATTTGCGTATGCTGGTGACCCGCGCTTTAATCCGCGTCCGGAAATCCTTGCTGCGACTTTAACTGAATATTTACGGATGTCACCCGAAGAGTTTCGGGATCGTTTTCAAGGAACAAATGTTTTGCGCGCAAAATATCGAGGTTTTATTCGAAATTGTCTTGTAGCAGCAGGAAATTCAAAGCGTCCTGAACTTCGAAATGAAATTGCGAAACATTTGGAATCGCAGGATGAAATGATACGTGAGCATGCGGAATGGGCGATTGCCCAGTTGCTTTAACCGCTGAGTCTCAGAGTGTTAATTGCCGGAGCGTTGTTCAAGATCAGGGTTGGCATTCTGAAAGAAGGCGCGCATCTGTTGAACAAGAGCTTCATTTTTTATGCCTTGATGCTCTGCAGGATACCGGTCCAGATAGACACATGCGGTTCCGCAAACTTTATCGGCACCTTTTCTATTGCCTCGCTGTAGATGTGCAAGCGCCACAGCGCATTGAATCAAACCTTTATAAAAGTCCTTATCTTCGCCTACAGTCTCCAGCCAGAGCTGTTCTAAGACTTCATGCGCCTCATAAAACTCTTTTCTATTGAACAACGAAATAAACTCTTCTAATTCTGGTTCCATGGTAAGTTCTTAGTATAGTAATAGAAGTCGGTTTTTACTGGAATAAAGAGTGACAGACGAAGCCAAACCTCAAAGTTCCGATCAAGTCCGTTCATTTTGGCTTTATCCGCAATGGTGGAAACGAAGGCGCAGTTTTGATACACGTCCTGTACTGTTATTGCTTGCTGCACTTGTTGGGGGTCTTGGCGGTCTTGCAGCAGTCCTGTTCAAAGATTTATCCAACACTGTGCAAGATGTGATTATCGGATCGCAGCCTTCTTTCCTTGAAGCTTGTCTACGGCTGCCATGGTATTTGCGTTTACTGATTCCGACTGCCGGAGGATTACTCGCTGGTGGTGTCCTGTATCTTTTGCCAAAGGAAGGAAAGGGACATGGAATTTCAGAAGTTATGGAAGCGGTCAGTATTAGAGGGGGAGTGCTCAGTTTTCGCGTTGCAATCATCCGTTCCTTTTCATCTTTGATGAGCATTGCAACAGGTGCATCGATCGGACGCGAAGGTCCCATTGTTCAGATTGCTGCAATGCTTGGTTCAAAAACCGGACAATTCTTCCGCATCCAAAAAGAAAACATTAGCATTCTTGTCGGCTGTGGTGTTGCCGCAGGAATCGCTGCAGCGTATAACGTTCCGATTGCTGCATCGTTCTTTGTAATGGAAATTATCATTGGCAACTTCGCGATTGAAATTTTTGCACCACTTGTCGTTTCATCGATTGTTGCAACTCTTGTATACCGCCGCATTTTCGGAAATGAACCAGTTTATGGCACGCCTCATTTCAGTCTCGTGTCAGAATGGGAGCTCATTGCCTATGTTGTTTTAGGAATTCTTGCTGGAATCGCTGCAGCACTTCTGAGGGAATCATTAAAGCTTTCCGAACGTGAATTCGGCAGACGAAATGTTCCACTCATCGTGAAAAGCGGACTCGGTGGTTTGTTGATCGGCATCATTGGCTTAGGCTGGCCGCATGTTTGGGGGAATGGTTATAACGCGATTAACACAATGCTTTTAAGCCAGATGGGTTTCAGTCTAATGCTTCTGCTTTTTTACCTGAAAATTATGGCAACAAGTATCAGCGTTGGATCGGGAGCATCTGGCGGTGTTTTTACACCGACTCAATTTATCGGAGCAGCGCTGGGGGGCTTTGTTGGATTTGCAGCGCATGAAGCTTTTCCAAATCATGTTGCGTTTTCAAGCGCGTATGCCCTTGTTGGTATGGGTTGTTTGATGGCCGGCACTACATATGCGCCCATTATGTCGATTCTTATGGTTTTTGAAATGACGTTGGATTACGAAATTATTCTGCCGCTCATGCTGTCCTGCATCGTAAGCAGCATGGTGGCTCGTCAATTTCACCGGGATTCGATTTACACAGAAAAACTTCGCAAAAAAGGGATCCGTTTTGATCTTACGTTTGAAGAAAATGCGATGCGTGGAATCCGAGTGGAAGATATCTTGCGCAAGGAAGTTCCATTCATTCCAGGGAAAAAACATTTGAATGATGTTCTGAATCATTTCTTGCGATCTAGGACAAATCTTCTTTATGTTGTAAATGACGATGGACGTTTGATTGGTTCAATCGATCTTCATGATCTGAAAGAGTTTTTTAATGAGAAGGATTTGTATTCTTTTGTAAATGCCCAAGATGTTGCAACCCCCGTTACAGCAGTTTTTCCGGGGCAATCTTTAATCGATGTGATGGATACGCTCTACTTAACAGACGCGGATCAGATTCCTGTTGTGGATAACAAAGACGACAATAAATTTTTAGGTGTGATCACCCGGCGTGACATTATCGGCGCTTATAACCGCGAAGTGTTGAAGAAAAAAATCCTGGCCACAAAGTTCATTACTCGTAAAAAGGAAAAAGAAGGTATCGACTACGTTGAAATGCCAGCCGGTTACAGGCTTGGTAAGATTGCAGTCCCTGAAGAACTGGAAAACAAGACTTTAGGCGAAGTAAATTTCCGCACGAAATATCATTTTCAAGTGCTTGCTCTGCTCCGCCAGTCTGGGGATGGAAAGAGCCAGCGGTTAATCGCCGAGCCACAATTAAGGTTGAACCGCGGAGATGAAATGATCGTCATTGGTACCGAGGACGATTTCGAACGCTTTCAGAAGAAAGAGATTAGTGTACTTTGTGTCTTTGTGGTGAAATAATTTGCAGAACATGAAAAAGAAACAACTTCCGGTTAAGCAAACAAAACCGACGAAAAAGATCAAACTGGAGATCAATACGGATCGGCTTGAAGAAAGTGTTCGTCAAGCCGTTGATAAAGTTCAGTATTGGTATGGCCAGGGAATGATCCACAAGGTGAGACTCAAGTATCGCGGGAAGGCAATTCTTCCGGATATTCCGCTTTCGTATTTTATGCTTGTTCAAGTTGCTACTTTTTTTCTTACCGGTGTCGTGCGAGCTCTTGCAATCTCACTTGGAACACGAGTTTTTTTCGAAGTTGAATTAATTAATGATGCAGAAGAGCTGTTTAAGCGAGCGAAGGAAATTTATCTCGATGGTGAGCTCGATGATGCAGAAGCCCTTTTGGAAGACGTTCTAAAACTTGATAAACACTATGCAGAAGCTCATCTTTATCTTGGCATTATTAGCAAAATTAAACAGGATCGTGCGAAAGCATCACGTCACTTCTTGCAAGCACAGAAATTGGATCCGACAGGCAAGACTGGTACAGAAGCTGGCAAGAATTTAAAGAAGTTGATGCCGCCTGAGTGAAGGTATTTGAATGAAAGTTCTGGTTACCGGGGGGGCTGGATACATCGGCAGCGTTGTTGTTGAAGAGTTGATTCAAGAAAAGCACGAGCCGGTAGTATTCGATAATCTTTCCGAAGGACATCGCGAAGCAGTCCCATCTCAAATTCCGCTCATTCAGGGCGATTTGCGCGATGGCAAGCAACTGCGAGAGGTATTGAAGGATCAGAAGATTGAGGCAGTCATTCACATGGCAGCTTCTGCGCTTGTTGGGGAATCTGTTTCGAAGCCGCGAGAGTATTACGATAACAATCTTCAGGCAGGCCTGTCTCTTTTAAATGCGATGTTGGATACGGGCGTTCAACGTATCGTGTTTTCTTCGACCGCTGCGGTTTATGGGGAACCTGCCCATACTCCGATTTTGGAATCAGAACCAACTTACCCTGAAAATCCGTACGGTGAAACAAAATTGGCCATGGAAAAAGCTTTGCGTTGGTACGGTGATGCATATGGATTTCAATTTGCGGTGCTTCGATACTTTAATGCGGCAGGTGCGACAGAAAGATGCGGCGAAATACATAATCCGGAGACGCACTTAATTCCAATCGTGTTACAGGCTGCAACAGGAAAACGGCCGTTCGTTGAAATTTATGGTGACAATTGGCCGACGCGAGACGGTAGTTGTGTTCGTGATTACATTCATGTTACAGATCTCGCCCGAGCGCATATTCTCGCCATGGCGAAATTCGATCAAGGCAATCGAATTTATAATCTCGGTTGTGGCGGTGATGGTTACACTGTCAGAGAAGTTATTCAGGCTGCGCGTGAAGTTACCGGCCGGGATATAGAGGCGCGAATCGCACGCCGGCGTCCGGGAGATCCGGCCACTCTCATCGCAAGTTCTGCAAAAATTCAACGAGAATTAGGCTGGAAACCCAGCTTTCAAAGTCTAAAGGCGATTCTTGGCTCGGCATGGGATTGGCTCCAACGCCACCCCAACGGATACGCCAGTTAGTCTTTACGCTTTTGTGGTTTATAATTCCATGTTTTAGGTGAGATATATGTCACAAAATGTTCGCTTACAATTAAGTGCTTTACCGCCCGCTAAAGAAGAGTCGGATGCGCTTGTCGTTTTTGTTCCCCAGGGGGAAGTAACATCATCAGAGTTTAAAGACTTGGATAAACAGCTTGGCGGCGCCCTTTCAAAAGTTTTAAAACAGGAAAAGTTTCAGGGAAAGATCGGAGATCAAATTCTGTATCATTCTCCAAATACTTTGAAGGCACGGCGGGTTGTAGTTGCCGGCTTAGGGAAGAAAGAAAATTTTTCTGAAGAGAGTTTTCGCCGTGCTTCGGCAACCGCCGCAATCGCTGCTAGAAATGCGGCTTGTTCTAAAGTTTCATACATAATGCCTTCAAAGACAAAGATCGCGGAAGAAAAAGTTGTTCGTGCCATTGCTGAAGGCGCCATTTTAGGTAGCTATCGATATACGAAATACAAAACGCGTGAAGAAGATCTTGATCGCGCAAAAGTCATAAATACAGTAAGTATCCTCGCTTCAAAAAAAGCTTCATTTCAAAAAGCGCTTGATATTGCAAAGTTAATGACGGATGCCACCTGTTTTGCTCGCGACCTTGTAAATGAACCACCGAATACTCTGCATCCTGCAGCGCTTGAAGAAATTGCGCGGAAAGCTGCGCAGGAAGGCAAACTGAAATTTCGCGTACTGCAGGCCCCTGAATTGAAGAAGCTTGGAGCAGGCGCAATCCTTGGTGTTGGAAGTGGATCTTCAGTGCCGCCACGGCTGATTGAAATTTCCTATAGCAGCGGCAAAAAAGGTGCGCGAAAAATTGCACTCGTTGGAAAAGGAATAACTTTTGACAGTGGTGGACTTTCACTGAAGCCTTCAAAATCTATGGAGACCATGAAGTGTGATATGGCCGGTGCTGCTGCTGTCCTTGCAACGATGCGCACATTATCTGTGCTTCGGCCGAAATTTGATGTCATCGGTATTCTTTGTGCCGCTGAAAACATGCCCAGCGGATCTGCCATACGGCCTGGTGATGTTTTGCGAGCGATGAATGGCAAAACAATCGAGGTCATCAATACCGATGCGGAAGGACGATTGGTGCTTGCTGACGGCATCTCATGGGCAGTTAGACAAGGCGCAACCGAAATCATTGATTTAGCCACATTGACTGGCGCTTGCATCATCGGACTGGGACCATATGTTGCTGGAGCGATGACCAATGATCTTCCTTTAACAAAACGCGTAATTGAAGCAGGACGTCTAGCCGGCGAACCGATCTGGCAGCTTCCAGTTTTGGAAGAATATGAGTACATGATAAAAAGCGAGATCGCTGATATTAAAAACCTCGCCCCAAACAGTGAAGCCGGTGCAATTCAAGGTGCACTATTTTTGAAAGAATTTATAGGAAATGCAAAATGGGTCCATTTAGATATTGCTGGACCAGCATGGCTCGAAAAAGATTTTTTCCATACGCCTAAGAATGGGACAGGTTTCGGCGTACGCACTCTTTTGCAATTCTTAACCGAATCCAAGTAGGGATGGGTCTAAGGCCCGCCCGGAGCTGAATAGGAACCATATGTATAACATCACTTTAATTCCCGGAGACGGTATCGGCCCCGAAATTTCTGAAGCTGTGCGGCGTGTTATTGAAGCTGTGGGGATAAAAGTTAATTGGGAAGTCTATGAAGCAGGGGCAAGTGCACAAGTAAAATATGGCACAGTTTTGCCCGGTGAAGTTCTGGATTCAATCATCCGAAACAAAGTTGCATTAAAAGGTCCACTTACAACTCCTATCGGTGAAGGTTTTCAAAGTATCAATGTTACGTTACGCAAAACGTTAACGCTGTATGCAAACGTTCGTCCGATTCAGAATATTCCAGGTGTTAAAGCAAAGTATGAAAATGTCGACATAATTATTGTTCGCGAAAACACCGAAGATTTGTATGCCGGACTAGAACATATAGTCATTCCAGGCGTTGTTGAAAGTTTGAAAATCATTACAGAGGCAGCCTCTACGCGGATCGCGCGGTATGCGTTTGAATTAGCCCGCAAGCAGCATCGCAAGAAAATTGTTGCGATCCATAAAGCCAACATTATGAAACTTTCTGATGGCTTGTTTTTGGAAAGTATACGAAAAGTGCGGCGCGAATATCCGGAAATCGATTATGCCGAAATGATCGTAGATAATTGCGCAATGCAGATGGTTCTCAATCCGCGTCAATTCGATGTAATGCTGTTACCAAATCTCTACGGAGATATCATTTCTGACTTAGGAGCAGGTTTAATAGGCGGATTGGGTCTTGCACCGAGCGGAAATATCGGCGAGCATGCTGCGCTATTTGAAGCGGTTCATGGAAGCGCACCTGATATTGCAGGGAAAAATATTGCCAATCCAACTGCATTAATGCTCTCTTCCGCATTGATGCTTCAGCATATCGGTGAACTGGAAGCTGCGACTCGAATCTTTAATGCTATAACAAGCGTTTTCGGTGAACAGAAAATTTTTACTCCTGATCTTGGCGGCACTGCAACAACTCAAAGCTTTACGGATGCTGTAATCAGCGCTCTCTAATCATGTACGAAGATTACGAAAAAATACTCACACGACATATTGATGATTTGAGCCAGCCTCATATCGATGGTTACGAAAGAAACGGCGGGTATCAGGCATGGAAAAGAATTGTGACTGAAATGACGCCGGATCAAATTACCGAAGAGGTAAAGAAGTCATCACTGCGTGGACGCGGCGGCGCAGGTTTTCCTACCGGACAAAAATGGAGTTTTGTACCAAAAAATACAGGTAAGCCAACCTATCTATGCTGCAATGCAGATGAGAGTGAACCACTCACCTTTAAAGACAGGTTGATTATTGAAAAGGATCCACATCAGTTAATCGAAGGAATTTGCATCGCATCGTATGCACTGGGATGTGATAATGCATTCATCTATATCCGTGGGGAATTCGGATATGGTGCTCAGCAGCTCGATATTGCAATTCGTCAGGCGCGAGCAAAAAAATATCTTGGTAACAATCTTTTTGGAAAGAATGTAAATCTGAACATTACACTTTTCCGCGGCGCCGGAGCGTACATCTGCGGCGAAGAAACTGCGTTGATGGAATCATTGGAAGGAAAACGCGGGCAACCTCGCTTGAAACCTCCATTTCCTGCAGTCGTTGGACTATACGGATGTCCAACTGTTATCAATAATGTTGAAACCCTCGCCAATCTTCCACATATCATCAATCGCGGTTCGGATTGGTATACGACACTGGGTCCGAAAAATAATCATGGACCTAAATTGTTTTGCCTCAGTGGATCAGTGGTAAAGCCCGGCGTTTATGAATATCCGATGGGGATGTCGCTTCGTGAAATGATCGACAAAGCCGGTGGTGTCACACCAGGACATACGATTAAGGGAGTTATTCCCGGAGGCTCATCCGTTCCAGTCTTGCCTCCATCACTTCTTGATACATCAATGGATTTTGATTCACTTGTGAAAGCCGGCAGTATGTTGGGTTCTGCTGGAATTCTTGTCATGGATGAAACGATGTGCATTGTGCGGCTAGCAATGATAACCGCACGTTTTTATGCGCATGAAACTTGCGGACAATGTTCACAATGCCGCGAAGGCACACACTGGCTTTATCGGATTTTGCATCGCATCGAAGAAGGCGAAGGCTTGATGACAGATTTGGATGTTCTCACCAACGCAAGCGAAAACATGATGGGACGAACAATCTGTGTACTATCTGATGCTGCTGCGATGCCTACACTCGGATTCTTAAAGCATTTTCGCGATGAATTCGAGCAGCATATTCGCGAGAAACGCTGTCCCCTTCCACGCATCCGCCAATTCGCGCAAGCACTAACTACTGTCTAGGAACTTTGCGTCTGCGGTTGCCTTACTATCTTGTAAGGAAGTATACTTAATGGTAAGGAAGCAATGCAAGAACAACACTAACGAGTAAAGGTCAAATTACACTCCCGAAAGATATCAGGCAGAAGCTTGAATTGGAGGCGGGCGATCAAATTGATTTTATTATCATGCCTGATGGCGATGTGTTCCTAAGACCTGCAAAATACGACATTCTGAAATTGGAAGGATCGCTTCAAAGCAAAAAAAGAAAACCGGTTACGATTGAGCAAATGAATGTTGCCGTCCGGGAGAGGATGAAGAAGTTTCGATGATAGGGCTGGATACGAATGTCATAATCCGGTTTTTAGTTATGGATGATCCCACGCAAGCCAAGAAGGCATCGACACTGGTTCGAACGGCTCTTAAGAATCAAGAGGAATTGTTTATCGATTCCGTTGTTCTTTGTGAAATGGTTTGGGTACTTGAGGGAGCTATGAATTTGCGAAAGATGAAATCGCGGATGTATTGGAAAAAATAATGACTGAGCTGATCGCAATACAAGATCGTGATGAAGCCTGGCTGCATTGAATGACTATCGGCAAGGGCGGGCTGACTTTTCGATTATTACATTGGCAGGATCAACAAAAATTCCGGAGCGATTACACCGTGACTTTTGATCAGGAATTAAAAGAAAGCGACCTTTTTGTTCTGTTATGAACTTTGCGCCTCTGCGGTTAAGGAATAGAACGGCACCGCACCCGTTTTTTCTCAGGGTCCACACAAAAACACCAGCATCGACATCCTCTTTTGTTGGATCCAATACCATAGCAATGTGATGCTTATCATTGAAATAATGCTCATCAATAAATTGGTCCGCAGAAGATAAAAACACTCCATAACCAGGATGTGTATGAAACCAACCGACAACTTTTTTGTCAGGAAACTGCGCAGTTAGATCATCGTGTATTTGTGCTTGCGCCTCATTGTTAAATTCGAATGATGCGCGGCGCGAAACACCTTTACGAGCCGGAATAAAATCATGAATCTCAACAAACCATCTTCGTGAAGCTCGCGCGATCCGTCCTACAAGCACTCCTCCCAATTCATAGCTTGTATCAGATGATGCATATTCGCGGATTCGATCCAGAGCATTTTGGACGATGTAAACGACCAGCAGTTTCATCGGGTATTCGCGATCCACTTTTGATGGAAGCCGGCTTCGTTCTGTCTTTTGTTTTATTCGCCGGATCTTGATTTCCATTACTTCGCTTCCTTGCTGTCTTTATGAAGAATCTTAATAACCACTTTTCCAGCCTTATCACGAATCGGACGCGAATCGAGAGGAAACATGTGCAAATTAAAACGTGCCCATTCCGCCGCTTTTTTATCTAATGGCGATTGAAGATTGTATTTAACATAACGTGCCATATCAGCAAGCTCTGATACAAATTCGGCTAATGACCAGCTTGGCGCCCACTGTCCGCTGTGACAAACAGCTTGTAACTTAATGTTCGGATGAAAGATCGGACTTAACCACGTCACATCTGGCGGTTGAGATGGATATTGCGCGCCTAATACAATTTGACACTTGTGTTCTTGAATAATCGCTGGCTTTCCCGATCCATCAGACATAATTCCTGGACAAATAAAACGGATCTGATATTGATTCGGGGGATTTCCTGATGCCGAAAAATCGATGATCGATGATTCAGTTTTCAGACGCAGCATCTCTTCAAAATCATTTTTCATCCGGATCTGTCTGCGATTCATTTTCATTTCGTGAAGTAAAACGCCAATTATTTTGTTTGGTGTCTTTATCTTTTAGCGGTTGAGTTTTCCGGCAACAAACGTGGACGTCAACAAAAGTAAATCTCCGTTCTTTGTTGCGTATTCACCAAGTGTTTTGTTTTGCTTTAACTCCTGGCTGGTTCGTTTGTTTGAAAGCTGGTACGAGATCCGATTACCATCCGGTCCGACAAGAGGAAGCCCAAGTTGTTGCACCAACTGAGGCAACAAATCATCCAGCTTTGCGTCATCCGGCAATTCGACTTCGTATTCTTGATTTGTATCGGCGCGAACAACTGTAACGGTTATTTGTGACATAGACGTTCAATGTATCATTTTTTACCGAAGAGTCACAGAGTTAATCCAAGACAAAAAATATTCGATCATTTTGAGTCTCAGCACAATAGATATGCTCCGATGGAAATCCCAATTCCCGAAAACTCTTGTTTCCCCAGCTTTCTGTACCTTCATAGGCAACAGCAATCTGAGGTTTGAAAACGCCTCCGCAATCGCAAAACGCCGAACCATTGTATAAGGATTGCGTTCCTGTAAATTCTTCATTTTTACCGCATTGAATACACATTAAAGATGTCAGCAAATTTCGATCAAAGTCCCAGATCAATCGATCGGCATTCCATTCTTGTTTTGCAGCTTGAAGAACAGTTTGAATAGGATCACTTTGACGCACTCTCAATTGTTTTATTTCCCCAATCGGATCTGCGGATGCATGCAGTCCACAGTCTTCTGAAATTTCCAATGCTATGTCAAAGAAAACATCGCTTAAACCGTAAAGGCCAAGCCTTTTACCTGCGGGAACCTGCAATCCATGCAACTGCCTGACTCCAATCTGTACCTGAAGTGCTCCAATAATGGATGCAATGGTTGGAGCAGTTGGTACATGTTGCTTAATTTCCGGATCCGTACTTTTTAGACATGAGATCCGTTTTTGAAGTTCCGCTCGATCGACTCCGCTCAGAGTGCACTCATAACATGCCGTCGCCGGCGGCATAAATACCGAAACGGATCCATTTAGAGTGTCCAGGCCCCCGTCGATGAAAGGTTTTTTCAGAAAATATGCATATCGATTCATTGCATATCTCGCTTCACGATTGTCCAAACAGCCCAGGATTAAATCCATTTGCGATAAGAATCCGAATCCGAGATCGTAACGAACATCAATTCTTAACGGAACAAACGATGAATCGGGATTCATTTCAGAGGCACGAGCGGCAAGAACATCCGTTTTCCATTTTCCAACGTCATCGGCTCTAAAGAGTGCTGAGCGTGTCAGGTTTGTGGTCTCTATGCGGTCAAAGTCGACAATCCAAACTTTGCCAATTCCAAGCAGCGCAAGGTTTTTGACGACTTCATTTCCAAGAGCTCCAGCACCGACAACCAGAACGCGTGCGTGCTTTAGTTTTTCCTGATCCCACCAGCGAATTAATTTGAGCCGCTGATATCGATCCGTTTCAGGATCCGTTAGACGCAGCGTCATAGCTGTGATTCTACCTGCTTTCGGACTTCATGTATTTCAGCTTCCATCGCTGAAAAACGTTGCTTAATTTTTTCCAAAGTAGCAGTTAGCTCATCCTCGCGCATACGAAAGTAGGTGTGATAATCGCGGCAGCATTCGTGCAGATCATGATCAATTTGAAACAGAAAATCGGAAAAAAGAATTCGGCCTGCAGGATTCCGTTTGTAAAAACTTTCAACAATTCTGTGGCCAATGAGTACAGTCTCAACCCATTTCAAACGCATGGCTGGACTTTGCAGTAATTTTGATACTGCGCGAACTTCCGATTGCGTAGAAGGAGACAAGAAAAAGGGAAGTGGTGCACCGGATTTAAATAGAGATGGTTTCGGTTTTCGAGTCAGCTTTTTTTTCTCATCTGGCTTAGTTTGAATCTCTGCCTCAACTTTTTCTGCAAGCAATACTTCCTTCCAATGCTGCAAAATAGAAGGATCGGTTTGCTCAATCATGGTCCAGGGTAGAGAGTGAAAAGCTTTCAGGTAGTCGTAATCCTTTCTTCCTGTCAGCGCTTGAAGTATGGACGCTACTTCTCCTAGACGTCCCTCTGGAATTGAAAGGATCTTCAAATACGCAAGAGTCGGTTTTATCGCGGAAACTTCTCCAAGACACTGAGGGCAGTACCAATGATGTGCATGATAACGATTGTGACAACTCTTGCAAGCAAATACTTGTATTTCACGGACTTCAATTGGAGGAGGTTCAACGGGCGATGTGCGGTTTGTAGAACGGCGTTTAATGCGGACTTTAATACGATTCAAAAAACTCATCGATATTTTACGAAGCTGCCTTAAAAATCCGCATTGCAGTTGTATTAAAAATTTTCTCGGCGGACTCATCGAACAAACAAAATCGTATTTCTTGAAGCTTCGTTTCACCCTCACAATATTGATGAACGACTTGCAGCATAATTTCTGCACAGCGTTCCATAGGATAGCCGAATATTCCTGTGCTGATTGCTGGAAAACTAATAGTATGAATTGCTTCACTATCGGCTAAACGTAAGCTGTTTGAAGTGGCATTCCGAAGTTTTTCATCTTCATCCCCTTCGCCCATTCTTGGTCCAACCGCATGAATGATGTAAGGTGCTTTTAAATCTCCTCCGGTGGTTATGGCAGCACTCCCAACAGGAACGAATCCGACCCTGTCTGATTCATCCTGAATGATTTTACCCCCTTTACGAACAATGGCGGCTGCAACACCTCCGCCATGCTGAAGTTGAGAATTTGCAGCATTAACGATGGCTCCAGTGTCTTCTTCAGTGATATCTGCACGCTTTACTATAATTGTAGTATTACCAGCCTGATAATTCACGAAAAAAAACCACCTTTCCCTTATCCTAACATAACTCTTTTTTTGCTCTTTTGTAGGTCTTTTGGGGCAATAAGTTGATCCAGCCGCAATCGGATCCGTTCAAGAGCCGTAACAGGAGTTTCCTGCAGATCCAACGATATGGCAGATTCAGGAATTTGAATTTTAGGATGATCGGATGTGCCTTTCTTTTTATTCAGGATAATGAAATTGGCTCCGTTCAGGATTTGTTCAGCATTATCTTTCCAACGCGATGGTGGAATGTTGTTTGCTGCAACATAAAACATCAGATCGGGTTTGCATATCGATGTAACTGTGCTTCCTTCCATGATGGTCAAGGCATTTTTGGGAAGGTGTTCAATGAGATGTTGAAACGCTTCAGCAAGATATGATTTTCTGGAAATGATCCAAACCACTTCCTTTGCGCCTGCCGCAGCAAGTCGTTGCGTGTTTTTTCCTGATTGCATCAAAACTGCAGGATCGCGAACAATACGGAAGCGATCGGATAAATCGCAAACTGTACATGGTGCCCCGCGTGGACACGGAGATGGAATATCGGTGGTGGTTGTAAACTTTACCGCATACACGGGAATATTCTGGTCAGCGAAGTATCGGATTAATTGCTCCGCGAGCAAAGTTTTTCCAGCGCGGCTCGTTGCACCCGCAACGCTGATGATCCGAATGTCTTTGCGATTGTAGAGTTATTAGCTCATGGCGTTACCGGGGTGTCGATTTGAGTTCTTAGAGATACTGCCGAGGAGCTGGCGCAGCAGAGGTGCGGGCTGTAATTGTTTCATAATGCTTCTACCCTCAGCTTCGCTCGGCACTATTGCTCAGCAATAAATCTGAACCGTTGTCCTGATTCAGCGCCATGAATACTCTTTAACAATCCTTTCAATATGTTTCCACCGATCTGTTTTGCATGTCCTAGATCAAGGGGAACTTCCTGCGAATCTACAAAGAGCCGCAAGTCATTTTCTTCCAACAAGAATTCGATACGCTTTCCATCAGCGGCCTTTAAGGACTTCGCTAATGCAAGAATAATGTTTCCAGTCAGGTTTGACATAAATGGATTCAATTTTACCGGCTTGTCGTCAACAGAAATGGAAACATTCATTCTTTGATTTTATATCACTTGTGATTGAACAACGAGGCAGAGAATGCCCCGCTAACACGTCCGGTTTTCTGTTGGGCCCTGATTCAGTTAAAACATGAGGAGCGATTAGAATGAATTTCGGAATTTTTCTCTGAAGATATTACTGAAATCTCAACCGATTCCAGCTTTTGCAGATTCTTGAGCACTTCTGCCCAATCATCCGGATCCTCATACGTTAAACCATTTGCTTTTTTGTTACTAAAAAAATTCAAGATATCTTTTCTTAATTTCACGGTAAGACCTTCAAAATTCTTTCCGGCGAGCCTTTCGACTAATTCTGCGTATGTTTTATCTGCGAGTTGATATTCACCAAATTGCGTTAGCTCTCCTGTATCGAGATTTCTGTTTTCCAATTCTAAGGTTCCATTTCTTACTTGTTTCAGCAGAGTGCGATAACGCTTTACAGTGATGGCAAAACTTTCTAGAAACATCTTTTCTACTTCGGGTGTAGGTATTTTAACCGCGAGAGCTTTCAATGGGCCAATTTTAGGAACAATCTTGATAAAGAAGGTCAGGACCCTGGTACACAAACCAGGTTTTTTATATTCTTTTCCCCATTCTTTTTCGAAATCTTTCCGCGGCATGAAATAAAAGAATTCTGACTTCTTGATTCCGGGTCTGAGTTTCTGGATGTCATCCTCTTTTGATTTCCACGCGACCTTAGTCAATTCTGGAATTAAATCCCTGATTGCAAATCGAAAGGTGCCTTCAGCAAGATCAAAATTCGTCACAATATCTTTTAGCTCTAACGTATAAACTTCTGAAAATGATCTTTCGAGCAATTCTTCGCTCAGATTAAAACCGATAAAGTCATGGTACGACTCAGGTGCGTAATTGCCTGAAGCTACTTGAAGAACATCGAAACCGAATTCGGCTCTGATATGTGCGGAGGGCTTTTCGTCAAAAGTAATGATATCTCCATGCTTTTTTCGAAGTTTGGGAAATAGGACCGGCACAGCACGGTTTGTGGCCAGAGCATGACCAGAGGAGTCGGATGGATAATGTGAAAGAATCCCGAGAGCAAAAGCGTATTCATTCAAATTTTGTGATTTTCGAATCATTGTCTCTATGAATTCCCCTGTTCTGACGTAATGAATCAAATCCGAAAACATTTTGTTTCCGAAAGGGTAATACCCCATATCCTGGATTAATGACCCTCCGTATGCATAGCTTCTTGCTTCCTGGAGTTGATCTGAAGTTGAACCCGGGTATCGCAGCAGTAGTAGAGGCTCTAAAGAGTCTTCCCAGACCGAATCGATGAGTGCCTCATGGGTGAGAACGGAATAGGCGAAGCCTCCGGAATGGCAGAGAAGTAACACACCTAGACCAAGGATAAGTTTCACAACAGGAAACTATTCTGAAACATCCGGAAATCAAGCACCCGAAACTGTAACCTTTCAAAAATGTAATGTTGCCGGAAGAGGTTTGTAATGGTTGATGAATTATGTTTGGAGAGTTAGTTGAAGGAGAAAACACCATGAAAATAGTTGCCTTAGTTTTAGTGCTTTTCTTATTTGTTCCAGTGATTCTATTTGCACACTCTCCAGGATTTACGCAACAATTCTTTACTGAGCGATGTAATTTTTCTTCCACAGGAAGAAATCCTTATTTTATTCTTGAACCTGGATATGAATTAGTCCTTGAAGGTGACGATGAAGGTGAAGAAGTGAGGGTAGTGATTACAGTTCTGGATGAGACCAAAGTAGTAAATGGTGTCGAGACGAGAGTCGTTCGGGAAAGAGAAACGATCGATGGCGAGCTTGTTGAAATATCAAGGAATTATTTTGCGATATGCAGACCGTCGAACAGTGTGTTTTATTTTGGTGAGGATGTAAATATATATGAGAACGGCGTAATCGTTTCCCACGAAGGTGCCTGGCTTGCAGGAGTCAATGAAGCCAGAGAAGGTATGATTATGCCAGGTACTGTCTTGATTGGAGCCCGGTATTTTCAAGAAATTGCGCCGGAAATAGCATTGGATAGAGCGGAAGTTGTTAAGCTAGATGCAACGGTGGAGACTCCTTTCAGAACTTTTACAAATGCTTTATTTACAAGGGAAACAACACCACTTGAACCGGGCAGTACTTCACTTAAGTATTACGCTCCCGGAATAGGTCTTATAAAGGATGGCCCCGTTGAACTTGTAAGGATTAACACTTCAACCGCTGAGTTCTATGGTGACTAATTTTGATCGCAATGGCGTTAATTTTTCTGATTAGGTCGTATTAATCCATGAGAATTTTGGTAGTGGAGGATGATGAAAAGATTGCATTGTTCATAGTGAAAGGTTTACAGCAGGCCGGCATGGTTGTTGATCGAGTTTCCGATGGACTTGAGGGATTCAACTATGCAACATCCGGAAATTACGATGCCGCTGTAGTTGATATCATGCTTCCACAAATGGATGGATTAAATATGATCCGCCGGATGCGAGAGAAGAAAATTAAAACACCTGTCATCATTCTTAGCGCAAGACGTTCGGTTGATGACAGAGTCACTGGACTGCAATCTGGTGGAGACGACTATCTTGTAAAGCCTTTTGCGTTTTCTGAATTACTCGCACGTGTGCAAGCTTTGATTCGGCGTAGCAGTAATGTTCCGGAGACGCATGCGCTTTCTGTTGGTGATTTGAATTTGGATCTGCTGACTCGCGAAGTGAAACGTGGTAAGACTAACATTGAACTTCAGCCTCGCGAATATTCATTGCTTGAATATTTGATGCGAAACTCCGGCCGCGTAGTCTCGAAAACCATGATCCTGGAACAGGTTTGGGATTACAGTTTTGATCCTCAAACAAATGTGGTGGACGTTCTTGTATGCCGGCTCAGAAATAAAATTGACAAGGATTTCGATGAAAAGTTGATTCATACAATCCGGGGCGTTGGATATGTCCTTAAGAAATCTTAGCCGTGCTTCGAAGAAAATCGGATTCCAGATTTCTATTCGTTACACCACAATATTAATTCTCTGCGCGCTTCTCATGTTTCTTGCATCTCACTTTACTCTTTCCGCAATTTTTGCTGATAAAGATAAAAAGTCGATTCAGCATACGATTGGTGTACTTTCAAAGATCTATGAGAGAGAGGGACTGGATGCTGTCAAAAATGAAGTAGCCCGGACAAGAAAGGAAGATCTTCGTAAGAATTTTTTTGTTCGAGTTGCGTCACGCGATAATTCTACATTGTATTCAACGGATCCTGCCGAGTTCGAAGATTTTGATGTTGAGACTGCTGTGAGCGAGGCAATTCCTGTGAATGGATGGGTCACGTTGACAGAAAAAACTCCTGTAGATGAGATTGAGATTCTGAAGAAGTCAGAAATTCTTGAAATTGCGACCAGAAAAATGGCCGATGGATCCTTTCTTCAGGTAGGAAAAACTTCGGAATACAGGGAAGATTTTATGGGAAGCTTTCGGTGGATTCTGGCGCTTGCGATGATTCCGCTTGTTCTGGGTGCCAGTGCGTTGCTGTCCTTCCGAACTCTTCGTCCGGTTCAGTCATTGATTTCAACGCTTAAGGAAATTGAACGCGGGAAAATGGAAACACGTGTTCCTGTGACAGGTAGCGGAGATGAACTTGATGAACTCGCGAAACTTTTTAACAACATGCTGGAACGCATAGAGACTCTGATCTTAGGAATGCGAAGTTCGCTCGATAATGTAGCGCATGATTTAAGAACGCCGATTACACGATTTCGTGCGATCGCAGAATCTGCATTGCAGTCGGACCAGAACGGTAATTCTCACAGGGAAGCTTTGGCCGATTGTCTCGAAGAATCGGAAAGAATTGTCGCGATGCTGGACACCTTAATGGATATTTCCGAAGCCGAAACAGGATCGATGAGGCTCAATCTTGAAGTGATCGATGTCTTAAAGCTGATGCAGGAAACGGTAGATCTCTATCGATACGTCGCGGAGGATAAACAAATTTCAATCAACGTCAGTTGTGATGAACAGATCAAAATTAAAGCTGACCGTAATCGCATGCGTCAGGTTCTTGCCAACCTGCTGGACAATGCAATTAAGTACACCGATGCGTACGGCAAAATCGAGTTGAGTGCTCAATCAATTTCTGGTGAGATCGTTATTCTTATCAAGGATACCGGTACAGGAATTCTAGTTGAAGAACTTCCCAGAATTTGGGAGCGTCTTTATCGCAGCGATGCAAGCCGTTCAAAACGAGGGCTTGGCTTAGGGCTCAGTCTTGTACGCGCGGTTGTTCATACCCATGGTGGACGTGTTGAAGCTCATAGCGAAGGCTTGGGATCTGGTTCAATGTTTATGATCAGCTTCCCAGAAGTCATTTTGTAGTAAGGCACGCAGCGGAGCGCATGCGACGCAGTGCCGTCAAACCATTTTATAGGAACGGTACTGCCTCATCCGCCTTCGGCGGATTCGCCTGCGTACCTAACTACAAACTTTTTAGTTCGCGCAAGTCTGCCGCATATCTTCGTGACAGGCCAGGATTCAGGCGAAGCGCTTCCTGAAACGATTCTTCAGCGGATCGAGCGATGGTTCGTTTTTCCGATTCTGTGCGGGATGCTTTTGCTTTAAGAACCAAAAGTTTGCCTTTGAGAATATGGCCATTCGCTGCGCGTGGATTTTCAGCAAGCATTGTCTCTGTACTCTTCAGTCCGCGCTGTATTTCTTCCAGAGCCAGCTTTTGTTGGCCTTGAGCAATTTTCCAGCGCTGCTGAAGCGGCTTCGATTTCTGCTTTCGCGGCATGAACCTCCGGCATTGTCGGAGCGAGTTCATCCGCTTTCTTTAGCGCCTCACGTGCACCTTCAAGATAGGATGACGGATCACGTTTGCTTGCGGTTTCGTATTCAGCTTGAATCGAATACGCGTTCGCTTGTCTGATAAATCCATCAACATTTTGAGGGTTTACTTCGGTCCCTTTTTTTAAGTGTTTTATCGCATCATTCAAGAACGACGTCGGATCGGCACCTTTATCAATTTCACACAACGCTTGAAGTTTGTAAGTTTCGCCAAGAGTATTGTAGGCAAGAAAAAAATTAGAATTAAGTTCGATGGATTTATTTAAGCCGGCTCTTGATAATTCAATGAGTGGCTTTGGATCATTGCCTTTCTCGTATTCGGCTTGCGCTTTTTCAAAATAGATTTCGCCTAAATTGCTGTAGCCGGTTTCATAGCGTGGATCGAGCCGAACCGCTTCCTTAAATTCATGAATGGCTTCATCTTGAAGCTTGCTAGTGTCTCTTCCCATTTGTTTTTCGTAAGAAGCTTTTTGTGCGAGCGATGTTGCGAGATTATTATGAAAGCCTGCATTGGCAAGATCCAAATTCAAGGCTTGCCTATAAGTCTCAATCGCTTGATCAAACGACGGGCCTGCATCCTGTCCGGTTTCCATTTTGTATGCGCCGAGCCTTGTATAAGCCACCGCCATATTGTTATACGCCGCAAAACGAACCCATTCCCATTTCAAGTGAACTTTTTGCAGCTTGAATGGCTTCATTGAAATAAAATGTTGGATCGAGTCCGCGGCCCATTTGATACATTCCCCAATTGCTCATCAGTGCACATTTGGCAATATACGCTTCGGGTCTGTCTGGATTTACCTTGAGCGAATTGTTACAAGCTTCAACTGACTTTTTCAGTATTTGTTCGTCAGGAACACCAGTCGAATAGATCATCAACGTAGTCCAATCGTATCCAAGCGCGCATAGGCTTCCGTAACCAAGAGCATAACTTGAGCCTTTCCGAAGTGCTTCATGATATGCAGTCTCAGCTTTTTCATAATGATCGATTGCTTTTTTCGTATCCCCGACTTCACGGCTTTCATTTGCCATAGCCCGCAAAATATCTGCTTCAAGTTTTTTTGCTTCGAAAAACCATGGCTGCCGCTGAAATGCGATTTGAGTTTTTTGCAGCGCCTCCGAATAGCGCTTATCAAGAAAACAAATTAAGCCTTCAACAAACTCAGGCGCTTCAATCGCAGAACTTCCTTCATTGATTAACTGGAGCGCCGGTTGTTTGAATTCTTTATCGATTTCGGCTTTCTTCTGCTCTTTTGCTTGTTTATCAGGAATTCGATTCGCGCGGTCTATTTCTCTCGGATACATCAGACCCAATGTGAGTCCAAGTGCAAACGCAACGCGGGGAATACGATACTCGCTCCATGCTTTTTCAAGATGTGTTCTTGCTTCCGGATAGCGGTACAACGCCATGTAACCTCGACCCATCGCAAAGTTGCCAGGACCTTCGGCTGCACCTCCTGCTTCTTGAATGCGTTTTTCAATTGCGCTCAATCGTTGTTCAACAACAGCTTCTTCTTTGCGAATATCATGAAGCGGTTCGGTGTAGGCATGGCGGGCTGTATCTTCCATGTATCTGATTTCTTGCTCAAATTCATTCGCGAGTTTTGCTTGTGATTGCGCTCGCAGCCAGGTCCATGCTGCAAACAATGCGATTGTGATAACGGCTACAAACGCTGCAGCAAGCAAGCCTGAAATGATTGGATATTTCTTAACGCGTTTATACGCACGATGGCTCCAAGTTACCGGACGTGCGAGGATTGGTTCGCCTTCCAAAAATCGATTGAGATCTTGAGCTAGAGCTGCTGCGGTTTCATATCGTCTTGATGGTTCCTTTTGAAGACACTTCTGTACAATCGTTTCAAGTTCAACAGGAATTTGCGGATTATGATAGCGAACCGGTTTTGCTTCTTCGTTGATTACCTTTACAAGAACATCAAGGGAGTTGTCGCCTTCAAAAGGAGGTTTACCTGCCAAAAATTCGTAAAGCGTTGCTCCAAGCGCATGAATATCGCATCGTGCATCCAGTATCCGAACATCTCCACGGGCTTGTTCCGGTGCCATATACCATGCGGTACCCATCACCATCCCCGTGGATGTCATTCCAGGCGTAGTTAATTCCCGCGCGAGACCAAAGTCAGTAACGTACGGAACCAGCTCACCCGAGTCTGTAGGTGCTACTAATATGTTCGTAGGTTTAATGTCGCGGTGAATAACACCCATCTGATGAGCTGCGTGAACTGCTTCGGAAACATAAATCATGATTTGAACTTTTTGTTTAAGAGATAATCGCGATACATTCTCCACCATCGTCTTTCCGGTAACGAGCTGCATGGCAATGTACTGCTTGCCGTAAATTTCTCCGACTTCATAGACTTTGCAAATGTGGGGATGTTCCATTCGACCCTGGACGCGCGCTTCAAGCAAGAATCTCTTACTCCAGATGGGGATCATTAACGTGTAGAAACTTCAATGCCACCTGGCGCTGTAGTTCAAGATCTATAGCCTTATAAACTGTTCCCATTCCGCCACGGCCAATCAATTCAACGATTTGATACCGTTTAACAAGAACATCGCCAGGATTGAATTCTTCAGTATGGACTCCCGGTCCGATTCCTTGAGTTGCATCCGGAGCGGCGCCTTTTGTGAGAATTCCTTGCTTTGAATTTTCTGTCGCAAGCAATTCATTGATCTCTGTACGCAATTCGACATCAGAGCCGCATGCTTCTTTTAAATAAGTTTCACGTTCAGATGGATCTTTTTCTCTTGCTTCGTGGAAGATTTCCCAAAGACGATCCCAGCGTTCTTGATTGCTGTTCTCTGAAGAACTCATTTTGATCCGCTATTTTTCTGCATTTCGCGGTATAGCCATGCGCGAGCTGCGGCCCATTGTCGATCAATCGTACGTGGCGCAATATTTAACATCTCTGCCGTTTCTTGAACGGTTAAACCAACGAAAAAACGCAATTTAAGAACATCACTCATTTCTTTATCATGCTTTTCTAGACGGCTTAAAGCTTCATCCAGCACAAGAAGTTCTTCGTCTTTGGGCTCTTGAATCATTAGAGTTTCGTCCAGATCGATTCTTTGCATGTTGCCTTGTCTTTTATTACGGCTTTTTCGTCTTGCATGTTCAATAAGGATCCGCCGCATGGCTTCTGCTGCGGCAGTAAAGAAATGAGCTTTATTTTGGAAACGGGATCCTTCATCCGCCATTAAGCGGATGTAAGCTTCATGAACGAGTGCGGTTGCCTGGAGTGTATGACCGGGTGACTCTCGCGCCATTTGACTCCGCGCCATCTTTCGCAATTCATTGTAAACAAGTGTAAACAAATCCTGAGATGCTTCGATGTCGCCTTTATTGATGAGATCAAGAATCCTGGTGATTTTGTGAGACGCGGACGACCTTTCCATCTACTTCCCCTGATTCAAATATTATGGCATGAATGAGTAGCGAAACTTACAGATGGTGGTAGGGGCGACCCTTGTGGTCGCCCTATATCCGTGAACAGGATTCGCAGGGCGGCCACAAGGGCCGCCCCTACTAAAACGTTATACGGATGTTTGCCCCGGGCTGATCGGTGAGAATATCTAACTTTCCGTCAATTTGTCTTACAAGTAAGTTAATCAACTTCCAACCAAGCGTTTTTGATTTTTCCAGCAGCTCTGTCGGCGGCAATCCGCAGCCATAATCACGCGCTAGCAATTCGATCTGGCCGTCTTGTCTAGATAGAGATAATTCCAGAATTCCGTTAGTGACATCGTTATATGCGTATTTAAGCGAATTTGTCAGAATTTCGTTGAGGATCAAACCAATCGGAACCGCTTTACTCAACTCAACCGTGATTGCATCGCCATGGAAGATGAATTCAATTTTCTTGCTACGGCCGCAAGTGTGAATAATTTCAGTTGCAAGAACTTTAATATAGGAAGTCAGATTCAACCCACCAGACTCATGTTCGGCGAATAGATTTTCATGAATCAGATGCCATCGCTTTAATACGCCTTCTGCTTTCTTCAAGTATATTGATCGCTTCAGATTCGACTAAATGTTGTGATTGAAGGCCTAATAAGCTGATGATGACTTGAAGATTGTTCTTGACGCGATGATGAATCTCTTGCAGGAGTATTTCCTTTTCTAGAAGGGAAGATCGTATTTTTTCTTCAGCCTGTTTCCGTAAAGTGATGTCCGTTGAAATTCCGCAAATCGCATATGGTTTTCCTTGCTTATCAAATAAGGGAACCTTGACCGAAATGTATGTGTGCGGACCATCTATCTGAGAGTTCGATTCTTCAAATTCTATGGGAGTGAGGCGCTCCAAGACTATTGCATTGTTTTCAGCAAAAGTTTTGGCAACATCATTTGGAAACAATTCGTAGAGCGATTTTCCAATAAGTTCTTTTTTTGTTTTACCCAAAAGTGTTTCAAAACTCTGATTCGCAAGCAATATCTTGTTGGATGTATCAACGATATAAACAAGAGCGGTTGTATTATCGAGAACTGCATGGAGCCGGTCGTCAAGTACCTCTAAAGCTTCCTCGGCGTGTCTCCGGTTCGTTATGTCGGTGATTGTCAAAACGAATCCATTTTCTCGTCCACTAATATCCTGTACATCATTAAGAGCCATGTGGAAACAGCGGCTCTCGATGTGAAAATCTTGAGAACTTCTTTTTGGTGAGAAGTCCAATGATTTTCTCTGCAACAAGTCATTAATATCCGGTGCTTTAAGGTCTTCCTCTTTAAGTTGAAGCATATTTTCAAATGCTTTGTTGTATCTAAGGACTTCTTTTTCTAAACCAAGCAGGCAAATGCCATCACCAATTGAATCAAAAGTTGTTTGCCATTGAACTTCCGCCTTTTTTGCGCGTAAGAAAGCATTGATCGTGGAGGTGAGTACTGCCGGTTCGACAGGGTGGATCAAATAAGCATCTGCGGATCCTGCTGCCAAAGTTGTTGCAGGGTAGTCATTTTGGCTCGCGGTTATGCGAAGAATTGGGATTGATGACGTTTCGGGATCATTTTTTAATCTCCGGCAAACTTCCAACCCGCTGATATCCGGAAGTGTGAAATTTAACAAAACCAAATCAGGATGGTTCCGTGCAAGATCCAGCGCCGTTTCACCATTCGTCGCTTCCCAAACGTCAAAACCAGAACGCTTTAACGCATTGCCGATGTTGTCCCTTGAAGTCTCGTTTGCATCTACATTCAAGATTAATGGCATTTGTTCCGAAACTCCTCAGAGACATGATTTTCTCTACTTATAACCTCGGCTCAGAGGCGGTGTTTTTCAAGAGCAATCTCACTTTTTATGGTCGAAAGGCGTGTTTTTTATCGGTTTGACGCATGTATCTGTAGTGGAAATGAAGTTGAGCTTGTACAGAAGGAGGTACAAAACAATGGAATCACTAACGTTACCTGGTAAAAAACATCTTAGGAATTCACAAGTCCGATCGCCTTGAAAACATGATCAGAGTTGCAATTGATAAGAAATTAGCAGGAAATGCGGGGGTGGCGGGCCATCTTTATGATGTATTCGCACCGATCTCTTCCGGAACATTCAGTAATTTCGCAAATGGATTGTCGCCATTTGGTTTTGTGCGGCTACCGTTTCAATCAGACAAACATGAATCAGCATATCGCTGCATTGTTGGAACGTTACGGCAGCCGAAGTGATCTCATTAATAGTCTGGCAGTATCTCTAGGAAACAGTGCAGTGATTCCAAATTTGAACCTGGATCAACAACTTGGCCAGATTTCTCAGCAACTGTTGGGGTCGTTGCAGGTTCTGATTCAAGATAAATTGAATGCCATGAACCCAGCGATGAATGTTCCGATGATGAAAAAGAAGAAGAAGAAAAAAGGTCTTGGCGGCAAGCTGAAGAAAATGAAAAAAGGATTCAAGAAGATTCGGCAAGATGGCAAAAGGGATCACGAAAATGGGCAAAAGCTTATTTAAAGGTGTACTCAAAGGAGTTGGAGGAATCTTTAAAGGCGGACTGCTAACGGGACTTACCGGATTTTTTCAACTTGGTGGCGGACTCTTTGGCGGTCTTGCCGGCGGCCCAATCGGCTCAAAAATGCTCGGTCAGATTGCGGGGAAAAAAGGTGGCGCTAAGTTTTTTCAGATCTTCGGACAGATGAGCAAAATGTTTGGCGTCATTGGAAATATTCACAACGGCATGAACCAGTTCAATCTTCAAAACCTTTCCAAAATGATCCGCATATAAAATCGCGATTCAATCCTGATGGGGCGGGTTTTCCTTCAGCCCGCCTTCATTTAATAAAATCTCTTTCGCAGACTGCACTGCATCTTGAGTCCCAATCAAAGCCAGGATATCACCTTCACGAAGTTTCTCGCTCCCACCCGGTACAACAACGCCTACAGTTTGCCTGATGATTGTAATTACGGTTGCTCCAGTGAGGCTATGAAGATTTAACTCCGCCAGGGTCTTTCCTACTGAACTGGATGATGAATTCAATTCGACTTGATGAATCGATCCTAATCCCGGCAGCAGTTCCTGAAGTTGTCCAACCACATCTGTTTTCTTATCTGTGATGGTTTCTTCAGAGCGCAAGGATCTGATTCTGGATTGTTTTGCCAGAGTTTCTAAAATGATCTCTCCGCCTGCCCGCACATGACCCTGCAAATTGGAAGCTCTTTGCCAAAAAACAAGACCAGCGATAACAGCAATTCCTAAAACTAAAATTGCTGTTGCTATTGCTGGAAGAAATGGTTGTGTGGCCGAAAGAATTACAATTGTAAGAACAAATACCATTCCATACTCAAGCGTTATAGCCATCAGACTGCGTGGTGCTTCTGCCATATCAACTTTGTCGGTTTGCGCAGCAGGAAGGGCTTGCTCAGCCAAAAACAATCCTAACGCTCGAGCTGCTCTGATCATTCCGATCAGGAAAGGGGCAGCAATCATGACATGCAAATGCAATCACAACCCATTTACTGTAAGACGGGTTAACGTTGATCAGTTTTTCAACAAGTTCGGTTAGTGGAGTCATACCAATTGAAGTTCCAATAATGACAAGAATGATAAAAAGCGTGTCGACCAATACAATGAGAATCAGCCTTCGGCGTTTCGAAGGGTTATGACTCCGCGTTCGCAGCTTTTCAATCCAGGATGCATAGAGTGTAACGAATGTCTGAATGGGTTGAGGTAGATGTTGATCAACGGAGGATGCAATTTTGACAGACATTCGGATTAGCGCAGGCGTAATGAAAGTTGTAATCACTGATACTGCAATCGCCACCGGAAAGAGAAACTCGCGAATTGCACCGAGTGCGAGTCCGGCGCTTGCAATGATGAAAGAGAATTCACCGATTTGTGCCATGCTAAAACCAGCTTGAACCGAAGTGCGGACATCGTTTCCGGTCAGAAAAGCGCCGACGCTTACACTGAGAATTTTTCCGATCACAACTATGCCGGTTAATACAAGAATCGGAATCCAATATCGAAGTATGAGTGAAGGATCTACAAGCATTCCAATGGAAATAAAAAAGATTGCCGCGAAAAGATCTCTCACCGGTGCTAATAAATGTTCGAGTGTCTTTTCTTGCCCCGATTCTGCGACCAGTGCGCCCGCAAGAAATGATCCGAGAGCTACTGAATAGCCGACCTTTTGCGCAAGAAAAGCAAAACCCATGCAGACGCCTACTCCGAAAATAAGCAGCGTTTCTGCATCATTTAGTTTTACGATTGAGCGTACGGAACGAGGCACCACAAAAAATCCGATCAAAACAAGCGCTGCAAGAAATGCGATGAGTTGTAAAGCTGTTCTAGGCAAAACTGTTGTAGCCGATTCGCTTGCGCCAGAAAACGCCGTGAGAATTGCGATGAGAAGCACCGCGACAAGGTCTTCAAAAATTAATACTCCAATAACAAGTTCTTTGACTCTTTGTCCGACGCCTTGTTCCGAAAAGGCCTTTGCAATAATCATCGTACTGGAGATCGCAAGCATGGCTCCTGTATAGAACGACTCACTGGCAGACCATCCGAAAGCCTGGCCAATCAAATAGCCGAGCCAAATCATCAGCGCAATTTGAATTAACGCGATAATCCCTGAAGTCGAAGCAAGGCGAAGCATCTTTCGAAAACTAAACTCCAGGCCGATCGCAAACATGACGAAGATCACACCCAATTCTGAAAGAGCATGAATGCGGTCCATATCGGCAAAGAGTGGAATCGGAACAGATGGACCGACAATCGCACCTGCTATCAGGTAGCCAAGCACGACTGGCTGTCGCAGTTTTTTGCAGATTACAGTCGTGATCGCGGCAACTAAAAATACAAGCGCCAGATCTTCGACGAAACCCCGAGCATGTTCCATAATGTTTTCAATTGTCTGATGCAGTTATTCTGAAAAAAATCGAGAGTCGATTGGATGATAAGTTAAAAATCGAGAATCTTCACGTGATTATTTTATGAATGAAATTCACCATTGCATCATATGTAAGACTTTGTTGTTCTCTATGGGGCGTATGCTTACAATCTTCAAGAACTAACGTTTCAACATTTCCTGAACATTGAGCTGCAATCGCTTCAACCTGCCGCAACGTTCCGAAGTTATCTTGCTTTCCTTGTATAACAAGGACAGGGCAGTTCACGTTCGGTAAATATTCTTCAATGTTCCAGGATCGAAAAGCAGGATCGAGCCAAACTCTATTCCAACCCCAAAATGCATTGTCCACATTCTTGCCATGATAACGTTCAAGACGTGATCTGAGTGTGCCGTTCCGGTATTCTTCACCAGACTCGAAAATACTCTGTACTGTAATGTCTTCAACAAATACATGAGGCGCTTCCAGGATCAACGCTGGAACTTTGTTTTGGTGATTCGTCGCTGTATAGATAAGCGAAATTGAACCTCCATCACTATGGCCAATTAAAATCGGATTGCTAATTTTGGCCGCGTCAAGAATTTCTGGCAGGATCGTTAGTGCTTCATCATGCATGAAGCGAACTGGCCGTGGAAGGCTAATAGGATCGGAAAGACCGTATCCATATCTGCTGTAAACGAATGCTTTGCAGCCGGTGGCTTCAGCGATTCTGGCTGGAAAATCTCGCCATAATGAAAGACAGCCGATTCCATCATGAAGGAAGACAAGTGTGGCGTCAGTCTGGTTTTCGCCAAACCATGCATACTCAATCTTGCCATGCGTTAAATTCAAATGAGGCATAGCAATAGTGTATGCTCACTTGCCGTGTTTTAGGTTCTAAGAGTTTTTGAGGCAAATAGGGAAGTTGACCTGCAACCCTGATTTTGAATTACCAGACACCGGGCGAACTAAACTCGCGTCTGTAATGATTGGATCTTTCTCAAAAGTCTTTTGCGGATTCCCTTGAAAGAATGGATCCGAATCGAAATAGAGTTGTGTGATCAAGCTTTGATTGGAAGGCGAACTAATTTTGTAGTGGATGTGTTGGGCACGACCGCCATAATTTCCCGGCAAGAATGTTTCGAAAGTATATTGGCCATCGCTATTCGCCCGAATGCTAGCGCGATATAGATAGCCATCCATATCGTAATCGCCTGAAGGATCGGTATGCCAGACTTCAACGATTGCATCCTTGATTGCTTTTCCTCCAATGTCTGTAACTTTGCCTGAAACAACCAGTGGTATGCCTTTCTGTGATTGCTCGCGCAGCAATTCGCGGAAAGGAGCGCCTTGTTTGTAAAAAGGACCCGCGGTAGCGGCAGGCGTTGGACAAGATTCTGCCCATGCGATTACATTAAACAACGGAGAGACTGCAACAACCGAAACTAGATTGGCACTCTGTTTTATAAATTCACGACGCGTTTTCATTTGATAAACATTCACCTAAGTGTGTAGTTAATTCTACTACAACTGTAGGAAATTGTCAAAATCCAGAACGGAAATCTGCTTCACAATTTGAATGCTATATGTTTTTAATAATAGTCGAAATAGAAAAGGAGTGTAACTCTTGGAAATTTTGCATCAGCCCTTGCCCTGGTATGTGGGAGGTATTTTGATTGGCCTCATGGTTCCGGCGCTTCTTATTTTTGGGAACAAACAATTCGGAATTTCATCTTCCATGCGGCATCTATGCGCTGCGACCATTCCGGGAAACATCAAGTATTTCAAATACGATTGGAAAAAGGAATCCTGGAACTTATTTCTGGTATTGGGATTGGTGATCGGAGGTTTTATTGCAGCAACGTTCATGTCCAATCCAAACGATATTGCGATTTCAGAAGCGACTAAAGCCGATTTAATGAAATTAGGTCTGACAGATTTTTCTTCTTACATCCCCCGCGAAGTTTTTGCATGGAAGCAACTAATGACACTGCCCGGGTTTCTCTTGATCATAGTTGGCGGTTTCTTGGTCGGTTTCGGAACAAGATATGCGAACGGATGCACTTCCGGTCATTGCATTATGGGCACATCACTGCTGAATGCCGGTTCACTCGTGTCCACCGTATGTTTCTTCATCGGTGGGCTTGTGATGACCTGGTTAATATATCCGCTGATTTTTTAAAGCAGAAGAATGAAAAACTTATTGTTTCTTTTTTTCGGAATCTATTTCGGAATCGTTCTGGTGAAAAGCGAGGCAGCTTCGTGGTTTCGCATTCAGGAGATGTTCCGTTTTCAATCGATTCACATGTATGGAATCATGGGAATCGCAGTTGCAATCGGTGCACTTTCGGTTTTCTTAATCAGAAGACTGAAAATAAGATCAATAAATAATGAAATCATCAACCTTACAGGTAAGCCTTTCACCAAAGGGAATGTTATTGGCGGAATCATTTTTGGCCTTGGTTGGGCCATGACCGGTACATGTCCCGGACCGCTTTATACTCTTGTGGGGGGCGGCTATTTAATCATCATTCCCGTATTATTAAGCGCAATTTTTGGCGCCTATGTTTACGGGCTGCTCCGCGAGAAGTTGCCGCACTGAGTCAGTGTTGCAAAAATTCAAGACAAAGGCTTACAATACTGGTTCTCTTTCTGCTCCAAAAGCCGGAGTGGCGGAACTGGCAGACGCACCGGACTCAAAATCCGGCGCTCAGTGATGAGCGTATCGGTTCGACTCCGATCTCCGGCACAACACTGCCTTACAAGCTGCAGCCACGATTCAGAAACCCGTTTTCTTGGTGTGAATGCCAGATAAATTAATAGAACAATTTATTGTCCGCATTCTTCCCGCCGGAAAAACATTTTTCTACAGCTTTAATGAGGTGTGCATCTTCAAATGGTTTTGACAGAAACAGGCAAGGTTCTTTAAGTAAGACCCTTCTAATCTCTTGTTCTTGCTTATTGGATAGAAAAATAACTTCCGTAGTTGGACTGATAGCCAAAATAGTATTAGCAACATTCACGCCTTGCATTTCCCACTGTATGTGAGGCTCAATCAGTAATATCTGTGGCGGTGTACTTACGGCAATTTCAACTGCTTCTGTCGATGTGAGGGCTAAATCTACGAAGTAACCTTCTTTAATCAAGGTAATTGTTATGGCATCTGCAAGAGTGAAGTCTGGTTCTACAATTAAAATGCGCAGAATACTTTTAATTGGCATTGTATCCCTCTTCGGCGAAGGATTAACTTAGTACACCAGCAAATTTTTTAGCCCAAATCACCCCTAGTCTTTCTTAGTTCTTCCCCAACGAACTCTTTTCCGCAGCACACGCAATAAAAAAAGATACTGATTCTCTACCAGATTGAATCGTTCCTTTAAGACGCGTTTGACCACCACAACCTGGACATATCCGGTGGTCGCCCATTTCAATGGCATGTTTATGCCTCATCGTCCCCTGATTGGCGCTCGTTACTATCAGGAAATTGCTTCTAAAGTTGCAATGGATCGCGTTGAAATGCAGAGTGATAGTCATTCCTTAAAACTCCTGCTGGAGACCTTAGTAATTGTTTGAAAACCGAGGAAACTACACCTCTGGAACCCGGTGTAAAAGAATTCAAAATCTATGCGAAAGGAAGTGGCATAATCCAGGATGGATCTCTACTACTAACAAAATACGGACGCGTTACTCTAAAAAAGCTGTACAAGGATTGATGTTAAACATGCTTTCGCGGATTTCCATTCGCCCAGGTCTCTTCTTTTATATATTCATTGGAATCCTCTCTACGTCAATCTGGTTTGCGACTGATGCCTTCGGGCAAAGTCGAACAACCAGTGGCCTCACCGGAATTGTGGAAGATGAGAGCAGCGATGCAGCGGTTCCAGGCGCGATCGTTAAGATCGAAAGCCCTGACCTGATTGGAGGTGCTCGAACCGCAACCACAGATGAGAATGGGCGATTTAGATTCTTGGAATTACCACCAGGCATCTACAAGATCACCGTTACCCTGAACGGATACAAAACCGTACAAATCGAAGGCGTGAGACTTTCGGCTGGCATGACAGCAGACATTCCAATCGATACGACACTCTACGTAGGTGAAGAGACGGTGATCGTTGAAGCCGGACCGAAAGAAATAGATCCGACGTCTTCCTCTCAGCAAACAGTGTTTCAGGAGGAATATCTCAAAAACATTCCTAACGACAGAGACACTTCCCACATTATGGATCTTGCACCCGGAATCAATATTGAGTCAGCGTTTGGTGGTGCTGAAGAATCCGGGATTGCATATCAAATGGATGGTGTGGACATTTCAGATCCTCAAGACGGATCACCATGGTCTTTTTTCAATTATAGTCTGATTGACGAAGTCGAATTAATCGCCCTTGGTGCACCTGCCGAGTATGGAGAATTCACCGGAGTCGTTTTTAACACAATTACCAAGTCCGGAGGAAATCAGTTCTCTGGTTCCGCAGAATTTTATTACAGCGACAAGAACCTTACTGCAAAGAATTCCGAATTTCTGGGTCTATTCCCGACAATCGAAAAGCATCAAGAAGAAAACGTTCAGCTGGGTGGTCCCATCAAGAAAGACAAGCTATGGTATTTCGTTTCAGCGCAATACGTAAAGGATTTATCAAGTGAAGGCGGGCCGATCGAAACACAGAAAGATCCGAGAGTCTTTCTAAAGCTGACATTTCAAGCTGACACTAAAAATACAATTGAAGGCTGGCTGGAATGGGATCATACGAAAGTCATTGGCAGGGATGCAGACGCTTTTACTCCATTAGAAGCAACAACGGGAGAAGACAATCCGGAATTAGTCGGCAATTTTAGATGGAAATCTCAATTGTCGAATGATTCTGTTTTTACTCTTGCATGGGGTGGTTATTCCGGACATCGTCATTTTGATCCACACGGTGGCTTTTCAACTCCAGGTCATGAGGATGCACAAACAGGAAGAGCGTCTGTAAATGCGCGCCAGTTCGGCATCGTTGAAAGAAATCGTAATCAAATTAACGCCTTTCTTTCGCAAAACGTAAGTAACCTGATCACTGGCTATCACTCTTTTAAATTCGGAACCGAGATTGAGCGCTCGGTCGTCCACGATCGTTATGGCTTCCCAGGTGACGCGTTTTTTGTAGACAATGAGGGACCTGAGGAAGATCCAAGTACGGAAGAAGATGACTTCTTTACGCTAGCCTTTTTGGGAAATGGTTATGATGCCAATGGAACGAACCAACGCGTGTCTTTATATGCCCAAGATTCATGGCAAATTACTCCAAGTTTTACGCTCAACCCCGGAATTCGATTAGATATAAACCGTGGCAAAGTTTCTGGAGGAGATACAGTTTTTAAAACATCTGGGTTAGCGCCGCGTATTGGATTCGCCTGGGATCTTGGGGATGACGGAGAGTCAATACTCAAAGCTCATTACGGACGATACTATGAAGCTCTTTATGCTGGCTACTACTACTACATGGATCCCGGTGCATTCCATCCGCTTACTGTTAATAGAACCTTTAACGCAAGCGGATTCACCGAAACAATACTTTCAAATCCGGGCCAGAAGTACGCAATGGACCCGAATATCAAACATCCTTATTTGGATCAGTATATTTTTGGACTCGAGCAACAAATTCCATACGGGATCGTTCTTAGCGGCACCCTTGTATACAGGAAAAACAAGAATTTCATTGAGACAGTTAGCCGTGATGGTGTGTTCGTTCCTGTACCCGGAGTGATTCCTGACACAGGGCAACAGGTTACACTCTTCGACCATCTGAATCCCAACTCGGATGTTCTGATTTACACAAATCCGCAGGGATTGCACCGCAAATATCGTGCAGTCATTCTTACAGCCAACAAAAGATTTCGAGACAACTGGCAACTCCTGGCATCCTATGTTTATTCAAAAACCCGCGGCAATATCGATAATTTGGGTTTCGATGAATTCGGAACCGGCGGGAATGTTCCGTTCTTCGATGGTCACTTTCTTGACACTCCTAACTCTTTTGTGAATGCCCAGGGAACATTAACTCACGATCAAACCCAGCAATTGAAATTTCAAGGAACCTACGTATTTCCTTCAACTAATTTATCGCTTTCGGCTAATTACACATACTACTCAGGCGATACATGGACACCACGCAACGACTGTTTATTGACCGACGATGGGAACGGAATACTCGGAGATGGAATATTGGACTGTCATGAATTTCCACAAGGACCAGTTACATATTTATCGGAGCCTCGTGGCAACCGGCGGCTTCCGGCACGAAATGAAATTGATCTGCGTATTGCGTGGGAACCTGATTTTGGAAAACAGTATCAGCTAGGTCTGTATCTCGATATTTTCAATCTCACAAATCAAACGCGGCCAACTGAAGTTGAACCTCAGGTTGGTGAGGAATTCGGAGAGCCCGTAAATCTTAATTTTCCGCGTAATGCTCGGCTAGGCCTGAGCTTCTCCTGGTAATCACCTTCATTCTAAAACTGTCTCCGTCACACACCGATGCAAATTTTTCAACACGAAGGCGCCAAGGTCTTTCGTGCTTATTTGTGCCTTCGTGACTTCGTGTTGAAAAGAGCTACAGCCTTAAGGCTTCCAACTTATGACGACATCCAAATTACGACATGCAGTACAAATCGTCGTTGTTCGTGCATAGATTCAAAGTGAGTATCAGTGAGGGATAAAACGACCGTGAGGTGTAAGTGTCAGATGATTCCAAGCCATCAAAAGACTCTCGATCTTCATCAACTAAAGCTCAGTGTCCCCACTGCGGTGATTCCGTTTACCCGCTAGGAACAATTAAGACTGGTAGAGAATCGGTGAGCATCTATCGATGTAATGGTTGCAAGAAAGAATTTGTGGGTGAGGAACTGAGAAAGAAATCAAAGTAAGTATCTTTCTCAACATGAGAGGAAAACACTGCCAATTAAAAGTAGCGCTCGCATTTTAATTGTAGAATCTGATTTCGCTATTGCGCAATCTCTTACAGTATTACTCTTAAAGCATGGCTTCTATATCGAACATGCCGACACGCCTACAGAAGCAGTGAACATGGCGATAAATAGTAGACCAAACTTGTTGATCATCGACCCTCATCTAGCCGGCGAGATGCAAGGAGTCGATGTAGCGAATACCATTCTGTCCTTGAGTCCAACAACCGAAATCATATTTCTATCCACATGGAAGTCAGAAGAAGTAAAAAAAGTCATCATTAAAAAGCCATGTGAATTTTTTTCAAAACCATATGATGATGGAGAAATGATTGAAGCGGTAAACAAGTGTCTTGCGACCACTCACTCGAAGAGCTCCAATCAGGAATTGTTCTATTAGAAAGAGACTTAAACGACTACTCGCCAGCAGCCGCTTTGATTTTGCAGGAACAATGAGGAACGCACGATCCGCATTCTGTGCAGATTCCATGGTCACGTTCGCAAAGACAATTTAACGCATCTTCACGATAGCCACAGCACCAACAATGGTCACTGATTACTGTAGCTTTGCCGCATTCACAATCGGCAGGATGACCCACATATCGAACACCGTTAAAGTAAGCGTGTCCAATTGTATCAATCCGAGCTTCGCCTTCTGCATCGCGCAGTGCAGTATGAAGGTCTTTCAAATAAAGATCATCTTTCATCTACAGCCATACTACATTAATTCCGTGTGATTAGTTTCTTGGGGCTACTGAAATTGCATACTTTGCGGGATCCAAATCAAATTGGTCTTTACATACGATGGAACAGAAATAATATGTAGCTCCTTGATATCCGCTGTTGCCGGCCGCATTCTCTTCAGTGACTTCCATTCCACAAATCGGATCAACGTGAACATTGTCGTTATCAGCCATTGCAGCACCTCCAGGAAATGTGCTGCATCAAAGGTAATCTTGAATCAATGAATTTCAATGCGTGACATCGATTTGACATTAATAATTCTGATCCGAAATTTTAAGCAGAAGAAACTATGGACCGAATCAAACATAATCTGATACGACTTCGACCTCGTCCGGATACGCTCTATGTCAGCCAGAATCGCACCGTTCTGGCAACTGAAAGGGATGGTTTTATCGATGAGGGCAGAGAACAGGGATTGTTTGTTCATCAAACGCGACTTCTTTCTCGCTACCGTATTCTCATCAATGGCAAAAGGCCAGTACCCGTTGCACTTTCAAACGTAGAACAACATTCGTGGCTTGGCTATTACATTCTTCTTCCTCCCGATCTGAAAGCAGGAAAGCCTGATGAAGGAAGTGGTTTGCTTGAAGAAATGACTCAAAACGCGCTTGAGATGAGAATCTCAAGATTTGTGAGCGACGGTATTCATGAAGACATCGATCTGACAAATTTCACTCAACAACCAACTTCATTCCAACTGACATTAGAAGTCGATGCTGATTTTGCAGATGTTGCCGAAACGAGAGGGCATCGCAAACAATTTGGAGAAATAACCAAACGTTGGATCCAGGGAAGTGATCATAAATGGCAGCTTGAACTGGACTACATTGCTAGAAACGAAAAAAGCAATGAAGGATTTGTAGAGATTCACAGAGGTTTAACTTTCCAAATTGATCGATCTGACTCGCCTCCAATTTATGATATTGATTCGATCACTTTTTCAGTTGAACTCAATCCGCATCAAACATGGCATGCCTGCATCGATATGATTCCATACATAGATGGTGAACAATTCACAAAACCTCATAACTGCGGTTCCTTAAAGCTCACACACGAATATGATGTACGCCGTCTCATGTTCTTTTCTGAAGCTACACGCTTTTCAACATTGGAAAGTCAAACACTTTCGTCAGTTGTCATCGGTGCATTGGAGCAGGCAAAAAAGGATCTTGTTGCACTTCGTCTTTATGATCTCGATTTGCATGATCATGCCTGGATCACAGCCGCCGGGTTGCCGATTTATGTTGCATTATTTGGCCGCGATACGTTGACTGCTTCAATGCAAAGCGCTCTTGCAAGCACTTCTATGATGCGAGGCACACTCCGCGTCATTGCTGATTTGCAGGGCAAGGAAGTGAATGATTGGCGAGATGAACAGCCTGGTCGCATGTTACACGAAGCGCATACCGGGCCGCTGGCAATGTTGAATTACAACCCTAGAAGAAGATATTACGGATCGGTAACAACGTCAGGTTTTTATCCTGTCATCGTTTCCGAATTGTGGCATTGGACGGGTGACAAAGATTTAGTTGCCCCGCTCCTGAAGCCAGCAATGGATGCTTTGAAATGGTTAGATCAATATGCGGACATCGATGGTGATGGTTTTTATGAATATCAAACGCATTCTATTCAAGGCGTAAAAAATCAGGGGTGGAAAGATTCTGGAGACGCAATCGTTTATGAAGATGGAAGTCAGGTCAATCCTCCAATTGCTACCTGCGAAGAACAAGCATTCGCTTTTTTAGCAAAGCTTCATCTTTCGGAAGTGTTGTGGTGGTTTGATGAAAGAGAACTGGCAAGGCGCCTTTATCACGAAGCACAAGAATTGAAGAAACGTTTCAATGATTCATTTTGGATGGAAGAGGAAGGTTTTTTCGCGATGGCGCTCGATCCTGATAAACGGCAAGTAAAATCGATCGGATCCAACGCAGGCCATTGTCTTGCAGCGGGCATTGTGCATGAAGATTTTGTAGCACGAACCGCTCAGCGATTCGTTGCAGAGGACTTATTTACAGGCTGGGGTATCCGCACACTCTCTTCCCAGCATCCTGCGTATAACCCATACAGTTACCACAGAGGATCAGTTTGGCCAGTCGAACACGGCACTTTCGCAGTCGGCTTCGCGCGTTATGGATTACATGATTCGCTTCATCTGATTTGTAATGCCCAATTCAATGCAGCGTCTCTGTTTGATTTTTATCGCTTGCCGGAATTATTCAGCGGACATCAACTGGATGAAGATCATCCTTTTCCTGCAATGTATCCACAAGCCAACTCTCCGCAAGCATGGTCCGCTTCTACGATCTTTTATTTTGTTCAAGCGATGCTTGGACTCTATCCTTATGCTCCTTTGAAAATTCTGCTTGTTGATCCCTATCTTCCATCATGGCTTCCTGAAATAACGCTGCATGACCTTCAGGTGGGAAATGCAAAGGTTTCAATCCGATTCTTTAGGAAAGAAAAAGGGAAGAGCGACTATGAGATTCTGCAAAAAAAGGGAACGCTTCATGTTTTCAGGCAACCAAGTCCATGGTCATTGACAGCAAGGTTTGCTGAAAGATTGAAGGATGCTTTAACAAGTTTGCTTCCAGGAAAATAAAGGAGAATGCAAAACCGCAGAGTCACGGAGAACTCTGTGACTCTGCGGTGAGCCTAGTACTTCCAGCTTTTTAGATCGGCTCCGGCGGGCGCAGATTGCTCGATGCGCTTCAAAATTTTGGGCAGATACATTGTGTTGTAACGGAGCCGTGAAATGTAATTCGGATTTTCGTGATCTCCATTCCAGCAATGTTCTGCGCGATCTCCATAATCCACTTCACCTGCATAATATGGATCTTTCGTTTTCTCCAGGAAGTCTTCCATCAGATAAACTGCATTATTCAAATAATAGTTATCCATGTCGCCGCAGTAGATGAAAAGTTTCCCCGTCAATTTCGGACCGAGTGTTTTCCAATCTCGCTCCAAAATGTAGCGCAGGTCATACTTTTCTTGCCAGTATTTTGCGACATCAGGATCGATTTCGCCGGTGAGTTTATTGAAAATCGGCTTCGGATACCCGTCTTTGCCTTGTGGTGAATAAACGGCTTCCCAAATATCAAATTGCTGTCCGGATCTGCTTTTTGTTCCAAGGGCGAGTTCGCGATGATTCATTTGCTCTACGGTTGCATCAAGCTGACCAAGATAATTACGATGCCCCGGCCGCATCAGTGTTTTGAATTGACTATCATAGCGGTACGCATTTTTGTTTTTGTAGATATCGATTGTTGTATAGGCGCGAAAGTCGATAGGATCGGGACACGCAACGAATGCTCCATTGTATTCGTCTGGATAAAACATCTGAACTGCGAGAGCTTCCCAGCCACCAGTTGAGCCACCATATACAAAACGTGCCCAGGGTTGTCCGATTGCACGAAATGTTTTTTCAATATGTGGAATCAATTCATAGGTGATTGCATCTCCATACGGACCAATGTTTGCAGAGTTCACAGCATAGGAATCATCGTAGTAAGGATTTGCATGTTGAATCTCCAACACAAGATAGCGCGGATGATCCTTGCTAATCCATTGTTTGTAAAAGTTGTGAGCCTCCTCTTGCTGAATCTTGTTGTAACCATGAAGATTGAAGCGTTCACTGAAATCTGGTTTTAGATTGGGATCAGGAGGTTCTGTGCGAAATCCGCCAATATCCGCCGGGAAGTGGCCATGAAAAATCATGAGCGGGTAACGTGCTTCTGGATGTTCATCAAAACCTTCCGGTACCAACACGTGAGCTCCAAGGTAAACGGGACGCCCCCAGAACTCTGATAGTTTCTCGCTCTTGATTTTCAGATGCCTTATATATTTCGTATCCTTCGGTTCTTCAATCGGTGGAATTTTTTGATCCATCACAATTCTGATGCTTTCTGTCTTGCCGGGATCGATCCGGATTTTCACGGGCTTACTATGAAAATTGCCAGGTTTTGTGTTCCATTGCTGACCTTCTCCCATTTCGGGCGGGAGCTTTACTGAATGTCCTGACTTTAAATTGAATGTCTCATAACGGTTGATGAGGGCTTGTACAAAATATTCTCCGGCCGGAACATTTTTTAAACTTTGAATAGGATATCCAAAAGCAGTTGAATCGATTATTTTGTCTGCTCCTGGTTGCATCCCATCGACATCGATTCCGTACACAAGCTGAGTATCAAGAGCGTCCGTAATTTGCATTCGTGGTTCTTCGGAGGCATCTACGGAAAGCATTAAAAGCAGTCTCCCATCCAAAGGTTTGTCGCTCAATTCCTTAGAAAAAGAAACAGCGAATTGCAGTTGAGATTCAGCTTGAAGGTTGACGCAAATCGCAAATAGAAATACTAAGCATGTACAGGTCAGCTTCATGGATGCTCCTTCGTAATTTCTGGTAGGGGCGGGCTTTATGCCCGCCCGTCAAGATACTAACGGAAGCGAAGGGCGGCCACAAGGGCCGCCCCTACAGAGTTCCTTATCTATTTATGGTGTTACGGTTCCGTTTGAGTTTACGCTAAAGGAAAGTCCTGGTTCAGTTCCGTTTCCAGGAGTGCCAACAACATTTGTGAGACGTACAGCATTTGCAAAAATATTCGTAGTAACTGCACCATTAGGATCCGAATCGCATTCATTTGGATCGTTGACTCGGAAAGATAAAACCTGATCAACAGGAACATCAGAATATGAAAATTCCCAACGATCGGCGCCCTGCGCATTTAAGTTAGATGCGGCAAAGCCTCGCCAGCTTGCATGAATGTGTGTATTGCCAACAGCGCGTACACAAACTGGGAATCGATCGGCTACAGATTGATCCAAAGCAGTTGGCGCTTGATATACGATTGTGACATTTACCATTGTTGGTTGATTAGATGTGGAGTCTTCGCGGCAACTGAATAGGCCTAATGCAAGAATTAAATAAAGCCTTTTGTTATTGAGCTTTCCCCAGAGTGTCCTTGATTTCTTGAAGAATTGAATCAACGGCAACCTCTTTTGTCTGCCGATCTTTGCGTGAAAATAATTCTACGCGTCCTTCTTTCAATTTATTTCCTATTGTAACTCTATATGGAATGCCGATTAGATCAGCATCCTTAAACTTTACTCCTGGACGTTCTTCGCGGTCATCAAGCAGGACATCGAATCCCGCCGAAAGAAGTTGTTCAAACAAATTGAGTGCCGTTGTTTTTTGGGCTTCATCATTGAGATTCGCCGGTGTCACAATAATCTGGAAAGGGGCTATTGAAAGCGGCCATTTGATTCCAACTTCATCATTAAATAGTTCAACAGCAGCTGCCAAAATTCTTCCAAGTCCAATACCATAACTTCCCATGATGATTGGCACTTCTTTTCCTTCTGCATTCAGGACCTTCGCTCCAAGTGCTTCGCTGTATCGAGTCCCTAGTTTGAAGATGTGACCAATTTCGATTGCGCGATCAACGCGCAAGATCCCATCACAGTTGGGACATCCTTCGCCAGAAGCGACAGTTCTCAGATCTATCCATTTTGCTGCTGCGATGTCACGTTCCATTGAGACACCGCGAAGATGGAAGTCATCCTTGTTTGCGCCGGTTGTCATATTGGTTCGGCCGCGAAGCGAATGATCTGCGTAAATCGGGACATGCTTCAAACCGACCGCACCTAACGAACCAGGAAGCGCTCCAAGTAATTCACGAATTTCTTCAGGACGCGCAGCGCGTACTTCAACTGCTCCTGCTGCAGCTGCGAGTTTTGTTTCATTTAAAGGATGATCACCGCGCAATAGCGCAAGCACAATTTGTCCATCCGCAACGTAAACGAGTGTCTTAATCTGACGGTTAGCGGCAGCACCGCCTTTAAAAACTGTGAGATCTTCAATGGTTCGTACACCAGGCGTTGGAAATTCTTCAGGACTATCGGGACCATTTTCATCAACAATTTCAGGCAGACGCGAAGTTGCCTTTTCAGTATTTGCCGCATATTTACACTTCGGACACGTTGCAATCCAATCTTCACCTGCATCGGAATAAACCATGAATTCTGTTGATTGACTTCCTCCCATTGCTCCAGAGGAAGCTTCCACCATCACATATTCAAGGCCGCATCGATCATAGATTCTGCAATAGGCATCACGATGCGATTCAAAGGAGCGATCCAGACCTTCTTGTGTTGCATCAAATGAATAAGAATCCTTCATGATAAATTCGCGTACCCGCAAAATTCCTGACTTCGGACGAGCTTCATCACGAAACTTTGTTTGAATTTGATACCAGATTTGAGGTAATTGTTTGTAGGATCGCACTTCATCGCGGGCAATTTGAGTAAATACTTCTTCATGCGTCATACCCAAACATAGATCCGATCCTTTTCGGTCTTTTAACCGGAACATGTTTTCACCCATGATTTCCCAGCGTCCTGATTCTTTCCATAATTCTGCAGGATTTAATGCAGGAAGAAGGAATTCCTGTGCGCCAATTTCATTCATACCATTGCGCACAATCTGTGTGATTTTCAAAAGGACACGATGAGCAAGGGGCAAATAGGAATAAACACCCGCTGTTAGCTGACGCACATATCCGGCACGCAGCAAAAGTCTATGGCTCACAGCTTCAGCTGCAACAGGGTCTTCTCTCAGGGTAGGGATGAATAATTGTGTCCAACGCATAACCAAGGAATGATGAATTGCAGCAGTCGTATTGTCAAGTTAGCGTTTTGTACAGCCGGCATCTTGCCGGCTCCTAAAAAACAAACCGCAGAGGCGCAAAGTGCCTATTCCTTGTCTTTTTCTTCCTTTTCTTTTTTAATGGTTTCTGCGTCGACAGATTTTTTCTCATGTGACGGTTCAGCAGGCCATTTTCCTCCTTGTTTTGCAACTTCGCGTTCCTTAATCAACTCAGATGATTCTTTCACTATACCCGCCGACGTAACCTTTCGATCTTTTTCAGACATTTGTACTCCTTGTGCAGTCTTCAAATATATATTCTCTATTGCGTCTTTGCGGTTGAGCTAAAGATTAATTTACCCCCACGCACAGTATGCCGTACATCTGCAAAAGCCTTCACATTTTTCGCTGGATCTTGAGCGAGAACAACAACATCAGCATCCATGCCTGGAGCAATTTTCCCGCGTTGGTTTGATTCATTGAAACGTGCAGCTGGTTCTGTTGTTAGTGATGCCAGAATTTGATTCCAGGTTAACCCGGCCGCTGACATAAATTCATATTCCTGGGCCGGATTGTAATCCGGCATATATCCGACATCAGTTCCGAAAAGGATTTGACCTCCAGCTGCAGAAAAATCGCCCACTTCTTTTAAAATGAATTTGAAGTATTCCGGTCCGCTGAAAAGTTTTAACGTTGGTATCATCGACATATTGTTTTCTTTCATTCGTTTTGCATGTTCAAGAGTCCATCCGCGATCATCATCCAGTGCGTGAGCGATTACATCCACTTTAGCGGCAAGTGCAACTTCAAGTCCGGCAACATTTGAAGCGTGAGCAAAAACAAGTTTTCCCTGATCATGTGCTTTTTTCGCAGCGGCTGTGGCACTATCAATCTGCATGGGTAAAACTTCACCCCGTTTGACCCAGGAACCTGTAAATAGTTTGATGATGTCTGCGCCTGCCTTGATACGCTGATCGGCTAATTCAGATGCTTCGGCTGGAGTTGCCGGTGTGGAAAGCTGCGCAAGAATCTGCGGTGGAAGATCTTTCAAATAATATGGAATGCCATTCAATGGATAAAAGGCACCTCCCGCTGTCAGAATTCGCGGCCCTGAGATTTCGTTTGATTGAATCCGTTTTCGGAGAGCGTTCGTGTTTTCTAACGCAGATGCTGTATCCACAACCGTAGTGAAGCCATATCGCGTCAACATTTCTTGCAATTGTTGATTCAATTTTCCCGCCGGTTGCTTTGCTGCATCCGCCCACTTGTCTTCAGTAAAGTGAACATGACTGTTTTGAAACCCAGCCGTAATGAACATTCCGGTGCAATCAATGGATGTTGCACCTTCCGGCAATTTGATTTGATCTTTTGAACCGACCGATAAGATTTTCCCTCCTTCAATGACAATTACAGCGTTTGAAATCGGTTTATCAGTTGGAGATGGATAGATCGTTCCGCCACTGAGTACAAGTGTGTTTGAAGGATTGGAATTAATGTTGTATGCGAATAATAGCAATAGAAACGTGTAAAACTTAATGCTTTTTAACCGCAAAGACACAAAGCCATCCTAACGCGAAGGGATTGTAACTATCAGTTCTGTACCCTTTTCTTGACTGCTATTTATTTCAAAAATTCCATTAAGTTGCGATACGCGTTCGCGCATTCCAAGCAATCCGAAATGACCACTTGGTGCAGGAGAACTTACATCAAATCCAACTCCATCATCTTTAATCTTGATCCGAACTTCATTCGCACCATAGACCAATTCGACAAATACTGATTTAGCCTTGCTGTGTTTGACGCAATTCGAAATTGCTTCCTGCCCGATTCGAAGTAAATTTTCTTCTAACCCATCTGCCAATTTGCGCGGCGTTCCGGAAATTTTTACATCAGCAGTTAGGGGTGAGTTTGATGTAATTTTTTTCACTTCTTCTGACAGCGCTGCTGGCAGGGCGGAACTTTCTAATGCTTGAGGTCTCAGCGCCCAAACTGTTCGCCGAGCTTCATTCAAACTTTCCTTCGCTAAAGTTTGCACTCGTTTCAAGTGTTGATTTGATTGCATAGGGATTCCTGCTTCTTCTGCTGCCTCCAATTGCAACAAAATTCCTGTGAATCCCTGAGCAAGTGTGTCATGAATCTCGCGTGCCATTCGCGAACGCTCAGCAAGCACCGCTGAAAATTCAGCGCGCACTTTTCTTAATCGCATCCTGTACAAAGCCCACGCGAGAGCCATCGCTGCGGCAACGCATAGTGCAAAAAACCAACCAGTTTGGTAAAAGAATGGCTTCAACTTAAATGGAAGGACAGCGCCAGATTCATTCCAGATTCCATCGTTATTGGAGGCTACGACTTTAAAACGATAATTACCAGGCGGAATATTCGTGTAATATGCCACACGCCTGTTCATCGCGGTTACCCATGAACGGTCAAAACCTTCCAGCATGTATTTAAATTGCACTTTATCAGGAACGACATAGCTCAGTGCAGCATAATGAAATTCAAATTTTTCCTGACCCGGTGGAAGAACGGTTAAATTCTTGACACGATCTGTAGCTTCTTTTCCATCTGCAATCATTTTTTCAATATACGTTGGAGGTGGAACTTTATTTCGCTTCATACTTGAAGGATCTACCACTGCAGCACCACGGATTGTTGGAAACCAGAGTTTACCATCCGCCGATTTCCATGCACCAGGTTGATACCCACCATTGCATTCGCTATTTCTGATTCCATCAGAGGTACCATAGGATCGATACGGAATTGCAGAAATTTTGTTCGCAGTAAAATCGTTCAGGTCGCTTTTGCTAACGCTGAACAGACCTCGATTGCTCGACATCCATAAATTTCCATTGTCGTCATCCAGAATCTGGTGAATCAAATCGTCAAACAATCCGTTCTGACGTTTGTAATATGCAAATTTTCCATTCTGGAAACGATTGAGTCCACCGCCGCGAGTGCCGATCCACAAAACTCCATCACGATCCATGTACATTGATAAAATTTGATCGTGAGATAAACCTTGCTTTGTTGTGTATGCGGTGAATTTTCCATCTTTGAAATGATTCAATCCACTCCCTTCAGTTGCGATCCATAAGCTTCCATCTTTGTCTTGCAAAATCGCATGAATTAGTCTGCTTGATGTTGTATCGCCGATTGGATAAAGCTTGAACTCGCCATCTTTGAAATAGGTTAAGCCCGATCCTTCAACTCCCAGCCAAATACCGCCATCACGATCTTCTAAAATCGACCAGATATAGTTTGAACCGAGTCCATCCTTGTCCGTATACGTTTTGCATTTGCCATCTTTGCATTGATTCAATCCGTATCCGCCTGTTCCTGCCCAGAGATTCCCTTTGCTGTCTTCAAAAACACACCAGACGTTGTCACTTGAAAGGCCGTTTTTTGTTGTGATACTCAGAAATTTTCCATCTCGTTGTCTTTTGATGACTCCGCCTTCAGTGCCAAACCAGATATCTTGATTTTGGTTTCCATAGATGGACCAAATTTTATCGTGCGCCATTCCTTCTTCAATTCCATACGTAACAAAATTTCCGTCATTCAGTCTGTTGATACCGCCACCTGTTGTTCCAACCCAAAGACTTCCTTCCGGATCTTCATGTAAGGCCCAGATAAAATCGCTTGAAAGTCCTTGCTGTTTTGTAAACGCTGAAAACTTTCCTTGATCGTAGCGATACAACCCAACCCCGTTTGTTCCGATCCATAAATTTCCATCCCGGTCTTCCAGCATTGCTGGAACAGCGTGATCTGCCAAACCTTTATGTACGGCCTTGCCATTTTCCAGCAAATACACGCCGTTGATTGTGCCTATCCAAATATTTTTCTGGCTATCTTCTAAGAGGGAGAGTATTCCGCGCAATTCTGTATGTGCTGTCAGCTTCTCGTCTTTGAAGCGATTCAAGCCCCTCATGGTTCCGAACCAGAGATCGCCACTGTCATCCATCAGAATTGAGGAAACTGCGTTGTTTAGAAGTCCGTTGTCGGTGTTGAAATGTTGAATGTTTCCATTTTTGGAGCTTTGGATTCGATATAATCCTCCGCCATAAGTGCCGATCCAAAAGTCGCCTTTTTTGTCCCGAATCATTGGCCAAATGTTTCCATCCATTTTGTTTTGTTCAAACGGCTGAAATTTACCGTTCTTATAATGGATAATTCCACCGCCATACGTTCCGATCCAGAGTGTGCCTTCCGGATCTTCCATCAGACTTTGAACATAATTTTGTTGAAAAGCCGGTGTGTTGTATTTGTCGAAAATTGTAAATTTTATACCGTCAAAACGAACCAATCCTTCTTCTGTTCCAAACCACAAATACCCATCCCTGGTCTGTTCGATGCTCACTGCTGAACTTTGAGGCAAACCATCTTCGACTTGCCAGGTGTCACGAACGTATTGTGAAATTGCTTTGTTTGGATTAAGAGCAAAAGAACTGTTGGCTAGCATCAAGATCCCTGCGCTTATGACGAGCAAATGGTATCTCATGACTCAGTATCTCTGTGGTGAAGAATATATGATGTTAAAATATTGGAAAAGGGGGGCACTTTATGTTACCAGCCAATCAGCATCACTTCGAATTCAGGAAAAAGTTTTGGAAACTCGTTGGCGGTTCTTTTCGAGTTCTGGATGCAACGGGCAATCTTTTATTTTACAGCGAACAAAAGGCGTTCAAGCTGCGTGAAGACATCCGCGTCTATGCCGATGAATCTAAGACTAACGAAGTGTTATCCATCAAAACACAACAAATCATCGATATTTCACCCACGTTTGATGTCGTGGATTCGAGAGATGGAAAAATTGGATCATTGCAACGCAAAGGTTTGAAGTCAATTATTCGTGATCAATGGGATTTCATCGATGTTAACGGAACGATTATTGGAAAGCTGGAAGAAGATTCAACGCTCAATGCGATCTTGCGCAGATTCCTTACAAATTTAATTCCTCAGCGGTACGACCTGTTTTTAGGTGGAGAGAAAGTAGGTGAATTCAGACAGCAGTTCAATCCATTTATCTACCGGGCAAATATGGATCTAAGCCCTGATTCAAGTGGCAAATTGGATCGCAGGCTTGCTGTTGCAGCCGGAATTCTGCTGCTGGCTGTTGAGGGAAGGCAAAACTAATATCGTCGAGCTAACGTTTGTTAGCATTGACAGATCGGCATTCCGGATCAAATTTCTCTTTAGCAATGCTCATGGCGAAAAAGACGTTCACCGAAAATTTATCCGAAAGCTGGACTCAACAGCGCGAAGATTTACTCAAGCGTAAGTTTGCTGAATTCGGCCTCAAGCTTGAAGGTACCCACGTCCAGCAACTTGTGGAGCAACTTTATCAGGAGCTTGAATCCAGGGGGATACATTTTCGCCCGTCTGTCTATTTAGCAGACGAATGGGGTTGTCCTGAAGCCATTCCAATTATCGGTATCCCGTTCTATTTGGTAGATGAAAGACTGCTGCGGCTTGAAGATGAAATCATGGAAGGGATCGAAGCTGAATCTGATAAAGATATTTCAAGCTATCTACGTCATGAAGCCGGACATACTTTTAACTACGCATACAAATTGTACGAGACAGAAGAATGGCATCATCTTTTTGGTCCATATTCGCGTCCTTATCGCGAAAATTACAAACCCAATCCATTTTCGCGCAATTATGTGAGACATCTTCCAGGATGGTATGCGCAGAAACATCCGGATGAAGATTTTGCTGAGACATTTGCAGTTTGGCTAAATCCTCATTCGCATTGGCAGGAGGTTTACAAAGACTGGGGTGCTTATAAAAAGCTGGAATATGTCGATCGTATGGCAGCAAAATGGGGTTCTCAACCGCCACTTGTTACTTCGGAAGATTACGATGTTGAAGAAGATTTAAGTGGATCTGTTGCTGAACATTACGAAGAATTCAAACCAGACTTCGTGGAAATGCCGGCTTATTTTGATGGCGATCTGAAGGATATTTTCGAACGCACCGAAACGCCTGGGAAAGAAAATCAATCAATACCGGCCCATCTTTTTCTGGCTGAACACAGCAGACAAATTGTTGCGAATATTAATTATTGGACTGGACTCAATGACAGTTTAGTGCGTTCCTTAATGCGTCACTTTATTGAACGCTGCAGAGATCTCAACCTTTGGGCTGATCCAGATAGAAAATTGAAAACACTCACTGAAATTACTGCGTATGCAACGACTCTTTGCATGAATAAGTTATACAAAGGGGATTTCATTATTAAATGACACCTAGGAGAGGACTTGAGGAAATTAAAAATTACGATTCTATTTGATGCCACCGAACAAGACGACAAAATTGAAGCAGAAGCAGAAGGCGAGAAGGTTACTTTAGTCAGTGAACAGGTCAGAAAGATTTTGTTGTCATTCGGACATGAAGTCCGATTTCTCGCAGCGCGTACAGATATCCGCGAACTTGCAGGCCATCTCACAAAGGATGATAGCGATCTCATCTTCAACCTGTGCGAATCACTGGGCGGAATCAGTCAACACGAACAACATGTCGCTGCACTTATGGAAGTTTTGGGCAAACGATTTACAGGTGCAGGTGCATTCGGACTGGCGTTAGCTCAAGATAAAGGTTTAAGCAAAAAACTGTTTCATTTTCACGGCTTACCATATCCGAAATTTTCAACCATGGATGCAGGCCAGGTAGAGTGGTCAGACGATCTAAGTTTTCCGTTGTTTGTAAAACCTCTCAACGAAGATGCCTCCATCGGTATTGACAGCAATGCAGTTGTTCAGAATGTGAAGGAATTGATGGAGCGAATTTCCTACATTCAGACTGAATTCAAGGCTCCTGCGCTCATTGAGGAATATATAGAAGGGCGCGAAATTTATATCGGTATTTTAGGGAACGAAAAGCCCGAACCTCTTCCAATCCTGGAATGGGATTTCTCCAAAGTACCGAAAGGCGTTCCAAGGATTGCTTCAAGTGAAGCAAAGTGGGATGAAGATCCTGATTTTAAGGATGCTCCGCAAATTTTCCCAACGGATCTTCCCGAAGCAGTGGCTAAAGAACTTCAAGAGGCTGCCGTCAATGCCTTTAAGATTCTAAAATTAAGGGATTATGGAAGAATCGATATGCGAATCAGGCGCAGCTCAAAAAAAGAAAGTAAGGCGATTGAAGGCTGGGAATATTTCATCATTGAAGCAAATCCGAATCCATATCTGGATCAGAAATCAGAATTCGCTATGGCCGCTGCAAAATATGACCTCAAATATCCACAGTTGATCGAAAGAATCATCGAACTTGCAATGGAACGGTAACTTCGTAAATTCTTAACCACGAAGTGACATGTGATCGCGAAGCTGTCAAACAGAAATTTATGAAATAGCCCCCAGCGTAAGCTGGGGGGCAATTGCGATGTTCAATGATTTAGCCCGCCGAAGGCGGGCGTAAGAGTCTTGATGCTAACTGGTCTTTCGCCCGCTCAAAGCGAGCTGGTTCTTTTCCGATCTTTTTACCCCCGGCTGACGCCGGGGGCTATGATTTTCAAAGCATTTCACAAAGAATTACGGAGTAATAATTTAAGAATACCCTTCGTGGTTAAAAATTAATTTGTCGCTGAAACAACTTCTGGAGCGGGTTTCGCTGGCTCTTTCAAGTGACGCGGAACGATTTGGATCAGTGTTATTGCTAATACAGTCGTAATTGGACCAAAAAACAGACCAGAAGGCCCAAAGGCCAATAACCCACCGAGAACACTTATTAAACCAAGCAGGGGATGAAGTTCGGTTTTTCCTTTTAACACCCACGGTTTAACAACATTGTCCGATAATCCTGCGAGTACAAATGCCACAGTCATTCCGATGGCTGAGCCGATCTTTCCGTTTGCAAGCAAATACAGAATTCCACCGATGCTTGTTGGTGCGCATCCTACAAGAGGTATGAATGAAAAGATTGCAGTTAAAAAACCGAAGAGGTGTGGCCTTGGTATTCCAAAGATCCAGTATGCAAGTCCAATGATTGTTCCTTGAACAATTCCTGCAATTAGAGTACCAAGCACCACCGCTTTGGAAATTTTTTCAACGTTGTTAAAAATTGTTTTTGTGTCTAAGGATGAAAACGGAAGATTTGCTCGCAAAAAGGCAACAAATCGAGGTCCATCTACAAGTCCGAAATAAAACGCAATTAAGAAAAAAACAACGGCCAGAACTTTTCGCGGTACAGATGCAGCAAGCGATGTGAGGAATTTCGTAGCTGAAGTTGCAAACTGAAAAACGAAAAATTTAGTACGTTCAATAAATTCTTTTTCAGTTGTTGGCCGAACCCGATTGATAGCCTGATATACATTCGAAAATACAGGGATATCTAAAATTCCTGAAGATTTATCTTCATGCTTCGAAATTTGATTTAAAGTTGTTACGAGATGCGATGCATCTTTATATACAAAAATTCCAAGAAGAATGAGAGGCAATAAAACGCAGATCAGAACGATAAAGGTTGAGAGTGCAGCAGGGAGATGGCTACTATTATTCGATTTTTTTCTAAGCCAGAGATATGCAGGTCGGAATACAAGGGAAATGATCAGGCCGAGTGTAACTGGAATGAGAAATCTGTGAATTACAAATCCGAATAAAACTAAGACGATTCCTAGAATTACGAGCTGTCCAATAGATCTGTATTGTTTCATTTTTCAATGACGCTTAGCGCTGTAGGGGCGACCCTTGTGGTCGCCACGGGCCCTGCAGCAAAATATCTGCTTTGGGCGGCCACAAGGACCGCCCCCTACCAGGTTTTCCCTCTCGTCTAATCTATGATCATTGCACAAAGAACAAGCGACCTATTTTAGCTAACAAAGGAAAAGGTATAGGGATGCCACTTAAGAAAGGAACCAAAATATTCTTAGCTCTTCTGGGATTGGCAATTGTCGTAGTGATTCTTTTCTACGATTTTGCCTCCGACAAGGCTCTTGAAAAGGAAATCATATGCAGCTATGGCGTCAATGATCCGGAATTTGTGCATGTGATGAACTACTTCTTGGGGCCCAGTATTCAGGATGGTGGAAAAGTTGAAACTCTTTTGAATGGAGATGAAGTTTTTCCTGCGATGCTTAAAGCCATCGACGAAGCAAAGAAATCAATAACTTTCGAAACCTACATATATTGGTCTGGCAAAGTTGGCCGTCAATTTACAGATGCACTCTGTAGAAAAGCAAAAGAAGGCTTGAAAGTTCATGTGCTTTTGGATTGGGTAGGCAGCGGAAAAATGGACAAAGAGTTACTGCAGAAAATGGAATCTTCAGGCATTCAAGTTGGCCGTTATCATGAAGTGAGCTGGTATTCATTACAAAAACTCAACAATCGGACCCATCGAAAAATAATGATTGTTGATGGCAAGATCGGATTTACGGGTGGTCTTGGGGTCGCAGATCATTGGCTTGGAAATGCCAGTTCAAAGGAAGAATGGAGGGATACTCATTATCGTTTTGAAGGGCCTTCAGTATCTCAAATGCAATCAGTATTCAATGAAAACTGGATTGAACTTCGTGGAGAACTTTTGCATGGTCCCGATTACTTTCCACCAGTTGAAAATGCCGGAGAGCAGAAGACTCAGGTGTTCAAAAGCTCGCCAGAGGATGGCAGCGAAAGTGCACGTCTGATGTATCTTCTTTCGATTGCTGCGGCCCGAAAAAATATTCTAATGAGTAATGCCTATTTCGTTCCTGATGATCTTTCGGTCAAACACCTGATCTCTGCTGCAAAGCGTGGAGTTAAAATTCAGATTATTGCTCCGGGTGAAGTAACGGATACAAAGCTTGTGCGACACGCTTCACGTTCAAGATGGGGGGACCTATTGAAAGCGGGTGTTGAGTTTTATGAGTATCAGCCCACAATGTTTCATTGCAAAGTAATGACTGTTGATGATATTTGGTCTACTGTTGGCTCAACAAATTTCGATAACCGATCATTTCGATTAAATGATGAAGTAAATCTTAATGTGTATGATTCAGATTTTGCGATGGAGCAAAACAGAATTTTCAAAGAGGATCTTTCGAAATCGCGCAAAGTTACATATGAACAATGGAAGAACCGTCCATTCATGGAGAAGTTTAAAGAATGGGCCGCAGGTTTGCTCCGCCACCAGCTCTAACCTCTCTGCGTCTAAGTAGGGGCGGTCTAAGACCCGCCCGCCGAGAATTTCGCACAAGTAAAACGGGCGGGTCTAAGACCCGCCCCTACAGATCTAACAGTTTTCCTGAACGCAGCAGAGCACAATCGTGAAGCATGACTCATATTCAATGCTTTCCCGTAAAGTTCCATCTGCTTTGCGTATGTTTGAAGCGATTCAGGCTCTACATCGTTAACTGTTTTATAATCCACTAAATAATGTTTCCCTGATTTGTCTTTTGCTAACAGATCGATCGTTCCTGTAAGCACTTTGTTTTGATCCTGATCAAAAACGCATAGAGGCACTTCGCGGCCAAGAATCTCAAGGGACGCAATCCATTTCGCTGCATCGGAACGGAAGAATTTTTCCAGAATTTTTTCAGCTTCTTCTTCAGCGACTTCTAGATCGAATGCCGAATGTGCATCACTCAATTTCGATTTTTCTATCTCCAACAGGAAACGGAAATTGTTCGATGATTGAAAATCGATCCGTTCAAGAACGCCATGACAGAGAAGTCCGACTATGCGAGCATGCATGGAAACGTATTCAAATTCGGTTTCAGCTTCTTCCTCAGATTCTGAGGCCCGGCCTTCGATCCCTGCATCCGCAAGGCCGGGCCTCAAGGCTTCAGTTGTAATTGAATTAAGAAGTGGCAGAGTGAAACGAGTCCGAATGGATTCAATTTCCTCCCAGCCTTTCACAATCGGTTTTAAGTTCATTTTCTCACGTTGAGGATTCAGCAAACTGGAAGGCAGCCACGGTTCTCCTTTTTGCAGTGTGATATCCACATCGGGATGGATTATTTCTAAAAAGGCCATGATGTTTTTGCCGCCGGTATTTTTGGGATCATCTCCTGCGATCGTAAAACAAAGTTCATGTTTCGCGCGAGTTGCGGCTACATAAAGCACTCGTTTTTCTTCGTCACCCAATTCAAGGTCAACGTCACCAATTTTCGATTTTTGTTTCCGCTTGACTGTGGAACGATTTGAATATTGGTCTCGTAAATAATTGGCTTCTGTAAACCCGCCGATTTTTAGAGATGCACTATCGGTTCTCCAATTTTGTTTAATGTCCGTTCTGTCCACATAGTTTCCGCCGCCATAATCAGTTAGCGCAACATATGTAATTGGAAAGTCGAGTCCTTTTGCTCTGTGAATACTGAGAATACGAACAGCATCCACACCTTCATCAGCGACTGCTTCCTGTCCGAGATCTTTCAATTCACGCGAATAACGTTCGAGTTGTTTTACAAAACTATAAGTGCTGATTAACGGATCCAGATCGGCTTCGAGAGCTTGTTTGTGGATCTTCAGTATATTGAGCGGCGAAATATCCCTGCGGTGCGCTCCATATGAAATCGCTGCAAGTGAAAGGATTGGAAAGCGAGTCAGGACTTCATCGACGAGTTTTCCCGGATTTAGTTCGGGCATTTTCTGCCTGATTTCGTAGATCGAATTCAGGAAGCTTAAAACTGTTTGAAGCCGGCCTTCGGGTGCATCTTTAAGAGTGGTGGAAAGTGCTGATTGAATTGTTGGAAATTGTTCTTCTGGTTTTGTTTTCGTTTTTAATGTTGAAAAGAAGAGTGCAAGTTCAAGATCAGAAAAACCGAATAAAGGAGATCGCAGCGTTGCAGCCATTGCAATTGAATCCATGTCATCCACAATCCACTTCAGTAAATTCACAAAATCAATGACTTCTTGCGATTGGAAGAAGAATTTTTCTCCTTCAATGACTACAGGAATACCTCGCGCACTGAGTGCATCGACATAAAGGTGAGCATTTGGCAGTCTTCGTAGGAGGATTGCGGTGCCGCGATACCGATCTCCTTCGGCCGCATCGTCCGCGCGTTGCTTAATTTCATTGGCTAACCAGTTAGCCTCGCTTAATATTCGCAGATGAAGCGCATCATTTTCGTCGGTTTCGATTTTTACCAGACGCACACAATCATTGATGTCATGGCCTTCACAATGATCATTCATTGTTGTTGATGATTCAGGATCGAGTGACGGAAATAATCGTTCCGCAAGTGCGTTTGTAAACTCAACAAGATTTTTGCACGATCTCCAGTTGCCAGTAAGAGCTGTAACTTCGACTGCTTCTTCGCCAAGGATGGCTTTGATTGTGCTGTAGGCGCCAGGATCGGCATTTCGAAATCCGTAAATGGATTGTTTAGGATCCCCGACCACAAATAACTTTCTTGGCTGCAACTTTAAATGAAACGTGCCTGCAGCAAGATCATGTAACCGGAAATCAGATTCAACGTTATCCTGCTCGCACAAATATAAAAATATTTCGTACTGGACCGGATCTGTATCTTGCATCTCATCCACAAGCACGATTTTGTATCGTTCTTTCAATCTCCGGCGCACATCCGTATGATCTCGAAGCAAGTTTCGCGTATCAAGAATCAGATCGTCGTATCTTAAATAACCAAGGGTTTTATATTCATCCAGTAAATTGATAACAAAATCGCGCGTTAAAGAATGAATGGCTTCATAGACATCATCATTCCTGTAATTCAAAGCGTCTTTAATTGCATTTTTCCATGATGTGTCTTTCACCGTGGATGGGACTGAAAGCATTAAATTTAGAGTCCGCCGGTTCAAAGGTACATCTTTCAACGCACTTAAAAATGCAGATTCCCAATTGCGGTTTTGATTGATTTCCCATGCAAGTGGAGTTTGAATCAGCTCAAACAACCAATCCGTGGAATCATCATCAGGTTTTTGAAAAGTGAACCTTCGGCTGGTCAAATGTTCGGCAAGCAATTTTAGATTTTGTATCCCAAAGACTTCGATCAGTCTTGGATAGGGTTCACGTTGCCCACGAAGAACGCCTGATAGAAAACGATCCCAATGTGCTTCAAACAGTTCATCAAAATGGGATTGGTCGGCATCCACTTCAAAAAGAGGAGTCAAGCCGATGCGGCTTCCATAGCGTTTTAATATTTGAGTGCAAAATGCATGAATGGTTCCAATGAATCCTTGATTTACTTCTTCGAAGCGTTTGGCATCCATTTGGCCGCTGGCTACAAGTTCCGCCATGCGTGTACGCAACCGTTCGACCATTTCAGTTGCGGCTTTTTCAGTAAAAGTAACTGCGCAAATATTTTTCAAAGCCACTCCATCAGAAACTTGCTTCAGGATGTGGCTTGTCAGTTCAAATGTCTTGCCCGTGCCGGCATTTGCTTCAATAAATGTCGCAATACTCATTGTTCTTCCACAGAAGCCATTCTTCGCCGTAGTAATGTTGCTGCATGGGTTCTACGGCAGAGTTGTGTATATGAACAGTACTTGCAATCAGAAAAAGGTCCGCTTGGATCTTTTAAAATTCGAAATTGTCCTTTGAGTAATTCAATTCCGCAATTTTGCGTTTTCAGGAATTGATTTTCCTTTGTATATGTCTCTGCCGGTGTGGATTTTCCCCCAAAAACGCGAAGCGCTTTCTCCATACTTTCGGAAGGAAGATTCAGCCTGATTAGTTCACGCTCCGTATTTCGTGGATCACCAAATTGCTCGAACATATTTAAGCGGAAATAACGGAATGGAAGGAATTCTCCTGAAGTGACTTCATGCATTGCAGGATACAAACAAAATTGGAGTTCGCCATTGCTATGCATCATATTTTCAGTGTTTGCTGTCCGGCTGCTTCCCCATTTCAGATCTGAAATCAATCCATTCTGCTTGCCTGTTTTGTAAGTAATCAGATCGAGAATGCCTGAAATGATCACTGGAAAGCCATATGAGTTTGTTTTAGCTCCAACGAGTTCAACAGTCTCTTTATTATCAAGCCCTGGAGTCAGCGCAAGTTTCAGATCAAATCCTTCCGCCTGTAAATATTTCAAAAGATTCTCAGCACCTCTTTGAAATTTCTTGACATATAAATTCAGAATTAATGGTGGAAATATGTCACTGTACTTTTGCCGTAAATCCTCAGCAGCTTTACGCACAGCTTCTTCGATAGAAATTGTGGATTTCTTCAGTTCCTTGATCGATTCTTTTACAACCGTTTCAGCCAAAATTCCTTTTGTTAACGGATCCAGATCCTGTTCTTCGTTATCTATTTCCTTGGGACTTTCTTCAAGTCCGAGAACAGCGGTTCCAAAGAATTGAAACGGACAAATCATAAAGGTCTTTAATTTTGAGTAGCTTAAACGGAGATGGTCGGCATTCCGTTGCTGCAATAAAGAACGCCAGACATCTTCCTGTTTTTCGAGGCATCCATCTACATTTAAAGCTTCATTCAAATCGTATGAATTCATTCTGCGAGCAAACTGAAGTGTTTGTTTTGCAAATTCTGCAGGCAGCTGATGCGTATGAAGTAAGACTTCTTCAGGCGCAAACCATTCAGCAAGTGCGGAACATTCTGCGAATGTCGGTAATACTTCGGGACGGGCTATCTTTTTCTCAAAGAGTTTTGCTTCGAGCTGTTTTGGTATAACACGGACCGCTGGATTGTTTTCCGATGTTTTACCTGTAAGTAGACGCAGCGATTCGTCCAGATACGCTGAGCATGTTTGTTTTCGGCCTTGAGCATCCGCGCGTTGGTATGACAGAAATAAATGCTGCTTCGCGGATCGTAATGCGATTGAATAAAGAAGCAGCTCTTCTTCGCCGCCTTCTTTTAGAGGAAATAAGCGTGAATTAGGGGATCGTTGGATTCTAACCGGTGAAGGCCCTACACCGGTTATATCACGAAGAACTTCGCGGGCCTTATCCGGAAGAAATGGATCTTCAAACTGCCGTCGCGGAAAAATTTCACGATTCAAGTGCAGCAAGAATACATAATCCGCATTCAGGCCGCGGACCTGCATGATGTCACCAATTTGTACGCCTTGAGTTTGATGCTGATTTGTATCAATCGTAGTTTGTTTTAAATAAAGTTCGAGTACATGTGAAAATTCTGAAATTGTAATTTCAAGCGAATCAAGAAGAGAATATTCTGACAACTTGTTAAGCAAATCTAAAACGGGCTGGAATGCAGGGTTCACTGATGCGACGTTTTCCTTCTGCATTCGCACAGCTTCTGTTTCTTCAAATAGAAGCGCGAGTTGACCTGCTTTCTTTTTCTTTTTAATGGGATGTTGGACTGCAGGAATTTGGGGTGGTTCATTCCGGTTTTGAACAGAAAGTGAATTCAACGCCGTTATTAATGACTTCGCAAAAGCAGGCAAAGACGCCTTCTCAGGAATTTGACTGAGAAGCTGCCTCAAGCTCATCAGTGATCGTGCAGTGTTATGCCATGCGAGGCGTTTATCTTCATTCTCCTGAACTTCTTCTTCAAGCAAAGACGGCAGAGGTTGATCATTTAAAAGTGGTTTTAAGCGGTCCCAATCATCCCAGTTCCTTATGTACAGCCGTTCCATCAAATCTTTTACGTTGCGGATATCTTTGTAACCGGTCCGCATAACGAAAGGTGAAGAAAGAAATTCAAAAAGTGTTGCTGCATTGAGTCGTGATTGACGCGCTCGAAGAACCAGTGAAGAAAATCTTGCATAAGGATCATGCGCAAGTGTTGTTCCACGAACGAGGTTTGAAGGAATCTGATTTTCTTCAAAAACGCGGATAAGTGGAAGCGGATCTTCGAGAGCTCGAGTCATTACAAGAATCTGATCGAATGAAGCTCCATGATTCCTGACAAGATCAAGAATCTTTTTGGCTACGGCCCATGCTTCATCATACGGCCCGGCAGCGCTGAAAAAATCAACGCGTGCGAGTTCTTTATGCTTCAGAGTTCCATCCTGAAACAAAGCAGAATCAAGATCAACGCTTGCCAGCGGCACGCGCTTTTCGTGGCAAAGAATTTCGCCCCCGAAGCGTGACGTAAGTGAGTAGAGCCGGTCAAAGAAAGGCTGAGCGTACTGAGCCGGATGTTCGACAGTGGTGTCTTGTACCTGAAAAGGAAAAAAGATCCGAGCGCGGTTGTTGTTTTCAACTGTACCTCGAATGATTTCTTCTAAAACATCGGACTGTGTTTGCGTTGCGTCATAAAATCCATAAACAAAAACAGAGGAAATCCTTTTTGATTTCGCCCATGCTGCTGCGGCTGAATGTGCATTGGCGGCAGATGTCTGAAGGTTTAGAATTCGATGTTCTTGTAGAAACGTTTCAAAGCGCGAATAGATTCGCTGAAGAGCTCCGAGTTCTTGAAAATCAAGATGGATTGCAATTGATGGATCCTGCCTCGCTTCTTCGAGGGCTTCTCGTAAAAGTTCAGCATTCAATCCGCCATCGATCAAATCGCGGATTGACTGGTAGAGCGCCTGACAAATACGAAAGGAACGGAATGGCTCTAGCTTGTGATTTACCGCAATGCTGTAGAGAGCAAAAGGGAAAAAGATAGAATCAGATACGAGAGCCTTTTGTGACTGCATCGTATCGAGCACAATTTTGATTGCAAGATGATTGATTGACATCAAATTCAAACCGTAAAAACCGGTTGAATTTTCCGTAGCATACGCTCGTAAAAGCGCTGCTCGCATCGCACGAGTCGGAACGATCACCAGAACCTGATCACGAACTGGATCGCTCCTCTTTTCGAGCGCCTCTCGAATCTGCTTAATCACCCGATCTTGCAATGTGGGATAAAGCTCACCACACTCCAGTGAAACACCCATATCTTATGTTTATTATACGTGATAGGGGCGGTGGATTAGTGAAAAAACAATTGTGGCTGTACGCAAAGGAAAGGGAGCAGGGGTGCAGGGGAGAAAGGGAGAATTGAAAGGAAGAGTATTTGTAGCTGCGCAATACGCATCGCATAGCTACAATGACTTCTGTTCTGCACTCACCCCTGCTCCCCAGCTCCCTTTCTCCCTTTCCTTATCCAAAACCATCGAGCTAAAATCAAGTTAAGCATGAAGGAGTGAACAATGAACGAACGCCCGTTATTTATTCCTGTGATTCTAGGAACGCCTCGGCAGGGAAGGCAGAGTGAACATGTCGCGCGGTTCATTCATTCGGAGGTTCAAAAGCGTAAAGGAGTTGAATCGGAACTCATCGACATACGTGAAATGAACTTAACTACGCGTGATGCAGGAGAAGCGATTAAAGATCCAAAGTTTTCTGAATCAATGACGCGAGCTGATGGAATCGTTATTGTGACGCCCGAATACAATCATGGTTATCCGGGCATGTTAAAACATGTACTTGATAGTTGTTTGAAGGAATATGTCCACAAAGCGGTAGCTATTTGTGGAGTTTCGGCTGGAGGCTTCGGTGGAACGCGTGTCGTTGAAAATATGCTTCCAGTGATGCGTGAACTGGGCCTTGTCACGATTTTTTGGGATGGAAATTTTTCATCAGTTCAAAATGTTTTTGATGACAAGGGGAATCTCAAAGATGAATCATATATAAAAAGAGCCGGTAAATTCCTGAAAGAGTTAATCTGGATGTCCACAGTACTTAGATATGGCCGCGAAAATATAACGATAGAATAGGAGCGAAGAAAAATGGCAGCCCCAAATCCTTTAATGTGTAAAAAATGCAACATTCCGATGAATCATCATGCAGAAAAACAAGATCAAAGCACCGGTGAGGTTTTGGAAATTCATACATGTCCTGGGTGCGGGTCAATCGATAGCCGCGTTCAGAAGCCGGAGTAACACCGTCTTTGTTAAAATTATCGAAATCAGACCAGGCGTATCTTCAGAAGTTTTACAAGATCTTTGCTACAGCCGAGCAAGCAGAAACCTATTTGAAAGATTGTTCAGGCAGGGTTCAGGTGGTAATGTCATGGCTCAAGGAACTTCAACCACAAATAAAGTCATTGCTTGAACTTGGATCCAATCCATATTTCCAGACTTTGCTGATTCAAAAGTACTTCTCATTCGATCTCCATCTTGCAAATTATTTTGGAGATTCCTCTCGTAATGGCTTGCAAGTCGATTCTGTTAATGTCGATGGAAAGATTCATGAATTCAAATATCAGCATTTTAATATTGAATGCGAACGGTTTCCTTATCCGGATTCAACATTTGATGCTGTTCTTTTTTGCGAGATTATTGAACACTTGCTGCTGAGTGCAGATGCTCCGATCGCTGAAATTGGCCGCATTTTAAAGCCTGGAGGATACCATGATTATTTCGACTCCAAATGTGGTGAGGCTTGCTAATTTTGCGTTGTTGGTTCGCGGCCGCAATATTTATGCTCCGTATTCACCGAATGGAGCTTACGGAAGACACAACCGGGAATTTTCGCTTCCCGAACTTGAAATGCTTTTGCGAAAACATGGATTCGAAGTTGTAAAAACATTGGTAACAAATATTTATCCTCATTCGTTACAAGCCAAACTTCTTCAGTCACTTCGGCCCCGTACGTGGAAAGAACACTTGTTTGTCATGGGCCGAAAAATCTAGCACACCGATTTCCACGGATTAAACGGATCTTCGTAGATTTATTAACCACAGATGAACACGGATGAACACGGATACTGTTGCCTGCGCGTCCGCTTTCAGCGGACGCGTAGGCAACAGGAGCTTGAGTTCTTGGCGTCTTGGCGGTTGAGCTATATAACTTGACCGAAAATGTGGTATACAAAAGAGGTACATGCCCCAAACTCGAGGGAAGGGAGAGATCGTAAGGCTCAGTCAATTCCTGTCTATCGTCATCGAGCATGCAAATATGTGGTTGGTTGCATTCGATGAGACGATGGAAGTCATCATATGGAATGACGCTGCTGCTCGAATGAGCGGCTACAGCGCCGAGGAGATGATTGGCCAAAACCGCTTCTTTGATATTCTTTTTCCCGACGAAACCTACCGCCGACAGATTGAAGAAAAAGCCGCATCTGTTATCCAGGGAGGCCGCGCTGACGATTTTGAAACCGTAATCACCGCAAAAGACGGAAGACAGCGAACTATTTCATGGTACGGGAGAGGTCTTACCGATCCTTCGGGCGAGCAAGTTGGTGCCGTGGGATTAGGCATCGACATAACGGATCGTAAAGAAGCAGAACAAGAACTCGAAAACTCCTTATCACTTCTTCGTGCAACTCTTGAAGCTGCTGCGGACGGAATTTTTGCGGTAGATCCCAGCGGGAAAATTACTGCATTTAATGAGCGTGTCAAAGATATGTGGGGCATTCCTGATCTATTGCTAGCTCAAGGGAATGCCCGGAAAATTGCGGAATGCATACTTCCTCTTGTAAGGGAGCCACAAAAGTTTCTAAGCCGTGTTTTAGAAATGCATTCAAATCCTGACAAAGAATACCGCGACACACTTGAACTGGTTGATGGCAGAACCATTGAACGTTATTCGCGTCCGCAGTGGATCGGTGGGCGAAGTCTTGGACGTGTTGTCACGTTTCACGATATTAGCGATCTGCGGCGTGCTGATGAAATTTTGCGGCAACAGCAAAAAGAATACAGAATGATTTTTGATTCTGTCCCCGCATTAATCTGGTACAAAGATACTGAAAATCGTATCCTCCGCTTAAATGAATCTGCAGCTCGTTATCTTGGAATGAGAGTAAAAGATGTGGAAGGGAAATCTGCATATGATTTATATCCCGAGTTTGCTGCAAAGTATCACGAAGACGATCTGGAAGTAATTCACAGCGGTCAACCAAAACTTGGAATCATTGAACAGCTAGAAACAGCAGGGAAAAAACGGTGGGTTCATACGGATAAATTTCCATATCTAAATGAGCGTGGAGAAATCGTCGGTGTTCTTGTTTTTGCAATGGATGTTACTGAACGGAAACACGCAGAAGAAGCTCTGCTAGAAACGGCGGAACGGTATGCGCTCGCTGCGTTAGGTGCGAATGATGGACTCTGGGATTGGGATCTTAAATCAAATGAGATTTATTTTTCACCCCGTTGGAAATCGATGCTTGGGTATCAGGATGAAATCGGTAATCGGCCCGAAGACTGGTTTGAGCGGATCCATCCTGATGATCGAGGCCGCTTTGACACCGCATTGGAATCTCATTTACAAGGTCAGACTCCGCATTTTGAAGTTGAACATCGCGTTCAACATCGCGATGGTACCTATTGCTGGATGTTGACGCGCGGAATTGCTGTTCCAAATGAAAAAGGTGAACCCCTGCGGATGGCTGGATCACAAACAGATGTTACTCCGCGAAAAATGGCAGAACAACGATTGCAGCATGAGGCGATTCATGATGTTTTGACCGATCTGCCAAACCGTGCGCTATTTATGGATTTGCTTGCACGATCATTAGCTCGTGCGCAACGTCGCGCTGACTATTTGTTTGCCGTGCTATTTCTTGATTTGGACCGCTTCAAGATGATCAATGACAGCTTAGGTCATATGATCGGCGATCAGCTTTTGATTGCAATGGCACGCAGGTTAGAACGTTGTTTGCGTCCTGGTGATGTGGTTGCCCGTCTTGGCGGAGATGAATTCACAATCTTGCTCGATGATATTCACGATGTGAATGACGCCATCCGAATTGCTGATCGGATTCAGAATGAATTAAAACAGCCCTTCCAGCTTGGCCACCAGGAGGTATTTACAACAGCAAGTATTGGTATTGCTTTAAGTGCATCGGGCTACCAAAACCCTGAAGATTTATTACGCGATTCCGATACTGCGATGTATAGGGCTAAAGCTCTAGGCAGAGCCTGTCATCAGATTTTTGATGCGGCAATGCATTCGCGGGCTGTAGCTTTGCTTCGTTTGGAAACTGATTTAAGACGCGCGATCGAACGGAATGAATTTTTGCTCTATTACCAACCGACTGTTTGTTTGCGATCAGGGCGCATTCATGGTGTTGAAGCTTTGATCCGCTGGCAGCATCCTGAACGCGGTCTCGTAATGCCTGATGATTTCATTCCGCACGCTGAAGAAAATGGATTAATCATCCCGATAGGAAAATGGGTGCTTGATGAGGCCACACGCCAATTGCGCATATGGCAGCGGGAGTTTCCTCATTTAACGATCAGTGTGAATTTATCGGGCAAACAATTTATGCAATCTCAACTCACACTGCAGATTCAGAATTCTTTGTATGAATCAGGACTGAATCCAAACTATCTGATGCTTGAAATCACTGAAAGTATGCTGATGGAAAATCCTGAAGCCACTGCTGCAACGATTGAGCAATTAAGAAATATCGACGTAAAGATTCACATCGACGATTTCGGAACGGGATATTCATCACTCAGCTATTTACATCGATTCAGGATCGATACACTAAAAATTGATCGTTCTTTTGTAAGCCGAATGTCTGCTGTGAATGAAAACCTGGAAATTGTGCGAACCATTGTCACGCTTGCGCACAACCTTGGAATGGATGTTATTGCGGAAGGAGTCGAAACTGCAGAACAACTAGCTCAACTTCGTGCGCTGAAATGTGAGCGAGCACAAGGATTTTATTTTTCAGAACCTGTCAGCGCCGAAAAAATCTACCGCCTTTTCGGCGGAATCCCACCATGGGTGGGCAGGCTGTAGATTCAAGTTATTTTGTAGCTACGCGCAAATGAAAGGGAGCAGGGGAGAGTGCAGGATGAAATTGGTTGTAGCTTCGCGATGGGTAGTGCGTAGCTTCAAAGATCTTGCGTACGCCGATCTCCCTTTCACCCCTGCTCCCCTGCTCCCTTTCATTTGCGCGTAGCTACAAAATAATTTCAATCTTCGTTCAGGTATTTCACGTAAATCAGTTTGTCATCGTTGCTTTTGTAGAAATCTCGGATTCTAGTGTTGAGTTCGTAGCCGCTTTTCTGATAGAAATTCGTAGTGCGGAAATAACTTTCTTGAGAAGAAGTTTCAAGAACCAGCAGTTTTCCGCCCCTTGCGCGGATATCATCTTCTACAAACTTGATTAATTCACGGCCAAACCCTTTTCCCTGGACTTCCGGATGTACAGCCATCCAATAAAAATCATAGGTTGAATCAGTTAATGGAGTTTGACCATAACACCCGAATGCCTGTACCTGACCAAGCTCATCTTCGAGTACGCAGGAAATATAATCACCACTGGAAAAATCGGAAATTGAATCATCAACAAGCTCAATGGCTACGGTAACTTCTCTTTCGTTGAAGTTTCCGACTGCTTGAATGATTTCACAAACTCTATTGCGATCTTTAGCTTCAATCGGTCTAATGCGCATAATTAATTTCACCACAAAGCCACCCAGACCTCAAAACACTTTGTGACTTTGCGGTTACAATGTTGTGATGGTCGGAAAGACGATTGCGCATTATCGCATCTTGCAGGTACTTGGATCAGGTGGAATGGGCGATGTTTATCTTGCATTGGATGAGAAATTAGACCGCAGCGTAGCACTCAAGATTCTGCCGTCAGATGTAGCCGCCGATCCGGATCGTATGCGGCGTTTTGTTCAGGAAGCGCGTGCGGCTTCGGCGCTGAATCACCCCAATGTTGCGCAGATTTATGAAATTGGCGAAGCAGACGGGGTTCATTTCATTGCGATGCAATACGTAGAAGGAATCACCCTGAACAGCCGTCTCAATGAAAAACCGTTGCCTGTAGATGAAGTGGTGAGTATTGCGCTGCAGGTTGCGGATGCATTGACCGAAGCGCACGCACGCGGGGTTATTCATCGCGACATTAAGCCTGCTAACATCATGATCAGCAATCGCGGACACGTAAAAGTCGTTGATTTTGGACTTGCAAAATTCTATCCCCAATCCACCCCTGAATCGACCACGGCCAAAATTTCTCAAGATCCGCCGACACGAACCGGAGTCATTATAGGAACAATTCACTATTTGAGTCCTGAACAAGCCATGGGCAAACAAGTGGATGGACGCTCCGATCTGTTTTCGCTTGGCGTTGTCTTGTATCAAATGGCAACTGGAAAATTGCCATTCGGCGGCGAAACGGCAATGGAGATGCTGCATAACATTTTGCGGACCGATCCCGATCTGCCGGGACGCTTGAATAAAAGAATCAGCCCTGAATTAGAACGGATCATCACAAAAAGCATGGAAAAGGATCCCGAACGGCGTTATTCAAGTGCAAATGAAATGCTCGAAGATCTTCAAAAGCTAAAGCGTCAAATTGATTCAGGTGTTAGCGATCAAATCCGGCCGCTTGCATATTTTCCACGCAAAGCATCCAGGTCAATCCTTCTAGTCTTGACTCTCGCAGCCGCAGCCACCGGAGTTTATATTTGGAAAGGTCAACAAAAACCGATCGATTCCATTGCCATTCTTCCTTTTGTAAACGTCAATGGGAATAACGAAACGGAATATTTAAGCGATGGAATTACGGAAGGTGTCATAAACAGTCTTTCGCAAATTCCACAGTTACGAGTTATGGCACGCAGCACAGTATTCGCATACAAAGGTAAGCAATCAAATCCGCGGAAGATTGGTCAAGACCTTCGCGTAGGAGCGGTGTTAACAGGAACTGTCTCCCAACGAAGCGAAAATCTCAACGTTCAAGCAGAACTTGTTGATGTTAAAGATGGTGCACAAATGTGGGGCAATCAATATACCACTGCTTTCGCAAATATTTTGCAAACACAAGAAGATATCACCCGGGAAATTTCAAATAGCCTAAGGCTCAGGCTGACCGGCGAACAGGAAAGGAGACTTACAAAACAATATACGAAAAATACTGAGGCTTACGATCTTTATTTGAAAGGAAGATATTACTGGAACAAAAGAACTGCAGACGGATTTCAAAAGGCTATCGATCAATTTAATCTCGCTATAAGAAAAGATCCGGAATATGCACTCGCGTATACCGGACTTGCTGATTGTTACACATTGTTACCCGCATGGGCTTTCATGAAGCCGAATGAAGCTCATCCTAAGGCGACCAAAGCCGCAGCACATGCGCTCGAAATCGATGAGTCGCTTGCTGAGGCGCATACAGCATTGGGACACACACTTCACAATTATGAATGGCATTGGACAGCTGCGGAGCGGGAGTATCAAAGAGCAATTCAACTCAATCCAAACTATGCGGTAGCACATCACTGGTATTCAAATTTGCTTTCCGATCTTGGACGCGGTCAGGAAGCGATTGATGAGAAGCGCCAAGCGCTTCGACTCGATCCTTTGTCCCTTGTGATTAATGCCGATTTTGGAAACATCCTTTATCATCAAAGAAAATATGATGAGGCAGTCCTTCAACTTCAAAAAACATTGGAATTGGATTCAAACTTTCCACTTGCTTATCAATTTCTTGGATATGTCTACGAAGTTCGAAAACGCTATGATGAAGAAGTAGGGTCATTTAAGAAAGGACTTCAGAAATCTCCGAATGATCCGGAACTAAAAGCAGACCTCGCGCGCGCGCTTGCTCTTTCAGGCGATAAAGATCAAGCCCGGCAAATTCTTAACGAACTGCTCGCGCTTTCTCGCGAACGATATATTGTGGCATATGAAATAGCGATGATTTACGACGGTCTTGGTGAGAAATTTGAAACTTTTGAGTGGTTAGAAAAGGCTGTACAGGAGCGTTCCTATCAAGTTTCAAGTATGGCAGTTGATCCGCGTTTAGATCCTCTCCGTTCAGATCCACGATTTAAGAAGTTGTTGGAACGATTGCATCTCTAAGCTTCAAACATAATTTAGTCGCTGAAGATACGTGTTCTAGTTATACCTATTATGAATGTTTCTCGAATTATTGAAGCAACTGGTTTGGTTGTACTCAATGCGTTTGGATGGATCGGTGCGCTCTCTGCGTTTGGATTTCGGGCGATCAAGGAAGCATTTCGTCCGCCTTTTGAATTCACCGAGATTGCGCGTCAGCTTTACGAAATCGGTTGGCGATCGATCCCATTAATTGCAGCATCGGGTTTTGCAGTAGGAACAGTCCTTTCGCTTCATACGCGTTCATCATTGGAACGTTTTGGTGCAGAATCGATGATTCCAGCCGGTCTTGCAATTGCTCTTGTAAAAGAAACCGGACCTTTAACCGCAGGCTTGTTATTGGCGGGCAGGGTAGGTGCTGGCATCGGTGCAGAAGTTGGCGGTATGAAAGTTACAGAACAAATTGATGCCCTGGAATCACTGGCTGTTGATCCATTTAAATTTCTAGTTGTTACACGAGTCATTGCCTGTCTTCTTGCATTTCCACTACTCACAACCATTATGAACTTCACAGGGATCCTTGGAGGATATTTATCGGAAAAATTTGTGTCCGGTATGTCGCTTCATCTGTATTACAATCACGCATTTTCAATCATCGAATTTAATGATTACATTCCTTCAACATTAAAGACTTCTGTTTTTGGATTCATTATTGCTTCGGTTTCCACCTTTCTGGGCTTCAATGCTTCCGGCGGGAGTGAAGGCGTTGGACGCGCTTCAACTCAAAGTGTCGTCTACTCTTCAATTTTATTGATCCTCATCAATGTGATTCTTGTTAAAGCCATCAGTTTCTTTTTGCCTCAATGACGCCTGACGCTGTAAGGCTTGAACACGTTTCTAAATCCTTCAAAGGGAAGGTGGTTCTTGCTGATATCTCCTTTGAAGTTCGCAAAGAAACTGCGTTCTGTATTTTAGGCAGAAGCGGATCAGGCAAGAGTGTAACTCTAAAACATATCGAAGGGCTCGTAAAACCCGATGAAGGCCGTATCTTTGTGGAAGAAGAAGAAATTACAAATATGACAATTCAAGAACTAAATCGTGTTCGGAGAAAGATGGGCTTTCTTTTTCAAGCATCAGCACTTTTTGATTCGTTGACCGTTGGTGAAAATGTTGCTTTTCCTTTGCGTAGACACACAAAAATGTCTGAAGATGAAATTCAAAAAGCAGTGAGGGAAAAGCTTGTCAGTGTGGGGTTGGAAAAAGATGCCGGCAAAATGCCATCTGAAATTTCAGGTGGCATGAAGAAACGAGCAGGTCTGGCCCGCGCCCTTGCAATGGAACCTTCGATCTTACTTGTCGATGAACCGAGCGCAGGATTGGATCCGATTACTGCAGCAGAAATCGATGAATTGATTCATAAGCTTAAAACAGAACGAGGTGTAACTGTTATTCTTGTTACCCACAATATACCAAGCGCAAGGCGTCTGGCTGATGAACTGGTCTTTCTTCATGATGCAAAAATCATTGCACGAGGTACAGTTCAGGATTTGGAACAGCATGATGATCCTTTAGTGCGATCTTTCATGTCTTCTAAGAATGCAGGGTAAGAGGGTTATGCGTGATAACGAAAAGAATCGATATGTAGGTTTAGGAATTTTTGTATTCCTGGGTCTTATGCTTTTTGCTTTGGGATTATTTCTGATCGGAAATCGTCGCATGTTATTTGAAGACAGTTTCGAAGTCTGGACAGAATTTTCTAAAATCACAGGTCTTCAAAGCGGTGCGATCGTACGCGTTTCGGGAAAAGATTCGGGAGAAGTCAAAGAAATACGGGTGCCGCGCAGCCCTGCTGAAAAATTCCGGATCAGGATGCGCATCGTTGAAGAGGTGCATGGGCTTGTCCGTAAGGACTCCATAGCCACTATTCAAACTGATGGACTTGTCGGAAATAAATTTTTGAGTGTCGATGTAGGTTCAGTTGAAGCGCCAATCGCTCCGGCGGGAAGCACAATTCCCAGGCCGCGAACCCTTTGAGTTCTCCGACTTGCTTCAAGAAGCGAGCGAGACGATGCATGTCGCAAGCGAAACAGTAAAATATTTGCGTGACGATATAGAAAAAACATTAAAAGTTGCCAGCCGCACAATTGAAGAAGTGCAGCTGATCGTGAAGCAAACAGGTGGAGATTTAAAAGGGATTACAAGTTCCGGTGACAAAATCGCAAAAGACTTGAGTGAAATTGTTTCAGGTGTGAAAGAGGGAAGAGGCACGATCGGAAGAGTCATGACAGATGATTCAATTTATGAAAGCGTCGATGCAATGGCGAAAGATGCCGCACTGACAGCTCAGAACATTCGTGAAGCTTCCGAAAAGGCACATAAAATTATTGCAGATTTTCAGCAAAAATCTGCAAAAGGATTTACTGAAGAAGCGCAGGGGACGATCAGGAATCTCAATGAAGTTCTTACCGACATGGCAGACAATGCTGAAGCACTGAAACGAAATTTCTTCTTTAAAGGCTTTTTCAAAAATCGTGGTTATTATGACCTGGATAATTTATCCGTTTCTGACTACAAGTCCGGAACGCTGTTCAGGAATCATTATGAAAAAACATTTTGGTTGGCGGCCAACGAACTTTTTGAAAGCAAAGGAACTGAGGAAATACTATCGGAACAGGGCAAACGGCTTGTTGTTAATACAATGAAAGAACTTTTACGCTATCAAGCGAACCCCGTCTTTTTCGCAGAAGGTTATGCATCGGAGGGTACTCCTGGGGATCAATATTTGCGTTCACGCCAGCGGGCAGTGCTGGTCAGAAATTACATACTTTCTCAATTTCCTCTTCCTTCGGAAGCATTCGGAGTGATGCCGTTGGGCTTGAAGATAAATCAATTGACCAATGAAACATGGGATGGTGTCTCACTGGTTGTTTATTATGAACCTTCTGAGGGTTTGAAATAAGATGCATTTCTGGCAAAAGTCTAGAGACGAAACACCCGGCTGCAAAAATGTTCTGCATTTCAACAATGCTGGAGCATCTTTAATGCCACTTCCAGTTTTTGATGCAATTGAACAGCATCTAAAACTTGAACTTGAAATTGGCGGCTACGAAGCTCATGCGCAAAATCTTGAAAAGATTGAGCAAATTTATGATGCCGCTGCAAGGATGTTGAACTGCGATCGGGATGAGATTGCATTCATTGAAAATGCTACACGCGCCTGGGATATGGCTTTTTATTCGATTCCGTTTCGACCGGGCGACCGTATTCTTACTGCTGAGTCTGAATATGCAAGTAATTACATCGCTTTCCTTCAAGTTGCCAGGAAAACAGGTGCGGTAATTGATGTGGTTCCTTCGGATGATTCGGGTCAAATTTCACTGGATGCGCTTCGCGGCCGAATCGATGACCGGGTAAAATTGATTGCACTCACGCATGTTCCTACGAATGGTGGGCTTGTAAGTCCAGCTGCAGAAGTTGGCAAGATTGCGCGTGATGCTGGCATTTTGTTTTTGCTCGATGCTTGCCAATCCGCCGGGCAAATGCCGCTTGATGTAAGAAAACTCGGATGCAATTTTTTGTCGGCAACCGGCAGAAAATTCTTGCGCGGACCGCGCGGGACCGGTTTTCTTTATGTTGACAAAAATTTTATTGAAAAACTGGAACCTCCATTTCTAGATTTGCATGCTGCAACTTGGACATCCCAGGAGAGTTACGAAATCAGATCTGATTCGCTGCGTTTTGAAAATTGGGAACAAAACTTCGCAGGTAAAATCGGATTGGCTACGGCTATCGAGTATGCAATGCAATGGGGACTCGATGCGATCTATGAACGAGTTCAACATCTCGCTGAATTGCTAAGAAAGAATCTGCTGGAAATCCCAGGCGCCCAGGTTCACGACCTCGGCAAGGAACGATGTGGCATTGTTACGTTTACGATCGCTGGGCTAGATCCGGATGAGATAAAACGAGAACTGACAAAGCGGAAAATCAATGTCACTACCACCACAACCTCTTCGACTCTTCTTGATATGGAATCGCGTAATCTGGAGAAACTTGTCCGCGCTTCGGTTCATTATTTCAACACCGAAGAAGAAGTAAGTTCCTTTTGCAGCGTTCTCCATGAAATCCTTTAGCCTTGTAGCTAAACTACGCTCCGCCTTATAGCAAAAAAAATCAATTTGTGTCGTTTCGATCAAAGCAATTGCTTCTCGAAATGTTCACACTATATTGAACGTCGTGAGTGCTAACGCAACTTCCTTAAGGAGAAAAAAATGAAAAACGAAAAAGTGACCCAACATTTGCTTGAAGCGTTGGAAACCGAACTCGGGGGAGTTGAGGTATACACAACAGCGCTTCGCTGCGTGGTGAATAAAGACCTGAAAGAAGAGTGGGAAAAGTATTTAGAAGAAACTCAAAATCATGTTCAAAAAGTCCAGACTTTGTGTGAAGAGCTAGGAATTGACCCGGAAACAGAGACACCTGGACGGGAGATTGTTCGACATATCGGTGAATCTCTGGTTCAAGCTATGGAAATGGCACTGAGGGCCGGCGAACCAGAAGCTGCAGAAATTGTGGCCGCTGAATGTGTCGTTCATGCCGAAACTAAAGATCATTTGAATTGGGAACTCATAGGCCAAATTGCTGAAAAGGCTAAAGGTGACGAGAGAAAAGCTTTAAAAGCAGCCTATGAAGAGATTGAGGATCAGGAAGACGAACACCTCTACCATACAAAAGGATGGGTACGAGAACTTCATATTCAGGCTTTAGGTATGCCTGCAGTTCTGCCCCCTCCGGAAGAGGAAAAAGACGTCAAAACAGCGATTGGAGCCGCACGAGCGGAACAATCCCGAAAAGAAATGCTTAAATAGGATTCCCGACGGGGTGTCGTGTCAAAGACACCCCATAATCCCCCATTTCACTTACCTTACTAGATCCTTCGAATGCCTCTTGATTTGATTTTGTGATTGCGCTAGTATTTCAAATACCTCAAAAAATCATCTCCAGTGAGGCAAGTCTACACCCGGACTTGCCTTTTTTTTATGTACTGAAGAGTTACCACTAACACTCAGAGACTCTGCGGTAGAATCTTCCGATGAATGTTCGATCGGTTCTTTTTTCGCGCAGCTTTTTGCTCGTCTTTTCTTCATTCTTTTTTCTTTGGATCAGTTTTGATTTTTTCATCTTGTTTCCATTGTTCATTTTGGAACGCGGTGGAAATTCAGTCGATGTTGGAATTCAGACTGCCATCTTTTTCTTTCCATCTGTAATTTTGCGTCCTCTTGCAGGATGGTTAACCGATCATACCGGGAGACTCAAAACACTCTGGGCTGGAATTGTTTTCATGATTCTTACTTCTTTCGCATTTCTTGCTCTTCCAGGGTCATATCAGGATTTCAAGATTTGGTGCGCCTTGAATTTGTTTTTGCGAGGCCTGGGATTTTCCGCATTCTATACAGCCTTCTTTACATATACAACGGATCTTGCACCAGTAGAGATTCGCGCACGCATCATTGGTTTGTTTGGCGTATCAGGACTCATAGCACATGGTCTGGCGCCAAGGATTGCGGAAATCGTTTTGAGTCAATGGAAATTCACAGGCTATTTTGTTGCCAGTGGAATACTAGCTACCCTGAGTTTGTTCATTGCTTTGTTTCTGCGAGAACAACCTCATGCAAAATCAAAAGGAGAAACTGCACTTCGTTCCCTGCGAAAAGTGACATTCAGCATACGGAATTTCATTGTATTGCCAGGAGCGTTTACTTTTGGATTTGCAGTAGCAAGTTTTAATACATTTGGTGCTCCATACTTTCGGAATATTCCTGGAACCAGTGTTGGCTATTTTTTTCTTGTATATGGATTGATGGCCGGTTTTATCCGCGTTTTGTTTGGAGGCATTGCTGACCGTTACCCAAGATGGAAACTTGTTGCGATCTTTTTCGCCCTGCAAGGGGTAGGGCTGTTCCTAATTATCTGGGAGCCAATAAAGACGCATTATTTGATTGCTGCATTAATCAGTGGCGCTGCCCATGGAATCCTTTTCCCTACCATGGCTGCAATGGCAGTTGATGCCCATCCACCAGAGAATCGGGGCTTGATTACAAGCGTTTTTACGGGAATGCTAGAGCTTGGCTTCTCTATCGGATCATACCTATTCGGACTGGCGGTTTCTGGTTTCGGATATCAAGGGATGTTCTCAATCGCGGCTGGCTTTGCAATCCTATTTGCAGGCTATACAGTCGTCGCGGGGATATTGAGGCCAAAAATAGCCTTAAATACTCCTTATGAAACCGCATTTGACATTGTTGATCCTAAATAATTAACATATAGGGGTCCGGAAAATATCTTCCGGCCAATCCCTTTTTGTCTAGGTCCTTCGTCAGGAGGTCTCTCATGGACCAAATGTTTGAATGGAAATCTTCCTTAGGAGATTTCGACATCACGCCTGATCCGGATTGCATGATGGTATATGTTCAAAGCCATCGTAATTCGGACGTCCCTAAAATGCAGCCGCGCGAAATCCCTTCCTGGTTTTTTGAACCCGATACCATATGGTTCCACTTCGGTGCATCGGATGCCGAAGACAAAGTGACAGCAGGCTCGCGTATAAAAAAACAACTGCTTCAGGAACTTGGTAGGGCTTGAACTTATAAGCATCGGGAAGGCTTAATAAGTCTTCCCGATGCCCGCTGCAATTTCTTTTTACCACAAAGTCGCAAAGATGCTCTGTGTCTTTGCGGTTAAAAAATGCGGGTGAAAAAGACATCGGCGCCCTGCCGGGAGCAGCGGGACGCCGATTTTCCAAGGGAAGTGGAGGGGGACCTACTTGCCTGGTTAGTTGTCCATATAAATCCGAAATATCCTCAAAATGTTGTCTCGCTTTTTAAAAGAACTGCTTTTTCCATAGACTCTGTAAAGTCCTGATCCGAGAAGGGTTTCTTGAGATATATATATTTTTCAAGTGCCTCAAGCAGTGGAAACTCCTTTTCTGCCTGGGAAGACATGAATATTACTGGTAGAGGAGCCGAAAAGTATCCTTGTAGAATTACAGCTGTTTCAGCACCATTGATATCAGCTTGTCTTGCATCTGGATCTACCAAAAGAATGTCAGGTCGATTTTGTTTCGCTAAATCGATTGCAGTTCGGGCTGATTCAGTTATTTCAACATCGAAGCCCATATGTTCTAAACGAAGTCGTAAGTCTTCAGCGATAATGGCTTCATCTTCAACAATCAAAACTCGAATGAATTTTCCATTGCCATTACCAGAAATTGATTTTGCTATTGAGTTACCATTGTTTGGACCATCAGGGCGGATCATTGAACGTTTGCCTCCTTTTTGTAATTCAAACTGGTGCAATAGACGTTTTGCCGCGTATGTAAAGAAAAATGGAGAGAGTGACAACAACCTCCAACAAGCTTCTTACACTGCCTCTGGCCTCTTAAATAGCAATGCTAAAGCTCTGCCAGGATATTGTGAGATGTAGTGCCTTCGGTAGTGTCCTTCAGCGGTAGGGTCGCCCGTATTGCACGATTTTTCTGATGAGTTGGACTTTGAGACGGGCGGTCATTTGTGGGCCTAATTCAAGCTCATCAATCTTACTTTCGATGCGCTTGGTAAATGCGGTTCTTGATGAATGATTCATAAATTCGCGTTCTCGAATGCTTCCTAAATACTTTATGATCCGCTGTCTCGGTTTCCCTTTAAGCCTGAAACTTTCCACAAGTACGCAATGGACTGAATATCGCGTAATCTGCGTTTGACTATCCGCAAGTTTTACGCGTTTAAATCGGATAAACATTCTGTTTTCAATCGCTCACTCAAGTGCCTTTAGGTGAAAAGCGTATAATAAAGTCGTTCCAAGTAAAGTCATGCCCATCAAAAATAAGAAAACAAAAAAAAAGTCTGACGTCAGAATAAACAGTAAACCACAGGAAGGCAAAGAACCAAAAAGTAATAGGTTTCCGATTGTTGGTGTCGGAGCTTCTGCCGGTGGTCTTGAGGCATTTTCTCAATTTCTAAAAGGGCTTCCAGCCGATACCGATATGGCATTTGTGTTTGTACAGCATCAGGACCCGAAACATGAAAGCGCGTTGCCGCATCTTTTGAAAAAAGTCTCAAAACTTCCTGTTGACGAAGCTGAAAATGGGATGATCGTTGAGCGAAACCGTGTTTATGTTATTCCTCCAAATACAAATATGACGATTGAACGAGGTTATCTTCGTTTGAATCGGCGGGATGCACTAAGGCCGCATCTACCGATTGATTCCTTTTTTCATTCGTTAGCTGAATATTCAAAGGAGAAAGCGATTGGAGTTATTTTATCCGGTACAGCTTCGGATGGGACTCTTGGTTTAAAAGCAATCAAAGATGCTAACGGAATTACATTCGTTCAAGATGAAATAACTGCGAAATATGACGGCATGCCCAGAAGTGCAATTACTGCAGGTGTTGTAGATTTTGTTCTTCCCCCAGATCAAATAGCCAAGGAAATTGCAAGAATTGGCACGCATCCTTTTGTAAAAACCGAACTGGATGAAGCACTTGCCAAAGGGCCTGACCATCTGAATGCTATTTTACAACTTGTCCGAAAATCCACAGGCGTGGATTTCAGTCAATATAAGCAGACCACAGTGATGCGGCGAATTACGCGGCGTATGCTGCTTCAAAAGATGGATGATATGAAATCGTATTCGGATCATTTAAGACTGAATCCACAGGAAATTGGGGCTCTCTATGAAGATATCCTCATCAATGTCACAAGTTTTTTCAGGGACCCTGATACGTTTGAAATTTTGAAGACTGAGATTTTTCCGAAAATGTTCAAAAAAACAGGCCCTCGATCTATCCGAATTTGGGTTCCTGGATGCTCAACAGGAGAGGAACCTTATTCAATCGCAATTGCTCTGATTGAATACCTTGGAGAACAATCTCCCGGCGCAGAGGTCCAAATTTTTGCAACAGATATTAGTGAGGCTGCAATTGAAAAAGCTCGCACGGGTATTTTCTCGTATGACATTATCAACGATGTCCGTACGGATCGGTTAAGGCGATTTTTTGCGAAAACCGAGCACGGTTATCAGGTCCATAAAATGATCCGTGATATGTGCGTTTTTGCCAAACACAATATTGCAAAAGATCCGCCATTTTCCAAATTGGATTTAATTAGTTGTAGAAATCTTTTGATTTATTTTGGACCTCATCTTCAGAAAAGGATCATTCCTGTTTTCCATTATGCGCTCAATGGTAACGGTTATTTGCTGCTGGGTGATACAGAATCGATCGGCGGATTTGGAGATTATTTTTATCCCGGAGATAAGAGATTCAAGATCTTTCTCAAAAAACCGGTTCCAACAAGAATCCACTATGATACCGACCATTTTTCAAGAGCTCCTGCAATGGCTGAAGCTACAATAAAACATTTACATGAGCCTCCAACAGAGAAGGATGTCCTCAAAGAAGGCGATCGTCTCATTCTGTCAAGATTCGCGCCCGCTTCCGTACTCGTGAATGAAGATCTTCAGATTTTACAATTTAGAGGCCGGACAGGCCCTTATCTGGAACCGACCCCAGGCACGGCCAGTTTGAATTTACTCAAAATGGCAAAAGAAGGGATCGTGATGGAAGTTCGCTCCGTATTTCTTCAGGCTAAGAAGGAAAATATTCCGGTTCAGAGAAGAAATGTTTCGTATCAAGTGGATGGTGAACGGCGCATTGTAAATCTAGAAGTTATTCCTTTTCAACCGGGACATTCCTCGGATCGCTTTTTTCTGATTCTGTTTGATCCCGTTGTACTCAATAAAAACGCGACGAAAGAACCTGAAAGGAAAAAGACTATAAAACAAAAATCTTCAGGTGAAGCCGAATTATTGAGAAGTGAACTTGCGGCAACAAAAGATTATTTGCAATCGATTATCGAAGAACAAGAAGCGACAAATGAAGAATTAAGAGCAGCAAATGAAGAAATCCTTTCGAGCAACGAAGAGTTGCAGAGTACCAATGAAGAAATGGAAACAGCAAAGGAGGAACTTCAATCTTCGAATGAAGAATTGACTACGGTTAATGAAGAACTCCAGATCCGGAATACTGAGTTGAACATGGCCAATAATGATGTCAGCAATTTGATTTCCTCGACTCAAATTCCGATTGTAATGGTCGGCTCCGACATGCGTATTCGTCGATTTACACCTCCTGCAGAAAAAATTATGAAGTTGATCGTATCAGATGTGGGCCGAATGATCACAGATATAAGTTTAGAAATAACTCCGGCAAAACTGGAAGAATGGATCACCGATGTGATTGATAATATTCGGATCAAGGAAGTTGAAGTCCAGGATCGATCTGGCCGTTGGTACGAACTGGTGATTCGGCCTTATAAGACTTCAGACAATAAGATTGAGGGAGCCGTGCTTGCGATGATCGACATTGATGCTCTCAAAAGGGATGTGAACGAATTTCAAAAATATCAGCACTATTGCGAAGCTATCGTGAATTTCCTGGATGCGCCTATCGTTTTGTTAAATGATCAACTAAAAGTAAAAATGGTAAATCGAAGTTTTTATGAACAGTTTAAGGCTTCACCGGACGAAACGATCAATCGAGATTTTTATGCTCTCGGCAACGGGCAATGGAATATTAAAGATCTTCGTCAATTACTCCACCAAATCCTTCCGAAAAAAGCGGTGATTGAGAATTATCCTATAGAACATACTTTCGATCACATTGGAAAAAAGCGCTTTTATATTAGTGCGCGGAGAATTGATTTAAGCGAAATCAACGAACATTTGATTTTGATCGAAATTACAACCCAGCCTTCTGAAAGAAAATCAAAACGGAAACACTCGTAATAGCCTTCGGACTTTCACTCGTATAGCAGACCTCATCAAACAGCCATATATTCCCAGAAGAGGATTTTAGATGGCAAATCGCGATATCGTGGTCATTGGAGCTTCAGCAGGAGGGGTGGATGCATTGCGAAAGTTGGTAGCTCAACTTCCAAAAGACGTTCGAGCGTCTATCTTTGTGGTTTTACACGTATCTGCACATTTGCCAAGTCACCTTCCACAGATTCTGCGGAATTCAGCTAAAATTCCCGCTGAACATGCTAAAGATGGTGTCAAAAATAGAACCCGGTAGAATTTATATTGCGCCGCCCGATCATCATATGTTTTTGCAGGAGGAAGGTGTCAGGGTTGTTCGTGGTCCGAAAGAAAATCGGCACCGTCCGGCTATAGATCCGCTATTCCGTTCTGCGGCATACGCATACGGTCCCAGAGTAATTGGAATTCTCTTGTCTGGAAATTTAGATGATGGTACTGCGGGCTTTATCGCTATAAAACAAGCTGGCGGAATTTTGATGGTCCAATCCCCGGAAGATGCAGCTTATCCTGAGATGCCTATGAATGCTGCAAGAACTGTTGGTGTGGATCATATCCTTCCTCTATCAGAACTTGTTGAGCAGCTCCTAAAAATTATTAATCAAGACCTGCCCGATTCCTCCTTAAAACCTTCAGCCGGTGCAAAAGAAGAACTTGAAGAAAAAAAGAGTGAATTCGATCTTGAAGCCATTTCCAGGGATGAAGGTTGGGGGTGCCATCGGTTTATGCTTGTCCGGACTGTAAAGGTGTTCTTTTTGAAATCAAGGAAGAAGAATTTGTTCGCTTTCGATGCCGGGTAGGACATGCATACTCACCCGAAAGTTTGGCGATTCAGCAAGGAGAAGTGATTGAGGAGGCATTGTGGACGGCATTAACAACTCTTGAAGAGCGTGCAAGTTTTTTGCGAAAAATGACGTCAGGATTACACACCAAGAAATATCCAACAACCTTAAGTATCCATGAAAAAAGATTGAAAGATGTTGAAGAAGCAGCGGCAATTCGAAAAATTCTATTAGATTCTGAGCATTATTCCGGTTTAAGACCCACCGAAAAAGAATTAGACTCGAAAACAAGTTACGTCCAGCGTGACAATTGCCTTTCAGAAAGTGACATCAGATTTGCGAAAATCTCGATAGTACACTTAGCCAAATACGATCAAACTGGAATAGAACAATTACTTGAGGTGAACAATGAAATCTACATGCTCTGAAATTATGACCAGTGAAGTCGTAGTCGTTTCTTCAACCGATACAGTTCAAAAAGCTGCAGAACTGATGAAGCAGCATGACATTGGACCGCTGCCTGTTGTTGAAGATGAAGCATCAAGAAAGCTGATCGGAATCATTACAGATAGAGATATTGTGATAAACGTTTTAGCGCAGAAAAAGGATGCATCAAAAACGCGAGTATCGGAAGCCATGACTTCGAGTCTTGTAACCTGCCGTGAATCGGAATCTTTAAACGAAGCCCTGGAGAAAATGAGCAGTTATCAAGTGCGCCGGATTCCAGTTGTTGATGAAAACAATCGGATCGTTGGAATTATTGCTCAGGCTGATATTGCAACCAGAATTGAGAATCCGGAAGTTGCGGGCGAAGTCGTCCAGGAAGTTTCGAAGGAATAATCTGGCGTTTTTGCGGTTAAACAATTCCGCTCAAATCAACACGTTTTTTGCCGAGTACTGGTTTCCAGAGATCGCCGACTTTTTTTAAACGTGCAGGAACGGTGTCAATGCGAAAAGCTTCCATATCGACGCCCGCTTCAATTTCTTCCCATGTTACGGGTGTTGATACTGTTGCGCGGGGAGTGGGGCGGATTGAGTAAATCGAAGAAAGTGTGCTGCCCCATCTGTTTTGATTGTAATCAACAAGTACATGTTTTGGTGGACGCTTTTCCTTACGATACTCTGCCGTGAGCAATTTCGGATGCAAATCTGCAAGAATTTGCGCCATTGTTTTAGCCACAGTCCAAACATCCTTTTGAATCGGTCCTCGCTCGATTGGAACATATATATGAATTCCGCGTGAACCGGTGGTCTTTGCAAAATTTGGAAGCTTGTATGAACTCAATAATTCGTGAACAGCTAATGCTGCATCACGCATATGCGAAAATTCTGCGCCCGGCGTTGGATCTAAATCAAAGTGTAAAAAATCGGGACGATTATAATCATCCTGTCGCGCATACCAGGGATTTAAATCAATGCAGCCCAGGTTAATCAACCACATCAGTGAAGCCAAATCTTGAATGACAGGGAAGTCAATAATATTTCCTGATCCATGAACGATTTCGCATGTTTCAATCCAATCAGGACGCGGCACTGGAGCGCGCTTCATGTAAAAAAAGTCAGCTTCAGCTCCGTTCGGATAGCGTTTCATTACCATCGGGCGATCTTGAATGTGTGGCAAAAGATATTTTGAAACGTCTGCATAATACTGAAGCAGATCCCCCTTCGTAATATGAAGTTTTTTCCAGAAAATTTTGTTCAGATTCGTAACTCGAACGCTTCTTCCATTGACGAGTAATTCGGTATTTTCCGAGTCTCTTGGAATGACCAATTGTCGCGATGCCTTTCCCTTGGATAATGACCGTTTTGCTGGCATGTATTAAACTTAGAGTGTATGGAACAACGCCGCAAAAGGAAAGTTAGAGATCCTGAAGTCGATCGTGTCATTTTGTCCTTATGGAATGTCATTGATGATCTTGAGCGGCTATTGCCATCTCAGTCCCGTTGGTATCGGGTTACTATTTTTGGAAGCAGCCGGATTGCGCGGGGTGATGCACTTTTTGAGACTGCAAAAGATATTGCGTTTCAGTTAACTCATCTTGGTTGCGATATTGTGACAGGCGGTGGTCCGGGCTTGATGGAAGCAGCCAATGAAGGAGCCCAGGCTGGAGATTTAGCCGGCAAAACAATGTCATATGGTTTGCATATTGAATTGCCCTATGAATACGAGCCGAACAAGTATCTGGATACAGTGGCTACTCATAGAACATTTTTTTCGCGATTGCATCATTTTGTCCGTCTTTCTCACGCGTACATAGTCTTACCTGGAGGGATCGGAACATCGCTTGAAACCTTTATGATCTGGCAGCTACTTCAAGTCGGATATTTGCAGGATCGCCCTCTTATTTTGCTGGGTGAAATGTGGCATGGTTTAGTTGAATGGATGCGTAAGGAGATGATTTCTCGTGGGGTTCTGAATCTGGATGAACTGGCTATTCCCACGGTTGTTGAAAGCGTGGAAGAGGCGGTTCAGATCATAAAGGCCCATAAGGCAAAATGGGATCAAACGATGCAGACCGCTGCCGGTGCAACTTCTAAAAAATTAGGTGTACAATAGAGTCGGGTGAACGTTTGTCGTACTATGAATCTCGCAAAGACGCAAATACGATAAAGCGCGGCGAGAGATTTTTGATACTGGAGGTTTTTTGGGGATGCGTGATTATGAAGAAAAGAGCTATTACGAAATTCAGCTCGATAACAAACAATTAATTCTTGTCTTTCTAGCGGGTGTTACTGTTTGCGTTCTGGTTTTTGTCCTGGGCATGATGGTAGGAAAGGGCAGGAAAGAAGCTGAAATCGCTTCAGTTGGTAAAACCAATGAAACACCTGCAGCAACCAGACCTGAACCTGATTTAGAACCTCCACAAGAGATTCAATCAGTTACTCCTTCTAAGGAAAGTGCAAAGAAGAAAAAAGAGGCTCCACCAAATATAGAAGAGGCCGATAACGACGAATATACGTATCTTGAAAATACAGACACCGAACGACCTATGGTGAAAGAGCCATCTAAGGCGAAAAAAGAAGAAACGAAATCGAAAAAAGAAGAAACAAAAGTAGCAGCGAAGAAAGAAGAGCCTAAAACTGAAGCAAAAATTACTGAGAAGAAACCGGAACCAGAAGTGATCCAACCTGCTGTTGATCAAGCTAAACCTGAGACTGTATTAAGCGCAAACGGACGGTACACTGTTCAAGTTATGGCGACATCCTCAAAACCGAAAGCGGAAGCACAGTTGGCTTCACTTCAATCGAAAGGGTATACGGCTTTTATGAATGAAGAGAAAGCTGCTGGGAGCGCTGTCTTTAAAGTACGTGTCGGGAAGTTCACTGATCCAGATACTGCGAAGAAAACTGCGGTAAGGTTAAAACAGGAACTGCAACTTGAGACGTGGGTGGCAGTTCTCGATTAGATATGGTTTCTCCCACCAAGAACCGGAAACTGTTGGGTGAAGTTCTTGTTGAAGCCGGTTTAATTGATAAAGAGCAGCTCAAGGCAGCTCTAATCGCGCAGAAAGAAACCGGCGGACGACTCGGATTCAATCTTGTCCGGCTTGGATATCTATCCTCCGATAAACTCACTTCATTTTTCCAGAATTTCTTTGGAGTTGGTGTTGTTAGTGAGCCTCTTTCAGAACGTCAAAAAGCTTCTGATGCAATTCCCAGACATCTGGCACTGTACTACAAAATTGCTCCAATCAAGATTGATGGGAATATCCTGACAATCGCTATCGCCGCGATTGAACACCCGAATCTCATGCAGGCTCTGGAAGAAATCACCGGCTACAAAATCGATGCGCTTATTTTTCCCGAATCCGAAATACGAAGTTTGTTGGATACTTCGTATCAAATTCCATCGGATCGCGGTGTGGAATTGCTTACCTTCAGCGATAATGTTTTTGCGGTTGTAGATTCCCAACGGAAAATAAAACCTCTTGCACCAGTCCAACTTAAAAATGAAAAGGATATTGGTGAATGGCTTCGAAGTATCGTTGCCGAAGCGATTCGGGAAAAATCGCGGGAGATTTTAGTTAAGCCCGAAGCCGAAGGCGCTTCGATTTCGTATCGAAAGGATACTTTTATTCCTTCCGGGGTTCTTATTCCTTCTGACTTGCATGATCATCTGACATTTTTATTGTTTCGTCTCGCAAGATTAAATCCATTACAGCAGCAAAAACCTCAACATGGGAGATTTCTTGTCAAAATTAACGATCGAAAAATCCTGATGGTCGTTAGTGCGTATCCTACAATTTATGGAATCCGTTTCATGCTTGAAATGTTTGACGAAAAATTGTTGCGTCATTCTTTTGAAGACATGATGCGGCCTTATCCGGATTTAAAATTGTTGCTAGAAGATTTTGTAATGCGGGCGCGGAAGGGAATGATTGTAATTACCGGACCAGAAGGCGCGGGACGTGCTTCGCTTTTATATAGCTTTCTAAGCCGTTGTAAGGAAGAATTCCGGCAGATTATTACGCTAGAGAATTCAGTCAGATATCCGATCAGTGGGATCAGTCAAACGCAGGTCAATGAAAAAGACATGGAAATGGCGCTTGATAACGTGCTGAAACAGCGTCCTGAACTCGTTGCCGTTCATACCATTCGCACGGTTCGCGCTGCTGAGCTGTCTTTCCTATTGACCGCACGGCTTCCGCTTGTTGTAGTGCTGAATTCCTATGATTCGTATATGGCCTTAGAATGGTTTTGCCGGCATAATCTGAAGTCAGCAATTAAAGCCGGCCTTGTGCACGCAGTTATTTCCCCACGATTGATTCCGCGAATTTGTCCAAACTGTGCTGTCCCATTCAGGCTTTCAACGGAACAAACGAGGGATTTGGGTGTGCCACCTGGTTCGCAATTGAAAATGAATCAGGGCTGCGATTTTTGCAGAAATCCGGATAATCATCTTTCCGATCTAATTCTGGAATCTATACGTCCAGATTTTGAAATGGCAGCATGGATGGAAGAGGATTTTCATGCAACCAGTCTTCGGCAAAAAGCACGCAAAGCCGGACGCAGAACTCTGTTTGACATCGCTTTGCAAAGTGCTTTCCGGGGCGGATTGGATATGCAATCGGTACTGAAATTACAATCGGTTTGACTCACCGCAAGGACTCAAAGATCAAAAATATGTTGTTAGCAATCCTGGCCGGCTTATTAAACATTGCTATTTTTCCACGAATTGATCAGGGCTGGATCACGTTGTTTTGTTTTGTCCCTTTGTTTTGGCTCACACGCACTCACACTCCAGGAAAGTTATTTCTATACTTCTGGCTTGCAGGCGTCGTATTCCGTTTGGGCAACCTGTACTGGATCATTCATGTTATCCAGCATTATTCGCAGCTGATGCCGGTTGTTGCAGGCGGAATCGTTCTGTTGCTTTGCCTTTTTATGGGTGCGTTATGGGGACTTACAGGTTTGTTACTTGGATGGATCCGGAACAGGCTTGGATTTGGCTCGGCAATGCTTGCAGCGCCTTTTCTCTGGGTTGGCTTCGAAGCACTTGTGAATGTCCTGCAGTTCCCCTGGGATCTAACGGGCTACAGCCTTTACAAATACTTACCTGTTGCGCAGCTTGCAAGCATTACTGGAGTGTATGGCCTTACATGGCTCATCGTTGCCTGGAATGCGGCGTTGACCGATTGGCTTGAGCGAAAAGAATGGCACTATATTAGTAGTATTACAGTCATAATACTATTAACGGCAGGCTGGGGTTACTGGCGGATCTCGCAGCCGATTAAGGGTCTCGAGCTAAAGGTGGGTATTGTTCAAGGAAATATTCCGCAGGACGTGAAGATCAACTATGAGTTTGCGGAGGAGGTCAATGAAAAACACGTAACGATGACGCGATCCCTGGCCCGCGCTGCTCGTCCGGACATCATTTTCTGGTCGGAAGCTTCTACATTATTTCCTCTGCTACAAGGCGGAAATTGGTCGGCTCAGATTACGGATCTTGCCAAACAAGAAAGCATTCCGCTTTTTGTTGGCAGTGATGCCTACATTGGTGATCGTGTGTATAACAGCGCATTCTTGATCGATGTAAAAGGCAATATCCTTCCACTTCGCTACAGCAAAATGTATCTTGTCCCATTCGGCGAATATGTGCCTTTCGAAAAGCTGCTATTTTTCGCAGGTAAGGTAGTGCCAGAGATTTCCGATTTTACAGCCGGCGAAAATCATACGTTATTCCCATTAAAAGGCAGAGAGTTCGGAGTGAATATTTGTTTCGAAGTTGTATTTCCGCAATTGTCCCGCACATTTGTCCAAAAAGGCGCTTCGTTGCTGACAACCATTACAAATGATGCATGGTTCGGAAAATCTTGCGCTCCCTATCAGCATTTTGCGATGGCTTCGATGAGGGCAATTGAAAACAGGCGCTATCTTGTACGCGCGGCGAATACCGGTATCAGCGGAATTGTTGACCCATACGGCCGCGTCCTTCAAAAAACCGATATCTTCGTTCCTGCCGTACTCTCAGGCCGAGTTCAGTGGATTGATGGACAAACGGTTTATACAAAACTAGGCGACGCAATTGTCTATCTTTCACTCGCTATGGGGGGCATTGTCCTGCTCTTTGCGCTATTGAGCGGTGATACGAATTCCGAGCCGGATGTCGAAGAAGATTCGACGTGATTCCCGAGCATCATGAATGAGGAAGATGTTTTCGTTGAATCAACGCTGGCTAACCCTTTACACCAAAGTGTACTTTTCCGGAAAAGTGACTTGAAAACTCGTTCCCCGATGACGATCTACTTTTAATGAACCGTCCAATTGCTTAACTAGTGAACTTATGATCTTTAAGCCGAGTTTGTCAGCACTGTCCGGTGCAATTGATGATGGAAGGCCCTGGCCGTCATCGTTGACCGAAAATATGATTGAAGTTGGTTGTTTCTTCTTTCTAGCCTTAACGCGCTTTATACTTACTGTGATTTTACCCTTATTACCCTCAGGAAACGCGTGCTTGAGTGAGTTTGACAATAGCTCGTTAATAATCAATCCACAAGGTATGGCCTGATCCATTTCCAAGTAGATATCTTCAACTTCCAATCGCAACTGGATTACTTTTGGATTGGCATTGTAAAACGTGAATAGAACATTTGCCAGATCTGTGATGTATTCATTGAAATGCATTTTCCCCACTCGTTCAGACTCGTACAATTTCTCATGAATCAGAGCCATCGATCTGACACGATTCGCGCTTTCTTTGAAGGCCTCAACTGCGGAATCGGAATTATGAAGGAATCGAGATTGCAGACTCAACAAACTTGTTATGACCTGAAGATTATTCTTGACTCGGTGGTGGATATCTTTCATCAGGGTGGAGGAAGCTTCCTCCAAACGTTTGCTATCCGTGATGTCCTCAATTGCCAACAGGATAAACTGTTCCCGCGTCTTGCCTTGTTCAATCTTCCTCGCGTTTAATAACAGAATCCTGTGGCCTATTTTCGGGAAATCGTGCTCGATAGAAAACTTTATCAACTCCATTTCGCTTTGAAAAGCGTCCTCTAGCCTTTTCCTTAAATCAGGCACAGCCCAACTTTTCTCATCGATATCTAAAAAATATATGCCCTGGATTTTTTCCGAAGAGAGTTGAAACTTCTCGTAGAATGCGGGATTAGCATTGTAAACCCTGAGATTCTGATCCAGGATAATGAGAGGCTCACGAACGGTCTCTATGACCGCCCGCGCAAAATCCCGTGTTTCTTGAACTTCAGTGACGGTCTGATCCAGTTCCAGGTTGCGGGTCTGGAGTTCTTCATTGAGCGTTACAAGTTCTTCATTGCTCGATTCAAGCTGTTCCTTGGTCGATTCGTATTCTTCATTCGTACTTTGTAGTTCTTCATTCGCTGATTGCAACTCCTCATTTGCAGAAGTCATTTGCTCATTCAGGTGCCCCAGTTCCTCAATATTTGTCCGCATGTCTTCTTTCATATCAGCAAGCTGCTGCTGCAGTTGTGAAATAATTCGATCCTTAGTATTTGACCCCTTTTTTTTTCTTAAAGCCGGTTGGAGATTTTTGTCAGCACCGTTGTCTTCCAACATAATTAAAAACACGCTCTGGTTGGAAGAGGAATCTTGAAGCGGAACTTCTTCAATGCTGATACTCTTCGTGTGTCCATCGATCCGAACAGCGACCCTTTCTTTTCGCGATGGTGACATCTTTCTTTTGACACTCTGATGGAGCATGCGCAGATCCATTCGCAAATCTTTACGCACCATCTTTGTAAGTTCTAAACTGGCTTCACCTCTGGAGGGCTCTAGAAACTGGGCTACTGCGCCCCGAAAAGCAAGAATGTTCATATTTGAATCGACCAGAAAACCTGAGTGTCTATACTTGTCCAAAACAAAGCGATCCGCTTCCCTTTCCCAGTCGATAGTTGGATAAGCCTTCTCCTTATTGGAGGGTTCCCAGCCTGTTTTGGCATGATGACTCGTTGTGAAAGGAACGCGAAGACGTGGCGCCACCACACGCTTTGAATAAATTCGATGGGTCTTGTCTACAGTTTGAAAAAGCTGCGGGACGCTGTTTGTTGACTCCGCTTTTCCCAGAAGAAGAAAGCCGGACCGTTTTAAACTGTAATGAAAAGTAGTTAGAACTCTCTTTTGAGCCGGCTTCGCAAGATAAATTAAGACATTGTTGCAGCTGATTAAGTCCATTTGGGAAAATGGCGGTTCTCCGATTAGATCATGTTTTGCAAAGACACATATTTCTCGAATCATTTTGACAATTTGATAGCTGTTTTCACGCTTCGTAAAGTAGTTTTTAAGACGTTCCGCGGAGACTTTCTTTTTGATGCTTATTGGATAGACCCCTGCGCGAGCTTTTTTAATTTCTGATTCGCTGATATCAGTAGCAAAGATTCTGAGATCGTGCGAATCGCTTTAGAAACCGCCTGATGCAACCTCTGGTCCTGATGTCGAAGAAGATTCGACTTTAACTTCTTAGAGTTACTACAAACAATTCATTGCTAAACTGACAGCATAAAACTACGCCTGAAATATCTTTCGATTGACCATGAATCAGAGGTGGAAAATGAATATCGAAGATAGTAGAAAGGCAGTTCTGTTGTGGAGCATCGCTTACGGACATGAAGAAATTACCGACCGTTTATTGGATGCTGGGGTTAAAGTTCCAGATGTTTCCGATGTCTTTTATATCACTATAAACGGCGTTCCTGCCTGCCGGGCGGATCTTGCGCTTCTGGGTCAGTTTTCAGGATCGGCATGTCAGCACATGTCTTTACGCCGTAGCATTGAGCTTCGAAATCAACTATAAAGCAATCTATAACGCAGCAGTCGTTGCTGTCGTTGCTGGATCATGTCCTACCAAGGTGTCCTTCCTTCAAGCTGCATAAATCGTTAAGATATCTCTTTACATCTTTGCGATTTAGGAGGAATGATGGATCAGGATCCCAAGCAGTTATTCGAAGAAATCAAAGGTAAAGTTTCCCACCTTCGAGGTTATCTTTGAAATCGAATCAAAACAAAAAGAATTAGCCTCACTGGAAGAAGTAGTCAGCGCTGAAGAGTTCTGGAAAGATCAACAGAAAGCACAAGAAACGCTTCAAAAGCGAGCTCGACTCAGCGAAGTCATCGAACAATTTCAAAAATACCAAAAGCATCTGGACGATCTGCAGGTGTGGTTTGAGCTTTCTGAAGAAGGTGAATCTGTTGAATCAGAAATTTCAAATGGGCTTCAATCGCTCCAAAAGGAAGTTGATGGTGCCGAGATTAAAGCCCTTCTTTCAGGTGAAAATGATCATTGCAACGCCATTTTGACTATTCATCCGGGTGCAGGCGGAACCGAATCGCAAGATTGGGCTTCCATGCTGCTGCGAATGTATCTGAGGTGGGCCGATCGCGATGGATATCAAGTACAAGTCATTGATTCAAATCCTGGAGAAGAAGCAGGCATTAGCCGTGCAACAATCGCTATAAATGGAACCAATGCGTACGGCTATCTTACGGCTGAAGCGGGTGTGCATAGACTGGTTCGAATTTCTCCATTTGATGCAAACAAGCGGCGTCACACTTCTTTTGCCAGCGTATTTGTGTACCCGGATATCGATGACAATATCGAAGTCAAAATTGAAGATAAGGATCTGAAGATCGATACATATCGGGCTGGAGGTCCAGGCGGACAACACGTCAACGTTACAGATTCCGCGGTACGGATCACCCATTTGCCAACTGGAATTGTTGTTCAATGTCAGAATGAACGTTCGCAATTTAGAAATCGTGAAGTTGCAATGAAAGTTCTCCGAGCGCGTCTTTATGAACATCATAAAGAACAACAAATGGAGAAACTTCAGGCAATCGAAGACACAAAAATGGAAATTGGTTTTGGCAGCCAGATCCGTTCGTATGTTTTGGCTCCTTATCGCATGGTAAAAGACCATCGCACCAAACATGAAACCGGCGATGTAGATCGTGTACTTGATGGCGATCTTGATGACTTCATCAAGTCGTATCTTTTAACTAAAAAAGAGAAGAAGTAATGATCCTTGGAATTGGAACTGATGTAATTGAGGTCGCCCGGATCAAGCAAGCGATCGATAAGTATGGTGAGCGTTTTATGCGCCGGTTGTTTACTGCAACGGAAATTGAGTATTGTACTGCCCGAAAAAATGCATCCCTTCATTATGCCGGTCGATTTGCAGCGAAAGAAGCTGCGTTTAAAGCAATGCAGCGCGGTTGGGGTGGCGAAATCAGCTGGAAAGATGTAGAAATCACAAATCTATCTTCCGGGGCTCCCCAAATTGCGTTTCATGGGAAAGCTCTTGAAGTTGTCACGGAAAAGAAAATGACGCGAGCGTTCGTTTCTATCTCACATGTGGAGGAAATTGCCACTGCGATAGTGATACTCGAAGCAGAATAGGTTTCTTAACGCCGAGTACGCCGAGAAAATATTTAATTAAAAACTCGGCGTCCTCTGCGTTAAAAAAAAGTTGAGGATTGCCACAGGGTGAAAATTCCTGTACGATTTACGGTTTTTTGGTTCCTATGAAAAAAGCTTTACTGTTCCTTTTGATTTTAGCCGGCATTTTAGCGGGCATTCATTCGTTTTATTCGTACCGGAAGTACAACGTAATCCTGATAACGATTGATACACTTCGTGCGGATTACTTGAGCTGCTACAACCAGGCAGCACCCAAAACTCCATACATCGACAAAATTGCAAGTGAAGGTGTGCTCTTTAATCGTGCGCATACTCAGATTTCGATTACTTTGCCGGCTCACGCATCCATGTTGACTTCACATCATCCACACGACTTGCGTCTGTTTAATAATGGCGACGTCTTTAACGGCAAAGAAGACATGATTACCGATGTCTTGAGAAAAAGGGGTTATCACTCTGCGGCTTTTGTATCTCTCGGAGTTTTGAAGAGTTCGTTTGGGCTAGGTCGAGCATTTAAGGAATATGAAGACAATTTTGACAAACTGAATGGCCGATATTACAAACTGGCTTCTGAAATGAATGATCTTGCGTTGCCATGGCTGGAGAAAAATAAAGATGGACGCTTCTTCGCATGGATTCATTACTCGGATCCGCATGAACCGTACATCACAGTGGACGCGCCGCCGGACACTGAAATTTTTGCGAATGGGGAATCGGTTGGTAAATATGTTCTGGCTAAGAAAGAAAAGATTGCTGTAAATTTCACCGCAAAACCTGGAGAAAACAAGATTGAGCTTTTGGGATTAGTTCCGCGAGGACCGAAAAAAGTTCAGATTGCCGAATCGATGCGTTTCGTAGAGCCGGAAATATTCGTCAATCCTTCTGATGGCTTTCAACTTGAATTTGGCCCTGAGTTTAAAGATGTAAAACTTTCAACCGGTGCAGATGCGCGTTATTTTGCCCAACATGCAACGATGAAATTGAACAACAATTCAGGACGTGAACAATCTGTTCAGCTGCGTTTTGCGGGAGGAGTTTATCAACAACGCACTGATATAGTGCGCAAAAATTATGCTGCGGAAGTTCAATACGTTGATAAATACATCGGTGAACTTTGGGGACGTCTCGAAAAACTTGGTCTGTTGAAGAACTCAATTGTAATTCTTACGGCTGATCACGGGGAAGGCTTGAAGACTCATGGAAACCTTGGTCATGTTGAACGTCTTTATCAGGAAACGATTCGAGTGCCTCTTATTGTTTATTATCCAAATTTAGGAAAGCGCGCGGAGGTCGCAACTCCGATCGTGAATCACCTTGATATCATGCCCACTGTTCTGGATCTACTGCATGTGAAGCACAAAGGAACAATGCACGGATTGAGTTTGAAGCGTTACATCAGTTGGTCGCCGATCGATTGGCTTACGTCGCGTGAAATTAATCGCCCACGAACTTATACCGCGACTTATGCTCCGGAAGCGCGTGTGAATTCGTTTTCGATGGTGGAAGGCAATATGAAGTTGATCCATACGCCGAACAAATCGAAATGGCAGTGGGAAGCTTATGATCTCAAGCAGGATGCAACTGAGCGAAACAATCTTGCCGCAAAGGATGTAAAACGTTTTACTAGCACTGAAATTTGCCGTCTTCGTCGAACACTGGAAGATTTTCGGCATGATGCTGAAGCCGCCCACGGCAAACGTGCGAATCCAAAACTTGATACCGAACAGCAAAAAATGTTAAGGGATTTAGGATATATAGGTGGGTACGAGAACGCTCCTAAAGTAAAACCGAACACACAAGAGAATCCTTTGAAAGATTGCAATTAGCTTTGCGTCTTAATCTCCCACTCCACTCATCCAAACTTCATTTTGATGTCGCCGAAGACTACTACAACAATAAAAACTTCTTACGATGGTAGGGCGTTGTTCTCTGACTAAATTTGCTAACACACGAATATTGGTTTTCAAAACGAAAATTCGTAGTGCCAAAAAAATAAACTTCAGAGTGCGCAGGAAAGTTGTGCCCTGAGAAGACAAAAGGAGTTCCATAAATGAAGAACGAAAAAGACGAAAAAAATAGAGGACTTGATCCCACACCAGACAGTAATCCTGATCCGATCACAGGCGAAAAAGGTGCGCATCCCGTGGGTGTAGCAGCCGGTGGAGCCGGTGGTGCGGCAGCAGGAGCGGCAATCGGTGCGGCAGTAGGCGGACCGGTTGGAGCAGTCGTTGGCGGAGCTGTAGGAGCAGTTGCTGGTGGTTTAGCTGGAAAAGGTGCTGCAGAAGCGGTGAATCCCACTGTTGAAGAAGCATATTGGAAAAGCGAATTCCAAAATCGTCCGTATTACAAAGGTGGAACAGAATATGACACGTATCAGCCTTACTACAAATACGGATATGAATCTGCTGGCCGTCCGGAGTTTCGTGGACGTAAGTACGAAGAAGTAGAACGTCAGCTCGAATCAGAATGGCCGACTAATCGCGGTGAATTCAATGAATACAAAGGTGCAACCCGTGATGCTTACGAACGAGCTTCGTCCTCTCTAGAACGAGCCGGCAGTGAAACTGCTGATAAGTCTGACGCCATTTGGGACCAAGTAAAAGGAAATTGGAAACAGGCAAAGGGCGCCATAAAAGAAAAATGGAACAGACTAACGGATGACGATCTAGAAGCAATGGAAGGCAGACGCGAAAGGATCATCGGAAAAATTCAAGAAAAATACGGTGAAGCAAAATATACTGCAGCCGATATCGAACATGAATTGAACGATGTCTATTTGACGAGAAAATAAGAATTTGTTGAAGTGACGGATCCAGGTATCCGTCACTTCTTTCTCTTATCAGTTCTCATCATTTGAATCGACGGTTATCCCGCCATAATATCTATTAAATTGACAAAAAGCCCAGATCCGCGTGAACCCCATAAAAATGTTTATGGGAAATTGCGAGGCATACTATTTACCTTCTTCAATGCCTTGGGCTGGAAAGAGGATGATGTAAAACCAGCCCTTTCTGGCGCGACGCTTTTGTTCTCAATTGTCGCCGCTTTTGTTGTTCTAAAAACAATTCGAGACGCCACGTTCCTGAGTTCCTATCCTATGCGAACTCTGCCTCAATACATGGCGCTTAATACAATAGTTAGCGCAGTAGTCGCATTCCTTCTATTACGTTTGTATAAGTTTATTTCACTGCGCCGGCTTCTTCAGGCAGGTTTGTTGATATTTGCAACAGGAACAATTCTAAATTGGGAAACTCTTCCCGTTCATATTAGTGTCAGCCCTAAGGTTTTCTATATATGGGTCGGGGTTTACGGGACTATCATTTCGGTCCAGGCTTGGGCGCTTGTTTCAGTGCAACTATCGTCCAGGCAGGCTAAAAGGACTCTCGGTCTAGTCGGTAGTGGGGCAATTTTGGGTGGAATTGCCGGAGGTCTGCTGTCCAGATTTCTTGTCGATCAATTCGGATTGCCCTCTTTGTTCCCGTGTGCCGTATCTCTCATGATCCTGGCGTTCTTGTTGACTCGTGCGGTCTCAGGAGCACTAACAGAAACAACTCCACCTTTAATCAAACCACTGGATAAAAAGAAATTATCAACACGCTATCTTCTGTTTCTTGTAATCATTGTTGCAATTGGAACAATCGTTTCTACTTTCTTGGATTTTCAATTCAAAGCTTATACTCAGCGCGAATATGGAAATGTAACCGAACTCGGATCTTTTCTTGGAACCTTCTATGCCGTTTTGGGAGTTGCTTCATTCGTGTTTCAGATTTTCATAACGCCATTTATGATCAAACGGCTTGGCCTTGCAGCAGGATTGGCTGCGATGCCCTTATTGCTATTTCTCGGAAACAGTATCCTGTACCTGAGAAAGTCCTTTTATACGGTAGCAACACTGCGCGGTTCTGAGGAATTATTACGGCACTCACTGGATCGATCTTCCTTTGAAGTCCTTCAACTGGCAATGCCTGCCTATCAGCGAATGCGATTGAAATCGTTAGTCGATACGATAGGCATCCGCATTTCAGAATTGATCGGTTGTCTTATTTTGTTTGCTATGTTTACAAGCAGGGAGACTGATCTCACATATCTAACGATTTTCAATCTGATCCTGACATTCGTCTGGTTTGTCTTTGCGTTGCTGTTAGGATTGTATGAATATCCGAAACGCCTGCAAGACCAGCTTCAAAGAGAAGAGCTTGATTTGGATGCTGTGCGTGAAAATCTCTTCTCCGGTAATTTTCGGCAAACACTTCCAACCCTCTTACGCAATGCTCCGAAAGATACGATTCTCCGAATTCTTGAGCTTGTTGAATCCAGCGATAAGACATGGCTGGCAGACGATCTTACATCGATCAGCAATAGTGATCCGGAAGTGCGGCTGAAGACTTTGCAGCTTCTTTTTCTGCAAAAGCAAGATATGACGCGCATAGTAAAGCCGCTTATCTCTGATTCTGATCCTCATGTTAGAGCCGAAGCAATTCATTACGTGATTACTCGAAGCCGTCGGCCCGATCAATTTCTTCAGACATTTAATAAAGATGAAAGTTTAGCCGTTCGAGCTGCGGTATCCGCTGCGGGACTGAAGACAGGATCTAAGGAAGCTCAAGATGAAATTGAAAACATTATTGTGATGGCGGAAACTGCAAAGGATGAATTTGTTTTACAGGAGATTGCTCATGTACTTCAGTTTATAGAGCCTTCTGATTTTTCAATTCAAATTTACAAACGACTTTTATCCACAACTTCTATTGAAGTTAGAAAAGCTACTTTGCGAAGCATCGGGTTTACTCAGCCTCAAAGTTTGATTCCAATTCTCTTAAAGCTAACAAGAGTACCGGAATTGAAAACTGAAGTGCGCGCCACACTTGCACGCTTTGAACAAAAGTTAGTTCCTTTCTTAGAGGAAATTATTCTGAATGATGGTGAATCAACTCCACGAAGGAAACTAGCACTGAAAATCGCGGCGGATGTCGGCGGGATTGCCATCCTGGACTCTGTACTAAAGATTGCGCAAGATCGTGACATTTCACTACGTTTTTCCGCAATTAAGACTCTAAATTATTTCCGCAAAGCCGAACTGTTACTGCCAGATCATCCAGCCCTCCCAACATTGCTTGAGCGGGAAATATCGGTGTTAGCATCTGAAAAGAAACGAGCTTCTCTCTTTGCATCGGACCCGGATCGGGTTATTTACAGATTTCTGACTCAACGAACTACGTGGACGACGCAGCGTATTTTCCGGATATTAGCGCTTATTTTTCCTAACGATGATATGTATCATGCCAGCCTTGCGTTGCAAAGCAACGATGAAAGTAAACGTGATGCCGGACTGGAATTAATTGAGCACACATTGACACCCGAGTTAGGCAAGAGACTGCTGCCATTGTTAGAAGATATATCAGGCCCGGCCGACAGTATCGATGTTGAAACAAGTCGTGTAGAAGCTGTTCAATCCATCTTAGATGACAAAGATCCTCTTCTAATCGCTGGAGTTGTTGCTGATATGAACGACGATGAGTGGAATTTCTGGTCCGGTGAAATTAACAACATTCAAGCCGCAGAGCCTAATAATCTTCTAAAAGAAACGATCCTAAGGAGGTCAACTAAAATGAAAGACAATCAGGATAAAACGTTGACACTCATTGAAAAAATGGAGTATCTCAGCAAGATTGATATTTTCTCACATCTTTCATCAGCAGAGTTGCTTCTCATCAGTGAAGTTGCCACCGAAGCGGAGTTTGAAATAGGAACAATTCTTTATCAAGAAGAAGAGCCAGCCAAAGAGATCGTATGCTTAATTCGGGGAAGAATTGAACTCTTAAGACAAAAGGAAACAGCCGGGTGGATTGAAGCAGGTGAATGTCTTGGTACCCTTGAAGTACTAACTGGAAAAAATCGTGTGTCCTCGGCAGTGGTTCGGGAAACTGCTTTTTGTTTAAGACTTTCCGGCGAAACATTCTGGGAAATTCTTGAAGATTACACTCCCGTATGCCGCGGAGTCATTGAAGTACTTGCCGAAAAGATCGAGGATCTAATAAAAGAGCAAACAGATCTCAAGCCTGTTAGCTAACAAATTCTAATTCAACACTCGGGATGATTCCCGCTTTATGTCCTTCTTCTAATAAGCGGCTTACAGCAAGACGTCCACGATCTCCAAAACTTTTCGTGAAGTTATTGACATACATTCCAACAAAGCGGTCCGTTATATCTTCAGATGTATTTCTCGCATACTTCATCGCATATTCCATTGCCGCTTTCCGGTGTTCGAGTCCATATGCAATACTTTGATACAAGTATTTCGATAATTCTGCACAGACTTCATGTCCCAAATCTTTTCGGATCCCATTGACTCCTAAGGGCAATGGAAGTTCCGTTTTCGCGTACCACCATTCACCGAGATCTAACACCTTAAACAGACCCTGCTGCGCAAATGTAAGTTGTCCTTCATGAATGATCAGGCCAGCATCAACGCTGCCTTCGCGTACTGCATCAAAGATTTCATCGAATGGAACCACTTCATAACTAAAGGGGCCCAGACAAAGACACAATGCAAGAAAAGCGGTTGTCAATTCACCAGGCACTGCAATTTTGAGTGAGCCAAGCTTTTCAACTGGAATCTCTTTCGTGGCGACAACAATCGGACCATACCGTTCTCCGATACTCGCACCATGCGGAAGAAGCGCATAATCCTTTGCCACATATGCATACGCATGAACCGACAAAGCCGTAACTTCCAGACGTTTTTCAAGTGCCCAGCGATTTAAGGTTTCGATATCTCGCAAAATATGTTCAAACTCATACGGAGCTGTGTTGAACTTCTGATGTGTTAACGCATAAAACATGAATGCATCATCTGCATCCGGACTATGTCCAACTTGAATTTTCATTGAAGTTGTTTCCCAAGAACTTCGGCAATTTGTTTTAAAGATGAGCGAAGCTGATCAAATTCACTAAAGTTGAGACTTTGTGGACCATCGCTTTTTGCATGTTCGGCTTGATTGTGAACTTCAATCATTATGCCGTCTGCTCCAGCTGCTAATGCTGCACGGGAAAGAGGGAGTATCAGACTGCGTTTTCCTGAAGCATGACTTGGATCCACAAAAATGGGTAAATGTGAGATCTGCTTGATTAAAGGTACTGCGCTGATGTCGAGTGTGTTTCGAGTCGCAGTTTCAAAAGTTCGAATTCCGCGTTCGCATAAAATGACTTTTGGATTTCCTTCTTGAAGGATATATTCCGCTGCCAGTAAGAATTCTTCCACAGTCGCGTTCATTCCTCGCTTTAACAAAACAGGTTTCTTTTGTTTTCCTGCCGTTTTTAACAGGCGGAAATTTTGCATGTTGCGAGTTCCGATTTGAATCACATCCGCATACTCGGAAACGATTTGAACGTCACTGGATGATACAGCTTCAGTAACAATTTTCATGTCGTGTTTATTTGCGGCTTTTCTCAGGAGCTTTAACCCTTCTTCACCCAGACCCTGAAATGAATATGGCGATGTTCGTGGCTTAAATGCGCCTCCCCGTAGAAACTTAACTCCAGATTGTGAAAGCTGATTCGCAATCCCTAAAATTTGCTCTTCAGACTCTACTGCACATGGACCTGCAATGATCGTAAAGTTTTGCGAATGAATCTGAAAATTACCGACAGAAATTGTAGTTTCATGTTCTGCGTTTTTCTTCGCTGCAATGTCATAGGCCGGCGTAATGCGATATACGTTTGCAACACCTGGTTGGGTTAAGAAAAAATCGTTCGTCAGGATGTTTTGCTTGCTCTGAATCCTGAGGATTGGCTCGCCATTTTCATACAGAAGATACGAACAATCATGTTGACGCAGCTTCTGCAGGAGCGAATTTAGGTCATCCTGCGATATATTTTTCTTGAGAACGACTATCATGAGGGTAAGTTTACTGTCGGGGATGGTAATGATACCACATATTTGTATTTGCTACGGGATAAGGCAGGGGAGCAGAGGAGCGGAGGAGCAGGGGGATTTTAGGAATAGATTTGTTCGTAGCTGCGCGCATAGGAAAGGGAGCGGGACGGGGAGCGGGGAGAGTGCAGGTGTTTGTAGCTTCGCGATGGGTAGTGCGTAGCTACAAAGAACTTGCGTACACCGATCTCCCTTTCACCCCAGCACCCCTGCTCCCCTGCATTTGAAGCAAAGCTATAATTACTTAGGTGAATCAACGTTTATACTTGGACTACAACGCTTCAACATCCATCGATCAGCAGGGGAGAGCGTATGCGTGAAGGTGTTTGTAGCTTCGCGATGGGTAGTGCGTAGCTACAAAGAACTTGCGTACGCCGATCTCCCTTTCTCCCCAGCACCCCTGCTCCCCTGCATTTGAAGCAAAGCTATAATTACTTAGATGAATCAACGCATATACCTAGATTACAATGCCTCCACACCGCTGGATCCTCGTGTCGCAGAAGCTATGTCATCCGCAGTGTTAATGTACGGCAATCCATCGAGTATTCATCAAGAAGGCCGTCAAGCTCGGGCACTTGTGGATCAAGCACGAGTGAATCTCGCCAATTTAACGAATTGTGATTATCGTCGTCTTGTATTTACATCAGGCGGTACTGAATCGATCAATCTTGCAATTTTAGGAGCAGCCCGAGCTAACCGTAGTCGCGGCAAACACCTGATTACATCCGCAATCGAACATTCAGCAGTATTAAATTCTTTTCATCAACTTGAACGGGAAGGATTTGAAGTCTCCTATCTTTCACCTACTTCAGATGGGATCATTGAACCTGATGCACTTCGTGCTGCTATACGGAATGATTCCATACTCGTTTCAATCATGATGGCGAATAATGAAATCGGAACGATTCAACCCGTTTCGGACCTTTCAGCAATTGCTCATGAAAATCGAGCGCTATTCCATACAGATGCAGTTCAAGCGCTTGGAAAAATTTTAGTCGATATTGAACAAATTCACCCCGACCTGGTTTCGTTTTCCAGCCACAAAATCTATGGTCCTAAAGGTGCTGGTGCGCTTTATTGTTCCGCGGAAACTGAAATCGAGCCATTAATTCGAGGCGGTACACACGAACAGGGTTTGCGTGCTGGAACTGAAAACGTTGCTGCAATTCATGGCTTTGGCTATGCAGCCGACCTTCTGGTACATGAAGGACTCCCTGATCTTTTTCCCTTTCGGAAATTGCTCGAAAGCGGGCTAAAAAATGAGGAGGTAGAAATTATCTGTCAGAATGCTCCCCGTCTACCGAATACCGTAAATTTTTACTTTCCACGATGGAAAGGCGAATCTCTCGTCATGGCTTTAGATTTGGAGGGGTTTGCGGTATCAAATGGATCAGCATGTTCAGCTGGTATTATTGAACCTTCTCATGTCATAAGAGCTTTGGGTTATAATGAAGACGTTGCGCGTAGCGTAATTCGGGCGAGTTTTGGGAAATTTACGCAGGCGAATGAAATCGATAGGTTTCTCGAATTTGTGCATCGTCTGGCTCAGAGGGTGGAAAGAACGATGTCATAGAATGGCATCAAAACGTGAGGCTTGGGGAGAATAGAGGAGACGCAATGATCATCGAGTGCACAACCTGCGGATCAAAGTATAAATACGACGAAAGTAAACTCGCAGGTGCGGACAGTAAGAAATTAAAATGTCCGAAGTGTAAAGGCGTTATTGAAGTTGTAAATCAAAATGTGCGAGCCGCCGCAGCACTTCGCGATCCCGATCCAGACAACAAATGGGAACAGACTTTTACCGCAGTGAATCCTGCCTCACAATCAGAAGCGCATAATCCTGCGGACACAGCAGCCTCATCTGAACCAGCAAAGACCTCCAAGCTAAGGAAAGAGATGCTGGAAGGATTAAAGCTTCCGGAAACGCGCAAGCTGTCGCTTGCTTTAATTTCAGGAAACAATGCTGGCGAAATTTACCAGATCAGTAAACCAAGAATGGTGATCGGTCGCGGTGAAGCCGATATTTTGATTCAAGATTTGGAAGCTTCTCGCACGCATGCTGAAATCGATGTAATCGGTGATCGTGTTGTATTGCACGATTTAAATAGCACAAATGGCACGTTTGTAGATGAACAAAAAATTACATCGGTATCGCTTGAAAACCATAATGAATTCCGAATCGGCTCCACAGTCTTCATGCTGATCATTACAGACGTCGAATAATTTCATTTAACCGCAAAGACACAAAGATTCTTGCGAGTCCATATATTTAGCATTAATATCTAAGCCCTTATGAAAGAGAGAATTTTGGTAGCAATGAGCGGGGGAGTTGATAGCTCCGTTGCGGCAGCACTGCTTGTTGAAAATGGTTATGATGTCGTCGGAATGACGATGCAGCTTTGGGATTACGGTTCCCGCGCAAAGCGTCATGGGAATCGATGCTGCGCTTCCGAAGACATCGAAGATGCCCGGCGTGTGGCTAATCATTTGGGCATCCCATTTTATGCCATTAATTTTCAGAAGGAATTTTTTGATCAAGTTGTTCGTCCATTTATGGATGATTACATTTCCGGTCGAACGCCGATTCCTTGTGTCAATTGCAATAGCGGATTGAAGTTTCATGAACTTGTACAAGTCGCAGATCGGCTGCAAGCGGAACATGTTGCCACCGGACACTATGTCCGGCTTCAACACGATTCCGATAGCGGACGTTACATGCTTCGAAAGGCGCGGGACACCCGGAAGGATCAATCCTATTTTCTTTTCAATCTAAACCAGGATCAGTTGAAGCGAGCCATGTTTCCTCTGGCTGAATACACCAAGAGTGAGGTTCGCGAAATTGCACGCCGGCTTAAATTGCCTGTCGCTGAGAAGCCCGAGAGTCAGGAATTATGTTTCTTGCAAGGTGAATCACAGGGTTCATTTATTCAACGTCATATTCCAAACTTAGCACTGAACGGGGATCTTATTGATTCAAATGGGAATCGAATTGGATCGCATGAAGGAATTCACAACTTCACAGTTGGACAACGCCGTGGTCTTGGTATAGCTGTAGGCAAACCTCAATATGTCGTTGGAATTGATCCGGAGAATCGTACAGTGCAAGTTGGTTCTGATGATGAATTGCTCAGCAGTGGAATGAATGTGAATCGCGTAAACTGGCTTGCCATTTCAGAACCGCGGGAGAAGCTTGCGGGAAGTGTTCGCATTCGCTATAAGCATGATGAAAGTGCCGCCACGATTCATCCGGAAGGATCCAAATGCCGGATTGAATTTGATGAGAAGCAACGGGCAATTACACCTGGCCAGGCCGCTGTCTTTTATAATGGCGATCTTGTACTGGGCGGTGGCTGGATTGAATCAGCATATTAGCCGCAAAGACTCAAAGATAGGATTTAACCACCGATTCGACATCAGTTTGAATGACTTTCAAACGTTCAGGTGTATCTGCTTCAAACCTGAGGACCAGCGCGGGCTGTGTGTTGGAAGCACGCACTAAACCCCAACCATCGCCAAAATTTACTCTTACGCCATCAACATCTACAATCGGATACTTCCCGCGATAGTACGCCGTTGCTTTCTCCACAACTGCAAATTTTTTGTCATCGGCACAATTCACCCGGATTTCTGGAGTGCTATAAGTTATTGGAACATCTCGCAAAAATTCGGATAGCGGAAGATTTGTTTTGGATAGAATTCGTAAAACCCGAAGACTTGCGTAAATTGCGTCATCGTACCCAAAATATTCATCAGCAAAGAAGAGGTGTCCGCTCATTTCGCCTGCCACCGCTGCATTCGTTTCTTTCATTTTGCTTTTGATTAAGGAATGTCCGGCTTTCCACATAATTGGAATGCCGCCATGTTTCTTAATATCATCTTCGAGTGTTTTCGAACATTTCACCTCAAAAATAACTGTGCTTTTTGGGTGGCGGGTGAGTATATCGCGGGCGAAAATAATTAGGAGTTGATCCCCCCACAAAATATTTCCTTTATCATCTATAACGCCCAACCTATCGGAATCTCCGTCGTAAGCAAGGCCAACTTCAGCTTTTTGTTCTTTGACCGCAGCAATAAGATCAACCAGGTTGTGTGGATCTGTTGGATCTGGATGATGATTTGGAAAACGTCCATCAGGCGTGCAAAATAATTCGATCGTCTTGCACCCCATTGACTGAATGAGATCCGGTGCTACCAGAGATGCAGTACCGTTACCGCAGTCAATCGCAGTAAACAATGGCCTATCAAACTTGATCCGTTCCCGCATGAAATTTTTATATTGATCGATGATTCCTTCATAATTCTGAGCACTTCCTTCGCCTGTAATGAAGTCATCCGCTTCAATCATTTCCCGGACTTTTTGAATGTCCTGACCATAGATACTGGATTTGCCAACGCAAAGTTTGAATCCGTTGTATTCGGAAGGATTATGGCTTGCAGTAATCATCACACCGCCATCAACTTCAAGTTGGAAAAGTGCGAAGTAAAGTAATGGTGTTGGAACGACTCCAATATCGATAATTTCGCAACCGGTTGAGATTAATCCCTGGTGAGTAATTTCATTGAAGCGATCTGAAGTCAAACGAACATCACGGCCAACGGCAAGTCTTTTCTTTCCTAAACGCCTTACATATGTTCCAAAAGCTTTTGCAATTCCAAGCGCGGTCTCTTCTGTTAATTCTTTTTCAACGAGTCCTCGTATGTCATACTCGCGAAAAATATTCCGTTGTACTTGCATAGCTCCTCCGTAATAAAAACCGCGATGATGTTATGAGTATATTTATAAGTTAAATAACTTCAAAGCATTCGTGCGGGTAATTTTTTCAATCGCTTCATCACTCAATGATAGCTTCGAAAATTGTTCGAAGTTAGCGCGCATACCAGGCACCATAGGCGCAGGCCAATCTGTTCCAAACAAAGTCTTATCTGCAATATCCGCTAGCTTTGGAAAATAATCCAAAACTTTTGATGGCGGAATACTTGAAACATCCATCATTACATTTGGAAATCTTCGAATCAGAAAAATACATGTTTCCATCCACAGCGGACGTCCTCCATGAGCCAAGATAATTTTTAATCGTGGAAAATCAACCGCAACATCATCAACATATATCGGGTCTGCGAAGCGGTTTCGAGCTCCACTAAAAATGGATGTACCCGTATGGAACATTACCGGAATTCCGTCTTCTTCACACCGTCGATAAAGGTAGCTAAGTGATTCATTTCCTTCAAGATATTCGTTTGGGTAAACGCTCTGATGAGAGGGATGAATTTTGATCCCGCCTAATTTAAGCTTTCCAATCAATTCATCGATTCTCGATTCTTGCCCTGTTTTAATGCGGGGATCGATGGACCCAAACGGAATCAATCGCTTGCGATTTTCATTTGAAAAATTCGAAATGAATTCGTTTACCTCAGGTGTGAAGCCCATAATGTGCGGGCTGACATAATTAATCAGCGCGGCTGCTTCGACTCCTTCTGAATCCATATATTTCAGAAATTCTGAAGGTGAGTCCATCACCTTTGAAATGATTTCAAGATCTTTGCGATCGCGTTTCATGCGTTCCACAATTTCAGGTTTCATCATGCGCCATGGTTGAACATGAATGTGTGCATCAATAAAAAATTTCATAATTTAATTTTTAACCGCAAAGACTCTGAGGTAAATTTTATTTCATTTGAACTTTACTTCACACTGCTGTAAGATGCTAACACTTTTCCCCAAAAACAAATTGAAATATGAATGCTGATAGAGTTCTTGCCAGGGCAGAAGCCTGGAAGAAAAAATCCCATTGTCTGTCGATGAATCTCCGATTGAGATCCATTGGTGAAGCGCGAAAGTTTGTTAAAGAGCACTCGATTGTACTTTGGGATGAAAAAGCGGAAGTTCCAAATTTGTTGGATGCAATTTTAGGAAGGATCGCAAACGGAAAAGAACGTCAGCAAAGTAAAGCAACAGAAAATTGTAAATTATGGCGCCGCCAGTTGTTGTCTGATCCGGAATTTCTGGAATGCAGGTTATTTCGAAAATATTCAACGGCGGTTTATCAAGACTTGTGGCCATACATTACTGTTTTTTCAAGATTGAACTGTAAAGCTGCTGAAGAAGGTGGAGAGCTTTCGCGTGATGCCAGGAAAATTTTCAACTACTTAAAAAAGGAAGGCCCTTCAGGAATCGATACAATCAAAAAGGGTTTGAAATTCACATCTTCAACCGAAGGAAGGCAATTTCAGAAAGCGAAACTAGAATTACAGTCGCTTCTGATTCTGGTAACCGGAGGCGATTCTCCGCAGGGTCACACCCTTGGATTATGGGAAAACTTAGTTCCAAAAAATGTGCGGTCTAGCGCAGACAAGATTACCCCAAAAGAAGCGGGAGCCAGATTATTAGGGGCGGCATTAACATCCTCGGTTCTTGTCAATGAAAAGCAGCTTCCCAGGCTCTTTACATGGGCAAATGACGAATCTGTCGATTGGGCGAAAGCTTTATTGGAAAGTCGCACTTTCATGCGTGTCCCTCGTAAAACTGAAACCTGGATTGTCCCTCGTAAAATCCTCCGATAAGCCTCTGTGCCTCGAGTTAAACCTTTGCGTCTTTGCGGTTTCATTGTCCCTCGTAAGATCCTGCTCTAACCCTCTGTGCCTCGAGTTAAACCTCTGCGTCTCTGCGGTTATAGAGTCTCTGCGTCTCGAGTTAACCTCTGCGTCTTTGCGGTTTAAAATTGACATTTCTGCTCGTGTCAGCTTAAATACATTGCTGTTGGAGATCGATTCATGAAAAAAGGTTTGCTGTTTGTTGCGCTATTTCTGTGTTTTGTACTGCCTTTGTTTGCACAAGATACGAGACAGATTACAGCTGAAGGTGTTGCCTCAGTTGGAAACGATCCTGCAGCCGCTCGTGATAAGGCGATTGAGGATGCTTTAAGAAGGGCTGTTGAGCAAGCAGTAGGAACGATGGTTGAATCTGAAACCGCCGTTGAGAACTATAAACTGCTCAGTGATCGAATTTATTCACGCTCTTCAGGATATGTAAAGAATTACAACGTCGTATCCGAAAAGCAGGAAGGCGGATTGATTCGTGTAACAATTTCAGCCGATGTAAGTTCTGGTGATTTAAATAACGATCTTGCTGGCATCGGGCTTCTTCAAAGAAGAATGAAATATCCCCGCGTCATGGTCTCCATCATTGAAGACAATCTTTTGACGACTGCTGATTATTGGAATACATACACAGTTTCGACATCGCAAGCCGAAAGTACAGTAAACATTAAGATGAAAGATAAAGGCTTCAACATGGTAGATCCGAATTTTATGAGGAAGTCTTTGAACGCAGCTGAAGCAAAAGACGCATGGGAGGGAGACTACGCTACTGCCGGCAAATTTGGACAGCGGCTTGGTGCGGAAATCGTGATTGTGGGTCAAGCAACATCCACAAGAGCGGCCAATAACATAATGGGTTCCGATCTGCTGTCTGTAAGCAGCACAATTAATGCAACTGCAGTAAAAGCTGGAACTGGCGAAATGATTGCTCAAGCATCCGGCAAAGGAACTGCTGCTCATATCAATGAAGTTGCCGCACTCCAGGAAAGCCTAAAAAAGGCTTCTGATCAGGTGGCTGATCAGCTTATTACCGGAATTATAGAAACATGGCAAAAGGAATCGTCAGGAACACGCGCTGTTGCTTTGCAAGTGAACGATATCTCACCAGCAGAACTGGAGCGTCTTAAAACCGCTATCGAAAAATTAAGAGGCGTTGCCGAAGTTCAAGTACGCAACTATTCCAGCGGTTCTGCCGATATTACTATTCAGGCTAAAACGGATGGGCAAGAACTCTCTTCACTTATTTCAAAGACGTCATTTCCAGGATTCAAACTTATCCTGGTCGATGCCTCCGTTGATCGCCTTGAATACAATGTCGTTCACTGAGGTATAAGTCAAAATGAGATACTCAAGATTTTTAGTCTTAATTCTGATTTTTCTTCCTTTCTGTGTATTTGCTGAGGATCGTTATTCCGATCGTCAATACAACGCAGATGTAACTTTTTATGCTGGTGGATTTCTGGGCGATAGTTTCATCCTGAGTCCTCCTCAATTGTTGAGCGATTTCGGAGCTAGCACTCTGGATGATGATTTCATCGGTGGATTTCGTCTCGCATATCACCTTAATCCTTATCTCGCGATGGAAGGATCTTTAGGGTTTACTCCTGCAAATGTTTTTTCTGAAGTATTTGTTGATGGTGGCTTAACGGGTACGGCTACAATCCGGGTTGATACATATGTATTCAGCGCAAATCTTGTAGGAAATTTAGTGAAGCGCGGTCCAATCCGTCCGTTTTTAACAGGTGGAGTTAGCGCGGTACATTTTGATTTTAGAGATTCGCCATTTTTCTTCGGTCTTAATCCATCAGAAACAGACATGGCTTTTAATGCAGGCGGCGGCTTACGGATTCCATTTCGCCAAGACATGAGCATGCGTTTTGATGGAAGATATTATTGGTTAACTCCGGATTTTTCCGGGGATGATGATCCTCGTTTTATGGAATTGTCAGGTGGCGTACAAATTGATTTTGACTTTTAACAATTGGTTAGGTTGGAGGGTAAGTCGATGAAACGTTTTTTAGTGATGTTCTTGTCTGTCGCATTGCTGGCGGCATTAGTTCAGGTTTCTCCGGCAGAAGCAGCGGGCAAGAAAATTCGTGTAGCTGTTTTTGATTTTGAAAACCACAGCCAATGGCATTGGTGGGGGGACAACCTAGGCAAAGCTGCCGGTAATGAATTCGTAACACACCTTGTAAATAGTGGCGAATTTACTGTAATTGAACGCGAGAAGATTCAGGCAGTTCTTGCAGAACAAGGTCTTGGGGCTTCGGGTGCTGTGACTCCATCAACAGCTCCAAAAATTGGAAAAATGCTAGGAGTGCAATTGCTGTTTACCGGTTCGATTACTTCATTTAGTATTAAGAAAACTGGTGGAAGCATTGCTGGTTTTGGTGCATCGTTTGGAAAAGCAGAATCGAAGCTTGATGTAAGAATGATTGATACAACCACAGGTGAAATTCTTCTTGCAGCAACAGGCGCAGGAAATAAGAAAATGGGCGGAGCATCTTTCCAAGGGACGAGCTTTGAACAGCAATATGATGAAGGAGTCGCAAGTGAAGCGCTACGTCCAGCAGTAGAACAGGTTACAAAACAGGTCCTGGCGCAGAAGGATAAATTGACGCATCTTGCTCCAGTTGCCGGTGCCGGAAAAGTCGTTGATGTAAAAGCAGCCAATAAAATTTACATTGATGGCGGTCAGGAAGGCGGCGTAAATGTTGGCGATACATATGCCGTATACCGCGTAACTGAAGAAATTAAAGATGAAGATGGGAACGTTCTTGATACAGTTACAGAAAAAGTGGGTCAGATCGTAGTGACACAAGTCTTAACGAAATCAGCGATCGCAGAAACAAGAAGCGGAACCATTAAGAAGGGCGATACTTACAGAAAAGAGTAATTCGTCCGGAGCATTGATTTCATAAAGGCCCGCTGCAGGCGGGCCTTTTCTTTTTTACGGCAGAACGCATGATAAAAATACAATTAACCACCGCAACGATATTAACGTTGTTGCGAATGTTCTTAATTCCATTTGTTGCGATGGGGATCCTGTATAACCGTTACGGTCTTGCGTTGATTATTTTTCTAGTCTCCGGTGTAACTGATCTCTTGGACGGTTTTATCGCGCGGAGATTTCAGCAAAAAACGAAGCTGGGTGCATTACTGGATCCGATGGCGGATAAAATGTTGCTGTCTGCATCCTTTTTGTTACTGACATTTCCCAAAGACTTAACCGTGGCGATCCCGCTCTGGCTAGCAATTATGGTATTTAGCCGTGATATTTTTATCGTGGTGAGCGCAGTCGCTGTAACTTTAACTACCGGATTCAAAAAATTTGAGCCATCGATCTATGGCAAAGCAAGCACGTTTATACAAATTGCGTGCGTACTTACAGTGCTTGTGTTGAATTATTTGCGATGGGACCCAGACTGGGTTCAATGGCTATTTTATCTGACGTTTGCTCTCACGCTTTTTTCCGGAGTTCACTACATATATATTTTTACGCAAAGATATGCGGAGTTTGAAGGATCACAGGGTCAAGATAATAGAAACAACCCTGCAGGATAGACAATCGCCGGTTTCTATGCGTTAAATTAGCAAGCCTTATGGATGTTAAGAAGCCGAAGTGGATGAGAATCGGAGTCATTGCTGTAATTATTCTTGCAGCAATTTTCTTCTATAAATTGCGCGGCGTTTTATGGCCATTCGTTTTTTCCTTCTTTATTGCGTACATCCTGAATCCCTGGGTAGATTTTTTTCAGCGGCGCCGTTTTTCGCGAACTGTTTCAGTCTTCATCGTATTCGGCATCGTTGTGGTGATGTTCATTGGTTTCTTATTAATTCTTGTGCCGCAGATTATGACCGAAGTCGATCATGTGCGTGAGAAATTTCCCCAATACGTTGAGGTAGCCCGTTCAAAATTATTGCCGTGGTTTCAAGATTGGCTTAAAGAACATCCTGATATTCAAAAGAATATGCAGGATTACTACGAAAAATCGTTGAAACCGCGAATACCCGCACTGTTAACGCCAGTGCTTGCATTTCTTGGTTCCATGTTTTCCGGGGTTGCTAGTTTTATCGTTGAAATGTTGAATGTCTTGCTTGTACCGGTGCTTGCGTTTTACATGCTTTCTGATTTTCCACGGATCAAGCAGCGATTTATGGAATTGTTTCCGCCAAGACACCAATCTTCGGTACAAACAAAGATCGTGGAAGTCGATGACGCGCTGGGAGGATATTTACGCGGACAGCTTACGGTCTCGTTATGTCTTGCGGTCATCTACATCATAGGTCTGCTGATTCTGCGAGTGCCGCTCGCAATTCCTATCGGAATCTTTTCAGGACTCGCCAACATGGTCCCTTATCTGGGTATTATTTTGGGTATCAGCATGTCATTTATTTTTTCGTTTGTTGATAATCAGGATTGGCATCGATTGATTTGGATTGTTGTTGTTTATTCACTTGCGCAATTGCTGGAAGGTGTTGCGATTGGTCCGCTGATTGTTGGAAAGCGAACCGGTTTGCATCCCGTGCTGATCATGCTCGCACTTGTAGTTGGTGGAACGCTGTTTGGATTTATTGGGATGCTTCTCGCAGTGCCTGTATTTGCGATGGCCAGTGTGTTCATCAAGTCGGCATATTTCTGGTATCTCAATTCAGAATGGTATCAAGAACGGAAAACACCAAAACCCACCATTGCTGAATAGGAATTAACCGCAAAGACGCAGAGCTATGATAAATGTAACTGAACAGCAAGTTAGAGAATTATTGCCAGTATCTGAATGTATTGATGTACTTCGTGATGCTTTTTCGCGCGACTTCATCAACATTCCACGTTATCGATTAAAGTCCGCAAATTCGCTGCTGAGTGTAATGTCGGCTTCGATTCCGGATCTGGGCATCATGGGCTTGAAATCGTATAGCAGTACACACGAAGCCAGTTATTTTGTCGTGTTGTTGTTTAATGAGCGCGATGGCAAGTTGATGGGAACATTCGAGGCAGATGCACTTGGACAAATCCGTACAGGCGCCGCAAGCGGTCTCGCAACTTTATTTTTAAGCAGACAGGATTCTACAATCGGTGCAATCATCGGTACAGGCTTTCAGGCAGAAACACAGCTGCTCGCTATTGATCATGTTAGAAATTTAAAAGAAGTTAGAATCCATTCACGATCGGAAGAAAATCGTTCAAAGTTTGTAGATAAAATGCAGTCTCGTGTAAAGGCTCGACTTGTTGCAAAAAACACCGCTGAAGAGGCAGTTCGTGACGCAGATATTATTTGCACGATCACAGCGTCAAAGACACCTGTCGTTCTTGGTGACTGGATTAAGCCTGGAGCGCATCTGAATGCCGCCGGAACGAACTGGGCATCGAAACGTGAGGTAGATGAAGCGACTGTAAAACGCAGCACATTGATTGTCGTTGACCATCGAGAACAAAGCAAAATTGAGGCAGGCGACCTGATTGGTATCGTTGAAGATTGGAATAGTGTTTACGAATTAACCGACGTAGTTCGAGGTCGTATTGGGCGGACCTCACCGGAGCAAATCACATTCTTTAAGTCCAACGGTCTTGCTGTTGAAGATATTGCATCGGCCTTCCATCTATACAAGAAAATTATTCAACAGTGAAAAAGCCTTTCCACAAACTTCCAGTGTCTGATTCAAAGATGAAGCTTTTGTTTCTTTTACTATTCTTTGCGATGGTTACATCCTCATTTGCAGCCTCCGATCTCGAACTCAATCAGGTAACGCCAACGATCGACTCTAACGAACAGCTCCTCCGACTTCAGCTAACGATTTCGAATCGTGGGACAGCTTCTTCCGAAAACATACGCTGCAGGCTGAGTCTTTACTCCGGACAACAACTCGTAGAATCCGTCATTTATCAGTTGCAGCCGTTAGGTTCAGGTGAGTCGCGGGAAGAAAATTTAGACTGGAAGATTACTGCCTCGGGCGCAAATGCAATTGGCGTTGAGCTGTTTGATGAACTTCTTCCAGATGAATACCCTTCAAATAATTTTGTGAAATTGGCATTTCGATTTCCTGGAGTAGCTAAATCGGATTTAGAGCTAGTTGAAGTGAAGTTTCCTGAAGAACAGAAATTGGAAGGAAAGAGCGCTGTGTTTCGAGTGTTGATTCGTAATAAAGGTCCGGTTGAAATCAGATCATCAATCCTGAAAATCGACCTTACTCAATTTCGACAGTCTGTTGTTTCCATGACTAAGAAATTAGGACGACTGGAGCCAGGCGAAGAGAAAGAAGTGAAAGCCGTGTTGAGTCTTCCGATTGATGGCATATCCGTGGAACAAGTCTTGTTTGAAGCTCGCTGCGATATTCAGGATTCTTCGGTTGAGGAAGATGACTTGTCTAATAATGTATTTTCGAAACCATTGCTGCTCAGTATACGAATGCCGGATTTGATCGTGAAAGATATGAGAGTTGATGGACGCGGAAATCTTGCATTTTGGGTCGTCAATCGCGGCACTGCCCGATCGTTACCGACAGTCACTGCGCTGTATGTGAATGGCGCATTGGTTCGCCGGTTCAACACTCCTGAGATGGGAGTTAGTAAATCGCGGCGGCATGTTTATGGTGGTACAAAAGTGCCGGTCGGGACGCAAGTAGCTGTTGTTGCAGATTTCAATGCTGATCTAAGTGAATCATCCGAAGAAAATAACCGGCTGAATTTTACTGTCCCTTCCAAGTAGAAGAAAAGATTTACCACAGAGACACGGAGGTTAATCTTTTTCGATGCTGAGGCGTTTCATCATTTTGCGCAATCCAAATGGAGTGACATTCAGTTGCTCCGCAGCTTTTGGTACATTCCCTTGATGATGATCCAGTACCCGAAGGATTAATCTTTTTGTAAATTCATCCACAGTCGTTCTTAGATCAAACTTTCCTTCTTGCAGCGTTACATCCATCAGATCGCTGACACTACCGCCGCCGCTTCCAAGTAACTTTTCCGGCACCAGATGAACATCAAGAACTTCACCAGGATGAGCCAACGCGACCATCGCTTTCAAAATGTTAATGAGTTCCCGGACATTTCCCGGATAGGAATAACTCATCAACAGCGCAAGTAATCGTTTACTGATTCCGGTCAGCCTCTTATTTTCTTTTGCGGAAATTTGATACAACAGAGCAGGAATCAGGACTTCGAGATCATCCTTCCGTTCACGAAGCGGCGGAATATAAATTTCGATTGCGGCAAGCCTGTGATAGAGATCCTCACGAAGCTTTCCTTGACGCATTAAATCCTGAGGGTCTTCGTTGGTTGCAGAAAGAACACGAAAGTTTACCGGGATGCGGCGATTCTCACCAATCGGAGTAACCGATTTGTCCTCAATTGATCGCAGAATTTTTGGCTGTAATGCAATTGGAAAAGAGCCGAGTTCATCTAAAAACAAAGTCCCATCTTCTGCAGCCATAATCTTTCCCTTGCGCTGATTCACATTCGTTGCTGCTTTTTCTACGATTCCAAATAATTCAGCTTCGACAAGTTCGGATGGTAAGGCTGCGCAATTCACCGGTATAAATGGTCCCCCAGATCGTTTACTGGAAAGGTGGACCATGTTGGATAGAAAATCTTTTCCAGTGCCTGTCTCACCGATGAACAGGATATTGATATCGCTATCGGCAATAGAATGCAGTTTTTTGTACGTCTCCATCATTGCCTGCGATTTTCCAAGAATCATTCCGGGAGGCAGCACAAGTTTTGGAAATGAAAATGGAATTCCTTCTGCGCGAAGTTCGACTTGCCCAATCGATCTGTTTCTGGAATGTTTCCCAAAACTCTTGGATCATCGGGAAGATTGATCTTTTGAATTTCTTCAGAAGTTGGTTCTACGCGGATTGTAATCGCACCAGTTTCGATCACATCACCAGGTTTGAGGATTTGCGAAGAAACCTTCTTGCCGTTTAGCAACACACCATTCGTGCTTCCTAGATCCTGTAAAAGCCATCCGGAACCTTTTTTGGTCAATGAAAAATGACGACGAGAAATTCCCTTATATGGAAGATAAATCGCATTATCCGGCAGAGAGCCGGCGGTCACTTCTGGGACATCATCCGAAAGAGGGAAGGGAATCCTTCGTTCGTTACAGATCGCAACGAGTTGAATCACATGTGTTTTGTATCACAACCCGGGAGAATTCCATAGAAATGTACTCATCAATTCCGCAACTGCCGTTGTTGAAGAAGCAACGCGAATTGCTGCATTTGAGGCTCTTTCGACGGAGACTCGGATGAAAATCATCGATTTCTGACGGCATGGTCTTTGCTCGGTACGTCTCGGGTACTCAAGCATGATTTTGTTGAGATGTATGATGCTACTTTTTCTCTCCGAGACTTTATTCGCGCAGAATCCTGTCATTCTTACGCTTCTACACCAGACACCGACTGCCGATAGTGAAACTTCAATCAATACGCCACTGATTCAAGTGAGATTTGATGATCCTGAAGCGAAGCTGCAATTGGAGAAATTATTGATTGAGGTCGATCGAAATGATGTGACTTCAATTGCGCAATTTTCAGATAGCACACTGACTTATCAACCCGCTGCTCCATTAAATACAGGAACACATGAAATCAAAATCAACGGTACGCTCAATGACGGAACGGCGTTTCAAGAAGTGAAATGGAGTTTCAAAGTTACGGATCCTGAAGTGCCTCGTAACTTAAGTCTTGAGATTCAACCAACAATTTCGTTTGAACAAGCTCTCTATTTAGATGCCCCTGGCAAAGAAAACGAAACCCTGCTATCGAACATAAATTTCAACTCCCGGACGAGTGGTCCGGTAACAAGCTCACTGGTTTCAACATTTCAAGGACAGGATCAGATTGTTGCAGGAAGAACAAGATTCGATCTCGCTACACTTCAGGCAAATTTTAATACACGCACAACAAATCTTTTTTTAGGTGATGTCGTTCTAAATCAGGATCAATTGGGCATCAATAATCTTGCGCGCCGTGGAATTATGTTCCAACAAGGATTGCCGTTCTTGAAATCATCCTTTGATGTTTTCTCTGTTCGTTCAGAAACAATCTTTGGTTTCAGGCATGGACTAGGAATTTCAAACAGCGATCAAAGAGTTGACGGCGGTTCTTTCTTTTTTTCGCCAACAAGAAATGAAAGTTTAGGTTTGCGGCTTTACTATTTGCGAGGCGAAAACGCGCTCGCACAAGGGTTTAATTTCGGAGGCGTGACTGTAGGCGAGAAAGGGAATGCGTATGGTCTCAATGTAACGAGCCTTCTTTTCCAGGGGAAGATCCGTGCTGAAGCATTTTCGGGATGGAGCGATTTCGACTTAAACAGCACTGATGAAATTGAAGGGAATCCAGACCGTGGATTCCTTGGGCGCATTTCCTACACTCCCAATCCATTTACGTTTAAGGGTCGTCCTTCTTCTTTTATTTTACAAACCGAAATTCAGGACATCGGATTGTTTTACAGGTCACTTGGAAATCCATTTCTTGTTGCGGATCGGCGTGGCTTAAATCTGACTTCAACCTGGACAGTTGGGGCAATCAGCCTGATTGGCGGCGCTTCCAGGTTTCACGATAACGTCAAAAATTCTCCTTTGCTTGCGAAAGTAAACAACACCGGATACACCGCAGGAGTTGCAATAACACCAGTTCCCACAGGCACATCTTTTACACTTCCTTCGTTTGCGTTGAACTACACACGCACAGAACAAGACAGCGAAAACGAACCCGTGGCATTTATGGGAATCAAAAACCGTATCAACAATTTTGCAAGCATCCTTTCCTGGAACGTCCACAGATTAAATCTGGGACTGAACGCCAATCATTCAATGAATCGTGACGAAAACAATCGTGTGCCTGATACGAATGTAACTCAAGCGACGCTTGCTTTGTCCTACGTTTCTTCCGCGGCCATGAATTTCGGACCTTCGATTGCATATACGCGTCAATCCGATCTGGATTCAAGAATCAATCAACAACTGTGGACATATTCGCTGACTTCCAGCCTTCCACTTTTTCGTCCGGATTTCATTTTGAACAATCAAATCAGCTTGTCTACAGTGGACAGTTCAAACTCACTTTCACTGAGTTCGAATTTTAGTGGAACGGCTCAATTGTTATGGAATTTAAATCAGACCTGGCAGAATCGAGGAACACAAACTCTTTCACTGCGCATCTCATATAACCGTAATCTCATTGAAGCGCCATTCTTTACGCTTACAAAAGGATTGGAAGTCTTTGCGGCCGTCAGTTTTGGCTGGCCGTTACTGAACACCTGGGAGGGAAAATGAAAATCTTCAAAAGAATATTTCTTGTGGCATCGTTACTCTATACATTTCCATTATTTGCTCAGTTGAGTGTGGTCAACGTGCCAACCGGCGCGGCGGTCGTTCTGATTCAACCTTCAGCAGTTTTCATTAGTTGGAATGCTCGCTCCGGAGCTGCAAATCCATCGACTGTGATTTCGGAAGAAGGTTTGTTTGTTTTGGACAATCAAGTTTTAGGACGCGTCGGAACTCCACTCACCGGATCCATTGCACCAAACGGGAACGCAAGCCTGACCGAAACACTGTTAGTTCCCCCTGATATCGCGAACCGCGTATTCCATCAAAACGCGAATACGTTTTTCTACCGCCGCATATTCCGCTCAACTGCGGATGGCTCCACTGCTACCGCTGCGCTAACATGCCGCGTATCTACTAGCGCATTTGGTAATTTCTCAATTGCTTCAGTCACATTATTTTTTGATAACGAAAGAGGTCAAGCAACTTTTCAACAAAATGATTTGAAAGCTCATGCATTTGCAGAAATCCACTACAACGGAAGTGGTTTGATCAAAGCTGCATGGGAAGTGCAGGAACCTTCGACTTTGTCCTTTCGGATTCTACAACAAGTGAATTACCATTTGAGTTTTGGAGATCGGATCCTTTTTCGAAGTCCGGATTTACCTCCGTTACCAACGCTTTTGGCGGGAGTCCATCAATTAAGATTCAGGATTCTTGAACCAGTTTCAGGTTTTGAATATCCCATCGTTTCTTATTTTGTTACTCCCGCACCAGGAGAAACAAAAGAAAAAGCAGATTCAAAATTGAGTTTGATTGTACCTGCTGATCTTGGGACGATGATCAAAGGATCTTCTTTTCAATGGGAGGGAGAGATTGAGGGAAGCAAAATCATAAAAATTTCAGTTTACGAAAAGTCCTCTGTCTCTCTGACAACGCCTGCGAACTTTTCATACGATGAAAAATCAACTTCAGGAACTGTAAATCTAAATACGTCCGATTTAACGCTTGTAAGAGGTGTTGAAGTATTTTCAGCTGTGCTTGCTTCGAGTACCCGAAGTTACATTCCTAAAGATACGCAGTGGAAGAGGCTCCTTCCAGGCACAAAATATCTCTGGCAGGTCGCTGCTCTTGATGTTGAAGGAAAAGTCATTGGTGAAAGCAATCTTCGTGTTTTTCAGGCAAAGCAATAATGGAGTGATGTTATGAATCAATACTTACGCATTTTGGTTTTTATGATTCTTTTCGGGATAGGCAATATTTTTGGTTTAGAAAACGATAAACCTGAAGTTGTAATGCAACTTGCAAAAGAAGGAACTGTATTGTCAAACAATATTGCTGTTTTGACACAGGAAGCGAATAATTTCTTGAACCGTTTGTCTACCGATAAGGTTTATGCAGCGCGACTGTTGGATGCAGTTGGCAGAAACGATCAAGCGGGCGTTCTGGCAGTGATGAAAGAAACATTACCTCGTGGCATTGTGTCGGATTTAAGAATGAATTCGGGTTTTGAATTTGCATTTTCTGTTGGAAACGGATTTGTACCCAGAAGGTTTATGTCTGTGTATCAAGCTCCGGCGCATGCTTGGGTAAACGAGCATCAGTGGAGGTTCGTTAAGGCAGGGGAGCAGGGGGGCGAGGACGTGGGCAGAGGGGCAAGTGCCGAGGAGCAGGGGACGTCATCACTCATCACCGCATCTGAGCGATCAGAGGTTCATATTTTCTTTTTAGATTTGAATTCAGCGTGATGGCTTTTTGAACTGCCTCTCTTGCAAGACGGAAGGATTCATCACGCTTTTGTTGATCTGTTTCTGTTTGTGCTTGAAGCCAGTGTAATTTTCCCATCGTTACGGCAACCTCAGCGAATGAAGGACGAAGATCGAGGATTTTCCGGCAGGTTGTAAGTCCATCATCAATCACATTCTGTGTTGGTTTATTTCGACGTTGAAACCAGGTTGCCTGTGCTTCGCGAATTTCGGCAAGAACTGCGAGAGCCGGGGTATTCGTTGCGTTGCGTTGCAACGATTGCTCAACAAATTGCAATGCTTTTTCTAAATTTTTTTCCGGCGAACGGTCTGAACGGAGATTCCATTGTCCCGCGAGTACTTCAATTTCCGCGCCCAAAACAGGAAGATCGGAATCAGGAAATTCCGAAATTGCTTTCTTTGCGATTCCCCTGGCCTTATTTAATAACGGTGAAGGATCGGTGCCGTGATTCATGTTGTAATCAGCTTGAGTGCAATACGCATCCAGAATGGTGCTATACGCAAGCGAGCCCTCGTTCGAACCCGATTCGAGTGTTTTTCTTGAATATTCGATCGGCGTGTTTAGATCACCGGGATCCTGACCTTGATAGATTCTGTATTTTGCATTTGCAACCAGGGCGGATGCCATGATGCTATAAACAGTTGCAAATCCCTCACCGCCAAGTTCAAGAGCCTTTTTCGAGTTCTCGATTGCACGATTGCTGGAATCTTCCGGATTTTTACCTCGGTTCAATCCACTTGTTGCTTTATTTACATGTGCTGTTGCAAGATTCAAAAATGGGACCGGATGTTTGGGACTTGCCAGATGAGCTTTAGTCAAAGCCTCAATCGCGCGATCTAAGGTGGAGTCAGGATCGATACCGTTTTTGATCTGGTAATCCCCCAAAATGATATAAGCATTTCCAAGTGTATTCAGCGAACCAACGGAGTTAGGCAACATTTCTGCGGATTTTGTTGAGTTTTGAATTGACAGTTCAAGCTTCGATCGAGGATCTTTAAAATGCTGAACATCATATTGAGCCCAATCCACATATAAAACGGCAAGGTTGTTGTAGGTCGCCCAATACGGTTTTATTTTCGTGGCACTGTTAAAGTGTTCAATCGCCCGTACCGCGGAAGGATTCGGATCACGCCCTGAGCTTTGATCAATCATCATTTTCATGTGGTAAGCATTGCCTAACTCGAATTGCGCACCAAAATCATTTTTCTTTCTTTGAACGGCGGCTTGAGCAAATTGAATTGCATTATTCAGCGTATTTTCCGAGTATTCGCCACGATAATAAAGTTCATCAGTCCATCGCCAACTGATCTGAGCCTTCCAACTGTAAGCGATAACGCTATCGGGATCTACTTCCAAAGCCAGATCACAAGCGGCAAGTCCTTTATCCATGGGTTGTTTCAAATCGCCGCCTCTGGACGACTCAACTTTCATAACTTGCAGCCATTTCCAGCAATCACTTTCATAGAGAGCCGGTTCACTTCTCGCGATTTGCATCGCACGCAGGAATGAATTTCCAGCATCGGAAAAATATTTGAGTGCAGCCTCATTATTGGATCGATCGAATTGTTCGATTCCTAAAGCCATATAAATATCGCCTTCCAGTTTTCCGGCTTCATAGAGCCACCATAATTTTTGAGCACTTCGTGCTTTTTCGAGTGCCTCAGGATATTTCTTTTCATAAAACTTGATCAGTCCTTCAATGTAATTCCGCACTTCTGGTTCGGATCCCTGACTTTGGCTCAGATAGTTCAGGATGCGATCGCGATATTTTGTTTCAATATCCTTAATGGTTGATTTTTTTCCTGAAAGATTTTCTGCGCGTTGGGCAACTTCGAGTTCTTGCTGATATTGATGGCCAAGTGTTATACCGAGTGCATATGCATTTTCAGGAGTTTGATAACCTGCGTCCCATGCTTTTTGTAAATATCTTTGCGCTTCATCGAGTTTGGATAGCTCCATCAAACCGCGTCCATATGCATAGTTTCCCGGACCCTCCGCAAGTGTGCCAGCTTCTTGAATGCGCTGAAGGATCGAATTCATTTTCCGATTGACTTGTTCTTTGTCTTCAGTGAGATTGTGTAACGGCGCCATTCTGGCAACTCTCATTCGCCATTCCATGTTTTCTGCAAGCTGCATAAATTCTTTTGCAATTCGAACTTGTTGTGCAGCACGCCACCATGAAAAAATTCCAATACCACCAAGAACGATGACTAAAAATGTAGAAACTGCAAGAATTGCCGCAGCTGCTTGATGTTTCCGGATTTTTTTATTGAGTCTGTATGTCAGACTTGCCGGACGTGCCAGGATGGAATCACCATTGAGATACCGTTCAAGATCTTCTGCAAGCGCTTTTGCCGAATCGTAACGGCGATCCGGGTTGCGTTCCATGCATTTCGTTACAATCGTTTCAAGATCGCGTGGAATCTCCGGCGCGAGTTTTCGAAGGGGAGTCGGGTCACCTTGTGATAGCTTTACAATCACCTCCATACTGTTTCCTTCGTACGGAGGCTTATTTGAAAGAACGTAATATAAGGTCGCTCCTAAACTGTAAACATCACTTCGACGATCCAGTTTTTGACTTTCTCCCCATGCTTGTTCTGGCGGCATAAATGCAGGAGTGCCTAAAATCATTCCTGTAACAGTTAATCCTTCCATTGCAATTTCGCGTGCCAGTCCGAAATCAAGCACATACGGATGCCATCCTGCATCTGTTTTTTCAACCATTATGTTGGAAGGTTTTATGTCGCGATGAATGATTCCCATTTTGTGTGCACTATGAAGTGCTTCGGCAATTTTCTGAATCGCTAACACTCTTTGTTCAAGCGACATTTTTTGTGAAGCAGTTGAAAGGACTTCACCCTCAATCAATTGCATAGCAATGAAGTACTTTCCGGAAAAATTGCCTACTTCATGAATTTTGCAAACGTTGGTGTGTTCAAGCTGTGCCTGTGCGCGGGCTTCGCGGATGAAACGTTTCTCCGTTTCGGAATCTCCTTCTAAGATGAACTTCAGCGCGACTTTCCGGTTTAATGCAAGATCAATCGCTTTATAGACTCTGGATGTTGATCCTTTTCCAAGAAATTCCAGAACTTTATAGCGATCCCATCCTTCAAATTGAAGTTCAGTGGAAGCACTTTGCTCCTGGGATTCTTGCGAAACACGGCGCGGGATAACCGTAGTTTGGTCAGACGAAGTGATATCTTCTTCTTTCATGCTCCCCCTTCTTTGGGCATGTAAGAGCTACTTCATTTGTACCATAAAGCGAATCTTCGTGTCTCTGCGGATAAGGTCTTTGTGACTGCTTGGTGGTATTTGCGATTTGTAACGCTGGCATCCTGCCGGCCGAGCTAGAGCTCTTACGATCCAATTTCCGAAAATTGGATATTCAGAACACGGTACTTCTCCCAATCTTTGAAATCGTAATGCCACCATTCAGGATCAAACACCAAAAAATCTTCCGACTCCATTGCCGATCGGAGCAAATCGCGTAAGCGTCGTTGTTCGTCGGTACCGCCTTTGTAATTGATATGTGATCTGTCTGTCATTTCATCGTAGGCACCAGGCATCTCAACTGCCTGACCTGTTTTCAAATCAAACAAAGTTAGATCGACAGCACAGCCGCGATTGTGACGCGATCCTTTCTTAGGATCGGCAACAAATATCTTCTTATCTTTCGGTGTAGCATCCCAAAACATTTTCGTTACAGACCACGGACGATAACCATCGTGAATCAGAAGTCCATAACCTTGAAGCTTTAGTTTTTGATGGGCCCGCACCAGCGCTTCCGCAGCAGGGCGCTGCAAAAATGCTCGCGCTTCCGTATACATTGGACGTCCCATAAAATTATTGGACGTTGCATAACGGATGTCCAAACGTAATGTCGGTTCGAGCTTGATGAGCTCCACAAGATCAGCTTGGCGGAAGTCTCCTGTTTCTTGTGGCGGCCGATGAGCGCATTGAAGTGTGAATAAAAGAAGTAACAGAAAATAAGAAAGCTTTCTCATGGACGCAATATTACCATCGAAATGTATTTGCCTGCGTCATGTTTATATAACCGATAAAATGGTTTCACCGGTTATATTGGTTTTCGTTAGTCAAAATCAATGGGGCTTTGGATACCCTCAACTCCTTTTAAGATGTGAGTGTAAATCATTGTAGTCCTGACATCTTTGTGACCAAGTAATTGTTGAACAGTTCGGATGTCATAGCCTTTTTGGAGCAAGTGAGTTGCAAAACTATGGCGAAAGGAGTGGCAGTTGCCGGGTTTGATGATGTTCGACTTTTTGATTGCTGACTTAACGGCTTTTTGAAGCAAAGATTCGCCGGGATGGTGTCGTCGGACCTTTTTTGAACGAGGATCTATTGAGCGCTTCAAAGCAGGAAAGACATATTGCCAGGCGAATGATTTAGCGGCGGAAGGATACTTATATGCCAGGGCAAAAGGTAAATAAACCGCTCCAAAACCTTCAGCGAGATCTTGTTCATGAAGTAGTTTCACCTTTTTGAGTTGCAATTGAAGTTGTGGTTTTAAAGACATCGGTAAAACTGTGATCCGTGCATTTTGACCTTTGGAATCTTGTACGATGATTTGATTCCGGTTAAAGTCAAGATCTTTAACGCGCAGTCGCAAGCACTCCATCAGCCGCAAACCTGATCCATAAAGTAAACTTGCCATTAATCGATAGGTTCCTTCCATGTTGGATAAGATTGTTTTTAGTTCTTGTTGAGTGAAGACTATCGGGTACTTCTTTTTAGATTTTGCCCGTAGGATATTGTCGATTTTAGGAAGTTCAAGATTCAGGACATCCTTGTAAAGGAAAATCAAAGCGCAGAGAGCCTGGTTTTGTGCGGAGGCGGATACTTTATTGTGCACCGCAGGTGACTTAAAAAGTTTCGGAGCTTTCGGCACCTAGCAGAGCTGGATCTTTTTGATGATTGAACAAATAGTATCGTTTGATCCAGTTCAAGTAACTATTTTCGGTCCTGAGACTGAGGGTTTGAGTCGTGCTGTTTGCCGGATCCGGTCGGATAATTTTGGCGGACGGTTCATAGAGTTTTCTCCTGCCCGCCATAATGGAATTATCTGCCAATTTGGCGTATAATCAGCCCTAAAGGCGTGTTATGGCAACTTGCAATATATTAGTAGTTAGGCCGCACTATGAATGCATGACTTACCTATTCATTTGGATATTCTCCGGGCCTTTTGGCTATTTTTTAGCGGTGTCGGAATAATTCTGGGCCTATATCAGCAGAGCTACATACTGATCGTTTTTGCAATTGTTGTGTTCGTCGGCTCCATTCTCTTAAAAAAGCGACCCACTGTTGGTCGCATTGTCCTTCTACTCCACTTTGCTTTACAAATTTTAATGACACCCAAAATTTCATTGTTGTTGGTGTGAAACCGATATTAATTCTGCAATTCATTTTGGGCTGTATATTCGTTTATGTTCTTTGGCGGTTTAATCCAAATCATGTTGCGGCCGAACAAATCACTGCAGCGGACACGTCCTCGGGCTCTCGCTAACGCTCGAGCCCTGCGGCGTGCCGCTGAGTTCAAGCGTTCGCTGGCCGATAACACTTCACTCATGACACTCAAGACCCTTTGTTGTCCATACTGTAAGGAAACGATTAGCGCGGCAAGAGGTCTTGTAAGGTGCAGAGCGTGCCGCACATTTCATCATCAACATTGTTGGGAATCCAATGGGCAATGTTCAGTGTATGGCTGTAAAGGAGTTGCCCTCCACTATAGAGGAAGATTTGGCAGGTTCGCCAAGTGGCCAATCAACGCAATTATTGTGGTCTCATTTACTGTAGCGGTCCTGCTTAGTGCTGCCGTCTTTGAAATTCCCTGGTTAGCGCATTTGACTTTTACGCTTGCTGGCTTTTCAACTTCATATCTATTTTTTAGCGCCTATCGCGATCCAGAGCGCAGCGATGTTACTCGTTGGTTATGGGATTCGTGTGAGAGGCAGTCAATTAGGGGTGCCAAATATTTGTGGATTCTATCAATCGGTTCAATAATCATTGCCATTGCAAATCTCGCATCGTTGTTCACTTGACAGTTTCTAATCGGCCAGCGAACAAGTCATTGCAGCCGACGCCTCCTGCGCCTCTTCAGGCGCCCGCTTTGCAATTTGCTAAAAATACATTTTTGAAAAAGAAAACATAAATCGGCTATCATCGATTGTGCTGGAACAAGCTTCGCAAAGCGTGCGCCTTCATTCGGCGCAGTTCGGCGCGGCTGAATTCCAGCGTTCGGCCTCATAATGGGACAGAAGAATATACCCGGGATAATTATTTCTGCTCAGTGCGCAATCGTTTTCATATTTTTTATACAGATAAGAATTGAGTATCAACAACCTCATTCACTTACAAACCTACTGGTTCTCTCACTAATTGCGATAGCTGTTTTGTCTGCAGCTGCAGGATTATACTTTCGTAGCCGTATTGCTAGAATCGTCGCATCTCTTCTTCTTATTTATGTAGGGTTCAGAGGCTTTTATCTCTTTCATGGGATGTATCAGTTAATTAAACCAATAGATTTAATTGAAACGTTTGTGTTTGGCATTCTAAACCTTGCTCATGCGTATTGCATCTATTTGGCAATTGCCTTGTTTCTGAGTCGCCAAGCAAAACTGTACTTTAGTAGCGAACGCATTTGAGGCCGAACAAGTCATTCGAGCGGACAACACCCGCGTCTCGCTCAGTCTTACTGCTTGCAAATACTTTTAAAGGCATTTTGCTTACGAAAAAGTTTTTCGGTTATCATGGTCCGTGCTGGTGAAGAGTTGCAAGCAGCAAGCCTTCACTCGCCTGCGGCTGTTGCCGCTCAATTCCAGCGTTCGGCCACGCTATGGACACGATGATCATAACCAGAGAACATGTCTGTCGAAAGCTTATCGATTGGCGTGAAGGTAGAATCACCTCCGCTGACATTTACGAATGGGCCGGATCTCTGTATCCCAATACCGATCATGATTACGAGGATTGGGAGGGAGATCAACAATCGGAGTCAGCACAAACGAAGTTCTCGGTGCTCTGGTCATGTTGAACTATGAATCTGAATGTCCCGAAGATGCAGAAATCTTCATAGAATTCCTGTCCACACCGGTGGGTCGCTTTCACGAAGGTTATGCGGTTCTCCTGAAAAAACTCGATGCCATAGACTATGACAAACGCAGGGTAATGTTGCGCGACGATCCACTCTATGCTCCGTTCCTCTCTCAACCACACAATGATAAACTGGTCTAGGCGTGGCCGAACAACTCATTGCACCGGACGCTCACCGCGTCTTCGCTTCGCTCATCCGCGGATTCGCGCCTGTGAATTCCAGCGTTAGCGGCGGTTTGAGTTCAAAGCGAGCTGTATCATGGGAGTCACTGGAGAATCCGACGCAATAGATTCAATTCTACAGACATCGAGCCTTCGCCCTTACAAAGTGTGGCATGTTGGGGACGAACGAATACAGGGAAATGGTAAGGCAGGTATTCATGAGAGCTCTGGCTTCAACATCGATATAAGCAAAAATGATGAGCTCTCTGAAGCAATTAAGGATGCAATAGCTTTTCTCAACAGTTGGAAGACCGAGCTACAAAAACTCTGTCAAACACAAGGCCTTGAACCTTCCGTTATTGATTTCGGATTATTTTGTGGAATTCATTACTTCGCTCATCATGATCATCTTCCTGCCACACTGATTCAACTGGCGGCTGAGAGTGGTCTAGCAATCGAGCTATCTCATTACAGATCAGATTATAACGCCAGCTAACAAGTCATTCGAGCGGACAACACCCGCTCTTGATTCAGATATTTGCCTTGCCTAATGAAAATAAACCTACAGGTTAGTGAAAGTCTCGGTTCATGATCGTTGGTGGCAGCAAGCAGCAAGCCTTCATTCGCTGGCGGCGTTGCCGCTCAACTCCAGCGTTATACGGCTTGAGCACAAACTTCAGTAACAGAATTGGAGGATAACATGACGCCCTATATCGACGGATTCGTACTCCCCGTGCCGCGCGACCAGCTAAAGTCGTATAGAGAAGTTGTTGAAAAGGTAGCGGAGATTTGGAAGGAACATGGCGCACTCGATTACTCAGAATATGTTGGTGACGATTCAAATTTGGAGGGCACCCGATCTTTCCCTGATGTCGCGAACACAAAGGAGGATGAAGTCGTCATCTTTGGATGGGTCGCATTCGAATCTCGTGAAGCGCGTGATCTTGCTAATAAGAGGGTCGCAGCCGACCCAAGGATGTCGGATTTGATCAATCCACTGACGAATACATCGAGGCCGGTTTTTGATGCTAAGCGGATGGTGTATGGAGGATTCCGGTCGCTCGTTCAATCATCTAGTCAGAACGCCGTATAACAAGCAAATGCAGCCGACAAATTTTCCGCTGCGCTCCAAATTTGCGGCTGATTTGCGGCGTTCGGCGTGACGAAATTCTGCGAATTTTTCTTTTATTAGTATTTGTTTTGCCCTTTTTTGCTTGTAGCGGTCGCACAAAGTCCAATCCAAAATCTGCCTCGAACTTCGAAGCTTTTCCTCCCGATTATGACCCCGAGCTTTTCGAGGTGCCATTCTGTGATTTGGATCAACGACACATCGGACAACTCATCGCCTTGCATGGCGTCTTGATCAATAAGAATAACAATTGGCTGCTACAAGCTGGTGCTGAGTGTAATAGCAACAATGAACTAGTTGTACACGTTGAATCTCACAAGTCTTGTGCCGGAGATGACGTTTCAGAAAAACTTAGCGAAATCAATAATGATGACAACATAACAGGAAATGTTCTGGTTTATGGCACACTGCTAAGATCGCAATCGACGTATGCATTCAATGTCACGTGTTTTGACTATGTTCAAATAATTAAGCCATGTAACAGTGGACTCGACTAACCGAAGTCACGCCGAACAAATCGTTCGAGCGGACAACACCCGCGTCTCATTCAGTCTTGCTGCTTGCATTAAGCTCAATTGCATTTTGCTTACTAAAAATCGCGACTTGAAGGAATATAAGGTTAATATCCTATCGTTTAAGGTTGTGAAGAATGCTGACATTATTATGAGCGAGGAAGGATTAATCAAGGTCCCGATTGCGTCTGAGTAGCGGCACCGTATTAGAATCAATCGTAGAGACGCGCGCGGAGAGATTGCGTGATTTTTTTCGAGGTCAGAGCGGAGCGGTTCATGTTGCATTTGAAGTGGGGACGCAATCAGCCTGGCTGTACGAGATTCTAAAGTCACTGGTGAGCAGCATAACGGTTTGTGATGTTCGCAAGAATAAACGGCGAGGGAACAAGAGCGATCGCATCGACGCGCACAAGTTAGCCAGCTGGCTGCGGCTCGGCGAATTAAACAAGATCTATCAAGGGGATCGAAACACTCGCAAACTGAGGGACTTGGCTCATGGTTATTTAGCCACAGTCAGTGATTCGATTCGGGTAATGAATCGGATTAAGGCGCTTTACCGAGGTTGGTCGATCCGCTGTGCGGGCCCAGATGTTTATTACAAACGAAATCGGCAACAGTGGCTTTCAAAACTTCCAATTGATGAAAGTAGGATGCGAGCTCTTCTCTATCTACACTCAGTTAGATTTACTCAAAGAACAACGCAAAGAAATCAAGAAAGTATTTTTAAAGGAAGCCAGACGTTATCCAATACAAAAGATTTTGCGTGGGATTCCCGGTTTTGGTCCAATCCGTGCAGCTTTGTGATAGCTGTCGTTGGAACTCCGCACCGTTTTCGAACCGACCGTCAGCTTTGCAGTTACAGTGGATTATCGGTTGTCATTCATTCCACTTCTGATCATGACATCATCGGCGGCCGGATCATTCGAAAACAGCACAAGCATGCCACCCGCGGACTTACGCGGGATTATAACCGTATCTTAAAAATGGTTTTTAAGAGTGCGGCAGTGGAAGCAATCCGAAAAGATCCAATGAAAACATTGTACCGGCGAAAAATTGCCAAAGGGATTCAGCCAGATGGCACTTCTTTCGATTGCCAGAAAACTTGCAACAATCACTCTGATACTTTGGAAGCGAGGTGAAACATTTAACACAGCGAAAAAGCAAGTCGTTCGAGCGGACATCAACCGCGTCTAGCTCAGGCTTGCTGCTTGGACCAAGTTTCAAATGCATTTTGCTTGCGGAAAAAGTTTTTCGGTTATCATGGTCCGTGCTGGTAAAGAGTAGCAAGCAGCAAGCCTTCACTCGCCTGCGGCCGCTCTTGTGTAACTTAAAAACGCCTAACAACGGCATGCAATCGTAGGAGAGTTATATGAGGAAACTTATTGCGTCAACATTTACATCACTGGACGGTGTCATGCAGGCGCCAGGAGGACCGGAGGAAGATCCAACCGAAAACTTCACATTAGGTGGTTGGACCTTCGCTTTCGAAGACGAAGCAATGGATCTTTCTGAGGCAGGTTTCGATGGTAAAGATCGAGAGCTTTTACTCGGCCGCAAAACCTACGAAATATTCGCGGGATATTGGCCTCACCAACCAGAGGATAATCCGATTGCGAGGACATTCAACGCGGCAAAAAAACATGTGGCGTCCCGGACTTTGAAGTCATTGCAATGGAACAATTCGTCGGTACTTAGCGGTGACATCGTTTCAGCGATAACCGCGCTCAAGGCTCAGCCCGGACAAGACCTTCAAATCATTGGCAGCGGCAATCTGATTCAGACACTACAAGCCGCAACACTCATTGACGAATACCACGTATGGACGTACCCGGTAGTTCTTGGCGGTGGAAAGCGATTGTTTGAAAATGGTGCAAGGCCATGTGCACTGCGGCTCGTGGCTTCGAAGGTTTCAAAAACTGGCGTTGTGATGAGCACCTATGTTCCAGCTGGCGATATTCGGCTTGGCACAGTTGGCGAATCCTAGCCGCAACACTCCGTCTCGCTCAGGTCTGCCGCTTGCATTCAACTAAAATTCGCTTGTGGCAGGGAAAACTCTAGTCCGTTAGAATTATCTATGCTGGGAACACAAGCAAGCGACAATCGGCGTCCAATTCTGAAGGAAATTCTAGTGATGCCACCAAAGGAGTTTCTGTCTTGACTACATATGAAGTCTATGCCGTTTTTTTCGCTATTCTGCAGCTCCTCATTTCGGGCCTCGGATTCATTGTTATCGCTTGGACGCTCCGTGTTCTCGTTCGATCAATCGATGCACAGTCGAGTTCCGGAGTAGCAGTACGGCAATTGGAGTTCGACAAGGTCGTTCTTACTTATCCTTGTCTCTACAAGTACTTCTACCAGGGGCAGGACATCAGCTCCGACGACCCTGAGTATCCTCGCGCTATGGCTGCGACCCAACTTCTTGCCAACTACTTCGATGGTTACTTCCAGCAACAAGGCAAGTACCGACAGATGTGGCCGGACAAGAAGTGGAAAAGCTACATCCAAGATCACGTCGCAAAGAGCCCGGTGTTACGTCGCTACATAATTGAGAACAATACCTGGTTCTCTTCTGAATTCGTGCAGATGTGCCAGTCAGTTGGACTACAGCGATGATGATTCAGAAACCTTTTAGCAACTTCCTAGACAAGTGTGATCCTCTTCAGTCGCTTGCATCGCATCATGCATTTTGAAAAAGAAAACATAAATCGGCTATCATCATTGTGCTAGGTGAAGCTCAGTAAATCTAATCGGCGAAGCTGAATTTCTAAAGGAGTCATAAAAAATGGCAGAGGTCAAAACTAAGCTCAACAAAGCCAGCGTCACAAAATTTCTCGATAGTGTCGCGGACGAAGTTAAACGCAAAGATTCATACACGATTTTAGACTTGATGAAAAAAATAACCAAAGCCGAACCGAAAATGTGGGGTAGCAGTATTGTCGGTTTCGGGTCTTACCATTACCTGGGTAAAAGTGGACGTGAAGGCGATTGGCCTGTCGCAGGTTTTTCGCCGCGTAAACAAAACCTTACCTTATATATATTAGGTGGTTGGGAACAAAATGCAGAGTTGCTCGATAAATTGGGCAAGCACTCGTTGGGCAAAGGCTGTTTATACATCAATCGCTTGAAAGATCTGCAAATGCCGGTATTGAAAAGATTGATTACCGAATCCTTCAAGCAAGCGAAAAAACTAGCTCAAGCAGAGGCAAAGAAACAAGCAAAGCAGAAAAAATAGACGTGATGCGGAAAATGATTTTTCAAACCGGAGCTCTCAATTATCAAAAAAATGCCGAATAAACCTCTCCACATCGGAATCGTTGCCTGCTCCGCTGAAGGAGCAGCATTGTGCTACAGAACCATTTGCACAGAAGGTGCACACTTACTTGGGCAACACGCACATCCAGAAGTTTCAATGCACACGCACTCTTTTTCTGACTACGTAGCCAGCATTGACCGTGATGATTGGAAAGGGGTCGGCGATCTGATGCTTTCCTCCGCGAATAAACTAGCTAATATGGGCGCAGATTTTCTGATTTGTCCTGATAACACGATCCATCAGTCCTTATCCTATATAAAGGATGCCTTGCCACTTCCATGGTTGCACATAGCGCATGTTGTTGCCGCGCGAGCAAAGGAGCTTGGTTACCAACGACTTGGTCTTACTGGAACACGATGGCTTGTTGAGAGTGATGTCTATCCAACCGTCCTGGAACAGAACAAACTGTCTTATGTTCGGCCGAGTAAGGAAGAACGTGACGAAATCAATCGCATCATCATGGATGAATTGGTTCCAGGAATATTTAAACAAGAAGCGGTAGAGTATTTTCAAAATGTAATGATGCGACTGAAGGACCAGGCTTGTGATGCAGTCGTTCTGGGATGTACCGAAATTCCCATAATTATGAATGACACGAATTCACCTCTTCCAACCCTCGACTCAACACGACTGCTGGCGCGAGCCGCACTTCAACGGGCCATTGCAGGAAAGACTTGAAACCATCATGCTGATTTATGCGTGATGCGCGATATTAGTATTGTTCTTTAATCATTTCAATGTGATAATGCACGGTTCATGATCGGTAATCGTCTCGCCAATCGCTACGAAATTATCAAAGAGTTAGGCCGCGGGGGCATGGGGGTTGTATACCTTGCCCACGATCCAGTTTTGGATCGCAATGTTGCCATCAAAGTAGTCATGCCGGATGTCGTAAGTCCGGAAAGTGCTGAACGCTTTAAGCGAGAAGCACGTGTGGTGGCAAAAATGGATCATCCTTCCATAGTTAGTGTTCATGACAGCGGTGAACACGAAGGCTCCCTTTTCTTTGTAATGCCTTTTGTAGAAGGTGCAAATCTTCGTTCGATGCTGAAAAATGAAAGTTTAAGTCTCGGTGATTTGATTGAAGTTGCAGTTCAGATTGCCGATGCGCTTGAATACAGCCATTCGCGCGGTGTTGTGCATCGTGACATCAAACCTGAAAATTTGATGGTTACACATAAGGAAGGGGAGGGAATTCGAGTCCGTGTTACTGATTTTGGTCTCGCAATGGCGCCAGCTCAAGAGCGGATCACAAAGACAGCAACGATTGTTGGAACTCTTGCATACATGAGTCCCGAACAGGTTGCGGGAAAAGAAATTGATTCGCGCTCTGATATTTATGCATTCGGTACCGTCTTATATGAATGTCTGGTTGGTGAACCTCCTTTTGCAGGTGAGGTTCAGGTTCTTCTTTATAGAATCGCGCATGAAATTCCAGCACCTCCTCATACATTGCAACGTGACGTTGATGTGGAAATTGAAGATGTAATTTTACGAGCTCTAGAAAAAGATCCTGCCAGAAGACCAACGGGTAAAGAAATTGCGGAAAGACTGACTACGTATCGCAGAAAGCTCCTGACCAGCGGCCGCAATCGTGCAATGCTTCCTTCTTCAATGACGCTCAGTTTTCAAATGCCGCGTCCGTCGATGCGTCCTTTTGTTGGACGCGAAAAGGAATTTGCAGATTTACAGAAACGGCTCAATGCTGCTATTTTGGGCGAATGCCAATTCGTTCTTGTTTCGGGTGAAGCTGGAATTGGGAAAAGCAGGCTGGTTGAAGAATTAGAAAATCTCTCGCGTGTTCGTTCGATTCCGGTTTATCATGGCCGTTTTGTGGAAGTCAGTCATCCTTTGCCGTATCAAGGATTTGGCGAAGTCATCCAGGAATATTTCCGTACGAAACCCTCTTCTGTTACTCCAGTTGATTTTTCGGATCTTGCATCCGAATTGATCGCGCTCTTTCCTGTGCTCGCAGAAGTTAAAGAACTGTCTACGCATTCGGAAGAGACAGCAAAAACAATCCAGGAAGCCGGCGCGCGAAAATTTGAAGATCGCACTTATATATTTGAATTACTTGCGCGAACCATTACACGGATTGCCGGCGGAAAACCGATTGTCCTTTTATTCGAAGACCTCCACGCTGCAAATGTGTCGATCGAAGCTCTTGATTACATCGTAAGAAGACTCGGTCCAACATCGACGCTCATTGTCGGAACTTATCGCACTACCGAAGTTGATAAACGTCATCCACTGATGAATTTGCTCAGTGGTTTTAAAGGGGATAAACGTTTCACTCAACTTCAACTCGCTCCTTTGTCTCCATCAGGGCATCGCGAATTCTTGGAATTACTGATGGGCGGATCAAAACTCGGCGATGATCTCGTCCAAAAATTTTATGATGCAACGGAAGGCAACCCGTACTTTACTTCTGAACTTGTACGATCGTTGATCGATTCCGGAGGCATTGTTCGTGATGATACAGGCTCATACAAACTTTCAAGCGAGACAGCTCTTTCAGTTGAAGAACTTCCGGTAACGATTCAGCAAACTGTGGAAGAAAGGATTGAAAGACTTCCGAAGGATCTTCGTGAAGTTCTTTCAGTGGCATCCGTTCTGGGAAAGAATTTTGAGTATCGTGATCTTGAAAGGCTTCTTCCTGAAGAAGAGAATCCTGAACCCGCTGTTGAGCAGTTAATTCGTGAAAGTTTTATTGAAGAAGACCGCCAATCGCGTTCTGACCGTTTGACGTTTTCCAGCGGAGTTTTGCGCGACGTTTTGTATTCTTCACTTCCAAGACGAAGACGGCGTGCGCTTCATAAAAAGCATGCGGAAGAAATTGAAAAAAGAAATTCGGGGCGGCTGGAGCGTGTGTATCCTCAATTGTTTGAACATAATGTTCAGGGGGATGTTCCGGAAAAAGTCGTTGAATACGGCTTTTTGCTCGCAAAGAAATCACTCGAGGCATTCAGTCCGACCGATGCCATAACAGTTCTGCAAACCGTTCTGGACTTTCTGGAAGAAGAAGGCGGAAATCGATCGGCGGAAGTTGAAGCAAAGAGTTTGCTGGCATCAGCTCATCAGATGATGGGAAATGTCGATGTGGCCTTAGAAGAGATGCAGTCTGCTATCCAAATTCTGGAAAAGGTAAAAGATGTATCGGGTCTTGTGGTTGCTGTTCTTACAGCTGCTGAAATTGCATGGCAAGGAAGAAAAGTTAATGAAACCAGGAAATGGGTGGAGAAGGGTCTTGACCTTGCTTCAATGGAAAAAGATTCGGGTAGTGTAACGCGTCTCCTTTCCATGGCAGCAACGATTGCGAATCTACGGGGCGAATACGATAAAGCTCGCGAATATTTGAGTGAAGCAGAGCGATATACTCCTGCACAAGAAGCACAGGAAGAAGTTACACAAGGCGGTAGATTGATTGTTGCCGTTACAAATCCTTGTAAAGCACGTCATCCTGCGAATGCATTTTTTAACGAAGAAACCGAAACTCTTTCAAACGTTTATGAAACGTTGGTTACAACGAACGCTCATGGAAACTTGATTCCACATTTGTGTGAACGTTGGGAAGCATTGGAAAATGGAGCTGTTTTTCAATTTACAATTCGCAGTGATGTGCGGCTGCACAATGGAAAAAAATTAACAGCCCAGGATGTAAAAGAGTCGTTTTCGCATGCAATCAAAACTCCATCGGAGGCCTTGATTCCTGCCTTTGCAACGATTCGTGGTGCATCTGAATATCGTAATGGAACAGCATCCGAGTTGGTTGGGATTTCCGGGCTTTCCGATAACCTGATTCAGATCGAATTATTAAATCCGCTTCCAATTTATCCAGCTTTGCTGACTGATATTCGTTCTGCAATCGCTGTAAAAACTGAAGGCAAAACACAGGATGAAGATATTTTTCTAGGCACCGGACAGTTCGAAATTGAAGCATTCAAAAATGATGCAATCGTATTGAATAAAAATCGAAACTATTGGAAGGGGAGTGCGCCTCATATAGATTCCCTTGAGATTCGAACAGCCCTAAGCTCGGCAGAAGTGGCTCAGGGTTTCCGTTCCGGGAAATTCGATCTTGTGCGCGATCTTCTGCCTCAGGATCTTGAAGAAATACTTCGCGATAGACAGTTGAGAGCTGCCCTTGTTGAGGCGCCCAAGAAAAATACATATTTCGTCGTTTTTAATTCGTTCAGTGAAATTGGCAAAAATCTGAATGTACGCCGCGCACTCGCAGGCGTAATTCGCGCGCGCGATCTTGTCCGAAGCACTCTCGGCCGTTTCGCTGAACCAGCCGAAGGAATTTTACCGCCAGGAATTTTAGGCCATGATCCAGGCCGAAGATCTCAACCGATTGGTGCGGAGAAAGCTGCTGAATTAATTCAATCTTGTGGTCTGACACCTCCAATCCGCATTAAAGCCGCAGTTCATCCCATCATTCAAGATCGTTATGCATCATTCCTTAAGGATCTATTGCGAAGCTGGTCGCAACTTGGAATAGAAACGACGAACACGACTCTTGATATGGAGTCGTATAACAAGGCTTTTTCGACAAACGAAGGAATTGATGTGCTAATCGGAAGATGGATCGCAGACTACGATGATCCTGATGCCTTTACATATGGACTCTTTCATTCAGAATTCGGAGAACTACGCGCGTATCATTGCTCAAAAGATCTGGATGATCTGATGTCGGAAGCAAGAAGCAAAAGTGAACCTCCTGACCGGGAAAGGATTTATCGGAAGATTGAGAGTGTTTTTCATGATACGGCCGCACTACAACCACTCTTTCATGAAATCGATTATAGAGTTGCAAGTCCGAAGATACGAAGACTGACACTTCGTAGCAGTCCACCTTACGTGAACTATTCAGAACTTTCAAAAACAGAAATGGTTTTTGAACCAGTAGTTCGAAAAACTCATGGAGGTACGTTACGAATACCGTCCATTGCGGAGTTGAAGACTTTTAATCCGGCGAGTATGGTGACTGGCAGCGAATCCAGTTTGTTTTCTACAGTATTCGAAACACTGACACAAGCTGCCGAAGGAGCCAGAATCGTACCCTGGCTTGCTTCATCTTTCCAGGCTGAAGATGGTGCAAAGAGATTCCGTTTTCATCTGCGTAGTGATGTGAGATTTCACAACGGCCGGAGACTTACGGCAAGAGATGTGCGATATTCCTTTGAGCATCTTCTCCTGACAGCCGGAAGCGCCTATCGTTCACTTCTTTCTCCTATTCGCGGGGCACGCGAAATGTTGGACGGTCAAACGAAGGAATTGAAAGGATTCCGGATTCTTTCTGCATCGGAGTTTATCGTCGATTTGGAAGAGCCAATTCCTTTCTTTCCTGCACTCCTTGCATTTGGAGTCGCCTCAATTATTCCTGAAGGCACGGAGCAATTTTTAGGAAGTTGGAGAGAAGGTTGTGTTGGAACGGGTCCACATCGAGTCACCTCATTTGAACCGGGACGTACATTAAAAGTTGAAGCAAACCCGAACTACTGGAGAAGCGGTCTTCCAAAAAGTGATGCATTAGAATTCACAATGGGAACATCTCCGAAAGATGTTTTGGAAGGTTTTAAGAGCGGAGAATTTTCAGTTGCGACAGATCTTCATCCTAGCGATGCAGAAGCTTTGCTGCACAGTTCCAGTATGGATGTGAAATATCAAGATATCCCAAGTCTTTCGACATATTATATTGTGTTCAATACACGGCGTACTCCCTTTTCCGATGAATCCATGCGACGTCGTTTCACGGAGGCATTGGAAGTAGATCCCTTGATCCGCCGTACTTTGGGCCGGCTTGCAGTACCAGCAATGAGTTTGACGCCTCCCGCTCTTCTTGGACATCAACCGACCCGTAGAGCTGTAACATCCTCTCACCCCAAGAAGAATCAACCTCCAATTGAAGTAACAGCAATGGTTCATTCTATTTTTGAAGGACAATATGGATCCTTGAAGAATGAAATTTTTAGAATTCTTAGTGAAGCCGGATTTACCCTGAATCTTCTTGAAACAAAAGCAGAATATTATGAGCCAGTTGGAATTCCATCAACAGATGTGATTCTTACAAGATGGCTTGCGGATTATCCGGACGCCGATACATTTTTTTATGGATTGCTTCATTCTGAAAAAGGATGGGAAGGAAAATTTTGCGGTGGACCTGAATTGGATAGCCTTATTGATGGTGCACGAAGGGAATCTGATTCTAAAAAAAGGCACTCTTTGTTCAGGCAGATTGAAGAATTACTTCAACAGCGGGCTCTATTGCTCCCGTTATTTCATGAACAGACTTATTGCTTTACACGTCCCGAAGTAGAAGGTCTGGAATTGAGTTTCTTCTCACCATATATCTACTGGGAAAAACTCTGGATCCGACAATAAAAGATGAAAGATGAACGATGAAATATGAAAGAAGCTCCTAGAGCTCCCTTTCATCGTTCATCTTTCCTCTTTCATCATACTTATGAAAGCTCTACTTAGGTTCTTTGTCGCTTTATTCTTTCTGTCAATCTCATCTGCCCAGAACAAACCGCCTCAAGTGCTTCTTCGGATCGATGACAATGGAATGAATCACGCAGTTGTTGCGGCATCAAAACAGCTTGCTGAAACTGGCATTCCTTTTTCTACATCGGTGATGTTTACATGTCCCTGGTATCAAGAAGCTGTAGATGTATTGAAACAATTTCCAAATGTTTCAGTGGGTGTGCATCTTGTGCTGAACAGTGAATGGAAGTATTACCGTTGGGGGCCGGTGTTAGGCAAAACCGCCGTGCCAAGCCTCGTAGATGGCGACGGATATTTTCTGCCTTCAACGGATGGATTTTTGGCGAGCTCATACAAGCTCGATGAGGTTGAAAAAGAATTATCGGCACAAATAGATCGCGCAAAAAAGTCAGGATTAAAGCTGGATTATGTTGATTATCATATGTGGACGGCTATCGCGACTCCGCAACTAAGAGCGATTGTAGAAAAACTTGCCAAACAGAATCATCTTGGAATTTCCCGCTATTTCAACGAAGAGTATCAATCCATGTTTGATGTGTCACTTGAAACAAAAAGCGACGAATTTTTTAAACGTCTTCAGAATTTGCCAAATCATAAGGTGAATTTGATCGTGATGCATATTGCGCAAGATACGCCAGAGATGCAAGCACTTGTTGATATGAATAATCCGGATCAACGTTCAGAAACAAAACCGCTGGTCGCAATGCATCGTTCAGCGGAATTGAAAATTCTGCTTTCCAAACGTTTTCAAGACCTTGTGAAAACCGGCGCGATTCAGCTGGTCACATACAGAGACATTGTAAAGACTCAGGGCTTAGATTCTATGAAGGCTCCGGAAGATGATTAGTTGCTTTGCGTTTCCGCGGTTTGCGCTTCTAGAAATGTGCGGACGACTTCTTCGATCCCATCACGTCCGTAAATAAAAAATAATTCATTTGATCGTGGAGCGCGTCTCAAATAGTCAACTTCAGGAACGCGCGGATAATCGGGACGAAACAACAAGCCTGACATATCGCAGGTGTCCTGTTCATCAGGCGAAAGACGAAGGTCGTGCATCGATTCCAGCGCAAACAATTTTCGCAGCTGAAGGCTCCGGTTCACTGGATGTGAATATACACCTTCAATCATCATGTCATTGATTGACCAGGGCGGAAGTGACATGACTGTACCTGCCGGACCAAAAGGATATCGATTTTTAGATGCATGATTTGTGTAAAGTAAAAATTTTGCACTCTGATTCCACTTCTCAAGCGCCTGTACAAGAGCGACAGTCGCGTAATCGTGATCAAGATGCGTATCTAATAAGGGATGTGGAGTCACAATGATTGCCGGCTTCACTTTGCGAAGAATTTCGGTGAGATCTTCAACCAGATGATTCCATGTATTCGTGCGGGATGATGTCGGCAGCAACTTTCCAATATTGGCGCGCCTGTAAGGCGCAACATCCTGGTTAGGTCCGTACAATTCAGGAATGACTTGATCGGGTGATTGGTACATTGTTGAAAGCTGCGCGTCAAAATATCCAAGATTGAAAGTACGTTCCGGAGGAATCTGCCCTTGCCATGGAACTGTAACGCTATCAACAGCGCGCAAATAACCTTTCAGTAAATAATGCTCCGCTGGATCGCTTACGTTCGCGCGATAATTCATGTCTCCTGCATTGCCGGATGTGATTGTGATAATTGTTGCATCGCGATCCGCATACAGACCGAATGCTGCGATTTCAGCATCATCAGGATGTGGGGCCAGGATTAAAATTTTGCTTCGAAGATCCAGGTTGTTTGTAAAAAGGCGCAATGTTGCTGTCGCTGCTTCGAGTGTAATGGCGTGAGTGCGGAGCTCTACGGAAGTTCCTTCAACAAGTTGTTCGCGGAGTTCGCTGAGATTGAGCCATCGATATCCTAACGCATTCCCATCCAGATAGTGCTGAATTCGCAATGTCCCCGCTGTTATTTCTATCCATGGGATCGCTTCAGCACCCCAACTGCGAACACCTAGAAATATTGTGTCCCATTTACGTGCTGCCGGACCAGGCCATTCAAAACGCAAACCGTCAGGTGTTCGAACGAGTTCTACTTGCTGTTCAGTGCTGCCATCCGCGGAGAAAATATAGCGATCATCAGGCACAGTTGCTTCTGGCACAGATGGGGCTGGGGGTATGTTAATCTGCTGCGGCGACGGCTCCTGCCGATCACGGGCCTGAATTGAACCTACAATTGCAAATGTTAGAAAGATCAGTATTAATACCCGGTTCATGAGTTGTCCCATCATTATACCTGCGATAGAGTTGGCTATATATTTCTTCTTTGCATCGACAAACAGCGTTCTGGGATTATTTTTGATCCATAGAGTTGGAGGGCAGCCATGATTCCAATTGGTGATGATAACACCGGTCGTGTAAGAACACCCTGGGTCACTTACTTATTAATCGCGTTAAACGTAATCGCATTTTTTGTTGAAATTACACAGCCATCCGAAGCGCAGCTTCAAAACTTTTTTGAGAAGTGGGCTGTTGTGCCCCAGGAATATGCTCAGAAGGCCGATCTACCTCCACAAGCTCCAGGTCCATTTTGGGTTACTTTGTTCACATCCATGTTTCTCCACGGCGGATGGATGCACTTGATCGGAAACATGCTGTACTTGTGGATCTTTGGTGACAACCTTGAGGATCGATGGGGTCACGCAAAATATTTGTTTGTTTACCTTGTGTCCGGAATCATTGCGAGTCTTGCGCACATCTTCTTCAATTTATCTTCCACCATTCCAAGTTTAGGTGCGAGTGGCGCCATTTCAGGAATTCTTGGCGCATATATGGTTTTGTTTCCAAAAAATAGGATCCGCGTGTTAAGCCGAATGGGTATGGTTCATGTTCCTGCATTGTACGTTCTGGGCATCTGGATTGTAATTCAGTTCATAAGTCAGATGAGTGCCGGTGAAGGTGCAGGCGTTGCATATTGGGCTCATATCGGCGGGTTTATTGCGGGCATTATTTTTGCCTTCTTGTTTGGACGCAAAGAAGTTGGGACAATACGTCCGGCTATTTAAACTTTGTGCCGTTGTGATTAAAATCATTCTTGAGGAGGGTGGTGTATGCCTTTTATCCGAGTGATCCCTCACGAACAAGCAGAAGCTCCATTAAAAGAACAATATGATAACGCGTTAAAACGTGCCGGCAGGATCTGGAATATTGTTGGCATCATGAGCCAGAACCCGGCGATCATGAAAGCTTCCATCGATATTTATCTTGCGATCATGTACGGACCTTCACCGTTAAACCGTTCACAAAGGGAAATGCTTGCAGTGGTGACATCAGCTGCAAACAAATGTATCTATTGAATACGCGCACATGCCGATGACCTCCGTGTAGAGGTTGCAAAAGATTTTGGGTGGACAGACAAGGCTTACGCAGAACAGAACATTCGTCATCTTGCAAAAAACTGGCGAAAGGCAGAACTCACTCCTGAAAATTCTGCACTCTGCGAGTTTGCGGAAAAATTAACATTAAAACAGCATGAGATCACCCGGGAAGACGTTCAACGTCTCAAGAATCACGGTTTCGATGATCGTGCTGTTCATGATATCGCGCAGGTAGTCAGTTACTTCAACTACATCACAAGGATTGCGGATGGGCTTGGTGTAGAACAAGAGTCATTCATCCAGGAATGGGAGCTATAATGTGTCCATGTTAAAACTTCCAAAACAAACTTTCCTGATAGCGATACTGGTTTTAATGTCTCTACCAATGCTGGCAATTTCAGCCGTTAAAGATGATTTGCGTGAGAGGTGTCTGGCTGCGATTGAAAGCAGTGGAGTCGATGCAAAACGCAGCGAATTAAAAGCGACAGTGATGGACCTTCCGGGCGGAAAGTACATGTTTGAGTTTAAAGATGCAGCAGGGGGATCATTCTTTTGTGATATTTGTGAAGATAACAATCCTAAAGTTCAATGCAGTACCATCGGTCTCAGGTTAATGTATCGGCCTAAGGATGGTGAAGCGGACGATCTTCCAGCTGAGCTGGACAAAAAATGCACGTATTTTCTGCAAAAAGAATTATCCGAAAACAAAAGCGGAATGGACGTCAATCACGAACTAGTAAAGCGCGTCTCAATCAATCCTGCCCATACTGATACTCGATGGGTTTACAAGATGGGTCTCGATGGGGAAGAGTTTCAGTGCGTCATCCGCAAGAGTGACGGTACTTTCAGGGTTGAGCGGAAACAAGGCGAGGATTGGCGGCCGCTTGCCGCAGGAACGTTATTTTAATCTCAAAGGAGTAATACTATGTTAATAGTACTATTTGTAGCTATGGCTTTTGCTGCTCCGTTGCAGAAAGACCGGTGTGCACCCGCCGATCATGAGCCTACCTCCGATATGGTGTGTGTCAATCGCAACGGTCACTGCGCTGTCATCACGGTAGAGAATCAGACCACGGTTCCTCTATCGGATGAATCCGTTGCATCAAAAATTCATGCAATCAAACACGGTGAAGATGTCTGCTGGCAATTAAAAACACCCGTTTCTACAAAATTCCAAGTGAGTGCAAAACCTGGCGGAGTCAATCCTAAATTTTTGGGAAATGTTCAGGGTATCCAGGTCAATCTATACCATTTAGATGATTATGATCCTGCAGTGGATAGTCGTTTGGATTCATTGAATGGTGTATCGATGGAGCCCGCAGGCGCAGGTGTGTGGCAACTGAAATCAGAAAACAAATTGCCTGCCGGTGAATATGTAGCCGTATTCCGTTTGGATGGGACCAATAATTGGGATAAACAGGCTGTGCTGCTGAAATTAGATCCGGGAATCAAATAGCTCAACCGCCAAGACGCCAAGAAAAAAAGAAAAATAAACTCGGCGCACTCGGCGTTAAAAAATTATTTGATTCCGACGACCATTGAGTCAGGGCCGGCGAGGTGTTCTACGCGAGTGTTGCGGAATCCGGCTTCTTTCATCCATCCGCTGCAATCAGCGCCTGTAAAGTCAAAGCCTCCACGGGTTTCAATTAACATATTCAAACTCATTAATAATCCGAACGTATTTGTGCGACGTTCATCATCAATGATCGCTTCACATACGATGAATGCTCCACCGGAAGGCAGTGCATCGTAAGCCTTCTTAATCAACATCTTTTTTTCTTCCAGGTTCCAGTCATGCAAAATGTGGCCCATGATGATCACATCCGCGGCAGGCAAAGGATCTTCAAAAAAGCTCCCGGACTTAAAACGTAACCGGTCGCTCAAGCCAAAAGATGCAACATACTCTTCGAATATCGGTCCGACAACAGGAAGATCGAAATTGAAACCGTTCAGGTGTTTATGTTCCAGCGCAAGTTGAACAGCGACACCTCCTTGAGCGCCACCAACATCGACAAAGCTGCGATATTCTTTCCATGGGAATTGTTTCGCTAACGCTCTTCCAATTCCCATACTCAGACCTGTCATTGCCGAAAGGAATTGTCGTAATCTGGCAGGATCAGAATAAAGAGTGTCAAACAAATCTCCACCCGTCTTCGCCTCATTTTGAGGTTCACCAGTGCGCAGGCCTTCTGTTAAGTTGTTCCAGAATCCAAAAAGACGCGCATTACACATTTCTAACATTCCGCCGAGATAGCTTGGCTTCGCACGATCTAGAAAGAGATCGGTTTCAGGTGTGTTTGAATATAAATCGCCATTTCTTTGTAACATTCCTAATGCCACTAGAGCATCAAGAAAATCTCCTATTGAACGATGATGTAACTTGAAGTCCTCTAAGATGGCTTGTTGTGATGCAGGACCCTTTGCTAATTTCGTAAAAAGGCCTAATTCAATCGCACTCAAAAGAACTTTCGATCCCCAGAAACCAATTCCAAGTTTAATAATGGAATCGGGTGTCATTTCTTGATTCAAAGCTTCCTCCACTCTCTGTTTATTTTTGGCAGATTGTTATTCTAACAGTTCTTTGATGGAGGAAGTAGGGGCGGCCTTTGTGGCCGCCCCGAAGAACTAACTACCTGGGATTACGATGGCCGATAATCCATACACGAATTTACTACCTGGCTGAATAATCGGATCACTGCAGGAAAGAAGAGTACTAAATCCGGAATTTTTCTTTCCAGTTTCCGCATTGAAATGAAAAGCTTTCAATGAAGTCGATCGACATGAGTTTGTTTGCTCAACATAAAATACATGCGCTCCGCCGTTCGCTTTGGCGTTGTTTGTTGAGACCGCTGTTTGTTCTATAGCTGTTGTAAACATGTTAAAGAAGACAACGGTTCCTAATAAATCAGCCTGTTTTGCAGGAACCAGTATTACTGAATTTCCAACAGGTCTTGCTGTTTGCCGATCGATCTTTTGAGCTTTCAACACAACTCTTGTAGCCGCAGAAGGAGAATTTGTTTCTGAAGCCAATCTTTCAACAAACATAAGAAAGAAAAAATTTTCAGGATCCGGATCAAGAAACGCATCAATAAGATCCACTGAAACGACTTCACTTAAAAAAAGGCCAAAAAGTGGATTGTCCAATGTTTCCCCATAGATGGCAAATGCGTATTCGTCTCGTGCTATGACGTACCCAAGGCTAAAGAACTCTTCATCGCCTACAGTCGGGTTATTCCGGTTGTTTGCGACGACTGGCCGTCTGCCGAAACTGGTATCAATCGGATCGAATCCTGGAGGAATATTAAATAATTTGCCTTGGGAGCCGCCCATGTTTCCATTTGAGGCTCTGGAACGAAGTATCACATTGTTGGTGGAATCAATTGAGAACTGATCGCCATCGGGAAGGATGTTGAAGTTGAAGAACGATGTTAAAACAGGTGGATTTTTCTTGATAGCGCCAACTGCATCAAGTCCTGAACCCAACGTCATGCTGAACGCCTTAATTTTGTTCGTTGTGTCCCGTTGGTTCCATGCCAGCTGATAATTTCCACCTTGAAGCGGTGCAAGTGCAGTAAGGCCACCCGGGCTGGTCAGATTAAAAGTGGCGCGATCAACAACAGTGTATTTATTGTTGGCAAAATTAACCTTGAGTACCACGAGTTTGCTATCAGTGGTATGAAAGGCAACGAGAATATCCTCGGCAGAACAGAATGTGCACGCAAAGAGAACGATGAACAGCACAAATAGGATCGAACGCATAACTCCTCCTAGAAGGTACATTCCCCTTCATTAGGTCATTACGCATTTCGATCCAAAATCACGCCAAAAATAATTTCCTCGTCGAGATCCCGCTTGTTCTTCGTTATGTCCCACACCCAACCTTTTTGTTTGCCGAACGCGGTCAAAATGTTATTATTCGATGCTTATGAAAAAGACATTTCACGTATTTCTTGCTCTTTCTTTCGTTCTTCCAGCCGCGATCCAATCGCCGGAAGCTGCTGAAATAACTGACGCTTCAACGTATCTCGATCAATTTGTCGATCGTTCAGTTGACCCGGGTGAAGATTTTTTCCGCTTTTCAGTAGGGAAATGGATTCAAAACAATCCAATCCCTTCGAATGAAAATTCCTGGGGAATTGGCCGTGTTGTTTATGAAGAAACGTACCAGCGTGTTTTGAAGATTAACGAAGAAGCTTCCGCAGATCCAAACGCTACAAAAGGTACCAATGCACAAAAGATCGGTGATTTTTGGTACACAGCAATGGATACCAAAACGATTGAAGAACAAGGAATCGCGCCGTTAAAAGAAGAGTTTGATCGCATTGATGCAGTTCATGACAGACAGAGCCTTCTGGATACGATCGCACGGCTGAAATACATTGGCGTTGCCGCGTTGTTTAGCCCGGCGATTTTCCAGGATGAAAAGAACAGCGAGAAATTTGCACTCCATCTTTATCAAGGCGGAATCGGTCTACCGGAACGCGATTATTATTTCGAAACCGATGAACGAACGACGAAGATCCGTTCGGAATACGCGAAGCATCTTGCGAAGATGTTTGAACTGCTTGGCGATGATACAGCGACCGCGAAAAAGAATTCAGATACGGTCCTACGGATGGAAACAGATCTTGCGAAAGCCTCCCGTAAACTCGAAGCGCTGCGCGACGCACAGGCAAATTACAACGCGATGAAAGTCAGCGAACTTAAGACCCTGACACCATCCCTGGATTGGAAAGATTTTTTCGCGAAAGGGAATATTCACAATTTAGATTCGGTCATTGTAGGACAGCCTGAATTCTTTAAGCAGGTGGAAGATTCGATTCAGAAAGAGAGTATTGAAAACTGGAAAGCATATTTGCGATGGCATTTGATCAATGCATATGCGGACAAGCTTAGCGATCGTTTCGATGCGCAAGATTTTTATTTTTATGGCACGATTCTGAACGGAACACCCGAGCAACGGCCGCGCTGGAAGCGGATGTTGGACCAGGAAGAAAGTTACTTAGGGTTTGCACTCGGCCAATTGTATGTAACACGTCACTTCTCGGCCAAAACAAAAGCACGGTACGAAAAACTTACGGATGAAATTTTTGCAGCATTTCGTGAACGGATCAAAAAGCTGGAATGGATGACGGAAGAAACAAAACAAGCATCCCTGAGAAAATTGAGCTCCGTAACCAAGAAGGTGGGATATCCCGAAAAATGGCGAGATTATTCCAAATACGAAATTGATCGTAGTTCGTTTGCAGCAAATTGTTTGAAAGGAAATATTTGGAAAAGCGAATACGCGATTGCAAAACTTTCCCGGCCCGTTGATCGCACCGAATGGCAGATGACTCCGCAGACTTACAACGCGTACTACAATCCAGGGAACAATGAAATCGTTCTACCGGCTGCGATTTTTATTTTGCCTGGAATTGAAGATGAATATGTTGATGATGCAATCGTTTATGCTTACGCCGGTGGAACTACAATCGGGCATGAGCTTGTTCACGGATTTGATGATCAAGGCCGTCAGTTCGATGAAAAAGGAAATTTAAAAAACTGGTGGAATAAGCAAGACGAAGAAGAATTTAAGAAGCGCGCAAAAGTGATCATCGAACAATTTAATGGATACATTGCAGTGGATGATCTGCCTGTCAATGGAGATGCAACGCAAGGGGAGAATATTGCTGATCTCGGTGGCATCCTTGTTGGATGGGAGGCATTCAAGAAAACGGAGCAATATAAGAGCGGCAAAAAGATCGGCGGGTTTACTCCAGCCCAACGTTACTTCATCGGCTGGACAATTGGTTGGATGAACAACATTCGTCCTGAAAATCTTGCTCTGCGCGTGAAAACTGACGTACATGCGCCAAGCTTTTTGCGCGTTAATGGTCCAGTATCCAATATGACTGAATTTTATGAAGCTTTTGAAGTGAAACCAGGCGAAAAAATGTACAGAGATGAAAAACGTCGCGTTCGTATCTGGTGATAAATCTTTGTAGTAAGGCACGCGGCGAATTGCCGGAGGCAGATGAGGCAGTGCCGTGTTAGTAAAGCTCACGGCACTGCTTCGCTAACGCTCAGCTGCGTGCTTACTACAAAATTTATTTCTTCAAAGGCGTTTTCGAAAAGCCGTCAATAGCTTTCATCAAATTTGCTGTCAGAATTTCCAACGCCTTTCTCCCTTTCTCTGCTGATGCTTTTGTGGGATCACCGGTTAATCCTGTGGCCGAATAGTCTGGATCTTCAGGATCCACAGAATACAACCCGGGCTGATAGCCGGGATAATCTTTCGGCGGACGCTGGCCATAATCGACAACTGCTTTATTCATCTGAACAAGTTCAGGCTGAAGAAAAAGATTGATTGAAGTTTCCATTTCGTCAGCATGTCCACCGTACTTTTGTTCCTGAAGTGCGTCATATTGCGCATCTTCAAGGTCATCCCACGAAATAACCAGCGTTGGAACGCCTGTCTCATTTCGAATTTCTCGCGCAGCCAATGAAATCGGCAACCCGGTTGAGCGTGAAATCCCTGTGTTCAAAAAAAGAATCCGTTTAGCTCCGTGGTTCGCCAAAGACTTCGCAACAAGAAAAACATAACGTACGAAGACATCGCTCTCCGAGATTTCAGTTCCGGGGAATTGTCTGAAAGCAGGAAACCATCCGTGTTGAATTGGAGGTGCAACAATCACGGAATGGGATTCGACAGCTTTTTTGCATAGATATTCAACGACTTTGAAGTCCGCATTCATTGGAAGATGCGGTCCATGTTCCTTGGCTCCAGCCCCAAAAGGCACGATGACAACCGGCGCTTTTTGCAGCCACTCTTTTGCCTCAGGCCATGTGAGGTTGCCGAGATACGCCCCTTGTTCAGCAGAATAAATATGATGCGCTTGAAATAAAGCTATGATCAGAATAAGGACACGGAAAGTAGACATGATGCACCGCCTCCATGTTGTGATGCATCCATCTTAACCGCTAATTATTTTTTCTTGGAGCTTTTCCGCTTTTTCTTAGGGACTTTAACTCCATCCTTTCTTGCCTTGGATAAGCCAATTGCGATCGCTTGTTTTTTGGATTTGATTTTGTGTTTGCCGCTTCGTTTGTGATGCATTTCTTCGCGCACATATTCACCGGCTTGTGTTGATGCTTTATTCCCGCGTCGTTTACTTGCCGCCGCTTTCTTCTTTGTTTTCTTTTCGGGCATTTTTTAACTCCAATGTAATTTTTTCTATTTACAACTTATTCCGGTAGTTCAAGACATCAATATCTATCCACTTAGATAGTTAGAACAACGTTGCCCCTCGAAAATTTAATGGCACACTTCCTGCTCTTAAGTAGGGGCGACCCTTGTGGTCGCCCGCATAAGAAAAAATAGGAGGAAATGAATGATTAGAAACTTCGCATGTCTCGTATTTGCTTTTGTTTTATTTCAAACTCTAGTTTTTGCAGAGTCCAGGGATTGGAATAATGTAAAAAGGTACAAGAAAGGGGAGAGTATCAGTATATTGAAGAAATCAGGAGGGTCGCTGGATGCAGAAATTGAAAAGGTAGAGAGATACAAAAATTTTAGTCAAAAATAAGCGAAGTAGATTTGAAGTTGTTTTACGCGATGATATTTCCAAAATCTACCGGAATGGAATTCCACTCGGAAAATCCATTTGGAGGGGCATTTTGATCGGCGCTGCATCAGGATTTGTTGTTGGGCTTATTGCTGAGTCGCAATATACCGGGGCAGATGACGTAGGTCTTGCCACGATAATGTTCACCGCGTCTGGTGCTCCCATTGGGGCAGGAATGGGTGCACTGCAAAGTCTTTCATCAAGAAAACTCATTTACAATTCAGATACCGAAAAGACTGAGCAGGCTGCGGTAAAAATCAATTCACCGTATTGTGGATTCAGTTCATTACGATCGGGTGCAGGGGCAGACTAGTCTTTGATACTTTCTTGAATTAGGTTCAATGCCTGTTTGGGACCGATCCGGCTCAGTACCTTAAATTTGCGTTTTCTCATGACGTTATACGAAATGAAAAAATGTTCTATTTGATCGAGCAACGTTGAATCAAGGTCCTTTAACAACTTGATCTTTCTATATCGGTGGCTTTCCGTTGCTACGCCGATCAAACGGTCGTTTCGCGTTGTTTTTCCTTTTACCGTTTGTTTGGCTGTGATACCTCCGATGAGTCTGCATTGAACCAAACATCCGGGTACTGCTGGGGAATCCATCAAAACCAGTACATCTAAAGGATCACCATCTTCCCCAGATGTAGAAGGAATAAACCCAAAATCGAATGGAAAGACAGCGCCTTCAGTTAAAATATGGCTCAGTTTTATGCAATTGAACTCTGGATCATATTTGTATTTATTTCGGCTTCCTTGCGCGGTTTCAATAATCACATTCAAATGACGTGTTGAATCGAACGGACGTAGTTCGTTTATCGTTTTTATTACGGTCTTTTTGTTGGTCGTATCCATGTTCAGAAACTTATACCCTGAACATGGGAAAGCAATACTCAGTTGACTTGAATGTACCCAAACCGGCCCGTGGTTTTTATAGCTTGAAATCCAATAGTTCCATTTGGTACCGCGCCTGCAGGTAAGGTGAGAACTGGCACACCATCGATAGACAACTGAAAGCTGGTTCCATCGTAACTGAGATTTACAACGTAATTCACGTTCGGATCAATCGTTTGAATCGCTTTTCCTTTAGCAACAACAACTCCGCCTGAACGCTGCTTTAAGACCCAACGATTCTTTTCTTCTCTCATCATCAACTCGACCTTGTCGCCATTGCCCTGATGCCACGCGAAAACCGAAACACGATTGAACGCACCACCGGCTGTTTGCATCTGAATTTCGATCGAACAAACGGAACATCCGGCAAAGACTGGAGTCGCAAAAGCAACCGCTTTCTTTCCCGATGGAGTTCCAGCTAACACGCCACCAGTTTCGGTCCATGCTGGCTTTTCATATGTCCAATCGAGTACTCCATCTTCAAATTCATCACAGAAAAGACAGGAGACGTCGTTGATGTTGATCGAATAAGTTTTTGTTCCATCGCAACCGTTGGTGTCAACCGCAGTAACGGTAAAGTTCGAAGTTCCTGATGTATCTGGAGTCCCTGAGATCACACCGGAAGAACTCAATGTCAAATTAGAGGGCAATGAACCCGTTGTCACAGTGTATGTATATGGAGCTGTTCCACCGCTTGCAGTTAGAGTTTGATTGTAGGCTTGCCCGACTTCACCATCAGGCAGCGTTGAAGGAGCAATGGTAATCGTAGGGCATGTGAAGTTAACGATTGTGAAATTCGCATTGGAGATGTCGAAGAAAATATTTCCGGCGGCGGCGATCTTCACTCGTGCCGTAGTTGTTGGATTTGCAGGAACATTGATCATTTCTGAACCATCATTCGGTGTATTCGAAGCCAAAGTAATTGGGAAACTGTTTCCACCATCAGTGGATAACAAGATGTCGACATTCAGGGCATTGACCGGTGCTCCTGAAGTTCCAGCAACATTCCATGTCACAGTTTGCTGAGTGCCTGTATTCCACGTAACTGCAGTATTGGGTTGTGTCACTAGAAATGGACCGGCTCCAGAAGTTACATTGACTTGCATGCTATCGATTTCTTGCCCACCCGCGCCGGCATGATTGTCGCGTACGCTGAAACGGAAATTTAATGCGCGGGTTGTTGTTGGAAGTGATTCTCCAATTGTGTTCGTGTTATTCAGAATATCGGAAAGCTTTGGAAATGTTCTTTGAGGTGAAGTAACAGGATCAAAGGATCGAAAGATCGGCCTGTTTCCATTATCTGTATTGGGTGGAGAAGCGGTACCTAGATTGAGTTGCTCCCAGCAATAGGTAAGCGTATCGCCATCTGAGTCACTGCCTGAACCTGTAAGCGTAAAGGGTGTGGATCTTGGAATTGTATAATTGCTTCCAGCTTCTGCTGTCGGAGTAGAATGTCCGGCATTCGTTAAGACAGCACAGGAAGAGCCTCCTCCGGTACTGACAAAAGCAAACATTTCATTAAAACTGCCTACATGAAAATAGTCATCACTATTGGGTTGAAGATTTTCGGCTCCACAGATTCCTGCATAAGACATAATCGTTGAACCGCTTCCAGGTTCGTATGCTGTACTTGCATTACGGTTTCCACCGCATGAGCCCGTAGTGCCATTAAAAGAATGATTGCCATCAAATTGGTGTCCCATTTCGTGGGAAACATAATCAACATCAAATACATCACCTTCAGGATTGTCTAACGAAGTCACACCAAAAGCCTTTTGTCCGTTTGCACAAACGACTCCTAATCCTGCAACACCGCCACCGCCATTACTTCCAAAGACATGTCCAATGTCGTAATTTGCGCTGCCAATTCTTGTGTCGAGTGTGGTTTGATTTTGACCCAACATCGCACCCGCATTCCCATCAGAATAAGGATCCGTTGCGGGGTTTGTAAAAATTACGCTGGTTTCATTTGCCACTAGATTCATGCGGACAGCGAAGTCGCGTTCATAGATTCCATTGACGCGATTCATTGATGTTGTGATCGCTGCGAGCGCATCGTTGACTGTCCCTCCATGAAATTGGGTGTATTCTCCAGTCGCGCCGATCGCAACCCGATACGAACGTAAATTAACAACCGCTAATGGAGCCGTCATTTCGATTTGCTTATCGCGATTCACTGAATTTCCAACATGACATTCAAAAGGCTTTATATTCAAATCTTTTTTGTAATAACTCATGTAATGGAAGGCATCTTTTGTACGGTATGGATCGATCAATACGGTACCTTTAGGGGAAAGTACCATTGCATGAAAACCATGTGGCGTTAGATCGCACCGAAGGGTTGCTGAAGGATCATCAATGCCATTACCAATAAACGTCTTGATTTCGGGAAAGCGGGCTGCGAGTCCCGGTTCCATGATCGTTGACTCTTCAATGCGAAATCGTCGATATGTACCGTCAGGAAATGGCAGCTCAATGTGTACTGATGAATTTTTCGCGGCAGGAGAAAATTCAGGCGGAGCCTGCCTTAGAAGCATTTGCAATGTGGGTAAATTCAACCGATATGTCTGATAGCGGTCTGGAAAAATTCTTCGATCGCCGGCAGAGGCCGGGATGTTTTGCTCAGAAATACTCTCCCACACTTGATCGGAAGATGATTGAGCAAATGCAAACGAACTTAGGAAAATAACAAAAAATGCAATCAGCCTGATTTGAATCATGAGTCCACTCCCTTTGGTATTATGCTACTGTAATTTGATTGTGGCGGAAAGAGGTGAACGAGCTTCGTGCAATGCTTTGAAACTCGATAGCCCCCGGCGTGGCCGGGGGTAAATGACTGGAGAAATGAACTCCCGCTTCAAGCGGGCGATTGATATGCGAGTCATTATTTAAGCCGGGGATCAACGGAACTGGTGCTTCCAGCCGGCCATAAATGAAACCACTTAACCGCAGAGACACAAAGCTTTGTTACTTCAGAGGTGAAGGATGTTGTTCATGATCATTGAACATTTTAAAGAAGGGGCTGTAAAAGACATTTATCAAAGATTTGATGAGAAGGGCAGAATGATGCCGGAAGAAGTTACCTACATCAATAGTTGGGTGGAGAATGATTTCAAACGATGTTATCAGGTGATGGAATGTTCCGATCGGGCATTGCTCGATGAATGGATATCGAATTGGAAGGATCTTGTTGATTTTGAAGTAATCCCTGTTATGACATCCGCAGAAGCCCGCCAGCGCTGGAAAAAGATAACCTAAATATCGACGATGTTCACTTCAGAGGTTAGGGTTCGATGAACGGGACATCGTTTCGCAATTTCGCGCAAGCGTGATTGTTGTTCGTCTGTCAAATTCCCTTCTAATTTGATTTCGCGCTTAATTTGATCGATCTTGCCTTCCTTTGTTTCACATTCTGAGCAATCTTTTGCGTAGATTTTTTCGATCGATAAATTAACATGCACATTTTGCAGATCCCAGTTCTTGTTCTGTGCGTACAATTTCAGGGTCATTGATGTACAAGCGCCAAGAGCAGCAAGCAAAAGTGAATATGGATCGGGACCTTGATCGGTTCCGCCTGCTTCAAATGGCTCGTCTGCAACGAGGTTGTGATTTCCTGCAACAATCTGTTGCTTTAATTGCTCTTTGGAATGAACAGTTACCGTTGCCATTAGTTCCTCCGTTAAGATTTAGCATCAGGGATCGGGGCGTCACGCCTGCTAAAAATTGCGGACTGGAAGTCCGCGGTCCCTTATGCAGGCTGGAAGCCTGCGGTCCCATAATACTATCGAATAAGTGGACTTGTTGAATATGTCAAATGTGGTCGTTTACACAATCCATTTTTTTGACGGATGATTAAAGCATGGCAATCGAATACAAGGTGAATTATCCAATTTCAGTTGAACAAGCAATCGATGTTTATGTCCGTTCAACGCTTGGTGAACGAAGGCCAGTTAGCCGTCCGGATATTTTTCGGAAAATGCTGGAGCATGCTGACCTTTTAATTACTGCTTGGGATGGAGATCTTCTGGTGGGTGTCGCGCGAACTCTAACCGATTTTGCTTATTGCGCATACCTCGCCGATCTTGCAGTAGATGAAGCGTATCAAAAGCAAGGGATCGGAAAGCACCTCATCGAGTTGACTGCGACAAATCTGGAACCATCCGCATACATTACGCTACTCGCTGCACCCAAAGCAACGGAATACTACGCAAAAGTTGGATTTGAACATCACGCAAGCGCATGGATGATGAGACTACGATAAAATAGTCTATTCATGGTAGAACGAGAAATTCCAGATTCAGTCATCAGACGTCTGCGTGCGAATTTAAGCGCTGCTCAGATTCCGATCACCGATCAGGATTTGGAAGGAATGATCGAGCGCGGCTTCTTACAAGTTCCGCTCACCTTTGAAGAATTCATCGAATCGATTGATACTGCGATCATTCCTGACTATCTCAGTGTCTCCGCGGTAAAACCAACTGAGTCTGCCATCGCACAAGATGTCCCTGGTTCGATAGAGGATACTGCAGCAAAAATAAAGCGCGGCGAGGTCTCCGTAACGGAGTTGGTTGAACGAACGTTAAGCCGCATTGAAGAACGCAATCCAATCCTGAATGCATTTCAGCTGGTTTGTTCAGATTACGCGAGATCAAAAGCGAAGGAAATGGATCGTGAAATTGCAGCAGGAAAGTATCGCGGACTTTTGCATGGCATTCCTGTCGCAGTGAAGGATCTGCTTGCGATGAAAGGCACGATAACCACTGCAGGCTCAAAAATTTTCGCCGATCGGATTACGAATTATGATTCAGCTGCCGTTGAACGGCTGGAGGCTGCCGGCGCAATTATTGTTGGCAAGACGCGCATGTCTGAATTTGCCTACTCACCTGGATCAAACAATGCGCATTATGGTCCAACACACAACCCGCACAATTTGGAACATGATACAGGAGGATCGAGCAGCGGTTCCGGCGCTGCTGTGGCTGATGGGATTGTCGATATAGCCATTGGTTCGGATACCGGTGGATCGATCCGCATTCCTGCATCGCAATGTGGAATTGTCGGTTTAAAGCCGACATTTGGACGTGTCAGTTTATATGGAGCGGATACTCTTTCATGGTCATTGGATCATCTCGGACCGCTCGCGCGAAATGTCCGCGATGCCGCAATTTTGTTTACTGTTCTTGCGGGCTATGATCCACGAGATCCACGAACCCGCAATATTCCCGTTCCGAGTCTTCAAGAATTGGAGATGGAAAGTCGTGGAATTCGAATTGGTGTGCTTTGCGAAGATGGATCAAATCGTCCGCTCGCAGAAAACGAAGCACTCGAAGCATGGCATTCAGGGTTAAAAGTGTTGGAGAAAAATGGAGCGGTGCTTGTCGATCTTAATTTGCCGGACTTCCATTCACTGCGCGTTTTGAATAGCTCAATCATTGCGATGGAAGCAGCTTCATTTCATGCGCCGATGCTGCGGCAAAGGTTATACGATACCGGTGAATTTTTCAGACAACGTGTGCTGGCAGCATTTGCATTTGGTCCAACTGCATTTGTGCGCGCCAATCAAGCACGCGCATTGCTGCGGCAACGAATGGACAAAATTTTTCAGCATGTCGATCTGCTTAGCACACCTACAATGCCATCCGGTGCACCGCGTCTCGGAATTCCTGGATCGACTTCGCTAACTGGTCCATTCAATCTACTCGGATGGCCAACGATCAGCGTTCCTGTTGGCAAAACTTCCGAAGGCTTGCCTCTCGGTTTACAACTTGCGGGCAAACCCTGGGATGAGGCGATGGTGCTTAAAGCCGCTCGTGTTTTAGAATTATCTTTACAATCATGAGACTTTTAGCGTTGTTCATTCTTTTGCTTAATGCTTTTCCCATTTTTGCGGCATGCAATCCTGATGAGTACTCAATGGATCCTTCGGCTGATCTCAAGTGCAAATTCATGAACTGGGAAGAACAGCCGACGAAATCGAATCTGATTCCGCTACTTCGATCCTTGTTCTATGTATATGCAAGCAACGGCGAAGACCAGACGATGAAAAAGTTTTTCGATGGAATGAGGAAGGGGGATCAATCGTTCAGCCATGCGATTTCATTCCGCGATGAATTACTGCTCAAATACACGTTCGCAGATTCAAGCAATGTCGAAACATCCGGTATTTGGGCCATGCAAGCGTACGATGCGAGGATGTTATTCATCCTGACTCAAACAGATCCGTATTCCATATCTCGAGACATAACGGCCGCAATGTATCTTTCAGTCTACGATGAGTTCAAGCGGTTTTTCTGTTTGCAGACGGACAGCGATTCAATCGGAATATTGCCTGCGAATGAATATGTACGTCTACTTGAGATTTTGCGCCGAATGGATTGGCTTCATGATCCATTTTTGAAGTCAACTAACTTGATGTATCAAGGAATTGTGAACATCAATCTTCAGGCCCGGGCGGAAGCTGACAAATCTTTAAACCAGGCGCGTGAATTATTAGATCGATGCTTTGATACTGCCGATGGAAAACTCTCAAAGAAACGGATATTAAGATCCAGAGCCGCTGTAAATTTTGCATTAGAAAATATGATTGAAGCGCAGTCGGATTATTACAGAATCTTGAAGATAGATCCGGAAGATGGCACAGCGCTGTTGGATTTAAGTTATGTTTTGAATGAAAGGGGTGAATGTAAGGAACGTGGCGTATGGATTGAAGCCTCAATCAGGTCAGATCAAACTGAATATGAAATTGTGATCCACTGCGGTAATCAGCTCTACGAATTCGATGAATACGTTACGGAACCACCAGCGGTTGCTACGCTATTTGGTTTGAGCTTGCGAGGTTAATTCGGAAGGTAATTTCGGAAACATCAGCAGTTCTTCAAATTCTTTCCAGCGTTTTTCTGAATCTCCGCCGCTTCTTGATTCAACATACTTTCTTGAAAGATCCTGACCCAGGTTGTAGTTGATCACATAACTCCTGTATTGATCAAAAAATCGCACGCGCCTTTTTGCAAGATCAGGTAGCATCAAGGCATATTTTTGCAGGATTTCTGCAGCCTGTTCACCATTGATTTCTCCATTGATATATTTTCGTGCGGCTATATTTCCTGCATGTTCAAGCTTCTCAACCAGTGCCATAACTTTGTAATACGTATCAGCAGTTTCTAGGGTTCAGACCGGCTAAAGGAAATAAGACTTCTGTTTCATATTTCACTCGCTCATTTCCAGGAAAAGCAACTTCAATGCCGTAGTTGGCAGTCCCTTCTGCGATCAATGAAAGGGGACTGAACAGCGGGTAAACCGAAAATTCTTTCCACCCTTTGTCCCGAACAAGATTTTTTTCAATTAGCAAATTTAAGACATGATGGCCGGGATAACCTTCATGACACGCGAGGTCAATCGCGCGATCAATGGCTATCGGAAGATCGGTGTTGACCTGAATGATGCTTCTATAATTTCCCTGGTACCAGTTGTAGCCACTCCATGATTTTCCTTGAACATATTCGACAGTGAAATTCTCTTCGGCAGGAAGCTGAATGTGCTTCGCCGTTCGCGACTTGCATTCCTGAATCGCCATTTTGAAAACAGTATCAACTTTTTCTTTAGGGATCATGAAGCCTTTCTTGAATGCTTCGTAGCGAGGCTGGAGGTCACCGGTTCCTGGGATGAGTTTATCGATTTGGTTGAGAAGAGGCTGAAAATCTTCTTCCTTATATATAGGCGCGACTGCATCGTATAAGGCCTGCGATTCTTCATCAAATGTCATTTTCTTCTTTTGTAAGATTTGGATACGCGCCAGAAGTGCCGCCAATTGCCGGCTGGTGAATTTTAATCGGCGCTGTTCAAGCGGATTCAGCTTCGAAGAATCGACATCTTTAAAAGCCTTCGCAAGCTCACTACTTTCAGATGCGATTTGATCCAAAGTCTTGGGAGATTTTTTGACTTCCTCGCGCCATTCAGGCGGACCGTAATAGGCATCGACATAATCTTTATCAAGTTCTCCAAGAGCCAGAGCCAACTTTACATACCGCTCCGCTAAATTATTCAAATCGATTATCGGCGTAGTCATCATAAATGACAGAACGAATGCAATTGCTGTTTTAAACATTTACGGATTGTACTACGAATTTTACCGCCAAGTCGCAAAGGATCTTGGCGTCAGGGCGGTTGATGAGCTAGTAACTTGCGGCGCGAAATGCGGGAAGGGAAGCCTGTGGACCAGAAGTATGCGGGCCGTCCGCGTCATCATGAACTTCTGTCAATAAACGATTCATCCGGATCCACGTTTGATCCCATGACAAATTCCAAAGATATGCATCAACTTTGTTGAGCCAATCAGTTCCTAGGGCAAATGATTTCTGAATGCTCGTAATAAACCCCGCTGGATCATCGGCAATGCAAACTAATCCACGCTCTCCATAAGGACGTACAACTTCAGGAATTGAAGTTGAAACTACAGGCTTTCCTGCAGCTAGAAATTCTGTCGTTTTTGTCGGACTGATGTGACCAGTGGCATCATTTCGAACAAATGGAATGACTGCAACATCCCATCCTGAAACATAAGCCGGCAAACTTCTATAATCTCTTTCCCCAAGATAATAAATATTCGGACGCTTCGGAAGTTGTTCTGGATCAATTTTCAAAACCGGTCCCACAAAAACCCAATTCCATTCCGGACGCTGAGCCGCAACAGCATCGATCAGTTCGTGATCCATTCTTTCATCAATCACACCGTAATAACCGATGCGCGGATTCGGAATTTCACGTTGATCTATAGGATCGATCTGAAAAGCCCGTGCTTTTGAAAAATGATCAAAATCAATACTGCTTGGAAATGCATGAATATTTGAATGAAGCCGGGATCTTACCTGGAACAAAGTTAACCCTTCAGTAAAAACCAGATCGCTAATTGTCATCAGGTTACTCTCAGATTCCTGAGGTTCTGATGGCTCTCCATCGTATCCCAAAAGTTCATCCATGCAATCATAAACAATGAATTTCGGATTTAAATGCGAAGTGTATGGGAGAAACATTGGACTGTTATACCAACTAACGAAGCTGTTAATTTTTTGACGAAAAACGAAATCGGATAGAAGTTTCTGCTGAACACTGATTCTATCCGCTTCAGGGGAAATATGCGGAGTAACCAGCAGTACACCAGATGCAAGTTTCGAAATGCGAAGAAGATTTGTCCCACGTTCAATGACCGGCGACTCAATGAAAAAAACGCGTCGCGTTTTTGCCCAACGGCTCATCAAATACTGTGGTCTCTGAAAAACTTGATTCCATCGAATTTGAGAAAAGCAAACTAGATCAAGATTTGAAGGAAGTACTCCATGCTGTGATTTAAAACAATTTGAATGTTCCGGCGCATAACAACACGCCTGCTTTCTCACCATTGGAACTCTGGTCTGTGAAAGGCTCCCTCGAATGATAATGTCTTGCATGCCGGCTCCTCTTCTTCTGTTGCAGGGAGAATGAACTATGCAATTTGCCCCTTGCATTGAGTTTTATTTGAGGGAGGTGGTACGTTAATCCGTTGATGGCTAGCGTAAATCCTTTCTCAAAATGCAAGGGATTGCATTTCGCCGCTCTCCAATTTCAATACTCTTTATGTGCTCCTAATATTTGATGCTCACGTTTTCTCAAATACTTAATATCGTGAAACAAAGTTCCAAGGGTGTATCAGTTAAGTAAATTTTACGTATCAGACTTTGTTTTCGCTTGTCTTATTCTCGTAAGATCGAGGAGGTAAGTCTGTCGACAAAACACAAATGTTTTGTAGTATTTTTTGTACGGCGAAGGTCGTAAACATGATGACGTAAAATTACCATCTGGAAAGGCCGCTAAAAGTCTTTTAGAGACTTTCGGGGCTAAGAATTTGTTGGCGTCGGAGGGCTTTCGCTTTATAAAGCTCCCGATCTGCGTAATCGATCAGTTGATCGGCTGATAATTCGTGACTGAATTCAGCAATCCCCATACTGACAGACAGGGTTTTGCCAAAAAAGGCGGTACTTGTTATAACGATTCGCATTCGATCCGCTACAATCTCGACCCCGTAGCGATCTGTGCTCGGAAGGATCAATAAGAATTCCCCACCAAAACAGAGCAACTGGGGAAGGTGTTCGAAAGTAGTGTTTCTGTTTCAGCCGATATGGTTCCGCTGAGCGAGAGAATAATTATGATAAGAAAAGCAGCACAAAATGAAGCAATGAGCGGTCTGGTTGAAGCTCTTAGTAAAGGGAACGGACTCCCCAATGTCATCCTTTTACTTGTCTCTTGTCGAGGAGTTTATTGGAGGCGGGACTGTATGTCAAATTTGTAGTATCCTGCTCTCGATGATGAGCTTTTTCAGAGCCTTATTCATTCTAATTATTCCAACGATCCTTTTCGCTCAAAATTATCTTCAGTATGAATTAGGCACTACATCCCGGCAGTGTGGACATCCTGGATATTCATTCGACATGAATAAGATTTACGAAACTGCGAACAAATATCCAAATCCACATATCCTGATTGTAACGGGTGAAGAAAGAACGAAAGTTGAAGAAGAAATCAAGCTTTGGAATGAAGAAGGCAAAAAGCCAAGAAAAGGAATGGATCCGTGTTCGAATTGCAGTCAGGAATATGACGCGTGTGTCGTTTTCGATTACCTGGATGCGAATGTAGAAAATTGTTCCAATTGGACAGAGTGGAGAGACGATTGGGACCGAAAAGTTCATGATCTGATTGACAAAGGTTTAAGCAAGTTCACCTTTGCGGATCCAAACATCTATACGTTAAACTTTCGTCTTGCAGTTGGCCCGGATGGAAAAGTGATGACTGCAGGACGTCCAGTGACCCACGGGCAAGGTCCTGATCCAAACAGTCACACACCTCCATGGACGCAGCAGGATATGAATGATTTTGCAAGATATGCACCTGTAACGCTATCGAATATGACTCAATGGTTTCAGGCAGAACTTTTGAAAATTAGAGCGTGTCCTTTTCCTAAAGGTTCACGCTGCGATATGTGGAGCGCACTCCTTCGGTTTTTCACAACGTTCCGGGAGAGGATAAAAAGAAGCCGTCGCCAGTTCCAAAAGAGCCCGGAGTTCGTTAAGTCCTTGTGTCTTTGCGGTTAATCATATCCTTTGAACCCTACGGAACTCCCAGTCACTAGGCTTTTCATTGTCGATTCCTGATTCTTCGGACGACTATATATTAGTTCGTAGGGGCGGGTCTCGTAACCGTCGAGGCCCGGCCTTGCGGTAGCGGGATGCGAAGGCCGGGCCTCAGTAGCCCCCGGCGTAAGCCGGGGGAAAAGAAGATACCGAAACGACCAGCCCGCCAAAGGCGGGCGTAAGAGTCTGAAAACATAAAAGGAGAACAGATATGGATAAATCAACATTGTTATTTTTCTTAGAATTTTCCGATGTTGTCGTAAATCAAAATTGCGAAGGCATCACCAACGAGGAATCATTAATTGAACCCAAGGGTGGTGCACACAGTTTTAATTGGGTATTGGGACATTTCGTCCGAACTCGCAATGATATTTTGGACTTTATCTGGAAGAAGCCTCTCTATGAAAAATCCAAATTTGAAATTTATACTCCGAAGGATTTCGATCCCAAAAAGGCGGTTGATATTCAGGAACTCCAACGATCGTTCAATGCGTTGCAGAGCGAAATGAAAAATGGAATTGAAGCTATGACCGTGGAGAAGTTAACTCAACAGACATCCATGGTTCCTGGAAAGGAACCCAACGATACAATTGGATCTGTTCTTGCAACGATTCTTTGGCATGAGGCGTATCATGCAGGACAGCTAGGCATCATCAGACGGGTTGTTGGAAAGCCCGGGAAAATTAAAAATCCGTCAGGTGAATAGGAAGATGGTATGGATATTGTTAAGCTACGATAGCCGCAGATTTTTTGTTTTTTGGATCCGGATTTTTTTCGGAATATGGTTTCTTTATGCCGGACTTTTCAAATGGATTTCGATTGGACCGGAGGGATTGGTCAACATGGTCACATCGATGTTTGACAAAACCTGGTCGCCGCATTGGTTGAATGTATTGCTTGCCTGGATAATTTTGATCGCTGAGCCAGTTTTGTCGTTGTGGATCCTTTCAGGAAAGTGGCAGCGTTTAGCATGGACACTTACCTCAATTTTCATGTTTCAGCTTGTTGCAGGTCAAACTTTATTGATGAAACCTGATGTGATTGCGAATTGGCAATATCTTGTATTGACGGTTGTGTGTGCATCGTTAAGTGACCCAATGAAACAATAATCCCTACAATATGTGCCAGACCATTCCGACTACTTTCCATGTCGATTCGCGTTCCGAAAATACGATCAGAATCGAGTCATAGGGTGATTGCTGAAAACGAAAAATTGCAGCATACACATTCTGACGCGAACCTCCTGGTTGCGGCAGCGGCACGATCATATATGGCTTCTCAAATCCTGGAGCTTCGATTGCTTCGCTTAAGTCTTTTGCGAATAGCAGTGAGAACTCGTTTTGGGACTGCATCGCTGTTTCAGGAAGCGCGCTATAGCCCTCAGCATTTGGAAGGCCGTGGCCGAGTTTGTTAACAAGTCCATGGTCTTGAACCAACCACATCATAAGAAATTTTCCGATCCAGGACCGCGTAACATTGGAATCTAAATTCAAAGCATTTAGTTGCTTTGAAATTTCGTCTATCTGAATGAATTCCAAAGCGCCGTTGATGCTGCGCTCTACGATCCACTTTCTCAGAAATGCTTCAATTACTTCTCTTAAAGCTTGCGGGATATTCTGAGCCTCTTTCTTTAGATTGGAGCCGGTTTCGCGGTAGCGTCGGAACTTGGGAGCGATTTGGCCTGGAGTATTAATATCTTCCAGGAAATTTGCATCCTTATATATATCGAACGGAATTTCACTATCAGATTTGAACCATTGACGTTTTGCTTCTTTGTCGCATGCTTCTGCAAATTTGCGAACGTCAACTTTAAGCTGAGGCCAGGATTCTGCAGGACTGTTTCGAAGTGAAGAGTGATAGTTGAGATAATCGGAGAGTGCGTAGTATACGGCTTCCGCCATTTCAACAGTTTCATCGGGAAAAACACAGGTGAGATCCGCATTATGACTGTACCAGCCATCTCGATCTGCGGGGTGACCATAGGATAAATTTGGATAGACTTTCGCATAAAAAGGGAAGAACGGTATATCGGGAACACCCTGGTGCGACCATGAATCTTGAAGAGGATGAAGTGCTACACCGAAATCTTCAAGCGCATTTGAAACCGGACGTCCTTCTATTTTCGATTGGGATTCTTTGATGTGTTGTTCATGCGCAGCAGCGTTGGAAGGTTGAACGCGACGTTTGTCGGGTTCGCCCGGTATGGGTCCATAGGAGGGGAAATGGATCCGTTGAATTTCTTTTGAAGCGTTGACATCACCGGTAGTCAGAACGTGCAACAAGACTGCCCAGGTGGCCGGACGATAGAGGCCGTCATCGACACTTTGATCGCCTTGCGCGATGGACTCCGCATTTCGCGGATGAAAGCCAGCTTTGATGGCTAACCAGTAAGTCAGACCATAATGAACATCTTTTTCGTAAGCGAATAAATTGTTTGTCAGGAAGAATAAGAGAAGTGTGATCAGACTCCGGTTGATCATTTGTGAAATTTTATCACCTAAAGGTTTGTAGTAAGGCACGCAGCTGAGCGAATGCGAAGCAGTGCCGTGA
>CAVZQN010000012.1:0-23037 GCA_963777505.1 uncultured bacterium
TTCGCGGTTTAGTACGGATTCCGGATTCGGCTGGATCCGATACGCAATCAGCAGAAGACAAGATCCAAAAAAATCCTGTAGGTAATTCTCAGCAGGAAGCCGCGTCGCCAAAGCTTCAACCTGAAGCCGCCAATTTACGTAAAGCTGAAGCAGGAATAACGGCGAATCAACTTCAATCGCAATTGCTCAACCAGACAAACAAAAAGATTTCTACAGGGACAACTCGTGCTACGAATCAAACACCAAAATCCGACGGCGCTGCTCTACAGAAGGCTCTCAAGATGTATGGGATTACGAATGAGCAACTACAACGTTATGTTGCCACAGGTGAAGAGCCGGAAGGATTGAAGAAAGCTATAAGCGATGCAAGAACTAAAGGCGGATGGCCCGCGCTAAATATCGTTCGTGCAAGTTTTCAGAAGCGGGCGGAATACCTTCGAGCGAATAGCGGTCCGGATGATAGTAAAAGCCGCGCACAAGCAGATCAACTCGATGCAGAATCCGCGAGCCTCACGCGAAATCGGCAAGGGGTCCAACTGAAGCAGGCTAAGGATAGATTGGAATTAAGTAAAACCTCTACGCGTCCCGCTAACACTCAAAATCAAGTGACTCAAGCAACGATGGATATTGAAAACATAAGTGCTGAAATGGAGAAAATGATCAAACCGCGTAAGTAAAAGTTGCTCCCCCCGTTGAATATCTATCGGTTTGAGATTCAGCGTTTCAAGTTGTTAGTGTATATTCCTACCGTGGTGAGACAGATAAAGCATTGGAATGGTTGGAACGCGCATACGTCCAACGATCAGGACCCAAAATTCCTACCTATATATAGGTCGGTCAGAACGAGAAATCTTATCACGCATCTCGCATCCGCATCTCAACTCTAAATGCCCTCGCCCTGGCGTGTTTTTTTCCGGAAATACGTATTCATAACTAGAGGATTACTTATGGGTATAACGCCTGATGTTTTAGGGAGTGTGAAATGAAAGTGTTTGTAATTTTGGTTGTTTCTCTTTGCTGTTTTTACTCAGGTTCTGTTTTCGCAATAGAGAATATACTTCTCTCGAGCAGCTACGACAGATAAGGAATTAATTCTCCTAAATGTTGAATACGAAAACAGGAAATTCAGGATTGTAGATCATGCCGTCTTCAAGCTGCCTTTTCAAGCTGGACTCACTGCTCTTGGCCGCTTACAAAATGGAAACTACCAGGTTGTTTGGACAGCTCAGGATGCGTCGAAAAAAATCAAAGTCCACAGCATGATATTTGATGCTGATCTTAACAAAATTGGAAATACCAAAAAGTTTGCGCCAATCCTCTCTTCCCATTTCAATTTGAATATTGTGAATTCGGATCCACAAACGCTCAAGACTGCAAAGGATGTCGATTCCTCTTTTGTATCGTTAGAACGAAATAGTTCAGTTGTTTTGGTCGGACACAATGCTAACGGAACCTTCCGTCTCCCATACGATACATTGAATACTCCACCACCCGGTTTTAAAACGATTGATACTGCAATTACGGACTTTCTGACGCCGGCTACCGGCCCCTACTATGCCAACCTTGGTTACCTTGATTCGACAGGGGATAATGCGCTCCTGCTTGGCAATATCAATAACGAGAATTACACAACGGCTTTTGAATTTACTGGAGATGTTCTATCCATTGATCTGGTGGGCGACAGGAACAGATAATTTTAGCTTATTTGGTTGGGAGAAGTTGAACAACCCGGTACGATACCGAATATGGGAGCGCATTTTCAATGGTATTACTGGCCTGCCGGTCGAACGACAGAAAAACATACGGACAACCAAACCAGGAGATTTAGGAACACTCCCATCCTTTAATGGAGTTACTGCCGTACAGTCAAGCCAGTCGAGGGTACGTTTTCTATGGTGGAGCGAACCGGAACCTGGACTCATTGGAACCGATGTTTATGTCGCAAGCTTGGACGATGAAGCTAAAGAAAAAATAGTCCAACATTCAAATTTTGATATGATCGGTTCGCCGAATTTTGTCCGATTCGAATACGCAATGGATTCTATTAACCTGGCAAGCGAGTGAAATTCCAGTTTGCGGCGCCAGATCCTAAACCGTCCGCTATAATATGGAGGAGTTTCTACGAATACTTCCTGAACGAATCCGTACATTGCGCTAAAGGCTTCGACAGTTCCACTGAAAATTGGAATGGTGAAGGCAATCAATCCACGCATTGAAGTTCGCGGTAAAAGTATCGCTCGCACAACAACGCGTGACGGTGGTCTCGTATGGGCAGCAGTTTTCAATGCGGATAACGCAGGTGCGATCAGACTGCATGTGGAAAACATGTCGCTTCCTGCCGACACAAAAGTTTACCTGTACAGTAAGGATGGTCAGGCTTATGGTCCTTATACCGGAAAGGGTCCGAATCGTACAGGTGAATTCTGGACCGCCACTATTTTCGGTTCGGAAGCGATCTTGCAACTGCACATTTCATCTGCGGCAGCAAAGTCGAACTTGAGTAAAGTTTCGTTTCGGGTTCGGCAAGCAGGTTTGATTACGCGTCGATACGCAGGTGGATCGCAAGAGATTTTCAAACTCGTACCGAATGCACCCCTGGCGAACTGGCCGTGTGACAATATAAACTGCGTTGAGGATGCGACTTGCTACGGCGGTATCGCCGACACGCTGTCACTGGCAGTTGCAAAAATGGAGTGGCCACAGGGCGCATTCCTCTACACTTGCACAGGTGGGCTTGATCAGTGACAACAATCCATCGCAGAACAACTTTTTCCTCACAGCGAATCATTGCGTTAGCAAAAACAACAATGCCAGGAACGTCAACTTCTACTGGCGATTCGCTACTTCGTCCTGTGAAGGGACTTGTCCAACGAATGGTGGATGGTCATTTCAAACGCAGGGTGCGACTGTCTCCGCGACAGGGAAAAAAGGAGACTTCTCGCTGCTTCATCTGAATTCTAATCCACCTGGTGGTTCCGTTTTTTTGGCATGGACCACAGCTCCGGTAGCGAACAGCAATGGAACCGATCTCTTTCGGGTCAGTAACCCGAATTTTGGTCCGCAGGTTTATTCAGAACACGATGTAGATACCAGTGCGTCTACTTGTTCAGGCTGGCCCCGCGGACAGCGAATCTACACCCGGGATACGCTTGGTGCCATCGACGGTGGAAGCAGCGGTTCTCCGATCGTCAACAGCTCAACGCAGATCGTAGGACAACTCAGCGGTACATGCGGAAGTAACCCAAACGATGCATGCTCCAGCGGGCCGGGTGAAGACAACGCTACCGTAGATGGCGCGTTAGCGTTTTACTTTTCATCCGTTCAACCGTTTCTCAATCCTTGATCTTTTTAGAGCGCGGGCTTACAAAACCTAAGCCCGCGCTCGTTCCTGCTACTGAATTAGAGCTCGCAGTAAAAAACTACGATAAGAATCCGCGTATGATTCAGCAGCCTTGCGCGTATTTTCTGTTGCACTTGATATGACAAGTTCGAATGAATCAGGAATTTGACTTCTTTCGTTTATCCAAACGGAGCTTGCTCATTTCAAAAGACCTACTACTATCGCATCGTCACTCTGCCATCCGCAAAGAGATGGGTACCTATAAAGTTTGCGATCTGCAAAGTTGACGCCGCCATCCAATTCGGGGATCGGTACACGCGGTTGACACCTGTTTTGTATATATGATACGCTCGACTCAACTCCAATTCACCTGATAAAAAACCGGTAACATCTTCTACAGTATTGATCTTCAGAACCGGTCATTAAGAATCGGTATTCGCTTTCCTCGTATCTTTGCGTAACTGGCGCGTCAATTAAAGAACGTAAAGGCATCGGAACTGGGGCTGTTCCGAAAGAACTTTTGAACGTGCTTACGCACAGATCTACAATCCGGCTAAATCAAGCCCCTTAAGATTTAGTTCTAAAACAAACTGATTTGTTCTAAGCAAAGAACAAACATAAGTGGAGGCAACAGTGAAGAACCATTTTCCACTCTTCTCAATTCTTTTCGTCTTCGTTTTTTTCGGCTGTATCGGGTTTACTCATAGTGATGCCGTCGAGGACTGGAACCTTTTCACAGCTCAAGCTAGTGCAACAGCAACGGCTCCGCCTACGTCACGTCCAGGTCCCGCCTCGACACTTGATTTTGCGATGGTGCACATCGCCATACATGATTCAGTGCAAGCTTATGATGGACAATTTGAATCGTACTGTATTGATATTTCGAACGCGGACGGTTCACCGGTGGCTGCCATCGCCAAAGCCGCACATGATGTGCTTGTCAGCCGTTTTCCTGAACAAGCCGCAACACTGAATACCACATACAGCGACTATCTGGCCGACAACGATTTATTAGAAAGTGATCCTGGTGTGGTGGTCGGACAACAGGCTGCTGCATGCATCATCGCACTGCGGGCTAACGATGGAAGCTACCCTAATCCGCCACCCGATCCATTTTTAGGTGGGATGGATCCAGGAGAGTGGCGTCCAACTCTTCCAGGATTTGCACCCGGATTAATTCCGTGGCTGGGTGAAGTAACGCCATTTGCGCTGGATAGTACAGAGCAGTGCCATCCAGAACCTCCACCCGATCTAACAAGCAATCAGTACAAGAAGGATTACAAAGAAGTCAAGAAACTTGGGTCCGTGTCGAGTAACAGTCGCAGTGATAATGAAACGGACATGGCTAATTTCTGGTCGGCGAACATTATTCAAACCTGGAGCCTCGGTCTTCGTGATATCGCAACTGCGAATATCGACAACATTGGAGATAGCGCCCGATTATTTGCGCTAGTCTATATCGCTAATGCGGACGCTGGAATCTGCGCTTGGGAGAGCAAATACTCATTCGTATTATGGCGTCCGATTACCGCCATTCAAGAAGGTGAGAACGATGGAAACCCTAAGACCGACGGAGACCCAACCTGGTTGCCGCTATTAGCCACTCCACCCTATCCCGCCTACACATCCGGCGCAAATAATGTAAGTGGCTCTACGACTCGTATGTTGACCAACTTTTTCGCTACAAATCACATGAACTTTTCGTTGACGAGCACATTCCTGGGCGTGCAGAGAACGCGGGTGTACAACAAATTTTCAAAGCCAGCTGACGAAGTGGTCGATGCTCGTGTATTGCAGGGAATTCACTTCCGATTCGATGATACAACTGGCAGAAAACAAGGAGAAGGCGTAGCAGACTACGTGTTTGAAAACTTCCTACGACCCCTCTGATGACGACCGCTATGACAAGGACGACTGACGCTGTTCATCGCTAGCAATTACTACAGGGCAGGTGACCATTGGCCTGCCCTGAAGTCCCTGAACTGAAACGCTGATAGGAAAACGCGAATCGCGCAGCTCTTTTTTAAGCCACGCCGTTCGCTGCCAAAGCGCGGCGCTTGCGGCGGCTCTGTTAAACGACATTGGCCATCAAAAGGCGGATGTAAAAGCAAGAATTTGCCAAACGGCAAATTTTTGCCGATTCGCAAAAAACAAAACGCATTCTGATCTGATCGTATCCTCGAGATTCCCGCACAATGCTCTTGGCATAAGCGTTGCTTTAGTGTTGAACGCATCAGGAGGGAAAAATGTTTAAGGTCGGAATCAATTCAGCACCACGGATTACAACGCCGGAAATAAACGAGACCGAGGAAACTCAGCAACAAAATGTGCAGGAGCAGATTGCGCCGCCGCAGGCAAAACCAGTTTCGGCCGCAAATTCATCGATTCGAAGTGAAGCTATGTTTTCGACAATGGCTATGCGTTCACAGTTGACTCAACAGTTAGCTAACAACGAATCTATGAAATCGAATCCTGAATCGCTTCAAAACATCGCACAAGTTGATCTGAAAGCGCCTTTAACGGAGAGTCAGGCAGATCAGCAAATCAATAACAAACCTGAATACGATCAGCGAAAACCACTTACTGGTAGAGATCCATGGAATGGAGCTCTGTTGCCTAAGACCCTATTCACAGGTGATGGTGATGATCTCGTTGATATCCAGCAGAGTTCCGATGGAAGAGTTCATGTGAATGTAAATGGAAAGGAAGCATGGTCCGGGACAGTCAGACAATATCAGTCACTGACAATCAATACTGGCGCAGGAAACGATACTGTGAACATCCATAACATGAATTATTTGGTCGGTACTAAGCTTCAGACCGGGGATGGAAATGATGTAGTAAATAATCAGAGCTCGCTTACTTCGATCGATACAGGTGCGGGAAACGACACGGTCAACTCGAATGGAGACAATAATCAAATTAACACAGGCGATGGAAACGATATTGTAGAAATAACCGGAGACAATAACGAAATACAAACCGGAGACGGCGCTGATTGGGTTCGCCTGAACAGTGAGCGCTTTACGAATGGAGGAATTGACACTTACTCCGGTTACGCCAACCGCGTCGATACGGGAGCAGGAAATGATTCAGTGTTAGTCGAGGGACCAGTTAGGGGCAGACATTTCTACTGGTGACGGCGATGATTACGTTGACAATAAAGGCAGTGGTTCCACTATTCAGACCGGCGATGGAAATGATTGGGTTGAAAATAGCGGAGATTACAGCAAAATCGAAACAGGCGGCGGAAACGATCGGATCAATCAGACATCCGGAGAAGGAACAACAATCAATCCAGGAGAAGGCTACGATCATGTTTACGTTAAGGAAAATCATGATGGATCGGACACTGGCGGTTATTGGATGAGAGATTCTTATACCGGACAGGATTACTGGGTGCGCAGTGAGGAAAATAGCGTGGCTCCAATCACAGTGGAAACAGATGGCAACGATGTTGTCTATAACAGCGATGATTCAAAAGTGATCGTTGATGATGAGAAGTAGGAAATGTTGCGTGCGAAAGAATTGAAATCACCACAAAGAACAAAGGTCACAAAGGATTTATAAGATCAAGTAATATTTGTTCTTTGTGTCTTTGTCCTCCGTTCACTAGGTGAGTTGGATCGTCTTCCTTTAAGAGTAAACAAATTATGTAACAGGAGGACAAAAAAATGGGTGGCGGACCAATAGGCGATCCAACAACAAAACCTATAACCCGAACGGATTCTGGCAATGTCGGGGCAACCCAGGATAAACAACCAATCACAACCCCACCACCGCCGTCGAAACCTGCGGACGACCCTGCAGTAACCGCAAAAACTTCAACAGCCTTGAAACAGCAAGGAACCGAAACAAAAAGTCAGCTTCAGATATCAGGACAACTGGTTCAGCAAAACTTGAATAACGCCCTACCGGCCGGAGCGAAACCACAAGCCGCGGTCTTTGACGGACCCGGAATGGATCTGAAAAATGTCGTTGTTAGAAACTTTGATAAACCAATCGAAGCTGCAGCTCATGTAATGAAATATGAAAATACCGACCCGGCTCATGCGTCGCTTCAGTTTCATGAATTAGTTTCCAAACACAAAGATGATCCGAAATATCTGAAGGAATTTTTCGGAGCAATTGGCGGTGACAAGAGCAAAGAACTAATCGCACGATCTCACAATTTCCTGTACATCAGCCGTCCCAATAACTCAAAAGCGGATGTTGATAAATATACAGGAGGTGTGCGAGATGCTATTCATACGCTGCATAAATCTGGCGATCTCACATCATCGGACGTCCAGGGCATAGTGCATGCTGCAAACGCTCAGGGAGTGGATACTCTAGCAAAACTTTCTACGTCCATTTCGAATCTTCCTGAAGCAGAAAACTTGAAGAAGTCGTTTGCTGAAAACAATATGCAGCTTTATCAAACCTATCAGTGGAATGCTACAGCGAAAGCGGCTTATGCTACGTCAGCTGCGGAATTGATGGGGAAAACTACCACCGAAGATCAACTGAAATTCATGAGCAAGCTGAGTAAGGAAAACAAGCTTGACTCATTTGTTAAAGATGCGACTTCTTATCAACCTCAGTCGGTTTATGAAGCCTCTTCCACGTATGAAGGACGAAAAGCAGAAGCCACTCAACAACCAACAGGTGTCGCTAATCTTGTCAATACTACCTACATAGCAAGTCACGGAGATGCGCGTGATCGGTCACTCCCGATTAATGTTAAAGAGTTGGAAGACCTTCGGCTAAACATGTTCCAATCAGCAGCAGACGTGTACTCTGACGCTAAACGGATCCCAATCTGGTCTAAAAGCACGGACATGAAAGATGCCTTATCCGGAATTTTCCAGGATGATTTCGATAAGATTTGGAAATCTGGACTTGCACAAAATAAGGCGGTATTTGATGACGAAAGCGACAACCCACACAGGTCGGCAATTCAGCCGAAACTGGAAGGGTTTTTCCAGCATGCTCTGTTTTCTGAACCTACAGGCCAGTATCGTGATGAGACGAGTAAATTTCTTGCAGGAAAAATGAACGGTTGGATGGCCGACATCAACGATTCAAAAATGTCAAAACAAGCTTTCTCTGCGAAATACGGAATGGAACGGACTCAACTCACGCACATCATGGGCGAAACCATGGGCTTTGTTAACAATGGAATGCAGACTGCAGTTAAGAGTGCGAAAGATCGCAAGGCTTCGAATGAAGCCGGATTAAAGTGGATGATGGATCTTGGATTCAGCTTATTGCCGGGAGGGGGCATTCCTAAGAAGATGCTTGGAATCGAAGGCGCGGAAACGATTTCCAAAATCGTTGCAGGTGTTCATGAAAAAGCGAAGGGTGCGTTGAAAGATATGACCAAAGATGAAGCCGTGAAATATTTGCTGAAAGAATATCCGGGTTTGCGCTCGGATAAAATCATGGAGGAACTCTTTCAGGAACTGCGGGAAGTAGTGCCAGGTAGCGATGGTCAGGATCTTTTATCTGCGCTTCAAAGTTCTTACACACAAATAGATTTGCACCCCAAAATTCCTGGTGGCGTTTAATAAGGCTATTCGTGGCTTAGCGTTTTTCCGTTAAGCCCCTTGAAGTTCCGGAGACTGGCAAGGGCGACGTTTTGATCGCCCTTGCTGCAACGCTAAATTTCCATCGGCTCTAATGACGGTGCAATTATTAGCGGTCAGTCCAATGGATCCATTAACCTATCTTGCTGTGCATTAATTTTTCTCTTAGCTGCTACATTTGCGAGTTTCATTTCTGCACTTCGCTCCTCATCTTTTTCATCCAGCAGAGGTTTTGATAAAGAGCAGGTTAGGGACTTACAATTATAATTACAACTATGAAACGTTCAGGATTTGCAGATTTGCCGCTTCATGGAGGGCGTGTGCCTTCGTGGCTTGCGGATCGCATGACGAAACTTGGTACCGCAATAACGGAAGCGATCGTGATGGAGTATGGCCGTTCTGAGTTTCTATCTCGACTCTCCGATCCCATTCTGGTTCCAGGCGTTAGGATCCGTAATGGGCATGGATTGGCATTCCTCAGGAATTACTACATCGGTTATGGGGGCGCTCAAGCGCGGATTGAACATGCGTGCGAAAGAATTGGGGATTTATATTTGTGGAGGCCGCGGCCGGCATTCGCGCCGGACTCCTGATGAATTGCGAATTGTTGCAGACAGGATTTCCCTGGATGGTGAGGCGTTGGTGCGCACTAGTCGTTTAACAGCGAGAGTTGACAACAATGCAATTCAGGATGGCTTTCAGCTTTATCTCCACAATTTTGTCGCAACTGCAGATGGAGAATGGGCAGTGGTTCAACAGGGAATGAATGGAGCGACTGGTCTTGCGCGGCGCTATCACTGGCACTCGCCATCCGTACGCGATTTTACTTCTGAACCTCATTGCGGAATTGTCGGTGAGCATCAAGGCATGATTCTGAATCTTGTCGATAATCAGGCCAAGCCTGCACAAGCAGCGCTTCTGGAAATCATCAAGCAGCAACCTGAAAAAAGCTTGCATCAAGCAAGAGAATTAGTTGTCCCTCGCCATCATGATGTCCGCGCTCAGGATGTAAACCTGAAGCGACTCGGTGCAGTGCTCGCAATGGCTTACGAAAGTGACTTCAGAGACTTCGCGTCATTTCTGCTTCTAGAAAAATTGGGTCCACGTACGTTGCAATCTCTCGCACTCATTGCTGAAGTTGTGCATGGCACACCGACTCGCTTCTCCGATCCGGCGCGTTTCTCTTTTGCACATGGTGGAAAAGATGGTCATCCATTTCCGGTTCCGCTCAAAACGTATGACAGATCGATTGAAGTGCTTCGTTGTTCGCTGGATGCGGCAAAGTTAGGTGATAAAGAAAAACTCGAAGGATTCCGCCGCCTCGAACAATTCACTCGCAACATCGAAACCGTATGTCAGCCCGAAGCCGATTTTGATGCGCTGATTGCTCACGAACATCAGATCTCCCCATCCCTTGATGGCCGCACAGTATTTGATGACAAAAGATCAAAAAAACCTCGCTCAAAACAATTGCCCCTTTTTTAAACCTACAACCGTATCAATGTTTCGACCTCTCGCGCGCGTTGTGTTTACATTTTGGATATACGGAAGCGAATACGCAGCCAAGAGAAATATTTAGTTAGCAAGGTCAATGCCAAAGGAAGCAATTTTGTTCACGTCGATGCATGCATCAGCAGAATGCGAAAAGGAGGAACTGTTACACCAATCGGTCTTCCGAAGGCAGTTCATATCCACTTCCGCGCTGCTACGGTTTATCACGTAGATGAGAGTGACTTCATTGAAGAATGCGACGGCAATTGGACCGAAGTGGTGCGTGACGGCAAAGAAACCGGTAAGGTCGCACACAACTTCTACCCCGACGCACATTACCGGACTGTAGGCCAGTCCATGGGTGCTCGTCCTCGCCCCTGAATACCACTACCTCGCCGCGGGTAGGTCGATCAGGAACGAAAATCCCCCCACCTATATATATGGAAACATTTTCACCGTTGCGTCTTTCATGCGTATCGCCGGTTAAATCAAATTGTAGTCGCTGTCATTTATCTCCTTTTTCGTACTTGAGGAACAAGAATCGACTGTCGGAAAATGAGTGACATTTATTAGAAGCAAAATACAGTACTATTAGCTATGAAGTTTTTTCAAATCAGATTATCCTCACGTTCCACTTCGGTTAGCACACTTCAGCAGATTTCGAAAAAATATCGAATAAAAATTACGTACTTTTTTCCGAAGCTTGTGCTCTGGATGGTGCTCGCAGTTGTCTTAATGTCGGCGCAAGCCGTAAGCCCAGTCATTGCTGATCAGTTGGTCCAATCGTTTGAGTTGAACAGCTACAAACGCGTTTTGGATGGCCAGTGGCAGGGAATACGCTACGCTTCTGATGGAAACGTGTACTTTGGTAGTTCAACTCATTCGGCGCATCACGGAGCGGCGTTTTTCAAATACGATCCACAGGCGAATCAGATCACACTTCTGGCTGAGGATCTCACAACCATCTGCGGTGAAGATCCACAAACGAATCCCCAAGGAAAACTGCACAGCGATATTGTTGAATCCAATGGTTGGCTTTATATGAGCACACTTTTTGCCAGCGACATGCCGGGAGCCTGGGAAACATGGACTGGCTCGCACGTGCTGGGTTACGAACTCGCGACCGGTACCTTTCGTGATTACGGAGTGATCCACCCGAATTACACATCCTATTCTGCAATCGGGGTCGATCCGGTGCGCAACTACCTATACGTCTACGTTACCGGAAAGTCCGCCGGTCAAGTTTCCTATATGTATCGCATCAATACCGTAACCGGCGATAAGACCAATCTTGGAGAAGTCAGCGGTCCAAATGTTAGCGGTGTGTTTTTGGCGTCATTTTGGACTTTTGTGGACAGTCAGGGCGACGTCTGGTTTTCACTACGTGACCAGGGGGGCGATTTGCGCAAGATCGACGGCGAGACCGGCCAAATCGAGGTATTTCCGAATGCGCTGCCGCCGCTCTATCGCTGGGACTCCAACCAGGTAGAGACCAATCAGTCGGAACAGGCGAAACGATTCATTAACTGGATGCAGCCATTAGATGCAAACAGGGCTGTATTCACACTGGGATGGTTTGGTGGAATGCTCTACGTGTTTGATTCGACCAAGCCGATCGGCGAGGCGTTTCAAAACATCTCGCATATTGGCTACAACGATCTTGGTATGGCTGTGGGTGAAAATCGTGTGTTTTATTACCAGCGTGTCAACCGACAGTTCGGCCATCAGGACAAACAGGACTTCCATCTACTGAGTGTCTCACTTGATCCGAACACTTCCTATGCAATTACGGATCATGGTCTGATTAAAGACCAGGATGGACGGCTCGTGTGGCGCATACCAGGGATGATGACAGATGGGCAAAATCGCGTTTTCATGATCGGTGATTGGTGGACCAATCCAGGCGATCTCGGAACCTTGCGCTACCGGTACAATGGGGGCAATGAATTTTATGAGCAGCTGCCGCGTGGCGAATTCTTTGCCGTTGCCGAAGTCAACATTCCGTCAGCGGGAACTGATCTTGCAATCTCCGTCACGCATTCACCCGATCCAATAGGGACAAAAAGACCATTGACCTACACGGTCCAGGTCACAAATCATGGATCCATGGATGCTACTGGATTAGTAGTAACCGATACGTTGCCTGCAAATATAACTTATGTTTCAGCGACATCATCTGCCGGCACTTGCTCAAAAACGGGCAATTCAGTGAACTGCACTCTGCCTGGTTTGAGTGCCGGTTCTTCTGCAACGATCACAATCGTCGTCACACCGAAGTCTCCAGGAACTTATACCAATTCGGCCAGTGTTACCGGGAACGAGGTTGATACGGATTTGGGAAACAATTCCGCCACGTATAGCACCGCGGTCCTTGAAATTGTGCAATTCAATCAAATTGTTTATTCGCTTGCAGAGAGTGGTGGTGCTTTGTCGGTTACTGTCACCCGTACAAACAACGGAAGTATTTCAGTTCAGTATGCGACAGAGAGTAACACCGCAACAGCCGGATCTGATTACACGCATGTTTCCGGTACTCTTGATTTTGCGCCGGGCGTAGCGTCGAAGACATTTACTGTTCCGATCATCAACGATACGACCGCTGAAGGCAATGAGTCGCTCAATTTGACACTGAGCACACCTAACGGCGCCGTACTTGGGAATAATCGGAGAGCGGTGCTGACGATTTCAGATAATGATACATTTACGCCGGCAACTCTGAATTTTAGTGGTGTCGATTTCGGACAGCTTGAATCAGTAGCGCCGAAGACCGTCGCGGTATCTCGAACCGGAGATAGCACCGGCACAGTCAGTGTGAACTGGAGCGCAGCTTCTAACACAGCAATACTGGGAACTGACTTCACCGCGCCGGGTGGTGTTTTGACTTTCGGCCCTGGTGTGAGTAGTCAAAGTTTTGTTGTTAATATCGTGAACGATACTACGGCTGAAGGAAATGAACTTGGTCACCTGATCTTAAGCAATATCACCGGTGAAGCCATATTAGGGCAGAGACCGCGCGCGAGTCTGACAATTAAAGACAACGATGTTCCCTCATCTGGCTTTAAGATCAACGAGAATTATTATACGGCCGCTGAAACCGGATCAAAGTTGATTACAATCAGCCGCACGAATAGTACTTCAGCACAGTCCGTGACCTTCAGTACAAGCAATAACGGGACAGCTGAAGCCGGCATTGACTATTCTGCAGTCACTACGACATTGGACTTTGCAGTCAGCGAGACTTCGAAAACTGTGAGTATCCTCATTCTGTCTGACACGATCGTGGAAAGTAACGAGAGTGTTAACTTGACATTGAGCAATCCGACTAATGGAGGAACGCTTGCTGCTCAGCGTGCAGCGGTGCTGTTCATTACTGATAACGACCTGAATGGAGTCTTGCAATTTCAATCAACATCTTTTTCAGTTAGCGAGAATGTTCCAACAGCGACAATCACAGTCACGCGCACTTCCGGCACGTTCGGGGCGATTGGCGTAAGCTATGCAACCAGCAGTAATACGGCGACTGCAGAATCAGATTTCACAAGCACCTCCGGCACATTGAGCTTTGCAGAAGGAGAGACAACAAAGAGTTTTACGATCCCAATTCTGAATGATGCCTCGTGGGAGGGAGCTGAGAGTATCAATGTCACACTCTCCAACCCGATCGGTGGGTCGACGTTAGGATTAGCCCGCAAGGCTGTTCTCAGCATAACGGACAATGACTAAAGAAGTACATATTGAGGGTTGATATTCCGGACGAACCGGTAAAGCACCTTCATAGTGATTGCACAAACCAACAGCGTCTTGCGGTCCATATCCTTGATCGACCAAAATTCGTAAGCCAGAAATTCACTGTCGTTAAAGAAGATAATCTAATCCCATTCATGCCCGAAATTCCTATGATACTCTTAAGATGAGAGCGAGGGAGTATTCAATGAAACCATCCAACCCTATCTGTGTTTATTTTCTTTTGTACTGATCCTTTTAAGTTGTCATGCATTCGCCTTGCAGCAAATGTCTCCCCAATGTTGTTTGAGCCGAATATCGGGTTGGAAGATGCCTCGGTTAAATTTATTGCGCGCGGTTCGGGATACAAAATACTGCATCCAACGAAGTCCGGATTGACTACAAAAATGAAGAGGGCATGTATGCAATTCTGAAACTGAATTTGGAAGGATCAAGTGCGAGCCCGGTTTTAGAACAAGACGGTCCTGCACATGGCATTGCAGGTGATGTGGCTGTAGATAACGCAGGAAATATTTTTGTCTCAGGTCAAACTTCGTCCAAGAATTTTCCGACAACACCTGGTGCCAAAACGAAGTATGACAGGCACCGCTGATGGTTTCGTAACAAAGATATCGCCATAGGTCGTCTTTTGTTTATCACACTCATACGGCGTGATCTTAAAACTGTTTCCTTTTCCCTTTTTCCGCTACAATAAAAACCTACTGTCAAACGTATTCATGGAGTTTTAAGTGACAGAATCCCGTGAAGATCCTGAGCCTCCCGAATCCAATGATTCCGTCGATTCCAGCACTTCCCAACTTTTGACTCTCGATTCAGGTGCAGACGCCGAGGTAAAAGGCGACGGCCACTTTCAATTCCCAAAACATATTGGTCATTATGATATTGATGCTGTTTTAGGTTCTGGCGGAATGGGACAGGTTTTCAAAGGTTATGATCCAAAACTCAAACGGTTCGCAGCATTAAAGATATTGCGTGCTGAAACTCCTCAATTGAATCGCCGTTTTGCTCAGGAAGCAAGATTACAAGCAAGAATTGATCACCCCAATGTTTGTAAAGTGTATGAAGTAGGGGAGGTCGATGGAAAGCATTTTATTGCAATGCAATATATCGCTGGCAAAACTTTGCGCGATGCAGCGACAGAATTAAAACTTGAAGAAAAGCTCCGGATCATCAAGCAAGTTGCGGAGGCGTTGCATTCTGCGCATAAAGAAGGGCTTATTCACCGGGACATCAAACCATCCAACATCATGGTGGTAAAAACTGAAGAAGGAATCTGGCAGCCCTATATTCTGGATTTCGGTTTAGCGCGGGAGCAAGAAGCTGCCGGTTTAACACTTTCAGGAGTTGTTGTTGGAACCCCGCACTATATGGCTCCGGAACAAGCTCGCGGGGATACGACTCATCTTGATCGCAGGACAGATGTCTACGGTCTTGGAGCTACATTGTATGAATTGCTCTCAGGTCAAACACCCTATCCTGGCAAAAGTTCCGCTGACGTTTTGATCAGGGTGTTGCAAGAAGATCCTGTTCCAATTAGAAAAATCGATCGTAATATTCCGATCGATCTTGAAACGATTGTGATGAAGTGCATGCAAAAGGAGCCTCATCTCCGTTATGAATCTGCTAAAGAATTGTACGAAGATCTTCAAAGGTATTTGGATGGCGATCCGATTTCAGCCAGGCCGATACGTTTTTCAGAACGCCTGATTAAAAAAGCAAAGAAAAATAAAGTAGCTGCAGTAAGCATCGCCGGCGCTTTACTGATCACTTTGGTTCTTATTAGCGCTTTAGTCTGGGTGCAAACAAAGTCCAGCATTCAATCAAAGTATGCAAGAGAGTTCGGTGAGGAAGTTCGAAGTATTGAATCGATGATGTTAAGCGTTTATTCAGCTCCAATCCATGATATTAGATCGGAATCAGCTGTAGCCAAAAAGCGTCTTTCCAAAATTGAAAATCGAACCAGGGAAGCTGGTAGTTGGGCATATGGTCCGGGACATAATGCGCTGGGGTTGGGATATTTCGCTATCGGTGACTACGATAAAGCATTTCAAAATCTGGAAATTGCGTGGCAATCTAATTATCGTGAACCATCAACGATCTACACTCTTGGGAAGCTGTATGGAATCCGTTATCAACGTGAATTAGCCGAAGCAGCATCCATTAAGAACAAAGTACTTCGTGATGAGCAATTTGCGAAAATCGAGAAAGAGCTTCGTGATCCTGCCGTTGAATATTTGAAGATGTCGAAAACGAGCATTGATTCGCCTGCGTATGCGGAAGGACTCATTGCATTTTATGAGAAGCGATACAGTGATGCGCTAAAAAATGCCATTGAAGCTTACAAACAAGCCGGTTGGTCTTACGATGCGAAAAAACTGGAAGGAGATCTTTATCAATCAAGAGCGAGTGAACTTGAAGATAAGGGTGACTCTGAAGAAGCTGCAAAGAATTTGGATGCTGCGGCCGCCGCCAATCGGATCGCCATCGAATTAGGTAGAAGTAGAGCAGAAATCTACTTGAACGAAGCTTCCAGATGGACTGAAATTCTGATTCGCGATACTGAGAAGGGAAAGACCAATCAAACTGCTTTCGATCAGGGACTTCATTTTGCGGATCAAGCAATCGCGATTAATCCGGAAGCTCCGGAAGGATACGCTCGCGGCTCAAAAATCTATACAAGTGCAGGAAACTATTTGATGTACAACACCGGTGAAGATCCGCGGAAGATGATGGAACAGGCAATTCAGATGGGTGAGCAATTGCAGAAATTAAGTCCGCGATATCCTATCGCATTCTCTGAATCCGGAATTGCATACAGATTGATTGGCGAGTATGAGCTTCGACATGGAATGGATCCACGAAATTCGTTGGCTAAATCGATAGATCTTCTTGGAAAATCGGTTCAGATTAAGCCAGGGTTTTCACCATATTTAGGAGCACTTGGCGTTGCGTATTCACTTCTTGCGGAATATGAACTGAAACACGGAAAAGATCCACGTCCTACATTTCAGAAAGCGATTCAACAATATCGAACCTCTGAACAAATAAATCCTAAGTACACCCAGGCCTTTATAAATGCTGGAATCGCATACTGGTTCATTGCGTCTTATGAAGGGTCACGCGGCTTAGATCCAACATCTGCTTTTCAAAATGCAATTGAACAGTATCAAATGGCCATCACAGCGAATCCAAAAAATGCCTTTGCCTTATTCAATCTGAGTCTTGCATACATGGAGGCGGGTAATTTTGAGCTTGTTTCGGGACGTGATCCCACTAAGTCTTATGCACAATGTCTTGATGTTTTGAAGAAATGTGCAGAGTTAATGAACAATTCATACGTTCCAACTGCATTCGGCAGTATTTTCTATCAGATGGCAAATTTACGAGTTTCAAAAAGGAAATGATCCGACATCTTTACTTGAACAATCGCGCAATTCTTATCAGAAATCGATTGAAATAGATTCTTCTAATTATGAGCCATTCGGATTTTTAGGGCGTGATGAAACTCTTGCCGCGCGCTGGACCATAAAATTGGACATTCTCCGAGTACCCTGTTCAAATGGGCGCGCAAAAATTTCCAAAAAGCCATCGAGTTGAATAAAGAAGAACCTACCGTCTATCAGCTCTATGCCGATTTGTTGCGTAGGGAAGCTGAATGGCTTCAATCCCAAAAACGATCTGCAAGTGAACCGATTTCCACGGGTTGCAGATCGTCAAAAAAAATCTCGATCTTGATCTACATCGTCCGAAGCTTACGCTCTGGAAGGAACGTTTTATCTCTTGAAGGCAGAAGAACAAACAGATAAAGACATGCGATCCAATTTGATCGCCAAAAGTAAACTTTCTTTGGAGTATGCCTTGAAATTGAATCGCTGGCTGAAAAAGGAATATCAGCCGGTTCTGGAAAAAGCGAATAAAAGCCTGGAATGAGGCGAACCGTACCACGAAGGTTACGAAGAGCACGAAGAGCGCTACACCAATATTAACGTCAAACGTTATTGCTCACATTTTAAAACGAACTGACAACACGTACGCTGGGGACTATTCATTGATCGCGTACTATTTTCACAGAAGTTATCTAAGGAAACTCTTCTAATATTTTAGCTCTATTTACATTCTTATGATTTTAGGTTATTATTTGAACTAACTTATAATTGGTAAAAGCTTAAGTGTCTTTAAGCCGCATTCATTTGAAGGATTAATCGTAGACTCAAGAATCGCTGAAGAAGCTCCAAACGGATATTTCACAATCCCTCCCGGACCCTGCTAAGTACTACGTCTTCAACTTTCAAATAGAGTTCGTGATCTATAGATGGATTACGAAGAAACAAAGGAGATAGAGTAATATGCTTTCAAAAATTGATAAGGCCAAAAAACAAAAAGAGCTGCTTTCTAAAATTGCGGCCGACATTAATGAAGATGTGCGAGCCAAAGCTGTAAAGCTCGATCAAGGAAATTATCCTGGTTACCTACCTTCAACCTGGTATTCCTTGTTTCAAAAACAATTTCTTCGCCACACCGGCGAAAGAGAAGTAGAAATGTTTTTTTTAAGCCCGAGTGGTTGGCTTAAAGGACTCCAACTCAATGGTGCGTTAAAGAAAGAAACCGAATTCATAGCACGGCTTAAAACAGTTTGCGTTACATTGAGAAAATTGGCGAATGAGAAAAACGCAGGAAATGTGCGATTCCTTGGGGAAATAGCTGCAGAGGCCAAAGTGCCAGCGGCGTGGCTGGCGAATGTAATCGATTCTGAATCAATTGAATACAGGTTTAATAAGATCGGAATCGCATGGTTGAATGAAAAGGATAATTCTGTTCTTATTCCATCGAATGTGGGACTGAAGAAATCAGCTTAAACTGATGACTCAGCTCCTTACCTTCTTCAGTTAAGAATTCTCCGATGGGAATAGCACCTTCATCTGTTTTTCATTCCTCTTCCAATAACGATGGATATACCACATGTGCAGAAGTACAGAAGTTACAAATATTACGGCGCCTGATGCAATACAAACAATCAACGACGTCTTAAAGATTGAAAATGCCAGCAACCCGGCAAATACCGCGCTGAGGATACTATTGATAAGGCTGACCAACCCGGCAGTCGATGCGAATTGTTGAAGTATAGAATTGGGTGCGCGTAAATTCTGCAAATATCCTGGCATATCATCATGAGTGGACAGAATGAAATATTCCTTCACGTGCGGAGCGACTTCAGTGTAATAGTGTCGAATACGGTTGATGCCGCGCGCAGAAACCATATCTTCGGTGCCCGTTTGATTCACGCGGATAAAGGTAACCAGTCCAAGGAAAATGAGGGATGGAAACAAGATCAGGGCAAAAAGAAAAAAGGCACGTCCCAGGTCAGACATTTGACCAATAAAGGCAAGAGCCACGATACTGCTCGAAACGGTTCCCAGGAAAAGGTTCGTACGACCATTGGCTTCATAGACTGTAGCAGAACGCATCGCTTGCAGATTCGTGTGTTCATTGATCAAAATCTGTAAAGCTTCCGGGCTTCTTGAAGGCTGTTCATTCATCTGTTAGCTCCTATAAAGAAACTACGCTAGCAGCTTGCGTTCGCAAGTTTGATTGGCCGAACGCGGCATGAAGGCTACGATTCAACGTAGTTTGTGGTGATCTTCGTAATGCTGGGAATTAGCGTGTGCTCCAGCTGCTCAAGTTACAACAACTAGCAACAAATCTTTTCCTTCCCCTTGACGTTCGAAAGAAGAAAACTTATGTTTCCTTTCGACACCCGAAAGAAGAACATTTATGACCAAAGATAAGAGTGAAGTGTTGCAGGGAACGCTGGACATGCTTGTGCTGAAGGCATTGCAGCTTGAACCGATGCATGGCTGGGGAATTACGGAGCGGATCGAGCAATGGTCCGAGAGCGTTCTGCAGCTGGGGCAGGGCACATTGTATCCGGCACTTTACCGTCTTGAGGGGCAGGACATGATCCGGTCGGAATGGAAAGTTACGGAAAATAACCGGCGTGCTCGATATTATTCGCTTACCCCAAAAGGCCGGCGTTTTTTAAATCAGGAATTAGCAGATTGGCGCCGTATTTCGCGCGCGATTGAGCTTGTGCTTGCAGCAACTCTTGAACCGGAAAGATCACGATGAAGGGATGGCTTCAAAGATTAAAACGGCTTCACCGGCGAAGCGAACTCGAACAAGGACTCGCAGAGGAAATTCAGTTCCATATAGAAAAACAATCTGAGAAGAATGTGAAAGCTGGCATGCAACCGGATGAAGCGCGCAGGCAGGCAATGATTCAGTTTGGTGGAATTGAGCAATTCAAGGAGTCTACACGCGATCAGTTTCGTTCCGCATGGCTCGAAAATTTCGTCCGCGATTTGCGTCATGGAGTGCGCGCTCTGCGGCGAACTCCAGGGTTTACGTTCGTTGTAATCTTTACGCTTGCAATCAGCATCGGCGCCATCACTGCGATGTTCAGTGTACTGAATGGAGTTGTGCTGCGTCCGTTGCCATATCCGCAACAGGACCGGCTGATTGAACTTGTACACGAAGCTCCACGTTTTGGTTTAAACGAACTGTTCGCATCACCAGCCATCTATTTTTCTTATCGCGACTACAACAAAACATTCGATTCAATCGGATTGTGGGATTGGGATGATTCGCCGGTAACTGTGACCGGGTCTGGATCACCGGAAGCGATCCAGAGCGTAGAAGTGACACACGAAATTCTTCCGATGCTTGGAGGCAATCCGATCCGTGGTCGAACCTTTAGTGAAACTGATGATCTTGCTGGAAGCGAACCAACGGTAATTATTTCCTATGCATACTGGCAGCGTAGATTTGGTGGAGTGGATCCGCTGGGGCAAACGCTGATTGTTGATGGAATTCCCCGCGTGGTAATTGGAGTGCTGCCGCAAAACTTTCAATTCTTTGATTACGCCGCTGACCTTTTCTACCCAAGACAACCCGTACGATCGGAAGCTTCGTTTCCATCCTTTGATGGACGCGCGATTGCAAAACTAAAACCTGGCGTCACTCTGGAGCAGGCAAACGCCGATGTTCAGCGCATGATTCCACTGCTGGAAGAAGAATTCGGGCAGAATGTACAGCCATGGAAGATGAAACCAAAATTGAGATTGCTCAAAGAAACAGTCGTAGGAAATCTGGATGATACGTTATGGATTTTGATGGGAACGATCGGACTCCTGTTGTTGATTGCATGCGCGAATGTTTCGAACCTGGTGCTCGTGCGTACTCAATCGAAGCAGGGAGAACTGGCCGTTCGAAGAGCACTTGGCGCCGATTCGATTGCGGTCGCAAGAGTTGTGTTTGCTGAAAACATCATCCTGGGTCTTGCGGGCGGAGCAGCCGGTATTGTAGTTGCCTATTTCAGTTTGCCGTTTCTGCTTTTATTAGGTGAAAGCGATTTGCCTCAAATTATGAATGTAAAGATCGATCCTGTCGTTTTGCTTGCAGCTCTGGGTATATCCGCGATCACAATTTTTCTGGTTGCGCTTCCATCAGTGATCCATTTTGCGCGACCACGAAATCAACTCGCCCAGGCTTTGGGATCTGGCGCGCGATCGTTCACTGAAGGACGTGAAGTGAACTGGGTCAGGCAAATTCTGCTGGTCACCCAGGTTGCGCTCGCACTCGTGCTGCTCATCGGCTCAGGATTAATGATTCAAACCTTCATGAGATTGCGCCAGGTGGATCCGGGCTTCAACGATCCACAGCACGTGCTTACATTTCAACTAACGATTCCGGTAAAGGCTGAAGTTGAGTCTGATGAAGCTGAACTGCGCGAACGGCTTCTTCGAATGCAGCATGCGATCGTGGATCAGCTTGCCGCGATTCCCGGTGTGCAATCAGCAGCTTTTTCTGCGTTTAGTGATGGACTTCCACTGGATGGAGACGGACGTCAACACGGACTTTGCATTGAAACAAAAGCTCAGATTGAATGCGGAGAATCCATGAAAGAAGTGCAATCAGTTTCGCCAGGCTTTTTTGAAACGACAAAAACTGCGCTCGTTGCCGGACGTTTGTTTGATTGGGACGATGTGCATCAGCCCAGGGAGGTTGTTTTACTTTCTGAAAATCTCGCGCGAGCGGAATGGGGATCAGCGCAGGCCGCGTTAGGAAAACGGGTGAGTAATTCCCAAACCGGACCGTGGCGCGAAGTAGTGGGCGTTGTCAAAGACGTTCATCATAATGCCTTAAGTCAACCTGCGCCGCAGACCATAATTTATCCGGCTGTAGCAGCGGACACTGCAACATTTGTCATTCGAACCAATCGCACTGGCACGGCCGGTTTTCTGGAGGAAGTTCGAAAAGCGGTGTGGTCTGTGAATGCGAATCTTTCACTTGCAAAAGTGCAAACTCTCGGTGATCTTCATCAACGTTCTATGGCTCGAACTGATATGACAATGCAATTACTTGCGATTACTGGCGCAATCGCCTTCATGCTGGGACTTGTAGGGATTTACGGAGTGGTTAGCTACACAATTTCGCAGCGGCGCCGTGAGATCGGGATCCGCCTTGCTCTTGGAGCCGGGCAGGGTCAGATCAGACGGATGTTTGTTCGACGCGCGTTGATGAATGTAATGATCGGGGTTGTAATCGGGCTCGTTGCTGCTGCCGGTCTAACCCGCATGATGATGTCGCAATTATTCGGTGTTAGTCCAATGGATCCGTTGACCTATCTTGCTGTTGCATTACTCGTGCTTTTAGCTGCTGCATTTGCCAGCTTCATTTCCGCACTTCGCGCTTCATCGTTTCATCCAGCAGAAGTTTTGAAAGCTGCCTGACTCTAGCGCTCATCAACGCTCAATCGCAGACCCTCACATGCTAATTTCACCCATTTGATGGCATCTGATCGATTATTTCGTTCTGAAGTAGTTTTACTCTACGTCA
>CAVZQN010000013.1:0-17993 GCA_963777505.1 uncultured bacterium
CACGCCCGATCGTTCTCAACTGCGTCGAAAGGGGAAATGAAAGTTTTAAAGGTTGATTCCAATTTGCTTGAAAAGAATACATTTTCGCGTGTCGATCTAAAAAAACTTTCCTTGGTGCCAGTTAGGAAAAAGAAGGAGCGTTTGGGGAGCAGATAAATACTACCATTCAGAGAAAGTTGATTCCTAATCCGGCTATAAGTCAGGGCTGTATAGGATGTGTGTCGGATTTTGCCATCGGGGATGAAATTCGATTAATGGTTTCGCATTTCGGTCGCGTCCCCGAAGTAAATGATTTTAAAAAAGCCGTCTTCGTCCACTAGCTACGCCGCACGTCTTTGTTAACAAGGGAAGTTCATTGTGGAGGCGCTCATGAGCAATGATCTATCAATTCGCGGTTTAGTACGGATTCCGGATTCGGCTGGATCCGATACGCAATCAGCAGAAGACAAGATCCAAAAAAATCCTGTAGGTAATTCTCAGCAGGCAGCCGCGACGCCAAAGCTTCAACCGGAAGCCGCCAATGCACGCAGAGCTGAAGCAGGAATAACGGCGAATCAACTTCAATCGCAATTGCTCAACCAGACAAACAAAAAAATTTCTACAGGGACAACTCGTGCTACGAATCAAACACCAAAATCCGACGGCGCTGCTCTACAGAAGGCTCTCAAGATGTATGGGATTACGAATGAGCAACTGCAACGTTATGTTGCCACAGGTGAAGAGCCGGAAGGATTGAAGAAAGCTATAAGCGATGCAAGAGCTAAAGGCGGATGGCCCGCGCTAAATATTGTTCGTGCCAGTTTTCAAAAGCGGGCGGAATACCTTCGAGCGAATAGCAGTCCGGATGATAATAAAAGCCGCGCACAAGCAGATCAACTCGATGCAGAATCCGCGAGCCTCACGCGAAATAGGCACGGGGTCCAACTGAAGCAGGCTAAGGATAGATTGGAATTAAGTAAAACCTCTACGCGTCCCGCTAACACTCAAAATCAAGTGACTCAAGCAACGATGGATATTGAAAACATAAGTGCTGAAATGGAGAAAATGATCAAACCGCGTAAGTAAAAGTTGCTCCCCCCGTTGAATATCTATCGGTAACTCATAACCTTTCTTTGTCCCCCAAAAATAATCATTTTTTCTGCCGATTGCGTCGACATTTTCTCGCGTATTTCAAATAATACTTTTGATCATTACATACTTGGCTGCGTTTACCTGGCGCAGTCGAAAGCTCAAGCTGCATTGGATGAAATGCAGCGTGAACCAGATATGGCTTTTCGATTGACGGGCCTCGCATCCGCATATCACGATTTGGGAAAGAAAAAGAATCGGATGCCGCATTAGCAGAACTGATCCAAAAATACCAAGGTGATTCAGCGTATCAAGTGTTAGTGTATATTCCTACCGCGGTGAGACAGATAAAGCATTCGAATGGTTGGAACGCGCATACGTCCAACGTGATGGTGGATTATCCGAAATGAAAGGAGATCCGCTTTTGCGTAACATTAGAAAGGATCCGCGTTTTACTGCCTTCCTCAAGAAAATGAACCTGCCGTTAGATTAGTCTTTTGTGGAACCTCAAAAAGTTTTTCAGCCGCGGTCCTGATGTCATCGGGGATGGGGACCCACTGACTTGGTCAAAGGTGCCGAAGACTATGTTCTTTCCGACCGTAAAAAACCATCCAGAACAGGTACGGCTCTTACATTATATATAAGAGAGGAAATAGACTGATAACTTTGTGGTGAGGAAGGCGCAGAAAGCTTCCTTATATATATTGGAATATGTTCTTTATCCAAATGTTTTTCTGCGGTTAAATAAATAGAACGGAGGTGGGTCGTGAATACTGACCGATTTCTCTCTCTGGAATCGATCGTAACGGTAATGGCTTTCGTCTTGTTGGTCTTAGGTGCAGGCTCGGTGCTTGCTGGCGACTCTGCGGATTCAGTCGTCGCATGTTTCCTCACCGATGCGGCTTGTGTCGGGAGGTTTGACTGTCGAGCAGCAAAAGGCAGCACAAGCAGAGTTAACAGGCAAACTACTTGGTGATTTGCCTTCCAATGCAATGGCTGTTCGAGTTCCGTTTACAGCGGAAGAAGCGGCCTCGATTGAAAAGTCGAAATCGACAGTTCCTCTGAAAATTGGAATGGTGAAGGCAATCAACCCACGCATTGAAGTTCGCGGTAAAAGTATCGCTCGCACAACAACGCGTGACGGTGGTCTCGTATGGGCAGCAGTTTTCAATGCGGATAACGCAGGTGCGATCAGACTGCATGTGGAAAACATGTCGCTTCCTGCCGACACAAAAGTTTACCTGTACAGTAAGGATGGTCAGGCTTATAGGCCCTTATACCGGAAAGGGTCCGAATCGTACAGGTGAATTCTGGACCGCCACTATTTTCGGTTCGGAAGCGATCCTGCAACTGCACATTTCCTCTGCGGCAGCAAAGTCGAACTTGAGTAAAGTTTCGTTTTTCGGGTTCGGCAAGCAGGTTTGATTACGCGTAGATACGCAGGTGGATCGCAAGAGATTTTCAAACTCGTACCGAATGCGCCCCTGGCCGGAACTGGCCGTGTGACAATATAAACTGCGTTGAGGATGCGACTTGCTACGGCGGTATCGCCGACACGCTGTCACTGGCAGTTGCAAAAATGGAGTGGCCACAGGGCGCATTCCTCTACACTTGCACAGGTGGGCTTATCAGTGACAACAATCCATCGCAGAATAACTTTTTCCTCACAGCGAATCATTGCGTTAGCAAAAACAACAATGCCAGGAACGTCAACTTCTACTGGCGATTCGCTACTTCGTCCTGTGAAGGGACTTGTCCAACGAATGGTGGATGGTCATTTCAAACGCAGGGTGCGACTGTCTCCCCGCGACGTGCAAAGGAGAAGCAGAGCTTAAGTGAAGAGTTGCGCCAGGAACATTTTTTATCTCTACTTTTTTCACCAAAGCAGAGGGATGTGTTGATGAAAAAAGTGCGAGGGGAAATGTTAAACAAAACTGAACGTGAATATTTTTCCCGGGTTGTCAAAAAACGGCTAATGGCCGTGACAGATCCTGATGTCCATCGTCTCGCTATGAAAGCTCTGCAACAATAAACGCGCCGGTACCATAGAATGGCCTCATCAAATGGCGGATGTAAAGGCAAGAATTTGCCAAACGGCAAAATTTTGCCGATTCGCAAAAAACAAAACGCATTCTGATCTGATCATATCCTCGAAATCCTCCGCACAATGCTCTTGGCATAAGCGTTGCTTTAGTGTTGAACGCATCAGGAGGGAAAAATGTTTAAGGTCGGAATCAATTCAGCACCACGGATTACAACGCCGGAAATAAACGAGACCGAGGAAACTCAGCAACAAAATGTGCAGGAGCAGATTGCCCCGCAGCAGGCAAAACCAGTTTCGGCCGCAAATTCATCGATTCGAAGTGAAGCTATGTTTTCGACAATGGCTATGCGTTCACAGTTGACTCAACAGTTAGCTAACAACGAATCTATGAAATCGAATCCTGAATCGTTTCAAAACACCGCACAAGTTGATCTGAAAGCGCCCTTAACGGAGAGTCAGGCAGATCAGCAAATCAATAACAAACCTGAATACGATCAGCGAAAACCACTCACTGGTAGAGATCCATGGAATGGAGCTCTGTTGCCTAAGACCCTATTCACAGGTGATGGTGATGATCTCGTTGATATTCAGCAGAGTTCCGATGGAAGAGTTCATGTGAATGTAAATGGAAAGGAAGCATGGTCCGGGACAGTCAGACAATATCAGTCACTGACAATTAATACTGGCGCTGGAAGCGATACTGTGAACATCCATAACATGAATTATTTGGTCGGTACTAAGCTTCAGACCGGTGATGGAAATGATGTAGTAAATAATCAGAGCTCGCTTACTTCGATCGATACAGGTGCGGGAAACGACACGGTCAATTCGAATGGAGACAATAATCAAATTAACACAGGCGAGGGAAACGATATTGTAGAAATAACCGGAGACAACAACGAAGTACAAACCGGAGACGGCGCTGATTGGGTTCGCCTGAACAGTGAGCGCTTTACGAATGGAGGAATTGACACTTACTCCGGTTACGCCAACCGCGTCGATACGGGAGCAGGAAATGATTCGGTGTTAGTCGAGGGACCAGTAGGGGCAGCCATTTCTACTGGTGACGGCGATGATTACGTTGACAATAAAGGCAGTGGTTCCACTATTCAGACCGGTGATGGAAATGATTGGGTTGAAAATAGCGGAGATTACAGCAAAATCGCAACAGGCGGCGGAGACGATCGGATCAATCAGACATCCGGAGAAGGAACAACGATCAATCCGGGAGAAGGCTACGATCATGTTTTTATTAAGGAAAATCATGATGGATCAGACACTGGCGGTTATTGGATGAGAGATTCTTATACCGGACAGGATTACTGGGTGCGCCGTGAGGAAAATAGCGTGGCTCCAATCACGGTGGAAACAGATGGCAACGATGTTGTCTATAACAGCGATGATTCAAAAGTGATCGTTGATGATGAGAAGTAGGAGGAAATGTTAAAGTCGGAATCAATTCAGCGACGAAGTTTTGAGTTTGAGGTGTCATTGTGTGTATTGTACAATTGTACATTAGGTTGAAATTTTGAATGGAGATTGCAGTTGATGCATCGGTTCTTATCGCAGTAGTTGCGGAGGAGCCGGAAAAAGCAACTTTAATTGATCTAACAGCTGGAAGCAGTTCGATTACTCCAGCATCAACTCATTGGGAAATTGGAAATGCTTTCTCGGCTATGATAAAACGCAAACGCATTACAATAGCCGAAGCAGAAAAGGCGATTGAAAATTACAATCAGATTGCAATCCGTTTTGTCGATATCGATCTAGTTGAAGCATTACGACTCGCTGAAGATGCTGACGTATTTACGCTTACGATGCGTACTTATTGAAATGTGCACAAGCATCGAATTGTGCTCTTTTAACGCTGGATCATGGGCTTGTGCGTGCTGCAAAGCGCGCAAATATAAAGGTCCTTGAGGTTTAATATGAAAACGTATACGTACTCGAAGGCTCGTCAGAATTTAGCTTCCGTACTAAATCAGGCTAAGAAAGATGGGGCGGTTCGTATATCCAGAAGAGATGGGCAATCCTTCGAAATCAGGCCTGAACAACCAGGTAAATCTCCACTGGATGTTCCTGGAATTCAACTTGGAATCACCACTGACGAAATTATTCAGATTGTGCGGGAAGGTAGAAAAAAATATGGAGGATCATCCCGGATGAAGCGCCGGTCAAAAGATCGATGAAATAGTATTAATTACAACTATGAAACGTTCAGGATTTGCAGATTTGCCGCTTAGGATCCGTAATGGGAATTGATTGACATTCCTCAGGAATTACTACATCCGTCATGGGGACGCTCAAGCGCGGATTGAACATTCGTGCGAAAGAATTGAAATCACCACCAAGAACAAAGGTCACAAAGGATTTTATAAGATCTAAGTAATATTTGTTCTTTGTGTCTTTGTCCTCCGTTCACTACATGAGTTGGATCGTCTTCCTTTAAGAGCAAACAAATATGTAACAGGAGGACAAAAAAATGGGTGGCGGACCAATAGGCGATCCAACAACAAAACCTATAACCCGAACGGATTCTGGTAATGTCGGGGCAACCGAGGATAAACAACCGGTCACAACCCCACCACCGCCGTCGAAACCTGCGGACGACCCTGCAGTAACCGCAAAAACTTCTACAGCCTTGAAACAGCAAGGAACCGAAACAAAAAGTCAGCTTCAGATATCAGGACAACTGGTTCAGCAAAACTTGAATAACGCCCTACCGGCCGGAGCGAAACCACAAGCCGCGGTCTTTGACGGACCCGGAATGGATCTGAAAAATGTCGTTGTTAGAAACTTTGATAAACCAATCGAAGCTGCAGCTCATGTAATGAAATATGAAAATACCGACCCGGCTCATGCGTCGCTGCAGTTTCATGAAATAGTTTCCAAACACAAAGATGATCCGAAATATCTGAAGGAATTTTTCGGAGCAATTGGCGGCGACAAGAGCAAAGAACTAATCGCACGATCTCACAATTTCCTGTACATCAGCCGTCCCAATAACTCAAAAGCGGATGTTGATAAATATACAGGAGGTGTGCGAGATGCTATTCATACGCTGCATAAATCTGGCGATCTCACATCATCGGACGTCCAGGGCATCGTGCATGCTGCAAACGCTCAGGGAGTGGATACTCTCGCAAAACTTTCTACGTCCATTTCGAATCTTCCTGAAGCAGAAAACTTGAAGAAGTCGTTTGCTGAAAACAATATGCAGCTTTATCAAGCCTATCAGTGGAATGCTACAGCGAAAGCGGCTTATGCTACGTCAGCTGCGGAATTGATGGGGAAAACTACCACCGAAGATCAACTGAAATTCATGAGCAAGCTGAGTAAGGAAAACAAGCTTGACTCATTTGTTAAAGATGCGACTTCTTATCAACCTCAGTCCGTTTATGAAGCCTCTTCCACGTATGAAGGACGAAAAGCAGAAGCCACTCAACAACCAACAGGTGTCGCTAATCTTGTCAATACTACCTACATAGCAAGTCACGGAGATGCGCGTGATCGGTCACTCCCGATTAATGTTAAAGAGTTGGAAGACCTTCGGTTAAACATGTTCCAATCAGCAGCAGACGTGTACTCTGACCCTAAACGGATCCCAATCTGGTCTAAAAGCACGGACATGAAAGATGCCTTATCCGGAATTTTCCAGGATGATTTCGATAAGATTTGGAAATCTGGACTTGCACAAAATAAGGCGGTATTTGATGACGAAAGCGACAACCCACACAGGTCGGCAATTCAGCCGAAACTGGAAGGGTTTTTCCAGCATGCTCTGTTTTCTGAACCTACAGGCCAGTATCGTGATGAGACGAGTAAATTTCTTGCAGGAAAAATGAACGGTTGGATGGCTGACATCAACGATTCAAAAATGTCAAAACAAGCTTTCTCTGCGAAATACGGAATGGAACGGACTCAACTCACGCACATCATGGGCGAAACCATGGGCTTTGTTAACAATGGAATGCAGACTGCGGTTAAGAGTGCGAAAGATCGCAAGGCTGCGAATGAAGCCGGATTAAAGTGGATGATGGATCTTGGATTCAGCTTACTGCCGGGAGGGGGCATTCCTAAAAAGATGCTTGGAATCGAAGGCGCGGAAACGATTTCCAAAATCGTTGCAGGTGTTCATGAAAAAGCGAAGGATGCGTTGAAAGATATGACCAAAGATGAAGCCGTGAAATATTTGTTGAAAGAATATCCGGGTTTGCGCGCGGATAAAGTCATGGAGGAACTCTTTCAGGAACTGCGGGAAGCAGCGCCAGGTAGCGACGGTCACGATCTTTTATCTGCGCTTCAAAGTTCTTACACTCATGTAGATTTGCACCCCAAAATTCCTGGTGGCGTTTAATAAGGTTATTCGTGGCTTAGCGTTTTTCCGTTAAGCCCCTTGAAGTTCCGGAGACTGGCAAGGGCGACGTTTTGATCGCCCTTGCTGCAACGCTAAATTTCCATCGGCTCTAATGACGGTGCAATTATTAGCGGTCAGTCCAATGGATCCATTAACCTATCTTGCTGTGCATTAATTGTTCTCTTAGCTGCTACATTTGCGAGTTTCATTTCTGCACTTCGCTCCTCATCTTTTTCATCCAGCAGAAGTTTTGATAAAGAGCAGGTTAGGGACTTACATTAATAATGGCCGCACAGTTTTTGATGACAAAAGTTCAACAAAATTGCGCGCAAAACAGCTGTCACTTCTAAACTACAACCGTTTCAATGTTGCGACCTCTCGCGCGCGTTGTGTTTACATTTTGGATATACGGAAGCGAATATGCCCAAAGAAAAATATTTGTCTAATGTCGTTCTTCCTTTTTGGAAGTCTTTCTAATGCTGCCAAGGTCATTAGATTCACTATTTCTTCTTGCAACTGCTTCTAAGAGGTCCGCATTTTGATTTGTAGCGGCTATAGGTTTTGGCTCTGAATGCTCTGAGCCTTTTGAATTTTCCTGCAAATCCTGTGATTGATTTGTGAGTTCTTCCAAGTATTCGCTAAGTTCGTTCGCCGTTTGATTCTGTTCTTGCAAGTTTTCCAGATAATCCTTTTTGTCTTCATTCGTTTCGCTAATCGACTGACGAAACGCATTAAAAAGGGTGTCCTTCAGGTTTGGTTGCTGTGAAACTTCAAATCGCTGATGTGCAGACGATGTTGAATTTGTTTTTCCGTTAGAGGACTTACTGGAAGCCGATTCAAAAGAATCTGGAATTGAACTTATACCTACACTTACGCCCGGTTTTTTTTCAATCGTGGAATTGTGAGTTTCAATAGTTTGAGAAGTATTAATTCCGTTTGATTTTTTGATCTGCATTTTTCCTCCTGTGCGTAGACATGTGCTACGTTCTCCCTACTCAAGATAGCAAGTTCAATGCCAAAGGAAGCAATTTTGTTCACGTCGATGTCATGCACCACCAGAATGCGAAAAAGGAACGGAAGTTGCTCATACTGCGATTTAAGTTGCCTGGGTTCAAATCACAAGATTTAAAATTGTCACTTTTTAGCGCGGGACAGTCTTAATAAAATCTAGCTGCGCTGAGTTTCGTTCGGCCTTGCAATCTTTCAGTTTTTTGATGCTATAATTTGACCACCCCCAGGTTTTAAAAAATCCACCCATATATCCGATGCTCGCAGTCTCTCTTTTCTAAAAATTCAGTCAAGTAGTTTTTGCGTAAAACTGCTGATGGCTGAAGTATCTCTCAAACCCTGAACAGGAGGTTGTAAATGAAACTCAGGAAGGCGATGTTCGCCGTAATTGTATGCGCGTGCTTGATCACGCCAACTTTGTCGGCGCAGACTGATAGCAACGATGCTCGCGATGCTGCATTGAAGCGGCTTCAGGATTCGGCTGGTGGAATGTTGGTGGTTTCGAAGCACAAAGCAACGGGTGCTGCTCGATTTATCCGGCTGCAACCCGAAGCAAGTGCCAGGCTGGGCATCACACAAGCCCCAACGAAACAAGACAAGCAGGAGCAATCCTTATTGTTTTTCCGTAACTTTGGTGCTGCGCTTGGAGTGAGTGATGCAAATGAGCTTCGATTTCATTCCGAAGTCATCGACCAACTCGGCGAAACGCATTTAACATGGAAACAATTTCATGGAGGCGTCCCCGTATTTGCCGGTACCATCAAAACCCATTTTGACGCTTCGAATCAACTGAAGGCAGTAGTTGGAACTGCAATCCCTGGTATATCTGTAAAACCAACACCGACATGGGAGAGCGGACGTGCCGCAGAGGTTGCTCGGAATTTCGTAATCTCTGATCGCGGGAATTCAAATAATCTCAGAATTGGAAAGAAAACTCTCTACATTTTTCGGGAAGGCCTGGTGAAAGGCGTTCCAGGTGCCAACCATTTAGCATGGGAGATCGAAGTTACGGATGGCGCGGGGATCCGCGACTTCGTTTATGTTAACGCGCATACAGGAAAAGTTATCGACAGAATTACTGGTGTGCACGATGACCTGTTTCGACGCGCCTACAACGGCAAAGGTCTACCAGTTGTTCCCAATAGTTATCCGAACCGTCCGTATTGGGTAGAAGGGGATCGATTTCCAACCAGGCAAGAGGAAGCAAACAACATGATTATCGCTTCCGAAGAAACATATAACATGTTCAAAAATGCGTTTGGATATCTTTCATACGATGGTGAAGATGGAATCATGGATGCAATCTTCAACCGTGGATATGGCTGTCCGAATGCATCATGGAATGGTTCGTTCATTTCATTCTGCCCTGGTTATACAACGGATGATGTAACCGCTCACGAATGGGGGCACGCTTACACTCAGTATGCAAACAATCTGATTTATCAATGGCAATCCGGTGCTCTGAATGAGTCTTACTCTGACATTTGGGGTGAGACGATTGATTTTATTAATAACCGTGGCGTTGATGCTCCTGGTGGACCGCGCACTGCAGCAGCATGTTCCAGTTTCTCTCCTCCGGTAGGTCAGGTAAAAGTGAATTCGCCTGCAGGGATCGCTGGAGATAAATTCGCTCAATCTGCTTCTTTTGGTCCGCCATTAACATCAACGGGTATTACGAATGACGTAGTAGCCGCGCTTGATCCTGCTGATGCAGCGGGACCAAGCACATTCGACGGTTGCTCAGCACTAACAAACGCTGCAGCCGTCAGCGGAAAGATTGCGATTGTGAACCGTGGTACCTGTACGTTTGTTCAGAAAGTACTCAATGCACAGGCTGCTGGCGCTGTTGGCGTGATCATCGCAAACAATGCGGCCAATGGTCTTCCGCCAATGGGTACTGCAGCCGGAGCAGAGAATGTGACAATTCCATCACTTGGAATTCAACAAGCTGATGGAAATGCCATTCGAACAGCTCTCCAAACAGATGTTGTGAATGTAACTCTACTTGCGGAAGAAGGCGCCGATCAATCGTATCGCTGGTTGATGGGTGAAGAAATTACTTCGGGTGGCGCACTACGCGATATGTGGAATCCAACATGCTATTCCAATCCTGGAAAAGTCACCGACACAGCGTACTACATCTGTAACGCAACGGATAACGGTGGTGTACACATAAATTCCGGAATACCAAACCACGCTTTCGCATTGCTTATCGATGGTGGAACGTTTAATGGAGAAACTGTTACACCAATCGGTCTTACGAAGGCAGTTCATATCCACTTCCGCGCTGCTACGGTTTATCACGTAGATGACAGTGATTTCGTTGATCATGCGGATGCGTTGGAAGCATCATGCGCAGATCTCACAGGGCAGCCACTCAATGCACTGACCGGCGGAGATTCTGGCGAAGTCATCACTCCGGCCGATTGTGCTGAAGTAACCAATGCAATTGAAGCTGTTGAACTGCGGACACTACCAGCATTCTGTAATTTTGGTCCACTCCTGAATCCTGGACTACCAGATCTTTGCGATGCCGAAGTTACAAGCGGAGTTGTAGAAGACATCCAGTTGTTCGACTTTGAAAGTGATCCTGGCTCATCATGGATCATCGGCCGCACTGCAACTTCACCTAGCTTCACACCTCGCGATTGGACATGGGTCGGTTCACTTCCAGATGGACGCGCCGGATCCGCCTTCTTCTCACCTGATCCGAATAGCGGTAACTGCGTGCCAGATGATGATGAAACTGGAGTTTTGAATCTAACAAGTCCTGAGATCATTCTTCCTGCGACATCCGACTTTGCTATGGCAACATTCGACCATTGGATTGCCACTGAACCAGCAGTCGATGGAGGAATCTTGTTGATTAGTGTAAATGGCGGACCATTCCAGCAAATTCCGCCATCGGAATTTACTTTCAACAATTACATTGTGTTCTTGCTTGGAAGTACTAACCCATTAGCAGGACTGCCAGCATGGAGCGGCACTGATCCCGGCTCAGCCAGTCAAGGATCATGGGGACGTACACACGTAAATCTCGGAAACTTTGCACAACCCGGAGACTCGATCCGCTTGCGTTGGGATTTCGGAACCGATTGTGGAACTGGAGCCACCGGTTGGTACGTGGACAATGTAAACGTCTTCAGTTGTGAACCAAACCTTCCAGAAATTTCAATCAGCGATGTGGAAATTGCGGAAGGTGATTCTGGAACTACTCCAGCAACCTTTATTGTCACGCTTTCAACACCAACGATAGCAACTGTGTCAGTCAACTTCGAGATAGTAAAGGGCACAGCAAAACCAGGCCAGGATTATAAAAAGAATAATGGCGGCACTGTCGTTATTCCGGCTGGAGCTACGGAAGGTGAAATAACCGTTAACATCAAAGGTGATAACAAATCGGAACAGGACGAAACCTTTTCAGTGGTACTGAGCGACGCAGTGAATGCAACACTTGTGGATGCTGAAGCTCAAGGTACGATCCAAACCGATGATTAAAAGGAATTGACTTTCTGATATTAGGGGCCCGATGTTGAATCGGGCCCTTTTAATTTTGTGCTGTGTATTCGTTTCTCATCGCTACTTTGGAAGCATGTCAGGCTGAAATTGGTTGTATGCGTGCGAGTACTTTTTCGATTCGATCTTTTTCTTTATCAAGATCGTATCGTGATTGAAGATTCAACCAAAATCTCTCTGATGTACCAAAGTATCTAGATAATCGAAGCGCTGTGTCTGCGGAAATGGATCGTTTTGCATGTACGATCTCATTGATGCGTCTAGGAGGCACGCCGATATCAGTAGCAAGGCGGTATTGTGTGATTTTCATTGGTAGCAAGAATTCTAGTTGCAAAATTTCCCCAGGATGAATGGGGATCATTTTTTTTGCCATAACGCTTCTCCTAGTGGTAATCCGTTATTTCAACTTCTTCGGCATCAGATCCAATCCAATTAAAACAAATCCGCCATTGATTATTTATTCTGATGCTATATTGACCTTTTCGATTTCCTTTCAATGCCTCTAAACGGTTTCCCGGAGGTATGCTTAAATCGGATAACTTTTCTGCAGCGTCCAGAAGTAAAAGTTTTCGACGGGCACTCCGCTGCACCTCACGTGAAAATCTGCGAACAAGAATCCTATTAAAAATCTTTTCGGTATCATCGCCCTTAAAGGTCTTGATCACACAAAACCTATATTAACGCTCCCCGTTAATAACGTCAAGCGTTATGGTCTCCTCTCGCTCCTTTACTCCCTACCGTTAGCAACTCCGGTTTCGTTGAGAAGAAACCGGCAGTCGTCGATGAACTTTGGCGGGGACAGGTCCGGGTTCATATTTCATCAATGATGTTGTTGCCGGGGAAAAATGGAGCATTGTATTTTGTAGGTTCTTTGATTCACTATAAGACACTCATAGAGTGATCTTAAAACTGTTTCCTTTTCCCTTTTTCCGCTACAATAAAAACCTACTGTCAAACGTATTCATGGAGTTTTAAGTGACAGAATCCCGTGAAGATCCTGAGCCTCCTGAATCCAATGATTCCGTCGATTCCAGCCCTTCCCAACTTTTGACTCTCGATTCAGATGCAGACGCCAAGGCAAAAGGCGACGGCCACTTTCAAATTCCAAAACATATTGGTCATTATGATATTGATGCTGTTTTAGGTTCTGGCGGAATGGGACAGGTTTTCAAAGGTTATGATCCAAAACTCAAACGGTTCGCAGCATTAAAGATATTGCGTGCTGAAACTCCTCAATTGAATCGCCGTTTTGCTCAGGAAGCAAGATTACAAGCAAGAATTGATCACCCCAATGTTTGTAAAGTGTATGAAGTAGGGGAGGTCGATGGAAAGCATTTTATTGCAATGCAATTTATCGCTGGCAAAACTTTGCGCGATGCAGCGACAGAATTAAAACTTGAAGAAAAGCTCCGGATCATCAAGCAAGTTGCGGAGGCGTTGCATTCTGCGCATAAAGAAGGGCTTATTCACCGGGACATCAAACCATCCAACATCATGGTGGTAAAAACTGAAGAAGGAATCTGGCAGCCCTATATTCTGGATTTCGGTTTAGCGCGGGAGCAAGAAGCTGCAGGTTTAACACTTTCAGGAGTTGTTGTTGGAACCCCGCACTATATGGCTCCGGAACAAGCTCGCGGGGATACGGCTCATCTTGATCGCAGGACAGATGTCTACGGTCTTGGAGCTACATTGTATGAATTGCTCTCAGGTCAAACACCCTATCCTGGCAAAAGTTCCGCTGACGTTTTGATCAGGGTGTTGCAAGAAGATCCTGTTCCAATTAGAAAAATCGATCGTAATATTCCGATCGATCTTGAAACGATTGTGATGAAGTGCATGCAAAAGGAGCCTCATCTCCGTTATGAATCTGCTAAAGAATTGTACGAAGATCTTCAAAGGTATTTGGATGGCGATCCGATTTCAGCCAGGCCGATACGTTTTTCAGAACGCCTGATTAAAAAAGCAAAGAAAAATAAAGTAGCTGCAGTAAGCATCGCCGGCGCTTTACTGATCACTTTGGTTCTTATTAGCGCTTTAGTCTGGGTGCAAACAAAGTCCAGCATTCAATCAAAGTATGCAAGAGAGTTCGGTGAGGAAGTTCGAAGTATTGAATCGATGATGTTAAGCGTTTATTCAGCTCCAATCCATGATATTAGATCGGAATCAGCTGTAGCCAAAAAGCGTCTTTCCAAAATTGAAAATCGAACCAGGGAAGCTGGTAGTTGGGCATATGGTCCGGGACATAATGCGCTGGGGTTGGGATATTTCGCTATCGGTGACTACGACAAAGCATTTCAAAATCTGGAAATTGCGTGGCAATCTAATTATCGTGAACCATCAACGATCTACACTCTTGGGAAGCTGTATGGAATCCGTTATCAACGTGAATTAGCCGAAGCAGCATCCATTAAGAACAAAGTACTTCGTGATGAGCAATTTGCGAAAATCGAGAAAGAGCTTCGTGATCCGGCCGTTGAATACTTGAAGATGTCGAAAACGAGCATTGATTCGCCTGCGTATGCGGAAGGACTCATTGCATTTTATGAGAAGCGATACAGTGATGCGCTAAAAAATGCCATTGAGGCTTACAAGCAAGCCGGTTGGTCTTACGATGCAAAAAAATTGGAAGGAGATCTTTATCAATCAAGAGCGAGTGAACTTGAAGATAAGGGTGACTCTGAAGAAGCTGCAAAGAATTTGGATGCGGCGGCCGCCGCCAATCGGATCGCCATCGAATTAGGTAGAAGTAGAGCAGAAATCTACTTGAACGAAGCTTCCAGATGGACTGAAATTCTGATTCGCGATACAGAGAAGGGAAAGACCAATCAAACTGCTTTCGATCAAGGACTTCATTTTGCGGATCAAGCAATCGTGATTAATCCGGAAGCTCCGGAAGGATACGCTCGCAAGCTAAAAATCTACACCAGTGCAGGAAACTATCTGATGTACAACACCGGTGAAGACCCGCGGAAGATGATGGAACAGGCAATTCAGATGGGTGAGCAATTGCAGAAGTTAAGTCCGCGAAATCCTATCGCATTCTCTGAATCCGGAATTGCATACAGATTGATTGGCGAGTATCAGCTTCGACATGGAATGGATCCACGAAATTCGTTGGCTAAATCGATAGACCTTCTTGGAAAATCGGTTCAGATTAAGCCAGGATTTTCACCATATTTAGGAGCACTTGGCGTTGCGTATTCACTTCTTGCAGAATATGAACTGAAACACGGAAAAGATCCACGGCCTACATTTCAGAAAGCGATTCAACAATATCGAACCTCTGAACAAATAAATCCTAACTACACCCAGGCCTTTATAAATGCTGGAATCGCATACTGGTTCATTGCGTCTTATGAAGCGTCACGTGGCTTAGATCCAACATCTGCTTTCCAAAATGCAATTGAACAATATCAAACGGCCATCAAAGCGAATCCAAAAAATGCCTTTGCCTTATTTAATCTGAGCCTTGCATACATGGAGGCGGGTAATTTTGAGCTTCTTTCGGGACGTGATCCCACTAAATCATATGCACAATGTCTTGATACTTTGAAGAAATGTGCAGAGCTAATGAACAATTCATATGTTCCAACTGCATTCGGCAGTATTTTTTATCAGATGGCAAATTACGAGTTTCAAAAAGGAAATGATCCGACATCTTTACTTGAACAATCGCGCAATTCTTATCAGAAATCGATTGAAATAGATCCTTCTAATTATGAGCCATTCGGATTTCTAGGGCGTGATGAAACTCTTGCCGCGCGCTGGAACATAAAATTGGGACATTCTCCGAGTACCCTGTTTCAAATGGGCCGAAAAAATTTCAAAAAAGCCATCGAGTTGAATAAAGAAGAACCTACCGTCTATCAGCTATATGCCGATTTGTTGCGAAGGGAAGCTGAATGGCTTCAATCCCAAAAACGATCTGGAGCTGAACCGATTTCCACCGGGTTGCAGATCGTCAAAAAAAATCTCGATCTTGATTCTACATCGTCCGAAGCTTACGCTCTGGAAGGAACGTTTTTCTCTTGAAGGCAGAAGAACAAACAGATAAGACATGCGATCCAATTTGGTCACCAAAAGTAAACTTTCTTTGGAGTATGCTTTGAAGTTGAATCGCTGGCTGAAAAAGAAGTATGAGCCGGTTCTGGAAGAGCGAATAAAGGCCTTGAATGAGGCGAACCTGATCACGAAGAATTCGAAGAGCGCTAAACCAAATATTAACGTCAAACGTTATTGCTCACATTTTAAGACGGACTGACAACAGCGTACGCTGGGATTATTCATTGATAGCGTACTATTTTCACAAAAAGTTATCTAAGGAACCTCTTCTAATATTTTAGCTCTATTACATTCTTATGATTTTAGGTTATTATTTGAGCTAACTTATAATTGGTAAACGCTTAAGTGTCTTTAAGCCGCATTCATTTGAAGGATTAATCGTAGACTCAAGAATCGCTGAAGAAGCGTCAAGCGGATATTTCACAATCCCTCCCGGACCCTGCTAAGTACTACGTCTTCAACTTTCAAATAGAGTTCGTGATCTATAGATGGATTACAAAGAAACAAAGGAGATAGAGAAATATGCTTTCAAAAATAGATAAGGCCAAAAAGGAGAAAGAACTCCTTCGTAAAATTGCATCCGACATTCATGAAGATGTGCGAGCCAAAGCTGTAAAGCTCGATCAAGGAAATTATCCTGGTTATCTACCGTCAACCTGGTATGCATTGTTTCAAAAACAGTTTCTTCGCCACACCGGCGAAAAGAAGTGGAAATGTTTTTTTTAAGCCCGAGTGGTTGGCTTAAAGGACTCCACCTCAATGGTGCGTTAAAGAAAGAAACCGAATTCATTGCACGGCTTAAAACAGTTTGCGTTACATTGAGAAAATTTGCTAATGAAAAAAACGCAGGAAATGTTCGAAACCTTGGTGAAATAGCTGCAGAGGCCAAAGTGCCAGCGGAGTGGCTGGCGAATGTGATCGATTCAGAATCAATTGAATACAGGTTTAATAAGATCGGAATCGCTTGGTTGAATGAAAAGGATAATTCTGTTCTTATTCCGTCGAATGTGGGACTGAAGAAATCAGCTTAAGCTGATGCTCAGTTAGCGATAAATATATATGATCCCAATCATGGTTTGGGAGCTCACCCCGCGCTGATTCAAGCGCAGGCGTTCGCTGATAAATCGACTGGCAGTTTCATTTTTATCAGGAAAGCTATCCAGCGCGGTTCACTGTGCAAGCTGCGTAGCAGGGGAACGCCTCTCATTTCGGAAGGCTACCGTCTCGTTGTTCGCGCTGAGGAGGAAGAATGATGCTGCCAGTAGTACTACAACAATAGCAGATTCCGATTAATTTACGCTAGACTGTAGGGGCGGGGTCTAAGACCTGCTCGCACGGTCGGTGCGTGCATCGAGATCCTTTCCGCGTGCTTGTTCGGGCGACATGTAAGCAACGGTGCCCATAGTCGATCCGCTCTTTGGTTAGTTGCTGCGGTGTGGCTGGCAGTGGGCATCTCCGTATCTGTTGTTTCGAGCTCCGCTGGTCTGTTTGGCCAGTCCAAAGTCGAGCAGCTTTGCTTGACTCCGCGTTCGGTGACGAAAATGTTGGCCGGCTTAATATCGCGATGGATGATGTGTTTTGCATGTGCAGAATCAAGGGCATCCGCAATTTGAGAACCCCATTCCAGAATCTGCTCGATCTCCATCGGTTGTCCGGAAATGGTGTGCTTTAACGTTTTTCCTTTCATCATTTCCATGGCGATGAAAGGACGTCCCTTCGTGTTCGCCGATGTCGTGGATGGTGCAGATGTGTCGAATGGTTCAAAGCAGATGCCGATTGAGCTTCGCGCCGGAACCGCTCCAATGCTTCCGGAGTTGCAACTAAATCGTCAGGAAGGAATTTCAGTGCGACATGACGTTTGAGGTTCAGATCCTCAGCCTCATACACCACGCCCATACCGCCGCCACCAAGCTTATTTAGAATGCGATAATGTGCAAC
>CAVZQN010000014.1:0-6004 GCA_963777505.1 uncultured bacterium
TAGTGTGAACCGGGCCAGGAGATCCTCGTGCATTTGTGTCTTAAACACTCGAAAAATATCACGCAGAATGCCGAATGAACCGTTCAGTCCGATTCCATTTGTTGCGGAAAGCAATGGCTCGGAGAATTAATTCTTTCCAAAAAAATTTTGAACGAATCAGAGGTGCGAATTGTCGAATGATTGTGCCCTGCCCTTTCCTGGAAATGATTTGAAGATTGCCTTTTACTTCATTCATCCGCATACGCATGTTTCCAATGCCATTCCCTAGGGTCTGATTTAGCGGATCGAATCCTTTTCCATTATCAGTAATGCTTATGATCATTTGCTTTTTTTCCATTTGAATTGAAATTTCAAGCGATGTACAACAGGAATGTCGAAGCGCATTCGTAATAGCCTCTTTAAATACGAGAAAAAGATGGCGCCTCACATCTCGAGGCAATTTTCGATCAAAATCGTTGCCTGATACATGAAATCGAAATTCAATATCCCGGCCATCTAGAAAAGTGTTTGCAAAACGGCGCATTCGCTGAATTAAATTTTCGGTATCATCTTTGTTAGGATTTACGGACCATACAATGTCGCTCATAGAATCGACAAGTTCGCGGGATGCCGTTGCGATTTCACACAACGATTCCACAACTGAATTATTTTCAGATGGAATTCTCCTTGCAATTACTTCACTCATGATCGCAATTTGGGAAAGTCCCGATCCGATGTCATCATGCAAATCGGTTGCAATTTGCGATCGGATCTTTTGAAGTTCTTTCATCTTGGAAAAACCAAAACCAGCGAACACATTCTTTGCTGACCCATCAAAACCCATATTCGCTCCTTTTCGCATTTGCAACATTCAACGACTGAAGATGCTGAAAACTACGGATATTGGTAGGGTCTGTACTTACTTTTTGCGGCGGGATTTAACGCGGTCTAACAATTTATGAGCAATTGGGGAATCCGGATTCTCGAGAACGAGCTTCTCGAACTCAGCGACAGAGTCATCTAGCAGCCCCAATTTTGCGTAGGTCAATCCGAGAAGAAGATGTGATTGTGCGAGATCTTGTTTTGCTTGGTTCAGCTGTGCATTTTGATCAGAATCCAGAACAATGAATCGCGCTTCAGGAGCAGGCGGGGTGGGTGATGAAACTTCTTTACCCCCGAGTTGAGCTGTTACGATCCAGTTATAAGTGCTTCCTGGCCTCAACTGATTTGAAGGAGTCCAGTTTATTCCTTTCAGCGCTTCGCTTGCCGCAACTTCGTTAAAGTCTCGATCGTACACATGCACTCGATAGCTTGTAGCATCAGTGAGAGGTTCCCATCGAAAATTTGGCCGATCTTCTGAAAGGACAGTACCAACTGGTGCAATCAGATTAAATGGACGTCCATTCTTAGCCTCTCCAAGAAGAGTACCTTCTTTGCCGATTAGCTTGGCAAGCAAAACAGGTGTTTCAATTGTTTGTTTCGTTAATGCATCTTTTGCCATTTGGATATATTGCGGCGAATCAGTTGAGATGCCTGAGATCTTGCCATTTTGATCCAGGCTCAGAATTCTGCCGCCATCGTTGAGTGTAGCGATAACTCGAACTCCGGATTGAGAACCTTTGAGTTGACTAAGTCCAGCTTGCAATTGATTCGAAGTACGCTGCAGCTCGGAATTTTGGATACTTATTTGCTTAATTTGTTTTTGAGCTTCTTCGAGTTGGGTTCGTAATTCTTTCACTTGATCTCGGAAAGGCAACGTAGCTAACCAGGCAAAGAATGCCATCATAGCTGCGATACCTGCGACTTGCAGCGCAACATTGAGAACTGTTTTGCGACGCAAAGGAATAACATTAGCCGAAGGTTGATCCATTTTTTCGCGGAAAGCGCGAAGTTCATCAGCCTCATCCCGGCATTGTCCACATACTTCAAGATGACTCTGAATAATTTCCAAATTTACAGGATCAAGCTTTGTATCAACTAACGATTCAAGCTGTTCGTACGGAACATGATCTTCTTCCAATCGGACATTTTGGTGGAATTCCGCACGCAGATCCCGTATAAAGTTATTTGAAGAAACAGCTGCCATTTCACGAAGCCTCTTTCTGCAGTCCTCGCAGTCCGTTACATGCAGATCAGCCTTCAATAACCTCTGTCCGGATAGTTTGTGCTGTCGATAATTGTTAAGGATTTCGTCAGACAAATGCTGACTCGGGTTTGTGTCCATTCCTATCGCTCGGAACTTTTTATAGTCCTCTCTGCTTAAATAAGATGATAAATTTCATAAAATATTCCTATATATGTTTCTTTCTTCTTGCTAATCTTTCCCTTGCTGATCTCGGGATATTAATCTGAGGCAGCAAACTCTCCTGAACCAATCACAACGAATGGTGCCCAGTAAAAGGGATGACGATACTCATCTGTTTTAAGCAGGTTCAATGCGGCAGCACGAAGTGCATCAGGTATTGGAGTTCTTGAAGTTGAATCGGAAAGGAGTGATTTTAATTTTTTATGAAATTGGATCATCAGTTCTGTCGTACTAGCGGAATCAACAGTCCATTGACTTACAACGGTATTTGGAACACCGGCCACAAATAGAGCCCAGGTGAGACCAATCATCCCTTCACCTTTCTCTACTTTTCCCAAAGCTGTATCACATGCTGACAGAACAACCAGATCTGCATTTAATTTCAGATTCAAGATCTCCCAGGCTTCTAACAATCCATCTTCTTGTTGAGCCTCATTTTGCGCTAACAGGATTTGAGAATACAAAGGTGTGGAATTATTTAGCAGGCCATGCGTTGCAAAATGAAGAAAATTATATTGGCCTGCTTCATTCTTCACTCTGTCTTCGCGCGCGTTAGAGCCTATATAAATCGCGCTTTGGTCGATGCCATACAATTTCGCAAGTTCTTGTACTTCTTTTTCCGCTTGAGGCAACGGATCTAAATTTGCATTCCTGAATATTTCCTTGACGTTTTCCCTGGTCTTTGTTCCTAAAGCTGGATTTCCCATAGCAAAGAGATTGATTGCGACTGAACCCTGCTTTTGTTTTCTGAGTTTTTTCATTTCATTGAGCACGGTCAATGAAGGTACATAATACAAACTATAATCTTCCAATAAATATCGATCTTTGCCGGAGAGTAGCGCCTGAAAAGGCAGTTCCCACAAAACATCATCCGGAACAATCACAAGATTGCGTTTCGTTTTTAAGATTTCACTCGCAGGCGTTATAAGAAGATTGTGCAGCGCTGCAGCCTCTGTGCGGAAATTGGGCTTGCGGTCCGCCATTTGGTTTCTAAAATTGCTGATGCGAGATGCAAGTTCGTTCTGCTTTACATTGATTGTGAAGACATTTGTATCTACAGAAACTTTGTTTTCTTCTTTCGATATAACAAAGAGAAATGTTTTTTCTTGCGTTACAACATATTCCAAAAAAGCTTCCTTCGGATCAGACATGAGTTGATTCAGGCGTTCAGGCGTAACAACTTCTGCTTCGCCTCGCTGAACCTTAAGTTCCGGGTGAACGACGTAAATGTTTGTGCGAAATTGTTCCAGGTCCAGTCGTGCTTTATCTAGACTCCCTGTCAGCTCTTTTTGACGCGATTCATTCAATTTTTGATCAAGCTTTGCTTTTTGAACTTCACGATTCAAAGAGATCAGCTTCTGGTTTAATGTTCGCTCTTGCTCAAGTTCGTCAGATGTCAGTGCACCCGCGATATTTATCCTCCCACTTTGAAGAACATCCAGCAGCACTCTTGATTTGGCGCGCTCTGCGTAAGCCAGAGCGGCCGGTTCGCCTCCACTTTTGTGAAGTAACAAATCTACAATTAATTGATACGGAGTCAATTTATTTTTGAAGAATCGCTGTTGGTCTTCTTCAGCACCTGCAACATCAATTCGCAAACTTTCAATTGTCTGAATGGCATTCTCAAAGGAACGAATCGCTTTGTCAGGCTCATTCAGTGCTGCCTGTGCTTTTCCCAAATTCGTTAAAGCCTCCCAGAGCGCAGAGCGCTGACCAACCGTTTTTGCCAGAACTACGGAACGTTCAGCGAAATCCGACGCCTGCACATAGTCCTGTTGCTCATAATGAATCGTACTGATTACACTTAGTGCATCAGTGGTTGCTACTTTGTTGTCTATTTGCTTGCTGATTTCCAGGCTTTGATCAAGAGTTGTCTTGGCCAGTTCGAAATTTCCCATCCCGGCCTGAACATTTGCAATGCTGTTTAAGAGCAATGAGGAAAGATACCTTTGCTGAATTTCTTCAGCGATCGTCAGAGATTTCTGATAATACGTCAGAGCTTTTTCGTTATCTCCTTCCATTCTGTAATGGCTCCCCAGGAGCATCAGTGTATTTGCTATGTCCCTCTTATCTTTTGATTCTTCTTCCAATCGAAGGGCTTTATTCAAATAGTCAAGAGCCACATTCGAATTGCCTTGATCGGAGTGAAGAGTTCCGATCAAATTGAGCATATGCGTCACACCCGTTTCTTGTCCCGTCTCTTCATAAAGTTTCAAACTTTTTTGATATGACTCCAATGCCAATCTATAGTGTCCCTGCGAATAGTAAATTTGACCAAGAGTGCCCAAAGCATTAGCCATATAAGCTTTGTTCCCCAACGTCTGATAGATTTGTATCCCGGTTTGATAGTGGTCTAATGCTTCCTTGTAATTTCCTTGGGCAACTTCCACGGATCCAATACTACACATTAAAAGCGCAATGCCGGCTTTGTCCCCCTGTTTTTCCCTGATCGAGAGACTTTTTTTGAAGTGAGTTATTGCTGATTCATTATTGCCCAACTCTCTTTCAACCAACCCTATGCTATTCAGTGAGGAAGCGATTGCTGTATCATCCTTCAATGTTTCGCGCAGAGCTAAACCTCGTCTTAGATATTCCAGGCCTTTGTCATTTTCCGCTCTCACATAATAGACAATCCCTATACTATTCAATGAGTCTGCAATACCTGAGTTGTCTTTTAAGCTTTCGCTTATCGACAAACTTTTGTGGAAGTAGTCGAGTGCAACATCGTGATCTTCCTGGGTGGCGTGCACGCGTCCAATATTGTTGAAAGACTTTGCGATCCCTTTTTGATACCCAATCGCTTTGCTCAGTTTTAAACTTTGCTCAAAGTTTTCAAGAGCGAGTTGATAATCGTCCGTGAGAAAAAAAAGATATCCAATGTTATTTAGTGATTCTGCAACGGCCGGTTGATCATTCAGAGATTCTGCAACAGTCTTAGCTTGTTCAAAAGATTGCCGCGCTTCTTTATATTGGCCGTTAATCCGAAATTGATTTCCCTTTTCTATCAGTGATCTAACTTCATTTTGTTGTTGAGATAACGCAATATCAGGCAGGTCAAAAGAAAGAAGCAAGAAGATAAAGAAAGTAGAAATACACTTTCTGTTCAAAGCATTTCTCCCGCTAATGAAACGGTTTCGATTTGGAGAGTACTTTTATTATATTCCTGGAACAGGCTCCGGGTCTTGCATGCTATAAACAAGACCGGGTCTGTAAGATCCTACCTATAGGCGAACTGCGAAATGAAGACGATTTGCCGAGTAGTATAATGTCGCGATGGCGACCTCACCCGGTAAAAAAATAGGACCTTACGAAGTGATTTCCTCGATTGGCGCACAGGGGCAATGGGTGAAGTCTATCGCGCGCCACCTATAACAAAAATGCGACCAACTAATTTTTGATTTGGGTCTCAAGAACATACCAGCCTGCATTATCGTTCTAATCGCTATCCTTAACGCCCACAAATAATCGGCAGGGCTGTAAAATTTCGACATTTTTTGAATCTTTGATTTCCAATGCATTTATATTTTGTTGGTTCGGCGCCAAAGCGATTTGAAGAGGCCCGGTGGTATTGGTTATTTCGTTGCTTTCTACTTTTAGTTCTAAAACTTGCCCGGGTAGTAAATTGATTTGGGTGTCAATCCAATCTTCATTGGACGGAATGAAGATTCGAACAGTTTGAGTATTCGTTGTACAGCAGACAAGTAGATTGAAGCCGCGGGC